>NZ_JAJOMB010000009.1 GCF_021129305.1 Kineosporia babensis | reverse complement strand
GGGGGGGGGGGCCCCGGGAAGGACCGCCCCCGCCTGCTCGAGATCAGCCCTTGCGCTTGAGCACCTCGTCGGTGGCCTGCGGCAGCACCTTGAACAGGTCGCCGACCACACCGAAGTCGACGAGCTCGAAGATCGGCGCCTCCGGGTCCTTGTTGATCGCCACGATCGTCTTGGACGTCTGCATGCCGGCCCGGTGCTGGATCGCGCCGGAGATCCCGCTGGCCACATAGAGCGTGGGCGAGACCTGCTTACCGGTCTGCCCGACCTGGCTGCTGTGCGGGTACCAGCCGGCGTCGACCGCGGCCCGGGATGCGCCGACGGCACCGCCCAGCGCATCGGCGAAGCTCTCGACCGGGCCGAAGTTGCCGTCCGTGCCACGGCCACCGGAGACCACGATCGCGGCCTCGGTGAGCTCGGGCCGCCCGCCCTTCTCCTTGGCCCGGCGCTCAACCACCTTGGCGGTCCTGGCCAGGTCGGAGATCGTGACCGGAACGCTGACCAGCTCGGGGGTGACGCCCGCGACGGTCTGCGGCTCGGCCGAGTTCGGCTTGACCGTGATCACCGGCACGCCCTTGGTGACGCTGGCGGTGACCGAGAACGCGGCGGCGAACACCGACTGCACGGTGACCGGGCCGTTCTCGCCGGCCTGCACGTCCACCGCGTCGGTGATCAGGCCGGAGTCCAGCTTGACGGCCAGCCGGCCGGCGATCTCCTTGTTCTCACCGGAGCTGGCCAGCAGCACCGCGGCGACCTCACCGGCCTGGGAAACCACAGCGGCCAGCGCCTCGGCCTTGGGGGCGACGAGGTAGTCCTCGATGCCCTCACCCTCGACCTGGTAGACCTTCTGGGCGCCGTACTCGGCGAGCGTGGCCGCGGCGTTGTCGTACCCCTGGCCGATGAACACGGCGGCCGGTTCACCCAGGCGCGCGGCGATGGTGAGCAGTTCCGTGGTGGGCTTGCGAACAGCGCCGTCGACGTGGTCGACGAGCACGAGTACCTGGGACATTCTCGAAGTTTCCTTTCCTGCGCGACGTCGGGGGGATCAGACCAGCTTGGCGCCGGCGAGGAACTCGACGAGCTTGGTGCCGCCGTCGCCCTCGTCGGTGACAACCTGGCCGGCGGTGCGCGGCGGGCGCGCGGTGACGTCGGCGACCGACGTCCAGGCGGCGGACAGGCCGACCTCGTCCGCGGAGATCCCCAGGTCGTCCAGCGACCAGGTCTGCAACGGCTTCTTCTTGGCCGCCATGATCCCCTTGAACGAGGGGAAACGCGGCTCGTTGATCTGGTCGGTCACGCTGACCACGGCGGGCAGGGCGGCCTCGACGATCTCGGTGTTCGCGTCGTTGTCCCGGCGGATCGTGGCCTTGCCGTCGGCCACCGTCAGCTCGCTGGCCAGGGTGACCTGGGGCAGGCCGAGCCGCTCGGCGAGCATCGCCGGGACCACGCCCATCGTGCCGTCGGTCGAGGTCATGCCGGTCAGGACCAGGTCGAACTCGAGCTTGCCGAGCGCCGCGGCCAGCACCTTGGAGGTGGCCAGGGCGTCCGAGCCGTGGATCGCGTCGTCGAGGACGTGCACGCCCTCGTGCGCGCCCATCTGCAGGGCCTTGCGCACGGCGTCCTCGGCGTCGTCCGGGCCGACGGTCAGCGCGATGACCTTGCCGTCGGTGGCCTCGGCGAGCTTCAGCGCCTCCTCGACCGGGTATTCGTCGAGCTCGGAGAGCAGGCCGTCGACCTCACGGTCCGTAGTGTTGTCGTCCGGCGAGAATGCACGGTCGGCCTGGGCATCCGGTACGTACTTCACACAGACCACGATGTTCATGAGCGCCTCTCGACTCTTCGCGTACTTGCGGGAAACCCTGAGCTGACCATCCGCTTACCAGGCGTTCAGTTTCTCATCCGGGCCGGGCGGGGCCACTCCTGGGCCGCTGAGTGCACACGCTACTCACGCCAGACGGTCACTCCGGCCACTGGCCCGTGAATTAACTCACAGGGCCCTGTCTTTAATCAGGCGGGCAGGGCCAGCCCGAGGCTCACTCCCATCCCCGGGGTGGGCTCCTCCTCTTCGCTGTCGGCGGCGAACTGGGTGCTCGGCGGGCTGGAGGGCACCGGCAGCGTGATCTCCCGGGCGACCAGGTCGAGAAAGGTCAGGCTGGTGGCCCGGCAGATCATCAGCCGGGCGTCCAGACCGGCCACCGGGGCGGGCAGCAGCTCGTGCAGATGGTGCTGCAGGTAGAACTGCCGGCCGGGTCCGATCCAGCCGCCCGAGCCGTAGCAACGGCAGGTCAGGTCGTAGGTGGCGATGGTCTCGGCCTCACGGGCCCGTTTCTCCGACCGTCGCTCGGACCAGCGGGCCGACGCCTTGATCTGCTGACCGAGCAGGGCCATCCCGCCGGCCCCCGCAGCTGTGGCGGCCGCCTTCCAGTCCGCCCGGAAGGCGGGAGCCAGGTGGGATTCGCCGACCCCAGCTACGGCCAAGGCCTTGGCCGCCTCCGCAAAACCGCAGCGCTGCAGCACGTGCACCGTCAGGGCGGCCGGATCCTCGTCAGGGAGGGCAATCCGCTGAGCCTGCCGGGTCAAGTCCAGCGCCTTGCGGTGCTCCCCCTGCCGGGCATCGTCCGCCGCGGCGATGGTCAGCATCCGCAGGTCACGGCAGCCCCCGGCGCGCGCAGAACGGGCCAACGGTGCGGCCATCGGGAGATCCCCCACCGAAACCGCGGCCAGCGCCACGATCCAGTCCAGGCCAGCCGACGGCCCTACTCCGCCGATGGCGCTCTTCACCGCCTCCAAATCGCCGGTCCCCGCCAGCAGTTCGGCCACCCGGGAGAGCAGTTCCAACCACGGACTGGCAGGTTTGCCCACCTCCCGCTGCTTCAGCGAGGCCACCTTGCGGCTGGTGCGGTCCGACTTCGCCGCTTTGAGCTCCTGCAGCAGTTCCAGCGCCTTGGTGTGAATCCCCGCGAGCACAGCCAGTTCGGCCTGACGGATGACGTCCACCCGTTCCAACGCCGGATGCACATCCAACGCCTCCGCGTACAAGCCCGCCGCCGAGAGCGCATCGCTCCACTGCCGCAGCACCTCCGGCGGGGGGCCGTCGGCGCGCAACACGCTGGGTGGGATGACTCCCGGGCGCACCGGCATCATCAGGGTGCGGCTTTGTTCTTGGGGTGGCTGCGCGGGTTGCTGGGCCGTCTCGGGCTCTTCGGCAGGGCGCTCGCTCACGGCTCAAGCCTCGGCACGCACCTACGTCAGGTTGAGCGCCTGCCCCTTTCCGCACGATCTACCGCAACCACATACAAGGATCGGGGCAGCAAAGTCCGCTGCCCCGATCCTCATGCTGTCCTTGGCCAGGAAGCGATCGGCCTGTTATCAGCGAAGGCCGGTGATCCCCACCGTCGGGAACGCCGAGGCCGGCAGGACTTGCGACAGCTTGCGGTCCACCTGCGACAGCCGCTCCCGCGAACGGATCACCATCGGGCCAGGATCAGCACCGGGGTAAGGCAGCACCGTCGCCAGGAGCTCCTCGGGCTTCACCTTCACCTCACGAGCTCCGGCTTCCAGCGCGAGCGCCTCCAGCTGATCCGGAACCGCCGGCGGCGCATCCGGCGCCCCCGTCAGGGTGCGCAACCTCTCCGGCAGCCGAGTCCGCGCCTTACCTGCACGCGACATCCCGACCCGTCCCACGCTCCCCTGCGCTCGGGCGAAACCAGGCGACGCCCAGTCTTTCGCCCGCGTGGACTCGCCCGTGATCACGAACCGTCCGCCCGGCTTCAGCACCCGCAGCATCTCGGTGAGCGTGTTCGCCGGATCCATTCGCCGGTGCAGCAGCGCGTGCGCCACCACCAGATCGAATTTGCCGTCTGGGAAGGGAAGAAGCTCGGGGTCAGCCAGCTCGTCTCCCTGAATGCGCAGACCGAACTGCTCAGAACGGCGGCGGGCGGCGGCCAGCGCGGAGGTAGCCAAATCGCTGATCCAGAGCCGATTCACCACCCCGGACTGCAGCAGGCCCAGGGAGAAGCCGAACGTCGCCCCCGCACCAACTTCCAGGGCGTTGCTGTACGGCAACTTCTCCTTACGGAGCACTCGCGCACCGACCATGACCGCGAACCGGTCCCGGGCGTAACCGGCCCCCTGCGCGCCCTTTGCTCCCGGGCGCGGGCCTTCGGGCGCTGCCGCGGCTTTCTTCTTAGGGACGTCGTTGCTGGCTTTGTCGGCCGCAGCTCCCTTGGTCACGGGCTGAGCTTCCTTAGAACCAGCCGTGGTCCGGCGCTCTGCCTCGGGCGCAGCAGACGCGCTTACCTCAGCCGCCTTACCAACCGTAAGCTTGGGCTCCACCGGCTGCGGCTTCCCGGGCTGCGATTCGGCCTGCCCCAGCTCAGCGGACGGCTCCGCCGCAGAACCCGCCTGCGCAACCTTCCCCACCGCCAACTTGGGCTCAACCCCATTGCCCGACGCGGATTTCCGATCGTCGCGCAAGTCCGGCTGCGCTCCGTCCGAACCGCTGCCAGCGACCTCGTCCACCGACTGCTCGGCCGGCACCGGCGAAACCGCAGCAGCCCCAGCCACCTTCGAAGCAGCCTCAGCCCCCGAAGCCCGATCCTCAGCGATCGACGCAGCCTGCGGAACGCTTACCTTCTTGAGCGCCTGGGATTCCTCCGCCTCCGCCAGCACCTTGTCCGGGACCTCGGGCGCCGGCACCACCGGAGCCGCCGAACCCGCAGGCTCGACCTGCGCCGACGGCGTCACCGAACCAGTCGGAGCAGCAGGTGTGGCCGGAGTGCGCACTGCTTCCCCCGAAACTGGCCCTTCCGACCCGGACGCCCCAGTCGCAGCAGGCGACTGAGCCGAAACAGAAGAGGACCCAGGGGCGGACGACGCAGCTGGAGTAGGCGTCCCAGGCGCGGCTGAAGCAGACAGCCCAGCCGAACTCGGAGCAGGCGCCACCGGCGGAGTGGACCGAACAACCGGAGCTGACGGCTCGCTCGAAGCAGACGCCTGAGCGGAAGTAGCAGGCACTACCGGAGCAGACGGCGTGACCGAAGCAGACGCCTCAACCGAAGTAGCAGGCACCGCCGGAACAGACGGCTCCACTGAGGCAGACGCCTCAGCCGGACTGGACAACTCAGCCGGAGCAGAGGGCGCAGCCGAATCGGACGGCATCGCAGTAGAGGCTGTAGATGTCGTGGAGGGCTTTCGCGGCGTGGTCTTCTTGGCCGGCGCCCGCTTGGAGGTGGGCTTGCGGGCAGCCGACTTCGGTGCCGCCTCGCCGGGAGCCTTACGCGCGGCGCTGCGACCGGCCTGCGGCCTGCGCACCGGAGACTTGGCCGCCCCATCACCGCCGGCTACCGAATCACCGGCCGCCTCAGAACCACGTGCGCCGACCCTGGCACCGCCAGACGCCGAACCACCGGTTCCCGCACCACTCGCGGGCGAACCACCGGCGGCCGCACCCGTCGCAGCCGAGCCAGGCGCCTTGGAACCCGGCACTGCAGAACCAGGGACTGCAGAACCAGCCGGACCGGAAGCGCCCGCTTTTCTCGAACCACCGGAACCGCTCGGCGTCGGCCGGTCCACCCCTGCGGGCACCTGCCCACCGTCGGAACTGCTGCCGGTCGCCGTCTCGTCGCTCATCAACGTCCTTCGAATTTTGCCTTGCCCGGGCCGTTCTCGATGAACGAGGTCATGCCCAGTGTGCGGTCCTCGGTCGCGAACAGGCCGCTGAACAGGGCCCGTTCGATCTTCTGACCGGTGGCCAGATCGGTCTCCAGGCCCCGGTCGACGGCTTCTTTCGCGGCCCGCAGCGCAATCGCCGCGGCCCCTACGTAGCGGGACATCCGGCGGCGCGCGGTGGCGTACACCTCGGCGGCGGGCACCACCTCGTCGACCAGGCCGATCCGCAGGGCCTCGGCGGCGTCGACGAACCGGCCGCTGTAGATCAGGTCCTTGGCGCGGGCCGGGCCGATCAGCCGGGGCAGCCGCTGGGTGCCGCCCGCCCCCGGGATCAGGCCCAGCAGGATCTCCGGCTGGCCCAGCTGGGCGTCCTCCGCCGCGATCCGGAAGTCACAGGCCAGCGCCAGCTCACAGCCGCCGCCCAGGGCGTAGCCGGTGATCGCGGCCACGGTCGGCTTGGGGATTGCGGCGACCTCGTCCAGCGCCTGTTGCAGCCGCCCGCCGAGCAGCAGGCTCTCGCTGTAGCCCAGCGGCTGCATCTCCTTGATGTCGGCGCCTGCGGCGAAGACCTGTTCCCCGCCGTAGACCACCACCGCGGCCACGTCACGGCGCCGGGAGGCTTCCTCGGCCGCCGCGCGGATGCCCTCGGTCAGCTCGGTGTTCAGCGCGTTCATCCTGGGCCGGTCCAGGCGGAGGGTTGCGATCGAGTCCTCGACCTCCAGGCGTACGAGCTCACTCACGTCGCCACTCCCTCTCCACCGCCGCCACCAGAGCCGAAACCGACCTTATCCGGACGAACCGGGATGAGGCACCACGCAGGGCGCCCATCCCGGCCCGGCGGGCACCGGATCAGCCGGCTCAGGCCTCTTCGGGCTCGTCGCCGCCGTCGATCAGCTGCTGCACGGTCTGGTGCCAGGTGCGCACCGAGCCGAGCACCGCCTCCAGGGTGGCGGTGAGCAACGGGCCCAGGTCCATCTCGTCGGCGACGATCAGGTCCACCGCAACCGCCAGCCGGTCGGCGTTCACCGTGACCTTGACCAGGTTCAGCGCACTGGTGACGGCGTTCGCCGCGCGCAGCCGGGTGATCTCGTCACCGGCCAGCGAGTCGTCCAGCAACCACTGGCCGAACACCCGCATCATCGGCGGCTGGGTGTCCAGGCACCGGACGAACAGCATCTGCTCCTGGACCGAGACGGCGACGTCACCGTCCTCGTCGATCCGCGGCTGGTGCCCCTCGTCGATCATGGCGTCCAGCACCTTGCCGCGCAGCGGGTGCTCGTCCGGCGGGGGCGGGAAGGAGGGCAGGGACGTGGGATCGGTCATGCCCGGAACCCTAGTCCTTTCGCCCACCCGTGCGACGCCGACACCGGCTCCCGGCACCGGCGGGCGCGGTAGCCGTGCGCTCACCGGCGGTTCCGGCAGACTGGGCGGATGGCTTCGCCCGTCAGGTCTCTCCCGTACCCGCTCGGGGTGCATCCGCGCGACGGTGGCGTGGACGTCGCCGTGATGGCCCAGCACGCCGACCGGGTGCAGTTCTGCCTGCTCGACCCGGACGTGCCCAGCAGCGGTCGCTGGAGCGAACGACGGATCGATCTGCCGAACCGCACCTACGGCATCTGGCACGGCTTCGTCCCCGACGTGCAGCCCGGCCAGCGCTACGGCCTGCGGGTGCACGGCGAGTGGGATCCGCGCCGGGGCCACCGGCACAACCCGGCCAAGCTGCTGCTCGACCCGTACGCCCGGGCGATCGTGCCCCCGCAACGCCTGCGTCCAGAGCTTTTCGGGCACCAGGTGGGCGCTGACCTGCTCGGCAACCACCGCATCCAGGATCACCGCGACTCGGCCCCGTTCGCCGCGCACGGCCTGGTCACCGCCGCTCCCACAGCCCGGCCGTCCACCAAGCCGCACACCCCCTGGGCCCGGACGGTGATCTACGAGGCCCACGTGCGCGGGCTCACCCAGAACCTGCCCGGCGTGCCCGATGCGCTGCGCGGAACCTACGCCGGCCTGGCCCACCCCGCCACCATCGAGCACCTGACCGGCCTGGGCGTGACCGCGCTGGAGCTGCTGCCGATCCATGCCTCGCAGTCCGAGGCTCACCTGGAAGCGCGCGGCCTGAGCAACTACTGGGGCTACAACACCCTGGGCTTCTTCGCCCCGAACCCGGGGTACGCCGCCACCGAGGACCCGGGGCTGGTGGTGGCCGAGTTCCGGCAGATGGTGCAGACGCTGCACGAGGCCGGGCTGGAGGTGCTGCTCGACGTCGTCTACAACCACACCTGCGAGGCGGGGGTCACCGGCCCGACGCTGTCCTGGCGGGGCCTGGACGCGGCCACCTACTACCGTCTGGACGGCGACGGCCGGGACATCGACTTCACCGGTTGCGGCAACTCGCTGGACGCCACCCAGACCCGGGTGGTGCAGCTGGTACTGGACTCGCTGCGCTACTGGGTGCAGGAGATGGACGTGGACGGGTTCCGTTTCGACCTGGCCCCCACCCTGGCCCGGGGGCACAACGAGTTCCACGCCGACCACCCGATGCTGGTCGCGATGCGGGTCGATCCGGTGCTGGCGGGGGCGAAACTCATAGCAGAACCTTGGGACGTCGGCCCGGACGGATGGCGCACCGGCCAGTTCCCGCCTCCGTTCGGGGAGTGGAACGATCGCTACCGCGATGACGTCCGGGACTTCTGGCTGACCTCCGGGGCCCGGGTGGCCGCCGGTGAGATGCCCGGTGGACTGCGGGATCTCGGCACCCGGATCGCCGGTTCGGCCGACACCTTCCAGTCCGGCCGGGGCCCGCTGGCGTCGGTCAACTTCATCACCGCGCACGACGGTTTCACCCTGGCCGACCTGACCGCCTACAACGTCAAGCACAACCAGGACAACGGCGAGGACAACCGCGACGGCACCGAGAACAACCGCAGCTGGAACCACGGCGTCGAGGGAGACACCGACGACCCGGTGATCCTGGCCGCCCGCCGCCGCTCGATCCGCAACATGCTGGGGACGCTGCTGTTCTCGGCCGGGGTACCGATGCTGGTGGCCGGCGACGAGTTCGGCCGTACCCAGGCCGGGAACAACAACCCCTACTCGCAGAACAGCCCGGTCTCGTGGCTGGACTGGGAGCTGGCCGACTGGCAGGAGGATCTGCTGGCCACCACGCGCCATCTGATCTCGCTCCGGCAGCGCTTCGGCGCGGTGCACCCCTCCCGCTTCTTCACCGGGGAGCAGGGCCCGAGCGGGCTGCGGGACGTGGCCTGGTTCGCGGAGGACGGCGCTGAGATGACGATGGCGCACTGGGGCGACGGTCAGCGCCGGATGCTGCAGGTGCTGTTTGCCGAACCCCCGGCCGCAATCGGCCCGGCCGAGACCACCGGTTCCCTGCTGCTGGTCATCGCCGGCGCCGCTCAGCCGCCCACGGTGATCCTGCCCGACGTACCCCCGCTCAGCTCCTACGAGCTGCTCTGGGACAGCGCCGAGCCCCGACCTCCAGCCCCCGGCAGCACGCAGGCGCTTACCCCTGCCACCGAGATCGCGCCCTCGCCGGACTCGCTACGCCTGTACGTGGCCCGCTGAAACAACTCGGCGCCCACACATAGAGCCTCAAACGTCGAAGAACTGGTCCAAGGTGTCCGGCAGATCAGAGAACTGCCCGCGGGGCACCGGCGCCGGATAGCCCCGGGCAGCATGCGCCCGGCCCAGCCGGAACAGCCACAACGCACCGCTCAGCAGCCGGAAGAACATGTCCCGGGCCGGTTCCGGATCGTCCTGGTTGCCCAGCGCCAGCAGTTCGTGCACGAAGCGCATCACCTTGTGCCCGACCTCTTCGTCCAGGTCGATCAGGGTGTGCTCGTAGTCGATCGAGACGTCCTCGCAGACCTCGGCGAACTCGGCCGCGAAGCCGGTGGTACCCGGTGCCGGAGGAACCGCCCGGGCCGCCCCGACCAGGAACTCCGACTCCGCCAGCTCCCCGATCACCTGCCGGGCGGCCTCAGCACCCTCCGGTGGCACGACGGGTGAGGGGTAGCCGCGGGCGCAGTGCTCCCGGCCGACCATGAAGAGCCAGAGATACATCGTCATCACGTTGCGCACGGCCGCGTCGAGGTTGCCCTCGTCCAGCACCGGCTCCAGCGCCCAGGCCAGCAGCTCGCCCACCTGGCGTCCGGCCCGCGGGTCGAGATGGGCCAGGGTGAGCTGCAGATCGATGCCGACCTCAGCCGCGACGTCCTGGAACTCGGCCAGGAAGCGGTGCGGCATCAGCCCCGACTCGTCCACCGGCAGCCGACCGACGGACACCGAGCCGCCCGAGGACGAGCGACGCCGGTGCGGGTCCATCAGGTGGTACTCGTAGTAGTAGCGCTCGCCGAAGTCGTCCTCGTCGATCAGGACCAGATGGTCCGCGGCGTGGATCAGCTGGCTCTCGCCGACCACCCCCGGCCGCAGATCGTCCTCCAGCTGCCGCAGGGCGTCGGCCGCCTCACCCACGTACTCGGCGGGTTCGCCGGTCAGCTCGTCCACCCCGAACAGCCGCCAGGGCGTCTCGGCCTCGTCGTTGTAACTGCGGAACCTCACGTGCCAGGTCTTCATCGCCGGTCCTCCCGTCTGCCCTGTGATCGGGCACACGGACCGTTCGCTGAAGTCGTTCACCGATGTGGGACGAGGCACGCACCCCACCCGGTCGGCTCACCTTCTCCTGCGAGCGGCTCTCAAGTGCGGGGGTGGCCACGAGTTGTACGCCCTCACCACGCATCTCGGCCAGATGGGATCGGGGCGGGCACCGAGGTGCGCAACCAGACTTCGGTGCCCACAACGTCCGCACATCGGAGACGTACGTGGGCACCGACGTCGGCGATCAGGCGTTGGTGACCAACCCCAGTTCCGCGGGAGCAGCCAGGCCCTCGTGCCTGGGCAGCACCCGCACCGTGTAACCGAACGGCCCGGTCCGGCGCAGGGTCAGATGCCCCTCGAACACGTGCTTTCCGTCGGCCGGATCGTTGTCGGCAGGCCCGGCGTACTGCAGGTCCTGCACCACGAAATCGGTGATCAGGTCTTCCGGCGAGACCCGCCCGTGCACCACCTGGACCTGCACGTCGTCCGGGTCCAGCCCGTCCAGGAAGGCCACCGCCCGCACGCTCAGCTGATCGCCGACCTGCGGGCTGTCGGACAGGCCGGAGGAGTCGACGTGCTCCACCCGCACCCCCGGCCAGGAAGTGCGCACCCGGGCCTTGAACGCAGCCAGATCGCGCGCCACCTCGGGGGTGGTCGCCCGGCCCGCGTCGGCGGCGGGCAGGTAGAGCTGGCGCACGTAGTCGGCGACCATCCGGCTGGCCAGGACCTTCGGCCCGAGCGAGGCGAACGTGTGGCGGACCATCGACAGCCAGCGCTGCGGCAGCCCCTCGGCATCACGCTCGTAGAACCGCGGCGCGACCTCGTTCTCCAGCAGGTCGTAAAGGCCCGCGGCCTCCAGGTCGTCGCGGTAGTCCGGGTCCTCCACACCGTCGGCGGTCGGGATCGCCCAGCCGTTCTCGCCGTCGAACCACTCGTCCCACCAGCCGTCCAGCACCGAGAGGTTGAGCCCGCCGTTCAGCGCGGACTTCATCCCCGAGGTGCCGCAGGCCTCGAACGGCCGCAGCGGGTTGTTCAGCCAGACGTCGCAGCCGGGGTAGAGCGACTGCGCCATGGCGATGTCGTAGTTCGGCAGGAAGACGATCCGGTGCCGTACCCCGGCGTCGTCGGCGAAGCGCACCATCTGCTGGATCAGCCGCTTGCCGGTCTCGTCGGCCGGATGCGACTTCCCGGCGATGACCAGCTGGATCGGCCGTTCCGGGTGCAGCAGCAGACGCTTGAGCCGCTCCGGGTCGCGCAGCATCAGGGTGAGCCGCTTGTAGGTGGGCACCCGGCGGGCGAACCCGATGGTGAGCACGTCCGGATCGAGGATGTCGTCGATCCAGTGCAGTTCGGCGTTGCTCGCCCCGCGCCGCAGCCAGGAGGCCCGCATCCGCTGCCGGGACTCGGTGACCAGGTCGGCGCGCATCTGCCGGCGGGTGGCCCACAGCTGGTCGGCCGGGATCTTGCCGATCTCCTCCCAGGCCCGCGCCTCGGAACGGATCTGCGGGCCGATGTGCTGTTCGGCCAGCTCGATCATCCGGTGATCCACCCAGGTGGGCGCGTGCACCCCGTTGGTGATCGAGGTGATCGGCACCTCCGGCGGGTCGAAACCCGGCCACAGCCCGTCGAACATCTCCCGGCTGACCACCCCGTGCAGCTGCGAGACCCCGTTGGCCCGCTGGGCCAGGCGCAGGCCCATCACCGCCATGTTGAACACCGCGGCGTCGCCGCCCGGGTAGGTCTCCGCGCCGAGCGCCAGCACGCGTTCCACGCTCAGGCCCGCAAGCCCGCTCTCCGGGCCGAAGTGGCTCATGATCAGCTCGCGGGCGAACCGGTCGATGCCGGCCGGGACCGGGGTGTGGGTGGTGAAGACGGTGGCCGCCCGGACCGTTTCGAGGGCCTCGTCGAAGCTCAGGCCGGTGCCGACCAGCTCGCTGATCCGCTCCAGACCGAGGAACCCGGCGTGGCCCTCGTTGGTGTGGTAGACCTCGGGCGCCGGCGCCCCGGTGAGCCGACTCCACAGCCGTAGCGCGCGCACGCCGCCGATCCCGAGCAGCATCTCCTGGTGCAGCCGGTGTTCCGGGGTGCCGCCGTAGAGCCGGTCGGTGACCGCGCGGAAGGCCTCGTCGTTGGCCTCGTGGTCGGAGTCCAGCAGCAACAGCGGCACCCGGCCGACCTGGGCCTTCCACAGGTGCGCGACCAGCGGCCGCCCGCCGGCCAGGGTGACGCTGACCTCGGCCGGGGTGCCGTCGGCCTCGCGCACCAGCGAGATCGGCAGCTCGTGCGGGTCCAGCACCGGGTAGTCCTCGTGCTGCCAGCCGTCGCGGGTGAGCGACTGCTCGAAGTAGCCGCGCTGGTACAGCAGGCCCACCCCGACGATCGGCACGCCCAGGTCGCTGGCCGACTTCAGGTGGTCGCCGGCCAGGATGCCGAGGCCGCCGGAGTACTGCGGCAGGACGGCGGTGATCCCGAACTCCGGGGAGAAGTACGCGATCGAGCGCGGCGCGGGGGCCCGGGACTCGGCGGCGAGCTCGGCGTCCAGGCTCTGGTACCAGCGCGGTTCACTCAGATAGCCGTGCAGGTCGGCGGCGGCCTGCTCGAGGCGGGCCACGAAATCCCGGTCAGCGGCCAGATTCTGCAGCTCTTCCGGCGAGAAGGAACCCAGCATGGCCACCGGGTCGCGGCGGGCCGCCTCCCAGCGGGCCGGGCTGAGCGAGGCGAACAACTCCAGGGTCGGCCGGTGCCACGACCATCTGAGGTTGCTGGCGAGCTCGTCCAGCGGCTTGAGCGGCTCGGGCAGGACGGTCCGGACGGTGAATCGGCGGATCGCTCTCACCCGGCCACCCTAGGACAGGTGGCCGGCGATCTCGCGGCGAGACGGTGAACCTCTTGCGGAACTCGCAAGAAGTTTCACCCGCGCCCTGCCGATAGGTTTTGAAGCACCGCAGTGATCGCCCTGAAACTACTGTCTGGTTGGATCTGGGCCTGGGGTGTCGTGAGCGCGACCATGAATCCTGATGGTCGGCGACCGGCACCCTCGGCGCAGCGGCCGGCGGGTCCTGGCGTCACCAGGTGAACAGCGGGTACCGCAACGAGTGCGTTCCGATGGCGGTTCGACGGTGACGGTGCGGTGGAAATGCGGGGACCCCCCAGCATGACCGACCCTGGTACCTGGATGTTGGGCACGTGTGCAGTTCGGAATTGGCGGGGGCCGCAGTGCCCTGCCGGGAAGGTCGTCGGAAGCGTCCATGAGCCTCCACAGTGGCTTCGATCAGATCGACCGCATCTCAGGCGTCGCGGGAACGGGTAAACGTATGGAGACACAGACCAGCTCGGCCCCTGAGTACAACGGCAAGGACGCCTCGCTCCCCGCGAGCGCCGCCCCTGCCCCCTACCTCGCTCAGGGCAAGGGTGAAAGTGCGTCGGTCGTCTACGGACGTCCCGGCATCGGACGCATCCCGGTCACCGGGGTGACGCCGAACGTCGACGGTGGCCGCTGGCCGGCCAAGGCCGTCGTCGGCGAGACCGTCACGGTGAGCGCCACCGTGTTCCGGGAGGGGCACGACGCGGTCGCCGCCACCGCGGTGCTGATCGATCCGGAGGGCAGACGGCACACCGAGGTCCGGATGAGCCCGGGCGCGCCCGGGACCGACCGCTACCACGCGACTTTCACGCCGGACCGGATCGGGGTGTGGACGTACCAGGTCGAGGGCTGGAGCGATCCGTACGGCACCTGGGAACACGATGCCGTGATCAAGATCGGCTCCGGGGTCGACGTCGAGCTGATGCTCGAGGAGGGCGCCCGGCTGATGGAGCGGGCGGTCAAGGAGACCAAGCAGCGGCGCAAGCCCATGCTCAACCTGACCGAGGCCGCGGCGGTGCTGCGCAACAGCAACCGCTCGATCTCCGAGCGGCTCGCGGCCGGGCTGTCGCTGCAGGTCAAGGGCGCGCTGAACGAGAGCCCGCTGCGTGACATGGTCTCCCCCTCGCCGGCCCTGAAGCTCGAGGTGCAGCGCGAGCGGGCGCTGTTCTCGGCCTGGTACGAGCTGTTCCCGCGCTCCGAGGGCGCCCGGCTGGACGAGAACGGGCGCTGGATCTCCGGCACGTTCCGGCAGGCCGAGCCCCGGCTGGCGGCGGCCGCGGCGATGGGTTTCGACATCGTCTACCTGCCGCCGATCCACCCGATCGGCCGGGTCAACCGCAAGGGCCCGAACAACACCCTCACCCCGGGCCCGAGCGACCCGGGCTCGACCTGGGCGATCGGCTCGGACGAGGGTGGGCACGACGCGATCCACCCGGACCTGGGCACGGTGGAGGACTTCGACCACTTCGTCTCCACCGCCAAGGCCCTGGGCCTGGAGATCGCGCTGGACCTGGCCCTGCAGTGCGCGCCGGACCACCCGTGGGCCAAGTCCAACCCGGAGTGGTTCACCACCCGGGCCGACGGCAGCATCGCCTATGCCGAGAACCCGCCGAAGAAGTACCAGGACATCTACCCGCTGAACTTCGACAACGACCCGGCCGGCCTGGCCGCCGAGATCCTGCGGGTGGTGCGGTACTGGATCGACCGGGGGATCAAGGTGTTCCGGGTGGACAACCCGCACACCAAGCCGGTCTCGTTCTGGGAGTGGCTGATCCGCTCGGTCAACGCCACGAACCCGGAGGTGCTGTTCCTGGCCGAGGCGTTCACCCGCCCGGCGATGATGCACACCCTCGGCAAGGTCGGTTTCCACCAGTCGTACACGTACTTCACCTGGCGCAACACCAAAGAAGAGCTGACCGAGTACGTCACCGAGCTGACCGGCTCAAGTGCCGACTACATGCGGCCGAACTTCTGGCCTAACACGCCGGACATCCTGCACGAGTTCCTGCAGGACGCGAGTCCCTCGGCCTTCAAGCTGCGGGCCGTGCTGGCCGCCACCCTCTCGTCGAACTGGGGCATGTACTCCGGTTACGAGCTCTGCGAGGGGGCGCCGCTGCCCGGTCGTGAGGAGTACCTGGACAGCGAGAAGTTCCAGTACCGCCCGCGGGACTGGCGCAGCTACGAGCCGGGCGGCGCCAACCACGGCCGCTCGATCGCGCCGTACATCACGCGGCTGAACGACATCAGGCGTAACCACAAGGCTCTGCAGCGCCTGCGCAACACCGTGTTCCACACCGTCGACGACGAGCAGGTGATCTGCTACTCGCGGCGGGTGGAGTCGAGCGAGACGGCCGGTGGCCCCGAGGACGTGCTCATCGTCGTCGTCAACCTCGATCCGCACACCACGCGCGAGACCACCGTGCACCTGGACATGCCCGCCCTGGGCCTGGACTGGTTCGACGGCTTCATCGTGGAGGACCTGATCACGGGCACGACCTACCCGTGGCAGGAACGCAACTACGTGCGTCTCGACCCCTACTTCCAGCCCGCCCACGTCCTCCATGTCAGGAGGGTCTAGGTTGCCCAGGAACATCAGTGGTGTGGGTATCCATCAGGGTCTCGACAACGACCCCAACTGGTACCGCAAGGCCGTCTTCTACGAGGTGCTGGTCCGGGCCTTCGCCGACTCCAACGGCTCCGGCTCGGGTGACTTCACCGGTCTGATCGGCAAGCTGGACTACATCCAGTCGCTCGGCGTGGACTGCCTGTGGCTGCCGCCGTTCTACGCCTCGCCGCTGCGCGACGGCGGGTACGACATCGCCGACTACTGCGCCGTGCTGCCGGAGTTCGGCACCATGCCGGACTTCCAGGAGTTCGTCGCCCAGGCGCACGCCCGGGGGCTGCGGGTGATCACCGACCTGGTGATCAACCACACCTCGGACGCGCACCCGTGGTTCCAGTCCAGCCGCAACGACCCGGAGGGGCCGTACGGCGACTTCTACGTCTGGAGCGACTCGGACGAGCTGTACCAGGACGCCCGGATCATCTTCGTCGACACCGAGTCCAGCAACTGGACGTTCGACCCGGTGCGCCGGCAGTACTTCTGGCACCGGTTCTTCGGTCACCAGCCGGACCTGAACTTCGAGAACCCGGCGGTGCAGGAGGCGATCCTCGACGTCGTCCGGTTCTGGATGGACATGGGGATCGACGGGTTCCGGCTGGACGCGGTGCCGTACCTGTTCGAGGAGGACGGCACCAACTGCGAGAACCTGCCGCAGACCCACGGGTTCCTGCGCAAGCTGCGCTCCACCATCGACGAGGAGTACCCGGGCCGGATCATGCTGGCCGAGGCCAACCAGTGGCCGAAGGACGTGGTCGAGTACTTCGGTACCGAGGACGAGCCCGAGTGCCACATGTGCTTCCACTTCCCGGTGATGCCGCGGATCTACTACGCGCTGCGGGACGAGAAGGCCAAGCCGATCGTCGACATCCTGGCCGAGACCCCGGACATCCCGGCGCACGGCCAGTGGGGCACCTTCCTGCGTAACCACGACGAGCTGACGCTCGAGATGGTCACCACCGAAGAGCGCGCCGCGATGTACGGCTGGTACGCCCCGGACCCGCGGATGCGGGCCAACATCGGCATCCGGCGCAGACTCGCGACCCTGCTGGACGGCTCGCGGGCCGAGATCGAGCTGGCGCACGCGCTGGTGCTGTCGATGCCCGGCAGCCCGACGCTGTACTACGGCGACGAGATCGGGATGGGCGACAACATCTGGCTGCCCGACCGGGACGCGGTGCGCACCCCGATGCAGTGGACGCCCGACCGTAACGCCGGCTTCTCCACCGCCGACCCGGGCAAGCTCTACCTGCCGGCCGTGCAGTCGCTGCAGTACCACTACGCGGCGGTGAACGTGGAGGCGCAGATGGCCACCTCCAGCTCGCTGCTGAACTGGGTGCGCTCGATGCTGCAGATCCGGCGCGATCATCCGGCTTTCGGGATGGGCACCTACCAGGCGGTCGAGGCCGACAACCCGGCGGTGCTGGCCTTCCTGCGGGTGTTCCAGGGCGATCCGGAGACCGGCGAGGAGCCGGAGATCCTGCTGTGCGTCAACAACCTCAGCCGGACCGCGCAGGCCACCACCCTGCACCTGCCGCACTGGACCGCCGATCACGAGATCAGCGACATCTTCGGCGGGACCGGGTTCAAGCCGGTGCCGCAGAGTGCCGAGCTCACCCTGACGATGGGCTCGCGGGACTTCTACTGGCTCTCGATCACGCCGCCGATCGACCCGACCGCACGCTCCATCGGCAACTCGGTGGCCGCCAGCGTGAACGCCGGGGCCGCCCGATGACTTCAGGAGCCGCCCGATGAACGAACCGGTCACCGGTGCCGTCGACATCGCCGGGTTGCTGGCCAGCTGGTTACCCCGGCAGCGCTGGTTCTCGGCCGGGCACGGCGGGGTCTCGCTGGCGCCGGCAGGCCAGATCACTCTGGTCCCGCCGGTCCCGGCGCCGTCGGTGGTCGAGCCGGCCACCGGGGAGATCCCGCTGCCCACCGAAGGGCGGCCGGTAGTCGCCCCGGAGGCGGCGATCCGGCGGCGGGTCGGCATCGTGGTGCACCTGATCAGTGCGCTGCCGGCCGGGCAGCCGGCCTCGGACGCGGGAGCGGCCACCTACCAGGTGCCGCTCACCTACCGCAGCGAGCCGGTGGCCGAGCTCGCTCACGCCCTGCTGGGCGAGCTGCGTACCCCCGACGGCGTGCGGTACGTCTACGACGCCCCGCACGACCCGGACTTCGTGGCGGCCTGGACCGAGCTGATCGCCTCCTCCAGCGAGGCGATGTCCGAGGCCGGTACCCCGCGCAGCCGGGTGCGGGGAGTGCGCCGGGCGGGTGAAGCCCCGCCCGATCCGCACCGCCCGGCCAAGGTGCTCTCCGGCGAGCAGTCCAACACCTCGATCATCGTCGGTGCGGACGGCGCCGATCCGGTGATGATCAAGCTGTTCCGGGTGCTGCAGTCCGGCCGTAACCCCGACGTGGTCGTGCCGGGTGCTCTGGCCCGGGCCGGCAACGAGCGGGTGCCCCGGCTGGTCGGCTGGGTCGAGGGCGAGTGGGTGCAGCCGGGCGGTCAGCCCGCCTGGGGGCACCTGTCCGCCGCGGCCGAGTTCGTCGCCGGCAGCGCCGACGGCTGGCGAGTGGCTACCGGTGCGGTAACCAACGGAGAGACTTTCGCGCAGTTGTCGGCCCAGCTGGGTGCCGCCACCGCGGCCGTGCACGCTGCGCTCGCCGAAGTCCTGCCCACCCGTCCCAGCACCTCGCTCACCCTGGCCGCGCTGGCCGATCACCTGCGGCAGCGGCTGAACTGGGCGCTGGAGGCAGCTCCGGCGCTGAGCGAGTACGCCGACGCGGCAGGCGAGGTGGTCGACCAGGTCCGGCATCTGAGCGAGGCGCCGGACCTGCAGATCGTCCACGGCGACCTGCACCTGGGTCAGGCCTTGTACTCCGAGGCCCGGGGCTGGGTGCTGCTCGACTTCGAAGGTGAGCCGCTGCGGCCCCTGGCCGAGCGCGGCGATCCCGACCTGGCGCTGCGCGACGTGGCCGGCATGCTGCGCTCGTTCGACTACGCCGCTCGTCACTCGGTTCTCGGGCTGGCCGACGACGACCCGCGGGCGCTCGCGGCCTCCACCTGGGCCGGGGAGTGCCGGGAGGCCTACCTCACGGGGTATGCCGCCGAGGCCGGGCGTGACCCGCGTCAGGATGCTGCGTTGTTGCGGGCGCTGGAGCTCGACAAGGCGCTGTACGAGGTGGTTTACGAGACGCGGCACCGGCCCGGCTGGGTCGAGGTGCCGCTGCACGCGGTGGGCCGACTGCTGGCCAAGAGCTCCGTGCGGTAGGGCACCTTCGGTTCGGTTCCTCACCTACGCGCCCACCCCGTCTCCAATTTGGGACGGGGTGGGCGCGTTTTGTCTCTTGAGGAGGCTGCGGCCCGTACCCCTGCATCAGAACTCCCTGCCTGGGCAGCGAAGTACCGGTGGGATGGCCCGTCTGCTTGCGCAGCGATACCGGTAGCACTCAGTCTTTCTCCGTGCGCGCTCCGGCAGAACTGTCCCTTTGCCCGGCAGGACGAGCACCCGTGGGACGCACGTGATGGACGTGAATCCTGGCTCCTCGCCAGGCGACGGTCTCGATGCTGATGCCTCGCCCCATCGCGATCCACTCAAGCAACTACGCGACTCGCTGATCGAATGCGATCTGGACGCGCTCGTCCTTTGCTTTAGCCATGACGCCTGCCTGCGGGTGCCCCGGCGCGAAGGTGATCTTGTGTTTCGAGGGCACGATGAACTCCGGCGCGCGGGTCAGGAACTGTCGGCGCTGGTTCGGGAACTCGCCTGGGCACCTTCGCGGCGGCTGATCTCGACCGGTGAAGTCTCCGAGGAGGCCGTGGTCGAGGCGAGGCTAGTGCCGCGACGAACTACTTCAGAGTCGGCTGCAAGGGTTCGGATGCCGTTGCGGGCGGTGGCCGAGTTCGGTGCCGACGGACTGGTTCGCAAGCTCACCTTGTGGCTGGACTGGGCGGCGCTGCACGATCCGGAGGGAGTGAATTCGGCTGGCGGGGTGGCGAGTGCGCTGATTGCGGTGGCGCGTTCGCGGGAAGAGCGCGGGGTGCAGGTGCTTCAGGCTTCAGCTCCGGATCCCCCTGTAGCGCCAGCGGCTGAGGTAGATCGGCCACCGCCTTTGAGCTGGCGTGCGGTCTGGTGGGGGCGGCATCGGGCTGCGCTGGCGGGCGTGCTGATGGCATTGGCCGCGCTGGCTCTGCTGGCTTGGGTGGTGGTGAATGTGATTGTTCCGGTGCAGCAAACGTCTTCTGCGGTGACGGGTTCCTCCGCCGGCTCTTCGGTTGCGGATCAGCTGGGGGCAAGCCTTCCGTCTGTCACCGACGCTCCCCGAGCGGGCGGTGACGGGTCCAGCTCCGGCGCGCTCATCGTCTCCAAGCAGAAGCCCCACGTCGTGCCGACCGTGCAGCCTGGGCGCGAATACACGTTCTTGTCCGACCTGCTCTTCCGGTCCGGCTCGTTCGAGGTGTCGCCGAAGTCCGGCAACCGACTCGACGCGCTGGCCGGGCACATCCGCGAAATCGGTGTGCAGGGAAGCATTCAGGTGAACGGGTACACCGACAGTGTGGGCAGCCGGGCGGAGAACCTGAAGCTGTCCAAGCGACGGGCGATGGCCGTGGCCCAGGCTCTGAGCGACCGCTTGGACCAGGTGGATGTGCGTCTGGAAGTGCAGGGTTTCGGCGAGCGAAGCCCGCGCCGGCCGAACGTCACCGACGCCGGGCGCCGCGAGAACCGTCGGGTGACGGTGGTTCTGCCGGAACCGCGCTGACCGGCCCGCCCGGTTGGACGAGCGGGCCGGTCCGCTTGGTCAGTTCTCGCTGGAGCGCTTGGGGGCCAGCACGAACACGTACACCACGGCACCGAGAATCACCACGGCGAGCACCGCCAGGGTGATGATCAGGACCGGCGAGGTGCCGCCGGAATCTGCTTCTGCGCTGGTGCTCTCGGTAGCAACTTCGGTAGCCGTCTCGGCCGGGGCGGTGGTCTCGGCCACCGTGGTCTCGGTGGCCTCGGCCGTGGGTTCGACCGTGGCCGGTGCCTCGTTACCGGCCTCGGCGGTGAACGAGAATTCGCCGGAGATCGGGTGGCCGTCCGACGAGGTCACCCGCCACTGGACCTGGTACTCACCGGCCGCCGCACCGGGCGCGATCGCCTGGCTGACCGTCTCGTCCACGATCTTCGGCTTGCCCTCGGTGACGTCACCGTCCGGGCCCTCGATCCGCACCACCGAACCGAGCGCGAGCGGGTTGTTGTTGAAGATCAGCTCGATCTCGTCCGGCAGGGTCTTCACGGTGGAGCCGTCTTCCGGGTTCGACTCGGTCAGCGCGTCGTGCGCCAAGGCCGGGCCGGCCCCGAGCACCAGGCCGGACAGCACCAGGGCCAGTACGGCGGCGAACTTGGCGCCCAGTCGCTTCTTACCGCTGTTCATCACCGGTTCCCCTTACTTGTTGTTCTGGACAGCCGAGGCCCGGCGCCAGGCCAGCGCACCGAACGCCAGACCGGCAACACCTACGGCCAGACCGCCCGCACCCAGCCAGCGGGCCGCCGAGTCGGAGCTGCTCGCGTCCGCCGTCTCCTCGTCCGCTTCCTCGGCGTCAGCGTCGGTGGCCGCTGCTGCGTGGTGACCGCCCGCCTCAACCGCCGTGACCTCGAACGCCGGCGCCGGGCTCTCGGGCTCTTCCTCACCCTCGACCGTGGGCTGGTTCCAGTCCGCGACCTCGCCGTCGGAGTACGTCTGCTTGGTCGGCAGCTCGATCGTGGTACCCATCTTCGGCAGCGGGCCGACCGAGATGGAGAACTCCTGGTACTCCCCCGGGTTGATCTGGGTGTCCCCCTCGGCGGTCCAGGTGACCGTGGCCGGAGCCTTGGTGACCGTCGCCCCGTCCACCTCGATCGGCTCGGGCAGCTCTGCCTCGACGACCTCGGCCTTCCACCCCGGAACCGGCTTGGTCATCACCGAGCTGAACGGGGTGTCGGTGGGCAGGCTGACCGCGACGGACGTGGTGCCGGCGGTGTCGGACTCGTTGGGCACCCGGAAAGTGAGGCGCGAGTAGCCGCCCTCGGCGGTGCTGTCCGGCGTGACCCGTACATGGGCCTCGGCCACGGCCGCACCGGCCAGGCTGATCGCGGCGGCGGCGAAGAGGGTGGCCCCGGCGCGGGCGGCCAGGGAAACGCGATTGTGCGACATCGTTCTCAATCTCTCTGTAAGCAGGTCAATGATGGACGGCTCACCGGCCGCCTTAGGTGGTTTCCAGAACACCGGGAAGACAAAAGACGCTGTGACGTTGCTTTGTCTTCCCGATCCGAGCTTGGAGGTCATGGGTGCCAAGGCCGAGCTGCGGTTGGCTGAACGGCACTGAGCCCGGCCGGGAAACAGCACGAGTCGTAGCCCGGGCTCGGGCCACGTCCGGCGTCATTCGAGGCTCGGTGCAGGTCACGGCTCAACTCGATGCTCAGCACAGCTTGAGTTCAGTTCAGGACCATGGGTTCAGCGCCGGTCCAGGTCAGTCCCGGTCCAGGTCAGTCCCGGTCCAGGTCAGTCCCGGTCCAGGTCACAGACCAAGGCCAACAGGCCGAGACCAACCCAGACCACGGCACAGCACTGGCCTAGACCCGACACCGGCCGTGCGTGGCCCACCGCAGGATCCGGATCAATACCAGCGACGAACCAACACCGGTCCGGATCAGCCCGGGCCAAGGTCAACGCAGACCATGGCCCCCAGCACCGCTCCAGACCAACACCACTCCGGACCAGCACCGCTCCAGATCAGCACCACTCCAGGTCAGCGCTGGCCGAGACCAGCACAGACCAGGCTCGACGCCAATCGGGGCCAAACCAGGGCCGAGACCGACCCAGACCACGACACAACGCTGGTCGAAGGCCGACACAGGCCACAGCAGGATCCGGATCGATGCGGGCTACAGCTGAACACCGGCCCGGATCAGCCCCGGCCAAGGTCAACGCAGACCATGGCCCCCAGCACCGCTCCAGATCAGCGTCACTCCAGACCAACGCCACTCCAGACCAACGCCACTCCAGATCAGCGCCGACCGAGACCGGCACAGACCAGGCGCGAAACCAGTCCGGCCTGACCAGAGCCGAGACCGACCCAGACCACGGCTCAGCGCCGGCCAAGACCCACCTCAGGCCACGACCCGCCGCAGATCAGGATCAACGCGGGCCACAGCTGAATCAGACCACCAGCAAAGCAGGCAGCGGCTGAAGCCCGACGCAGATCGAATCTCCGCGCAGGCCGAAGCCCGACGCAAGCCCAAGCCCGACGCAAGCCGAAGCCTGGTGAAGGCCGAGACCCGGTGCAGAACTGGGCTCAGCAGGCCGAAGCAGATCGGTGCAGGCCGAAGCCCGACGCAGGCCGAAGATCGGTGCAGAACTGAACTCAGCAGGGGTAAAGGCGCGGGACGAGGGCGGGTGGGCCACGCCGTCGGACGCTTTGGCGGGGCACGTCGGCCTGGGGCAGCAAGGCCTCGCGAACGAGGACGGGCAGGGCTCGGCGGGCCGGGGGCAGCTCGGGGATCCGCGGCAGGGTGAGCCGGAAGCTCAGGCTGCTGGTGAGGGCCCAGATGGCGGCCTCGCCCTTGGCCAGGAGCAGGGCGAGCAGGGTGGCGGAGAGGGCGTGGGCGGCGAACATGCGCGGCGACATCGTGAACATGTCTGAGGCCTGGTGCCCGGCCATGGCCGTTGCGTCGCAGGTGGCGGTGGTGACGGCGGTGTGCCCGGAAGCTGTGGCAGCCGAGGCGGAGCCCGGGCCGGCTGCGGCCAGGCTGCTCAGGTGCTGGGCGGACATCCGGCAGCCGGCGGCCAGATCGGCGGCCATGAGGGCGGCGTGCAGCAGGAACTGGGTGCCGGCCATGGCCAGGACCAGGGACACCGGCCCGCGCCGCCGGGCGGCGAGCAGGTTGACCACGAGCATGACGGCCGGGACACAGGCCAGGGCCACCGGCAGGCTGACCGCTTCTCCTCCGGCGGCGTGGGCGGCGATCGCCAGGCCGGCCGCGGACAGCGAGAACATCGCCGCCCGGGTCAGCCGGATCGCTCCACGCGTCGGAATCATGGACAGACCATAACCGTCTCCACCGACAACTTGGGATCAGCCCTGGGTCAAGTCGGACAGAGCCGAAGGGCAGCGACCGCCCGGCCGGACGAACCCCATGCGGAGGACAGCCGAACAGGGATCAGTGCACCGCACCAGGGGCAAGGCGGGCGGTGGGCGGCTGGGTCGAACAGCGGATATCCGGACCTACCCGCACGTCGCACCCAGTGTGAGGTTCGATTACGCCGGGTTGATCCATAGGCTGCGCTCGCGGCCTGTGAGGGGACGCCCGGGCTCCAGCAGTGGGCAGTCGTCAGCGGGCCCGGCGAGGCGGCACCCCTCGCCAGGCACAGGTGTCCGCTCCGGCCGAAAGGGTCCCGTTTTTGATGAACGCCGCCACCCGTCCCGGGCCGGACCAGGAGCAACCAGAGGACGTCGGCCCGGCCGCGGAGTCGACCAGCGGCGCCGCGGTGGTCACGGAAACCAGGAACGGGCAGACCGCCCAGACCAGCAAGGCGCCAAGGACCAAGCGCACACCGACCAAGAAGATCAGGAACGCCAAGACGGCGCGAGCCCCGAAGACGCAGAACGGGCCGGGCCAGAAGCCGGCTCAGAGCGAGGGCGAAACCTCCGGCAAAGCAGCACTTCGCCGAAAGACTGCCACGTCCGAATCGCCCCAGAACGCCGCAGCACCCCGGACCGAGGCAACTCCGCCAGCCGAGGTGGGGCGGGCCGGGCCGACAACTCACGTCGCCAAGGCAGCCAACGCAGGTCAGGCGGGAGAGGCGCACCCGGCGGGCAAGACACGCGAGATGGGCGAAACAGTTCCGGCGGGCGAAAGAGTCCAAGTCAGCGCGACACGCCAGGCTGGAGAAGCATTTCAGGCGGGCGAAGCTGTCCAGGTCGGCGCACCACACCAGGCCGTCGCGACAGGGCAGATCCGGGTAACGCCCCAGCTGGGTGAGACACTCCAGATGGGCGAAACAGTTCCGGCGGGCGAAACAGTCCAAGTCAGCGCGACACGCCAGGCTGGAGAAGCATCTCAGGCGGGCGAAGCTGTCCAGGTCGGCGCACCACACCAGGCCGTCGCGACAGGGCAGATCCGGGTAGCGCCCCAGCTGGGTGAGACACTCCAGATGGGCGAAGCAGTTCCGGCGAGCGAAACAGTCCAGGCGAGAGAGACACCCCAGCCCGACACGACACCTCAGACAGACGAAACACGACAGGTAAGCGGAGCGCCCCAGGCGGGTCAGGCACACCCCGTAGGCAAGACACCCCGGGTCAGCCAGGCAACCCCGGCGAGCCGGTCAGTTCAGGTGGGCGAAGCCGACGCAACTGTCAGCCACCCAGAAACAGAAATACCCCCTGCCGAGCCCGTAACCACCAAACTCCCCCTCATCGCCACCGCCAGGCCGCAACCCCTGCTCCCGGCCCTCGTCGGCCTGGCCACCCTGGCCCTCCCGATAGGCCTCGTCGGTGTTCTCGCCCCCCTGCTCGAGCAGCCCTTCAAAAACCAGAACAGCTACGCCCTGGGCCTCGACCTCTTCCTCATGCTGGCCGGGGTACGTCTGGCCTGGCGAACTCCCGCGGACCGCCGTGGGCTTTGGAGGTTCGGCATCGGTCCGTTGCTGGCCGGGGGTGCCGCCATCGGCGGGGCCGCACTCCTGATCAGCCTCGACCCGGCCAGCACCGCCTCAGTCGGCCTGAGTTGGCTGGGAAGGGCCCTGGCGGCACTCGGAACCGGAACCCTGACCGTGTACTGGCTGCGGATGAACACCGGTTCGATCCGGGTACCGGCCCACCGTCCGACGCTCCGTCAGCACATCCGCACCTCGCGGAGCGCACCGATCCTGGCTCTCGCCGCGTTCGTGGCCTGCGGCTGGTACGCCGATCTGCTGGCCACGATGTATTTCCTGCCGCTGTACCTGGTCTCGGCCTGGCTGGTGGTCACGCTGATCCGGGCGCCGCACTCCCCGCTCACCCTGATGCTCAACCGCGTCGGCCGCACAGTGCTCCGGATGAACCGCCGCAGCCGGATGCCCGCTGCCCCGAGTCCCCGGCCAGACAGGCCCGACTCCAAAACCCCGAGCGCTCAGCCCGGCCCGGTCCGGCGCCGGATCACGTTGCCCGAGCCCGGCTCCATCGAGAACGAGGACGACCCGGCCACCGACTCCGGCAACGCACCGGCGTCACCCAGCAACAACGTCCTCAATTCGACCAAAACCTACGTGGCGGCCAGCGGCCGGGTCATCGATCTCGACCAGATCCCCCTGGAACTGCGACTGCTCCCCCTGCCCCAGATCACGGGCCAGGAGGAGCAGGTCGCAACCGGATCTCAGACCGAGTAGACGCCGCGCCGGGTGCGGATGGTCAGCCGCTCGGCCACAACCGGTCCGTGCCGGCGGCTGACCAGCCCGGAAGCGATCACCAGCAGGGCGCCGACCGCCAGCGCAAGCAGAGGGGAACCGTAGGATCCGCCAGAGGGGGGTTCCTGGCTCCGGGCAGGCGGGATCACGTACATGTCGCCGCGATTGGCCTTAGTGGGGTCGGTGGCCTTCGGGGAAGGCGTCGCCGTGGGGTCCAGATCAGAGGACGTAGGTGGCTGGGCAGTCTCGCCGGTCTCCTGATCGGGGGTAGGTTCGCCGGTGATCAGCGGATCGTCGTTCGGATGACCGGCGGTGAAACTGAACGTGCCGGACATCTTCTCGCCGTTCTTCGCCACGGCCTTCCACTCGATCAGGTACTCGCCGTTGGGCGCGCCCTTGACCAGATCGCGGCGCAGCGCACCGTCGGCGGTCGAGACCTTGCCCCGGCCGACCTCACCGTTCTTGGTGCTGATGCTCAGCGAGGCCCCGGACTCACGCAGTTCCGTACTGAACGTGACCGAGACGGCGTTCGGCGCGAACTGAACGACCTCGCGACCCGGACTGCGCCCGATCTCCCGCGCCCCGGAATCAGCGAAAGCCGTTCCGGGCGAACCGATCAGAGAGAATCCGAGACTCGCCCCGGCGACGGTCAGCGTCGTCGCGGCGCGGAGGACGGCACATGTTTCGCTCACTCTCAGCCACACCATCGGTCAAGAATGTCACTCCCTGCTGATCCTTTCCCGGCCGAATCGCCGGAGGCCTCCACCCCGAACGGTGGATAATCCCCAGCCTCCTCATCCGCATCACCTCTTGTCCGGACGCGGCCGACGCGATCGAATCACGCCGTGACGATTTCCCTTACGACAGTAGAGCTGGGCATCGGGCCGCTGAGCACCGAGGACGTGGTGGCGGTGGCCCGGCACGGCGCCCGGGTGGAGCTGAACCAGGCCGCGCTGGAGGCGATCGCCCACTCCCGCGCGGTGATCGCCGACCTGGCCGAGGACGTCGAACCGCACTATGGCATCTCGACCGGTTTCGGCGCTCTGGCCACCACGTTCATCCCGCTCCCGGCCCGGGCCCAGTTGCAGGCCGGGCTGATCCGCTCGCACGCCGCGGGGGCCGGCCCGGCCGTGGAGACCGAGGTGGTGCGGGCCCTGATGCTGCAACGCCTGTCCACCATGGCCACCGGGCGGACCGGTGTCCGGCCGATCACCGCGCAGAGTTACGCCGCCCTGCTGAATGCCCAAATCACCCCGGTCGTGCACGAATACGGATCGCTGGGCTGTTCCGGAGACCTGGCCCCGCTGGCCCACTGCGCCCTGGCCCTGCTCGGCGAAGGCCCGGTCACCGATGCCTCCGGCGCTCTCACCACCGCCGCCGAGGCCCTGGCGGCCGCCGGGATCGAGCCGCTGCAGCTGGTCGAGAAGGAGGGTCTGGCACTGATCAACGGCACCGACGGCATGCTCGGGATGCTGGTGCTCGCCCTGCACGATCTGACCGAACTGGTCACCGTGGCCGACCTGGCCGCCGCGATGAGCGTGGAGGCCCTGATGGGGACCGACGCGGTGTTCGCGGCCGACCTGGCCCGGCTGCGCCCGCATCCCGGACAGCAGCAGTCCGCGGCGAACCTGCGCATTCTGCTGGAGAACTCGCCGATCATCGACAGCCACCAGGGCCCGGCCTGCACCCGGGTGCAGGATGCCTATTCGCTGCGCTGCGCCCCGCAGGTGCACGGCGCGGTCCGCGACACCCTGGAGCACGCCCGGCTGGTGGCGCTGCGCGAACTCACCGCGGCCATCGACAATCCCGTGGTCACGCACGACGGCCGGGTGGAGTCGAACGGCAACTTCCACGGCGCGCCGGTGGCGTACGCCCTGGACTTCCTGGCGATCGCGGTGGCCGACCTGGCCAGCATCAGCGAGCGCCGTACGGATCGGCATCTGGACGCCAAGCGCAGTGACGGGCTACCCCCGTTCCTGGCCGAAACCCCCGGCGTGGATTCAGGGTTGATGATCGCGCAGTACACCGCGGCCGGGCTGATGGCGGAGCTGAAGCGGCTGGCCGCGCCCGCGTCGGTGGACTCGATCCCGTCGTCGGCAATGCAGGAGGACCACGTCTCGATGGGCTGGCACGCCGCCCGTAAGCTGCGCCGCGCGGTGGACGGGCTGCGCGACGTCCTGGCGATCGAACTGATGACGGCCGCGCGTTCACTGGACCTACGGGCTCCTTTGCAGCCCGCGGCAGGAACAGCGGCCGTACGGGATTTCTTGCGGACAGGGGTGGCCGGGCCGGGCCCGGATCGTTTCCTTGCGCCCGAGATCGGCTGGGTAAGCGCGGCTGTGCGTTCGGGGGCGGTGCTGGAGGCGGCGCGGAACGCGGTGCCAGGGCTTGATTGAGGACGTTTGAACTGGGGGACGGCTGGAAGGTGCACTTCCAGCCGTCCCTAATTCAAGAACTCAGAACATGGTCCCGCTGAACGGAGCCCGGCGAAGCCCGAACAGGTAGTCGGCCATGGCCAGACCGTCGTCCTTGTGCACCGCGATCCGGCCGGCCTGGGCGAGCTGCCAGAACTTGGTCCCGCCCAGGTACACGCAGGCCAGCTGCGAGACGTCCATGGTGATCTCGGGCGGCTGCTCGGTCCGGGCCACCCCCGAGGCGGAGATGATGTAGCGGCCGTTGTTCTCCCGCAGCAGCTGGTCGCGTACCTCGATGATCACCTGCCCCGGCGAACGGTAGCTGCGGGCCGCGAGCGCCGCCTGCACGTCCACCAGCCGCAGCCAGGTCTCGTCCCGGGCGCTGTGCGTGGTCACCGCCCGCTCGTCCACCAGCAGCTTCTCGATCGAGTGGTCCAGCGGCATCGGGTCCAGCACCACCCGCTGCAGCAGGTCGATCGAGAGCAGGTAGCGCAGCAGGCCGTAGTGGGCGCGCGAGGTGTTGGCCACGAAGTCGCCGACCACGATGGCCCGGTCCTTGGAGCGGAACCAGGCGGTCGAGTCCTGCGGGGTGTAGATCGCGAAACCGTCCTCGTGCCCGGGGATCCCGTGCACCACCGCGTAGTGGAAGTCCTTGCTGAGCTGCCGCATGTGCGCCCGGGAGCGCCACCAGTAGCTCGGCCGGTCGATCGCTCCGACCCAGTTGGCCCCGGTGTAGATCCGGGCCAGCAGGTCCTGATCGGCCCGCTCGCGCAGATCGACCAGCCGCACGTCGCCGCCCCGGGGCACCCCGTCGCGGAAACGGGCCTGGCCCACCGCGATCTCGACCGAGGCCACGCTGCTGGCGATGCCGAAGCCCCAGCGTTCGTAGATCGTCGCCTCGCTGGCCCGCAGGCTGGCGATCACCTCGTTGCGGGCCAGGCACTGCTCCAGCTGGTGCCGCATCAGTGCGCCGGCCAGCCCGCGCCGGGTGTGCGTGGGCAGCACCCCCACGTCGGTCACCGCGGCCTGCGGCACCTTCTTGCCGCCGGGCACCACCATCCAGCTGGTGAACGAGCTGGCCGTGCCGACCAGCCGTTCCGGGGTCTGGGTGTGGGCCGGTGCGACATCAGCGCTGGGACTGGCGGTGGGCACGTAGGCCCCGACGGTCCGCCCGGGCTCCATGAAGGTGGGCATCTTGTCCGGGTCGATGCGCTGCAGGCCGACCATGGCGGTCAGGAAGACCTCCAGGGAGCGGCCCACCTCCTGGGCATCGTTCAGCACTCTGATCTCGTGATCCACAGACACGACGCTATTCCTGTGACCGCGGTTACTCCCGGTGGCCCACCCGGTCGGAGGCCCGGCCGGGCTGGTCAGAGTTCAGCCTGTGCCCGCCCCTCCCACCCAAGGGATGCGCCGGAACCCCGCAACGGTTGAGAACACTGTCCCTCCCGGAACTGCACCCGCAGCATCAGGAACGTTCTCGTCCTGATGCCATGACACCCTCGTCAGCATGGCCGAGACCTCCAAGCGCCTGCTGCAACTGCTGTCCCTGCTCCAGACCCCGCGCGAATGGTCCGGCCCGGAACTGGCCCAGCGGCTGAGCGTGAGCACCCGCACGATCCGCCACGACATAGAACGACTTCGCTCGCTGGGCTACCCAGTGGACGCCACCCGCGGTTCGGTCGGTGGCTACCGCCTGGGCGCGGGCGCCGATCTCCCGCCCCTGCTGCTGGAAGACGACGAGGCCGTGGCCATCGCCCTCAGCCTCAGAACCGCGGCCGGTGGTGCAGTGTCCGGCCTTGAGGAGAGTGCGCTGCGGGCCCTGACCAAGCTCCAGCGGGTCCTGCCGTCCCGGCTCGGGCGCCGGGTGGATGCGTTGAGCGCCTACACGGTGCGGGTGGGTCCGGGCGCCGGCGCCACCCAGATCCCGGTCGTCGACCCGTCCACGCTTTCGTTGTTGGCCTCGGCCTGCCGGGATCGTGAGCGGGTGCGCTTCGCCTACGCCGACCACACCGGCAATGCCTCCAAGCGGGCGGTCGAGCCGCATCGCCTGGTCAGTTGGGGCCGGCGTTGGTACCTGGTGGCGTGGGACCTGGACCGCAAGGACTGGCGCACGTTCCGGGTGGACCGGATCAGCGATCCGCTGGGCGTGGGCGCCCGGTTCACCGAACGGGAGGTGCCCGGCGGTGACGCGGCGGCGTTCGTGAAGCGAGGCAGCCAGTCGGTGCAGTGGGCGGTCAGCGCCCGGGTGCGGGTGTTCGAGGCGGCGCCGAGCGTAACCGAACGACTGGGGACGACCGCCGAACTGGTCGAGGCCGAAGGAGACGACCAGTGCGTGGTCACCCTCGGGGGCTCGGACCCGGAGTCGATGGCGCCTTGGCTCGGCCTGATCGGGGCGGAGTTCGAGGTACTGGAACCGCCGGAACTGGCGGCGGCGGTGAGCCGGGTGGCCGAGCGACTACACAGAGCCGCGAGACCCAAATCTCTGTAAGGGAAATGAAAAATAAACTCCAACTGTCGGGCAAACCGCACATCTCGACGCGCGATTTTCACAGTGTTCACCTAGCCTTCCGTCGTCGTTGAAAGTAGAGGCGAAAGGCACTACATGTCCGGCGCGAACCGGTTCACCGCTCTGGACGGCCTGCGCGGCCTGGCGGCGCTGGCGGTGGTCTTCTTCCACCTGCGCCGCGAACTGCGCGACCTCGGCGCCCCGGACAGCCTGGACCGGCTGATCACCGGCGGCTACCTGATGGTGGACCTGTTCTTCGTGCTCAGCGGCTTCGTGCTGGCCCGGACCATGCTGCGTACCGACGGCCTGAAGGGGGCGTGGCGGTTCGCCCAGCTACGGGTGCGCCGGTTCATGCCGCTGCACCTCACCGCCTGGACGATCGCCCTGCTCGGAGTGGCCTTCGTGGCGCTGTGCCAGGCCCTCAACCTGTTCCACACCCCGGAGGCCGGGGCCTTCACCGCCGAGGACGCCACCGGCCCGGCCTGGATCCGCAGCTTCTTCCTGGTCCAGGGTTTCACCGGCCCGCTGTTCGCCGGCTACGCCGCGGCCTGGTCGCTGTCGATCGAGCTGTGGACCAACATCCTGATCGTCGCCCTGATCGCGGTGTGCTCGTTCCGGTTGCGCGCCCTGGTCGGCCCGGCCGCGTTCGTGGCCGGCGCGGTGATCCTCACCCTGACCCCCGCCGACGCCGAGAACACCCTGGGCTGGGTGGCTTTCGGCCGCGGCCTGGGCGGGCTCGGGGCCGGCATGGTCACCTACGCGCTGTACGTCCACCTGAGTGAGCGCGGCCGGCTGCGCGGGGCGATGCCGGTCGGCGTGCTCTCGCTCGGGCTGCTGGTGTGGGCCTGCTGGGAGCGCGAGATCGTGCGGGACCTGCGCTTCCTGCCGATGCTGCTGCTGTCGATGGCCCTGGTGCTGAGCCTGGCGGCGCCGACCGGCGGCCCGGCCCAGCGACTGCTCAACCTGCCGGTGGTGCAGTGGCTGGGCAGCCGCTCGTTCGCCATCTACGCGCTGCACGGCCCGGTGCTGATGAGCGTCAAGCTGGTGCTCGACCTGGCCGGGCTGAACCTGGACGCGCCCCGGGTGGCCGGTTTCGTCGTTCTCACCGGGGTCGGCGGGGCGCTGCTGGCGGCCGAGGTGGGCCACCGCTACATCGAGCAGGCCTGGCTGCCGCGGCGCAAGACGCCCGCACCCCCGGCCCGGGAACTCGTACCGGCCTGATCAGCGGCGGGCGGAGAGGCTGGCCAGCTCCTCCATGTCGGCCGCGGTCAGCGCCTTGGCCCGCTCGCCCGGGCAGCCCTTGTTCATCAGCCGGTCCACGTCCGAGTCCGCGATCGTCACGTCCGGCGTGGTCGAGCCCTTGAACGCGGCGTTCAGGGTCTTACGCAGCTGGGTGCGCACCTCCTGGGCCGAGGCCTGCTCACCGGCATCGGCCAGCGCGCTCTCCACGGCGTCGCACACCAGCAGGGAATTGATGTCCGAGGCCCCCGGGGACTCGCTCGCCTGCCCGCCGATGATGTCCTCCACGCTGGTCGGCGGCTCGGCGGCCGAGTCACTTCCCGCGCCGCAGCCCGCCAGCATCAGCCCGGCCAGCGGGACCGCCACCAGAATGCGGACAGCCTTACCAAAAACATGTGACACGGTGTGATCTCCGAGTAAATCGCCCAGGCGGTTGAAAGTCACCTTTGACCTGGCCAGAGCCCCGTTGGCCGCCAATGGCAGGCTACCTCGCCATTCACAGGTGTCACACCAGGTGCACAAAACGGAACGGCCCGGATCCCCTGCGAGGAGACCCGGGCCGTTCGGTACGTCAGTTGCGGTAAAGCTGGTTCAGGCTGTCCTTCTCGGAGACCCTCAGGGCGTCCTCGTGCACCTGCGGGCACTCCTCCTGCAGCACCGCGTCCAGGTCGAAGCTGCCCGCCTCCTCCTCGTCCTGCCCGACGGTGTTGAAGATCGTGGCCACCGTGGTGGCCAGCTGGGTGGCCGCCGCCTCGGTGTCGCCGCCCTCGCTGGTGTTCACCACCGTCTCCACCGCGGTGCAGGCCAGCTCGGCCTGGCCGCGCTCGCCGACCGAGGCCGCCGCCTCTTCCAGGGCCTGCTCGGCATCGTCCAGGTTGGGCAGGTTGTCGGCCGCGGACTCCAGGTCCTGGGCGCTCTCGTTCAGCTCGTTGGCGGTGTCGTTGAGCTGGTTGATCCGGTCGGCGGCCGAGTCGCCGCTCTCCCCGCAACCGGCCAGGAGCAGCGCAGCGAGCGGCAGCGCCACCAACGAGCGGACCGCCAGAGGGCGTTTGGTACCCACACTGCGCATGACTTGGTGCCTCCAGAGAAACTCGATCGGGACGTCCCTGATTCAACGGGGCCCACCAGGGGCCGGTTCCACCGAGGGCCGGATCCTCATCGTCTTCTAATGTGGCCCGCCCGGGGGTCCAGCACCGGCCTGCCCGCGCCGATAGTCACGAGGTGACCGAGGAGAGCGAAGGCGCGGGCACGGTGAGCGAAGCGGGCACGACGAACGAGGCGGACCAGGTCGCGGCGGATCTGACCGAGTCGGATCTGGCCGAGGCCCGGCGGCTGGCCGAACTGAGCGAGTACCGGGTGCTCGACACCGACCCCGAGCCGGGCTTCGACGCCCTGGTGAAGGTCGCGTCCTCGATCGCCCGCACCCCGAGCTCGACGATCACGATGATCGACGAGCACCGACAGTGGTTCAAGGCCGCCGTCGGGATGGCCAACCGCGAGGGCGACCGCAAGACCGCTTTCTGCGACCGGGTGGTGGCCGACCGGGCCCCGGTGATCGTCGCCGACGCCCGCACCGACCCCCGGTTCGCGGACAACCCCCTGGTCGTCGCCGACCCCAAGATCCGCTTCTACGCCGGTTTCCCGCTCGAGACGCCCTCCGGCGAGGTGCTCGGCACACTCTGCGTGATCGACTACGAGCCGCGCGAGCTCACCGCGGACCAGCTGGAACTGCTGAACGTGCTCTCCGACCAGGTGATGGCCCAGCTCACGCTGCGCCGCACGCTGTTCGAGCGGGAGCAGGAGCTGGCCGAGCGGCAACGGCTGATCGCCCGGGTGGCCGAGTCCGAGAGCCGGTACCGGACCCTGGTGGAGAGCTCGCCGGACATCATCGCCCGGCTCTCCCCCGAGGGCCGGGTGCGCTACGCCTCCCACGCCCTCACCAGCGTCCTCGGGCTGACCCCGGAGACCGCCATGGCCACCGAGGACATCATCGAGCAGATCGTCCACCCCGACGACCTGGCCCATGCCCAGCAGGCCCTGACCGAGGTGAACGCCGGGCAGCGGCGGGACTTCACCACCCGGATCCGGCGGGCCGACGACGGCAGCTACCGGCAGATCGAGGTGACCCTGCTGCCGATCCAGGGCGAGGACGGCATCGTCACCGAGCTGATGCTGGTCGGTCGCGACGTCACCGACCGGATGATGGTGCAGCACGCGCTCGGCTCCGCCACCGCCGAGGCGATCCGGCGCGGCAATCAGCTCGAAGAGGCTCAGGAGATCGCCGAACTGGGTAGCTGGACGGTGGATCTGGGCACCGGTCAGTCGTGGTGGTCGCCGCAGCTGTACCGGATCTTCGGGGTGGAACCGGGCAGCGTGACCCCCTCGGTGGAGCAGGCCCGGGCGTTCAACCACCCGCAGGACCGCGACCGGGTCCGCAAGGCCACCGAGCGGATCCGCGACGGCGGCCCGGCCGAGGAGATCGAGTACCGGATCCTGCGGGCCGACGGCGAGGTGCGGATCGTGCAGGCCCGGGGCCGGCGCGAGAACGACCACGACGGCGCCCGGATCGTCGGCACCATCCAGGACATCACCGAGCTGCGCCAGACCGAACGCGAACTACGCCGCGCCCGAGACCTTTTCGTGCAGGTGCTGGACTCCACCGAGCACGCCTTCATCGCGATCGACACCGAGGGCCGGATCACCCTGTTCAACCGCGGGGCGGAGCGGATGCTGGGCTGGAGCGCGGCCGAGGTGCTGGGCACCACCAAGGGCCTGACCTGGCACGACCCGTTCGAGATGGAGCAGATCGCGGCGGAACTGAACACCCCGTTCGGGCTTTCGATGTTCGTCGAGCACGCCGGGCACCCGGCGCTGGCCCGGCCGCGCACCTACATCGCCAAGGACGGCACCCGGCGCACCGTCTCGGTCACCATGCGCCCGATGCACGACGGCGACGAGGACGAGGTGACCGGCTACATCGGAGTGGTCACCGACGTCACCGCCCGGGTGCAGGCCGAGAAGGACCGGGACGCGCAGAGTCACATGCTGCGGGCGGTGATCCAGAACAACCAGTCGATCATCACGGTGAAGGACCTGCGGGGTCGCTACCTGATGGTCAACCAGGCCTTCGTGGACGCCTTCGGGATCGCGGAGGCGGACATCGTCGGCAGGACCGACGAGGCGATCGATCCCCGGATGGCCGACCGCTGGCGGGCCAACGACCGGCGCGGCATCGACCGGGCGGTGCCGGTGGTGGAGATCGCCGACCTGCCGGACGGCCGGCACTGGTACGACACGGTGCGGATCCCGCTGCAGGACGAGGCCGGGGAGACCTACGCGATCTGCACGGTGGCGCTGGACGTGACCGAGAAGCGCCGGGCCGAGGCCGAGAAGGCCGCCGCGATGGAGGCGATGACCAAGGCCCGGGACGTGGCGGTGGCGGCGACCAAGGCCAAGTCGGCGTTCCTGGCCACGATGAGCCACGAGATCCGCACCCCGATGAACGCGGTGATCGGGATGACCGGGCTGCTCCTGGAGACCCCGCTGAACGACGAGCAGCGCGAGCTGCTGCACACCGTGCGCAGCAGCGGCGACCAGCTGCTGGCGATCATCAACGACATCCTCGACTTCTCCAAGATCGAGGCCGGCGACCTGGACCTGGAGGAGCACCCGTTCGAGCTGCGCGAGTGCGTGGAGGGGGCGATCGCCCAGTTCGCCGGGTCGGTGAAGAACATCGACCTGGTCTCGCACGTGTCCGACGACTGCCCGGCGGTGGTGGTCGGCGACGTCACCCGGCTCCGGCAGGTGATGACCAACCTGGTCAGCAACGCGATCAAGTTCACCGCCGAGGGCGACGTGCTGCTGAAGGTGGAGCTGGAGCATCCCGACGACCTGCCCGACCCGAGCGCCCCGGCCAGCTGGGACGCGGAGTCCCCGACGGACCGGCTGCGCCTGCGGTTCACCGTGGCCGACACCGGGATCGGCATCTCGAAGGAGAACATGGGCCGGCTGTTCAAGTCGTTCAGCCAGGTCGACGCCTCCACCACCCGGCTGTACGGCGGCACCGGCCTGGGCCTGGCGATCAGCAAGGCGATCGTCGAGGCGATGGCCGGCCGGCTCACCGTGACCAGCGAGGTCGGGGTGGGTTCGCAGTTCACCTTCGGGGTCTCGCTGGGCCGGTTCAACGGCCCGCAGGCCCTGCGCAAGCGGCCCCCGGCGATCGTGGCCGGGCGGCACGTGCTGGTCGTGGACGACAACGACACCAACCGCCGGATCCTGCGCCTGCAGCTGGAGAGCTACGGGATGACCTGTCAGGACAGCGCCTCCCCGCTGGCCGCGCTGGCGCTGATCGGCAGCGGGGTGCAGTTCGACCTGGCGATCCTGGACTACGCGATGCCGGTGATGGACGGGGTGCAGCTGGCCCTGGCGCTGCGGCAGCTGCCCGGCGGCAAGGATCTCCCCCTGGTGCTGTTGTCCAGCATCGGTCGGCGTGATCGCAGCCAGGAGAAGGTTTTCGAGGCGGTGCTGACCAAACCCATCCGAAGTGCGGCGCTGGCCGAGGCACTGGGTCAGGTTCTCGCCCCGGAGGTCATGCCTCCTGCGCAACCGGCCCCGACGATTCCGCAACCGTCCGCACCTATCGACAACCGACCCGTCTCTCATCGGCCCGCTCCCCGGGAACGCGATCTGCTGAACGCCGGCAAGCTGCGGATCCTGCTGGTGGAGGACAACGAGATCAACCAGAAGGTCGGGCGGCTGATGCTGGGCAAGCTCGGGCACACCGTCGAGCTGGCCAACAACGGCGCCGAGGCGGTCGAGGCGGTGCAGCGGATCGACTACGACGTGGTGCTGATGGACATGCACATGCCGGTGATGGACGGGCTGGAGGCGACCCGGGCGATCCGGGCCCAGATCCCGCCCGACCGGCAGCCGCACATCATCGCGATGACCGCGAGCGTGACCAAGGAGGACCGGGACGCCTGCGCGGACGCCGGGATGGACGGCTACCTGTCCAAGCCGGTGCGGGCCGAGGACCTGACCGATGCGCTGGGTGGAGTACCACTTCGACAGACCTGAAATTTGAGACGTTGTGTGCGCCTAGGCTGAAAAAGGTCACCTTCCTGAGGGAAAACCCATAGGGTCCCCTTCGATGGTCCGCTCGCAAGGATGCGGATGCGGATCGAAGTGTGGTGGCTTGGAGGATGCGGCTTCGCGTCTGGGCGAGTGTGGCGCTGCTGGTGGCGTTTCCGGCTGTGGTGCTGGGTCTGCTGTGCGTGATCGCGGCGTTGTTCCTGGTCGGGGTCGAACTGGCCGGCCATCTCGGCGGACAGGTCCTGGTGCTGGCGTTCCCGCTGGTCGCGGCGGTTCTGGCGACCGGCCGGGAGTTGCTGCGGCTGCGGGCGGTGCCGCCGGCCCCGGGCCTGGAGGTGACTCCCGAGCAGGAGCCCGAGCTCTGGGACGAGATCGATGCGCTGTCCGAGGCGATGGGCGAGGACCCGCCGGATCGCGTGGTGCTGGTCGGCGAGGTCACCGCCGCGGTGACCGAGGCCAGTGGGGACCGTGAGCTGATCATCGGCCTGCCGTTGCTGGTCGGGATGAACCGGGCCGAGCTGCGGGCCGTGATCGCGCACGAGATCGGCCATTTCGCACACGGCCACACCCGGGGCAGCGGCTTCGTGCACCGCTCGCGCTACTTCCTGCGGGCCACCGTGGACAACCTGGACGAGGGCCTGGTGCACCGCCTGCTGCGGGCATACCTGAACCTGTACGACCGGGTCTCGTCCTCGGTCCGGCGCGAGCACGAGCGTCAGGCCGATCTGTGGTCGGCCCGCCTGGCCGGACCGCACGCCCTGATCAGCGCGCTGGCCCAGCTGCAGTACACCCGGGTGGCCTGGCAGCGGGTGCTCGGCTTCTACGGGGACTCGATGCTGCGCGACGGCCCGCGCGGCAGCCTGGCCCAGGCGCTGACCGAGGTGCTGGAAGAGTCCGACGAGGACCTCCGGGAAGCGGTGCGCCGCAACCCTCGCCCCAGCTCACCGTACGACTCGCACCCGCCGGTGCCCGAGCGGATCGCGCTGCTGCGCCGCCTGCCCGAGCCGGATCCCCGCGACGTGCCGTACCTGGAGTACCCCGACGACCCGGCCTGGTCGTGGCTGCTCGAGCCGGGCCGGCGGATGGCCGAGGTGGAGGCCACCCAGATCGCGCCCGGGCCCGCGGGCCAGGCCACCGACTGGGCCACCGTGCTCACCTTCGCCGGTCTGCGCCGGTTCGAGACCACGGCCGCGCAGTTCATGAGCGCGCTGCGGCAGTTCGACCGGGACCTGCCGCCGACCCTGGACTCGGTGCTGCGGGTGATGGCGGCCGGTGAGGGCGAGCAGGTGGTACAGCCCCTGCTGCGCGGTGACATCCCGCGCCAGCAGCGTGATCAGCTGGCCCGCCGGCTGCTGGGCGAGTCGCTGCTGGCGGCGGTCACCACGGTGCTGGGGCGGGACGAGCGGCTCAGCTTCGAGCCGGACTACACCCCTGCGGGGCCGGTGCAGATCGGCTTCCTGGCACCGGACGATCGCTGGTACGACTGGCCCTTCGACGAGCTGATCCAGGATGCGGTGGAAGACTCTTACCGGGTGCGGGATCTGGCCGACGCGCTGATCGCGGCCGAGGTCGACCTGCACCTGCCGGTGGCGGCGCCGCAGCAGCTGGCCGAGGCGATCGCGGTGGCGGCGATCGGCTGGGCCCGGGTGGTCGTGAAGGGCCCGGCCCGGCACCGCCTGAAACCCCGCGGCGGGCAGGACGTGCTGGTGTTCGACGAGGGCATCCTGGCCGCCCGCACCCCGCCCGAGGGCCGGATGAACCCGGCCCGGGCAATGAAGTTCGTGTTCACCCCGCGCAGCCACTACCAGGACCAGGTGGCTCAGCGGCTGGCCGACCTCACCGCCGAGGTGGGCGAGGAGCCACAGGCCTGGGCCGAGGCGAACGACGCGCTCTGGCTGAGTTTCCGCGAGATCGCCGACGCCCAGCACCGTACCTCCTGGGCCACCAGCGGTGGTCAGGTGCTGAAACTCCAGCTGCGGGACGGCTCCGAGGTGAAGATCGAGACGGCCAACGCCGGGCTCTGGCTGAACGACCCGGACCGGGTGATCGCCCGGGCGATCAGCTGATCAGACCTGTACCGACCGGGCCACCACGAACCAGGTCCCGGTGAACAGCACCTCGCCGCCGATCTCGGCCGCCAGCTGGGTGGGCGAGAGGAACCGCTTGTACACGTGGTGCCGGGAGCCGTCGTTCAGCACCCGTTCCTCGGTGCGCGAGGCGGGCAGCCCGGGCCGCAGCGCCGAGTCGATCACGATCAGCTCGGGGGCCACCCGGCGGGCCTCGGCCAGGAAGTGCTCGCGCTCGTCCTCGGGCAGGTGCCCGTAGAAGTCCCCGGTGATCACCCGGTTGAACGCCCCGCCGGGGAACGGCAGGTTCAGCGCGTCACCGGTCATCGCCACTCCCTCGGGCAGCCGCGACTGGGTCAGCGCGACCATCGCCGGGCTCTGGTCCAGGGCGACCACCAGGCCGGCCAGGTGCCGGGTGAGAAATCCGCTGCCGCAGGCGATGTCGAGGGTGCGGGCGGCCGGCAGCGCGGCCACGAACTCGACCAGCCGGATCACCTCCTCGCGCCAGCCCGGACGCTCGCGCGAGGCGAAGCGGCCCTCACCGGTGTACCAGTCGTCGTACTCGCGCGCCCGCTTGTCGTAGTACGCAGCGGTACCCGCGTCTCTGGCGAAGGCGATGCTCATGCGACCTCGTTCACCCGATCGTCCACAGATGGCCAACAGAACGTTACCGTCTCCCGGACTGCGAGACACCCGTTGTCCAGGGTCCCGAGGGTGGCAGGGCTTAGGTCCCTGGTGAATCAGTCATTGGTGGACAAACTGGAGTGCGCAACAGCACTTGCACCCGGCGCAGAGGCATCAGACCAAACCCGGGATCCACACGACGGGTGAGGCCTTTCTTCGATGACGCTCCAGACCGAACCGGCGGCGATCGCCCGCCCGGTGCCCCGCAAAAAGGGGTCCTCGATCGTCCGCTGGCTGACCAGCACCGACCACAAGGTGATCGGAAACCTCTACCTGGTCACCTCTTTCTTCTTCTTCCTGCTGGCCGGCCTGATGGCGATGGTGATCCGGCTGGAGCTGTGGAGCCCGGGCCTGCAGGTGGTCGGCAGCAAGGAGTCGTACAACCAGATCTTCACCATGCACGGCACGGTGATGCTGCTGCTGTTCGCCACCCCGCTGTTCGCCGGCTTCGCCAACGCGATCATGCCGCTGCAGATCGGCGCGCCCGACGTGGCCTTTCCGCGGCTGAACATGCTGTCGTACTGGCTGTACCTCTTCGGTGGGCTGGTCGCCGCGGCCGGTTTCCTCACCCCGCAGGGCGCGGCCTCGTTCGGCTGGTTCGCCTACGCGCCGCTGTCGAACGCGGTCTACTCCCCCGGCGTCGGCGGTGATCTGTGGGTGTTCGGCCTGGCCCTGGGCGGTCTGGGCACCATCCTCGGTGCGGTCAACTTCATCACCACGATCATCTGCATGCGCGCCCCCGGCATGACCATGTTCCGGATGCCGATCTTCACCTGGAACATCCTGATCACCTCGATCCTGGTGATCATGGCCTTCCCGCCGCTGGCCGCCGCACTGCTGGCGCTGGGCGCCGACCGGCGTTTCGGGGCAACGATCTTCGACCCGGAGAACGGCGGCGCGCTGCTGTGGCAGCACCTGTTCTGGTTCTTCGGCCACCCCGAGGTCTACATCCTGGCGCTGCCGTTCTTCGGCATCATCAGCGAGATCCTGCCGGTCTTCAGCCGCAAGCCGATCTTCGGTTACAAGACCCTGGTCTTCGCCACGATCGCGATCGCCGCCCTGTCGGTCTCGGTCTGGGCCCACCACATGTACACCACGGGCCAGGTCGCGCTGCCGTTCTTCGCGTTCATGACGATGCTGATCGCGGTGCCCACCGGGGTGAAGTTCTTCAACTGGGTCGGCACCATGTGGGGTGGCTCGATCACCTTCGAGATGCCGATGGTCTGGTCGATCGGGTTCCTGGTGACCTTCCTGTTCGGTGGCCTGACCGGGGTGATCCTGAGCACCCCGCCGCTGGACTTCCACCTTTCCGACACGTATTTCGTGGTGGCGCACTTCCACTACGTGGTGTTCGGCACGGTGGTGTTCGGGATGTTCGCCGGATTCCACTTCTGGTGGCCGAAACTCACCGGCCGGATGCTGAACGAGCGGCTCGGCCAGGTGCACTTCTGGCTCACCTTCGTGGGTTTCCAGCTCACCTTCCTGATCCAGCACTGGCTCGGGGTGGAGGGCATGCCCCGCCGCTACGCCGACTACCTGCCGGAAGACGGCTTCCAGCTGTACAACCAGATCTCCACGGTGGGCTCGGTGCTGCTGGCCGTGTCGGTGCTGCCGTTCCTGCTGAACGTCTACCTGACGGCCCGCAAGCCCTTCGTGCAGCTGCCGGACGACCCGTGGGGTCACGCCGCTTCGCTGGAATGGGCCACCTCCAGCCCGCCGCCGCGGCACAACTTCAACCGGCTGCCGCGGATCCGCTCCGAGCGCCCGGCCTTCGACCTGAACCACCCCGAGGTGGCGGCCCTGGACCACACGCCGGTCCAGGCCAAGCTGGCCGACACCCCGGACCTCGAGCAGAACTGATCGATCCCGATCAAACAGGTGGCGGGAATCGGGACTAGACCACGGACGTCCGTGGTTGGCACCCGTTGGTAGGACCGATTCCCGCAACGAAGGGCAGCAACCCGTGGCCACACCCCTGTCGATCCTCGACCTCGCTCCCGTGGCGAAGGGCCAGACCGCCGGCGAGGCGATCGCCGCGAGCGTGGCCCTGGCCCAGACCGCCGAGCAGACCGGGTACGAGCGGGTCTGGTACGCCGAGCACCACAACATGGCCGCGATCGCCTCCTCGGCCACCAGCGTGCTGATCGCCCACGTGGCCGCGAACACCCGGACGATCAAGCTCGGCGCCGGTGGCGTGATGCTGCCGAACCACTCCCCGCTGGTGATCGCCGAGCAGTTCGGCACGCTGGCCGAGGTGCACCCGGGCCGGATCGAGCTGGGTCTGGGCCGGGCTCCCGGCTCCGACCAGGCCACCACCTACGCGCTGCGCCGCGACCCGGCCACCGCCGAGCACTTCCCGCAGGACGTGGTCGAACTGCAGGGCTTCCTGGCCGGTGAGTCCAAGGTCCGGGGTGTGCAGGCGATCCCCGGCAAGGGCACCAACGTGCCGCTGTACATCCTCGGCTCGTCGCTGTTCGGGGCCCAGCTGGCCGCCGCGCTCGGCCTGCCCTACGCCTTCGCCTCGCACTTCGCCCCGTCCGCCCTGCACGACGCGGTGGCCATCTACCGCCGGGACTTCAAGCCCTCGGCCCAGCTGGAGCGCCCGCACGTGCTGGCCGCGCTGAACGTGATCGCCACCGACACCACCGAGCAGGCCCAGGCCGAACTGCGCCGGGTGAAGATCCAGCGAGTGGGCCTGCTCTACGGCCGGGGCCGCACGATCACCGAGGCCGAGGCCGCGCAGATCGTCGACTCCGGCGAGGCCGTGCAGCTGGAGGAGATGACCAAGTACACCGCGGCGGGCACGCCCGGCGAGGTCAAGGACTACCTGGACGACTTCAAGAAGCTCGCCGACGCGGACGAGCTGATCGTGGCGTTCGCGCACACCGAGACCGAGGGCCGGCTGCGCTCGCTCCAGCTCACGGCCGAGGTCACCGGCCAGGCCTAGAACCGTCGGGCGCTGAGCAGTTTCGCCCGCACGACCCCGTCCCCGATCAGCTTTTTGATCCGCTGCTGCTGGTCCCGCGCCTCGTCCAGGCGCGGGTCCCCAGCGTGCAGTTGCCCAATGAGCGCAGTGGCCTCGTCCGCCCGGCGCTGCCAGGCGTGGTCGGCGCTCTCCGGCGGATCGACCAGCGCTGTCACTTCCAGCCCGGTCTTCTCCAGCAGCCCGGGCAGTTCTGTCTCGGACGGGAAGTCGTTGCCCTCTGGAGCTCCCGGCGGCCGAGGCTGATCACTGACGAACGCCAACAGGCCCAGGCGCGCAGCCGGTTTCATCACCCGGGCGATCTCCTCGAGCAGCTCGGTCTTGTCCGGCGTGGTGCAGAGAACACCCAGACACCACACCGCATCGGCACTTTCGTCGGCCACCGGCAGGCGCGATCCTTCGCACGCCAGAGCTTTCAAGCCGAACAGATCCGCAGCCGCCCGGCAGGCCGCAATCATGGGCTCGAGCACAACCGGACGAGCCCCGTACTCCCGCGCCGCAAAGGTGGCCGGCCCACCCATCCCTCCGCCGACGTCCAAAAGCACTGTTCTTTGGGCTAAACGGCATTCCCGGGCGAGCCATTCGAGCATGAGCGGATCGGCGCTGCCCTGACAAGCCGCCGGAACGGCGTACTCCGGGCCGAGAATTCGTACTGCGTCGGCAGTCCACGCGGCGACCGCTCCGAATTCGGATTCCATGGCATCGCTCACCGCCCGAGCACCTCCCGCCCTACTTCGGCCTTGATCCCGGCCGCGAAGACCTCTCCCCGCCCGGAAGCCAGACCCGACAGGTTCACCCCGACCACGCCGTCCGTTGCCAGTAGCTCTTGGGCCTCGGTGACCGCCGCCTCGATCCCCGCCGCCACCGGATCCTTCGCGGACAGAACCCGTTCCACCACAACCGGATCCAGACCCAGACCCGGCAGACTCAAGGCCCGGGCCGACCGCTCGTCGGTGAACACCGCAACCCCGGCGATGATCGGCAGACTCGCCCCGTTCGCCTGCGCCTGACCGATGAATTCGGCCACCCGGGCCGGCGAGGCAACATGGTTCAGCAGACAGACCTGGGCACCGGCCCGCTGCTTCTCCCGAAGCCGCTTGGGCCGCAGATCAATCGGCGGAGCATCCGGCGCCTCAGCAACCGCAACCATCAGCCCCAGGCTCGCCGCCAGCGCCGCCAGGCGAGTGCTGTCAATGTCGAAAACCTGTGTCACATCGGGCCGGACATCGTGCCCACGGCCGTCTCCAGTTACGCACAGCACGCCCGCCGCGCCCGCTGCCAGCAGCCCTGCCAGTTCCTGTTCCAGCACCACCCGATTGCGATCTCTGCAGGTCAGCGTGATCCAGGCGGGTAATCCAGCCGCCGCGAGCAGGCTGGTCATCAAGGTCGGCGGAAAATCCGGCCGGTTGTGATGCTCCCCGACCAGCACCCCGTCGCACGATCCGTGCAGGGCGGTGGCCACCGCGTCCACCGATGACAGGTCGAACGGGCGAACCGTGAAGTCGGTGAGCACCAGGGGTTTCGAGGAACCGAGCAACGGACGCTTCTCGGCCGGCGGCCCCAGCCACGAGACCGCCTCACCGGACGTCGCGAACGGACACGGCCGGCTGGCCATTTCACAGCTCAGATCCGGCCGTACTCCCCCACACGGGCCGTAGACCATGCGTTTCGGGCACTGCTGCTCCAGGAGGGCCACCCGAAGAGTCTCCAACCGGGTTGCCTTGACCGCATTTTCACTTGGGGAACTCGGTGGCGACGATCTTGGGGCACTGCCGGAAGCCGATTCCACCCAGATCCACCGCAACGGTGACCAGATCGGATCGTAGTTTCGTCTCCCCGGGCAGCTGGTAGAGCACCGAGACCTCCAGCGGGGACGACTCGGGGCAGGTGTCGGGCAGCAGCCACCGCACCGTGTAGAGCCGGGATCTGGCCGAGTCGAGGACCACCTGGCCGGTTCCCTTGGCCGGCCGCCGGCAGGTGCCGCCCGAGTACACCGGGCCCTGCGCACGCACGCCGCCCCCGATCTGCGGTGGGCCCGTCACCTCGGCCAGCAGAACCGGCTGCGTGGTGAGGTTGTTCAGCCAGAACGACACGATCAGGTAGTTGCGGTGATCGGTGCGCACGTCGCAGGTGTCGAGCAGGCCGAACGGGGAGATCGGGTAGGGGGCGATCACGGTGGTGATCACCGGCCGGGGCTCCGGTTCCAGGCCGGTCCGGCGCTCCGGGGTGGTCCCGACCACCAGCATGCCGAGCAGCAGAACCAGGACGGCGCCGACGGTATAGAGCAGCAGGCGCAGCGGTGAGGAAGGCGGGTCCTCGAACGACCCGTCGTTGCCCGGCTCCAGATCGAGCGTCTCCACCGGTCCCACCCCCGCTCAGCACCCTTGCTGCGACGGCAGAGGGTGCGGCAGCACTACGGGAGGGGGTCCGCAGCACCGCCGCACCAGTTCCTGGGCTGTCTACGACGCCTGGAGGTCGTAGACCGTCTGCTCTCCTACGGTAGTCGCGGTGTAGTTCGCCGCAACCCATTCGGCGATCTCGCTGTTGCCGCCGGGCCCACCGCCACGGCCGCCGCCCATCCCGCCGGAGATGAAGTACCGCACCTCACCGGCGGAGACGTAGTCCTGGAACTCTTCCAGCGTGGGAGCCGGATCGCTACCCGAGAAACCGCCGATGGCCATCACCGGCTGGTCGCTGGCCAACTGCAGCGGTGCGGCCGAGTTCGAGCTGACCGTGGCGGCCGCCCACTTGGTGCCGGCATTCTGCAGCAACTCGACCAGGTCCTGGCTCACGCTGGACCCACCGCCCATGCCGCCACCTCCCATGCCTCCGCCACCCATGCCTCCGCCGAACTCGCTGGAGGTGGACGGGCCGACCGAGGGAATGGATCCGGTGTGCGAGTTGGCGGTGGTGGCCACGGCGTAGGCCGCGCTACCCGCCACCCCGCCGAGCAGACCGGCCAGGACCAGCGCGGCCAGGGCCCGGGTGGCCAGGCGCAGCGGGATGATCAGGCCGATCCCGGCGATCACGGTCACCACGAGGACGAGGTAGCGCAGTTCCGGGTGCCAGTCGGCGTTGCGGGCCAGCAGGGTGTACGACCACCAGCCGCTGGCCAGGATCATCGCGGCCAGGGCGAGACGGGCCCGCCAGAGGTCGCGGGCGTCCCAGAAGGTCTTGCCGGCCACCGCGATCACCGCGGCCACGGCCGGGGCCATCGCCACCGTGTAGTAAGGGTGGATGGTGCCCTTCATGTAGCTGAAGATCAGCCAGATGGTGAGCAACCAGCCGCCCCAGATGATCAGCGCGGCCCGGGTGCGGTCGGTGCGCGGCCGGCGCCAGGTGATGATCAGCGCGGCCACCAGGGCGATCAGCGCGGCCGGCAGCAGCCAGGAGATCTGGTTGCCCATCTCCGAGCCGAACAGCCGGTTCAGGCCGGTCGGGCCGCCGAACGACGAACCGGCCACGCCGCCCTGCATGCCACCACCGCCGCCCATTCCGCCGCCCCCGCCGTTGCCGGAGCCGCCGAAGATCCGGCCCAGGCCGTTGTAGCCGAAGACCAGTTCCAGCACCGAGTTGTTCTCCGAGCCACCGGCGTACGGGCGGGAGTCGGCCGGCCAGAGCGAGACGATGGCGATCCACCAGCCGCAGGAGACGATCATCGCGCCCAGGCCGGCCAGCAGCTGCAGGATCCGGCGCGGCACCGAGGTCGGCGCGCACACCAGATAGGCCAGGCCGAGGGCGGGCACGATCAGCCAGCCCTGCAGCATCTTGGTCAGGAAGGCGAAGCCCAGGGCGGTGCCGACCAGCAGCATCCACTTGGTCGAGGCGTTCTCCAGGGCCCGGACCATGCAGTACGCGGCCGCCGTCATCAGCAGCACCAGCAGCGCGTCCGGGTTGTTGAAGCGGAAGATCAGCGCCGCGGCCGGGGTCAGGGCCAGTACCGCCCCGGCGAACAGACCGGCGGCCGGGCCGAACCAGCGCTTCACCGCCGCGTACAGCAGGGCCACCGCGGCCACTGCCTCCAGCGCCTGCGGCACCAGCATGCTCCAGCTGCTGTAGCCGAAGATCCGCGCCGACAGGCCCATCACCCAGGTCGAGGCCGGGGGCTTGTCCACGGTGATGAAGTTGGCCGCGTCGAAGGAGCCGAAGAACCAGGCCTTCCAGCTCTTCGAGGCGGCCTGCACGGCGGCGGCGTAGAAGTCGTTGCCGTTGCCGGAGACCGCCACATTCTGGATGTACAGCACCGCGGTGGCCAGGAGCAGCACGATCAGGGCCGGGCGGGCCCACCGCGGGTCGCCTTGCCCACCTTTCACGCCGTCGTCGGTCGTGGCTACCCGGGGGACGGCGTCGAGGCCGGGCGAGGTCGTCGTCATGGTGACGACTCTTCACCCGGCGCCTGACCGATCGCCGACCGCTACTTGTGGCTCAGCTGTGAACCGCGATCTCTCCGGTCCGGCTCAGCCGGCGTTGTTCGGGGCCACTCCCGGCACCATGAACGAGGCGGCCAGGTCGAACTCCTTCACGTCCACGTCCTGCTCCACCAGGAAGGCCCGCAGCACGTCGATCGAACGGCGCTTGAAGGCGTTGTGGTAGATCTTCTCGTCCGCCGCGCCGAAGTGGTTGCCGTTGGCCGCGGCCGCCGTCCGGTCGCGCAGGCCGGGCGCCGCCGCCCAGCTCAGGTCGTTGCGCTCCTCCAGCTGCTGGTCCAGGTCGACCCGGTCGGCGGCCTCCTGCCGGTCCATCCGGATCTTGCGGATCGCCCGCGAGGGGCTGCCCCACAGCAGCGGCCAGACCATCGGGAACACGGTGCGCAGCAGCGGCAGCCGGTGCGCCCCCGGGCCCAGCGGGATCTTCACCACGTCGCCGTAGTCCGGCTTGAGCGGGCGCAGCGCGCAGACCGCCAGCTCCACCTCGAGCATCGGCCCGCGCTTCTCCACCCGGACGAACAGGGTGACCACGACCTGGCCGTCCCAGCCGGTGACCTCGAAGAAGGTGTAGGGCCGGGCCGAGCGGTGCTGGTTACGCAGCGACTGCTCGATCCGCTCCCGCTTGACCTCGCTGACCGGGCGGCGGAAACGCAGCTCGTAGTCCGGGTCGTCGAGCACCGGGCCGTGCCGGAACAGCCCGCCCACGGCCCGGGCGTGCCCCCCGATCACGTACAGCCGCTGGCCGACCTTGGGCTTGTTCTCCAGGGTCAGCGGGATCTGCTCGATCAGGTAGCGGTGCAGGTCGACCGCCTCGAACTCGCGCGGCTCGGTGCGCTTGCCGAGCGCGGCGTCCAGCGTGCCGACCCGGGTGTCGACGGTGAAGCTCCAGCGGTCGATCTGCTCACCGGAGCCGTTGAACGGGGTCTTGCCGGCGAAGACGATCACGTTGGCCCGCATCGAGCTGCGGATCGCCTGCTCCACGTCGTCCGGCAGCGGCGGCGGCTCGACCGCGTTCAGCCCGCGGATCCCGATCGAGGACAGGGCCGAGTCGTGCACCGCTCGGTAGTGCACCCAGACGATGGCGAACCCGGCCAGGTAGGCGCCGACGACGGCGAAGAACATCAGCGCCAGCAGGCCGCCCGGGCCCAGGCCGCCGGTGAAGATCGAGACCAGCGCCACCTCGGCGATGATCGCCACCGCGGCGGTGACCACCAGCAGCCACAGGTCACGCCGCTCCCGGCGCTCCTTGGCCTGGGCCGCGTGCCGGGCCAGGGCGACCCCGTCGATGTGCCAGTTCGGCGCCATCGCCTTCCAGTCCGGGTAGACCAGGTCGTTGAGGACCTCGCCGCCGAACGAGGCGTTCAGATGGATGGCCGAGCACAGCTGCCGGGTGATGCCGTCACCGGCCGGGGTGAACGCCGGCCGGGGGCTGCCGTTCCAGCTCCGGCCGCCGCCCTCGCCGCCGGGCGGCGCCGCTTCGCGCCGGACCGCCCCCAGCGGGAACTGCAGGGCCCGCCGGACCCGCTCTTCCGGGGACGGGCGGGGAACCAGCCGCGATCCGGACTCGACAGTGGTCCGGCCTGCTCCGCGGTGTCGCGAAGTCTTCGAGGGCGGCATTCAGACTCCCTGCGTCGATCACTTCGTGGGGTCACGGACGAGAGTAGTTCACCCGTCCGGTGCAGCCACGGTGCTTATCCCGACCTAGATGATGCACCGAGCAATACCGCAAGAGCGACAGGACGGGGCGAGTCCCCTCATCTTTCCCGCCCCGCGGTGCTTCCGGTCGGCTCAGCGATACCAGAGCCGAACCCAACATCGTCCTCAATTCCGTGTCAATTCCCCACATTAAGGACGCGACCCTGACCAGCAACGATGTCAATGTCACCAGTTGTGAATAAGCGACCTCAGGCAGTGATGAATGGCCCTAGGGTGAGACCGCCCAGAACCGGTACGGCGGCCTGACCGCCTTCCGCCCGGGCTCAGGTAGATGACCAGACTGGCGCATTGTGGGGGTTTGTCCCGATGTCCCGGCGAGTAGGCCCGCGGGGTAAGAAGCAAACCGGCGAACCCGGCCCGCACAACCGGATCAATGGCCCCGCCGGTCCCACCGGAACCATTGATCCGGGCCCTGCGGATGCACCGGGGGTGGCGGGCAGTGCGGGTGCAGTGCCAGCGTCGTCGACGGGCCCGCGGGGCCTGCCCCGGCACGCCGACATCGACGCCCGGGCCGCGCTGAACCAGTACCGCCGCAACGTCCTGCTCGCCGATGCGCTGAGCGCGAGCGCGGCCGCCGTGCTGGCGATCATGCTCCGCTTCGACGGTGAGGCACACGGCTTCTGGACTTGGATCCCGGTGGTCCTGCCGGTGATCTGGATCGGCATCGCCGGCCTGGACCGGGTCTACGAGCGGCGCTTCCTGGGGGCCGGCACCGAGGAGTTTCAGCGGGTGCTGCGCTCGGGCGTGGTGCTGTTCGCGGCCATCGCGATGACCAGCTACTTCTCCCACACCAACGTCTCGCGTTCGGTGGTGATCTTCGCCGTGCCGGTCACCGTCCTCGGGGCCCTGGCCGCGCGCAAGGTCCTGCGGGTGCGGCTGCACCACGCCCGGGCGGCCGGCATCGGCCTGGAGCGGACCATCGTCCTGGGCGACGCCGAGGGCGCCGTGGAACTGGTGCATCTGCTGCGCAGCACCTCGTACCGGGGCATGGTTCCGGTCGGCATCTGCCTGGCCGCCAGCCCGGTCACCCCCAGCGACGTGGACGGCGTGCCGGTGATGGGCGGACCGGAAGACGTCCTGGCCGCCGTAGAGGCCACCGGTGCGCATGTAGTGGCCGTGGTCTCGCACCCCGATCTATGGGGCCACCCGCTGCGGGAGCTGGCCTGGGCGCTGGAGGACATGGACGTGGAGCTCGTGGTCTCCCCCGGCATCGTCGAGGTCGCCGGGCCCCGGCTCTCGATCCGCCCGCTGGCCGGGCTCTCCCTGCTGCACCTGGAACAGCCCACGGCCACCGGCGGGGACCTGTTGCTGAAGGCCGCCTTCGACCGGCTGCTCGGCACCGCCGTCCTGCTCGTGCTCTCGCCCCTGCTGATCGTCATCGCCGTCGCCGTGCGGACCACCAGCCCGGGCCCGGCGCTGTTCCGGCAGACCCGGGTCGGGGTCGGCGGCCGGGAGTTCTCGATCTACAAGTTCCGCTCGATGGTCACCGACGCCGAGGCCCGGCTGCGCGAGCTGTCCGAGCAGGACGAGGGCAACGGGGTGCTGTTCAAGATGCGGGCCGACCCCCGGATCACCCCGATCGGGGCCTTCCTGCGCCGCTACTCGCTGGACGAGCTGCCGCAGCTGATCAACGTGGCCAAGGGTGACATGTCGCTGGTCGGCCCGCGCCCGCCGCTGCCCCGTGAGGTGGCCGGCTACTCCAGCGACGCGGTGCGCCGGCTGCGGGTGCGCCCGGGCATGACCGGGCTCTGGCAGGTCTCCGGCCGCTCCGACCTCAGCTGGGAGCAGTCGCTGCTGCTGGACCTGCGCTACGTGGACAACTGGTCGATGACCCTGGACCTGAGCATCCTCTGGCGCACGGTGCGCGCCGTGGTCCGGGGCGAGGGCGCCTACTGAGTCTCGTCGTCCTCGTGCGGCTCCTGCGGGTTGGCGGCGGCCACCGCGAACCAGGTCTGGGCCTGGGCCAGGTCGGCCCGGGTGATCGTGCCGCTGCGGATCGCCCACATGGCCAGCGGCATCCGGAAGTCCTCGGCCGCGTCGGGCCGCTCCCGGGAGACCAGGCCGGGCACGCCGTGGCTGTCCAGCTTCTCGCGCACCTGCTTGAACACGTTGCGCACGTAACCCGGCCGCCGGCCGACCCGCTCGGCCACCTGCCGGTAGGTGGCGGCGCTGGCCTCCGGGCCGGAGCGGGTGAGTAGGGGCTCGCACAACGCGGTGAGCAGCCGGCGCTGGGCCGGGGTGAGCATGATCGGGGGCACCACCACGGTGGGCGAGGAGTCCGTCTCGTCCTCCCGCTCGTTGTGCGAGGGCGGAAGGCCTCGGGCGTCCACCTGGACCACGTAGTCGCGGCCGAAGCGCCCGGTGACCACCACGTCGAACTGGCGCCAGGGCAGCGAGGTGGTGGCGGCGCCGGGCTCGACCGTACGCGCCGCACCCGTATGCGGGCGCAGCGTGAGCAGTTTCGAAGAGGAGACGTTGCGGATCAGGACGCAGTCGGCCAGGACCCGGAGCGTGGCGGTGTGCCGGGAGACGTAGTCGTCCTCCGGTTCGTGGGCGATGCGCAGGTCGCACGTGCGGCTGCGGCCGACCGTGACCTCCTGGCCAGGCGGGACCGCACGCCGCGTGTTCCCTTCCGCGACCGAGAAGAGCACCGCGGCCGGCGGCTGTACATCACCGAACGGTGGCTGGCTCATCGCGCCACTCGGCACCTGCTGGGTCATGCCCATCTGCCCCATCCGCGCAGTCCCTTCCGGGATGTCCGCGCCCCGCACACAAGACCTCCACTTTCGCTCATTCGCCCGGATCTGTCACCGGTCACCGCAAGGTACGGCACGAACAGCCCATTGACGACGGAAAGAAAGTGGTATCCGCGTGTGATCTGAACGATCCTGCCACCCCCGGCCGGTGCAGCGCCATGGCATCCAAGTCGCCGCCGGGCTGCAAAGGTACTGCTACGCGAGGCATCTGGGGCGGGCTGCACCACTGGGCGACAAGCGTCAGGGACGGGTATCCACCCGACCCCTGTGCGGGTGGATACCGCCTCATCGGGCAACGATGGACGCCGGCACCCCTCGGCAACCGGTCCGCCGCCGGGTCAATTCAGGACATCTTGTGATGCAATTTCCGGGTAGTGCAGGGGTACATCAATCGATTCGGTAAGCATTCCCGAACCAAAAGCAATCGAGCGCGTCAGGCGAACCTGAACACGCTCGATTGCCAAGGGTGACGAGCCGGATCAACGGACGGCTTCGTCCCCCACTTTCTCGCTCTCCTGGACGTCGGTGCTCTCCGCCTCGGGAGCACTCGCCTGCAGGGGCACCTGATCGGTGAAGGGGACCAGAGCACCCGGCGGTTTGCCGTGCCCGGTTACCTCCACCACCGGACCACGCCCGCGACGCGGCCCGCGGCGATTCCAGAAACCGGAGCGGGGTACCGGGTCACCCTCTACCCCGTCCTCGTCCTGCATCCGCTTACCTACGCCAACCGGCTCGATCACTCCGCCCACCCGTCCGGAAGAAACCGTCCCTGGGCTCATCCAGCGAGGGCGAGGCCTTTCGGCCTCCTCTTCCTCGAAGGCCTCTACCCCGTCCTCTTCGTCAGCCTCTTGAGCGGTCGGGAGGGGGATCGGGATCGGGTTGGTCGGCGGGGCCGGCTCATTACCAACGGACGCGTCCGGCCCAGTCACCGAAGTGGGCTCGCTCGCGCTCCCCCCACCTTCTCCACCGACAGACGCTTCGGTCCCGGTCCCCGGGGTCTCTCCAGCCCCGTCGATCTCAGCCCTGTCGATCTCAGCCCTGTCGATCTCAGCCCGGGCGGCACTCGTCCGTGGACGACGCAGCTCGCGCCGGGTCAGTGGTGCCTGGGCCGGCATGTTCACCGGCAGCAGGATCGGCAGATCGATCGGCCCCGAGACCACGCTCTTGACCCGCGCGGCCAGGCCCTGGTCCTCGGGCTGGGCAGGAGTGGGACTCGGGTGCTCACGCGGCGTCGGCGCCAGAACGTCGGTGCCCTGCGGGTACGAGTCCGGGGCAGGCAAGGGCTGGATGTAGACGTCCTGCGGCCGCAAGTCGTCCATCCCGGGGTGCGCTGCCGGTGCGTAGGGACTGACGTCTCGCGGCCCAAGGGCATCGACGTCCGGCCCAAGACCCGAGGTGGTTTCGGCGTCCAGCTCCAGCGCCGCGACGTGACCAAGCCGATCCGCGTCGCATTCGAAGCCGGCCTCCTCAACCTGACCGGCCCGCTCGTCATGGCCGGGCAAGTCCAGGTGGCCGGTGTGGCCCGACAGTCCGGTGCGCCCTGACCGTTCGGTGCGGCCCGACCGGCCGTCGTGGCCGAGTGGGATCTCGGGTGGTGCCTGCTCAGCGTGAACGGCCGGATCAGGGTGAACTACCTCAGCGGCGTCGTTGCCAGGGTCGTTCTGAACTGCCCGGCCATCCTCGGCGAAGGTGCTCCGATCGGCGTCGCCAGCCCGGTCGTCGGAGCCAGCCCGGTCGCCGTCGCCTGGGTGGTCGTCGTGGCCTGGGTGGTCGTCGTGGCCTGGGTGGTCGTCGTCACCAACCCGGCTGCCGTGACCAACCCCGTTGCCATGACCAACCTGGTCATCGCCACCAACCCCGGTGCCATGACCAACCCCGCTGCCGTGGCCAACCTGGCTGCCGGGGCCGGAGCGATCGGTGGGCTCGGCGTTGGCCGCGTACGCGAGCGGGGCGATCGGGATCGGTCCGGTGACCCGCTCGGTCACCGAACGGTGAGCCGTCCCCGAACCAGCGGGCGACGGCGCCACCGGAGCCATCATCGACTGCTGCAGCACCGGCCCGGCAGTCCGCCCGATCTTGCGGGTAGCGCCCTGGTCGGCCCGTCGCTCGATCGCGGTGAGGTCGATCTGCTGCGGCGCTTCGAGCGGGCGCAGGTCGATGGAACGCGTCTCGGCCACGTCGGTTCCGGCGACGGCTCCGGCCCTGACTTCGGCGGCAGCCTCGACGAGCCCGGCCCCGGCATCCGCTGAAACGGGTTCGGGGGTCTGCTTGTTCTGGCGGAACGTCTTGTCCTGCAGTGCGGTGACCGCGGCCTGCTCGGCAGCTCGTTCCTTGGCCACCTGGGTGAGGGCCGCCCAGCGCCGGGCCACCCGTTCCTGCATCAGTTTTTCCTGCTGGGCCTTCTCCTGGTTCGCCTTGTCCGCGGCCTTCTGAGCGGCGGCCGCGGCCAGGAAGACGGGCTCCAGTTCCTCGGAAGGGGCGTCCCCAGAAGCGAAGACCGGGATGTTCAGCGGGTCGACCAGAGGATCGAAGCCGCGCTGGGCCGGTCCACCGGAATGATGACCGGACATGGCACCGCGTGGGCTCGTCGGCGTTTGGTCCTTGCGGGCCTGGCTCCCCGGCGACAACTTCGCCGACTGCCGAGCGCCGGAATGCGAGTTCGGCGTCCGGTTGGGTCTCGACTGCAGATCTGCCGATGACTGCGCGTCAGACGAAGGTCGGCCCGTGGGCAGTGCCTCAGGGCGAACGCCGGCCGGAACGGGAGACTCGATCGAGGGGACGTCGGCGGGGCGAGCATCCGCTTCGTCGCTGTCGGCCTCGGCCCGGCGAACGTCAACTTCGCGAAGGTCGATCTCGCGGGCGTTCGCCGTCGAAGTCTCAACGCCCTGGGCGGCGGCATCCGCTGTGTCAGCCGGGCGACGCTCAACCCCGCGGACATGATCCTCCCGCGCCTCGCCCTCCCGCGTCTGCTCTTCCCGAGTCTGGTCGGCACGAGTCTGGTCCGCACGAGTCTGGCCCGCACGAACGTCGGCCGCCCGAACCTCGACTGCATGAACATCGACTGCACCGGCATCGCCCGCAACGGCATCGGCCCGGCGGACATCAACCTCGCGAGAACCGGCCTCGTGCATACCGGCCTCGTAGACATCAGCCTCGTGAACCTCGGCCCCGCGAATGTCGATCTCGGAGGCACCGAAGCCGGTCGCCACAGCCTTGCGGACCAGTTCCTCGATCGGACCCGCGACGCCTCCGGACTCCCCGGCCACCGTCGGGTCAGCTTCGACCAGGTTCACAGCGCCAGCAGGTTCGCCGGCATCCGAGCGACCAACCTCGACCAGATTCTCGGCCGGGTTCTCTGCCGGCGCCTCGTCCTCCCGCTCCCCCGCAACGATGGAGTCGGCGATCGGAGTGGCCTCGGACGCGGCGGCCTCAGCGCTGAACCGAACCTCACCCAAGACCGCCAAGACCTCTTGCCCAGCGTCACTTTCCTCATCCGCATCAGCCGCGGAGAACACCACCGGGTCGCTCATCCAGAAACGTTCGGACGCCTGCCCATCGACCGGTGCATCATCCGCAATCGGCGCATCGACCGGACCATCCAGATCCTCGCGGCCCGAGCTGTCAGAGCGGCCCGAGCGGCTCGAGGCCCAGGCCGAGTTGAGCACAGCCACGGCCGCCTCAGCCGGCGGAACCCATTCCGAAGGGATCTCCGCAACCGGCGCAGGAGCAGGCTCCTCAGTGGGAGCAAGTTCTTCAGCGGGCCGTGCCCACTCGGAAACCTCCTCGGCCGCGCGCTGCGCAGCCTGCTCAGAAACCCGCTCGAACGTCTCGGAGCCGGGCCGTTCGAACCCGTCCACCCCGAGAACGTTCGTCGTGTGCAGGTCCGGCTCCCCCGCGTCCTCTGCTGTCTCGTCAACAACCGGCGTCGGGCCGGTGTCCTCCCAGTTCTCCAGCTCGGGCACGACCTCGAGCGCCCGCACCGCCTCGAGCTCGGCCCGGGCGGCCTCGTCCTGCTCAAGCAGGGCGAAGTCGGCGGCGGACTCGGCCGACAGAGGTCCGCCGGCCGCCTCCCCAGCACCCACGAGCGGCAGCTCGCCGGTGGGCACCGAGACCAAACGCCGTGGCCTCGGCCCTGATCCGGGTGTGGGGACGGGCTCGATCGCCTCGTCGGTACGGCTGCGGCGCCGACCCATCAGCTGGCGCTGGAAACTCACGGCGCGCACCCAGACGTCGCTGACCTCGACCTCACCCGGCTCGGGCGAGGCGTAGGGCCAGAACGGCCCGCCCGGCGGCAGCAGACTGCCCGGGCCCACCGCACTGATCAGGCTGCCGGCCAGGGCGCTGTCCAGCACCGGGCGGGTGCTGGCGTGCCGGCCGGACTCGGGTGCGCGGCCGTCCTTGGCGGCCCGGTCGCAGAAGTCGATCATGGCGAAGACCCGGAAGTCCTCGACGTCGATCTCGCCCATCCGCACGGCATCGACCAGGTCGTCCCGCAGCTGCGCGGCCTGGTGCCGGCGGGAACTGCGCCGCCCCGCCCGGACCACCAGCCCGATCAGCACCAGCAGGAACCCCGACACGACGAGGGCCGCCACGGTCAGTTCCGGGTGCTGCTCCATCTGCTCACGGGTCCGCCCGGCGGAATCGGCCGCCTCGGACCACATCCGGCCGGCGAAATCCCCGGCCCGCGCCGACCAGTCACTCATGATGCCTCCGCTCGTGGCGCCGGGCGGTAGGCGCAGTTCTCGTGCAGGCCCTCACGCAGGGCGGTCAGCTCACCGGTCGCCGCGGCGAAATCCTCGTGCCAGCGGTCGTTCTCCATCGACAACTCGGTGTTTCTCGCTCTCAGCTGGGCGTTCTCCCGGCGGTAGCGGGCGGCCAGAAGCACCACGACACACCCGAGCACGACGAGAAGGACTCCGGCGCCGCCCAGGGCAGCACCCGACAGATCGATCTGCGAAAGGTCCCCCGGCACGCAGAAGCCCCTCTCAACCAGTTCTGGGGACCCCGCCGGTCCCAGGTCCGAAGCTCGGCGTCGCGATCCCTGCGGCGCGTCCGGGTTTCCACCTGCCATCCGAGCTGGCGTCGCTCACTGTAGTGGACATCAACTGTGAGTTAAAGCTTCAGCGTGTCCGAACCGAGTTATGGCACTCCTGCTGCACCGACATCGTCGGTCAAGTCCCGGCCGGGCCTCTCCGCTCATCCCTTTTCCGCGCCATCGAAGCAGGTCAGCGGCACCTCACCGGCAGATGCCCGGTTCAGCTACTTATGTGCAAAACAACCCATTAGGCTCGGGTGACGGCCGAGACCGCTGCCGGGTGGTCCGTCATCCACGCACCATCCCACCGACCACCGGCCGCGGTCCGCAGTTGTGGAGGGAATCCGGTGAACACCACGCCCGAGAAGGCCGGAGCGTTCCCGCAGAGCACACCCCAACACCTGGTGCGGATCAGATCCCGGGCGAACGGCACGCGCTCGATCAGGGACGGCGGAGCCAGCATGAGCCAGAGCACACCGACCGTCGGGGCCGACGGCGGCAACGGGAACGGCAAGAGCAACGGGTCCGGCAACGGCACGTCCGCGGCGCCGGTCCCGGCCGAGCGGGACGTCCTCGCCCTGGACGGCACCTCGGTCAACACCGCCCTGTTCGCCTGGGAGTGGGCCCGGCTGATGGCCGGCACCGGCTTCGTGGCGGCCGACCGCACGGTGGTGGTGGCCGACCTGCGCCGCTGGACGATCCGGCTGATCGAGACGCTGCGGGCCGTGGAGTTCGACCCCGGCCCGGCTTCCGAACTGGGCCAGGCGCTGGTGCAGATGGGCTTCGGCGCCCCCGACGCCCTGGGCCGCACCACCGCGCTGATCATCCGCCGCTTCCTCGGCGGCGACGACGAGGAGCTGCAGCAGCGGGTCGCCGAGGTGATCTCCGCGATCAGCGCCGGCTTCGTGCGGGCGGTGCGCGACAAGACGCTCGAGGAGCAGGACGCGATCCGCAGCTCGGCGCTGCTGGCGCTGGAGCGGGTGCGGGACGACCAGCGCCGGGCCGAGCTGCGCGACCCGCTGACCGGCCTGCTCAACCGCAAGGGCTTCACCGCCGCGCTGACCGAGCTGCTGGCCACCTCTCCGCCGGGTGTGCTCGGGGTCTGCCTGCTCACCCTGGGCGGGTTCGAGCCGCTCGACCGCGGGTTCGGCCCGGCGGTCGGCGACCAGCTGCTGCGGACCGTGGCCGAGCGTCTGCAGACCCGGTTCCCCGGCCAGCAGGAGCTGATCGGCCGGGTCGGGCGCGACGAGTTCATCGTCGCGGCGATCGGCGTGCAGTCGATGGGACACAACCAGCAACGGACGGGCGACACCACGAGCGCTGAGGGCGTCGCCGAGCGGGTGGCCGGGGCGCAGAACGCGGTCCGCGCCCCGATCGCCCTGGGCGAGCAGGCGATGGTGCTCTCCCCCTCGGTGGGCGTGGTGTCCCGGCCGACCGCCTCGGCCGATCCGGAGACCGTGCTGCGCGACGTGGGCCTGGCCGGTGCCTGGGCCCGCGAGCGCGGTACCGGCTCGATCGCGTTGTTCGAGGTCGAGCGGGCGGCCAAGCAGGTCGCCGGGCTGACGCTGGCCGCCGAGCTGCCCCGGGCGATCACGTCCGGACGGCTGCTGGCGCACTACCAGCCGATCGTCGGGTTGCGCTCGGGCCGGGTGGAGATGGTCGAGGCGCTGGCCCGGTGGGAACACGAGCGGCTGGGCCTGCTCGAGCCGGACTCGTTCATCCCGCTGGCCCAGCGGGCCGGGCTGATCGAGGAGCTCGGGCGCAGCGTGCTGGAGCGGGCCTGCCGGCAGGCCCGGGCCTGGGACCGGTCGCTGGGGCGGGGCCCGGCGGTTTCGGTCAACCTGGATCCGCAGCAGCTCACCGAGCAGGCCACGGTGCGGCACGTGGTCACCGTGCTGGAGAGCACCGGTCTACCGCCGCACCAGCTGCAGCTGGAGATCACCGAGCACGCGGCGCTGGGCGATCCGTCGGCCCAGGCGGTGATCCGCGATCTGGCGCACGTCGGAGTGAGCCTGGCCCTGGACGACTTCGGCACCGGGCGGGCGCACCTGGCCCGGCTGGCCGAGCTGCCCGGGCTGGGGGTGCGCACGCTGAAGCTGGCCGGTGACTTCCTGGCCGCCGAGCGTCCGCTGCCGAGCCCGGCCGACGCCGCACCCGTCCGCCGGGCCAGCCGGTTGTTCGGGTCGGGGCGCCAGCAGCCGCCGGCCCCGGGTTCGGGCCGGCGGGACGTGCTGGCCTCCACCATCGCCCTCGCCCACCGGCTGGGCATGCAGGTCACGGTGGAAGGGGTGGAGACGGCGGCGGATCAGGAGCTGGTCACGTCGCTGGGCGCCGACCACGCGCAGGGCTCGTTCTACAGCGTGCCGATGCCGGTGGCCGACTGCAACGAATACCTGCGGCGCCCGTAGCGATCTCAGACGCTGGTGAGCAGCTGGGCGTAGCGGTCCAGGTCGACGTTGCCGCCGGTCAGCACCACGCCGATGCGCGCGCCCGCCAGGTCACCCGGGGCCCGGCGCAGCGCGGCGGCCAGGCCGAGCACTCCGGTGGGCTCCACCACGAGCTTGGCGTTGACCGCGAGAAGCCGCATGGCTGAGGCCAGTTCGGCGTCCGAAGCGGTGAACACGTCGTCGACCAGGTCGCGGATGATCGGGAAGGTGTGCTGTCCCAGCGAGGTGGTCTGGGCGCCGTCGGCAATGGTCTGCGGGGTGGGGATGGTGACGATCCGGCCCGCCCGCAACGACTGCACCCCGTCGTCCCCGGCCTCCGGCTCCACCCCGTACAGCTCGATCCCCGGCGCCAGAGCCCTTGCACTGAGCGCGGTTCCGGACAGAAGCCCACCACCGCCCAACGGAACGAAGAGCGCATCGAGCCCAGAGACGTCCTCAATCAGCTCTTTGGCCGCTGTGCCCGCTCCGGCGATCACATCCGGGTGATCGAACGGCGGCACCAGACTCAGGCCCTTCTCCTCGGCCAGCTTCGCCGCGATGGCCAGCCGGTCTTCGGTGTAACGGTCGTAGCCGACGACCTGGGCGCCGTACTCCTTGGTGGCGGCCAGCTTTGAAGCCGGGCTGTCGTGCGGCATCACGATCGTGGCGGAAACGCCGAGCGCCCGCGCGGCCAGGGCGACGGCCTGCGCGTGGTTGCCGGACGAGAACGCGACCACACCCTTCCGTTGCTGCTCAGGACTCAGCCGGGCGATCGCGTTGTACGCGCCGCGGATCTTGAAAGCCCCGATCCGCTGCAGGTTCTCACACTTGAAGAAGATCTGGGCCCCGGCGGCGGCGTCGATCCGGCGGCTGGTGACGATCGGGGTGCGGTGCACGAACCCTTGGATCCGGGCGGCGGCGGCCTCGACATCTGCGTAAGTGACTGCGGGAGCGTCCGACATGCCCCGCATTCTAAACTGGGCCCATGACGAGACCATCGCTGACGCTGACCAGCACAGTGCTCGACACCGACGACGTGAAGGGGCTCTCGGAGTTCTACCTCAGGCTTCTGGGCTGGGAACTGGACCAGGACGAGCTGCCCGACTGGCGCAAGATCAAGGCCCCGACCGGTGCCGGGCTGTCGTTCCAACTGGAGCAGGAGCACGTGCGCCCGGCCTGGCCGGCCGCTGACGGGCAGGTCCGGATGCAGGTCCATCTCGACATCCTGGTGCAGGAACTGGAACCGGCCGTGGCCTGGGCACTGGAGTGCGGCGCCACCCTGGCCACCTTCCAGCCGCAGGACGACGTGCGGGTGCTGCAGGACCCGTCCGGCCACCCGTTCTGCCTGTACCTGCCCGGGGCCTGAAGATCAGGTAGGCAGCAGGGGCCAGAGCCGGGCCCAGGCCTCCTCGGCCGCACCCGCCACCGGACCGCCCTCGAGAAGCTCCGCCGCCACCACCGGTGGCGGGTCCGACCGGCGAAAAGCCATGAGCCCGGCCAGATAGGCATCGTCCAGCGAGCGCGAGGCAGCCGCCAGGTAGTCCACCCCCAGCCCGCCGACCGACACCAGGTCCGGATCGATCGCATTGACCAGCCCGGCAATGCCCCGGCCCAGGCGGGCGGCGACCACCTCGACCGCCTGACGTTCCCGCTCCCCCGCCTCGGTCGCGGCCGCCGCCAGCACCCGCCGGGCATAGGCCACCGGGTCTTTGGGGTCGGGATGGTCCAGCAGCCGGGCCAGGGCGTGCCCGTCCAGACTCGGCCCCCAGCAGCCCCGCGCCCCGCACGGGCACTCCACGTCGTCTGCGCCGAACGGGATGTGCCCGAACTCCCCGCCCAGCCCCACCGCCCCGGTCAGCACCCGCCCGTTCTCGACCAGCGCCCCGCCCAGCCCCGCGTCCACCCGGATGTGCAGGGCCACGGCCGCCCCGACCGCCGCGCCCCGCCGGGATTCGGCCGCCCCGGCGAAGGTGGCGTCGTTCCCGACCGCCGTCACCGGCGCATTCGGCCACAGCGTGGCCAGGTTCACCCCCGACCAGCCCAGCGTGCTCGCCTCCACCAGCCGGTCCATCGCCACCAGGCCGGGCACCGAGACGCCCATGCCCCGGATCCGTCCCCGGAACCGCCGCCGCAGGCGGGTCAGCCGGTCCTTCACCTCGACCAGGATCCGGTCGCCCTCGCCGTAGGCGTGCGCCATCTCCTCGTCGCCGTCGCAGGCCACCACCGCACCGCCCAGCTGAACCACCTCGGCCCGCCAGGACTCGTGCGTGAAGGCCACCGCCAGCACCAGCGGCCCCTTGGGGTGCGGCTGCAGAACGGTGGTCGGCCGGCCGCGGCCGGAGGGCTCGGCGGGACGCTCGCTGATCAGCTCGGCGGCTGTGAGCCGCGCCACCAGCTCGGTGGCCGCACCGGTGCCGATCCCGACCAGACGGGCCGCATCGGCGCGGGTCACGTCGGGGTTTTCGTGTACCACCCGGAGCAATTCGGACGCCCTCGTCCCGATCACGACCGAAGCACTCCCTGTTTTTGCTCGACAACAGAGTTTAATATCGAGCGTGTGTCCAGCCCCGACCTGAGCCAGACCCATGCCCTTCTCCCTGACCCGGTGGCCCCGGTCAAGCAGCCCCCGGCAAGTGCGTTCCGCCTGCCGGACAGGCCCAACTATGCCGCCTTGATCGTCCTGGCGACATGTTCGTTCATCTTCGTCACCGCCGAGATGATGCCGGTCGGCCTGCTGCCGGAGATCAGCGCCGGCCTGGACGTCACCCAGGCGCAGGTCGGTCTGCTGCTGACCTCGTACGCCGCCGTGGCCGCGGTCACCACCATCCCGATGACCGCCCTGACCATGCGTTTCCCCCGGCACCGGCTGCTCGCGGCCACGCTGCTGGTGTTCGTGGTGGCGCAGCTGATGGCCGCGTTCGCCCCCTCGTTCCTGGTTCTCACCCTGGCCCGGGTGTTCTCGGCCGCGGCCCACGGCGTGTTCTGGGCGATCGTCGCGCCGATCGCCTCCCGGCTGGCCCCGCCGCAGATGGCGGGCAAGGCGATGGGCCTGGTGTTCACCGGCTCGGCCCTGGCGATGGTGATGGGTGCTCCCCTGGCCACCGTGATCGGTCAGGCCAGCAGCTGGCGGATCGCGGTGGTCAGCGTGGCCGCGGTGGGTGCGCTCAGCCTGGTCGGCATCCTGCTGGTGGTGCCCGTCCTGCCGGTCCTGCCGAAGGACGCGGCAGCCAGCCTGGGCGGCCTGTTCGCCAGTGCAGGGCGCCAGATCGTCTCCAAGGCAACCGTTCCCGGCTGCGCCATCACGGTGATCGCGGTGCTCGGGCAGTTCACCGCCTACACCTACGTGGCGCCCCTGGCCGAGCGCGGTGGGGGCATCACCGGCAGCTCACTGGCCCTGCTTCTGCTCGGTTTCGGCATCGCCGGGGTGCTCGGCAACCTCACCGCCGGGCGGTTCATCGACCGTCGGCCCGACCTGGTGACGATGACCATCCTGGGCCTGATGTCGCTGTCGATGGCGGTGCTGGTCACCACCCCGGGCCTGGTGATCACCGCGGTGATCGTGATCCTCTGGGGTTACGCCTCCTCCCCGTTGTCGATGGCGTTGCAGGCCGCGGTGATCCGCCGGGCCCCGACCACCAAGGACGCGGCCGCCTCGGTGCAGGTGGTGGCCTTCCAGATCGGCATCGGCAGCGGCGCCCTGCTGGGCGAACGGCTTTTCCACAACGGCCATCTGGTGCTCCTGCCGGTGATCGGCGCGGTGCTCACCGCGGTGGCGCTGCTGCTGGTGATGCGGGCCAAGGAGACCTTCCCCAGCCGTCCGGTGGCCCACGTGGACGCGATGCACTGAGATCTCATTGAGGGACGGTTGCCGGCGCCGGTTTCGTAGTGGTGGCGCTCAGCATCCGGGTGCCGGCACCGGCCGCAACGAAGGCCCCGCCCAGGAACAACCAGCCGGGTAAACCGTAGGCGAGGGCGCTGGAGGTGATCACCACCGGCGCCAGCGCCGCCCCTACGGCAGCACCGGTCTGGCTGACTCCCTGATAGGCGCCGGGACGGGCGGGATCGGCCAGCTCGAAGGCCAGTTCCCAGCCACCCGCCTCGGACAGCACCTCGCCGCAGGAGTGCACCAGGACGGCGAACACCAGGACGATGCTGGCCACCAGGGCATCGAACCAGGCCGCGACCGGATAGAGCACACAGGCCAGGGCCAGCAGTCCGGTGGCGCCGAAGACCGTACGGCCGGCCGCCGGCACCCCGTTGACCAGGCGGGTGGCCGGAACCTGCAAGGCCGTCACCACGGCGGTGTTGAGCACGATGAAGATCCCGATCAGGGCGTCCGAGGCCTCGGTCCGGGTGGCCACCCACAACGGCAGGCCCAGGGTGAGCACCTCGAACTGGACGTAGATCACCCCGTTCAGGGCGGCCAGGGCCAGGTATCGGCGGTCGCGCAGCGGTGCTGGAGCGCCGGGCGTGGGCGGCGGGGCGCTGGGTAAGGTCAGCCGGGCCAGCGGCAGCGGCGAGCACAGCATCAGGACCGCAGCGGCGATCAGGGCGCTCCGACAGGCCGAAGCCGTGCCGATGGCGAGCGTCAGAGCCCCCAGTCCGGAGCCCACCGCCACGAAAATGTTTGTGATCACTCGCATCTTGGCCCGGGCTGCGGTCCGGCCGCTTCCGGCGAAGACCAGGGCGACGAGCGTGACCTTGGCCGTGCCCTGAACCCCCTGAGCTCCCAGCAGGGCGCAGGCCAGCAGGACGAAGAGCGCGACGTTGCCCTGCAGCAGGCAGTATCCGGTCAGCGCGGCAGCTTGGATCACCGCCGCCGCGGCCATGACCGTTCGGGTGCCGTACCGGTCGCAGAGCCGGCCGGCCAGAAAAGTCGTTGCGATGGCGAAGATCCCGGCGATGGTCAGACCGGCTCCGACCGTCCGCGCACCGAGGCCGGCCACCCGGGTCAGGTACAGCGCGCTGAGACTGAAGAGCAGGCCGAGCGTCGTGGCCGTCGCGGCCGAAGAAAGGTACAGCGCTTGCAGAACCGGATCTCGCCGGTGCGGTGCAGTGGGCATGCGCACAGTGCAGCCCGCTCGGCCGCCGACCGCGATCGATGTAGCGTTCTGCTTCATGGTGGTGCGCTACGCATTGACCGGCACCGCACTGGCCGACGTGCGGTTCGGCATCTCGCCGCTCAACGAGCTGGTGCTGTCGCTGCGCAGCTGGCGTGAGCCGGGCCGGTATCCGCTGCACCTGCCGTGGATCCGCCGGACCCGGCCGCTGCACGGGCAACTGGACACCGAGATGCTGCAGGCACTGGTCTCGTCCCGGCGCTGGGTGCCGGATTTCCTTACGCGGCAGCCCTCCTCACCGCTGACCCGGTTCGAGGAGGAGCTGGCCCGGCTGGAGTCGGTCCCCGCCGCCACGGTCCGCCGGGACGTGGCGGCGACCTACCCCGGCGACGAGCCAGTGCCCGAGGTGCTGCAGGGTCGCAACGCGCTCCGGCGGATGATCAGCGCACTGGAGGAGTACTGGCAGTTGTGCTTCGCTCCGGACTGGCCGCGCATGAGAGCGGTACTGGAGGCGGACGTCACCTATCGAGGCCGCCAGATCGCCCAGCACGGCCTGGCCACCATGTTCGCGGACCTGTCCGACCGTGTACGGATGGACGGCGACACCGTCGAAGTGCAATCCGGCGCCGGGCCGGACTGGATCCGGCCGGCGGACCAGGGCCTCACCCTGGTACCGAGCCTGTGGACCAGTGCCGCCTGCGTACCGGTCTCCCCCGACGAACCGCCCACGATCATCTACCTGCCCCGAGGCCGGGCAACCCTCTGGGAATCGGCCCCGCTGCCCACCTCCGAGGCCCTGGCCGGCGTCCTCGGATCACACCGGGCCGCGCTGCTGCAGCGCCTGGCCGCCCCCGCGTCCTCGACCGAACTGGCTCTCGGTCTGGGCGTCACCCCCACCGCGGTCAACCAGCACCTGCGGGCCCTGCGGGCGGCCGGACTGCTGGTGGCAGTCCGGCACGGCCGCTCGGTGCTCTACCGGCGATCCGACCTGGCCGAGCAGTTGCTGGCCGCATCGGGCGCTCAGGCGTCGGGCGTTCAGCCGTCGGTCGCCGCCCCGTAGATCGTCCGGGCGTTGGTGGTGGTCTGGGAGATGATCTCGGCGCTCTGCCCGGAGAACTCGGTGGTGTCCACCCCGCGCGTGGTCAGGAACGTGTCGATGCACTCCATCGTCCGCCGCACGAAGACCTGGTAGTACAGCTCCTCGTCGGCCGCGGCGAAGTGCTCGCCCAGATCGAAGTTGGTGACCTCCTCGCGCACGCTCTTCACCGCGCCGAAGTCCACGTCCCGCCGGCTGGCGATCTCGGAGTCGGCCTCGGCCGCGTTGGCCACGTCCAGCCGCGCCGTCCGGATGTTCTTCAGCATCGTCGAGGGCGCGTTCACCAGCAGGGAAGTGGCGGTGGCGAGGGCGATCGGGCCCAGCGTCTGCAGCTCCGTGGCCGTGCCCACCGGCAGCGAACGGGCCTCGTACAGCTCCGGGTGCAGCGGGCGCAGCGCGTACACCTGCCCCTCGATGAACAGCGTCTGGTTGGCCACGTGGGCCCGCACGAACAGCGAGACGATCACCTGCCCGCCCCAGGACGACAGCTGGAAACAGGTGTAGACCCGGGCCGATTCGTCCCGCCGGTCGAAGTAGGGCCGCAGCTGTGCGGTCGGCACCACGGTGACCGGGCGGCGGAAGTTCAGCTGCTCGGTCAGATCCCGTTCCAGCGGCCCGACCCGGTACAGATCCACCGACAACGCGCTGGCCCCGCCGCGCACGTACAGCCGATGCGCCCCGATCGGCCGGGGCGAGATCTTGCCGGGCAGCAGCTCCAGCAGCGCCGCCTGCAGCTCGGCCCCGGTGACCGGCTCGAACTCCGGTTCGGTGCGCTTGCTGATGTCGATGGTGATCTGCCAGGAGTCCAGCTTGACCCCGGAACCGACGAAGGGTGCGCCGTCGCCCCGGTAGAGCACCGCGTTGCAGCGGTTCAGGTCGTGCAGGGCCTCCTCGGCCGAGCGGCTGGCCAGCGGCGGGGGCGGGTCGGCAGCCGGGTCGAGCACCACGTCGACCGCCGCCCGCCGGGCCGTGCGCAGCTGGTTGAACACGATCCCGACCGCGATCACGTAGGCCCAGAACAGCAGGAACATCACCGCCAGGACCAGCTGGAACAGGTTCAGCACACCGGCCACCAGCAGCACGAAGGCGCCGATCAGGCCGGCCCCGACGTACCAGACGGCGCGGTTCAGCCAGCGGTCCCGGCCGGTCCGCAGCTCTTTCGCCCGGCTCGCGTGCCGGGCCAGCGCCACCACGTCCACCTGCCAGTTCGGGCTGAACGCCCGGCGGCTGGGGAAAAGCAGTGAGGCGTGGGCGAAGTCGGCGATGTCGTCGTGCAGGTAACAGGCCGCGCACAGCAGTCGGGTGACCAGGTCGTCGGGGGGTGCGGAGGATGGGCTCGGCTCCGCCAGATGCCGGCCCGCCGCGGACGATCCTGCTCTCCCGGTGGTCTCGTTCACAGTCACACGTCGCTCCCTGAGCATCTGAGGGTAGAAGCTCCACCGCCCGCGCGCGGGTGTGCCGCACCCACGCCCTACCAGCCGGTCAAATCACCATCAATCACCCAATGCAACCCGTCAATACCCGAGTGCCACATGACGGCTTCACGTGGTGTACGGTTCTGATCGCAGAAAGTGATCGAGCAACACTGAGCAACCAGCCACGCCAGGGACGGCGACGGCAGATCGCCGGATCCCGTGGGCGCAGGGCAACGAGGCCGTCGTCGGCGGGCACACACCGAAGGCCTTTCTTCTGCATTTCTTTTGCCTTTCGGTGATGCCCGGTGAGTCAGCCGGGGCGAATGCCCGAATTGGCCCGGGTGGCCATTTCCCGCACCATCGGCCGATCGGCGAATTCTCGGCTCGGCCGGGCGGTGCGGGTGTGCCACCCGAACGGGCCTGAACTCTTGAGGTTTCCGGAAAGTCCAGCGCTGCAAGATCATTCGCCCTAGCCTGGGCCCGGGTCCGTTTCGGCCAATGGGGGTCAGTTCCGGTCGGGCCTTTTTCCGTGCTGTGGGGGGCGAATTGCGATGTCCGTTTCCGAGGCCTCAGGAGCAGCGCTGTCCATCGACCAGCTCCCCGCGTCGACGACCGCCACCGTGCCTCAGCAACTGGTGGCGAACCCCGACCCGGGGCCCGTCGCCGAGGTCGCCTTCGACGAACTGCTGGTGCCCTCGGCGCGGACCAATCACCGGATCACCCGCCGCCCGGAGCGCCCGCGCGACCTGCTCGAGCGCTACAGCCGGTATGCACGGGGCTGGGACGGGACGGTGGCCGCGCTGGGCGCCGCGCTCGCGGTACGGGTGCGGTTCGGGACCGTTCCCGACGTGTACCTGCTGCTGCCCGTGCTGCTGCCGGTCACCTGGGTCACCCTGGCCTGGCTGTACCGCACCTACGAGCACCGCTACGTCGGGGCGGGCGCCGACGAGTTCCAGCGGCTGGTCCGGGCCGGGCTGATCCTGTTCGCCACCGTGGCCGCCGTGGCCTACATCCTCAACGGCAACTTCCCGCGCACGCTGGCCCTGATGACGGTGCCGTTCGCGGTGCTGGGCAGCATCTTCGGCCGCTGCCTGCTGCGGATCGGGCTGCGCCGCTCGCGGGCGGCCGGGCGCGGGCTGCACCGCACCCTGGTGGTCGGGCGCAGCCACGCCGCGATCGCCCTGATCGAGCAGCTGCGGCACACCGAGAACTCGCTGCACCACGCCATCGTGCCGGTCGGGGTCTGCCTGCCGGCCGACGAGGTCTCGCTCTCGCACGTGCACGACGTCCCGGTGCTGGGCACCCCCACCCAGGTGCTCGCGGCCGTGGAGTACTCCGCCGCCGACGCGGTGGCCATCGTCTCCCAGCCCGACCTTTCCGGGCACACCCTGCGCCGGCTGTCCTGGGCCCTGGAGGACCGCGGGGTGGAGTTGCTGGTCTCGCCCGGCATCGTCGAGGTGGCCGGGCCCCGGCTCTCGATCCGCCCGCTGGCCGGGATGTCGCTGCTGCACCTGGAACGCCCGGTGCTCAAGGGCACCCGGCGGGCGATGAAGGTGGCCTTCGACTACAGCGCCACCCTGGTCCTGCTGGTCCTGCTCGGCCCACTGATGCTGGCCCTGGCCCTGGCCGTGCGGCTGACCAGCCGGGGCCCGGCGCTGTTCCGGCAGACCCGGGTGGGCACCGACGGCCGCGAGTTCACCGTGTACAAGTTCCGCTCGATGGTCACCGACGCCGAGGCCCGGCTGAAGGAGCTGGCCAAGGCCGACGAGGGCAACGGGGTGCTGTTCAAGATCCGCAACGACCCCCGGGTCACCCGGATCGGCCGGGTGCTGCGCAAGTACTCGCTGGACGAACTGCCCCAGCTGCTGAACGTGCTGCGCGGCAACATGTCCCTGGTCGGCCCGCGGCCCCCGCTGCCCAGCGAGGTGGCCGGCTACTCCCCCACCGAGATCCGCCGGCTGCGGGTGCGTCCGGGCATGACCGGCCTCTGGCAGGTCTCCGGCCGCTCGGACCTGACCTGGGAAGAGTCGCTGCGGCTCGACCTGCGCTATGTCGACAACTGGTCACTGGCGCTCGATCTGTCCATTCTCTGGCGCACCGTGCGCGCCGTGACCCATGGCTCGGGAGCCTACTGACGATGGATCCACGCCCGACCGTTCAGGAACCACAGGCCGAACTGCCGGTCATCCTGCCGAAAGCACCGTTGTCGGCGGCAGTCCCCAGTCAGCGCCACACCTCGCCGCTGGCCGGCAAGCACGTGCTCGTGGTGGGGATCAACTACGCCCCCGAGCCGACCGGGATCGCGCCGTACACCACCGGGATGGCCGACCACCTGGCGATCGGCGCCCGCAGCGTCACCGTGCTCACCGGCATGCCGCACTACCCGAACTGGCAGCTCGACCCGCAGTACCGGTTCCGGCTGCGCAGCCGCGAGGTGGCCCGCCAGACCGGGGACGCGTTCGACGGGGTGGCCGGGCTGGGCCAGCACGACGGGCTGACCATCCGGCGGCTGCGCCACTACGTGCCCGGCCGGCAGACCGCGCTGCGCCGGGCCGGTTACGAGCTCACCTTCCTGCTGAACTGCCTGACCACCGGGATCGAGCAGCGCCCCGACGTGGTCGTGGCGGTCACCCCGGCGCTGGGCGGGGCGGTCGCGGCGGCCCAGATGGCGCAGCGCACCGGGGCCAAGCTGATCGTGGTGGTGCAGGACCTGATGGCGAAAGCCGCCAGCCAGAGCGGCATCGCGGGCGGCGGCAAGGTCGCCCAGGCCACTGCGGCGGTGGAGCGCTACGCCCTGCGCCGGGCCGATCTGGTGGCTGTGGTCAGCGATTCCTTCCGCAGCCAGCTGCACGCCTACGGGGTGCCGGACGAGCGGATCCGGCTGCTGCCGAACTGGACTCACATCCACGCCTCCGGGCTGTCCAAGCCCGACGCCCGGGCCGCCCTGGGCTGGCCCCAGCAGCAGTTCACCGTGGTGCACACCGGAAACATCGGCCTGAAGCAGGATCTGGGCAATCTGGTCGAGGCGGCCCGGATCTGCGCCCGGCGCGACGCCGGGGTGCGGTTCGTGATCGTCGGCGACGGCAGCCAGCGCGAGGCGATCCGGGCCCAGGCTCACGGTCTGGAGAACCTGGATTTCATCGGGCCTTTGGACGGTGTCCGGTACCCGCAGTCGCTCGCTGCCGCCGATCTGCTGGTGGTCAACGAGCGGCCCGGGGTGGGTGACATGTCGCTGCCCAGCAAGCTCACCTCGTACCTGACCGCCGGCCGGGCGGTGCTCGCCGCGGTCGGGCCGGAGGGTGCCACCGCCACCGAACTGCGCCGCACCAACGGCGCCGCCCACCTGGTGGCCCCCGGCGATCCCGCGGCACTGGCCGCGAGCGTGCTGGCGCTGCGCGCAGCCCCCGGCCAGTGCCTGGAAATGGGTCTGCTGGGGCGCAAATACGCCGAGGCCAACCTGGGCCGGGAGGCCGCCGCGGCCCGTCTGGACGCGCTGATCGAGGAGTGCACCGAACGATGAGCGAGCACGTGGACCAGACCATCCGCGCGGTGCCCAGCCCGGGCCGGCGGGCTGTCCCCTCGCTGGACGCCCTGCTGAGCCCGCACAACCCACCCGCGCCCCCGCGTCCGTTGCTGGTACGTGATCTTTCCGCCTTCACCGGAGCCGGGTACGACAAGAAGCGCTCGCCCCTGTGGCAGGCCGCCTGGTTCGCCACGATGAACCTGGTGTTCTCGAAGTGGTGGCTGCCGGCCCGTTTCCGCCCGGCGATCCTGCGGGCGTTCGGGGCCCAGGTCGGCGAGCGGGTGCTGATCCGGCACCGGGTGCGGGTGCAGTGGCCGTGGAATCTGAGCATCGGCGACGACTGCTGGATCGGTGAGGGAGTGTGGCTGCTCAACCTCGAGCCGATCACGATCGAGGACGACGTCTGCCTGAGCCAGGAATCGATGCTGTGCACCGGTAGTCACCGGCACGACGACCCGGCGTTCGAGTTCGACAACGCCCCGATCCACATCGGCCAGGGCGCCTGGGTCGCCGCCCGGGCCACCGTGTTACGCGGGGCCACGGTCGATCCGGGCGAAGTGGTCCCGGCGCATGCCGTGCGTTCACGCCGGCGTCGCTGACCCCCAGGAACCGAGGCTGCGGCACAACGCCTGGACCAGCAGGTCGTAGCTGCGGTCCACGTCCACCGGCATCCCGAACCCGCCGGCGATCTCCAGCGTGGAGAAGCCGTGCAGCACCGAGCGCACCGCCCGGGCCCCGTCCACCGCGTCTTTGCCGGAAAGGCCGTACCCGGCCAGCACATCCATCAGCACGCTCAGGGCCTCTTCGCTGACCGCGACCGCCTGCTCGTCGGTGGCGGAGGCAGCGCGCACGGTGGTCGCGTACCGCCCCGGATGCTGCTTGATCCACTGCCGGGCCGCCGCCATCAGGGCGATCACCGCCGCATCACCGGCTTTTCCGGCGGCGGCCCGCGACATCACCTGCCCCAGCTCGGTCATCGCCCGCAACGAGATCTCCCGCTGCAGCGCCTCCATCCCGCTGACGTGCTTGTACAGGCTGGGCAGCTTCACCCCGAGCCGGGCCGCCAGCGCGGCCAGGGTCATCGCCGGCAGACCCACCTCGTCGGCCAGTTCCTCGGCCCCGGCCACCACTCGTTCCGGGGTCAGCCCCACTCTGGGCACAGCTCGCCCCTTCCGGCCAGTGAGCTAACTTGCCTAGCCCAAGAGCTAGCCATAGTAGCCTCAGGCCGGCTCGCGGGTCGAGGGCGCCACCAGGAAGCCGACGAACATTGCCACCGCGACCGCCAGCACCGCGCTGAGCACCGAGAACGTGTCGCCGAGCAGCCCGACCAGCGGCGGGCCGCCCAGGAAGGCGCAGTACCCGATCGAGGCGACCACACTGACCCGGGCCGGCGCCCGGGTGGGCTCGTCGGCCGCGGCACTCATCCCGACCGGGAAGCCGAGCGCCGTACCCAGCCCCCACAGCAGCGTCCCGACGAAGGCCAGCGGCGCGTTCGGGCCGAGAACGAACAGCAGGATGCCGAGGGTCGCGGTGGCCGCCATCACCTGCAGCAGGCCCACCCGGCCGAACCGGGCCAGCAGGTGCGGGCCGAACCAGCGGCCCACCGTCATCGCGGTCAGGAACAACGCGAAACCCAGGGTGCCGAGCGCGATCGAGGTGCCGTGCCCGTCGATCAGCGCCACGCTGGCCCAGTCGTTGCCCGCCCCCTCGGCGAAGGCGAAGGTCAGCACGAACAGCCCGATCAGCAGGGTGCGCGGTTCGGTCCAGGCCGCCAGGGCGGAGACCTTCGAACCAGAGGACGTCGGCGCCCCGGGTTCGAGCTCGGGTTCCGGTTCGGTGTCGGGGACGAAATCACGGACGGCGACGGGCACCAGGGCGGCTATCAGCAGTCCCACGACCAGCAGGTGCCCGGTCGGTGAAACGTGCAGCGCCACCATCAGCGCCCCCAGCAGCGCCCCGGCCACCGTGCCGAGGCTGAACCCGGCGTGGAAGCGCGGCATGATCGCCAGCCCGAGCCGCCGCTCCACCACTGCGCCCTGCACGTTCATCGCCACGTCCCAGCCGCCCTGGGCGAAGCCGAACAGCACCAGCCCGAAGGCCACCAGCGGCACTCCGGCCTGATAGCCCAGGGCCACCACGACCACCGCCAGCCCGTCCAGCGCGGCCAGCACCGCGACCGTGCGCCGGGAACCGAACCGGGTGACGATCGCCCCGGCCATCGGCAGCGCGGTCAGCGAGCCCACCGCAATCGCCAGCAGGAGCAGGCCGAGCTGGCCCGGGCTGAGGTCGAGCTGGCGCTGGAAGTGCGGGATCCGCGAGGCCCAGCTGGCGAAGATGAAGCCGGTGGCGATGAAGGCGGCGTAGGTGGCCCGCACTCCGGCCCGGGTCTCGGCGCGCTCGATGCGCTCCAGTTCGGCGGTCACGTCGATGTGCCTCTCGGTCCGGGTGATTTTTTCAGCGTGAGAATAACCCGGACCGACCGGCTCACCGCTACTTCTTGTTCACGAAACCCGCGTCCACCGGCAGAGTCACCCCGGTGATGTAGCGGGCCTCGTCGCTGACCAGCCAGGCGATCGCGTTCGAGATGTCCTCCGGCTGCAGGACCGGCACCGGCAGCGCGTTCTGCAGCGGGCTGTTCCCCTCGGTCTCGGCCCGGTTCAGGAAGTCCTGCATCGCATCGTTCATGATCATCGGGGTGTTGACCCCGGTCGGGTGCACGGTGTTCACCCGGATCGAGTGCGGCGCCAGGTGGTTGGCGTACAGCCGCATCAGCCCGACCACGCCGTGCTTGGCCGCCGCGTAGCCCAGGCTGCCGGGGTTCCGGCCGCCGATCCCGACCAGGCCGGCGGTGGAACTGGTGATCACGATCGCCCCGCCCTGCCCGTTCTCGACCAGCGCCGCGCGGGCCACCTCGACGGTGTTGTGGACCCCGGTCAGGTTCACGTCGATCACGTCCTGCCACTCCCCGGCCGGCGGATCCAGCGAGATCGGCGCGATGCCGGCGTTGGCCAGCACGATGCGCACCGGCCCCAGCTCGGCCACCCCCGCGTCGAACGCGGCCTGCAGCGCCGGCCGGTCCCGGACATCGGCGATCTGCGTGAAGATCCGCCGGTCCAGCGCCTCCACCAGCCGGGCCGTCTCGGCCAGATCGTCCGGGGTCGCCAGCGGATACTGCACGGTGTCGATCTGCGCGCAGAGGTCGACCGCGATGATGTCGGCCCCCTCCTGGGCCAGCCGGAGGGCGTGGCTGCGCCCCTGCCCCCGGGCGGCCCCGGTGATGAAAGCAACCTGACCGTCAAGTTTCCCCACGTCGAACACTCCCCTTGTGATCACGGCGGCGATGCTGCGTCAGCAGAAGGCACGGTAGTTCGTCCGCGGTTGTCCCGTCTTCCGCTCCAGCCCGGTCCCTGGTGGCCCGCCGGGGCCTGGCGTAGGTTGGCACCGACCGGTGGATCAAGGACCGAGGAGCAGGAGCGCTCGATGAAGAAGCTGCTGAACGCCCCCTCAGACATCGTCGTCGAGTCGCTGCGCGGGCTGGGCCTGGCCCATCCGGAACTGCGGGTCGACCTCAATCACCGAATCGTCTACCGGTCCGACGCCCCGGTCCCCGGCAAGGTCGCGCTGATCTCCGGCGGCGGCTCCGGGCACGAGCCGCTGCACGGCGGTTTCGTCGGCCCGGGCATGCTCGACGCGGCCGTCGCGGGCGAGGTCTTCACCTCCCCGGTGCCCGACCAGATCGTCGAGGCGACCAAGAACGTGGACTCCGGGGCCGGAGTCGTGCACATCGTCAAGAACTACACCGGCGACGTGATGAACTTCGAGATGGCCGCCGAGATCGCCGCGGCCGAGACCGGTGTCGAGGTGGTCGCGGTGGTCACCGACGACGACGTGGCCGTGCAGGACTCGCTCTACACCGCCGGGCGCCGGGGTGTCGGGGTCACCGTCCTGGCCGAGAAGATCGCCGGGGCCGCGGCCGATGCCGGGCGCGACCTGAACGGCGTGGCCGACATCGTGCGCAAGGTCAACGAGAACGGCCGCAGCATGGGCGTGGCCCTCACCTCCTGCACCGTTCCGGCCGCCGGTAAGCCCACCTTCGACCTGCCCGGGACCGACATGGAGATCGGCATCGGGATCCACGGTGAGCCGGGCCGCCGCCGGGTGCCCCTGGCCCCGGCGAAAGAGATCGCCGAGATGCTCGTCGAGCCGATCCTGGCCGACCTGGACTTCACCGGCGGGGACGGGGTGATCGCTTTCGTCAACGGCCTGGGGGCCAGCCCGCTGCTGGAGCTCTACCTGATGTACGGCGAGGTCGCCGCGGTGCTGGAGAAGGCCGGGGTGCGGGTGGCGCGTTCGCTGGTCGGGCCGTACATCACGAGTCTGGACATGGCCGGTTGCTCGCTCACCCTGCTGAAGGTGGACGATGAACTGGTCCGTCTGTGGGATGCCCCGGTGCGAACGCCGGGACTGCGCTGGGGAGTCTGAGTGAGCGAGATCGTCGATGTCAGCACCTTGAAGTCGTGGCTGATCCGGTTCGCCGGGGACGTCGAGGAGCACGCGGCCGAGCTGACCGAGCTGGACTCGGCGATCGGGGACGCCGACCACGGGTCGAACCTGGCCCGCGGGATGAAGGCGGTGATCACCGCGCTGGTGGACGACGAGGCGCCGGACAGCATCGGCCCGATCCTCAAGCAGTCCGGCATGACTCTGGTCAGCACGGTCGGCGGGGCCAGCGGCCCGCTCTACGGCACGCTGTTCCTGCGGATGGCCGCCTCGGCCGGGGACTGCGACGCCCTCGGCCCGCAGTCGCTGGCCCAGGCCTTCCGGGCCGGGCTGGACGGCGTGGCGGCCCGGGGCAAGGCCACCGCGGGTGAGAAGACGCTGCTGGACGCCCTGATCCCGGCGGTCGACACGCTGGAGTCGGCGCTGGCAGAGGGCACCCCGTTCGACGATGCGATCCGGGCCGCGGCCGATGCCGCCGAGGCCGGGCGGGACGCCACGATCCCGATGCTGGCCACCAAGGGCCGGGCCAGCTACCTGGGCGAACGCAGTGTGGGACACCAGGATCCGGGCGCCACCAGCCTGGCTCTGCTGTTCCGGGCGGCGGCCAACACGATGATCGACGGTGAGGACGGAAAGTAGGCGCATGGTCGGGATCGTCGTCGTCTCGCACAGCCGGGCCCTGGCCCGGGCCGCCGTCGCGCTGGCCGAGGAGATGACGCCGGGCCGGCCGGTACCGATCGCCGTGGCGGCCGGCCTGGACGAGGAGACCCTGGGCACCGACGCCGCGGCCATCGCCCAGGCCATCGGCGCGGTGGACGGCGAAGACGGCTCCGTCGTGCTGATGGACCTGGGCAGTGCGGTGCTGTCGGCCGAGATGGCGCTGGAGTTCATTGAGGACGATGTCCGCCGGCGAACGCTGTTGTGCTCGGCGCCGCTGGTGGAGGGCCTGGTGGCGGCCGTGGTGGCGGCCGCTGGTGGGGCCGGGCGCGCAGAAGTAGCCGAAGAAGCGCGTAATGGCTTGCTCGGCAAGCAGTCCCAGCTGGCCGACGGCGGCGAGGTCGTGGAGGTGGAACAGCAGCAACCTCAGCCCTGGGCAACGGCTCGCCTGACGATCACGCCGCCCCACGGCCTTCATGCGCGCCCGGCTGCCAAACTGGTCGCCGAACTGCGCGGCCTGAACGCCGTCGTGGAAATCCGTAACGTCACCAAGGAATCGGCCTGGGTCAGCGCCGCCAGCCTCTCCCGGATCGCCACCCTGGGCCTGCGCACCGGGCACGAGGCCGAAGCCCGGGCCTCTGGTCCGGCAGCGGAGGAAGCCCTGCAGCGCCTCACTTCTCTGGCTGCTCGCAACTTCGACGAAAGCGCCGGCGCATCAGCCACGACCGGTTCTCCCGCCCAGCAGCCTTTTCCCACCGCTGCGCTACCGGCTTCCCCGGGCATCGCCATCGGCCCGATCCGTCACGCTGTCTCCGGCCCCACCCTGGAGAACTTCGAGGCTGAGCCCGCTACTTCTCCCGTCGATGAGAAACAGCGCCTCGAAAGCGCACTGGCTACTACCCGACAGCACATCCACGAGCTGAGAGCCACGGTTGCCCAAGGTGAATCGGCGATCTTCGACGCCCACCTGGCCCTGCTCGAAGACCCCGCTCTGCTGAATCAGACCCAGGCCGCGATCCTGGCCGGCCAGCCGGCGGCCCGGGCCTGGGCAGCCGCCACACTGGAAGCCGCCCGCCAGTTCGAGAGCCTGGACGACGAATACCTCGCAGCGCGGGGCGCCGACGTGCGCGCCGTGGGCGAACAAGTCCTGGCCGCCCTCCTGCCCCAGATCCCGATTGCGGAAACCCGTTCAGGCGAAGCCATCTTGGTCGCCCGCGATCTCGCCCCGGCCCAGGCCGCCACCCTCGACCCGGACACCACCCTCGCCGTCATCACCGCGTACGGCAGCCCGACCAGCCACGCCGCCATCCTGACCCGAGCGCGAGGGATACCCGCGATCGTCGCGGCGGGCACCGACGTCCTCAATTGGCCTGAAGGTACTGTCGTGGCACTCGACGCAACCACCGGCGAACTCATCGTCAGCCCCTCCCCCGAAACCATCGCCGCGTTCACCGGCCGGGCCGAAACCGCCCGCGCAGCAGCGGAAGCCGCTCAGGCCGACGCCCACCAGCCGGCCATCACCCGCGACGGGTTCCGGATCCTGGTGGGAGCCAACGCCTCCACCCCCGCCGAGGCCACCGCGGCTCGGGCCCTGGGTGCCGATCTGATCGGGCTGGTGCGTACCGAATTCCTTTTCCTCGGCCGGGAATCCGCGCCCGACGTGGACGAGCAGGAGTCCGCCTACCTCGATCTGGCGGACGCTTTCGGCGGCGAGCGGATCACCCTGCGAACTCTGGACGTCGGTGGCGACAAGCCGCTCGGCTACCTTCCGATGCCACTCGAGGCCAACCCGTTTCTCGGCGTCCGCGGGCTGCGCCTGGGCCTGCTGCGCACCGAGCTACTCACCGACCAGCTGCGGGCGATCGTGCGCACCGCCCACCAGACGCCGGTCAGCGTCATGTTCCCGATGGTCAGCACGCTGGACGAACTGCTGGCCGCACGGAGCCTGCTGGATCAGGTTCTCGCCACCGAGGGCACCCCGCCCGGGCTGCTGGTCGGGATCATGGTGGAGGTGCCGGCCGCCGCCCTGAAGGCCGCCAGCTTCGCCCCGCACGTGGACTTCTTCAGCATCGGCACCAACGACCTGACCCAGTACACGCTGGCCGCCGAGCGCGGCAACGAGGCGGTCGCGGCCCTGGGTGATCCGTTCGACCCGGCCGTGCTGCACCTGATCCGGGCCACCTGCAACGGCGCGGCTGGGCAGGCCGAGGTGGCGGTGTGCGGGGAGTTCGCGGCCGATCCGCGGGCCGTCTCACTGCTTCTGGGGCTCGGCGTCACCGAGCTCAGCGTGACTTCACGCCGGGTACCGGAGACCAAGCAGCGAGTCAGGTCGGCGAGCCTGGCCCAGAGTCGCACGACGGCCGAACAGGCCCTGCTGCGGGCGACTTCCGAAGAGGTCCGGGGACTACCGGGGGTCACAGCAAGCCACGACCGGTAGCCAACCTCCTATTATCTCGCGACCCACGGTGAACGTCGGGCAAACTCTGCCGTACAGCTTTCGGTCAGCTCTGGAGCCGGAGCATGTCCAGAAGAAATTCTGGCGCTGTGACAACCGCAACGGTGATTCTCCTTCTGGTTGTCGTGGTAGCTCTGGCTTTCGATTTCACGAACGGCTTCCACGACACGGCCAACGCCATGGCCACCTCCATCGCGACCGGGGCGCTGACGCCCCGAACCGCGGTGGCCCTCTCGGCCGTCCTGAACCTGATCGGCGCCTTCCTCTCGGTGGAGGTCGCGCTGACGGTCACCAATGCGGTGGTGAAGATCCAGGACGCCAGCGGAGCGCCCCGGCCCGAGCTGCTGACCGACGGGGGCAGCGGCCTGCTGCTGATCGTGCTGGCCGGGCTGATCGGCGGCATCGTCTGGAACCTGCTGACCTGGCTGCTCGGCCTGCCCTCGAGCTCCTCGCACGCGCTGTTCGGCGGGCTGATCGGCGCCACCGTGGTCGGACTGGGCTTCGGCGGGGTGAACTGGAACGGGGACGGCTCCAAGATCGACGGGGTGGTCGGCAAGGTCATGCTGCCCGCGGTGATGGCCCCGCTGGTGGCCGGGCTGGTCGCCGCCGTCGGTACCTGGCTGGTGTACCGCATCGCCCGGGGCATCTCCGGCCCGGACACCAACCCGGGCTTCCGCTGGGGCCAGATCGGCTCCGCCTCGCTGGTCTCGCTGGCCCACGGCACCAACGACGCGCAGAAGACGATGGGCGTGATCACGCTGGCCCTGATCGCCTCCGGGCACTGGAGCGACACCGAGAACGTGCCGTTCTGGGTGAAAGCCGTGTGTGCCGTCGCCATCGCCCTGGGCACCTACCTGGGCGGCTGGCGGATCATCCGCACCCTGGGCAAGGGCCTGGTCGAGATCGCCCCGCCGCAGGGCATGTCCGCCGAGGGCTCGTCCGCCGCGGTCATCCTGGTCTCCAGCCACATGGGCCTGGCGTTGTCCACCACCCACGTGGCCACCGGCTCGATTCTCGGTTCCGGAGTGGGCAAGCCCGGGGCCGAGGTCCGCTGGCGGGTGGCGGGCCGGATGATGGCGGCCTGGCTGATCACCATCCCGGCGGCCGGCCTGGTCGGGGCCCTGATGTGGGTGATCGGCGATCTGCTGGGCGGGGGCACCCTGGGCGCCGTGACGATCACCCTGCTGCTGGTGGTGGCCACCGTGGCGATGTGGCTGCGCTCGCGCCGGGAACCGGTGAACCCGGACAACGTCAACGACGAGTGGGACCCGCAGAGCGAACCGGGCTCGTCCGGCGATCGTTCCGACTCACCGGCCAGCCCGACCCTCGCCTAGGAGAACCACTGTGCACACCCTCGCTCTGGAACTGCAGGCGATCTGGCGCATCCTGCTGATCAGTCTGCTGCTCGGCGCCGGCCTGCCGGCCCTGTTCGCCCTCGGCATCCGCGCCCTGGCCCTCACCCCGGAAGGTTCGGACAGCCCGGCGAGCCCGGGCGCCCGGGTGCTCGGCTACACCTGCTTCGCGGTCGTGGTGCTGGTGGTCCTGCTCGGCATAGCCCTGATCGTGGCCTCCGGCTTCGGCCAGAAACTGGAGTTCTCCGGCGGCCTGCCGTCGTTCCAGCCGAAGTAGGTAGTTGCCTCGACACACTGAGGACGCGGGTCGCACCGATTGCTCGAATCCCCACCATCTGCGGGTGGGCCGGATCCGAGCGATCGGTGCGCCAAGCGTCTCCCATCTGCCTGAAAGCCTTTGCGCTCAGGGCCGATACGGCGGAGCCACTCCCCACCCCCAGCGCGGCACCGGCGCCTGTTGCACGACCTCGGCGCCGGGCTGTGAGTTGCCCAGCGCCAGCCGCGTACCCCACTCCACATAACCCACGAACGCCGCCCGGAACTCCGGATCGTCGGGCAGTCCCGCGTCGTCCGCAGCCAGGCTCATCAGCGAGGCGAAGCGGAACCGCATGGGTGGCGTGATGCCCAGGCCGATGTGGTGCCGCAGCATGGCCGGATAGCCGCCGAACCGGTCGGTGTAGCCCGTCGGCCCTCCGAAAACCTCCATCCACCAGGTGGTCACGTGCTCGCGGTGGGCCTTGCCGACCCCACCCGGAAAGAGAGGTGCGAGCAGCTCGTCCTGCTCCACCCGGTCGTAGAACGCGTTGATCAGCGCCTCGAAGGCCGCTGCCCCACCCGCCCAGTCGTACAGACTCGGCTCATCAGCTTCCATGTAATCATGATTACACCGTTGCGCTCGGGGCAGTAGCGGATTTAGGACGCCGGTGCGCGCCACTGCGGGTCGCGGCCGGTGAGCGCCAGAACCTGCTCGAAAACCGTTGCCTGATCGACCACCTGGACCACCTCCCCGAAGATCACCGAGCGCAGCGGCAGGTCGTCCTGATCGGTGTCCTGCGCCGACCAGAACTCCAGCAGGGTCGCGGCCACCGCCGGGTCCACGGCGATCGTCTGGCCGGTGGCCACGGCCAGGTCCCAGCTGTGCACCACCACCTCGTCCAGCGCGACCAGGGCGCAGACCTGGCCCGGCATGTCCACGCCGCCCACCTGGGTCATGCCTTCCCAGGCCTCGGGGCGGGTCCAGGCGGCCGCCAGCCCGTCCAGAAGCTGGGGTAGTTCGGCACGCCAGTTCTCGGGCAGCCCGGCGTCCGGCTCCGGCGGCGGGCCGTCGAAGGGCAGTGGCCGCTTCTCGGCCCCGGCGGTGAAGGCCTGGCTCAGGCCGTGTAGATGGTTGAGAACCTGGACGACCGGCCATTTCTCGCAAGGGGTGCGGCCGTCGAGGTGCTCACTGCGGATCCCCTGCAGCAGGCGGGTGGCTTCCCGGGTGGCCGGAGCGAAGTCGAACATGACGAGTCCTTCCGAGTCGGCGCATTCGTGGGTACGACTACGCCGGCCCGGTTTTCTCATCGGTGCCCGCTACGGAACTGGACCGTTACCGCGCGCGGCGCGCACACCGTCCTTTGCTTGAAGCATCTGGACTCAGCGGTACTCCCGGCGCCGGGCGGCGATGCCGGCCCAGGCCAGCACCGCGGCCAGCACCCCGATCACCAGGGTGAGCCAGCCGACCAGACGCAGGTTCGACCCGGCCGACTCCCAGGCGTCGTCCGCAGCCTGCACCTGGCGGGCCAGCAGCGCGCCGCTGTAGGTGTCGAACTCCTCGAACGAGCCGACCGAGCCCTCGGGCGCCGGGTTGGCCGCGATGTTCTGCACTGCGCGGGTGTTACCGGCCTGGGCCTGCGCCAGCAGCTCCTGGTGCCGCTCCCGGTAGGCCGCCAGCTTCTCGGTGATCACGGCCACGTCCGCCCGGACCGCCGAGGACTGCCCCTGACCGGCCCGCTGCAGGTACCAGTCCGCCTGCTCCATCTGCTCGGACCACTTCTGCTCGTTCTCGGCGGTGCCGCCGTTCAGCACCGCCAGCGCCTCGCCCGAGCGCGCGTCGAAGGCCGAGAACCGGGCCTCGACCAGGAAATCGACCACCTCAAGAGCGTTCTCCTCGGCGTCCACCACCTTGTCCCGGCTGCCCGCGACCACGATCGCCCCGGCCCCGGTGGCCACGATCAGCACCAGCACGCAGCCCACCAGACCGAGGTTCAGCAGGCGACGGGTGCGGCGGGTGAGCCACAGGTGCACGCCGGCAATCACCAGCACCGCGGCGATCCCGACCAGCAGGGCGATGATCGGGGCCAGGTCGGCGGCGGCCTGATCGTCCTCGAGCCGTTCCTGGCTGGCGTTCTGCACGTCGGCCAGCCGGGGCAGGACCTCGGCGTGCAGCAGGGCCGAGGCGGCCGAGAGGGTGGCCGTGGCCTCCTTGTCCTGCCCGTTGCGGGCCAGCGTGCGGGCGCTCTGGACCTGCATGGCGTAACTGGTGAGGAATCGGTTGGCGGTGGCCAGAGTGGCCGCGTCGGCATCCACCCGGGCGGCGACCACCAGCCCCAGCAGCGCCGGCTGGGCCTTGAACTCGAACTGCTTGTAGCGGAACTGGGTGGGGTCGGCCCCGGTGAGGACGTCGTTGCCGGCGTTGGTGTCGGCGATCACCAGCGTGGTGCGCGCGGTCTGGATCTTGACCTGCTGGGCGGTCTCGGCCCGGGCCCGTTCCAGCGCGTCGGCCCGCTGCACCAGCCCCTGCCAGCCCAGCACCCCGGCCAGGAGAGCCATCACCAGGACGCCGACCCCGGCCGCCAGAAGCAGATGGGGCGTGGAGCGCCGCGCCCTTACCAGTTGGTGCATCAAGCCCATCCTCGCCCGTCGGTCGACACAGCCAGCCAATCTGTGGCAAGGAAACGCAAGGTGACGTTCAGGAGGCCAATTCACCGACTGCACACCAAGCCTGGACGACTCGCCCACCGGGGTGTCCCCTCCCCCGGGGACCGGCGCCGTCGGCCTGAGCACGACATTAGGCCATCAGGGGGAAGATGGGCCTCCGGCGTAACACGGGCCCCGCACGACAACGATGCCCCTACGCTCGCGTAACCTACGAAACCGCAGGTCAGGTGGGAAACACCTAGCCACACCGGTTCCGGTTGACCGTCCGGGCGAGGAGCCCGCAGGCTGATGGTGTCTGGCCACGGGGGCCAATCAAAGTCTGTCCCGCGGATCGTGACGAGGTCTCCTCCACGTCCGGGTCGTCCCAGCGGCGGGTAGCCGTCCGCGTCGACCACAGGCTTGCCGACGCACACTGAGGACACTCCTGTGTTTATCGCCACCGCGATTTTCTTTGCCCTGAACGGGATCACGTTCGGAAGCTGGGCCGCCCGGGTCCCGGACGTGGCCCGCCACCTCGAGCTGACGCCGAGCACGCTGGGCGCCGCGCTCTTCTGCATCTCCCTCGGCGCCCTGGCCAGCATGCAGGTAACCGGTTACCTGTGTGCCCGTTTCGGCTCCAAACACGTGGGCATCGTCGCCGTGGCCAGTTTCGCGGTCACCCTCCCGGTCCCGGCCCTGGCCGGCAATCTATCCGAACTGTGCCTTGCCCTGATCTTTTTCGGGATGGCCAGCGGTGCGGCGAATGTCGCCGCGAACAGCCTGGGCGTAGAGGTCGAGGCCCGGGCGAAACGACCGGTGATGTCCTCACTGCACGCCGTGTTCAGCCTGGGCGGCCTGGCCGGCGCCGCCACCGGTGGGCTGCTCGCCGGGTTTTCCCCGGCAGCGCTTCACCTTTCAATCATCTCGGCGCTGAGCCTGGCGGTCTGCTTCTGGCTGGCCACGGTGATCAGCAAGGTGGTGGAGCCGGCCCGGGAGCGCCCAGCCGGCACCCAGGGCCGGCACGCCAAGACCGCGATGCCGGTCGAACCCGTTGGTAGGCCGATCATCTCGGTCAATCTGCTGCCGCCGGACGCGGTCCGGGCGATGCCCGCACGCTTCGCCTCACACCTGAGCGTGATCGTGGCCCTGGGCGCGATCGCCGCCTGCTCCTCGTTCGCCGAGGGCGCGCTGGGCGACTGGGGAGCCCTGCACCTGCGCGAGAACCTGCACGCCCACCCCAGCCTGGCCGCCGCCGGGTACGCCCTGTTCAGCCTGGCCATGGCGGCCGGACGGCTGGCCGGGCACCGCCTGATCGCCCGCTTCGGCGACACCCACGTGCTGCTGGCCGGCACCCTGCTGGCCTCGGCCGGGGCCCTCACCACCGCCCTGGGCCCCTCCCTGCCGATCGCCCTGGCCGGCTTCCTGCTGGTCGGGCTGGGCCTGGCCAACGTCTTCCCGCTGGCCATAGGCCGGGCCGGGCTGATCAACGGCGCCAAGGGCGTGGGCCTGGCCTCCACGGTGGCCTACATCGGGCCGCTGGCCGGGCCGCCGCTGATCGGTGTGGTCGCGGACCAGGCCGGGCTGCGCACCGCCCTGGCCGGGGTGAGCCTGCTGGTCCTGGTGGCCACCGGCCTCGCGCTGGCCGTGGCCGACCAGGTGCCCTCCGCGCTCAGCGTCGCCGCTGCCCTGCGCGCCCGCTACGCCCGGGCCCGGACTCGCGCTGCGCTGGCTGCACAGGGCGTCGGAGGCCTGCGCACCCGCCTCACCAACACCGCCCATACCGTGGGCGTGGCTTCCCGCGAGCAGGCCACGGTCCTGCTCACCATTCCTGCGCCCCGCCAGAACCCCAACCAGTCCACCACCTGATACACCGGCGGCGAGTCGTACCAGGCGTCCGGTTGTCGCAGTGCCCGGCCCCGCTGCCCGCCCAGCGGAGACCGGCGGTTAGCTTGGGGTGGTGAGGTTTGACGTGGTGGTGGTCGGCGCCGGAGCTTCAGGTGCGCCGCTGGCGGCCCGACTGAGCGAAGACCCGCAGCGCCGGGTGCTGCTGCTGGAGGCCGGGCCGGATCCGAGCACCACCGCAGACTTTCCCAGCGAGATCCTGGATGCGGGCGGCCTGAGCGCGGCGATGCCGGGGCATCCGAACAACTGGGCCTTTCTGGCTCACCTCACGCCGGAGCTGACCTATCTCGTGGCGCGAGGCAAGATTCTGGGTGGGTCCACCGCGATCAACGGCACGTATTTCGTGCGCGCCCGCAAAGCCGACTTCGACGCCTGGGCGCAGGCCGGCAATGACGAGTGGACTTACGAGAAATGCCTCCCGTACTACCGCAAGCTCGAGAACGACCACGACTTTGCCGACCCGGAGATCCACGGCAACGACGGCCCGATGCCGGTGACCCGGGCACCCCAGCAGGTTCACCCGGTGACCCGGGCCTTCGCGCAGGCCTGTGCCGAACTGGGATTTACCGCCGAGCCGGACAAGAACGCCCAGACCGAACCCGGATACGGGGCACTACCGGTGAATGCGGTCGACGGCGTGCGGATCAACACCGGCCTCGCCTACATCAACCCGGCGCGCAAACGTCCCAACTTGGTCGTCCGCGGGAATACCACGGTGCGCCGCGTCTGCTTCGAAGGCAAACGGGCAACTGGCGTGGAGGTGGAGAGCCACGGCAAGATCGAGACGATTCCGGCGGGAGAGGTGATTCTCAGCGCCGGGGCAATCAAATCTCCTCATCTGCTGGCTCTTTCCGGAATCGGACCGGCCAAAGAGCTGAAGGCGGCCGGAATCGAAGTCATTCACGACTCGCCGGGCGTGGGCAAGAATTTCTCCGACCACCCGGACATCTCGCTGGCCTGGACCCCCAAACGCCGCCTGACCGGCCGGAATCAGCGTGACATGTTCCAGAGCGTCCTCAATTTCCGCGCAACTGGCTCACCGCACGACGGCGACCTCGAGATCCTGCCTCAGCTACGCCCGCTCGCCGAGGCCCTGGGCCTGCACACCGGGCGTCGGGTACGGCTGCGCGGACTGTTGCCGATCGTCCGCCGTTCGGTCGCCATCGTCCGTGATCTGAAAGGGGTTTCGCTGCGCCGGCTCCGGCAGCAGGCCGCGACCCGGAACGACCTGGCCTTCTCGGTGGCCGTGCAGCAGGCCGAGTCCCGCGGCACCATCACCACCACCTCGGCCGATCCGCAGGTGCCACCGAGCATCGACTACAACTACCTGAGCACCCCGGACGACCTGCGCCGGATGCGGGAGGTTGTCCGGGTCTCGGTGGCCCTGCTACGAACCAGAGCTTTCGAGAAGTACTTTCGGGATCTGAGTGAGCTGGACCAGAGCACCCTGGACGACGACAATCGGCTGGACGCCTGGCTGCGCTCACGCCTGGGCACCGCGATCCACGCCTGCGGCAGTTGCGCGATGGGCCCCGAGACCGATCCGGACGCGGTGGTGGACCAGTACGGCCGGGTCTACGGCGTGAGCGGGCTGCGGGTGGCGGACACCTCGATCCTGCCGACCACACCCTCGCGCGGCCCGGCCGCCACCGCCGTGCTGATCGGTGAGCGGATGGCTGCCTTCGTCAAAGAGCAACAGAGCGTCAAGGACTGGTAGTCACCAGCTCTGCAGATCGATCACGTCGAACGGCCCCTGCGGGTGCTGCGGATCGATCACCACCAGCTGCCGGCCCTCGCGCAGGCTGCGGTCGACGTAGCGCCACAGACCCAGCGACTTCAGCAGCCCTTCCTCCAGCGAGCCGATGCCGTACCCGGCGAACATCGCCGAAAGCTGGCCGTGCAGGTCCGGAGTCAGCCGCAGGCGCAGTTCGGAGATGTCCGACGTGTCGCGGCCCCGGGTGAGGGTGACCGGGTCGTTCTCCGGGCCCGCGGTCTCGCTGTCGTACGGACTCGTCACTTCTGCCATGACTTTCCCCCGTGTCTTGCCGTCACTGGCGACGCATTGATCAGTACATTACACAGCGTCAACAGCAAGTGACACCCGTTCCAGGCCGAGCCGCAGGGAGAAACGGCGCCATGTCAGAAAGCACGCAGGCCGGAGACCGGCTGGAGTACACCCGGATGCCGCACCAGCGCGCCGCGATCTCGGCCCGCGAGTCGCTGCTGCGCGACCTGCCCGAGCCCCGGCCCCGGCGAGCCGGATGGGTGGTGCTCTGGCCGTTCACCAACTGCCTGCCGCTGGACTCGCACTACTGCTGCGTCCACGCCCATCCGCACCCGCCGAAGTGAGCTGTACGGCACCTACTCCCGGGCGAACGACCCGGTGGTGACGGCGCCGGCCGGCTGGTAGTAGGCGACGATCACCCCGCGCTCCGAGGTCCGGGTGCTCACCAGCCGGAACGCGGACGGCAGGGTGCCGTCGCCGAAAAGCCGCTTGCCCCGGCCCAGTACCACCGGGAAGATCTTGATCCGGAACTCGTCGACCAGGCCCGCGCGCAGCAGCGTCTGAATCAGGTCGCTGCTGCCGTGCACCTGCAGCTCGGGCCCGTCGGTCTGCTTCAGCGCCGCAACCGCCTGCGCCGCATCGCCTTCGAGCTGGACCGACTTCGCCCAGCGGAAGGTCTGCGGACTGCGCGAGGCCACGTACTTCGTGGCCGCGTTGATCCCTTCGCCACCTTCTTCCGGGGTGGCGTCCGGCCAGTGGGCAGCGAAGATCTCGTACGTCCGGCGGCCGAGCAGAAGGTCGAACGGCTCGGCCATCTCGCCGGCCATCACCTCGCCGAGCATCTCGTCGAAGTAGTCGAAAGACCAGCCGCCGTGCGGGAAAGCACCGCTGGGATCTTCCTGCGGACCGCCGGGCGCCTGCATGATGCCGTCCAGGGTCAGGAATGTCATCACCGTGAGCTTGCGCATGGGTCCTCATCATAAGAGTTCAGGTGGGGGTGAGCGCGCGCCTCGCCCACCCCCACCCGGTTCGTGGGAGAACGCCTGTGATCGTGGGCAAAGCCCCCGGCGGCCGGCTCACCCCGCAGCGCCCGGAGGCCGCCGGGAGCCTTGTCCACGATCAAGGCCGCAAGATCAGGTGGGTCGCGGGCGCGCAGCCGGCGAGGGAGGGATACGCGCGGGGGGATGATCCGCATGCGAACTCGGGCGTCAGCGCCCGCGACCCACCGTGATGCCCGGTAGCGAACCGGACCGGGTCAGCAGCCAGAAACCACCTCCGTTTCCTCAGTCGTCCAAGTGGCCTTCCAGAAACCCCCCGGCCGGGACCCCGTGAACCAGCCGGGGAGTTTCTGCAAAGTCACTTGCTGCCAGGATCATCTTCGTAACGAGTACCCAGGCGGCGGCACCATCAACCGCCGCCCTCACCCTCGTGAAAAGCCGCCGCTAATCGAGTCTTCGACTGGAGACCAGCTCCGGATCCCCTTCCTTCCGGTCGGCCAGTCCCCCGGTGTTCAGCCAGCCGGACACCCAGGCCCGCAACAGTTCCGAGGCCGGACAACGGCGCAGCCGGCCACAGGTATGACACCGCCCCTGCCCGTCCACCGGATGAGCGTCCAGCACGAAGGTCAGTGCCTCGACCGTGTGCCGCATCCGCCGTCGCGCCACCGCCCGCTCCCGGTCCACCTCCGAGCGGACCGGGCCGGCCGGACCCACCAGAGTCCTTTCCACCTCGGCCAGTTCGGAACGCAGCGCGGCCATCAGCTCGGCCGCGGAGTTGCCCTCCTGTCTCGGGATCACGCTCATCTCATGATCACCGAACGAAGCGTCTCGACCGCCTGGTCGTCCACGAAGTACGCCGCCTCCTCATCGATGGTCAGCCCCAGCCGACCGTCCTGGTCATAGAGCACGATGTCGTCCTGAATCAGCCGCCGCCCGGCCGGATGCCACAGCCAGTCGGCCAGCGGGGCCCGGTGCAGCACCGCCAGGGTGCGGTCACCGGCCCAGATGATGACGAGGTCGTCCATGATCGCCGCGGTGATGGCGACCCCGGTGTGGTAACCCCGCCCGTTCACCAGCGGTAGTTCGACCCGGCCGGTCCGGAGCGTGGAAATGATCCCCGAACAGGGCCAGATCGCCCCGCACGCCTCACACGTACCACCGTCGTCCCGATGGAGCGCTACGGCCGGCTCGACCCGGCGCAGCGGACGGCGGCGTCGAGGTACTGCCACATTGCGACTGCGCGTATCGGACATGTCACCCAAGGTGGCGAACAGGGCATGTTCTGTGCAACCCTGCATCTCACAGGCCGCCTTATGCAGGGTTATGAATGCATGCAGTGCAATGCAGCGGCCACGGGGAATGGGTTTAAAGACAGGCTGACCACGAGGGGATGCGGGGTATGGCCACCGAAGCGAGTAAGCACGAACGACCACCGTCACTGGCCCAGCGAAGAGTGGGCCAGCGGCTGAAAACGTGGCGCGAACGGGCGCGCAAGACTCAGGAAGACGCGGCTGCTGCACTCCTGGTGCACCACACGAAGATCTATCGCATTGAATCCGGCAGGACCTTGGCCAAACCGGGTGATATCAGAGAATTGTCCCGGATTTATGCGATTCCCGATGTCCAGACCGAAGAGCTGATTCACCTCAGTAGAAGTGCCCTCAAACCGGGCATTGTGGACAGTTACCGAGACGTCGCTTCGGGAGATCTCGGACTTCTTGCCGATCTGGAGGCGGCCTGCAGCAGAATGCGCGCCTGGGACGGCGATCTGGTGCACGGGCTGCTGCAAACTCCGGCTTATGCGCTGGCCATTCTCGGAACCCTGCGGGATCAAAGTGACGAAGTTCGACGGAAGAGACTCAATTTCCGGTTAGAGCGCCAGCGCGTGCTAATGTCCAGCGAACCGGCCTGCGACATTCGGATTGTCCTCGGGGAATCCGCGTTGAGGTACGTCGTGGGCTCGGAAGACGTGATGCGGGATCAGATCGACCATCTCGTAGATCTGAGCAATCAGATCGACATTCGAATCCGCCCGTTCTCCGCCGGTCCTCACCCGTGGATCGCGGGCGGCGTGTTCACCATGCTGGAGTTCCCCGACGCGGCGGATCCCGCCGTGGTCTACACGGAAAGCCACTTGGACTCGCGCTACATGGAGACAGCGCGCGAACTGGCCGAGTACAGGAAGATTTTCGGCGAACTGTACGTCACTTCCGTCCCAGTGAAGGAGTTCGTGAGATGAGCACCACCCCCGACCCGACTCAGTGGATCAAGTCCGACCGCTCCAGCGCGAACGGTTCGTGCGTCGAAATGCGGCAGCACGCCGCCGCAGTCGAGGTGCGCGACACGAAGCAGCACGGCCACGGCCCGATCCTGCGGCTGGCCCCGGCCGGTTTCGCCTCGTGGCTGGCCGGCGCGAAGTCGGGCGAGCTGGACCACCTGATTCGCTGACGGTCACAGCACCGGCGTACGCGAGCACGGTGACAGAACGCCGAAACTGAACCACTGCACGTCATCAACTCCGGGTCGAGGAGTTGAGGCGAGGCGAGTGCCCGGCCGTCTTCATCGGCCGGGCACTTCGTCGTTCCGGTCCGGTCGCGACCTACTCACCCGTCAGTATTCGGGGCGGAGTACGCTGACCGGTGATCCGGGAGCCAGCCGTCCCCGGGAAGCTACGGACCGTCCGGTTCCGTCGGTCGAGAGGGAAACGACCATGGACGAAGTCGAGGTTCGCGCAATCGCGCTCGGCCTGCCCGAGACTCGCGAGCAGCCGCACTTCGCAATGACGTCATTCCGGGTGCGGGGCAGCATCTTCGCCACCATGCCCGCCGAGCGTGACAGCGTGCACGTGTTCGTGCCCGAGGAGGACGTGCACAACGCCGTGGCCGAGCAGCCGGACAGCTGCGAAGAGCTGTGGTGGGGGCAGAAACTCGACGGAGTGCGGGTGAAGCTCGCGGGCACCGATCCTTCGCTGGTGAACTGGCTGCTGATCGCCGCCTGGCGGCAGAAGGCGCCGAAGAAGCTGGTGGCCGACTGGCTGGAGACGAACGCCGAAGTCTGATCACCCGGTTTCGGGCTTTCGTACCGGTTCTCATCACCGCTGTGAATCTCGTTCGGTCGCAGTTCCTTTGCCGGTCGCCCCTCGGCGCGGCACGGGCGCCGGGGTGCTGGGCCCGCTGCTGCTGGCGGCCTAAACTCCCACCCCTGGGGCGCCGGCAAACGGGGGTTGTGACGCCATGACGGAGATCGACGAGGGCCGTACCTGCTGGGTGTCGGTGCGCGGCAACCGGTCGATGGCGCAGGCGATGGGCCCGGGCACCCAGCACGACCACCGGTGACGGCTCCCGCGCAGAGTCGGCTGCGCCCGCAGCCGGCCCCTGGTGCCGAGCCGGACTGGGCGCTGGAGAGCATCCGGGCCCGCGGGGCCGTGCTGTTGCTGTGGCACGAGAGTTTGGGCGAGCTGACCGACCGGCGCGGGAACGACCCGGAGTCGCAGGCCCTGTTGCGCACGCTGCAGTTCGGCGCGCGCCCGCCCCGGCATCTGTCCGGGCCACCGAGCGCGCTGCTGGACCGGCTGCGGGATGCGCTGAGCCGGCAGATCGACCTGATCGTGAGCTACGGCCAGCTCGACGCCGCCGGAGTGGAGTTCTACCGCGGGCTGCAGCGCGAGCTGGACCAGCTCACCCGGCAGCCGCCGGACCCGATCGGCCTGCTCCTGGAACGGGTCTGCGACCAGGTGCACGCCTTCTACCGCGATGCCACGGGCCGGCCGCTGGGGAAGGACTGGCCCTGGATCTCCTGGCAGGTGCTGCCCACCCGGCAGCATCCCTTCGAAGCAGCCGACCCGTACACCGCCGGGGCCTGCGTGGTGTTCGAGGACGAGGACGCGGCCGTCCGGATCTTCGTCCACTCCCAGCATTTCGGCCCTGAGGCCTATCTGTCGCTGCCCGCGATCCTGACCCACGAGGTGTTCGCCCACGTGCCGGCCCGGCCACGCGAGGAGCACGACCCGAGCGTGTTCACCGAAGGCTTCCTGGGCTGGGCGGCCCGGGTCTTCTTCGAGGACAGCTGCCAGCACGTGCTGGCAGGCGCCCAGGCTCTGGTGCGGCAGCACGGCCGCCGGCTGATGGACCTGCAGAAGTTCGCGGGTCTGGTCCAGACCGACGGCCTCTCCCCCGCCCGGCGCACCGGGCACCAGTACGCCGAGGAAGTCGTCTCCTGGTGGGCGCAGCGCAATCCGGATCTCGCGGTGGGGGCGATCCGGCTCCGGCTGGCCGCGCTGGCCGCCCGGCTCAATGTGCACGACGGGGGCCTGACCATGAACGACAAGGACGAACTGGTCACCGCCCTGTCTCCCCGTCGCCCGGCGATGGCAGACGCGTTGCAGCAGTACCTGGAACACCCCGCGGGATCGCTGGAACCGTTGCTGCGGGCCGGTGGGATCCACCCGGACCGGACGAGCCCGAGGAGAACGCGATGAGGTCTCCAGAGCTTGGCCTGGTCGGCGCTCAGCAGCTGGAGGACGGGCCGGGCCGGCGCCCGCGCGGCACCCGGCGGGGCCGCGACGCCGATCCGGACCTGGAGGTGCACTTCGACCCGCGACTGGAACTGGCCGAGCACCTGCTGCACCAGAGCATCGACGACACCCGGCTGAAGGACCGGCCCTCGCTGCTGCGGCAGGCCCGCAACCTGCTGCAGGACGCCCGGGCCGAGGCGGTCCGCAACGGCTCGGCGATCCCGGTCCAGCGGCTGGACGAACCGGCCCGCCGAGCCCTGCCCACACTGATCGAGCTGGACGAGCTGCTGCTGTCGATGACCGAGGACGACTGTGCGCCCCGGGCCAGCAGCATCATGCAGGCCCGGGTGCTGCTGCATCAGGTCGATGCGCAACTGTCCGACCTCCGCGGGCCGGCCGAGCCCCGGCGGCGCAAGCTGCACCAGATCATCAACGCTCTGGCCCAGCCGTTCCCGAGCCCACCACCAGTGCCCGGTCGCTGAGTTCGTCCAGCCGGATCTGCCGGCGCCGGCGCTTGTCCCGGTACATCGCCAGGTCGGCGTCCCGGGTCAGCTCGGTCACCCTGGTCGGACTGTCGGCCCAGGCCAGTCCCACGCTCACACCCACCCGGACGACGGCCTCGAGCCGGAACGGCTCGTCCAGCGCGGCCTGCACCACCCGAGCCTGCTCCTGGGCCGCGGCCGCCGAGACGACGCCCCGCAGCACGGCCACGAACTCGTCCCCGCCCATCCGGGCCAGCGAAGCGTCCTCACCCAGCGCCTTGGTGAACCGGACCGCGGCCGCCGCCAGCAACTCGTCCCCCATTGCGTGCCCGTGCCTGTCGTTGATCGCCTTGAAACCGTCCAGGTCCAGGAACATCAGGGCGACGCCGTGCCCGGGCCGGGCCGCCGCACAGGCCGCGTGCAGTGCCGGTTCCAGGCCGCGCCGGCTGAGCAGCCCGGTGAGGGCGTCGTGGGTGGCCGCGTACTGCAGTTCCGCATGGCGCAGCCGTTGCTCCTGAAGGAGTTCGGCGCGGGTGGAGGCCGACCGGCGGGCCACGGCCACCCCGCGCACCAGCACCACTGCGCCGACGGCCAGCAGCACGACGGCCAGATGATCGGCCGCGCGCGGGTCGACGATGCTCGAGACCCGGCCCTGGTGCACCGCCCACTGGACGACGACGGTCCCGCCGAACATCGTCAGCAGCCCGACCAGCGCGGTCCGGGTGGAGGAGTCGCGCTGGGCGATCTCGGTGGCCAGCGCGCCGATCACCACCGGATAGATGCTGGGCACCTCGGTGGTGATCATCGCGAACCAGATCGCGGTGGCGGTGAGCAGCAGGTTCGCCGCCTGCCCGGTGGTGCCGGTGCAGCGGGTGAGCCGGTCCTGGACCGGGGCGGTGTAGAGCGCGAAGCAGGCGCCCCAGGCCAGCAACATGACCGGCAGCGAGCTGCGGGGCAGGCCGAACAGCCAGAGCGCGGCCCAGGCGGCGGTGGTGACAGCGAGCTCGGCCACCACCACCAGGACGGCGCGGGCGGGCACCGGCGACCGGGGCAAGCGGGCAATCGGCTGATTGAGCAGCATGACCTTCCCGGACTAGGGGTTAACTCCTAAGTATCGGTGCGGTCACCCAGAGTCGTGGGCGGAATCACCCTATTGGCCTAGCCGAAACGGCCAGAACAGTCAGAACATGTGGCCCGTGTCACTGATCGTCGAGCGCCTCAGGGCTTGGCGTCAGCCCCACGGCACAAGTCGCAGACCTTGGACCCGAGAAGAACCGAGTGAAGCTCGTCAAGGCCGACGTGGTGGTCACCAGTCCCGATCGCATTTTCGTCACCCTGCGCCTGGAGACCGACGAGGGCATCGTGGGGATCGGCGACGGCACCCTGAACGGCCGGGAACTGGCCGTGGTGGCGTACCTGGAGGAGCACGTGGTGCCGCTGCTGATCGGGCGGGACGCGAGCCGGATCGAGGACACCTGGCAGTGCCCGGCCTGAAATCGATCTACGGCATCGCCTCCAACGCCCCCTACGACGGTGGGCGTTACGACCACGAGCCAGCCCAGCGGGGCGATCTGCCGGCCGAGGAGGACTGGGACACCCATTCCTACCTGCGCCGTGTGCCAACGGTTTTCGAGGCGGTACGCAGCGAGTTCGGCGCCGAACTGCCGCTGCTGCACGACTCGCACCACCGGCTCACCCCGATCCAGGCGGCCAAGCTGGGCAAGTCGCTGGAGCCGTACGACCTGTTCTGGCTGGAGGACGTCACCCCGGCCGAGAACCAGGAGGCGCTGCGGCTGGTCCGCCAGCACACCACCACCCCGCTGGCGATCGGCGAAATCTTCAACACCGTGTGGGACTACCAGCTGATCATCCGGGAGCAGCTGATCGACTACGTGCGCAGCGCGGTCACCCACACCGGCGGGATCACCCACCCGAAGAAGGTCCTCGACTCCGCCGGCCAGTACCAGATCAAGTCGGGAATGCACGGCCCGACCGACATCTCACCGGTCGGCCTGGCCGCGCAGATGCACCTGGGCCTGGCGATCCACAACTTCGGGATCCAGGAGTACATGAAGCACGGCGCCCGCACCGACGAGGTCTTCGAGCAGAGCTTCACCTTCACCGACGGCCTGCTGCATCCGGGTGAGCAGCCCGGCCTGGGAGTGGAGCTGAACCTGGCCGAGGCCGCGAAACACCCCTACCAGCGTGCTTATCTGCCGTTCAACCGGCTGGCCGACGGCACCGTGCACGACTGGTAGGGAGTGTCTTGGAAATCGCTGCCGTAGCGAGGAGGTGCCCCTAAATCAGCGGGGCACCGCCAGAGCGGCACTACGGGGACTGACGACGACGCGGGGCCGGGGTTCGCGATGGACCCCGGTCACGATGAAGTGCACCTGGTGCGCGATGGTGACGGTGTGGTCGCCGTAGCGCTCGTAGAAGCGGTTGATCAGGGTCAGGTCGACCGCCGACTCGACCGTCTGCTCGCGCTCCCACTCCGGGGAGACCAGCAGGGCCAGCAGCGAGCGGTGCAGCCGGTCCATCTCGTCGTCCACCGCGATGATCTCGTCCACGATGCTGACGTCGCGCTCGACCAGCAGGGTGTGGGTGAGCCGGATGCCGCGGGCCGCCACCCGGCCCATCGACAGCACCACCGCGCGCGAGGGGCCCGGGGTGGCGCAGCGGGGGTAGCGCATCCGGGCGAGTTTGGAGACGTGCCGGGCCAGGGCGGCCATCCGCTCCAGGTCGGCGCCCACCCGCAGCGCGGCCAGCAGCCGGCGCAGGTCGCGGGCCACCGGGTTGCGCCGGGCCATCGAGTACAGCAGCTGGTTCTCCAGCTCCAGGTGCACCGCGGCGACCTCCTGGTCGCTGTCCATCACTTCCTGGGCCAGGGCCACGTCGGACAGCGTCAGGGCGGTGGTGGAGCGCCGCATGGTGGCGTCCGCGTGCTCGCACAGCCGAAGCAGCAATTCGTCGATCTTTGCGAGATCGCTCTCAAGGCTGTTGGTCATGACTCCCCGTCACCGCGTTCAGGCCGCCCAGGCCGTGGTCCGACTGCGGGCGGAACCTCGCCGCCCGCGGCGCTGTGCACCGTTCGAGCTGCCGTCCCAACCATTCTCGCAGATCACCGGGAAACCATAATCCGTCAATCGGCGACCGGACCCGACAGTCGCCGAGAGTGAATCTGCCCGCCACCGTGAGTTCACGGCCCTCTTCCCGGCCGGTTTCCCCCGATCATGCGCCTAAGCTGCAGCTATGGACTGGGAACAGGTAGTGACCTACGTATTCCTGGTCGGCGAGTACCTGATCAAGTTCTTCGCGATCGGTACCGTCCCGGAGAACCGCCGGCCGTCCTCGTCCTCGGCCTGGCTGTTGCTGATTCTTTTCCTGCCGGTGGTCGGATTTCCCTTGTACTGGCTGATCGGCAGCCCCTACGTGCACGGCCGCCGGCAGCGGATCCAGGCCCAGGCCAACCACATTCTGGCCGAGCGCACCTCGCACCTGCCGCTGCACCCGGGCGGGGTCGAGCCGTCGGCCGCCCTGGCCGGGCTGCTGCACCAGAACCGGCAGCTCACCGGCCTGCCCTGCGTGCAGGGCACCCCCGAGGCGCTGTACGACGATCCGGACGAGACGTTCGCCGCGATGGCCGCCGCGGTGGAGGGCGCCGAGCACTACGTGAACGTCGAGTTCTACATCATGAGCTGGGACGCCCGGACCGACGGCTTCTTCACCGCGCTGGCCCGGGCGGTGGCCCGTGGGGTGCACGTGCGGCTGCTGCTGGACCACATCGGCTCACGGAAATACCCGGGCTGGAGCAGCTTCCAGCAGCGGCTGACCGACGCCGGGATCGACTGGCACCTGATGATGCCGATCAAGCCGCTGGAGCGCCGCTGGCGCCGCCCCGACCTGCGCAACCACCGCAAGCTCCTGGTCGTCGACGGTGAGGTGGCGTTCGTCGGCTCGCACAACCTGATCGCCCCCTACTACGGCAGCGACCGCAACCGCCGGGTGGGCCGCAACTGGCAGGACCTGTCCCTGCAGGTGCGTGGGGACGTGGTGCTGGCCGTCGAGGCGGTGTTCGCGACCGACTGGTACATCGAGACCGGGCAGCTGGCCGAACCCCGCCGGACCGTGCTGGAAGTGGGCATCCCGGCGACCAGTGCGATGCAGATCGTCCCGTCCGGCCCGGGTTTTCCCACCGAGCCCAACCTGCGGCTGTTCGTCAGCCTGATCCACATGGCCTCCGAGCGGGTGGCGATCACCAGCCCGTACTTCGTCCCGGACGAGTCGCTGCTGGCGGCGATCACCACCGCGGCCTACCGTGGGGTCAAGGTGGAACTGTTCGTCGGTGAGGAGGCCGACCAGTTCCTGGTCGGGCACGCCCAGCGCTCGTACTACCGCACCCTGCTGGAGGCCGGGGTGCACATCCACCTCTACCCGGCCCCGGCCGTGCTGCACGCCAAGTACCTCACGGTGGACGACGAGGTGGCGGTGATCGGCTCCTCGAACATGGACTTCCGCTCGTTCACCCTGACCTACGAGGTGATGCTCCTGGGTTTCGGCGGCGACCTGGTGAAACGGCTGCAGGAGAACGATGAGCGGTACCGCTCGGTCTCCCGGGAACTCACCCTGCAGGAGTGGCTGCAGGAGCCGTGGCGGCGGCGCTACGTGGACAACGTCTGCCGGCTCACGGCCGCCCTGATGTAGCTGTCCGAAACCGAGCACCGGTCGAAGTGGTTCGGTCCTGCCAAATCACCGACCGCACCCCGATTGGAGCCTCAGATGCCCAAGACCACCAAGAGCGGTGAGCCGAAGCAGAGCGAACTTCCCTCCACCCTGCAGCATTCCGACGACAAGGCGCAGCGCACCTTCGCCAAGGCCTACGACGCGGCGATCGAGCAGTACGACGGGGACGAGCAGCGAGCGCACCAGGTGGCCTTCGCGGCGCTGAAGCACACCCACGAGAAGGTCGGCGACCGTTGGGAACCGAAGGACGAGAACGGTCCCTCCGACGCCCGCGCCGAGGAGGGTGGGCGCACCTCCGACAAGCCCAGTGCCGGAGGTGTCGACGCCAACGCCACCAAGGAGCACCTGCTGGAGGTGGCCCGCCGGCTCGACGTGCCCGGCCGCTCGACGATGAACAAGGACGAGCTGGTCGAGGCCATTCAGAAGGCGAACGACCGGGCCAGCGCCCGATCGCGCTGAGCGCCCGGGCCGGCGTAGCAACTGCTGGCGGTGCTCTGCGTTTGCCCGCAGCCCCGGCGCCCGGTGGAATGACCCGCATGATCGAGGTGAAGCGGCACGTGAAAGCGTCCCCGCAAGAGGTGTTCTCCGTGCTGGCCGACGGATGGCTCTACTCCGGCTGGGTGGTCGGCGCCTCCCGGATCCGTTCGGTGGACCCGGACTGGCCCGCGACCGGCTCGAAGATCGATCATTCGGTGGGAGTTTGGCCCGGCCTGCTGAACGACTCCACCTCGGTGCTCGACTGCGTGCCCGGCCACCGCCTGGTCCTGAGGGCCCGGGGCTGGCCGATCGGCGAGGCCACCGTCTTTCTTGAACTGGAGGAGCAGGACGGCGGCTGCCTGGTCCGGATGCAGGAGGACGCCTCGGCCGGGCCCGGCAAGCTCGCCCCGAAACCGTTGCGGCAGGTGACGATTGCCCCGCGCAACAACGAGAGCCTGCGCCGCCTGCAGCTGATCGCCGAAGGCCGCCGGGCGAGCTGATCAGGTGCGCCGGGCGATGATCAGGCCGGCCAGCAGGGCGCCGAGCGTGCCCAGCACCTCGTCGCTCAGGGTGTCGGTGTACGCGGTGGCCAGCTCGGTGCCGCCCCGGATGAACGCGTAGTACTCGCCGACCTCCCAGAAGATCGCCATGACGGCACCGATCCCGGCCACCAGCAGGGCGATCTCCCAGCGCGGCCGGGCCCGGCCGCGCTCTCCACGGGTGATCAGCAGCCCGGCCCCCAGGCCGAGGAACATCCAGTTGACGAAGTGGTTGGCCTCGTCCCACCAGCCCACCGTGTCGTACAGGTTCAGGGTGTTGCCGGTGACGTCGATCAGGTACGGCAGCATGATCCAGGCGAACGCCGCCCACGGCACGTCCCGCCGGTCCTTGGTCACCAGCCACCAGATCACCGGCACGGCCAGCATCATCGCCGGGTAGAGCACCAGCCGGGCGCCGAACCCCTTGCCCTCGAACTGTTCCAGCCCGGCGGCGAAGAAGGTGGCCACCAGGAGCTGGCCCACCGTCAGGGCGAGCAGGACGGCGCTGATCCAGGCGGCGGCCGGAAGGGACCGGCGCTGCGGTGTGACCTCGGTTCGGCTCATAACGGGAAGTATTGCGTGATCTTGCGGCGGCCGGCTTCAGCCCGAAGTCGTCGCACTTTCGTCGCACTTAGGGGCCTGCTCGGGATGCGGCTGAGCTGGGCACACCTAGATTCGAGGAAGACACCGAAGGTCACATTGGAGAAGCCATGAGCGTGACGCACGAGAAGCCGGGGCCCGTACCTGCGGGTCACGAGAAGTCGACGCCGGAGCTGGTCCAGGACCTGACCCGGCTGGTCCCCCAGCTGGCCCGGCAAGAGGTCGAACTGGCCAAGGCCGAGCTGGCCGAGAAGGCCAAACACGCCGGGATCGGGGCCGGGGCCTTCGGTGGCGCCGGCCTGGTCGCCCTGTTCGGGGTGGGCACCCTGGTCGCCGCGGCCGTCCTCGGCCTGGCCGAGGCGGTGCCCGCCTGGGCCGCCGCACTGATCGTGGCGGCCGTGCTGCTGCTGGTGGCCGGGGCGATGGCGCTCCTGGGCCGCAGCCAGATCAGGCAGGCCACCCCGCCGGTGCCCAGGCAGGCCGTGGACAGCACCAAGCACGATGTCGAGGCCGTGAAGGAGAGTGCCCACCGATGAGCGATCCCGAGGATCTGCGCGCCGAGATCGACCACACCCGCGACGAGCTGGCCGACACGGTCGGGGCGCTGGCCGCCAAGACCGACGTGAAGGCCCGGGCCGGTGAAAAGGCGCACGAGCTGCAGGAAACGGCCCGGTCGAAGGCCGCCGAGGTCAAGGAGAGCGCCAAGGTCCACGCGATGACCGCCAAGACCACGGCCGCCGAGCAGGCCCACCAGGTGGCCGAGCAGGCGCATCAGGTGGCGGACAGGGCCAGGGCCGCCGGTGAGCAGGCCCGTACGGTGGCCACCGAACGCGCCCAGCAGGTCGCCGCGCAGGCCAAGGTGGCCACGGAACAGGCCAAGGTCAAGACCGAGCAGGCGCGCACGGTCGCGGCCGAACGCGCCCACACCGCACAGGAAACCGTGCAGCAGCAGCGCCAGGAACGCCCTTGGCTGCTGCCGACGCTGGGGGGAGCCGCGGGGCTGCTGGCGGCTGTCCTGATCTGGCGGCGCCGTCGGAGCTGAAAACCCCTACCAACAATGGACGGTGCCCTCACCCCCCGTGGTGAGGGCACCGTCCATTGTTGTCGGCTTTCCGGGACCCTCTCGAACGGCAGCCTCCGCCAGATCGCGCCACCATGGCCACATGTGGGGAAACAAGCGCCGTAACCAGCAGGAACGCAACGATCTACCGGACGAGAACCCGGTGGATTCACCCACCGAACTTCCCCGGCGCTCATGGCTGCGGGTCCTGCGCGGCGCCGCCAAGGAGTTCTCCGAGGACAACCTGACCGACTCGGCCGCCGCCCTGACCTACTACGGCGTCCAGGCCCTGTTTCCCGGCCTGCTGGTACTGCTTTCACTGCTCGGCTTCCTCTCCAGCAACTCGATCGCCGAACTGCAGGCCAATCTGCGCCCGGTGATTCCCGGTTCGTTCCAAGGCACCCTGGACAGCATCCTCGAACAGGTCGGGAACAAGCCCGGCTCAGCCGGTTTCGCGTTCGTTCTGGGTCTGGCTACTGCACTGTGGTCATCCAGCGGCTACATCGCCGCGTTCATGCGCGCCTCGAACATCGTCTACGACATCCCCGAGGGCCGGCCGATCTGGAAGACCCTGCCCACCCGGGTGCTGACCACCCTGGTGATGCTGGTGCTGATCGTGCTGGCCGCGGTGATCGTGATCTTCACCGGCCCGGTGGCCGAGCAGGCCGGCGACCTGCTCGGCCTGGGCGATGCCGCGGTGACGGTCTGGGGCATCGCGAAATGGCCGGTGCTGCTGCTGATCATGATGCTCGAGCTGGCGATCCTGTACTGGGCCGCGCCGAACGCCAGGCAGGGCTTCCGCTGGGTCACCCCCGGCGGCGCGATCGCGGTGCTGCTGTGGCTGATCGCCTCGGCCGGCTTCGGTTTCTACGTGGCCAACTTCTCCAGCTACGACGCCACCTACGGCACCTTCGCCGGGATCGTGATCTTCCTGATCTGGATGTGGATCTCGAACCTGGTGATCCTGCTCGGGGCCGAGGTCAACGCCGAGCTGGACCGGGCCCGGGCCGAGCAGGACGGGCTGCCGCGCGGGGCCGAGCCCTACGTGCAGCTGCGGGACACCAGCAAGCTCGACGAGGACGAACTGGCCGAGGTGGAGGGCTCACGGCGGCACCTGCGGCCCGATCGGGGCGGCGACGCGGGCAGCGTATGAGCCGCTCTGCCCGGTTCTGCACCGCTACCGCCACCCCTGATCTTGCTGTGGGTGAGCCGCGGACAGGGCCGGGCGGGTGACCCGGTGACGATGAGCTAACTCTGAGTCGCGATCCGACGATCGGCTCGGTCAGAAGCACTCACTGTTGCCGGTCCGTTCCGTCATCACGTCGCAGAAAGCGCCGCGGCCGGACGAGACACCTTGTCTGAAAGGACGTCAATGCCCGCCGCGAAGTCCCTAGTCTCCTTCTTCGGCAGCTTCTCCCTGCTGAAGAAGATCTTCAGCCTGGTCGCTGTCGCCGCCGTGCTCAGCATCGGGATCGGCCTGATCAGCCAGCAGGCCGTGCACTCGGTCGCCAAGAGCAGCGAGCAGATCGTCGCGGTCCAGGGTGACCGGGTCGCCACCGCCCTGCAGGCCCGCGCCGAGTTCTCTGCGCTGAACCGCGACATCGTGCTGAGCAGCCTGTCCACCGGGGACACCAGCTCGGCCCTGGCCACGCAGATCCAGAGCAGATTCGGCTCGATCTCCGAGAAGTTCGACGCGCTGGCAGCCTCCGGCCTGAGCTCCGAGGACAGCGCCCAGCTCGCGGCCGCGCAGACCGGCCTGGCCGCGATCGAGAAGATCTACACCGAGCGGATCGCCCTGGTGGCCGGCAGCGACAGCTTGACCGGCACCCAGTACCGCCGCCTCGGCAACCTGATCAACGGCGACTTCGCCACCCAGGCCGGCGACGTCCGCCAGGCCCTGGACGCGGTCGCGAACAACGCGGTCACCGGCATGCAGACCGAGGCGAAGCAGGCCGAGTCCACGGCCACCGCGCAGATCGTCCGCTCCTGGATCATCACCGTGCTGGGTGTGCTGCTGATGGTCGGCTTCGGCTACTGGGTGGCCCGCTCGGTCTCCCGGGGCATCGGCCGGATCCGCGACGGCCTGGTCGCCCTGGCCGACGGTGACCTCTCCCGCACCGTGCCGGTGAAGGGCAACGACGAGGTCGGCCAGATGGCGGCGGCCCTGAACCGGGCCAGCGAGTCGCTGCACAAGGCGATCGAGGACATCCAGTCCAGCGCCGGCACCCTGTCCCGGCGCACCGGTGAGCTCAGCGGGATCGCCACCACCCTGGCCTCCAACTCCCGCGAGACCACCTCGCAGGCCACCAGCCTGAGCGCCACATCCTCGCAGGTCTCCGGCAACGTCCAGACGGTCGCCGCCGGCACCGAGGAGATGACCGCCAGCATCCGGGAGATCGCCTCCTCCTCGGCCGAGGCCGTGCGGGTCGCGGCCGGTGCCGCCTCCGAGGCCGCCACCGCCACCGCCACCGTGGGCAAGCTGGGTACCTCCAGCGAGGAGATCGGCAACGTGGTCAAGGTGATCACCTCGATCGCCGAGCAGACCAACCTGCTGGCCCTGAACGCCACCATCGAGGCGGCCCGGGCCGGGGAGGCCGGCAAGGGCTTCGCGGTGGTCGCCGAGGAGGTCAAGCAGCTGGCTCAGGAGACCGCCCGGGCCACCGAGGACATCGGGCACCGGGTCGAGGCGATCCAGGCCGACACCCGCGACGCGGTCGAGGCGATCGAGCGGATCACCCGCACCATCGAGGACGTCAACTCCTACCAGACCACGATCGCCTCGGCGGTCGAGGAGCAGACCGCGGTGACCTCGGAGATCGCCCGCAACATCGACGAGACGGCGACCGCCGCCTCGCGGATCGCCTCCGACATCGTCGGGGTCTCGCACGCCACGATGAGCTCCAGCTCGGGCATCGCCGACGCCGAGCGGGCGGCCGGGGACCTGGCCCAGGTCGCCGGTGGGCTCAACCAGCTGGTCGGCCGCTTCAAGCTCTGACCAGCAACGTGTGAAGGCGCCGGGGATCCGTCCCCGGCGCCTTTCGCCGTTTGCCCTCCCGTCCGACCCCGGGAAGCTGCGGGCGGCAAGCCCGGTTCACCCGGGCATGAGTCTTCTCTTCTCCCCGCTCACCCTGCGCGGGGTCACGGCCCGCAACCGCGCCTGGGTCTCACCGATGTGCATGTACTCCAGCGAGAAGGGCCGGCCAAGCGACTGGCATCTGGTGCACCTGGGCAGCTTCGCCCGGGGCGGGGCCGGCCTGGTGATGCAGGAGGCCACCGCGGTGGTGCCGGAGGGCCGGATCTCCCCGGAGGACGCCGGGATCTGGAACGACGCGCAGGCCGAGGGCTACGCGCGGATCAACCGGTTCATCCACGACCAGGGCGCCGTCACCGCGATCCAGCTGGCCCACGCGGGACGTAAGGGCTCCACCTACGCGCCGTTCCGGGGCAAGGGCTCGGTACCGGCCGACGAGGGCGGCTGGAAGACCGTGGCCCCCTCCGCGGCCGCCTTCGGCCGTTACGACGTGCCCGCCGAGATCCCCGCCGGTGACATCCCCGCCCTGGTGCAGGCCTGGGTCGAGGCGGCGCAGCGCGCGGTCGCGGCCGGCTTCGACGTGATCGAGGTGCACGCGGCCCACGGCTATCTGCTGCACGAGTTCCTCTCGCCGGTGAGCAACCTGCGCACCGACGCCTACGGCGGCGACCTGGAAGGCCGCTCCCGGCTGCTGGTCGAGATCGTCGACGCGGTGCGCGCGGTGATCCCCGACTCCGCCCCGCTGCTGGTGCGGGTCAGCGCCACCGACTGGGTGCCGAACGGCCTCGACGTCGAAGAGGTGGCCCAGGTGGCGGCCACCCTCAAGGGGCACGGCGTGGACCTGATCGACGTCTCCAGCGGCGGCAACCACCCGGATCAGAAGATCACCCTCGGCCCCGGCTACCAGGTGCCCTTCGCCGCCCGGATCAAGCAGGTCAGCGGCCTGCCCACCGCCGCGGTCGGCCTGATCACCGAGCCCCGGCAGGCCGAGCAGGTGCTGGCCGAGGGCAGCGCCGACGCGGTGCTGCTGGCCCGGGCCCTGCTGCGTGAGCCGAGCTGGCCGCTGCGCGCTGCCCACGAACTCGGCGATCACGTTGAGTGGCCGCCGCAGTACGACCGCGGCCGCTTTCCCCAGTAGTCACCAGCAGTTGCCAGCAGTCTCGCCAGGCTCATGATCGGCACTGTGGCGGCACCGGGTCCTGAGCCGATCCGGTGCCGCCGTTGCCCGTCTGCTTGAATCCCGGTTAGCCCGATCAGGTGTGGACCTCACCACGTCCGATCACGGATAGCTATCAGGCGGAACTCGGCAGAGCGTGACCCTGCCGCTGCGTAGTGCAGGAATGTCGACGAAAGCAAGTGTTCTGTGCCACAGGCGACCCGAACAGCTTGCTTAGAGTAGCCGGGGCCGGATAGGACCACTCGGGGTATTGAAGACCGCATCAGTCGGCGGCTACGGACGCCGACAAGGATGTTGAGAACGTGCTGCCGCAGCTCAGTGCCCCACGGCCGAACGGGCCGAAGATCTTCGCTCGACAGATTCAGCCCTCGTGGCCGGAAGGAAACGCACCGTGAGCAACCTGGACACCGCCCTCAAGGAAGCCATGCAGATCGACGGCGCCATCGGCGTCGCCCTGGTCGACTACACCAGCGGGATGACCCTCGGCCAGGCCGGCGGTGCGGTGATGGATCTGGAGGTGGCCGCCGCGGGCAACACCGAGGTGGTCCGGTCCGAGCTGCGCACCATGGAAGCACTGGGCATGCGCGAGGGCATCCAGGACATCCTGATCACCCTGAACACGCAGTACCACCTGATCCGGCTGATCCAGGGGCAGGCCGGGGCCGGGCTGTTCCTGTACCTGGCGCTCGACAAGGGCCGCGCCAACCTGGCCATGGCCCGGCACAAGCTGGCCAACCTGGAGCGCAACATCCAGATCTGACCGCGGCGAACGGGTGAGGGTGCAGCACGCCTGCACCGAGGACGGGACCAAAGTCCCTACGCACACAGCGTCCGGGCGATCACCGTGAGCAGTGGCCGGGCGCCGAGTGAGCGAACACAGAGCACTCGGGCGCGGCCGGCTCCGGTCAGCGCCGCCCCGTCGTACCTCAGTTCGCTCTGTGCGGAAGGAAACGCTTCGTGTCCAACATTGAAATCGTCCTCAAAGAAGCCATGCAGATCGACGGCGCCATCGGCGCCGCGCTGGTGGACTACACCAGCGGCATGACCCTGGGGCAGGCCGGCGGCAACGGGGCGCTGGACCTCGAGGTGGCGGCGGCGGGCAACACCGAGATCGTCCGGGCCAAGCTGCGCACCATGGAGTCGCTGCGGCTGCGCGAGAACATCGAGGACATCCTGATCACGCTGGACACCCAGTACCACCTGATCCGGCTGATCCAGGGCCCGCACGGCAACGGGCTGTTCCTGTACATGGCCCTGGACAAGCGGCGCGCCAACCTGGCCCTGGCCCGGCACAAGCTGGCCAACCTGGAGCGCACGATCGAGATCTGAGCTGCGCAGTAAGAACAACACCAGCAACGGACGTCGGCGCTCACCTTCGAAGGTGAGCGCCGACGTCCGTTGCTGGTGGCGGTTTCTACTTGAGGACGTCCTCGAGATGGATGGGCAGCTCGCGCACCCGCACACCGGTGGCGTCGAAAACCGCGTTGGCCACCGCGGCCGCGGTCCCGACGATGCCGATCTCGCCGATCCCCTTGGTGCCGGCCCCACCCAGATGCTCGTCCGCCTCCTCGATCCAGCCGATGTCCAGCGCGCCCACGTCGGCGCAGCCGGCCACGTGGTAAGAGGCCAGGTCGTGATTGGCGTAGTCACCGAAGACCGGGTCGATCAGGCCCTCTTCGTGCAGCGCCATCGACAGGCCCATCGTCATCCCGCCGATGAACTGGGAGCGCGCGGTACTGGCGTTGACTATCCGGCCGGCCGCGAAAATGCCGGTCATCCGCGGCACCCGTAACTCTCCGGTGTCCTGGTTCACCCGGACCTCGACGAACTGGGCGCCGTAGGACCCGCGGGTGTACTCCCCGAGCGCCTCGATGTCCTTCTTGGTGTTCGCCGTCACCGACTTCGCGCCCTCTTCACGCAGCTGACGGCAGGCCTTGGTGACCGCCCAGCCCCAGGAACGGGTACCCATCGAGCCGCCCGCGATCCCGGCCGCGGGCAGGTCGGAGTCACCGATCCGGACGGTCACCTGCTCCAGCGGCACCTCCAGGGCCTCGGCGGCGAGCTGGTGCAGGGCGGTCCGGGCGCCGGTGCCGATGTCGGTGGCGTTGATATCGACCGTGTAGTGGTCGTTCTCGTCCACCGAGGCGGTGGCGCTGGCCGGCATCTGGTAGGTCGGATAGAAGGACGCGGCCACCCCGGCCCCGATCAGCCAGCGGCCTTCGCGGTGGTTGCGGGGCGCGCGAGGCTCGCTGCGCCAGCCGAAGCGACGGGCACCTTCCCGTAGACAGGCCACCAGATTACGGCTGGAGAAAGGGTTTCCGGTCTCCGGATCCACCTCGGGCTCGTTCCGGATCCGCAGCTCGACCGGGTCGACGCCGAGTTCTACGGCCAGCTCGTCCATCGCCGACTCAAAGGCGTAGAAACCCGGGCATTCCCCCGGCGCCCGCATCCAGGAGGGCACCGGCACGTCCAGCCGGGCCAGGCGGTGGCTGGTACGGCGGTGCGGCGCCGCGTAGATCATCCGAGTGGCCACCGCGGTCTGCTCGGCGAATTCCTTGACCGTGGAGGTCTGCTCGACCACCTCGTGCATGATCGCGTTCAGCCGGCCGTCGGCCTCGGCCCCGAGCCGGATCCGCTGGATCGTCGGGGTGCGGTAGCCGACCAGAGAGAACATCTGCTGCCGGGTGACGGCGAGCTTGACCGGCCGGCCGGTGACCTTGGCGGCCATCGCCGCCAGCACCACGTTCGGCCGGGGCATGCCCTTGGAGCCGAAACCTCCACCCACGTGCGGGTTGATCACGTGGACTTGCGACTTCTCCAGCTCGAACAGCCCGGCCAGCAGCTGCTGCACCACTCCCCCGCCCTGGTTGGAGTCGTACAGGGTGAGCGATCCGTTCTCACCCCAGATCGCCGTGGTGGCGTGGGGTTCCATCGGATTGTTGTGCAGCGCTACAGTGCTGTAGGTCTGGTCCAGCTGCACCGGGCTGGCGTCGAACGCACGGTCCGGATCGCCCTGCTCGGTATCGGTCTCGAAGGCCGGGTTCACCTTCTCCGGCTTGTACAGCGAGGCGTGGTCGGGGGTCAGAACCACGTCGTGCGCCAGTTCCTCGTACTCCACCGGCAACTGGGCCGCGGCCTCCCGCGCGGCCTCCGGCGTCTTGGCCACCACCAGCGCCACCAACTGCCCGCGGTAGGCAATTTCGGGGCTCTGCAGCACGGCCAGGGTGGGGTCGCCGACATCGCCCAGGTGCGGGGCGTTCTCGTGCCAGAGCACGGCGATCACGTCGTCCGAACGCAGCACGTGGTCGGCATCGACGGTGAGCACCCGGCCCTTGGCCACCGGGGAGGTCACGATCCAGGCGTAGGCCGTGTCGGGCTGCGAGTGGTACTCGTAGGCGTAACGGGCCTTGCCGGTGACCTTCTCGATTGCCTCGTCGCGGGTCAGCGGCGGTCCGGTGAGCGCCTTGGTCACAGTCATGCTTCCTCCACCCCGGCCAGTGTGCTCAGTGCGGCGACGATCAGGTTCTGGCTCAGCTCGACCTTGAAGGCGTTGTCCGGCAGTGGTTCGGCGGCGGCCAGTTCCAGTTCGGCCGCGCGGCGGAACTGTTCGGGCGTGGCCGGATTGCCGGTCAACGCGCTCTCGGCCCGGCGGGCTCGCCAGGGCTTGTGGGCCACGGCGCCGAGGGCGATGCGCACCTCGCTGATCGTCCCGTCCGGAGCCAGGCTCAGTCCGGCGGCTACCGATCCGACGGCGAACGCGTACGAGGCCCGGTCGCGTGCCTTGCGGTAGAGCGAGTTGCGGTGCGCCTCGCGGGAGGTCGGGATCTCGACCGCGGTGATCAGGTCGGCCGGGTCGAGAACGGTGTCGCGCGAGGGATCTTCGTCCGGAGCCCGGTACAGATCGGCGAGCGCCAGGGCCCGGTCCCCAGCCGGGCCGGTGATCTGCACGCGGGCATCGAGCGCGGCCAGGGCCACCGCGAAGTCCGAGGGGTGAGTGGCGATGCAGTGCTCACTCGCGCCCAGGATGGCCAGGTCGCGGTGGGCGCCGGTGCGGGCCGGGCAGCCGGTGCCGGGCTCGCGCTTGTTGCAGGGCTTGGTCACGTCCTGGAAGTAGACGCAACGAGTGCGCTGCAGCAGGTTGCCGCCGACGGTAGCCATGTTGCGCAGCTGGCCGGAGGCACCGGAGAGAAGAGCCTGCGACAGCATCGGGTAAGCGGCCCGGATGCGCGGATCGGCGGCCAGATCGGAATTGCGGACGCCGGCGCCCACCAGGATCCCACCGGTTGCGGTTGGCTCGATCCGGTCGAGCTCCAGGCGGGTGACATCGACCAGGAGTTCCGGAGATTCCACGCCGAGCCGCATCAGGTCGACGAGATTCGTTCCGCCGCCCAGGAACTTGGCCCCGGGCCGGGCGGAGAGCTGGTGCACGGCCTGGACCGGTGCCTCGGCCACCGCATAGGCGAACGGCTTCATCGGCTCTCTCCCTCGTGGTAGGCGGTCTCGATGCCGGGCGCAGGCAGTTCGGCGGCGGCAGCATCGAGCACGGCGGGCACGATGTTGGCGTAGGCGCCGCACCGGCACAGGTTGCCGCTCATCCGCTCCCGCACCTCGGCCTCGTCCAGCTGCACGCCGCCCTCCGGTGGGGTCACCGCCGAGGGCCAGCCCGAGCGGGCCTCGGCGAGCACGCCCACGGCCGAGCAGATCTGGCCCGGCGTGCAGTAGCCGCACTGGAACGCGTCCCGGTCGATGAACGCCTGCTGGACCGGGTGCAGGTCTTCGCCGTCGGCCAGGCCCTCGACCGTGGTGATCTCCCGGCCCACGGCGGTGACCGCCAGGATCAGGCAGGCGTTGACCCGGCGGCCGTCCAGGAGCACCGTGCAGGCGCCGCACTGGCCGTGGTCGCAGCCCTTCTTCGAACCGGTCAGGCCGAGGTGCTCACGCAAGGCGTCGAGCAGCGAGGTGCGATGGTCCAGGGCGAGCTCGTGCTCGCGGCCGTTCACCTGCAGACGCAACGTGCTCGTCGTTGACTGGGAACGGGTGTCCGTCGTCGTCATGCGGGTGACGCTACGGCTACCCAGCGTGCCGCGCCTCTTGATCAGCGCCTGCGCGAATTAGGGTGATTCCATGGTGAATCTGGTCAAGGACGTGGTGCCGGCCGGCAGCTGGGGTTCACTGGCCCAGCCCGGTTTCGCGGGAGCGGGCCTGGTGGTCCGGCCCTGGCAGCCGGGCGACGAAGGCTTCCTGCTGAGTGCGTACGCCGACCCGGACATCCGGCGCTGGCACGCCATGACCCTGAGCGACCGGGCCGAGGCCACCGCCTGGATCGAGACCGCGGGCCTGCGCTGGGCGCAGGAGCAGGGGGCCAACTGGGCGGTGACCGAGGACGGGCAGTTGCTCGGGCGGATCGGGTTCCGGATGCTCGACCTGGCCGGCGGGGAGGCCGAGGTGGCCTACTGGGTGGCGCCGCAGGCCCGGGGCCGGCGCGTCGCCACCCGTGCGCTCGGCGCATTGATCGGCTGGGCCCGGTCCCAGGGTCTGCACCGGCTCACGCTGATGCACTCCACCCTCAACCTGGCCTCGTGCAAGGTGGCGCAGCACTGCGGGTTCCGGGACGAGGGCACGTCGCTGCGCTCGGTGCTGCACGAGGACGGCTGGCACGACATGCACCACCACGCACTCCTGCTCGAGTAGAAACCTCAAGATCGCCGGGGCGGCTGCCGACGACCGCGGGGAGGCGTGACACCGGTCGCGCCCGATCGGGGGTACCACGGTGGGGCTGAAGTTGGGCCGATGGCGTTCCGGCGAGAACCGCTCGTGGACGGTCACGGCCAGCGTGTTCACCTCGCTGGCCTTCGTCCTGGCGCTCACGCTGGGGATGGCGGTGCTCGCCCTGGACGGGATGGGCCAGGTGGTGAAGGACAAGGACCGGGTGATCGGGCACGACACCGAAATGCTGCTCGGGGCCCGCAACCTGATGGACATCCGGGACGCCCGGGCCGCCGCCAACCGGGCCTACCTGTTCTCCGGGCAGAACCGGTACCTGGGCGATCAGTACCGCCTCGACCAGGAGTTCACCCAGCAGCTCGACGAGCTGGCCGGGCGGGTGGACACCGCCCGCGGGCGCGAGCTGGTGCAGCAGATCGACAGCCTGCAGAGCAACTTCGTCCGGCTCGACCAGAGCCCGATCCAGCTGAAGCAGCAGGGCGCCCCGATCAAGCAGGTGGTCGCGGCCTGGGACGAGATCGACGACCAGCGGATCACCACCAACCTGGCGATGAACGAGCTGTCGAGCTACCTGCAGAGCCTGATCGAGGATCGGGAGGCGGCTGCCTCGGACACCGCGAGGCGCGGTATCCAGCTGGTGATCGGGGCGTTCCTGGCGATCGTGGTGGGCTCCACGCTGGTCGCCAGCCTGATCGTGAAGCAGGTGCGCGGGCGGGTCTTCACGGTGATCCGGTCGGTCCAGTCCTCCTCGGCCGACCTGGTCCGCAGCGCCCAGCGGCAGGCCGAGGGCGCCGGTGAGCAGGCCACCTCGGCGGCGGAGATCTCGACCACGATCAAGGAGATGCTCACCGAGTCCCGGCGGATCGCGCAGGGCGCCCAGGACGTGGTCGCGGCGGCCGGGCAGACTGCGGACGCGGGGCGCCACGGCCGGGACGTCGTGCTGGCCACCGCCTCGTCGATGGACCGGATCCGGGAGCACTCGGGTTCGCTGGACACCCACATGGACGACCTGACCAAGAAGGCGCGGCAGATCAGCGGGGTCGTGGAGATCGTCGCGGAACTGTCCGAGCTGACCAACATCGTGGCGATCAATGCGAGCATCGAGGCGGCCGGGGCGGGCTCGGAGGCAGCGCGCTTCGCGGCGCTGGCCGACGAGATCCGGGCCCTGGCCGACCGGGTGGGTGGCTCGGCCCGGGAGATCAGCGACCTGGTGGCCTCGGTCTCGACCGCGGTGGAGGACACCCGGCGGGTCAGCCGGGACGCCTCCGAGGCGATCGGCGACGGGGCCTCGATGGCCGGGCAGGCGGTGGCCAGTTTCGAGGAGATCGTGGCGCTGGTGGCCGACACGATGGAGTCGGCCCGCCAGATCCAGCTCTCCACCAGCCAGCAGTCGATGGCGGTGGAACAGACCGACGTGGCGATCACCGCGATGGCCGACGCCACCCGTGAGCACCAGAACTCGGCCGGCGGCACCCAGGCCACCGCCGACGAACTGGTCAGCCTGTCGTACCAGCTCGGCACCTTGGTGCAGTCCTCCCCGCCGGACGGCTCGGGCGATGTTTTCGCCGGATCGGGCCGGCCGGGTTACGCCAGGATGAGCGGATGACGACGCACCGCTTCCGCACCGAGGTCGAGTTGCACGGCAGGACCGCCACCGGCCTGCGGGTCCCGGCCGCGGTGGTGGAGGCGCTCGGGCAGGGCAAGAAGCCCAAGGTGACGGTCACGATCAACGGCCACGCCTACCGCAGCACGGTCGCGGTGTACGAGGGTGACTTCTTCCTGCCGCTGAACGGTGAGAACCGCAAAGCCGCCGGGGTTGCCGCGGGCGAGATCGTCGAGGTGCAGCTGGAACCGGATCTGGCCGAGCGCACCGTGGAGGTACCGGACGATCTGGCCGAAGCCCTGACCGCGCAGCCGGGTGCCCGGGCGGCGTTCGACGCGCTCTCGTTCTCCCGCCGCCGCGCCCACGTCGAGGCGGTGAACGCAGCGAAGAAAGCGGAGACCCGCGAGCGCCGGATCACCGCAATTGCCGAGGAACTCGGCGGCTGACTGGCCCGGCCGGGTGATTGCCGCCGAACCCCTACTTGAAGCCGCTAACACCTGCCGCAGGGGTGCCGACGGGGGGTCAAATCTTTTCCCTCAGCGGAGAGCGGAGGAGCCGTCATGGAAACGGTGACCTACCCGTACGCAGGCAAGAATTCGGTCAAGAACAACGACCAGGCCCGCGCCCGAGCGAAACGGCAACTGGGTCAGGACGTCCTGATCTCGCACATCGGCTGGAAGCACGAAGGGGGTGAGACCCTCTGCCTGGTCGAGTATCTCACCGAGACCGAGGCGAGCGCACACGATCGTGCCCCCAACGCGCGTAAGGCAGTGCAGCTCAGCAAGGTCTGCGCCGCCGCCGACGTGCACAACGCCCTGCTCGAGATGGGCGGCAGCGCCAGCATCCACGACGTCGCCCTGGCCCTGGACCAGGACGTGCAGTGGCTGACCAAGCAGATGGAACGCCCCGAATGGCAACTGGAGGTCGGCGGGGCCGGTGGCTTCTCCGGCGAGCACACCGTCATCACCCTGGATCTGGCCACCGCCGTGCAGCTGGAGACCGCGGCGCCGGCGCCGCCGAAGCGCCGCTTCCGGACCATTCCGGCCCTGCTGGTCGCCGCCGTGGCCCGTTCCATGCTCCGGGCCTGAGCAGCCTCAGGCCTGGTCGTACTTCGCCTGGTCGATCACGCAGAACTCGTTGCCGTCCGGATCACGCAGCACCACGAAATCCGGCTCTTCCGGGTAGTTCCAGGCCGCCACCCGAGTGGCCCCGAGCCCGACCAGCCGTTCCACGTGCCGTTCCTGCTCGGTGGTGTACAGGTCCAGGTGCACCCGGGCCGGCTCGGCCGATGCGTGGTCGGTGTACTGCAGGGAGATCCGGGGGCCGGCGCCGGAGTGATGGACCAGGGTGGTGAACTCCGGGTCGATGTCCTCGTCCCGCAGCCGGTAGCCCAGGGCCCGCATCCAGAACCGGGTCGCCCGGCCCATGTCCTGGGTGTTCACCACGACCGTGCCGATCCGCAGATCGCCGACGTCGTCGAGGGTGCCCTGAACGGCGTCGTCCGAGGTCTCGGTGCGCTCGGTCAGCCGCCGGGCCAGTCGCTCTTCCGGTTCGCTCACACCTGCTCCTTGTCGATACCGGTCAGATCCACCGCGTCGGAGGCGATCGGTGGGCGCAGCGCCGTGGCCGTGGCCCAGCCCTCGCGCAGGAGGGCCACATCGGTTCCGGGCTCGGCGTCGTCGGCGATCTCGTGGAACGTGGTGGTGACGAAACCTTCTCCGGCCTCGCCGATGTCGGCCTGGACCGCGCCGAAAGCGGCCAGAGCAGCCGGTTTCAGGCCCTTCAGCTGCGCTCGCGGAATGTCGGGCACATTGATGTTCAGCACGTAGGGGGTGCCCAGATCGGCCAGGAACCAGGTCAGGGCCCGATCGGCGACGGCCCGGGCGGTGTCGAAGTGGGTGGGGGTGCCCCCGGTCAGCGACACTGCCAGGGCCGGTAAGCCCTGCGACGCCGCGGTCAGCCCAGCTCCGACCGTGCCCGAGTGCAGCACGGCCTGCCCGGCGTTGGGCCCGTGATTCACCCCGGACAGCACGATGTCGGGCGGATCGCCGAAAGCACCTCGCACGGCGACGAACACGATCATTGCCGGGGAGGCGTGCACCCCCAGCGCAGGAACGCCCGCCACGGTGGTGTGGTCGATCAGCAGCCGCCCGTCGTTGCCCAGCGCCGAGAGCATGGCGCTGGCGCCGCTTCGTTCTTCATGGGGGGCCGCGACCGTCACCTCCAGACCGGCCGCCAGGGCGGCCTCGGTCAGCGTCCGGATGCCGTCGCTGCCCACCCCGTCGTCGTTCGTGATCAACGCCCGCATGTGCTCAATCTCCCGGCAGATCACAGATCCCGCAACGTCACTCGTCCCTGCAGCTGCTCGATCAGCTCCCGCTCACCGGTGGCCAGGCCGTGGCGGGTGGTGTTCAGCGTTCCGGCGGCCGAGCCCAGCAGCAGCGCGTCCTCCAGATCCCAGCCCGCCGCGGTGCCCACCGCAAGCCCGGCCGTCATCGAGTCGCCCGCGCCGCGATGGTCGGCCCGCTCGAACGTGGGCGTCTGCACCATCACCGCCCGTTCACCGATCAGCGCCAGGGCGGGCTCACCGGCCCGCGACACGATCACGTTGGCCGCCCCGGCCTCGCGCAGCTTCTCAGCCGCCTTGAGCAGGACCCGGGGCTCGTTCGAATCGGCGAGTCCGTCGTCCAAAAGCTCTTCATGACTGACCTTGACCACCCGGACCCCGCCCGAGACGGCCGCCGTCAGGTAGTCCCCGGACAGATCCACCACCACCGGGACGTCGTGCGCGCTCAGATCGGCGGCCAGCCGCCGGTACGTCTCTGGCTCCAGGACTCCTTCGCCGTCCGGGCCACCGAGCACCACGACGTCTGCGTCCAGGCCCTCGACCAGCGTCATGTCGTAGAGCGCGTCGTGGTCGTGTCGCGGCAGCGGCGGCGGGTTGTGAGTGGCCACCTCCGCACGCTCCCCCTCCCGCCGGTCGTGCACGTAGGCCCCGTTGGTGTTGGTGGTGCGCAGCGGCCGGGGAATGATGCCTTCGCGCTCGATCAGCGGGATCAGCATTTCGCCGCTCTCCCCACCGAACGGGCCGACCAGCCGGGTGGCGCAGCCCAGCGAGGCCATCATCCGGGCGATCCAGACGCCCTGCCCACCGCCGTGCACGTGCAGTTCGGTGCTGCTGCCGTCGGGCAGGCCCTCGATCGTCACCGTCAGCAGTGGTGAGGGGGTGAACACGACCGCCGTTCCCCGTTGCTCCGCAGCGTCCATGGCCAGATAGTGCCCGAGGAGCGCCGGGTGCGCCTTACGAGTGACCCGTGACCGCGCGCACCACCAGCTCCGGCACGACCTCGGTGGCCGGAGCCCGGCCGGGGAAGTCGAACACGGCGATGATCAACTGCATCGGGTACTGCGGGGCCTGCTCGACCGTGCGCAGCAGCTCGCCGTCCAGGTAGAAGCTCACCGAGTCCGGCTGCCAGTGCACGGCGTAGCGGTGGTTGCGGCTCACGTCGACCGGGTGCGGGCCGGCGTGGAACTCCTCGTGCAGGCGCGGGTCGCGGATCGCCTTGATCCCGTGGCCCAGCCCGGCCGGGTTGTCGCCGAACACCTCGACCAGGGTGATCTCGCCGTTGTCGTCGGGGTTCTCGTGCTCCAGACCGACCATCCAGGCCGAGAACATCGAGCTCGGGGTCAGGGTGGCCCGGCACTCCACCTCGATGCGGCCGTAGTGCGGAGTGAAACCCCAGCGGGTGGGCTGCTGTTCACGTACCAGCAGGCCGGGCCGGAACGCCTGCTGCCCGTGGGAGCTACCGACCGGGCCGGAGAAGTTTCCGCTCTGCACCGCGGAGACCCGCAGCGGACCGTCGTGCAGGTCGGGGCACCAGAGCGGTTGTTCGGGCGGGATGCTCAGATGCAGGCCGTCCGCGTCCAGCCGGTAGGTGGCGGCCGCCTCCATCCGGGAGCTCCAGGCGGGCAGGTAGGAAGCCGTCCACACCTGCTCGTCGAGGTTCCGGCCGTCAAATCGCTCGTCGATCTCCTGAGGGCCCATCGGAGCACGATAGATCAGGCCGGCCGGGCCTGGATCTTGATCGAGCGGGTCTGGCAGATCCGGGGCGCCCGCTTGCTCCTCACGGCAACCCGAACAGCCGCGGCGCTACCGCATCCGTGGGCAATGCGTCAATGATGGTAGATAGGCCGATTCGGCGGAGCCGGCGCAAGCGGCCGGACGGGTGAAGCGGTTTCGGCCTCATCTCGGAAACGATTTTCCTCGCCCCAATTACACGAGCTCATGCAACACATAGGCTCGGCGTCGCGTCAGCTGGGTGGTGGGCCGGATGCCCACCGGCTCGAGGGGTTCTGGGAGGGGTCCGGTCGAGCCTGCCGGTCAGGTGTCAGGGAGGATCGCCCGCCGTTATGCCAGATTCGCAGACCCTTTTCATTGCGGCCGGGGCGACGGGTTTCCTGATCCTGCTGCTGAGCGTGCTGCTCGGCGAATTCGGCGGTGGCGACGGTGAGCTCGGCCACGAGGCCGCGGCCCCCGGCCCCGAGATCGACGGCCCCGGAATCGACGGCGCGGGTCCCGAGATCGACGGCCCGGCCGGGGTTCCGGGCGAGATCGCCAGCGGTTTCGACGCCGGCAACGACATCCCCGAGGGCTCGGCCGAGATCGACGCCCCGCACTGGTTCAGCATCCGCATGCTGTCGGTCTCTCTGGTCGGTTTCGGCGCAGCCGGTTTCATCGCCTCGTATTCCGGCGTGTACCCGATTTTCGCCTGGCCGATCGCGGCCGCCGGCTTCCTGGCGGTGGGAGCCGGCGCCAACCGCTGGATCCTGAAACCCCTTGCCCGCCAGCAGTACAACTCGCTGTCCAGCCGCTGGGGCTGGGTCGGGCGGACCGGTGTGGTCACCCTCGACATCCTCCCGCACGGCACCGGTCAGGTGACCTTCCACGACCGCGCCGGCGGGCGGATCACCCAGACCGCCACCTCGGACCTCGGCGAAGGCATCCCTAAAGGCTCCCCGGTCACCATCACCGACCTGAAGAAGGACGGCGTCGTGGTGCACCGCAGCTCCTTCTCGGACTAAGTAACCCCGATCCTGAACGACCGACCCTCACGAAGGAAAACGCTCCTGATGAACGAAGTCTCCCCCATCGTGTTCGCCGTGGCCGGAGTGGTCCTGGCCCTCTTCCTGCTGGCCGTGCTGTACGCCAAGAACTACGTCAAGGTGCCGCCGAACATGGTGGCCGTGTTCACCGGCCGCGGCCGGCCCAAGATCGTCCGCGGTGGTGCCCGGTTCCGGGTCCCGGTGCTGGAGCGGGTCGACTTCATGAGCCTGGAGCCGTTCAACATCCAGGTGTCGGTGGGCTCGGCGATCTCCAGCAACGGCGTGGGCATCGCGGTGGACGTGGTCTCCCTGGTGCGTTTCGGCTCCACTGACGAGGCGATCGAGACCGGCACCCAGCGCTTCCTGACCGCCAACCGGGAGGAACTGCGCGGCCAGCTCACCGAGATCATCGCCGGTAACATGCGCGCGATCTGCGCCAAGATGACCGTCGAGGACCTGAACAGCAACCGGGACCAGCTGACCCGCTCGGTCGCCGAGGAGGCCGGCGCCGCGCTGGCCTCGATCGGTATGGAGCTCGACGTCCTGACCGTGCAGGACGTGCGCGACAAGAACGGCTACATCGAGTCGCTCGGCCGCAAGCGGATCGCCGAGGTCCGCCGGGACGCCGAGGTCGGCGAGGCGCAGGCCAAGCGGGACGCCCGGATCGCCGCCGCCGAGGCCGACCAGCAGGGCCGCACCGCCGAGGCCAAGTCGCAGGAGGCGATCGCCGAGGCGCAGCGCCAGCTGTCGATGAAGCAGGCCGAGATCGACACCGAGGTCAACGCCGCCCAGGCCCGCGCCGCGCAGGCCGGTCCGCTGGCCGAGGCCGAGGCCGAGCGCGCCGTGGTGCTGGCCGCGGTGGACACCGAACGGCAGCGCACCGAGCGGCAGATCGCGGTCGAGGAGCAGCGCGCCGCGCAGCGCAAGCAGGCCCTGGAGGCCGACGTGATCGCCCCGGCCGAGGCCGACCGCCAGGCCGCCGCCCGCCGGGCCGAGGGTCAGAAGGCCGTCACCATCGCCAACGCCGAGGCCCAGGCCCGTCAGCGCGAGCTCGCCGGTGAGGCCGACCTGAAGGCCCGTAGCGCCGGGGCCGAGGCCTACCAGCGCGAAGGTGCGGCGCAGGCCGAGGTCGAGAAGGCCAAGCTGCTGGCCGCCGCCGAGGGTCAGCGCGCCCAGTTGCTGGCCGAGGCCGAGGGTCAGAAGGAACTGGCCGCCGCGCTGAGCGCGTTCAACGACGAGGCCGCCCGGCTGCGGGTGCTGCCCGACCTGATCGAGGCGCTGCCGAAGATCGCCCGCGAGGTCGCCGCGCCGATGGGCAACATCAAGAACCTCACGGTGCTGAGCAACGGCGGCAACGACTCGGACGACGCCCTGTCGAAGGTGGCCGGTTCGGTGCCGACCCTGCTGCTGCAGGTGCTGGAGACCGCCAAGGCCGGCGGGATCGACCTGGGCCAGCTCCTTGGTGGCAACACCGACCCGCTGGAACCGCGCAAGTCGGTCGTCGAGCCGGTGCAGAAGCCGACCGCCTGATCTGGAGGCAAGCACCAGCGGGCCGCCTCCTTCGGCGAAGGGGGCGGCCCGCTTCGTTTACTTAGGCAATGTCGGTGGTGACGGCCAGTTCCCGGCCTGCCTCCACCTCGGCCCGCAGGGCCTCCAGCTTGGCGGTGGCCAGGGCGTAGGAGTCCGAGCCGAGCAGCTGGTGCAGCGGCGCGTTCCCGGCCTCGACCACCTGGATGATCGCGGCGGCGGCCTTGACCGGGTCGCCGAGCTGGGTGCCGGGCATGGCCAGGTGCTGCTTGGTCATCTCCCGGACCGCCGGATAGGCATCGACCGGCGCCGAGGGCAGGGCGATCGAGACCGGGCGCAGGAAGTCGGTGCGCAGGTAGCCGGGCTCGATCAGGTTGACCTTGATCCCGAAGTCGGCCACCTCGGCGGCCAGTGACTCGCTCAGGCCCTCGAGCGCGAACTTGCCGGCCGCGTACAGGCCCCAGCCCGGGAACGGCACCAGGCCGACGATCGAGGAGATATTGACGATGTGCCCGCTGCGCTGGGCCCGCAGCAGCGGCAGGGCGGCCCGCAGCACGTTCCAGGCCCCGAAGATCTGCACGTCGAACATGGTGCGGGCCTCGGCGTCGGTGACCTCCTCGACCGCCGCCAGGTGACCGTAACCGGCGTTGTTGACCACCACGTCCAGGCGTCCGAAGCGTTCCTGGGTGGCGGCCACCGCCTCGGCAACCTGCTTCTCGTCGGCCAGGTCGACCTCTCGCACCAGCAGGTTCGGGTGCTCCGGCATCCGGGCCGCCGAGCGGGTGGTGGCGGCCACGTTCTCGCCACGCTCCAGCAGTTGCTCGACCAGCTCGAGGCCGAGACCACGGGAGGCGCCGGTGACGAACCAGGTGGACATGTGATTCTCCGTTCCAGAAGGACGACTTGCCTCCATGGTTCGCCCGCTTCCGGGTCCGCCACCACGACCTTCCCGGCCCAGCACAACCTGGGAACGGCATGCCCACCCAGGCCCTTCGCAATCGCGGCGTCCGGGCCGAGGATTGAGGGTATGAGCGATCTGGGTGACTTCCTGCGCAGCAGCCGGGCCGGTCTGACGCCGCACGAGGTGGGCCTGGAGACGGGCGATGCGCCGAGGCGGGTGCAGGGGCTGCGCCGGGAAGAGGTGGCGCAGCTGGCCGGGGTCAGCGTGGACTACTACACGCGGCTGGAGCAGGGCCGGCACAGCACTCCGTCCGAGGCTGTGCTCGAGTCGCTGGCCCGGACCCTTCGCCTGGATACCTCGGCCCGCCTGCACCTGTTCGACCTGGCCCGGCCCCATCAGGCCTTCAGACCCACCACGCAGCGGGTTCGCCCGGCCGTCCAGCAGATGCTGGCCTCGCTGGTCGATCACCCGGCCCTGATCCTCGGCCGGCGCACCGACGTGCTGGCCTCGAACTCCCTGGCCGACGCGCTGCTCACCGACTGGCGCCGGCTGCCCGCCCGCGAGCGCAACTACACCCGCTGGATGCTGCTCGACCCGTTGGCCCGCAGCCGCTTTCTGGACTGGGCCACGGTCGCGGCCGATGCGGTGGGCACCCTGCGCCTGGACGCCGGCCGGCACCCGGACGACCCGATGCTGAACGAGCTGGTGGGCGAGCTGACGATCAAGAGCCCGGAGTTCCGCGCGGCCTGGGAGGACCACCGGGTCCACGAGCGCACGCACGGCACGAAGCAGATGACGCACCCCGAAGTCGGGCCGATCACTTTACGTTTCGAGGCGTTGGAGTTGCCCGGTGACGAGGGGCAGACGCTGTTTCTCTATACCACCGACCCGGGCAGCCGCTCCAGCGACAATCTGCGGCTGCTGGCCCTCAGCCGCGCGGGCGCAGCCGCAGCGGAGGCAGCGTCGGAGCCGGCAGCGGAGCCGGCTGACCTTCCGGAAACACCCCGAACCGCCGGGGATCCGCCGTCCCGCCGATCTCGGCCTGCCAGGTAGCCCGGAACTCGGCGATCTCGTCGTGGTTGCGGCCGACGAAGTTCCACCACATCACGATCTGCTCACCCAGCGGCTCACCGCCGATCAGCAGCAGCCGGGCTTCGCCTTCGATGCTCAGCTGTTCACGCCCGGGCGGCAGGTAGACCAGGTGATCGGCCGGGACCTGCGTGCCGTCGACCCGTGCGGAGCCTCCGTCCAGGAGCACCCCGTGTTCAAAGCGGCTGTCCAGAGCCAGTTCCAGCGAGCCCGAGAGCAGGATCTCGGCGCCGAGCAGAGGTGGGGTGTAGGTGGGCACTGGCGAGACACTGCCCACCAGTGAGCCGATGAACACCCGGATCTCGGCGCCGTCCACCGTCACCGGCGACGGCGCGTAGTGATGGAACGTCGGGGGCATGTCCCGGGTGGACGCAGGCAGGGCGTACCAGAGCTGGGCGCCGTGCAGCGTGCGGGTCTCGGCGGTGGAGATCTCCTGGTGCGAGATGCCGTGCCCGGCCACCATCAGGTTCACCTCGCCGGGCCGGACCCGGGCGGCGAACCCGGCCGAGTCCAGGTGGTCGATCTCGCCGGTGAACAGCCAGCTCACCGTGGCCAGGCCGGTGTGCGGGTGCCGGGCGACCTGCATCCCCCCGGTGATCTCGACGTCGTCCGGGCCGTAGTGGTCGAGGAAGCACCAGGCCCCGATCAGGCTGCGCCCGCGCTGCGGCAGGGTGCGGCGCACGGTCATCGCCCGCGGGCCGCCCAGCGGCACGTCTCGCGGCGGCAGTACCTCCACTTTGCTCACCTCCCCAGGATAAGAGAACGAGCCGTCCATTAACCTGGCCCCCGATGAATCAGCAACCCGTCCGACGGGGCCGCGGCCGCCGTCCGGCCGCCGAGGTCCGCACCGGCGTCCTGGAAGCCGCCGCCGATCTGCTCTTCGCCGAGGGCATGAAGGCGGTCACCTTCGAGCGGGTGGCCGCCGCGGCCGGGTCCAGCAAGATGACGTTGTACAAGTGGTGGCCCTCGGCCGGTGCCCTGGCCGCCGAGGCCTACTTCGCCCGCAGCCGGCCAGTTCTCGCCTTCCCCGACACCGGCGACATCCGGGCCGATCTGACCACCCAGCTCACCGCGTTCGTCCGGCTGCTCACCGAGGGCGGGGCCGGGCCGGTGATCGCGGGCCTGATCGGCACCGCGCAGACCGACCCGGACCTGGCCGCCGCCTTCCGGCGGGACTACTCCGGTCCGCGCCGCGATCTGGCCGTCGAAGCCCTGGACCGCGCCCAGCAACGCGGCCAGTTGCGCGCCGACCTGGATGTGGCCCTGCTGGTCGACCAGCTGTGGGGCGCCTGCTACCACCGGCTGCTGGTGCTCGACGCCCCGCTGGACGAGGCCTTCGCCGTCGCCCTGGTGAACAACGCCCTGGACGGAGCTGCTACCTAGAGCCTGCTCCGCAGTAGGCAAAGCTGCGCTAAGGCGTGGACAGTTCCACCCGCAGGATCCGGTCGTCGCCCGGCCGCGGATCGGTACCGCCCCAGGTGGCCTCGTCGGTGTTCGACGTCATCAGCCACAGCGCGCCGTCCGGGGCCACCTCGACGGTGCGAATGCGTCCGTACTCCTCGACCAGGTGCTCGATCGGCTCGCCGGCCGCCTCGGCCCCGTCCACCGGCAGCTGCCACAGCCGTTGCCCGCCCAGAGCCCCCACCCACAGCGACCCATCGGCGTAGGCCACGCCGGAAGGTGAGGCGTCGTCCGGGTGCAGCACGAAGATCGGCTCGGTCCCGGCGTCCCCCTCGATCCCCTCGCTCTGCGGCCAGCCGTAGTCCTGCCCGGCCTCGATCACGTTGACCTCGTCCCAGGTGCGGTGGCCGAGCTCGGAGGCGTAGACCGTGCCGTCCGGGCCGAAGGTGATGCCCTGGACGTTGCGGTGCCCGGTGGAGTAGATCGGCGAGTCGCCCGGATTGTCGGCGGGGATCGACCCGTCCGGGGCGATCCGCAGGATCTTGCCGTTCAGAGCCTCCTCGTCGGCGGCGTTCTCGGGCTCGAAGGCGTCTCCGGTACCGATCCAGAGATTGCCGTCAGGGCCGAAGGCGATCCGCCCGCCGTGGTGCCGGTCGGCGGTCTCGATCCCGTCCAGGATCACCGCCTCCTGCCGCAGCGACGAGTAGTCGGCAGCCAGTTCGAAGCTCGCCACCCAGTCCTCGTCCTGGCCGGACACGAAGGCGAAAACGGTCCGGTCGTCGGCGAAGTCCGGCGAGACGGCGATGCCGTGCAGCCCGCCCTCCGAGGTCTTGACCACTCCTTCGACGGTGCCGACGGTCTGTGTCGAGGCCCCGTCGGGAGCAACCCGGCGGATGTTGCCAGTGGCCCGTTCGGTGACCAACGCGGAGCCGTCGGGAAGGAAGGCCAGGCCCCAGGGCATGTCCAGGCCGGTGGTGATCTCGGTGATCTCGCCGAGGCCGGTGGCCGCCACCGGCGCAGCCGGGCCCGGCGGGTCGGCGCTGCAGGCCGTCAGCAGCAGCGCGGCACTGGTCAGGATCGGGACGGACTTACGCATGGACGCTCTCCAGCCATCGGACATGTGGACTACCTGTCCACATCGTTCGACAGATAAAGACGCTGCATCCATTTCTTTGGTTCCCGGAGAACTTCAGCGCCACTCGACGCAGCGTGTGGCCAACGTTTATGTCACGTTTCCGAAGATTGGTGACTTTACGTGTACTCGTACCGTATCTTCCGTGACGGGCCGCTCATTTCATTTCTATTTGATCTTCTTTTGATCCGGCGGCCTCTCACCCCCGTGAAGCAGAGCATGGAGAAAGGCAGCCGCGTGAGCATCCCCGACCCGTACGGCGCCGTGCCGGACTGGCCCAAGGTCAGCGCGAACATCACCGCGGACGGCACCGCTGAAGTCACGATCAACGGCTCGCCGCGGACCGTGCTCAGCGGTGGAGGCGACGTCGCCCAGGCCCGGGCCGCCGTTCTCGAGCACCTCAGCGTCCAGACGGCCGGACTCGGCCGCCCGCTGCGGGTCGAGACCGTCGACCCGGAGGGCCCCTCGCACCTGGTGGTGCACCCGGACGGCCGGGTGCTCCCGCTGGACGAGCAGCCGCCGAACAGCACCGCCCGGTCCTGGGAGCAGGTCGCCCCGGGCCCGCTGCCGGGTTCGGCCCGCCGGACCAAGCTGGGCCGGTCCAAGCACGGCCCGCTGCGCGACGCGCTCGGCGCCCGCACGGCCGGGTCCGAGGCCCTGAGCCCGACGATCCCGCCCGAGGCCGGCACCGCCGATGCACCCTTGAGCACCACCGAACCGGACGGCACCTCGGCCCTGCCGATCTCGCCGCCCAATTCGCCGGAGCAGACCACTGCGGCCGGCCTACCGATCCGCCCCACCTCGGCCGCCTCCCCCTCGGCCGCCACTTCTGCTGGAGCCACCACGTCCGCGAGCAGCAACACCCCCGAGACCGCAACCATCCCCGTCCCCTCGGCCACCAACCAGATGGCCAAGGAACTCGGCGTCCCCCAGCCGAAACCCACCCTCCCCGACCTGCTCGCCACCCGTCCCCCGGCTCCCAACGGACCGGCCCAGGACGGCTGGCAGGGCGCCGTTCGCCGGCTCACCGGCGGCATGATCTCCCCCACCCCCAGCCCGCGTGAGCTGGAGTACCGCGAAGCCGTGGCCTCGGTGCAGCGCAGCCTGCGCGGGCCCAAGACCGTGGTGGTGGTGAACCCCAAGGGCGGGGCGCACAAGACCACGGCCGCGCTGCTGATCGCCGCCACGTTCGGCATGCACCGCGGCGGCTACACGCTGGCCTGGGACAACAACGAGACCCGGGGCACGCTGGGCTGGCGGGCGAACCCGGCCCGGCACACCAACACCGCGGTCGACCTGCTGCGCGACCTCGACCGGTTCACCGACGTGCGGTCCTCACGGGTGGGCGACCTGGACAACTACGTGCGCTCGCAGGGCAGCGCCCAGTTCGACGTGCTGGCCAGTGACGAGGACGCGGCCTCGGCGGCGAGCATCGACGATGTCGCCTTCGACCAGCTGCACAAGGCACTGGCCCGGTTCTACCGGGTGCTGGTGGTCGACACCGGCAACAACATGCGGGCCTCGAACTGGCAGGCGGCGATCAACGCGGCCGACCAGCTGGTGATCGTCTCGACCATCCGCGAGGACACCGCGGCGTCGGCGGCCTGGCTGGCCGACGGGCTAACTGCGGCGGGCAAGGCCGACGTCGTGCACAACGCGGTCACCGTGCTGAGTTCCCCGGCCCGGCACCCGGATCCGGCCCTGCACGACCGGCTGCACGCCCACTTCAGCAGCCTGACCCGCACGGTGCTGGACGTTCCGCACGATCCGGCGCTGGTCTCCGGCGGGCCGATCACCTACGACGCGCTCTCCCCGAGCAGCCGCGCCGCCTGGCTGCGGGTGACCGCGGCGATCGCCGACGGACTCTAGAAACGCGAATGGGGGACGTCCGTGGCCAACCGGCCACGGACGTCCCCCATTTGTTTTGTGCTTACTTGGAAAGGGTTTCCTGGAACAGCGGGACGACCTTCTCCAGCGCGTAGCTGATCGACAGCGGCGACTCGGTGGCGAACGCCTGGCGCACCAGCGCGTCCTCGATCACCAGGCTGTGCCCGGCCTCGACCGCGGGAATCGCCTGGAACAGCGGGTCCTCGCTGATGTCGGCCGGTTCCAGTCCGATCGGCGACATCACCACCAGATCGGCGTCCAGCGTCTTCAGGTTCTCCGACGAGAGCTTGACCGAGAACGAGCCCTCCTCGCGCAGCGCCTCGATCTTCGGGTTGGCCTCGAAACCGAGGTTCTCGACGAAGTTCACCCGGCCGGTGCCCTTCACGTAGGCACCCCAGCCCTGGCTGGTGCGGGAGCCGACGGTGATGGTCTTGCCCTTGAAGTCCGGGTTCTCGGCAGCGTACTTCGCGTACTCGGCCTCGATCCCGGCGATCAGCTCGCCGGCCTTCTCCGGCTCGCCGAGGGCCTGGCCGATCATCGTGGTCTGGTCGGTCCACGAGGTCAGGTACTGCTCGGCACCCTCGGGGATGCCGACGGTCGGGGCGATCTTCTTCAGTGTGTCGTAACGGGTCTGGTCACCGCTGGACTTCACGTCGAGGATCAGGTCGGGCTGGAGCGCCGCGATCTTCTCGTACTCCGGCTCGAGCGTGCCGATGACCTCCGGGGCCTCGGTGTACAGGTCTTCCGCCCAGGGGCCGACGCCCTTGCCGCCGAAGGCCAGCCAGTCGCTGGAGCCGACCGGCTGCACGCCCAGGGCGAGCGCCACCTCGGCGTCCGACCAGCCGAGCGCGACCACTCGTTCGGGCTTCTCCTCGATCGTCACATCGCCGAACTTGGTGGCCACGGTAGCCGGGAAGGCCTGCTCCGCACCGGATTCGGCGGCCGGGGTGACGTCCTCGGCCTCCGAGCCACCGCCGCACGCCGCCAGTGCCAGCACAGCGGCGGCAGCGACGGCCACCACGGAGAAACGCTTGGAACTCATTGCTTGGTAGGTCCTTCCTGGAACAGCAGTACAGCCTCTCCGGAAGGTTAGCATTACCTAAGTTACGACTTGGCGTCGGGAAAGCACCTGTCCGGCAAAGCAGTTACGCCCCCGCTGCACCGGCACCGGGGGCGTGACTGTTGCGGCCGAGACTTACTTGGCCAGGGTTTCCTTGAACATCGGGACGACCTTCTCGAGCGCGTACGACGTGGCCGCCGGGGAACCGGAGGAGAAGGCGTTGCTGATGTCCAGGTCGTCGAGAACCACGCTGTGGCCGCTCTTCACCGCGGGAACCGCCTCGAACAGCGGGTCGCCGGTGATGTCCTTGGCGTCCAGGCCGATCGGCATCATCACCACCAGATCCGCGTCCAGCTGCTTCAGGTTCTCGGCCGAGAGGTTGACCGAGAACGCCTCGGTGGCCTGCTCCTGGATGGTGGGGTTGTTCTTGAAGCCGAGCTTGGTGGCGAAGTCGACCCGGGTGTCACCGTCCACGTAGGCGCCGTAGCCCTCGGAGGTCTTCGAGCCGACCGTGATCGTCTTGCCGGCGAACTCGGGGTTCTCCTCGGCGTACTTGGCGAATTCGGCCGCGGTGTCGGAGATCAGCTTCTCGCCCTGCTCCGGCACGCCGAGCGCGGTGGAGATCATGGTGATCTGCTCGTCCGGCGTGGTGATCCAGTTCTCGCCGCCGGTCGGGATGCCCACGGTGGGGGCGATCTTCGCCAGCGTGTCGTAACGGGTCTGGTCGCCGCTGGACTTGGTGTCCAGGATCAGGTCGGGCTTGAGCGCCGCCACCTTCTCGTACTCCAGCTCCATCGTGCCGAGAATCTCCGGCGCGGTGGTGTACTGACCCTCCGACCAGGGGCCGACACCCTCGCCGCCGAAGGCCAGCCAGTCACTGGCCCCGACCGGCTGCACGCCCAGGGCGAGCGCGATCTCGGCGTCGGACCAGCCGAGCGCGACCACCCGTTCGGGCTTCTTCTCGACCTCGACCGGGCCGAACTTGGTCTCCACGGTGGCCGGGAAAGCGCCGCCGGCACTGGTTTCCGCATCCGCGGGAGCCGCGTCGGCGTCGGAGTCCGAGCCACCGCCGCACGCGGACAGGGCGAGCATCGCCGCAGCGGCGACGGCGACAACGGCAGCTCGCGAGGAGCGCCGGGGCATCAAGGAACGCATGTGGTTAGGTTAGCATTTCCTAACCGGTAGCAAGACTTTTCGTTGCTCTGGAAAAGCTCAAGCCGGGGCTCCGGAGCGGTGCCGGCCGATCGGCACGATCATCGGGGTACCCGAAATCGGGTCAGGCACAACCGAACACCGCATCCCGAAGATCTCGCCGATCAGCTCGGCGGTGACCACTTCGCCGGGATTGCCCTCGGCCAGCACCTTTCCGGCCCGCAGGGCGACCAGGTGGTCGGCGTAGCGGCAGGCCAGGTTCAGGTCGTGCAGCACCACCACCACGGTGGTGCCGCGTTTTTCGTTCAGGTCGATCAGCAGGTCCAGCACCTCGAGCTGGTGCGTGACGTCCAGGTAGGTGGTCGGCTCGTCGAGCAGCAGCAGATCGGTGCGCTGGGCCAGGGCCATCGCGATCCAGACCCGTTGCCGCTGACCGCCCGAAAGCGCGTCCACCGGGCGGGAAGCCAGCTCCAGCACGCTGGTCGAGCGCATCGCCTCGGCCACCGCCTCGTCGTCCTCGGCCGTCCACTTGCGCAGCCAGCCCTGGTGCGGGTAGCGGCCGCGGCCGACCAGGTCGCTGACGATGATGCCGTCCGGGGCCACCGGTGTCTGCGGCAGGATGCCCAGCACGCCGGCCACCTCCTTGGTCGGCATCTTCTGGATGTCCTTGCCGTCCAGCAGGATCGCGCCGGCGGTGGGGTTCAGCAGCCGGGCCATCGCGCGCAGGGTGGTGGACTTGCCGCAGGCGTTGGGGCCCACGATCATCGTGACCTTGCCCGGCGGGACGGCCAGGTTCAGCCCCTCGACCACCTTGCGCCCGTCGTAGCCCAGATGCAGATCCTGCGTGCTGAGCGTGTGTTCGGCCGTCATCGTCGCTTATCCACCCTTGCCGATCCGGTTGGCCCGTGCGAGCAGGTACAGCAGGTACGGGGCGCCGATCAGGCTGGTGACCACCCCGACCGGGAACTGCGTGGACCAGAGCAGGTGCTGCGCGGCGAAGTCCGCCACCAGCATCAGCAGCGCGCCGATCAGCGAGGCCTGCACCAGCGCGGCGCCCTTGCCGGGGACCAGCTGGCGGGCCACCGGTCCGCAGACGAAGGCCACGAACGAGACCGGCCCGGCCGCGGCCACCGCCACCCCGGTCAGCCCGACCGCGCACAGCAGCAGGAAGCGCCGGCTGCGCTCGACCGGCACGCCCAGCCCGGCCGCGGTGTCGTCGCCCATCTGCAGCGCGGACAGCGGGCGGACCGCGATCATGGTGAGCGGGAAGAGCACCAGCAGGGCGATCAGCAGCGGGTAGAAGGCCTCCAGCGAGGAGCCGTTCAGCGAGCCGGTCAGCCAGACCAAGGCCTCCTGCGCCACCGTCACCTCGGAACTGGTCAGCAGGTAGGAGATCACCGAGGCGGAGGCCCCGGCCACGCCGATCCCGATCAGGATCAGCCGGTAGCCGGCCACCCCGCGGCGCCAGGCCAGCAGGTAGATCAGGGTCGAGGTGGCCAGCGCCCCGAACAGGGCCGAGGCCGACAGGGCGAAGCCGCTCACCCCGAACCCGACCGCGGCCACCACCGCGCCGACGCCCGCGCCCTGGGTCACACCGATCATGTCCGGACTGGCCAGCGGGTTGCGCAGCAGCGACTGGAACAGCGCCCCGGCCAGGCCGAGGGCCAGGCCCACGCACAGGCCGGTGATCGCCCGGGGCAGGCGCAGCTCGATCACGATGAAGTGGTTGCCCGCGTCGCCGGAGCCGAGCAGGGTGCGGATCACGTCGGTGAACGGGATCGCGAAGTCGCCCTTGGACAGGCTCAGCACCAGCATCCCGAGGATGCCCACGACCAGCGCGAGGGTGACCCCGATCTGGCGGCCCAGGCCGGTGCGCCGGGCCCGGGCCAGCACCGCGATGTCCTCGCTCAGAGCAGTACTCACAGCTCAGCCATCTTCCGCCGCCGGACCAGGAGGATGAACGGGATCGCGCCGACCGCCGCGGTGACGATGCCGACCTGCAGCTCGGCCGGGCGGGCGAGCAGCCGGCCGATCACGTCGGAGATCAGCAGCAGCGAGGGCGCCAGCAGCAGGCTGTACGGGATCAGCCAGCGGTAGTCGGCCCCGGCCAGCATCCGGGCGGCGTGCGGCACGACCAGCCCGACGAAGGCGATCGGTCCGGCGATGACGGTGGCCCCGCCGGTCAGCAGCACCACCGCGACCGCGCTGACCACCCGGATCGTGCCGACCTTCTGCCCCAGGCCGCGGGCCACGTCGTCGCCCAGCGCCAGGGCGTTGAGCTGCGGACCGAGGGCCAGGGCGAGCAGCACCCCGGCGCCGACGAAGGGGGCGGCCTGCCACAGCACCGTGGTGTCGCGGCCGATCAGCGAGCCGACCTGCCAGAACCGGTAACGGTCGTAGGTCTCGGTGTCCTTCAGCAGCATCGCCGTGGTCAGGGCCAGCAGAGCGGCCGAGGTGGCCTGCCCGGCCAGCGCCAGCTTCACCGGCGTGGCACCCTCCCGGCCGAGCGAGCCGATTCCGTAGACCACGGTCGCGGCCAGCGCGGCGCCCACGAAGCCGAACCAGATGTAGACGTTGGGCGAGGTGAGCCCGAGCCAGCCGAGCGCGAAGACCACCGCGGCCGCGGCCCCGGCGTTGATCCCGAGCAGACCCGGATCGGCCAGCGGGTTGCGGGTCACGCCCTGGATCACGGCGCCGGCCAGGCCGAGTGCGGTACCGGCGAGCAGCCCGGCCACGGTCCGCGGGATCCGTAGCTCCTGCATGATCAGCTGCCCCTCGACCGCGCGGTCGGGGCTGAACACGCCCTGCCAGACATCGCTCAGCGGCACCGTGCCGGAGCCGATGCACAGGCTCAGGACGATCGACACGAGCAGCAGCACCAGCAGGCCGACGATCCCGGCCAGCCCGGTGCCCAGCCGCACCTGGCTGATCCGGCGCTGGGTACGCGCGACGGGATCGCCTGGGGGCGCGTCGATCGCAGGCGTCACCGGCTCAGCTCTCCTGTCAGGGGGTTTGTACACACGCCGCGACGAAAGGTAAGGCTCACCTAATCGCCGTGGCAAGTATCCCTGAGCTGATCAAGAGCTTCCCCCCGGGGTCACAACCGCCGATTTGGGGACGTTGTGCGCACCGGCCGCCCTCGGCTGCCGGGCGGTCGCGGGGCGGGTGGGGTGGGGTGGGGTCGGCAGTGGTACCGGAGCGAGCCGAGTGGTTCGGATCGGGATCAGGTCGGCTCGGGCACGCCGTCCGGATCCTCCGGATCGCCCGGACCGGGCTCGGCCGGGGCCGGTGGCAGGGTCTCGGGGGTGTCCGGCAGCAGTTCGCCGGGATCGTCGGGCACCGGCTCGCTCGGATCGATCGGCGGGTACACCTCGGGGTCGAGTTCCGGATCAGGCTGAGACATCCGGACAGCATGCCAAAACGACTCCAGGACGCCAGTGCAGAAACCCGTTCCCTCCAAGCCGGACTTGTTTATCATTTCGGCATGGCCGCCGAGCGCGCACCATGGACCCTGAACGACCTGGGCTTCACCATCACCTTCACCCGCGGCATCAGCCCGGCCTCGGTACTGGCCGGCTACGGCGCCGATCCCGCGCAGGCAACCCTCCGGTCCCGCGCGCAGGCGCTGGACCTGAGGGCGGACGGGGGCCACGACGTTCTGCAGGCCGGTGTCTGCAACCACTGGGCCTTCGGCTACGAAGAGGTCGGCTGGGACGGAACCCGAGACGTGGTGCTGCAGGCCCTTTCCGACGGCACCGACACGCTGAGCCTGTACACCTTCGGCGGCAAGGTCTTCTTCAGTCACTGGCGCGACGGCGAGCGGCTGGAACGGTTCGAGCCCGGCGCGCTCTACACCCGGCCCAAGTGGGAGCCCCGCCCGTTCTGGAACCAGATGCAGGCCCGGCTCGCCCCCGGCACCCGCCGCGACCACACCGCCCTCGCCCTGATCGAGCAGCACATCCGCGCCGATCTCACCGAAACCCTGCTCACCGGACCCCTGCTCACCCTCCTGCTCACCACCCCCGCCCCGGACCACCTCGCTCCCCCGCCCCGGCAGCCCAAGCACCGCAAGCCCTTACGCCTCGTCCAGCCTCCTACCTCAGCCACTCCCTCCTCAGCCACCCTCACCGTGACCAGGCCCCCGGCAATCTCCAACCCGACCCACCTGCCCGACGCCCCCGACACCCTGGGCCAACTCTCCAGCTCCTGACCACCCCGTTCCCGCCAGACCTCACCACCTGCCGCACTCCACCACCCTCGCCGCGCCTCATCACCCCCTGCCACGCCGCCCTGCCACGCCACACCACCCACCACGTCTCGCCATCCCCGCCAGCCCTCATTACCTCCGCCACGCCTCACGATCCGCGGAGAAGTGGCCCCCGACCGTCCGGGCCGCGTGGGGTGGGCCCGCCGGCCGGGCGATTCGAAGGCGATCCGAGAGTGCGTAAACAAAGCGCCGATAGCAGTCAGCCCGTTTCCAAGTTCCGGATCATCTTGAGCAGAGTGGCCACCGCCTGCTCGTACTCACCCTCCGCGAGGCCTTGCACCAGCAGCCCACGGGTGAGCACCACCGCTCGGCCTGCCTCTTCCAGCCGGGCCTGCCCGAGGGTGGTCAGGGTCAGCACCTCGCCGACCTCCACCAGCCCGGCCAGCGAATCGATCACCTCGGCCAGGCTTTCCCCCATGGTCAGGAACGGAGCCAGTTCGGCCTCCACCTGAGCCCGGCTCGCCGGCCGCGCAGCCAGCACATTCAAGATCTGCCACCGCCGCCGATCCAAGCCGAACTGTGCAACCGTCCGCTGGAACTGCTCGTCGATCAAGCCGTCCAGCCGCCGGGCCGCCCAGCCGATCGGCGGCAGACCTCCTCGCCCAGTAGTTGTCATCATGCAACCAAAATGCGCGCCGGGCAGAAGGTTGTCAAGGCACAACTGTTGTAATCTCGCATCCATGTCGGACCAGAGCGCCGAGGCCAGCATCGAGCAGGCCCTTACCCGGCTACGGCGCGAGCAGCAGGCCAATCGTCTTCAGGTGCGGGCCGAAGGGGCGAAAGCCGATGCAGCCCGCTACCGCTATCTCGATGCCCTCGACGAAAGCCCCCACGGACGTCCCATATCCGAAGTGGCCGAGGCAATCGGGGTGGACCGTCCGCGGGCCAGCAGGCTCACCACCGACCTCGTCACCGAGAAGCTGATCCGGCGTGAGCCGCACCCCACCGACGCCCGGACCACCCTCGTCCGCCTCACCGGCCGAGGCCGCACGATCGTCGAAGCCATGCACACGACCCGTCGCCAAGCCGTAAGCCAGGCGCTGGCCGAGTTTTCCGACGAAGAGGCAGCGAATCTGGCTGCGCTGCTGCAGCGTTTCGTCGATTCATGGACGCAGGCAAAGTGAAACCGGCCCCCGCACCGGAACGATGCGGGGGCCGGAGTCCGGAGAACCAGCAGTACTACTTGCGCGTCACCTGGACCACCGACGGGCGCGGGCCCCGCCAGTTGCCCTTGACCGGCTTGCCGGCCTTGCTCAGGTAGTCCGGGAAGTAGGAGTGCTGCTCCTCCCAGGTGCCGTCCTCACCCGGGTGCTGCACCGCCACGAAGACCGAGCCGTCCTTGTCGTGCACGACCGGGCCGCAGGTCTCGGCCTCGACCGGCACGGCCAGGAACTGCACCAGGTGACCACGCTCCTTACCGGCCACCGGCACCCGGAACAGGCCGTCGTTCTTGCTGATCGTGCCCGGCTGGCCGTCGGTCGAGATCCACAGGTTTCCGGCCGAGTCGAACGCCACGTTGTCCGGGCAGGAGATCGGCGCGACCGGTCCGTCCCAGCCCGCGAAATAGGTTCCCGCCTCGCCGTTGTCGCCGCAGACCATGAACAGGTTCCACTCGAACCGGGTGGCGTCGGCCTGGTTCCGGCGCTCGGTGATCTCGATGATGTGGCCGTTCTTGTTGCCCTTCACCGGGTTCGCGGCGTCCGGGCCGGGCTTGCCGTCGGCGCCCCGGTTGGTGTTGTTGGTGCACGCCACGTAGACCTTGCCGGTCTTCAGCGACGGCTCCACGTCCTCGCAGCGGTCCATCGGGGTGGCCTTGACCGCGTCGGCCGCCTCGCGGGTGAACACCAGGACCTCTTCGTGGCTGAAGCCCTTGACCGCGGACTTACCGTTCTTGGTCAGCGGAATCCAGGTGCCGGAGCCCAGGTTGGCGTTGTCCTCCTGCATCTCGCCGGTGAACTTGGCGACGAACAGGTCGCCCTCGCTGAGCAGCTTGAGGTTGTGCTTGCGGGCGGCGCGGGAGTCGCCCTTGCGGTACTTGTTCTTGGCCACGAACTTGTACAGGTAGTCGAACCGCTCGTCGTCACCCATGTAGGCGACCACGGTGCCGTCGGAGTCCACCCGGATGTTGGCGCCCTCGTGCTTCATCCGGCCCATCGCGGTGTGCTTGACCGGGGTGGACTTGGGGTCGGTGGGGTCGATCTCGACGATCCAGCCGAACCGGTTGGGCTCGTTCTGGTAGCCGTCCTTGGTGGCGTCGAAGCGCGGGTCGACCTTCTCCCAGCCGTAGCTGCTGTCCGCGTCGGTCAGGCCGTAACGCTTGCTGCCGCGGGCGTTCGGGTCGGCCTTGAAGTAGCCGTTGAAGTTCTCCTCGCCGGAAAGCACGGTGCCCCAGGGGGTGGTGCCGCCGGCGCAGTTGCCGAACGTACCCAGCGCGAGCACGCCGTCCTTGTCGGCCTTGGTCTTCAGGAACTTCGAGCCGGCGGCCGGGCCGTCGAACCGGAACGGCGTGTCGGCGGTGATCCGCCGGTTGTGCCGGGCGCCCTGCACGTACGTCCACTTACCGCCCCGGCGGCGGCGCTTCAGCTCGACCACGGCCATCCCGTGCGCGGCCTTCAGGGTGCGCAGCACCTCGAGCTCGTCCGCGTCCGAGGCGCTCGGCGGGAACATGATCGCCCGGTTGGTGTACTCGTGGTTGCACACCAGCAGGGCCTCGGTGCCGGCCCGGTTGGTGACGATGATGTCCAGGTAGTCGTTGTTGTAACCGAACTGCAGGGCCTGGGCCTTGGCGTTCGGCTTGGTCGGGTCGAACGCCGGGGAGTTCTTGAACAGCGGGTCGCCCCAGCGGATGATCGGGTCCCACCGGAAACCCTTGGGCACCGTGAAGGTGTCCTTGGTGGCCTCGACCGACTTGATCGGGGTGAACTTCAGCGGCGACTTGGTGGCCCAGGTGCCGGAGGCGGCAGCCTCCGCGCCCTCGGCGTGCACGACCGGCATGGCCAGGGCGGCGGCCAGGGCCCCGCCTCCGGCCAGCAGGGTGCGACGGCTCAGGGCGGCCGAGGCGACGTCCTGGAAACTGGGCTCGCAGCTGGCATTGGGGGCCGGCCGCGCGCAGGCGTTGTCACACTTGAGATTGCAGGTGACAGCGCTGCGATTGCCGTGCGTCAGCCCGAGCATCGGCAAGTTTCTCATCAAGGTCTCCCACACTTCATATCCACGGGTGCTGGTCAGCCGTAGGCCCATCGGACGCTACGGGCGTGGGCCCGGACGAACACCCGGCTCGATGAGTACAGTCGGTGAACGGACAATTTAGTCATCGTTCGCTCACCTAATACCGACGCACATCAACATCGTGTTGACAACATCACGTTGATGCCCTGCACTGGTCGCCATGAACCCCGAGCAGTCCCAGGCCGGCGAACTCGAGCGTGCCCGCGCCGCGGTGAACCAGGCCGGGGCGGCCGACCTGGCCCGCCGCCCGTGGCAGCACCGAAACCAGCCGGCCTCGGACACCGACCTGGTGCGTTTCGCTGCCTGGTCCGCCGGCGACAGGCACCCGGATCCGCACCTGCTGGAAGCCGGGCTGCGCCTGCTCGCCTCAGCCCGGGCCGAGCTGGACCAGTGCGAGGCCGGGCTGCTGTTCGCCGCTCGCGCCGAGGGAATGACCTGGCCGCAGATCGCCGGGGCCCTGGACCTGAGTTCGCCCCAGGCGGCTCAGCAGCGGCTCAGCCGGGTGCAGGCCAAGCTGGACGAGACATGATCGTGCCGCTCGCCGGGGCCGGCCCGGAGTGCGGAGGCAAGGCCCGCACGCTGGGTGTGCTTGCCCGGCGGGGATTCCCGGTCCCCCTTGGGTGGGTGGTCGTCGATCCAGCAACGGACGCGGGTTGGCCGGCCGGCGCGGCCAGCTGGCCCGGTCCGTTCGCGGTGCGTTCGTCGGGCCGGGAAGAGGATGGCGAACAGGCCTCGTTCGCGGGACAACTGCTGACCGAACTGAACGTTTCTCACGCGGACCTGGCCGAAAGCGTGCTGCGGGTGGCCGGCTCGGGGCAAGGTACTCAGGCCTATGCGAAGCGGTTGAATCACGCAGGCTCGGCATCAGTGCCGGTGCTGGTCATGCCGATGCTGGCCGCCGAGGTTTCGGGAGTGATGTTCACCCGGCATCCGGTCACCGGCGCAGCCGAGACCGTCATCGAGGCCGCGCCCGGGTTGGGCGACCAGATAGGAGAAGGGCGAGTCACTCCGCAACGCTGGACCGGGGGCCAACGCTCCGACGCAGAGACCGCGGGGCGCTCCCGGGCCTCACCCCGAGAACCCGAAAACTTTTCGCAGAAGGCAGTACTCGCTGCAGCTCAAATACAGGAGCTGACCGAACTGGGCCGCCGGATCGAGGCCGTGCTCGGCCCGGCGCAGGACGTCGAGTGGGCCGTCCAAGCTGGACAAATCTGGATTCTGCAGGCCCGCCCGATCACCGGTTCTGCCTTCAGCGCTGCGAGGACCCGGCCGCACCACAGTCCCGATGCCACCCACGAGCCCGGCGGATCGAGCAACTCACAGCCCACCACTGATCGGCCATCGACCAGCTTGCTCGGCACCGCTTCCAGCCCGGGACGCATCTGCGCTCCGGCCGCAGTCATTCTCTCGCTGAACGACTTCCAGAAGTTCGGCCCCGGCCAGGTCCTGGTCTGCCGCACCACTTCCCCGGCCTGGACCCCGCTGATCGCCCAGGCCGCAGCCGTCGTCACCGAGGTCGGAGGCATCCTCTCCCACGCCGCCATCGTCGCCCGCGAGTTCGGTATCCCGGCCATCACCGAGGTACCCGACGCAACCAGCCGAATTCGGCCCGGGCAGTCGCTGACCGTGGACGGCACCAACGGCGTCATCACGATCGAGGAGCAGCCATGATCACCACCGCCCCCGACCTGCGCGTGCTGCATGCCGTTCGCACCCTGGGCTATGCCGACATCGACCGGATCGCCGAGCGCGCCCACCTGATGCCGGCCGAAGCCCAGGAATACTTGCTCGATGCCCAGGCCTTCGGTCAGGTGAGCTGGTCGGAGTTCGGGGGCGACGGCGGATGGTCGCTGACCGAATCCGGAAAGGCCCATGGTGAAACGCTTCTGGCGGCGGAGCTGGATGCGGCGGGCGCCCGGGAGCTGCTCGAGCAGGTGCATCAGGACTTTCTGCCGCTCAACCGGATCGTGGCCGCGGCCTGCTCGGGCCGGCAGCTGACCGAGCTGGGCCTGGGCGAGCAGACCCTGAGCAGCACCTTGGCCCAGCTGGCCGGGCCCGCCGATGCCTTGCGCCACCTCGAAGCCCGGCTGACCACGGTGCTGCGGCGCTTCTGCGGCTACCACGCCCGATTCGCCGGCGCTCTGGAACAGGCCGCGCAGAGCCCGGAGTGGATCACCGCAACCGACCGCGACTCCTGCCACCGGGTGTGGTTCGAGCTGCACGAGGACCTGATCGCCACGCTGGGCCTGACTCGCTGATCAGTCCTCCGCGGCGATCCGGGCCAGCCGTCCGGTGCCCCACTCCCCCAGCGCACCCAGTGCCTGGTTCAGCGAACTGCCCTGCTCGGTGAGGGAGTACTCGACCTTGGGCGGCACCTCGCGGTAGACCTCACGATGGATCAGCCCGTCCTCCTCCATCTCGCGCAGGTGCTGCACCAGCATCTTCTCGCTCACTCCGGGCAGGCCGCGCTTGAGTTCACCGAACCGGCGGGTGCCGTGGCTGTTCAGTTCCCACAGGATCAGCGACTTCCACTTGCCCGAGACCACGTCCATCGCCGCGTCGATCCCGCAGACGTACGGCCCGCGCCGGTGGTTGACCGTCATTGCCCGCCCCTGACCTCGATGCTTACCAACACGTGAGTATCGAACAAAATAGTGGGTACTAGCCAGAGGTTTCCCGGCCCGCGAACCATGGTCGTCAGCAGCCGACCGATCGAAAGGCCCTGCCGCAGATGACCACCTTCCTGGGCACCGGGGCGATGGGTTCCGCCCTCGCCGGTGCCACCCTGAGCAACCGGCGCAACGTCCGCGTCTGGAACCGGAACCCCGACCGCACAGCACCTTTGGCCGACCGCGGGGCCCAGGTGCTACCCAAGATCGAACCACCGACGGACGGTCCACTCGTCGCCTGTCTCTTCGATCACCTCTCGGTGCACGAGAGTCTGGATCCGATCGCCGATGACCTGCGTGGGCACGTGCTGATCAACCTGACCACCACCACCCCCGGCCAGGCCCGCGAGCTGGCGGCCTGGGCCGCCCGCCACGGCATCGCCTATCTGGACGGGGCGATCATGGCCGTGCCCGAGATGATCGGCGGGCCCGGCGCGGTGGTGCTCTACAGCGGCCGGGCCGAGGTCTTCGAGCAGCACCGCGATCTGCTGCAGCTGTGGGGTGAGGCCCGGTACTTCGGGGCCGACGCCGGCCTGGCCTCGCTGTACGACCTGGCCATGCTGAGCGGGATGTACCAGATGTTCGCCGGCTTCCTGCACGGTGCGGCGATGGTGGCCGACGCCCAGGTTCCGGCGGTCGAGTTCGCCCAGTTGCAGGCTCCCTTTCTGGCCACCATGACGCAGGGCCTGGCCGATTACGCGCAGACCGTGGACGCCCGGGACTACACCGCGCCGGGTCAGCAGAGCCTGCGCTTCACCGAGACCGCTCTGGCGGCCCTGGAACAGGCCTCCGGGGAGGCCGGGGTGGGCACACAGACCCTGCATCCGGTGCGGCGGCTGGTGCGCAACCAGATCGAGTCCGGCCACGGCGAGCACGGAACTGCCCGGATCTACGAGGAATTCAGGAGCAGACGATGAGTGATGTCACGATGATCGGTCTGGGCCCGATGGGTCAGGCGATGACGTGGGCCCTGTTGTCCGGCGGAAACACCGTGACGGTGTGGAACCGCACGGCATCTCGCGCGGACCCCCTCCGCACCGCGGGAGCCACCCTGGCGACCTCACCGGCCGAGGCGGTGCAAGCGTCTCCCGTTATCGTTCTGAGCCTGACCGACCATGCCGCCGGGGATGCCGTTCTGGACCAGGTGCCAGCGCCCGCCCTGCGTGGAAAGGTGCTGGTCAACCTCAGTTCCGATACTCCGGACCGGTCTCGTCGGAGCGCCCGCCGGGCGGCCGGGGTGGGTGCCCAGTTCCTGACCGGCGGGGTGATGGTGCCTGCGCCGATGATCGGCCGACCGGGCGCGTTCGTGTACTACAGCGGCTCCGGTCAGGTGTTCGACGACCTGGCGCCGCTGCTCGAGCCGATCGGTGAAGCTCGCTATCTGGGCGCCGATCCCGGTCTGGCCCAGCTGTTCTACCAGGCCAGTCTGCTGGTGTTCCTGACCTCGTTGTCCGGTCTGCTCAACGCGGCCGCCCTGATCAGCGCGGCGGGCGCGCCGACGAGAGACTTTCTGCCGGATGCCCTGCAGCTGCTCACCGGTATCCCGGCGATGATCGGCACCGGCGAGGAGCTGTCCACGCAACTGGAGACCGCCGAGCACCCCGGCGACCTGAGCAACGCCGTCATGATGGGCGCCACCGCCGAGCACATCGTGCGCACCGCGCAAAGTTCCGGAGTGGACAGCGAACTTCCGGAAGCTGTTCTGTCGCACTATCAACGGACGATCGCGGCCGGGCTGGGCGGGCAGAACTGGACGGCGCTGTACGAAATCCTGCGCCGAACGCCTTTTCCGTCAGCCGACGATCGGGGTCCGGGTCTGGCGCCCGGCCGGTGAACGGGCGATCATGACGGGTGAGTAGACACGGTTGACACCCACCCCGGCCGTTCCGGAGGACCACCATGTCCGTACCTCCCGCCCCGATCGTCTCGGGCCGCGCCTATCGCATCCTGGGCGTGGCCGGGAACCCGGTCCAGGACCTCAACGACCTGGTCGGCAGCATCGCCGAGTTCACCATCGACCACGGCACCGGCTACGTGGTGCACGGCTGTTCCCGCTGGGACCACGCCACGGTGAAGTTCTACGAGAAGGACAACCGTGGCACCGGCAAGGACCTGCGGGTCTGGCGGGTCACCCAGGCCGGGCCGGAAACCTTCACCGCCGAACACGTTGTCGGCGGGTGAACCGGCACCCGAACTGAGCGGCCGGGCGCAGAGAGTCCGTTCTGTAATACTCCACCCGTGCCAGAACCACAGCCGGTCGAACGGGCGATGCTGCGACTCAGCCTGCAATGGGCCGCGTACAGCCGCCTGGTCGTCACCATCGGCTGCGGCAGCCTGGGCCTGCTGCTGCTCGACGGAAGCCGGCTGGTCACCGCCGCGCTGGTGACCGTGGTGCTGATGATCTGGACGGTGATCTTCAGCTGGCGGATCCTGCAGATGAAGGACGGCGGCCGGCTCGGGCCCGGGTGGCTGGCCGCCGACCTGAGCATCGTCTGCGCGGTGCTGGCCACCCAGTACTGGACGATCCCGCCGGACAGCGTGCCGGACGGCAGCGGCTGGATGAACGCCCTGGTGGCGATGACGATCGTGACCTATCAGTGGCACACCTCGCCGAAGGTCGGGGCGCTGGCCACGGTGCTGCTGGTGGCCGCCTACGTGGTCGGGATCGAGGGGGCCACCGGCGGCGAGGGCGGCACCTGGCCCGCGCCGGCGATCTGGCTGCCCACCGACGGAGTGCTCTCGCGTGGCCTGTACGTGTTGCTGCGGCGCGGTGGCCGGCGGGCCGACGCCTACCTGGCCGCCGGTGACCGCGAGCGGGCCGCGGCCGAGGTCAGCCGGGCCCGGCGGGCCGACGAACGTGAGCACCTGGCCACGCTGCACGACACCGCCGCGGCCACGCTGCTGATGATCGGGCAGGGCGCGGTACCCCGGGGCAGCGAGTGGCTGCAGCAACAGGCCCGCCGGGATCTGGAGATGCTGACGCCCGACGCCCGGGCGGCGCCTCCGGCCCAGACCCTCGACCTGGCCACCATGCTCGCCGAGACGACGGCGGCCGGTGGGGTGGCCGTCTCGTATTCGCCGTTGCAGACGCTGATGCTGCCCTCCACCCCGGCGATCGCGATCAGAGACAGCGTGCGCGAGGCGCTGACCAACGTGGCCCGGCACGCCTCGGTGTCCGAGGCGGATCTGTCGGTCCAGCACGACCGGGGACGGCTGGTGGTCGAGATCCGCGACCAGGGCCGGGGTTTTGATCCGGCCGAGGTGCCCTCGCACCGGCGCGGGATCTCCGAGTCGATCGTCTCGCGGATGAGCCGGGCCGGGGGTCTGGGCACGGTCAGCTCGAGCCCGGGCCGGGGCACCGTGGTGCGTCTGGAGTGGGCCGATGCCTGAGTCGAGTGCCCCGGTGGTGATCGCCGACGAGTTCCTGCGGGGGCTGCGGATCGCCGTCCTGTTCATCACCGCGGTGGTGCTGTGCGCCTGGTTCCTGCCGACCGCGATCGCCACCCCGCACGCCTACAGCCTGCCGGTGCTGGAGTACGCCTGCCTGGCGGTGCTGGTGGCGGTGCTGGTCGCCGCGACCGTCATGGTGGCGCTGGACCGGCCCTGGGGCCGGGCCCGCTGGCCGATGGTGGGGATCGCCATGGTGGCGAGCGTGCTGGCCACCACCGCGGTCGAGCCCGAGCAGCTGCTGCTGCCGGCCCACTGGTCCTGGAAGATCTTCGGCTGGTTCGCGGTGCTGCTGCTGATGGACCTGAAGCTGCGCTGGTTCTTCGGCGCGCTCGGCCTGCAGCAGGTGATCAGCCTGGTGCAGGTGCTGGGGGCCGGGATGGGCAACGAGGCCAAGCTGGTCGAGATGGGGGTGACCAGTCTGCTGGTGGCCGCCTGGCAGGGCGCGGTGGCGGTGGCCGCGATCACCTCGCAGCAGTCCGGGGCGATGGCCCGGCGCACGATGGAGGAGGAGGAACGGCTGCGGTTGTCCGAGCGGGTGGCCGAGCAGGTGCACGCCGACCGCCAGATCCGCTACGACGGTCTGGTCGCCACCACCGTGCCGTTGCTGGAGGGGATCGCCACCGGGCAGCACGACCCGGCCGACCCACTGGTCCAGCGGGCCTGCTCGGTGGAGGCGGCCCGGATGCGGCGGCTGTTCGCCGAGAGCGACGACGTGGCCGATCCGCTGGAGCACGAGATCTACGCCTGCATCGACGTGGCCGAGCGGCAGGGCATCTCGGTGCAGGCCTCGATGCGCGGGGCCCTGCCGGCCGTGCCGCTGGCGGCCCGCCGGGCGCTGACCGAGCCGGTGATCTCGGTGCTGGCCGGGGCCCGTTCCAGTGCCCGGGTGGCGGTGGTGGCGCGGGACGACCAGGTCACCCTGAGCGTGGTGGTGGACGGCGCCGAGACGCTGGCCGAGGCCGGGCCGGTGAGCGCACCGGGTGCCCCGGGGGCTCTGGTGGAGTCGAGCCAGCTGGTCAGCGGTGATCGTTTGTGGCTCGACGTGACCTGGAAGCAGGGATGACCGGTACCCACGCGGTGCGGCTGAGCTCCTCGTCCACGCCGATGGTGTGCAGGTGCGAGCGCAGGTCGGCCAGGGCCTGCTCGGCCTCGGCCGAGCGGGTCACGTCGCGGCAGGCCAGCATCAGCTGCCAGCGGCCCTCGGAGCCGGAGGCGACCCGGCGGGTGCGGCACAGCAGCCAGCGGTAGGAGCCGTCCCGGGCCCGGAACCGGTAGGTGGTGCCGTTGCGGTCGTGCGCCGGAAGGCCTTTGGCCCGGATCCGGTCCAGGTCGTCGGGGTGGATCATGGCCAGCACCGAGGTGCCCAGCATCTCCTCGGCGCGGCGGCCGAGCACGCTCAGGCTGGCCCCGCCCACGTAGCTGAGCCGGCCCTCGGAGTCGGCCACCAGCACCAGTTCGTCGCTGGCGCCCAGAGGCAGCGGGGCCGGCTGGGGGTGGCCCTCCCCGGCGTCGTGCCGGCGCAGCCAGGCGGCCAGTGCCTGCGGGCCGGGCTGGGCCGGGGCGATGAGCCAGCCCTGCACCAGGTCGCAGCCCATGGCGGCGAGCTGGGCGGCCTGCTCGGCGGTCTCGATCCCCTCGGCGCACACGGTCATCCCCAGGACGTGGGCCGCGTCGGTGACCAGGCGGACCAGGGTGGCGTCGGCCGCGTCGTCGGTGATCCGGCCGGTGAAGCTCTTGTCGATCTTGACCACCGAGACCGGCAGGCGGCGCAGCATGGTCAGCGACGAGTGCCCGGTGCCGAAGTCGTCCAGCGCCACGGTGACGCCCATCGCCCGCAGCTCGTTGAGCCGGCGCGCGGTCTCGCACAGGTCGGCGATGGCGGCGGTCTCGGTGATCTCCAGGCACAGCCGGCTCGGCGGCAGGCCGGAGCCGGCCAGCGCATCGGTCACGTCGGTGATGAACGAGCGCTGAGCCAGCTGCACCGCCGAGACGTTCACCGCCACGCTCGGCCCCGCGGCCCAGCCCGCCGCGTCGTGACAGGCCTGGGCCAGCGCCCACCGGCCCAGGTCGACGATCAGGCCGCTCTCCTCGGCCACGGCGATGAACTCGCCCGGGGTGACCGGGCCGAGCACCGGGTCGTGCCAGCGGGCCAGTGCCTCCACCGCGCCGACCCGGCCGGAACCGAGCTCCAGCAGCGGCTGGTAGTGCAGCTCCAGCGCCTGCTCGGCCAGCGCCTGGCGCAGCCGCCGCTCCAGGTCGTGCCGGGCGTGGGTGGTGGCCGGGGCCTCGCGCTCGGCCAGGATCTGCTCGTCGTAGTGGAACAGCCGGCCCCGGCCCATCGACTTGGCCTGGTACATGGCCATGTCCGCCTCGGTCAGCAGCTGGTCCGGTGCCACCGCGCAGTGCCGGGCCCGGCCCGCGCTGGCCACGCCGACGCTGGCGCCCAGCTGCACGGTGACCCCGACCTGCTCCACGCTGATCACGAACGGCCGGGCCGCCTCGGCCACCACACGCTCGGCGCTGGCGCGGGTGAGGGCCGGGTCGTGGCCGCCGGCCAGCAGCACCACGAACTCGTCGCCGCCGAGCCGGATCACCAGGTCGCCCGGGCCGGCCAAAGCCTGCAGCCGCCGGGCGAACTCGACCAGCACCTGGTCGCCGGCCGCGTGCCCGAACCGGTCGTTCACGTCCTTGAACCGGTCCAGGTCGATGTAGAGCGCGGCCGGCACCGCGGCGCTGCCGTGCCGGCGCAGGTGCTCGGTCAGGAACATCCGGTTGTGCAGGCCGGTGAGCGGGTCGTGCACGGCCTGGAAGGCGTAGCGCTGGTAGAGCCCGGCGATCACCGCCGTGGTGCGGACCGTGCTGATCGCGTTCTGCGGGCCGCTCACCCCGATGTTGTTGGCGATCACCCGGCCCTGGCCGTCGATGATCGCCAGCGCCGCGGCCTCGACCGTGGTGTCGGCACCGAGCACCAGCGACTCGGGAAAGGCGATGTCCTGCAGCCGGGTCCGCGAGTGCACGGCCCGGCCGTAGCCCAGCCGGCCGGTCACCCAGGCCTCGAACCAGCTGCGGTCGACCACCTTGGGACCGTGCTCGGTGTGCACCACCACGCAGGCCAGCGCGGGGCGGCGGCGGAACACCCCGTCCAGCTCCAGGACCCCGGCCCGGCCGTCGAGCTGGATGGCCGGCTCGGCGTAGTGGGCGAGCGTCTCGTTCTCGGCACTCGTCGCGGTCATGCGCTCAGGCGTCCTCTCGAGCACGTGCTGCACCTGACCTGGTGGCTCGCCGGTCGGCGGTGCCGCCAATCCTGCCTGAGCCCGGTCCCGGGCGCGGGGACCGGACGACGCCCGGCCGGCCCCTGCTCCGGCCGACCCGCCGCCGATCCGCTTCCCCCGCAGCCCGGATCTGGTCAGATCACGCATCCTGGTGCCCCGATACAGACACCAGGACGACCAGCCGGTGGACACCGGGTGAACGACCTCGCCGGACTTTCACTCCTGGATACGCACTTCGGGCGACCGCCACGGCGCGTGACTGTTAGCCCTACCTAAGTCACGCACGGGACCTGCGAAAGGTTCACCCACCCTCCGATTGCGCCCCTGACCTGCAGTAATCAACCAAGGTTAGGCTCACCTACTAGTTTTGACAGATTCAAAAGAAGGGTTCAGGGTAGTCATCAGCAGCCCGAACGAAGGAGCCAAGCAATGACCACCCTCGCTTCCAAGAACACCGCCGGCGCCGGCTTCCACGCCTCGCCGATCCTGGGCGCCAACCTGCAGCGCGTCCTGGTCGACCTGGTCGCCCTGCACCTGCTGGGCAAGCAGGCGCACTGGAACATCGTCGGGAAGAACTTCCGCGACCTGCACCTGCAGCTCGACGAGATCGTGGACCTGGCCCGCGACCACAGCGACACCATCGCCGAGCGGATGCGCGCCCTGGACGTGGTGCCCGACGCCGGCCCCAAGGCCGTCGCCGCGCAGAGCTCGCTGACCGACTTCGGCGCCGACGAGGTCGACACCGCCGAGGCCGTCGACAAGATCACCCTGATGCTGCGCGAGACCGCGGCCACCGCCCGCGCCGTTCACGACGACGTGGACAACGAGGACCCGACCACGGCCGACCTCCTGCACTCGATCATCCACGACCTGGAGAAGCAGGCCTGGATGGTCTCCTCGGAGAACCGTTCCCCCCGCAAGGCCTGATCCACGCACTGAGGCACCTTTCGCGCAGCTGCAGGCCCGCCGACCACCAGCACGGTCGGCGGGCCTGGCTGCCGCCACCTCCACGGTGAGACGGTCCGGGCGGTCCTAGGCTGAGCGCCATGACCTCGATCGGTATCACCGGCTCGACCGGAAACCTGGGCGGACGCGTGGCCCGCCTCCTCGCCGAGGCCGCTGTGCCGCAACGCCTTCTGGTCCGCGACCCGAGCCGGGCCCCAGAACTGCCGCACGCCGAGACCAGCATCGTCACCTACGCCGACACCCCGGCCGTGCGGGATTCGCTGGCCGGGCTGGAGACGCTGTTCATGGTTTCCGGCACCGAATCGCTCACCCGCCGGGAAGAGCACCGCGCCTTCATCGATGCCGCGGTCGCCGCCGGGGTGCAGCACATCGTCTACGTCTCGTTCTTCGGCGCCGCGCCCGACGCCACCTTCACGCACGCCCGCGATCACTGGCACACCGAGCAGCATCTGCGCGCCTGCGGGGTGCCGTTCACCTTCCTGCGCGACAGCCTGTACGCCGACTTCCTGCCGGGCCTGGCCGGGGAGGACGGCGTGATCCGGGGACCGGCCGGGGCAGGCCGAGTCGCTGCGGTTGCCCAGGACGACATCGCCGAGGTCGCCCTCGCGGTGCTGCGGGATCCGGCCGCACACGCCGGCCGCACCTGGGATCTGACCGGGCCGGAGGCGCTTTCGCTGAGCGAGGTGGCCGAGACCATCACTGAGGTGACCGGTCGCAGCGTCCACTATCTGAACGAAACCCTCGACGAAGCCCGCGCTTCCCGAGCTGGTTACGGTGCGCCCGACTGGCTGCTCGAGGCCTGGATCTCCACCTACACGGCCATCGCCGCCGGCGAACTGGCCGGAGTGAGCACGGCCGTCGAAGACATCACCGGGCACCCGGCAACCAGCCTGGCCACCTTGCTGAAGCGCGGCTGACGTACGATCCGGACCGGGCGATGTCCCCCGGCCACTCCGTTTCCCGACGACCGCCACATGTGGCCGGCCTGGTCCGGACCGGCGACTAGCGGGCTCAGTCCATCAGCCCGACGTCCTGGTTCGAGGTGCCGTCCTTGCGGTGCGGGGCCGGTTCCTCGCCGAGTGGGCCACCGGTCAGTTCCTCGTCGGACTTCTCGTCCGGATAACCGATCATCCCTTGACGTCGATCCGGCGCCTTGCTGACGTCGCCGCCGCACCGCACGTCCTCTGTTGGGTTCTTCGTGGCGCCCTCGTCCTGGGTGCCTTCGTTGACCCCCTGCGGATCGATCAGGCCTTCCGTCTTGTCGTTCGCCATAAGGCCGACCCTGGCACCGGAGCCCGTTCGCCGCATGCGCACGCCGCCCTTTGAGGCGAGCCCGGGCCCGGGAACCCGATCAAGGCGGACAATCCACGTGGGGAACGGAGGTCCTCGTGCGGAGTCGGTATCCGGTACTCGCCCATCGCGAACTGCGCCCCTGGGTCCGCCCAGGCGCCGCCCTTCAACTGCTCAGCCCGCTGCAACGTCCGCCGGAGGCAACGTTCGTCGAACGCGACCGTGACGGCGAGCACCACGAGTTGACGCATGCTCAGCCGTTTCGCCGTCGTTCGGCCGCGATCACGATGGTGGACGTGCGGGAGAACGTCGATCTGTCGCTCAAGCACGTGCTCAGCCAGTTCGGGCGGCGTCCGGCCGCTTCGGTCATCGTGCATCTGCGGTGTGCGGTGCCCGACCCGGTCGCCCTGGTCACCGCTTGCCACCGGTCGCTGGGGATGGATCTGCCCCGGCATCTGACCGGGGTGCTGCGCTCGGTGGCACCGCTGGGCGAGACCGCCGACTGGATGGCGGTGTACCGCAACCTGAATCAGCGCCTTCGGCCCTGGCCCGAGGAGTACGCAGTGCCCGGGATGCGGATCGAGCTGATTCCGCTGGTGTCCGAGGTGCGGCGGCTGGTGGTGGAGCCCGGGCGCCGACCGGATCAGTGGAATCAGGGCGAGGCTGCGGGTTCTGACGATTCGGACGACTCCGACGACGATTCGGGTGACGACGGGGACTGAACTGGCCCTACACCCGATTCTTCGAACGCTTGTTCGGACCGCCCACTGCACCCGACGTCGACTACCTGGCGGTACGCACAGACAGTGGGCCGGTGGACACGACAACGGTCAAGCCCGAGCCCGCGGCCTCCGGCCCTTCAAGTGACGAAACACCGCCGCAGACGGTACTTCCCGAGTTGCGCGCCGCCTGGTGGGAGACCGGGGCCACCCGGCGGGCCGAGGCCAAGATCACCGGGATCCTCGCCGAACTTCCTTACCTGACCGGTCACGCCGTAGCGGTGGCCTGGCGAGCCGATCGGCTGCGCACGCTGCTGGTCGGCGGAGCAACGGTGGCCGGTGGGGTGATGTCCACCTTCGGCCTGCTGTCCACCCAGCAGGTGCTGGTCGAGCTGTTCGGCAGCGGCCCCACCCCCGATCGGGTCCGGGCCGCCGCGCCCGCTCTCCTGATGCTCGCCCTGATCGCGACGGTGCGCGGGGTGCTGGCGATCGTGGTCGGGCACGCCCAGTCCGGGCTGGCGCCGCGGGTCCGGCAGTCCACCCAGCGGGAATTCTTCGAGGCCACGTCGGCGGTGCGGCTGGAGGCCTTCGACGCCGAGGCTTTCTCCGACGACATGGAACGGGCCAGTCACGGCGGCCCGAACATGAATGCCATGGTGCGCAGTACCGCCGACGCCCTGGCCGGGCTGGTCAACCTGACCGCGGTGGCGGTGGCCGTGCTGGTGATCAACCCGCTGCTCCTGCTGGCCCTGCTGGTGGCCACGCTGCCGCCGGCCTATGCCGCCCTGCGCTCCGGGAACCTGGAATTCAGCAGCTGGCTGGCCAGTTCGGTGCGCAACCGGCGGCTGTGGATCCTGCGCAGTCAGCTCGCCGACCGTAACTCGGCTCCGGAACTGCGTTCCTACGGCCTGCGCCGGTTCCTGCTCGGCCAGTACGACATGGTGATGACCGCGCAGACCGCCGAAGAGCTGCGCCTGGCCCGGCGGGTCACCCTCACCACCGCCTTCGGGGCCGCGCTGGGTGGGCTTGCCCTGGTCGGGGTCTGGGTCCTGCTCGGCACGCTGCTGCTGTCCGGCCGGATCCCGCTGTCGGCGGCGGTGACCTGCGTGGTGGCTGTGCAGGCGGCCCAGAATGCGCTGTCCACCCTGACCTACCAGCTGGAGGGCATTTTCGAGAGCGGTCACTTCGTCCGTGAGCATCTGGGCTTCCTGGAGCGGGCCAAGGACTACTCACCGGCCACGGCTGAGCGTCCGGATCGGCTGCCGACCGGGCCACTGAGCCGGCTCGAGGTGCGCGACGCGACGCTGTTGTACCCCGACCGTGAGTCCGCCGCCGTCGATCACGTCTCGCTCAGCATCACCGCCGGGCAGACCGTGGCGCTGGTCGGTGAAAACGGCTCTGGTAAATCCACTTTGGCAGCGATGATCGCGGGCCTGCGCAGCCCGACCGCGGGCGTCCTCTGCTGGAACCAGACGCCCTACGAGCAGCTGGACCAGAGCGCGCTGACCGCCCGGATCTGCGTGGTGCTGCAGGAACATCACAAGTGGCCGTACACGGCGGCGACCAACATCGCGATGGGCGACATCGAGACCGAGCCGAGCCGGCCGCGGATCGAACAGGCCGCCCGGCGGGCCACCGCGCACGAGACCATCAACGAGCTTCCCAAGGGCTACCAGACGCTGCTCGACCGCACTTTCAAGGAAGGGCAGGATCTTTCCGGTGGGCAGTGGCAGCGGATCACCGCGGCCCGCGGCTTCTACCGGGACGCTGATCTGCTGATCATGGACGAGCCCTCATCGGCGCTGGATCCGCGGGCCGAGGATGCGCTGTTCCAGGACCTGCGGGCCCGGCAGGGGGTGGGCACGACGATCCTGATCACCCACCGCCTGGCCAACGTCCGCCACGCCGATCAGATCTACGTCATGCACGAAGGAGCGCTGGTCGAGAGCGGCACCCATGACGAGCTGCTGCGGGTGCCCGGCCGGTACGCCGACCTGTTCACCCTGCAGGCGGCCGGTTATCAGGGTTGATGCCCGGCGTACTCGGACTCGGGGATCAGGTCCTGGGTGAAGGGGGCGCGCAGGGTGGGCAGCAGATGGCGGAAGTTGAAAGCCAGGGCGACGATCGCGGCCAGGGCGTAGACACCGCACAGAATCAGCCGCCCTTCGGTGCTGGTGACCGGGAACTGCACCAGGAACAGCACCAGCAGCAGCCAGGCCGAACGGCGGTGGAAGTGCAGGCCGAGGATCAGCGCGATGCCGAGCATGGTCTGCGCCGCGGTCAGCAGCATCTCCTCCACCTGCCGGTCGTCCAGCGGCAGGGCCGCCGAGCCGCCACCCGCCCAGTAGGCCATCGGCAGCGAGCCGACCAGAAGCGTCCATTGATTGACCTTGGCCGAGATCAGCGTGCCGATCGCCGCGGTCGCGTTGCCGCGGGCGGCGAACATGATCGCGATGATGAACTCCGGGGCCTCCGAGGCCAGCGGCGCCACCCACTGCACCAGCAGGAACTCGTCGATCCCGAGGTCCTGGCCGCCCTCGACCAGGCTGTGCGCGAACGGCTCGGCCGAGACCAGAACGATCGCCGCGGCGAAGACGAACAGCCCGAAAAGCGTCCAGCGGCGGGTGGTCTGCGGCAGCGCCCCGATCACCGCCGAGGTTCCGCGCAGGGTCGGCTCCTCCACCCCACCGCGGCTGAGCCGGTAGGCGTAGTAGCCGAACCAGATGAACAGCAGGCCGCCCATCCAGACGTGGATCTGCGCGGTGAGCGGCATGACGAACGCGAAGATCCCGGCGATCAGCAGGAATCCGAGCTCCAGCCGGTTGCCCGCGTCCAACGGGAGCACGTGGCCCCGGCGCTGGTGCACGCGCTTGAGGCCCCAGAGCCCGACCAGCACCACCAAGGGCCAGCCCAGGCCCAGCAGCAGCCGGTTCGAGCCGGTCATGTTCGCCGCCGCGTACTGCACGTAGTCCGGGTTGCTACCGGCCTGATAGGCGTAGGTCAGGTCCACGGCGTACTCGGGCAGCACCGCGATCAGGGCCAGGATGGCGATCGCCAGGCCGCCGGAGATGTCCACCTGCGCCGCCTCCGCCGCCCAGGCCAGCACGAACGAGGCGGCGAAGACCGCGGCGCCGAAGACCAGCATCGCCACCACCGGCTCGACGTGCAGGCCGCCCAGCCGGATCACCACGGCGGGCAGGGAGATCAGCACGCACAGCCCCACCGTGGTGAACAACCGGCGCACGTGAGGACCCGGTTGAGCTGGGCGGCCCGGTTCGCTTGGACGGCCTGGTTCAGCTGGGCGGCCTGGTTCGGTTGCTGGAGTGGACACGCGGCGCGACTCCTCCGGCTCGCTCGGACAGACGCAGAGCTGCCGGCGTCGGTCCGGGCCTCGACCCGGCGTCGTCCGCTCCGCGCCCATCCTGCGGGTTGGTCCGGATCCGCGCACTTCTAGGTCGTGTTTTGGGGTCCATGCTTACTGCGGGGCACCCGGTGGCCGCTACGAGGGCGCCCCAACGGCTTGCCAGACGGACCACCAGGCACCTCCTCGCTACAGCAGCGACTTCCAGAACACTCCCTAAGCCGCCCCACCAGGACCTCCCAAAGCCACTGCTACCCCAGTGCTATGACACAGAGCCCGGCGGACGACGGCTCGTAATGTGTAAAGGTGGTCCATCCGGTACCGGGTGTACACATTGTCGAGATGCCCCCATCCGCCACCTGACAACTCGCGGTCCGAGGGCTGCTTCTCCTTACCCGGTGCGGTGGCCACGAACCTTGACCAGGCCGAGCCACCCCACCAAGCGGGCAGTCAGGGCGTCGGTGGGGTTTCCCGAGAAGTGAGACCTCAGTCGAGGCAGAACTCGTTACCCTCCGGATCGGCCATGGTGATGAACCCGAAGCCCATCGGCGGCTCGGGCTCCACCCGGTACAACCGCTGAGCGCCGAGCTGGATCAGCCGTTCGCACTCCGCCTCCAGCGCCGCCATCCGTTCGTCGCCGCGCAGTTCCGGAGCCACCCGCACATCCAGGTGCAGACGGTTCTTGGTGGTCTTGGACTCCGGCACCTGCTGGAAGAAGACGCGCGGCCCCTTGCCCTCCGGGTCCTCCACGGCCGAGCGGGTGTTGCGCTGCTCCGGTGGCACCCCGATACCGGCCAGGAACTCCTGCCAGGCCGCGAGCGGGTCGGCCCCGGCCTCGAGCTGCACGCCGGGCGGGCCGGGGATGACGTAGTCCAGTACCTCGGCCCAGAACCGGGACAGCGCGGCCGGGTCGTGGGCGTCGACGGTGACCTGGAACTCGCGGCTCATCAGTGAGCTCCTTCGGAGCGGTGGATGTGCAGATAGAGGTCGCGCAGCAGGCACACCTCGGACAGGTGGTGGATCAGCTCGCGGTGGATGTGCAGGACCAGGTCGGCCATGCTCAGTTCGGGAAAAGCCGGCTCTTTCGACCCGACCGGGGTGCTCAGCTCCTCGGCGCTGAGCTGCCCGACACCCGCCACCCAGAGAGCGAGCTGGGCCTCCAGTTGCTGCAGGGCGGTCTTGGCGTCGCCCGGGTACTCCCAGGTGTCGTAGGCGGCCTCCGGAGCCCCGAAGTGGGTGGCGTTGCGCATCGCCAGCACCCCGACGATGACGTGGCCCAGCCGCCAGGCGATGGTGGTGAACGGTTCCGGTTCCGGGGTGGGGAACGCGTAGTCGATCACGAAGTCGCCGGTGCCGAACTCGACCGGGTTACTGCCCCGGGGGCGCACGTTCCAGGCGTCCGGCACCGGCTCCCAGCGGTACTCCTCGTCGCTCAGACCTTGCAGCCGGGCGCGCAGTTGGTTGTCCCAGTGGAACTCCCACTGGAAGAGCAGGGTCTTGGTCCAGTCCATGACCGCAGCCTGGCAGGCATGGCGGACAGATCCGGTCCGCATTCTCTGGGACAGTGGGCTGAGATTGAGGGTGGGGTGTTCGAATGAGGGACGAGGTGGCCGGCTCGGTCGCGGACGGCACCGGCGATCTGCGCACCACCGAGCGGGTGCTGACGCTGCTCGGCCTGCTCCAGCAGCGTCAGGTGTGGACGGGGCCGGAGCTGGCTTCGCGGCTCGGGACCACCACGCGCACGGTGCGGCGGGACGTGGACCGGCTTCGGGCCCTGGGTTACCCGGTGCATGCGACACCGGGAGCCGGCGGCGGGTACCAGCTCGGGCCCGGCCAGGTCCTGCCTCCGCTGCTGCTCGACGACGAAGAAGCCATCGCTACGGCCACTGCCCTGCTGGCGGGGGCCGGGTCCGGCGACGCTGCGTTGCGGGCGCTGAGCAAGCTGGATCAGGTGCTACCGGCCCGACTGCGGCCGGAGGTGCAGGCGCTGTCCGAAGCGGTGGAATCGTTCGGCCGAGGGCGGGCCGCGGTCGATCCGCAGGCGCTGCTCACCCTGGCCCGGGCCTGCCGGGATCAGGTCGAGGCCGGTTTCGACTACCCTCGCGACGATGCGGCGCAGACCCGGCGGGTGGAGCCGTACCGCCTGGTCGCTTCCGAACGACGCTGGTACCTGTTCGCTTTCGACCTCGACCGGGACGACTGGCGCACCTTCCGGGTCGACCGGATGTCCGCGATCCGGGCCCGCACCTGGCGTTTCGCCCCGCGAACGGCCCCCGACGCCGCGCGATACGTGCAGGAAGGAGTCACCGGCAACGCCTATCCCCATCAGGCCCGGTTCTTGGTGCACGCACCGGCCGCCACGGTCAGCGCGCAGATCTCCCCCTCGGCCGCCTCGGTCCGCGAAATCTCCTCCACCACCTGTGAAGTGTTCAGCGGCGCGGCCACGGCGGACGTGATCCTGGCCCACGTCCTGCTGCTGGGCCACGACTTCCAGATCCTCGAACCCGCCGAACTGGCCGAGCGGGCCACCGTTCTGGGCCAAAGGCTGCTGAACGCAGGCCGGTCCGGCCCCTGCCCGGGACCGGACCGACTCGCTTCCCCTTGAACCGCAGCCGCCGTTCGGTGGCGACCAAGGACGTCCCCTATTTGTAGGTGATGTCCGAGGAGGAGTACTTGCAGTACGTGCCGTCGGCGCCGGAACCGGTCTTGGTCGGCTCCTTGCCACTGCTGTTACCGGTGAACTTGTCGCAGATCGAGATCTTCTTGTTCTTGTCGTACAGCCGCACGTTCTTGAACGTGGCGGTGTCCTTGTAGTTCGTGTTGATCCCGACCAGCGACTTGCCCGGCTCGACCACCAGGATGTTGTTCAGCTCGACCGAGCGCTGGTACTGGCTGGAGCAGTTGCCGCAGGAACGGTACAGCTTGCCGAAGTCCTGGACCACGAAGTCCTTGATCACCAGCTTGCCCGGGCCGTTGTGCTGAAAGACCTTGTCGCTGGCCTTCTTCGCCCCGCCGCCGACCACGGTCATCACCTGGCCGGACTTCTTGCCCTTCTGGGTGGCGGCGTCCTCGCCCACGTCCTCCCACCAGACGTTGGAGAGGGTGCAGGTGCCCTCGCAGTGGATGCCGTCGCCGGCCTTGTTGCCGATGATCACGTTCTTGATCGTGCCGCCGTCGGCCACCTTGAACAGCGGGTCCTGGCTCTCGCCCTGGTCGCCGCCCCAGCCCTGGAACCGCTTGCCCTTGCCGTCGAAGCTGCTCACCGACTGGGTCTTGGTCAGGTTGGTGGTGCCGGTCGGCGTCGGCCAGGTCTTGCTCAGCGCCTTCGGCGTCTCGGCAGCGGCCGAAACCGCGCTCTTGGCAGCCGAACCCGAGGAGGACTGGTTCGCCGCGGTGGCCATCGAACCGGCCACCGCCGCCAGTGCGACCCCGGCGACCAGACCGGCCCAGAGCCTGCGCCTGCCGCTCAACCTGCGCTTGGGGCTGTTCATTCGGTTCCTTCCCAGGACGTGAAAGGGCCACGACGGGCCGCGAGGCCTGCATGGATTGGCCGCGCGGGGCCGGTGAGGCCGCCGGTTCCGCCCTGAACGGATCCAGCATCTGGCCCATCGGCAGGCCTGCCCTGAACAGGCCTGATCCGGCGCCCGGACCGTTGGAGGACGGCCTGGGCGCACTCACCGGTGCCCCGCGCTTCTGACGCCGATAAGTCCGTCCTCGAGACCGAAAGGTTGCCCCGCCCCGGGAACTTTTTTCGCTGGGCCCACCGGTCCGGCCGCCCACCTGCCCGGATCACTCCCCGCTGACACCCGGCCACACTTGCGATCAAGGAGACAATCCGGCTGTCCGCTTCCTGGTGATTGGCCTGCGCCCGGTCGGCAGGGCTAACTGAAGGCACGGCAGGGTGTGCTCCGCTGGTCCCGCAACGGGGCGCCTGAAGAAGGCAGGGACCGGCGGAACACGCTCCAGACCCGCCGCGTGCGCTACCCACCAATGGCGCCGCGGTCGGAAGGCACTGCCCCGCAGACAATCCCTCCGTCGCGGGCGTGGTGCAGGTGCGCGCTCGGTTCGCAGGCCCCCTCGGGCGCCTCCTCGGAGCCGGGCGCGCACCGCCGAACCGAACGAGATGATGTAATGATGGATAGCTATCATCATGGCGATGGATAGCATCCATCATTACCTCATGACGGGTCACCCATGCTGATCGCCTCCCCACCGCCCCGGAACATCGAGCAGAACGTCCTGCAGCAGATCGACGACCTGCGCGAACGCCTTCGTTGGCAGTTGCACGAGCCCCGCCGGTGGAGCGGTTCCCTGCGCCGTCTCGCCCTGGCCCGAGCGATCCAGGGGTCGAACAGCATCGAGGGCTACGACGCCCGCCTGGACGATGCTGCGGCAGTCGCGTTGGGCGAGGAGCCGATCGACGCCGGAGACGAGACGCAGCGGGCTCTGGCCGGTTATCGGGACGCAATGACACATGTGCTGCAATTGCGCCAGGACGACGAGTTCGAGCACTCGACCCAACTGATCAAGTCGCTGCACTTCATGATGACCAGCTACAGCCTCGCGAATCGGCCTGGGCTCTGGCGGACCGGCCCGGTCTACGTCCAGAAGGAGGACAACGGCCAGATCGTCTACGAAGGCGCCACGCCCGATGACGTCCCCGCGCTGATGAAGGAATTCGCCGCAGAACTCAACAAGCGATCCACAGCGGGAGAGCATCCCCTTCTGAACGGGGCGATGGCCCACCTCAACCTGGTTATGGTCCACCCGTTCAAGGACGGAAACGGGCGCATGGCCCGCTGTCTGCAGAGCCTGGTACTGGCTCGCAGCGGCCTGCTCAGCCCGGTGTTCCTCAGCATCGAGGAGTACCTGGGCAAGAACACCCAGGACTATTACGAGGTTCTGGCGAAGGTAGGGCAGGGCTGCTGGAACCCCACCGCCGACGCCCGCCCCTGGGTGCAGTTCGCCCTGCTGGCACATCTACGACAGGCGAGCACCATGCTTCGCCGGGTCGACGAGAGCGCGAAACTGTGGATCGGGCTGGAGGATCTCGCCGCCGGACACCATCTGCCCGAGCGTTGCCTCACCGCGCTCTTCGACGCGGTGTCCGGGCTGCGGGTACGTAATGCCACCTACCGCAGCAGCCTTCGCGAGAGCGGGGAGGAAGAGATCAGCTTCCAGACCGCCGGCCGGGATCTGAAGCAGATGGCCGATGCGGATCTTCTGGTTCCGACCGGCGAACGCCGCACTCGTGCCTACACCGCTGGCCAGGAGCTACTTCTGCTGCGACGCCGGATCGTTGAGCAACGCGACCCCCGAGACGACAGCAACCCGTTCGCCGATCATCAGCACTGATCATCACCTTTGCCGCGCCGGCGCCTGCACACGCCTTCCGGCCCAGCGACTGGCGGGGGCGGCGACGGCGGTGAAGATCAGGGCGAGGGCGGCGATACCGATGATGGCCCAGCGAAGGGTGGCCGCGTGGGCGATCAGGCCTACGTAGGCGGGGCCGAGCAGGAAGCCCAGGTATGCGGTGGTGGCCACGGTGGAGGTGGCGCGGCCCCGGCGGGCGGGGTCGATGGTGCGTAGGCCATAGCTGATCAGGGTGGGGAAAAGGGTGGCGGTGCCGAGGGCGGCAATGGCCAGGCCGAGGAGCGCCACGGGGATGGACGGGGCGGTGGCCAGGACGATGCTGCCGACGGTGGCCGCGGCCCCGCCGGCTATGAGCAGTTGGACGGGGTGGCTGCGGGAAAGCGGGGCGAGGGTCAGGCGGGCGAGAGCTGCGGCGGCGGCGAAGGTGGCGGGGGCGGTGGAGGCGAGTTGGGGGGATGCGGTGAAGGACTCGGTGATCAGGACTGCGCCCCAACTCTGGTGGGCGTTCTCGGTGGCGTAGGCCAGAGCGCCGATGAATCCGAGGAGCAGGAGGGGCGCGGCGAGGGTCAGGGGTTTCGGGATGATGGTGGCGGGGCCTGGATCAACGGACGTTGTGGCTGGGATTGCGGCGGTGGATGCATCGGAGCGGGTGGCTGGCTCAGGAACCGAGGACGGGGTAGCTGGGTTTGCAGCCGCGGGCGCATCCAAGTGGGCGGCTGGCTCGGGAACTAGAGACGGGGTAGCTGGGTTTGCAGCCGCGGGCGCATCCAAGTGGGCGGCTGGCTCGGGAACTGGAGACGGGGCGGCTGGGTTTGCGGCCGCGGGTGCCTGGGAGCGGGTGGTTGGCCGGGGATCGGCCAGCGGGGTGGATGAGCTGGCGGCGGGCAAATTGGGGCGAGTGGCTGGGTTCGGGGCTGGGGTGGTGAAGGTGGTGCCGGACCAGACGAAGGCACAGAGCGCCAGGACGGCGATGAGGGCAGCCGTGAAGGTGGTGGTCAGGCCGGGGCCGCCGAGGAGGGCACCGGCGCTGAGGCTGGAGACGACGACGGCCAGCGAGAAAGTGCCGTGGGCACGGGTTACCAGGGGCTGCGCGGTGTGGTGTTCTACCTGGCCGGCGAGGGTGTTGATGGCTACGTCGGTGGCGCCGGAGGTGGCGCCGACCAGGAGCATGCAGGCCACTACGGCGGCGTAGCCCTGGGCACCGACGGCGATGACCGTGCCCGCGGCTCCGAGTAGGCCCAGAAGCACAGCGGTCAGGCGTAGGCCAAGGCGGTCGATCAGGCGGCCGGTGAGGAACATGGCAGGTAGGGCGCCGACGCCGACGAAGAGCAGCGCAGTGCCCAGCTGGGCCTCGGTGAGCCCGGCCTGGGAGCGGAGAGCGGGCAGCGCGGCGCCCCAGGTTCCCCAGAAGACTCCCATCCCGGCGAAGGCTGCGTACGCGGCGAGAGCGCTGGGGTGCGATCGCGACGGATTCATCTGTGTAACGTTACACAGCTAGTGTGGGCCCGTGCCAGAGCGAGCGCGCAAAGGGAGCAGTCGGCGCCCCACCGTCAAGGATGTGGCCGCGGCGGCCGGGGTGGGCGTGATGACCGTGTCGTACACGTTCAACCAGCCCAGTCGGGTGGCGGCGGCGACCCGGCAGAAGGTGCTGGATGCCGCCGAGGAGCTCGGCTACCGGCGTCCGGACGGCACTGCGAGGGCACTGCGTTCCGGGCGGACCGGGCAGATCGGGGTGGTCCTGGGTGAGCACCTTTCCTACGCCTTCGATGATCCGCAGGCCGCGCAGTTCCTGGCCGGGGTGGCCGAGATCTGTGTGGAGGAAGGCCTGGGCATGGTGCTGATCCCGACCCGGGGCGATGCCGGCGACACCGATCGCGTGCTCGGTGCCGCGGTGGACGCGTACGTGCTGTGGACCACTACCGACGGCGATCCGGTGCTCCCCGCGGTGGCCGGCAGCGGACGCCCGGCCGCGATCCAGGGCGGTCCGCAATACCCTGGAATCAGGCAGATCTCGCCGGACGACACGGCGGCCGCCACCGCAGTTGCCCGTGCCGTACTGGAAGACGGCCGGACTCCCGTCATTCTCAGCTTCCCGCTCGACCGGGCGCGACAACCGTCTCAAATTTGGGGGCGAGAACTCCCACTGGACATACCTTTTCCAGTGACCCGCAACCGACTGCTGGGGTATCGCGCCGCGCTGGGGGCGCGCTGGGACACCACGTTGATCGCCGTGGTGCCGCAGAATCTGCGGGGGCAGGGCGAAAAGGCAATGGGAGACGTGGTTGCCCGGTTGGGTGGGGATCCGCTGGTGGTGCTGGCGATGAGTGACGAACTGGCGCTGGGGGCTCGGGCCGTGGTCGGTGAGGGAGCGGTGATCACTGGCTGGGACGCGTCCTTTGCTGCTCTGGAGGCCGGGATCGTGTCGGTGACGAATCCGCTGCGAGATCAGGGGCGGTTGTGTGCGCGGGCGGCGTTGGGGGCGGGCGACGGCACGACGGAGGTGCCCTGGGCGATTGCCGATCCACGGGTCTGAGCTGCCGGGTTCGGCAGTTTGCGTGATGCTGTGACGGTGCAGCATTGGTGGCCACGGGCCCGACGAGCCGTGACCCAGGCGATCTCCGGCACCCGGGCCGGGCTGGTGAAGACCGACATGGCGTTGCTCTCGGCCGGGTCCGCCCTGTTCGGCACGCTGGCCGCGATCCCCGCCTTCCTGGTCGCGATCGCCACGGCCGGGCTGATGTTCGGCCGCGAACGGATCGCCGGCTACGGCGACAGCCTGGCCGCGGCCATCCCCGATGAGCAGGGGGCCGACGGCTGGGTGAATGCGCTGTTCGACGCCGGGTTGTCGCTGTCCCTGCTGCCGGTCCTCTTCGCGGTGTTCATGGCCTCGGCCTACGGGCGGGGTCTGAGCCGGGCGCTGGTCCGGCTGGTGCCTGAGCAGCATCGTTCGGCGCCGCCGCCTTCGCTCAAGGCCCGGATCCTGACGCTGCCGCTGCTCGGCCTGGCCCCGCTGATGCTGCTGGCCCTGCTGATGATCACGCCCACGGTGGAGCATCTGGTGAATCAGCGCGGCCTGCCCGGGGCTCTGGCGGCGTCCTACCTGGGGCTGAATCTGATCTGGGTGATTCTCTGGGCGCCGCTGGCCTGGATGTTCCGGGTGGTGGCGCCGGGCCGGCCGAGCTGGCGGGCGGCGTGGATCTCGGCGATCGTCACCGCCGCGTTCATTTCCGGTTTCCTGCAGGGGTTCACGCTGTTCCTGGCGCTACCGGTCGACCTGGGACGGCCGTTCGGCGGGCTGAGCATCATCGGCGTCACCACCAGCCTGCTGCTGTGGCAGTGGGTGCTGCACGCGGTGGTCTGTACTGGCTACGCGCTCTGCTGGGCGCTGGACTCGGCCGGCTCCTCCTGACCCCGGCCCCCCGGGCGGGAACGGGTTTCGCCGGAGAGCACTCCGGCGAGCGGCACCCCGATCAAGTGGATCCCCGCTGGATCAGGGTGGAGGGCAGGAACACCGAGGCGTCTCCCTCCCCCTCGATCCGGGCCAGCAGCAGTCGCACCATTTCCCGGCTGATTCGCTCGAAGGGCTGCCGCATGGTGGTCAGGCCGGGGTCGAGGTGCTCGGCCATCCCGGCGTCGTCGAACCCGCCGACCCGCACGTCGTCCGGGATCCGCCGGCCGGTTTCGCGCAGCACCGCGCAGGCTCCGGCCGCCATCAGGTCGGAGGCCACGAACACCCCGTCCAGGTCGGGCACTGCCTCCAGCAGCGTCCGCATCCCGGCCTCACCGCTGGCCCGGGAGTAGTCGCCGTGCACGATCAGCTCGGGTTGCACCGGCAGCCCGGCCGCGCTCAGGGCCTGCTTGTAGCCCTCCAGCCGCTGGAACCCGCCGGGGGTGTCCATCTGGCCGGTGATGTGCGCGATCTTCGTTGCCCCCCGCGCGATCAGGTGGCTGGTCATCTGCCGGCCGCCGTCGAGGTCGTCGGCCCCGACCATGCTGATCCGGGCCTCCAGGCCGGGGAACCGGCCGCAGACCACGGTCGGCACCCCGGTGGCGATCAGTTCCTCGGCCACCGGGTCGACGGCGTGGCTGGAGACCAGCAGGACGCCGTCGACGTGCCGGGCCGAGATGTAGCCGACCGCCCGCTCCCGCATCGCCGGGGTGCCGGCGGTGACCAGGGTGAGCAGCAAGCCGTGCTCGGCCAGGGCCCGGGTGCAGCCGCTCATCAGCCGGGCGAAGGTCGGGTCCTCGAACAGGATGTGCTGGGGCTCGCTGAGCAGGAACGCGATCGTGTTCGAGCGGCCGAGGGCCAGGGTGCGGGCGGCGTGGTTGGCGGTGTACCCGGTCTCGGCGATCGCCCGGGCGACCGCGTCCTGGGCCTGAGGGCTGACCCGGTCGCCCCCGTTGAGCACGCGCGAGACGGTGCCTCTCGAGACTCCGGCGACGACGGCGACGTCGCGGATGGTGGGGCGCTTGTCGCCCGGTCTGAGGTGCACGGCGGAAGGCTACTTCAGCTCTTCACCGCGCCGGCCGCCAGATCCACCTGCCAGAACCGCTGGAGCAGCAGGAACAGCGCCAGCAGGGGCAGGATCGACAGCAGCGCCCCGGGGATCACGAGCGAGTACATGGCCGGCTGCTGGGCGCCCTGGTTCAGCAGACCGGACAGGCCCACGGTGACCGGGAACAACTTGTCGTCACCGAGCATCACGTAGGGCAGCAGGAAGTTGTTCCAGATCGCCACGAACTGGAACAGGAACACCGTGACCAGGCCGGGCACCATCATCGGGAGCACCACCGAACGGAAGATCCGCCAGTCCTGGGCGCCGTCGGTGCGGGCCGCCTCGATCACCTCGTCCGGCACCGAGGCGGAGACGTAGATCCGGGCCAGGTAGATGCCGTAGGGGCTGATGATGCTGGGCAGCAGGACGGCCCAGTAGGTGTTGGTCATGCCGAGTTCGGCGAACAGCAGGTACTGCGGCACGGCCAGGATCACGCCCGGCACGAGCACGCCGGCCAGCAGGATGTTGAACAGCGCGCCGCGGCCCGGGAAGCGGTACTTGGCCATCGCGTACCCGGCCATCGCGGAGACCAGGGTGGACAACGCGGCCCCGGCCCCGGCGTACAGACCGGTGTTGGCCATCCAGCGCCAGAACAGCCCGTCGCGGTAGGCCGTCAGGTCGGCGATGTTGCTGAACAGGCTGGTGCCGGGGGCGTAGGTGAAGGTGGTGAACAGCTCGCTGGAGGTCTTGCTGGAGGCCATCAGCACCCAGACCACCGGGATCAGGCAGTAGACGGCGCCGACCAGGAGTACCCCGGTGCCGACCAGGCTGGGCTTCTGCTGAGCGGTTTTCATCGGTTCTCCTGGGCGAAGGCTCGGTTCTGCACCAGGCGCAGGAACCCGAAGGACAGCACGAAGGTGGCCACGGCCAGGACCACCGAGGTGGCCGAGGCGGCGTAGATGTCGTTGCGGGTGAACGCGTCCCGGTAGATCATCATCAGCGGGCTCCAGCTGGTGGAGATGTTGTTGGTCAGCGGCCGCAGCACGGTCGGCTCGGCGAACACCTGCAGGGTGGTGATCATCCCGAAGACCGAGGTCATGATCAGCGAGGGCACGATGATCGGGATCTTGATCCGCCAGGCGATCTGCAGTTCGGAGCAGCCGTCGATCCGGGCCGCCTCGTACAGGTCGGAGGGGATCGCCTTCAGCGCGGTGTAGAGCACGATCATGTTGAAGCCGACGCCGCCCCAGACCGCGATGTTGGCGATCGCGAACAGCACCAGGCCAGGAGCCATCGGCTGCGGCAGGGTGATCCCGACCTGCTCGGCGGCGTGGGTGAAGGGGCTCACCGCGGGCAGGTAGAGGAAACCCCACAGCAGCGAGGAGATCACCGCCGGCACCGCGTAGGGCATGAAGATGACCAGGCGGGAGAACCGGGTGGCGCGGACCCGGACCGAGTCCAGCAGCAGGGCGAACAGCAGCGCCAGGCCCAGCATCACGGGGATGACGACCAGGCCGTAGCCCAGCACCCGCAGCACGCTGGACAGGAAGTCCGGGTCGCTGAGGGTGCGGCCGTAGTTGGACAGGCCGGCCCAGACCTCGGTGCGGGCCCCGGGCCCGAGTCCCAGACCTTCCACCTTCACCGTGCGCAGGCTCAGATAGGCCGTGTACAGGATGGGGATGGCGATCGAGAACACGAACAGGGCGACGGCGGGAACCATGAACACGTAAGGCGCCCGGGGAATCCGGGCCCGCCGACTGCCCGACGGCGGGTCCTTCTGCGCGGTGGCGCTCACGAGGTCGTTGGTCACGCTGGTCATCGTCGACTCCTGGTCTTCGGGCCCGGGGTTGATCGGTGGACTACTTGACGTTGAACCCGTTGGCCTTCAGGTCTTCCAGCGTCTGGGTCTGCATCGTGCTCAGCGCCTCGCCGAAGGCGGCGGCCTTCTTGGCGGTGGCGGCCTTGCCGAAGGCGTCGTTGAACGCGCTGTAGGCGACGTTGGTGTTCGGGCCGTAGGTGAAGCTGTTCACCGTGCCGCTGACCCCGGCCGCGATCTCGTAGAAGTCGGGCTGGTCCTTGAAGAACGCCGGGGGCTCGCTGAGCGCGGCCGCGGAGTTCTGGGTGTCGGCCGGGTAGACGTTGGAGATGCTGGCCAGCGCCTTCACGCCCTCGGCGCTGGTGTTCAGCCAGGCGGCGAACTCCGCTGCGGCGGCCTTGTTCTTGGACTGCGAGGTGACCGCCGTGGCCGAACCGCCCCAGGCCCCGGTCACGCTCTCACCGGCGTTCCACTGCGGGATCGGGGCGACTTTCCACTTGCCCTCGGTGTCGGCAGCGTTACCGGCCAGCACGCCCGGCGCCCAGACCGCGCTGACCCAGCCGACCTGAGAACCGTCGTTCAGGGCGGCGTTCCAGGACGGGGTGTACATCGGGGTGTTGTCGATGACGCCCTCCTCGACCAGGCCGCCCCAGTACTGGGCCACCTTCTGCGACGGCTCGGAGTCGATCGCCACGTTCCAGGCGTCACCGTCGATGCCCCACCAGCTGGCCCCGGCCTGCTGGGTGAGCCCGGCGAACAGGCCCGCGTCGTTGGAGGAGAACGTGCCCAGGAACTTCTTCGGGTCGTCCTCGTTGATCTTGCGGGCGGCCGCGGCGTACTCGTCCCAGGTGGTCGGCACCTCGATCTTGAGCTTCTCGAGCACGTCGGCGCGGTAGTAGAACATCAGCGGAGCGGCGTCCTGCGGCACGGCGTAGACCGCGTCGGTGCCCAGAGTGACCGCGTTCCAGGTGCCTTCGGCGAAGTGCCCCTGCACGTCGTCACCCAGCTGGCCCTTGATGTCGGCCAGGGCACCGGCCCCGACCATGGTCGGCAGCGCCTGGTACTCGGCCTGCATCAGGTCCGGCGCACCGCTGCCGGCCTTGATCGCGGTGAGCAGCTTGGTGACTGCCGGGTCGCCGCCGTCCTGCTTGTTGACGGTGACGTGGATGTCCGGGTGCGCCTCGTTGAAGACCTCGACGGTCTTGTCCATCTCGGGCGCCCAGGACCAGAAGTTCAGCTCGACCTTCTCGCCGGGCTTGCGGGGCTCGTCACCGGCCGCGGCGTCGGAGTCCGAGGAACCGCCGCAGGCGCTCAGCAGCAGGGCCGAGACGGTGAGGGTGACCAGGCTGCCGCGCAGCGTTCGCCGCATGACGTCCTCCTTGCGAAGCATCAGCTTCGTCGTTGAAGCGAGACGACGCCGATCCTGCGACGCCGCGTGTGACCGGTCACAACGTGACACCTGGATACGCACTTGTCAACGCTTCCAAAGGTCACAACCCGATCGCTTCCGGTCCCGCCAACTGGGGCTTTGCAGGAGACACAGAGTGTGGGACCGTGCACACGTCTCGCCGACAAACCAGGTCGGCGCCGTGCCGATGACGCGCCTGACGAGGCTCGTCGGCACGTCATCTGCGACTGAGGGTGTGGATTCATGACCAACCAGAGCCTGCTGCGCGAAGGCTGGCTGCCCGGGGTGCAGGCACTGTCGTTCGGCGGTGACTACAACCCCGAGCAGTGGCCGGAGGAGGTCTGGGCCGAAGACCTCGAGCTGATGCGGCGCGCGGGCGTGAACCTGGTCAGCATCGGCATCTTCTCCTGGGGTCTGCTCGAGCCGCGCCCGGGCGAGTTCGACTTCGGCTGGCTGGACCGGGTGATCGACGGCCTGCACGGCGCCGGCATCCGGGTCGACCTGGGCACCCCGACCGTCGTTCCGCCGCAGTGGTTCTGGCAGCAGAACCCGCACGTGCGCCCGGTGATGCGCGACGGCACGGTGATCACGCCGAACTCCCGCGGTATTGCCTGCCCCTCCTCGCCCGAGTACGCCGCGGCCGCGGTCCGGATCACCACCGAGCTGGCCCAGCGTTACGGCCAGCACCCGGCGGTCTCGCTGTGGCACGTGCACAACGAGTACGGCGCCCCGATCTCCGAGTGCTACTGCGAGGTCAGCAGCGCGGCCTTCCGGCAGTGGCTGCAGCACAAGTACCAGAGCCTGGACGCACTGAACGAGGCCTGGGGCACGGCGTTCTGGGGCCAGACCTACGGGGACTGGGCCCAGATCAGCGCCCCGGCGATCTCGGCCACCACCTCGAACCCCGCCCACCGCCTGGACTTCGCCCGGTTCACCAGCGACGAACTGCTCGGCTGCTTCACCCGCGAGCGCGACGTGCTGCGTGAGCTGTCCCCCGGCATCCCGGTGACCACGAACTTCATGGCCACCAACTGCCCCTCGATGGACCTGTGGAAGTGGGCCCGCGAGGTCGACGTGGTGGCCAACGACCATTACCTGACCGCGGCCGACCCGCGCAGTCAGGTGGGTCTGGCGCTGGATGCCGACCTGACCCGCTCACTGGCCGGCAATCGTCCGTGGATCCTGATGGAACACTCGTCCTCGGCGGTGAACTGGCAGCCGCGTAACCTGGCCAAGGCTCCGGGCGAGATAGCCCGGAACTCGCTGAGCCACCTGGCCCGCGGCGCCGACGCGATCCTGTTCTTCCAGTGGCGGGCCTCCCGGCGCGGTGCCGAGAAGTTCCATTCGGCCATGCTGCCGCACGCCGGCGCCGACAGCCGGGTGTTCCGCGAGATCGAGCAACTGGGCGCCACGCTCGGCGACGCCACTGCCCTGATGGGCTCGAAAGTCCAGGCGCAGGCCGCGATTCTGTGGGACTGGGAGTCGCTGTGGGCGCAGGACCTGGAGTGGCGGCCCACCGTAGACCTGCTCCCCCGGGCCCAGGTCCGCGAATACTACGAGCGGCTCTGGCGGGACAAGATCACCGTCGATTTCGCCCATCCCACGGCCGATCTCAGCGCCTACCCGGTGGTGCTGGCCCCGGCTTCCTACCTACTCACCCCCGAGGCGGTAGCCAACCTGACGGCCTACGTCGAGGCAGGCGGGCATCTGGTGGTGGGCCCGTTCTCCGGTGTGGTGGACGCGGACGACGCGGTTTACCCCAACGGCTGGAACGGCGCCCTGCGCGACCTGCTGCAGGTCAGCGTCGAAGAGGTGCTGCCGCTGGCGGCCGAGCAGAAGGTCGCGCTGACCGGCGACGCGAAGGGCAGCGTGTGGACCGAGGATCTGCTCTCACTGGGCGCCGACACGGTGCTGGAGTATCTGGACGGCCCGGCCGCCGGTAAGGCTGCGGTCACTCGCCGTAGTCTGGGAAGCGGTACCGCCACCTACGTTTCGACCGTGCTGGACCACCAGACCCTGACCGGTGTGCTCGATCCGGTGCTGGCCCTGGCCGGGATCACCGCCGAGCGCGACCTGCCCTGGGACCTGGAACTTGTCTCCCGCCACGGGAACGACGGCAGCGAGTACGTTTTCGCGATCAACCACGGCGCCGCGCCGGTCGACCTGCCGATCGCGGGCAGCGACCTGCAGACCGGTGAATCCACCGACGGCAGCGCCAAGATCCCCGCCGGGGGTGTCCGGATCTTCCGTCGCTGACCCCTCTCAGCGACGGGAAAGGCGCGCTGTTGCCCCCGGCAGCCTCCGGGGGCAACAGCGCTCACCTTTGCCCGGACCGGCATCGCCCGGCGCACCGATAGGCTGATCGCCTGATGCCTACTCTGACCCGATCAGTTCAGACGTGGTGGCAAGCGGCCCGCCGGGCCAGCCGTGGCCGCCTCGTCTACGAGTGCTGCCTGGCCCTGTTCTGCGCGCTGACCACCGCCTGGTCGGTGGTCGGCCTGATGCCCTGGACCTCGGACTCGCTGCAGCTGACCGTGGCGGTGCTCACCGCCCTGATCACCCTGGTCCTCACCCCGCTGCGGCTCACCCGCCCGGTGACCGCGATGGTCCTGGCCGCGCTGGTGAGTATCCCGGGCGGCGGTAGTTCGCTGGCCGTCTCGGTGTTCGCCTTCGCCGTCGGCTACCGGTCGAAGAAGGCCTGGGCCGTGGCTTTCGGCTTCCTGGTCGCCCTGCTGTGCAGCATCGCCGGGATCTTCGTCCAGGACGCGAGCGACCCGCTGTTCATCGTCCTGATCGCGGTGGTGATCTTCTGTTTCATGACCATTCTGCCGGGCGCGATCGCGGCGATCCTGGCCCAGCGCCGGCTGCTGGTGATGACCATGAACCAGCGCAACATCGAACTGCACGAGCAGCAGCAGGTGGTGGCCGGCCAGGCTCAGGCCCGCGAGCGCAACCGGATCGCCGCCGAACTGCACGACTCGCTGGGCCACCGGCTCACCCTGATCTCGCTGTACGCCGGTGGTCTGGCCCAGAGCGCAACCCCCGCTCCCGCGGCCGGTGAGACGAGCGCTCTGGTGAGCACCTCGTCCGCAAGCACCGAAAATGCTCGTAGCCAGGCGGTAGGGCTGCTGCGGGACACCTCGGCGCAGGCGATGGGCGAACTGCGGCAGATCCTCAAGGTGCTGCATCAGGACGGCCCGGCTGATGGCGCCCGCACGCTGCAGGAGGTCGAGCCGACCGTCGCCTCGGCCCGGCAGACCGGTACCCCGATCGAACTCGTCCGCGCCGGGCAACCGCGTCCCCTGCCGATGCTGGCCGAGCACGCCGCGTATCGGGTCGTCCAGGAAGGCATTACCAACGCCCTGAAGCACGCGCGTGGGGCCCCGATCCGGGTCGAGGTGCGCTACGACGAAGATGCGTTGTTCGTCGAGGTACGCAACCGCCCGGGACTGCCCTACCCCGGCTCGAGTACCGGCCAGGGGCTGCACGGGCTGACCGAGCGCGTGCGTCTGGCCGGCGGGGTGCTCTCGCACGGTCCCCTGGAGGACGGCGACTTCCGGCTCGGCGCGGTGCTGCCGTACGACGCCGAGGTGCCCGAGCCGAAGCCGGTGGCCAACGGGGATTTCCGGCAGCAGATCAGCAAGGTCAGCCGGCGGCAGAAACTCGGGGTGGCCGGGATCGTCGTCACCGTCCTGGTCGGGATGTCCTCGTGCGTCGGCTCGTTCTTCGCCCTGGGGATCGACGAGCCGGTCGACCGCGGGGTGTACCTCTACCTGCAACCGGGCGACAGCATGGACCGGATGCGGCACCTGCTGCCCGCGCAGCCGATGTCCGAGCGCACGAACACCGCCGGGGACATCTGCCGCATGTACTCCGGCAGCGGTGAGGAAGAAACCGGCGACAGCAACACCACCATCGACTACGAACTCTGCTTCAAGGACGAAGTCCTGGTCAGCAAACGCACAGTGGAAACGGAGCTAACGCCATGACCGACCCGACGCCCGCCCCCGAAGGGCCGATCCGGGTACTCATCGCCGACGACGACGCCCTGGTGCGGGGCGGCATCCGGTTCGTGCTGTCGATGGTGCAGGGCATCGACGTGCTGTGGGAGGCCGGGGACGGCGCCGAGGCGGTGAACGTGGCGCTGAAGCAGCGGCCGGACGTGGTGCTGATGGACGTGCAGATGCCCGGCACGGACGGGCTCACGGCGCTGGTGAAGCTGCGCGCGGCGTGGCCCGAGGCGGTGGTCATCATCCTGACCACGTTCGGGGAAAGCGATTACGTGACGCGGGCGCTGGCCGGGGGTGCCGCCGGGTTCCTCCTGAAGGACGCGGCGGCCGACGACCTGGCCCGGGCGATCAAGGCCGCCGCCAACGGGGACGCGTTCTTGTCCCCCGCGGTCACCCGGCAACTGCTCGACGGGATGAGCACCCCCTCCAAGCCGGCCTCGCCGGGGAGTTCGCCCGCCCCCGGTATCGAGATTCCGGAGTTCGCGGCCAAGGGGCTGGAGGAGCTCAGCGCGCGGGAGCGGGAGGTGCTGGTGCTGGTTGCGCAAGGGCTGTCCAACGCCACGATCAGCTCGCAGCTGTGGATCAGCGAGGCCACCGTGAAAACCCATGTCAGCCGGGTGCTCACGAAGCTGGGCTGCGAGAACCGGGTTCAGGCAGCCCTGATCGCACATCGGCTGGGTCTGGTTCAGAACTAGGGACGTCGTTGCCGGGTGGCGCTTTCGGCGTCACCCTCTGATTCAGCAGAGAACGTTGAGGTCGGCTTGGGAGACTCCGAGCGCCTCGAGCAGTCGGGCACCCCGGTTGCCTTTCACCCCGGCCAGTCGCTCCAGCACCTGGCCGGTGTCCTGCGGCCAGTCGCCCATCCCGGTGGGCAGGGGCACTTCGTCGCGGCCCAGGTCCAGGCTCGCCATCGCCGCCCGCACCCGGGCGTGATCCACGCCGGCGGCGAGCAGGGCCTGGCCCCCGCGGTACTTGTGCTGGACCGAGCGGGCCAGGTGGGGGTATGCCAGCGCCACCTCGTAGGTGGTCAGCAGGGCCAGCAGCACGTCGTCCGAGCCGATCTTCCGGCTGCCCCGCTCCCGGGCCAGTTCGTCGGCCTCCAGCCGGACCCAGAACACCGGCTGGGCGGCGTAGTCTTCGTTGGAGATGCGCAGAGCCAGCCGCTGGAGCCAGCCCATCACGCCCCGGGTCTGCGGGCGGTAACTGCGGCGGCCGAGCAGTGCGTCCCGGGTGCGGTGCAGGTCTACCGGCAGCGGGTCGCGGCGCGCGGGCAAACGGCCTTCCCGTAGAGACTCCCTCAGCTCCTCGATGTCCACGCCGCACTCGGCGAGGATGCCGACCGCCCGGCACTGGGAGTCACCGAGGATCGCCAGGAACACGTCCACCGCACTGCGCTCCTCGCCCCCGCCCAGCGCGGGCTGGACCTGACAGCGGTGCAGCGCGGCCGCCGCGGCGGTGGAGAAGTTCACCGGCTCCACGGACCCCTTCAGTATCCGGGGCACCAGACCGGTCTCCGGCACCTCGTCCCGCACCATCCGCGCCACCACTGCTTCGGTCAGGTCGTAGGCCTCCAGTGCGGCCTTGATCTGCGCCACGTGGACCATTCCGCGCAGCAGGTGCTGGGTGCCGACGACATCGTTCTTGTCCTTCTCATCGGTGTTCAGCACGGCCCAGAACCAGACTCGGGTGAAGCCGTCGCTGCCAGGAAAAGGTGTCGTCGTCATGCCTCAGATCCTGCGGCCGGGCGGCCCGGTGGCGCGTCGGCCATCGGTCGCAAGCAGCTGCGGGCGGCGATGCGACGGAAGTCGTACCCGTGGGTGAGGTGAAGGGTCCCGGGCGGCCTGCCGATTGAGCCGAACGTGGACGTGCATCTGTACACCTGGGCGATCACCGGGGCGGTACTGGTCGCCGTGCTGGCGCTCGACGTGTTCTGGATCGGCCGCAACGTGCACGAACCGTCGATGAAGGAGGCCGGCACCCTGGTCGCCGTCGTGGTGGCCGCGGCGGTGGTGTTCGGTCTGGGGGTGTGGGCCACGGCGGGCGGCCGTTACGCCGGTGAGTTCTTCGCCGGGTGGCTGACCGAGTACAGCCTGTCGGTCGACAACCTGTTCATCTTCCTGATCATCATGGGCAAGCTCGGCGTGCCCCGGCCCCTGCAGCAGTACGCCCTGACCGTCGGGATCATCCTGGCGCTGGTCTTCCGGGCCGTGTTCATCGCCGTCGGCGCGGCCGCGATCAGCAAGTTCTCCTGGGTCTTCTTCATCTTCGGGGCGTTCCTGGTCTACACCGCCGGGAAGCTGGTGCTGGACTACCGCAGCCACGGCTCCGAGGAGGACGAGCCGGTGGCCGACAACGCGCTGACCCGGTTCGTGAACCGGCGTTTCCCCTCGACCCACGCCTTCGAGGGCCGGGCGCTGACCGTGGTGCGGGAGGGCCGGCGCCACATCACCCCGATGCTGTTCGTGATCATCGCCCTGGGCAGCACCGACCTGCTGTTCGCGCTGGACTCGATCCCGGCCATCTACGGCCTGACCGAAGAGCCGTACCTGGTCTTCACCGCCAATGTCTTCGCCCTGATGGGCCTGCGCCAGCTCTACTTCCTGATCGGTGGCCTGCTGCAGAAGCTGATCTACCTCTCGCTCGGCCTGTCCTTCATCCTGGCCTTCATCGGGCTGAAGCTGATCTTCCACGCCCTGCACGAGTACCACTGGGCGGGCTGGGCCCCGTTCGATGGCGACATCCCGATCTGGCTCTCGCTCAGTGTCATCGTCGGCACCCTGGCGATCACCACCGTGGCCAGCCTGGCCGCCTCGTCCCGGAATGCCGGCCCGGAATGAGCACAACGAATTGATAACGGGTAGCTTTCACCCCGCCCTAGGAAAGATTTAAGGCCCTAACCCAGCCGCAGGAGTGCCTCGGCCAACGCCCGCTGCCGTTCGGTCAGTGGCGGCTCACTCGTCTCCATCGCCCGGCGCAGGGCCAGGGCCATCCCCGCGATATCTCCCCGCAGCAGTTCCAGCCGGGCCTTGCGCAGGTGCGCCCAGGCGCTGTCCGGCGTCACGGCGAGCGCCTCGGCCATCTTCCGGTCGGCCTCGTCGTAGCGCCCGACCTGCGCCAATGCCAGCGCGCGGTCCGAGCGGTCGCTGGCCGTGCGGTAGTCCTCGAGCCGCCCGGCGGCGGCCCGGTCCAGATCGTTCACCGTCCAAGCACCCCCGGCGGAGCCGGCCCTGACCGGCCCACCGGAACTGAGGACTCCGTGCGACGTCGGATCCATCTGATGAAGGGTAATAAATTCTTGGCGCTTTGCTGAATCGTCCCCTCGGCCCAATTGCCATCGACGCCCGGGTATTGCAAGGTGCCCCCGGGTTACGGTTCATCGCGGCTTGCCCTCAGGTGCATCAGGTAACCCGGATGACTCGTCGGCCGGGAATTCACCGAAGGCCAGAATCCGCACGCTCTGCTGACCGGAACTTCCGGCCGGCTTAGCGCACGGCCGCCTAGCGTTCCTGGCATGTCCCGAATCAACAAGCGTCTCGTGGCCGCCCTGACGGCCGCGGGTCTGCTCACCGCCGCAGTGGCCGCGATGAGCGCGACCGCTGCGGAAGAAACCGAGACGGCGAGCCCCGCATCCACCGGGCTCTCCCCGATCGGGATCGAAGGGCGCGGTGCCGACGTGCCGTTCCACGAGATCGAGGCCGAGCACGCGCAGACCAACGGCACGGTCATCGGCCCCGACCGGAAGTACGGCACGCTCGCCTCGGAAGCCTCCGGCCGCCAGGCGGTCACGCTGGACGCGGTGGACGAGTACGTCGAATTCACCCTGCCCGCCGCGGCGAACTCGATCGTGCTGCGGCACAGCCTGCCCGACAACGAGGCCGGTACCGGCCGGCACGCCTCGGTCGCGATCGAGGCCGACGGCGAACAGCTCGGTAAACTCGACCTGACCTCGCGCTACAGCTGGTTCTACGGCGAGTACCCGTTCACCAACACCCCAGGCGCCGACCCGCACCACTTCTACGACGAGGCCCGCACCCTTTTCGACCGCACGCTCAGCGCCGGTACCAAGGTGAAGGTCAAGGTCACTTCGGTGGCCGAATCCCCTGACTTCACTTTTGACCTGGCCGATTTCGAGCTGGTCGACGCACCCGGGCAGGCCCCGGCCGGAGCGCTGGACGTGGTGCAGGACTACGGCGCCGATCCGAGCGGTCGGGCGGATGCCACCAAGGCCGTTCAGCAGGCCGTGAACGACGGTGCTGCGCAGGGCAACCCGGTGTGGCTGCCGCCGGGCACGTTCAAGGTCACCGACCACATCATTGTGGACGGTGTGGAGCTCACCGGCGCCGGTCCCTGGCACAGCGCGCTCGAGGGCAAGGGCGTGGGGGTGTTCGGCAAGTACGGGCCGGACGGCGGGCCGAGCAAGAACGTCACCCTGAAAGACTTCGCCATCATCGGCGATGTCACCGACCGGCAGGACGACGTGCCGTCCAACGCGATCGGCGGTGCGATGAGCGATTCGCTGGTCGAGAACCTGTGGATCCAGCACACCAAGGTCGGCGCCTGGATGAGCGGGCCGATGGACAACTTCACCATCGCCGACTCCCGGATCGTGGACCAGACCGCCGACGGGGTGAACTTCCACGGCGGGGTCACCAACTCCACGGTGAAGAACACCTTCGTGCGCAACACCGGCGACGACGGCCTGGCGATGTGGGCGCAGAAGCACGACAACGCCGGCAACACGTTCACCGGCAACACCGTGGTGGCGCCGGTTCTGGCCAACAACATCGCGGTCTACGGCGGCCAGGACATCACGATCAGCGACAACGTGGTGGCCGACACAGTCACCAACGGCGGCGGGATCCACGTCGGCAACCGCTACCCCGACGTGCAGGGCGAGACCGCCGTGCAGGGCACGTTCGAGATCAGCGGCAACACCCTGCTGCGGGCCGGGAACTCGGACTACAACTGGAAGTTCGGGATCGGCGCGATCTGGTTCGACGGGCTGAACGAGCCGATCAAGGGCGCCCGGATCACCGTGCGCGACACCGACATCATCGACAGTTCCTACGCCGCGGTGCAGTTCATCGAGGGCAGCGTCTCGGGAGTCACCTTCGAGAACGTAACTATGGACGGGGTGGGCACCTTCGCGGTGCAGGCGCAGGCTCCCGGGGCGGCGAGTTTCAAGAACGTCAAGGCCACCGGGCTGGGCCAGCCGAACGGGATCTACGACTGCCAGAGCGGTTTCCGGATCACCGACGGCGGCGGCAATTCCGGCTGGCTGACCGACCGGCCGTACTGCGGGCAGTGGCCCGAGCCGAAGAACTGAGGCACGCGTCCCCGCCGCCCACGGTGGCGGGGACTCTACTCAGTCGAACCGGTCCAGGGCTTCCTTGCCGACCAGCTTGCCGTCCTTGAAACAGAACTCGAAGTGCACCACCGACGCGTCGGCGGCCTTGGGCTCGACGTCGTCCTCGGCGACGAACTCCTCGCAGTCCATGTCCAGCCGGCTGGTGTAGGTGAAGGCGGTGTCCGGCAGCCACTCCCGCACCTCGGCCTCGTCCTCGCCCAGGCTGACCGCGTCAAAGGTCTCCTGAGTCACGATCTCCGGAGGGTAGGGCGCCGCGATCGAGCCGATGCACGAGCCGAGCGAGAGCACGATGGACGCGACCACGGCCACCCCACCGATCTGCTGCCGCCGGGTGTTCCGGGCGATCTGCTCCGGGAAGTCGCCCTCGGGCTCCGGTGCGGCCGTACCCGGCACCTCGGCGTCGTAGGGCAGGATCGCGCCGATCCGGAAACCGCCGCCCGGCATCGGCCCGGACGAGAGCACCCCACCGGCCAGGCGCACCCGCTCGGCCAGCCCGGCCAGCCCCTGCCCGGTGCTCTGCCCCTCGTACGGCCGGCCCGCCCCGTTGCGCACCTCCACGAACAAGGCGTCGTCCTCGTACCGCACCTCAACCCGGATCGCGGCACCCGCAGCGTGTTTCAGCGCATTGGTCAGCCCTTCCTGAACCACCCGGTAGCCTGCGTGCTCGGCCAGCAGGTTCAGCGGGCGTGGCTCACCGGCCCGCACCAGCTCCACCCGGGTACCGGTCCCCTGCGCCGACGCAACCGTGTCCTCGACCTCCGACAACGACCGGCCGCCGGCGTCCTCGGCGCTGTCCTGATGCAGGATCTTGAGAATCTGCCGCAACTCCCCCATCGCCTGCGCCGAGGTGTCCCGCAACAGCCCGAGCGCCTGCTGCCGCTGCGCATCGTTCACCTGAGCAAGGGCGTTTCCAGCAGAGGACGCGTCACCGCCCACCTCGAGCGGGGGTGAGGCCTGGGCCAGCCCGCCCGCGTACAACGAGAGGAGCGTGAGCCGGTGCCCCAGCGAGTCGTGCAGCTCGGCCGCGATCCGGTTGCGCTCCCGGGTCTGGGCCTGACCGACCGCCAGCTTGCGCTCGGTGTGCAGCTCGAGATTGCGCTGATGCATGGTCATCACCAGCACCCGCCGCTGGGCCGCCATCGCCGCGATCGCCCCGGGCAGCAGCACGAAGGCGCTGAACTCCATCAGGCCCACCAGGAACGAGGTCAGCAACGGCAGGCCACTGACCCGGTGGATCCCGCCGACACAGCCCACCAGCACGGTCAGGTAGGCCACCACGATCGGCCCCGCCTGCCAGGCCCGGTACCCCACCGAAGCACTCAGCGGCACCAGGGCCAGGCTCACCCCGCCCATCGGGATCGCCAGCAGACCGCAGATCATCAGCGCGGTCAGCGGCCGGATCAGCCGAAGCGGCACCAGCAGCACCGAGACCCCGAACCCCAGGACCGCGTAGGCAACGGCCTCGGCCAGCGGATCCTGCGGCGGGTCGTAGGTCAGCAGCAGGTGGAAGAACGCCGTACCCAGCCCGCAGAACAAGGCCAGGCCGACCTCGTAGGTGAGGCGTTGCCAGCCGGCCCGGCGCGCAGCACGAACGGCCAGCGCCGCTCTCATCCAGAATCTCCCCATCAGGAGGTCAGCGTAAGGCCCGCACCAGCACCGGCGAATGCCACTTTCGTCGCACTGTCGATCTTCGTCATCTACGCCTGCAGCACGACGCGCAGAGCATCCCCACTGCACCACGATCTTCCCCATGACCACGGACTTCGCCGCCGACCAGGAACTGATCTCGGCCTTCGGCCCGTTCTACGCCTCGGTCCCCCCGATCAGCACCCACGAGATGCTGTGCAGCCTGGCGAAGAGGGACGCGGTGGCCCGCTTCCTGGCCCCCTACGACATCACCTTCCTGGTCCTGATCCAGGACTACGACCGAGAGACCACGGAGCCCGGCCTCACCGAACTGACGGTCCTGGACAGCTGGGGCGACGAAGACCAGATCCGCTTCACCACCCCCATGGTCGCCGCCCTCGACCGAGCCCAGACCCGCCCCTCCCTCACTTACCCGAACCCCCAGGCCGCCCCCGCTACCGCTGCCGACCTCATGACCGCCACCAGCACCGAACGCTCCCCCGTCGACCTGCTCGCGGCGATCCTCGACGACGAAGAGTGCCTGGCCGTAAGCAATCTGACCAAGCTCGGCGTGGACGTCACCGAGTTGCGCGCCGCCCTCACCTCCGGCCAGCCGGCCGTCCGCGAGGACCTAGTGCCCACCGAACTGCGCTCCACCCGTGATGCCCTGCTGGGCCGGCGCAAGTACAAGCCGATCGAGCTGGGCCAGTTCTGGACGTCTGTCATGATGCGGATCTTCCCGATGAATCCCGGCCAGTTCCCCGACCTCTGGGCCCGGCTCGAAGCCGGCGAGGTGGCTCAGGCCCACGGCGGCAAGGTCCGCAGCGACGACCTGCTGCTGGCGATCCTGCGCACCCATACCGTGGCCGCGTACTACCCGCACATGGCCGTCCCGATGGACGAGAACGACGACTCCAGGGCCGCCCGGATCCTGCTCGGCGCCGGGCTGGACCACCACCGGCTGCGAGCAGCCATGGACAGCAGCGATCTGGGCAAAGACGCTGTGCCACTGAAGAAGCAGATGAAGAACTACCCCCGCGGCACCACCGAACTGCTGCGCCGGCTGCTGGACGAGCCCGGCAACCGCGCCGTGCGCCTGCTGCAGACCCTGAACGTCGATCCGGTCGCACTGCGAGCCCAGCTCACCTGAGCGTCACGAATCCGGCGTTCCGGCAACCCACCGTGATTTTTACCCCGGCAAAGCCCATCGCGCGATGTGTACTTTCAGGGCACCTGGTACCGCGTGTACACAAAATCGAGAAGGTGCTCTCTTCGCCCGCCCTTGCGCCGAACCTGCGCTCCGCAACCGCACGCCGCGACCGAGTCAAGATTGTCGTACCCCTGCGCCATGCTCTTCCCAACGGCCGGACCACGGTCGTCCGGAAAGGAGAGTGCCCCCATGGCCGCACCGAACCTGTTCCTGATCTACGTCACCGACGTCGAGCGGGCCACCGCCTTCTACCGAGACCTGTTCGAGCTCGAACCGGTGATGACCACCCCACGCTACGTCCCGTTCGAGGTCGCCCCCGGCGTGCTGTTCTCCCTCTGGAGCGGGCGCTCCGAGCAGGTCAGTCCCCAGGTCCCACGTACCTCGGAGGTCGGGCTGATGCTGCCCGGCTCAGCCGCCGCCGTCGACGGGATCTACGAGAAATGGAAGGCGAAAGGGGTCACCGTGCTGGAGGAACCGTACGACGAGGTGTTCGGGCGCACCTTCGTGGTCGCTGACCCGGACGGCAACCTGATCAGGGTCTCGCCGCTGGACTAGGGACTGATCTGGCGGGGACCTGCACTGTGGATCAGGGCCGCGCCGAAAGTCTTGTTGCCCAGCCAGTCGCGGAGCTGATCACCCGGAAACCCTCGTCCGCCAGCAGTTGCGCGGCTTCGTGCTCGTCCTGCGCCACGGTCACTACGCAAGCGTTGCCCAGTGCCCGTGACAGGTGCTCCGCGATCTCCTCGCGCTGCTCGTCACTCACCGCGTCAGCCGGAGCGATCAGCGCTACCTCCAGGCGTTCCGGGAACGTTCTGGCCGTGCCGGCGGCAACCGGTCCGGCCACCGCGATCCGGGTCACCGGCGGGCAGGTCGCGGCCACGTCGCGCAGCAGCGCGTCCAGCCGGAACTGGGTGTCCGCCAGGTCGTTCAGCGCCGGCCACATGATGTTCTCGCGCACCAGCCGGACCTGTTCGGTGACCGGGAAGCGGACCAGCCCCATCAAGGCCAGGCGGGTGGCTACCTTCACGAACTGGTCGGGGACGACGGCGGCCGTACCGGCCGCCGCCTTCACCTCGACCACGTTCTCCCCCAGCGCATGGCGCCGCGCCAGCTCCGCCACCGTCCGCCCGGCGGCGCCGGGAAACAGCGTGGCGATGGGGTTGTCGTAGTTCATCTCAGGCTGCGGCCTTCTTGGTCTCCCAGAACACCTCGGCGATCTCGTCGATCCTGGCCAGCAGCTGATCGGCCACCGCCGGGTCCCAGGAGCCCTTGGTGCCGCCCGCCCCGGCCAGCTTGGTGGCCTCGTTGAACAGGCCGTGCAGCTGCGGGTGCTTCTCGAAGTGAGGCGGCTTGAAGTAGTCGGTCCACAGCACCCACAGGTGGTGCTTGACCAGATCCGAGCGCTCTTCCTTGACCGCCAGGGCACGAGCCCTGAACACGTCGTCCTCGGAGGCCAGGGCCTTGGTGATCGCGGCCTTCACCGACTCGGCCTCGAGCCGGGCCTGGGCCGGGTCGTAGACCCCGCAGGGCAGGTCGCAGTGCGCAGAAACTTCCAGGGTCATGACGTCCTTCTCCTCAAAACGCGGTCTTGTACAGGCAGGGATCAGGCGCTGGCGGCGGACTCCAGCCCGCCGGTGCCCTCGAGCCAGTGGTAATCGCGGTTCCAGTACACGAGCGGGCCGCAGTCCGGGCCGAACTCGACCCGCGTCACCTCGACCAGCACCAGCCACGACTCGCCGGCCGGGATCACCCGCTCCGGACGTCCCCACATGACCACCGGCGCGCTCGAGAGCGTCGGCAGCCCGTCCTCGCCGTCCACCCAGCCCTGGGCCGCGCTGAACCGCTCGGCCCCACGCCGGGCGAACGCGTCCGCCACCGGCGCGTCGTCCTCACCCAGGATGCTCACGCTCAGCCGGTCGCTGGCGACCAGCACCGCCCCGGCCGAACTGGTGCGGGCCACCGAGAACGACAGCATCGGCGGGCTGGCGCTGACCGAGGCCACGCTGGAGGCGGTCAGGCCGACCGGCCCGTCCGCACTCGCGCAGGTGACCAGGCTGACGCCCGCCGCATGCCGGCGGAAACCCGCCCGGAAACGCTCGTTGAGCGAGGAAAGCGGACTTGCTGACGTCATCTACGGATCCTCTTGCATCGGGCTGGTGCGCGTTACCGGACAGAACGCTAGAACCTGAACTCAAGTTGAGGTCAAGCCGGAGTGCCCGGCATCACTCCGAGCGCTCAACCCGGCGCCCCGCCGGGTCGAGAGAACACGGGTGCGGGGTACCGAGGTTCTCGAGGTGGACGAGGGCACGCTGAACGCGGCGTGCCTCGAGACCGTCCTGTCCGGTTTTCTGGTGCTCGCGGTGGACACCGGGAGCGAGCGGATCGTCTCGGTGACCCCGCAGACGGCCGAGGCGCTCGGCGGTGATCCGCAGACGCTCGTCGGCCTGAGCGTGGAGGACCTGCTCGGCCGTCCACTGGCCGAGCTGCCCGAACCGCAGCCCCGGCCGGGCTGGGCCTCGGTCGATCATCCCCTGGCGCTGCGCACCGAGAGCACCGTACGCGCGGTCCGACTGGCCCACCGCGCCGAGGCCGGCGGGCGTACTCTGCTGTTCCTGCGCGACCTCAGCGAGACGGTCGCGGCGATGGCCGAGTGGCAGGCCGAACTGCAGGCGCTGACCGAGGACACCCTGCAGATCGAGTTCACCACCGCCGGCGAGGTGATCCAGGCCGACGCCCGCGCCCTGAGCCGGTTCGGCTACACCGAGCAGGAGCTCACCGGCCGCCCGCACCAGATGCTCTGCGCCGCCGAAGAGGCCGACAGCGTCGCCCTGCACAACATGTGGAACCACGTCAGCAACGGCAACAGCGTCAGCGGGGTGTTCCGGCGCCGCGACAGCACCGGCGCGGCGGTCTGGCTGCGCGGGCACTACGTGCCGATCCCCGGCCCGGACGGGAACATCAGCCGGATCGTGCTGATCGCCCGGGACATCGACGGCGAGATGCGCAAGCAGACCGATCTGGAGGGCCGGGTCGCCGCGATCGACCGGTCTCAGGCGGTGATCGAGTTCGCTCTCGACGGCACCGTGACCGCGGCGAACGAGAACTTCCTGGCGATCATGGACTACGACCGTTCCGAGGTGGTCGGCTTCCACCACCAGATCTTCGTCGAACCCGAGTACGCCGCCTCGGCCGCGTACCACGAGTTCTGGGAACGCCTGCGCCAGGGCGAGTTCGTCTCCGGGGAGTTCCACCGGCTGGGCCGCGACGGGCGCGACATCTGGCTGCAGGCCACCTACAACCCGGTGCTGGACCCGGACGGCCGGCCCTGGAAGGTGATCAAGTACGCCCTGGACATCACCGCCGAGAAGAACCGCACGGCCGAGTTCGAGGGCAAGGTGGCGGCGATCGACCGGTCCCAGGCGGTGATCGAGTTCGGCCTGGACGGCACGGTGCTCAACGCCAACGAGAACTTCCTGCGGACCATGGGCTACGACCTGGACGACGTGCTCGGCCAGCACCACCGGATGTTCCTGGCGCACGGCAGCGACGTCGCCGAGTACGAGGAGTTCTGGCGTCGGCTGCGCCGCGGCGAGTTCGTCACCGGTGAGTTCCGGCGTCGCTCCCGCGACGGTTCGGACGTCTGGCTGCGGGCCACCTACAACCCGCTGCTGGACCCGGACGGCCGGCCCTGGAAGGTGATCAAGTACGCCCTCGACGTCACCGAGGAGAAGATCCGCAGCGCCGACTACGCCGGGAAGATGGCCGCGATCGACCGGTCCCAGCTGATGATCGAGTTCGGCACCGACGGCGTGGTGCTGGAGGCCAACCAGAACATGCTCGACGTGCTCGGGTACACCCAGGAAGAGCTGGTCGGCCGGCACCACCGGGTGCTGGTCCGCAGCGACGAGGCGGAATCACCGGAGTACCAGCTGTTCTGGGACCGGCTGGCCCGCGGTCAGTACCACAGCGGCGAGTACCGCCGGATCACCAAGGACGGCCGCGAGGTCTGGATCCGGGCGACCTACAACCCGGTGCTGGACCCCGACGGCAACCCCTACAAGATCGTCAAGTTCGCGGTCGACGTGACCGGCGAGAAACTGGCCAGCGTGGAGCTGGCGGGCCGGCTGGAGGCGATCGACCGGGCCCAGGCGGTGGTCGAGTTCGACCTCACCGGCCGGGTGGTCGGGGCGAACGAGAACTTCCTGCAGACGATGGGTTACAGCGCCGAGGAGCTGATCGGCCAGCCGCACAGCATGCTCTGCACCCGCGAGTACGTCACTTCCCCGGTGTACCGCGACTTCTGGGCCCGGCTGCGCAGGGGCGAGCTGATCTCCGGCCGCTTCCACCGCAAGGGCAAGTTCGGCCGGGACGTGTGGATCCAGGCCAGCTACAACCCGATCCTCGACCTGGACGGCAACCCGCTGCGGGTGATCAAGTACGCCTACGACGTGAGCAGCTTCGTCAGCCTGCAGAACCGGCTGCAGGTCAAGAGCCGGGCGATGTCGGACACCGCGCAACGCCTTTCCGAGGTCACCGGTACCGTCGCCACCCGCTGCACCCGCTCGGACATGATGCTCAGCCAGGTGCACGACGAGGTGGTCAGCGGCGGCCAGGCGGCCCCGGCCGCACTGAACGCCTTCTCCCAGATCCAGCGCACCTCCAACCACGTCGGCGAGGTCTCGCAGATCCTCGCCGACCTGGCCCGCTCGTCCAACTCCACGGCCTTCACCCTGCAGGTGGAACTGGGCCGCGAGCGGGTGGACAAGGACAGCGTGGGGGTGATCGTCGAGGAGGGCCGGCGTCTGGCCGACCGGTCCAGTCAGGCCGCGATGGAGATCGCCCGCCTGGTCGAGGACATCAAACTGGAGGTCAACCAGGGCTACGACGCCACCCGGCGGGCGGAGAGCGCGTTCGGACGGGTCAGCGGCCTGGTCGAGCGCTGCCGCGAGAACGTGGCCACGGCCGCCGAACTCGTGCGCAACCAGCAGGTCCTGGTCGCCGACGAGGTCCGGCTGATCGCCGACCTGGACTACTCGGGCACCCCGGTCGTGGAGGCCGAGGACGAGGAGGGCGAGCAGCCCGAAGCACCGCCTGCCTCCGACGCCCCGCAGTAGGCAAAGGATCCGCAGGCCAGGCCCTACCTGGAAAGGTAGGCCCGGCGCTCGTCCTGCGGGTGCTTCTCCAGGGCGTAACGCAGCATGGTGCGCGGCATCTCGTGGGCGTGCGCATCCAGAAACCGGTTCAGCACGGCCCGGTCCCGCTGCCCCACCTCGCGCAGCATCCACCCGGTGGCCTTGTGCATCAGGTCCTGCCGATCATCCAGCAGCCGCCCGGCCAGGCGCAGCAGGTCGTCGAACTGCCCGGCCCGGATCAGCGCGAACGTGGCCACCACCGCGGTTCGCCGCTCCCAAAGGGACTCCGACCCGGCCAGCCGGCCCAGAAGCGTCCTCTGCTCGGGGTTCTCCAGGAGCCAGTGCCCAAGGACGTACGGCGCGACCGAGTCGACCAGGTCCCAGTTGTTGAGGCGGTCCAGGTTGCGCAGCATCACCTCGACCGCCGCCGGCCGATCCCCCCGCTGGTACAGCTCGACCAGGATGAAGCCGCCCAGCAGCCGCACCTCGTGCCAGCGATGCGCCAGCAACGCCTCCACATCGGCCAGGTCGGCCACCTTGTAGGCCTGCCGCGCCATCTTGCGCAGGGCAGGCACCCGCACCCCGACGAACTCGTCGCCCTCCCCGTACTCCCCCGGCCCGGTCTTGAAGAAGGCCGCCTTGCCCACCGCCTCCTGCGGATCCCCCGCCGCCTCGACGTCCGCCACCAGCTCGACGCTCAACTCGGTCTCCACAGCCGGCGAGGCTACTCCCCGCCTACTCCCCGCCACGGTCCTGGAACTGCCGTTTGCTGTGCACGGCGCCGTCGCGGAAGCAGACCTCGTAGCGGATCTCGCCACCGTTCTCCGGCTGCAGGTACAGGTCGGCCAGGTACATCTCGCACACCTCGCCGGACGAGCCGGTGGAGGTGAGCATGCTGGTGGCGGGCAGCAGTTCGCGGGCCCGGGCCTCGTCGTCACCCGGGCGGAACGAGGCGAACACCTTTTCCGGCACCGGCTCGGTGGCGTTGGCGGTGACCGCGGCGCCGATCCCGGCCAGGACGGAGACCACCAGCGCCACCCCCACCGTGATCAGCCCGATCCGCTGACGTCGGCTGTTGCTGCGGATGGTCTGGCGGAAGTCACCGACCGGCTGGTCAGCAGCGGACGAGGGCACCTCGGCGTCGTAGGGCAGCACGGCGCCGAGCCGGAAGCCGCCGCCGTCCACGGGACCGGACGAGAGCACCCCGCCGGCCAGGCGCACCCGCTCGGCCAGGCCGTGCAGACCCTGACCAGTGCTGGTGCCTTCGTACGGGCGGCCCGGACGGTTGCGCACCTCGACGAACAGCGCGTCGTCCTCGTAGCGGACCTCGACCCGGACGGGAGCGCCGCCGGCGTGCCGTAGCGCGTTGGTCAGGCCTTCCTGCACCACCCGGAAACCGGCGTGCTCGGCCAGCAGGTTCAGCGGCCGCGGCTCGCCCGTGCGCTCGAGTTCGACCACGGTGCCGGTGCCGCGCGCCGCGGCGACCGGTTCTTCGACGTCGTTGAGCGAGTGGCCTGCCGAAGGGCCGTCCTGGTGCAGGATCTTCAGGATCTGCCGCAGTTCGGCCATGGCCTGTGCGGAGGCCTCGCGCAGCATGCCGAGGGCTTCCTGCACCTGCGGCGGCTGGGACGGCTGGGCTTCGGCAGTGATGGCAGACGCCGGCCCGCCCGTCGGGGAGGATCCGGCACCGACAGCCTGTGGCTGGCTCAAGGACTGGGCAAGCCCACCGGTGTAGAGCGACATCAGGGTGAGCCGGTGGCCCAGCGAGTCGTGCAGTTCGGCGGCGATCCGGTTGCGCTCGCGGACCTGAGCCTGACCGGCCACCACCTGCTGCTGCTCGTGCAGTTCGAGGTTGCGCTGGTGCATGGTCATCACCAGCAGGCGGCGCTGGGCGATCATCGCGGCGACGGCGGCCGGAAACACCGAGGTGCCGCAGAACAGCATCACCCCGGCGAAGGCGCCGAAGACCACGCCTTGGTCCGAGCGCAGCGACATGCCGGTGACGCAGCCGAGCAGCACCAGGCCGAACCCGATGACGACGGGCCGGGTCTGCCGGGCGCGGTAGCCGGCCGAGGCGCTGAGCACGATCAGCACGAAGCTGGCGCCACCGGAGACCAGGCTGATCAGCGAGCCCAGGGCCAGCGCGGTCATCGGCCGGAACACCCGCAGCGGCACCACCAGCACCGTGCCCAGCACAGCCACCGCGAGCACCCCGGCCAGCGCGAGCGAGTAGTCCACCGGCGCGTACATCAGGTAGAGGATCAGCGTGGTGAAGGCGCAGAACAGGGTCAGCAGGACCTCGTAGGCCAGCCGCGGCCAGCCCGCCCGCCGCAGCAGACCCGTCAGTGTTCGCATGATTGCCTGGCCCTTTTGTCCCGGTGAGAGACTCCAGGGTACCGATGGGAAAATGGTGCGGTGACTTCTGCGATCTGGACCGGCGACGTCCTCGGTGAGGGCTACGAGCAGTGCACGATCGACCTCGGGACCGATCCGGACGGTGAGGGCGAGGTGGCCACGGTGGTGGTCCGCCGCAAACCGCGGGCCGAGGAGCAGGTGCGCGGGGCCGTCCTTTACGTGCACGGCTTCTCGGACTACTTCTTCCAGACCCAGATGGCTGATTTCTTCGCCGCCCAGGGCTTCGCCTTCTACGGCCTGGACCTGCGCAAATGTGGCCGGGCCAGGCGTCCGGGGCAGACCGCGCACTTCGCCGCCGACCTGCGCCAGTACGACGCGGACCTGGACGCGGCGCTGAGCCTGATCGAGCAGGACCAGCCCGGACGGCCGGTCACCGTGGTCGCACATTCCACCGGCGGGTTGATCGTTCCGCTCTACCTGGACCGCAAGCGCCGGGCGGGAGCAGTTCTGCCGGTGGCCGGGCTGGTACTGAACAGTCCGTGGTTCGACCTGCAGGGGAAGCCGGTGCTGCGCGGGCCGGGGACATGGATGCTGCGAGGGCTGAGCAAGACGTCGCCCTTCCGCGAGTTCAAGCTACCCCCGAGCATTTACGGAGAGACGCTGCACATCAGTGGCCGGGGCGAGTGGGACTTCGACGTGGTGCTGAAGCCGCTGAACGGTTTTCCGGTCACCGCGGGCTGGCTGAACGCGGTGCGCCGGGGTCATGCAGAACTGCACCGGGGGCTCGACATCGGCGTACCCTCACTGATTCTGCGCTCGGACAAGTCGGTCTTCACCAAGGACGACGGCGATCCCGACCGTGGCGACGGCGTGCTGGACGTACGTCAGATCGCCCGCTGGGCGGGCTGTCTGGGTGGCGAGACCACAGTGGTGCCGATTACGGACGCCCGCCACGACGTCCTCTTGTCGGTTCCGGAAGTACGCGCAAAGGCGTACGCGGTCCTGGAAGACTGGCTCGGACGTCACCAATCAGTACTGCTTGAAGACGTCGTCGCCGGCTGACGCGCTCACCTCACCAAAGATCGCCACCGGAGATCAGGAACAGCATGCTTCACGGGCTCTACTACCTGGGCAACGCGCGCACCGAAGAGCAGGCCGAGCGGATGCGGCAGTTGGAGGCGGCGGGCGTCTGCCTGTTCTGCTCGCCCACCATCGACCAGGAGCCGGCCGAGGGCCTGGTGCTGGCCACCGAGCACTGGGTGGTGCGGCACAACGGCTTTCCCTACAAGGGTGCTCGTCTGCACCTGCTGTGCGTGCCGCGCCGGCACGTCACCGATCTGGCCGACCTGCCCGACGACGCCCTCGCCGACTACTGGAAGGTGATCCGCACCGTCCGTAAGCAGTTCGATCTGACGTACTACGGGCTGGGCGTGCGCTGCGGCGACAATGCCTACACCGGTGGCACAATCGCCCACGTACACGCGCACCTGATCGCCGGCGACCCGGAATCCGAGCACCCGGTACGGCTGAAACTCAGCTCTCGCCCGGCGCCGGAGTAATGTAGATCAGCTCAACTCCGGCCTGCTGCAACACTTCACCACCGTTGAGCACCGAGTACCCACCGGCGAAGTAGCAGCGGGAGAACCGGGCCTCGGCCACCAGCCGAGCGCAGCCGGGGCACGGGAACGTGGTCACGTGCAGTTCGGCGCCGCGCAGGCTGATCCCCTCGCGGGCTGCCCGGGCCACGATCGCTGCCTCGGCGTGAATCGCCGTGGTGCGCTCCATCTCGACGCCGCGCTTGAAGTCGTTGCGCGGATCGCCGTCCAGGTAGGGCGAGTACTCGTTGGGCAGGTGCCGGTTGTGCTCGACCAGCAGCACCTCACCGTCCCGCACCGCCACCGCGCCCACCTGCCGCCACCAGTCCGAGCTACGCCCGGCCGCTGCGGCCGCCAGCGACTGCATCGAGCGGGCGTACTCGTCGGCAGTCACCGTGCCGTCCCAGTCGGGCAGGAAACCGGCCCGGCTCCATACCTTGTCCCAGCGCAGGAAGGTCGGGATCAGCTCCACCTCGGCGCGCTGGGCCAGGTCGTGCTCGGCGATCAGGGTGCGGATCAGATCCTCGTCCGGCGCCTTGAGCACCGGCCCGGTGACGGCGCTGGGCAGATCATCGATCTCCAGCACCCGGCCGCGCTCGATCAGCCCGAGGGTGAGCAGCCAGCCGAGCAGCTTCTCCGGGTCCAGCGCCCGGATCTCCTTGCGCACCACCGCGTGCTCGGCCGCGAAACTGCGCCCGATCAGCAGCAGTTCGTCCTCCGGGCCGCAGTGCTCGGCCAGGAACCGCTCGTACCCGGCGTGCAGCACCGGCACGAAGGCCAGCAGCTGCGTCATCGCTCGCCGGCGATCTCTTTGACGATGTTGTTGATGAACGTGGGCAGCCGCTCGGCCACCACGTTGGCGATCTCGAAGTAGGTCTTGCGCAGCCGGGCCGAGGTGCTCACGGTGGCCATCCGGGGCAGCACCTCCACCTTGCCGCAGCAGGTGCGCTCCAGCTCGGCGATCGCCTCGGCCGAGTACGTCTCCTCGGTGGCGATCAGCACGTCGGGCCGCACCGCGTGGATCAGCGCCCAGCGCTCGTGCTCGGGGTACTTCAGCGTGACGATGCCGACGCCGCGCTGGTGGGTGACCATCCGCAGGCGCTCCAGCTCGGGCACGGCCGGCCGGGCCGGGCCCTTGCGCTCGCGCACCTTGCTGTCGCTGTCCACCCCGACCACCAGGAAGTCGCCCTTGGACCGGGCCTCCTCCAGGTACATCGAGTGGCCCTCGTGGATCACGTCGAACGATCCGCTGGTCAGCACGATCCGCAGGCCCTGGGCCCGCACCGCCTCGACGACCTGCTTGACCTCCCCGAGCTCCTTCACGTACCGGTGCTCGAAGTTGGAGCGGTCTTCCTTCAGGAGCGTGACCAGTCCGTCGATGTCCACCGTGGGGCTCCTGATGTGTTCTGCCGTTCGCACGCATTCTTTGCGACCAAGGAGCTTACCAAGCGTTACGCCCTGCTCGGACGCCTGCGTAATTCATCCCTTCTTGTCACGATTCACACTGATCGTCGAGCCTCGCCTGATTCTCCAAAATCCATGCAGCGTTCAGCCTTTGTTCAAGCGACCGGCCGGCGACAGTCCCTAGGGGCACAAGCTGCCCGATTCCCCGGATTGCGAGGAGCGTCCACTGATAGGAAGGTGGCCAGGACGGCACTTTCCGGACAGCATCCTCCTAACCCCAGAGGTCATGAAACGGGCACCCCGCGACGAACCCCCTGAGACACCACAGTCTCCTGACCGGACGCAGACGGCGCACGCGGCGTCGTTCCGGGGAGACATCCAGGGCCTGCGCGCGGTCGCCGTCCTCGTCGTTCTGCTCTACCACACCGAACTCGGCCCCAGCGGCGGCTTTCTCGGCGTGGACGTCTTCTTCGTCCTGTCCGGATTCCTGATCACCGGTCTGCTGATCCGCGAGCACGAGAAGACCGGCCGGATCTCGCTGCCGCGGTTCTGGGCCCGCCGGGCCCGCCGCCTGATCCCGGCCAGCGCCCTGGTGCTGCTGGTGACCTGCCTGGCCGCGCGCTGGTACCTGCCGGCCTCACAGTGGCCGAGCATCGGGGGCGACGCGATCGCCGCGGCCGGCTACTTCGTCAACTGGCGCCTGGCCGCCGAGTCGGTCGACTACCTGGCCGAGGGTTCGCTGGCCAGCCCGCTGCAGCACTTCTGGTCGCTGGCCATCGAGGAGCAGTTCTACGTCGTCTGGCCGCTGCTGATCAGCGCGCTGCTGCTGGCCCGCAGCCGTAAGGTCGCGGTCGGCGGGATCGCCGTGGTCGCCGCCGCCTCGCTGACCCTGGCGCTGACCACCTACAGCCCGCAGACCTACTTCACCACGCACACCCGGATCTGGGAACTGGCCGCCGGGGCCCTGTGCGCGATGGCCTTCGCCCGCCGCCCGCTGCCGCAGGACGTGAGCAAATCCCAGGCCGCTCTCAACGCCGGGCTGGGCTGGGCCGGGCTGGCGGCGATCGGGGCCGCGTTGTTCGTGGTCAGACCCACCACCATGTGGCCGGGCCCGCTGACCGTGCTGGTGGTGGCCGGGACCATGCTGATCCTGCGCTACGGCGAGGCGGCCTACGGGGTGCGGACCGTCCTGGCCCGCAAGCCGATGACCTGGATCGGCGACATCTCGTACTCGCTCTACCTCTGGCACTGGCCGCTGGTGGTGATCTTCAAGGTCGACGGTGAGCTCACGGTGCCGGAGGGCCTGATCGTCGCCGGGGTCAGCATCGTGCTCGCGGCGCTGACCTACTACCTCGTCGAGCAGCCCGCCCGGAAGGCCCGGTTCTGGGCGCCCTCCAGCCTGGGCATCGCCGGTGGTCTGACCCTGGCCCTGATCGCGGCCGGTTCGGGCACCGCACTGGCCAACTCCAAGTCCGTCGAGGCACCGGAGCGGCCGCTGGGCGCCACCGCCGCCGTTCCCGAGCAGGAGACCGCCACCGCCCTGGCGCCCCCGCCCGAGGAGGCCAAGGAGGACAACGGCGACATCTACAAGCGCGACTGCGTCTCCAGCTACGAGTCCACCGCGCTGCGCCCCTGCGAGTTCGACTACAGCCGGGGCGCGGACGCGCCGGTGGTCTACGCGGTCGGCGACTCCAAGCTCGGCCAGTGGGTGCCGACTCTGCAGGAACTCGGCCGCAAGTACGGCTGGAAGCTGGTCTCGATCACCAAGTCCGGCTGCCCGTTCTCCGACCTGCGCCGGATGCGCGGCAACCCGGCCACCGAGTACACCTCCTGCACCGAGTGGAACCAGCAGCTCCTCCAGGCCGTCGAGACCGCCCGTCCCGACCTGGTGATCACCTCGCAGTTCCAGTTCTACCAGGCCAGCAAGGACGGGCAGGAGCTGACCGACCCGGAGGAGAACCGCCAGGAGATGATCCGCGGCCTGGCCCAGCGGCTGGAGCTGCTCAAGAGCCTGGACATCCCGGCGGTGACGATCTACGAGACCCCGCGGATGAAGGAGGACATCGCCGACTGCGTGAGCATGCACCTGGACGACCTCAGCGCCTGCGCCCGGCCCCGCGACTCGGGTCTGAAGGGCCTGGTGGTCGGCGAGGCCTCGGAGCAGACCGACACCCCCGTCGTGGACCTGACCGAGAAGGTCTGCGCCGCCGACCTGTGCAACCCGGTGATCGGTGACGTGCTGGTCTACCGCGACGACCACCACCTCACCGCCACCTTCGCCCGCTCCCTCACCCCATTCTTCGACGAAAAGCTCACCCAGGCACTCGATCCCGATCTGGTGTTCAAAGTCCTGACGAGGGATTAGCAGCTGCCGCCCGCGTCCCGGGTGCTGACCAGGTGCGTCTTCTTGGCCTTCACGTCGCGCAGGTAGATGTTGCCGTTCCATTCCGGCGCGGTCTCGCTCGGATCCAGGTCGCGGGCCTGGCTGTAGAACACCGCGTAGCGGCCGTTCGGAGTCATCGCGCCCGGCCAGCCGGGATTGACCGGGTCCGAGCTGCCGTTGCGGCGCACGTCCAGGCGCACCTGCCGTTCGGTGCGCAGGTCGCGCAGATACACGCCGTTACCCGAAAGCAGCATGGCCTTGCGGGCCTTGAAGCCCAGGTCGGCCACTCCCATGTCCGCCGAGGCCAGCTTCACCTTGCCGGTGCGGCGGTCGTACACCCACGAGCCCTCGCCGTCGCCGTAGGAGATGTACCGGCCGTCCGGGCTGATGTCCTGACCAGAACGTTCAAGTGAGGACGCCTGCCCGTTGCGGTCGGGGATCAAACTGGTGACGCCGGTGCGCAGGTCGCGCAGATAGATCGCACCTTTGTTGTCGGCTCCGGGAGAATCCTCGGTGAGATTCGTGGCGTAGGAACGGAACACGACCCATCGGCCGTTCCCGCTGATCTCCGGCTCGGCGGCCCAGGCATCGGCCGGTTCGCCCTCGGTGCTCACGCTGACCGGCCACTCGAGGTCGGCGTCCACGTCACGGGCGAAGACCAGCGGCCGGTTGGTCGATTCGCCGAGCAGCCGGGTGAAGGTCAGCCGGGATCCGTCCTTGTCCAGAGCCGGCACATCTTGGGTGAACGAGATTCCTTCGAAACTGTGCTCTTTGGTGTCGCGGTCGTACACCCAGATCTCGGCCTCGTTGCCGTGGGCCAGCGGATCCCGGCTGAGGTAGCTGATCCGGTTGCCGTCGGCGCTGATGCTGGGCAGGAAGTTGAACAGATGAATGTCCGGGTCGCTGACCACGGTGGTGCGACCCCGCTTCAGGTCGCGCAGGAAGATGACCCGTTCTCCGAGTTCCCCGTCGCCGAAGCCGACGAAGACCACGAACCGGCCGTTGGCGCTGACCTGCGGGGTCTGGTTGTGCGAGGTGCCCAGCCAGTCCGGCGGGCACACCCCGGAAGCCCGGGCGGGCGCTGAGGCGGCGGAGGCACTGGCGGGGATCCCGAGGATTCCCAGGCTCAGGCCGGTGAGCAGAGCCAGCATCGGAATGATGCGGATCGGATTTCGAACGGACATGATGACCTCCTGACGTCCGTGCCGATATGGGGCTCATCGCCACCGCGCGCCAGGCGTTACCGGTTCTTCACCCCTCCGCCGAAACCACCCTGCTGAACCCCCTGCCGCAAGCCCCGGCTGAACCCCCGTTCGAAACCCCGCCCGGATCCGGGGTGCTCGGGACCGAAATGCCCGGACCTGCGTCTCACGTTGTCCGGCCCCCATTGAACCGAAGCGCCCTCTTGGTGAGGATCACTGCGTCCCGATCGTTTTCGCCGAAAGGAAGCGGACTGTGAAAACGCAGCCGTCCGGATCGAAGAGCCCGACCGCCCTGCTTCGGCGGCCCCGGACCCTGATCGCCGCCATGGCGACAGCCACCCTGGTGTCAGCCGGCTTCCTGCTCGGCCCGAGCGCCCACGCCGAGGAACCGGCCTCCGGCTACCAGCGCGGCCCGGCCCCGACCACATCCTCGATCGAGTCCTCGCGGGGACCGTTCAGCACCTCGCAGGTGTCGATCTCCGGCCTCAGCGCCAACGGTTTCGGCGGCGCCGACGTCTACTACCCGACCGATACGTCGCAGGGCACCTTCGGTGCAGTGGCGATCTCCCCCGGGTACACCGCGCGCAAGTCCAGCATGGCCTGGCTGGCCTCCCGGCTGGCCTCGCAGGGCTTCGTGGTGATCAACATCGACACGAACACCACCAGCGACCAGCCCGCCAGCCGCGGGCGTCAGTTGCTGGCCGCCCTGGACCAGGTCACCAAGGACAGCCGGGTGGCCAACCGGATCGACCCGACCCGTCTGGCCGTGGTCGGCCACTCGATGGGTGGCGGGGGCGCTCTGGAAGCCTCCCGCAGCCGTCCCTCGTTGCAGGCGGCCATCCCGCTGACACCCTGGAACACCACCAAGTCGTTCTCCGGCAACCAGGTGCCCACCCTGGTGGTCGGCGCCGAGCGCGACACCGTGGCCTCGGTCCGCTCGCACGCCGAGCCGTTCTACCGGAGCCTGCCAAGCGCCCCGGGCAAGGCCTACCTGGAGCTGGCCGGCGCCTCGCACTTCGCGCCGAACACCTCCAACACCACGATCGCCAAGCACAGCATCGCCTGGCTGAAGTTGTTCGTGGACAACGACGAGCGGTACCGCCAGTTCGTCTGCCCCGGCCCGACCTCGGACCGCGCCGTCTCCGACTACCAGAACACCTGCTCGAGCTTTACCCCCTAGGTCCTGTCCTAATCGAGGAGAGCTCGCAGCGCAGGCTCGGCGTCGGTCAGCTTCAGCGGACCGGCGCCGAGCAGTTCTGCAAAGATCACCGACTCCACGATGCGCACGTAGAGAAAGGCCCGGCGCTCCAGGTCCTCGCCCTTCAGCCCGGCCTCGCGAAAGACCTGGGCCTGCTCCGTCACCGACGTGCGCTGCGTCTCGCCGGCGGTGGTGAACAGCACCCGGCTGGCGATCTGCGGATCCGCGGCCATGAAAGTGCGCAGCTGATGGGCAGCGTCGAGCAGGCCGATGTAGGCCCGGGTGAGCGCCAGCACGTCCGCCGGCCCGGTGATCGGGCCGACCCGGGCCCGGGCACTGGCGAACAGGCGCCGGCTGATCATCCCGAACACCTCGCCCAGCAGCTTGTCGCGGCTGCCCACGGCCCGGTACAGGGTGGCCCGGCTGACCGCGAGCTCCCCGGCCAGCAGGTCCATGTCGAGGGTGGAGTGCCGGCCGAAGTGCAGCGCCGCGCCGCGCAGCACCACCTCGGGCGCCAGGACCGTGCGGCTGGTGAACAAGACCCCTCCTACCTAGAAGAGGTAACTCTCACATCCCGCCCGCACCAGGGCAACCCTCCCCCATCGGCACCGTATGGCCTTCTAAGCAGGGGTTTTCACTTACCTTGAGGTGCCGATGACACAGTCCGCGAAATTCGGTTGCGCCGGGTCACCAGCCCTGAGGATGCTGGAACCTCGCCGATCGAGGAGAAATGACCATGCGAGCAGCTACCACGCCCCGACCCGTCACCGGTTCGACCGTGGAGATGCTGCATGCCCTCGCCCACCCACTCGCTCACCCTGGGCATCGTCGCCCATGTTGACGCCGGCAAGACCAGCCTGACCGAACGGCTGCTGTTCACCACCGGAGCCGCCACCACGCTCGGCAGCGTGGACGCCGGCACCACCCGCACCGACTCGATGGATCTGGAACGCCGTCGCGGCATCACGATCCGGGCCTCGGTCGCCGCCTTCACCCTGGGCACCACCACCGTCACGATCGTCGACACCCCGGGCCATCCGGACTTCATCGCCGAGGTGGAGCGTTCCATCGGGGTTCTCGACGCGGCCGTGCTGGTGGTCTCCGCGGTCGAGGGGGTCCAGTCGCAGACCGTCCAGATCTGGCGCGCGCTCAGCCGGGCCCGCATCCCCACCCTGGTCTTCGTCAACAAGACCGACCGCGCCGGAGCCGACACCACCCGCGTCCTCAGGCAGTTGCGCGACCATCTCACCGACGCCCTGGTGCTGCCCTCGAAAAGCCAGATGCAGCCGCTGATCGCCCGCGCCGAGGCACTGCCCGTGCTGTTCGGCTCAGCCCTGACCGGCGCCGGCGTGAAAACCTTGCTCAAGGCACTGGCTCAGCTGCCGCCCGCCGCGCAGGACGATCAAGGGGACGCTTCGGCAACGGTTTTCGCGATCGACCGCGACGAGCAGGGCCACCGACGGACGTGGCTGCGGCTGTGGCGCGGATGCGTCGCCTACCGCTCACGGCTGGCTCTGGACAACCGCAAACCCCAAGTGGTGACGTCGGTCTGGCTCAGTTCCGGCGACGGGCTGCGCCCGGCCCAGCAGATCCGCGCCGGCCAGGTGGGGGCCGTGATCGGGCTGGCCGACTCCCGGATCGGCGACCAGGTGGGTGCCGGTTCACCCCGCCCGCCGCAACACTTTCCTCCGGCAACCGTGCGCGCGCTGGTGCAGCCGGTCCAGGCCTCGCAGCGCACCCGGGCGTTCCAGGCACTGCAGGAGATGGCCGAGGAAGACCCGCTGATCAACCTGGAACTCAGCGACGCCGACCAGGAGGCGGCGGTGAGCCTGTACGGCGAGGTGCAGCAGGAGGTGATCGCCGCCGTCCTGGCCGAGCGCTTCGGCGTGCAGGTGCGCTTCGCCGAACAGTCGGTCCTCTACATCGAACGCGTGCTCGGGACCGGCGAGGCCTCGGAAGAGATCCGAGTGAACGACAACCCGTACCTGGCCGGGATCGGGCTGCGGGTGGAGCCCGGCACCGGCTTCGCCTTCTCCCCCGGCATCGAACGCGGCCGTCTGCCGACCGCATTCATCGCCGCGACCGAGGAGGGAGTACGTAAAGCCCTGCTCGCCGGCCGGTTCGGCTGGGAAGTGCAGAACTGCCGGGTCATCATGACGAGCTCGGCCTACTGTCCACGCCAGAGCAAGGTGCACCAGAAGTTCAACAAGGCCATCTCCACCGTGGCCAACGACTTCCGGCATCTGGCCCCCAGCGTCCTGCACACCGCGCTGGCCCGGGCCGGCACCCAGGTCTGCCACCCGGTAGACCGCTTCGAGCTAGAGGTCCCCGAATCCGCCCTACCCCCGATCCTGACCATCCTGGGAAGGCTAGGCGCCCAGGTAGACGGCTCCACCCAGGCCGGGCGGGCCGTCGTGCTCCAGGGCAGCGTCCAGTCCGCCCGGGTGCAGAAGCTCAGCCGCGCTCTGCCCGACCTCACCTCCGGCCACGGCATCCTGACCGCCCGCTTCGACCGCTACGACCCCGACCACACCCCGCAGCCGCCCGTCCGCACCCGGCGCGGCCCCGATCCGGCCGACCGCCTCACCTGGTTCCGTGCCCACCCTCGTTGACGATCTCTTATCACTACAGCCCGAAACGTCGCCGTCACTGTGGGAATTGGCGTGCCTCACTTGAGGCCGGAAGTCCGCACGAGCACAGCCGGGCCTGTCAGAATGTCTCGGCGCGTGACGATTTGCCGGGTCACGCCTGACGTCCTGGGAGCAGAACGCGTGAACGGCAGCAACCCGACGCCGCAGTGGCACACCGAAGAGTTCGAGCTGGACGAGCCACAGGACGTGGTCTCGCCGGATCGCAGCCCGGCGATGCGTCGGCGCGCCCTGGACGACGAACCGCGCTCCGGCCTGTTCGGCCTCCGGCGCACGATCTGGGCGATCGTGGCCGTGATCGCGGTGATGGCCGGTGGCGTGATGGCCGTGCAGTGGGTCACCCGCTCGGCCGAGACGGCGCAGGAGTCGTCGCTGTCCGGCCTCGACATCGTGGTGCCCGACTCAGACGACTCGAACAATCCCGGTGAGCCCAGCCCGTCCGAGTCCGCCGAGCCCACCGCCACGAAGTCGCCCAAGGCCACGGCCACACCCTCCGCCTCCGCGTCGGCGTCGAACCCGGCCACCGAGCAGGAAGGCGCCCCGTCCGGCGGCCAGCAGCCTTCGAACCCGCAGCAGACCACGCAGGGGCCCGGCTCCGGCAACGCGGGCGGGCAGCCCCAGACCGACCCCACCAACGACGACGAGGGAGATTCCGGTCCGGCGCCGGAGGACGAGCCCGAGGAGGAGGCCCCGGTCGAGGAGGACGAGCCGGACGTGGCCGACCCGGGGGTGAACCTGGCCGCCGGTGCCTCGGTGGAGGCCAGCAGCCAGGCCTGGGGCGGACTGTCGATAGGCAACATCCTCGACGGTGTCCTGGGCAGCTACTGGGAGGCCGGTCCCGGCTTCCCGCAGACCGTCACCGTCGACCTCGGCCGGGTGACCACTGTCGGCCGGGTGGCGCTGTCGCTGCCCGCGAGCTGGCACGGGCGCACGCAGACCATCACCATCCTGGGCAGCGTCGACGGCAGCTCCTACAGCACCCTCAAGGGCTCAGCCGCATACCAGTTCCGCAGCAGCACGGACAACCAGGCCTCGGCCAGCTTCTCCCAGACCCCGGTACGTTACGTGCAGCTGCGGTTCACCGGGGCCAACGGCTGGACTGCGGCCCAGCTCGGCGGTCTGTCGCTTCACTCCTCGTAGCTGCGGGTCAGCGCGGCCACGAAAAGCTCCAGCGAGGACGCGTGCGGCAGGAACAGCGAGGGCTCGACCAGCTCCAGTTCCATGACCACCGACCGGCCCTGGTCGTCGCGTACCAGGTCGACCCGGGCATACACCGGCACCCCGAAACGCGCTGCCACCTGATCGACGGCCCGCTGCGCCACGGCCAGCTGCTCGGCATCGGCCTGGTGCGGCACGATGGTGGTCGGCGCGATCAGGGTCTGGATCACGCTGGCGCGCGGCAGTGAGACCCGCTTGCCGGCGGCATGGCTGTACGCACCGCCGAAGAACACCAGCGCCCACTCGCCCTCGGCCGCCACCGACTTCAGCAGGGGCTGCACCAGCACGCTCGTGTCCAGATCGTGCAGCTTGCGCACGTGGGCGGTCGCCAGCTCGTGCTCGTCCGGCCCGTAGGACGCGGCGTCCCGGCTGCCGGCCCCGATCGCCGGTTTGACCACGAACTCGCCCTCGGGGAACACCGCTGTCTGCCCCGGCTCGGCGAACCCGGTGGGCGTCACCGGAACTCCGTTCTGTTCCAGCTCGGCCAGGTAGTGCTTGTCCAGGCTCCAGCGCACCATCGGCAGCGGGTTGCGCAGGTCGGTCAGCTGCGAAACCCGTTCCAGCCAGGCTCGGAAATCCTCCAGCCGGCGCGCGTAGTCCCAGGTCGAGCGCAGCACCGCGCGCTGGTAGCGGTCCCACTGCACCTGCGGGTCGTCCCACGACACAACCTCGACGTCCACCCCCGCCGAGCGCAGCGCCGCCAGGGCCGGCTCCTCGTCCTCGTCGTACCCCCGCGCGTCCAGCGCCGAGACCCAGGCCAGCCGTTCGATCATCTCTCCCCCTCGTTCACGAGCCGAAGTCCCAACCTCTAGCAGCCGGCGCCGAAGATCCGGGACTACTGGTCGGGAGTTTTCCCTCTTGTCCAGATTCGCCGGGCCAACCACGCTGAATCCGGTGAGCTCGACGTCTCTGGTCGTGACGTCGCCCCCGTCGTCCGCGCCGCCATCCGTCACCCGGCAGTGGTCCCGCACCCTCGCCGTCACCCTTGCGCTGTCCGCGTTCGGGGCCGTGCTGATGGGCCCGCTCTGGCGCGAGTACCCGGTCGTCGCGATCGGCAGCCTGCTGTTCGGGGCCATGCTCACCGGTGCCGGGGTGATTCTGTGGGAAGAGGCCGGCCACCGCACCACCGGCGCGCTGCTGATCACCGCGGCCCAGCTGTGGGCCCTGGGCTGGAGCGAGGAGTGGGCGCTCGGCCCGCTGCCGCTGATCTCCGGCATCTCCAGCTTCGTCGCGCTCTCGCTGGCGGTCTGGGCGATGTTCCGTTACCCCGACCCGTCCCTCTTCACCGGGCCCGAGCGGATGTTCGTAAAGGCGCTGGCCGTGGTGCTGGTCGGCGGCATCCTGGCCCAGGACGTCACCATGCGCCCGGAGTGGAAGGACTACGACCCGGGTTCCTGGTGGATCACCCTGTACCCGGACGAGGCGCTGAACAACGCCGTGATCCAGGCCGTCAGCGCGCTGCAGCTGGTGCTGGCCGTCCTGTTCAGCGTGCTCTGGATGCTGCGGATCCGGCGGCTGCACGGCCTGGACCGGCAGTTGCTGACCCCGATGGCGATCGCCGCGCCGGCCACCACGCTGGCCGCGATCACCGTGCCGATCGTCCAGCTGCTGGGGGTGCACGGCACCGCCAAGGACATCACGTTCGCCCTCCAGGCCGCGCTGTTCGCCCTGGTCCCGATGGCGTTCCTGGTCAGTGTGGTGCGCCGGCGGCTGGCCGACCACGCGGTTCTCACCCTGGTGCGACAGGTCCAGCGGCGCCCGACCCCGGAGGCCGTGCAGTCGTCCCTACGCACTGCTCTGCTCGACGAGTCGTTGCGGGTCCGGTACTGGGCCCCCGAGCTGAACACCTACGTCGACGTCTCGGGTATCCCGGACGCGGAGAACGACCAGAACGACGGACGTTTGCTGCTTCCGGTCGCGTCGGCCTCCGGCACGCCGCTGGCGGTCATCGACACCGACCCGGCCCTGCGCCGCCACCCCAACGTGGTCACCAACGCCGTGGCCGCCAGCGGCCTGGCCCTGGAGAACGCCCAGCTCCAGGCGGCCGTGCTGGCCCGGCTGAGCCAGGTGCGCTCGATCCGGATGCAGGCGGTCCAGGCCGGAACCGCCGAACGCCGCCGGGTGGAGCGCGATCTGCACGACGGCGCCCAGCAACGCCTCCTGGCGCTGAAGCTCTTCCTGGCGGCCTCCGACTCCCAGGAGCTGTCCGACACCGCCCGTCAGCGTCTGCGCAGCATCAGCAAGGAAATCTCCCGGGCCCTGGACGAACTGCGCGACCTGGCCCGCGGCATCCACCCCGCCGTACTCAGCCAGGCCGGCCTGAGCGCTGCGGTCGAGGCGGTCGCCCAGCGCGTGTCGGTGCCGGTAGATGTCCGCCTGCCCGAAGGCCGTTATCCGGCGGCCACCGAGGAAACCGCGTACTCGCTGATCTGTGCCGTACTGGAGGCGGCGAGCGCCCAGAACGGCGAGCGGGTGCGGGTGGAGATCCGCGGTCACGAGGCCGACGGCGTGCTCACCATCGAGATCGAGGACGACGCGGTGCGCCCGGCGCAGCTGCGCCTGGGAGCCGAACTACCGGGCATGCTCGACCGGGTGCGAGCGCTCGGCGGCGACGTGATCTTCTCGGCGCTGGCCCGCGGCGGCTCCCTGATGGTGGCCGCCATCCCCTGCGTCTAGCGCGTGTTTTGGAAGTCCATGTCTACTGCGGGGCGGAGTTGGCCTGGTCAAGGTTGGCGCTCACCGCACCGGAAAAGCCGTCCCGGACCGTGAGCGGTGGGCGGTGGGCGGGGACACTCAAATGATGTGTACACCTGGTACCGGATGGACCACCTTGACACATCGTGAGCGATCGCTGGCCAAGCTCTGTGCGGGCGATCCCAGACAACGCGTAAACAAAGTGCTGGCCCTAGCGAGTCAGGCGTAGCGATCCGGCGACCACGCTTTTGCCGTCGATCCCCACCGCAGAGCCTTGCCCGGTGGTGGACTCGGCGCTGAACGTCCAGGTGTAATTGCCCGCGGGGGCAGGTCTGCCGTCGGAATAGTCGCCGTGCCACCACAGGATGCGGACTCGGCCGTACACGGATTCGCCCGGCAGGGTGCGTACCAACTGGCCGTTGCGGAAGATCTTGAGCTGGGCATCGGTGACGTCTGCCGTGAAATCGAACTGCGGGCTCCACGGCGCCTCGCCGGGGTTCACCGCACTCGGCGTCTGGGCCGAGATCAGCCGGGGCCGATACTTCTGGTCCTGCCCGTACGGCAGCGGCTCGACGGCGGTCCGGCCGTTCCCCGCGGAGCCGGCGATCTGATGGGCGTCCAGCGCGACCGGCGTACCCAGTCCGGTCTTCACCGGTTGGCTGTCGCCTGCGCGCAGGTTCAGCACCCAGACCTCATCGTCCTGATCCGCCCAGGCCAGCGTCGATTCCCCCAGGCCGATCCACTTCACATCCTTAGAAATCTTTACCTGTCGCCGCTTTTCGGTGTTCTGGTCGACGACCGTGATCCGGCCGCCCGACCGCGCCCAGGCCACCGAGTTGCCGTAGATCGCCACCGGCCCGGCCGCGCCGCTCGCCAGCAGAGTGCGGGCTCCGAGGCTCGGACGGCCCAGCTCGTGCACCTGCACCGCGCCCTGCGGGGTAGACCACACCACGCGGGAGCCGTACAGGTCAGCGTCGACAGCGTCCAGCGAGGCCAGCGGCTGCGCGTCCGAGGGCTGGTCCACGCGGTACACGTCATGGTCGGCCAGGAAGTACGAGCCGGAGATCGTGGCCCCGGGGCCACCTTCCAGAGCCTGGCCCTGCAGGATGCGTGGCTTGTTGTCGAAGTTGGGGAACTCGATCAGGACGAAGCGGGACTGCTCGTCCACGACGTCGCGGCGCAACACGTAGGGCCCGGAGACCGAGATCGCGCCGGGGCCGGGCTGGACCGGCATGCTCAGGCGCTGCAATGGTCCCAGCTCCAGAGCGGATGAGACCTTGCGCCGGTAGACCTCCGCGTTGCCGATGGTGAAGTGCCAGCCCTGGTTGAGCACCACGTCTTCCACCGTCGGGTGTTCGGTCGGGACGGTCGAGACCACCGTGGCGTCTCCGGTGTCGAAACCGTAGACCGCGGCGTCGTTCCCGTTGGAGGCGCCGAGCGCCGCCAGGAACCTCGAGCCGTCGGTACCCAGGCCGTAGAGGAGGTCGTTGCCGGTGTAGCCGGGGTAGCTGTCCGGCAGGGTGATCGGCCGCCAGGCAGTGCCGTCGTGAGCGTAGACGCGGTACAGGTACCGGGGACTGGTGTTGATCAGCTGGCGCTGGTTGGACGAGATCGCGATGGCATCGTCGGTGGCCGCCAGGCCGGCCACCGGCTCGGACTGGTACCGGCTCACCGCCCCGCCCGAGCGGGCCTGCCGATGCACGTGCCCGACCCGGAGTTCGGGCCAGGTGACCGTGGACCACACCACGGAGTTCGGGGTCAACGTAAGGGCGCGCAGGTGCTCTCCGCCGATCGGATCAGCGCTCGAGACAGCCAGTTCACGGGTCTGACCCCCCTCGATCAGGACCAGCCGTTCGGCGGTCGCATCCTGGTACCGGACCAGGGCGCCGGTGTCGTCGGCGCGCACCTCGGGCAGGTAGCCGGGGAATTCCTGGACGAAGCCGCTGAGGATGACCTCGTCGGGCTGCCCGTCCAGATGCCGGACCAGCTGGTTGCCGAGCACACCGATCCACCCGTTCGGGGTCCAGGCCAGCGGCCGGTACCCGACCTCGCGGCTGGTCTCGGCCCCGGTGCTCAGGTCCACACTACGCAACACAAATGCGCCGTCGCCGGCCTCGGCCCAGCGAAATCGTTCGCCGGAAAGATCTTTGGGAAGACGACCGGAGACCGAGGCCCGATAGGCAACTCCGGTGTCCTCCACCGGATTCCCGAGCGTGCCGATTCCCAGCCGATCACCCTCCAGACCGACCGCCCAGCGGCCTGCGTCGGCGTCCAGCCAGTACAGCACCTGGTTCTGCGGAGGACTCGGATGCGGGATCACCACTCGCTCCCCCGCAGTTCCGGCGCCGAGCACCACCGTCGCGGTCACCAGCCCGGCGATCAGGTATTTGAAACGTACCGAAGAGAGCGGCATCTCGAGCCTCCCTGAAGAGATGCCGCCTCTTCGGCACAACCTTCACCGAGCTGAACCCGGACCACCCGAACAGGTCAGGCCGCCGGCACCTTGCGCGGCCGGGCCGGTGCGGTCCGGGCGTGCGTGGCGTAGATGATCAGCCCGACGAAGCTCAGCCCACCCACCAGATTGCCCAGCAGTGTCGGGATCTCGTTCCAGACCAGGTAGTCGCCCAGGGTGAAGTCGCCGCCCAGCAGCAGGCCGGAGGGGAAGAGGAACATGTTCACCACCGAGTGCTCGAAGCCCAGGTAGAAGAACACCAGGATCGGCATCCACATCACGATCACCTTGCCGGGCACGCTGTCCGACATCATCGCCCCGACCACCGCGGTCGAGACCATCCAGTTGCACAGCACCCCGCGGACGAAGAGAGTCAGCATCCCGGCCGCCCCGTGCTCGGCGTAACCCAGCGTGCGGCCTTCGCCGATCGTGCCGATCTGCTGGGCCACCGCATCCGGTTCCACGCTGAAGCCGTAGGTGAAGTAGATCGCCATCAGCAGCGCGGTGGTCAGCGCCCCGGCGAAGTTGCCGACGAACACCAGACCCCAGTTGCGCAGCATCCCGCCGACCGTCACCCCCGGCCGCTTGTCCAGCAGGGCCAGCGGGACCAGGGTGAACACGCCGGTCAGCAGGTCGAACCCGAGCAGGTAGAGCAGGCAGAAACCGACCGGGAACAGCAGCGCCCCGAGCAGCGGCTCCCCGGTGCGCACGGTGATCGTGACCGCGAACGCCGCGGCCAGGCCCAGCAGGGCACCGGCCATGAAGGCGCGGATCAGGGTGTCCCGGGTGGACATGAAGACCTTGGCCTCACCGGCGTCCAGAATCCGGGTGGCCAGTTCCTTGGGCGGCACGTAGGACATCAGGCACCCCACTGGTAGGGCAGGAACTTGCCGTCGATGCTGACCACGACCCGGGCGCCGTCCGGGTGCTCGCGCCGCGACACGTCCACGTTGCAGTTGATCGCGCTCATGATCCCGTCGCCGAACTGCTCGTGGATCAGGGCCTTGAACGCCGGGCCGTAGACCGCCAGCAGTTCGTGGAAGCGGTAGATCGTCGGATCGCTGGCCATCGCTGCGTCGGCGGTGCGGTACGGCTGACGCTGCAGGGCCCGGATCGTCTCCGGGCTGAGTTCCAGCAGCTCGCCGACCTTCTCGGCGTCCTCGGCGCTCATCGGGTGCGAGCCCAGCAGGGCGGCGGTGGCCCAGGCCGGCGGGCGGCCGATGTGCTCGGCCAGGGCCCGCCAGGTCAGCCCCTTGGCGATCCGCTGCTCGTCGACCTCGTTCGCCGCGTGCTCTCGTAGCGCGGGGTTGTATGCCATGGCCTGCTTCCTTCGTCGGCACCGGTGGGCTTCCAGATCACCGCACCACCCCCGTCCCCGCGCAGGCCCTGCACGCAGACCTTGCGGCAAAAAGCGCAGGCGGACGCCCCTGTCACACAGCCGCGACACTCCGGCAACCGCCGTGACACGACCGCGTGTGAGCCTCTAGGGCCCTGTCCTGTGCCGACCCGACGAGAGGTGAGCCACCATGACCGCGACGCCCACACTCGTCCCCCATCAGGACAACGCCCTGCTCGAAGCGGTGATCGAGCAGGCCCCCACCCCACTGTGGGTGATCGCCGCCCAGGGCCACGTGCAGCTGGTCAACCAGGCCGCCGTGTTCCTGCTCGGATACACCGACCCGGGCGAACTGCTGGGCCGTCCCAGCCACTGCACCCTGCACGAGACTCACCCCGACGGCTCGCAGTACCCCCAGGAGAACTGCCCAATTGTCGGACGTTCCGGATCGGGTCCGCGGGGCGGTACCGAATGGTTCACCACCCGTTCGGGGCGGCCGGTTCCGGTGGTCTGGTCCACCCGCTCGCTGGGCTCGACCGGGGCCACGCTGCTCTCGTTCGAGGACGCCAGCGATCGCGGCACCGGCGAGAAGCAGCGTTCGATCTGGAACGGGCGCCAGGCGGCCCAGGCGGCCGACACGCTGGGTGGGCGTACTCGGGCGCAGGTGCGCGACGAGTTGTTCCGCCAGGTGCACGAGCAGTTTCGCGACCCTGAGTTCGGGGTGGCCCGGCTGGCCCGGGCGCAGCACATGTCGGTGCGCTCGGTTCAGGTGCTCTTCGCCGAAGTGGGCCGCACTCCGGGCGACGAGATCCGGGCGGCCAGGCTGGAATTCGCCCGACGGTTGCTGGAGCGCGGGGTGAGCGTGCGTTCGGCCTGCTACGAAAGTGGTTTCAACGACCAGGGGACGTTCACCCGGGCTTTCCGGCGTCGGTTCGGCGATTCACCGACCGGGTTTGTCGGACAGCGAAGCTGACGCCTGGATCACCGCTTGGGTCCACTGCGAGCGTTCCTGTTCGGGGTGGGCGATCGGGCCCAGCAACGTCCATCCGTGTTCCAGATCCCGGCTGGAACGGAACCCGCGCGCCCGCGCGAAACCGCTGGAATCACCGGCGGCCGAGTACATCAGGGTGTAGCGGGCGGCGGTGAACCGAAAGTACGTGCGGCCCGGATCCTTGGCCTGGTAGGTGACGGTGGCAATGCCAGGCAGCTGCTCCAGAGCTGCGGGACGGCACGGCTCGCCCCGCGCAGGCGGATCCGGCTGCGGGCCGTCGGGCGGGGGCGGTGCCCGGTGAACACAGATCTGAGTACGGCTCCAGACGATCTGCTCGGCCCGGGGGTTGGCGGCTACCAGCTGCCGCATCCGGGCCCGGCCGGCGACGAAAGCTTCCCGGTGTTCCTCGAACTGGGCTTCCAGCTGGTCGAAGCGCCGGCGGTCGGTGGCGCCCCGGTTGGCGAGCGTCTGCCCGGTGAACACCAAGGCGAGCACCACGACGGCGGCCAGCAACCACGTCCTCAATGATCTGCTCGGCACTTCAAGGGTTTCCACCGGCCCGACCCCCCGAGTCGTTCCTCCCCGGTCAGGGTAGCCGTAGCAGCGGGACGGCCGGCTGGACTGCCCCAAAAGGCAGCCGCCCGGCCCGCAGCAGCGCGGGCCGGGCGACGGTCACGAACTCAGCGCGCGTTCTTCAGCGCCCACTCCAGGGCGTGATCGGCGACGCCTTCCCAGCCGGGAGCACCGCAGGTCCAGTGGTCGCGGCCGGGGAACTCGAAGTACTCGGTCACCGCCGGGGACTTCTTGTAGTGCTCGGCGTTGGAACGGTTCACCGAGGGCGGCATGATGTGGTCCTTCTCCCCCGCGATGAACAGCAGCGGCGCCCGGTCGGCCGAGTAGTCCACCCAGGTGTCCTGGTGGCCGGGCTTGAAGTTGGCGAACAGGCCGTACTCGAAGATCCAGTGCCCCGGCGCGGCGATCGCGTACCGGTCATGGGTGACCTTCGACTCCTCGGCGGTGAGGGTGTTGGCGAAGGCGTAGTGCCACTGCTCGGCGGTGAAGGCGAAGGCCCGCTTGCGGTTGGCCGGGTTCTTCAGAGCAGGGAACAACGAACGGGTCTGGGAGACCGGCACCACCCGCACGCCTTCGGTGGGCGCCGAGTCGATCACCACTCCGGCCGCTCCCAGCCCGCGCGCCAGCAGCAGCTGGGTGAGGGTGCCGCCGAAGGAGTGCCCCATGATGATCGGCGGGTTCTCCACCCCGCGGATCACCGACTCCAGGTGGTCCAGGGTGTCCGGGACGGTGAGACCGGCGATCACGTCCGGGTTCTCACGCAGCGCCTCGACCTCGATGTCGAAGCCCGGGTAGGCCGGGGCGATCACGTTCAGGCCCTTGGCCTGGTAGTAGGGGATCCATTCCTCCCAGCTGCGGGGAGTGACCCAGAGGCCGTGGACGAGGACGACGGTGTCGGGTCTGCTCATGGCGGCGAAAGCCTTTCCTAGGTGGGAGAATCAGGCGTCGATGAAGGCGAGGAGGTCGGCGTGCAGACGATCGCGGTCGGTGTCGGGCAGGGCGTGCGGAGCACCCTCGTAGACCTTGAGCTCGGCGCCGGTGACGGCCTCGGCCGAGCGCTTCCCGCCCACCTCGAACGGCACGATCTGGTCGTCGTCGCCGTGCACCACCAGCGTGGGCACGTCGATCTTGGCCAGGTCGGGGCGGAAGTCGGTGGCCGAGAACGCGGCGATGCACTCGTAGGCGGCCCGGTGCCCGCAGGCCATGCTCTGCAGCCAGAACGCGTCGCGGAAGCCCTGGGCCACGTCCTGGCGGCGGTTGTGCCCGAAGAACGGGCCGTCGGCCAGGTCGCGGTACAGCTGGGCCCGGTTGGCCGCCTCGCCCGCCCGGATCCCGTCGAAGACCTCCAGGGGCAGGCCCTGCGGGTTGTCCTCGGTGTGCAGCATCAGCGGGGGTACGGCGGAGACCAGCACGAGTTTGGCCACTCGGGCGGTGCCGTGCCGGCCCACGTAGTGCACGATCTCGCCACCCCCGGTGGAGTGCCCGACCAGGGTGGCCTCCTGCAGGTCGAGGGTGTCCAGCAGCACGGCCAGGTCGTCGGCGTAGGTGTCCATCTCGTTGCCGTGCCAGGTCTGGCTGGAGCGGCCGTGCCCGCGCCGGTCGTGGGCGATCGCCCGGTGACCGTTCTCGGCCAGGAAGCGCGCGGCGGCCTCCCAGGCGTCCGAGTTCAGCGGCCAGCCGTGGCTGAGCACGACCGGGGTGCCCTCGGTTCCGTAGTCCTTGTAGAAGATCTCGGCGCCGTCGTCCGCGGTGACGAAGGGCATGGGTGGCCTCCCGGTGGATCAGGGCGATGTGGGGACGGCTCGAGCCTCACCTTTCGTACGGATCCCCGGACCACGTGACGTTCGTAGTCCTTTACGGCTGTAGCCGATCGTGGAGCTGCCGGCGGGAGGAGATGCCCAGCTTCGAGAAGACCTTGCGCAGGTGGTAGTCCACGGTGTTGCTGCTCAGGAACATCGTGGCGGCGATCTCGGCGTTGGTCCGGCCCGCGGCCGCCAGCCTGGCCACCGTGGCCTCCTGCGCCGTCAGCGCCGGGCCTTCGGCCGGATCCGGCGCGGCCGTCGCCTCCCCCATCGCCTCCAGCTCCCGCTGGGCCCGGCCCCGGAAGGCCTCCGCCCCCACCCGGGTGAACAGCTGCGACGCCTTCTGCAGCTGCTCCCGGGCTTCTCGCCGCCGACGCGCCCGCCGCAGCCACTCCCCGTACAGCAGGTGTGCCCGGCCCAGCTCCGCCTCCACCGTGGAGACCTCGATCGCCTCCTGGAAGTGTTTCTCCGCGGCCGCACCCCGGCTCAGCAGCGCCCGCGAGCGAGCCGTGGCCCCGACGATCCACGGTGTGCCGCAGGCCTCGGCCCGCGCCTGCAGCAGCTCGAGCACCGCCTCGGCCTGGGCTCGCCGGCCGCTGCGCACCGCGGCCTCGATCAGGTCGGGGTAGCCGATCGGCGAGGTGTGGAAGAACGGCTCCTCGTAGAACGGGACCAGCAGGTCGTACGCGGACTCGAAGCGGGAGTCGGCCAGCTCGATCGCGGCCAGCCCACGCACCGCGCTGGAGTGCACCCCGCCGAACCCGGTGTCGTACGTGGCCTGGGCCATCGCCTGCACCTGGGCCCGCGGCACCCCGGTCCAGGCCAGCAGGGCCACGTTGATCACGTGCTCGGCCTCGTACCCGATCGCCCGGCGCAGTTCACGGACCTGCTCGATGAAGTCGGTGGCCCCGCGCGGGTTGCCCAGGGTGATCTCGTACAGCGACTGCACCCACAGCGCGGTGTCCAGCTGCTGCAGCGATCCGGCGTCGCGGGCGGCCTGGGCCCAGCGTTCCAGGCAGAGCCGGCGCAGCTGCTCGTCCCACAGCGCCGAGCAGAGCGCCGCGCTGCAGTGGCCGTAGAGCAGCATCTCCTCCGGCGGCAGGTCGGCCAGCACCTCGGCGGCGCGGCGCAGGGCGGGCACGGCCTGCTCGAAGGGCAGCAGCAGGTGCGCGCTCAGGGCCTCCAGCAGCACCGCCGGCGGGCCTGGTCTTCGCTGCGCGGCCTGGGCCATCCGCCGACCCAGGTGCTGCCAGCTCATCCCGGTGGCCAGCCGCTCGGCCGGTAACGCCAGCTCCCAGGCCAGCAACAACGTCTTCTGTTCGAGCTCGTCGTCGTGCCCCTCGAACAGGTCGGCCGCCTCCAGCAGGTCGGCACCGGTGTGCCGCAGCGCCGGATCCGCCGTGAACAGCGCCCACTGCGCCCGCAGGGCCAGCATCCGCCCGCGGGTGAGGTCGTCCAGGTCGTCCTCGTCCACGTCGTCCAGCAGATCCTTGGCCAGCTGCGACGTACCGGCCGCCAACGCCGCCTCGGCCGCCGCGACCAGCCGGCGGTACCGGTCCCCGCCCGGCGGGGTCAGCGCCGCCGCCTGGGTCAGAACGCTGGCCCGGGAAGCGAACCCACCGCGTTCACCGGCCCGGTCGGCGGCCTGCTCCACCCGTTGGGCCACGGCCTCGTCGGTGCCCAGCGTGGCCTTGGCCGCATGCCAGGCCGCGCGGTCGGACAGTCCCATCGACTCGGCGACCTCGGCCAGCGCCCGATGCACCCGCCGCCGTTCCCGCCCCACCGGCGCGTTGTAGGCGGCCGAGCGCACCAGCGGGTGGCGGAACCGGACGGTGGCCCGGAGCTCGACCAGCCCGGCCTCCTCCGCGCCCTCGGCCGCTGCGTCCGGCAGCCCCAGCTTGGCGGCGGCCTCGGCGATCAGATCGTGGTCTCCGGTGGCATCGGCCGCCGCCACCAGCAGCCAGACCTGCCCGGCGGGGTCCAGCGCCCGCACCTGACGCACGTAGAACGCCTCCAGCCGGCGGCCAACCGGGAACGGCTCGTCGCCCAGGCTGGACTCGGTGAGCTGGCGCACGGTCAGCTCGCCGGCCAGGTCGGTCAGCGCCAGCGGGTTGCCACCGGTGGCCACGGCGATCTGCGCGGCCACGGCCGGGTCGATCGGCTCGTTCATCGACTGGGTAAGCAAGCGCACCGCAGGCTCCAGCGCCAGGCCGCTCAGCGGCAGCTGCGGTACTCCGGCCAACTGCTGCTCCAGGCCGGCGCCGGCGCGGGCCGCCAGCACCACGGCCGCTGCCTCCGCCTCCAGCCGCCGGGCCACGAACCCCAGGACGTCGAGCGACTCCGGATCCAGCAGATGCGCATCGTCCACCACGCACGCCACCGGCCGGACCGCTCCGGCCGCGGCCAGCAGCCCGAGCACGCCCAGGCCGATCAGGAACCGGTCGGGCGGCGGACCGGCGGCGGCCCCGGAAGCCACCTCCAGCGCGCGCAGATGCCGCGGCGGCAGAGCGGGCAGAAACTCGCGTAACGGGATCACCAGGCGCTGCACCGCGGCGAACGGAAGTTGCGATTCCGCCTCGAATCCGCTCAGCGCCACCAGCTGCATCCCGGCCGGCGCCGCGGTGGCCGCCGCCAGCAGCGTGGTCTTGCCGATCCCGGGTTCGCCCTGGACCAGCAGCGCCCCGCCCCGCCCGTGCCGGGCCTCGGCCAGCACCTTTCTGACCTGCCGGACTTCGTTGTCCCGGCCAACTACCACACCAGCCCCGTCGACACCATCGGCGTCCCGATGTCCCATATGTCGGATTCTAGGGACTTTTCACGACGTGATCATGGTGTTGACCAGAGTTTTTCCATCCGGCAACCGGGCGATTCCGAGGCCTACTTTCGGAGAGGAGTGCATCAGTGCACCGTTCTGGCCTAAGCTTGGTCCGGCTACACCAGGTAAACGACTTGGTGAGCCTCCTGAACTTAGGACAAACATGGCACAGGGTACGGTCAAGTGGTTCAACGCCGAAAAGGGTTTCGGCTTCATCAGCATCGACGGGGGCGGCGCTGACGTCTTCGTTCACTGGTCTGCGATCCAGATGGACGGCTACCGTGCGCTCGACGAGGGTCAGCGTGTGGAGTTCGAGCTGGGCCAGGGCCAGAAGGGCCCGCAGGCCGAGGCTGTGCGCCTCGCTCAGTAGTCGCACGTGATGGTGGGCAAGTCGCTGCGTGCGAGTTGCCCACCATCCGCATTTTGCTACCTCTCCAGAGGCAGCAGGGCACTGGTGGCCGTGTAGAAGCGCTCGATCCGGTCGATCACGGTCTCGAAGCCGGCCAGGTCGATCGGCTTGGTCACGTAGGCGTTGGCGTGCCGCTGGTAGCTGCTCAGCACGTCCGCCTCGGCGTCCGAGGTGGTGAACACCACCACCGGGATCGCCCGCAGCGCGGTGTCCGCCTTGATCACGTCCAGCAACTGGCGGCCGTCCAGCCGGGGCATGTTCAGGTCCAGCAGGATCAGGTCGGGCCGCGGCACGGTGGCGTACCTGCCCTTGCGGTACAGGAAATCCAGCCCTTCCTGCCCGTCCTCGACCCGGTGCAGCACCGGCGGCCGGGCCGCCCGCTCGAACGTCTCGGTGATCATCAGGACGTCACCCGGATCGTCCTCCACCAGCAGCACCACCGGCACCCGAGACTGCATGCCCCACCTCGTCAATCGTTGCCGTTCGGTCCAGCGGCTCATCGTGACATCCAGATCGCCCGGCGCCACCCGAGCATCGCCCAACGGTCAGATCCAGCCCATCCGCCGGGCGATCGCGCAGGCGTCGTGCCGGTTGGCCGCGTCCAGTTTGGTCATCGCGTTGGACAGGTAGTTGCGCACGGTTCCGGGCGAAAGTGAGGCCCGGGCGGCGATCTCGTCGATCGGGGCGCCGCTCGCGGCCAGTTCGAGGACGTCGGACTCGCGTGGGGTGAGCGGGCTGTCGCCGGCCGCGATGGCTTCGGCCGCCAGTTCCGGATCGACGTGACGCCCGCCCTGGTGGACGGTTCGCACCACGTTCGCGAGGGTTGTCGCCGAAGTGGTTTTCGGGAGGAAACCCCGCACCCCGACGGCCAGGGCGCGCTTGAGGTGACCAGGTCGTCCGTGGCTGGTGACGATCACGCAGGCGCAGCCGGGCAGCTGCCGGCCCAGCTGCTCGGCCGCCCCGATCCCGTCCAGGACCGGCATCTGCAGGTCCAGCACGGCCACGTCGACCTGGTGCTTCACCGCCATCGCGACCGCCTCGTCGCCGGTCGCGGCCTCGGCGACCACGTCGAGATCGTCCTCCAGGCTGAGCATCTGGGCCAGCGCGGTGCGGATCAGGTTCTCGTCGTCGGCGAGCAGGATGCGGACCGGGGTGCTCACGGGATTCTCCTTGGTTCGGAAGAGCTCAGACTTGGGACGTTGTGCGCACCTTCGGTACTCGGCGTGACGGTTGCGCTGAGCGGCCCGGTTCCGGGCAGGCGGGCCACCAGTACCCAGTTCTCGCCGTCCCGGCCGGCTTCCACCTCGGCGCCCAGCGGGAGCAGCCGCTCGCCCAGGCCGCGCAGACCGGAGCCTTCGGTTGCACCGGGCGGGTTCTCGGCCAGGCCGTCGTTCTCGATCCGCAGCTCGTGGTCCTGATAGGAGATCCGCACCAGATCGGCCGAGGAGTGCCGCAGCACGTTGGTCACGCCCTCGCGGACCACCCAGCCGGCCGCCTCGTGCCAGGCCCGGGGCACCACGTCGATCTCCAGGCCGACCTCGATCCCGGCCGAGCGCAGCAACGAGCGGGCTCCCTCGAGTTCCTGGCTCAGGCTGGTCGGGCGGTAGCCGCGGGCCAGCTCGCGGGCTTCGGTGAGGGCGTCGTGGGCAACCTGGCGCACCTCCATCATCTGCGTGGCCGCCCGCTCGTCACCACGCCCGGCCAGAGTGGCGGCGAGTTCGGCCTGCACGGCGATGGTTGAGAGGCGGCGGCCGAGCACGTCGTGCACATCGCGGGAGAAGCGCAGCCGTTCTTCGGCCACCGCCAGCCGGGCCTGGGTGTGCCGGGCGGCGTCCAACTCGGCGACGATGCCGTACAACCACAGCGAGGCCCGCACGGTGAAGATGACGAACGCGGCCACGACGGCCCCGATCACCGGGCCGAACATCGGGTCTCCGCTGAGCCCGACCACCACGGCGCAGGCCAAAGTCACGGCGGCGGTGTACCGGCGATCGGGCAGTCCGCCCAGGCCGGCGGCGAGGTTGGCGACAATCAGGATCGCTACCGTCGCCCGGTCGACTCCCTCGGCGGTCAGCCCGACCGCGCCCAGATACACCGCGCAGGCCACCGACAACGCAACCGTCTCCCGCCAGGGGAACGGCTGCGTCTGGGGGTAGATCTCCATCACGGCCTTGAGCGCGATCGACCCCAGCGCCGTGATCACGACGGCGCCGGCCGCGATCGCCGTTCCTCGCCCGTTGCTGGGCGCCGCCGACAGCACGAACCCGCCGCACATCCCCCACAGCACCAGATAGAGCGATTGCCGGGTGTAGAGGCCCACCCTCTCCACCCGGCTCAGCTCCGACCAACGACGGGGTCTACGCAGCTTCACCCTGGTCAGGGTAACGATCAAGGTTCAGGCCCGGGGTTCCCAGCGCATCGAGCGCCGGGCCAGGTCCAGGGCGATGACGGTCCAGACCAGCATGACCAGCAGCGGCTGCCCGGCCAGGCCCCAGGTCTCGGCGAAGCTCAGGGTGGAGGTGGTGGCCTCGAACCCGTCGAAGCCGAACCAGCCCACCCGCACCAGCTCGGTCATCGCCGCCCCGGGAGTGAGCGAGATGGCCTCCCGCACGTTCTCGGAGAGGGCGGGCAGACCGCCGACGAACGGGCCGACCGAGGCCAGGACGATCACCGGCAGGCTGGTCAGCTGGGCGGCCTCGGCGCTGCGGGTCCAGGCCGCGGTCCAGTAGGCGAAGGCGGCGAACATCACCGTGGCCAGCACGGCGCCGAGCGCGAACAGCAGGATGTTCACCGGCACCATCTGCCCGCCGGCGATCGCGATCGGCACGGCCACCGCGCAGGTCAGCAGCGCGCAGAGGATGCCCGGCAGGGCGATGCCGGCCAGCAGCTCGCCGTCCTTGGTCTCGCCGGTGCGCATCCGCTTCAGCACCAGCTCGTCGCGGCGGCTGACGAACTGCGAAAGGACGTTGTAGAAGACCGGGAACAGCCCGGCCAGCAGCAGGACCCCGCCGATCGCGGAGATGCCCAGGGTGGAGCTGCCCCGATCGCCCAGCAGCAGCATCGGCAGCGGGACCAGGGGGAAGACCAGGGCGTAGCTCAGGGCCAGCCGGTTGCGGACCAGCAGCACGGTGTTCCAGCGGGCCAGGTGCAGGGTGCGGGACACCGAAAACCGTTCCATCGTGGCGGTGCTCATCGCAGGCTTCCTTCCAGCAGCTCGGTTTCGGAGGATTCGGGAGAGATCGGGTCGCGGCCGTCGGCGATCGCGAGGAACACCGACTCCAGGCTCGGGCTGCGGGCGTCCAGGCTGTCCAGGCGCACCCCGTTGCCGCCGGCCCAGGCCAGCAGGTGCGCCAAAGAGGTCTGCAGGTCCTGCGTCTGGAGAATCGTGCGCCCGTACTCCTCGCGGCGGTGGGTCACCCCCGAGATGCCCTCCGGCAGCTGCTCCAGGCGAGAGAAGCTGATCGTGGACGGGTGCCCGGCGGCGATCTGGGTAGGTGTGCCCGAGCGCACGATCTGCCCGGCGTGCATGATCTCCAGCCGGTCGGCCAGGGTCTCCGCCTCGTCCAGGTAGTGCGTGGTCACCAGCACCGTGGCGCCGGCCTCGCGCAGGCCGGAGATCAGCGCCCACACCTCGCGCCGGCTCTCCGGGTCCAGGCCGGTGGTGGGCTCGTCCAGCACCACCAGCTCCGGGCCGCCCATCAACGTGCAGGCCAGGTCGACGCGACGGGTCTCACCGCCGGACAGCGACAGCACCCGGGTGTCGGCCCGCCCGCGCAGGTCGAGCAGATCGATCATCTCCTCGACCGGGCGCGGCGCCGAAAGCGTTCCGCCCCAGAGCTTCAGCGTTTCCCGCACGGTCAGGTCGCCGGAGAAGCCGCTGCGCTGCAGCAGAACTCCGGTGCGCCGGCGCACCGCGGCACGGTCGGTGACCGGGTTGCGGCCGAGCACCTCGACGCTGCCCGCGCTCGGCTCGGCCAGACCTTCGATGATCTCGAGCGTGGACGTCTTGCCCGCCCCGTTGGTGCCGAGCAGGGCCGTGATCGAGCCGACCGGGACGTCCAGGTCGACGCCGCGGACCGCCTCGAAGGCCGAGGCGCCCGTGCCGTAGGTGCGCCGCAGTCCCCGCACCCGGACCGCGAACTCGTTGTGCAGGTCGCTGTTCATGAGAACCAGCCTGGCGCCGGTTCCGGCCGTCGGCCGGTCCCGTTCCTCACCAACCTCCGATGACATCTGTCATGGAGCCGATCCGGGCCGTGTCCCCGATCACACACGTTGCGATCGCCGGAAGGTTGTCATCCTGCAGGATGACATTCGAATCGTGACGTTTCATCCTTCAGAACGAGAGTAGAAACCGCCGCCGCGCAGTACTCTCGCGTAGGAAGCACGGACCGCGCCGGAACGCGGGTCCGGCTCTCCTCCTTCTACTGAACGCCGTCCGTTTCCCCTGTGCGGATGCGGACGGCAAACCAAGGACGCTGGAAGAGCTTTGAGCGAATCGCACACGCCCGGCCGCAAGTCCCTGCCCCGCCTGATCGGCGCCTTCGCGGCCGCCAGCCTGGTGGGGGGCCTGCTGGTGGCCGGCCTGGCCGCCCCGGCGGTCAGCGCCACCGGACTGGCCTCGAACGACGCGGTGAACGCGTTCCTGGACCTGCCCAGCGAGCTGGCGGACACCCCGGTCGCGTCCAACACCCAGATCCTGGCGGCCGACGGTTCGCCGATCGCGACCTTCTACGACGAGAACCGGGTGCCGGTCAAGCTGGACCAGGTCTCGCCGTTCCTGCAGGACGCGGTGGTCTCGATCGAGGACGAGCGGTTCTTCGAGCACAGCGGGGTGGACACCGAGGGCCTGATCCGCGCGGCGGCGGTGACGATGCTGGGGACGGGCTCGCAGGGCGCCTCCACGCTCACCCAACAGCTGGTCAAGAACACCCTCGCGCAGGAGGGCTTCGTCAGCGGCGACAAGGAGAAGCAGGCCGCGGCCGGGGAGAAGTCGTCCGACCGCAAGCTGCGCGAGATCCGCCTGGCCACCGCCCTGGAGCAGCGGCTGAGCAAGCAGGAGATCCTGGAGCGCTACCTCAACATCGCCTGGTTCGGCGGGCAGACCAGCGGGGTGCAGGCGGCCTCCAAGTACTACTTCGGCACCACCGCCGAGAAGGTCACCCTGCCGCAGGCGGCGATGCTGGCCGGGATGATCCACGCCCCGGCCATGTACGACCTGGACGAGCTGACCGACCAGGCCGACGAGGACCGGGCACTCGGCCGGCGCAACCGGGTGCTGGCCAAGATGCTCTCACTGGGCAAGATCGACCAGGCCGCGCACGACGAGGCGGTCAAGGCGCCGCTCAAGATGAAGATCACCCCCACCCGGGCCGGCTGCGCGAACGCCAGGACCAAGGCCTACTTCTGCGACTACGTCTACAACGTGATCACCAAGAGCGACGACTTCAAGGCGCTCGGTGAGACCCAGGAGGACCGCGAGAACGCCTTCATGCGCGGCGGTTACACGATCACCACCACGCTCGAGCCGAAGATCCTCAAGGCGGCCTGGAACTCGGTGAAGACCCGGATCCCGCCGAAGGACGACAGCCGGGTGGCCACCGCCACGGTCACCGTGGAGCCGGGCACCGGCAAGGTGCTCTCGATCACCCAGAACAAGTTCTACAACCCCAAGCAGGCCCGGCAGAACACCACGGTGAACTACTCCACCGACTACCGGTACGGCGGCTCGTCCGGCTTCCAGACCGGCTCCACCTTCAAGCCCGTGGTGCTGGCCTCCTGGCTGGACGCCGGGCACTCGCTGTACGACTCGGTGGACGGTTCGCCCGGCACCGCGGCGATGAGCTCGTTCCGCTCCTGCGGAGGCAGCCTGGGCGGCAGCCCCTGGCCGTTCAAGAACTCGGCCGACGGCGCAGGTCAGGGCAGCATGAGCGTCTGGAACGCCACCAAGGACTCGGTCAACGGTGCCTTCGTGCGGATGGCCCAGCGGCTGGACCTGTGCGACATCCAGAAGATGGCGGGCAACCTGGGCATGCACCGCGCCCAGGCGGTGACCGACCCGTGCATCCCCGGCAACTACGACAAGAAGAAGCCGAAGACCACCACCAAGGTCCCGCAGTGCGAGCCCTCGGTGATCCTGGGTACCGCCAGCCAGTCGCCGATGACGATGGCCAGCGCCTACGCCACGTTCGCCTCCGGTGGTATCCGCTGCAACCCGATCGTGGTCACCTCGATCAAGGACCGTAACCAGAAGAAGGTCAAGATCCCCGGCGCCAAGTGCAAGCAGACCATCTCGGAGAAGGTGGCCAACACCACCACCACCGGCCTGAGCAAGGTGTTCACCACCGGTACGGCGGGCAGCGTGGGCACCCTGCCGAACGGCCAGCCGGCCTCGGGCAAGACCGGTACCACCAACAGCTCGCAGGACACCTGGTTCGTCGGCTACACGCCGCAGCTGGCCACCGCGGTGTGGGTCGGGCCGGAGACGGTCAACGGCGATCGCCGCACCATGCAGGGCATCCGGATCAACAACCAGTGGTACGGCGCGGTCTACGGCGCCACCTTCGCGGCGAAGATCTGGAAGGACGTCACCAGCGAGGCCCTCGAGGGCGAACCGGTGAAGCAGTTCGGCAGCCCGGACAGCAGCCTGATCGGCACGCCCCCGCCGCCGCCCGAGCCGGAGAAGGACAAGAACAAGGGCCGTGGCGGTAACGGCGGCGGCCAGGGCAATGGTGGCGGCCTGGGCGACGGTGGCGGAAACCAGGGCGGTCCGGGTGGCAATCCGGGCAACAACGGTGGCCCGGGCAACGATTCACAGGGGCCCGGGCAGGGGTAGACAGGAAGTCGATCTATCCTGACCCGAAAGCTGAACTTCCTACCCGCGGTGCGCTACCTGTGGCGCACCGCGGGTAGTCATGGATGAGTTGACAGGACAGGAGTCGAGGGTGAGTACGTCGCCCGGCGGCAAGACTGAGGGCTCCGCCCAGGCCGTCACCAACCCGATCCCCAAGGTCCGGCCCCATGGTCTGCCCTGGGTGCTCTCCTGGACCGTGGTGGGTTCGGTGCTGCCCGGACTGGGCCTGATCGCCGCGGGACGGCGCCGGACCGGCGCCGTCATCATGGGCCTGATCACGATCGCCCTTAGCGCGTTCGCGATCTGGGCCTTTACCGCGGACATCCTGCGCAGCGGGCTGTCGTTCGCCCTGGACCCGCAGCGGCTGCTCATCCTGGCGATCGCCGCGGTGACCGCCGGCGTCCTGTGGGCCCTGCTGATCCTGCTCACCAACGCCCAGCTGCAGCGCCGGGCCCGGCTCGGCACCCTCCAGAAGGTCCTGAGCTGGGGCGTGGCGCTGGGGCTGGTGGTCGGCGCCTGCGTCCCCGCCTACGCGGTCACCGAATACTCCCTGGTGCAGCGCGATCTGGTGACCAGCGTCTTCCAGGACGGCGACGACGCGGACAAGGATGCCGAGGACGCCACCCCGGACACCGCCGCCGACGACCCCTGGGCCGACACCAAGCGGATCAACGTCCTGCTGATCGGTTCCGACGCCGGCGACACCCGCGAGGGCATCCGCCCGGACACCCTGATCGTGGCCAGCATCCGCCCCGAGAACGGCAACACCGTGCTGTTCAGCCTGCCCCGCAACCTGGAGCGGGTGCCGTTCAAGAAGGGCAGCCCGGGTGCTGCGGCCTGGCCGAACGGCTACTACTGCCCCGGCGGCGAGTGCCTGCTCAACGCGGTGTGGACGTGGGCGCTGGACGCCGAGGGTTACGCCGGCAACGCCAACCCGGGCCTGAAGGCCACCGAGGACGCGGTCACCGGCATCACCGGCCTGGAGATCGACACCTACCTGATGCTGAACCTCGAGGGCTTCGAGGACTTCATCGACGCGATGGGCGGCGTCACCCTGGACGTGCACGAGCGCCTGCCGATCGGCGGCGACTCCAGCCATCCGGAGGAGACGATCGGGTACATCGAGGCCGGGCTGAACCAGAAGATGGACGGCTGGCACGCCCTCTGGTTCGCCCGTTCCCGCTGGAGCACCAGCGACTACGACCGGATGCGGCGGCAGCGCTGCGTGATCGCCGCGGTCACCGAGCAGGCCAACCCGGTGAACCTGGCCAAGAACTTCCCGGCCATCGCCGCGGCGCTGAAGAGCAACATGTCCACCGGCATCCCGCAGTCGCAGCTGCAGGCCTGGGTGGAGCTGGCCACCCGGGTGCAGAGCGCGAAGGTGACCAGCCTGGCCTTCACCGACGACGTGGTCGCCAGCCGCAGCAACCCGGACTACGACCTGATCCGCAAGCAGGTGCGCGAGGCGATCCAGAAGTCCGTGCAGGACACTCCCACCGCGGTTTCCACCACTACGGCGAGCCCGACCCCGAGCGCCACCGAGACTCCCAAGCGCAAGAAGCAGGCCCAGGAGCAAGAGCAGGAAGCAGAGGACGAGCCCGACTCCAGTACCGCTGAGGACGTCAGCGAACTCTGCTGAGGCTTCGGGCGGGGGTACCGGAATTCCGGTGCCCCCGCCGCTTTTCTGCTGCAGGATGCCGCTGTGCATCTAGCTGATCTCACGCCGCCCGCCACCGGCGCGGCCGCGGCCGCCCATGAACTGGCCGCCGCCTACCTCTCGCCCACGCTGCTGAACCATTCAGTGCGTTCCTGGCTCTGGGCGGAGGCTTTCGCCATCGCGGAGGACCGCACCGGCATCGATCACGAGCTGCTCTACGTGTCGGCGCTGCTGCACGACATGGGTCTGGCCCCGGCCTACGACAACGTGGCGTTGTCCTACGAGGAGGCGGGTGGGCACGTCGCGGTCGCGCTCACGGCCGGGGCGGGCTGGGCGGCGCCGAGGCGGCAGCGGGCTTTGGACGTCATCATCCGGCACAACTGGCCTTCAGTAGACCCGGCAATGGACGTGGAGGGTTACCTTCTCGAGATTGCCACCGGTCTGGACATTTCCGGCTCCCGGGCCGACGTCCTGCCCTCGGACTTCGTTGCCGAGGTACTCGCGGCCCATCCCCGCCTGGCCCTGGCCGACGAGTTCACCACCTGCGTCGCCGACCAGGCCACCCGCAAGCCCAGCACCTCCGCCCACCGCCTGATCAGCAACGGCCTGGCCGCCAAACTCAGCCACCACCCGCACGAGCGCCCCTGATCGCGCACGCCACAAGCCACATCGGGAAGACAAAGCCACCTCATAGCGTGCTTTGTCTTCCCGATCAGGCCAAAGCCTCAGCGGCGGCGGGGAGCCACGCCGCCAGGATCCGAGGAGGCCGAGTCGTGCTCGTCCGCAACCGGGCTCGACTCCTCGGTGCCGGTGACCGCGTCGGTGCGCACATCGTCCGCAAGCTGGTTTCGGGTACTGCGCAGGCTCCAGACGATCGAGACGGTGATCACCACCACGATCACGCCCAGGGTCAGCGGGATCGGCAGCTTGCCCACCGGGGTCTCGGACAGGATCAGCTTCACCCCGGCGAAGGCCAGCAGCACCGCCAGGCCGTAGTGCAGGTGCACGAACCGGCGCAGCAGCCCGGCCAGGCAGAAGTACAGGCTGCGCAGGCCCAGGATGGCGAACGCGTTGGCCGTCCAGACGATGAAGGTGCTGGTGGTGATGGCCAGGATCGCCGCCACCGAGTCGATCGCGAAGATGATGTCGGTGGCCTCGATCGCGATCAGCACCACGAACAGCAGGGTGGCCACCCGCCTGCCGTCGATCTTGGTGAAGAACGCGGCGCCGTGGTAGTTCGGGTCGGTCGGCACCACCCTGCGCACCAGCCGGACCACCGGGTTCTTCTCCGGCGAGGTCGTCCCGCCGTGACTGAACGCCATCTTGTAGCCGGTGTAGATCAGGAACGCACCGAAGACGTAGGCGGTCCAGAAGAAGGTCTCGAGCAGGCCGGCCCCGACGAAGATGAAGGCGAAGCGCAGCACCAGCGCGCTGAGCACGCCCCAGAAGAGCACCTTGTGCTGGAACGCGTCCGGCACGGCGAAATGGGTGAAGATCAGCGCGAAGACGAACACGTTGTCGATCGAGAGTGCCTTCTCGATCAGGTAGCCGGCGAAGTACTCCCCGGCGATGTCGCCGCCTTGCCAGAACCACAGCAGCACGCCGAACAGCAGACCGGCGGCCACCCAGACGGCCGACCAGGTGGCTGCTTCACGGAAGCCGATGACGTGGTTGTCGCGATGCAGGAAGAGGTCCACGGCCAGCATGGCGCCGACCGCGACCATGACTGCTACCCAGGCCCAGACTGAGACGTCCAAGAACGCACCCTTCGTCCAGCCGCCTCCGTCACACAGGGCGGCTCAGCTGGACGAAAGTCTCCCCGGACCACGCGGGACGTGGCTGCGCCGCCGGGGCCCGGATGACCAGGCCCGTAATGACGACGACGCGATTGCTCGGGTACTCCCCTTCGAACTGCGACCAGGATTCATGAAACATCGTTCGGTCGCAAGGGGAGAGCAGGAAGTCACTCCCTGCCACTTCCGGGCTTCGTCGGACGCCTGGCCTTGATCCGGCGGCGCGCAACGGCAGCGGTCCGCCAGTGCGTGCGAACCGCCGCCGCGGCTCAGGCGCTCCGGCCCGGCCCGGTGGTGACCGGACTCAGAGCTTGGTCAGCTTCAGGTGGGACACGACCCGGGTGGAGCCTTCGGCGTCGGCCTTGAAGGAGCACAGCACCTCGTGGTCGTCGACGATGCTCACCACCTTCCCGAGGCCGTAGCGGTCGTGGGTGATCCGGTCACCGTCGGCGAGGTGCTCCGAGGCGGTCGGGACCCGGGTGGGCGGGGCGAAAGGACTGCCGGCCAAGACACGTCGTGCTGGCTTAGGGCGAGAGTTCACGCTTTCAGTATGCGTCCGCGCGGAGGCCGCGCTGACCAGAACGGCCGTTCGCGTCCGGAACATCACCCGAAGATCACCAGATCGGCGCTGGTCAGCCGGTTGCGCCGAGCGGATCACGACTGTGCGTTTGCACCCCGTGGCCGCCCCTGATGCACTCACCGTCGAAGCTGCGAACGAGGAGGATCCGTGGGTGGAGCAGGTAAGGCAGTGGCACAGGTGGCTCTGGGCGGAGCGCTGGCGTTCGCCGGAGTCGCGCACCTGACGTCCGCCCGCGAGGAGTTCCAGGCCCAGGTGCCGTCCTGGTTCCCGGCCGACCCGGATGCCGTCGTGCTGGCGTCCGGGGTGGTCGAGATCGGTCTGGGCGCGGCGTTGCTGGCCACCTGGCGGCAGCCGCACCGTTCCCGGCTGGGCAAGATCGCCGCGTTGTTCTTCCTGGCCGTCTTCCCGGGGAACATCGCCCAGTTCGCCGAGGGCCGCGACGCGTTCGGCCTGGACACCGACACCAAGCGGGCTGTCCGCCTGCTCTTCCAGCCGCTGCTCATGCTCTGGGCGCTGAAGGCCACCAACAAGCCTAAAGACGAGTGACCGCATTGAGCACCGGCCCGAGCCGGTGCGAGGTTCCCCGCCGGGGCAGCGCAGCGAACCGGAAGGCCTCCATCGGCAGATGCTGGGCCGCGCCGATGGTCAGGGCCCGGGCAACACCCACCGCCGCCAGCTGATGCGTGTCCAGCGCGCTGTGACCCACCTTGGGCAGCCGCACCAGCACCGCCTCCGGGGCCAGGGCCACTGCTCGTTCGGCGACCGGCCTCGGCGTGCGCAGATCACGCTGCCCGGAGACCACCGCCAGCGGACGCTTGAACTCGGCCAGGCGTGCGGGCAGGTCGAGCGGCTGCCCGCGGTAGCTGGGCTGCCGGTCGGCGACTGCGGCGAAGTGCAGCTGCGGATCCAGCGGCTGACCGTCCGGCGGCAGGCCGAAACCCAGCTCACCGTAAGCGATCCCGGCCACCAGATCCGGTTCCGTCACGAAGCGCAGGCCGGGGCCTTCGAGGTAGTGCTTGCCCAGTCGGCTGATCTGGTGCCAGATCGGCAGCAGACGGTCCAGCCGGCGGGCCCGCAGCAGCCGTAACAGCGTGCGGGCCCCGGCGAACTCGTAGACCACCTCCACCACGTGGCTGATCTCCGCCATCGGCACCCCGAGGTCGGCCAGGTCGTGCACGGCCGAGGCCACCGCCACCAGGCCCGGATCCTCGCCGTGCCACAGCAGACTTCGCCGGTGCGCGCGCACCATGGCCAGATCTTCCTCCACCGACAGCAGCGGCGAGTCGAGCGCCATCGCCGCCACCAGTTCCGGGTGCCGGGCGGCGAAGACCTGGGCCAGGCAGCTTCCGTACGAGCTCCCGTAGACCACCACCTGCGAAACCCCACAATGACGGACGACGGCGGCGAGGTCGTCGGCGGCGCTCACCAGAGTGATCGCCGGCACGGGTAGATCCCGGCCGTAACGGTCGTGGCGGGACAGACCCACCCCGCGATGCTCCACCATGATCGAGTCCAGACCGCGCCGGGCGGCCGCCGCCCGCAGACCGGCGTACGGCAGAACCGATCCCATGCCGGGCCCGCCCGGGATGAACAGCACCGGCAGATCACTACGCCGGCCGGTGCGCACCGCGACCAGCGGGAAAGTCGTGCTCTCCCCCGGAAACACCGGGCGCTGGACCACGAAACCGTCACGCCGGAAATGCCACTGAGCCAACCCCGCCGCAACCGTGTCGACACCGGCCGGGCTCACCGCCGACGTCCACAGTTCCTCGAAGTCACCCCGGACGCCCGCTGCCGGCCTTCTCCGGAGCCTCGCTGCGCTGCGCCGGAACGCTTTCCAGCGCCTGCTTGCGCTTGGCCGGCGACGCTATCCCCGCCGGGATCCGGTGCAGGTGCGGCACCATCCCGCGCAGGCCTCCGGCCACCAGAATCGCCACGTCCAGCATCATCACCGGCAGCGCGGGCCCACCGAACGAGGCCACGTAACGGGTCTCCCACTCCGGCGAGAAACGTTCCTTGAACTGGCGCAGGCCCTGGAAGTTGTAGAAGTGCTCGCCGTGGGTCCACAGCAGGTTGCCCACCCGCTCCCAGAACGAGCCCGTGCCATCGGTGTTCAGGCCGTACAGCGGTGCCATCCCGATGTTGAACGTGTGGTACCCGTGCTCCTTCGACCACAGCATCGACTCCACGAACAGATGGGTCATCACCGTCCGCGGCGCCTCCAGCCGCCGGCGCATCAGGTCCACCTTCACCTCGTGCCGGGCACCACTGGCCCACAACGACGCGAAGGCGACCACCTCGTTCTCGATCCGGGCCACCGCCACCGGGAACCGGGCCACGTACTCCTCCTCGAACGCACCCAGTGAGAAGGACTTCTCGGTGGTGTTGTGCTTGCTCAGCCAGACGTCCGAGACCTCCCGCAGCTGCGGCATCACCGCCCGCAGGGCCTCGCCCTCCAGCACCTCGATCGTGACCCCGGCCTTGGTGCTGGCCCGGCACTCGCTGCGCAGCTTGGACCGCTTCGAGCCCTCCATGGTGAAGTTGCCGAGCGGAATCATCGCCTCCTCACCCAGTTTCACCAGCGAGAGCCCGTGCTCCTGGTAAAGGGTGGCCAGATCGTCGCGCACGCAGTAGAACACCGGGCGGCCGGCGCGGCTGTGGCACAGGTCCAGGAACTTCCAGATCAGCTCGTCGAACTCCGACTCCTCGCCGACCGGGTCGCCCATCACCACCCAGCTGCGGTTCTCCACCCGGAACATCAGCAAGGCGTTGCCCTCGTTCGAGAACAGCACCCGCTTGTCGCCGGTCCACAGCAGACTCGCGTTCCCGTGGCTGGCCCGGGCCATCACCGGCACCGCCCGGATCAGGTCCTCCTCCGACGCCACCGGCGGCCCGATCTGTGCTCTGGTCAGCCGGAGTCCGGTGACGATCAGGGCCAGGAGGACCAACGCCAGCACCGCCCGGGCCAGGCCGGAACCTTCACCGGTCACCGTGGCCGGCACCGAGCGGTCGCCGTTGGCGTCGGCCAGCCGGGCGTTGTGCCACCAGACCAGCGCCACGGCGATCCCGGTCACCGTCAGCGGCCAGGCCCAGCCCCGCGGATCGTTGAAGATCGATGTGCTGCGCCGGAAAGCGGGGCGGGCCACCAGCAGCAGCACGGCGAAGGCCACCGCGAAGAAGGACAGCATGGTGGCGTGCGTGGCCGCGAACAGCAGCAGGGCCACCAAGGTGAGCTGCCACGCCCCGCGCAGCCGCCGGTGCAGACCGCGAGCCAGCACCAGCACGCCCACCCCGGCCAGGCTGGTGGTGAAGGCGCTGATGATCGTGCGCGGCCCGCCCGGCAGCTGCCCGGTGATGATCATCAGCGCTCCGAGCACCACCAGCAGCACGGCGAAGAGCGAGGGTGTGAGGATGTCGGCCACCCGCACCAGCGCCCCGGTCCGCTCCGGCGAGCGCCGGGCCTCGAGCACGGCCAGCACCACGGCCGCCACCCCGAGCGGCAGCAGGTAGTAGATCAGGCGGTAGGCCACCAGCGCGGTGACCAGGCCGGTCGCGGAGGTGCTGTCGTGCAGGGCGACCACCAGCACGGCCTCGACCACGCCGAGCCCGCCGGGCACGTTGCTGAGCAGGCCCAGGGTGGTGGCGATGACGAACAGCACCGCGAACGGCAGGAAGCCCAGGCCGTGCCCGTCCGGCAGCAGCACGTAGAGCACCCAGGCCATGGTCAGCCACTCGATCACCGACACCACGATCTGAGTGCTCGCCATCGTGCGGGTGGGCCGGTCGATCCGCCAGCTCTTCACCATCACCGGCTGCCGGCCGCTGCCGCACCAGGCCAGGTAGGCCACCACCCCGGCCAGCAGCACGGCCGCCAGCAGCAGCCCCACCGCATGCCCGAACGGCAGCCAGGCCAGCACCCCGGAAGGAGCCCAGGCCAGGCCCGCAGCGATCAGCACCGAACTACCCAGGCTCAGCGTGACCAGGTTGAACACGGTGACCCGGGTGATCGCGAACGCCGGCAGCCCCCAGGCCGAGTACATCCGGGCCCGCAGGGCAGCACCGACCACCGCCGACGCGCCCAGCGTGTTGCCGAACGCCGTGGCCACGAAAGACGCGGCGGCGTAACGCCGGGGCGGCATCTCGTGCTCCACGTACGACAAGGCCATCGCGTCGTAGACCACCATCGTGGCGTACGACAGCGTGGTGGCCAGCACGGCCAGCGCCAGCGCGCCCACCCCGATCGAGGCCAGATCCTCAGTCAGCCGGTGCCAGGGATACCCGGACAGCCGCTGCTGAAGCACGGTGACCGCGGCCACCATCGCACCCAGGATCGCCAACTGAGCAATCCACCGGCCACGGGGCCGGGGACGGCGCTCCACGTGGTCGGTCACCGGAGAATCACTCTTCTCTGTCATCGCTCGGTGTCATCGACGACCCTCCGGAACCGCTTGATACGGCGTCCGGGGAGCCTGCCGCGGTTCACCCGGCTGTCTGTGACGTCCGCACCACCAAACCCCTGCACAGAAATACCCTCAAGTAGGACACTTCATCCCATGCCGGTTCCCTGAGCCCCTGGCGGCCGCGACAGTGAGGATCGAAGTGAGCTATCAGAACTCCTGGCAACAACAGCAGCAGCCGGCCCACAGCCGTCCGCACCAGCGGCGCCCGCGAGATCCCCTGACCTTCTGGAAGACCGTGTTCGCCGTCGCGCTGGGCATGATGCTGGGCACGCTGGTGATGTGGGGGCTGGTGCTCGCACTGTTCGCGTTCGGGCTGCCGGCGGTCTTCGGGGACCGGTTCGAGGACAACAGCCTGACCGGCGAGTCCAGCTCCTCGGACCTGTCGAACCTCCCGATCACCGAGGACACCGGTCCCCCGGTGGACGAGTCCACCGACTGCTACGAACGCTGGCTGGACTCGGACTCACTGCGGTACGACGAGTTCGAGAAGGAGAACTGCACTGATTGAGGACGGGGTCCTCGCCGCATGCGGTGACCACCCCGTCCTCAATCTGACAGTTGGTGAAAAAGCAGGTGCTTCCGGCCGATCCGCCGATGAACCATGAACGGATGACAAGTTTCGCGCGATTGGTGGGTGAGGCCGAGGCAGCGCACCGGGACGGCTGGGACTTCGGCTGGCTGGACGGCCGGGCCGAGGGCGGCGATCCTTCGTGGTCGTACCCCCAGATCGCCCGGGCGCTGATCCCCGGGGCCGGTTCGCTGCTGGACATCGACACCGGGGGCGGCGAACTGCTGTCCGCGCTGGCCCCGCTGCCGCCGGTGGTCTACGCGACCGAGAGCTGGGCTCCGAACCTTCCGCTGGCCCGGGAACGGCTCGGGGTGGAGGTGTTCGCGACGCAGGCGCGCACCGTCCCGTTACCCGATGCCTCGATCGACCTGGTGCTGAATCGTCATGGCCGGCTGGAGGCTTTGGAGGTCGCCCGCCTGCTGAGCCCAGGCGGGAACCTGGTGACTCAGCAGGTGGGCAGCGAGGACTGCACGGAACTGAACCGGCTGCTCGGAGCGCCCCCTGCGCACCCTCCGGGCTCATGGACGCTCGAGCTCGCCGTGGCTCAGCTGGAAACCGCCGGCCTGCAGGTAAGTGATGCCCGGGAAGAGTTCCCGGAGATCGTCTTTCACGACATCGGCGCGGTGGTGTTCCAGCTGCAGAAGGTGGCCTGGCAGATCCCGGACTTCAGCCCGGCCACCTACGCCCCGGCATTGCGCGAGCTGCACCGGCGCGGCGAGCCGATCGTGGTGCGGTCCCACCGCTTCCTGATCGTGGCCACCAGGCCCTAACGCACCACGTCGAACACGTTCTTCTGCACGCCGTTGCGGTAGGCCGCGTGCTCCACCAGCTTCAGCTTCTGGGCGTCCTTGTCGCTCTGGCTGAACAGCCGCTTGCCCGCGCCCAGCAGCAGCGGGAACACCAGCAGGTGGTAGCGGTCGATCAGGCCGGCGTCGGACAGCGCCTGGTTGAGGGTGGCGCTCCCCTGCAGAATGATCGGCCCGCCCTCGGTCTGCTTCAGCGCGGCCACCTCCTCGAGCGAGCGCAGGATGCTGGTCGGGCCCCAGCCCGCCACCAGGTCCGCTTCGCCGAGGGTGGTGGAGACCACGTGCTTGGGCATCCGGTTGTACTCGGCGAAGTCGTCCATCGTCGGCCAGACAGGGCTGAACGCCTGGTAGCTCACCCGGCCCAGCAGCATCGCCGCGGCCTCGGTCTGCTCCTGTCCCTTGATCTCGTACGCCTCGGGGACGAATTCGATGTCTTTGAACGTCCAGCCGGCATTGCGGTAGCCGGCCTCCCCACCCGGGGCTTCCATCACGCCGTCCAGCGAGACGAAAGCAGTACTGATCAGAGTGCGCATGCGGACATCCTCAGCGGCTCGTAGCGACAATCCGGCCACGACGCTACCGGGCCCCGGGACGGTTCTCGCATAATCAGGTTCGTGAATCCGGAACGTGGCGTGCTCCAGGCCCTGCAGGCGATGACCGAAGGCGATACCGAATCCGCTCGCGAGCTGGCCGCCGCCGCACCCGGCCTCCTCGGGCCGGCCCTGGCCAAGTTCCTCGGAAACGGTTCTGCCGAGGGCGTCTACGCCACTCCAGAGGGGTTCGAGGCGTTCATCGAGGGCGGCGGCAACATTCCGCTGTACCAGGCCACCAGCGCCGCCCTGGCCGAACTGTACGACGAGCACCGGCCTGCCTCACTGCTCGACATCGGCTGCGGCAACGGCCGGGCCCTGCTTCCCGCGCTTCGGTCCGCCGAGCACGCCCCGCCGCAGATCGACCTGCTCGAGCCGTCCGAGGCGCTGCTCGCCGGTGTCCAGCAGGCGGTCGCCGCCCGTCGCGTCTGGCCGTGCTCGCTGCAGACCATGCTCGAGGCCGTCGAGCCGGAAACCCACTGGGATCTGGCGCAGTCCACCTTCGCTCTGCACAACCTTCCGCACCAGGAGCGCACCCAGGCCCTGACCAGACTGCGCCCGCACGTGGGCCGGCTGGCCGTCGTGGAGTTCGACGTGCCTGCGCTCGCCCCGGCCGAGAACCTGGCGTTCCTGGCCGAGACGTACGAACGGGGCCTGGCCGAGTACGACACCGATCGCGACCTGGTGGCCCAGGGTTTCCTGATGCCGGTGCTGGTGGGTCAGTTGCGCCCGGGAGCGCCGCGGGTCACCTTCGAGCAGACCAAAGGACGCTGGCAGGCGCAGCTTCTCGAGGCGGGTTTCGGTGAGATCGAATTCCGGCCGCTGTACCCGTACTGGTCGTCCCCGGCCTTCCTGGTCACCGCCCGCTAGAACGTCGCAAAAGCCCACATAAGGCGCACCGGAACACTTAAGCTCCTGCGGTGGGGCGGGTCCGTCCCGTCCTGTCTGCGCGAACGGATTCGCCATGCCCGGGGGCCGCTTTCCCACTCGTGGCCTCGGGCTGCTCACCGCCGTCCTGTGCGTCGCCGCGCTGCTGAGCGGTTGCGAACTGGAAAGCCGCAACGTCGTCCAGCCGCTGCCCCAGGACACCAGTGGGCCGATCCAGAAGGCCAAGCCCTACACCGGGATGTCGCCGGCCCAGATCTACGCCCTGCTCGCCGAGACCACCCAGGACGCCCTCTCGGTCCAGGTGAAGGCCACCCAGGTCGAGGACGACATCGAGGTCAAGATCAATCTGCAGGTGAGCCGGGCCGGCCGGGCCCGGGGCACGATCACCCTGCCGGAGGGCACCATGCAGGTGCGTTTCGTCGGTGGCGAGTTCTACTTCCTGCCCGACCGGCAACTGCTGGACGACATCGCCTACGGCGACCGGGTCTGGGCCGAGCGGATGACCGGGCTGTGGATCCGGATCCCCGAGAGCACCGACACCCGGTTCTTCTTCGACCTCACCGACATGGACATCCTGCTCGACAACCTTCTCGACCTGGAACGCCCGCAGCGCGGCCTGAAGCGGGTCAAGGGCAAGGAGATGGGCGGACGCAAGACCGTCGGGCTGCGCACCGCCCGTGGCACCGGAACCATCTACGTGGACGCGGACGGCTCGGGCCGGCTGATCGGGGTACGCGAGCGCGGCTACCACGCCGTCTTCACCCACTGGAACAAGAAGGTGCCAGTCAAGGCGCCGACTGAGCTGATGCCGGAGCAGGAGATGGACTGGGGTCAGCCTGGGCCCGGGATCAAGGCCTGAGGTAGTCCGGGCAAACGACAGCGCTGCGGCTCCCCGTCCGTGACCGGGAACCGCAGCGCTGGACGATCAGATCAGGCCGAGGCCCCCGGCTTGGTGTTCTGCTGCAGCACCGCGGAGTCGTCGCGGATCACCGCGCCCTGCTGGACCAGCGTGGCCTCCAGGTTGTGACCGTGGTGGGCGCAGAACAGCAGGGTGTTGCCGCTGGGCAGCAGGGCCGTGACGTAGGCCTGGGCGCCGCAGGCCACCCGGGGGTTCGCGGTTCCGGAACCCTCGCGGATGGTCGTGGTCGTCGCATCGCAGCGGTCGGCCGCCGTCAGGGCCGGGATGGAGTCGAACGCAGACGTCGAAGGGGTCAGCATCTCGGGAGCGATGGCGGTCACGCGGGGGTACCTCATTTCCTTCGGGTGATCGTTTCTACCAGGTCTGGAAGGACCGGGTGTGACGAGCACCGTGACGGCAAGAGCGGGGTCAGCACCGAACGTCACCCTCGATCGGCCGGAGAACTGACTCCTGAAGCGACCATGCCCCGGTTGGGGGCCGTTATGCACGCCAGAGTGGCCGACCTCACCCGTTGGGACGGATCCGGACAGGTGGCGCAGACCACAGCCTGCGCCGATCAGGTGTGAGCGGCGTCATCGGCAACGGACGTCCGGCTCAGATGTGGTGCTCGGGTGCCGGTTCCTCCCGGGGCCGCTCCTGCTCCGGCAGCTCACCGTCGCGCAGCACCCACTGCCCCTTGCCCGCCCGCTTGGCCGAGTACATCGCCGAGTCGGCCCGGCGCAGCAGGTCGTCGGCGGTCAGCGACTCGTCGGCCCGGGCGATCCCGATGCTCATGCTCACCTTCACCGTCACCTCGCACTCCTCGAGGTGGAACGGCTGGTGCATGGCCGCCACGATCCGGTCGGCCACGTGCTGGATGCCGTGCAGGTCGGTGTGCTCCTTCAGCAGCACGGCGAACTCGTCCCCACCCAGACGGGCCGGCAGATCGGCGCCGCTCAGGCAGCCGGCCAGGCGGTCGGCCACCGAGATCAGCAGCTGGTCGCCGGCGTGGTGACCGTAGGTGTCGTTCACCGGCTTGAAGTCGTCCAGGTCGAGCATCAGCACCGCGAAGGTGTGGCCCTCGTGCAGCTGCTCCATCACCGCGCTGCCGAAGCAGGAGCGGTTGGGCAGGCCGGTCAGCGCGTCGTGGGTGGCCTGGTGGTGCAGCTCTTCCTCACGGCCCCGCAACTGGTCGACGGTGTCCTGCAGCTGGTCGCTGAGCTGCTCGTTGAACCGCCAGAAGGCCAGGATGGCGAACACCTCCACGGCGATCGCGGCCACGTGCACCAGCACCATCACGATCAGCATGTCCATCGGGATGTGGTGGCCCGAGGGCATCGCGCCCATCGTCACGCTGAACACCCGCTCGGGAGCGATCAGGCCGAAGACGAAGTGGTGCACCCCGACCGCCGCGATCGTGCCCAGCAGCGGCAGCCAGCGCTGGTACAGGGCCACCAGAGCCACCGCGGAAAGGATGAACAGGTGCGCGTGGATCTGCCCGCCGGACAGCTCCACCCCGGCGAAGGAGGCCAGGATCAGGGCGAAGCTGGTGATCTCGGCCTTGATGTCGCGGGAGGTGGCGAGCCGGGCCGAGGCCCCGATCCCGGCCACCAGCGCGCTCAGGATCAGGGTCTCGGCCGCCGGCATCGGCCCGAGCAGGCCGGTGACCAGCAGCACGGGAACGCTCAGCCACAGCGCGATCCGGATGATCCGGTGCCGTGCCTGCCACGATTCGTCCGAAACCGGCGAGCCTTTCGGCATCCAGCGGGTCCAGCCGCGCATTCCCATGCCCAGAAGTTCGTCACTTCAGAGAATGCGCTGTAGTGACGAGGAGGAAAAGCCGCTCAGCCCTTCCAGGGCCCGAGCAGGCCGGTGATCGCCTCGGTGAGGGCGGCCTGCAGCAGCGGGCCGTTGGTCACCCGGCCGACGCCGAGCCGGGCGAACCGGGCCAGGTCGTGCCGGACCGGGTGGGCGGTGGAGTTGACCGGCACCGGCACGGCCTTGACCACGGCGGTGAGCAACTCGTCGTTGTCCTGGATCTTGACCGGGTACACGCTGCTGGCCCCGGCCTGGACCAGCGCCTGCATCCGCTCGATCGCCTCCTCCAGCACCGCCGCCGGATCCTGGGCGCGGGCGAAAAGGTCGGTGCGGCCGTTGATCCACACCGGGACGCCGGCCGATTCGGCGGCCTCGCGCAGACCGGCGATGTAGTCGGCGTGCTCCTGGGTGGTCCGCAGCCGCCCGCCTTCGGAGTGCACGGTGTCCTCGACGTTCAGGCCCACTCCCCCGGCCTCGAGCAACCCCGCGATCAGCTCGGCCGGGCTCTGGCCGTAGCCGGACTCCAGGTCGATCGACACCGGCACCTCGACCGAGGCCACGATCGTCCGGGTGGCCGCCACCACCTCGGCGAAGCTCTGGCCCTCCTGGTCGGCCGCGCCCCGCGAGTCCGCCAGGGGGTGGCTGCCGATGGTCAGCGCCTCGAAGCCGGCCGCCACCGCGGTCCGGGCCGACCAGGCGTCCCAGACCGTGGGCAGTACCAGGGGGCGGCGGGTGGCGTGCAGTTCACCGAGCTTCTGGGCGCGGGCGGTCAGTGATGCGCTCATCCGTTACGGTCCTCCGATTCAAAAAGGTGCCGACACCGACGCAACCTAGCCCTCGGCGTCCTCTGCTGAAAGGACCGACGCTGGCACGTCGGCCGCAGGGCGCAAGCGCACATCCGGCCGGGTCCCCGCACCGGCGAAGGCCACCGCCCCGAGCAGGGCGGTCAGAGCGCACAGGGCCAGAGCCGTCCGGTAGCTGAACGCCTCCAGCCAGAACCCGGCCAGGAGCCCGGCGATCACCACCCCCGCTGTGGTGGCATTGGAGAACAGCGTGGTGGCACGTCCGGTCGCGGGGGCCATCCACTCCTGGAAGTAGACGATCCCGGCCGCCCCGACCACCGCGATCGCCGCACCCCGGGCCACCTGCGCCAGCAGCAGCCCGGTCAGGTCGCGAGAGACCATGGTGATCGCGAAATAGCCCACCATGAGCAGCATCCCGCCGGGCACCAGCCACTTCCAGGTGGGCAGGAACGCCAGTGCCAGCGCCACCACCACCTCCACCGCGGCGCAGGCGCTGAACAGCGGGCCCAGCGATGCGGCCGGCAGATCCAGCTCCCGGGTGACGTAGAAGGGCAGCACCAGCGACCCGGCCAGCATCGAGGTGAAGAACAGCATCACCCCGAGCACCAGCAACGCCGTGGTGCCCCACGACAGGGGCGCCCGCTTCGACTGTTCACCGGTCACGGCACCGGCCGCGAACCGCCGCACCGGCACGAACAACAGCAGCAGCGCGGTGACCAGCAGCGTTCCCGCGGTCGCCCAGAACACCCCGACGAAGCCGGATCGGGTCATCACCAAGGCACCCACCAACGGTCCCAGCGCCCAGGCCAGCGACCACCCCGAACGCAGCACCGGGGCCGCCCGGCGAGCCTGCGGTGTCTTTCCCAGCGAGACCTGGGCCAGCGCGAACAGCTGCGGAAAGGCCACCGCCACCACACCGAGCAGACTGAGCGAGAGCAGCAGGAGCACCTCGAAACTTCGGCTGACGGTCAGCAGCGCATAGCCCAGCGCCCCACCCACACAGGCGAACACGGCATAGATCCGGCGGGGCGCCCGGTCGAAGCGACGCCCCAGCCAGGCACTGATCACGATGCCGCTCAAACCGCTCGCCGAGGCCAGCGCCCCTACCCGGAGCGGATCCAGACCGGCCTCGTCCGCCGCGAACAGCGCCAGGTACGGACTGGACAGCGAATCAGCGATCCCCAGCATCAGCACCGCGCCGAGGAACACCCCGAAGGTTCTTCTCTCCCCCATCCGCACAGCCAAGGCGATCCGGACGGGCGGAGGCAAACCGTTTACTGTCCGTCCTGGTCCTCCAGGCGCACCTGCACCTGGCTCTCGGCCAGCCAGCGCAGCACGGCCTCGAAGCCGGGCAGGGCGGCCCGAACCACCCCGGCGTGGGGCCAGACCAGTTCGAAGGGTGCCAGCGCACCGAAACCGCCGAGCGTGCAGTCGTTCAGGGCATCGCCGTTGTGCCCGAAGTAGCCGCCCGGGCCGTTGACCGCCTCACCCAGATCGCAGTAGAAGCCCTCGATGTCGGTGATGTGGGCACCGTCGAGGCGAAACGTCGCGCCGGGCGGCCGGTCCGGGCCGGTGGTGAGGTGCTGGTGTTGCAGCGCGGCGGCCAGCCATCGGCGCCGCTGTGTGCTGTCGTAGGGCGTCCACAGGCCGCGCTGTTGCGGGATGCCCTGCTGCCACACGTCCTGCTGGTTTCCCACCCGGCTACGGTATAGCCCCATGAGCCAACTTGAAGACGTCGGTGAGCAGGACGGCTGGCGCTGCTGGGTCTGTGACGAACCGGTCGATCCCGATGCCTCGGTGAACGACGACCGGGGTCCCAGCGTGGATGCCCGCACCAACAAGCCGCGGGCCAAGGTCGGCCGGGACTTCGCCGGGGCCGAGCGGCTGGCGCACCGGGCCTGCAACACCAAGAAGGGTGCCGTCACGCCGGTGATTCCGTGGCTGGACGGCCCGATGATCGCCGACCCGGCGCCGCTGCTGGCGGTGGCAGAACGCCTGCACCGCAAGGGAGGCCGGGAAGTGGTGGCCCGCTGCCCCGACAAGAAGGACGCGTCGGTGACCGCTCAGTGGCTCCAGGACCGGTTCTCCCGGCTGGCTCCGGAACTGCCGGTCTCCGCGGCGGTGGACACCGGCGGTGGGCAGTTCGTCGTCTCACTGAGTGTGGCGCGGCGCCGTTGAAAGCATGACTCAAAGCGAGAGCAGGTCCGAGACCTGGGGTGAGTAGTTGGCGTAGAGCACCAGCGCGGCGCCGCCGATCGCCACGGCGTCCCGGGCCAGCGGCGAGAGCACGACCCGGGTGGTGTGGATCTCCCGGGCCATCAGCCGGGTCTGCAGCGCCCGTTCCACGATGAGCCGGAAACGCTCCTCCACGTGGCGGATCCCGTGCCCGCCCAGCACCACCAGGTCCACGTCGACGATGTTCACCACGTTGATCACCACCGTCGCCAGGTGCTCGGCGGCCTGATCCACCACTGAGCCGGCGAAGGAGTCCCCCTCGGCCGCGGCCCGGTACACCGCGTCGTGGTCGAGGGTGGTGAGCCCGTTCAGCGTCGAACCCGCTCCTTCTCCGGAAGCCAGCCGCCTACGCACGTCCGCCACGATCGCGGTCGGGCTGATCAGCGTCTCCAAGCAGCCGTTGTTGCCGCAGTAGCAGCGCGCACCGTCGGGATGCACCGAGGTGTGGCCGAATTCGGCGGCGTTCTTCGAACCACCGCGATGCACCTGGTGACTCAGGATCAGCCCGCCGCCGATCCCGGTGCCGAGGAAGAAGTAGGCGAAGTTGGCCACGCCCCGGCCGGCTCCCGCCCAGCGTTCCCCGATCGCCGCGGCGGTGGCGTCGTTGTCCAGCGTGACCGGCAGGCCGGTGGCCTCGGCAACCAGGCGTTTCAGCGGCACCCGGTTCCAGCTGGACAGTTGCGGCGGGCTCATCAGCAGGCCGTTGCCGTGATCGATCGGGCCGGGCGTGACGAAACCCAGCCCCAGCACGTCCTGTCGGGCCACGTTCGCGCCGGCCAGTACCTTCTCGACCAGATCGGCCACCGACCGGGCGATGCTCTCGGGCGTGGCGTCGGGCGGAGTCGGGCGGCGCATACTGCCCAGCGGGGTACCCAGCAGATCCACCACCACGCAGGACAACTCGACCGGGTCGAAGTGCACACCGACGGCCCGCCCGGCAGAAGCGTTCACCCGCAGGCGCATTCGGGGCTTGCCCCCGCTGGAGGAGCCCGTCCCGTCTTCCCGCACGATGCCCTCGGCGATCAGACGACGCACGATTCCGGAGACGGTCTGCGGTGTCAACCCGGTCAGCGCCGCGATCTCCACCCGGCTGATCCCGTCGGCGAACTGGATCTTGTCCAGGACCACGGCCCGGTTGTACTGCCCGACCCGGGGGAGGTTGGTTCCGGTCTGGCGCACAGTCAGCCCCTTCGTCTCACCGTTCGTCGACACAAGTTCGCGACGCCGTTGACTTAGTAAAACAATTGAATTTAGCGTTCGGCGAGTGGCTGAAGCTGCGATGCGGGGAACGGTCGCAGCTTTCACCACCGGACGACGAGGTCCCTGGCACAGCCCCTGAACAGCTGTGCGAAGCCAGTTTTGGAGGAGGCATGGACGCTGCTCCACCGCTCCTTGAGATGCGCTCGATCACCAAGGAGTTCCCCGGCGTCAAGGCGCTCGAGGATGTGAACCTGCTCGTTCACCAGGGCGAGATCCATGCGATCTGCGGCGAGAACGGCGCCGGCAAGTCCACCCTGATGAAGGTGCTCAGCGGGGTGTATCCGTACGGCTCGTACCACGGGTCGATCGTCTACCAGGGGGCCGAGACCAGGTTCTCCGACATCCGCAGCAGTGAACGCGCCGGCATCGTGATCATCCACCAGGAACTGGCTCTGGTGCCGGGGATGTCGATCACCGAGAACATCTTCCTGGGCAACGAACCCCGGCGCTTCGGCCGGATCGACTGGCAGGCCGCCAACCGCCGGGCCCGGGAACTGATGTCGATGGTGGGGCTCCGGGACGACCCGGACACCCTGGTCAAGGACATCGGGGTGGGCAAGCAGCAGCTGGTCGAGATCGCCAAGGCGTTCGCCAAGGACGTCCGGCTGCTGATCCTGGACGAGCCCACCGCGGCGCTGAACGAGACCGACTCGCGGCACCTGCTGGACCTGCTGCGCGGGTTCCGGGAGCGCGGGATCACCTCGATCATGATCTCGCACAAGCTGAACGAGATCGAGGCGATCGCCGACTCGATCACCATCCTGCGCGACGGGCACACGATCGAGACCATCGACGTGCGCCGCAGCGGCGCCGACGAGGACCGGATCGTGCGGGGCATGGTCGGCCGCGAGCTGAGCAGCCGTTTCCCGGAGCACCGGCCGGAGATCGGCGAGGTGTTCTTCGAGGTCCGGGACTGGACGGTGCGCCACCCGATCTCCACCGAGCGGCTGGTCTGCAAAGGCTCCAGCTTCACCGTGCGGCACGGCGAGATCGTCGGTTTCGCCGGGCTGATGGGGGCCGGGCGGACCGAGCTGGCGATGAGCCTGTTCGGCCGCTCGTACGGGGTCTACCTGGGCGGGCAGGTGTACAAGGACGGCCGCCCGATCGAGCTGCGGTCGGTGGCCGAGGCGATCGGTCACGGCCTGGCCTACGTCAGCGAGGACCGCAAGGCGATCGGGCTGAACCTGCTCGACGACATCAAGACCTCGGTGGTGGCGGCCAAGCTGAGCAAGATCACCCGGAACGGGGTGCTGGACAAGGCCGCTCAGTACCACCAGGCCGAGACCTACCGCCGGAGCCTGCGGATCAAGACCCCGAGCGTGGACGAGGGGGTGGTCAAGCTCTCCGGCGGCAACCAGCAGAAGGTGGTGCTGGCCAAGTGGATGTTCACCGATCCGGACCTGCTGATCCTGGACGAGCCCACCCGGGGCATCGACGTCGGGGCCAAGTACGAGATCTACGGGATCATCCAGCAGCTGGCCGGCCAGGGTAAGGGGGTCGTGGTGATCTCCTCCGAGCTGCCCGAGCTGATCGGCCTGTGCGACCGGATCTACACCGTGGCCGAGGGCCAGGTGACCGGTGTGACCGCCCGCCGGGACGCCGATCCCGAGACCCTGATGAAGAAGATGACCTCGACGAAGCGGACCCCGAGCCGATGACCTACGTGAAGGACCTGCAGCGTTTCCTCTTCGGCGGGGGCACCTCGAACGCCCGCCAGTTCGGGATGATCTTCACCCTGGTGGCGATCATCCTCTTCTTCCAGATCCGCACCGACGGCCTGCTGCTGACCTCCGGCAACCTGATGGCGCTGATCCAGGGCTACGCCTACATCTCGATCCTGAGCATCGGCATGCTGATGGTGATCGTGGCCGGGCACATCGACCTGTCGGTCGGTTCGGTGGCCGCGTTCACCGGGATCGTGGTGGCCAAGGTGATGGCCGAGCAGGACCTGCCCTGGCCGCTCGGCATCCTGCTCGGGCTGCTGGTGGGAGCCGCGATCGGGGCCTGGCAGGGCTTCTGGGTGGCCTACATCGGGGTGCCCGCGTTCATCGTCACCCTGGCCGGGATGCTGCTGTTCCGCGGCGGCAACCAGTACATCGGCAACGCCGACACCATCCCGGTGCCCGAGGGTTTCCGCCAGATCGGGGCCGGCTACCTGCCGGAGATCGGGCCGAACACCGGCTACAACAATCCCACTCTGCTCCTGGGTTTGGTGATCTGTGTGGCGGTCGTGGTGCGAGAACTGCGGGCCCGGCGGGTACGTCAGCAGATGGAGGGCGCCACCCCTGCCCCACTGTGGATCGCCGGGGTGCGGATCGCCGTCCTGGTGGCCCTGGTGGTCTACGTGACCCTGCGCTACGCCGGGGGGCGAGTGGGCACCAGCTTCCCCATCTCCGGCATCATCCTGCTGGCATTGGCCGTGGCTTACTCGTTCTACACCCGAAACACGGCCGGGGGCAGGTACATCTACGCGGTCGGCGGCAACTCCCGGGCCGCCGAACTGTCCGGGGTGAAGCTGCGGCGGGTCAACTTCATGGTCATGATGAACATGTCGGTGCTCGCCGCTCTGGCCGGCATGATCTACGTGGCCCGCTCCTCGGCCTCCGGCCCGCAGGACGGACTGAGCTGGGAACTCGACGCCATCGCAGCCGTTTTCATCGGCGGCGCCGCGGTTTCCGGCGGCCTGGGCACGATCAGCGGGGCCATCGTCGGTGGCCTGGTGATGGCCGTGCTGAGCAACGGCCTGCAGCTGATCGGCACCGGCTCGGACATGGTCCAGATCATCAAGGGCCTGTTCCTGCTCGCCGCCGTGGCTCTGGACGTCTACAACAAGAATCAGGGACGCTTCTCGATCCTCGGGACTCTCAGCCGTCCCTTCCAGCGGGGTTCCGGCAGCCCGGATCCCGCCTACGAACCACCGAAAGCCTATACGGCCAAATGATTCACCTGCCCGCGAATCACTCCCGATGCTGATCCCAACCCAATGGAGGGCTGTTCCAGCATGCGCACTTTCCTGACCAAGAGCGTCGTCGTCGGCGCCGCAACCCTGCTCGCCCTGACCGCCTGCGGTTCCGAACGAGATGCCTCCAGTGACGACCCGGCCGAGCCGGAAGCGGGTTTCGCCCAGGACTCGCTGATCGGCGTGGCCCTGCCCGCCAAGACCTCGGAGAACTGGGTGCTGGCCGGTGACCTGTTCACGAACGGCCTGAAGGAAGCCGGTTTCCAGGCCGACGTGCAGTACGCCGGGGCCTCGACCACCGTGGCCGACCAGCAGTCGCAGATCAACGCCATGGTCACCAAGGGCGCCAAGGTGATCGTGATCGGCGCGACCGACGCGGCCCAGCTGGCCACCCAGGTCTCCCAGGCCAAGCAGTCCGGGGCCACGGTGATCGCCTACGACCGGCTGATCACCAACACCGGCGACCTGGACTACTACGTGGCGTTCGACAACTTCAAGGTCGGTGAGCTGCAGGGCCAGGCGCTGCTGGACGGAATGAAGGAGAAGAAGCCGAACGGCCCGTACACGATCGAGCTGTTCTCCGGCTCGCCCGACGACAACAACTCCAAGGTGTTCTTCGACGGCGCGATGAGCATCCTGCAGCCGGCCATCGACTCCGGCGACGTGGTGGTCGGCTCGAAGCAGACCAGCATCAAGCAGACCGCCACCCAGGGCTGGGAGGCCGAGAACGCCCAGTCCCGGATGGACACCCTGCTGAACTCGGCCTACACCGGCTCGAAGGCACCGGACGGGGTGCTGTCGCCGAACGACAACCTGGCCCGGGCGATCATCACCTCGGTGGAGGGCGCGGGCAAGCCGGTGCCGGTGGTCACCGGGCAGGACTCCGAGGTGGAGTCGGTGAAGTCGATCATGGCCGGTCAGCAGTACTCCACGATCAACAAGGACACCCGCAAGCTGGTGGCCCAGACCATCACCATGGTGAAGGCGCTGCAGGCGGGCGACGAGCCGGAGATCAACGACACCGACTCCTACGACAACGGTGAGAAGGTCATCCCCTCCTACCTGCTCGACCCGGTGATCGTGACCAAGGAGAACGCCGCCGAGGCCTACGCCGACGACCCCAAGCTGGGCCCGCTCACCAAGTGATCAGGTCTGGGCGCCGCTGAGGCGGCTGATGGCGTGCAGCAGGTCGGCCTGAGTGATCGGACCGGCCTGCCCGCCGCGGGCCTCCGTCATCGCCTTCTCCAGCTGGGCGCGGCGCAGGACCTCGGCGAGGTCGGCCCCGGACAGGCCGGCCGCCCGCTCGGCCAGTTCCGCGACCGAGATGTCTTCGGCCAGGAGCTGGAAAGTGGGATGGTGCCGGCGCAGGGCGTCGAGCTGCTTGGTCAGGATGTCGGCGCGGGCGGCCCGGCCGGGCAGGGGCACGGCGAGCTTGATGTCGAAACGGCCCGAACGGATCAGGGATTCGTCCACCCGGTCGGGGAAGTTGGTGGTGGCCACCACGATCACCTGGGGGTTGGCCTCGATCAGGGTGTTCATCTCCTGCTTGAAGATGCCGGCCACCGAGTTGATCGCCTGGTCGGCCGAGCCCTGCGGACGCCCGGCGTAGCTGACGATGCTGTCGAACTCGTCGAACAGCAGCACGGTGGGCTCGCGGTAGCCGCGGGCCTCGGCGAACACCTTGGCGATGTTGCGTTCCGAGGCGCCCATCCAGCGGTCCAGGATCTCGTTGCTGCGGATCTCGCGCAGCGTGCCGCCGATCTCGTTGGCCAGCGCCCGGGCCAGCGTGGTCTTGCCGGTGCCGGGAGGCCCCCACATCAGGATGCCCTGCGGGCGGCGGGCACCCCAGCGGGCCATCACCTCGGGATGGCGGAAAGAGTCGGCCACGTCGCGCAACTGGCTCACGACTGCGTCCAGCCCACCCAGATCATCCAGTCGTACATCGTCTTTCGCAGGTGCCACCGAGTCCGCAATCCGGAAGGCCTTGCCCTGCAGGAAACGTTCGTTCCCGGTACGGCGAATCCCGAGAGCCACCAGCAGATCAAGGACGTCCCGCAGCCCTTGCGCGGTCAGGGAACCGGACGCGACGGTGGCCAGAAGGCGGTCGGTGACCCGCCCGTCGAGCAGAGGACGTCCGGTCACCGTTCGCACCTCGATGCCGGTTGCGGTGGTGGTCGGCTCCCCGGTGCGGCTCTCGCCCTCGAACAGCCGGCCCAGCGCCTCGAACACCGGCGCCACGTAATCGGTTCCGATCATGAACTGGTGCAGCGGGCCGTCGAAGCCGGGCTCGCGGGTGGTCACCCGGCCCTCGATCCGGATCTGGCCGTCCACCGTCCCCAGCAGCAGTGCCAGTTCCTTGCCCGGGCCGGCCAGCACCGGGCGCAGGCCGGGCTGCTGCGCCTGAGCGAGCGCGCCCTCGGCCGCGCTCAGGTCGAAGCGGGCGCCGGCGGCCTCGAAGCTGTCCATCTCGTCACGATAGCCCGGGTCCGGGCGGCTCTCATCCGCTCTGGTCCGCCGGTTCGGCGGCGGACTCGGCAGACCGGGCCCCGGCCAGCTCACCCGGGTCCACCTGCAGCCGCCCGGCCCACGAGACCAGATTGGCCGGGCGGTAGTTCGCATCGGTGCGCCAGCGCTCGAACACCGAACCGTCGATGGTCTCGTTCAGGTTGTGCGACCAGCCGCTGCGGGTGCGGGTGGCCAGCGGCGGGCGCCCGATCGGCCGGTGGAACGGCCGGCCCAGGCGGGTGAGCCGGTAGAAGCCGAGCAGGAAGGTGCCGAAGCTGTCCTGGATCGGCAGCAGGTGATCGCCCGGATCGGCGGGCACCGGCCCGGCCAGGTCCAGACCGCACTGCTCGGCCTTGGCCCAGAGCCAGGCCAGCGGGATCCGGGCCAGGCTGGGGTCGTCGCGATTGCCGCCGACGTCGGAGTGCGCACCGACGAACCAGCGCTGCTCCAGCTGCTGGTCGGCCCGCAGCGGGCGCAGCGGCTGCCCTTCGGGGCGGAATGCGGTCCAGAGGGTGGCCTGGTAGGCCTCGCGGTGCTCGTCGATCGCGAGCGCGTGAAACATGTTGCGGTAGCGCACACTGGGGTTGGTGTTGTGGAACCGGGTGGTGCTGCGGCTGATCCCGCGGATCCGGCCCCAGGGCACCCCGAGCGCACCGACGGTGTCCCAGACGCCGAGGAAGTGGATGTCGACCTGCCGGGCGCCCGGGGCGAGTTGGCGTTTGCCCTGCCGGTACTGCTCGTAGACCTCGGGCACACCGGTGGCCGAGCCGCGTTCGAGCAGACCGCAGCAGGCGATCAGGCCGGCCAGCGACCGGGCGGTGAAGGCCCCCCGGCTGAAGCCGAACAGGAAGATCTGGTCGCCGTCGTCGTAGTTGTCCACCAGCCAGCGGTAGGCCTGGTGGATGTTGCGGGCGGTGCCGAAGCCGAAGATCCCGCCGCGCAGCCGCTCGAACCGTTCGGTGCCGACCCCGGGCAGGTAGTTGCTGCGCTGCTCGATACCGTCGCTGCCGGTCCCCGGGGTCACGGCGAACATCCGCGAGACGTTGCTGCGCGCGGCGGGCCGGTTCCAGGTTCCGTCGAAGAACAATGCCAGCCGCTTCACCGCGACCCCCTTGGACGAGAAGGTCAAACAGGATACTGCGCGGCCGCCGGGCTCAGGACCCGAACAGCTTACGGAAGGTCTTTCCGCCGGCCGGGAAGGACTTGGTGAGGCTGTGCCTGCCCTGCTCGGAGTTCAGATTGAAGTAGTTGGCGTAGGCGACGTTGTTCTGCGGACGGCTGATGTAGTCGTGCATGTACTCGACGAACTTCGGGTTGTCACCGCCGCCGGTGTCGTCGAAGCGGTCCCACAGGCCCCATTCCGGCAGGGACACCGGCTTGTCGCGCTGGGCGGCGAAATCGGTCCAGAAGGCCAGGCCGTGCGGACCGCCGTAGATCGCCTCGGTCCAGGCCCGGGTCTGGCGTTCTTCCCGGCACGCGGCGCTGCACTTCTTCGGGTACGGGTACACCCCGCTGTGCAGGTCGTAGACGTCGATGCCCACGTAGTCCACGTAATTGTCACCGGGGTAGTACTTCTCCCCCGGGTTCGGGTTGAAACCGTTGTTGGGGTTCCAGTCGAATTCGAACTTCTGCCCCGGGACCGAGCGCATCGCGTCCACGATCTCGCGGTAGTACCGGATGAAGAGCTTCTCGTCGTCGGTGCCCCAGGCCCACGAGCGCAGGTTGAACTCCCAGCCCACCCGCAGGATCGCCGTGCTCTGGCCGCCGGCCACCAGGTTCTCGGCCAGCTCGACGAAGTGCTCGTTGTACTCGCCGCGCCCGCCCTGGCGCATCAGGCGATTCTTCAGCTTCATCCCGTTGTCCGGGTTCAGCGTGCTGGGCAGCATCGGCACGGCGTAGACCAGGGTGTAGTCGCTGTCCTCCCACTCGGCCAGCAGCTGCACCGGGTCGGCGATGTCGGACCAGGTCTGGCGCGGGCCGAAGTCGGTGACGTAGGTGAGCTTGTGCCCGGCCCACTTCTCGAACCGGCGAGCGCCCTGGTGATCGGTGCCGGCGAAGACCCCGAGCCGCGCGGCCTTCGCCTTGGCCGGTTTCCGGGGCGGCTCGGACATCGCGGTCGGCAGGGCAGCCGGGTGCAGGCCCGGGCCGGCCGGGATCCGGGCGCTGCGCACCGCGCCGAGAACGACCACAACGGCCAGCGCCGTCACCAGCAGCACAGTGATGATCGGGGTGCGATGTCTTCCGGTCCAGACGCCCCATTCGCGTAGTCTCAGGCGCAACGTCTTGGGGGTCGGCCGCCATTCTTCGGCCGGACGGAAATCGGTCTTGGTCGGCCGATCATCGTAAATCACCGGAACACCTTGCCAGCCGCGGCCGCCTCATCCGGGCAATGCTGCCTGCGATCCGCAGAACAAGTTTGAAAAGACCGTTCAATCCCGTCGCGCCCGTCACAGAAACGCCCAAGTGTTACAGGGATTTAACTGGCCCAAGGGCAACCCGGCATTTCACGAATGCACGAAAACGGGCGCTTCACACGGCCTTCAGGAACCCACGCGATCGGCCACCAGCCGTTCCAGAACCTCGGTGAGCTGAGCCGCTTTCCAGGGTTTGGGCAGGAAATCATCCATTCCGGCGTCCAGGCAGGCACGCCGGTCCTCGTCGAACGCATTGGCCGTCATCGCGATGATCTTTACCGGATCACCCTTTTCGGCCGCTTCGGCGGCGCGGATCCGGCGGGTGGCCTCGAAACCGTCCACGTTCGGCATCTGGCAGTCCATGAAGATTGCGTCGTAATGGCTGGAAAGGGCGGCGGCGACCGCCTGCTCACCGTCCTCGACCACGTCCACGGCCATCCCCCGGGCCTGCAGCATGGCCCGGGCCACCAGCTGGTTGGTCGGGTTGTCCTCGGCCACCAGAACGCGCAGCGCCTCAGCTTCCACCGACGGGCGGCCGCGGTCGGCCTCGGCCTGCCGGGGAATCCTGCGCTCGTGGCTGCGGCGTACCGCCGGCAGCGGCAGGATCACCGCGAAGGTGCTGCCCTGGCCGGGTTCGGAGGTCACCGAGATGCTGCCGGTCATCGCCTCGACCAGCCCGCGGGTGATGAACAGGCCCAGGCCGGTGCCGCCGTAGCGCCGGGTGGTGTCGGCGCTGGCCTGCTGGAACGGCTGGAACAACCGGTCCTGCTGCTCCCGGGTCATCCCGATCCCGGTGTCGATCACCTGCAGCCGGACGTCCTCGCCGGACTCGTCCAGCTTCAGGGTCACCGAGCCGGTGGGGGTGAACTTGGTGGCGTTGGCGATCAGGTTGGTCATCACCTGCCGGACCCGGGTCGGGTCGCCCCGGCGGATCGAGGTCAGCGCCGGGCTCACCTCCAGCCGCAGTTCCAGGCCCACCTCGCGGGCGCTCATCCGGGAGGGCAGCAGCGACTCCTCGGCCAGCTCGCGCAGGTCGAACTCGACCTCCTCCAGGTCCACCCCGCCGGCCTCGATCTTGGCCAGGTCCAGGCCGTTGTTCACCAGGTCGAGCAGCACCCGCCCGGAGGTGTCGGCCCAGCGCGCCCACTGCGCGGCCTCCGGATGGTTCGGGGTCTGGGCCAGCAGCGTGGTGAACCCCAGCACGCCGTTCAGCGGAGTCCGGATCTCGTGGCTCATCGACTGCAGGAACTGCGACTTCGCCGCGGACGCGGCCTCGGCCGCCTCCTGCGCCAGTTGCAGCCGCCGGTTCGCCTCCTGCAGCTGCTCGGCCCGTTCGGCCAGGTCGATCTCCCAGCGCCGCCGCTCGGTCAGGTCACGCACCACGTAGACCCGTTGCGAGACGCCGAAGATCGTGTCGTCGTCGCGCACGTACAGGGCCGCGGCCTCGACCGGCACGAGATGCCCCTGTTTGTGCCGCAACTGGGTGACGTGGCTGCCGAACCGGCCGTCCACGCCGACCTGGTGGCGCACCTCGGTGAAGACCTCCAGTGCCTCCTCGTCGCCGGCGAGGGCCGCGGTGGAGGGCAGTTCCAGCAGCTCGGACACCTGGTACCCGACCAGCCCGGCGTAGGCCTCGTTGGCGTAGTCGATGCCGTACCCGTTGGTGACCAGCACGCCCTCACCCAGGTCGCTGAGCAGCTTCAGCAGGCGTTCGTAGCGCTCGTGCTCGGACCGGACCTTCGCCTCCAGCCGCCGCCGCTCGGTGACGTCGTGGAAGACGGCCACCGCCCCTCCCCCGGGCACCCCCGAATCCGTGGCGTCCAGCGGACGTCCGCTGACACTGATCATCAGACCCTGCGGACGATCGGGGTTGCGGATCACCAGATCCACCAGGTCGGTGGTCTCGCCGGCGAGCGCCCGGACCAGGGGCAGCTCGGCCGTGGGGAACGGGGTGATCCCGTCGGTGCGGTAGATCCCGTAATGCTCCTGCCAGTCGCCCGGCCGGTCCACGTCCTCGGCCACCCCGAGCATCGCCTTGGCCGCCCGGTTGTGCAGCAGGAAGGCCCCCTTACGGTCGACCACCCCCACCCCGTCCGCGATGCTGTCCAGCACTGCGGAGAGCAGTGCGGCGTCCCGCTGGGAGTTGCTCTCGGCCTTGCGCCGGCGTTCCACCGCCGCCTCGGCTGCGTCCAGCGCGTGCCGCCGGGCCGCGAACAGGCCGTAGATCAGCAGCAGCACCAGCCCGGTGATCACCAGGCCGGAGGCGCCGAGCGAGCCCGCCAGCGGACTGCTCACCGCGTCGGACAACGCCTGCGTACCGTGCGCGGTCAGGACCCACCGCTGCTGGCCCACGCTGAGCTCGGCCTCCTGCACCGGCGCCCCGGACCATTTCTCGCCGGTCGGCACCTGGGCCAGCTCGGCCGTCGGCTTACCCGAACTGGTGCTGCTGATCGTCACGTTGGCCTGGCCCTGCACGGCCGGCGGGATCACCTCGCGGGCCAGGTCCTGCACCCGCATGCCGAGCAGGATCCACTCGGTCGGCTGGTCGTTGTCCGGGTCCGGCACCGGCGTCACGATGGTCAGCGACAGCTGCTGCCGGTCCTTGGGCAGGTTCCGGTCCTTCAGCAGCACGTACTGGTCGGAGACGGTGGTCTCGTTGGTCAGCCGGGCGGTCTCCAGCGCCTCGCGCAGCTGGGGCTCGGGCATCAGGTCGCGGCCGATCACCCCCGGGTGCCCGTCCAGTGAGATGCCGACCATGCCGAACACGTGTTCCTGCACCCCGGAGGCCGGGTCCAGGGTCAGCTCGGTCATTCCGCGCTTACGCCACAGCGCCTGGGTCTCGGCCAGTTCGGCATCGGTGGCCGAGGCCGCCAGCGTGATCCCGGCTGCCCCGGCCAGGCTCTCGGAGAACAGCGGGGCGACGATCCGGTCCAGCTCCTGCCGGTCGATCCCCGGGCGGGCGCCCACCGCGGCCGCCACCTGCTGCGCGGTGGAGACGTAGCGCTGGGTCGCGTTCACCACCGACCACCGCGCGATCTGGGTCCGCTGCTCCAGTTCGTCCTGCGCGGTCTGCTCCTGCCAGCCCCAGACCGTGCGCACCAGTGCCCCGGTCACGGTCAGGCCCACCAGCAGCACGATCAGCAGCAACCCGACCGCCGGAGCACTGATCCGCCGCCTACCCCGCACCGAGCTCACGGTGAAGGCATCGACCGCCCGGCCAGCCGCCCTGAAGGGGGTCACTCACCCGGGCTAGCGCGAGTTGAAGACCGTCTCCTGGTTCATCACCCAGGCGTACAGCTGCACCGCCGGCAACGGTGGGCTGTACACATAGCCCTGCACCTCGTCGCACCCCAGCTCGCGCAGCAGGCCCAGCGTCCCGGACTGCTCGGCGCCCTCCGCCACGATCCGCAGGCCCAGCTGATGGGCCAGGTCCACGGTGCCGGAGACGATGGCCCGCACCCGGGTGTCGTGCTGGATCCGGGAGACGAAGGCCCGGTCGATCTTCAGCTCGGTGGCCGGCAGGTCGCTGAGGTAGGCCAGCGAGGAGTAGCCGGTGCCGTAGTCGTCGATACTCAGGCCGAACCCGGCCTCCACGATCAGCCCGCACATCTGCATCGAGCGTTCCGGGTCCTTCATCAGCGTGGTCTCGGTGACCTCGAAGGTGATCACCGAGGGGTCGATGCCCGCGCCGACGATCTGCTGCAGCATCACCGGGAAGGCCGGGTCGGTCAGGCAGACCGGCGAGAGGTTTACCGAGACCCGCAGCGGCGCCAGGCCGGTGCGTTCCCAGGTGGCGGTGTCCCGCAGGGCGCTCCAGACCACGAACTCGGTGAGCTCACCCATCCGGCCGTTGCGCTCGAGGAGGTCCAGGAAGTCGCTCGGGGGCAGTAGGCCGCGCTCGGGATGCTGCCAGCGCACCAGTGCCTCCACCCCGGCCACCCGGCCGGTGCGCATCGAGACCTGCGGCTGGTAGTACACCTCGAAGGGCAGCCCACCGTCGGCCTCGGCGTTCTCGAAGGCCGCAATCAGATCCAGGGTGAGCTGGTTGTGCTCGCGCCGGCGCCGGTCCAGGTCCTGGTCGTACAGGCTGACCTGGACCCGGGAGGTCTTGGCCACGTACATGGCGGCGTCGGCCCGGCGCAGCAGCTCGTCGTCGTCGATGCTCGGGCCCACCCCGAACGTCTGATCGCCCGAGGCCACCCCGATGCTCAGCCCGACCGAGAAGTCGAAGTCCGAGCGCTCCACCGATTCGGCCAGCCGCCAGGCCACCGCCAGGGCATCGGCACTGCTGGTCCCCGGTAGCAGCACGGCGAACTCGTCGCCGCCGAGCCGCGCGGTCATCCCTCCGGGAGGTGTGCCCCGGCGCAGGCATTCGGCCGTGAACGCCAGCACCTGATCACCCACGGCGTGCCCGTGCCGGTCGTTGATGATCTTGAAGTCGTTCAGGTCGATGATCAGCATGGCCCGGGACCGCCCGGCCGGCCTACCGGCCAGCGCCCGGGTGAAGGCGCGGCGGTTGGCCAGGCCGGTCAGGTCGTCGGTGAGCGCCTCCTGCTTGCGGATCGCCAGGTCGGTCAGGTCCCGGATCAGGTGCAGCGAGCGGGTGCCGGCGATCAGGATGGCCAGGGCGCCGAGCACCACCGCGGCGGTGGTGAGTTCCGGGTCCAGGCGGGTGGCCAGCAGCAGCACCGCCAGGCCGCCCGTCATCACCAGCAGCGCGCCGTGGCTGATCTCCTTGGTGGTGGCCGGTTTGGCCACGGCCTGCCGCTCCGGGATCAGCGCGCAGCCGGCCAGCGTGACGATCAGCAGCATCCAGCCGAGGCTGAACGAGAACCGTCCGGCGGTCAGGACCGACGTGGTCACGCTCTCGGGGAGCAGGCCGGTCGAGGGCGAGAGCAGGGTGCCGGCCAGAGCCAGCAGCATCGCCCCGAGCCCCAGCCGGATCCGGACGTCGCGGGCGCCCGGGTTCAGCAGCGACACCGTCACCGCGGTACCGGTCAGCACGAAGATCGCGCCCAGGCCGAGCAGGTGCAGCTGAGCCGAAAGCCAGGATCCGGGCCAGTTCTCGCCGTGCTGCGCGATCAGCGCCAGGTTGCCGAAGGCGGCCACGGCCAGGGTGGCGCCCAGCCCGTTCAGCAGATCGCTCGGGTCGGCGGTGCTGGTCCGGCTGCGGTTCCACAGCGTCATGCCCTGGTGCAGCATCAGGCAGGCCACCAGCACACCCACCGAGAACACGTACGGGCCAAGCTCTCCCGTGCCGGTGACCAGTCGGACCACCAGGTCGGCACCGGCCGCCAGAGTGGAGACCATCCCTGCGCGGGTGAACCAGGCCCACACCTTCACCACGCCCGGCTCGCTACGCGCCACCCGCGCCACCAGCACGGCGGTGGCGGCAGCGAGCACGGCGAAACGGGCGCTGGAGGCGGCCTGCGACCACGAGACCAGAGTCAGCGAAAGCCCGACCACGAGACCGACGATGCTCAGGGCCAGCCACAGGGTCACCGAAAAGGCCGAACGAGACCAGAGGACGCGGGTGCGCGCCAGCAGCGATCCCGTTGCCTGAGCCATGTGGTCGCTTCTTCCGCCGAAACCAGTGGTGCTGACGCCGGTCCGCCACCGCGACAGCACGGCGAAGCAGACCGTGTGCTTCGTTCGGCACTCACCGCGCGGATATGAGGCCCGCCAGAAGGTCTAATCCGTTCGGGCCAGCCGGTCACGGCCGGTAGTGGGCCCCGGCCCCAGTGCGCGAAAGCAGATCGGGGCAACAATGTTTGCTCCCGACAAACTTTGTTGCCCCGATACCGCGCAGACCTTGGGCGCCCGCTGCCGGGGGTCGCTCTGGTCGGGCCGGCTGATCCTGAGCGATGGCTGAGAAGCAGACAAATGACAGATTTGCCAAAAAGTCGGCGGATTCCCCACAGAGAACTTTAAGCTCAGGAGCCCGCACCTGGAGCAACCGACTCTGCGAACGGAAGTCGCCATGTCTACCGCCCTGCCTGTCAGATCCCTGGCCGTCGCGCTTGCGGCGGCCGTCGTTCTCACCGGTTGCAGCCTGCTCGAGGACGAGCCGGCCGGCGGGGACAGCCCGCCGGCGCAGATCAAGGACGACGCGGTGGCCGGCGAGAAGGCGCCCTACGCGGACATGGAGCCGGCCGAGATCCTGCAGCTGGCCGAGGACACCACCGCCAAGACCAAGACGGTCAAGGCCAAGGCCACCTATGTCGACGGCGGCGAAAAGTTCACCTACCAGCTGCAGATCAGCCGCAAGGGCCGGATCAAGGGCACGGTGCACGACAAAGAGACCGGCACGATGAAGATCATCGGGGTGGGCAAGACCGGCTACATGCAGTTCAGCAAGAAGGACCTGGTGGAGATGGCCGAGGGCGACCAGGGCTTCCTGGACGCGATGCAGGGCCGCTGGCTGTCCTACGAGAAGGGCAGCGACAAGGACCTGGACGCGATGTTCGACATCCTGGAGATCGACGCCCTGCTGGAGGACATCGTCGGCGTCCACAGCTCGCAGAGCAACCTGCAGCAGGTCGAGGGCAAGACCTTCCAGGGCCGCGAGACCATCGGGATCAAGCGGGCCAAGGCCAAGGGGGTGGCCTACGTAGCCGCCGACGGCTCCGGCGAGCTGGTGGCCTACACCGGCCCGGGCGCCAGCGTGGTCCTCACCGACTTCAACCAGAAGCTGAAGATCCAGCCGCCCAAGAACGTCCTGTCGATGGAGGACCTCGCCGCCGGCAAGTGGTGAGGAATGTCCCGCTCCCGGACTTGGTTGTGCAGGCCGTGAGCGAGCCCGAGATGACCATCGACGAGAGGTCGCACGACCTCTACCTGCGCGCCCAGAGCATGCTTGAGATGAGCATGCCGATCGAGGCCGCCCAGATCGCCGCCCCGCTGGAAAAGCTTCCGGCCCTACCCGATTCGTTCCTCGAGCTGCTGGCCCGGGCCTACTTCAACTCCGCCCAGCTGAACAACGCCGAGCGGGTGCTGCGCCGGCTGATCGAGCAGAGCCCGAGCAACGGCTGGGCCTACCGCACGCTGGCCCGCACCTGCGCCCGGCGCAAGGCCGACATCGAGGCGGCCCAGTACCACCGGATCGCCGACGGCTTCGGCGTGGAGTAGTCGCGTTTACGGCGCTGCCTTGAAGACCAGGGTCTTCAAGGCAGCGCCGTACGTGCTCTCGGGGTTCACTGCCCGTCGACATCCCGAAGGTGCCTTTCCGGCCGAACCGCGCGCCGACGTCCATCATTTTCTCTGGTCGCCACCACCCACCGAAACTCACTGTCCGCAGCGGGGATTAGCCCGTTCGGGGGATGGCAACCGGGTGAATGCGCTCAGGTCCCCGGCTCCAGCGCCGACTCTACGTGAAGACGCAAGTGCTCACGTTGTCAGGAAGGCTGGGATGGAACCGGAACGGGCCGCGGGGCGACCGCTGCTGCATGCCACGGTCGTTCTCCTGATCGAGGTGCTGCTGGTCGCGGTGACCTGGTTCGTCCTTGGCTGGCTGGGGCAACCGCGGGCCTCCTTCACGGTGACGATGACGACCTGGAGCCTGCTTCTGGTGCTCTACGCGGCACCGGTCCAGGCCGCCATCGCGGCGCGCTCGCGCAGCGGCCAGAGCCTCACTCTGTACCTGTTCCTGGTCGGCCTGGTGATCTGGGGAGCGACCGCCACCACCCATCTGCCCGCGATGTTCCCGCTGGTGATGGGCATCGCCGCGCTGGAGCTCACCGAGCGGGACAGCTCCTGGCGGACCGCCGGCCTCGGCGTGTTCATGACGCTGGCCGGGGCGGCGACGATGAGCTGGTTCGTCGCCACCGGCCAGGTGCCGAGTGCCTTCTCGTCCGCCACCAACGTGCACCTCACCGTGCTGCTGGCGCTGATGGGCTGCGTGCTGATCGTGCGTGGAGTCGGCCGGGCCCGGGTGGCCGTGGCCCTGCGTAATGAGCTGGCCGAAGCTCAGTCTCGTCGCGATGCCGAACTCCACCACGCCGCCACCCACGACGCTCTCACCGGCACGCTCAGCCGGGGCGGACTCGGCGGTGTCCTGGCCGGTCCGGTCGGCCGCTCCCCCGGTCTGGCCGTGATCTACCTGGACCTCGACGGTTTCAAAGCGATCAACGACGAGCACGGGCACGGCGCCGGTGATGCCCTGCTGGTCAAGGTCGCGGAACGCTTCGCCGAGGCGGTGCCCGGCGAGGGTGTGCTGGCCCGGATGGGCGGCGACGAGTTCGTGGTCGTGGTCCCGCAGATGCCCTCGGCCGAGGCTGCTTCTTCGCTGGCCGATCAGCTCCAGGACTGCCTGAACGTGCCGCTGGAGATTCCCTCCGGCGACTGTGCAGTCGTGGTTTCGGTGGGAGTCAGCGCCGGCATGTCGTGGAGCGCCGAGCCCGCCGCCGACCCCGAGGCCCTGATGCGCGAGGCCGACATGGGCATGTACGAGAACAAGCGCTCTTCCCAGTTGCGGGTGCGCCGGCGCCGGACCGACCGGGTTCAGCCACCTGCGCCCCGCCGGGAAGGCTCCGCGCTGGCCTGAGGCCTCAGCCCCAGTTCTCCACGTAGATGTCGTGACTCACCTTGACGATCAGGGCCAGCACCACGACCAGGAAGACCACCCGGATGAACTTGGCCCCGCTGGAGATCGCCATCCGGGCACCGAGGTAGCCGCCGCTCAGATTGGCCAGGCCGAGCAGGATGCCCAGGCCCCACACCACCGAGCCGGTCGGGACGAAGAACAGCAGCGCGCCCAGGTTGGTGGCGAAGTTGACGATCTTGGCCTTGGCGCTGGCCTGCAGAAAGTCGTAACCGATCAGGCTGACCATGGCCATCACCAGGAACGTCCCGGTGCCCGGCCCGAGCACGCCGTCGTAGACCCCGATCGCCAGCCCCACCGCCACCGCGGCCCGCAGATGCGCGTGCCCCGAGTACCGCAACGCCGTGCTCTGCCCCAGCGCCGGCTTGGCCAGCGTGATGCTCGCGACCACGATCAGCGCCACCACGATCACCGGCTTGAACACCGCAACCGGCAGGGCCGAGGCGATCGACGCCCCGGCGAAGCTCCCGCCCAGCGCCACCCCGGCCATCGGCAGCGCGGTTCTGAGGTCGGGCTTGGCCCGGCGGTAGAAAGTCAGCGCGCTCGTCGCCGTCCCGAAGATCGACCCCAGCTTGTTCGTCGCCAGCACCTGCACCGGCGTCAACCCCGGTACCAGCAACAGCGCCGGCAGTTGCAGCAGCCCGCCGCCCCCGACCACGGCATCCACCCACCCCGCGGCGAAGGCGGCCAGCAGAAGCAGAACGAGCGCAGTGGTACCGAGTTCGGGCGGGAAGAACAGACCGGCTTCGGCGGCAGGAGCGAACATCAACGCAGGATCTCCAGGTTCAGCTTGGGCCGTCACCTTACCCATCTAGAAGTCTCCCCCGCCGCGCTCCTGACTCCCCGAGCTCGACCGCCCTGGCCGCCAAAAGGCACCAGTGCCTTCCACACCGGGCACAGCCTGCTATCGCCATGACCGGCACGTCCACCCTCAACCCGGCACAGCCTGTTATCGCCCTTCCAACCCTGATCGGGGAGACAAAGCCACCTCATAGCGTGTTTTGTCTTCCCGATCGCGGGCAGCAGCACCCGGGTACGGTGCGAGGCATGGATGAATTGCCGGACGATCTGCCGGTGGTGGAGCGCAGGGCGGTGCGGGTGGTGGTGGTTGATTCCAAAGACCGGGCGTTGTTGTTGCACACGCAGGATCCGGATCGGCCGGAGGTGGGCCACTGGTGGGAGCTGCCCGGCGGCGGGATCGAGGCGGGGGAATCGATGGCGGATGCGGCGGTGCGGGAACTCTACGAGGAGACCGGCATCGTGGTGACGCCCACCCAGGTGGGGCCGCCGACCTGGCGACGCAGGGCGACCTTTGCGTATCGGCAGCGCCGGCATGTGCAGGACGAGGTGGTGGTGCTGCTGCGACTGCCGATTCCCGGCCCAGAACTGGATGTTTCGCACCGGCTGGCGGAAGAGCTGGAGGACTACTTCAGTTTTCGCTGGTGGCCGCTGGCCGAGCTGAGCGCCAGCAGCGAGCGCTTCTACCCCGGAAGACTTCCCGAGCTGATCGATCCCCTACTGCGCGGCGAAGAGGTCGATGAGCCGTTCGAACTCTGGTCCTGATCACGGCCGGCGGCCTCGAAGGCGCCGAAAAAAGCTGGAGTGAGGCGGTTCTGGACCCTTGGGCCAGGCGAAACAGTTGGTGGCGACCCAGACCTGACGGCCCAGCCAGTCGTTGCCCAGCGACAGCACCAGGAGGTCGTCGAACACCAGGAACCAGCCGGTGCGGCTGTGCAGGCCGGCCGCTTCGGGGGGCAGCCGGTCGGTGATCCGGCCCTCGAGCACGATCTCGGACTCCAGCCAGTCTCTGGCCTCGGCACGGCTGCCCAGCTGGAACTGGGCGGCGCAGGCGTCCGCACATCGATTGGTGACGACGACCGGCCAGTTGCCCATCAGATCATGGAAGACAGGCACCCTCGTCCGAGGCAATGCCCCGGCACGAGGGCCCAGGACGCCCAGGCCCAACCCCGCATATTTGACGTCTGTCAATCAGGACGACGAACGGCGTCGGCGAACCAGCAGGCTCCCGGCCAGCACACCCACCAGGCTGAGCACCGTGCCGATCACCGCCGCCACGACGGCCAGCCGCTGATCACCCGAGGCCGCGGCATCGCCCAGCGCCACGTAGGCGAACCCGCGGGGCGCCGAGCCGATCAGGGTGCCGAGGGCGATCTGGTGGGCGCGTAGCCCGATCAGGCCGAAGGCGTAGGAGACCGGGGTGTCGGGGATGCCGGGGATCAGGCGCTGCAACGTGACCGCGACGATGCCGTGCTCACGGGCCAGGTCGGTCAGCGCCTGAACCTTCTCGTTGCTGAGTTCTTCGACCGCCGGAGCCCCGGCCCGGCGGGCGATCAGCAGGGCCAGGACCGAGGTCAGCACGGAACTGCACAGGCCGAGCCCGAAACCGAGCCAGGTGCCGAACAACGCTCCGGTGGCGGCGGCCAGCAGCGGACCGGGCACGAACACCAGGCCGAGCAGGGCGCTGACCACGACGAAGACCGGCCCGGCGACCCAGCCGAAGCCTTCCAGACCGGAGCGCAGGCCCTCGGCCGAGACCGGCAGGAAGAGCCAGACCACAACCCCGATCACCACCAGCGCAAGGACGAAGCTGATCAGACGAAGACCCGGGCGCTGCACGCGCCGAGCCTCGCACATCCCGCCGGCCCTGAACTACCTGGTCACCGGTGCCGCCAGAAGTGGATTCCGTACCCGAGCCAGGCCCCGGCCATCAGCCCGATGAAGCTGCCGGAGATCACCTCGCCCTGCCAGAACGTGCGGTAGACCGAGACTCCGAGCACGCCCACCGCGATCACCCCGAACACCACCCCGAGCGGGCCGCGCAGACGTGGGGGGATCCATTCCGGGTCCATCCCGTACCACCCCTCAGAGGTAGAACGGCTGCTGCTCGGCCGGGTCGGCCGGGACCGCGTCGAGCTGGGGCACGGCCAGCAGTTCCTGGATCGCCGCTTCCGGGGCGCCGATCCCGATCCAGTGCTGGTCCACGTCCTTGGCCACGCACCAGGCCTGGTCCGAGGGCCAGACGAAGGCGGGCAGCAGCGGCTCGTCGTGCCCCTCGATGCTCCACTGCCCGGCCTCGGCGAGCGGGCCCTCGAACAGGTAGTAGGCGCGGTTGGGGATGCGCATCATCGGCTTGAAGCCGGGGATGTGGGTGCCCCAGCCGTCCCAGAGGCCGAAGTAGCAGCCCTCCGCGGTGCCGGTGTGGCGACTGAGCACGTCGAGCACCAGGCGCATCAGCTGCTGCTCGTCGTGTTCGCCGGTGACGTCGTTCTCGCTCATGAACGGACGCTCGGGGTCGGGGAGGATGCGCACCCGCAGGTACCCGGGCAGGCCGGCCGGCCCGAACCCGGCCAGCTGGGTCCAGTCCTCTTCCTCCTCGGCGTCGGTGATCCACGACGCGGCCGGCAGGTTCGACGAGGGCTTCAGAGTCACGCCGTCATCTTGGCAACCCGGCTGGCCAGACCCCAAACCGGGTTCAGCGCCGGACCCGGGCCCGGCTGGTGGCGACCAGGCCCAGCAGCATCAGGTCGACCACCAGACCGGCGGTGGCGGCGAACTGGGAGGCAGTGAACAGGAAGACCTGGGTGAGCAGGAGGCTGGTCAGGGCGGCCCGCTGGAACCAGTCCAGGGCGCTGCGGCGATCTCCCGCCCGCCCGCGACGCAGCCCCAGCACCACGAAGACCAGCGAGGTGGCGGTCCCGGCCAGCACGCCCGACATGATCACCGCGTACGAGGTGCCGGTGCGCCACAGACCCACGGCCACGATCAGCGCACCGAGCGCCTGCAGGGCGAACAACGCGCCCAGTACCGGCGCCGCGAAGCGGGATTCCGCGATCCGGTCGAAGCCCTCGGGCACGCGCTGCCACAGTCGTTCCAGATGCTGCGGCAAGGCCGGGGTACGCGGCTCCACCGACAAAAGCAACTCGTGCAACTGACGGGCACCACGCACGTCTCCCATTGACTCCAGCGTGGCCAGCATCTCCTGCCGGCGCCGGTCCGGCAGTCGCCCCGCCAACCCGTCGACCAGAACGTGCGCGGCGTTGGCCACCTTCTCCTCATCGGTCAGCGGACGGTGCCGACGCCAGGCGTGCGCCCCCACCACCAGGGCGGCGAAGACCACGTAGATGATCGCGGCGGCAGGCTCGAAGAAGTAGTTGTTGTCGGCCGTGACGAACTTGCCCACCTCGTCGATGAACAGCCCGAAGCCCACTCCGCCGAGCAGCGCCGCGATCGGCCGCGGCCCGCGCCCCACGTAGGAGAAGCTGAGCACGATCGAGGCCAGCATCAGCAGCCCGCCGGGCAGCACGTGGGCCACGTGCAGCCCACTGTCCCCGCCGATCTTCGGGTACCCGGTCAGGGCCAGGTAGGCGCGGGTGATCAGGATGGTCGAGACCGCGGCGACCACGAAGGTGATCAGGTGCACGGACGCCTTCTCCGAGCGGACCAGATCCAGGCGCAGCGCGTGCTGGGCCTGGCGCATCGGCGGGGCAGTTACTTGGTTTGGCACGGTGCACGTTAGAACAGCGAACGATCGGCCGACCAATCGGCCGCGCGAAACCGGTTGCCCAGGAGCGGAAGTGCCAGCCGGTACCCGGAGCGCCCAAAGGGTCCGGACTACTCAACTGCCATGACTTTCAGTGACGCTTCAGCTACCGTCAGTCCCGCTTCGGGTGCGTTCACGCATCCGGCGGGGCCGGCGCCGAAAGCCCGCCCGCCCCGATGCGCACCGTGCTCCGTCCACGTCTCAAGGAGATTTGATGGTCCGGAAACGCCTGGCGGCGCCTGTCGCCCTCGCTCTCGCAGTCCCGCTCGTCACTCTGGTCCTGCCCGTCGGCCCCAGTGCCGCCGCCCCGGCCGAGCCCACTCCGGCCGAGGTCGTCTCGGACATCACCATGGGCACCAAGACGCCGCAGGTGGTCGACGGCCAGGCCCTGAAGGCGCCGCGCAGCTACCAGGCCGAGAAGCAGTCGCGGCTGAAGGCCCAGGCCCAGGCCGGAGAAACGCCCGAGGTCGGCACCGTCCGGCAGTGGGTGGCCAACGACGACCAGGAGGGCTACTACTACCGCAAGGACTACACGCTGCGCGGGGTGGGCGAGCACATCGAGGTGTGGGTGGCCAACGACATCGCCTTCCCCGAGGGCGACTGCCGCAACGCCGTCGAGGGTTCCACCACGGTCACCGACGAGCAGGTCGCCGGCCTGGTCGAGGAATTCGAGACCAACATGTACCCGACCGAGACGGCGGCGTTCAGCACCCCGCCCGACCGCGACGGCAGCAACGCCCTGCTGGGCCCGGACGCCAACGGCAACGGTGGTGACTACACCGGTGGCGGCGCCCGGACCGTCACTCTGATCGACAACGTGCGCGACGGCAACTATTACAACTTCCCCGCCCAGCCCACCTACATCGCCGGTTTCTTCTCCTCGTACCTGAACGAGATCCTCGACCGGAACGTGATGACGATCGACGCCTTCGACTGGGCGCATCGCACCACCGCCAACCCACCGGACGCCGCAACCGACGACCTGTGCACCAGCCGACCCGCTCGTCCCTGGTTGTACGAGGGCGTTTTCGGCCACGAGTGGCAGCACCTGCTGCAGTACTACGCCGACCCGGACGAGAGCGTCTGGCTCAACGAGGGCCTGTCCGACATCGCCATCGCGCTGACCGGCTACTCGAACACCACCGCCTCGATCAACGAGTCCGGCTTCGACAACCACCTCAACTGTTTCCTGGGCTACGGGACGGTCAAGACACCGGCCAACCCCAACCCGCGCAACTGCGGCGGTGCCCAGAACTCGCTGAACCTCTGGGGTGAGGACACCGACAACCCGAACGCGGTACTGGCCGACTACGGCCACGCGTACGCGTTCTTGCTGTTCCTGCACGATCGCTACGGCACCGACTTCATCTCCGCGCTGCACCGCGACGGCGAGCACCAGGGCCTGGACAGTGTGCGGGCCCAGCTGAAGGCGATCGGCGTGGACAGCCTGGAGGACGTGCTGCACGACTTCCAGTCCGCGCTGGTGCTGGACAAGTTCCTCGACAGCAACCCCAAGTCGCGGATCACCGGCGCCGCCAAAGCCGATGTGACCAGCAAGAGCCTCCTCGCGGCGGTCAACCTGGAGAACCCGGAATCGTATGTCAAGCCGGGGGTTTCGCCGAACGGTGCGGACTACGTACCGGTGCGGGCCGAGGGTAAGGCGATCCGCGGCAAGGACATCGACTCGCTCGCCTTCAGCGGTGCCGAGACGCTGCCGGCCCTGCCGCTGGCCTGGACGATCGTGGACGACGACGCGGACCGGCCCGGCAACCCGGTGCTGTTCTCCGGGAACGCGAACAACACCGATGCCGCCCTGGTCACCCCGGTCAGTGTGCCCAAGAACGACCCGACGCTGCGGTTCCAGGCCAAGTACGGCGCCGAGTCCACGTACGACTACGGCTACGTCAGCGTCTCCACCGACGGCGGAAAGACCTACAGCGAGCCGATTCCCGGCACAAGAACGCTCGACGGCCCACTCGGCCCGGGTCTGAACGGCACCACAAAGGGCTTCCAGGCCGAGGAGTTCGACCTGTCGGCCTACGCCGGTAAGGACGTTCTGCTCAGCATCCGCTACGTCAGCGACGGCGGGGTCAACGAGGGCGGCCTGCTGATCGACGACCTCGCGGTGGGTTCGGTGAAGATCAGCGACGGCTCGAGCCTGGAGCCGTTCGACTCCCCCACCGAGATCGTCCCCGTCGTGGTGCACAACTGGAACGTGCGGCTGATCGGCCTGGACACCCGCCGCCAGCGCGCCGTCCAGGTCAGCTTCGACGGCCGGGCCGGCATCCAGCTCGACCGTAAGAGCCCTGAGGTGCGTCAGCTGCGCAAGGCCGACGAGGTGGTCGCGGTCGTGGCCTACGACGAACCCACCGAGCAGGTGCAGCAGTACGCGTCGTACACCCTGAGCGTGAACGGCGTGCTGCAGCCCGGCGGTGGTGCCGAGAAGTAATTGAGGACGTGGGTGCCCGCCGTCGTGGACGGCGGGCACCTTCGTCTTTTGGTCCGGTTCGATGCAACTTTCGTACCACCGGCGGTGAACGCGGATCAGCCCTAATGTGGTCGAGCCCGCCCGGCACCCCTTGCCAGGATCTTCACGTCAAGAAGAACCGGATCTACGCAAGGGAGCCATCGTCATGAAGAAGGTCCTGATCACCCTCCTGGTCGTCGGCGTCCTGGGCGTCGCCCTGCTGGCCGGCGGTGGCTTCTTCCTCTGGAAGCTGTTCAAGGACAACACCGTCTCGGAGGCCACCTACGCGGCCATCAAGGTGGGCGACACCACCGACGCGGTCACCGCCCAACTGCCCGAAGGGATGGAGTTCACCGAGAACGAGGTGTACGGCGCGGACAACACCGAGCGCGAGCCCAGCCCCAAGGGCGCGACCTGCGACCACTACCTGTCCAGCGACGTCAGCAACGAGTCAGGCACCCTCTACTACCGCTTCTGCTTCAGCGACGGCGCCCTCGTCGAGAAGAGCAGCATCGTGGGTGCCTGATCCCGCCGCCCGGCCACCCGAACCTCGCTCAGAAACACTTTTAAGGGCCTAACAGTGTCTCTAAACACGGCTCCGGCATCGTCGGACGCCAACGCCAAAATCCCCATGAATTGGACAAGACCGACAGTTGAAGAGCAAGATCAGCCGTGCGCTTCAATCCCCCACCGAACTGGCCCGCCGCACCCATCGGCTGGAAGCCTCCGGCAGGCTGGCAGCCCGATCCGTCCTGGCCCCCGCCGCCCGAAGGCTGGCAACTGTGGCTGCCAGACGCACTCACGGACGACGCGCCATTGCGATCCGGATTCTTCGCCGAGGCCCCTGACGACCAGTCCGTGCACTACGCGGCAACCACTCCCGTGCCAGGTAGGCGCAGTTCGCTGGCCGCCGGTTCACCGCCGGCGGACGTAGATGCGATTCGCGCAGCCCAGGCGCCCGCAGTGGCCGAGGCGCTCTTGTCCGAGCAACTGCGCGACCAGCTCGATGAAGTGCAGCAACGCCAGCGTCGCGGCCTGGCCCTCTTCTTCTGGGTCGGCGTCGTGGTGTTCCTGATCGGGGCGGGATCGGTGATGAGGGCCGCATCCGGAGAAGGGCAAGGAAGCGCCTGGATCGGCGGAATGATCGGCGGCGTACTGCTGCTCATGCGTAGTGCGATTTCCTACGCAGCCCTGCGGCGCTCCGGCGATGCCGCCCTGAGCAACGCGACCTGGGTGATGGCGATGCTGGCGCTGCTCGCCGTCTTCGCCACCGGCACCATCGCGATGACGATCATCCTCCTCTGATCCCGCCCTCTTCACAAAAGGTCAGACTTCACCACGTACGGTAGCAATCAGACGTACGGTTCAGTAATGTTCGCGGCTTACGAGACATCGTTGCAGCGGAGGGGCAAGCCGGATGTCGAAGATCGACGAACTCGCGGAACTCATCGGCGGCGTGACCGAGCAGATCAACGAGGCCACCGCCGCCAGCGGCGCCTCGGCCCAGGAGGCCGAGCAGGTCGGCGCCACGGCCGCAGCACTCGGCGCGGAAGGCGTGATCGAAGGAATGGCCGAGGTCAAGAGCCAGCTCGACGCGCTCTCGGAGCTGCTCCAAAGCGCCTCTGAACGAGCTGACGAGATCAAGGCCTTAGCTCTGAGCGTGGCCGAGAACAGCTGACCGAGGACACGGCATCTCACGGGGGTAGAGCCAGTGTCCGACATCGACGACCTCGCCCAGAGCATCAACGCTGTGGGCACCAAGATCGGCACTGCCGCGTCCGAGGCATCAGCAACCGCCCAGGATGCCGAGGACGCGGCGAACTTGATGGACGCTCTGGGCGCTGAACAGGCTGCTACGACACTCGACCAGGTCAAGAGCGAGCTCGACGATCTGGCCGCCAACTTGAAGGCGATCTCCGTCCAGGCCGCCAGCATCGAAGCCCTGGCCTCGAATTTGAGCAAGGGCAACGGCGCTCCTTCGTTTCCTCCCGCGGCCAGTAGTGATCCTGCCGGGGTACCAACATCACCCAAGAAGAAGTCCAAAGGTCCCTTCGGTCGCACCAATCGACGCCTGGCTGAGCTCACCGAGAAGCCTGGAGACGTCGGAGACCTGGCTTCGTACACCGAGAAGCTGACCAAGGGCGTAGTGGACATCATCAAGGGACCGCCCAAGCCGCCCGAGATCACCGGGGCCGGCACGCGCACCCCTGATTCGCCACCCATCGCTTCGCCCGCAGCAACGGCAGGGCCCGATGTGGGTAGCGCCGCAAGTGGAATCACCACTGTCGGTATCTTCATCTTCGGCGTCAAGTACGTCGTCCGACGAACAATTCGAGGGTTCCGGGCCCAGGAGCAAATACCTGAGGAAGTCCCTCCGCCGCCGCGGACACGCTACCCATGGGAAGATGCCCCAGAGCCCGACGACCGATGAAACCTTCAGTCACGCAGCAGCCTTGAGGAGAGTTCTCGATGTCAGATTCCGTGAAGAAATTCCTTCGATGGACGCTAGGTGTCGAGGGCGCGCCGAAGTTCGAGCCGACCGCCGAAGATGTCAAGACTCTTATGGCCGCGGGCATTTCATTGTTCGCGGTCACTCTCGACAAGTACTTCGACGACGATCCGACGCCTGCCCAAGCAGCCGAGCTGGCAACCAAAGTGCGTCAGACGTGGGTACAGCCCGAGGGTCTCAACCCCGTCCTGGCCGAACGGGTCATCCTCAACGCCTACGGCGACGAAGATCTTGTGGACGATGTTCCGCGCACCGAAGTTGCGCGGATCGAGCACATTCTGTCCTACGGCATCCGCCGTGAACTGAAGATCGAAGACGGTCCTGCCCTGGAAGCTCTCCTGGACGAGGTGATAGCCGTCATGAACGGTCAGGTGAAGGGCTAGCCATGTCCAACCCGCCTCGTGACCTTGCTGAACTGGTCAGCCTTTTCCTGCCGGTCAAGTTCGGCGAGGACCTCTCACACGAAAATGAACTCGATGTTCTGGCGGCGTCCCTCGGCGCCTTCACCGCGGCTGTCACCACCAAGATCACCCCGATGAGCTGGTCCGAGAGAACCGATCTCTGCCGACGAGTAGCGGCCCGAGTAGACGGGGAGTTCGCTGCCTGGATGGTTGAGGCAGCGTTCCGCAGCGCCGAGGGAGACCAAGAAGCGCTGGTCGGCGCCGATCCACAGAAGCTTGCCGGCATCCCCGTCGAAACGCTCGCGGTCCTCGGCACCGAGAGTTTGTCCCGCGACGAGGCCGAGGCGTTGCGAGCGCCGGCGGTGGAGCACGCCCGAGCACTTCGCCCCGCCCTGGAAAACATCCCCAGGTAAGGGCGGCGAGTCTCCGCCGCCTCAGCGAGGTCTGCGCCACTTCCCGTCACCCCATGCAACGCCAGTGGCCTGAGCAGCCTCTCCTTGTCGGGACAGCAAGCACCGGCGATGTGAGGAGGGCGGATCGTGGGCAAGGAGAATTGGCCGCCGCTTCCTCACCTGGGGGTTCGGCGCGATCTGCCTGGCTACGCTCCCCCGCCGAACCGTGAGTTCGAGGGCATGAGCTTCGGGCCGACGCTGAAGGAGCGTTTCCGGTTCTTCCTCCTGACCATGGTGGTAATTCTCGCGGTGGCTCTCATCTTCGGTGGCCGGGCTGAGGAGGCCTCGTCCGAGAGCTACCTGTGCGAGGCGCTGACCAGCGAGAAGATCGTCTCGGTGGTGGGTGGCCGGGTCGGGTACGACGAGTGGTCGGCGGACAGTTGCCAGTACCGCGCGACGAGGACCAGGGAAGGCACGGACCTCAAGATTCTGGCGGTCGGTGACGGGACGATGACCCCCCGGCAGGACGAGATCGCCCTTATGGAGAGGCAAGTCGAGCAGGGCGAATGGACGTTTGTGGCGGGCCTGGGTGACCATGCGGTTCTGGCCGAGCACTGGGCTGAGGTCCAGGTTGTTGATGACGGCCGCTTCTTCTCCATCACGGTCATGGAACTGGACTCGGGCTACAGCCTGCCCGTTCACCGCGAGCTGGCTCAGGAGCTCGCTTGGCGGGTGCTGGGCCAGGAGCGGCAGGCGGGTTAAGTTACCGGGATGACCGCCATGTCCGTGAACCAGCAGAACGTGCAGGCCCTGATCTCGGCGTTCCTGCCGATGCGCCGTCAGCAACTGGGCGCAGTGCTGGCCGGCCTCTCGGAGGAGCAGGCCGAGCACGACCTGCCGCTCGCGGTGTCCGCGGCCAGCAGCACCCTCATGTTCCACCTGTTCATCGACACCGAAGAGCCGCTTGACCGAAGCCAGTTCCGCAGGGAGGTAGCGCGTTCCCTGCGGGTGGAGAAGGCGTCGCTGTGGAAGGTGGAAGCGGTTCTCGCAGGATTGGAAGGTGTCACTGCCGCGTTCGAGGGCGTGACCGAGGACGAGAAGCTGGAGATCTCGCTGGCCGTTCTGGAGACCGCGAGCAAGGCTGTTCCTGCGTCTGAACTGGAGCAACTCACCGGGCGAGCGGCGGCCCGGGCGGCTGCGATGGGCCACGTCCTTCAACTACATCGCCCCAGCTGACCTTCCTCAGTCCCGGATGATCCCGTCCGGTTCGAGCGCGGCCTTCTCCAGCAGGTCCCAGAACCCGATGTTGCTGATCGCCAGGTTGCCGTGGAAGAGCGAAACCGAACCAGCCTCCATCCGGACCTCCCTAGGCCCTTCAGCCTGGGCGCGTAAGTCGACCACCAGCAGTGGACACCCGGCGGTGGTCACGGTGGTGCGGTCGGCGACATACACGACGACCGGCGACTGGGCTCGCGGCGGCATGGCGGCCAGGATCTCGTCGACCGTCGCCCCTTCCCAGGCCGGTCCGGTGATGGCGTGGACGTCGACCGTGCCGTACTCGGTCTCGGCCAGCTCGTCCAGGATCTCGTCCCAGGCATCGTCATTCGAATGATCGGTCCGAAACAGCAAGGCGGGAAAGAAGCTCAGGTCGAAGCCGGCCGGATCGATCGGGGGTCGTGAGCGAGGGTTCACGTTGGCCGGCATCCGGTCACGATACCCAACGCTCCATCCAAATCGGACAATAACTGCGTGCGACTACACGTCTCGGTCCGCACCCTCTACCGCGCCTTCGCCCACTAGAAGGATTCCTCGGTGATGGCCTACGTCCGCCGCCGTCGCCTGGATCAGGCCCGGGCCGACCTGATCTCCGCCGGGCTCACGGCCACCGAAGCAGCCGGACAGTGGCACTTCGCCGACAGCAGCCACTTCGCCAAGGCGTACAAGCGACAGTTCAGCGAGTCCCCGACCGCCGAGCGACGAAGCTCGATGCCCCAGCGAGAGTTCCCGAGGGACCGGGTCCGAGAAGCCCCATGACGAACGGGCGCCCCGAGGCCAAAGCTTGTCCCTTAAATGGTTATACGTCGGATTTGAGGCCTCTACTATTCTTACGTGCCACTCTCTTTTCCCCTTGTCCGCAGGCGTGACCTGGGTCGGACTGCAGCAGTCATCGCTCTCGTCGTAAGTGCCGGCATCGGCCTGCCCGCCAGTTCGATGGCGGCATCAGCACCCGACGCTCCCGTGCTGGAGTGGGGTGTCGGAGTGGACCTCGAGGGGTCGACGATCTTCTGGAAGCCAGGGGCGAGCGACGGGGGCAGCCCGGTCACCGGCTATGTGGCCCAGTACTCCGACGACGGGTTCAGGACATTCAGCCAGCAGAGCGCTGGGCCGAAGGCTACCGAGATGCGCCTGACCAAGCTCAAGCACTCAACTGAGTACCGGTTCCGGCTGGCCGCCGAAAATGCTGCCGGACGGTCGAACTGGGCCAGTAAGTATGTTGGCGGTCTCTACCCGCCCAGCATCCCGAGCTTCTACAAGGTCCACTCCCTCCACAACCGGCTCGACGCGGTGGCCGACTCTTCCGTCTACTCCTCGATGACGATCACGGCCAACCCCGGCAACCACCGCTGCGTGGTCAAGCAGAAGCCGACCCAGCCCAGGCTCAAGATCTGCTCGATCAAGGGCCTGACCGGCGGCAAGACCTACAAGCTCACCGCGGTCGCCACCAACCCGGCGGGCAAGTCACCGGTCTCGGATGCGGTCAAGGCGACACCGGTGGGCAAGCCCACGGCGGTGCGCTCGCTCAAGGCCAAGGCCGGGACCGGCAAAGTCACGCTGACCTGGAAGAACCCGGCGAACCTGCGCGAGGGCAAGCTCGCCGGAGTCACGTACAGCCGCAGCGGCAACAAGACCACCCGCGAGACCAAGGTCTGGAAGAACAAGCTCGTGCTCGGCAACCTGAAGCGGGGCAAGACCTACACCTTCAGCGTTGCGCCACTTACCCGGGTGGGCAAATCCTTCACCTACCTGAAGGGCCCGGCGAGCAAGGTCCGGGTCACGGTCAGGTAGCCAGCCGCAGTCGGCGTTCTGGTCCTCTATCTGCCAGGCGGACGAGCGGCTGAAGCACCTGCAGCGCTCGTTCGCCCCACCCGCCGGAAGTCGCTGGGGTTGCTGCCCCGCACCCGCTTGAACGCCGCGCTGAACCCAAATGGATCGGAATAACCGACCTTTCGAGCCACATCGGCCACCGTGCTGGTTGCCGAGCTTGCCAGCAGATCGGCCGCCAGCGTCATCCGCCAGTTCGTCAAGTACGTCAGCGGCGGCTCACCCACGAGCTCGTTGAACCTCTTGGCCAACGTCGCCCGGGAAACACCGGTCTGCTCGGCCAGCAGGGCAACTGTCCAGGGCGCCGCCGGGTCGGCGTGCAACAGGCGAAGTGCTCTGCCGATCACCGGATCGCGCTGCGCAGACCACCAGGCCGGCGGCTGATTGCCCGGATCGTCGAACCACTCGCGCAGCGTACAGACCAGCATCCAGTCCAGCAGCCGATCGAGGACGACCTGCTGACCTGGCGCGTCAATCGCCACCTCGGCGGCGAGACTCTCCACCACGGCCGCGGTTCCGCCGCTGCTCGAAGGACTTTCGGTACATCGCAGAACAACCGGCAGAGCTTCCAACAATGGACGACTCAGCTCACCTTGCGCTGAATATGCGCCCACGATCAGCGTGGTCTGGTCGTCGGACGCCGGCTGCTCATCACTCCAGCCGTTCCGGTACCTGGCGCCGCCCTGCTCAGGTGTAGCGCAGAACTCGCCGCAGGCAACGGATTCGGCATCGGTGTCCAGCGCATCGACGAAACTGAACGTGCCCGGCCCACGAACGATCAGCGTTTCGCGGGCCCGAAGCTGCTCGGGCGCCCCATTCTCCGGCACGATCCAGCCGCCGCCGGTGAGAACCGTGCACAATGTGAGCGGCGCACCGTCGATGAACTCCAGCCGCCAGGGCGCCGTCAGGGTCTGGCTGCCGAACAGCGAACCCTGCGCCCGCACCCCGCGCATCAGATCAGCGAGCACATCCATCCACACACGCTAGACGATCAGACATGCGTTGTGGAGTATCACCCATGGAATCGTCCGGCTTCGTGCCTTGAAATGGGGAGCATGACGAACCGCACCGACGAAAAGCCGACCACCGGCCTGCTCACGCCCGCGGATCTGAGCCTGCTCAACCGTCCATTGTTCGGCTTTCTGACCACAGCGGCCGGCCCGACCCCGCCGCAACCCCGCCCGCTCTGGTACGAGGTCACCGCCGACGGCAAGATACAGTTCTTCACCTTCTCCCCCAGCGCCAAACTCCGGCGCCTGGAACAGGATCCACGCGCCTCGCTCGTCGTTTCGGCTCCGGTCGGCGAGCCCGAGCATTGGGTATCGGTCGCCGGGCCCACCACCATCGAGACCGACGGCGTCCCTGATCTGGCGCAACGCCTGGCCGAGCGCTACTGGGACATGACCGATTCGGCCGAGGCTGCGCTGAAGTCGATGCTGACCCAGCCGCACGTGCGCGTGGTGATCCACCCGGATCAGGTCAAGCGGTTCTCGGCCTGACCTGCGCCACCACCAGTATCTGCTCACTAAAGTAGGCGTCAGCGCAAGGAGTCCCACAACGAGTCGACCGCCAGGGCCAAATCTTCGGGCGGAGGAGGATTGGCCGGCACGAAGGCCGAGACGCTTAACCCTTTGGACGTCCGCCAGCACAGCATGCCCCTGGTCAACGGTGTGCCCGGGTCATTCGGGCCCTGGCGAGTGCGCTCTGCCACCGGACCGGCCTTCCCATTGCGAACCTGTCGGCAAAAAAGCAAAAGTGCACGTCAGGACGATACTGGATACCGCGAAACGGCGAGCAAAGTGCCGCGAACCGGCGCCGAATGTTCCGCGAACCGGCGAGGCAGCGGTAGCCTGGCGCTGTGATCGACGGCTACGCACGAACGCGGCATGCAACGGGCCGGGTACTGGAGGCCCTGACCGATACTCGGGTCGTTGTCGTCCAGGGCGCCCGCCAAGTCGGTAAGACCACGCTCGTCACGCAAGTGGCCGAGCAGCTCGGCGGCGGTCGGCTGGTCACGCTGGACGATGACCTGAGCCGCACCTCGGCCGAACTCGATCCGACGGGCTTTCTGCTTCAGAACCCCGGCGGTCTTCTGGTCGTGGACGAGGTACAGCGGGCACCGACGCTCATCCCCGCTCTCAAGCTGATCGTTGACCGAGATCGGCGTCCCGGCCGGTTCCTGCTGACGGGTTCGGCCAACTTGTTGCGGATGCCCGCGATGCAGGACAGTTTGGCCGGACGCGCCGAGAACATCGACCTGTACGGGTTCAGCCAAGGCGAACTGTCCGGAGTGCTGGAGAAGTTCATCGACCGCGCGATGACCGGCGAGCTTTTTCTCGGATACTCAAGCACCCTCACTCGAGCCGACTACCTGGAAATTGCCTGCGCGGGTGGATATCCCGAGGCAGTCTCCCGTCCGTCCGGCAGACGGCGCTCAGCCTGGTTCGAGAACTATGTCCGCCGGATCGTGGAACGAGATGCTGCTGACATCTCCGCACTGCAGCGACTGGCCGAGCTCCCAGAGCTGCTCAAGCTTCTCGCTGCCAGAAACGCCACCGAGCTCACGGCTGCCCAACTCGCATCCGATTCAGGGATTCCCGTGAGAAGCTTGGCTCCCTACCTGGACCTTCTGGAGACTTTGTTCCTGATCCACCGGCTACCGGCGTGGTCCACCAACTTGTCGAACCGGGTTGTGTCCAGGCCGAAAATGGCGCTGCTGGACTCCGGGGTCGCTGCAGACCTGGTGAATGTCTCGCCCGTCGGAGCCGGGCCTGGTGCCAACCCTCAGATCGCCGGGCAGCTCTTGGAAGGCTTCATCGCCGCAGAGCTGAAGCGCCAGCTCTCCTGGGCAGACGTTGATGCCCGGCTCTACCACTATCGAGATCGAGACGGCGCCGAAGTCGACCTGGTGCTCGAGGCAAAGGACGGTCGCGTGATCGGGATCGAGGTCAAGGCCGCCTCCACGATCGGCGGCCGAGACGTGAAATGGCTGACTCGGATGCGAGATCGCCTCGGTGATCAGTTCGTGGCCGGGATCGTTCTGCATACCGGGCCAACAAGTGCGCCATTCGGCGAGCGCATCGTGGCGCTGCCCATCTCAGTGCTCTGGGCCGGCTGACACCCGATCAGTTTCGAGGACGAAAAGACTTTTCGCCCGCAGTGCCCAAGCTCAGGGTCAGCGGAGTACTCCGCCGAAGGAGTAGAAACCGCGGTCCGCGGTGAGCAGCTCGTCCGGGCGCACGCGTGCGAACAGGCGCCTGGTCATGGTTCTTTCACCGACCGAGCAGGCCTCGACCTCGGCGGCGACGAACGCGTGGGTGCCGCATTCGCTGATGGCCACGACCGTCAGGCCAACGTGATCAACAATCCCCAGTGGATCGCGAATCCTGCCACCAACGACTACTTCACCCAGACCGGATCGCCGGCCCGGGATCGCGCCTTGATCACCTCGGGAGAGAGCTACTGCGGCTCGGCGCCGGACCTGGGGTTCCGGGAGTCTGGTTGCTGAACTGCTTTAAGGGCCGGTAATTGAGGACGGGGTGCTCGCCGGCGTTGTCGGCGAGCACCCCGTCCTGTGGTTGGTTTTCAGGTCCCGACCGGCACTCAACTACAGGCGCGGATTGCGCCCGCCGGAGCGCAGACCACAAGTCCCTGGTTCAACGTCAAGCTCCCGGGTCGACGGCCGTCCTTGTAATCAACCGTCACCGTGTCGTACTTCCAATCGCCCTCTTTCAGCGCCCGGTACTGAACCAAGACATGAACTTCGACGCCAGGGGCCAGTTCGTATCCGGCCAACGGCGAGCGCTTCGCTTCGGGGATAACATCGTCGCCTCGGCCGGCTGACGTACCGATCGTTGTCTCGCCCTTCGTCAGCTCGGTCGGTACGACCTGCACGCGCTGAACTTCGATCGGGTCCTGAACCTTACTGGTGCTCTGAACGGGGTTCAGGGTCAGGCTCTCCAACCTGATCGCTTCATCACCAGAGTTCCGGAGTAGAAGCAAGCCCCATGTTGCCGAGTCGTCGACGTCCATGAGCAGCCCCGTAGTCGTCTTACTCGTCGGACCTTCTAGCGCGTGGGACGGACGGACTGCGAGGTACCCCAGCGCAGACGCCAGGCCGATCATGAGGACCACGGCCGAAGCCAACAGGACAAACCGTCTACGTCGGCTGGGCGCTGAAACTTGTTCAGTCGACATAGATCGTGTTGGCATCAACCGGAGCGGCATTCCCACCGCATACCTTGCCCTTCTTGTGCCAGGTCAACGTCAGTTTCACATTGTTCGAGTATCCGCTGGTAGCACCCAGACTTGCCCCACCGACCACGGCGGCACCTCCGAGTTTGCTCGCCTTGGCGTCCGTGGTGACGAAGGTCGTCCCCTTCAACATGTTGACGTCGTTGTACTTCTGCGGGGCCTGGGCGCAGGTGTACTTTTTCACGTCGCCGGTCTTGGCGGTGCCGCCCAGCCACTGCTTGGCCGTCACCATCTTGGTTCCGACTTTCAGGCCGAACCACGGTGCGCCACAGGTGGTGCTGGTGGACGAGCCGGCCGGCTTCGTGTCCAGACGCACCTCTTGGTACTGCATGCGGGTGGTGGCGTAGTAGCCCTTCCGTCCGCGGCCCTCGTCGACCCTGACCGAGGCACCCTTGACGGTGGCAACCTGGGAGGTCCCGTTGATCTCCCAGCCCTTACCGCTGGGCTTCAGGCCCACCTCGACATTGCTGTCAGCCGTCTGACCGTACTCCCAGCTACCAGAAGTCTTAGCAGAGCTGTGGTACTCGGCGATCTTCGTGTACGCCTTGGGCTTTCCAGTCACGTACCAGTAGCACTTCGGCCGCGCCGCCGCACTGATCCGCGACGTGCCGGGAGCGTTCTCGATCGTGGAGACATGCTGCTTACCGGGTGCAGTATCGGGACGCTTGGGATCGCCCCACGTCTTGCCGTTCCAGCGCTGAGCAATATTCGTGAAGTCTCCGGAGGTCCCCTCCCCGTAGCGAAGCACGACATTCAGCCAGTCGCCGTTCTTGGCCAGAGCCTTCTGCACCTTTGTGTCATCAGGGTCCAGGCGAAGGTTGTACTTTCCGCTCCCGTCGGTTGTGGTCGTGGCGAGGACCTGCGGCTCGATGGCTTCACCGATTTTCGCGTCCGGCCAATACTCCACGCTCACGGGAGTTTCCGGAACCGCAGCGGCACGCAACTGCGCTCCATCGGCTTCCACGCGAATCACTCCGCTGTAGAACAGCGGATCAGTATCACCGGCCGCGGACGCCGCCGCAGGAAAGCACACTCCCGCAACCAGTCCGGCGACTGTACCCAAGGTCAGGGTCTTGAGCTTCGTTCGCATTCTTCCTCCGCCTCCGCCTGAATGGACGGCAGCGTAGGGGAACCTCACATCGACTGGTCAAGCAATCGAGAGCCGCCGATAGTCACTCTGGGGCAGGACCTATCCGCTCCTACGAAATTCTGTGCGTGGCCGAAGTGAATCACACGGACTTGCTGTGGCGTAAGTCATGCTTGGGCGACACCCGTGCATGAATGAAAACCCCTCCTGGTTGCGGCCTTCGCCTCGGCACCAGCAGCCGACGTCCGCGGCGAACGGTAGAAGACGCCCCGGCACCGATCGATCGGTTCTCACGCGGTGCCCGCTGTCAGGGTCACGACCGGGACCAAGTCAAGCGGTTCCCGGCCTGAATCGACTCTCACCGCCCCGGGCTGAAGTACACCGACAAGTGGGTCAGGGCGCGCTAGGCAAGCGCTTCAGAGAACAACGCAAGACGCTCGGGCGGCGTATCGGTACTGCGCAGGCTGTGGCTCCCGAAACATACGGTCAGGCCTTTCCATTCGCCCCAAGGTTGCGCACCCCAGTCCGGCGCCTCCAGAATCTCCTGAGCAATCGTCAAGCAATCCTCCACCTGCACAACGCCGACCTCGCCCAGGGCAGCTGCCACCACGTCCTCTGCGTCCGCTGGCAACTCGTCGTCGCCCAAGGCAGGAAGCAAGAGCAAGAGCCGTTCGGCCCGGCTCAAAGTCGAGACCTGCGCTGCCGCAGAAAGAACTTCGCTCCAGCGCAGGCCCGGACCGCAGAAGTGGCCGTCGAGCTGGGCCAAGGCAATCATCTCGTCCGAGCCCTTGGGCTGGATCAGGTAGTCGATGCCCGCGTCGTCGGGAAACACCCGGAACAGAATCAGCAACGTATGCCCCTGAGCCAGTTCAACCGTGATGACCGGCCAGACGTTCTCGTCCTGGACCAGCGCCTCGGCATACTCCTCGACATCGGCCGGATCTACGCCGAAAGCCTCTACCGCGGTCTCGGAACTTTGGGTGTTGAGCAGGAACGCCGGCCAGAACTCCGCATCCCGAAGGCGATCGTTGGCGTCGGCAAGAACCGATGCATCGACGGGCGGAGCGAAGGACGAGAGGTAAGCCGCGAGAGACACACCATCATGATTTCACCTCCCAGCCTCGGCCACCGACCTACACCCAAGAAGCGCCCGTCTCGAACCTACGAGCTGAGGAAAGTCACCCCTGCGCCGTGGGCCGCACCACGATCTCGTTCACGTCCACGTCCTTTGGCTGCTCGATCGCGAACGCGATGGCCCGGGCAATCGCGTCCGGTGCGATCGCAACCTTCTGCACCTGCTCCCAAGTGGCCAGGGCAGTGGGGTTGGACGCGGGCGGGCGCTCGCCGACGAATTCGGTGCGCACCATGCCGGGCGACACCGCGGTCACTCGGATCGACGGGCCCACCTCCTGCCGCAGGCCCTCGCTGATCGTGCGGACCGCGTTCTTCACCCCGGCGTACACCGTCTGGCCGGCCACGATCCGTAGGCCGGAAGTCGAGACCGTCTGCACGAAGTGGCCACTACCCTGACTGCGGAAGACTGGCAGTGCAGCGGCGATTCCGTGCAGGACACCGTTGAGGTTCACGCTCACCATGTCGTCGATCTGCTCGTCGGTCAGGTCGTCCAACGGAGCCACAGTGGCGACGCCGGCGTTCGCGACCAGGACGTCCAGGCGTCCGAAACGTTCGACCGTCCCGGAAACCAAAGCACGGACGTCCGTATGTCGCCTTACATCGGTGACCGTCCAGGCAACGTCCCCACCGATCGCAGATGCGACCTGCTCGAGCCGATCGGCGCGGCGTCCCGCCAGCATCACTCGGGCGCCTCGCGCAGCGAGCAGAGATGCGGTGGCTTCTCCGATCCCGCTGCTTGCCCCGGTGACGATCACGACCTTGTTCTGGATGCTCATCAGACCTCCAAGTGGACACGTGTCCGGTTAGCCATGAAGACCATAAGTGGACGCGTGTCCGCTTAGCAAGCGAAGATGGCGGCGTGAAGGAACGCAGGGCGGACGCCGAGCAGAATCGGGCCCGGATCGTCGAGGCCGGGCGCGAAGCCCTGACCCGCAGCAGCGACGCCACTCTCAAGTCGATCGCCAAGGAAGCCGGCGTCGGGCAGGGCACGCTCTACCGGCACTTTCCCACCCGTGAGGCTTTGCTCGTCGAGGTCTACCGCGCCGACCTGCGAGACCTACTCGACTCCGCCGACCTCCTGCTGGAGCAACAACCTCCAGACCAGGCCCTGCGCGCGTGGCTCGACCGCCTCGCCGCCTACGGCCGGATCAAGCACGGCGCCGCCCAGGCCGTCCGCGCCGCGACCCGCTCCGACCTGTCGGCGGAGTACTACGCCGAAACCGTCGACACCATCGGCAAACTGCTAAAGGCTGGCCAGACGGCCGGCCTGCTACGACCCGACGTCGATGCCGAGGACGTTCTGCTGATGGTCGGCTTCCTCTGGCGTGTGCCGAACGAGAACTGGAAGAGCCGTACGGCCCACCTGCTGGACCTGGTGATGGACGGCCTCCGCGCCACTACCTGAACTTCTTACCCTTCGACCACCAGCTTCGGCCGAAGATCCTTTCCGGGCAACGCATCGGCGCGCGACACCGCCTCGCTCAGGCATTCGGCCAGTTCAGCGGCCTGCGTCGCGCTCAACTCGAACATCCCACCCACCGTGATGCGGACCGGACTCGTGCGTACGCCGACCGGATCCGTCAGCAGGTCGAAATCAACCCGTTGAGCCACTCGAACGCTGATCAGTTCGCCGGTAGCGGCCACCATGCCGACCACCCGCTCATGGTCGATGGCCTCCTCGTCCACCACGGACGTCTTCACCCAGGGATGCCCCTCGGGATGCTGTACCTCGCGCATTCGCCTACCCCCGTTGCGCTTGTCCCCTCCAAGAATTCGCTGGGGCCGGTGCCCGACCTCCGCCAGGACACCGGCCCCGTCTTACCTACAGCCGGGCCGTCCCCCGTCAGACGAATCCGGCCGCTGGAGCCGTCCACCGCGCCGGGGAGGGATTCACGACGCGGTGGACGGGCCTCTGAGTCCTTCGCGTTCGAAGAACTGAGACCAGAATCAACCGGGAAAAACGCCAGCACAACGAAGCTTTCAGTCCTGGACAGCCTGACCTGGACACGAAGTCGCCCGTGAAATGTCCTCTGCAATTGGGCTTATCATTCCGCCATGACGCAGAAGGCAAGCGCTGCTACACAGCGCAGGTCGGTCGGGCGACAGCTCAGGGCAGCCCGGGAAGAGTGCTTCTCCGATCGCGCCGACAAAGAACTTCCCGTCGCCGACGCTGCCGCGGCCCTCCGCGTCAATCCCCGCACCATTCGCCGCTTGGAGAACGGCGAGGTCAAACCCAATTACACGCTGGTCGAAAGCGCTTGTCGGCTCTACGGGCTCGCGCCGGAGAAGACCGCTCGCATTCTGGAGATGGTCGACCAGGCCGACGAGGACGAGTGGCACGAGAAGTACGGTCAGGACATCGCTCCGTGGCTGGTCCAGCTGCTCGACCTGGAGGCTGTGGCTGACCGGATCCACATCGTCGAGTCGCTTGTACCCGGCGTGTGCCAAACCCCTGCTTACGCCGCTGCCCTGGCTGTCAAGAGTCCGAAGCGCGTCGACGATCCGGACTACGCCCGCCGTCTGGCCGCGATCCGTGGGCAGCGCGCACAGAACGTCTTTGGACGTACCGAAAACTGCGTCACGTTGCTCCTCGACGAGGCAGCACTACTGCGGCAAGTCGGCGGGCCCAAAGTCATGGCCGAGCAAGTCGCTCACCTGCGCGAACTGGATACCAAGCCGAACGTGTCCATCCATGTTCTACCCTTCGCCTCCGGGGCCACGGCCGCGCACAAGGGCGGCGTCACTATCCTCGAGTTCAACGACTCCAAGGAGCCCGACATCGCCTACGTCGAGACCTACCTGTCCGGGCACTACTCGGTGAAGCCATCGATGCTGGTCGAACTGAGGGTCAGGTGTGCGAGCCTGTTGACTCAGGCGATCCAACTCAAGGAGTACACCCCATGAGCACCGACAGCATCACCTGGATCAAATCCACCAAGTCCGCCGACGAGGGCAACTGTGTCGAGTTGGGTGCCGACGCTTCGGCGGTCTACCTGCGCGACAGCAAGAATCAGCAGGGGCCGGTCCTGACCTGCGCGCCAGCAGGCGTCGCGGCCTGGATTCATGGCGCGAAGCGCAACGAGTTCGACCGCCTCTCAGACTGACTCCTTAGCGGAACCCCCGGGCGTAGCGCCTTGCCCGGGGGTTCCGCTGCGTCCGGCCAAGGCCCCTCCTGGCCGGTTCGAGCGTCCTTCGCACCCACCAGATGCATTCCCCCTTTCCACGACCAGATCCTGTAGAAGCCGATTAAGTCCGCCTTACCGCAAGCAGCTGTTCACGAGAGGTCAGACTTCGCCACATCAGGTAGTCCCAAGACGTACGTTTCGGTAGCGTTCGCGGCTTACACGACATCGATCGCAGCGGAGGGGCGTCTGGTGTCCAAGATTGATGAGCTCGCGGAGCTGATCGTCGGCATCGCCGACAAGATCGACGAGGCCACATCGGCCAGTGGAGATTCTGCCCAGGAAGCCGAGCAAGTGGGCTCCACCGCCGCTGCGCTCGGAGCCGAAAGCGTGGTCGAGGGGATGAGCGAGGTCAAGACCCAACTCGACGCGCTTTCAGACCTGCTCCAGGGAGCCTCACAGAAGGCCCGAGAGATCAAGGCATTGGCCCTGAGCGTGGCCGAAAACGGCTGATCTCAGCACACGTTCACGGGGGCGGTTGAGTGGGTGACATAGACAAGGTTGCAGAGAGCATCAAGGGCACGGGCGACATGATTGACGCTGCCGCCACTGAAGCGGCGGCGACGGCTCAGGATGCCGAGGACGCGGCGAACGCGGCCGATACGCTCGGAGCCGGTTCGATCGCTAAGAAGCTTGACCAGGTCAAAGACGAACTCAAAGCGCTGTCAGCAGCCCTAACAAGCGCTTCGGCCAAGGCCAGCAGCATCCAGGCCTTGGCAAAGAAGGTGGGTGCGGGTTCCGGAAGCGGCGATGCTTCGTCTCCCAGTGGGCTGAGCACCAATCCCGCGAATCTACCTAAGCCACCGGCGAAGAAATTGCCGCCAGCACGCCAGAAGGCGAGCAAGCGACTCAAGTCTGCGACCGAGAGGTCCGAGGACGCCAGCGACCTGGCCGAGTACGGGGAGAAAGCCGTCGAAGGCGCGAAGACCTTCTTCGACGGACCTCCGGAACCACCTCAGATCACCGGCGCTGGGACGCGCACCCCGGAATCGCCTCCGATCGCGTCGCAAGCGGCTTCATCAGGAGCGGATATTCCTACCGCAGCCAGCGGGTTAACCACCGCAGGCATACTGCTCTTCGGCGCAAAGTACGCCACTACACGCTTCTTCCGCGGCATATTCATGGAGGAGCAAGTACCGGAGGAGGCTCCTCCTCCGCCTCGCCACCGCTACCCGTGGGAAGATGAGCCGCCCCCAAACACCCGGCGATAATCCTGCACTGCACGATTCCCTAAGGAGCTATCTCAATGTCTGAGCACGTGAAGTCCTACCTCCGGTGGCTGCTGGGAGCCGAAGGGGCACCCAAGTACAACGCGGAAGAATACGACCTTAAAACTCTTACTGCAGCGGGAATTTCGTTGTTCACAGCTGCTCTCGACCGATACTTCCCCGAAGAGGTACCCACGCCGGCCGAGGCTGCGGCGCTGGTTACCAAAGTCAGGAGCATGTCTGCTCAGCCTGAGACACTGAACCCGGTGCTCGCCGAGCAGGTCATCCTCAACGCCTACGCCGATGACGACCTCATGGCCGATGTGCCGGCAGTCGAAGTGGCCCGGGTGGAGAACATTCTCGCGTACGGCATTCGGCGTGAGCTGAGCATCAAGGACGGCCCCGAACTCGAAGCGTTCTTGGATGAGGTCATCGAGATTATGAACGACCCGGCGAACACCTGATCATGCCCGAGCTCTCGCAGGACGTGCCAGCCCTCGTCAACCTTCTCCTACCGCTGAAGTACGACGACGTGTTCGCCCAGGAGCCTGGCCCTGAAGTCGTCGCGGCGATCCTGGGCGCCTTCGGCGCCGCGGTCAATCATGCGGTCACGCCCTTGAACTGGGGCGACCGCTACCACCTCTGCCAACGAATAGCCGCCAGAGATCCCGGTGAGTTTCCGGTCTGGATGGTCGAGGCCATGTTCCGCAGCGCGGAAGGCGACGACGAGGCCATGGTTGCTGCCGATCCTGAGATGGCCGCGTCCATCCCCTCTCACACGCTCGCCATACTCTGCGCCGACTTCCTGAACGAGGACGAAGCCAAGGCGCTTCGCAGCCGAGCAACGGAGATTGCTCTCGAGATGCTGCCTGCGATGCAGGCAGCAGCGTCACGGAGTTAGCCGCCACTTATTGCCAAGGACTTCGCCGCGGCCGGTTACCGAGTTGGTCACCGTTTGATTTTGTCTATCCCCTAGAACACGGCGCTTGAAACTTCGCGGCTGTGACGAAACGACTTCAGGCGAATCTCGATACGACATACCAGCGGCCACTATCAGCGGGATCAGCATGTACTCGCTGTTGAACGAGGAAACGGACAGCGCGTTAGCCGATGCAATACCGATCAATGCTAGGCGTTCACGAGCGGAGGCTCCGGATTGCCCCAGCGCAGCCCACAGGAAGACAATCAGAAATATCCCGCCGGCGATCCCGAAGTCGAGCACCAGACGGGCGCTATACATGTGTAAGATCACGGAGTAGCACTGACCTGAATGCACCGAGGAAAAGAGCCCTGACCAGGCTGAAAGTGTCTCACACGAACTGAAGTTCAAGGGAGTGAGAACCGGCTGACCGAAGAGCCACTGAATCACGGTGAAGTCGTAAGTCTCGTGCCTGAAGACCTCAAAGAACAGTTCCCGGTCGGACCTCTTACCGGTAGATCGCTCGGCGAAGGCCCGCCCAGAGGCCCAGAAGACGACCACGCCGCTGGCAAGGTACAGCAAGAACTTGGGGTCTCGCGGCTTCCACAGAAGGACCGCAAGCATGACTCCATACTCGGCGATGGACGAGCGCGAGCCGGACAGTCCGATGACGATCACACCGAGTAGGACCATCCACCAGGCGCGGTTACGTCCTAGGTGTGGCCAGGCCAAGTAGGTGAGGCCAATGATTGTCATGAGTTCAAAATTGTTCTCAGTCCAAATTGCGCCTCTTCCTCCACCGGCATCTGTGGAGACTGTGGTCACTATGTAGTCGATAAGTGTAATCGGCAGCAGCAACTTCATAGTGCGCGCAAGGGCGGGTCCTGTGAAGCATCTCCGACCGACAAAGAAGCCAATGACAATCAGGAAGATGAATGCCTTGTGGGCCTGTATCCAGTCTGGGAAGGCGACCAGGGTAGATCCGAGAACGCCAGCAGCAGCTCGCCAGCCAATGAAGGCCAGGGCCAGAATAGTCAAAGTCGGACGATATTCCACCGCCCCAATATGAGGCGCAAGAATGGTGCTGACGATGATCAGCAACACCAACGTGTACCAGATCGCGCTCATCGGCAGCCAGGACCAGCCCGTGATGTTGGTCCATCCAGCCAGGGCTGCACCGACAGCAGTCCAGCGTAGAAGGTGGTCAGCGACCGTCTCTGCGTCAGGTCCTGTCTTATTCAGATCCGGCTGCTGATTCTTATCAGGGAGAGTACGCAGTTGGTGCTCAGGCATGTATATCCCCCAGAGACCGCGTGCGATCCCTATGACCGCAACCACCAAGAATGCCTGGCAAGAGCTAGCCAGTTCTGACTACCGACCAGTTATGGGGTGTTTGGCCGATGCCTGATCACGGGAGGAATCACGCTCGACTACGCGATGCTCTGGGTCGGGATTGCCTCCTTTGTCCGCCGACCGGCAGTAACCGAAGGTTTGGCCTCTCAGGTTTGGCCAGGTCAATCACACGGATCCGATCACTGAACCGGGAATCGATTCTCTGAGAGATGCGATGCGTCGGCCGTTCTCAGATTACGTTTGACTTCCACTTCTGGATAAATTAGTTCATTGTGCCTGCCCGAGGGAAAATCCGATCAACCGGACGTCCACTCTTCGGCTCGGTTTGGAGGGTACTCATGCAACAGGTCAGGTCCGGCCCACAACAAGGTCAATGACGTTCACCATGCTGCTCACCACCGAATCGATGGTAGGCAGCCCTGGGTCTCCCACAGAAATCTTGGCTCGTGCGCCAGATTTCATGAACGAAAAAGCCTGCTTCGCAAACATTTCAGGATCATTAACAAGAACCTGGAGGTTCACGCCGGGTGTCAGGAACTCGTACTCCGGGGCATGGAAAGGAAAGTTCGTACTGAAGATCGGTATCTGAAGAGCCATCGCATCGACAGCAACCAGGCCTACTCTTCCTGGCATCCAGAGAGCCTGAGCGACGGTCGCCATATCAGCGAGGCTCTTGGCATCGGCGTGCCGCAGATGCCGGACGTACCCTGCCCGAATACCGGGCTCCAGAAGGCCCTCATCCTCGCCAGATCCCGCCACCAGCAAGAGAAAATCGGGATCCATACGGTGCGCAACCGCACCGGCTGCACAAAGGAAATCGACTCTTTTATCGCCGTCCAGCCCCCCGGCATACATAGCCACTGGTCGCTGATGCGTTGTCACACCGAACGCTTCGGAGAATCTGAGGTCTCGTCTCTGACGACTGCGGAACTCCTTGATCAAAACTTTTGTATCAGTGGAATTTCCCACAGCGGTGATGCGATCGGCGGGAATTCCACCGATGACAAGATGTTTCCGTCCAGACTCGGTGTATGTCATGATGTGGTCCGCACGTCTGGCGAGCCGGTACTTGATCCGCTCGACCGCAGGGCGCGGTGGCTTGGTGTATGATTTGCCGTGCCCCCAGAGCACCATCGAAGACTGGCGTTTGAGGAACAGCGAATGCCAAGCGTTCACGTTTCCTACGTCCAACTCCATGACACATACCTGGCTCTGGCCCATCAGGGAGTTCAGCTTGGCTCGGTACTTGAACTCACCTACCGGCGTATTCCACACCGAGGACTCGACCGGAACAAGCCAGGGCAGGTCTGAAATTTCGTCAGACCGCTTGGCCTGAGCGCCAGAAGCGTGCCCTGCCGCTACGACGAGGCTATCCCCTCGTTCCGCCAAACGCTGGGCCAGGCTGTTGAACAACGGAACCCGATAGTGCGGGACATACGGTTGGACATACAACACCTGCATGCTCATGGCCTGCCTGGCACAGCAAGTTCACGCTCAGCGAGAACTTCCTCGTAGACGCCGGTCAAGCGCCGGACCATGACTTCGTTGGTCCATTGGTCTAGAAAGAGGCTATGTCCGCGCTCGGACAGTCTGATCTGTTCGTCTCGGTCACAGATCAGGTCCGCTAGAACAGCCGTGAAGTCGTCCACCGTCGGTTCCGCGAACCGAGCAGCCTCTGCCTCGGAGATCACCTCCAGCAGAGGTGTCTCGGTTGTGGAAACCACAGGCGTCCCGATCGAGAACGCCTCTACCAGTACAAGCCCGTAAGGCTCTCTCCGAGCGGGAAAGACGAAAGCAGTCGCCTTGGCGAACTCGGTGTCGAGTTCAATGCGCCCGAGTTCCCCCATGTACCGGAGCGCATGACCGTCCGGTGACTGTGAACAGAGCATCCTGAGCTCGGCCAGATCGCCCTGATCCGTTCCGGCAATGATGCCCTCGACATCGTGTCCTTCGCTGCGAAGCCGGAGCACCGCCCGAGCGAACACCATGACCTGCTTGCGAGGATGCAGACGCGATGCAAAGAGCAGCCTCGCCGGCCCCGCTGGTGGTGACCACGTTGCCTTTGGGAAAGGAACCGTATTGTGCACGGTAGTACTACCCGCGTCCCTCGCGCCGAAGCTGGTCAGGTGTGGGGCCTCGTCGTCGGTCAGCGTGATGAACCGGGCTACCCGGTGCAGAGCAGGTCGGGTCAGGATACGGTCAAAGACCAGAAACGTGAGAGTCCTTGGGTAGGAAAGCATTCCATGCGACTGAGCAACGACGGGGACCCTGGAACGATGTGCGACCAGAACCGCACTCAGCGAGAGGTAGTCACGGCAGACGTGCACGTGGACCAGGTCCACTCCCCGCAGAGTTTCCCGAACTGCTCGAATCCAGCCTGAGCCCACCAAGAAGCGAAGACCCATCGACTTGACCACAGGCCTGACCTGGATCAATCTCACCGGAAGCCCACGCAGCTCAGCGGGTGGATCGCTGCCCAGCCAGCCGGCCAGTAACGTTACCTCGTGGCCGGCTTCGCGCAGCGACCTGACCTGGTTGACAACCACTTCCCAGACTCCGCCAGCAACCGAGCCCGGTCCGGCGAGAGTGGTGATCACAGCGATTTTCATTGATGCCGCTCCCGCGCCTCGACGCTGGCCAGGTCGACTGTTCGCTGGCGCTCGGTCAAAGAGATTTCCGTTCGCTTCACACCGATCTGCCAAAAATAAAAGGCATGAGCGACGGCATAATGAAAGCCGGCCTTGCCGTCGAGGAAGCCCCTGCGCGCGACATAAGAATAGAGGAAGAAGACCAGCGGTTTGAACGGGAGCTTGGCATAGCGCTTGCCCCGTTTCGTTCTCGAATCCTGTACAGAAGTTGCCAAGGCGTCCCGTTCAGCCAGATGCGCTTCCCAGTCGCTATATCGATTGTGCCGAGCGAAGTAGTCGAACAGCGGGTCCCGATCGTTGTGGTGAAGAGTGCCGTTGAGCCGACCGATACTACCGTTGATGGTCGGCTGATAGTGTCCCTCAACCTCCCACATGTTCTTCACACCTAAGTCGTCCACGTGCGGCCAAGCCGCGCGTGTGCGATCCAGCAAAACCCGCTTTGTCACCCGATGACCATGGCGGAGCATCCGGCCCATGAACCAGTAGTCGAGTTCCACATCGTAAGCGACATGCTCCGGCCGCTGCATAAGACTCGCGAGCTCCATGGCGAGCTCCGGCGTGACCATCTCGTCAGCATCCAGGTAGAGAACCCAGTCGAACTTGAACGGGAGAGTAAGGAGGGCCCATTCCTTCTTCTTGGGATAACCACCGTCCCAGGTGAACTGGACGACTTCGCAATCATACTGCTCGGCGATTGCGAGAGTGCGATCGGTGCTGTGACTGTCCGCCACGAAGACCTGCCCGAACGGGAGCACGCTTCGCAGCGTGTGCTCCAGAACTCGTTCTTCGTTGATGGTCATGATGATCACTGAGATCGGGATGGAGCCAGGGGGAAGCGCCTTCACCAGAGTTCACCTGCTCCTCGGAAGTCAGACACAGCGTCCGAACCTGACGACGACAGCGGCGTCTTCTCGAACCGGTCACGACGATTTACGACAGCAACTCAATATAGCTCGAACACTACTGCAAGCCATTCGATGCAGTGCATCGACTGCTGTTCGTGGAGCGAAAGCGCACCGGACGCAGCGCCTTCATGGGCCATACTCGGTTCAATCGTCCCCCAAACGGATGACTTCCTGCCTCTGCAGCGCTCCAACCCAAGCCCAGCGCAGAACTTTCTTCGCTCACCGCAACATGCTTCCCCTGGTCGTGATTTATTTCCATGCTGCGCATGTGGTGCCAAGGGCAGTTGATGATGCGTGAGGCCTTTGAGCCCAACTCTTCGGCCCGCCGCCCCATCCGCTCTTCGGTCCGCTGTGAACGAAGTCGCCAGTCGAGGGCACGCCAATCTGAAACTCTGACCTGTAGCTTCTGGCGCCGAGCCAGATGGTTGCGATTCGGGAGAAGAATGACACTGCTGGAGCCCGGCAACGCTTGTGAACAGGCCAGCCGACGTGCGTTGCGCCTGGATGGATGCGACTCCCGACCTGGCCATTCCGTTAGTAGCGCCGCTGCACAACGAACGGTGACTACGAATCACGAACTGGGCAGGAGTCAATGACAACAGCGGGGACGCTGAGTATGCTGCTGCTCTTCATATGCGTCGGCATCATCGCAACCCGTTGAGTGTGTACACTTCCTTGGATGGCCTTATTACCCAGAAGGCCATCTCCATGTTCTGCGTGTATATGCTGCCGCAGCTGTTCAAGAACTGCTCGAGAAGTGGCTTTGACCGCGCTCACAGTCGACAGCAAGATTCTTCCAAGAATCTCATGACGCCGGCCTCAACCCCGTTCTGGACGCTCCCTGAACTCGGGTGTGACTGCAGACACTTAACGAAACCGTAGGAACCTTGTATGCCAACGTTTGTTATTCTGGCGCATCGTGATCCGGAACTAGTCGCCCGGCTCGCACGGCACCTCTCCCCTTTTCCCGTCGTTGTGCATGTCGACCGAAAAACCCAGATATCGTCCTTCCAACGAGGGCTTCACGGCATCCCTGAATTGACCCTTCTGTCCGACACCGATCGCGTGGCTGTGAACTGGGCAGGGTTCAGCATGCTGCAAGCCACCGTTAATGCATTCCGGCATGCTCTCCCCCGGACTCCGGCCGATGATCATGTGGTGCTTCTGTCCGGTCAGGACTACCCAATCAAGCCGATAGCCGACTTCGCCAGGTACCTGAAGACGGCCGAACACCAGCAGCACATCAGAATGTTCGAGATCACTCCCGACCAGACCAGGTATCACCGGCATCTGGTTGGCCACTACCTTCAGGATCTGCATCTACCGGGTCCGCTGGACCATCCCCGGATACGTCGTATCGCCCTACGCCTCGTCCGGGATTCTCTCGGCCGACGCAAGCGCACACCGCCACCAGCCACACGCTTCACCTTCGGCTCTCAGTGGGTTGCCCTGACCGGCGCCTGCGTGGCCTGGATCGTGGAAAATTTTCCCACCTCGCCGGCCGCACGCTTCACCTCCCGGTCATTCGCGCCGGATGAGAAGACCATACACAGCATGGTGGCCAATTCTCCTTTCGCAAGCCAGATCCCGGGCGGAATTCCAGAACCGTTCGCCGGGAACGGCACGTACCGAATGGCGAACTTCCATGTGATTGATCCTTCGCTCAACAAGATCTTCGAGCTGTCGGACTTCGATTTTCTAGCCGAGTCCCCGCATCACTTCGCCCGGAAATTCACCAGCCAGAGCGCGGATCTTGCCGACCGTATCGATGCCGAGCTTCTTCGCTGAGGTCCGCTTTCTGAGTTAAGCGCGCCCCGAAGAACCGAGATCCAGGAGTAACCCGATGCCGAACGATCGTCATTCCCTTGGCTCTCAAGCGCATGACAGCCAGAAGCTGCTCCCACCAGTCTCCGACGGGTTGGATGTACTTCGATCGGACGATCGGACGCTCTTGAAGAGCAATGCCGAGACGCAGTCTCTGAGCAGCAGGCAAGAGGCTCGGCGAGTAGTCAGCGGTACTACCAAGCAGCGTCACAAATGGATCGACGCTGCTCGAGGTTTGGCGATTTTTCTCGTCGTATTCCTGCATGCCACAGAACGGGTTTCGACCGATTCACCTTGGTACCTGATCAACGAGGTGGTCAGCACGCTCCGGATGCCGCTCTTCTTTATGTGCTCAGGCATCCTCGGGGCCAAATGGGTCCGGGCTGCCTGGCCGGACCTCGTGGCCCAGAAGGCATTCTTCTTGTTCTGGGTCTTCCTGCTGTGGCAGACAATCTTCAACATCAGAGAAGTGTTCGTCGGCGGTCCGGTCCAGGGCAACCCCGTGCTGGAACGACTTGTGCTCCTTGCTCACACACCGGTGGTACCGCAGTTCGAGCTCTGGTTCCTCTGGGCGCTGACGCTCTTCTTTCTGGTCTCCCGCCTGCTCTCAAGGGTCCCGGTCAAAGCACAGCTCGCTCTGGGCTTCGCTCTGGGGATTTATGCGTTCTCGAGCCTTGCGCCCCACACGAACCTGGGCTGGGAGGGCGCGATGAAGTACTATCTGTTCTTCACGATTGGCGTGTACTGCCGGTCGGCTCTGATCCATCTGGCCGAGCAACTCAACACCGCGAAGATCTTCCTGGTGATGGCCGGATGGCTGGTCATTGCAATCGCCACGAACCTCACTGGGGCGATCTACCTACCAGGCATCGGTGTGACCGTTCGGATTATGGGCCTGGTCGCAGGCGTAGGGCTCGCCACCCTGGCCCAGAACCTGCGGTTCATCCGCTACCTCGGAGCTCGAACTTTACCCATCTACCTCGCGCACGGCACCTTCCTGACGCTGCTGCTCCCGCCCGCTCTCGCGGTGAGCGGATACCTCTCGCTCCCTGGAACAGCCTGGGTCCTGCCGGTTCTCCTGACACCGCCGGCTGTGCTCGCCTCGATCCTGTTGTACGGCGTGGCTATCAAGACACCGGCGCGCATTCTCTACATGCCGAGCAACTCCATGACCGAGCTGGTGCGACGAATCGTGACCTGGGCATCCGGGCAGAGGTGACGTAGCTGCTGGTCGCCGTGTTGTCGAAAAGACGATCCGCGCGGTTGCGCTTGCTTGTTACGGCACCCGTACTCGCAGAGCAGCGAGCAGAGAGGGAAGACACGAAGGGTAGGCCTTCGGGACTGCCCCCAGTTTGGCCGACACCTGACTGTCAAGGAGTGCGATCCTTGCTGGTGACCAGTCGGGCACCGCTGTGAGCTGAGGTATTCCGGGTCGTGTCGGTGCTTGCATGGTCTGTCTTTTGTTTTGCTGCGGGGTGTCCGATGCCTCGCAACCGTCGTATGGGCAGCTTGCTGCTCAGGTGTCGGCGCAGGCGAAGGTGATCGCTGAGCAGGGATCCCCCGATTGCCCAAGCGAAGGCCAGGACGAAGGCGCATTCGACGACGATCGCGGCGGACAAGAAGCACGCACAGGGCGGGGGCGGGCAGCCTTGTCATACGGATTCTGGCCTGGCCCGGGTGGTGGATCCGGACCGGGTGATGCGGTTGAAGCCCGGGCAGCGTGAGGGGTGCGGCGGCGGGCCTGAGAGAGTCTGACCGGGGGCCGGGGCGGATGGCCTCCAGCGCTCAGGTGTTCGATCTGCCTTCGATGCAGGTACAGGTGACCCGAGCTCCAAGTGATGGCCCACACCTGTCGTCCGCAACGACATCAGGTCGACGTGGACTGCCTCGGCGATGCTGCCGTCAACGGCGGCCTTGACCGATGGTCGCTGAGACTCAGGGCTTCGTCCGTCCGGGACGATCTGGTCGGCGGTGCTGGAACCGAATCGAGGCTAGGCGCTCGAAAGTGGCGGGCCCACAGAACCGTCAGGAGTAATGGCAGGTACTGACCACGGTCAACGAGATTGTTCTGGTAACACATCACTGCAAGAATGACGAGGGTCATGACCACCACAATCCGAATATCCGGATCTGCCCACCCAGCACGAGCGCTGCCGGCCCACCAAGCCAGGAAACAGAACACGCCTGCTGCACCCAACAACCCAGAAGCGGAAAGAATGCCGAGCGGAACGGAAATTCCCCCTCCACCGAACTCGAAACCAATACCAAATACCGGGGAGTGCAGAAAATCTAGCATGGACTGCTCATTCACCCTTTGGCGACCAAAGTCGCTGCCCGAACCAGCCCCTGGCGCCAGACGAGTATTCGCCGCTACCCATGCTATGGCCTGGACAATCAGGGGCGCGGTCAAGCAAACTCCAATAAATCCAATAACTATTGTTGTACCACTAGCCTTCTTGCCGGCCAAAAACGGGATCAGCACAGTAGCGATCACGGCACTAGCAATTCCGATGCGAGAGTCCGAGGCTAGTAACCCCGCCCAAATCGAGACCAGACAAGGAGCCGCAAGAATGATTAGGCGCTTGCGGCGCAGGAGGAAAGCAGCTACCGGAACTGCCGAACCAAGGTAGAGCGCGAGGCTATTGGGATAGAAAGCCAAACCCGAGGCTCGTGTCTGCTCTCCAAGGGGCCGTGCGAGGTGGTCAGACAGATTCAGCCCTCTTGTTTCGGCGTACGCCACCGCGCCAGAGACGGTAGCTCCGAACAGCCACGCACTCGCGAAGAGTGATCTGGCTCTGTGGGGGCGCAGGTTATGCAGACTACTCATCGCCACCCAGGCACCCACCGTAGAGATGGCAAGTTTCACTGGCACAGCCCAGGCGCCGAGTCCAGCTTGGCCCAACCCGGACCTAGTAGAGGCCGAAACACGGTCGCCGTCACCACCGCCGTGAAGGCGCATCGTGAGCCAACTCGGATCTGGGGGCGCCACTTGAGAAATAATGTTTGCGGCACAGAAGGCCAGTAGGAGGATCCATGCCCCGGTGGGCACTGCGCGACGGAATCCAACTCGAGAGCCCACGCCGATACTGACCAAGGCTAAGGCAAGAGCGATGTCACTGACCTGAACTGGCCCCAGCATAACGCCTGACCACTGCACCGTGGTACAGAAGCATAGGATCAAAGCAACAGTGACTCTCCCCCTCGGCGTGGCCTGCTTGCCAAGTACTTCGGTCTCCGCCGTACGCTGCTGCCGGATGGAGCGCGAGCTGCCCATGAACACTTGACCGAGTGTTGCCGTTATACGGTTCCCGCGGCTGGAATATGGGACCAGATACGCCTTACAGCCGAGTTTCGTCATCAGCTGAAGAGCTGGTCCTAATGTTACAGTTTAATTCGCCTAGTTGAATCCGCGACGATTAACCGACTCGGTCCCCCGCGTTCGATTGAATGGGAGAAGCCTGCGTCGCGGGGGACTGTTGTTCAGTTTATGAACTGCTTGGACCATGACGAGAACCAGTGGCCTCTTCCATCGCTTGCCGGAGAAGATTCGTGCATGGCATCGAATAAGGAGTTGGCCGAGCAAAGAGCCCAGTGCTGTCAGGTTGCGCAGCGTCGGAGTCGGTGCTGCCGACGACGCACAGTCGTACCAGCGGCCGCCCTTGACGCTTCCGCCAGCGGAAAGCTGTTCCAATGGCTTGGCTTCAGGCTTGCTTCCTTTTCGATGGCCCTACGGGTGCCGATGCCGGTGGTGATCCGATGTGGTTTGGCCACGGCCAGGACGTAGTCAATACTCCCGCCTGCGCAGGTCGGGTTCGTTGGTATGGGCCCCTGTCACCGCCCACTGACGCGGCTGGAGCGCCTGCGACTAGAGCTTACTCGGTCAAGGTTCCGACCATGGCAGGTTCGGTCTCGACTCCGATGTCGTTCGGGACGCTTCAAGCAGGAAGAGGCTGCGCTGGTGAGGATAAGTCAGATAGACCGTGGCCTGGCAGTTCTCGAATAATTTCGGACGCTGAAGCGGCAACGAGACACCACTACGATACGGCCAATCGAATGGACGCTCGGCCTCAGGCGCTGTTCTCTCTGAAGCCACATCCTGCTCGCAGTGGTCCGCTACGCGGCAGGTGCCACTGCAACCACAATTCGCTTTCGAGGACGAAAGAGCTTGGCACAAGGAACCTCCACCGCGTGGTGCAGGGCGACGGCGAAGCCAAGACCGAGAACTATGGAGACAACGTTCGCCACAATGGTCTCCCCGAGCGCGCGACTCACGATTCCTAAGAACATGAGCTGAGTCAGGTAGACGCAGAACGACACACGACCCGCGTACTGCACAGGTCCACTGTGCAACCAGGATTTACAGCCGCGGGCATCACGTTGGGCAAGGCCGACCAGGACAGCCGCGATCGGCAGAATCAATAGCCAGTTCCCGGCCACGCTCGTTGTCAATGAACCGGCGCCGTAGACAGCTACCGCCAAGACTCCCAGCGAAAGGCTGAGCGGTATCTGCGGGAACTCCGCTCGGCGCAGTGCGATGCCGACGCAGATTCCTGCAAGGAATTCGGGAAGCCGCGCAAGGGGCAGCGTGTAGATCAGCCAGTGGGCAAATGTTCCATCTACTGCCGTCTCAGCCGGCCCGACGATCTGATAGGTGCCGAGTTGCAGCGCACCTGCCAGGACTGTCCCGGCGATCATCAGATTGGTGCGCGACACCGCACCCATACGAGCAATGATGGGGAACAGAAACGGAAAGAAAAGATAGAAGAGCGCTTCGCAGGACAGTGACCAGGCGACCGAGTTTCCAGCGTAGAACCAGTCCATGTCCGGGACCCACGACTGCACGAGGAACCAAGCGGGAACGGCACGCCACAGTTCAGACCGTTGTCCCATCACAAGGGCAATGCTCAGACAGACCGTCATGGCCACCCAGTGCGCCGGCAGGATGCGAGCAGCGCGACGCTGCCAGAAGGTCCATGCGGACTCGTTCTCCCGGGCGGTCCAAGCCAGGATGAACCCCGAAAGCACAAAGAATACGGTGACTCCCGCCTGCGTGGCATTGAACAGCGGGTGCAAGACACCGCCCAGGTGCAAGGAGCGCATATGCCAGAGCAGAACGGCTCCGGCGGCGAAAGCTCGGACGGCCGTCAACGACGGGAGGTCTCCCCTTGGATTCACAAGCACAAGTTAGATAGACCCGCGACTCGAACCGGCGGGTATGGAAAAGGAGGACTGATCGCGCGTGCTTGGCATCCCCCGATCGCCCCAAAACTTCCGGTAATCAGGGCCTTCTAGCAACCGATCCGCCAAAATGACGCTGGTGTCCCATCGCCATGAGAACCGAGCCCTGAATGTCATGCGCACTGTCGCCGCAGTCGTGGTGTGTATCGGTCACGTTCGCGGCAACCTGCTGGTACCGCTCGACGAGACCGGTGGCGGGGCCATCACCCAGATCGTCTATCTCGGCACGACCTTCGGGCACAGCGCTGTCATCGTCTTCTTCGTGCTCTCCGGCTATCTGGTAGGCGGTAGCGTTCTCAGCAGAAGTGAATTCAGTTGGGCTCCCTATCTGAGCGCCCGACTCACCCGCCTCTGGCTCGTACTCATCCCCGCGGTCGCAATCACTTTGGTCGCGGATCAGGTGGGCCAGATGCTGTGGCCTGACAGCTTGCACTACGGACCAGGAAGCCACGCCGCAGAACGTGCTTCGCTGGCCCATATCGTGGGCAACATCTTCTTCTTGCAGTCAAACACTGTAGAAGCTCTCGGCTCCAACGGCCCTTTCTGGTCTCTAGCTTACGAGTTCGGCTATTACCTGGTATTTCCGATGCTGGTTCTCGCTTTCCGCAGCGGATCGACATCGGTATCAGTCCGACTCGGGTATCTGGCACTTGCGGCTCTCGTGTTGTTCGTGGCCGGCCCGAACGCTGTCTTGCTGTTTCCGGCCTGGCTGGCTGGCGCAGCCGTTGCCCATGTACAACCTCGGCTCGTTCCCTGGCTCAGCCAATTGCGTCCGATGACCTTGAACATCGCTCGTGTCGTTACGCTGGTCATCCTGCTAGGTGCGATGGTGCTGGACAAGCTTCAAGACGGAACTCCTGAGAAGACACCGCCTTCCACGTTCATTGTCGCTGCTGTTACCACTCTCCTCGTGGTGCTCTACCTACGCGATGTCCAGCCGCGGCGGCGGATCACTCGTGGTTTCACCTGGTCGGCCAACTCGTACGCGCACAGTTCGTACTCCCTGTACGCCGTTCACGCGCCGCTCATGACCTTGCTCGTCACCATGCTGACCGTGGACGACGGCCCCCTGACGGCTGATCTCGTGGGCTGGTCGGCTGTGCTGGGCGTCACGATCGCTCTGATGGCAGCCGGCTGGCTCTTCGCCTCGTGCACCGAGCGGCATACCGCCGTTGTCGGTCGCTGGGTTCGGCTCGTCCTATCGAAGCTCAACCTCTCGAAGAGGTCAGAGCGCGATCTTCCGGATCGCCCTGCCCCGAAGAACCCGATCGTCATCGACCCCGAGAAGTCAGCCGAACGCCCTGCACCCCGCAGGTAGCTCTCGAACCGTCAGGTTGCCGAAGGCTTGGCGTCCTCAGTCTGCTCAACCGATGCCAGGATCACTTCTCTCGTCGCAGAGATGGCGAGCATGGGCTTCACCGGCTCTGAAGGCTTCTCCTTGCTGCGAAGAAGGATCAACAGCAGGACTAGGACCAGACAGTTGGCGATCAAGTAGCCCTTCGCGGCGCCTGAAGCGCCACCGACCGCAGCCCCGTGCGTCACCAGCGCGAGATGCGTGGTGACCCCGGTAGCCAACACCCAGGCAACGCCAGTGGCTCGCCCGGACGCCTGCAGATAGCTGATCAGTGGATACGTCACGGCGACCACGATCCCGGCCAGAGCGTACGCCTGGACGACAGCGATGGAAGCCTCGTACTCCTGCCCAAACACAGCTATTACCATCCAAGGAGCCGTGACGAAGACGATTCCCAGAGCCACGGCTGTGACTGCCAAGGTGATGCCCGAAGCGATCCACAATCCCTTGAGTAAGCTGCGCCGATCCTTGGCGGCGGCTACCCGTGGCGTCAGTGCCGAGCCGAGACTGGTTGCCACCACGGCGAAGGGCCCGGTAAGACGTGATCCGACCGCGAAGTAGCCGGCCTGGGACGAACTGGCCACCGAAGAGATCAGCAATCCGTCGAGCATGTAGAAGTCGGTAACCAGCCCCGAGAAGGCAAAGACCTTGCCATACTTGCCGTAGTCCTTCAGGGTTCTGAATGCTGTGATCGAGCAGCGGAGCCTAACCGCTCGCAGGCACTTTCTGCGAGCGAGCAAAAGGCCCGTGAGCGCGCCGATCGCCAGGGCCCAGAAGAACGACGGCACGACGGGCACGCCAACACCGATAAAGAGCGACCCAACGGCCAAGGTGGCTACCCGCTCGGCGACGCTGGCCCAAGAGGCATCGGCGAACTGCTCATTAGCCTGAATCAGTCCGAAGGTCGCCACCTCGTTGACCCTTAGCAGAATGAAGCTGGCGACAGCGGTACTTTCCCAAAGGTTCAGCGGTGTCCAGTAGCTGGAGAGAATCCAGGCGAGGCCGACGACTAGCGCAATAAGATTCCGGCCGTCAAAGATCGCTTGGATACCGGCATCATCGATCTTCTGCGCAGCTGCATCCCGGAACGTTCTTGGAGAGGTCCCGAAATCCACCACATCGGTGACAATCAGGGCCAACCCGTAGAACGCGGTTGCGGTCCCGAGCGCGGCCGGACTACTCGCCCGCGACATGACCACGAAGAGAAGGGCGAAGGCTGCCTGACCAAGAACGGCAGCTGCCATCATGAGGCCGGTATTACGCAGAAGGTGCCAGCCGAACGAACCACGAAGTCTTTGAAGACACCACATCAGGGTTGCGTACCTACCGAACTTCGGACGATCGCGCCCGGGCTGAAAGTGCTCGAGAGAATTCCTCAGCACCTGATCTGTTCAAGAAGAAGTCCTGCTCATTGCCGCGGGCATACTTCGTCTCACTCGACGACCACAAGGCAGGTCCTTCACCTAGGTACGCGCCCCAGCCGCTGAAAGTCGAGTTGGACGTGACCACACCGCTGCAACTCGCCATCAGAAAGATGTGCTGAAGCGCTGTTCCCCGGGGAGCGAACTCGACTACGTGTTCCTCGGCCCACTGCTGGATCTCAGCCGAGTCCGGCTCATCAGTGAAGAGCAAAAACCTCTGTTTCGCTCTATGCGCCCGCACCTGCTGAACGACCTCGGTGAACACCGACAGCGGTGTTGCCGTGTTGTTGACTCCGGAAAGCGCCGACTGCTGGGACCCTGCGCCGAAGTCGCCACGACGTACATGTACCGCGACATGACTCTGGCACGCGTCTTTGGACGGGAGCCGCACTTTCGAGTGGCTCCGGAGCGCACTTCGGACTGCGGACTCAGCACCTAGAAGATCTTGAAAGTACCTGCCGAGGCCGGAGAAGACCCGCACATGCGAGCCAGCTTCAGATGCGTGATCCTCCGAAACCAACGGCAAACGCCGCTTTATCCGCATTGCCTGTACCGGGTTCGGGCCCGACACCCGGCTTCGCAATTCACGGTGATACTGGCGCTTGTCACTCTCGCGCCGCAAGTATGGGCCGACGTGGAGCTTGCGCCAGCCGACCGGAAGCATCGTCCCCAACTCCGAGTCGCACCACGAGGCGCATCTTGCGAAGGGAAGCAGTTCGTTGCCCAGACCTGCCCTGCCGATCTGAACCTGACCATACTTTTCTTCAGTGCTACCCATGACATCCTTCTGACGGCTCCAGGGATGCCAGACGCTCCCCATGGACACTCACCGAGTTGATTCGCGGACCGAGTGCTCCGGTCAGGTCACAGCCGACAGACACCGTTCGCAGATCAGCCGCGGAAACCGAGAGTCTAACCACGCCGTCCAGCAGAAGTCGCAACATTTGCTGCCCATCGGACATTCGGACGACAACAGATGGCACTTTCACCCCAGGCGTGCGCAGTCGGGCCTGGATTCACCCTGCACACGAACTCCGATCGCACCTCTGGCTCCGACAATGTGTCCCCGCACCGCAGGTTTCCGACAGAGACAGTCCTGGCCAGAAGATCGCTCCAGTCCGCAATAGCCTTGATCGGTTCGAACAGTTCAGTAGCTTATGCTGCATGCTCGGCCAAACAGACGATTCTAGTTTCGCGGGGCGAAACGGGGCGGCAGTTACGGCAAACTCAAAGACATGAATCTGAAGTTCCCGGCGCGAGCCCTAGGCATTAATCCACGAATAATTGTCCACAGCGTTCGCGGACTCGGCCAGTTCTATGCCAATCGGCGTGAATTCTCTCGCCAGGCCCGGGGCCGAAAGGAATGGGAGATCGGTAGCGACTGGCCCCGGCCGGCCGATCGTTACGATAATAGTGGTGTAGCCAACGGCCAATACTTTCACCAGGATTTGTATGTCGCTCAGAAAATCCATGAACACGGTCCCGTCCGGCACCTGGACGTCGGCTCCCGAGTGGATGGTTTCGTTGCCCACGTCGCAACTTTCCGGCCGATCGACATCCTGGATATCCGCCCACTGTCCACCACAGCCGCCAACATCAGTTTCACACAGCGGGACCTCATGCTGGAGGATCCGTCGTTTGATGCCTGCACGGACTCACTTTCCTGCCTGCATACCTTGGAGCATTTTGGGCTAGGTAGGTACGGCGACCCGATCGACTACGACGGCTATCTCAAGGGCTGGGAAAGCCTGACCCGGATGCTGAAGGCCGGTGGCCGCTTCTATTTCTCAGTTCCAATGAGCCGGAACCAGCGGATCGAGTTCGACGCGCACCGACTCTTCGGCGTTCCGCATCTGCTGGAAATGATCGAACCGCACTACAACATCCTCAGTGCCGCCGTCGTGGACGACAGCGGCGAACTTCACCGCGACATGAATGTGCATTCCGCAGCAGGACTCAGGTCTTTCGATGTGGACCGTGGTTGCATCATTTTTGTTCTGGAGAAGCTCTGATCCCACGCATGCTGCCAGACCGGCAGACGTCGAGGTCGGGAAGGCAGGATCCTGCCTTCCCGACCTCGACGTTTGCGTTTTACAGCAACCGCTGGCCGGGTGCAAGACGCTCAGTTGCACTGAGGTCGATCGAGGTACCACCGATGATCGAGCGCAGGGCGTCGACCCGGTCGGTCTGCTCCCAGGTCATCCCGTCCAGGTTCCGGCCGAAGTGACCATACGCAGCAGTCTGGTGATACTTCGGCTTCAGCAGATCCAGATCCCGAATGATCGCAGCCGGACGCAGGTCAAAGACCTCCTTGATCGCAGCGGTAATCCGATCCACCGGAGCAGTCTCCGTCCCGAACGTCTCCACATACAGACCCACCGGCTGCGCCTTACCAATGGCGTAGGCGATCTGGACCTCGCACCGCTTGGCCAGGCCCGCCGCAACAACGTTCTTCGCGACCCAGCGCATCGCATACGCAGCCGAACGGTCGACCTTTGAGGGGTCCTTGCCGGAGAACGCGCCGCCACCGTGGCGGGCGAAACCACCGTACGTGTCCACGATGATCTTCCGCCCGGTCAGGCCGGCATCACCCATCGGGCCACCCACCTCGAACCGGCCCGTCGGATTCACCAGCAGCCGGTAGTTCGACGTGTCAATCTCCACCCGGTCCAGGACCGGCTTGATCACGTGATCCACCACATCCGGCTGCAGCAGATTCTCCAGCGAAATATCCGCCGCATGCTGCGACGACACCACCACCGTGTCCAGCCGCACCGCCCGGTCACCGTCGTAGGCGATCGTGACCTGGGTCTTACCGTCCGGGCGCAGGTACGGGACCTCACCGCTCTTACGGACCTCGGTCAGCCTCTCA
>NZ_JAJOMB010000089.1 GCF_021129305.1 Kineosporia babensis | reverse complement strand
CGGGCGTGTGGTGCTTTGCTTTGTCTATTGCCGTGGGTGAATGTTTTATCGCCGGTAATGACCGCGAAACGCGGATTTGACCCGGCGGACAGAGAAGGGCTAATGTTCTTCTCAGTCGCCCCGAGCGAAAGCCGAAAGGCCGGAGATCGGGAGCGTCCGCTCCTTGAGAACTCAACAGCGCATCTGAACAACCGATGCCA
>NZ_JAJOMB010000088.1 GCF_021129305.1 Kineosporia babensis | reverse complement strand
CCGGCATCGATGCCCTTGAATTTCCGGGAGTTCGCCGCGTCGGTGTTCTTGGTGTTGGTGGCTGCGGTGCGCAGACCTTTGGACGTCTCGGCGTAGAAGTCCTTGACGGCGTTGGTGGCGCCGGTGCCCAGGGCTTTGATGATCCGCTGGGCGGCCTCTTCCATGGCCTTGGAGATCGGGCTGCTCATCCGAACGACACCGCCTGGGCCTTGGCCACGAACGCGCTGCCGCG
>NZ_JAJOMB010000087.1 GCF_021129305.1 Kineosporia babensis | reverse complement strand
GATGGAGGGCATCAAACCTGGAAGGCGATACTGGAGCATGGCTGCACCGAAGAAGTACCCCGATGAGCTGCGGGAACGAGCCACGAGGATGACCGTGGAGGCCCGCCGTGACCCGCAGACCGCGGCCGGGGCGATCCAGCGGATCGCCGGTCAGCTGGGGATCCATCCGGAGGCCTTGCGGAGCTGGGTGAAGAAGGCCGAGGTCGATGCCGGCCAGCGGGCGGGAACGACGAGCACGGATGC
>NZ_JAJOMB010000086.1 GCF_021129305.1 Kineosporia babensis | reverse complement strand
GTCCCAGAGGTCCCGCGCGCTGATGAGCGTCTCATACGAAGGGGTTCTCGAGGTATCCGAGGACCTCGTGCTGTTCCTGTCCGCCTTGCTGGCCGATGAGCGTGATCGGCGTGGCACACGTTCGGGGAGAAGGGCTTTGACCCCGTACTGGCAGGCGGTTCTCGTCTTGCGGTGGCTCATCGACGACACCCGGATGAGCGCGCTGGCCAGGGACAACAAGATCTCCGGCTCGACCGCCTACAGCTACCGGGACGAGGGCATCGCCGTTCTGGCCG
>NZ_JAJOMB010000085.1 GCF_021129305.1 Kineosporia babensis | reverse complement strand
CTACACACACCAGTTACCCCGCCGACCGAAACCACCAGGACACTTTGATGAAAGGACTGTCATGCCAGTCGTCGAGCTCGCCCTCACGGACTCACCCGCCTAAGTTCACGGCCCACCAGGTTCCGATCGCTCGAAACCCCGTGGCCCGCTCCCTCAGGACCCAACAGCGCATCACCACTCCCAACCCCGGGAGCAGTGCCAACCGATGTTCCACCCTGAGCAGCCACCCCAGAACCAGGCCGACCAGAATAGGCCAGCTCATCGTCCGAGCTATGGCATTGCCTCATGCAG
>NZ_JAJOMB010000084.1 GCF_021129305.1 Kineosporia babensis | reverse complement strand
CCCCCGTTACCTAATGACAAGGCTCCAGGGCCTGACCTCCGATTGAGCCGTTCACGGTCCCAGCGACCCGGACGGCGGCCGATCTCTGCTCAGAGCTCACTGCTCCCAGCACACGAGGCCTCTTTCCGTCAGGGCGGGCTCAGAACGTGATCAACCCTTCCCGAGCACAGAGCGGTAGTGACCTGAACACGCCGGACGCGCCGATCTATGGTGAGAACTCTCTGGTCCCGGGACACCCAAGACATCACCCCACGCATCCAGGCCACCACTCGCAACAGCCAGCTGCAGGGTTCTACCCCCTACCGCCAACCGCTGGAAGAGCGCCGCTGGCGTCCTTCCACAGTCATTAG
>NZ_JAJOMB010000083.1 GCF_021129305.1 Kineosporia babensis | reverse complement strand
GGTCTTGAACGGCACCAGCAGCAGGTCCTTTTCGCCTTCGTAGCCGAGGTCGGTCAGGGCCTTGTGGTCCTCGTCGATCCACTGGCTCAGCAGATCGAGCAGGTCAGGATCTGCGCGGGCTGCGGTGGTGTCGTGCTCGCGGCCCGGGCGCACGTTCGAGGTCCACAACGGCCAGTCGTCCGGAGAGGAGACGACCTGAAGGTTCCCGCCGTGACGGGCGTGCTTGCCCGACCACCACAGATCCACCCCGGGTGTGGGCCCGCGGGTGTGGATGCGGTCGGTCTCGATCAGGGTCCCGTCCAGGATCACGTGCGTGTGCCCAGCGGCCCGGGCCGCCAGCAACGCTCCGGAAAGGCCCGGCCGGCGCG
>NZ_JAJOMB010000082.1 GCF_021129305.1 Kineosporia babensis | reverse complement strand
CGCGCGGATCGCGGAGCTGGAACGGGAGAACCGTGAGCTCAAGCGCGCGAACGCGATCCTGAAATCCGCTTCGGCTTTTTTCGCGGCGGAGCTGTGCGCCACGAGGCGCTGGGTGTATCGAGGGGCGGTGAGAAACCGTCCTCGTCGGGTCGTCGCAGCGGCCTGATGAAGCCTGGGGGCAGCCTGGCCGGGAGGACGACCGGATCCGGGTGGCAAGCGGCCCCGACGAACCAGGCTGTGCTGGTACTGCCAGACGGTGCGGGCCTGGTGGCGAGGTCAGAAGGTGCAGCGTAAGCGAATCAGTGGTTGACGCTCCGTAAGCGCGAAGCCGTGCTCGAAACCTGGTGGATCTGGGCCGGTGTGCAGTGCACTGACTCTGCCATCCCGATAGTGCGGTTACTGAATC
>NZ_JAJOMB010000081.1 GCF_021129305.1 Kineosporia babensis | reverse complement strand
GCCAGCCGGTGCGCCAGCCAGATCGGCAACGGCAGCAACTCCGGCGTGTCATCGTTCGCATACCCGAACATCAGACCCTGATCGCCCGCACCCTGCAGATCCAACGGATCCGCACCGGCCTCCACCCGCGCCTCGTACGCCGTGTCCACACCCTGCGCAATATCCGGCGACTGCGCACCAATACTGACCTCGACACCACACGAGTTACCGTCAAAACCCTTGGTCGAGGAGTCATACCCGATGTCCAGAATCGTCTTCCGGACAATCGACGGGATATCCACGTACGACTTCGTGGTCACCTCACCCGCCACATGCACCAGACCCGTGGTGACCATCGTCTCCACCGCCACCCGCGACGACGGATCCTGCTCCAGCAACGCATCCAGAACCGCGTCACTGATCTGGTCACAGATCTTGTCGGG
>NZ_JAJOMB010000080.1 GCF_021129305.1 Kineosporia babensis | reverse complement strand
TCGTCTCGCCGGCGAAATATTTTGCCGCCTGGCGAAGGATGTCCCGCTCGGTAGAGAGCTTTTCGACTTCCACGCCGTGCTCGGCATCGCGCCGGGCAGCCTCAGCCCTCAGCGCCGCGTTCTCGGCCTCCAGCGCCGCGATCCGCGCCGCCATGTTCGCCGGGCGGCCCCGCAACGGCCTGGCAGCCGGCTCCTGCCCCGCCACGAGCGCCTGCACCTGCGCCCCGTCCGGCCCCGACGCCCCTGCAGGATCGGCGGGCTCTGGGGCGAGGGGCCGCTGCTTGATCCACTTGCTCAGCGTCTCCCGGCCGATCCCCAGATCGGCCGCGATGCCCTGGACCGTCGCGCCAGGCGTGGACCGGTACAGATCCACCGCCTGCTGACGGAACTCCTGCGTATACGACTTACCTGCCACGAGACGATCATCTCGCTTCCTCCGACCTCATGCCGGATTCAGCGTGTCCAAGGTCCGGGGGTAAGTCCC
>NZ_JAJOMB010000008.1 GCF_021129305.1 Kineosporia babensis | reverse complement strand
GAGCCACCTATCGGACTCGAACCGATGACCTGCTCATTACGAATGAGCTGCTCTACCAACTGAGCTAAGGTGGCGCGTCGCGGTCCCAGCAAGGTTCTGCCAGGGCGACGGTTCACGAGTATACGGGTTCCGGAGAGTGCTCCGTGACGCGGCTACCCGTAGGCGTGGCGATCGGGCTACTTGCAGGCGGTTCCCTCGTTGGGCAGGGCGCCGGTGAGCATGTAGTCCTCGACCGCGGTGTCTACACAGGTGCTGCCCTGGCGGTAGGCCGTGTGCACGGTTCCTTCCCAGGTCAGGAGGCGGCCGGCGTCGAGCTGGGAGGCCAGGGCCTCGGACCACTCGTAGGGGGTGGCCGGGTCGTCGACGGTGCCGAGGACCAGGATCGGGGCCGAGCCCGCGGCGTGCAGTTCCTTGCGCTCCATCACGGCCTTGTAGGGCCACTGCGAGCAGCCCAGGCCGCCCCAGCCGATCGAGCCGCCGAGCGGGGGGAACTCCTTGTTCAGCTTGGCGGCGCCGGCGGCGATCTGGTCGGGGGTACGGGTCTCGGGGACGTCCAGGCAGAAGATGGCGGGGTTGGCGGCGAGGGTCTGGCCGTATTTGCCGTTCTCGTCGCGTTCCAGGTAGGTGTCGGCCAGGGTGAGCAGGCCGGTGCCGTCGCCGGCGTTGGCCTGGGCGATGCCGGTGGTCAGGACCGGCCACAGCTGCTGGGCGTACAGGCCCTGGGCAATACCGGTGAACATCAGGGACTGGGTCAACGGACGGGCGGGGTCACCGGTGTCGAGCGGGTTGGCGTCGGTGCGGTCGACCAGGGTGGCGAGCTGGGCCACGCCGTCGTCCACGGAGCCACGCAGGGGGCAGTCGCCACCGGACTGGCAGTCGGTGACGTAGGCGCGCAGGGCGCGGGAGAAGCCTTCGGCCTGGCCGGCGGTGTACTCCTCGGCGCTGGTGGAGGGGTCGATGGCGCCGTCGAGGGTCATTCGGCCGACCCGCCAGGGGAACGTCTCGGCGTACCAGGCGCCGATGTAGGTGCCGTAAGAGGCGCCGTGGTAGGAGAGGACGTCGTCGCCGAGTAGGGCGCGCAGCACATCCATGTCCTTGACCGTGCTCAGCGTGTCCACGTTCTCCAGCAGGGCCGGGTCGGTGTTCTGCTGGCAGACCTCGCCGAAGTCCTTGGCGTCGGCCACCGCCTCCTTCACCTCGGCCGGGGTGTCGGGGGTGCCCTCACCCGAGGTGGACTCGTCGTACTGCTTGTCGGTGTAGCACTTCACCGGGGCGGACCGGCCGATGCCCCGGGGGTCGAAACCGACCACGCTGTAGTTCTTCAGGATGCTCTGGCCGAAGGCCTGGCGGGCGACCGCGGCGTAGTCGATGCCGGAGACCCCGGGCCCGCCGGGGTTGACCACCATCGAGCCGATCGGGTCGTCACCGGTGGCCGCGAGCTTGTTCGCCGAGATCCGGATGGTCTTGCCGGTGGGCTCGTCCCAGTCGACCGGTACCTCGAACGTCATGCACTGGTAGTCGTCGCCGCAGTCGGACCATTCCACCGACTGCCCGTAGAACTTCTGGTACGCCGCGTCGGTGGCCGGATCGGTGACCCCGGACGGGACCGAGCCGGCCGAGGGCAGCGCGGTGGCGGCGGCCTTCGAGCCACCGTCGGACCCCGAATCGGGGAAGGAGCAGGACGTCACCCCGAGGGCAACCGCCGCAAGCAGGGTCAGGGACCGGACGGCGGGGCGGAACATCGCTCTCCTCGGCATAACTGGTGATCAACGAGACCGAAGAGCACGCTATCCCACGGCGCTGTGCAGCGGAGTACCCACGGTGATCAGGCGGCCGCCGGGCGCAGCTGAACCATCAGCGACTCCAGGGCCAGCAGCGGCGAGACATTGGCCTCGATGCGCTCCCGGGCCTGGCCGATCGCCTCCATCCGGCGCAGCGTGGAGGCCGCCGAGCTGTTCCGCGCCTCCGCCCGGATCAGGTCCGCCATCTCGGCGTTGACCAGCTCGATCCCCTCGGAGCGGCCCTCGCCCAGCTGCAGCACGAGCACGTCCCGGTAGAGCGAGAGCAGGTCGATCAGGGAACGATCGAGGACGTCGCGCTGGGACCGGGTGGCCCGGCGCTTCTGGTTCTCCTCCAGCTGCTTGACCTGCGTGCGCACGGCCGGGGGCAGCGTGGACAGGCCCTCGGCGCCGAGAGAACGCAGCAGCGCGGCCTTCTCGGTGGCATCGCGTTCGGTGGTGCTGGCCTTGGACTCCTCGGCGCAGACCTCGACCAGCTCACCGGCGGCCAGCACGGCGGCACCCACGCTGCGCAGCTTCAGCGGCAGTTTGAGTACCTCGCGGCGGCGGATCCGGGCGTCCTCGTCGAGAGCCAGACGCCGGGCCAGGCCGATGTGGCTCTGGGCCGAGCGGGCCGCGAACGAGGCGATGGCCGGGTCGGCGCCGTCCCGCCGGACCAGGAGTTCGGCCACATCGGAGACCGGGGGGATGCGCAGGCCGATCCGGCGGCAACGGGAGCGGATGGTGGTGAGCACGTCGTCGGCGCTCGGCGCGCACAGCAGCCACACCGTGCGCGGGGGCGGCTCCTCGACGGCCTTGAGCAGGACGTTGCCGGAGGAGTCGTTCAGCCGGTCGGCGTCCTCGATGACGACCACCCGCCAGCGCCCTTCGGACGGGCTGCGCTGGGCGAGCTGGATGAGCGGACGCACGTCGTCCACCCGCAGCTGGACGTGCTCGGTGGAGATCAGGCTGACGTCGGCGTGCGCCCCGGACAGCGCGGTCTGACAGGAATGGCAGGTGCCGCAACCACCTTCGAGGCACTGCAGGGCGGCCGCGAAGGCCCGGGCCGCGGTGGAGCGGCCGGAGCCGGGCGGGCCGGTGATCAGCCAGGCATGGGTCATCCCACCGGAGATGACGGCCGAACTGTCGGCGTCGATGCCGAGACCGACACCGGCGGCAACCATTTCACCGGCGGCCTTCACCGCCTGCTTCAGGATCGCGGTGGCGGCCTCCTGACCGACCACGTCGTCCCAGACGCTCATGCCTGCCGCCGTCCGCGCCGGCGCAGCGGGTTCTCGCCGGTCTCGCCCGGATCACCGTCGGGCAGGTGGATCGTCCGGTCCTCGTCCTGGTCCAGGGCGGTCACGTCGATCTCCGGCATCGCTGCGGTAGGTGGGGGAGCGGGCCGCTGCGGCGCCGGGGCCGGTTCGGGCAGTTGGGGACGCAGGGGGCGTTGCGGCACCGGGTTGGTGTCACCTGAGTACGGCTCAGGCTGAACCGGCTGGACCCGCACGGTCGGTTCGGCCGGGCCCCAGGCATCCGCCCCGGGAGCCTGGACCGAGCGCGGCGGCATCTGGACCGGCTCGGTGACCGGCCCCAGCGCGGCCGCGGCGGCCGCCTCGCTGGCCCGCCGGTCCACCTCTTCGCGGTTACGCTGCGACTCCTGGGCCCGCAGCTCACGCTCGGCCTCCTGCTGCAGCTGCCGCTCGGCCTCGTCGCGGGCCCGGCGCCGCGACTCCTCCCGCTCGCGGGCCTCTTCCACCCGGCGGCGCTTCAGGTCTGCGTCCATCCGCAGCACCTCGGCCTCGGCCTTGGCCCGGCGCTCGCGGGTCTGGCCCTCCTCAGCCAGCCGCTCGTCCAGCTCGGCCCGACGGCGGGCCGAGACCGGCAGCACCTGGCGGACTCCTTCGCGGATCAGCTGCTGCACTTCTTCTGCACTCAGCCCGGCATCGATCACCAGGTAGCGGTGCGGAGCCTGGGCCGCCAGCGCGAGGAACTCGGCGCGGACCCGCTCGTGGAAGCCGTCGGGCTCAGCCTCCAGCCGGTCCTCGCCACCACGGGTGACGTCGTGTGCCCGGCGGGCCTTGCTGACCATCGGGTCGACATCGAGCAGCACGGTCAGCGCCGGCACCAGACCGTCGGTGGCCCAGTCGGAGATCCGCTGCACCGCGCCGCCGTCGAGTTCGCGCCCGGCGCCCTGATAAGCGACCGAGGAATCGATGTAGCGGTCGGTGACCACCACCGCGCCCCGGGCCAGGGCCGGGCGGACCACGGCCTCGACGTGGTGGGCCCGGTCGGCGGCGAACAGCAGAGCCTCGGGCCGGCTGCCCAGCGCTGCGGTGTTACCCAGCAGCACCTCACGCAGCCGGACACCGAGCGGGGTGGCGCCGGGTTCACGGGTGAGCACCACGTCGTGGCCCTGGTCGGAACGCAGCCACTCGGCCAGAAGCCGGGCCTGGGTGGACTTGCCGGAACCGTCGCCCCCCTCCAGCGCCACGAACACGCCGGGGTAAGTGATGCGCGCGGCGGCCGAGGGGCTCGGCTGCCGGGAGGACCACCGGGCCCGCAGGTCCTGCCGAAGGCTGGTGCCGGCCCGGTCGTCCAGCTTGCGGTAGCTGGTCACACCCAGTGCCAGGGTGAGCACGGCGGCGATCAGGAAGACGAACGCGGCGCCGTTGTAGCTGAGCGAGCGTGAGTCGGTGAAGTTGATGGTGTGCCGGCCGATCAGCCCGGCCAGCAGCGGCCCGGCGGCCAGTACCACCAGCAGCACCACCTGGGCCGCAGAAGCGAGGTAGGAGGTGGCCCGGGCCCGCACGCTGTGATCGGCCGCCCGTTCCAGCAGCGCCTGGCCAACGCCCCAGGCCACCCCGCCGCTGGCGCCCAGCCCCACGGTGAGCAGCACGGCCATGACCATGTTGGGGATCAGCGCGAGCGCGGCCAGGAAGAGCCCGGCTGCGACCAGGCTCAGCCCGAACAGCCGGAACCGGGAGAAACCCTCGAGCAGTTGCGGACCCACCCGCAGGCCCAGGGCCAGACCGGCGAACACGGCGGCGAACAGCACCCCGAAGCCCGGCTGGCCGGCACCCAGGTCGCGAGCGTAGATCTGGGCCAGGCCGAGCACCGAGCCGGCCGTCGCCAGCGCCCCCAGCATGCCGGTGACCAGGCTGCTGAGGGTGGGAACGGCAGTGATCGAGGGACGGCCGGTGAGCACCGAGCCGATCACTGACTCACGCGGCAGCACCTCACCCGCCGGGCGCGGCGGGATCGGAGCCCGGGTGACGGTCAGGGCGGCCACCCCGAACAGCGCGGCCGTGGCGTAGAGGGCCAGGTCGCCCGGGCGGTCGGCGAGCACCTCGAGGACCGTGGCCAGCATGCCGTTGACCAGGCTCAGCAGGGCGAAGCCGAGGCCGGCGACGAAGGCCGCGGCGTAACCGATCAGCCGCACGGCCCGGCCGGCGGCCTGGGTGCGGTGGCCGGGCACCAGCGCGGCGGCGGCGCTGAGCCGGGCCCGGCGGGAAAGCAGAGCCAGGACCTCGATCAGCAGGGCGGCGACGTAGAGCCAGGCCAGCGAGCCGATCAGGGCGACGCTGACGAACAGCGCCGCGCGCAGCAGGTCGGCCCCCAGCAGCACCAGCTTGCGGTTCAGCCGGTCGGCCAGGGCATCGGTGACCGGGCCGAGGAGGACGGCCGGGGCCAGCCGCAGCACCAGCACCCCGGCGACGGCGAGGTTGATCCGGGCGTACGAGCCGCCGGCCAGTGAGGCGGCCAGGGCGAGCAGGGCCAGCAGCCCCAGCCACTCGCCGAGGGCCGAGGTCGCCAGGGCCGGCCGGAACCGGCGGAACGAGGCCTCCTGGAACACCGGTGCGACGTCAAGGTCCTGGTCCGGCCCGCTCGGGCTGGGCACTCCGGGTTCGGGGCGCCGGCTCTCGTGCTGTCCGCTGGCTGTCACTCGGTCAGGGTAACGGCCGCCACCGACACTCTCCGGAATCGTTCACCCGCGCCCGGGTGGTCGTCGCAGCCGGTTTCCCCAGGTCACGTTCGGCGGACGGCCTGGACTGTCCCCAGAAGAGCCCTCAAACAAAGGACGTGGGTGGGCACCGGCGCCGGTCCGGTCCCGGGCGGTGCGGTGCCGGACGGGCAAGAACGACGCAGACGGGCCCGGCCACCTTGGCCGGGCCCGTCTGCTGCGATCGACTACTCGGAGGCGGCCGGGGCCGTCTTCTTCGTGGTGGCCGCCTTCTTGGCCGGAGCCTTCTTGGCGGTGGCCTTCTTCGCGGTCGTCTTCTTGGCCGCGGTCTTCTTGGCGGTGCCGGTCGTCTTCTTCGCGGCCGTCTTGGTGGTCTTCTTGGCCGTCTTCTTCGCCCGCGGCGCCGCTGCCCGCTTCTCGGCGAGCAGCTCGGCGGCCCGCTCCAGGGTGACCGACTCGACCTCGTCGCCCTTGCGCAGGGTGGCGTTGGTGGTGCCGTCGGTGACGTAGGCGCCGAACCGGCCGTCCTTGATCACGATCGGTGCCTGGGTCTCCGGGTCGGCGCCGAGCTCACGCAGCGGCGGCGCCGCGGCCCGGCGTCCGCGCTGCTTGGGCTGCGCGTAGATGGCCTTGGCCTCGTCCAGGGTGATCGAGAACAGCTGGTCCTCGGTCTCCAGCGAGCGGGAGTCGGTGCCGCGCTTCAGGTACGGACCGTAACGGCCGTTCTGCGCGGTGATCTCCTCGTTGGTCTCCGGGTCGACCCCGACCAGACGCGGCAGCGACAGCAGCTTCAGCGCCTCGTCCAGGGTGACCGTCTGCAGATCCATGCTCTTGAACAGGCTGCCGGTACGGGGCTTGGCCGACTTCGGTGAGTCTTCGGGCAGGATCTCGGTGACGTACGGGCCGAAACGGCCGCTGCGGGCCACGATCTGACGGCCGGTGTCCGGGTCGGTGCCGAGCTCGCGGTCACCGTCGGCCTGGGTCTCCAGGAGCTCGCGAGCCTTCTCCACGGTGAGCTCGTCCGGGGCCACGTCGTCGGGGACGCTGGCGCGCTTGGCCTCTCCGTCCTCGCCGGGGACCTCCAGGTAGGGGCCGTAGCGGCCGACCCGCAGCACGATGCCCTCGCCCAGCGGCACCGAGTTGATGTCCCGGGCATCGATGTCGCCCAGGTCGTCGACCAGCGGCTTGAGCCCGTGCATGGCGTCCGGTCCGGCCGGTCGCGGCGCCTGGGCGGAGGAGTTGCCGTTCTCGGCCGAGCCGTCGCCGAAGTAGAACCGGGCCAGCCACTGCCGGCGGTCCTGCTCACCGGCGGCGATCTGGTCGAGGTCGGCCTCCATCGAGGCGGTGAAGTCGTAGTCGACCAGGCCGCCGAAGTGCTCCTCCAGCAGCCGGGTGACGGCGAACGCCAGCCAGGTGGGCACCAGCGCGTTGCCCTTGTGCCCGACGTAACCGCGATCGACGATCACGCTGATCGTGGCCGCGTAGGTGGAGGGTCGGCCGATGCCACGCTCTTCCAGCGCCTTCACCAGGCTGGCCTCGGTGTAACGGGGCGGCGGCGAGGTGGTGTGGCCGTCGGCGCTCAGGTCCCGGGCGTCCAGCCCGTCGCCCACGGCCAGTTCCGGCAGACGCCGTTCGCCGTCCTCACCACCGTGACGCTCTTCGTCGCGGCCTTCTTCGTAGGCGGCCAGGAAGCCCCGGAAGGTGATCACGGTGCCGGAGGCGCCGAAGACCGCGTCCCGTCCGTCGGTGGTCGTGGCCCCCAGCCGGATCGTCGCGGTGGAGCCGCGGGCGTCTTCCATCTGGGAGGCGACCGTGCGCTTCCAGATCAGCTCGTACAGCCGGAACTCGTCCCCGCTGAGCTCACCCGAGACCTGCGCCGGGGTCCGGAAGCTGTCCCCCGAGGGCCGGATCGCCTCGTGCGCCTCCTGCGCGTTCTTCGACTTGCTGGCGTACGTACGCGGCTGGGCCGGGATGTACTGCGGCCCGTACAGGTCCGAGGCCTGCTGCCGGGCAGCGTTGACCGCCTGGTCCGACAACGTGGTCGAGTCGGTCCGCATGTACGTGATGTAGCCGTTCTCGTACAACGACTGGGCCGTGCGCATCGCCTGCTTCGCCGACAGCCGCAGCTTGCGCCCGGCCTCCTGCTGCAGGGTGGACGTGGTGAACGGAGCCGCCGGCCGACGCCGGTACGGCTTCTCCTCCACGCTGCGGACCGTGGGGTGGACCCCGTCCAGGGCCCGGACCAGGGCGTTGGCCGCTTCCTCGTCGAGGTGCACGACCTCCGTGGAGGTCAGCTGGCCGACGTCGTTGAAGTCGCGCCCGGTCGCCACCCGGCGCTCGTCCAGGGCCACCAGGCGCGCGCCGAACCAGCGCCCGGCGTCGGAGTGCCCCTCGGAGGCGGCGAAATCACCGGTGACGTCCCAGTACGAGGCGGGCCGGAAGGCCATCCGCTCCCGCTCGCGCTCGACCACCATCCGGGTGGCCACGGACTGCACCCGTCCGGCCGAGAGCCCGGCCCGGACCTTGCGCCACAGCACCGGGGAGACCTCGTACCCGTACAGCCGGTCCAGGATCCTCCGTGTCTCCTGGGCATCGACCAGACGCTCGTCCAGGTCCCGGGTCTGCTCCAGCGCCCGGCTGATCGCCTCCCGGGTGATCTCGTGGAAGACCATCCGGTGCACCGGGATCGTCGGCTGCAGCACTTCCAGGAGGTGCCAGGCGATCGCCTCACCCTCCCGGTCCTCATCCGTGGCCAGGTACAGCTCGTCCGCGTCCTTCAACGCCCGCTTGAGCTCGGCGACCTTCTTCTTCTTGTCCGCATCGACCACGTAGTAGGCCTCGAAGCCGTTCTCCACGTCGACGGCGAACTTGCCGAAGGGCCCCTTCTTCATCTCCGCCGGCAGCTCACTGGGCTGCGGCAGGTCACGGATGTGCCCGACGCTCGCCTCGACGTCGAAGTCCGGGCCGAGGTACTCGGCGATCGTCCGTGCCTTGCGCGGCGACTCGACGATCACGAGCCGCCTGCCGGTCGCGGTCTTGCTGGCGGCCACAGGCTCACCCTTCCTGACGCTCTTCACCTGACGATCACCCGGCATCACGTCGATGTCCGTTTTCTTCCGGACGGACGGGACGGGTGAACTCCCCTCGATCACACGGTGGGGCGGACGCTACACAACGCGCACCGGTGAAGCACCGTAACCCGAGAGCCGCCGTGAGTGATGCCCGCGGCCTCCGGCGGCCGTCACATCTCCGCAGCGAGAGTGGCACGCAAAGTGACGACGGGCCACCCCCGGCCCAAAATGGCCAAGTCCATCCGGGTGTGTTCAGCGTCACAGGTTTTGCCGCTGAACGGAGCTTGCTCAGGTGGGCACCGGTGAGCGTCGCCCGAGTTTCCCGCCAAGTTGCATCGAGGCGCTAGGGTGATTTGGACACGAGTGCGGAGAATAAGGCCCTCAAGTTGGCCGTGTGCGATGAGGCCAGGTTCGTCGAAGGCTGGCAACGGGACGTAGCCTCTGGGCGAGACCTTCTGCCACGATCAGCACACGCTGGACAACGAGGTGGGTCGAGAAGCCGGGGATCAGCCGCGTCAACGACGACGTGGGAAGATCACCGAGCGGACGGCCAGATTACCGGATGCCACTTGAAAGTGGCCGCAGGGAGGATCGCGTGCCGCGACACGGTTCGGCCGAACCGGGGGCCGACGTCGAAAGCGTCCCGGACGCGCCCCGTCGCTCGTCTATTGCCGGATGGTCCATCCGCCGCAAGCTGACGCTTCTGGTCACCATTCCGCTCGTCGTGCTGCTCATCGGTGGCAGCGTGCTGGTCTGGTCCCTGACGAGTACCTACCAGAAGGCACACACGGCCCGGCTCGACGCCGAGCTGATGGAACCCTCGCTGCGCCTGAGCCGCGTGCTGTTCAACGAGTTCGGCATGCCGGCCGCCAACGCCGACCCGGACGACCTGGCCGGGGTGCGCGCGCAGACCGACACCGAGGTCGCCGCGATCCGGCCCAAGCTGGAAGAGCTGGCCGGGCGCAGCACCGAGGACTCCACGCTGCCGACCACGGCCAGCGGCATGCTCACCCAGCTCGACCAGATCTCCAAGCTCCGCAGCAAGGTCGACGGCCTGATCGAGGCCGGCACGCTGCAGGAGACCGAGGGCCTGATGGACGTGCGCACCACGGCGCAGAACATGTTCAACGCCACCCGGCAGCTGCCCGAGGACCTGGCCACCGACCTGGGCGTGACCGGTATCGACACCGAGACCGTCTCCGGTGGTGCGCTGTTCTCGGCGATCTCCCGCACCGGCTTCTCCGCGGCCGAGGAGATCACGCTCTTCTACAACGTCTTCAACGACCACACCGAAGTCCAGAACGTGACGGTGCGCCGGCTCGAGGGCCTGATCGCCCGGCAGGACCTGGGCCGCAGCGAGGCCCTGGCGGTGGCCAACTCCGAACAGCGCGAGCAGCTGGTCCAGCTGAGCGAGGCGGAGTCGCAGATGAGCCGCTGGCGCGACTCGTTCGAGGGCGCCCTGGGCAACCCCGACGCGGTGATCAGCACCACCCCCAAGGAGTTCTACGAGCTCTCCAGCCAGCGGCTGGCCGAGATCGAGTCGGCGGCCACCGACGCCGCCCGCAGCACGCTGAAGACCGCCCAGGACGCCGAGACCGGAGCGCTCTTCCGGGTCGCCCTGGTGGCCGGCGCCGTGCTGGTCACGATCCTGGTCGTCAGCGCCCTGCTGACCACCATCGCCCGGACCGTCACCGCCCCGCTGCGCCGGCTGCGCGCCGGTGCCGTCGAGGTCGCCAGCGTGCAGCTGCCGGCCGCGGTGGCCCGGATCGAGCAGGACGGCGTGGGTGCCGACATCGCCCTGCCCCCGGTGCTCCCGGCCGACTTCAACCCCGGTCCGGAGACCCTGGAGGTGGCGCACGCGGTCGACGACCTGGGCGCCGAGGCGGTCCGGCTGGCCACCGCGCAGGTGCGCCTGCGGCGGGCGCTGGACGAGGCGTTCGTCAGCATGTCCCGGCGTAGCCAGTCGATGGTCGAGAAGCAGCTGGCCATCATCGACAGCCTGGAGAGCCAGGAGCAGGACCCGGACCAGCTGCGCAACCTGTTCCGGCTGGACCACCTGGCCGCCCGGATGCGCCGCTACAACGACAACCTGCTGGTGCTGGCCGGATCCGCGGTGCGCACCCGGGCCACCGCGCCGGTCAAGATCGCCGAGCTGTTCCGCGCCGCCACCTCCGAGATGGAGCAGTACGAGCGGGTCCGGCTGCAGCCGGTCAGCGGCGCCTCGATCGCCGGTACGGTCGCCGGTGAGCTCGTCCACCTGCTGGCCGAGCTGCTCGACAACGCGGCCATGTACTCGCCGCCCTCCAGCGCGATCGTGCTCTCCGCGGCCTTCACCGCCGACGGTGGCCTGCAGATCGAGGTGCTGGATGCCGGTGTCGGGATCAGCCCGGGTGAGCTCGACCGCCTGAACGCCCGGCTGACCCAGCCCGAGGCGATCGACACCCAGGTCCCGTCCCGCATGGGTCTGTTCGTGGTCGCCCGCCTGGCCCGCCGCGGCACCTTCGGGGTGCAGTTGCAGGCCCGGCCGGACGCCTCCGGCACCATCGCCCTGGTCCGGGTCCCGGCCTCGCTGGTGATCGGCGCGCCCGGCAGCACCGGCGAGAACCCGACCGGCGCCAACCCGCAGCTGCGGCCGCTCACCCCGGCCGGTGGCATGCCGCGCCCGCAGCTGCCGCAGAGCCAGGGCCAGGGTCTGAGCGCCCCGGCCGCCGGCGGCCAGGACACCTTCGGCTTCGGCCCGATGGGTCAGTCGCCGCAGCGTGAGCAGCAGGGCGCACCCTCCGCCGCGGCAGCCGCGGCTGGAGTCGCGGCCCAGGCCGCGGCCGGGGTTCGCTCGGTCGCCGACGAGGACGACTCCGAGCTGCCGCGCCGTCGCCGGGTGCCGGGTGCCTCCAACCCCGGTCTGCCGCCCGAGTCCGCCGGCCTCGCCGAGACCGGCTCCACCGGGCTGTTCACCCCGAACGTTCCGGCCGCCCCGGGCGAGAGCCCCGAGCGCAGTTCTTCCGGAGGGTTCGCCGGTCGCCCGGGGGCGCCGGCGCAGCAGCCGCAGCCCGCCGCGTTCAACTTCGGCGACGAGCCTCAGGCGCCGACGGGCTTCGAACGCCCGGAGAGCCGGCCGGCCCGTGGTCCGCAGTTCACCTCGCCGCCGCCGGAGACCACCCCGGGCGGTATCCCCAGCCTGCCCACCCGTACTCCGGGTGCCCGCACGCCGCAGCCGCTCGGCGGCCTCGGCAGCCAGGGGTACGGCCAGAACGAGCAGAGCCAGAGCGACCAGGGCCAGGACGAGCAGCAGGGCTTCAACACCCGGGCCGGCCTGGGCTTCGGTCAGCAGAACCCGCCGAACTTCACCCAGCAGCAGATGCGCGGCCTGGGCCAGCCGGACCCGACGTTCGGTCAGCCGCTGCCGGGCTTCGGGGCGGCCGCCTTCGAGAACAACCAGCGGCAGGCTCCGGCCCGCCCGGCCTCGTACGGGGCCGGCGACAGCACCCCGGCCGCCGGCATCTCCGGTCTGCCCGGCCTGACCCGGCGCCCGATCGAGCCCGGCCCGGCCACCGGTGAACTCCCCGCCGGTAACGACCCGCTGTCCGCGCCGACCGGCTCGTTCCGGGCCGCGCCGAACCAGGGGCTGCCCTCGGGCCAGCGGGGTTCGGACTGGCAGGACCCGGAGCTGCCGACCGAGCTCGCGGCCCGCGCTGCGGCGTCGGCGGCGTACCGTCCGGCCGACTCGGGCGCACCGATGATCGGTGAGCCCGGCAACCGGCCCGACTTCAACGACCCGACGCCGATCTTCGACCAGATCTCGGTCTGGTTCAGCTCGGAGCCGGCCCAGAACAACTCGCCCTCGATCTCGGTCGAGAACGGTGATCAGCGGATCATCGATCTGCGGGCCAACGAGCGGGAGAACCCCAAGCAGTCCAGCCGCTGGGCGGCGCTCGGGGACCAGCGCTGGCTGGCCACGAACGCCCGGGCAGCCTCGGCCCCGGAGACCGACGGGCGCTCGGACGCGGGTCTGCCGACCCGGCGGCCCGGCGCCAACCTGCTGCCTTCGACGGCCGGCGCGGTCACCGACTCGGCTCCGGCCCGTCCTCGTCCGGCCGCTGCCCGCAGCCAGCCCGCCGACGCTACTGTCGTGCGGGGACGGCTGGGCAGTTACCAGCGTGGTCTGGCCAACGCCCGCAAGGCGCGGCAGAAGACAGACCCGGCTCCGGCCTTCAATCCGGTCGGGGCCAGCCTTTTCACCACCAACAGCGACGGCGGTGCCGATAGTGGCTCCTCCGCAGAGCAAGGAGGGGACCAGTGAGCACGGGCACCGGCACCGACGTCACCTGGCTGGTCGACGGGTTCGCACAGCGGGTACCAGGCGTGGCGCACGCAGCCGTGGTCTCGGCCGACGGTCTTCTGGTGGCGAGTTCGGCAGGACTCCCACGCGACCGTGCCGACCAGCTGTCTGCGGTCGCGTCCGGTCTGGGCAGCCTCACCAACGGCGCGGCCATGTGCTTCGCGGCGGGCGCGGTTGTCCAGACGGTTGTGGAGATGCAGGGTGGTTTCCTGCTTCTCATGGCCATCTCCGACGGGTCGTGGCTGGCCGTGCTGGCCGCCCCGACCTCCGACATCGGTCTGGTCGGCTACGAGATGACCCTGCTGGTCGACCGGGTCGGGCAACACCTGTCCCCGGAGATCAGGCACAACGGCCACGGTGGCTCGCTGCCACCGATGTGAGCAGATTGCCGAGATGACCGACTACTCAGCTCATGAGGGCGGCGATCCGCCACCGTCGATGGTGCGTCCGTACGCACGCACCGGTGGCCGGACCCGTCCGGTGCACGACCTCGACCTCGAGGCTCTGGTGGTGACCACGGTCGCCGGCCAGGACCCCGGAATGAACGACTTGCTCTCGCCGGAACACAGCACGGTGATCGAGTTGTGTGAGGGAACGATCTCCGTCGCCGAGATCGCCGCCCGGCTTCACACCCCGCTCGGCGTGGCCCGCGTAATCATCGCGGACATGGTCGAACTGGGTCTGGTCGAGGTGCTGAGCACGGCGAACGCTTCTGGTGACGAACGTGATCCAGCTTTCTTGAGGAGGGTGCTCAGTGGCCTTCAGCGGCTCTGAGACCAGGGCCACCCGATCGACGAAAATCGTCATCTCGGGTGGGTTCGGTGCGGGCAAGACCACGTTCGTGGGTGCGGTTTCCGAGATCATGCCGCTGCGGACCGAGGCCGTGATGACCTCGGCCAGCGTCGGCGTGGACGATCTCTCGGCCACACCGAACAAGACGACCACCACGGTCGCCATGGACTTCGGCCGGATCAGCATCGACCAGGAACTGGTGCTGTATCTGTTCGGTTCGCCCGGGCAGAACCGGTTCTGGTTCATGTGGGACGACCTGGTGCGCGGCGCCATCGGCGCGGTGGTCCTGGTGGACACCCGGCGCCTGGAGGACTGTTTCGGCCCGATCGACTTCTTCGAGGCCCGGAACCTGCCCTTCGTGGTGGCGATCAACGCCTTCGACGGACTGCTCCGGCACCGTCCGGAGGACGTCCGCGAGGCACTGCAGCTCAGCCAGGACGTTCCGGTCCTGGTGTGTGACGCCCGCGAGCGGGAGTCCGCCAAGCAGACACTGATCTCGGTGGTCGAGCACGCTCTCGCGACCTGGAGCCGGGCCTAGGTCCTGTCCTGCGGATCATCGCTACGGCCTTGATCCAAAGGACAGGCCCTCCCAGGCCCGGCTCCGGCCGGAGAGTAGTAGCTAGGGCACCGGTTCCAGCAGCCCGTCGCGCACCAGATTGCGCACGTCGCTGAGCAGTTCGGTGCCCAGCGCCTGAGCGTCGACCTCGAGCAGTGTGGCGAGGGCGGCGATCAGGCGACCCACCGGGATGTCTCCGGAGCTCGCCCCGACGAATCCGGTCAGGGCGGTGCCGGCCTGCACCACGCGGCCTGCACCGCCGCCCTGCCGGAGCAGGATCACGCTGGGGTCCTCGGCCCCCGGCAGGTGATGCCGTTCCTCGGTGACGTCTGCCGCCACCCGCAGGGTCTCGGCCAGCAGGGCCGCGTCGTCGCGCGCGGCCAGCCAGTCCTGCCGTTCCAGCGTGGCCAGCACCTCGTCACCCCAGGGCAGACCCGGTCCGGTCCGGCGTTCCTCGATCACCCGCAGCGGCGTGCCCTCGTGGGTCGGCCGGCGCAGGGTGATCAGCCCGAAGCCGACACCCTCCACCCCGCGCGAGGCGAAGTCGGCCAGCCAGGCCGCGTACAGGTCGTCGCCGTCCTTGCCCAGGTGCTGCCCGGAATCGCGGATCCAGGTCTCGGCGTATTCGGCCGGGTCCTGCCACTCGCGCTGCACCACCCAGCCGTCCAGCCCGGACGCCTCCAGCCAGGACGAGACGCGATCGGTCCACCCCTCGTCCTTACGCCCTTCCCAGTTGCCCAGGAACTGCGCGATCCCACCCGGCGCCAGCACCGAGCCGACCGACTCCACCAGTTGCCGGACCAGGTCGTCGCCGACCATCCCGCCGTCGCGGTACTCGAAGGCCGCGGCCGGGGCCGAGCGTGGGGTGATCACGAACGGCGGATTGCTGACCACCTGGTCGAACAGCTCCCCGGCGACCGGCTCGAGCAGGCTGCCCCGGCGTCCTTCGATCGTGGCGGCGCCGATGGTCGGGGCGTTGAGGGCCCAGTTGAGCTCGGCCAGGTGCAGTGCCCGGGCCGAGATATCGGTGGCCACGACGTGTTTCGCGTGCCTGGCGGCGTGCAGGGCCTGGATCCCGCAGCCGGTGCCCAGATCGAGCACCCGCCCGGTCGGACGGCGGATCGCGCAGCGGGCCAGGGTCAGCGAGGCGCCGCCGACCCCGAGCACGTGGTCATCGGCCAGTGGCCGGCCGGTCGAGACCTCGGAAAGGTCTGAGGCGAGCCACCAATCGGCCGGGCCCAGGGCGTCGACGGTGGCGTAGGGGCGCAGGTCCACCCGGGCGCGGACCGGATCGCCCGGTTCGTTCCCGGCGGTGACGATCAGGCCGAGCTCCTGCAGTCCGGGCACACTCACCTGCGGTACGGCCCGGGCCAGGCGTTCGGCCGGAACCTCCAGCCCGAGCACGAAAACCGCAATCAGGGCGGCCAGCGGTTCATCGGGGGAAGCACTCAGACGCTGGGTGACGGCGAGCCGGGCGGGCAGGGACTGCTCCCGGCCGAGGGCGGCCTGCGCCACCGGCCCGAGCAGGTCGTTGACCGCATCCACGGTGAAACCGGCAAAGTCGGTGCGCAGTTTCGCGACCAGTTCATCGGTCCGGGAACTACGGGACGGCGGGACATCAGAACTCATGCCGTCGTTTCTACCGTGTTGGGCGGCCCGGACGTGAAACCGGCCGCGCGGGTCGAGACCCGCGCGGCCGGTTCTTGCTCCTCGGAAGAGCTCTTACGGTGTGGTCCGGCCGGAGGTGGAGGTGGCCGTCTCGTCCACGTGCACCGTCTTGGCCGCGGACGTCTCCTGCTGGTTGTCCGACTCAGCCACCGCGGTAGCCGGATGCCCCGACGTAACCGGGGCCGGCGTCCCTGCTTGAGGGGTTTCGCCGTAGTCGACCTTGCGGCGGTTGGTGACCACCAACGCCGCCGCGATGATCAGCACGGCGATCCCAGCGATGGTGTAACGCAGTGCGTCGGAGGCGTCTTCGCCCACACTGAGCTGCACCACGGCCGGGGCGATCAGCACGGCGACCAGGTTCATCACCTTGATCAGCGGGTTGATCGAGGGGCCCGCGGTGTCCTTGAACGGGTCGCCGACGGTGTCACCGATCACCGCGGCGGCGTGGGCCGGGGAGCCCTTGCCACCGTGATGGCCGTCCTCCACGATCTTCTTCGCGTTGTCCCAGGCGCCACCGGAGTTGGACAGGAACACCGCCATCAGGGCGCCGGCCCCGATCGCACCGGCCAGGTACCCGGCCAGCGGGCCGACCCCCAGACCGAACCCGACCGCGACCGGGGCCAGGGCCGCCAGCAGCCCGGGCGTGGCCAGCTCGCGCAGCGAGTCTCGGGTGCAGATGTCGACCACCCGCCCGTACTCCGGCTTCACGGAATGGTCCATGATGCCCGGGTTCTCGCGGAACTGACGCCGCACCTCGACCACGATCGCCCCGGCCGCCCGGGTGACGGCGTTGACCGCCAGACCGGAGAACAGGAACACCACCGCGGCGCCCAGCATCAGCCCGACCAGGGTGTTGGGCTGGGCGATCTCCAGGCTGAAGCTGCGGCCCGCATCGCCCAGGTTGACCCCGGCCTGGACCAGCGCGTTCTGGAAGGCGTCGGTGTAGGAACCGAACAGCGCAGTGGCGGCCAGCACGGCCGTGGCGATCGCGATGCCCTTGGTGATCGCCTTGGTGGTGTTGCCGACAGCGTCCAGCTCGGTCAGGATCTGCGCGCCCTCACCGTCCACGTCACCGGACATCTCGGCGATGCCCTGGGCGTTGTCGCTGACCGGGCCGAACGTGTCCATCGCGACGATGACCCCGACGGTGGTCAGCAGACCGCAGCCGGCCAGGGCGATCAGGAACAGCGAGAGCCAGAACGAGACGCCGCCCAGGGTGAAGGCCAGGAACACGGCGCCGGCGATGATTCCGGTGGTGTAGACCGCCGATTCCAGACCCAGGCCGATGCCGGACAGGACGACGGTGGCGGCACCTGTGGTGGTGGTGTCGGCGACGTCCATGGTCGGACGCTTGTCGGTGCCGGTGTAGTAGCCGGTGAGCCAGAGGATCACGCCGGCCAGCACGATGCCGATCATCACGGCAGCGAAGGCGATCAGCCGCGGGTCGCCGTCCAGGCCTGCGACCACCGAGTCGGCGCCGGAGAAGTCGGCGAACGAGCTGGGCAGGTAGGTGAACGAGGCGATCGCGCAGAGCACGGCCGAGACCACCGCGGAGATGCCGAAACCCCGGTTGATCGCGGCCAGACCGCCCTCACCGGGCCGGGTGCGGGTGATCAGGACCCCGAGCACCGCGGTCAGAGCGCCCAGCGCGGGCACGATCAGCGGGAAGACCAGGCCCTCGACGCCGAAGGCGGCCTTGCCCAGGATCAGCGCCGCGACCAGGGTGACGGCGTAGGACTCGAACAGGTCGGCGGCCATGCCGGCGCAGTCACCCACGTTGTCGCCGACGTTGTCCGCGATCGTCGCCGCGTTGCGCGGGTCGTCCTCCGGGATGTTCTGCTCGACCTTGCCGACCAGGTCGGCGCCCACGTCGGCGGCCTTGGTGAAGATGCCTCCACCGACCCGCATGAACATGGCCAGCAGGGCGGCGCCGAAGCCGAAGCCCTCCAGCACCGCCGGGGCGTCACCTTCGTAGAGCAGGACGACCGAAGAGGCGCCCAGCAGGCCCAGGCCCACCGTGCACATGCCGACGAAACCGCCGGTCCGGAAGGCCAGTCGCATGCCCTCGTCCCGATTGCCCTGGCGGGCGGCCTCGGCGACCCGGATGTTCGCCCGCACCGCGAGCGACATGCCGAGGTAACCGATCGCGGCCGAGAACACGGCCCCGACGATGAAGAAGATGCCCCGGCCGACCCGCACATCGGCCTCTCCGGGCAGGAGGAACAGCACCGCCAGAACGAGGACGACGAAGGCGGCCAGCGTCCGGAACTGACGGCGAAGATAGGCCGCCGCCCCCTCCTGCACGGCTCTGCCGATGTCGATCATGCTCTGGGTGCCCTCGGGGGCGGCCAGAACCAGCCGGCGGAACGCCGCCGCCACTCCCAGCGCCACGAGCGCGATCACCAGGACCACGATCACCAGCGTCTGATTACGGCCTTCGAGTTCTGGCTCGGCCAGGGTTGAGAGAGCCAGGTAGCCCTTGTGCATCCGTCCTCCTCGACGTGCGCGGACGACCCCCTCACCCGTCGCGGGGTGATGGTCTTCCAGGTGCAGGCGACAGGGCGAATCAGGGCCTTGGCTTGCGTGGGGACGCCGAATGTTCGACGAAAGTTCCCACGTCGCGGAGTCTATGTACTGTGATGCTGGCCACCAAACGTCTGGCGCGTGGCTCTTTTCACTTTGGGTGGATTAGTCCGTTTTGCTATCGCTGGAGTGCGGTATTCAAAACGGTCCCAACGGACGGGTGTCAGCTCGCCGAAGTGGGTGGAACTGGTGCCGCAGCACCCTCGGCGGGCTGGTCCGGCCACCACTCCAGATGCACCTGAGCGCCGGAAAGGCCCTGGTGAGGGCGTACCTCGACATGATCGGCGAGGCCTTCGAGCAGGGAAAGGACCACAGGCTCCGGGCCTGGTTCGGCCTTGGCGCGGTCGGTCACCTCGATCACCAGTCCGGGACCCGTGTCGTCCACGAACATCGTGACCGGATCGTCGCAATCCGCAGCCTCGCACCGTCGCACGGCCCGCGCACAGGCCTCGCCGACGGCCAGGCGCAGTTCTTCCAGCCGTTCGATCAACCCGGCCCGCCGCGCCACGGCCACGGCCACCAGTCGCGCCGTGCGGACGTATTCGGCGGCCGGGGGGAACCGTAGCTCGACACCGGCCGGGGGTGGTTCAGCGCCTGCGGCCGAATTCGGCTCGGAGCCGGTTATGGCGTGCCTCGGGAGGAGTCCCCGTCCAGAGCCTTCTCGGCCGGGTCGTCCAGCGAGATGGTGGTGGGCGCGGGCTCCTGCGGGGTGGGGACGCTCAGAGCGCTCTCCAGTGATGAGTGGATCGGGAAAACCTTGGTCAGGCCGGTGATCCGGAAGACTTTGAGAATCTTCTCCTGATCGCAGACCAGTTGCAGCGAGCCCTCGTGCGAGCGGGCCCGCTTCAGGCCGCCGACCAGGACACCCAGCCCGGTCGAGTCGAGGAAGTCCACCCCGCCCATGTCCACGACGAGGTGGTACTCGCCGTCGGCAACGAGCTCGTTCAGGCGCTCCCTCAGGGTGGGCGCCGTGTACACGTCGATCTCGCCGGACACGCTGATGACCGTCTGGACACCCTCGCGCCGTGTCGCCACTGTGAGCTCCACATCGCCTCCCTGAAAGTCTCGCGCCCGTCTCGTGGTGTTCGCAGAGTTCTCTACGTCCTCGCGGGGGACGTGCCTGGCGGCATTCAATCATCTGACGGTCACTCCAATGGCCCACACCGCCCACTGCGTGTCACCAATTTGGATGACAAGATTCATTCTCTTCCTGTCAGGAGTCGCTGCGGCGTTCAATTGTTTGACTCACCGACTCGTCGGGACCGGGGATCTGCGCAGGTCCGGGCCCTGCGCGGGCGGAACTGCGGGCGTCTTGGCCCAGCCCGGCCACCTTGACGGTCACGGAAACCACGACGGTGCCGTCCGGCGCGGATTCGCAGGACGCCAGGTGCGCCTGGTTGGCAGTGGCGATGCGGCCGGCGGCTGGGCAGCCCTCACCGGAATCGATCGCGGCCAGGGCGGCGAGGTCGGCCGCGGCGGCAGCGCGGTGCCGGGCCGTAACGGCCGCGCCCAGGCCCAGAGCTACCACCATGAGCATCGAGGCCACGCCGGCCAGACCGAGCATCAGGACCGTGCCCGAGCCTCGGTCGTGGTCGTGGGGCTGGTCGTGGCCTTTGTAGCGGTCGGTTTGCCTGCCACGAGCGGTCCGGCTCATTCATTCACCTTCAATGGCTGTTGTGTCTGGTTCGGCCTGCGCAGTGCTTTCGGACTGCACCCGAATGCGCGGATGCCACGGCAGTGGCAGGTCCAGTTCGGTCGAGACCTGCACCTTCACCAGATCCCCGCCGGTCGAGACCCGGATCTCGGCACCCTGGGGCCCGGCCGCTGCAGCTACCGGACGCGGATCGTCATGCCGGGCGGCCGCCCGCGCTCCGGCCCGGGCGGCGTCGATGCACTGCACCTGGGCTGTCCCGGCCACGACGGCAGCCATCAAGGTGGCCAGCAGGAGCACGAAGAACGGCAAGGCCAAGGCGAATTCAGCGGTCACCGCGCCAGCTTCGCAACGGCCCTCCGAAACCGGCTGAGTCGGCCGCCCCGGCCCGGAGCCGGACGGCTCGGCCCACCGCGGCCGGTCAGGAGAGTCGGCCGGAGATACCGGCCGGGCCGGGGCCGACCCTGAAAGGCGACCCCGGCCGTCCGTAGTGCTCATCCGATGTTCAGCGCCTTCTGGATGGTTCCGAGCAGCAGGGTCTTGATCGGATTGCTCTTGATGATCCCCATCAGCACCCCGGCGAAGGCGCAGGCCACCAGCATGGTCATCGCGTACTCGGCCGTGCTGGCGCCTGCTTCGGGCACCAGTCGCGCGCGGGCCGTCATCCTCGCCCATCGTGCGCAGGCCAAGGAAAACACCCTTTGGGCAATGTTCTTCGCCCGGTTCAGGAATCGGATCCGCATGACTTTCCCTCCCGTGGCCGGTGCCTCCGGCCTGGTCGGCCGCACCCGCTGCGACCTGAGAACAGATTGGCGCCCGATGTGGTCGTGGGTCATGTGAAAAGCTGTTCCTGTGGATGAATCCCGGATCGTGTGGGCTGTGGAAAGCACGAGATTCAGCCCGTGGTAAGTCGGATCACCAGCGGCACGATGCCGAGCAGAGCGAAGGCGGGCAGTAAGCAGACCGCACCCGGGATGACCAGCAGCACCTCCAGGCGCTGGATGGCCGCCGCCCGCGCAGCCGCCTGCCGCCGTCGTTCCTCGGTGGCAGCTCGGCGGATCAGGGCAGAAGGAGGCAGGCCAGAGCGCCCGGCCAAGGTCAGGGCCTCAGCGAGCGCGGCCGTGGTGCTGTCTGCCTCTGGCGCAGCCTGTTCGGACAATGGGCTGTTGACGAGATCGCTCAGCAGAAGCAGTTTTTCCCCACGAGGGTCGCCAAGGTCGGCCAGCGCAGATCCGGCATCACGCAACGCCGCCGACGGTGGCGCCCCACTCTCGATCAGCGCCGCCAGCAGGTCCAGCACCAGCGGTCCAGGCATGGCCGCAACGGTTGCCTCGACCTCCAGATCAACCTGTCGGCGATACGGCCGCAGCGCATTGTCCAGCCGATGGTTCATCGGCTGTTCTCCGAAGCCGTTCGCACCATCCGGGCGGTCCATCGACGACCGCCCCACCAGAACGCCCCACCCGTAATCAAACACGCCATTCCAGCATTCGTCCCGAGTAGCACCCCGAGCGTGTTCACCCCCAGCACTGCGCCCAGCAGCAGCCCGATCACCGGTAGCGTTGCCAGTACTCGGGCGGTGGTGCGCGGCCCGGCCAACGCCACGTCCCGCTCGTCCGCCTCTGCGATCTGGGCGAGCAATCCAGCGCCGATCCCATCGAAAATGGCAGCCGCAGGGGCGCCGGACCGCCGGATGACTTCAGCAGTGGCGGCCAGCCACTCCAGCGCCTCCACCCCTGGACCTTCGCAGTTGACGGCCGCCAGACGCAGCCCTTCGGAAGTAGTTCCGCCCATCGAGAGCATGACGGCAACCATCTTCGCGACCTGTGCATCTGGCCCTCTTCCAGACGCCAGCACCTCCCACGCGCGCCCCGGTGGGACGCCCGCCCGGGAAAGCGCTGACACGCGACCACAGAGTTGCGCCGCATCGTCCCGACCTAGAACTACTCCGTCCAACGAAGTAGGAATCGGTTCTCCGGGAGGACGGTTCAGGCGACGCATCGGCCCGCGAACAGCTGGCCTCCATGGCGGTGAGGGCGATGGTTGCATGGCGAAAATCCTTCCGGGTCAAGAGCCGAGGATGCTGTCGAACGTGTCCACCTGGTACCGGATGCATCAGAAGGTGGGCGGCCACTTCAACAAAGGACGTTGTGGGCGCCGGAGGAGGCCACCGCACCTGGGTTCGTAGCGACTTGGGGACTGAAAGCGATGCAATGGGCAAGAATCGGAAGGGGGCGGGGAGTCCGCAGCGGGGCAATCGGACCTGCTGTGCGATGTCGGCCAGGGCTACTTCGCCCGACCTAGCTCGGTTGGCGTGATCAAGACTTCTCCAGACGCTCGGCCAACTCTGCCCAGCCTGGTCCGGCCTTTCCTTCCGAAGCCGGATCGCGAGGATCTGCGGTCAGGGCCGGCAGCATGGCCAGGTCACCTCGTTCGCTGCGCCGGGCGATGGCTATCTGCATCACGCGTCTTCGGCCTCCTCGTCTTTCCACGTGCACCACTGCATCCAGGGCAGCCGCAGCCTGGGCCCGCACCGCGTCTGCAGAGAGCCCGGCCAGCGCCCCCAACGCTTCGAGACGAGCCGGGACGTCGGCGGGCGCGTTGGCGTGCACGGTGCCGCAACCTCCGGCATGGCCAGTGTTCAGGGCTGCCAGCAGATCTCGGACTTCGGCCCCGCGGCACTCTCCGACCACCACTCGGTCGGGTCGCATCCGCAGCGCCTGGCGGACCAGCGCTTCCAGGCCGATTGCGCCGGCGCCCTCGACGTTGGCGTGCCGGGCCTCCAGCCGGACCAGGTGAGGGTGGGCCGGCCGGAGCTCGCCCACGTCCTCGACCAGCACGATCCGTTCGGTGGGAGGGACCAGCGAGAGCAGCGAGGCCAGCAGAGTGGTCTTGCCGGCCCCGGTTCCCCCGCTGACCAGGAAGGCCGCCTTGGTGGTGACCATGGCCCGCAGGACTTCGGACCAGCCGGGCGGGATGGACCCCGACGAAACCAAAGCGTCCAACGGCAGCGGCTCTTGGCGCAGGACCCGCAGCGAGATCAGGGTGCCGGTAGGAGCAACCGGCGGAATGACGGCATGCAGGCGGATGCCTCCCTCGAGGCGGGCGTCGGCGTAGGGGGCGGCGTCGTCCAGGCGTCGTCCGCCCGCGGCGGCCAGGCGGGTGGCCAGGGCACGAACGGCGCTTTCATCGGCCAGGGCGGTGGGGCAGGGCACTCGGCTGAGGCCTTCGCCGCGGTCCAGCCAGACTTCGCCGGGGCCGTTCACCAGGACGTCGGTGACGCTGGGCAGTTCCAGAAAGGGCTGCAGCGGGCCGAGCCCCCACAGCTCCGCACTGATCCGCTTGGTGACCGCCAAGACGTCGGCCTGCCCCAGAACCTGGCCGAGCTCGGCCGAAGTGGCGGCCACCAATGACGCCAACTCGCCCAGGTCCGGCCCAGCGCTTCCGCCCGGTCCCGTCAGATTCGGCCTGCTCGGATCCAGCCCGGCCAGGCCCGACCCGGTGTAATCCAGCCCGCCGGAACCGATTCCCGCAGCGACGCTACCGAGGGCGGCCTGACCGGCGGTGCCCAGCCCGGATGACCCACGCCCGGCCAGTCCGCCTCGCAGCCTGGTCACTACCTCGGCCAGGAGAGCCTCGGAATCACTCACCGCAGCATCTCCTGCGCGGCACCACGACGGCCCGTCCGCGCACCGGGCAGTTCCGGCCCGAGCAGCTCTCGGCAGAACCGGGCCAGTGGGCCTCGCTCGCGCAGACCGGGCGGCTCGCCCCGTTCCAGCGCGGCCCTGAGCCGGGGCTCCGGCGGCAGCAGGCCGGCCAGGGGCAGGTCGAGTGCACTGCAGATGCTGAGCGGGCTGAGCCCGGAAGGTGCGGGTCCGCGTACGACGGCTCGCAGGTCTCCTACGAGCGGGCGCAGCGAAGCGGCCACGCGCTGCGCTGAGGCCACGGCGCGCACCTCGGAGGGAACTACGGCCAGACAGGCGTCCAAGGCCCGCACGGCGGCGCTGGAGGCCTCATCGAGGTGCCTGGGCAGGTCTACCACCACCACACCGAACTCGGAGCGGGCCGAGTCGAGCACCGCGCCCACGGCCGCCACCGACAGCTGGAGGGGTGGGCCGGCGCGGACGGAGGCCAGCACGTGCACGCCGTCGATCAGGGGCAGCGAGGTGGCCAGGCTGCCCGGGAGCAACCGGCCCCGGGCCGAGGCCAGGTCCGGCCAGCGCAGCCCGGGCTCGTCCTCGGCGCCGAGCAGCAGGTCGGCGCCGCCGCTGAAGCCGTCCATCTCGACCAGCAGGGTGGGGGTGGCCGCTGCTGCGGTTCGGGCCAGGGCCGCGGCCAGGACGCTGGCTCCGGCGCCGCCGCACCCGCCGATCACGCCCAGCGTGAGCGCACCGGTCGAGCCGAGCCGGGCCAGCCGGTCTTCCAGCAGGTGCTCGCCCTCGGGTAACAGCACCACCTGCTCGGCGCGTAGCTCCAGCGCCGAGCGCCACAGCCCTTCGTGCGGTGGGCCGACGGCCAGGAGCAGCCGGGGTACCCCCGAAGCTGACGCGGGCAGCCCGGCCGCGGGTTCGTGATCGGCCCCGACCAGCACCAGAGCCGGAGGGACCCCCGAACCCACCACCGACGTCCGTTGCTCGAAAGCCCTCAGCGACGAGACCCCCAGCGAGGAGACCTGGACCCCGACCCCGTAGGCCGCCGCCAGCCGCTCGACCGTGGCGACCAGGAGCGGCTCGGCGGTCAGCAGCAGCAACCAGACAGAAGCCATACGAAGAGGCTGAGGCTCGCCGGGTCAGGAAGTCGCCCTCGGAAGCCGGTCTGTGGATAAACCCCGGTTCGTGTGAGCCAGGAGCCGAGGCGCAAAAGGCGACGGCCCCCGCTGGGGGGGAGCGGGGGCCGTCTGGCCGGTCCGGCTCGGGGGGGAGGAGTCGGACCGGGCGGGCACGGCAATTAAGCCGGCTAGATCAGTCTGTACCCCTCGTGGCGTCTCGTGCAACACCTACGCCACCGGTCGGCGGCAACTCACCCGGATTCGGCGGAGCAAAACACGATTCCGGTAACGCCCAAGCACGTTGCGTAATCGCGAAATGTCGTTGAGCACGCGGCCGAATACGTTCGGTCAGGGCCATTCCGGACCAACCCGTTTCCAAAACGCCCAGGCCGGGTCATTCGAAAGCGCTCGCGCAGGGTTTGCGGTCATTCACTGCGAGTGATCTCGGGCTGCGCCTATTCTGGCGCCATGGGTGGCGAGACAGCTGGCAGGGGCCGTGAAGCCGCGTTCTTCGACCTGGACAAGACCGTCATCGCCCGGTCCAGCACGATGGCCTTCTCGCGGCCCTTCCACACCAACGGCCTGCTGAGCCGCTCGGCGATGCTGCGCAGTGCCTACGTGCACTTCTTCTACCATGCCAGTGGCGCTGATCACACTCAGATGGAGCGGATGCGCCAGCAGGTCTCCCGGATGGTGATCGGCTGGGAGGTGCAGCAGGTCCGCGACATCGTGGCCACCACCCTGACCGAGCTGATCGTGCCGATCGTCTACGAGGAGGCGACCGCCCTGATCGCCGAGCACCGGGCGGCCGGCCGGGACGTCGTCATCGTGTCCGCCTCGGGGGTGGAGCTGGTCGAGCCGATCGGTGCGATGCTCGGCGCCGACCACGTCATCGCCACCCGTATGGGCATCGACGAGGGGCGCTACAACGGCACCATCGAGTACTACGCCTACGGCGAGAACAAGGCCGCCGCGGTCCGCGAGATGGCGGCCGAGCGGGGCTATGACCTGGACGCCTGCTTCGCCTACAGCGACTCGGTGACCGACCTGCCGCTGCTGGCTGCAGTGGGGCATCCGGTCGCGGTCAACCCGGACAAGGCTTTGCGGCGGGAGGCGCAGGCCCGGGGCTGGCTGGTGCAGGACTTCAGCCGCCCGGTCAGCCTGCGCCCGAAGTTCCCGGCCCAGACGGCCGCCCGGACCGCCGCCCTGGGGGCCGGTGCCAGTGCGGCGGCGGGGCTGGTCTGGTACGCCAGCCGCCGCAAGGAGGCCGGCAAACAGTCCTCCGGCCGGGAGTTCGCCCGGTCTCGTCGGACGCTCTCCCGGCCGGAGTAGGAAACCCGCTCCCGTGGGCAACTTTCGCTGATTCACCTCGATCCGGGGGATGGCGGAACCGAAGACGGGGCGGATGAAGTTGTGATGGGTGGCGGCGCCCCGCAGCTGGGCGCCGCCACCCGATGCACGACACGCACGGCTACCAAGCACGCAGATACTTTTCGCTGGAGCGGTGCAAGCCCGTCCGAGCGGGTCCTCGCGTGGACTGATCGCGCGTGGGTACCGGCGGATCGTGCGGTCCGGGCGATTCTCCGGGCCCGAACTTCCGGGCCGAAGAACCGTGACTCCTTGTCTACTCCGGAAAACCGCGTTAGTCAGCACCCAACCGGCAAGTAGCGGCCATCCGTGCGACGAACGGCACCTGAGTGCCTGATCGAGTACTCCATCCGGGTGACACTTTTCGATTCAGATCAAAACGATGGACGGGGTAACTCGGCGAAAAACCGCCCCGATGGCCAGAAATCAGCCGGTGACTCGTCCCATCGTCACCGCGTCGCACACCACGCGCCCCTCCTGAGCGCCCTTCACCACCGCATCCGCACAGTGCACGAGCCAATCCGCAACCGCTGCAGTGCTTCCCGTCGTGTAGGCCTGAAGTCGGCGGTGATAACCCGGTCCAGCGTCCAAATGCGCGGCCTCCCAAACCACCACGCCCATCGGATCCAGTCCGCGCCCGACCACCACGGCATGTGCGGCCGCCCGGGCGACCAGGCCGTTCCCAGCAATGAAAGGCCGGGCCGTAAGGATCTCGGCGTGCACCAGCGCCGCCACGATCAGCGCGGGCGCCGAGGCCGGGGCCGACAGCAGATCGGTGATGCCGTTCAACCGGGCTCCCAGCGCAGCTCCGACCGGAGCATGGGCGGGCTCGCCGATCCCGTCGCCGGGCAATTCAGTCCCTTGCCGCGGCCGCCCCACCTGTTCCGCGGGAATCAGCCCCCCGGCCGCGGCCAGATGCAGCCGGGCCAATGCCTGGGCCGGCGCGGTGGCGAGAGTCTTCTCCACCTGCGCGGCTTCGGAGTAGGTCCGGATCGCCGCCTGGGCCAACTGCCCCGACGCGTCGTCCGGCAGAGCTGAGGCGCCGCGGGCGGCATCGCGCACCAGGTCTACGGGGTAGCGCGCGCCTTCCAGCGCGGCGGAGTTGCGGGCTGAGCGCACGGTGGCTTCCGCCCGGGCCTCGGCTGAGCGTCGGCGCAGGGCGTTGTGCCAGCGGATCTCGGTACAGGCCGTGCGGGCCGACTGTACGGCGGCGCTCACTCCGGGGAGGGTCTCCAGCGCGGCCAGGCTCTGCGCCAACGTAGTCACGGCTCGGAGCCTACGTGCACCGAGATTTCGGGCCCCTGGCCCGTGCGGATGCGTGCACCTGGTACCGGATGTCCCGTGTGTACACAACGCGGGTCGGGCAGGGCGACAGTCTCGAGGTCCAGGACCGGCCCGGAATCCCAAGGCGCGCCCGAGCGCCCGAGGCGAGCACGACGTCCCAAGTTTGGAGCCCTAGGAGATCCGCATCCGCAACACCACGAACCGCAACACCGTGGCCAGCCCGTTGGCCAAGGTCAGGGCCACCACCTCGACCCAGTGGGCCTGCACCCCGGCCCAGTGCACCACCGCCAGCGACCCGTTCGTCAGCAGCAACCCGGCCCCGAAGGCCAGCAGACCCACCGCGTGGTCACCGGCCAGCCCGGCGTTCCCGCGCACCCCGAAGGTCAGCCGGCGGTTGGCCGCGGTGTTCGCCACCGCCGTGATCAACAGGGCCAGGGTGTTGGCCGCGAACGAACCCAGAAAACTCCGCAGCACCAGATAGAGCACCGAGTAGGCCAGCGTGCTGAGCACCCCGACCCCGGCGAAGCGGATCAGCTGACGCACCGTGCGCCCGCGCTGACCTGCGCCGATTCGGGCGCGATCGGCGAATTCGGAGTGATCCGTACGGGTCGCTGCGGTCATGTCCGCCAGCCTGCGCCGCCAACTTCAAAGCGGTCTGTGCGTGACTTGTGGAAATTCATAGGTTCACAGGCGCACGGAGCGTCCCTACTCTGGGACGTATGGCAACGGCGCCTGGGAACGTGACGGTTATTGGTCGGGTGCGAACGGGTCCGCGATGGACTCATCCCCCGGACCCGGCTCCGCTACGGGCACTGATCGTGGATCCCGACGGAGCGGCACTCGCTCGGATGACCCAGTTCTTCCGGGCCGATCCGCGGATCAGTGCGGTCCGCACCACGCGCAATCGCGCTGGTGCCCTGCAGATCCTGCGCGACGACCCGGTGGACCTGCTGGTCTGCGACGTGTCCACCCCTGGCCTGGACGGGCCGCACCTGGCTCGCGCCCTGGCCCGGATCGACCGGCATCCGCATCTGGTCTTCACCGTTCCGGCCCGGGCGCACCCACCGCGCTCGTTCGAGCTGGACTCGGTGGAGTACGTGGACAAGCCGGTGACGGCCGAGCGGCTGGCCGAGGCGGTGCGGCGCACGGTGGCGTCCTGTGCCGACGAGACGATCGCGGTGGAGCTGGCCGGGGTCACCCGGTTCATCCGGCGCTCGCAGATCCTCTTCGTCCAGGCCCAGGGTGACTACGCGCGGCTGCACACGGCCAGTGGCAGCCATCTGATCCGGGTTCCGCTGAGCACCCTCGAAGAGCGCTGGGAACCGTACGGCTTCCTGCGCATCCACCGCAGCACGATGGTCGCGCTGCCCCATGTGGACGAGGTGCGCACGGTCGGCGGTCGGATGCGGGTACGGCTGCGGGGGCGCACGCTCCAGGTCAGCCGGCGCCAGGGCCGGCACGTGCGAGAGGTACTGCTGGCCGGAACCGCCGGCGAGCAACCCCGGCGCCCGGCCGAACCGCCCACCCGCAACCGGATCGCGGACGTCGGCTAGAGACCAACGGCCCGGCAATTCCGCCAGCGGCGCCACGGACGGGCCGAACGGTACGAGGAACCGGCCGAACGAGCTGTACAACGGGACAGGTCAGGCCCCTTCGGGCGGGCGGACCTGTCCCGTCCCATGTCGCCGGAGGCCGCGGACGTTTAGGGTCAGGGTGATCACGACCACACGAGCCTCATGCGAAGAGGGGATCCGATGACGGACGAGACCCTGTCGAACCTGCTGCACGAGGAGCGGCGGTTCCCGCCCGAGAAGGCGTTCGCCGACGCCGCCCTGGCCCGGCCCGAGCTGTACCAGGCCGCCCAGCAGGACCGGCTGGCCTTCTGGGACGAACAGGCCCGGGCGCTGACCTGGGAAACCCCGTGGACCCAGACCCTGGACTGGTCGAACGCGCCGTTCGCCAGGTGGTTCGTCGGCGGCACCCTGAACGTGGCCTACAACTGCGTGGACCGGCACGTCGAGGCGGGCAACGGCGAGCGGGTGGCGATCTACTTCGAGGGCGAGCCGGGCGACACCCGCGAGATCACCTACGCCGAGCTGCAGCGCGAGGTCTCCAAGGCCGCCAACGCGCTGCTCGGGCTGGGGGTCGAGGCCGGCGACCGGGTGGCGATCTACCTGCCGATGATCCCCGAGGCGGTGATCTCGATGCTGGCCTGCGCCCGGATCGGCGCGGCCCACTCGGTGGTCTTCGGCGGTTTCTCGGCCGAGGCCCTGCGCAGCCGGATCGACGACGCCGACGCCAAGCTGGTGATCACCTCCGACGGTGGCTACCGCCGGGGCAGCCCGTCGGCGCTGAAGCCGGCCGTGGACGCGGCGGTGGTGAACACCCCGTCGGTGCAGAAGGTTCTGGTGGTGCAGCGCACCAAGCAGGACGTGGCCTGGAACGACGAGAAGGACGTGTGGTGGCACGACGTCGTCGACAGCGCCTCGGACGTGCACGCGCCGCAGGCCTTCGACGCCGAGAACCCGCTGTTCATCCTGTACACCAGCGGCACCACAGGTAAGCCGAAGGGGATCCTGCACACCTCCGGCGGCTACCTGACCCAGACCTCCTACACCCACCGCAACGTGTTCGACCTGCGGCCGGAGAAGGACATCTACTGGTGCACGGCCGACATCGGCTGGGTCACCGGGCACAGCTACATCGTCTACGGCCCGCTGGCCAACGGGGCCACCCAGGTGATCTACGAGGGCACCCCGGACACCCCGCACAAGGGCCGGTTCTGGGAGATCGTGCAGAAGTACAAGGTCACCCAGCTCTACACCGCGCCGACCGCGATCCGGACGTTCATGAAGTGGGGCGACGACATCCCGGCCTCGTTCGACCTGTCCAGCCTGCGGGTGCTGGGCTCGGTCGGCGAGCCGATCAACCCCGAGGCCTGGGTCTGGTACCGCAAGCACATCGGCGGCGACCGCACCCCGATCGTGGACACCTGGTGGCAGACCGAGACCGGGGCGATCATGATCAGCCCGCTGCCCGGGGTCACCACCGCCAAGCCCGGTTCGGCCCAGGTGCCGCTGCCCGGGATCGGGGTGGACGTGGTCGACAACGACGCGAACCCGGTGCCCAACGGCTCGGGCGGTTTCCTGGTGCTGACCGAGCCCTGGCCCTCGATGCTGCGCGGGATCTGGGGTGACCCGGAACGCTACAAGGACACCTACTGGTCGCGGTTCGACGGCATCTACTTCGCCGGGGACGGGGCCAAGAAGGACGAGGACGGCGACATCTGGCTGCTCGGCCGGGTGGACGACGTGATGAATGTGTCCGGCCACCGGCTGTCCACCACCGAGATCGAGTCCGCCCTGGTCTCGCACCCGAAGGTGGCCGAGGCCGCGGTGGTCGGGGCCAGCGACGAGACCACCGGCCAGGCGGTGTGCGCCTTCGTGATCCTGCGCGGCGACGCGGGTTACGACGAGTCGCAGGCCGAGGCGGTGATCACCGAGTTGCGTAACCACGTGGCCAAGGAGATCGGCCCGATCGCCAAGCCGCGGCAGGTGATGGTGGTGGCCGAGCTACCGAAGACCCGCTCGGGCAAGATCATGCGCCGGCTGTTGCAGGACGTCGCCGAGAACCGGACCGTGGGTGACGTGACCACGCTGGCCGACTCCACGGTGATGGACCTGATCAAGAAGGGTCTGGGGTCCTCCTCCGACTGAGGAGGCACCAGAACCGAAAACGAGGGACGTGGGTGCGCACCCACGTCCCTCGTTTTCGGCAATGATCGTCGGATGGAAAACCGCGGACTGCTGCACCACGTCGAGCTCTGGGTACCCGATCTGACCCGGGCGGTGGCCGAATGGGGCTGGCTGATGGGGGAACTGGGGTACCAGCAGTTCCAGGACTGGCCGGCCGGTCGTAGCTGGAAACTGGGCAGCACCTATCTGGTTCTCGAGCAGAGCCCGGCCCTGACCGCGGCCGCACACGAGCGGCTGCGGCCGGGCCTGAACCACCTGGCCTTCCACGCCGGCACCCGCCAGCAGCTGGACGAGTTGCTGGCCCAGGCGCCGGAGCAGGGCTGGAAGCCGCTTTTCGGGGAGAAGTACCCCTTCGCCGGCGGTCCCGACCATTACGCCGGATACCTGGAGAACACCGACGGCTTCGAGGTGGAACTGGTGGCCGGGTAGCCGGGTTCAGGTGTCGGTGCTCTGCTCGAACGACCAGACCCCAGCGCCGTCGGCACTGTCGCTCCACTCCACGGTGCGGTCGGAACCGGGTACCAGATAGGCCTTTCGGCTGACCGAGTAGATCGAGTAGGCCTGCTCGTCGGCGGTCAGCTCGAGCTGGAAGGCCTGCTTCTCGTCGTCCGGGTCGCAGGCCTCACCGGCGATACCACCCTCGAGGACGGTCATGCAGATCGTGTCGGCCTCGCTGCTGACCAGGTCGACGATCTGCCACTGGCCGGAACTGCCCTCGACCGGCTGCAGCAGCCACTGCCCGCGCCAGTTCGGCCCGCCGCCCGGATCGAGGTCCTTGCTGCTGCGTTCGAGGTCGAACGTCCGGTCCTGCCAGTCGTTGTTGAGCATGCGCTTGCCGTCGCTCAGCGGGGGAGCCCAGATCCAGTACTGGGCGGCCTCGCTCAGCTGATCGGTCTTCGGCGCGGCGGCCGCGGAACTCGGCGCATCGCTGGGGGTGGAAGAAGACGCGGTGGGCTCGGGGTCCAGTGGCGCAGTGGTTCCGGACGGCGTGCCGGACAGGCTGTTGCTGCTGTCGTGCAGCACCGTCGTGGCGCCTCCAGCCACCAGAGCGACGACACCGAAGGTGGCCACCCCCAGCCCGATTCGCCGCGTGGTGCGCTTGCGCTCACCTCGGCGCCGCAGCTCGGCCGCGGAGGGAAGCCTCCCGGCGTGATCGGCGATCGCGTCCAGATCTCGCATCCGGTACTCCACCTCGTCCATCAGTGCTCACCTCTTCCGCGGTGCATCGGCGAAGCGGATGCGCCCAGCTCGGTCTTCAGTGCCGCCCGCCCACGCGACAGCCAGGATTTCACGGTGCCCTCGGTGCTCTTCATCTCGGCCGCCACCGCACGCACCGGCAGGTCGGCGATGAAGTGCAGGACCAGGGCCTGACGCTGCTTGGCCGGGATCTTCTGCAGGGCCTGGACCAGCATCACCCGGTCCGGCTCGGGTGCCATCGCCAGCGGATCGGTGTACTGGTCGCGGCGGTGGGCCACCAGTCGGTTGCGGGTCTTGCGCCAGCTGCTCACTGCCACGCGCATCGCCACGGTGCGTACCCAGGCCTCGGGGGAGCCGTAGCGCTGCACGGTGTCCCACCGTTGCCAGGCCCGGGCGTAGGCCTCGGCGATGGCGTCCTCCGCGGCGCTCAGATCGCCCGTCATCACGTAGACCTGGCCGAGCAGCCGCCGGGACGAGCTGGCGTAGAAACTGTCGAAATCCAGATCCGCGTCGCTCGAAGGCACTCTGCTCACCTCCCACCCTCTGATTCCTGTCGCATGCTGTTCACGCCGATGAACACGCCCCACCCCGGGCCCCGGTTGCGGTGGCGGCGAAACTCCTCGATCGCCCCCAGCGTTTCAGCCGGGACAGGTGAACGCCGCGGTAGCGGAGGGCTCACCGTGATCCGGGTCACATTCGATTCAGTCTGGTCAGGTGTCCAGAATTATCTATGACAGTCGTCAAGGAAAATGTTCCCGGATGGCTGAGAGTGTTGCTTTTCCCTGGGTGAAAGCAGCTTTCGTATCGGCCAGGACATTGTTTTCTCCGGTGATTCCCGAGAACGCTGCGATGGGTGAGGTCCGAGATATGGGTAAAACCCACACCGCGTGCCGCTTACCGCCGGACCGGTCGGCGGCTGTACCGAGGCGACGGGATATCCGCACGCCGCTAGGGTGCGGGAAGAACGGGCGGAGCCGGACGTACGCAAGCGCGAGATCCCACGGGGGAGACAGTGGCTGAGCCTGCAGAACGACCCACCGCGGCGGGAACGGCGATCCCGGCCCGCCGGGACGGCCGGGGGCGAGGGGCCAAATTCGAGCAGCGCCGGGCCGAACTGGCCGATGCCGCGCTGAAAACGTTGTCAGAACTGGGATATGCCCGCACCAGTCTTCGCGAGATAGCCCAGAATTCCGAGTTCTCCCACGGAGTCCTGCATTACTACTTCGTGGACAAGGTCGACCTGATCACCCAGTGCGTGCGGCAGTACAAGGGCCGCTGCATGCGCCGTTACGACCCGATCATCGCCACCGCCGGCAGCGCCGCGCAGCTCCGCCACGAGTTCTCGCTGGCGATGGCCGAGTCGATGGTGCAGGACGCCGATCTGCACCGGCTCTGGTACGACCTGCGCTCGCAGTCGATGTTCGACCCGGCGTTCCGGGCCGACGTGGCCGCGATCGACGCCGGGCTGTGCGCGATGACCTGGCGGGTGGCCACCCGGATCGGTGAGCTGGCCCAGGTCTCGCCGCCGTTCGGCCCGGAGGTGACCTACGGGCTGATGGACGGGCTGTTCCAGCAGGCACTGCTACGGCACTGTGCCGGGGACGCTGCGGCCGCGGATTACCTGATCATGGCGATGGACGAGGTGATGGCCCGATTCATGCCCCTGGCGCCGGTGTGACCCGGAGGGCCTATCGTTGCGCATCATGGAAAAGCGAACCCTGGGCCGGACCGGCCGCAGCGTGGGAGTCGTCGGCCTGGGCGCGTGGCAGCTGGGAGCCGACTGGGGTTCGGTGAGCTCGCAGGACGCGTTGGCCACCCTGCACGCCGCCGTCGAGGCCGGTGTGACGTTCATCGACACCGCGGACGTGTACGGCGACGGCCGTAGCGAGAAGATCATCGGCCAGTTGCTGAAGGAACTGCCCGACGCCGGGCTGACCGTGGCCACCAAGCTGGGCCGCCGGGCCGAGCCGTTCGAGCCGGCCACCTTCACCAAGGACAACATGAAGGCCTGGGTGGACCGCAGCCGGTCCAACCTCGGCGTGGACACTCTCGACCTGGTCCAGCTGCACTGCCCGCCGACCCCGGTGTACTCCAGCGACAAGGTGTACGACGCGCTGGACTCGATGGTCGCCAAGGGCCGGATCGCGGCCTACGGGGTGAGCGTGGAGACCTGCGCCGAGGCGATCACCGCGATCGCCCGGCCGAACGTGGCCACCGTGCAGATCATCCTCAACCCGCTGCGGCAGAAGCCGCTGGAGCAGGTGCTGCCCGCGGCTGAGGCGGCCGGCGTCGGCATCATCGCCCGGGTCCCGCTGGCCAGCGGCCTGCTGTCCGGCCGCTACACCGAGGAGACGGTGTTCGCCGACGACGACCACCGCACCTTCAACCGTTCCGGTGAGGCGTTCGACGTGGGCGAGACCTTCGCCGGCGTGCCGTTCCGGGCCGGTGTGCGCGCGGTTCGCCGTCTGCAGCAGGCGCTTCCGGACGACGAGGGCACCCTGGCCCAGACCTCGCTGCGCTGGATCATCGACCAGCCCGGAGTCAGCGCCGTGATCCCCGGCGCCCGCTCACCCGAGCAGGCCCGGGCCAACGCCGCCGCCGCCCAGCTGCCCGAGCTGAGCGACGACGTGCGCGGTGTGATCCGGCTGATCTACGACGAGGACATCCGTCCCCTGGTGCACAACCGCTGGTAAAACTCAGGCTCTACGCCGAGGCCGTGGTGAGATCGTCCACCTCGGCCTCGGTCAGCTTCAGCTCGGCGGCCGCCAGCAAGGCCGGAAGCTGTTCCACGGTACGGGCGCTGGCGATCGGGGCGAGCACGTTCGGCCGGCTGAGCAGCCAGGCCAGTGAGACCGTGGTGGGCGTGACGCCGTGCGCCCCGGCCACCCGGTCCAGCGCGTCCAGCACCCGGAAACCGCGCTCGTTCAAGTACGTTCCGGCCCGATCCCCGCGCTCGCGGCCCGCCACATCGCTCACCGTCCGGTACTTGCCGGTCAGGAAGCCACTGGCCAGCGAGTAGTACGGGAACAGGGCCAGGTCCTCCTGGGCCAGCAGCGCGGCCAGCTCACCTTCGACCACCTCGCGTTCCATCAGGTTGTAGTGCGGCTGCATGGCCACGTAACGGGCCACCCCGAGCTGGTCGGAGATCCGCAGCGCACTGGCCAGCCGCTCGGTGCTGAAGTTGGACGCCGCCAGGTACCGCACCTTGCCCTCGGTCACCAGCTCCCCGAAGGCCGCCGCAGTCTCCTCCTGCGGCGCGTCCGGGTCGTCGTAGTGGGCGTAGTACAGGTCGATGTAGTCGGTCTGCAGCCGCCGCAGCGAGGCCTCCACGCTCTCCCGGATGCTGTCCCGGGTCAGCCCCTTGAGCTTGGTCGCGATCACCACGTCGTCGCGGCGCTTGCGCCGGGCCAGCCAGTTGCCGATGATCGTCTCGGACTCCCCGCCCACGTTGCCCGGTACCCAGTGCGAGTACCCCTCGGCCGTGTCCACGAAGTTGCCCCCGGCCGCGGTGTACGCGTCCAGCACGGCGAACGACTGCTGCTCGTCGGCGGTCCACCCGAACACGTTCCCGCCCAGGCAGAGCGGATGAACGTCCAGGTCGGTGCGGGGGATCAGGCTCACGAATTACCTCCAGGTCAGCCGGGCACTACGCAGGGCGACATCAATCTATGCCCGGGCCGTGCGGAAGCGGCCGGGGGTGGTGCCCAGCATCCGCCGGAAGTGCCGGGCCAGGTGGGACTGGTCGTAGAAGCCGGCCAGCACGGCGGCCCGGGCCGGGGGTTCGCCGGACAGCAGCAGGTGCCGGGCCTTCTCCACCCGGCGCCCGGTCAGGTACTGGTGCGGTGGCATGCCGAACTCCCGGGTGAAGGCCCGGACCAGGTGGGTGGGATGGCTGTGCAGGGTCTGGGCGGCCGTCTCCAGGGCGATGCCCTCGACCACGCTGCCGTCCAGCAGGTCGCGCAGGTCGTGGGCCAGGCTGCTGCGGTGCTCCAAGTTGGCCACGGTGCCGCCCAGCGCGGTCTCCAGGCGCTCGCGGATCAGGGCGAGGCGGCTGGCGGCCTCCAGGTCTTCGGTGCGCCGGCTGAGGGCGACATTGAGTTGGTGCACGCGGCGGTGCATGAAGGGGTCGTCGAGCGACGGGGTACGCCGGGCGGCGTCCACCAGGCCGGGGCTGAACTGCGATTCCGACAGGTAGATCACGCGCTTGCGGAAGCCGTCCGGGCCCGCGGCGCGGCCGTCGTGGGGTACGCCGGGCGGTAGCAGGGTGACCATCGAGGTGAGCACGCCGTGCTCGTGGCGGCCCAGGTGGTAGCGAACCACCCCCGCGTCGAGCAGCATCAGGGTCCACGACTCGTGCGCGTGCATGGGGTAGGAGTGCTGCTGGAAGCGGGCGTGCAGCACTTCCAGGACGCCGTGGACGCCTGGTTGCCACGCCTTCAGTTCCGGCGCCTCACCCGCCATGCAAAGAACGTACAAGAGCAGAGGACGAGTGCGGCGGCACGATCGCTGGTGTGAGTCTTACTGAATTGAGGACTGGGGGCACCTCCCGGCCGCCTAGCGGCTGGGGGACGGTGAGCCCCGACGCGGACCGCGAACCGATTCGCTTCGACACCAAGATCGCAGTGCTGCTGCGCGAGGACCTGGCCTCCTGGCAGCGCCTCAACGTGTGCGCCTTCCTGGTCAGCGGGATCACCGCCGGGCAGCCGGAACTCGTCGGCGACGCCTACGCGGACGCCGACGGCACCGGCTACCTGGCGATGCTGCGCCAGCCCGTGCTGGTGTTCCAGGGCGGCAAGGACGTGCTCACCGCCGCGCACGGTAGGGCCCTGGGCCGCCGGCTGCCGATGTCGATCTTCACCAGCGAGCTGTTCAGCAGCGGGAACGACCGCGACAACCGGGCGGCGGTCGCGGCCGTACCCACCGCAGAACTGGACCTGGTCGGCCTGGCCGTTCACGGCCCGAAGAACGCCGTGGACAAGGTGCTCAAAGGTGCCGTCATGCATCCTTAGGAAAAACGAGCTAGGGAGTGTCTTGGAAGTCGCTGCCGTAGCGAGGAGGTGCCCGGTGGTCGTCTGGCAAGCCGTTGGGACGCCCTCGTAGCGGTGTTCTACGTGGGCGTCCCAACGGCGCAGTCCAGGCGGCCACCGGGTGCCCCGCAGTAGGCATGGACTTCCAAAACACGACCTAGCCGCGCAGGCGCTTCATCTCCGGGTCGAACAGCGGTTCGGCGGCCACGGTGGCGGGTAGACGTCGGTCGAAGTAGCCGATCTCCACCCGCTGCCCGGGCGCCGACAGCTCGGCCGGAAGCCAGGCGTAGGCGATCGGGGCGTTGATCGTGTAACCGTACGCCGCGCTGGTGACGTAGCCGACGCAGGCATTTCCGTCGAAAACCGGCTCCTTGCCCAAGGGCTGGTCGTACGCGCCGGTCTCCGGGACGTTCAAAAGCAGGCAGGTCAACCGCCGCGCAACCTGCTCCTGGCGCGCCACCACGGCCTCGCGGCCCAGGAACGACTCCTTCTGCAACCGGACCGCGAAGTCGACCCCGGTCTCCCAGGGGTCGTGCTCAAAGGTCATGTCCGTGCCGAACGAGCGGTAGCCCTTCTCCAGGCGCAGGCTGTTGAACGCCCCACGCCCGGCCGCGATCAGCCCGTGCTCCTGACCGGCCGCCCACAACGTGTCCCAGAGCTTCTGGCCCTGGTCCGAGGTGGTGTACAGCTCCCAGCCCAGCTCTCCGACGTAGGACAGCCGCAACGCGGTGACCGGCACGTGCCCGACCCGGATCTGCTTGCCCCGGAAGTACTTCAGGCCCTCGTTGGAGATGTCGTCGGCGGTGAGCGGAGCCAGTACGTCCCGCGCTCGCGGCCCCCACAGCCCGATGCAGCAGGTACCGGCCGTGATGTCCCGAACCTGGGTGAGCCCGTCCGCCGGCAGATGCCGGTTCAGCCAGGCCTCGTCCAGGGCGCCGTTCGCGCCGACCTGGTATCGATCCTTCCCGAGCCGCGCGATGGTGACGTCGCTGCGGATCCCGCCGTCCTCGTCCAAAAGCAGCCCGTAAGTCACTGAACCGATTGACTTGTCCACATTCCCGGTGAACATCTGCTGCAGAAACGCGGTGGCCCCTCGGCCGGTGACCTCGAGCCGTTTCAGCGCCGTCATGTCGAACATCGAGACGTGCTCGCGGGTGTACTGCGCCTCGGCGGCGACTATCGGCGACCAGTAGCGCGCGGCCCAGGCATCCGGAACCGGCGCCGGATATCGTTCCACCAGAGAGGCATTGGCCCGGTACCACTGCGGCCGCTCCCAGCCCGAGGCCTCCAGGAACATCGCTCCCAGTTCCTGCTGCCGGTGGTAGAACGGCGTCACTCGCAGCGGCCGTGGCTCCTCCATCGGCTGCAGCGGGTGCTTGATGTCGTAGACCTCGACGAAGTTCTGGCAGTCCCGCATCTGTACGTAATCCGGTGTCAGCTGGTGCTTCTCGAACCGGTTGACGTCGCACTCGTGCAGGTCGAAGCTTGAGCAGTGGCCGTCCACCAGCCATTCCGCCATCGCCGCGCCGACCCCCGCCGAATGCGTCACCCAGACCGCCTCGGCCACCCAGAAGCCCTCCACCTCGCTCGAGGGGCCGAGCAGTGGGTAGTCGTCGGTGGTGAACGAGAAGATGCCGTTGATCCCCTCGCCCACCTCGCAACCGCCCAGATCGGGCAGCAGGCGCTGACTCTCGGTCCAGGCCGGGGCGAAGTCCTCGGGAGTGAACTTCAGTACCGAGGGCATGTCCTCGGCCTCGTCGACCGAGAGGATCTCCTCGGGCGAGACCGGCATCGGGCGGTGGCCGTAGTAACCGATCCCCAGACCCTCGAAGTTCTCCCGGTAGTACAGGTCGGCGTCCTGGTGACGCAGGATCGGCCGGGTGGCCTCTTCGGTGGAACCCGCCAACGAGGGGACGGGGGTGGTCCAGGCGAGCTGATGGCCCAGTGGGGTGAGCGGCAGCTCCATTCCGACCATGGCGGCGATCTTCGGGCCCCAGAAACCGGCGCAGCAGACCACGATGTCGGCCTCGAGGTCGCCCTGATCGGTGCGCACGCCGGTGACCTTGCCCTCGGCGGTGAGTACGTCCAGCACCTCGTGCCGGTCGAGCACCGTGACTCCGCGCGACTTCGCCCGCCGCAACTGGGCTTCCACCGCCCGCACGGCCTTGGCCAGGCCGTCGGTGGGCAGGTGCAGGCCGCCGAGCACCAGCTCCGGATCCAGCATCGGCCACAGCGCGGCGCACTCGGCGGGGGAGAGCACCTTGGCCTTGATGCCCCAGGCGGTGGCCCAGCCGGCCCGGCGGTGCAGCTCGGCCAGTCGCTCGGGGGTGGTGGCCACCTCCAGACCGCCGACCTGGAGGAAGCACGGCTCGCCGTCCAGATCCAGCGACACCAGCTTCTCCACGGTGTACTTCGCCAGCAGGGCCATCGTCTTGGACGGGTTGGTCTGGAACACCAGGCCGGGGGCGTGCGAGGTGGAGCCGCCGGGCCGGGGCAGCTCACCCTGCTCGACGACGGTGACTTCGCTCCAGCCGCGGCTGGAGAGTTCGTCGGCCAGGGCGGCGCCCACCACACCGGCTCCGATGATGACGACCCGCGGTCCGGTCATGGACTGCCTCCAGGGAAGGGGTGCGTATTACGCAACTCAGATCACCACGCGCAACATGACTGTCCATCGTCGGAGGCGACCCGTCAAGAGCCAAGTACTGCGCAAGTGCCACCGGAGAGCCCAAAGGCTGGTAGACGTCCAAAATTATTGCTGGGTAACTCAATCGGAACATGCAAAAGGGGGTGACAGCCCTCGGCTGCCACCCCCTTCGCGGAGCCCTACTTGATCCAGGCCTCGACCTTGTCCGGGTTCTCCTCCACCCACTTCTGGGCGGCGGCGTCGTAGTCCATCTTGTCTTCCGAGATGTACTTGGCCACCAGGTTCTGGTCGTCGTTGGTCCAGGAGAAGTTCTGCACCAGATTCGCGGCCGGGCTGCCGGAGTCCATGAACTCCTTGCGCGCGAACTTCAGCAGCGGGGTCTCCGGGTAGTCGCAGGCGACCTTCTCCGGGTCGGCGTCGCAGCCCTCCTCGTAGGCCGGCAGGTCCACCTTGACCAGCGGCACCTCGGCGAGGAACCACTGCGGCGAGTAGAAGTAGCCCAGCAGCGGCTCCTTCTTCTCCTCGGCCTGGCGGAAGGCGGTGATCAGGGCCGCCTCGCTGCCCGAGTACACCACCTTGTAGTTCAGGTCGAGGTTCTTCACCAGGGCCTCGTCGTTGGTGACGAACGACGGGTCACCGTCCAGCAGTTGACCCTTGCCGCCGGACTCGGAGGTCTTGAACAGGTCGGCGTACTTGTTCAGGTTGTTCCAGTCGGTGATGTCGGGGTACTTCTCCTTCATCCACGGCGGGACGAACCAGCCGATCTGGCCGACATTGCCGCTCTCCCCGACCTTGACCGCGACCTTCTGGTCCTCGACGTACTGCTGCTCGAGTTCCGGGTGGCCCCAGTCCTCCAGGATCACGTCGATCTCACCGGAGGCGAAACCCTGCCAGGAGACCTCTTCCGTAAGGTCTTTGGTGTTCACCGTGCAGCCGAGCTCTTCCTCGGCGACGTACTTGACCACGGCCACGTCGGCCTCGAAACCGACCCAGGGGTTCACCGCCAGGTTCACCGTGCCGCAGTTCTCGCCGGAACCGGAGCCCCCGCCGTCACTGCCGGACTCGATGGTCTCGCCGCCGCAACCGGACAGGAACAGGGCAAGCACTGCCGCCCCGGTCACGACCCTCCTGGCCTTCACGTTCTCTCGCAAGATCTTTCATCCTCCTGATGAAGTGGTTCAGGCGTTGCGCCGACGCTCCGCGGCCGCTTGGGTGATCCGGTTGAGCATGATGCCCAGCACGACGATGGCCAGGCCCGCGGTCAGGCCCTTGCCGAACAGCTCGCCCTGGGAGAAGCCCGCCACCACGTCGTAGCCCAGCGCGCCCGCCCCGACCAGGCCACCGACCACGATCATCGCCAGCACGTAGCAGATGCCCTGGTTGGCGGCCAGGACCAGGGCCGGGCGGGCCATCGGCAGCTGCACCTTCCAGATCGTCTGCCAGGTGCTGGAGCCGGAGGCGATGGCGGCCTCGACGGCGGTGGGGGAGACCGCCACGATGCCGTCGGCGACGATCTTGATCACCACCGGTGCGGCGTAGAGCACCGCGGCCAGGATCGCGGTGAACCGGCTGGCCGCGAACAGCGCCAGGAACGGCACCAGGTAGACGAACGGCGGCATCACCTGCAGGGCGTCCAGCACCGGCCGGATGATCAGGTCGGCGCGCGGGCTGCGGGCCATCCAGACCCCGACCGCGACCCCCAGCAGCAGGGTGGCGGCGGTGGCCAGCAGGGTGGCGGCCAGCGTGGTCATGCTGTCCTGCCACAGGCCGCTGAGCACCAGGCCGGCCACGCAGAAGGCGGTGACCACGGTGGCCTGCAGGTTGCCGAGCAGGAAGGCCAGGGCCAGCAGCAGTGCCGCCACCAGCCACCAGGGCGACTCCACCAGCAGGGTCTGCAGCGGGTCCAGCAGCAGCGCGGTGGTGGTGTCCTTCAGCCAGCCGGTGAGGTCGGAGAAGGTGCTGGTGACCCAGTCGGAGAAGGTGCTGCTGAGCCGGGCGATGTCGTCACCGATGGTGGAGCCGGTGGAGAACTCGGCGGCCCAGACGTAGGTGCGGGAGAGGTAGACGCAGAACAGCGCGGCCAGGCCGGCCCCGATCAGCAGGGGCCGGCGCCAGCGGGGCTGCTGCTGCACCGGGGCCCGGCGGCTGGCCGCGGTGGTCAGCCGGTCCAGCACGATCGCCATCACCACGATCGCCAGGCCGGCGTTGAACGAGGTGCCCACGTCCAGGGTCTGCAGCGCCTTGAGGATGGTCTTGCCCAGGCCGGGCGCGTCGATCAGGGCGGCGACGGTGGCCATCGAGAGCGCGGCCATGATGGTCTGGTTCAGGCCGAGCACCACGGTGCGCATCGACATCGGCAGCAGCACCCCGACCAGCCGCTGGAAGCCGTTGGCGCCGAGCGACTCCGAGGCCTCCACACTGGCCCGCGGCACCGAGCGGATGCCGTGCGCGGTGTAGCGCACCGCCGGGGGCAGCGCGTAGACCAGGGTGACCAGCGTGGCCGAGGCCGGGCCGATCAGGAACAGCAGGGTGAACGGGGCCAGGTAGACGAAGGTGGGCATGGTCTGCAGGAAGTCCAGCACCGGGCTGAGCACCGCATGGACCCGGTCGGACAGACCCGCCCAGATACCCAGCGGGATCCCGATCAGCAGCGCCAGGAACACGGCCGAGAGGGTGAGGGCGAGCGTCTGCATGCTCTCCTCCCACAGCCCCTGCAGGCCGATGAAGGAGAACCCGGCTACTACCAGCAGGGCCACCCGCAGGTTGGCGAAGACCAGGGCGAGCAGGGTCAGGATCGCCACCACACCCAGCCAGCCGATGATCGGTACCGGCCGGCCGTAGCTGGGCTGGGCGATCAGGTCCTGGAAGAAGGTGGTGAGCGAGCCGACGAAGGCCCGGATCTCGTTGAAGAAGTAGAGGAAGAGCGGGCTCTCGTTGCGGTTGCTGGAGACCCAGCGGTTGACCTCGTTGAACCAGCGGTGCAGCGCGGTGGTGTCGGAAGGGACCAGCGAGAGGGTGTGCGTGCCCCGCAGGATCGCCGCCAGCACCACGAAAACACCGACGACGGCGACGATCAGCCGGCCCCGGCCGGGACGGGTGAAGGCGGCCCGGGAGGCCGTCAGCACGGTCACCGGGCGCCCGCCACGATGCTGAGAATCTCGTCCTGGCCGACGATTCCGAGTAACTTTCCGTCCTGCACCACGCGCACCGGCCGATGACTCTCCAGGACCACCCGGGTGGCGTCGCGCACCACCACGTCGGGACCGAGTTCCGGGCCCTCGTCGGGATCGGCGTCGGTGACCGGGCGCATGATCCAGCGCAGCGTGAGCACGTCACCCTTGGGCACGTCGGAGACGAAGTCGCGCACGTAGTCGTCGGCCGGCCGGGCCACCAGCTCGTCGCCGGTGGCGATCTGCACCGGCTTGCCGTCGCGCATGATCAGGATTCGGTCGCCCAGTTTCAGCGCCTCGGACAGGTCGTGGGTGATGAACACCATGGTCTTGCCCAGCTCGCGGTGCAGCCTGATGACCTCGTTCTGCATGTCCCGCCGGATCAGCGGGTCCAGCGCCGAGAACGGCTCGTCGAACAGCATCAGGTCGGGTTCGACGGCCAGCGCCCGGGCCAGGCCGACCCGCTGCTGCATGCCGCCGGAGAGCTGGTCGGGGTAGGAGTTCTCGTAGCCGCCGAGGCCGACCAGGTCGATCACCTCACCGGCCCGCTGGCGGCGCTCGGCCTTGCCCGCGCCGCGCACCTCCAGGCCGTAGGCCACGTTGTCGATCACCCGCCGGTGGGGCAGCAGGCCGAAGTTCTGGAACACCATGGAGAACTTGTGACGCCGCAGGTCGCGCAGGCGTTTCGGGTCCGCCTCGAGGAGGTTCTCACCCTCGAAAACCACCGATCCGGCGGTCGGCTCGATCAGCCGGGTGAGACACCTTACCAGGGTGGACTTCCCGGAGCCGGACAGGCCCATCACCACGAACACCTCACCGGGCGCGACGTCGAAAGAGACGTCCCGCACGGCAATCGTGTTACCCGTGCGTTGCATCAGGTCCCGGCGGGAGAGCCCGCACAGTTCCTGGTTCTGCGGCACGGCAGCGGCTTTCGGGCCGAACACCATCCACAGGTCGCGGACCGAGATCAGCGGCGACCCGGCGCTCGGTGCGGGACCCGGGTCGCTGACCCGGTCCTGACTGCTCGGGGCGACGGTGGCCATTGCCTCTCCTGAATTTCTCTAGGACGCTTTCGCAGAACTGGCGCACCGCTGAAAGTTGCGTATGCCGCACTTCGATTCTTGCCGAGGGACACACTGTGCCCGGTGAGCGGTCATGGTCAAGGTATGCCGTCGTTTCGGTGCGGTTAATCGAGCCAAACCCGTATGTGCGGCTTGCCCGAGACGCCCAATTGTGACTTCCGGCGGGTTGACAATCGATCGACACTCGGTCATGACTCGCCGGTCACCGCCATCCTGCGCCTTCTGGGTCGGCAGGGACGACAGAAAGCGCCGAGCGGCCTCGGGGTGCGTGGTGAAAGCGGGTTGAGAAATGTTGAAGAAGCGGACGGCCGGGTTAAGCCGTGTGCTTTTCGTCCAGCTGCTGAATCTGGTGCCGGTAGAACGGGGCCGGCTCGGCCGGGAGGGCGGCGTTTCCCCGGATCAGGTCGGCGGCCTTCTCGGCCAGCATGATGACCGGGGCGTAGATGTTGCCGTTGGTCACGTAGGGCATCGCCGAGGCGTCGACCACCCGCAGGCCGGGAACACCGTGCACGCCCATCGTCAGCGGGTCCACCACGGCCATCGGATCGGTGCCGAGCTTGGCCGTGCAGGAAGGGTGGTAGGCGGTTTCCGCGTCCCGCGCCACCCAGTCCAGGATCTCGTCGTCGGTGGCCACGCCCGGGCCGGGGGAGATCTCCCCGTCGCTGAACTCGGCGAAGGCGGGCTGGGCGAGGATCTGGCGGGCCACCTGGATCGCCTCCACCCACTCCCGGCGGTCCTGCTCGGTGGAGAGGTAGTTGAAGGTCATCGCGGGCGCCCGGCGCGGATCGGTGCTGGTGATCTTCACGCTGCCGCGGGCGTCGGAGTACATCGGGCCGATGTGCACCTGGTACCCGTGCCGGGCGGCCGGGGCGCTGCCGTCGTAGCGCACGGCCACCGGCAGGAAATGGAACATCAGATTGGGATAGGCAACGTCGTCATTGCTGCGAACGAAGCCTCCGCCCTCGAAGTGGTTGGTCGCGGCCGGGCCGGTCTTGCGCAGCAGCCATTCCAGGCCGATCGCGGGCCGGCGGTGCAGCTTCAGTGAAGGATTGAGCGAGACCGGCTGACGGCAGGCGTGCTGCACGTAGACCTCGAGGTGGTCCTGCAGGTTCTCACCCACACCGGGCAGATCGGCCACCACCTCGATGCCCAGCGCGCCCAGTTCGGCCGCGTTCCCGATGCCCGACAACTGCAGCAACTGCGGGGTGTTGATCGCTCCGCCGGCCAGGATCACCTCGCCTGCTTCCACCCGCCGCGGCCCGCTGCCGATCCTCCCCAAAGGTCCGCCGAACGGAAGTGAGCGGGTGTACTCGACTCCACTCGCGCGTCCATTGGTGAAAAGCACCTTGTGGACCAGGGAAAGGGTGCGCACCTGGAGGTTCGGGCGATTCTTGAGCACCGGGTGCAGATAGGCGCGCGCTGCGGAGAGCCGGCGGCCACCGCGGATCGTCCGGTCGAACTGGTTGAAACCTTCCTGCTGGTAACCGTTCACGTCGTCGGTCAGCGGATAGCCGGCCTGCTGAGCCGCGGCGAAGAACGCGCCGAACAACGGATTCGTGGCCGGGCCGCGCTCCAGCTCCAGCGGGCCGTCGCCGCCACGCCACTCGTCCGCCCCGGCCAGGCAGTTCTCCATTTTCTTGAAATACGGTAGACAATGCGCGAAATCCCAGGTCTGCATGCCCGGGTCGGCACCCCAGCGCTCGAAGTCCATCGGGTTGCCGCGCTGGAAGATCATCCCGTTGATGCTCGAGGAACCGCCCAGTACCTTGCCCCGGCCGTGCGAGATCCGCCGGCCGTGCATGTGGGGCTCCGGCTCGGAGCGGTAACGCCAGTCGTACAGCGGGTTCCCGATCACCATGGTCAGCGCGGCCGGCATGTGAATCAGCAGGTCCCAGGCGAAGTCCCGGCGTCCGGCCTCGAGCACCAGCACGCTGGTGCCCGGGTCCTCGCTCAGCCGGTTCGCCAGCACGCACCCCGCCGAACCCCCACCGACGATGACGTAGTCGAACCGCTCGCTCATGGACTCCTCCTGATGCAGGCCGGATATCGTTGCGTCCAGCGCACTAAGTTCCGCTCCAAGCAACAGCCACAGTGAATCATCACGATTGGTGAGGGGTCCAGATGTCTTCCGCGGATCATCAGCTCGTAGTCGGTCCGGACGGGATGCCGGTGGTGGCCGGCACGCTCTACATCGACGGCTCCTGGCTGAGCGGGTCGTCCCGCCGGGCGGTGCTGAATCCGGCCGACGGCGTTGAGTTCTGCCAGGTGGACGAGGCTTCCGCAGACGACGCGGCGAAGGCCGTGGCAGCCGCGCGCAAGGCCTTCGACGACGGCGGATGGAGCTCCACGCCGGCCTCCGAGCGCAGCGCCGTGCTTTCTCGCGTCGCTGACCTGCTCCAGGCCCACCGCTCGCAGATCGCCCGGATCGAAACTCTTGACACCGGAAAAACGTTGCGCGAGAGCGAGATCGATGTCGACGATGTGACGGCGGTGTTTCGTTACTACGCCGCGCTGGCCCTGGGCGAGGCGGGAAGGCTGGTCGATGCCGGAAATCCGGCGGTGGTCAGCCAGGTGGTCTACGAACCGGTCGGCGTTTGTGCCCTGATCGGTCCGTGGAACTACCCGCTGCTGCAGATCTCCTGGAAGATCGCGCCGGCTCTGGCCGCGGGCTGCACGATGGTGGTAAAGCCCAGTGAGGTCACCCCGTTGACGACGCTGGTCCTGGTGGGGCTGCTGGAGGACGCGGGGGTGCCGGCCGGGGTGGTCAACCTGGTTCTGGGTGCCGGTGGGGTGGCCGGGGCCGCGCTGGTCGAGAGCGACGACGTGGATCTGGTGTCGTTCACCGGTGGGCTGCAGACCGGGCGCACGATCATGCGTACGGCGGCCGAGTCGATGAAGAAGGTGGCGCTGGAGCTCGGCGGCAAGAACCCGAACATCGTCTTCGCCGACGCCGATCAGTCGGCTGCGGTGGACGCCGCGCTCACTGCCGTGTTCCTGCACGCCGGGCAGGTCTGCTCGGCCGGCACCCGGTTGCTGCTGGAAGACAGCATCGCCGACGCCTTCGTGGCCGAGCTGGTGCGCCGGGCCTCGTTGATCCGGATCGGCCCCGGCCTCGCTGAGGACTCTGAGATGCCGCCGCTGGTCTCGGCCGAGCATCTGGCCAAGGTGGAGGAGTACGTGCGGGTCGGGCTGGCCGAGGGAGCGCGGCTGCTGACCGGCGGCACCCGGCTCGCCGAGGACCAGAGCGGCTACTACTACCGGCCCACGGTGTTCGTGGACTGCCGGCGCGACATGCGGATCGTGCAGGAGGAGACCTTCGGGCCGATCGTCACCGTTGAGCGGTTCACCAGCGAGGACGAGGCGGTGTTCCTGGGCAACGACACGCGCTACGGCCTGGCCGGTGGGGTGTGGACCAGCGACCGCGGCCGGGCCCGGCGGGTGGCGGCCCGGTTGCGGCACGGCACGGTCTGGATCAACGACTTCGGTCCGTATTTGCCTCAGGCCGAATGGGGTGGATTCAAGCTCTCGGGTACCGGCCGCGAGCTCGGGCCGTCAGGCTTGGCGGAGTATCGCGAGGCCAAGCATGTGTACGAGAACACCGAGCCCGCGGCCCAGCACTGGTTCGCTGCCCGGTAAGTGAGTGTCAGGGCTGGTCAGAGGGTGCTAGTTTCGCGGTTCCGTGGCGATTCGCCCGATCGGTTCCTCTAGGCCTGGAGAAGCAGAGTGTCGTTCCAAGACGCCGTGCAGACGGTGCTCACCAAGAAGTACATAGACTTCAGCGGGCGCGCCCGGCGCTCGGAGTACTGGTGGTTCGCTCTTTTCAGCTCGCTGGTCGGCTTCGTCGCCGGGTTCATCGACGGGCTCCTGGGCATCAATGTGATCAACTGGATCGTCACTGCGGCCCTCTTCCTGCCGAGCCTGGGTGTGGCGGTCCGCCGGCTGCACGACACCGGCCGTTCGGGCTGGTGGCTGCTGCTGTGGATCATCCCGATCATCGGCTGGATCGTGCTGTTCGTCTGGATGGTGTCGGACAGCAAGCCGGGTAGTAACCAGCACGGTCCCAACCCCAAGGAAGACGGCGGCTGGGGCGGTCAGCAGGGTTATGGCCAGCAGGGGTACGGCCAGCAGCCCGGCTACGGCCAGCAGCAGGCTTACGGTCAGCAGCCCGGTTACGGGGAGCAGCAGGGCTACGGTCAGCAGCCTGGCTACGGCGGTCAGCCTTCTTACGGGGGTCAGCAGGACCAGGGTGGGTACGGCCAGCAGCCCCCCTATGGTCAGCAGCAGCCCGGCTACGGTCAGCCGCAGCCCGAGTACGGCCAGCCTGGTCAGTACGGCCAGCCGGGCCAGGGTCAGGGTTATGGCCAGCCTGGTCAGCAGGGTCAGCCTGGTTACGGGCAGCCGGGTCAGTACGGGCAGCCGGGCCAGGGCCAGGGTTATGGCCAGCAGGGTCAGGGTTACGGCCAGCCCGGTCAGTACGGGCAGCAGCCGGGTCAGTACGGCCAGCAGGGCCAGCAAGGTCAGCAGGGCAACGGCGAATGGCGTTGATCCGCTGACGCGACTTCGGTGCGCCGCTTCCTTCTCGGAAGCGGCGCACTGTTCTTTTGTCCGGCCGATCGAGGACGTTTGTACGCACTGAACGCCTGATGCCCGAGTTGCGGGATTTACTGAAGATCATAATCTTCCGACCCAAGGCCGGCAGGCACCGGCGGCCGGTCCCGCTTCCCCGTCATCCGACCGTTCAGGAGAGCAGCGTGTCGTTCAAAGACGCCGTGCAGACGGTACTCACCAAGAAGTACGCCACCTTCAGCGGCCGGGCCCGGCGCTCGGAGCTGTGGTGGTTCTGGCTCTTCAGCTTCGTCGTCGGCATCGTCGCGAGCATCATCGACCAGGTGATCGGCTCGCCGATCGTGCAGGCGATCGTCACCCTGGCGTTCCTGATCCCCTCGCTGGCCGTCGGCGCCCGCCGGCTGCACGACACCGGCCGCTCGGGCTGGTGGCAGCTGATCAGCATCATCCCGCTGATCGGGTTCATCGTGCTGGTGGTGTTCTGGGTCCAGGACAGCCACCCGGGCGAGAACCAGCACGGCCCGAGCCCCAAGGGCGGCTTCGTCCCGCAGGCCGGTCCGCAGCCCGGCTGGGGTCAGCAGCCGCAGTAGGCCGTGAACGAACGGTTGCGCCGCCTTCCGTCAAGGGAGGCGGCGCAACCGTTTTTGCGCTCAGCGGTCGGTTCCGGAAACCCGGACGAAACTTTCAGGCTCCGTAATACCCTAGGCGGCTGCTGATTTCGGCTGCACCGGCGACCAGCTTCTCGGCGACCTCCTCGAAGGAGTCCGGTGTGAGACGGAACGAGGGCCCCGAGGCGCTGACCGCCGCGGCCACCCGGCCACCACCGTCCCGGATCGGTGCGGCCAGCGCGGTCAAGCCGATCTCCAGCTCCTCGCTGGTGCAGGCCCAGCCGCGGCGGGCCACCTCGTCCAGCTCCCGCAGCAACTGCTGCGGGTCGGTGGTGGTGTTGTCGGTGAGCGGTTCCAGTGTCGATTCCAGCACGGCCTTGCGGGCCGTCTCGTCGGCGAACGCCAGCAGCACCTTCCCGCTGGACGTGGCGTACAGCGGGGTGCGCCGGCCGATCCAGTTCCGGGTCATCACCGAGGCGTTGCCGTACTCCTGCAGCACGTTGACCGCCGCGTCGTCCTCCATGATCGCGATGTTGACGGTCTCGCCGAGCTCGTTGGCCAGCCGTTCGCAGACCTCGCGGCCCTCGTGGCTGACCTCCAGCCGGCCGGTGGTGGCAGCGGCCAGGCGCAGGATGCCCAGCCCCAGGCGGTACTTGCCGCGGTCTCCGATCTGTTGCACCAGGTCCCGCCGGTCCAGCGCGGTCACCAGGCGGAAGGCGGTTGACTTGTGCACGTCGAGCTCGGCGGCCAGTTCGGTCACCCCGAGCTCACCGTGCTTGGCCAGAAGGTCGAGGACGGACAGGGCCCGGTCGACGGACTGCACTTGCGAGGCGTCACCTCCGGAGCGGTTCGTTTCCCCCATGTAAGAAACCATAGCTCCCTGCCAGTAACCCCGTTATGTCTTGACGCGTGGGCCGCGTCGGCCGCACGCTGTTGCTTATCGCACTTCGCGTTGTGCAAGACGCAACAAATCAGCTAGATCCACCCCCCTCCAAGTCCTTCGTATGAGAAGAGGCCTGCCGTGATTCGGGTCTGTGCGGTCGGGGAAATCCCCGAGGGTGAAGCGGTTCGTGTCGAACACGGGCCGGACGGCGTACCGGTGGCGGTGTTCCACGTCCGCGGCGAGTACTACGCCATCGACGACACCTGCACCCACCAGGACGCGTCGCTCACCGATGGATACGTCGAAGCGGACGACTGCGCGGTCGAGTGCCCGCTGCACGCTGCCTGCTTCAGTCTGCGCACCGGGGAGCCGAGCGGTCCGCCCGCCCGGGTGCCGGTGCGGACACATGCCGTGGTAATTGAGAACGGACATGTGTACGTGCAGCTGCAGCCGGCCGCGGTGCCGGTCGGCTGAGGCACGTAGTCGCACGCAGACGCGGGAGCAGAAGGTCATGACCGAGCATTCGGACCTGGAAGTCGTCGCCGTGGTGGGGACGGGGCTGGCCGGGTTGTCGTCGGCGCGGGCGCTTCGGGAACTCGGCCACAATGGCCGGATCGTGCTGATCGGCGACGAGAAGCACGACCCGTACGACCGTCCGCCGCTTTCCAAGGCGTTTCTGGCCGGGGAGTGGGACCCGGAGAAGATCTCGCTGGGGCTGCCCACCGATGCCGGCCTGGATCTGGACTGGCGGCTCGGGCAGCGCGCGGTCGGGCTCCGGCCGGGCGAGGCGGGCGGCTGGGTGGTCGTCCTGGACGGCGGCGACGAGGTCCGGGCGGACGGTGTGGTGATCGCCACCGGTGCCCGAGCCCGCAAGCTGCCGTCCGAACGTCCGCTGTCTGGTGTACATACCCTGCGCACACTGGACGACGCGCTGGCTCTCAAGGCCGAGCTGAGCCCGGGGGCCCGGCTGGTGATCGTCGGCGGTGGTTTCATCGGCGCCGAGATTGCCTCCACTGCAGTGTCTTTGGAAGTCGATGTGACGGTGGTCGAGGTGGCTCCGGCGCTGTTGGCCGGTCCGCTCGGCGCCGAGGTCGGTGCGGCCATGGCTGCTCTGCACGAGTCCAACGGTGTGAAGGTTCATACCGGGGTGGGGGTCTCGGCCCTTGCCCCGGATCCCGAGGAGCCCGACTGGGTCGGCGCGGTGGTTCTGGCCGACGGGCGGGAGATTCCGGCCGACGTCGTGGTGGTGGGCATCGGCTCGGAGCCCAACACCGAATGGCTCGAGGGCACCGGTCTGCTCGGTCCGCAGGGCAGTCTGAGCGGCGGGGTTCTGACCGAAGAAGACGGCCGGACTGCGCTTTCCGGAGTGGTCGCGACCGGCGACTGCACGGCTTTGCACCATCCGTTCGCCGGGCGGGTGATGCGGCAGGAGCACTGGACTCACGCGGCGCAGCATCCAGCCCAGGCGGTAGCTGCGCTGCTGGGCGTTCCGGCGCCGCCGGTGGCTCCGGCGATGCGGGTGCCTTACGTCTGGTCTGAGCAGTACGGCCAGAACTTCCAGTTCGCCGGGCATCATCAGCCCGGCGACGAGACCGAGGTGGTGGACGGCGATCTGGCCGGACCCGCCTTCACCGTGATCTATCGGCGTAACGGGCAGCCGGTAGGGGTTTTCGGTGTCGGCCAGCCCAAGGTGTTCGGTCGCTGGCGGCGCGAGCTGGCCAAGTTGCTTCCCTGATCCACGCCGGCGGCCGGTTCGAGTGAGCGGACCGGCCGTCTTCGGCGAAGTTCGTGTGACCTCCCGTGACCGGCGGGAAACAATTCCCGGTCATCCTGAATGTCGCCACCCCGATCTGCCTGCCGTGCGGCAGGTTTCATCGCCATTCCGGTCGATCGCGGGACGTGGGCGAATCCCCCCTTGATTGGAGCTCGACATGACCAGTGTCAGTCTTCCACCGAGCCTGGTGGCCACGCTGCCGGGGAACATCTACGCCGATCCGGGGGTGTTCGCCCAGGAGCAGGAGCTGATCTTCGAGCGGATGTGGTTCGCCGCCGCCCGGGCCTCGGAGCTGACCGGGCCGGGCGCGTTCGTGACCAAGCAGGTCGGCCGCGAGAACGTGATCCTCCTGCGCGGCCGTGACCAGCAGGTTCGGGCTTTTCTGAACGTCTGCCGGCATCGCGGGGCCCGGCTCTGCCCGGCGGAGGAGGGGCAGTTGCGCCGCAACATCCAGTGCATGTACCACGCCTGGACGTACGGCCTGGACGGCAAGCTGGTCGCCGCGCCGAACCTGACCAAGATGCAGGACATCGACCGGGACGAGTACGGCCTGATCAAGGTGCACCTGAAGGAGTGGCTCGGCTACATCTGGGTCTGCCTGGCCGACGAACCCCCGCCGTTCGAGACGGACGTGATCGCCTCGGCCGACGAAAGGCTGGGCGGGGAGGGCGTGATCGGCGGCTGGCAGGTCGACGAGCTGGCGGTGGGCAAGCGGATCACCTATGACGTGAAGGCCAACTGGAAGCTCATCATCGAGAACTTCATGGAGTGCTACCACTGCGCCACCATCCACCCCGAGCTCACCGAGATGCTGCCGGAGTTCGCGGGCGGTTACGCGGCCCAGGCCTTCGTCGGGCACGGGGCCGAATTCCGCGACGATGCGCAGGCGTTCACCATCGACGGCGCCGGTGGGCACGAGCGGATCCCGGGGGTGGACGAGGACCACGACCGCCGCTACTACGCCATCACCGTGCGGCCGCAGGTCTTCATCAATCTGGTGCCGGACCACGTGATCTTCCACCGGATGTACCCGATGGCGGTGGACCGTACCGTGGTCGAGTGCGACTGGCTCTACCTGCCCGGGGTGGTCGAGTCCGGGGCCGACCTGAGCCGATCGGTGGAGCTGTTCGACCGGGTCAACCGCCAGGACTTCGAGGCCTGCGAGGCGACCCAGCCCGGTATGTCGTCGCGGGCCTACCGGTCCGGTGGGGTGCTGGTGCCGAGCGAGCACCACATCGCTGAGTTCCATGAGTGGGTGCAAGGACGCCTGCTCGGCTGAGGCTCTTCGACCGGCTGCCCGGCTCAGGCCTCGGGTTCGGCGGAGAACTGCTTTAAGGACGATCGGGGCAACAAAGTTTGCTGAGCGCAGGTTTTGTTGCCCCGCTCTTTTCGGTCGCTGCGGCAGCGGCTTCCAAAGCGCTCCCGGAGCCTCAGGCCCCGCTGCTGCCCCCGGTCTCGAGCACTCGCCCGTCGCTCAGCTGGAAGCCGTCGGCCGTGCGAGCCTCCACCAGGCCGCCGCCGTACTGCTGCTCGTAGAGCCGGGCGTACGCCCCGCCCAGCGCCAGAAGTCTTTCGTGGGTGCCCTTCTCGATCACCTGGCCGGCGTCCATCACGAAGATGACGTCGGCTGAGCGGATGGTGGAGAGCCGGTGCGCGATCGCGATGGTGGTGCGCCCGGCCATCAGCGGTTCGAGGGCGGCCTGGACCCGGCGCTCGCTGACCGTGTCGAGGGCGCTGGTGGCCTCGTCGAGGACCAGCACGCGCGGGTTCTTCAGCAGAACCCGGGCGATGGCCAGGCGCTGCTTCTCCCCGCCCGAGAGCCGGTAGCCACGTTCGCCGACGACGGTGTCGTAGCCGTGCTCGAGTTCCAGGATGCGGTCGTGGATGAAGGCGGCCTGGGCCGCGGCGACCACCTCTTCTTCGGTGGCCTCGGGCCGGGCGTAGGCGAGGTTGTCGCGCACGGTGGCGTGGAACAGGTACGTCTCCTGCGTGACCATGCCGATCGCCCCGGCCAGGGAGTCGAGCGAGAGGGTGCGCACATCGTGCCCGTCGAGCCGGACCGCGCCCGAGGTGACGTCGTAAAGCCGGGGCACCAGATAGCTCAGGGTGGTCTTGCCCGCGCCGCTCGCTCCGACCACGGCGGCCAGTTGCCCCGGTTGCACGGTGAGGTCGAGCCCGCGCAGGGCCCAGCGCCGGGTACCGGAAAGGTCGGCGGGGGAGTCGGGAACCGTGCTGCGGGAGATGGGAAGCAGTGCGTCCTGCGCAGCTTCGGTCGTGTTCGTGGTGGGGGCCAGGCCGGGAGCGGTTGCAGCGCGGGGAGTACTGGTGCTGCCCAAGCCCCAGGAGCTGCCGCGGGCCGCGGTATCCCCAGAGCCCTCGACCCGGTTCGAGCCGTCGGGACGATCCGAGTTACCGGCACGGCCCGAATCACCGAGTCCGTGGGTGGCCTCGCTATCGTCCGGAACATAGCTGAACCAGACGTCTTCCAGCCGTATCTCGCCGCGGATCTCCTCCGGGGCCAGCTTTTTGGCATCAGGCGGTTCGACGATCTCGGCCCGCAGGTCGAGGTACCCGAACACCCGCGAGAACAGCGCCAGGCTGCTCGAGACCTCGGTGGAGGTCTGCAGCACCTGGCCGATCGGCATGAACAGCCGGGACTGCAGCGTGGTGAAGGCGATGATCGTGCCCGCGCTGGGCCCGCTGCCGTTGGCGAGCTGGAAGCCCGCGACCAGGTAGACCAGGACCGGGGTGATCGAGAAGAACGTGGACACCACCGCGAAGAAGGCCCGGCCGACGATCTGCTGACGCACCTGCAGGTCGGCCAGCTTCTCGTTCTGCCGGTGATAGCGATCGGCGTCCCGGTCCTGCCGCCCGAACACCTTGGACAGCAGGACCCCGGAGACCGAGAGCGACTCCTGGGTGATCGCGCTCATCTCGGCCAGCGCGGTCTGGGTGCGGCTGGTGATGACCCGCCGGATTCGTCCGACCCGGCCGGTCAGCCAGATGAAGAGCGGCAGCATGACCAGCGAGAGCAGGGTGAGCTGCCAGGACAGCACGAACATGGCGATCAGCGTGGAGATCAGGATGACGCTGTTGCTGAGCAGCGTGCTGGCGGTGTCGGTGATGACGTTCTGCAGGCCGCCGACGTCGTTCTGCAGCCGGCTCTGGATCTCACCGGTGCGGGTACCGGTGAAGAAGCGCAGGGAGAGGCTCTGCAGGTGGCTGAACAGCTGACCGCGCAGGTCACGCATGATCTGCTGGCCCACGTAGGTGGTCTGGTAGGCCTGCCACACCCCGAGCACGCTGGACACCGCGGGAATCGCGATCATCAGGACCGACAGTGTGACCAGCAAGGAGATGTCGGGCCCGCCGGACACGAACAGCGCCTTGTCGAAGACCTCGCGGATCAGCAGCGGGTTGGCCACCCCCAGCCCGGCGGTGACCAGGATCAGCACCCCGACCAGCAGCACCCGGGGCCGGTAGGGCCGAAAGAGCGAGACCACGCGGCGCAGCAGAGGACGGTCGGCGGCGGCCTCGCGCAGCCCGGCGGCTGCCTCGGAGACCGTGGCTCCCGGGTGACGACCCGCATGGCCCTGCCCCCGTACACCTCCGCCGGCCGGGCCTCCCGAACCGCCAGGGCCTCCCGAACTGCCGGACCCAGTGGGCCGTTCACTCACGTCATCACCATCCCTGCGCCGCAGCCTGCTGCGAACCGTCGAGCCGACCGTACCCGCCACCACCGACATTCCTGAGCCGAGCGGACCCGTCCCGAATCGTGCACCCCTCGACGCCAACTCGGATCGAGCCATCAGAACCAACGGACGAGCGCGGCGTCGGCTTCCAGCGTTCTCCAGCAGCCGAACGCATCCACCGGAATGTGTACTCCGAGTACCAAATGACCTGTGTGTACACATCGCGGACCCCCTTCGCCGAAGCCGAAACGAAGGGGTGGTCGAGGCAAGCGAGGCCAAAGGGGCTACTGACAGAGGCGCTGGGTTGGGGGAGAGCGGCGAGATGGTCGCAGGTCGAGGGGGCAATGAGGTGAGGCGGGATGGAGTGGAGGGGAGCAAGAGGCGGGGCGGATGGAAGGAGGTAAGGCCAGGGGTGCGGGCGGAGGCGCAGGATCGGAGGGGTAAGGCGGGATGGAACGCAGGGGCAAGAAGCGGGGCGGATGGCGTGGGGCGAGGCGGGGTGTGGGTAGAGATCGAGGGGGTGATGGGGCTAAGGCGGGATTGGACGCAGGGGGCAAGGAACGGGCGGATGGATGGGGGATGGGGCCGGGAGGTCGGCGGCATGAGCAGAGGACTGGATGCCATGCCGGTTCCGGACGGACCATGAACTGGGACGGGCCCAGAACGCGCGATGGGGAGCCGGGTGCATACGATCACCCTCGTGACGGATGACGTGAAGATCGGCCTGGTCGGTTTCGGCTTCGGCGGGAAGTATTTCCACGCCCCCTTGCTCGCTGCGGCCCCGGGCGTGCAGTTCGCCGGCGTGGTCACCAAGTCACCGGAGCGCCAGGCCGAGGTGGCCGAGCTGTATCCCGGCGTTCCCACGTTCGGCTCTCTGAGCGAGCTCAAGGCGGCCGGCGCGCAGGCGGTGGCCATCTCTACCCCGGCCCCCACCCACGTCCCCCTGATGCTCGAGGCGATTGAGCTGGGTCTGGCCGTGGCCTGCGACAAGCCCTTCGCTCTGGACGCCGCGGCGGCCCGCAGCGTGGTCGAGGCCGCCGAGAAGGCGGGCGTGAAGCTGACCGCCTACCAGAACCGGCGCTGGGACGCTGACCTGCTCACCGTCAAGAAGCTCCTCGAGGCCGGCGAGCTCGGGGAGGTGTTCCGCTTCGAGTCGCGATTCGAGCGCTTCGACACCGAGAGCGCCCCGCCCGCGGCCGGGGGCGGCATCCTGCGGGACTTCGGCAGCCACCTGGTCGACCAAGCCCTGTACCTGTTCGGCCCGGCCGCCACGGTGTACGCCGAGCTGGACGCGGTGGAAGAAGGCCAGGACTCCCGGTTCTTCATCGCCGTCCGGCACCACAGCGGCGTGCTCAGCCACCTGATCGGCAACTGGGTCGAGGGCGCTCCGGGCCCGCGCTACCGGGTCAGCGGCAGCAAGGGCTCGTTCGTGCTGAACAAGCCGATGGAGGGCCAGGAGGCGCTGCTGATCGAGGGCCTGAACCCGGCCACCGCAGCTGAGCGCTGGGGCGTGGAGCGGGAAGAGAACTACGGACGGCTCTACCGCGGCGACGAGGGCACTGCGGTCCCGACCGAGCGGGGCAGCTGGGACACGTACTACCCGGCCTTCGCGGCGGCGGTCAGGGGCGATGGCGAAGTGCCGGTCGACCCGCGCGACGCCATCGCTTCCATGCGGGTACTGGATGCGGCCCGGCGCAGCGCCACAATCGGCCAGGTCGTCTCCCTGAGCGACGACGACCAGTAAAGACGAGCAGACGAGTAGGGGTGAGCATGGACACCGGCGTCGTCATCCGCATCGTGCGCGAGGAGGACGCCGAGCCGCTGGCCGCAGTGCTGCGGGCCAACCGTGAGTTCCTCAGGCCGTGGGAACCGAAGCACGACGAGGCCTACTTCACCGCCGACGGCCAGCGCCGGATCATCGACGACGCCCTGCTGCTCTACTCGGGCGGAGTCCACCTGCCGTGCGCCATCATTCGCCACGGTGAGCTGGTCGGCCGGATCAACATCAACAACATCGTGCGGGGCAACCTGCAAACCGGGGACGTCGGTTACTGGGTCGCGCAGTCGGCCGGCGGGCAGGGGGTGGCCACCATCGCGGTCGAGGCGGTGGTGACCCTGGCCTTCACCGCGCTGAACCTGCACCGGGTCGGGGCCAACACGCTGATCCACAACGCGCGCTCGCAGCGGGTTCTGGCGAAGAACGGCTTCGAGCGCATCGGCCTGGCGCCGAAGTTCCTCCGGATCGAGGGGATCTGGCAGGACCACGTGATGTTCCAGCGGGTCAACCCCGACTGGGTCTGAACATCTGAACCTCTGATCGTCGCAACGAACGAGTCACAGCTCCAGCGTCCGGGCCAGAGGCACACCCGGGCGGTAGGCCAGGTGCAGGTAGGAGGGTGCCTCCAGCACGGCGAGATCGGCGCGGGCTCCCACCCGGACCCGGCCGATGTCGTTGCGCCGCAGGGCGATCGCGCCGCCCAGCGTGGCCGACCAAAGAGCCTGGGCCGGGCTCATGTTCATCTCCCGCACCGCCAGCGCGATCACCAGCGGCATCGACGAGGTGAAGCACGAACCCGGGTTGCAGTCGCTGGCCAGGGCGATCACCGCGCCGGCGGCCAGCAACCGCCGGGCGTCCGGGTAGGGCGATCGGGTGGAGAACTCGACGCCGGGCAACAGCGTGGCAACGGTTCCGGTGGAGGGGTTCTCCGGATCGATCCGCTGACCGGCAGCCCCTAGTGCAGCAACGTCCGCATCGGTGAGGTGCGTGCAGTGGTCCACGCTGGCCGCATCGAGTTCGGTCGCGATCTGCACGCCCGGCCCGGCGGAGAGCTGGTTGCCGTGCACCCGCAGTTCCAGCCCGGCCGCGGCGCAGGCCTGCAGGATCGTCCGGGTCTCATCCCCGTCGAAGGCATAGGCGCTGGCCGGCTCGCAGAAGACGTCGGCCCAGCGGGCGTAGGGAGCGCAGGCCGCAAGCATGTCGCCGGCCACCAGCTTGACGTAGTCCTCCCGCCGGTCCCGCAACGCGGGCGGCACCACGTGCGCACCGAGGAACGTCACCTCGGACGTCACCTGCGCCGCGATCCGCAACGCCCGCGCCTCTTCCTCCACATCCAGCCCGTAGCCGCTCTTGATCTCGACCGTGGTCGTACCCTGAGAACGCATCTCGGCCAGCAGCTTCTGCACGTGCTCGAGCAGCTCTTCGTCGCCGGCCGCCCGGGTTGCCGCCATGGTCGTGGCAATCCCGCCCCCGGTGTACGGCTCACCGGTCATCCGGGCCGCGAACTCGGCCGAGCGATCACCCGCGAACACCAGATGCGAATGCGAATCGACGAAACCCGGCACCACCGCCCGCCCGCCCAGATCGGTGGCGGTATCGGCCGAGGGCGCCTGCACGGCCGGGCCCACCCAGGCCACGCGCTCGTTCTCGACCACGATCGCGGCGTGCTCGAGCAGGCCCAGCTCGGAGCCGTCGCCGAGGGCCGGATCGTTCGTGACGAGCTGAGCAATTCCGGTGACCAGGTGGCTCACAGGACTTTTCCTTCCAACAAGTCGAATGCCTTACCGAGCAGCCCACCGACATCTCCGAGCCGGTGCTGCCCCCCGCTGACCACCTTCTGCCCGCCGACGATCACCGTGTCCACATCACCCGCACCAGCGCTCAGAGCCACCTGCTCGGGCCGGCTTCCCGCAGTGCGCACCGAATCCAGCCGCACCGCGATCAGATCGGCCGGAGCCCCGACCTTGATCTGGCCGAGTTCGGGCCAGCCCAGGCTGCGCTGCCCGTCCACGGTGAGCGCGTTCAGCAGTTCGCCGGGGGTGAAGCGACCGCGCTGCAAGGTCGAGAGCCGCTCGTGCATCTCCAGCCCGCGCGCTTCCTCGAACAGGTCGATCACGGCGTGCTGATCGCTGCCCAGAGTGAGTGTCGCTCCGGCCTCGGCCAGCACCCGGGCCGGCCCGATGCCGTCGGCCAGGTCGCGCTCGGTGGTCGGGCAGAAACAGGCGAACGTGCCGGTCAGGTCGGCGATGTCGGTCTCGGTCAGGTGGGTGGCATGAACCAGAGACGTCTGTGGTCCCAGAACGCCTTCGTCCTTCAGCAGCGCGGTGGGGGTCAACCCGAACCGGTCCAGGCAGGCCTGGTTCTCGGCCGGTTGCTCCGAAAGGTGCACGTGCAAGGGAGCCTCGCGCACACCGTCCTTACGTGTGAAAGCCGTAACCGAAGAAAGCTGTTCGCGCGGCACCGCCCGGACCGAATGAATGGCCGCGCCGATCCGCATCCCGGCCGAAGCCCGCAACGCCGAAACCCGTTCCGCCCAGGCGTCCGCATCTGGGTCGGCGAACCGCCGCTGGACATCGTTCAGCGGCGTGTACCCGTCGGCTGTGAGACCGCCGGTCAAATAACAGGTGTCAAGCAAGGTGATGCGAATACCGGCGTCTGAGGCGGCCTGACGCAGTGCCTCACCCATGGCGTTCGGATCGGCGTACGGCTTGCCGCCGCGGTCGTGGTGCAGATAGTGGAACTCGCCGACGCAGGTGATCCCGGCCAGCGCCATCTCCGCGTAAACCGCCCGGGCCAGAGCCAGATACGAGTCCGGATCAAGCTTTCCGGCCACGTCGTACATCACCGTGCGCCAGGTCCAGAACGAACCGCCGTCGGCATGCGTGCGCCCCCGCAGCGCCCGGTGAAAGGCGTGCGAATGCGCATTGGCCAAACCGGGCAGCAAGACGCCAGGCAGACGTTCGTCCTCGGGCGAAGGGGTAATTCCGCTTTCGACCGAGGTAATCAGACCCTCGGTATCCACGGAAACTCTTACATCCGAGGCAATTCCGGAAGGAAGCCAGGCATGGGGCGCCCAGTAAGAGGTCATGCAGCCAGTTCCCGCAGCACCGTGGTCAACGCCTCGACTCCGGCCAGGCAGTCAGCCTCTTCCGCGAACTCGGACGGCGTGTGCGACTTGCCGGTGGGGTTGCGCACGAACAGCATGGCCGTGCTGATGCCCGCGGTGGCCAGGATGCCGGCGTCGTGCCCCGCACCCGTGCCCAGCAGCGGCGCCCCGTCCAGGAGCTTGCTCAGGCGCCCGGCCAGATCGGGATCGAAAAGCGTGTTACCCGTCCAGGATTCCTCGCTGACCGTGGCCCCGAACTCCTCGGCCGAGGCGGTGAGTTCCTGCAGCAGCGCCTTCACGTCCTTCTCCTGCGGCGCCCTGGCGTCCAGCCAGGCCCGGACCAACGACGGAATGGCGTTGACCCCGTTCGGCTCGACCGCCAGCTTGCCGAAGGTGGCAACGGCCTGGTGCTGCGCCGCGAACTGCCGGGCCGCCAGCACCGTGGAGGCATAGGCCAGCATCGGGTCGTCACGGTCCACCAGGCGCGTGGTTCCGGCGTGGTTGGCCTCGCCCGGGAAGTCGAAACGCCAGCGCCCGTGCGGCCAGACGGCAGTGCCAACGCCGATCGCCGCGTCGTACTCGTCGGTGGCCAGGGCCTTGCCCTGCTCCACGTGCAGTTCGACGAACGCGCCGATCCGGTTCAGCGTCTCCTCGTCCCGGCCCAGGTAGTCGGGGTTCTGCCCGGCATCCTCCATGGCCTCGACCAGCGAGGTGCCTTCGGTGTCCTTCAGGCTCTGGGCCCGCTCGGGCGACAGGGCGCCGGTGATGATCCGCGAACCGGCGCAGGCCACCCCGAACCGGGCGCCCTCCTCGTCCCCGAAGTTGACTACACCGATCGGCCGGCTGGGCTGAAAACCCTCAGCCTTCAGCGCCTCCACCGCCGAAAGGGCGCTGACCACGCCCAGCGGACCGTCGAACGCGCCGCCGTCCGGCACCGAGTCCAGGTGGCTGCCGGTGACGATCCCAGGAGCCTCGTCCGGGTCCCCCCACCAGGCCCACTGGTTGCCGGCCCGGTCCAGGGTGAGGGTCAGGCCGAGGCCGTAGACCTGGTCCTCGAACCACTCGCGCAGCTCACTGTCCTCGGACGTCCAGGCGAACCGGCGATATCCACCGGACGCCGCTCGTCCGATCGGCTCCAGGTCGGTCCATCGTCGGCTGAAGTTCATCCCTGTTCCCCCTCGCGCATCGGCACCCGCACGCCGCGCTCGTCCGCAACCTGCTGAGCCAGGTCGTAACCGGCGTCCACGTGCCGGATCACACCCATTCCCGGGTCGTTGGTCAGCACCCGCGCCAGCTTCTGGGCGGCCAGCGGCGTACCGTCCGCAACCGTAACCTGACCGGCGTGCAGGGAGCGCCCGATGCCCACGCCGCCGCCGTGGTGGATGGACACCCAGGTGGCCCCGGAAGAGGCGTTGACCAGAGCGTTCAGCAGCGGCCAGTCGGCGATCGCGTCGGAACCGTCGGCCATCGCCTCGGTCTCGCGGTACGGCGAGGCCACGCTGCCGGCGTCCAGGTGGTCGCGGCCGATCACCAGCGGGGCGCTGATCTCGCCGGAGGCCACCAGCTCGTTGAACCGCAGGCCCGCCTGGTCGCGTTCGCCGTAACCCAACCAGCAGATCCGGGCCGGCAGACCCTGGAACGCGACCTTCTCGCGGGCCGCGCGGATCCACTTCTGCAGGTGGTCGTTCTCCGGGAACAGCTCCAGCACCGCCTTGTCGGTCACCGCGATGTCCTTGGGGTCCCCCGAGAGCGCAGCCCAGCGGAACGGCCCCTTGCCTTCACAGAACAACGGCCGGATGTAGGCCGGAACAAAGCCCGGGAAGGCGAAGGCGCGGTCGAATCCACCCAGTCGGGCCTCGTCCCGGATCGAGTTGCCGTAGTCGAAGACCTCCGCGCCGGCGTCCAGGAACCCGACCATGGCCTCGACGTGCTTGGCCATCGCGGCCCGGGCCCGGTCGGTGAACTCCTCCGGCTTCTGTGCCGCGTAGTCGTGCCAGTCGCCCACCTCGATGCCTTCGGGCAGGTAGGACAGCGGGTCGTGGGCGGAGGTCTGGTCGGTGACGATGTCGATCTCGACGCCCCGGCGCAGCAGTTCCGGGAACACGGTGGCGCAGTTGCCGACCAGCCCGACGCTCAGCGGACGTCGCGCGGCCTTGGCCTCCAGGCAGCGCCGGATCGCGTCGTCCATGTCGTCGGCGATCTCGTCCAGGTAGCGGGTCTCCACGCGGCGCTTCAGCCGCGTGGCGTCCACATCGACGATCAGGCACACGCCCTCGTTCAGGGTCACCGCCAGCGGCTGCGCCCCGCCCATACCGCCCGCGCCGCCGGTCAGCGTCAGGGTGCCCGCCAGCGTTCCGTTGAAGCGTTTGGCGGCCACGGCGGCAAAAGTCTCGTACGTACCCTGCAGAATCCCCTGGGTACCGATGTAGATCCAGGACCCCGCCGTCATCTGCCCGTACATGGTCAGGCCGAGCTTCTCCAGGCGGCGGAACTCCGGCCAGGTGGCCCAGTCGCCCACCAGGTTCGAGTTCGCGATCAGCACCCGCGGGGCCCACTCGTGCGTCTGCATCACCCCGACCGGCCGCCCGGACTGCACGAGCATCGTCTCGTCGTCCTTCAGCGTGGTCAGGGTGCGGATCATCGCGTCGTAGCTGGCCCAGTCCCGCGCCGCCTTGCCGGTACCGCCGTAGACCACCAGGTCGTCGGGGCGCTCGGCGTTGTCCGGGTCGAGGTTGTTCTGGAGCATGCGCAGCGGCGCCTCGGTCTGCCAGCTCCGGGCGGTCAGGGTCGTGCCGCGGGGCGCCTGGACCGGCCGCGGGCCGGAAATCGAGGAGGTCATGCTCTCTATTGGACCTTCCCGCGACAGGGGGTGACAGGACCGCCACGGCCTTGCCGTCTCGGATCCGAGACACTGTGCACGTGCCGAAACAAGAGGACGCCCGGCTGGGCGAACAGGGTCGGCCCACCAGAGCGCGGGGTCGCGGTCCAAATGGGGGACGAGTGGGGAGCCCAGACCGGGGGGAGGGGCAGGTCCCGGCGGCGACCCGGGCGCTGGCCATCCTGCGGGTTCTGGCCCGGGCGCCGGGTCCGTTGCCCGCGGGGGCGCTGGCGCGGGAGCTGGGGCTACCCCGCAGCACGGTGTATCACCTGCTCACGGCCATGATCGACCAAGGCTTCGTGACCCATCTGCCGGAGGTGCGGCGCTACGGTCTGGGCGTTGCGGCCTTCGAGGTGGGCTCGGCCTACTCCCGCCAGGAACCGCTCCAGCGTCTCTCCCGGCTGGTGCTGTCCCGGCTGGTCGATGCCGTCGGGCACACCGCGCATCTGGGAGTGCTGCATGGCCGCGAAGTGCTGTATCTGATCGAGGAACGGGCCCCCGGACGTCCGCCATTGGTCACCGACGTGGGCGTGCGCCTGCCCAGCGAGCTCACCGCCAGTGGCCGGGCAATGCTCGCGGCTCTTCCTCAGGCGCAGGTCAGGGCGCTGTTTCCCGGCCGGGAGGCATTCGCGCCGGCGCCCTTCAATGCTGCCCCGGCCGAAAAGGCGGGGTACGGCGAGGGCCCACCGGCGCCGAGCAGCCTGCCCGAGTTGCGTCGGGTGTTGATGACGGTGCGCCGGGCCGGGTACGCCGTGGAGAACGACGCCGTGACGCCCGGGTTCTCGTCCGTGGCGGTAGCGGTGCTGGACCACAACGGGTACCCGGTGGCCGCGGTGGCGGTGACGTACCCAGGTGGGACGGTCAGCGATCACGAGCGTCTGGTGGGGTCGGTCCAGGCGGCGGCCGCTGCGCTGGAACGCCGGGTGCACGGTGGTGGGCGGCAGCCGGGCCGGACCTGACGGGCGGCGGGACGGTGGCTGAGATCTGGACGTGAGGGCGCGCACATTCCCAGCCTGATCACGCTCAGAGGACCATCTGCGGTTCTGATCAGCATGAGACGACGCAAATGTCCACAGGCCTTGACACTTGGAAGTTAGGTCAGGCTCACCTAATCTGCCGACGTGGGCGTGAAGAAGGCGAAGAAGAAGTGCTGCAAGGACAAGCCGCGGTGCAAGAGCTGTCCGGTGGTGCTGAAGCGGTTGTCCGATGCGGGTTTTGCCACCCGGATCGACCTGATGACGTACAAGTTCGACGCCAAGCCGCCGAAGAAGGCCGTCTCCGAGGCCCGCTCCCGCTGAGCCGCCCGCCGCTGCCTTGGTACGGGGCCATCGACTGCAGCAAGAAGCAGAAGTCGGGCTCGATCAAGGTCTGGTTCGCGCCCAGGCCTGCGACTGAGCAAAAGAAGTGCCCGCCCCGTAGCCACGGGGCGGGCACTCGTTCGTTCGGTCAGCTCAGGCCGTTGCTGGAGAGGAACTCCTCGGCCACGTCGGCCGGCTCCTTCTGCTCCTGGTTGATCTCACCCATCATGGCGGTGAGGTTCTCGGTGGTCAGCTTGGCCGAGACGGCGTTCAGGGCATCGCTCACGGTGCCGCTGGCCTTCTCCTTGTTGATCACCGGCACCACGTTCTGGGCGGCGAACTGGTTCTCCGGGTCCTCCAGGGTGACCCAGCCGTTGGTGGTGATCGTGGGGTCGGTGCTGAACATGTCGGCCACGTCGACCGTGCCGTTCTTCAGCGCGGCCACGGTGAGCGGGCCGCCCGGGTCTAGCACCTTGAACTCCTTGAAGGTGACCCCGTAGTTCTTCTCGAAGCCCGGCACACCGGTGGCCCGGGTCTTCCACTCCGGCGGGCCGCCGAGGATCAGGTTCTTGCCCTTGAGGTCACCGATCGACTTCAGGCTGTGCTTGTCGGCGGTCTCCTTGGTGACCGTGACCACGTCCTTGTCCTCGGCCGTGGACTGCTCGAGCACGCTCAGGCCCTCGGGCAGGGCGGCCGGCAGGGCGGCGTAGACGTCCTCGGAGCTGACCGCGGTGGCCTTGTCGTCCAGGAACGACAGCAGGTTGCCCGAGTACTCCGGCAGCAGGTCGATCGAGCCGTCCTCCAGGCCCGGGATGTAGGCCTCGCGGGAGCCGATGTTGAGCTTCTTCGAGACCGAGACTCCCTTGGCCTCGAGGGCGCCCGCGTAGATCTCGGCGAGCAACTCGTTCTCGGGGAAGTTGGCCGAGCCGACGATGATCGACTCGGAGGAGCCCGAGCCGGTGTCGCCGTCGCCACCGCTGGAGTTGTCGAGGGGGTCGCTGCCGCCGCCGCAGGCCGACAGAGCCAGGGCAGAGGTCGCGAGGGCCGAGGCGACGACCATTCTGCGTCGATTCATCAGTGCACTCCTGGTTCGGATGTGTTGGAACTGCGCAGATGACAGCTTGTCGCCTGCCACCGACAGTCTTGGGGGGTCTGCAGTGTGTGCGGGTATCAACTCGGCAACAGTCGACCCACGATCCCGCCGCAACCCTGTGTAACCGGGTCTAAACGGAAGCCTTGGACTCGGCCGCCACCACGTCGGCGTTCGCCGCCGGGGCCGCGTAGCGACCGGTGATGCCGCGCGAGACGACGTAACGCTGGATCACCGCGAACGCCAGGTCGAGAGCGACCGCGAGCACGGCGACCAGGATGGCGCCGCCGGCCATCTGGAAGTAGTCCTGCTGGGACAGGCCGTCGATGATGAAGCGGCCCAGCCCACCCAGGGTGACGTAGGCGACCACCGTTGCGGTGGCGATGATCTGCAGCATGGCGCTGCGCACACCGGACAGGATCAGCGGCAGGGCGTTGGGCAGCTCGACCCGCAGCAGCACCTGCATCCCGGTCATCCCCATGCCCTTAGCCGCGTCTCGGGCCGCAGGGTCGACGTTCTGCACGCCTGCGTAGGTGTTCGACAGGACCGCCGGAACACCCAGCACGACCAGGACGAACAACGAAGGGCCCAGGTAGATCCAGTCGGTCGGCAGCTTGTCGCCGTACCCGATCACCAGATAGAGCAGCAGGCCGAAGGTGGGCAGGGCCCGCAGCGCGTTGGCGCTGCCGGCGATGGCCACCGAGCCCTTGCCGGTGTGCCCGATGTACAGGCCGATCGGGATACCGATCAGCAGCACCACGGCCAGGGCGGAGAAGGAGTACTGCAGGTGCTCGAGCAGCCGCGCGGTGATCCCGTCCGGGCCCGACCAGTGCTCACCGTCGCTCAGCCACTCGATGATTCCGTTGATCATCGCTTCGCCACCGCCCGCTGCCAGGGGGTCAGCAACCGGCCGCCCAGGATGATCAGCCCGTCCAGCACCAGGGCCAGGACGAGGCACAGGACAATTCCCAGCAGCACGATGCCGGGGATGTACCGGCTGAAACCGGTGGTGAACAGCGAACCCAGCTGCGGCACCCCGATCAGCGCGCCGATCGAGACCAGGCTGACGTTCGAGACCGTGGCCACCCGCAGCCCGGCGGTGATCACCGGCACCGCGATCGGCAGGTCGACCTTCAGGAACCGGCCCAGACCGGTGAAGCCCATCGCGGTGGCCGCGGCCCGCACGTCAGGGGCCACCGAGTTCAGCCCGTCGGCGACCACCCGGACCAGCAGGGCCACGCTGTACACGGTCAGCGCGACCACCATGTTGATCGGAGAGAGGATCTTGGTGCCCAGGATCGAGGGCATGATGATGAACAGCGCCAGCGACGGGACGGTGTAGAGCAGCCCGGCCAGGTTGGTGATCGGCGGGTACGTCCAGCGGTAGTGGCTGGCCACCCAGCCGATCGGCAGGGCGATGATCAGCCCGAGCACCACCGGCACCACCGAGAGCCAGACGTGGGCGAAGAACCACTCGGAGACGTTGTCCGGATTGTTCTTGAGGTAGTTGATCATCCGCCGCTCACCGCCCCCTCGTCGTGCTGGTCGCGCCGGGCGTGCAGGTGCGACTCGATCCGCTGGACCACCTCGGCCGCGGTCACCGTGCCGACCAGGGCACCGTTCTCGTCGATCAGCACCCCGCGGCCGGACGGTGAGGAGAGCGCGGCGTCGAGCGCGGCGCGCAGCGAACCGGAGACCGAGGCCAGGGTGCCCCCGCGGTGCAGCAGTTCCGGCCCGACCTGCTTGCCACTGGGCACCGCAGCCGAGCGCACCCAGCCCAACGGCCGGCGGGCCTCGTCCACGGCCAGGGCCCAGCCGTCCCGCCCCGCCCGCAGCACGGTTGCCGAGTCGTCACCGAACTTGACCGTCTGCTCGCTCGCCGCGTCGAGCGTCCCGGATTCGAAACCCAGTGCGCGGTAACCCCGGTCGCGCCCCACGAAGCCGGCCACGAAGTCGTCCACCGGATCGGTCAGCAGCTCGGCCGGGGAGGCCAGCTGGGCCAGCGTGCCGCCGACCTTGAGCACGGCCACCTGGTCGCCCAGCTTGACCGCCTCGTCGATGTCGTGGGTGACGAAGATGATGGTCTTGCCCAGTTCCGACTGCAGCCGCAGGAATTCGTCCTGCAGCTCCCCGCGCACCACCGGGTCGACCGCGCTGAACGGCTCGTCCATCAGCATCACCGGCGGGTCCGCGGCCAGGGCCCGGGCCACGCCGACCCGCTGCTGCTGGCCGCCGGAAAGCTGTGCGGGGTAACGCCTGGCGAAGTTCGGGTCCAGCCCGACCCGCTCCATCAGCTCCAGCGAACGGGCCCGGGCCTTCTTCTTGTCCCAGCCCAGCAGCAGCGGCACGGTGGCGATGTTGTCCACGATCGTGCGGTGCGGGAACAGCCCGGCGTGCTGGATCACGTAGCCGATACCGCGCCGCAGGGTGCTCTCGGAGACCTTGCCGGTGTCCTGGTCGTCCAGCCAGATCGTGCCCGAGGTGGGTTCGATCATCCGGTTGATCATGCGCAGCGAGGTGGTCTTGCCGCAGCCGGAGGGGCCGACGAACACGGTGATCTTGCCCGATGGTGCCACCAGGTCCAGGCCGTTCACCGCCACGGTCCCGTCCGGGTACTTCTTCACCACGGATTCAAACTTGATCATGCGCTCATCTCTGCTCTCGTGCATCGTGCTCGGGGTCTGCGGGTGGGGCAGCCGGGTCAGCTGTGTCTCGTTGGGCAGGGGTCTTGCGCTGACTTCAGTTTTCTTGCTTACGGACGTTCGTGCCCGGCCGGGGTGCCGGCCGGCGGCTCCCGCTCGGGCTCAACTGCTTGGGGACGTAGCTGGTCGGGGCTACGTGTCAGTGGGCGTCCGCGGTCGGGACCTTCGACCGACGGACGTCCGCGGTCGGGACCGGGGGCGGGCAAACGTCCGTGGTTGGGATCCGGCTCTTGGGGGCTATTCGGTTCAACAGGAGCAGGCGGTTGCGCAGGCGTACCGCCGAGGCACTGACCCAGCTCGCGGGCCAGACGGCTCAGCAGCGGGCCGAACCGGGCGACGGAACTCTGGTCCAGACGATAGGTCGGACCGACGATGCTGAGCGCGGCGACTACCCCGCCCGGGCCCGTGACCGGGGCGGCCATCGCGGTCACGTCGGGCTCGATACCTGAGGCGTTGCTGGTCCAGCCCTGCTCGGGGGTACGGCCAAGCAGCACTCCGCCGGCGGCGCTGCCCTCCAGGGGAAAGGAACGGCCTACCCAGCCGGCGTGCCGGACCGAGTGCGTGCCCTGGGCCATGGCCAGGTACAACGCGGTCTGCCCAGGTCCGGGCACGCTCAGGTAGGCCGATTCACCGGTCTGCGCGACCAGCTCGTTAAGGGCGGCCCGGCTCAGCGGCACCAGGTGCTCGTGCGAGAGCGCCTGCGCACCCAGCTGCATCATCCGAGGGCCGGGGCGGTAGCCGCCGCTCTCCGCACGGGTGACGAACTGGTCCTGCTCAAGGGTGCGCAACAGGCGCAGCGTGGTGCTCACCGGAAGTTCCACCGTGCGGGCGAGCTCGACCAAGGTGTCGGTACCGCCGGTGCAAACTGCGGCCAGCAGGGCCAGCGCGCGCTCGACGGATCTGGTGGAAGAGCTGGCCGGGGGCTTGCCGGGCATCTTCGGCGCCCCTCTCGATCGGTGGAGCACCTTTTCTACCAAGGATGAAGAGTGCCGTCTCGGCCGGAGCAATTTTTTCATCCATCGGAAACACATTGCCGTTCTGTGGAAACTAGAGTCACATGGGTGTCGAGGCGGTGGCGGCGTCCAGATCTCTGCCGGGGGAGCCGTTACCTCAAGGAGTGAATCGGGAGCGAAGCGTGGCGATGGATCAGACTCCGGCGGACCGGGCCGCCGCGGCTGCTGCAGCGGACGCGGCCCCACCGGCGCGCGCCCGCCGGTCCGGAGTGCCCGCGATGACGATCGACGGCCGCACCCTGACCACGCGCAAGCTGGTGGCCCGGGTGGACGCCCCGCTGAAGGTACGGATCACGCCGACCGCCCGCCGCCGCGCCCTGGCCTCCCACCAGGCCGCGAACGCCGCGGTCGGCCTGCGCCCGGTGTACGGCCGGACCACCGGGGTAGGCGCCAACCGTGAAGTAGCCCTGCCCGCCACCGAAGCCGCCCGCTACACCCTGGGCCTGCTGCGCTCGCACGCCACCAGCGCCGGCCAGATCCGCAACGACATCCGGATCCGGACCACGCTGCTGGTCCGGCTCAACCAGCTCGCGGCCGGCGGCAGCGGCATCTCGATGGCCGCGATCGACGGCCTGGTCGCGATGATCAACGCCGATGCCCTGCCCCCGATCCGCGAGCACGCGGGGATCGGCACCGGCGACCTCACCGCGATGGCCACCACCGCGCTCGGCCTGCTCGGCGAGGCGCCGCTGACCAATCCGCTACGTCCGACCGTGCTCGGAATTCACGACGCGCTGCCGTTTCTCAGCTCCAACGCCGCCACCCTGGCCGATGCCGCGCTGGCCACCGCCCGCCTGCAGACCCTGGCCTGGGCCTCGCTGGGGGTGGCCACGCTGACCGGGGTTGCCGTGCGGGCGAACTGGGAAGCCTTCGGTCCGGCGGTGGCCCGGGTGACGCCGGGTATGGGCGTGCGCCGGGTCTGCCGCGTGGTCACCGAGCTGGTGACCGAAGCCGGACAGGACGGCCCTACCGGTGAACCGGCCCGGATTCAGGACCCTTTCGGAATGCGCTGTCTGCCTCAGGTGAACGGCCTGCTGCTGGACACTCTGCAGCAGCTCGACCGGGTGGTGGGGGCGCACCTGAACGCGGCCGCCGAAAACCCGGTGATCCTGGCCGGTCCCACCGTGCTCGGGCCCGACCCGGAGCCGGTGGTGGCGCATCACGGCGGCTTTCACATCCCGGCCGTGGCCCTCGGCTGCGACAGCGCGGCGATCGCCGCGGCCCAGTCGGCGTCCTTGCTGCAGGGCCGGCTGGCCATGCTGGTCGACCCGGCGGCCACCGGTCTGCCGCCGTTCCTGGGCGACGGAACGCCCGGCGCCTCAGGCGTGATGATGCTGGAATACCTGGCCGCTTCGGCCCTTGCGGAGCTGCGCTCGGCCGCGACCCCGGCCTCGCTCGGCTCGGTGAGCCTTTCGCGGGGCACCGAGGAGCACGCCAGCTTCGCATCCCGATCGGCCGTGCAGTTGCTGACCGCCGGTGATGCCTACGCCACGGCCTTGTCGTGCGAGCTGGTGGCGGCCGTGCGGGCGATCCGGATGACCGGGGTCAAGACCGAGAGCGCCGGCTGGGGTGCCCTGCTCGAGGCCTGCCTGCCGTTGGGGGACAACCCGGCCGACCGTGACCTGACCGGTGACCTCACCATCGCCCAGGATCTGCTGCCCACCCTGGCCGACCTGGTCGAGGCCAACGAGCCCACCCGCTGAGCGGCTCGAGCGACGCGGGTCAGGGGTGCAGCGCGGCGTCGCGCAGGCGTTCCTGGTCGTCCGGGAAGGGCTCGTCGATCGGCCGCAGCTCGTCCGCGTAGGAGACCGAGGTGCGCCGCAGCACGCCGGTGGTGCTGATCGCGTACTGGCCCATCCGCCACAACGGCGGTGAGTAGGCGTGGATCGAGACACTGCCCTCGGCCACCCCGGTCATCCGGTGGATGTGGTCCGGGCCGAAGCTGAACGAGTGCCCGGCCGGCACCCGCACCTCCAGTGCCGCGCTGCCGATCACCAGGTTGTGCTCGGTCACCTCGCCGTCCGCCACCGCCACCGCGCCCGAGGACACGTCGTGGTCGTGCCAGCCGGTGTCGTTGCTCGGCGTCCAGCACAGCACCCAGACGTCCACGTTCGCGTCGCGGTGCAGGCAGACGTAGTGCCGGTGCTCGTCGTCGTAGGCCACGTGCTGCTGCCACACCGCCGGGTCGTCGGCGATGGCGGAGACCAGCTCGCGCAGCTCCGGGCGGGTGAGGGTGCGGGCGGGAAGGTCGTTCAGGACGGCGACGTCGGTCGCACCGGCAACGGTGCTCTCGGTCATGGCGTACCTCCGATCAGGAAGCGCTGCGGGTTGCTGACATCGATGGCATGGTCGGCGGCGTTGCCGAAGCCAAGAGGAGTGGGCTGGGCGTAGGGGCGGTCGCTGCCGCGGATCACGGCGTCGATCCCCAGGGCCCGGATCAGGGCGTCCACCGCCTGCGGGCCGTAGCTGGAGGTCTCCACGAAGACCCCCGGATCGGTCCGGCCGAGCCGCCCGCCCCGGGCGACCATCCGCTCGTGGTGCAGCGGAGCCAGGCCGGCCCCGGCGACGAACCCGATCCGCAGCTGCGGCAGCAGCGAACGGCCGATCCGGTGCCAGGCCCACCAGGCCGCCGACATCTGCGCGGTGTAGTCGACGACGGCGGGCCACCAGCCGGGCAGCTCCTCCTCGGCGGGAGAAGAAACTGCACCCGGATGGACGAACACCGGCTTGTTCGCGCCCTCACACACCTGGAGTACCGGGGCGAGAGCCTCGAGGGCGCGCGGGGTCGAGATCCAGGTGGCCGGGATCTGCAGGCCCACGAAGGAGCCCCGCAGCAACTCGGCCAGCCCGGCCCGGTCCGGCTCGATCCGCCCGACCGCGGCCCAGGCGCCGAAGCCCGCCGGGAACGCCTGGGCACCGGTGTGCCAGGCGTCCAGGAGAGGCTGGGCCTCAGCCGGCGGCAGGTCTTCCAGGCCGAGCGGACTGGACAGCGACACCAGGGCCCGGACATCGCCCTGCTGGGCGAGCCGAGCCGCGACATCGTGATCGGCCGGGTTCACCTCGTACGGCGGTTCGCCGTCCAGGTACAGGGTGTATCCGCGGAGAAAGGGCGGTTCTGTGCGAGCGCGCAGGGCCTCGAGGAGAGCCGGCGGCCAGAGGTGCTGATGCACGTCGCACGCCCGTGCCGAACTCGACGTCACACCCACCACCTCTCCGCATCCCGGACCTCCCCGTAGGCCTGACCTGCATTCTCGACTAAATCTATAGACTTATTCAACCGGTCCGCCCGGCATCGTGCAAGAGGCGTCCACGGCGCGTCGCCCGGCTGAACACCGCGTGACGGCCAACGCAGTCCGACCTCCCGGTAACCGGGCCTCGACCTGCGGTGAAGCGCTTCACTGCGTTTCATTGAAGCGCTTCACCTTGATCATGACAAGGGGGAGGGGTGAGTGAGCCCGGATACGGTGACTGCATGAATCAGGGGCGTCACCGGCCGACGCTGCGCGACATCGCCGAGGAGACCGGGCTCTCCCCGGCGGCGGTCAGCTACGCCCTGCGAGGGCTGCAGGTCACCGAAGAGACGCAGGCGCGGGTGCGGGCGGCGGCCAAGCGCCTGGGCTACGAGGCCGACCCGATCGCCCGGGCACTGGCCTCCGGCCGTACCGAGACGATCGGCGTGCTGTGCGGATCGCTGGCCGACGGCTGGCAGCAGCAGGTGGCCGCCGCCTTGGGCCGGGGCCTGCTGGGGGCCGGCCGCAATCCGATCACGGTAGACGCGGGCAACGACCCGGAGCGCGAAATCACCCTGGCCAAGCGGATGGTCGACCAGCGGGCCGATGCCCTGGTCGTGCTGCCGGTGGACCCGAACGCCCCGCACTGGACCGAGATCGCTGAGCGCACAGTGCTTGTCGCGGTCGGCGACGGCCTGCCCGGGGCGCCGGCCGCCGCCGAGGTGGTCTTCGACAACGTCACCGGCGTCCGGCACGGCCTGCGGCTGCTGGCCGAGGCCGGGCACACCCGGGTCACCGTGCTCACCCCGACCGACCGGGCCACTCCCGATCGCCCGGCCGAGCAGATCGTCCAGCAGATGGCCCCCGAGCTGGGCCTGACCGCCGCTGTCCGGACCTGTCCGCACGACCTGGACGGAGCTGCGGCCGTGGTGCGCGAACTGCTGGCCGTGCCCGCCCCGCCCACCGCCTTCTTCTGCCTGGCCGACTCGATCGCGTTCGGCGTGTACCTGGCCGCCCGCGAGCTGAACATGTCAGTGCCCGAGGACATCTCGGTGGTCGGCTACGACGACCTGCCCGCCGGCCGGTTGCTGACCCCGCCGCTGTCGAGCTACCAGTGGCCGATCGACAGCCTGGTCGAGTCGGTGGTCAGCTATGCCGTCGAAGCGAACGACCGGAAGACCGACCAGCGCCGCACGGTACTGGTCCCCGAACCGATGCCGCGCGGCAGCGTGGCCGCCCCCCGAGTGACATCAGCCTGACGGGCCCCGGTCCCCGGGGGAGCGCAGCATCGGGCGATGAGATGTACCTCGCGGCGGATCGTGTTACACAGAGGGCTACGTAGCGGTGACGGAGGGCCCATGTCGCAAGCCGAACCCCCGAGGAGCCCGGAGAAGGCCGGCCGGATCCGGACCGGTCGCGTAGCCCGGGCGGCCCCGCTGGTTGCGCTGACCGGCCGGACCGCCGGAGAAGCGGTGATCTCGGCCCTGCGCCGCAAGGAACACAGTCCCCAGCGCAGCGCCGAGCGGTACGCCCAGTCGCTCGGCAACTCCCGGGGCGTGCTGATGAAGGCGGGGCAGATTCTCTCCTTCGTCTCGCTCGGCTCTCTGGTCGAGGGCGGCAGCCAGTCGGTGTACCAGGCGGCCCTGGCCCGCCTGCAGGACGATGCGCCGCCGATGGAGCCGGAGCTGGCCGCCGAGGCCGTCACCGCCGAACTCGGGGCCCCGCCACAGGAGGTGTTCGCCGAGTTCGACCCGCACCCGCTGGCCGCCGCCTCGATCGGCCAGGTGCATGCCGCCGTCACGCCCGACGGCCGCCGGGTGGTAGTCAAGATCCAGTACCCGGGCGTGGCCGAGGCGATTCGCGCCGACCTCGCCAACGCCGAGCTGCTGGCCACGTTCTTCCAGCTCATCCGCGGGGTGCTGCCCGACCTGGGCGGTACTGACGCCCGGGCTCTGGCAGTCGAGGTGAGCGAGCGGATCGGTGAGGAGATCGACTACCGCACCGAGGCGGCCAACCAGCAGGTCTTCGCCGACGCCTACCGCGATCATCCGTTCGCCCGAGTGCCCGAGGTGCTGCCCGAGTTCAGCACCGGCCGGGTGCTCACGATGGAACGCAGCGACGGGATGCGCTGGGCCCAGGCCCGCCAGGCCGAGCAGGAGCTGAAAGACCAGTGGGGCGAGGCGATCTACCGGTTCACCCTGGGCAGTCTGCGCCGCCTGGGCCGGTTCAACGCCGATCCGCATCCGGGCAACTACCTGTTCCATCCCGACGGCAGCGTCACCTTCCTGGACTTCGGCTGCGTCAAGACCTGGGACACCGGACAGGTGGGATGGATGGTGGCCGCGGTGCAGGCGACGATCGATGGAGATGCCGACGAGCTGCTGAAGCAGTACACGGCCCAGGGATTCGTCCCGGGGGAGCCGCCCGAGCCGCAGGCCATGCTGGCCTGGGCCCGGGAGCCGCTGGCCCCGGTTCTGGCGCCGCAGCCCTTCACCTACACGCCCGAGTTCGCGGCTCGCATCGTAGATCTCGAGTTCTCGCCGCGCGGGCCGCATTCCGCCGTGGTGCAGAAGCTCGCGCTGCCGGGGGAGTACCTGGCCCTGAGCCGGATCGACCTCGGCCTGACCTCGGTGCTGGCCGGTCTGCGGGCCACCAGCGACTGGCGCAGCATTCGCGAGGAGATGGATCTCGGCGTCGATCCGGTGACGCGCTTCGGGCAGCTGGAAAAGGCCTATCGGCAGGAGCATCCATGACCGGGCCGGTGTTCTGGGACGAAGCGATCGGCGCCTACCGGGTGCACGGCTTCCAGGAGGCCGACGTGGTGCTGCGCGGCTCGGGCTGGAGCAGTAGTCCGGCCAACAGTCCGCTGGCCCCGGCCGGGATGCCCCAGATGCCCGACACCATGATGATTTTCACCGATCCCCCGGACCACACCCGTCTGCGCCGGCTGGTCGCCCCGGCCTTCAGTGCCCGGGCGGTGGAGGCTTTTCGGGAGCGGGTGGGTGCGGTCGTGGAATCGGCCCTGGATCAGATCGAAGAGCAAGAACACGAACATCTGACTGAAGACGATTGTCAAGACGGGGATTCGAGCCCTCCGGTCGATCTGCTGGCTGACTTCGGGTATCTGGTACCGCTGGCGGTGATCGCCGAGTTGCTCGATGTCGGGGTCGAGGGAGCCCAGGTGTTCCAGGAGCAGACCCCCGATCTGGTCAGGCTTCTCGAGGTGGACGCCAGCCCGGAGGACGCCCAGCTGGCGATCGCCGCCGGCCTGGAGGTGACGCTGTTCCTGACCCCGGTGCTGGCCGCGCGCAAGGGCGGCGAGGGGACCGACTTCGTCAGCCAGCTGCTGCGCACCGAACTGACGGTGGACGAGGTGATGGCCACCTGCATCCTGTTGCTGGCGGCCGGTCACGAGACCACGGCCAACCTGATCGCCAACGGCGCCCTGGCCCTGATGAACCACCGCGACCAGCTCCCGGCCCTGCAGCAGAACCCGGCGCGGGCGGTCGAGGAGCTGATTCGGCTGGAGAGCCCGGTGCGGGTGCTCGGCCGCACCGCGGTGACCGAGCACCAGCTCGGCGGGGTGCGCATTCCGGCCGGCCGGGCGGTGCTGGTCGAGCTGGACCGGGCGTCACGCGACGATCGGCGCTGGCCAGACCCGGAGCGGCTGGACCTGGGCCGCGAAGGCCCAGGCCACCTGGGGTTCGGCACCGGCATCCACTTCTGCCTGGGGGCCGCGCTGGCGCGGCTGGAGGCGGGAGAGGCCCTGACCCGCCTCTTCCGCCGCCACCCGAATGTTCAGCCGCTCACCCGCGTCCCCCGTTGGCGGTCTTCCTCGACCTTCCACGCGCTGGCGGAACTGCCGGTCAGTCTCGATCAGTCACGCTGAGCCAGCGCCTCGGCCGGAGGCAGTCGCAGCGCCTGCCGGGTGGCCAGTTCGATGCTGGCGAAACCGATCACCGCCACCACCACAACCGTCACCGGCACCAGCCAGATCGGCCCGGCCGGGTAGGGCCGGCCCAGCAGACCCACCCCGAGCAGCAGCATCGGCACCGCGGCCAGCGCCAGCCCGGTCACCGTGGCGGCCGCCGTGATCAAGCCGGCCTCGCGCCGGGTCATCGACCGGATCTGCGCCGGCGTGCTGCCGTTCAGCCGCAGCGTGGCGAACTCGGCCCGGCGCGCGGTGGTGGCCGCCACCAGCTTGTTCGTGATGCCCAGCAGCAGATACCCGAGCAGCACACCGATCGCGGCCAGATTGATCCAGACCTCCGCCGGGATGTCGCCCGGCCCGCTCGAGGTCGGGTTCGCCGGGCCGAGGGCCAGCCCGGGGGTCTGAGCCACCAGATCGGTCAGCGCAGCCTCGGCCTCGGCCGAGCCGTCGGTGCGAACCAGCACCGAGGCAGGCAGCGCGGAGGCGGTGTGCCCGGCCACCAGATCGGCCGAGGCCACCAGCCCGCCGAAACCGAGATCCCGGTTGTACACGGCCACCACCTGGGCGGTGGTCTCGGCCCCGTCGCCCAGGATCAGCTTGGTCTCGTCGCCGACCGCCAGCTTGGTAGCCGCACCCGCCGCCACGGTGGCCCCGGTCAGGTCGTCCAGCGAGCCCTTCCGCACGCCGAGGTCCAGCACCGAAGCCGCTTCCGGCCCGGCCACCAGCACCGACGAAGCCTCCACCTCGGCCTCGCCCAGCATCTGATATTCGCGGATCAGCGTGGTGTTCCGCACTGCGGCAACGCCTTCCACACCGCGCACGGAACTCAGCGCCGGCACCGTGCCCTCGGGAACGCCGCCCAGCGCAGCCGCCGAAACGCTGTACTGCGCGCTGGTTCCGGTGCTGGTGTCATCGGCCTGGGCCTGCATCAGCGAGGTCTGGGTGAAGGTGTAGGTGATCACGAAGACCACGGCCATGGCCAGAGTGGTCACGGCCCCGGCGAACCGCCGGGAGTAACCGTGCACGTTCGACACCGCCAGCCAGGCGGTCGGCGAGATGCGACTGGGCAGGCGCCGGGTCAGGGCCTGGCTGAAGGTCTGCAGCTGGGTGGGCCCGGCCAGGGCCAGGCCGATCGCGGCGATGATCCCGGCCAGCGATGCGCTGGAGATGGCGATCACCGAGCGGGACACCAGCGGCGTGACCGAAAGGATCAGCCCGGAGACGATCAGCAGCAGGCCGGCGGTGTTGCGGATCTGGGCGCCCCGGCCGTTGGTGGGGGCTTCGGTGCGGGACTCGGCCACGGCCTCGGTGGCCGGGCGGCGGGAGATGCGCCAGGCTGCGCTGCGGGCGGCGATCTGCACGGTGAGCAGGAGCAGCGCTGCCGTCGCGAGGGCCGGGATCGGGCTGAGGGCCAGGGGCAGGCCTTCGGGCAGCATCTGCAGGTGCACCAGGAAGCGCCGGGCCTGTTCGGCCAGGAGGTAGCCCACCGCGATGCCGGGCACCAGGGCAACCGCGGCCGCGACCGTGGCCTGACCGGCCGCCAGTCGGCGGATCTGCAGCGGTGTGGCCCCGACCGCGCGCAACAGGGCAAGTTCGCGGCGCTGGCCGTCGATCGATACGCCGAGCGCCCCGGTCACGATGAAACCGACCAGCAGCAAGGTGATCCCGGCCATCGATCCGGCCAGGGCGAGGAGCAGGGCCCGGGCCGCGCCGATCGCCGGATCGAGCACGTCGCCCCGACCCGCCCCCGACGCAACCGCCAGGTCGGGCCACCGGGCGGCCACCGCGTCCTCGATCGTTGACTTCTCGGACCCGGAGGCCACCTTGAGCCCGATCAGATCCACGCTGGTGGGATCGCCGGAATACCGCGCGGCCGCTTCGTCGGGGAAAGAGATTCCCGAACCAGTGACTGCGAAAACCTCTGCTGAAAGCGGATTCCCGTTCACCATCAGGTCGGCGTTGTCGCCAACCGCCAGCCCGGCGGCCGAAGCCAGCGACTCGCTCAGGGCCACCTGCCCCGCCGGTGGTGCCGACCCCTCAGAGATCCAACCGTGCCCGGCACCGGCCGGATCCTCATCGGCAACCACCGGCTGCCCGTCCGGGCCGATCACTGCGGCCGGGAAACTGACGTCGCCGAAGGCCGACTCGACGCCGGGCAGGGCCGCCATCTCCTCGACCAGGGATGCCGGGATGCCGGCTCGCTCGGGCAGCGCGATCGCCTCGATGCCCTGGCCGAAGGTCTGATTCGCGCTGATCAGGATGTCGGCCTCGGCCAGCCGGGTGAGCGGCGGATGTGAGCGCAGCCCGGACTCGCCGAGCACGCCGGTGATGGTGATCAACGCCGCGCCACCGACCACGGCGCTGACCACCGCGATCAGCGCCGCGATCCGCCGCCGGGCCATCTTGCGGGCCACGTAGAACATCTCAGCTCTCTCCCGCCATCGTGAAAGCGGCTTCCTGGGCGCCCATCAGGCTCGTGGCCAGCTCGGTGGCGGTGGGTCGCAGCAGCGTCTCGACGATCCGGCCGTCGGCCATCACCAACGCCCGGTCGGCGTGTGCGGCCGCTGCCGGGTCGTGGCTGACCATCACCACGGTCTGGCCCAGTTCGTCCACCATCCGGCGCAGCAGGGCCAGTACCTCGCGGGCGGCCCGCAGATCCAGGGCGCCGGTCGGCTCGTCGGCGAAAACCACTGCGGGCCGGGCGACCAGGGCCCGGGCGATCGCCGCCCGCTGCTGCTGGCCGCCGGAGAGCTCGGCGGGCCGGTGGTGCAGCCGTTCGGTCAGGCCCACCCGCTCGACCAGCTCGGCCACCCAGGCCGGATCGGCGCGGCGGCGGGCCATGCGCAGCGGCAGGGTGATGTTGTCGGCGACGCTCAGCGACGAGACCAGGTTGTAGGACTGGAACACGAAACCGATCCGCTCGCGCCGCAGTTCGGTGCGCCGGGTCTCGTTCAGGCCGCCGATCGCCACCCCGTCGACGATCACCTCGCCGCTGCTGGGGGTGTCCAGCCCGGCGGCGCAGTGCATCAGCGTGCTCTTGCCCGAGCCGGAGGGGCCCATCACCGCGACGAACTCGCCGCGCGGCACGTCCAGGGACACCCGGTGCAGGGCGGTGACCTCGGTCTGACCGGTGCGGTAGACCTTGGCCACGTCCTGCAGCCTGATCGCCGGGCTCATCGCCGCCGCAGCCAGTTCAGCACCAGCGTGCCGATGCCGACGGCGGTGAGCGAGCTCAGGGCCAGCTGCACCACGATGGCGTCGGCGGCGAACGAGGCCACCGCGTTGCCGACCACCCCGACCACCACCGCCAGCCAGGCCAGGTTGACCACGAAGGGGGAGTAGGGGCCAGGCTGCGAGCCGGTGTTCTGCGACATGGTAGTTCTCCTTGTCCGACAGGGTTTTTTAACCGTCCTTGCGTTGTCCTCAACGCTAGGGACGAAACCCTGCCGAACCGATCCCGGCTACTGCCGCAACCGCAGTACAGCCTGCTGTACCCAGGACCTAAGAAGCCTGCTTCTCGTTCTCGCCCGGCTCCTCGGTGGCCTCGTTCAGCCGTTCCTGGAGCCGGGTCCTGACCTCGTCGGGGGTGTAGGACTTGCGCTGCCGCTCGTTGCGGGCGATCAGCACCCCTCCGGCGGCCACTCCGGCCACGCCGGCCATCCCGACAAGTTTCCACCATGCGATGCGTCGCTGCGCCATCGGCCTAGGGTATGTCCTGTGCCCGCCCAGCAGCCTCTTCAGCCGATTCCCCTGTCTCAGGCCGCCGCACTGACCCGCACCGGAGACCTCTGGCTCTTCCGCGGCCGCAGCAGCGCGGACCGGGCCATCCAGGCGTTCACCAACGCACCGGTCAACCACGTCGGCATGGCAGTGGTACTGGAGGACCTGCCACCGCTGATGTGGCATGCCGAGCTCGGTCGGTCCCTGCCCGACGTCTGGGTCGGCGAGCACCATCGCGGCGCCCAGCTGCACGATCTGTCGGCCGCGGTCAGCACCTGGGTGACCAAGTACCACCAGCGCGCCTGGTTCCGTCAGCTCGACCCGGAGGTGGGCCGGGAGGCGGAGGACGCGGTGCTGCGCACGGTCGCGCGGATGGCCGGGACGCCCTTCCCCAGCACGGTCGGCCTGATCACCCGCTGGGTCAGCAGCAAGAAGGTGGTGCGCACGCTGCGCCGTTCGGGCCGCACCGACGAGGCGGTCGCCCTGGAGGCCGCGTACTGCGCCGAGATCGTGGCGGCGACGTACCAGGCGATGGGCCTGCTGCCGGACGACCGTCCACCGGGCTGGTACGACCCGGGCCGGTTCTGGAGCGGCGACAGCCTGGCGCTGAACGACGGCGCCCGGCTCGGCGTTGAGATCCGCGTCACACTGGACGAACCCGAGGTCTGACGCAGCGTCAGCTTTCCTCACGCTCTGCCTGCTGGAGTCCCTCACGTAGCGGGCGTTATCCGGCCTCCTGAGCGCCCCAGGCCACGGTTCGCCGCTGGCTAGTCTCGCCCGGTACACGGTGGATTGGCCTACTGGTTGCCTTCCGTCCACCTGGGGTTCATGGGGTGGGGGTGGCTCGTGGTCCAGACGTTGCCGAAGGGCGGGCTCGGATTCGCCCGGCTGATCGAAGAGGACGGGCAGGATCTGCCTCGCCGACTGGTCTGGGCCCTGTTCTGGCTGCCTCTGGTCAGCCTGGCCGGGCTGCTTGCCGCCGCGCTGATCTTCCGCCCGGCGTTCGACAAGATGCTGGAAGAAGACTTTCCGGTGGAGTGGGGCCAGTTCGCGCTCAGCCTGTTCATCAGCGTGCTCGCAGGGCTGTGCCTGCGCCCGGCCCTGCGGGAGCGGTACTACCCCCTCGCCGCCCTGCTCCTGCTCGGCGCCCTGGCCTGGTTCTTCCTGGCCGGCGAGGAGATCTCCTGGGGCCAGCGGGTGTTCGGCATCGCCACCCCGGAGGGCTTCGAGGGCAACCACCAGGCCGAGACCAACCTGCACAACTTCACCACCGGCATCGACCCCGAGGCCCTGTTCCGGCTGCTGCAGCTGCTGATCAGCGTGGTGATGATCGCCGTCAGCCTGTTCGGCCGGCTCGCCGATCTGCGCCCCGGCTCGTTGTGGCGCCTGGTCGCACCGCCGCTGGGCCTGGTGCCCCTGCTGCTGGCCATGCCCGGCTACCGCCTCTACCGGCTGTTCGTGCCCGGTGAGGTGAACTTCGCCGTCCGGCTGCAGGAGTGGGCCGAGTTCTGCCAGTACGCCGGCCTGGCGGTGGCCCTGGCCGTCGTCTATTTCGGCCTGCAGCCCGGTGCCGAGCCGGTCGGGGGCAGCGCCCGGCACGCCGCCCGGTACCGGGGTGACCCCGACTGGCGACGGCTGCGCACCCCCGCCGCGATCGTCCTGGTGATCACCCTGATCTTCGCGGTGATGACCCGGTACAGCGGCATCACCGCAGGCAACGCCCTCTGAGGGTCGGCCTGCGGCGGTCAGGGTGACTCGGGGGTAATTCCCGATGTGCTGAGAGCCCACAGCTGCAGCAGGCTGGACGAGTCAGCCCATCTTGACTCAGCGAGGACGTGACTACGCCATGAACTCTATTCATCGGAACATGTACACCCAGGGCCTCTACCGACCGCAGCACGGCGGAATCCTGGGTGGCGTGTGCGCCGGCCTGGCCCGCCGGTTCGGGATCGGCGCCACCATGATGCGGCTGATCTTCATGATCACCCTGATCGTGATCCCGGGCAGCCAGATCCTGATCTACCCGGTGCTGTGGCTGCTGATGCCGAAGGAGTCCAGCGCCGCCTACGGCTCGTACTCCAGCCCCACCAACTCCATGCGCTGACCGCCGTCCCCCGAGTCAGGACGACCGAGTCAGGACAACAGCACGTGGCGCCGGTGCAGTCCGGCCAGCTCGGCCTGCGGGTCGCTGGTGATCCCGGAGTGCACCGGCCCGGTCTGCACCACGGTGCTGCGCGGGGCGGTGAGCCAGCCGAACCGGGCCCGCAGCGGCTGCTGCCGGATCAGCCCGGCGGCCGGCGCCCCCTCGCAGACCGAGCCGAAGCCCAGCAGCACGCTCTCCAGCTGGGACAGGTCGAGTTCCGGGGCCAGAACGTGCAGACGATCGGCGACCAGGTCGCGGGTGCAGGCCAGGAACTCGTGGTGCTGCGAGTACAACACCACCCCCACGTTCACGAACTCTCCGCGCTCCACCCGGGGTACGGCCCGCACCAGGGCGTACGAGAAGGGCTTGGGGCCGCTTTGACCGTTGTCCACGTTCGCCACCGCGGGCGTGCTGTTCAGGCCGCTGCTGAGGCTGCTCACGACTTCACCTGCGCCGTCTCGGGCCGCCAGTTGGTGCGCTCGCCCAGCCGGGCCAGCAGGTACTCCTGGTAGCGGGCCCGCCAGGCGTCGGCGTCGCGGTCGTCCCCGATCGCCGAGTTCATCGACAGCAGCCAGTCTCCCGGCACCAGCCCCAGCACCTCCCCGAGGAGCTCAGGGGTCACCCGGGCGGCCAGCTCGGCGTCCAGGGCGTCCAGCTCCTCCCGGGACAGCTGGTCGGCCACCGGGGCCAGGATGTGCTCGCTCAGGTCGTAGCGGCGGGCGGCCCAGCGTTCCACCGGCGGCCAGGCGTGCTGGAACACCAGCGCGGCGCCGTGGTCGATCGCCCACAGGTTGCGGTGCCAGATCAGCAGGTTCGGATTACGCCAGGTGCGATCGATGTTCGCGGTGAACGCGTCGATCCAGCGAACCGTGGCGGCATCCCGGGCCGGGGGCTGCCAGTGCATGCCGTCGTAGCCGAACGAGCCGGGCAGGAAGTCCATGCCCAGGTTCTCGCCCGCGCTGACGTTGAGCAGCTCCTGGACCTCCTCGTCGGGCTCCAGCCGGGCCATCCGCCCGTCGATCGTGATCCGGACCAGTTCCGGCACCCGCACCCCCAGCCGGCGGGACAGCTCGCCCACGATCACCTCGGCGACCAGGGAGGCGGTGCCCTGCCCGGCTCCGCGGAACTTGACCACGTACATGCCGTCGTCGTCCGCCTCGACCAGTCCGGGGAGCGAGCCGCCCTCCCGTAGGGGAGTCAGATAGCTGGTGGCGGTCACAGTTCGGAGCACGCTGGTCAGGTTAACGGCCCAACCCAGCAAAACTAGGGACGGGGTGGTCGCCCTGGTAGGCGACCACCCCGTCCCTAGTTGGTTCAGGTTCTAGGAAGCGACGTTACGAGCTTCTTCCTCGGCCCGTTCCGCCTCGTTCGCGAGTTTCTCCCGGTGCAGCGCCATCCGGGCGACCACCTGCTGGTCGGTCACGGCGCGCTCCGAGCGGCCCCGGCCGATGAAGGTGACGGTCCAGTGCATCAGCGTGGTGATCCGGTTCTTGAACCCGATCAGGTACACGATGTGCACGCCCAGCCAGGCCAGCCAGGCGAAGAACCCGGAGAGCTGGATCTTGTCGTTGATCTTGGCCACCGCGTGGAACCGCGAGACGGTCGCCATGCTGCCCTTGTCGAAGTACTCGAACTCCGGCAGCGGCGCACCACCCTTGAGCCGGTTGGCGATCGTCTTACCGGCGTACTTGCCCTGCTGCATGGCGACCTGGGCGACCCCCGGGTAGCGCTTGAGCGACATCATGTCGCCGATCACGAAGATCTCCGGGTGGCCCGGCAGCGTGCAGTCCGGCTCGACCATGACCCGGCCGGCCCGGTCGGTCTCGGCCCCGGTCTGCTCGGCCAGCTGCTTGCCCAGCGGCGAGGCCTGCACCCCGGCCGCCCAGACCTTGGTGCGCGACTCGATCCGGCGCGGCGAGCCGTCCGGGTCGATCACGTCCAGGCCGTCCTCGTCGACGTTGACCACCTTGACGTCGAGCTGGACCTCCACGCCCATCCGCTCGAGCTGGGTCTGCGCCTTCTTGCCGAGCTTGGCCCCGAACGGCGGCAGCACCGAGGGCGCCGCGTCCAGCAGCAGCACCCGGGCCTTGGTCGGGTCGATCCGGCGGAAGTCCTTCTTCAGCGTGCTGTGCGCCAGCTCGGCGATCTGGCCGGCCATCTCCACGCCGGTGGGGCCCGCGCCGACCACCACGAAGGTCAGCCACTGCTGGATCTCCTCCGGGTCCTCGAGCACCTCGGCCATCTCGAAGGCGCCGAAGATCCGGCCGCGCAGCTCGAGGGCGTCGTCGATGCTCTTCATGCCCGGGGCGAACTCGGAGAAGTGGTCGTTGCCGAAGTACGACTGACCGGCTCCGGCCGCCACCACGAGGGTGTCGTAGGACGTGACCGCCTCGCCGACCGGGGTCTGCGAGGTGACCGTCTTCGCCTCGACGTCGATCTTCGTCACGTCGCCCAGGAGGACCTGGGCGTTCTTCTGCCGCCGCAGGATCTCGCGGGTCGCCGGGGCGATCTCGCCCTGCGAGAGCACACCGGTGGCCACTTGGTACAGCAGCGGCTGGAAGAGGTGGTGCGAGGTCTTGGCGATGATGGTGACGTCGACGTCGGTGCGGGCCAGCTTGCGGGCCGCGAACAGGCCGCCGAAACCGGAACCGATGATGACGACCCGCTCGCGGGCCGGCTTGGCGGCCGCGTCACGGGGCTGTGCAGGCTGGTTCGACATCGTGTCTTTTTCCACTCCCGAAGGTCTTGCCACGTTCGCTCAGTCTTGCATTCGCATCTTTGGCAACAGACGGCGGCAAGGGTTTGTGCCCTGGTGTCCGGTTCGCCCGAAAGTTCGCCGCTGGTTGGCGTCGTAGCTGTTCAGGCGTGGTTGGCGGCATCATCGGCGCCATGCGTCAGGCGGGCCGGTGAACTGCCGTCGGCAGTTGGGTCGGCGGGTCCTGGTGCTGGGTTGAGTCCGTGATGCGGACCTCTGTGTCCGGCGCCACGGTGACGACCGCTCGGCGCACGGCTCTACCGTGCATCTTGCGGTCCGGGTCTTGCGCTCGCGCCGGGTGGCCGGTCCGCGGGTGCTGGCGCGGGCGGTCGGCGTCGACCTGCGCGTCGAGATGGAAAGCGTAACCAACGTGGTCAGGGCTGCACGTCAGGGGGTGGACCGTGGGCCCTTGCGGTTCTCGGGGATTTCCCGGAGCGGTCACGGGAGGAAGTTGGTGGGCGCGGGGTGAACGGGAGGGACTCGTTCATCCCCGCGCCATGTCGTAAACGATACGAGTGACCGCGCGGTAAATGCAAGGATTGCAAACACACTTTGTGCTTGTCCGGCGCAACATCTGACCGAAAGGATGAGGCCCATGGCTTCGCGCACGCCCCCGACCGTCCGTATGCGCCGACTCGCGAGCGAATTGCGCCGGCTGCGGGGCGCTGCCGGCATGAGTCGCGAGGATGTGGCCGAGCGGACCGACATCAACGTGGCCACGCTGTACCGGCTGGAGACCGCCAAGGGCCGCCCGCAACGGCGCACGCTGACCAGTCTGCTGGAGCTGTACCAGGTCGCCCCGGAAGAGCGGGACGTGTTGTTCGCCCTGCTCAAGGCGGCCGGGGAGAAGGGCTGGGTGCAGCCTTTCGCCGGGGCCATCCCGGAGCACTACTCGATGTACATCCAGCTGGAGTCCGAGGCCGCCTCGGTGCGCAACTTCGAGTCGCTGCTGATTCCCGGCCTGCTCCAGACCGAGGGTTACATCCGCTCCAGCTCCACCGGCCAGAGCCCGCTGATGCCGGGCGACCAGATCGATCTGCAGGCCAAGATCCGGGTCGGCCGGCAGAACTTGCTGACGCGCAGTAATCCCCTGGCGCTGTGGGCGATTGTCGACGAGGCGGTGCTGTGGCGCGAGGTCGGCGGGCCCGCGGTGATGCGCGAGCAGTTCGAGCATCTGCTGACGATGATGGAACTGCCGAACGTCACCATTCAGATCGTGCCGTTCACCGCGGGTTCGCACGTGGGTATGCGCGGGTCCTTCTCGCTGCTGGAGTTCCCCGACCCGGATCCCACCGTGGCCTGCGTGGAGACCATGGCCGGTAACCTCTTTCAGGAGACCGAGGAAGAAGTCCGGGCCTGTACCGTGGCCTTCGACCATTTGCGGGCCACCGCTGCATCGCCGGCCCAGTCGGCGCGGATGGTGAGCAGCCGGCTGGCTTAGAGACGGAAAGCAGGGACATGGGTACGGATGAACTGGCGAATGTCGCCTGGGTAAAGTCCACCCGCTCCGGGGCGAATGGCAATTCCGTCGAGGTGGCATTTCTGGACGGCGGTCGAGTAGCTCTGCGTGACGCCAAGAACCCGCAGGGCCCGGTCCTGCGGTTCACCCCCGGCGAGTGGTCGGCCTTCGTCGACGGGGTCGTGGACGGCGAGCTGCGCACGCCGTAAGGATCGTCGCTTTCGCCGGTGGGGCCCTCGTCCGAGGTCCCCACCGGCGTTTTGGGCCCGGTTCAGGGCAGCGTCGGCAGCACCTTCGCCAGGTGCGCACCCAGCCGCAGCGACAGCGCCACGATGGTCAGCGTCGGGTTCACCGAGCCGCCGGTGGGAAACACCGAGCTGCCCGCCACGAACAGGTTCGCCATCTCGTGCACCTTGGCATCGGAGTCCACCACCCCGGTGCTGGAGTCCGTGGACATCCGGGCGCCGCCCATGTGGTGGTGGTTGCCGCCGGTCATCCGGGGCTGGCCGTTCTCCCAGTCGGTCTGGACGAAGTCGCCCAGCCCGGCGATCGCGAAGGCCTGGGCGTAGAGGTCGCGCGAGCGGGTGATCCGCTCCCGGTCCGGGGCGCTCCAGTGCCAGCGCAGCTTGGGCAGCGGCCGGTTGAACCGGTCGGTGCTGCGCCGGTCCAGCACGATCCGGTTGTCCGGGTCGGGTGACTGCTCGGTCTGGTGCACCACCTCGAACACCCGGAAACCGCCGGCGTCGTCCTGGGTGGCCCAGCCGGACAGGTCCAGCCCGGGCTGCGCCGCCATCGCCTTGCGGGCGGTGAGCAGCTTGTTGGCCCCCAGCGCGATCTTGGCTCCGAGCGCGGCCTTGTGGCCCAGGCCGGAGGCCTTGCCGGAAGGGCTGCGGATCTCGGTGTACGCCTGCACCGCGCCGCCGGCGATCACGTCGTGCCGGGGCAGCAGCAGGCAGCTGGTGGACAGCAGGCCCTCCTGGCGCATCCGCTCCGGGGCGATCGACAGCTTGGCCATCACCTTGGTGCTGCCCTGCCAGTGCGCGTCGTACAGCTTCAGCCGCTCGGCCAGGCCCAGCCGCAGGTCGGGCCGGCCGACCAGCATGCCGCCGCGGACCAGCGGGTGCTCCATCCAGTAGCGGCCCACCTGGTCCTTGGCGTTGCCCAGGCCGCCGCTGACCTTCTCGTCGGACATCAGCAGCAGCCGCGCGGTCTCGATCCCGCCGGTGGCCAGCACCACCGCGCGGGCCACCACCCGGCCCTCGGGGCCCGAGGGCCGCGCGAAGCGCACGCCGGTGACCGTGCCGCCCGCGTCGTCGACCTCCAGTTGCGTGACGTTGGCGTCGGTGAGGATCAGGACACCGGTGCGGCTACGCAGGTCACCGGCTACCTTGTCGATCCAGACCGAGGCCGGGGCGAACTGGAACATCTGGGTCTCGACCAGCGAGGGGTCCAGGTCCAGGGGCTGCGCCTGCGGGGTGCTCCAGGAGTTCGGGTGGTAGGCGTACTCACCCAGTCCGGCCAGCGGCTGCGCCTTGGCGTACCAGGGGTCCAGGTCGGAGCGGGTCAGCGGCCAGCCCGAGTGCGCCACCTCGGCGCGCTGCTCGAAGTCGATCGGGTCCAGCGGGGCGTAACGACAGCCGCGTTCCCCGGCCTCCGGGTCGGCGTCCACGTTGGACATCCGGTAGCTCCACTGCCCGGCCGTGCCACCGATGCCCGAGCCCCGGGTCTCGGTGATGCTGCTCTGCGGGTAGGCGTCCTCGCCCTCGGCGGTGACGTCGGTCAGCTGCCGCCAGGCGCCCTCCGGGCCCCCTTCCAGCAGGACCACCCGGACTCCGGCCCGGGCCAGCGAACTGGCCACCGACAGGCCGGCCGGCCCCGCGCCGACGATGCAGACGTCCGCCTCGATGGGTTCCGTGGTGCTCTCGCTCACGCCATGGCCCCCGGGCCGGGCGCGCCGACGTTGCCGTCCAGGGACAGGTTGCGGTGCAGGGCGTTGCCCTTGCCCCAGCCGACCGCGCGCTTGAGCATCTTCATCGCGTTCGGCGGGATGGTCTTGTTGGCCAGCACGGTCAGCCGCATCCGGCGGTCGGCCTCGGCCACGATCGCGGCCAGCTCGGCGCGCAGCTGCGGGGTGATGTCCGCGCGCTGCACGAACCGGCCGTGCGCCTGCAGGGTGGCGTCGGCGTGCTGCGCCGTCATGTGGTGCTGACCGCCGTTGACCTGGACCAGCTGGAATCCGGAGCTGGCCGAGCCGCCGTGCACCATGTAGCCGGACAGCGGCGCGGCCAGGAAGCCCACGTCGGAGCGGCTGGCGATGCGGCACCACAGGGCGATGTCGGCGTACGGGCCGTCGGAGGCGTCGAAGCGCTCGTTCCAGACCATCGAGCTGCGGGTCATCACCGAGGAGACGCAGACGATCCCGCCGACCGCCAGCGAGCGGCGCAGGAAGGCCAGGCCGGGCTCGAGGGTGTCGCTCTCCAGCCGGGACCAGTTCTGCGGCTCGCCGAACGGCTGCGGGCCGTCGTCCAGGTAACGGAAGGCCGAGTGCACCATTCCGGCGCTCGGGTTGGCGTCCAGGAAGCGGACCTTGGCCTCGAGGTTGCCCGGCAGCATGCTGTCGTCGTCGGGGAGCATCACCCGGTACCGGCCGCTGCCCAGGCTCAGGCAGCGCGAGAGGTTGCCGAACAGGCCGATGTTGGTGGGCAGCCGGTCGTAACGCACGCGCGGGTCCCGGATCGAGCGGACGTACTCCTCGGTGTCGTCGGTCGAGGCGTTGTCCGAGACGATGATCTCAGCGTCCTCTAAGGACTGGTCGAGGACACTCTGCAAGCTGCGGCTGAGCAGCTCCCGCCGGTTGAAGGTGGGGATGCAGACGGTGACCGCAGGTCGGGTGCGAGTCATCATGCTCCGTCCGTGGGGACCATGGGTTTGATCCTGTCTTAATAGTCTTCTTGACTCCACGCGAGGGTATCCCCCAGCAGCCGCCCCAACGGGGGCAGTTTCGTGAATTGATGCCACCGCCCGAGGACCCGCCCCCGCTGCGCCCGGACTTTAGTGGTCAAACCCGCGCTTGCTGAAGGGGTACGGGTCTGGTTCCGGAGCCGGTCACGGGCCGATCGTGGCCTCATCCGGTCTCCGCAGTGGTTAGGGTCGGGGGGTGCCCACGACGAACAGTCCCACGCCCGGCGCCGCCGGAGTACCTCGCTGCCTGCTGGTGACCAAGGAGTTCTCCGCGACTCCGACCTCGGGCGGCACCCTGCGCACCCTGGCCATCCTGGAGACCCTGTCCACCAGGTACGACACCACCGTGGTGAGCCCGGACGGGGTCGTCGCCAAGGGGCCGGGCCGGCCGCTGGAGGAGCACCCGGGCCGCTCGTCCGGGGGCGACCTGCTGCGCCAGCTGCGCACCGCGGCGCGCTACAAGTCGCTGAGCGGTCTGCGCACCGGCGGCTCGAAGCTGCTCGACAACCTGTGGAACGGCGCCGAGGGCCGCTACGACGTGGCCGTCATCGACCACACCGCGCTGGCCGGGCTGGCCGACGAGGTGGCGGCCGGGGCCGACCAGATCGTGGTGAGCATGCACAACATCGAGTCCGACCTGATGAACCAGCGGGCCCGGCTGGCCACCTCGGCCAAGGACAAGGTCGCGATGAACGCCGAGGTGCGGCTGCTGCGCCACCTCGAGGCGCACGTGGCCGACCGTTACCCGGTGATGGTCTGCACCGAAGCCGACGCCCGGGCACTGAACCCCAAGCGCGGAACCATCGTCTGCCGCAACGGCATCTTCGCCGGTCAGGTCACCCCCTCGGGCAACCGCCCGGCCAACTCGATGGTCTTCTCCGGCGCCCTGGACTGGGAGCCGAACATCGACGGGGTGGTGTGGTTCTCGGAGAAGGTCTGGCCGCTGATCCGGGCCCAGATCCCCGAGGCCACGGTGACCGTCGCCGGCCGTAACCCCGGCAAGGCGGTGACCGAGGCCTGTGCTCCCGACGGCATCACCCTGCTGGCCAACCCGCCGGTGATGTCGGCCGTGCTGGACGCGCACGTGCTGGGCATCGTGCCGCTGCTGTCCGGTGGCGGCTCACGGATCAAGATCCTGGAATACCTGGGCGCCGGCATCGACATCGTCTCGACCGACGTGGGCGCCTCCGGCCTGGAGGACATCCCCTCCGAGCTGGTGGACCGGCTGAAGATCGACCCGCAGCTGTTCGCCGACACGGTGGTGGCCCGGCTGCGCTCGCCGCGCGACACCTCGGCGCTGGCCCAGGACTGGGTGCGCAAGCACTACTCCTGGGACGTCACGCTGCAGCCGATGCTGGACTTCCTGGGGCACTGAAAACCCTTTTAAGAGCACAAAGCAGAGGACGCTTGCCCCGGCCGGGGCAAGCGTCCTCTGCTTTGTGCGGTTCCTGGGTTTCGGGTCTCAGCCGGCCTGGCTCAGCCGGTTCTCCTGGCCGGAGGTGAGCATCGGCAGCGCGGGCAGTTCGTCGCCCTTCATCGCCCGGTGCCCGACGTGCCAGCCGACCGCCCACAGCATCGCCCCGGGGGAGGGGTTCTCCCGCATCAGCTTCAGCGCCGAGCCGACCTTGCCCTGAGCAGGCTGGATCTCGGCCTCCTCGGCCGCCTTGATCACGGCCAGGGAGGTGGTGACCGCGGTGACGCTGGCGATCGGCTTGTTGCCGTAGCGCCGCTCCAGCAACGCCGCGGCGTGACCGTAGGACCAGCCCTGGCGCCACATCTTGCTGAACGAGGTCCGCAGCCGCACGTGCACCACCGCGTCGGGGGCGAAGATCAGCGGGGTGCCGGCCAGCTGGATCCGCCAGCACAGGTCGGTGTCCTCCAGGGTGCCCACGGCCTGGTCGAAGCCGCCCGCGGTGAGGAAGATCTCGCGCTGGACGCCCATGTTGCCGGCGCCGGCGTGCGGCAGACCCGGGCCGAACGGCGACTCCTGCAGACCGGTGCTCTGCTGCAGCGGGCGCGAGCGCAGCACCCGTTCGGAGTTCAGCTTGCGCGACTCGAAGCGGCCGGCCACGAACGGGTTGCGCTCCAGCGCCACCGTCATGGTCTCCAGCCAGTCGTCGGCCACCTCGTCGTCGGCGTCGCAGAAGGCCAGGAAGTCGGCTTCGGAGTGCTGGGCGGCAATGTTGCGCGCGTGCCCGGCCCCGGCGGTGCCGGAGGAGTCGACGATCTGCAGGTTCGGCAGCCGGCTCTCGTACCGCTGGGCGACCAGGCGGCTGTGGTCGGTGGAGCCGTTGTCACTGATGATGACGTCCCAGTCACCCCGGTAGGTCTGCCGGGCCAGTGCCTCCAGCTGGATGCCGAGAGTGTCGGCGGCGTTGTAGCACGCGATCACCACGCTCACAGACGGCATATCGGTCCAGGCCTCTCCGTAGGCAACACGTTCGCAACTTACTCTTAATGCGGTCAGACCGCGCCCTGAGGGTAACTGAGAGCGCGCTGAGACTCGGCCGTCTTAGTTAATGCCCTTTACCTGTGTTTCTGGCGTGAAGATGTGGCAGGGTCATCCGTTTGGCTGATCAAGCGCAACCTTAAGTCCAGGTTGATACTCGTTTTGGTGTCCGGATTGCGCCGGACAGGTGCACCGCAGCGAAACCGACGGACCTCACGAGGCGTGAAGGTAGGCTGAGACGCCGGAAGCTTGCTGTGGTGTTCCGGGCCGGCGCTGTACCGTCCGGTTCCAGTGCTCGATCGAACTGCTCGCAGACGTGCTGGTCGATCGTTTCCGACGGTGCCGTCCGGGCCGTCGGACCGCGATCTGCGAAAGGTGTGCGTGAATGCCCGGCCGCACCGGCGCCATCGCGACAGGCATTCGCCGCCGCTTCCCCTCGGAAGCAGGTGAGCCGTGGCGCTGACCGGCAGGCACGTGCACCGGGACCCGGCCGACCTGGACTCCGAGGACGACACCCCGCAGATCTCCAACAAGAGCCGGATCATCTGGACGTTCGCCGACCAGGCGCTCTCCAGCCTGGCCAACTTCGCCCTCTCGATCGTGGTGGCCCGGCAGGTCACCAAGGAGGACTTCGGGTCCTTCAGCCTGATGCTGGTCACCTTCACCTTCCTGATCGGCCTGGGCCGGGCCGGGATCGGCGACCCGTACGTCATCCGGTTCACCGACGCCGACCGGCACACCCGCCGCCGGGCCCAGCGCCAGGCGGCCGGCTCAGCGATCAGCTTCGGCGTGGTCACCGGCCTGATCTGTGCGGCGGCGGCCGCGGTGATGTACTTCGTGCTCGGCGACCACGTCAGTGCGCTGGCGATTCTCGGCCTGGGGCTGGCGATGCCCGGCCTGATGCTGCAGGAGACCTGGCGCAGCGCCTTCTTCGCGGCCGGCCGCCCGCGCACCGCCACGATCAACGACGCGGTCCGCACCGCGATCCAGTTCGGTCTGCTGGCGGTGCTGCTGGTCCAGCCGGAGCCGTCGGTCTTCCTGATCACCCTGGCCTGGGGTGCGGGGGCACTGGTCGCCGCCCTGATCGGCATCCTGCAGACCCGGGTGGCGCCCGACCCGTTCGAGGCGATGGCCTGGTTCCGCGAGACCCGCGACATCAACATGAAGATGGCCGCCGACTTCTCGTTCAACCAGGGCGCCACCACCCTGGTCTCGTACGTGGTGAGCGGCATCGTCGGCAAGGTGGCGATCGGTGGTATCCGGGCCGCGCAGACCCTGCTGGGCCCGCTGAACCTGCTCTTCTCCGGGATCTCCTCGTTCGGCCTGCCGATGCTCTCACGCACCGCGATGGCCGGTCAGTCGTTGCTCAAGGGCGCCCTGATGCTCAGCGCGGGGATCGGCGGGATCGCCGGGACCTGGGTGCTGATCCTGCTGCTGGTGCCGACCTCTATCGGTGGCGAGCTGCTGGGCGACAGCTGGGCGACCGCCCGCGAGGTGATGCTCCCGATGGGCATCATCGTGGTCTGCGTGGGCTTCGTGCTGGGCGCCAGCCTGGGTCTGAAGGCGCTGCGCCGGGCCGACCAGATGCTGCGGGTCACCTTCGTGCAGGCGCCGCTGATGCTGGGTCTGGGTTCGCTCGGCGGGGCGCTGTGGAGCGGTCCGGGGGCGGCCTGGGGCATGGCCACCGCGCAGATCGCCGGTTTCGTGGCCAGCTGGATCATCTTCCTGAAGGCCGACAAGCAGCCTCGCCCGTGGATCGAGGAAGAGGCGGCGGAGGCGCTGCGGGCCCAGGGCAACGCGGGCCGGGCCCGGGACGAGCTTTACGACGACCGTTACGACGAACGCTTTGACGAGCGCTTTGACGAGCGCGAACGTCATGGTGCCCAGGGTTTCTGGAGTGAGGACGAGCAGGAGCGCTGGGCTCTGGACGAGCCGGAGCAGCGCCTGGCCGGCCGGCAGGCCGAGGAACCGTGGGGCTGGGACGAGCGGGACCGGCACTCGTCCGGCGGTCGTTCGGGCCGTGATCCGCAGGGCCGTGATCTGCAGGGCCGTGATCTGCAGGGCCGTGATCCGCGTGGTCGTGATCCGCGGGACCGGGACGGGTACGAGAGTCCGGCCGGCTCGCAGGCCGAAGGCTGGTACGACCCGACCGGCCCTACGGTTGCCGTGCGGCAGGACGGGCAGGGCTTCGGCCCCTCTGGCCGCGGGTCGGAGGGCGCTTACGACGCCCATGAGCCCACCGTTGCGGTTCGGCAGGACCGTGGCGGTAGGCCACCCTCTTCGCAGGGTCAGTTCCCGGCGCCGTGGGAGTCCGCGCAGGGTGGGCCCGATGACGGCCGACGGTCGGACCGGGGCAACGCCGGTGCGCGGGACTGGGATGAGCCAGGTCGTGGGCAGGCTCGTGGTGGCTCGGGTTCACGTGGCGAAGTTCGCGGAGTAGAGATCCAGGGCGATTACAGCGCTCACGGTGAGGCTCCCAGGCGGCCGGGTTCCGGCCGTGGTGATGCCCGTGGCCGTGATGGTTATGCCGACCAGGCTCAGCCGGGTCCGGACGGTTATGGCGCTGGTGGGCCTGCGCGCGGTGGTTCGGCCGGTGGTCGTGGTGGTTACGACGGCCAGGGCCGGGGCGGCCATGACACCGGTGGCCAGGCTGCCGGGCGCGGTGGTTACGACACGGGTGGCCAGGCTGCTGGGCGCGGTGGTTACGACGCGGGTGGCCGGCCGAGCGGTGGTCGCGAGGCGGACTGGAGCGAGCAGGGTTCCCGGAGCCAGGAACGTGACGGCCTGAGCGGTCGGGGCCGCAGCGGGCGCGAAAGTGCCGGCGGTCGCGGGGGGTACGAGGCCCCTGCTGATGGGCGCGCTGGGTACGAATCCGGTGGCCGCGGCGGGTACGCGACGCCGGCCAATGGCCGTGGCCCTGCGCCCCAGGACTACGACGAGCGTGGGCGTGGCCGGGGTGGGTATGCGACTCCGGGCGAAGGCCAGAACGCCTACGGCACACCGGTCCAGGGCTACGAGGCGCGACCGGAACGGGGGCAGTCTCGCGGTGCTGGTGGTCAGCGCGGCGGCGGTTACCCGGACCGAGGAGCCGGCGGCCGGGAGTACGGCGAACCTGGCTACGACGATCCGGGATATGACGCGGCCGCTTACGAAGGCCGTGGCCACGACGGTCGCGGTAATGACGGCCGTGGCTATGAGGGTCGGGGGCGTGAGTCCGGCCGGGCCGGCGGGCCGAACCGCTATGACCAGCAGAACCCTTACGGGGACGGGCGTTCCGGTCGCGGACAGAGCCGCGAGCAAGGCCGTGAACAGGGTCGCAGCCGGGAACCGGGGCGTGGCCAGTCGGCCGAAGACCAGGGCGAAGACCCGTGGCCGTTCCCCGAGGCCGGGCGCCGCAACCGCTGATCCGGCCGTAACCAGAACCTGAGCAATACCCACCAATGGCTGTGCGGGGCACCAGCATTCCGGTGCCCCGCACAGCCATTGGCCTGTCTGCTGCGCAAGCCCGCCCGGACGTCCTCTGCTCTGCCTGACCACACCCAAAAGAAAACGCTTCCCGGCCCAGCGGCCGGAAAGCGTCCTCAATTCTGTTCTGCCTAGGCCTGCGCCCCGGCGTCCTTGTTCCTGCGGACCATCGCGGCCAGCGCGTCCGACACCCCCACCGTTACCGGTGGGCCCCAGAGACTGGTCAGCAGCCAGGCCAGCGCCAGAGTGTGCGGCTGCAGCAGACTTCCGGACAGGAAGAAGATCATGAACAGGATGCCGGTGGGCAGCACCGGGATCGGCGGACCGCGGTACACGGCCACCACCAGGAAGGCGACGAACACCACCATCGCGATCAGGCCGTACTCGAAGGCGAGCTTGGGCGCGATGGTGTAGACCACCGCGTCACCACCTGAGCGGAACGAGGTCAGCAACCGGTCGGCCGAACCCGGCCCGGCCCCGACGAACAGCCGGGTGGCCTCTTCCCGCAGCCCGTCCGCCACCTCGGTGTACGGCTGGACGAACCGGATGTAACCCGAGGAGCCCTCCTGGGAGGTCTCGTTCCTTCGGTCCAGCAGGATGTCGGCCGCCGGGGTGGCGAAGACGATCGCCAGCCCGACCACCCCCGCCAGCACGTACGCCGGGCGGATCCGGTTCGGGGCCACGACCACCATCAGGGCCACGCACAGCACCAGCAGGATGATGCCGGTACCGGACAGCGTGGCGGCCATACCCATGCCCAGCAGGGCCGGCTGCCAGGCGGGCGCCCGGATCAGCAGCGCGACCACCAGGGCCACGGCCAGGAACTGGCACAGGAACGAGGGCTCCAGGAAGACGAAGGCGTTGGCCTTCGTGGTCGGGTCGTTCCAGGCCAGCTGGTACGACACGTTGTAGTTCTGGAGCAGGAAGTTCTCCGGGACCACGTTCAGGATGAAGTCCTGGTAGACCCAGACGCCGGCGTACTGCGAGGCCAGCTGGAAGATCCCGACCACCGAGGCGACCAGCATGATCTGGGTGTAGAACCGGGCCACCGGGACGAACAGGTCGCGGAACTGCGAGCTGATGCAGAACACCCAGGGGATGTAGATGATCAGCAGGAGCAGGACCGAGTTCACCGAGACCGACGATCCCGGGGTGAGACCGGCGAAGAACGTGGCCAGCATGACCAGCCCGGCCGAGGCGATGAACAGCTCGCTGCGCACCCGGTTGTAGCGGACCCCGCCACGCAGCCGGGCCAGCACCAGGAACACGTACATCGCGACCAGCGGCACGGAGATCGGGAAACCGCCCAGCGGCAGCGCGAACCGCTGGAACACCACGCACAGCAGCAGGGTGATCTTGATCAGCCGGAGCATGTACTTGCGGTCGGCGTCGCTCACCTGGCGGTTGGGCAGGGCGTCGACCAGGCGCAGCCGCTCGGAGCGCTCGTCGTAGGCGGCGAGGGCGTCCAGGCTGGGCTGCGGGCTGGTCTTGGCCCGGCGCCAGCGGTTGCGTACCTGCTTGACCAGCCGGGCGCTGTCGTACGGCTGCTGGCCGGTACCAGGCCCGGCCGAGCCGCCCGGCGGCGTACCGCCGGGCAGTCGGGTCGAGCCGGATCGGGGGGTGTTGCTCACGCCCTGGTCACCGTCCGGCCGGCCACGCTGGCCCGCCCGCTGGTGATCCCGAGGACGTAGCTCCAGTGCTCCTGGGCCCGGCCCCGGTTGCCCTTGGCCAGCGAGGCCAGCGCTCGCACGCCGTAGCCGAAGGTCAGCGCCAGGCGGATGCCGCGCGCGGTCTCCAGGCCGTTGTGCTGGGCCACGTAGCGGGCCATCGAGGCCCCCCGCAGGCGCAGCATCTCCTTGGAGGGCGCGCCCGAGTTACCGGCCGCGTGCTGCACCAGCACGTCGGTGCGCAGCGCCTGGGTCATGCCGTACTCGCGCACCGCCCGGCCGAACGCCACGTCCTCGTTGTAGACGAAGAACTGCTCGTCGAACCCGCCCAGATCCTTGAACGTGCTCACCCGCACGGCCATGCAGGCACCGGTGGTCCAGTCCACCTTGATCGGCAGGTAGGGCCGGGGCCGGGCGAACAGGCCGGCCTGCGGGGCGACCTTGTGCAGGCCGACCGCATGGACGATCGAGCGGCGCAGGGTGGGCTCCCAGCCGCCGGTGCCGATCTCCACCGTTCCGTCGCCGGAGACCGTGGTGGCCGCCGCCGAGGCGATGTTCGGCTCGGCCGCCAGCATCGAGACCAGAGCGTCGAGACCGGTGACCGTCGGGCGGCAGTCCGGATTGACAAAAATCACATAGTCGTAGGCGCTGCTGCGGGCACCGATGTTGGCTGCGGTGGCGAAGCCCTGGCCGGGACCTTCCTGGTACCGGGCGTTGGGGCGGCCGCTGATCAGCTCCCGCAGGCCGTCGGCCCCCCGGGCGTTGTCGATGATGGCCAGCGGGATGTCGGCGGGCAGCCCGGCGAGCAGGCCCTCGATCTGTGACCGGCTGTTGTAGCTGACCATGATCAGCTCGTAAGCAGGTACGGCGCCGTCCTGGGCGCTTGACTCCACGTCATTCCTCCTGTGAACCGGCTTGCCGTGTGGTGCTTGATGAGCACGACGTAACAGCCCGATGGCCCTGTGTGGCCGGCTGGGGTCCAATCGTCGCAATCATCGGGGCGATACAGCCCAAGGCTGCGCAACTCTGCCGCTCAGGCTAGGCGTTCGTGACAGACTGTCGCACGGATACCGGGTGGCTCAATGCAGAGGAACCCATCCGGCTGCGGGGCACTTGACCCATTCGGCCGCACTACGGGGGGTGCTGCGGGCCGGCAATAATTTTCGCGACCAGGAGGAGTACGCGTGCAGGACATTCTGGCGGCGCGCCAGGCCGATGGCAGTTCGGCCGCGGAAGAGGCGCCCAGCCTGGTGAACGCCATCGTGCGGGAACGCTGGGTGGTGCTGGCCTGCGTCGTGGTCGCGGCTCTGCTGGGCGTCGGGCTGAGCACGGTGCAGTCGTCGAAGTACACCGCCGAGTCCAAGATCTTCATCAGCGCGCAGGGCGATTTCCAGCCCCTGGTCGACCAGCCGCAGAACGATGTCGCCCGGTACATCGCCAACCAGACCGTCCTGCTCACCACCAACGAGGTGCTGCAGACGGCGATCGACGACACCCCGCTGCCCGGCGTGACCACGCGCGAGCTGTACAAGGAGATCGCGGTCACCTCGTCCGAGGACGCCTCGGTGATCACGGTCGAGGCCACCGCCTCCTCCGCGGCGCTCGCCAAGACCACGGTCGACGGGGTGGTCGCGGCCTACCAGAAGGTCCGCACCGCCCAGGTCGCCGCCCAGGTCAAGCAGGTCGACGACACCACCGGCACCTCGGTCCTCCAGCGCAACGCGGTCGAGGCCGCGGCCGCGGTCTACGGCAACGGCGTGAACAACGTGCAGCTCGCCGACGTACCCGAGTCGGCCTCCTCACCGCAGCCGCTGCGCAACGCGCTGATCCTGGCGCTGATCGGCCTGATCGCCGGTACTGGTTACGCTCTGTACACGCAGTCCTTCTCCCGGCGTAAGGTCGGCCCGAACGAGGCCAGCGCGATCTTCGGCGCCCCGGTCCTCAGCGAGGTCCCCGACCGGGGCCGGATCGGTGCCGACGACGCGATCGCCGCCGCCTACTCCGAGCCCGGTGACGCCTACCGGATGGCCGCGGTCGGTCTGGACTACATCCGTGGCACCGCCCCCGGGGTCTTCCTGATCACCGCCCCGCACGACGGCGCCGGCTCCAGCCTGACCGCGCTGAACCTGGCCGCGGCCGCCGCCGACCACGGTCGCCGGGTGTTCCTGCTCAACATCGAGGACACGGTGCGCCCGCAGTCCGAGGCCGACCACGGCGTGCTCCGGGTTCCGCTGCACGACCTGGCCCAGGGCCGGATCGACCTGGGCCACGCGGTGGAGCGCAAGGCCGCCTCGCGGGCCCAGTTCGGGATCATCCGGCTGCAGGTGCTCCAGCCGGTCCAGGGGCACCCGGTGCCCGACGTGCAGGCCATCCTCGACCAGCTCCCGGACGACACCGACCTGGTGCTGATCGACGCCCCGCCGCTGCCCGCCTCCTCGGCCTCGTTCGTGCTGGCCGGTCAGGTCGACGCCGCGGTCGTGGTGCTCGACGAGGCGACCACCCCGGCCGACCTCGAGGAGCTCCAGCGGCGCTGCCGGCTGGCCGGCATCCCGGTGGCGGGCCTGCTGGTCAACCACATCCGCCGGCCCAACACGACCAACAGCCGTCGCCGGCAGCGGGCCGCGATGAGCGCCGAGCCGAACCGGATGTACGACACCTCGCCGCGCGGGCTGCCGATCATCAACAGCGGTCAGGACTCCGGTGGTTTCCCGGCCCTGGGCGGGGACGACCGTGGCTACGGTGCCCCGCAGGGCGGCGGCAACTACGGCGGCGGGCGTCCGGAAGACGCGGATCTGCCCTGGAACGACGTCACCCGCTCGGGTGGCTCCAGCGGTGGCCGCGGTGGCGGTCGCCGACGCTGAGCAGGACAGTTTCGACGGACGGCCATCGGGAGACCTCCCGGTGGCCGTCCGTCGTTTGCGCGCTGCTGGCAGAAGCTGCCGCCTACCTGAGCTGCGGCTGAGTGACGGTTGACCGGCTTCCGGCCAAAGGTGACGCTGAGACTTGATAGGTCACTGCTCACTCCAGATCCGGACGGCCTGAAGCCAGATGCTCGAGCTCACCAGAGGAACGGGAGGGCCGCCGCGCGCGGTCGCCCGGCGCCGGCGCCGACTGCGCCTGTTCGCCCTCGTGGCGGGCGTTCTCGCGGTGCTGCTGGCGGTCGCCGCGGGCGTGGGCTACTGGCTCTGGCAGCGCGACCCGGTGGGAGATGCGGCGCTGTCCGGCCCGATCCCCGAGCGCACCGTGCCGCCGCTGAAGAACGGCGTGTTCGTGGGTACCGAGCCGGATCAGGCGCAGGCCTTCGCCGAGTGGTTCGGCGCCGACCTGGACGTGGTGGTGGACTTCTCCAGCCGGACCAGCTGGGACGAGATCGCCGACCCGGCGTACATGATCGAGGCCTGGAGCGGCACCGGCTACCAGCCGTCGTACTCGATCGCCCTGCTGCCTGAGGACGACGCCTCGGCCACGGTCGCGAACGGCGCCACCGGCGCCTACAACGAGTACTACCGGCAGTTGGCGCAGAACCTGGTCGAGGCCGGTCAGGGCAACGCGATCCTGCGGCTGGGCTGGGAGTTCAACCTGGAGACGTCGCGCTGGGCGACGCCCGACACGGCGGCTTTCATCGGTTACTGGCGGCAGATCGCCGACACCATGCGCTCGGTGCCCGGCCAGGAGTTCAAGTTCGACTGGAACCCCAACAACGGCAAGAACAAGTACGACGCGGTGGAGTACTACCCGGGCGACGAGTACGTCGACTACATCGGGGTAGACGCCTACGACGTGGCGTACACCTGGCGCACCTACCCCTACCCGGACGGCTGTGACGTCGACTGCCGCTCCGACCGGCAGGAACGGGCGTGGGAGAACGCGATCTACGGGGGCAAGCGCGGCCTGGAGTTCTGGGCCGACTTCGCCCGGCACCGCGGAAAACCTCTCACCCTGCCGGAATGGGGTCTGTGGGAGCGCGAGGACCGGCACGGCGGCGGGCTCAACACCTACTACCTGCAGCAGATGCATGCATTCATCGCGAACCCGGACAACGGCGTCGCCTACCAGGCTTATTTCGAGTTCAACGGCCACGACGGCCCGCACAAGCTGATGACGACCTATCAGGAGGCCGGGGAGACTTTCCGTTCCCTTTTCGCGAAGTAAAGGAGTCGCCTGCTCACCCGCTGTGTTGTTTTCAGTAGGGACGCAAAGGGCGAAGCGGACGCACAGAGAACCGATTACACTCTCTGGGCGTGACCCTCCTTTACTCCTGCGCGCCTGGTGACCGCTCCGGCGGCCCGTCAAATGGTGCCGAATCGGGCCGGGAGTCGGTGCCAGGTCATGCCTGAATACCCTGTCAGACCGTCGCACCCGTACGGCCAGGATCCGGCAGACGAATCGCCCGCACGCCCGCCCTACGACCGGGACGGCCGGCGCGCCGCCGCCCAGGACCACCAGTACGAAATTTCTCGGTACGACGACGGTTACGAGCAGGGGCACCGGCCCGGCCTCGAAACCGGTGACGACTCCAGGTATCAGCCGGGCTACGAAACGAACTATGAGCAGGGGTACGGCGAACCGCGCTCGGCGCAGCGTGGTTCCCCTGACGAGTACGCCCTGGAGAACCGCCTCGACCGGCAGGCTCAGGACGAGTTCCCCGAGCGCCCGGCCCGCGGTTTCGCCGGCCGCCGCCCCCGCCGGGAGGACGAGAACCGGCGCCCCGAGGGCGAGCAGCAGGAGGGGCCCCGCACCCGGTTCCGCGCGATCGCTCCGCTGACCACCGCCTCCGGAAAGATCAAGGCGATCGTCGCTCCTGGCCGCAATGAGCCGGAAGACGAGTACGACCAGCGCCCGGACCGGTCCCGCGACGAGCGGGAGGACGCAAAAAGCCTCAACATCCAGGGCCGTCGGCCGAGTTTCTTCGATATGGATTCCGAGGCCCCCGATCTCGGCTGGGCCTCTGGCGACGGAAAGCGGGTTCCCGGGAACGGGGCCAGCTTCCCGAGCCTCGGCGGCAGCCGCACCGGTCCACCCCCGCGCCAGCAGCCCCAGTCGTTCCGGCAGCCCAAACGCCGCAAACCGCGTCTGCCGTTGATCGCTGCCGTGATGGTGGTCCTCCTGGTCGTCGGCGGCATTGCGTACGCACTGGTCGGCGGGGGTAAGGACGAGACCGCTCCGGTCACCCCGGCCGCGGGCGCCACCACCCCGGCGGCCGAGCCCAAGGCCGAGGAGACCGAGAAGCCGGCCACCTCCGGCGCGGCCGGCAAGGTGGGCCTGGGCGTGTACAAGGGCACCTCACCCTCGTCGGTGAACTCGTTCGGCAGCTGGCTGGGCCGTCAGCCCACCTACGCCATGGACTACTCCCAGCGCACCAACTGGGAACAGATCGCGGCGCCCACGTACATGCTGAACACCTGGCAGAACACCGACTACCAGATGGTCTTCGCGGTGGCCATGCTGCCCACCCGGGACAGCACGGCCACGCTGGCCGCGGGCGCCGACGGCGACTACGACCGGCACTTCGAGCGTCTGGCCAAGAACCTGGTCGCCTACGGCCAGGGTGATGCGATCCTGCGCCTGGGCTGGGAGTTCAACGTCAACTGGCCCTGGCACCCGAAGGCCTCGGACCGGGAGGACTTCATCAAGTACTGGCGCAACGTGGTCACCACCATGCGCGCGGTGCCCGGTGCCGAGAACCTGAAGTTCGACTGGAACGTCAACAACGGCGGCGAGACGTACGACTCCACGCTGTACTACCCCGGCAACAAGTACGTGGACTACATCGGGGTGGACGTCTACGACATCTCCTGGGCGGAGAACAGCTACCCCTACCCGAGCGGCTGCAAGGCCGCCTGCCGGGTGGCGCACCAGGAGCAGGCCTGGGCCACCGTCATGGACGCCACCTACGGCCTGTCCTTCTGGTCGAACTTCGCGCAGTCCAAGAAGAAGCCGCTGTCCCTGCCCGAGTGGGGGCTGTGGGACCGCAGCGTCGGTGATGGTCACGGCGGGGGCGACAACCCGTACTTCATCGAGCAGATGCACAAGTTCATCGACGACCCGCGCAACAACGTCGGTTACCAGATCTACTTCGACGTCGACGTGGGCGACAAGGGTGACCACCGGCTGGACAGCATGCCCAAGGCCGGCAAGGAGTTCCAGAAGCTCTTCGGTGAGTAAAAACTGAGGACGTCGGTGGGCGCCAGGTGCCCACCGACGTCCTCAGTTCTGAAAGCCCTTTTACCGCACACCAGAACGGCCCCGGACCAGAAGGTCCGGGGCCGTCTCGATCGGCAGATCAGGCGAAGAGGTTCGCCTGCTCGATCCGCAGCTGGTCGATCAGCCGGCCCTCGGGCAGGGTGACGTCGGCGTAGGTGAGCACCTCGTCCTTGGCCACGTCGCGCAGCAGCACGCAGCCTTCGGTGACACCCATCGGCAGCAGGTTCTCGTCCTTGGTGACCGAAGCCTTCTCGGCCACCGAGTACGTGTCGTAGCCACCCAGGCCGTCGATCGTCTGACCGGCCTTCAGGTCGCGCTTGGCGACCGCGACGACCTCGACCGTGGGCGCGCCCAGGGGCTGCATCACGGCGTCGTTGAACAGCACGGCCCGCGCCACCGACAGCGGAACTTCGAAGTGGCACAGGTGGTACGGGGTGTAGAAGCTGTACAGCGGGCCCTCGCCGAGCTTGTACAGGTTCAGGTAGTGCTTCTGCTTCGGGTCGTCGTGGGTGGCCAGGACGAAGACACCCGGGCCGGGCTGGCTGCCGACCACGTAGTCCACGTAGCCGCCGGCCGCCTTGAGCTCCTCGACGTCGTACGCCTTGGTCAGCTCGTCCACGTGGGCCCGGTGGTCGGCACCGCGCATGCCGCGCTTCTCCACCGTCATGCCGGTCGCGTTGGCCACGATCGCCTGCTCGAAGGAGATCTTCGTGCCGTCGGCGAAGGAGGTCACCATGTGGGGGTCCTGCCCCCACTGCTTGGCGAAGCCTTCCTGCGTGGTCGGGTTGCGGTACTCGTCCTGCAGGCCCTTGATGTTTCCGCAGACCAGCGGCGTGAGGCCGATGCTCTTGACGAAACGCACCAGGTTCATCTGGACGCCCGGCTGGTCGCCGTCGCAGCCGGTCACGATGACGCCCTTGGCGTCGGCGCGGGCCTTCAGCGCGGAGCCGACGGTGCCGTCGACCTCGGCGTTCAGCAGCACCACGTGCTTGCCGAACTCGATCGCCGACGTCACCACGTGGGCGCCGTACTCGACGTTGCCGGTGGCCTCGACGATCGCGTCGATGCCCTCGGCCTCGGTGACCGCGGCGTAGTTCGAGGTGATCACCGGGGTGCCGGCGGCGACCGCCTTGGACGTCGCCTCAGCGGTCTCGGTGACCTCCCACGAGGTCACGCCGGCCTCGGTGTACGCCCGCTCGGCGTTGGCCTGGGTGCGGTTGACGATGGCCGCCACGACCATGCCGGGAACCGAGTTCACGACCTGGTTGACGAAGCCCCGGCCCATGAAGCCGGCGCCGACCAGGGCCACCCGGACCGGGTTGCCCTCGGCCTCGCGCTTGGCCAGCGCGGTGTCGACGATGATCACTTCGCGGCACCTTCCAGCAGCGCCCAGGACTTGTCCTTGTCGCTGATCACGGTGACCTCGTGCGGCCAGGTCAGGCCCAGGGCCGGGTCGTCGTAGCGCTGACCGCGCTCGGCGTCCGGGGTGTACTTACCGGTGACCTGGTACATCACCTCGGTGTCGTCGACCAGGGTCTGGAAACCGTGGGCGAACATCGCCGGCACGTAGAGAGCCTTGCGGTTCTCCGCGGTCAGCTCGACCGAGACGTGCTGCAGGTAGGTCGGGCTGTCCGGACGCATGTCCACGATCTGGTCGACGATCGCGCCGCGCACGCAGCGGATCAGCTTGACCTCGGGGGCGTAGTCCAGCTGGTAGTGCATGCCCCGCAGGGTGCCGGCCTTGTGGTTGTACGACATGTTGCACTGCTCGACGGCCGGGTTCAGGCCCGCGGCCTCGAACTCGGCCACGTCGAACGTCCGGGCGAAGAAGCCGCGGTCGTCCTCGCGGCGCTCCAGCTCGACGATCGCGACGTCGGGGATGTGCTGCTTGGTGATGATCACTTGGCCGCCGCCTCCTTGGTCCAGAACAGGTCGGCGTCCAGCTGCTTGGTGCTGATCAGGTGCTCGAGCTGCTTCAGGCGGGTGTGGCCGCGGCCGGTGAAGGTGGCCTCGTCCATGTCGATCGCCTGGAAGACCTGGTGCAGCTGGGCGGCACCCTTCTGGGCGTCCCAGTCGCAGGAGAAGCCGGGCAGCTGCGAGGAGATCTTGTCGAAGTTCACCTTGTAGCTGCGGTTGTCGCCACCGGCCGGGCCGAAGGTGACCTCGCAGCCCGGGAACTCGGCGCCGACCGTCTCGGCGATCGTCCGGACCTGGTAGTTCTGCTCGTTGCTGCCCACGTTGAACTTCTCGTTGTGGACGGCCTCGCGCGGGGCCTCGAGGGCGCAGTAGATCGACTTGGCGATGTCCAGGCCGTGCACCAGCGGACGCCACGGGGTGCCGTCCGAGTTCATCGCGATCTTCTTGGTGGTCCAGGCCAGGCCGGACAGGTTGTTCAGCACGATGTCGAACCGCTGGCGCGGGGAGGCGCCGAAGGCGGTGGCGTTGCGCATGAACGTGGGCGAGAAGTTGTCGCTCGCCAGGGCGCTCAGGTCGCGCTCGACCAGGGTCTTGCAGTCGGCGTAGGCGGTCTGCGGGTTGACCGGGGAGTTCTCGTCCACGGTGCCCTCGGCCACGCCGTACACGCTGCACGAGGACATGTAGACGAAGCGCTCGACGCCAGCCTGGATCGCCATCTCGGCGAGCTTGACCGAGCCCTTGTGGTTGACCGTGTAGGTGACCTCGGAGAGCAGCTCACCCAGGGGGTCGTTGGACAGCTCGGCCATGTGCACGATCGCGTCGACACCCTCGAGATCCTCGACGGTGATCTCGCGGATGTCCTTGGCCAGCGTCTGGGCCGTGAACGGGACGCCGTTGTACAGCCAGCCCTGCCGGTAGTAGCCGGTGTCCACGCCGATCACCTCGTGACCGCGCTTCATCAGCTCGGGCGCCACCAGGCAGCCCAGGTACCCCTCGGTGCCTGTCACCAGGACCTTCATGGTCAGTTGCTCCTTGTTGTATACGTCGGTCGAACGATCGGAAGGGAGGGGAGACTCAGTCCTGCCAGAACTTCCAGGACGCCTCGCCGCGGTCCCACATCTTGTTGAGCTCGGTCCAGTCCCGGTAGGTGTCCATACCCAGCCAGAAGCCCTCGTGGCCGTTGAGCGAGAGCTGCCCGTCCCGGGCCAGTTCCTGCAGGGGCTGCTGCTCCAGCATCATCGAGTCGTCGTCGATCTTCGACAGGTACTTGTCGATGAAGCTGCGCTCGAACATGAAGAAGCCGCCGTTCACCCAGCCGGTGGCCAGGGTGGGCTTCTCGTTGAACTCGACCACCTGGTCGCCCTCGACGTGCATCTCGCCGTAGCGGCTGGTCGGGTGCACCGCGGTGACGGTGCCGATCCGGCCGCCGGCCCGGTGGGTGGCGACCACCTTGGAGATGTCGACGTCGCCGACGCCGTCGCCGTAGGTGAGCATGAACTGGTCGGCCTTGAGGTGCTCGGCGACCCGCTTGACCCGGCCCACGGTGCCGGTCTGCAGACCGGTCTCGACGAAGGTGATCTCCCAGTCCTCGACCTTGCCGGCCGAGTGGAAGACCGGCTCGGAGCCGTCGTTGGTGAGGGTGAAGTCGCCCGCGGCCTGCCGGTAGTCCAGGAAGTACCGCTTGATCACGTCGCTCTTGTAGCCCAGGCAGATCACGAACTTACGGAAGCCGTGCGCCTGGTACATCTTCATCACGTGCCACAGCACCGGGCGGCCGCCGATGTCCACCATCGGCTTGGGCAGCTTGTCCCCGCTGGCCTCGCGCAGCCGGGTGCCCATACCTCCGGCGAGCAGGACTACGGGGATCTCGGAGACGTCGGGCTGCTGTTCAGTCACAGGACATTCCTCGCACGAATGGGGGGATTGGTGAACGGTCGGGTTCTTTGGGGTTCTTTGGGGAAGGCCCTACCCGGGGAGAACCCGCTGACGGGGCGACCAGTATGGCCGCACCGCCGGGCCCCTTGGGCCGATCCGGCCTGGTAGTGACCGGTTCGGCGCACCGTGACCACCCCGGACGGCGGTCACGGTGAAGACGTGATCAGCCGCCCTCGGCCCGGATCACGGACATAGCGGTGCGCATCAGGATCTTGATGTCGAGCCAGAGCGACCAGTTCTCGATGTAGTAGTTGTCGAACCGGGCCCGCTCGGCGATCGAGGTGTCTCCGCGCAGGCCGTTGACCTGGGCCAGGCCGGTCAGGCCGCACGGCACCCGGTGCCGGGCGACGTAGTGCGGGTGCTGGCTGCGGAAGGTGTCGACGAAGTGCGGGCGCTCCGGCCGGGGACCGACCAGGCTCATGTCGCCGCGCAGGATGTTCAGCAGCTGGGGCAGTTCGTCCAGCGACGAACGGCGCAGGAACTTGCCGACCGGGCCGAGCCGGTGGTCCTGGGCGATGTTCCAGTTGGTGGCCGACTCGGCCTCGTTGACCGGCTTCATCGACCGGAACTTCATCACCGAGAAGTGCTGGCCGTCGACGCCGACCCGCTCCTGCTTGAACAGGATGCCCGGGCCGCCCTCCCAGCGCACCGCCGCGGCGATGACCGCCATCAGCGGGGACAGCAGGAACAGCGCGAAGCCGGAGAAGGCGATGTCGATCCCTCGCTTCACCTGCCAGGCGCGGCTGCGGTAGGCGGCGCGGCGCAGGCGCACCAGGGGCATACCCCAGGCGGTGTCCATCTCGGCGCCGATGTGGTGCAGCTCGAACAGCCGGGGCACCACGAAGATCTCGCAGTGCAGCCGGTCGCAGGTGCGGATGATGTCGACCAGCTCGGACTCGCGCATCGAGCCGAAGGCCACGATCACGTTGCGGACCTGGTGGTCCAGCAGGACCTCGACCAGCTGCTCGGGCCGGCCCAGGATGCGGTGCGAGGCGCTGACGCCCGGCCGCGGCGGGTCGATGTCGAGGAAGCCGATCGGCTGCAGGCCGTACTGCGGGTGCTGGGAGAGCGACTCGGCCAGGTAGGTGCCCACCCGGCCGGCGCCCAGGATCAGGGTGCGGTGCGCGATCCTCCCCGTTCGACGGGCGAAGCGGACCAGGCCGTAGGCGGTGGTGCGCAGGCAGACGGTGGCGACGAAGGTGACCGCGGCGGCGATCAGCAGCTTCCAGTCGACCATCTCCACGTCCCAGCGCAGCTGGTTGAGCGTGAGCTGGCCGGTGACCGTGAGGGCCAGGACGACCAGCAGGCGGCCGGAGATGGCCGGGATGTCGTCGAGGATCGAGGGCGACAGCCGCGAGCGGTACAGGCCGCCGGTGGCGTAGGCCGCGATCAGCAGGATGGTGAAGATGCCCATGATCGGCCGCAGCCCGCCGGACGCCAGGGCGCCGGCCACGCAGGCCACCAGGTCCAGCAGCACCAGCATCGGGCGGATCCCGGCGCGGACCAGCGGTCCGGCCCAGGTGCCGGCCGGCGGGTCGTCGTCCTGGGCGTTGCCGCCCGGGCGCAGGTCTGCGTGCGGCGAGTTCAGCTGGGGGATCTGGATCGGCTGGGTGGCCATCTGCTGGTTGAACGAGGCCTGCGGGGCGAAGCCGCCGTAGCCGTTCTGCGACTGCTGTGAGCCGGCCAGGTGCTGGGCGGGCGCGGCCTCGCCGCGTACGTCGATGACCAGCCGTGCTTCGTCCGGGTGGCTGCCGTCCGGGGACGGTCCCCCGGAATTGCCGGCCCTGCCCATCGGATCACGGAGCGTCACTACAAGCCCTCCCTGTCGCACTGTGTCGTCCGCAGCCCCGCACTGCCGCCACTGCCAAAGTACGGTCTCGCCAACCTCATCGTTAGCCAATGCCGAGTTCGTTACCGCAACGCACGTGTCGAGTGACGATTTTGGTTTCAGTGACTACGTTTCGTAGTCACTCGCGTAACTTCGACGGTTAAATCGGGCAATCCGAAACCGTTCTTCCGGACTTTTACCTTCGTAACCGCCGAACCTGACCAGTCAGGGAACCATGGCCGATCGGGTGAGGTTCATATATACGTTCACCTGAGCCGCTGTGCCCGAAGGACCGACAGCAGCGCTGCTGCCCCCCGGGCGTAAGCATGCCAGGGCACCGGACCGGATGTGCCCAGGGCACCCAAGAAAGCATCAAGAATCCGGAAAATCGCACGTTCCGTAACTGGCTGTGAGGCTCACGCGGCGCACAGGCCCCCGGCCCGGGACCGGCGGATGAACGCCAGGCGACGTCCGTCCGGACCGGTCCCGCTCCGGTCCTACTTCAGAGTCACTTCGTGACCATCAGGTCGCGCAGCTCGTCGGTGATGTACTCGGCGATCGCCATCGAGCTGGTGGCCGCCGGTGAGGGCGCGTTGCGTACGGCCATCACCTTGTCCAGCTTGGAGATCCGGAAGTCGTCGACCAGCGAGCCGTCCCGGTCGACCGCCTGGGCCCGCACCCCGGCCTGGGCCTTGACCAGGTCGCCGGCCTGGATCTCGGGCACGTACTGCTGGGCGAACTTCACGTACAGCCGCTTGCTCAGCGAGCCCGCCATCTCGTTGGCGCCCATCTTCCAGTGCTGCGCCGCGAGCTTGCGGAAGCCCGGCCACTTCAGCGTCTCGAACAGCTCCGAGGCCTTGAAGGTGCCGTTGGTGTACCCCTCGCGGGCGAAGGCCAGCACCGCGTTCGGGCCGAGGTCCACGCCGCCGTGCACACGCTTGGTGTAGTGCACGCCCAGGAACGGGTAGTCCGGGTTGGGCACCGGGTAGATCAGGCCCTTGACCATGTGCGTGCGCTCGGGCAGCAGCTGGAAGTACTCGCCGCGGAAGGGCACGATCGCCGGGCCCGCGTCGTCGCCGGCCCAGGTGGCCACCTTGTCGGACTGCAGACCGGCGCAGACCACCAGCCGGTCGAAGACCATGGTGCGGCCGTTCGACTTGACCTGGACCTTGTTGTTGTACTGGGTGATCCCGTCGACCGGGAAGTTGAACTCGATGCTGCCGCCGGCCGCGCGCACGTCGTCGGCGTAGGCGTCGGTGATCGCCACGTAGTCGGTGATCGCGGTGCGGGGGGAGTGCAGGGCGGCGACACCGGCCGCGTACGGCTCGATCTCGCGCAGGCCCACGTTGTCCAGCCAGGCCACGTCCGGCACGCCGTTCTTGGCGGCCTTCTCCTGGATCTTCTTCAGACCCGCGACCTCGGCGTCGTTGATCGCCACGACCAGCTTGCCGCACTCGTCGTAGGGGAGCTTCTTCTCCTGCGTGTACTCCTGCAGCAGGCCCACGCCGCGACGGCACAGCGTGGCCTTGAGCGAGCCCGGGGTGTAGTAGAGCCCGGCGTGCACCACACCGCTGTTGTGCCCGGTCTGGTGAACCGCCGGCCGGTCCTCCTTCTCCAGGACGGTGATCTGCGTGCCGGGGTAGACCTCGGTGATCCGCCGGGCGACTGCGAGACCGACGATTCCGGCGCCGATGACGCCGACGTGCTGAACGGACATCTAGGGATCCTCCGAATTCAAAGAGAAGTCGAGCGTATCCAGACGAGGGGGGTGGTGATGACCGAGATCGGCCCGGAGTAACTGGATAGGTGTACTCCGGCAGCGGAGGGTGGACCATTTACCCCGGTTCGGCCGCCTCAGTGCTCTACGGCGGTGGCGCAGCGTGATGTCGGCGCAAAACTGACGGTGGGTGCGGATAGGTTGGCCACCATGACTGAGGCCTCCGTTCGGCCCGCCGCCCGGCGGCCGTTGCTCGACCTGTCCGCCCGGCTCGTGCGCCGCGGTTACGTCTGCGACTACGAGGTCGGCGAGCGCCAGCTGCCCGAACCGGACAAGGTGCTCAAGTACGGCCGCCCGGCGCTGCTCGCGGTCAGCACCGTTGCCGCGGTCGCCACCTCCGAGAAGGTGGTCGGTCTCACCTACGACGACGGGCCCGACCCGGTCTACACCCCGCAGGTGCTCGAGGCGCTGGCCGCCAGCGGCAACCGGGCCACCTTCTTCGTGATGGTGGAGCAGGCCGAGAAGTACCCCGACCTGGTGCGCCGGATCATCGCCGAGGGCCACGAGATCGCCCTGCACGGCATCGATCACACCCGGCTCAGCTCGCTGCCGATCAAGGAGGCCGTGGCGCTGATCCGCGACGGCAAGTCCCGGCTGGAGCGGATCACCGGCCGCAAGGTGCTGCTGTTCCGTCCCACCTACGGCGCGCAGACCATCGGGCAGTACCTGGCCACCCGGGCGCTGGGGATGGACGTGGTGGTCTGGTCGGCCTGGGCCCGCGACTGGGACGGCTCCGACGCGGCCACCATCGCCGAGCGCGCCATCGGCTCCCTGCACCAGGGCGGCATCGTGCTGCTGCACGACTTCTCCGGCGACGGCGTAGGCGCCTCCGACCCGGAGACCGGCGAGGGCCTGGACCGCGGCGAGGCGACCCGGCTGCTGCTGGCCGGCATGGCCGAGCGCAACTACACCTCGCGCACCTGCAGCGAACTGCTGGCCAAATACCCGGCCGTGCGCACGGTCTGGGCCGAGAAGCGTGACCCGAACCGTCCCACCGGCGGCATGCCCGACGCCAACTGATCCAACCAGAACTGGAGACGTCCGCGGTCGGTGACCGCGGGCGTCCCCAGTTCTGTTCGGGGTACCCGGCTCAGAAGCGGGGGAGCTGGATCGGGCGGGTCTCCGGAGCGATCGGGCGCGACAAGCCGAAGATCTCGTCGTACTTACGGCGCACCACGACGGGGGAGTACTTGGTGTCCCAGGCCGTCCGGGCCGCCGCCGACAACTGCTGGTTGCGCAGCGGATCGGTGGCCCGCTGCATCGCCGCGGCCAGCTCCTGCGGGGTCTCGCCGATCAGCAGACCGCTGCTCTCGCCACCCTCGATGCCCTGCACCCCGGCCTTGGTACCGACCACCGGCAGGGCCCGGGCCAGCGCCTCCAGCACCTTGATCTTTACGCCGCTACCGGTCCGCAGCGGCGACAGCAGCGTGGCGCTGCCGTTGAGCACCGTGTCCAGGTCGTCCACCCAGCCGAGGAAGCGAACCTTCTCGCCCCAGGCCTCACCCGAGGGCAGACCGGCGTCGGTGCCCGGGCCGACCACGTTGATCACGGCGTTGGGCAGCGCCTGCAGCACCGCCTCGCGGCAGTTGGTCAGGAACCAGTCCAGGCCGTCCCGGTTGGGCGCATAGTCGAAACCACCGATGAAGGTGAACTCGGGGGCGCCGTTGTACTGCCGGATCCGGGTGCCGGAGGGCTCGCGCAGCAGCGGGGGCAGGGTGCCGATGTTCGCCCCCGGCACCTTCTCGGCCAGGCGGGCGGTCTCTTCCGGGCTGATCAGGTAGGTGCCGTCGAAGTACTCCGGCTGGCGGACCTCGGAGGCAGCGACCAGGTCGCGCTCCAGGCGCAGCAGCGGCCGGTGCACCCGCGGGTTGGCCAGCAGCTTCTTCGCCGGGCCGGGCAGCAGCTTGGCGAACTCGCCGCCCGGGTTACCGGTGGCCGTGTCCTCCTTCAGCATGGCGTCGTAGCGCTCGGAGAACAGGTCGTCCGCGTACAGGATGCGGCGCTTGACCTGGTGGCCGAACGACGAGCCGGGCCACAGCATCGAGCGGTCGCGGGCGGTCTCGCCGCGCTCCAGCACGTACTGGCCCATCCGCACGGTGTCCCAGACCTCGAGATCGGCCTCGATCTCGTTGATCACCTTGAAGATCCGGGTGCCCAGGTTGGCCGAGTGCAGCACCGCCTCCTGCAGCGGGTGCCGGTAGCGGCCGCCGGAGTGCTCGCCCGCGGCCTGGCCCAGGCCGGCCGGGCGGAAGCGGGGCGGCAGGACCACATTGGCCAGGACCGAGGTGGCCTGTTCCACCGTGCCCGGCTTGGTCAGCACGTGCCGGTGGTACTGAACCGGTGGGCGCTCGACGTCGGCCCGGCCGATCAGGACCAGGTGCACATTGTCCGGCCCGAGGCGTTCGCACAGGTGGTCCAGGATGCCGCCGATGACTACCGGCTTGCCGTATTTGCGCGGTTCCGGCTCTGTCGCCGTGACGAAGACCGCGCTCGAGATCGTTCCGTCGTTCGTGCCCGCATCCATGGCACGAACCTTATCTGCGCGGTGCCCCGGGGCAGCCGGTGAATCAGCCGCTCAGATCAGGCAGTTCTCAGCCGGGCCGCCAGCTCCTGGGCCGGTGAGCCGATCGCCTCGGCCCAGGAGGGGAAGGCGTGCGGCTGGTCGGCAAGGGCCTGCACGGTGATCCGCGCCCGCACTGCGAGGGCCAGTTCGGCAGCCCAAGAGTCGGCCTCCGGACCGATCGCGGCGGCGCCCAGAAGTACGCCGCTGGACGCGTCGGCAATCAGCTCCAGGGAGGCCGGGCGATCGTCGGCCTGCTCAACTGCCTCCACTGCGGCGCGCGTTGTGCCGGTCACGTCGAACCGCGCGCTGACCGTGCGCAGACCCTGGTCGGCGGCGGTGCGTTCGGTCTCCCCGACAGCGAAGACCGTGGGGTCTGTGTAGACCACCCGAGGGGTGCCGGAATGGTCGGCGTCACGGCCGCGGCCCAACAGTTCGTCGGCCACCACCCGGGCCTGGTAGTTGGCGCCGTGGGTATAGGGGTTGAGCGCCGTGACGTCGCCGATCGCAAACACATCGGCCAGCGCCTCGCCGCCGTTCGCACGCACCCGCATCCGAGCGTCTACAAGCAGTTCGCCCTTCTCCCCGAGCTCCAGGTTCTCCAGACCTTCGGTGAGCGGGCGTTTGCCGATCGCCACCAGGAGGCGCTCGGCCGCGATCTCGCCCTGGGCCGTCTGCAGCACGAGCCCCGGCTGCACTGCGGTGAGCTCCGTGCTGGTGCGGACGTCTACCCCCAGCCGGCGCAGCGCCTGAGCCATGGCCTCGCCGAGCCAGGGCTGTTCGCGGGGCAGCAACGTGGGCGCGGCCTCCAGCAGGGTGACCTGGCTGCCGAACGACGCGTACACCTCGGCCAGCTCGCAGCCGATCGGGCCGCCACCCAAGATCGCCAGCCGTGGCGGCAGTTCATCGCTGGACAGGGCCTGGTCGGAGGTCCAGATCCCCGCCGCATCCTGCTGCAGGCCATCGATCTTCGGGATCACCGCATCGGCCCCGGTGGCGATCACCAGGGCCCGGCTCCAGCGCACCGTGGCGGTGCCGTCGAGCTGCACCGCGCCGGGCGAGAAGGCGGCCGAAGCCCGCACCAGCTCGACGCCCGCCTCGAGCATCCCTTCCACCGCCTTGTGGTCCGAGCGGTGCCAAACGATCTTGTCGCGCAGCGCCACGGCCTCGGCAAAGGAAGGTGAGCCGGACGCCCGATGCCGCCGGGCCGCGAGCAGCATCGACTTGGACGGCACACAGGCCACGTAGGCGCACTCGCCGCCGACCCGATGCCGTTCCACCGCCAGCACCCGCAGCCCGGCCTTGGCCAATTCGCTGGCCAGCGGCTTACCCGCCGAGCCGGTTCCGACCACCACCACGTCGTAGCGGGAGCCGTCCAGCTGCGCGGGGGTTCTGACAGCCTCTGCCACTTCATCGTCATGCTTCGGTGCCATGGCCCGCATCCTGCCTGCGACCTGGCGGTTCGGCACATCGGCGGCTTCCGGACGCGGCCCGCCACGCGGATGCTTTTGATCAGCTCAGCGGTTACTTTTGGGCATGGCCGGTTTTCTCGGGAAAGTCACCGCGTTCGCCCGTTCCCCCCAGGGCAAGAAACTCCTCGCGCAGGCTCAGGCTGCCGCCAAGGACCCGGCCACCCGGGCCAAGGTGCAGGCTCAGGCGCAGGAGCTCAGCAAGAAGCTGAAGGATCCGGCAACCCGCGCCAAGGTGCAGGAGCAGGCCCGCGGCCTGACCGAGCGCTTCAAGGACGGCAAGGGCGGTGCCAAGCCGGGCCAGCAGCCCAAGCAGCAGCCTCCGACAGACGGCCCGGCGTACGGCACCCCGCCGAACGAGCCGCCGCGTTACGGGCAGCCCCCGCAGAACTGAGCGGTCCGCCGGCGATCACGCAGACGGGTCAGAGGCAGCGGGCTCGCCGGTCTGCCTCTGACCGGAACAACCACAAGCAACGGACGTCGCGGTCCGTTCCATAGGGCTGCCCGGTTTCCTATGGTCGGCTGATTTAGAAGCAACGGACGGGGTGGCCCGTTCCGCGGGGCCACCCGCCGGTGAGGCGGGTGGCTGAGGAGCTACCGGGCTGGTCGGGCCGGGCGCGTTGAAGCACGGCCCGGTGGATCAGACCAGGTCGTGCTTCGGAAGTCACGCCGACCTTGACGGCTTGTCGGCGGATCTGCCGCCCGGCCTTGGTGAGACCGTGCCAGCCCGATCCTGCCCATCCCCGGGCAGAGCCCGGCCGACGACCGCTCACGATGTGTCAACGTGGTCCATCTGGTACCAGGTGTACACATCATCTGAGCGTCCCCGCCCACCGCTCCCGGTCCGGGACTGCTTTCTCCCTTGCCCGGTGCGGAGAGCACCAACCTTGGCCAGGGCAACATCTGTGGTGATGTAGGAGCTAGCCGGTGGTCTCCGGGTCTCGGAACTTGCGGGCCTTGGTGTCCGCCCGCCCGCCCGGCCCGATCGGCGAGGAGGCCTGCGGCCCGGCCTGAGCTACCGCAGCCTCGAACCGCGAGGCAGGTCCCCGGGCCACCCGATGCACCACCCCCGGCAGGAGCCCTCGCACCGGGCGCAGCAGCCGGATGAAGGCCTGGCCGTAGACGTAGGGTGCGCGCCGCTCGATTCCCTGCACCAAGCGGTTCACCGCGCGGTCCAGGTCATGCAGGCGCACCCCACTGCTGGAGCGGCTGGCCGAGCGGCCCATGTCGGTGTCAGTGAATGACAGGTAGGCCACCCCGCCACCGACTCCGTGCACAGCCAGTTCGGTGCGTACCCCCAAGGCGAAAGCCTCCACGCCGGCCTTGCTGGCGCCGTACGAGGTGATCATCGGCGTGGGGCTGAGCGCGGCCAGCGAAGCGATCTGCAGGTAGTACCCCTGGCTGCGGATCAGCAGGGGCAGGAAAGCGCGCAAGGTCCGGATGCTGCCCAGCAGGTTGACCTCGATCACCCGCTCGTAGGCAGCCGGCTCGGCCAGCAGCAGAGGGCTGCCCATCGCGATGCCTGCGTTGGCCACCAGCACGTCCACCCCGCGGAAGCGCTTCTCCACCCCGGCCACGGCGGCGGCGAGCTGTTCCGGGTCGGTCACGTCGCACTCGAACCAAGCGGCGTTACGCCCGCACCGGGCGGCCACCACGGCCAGCTCGTCGGGCTCCAGCCCGAGCAGGGCCACGCGGGCGCCCCGCGCGGCCAGTTGCTCGGCCAGCGCGGCCCCCAGACCCCGCGCCGCACCGGTGATGACCACGACCTTGCCGCCGACGGGCTGCGAGCTGCGCATCGCGCTGAATCTCCTGAAGAGGGAAGTCTGGGGGGTTACTGCGTAGAAAGATGCTCGGTCGCCGCAGCCTGATACGCGCGGGCGCCGGTGAAACCTGCGCGGGCCGAAGTTGCCCGATCGGGAATGCCAGGGGCGCCCGCGTAGATTCGCACGAGGGTGATGAGCGGCGATTCAGGTTCCACCCTGGCAGCAAGCCCCGCAAGCAGAAGGAGCCCTTCGTGACCCAGACGCCGACCCCTTCGTCAGCGCCCGCGCCCTCCGAATCCGCGCTGCGCCGGGCGCTGCGGCGGGCCGAGGACGGCGTCACTCTGAACGAGGCCGAGGCCGAGGTCCTGCTGCAGGCCCGGGGTGAGCATCTGGAGCGCCTGCTGCGGGCGGCCGGGGCGGTGCGGGACGCGGGCCTGGCCAACGCCGGGCGCAGCGGCATCGTCACCTACTCCCGCAAGGTCTTCGTCCCGGTCACCCACCTCTGCAACGACCGGTGTCACTACTGCACGTTCGTGAAGACCCCCAAGCAGCTCGAGCGCGAGGGCAAGGGTCTGTACATGACGCCCGACGAGGTGCTGCGGGTGGCCCGCCAGGGGGCCGCGCTGGGCTGCAAGGAAGTCCTTTTCACCCTGGGCGACCGCCCGGAGGACCGCTGGCCCGAGGCCAAGGAGTGGCTGGCCGAGGCCGGGTACCAGGACACCCTGGGCTACATCCGCAGCCTGGCCGTGCAGGTGCTCGAGGCGACCGGTCTGCTGCCGCACCTCAACCCCGGGGTGATGAGCTGGCAGGACCTGGGCCGGATCAAGCCGGTCTCGCCGAGCGTCGGCATGATGCTCGAGACAACCTCTCGGCATCTGTACGAAACTCCAGGTCAGGCGCACTACGGCAGCCCGGACAAGGACCCGCAGGTGCGGCTGCGGGTGATCGAGGACGCGGGCCGGCTGAACATCCCGTTCACCACCGGCCTGCTGATCGGCATCGGCGAGACGTTCGCCGACCGGGCCGAGTCGCTCCTCGCGCTGCGCCGGCTGGCCCGCGAGTACGGTCACATCCAGGAAACCATCATCCAGAACTTCCGGGCCAAGCCGAAGACCGTGATGCGCCACCGGGCCGACGCCGAGGACGAGGAGTACCTGGCCGCCGTCGCCACCGCGCGGATCGTGCTCGGGCCGAGGATGCGGATCCAGGTGCCGCCCAACCTGTCCGAGCCCGAGCAGCTGGGCCGGCTGCTGCAGGCCGGGGCCGACGACTGGGGCGGCGTCTCCCCGCTCACCCCCGACCACGTGAACCCCGAGCGTCCCTGGCCGCACCTGGACGATCTGGCGAAGTACAGCGCCGATGCCGGTTTTGAGCTGACTGAGCGCCTGACCGTGCACCCCGAGTACGCGGCCGTCGGCGAACCCTGGCTCGACCCCAGGGTTTACGGTCATGTCAAGGCCCTGATGCGCCAGGACGGCCTGGCCAACCCCAGTGCGCTGATCAAGGGAATGCCCTGGCAGGAGCCGGATCCTGACTGGGGCAGCAGCGGCCGCACCGATCTGAACGTCACGATCGACACCACCGGCCGCACCAGCGACCGCCGCAGCGACTTCGACGACGTCTACGGCGACTGGTCGGCGCTACGCGAAAAGGCCGTCCAGACCGGCGCTCCCGAGCGGATCGACGGCGACATGGTCCAGGCCCTGAAGACCGCCGAGACCGAACCGCAGCAGCTCACCGAGGACCAGGCCGTCCTGCTGGCCTACGCCGAGGGCGACGCCCTGAAGCAGCTCGCCCGGATCGCCGACGACCTGCGCCGGGAGGCGGTCGGCGACGACGTCACGTACGTCGTCAACCGGAACATCAACTTCACCAACGTCTGCTACACCGGTTGCCGCTTCTGCGCTTTCGCCCAGCGCCGGCAGGACGACGACGCGTTCACCCTGTCGCTGGACGACGTCAAGCAGCGGGTGCGCGAGGCCTGGGCGGTCGGCGCGACCGAGGTGTGCATGCAGGGCGGGATCGACCCCCGGCTGCCGGCGAACGCCTACTTCGACATCGCCCGGGCGGTGAAGGAGGCCGTGCCGCAGATGCACATGCACGCCTACAGCCCGATGGAGGTGGTGAACGGCTCCACCCGTACCGGCCTACCGATCCGGGAATGGCTGGAGCGGGTGAAAGAGGCCGGGGTGGACTCACTTCCGGGCACCGCCGCGGAGATCCTGGACGACGACGTGCGCTGGATCCTGACGAAGGGCAAGCTGCCCACCCGGGAATGGATCGAGGTGGTCACCACCGCCCACCAGGTCGGCCTGCCCACCTCCTCGACCATGATGTACGGCCACGTGGACAATCCCGCGCACTGGGCCCGGCACCTGAGGCTGCTGGCCCAGCTGCAGGAGCAGAGCATCGAGTACGGCAACGCCCGGTTCACCGAGTTCGTGGCGCTGCCCTTCGTGCACCAGAACGCGCCGATCTACCTGGCCGGGGTGGCCCGCCCGGGGCCGACCATGCGCGACAACCTGGTGGTGCACGCGCTCGCGAGAATCCTGCTGTACGGCCGGATCGACAACATCCAGACGTCCTGGGTCAAGCTCGGGGTGGAGGGCACCCGGGCGATGCTGCAGGCCGGGGCGAACGACGTGGGCGGCACCCTGATGGAGGAGACCATCTCGAGAATGGCCGGTTCGCAGTACGGTTCGCTGAAGACCGTGGACGAGCTGGAGGAGATCTCCGAGTACCTCGACCGGCCCGCGCGCCGGCGCAACACGCTGTACGAAGCGGCCGAACTACAACACTGACAACCAAACTAAGGACGCTGTGGGCACCCGGTTGCCCACAGCGTCCTTAGTTTGAAAGCAGTTTCAGAGAGACCAGTCGATCGGGTCGGCGCCCAGATCCTCGAGCTCGGCGTTGGCCCGGCTGAACGGACGAGAGCCGAAGAAGCCGTTGTTGGCCGACAGCGGGCTGGGGTGCGCACTCTCGATCCGGGGAATGTCCTGCAGCGCGGGCGCGAGGTTGCGGGCGTCGCGGCCCCACAGGATCGCCACCAGCGGCTCGTCCCGCTCGACCAGAGCGTGGATGGCCTGCGCGGTGACCTCTTCCCAGCCCTTACCCCGGTGCGATGCCGGTGCACCAGGCGCCACCGTCAGCACCCGGTTGAGCAGCAGCACACCGTTCTCCGACCACTTGGTCAGGTCACCGTGCTTGGCCGGCTCGATGCCGAGGTCGGAGTGCAGCTCCTTGTAGATGTTGACCAGGCTGCGCGGCAGCGGCCGGACATCCGGGGCCACCGAGAACGACAGCCCCACCGCGTGCCCCGGAGTGGGGTACGGGTCCTGCCCGACGATCAGTACCCGCACCTGGTCGAGCGGTTGCTTGAACGCCCGCAGCACATTGGGCCCGGAAGGCAGGTAAGTCCTGCCGTCGGCGATCTCCTTCCGGAGGAAATCGCCCATCTCGGCGATCTTGTCCTCGACCGGGGCAAGGGCGGCAGCCCATCCGGGGTCGATCTGCTCGGCGAGTGGTCGGCGCGTCACGCAGGCGACGGTATCGCCAGCCACGCTTAGACTGCACATCCGTGCATCGCTACGACGCAGGCACCCAGGTTCTCGCCGAGGCCGTGATGAACTACTCGCGGCACCGGATGAGCCTGCAGAACGCGCCTCAGAACGCTCCGCTGGACGCTCCGCTGACCGCGGCCGAGCTGCAGAAGCTGGTCGGGCCGACGATCACCGCCGAGGGGATGGGCGGCGAGGAGGTGCTGCGGCTGTTCAGCGACGTCCTGGCCCGGGCCTGCATCACGGTGGACCATCCGCGCTACCTCTCCTTCATCCCCTGCGCCCCGACCAAGGCCGCCACCCTGTTCGACCTGGTGGTCAGCGCCTCCAGCCTGTACGCGGGCACCTGGATGGAGGGCTCGGGCGCGGTCTTCGCCGAGAACCAGGCGCTGGCCTGGCTGTCCGGTCTGGCCGGGCTGCCGGAGCAGGCGGGTGGAGTGTTCGTCCCCGGCGCCACCATCGGCAACCTGTCCGCGCTGGTGGCCGCCCGCTACCAGGCCCGGCACCAGCGCTCGCAGCACCTGCCGCCGCGCTGGGCGATCGCCGGCACCGCCAACGCGCACTCCTCGATCGTGAGCGCCTGCGACGTGATGGACATCGACTTCATCGGGGTGCCGGTCGGCGAGGACGGCCGGCTCACCGGCGAGGCGCTGCGCAGCACCCTGGCCCGGGCCGGGCACGAGGGCGTGTTCGCGGTGGTGGCCACCGCGGGCACCACCAACCTGGGCATCATCGACGACCTGGAGTCGGTCGGCGCGGTGTGTGCGGAACTGGGCCTGTGGTTCCACGTCGACGGCGCCTACGGTCTGGCCGGGCTGGCCGCCCCCAGCGTCCGCTCGCGCTTCGCCGGGATCGAGCGGGCCGACTCCTTCGTGGTCGACCCGCACAAGTGGCTGTTCGCGCCGTTCGACTGCTGCGCCCTGATCTACCGCGATCCGGCGGTGGCCCGGGCCGCGCACACCCAGCGGGCCGGCTACCTGGACGTGCTGACCGAGAGCGGGGAGACCAATCCCACCGACTACGCGGTCGGCCTGACCCGACGTGCACGCGGACTGCCCTTCTGGTTCTCCCTGGCCACGCACGGCACCCAGGCCTACACCGACGCCGTGGAGCGCACCCTGACCGTGGCCCGCTACGCCGCCCAGCAGGTCCGCGAGCGCCCTGAGCTGGAACTGCTGCACGAGCCGGACCTGTCGGTGGTCTGCTTCCGGCGGATCGGCTGGACCCCGCAGAACTACCGGGCCTGGTCGGAGCAGCTGCTGGCCGAGGACAAGGCGTTCGTGGTCTCGACCACGCACAACGGGGAGACCTGCACCCGGCTGGCAGTGGTCAACCCGGAGACCAGCGAGGCGGACATCGACCTGATTCTGGACAGCCTGGTGTGAATGCCGGTGAACGGCAGTGAATGGCACCCGGCCGACCGCGGTCCTAGAGTGATCCGCATGGACTCCGAGGATCCCGCCGAAGGGCCGCTGACCGCGCGCGAGGCCGAGATCCTGGCCTTCGAACGGCAGTGGTTCCGCTTCGCCGGGGCCAAGGAGCAGGCCATCCGCGAACTGTTCGACCTGCCCGCCACCCGGTACTACCAGGTGCTGAATACGCTGATCGACCGACCCGAGGCGCTGGCCGCCGACCCTATGCTGGTGAAACGGCTGCGTCGGGTGCGCCAGATGCGGCGTCGCAGTGGTTCCGCACAGTCACTGGATGCTCACGGTCGAGCATGAAGATGCGTCTGACGGGGCGGACGACGCGGCGACGGCGTGCTGAGTTACCTGGTCGCACGGATTCGGGTCGGTAGTCTCAGGTCGTCGGGCACCCCTGAACCGGGCGGTGCTCGTTCCATAGTTCTGGGAGTCATGCGATGACCGCCACGAGGCCTCCGGGCTACGACGACCGCTCCGCCGCACCGGTGGAGGCGAGCCGCCGCGGTGCCCACCGCGCGCGGCCGAAGGCGATTGCCGCCATCCTGCCGGTGATCGCCGGGGTGGCCGTGGTGATGCTGGTGATCGGCGCGGTCTACACCGTGGTCGGCGGCCGCACCGACAAGGCGCCCTCCAGCGATTCCGCCGCCCTCGACGAGGGCACCGACACCGAAGCCAGCGCCGCTCCCAGCGCCGACAAGGAGACTCCGAAGGACGAGGAGTCGGCCGCGGACGAGTCGGCGGCCCCCGAGGAGAGCGAGACTGCGGGCGGCAACGACGGCGCGGACACCGGTGGCGAGGAGACCGACACCAAGGTGGACAAGTCGATCGAGGTGATCGTGCTGAACTCGATCGGGATCAACGGGCTGGCCGCCGAGTACGAGGGCAGCCTCAAGGGCGAGGGCTGGACGGTCAAGCGCACCGGCAACTCCACCAACAAGGACCTGCCGGTCACCAAGATCTACTACGGCGGCGACGAGCTGAAGCCGACGGCGAACGCGGTGCGCAAGGCGATCGGCGTCGGCGAGATCTCCGACAGCCCGGAGGTCAACCCGGGCGACATCACGGTCGTCCTCGGCCAGGACACCCAGTAGTCCGTTCGCCGACAGCCGAATGAGTTTCTGGCGGCTGTTCACGACCTTCGGAACGGGCCGGCGCGGCGATGCGTCGGCCCGTTCGGCAATTGGTCAACCACTCCTCAGTCCGGTGGCCGCGGCGGGTCCGGTCGCACCGGGTGGATGTAACCGCCGTCGAGCAGCCCGGCGCGCGACTCGAAGTGGTTGCGCAGCGCCGGATCGCCGGTGCGCAGCCAGCTGTACAGCGAGGCCACCCCGTAGGCCGGCCAGAACCCCAGCGGTCCCAGCCAGCGCGCGTACTGGCCGGCGTGGCGAGCCTCGTGGCGGAGCAGATGGGGCCGTCTGACCAGCGCAGACTCCTTGATCCCGAGCAGCACCACATCGCCCACGGTCATCGCCCGCCCGCGCACCGGCAGCAGTGCGCTGCGGTACTCCCAGGCCAGCAGCAGCCCGTACGGACCGGGTTCGATCCGGGCTCCGCCGGCCTTCGCCAAGGCCAGTCCGGCGGGGGTGGAAAGGTTGATCCAATTCATCCAGCGACGGGTTCTGATCAACATCGGACGAGTGGTCGGACCCCGACTCGGAGCCTCCACATAACCGCCTCGCCGGCCGGTAGAACGGATGCCGACTTCTGGTCCCACGCGTCGGCGCGCAGATCGCATGAAGCTCAGCCTAAGTGCGGTTCACGAAGGCCGCTAAGAGTTGGTATCTCCCGCCTGCGCGAATCAGGCGCTACTGTAGGCGGCGGTCGAACAGTTCGATGAGCAATGTCCTCTCCAGCTTCACGCCAGAGGCCCGCACGTTGGACCATCCCGGACCAGCTCCCCCTCGGGAGAGCGGGCTCGGCGAGCGTGAGACCCGGCTCGTGTGCAGTGCTCGAGTCGCGCCGCAGTTACAGCAAGCAGGAGTAGGAATGGCTCAGGGAACCGTCAAGTGGTTCAACGCCGAAAAGGGTTATGGGTTCATCACCGTTGACGGTGGTGGCGCTGACGTCTTCGTGCACTGGTCGGCTATCCAGATGGACGGCTACCGCTCGCTCGACGAGGGTCAGCGGGTGGAGTTCGAGGTCGGTCAGGGCCAGAAGGGCCCGCAGGCCGAGGCCGTTCGCCCCGCCAGCAGCTGATTTGCGTCGATCGTGAGCCTTACTCGGCTTGCGGCTTGACTCGTCACCAAGGCCGTCCCCGGTGGTCCAGTCGGGGACGGCCTTGTGTGTTTGCACAGTTTTTACAATCCGGATATCCCGGCTGAACAATTGCCGCGAGGGTTGTCCGCATTCTCGTGGCCCGATGGATTAAGTCCCGGGTGTCGGTGCGGCTGCCAGATATCGTCGTCCTGACACATTCTTGACCTCGGTTTGCCGGTCCGGTCGCAGTGCGTTCACCACCGCCGAAGAAATGCGACCAGCGGTTAATTCTTGTCGGCATAAGAGGTGATCGGTGCCGCCGCCAGCGGGATACGAACACCACGATCACCGAGAACCAAGGCAGTGGCTTCGGCGCCGCTGTCGGCGATCGCCGCGACGACCGCCTCGGCCAGCATTGCCGGGGCATGCACAAGCACCTCGTCATGCTGGAAGAACACCAGTTCGGCCCGGTCGGAAAGCGCGATCAGCCGGCGCCGCAGCCCGGCCACCAGGGCATTGGCCCAGTCCGCGGCCGAGGCCTGGATGACGAAGTTGCGGGTGAACCGGCCCCGCGCCCGGGAGCGGGCCAGCGCCTGCTCGGGCGGGACCTCCTGCCAGGTCGGCTCGGGCGGTGGGCAGGTACGCCCGAGCACCGAGCGCACGATGCCGCCGTTCTCACCGGTGCGCGCCGCCCGTTCGAGCAGATCCAGGGCCTGCGGAAAGCGCCGCTTCAGCGCCACCATCGCCGGGGTGTTCGCCCGGGCGCCGTACATGGCCGCCAGCAGCCCGATCTTGGCCTCGTTACGGGCCTCGGGGCGGCCCAGGGCCTGCCGGGCCAGGGCGGTGTACATGTCGGCGTCGGCCGTGGCCGCGATCATGCCCCGGTCGGCCGACAGCGCCGCCAGGATCCGCGGCTCGAGCTGCCCGGCGTCCGCCGCCACCAGCACGTAACCCGGATCGGCGACCACACAGGCCCGCATCACCTTGGGGATCTGCAGCGCTCCGCCGCCCGAGGTGGCCCAGCGCCCGGTGACCACCCCGCCGGGCACGTACTCGGCGTGGAACCGGCCCTGGCGCACCCACTGGTCCTGCCAGCCCCAGCCGTGCGCCACGTGCAGCCGGGCCAGCTCCTTGTAACGCAGCAGGGGCGCCACCGCCGGATGCTCGACCTCCTTCAGCTCCCAGGCCCGGGTGCTGGTCAGCGTGACCCCCTGGCGCTTGAACGCCTTGAGTACGTCGGCGGGGGAGTCGGGGTTGACCTGCAGCGCCGGGCCGGTCTTCTCCGGCGCGAGCAACGCGGAGACCTCCTCGGCCAGCACCTGCAGCTTGCGCGGGCGCCCATGGTGCTGCGGGCGCGGGCCGAGCAGGTCAGTGAGCACCCGGTCGTGGATCTCGGTGCTCCACGGCAGCCCGGCCCGGCCCATCTCGACCGCGGCCAGGCCGGCGGCCGACTCGGCGGCGACCAGGAGGCCGAAGCCGGGGTGGGCCTTGCGGACCCGGGCGATGTGGGCGAGCTGTTCGGCATAGTGGCGGCGTAGCTCTGCCAACCCGAAGTACGTGCCGTACATGGCAGGGTCACCGTCCGGCCCGGCTCCCAGCCGCCGGGACGGCTTGCTCGCAGCTTCGTCGTCGGTGAACAGCGAGATCTGGACGGCGCCAGACCCGGCCGGTTCGGAAAGTGCGCTCTGCGGCGGCACGAACGGTTCACCCTCGTAGGTGCGCAGCAGGCTCTGCACCGCCGCCAAGTCATGACAGCGCTGCACCCGGACCCCGGCCTCCAGCAGCGCCGGGTAGATCTCGGCCGTACGCCACCACACCCAGCGGGGCGAGCTGGCCCGCTCGATCTCACCCAGGTCGTCCACCCGCGTGACCTCGCCGACCGAGGCGCCCACCGCGTCTGCCATTTGCACCTCGAAGCCCGCACCCCTACGGACCACCAGTGCCCACACAGCCGAACCAGCACCCGCCACGCGCTCATGCTGGCACCCACCACCGACAGAATCGGCCCTTGGGACGAGCGCCCGGAGGTTTGCACTCACCTAGGTCGAGTGCTAATCATGGAGCTAGCACTCTCCCCGTGAGAGTGACAGCTTTGCGAGTACGGCCAGGCGGTGAGAAGCCGGGGACCGGGCGGGACAGAGACCGCCGGGTGCCACTTCGTCCGTCGCGGGCATCACCTGGCCGCCGCCCACCCACGTGGAGGGAACACCACACGATGGCCAAGATCATCGCGTTCGACGAGGAAGCCCGTCGCGGCCTCGAGCGGGGCATGAACCAGCTCGCCGACGCCGTCAAGGTGACCCTTGGGCCGAAGGGCCGCAACGTCGTCCTGGAGAAGAAGTGGGGCGCCCCCACGATCACCAACGACGGTGTGTCCATCGCCAAGGAGATCGAGCTCGAGGACCCCTACGAGAAGATCGGCGCCGAGCTGGTCAAGGAGGTCGCCAAGAAGACGGACGACGTCGCGGGTGACGGCACCACCACCGCCACCGTGCTCGCCCAGGCCCTGGTTCGTGAGGGTCTGCGCAACGTCGCCGCCGGCGCCAACCCGATGGCCCTGAAGAAGGGTATCGAGGCGGCCACCGCTGCGGTCAGCGAAGAGCTGCTCGCGCAGGCCAAGGAGGTCGAGACGAAGGAGCAGATCGCTGCTACCGCGTCCATCTCCGCCGCTGACCCCGCGATCGGCGAGCTCATCGCCGAGGCGATGGACAAGGTCGGCAAGGAAGGCGTCATCACCGTCGAGGAGAGCAACACCTTCGGCCTCGAGCTCGAGCTCACCGAGGGTATGCGCTTCGACAAGGGCTACATCTCCGGTTACTTCGTGACCGACCCGGAGCGGATGGAGGCCGTCCTCGACGACCCGTACATCCTCCTGGTCGAGGGCAAGATCAGCACGGTCAAGGACCTGCTGCCGCTGCTCGAGAAGGTCATCCAGAGCGGCAAGCCGCTGGCGATCATCGCCGAGGACGTGGACGGCGAGGCGCTGTCCACCCTGGTCGTCAACAAGATCAAGGGCACGTTCAAGTCGATCGCCGTCAAGGCGCCCGGCTTCGGCGACCGCCGCAAGGCCATGCTGCAGGACATCGCGATCCTGACCGGCGGCCAGGTCATCTCCGAGACGGTCGGCCTGAAGCTGGAGACCGCCGGTCTGGAGCTGCTCGGCCAGGCCCGCAAGGTCGTCATCACCAAGGACGAGACCACCATCGTCGAGGGCTCGGGCGACGCGGAGCAGATCGCGGGTCGGGTGACCCAGATCCGCAACGAGATCGAGGCCAGCGACTCCGACTACGACCGTGAGAAGCTGCAGGAGCGTCTGGCCAAGCTGGCCGGCGGTGTTGCGGTGATCAAGGCCGGGGCTGCCACCGAGGTGGAGCTCAAGGAGCGCAAGCACCGCATCGAAGACGCCGTGCGCAACGCCAAGGCCGCCGTCGAAGAGGGCATCGTGGCCGGTGGTGGCGTCGCGCTGCTGCAGGCTTCGGTCAAGGCCTTCGCCAAGCTCGAGCTGACCGGCGACGAGGCCACCGGTGCCAACATCGTCAAGGTCGCCGTCGAGGCCCCGCTCAAGCAGATCGCGGTCAACGCCGGTCTCGAGGGTGGCGTCGTGGCGGAGAAGGTGCGCAACCTGGAAGCCGGTCACGGTCTGAACGCGGCCACCGGCGAGTACGTCGACCTGGTCGCCAAGGGCATCATCGACCCGGCCAAGGTCACGCGCTCCGCGCTGCAGAACGCCGCGAGCATCGCGGCGCTGTTCCTGACCACCGAGGCGGTCATCGCCGACAAGCCGGAGAAGGCGGCGGCTCCGGCCGGCGGCGCTCCGGACATGGGTGGCATGGACTTCTGATCCAGCTGTTCCGGTTCGTGGGGGCGGTCTTCCTTCGGGAAGGCCGCCCCTGCGGCGTTTTGGGGGTGGGGTAGTGCGGATCGCGGGGGTAGTGCTCGCTGCCGGCGCAGGGACGCGGATGGGCAGGCCCAAGGGTCTGGTCGCCGATGCGCGCGGGGTGCCTTGGGTGCGGCTCGCGGTAACAGCAATGGGGGACGCGTGTTGTCAGCCGGTTGTGGTGGTCACCGGGGCCGCGGGGTCGGCTGTCAGAGAGTTGGTGCCGGCCGAAGCGGTGGTGGTGCACGCCGCGGGCTGGGCCGGGGGTATGTCGGTCTCGCTGCTCGCCGGACTGAGGTACCTTGCTGATCTTCCTTCCCCGCCGGACGCCGTGGTTGTCGGCCTCGTAGACATGCCGGACGTGACGGCCGCGGTGGTGGAACGCCTCCGCCACGCCGCGCAGGCAGCCTTTCAAGCCACCTCGTTCCCCGCCGATTCGGTAGCCGCCCCCGCACGCGTCCGTTCGGTACTGGCCCACGCCACCTACGTCGGCCAACCCGGCCACCCTGTCCTGCTCGGTCGCGACCACTGGCCGGGGATCCTCGCCACGGCGACCGGAGACATGGGCGCCCGGAACTACCTCAGGGGCCGCGACGACCTGATCCTGGTCGAGTGCGGTGACCTGGCCTCGGGGGCCGACATCGACTCACCCGGCCCCGACGTAACCTGACCCCACAGCGTTCGGCGCGCACACCGTCCTCAATTGCGGATCCTTAGCCCCCAGGAGGGCGTACCTACGGACTGGTGCGCCAGCGTCGGCAACACCTGTTTACCCTGGTCCGGTGCCGATCCAGACCTCGCCCCACGTGCCGGACTCCAGCCGGATCGACCCGCCTGCCCGGCGAGTTCTCCAGGCGCTGGTGACCGATCAGCCCCTCGACCTCGAGGCTCAGGCTGCGCTGGTCGCCGGCTCGTCCTCGGGCGCCGTGGTCACCTTTTCCGGGGTAGTGCGCAACCACGACGGGGGGCGCGAAGTGCTGGGGCTGGAGTACGTCAGTCACCCCACCGCGCAGGCCGTGATTGAGCGCGTGGTGGCCGAGGTTACGGCGGACAGCGATGCTGAGGCGGTTGCCGTTTCGCACCGCATCGGCACGCTGGCCATCGGGGATGCCGCGCTGACCGTCGCGGTCGCCGGCGCCCACCGCCAGGAGGCCTTTCTGACCGCCATGCGCCTGGTCGACGAGGTGAAGGCGCAGCTGCCGATCTGGAAGCGCCAGGTGCTCAGCGACGGCACCGACGAATGGGTGGCCTGCCCCTAGTTCCTAGGAGCTGGCTGCGCCGGTCGCGACGATCCCGGCCGCTTCCTTGGGGCTGCGTTCGTAGAGCTGGACCTGGTAGTTGCCCAGGTCCTCCACCCCGGTGACCCGGAAGCTGTCGTACAGCAGGCGTTCCTTGTCCTGCTCAGGCTCCACCGCGGTCTCGCCCAGCCGGACGTTACTGGTGACCACCCAGACCCGGGTGCGCTTGCGCAGCGCCTTCTTGATGTCCTCGACCGAGTCCTCGACGCCGAACAGGGTGTCCGACTGTTCGCCGTTCTTGGCCAGGGCCACGTCGTCCACCTGACCGAACGCCTCGGGGTAGGCCAGTTTCACCACTCGCCGCGAGGCCGGCAGGAAGATCACCGCGTCGTCCGGCTGGGCGCCTTCCTCGATCGCCTGGGCCACGCCGCGCAGGTTCTCGTGGTGCCCGGTCTTCTCCCAGCGGTACACCGTCTGCAGGTGGTAGCCGCCGATCGCCAGCGCCAGCAGCATCACCAGCAGCAGCCGGACCCGCAGCAGGGTGGCCAGCGAGGCCAGCGCCAGCGCGGTGCCGGGCACGGTGAAGAACACGTAGCGCCAGTCGTACAGCGGGTGCACCTGGGAGATCGTCCAGAGGATCACCGGCGGCAGCACGGCCCAGGTCAGGCCCAGGGCCAGCGCCGGGTTGTGGGTGCCCCGGCCGAGCCCGGCGAAGGCCAGCACCAGCAGGCCGACGACCAGCCAGGTGGTCTCGTACTGGGCCTCGAAGAAGCCACTGAGCCGCTCCAGTGCGGGCACCGGCAGCCAGGCCACCTGACCGCTCTGCGTGCTGGAGAAGTACAGCAGCGGGCTGAGCAGGGTGACGGCCGAGCCGGCGGCCAGGTACCAGCGCAGCCGAACCCGCGGCGCCGAGGTGGCCAGCACGTAGCACAGGTGTGAGGCCAGGATGGTCAGGCCGATCACGTTGAGCAGGCCGAGCCCGGCCAGGCAGGCGATGTACACCGCCCAGCGAGTGCGCAGCCAGGGCTTGCGGCAGACCCGGACCAGGGCCAGCGTGGCGGCGGTGGCCAGCAGCGCGACCATCGCGTAGGGCCGCGCTTCCTGGGCGTAGCGGCTGGCCAGCGGGGCGATCACCCAGAGCAGGCCGGCCGCCAGACCGACCCGGCCGGAGCCCAGCTCGCGGCCCAGGCGCACCAGCAGCACGCCGGTGGCGGTGGCCGCGACCACCGAGAGCAGACGGATCGCGACGAACGACTCGGTGGGCCCGACCAGGCCGTGCACCAGCAGGTAGTAGGCCGCGTGGACCAGGTCGACGTGGGCCGTCAGATCGAGGATCTCGCTGGTCGGGCGGGAGATCACGTCCCGGGTGACGGCCTCGTCCCACCAAGGGCTGGGCCGGTTGACCCACCAGGAGAAGACCACCGCGCAGACCACCGCGACCAGGCCCTCGGCCGCCCAGCGCCGGCTGAGTAGGTCGTGGGCGCGCTGCTCGAAGGTCTCGAGAACACCGGGGCGAGTGGCGCGTTCCGGGGCGGCGGTCTCGATCGCCGCACGCTGCAATCCGCTCGGGAGGGTCCCGTCGGGCTCCCTGCCCGTCGTCTGCGTCACCGAACGATGTCTCCTGCTTCGACGTGGTGGACCGATCCGCCGGATCGATCAACTTTGGTCACGCACGGCGACATTGCCGCGTCGGCTGAGCCGTGGTCACCCACAGCTGGAAGAGCCGACAACGGGGGACCTGCGATGGGCCCGGCATCAGCCGGCCCGAACTCAGACTACGACAGCCGGGACACTGTCACCCGTCGGAACGGTCACGGGAGGGCAACGGTCGGCTGGGAGCTTCCTGAGTCCTCAACCCCCGGCAAATGGTGGGAGAACGTCGACCACGGCGCCCACCGGCACCACCCGGCCGCGGTCTCCGGAGACCTCGTCGATCAGGAACGACGAGGCCTGCAGCACCCGTTCCAGGGCCTGTCCGTGGCGCTCGCCGAGCACGCCGGCGACCTCGGCCAGCGGCATCGGCCCGGTCACCGCGAGCTGCTCGGACTCGACTCCGGAGGCGGCCCGGGCTCCGGCAAAGTAACGGATGGTGATCATGTTGCTCATGGGTTCTCAGCCTCCGATCGCGCTCATCGGGCGGTCCGGCTGGATGAACGAGGTGTCGTTGATCCCGTGCCCGGCCGCCTTGCCCCACATCGCCGCCCGCCAGATCCGGGCCAGCTCGGCGTCGTCGCCGCCCTCGCGCAGCACCGCCCGCAGGTCGGTCTCGCCGCGGGCGAACAGGCAGTTGCGGATCTGCCCGTCGGCGGTGAGCCGGGTGCGGTCGCAGTCGCCGCAGAACGGCCGGGTCACCGAGGCGATGATGCCCACCGTGCCCTCCAGCCCGTCCTTCGAGCGCGCGGTCCAGGTCTGGGCCGGTGAGGCTCCGCGAGCGCGCGGATCGGTCGGGACCAGCTCGAACTCCTCGGCCAGGGCGCGCTGGATGTCCTCGGCCGTGACCATCTGCCCACGCTGCCAGGCGCCCTGCGCGTCCAGCGGCATCTGCTCGATGAACCGCAGCTGGTAGCCCTGGCCCAGAGCCCAGCGGACCAGAGGCACGGCCTCGTCCTCGTTCATCCCGGGCAGCAGCACCGCATTCACCTTGACCGGCTGCATGCCCGCCGCGACCGCAGCCTCCAGCCCGGCCAGCACGTCCCGATGCCGATCGCGCCGGGTGATCTGGTGGAAGCGCTCCGGGTCCAGGGTGTCCAGCGAGACGTTGATCCGGGCCAGCCCGGCCCGCGCCAGCCCCCGCGCCCGCTTGTCCAGCCCCACGCCGTTGGTGGTCAGCGCGGTGACCGGGGTGCGCCCGGTCTGGGTGGTGAGCTGCGTGGTGGCCTCGATGATCCGCTCCAGGCCCTTGCGCAGCAGCGGCTCGCCGCCGGTGAAGCGCACCTCTTCGACCCCGAGCTCGTTCACCGCCAGCGAGATCAGCCGGATCAGTTCCTCGTCGCTCAGCACCTGCTCGTGCGGCAGCCAGTCCAGGCCCTCGGGAGGCATGCAGTAGCCGCAGCGCAGGGAGCACCGGTCGGTCAGGCTGACCCGCAGATCGGTGGCGACCCGGCCGTACGTGTCGATCAGCCGGCCGTCGTCCGGGCGCCCCTCGACAGCCGGAGCACGCCCTTCGCCTCGCGTCCTCGGCAGCCCGAGCATCACCGTTCCCACCTCGACAGCCTAAACAACAAGTGGTGCATGTGTCGGTTCGCGGTCAATCCCGGGCTTCGGCCGGACCGCCACCCGGCTGCCTCGCGAAGCTCGGGACGCGGATGGTCGTCATGCTCGCCTTCGCCACCGACCAGCCCGTAAGCAGTCACCGACATTGCGTACATCGAGTACCAGCGGTGCCATGTGTACACAAAACCCGATGCCCAGTTCTTGTCCGCTGGGTGATCCACCAGCGGCACCAGATGGTGGGGCGGGGAAACCGAGACCGACTGGAGCACCCGGGCGACCAAGGAGGTCTGGGAGGTCGAGGCGATTGGTGCTCGAGGTGGTCGAGGTGGCTGCAAGGAGCCGGGAGCCTGAGGTGGCTGGGTTGCTCGGGAGACCGAGATGGTTGGGAAGGCTGAAGTGGTCGAGGTGGCTGCCGGGAGCCAGGAGCCTGAGGTGGCTGGGTTGCTCGGGAGACCGAGATGGTCGAGAAGGTCGAGGTGGCTGAAGTGGTCGAGGTGGCTGCCGGGAGCCGGGAGCCTGGAGCCTGAGGTGGCTGGGTTGCTCAGGAGACCGAGATGGTCGAGAAGGCTGAAGCGGCTGAAGTGGTCGAGGCGGCTGAGGTGGCTGGGGAGCCGAGGTGCTGAGGTGCCGGGTTGTTGGGGGAGCGAGATGGTCGAGGCGACCGAGATGGCTTGGGTGGCTGGGTCCGTGCGCGTCGCAACGCTTGGGGCGCCCACCCGCCCCGGGCGACTGGATGTGGCGAGATGGCTGGGTGCTGGGTAAAGGCGCAGGTCGAGGGATGGCTTTCTGGGGCTTGCGGACGGTTGGGGCGGTCTTCCGGGGGAGTGTGACCGGTTCCTCGCTGATCACTTTCCGGCAGTTCCGGCGGTGCTCCTCGCCCGGGTGGCGGACTGCTCAAATGCCAGTTGACGTGCTCTGATGACAAAAGCAGCAGCGCTCGTCACGGACTGCATCCCGGGTCCCCGAAGTGCCGCAGCCGCACCTCCAGTACCGCTGCACTTGACCAAGTGCTAACCTGAAGGTGAACAGAAGATGAACGAGAGGTGGATAGAGAGCCATGAAGCGTCTCTACGGTCTTGATTCAGTTTCTGCCGCGTCGTCTACGGAATCGACTTCCGCAGCGACCGGCACGTCGCTGCAGGGGCACCCGGAGTGGTTCGGGGCATCGCCCCTGCGTCCGGTGGCCCACTGGGTGAAGCTGCCGGACGGCAAGGGCGGCCGCAAGCTGGCCATGGTCTGGGAGGTTCCGAACCCCCTGCCGTCGTCCGCGCACTGACTCATTCTCCCCGAGGCCGGACTTGAACGGCCTGCTGGGGCAGTCGAGAGGTCCCGTCTTGACTGACCCGGCAGGCCATCGTCCGGCCGACAGCAACCGCCGCGAGCTCCTCAAAGGGGAAGGCTCGCGGCGGCTGCGTTTTGGGGCGGCCGGGCTCCATCCAGGAGCCGGCCGCGATCAGGGCCGCGATCAGGGCCGCGATCAGGGCCGCGATCAGGGCCGCGATCAGGGCCGCGATCAGGGCCGCGATCAGGGCCGCGATCAGGGCCGCGATCAGGGCCGCGATCAGGGCCGCGATCAGGCCGTGAACATCCGCACCGCTGAGTCCTCGACCTCCTGGTACTGCCGCCCGGCCTGGGCCAGCGCGGCCTGGATGTCCTCCAGGGTCAGGCGCACTCGCTCCTGAGTAACCCGCCACTCGTTGATCACCGACTGGAACGAGGTGGCCGCGGAGCCGCTCCATCCTGCCTGCAGCTGCACGAGATGCCGCATCATCCGGTCGACCTCGGTGCCGATCTGCTGCGCCGACCCCTGCACGGCCGCACTCGCCTGGACCACCTGAGCGCTGTCGACCTCGAACCTGGGCATGCCGGCCTCCCCCACATCACGATGCTGAGGTGCACCGGCCCCCGCCGCCGGGCCACCAGCGGCGACGACGGGAGCAAGTGCACAACCACCGGTTCAGGTGGTGTGGGAAAACCATGGCACCCCGGGCGAGAACCACCGGAAAGTTGTCCACAGGTTGAGGCCCTTGTGGATAACTCTGTGGGTTATTCCGGCCGCCAGGCAAAAACGCCGGGCCCCGGCGATGCTCAGCATCACCGGGGCCCGGCGGAAAAGGCTGCTCGGATCAGCCCTTTCGCTGGGGCGGCCGTGGGGGGACGGCCGCCGGAACCATCCGCCCCCGGGTGGGGGATCGAGGGCGGACGGTCGGTTGTGGAGATCAGTTCGCGCTGTCCGGGCGAGTGCCCAGGGTGACCTTCACGTCCTGGCTCTTACCATCTCTGACGATCGCGAGGGTCACTTCGGTTCCCGCGCTGCGCTCGCGGACCTGGGCCATCAGCGACTCGGCGCCGTTGACGTACTCCCCGTCGATCGCGATCACGGTGTCGCCCTGCTTCAGCCCGGCCTCGGCGGCGGGGGAGTCGGCCACCACGGACTCGACCGAGGAACCGTCGCGCTGGGCGTTGTCCACCGCCACGGTGGTGTCGCCGAGCGTGATACCCAGCCAGGGGTGCTGGGCGCTGCCGTTCTCGATCAGCTGGTTGGTGATGTCCTTGACCTGGTCGACCGGGATCGCGAAGCCCAGGCCGATGCTGCCGGACTGGCTGCTGCTCTGCTGGCCGAAACCGCTGCTCTGGCTCAGCGTCGCGATCGAGGAGTTGATCCCGATCAGCTGGCCCTGCGCGTTCACCAGGGCGCCACCGCTGTTGCCGGGGTTCACCGCGGCGTCGGTCTGGATCGCGTTGGTGACCACCGGGGTACCGCTGTCACCGGCGGAGCTCTGCGACTCCGAGGCGGAGGTGGTCACCGGCCGGTCCAGCGCGCTGACGATGCCGGTGGTGACCGTGCCGGCCAGCCCCAGCGGGTTGCCGACGGCCATCACCGAGTCACCCACCCCGACCGAGGCGGTGGTGCCCAGACTGGCCGGCTTCAGGTCGCTGGGCGGGTTCTCCAGCTGGATCACGGCCAGGTCGGTGGCCGCGTCGGTGCCGACGATCTTGGCGCTGTACTTCCGCCCGTCGTTCAGCACCACCATGATCTCCTGGGCACCGGAGACCACGTGGTTGTTGGTGACGATCCGGCCGTCGGCGTCCAGGATGACGCCGGAGCCCTCACCCCCGGACTGGCCGCTGGTCATCTGCACCGAGACCACGCTGGGCTCGACCGCGGAGGCCACGGCCTTCCAGTCCGGGTTCTGCGAGTTGCTGCTGGTGACCGGGGCCTCGGCGGCGGGCTCGTCGCTCTGCGAGGTGCTGGAGAGCGCGCCGGTGGCCGGGCTGTCGTCCTGGGTGGCGATCACCACGCCGGCGGTGAGCAGGCTGGCGATCAGGGCCGCACCGAGACCGGTCGCGATCGTTCCGCGCCAGCCGGGCTGCCCCAGCCCACGCCGCTGCTTGGGCGGCTGCGGCGGCTGACCGCCGGCGCCGAAGCCGCTCTGCGGCAGGGGGCCGGTCTGGTTCTGGTCGGTCGCCGGGTAGGCGGGCAGGGTCTGCGTACCGCCCGAGGCGGCGGAGTTGCTGTTGAAAGCTCCTCCGAAAGCGCCGCTGACCGGCTGCTGCCCGTACTGCGGCTGTCCGTACTGCGCCGGCTGCTGCCCGTACGGAGCGGCGGGCTGACCCTGCGCACCGTAGGGGTACCCGGCGTTGTTGTTGCTGGTCGGGCCGGCCGGGGCGGAAGTCTGCGCACCCGCGGCCGGGTTGGTGCCGGACGAGTCCTCACCCGGGCGACGGGCCCAGGAGTAGGAGTTCTCGTCGTGGTTGTTCGTGGTCTGCGTCATCGTTCTCACCCTCGTGGCCAGCTTGCTGACGAGTACTAGTTGACCCCCCGCCCCTCGGCGTTGGCTGCACCGCGTCTGTGAGAAAGCTGAGAACCGCAAAACGCAGGATGCCCCGGTCCAGAGACCGGGGCATCGTTGTTCGAACGCAAGCGTTCTAAGCGTCAGCTCACTCAGCGGCCGACATGGCGGCGGGGGCCTGGATCGGCCGGCCGTCGGCGTCGAGCCGGGTGCGACGGGGGTTGGCGACCGAGAAGCTCTTGGGAGCCTCGGTGTCGTCACCGTCCGGGGTGGTCGCGGTGTGGTTCATCTGCCCTCCTTCACAAAGGGTCGAAGGCTGTCGCTTCTACCGGACCAGGGTCGCGCAGTTGCGTGACTACCTGGTTTCGATCAGGGGAACGTCGCGTCACCGCCGAAAATGCCCGGCCGAAACCCGGAACTCCCCTGTACGGACAACTATATCTACGCAGGCCAGCCCGCAGGGGGCAACCTGACGAATTCATCCTGTGGGCGGTGTCACGCACAGGTGTCAATTTGCTGTCCAGACAGCGGGATGCGTGCTCGATGCGGTTGCGGACGGGCCGACGATGCCGTAGTGCACTCGGCCGCCCGTGAATCAACCATTCGGGCGGCCGGTGACTATAAGTGATGGACGGTCGTCTCAGCTAGACGGCTTGGCACTGGGTGCCGTGCCCGTTCCGTCCGCATCCGGGACGTCCGGCTCGTCGGGTGTGTCCAGGTCCAGGGCCTCGACCTCGGAGGCGACCGCAGTGGTGGCCAGCGGCAGCTCGACCCGGAAGGTGGCCCCGCCGCCGGCCGTGCTGGTCACCCCGACCCGGCCGTGATGCGAACTGATCACCGCCGCCACGATCGACAGGCCCAGGCCGGAGCCACCGCCCTGATGCCGGGCCCGGGAGGCGTCCACCCGGTAGAAGCGCTCGAACACCTTGGCCGCATGCTCCGGGGTGAGGCCCTCACCGTGGTCGCGCACCTCGAGCACGGCCACGTTCTCCCACTTGCCCACCGCCACTTCGATCGGCGAGCCGGACGGGGTGTGCCGCACCGCGTTGGCCAGCAGGTTGGCCACCACCTGGCGCAGCCGGTTGTCGTCACCGGTGACCACCGCGGGCTCGGGCCCCTGCTTGTCGCTGAGCCCGACCAGCCGCACCTGACGGTCAGGCGCCAGGCCGCGAGCGTCGTGCACCGCGTCACCGGCCAGCACGGCCAGGTCCACCGGCTCGCTGCGGGCCGGGCGCTGCTCGTCCAGGCGGGCCAGCAACAGCAGGTCCTCGACCAGCGTGCCCATCCGGCGCGACTCGTCCTCGATCCGGCTCATCGTCCGGGCCACGTCCTCCGGCTCGGAAACCGCGCCCTGCCGGTACAACTCGGCGAAACCGCGGATCGAGGCCAGCGGCGTGCGCAGCTCGTGCGAGGCGTCCGCGGCGAAGCGCCGGGTGCGCTGCTCGGAGGCCTCCCGGGAGCGGAAGGCGCTCTCGATCTGGGCCAGCATCCCGTTCAGCGACGTGGTCAGCCGGCCCACCTCGGTACTGGCCGGATGCTCGGGCACCCGGCGGGACAGGTCGCCCGCGGCGATCGCGGCGGCGGTCTCCTCGACCTCGGTGAGCGGCTTGAACGAGCGCCGGATGGCCAGCCAGCCCAGGCTCGCGAACATCGCGGTGACCAGCAGGCCGAAGATCACGATCAGGATCCGCAGCCGGTTCACCGCGTCGTCCACGTCGTCCAGCGGCAGCGCGATCTGCACGCTGCCGGTCTGGCCGGTGAGGTCGTTCTTCCAGCCGGAGGCGACCGCCCGCCAGGTGACCGCGCCGTCCTCGGAGGAGACGCTGAACACCTCGGCCTCGGTGGAGTTGGCCTGGTCGGAGGTCATCTCCACGAGGGCCGGGGCGGACGACTGGGGCGAGACGTCGTCGCCGATCCCGCCGCCGTCGTAACAGACCTTGATCGCGAACTCGGCCAGGCCCCAGCTCTGCGCCCGGTCGCTGACCCGGCGCAGGTCGTTGTTGACCGCGGAGGCGCCGACCGGCTGCAGACTCTGCTCCAGCTGCTTGTCGACCTTGCCCACCAGATAGTCCTTGAGCACGTACTGGCTGGCGAAACCGGTCAGCGCCAGGCCCGCGGCCAGCAGCACGACCATGATCCCGACCAGCCGGGCGCGCAGCGGGATGGCCTCCCAGCGCAGCCGGGTGCGCTCGACGAGACCGGGGGCGCGGGGCGCCGGGGTGGCGGGAGCCTCGGAAGGAAAGGTAGTAGTCATGACCGATCAGCTCTGCGGGGGAAGGCGCAGCACGTAGCCGACACCGCGCTTGGTGTGGATCAGTGGGGGCTCGACGTCGTCGATCTTGCGGCGCAGGTACGAGATGTACGACTCGACGATCCCCGCCTCACCGTTGAAGTCGTAGGCCCAGACGTGGTCCAGGATCTGCGCTTTCGACAGTACCCGGTTGGGGTTGAGCATCAGGTAGCGCAACAGCTTGAACTCGGTGGGGGACAGCTCGATCAGCCGCCCGGCCCGGCGCACCTCGTGCGAGTCCTCGTCCAGCTCCAGGTCGTGGAAGACCAGCCGGCCGCTCTCGGCGTCGGTGGCCACGCCGGTGCGGCGCAGCACGGCGCGGATCCGGGCGACCACCTCTTCGAGGCTGAACGGCTTGGTGACGTAGTCGTCCCCGCCGACGGTCAGGCCGGTGACCTTGTCGCCGGTCTCGTCACGGGCGGTGAGGAAGACCACCGGGATGTCCCGGCCGCGCTCGCGCAGCTTGCGGGTGACGGTGAAGCCGTCCATGTCCGGCATCATCACGTCGAGCACCACCAGGTCGGGCCGGTGCTGCTCGGCCAGGGCCAGCGCCTGGGCGCCGTCACCGGCCCCCACGACGTCGAACCCGGCGAAGCGCAGGCTGGTGGTCAGGAGCTCGCGGATATTCGGCTCGTCGTCGACGACCAGCAGTTTCGCCTCATAGGTCTTCTCAGCCACGCAGAAGAGAGTGCACCCGTTCTCTGGGAGATTCCTGTAAGCCCGCCGGACAACCCAGAGCGCAATTGTGGACGCCGGGCTCGCCTACGGGCGACGCAGCAGGCTGATGATCCGGGCCAGTTCGGTGCGGTCGGCCTCGTCCAGCCGGTCGAAGAACAGATCGGCCTCGGCCGCCCGGGCCCGCCGCACGGCCTCGGCCACTTCCTCGCCCTGAGGACTGAGGGTGACCAGGACGGCCCGGCGGTCGTCCGGGTCGGGGGAGCGCTGCACCAGAGCTCGTTCCTGGAGGGCGTCGACCACTTCGGTGCCGGAGCGGGGTGCGATCCGCAGGTGCTCGGACAGGGTGCTGATCCGCATGCTGCCGTGCCGCCGCAGCACGCCGATCGCCCGGGCCTGGGCCGGGGTGATGCCCAGCGGGCTGATGCTCTCGTGACTGCGGTGCCGCAGCCGGCGGGACACCGCCCAGAACGCCTCGGCCAGCGTCTCTTCGTCCTCCTGCGCACCCACCGGAATACCCTAGCCGAGAGTACGGTTGGAGCCTCATAGTGAGGTAACCTCACTATCTTTCGACCGCGGAGGTACGCCCTTGCCAAGGCCACCGAAACCACCCGAACCCACACCCGCCGAGCGGGCGGCCGAGCGCACCCAGGCCCAGGAGGTCTCGCTGCGCCGGGTCGGAGCGCTCTTCGCCGCCCACCGACGTCCGTTGTTCCTGGTCGTCGGCATCATCGTCGCCTCGTCCGCGGTCGGGATGGCCACCCCGTTCCTGCTGCGCGAGGTGATCGACGTGGCGATCCCGGAGCAGAACGTCCCGCTGCTGTCCGTCCTGGTCGCCGGCATGGTCGCGGTCGCCGCGGTGACCAGCGTGCTCGGCGTGGTGCAGACCTGGATCAGCACCCGGATCGGTCAGGAGGTGATGCACCGGCTGCGCACCGACGTGTTCGCCCACCTGCAGCGCCAGTCCGTCGCCTTCTTCACCCGGACCCGCACCGGCGAGGTGCAGTCCCGGATCACCAACGACATCGGCGGCATGCAGAGCGTGGTCACCACCACCGCCACCTCGATCGCTGCCAACCTCACCACCGCGATCGCCACCGCCGTCGCGATGATCGCGCTGTCCTGGAAGCTGTCGCTGATCTCGCTGGTCGTGATGCCGCCCGCGATCTACCTCAGCCGGAAGGTCGCCGCGCTGCGCCGGGCGATCACCGCGCAGCGCCAGCGCGCCCTGGCCGATCTGAACGTGACCATCGAAGAAGGCCTTTCGATCAGCGGGGTCCAGCTGAGCAAGACTCTGGGCGCCAGTCAGGCCCTGGTCGAGCGGTTCGCCGGCACCTCGCAGCGGCTGATCGAGCTGCAGCTGCGCTCCGACCTGGCCGGCCGCTGGCGGATGGCCTCGATGAGCATCATCTTCGCCGCCATCCCGGCCGCGATCTACCTCAGCGCCGGTCTGCCGGCCACCGCGGGCGGCATGACGATCGGCACCCTGGTCGCCTTCACCGCCCTGCAGCAGGGTCTGTTCCGGCCGCTGACCAGCCTGCTCAACGTCGGGGTGTCGATCACCTCGTCGCTGGCGCTGTTCGCCCGGATCTTCGAGTACCTCGATCTCCCCGTCGAGATCGAGGAGCCTGAAGAACCGGTGGACGTGGACCCGTCCAGGATCCGGGGCGACGTCCGGATCGAGGATGTCACCTTCACCTACACCGGCAACGACACGGCCGCGCTCGCGGGGATCGACCTGAGCATCCCGGCCGGGCAGACCCTGGCCGTGGTCGGCGAGACCGGTTCGGGCAAGAGCACTCTCGGTTCGCTGGTGGCCCGGCTGGCCGATCCGACGGCCGGCCGGATCACCATCGACGGCGTCGACCTGCGCCGGTTCCGGACGGCCGACCTGGCCCGGATCGTCGGGGTGGTCAGCCAGGAGACGTACCTGCTGCACACCACCGTGCGGGAGAACCTGCGCTACGCCCGGCCGGACGCCACCGACGAGCAGATCGAGGCGGCGGCCCGGGCGGCCCAGGTGCACGATCTGATCGCCTCTCTGCCGGGCGGTTACGACACCATGGTCGGCTCCCGCGGCCACCGGTTCTCCGGCGGTGAGAAGCAGCGCCTGGCCATCGCCCGCACCCTGCTGCGCGATCCGAAGGTGCTGGTGCTGGACGAAGCCACCAGCGCCCTCGACACCGCCACCGAGCGGGCCGTGCAGCAGGCCTTCGACGAACTGGCCAAGGGCCGCACCACGATCACCATCGCGCACCGCCTGTCCACGGTGCGCGACGCCGACCAGATCGCGGTGCTCGACCACGGCCGGATCGTCGAGACCGGTACCCACGAAAGCCTGCTCGCCCGCGAAGGCCGTTACGCAGCGCTCAGCGCGTGACCGGCTCCGCCCAGTCGATCCGGTAGTCGGTCATCCAAGCCAGCGCGGCCTCGCTGGCCCAGTGCTTCACCACGTAGGGCATCATCGCGTCCCGGAGGATCGCAGCGAACGGCCCGGCGGCCTTTCCGGAGCCGTTACGCCGCCCGGCCGCCACCACCTTCTCCACCCGGGACCGGCGGATCCGCTCGTAGGCGACGAAAGCGTCCTCAATCGAGGGAAGGTCACGCAGACAGCGGGCCAGGACCACCGCGTCCTCAATGGCCATCGAAGCCCCCTGGCCGGCCGAGGGCGAGGTGGCGTGGGCCGCGTCGCCGATGATCACCATCCGGTCGTCGTGCCAGACCGGGACCCTGGGAAAGTCGTAAGTCGTCCACGGAGCGAACAATTCGTCGGTCGCGTCGATGGCTGCGAGTGCCGGGCTGAGGTCTTCGGCGAACAGGTCCTTCAGCTCCTGGCGCCAGGCGTCCGGGGAGATCCGGGCGAGCGCTTCTCGTCCGGGATCGATCTTGGCCGGCGGATTGGCGAACCACCAGGTGCCGCCGTCCGGCGCGGTCAGCCAGGCGAAGAAGCAGCGTTTGCCGAAAATGAAATGGGCATCGCCCACTGCCCCACCAAGTTTCAGCGAAGGCGCGTAGCCCCCGGTGTTCAGCAGCCCGACGAAGCGCGCCTGCGGCGCCCTGGGGTCGAGCAGGACCCGGGTGCGCGAGCGCAGCCCGTCCGCCCCGATCAGCAGGTCTGCCTCGCTGAAGGAACCGTCCTCGAAAGCTGCGCGTACTCCGGAATCGGTACGTGAAGCGTCCGTAAGCCTTTTACCGTAACGAATCTCGATGCCCCGCCGCTCGGCCTCGGACCGCAATGTCTGGTACAGGTCGGAGCGGGACAGGGTCCGTGCTCGCATGCCGGTGCTGCCCAGCTCTTTTCCGGTTCGCCCGCTGCCCAGATGCATGCGCTTGGTGGGCATGCCCAGCGCGCCCACTACCTGGTCCAGGCCCAGCGGGGCCAGCGCAGCCAGCCCGTTGTCCTGGATCGTCAGGAAGGCCCCGATGCCGTCCGAGTTCGCTCCGTACGCCTCGTGGACGACCGGCCGGATACCTACTTCGTGCAGCGCGATCGCGGTCACCGTGCCCGCGATGCCCCCACCGATGATCACCGCTGTCTTAGTCATAAAATGACCATACACATTATGACTAGAAAATGACCAGGGATATCCTTGGGCAGTGCCTGCTCCTCGTCGTTCCGTTCTCGCGGTGGCCGTGCTCTCGATGCTGTCCGAGGCTCCGATGCACGCCTACCGGATGCAGCAGCTGATCAAGGAGCGGCACAAGGACGACGTGATCAACGTCAGCCAGCGCAACAGCGTCTACCAGACCATCCAGCGCCTGCTGCGCGACGGTCTGGTCGAGGTGGAGGGGGTGGAGCGGGCCGAGAACCGGCCCGAGCGAACCACCTACCGGATCACCGCGGCCGGGCGCGAGCTGCTGCTGGACTGGCTGCGCGACATGCTGGCCGAGCCGGTGGAGGAGTTCCCGCAGTTCCCGGCGGCGCTGTCGTTCCTTCCGAGCCTCGATGTCGAGGAGGCGGTTTCGGTGCTGGGTGTGCGGCTCACTCGGCTGCGTGAGCGGATCCAGGCGGTGCGGGGCGACATCGACTACGGGAAGACGTTTCTGGCGCCGGTCTTCCTGGTCGAGACGGTGTATCAGGAACGGTTGCTGCAGGCCGAGCTGCAGTACGTGGAAGAGCTGGTGGCCGACCTGAAGTCCGGGCGGGTCACCTGGCCCGCCCGGACCGAATAGTTTTTCAGCCGGCCTTTTTCCGGGAACGCTCGAGCACTTCGTCCGGGGTGAGCGGGCTGCGGGGGTGGTGGCTCAGGCACAGGAAGGTCTGGGTGAGCCGGAACGAGGTGCCCTCGGCGGCCAGGTAGAACTGGCCCGACTTCAGGCGCCCGATGTCCGGCACCTCCCCGCCCTTGTCCCGGGCCAGGCCACGGGCCGCCTCGATCTGGCTGGGGCTGTTCAGCAGGCCGAACAGCTGGGTGGTGGCGTTGCCGGGGATCCGGTTGTGCAGACCCTTGGGTGCCTGCGTGGCGAAAATTAGTCCCAGACCGTACTTCCGGGCCTGTGAAGCCAGGATCAGCGTGCTGTTGGTGGACGGGGTCAGGGTGCCGGAGGGGGCCACGGTCTGGGCCTCGTCCATCACCAGCAGACCACCCAGCGGACGGTCGCCGGCCGGGTTGCGCTTGAACCAGGCGAACAGGGCCATCTGCAGTTGGCTGATGAAACCCTGGCGCTGCTCGTCGTCGGGCAGGCCGATGAAGCTGATCACGGAGATCCGGGCCCGCTTGCCGGCCGCCGGCGTGAGCAGCACCTGCGGATCGACGGGCGTGCCGCCGCCCCCGAAGAGCGGGTCGTTGACCATTGCCGCGGTCAGGCTCTGGGCCATGTCGTAGGCCAGGTCGGCGGCCTTGTTGATGGTGCTGATGTACGGCGGCAACTCGGCGAGCAGATCGATGAAGGCCTCCAGCGATCCGCCGCCGTCCTTGGCGAACTGCTCCAGGGCCTGTCGCAGAACGGCTTTCTGACGTTCGGCCTTGGCCGTCGAGGCGGTGGCCCGGACCCGCGGGGCGAGGGTCGAGACCGCGACGTCGATGGCCAGCCGGAACTCGTCCGCGTCGTCCATCACGCTGGTGAAGTCGGGCAGCGGCTGGAAGGTCAGCGGGCGGCCGTTCTCCCGCAGCGGGGTCCAGACCACCACGTCGGTGTTGGCGAGGTACTCCTGCGAACGTTCCTGATCGCCCGGCTGCCAGGCCGCGGGTGGTTCCGGCCAGGCGTCGCCGAGGCGGGCCAGGTCGTTGTTCGGATCGAGGACGATCGCGGAGACACCCGCAATGGCGCACTCCTCGATGACCCGCCGGAGCAGGACGGTCTTTCCGGAGCCGGACCCGGCGAAGACGGCCATGTGCTTACGCAGCGATTCGAGGTCGATGCTGATCGGGCTGTCGTCTTCCTTGACCCGGCCGAACGAGATGCCGGAGGGGTCGAGGGCCGCCGGGGGCGGGGTGATCACCGGGATCGGGGCGGTGTCGTCGCTCGGCCTTACGGTTTTCGTCTTGCTCTTGGGCATAAGGGTCTTCAATGCGGTGCCGAACAGCGAGGTGTTGCTGGCCGGGCGGCGCTGGGCGAGCCAGGCCGGGAGCTCCGGATGCTGTTCCTTGAGCATCACACCCAAAGCATCGAGCACCTGCAGGTCTTCCAGCGAAACGGTCAGCTGCCGACCACCGGCGGCCTGGAACTGCTGCACGGCCTCCTGCGTTTTCGGGCCGGCCGACCAGGAGCCCTGGCGCAGAATGATCAGCTGGTTGCGGGAACCGCTGTTGCCCAGGCCGGCGGCGGTCATGGCGTTGCGCAGCCGGGAGAGGGCGCCGAGCGGGGCGTGGTCGGGGCTGATCGCGCGGAAGCTGTAGTGCTCCTGCAGGTCGTTGTCGAGGTCGATGACACGCTTGAACCCGGCGTGGGTCAGCGGTTTGGTGCTGGGCGGGGTGGTCAGACTGTACTCGGCTCCGGAAAAGCCGTTCTCGGTGAACCAGGCGGCGATGCCGGAGCGCAGCAGAGCCGGGACGGCCACGTCCTCGTACTGGCGGGTGAGTGCGCGTTCCACCTTGGCGGCGGCCTTGAGCTCGGCGAAACGCTGGTCGAGCGGGCTGGGTTTCGGTTTGCGGGGCGCTGGTTTGAGGGCCGGGGATCCCTTGAAGTTCTGCATCTCGCTGAAGGTGTCGGTGAGCAGGCAGTCCTGCGCGTGCTGGTCGATCTTCTGCAGCAGCTGCCGGGGAGTGAGGTGCACGGCCGAGTCGAAGGCGGTTTCGGCGATCGGCCAGATGGGTGAGGCGGGTTCGTAGCCGGCGCTTTTCAGGCAGGGTTCGACGTGGGCCACCGCGATGGCCCGGGCGATCTCGGGGGTGCGGATCACCGAGAGCGTGCTGCGGCGGAAGCGGTCGCCCACCGTGGTCTGGCCGATCTCTTCGGTCATCCGGCGCCAGGTGACGGGAAGGCAGACGACCATGACCAGGGAGCGCTGGGCCCGGCTCTGCAGATCCATCAGCCCGGTGGCGATGGCGGCGGCCGACGCCTTGCGCTCGTCGTCTCCCTGCAGGTCAGTCAGCGGTCCGTCGATCTGGTCGAAGGAGATCACGCTGTGCCCGACCAAGGCCAGCAGTTCGAAGATCAGCCCGGCGACGGTGTGGGCCGGTTGCTTGATCTGCAGCCCCCACGCGGCCCGGACCTCGGCGTCGAGCTCGTCGGTGGGCAGGAAGTAGGCCTTGGCGATGTCCTGTTCCTCGGCCCTTTCCGAGGCGTAGAGGGTCAGCGCCCGCGCGGTTTCGACCAGGGCTGGACGCAGCCTGAGCGAGGAGCTGAGCTTGCTGGTGAACATGTTCAGGATGGTCGGGGTGACCCGCCGGCCCTGCACCGCGTGCCGGAAGTTGCGGGCGATCGGGCCGGTCCTCTGTTCCAGCCCGGTCAGCAGGGTCTGCAACTGGGTGAGTTCGGAGCCCGGGTAGGCCCGCCACAGCCCGTCGAGCAGCGCCTGCACCACGTTGTCCCAGAAGGTGGCCCCGGTGGTCTGCTCGACTAGGAAGAAGAAGCCGTCCTGCCCCTGAACCTGCTCCCGCACCCAGCTCAGCATGTGGGTCTTGCCGGTGCCACCCTCGCCCTCGACCACCAGACCCAGCGGGCTGTTCTGCCGGGAACCACGAGCGTCCTCAATACCCCGAAGGATCTGTCCGGCAGCCACATTGTGGATCGCCGGGACGTAGTTCACCGCCGCGTTCCAGGCGTGCTGCGGGCTGACCACCCAGTTCAGCCGGAGCGCGGTGAGGGCCTGACGTTCCTGGTCGGTCATCGGTGTCGTGGCCATCAGATCTCCCGGATGCTGATCAGGTGCTTGGCCTTTCCACCGATGATGAGGGCGGCCGCTCGTTCGGCTTTGCTCTGGCCGGCCTGGTCGGCGTCGGGGGCGATGTCCACACTCGGGTCGTGCAGCATGGACAGCAGCACCGGGTCCACCGTGGCACGGGGGATGGTGGCCAGCCGCTCGCGCAGTTCGAGGAGTGAGATCCATTCACCCGGTGTCGGGGCCAGTTCGCGGTAGGCGGCCCGGATCTGGTCTTCTACCGAGAGTTTCGTGTCGCTGAGCCCGGCGAAGGTCAGATCGGCGGACCGCAGGAACCGGCCCAGCCGGTTCAGTTGCAGGTAGAGCACCCGGGTGCCGGCATCACTACGCGGGGGCGCCGTCGTGGACAGTTCTTCGGAGCACCGGGCCCAGCCCTTGTCGCTGAGCTCGTAGTGATAGACCCGCTTGACCGTCTGCGCCGTGAGCAACCCGGCCTTCACCAGCCGGTCCCGATTGGGCTTGTCGATGGTGAATCCCACGGCCGCCTTCAGGTCGGCGTTGGTGACCACCTCCTGGTCGAGCGCGCTCAGGGTGAACAGGATCAGGTGGTCACGCGGGGTGAGGCCGGGCTCCGACATTGCGCTGTACTCCAGAGGTGAGGGGAACGGGCAGATCAGCCGTCAGATGCACGGCCAGTGCGTCCACGGCGGCGAGAAGTTGTTGCGGGGGCAGACTGAGGTCGAGGGCGTGGCGTTCCACCCGGATACCGCTGCCGGTGAGCTCGTGCTGGGTGATTACCGAACTGCCGGTGCCGTCGGCGTAGACCAGGTGGGCCACCGGTACCGCCAGAGCCGAGCAGTAGCCCACCATCTGGTAGATGTCGGCGCGGTGGGCCTGCGCCCCGAACTTGTACTTGGCGTCGACGATCAGCCGCGGCCGGCCGTCCACCAGCCAGGTGAAATCCAGCTGGTAGCGCAGTTTCCGCCCGACATCCAGGTGGCCCTCATGCTTGGCCCGGGCCTGGCCCGGCACCCGGCCGGTCAGCGCCTGGCCGAGGGCCGCGGCCAGGAAGTTCTCGTAGATCACGTCCATCTGCGCCACGAATCCGAAGGCCGGGGTGCGCCCGGCCGCGAGGCCGGAGGCCGCATCGGCCAGGATCAGCCCGGCCAGTTCCAGCGCCTGGTGGTAGTGACGGTTGAGCCGGCTCGGGCGCCAGAGCGCAGCGCGGTCCGCGGTGACCTCGCCCAGAGTGCGCAGCAGCCGGCTGAGCCGGGCCCGGGAGCTGCTCGCCAGACCCGGCCAGCGCAGCACCTGTTCGGCGGCCGCCTTCAGCACCTGGTTCTCGGCGATGTCGGCCCCGAACCGGTCGTAACTGATCTCCACCGGCAGGGCTGCGCCGTACCGGGTCCGAAGCTGCTTGCTGGTCAGCAGTTTTCCCTTGGCCACCGAGTGCGCGGCGCTCACCCGCCGGTAGCCCTGGAGCAGACCCTGGCGCACGGTGTCCTCGGCGATCCGGGCGAAGGCGTCGGCCACAGCGGGCACGAACCCGGCCACCTCCTGCGTCCCGACTACCTCAGTGCTCCAGCCCACCGGCCGGGCCGCGTAGCCGAGCAGGAACAGCACATGGCCGATCGGGAGCTTGGGCTCGACCCGGACGGTCAGGTCGCCGTGCCGGACCATCCCGATCTTGGCGCCGGGACGCAGCCGGTAGCCGCCCCGGACCGCGGTGACGGTGACCAGCCGGCTCAGCACCGGCACGGCCTCGGCGTCGAGTTGCACCACCGGGCTGGCGCTTCCGTACTCGGTCAGGCTCAGGTCCGCTTTCACGGCGACGACAGCATCTGCTTCAGCGAGAACTGCTCCCGGACCTCCACCGGGCTCAGCTGCCCGTAGTGGTACTCCTCCAGCAGCGGGATGATCGAGGTGCTCCAGACCCGTTCCAGCCCGGCGAGGTCGTCCCCTCGGTACAGTTCGGTCCGCATGAAGTACGAGGGCCCGATCGCGGCCTCGTAGTCGTCGATGCGCTGGTTCAGGGTGTGCAGCAGGTCGGCGGCGGTCCCGGGCAGCCCCTTGTCCTGTAGCCAGCGCCGCAGCAGTCCCTGCACCGGCTCCTCCTGCGGATGCAGGCCGAAGAACGCGAAGCGCCGCCGCATCGCGGCATCGACCAGGGCCACCGAACGGTCCGCGGTGTTCATCGTGCCGATCAGGTACACGTTCTCGGGCAGGGTGAAGCTCTCGCCCGCCGAGTAGAGCAGTTCGACCGCCTCGTCCCGGTGCTCCAGCAGGAAGTACAGCTCGCCGAACACCGAGGCCAGGTTGGCCCGGTTCAGCTCGTCGATGATCAGCACGTACGGCCGGCCCGGGTCGCGCCGGGCCTGGTCAACCAGCCGGCGTAGCGGGCCCGGCCGCAGGTCGAACGTCATCGTGCCGCCCGCGCCGGCCCGGGGCCGGAAGCCCTCGAAGAAGTCCTCGTAGCTGTAGGCCGGGTGGAACTGCACCAGCTTCACGTTCTGCGGGTCACCGGTCAGGTAGGGCGCGAGTTCCTTGGCCAGATAGGTCTTCCCGGTGCCGGGCGGACCGTAGAGCACGATCTGCCGGCGCTCGGCCAGCACCTCGATCAGCTCGCGCAGCCAGGGCCGGGGCAGCAGCAGCCGGTCGGCCAGCGGTTCGGCTGCGGTGTTCAGGATCGCGGTGGGTGGTTCCTGCACCCCCGGATCCACCTCGACCTCGGTCTCCAGCAGCGGAAGCACCTCGGCCAGGTCCTGGGTGAGCTCGATGACGTCCTGCTGGGTACGCAGCCGGGCCTGGAGCGAACGCGACAGGCCGGTCACGTCGGCCGGGTTCTGCGGGTTCACCCACTCCACCGGCCGACGCAGACGGACCGGTCCCTCAGGCGGCTCGGAGTACTCGGCCGGACCGGTCACCCGGCCCAGGTAGAGCTCGAGGTTACGGGTGGTGACGACGATGTCGTCCGGCGACATCCGGTTCAGGAAGCCGTGGAACTCCTCCACCCGGTCCAGCCGCTCGCTGTAGCTGGTGAAGGCGTAGTCCGCCTCCACCTGGGCCTCGATCTCGGCCCGGGACATCCCGGGGAAAACCGGGGTCAGCTTGCCTGCGTCCACGCTGCAGTGACCCTGAGCGAGCCAGCTGTCCAGCTCGCCGACCCGGCCGCGAGCGGCCCGGATCAGCCAGGCCCGCTGCTGGGCCGAGCTCGGCGGCTCGGCCTCGCTCGCCGACTTGCGCCAGTGCACCGCGAACTCGGGTTCGTAGAACGAGATCACCCGGCCGGCCTGCGCCTCCAGCCGGTCCCGGATGGCCAGCAGGTCCCGGTCCACGTCGGGAGCCGGGACTCCTTCGACGAACGCGTCGCGGATGTCGAGCTTGTGCTTCTGGCTGACGATCGGCTCGAACGTGTCGGGAAAAGCCAGGTAGAGCAACAGATTGCGCATCGCCTGGGCGCCGTCGCCGTGATCGACCACGGACTTGAAGTGCCAGGGGTCCGACGCCGCCTGGCCACTGGCGGCCGCGGGCAGGCGCTTCCACTTCTGGACGAAGAGCGACAGCGAGCGCTGCTGTCGCCAGCCCTGCATCTTGAAGCCCATACCGACGTTGAACACGCCGCCGTCGCAGGCCCGCACCAGATCGGCGGGGATCGTCACCGGGGTGGGCAGCAGCGCCAGCAACTCCTCCACCCGCTCGCGCTTGGTGGTGGGCTTGATGTCCGCGGCCGGCAGCTGGATCAGATACTGGCACTCGGCCGCGAGCTGGATCGCCCCGGGCGAGGCCCGGCGGATCTTCTCGGCGAACCGGGCAGCGAAGTTCTTGGTGCCACCGCTGAGCGCCGCCTCGGTGACCTGGACCACCTCGTCGGCGTTGCGGGCGGTCCAGATCGCCTGCTCCGGGGAGAAGGCCGACCGGCCCTCGAGTAGGCCCCGCCGCAAGACCTGCCGGGCCGCCTCCAGCACCAACCTCTCGCCCCGCTCGTCCGAGCTGTGCAGGCGCTGCGGACGGGCCCCGATGGACTGTTGCGTCACCCCTACCCCCGGCCAGAGGAATCTGACCGGCCGTCCACCGGCGGTCACTACCTGTCGAATCAGGTTCGACTCTACTGAGCCGTCCGGGGCGAAGCAGTAAAAATGAGAAAGTTGTTACAACCACCGGTGAAATCGGCCGAACGGGAGCGCGCCAAGGACTTTCGACCCTGGCGCGCGGCCGCTCAGGCCTCGATCTCCTCGGCGTCGAGGATCCGGTAGGCATAGCCCTGTTCGGCCAGGAAGCGCTGCCGGTGGGCGGCGAACTCCTGGTCCAGGGTGTCCCGCGAGATCACCGCGTAGAACCGGGCCGACTTGCCGTCCTTCTTGGGCCGCAGCAGCCGGCCCAGGCGCTGGGCCTCCTCCTGGCGGGAGCCGAACGAGCCGGACACCTGGATCGCCACGCTGGCCTCGGGCAGGTCGATCGAGAAGTTCGCGACCTTGCTGACCACGAGGGTGGTGATCTCCCCGCTGCGGAAGGCGTCGAACAGCCGCTGGCGTTCAGCCACCGACGTCTCACCCTTGAGAACCGGTGCGTCCAGCCGGTTGCCGATGTCGTCGAGCTGGTCCAGGTACTGCCCGATGATCAGGATCTGCTCACCCTGGTGCCGGCGCACCAGCCGCTCGACCACCTTGGTCTTGGAGTCGCTGGTGGCGCAGAGTCGGTAGCGCTCCTCGGGCTCGGCGGTGGCGTAGGTCAGCCGCTCGCGCTCGGGCAGGGTGACCCGCACCTCCACGCAGTCGGCCGGGGCGATGTAGCCCTGCGCCTCGATGTCCTTCCACGGTGCGTCGTAGCGCTTGGGCCCGATCAGGCTGAAAACGTCGCCCTCCCGGCCGTCCTCGCGCACCAGCGTGGCGGTCAGCCCGAGCCGGCGGCGGGCCTGCAGCGAGGCGGTCATCCGGAACACCGGGGCGGGCAGCAGGTGCACCTCGTCGTAGACGATCAGGCCCCAGTCCCGGGCGTCGAACACGTCCAGGTGCGCGTAGGCGCCCTTCCGCTTGGTGGTCATCACCTGGTAGGTGGCGATGGTGACCGGGCGAATGTCCTTGCGGGCGCCGGAGTACTCGCCGATCTCCTCTTCGGTCAGCGTGGTGCGGGCGATCAGCTCGTCGCGCCACTGCCGGGCCGAGACCGTGTTGGTGACCAGGATCAGCGTGGTGGTACCGGATTTCGCCATCGCGGCCGCCCCGACCAGGGTCTTGCCGGCACCACAGGGCAGCACCACCACCCCGGAACCGCCGTGCCAGAAGCCCTCCACCGCGTCCGCCTGGTAGGGCCGCAGCTCCCAGCCGTCCGGGGCCAGCTCGATCGGGTGCTTCTCGCCGTTGACGTAACCGGCCAGGTCCTCGGCCGGCCAGCCCAGCTTCAGCAGCACCTGCTTGAGGTTGCCGCGCTCACTCGGGTGCACCAGGACGTCGGTCTCGTCCAGCCGGGCGCCGACCAGCGGGGCCACCTTCTTGCTGCGTAGTACCTCCTCCAGCACCGGCCCGTCCAGGCCGCGCAGCACCAGGTTCTCGCCGTCCTTGACCAGCTGCAGCCGTCCGTACCGGGCCATCGTCTCGGCCACGTCCACCAGCAGGGCGTGCGGCACCGGGTAGCGCGAGTACTCCAGCAGCACGTCCACCACCTGCTCGGCGTCGTGACCGGCGGCCCGGGCGTTCCACAGGCCCAGCGGGGTGAGCCGGTAGGTGTGCACGTGCTCCGGCGCGCGTTCCAGCTCGGCGAACGGCGCGATCGCCCGGCGGCAGGCGGCGGCCTGCTCGTGGTCGATCTCCAGCAGCAGGGTCTTGTCGCTCTGGACGATCAGTGGTCCGTCAGTCACGGATGGAAGTCTCCCTCATCGTTCGGCAACCTGGGGGTCAACCAGTTCCGGAGGCTGTTTCATCCGTCCCGGCCACCGCGATCACCCGATGCACCGAGTAGCCCCGCACCCGTCCGCTGGCCAGCTCCAGCGCCCGGATCCGGCCGCCCTCCACCGCCAGCGGCTCGATCAGCTGCCGAACCGGCTTACCCGCGTCCTCCAGGTAGCCGATCCACAACGGACGTCGGGTGGCGGCAGCGTCGCGGAGCACGGCTATCGCTCCGGCCGGGTCCATCGGGACCAGCGGGGGAGGCTCGGCCCCGGCCACCACCGGCCGGCGCACGTTCTCCTCCACCGCCCGCATCGCCCGGACAGCGTTCAGCAGCGCCTCGTGGGTGGCGGTGGGCGGCGGCTGACGACGGGCCACCGGAGACCCGCCCGAACGCGAACGGCGGGGCGGCACGGCGTGCACCAGCAGATCACCGTCGGGCGACTCGGCCGCCGGAGCCAGCCCCATCTCCCGCAAGGCCGACAGCACGACGTCCGGGGGAGCCGCCGCCGCCAGCACGGTCGGAGCCAGCCGCCGCAGCCGCAGCCCGGCCGCTCGCCGATCGGCCAGAACCTCGCTGAGCAGGGCTTCGTCGTCGGCCCGCAGGTAGGCCGAGGCAACCCCGACCCGCAGCCGGCCGTAACGCCGGGCGCTGTCGCTGATCAGGTACTCCAGCGGCTGCGGCACCGGCGTGCGGCTGTGCTCGGCCAGCCAGCGGGTCAGATCCTCACCGGTCCGCCCGGCATCCAGCGCCCGCCGCACCGAGGCCGTGGTGAACCGGAACACCGAAGCCCCGCCCCGGCTCTCCACCTCGGCCATCAGCGTCAGCTCGCGCTCGATCGGGGCGGGCAGCCGGCCCGGCGCCACCACGGTCAGGTCGGCCTGCAGCAGCACATGGTCGACCGGCGCGGGCAAAGTCTCGTCCAGCAGATCGGCGGCGGGCTTGGCCCCTACCGTCCGCCGCGCAGGCTCGGCGCCACTGCCGTACCCCGGGGCGGTCTCCGCGGCCTCGACCAGCAGCCGCCCGAACGACGAAAGCGCAGCCATCCCGGTGATTCCCAGCCAGGCCGCCTCGTTCAGCGCCCAGCGCACCAGCTCGGGCTGCCCGGCCGAAGCCCGGCGCGGCGCCTGCCAAGCCAGACGATCCACCAGCCCGGAACCGGCCGGATCGGTGAGCACGGAGGTCATGCCCTCGGCGTGCCGCCGGGTGGACTCGGCCAGATCACCGAGCACCCGCTGCCGCACGATCCGGGCCTGGGGCCGTTCCACCCCCGGCCCGAGCGCGGCGATCGGCCCTTCCTTCGGCCCGCGGGTACCGATCAGCCCGGCCGCCCGCGGCGAGTCCCACCAGGCCAGAGCGAGTTTGATCCAGCGCTCGCCGACGCTGCCGGCCAGCCAGGCGTCGAACTCGGCGGTCGGCAGCCAGGACGGGTCGGCCTCACCGTCGTCCGCCACCAGCCCGGCGGCCAGGGCGATCTCCACGATCAGCCCGGCGGCGTTCTCGTCCACGTCCAGATGACCGGCCGTGCGCCGCAGATCGCGAACGCTCAGCCCGCCGGCCCGCAGCAACGCCGGCGGATCGGTACCCCAGCGACTGCCCAGTTCCTCCACCAGCCGCACGGCCTCGGCCGCAGCCAGGGCAGCGGTGTCGTCCACGTGCTTGGCCTTGCGCTCGCGCAGTTCCAGCGGCGGCGGGGACTGTTCCGGACGGCGATGCACCTTGCCCCCGCGCAGCGCCAGACCGATCTCGCGGGGCAGCACCACATGCCCCGGATCGGCCACCGCCAGCAGCCCGTGCGCCAGCAGCCATTCCACCGGCGAACCCGCGGTGCCGGCTCGCACCGGCCGGTCGGCATCCGGGACCTGGCCCACCGGCGGGCCCCAGACCAGCCGCTCCAGAACCTGCGGGGCCGAACCCGGGGCCTGCTCCAGCAGCGCCTTCACCCGGTCCGGATCACCCAGATGCTCGGCCAGCCGGGCCAGAGCGGTGTCCGGATCGCCGGAAGGAGCCAGCCCCAGATCCTCCATCACCTCGGCCAGACGCTGCGGCGAGCGCCGGCCCAGCGCCTCGGCCAGCGGCGGCCCGAGCCCGGCCGGATGCGGCCCCAGGCTCTCGCGCGCGGCCCGGACCAGGTGCAACGAGCGGGCCCCACCCCAGACCAGGCCCAGACCGCGCAGTTGCGCCAGCGGCCCACTCACCGAGGCACCCCACCGTCGGCTGAGCTCGCCGGAGGAGACCGGCTCGGGGCTCACCGCCATGACTTCGAGCACCTGCAGCGTGCGCGCGTTCAGACCGTCCACCGCTCGCTGCACCGACAGCCGGGTCACCGCCGCGGTGGCCAGCCCGCCCAGATCGGCCGGCGGCGGCACGGTCAGGTCGGGACGCTGCTCCAGCAACGCGACCAGCCGCTCGTCGTCCCAGCTACGCAGTTCGTCGGCCAGGCTGCGGACAGGTGTCGGGGGCACGCGACAACGTTACGGGTCCACAGCGGGTTCTCGTTCTGCGCGAGGCGGATCACCGCACCCGCTGGCATCTCGGGAAGCGGTTTGCCCGATCTGTGGGGATGCTCGATCAAGGAATGCGCCCGGAGGCGGTCCGGGCGTGTTGAGAAGGAGGACGCATGACTACGGCGATCGTCATCATCGTCTTGGTGGCGTTGCTGCTGATCGGGCTGTTCGCGTTCCAGAAGGCGCGCCGGAACGCGGAGCTCCAGCAGCGACGAGCCGAGCTGAAGGACCGGTTCGGCCCGGAGTACGAGCGCTACCTCGAGGGTTCGGACAACCGCGGCAAGGCCGAGCGCAAGCTGGCGGCCCTGGTCGACCGGCGCGAGAAGCTGCAGATCCGCGAGCTGACCAACGAGGAGAAGGCCCGCTTCGGCACCCGCTGGTCGGCCGCCCAGGCCCGCTTCGTGGACGAGCCGCCCTCGGCCGTGGACGACGCCGAGACCCTGATCACCCAGGTGATGAAGGAACGCGGCTACCCGATGGACGACTTCGCCACCCGCTCGGACATGGTGATGGTCGACCATCCGGCGGTGGTTCAGCACTACCGCAGCGCGCACGAGTCGCACGAGCGGCACCGCGCCTCGGGCAAGCTGGACACCGAGGACCTGCGCGTGGCTTTCATGCACTACCGCAAGCTTTTCCACGTGCTGACCGATTCTCCGGAGCCGGTCTCCTCGACCCGGCCGATGCCGGCCGGCAAGCACGTGGAGCCGGCCCCGAGCGCGGGTGAGGGTGGCCGTCGGGAGACTCAGCCGCTGCCTAAGGACGCGGTGGGCCCCTCCGGCGCGCGGGTCCCGGATGCGCGGGGCACCAATGAGGAACGTGTGGACGCACCGGTCGCGCAGGGGGGTCGCGACGGCAAACCGGAGGCGGTCGAGCCGGTGACCAAGCCCGCTGACCCCCGGCACCCGCAGGAGACCCGATGACCACCAGCAGCGACGGCGGAAGCGACCCCAAGGACGAGAAACCCGAGAAGTGGACCGACCGGCTGAAGGACGCGCTGACCGGCGGTAGTGCGGACCAGTCGGCCGAGGGTTCTTCGGACGAGGCCACGGCTGCCACCCGGCGGGCAGAGCGGGAGGCTTCCGACACCGAAACGCCACGGCCGGGCGCTGACAAGGCCGGCGGGCCGGTGAGCGAGCCGGGCGCGTCGAACCTGGAGCCCGACCGAGACCTGGACGACGATCGAGGTTCGGTCGGAAGGCCGGCCACCGGTGGTCCGGCCGGCGCCGATCCGGTCGACCGGACTGTGGCCGGCCGTGGATTCCAGGCAGAGCCTTCGGCCCGGCCGACCTGGCCCGGGCCCTCCGCGGCAAGCTCTGTAGGCCAGGCCGGAAGCGCAGGCCGGGGCCGCGAGGACCGCACCTCATGGGCCGGACCTACCGCGGCCGGCAGCGCTTCGGGAGGAACTGCGTCTGGCGGCGCCTGGGGCGGTGATGAGGAACGTCCGTCCTGGGCCGGTCCCACGGTGTCCGGCTCCGGCTCGGACCTGAGTGATCAGGCTTCGCGGCCGATCCCCACCACGTCCTCCGCTTCCGGTTCGGCCATCCCGCTCGGTGCGGACACCTCGGCCACGGACCCGTCCCGCGAGTCCACCCCAGCCGCGACAGTCGATTCGGCCACCACCCCGGCGTCGCGTCAGGCCGCCACGGATTCGGTGACCGGGCCGTCGGCAACCGCTTCGGACACCGCACCCTCTACCCCAGAAACCCCGGCGACGGAGACCACGCCGATCGGCCGCGCCACCACCGCTGGCACCACCACCGACGGCGACGCAATCGACGGCAAGGCGACCGGCCCGTCCTTCACCGACGAAACCACCCCACCCCGGGGAGTTTCTGAAGCTCGGCCAGCCACCCCGTCCGTTGGTTCTGAATCCGGGACCACAGACGCCGACGGGCCTACCCCCGCCGGTTCACCACCCGCGTCCTCAAGTTCTTCGCCCCTGACCGCGGTGACACCCCTGCCCACCTCTGAAGACGACATCTACCGGCCGGCTGAAAGCCGCGACCCCTCGGTGCGGGAGGACTACGTGCACGCTGACGCCGACCGTAAGGCGACTGAAGCAACCAAGAGCGCGGGAGCAGCGGGGACGCTCGACGAAGCGGACAGGACCGCTCCGGCACCGGTGACCTCGATTACCAGCGGCCGGCGTCGCTCGGATGCTGCGCCGGACGCGGTTGACGGGCGTACCGACGTCACCACCGACACGGAGTGGCGGGAGCTTCAGGCGAACTTCGTGGATGACCCTGAGGCGACAGTTTCGGAGGCGGCCACGCTGATCGAGCGGGACCTGGCCGGGCTCCGCGCAAAGCTCGCCGGCGGCTCCACCGAAGACCTGCGTAACGCCTTCAAGCGGTACCGCAGCCTGCACGAGTCGCTGCGCTGATCTACCCCCGGCAGGCGGACGGCGGGGAGCCTTGGGAGGGCTCCTCGTCGTCCTTTTGTCTGTCTTGTTCCCCCTAAGCTTGGCGCCGTGCCAACGCATGAGCTGGTGGTCGGCTTCGACCTGGACATGACCCTGGTGGACTCGGCCGACGGCATCGTCGCCACCCTGGCCCAGGCACATCAACAGGTCACCGGCGGCCGCAGCGACGTACTGGTGAACCGCGAGCGGGCCTGGCCGTTGATGGGGTACCCACTCGAGGGGATCATCGCCGAGCTGATGCCCGGCGTGGACGTCGAACTGATCGCCACCACCTATCGCGCGCTCTACCCCACGACCGGCCTCCACCGGAACACGCTGCTGCCCGGAGTGCACGAGGCGTTCGCGGCGATCCGCGAGGCCGGCGGCCGGGTGCTGGTGATCTCCGCCAAGTCCGAGCCCGCCGTTCACATCGTTCTGGGCGCCCTGGGCCTGCTCGAGGACAAGTACCGGCCCGATCTGATCGCCGGGGGCCGTTTCGGTACCGCCAAGGGCGAGTTGCTGGAGGTTGAGGGGGCCGGGGTGTATGTCGGTGACCACATCGGCGACGTGGCCGCCGCCCGTTTCGCCGGGGCCACCAGCGTTGGCGTGAGCACTGGTCCACAGTCCGCAGCCGAGCTCACCGCGGCCGGGGCGGACGTGGTCCTGGACGACCTTCTCGGATTTCCCGGGTGGCTTTCGGCCCATCTGGCCGGTTTAAGCCGTTCGCACGTCGGCAACTGACGGCTAACCTTGATGAAACGACAGATCGTGAGCAAGAGCGGTTGCCGCGGATAAACCTTCCGCGGCAACCGTCACGTGACAGGGGATACAGACGTGCCGACTGGCAGGGTCAAGTGGTTCGACGCCGAGCGTGGTTTCGGCTTCGCCAGCAACGATGACGGCGGCGAGGTGTTCGTGCACGCCTCGGCGCTGCCGGACGGCACGACCACGCTCAAGCCGGGGGCCAAGATCGAGTTCGGGGTCGCCGAGGGCCGTCGTGGCCTGCAGGCCCTGTCGGTGCGCCTGGTCGAGTCGCAGCCCTCGGTGGCCCGGGCGATGCGCAAGCCGGCCGAGGACATGACCGTGATCGTGGAAGACCTGATCAAGCTGCTGGACAACGTGGGCAACGGCCTGCGCCGCGGCCGCTACCCCGACCGTTCCTCGGCGAGCAAGGTGGCCACCGTGCTGCGCGCCGTCGCGGACGACCTCGAGGCGTGATCGGCCGCCCGGCGCGCCGCCCGCGCCTGCTCGACACCCTGCGCGGATGGGGGAGACTTGCTGGGGCTGCCACCGCGAGGTCGGCGCCGCCGCCGGCCGCGCAGGCCGGTGCCGCGGCGCGGACCGAGGGGGAACCGGCGGCCCGGGGTCGAGCAGGAGTGGAGCAGATGACGGACCAGCAGGTGACCGGATCGGTGCGCGAGGTCGAGGCCCCGGCAGTTCCTGAGCAGGCGCCGCCGGTGGCGGCGCGGCCCACGGAACCGGACCCGCTGGCCGCCGCCGCGGTCGACCTGGCGCGGGAGGCGGCCGAGGAGGTCGCCCAGCCGGGGACGGTCGGGCGGCACCTTTCGGTGTCGGCCGAGGAGTCCGGGCTGACCATGCACGCCTTCGACTGCACGGCCAAGGGGTACCGGGGCTGGCGCTGGGCGGTCACGCTGGCCCACGTGCCCGGGTCCGATCGGGTGACGGTCTGCGACACGGTGCTGCTGCCCGGGGCCGAGTCGATCATGGCGCCGGACTGGGTGCCGTGGTCGGACCGGCTGGCCCCGGGTGACCTGGGCGCGGGCGACGAGCTGCCGTACAAGCTGGAGGACCCGAACCTGGTCCCGGGTTACACGGTGACCGACGAGGACGACGCCGACCAGCAGCTCTTCTGGGAACTCGGGCTGGGTCGCGAGCGGGTGCTGGGGCGCGAGGGCGTCTCCGGCGCGGCCGACCGCTGGCACCGCGGACCGCACGGTCCCACGGCCGAGGTGGCGGTGCAGGCTTCGGCGTCGTGCGTGTCGTGCGCGTACTTCATCCCGCTGTCCGGGGTGATGCGTCAGCACTTCGGCGCGTGCGCCAACGAGTGGTCGCCGGCCGACGGCTCGGTGGTCACGGCGGACTTCGGTTGCGGTGCGCACAGCGAGACGGATCTGGAGATGCCGGCCCCGGAGCCGCTGGGCGAGCACATTCTGGACGAGACGGTGGTCGACCGGATCGATCTGGCTGAGGCCGATCCGACGCCGGGGATCGAGACCGGGTCCAGCCTGGACGAGCCGGCCCCGGCTGCAGGGATCGAGGACGTCGCTGGTCCGGCTTCGGCTGAGATCGGGGACGTTCCTGGCCCGGTTGCGGCGGACGGTTCGGCTTCGACGGCAATTGAGGACGTCTCTGGTCCCGTCGACGAGGCCGGTTCGGCCTCGGGGGCCGGTCAGGTGTCGGCACCGCGGAGCATGACCGCCGGTGGCATCAGTTCTGACGTGGTCTCGGTGGAGCCGTCCGAGCCGGTTGCGGTCGAGGTCGAGCCCAGCGTGGATCCCGAGCCGGTGCAGTCGCCGGAAGACGTGATCATCGTTCGTCCGCTCACCGAGGACGCTGCTGAGGCCCCGGTTGAGCAGCCGTCGTCGGCTGCTCCGGAGGCCGCGGTCGGTACTCAAGCGGTTGCTCCGACCGAGGTTGCGCCGGACACCCCGGCGGCCGAGGAAGTGCCGATCGAGGTGGCCGAGGCCGCTCCGGCCGGGCAGTTCGTGCAGTCGCAGCCCGAGGAGGAGCAGACCCCGCCGCCTGCCCTCAGCTCGCAAGCCGCTCAGGCTCAGGGCGATTCGGAAGACAGCCCGGGCGAGTCCACCGAGGCTGCGCAGGGTCGTTCGGTCAAGGCGGAGGGCGAGAACATCGCCTCGCTCGAGGTTCCGGAGGAGAAGAGCGTCGACTCCGCGGCGCCGGGTGCTTCGGTGCTGGAGTCGGACGGTGCTCTGGGCCGGGAGCCGGTCAACCAGGACGGCGAGCTCGCGGGCGTCGACGTCGCTGAGGCCGCGCAGGTTCAGGTGGGCACCGACAGCTCGCCCACTGCGGCCGAGCCCGGTGCTGCCGAGGAAGCCGCGGTGCAGACCGAGGTCCAGATCGGCGAGGCCGGTGCGGGCGCTGGTGACGAGGTGCCGCCGGAACGACCGCGGCACACCGACCTGGCCATCGACTCGGCCGAGGCTGCGGCCGAGCCGGAGCCGGTCGCGCTCCCGGTGGTGGAGCAGGCCGCCCAGCAGGCCGGTGAGAGCCAGACCCAGCAGGTAGAGGGCGACCCGGCGCAGGACGGGAAGCCGGAGGGCGAGAAGCCGTAACTGTGACTGAGGACCGGTTCGGCGCTGGAGAGATCCGGCGCCGGGTACTGGCGGCGTGGTCGGACTCCCCGACCCGCTTCCGCGAGGACGCCAACGCCGAGGAAGAACTCGTCCTCGGCGGCTACCGCGACCGCCTGGTGGTGGAGCTGGCGCAGAACGCGGCCGATGCCGCGGCTCGGGCCGGCGTCTCCGGGCGCTTGCTGCTGCGGCTGACCGAACCGGTCGAAGGCGCTCCGGTGCTGGTTGCGGCCAACACCGGGGCCCCGCTGGACGCCGACGGGGTACAGGCCCTGTGCACCCTGCGCGCCTCGGCCAAGCGGGAGGGCGGCACGGTCGGCCGATTCGGCGTGGGTTTCGCCGCGGTGCTGGCCGTGACCGACGAGCCCGCGGTGCTCAGTCGTACCGGGGGAGTGCGCTTCTCGGCCGGTGACACACATGAGCTGATCCGCGAGACCGGCGTCGAAGGTCTGGCCGACGAACTGCAGCGCCGCGACGGCAAGGTGCCGGTGCTGCGTCTGCCGTTCGAGGCCGAAGGTGAGCCGCCGGAGGGCTACGACACCGCGGTTCTGCTCCCGCTCACCGGCCCGGACGCCGCGGCCCGGGTCCGGCAGCAACTGGCCGAGGTCAGCGACGTACTGCTTCTGGCCCTGCCCGGCCTGGACCAGATCGTCATCGAGCTGCCGGGCGAAAACCCGCGCGTGCTGGACGAAGTCGACCGGCGCTGGCACATCCTGCGGCGCGAGGGCGAGATCCCGGCGCCGCTGCTGGCCGACCGCCCGGTCGAGGAACAGGCCAACACCAGCTGGTCGCTGACCTGGGCGCTGCCTTCGGGCGAGGGCGAGCTGCCGCAGCCGGCGGTGCTGAACGCGCCCACGCCCAGCGACGAGTCTCTGCCCTGGCCGGCGGTTCTCATTGCCACCGTGCCGATGGACGTGACCCGGCGGCACGTGGTGCTCGGCCCGGTCACCGATCTGCTGGTGCAGCACGCCGCCGAGGCCTACGCCGAGCTGCTCACCGAGGTCGTGGCCGAAGGCGGCGAGGCCTGGCCGCTCATCGTCACCGGCCTCCCCTCCGGTCCGGTCGATGGCGCCCTGCGCGAGGCCGTGCTGGCCCTGCTGCCGGAAAAGCCCCTGCTGCGCGCGGCCGAAGACTCCCAAAAACTGTTGCGCCCCACCGAAGCCCTGGCCCTGGCCGGACCGGTGGGTGCCGATCGTGCCGTGGTGAACGTCTTCGCCGCATGGCTGGTCGGCCTGGTGCACGCCCCGCGCCCGTCCTGGCCGGTGCTGGAAACTCTTGGTGTGCGCCGGATGTGGCTGTCCGACGCGGTCGAGGCCCTGCCCGCGCTGCCCGACCCGGCGCGCTGGCGCGGTGCCTACGTCGCCCTGGCCGGCCTGACCATCGACGAAACCATCCGCGAAGCACTGGCTTTCCTGCCCGTACCGCTGGCCGACGGTTCGGTGGCCCGCGGTGCCCGGGGGCTGCTCCTGGCCTCGCCCGAGACCGATGTCGATGCCGGAGCGCCGATCTCGGTGCCGGAGGCGCTCGCGGTTCTGGGCGCCAAGGTGGTGCACCCCGAGGCCGTACACCCGCTGCTGGAGCGCCTGGGTGTCACCGTGGCCGGTCCGCGGGCGCTGGTGGAGCTGCCGGTGGTCCGCACCGCGATCCGCGAGATCGGCGACGAGCCCGGCGGTTTCGGAGAGCTGGAGCGTTCCCCCGACGAGCTGCGCGACGCCGTGCTGGCCCTGGTCGCGGTGGCCGTGGCGGCGGGCGAGCTGGAGCCCGGGCAGTTGCCCTGGCTGGGCGAGCTCGAGCTGAGCGACGAAGACGGTGAGCCCACTGAGGCCTCGGCCCTGGCCATCGAGGGCAGCCCGGCGGCGGAGTGGTTCGACCCCGAAGACGTGGGCATCCTGCCCGAGTGGTGGGCCGAGCGCTGGGGTGAGAGCACGCTGAAGGCCGTCGGAGTGCTGAGCGGTCCGGGTGCCTTCCTGGCGTCCGAGGTCTCGCTCGAGCCCGACCTGCTCGGCCTGGACGAGGAAGAGGGCACACCCGCGGCCGAGCTCGACGGCTGGGAGGACTATGCCGCCTGGGTGCAGGCCGGCAATCCCGAGATGCTGCCCGGCGGAATGATTTCCGAGCTGGTCGCGGTGCGGGACCTGGACCTGGTGCGCTCCGAGGCCCTGCCCGACGTGGTCGCGGCGATCGCCGTGGACCCGCTGCTGCGCCCGGCCCTGATCCGGCCGGTTCGCGTGGTCTCGGGTGGCCGGGGCTTCGACATCTCCTCGTACACCGCCTGGTGGCTGCGCGCGGAGCTGTCCGACGGTGAGGTGCTGGCCGCGCCGGACGCCGATCCCGCGCTGCAGGCCCTGCTCACCCCCGCACCGGAATGGCTGGCCGGGCTGGACCCGGTGGCGGCCCGCGCAGTCGGCGTCGTCGCCTCGGTGGACGACCTGGATGCCCAAGGCCTGCACGACGTCCTCGACCGGCTGGCCGATCCCGAGGTCGAGCTGACCGCGGCGATGCTGCTGCCGTTGCTGGAGCGGATCGCCGAGCTGGCCGGCAGCCCGGCGGTGGAAGACCTGGAACGCCCGCAGGACGTGCGTGGTCTGGCCCCCGAAGCGCTGAACGGCACCGTGGTGGTGCCGGTGTCGGAGGCAGTGATCGTCGATTCCCCGATGTACCTCCAGCGCCACGATCTTGGCGTGCAGGTGCCGGTGGCCCCCGAGCAGGCGGCGGCCCTGGCCGAGCTGCTGGGTGCGAGCGTGGCCTCAGAACTGGCCGGGGGCGAGATCGAGCGCGACGGCGGGGCCGAGCAGCCGGTCAGCGAGGCAGTGCGGGCCCTGCTGCCGGAGGCCCCGGCGAGCTGGTACGAGTACGAGTCGCTGGTGGTCGACGGCGTCGAGGTGGACTGGTGGGTGAGCGGTACCGAACTGCACGCCGCGACCGTCCACGGCCTGGCCCGGGCGCTGGCCTGGTCGGCGCGCCGCTGGGAACTGCGCGACGTGCTGGCCACGGTGATCGCCGAACCCGACCTCGGCCCGGACGCCCTGATCGATCAGATCTTCGGCTGAGCCTGCGACCGGTTCTCCCCGGCCGACTGCGGTTCCGGAATCGCCCGCGGAACCTGACGCCCCGCGTCCATGGTTGGTGCCTTGCGTCTGATCTTGGGCAGTCCGGTCGGCTCCCCGCTGTTGCGAGTGACGTCGTCCACGTCGCCGGTGTGCGTGCGGGGCGGGATGATCTCGCCCGGCTTCGGTTTCGGCCGCCGGATCAGCAGATACGTGTAGCCGACGCCGCCGAGCACCACCCCGGACAACGCGGTCCACACCCACCACTCGCGGCCGGTGGACTCCAGTTCCGGTCGGATGATCAGCCCCAGCACGAAGAGCAACGCCCAGACGCCGGTGCCGACGGCCACCGGCAGTCGCTCGCCCGGGCCTCCCTGGGTGACCTGGTAGGGCACTTCCCTCTCCTCCACTCTTTCGAGGTTACCTAACTACCCTGTCGGACCTGCGGGGATTACCCGCGGTTCGGCTCGATGATCTTGCGTGCCTTCGCCCGAACGGGCGAATCCGGGTAGACGGTTGCGGCCTTGCGTGGGGGCACCTCCCGGCCCTCTAGGGCTGGGGGAATAGTTAGCCTGCCTAAGCAGTTGGCTTAGACTGTGCCCGTGATCGAGGAGACCGAGCTGCGTGTGGCGCTGATGAAGGCGACCCGCCGGCTCCGGCAGCAGAAGTCCGACTCCGAGCTCACGGACAGCCAGATGTCGGTGCTCGCCGTCCTGGACCGTTCCGGTCCGCTGACCCCGCGCGCACTGGCCGATTTCGAGCGGGTGCAGCCGCCGTCGATGACGCGCACCCTGGCCGCCCTGGCGGAGCGTGGTCTGGTCGACCGCGCCGCCGACCCGGGCGACGGCCGACGGATCATCGTCCGGATCACCGAGTCCGGCTCCGCCGCCGTCATCGCGACCCGCCGGCAGCGTGACGCCTGGCTGGCTCGCCGGCTGGCCGAACTGGACCCGGACGAGCGAGCCGTTCTCGCTCAGGCGGCACAGATCTTGAGGAGGATCGCCGACTCGTGAGTCCAATGTTCAGGGCACTCAGCATCCGCAACTACCGGCTCTGGGCCTCCGGGGCCATCGTGTCGAACACCGGCACCTGGATGCAGCGAGTAGCCCAGGACTGGCTGGTCCTCACCCAGCTGACCAGCAACTCCGGCGTGGCGGTGGGGATCACCACCGCGCTGCAGTTCGCTCCCGTACTCCTGCTCGCCCCCTGGGCCGGTGCGGTGACCGACCGGTTCGACCGCCGCAAGGTCCTGATCACCACCCAGATCCTTTCCGCCGTGCTCGGCCTGACCCTCGGTCTGCTGATCGTCACCGGCCTGGTCCAGCTCTGGATGGTCTACGTCCTGGCCGCCGGCCTGGGCATCGTCGCCGCGGTGGACGGCCCGGCCCGTCAGGCCTTCGTCTCCGAGCTGGTGCCGGTGGAGTACCTGCCCAACGCGGTCGGCCTGAACTCCGCCTCGTTCAACGCCGGGCGGCTGCTCGGCCCGGGTCTGGCCGGCCTGCTCATCGCCTGGATCGGCACCGGCCCGGTGTTCCTGATCAACGGCCTGAGCTTCATCGCCGTGGTGTTCTCGCTGACCCGGATGAACCGCGACGAGCTCAGCGCCCAGCAGCGCCCGGCCCGGGGCAACCGTTCCGCCCGCGCCGGTCTGGCCTACGTCCGCAGCCACCCGGAGATCGCCCTGGTGATGACCGTGGTCGGCGCGGTGGCCATGGTCGGCCTGAACTCGCAGATCACCATCGCCCTGATGGCCCGGCTGACCTTCGACAAGGGCGCCGGCGAGTTCGGCCTGCTCGGCTCGGTGATGGCGATCGGCTCGCTGGGCGGCGCCCTGCTGGCCGCCCGCCGCGAACGGCCCACGCTGAAGCTGGTGCTCGGCGCCGCCGCGGCCTTCGGGATCACCTCGATCCTGTCCGCGGTGATGCCCACCTACGAAACCTTCGCGCTGATGCTGATCCCGGTCGGCCTGGCCGCGCTGACCATGCTGACCGCGGCCAACGCCACCGTCCAGCTGGCCACCGACCCGTCCATGCGGGGCCGGGTGATGGCGCTGTACATGGCCATCCTGATGGGCGGAACCCCGGTCGGCTCGCCGATCATCGGCTGGATCGGGGAGGAGTTCGGCGCCCGCTACACGATTCTGATCGGTGGTGTGGGCACCCTGATCGCGGCGGCGGTGGGGATGATCTGGATGAGCCGCTCGGTCGCGGTGCGGGAGGCCGTGCAGCGTGCCGCCGAAAGGCCGCTCGGTACGGTCACCGCCACGGCCGGCCGTACTCCGGAGGCGAGCGCGGTGGCTCGGACGAGCGCTACCCGCCAGAGCGCGGTGAAGGAGACCATCGAGAACTCAGCCGCCTGAGCTCGGTACCGACAAAACCAAGGTGCCCACAACGTCCTTTAATTTGAGACGTGGTGGGCACCTTGGTGTTTACGAGATCCCCAGCCAGCCGGGCAGGTGGTCGAGGTACTGATAACCGACGAAGCTCACGATGTCGAGGATCGTGTGCGCCACGATCAGCGCCCACACCCGCCCGCCGCGCCGGTACCACTCGGCGAACACCACGCCCATGATCGCGTTGCCGATGAACGGCCCGAATCCCTGGTACAGGTGGTACGAACCGCGCAGCAGGGCGCTGGCCGCGATCACCCGGGCCCAGGGCCAGTCCAGCCGGCGCAGCCGGTTCATCAGGTAGCCGACCACGATGACCTCTTCGAGCACCGCGTTCTTCACCGCCTGGAGCACCAGCACCGGCACCGTCCACCAGTGCGTGTCCAGCCCGGAGGCCACGATCGTGGTGGTGATGTCCAGGTTCCGCCCGACCACGTACAGCACCAGCCCGGGCAGCCCGATCAGCGCCGCCAGCCCGGCCCCGTACGCCACGTCCCGCCACCGTTGGGTGCGATCGAGGCCCAACCGGGCCGCCCAGCGCGTGGTGTCTCCGGCCAGCAGCCACAGCACCAGGAGCACCGGGATCAACGTGGAGAAGATGTCCAGCAGTTGGTAGGTCAGATCCAGGTAGGGCCGCACACTGCGCGAGGCGTTCAGCGTGGAGGTCTGCGCCGACAGCCCGCCCTCCCGGGTGAGCTTGGCGATGATGCTGACCACGGAGTAGATCGCCGACATCCCGAGCGAGAGCCCGAGCACGATCCCGATCTCCAGCTTCAGCCGCCGCCGGGCCGCGGGATCGGTGTGCACCTGCTCCTCGGAGACATCACGCGCATGCGCCGGACCCCGCAACCACCAGGGTGATCCGGCCTGGTTCTCAGACACCCGGCCACCTTAGTGAGCCTGACTGTGGCCTGCGCCGTGCGCTAGGCTGCGGGGTAGAGCCAGATCCATTGCGGTGAGATCTGGAAGTGAGCTCCAGGATTTCCTGCCGGACGACAGGGCCTGGAGCTCGCGACGTTTGCGCAGGTCAACCCACTTCGCGAAGAGTCACTGCATGCCACGGCATGCGAACGGCGCAGGGCATCGAGGTGGGTCCGGTCCCGCCGGTCGTCGGCTGGGCCTCGTGACTCCAGAATCAACTCGTCGCAGCCGTCGAGTTCCTGCAACAGGTGCTCCATGCACTTTCGCCGCCGGCGTTCCATCGATTCACCGGGGTCGCTGTGCCGGACCACCACCAGCGCCTCGATCGGGAGAGCGGCCACGGTCTCGCTGATCATCAGCCGTCGCTTGTCCTGTTCGTCGCGCCAGTGGAGCTTGCGCTGGCCCTTCAGCAGGAGCACCTGCATTGCGGCCCTGACCTCCGGCACGTTGCTCTTCGCGGTGAGGGCGGCGGCGAGAATGTAGGTGCCCGGTGCGAGGAAAGAACCGCAGCGCGCCCTGCGACAATCGGCAGGTGCCGGAACCGCTCACCCCTGCCCTTGACCGCTTGCGCCCGCTGCTCCTGGACACCGAGGGGCTGGTGCGGGCGGTGGCGTCGGGGCATCGGCGTAGTGAGCATCCGGATCCGGCGCGGGCCGAGCTGCGGCCGGTGGAGCTGCGGTCCGGGCGGCAGTTGCAGGTCACGGCGACGGACGGGCGGATCCCGGTCACCCGGAACTATGCCCCCCAGGAGGCTGGGGCGGCGGTGGACGCGTTGCTGGGCCAGCCGTTCGGCAACTGGCACGTGGAGACCCGGGACCAGGTGGTGCAGCTGCGGGTGACCAAGCGGGGGGAGGCCCAGGTGCACACGTCGCAGCAGAGCGTGGAGGCGGTGGACGCCGGCCACGACAAGGCCAAGAACCACCTGATCGATCCGGCCGACCCGTTGTTCCGCGTGCTCGGGGCGGACGGGGCGAAGCGGCGGCAGGTGGATGCGTTTCTGCGGCAGTTGGCCCCGATCGCCCGCAAGGTGAAGCCCGAGGGCCGGCCGCTGCGGGTGGTCGACCTGGGGTGCGGCAATGCCTATCTGACCATGGCCGCGCATCGGTACCTGTCCGCCGAGATCGACCCGGACGTGCAGACGCTGGGGGTAGACATCCGGCCCGAGATGGCCGAGCGCAACGCCCGGGTGGCCGCGGAGGCCGGGCTTGAGGGGCTGCGGTTCAAGGCGGCGTCGATCGAAGAGGCCGCCGTGGATCCGGAATTCACCGGGGTAGACATCGTGCTTGCCCTGCACGCCTGCGACACAGCAACGGACGATTCGCTCGCCTTGGCAGTCCGCTGGCGGGCAAAGGGGGTGCTGGCTGCCCCCTGCTGTCACAACGACGTACAGCGGCAGTTGCAGGCGGCCGACGGCATTCCGTTCGCCGGGCTGACCAGGCACGCCATTCTGCGCGAGCGTTTCGCCGACGTGCTCACCGACAGCATCCGCGCCGACCTGCTGCGCCTGCTCGGCTACCGGGTCGAGGTGGTCGAGTTCATCGACTCCAAGCACACCCCCCGCAACGCCCTGATCCGCGCCGTCCACACCGGCACGGCCCCCACTGCGCGGCGGGTGGCCGAGTACACCGAAATGGTTGCCTCCTGGCAGGTGAAGCCCGCCCTGGCAGATCGACTGGCCCCCGAGGTGGAAGCAGTCCTGGCGTGAGCATGAGGTCGGCGGCCGTGCTGCTGGCGCTTGTCCTGGTGCTGCTGACCGGGGGGCCGGCACAGGCGAAGACCAAGCAGGACCGGGTGATCAAGGATTCGCGGATCACCGAGAGTTCCGGCCTGGCGCCCAGCCTGCTGCACAAGAACGTGCTCTGGACCCACAACGACTCCGGACACAGCGCGCAGATCTACGGGATAGCGAAGAACGGGTCGACCGCGGCAACCGTCGTCATCTCGGGGGAACAGTCCCGGGACTGGGAGGCGATCACCAGCCTGCGGGGTCCGAAGAACAGCCCGGCGCCGGGGGAAGCACTGATCGCGGTGGGCGACATCGGCGACAACCTGGCGGTGCATCCGTCGGTGCGGATCGCGATCATCCGGGAGCCGCAGAATCTGGCCGACGTCACCGTCGAGCCGGTCCGGGTGCTGAATCTGACCTACCCCGACGGCCCGCGCGACGCCGAGGCCCTGCTGGCCGACCCTAAGAGCGGCCAGCTGTACGTGGTCTCGAAGACGCTGTTCGGGTCCGAGTTGTACTCCGTCCCCAAAAAGGTCTGGCCCGGCAACCAGGCAACCGGCGAGTCCAAGGTCACCGAGATGACCAAGGTGGCCACCATGCGCGCCCCCATGGTCACCGACGGCGCCTTCCTGCCCGACGGCAATCTTCTCCTGCGCGGCTACGGCAACCTCTCGGTGATCGCGGCCCCCAGCACGGTCGAGAACGAACGCCTGGAAACTCTGGCCTCCAAGTCCCTGCCCAAGCAGGAGCAGGGCGAATCGCTCGCGGTGGTGGACGACGGCGCCTATGCCCTGATCGGCTCGGAAGGTGAGAACTCGCCGATCCTGCGGGTGCGCATCCCCGAGGTGGCCACCGAGGAAGCCGAACCGTCCAGCGCTTCGCCGACCCCGACGTCCGTAAGCAGCAAGGCCGCCGAGCAACTGAGGGAACTGGCCGGCAGCGACACCCGACTGCAGCTCATCGTCGGCTCCGGCGCCGCCGTGGTTGCCCTCATCGTCCTGATTGCCGCCGCGATCATGTTGCGCCCGAATCGTTCTCGCCGCAGACGCCGCCGCTGAGGTTGAGTAGGGTGTGAGCGCAGCCGAGACAACCGAGGAGACCGGTGCCCTCTGCCAACGGTGTCGCCCAGTTCAACGCCCTGCCCGCCGAACCTGCCCTGCAACGCCTGCTGACCTGCATGAACGCTCCCGGCTGGGCCACCGCGGTGCTGGCCGGACGGCCCTATCCGGATGCTGAGAGCCTGCTCGCCACGGCCTACCGCTTCGGTCTGGTGCTCGGCGAGGACGATTTGCGGCTGGCGCTGAGCAAGCATCCGCGGATCGGTGAACGGGCGGGCGGAAACGGGCGGGAGGCCGCGCACTCCCGCTCCGAACAGGCCGGGGTGGACTCCGCGGACGCAGAACTTACCGCCGCGTTACACGCCGGAAACCTGGCCTACGAAAAGAAGTTCGACCAGGTCTTCCTGATCCGCGCGGCCGGTCGCAGCGGGCCGGAGATCCTTGCCGCGCTGGACGAACGGCTGGTCAACGACCCGCAGACCGAGGCCGAGGTGGTGCGCGAGCAACTGGCCCAGATCGCCCAGCTGCGGCTCACCGGCTGGCTGGAAGAGCTTTCGCCGGGAAAGGTTTCCTGATGGCCACCCTCTCGACCCATGTGCTCGACTCGGGCACCGGGCGTCCGGCGGTCGGGGTCGCCGTGGTCCTGGAAGGGCCCAACGGCTGGCTGGCGAGCGCCGTCACCGATGCCGACGGGCGGGTCCGCGACTGGGGTAGTGACGTGATCGTCATGCCTGGCATCTTCCGCCTGACGTTCGGAACCGGAGAATGGTTCGAGCAGCAGGGCCGGGAGTGCTTCTACCCGCAGGTGTCGATCGCCTTCACGATCGCCGAGGGGGACGGGCACTTTCACGTCCCGCTCCTGCTCTCGGCCTACGCGTACTCGACCTACCGAGGGAGCTGACGCACCGCATGGGTATCGTTCTGGGCGCCAATCAGTACGGCAAGGCCGAGGTCCGGCTGGTGCACGTGGACCGCTCGTCGCCGCGCCACGTCCTGACCGATCTGAACGTCAGTACCCACCTGCGCGGGCGTTTCGAGGCCACCTACCTCGCCGGCGACAACGCCTCGGTGCTGGCCACCGACACCCAGAAGAACACGGTGTACGCGTTCGCCCGGAAGTACGGGGTGGGCTCGCCGGAGGACTTCGGGCTGCGCCTGGCCCGGCATTTCGTGCAGTCGCAGCCGCCGGTGCAGGGTGCCCAGATCGAGATCGACCAATTGCCCTGGCAGCGGATCGAAGTGGGCGGGCAGGAGCACGATCACGCGTTCGCCCGGCCCGGCGGTGAGCGGCGGACCACCACGGTCACGGTGGACGGTGACCAGGCCTGGGTGGTCTCCGGGCTGACCGATCTAGTGGTGCTGAAGTCGACCGGCTCGGAGTTCCACGGGTTTCCGCGCGACGAGTACACCACACTGCCGGAGACCACCGACCGGATCCTGGCCACCTCGGTCACCGCGCGTTGGCGATATGCGTCTGCCGACCTGGACTTTGACGCTGTCTATCCGGAAGTGCGCACGCTGCTTCTGGAAACCTTCGCGTCGGTGCACAGTCTCGCCCTGCAGCAGACCCTGTACGCGATGGGCCAGGCCGTGCTGGAGAAGTTCGCCGAGGTGGCCGAGATCCGCCTGTCCATGCCGAACAAGCACCATTATCTGGCCGATCTCACACCTTTCGACCTGGACAATCCGAACGAGGTGTTCATCGCCGGTGATCGGCCCTACGGTCTGATCGAGGGGCAGGTGCTGCGCGAAGAAGCACCGGACGCCGGGCTCGCCTGGGAGTTCGTGCCGGGCTTCATCTAAGGGGGCGAAGATGTTCGACGAAGCTTTCCGATCGGATGTCGACGCGCGGATGGCGCCTGCCGATGCGCAGGCGCAGTGGTACCCGGGCGAGGCCGGATCTCGTCAGCCGGTGCACACGGTCTACGTGCCGGCCGACCAGTTCAGCGCGGCCACCTGCACGCAGTGGGGTGAACAGGCCCTCGCGTTGCTCGCGGAACACGCACCCACTCCGGCTGCGCTGGCTTCGGCGGCCGGGCTGGCTCCAGACCATATTGTGGACGTCTACCCGCGGTTGGCAACGAAACTCGCCTCCCAGCCGCTTGAGGACGTGCGGATCGACTTCGAGGACGGGTACGGCTTGCGTCCGGATCCGGAGGAGGACGAAACCGCCAAGGCGGCCGGGGCCGCGCTGGCTGAGCTGGCCCGCCGTCCGGATGCGCCGCTGCTGGCGGGTACCCGGATCAAGGGGCTGCAGGCGGCCACTCGATGGCGAGGGCTGAACACCCTTGGGCTCCTGCTGTCCTCGGCGGTCGAACACGGCGGGCTGCCGGAACGGTTCGTGGTCACCCTGCCGAAGGTGGCTCACGTGGCCGAGGTTCAGACCGGGGTGCGGGTGCTGCAGCATCTGGAAGCGGAGCTCGGCCTGGCGTCGGGGGCGCTGCGGCTGGAGCTTCAGATCGAGGTACCGCAGGCGGTTTACGGTCCCCAGGGCGCAGCGGTGGTGGCTCAGCTGGTGCACGCGGGCCGGGGCCGGATCGAGGGACTGCACTACGGTACTTACGATTTCAGTGCAGCTGCCGGAGTGGTCGCGGGCTATCAGTCGCTGGAGCATCCGCTGGCCGATCACGCCAAGGCCGTGATGCAACTGGCCGCCGCGCAGACCGGAGTCCGGGTCAGCGACGGTTCCACCAACGTCATCCCCTTCGGTTCTGACGTGGCCGATGCCTGGCGGCTGCACGCCCGGCTGGTTTCCCGGGCGCTGGAGCGAGCGCTGTACCAGGGCTGGGACCTGCATCCGGGCCATCTGGTCAGCCGGTACGCCGCCACCTACCAGTTCTACCGGGCCCAGCTCGGGCCCAGCGCGGCACGGCTGAAGGCCTACAACGCCAAGGCGGCTTCCGGGGTGATGGACGAACCGGCCACCGCGCAGGCCCTGGCCAACGCCGTGCTGCGGGCGGTGGACTGTGGTGCCTGTTCCGACGAAGAGGTGTTCGCGGCCTGCGGGCTGGACCGGGCCGGATTGCTGGTGCTGGCTCGTCGCTGATTGTTGATTGGGGTGCAAGAGCATGCTGGACACGGTTTTCCGGGCGCCTCGGGTGATCACCACGGTGGGGGAGTCGGCGCGCTCGATCGGGATCCGGGACGGCCGGATCGTGGCGATCGAGCCGCTGGACGCCGGGCTGGAGGCCGGGCGGGTGATCGAGCTCGGCGAGGACGTGGTGCTTATGCCCGGCCTGGTGGACACCCACGTGCACATCAACGAGCCGGGGCGCACCGAATGGGAAGGCTTCGCCTCGGCCACCCGCGCGGCCGCGGCCGGCGGTGTGACCACGCTGATCGACATGCCGCTGAACTCCATCCCGCCCACCACCACGGTCGAGGGGCTGGAGATCAAGCGGAAGGCGGCCTCGGGCGCGGTCTACGTGGACACCGGGTTCTGGGGCGGGGCGGTGCCCGGCAACCTGGAGGAGCTGCGGCCGCTGCACGACGCCGGGGTGTTCGGGTTCAAGTGCTTCCTGCTGCATTCCGGGGTGGACGAGTTCCAGCCGCTGGCCTCGGCCGAGCTGGAGCAGTACCTGGGCGTGCTGCAGGATTTCGGTGCCCTGATGATCGTGCACGCGGAGAACTCGCAGTCGATCGACCGGGCTCCGGCGCCGGAGGGCGAGCGGTACCGGCGGTTCCTGGCCTCCCGGCCGCGCGGGGCCGAGAACATGGCGATCGCCGAGGTGATCGAGGCCGCCCGCTACACCCGGGCCCGCGTGCACATCCTGCACCTGTCCAGCTCGGACGCCCTGCCCATGCTGGCCTCGGCCAAACGCGACGGGGTGCTGGTCACGGTCGAGACCTGCCCGCACTACCTGAGTTTCACCTCCGAGGCGATTCCCGACGGGGCCACCCAGTTCAAGTGCTGCCCGCCGATCCGCGAGAGCGCCAACCGTGAGCTGCTCTGGGAAGGCCTGCGCGAGGGCGTGATCGACTGCGTGGTCACCGACCATTCGCCGTGCACGCCCGAGCTGAAGCGGTTCGACATCGGGGACTTCGGCGTTGCCTGGGGCGGGATCTCGTCGGTCCAGCTCGGGCTGCGGGCGGTCTGGAGCCAGGCCCGCACGCACGGTTTCTCGCTGACCGACGTGTCCGAGTGGATGTCCGCGCGCACCGCCAACCTGGCCGGGCTCAGCCGCAAGGGCCGGATCGCGCTGGGCTACGACGCCGATCTGTGCGTCTTCGCGCCGGACGAGGCCGCGGTGGTGGCCGCCTCCGACCTCGAGCACCGGCACCCGATCACCCCTTACGACGGGATGGCGCTGGCCGGAGTGGTTCGGGAAACCTGGCTCGCGGGTGAGCCTCTGGATCTGGATGCGCCACCCCGAGGACGGCTCCTGCGCCGCGGGGATGTCTGAGATCCGTGGCTGCGGTGCCCCGATCGTCCGTTGCTCTGAACGCATCGGTGCCCCGCCGGTTCTGGCCGGGCCCGCATTGGTGCGCCGCTCGTCCCCAGTTGGAAAGGAAGTAGTTGCATGGCCGAAAAGCAGTTGCTGACGGATCTTGCCAGTAGCGCCGTGGGTGGACGCGTGGTCTACGCCAACGACCAGTTGTTCGCCGACCGCCGCAATCTGATCCGCCCCGAGCCCTCGGCCCACGAAGTGCACACCTTCGGCCCGGACGGAAAGATCTACGACGGCTGGGAGACCCGCCGGCGCCGCGATGCCGGGCACGATTACGCGATCGTCCGGCTCGGCCTGCCCGGCGTGGTGCAGTCCGTGGTCATTGACACCGCGCACTTCAAGGGCAACTACCCGCCTTTCGCCTCGATCGAGGCCACCGCCTCCGAGGGGCATCCGGTGGCGCAGGACCTGCCCGAGAGCGCCTGGACCACGATCCTGCCCAAGGTCGAGCTGAAGGGGCACACGGCCAACGTCTTCGAGGTCACCAGCGAGCACCGCTGGACCCATGTGCGGTTGTCGATCTATCCGGACGGGGGAGTGGCCCGGCTGCGCGTGCAGGGTCTGCCGGTGGCCGATCCGCGTCAGCTCACCGGCACCATCGATCTGGCCGCGCTGGAGAACGGTGGGGCGGTGGTCGGCGTCTCGGACATGTTCTACTCCTCGGCCGCCAAGCTGATCCTGCCCGGCAACCCGCTGACCACCGAGGGCGGCTGGGAGAACGCCCGGCGGCGCGACGACGGCAACGACTACGTGGTCTTCGCCCTGGCCGGGGCGGCCTCCCTGCGCCGGGCCGTGATCGACACCAGCCATTTCCTCGGTAACGCCCCGGGTGAGCTGCGGCTCCTCGGGTCGGTGCCGGGCTCGCAGGACTGGCTGGAGCTCCTGCCACGACAGCCCGTCCGGCCCGATTCGGTGCACCGGCTGCGGGTGGCCCGGGACGTGGTCGATCAGGTCCGGATGGATGTGTATCCAGACGGCGGGATGTCTCGCGTGCGGTTGCTCGGTGAACTGACGCCCGCTGCGCTGGAGTTGCGCACGCTGGAGTACCTGTCCCGGCTGCCGGGCGGGCACCTGGAGGAGTTGCTGCTGGCCGTGCCCGAGCTGTCCTCCGCCGAGGCGGATTCCCTGCGCTCGTCCCGCAGTAGCCTGACGGCGGTTCCGGCTGCCCTGCGGAACTATCTGCTCGACTGAAAGGTCAGGCAGAGCAGGCGCTCCCGATCGTCCCAGGACGGAGTTTCGACGAAGCCCAGCGAGCGGTAGAGGGCGATCGGGGCGGCCCGCCAGTCCCACACCGTCAGGACGATCCGGCGCGGGCCGGCCTGCTGCTGAGCCGCCTGGAGCAGGGCCCGGCCGGCGCCGGTGCCGCGCTCGGCCGGGTCCACCCAGAGTCGCTTGATCTCGACCTGGTCGGCGTCGGTCTTCAGAACCACCACACCCGACGGACGCTCGCCGCTCGCCTTGCGGGCGACGAGGGTTTGGGCGAGAAGCTCTTGCGGATGATCGATCTCGTCCTGGTAGCGCTGCGGCAGCGGACCGCCGGTGGCCAGACCGTGTTCGGCCTTCTCCTGCTCGGTGGTGCTCAGGTAGGCGGCCAGCAGGCGGGAGATGTCCGCGGTGTCCTCGGTGCGGGCCGGTTCCACGATCATCCGGTGATCCTAGGTTCTGCCGGGGCGTGAGCAAATATCTGCACCCGGAGCGCACGTAGGGGAAGAATCATCCGATAGGGGCGCACTATCTTGGTCCGCATGGCGATCGAGAAGGACACCAAGGACTGGACGTGGGTACTCGATCGCACCTGCCCGGAGTGTGGTTACGAGGCCGGGTCGGTGTCGATGTGGCGCCTGCCGTCGTTGATCCGGGCCAACGTTGCCTCCTGGCTGGAGGTGCTGGTCACGCCCGATGTGCGGCGCCGGCCGCAGGAGGGGACCTGGTCCCCGCTGGAGTACGCCTGCCACGTGCGCGACGTCTTCCAGATCTTCGACCAGCGGCTGCAGATGATGCTGACCGAGAACGACCCGCTCTTCCCGAACTGGGACCAGGACGACACGGCCGTGCAGGACCGCTACTGGGAGCAGGACCCGGTGCTGGTCTCCCGCGAGCTACTGGCCGCCGGGGACGCGATCGCCCACCGCTTCGCCGCCGTCACCGACGCCGAGTGGGAACGGCCGGGCCGGCGTAGCGACGGGGCCAAGTTCACGGTTGACAGCTTCGCCCGCTACTTCCTCCACGACCCCGTCCATCATCTGAACGACGTCAAGTACTGAGTGCCCTCGCCTGTGGAAAACCGGGCTGTGGATAACTTTCCAAGACTGTCGGTGGTCCGGTCTACGGTTCCTCGGTATGAGCCCACTGCTGAACGTCGACACCGACGAGCTGCACGGTCTGGCCGCGCGGATCCAGGCCGCGGCCACCGAGGCGTCCAACACGCATGCCAATCCGGCGGCCATCCGCGCCACCATGGCTGCCCTGGGCGAGCCGGGCCTGGTCGCTGCCTCCCACACCTTCCTGGAGCGCTGGTCGTACGCCCTCGGTGAGGTGGTCACCGATGCCGAGCGGCTGGCCCACCAGATCAGCCTGGTGGCCAAGACCTGCGAGAACGCCGAATCCCTGGCCTCCCGGAGCTTTCTGTCGTGAGCGGGGCGTACTACGCCGCCCACGAGAGCGCTTCGGGCGGTCCGATCACTCCGGGAGAGCTGGCCCGGCTCACGGCGGCCGCGGGGGCCGCCGAGTCGCTGAGCCGGCATCTGCTGGTCATCGCCGACGGGCTGGACGTTGCGGCTCGGGGCTTCCCCACACCCCAGGTGCTGCGGGCTCCGGCCGCGGCTGCCCTCGGCGAGCTGCTCGCGGTCGAGCCGGACGAGCTGCGCCGGGTAGGTTCCGCCTGCCGCCAGGCCGCGCACGCCTACACCCGGCACGCCGATCTGCTGCGGCCGGCGATCGTCAGCCTGCAGCGCGCTGTTTCGGCCCCACCCGACCTCGCTGAGGTGCTCGCCCGTGATGCTGCGCAGCGGGCGGCCGAGGCCGCCCGGCTCACCGCTTCCACCCTGGCCGGGCTCGCCGCCACGGCGCCGCAACGGCCCGCCCGCTGGCGGCGCTGGCTGGCCAACGCCGAGGAGGTCCGGGCCGAGGTCGTGCTCGGCATGCAGGAGACCACCCAGGACGCCCTGTACTCAGTCGCCCACCTGGTCTCCGGCTACGTTCTGCTGCCCTCGCCCCGTACCGCCGCCGAGTCCGTCCAGGGCGTGAAAGCCGTTGTGCAGCAGCCCGACGAGGCGGCCAAGGCGATGGTCGACTTGGACACCTGGCGCACCAATCCGGCCCGGGCCACCGGTCACCTGATTCCCGGCCTGGCCGGCGGCGGTCTCACCTCCGGCCAGGTCGCCGCCGCCCGGCCCGGCCAGCTCCAGCGGGCCCTCCGGGCCGCCCAGCTCGCCCGGGCCGAAGAGGCCGCCCGCCGCGCGGCCACCGCCGAGGCCGCCCGCAGCGCCCGCTCCAACCTGATCGGCCGCAGCACCACCCCCGACGCTGACGGCCCCACCCCGGCCTGGCACGGAGAAGACGGCCTGGGCCTCAGCCCCCAGGCGAGCGCCGCCGTAGACAACTTCTCCGCCTTTGCCGCGGCCGGCGAGCCCACCCTCACCGCCGCCATGCACGAGGTGTCCCGCTCCGCCCGAGCCGAACTCGCCGGCCTGGCCCACCGCCTGAAAGACGGGGAATCGCTGAAGCGCAAGGTCGCCACCCAGCAGGCCAACACCGGCAGTTCGCTCCCGGTCCTGCTCGACCGCGCACAAGATGCGGTCCGCTACACCGTGGTCCTGGCCGACCGCTCCTACGTCTCCGGCGTCGCCCAGGTAGCCGCCCTGCTGGAGAGCCGCGGCTACGCCAACCTCAGCGTCCACAACGCCTGGCATTCCAAGCGCTACCGCGGCATCAACACCACCTGGGCCGACCCGTCCACCGGCATCGCCTTCGAGGTGCAGTTCCACACCCCGGCCACCTGGCAGATCACCCGGGAAACCCACCGCGCCTACGAGGAGTTCCGCCGCCCAGGCACCACCCCCGAACGCGCTGCCCAGTTGTCCGAGGAGATCGGCGCCGCTTACCGAACCGCCCCCATCCCCGAAGAGGTCAGTCAGCTGAGCAAACAGGCCCTACCCCCGTCCAGCGTCGTCGAACGAGTCCCCATCGACTACACCGTCCACGCCGGCCTCGGCGTAGCAGCCATCCCCGGCGCAAGCCGAGCCACCCAAGACGGCGCGACGGAACCACCCCGAACCATCCTGCGCCCCCTCAACCCGCCAACCCCCGAAGGAGCGCTACAGAAGTAGCCGCCACGACACCGGCGACCGCGACACCGGCGACCACGACACCGGCGACCACGACACCGGCGACCACGACACCGGCGACCACGACACCGGCGACCACTTCACCCGTGGCCTGCGGGTCGGCGGCTCCAACACCAGCGGCCATCAGACCCGCGCTTGCATGTCGGCGGATACCGCGGGTTCGCAGCTATCGCGGGTTTGCAGCTACTGCGGCGGCGACCAGGCCGGCGACCTGCTCAACGGCAGCATGCCTACTGGACCAAGGCATGGGGGTGTAAGGGCCAGGCGATGGGCGGAATATGGTGAAAAGATTTCTTGGGAGCGAGGCCTGTGGCTGGGGCGAAAGTACCCCAGCCATCGAAAATGTGTACACCTGGTACCGGGTGGGCCAGTTGCACACATTGCGGACTGCTCCCCTGAGCCGAGGCAGAGGAGAGGGCGCTCCGCCCGAGGCCGAAGCTCGGCCAGGCTGTTGAGGTGCTCGAGCCAGGCAAAAGGCAGGCGCTCAAGCTGTAGCGGCACAAGTAGCGCCCCGGCGAGGAAGCCTTAGCGGGCGAGCCAGGCGTCGGGGGCTTCGGCCATGGCGCGGACCCCGGCCGGAAGTTCACCCGTCAGCACGTCCTGCAGGGTGGTCTCGTCCAGCACCATCCGGAGCGAGTGCCGCATGGCCACCCACACCGTGGGCAGGTGTTCGGCCACTCCGGTGTACGCGGTCTCGTGCGGTCGCAGGCCCCGGACCTCGGCCAGCGGGCCGTCGACCACCCGGATCACCGAGCCGATGGTGATCTGGTCGGCGGGCCGGGCCAGGGCGTAGCCGCCGTCGGCGCCGCGCTGGCTGCGGACCAGGCCGGCCCGACGCAGCTCGGAGAGGATGGCCTCGACGAACTTGCGGGGCAGATCCTGCTGAGCGATCAGCACGTCCACCTTGACGAGCTCGGGCGATTTCGAGGCGAGCATCAGCAACGCCCGGACGGCGTAATCGGTCTTGGCGGAGATCTGCACGGCCCCATTGTCCCAATACCGGGGGCCGCGCGCTGCCCGGCCCAGCCCGACACGCCCGCGAGGGGCCTGCCGGGCCTGCGAATCTAGGAAACGGCGAGGGTCTGGGGGGCACTGCTGGTGCGCAGCCAGACCTCGCGGCCGGGCTCCAGCGCGAGGGCCTCGGCCTGGCTGCGGGTGAGCTGCACCCAGGGTTCGCTGACCTCACCCGAACGGCCCCCGGCGGTGCGCAGCTCGGCCCGCACCTCGAAGCCGACCCGGGTCAGCTTGGTCACCGTGGCCCCGACCGCGTCGGACTCGGCCGCGCGCAGCACCTCGATGTCGTGCGGCCGGACCAGCCGGCCGTCGAGGGTGGTGACCGGGCCGAGGAACTTCATCACGAAGTCGTTGGCCGGCTTGTCGTACAGGTCGTCCGGCGATCCGGTCTGCTCGATCTTCCCGCCGTTGATCACCACGATCTCGTCGGAGACCTCCAGGGCCTCCTCCTGGTCGTGGGTGACGAAGATGGTGGTCACGTGCATCTCGTCGTGCAGGTTGCGCAGCCAGTCCCGCAGCTCCTTGCGGACCTGGGCGTCCAGCGCCCCGAACGGCTCGTCCAGCAGCAGCACCTCCGGCTGCACGGCCAGGGCCCGGGCCAGGGCCATCCGCTGGCGCTGCCCACCGGACAGCTGCGAGGGCAGGCGGTCGGCGAACTGCTCCAGGTGCACCAGCTCGAGCAGTTCCATCACCCGCTTGCGGATCTCGGCCTTCGGCTTCTTCCGGATCTCCAGGCCGAAGGCCACGTTCCGGTACACCGACAGGTGCTTGAACGCGGCGTAGTGCTGGAACACGAAGCCCACGCTGCGCTTCTGCGGGGGCAGCCAGGTGGCGTGCACACCCTCGATCTCGACCGTGCCGGTGTCCGGGAACTCCAGGCCGGCGATGATCCGCAGCAGGGTGGACTTGCCCCCGCCGGAGGGACCCAGCAGCGCGGTCAGGCGACCGGTCGGGACCTCGAGGTCGACGTCGGACAGGGCGACGAAGTCGCCGAAGCGCTTGTTGATGCCGGTAACCGCGATGCTCACTTGGTCTGCTCCTTCGGCCGCAGCAGGGCGATGATGACGATGAAGAGGACCGCGACACACATCAGCAGGAAGGCCGCGGTGAACGCGTCCTGCTCGGCCTGCGCCCCGAACTCCTGGTAGCTGTCGTTGACGAAGAGCGTGAGGGTCTGCGACTCCCCGGCCACGCTGCCGCTGACCACGCGGACGGCGCCGAACTCGCCGAGCGAGCGGGCCAGGCTGAGCACCACGCCGTAGGCCAGGGCCCACTTGATGGTCGGCAGGGTGATCCGGACGAAGCGCTGGAAGGCGTTGGCGCCCAGCGACTGTGCGGCCTGGTCCTGCTCGGTGCCGGCCTCCTCGAGCACCGGGATCACCTCGCGCACCACCAGCGGCAAGGCGACGATCACGGTGGCCAGGATCAGCGCCGGGGTGGCGAAGATGATCTGGATGCCCATGCTGGTCAGGGCCGGGCCGAACCAGCCGCCGGAGCCGTAGACGAAGATCAGCGCGATACCGACCACGATCGGCGAGATCGAGACCGGCAGGTCGATGATCGCGTTCAGCAGGCGCCGGCCGGGGAACCGGTAGCGCACGATCAGGATCGAGATGCCGACCCCGAAGACGGTGTTGATCACCACGCTGATCACCGCGACGAACACCCCGAGGCGGGCCGCCGACTGCAGGTCGGGATTGCGCAGCGACTCCAGGACCGGCTCCAGGCCGTTCTCGAAGGTGTGCTCGATCACCGTGCCCACCGGCAGGGCGACCAGACCCAGCACGTACCCCACCGCCAGGATCCGCAGGATCCACCGGGTGACCGGGCTGCCCGAAGGCGGCTTTCGCCGAGGCGACCGGACGAGAACCGGCGGCCGGGAATCGTCGCCGCCCGCGGACGTCTCCAATTTGACCGAAGTATCAGTCACGACGGGCCGCCAATCTCTGCAGTGAGTCCAGCAGCACCAGCACGATCACCGCGACCAGCAGCAGGATGGTGGCCACCGCCGCCGCCCCGGTGGTGTCGTTCTGCTCGATCAGCTTGAGGATGTACGCACTGGAGACCTCGGTCTTGCCTGCCAGGTTGGCCGAGATCAGGATCACCGAACCGAATTCGCCCAGCGCCCGGGCGAAGGCGAGCGCGGAACCGGCCAGGATCGCCGGGGCGAGGGTGGGCAGGACGATCCGCCGGAAGATGGTGAAGCCGGAGGCCCCGAGCGAGGCCGCCGCCTCCTCCACGTCACGTTCCATCTCGATCAGCACCGGCTGCACCGAGCGCACCACGAACGGCAGGGTGACGAACAGCAGCGCCACGAAGATGCCGGTCCGGGTGCCGACCAGGTTGATCCCGAACGGGCTCTGCGGCCCGTACAGCGAGATCAGCACCAGGCCGGCCACGATCGTCGGCAGGGCGAAAGGGATGTCGATGATCACCTCGACGATCCGCTTGCCCCAGAACGAGTCCCGCACCAGCACCCAGGCCACCAGCGTGCCCATCACCGCGTTGATCACGGTGACCAGCAGCGCCGCGCCGACGCTGAGCCGGATCGCGGCCAGCGCGCCGGGATGCGTGATGGAGTCCCAGAACTCGCCGAAACCGCTCTGGAAGGCGACCACCACGATCGAGGCGATCGGCAGCAGCACGATCAGTGAGAGCCAGAGCACTCCGACGCCCAGGCCCAGCCCGGAGGCCGAGGTGAGCCGGCCCGAGGACACCGGCCGGGGTCGCCGCCGGGGCGGGGCCGGGGTTCGCGTGGTGGTCATCGCAGGTCAGCCCCGAAGCTTGGTGACGATGCCGGCGTCGCCGAAGAACTTCTCGTTGACGTCGGACCAGCCACCCAGTTCGTCGATCGTGGTGAGCTTGGAGACGGTCGGGAACGGTGCGGCCGGGTCGTTGGCGCCTTCCACATCGGTGGCCTCGACCCCGTCGATCACCGGCCGGTAGCCGTGCTTGGCCAGCACGGTCTGCCCCTCGGTGCTCTCCACGTACTCCAGGAACTTGGCGGTCGGCTCGGAGGCGGCGGTGGTGACCGCGGCCGGGTTCTCGATCAGCAGCGTGGAGTCGGGGACGATGTAGTCCAGTTCCTCGCCGGCCGCCCGGGCCGCAATCGCCTCGTTCTCGTAGGAGATCAGCACGTCGCCGGTGCCCTTGATGAACGTGTCAGTGGCGTTGCGGCCGCTGTCGTTCCAGCTCACCACGTTGCCGATGAAGCTCTTGAGGTAGGTCTCGGCGGCCGCCTCGTCGTTGTTCTCGCCGAGCGCCTGGGCGTACGCGCCGAGCAGGTTCCACTTGGCCGCGCCGGAGGTGCCCGGGTCGGCGGTGACGATGCCGACGCCCGGCTTGGCGATGTCCTCCCAGCCGGTGATCTTCTTGGGGTTGTCCTTGCGGGTCACGATGACCACGACCGAACTGGAGGCGATCCCCTTGGTGCTGCCCGCGTCCTTCCAGCCCTCGGCCACCTTGCCGGCCTCGACCACGTTGCTCATGTCCGGCTCGAGCGAGAAGGCGACCAGATCGGCCTTCTGCCCGGCGACCACGGCCCGGGCCTGGGCGCCGCTGGCCCCGTAGGAGCTCTTGAAGGTGACGCCCTCGCCGTCCGGAGTCTTCGCGAACTGCTCACCGAGGTCGTCGTAGGCGGACTTGATCACCGAGAAGCCGACGATGTTGACCTCGTCGGCCGCGCCCCCGCCCCCGGAGCTCGAGCTGGTGCCGGTGTTCGAGCCGCAGGCGCTCAGCCCGACCGCCGAGGCGCTCAGTAGGGCGAGCACGGAGACGGTGCGGCGGCTCGGGCGCCGACCACGCAGAACGTTCATCTCGGGGAACTCCAACTCTGTGACTGGACCGCGGTAACCATACATTAACTCTATCGCGCCACTAGAGAATAGAGGAAAGGCCGGGTTTGTGGTCAAGGCTTCGGCAGGTTCTGTCAACGTGCCGTTACAAACCGGCGTCTCGGATGGTCAGCGCCCTGCCGAACAACCTTCAGAACGAACAGACGCCCTCCCGCACCGGGTGAGGAGAGCGTCCGTTGGTCTGGATCCACCACAAACCAACGGACGCCCTCCCGCACTGGCGAGGAGGGCGTCCGTGGTTGTCGGTACTGGAAACCGGGCCTTACCCCAGCTGCTCCACCACGTACTCGATGCTGCTCAGCAGGGCGCTGACGTCGTCCGGCTCGACCGCGGGGTAGACCGCGATGCGCAGCTGGTTGCGGCCGAGCTTGCGGTACGGCTCTACGTCCACGATTCCGTTGGCCCGCAGCACCTTGGCCACCTGGGCCGCATCCACACCGTCGAAGTCGACCGTGCACACCACCTGGCTACGCGCGCTGGGGGTAGCCACGAACGGCGTTGCGTAGGGCATCTTCTCGGCCCAGGTGTACACGCGCTCGCTGGAGTCGGCGGTGCGGGCGGTCACCCAGTCCAGCCCACCGTTGTCCAGCATCCAGTCGATCTGCGAGCCCATCAGCGCCAGCGTGGCTACCGCCGGGGTGTTGACGGTCTGGTCCTTACGGGAGTTGGCGATTGCCGCCTCGAGGTCGAGGAAGTCCGGGATGTAGCGGCCGGACGCGGCGATCCGGGAGCTGCGCTCCAGCGCGGCGGGCGACAGGAAGGCGAACCACAACCCGCCGTCGGAGGCGAAGCTCTTCTGCGGGGCGAAGTAGTACACGTCGCTCTCGGCCACGTCTACGGGCAGACCACCGGCGGCCGAGGTGGCGTCGATCAGCATCAGGGAATCGTCGGAGGCGCCAGGAACACGCAGCACGGGGGCCATCACGCCGGTAGACGTCTCGTTCTGCGGCCAGGCGTAGGCATCGATGCCCTCCTCGGCGCGCGGCTGGGCCAGGTCACCGGCCGGCGCCTCGATCACCGTGCCGGCGCCCAGGAAGGGGGCCTTCTCGGTGACCGCGGCGAACTTGGCCGAGAACTCGCCGAAGGTGACGTGCTGGGCCCGGTGGCGGACCAGGTTGAAGGCGGCGATGTCCCAGAACGCGTTGGACCCGCCGTTGCCCAGGACGACCTCGTAGCCCTCGGGGAGCGAGAACAGCTGGGCCAGGCCGGAGCGGACCTGGCCGACCAGATTCTTCACCGGGGCCTGACGGTGCGAGGTGCCCAGCACCGTGCGCTCGATCGAGGCCAGGTGGGCGATCTGCTCGGGGCGGATCTTGCTGGGGCCGGAGCCGAAACGGCCGTCGGCGGGCAGCAGATCCGCTGGGATGACGATGGACTCGGCGGCGGTCGGCGTACTCACGCGGGCCAGTGTCGCAGGCCAGGCCGCCGCTGTGCCCGTCAATACCCCTGGACCGCCGTCACCGGCCGCGGACCCTCGCCGACATAACGGGCGGAGGGCCGGATCAGCCGCCCGGTGGCCTTCTGCTCGACGATGTGCGCGGACCACCCGGCGGTTCGGGCGCAGCTGAACATCGGCGTGAACATTCGGGCCGGGACCTCGGCGAAGTCCAGCATCACCGCCGCCCAGAACTCGACGTTGGTGGCCAGCACCCGGTCCGGCCGCCGGGCCTGCAGTTCGGCCAGCGCCGCCTGCTCCAGCGCCCGGGCCACCTCGAACCGGGGCGCCTGCAGGCGTTCCGCCGTAGCCCGCAGCACCTGGGCCCGCGGATCCTCGGCCCGGTAGACCCGGTGGCCGAAGCCCATCAGCCGCTCACCCCGGTCCAGCACGTCCTTCACGTAGGCGGCAGCGTCGCCGCGCTTTTCCACCCCCTCCAGCATGTGCAGCACCCGCGACGGCGCCCCACCGTGCAGCGGTCCGGACATCGCGCCGACCGCCCCGGAGAGCGCCGCGGCCACGTCGGCCCCGGTCGAGGCGATCACCCGCGCGGTGAAGGTGGAGGCGTTCATACCGTGCTCGGCGGCCGAGACCCAGTACGCGTCCACCGCCTCCACGTGCCGGGGGTCCGGCTCGCCCCGCCACCGGATCATGAACCGCTCGGTGATGCTCTTACCCTCGTCGACCAGCTTCTGCGGCACCATCGGCGTGTTCTGACCCCGGGCCGACTGCGCCACGAACGACAGCGCCATCACCGAGGCCCGGGCCAGGTCGTCGCGAGCCTGGGCGACGTCGATGTCGAGCAACGGCCGAAAACCCCACAGGGGCGCCAGCAGGGCCAGGGCACTCTGCACGTCGACCCGGACGTCTCCGGTGTGCACCGGCAGCGGGAAGGGCTCGGCCGGAGGCAGGCCGGGGGCGAACGAGTTGTCCACCAGCAGGCCCCAGACCTTGCCGAAGTCCACCCGCCCGGCCAGGTCCACCAGGTCGACCCCGCGATACCGCAGCGCTCCGCCGTCCCGGTCGGGCTCGGCGATGGCGGTCTCGAAGGCGACGACGCCCTCCAGGCCGGGAACGAACTCGCCCATCAGGAACTCCCTAGGTCGGTGCCTGCAGGTCAGGCCGCAAGTGTCCGCGTCGTCAAGGGGCGAAGGGGAGAGGGTTCGGGTTGACCAAGGCCACATTCCGGCGGGTGGTCCGGCGGCGCGCGGCGGGGTCGAGCCAGCAGACTGACGCCATGAGCATCGAGCACGTCGACCCGGCCTTCAGCGCGCAGCGGCTTTCGTACCAGGTGCCCGGCCTGGCCGAGACCGAGCTCGCGGCCTCCCCGCTGGCTCAGTTCCGGCAGTGGTACGACGAGGCGCTGGCCCACCCGGAGGTCAGCGAGCCGAACGCGATGGCCGTGGCCACGGTCGACGCTTTCGGTGCGCCCACGGTTCGTACGGTGCTGCTGAAGCACGCCGAGCGCCTGGGCTTCGTGTTCTTCACCAACTACGGCTCGCGCAAGGCCACCGAACTGGCCGCCAACCCGGTCGCCGCCCTGGACCTGGTCTGGATGCCGCTGCACCGCCAGGTCACGGTGCGCGGGGTGGTCGAGCGGCTGGACGAGCGCGCGACCCTCGAGTACTTCCGCTCGCGGCCATGGGGATCCCGGATCGGCGCCTGGGCCAGTCATCAGTCGCAGGTGGTCGCCTCCCGGGATGCCTTGGTGGAGCGGTGGCGGGAATTCAGCGAGCGCTGGCCGGACACCGGGCAGCCGGACGACGTGCCGTTGCCGCCGAACTGGGGTGGCTTCCTGGTGCGTCCGGTCGAGATCGAGTTCTGGCAGGGCCAGCCCTCGCGCATGCACGACCGCCTGGTGTTCCTGCCCGCCGCCGCCGACCCCACCGACCTCAGGATCACCCCCGACCTCCTGCCCCTCCTCGACGACCCCAAGGCCTGGCAAACCATCCGCCGCGAGCCCTGATCCGCCCTCACCGAACCCCGCACCTACCGCCCTGCAGCCCTACCGCCCTGTGCCGCCTGCCCTGCCGCCCGCCCGGCTTGTCGCGGCGGAAAGCGGGTTTAGCGGGAGGCGGCGAAGCGCAGGGTGATGTTGCGGGTGACCGCGGCCGCCACTTCCTGGGCCCGGGCGTCGGCCCTGACCCGCCGGCCCTGACCGTCCAGGCAGAAGCCGCTCACCGTGCATCCCCAGGCCTCGGTACCGGCGTTGAAGACGGCCGGCTCGGCATCGAGGTAGCTGGTGGCCTGGGTATCGCCGCAGAGCAGGGTGGTCGAGGCGATGGTCTGGGCACCCGCGGCAGCCTGGTCCAGTCGGCCGGAGACTAGGCCCTTCAGCACCTCGCCCTCGCTGACCTGGCTGCCCTCGAATCCCCACCACGCAGCGTCGGAAACCGTGAGCCCGGTGCTGCCGTTGGCCGCGCAGGTGGCCGCGGCGCCGGAGAGCTTGGTGTTGCCGGAGGCCCGCACGGTGAAGCTGCGGGAGGCAGAGTCGAAAGTGGCGGTGGTGCCAGCCGTGTTGGCGCCGAAGAATGCCAGGTCGGCACCCGAGGCCTGTACTGCCTTGCGCATCTTGGCTGTCCAGTAACGGCTTTCGCCCGCCACCAGTACGGCCCGCGCTGAATCAAGCAGTTCCGGCGCAGCCGCCAGATCGGCGTCGGTTAGGTACACGACGTCGGTGCCGGTGTTCTCGATCTGCGCGATCACCCCGGCTGCGGCGGCGGGCCCGGCGCTGGAGGCCAACGGCTTGTCCAGCCTGACCTCGCGGCCCTGGGCGGCGGAACCCTTGCTGGTGGTGGCGGCCGCCGTCATCGGGGAGGTGAGTACCACCACCCGCCCGGAGGTCTGCTTGGACGTCACCGTCAGCGGCACGAACCGGCTGGCCTTGCCCAGGTCGAGCCGGACCAGGTAGCTGCCCTCAGGCCAGCCGGAGGTGTCGAGCGTGGCCCCGGACACCCAGTCGCCCGGAGGGCCGGTCTGCGGCTGGGCCGGGAAGGTGCCGTCCCAGACCAGCCGGGCGCCGTCGCCGCCGTACCAGCCCAGGCGGAACGCGCGCGCCTCAACGGTGCCCTGGCCCCGCAGATAGAGCGGAACCTGCGCGCCGGGCTCGGCCGAATCTGTGCCGGCATAGGCGGCCAGACCTTTCGCCTGGTCACGGGCCGGTCCGATCCGCCAACTGTCGTCGCCGGCCTGCTGGTTCTCGGCCGAGATGTCCAGCACCGGATTGCTGACCAGGCCCCCGCTGACCTTCGCGGGTGGCTGCTGGGCGCTGGGTGGGGTCTCGGACTCGCCGTCGCCACCGGCACTGATCACCCCGGCCAGGCCGCCCAGGACGACGAGGGCGGTCACGGCGAGCAGGCGCGGAGACGGCACGAAAAGGATTGTGTCGGGCGATGGGTACCAGGTGCCAATCCGGACGGGCTTCCGGCGAGTCACTTGCTTCACCCGAGTCAAACCCTTGCGCAACCTACGGGTACGTAGCTTACGGTTACGTAAGCAAAAGTTCCCACCCGACGAAGCAGAGCAGGGGCCCGGCATGTCCGCAGCAACGAGCGACCCGACCCCTGCGAACGGGGCGGCCGACAAGAAGCGCAAACCACAACGTCCGCAATTACCGCTGACCTACGGCCGCAAGAGCAACGTGGAGATCGCGTTCCTGTGGTTCTTCGTCGTCGCGCCCCTGGTCGCGGTCGCCGCGGCCGTGCCGGTGGCCTGGACGGGCGGCTGGCTGGGCTGGACCGACGTGATCCTTTTCGCGGTGATGTACCTGTTCACCGGCCTGGGCGTGACCGTCGGCTTCCACCGCTACCTGACCCACGGCGCGTTCAAGGCCAAGCGCCCGATGCGGATCCTGCTGACCGTGGCCGGGACGATGGCGATCGAGGGTGCGCCGATCCGCTGGGTCGCCGACCACCGCCGGCACCACCAGTTCTCCGACGAGGAGAACGACCCGCACTCGCCCTGGCGTTTCGGCGAGACGGTTCCGGCGCTGGCCAAGGGCATGATCTGGGCGCACATGGGCTGGCTGTTCACCCGGGAGAACTCGAACTCGCGGCGCTTCGCCCCGGACCTGGTGGCCGACCCGGACATCCGCTTCATCCAGAAGAACTTCGTGGGGTTCCTGCTGCTCAGCCTGTTCGGCCCGGCGATCGTGGGCGGCCTGCTCACGCAGTCCTGGCACGGCTTCGTCACCGCCTACTTCTGGGCCGGCCTGGTCCGGATCGCGCTGATCCACCACGTCACCTGGTCGGTCAACTCGGTCTGCCACGTGATGGGCGAGCGGCCGTTCAAGACCACGCTCAAGGACCGCGCCTCCAACGTCTGGCTGCTGGCGATCCCGAGCTTCGGCGAGAGCTGGCACAACCTGCACCACGCCGACCCGACCTGCGCCCGGCACGGCGTCGACCCTGGTCAGATCGACATCTCGGCCCGGGTGATCTGGCTGTTCGAGAAGGCCGGCTGGGTCTGGAACGTGAAGTGGCCCAAGGAGAACCGGATCGAGGCCAAGCGCGTGGAACAGGCCGCCTAGAACTTTCGAAAAAACAAATGGGGGACGTTTGTGGGCGCGGTCCGCACGAACGTCCCCCATTGATGCGGGACGGGTGACGGGCCCACTCAAGTCAGCGCGAACGTCCCCGGTTGGTGCTTGATCGGCGACGTTTCCGCTCGAGTCGCGTGGTGCGTGCGCCGTTGTGGTTCAGGATGGCGGGATGGATATCCAGGAAGCACTCGCGTTCTGCCGGGAGAACCACCACGCCGTCCTCACCACCCTGAAGAAGGACGGCAGTCCACAGATGTCACCGGTGACCGTCGGCGTCTCCACCGACGGCACCCAGGTGGTGATCAGCAGCCGGGAGACCGCGATCAAGGTCAAGCACCTGCGCCGTGACCCTCGGGCCTGGCTGTCGGTCTTCACCGATGCCTTCTACGGCGACTGGGTGCAGATCGCGGGCCCGGTCGAGGTCGTCGCCCTGCCCGCCGCGATGCCCCTGCTGGTGGACTACTACAGGGACATCAGCGGCGAGCACCCGGACTGGGACGAGTACCGGGAGGTGATGGAGAAGGACCAGCGCTGTCTGATCCGGATCACCCCGACCGAGGTCGGCCCGAACGTCTCCGGCTGATCAGTCGGTCTTGCCGTCGGCGTGGATGGTGCTGAAACCGGTGTACTTGGCCAGCGCCTCGGGGATCACGATCGACCCGTCGGCCTGCTGACCGTTCTCCAGCAGAGCGGCCACGGTCCGCCCGATCGGCAGCCCCGAACCGTTCAGCGTGGCCACGAACTCGCGCTTGCCGTCCTCGGTGCGGGTCCGGATGTTGGCCCGCCGGCCCTGGAACTGGCCGCAGTCCGAGCAGGACGAGATCTCCCGGAAGGCGTTCTGCCCGGGCAGCCAGACCTCCACGTCGTACGTCATCTGCGCGCCGAAACCGGTGTCGCCAGCCGCCAGCAGGATCACCCGGTGCGCCAGGCCGAGCTTCTGCAACAGGGCCTCGGCGTGCCCCACCAGCTTTTCCAGCTCGTTCTGGGACTGGTCGGGGGCGCAGATCCGCACCATCTCGACCTTCTCGAACTCGTGGACCCGGATCAGCCCACGGGTGTCCCGGCCGTACGAACCGGCCTCCGAGCGGAAGCACGGCGTCCAGGCGGTGTAGGCCAGCGGCAGCTCACCGGGCTCGACGATCTCGTCCGCGTGCAGGTTGGTCAGCGGCACCTCGGCGGTCGGGATCAGGTACAGGTCCCGGCTGCCGGCCGAGGTGCGGAACAGGTCCTCCTCGAACTTGGGCAGCTGCCCGGTGCCGACCAGCGCCGTGGGGCTGACCAGATGCGGCACCGCGAACTCGGTGTACCCGTGCTCGCGGATGTGGGTGTCGAGGAAGAACGAGACCAGGCCGCGCTCCAGCGCCGCGCCCGCCCCCTTGGCGACCCGGAACCGCGGGCCGGACAGCTTGGTGGCCCGGGCGAAGTCGAGGATGCCGGTGCGCTCGCCCAGATCGACGTGGTCGAGCGGGGTGAAGTCGAACTCCGGGGGAGTGCCCCAGGTCCGGATCTCGGTGGCGTCCTCGTCGCTGAAGCCGTCGGGCAGCGAGTCCAGCGGCAGGTTGGGGATGCTGAGCATCCACTCGCGCAGGTCGGCGGCCTTCTGCTCGACGCCTTCCTCGGCCTGCTTGATCTCGTCCTTGATCTGCCGGGCGCGTTCCTTGAGCGCGCTCACGTCGCCTCCGGCCTTGGCGGTCTTCCCCACCTCCGCGGCCAGCTTCTTGGACTCCGCGCGCAGGTCGTCGGCCGTCTTGATACCGGCGTTGCGGCTGGACAGGAGCTCTTCCAGGGCGGGCACGTCGAGGGTGTAGCCACGGCGGGCGAGCCGTCGGACCGCCTCGGTGCCCGGGTCGAGCAGGGCGCGCGGGTCGTGCATCGAAGGACCTTTCACCAGGAAGGGTTTTACCGCCGACGATGCTAGCGGTGGGTATACGCGTTCAGCATTCGCGTTTAGGGAGTGTTTTGGAAGTCGCTGCCGTAGCGAGGAGGTGCCCGGTGGTCGTCTGGCAAGCCGTTGGGACGCCCTCGTAGCGGTGTTCTACGTGGGCGTTCCAACGGCGCAGTCCAGGCGGCCACCGGGTGCCCCGCAGTAGGCATGGACTTTCAAAACACGACCTAAAGCGCGGCGGGCTCGGACCAAGGCTCGCCGCCAGCCAGAATGCTGAACATGGCAATCGATCCATGTACTTCGCAGACCCTGACCGCGCCGGACGGCGCCGAGCTGACGGTCTGCACCCACGGCGGGCACGTCACCGGCTGGACCCCGGCCGGTGGCCGGCCCCGGCTGTGGCTCAGCCCCACCGCGGAATGTGGCCCGGGGCTGGCTATTCGGGGTGGCGTGCCGGTGATCTTCCCGCAGTTCGCCGGCCGGGGTCCGCTGCCCAAGCACGGCCTGGCCCGCAACCGCGCCTGGACCCAGGTGGAGGCCGGACCGGGCGTGTGGAGCGCGCGACTGGTGGACGACGAGGAAACCCGCAAGGTCTGGCCGCACGCCTTCGAGCTGGAGCTGACCGCCCGGGCGCAGGGCCAGACCCTCGACCTGGAGCTGACCGCGCGCAACCCGTCGGACGAGACCTGGAGTTTTACCGCGGCCCTGCACAGCTACTTCACAGTCGGTGACCCTGCTGCGGTGATCACCGGGCTCGGCGGCCGGGTGGCGGCGGACAGCACCGGTGGTCCGGAGTTCGTCCTGGGCGAGCCCGGCGGCGCCATCGAGGCCCTCACCACTCGGGACGTCGCGATCGAGGGGGCGGGCGATCCGGTCGCTCTGGAGGACCCGCAGCTGGGGCGATTGGTGGTCACGGCCAACGGTTTTCCCGACCGGGTGGTCTGGAACCCGGGTGCCGGGCACGGGCTGGGCGACGTGCCGGACGGGGCCGAGCGCGGCTGGGTCTGCATCGAGCCGGCGGTGCTGCAGCCGGTCGAGCTGACGCCCGGATCGGACTGGACCGGCTCGATGCGGCTCGATGCGGGCGGGCACTCGGCGGACAGCTGATTTCGCTTTACGTATCGGTCGGTCCGGATGACCTGCCGAGATCGAATGCACGATTACGTGCAGTCATGACACTTTGCTAAATCAGCATCAGTGTGGCAGGCTCTTCGACGCACCGGCGCCGAGAGCGCCGGTGCACCAGAATCTTCTCACCAGCCCGGTCAGGCAATTCTTGGCCGGTTGGTGGCGTCCCACCGCAGTGCTCTCGCAGATGGATCTCCCGGTCTGAGCCAGAGGTTGGAGGGACTCACTGGATCAGACCGTGGCAGTCGCAGACCGCCCCTGCTGAAACTTCAGCAGGGGCGGTCTGTGCTTTGGTCCTAGGCGGCTGAACCCAGGTATTCCTCCCAGGATGGTTCGCGCACGTCCGCACCGCGGACCACCCAGGCCGGCCCGCGCGGTGGCCGCGGCCGGGTGGACAGCTGCCAGCCCATCTCCTCCGGCGTGCGGTTGCCCTTGACGTTGTTGCACCGCATGCAGCAGGCCACCAGGTTCTCCCAGGTGTCCTGCCCGCCCCGGCTGCGCGGCAGCACGTGGTCGATGGTGGTGGCGTGCGCCTCGCAGTACCCGCAGCGATGCTCGTCCCGCCGCAGCACCCCGCGCCGGCTGACCGGGATCACCCGCCCGTGCGGAACCTTGACGTATCTGGACAGCACGATCACCGACGGCCGGGGAACGGTCAGCATCTCGCTGATCACCGGATGCGGGCCGCTCTCGACCACGGCGGCCTTGCCGGCGAGGACGAGCACGACGGCCCGGCGGAAGGAGACGACGGCCAACGGCTCATAGCCGGCGTTCAGAACGAGGGTGCGCATGAGCGGCCACCTCCTGGGTCCCGGACGACAAAAGGCGCCGTTCCGTGAGGAACGACGCCTTGGGTGGGCGGCACACGGCCGCCTGGTATCTCGAACGAGCTGGTGGTGCGGACTTGCCGGTGTTGCCCCGGTAACCCGGTATGGGCCCGCGCCCTGGCCGACAAGAAGTCGCGTATGTGATGAGCCACTGCGACCTCCTCACCGGTATGCCAGCTTGTCGGACCTTGGGAGACAGGGTAAGCGGCAACCCCGGACCAGATCACTCCCTTTCTCCCAGTGATCTGCGCCGCACACGTCACCGCGGGATGAAGTCTGGGGAAACAGCACAAGCCCCGCCGGTGGGGGCGAGGCTTGTGCTGGTTCACGGATCAGGCCGTCAGGCCGAGGGCGGCCGCCCGAAGGTGACCGCGCTGGTCCAGATCTCCCGCTTGCTGAACGACTTGCCGGTCCGGCCCGAGTCGTACATCAGGTTGCCGCCGGCGTAGATGGCCACGTGGTAGGCCGCGCCACCGTTGCTGAAGAAGACCAGGTCGCCCGGCTGCGCCTCGGAGCGCGGGATCGCCTTGGACGCCAGCATCTGCTGGTTGGCCGTGCGGGGCAGCTTCACCCCGATCTGACCGTAGATGTGCTGCATCGCACCGGAGCAGTCCCAGCCGCTCGGCGTGAGGCCGCCGTAACGGTACGGAACTCCGATGTAGCGGGAGGCCACGGAGAGCACCGAGGCTCCCGCGGCACTGCCGTAAGAACTGGACACGTTCGAACCCGTCGACAACTCCCCGCTCGCGGCGGAGACAACGACCTTCTTCGGTATTGCGGTGAAATCACTGCTTTCGAAGGATACCGTCGCGGCGACCGGAGCGGTGAGGGGTACGGACGAAGTCTGCGCGCTGCCCGGCGCGGCGATCAGCGCGCTGGAGAAGGCGGCGGCGGGCTGTACGGCGATCGGGGCAGTGGCCGGAGCCGCGGCCTCGGCACCGGGAGCGGTGCGGGTGGATGCCTGCGAGGACATGCCCATCGAGGCGACCAGACCGCCGGACATGGCGATCACGGCCCCGCCTCGACCGATCACCGACATCTGTCCGGTGACGGCCGTCCCGAGGGACGTCAGGGGTGTTGCAGCACGAACGGGCGCGCGATGGCGCGCCGTGGCGCGAGTGGTCACGGTTTACCTCTCCGGGACGCCTACGAGGTCAGCTGTCGGGTTCGGGTGGGAGAAGTCACCCGGCCGGATCCACCTGATTCACAGGCGGTGTCGCGGCTTCACCCCAAGGACGTCCTGAACTACGGACGCCCGGAAATGGGTCCCCCGCCTCTGCCATGCGGTGTTCGTTTGCCCCGGGGTGGTGGCAGAGCTAGGCGTCCACCTCGGGGGCCTCTCGGAGGGAGAGAAGCGAACGTGAAGCTACCTGACCCGGCGAAGTCATGTCACGTCTGGGTCACGGCCCACCCACAAAACTTTACGTTTAGTGACTGAGTTCACCCCTTCGGGTCACCATCGGTAGCTCGATCGGACCTCGGCGCTGGACCGTTCCGGCGATCCACAGAAGCCTCACAAGCATCTGTAACCCCGCGTTCAGCTCGACACGCTGCGGAAACCTCGGATCCGGCCGTCCGGCTTTGACCAGTCTGCGGAGCTTCTGATAGTAGCTCTCCGGCCCGATCGAGCGGTGTGGGGCGGTGCAGCAAGGGGGCCGTCCGGAAGGCTGTTCTGTTCTCCGTCCGCGTGCTTCGCAAAGCCGAGGAGCCCCGCTCCGGCGTCCGGAACGAGGCTCCTGTGTGAGCTGTGGGTCTGGTGGGGCTCAGACGGCTTCGACGAAGACGTGCCGGGCCACGTCGGCCAGCAGGGCCACCCCACCGTCGGCCTCGGCCGAGCGCACCTGTGGCACCTTGACCACATTGATCAGGTAGCCGGTGGGGGTGCGCTGCGCCTGCACCCGCGAGCCCGGGACCATGCCGGCCCCCTGCAGCTGCTTCATCAGCTCGGTGTCGATCTGCAGGCGCTCGCCGAGCCGGCGGATCATCAGCTCGTGACCGGCCGGGGCGGAGGACGCGCTCGCCGCCACCGCGTCCGGCAGGCTCAGCACCCCCTCGCGGAAGGCGCCCGGGGCCGCCTGCGGACCGCCGAGCTCCTCCAGGCCGGGGATCGGATTGCCGTACGGGCTCTCCATCGGCCCGGCCAGCATCTTCAGGAGCTTCTGCTCCACGTGGTCGCTCATCACGTGCTCCCAGCGGCAGGCCTCGTCGTGCACGAGTTCCCACTCCAGGCCGATCACGTCGAGCAGCAGCCGCTCGGCGAGGCGGTGCTTGCGCATCACCCGGGTCGCCTTGGCCCGGCCGATCTCGGTCAGCTCGAGGTGCCGGTCCCCGGTGACGTGCAGGAGGCCGTCCCGTTCCATCCGGGCGACGGTCTGGGACACGGTCGGCCCCGAGTGACCCAGACGTTCTGCGATCCGGGCCCGGAGCGGGACGACGCCCTCTTCCTCGAGCTCGAAAATCGTTCTCAGATACATCTCGGTGGTGTCGATGAGGTCGCTCACCGGGCCATTGTCGGACACCGGGCCAGCAGGCACCATCCACCAGGGGTCTGAGAGGGATTACTTCACCGACCGTACGCAGACGGATCGCAATCGGGGACGTCCGCGGGCGGCGGTTCTGGTCAGGAGGCGGGCGGCGGTTCTGGTCAGGAACCACAACCCCGGGCAGGCAACAGCCCGCAGGCTCGCCGGATTCTCCGGCGGTGTCCGCTGGACGAAGCGGACCCCTGCGGGCTGCGGTGACTGCCTTGGATTTCGCCGGTCGCTCGTCGACCAGGAAATACTCTCGGGCTTCGAGAGCAGTCCGTCCGGAACGACGGCGCCTAGGCGGCCGTCACCTCACGCGTCCGATGTGAAATCACTTTTCGGACCACCTCCCTTCCCGTGTGCCACGAAGGTACGTACCGCCGCCCACCGGGGGCAACGGGTTTTCTCCCTTGGCGTAGCGGACCTGTCTCTTGGCCTCCTCGACGCACACGAGACGCCCGGAAAGGGCATGATCGGTCGGGTGAGCACGGCGTCCGATGAGATCCGCGCGGCCCTGGCCGCGGCCGAGAGCCTGCCCGCGGGACCCGAGCGGATCGGGGCCCTGGACGGGCTGCTGCCGTCGGTGACCCGGGCCGGCGGGGCGCATGAGGTCGGCCGGCTGGGCACCCAGATCCGCAGCCGCCTGCTGACCGCCTGCCTGAGCGGAGGCCGGCCCGACCGGGTGCCGGAGCTGCTGGCCTGGCTGACCGCCCGCTACGACGAGGCGCCCGGCTGGATGGCCGACCAGCTGCGCAGCCAGGTGCTGGCCGACCTGGCCGCGGCCACCGTCGGGCTGCTGCCCTACCCGGACGTGTCGCGCTCACTGCTGAACCACCTCGCCACCGGTGCTGAGCAGCGCTACGCCGACGCCGGGGAGCACCCCGGGCCGGTGCTGCGGGCGCGGTTCCTGTTCGCCCAGCACGTGCAGGGCATCCAGGCGACCGGGGAACTGCTCGAGGCCTGGCTGGCGGCGGGCCCTTCGCCGGTCGGCATCGGCTGTGCCGAGTGCGAGCGGGCGGAACAGGTGCGCTACCTGGTGGAGCTGGGCGCCTACCAGCGGGCGATCGAGCACGCCGGTCCGGCCCTGCGGGCGCCGGCGTTCGAGTGCGTCGCGCAACCGGCCGGGGTCATCGGGGCCGCGTTGCCGGCCCTGCTGCGCACCGGTGCGGTCGGGGCGGCGGCCTCGGAACACGTCCGGGCCGTCCGTCTGATCCGGGCCCAGCTGGCCACGGCGGCGGCTGCGGCCGGGATCGCCGGTGAGGCAGCGGCCGACGTGCTGGCCGCCGACGCGATCCGGGGAACAGCAGCCGCCGACGAGATCCTGGTCTGCGCCCGGTCCGGGCGGCTGCGCTACGGCCTGGAGCTGCTGCGCGAATGGCTGCCCGCGCTGGCCGCCGCACCCGAACCGCTCGAGCAGCTGAACACCACGGCGGCGATCACCCGGCTGGTCTGGGGGCTGACCGAGGCCGGGCGCTCCGGCGAGATCGTGCTGCCCGCCGCCCGGGCGAGCACGCTGCCCCCGGCACTGGCCGACGACCAGGACCTCACGGTGGCCCGCCTGGGCGAGAAGGCGCTGGCCGAGAGCGCTCGCCTGGCGGCTCTTTTCGATCAGCGCAACGAGACCTCGACGATCGGCGACCGGCTGCGCGAGACGCTCGGCGCGGGCGCCCTGCCGGACATGCCGCTGGAGGCCTTCGACCGGGCCGGGCGCGAGGAATGGGCGCCGCCGGTGCGGGCCGGTCGCCGGGCCGAGGGCGACGGGGTTCCTTCCGACATCACCGTGCTGGCCAAGGAATTCGAGGACGGGCTGCGGACCGACGCGGTCGAGGCAATGCAGACGGTGCTGACCGCCTGGCGCCAGCTGCGAGCCACGGCGCAGACCCAGGGCGACTCCGAGGCCGAGCAGGCCGCGGCCCGGCTGGACGGCTGGCTCGCGCTGGACGAGATCTCTTCGCACCCGGTCGATCCCGCGCTCGGCCTGCCGCTGGAGGCGCCCGTCCTGCTGGAGGCGGCGCAGACGGCCACGCGGCGGTTGCGGGACGCCGGCCTGACCCTGGAGGCGCTGCTGCACGACCAGGCCTGTGTGCTCGCCTCCGCGCAGAACCGGCTGATGGAGCCGGGCCCGGCGATGGACCGGATCGAGGAGATCACCGCCGAGGTGGCCGGACTCGCCCCGGGCCCGGATCTCGGGGAGGCACTGTCCCGGCTGGTGCTGGCCCGGGAGATCGCGGCCTCGGCCGGAGTGCCCGTGCCGGAACAGATCTCGCAGCTGGTCCCGGTGCACGGCTCGGTGCCGGAGGCGGTCACCGGGCTGCTGCCGGTCTCGTCGCCGGCCGCCGAGCAGGCGGAACCGGAGCCCGAGCCGGAGGCGGACGAAGAGGCCGAGGTTCAGCCGATCCACGACCCGATGGTTGCCGAGCCGTTCGGGCCGGTGTCCATGCCGACGTCTCTCATCGGGCCCTTCATGACCACCCCGATCCCGGTGACGCCGCTGAACTCGCCCGGCCAGCGCCCGTTCTCGGACGGCGAGGACATCCAGCAGCCGCGGCGCCGGCTGGACGCGATGGAGAAGCTGCGGGCCGAGATGTCACCGGAGGAACTGCGTGAGCTGGCGCAGACCCTCGACCTGGTGAACTTCGATCCGTTGGAGACGTCGGTGGCCCAGCTGCGCTCGGTGCCACCGGAACGCCTTGAGCACCGGCACCTGCGGGCGCTCACCCGGATGCTGCGGTTGCGGGCCCGGGACGAACCGCGGCACAACGCCGTGAGCACATTGATGCAGGCCGTGGCCACCTTGCCGGAGGGCCTGCGGCCCCTGGAGCGGGCCCAGGCCGGAGCCGATCTGGCCACCCTGCTGGCCGAGACCGATCCGGGCGCGGCCCTGGCGGTCTGGCACACCGCGGTGGAAGACGCCGAGAGGTCCGGCGAAGGGCCGGTTCTCGGTACCCTGCTGGCGGCTTCGGCCATGCTGCGCCACCGCTCCGGCGAGACCTCGCTGGCCGCTGCCGACCTGGCCCGGGCCGTGCCGCTGCTGGACAAGTACGCGCCCCCGGCGCTCGCCGGGCAGTGCCGGGTCGACCTCTCCCGCGTGCTGCTTGCTCTCGATCGTCCGTTCGCGGCGGCTGCGGCGGCCGAGGCGGCCTTGGCCGATGTGGTGGACGTGCTGCGGGCTGAAGGTCTGGAGACCGCACCGCTGAAGTTGCCGGGCACCGCTCCCGACGAGGTGGAGCCGGTCCCCGGCGACATCTCGATCGAGGTGGCCTCGCGCATGCACCTGGCCGGAGCGGCGGCCTTCGCTGCGGCAGAGGCCAATTCGACGGCCGGAACACCGGTCGGCCCGGTCCGGCGGCTGGTGATCCGCAGCGCGCAGTGGCACGCCCGCAACGGCAACCCGATCGGTCAGGCCGAGGCCTGGCAGCTGGCCGCGCGACTGCCCGGCCCTCCGGTACGGGTGGCGGCCGACCTGCTGCGGGCCGCCGAACTGGCCGAGTCCGGCGGCGATTACGCCCGCGCCACCACCTGCCGCCGGGAACGAGTCACCCCGGTCCGGGCGGCGGCGGGGGATGAGGCCGCGCTGGAAGCCCTCGACGAGGCCGAGGCCACGCTGGACGCCTGGGGCCAGCAACTGGCCGGGCGGCGGCTGCAGCCGGCCGAGCTGGCCATGGCCGAGCACCAGATGCGCTGGCACCGGGTCGCGGTGGCCGAGCAGAAGGCCCGGCTGCTGGCCCTTTCCGGGTACTTCGCGGAGGCGATGGAGGTGGCCGACGGGCTGGTGGACGACTATCGCCGGCTCGACGATGCCTGGTCGGCGCGCGACCTGCAGGGTCTGCGCGGGCAGTTGCGGGCCGAGCTGGGTGACCTGGAGGGTGCAGTGGCCGACCTGCGCGAGGCCGCCGAAGGCGCTGCCCAGGCCGGTGAGCAGGAGCAGACCCACGGCCTGGGCGCCCGCCTGGCCGCCGTGCTCGGCGGAGCCGGGCGTGACGACGAGGCCGAGGCCGCCTGGAACCGGTACTGCGAAGACTGAGCCCGGTCCGGCTCAGGCCAGTTCGGCGTCGTGGGCGAGGATGGCGATCTGGACCCGGTTGGTGGCGTCCAGCTTGGTCATCACCCGCGACACGTGCGCCTTCACCGTGGCCACGCTCATGTACAGGTCCTCGGCGATCTCGGCGTTGGCCTTGCCCAGGCCGACCGCGACCGCCACTTCCCGTTCCCGCTCGCTGAGCAGTTGCAGGCGCTCGCGGGCGGCCTTGCGGCGATCGGTGACCCCGGTCGTGGCGGGCGCGCCCATGTGATCGATCAGCCGCCGGGTGACCGTGGGCGAGAGCATGGCCTCGCCCTGCGCCACCGTGCGGATGGCCCGGACCAGTTCGGCCGGGGGAGTGTCCTTCAGCAGGAAGCCGCTGGCTCCGGCCCGTAGCGCCCGGAGCACGTACTCGTCGGCGTCGAACGTGGTCAGCACGATGATCTGCGGTGGTGACGGGGTCCGGGCCAGGTGCTCGGTGGCGGCCAGGCCGTCCACGCGGGGCATCCGGATGTCCATCAGCACCACGTCCGGACGCAGCCGCTGCACGGCCTCGGGCACCTGCGACCCGTCCTCGGCCTCACCGGCGACATCGACGTGCTCACTGCCGGACAGCATCATCCTCAGCGCCGCCCGCACCAGAGCGTCGTCGTCCACGATCAGCACCCGGACCGGCGGTTCAGTACTCACGGCGTCCTCCACCCCTCAACCCTGCCACTACTCACCCGGACGTTTCCGCCTCCTCGCGCACCGACGTCCGTTGCTGTTGCTCTTCGTCCCCGGCCGGCCACGGAAGCCAGACCGCCAGCCGAAAGTCCCCCACCGGCGTCCACCCGTGCTCCAGCCGGCCCTGAGCCAGACTCACCCGTTCGGCCAGCCCGACCAGGCCCTGCCCGGCTCCCGGCAACCCCGAAGGCGGATCCAGCGGAGGCCGATTCACCACCGTCACATCCAGCCCCACCCCCGGCCGGCCCGAGACCGTAACCCGCACAGCCGTGTTCGGAGCATGCTTGCGGGCGTTCGTCAGCCCCTCCTGGACAATCCGGTAGGTGGTCCGGCCGATCAAGGCGAACGGTGGCTCGTCCGGCGGATAATCACAGTTCAGCTGGACGTTCATCCCGGCCTGCCGGGACTCCTGCACCAGGCCGGGCAGATCGGCCAGCGTGGGCTGCGGCCGATCCGGTGAATCCTCCTCGCCCCCGGCCCGCAGCACCCCGATCACCTCACGCAGATCCTGCAGAGCCTGGCGAGCGCTGGCCCGGATCACCGCCGCCGACTCCGCCACCTCCGGCCCGGCCTTGTCCGCGCGGAACTCCAGAGCCCCGGCGTGCAGGCTGATCAGCGAGATCCGGTGGCCCAGCACGTCGTGCATCTCGCGGGCGATCCGGGTGCGCTCCGAGTGCCGGGCCTGCTCCAGCAGCAGGTTGCGCTCGGACTCGGCCCGCTCGGCCCGGTCCCGCAGCGAAAGGATCAGCTCGTACCGGGCCCGGCCGAACAAACCCCAGGCCACCACCCCGAACACCGCCATCGCGCTGACCGTGATCGCGGTGAAGGCCGAGGTGCCTTCATCCGGCCGGAGCATCGTGTAGCCGATCACCGCGGCGATATGAAGCACGGCGACCACCGTCAGGATCCGCAGCGGCCGCCGCACCGCCACCGTGTAGACCAGCAGCAGGGCCGGCAGCGCCGCGATCGTCGAGATCAGCGCCGCGGGCAGCATCAGCAGCGCGATCCGGGTGGGCCAGCGCCGCCGCCACCAGATCAGCACCAGGCAGGGCACCCCGAGCACCAGGTCGAGCCAGAAGACGGGTTCGGGTACCTGCGGTGGTGAGGCGTCTCGCTGCAGCCACCAGAACAGGAAGCCGAGCGACCCGAACAGCACGAACAGATTGACGTCGACGATCCAGTCGCGCACCGAGCGGGGTGCCGGTCGTTCGGGCACCGATTCGCCGAACTCGGCCGGCAGCCAGCCGGCCAGCTTCCGGCGCAGCGGCGTTCGGCCGGCTGAGGGGGACGGGCTCACGGCACCACGGTAGGCACCCGACCGGATGCGTCACCACGACCTAAGGAATACCGAGGTACTCATCCGGACCTACTTTCGTCTGACTCGGAGCCATCCCCCGGCGTCACTGGATCGTTCGCAAGACGGACGCGCGAGTAGGGGACGGTTCGGAAGGATGGTTCCCGTGATCGAGATCGAGAACCTGACGAAGAGATACGGCACCCAGACGGCCGTCGATGCCGTCTCCTTCCGGTGCGAGACCGGCACCGTCACGGGTTTCCTCGGCCCGAACGGCGCCGGCAAGTCCACCACGATGCGAATCCTGTGCGGTCTGACCTCGGCCAGCAGCGGTACCGCGCTGATCGACGGGTCCCCGTACCGCGCGCTGCCCAACCCGGGCCGTTCGGTCGGGGTCCTGCTCGACGCCTCGGCCCAGCACGCCGGCCGCACCGGCCGCGAGGTGCTGACCCTCGGCACCATGGTCCTCGGCCTGCCCCGCGAGCGGGTCACCCAGATGCTCGAGCTGGTCGGCCTGGACAAGAAGGCCGCGGACAAGCGGGTCGGCAACTACTCCCTGGGCATGCGCCAGCGCCTCGGCCTGGCCCACGCCCTGCTCGGCAATCCGTCCACCCTGGTGCTGGACGAGCCGGCCAACGGCCTGGACCCGGAAGGCATCTTCTGGATGCGCGGTCTGCTGCGCGAGTACGCCGACCGGGGCGGCACGGTCCTGCTGTCCTCGCACCTGCTGCACGAGGTCGAAGCGGTGGCCGACCGGCTGGTGGTGATCGGCAACGGCCGGATCGCGGCCAACGGCAGCAAGGAGGAGCTGCTGGCCGGGGCGGGCACGCTGGTCCGGGCAGTGGAGCCGAACCAGCTGGCCCAGGCTCTGCAGGGCTCCGGCCACAACGTCACCCCCACCGCCGACGGCGCCCTGCTGGTAGATGCCGAACCGCTCCAGGTGGGGCGCGCCGCTGCTGCCACCGGAACGGTCCTGACCGAACTGCGCACCGCCGACGGCGCCGGGCTGGAAGCGCTGTTCCTCCAGCTCACCGCCTCTGCGAACGCTGCCGCACCGGCCGGTGCGATCAACCCGACCAACACCCCGATGGAGGCCGTGCGATGAGCGCCCCGACCACGCTGCCGGCCTGGGCCGTCCCCGGCGCCACCCAGGACACCAAGGTCAGCCGCCCCGGCATCGCCCGGCTGACCTGGATCGAACTGCGCAAGATGGGCAACACCCGGGCCGGGCGCTGGCTGCTCACCGTCGTGGCTCTGCTCTCGGCCGTGATGATCGGGGGCCTGGCGTACTTCGGCGAAGGCGACCGGACCGTCCAGACCTACATCCAGATGGCGTTCCAGCCGATCGCCATCCTCGGCCCGGTGCTCGGGATCCTGACCGTGACCAGCGAATGGTCGCAGCGCACCGCCCTGACCACGTTCACCCTGGTGCCGCAGCGCGGCCGCGTGATCGCGGCGAAGTTCCTGGCCGCCATGGCCCTGGCCACCCTGACCCTGGCGGTGATCATCCCGATCGCCGCGCTGGCCACGGTGTTCGCCGGGGCCGAGCGGGGGGCCTGGGACCTGTCCGCCCGGGTGCTGGGCGAACTGCTCGCCTACATGCTGCTCTACTTCGCCTGCGGGGTCGGCTTCGGCCTGCTGTTCGGGAACACCCCGATCTCCATCGTCAGCTTCTTCATCCTGCCCAACGCCTTCATCCTGCTCGGCCTGGTCTCCGCGCTGGAGAACGCGCAGGACTGGCTGAACTTCAGCCTCACCACGGCTGAGCTCGGTGATGGTGGGGCCACGGGTGACCAGTGGCTGAAGATCTTCACCTCCTCGCTGCTGTGGGTGGTGCTGCCGCTGGTGATCGGCACGGTCCGCACGATGCGCCGCGAAGTGAAGTAGAGCTTTCCCGAAGGGGAGCCGGTGGCCATTGGAGGGTGGCCACCGGCTTCTTGCTTTTGGACGGGGTGCGCACCTTTGTGTGGTTCGGGCCGGTGGGTGAGTGGGAGCTTCATAGCTCGTTCACAGCCCGGATCCGGCCTCTGCCCATCCGCAGACCGAACTCTGGGACGCATGGCAGACAACCAGGGGCAGACCATCGCCGCGCCGGTGAGCAACCAGCCGGCCACCCAGAACCAGGCGCAGGCACAGACTCAAGTGCAGGACCAGGCGCTGAGCCAGACGCAGCCGAGCGGCCCGAACATGATGTGGGCGCCGCCGCACCCGGGCTCCGACGCCCCGGCCGCCGGCCAGAACTTGCCCGCCGGCTCGAACTTGCCCGCTGGTCAGACCTCGCTAGCAGGCCAGAACTCGCTCGCCGGCCAGAATTCTCTCGCCGGCCCGAACGAGCAGCTGAGCCAGCCATCCAGCCACCAGCCGACCCAGCAGCCGGCTCAGCTTGCGGCGCAGTCATCGGGCCAGCCGCTGACCTCGCCGGTCGCACCTGCGGTTCAGCCGGCCTTCCCGCCGCACCAGCCCACCGCCGCCCCGCTCGGCCAGCCGAACGCCGCACCCTCGATGACCTTCGAGGTGCCGCAGGAGCACCTCGGCCAGGCCCCCGTGGGGCAGAAGCCCGGGCGGCAAGGCAGTTTCGTCCAGAAATTGAAGACGCCTCTGGCCACCGCCGTCATCGGCGGAATCCTTCTGCTCGGGGTCGGTTTCGCCACGGGATACGTGGTCGGCCACGACCAGGGCAGTTCATCGGTCTCCAGCACCACCGACGGGCAGAACGGTTTCGGCGGAGGTGGCATGGGCGGCTTCGGCGGCCAGATGCCCGGTGGTCAGGGTCAGACCGGCCAGGGTCAGCAAGGACAGCAGGGCCAGGGCCAGACCGGGCAAGGTCAGACCGACCAGGGGCAGACAGGTCAGGGTCAGACGGGGCAGGGTCAGACGGATCAAGGCCAGACGGGTCAGGACCAGACCACCCAGGGCCAGAGCGGTTCCGGTACCACGCCCTTCGGCCAGGACGGCGGCTTCGGTCAGCAGTTCGGTCAGGACCAGGGCTTCGGCCAGCAGTTCGGCCAGGACCAGAGCGACCAGAGCGACCAGAGCCAGGACGGCACCACCACCGAAGACGGCATCGACCTCTCGCAGACCCAGTAACCGCCTCGACCACAACCCCAAACACCGCGCCCCAGAACCACACCGTGGGCCACAACCTTTAGGTCACCTCCGTAGGCTGCACTCGCAGGCAGTGCTCGCGGGCCGCGCCTACGGCCGTAACCACAGTCGTGTCCAAACTCGCCACACAGTCACGACGCGACCGACGAGGCGGTGGGCGGCACCGCCGACGCCCTGGACATGACGCTCCCGGGCCGCACCTACCGCGGTTCCCGCGGGCCGCGCACCTCCTGCCGTACCTCTCGGGCCACGCCTCCAAGGGGGCTCACAGCCGGACCCAGGGGCGTGCTCACTGCCACACCTACCGTGGTATCCATGGGTCCGCACCTATAGCCGTTCGAAATTCCATGTCTACTACAGGCACTCGTGAAACCATCTGACCGTGTTCGCTGTTGCCCCACGTAGAACGCTGCTGGGAGGGGCTCCACCGGCCACGTCAGCCGACGCCCCGGGCATCTCCTCGCTACTGCAGCGGATGCCAAGGCATTTCCTAAACAGCCGGTGCGCGCATTGTTTCGGCTGGTCGGGTTCCGCCAGTAGCCAAGGACGCCGGATGTCGTTGGCCGGTCGTTCCTCTCGGGCCACGGCGGCGCAACCGTACAACTACCAAAGGATTCCGGCAGAGCCAGTGTCCATCACCCTACCTCGAGGTGGGCCATGGCCATTCAGTCGGAACCGTTGTATTCGCCCTCCGTCCACTATGTTTCAGCAGGTTGAGACGCTCCTCCCGGATCGGCCGACAGGCGGCCGCAGCGGCCTCGACCAAGGTCGGCCAGCACCGGTGAAGTGGATCGGAGGCCCGGGAAGTTCAAGGCTACGAGTGACGCCGTCTGACTGCGTCCGGCCTGGAAAACCATTGCGAGGAGTCCCACCGGCCACATCGGCCGACATCTGGGCGAACCGGGTTCCTCTTCTGGCCGGAGCACGTGAGGCCTTCACCATCTGCGGTGCGAGGTTCGGCGAGACCAGGAACGCCTCCCACGAAATGTGTACACCTGGTTCCGGGCGTACTCGATGTACGCAATGCGGGAAACCCTCCTACCGGCTTTCGAGCACGCGGCGTTGCATCGCTGACCATGCGTCATGGCCCTGAGCGGTCCGGCGTGAGGCTGCATCGCAAACCCGGTGTGGATCGGGCCGCACGGGCGAGTGCACGGTCAGGGGCCGGCGGGACATCCCCTCCGGTGGCCCGAGGGCTCCGGCCGTGCACCCGCTCGAGGGCTGTGGTCGCACCGGATCTGCTGATGCGAACGAATGCCGTCCGCCGGCTGCGGGCGTGGCGGGCCCGCGGAATGCCGGCAGATCTGCCGACCTCGTCGAGCTGGGACTGGACGAGGCAGGCGACACCAAGGGGCAATTCTTCCGGTCCGATGGGGCAGGCGGCTGGTACACCCCCGCACTTGGTGGTCACCTGTCCCATCGGTCGACCGGAAACTGTTCAGGTGCCGAGGAGCTTGCGGGCTGCGGCCACGTCGAGCTCGCCGGTGGCCAGGGCCTGCAGGGTGTTCAGCCGGGTCTGCTCGTCCTGCGGTTCCGGCTCGGCGGGCCCGGCCGCACCTGCCGGGCCAGCGGGACCGGCGGGGGAGGTGGGTTTGAGGCCGAGCTTGGCCAGTAGGTCGTCGAAGCGGGCGCGGGCGGTGGGGTAGCTGACACCGAGGTGGCGCTCCAGCTCCTTCATGTTCCCGCGGGAGGCCAGGAAGACCCGGAGCACGTCGAGCTCGGACTGTTCCAGGGCGCAGAAGTCGCAGTGCTCGAAGTGACCGCTGAGCCCGGTGCCGCAGGAGTCGCAGCCCAGCTGGGTCACATGCAGGTCCTCGGCGCAGACCGGGCACTGGTGAGGTGCCCGGTAGCTGGGATGGTCGGGCGATCCGGAGCGGCCGGACGTGGTCGGGCTCAAAGCGGGACCTCGTCCCAGACCTGGGCGCCGACCGTCACCGAGCTCATGACCGCCTCGACCCGCAGCAGGTCGCGGCCGTTGCCGACGACGCTCTCGGTGACCTGGTCGTCCAGCGGCAGGGTGCTGACCGGGCGGTCCGGCAGCTGCAGCCGGCCCATCCGGTTGCTGCCCGAGATCCGCAGGTCACTGCCCTCGAGCAGGGTCAGCCGGGCCGAGGAGGACTCGGCCGTCAGCCGGGACTCGCCCAGCGGCACGGCGCTGACCTTCACCGAGGACGAGACCGCCTCGAGGTCGAGCGGGCCACGCAGCTTGTCGGCCTTCAGCGAGCTCGCCACCACCCGTGCCTTCAGGCCACCGACCAGGCCGTTCAGCTTCACCTCGGCGCCGGTGGTCTCCAGCTCGACCAGCAGCTCGGGGTTGACCCGGATCTCCAGCTGGTGCTCCTTCCAGGACCGGGCCCAGGTGATGGTCTTGGGCAGGTCGCTGAAGCTGAAGTTGCCGAACAGGTTGCCGCTGTTCGGCGGCCGGTCGGCGCTCGGCTCGTCGAGCGGGCCGGTGCCGGAGACGATCAGCGTGGTGCCTTCCTGGGTGATCCGGTGCGAGCCGGTCACGTACAGCTGGGCCACTGCCGGATCGGCCACGATCTGCACCGAGCGGTACGAGCCGAGCACCCGGATCCCGGTGATCGGGCCGTTGACCGGCGGGGTGCCTCCGGCCCGGAACGAGGGGGCGGACTTGGCCGAGCCGAAGATCGGCGAAGCCGGGGCGGGCCGGCTGGGCGCGGCGGCGGCCTGCGCCTCGCGGGCCTTCTGCTCGTCCATCGCCTTCATGGCCGCTTCGGGACTCATCTCCCCCGAGGCGACGCTCCTGAGAATCGCTTCCAGTTCGTCACTCATGGGCAATAGTGAAACTCAGACTTCCGAGATTGGAAACCCTGACTTTCTACTTCTGCGCGTATGGGTGACCTCCCTGAGTTGCGGGAACGGCCAGGCGGGGCAGAGTGAGGTTCAGAGGGACGCCCGGCGTCCCGGATGCACCTGAGTCGCCAAGATGTTGAGGAGGCCTGTCGATGAGCGCCACCGACAAGATCAAGAACACTGCCCAGAACGTGGCCGGCAAGGCCAAGGAAGCCGTCGGCAAGGTCACGGACAACGAGCGCCTCGAGAACGAGGGTCGCGCGGACCAGGCCTCGGCCGACGTGAAGCAGGCCGGCGAGAACGTGAAGGACGCCTTCAAGCGCTGAGCCGCCGAGGCATTGAGCAGGAGTAAACCACTCGGAGTGCGACGAAGGCCCGGACCGAGAACTCGGTCCGGGCCTTCGTCGTACCCGCCGGAGCGGGCGCAAAAGATCGCTTGCCGTCCTGCCTCGGAGGGGGGTAGGCAGGACGGCAAGCGGTACTTGCAGCAGCCGGTGCAGTCGCGGCGCGACGCCTTGGGGGAAGACGTGATGCGCGCGTAGTCGTTGCACCGGCAACCACCATGCTGCCACCGAGGTCATTGCGCCGTCAACTAATATCGCTAAACTCGACCGGGTGCGTGACGAATCAGGCTCTGGCGAGACCGACTGGCTGAGCGGTACCGAGCAGGCGGCCTGGCGGGCCCTCCTGGACAGTACGCGGATGCTGTTCGCGGCGCTGGACCGTCAGCTCGCGGCGGATTCGGACCTCACGCTCACCGACTACGACATCCTGGTCCGGCTGTCCGAGGCACCGAACAATCGGCTGCGGATGCGTGAACTGGCCGACCTGACCCTTTCCACCCGCAGCGGGGTCACCCGCGCGGTCACCCGCGCCGAGCAGGCCGGCTGGGTGCGCCGGGTGGAATGCGAAGAGGACCGCCGGGGGATGAACGCGGAGCTGACCGAGGCCGGGCGGGCCAAGCTCGCCGCCAGCGCACCCGGTCACGTGCGGGCCGTGCGGGAGATGCTGATCGAGCAACTCACCGCCGAGCAGCTGGGTCAGCTCACCGAGATCGGCCGCCGGGTGCAGGACAAGATCACCCTGAAGTGAGGTGCCGACCGAACCCGTCGAAAACCGGACGGCGTCGGCGGTAGCCAGTCACAACGTCCCCCATTTGCCCTTGAACTGCAGCGGCGAAGCGTCAAGGACGTTCACCCGTTTGCCGATGCTCCGGGCATGAACCCCTCCGCGGTCCTGCTCGAACGCCTGCTCGGAATTGCCGAGGGGGTTGCCGCTTTCGGCGACCAGATCGACGATCCGTCCGGTTCGCGGCTGTCTGCGGCGGCCCGGGAAGCAGTGGACGAGTACTGGGACCAGATGCGCAACTACCCCGCCGGAGCGCGGGACTGGCGGGACGAGATGTTCGTGCTGCTGATGGACACCCAGCCCGCCGCGTTCTCGCGTTGACCGGCTGATCAGCCCGGAACGCGTTCGTCCAGGGGCGTTCTCGGGGCGTGCAGTTTGGCCGCGAGATGATCGGCGACGGTGACTGACTCGTAGTGGACCGGTTCCTCACCGGTGGCGCAGCCGGGCAGGACCGAGATGACGGCGTCGGCGTTGCCGTCGTGGAAGAAGGCGGCCGAACGGCGGCGCACCAGAAGGCCTTCGCGATCGGTGGGAGCCAGAACCCGGTGCTGGGCGGAGATCCAGCGGTCGTTCGTCCAGCGGGCCAGCAGGTCGCCGAGATTAACCAGAAGGGTTCCGGGTGAGGCGATCACATCGTGCCAGACGCCCGAATCATCCAGGACCTGCAGGCCTCGGATGTCCGGATCGGCCCAGAGCACGGTGAGAATGCCGCTGTCGGTGTGGGCGCCCAGCCCGACCGGCTCGCCGCTCGTCGTGGTTTCACCGGCCGGAACCCGATAGTTGTTCAGCCGCAGCACCTCGAGGGCGTGATCCTGGTAGCCGGCGAAGAACTTCTCGTCCAGGCCGAGGGCGACTGCCATCACCGACGTGACCTCGCGGGCCACCCGGGCGGCCTCGCCGAACCAGGCCATCACCCCCGTCTCGAAGCTTTCTGGGCGAAGCGGCCAGAGGTTGGGCGCGTACTGCAGTTCGTCCAGACCGAGGCCGGGGAAGTCCTCGGCGCTGCGGCCGACGTTGAAGGCCTCGAACTCCTCGGCGGGTGAACTCGCCCCCGGCTGCAGGCTGAGCCGTTCGGCCCGGGGCGGGGTGTACCCGCGGTTGTACTCCGCCGATGCCGGGCGCAGGGCCTTCTTCTGCCACATCGGCAGGCCGAAGAAACCGTCCATCGCGGCGCCCAGTCCGGCCACCACAGAAGCGTCGATCCGGTGCCCGGAGACCCGCATCAGGCCGATGGTGGACGCAGCCCGGTCCAGTTCGGCGGCCACCGCGGCGCGCTCGGCCGCAGAGCCCTCGCGGAACCGGGACAGATCGATCGTGGGGACGTCCAGCGGACCGTCTGGTGTGCGGGCTGTGTTCATGCGCCTGATCTTCCCCTCCGTCACGCCAGATCTCTCGCCGAAGTTCTGGTGCCGAAGCTCCGAAGGTAGGGGTCGGCGATGAACACCGCGTTACGCCGTTGGGCCGAGGATTTCACTGTGGTTGCCTGCTGTTCAGGCGGACCGCTCAGATCGTGTAACCCCAGACCGGAGGTGCGGATTTGCGGCTGTTCGCGCGTAGCGAATTCAGGCTTCCGACCGCGGCGATCAGCCAGCCGCTGAGCAGCCCGGTGAACAGGAAGGCGGCCAGCCAGCCGAGCGCGACGGCTCCGGTGGCGGTGCCCAGGGCCGCAGCGGCGGTGACACAGGTGCCGAGCGGGAAGGTGAAGGCCCACCAGGTCGGGGCGAACGGCAGGCCCTGCGGGGAGCGGGCGGTGCGGACGGTCAGGGCCAGCGCCAGGGCTGCCCACAGCAGCGCGAAACCCAGTACTGGAAGGCCGTAGACCAGGCCGAAGGCACGCAGGGCGGTGGCGTACGGATCCTCGATCGCGGTGCCTGCCTGACGGCCGATCAGGTTCGCCGCGGTGGCCGACTGACCCAGCGGGCCGAGCACGATCCACAGCGTCGGCACCAGCCGGGCCGGCGGCAGACCGTGCTGCACCAGCCGGGTCCAGAGCTGGGTGATCAGCACGATCGAGGCGATCAGGCTGATCCCGAACAGGCCGTACAGCGCCAGCAGCAAGGTGAGCCGCCCCTGGCCGGCCGGAGTGTGCGGCAACAGTGCAGCACCGGTCGCGGCCGAGACCATCGGTGGCACGACCGACATCAGCCAGCCGCCGAAGGCCGCGTCCGGGTTCCGGGAGGCCTGCCCGAGCGCACCGGTGAAGTGCCAATAGGGGACGGCGAAAGCGCTGGCCAGTCCCAGCGCCGTGCCCAGAACCCACAGGGTCCAGGCGATCGTCACGGCGGCACGGGCCCCGATCAGGTCGTCACCGAACAGCAGGGTGCCCGCACCGACGGTGAGTAAGGCCATCGGTGGGGCGCCGTAGAAGTGCGCAATGACCGGATGACGGTGATGGGCCTGAGCCTTCGCCCGGTGACCGATCCACTGCGCTGCGCTCGCACCGGCGAAGAGCAGCAGCAGGGCGGTGGCCAGAAGCCAGGCGCAGGTGGCGAAGGCGCGCATCTCGCCACCGTTGGGCAGCGCGACGGCGGCGGTCGCGACGATCCCGGTTCCCATCACGGCGGCGAACCAGTTGGGCGCCACCGAGGCGGCGAGCCCGGCCCGGGCGGGAGCAGGAGCAGGAGCAGGAACGGGGCGTAAGGGAGCGGTCACGGTCACACGGTCGAGTCTGGTTCGGTTCCCGTTCGCCGGGAACGGGTTCCGCACCTGGCTCGTCACAAGTCTGCCTTGTGACCCTACTGCGCGGCTCGGGGTCGTACCGCGCATGCAGTAGTCCCAGATGTCGATGCCTGGACGATGTGCCGGGCGGTCGTGATCACGATCCTTGCTAAAGACCGGTGCCGCTGATCACTGCCGATCGGGAGCCGGGTCTCAGGCAATCCATCTGGAGGGGCGATTTCGTCATGTCCGCACTCGCTCGCTGGTGCTATCAGCACCGGTACGTAGTTCTCGGGCTCTGGGTGGCGTTGCTCGTCGCCCTCGGCACCACCACCGCCGTGCGCGGTACCTCGTACCAGGACGACTTCAGCCTGCCGGGCAGCGAGTCCTTCACGGCGCTCGAACTGCTCGAGGAGGCCAGCCCGGCCCAGGCCGGGGACACCGGGCAGATCGTGTTCCACACCGAGAACGGCCTGGTGTCCGACGCCGCCGTGCAGCAGCGGGTGAGCCCGATGCTGGCCGAGATCGCCGAACTGCCGCACGTGGCCGCGGTGACCAGCCCGTACGACGAGGCCGGGGCCGGGCAGGTCGGCCCGGACGGCACGATCGCCTTCGCCAACATCCAGTTCGACACCCAGGCCGCGAACATCCCGGTCGAGGACGTCGAGGAGGTGATCGACACCGCTCAGGCGATCGACGGCGACGGGCTGCAGGTCGAACTGGGCGGCCAGGTGATCCAGGCTGCCTCGCAGGAGATCGGCGGCACGGCCGAGCTGATCGGGGTGGCCGCGGCCGCGGTGATCCTGTTCATCGCCTTCGGCTCGTTCTTCGCCAGCCTGATGCCGATCCTGGTGGCGCTTTTCGGCGTCGGCGTGGGCATTCTGACGATCGGCCAGCTCTCCTTCGGGATGACGCTCTCGACGATCGCCCCGACCCTGGCCGCGCTGATCGGCCTGGGTGTGGGGATCGACTACGCGCTCTTCATCGTGACCCGCTACCGGAACAACCTGAAGTCCGGAATTGACCCGGAGGAAGCGGCGATCCGGGCGCTGAACACCTCGGGCCGGGCGGTGCTGTTCGCCGGCGGCACGGTGGTGATCGCGCTGCTGGGTCTGCTCGTGCTGGGCGTGGACTTCCTGGCCGGGATGGGAATCGGCGCTGCGGTAACGGTTCTGGCCACGGTGCTGGCCGCGATGACGTTGCTGCCGGCCGCGCTGGGCTTCTTCGGGATGCGTCTGCTCAGCCGTCGCGAGCGGCAGCGGATGGCCGAGGACGGGCCTTCGGCCAGCCATGCGCAGGAGGGCTTCTGGGGCCGCTGGGCGAACCGGATCGCCAGTCGCAAGGCGGTTTTCGGGGTGGTCGCCACCGCGCTGATCCTGGTGCTGTCGCTGCCTGCCCTCTCGGTCCGGCTCGGCCTGTCCGACTCCGGCAACGACCCGGAGTCCAGCACCACCCGGCAGGCGTACGACCTGCTCGCCGAGGGCTTCGGCCCCGGCTCGAACGGCCCGCTGCTGCTGGTGGCCGAGCTCGGCGCGGACTCCGACGCCCAGGCCCTGACCGCGCTGGCCAGTTCGCTGGAGAGCACCCCGGGCGTGGCCGCAGTGCAGGCGGCCCCGGTCGAACCGGGCGCGCCGCTGGGCATCGTCCAGGTGATCCCGACCAGCTCGCCGCAGGACGAGGAGACCAGCCAGCTGATCCAGCGGCTGCGCCAGGACGTGATCCCGCCGGCCGAGAGCGGCACCACGATGGACGTCTACGTTGGTGGCGCGACCGCGATCTTCGACGACTTCGCCGACGAGCTCACCAGCCAGCTGCCGTTGTTCATCGGGGTGATCATCGGCCTGGGCTTCCTGCTGCTGCTGATCGCCTTCCGCAGCGTGGTGGTGCCGCTGACCGCCGCGGTGATGAACCTGATCGCGGCCGCCGCCTCGTTCGGCGTGCTGGTGGCGGTGTTCCAGTGGGGCTGGGGCTCGGAGCTGATCGGCGCCGGGCCGGGTGGCCCGGTCGAGGCCTTCCTGCCGGTGATCATGCTGGCGGTGCTGTTCGGGCTCTCGATGGACTACCAGGTGTTCCTGGTCAGCCGGATGCACGAGGAGTGGCACCACACCCGTGACAACGCCCGGGCGGTTTTCGTCGGCCAGGCCGAGACCGGCCGGGTGATCACCGCGGCCGCGCTGATCATGATCGTGGTGTTCTCCGCCTTCATCCTTGAGGGCCAGCGGGTGATCGCCGAGTTCGGGGTGGGCCTGGCCGCGGCCGTGGCGATCGACGCCTTCCTGATCCGGACCATCCTGGTCCCGGCCCTGATGCACGCCTTCGGCAACGCCAACTGGTGGCTGCCGGGCTGGCTGGACCGGATCCTGCCGCACCTGTCGGTCGATCCGGCCGACGAGCCGCTGCCTGTCGCCGAGGAGTCCTCGCCCGAGCTGGTTTCCCGGCCCTAGACACCGGCTTAGAGTGCTGTGATGCGGATGTCCCAGCGAATCCGGCTGAAGGCCGTCCACCACCCCCGGGTGAGGGACGGCCTTCTGGCCCTGTTCCTGCTGGTCGTGGCCACGCTGATCACCGTCAAGGTGGGGCAGGATCATCCGGCCGCCAGCACCCCGATCGTGCTGGCCGCCCAGGCCGGGTTGTTCGCCGTGCTCACGTTGCGCACGCTGTGGCCCTGCACCGTGCTGGCGGTGACCGCGCTGGGTACCGCCTTCATGATCTGGCACCTGGGTGGGGACATCGCCACGCCGATGGTGATCGCCGCCGGGGCCGCGATGGTGACGGTGGCCGGTCAGGGCGATCGGCGTAAGACCCTGCTGTGCGCCAGTGCGGCCAGCGCGGTGGTGATCGCCGCGCAGGCTGCGGCGCACGGTGGGCTGCAGATCGGCGCCCACATCGGCACGCTGCTGTGGGTCGGCTTCTTCGCGGCGGTCGGTGAGGCGGTCGAGAGCAAGAAGGCTTACGTGGCCGCGGTCGAGGAGCGGGCCCGGCGGGCCGAGCACACCCGCGACGAAGAGGCCCGGCGCCGGGTGGCGGAGGAGCGGCTGCGGATCGCCCAGGAACTGCACGACGTGGTCGCCCATCACATCGCGGTGATCCATGTGCAGACGTCGGTGGCTGAGCATCTGGTCACCGAGAAACCGGCCGAGGCCAAGGAGGCGCTGGGGCACGTGCGCCGGTCCAGCCGCACCGTGCTGGACGAGCTGACCGGCCTGCTCAGCGTGCTGCGGCAGCCGGGCGAGAGCAAGACGCCGGTGGAGCCCGCGGCCGGGGTGGCCGACCTGCCCGAGCTGATCCGCTCGTTCGAGGCCTCCGGGCTGCGGGTGGTCTGGGCGGTGCGGGGCGAGCGCCGGGAACTGCCGCCGGCACTGGACCTGGTGGCCTACCGCCTGGTCCAGGAAGGGCTCACGAACGCGCACAAGCACGGCTCCGGTACGGCCACCCTCGACGTCCGGTTCGCTGCGGATGCGTTGCACATCGACATCGTCAACGAGCAGGGGGCGACGGCCCGGCCGGGTACTCAGGACGATGCTCTGCTCGGGGGCTACGGCCTGATCGGGATGCGCGAGCGGGCGCTGGCGGTCGGCGGCAGCCTGCGCGCGGCGCCGGCGGCGGACGGTACCTGGCGGGTCCAGGCCCAGTTGCCGGTCCGGGCCGAGCCGCCCACGGCCCCACCGCCCGCTCCGGCCGAACCCTCGTGCGGGGTGGCGGACATCGGCAAGGCTCTGGCGATCCCGCTGGCCCTGGAGGCCGGCGCGGTCGGGGCGATCAGCCGGCGGCTCGCCGCCCGGCCCGGCAAGGAGATGCCCACCCCGGGCATCACTCAGGAAAGTGTGTGATGACGAACCAGAGAACGCGTGTCCTGCTGGCCGACGACCAGGCCCTGATCCGGGCCGGGTTCCGGGTGCTGATCGACTCCGCCTCCGACCTGGAGGTGGTGGGCGAGGCGAGCAACGGCCGGCAGGCCGTGGACCTGGTCCGCACGGCTCGGGCCGACGTGGTGGTGATGGACATCCGGATGCCCGAACTGGACGGCCTCGAAGCCACCCGGCTGATCTGCGCCGACGACGACCTGGCGGGGGTCAAGGTGCTGGTGGTGACCACCTTCGAGATCGACGAGTACGTGCTGGCGGCGCTGCGGGCGGGCGCCAGCGGGTTTGTCGGCAAGGGCGTGGAGGCGGACGAGCTGCTGACCGCCATCCGCACCGTGGCCAGCGGCGACGCGCTGCTGTCGCCCCGCGCCACCCGCGGCCTGATCACCGAGTTCCTGGCTCAGCCGAGCAGCCCCGGGGTACAGGTGCCGGAGGTGTTCGCGGCGCTGACCGAGCGCGAGCGGGAGGTGGCCGCCCTGGTCGCGCTCGGCCTGTCCAACGACGAGATCGCCGAACGGTTGTTCGTCAGCCCGCTGACCGCGAAAACCCATGTCAACCGGGCGATGACGAAGGTCGGGGCGCGGGACCGGGCCCAGCTGGTGGTGGCTGCCTACCAGAGCGGTCTGGTCAGCGCCACCCCCGAGGCCCGGGCCTGACCTACTCCTCGACCGTCACCCCGCGCCAGAACGCGAACCGGTCTTTGATCTGTGCTGCCGCCTCTTTCGGCGCTGGGTAATACCAGGTCGCGTCCGGGTTCTCGGTGCCGTCCACGGTGAGCGAGTAGTACGAGGCGGTGCCCTTCCACGGGCAGAACGTCTGGGTGTCGCTGGGAGTGAGCAGTTCCCGGCGCACCGACTCGGCCGGGAAGTAGGCGTTGCCCTCCACCTCCACGATGTCGTCGGACTCGGCGATCACGGTGCCGTTCCAGATGGCGCGCATGGCTGGTTCTCCTGGTTCGCGGTAGCTGTGAATCTCGATCCCTTGATGGAACCGGGCTGCCTTTTCGGCTATTTCTGCTTAAGGTCATGGGGTGCGATGGCCCGGTTCGTCCAGATTGGTCCGGGGTGGTGCCACGGCGCTTCGCCGTGCCGCCGCCGTCCTGGCCTTCCTGCTCACCGTCACGGTCGTCTTCATGGTGTCCGGATCCACTGCGGCACAACCGAAGACGGCGGCCGGCGGGGAAACGGTGGCGCCCACCGGCACCCCACCCGTCGGTTCCACCCCGCTCGAGGGGTACTCCGGTGACCTGTACGGCAGTACCCAGCCCAGCTCGTCCACCTTTTCATCCGCCTATCCCAGCGCGGAAAAGTCAAGCGGTTCAGGCGATTCGTCGTCGGGCGGTGCGTACGGGATCTCTCGCACCGACGGGTTGACGTCGTCCGGCATCCCGGTGGGGGCGCAGCGGGCGTACGAGGCTGCGGCCGCCGAATTGGCCCGTACCGACCCCTCGTGCGGTGTGCACTGGAGCCTGATCGCCGCGATCGGCCGGGTGGAGAGTAATCACGGCCGGCACGGCGGTGCCGGGATCACCGCTACCGGCCAGGTCAGCCCGCCGATCCTGGGAGTCCGGCTGGACGGGTCGATGGCCGGCACGGCCACCATTCGCGACTCCGACGGCGGCCGCTACGACGGTGACCGCGCCTACGACCGCGCGGTCGGCCCGATGCAGTTCCTGCCGGGCACCTGGGCCTCGTACGGCAAGGGCGACCCGCAGAACATCAACAACGCGGCGCTGGCGGCCGGCCGCTACCTGTGCGCCGGAAATGCGGATCTGAGCACCAAGTCCGGGCAGGCCGCAGCGGTGTACCGCTACAACCGCAGCAACAGCTACGTCTCGCTGGTGCTCTCCCTGGCCACGGCCTATGCCACCGGTCAGCCGCAGAACGTGCCCAACCCCAAGCCGGACACGCCTACCCCCTCGGCCACGAACACCGAACCGCCCGGCACGGCTCCCGGTCCGCCTCCGGCTCTGCCCAAGCCCCCGAAGAAGGCGCCGGAGCCGAGCAAGACCGGCAAGCCGAAGCCCACCTCGAGCAAGCCCAAGCCCACGGCGAGCAAAACGCCTACCCCGACCAGCCCGCGCCCCACCACGCCACACCCGACCACGCCGCGCCCGACCGCCACCCGGCCACCCACCAGCGGGCCCACGGCGCCACCGACCACCACGGCGCCGCCCACCACCACGCCTAAGCCCACTAGCCCCACCCCCACGGACTCCTGCACTCCGGACCCGGACGTCACACCAACACCAACGGACGAGCCGACCCCCACTCCCACGGAAGTCACGCCGACGCCCACCGCGACGCCGACCGATCCGGAGCCCACCGAGACCTGCGGCGAAGAGGCACCGGTCAAGGGCAAGGGGATCAGCACCCCGGACAGCACGGACCCTGTCGACGACTAGCCCGGCCTGATCGGGAAGACAAAACGACGTCATAGCGGTCTTTGTCCTCCCAATCTCCCTTGCGGGTGATAACAGGCTGCGCAAGGTTTGGGTACGGAACTTGCTGCCGGGTTGCCGGGCTGCGTGCTTGGTCGCAGTTGGCGGCGCTTAATCGCACCTGGCGGCCGCTAGTCGCACTTGAAAGCTTTCATTCAGCTGGTTTTTGCGACTTCCGGCCGCGAGCTGGGGCTGGCGGCGGCGAGCTGCGACTTCCGGCCGCGAGGTGGGGCTGGCAGGGGCTGTGGGACTTGGCGGTGCGGCGGGAAGGTGAAGGCGGAATGGCGCCCCGGCCGGAAGCATGAACTGCTCGGGGTCAGGCTCGCTTGCTGCGCATGGCCTTGATCTGCTTGAGGTCCGAGTGCAGGAGTTCCTGGTACTCCGGCGATTCCATGGCGCACAACGCCACGCCGCCCTTCTCGTCGAACACCAGGCCCCAGCCGTAAGTCCGGGCCAGCGGCGAAGTGCGCAGGCAGGGCTGGTCTTTGGCGAAGAACTCGGCGCGCAGCTGGGCCATCTCGGCGCCGGAGACGTTCTCCATACCCTGGCGCTCGAACCAGGAGGCGAACAGCACGTCCTCCTGGGTGTGGGCGTAGGGCTCGTCGCGCAACAGCTCGTACTGGATCTGGGCGACGGTGCGACCGGTGCCTCGGGCCGGCGGCACGCTGGCCTCGGTGGCCTTGCTGTCCTCGGCGACGCTGATGAACGAGCTCAGGTAGTTCACGGGTACCTCAATCCGGTCAGGCGAACCTGACCACCGTAAACGATGCACTTCACCCAGCATAGGCAGCCGATGAGTTGCCTATTTGCGCCGGCGGCCCCTAGGCTGGAGGCGATGGACGACGAGGTGTTCAGGGCTCTGGCCGATCCGGTGCGGCGAGCACTGCTGGACCGGCTGGCGGGGCAGAACGGGCAGAACCTGAAGCAGTTGAGCGCCGGGCTGGGGATGACCCGGCAGTCGGTCAGCAAGCATCTGGCGGTGCTGGTGGCGGCCGGGGTGGTCACCACGATGCGCCGGGGGCGGGAGCTGCTGCACTACCTGAACGCCGAGCCGATCAATGCCATCGCCGATCGCTGGATGTCCAAGTACGACCGCGGCCGGGCCCGTGCGCTGGCCGGTCTGAAGCGAGCCTTGGAGGACGAGAACATGCCCGAGAGTAGCGATTTCGTCTATGTCACGTACATCCGCTCGACGCCCGAGAAGGTCTGGCGGGCGATCACCGAGCCGGAGTTCACCAAGCAGTACTGGGGAGTGGAGTTCCGCACCGACTGGCAGCCGGGCAGTCCGATCGTCTGGGAGTTCCAGGGCATCGAGATGGCCGATCCGGAGCAGGTGGTGATCGAGTCCACGCCGTTCGAGCGGCTCTCGTTCACCTGGCACGCGATCACCCCGGAGTTCGCGGCCAAGGTCGGGATCGACGACGAGACCCGGGCCAAGCTCGGCGAGGAGCCTCGCACCACTGCCACTTTCACCCTGGAACCCCAGGAGGGCGGCTTCACCAAGCTGAGTCTGCTGCACACCGGCAAGCCGGGCAGCAGCATCGTCGAGATGGTCGAGCAGGGCTGGCCGCAGACCCTGGCCAGTCTCAAGAGCCTGCTGGAGACCGGATCCCCTCTGGAGCAGTAGGGGGCTGGTCCACGGCGCAGTGGTAAACCGGTTCCGTGTGCACCGGAACCGGTTCGGCAGACGAATCTTTCACGCCGAACCAGGCGATCAGGGCGCTCAGCGCCATCAGGACGGCACAGCAGAGCACGGCGATGTGGAAGCCGTCGGCCAGAGCACCGGGCCGGGCGAAGTCGTCACCGGAAAGCCCCATCAGCAGCGGCAGTACCGCCACCGAGAGCAGGCCGGCGGTGCGGGCCACGGCGTTGTTCACTCCGGAAGCCACTCCGGCATGGCGGTCCTCGGCGGCCGCCAGCACTGCCGCGGTGAGCGGAGCCACGGTCAGGGTCAGGCCGGTGCCGAAGACCAGAATGCCGGGCAGGGCGTTGCTGAAATACCCGGCCTCAGGCTGGATCCGGAGCATCAGCAGCAGGCCGCCGGCCATGATCAGCGGGCCGAAGGTCATCGGACGGCGGGGGCCGATCCGGGCGGCCAGTGCGCCGGTGCGGGACGAAAGCGTGAGCATCAGCAGGGTCACCGGCAGCATGGCGGTGCCGGCCTGCAGCGGGCTCAGCCCGACCACCACCTGCAACACGATCGCGAGCAGGAAGAACACCCCGGAGATGGCCGAGTACAGGGCGAACGTGACCAGATTGGCGGCGGTGAACTGCCGGTTGGCGAACACGTCGAGCGGGACCAGGGGGTGCGGGCTGCGGCGTTCGGTCAGGATGAAGAACGCAAAACCGAGGACGCCGACCAGGCCGGCGATCCAGACCACCGGCTGGTTGCCGGAAGGGGCGGCGATCAGGGCGTAAGTCAGACCGCCGAGCCCGATCGCACCGGTGGCCGAGCCCAGCAGATCCGGCCGGCGCGGGGCGTCGGCGTCCAGCGTCTCCGGGACGTGCCGCACCGCCAGGTAGATCACGAAAACTGTTAGTGGAAGGTTGATCAGGAAGATCCAGCGCCAGGACTGCTCCAGCAACGCCCCGCCGATCAGCGGGCCCACCGCCGCGGCCACCCCGCCCAGGCCGGACCACGCTCCGATCGCCCGGGCCCGATCCTCCCGGCAGAACGACGCCGAGATCATCGCCAGGCTGCCCGGGGTGAGCAGCGCGCCACCCACACCCTGCAGCGCTCGGGCGAGCACCAGCGTCTCCAAGTTGGGAGCCAGCCCGCACAACAGCGAGGCGAGCCCGAACCAGGCCACCCCGAGAACGAAGATCCTCCGGCGGCCGAACCGGTCGCCCAGCGAGCCGCCGAGCAGGATCAGCGCGGCCAGGGTGAGGGCGTAACCGTTCACCGTCCACTGCAGCCCGGCCACCCCGGCGTCCAGGTCCTGGCCGATCGTGGGCAGGGCCACGTTCACCACCGTGGCGTCCAGACTCACCACCGCGCTGCCCAGCACCGCCGCGGTCAGCACCCAGCGCCCGGCCGGCGTGGCCAGCCGCAACTGCGCCTGGCCGGCCCCGGAGCCGTCGTTCGAGACTGAGGTGCCCACTTCGTCCTTCATCGGTCACCACTCATGTAACCGAGATTGCCCGACCTTTAACCCGCAGTCGAGCCTAGGCTGGCCACCATGGACTACGTGAAGCTCGGTCGTACCGGACTGGACGTCTCCCGAGTGAGCCTGGGCTGCATGAGCTACGGCGTTCCGGAGCGGGGGACCCATCCCTGGACCCTGGACGAGGAGGCCAGTCGCCCGTTCATCAAGGCGGCACTCGAGGCCGGGATCAACTTCTTCGACATCGCCAACATGTACTCCGACGGGACCAGCGAGGAGATCGTCGGCCGGGCCCTGAACGACTACGCCCGCCGCGAGGAGGTGGTGGTGGCCACCAAGCTGTTCTACCGGATGCGCCCGGGCCCGAACGGAAGTGGCCTGTCCCGCAAGGCGATCCTGGCCGAGATCGACAACAGCCTGCGCCGGCTGGGCACCGACTACGTGGACCTCTACCAGATCCACCGCTGGGACTACGGCACCCCGATCGAGGAGACGATGGAGGCCCTGCACGACGTGGTCCGGGCCGGAAAGGCCCGCTACATCGGCGCTTCCTCGATGTACACCTGGCAGTTCGCCAAGGCCCAGTTCGCCGCCGAGCGCAACGGCTGGACCCGGTTCGTCAGCATGCAGCCGCACTACAACCTGCTCTACCGCGAGGAGGAGCGCGAGATGCTGCCGTTCTGCCTGGACCAGGGCGTGGGCGTGATCCCGTGGAGCCCGATGGCCCGCGGCCGGCTGACCCGGGACTGGGACACCGGCAGCGTCCGGCAGGAGAGCGACGCGGTGGGCAAGGACCTGTACCAGGAGGGCGACCGCGCGATCGTCGAGGCGGTGGCCCGGGTGGCCGCGGCCCGCGCAGTGCCGCGGGCGCAGGTGGCCCTGGCCTGGGTGGCGCGTAATCCGGCGGTGACCGCGCCGATCATCGGGGCGACCAAACCGCAGCACCTGACCGACGCCGTCCAGGCGCTGACTCTCGAGCTGAGCGACGAGGAGGTGGCCGAGCTGGAGGCGCCGTACACCGCCCGGCCGATCGCCGGGCACGAGTAGCCGGGCAAGGCAAGGGTGGCTCGCGCGGTTGGTCGCGAGTTGTTCGACAGCTCACGCCGATGTGGCTTTCCGTAACGAAATGGTCTCGACGCGTTGTTCTGGTTGTCCGCATGATGACAGGGGGTTACCCCTGCGTTCACCATTCGGTCAGCCCTTCGCCGTCCCGGCCCCCCGGTGAAGCGGCCCGCGTCCGTGGCACCGTGTTCAACGTTCAACTACGCGGGGGTACTGAAGCCTGAGGAGGCTCGAAACACGTGAAGATCATGCGCGGTATCGGCGCGACCGTGGCAGTGGGCGCGATCGTGGCCCTGGCTGCCTGCGCGCCGCCGAGCGACGACGACAGCAGCGCGAACGGCGAGGGGGGCGTGTCCGCTGCCTCTGCCACTTCCGCCGAGGAGTTCGGCGGGATGGACGCCCTGATCGCCGCGGCCAAGGAGGAGGGCAAGCTGAACACCATCGCGCTGCCCGACGACTGGGCCAACTACGGCGAGCTGAAGGCCAAGTTCACCGAGAAGTACGGCATCGAGGTCGTCTCGGACAAGCCCGACGCGGCCAGCCAGGAAGAGATCAACGCGGTCAAGACCGAGAAGGGCCGCAGCTCGGCCCCGGACGTGCTGGACATGGGCGGCGCCGTCACCCTGGCCAACACCGCGCTGTACGCGCCGTACAAGGTGGCCACGTTCGACGACATCCCGGCCGCGCAGAAGGACCCGAACGGCCTGTGGGTCAACGACTACGGCGGCTTCATGTCGATCGGCTACGACTCCAGCAAGTTCCCCGAGGTGACCTCGCTGAAGGACCTGCTCGACCCGAAGTTCAAGAACAGCGTCGCCCTGAACGGTGACCCGACGCAGGCCGGTGCCGCGTTCGCCGGTGTCGCGATGGCCTCGCTGGGCAACGGCGGCTCGGCCGACGACATCAGCAAGGGCGTCGACTTCTTCGCCGACCTGAAGAAGGCCGGCAACTTCGTCCCGGTCCAGGCCAGCCCGGCCACGATCAAGAGCGGCGAGACCCCGGTCGTCTTCGACTGGGACTACCTGAACGCCGCCCAGGTCTCGGAGAACCCGAACTGGAAGGTCGTCGTCCCCGAGGGCGTCGTCCTGGGCAGCTACTACAACCAGGCGATCAACAAGGAGGCCCCGCACCCGGCCGCCGCGCGCCTGTGGCAGGAGTTCCTGTTCTCGGACGAGGGCCAGAACCTGTGGCTGAAGGGTGGCGCCCGTCCGGTCCGGATGGACGCGATGACCGAGGCCGGCACCATCGACGCCGCGCTGGCCGAGGCACTGCCCGCGGTCGAGGGTGAGCCGGTGTTCCTGACCACCGAGCAGACCGAGGCCGCGACCAAGACCCTGACCGAGTCCTGGGCCAAGGCAATCGGCTGACGTGACGTCCACCGTTGGTGTACCCGCCGGCCAGTCCACCCGGACTGGCCGGCGGTTCTCGCTCAGCTGGCTCGGCGTGGTGCCGTTCTTCGCCTACGTCGGGCTCTTTCTGCTGCTGCCCACCGGCCTGGTGGTGATCCAGGCGTTCGGCACCCCCGAAGGGCAGCCGACCCTGTCGAACATCCGGGCGCTGGGCGAGAGCTACGTGCTGACCGCCTTCTGGCGCAGCATCCAGCTCTCCTTCGCCACCGCAGCGATCGGCGCGATCTTCGGCGCGTTGCTGGCCTACCTGGTGGTCAGCGGCCCGGCCGACGGCCTGCTGCGCCGGACCGTCACCGCGGTCGCCGGTGTGCTGGCCCAGTTCGGTGGGGTGACGCTGGCTTTCGCGTTCATGGTCAGCGTAGGTAACCAGGGTCTGGTCACCCTGCTGCTGCAGGACACCGGTATCTCGGTCAGCGGCGGGTGGCTGTACGAGCTGTCCGGCCTGATCGTGGTCTACCTGTACTTCCAGATCCCGCTGATGGTGCTGGTTTTCCTGCCCGCCCTGGACGGCGTCAAGCCGCAGTGGCGGGAGGCCACCGAGAGCCTCGGCGGCAGTACCTGGGCCTACTGGCGGCACGTCGCCGCGCCGCTGCTGGCCCCGCCGTTCATGGGCGCGTTCCTGCTGCTGTTCGCCAACGCCTTCGCCGCCTACGCCACCGCCGCCGCGCTGATCAGCCAGGGCGGCATCATCATCCCGCTGCAGATCCGCGCGGCGATGACCAGCGAGACGGTGCTCGGCCAGGAGAACGTGGCCAAGGCCCTGGCGCTGGGCATGGTGATCGTGGTCGCCGTGGCCATGGCCCTGTACTCCTGGATGCAGCGGAGGTCCGCCCGATGGCTGCAGTGACGACCGAACTGACCAAGACCGGGGATTCCCCGCGCCGCAACGGGATCGGGCTGCGGGCCCGCTCGGCCCGCCGGACCCGGGTGATCCGGGTGCTGGCGATGCTGCCGTTCGGGCTGTTCTTCGCGGTCCCGCTGATCGCCCTGATCGAGTTCAGCACGCGCTCGAGCGACCTTTACGGCGAGCGCACGCTGGAGTACTGGCGGGCCATCGGCGACAACCCCGACCTGCTGATCGCCCTGCGCGACTCGCTGCTGCTGGCGCTGATCACCTCGGTGGTGGCGCTGGCCCTGCTGGTGCCGACCATGGTCTGGGTGCGGCTTCGGCTGCCGAAACTGCAGCGGGTGGTGGAGTTCCTCTGCCTGCTGCCGCTGACCATCCCGGCCCTGGTGCTGGTGGTCGGCCTGGGCCCGATCTACCTGTGGATCGCCTACTTCACCCCGGCCGAGTACGACTCCTCGCCCCTGGTCCTGGCCTTCGCCTACGTGGTGCTGGTGATGCCGTACATGTACCGGGCGCTGGACGCCGGGCTGCAGGCGATCGACGTGCGCACACTGAGCGAGGCGGCCCGCAGCCTGGGTGCCGGCTGGTTCACCGTGATGGTGCGGGTGATCCTGCCGAACGTGTTCTCCGCCGTGCTGAACGCCTCGCTGCTGGCGGTGGCGCTGGTGCTCGGCGAGTTCACCGTGGCCTCGCTGCTGAACTACGACAACCTGCAGGTCGCGATCAACCTGCAGGCGCAGGCCAGCGTGGGTGTCTCGGTCGCGCTCGCCGCGGCGGCGCTGATCTTCGTGTTCATCCTGCTCTTCGCGCTGTCGTTCGTCGGCCGGCGCCGGTCAACTGCTAAGGGGAAGTAGACGTGACGGAATCCCTCACCCGGGCCGGAGTAGAGGTCCGGCTGGAAGGGCTGCGCCGCGAGTACGGTGCGGTGACCGCGCTGGACGGCCTCGACCTGACCATCGAGCCGGGCGAGTTCATCGCGCTGCTGGGCCCTTCCGGCTGCGGCAAGACCACCGCGCTGCGGCTGCTGGCCGGCCTGGAGGACGCGGACGGCGGACGGGTGGTGGTGGGCGGCAAGGACGTCACCGGCCTGCCCACCAACAAGCGGGACATGGGCATGGTGTTCCAGGCCTACTCGCTGTTCCCGCACATGACCGCCCGGCAGAACGTGGCCTTCGGGCTGCGGCTGCGCAAGGTCGGCGAGGCCGAGCGCAACCGGCGGGCGGGCGAGATGCTGGAGCTGGTCGGGCTTTCCGCGCAGGCGGATCGTTACGCCCACCAGATGTCCGGCGGTCAGCAGCAGCGGGTGGCGCTGGCTCGGGCCCTGGCCATCCAGCCCACCGTGCTGTTGCTCGACGAGCCGCTGTCGGCCCTGGACGCCAAGGTCCGGGCCAGCCTGCGCGACGAGATCCGTCGGGTGCAGCTGGAAGTCGGCATCACCACGCTGTTCGTCACGCACGACCAGGAGGAGGCCCTCGCGGTCGCCGACCGGGTGGGTGTGATGAACGCGGGACGGCTGGAGCAACTGGGCGCCCCGACCGAGGTCTACGGGCAGCCGGCCACGCCGTTCGTGGCCGAGTTCGTCGGGCTGTCCAACCGGCTTCCGGCCACCGTTTCGGGCTCGAAGGCAGACGTTCTGGGCGCCTCCCTGCCGACCGTTGCGGCTTCGGTCAGTGGTCCCGGAGTGGCGCTGGTGCGCCCGGAGGCGGTGGATCTGGTGGCGGTCGACTCGGCCGGCTCCGACGACCCGCTGACCGGTTCGATCGTGGCGGTTTCGTTCCTCGGCGCGGTCACCCGGATCACGGTCGATCTGGGCACGCACGGCAAGGTGCTGGCTCAGATGCCGACTTCGCAGGCGGCCGGGTTCAGCACCGGTGACCGGGCTCGGCTGACCTTCCGGCCCGCCCCGATCCTGGTGGTCAAGGCCTGATTTCCAGCAGAGGACGGGTCGGGTCGCCTTTGGCCCGGCCCGTCCTCTTGGGATCAGGCGAAGGCGTCGAGGCCCAGCTTGACCGAAAGGCCCAGCCCGGTCAGCGCAATCAGGATGCGCAGCGGGCCGGCCGGGGCGTGGCGCAGGATCAGCGGGCCGATCCGCCCGCCGGCCAGGAAGCCGATCGCCAGCGGCAGGCAGTGCATCCAGTCGACCGGGCCGAACAGTGCGAAGTAGATCGCGGCCACCACGTTCGCGCTGGTCAGGACCACGGTGCGGACAGCGCTGGAGCGGGCCAGGCTGAGCCCGGTGAAGCCGAGGATCAGGGCCAGCAGCATCACGCCGGCAGCGGCACCGAAATACCCGGCGTAGATGCCGACCACGAAGGTGCCGATCCGGAAAGGCCTGGAGATCTGAACCTTCGGCGGGTACGGGCTGACGTCCGCCGCGGTGTGCGGAATCTCATCGGCCGGAATGTCGCCCAGCGGCTGCGCCGAGGCGGCCGGCGTGGTTCGGACCAGCACGGCCAAGGCGGCCCCGCCGATCAGGAAAGGCACCAGCTTTTCCAGGGTTTCGGACGGCGTGAGCAGCAGCAGGACGCTGCCCAGGATGCCGCCGGGAATGGCCCAGACCAGCAACTGCCGCACCAGGGGAGCCTGGCCGCGTAGCTCGGGCCGGGATCCCAGCACGGTGCCCGCTCCAGAAGCCACCAGAGCAACCGTGTTGGTGACGTTGGCCGTGGTCGCTGGTAGCCCGGCGGCCAGCAGCGCGGGGTAGCTGACCAGCGAGGCCAGCCCGGCGATGCTGCCCGACAGGCCACCGCCGATCCCGGCCAGCACCAGCAGGAACCACAGGGTCAGGCTCATCGCAGCACCGAAACTCGCTCCGGATCGCGAAGATCGGTACCGGCATCCAGCCAGAGCTGGCGCAGATGGGCCGCGCCGCGGGCCCGGGCCAGCGCGGCCTCGTCCGGCGTCATCGGCAGCACCGGGTAGAACCGCACCGGTTCTGCCCCTTCACCCACCGAAGGCAGGTCGAGGTCGGGAACCAGGCCGCCCGCGTCTCCCATCAACACCGCAGTGACCCGCGCCCCGGGCCACAAAGGCTGCTGCAGATCGACTGTCGCCCCGGCGGTCAGCACCAGACCCTCGACCTGCGGAGTGGCCGCGAGCACGGCCAGCGATCGCAGCACCTGGTCGCGAGGCGAGCTCAGACTCAGCACCAGTTCGGCCCGCGGGCCCCGCAGCGGATCGAGCACGGTGGCCGTGGGCGGATGCATCGGGGCGGCGCTGACCCCGACCGTGGCGTAGCGGACCAGGCCGGACTCGTCGGGGCCGAAGCGGTCGACCTCGAGCGGCTGGGTGCCGAGGAAGGTGACGGAGGCACTGGCGACCGGGCCGGGGAAGGCGGTGCTCAGATGGGACCGGACGAGCTGACTGACCGCGGGCACGAGCGACATTCCATCACGGCATCAGCGCGTTCAGCCGCGGGGAGATGTTGAAGCCGGCCTCCAGCGCCGGGCCGCTGATCTCCTGCAGGGTGGGCAGAACCGTGGCCGCCCGGGTGCCCTCGGGGCTCACCCAGACCCGCTCCCGGGGCAGGCCGTGTGCCCTGACCAGGCTGGAGACCGTGGCGATGTCCTCGGCGGTCTGCACCACGACGGAGAAGTCCACGTCCAGCCGCCGGGCCAGCCGCCCCCACAGCACCAGCACGTCGCTGTTGATCCGGGCCCGGGCCGGATCACCGGAATGGGCCAGCTTGGGCGAGACGGTGATCCAGCTGACCCCGCGCAGCGTCTGCTCGCTGGGAGCGATCGTGCCGTTGGTCTCCAGCCCGATCTCGTGGGTGGACAGCGCGGCCAGCAGATAGGGCCAGGCCGGGGTGCCCTGCTGCATCAGCGGCTCCCCGCCGGAGATCACCACGGTGCTCGGCCGGCAGGCCAGCGCCTCCTGGGCGATCTCCGAGACCGTCCACATCTCCAGCTCACGGCGCAGGTCGTAGCGCGCCGCGTCCCAGGTGTACGCGGAATCACACCAGGAGCAGGCCAGGTTGCACCCGCCCAGCTGGATCACCGAAGTACGCCGGCCGGAGGCCGAACCCTGGCCGTGGACCACCGGCCCGATCACACCGGCCACGGAAAGGGTGAGGTCGCCGGTCATGACGGCGACTCGGATCGACCCATTACGCCCCGCTCGTGTTCGGCTCGTCTGCGCGACGGATCATCGTGTCACCATGCCTGGGTGGACGTCGATGCTGAGTTGCTGCACCGGGCCCGGTCGTTGTTGTCCGGCGAGCTCGAGCCGGTGCCGCCCCGGGCCGCGGCCACCGTGGCCCTGATCCGCGACGGTGCAGGGGGTCCGGAGGTCTACCTGCTGCGCCGCCGGCCGAAGCTGGCCTTCGCCGCGGGCATGTACGTGTTCCCAGGTGGTTCGGTGGATGCCTCGGACCTGGAGCAACGGACGCCCGACGCGCCTTGGGCGGGTCCCGGGCCGAAGATCTGGGCCGGTTGGTTCGGAACTGATGAACGCACCGCGGCCGGGCTGGTTCGCGCGGCGGTGCGCGAGACCTTCGAGGAAGCGGGAGTCCTGCTGGCCTCGTCCGTGAGTGAGAACCCGGCCACCGCGTCGGCCGCGCCTTTGCCCGGGGACCCAGCCACCTCGTCCATCATTGGAAACCGGCCCACCACGGAGGTGAGCGAGACCGAGCGGGCCGACCTGGAGGCCGGCCGAATCAGTCTGCGCGACCTGCTGATCCGGCACGCGCTGGTTCTGCGAGCCGACCGGATGGCTCCACTGCAGCACTGGATCACCCCTGAGCTCGAACAACGCCGCTTCGACACTAGATTCTTCGTGGCTGCCCTGCCACCCGGACAGGAACCCCGCGAGGCCGGTACCGAGGCGGATCTGCGGGTCTGGCTGCGTCCGGCCGAAGCTCTGCGGGCCGATCTGACCCTGATGCCGCCCACCCGGGCCGCGCTCAGCGAGCTGGCCCGGTATGCCACGGTGGCCGAGGCGCTGGCCGCCGAGCGCGAGATCCGGGTGGTGCAGCCGGGCTTCGAGGTCGTCGGTGACCGGGTGCGGATCGTCAGGGACTGAGCGGTTCTTCGCGCCGCAGCCTCAGGACGAGCGCGCTCAGCAGCACGCAGGCGGCCACGAGCACGGCCACGGCCGAAATGTCAGGGGCCCGGAAACGGACGATCGCCAAGCCGGTGAGGGCCAGCACCAGTGCGGTTCGGGGCATCGAGCACCAGGAATGCAGCAGGCCCACGCCGATCACCACCGCGATCAGCATCGGGTACCAGTAGTACGGCAGCATCAACGGATCCAGGAGCAGCCGGGTCAGCAGCACCGCCAGCGGGCCGATCCAGATCAGGTCCCGCCGCTTCCCCAGGACCAGAGCCGCGAGCATCCCGGCCGAGCCGGCGGCCAGGCCCTGCAGCAGCCGCAGCGGCCAGCCGAACGCGGTGAGGTCGGAGAAGAGGGTGCCGATCGGGGTGTGCGGCAGGATCAGCCACTCCAGGCTGAACATCTCGAAGTGGCCGGTGGCCACGAACGGCAGGTAGCAGGCCAGGGCGCCGGTGGTGAAGGCGGCGCAGCCGGCCAGCAGTCGGGACGGGCGGCGCTCGACCAGCAGCAGTCCGGCGGCCAGCACACCCCAGGGTTCCCAGCCCGCCGAGAGACCGATCACCAGCCCGGCCGCAACGCTGCGCCCGCGTACCGCCAGTGAGGCTCCGAGTACCCACATCAGGGCGATGCCGTACTGGGCCGGATGTCCGCCGACCAGAAAGGCATACGGCACCGCAGTCAGGACGGCCGTGACTGCGGCGGCCAGTTCCATTTCGGGGGAGGGGTTTTCGCCGTGTACTCGGCGCAGGTGGCGGACCAGGAGGACGGCTCCGGCGGTCAGGGCCGCCCCGATCGCCGCGCGCAGCCAGAGTTGGCCGTGCATACCGGCTTTCAGGTAGTCCGACTGGTGCTGGTAGCCGAACGGGAACAGGATCCAGCTGGCCAGCAGCTCGAACGGCCCGGCCTGCATCCAGGGATCGGCGTAGACCTCGGCGAGCCGGCCCTGCAGGATCGCCCGACCGGCTCCGGCGAAGCGGACCAGGTCGGGCGGCTGGATGCCGTTGAACACCGGGGCGGCCCCCTGCACCGCGCCGATCAGGCACAGCAGCCAGCGCAGCCGGGTCAGGGTCTGCAGCGGGGCCCGGAGCCCGGGCAGATGCTGCCCGAGCCCGGCCAGGGTGCCGGTCGCCACCCGATGAAGGTCGGCGACCGGCCCGGCCGGCTTGACCCCTTACTTACCGGGGTAGGACTTGCGGAACTGCTTGCGGTTGTTGTCGAACCCACTGCGCTGACGCTGCGGCGGCGGGCCGTCGGTCTTGGTCAGCTGGATCAGCTTGCCCGAGATCCGGGTCTGGGTGAGCGCCTCGACCGTCTCCCGGGAGAGGTTGGCCGGCAGTTCGACCAGGGTGTGGTCGGCCTGGATGTCGATGTGCCCGAAGTCACCGCGACCCAGACCACCCTCGTTGGCGATCGCCCCGACGATGGAGCCCGGCTGCACCCGGTGCCGGCGACCGACCGAGATCCGGTACGTCGCCAGGGGCACGTCGCCCCGGGGACGACGCGGGCCGGCCACCCGTGGAGCCGGACGGCCGTTGCGGTCGCGCGGGTTGGGGTCGCGGGCCGGGCGCCGGGCCGAGGGCGGCGGGTCGGGCGGCAGCAGGAACGACTTGCCGTCCTGGGCGATCACGGCCAGGGCGGCGGCCACGTCGGCGGCGGGCACGTCGTGCTCGGCGATGTACTCCTCGATCAGGCCCCGGAAGATCGCGGTCTCCGGGTTGTCCAGGTTGGCCTTGATCGAGTCGGTGAACTTGGTGACCCGGGTGGAGTTCACGTCGTCCACCGAGGGCAGCGGCATCTCCTCGATCGTCGAACGGGTGGCCCGCTCGATCGAGCCGAGCAGTCGCTTCTCCCGCGGGGTGACGAACAGCAGCGCCTCGCCCGAGCGCCCGGCCCGGCCGGTGCGGCCGATCCGGTGCACGTAGGACTCGCTGTCGTGCGGGATGTCGAAGTTGACCACGTGGCTGATCCGCTCGACGTCCAGACCGCGGGCGGCCACGTCGGTGGCCACCAGGATGTCCAGGACCCCGGACTTCAGCTGCCCGATCGTGCGCTCGCGCTGCTGCTGGGCCAGGTCGCCGTTGATCGCGGCGGCCGAGTGCCCGCGCGAGCGCAGCCGCTCGGCCAGCTCCTCGGTGGCCTGCTTGGTGCGCACGAAGATGATCATGGCCTCGAAGCTCTCCACCTCGAGGACCCGGGTGAGCGCGTCCAGCTTCTGCTGGTGGCCCACGAAGATGTAGCGCTGGCGCACGTTGGCCGCGGTGGCGGTGCGGTTGGCCACGGTGATCTCGGCCGCGTCGGTCAGGTAGCGCTTGGAGATGCGGCGGATCTGCGGGGGCATGGTGGCCGAGAACAGCGCCACCTGCTTCTCCTCGGGCGTGGTGGCCAGGATGGTCTCCACGTCCTCCTGGAAGCCCATCTGCAGCATCTCGTCGGCCTCGTCCAGCACCAGGTACTTCAGCTGGGACAGGTCGAGGGTGCGCTTCTCCAGGTGGTCGATCACCCGTCCGGGGGTACCGACCACGATGTGGGCGCCGCGCTTGAGGCCGGCCAGCTGCACGCCGTAGCTCTGCCCGCCGTAGATCGGCAGCACGTGCAGACCGGGGATGTGGTGGGAGTAGCGGCCGAACGCCTCAGCCACCTGCAGCGCCAGTTCCCGGGTGGGAGCCAGCACCAGGGCCTGCGGGGCGCGCTGGCTCAGGTCGATCCGGCTCAGCACGGGCAGCGCGAACGCCGCCGTCTTGCCGGTGCCGGTCTGGGCCAGGCCGACCAGGTGGCGGCCCTCCATCAGCGGCGGGATGGCGGCGGCCTGGATCGGCGAGGGCATTTCGTAGCCGACGTCGCTGAGTGCGCGCAGCACCCGCTCGTCGATCCCGAGGTCGGCGAACGTGGGCAGGCTCGCGTCTGCCTCCGGTGCCTCGGCGGTGGGTTCGGGGGAGTCCGCGGGCTCTTCCGGGGTGTCGCGGACGGCGGGATCGGTGTTCATCGCCCACCAATCTACGGAGCCCGGGCGCTAAGTGCACAACGCGGGGGATGCGAACCCAGTTGCTCACCGGGTCGCGATCGTGCTGGTGGTTTGCATCATCGCGGAGCGTGTGCCCCCGGCCCGGCGCGGTGAGCGTGCGATTCCGGCGCGCTCACCGCGCGGTTTGCGGGCTGTTGCGAGGTTTGTCAGTCCCCGGCCAGAGCAGCCGGTTCACCCGATGCGGCCGGTGGCGGGGACTGCTCGGTGCGGTCGACGGTGTAGTCGTCCGCCCGGGTGGCGTCGGGCAGCTGCGGGGCTCCCGTTCGCCGCAGAATCAGGGTGAGCAGCGCCGCAACGATCAGGTTGGCCAGCACCGCCACGAACCCCACGTAGATCTGCTTGTCGCTGTCGAACCCGGCCAGCGACAGCTTGTAGGCCGAGCCGCCGAAGTGCTCCTTGCCGTTGTTCGGGTTGGGGATCTGGTAGAGCATCCCGATCCCCACCGCCAGGCCCGCGATCAACCCGCTGGCCAGCGCCCAGGGATGGAACCAGCGGGTGTACACCCCGATCGCCACCGCCGGCAGCGTCTGCAGGATCAGCACCCCGCCGATCAGCTGCAGGTCGATGGCGAACTGCGGATCGAGGAAGAGGATCACCGCGACCGCGCCGACCTTGACCACCAGCGAGGTGATCTTGCTGGTCCGGGCCTCCTGGGCGGGGGTGGCGTCCTTGCGCAGGTACTCCTTGTAGACGTTGCGGGTGAACAGGTTGGCCGCGGCGATCGACATGATCGCGGCCGGTACCAGGGCCCCGATGCCGATCGCGGCGAACGCGACGCCGGTGAACCAGCTCGGGAACATCTGGTCGAACAACAACGGGACGATCGTGTTCGTGTCGGTCTTGCCGTCGCTGGTGACCGGCTTGATCCCGGCCGCCAGGGCCATGTAGCCGAGCAGCGCGATCAGCCCGAGCAGGAAGCTGTAGGCCGGCAGCGCGGACATGTTCTTCTTGATCGTGTCGCGGTTCTTGGCCGCCAGCACGCTGGTCAGCGAGTGCGGGTAGAGGAACAGTGCCAGGGCCGAGCCGAGCGCCAGGGTGATGTACTGCAGCTGGTTGTTCGCGTTCAGCAGCAGGCTGCCCTTGGGCTGGCCGGTGTTGGGGTTCTCCTGCGACAGCGCCGCCTCCGCACCGCCGAAGATCGCGTCCCAGCCGCCGAGCTTGTAGGGGATCACGATCACCGCGACGATGATCACCAGGTAGATCAGGGTGTCCTTGACGAAGGCGATCAGCGCCGGGGCGCGCAGGCCCGAGTTGTAGGTGTACAGGGCCAGGATCAGGAAGGCGATCACGATCGGCAGGTGCCCGTGCACCCCCATCACCTTCAGCACCGCCTCGATCCCGACCAGCTGCAGGGCGATGTACGGCATGGTGGCGACGATGCCGGTGATCGCCACCAGCAGGGCCAGGGTGGGGGAGCCGAACCGGCCGCGGACGAAGTCGGCCGGGGTGACGTAACCGTGCCGGTAGCTCACCGACCACAGCCGGGTGAGCACCAGGAAGGCCAGCGGGTAGATCAGGATCGTGTAGGGCACGGCGTAGAAGCCGATGGCCCCGGCGGAGAACACCAGGGCCGGCACCGCGACGAAGGTGTAGGCGGTGTAGAGGTCGCCGCCGAGCAGGAACCAGGTGATCCAGGCGCCGAAGTTGCGCCCGCCCAGCCCCCATTCGTCCAGGTGGTCCAGCGAATCGGCGCGCCGCCAGCGGGCGGCGACGAACCCCATCACCGAGACCAGGGTGAACAGCAGCACGAAGACGACGATCTCGACCACGTGGTCGGAAGCCTGCGGCATCGCTCAGCCCCTCCGCTTGGTGCGGTTGTAGACCAGCGCGGTGCAGCCCACGCCGAGCAGCACGAAGGCCAGCTGCAGCCAGTAGAAGAGCGGGAAGCCGAAGAGCGTGGGCGTGGCGTGGTTGAACAGCGGGGTGAGCAGGGGGATCACGATCGGGACGAGCAGCACCCAGTTCCACGGGCTGCTGTCGGTGCGCTGCACGGTCGGGCGTTGCGGTCCGGAGGGCTGGTGCTCCTCCGAAGGTGGCGAGGACGACATCGTCCGGCTCCCCTCACTCGCGGACAGGCCAGGGCGAAGGTCTGTCTATCAGGTCACACTTTGCCCGCCAAGGGTTGTGGGGTATCGACCGTGAGTGAGATCCGAACGTTATTCGGGTGGGATTGGGCCCGGTTCCGGCCTCGAACTCGATGATCGAGGTCAGACCGGCTCGGACATGGACTTGATGATCAGGGTCAGCGCGCGCCGGCAGGCGTCCAGTTCGGACTGCTCGCCCGGGTGCGGGCCGAACCACAGGTGCGTGGTGCCGGTCTCGTAGCCGGCGATCAGCAGGGTCAGGGCGTCCTCGGTGCTGACCGTCAGCCGCCGGCCGGCCCGGGCCAGGCCTTCCATCACCAGTCGGGCCAGCTCGTCGTGGAAGGGCTGCATCACCTGCTGCAGCACCGGCGCCTGCTCCGGATTGCGCACCATGTACAGCCCGATCTCGGTCTCCATCAGCCGCGCCTGTCGGTCCACCGGGTTGGCCGCGAGCACCTTGTCGACCAGGTCGTCGATCACGTCGGCACCGGCCGGGACGGGGGCGTGCGCGGTCTCGTCCAGGATCCGGCGGATGCCGTCCAGCAGGAACTGGTGCTTGTCCTGCATCAGGGCGTAGAGCAGGTCTTCCTTGGTGGAGAAGTTCGAGTAGAAGGCGCCGCGGGTGAAGCCCGCCTCCTCGCAGATCGCCTCCACGCTGGCGCCGTTGGCCCCCCGCTCGGCGATGACTGCGGCGGCTGCGGTGAGCAGACGCTGCCGGGTGGCGGCCCGCCGGGCGGTGATCGGGGCCGCCGCAGATGCTTTCGGGCCACTGCCGGTCTGCTGCACGCTCACGGTCGTTCCTCGGCTTCCTGGTCAACCCTGACACCCGCCCCTGCCAGACGGGTGAGCGCACAGTGTCTCGCAGTTCGCGCCATCGGGCGGTGTGCGGCGAGCGAACTCTCCTGCGGTCCGGATGCTGCTGCCAGGGTGTCCATCTCCCGTTCGATACATTACTGTATCGAATACATTCCTGTATCGAACCTGTTCAGCCGCCTGCTGCCCACGCGGCGGTGAGGGAGAAGACCTATGTCCACGCTGCTCTACGCGCTCGGCCGGCGCGCCTACCGAGGCCGGCGCCTGGTGCTCGGTCTGTGGGTGCTGGCCCTGATCGCACTCGCCGTCGGGGCCGCCACCCTCGGCACCGGCACCAAGGAGGAGTTCCGGATCCCGGGCACCGCCTCCCAGGAAGCCCTCGACGACCTCAGCGATCGCTTTCCCGAGCTGAGCGGCGGCCAGGCCCAGCTGGTCGCGGTGGCTCCGGAAGGCTCGTCGGTGGCCACCCCGCAGATGCAGCAGGCCGTGCAGACCTCGCTGGCCGCCATCGCTCAGGTCGACGGCGTCACCGCGGTCATCGACCCGTACAACGAGCAGGTCACCGGGGCGATCTCGGCGGATGGCCAGGTGGCCCTGGGTACCGTCCAGGTGAGCGCCGACTGGCGGGAGAACGCCGAGGCGCTGCGCGAGGACATCGAGGCCGCGGCCCAGCCGATCGAGGCGGCCGGCGGCACCGTCGAGTTCGGCGGTGAGGTGTTCGCCGTCGCCCTGCCCGAGGTCACGCCCACCGAGGCGCTCGGGGTGGTGGTCGCGCTGGTGGTCCTGATCGTCACCTTCGGCTCGATCCTGGCCGCCGGGCTGCCGCTGCTCACCGCGCTGCTCGGGGTCGGCGTCGCGATGGCGGCGATCTTCCTGGCCACCCCCGTGGTGGACGTCTCCAGCACGGTTCCGCTGCTGGCCCTGATGATCGGCCTGGCGGTCGGCATCGACTACGCGCTGCTGATCGTCTCCCGCCACCGTGACCAGCTGCGCGAGGGGCTGGAGCCGGAGGAGTCGGCCGCCCGTGCGGTGGCCCGGGCCGGCTCGGCGGTGGTGTTCGCCGGGCTCACCGTGATCATCGCGCTGGTGGGTCTGGCCGTGGCCGACATCCCGTTCCTGACCGTCATGGGTGTGGCCGCGGCCGGGGCGGTGCTGGTGGCCGTGCTGGTCGCGATCACCCTGCTGCCGGCCCTGCTGGGCTTCCTCGGCGCCCGGCTGGTGCCCGCGGACAAAGGCGGGGCGCAGGACCGGCACCGCTTCGCCAACGCCTGGCTGCGCACGGTGATCCGCCGGCCGGTCGTCACCGTCCTGCTCGTGGTGGTGGGCCTGGGTCTGCTCGCGGTGCCGGCCAAGGACCTGCGCCTGGCCCTGCCGGACAACGGCACCGCGGCCACCGAGACCACCCAGCGCCAGGCCTTCGACCTGGTCGCCGAGCACTTCGGCCCCGGCGCCAACGCCCCGCTGCTGGTCACCGCCGACCTGCCGGCCGGGACCGACCCGCAGCAGTTGCTCGGCCGGCTGGCCCAGGACCTGGGCGGCACGCCGGGGGTGCTCGGGGTCAGCTCCGCGGCCGTCAACGCCGACGGTGACCTCGCTGTGGTGGCCTTGGTGCCGGCCAGCAGCGCCGCCTCGCAGGAGACCTCCGACCTGGTCAAGGCGATCCGCGACCGGGACGCCGAACTGGAGCAGAAGTACGGCGTCCAGATCGGGGTGACCGGCCAGACCGCGATGGCGATCGACGTCTCCGACCGGCTGGCCGATGCCCTGGTGCCGTTCGGCATCCTGGTGGTCGGGCTGTCGCTGGTGCTGCTGGGCGCGGTGTTCCGCTCGGTCGCCGTCCCGATCAAGGCTGCCCTGGGCTACCTGCTCTCGGTCGGCGCCTCGTTCGGGGTGGTCGCCGCGGTGTTCGAGTGGGGCTGGCTGGCCGAGGCGTTCGGGGTGCAGCGGGTCGGCCCGGTGATCAGCTTCATGCCGATCCTGCTGATGGGCGTGCTCTTCGGCCTGGCCATGGACTACGAGGTGTTCCTGGTGGCCCGGATCCGCGAGGAGTTCGTGCGCACCGGCGACGCCCGAAAGGCCCTGCACCTGGGCTACGCCGGGGGCTCGCGGGTGGTCACCGCGGCCGCGCTGATCATGGTCTCGGTGTTCGCCGCTTTCGTGCCCGAGGGTGACTCGCAGATCAAGCCGATCGCGCTGGCCCTGGCGGTCGGGGTGTTCGTCGACGCCTTCGTGGTCCGGATGATCCTGGTCCCGGCCGTGCTGGCGCTGCTCGGCCGGGCGGCCTGGTGGATCCCGGGCTGGCTGGACCGGATCCTGCCCAAGCTCGACGTGGAGGGCGAGGGGCTGCAGAAGCGGCTCGAGCAGACCGAGCCGAAGCAGGCCAGCCCGGTCTGATCACTCGCGCGGCGTAGCCGATCAGGAAGACCGCAGCCCCCGGATGCACACAGCGTCCGGGGGCTGCGCGCAGGTCGGCGCCCGAACGGGTGAGGAGGTCACGCACTCCGGGCCGATGAACACGGTGAGTGTTTCAGCAATCGCCACCGGCTGCCGATGGGGACTGGACGATCCGTCCGGGGACCATCCCTGCGGCCGGGCCGACGAGGCAGAACCACCGCTGTGCACCACCGCTCGGCCGGCCGCCCCCCACGGCCGGAGCCTGACCCGGAAGGCCTAGGACCGCTTCGATGACCGCTGTTGGCGAGACCCTGCGTGCACGACCCCGGACCGGCGCTGCGGCGATCGGGTCGGTCCTTCCCCTGCGTTTTCTGGCCGACCTGCGGATCGGTGCCAAGATCCTGATCCTGTCCGGGCTCGCCGTGCTGCTGGCCGTGGGGATCGGCCTGACCGGGCAGCAGGCGGTGAACAACGTCCAGGGCACCACGCAGCAACTGGCCGACGTCACCGCGCGCGCGAGCACCACCGTCCTGGACGCCCGGGCGAACTTCAGCGGATTCCGCCGCTACCTCTACAGCGCCGCGCTGGCCCAGGACGCCCAGGCCCGCCAGGATGCCCTGGCCGGCGCCCAGGAGAACTACGACGAGGCGCTGGCGGCACTGAAGCAGTTGCAGGCCATGGACCTGAGCGCGAGCGACCAGGCCCTGCTGGCCCAGCAGCTGATCCCGGCCGCCGAGCAGGCCTGGCAGGTGTGGCAGGCCGACCTGCAGCCGATCGCCGCCCGCACCGACCTCGGCCCGCGTCAGCTGGCCTCCTACACCAACCGGGTCGCCACCCAGTTCGACCCGCTGGCCGACAGCGTCCGCGACCACATCGCCACCCTGACCGGCAGCCTGCAGCAGCAGCTCACCGCCGAGGCCGACACGGCCGCCGACACCGCCCGGGCCGCTGTGCTGCGGATCTGGCTGTTCACCGCGCTCGGCGCGGTGCTCGTGATCGGCATCGGCGTGGGCCTCGCCCGGCTGGTGTCCGGTCCGGTGAACCGGGTCCGCCAGGCGCTCGTCGCCCTGGCCGACGGCGACCTGACCGCCTCCGCCGACGTGAACAGCCGGGACGAGGTCGGCCAGATGGGCCAGGCGCTGGACCAGGCCACCACCTCGCTGCGCGCGGCGATGGTCCAGATCGGCGTCACCTCAGGCACTCTCGCCGACTCCTCGCGCAACCTCAGCTCGATCTCGACGCAGATCGCGGCCACCGCCGACGGCACCTCGAGCCAGGCCTCCGGTCTGGCCGGGACCGCCGGCGAGGTCTCCAGCAGCGTGCAGACGGTGGCCGCCGGCACCGAGGAGATGAGCGCCAGCATCCGGGAGATCGCCTCCTCCTCGGCCGAGGCCGTGCGGGTGGCCGCCAGCGCGGTGAACGAGGCGGTCACCGCCCGGGCGACGGTCGCCAAGCTGGGCGACTCCAGCGAGGAGATCGGCAACGTGGTCAAGGCGATCACCTCGATCGCCGAGCAGACCAACCTGCTGGCCCTGAACGCCACCATCGAGGCGGCCCGGGCCGGGGAGGCCGGCAAGGGCTTCGCGGTGGTCGCCGAGGAGGTCAAGCAGCTGGCCCAGGAGACCGCCCGGGCCACCGAGGACATCTCCCGCCGGGTGGAGACGATCCAGGCCGACACCCAGGAGGCGGTCGCCGCGATCGCCCGGATCTCGCAGACCATCGAGGACGTGAACGCCTACCAGACCACGATCGCCTCGGCGGTGGAGGAGCAGACCGCCACCACCTCGGAGATCTCGCACAGCATCACCGAGGCCGCAGCCGGCTCGGCCAGCATCGCCACCAGCGTGGACTCGGTGGCGCAGGCGGCCCGGGCCTCCAGCGACAGCATCGGCCAGGCCGAGCAGGCCTCCGGCCGGCTGGCCGAGATCTCCACCGAACTCCGGCAGCTGGTCTCGCGCTTCCGGCTCTGATCGGCGCACCGAAGAATCAGGCAGCAGCACAACACAGATAGGCGGATCATGCAGGCACTAGTCGTCGACGACTCGCGGGTGATGCGAACCATCCTCACGCGGCTCCTGACCGACCTGAACTTCGACGTGGTTCAGGCGGGTGACGGCGCCGAGGCCCTGGCCGCGCTGGACGCCGGGGCGCGCCCGGACGTCGCCCTGGTGGACTGGAACATGCCGGTGATGGACGGTCTGACCTTCATCAAGAAGTGCCGGCAGAACCCGGACTACCGGGACGTCGTGCTGATGATGGTGACCACCGAGAGCGAGCACTCGAACATCGTCCAGGCCCTCGCGGCCGGGGCGCACGAGTACGTGATCAAGCCGTTCACCGACGAGGTCATCGCCGAGAAGCTCGAGATGCTGGGGCTGATCGCCCGGTGAACCACGAAAGTCTTTACCTGGTGAGGGAACGGGGGTCTGTGTGGTGAACACTCCCATCACCAGCACCGATTTCAGCTTCGTGGCCGACCTGGTCCGCCAGCGCAGCGCCATCGACCTGCAGCCGGGCAAGGAGTACCTGGTGGAGTCCCGGCTGGTCCCGCTGATGCGGGTGCACGGGGAGAACGAGCTGGGCGGGTTCGTCGGCCGGCTGCGCCGCGGCGACCAGAAACTGATCGACCTGGTGATCGACGCGCTGACCACCAACGAGACGCTGTGGTTCCGCGACACCGCGCCGTTCGACGTGTTCTCCAAGCAGCTGCTGCCGGACGTGGCCCGGACCTCCTCGACCAAGCGGCTGACCATCTGGTCGGCGGCCTGCTCCTCCGGCCAGGAGGGGTACTCGCTGGCCATGCTGCTGCTGGACTGGCTGCCGAAGAACCCCGGCTACGAGGCCAAGGTGATCGGCACCGACATCTCCCGCCGGATGATCGAGCGGGCCAGCGCGGGCAAGTACTCGCAGCTGGAGATCAACCGAGGGCTGCGAGTTCCCTACCTGGTCAAGTACTTCGACCAGGTGGGCCGGGACTGGGTGCTGAAGAAGGAGGTCCGTGACCTGGCCTCGTTCAAGTGGGGCAACCTGGCCCAGGCCCCGGTCGGGCACCCGCAGTGCGACGTCATCTTCCTGCGCAACGTGCTGATCTACTTCGATCCGCCGACCAAGAAGAAGGTCATCGAGAACTGCCGTTCGGTGCTGCGCCCGGGCGGCTACCTGGTGCTCGGCGGCGCCGAGACCGCGCCCTCACTGGGCCCGAACTGGAAGCGGTTCGACGTGGACCGAGCGGTGGTTTTCCAGCACCTGGGAGGTGGCTCGTGATCGATCCGGCCGAACTGGCGGCGGCCCAGCCCGATCTGGAGATGCTGCTGGTCGAGATGATCGCCTCGGTGCTCGGCGAGCAGGCCGAGCCGACCGGGGAGCGGCTGCCGCCCGCGGTCGGGCTGGCGGTCTCCCGGCTGGTGATCCAGGACGCGAACGACGGCAGCTTCCTGGGGATCGAGGTGCGGGCCGAGGGCACGCTGATCACCACGCTGGCCGCCACCCTGCTGGGGGTGGCCGAGCCCGCGCCGGACGACATGCTCGACGTGATCGCCGAACTCGGCAACATCGCCGGGGGCAACGTGAAGTCGCTGCTGTGCCACAACGGTCAGCTCTCGCTGCCCTCGGCTCAGCTGGTGTTCGAGCAGAGCGGTGAGGCGCCGGACGCGATCCGGGCCGCGGCCGGGCTGCTCGGCAACGTGATGGAACTGGTGGTGATGCCGTTGCCGGCGGCCGATCCGCAGACTCGCTGGCCCTCCGGCTCGGCGCAGCACGAGGCGGAGGTCAGCTCGCTGTAAGGGCGCGGGCTTCGGTCACCGGGTGGGCCGCTGGGCGCGCTGCGCCTCGGCGATCCGGCGCAGCTGCTCGTCGGTGACCGAGGGCCGGGCGCTGGGCACCGGCTCGATCCGCAGCGCGGCCAGGTGCAGGTCGAGGTGGCGCTGCCAGGCGTCCGGGGCGTTCTGCCCGGTCACCGCGACGATCCCGCGCAACGCCCACATCAGCGCGCGGACGTCGCCCAGGCTCACGTCGGGCGAGATCCGGCCGTGCTTGAAGGCCTGCGTGTGCAGCTCGGCGATCAGCGCGTTGAGCTGCTGCTGGTGGTCGGAGTTGCCCGGGCTGAACAGCTTGGCCGAGTAGCCGTGGTGGCGGGCCAGCGAGCGGCCGAAGGCCCGCAGGAAGGTCTCCAGGCCGTTGCCGGCCTCGTCCGCCAGGCCGGCCCGGGCGGTGCTGATCAGCTCGTCCAGGATGATCCGGACCAGCTCGTCGACCAGCGCCTGCTTGTTCGGGTAGTGCCGGTACAGGGTGCCCACGCCGACCCCGGCCCGGGAGGCGATCAGCTCCATGCCGGCTTCCACGCCGAACTCGGAGATCACCTCGCGGGCCGCAGCCAGCACGGCCTCCTGGTTACGGGCCGCGTCTTTACGCATCGGGCGTTCGATGGTTCCCACGGCGCTCACCCCAGCCGGGCCGTCAATCCGGTTCATCACCCACGAGCGTACCGCCCACCGGCAGCGCCGGTTCCGGACGTAGCACCGGCAGTTCCCCCATCGGGCCGGGCGCCACGGTCACCGCGGTGACCACCGGCCCGGCCGGCTTCAGGTCGGGAATCAGCAGCCCGGCCAGGGTGGCCAGCAGCAGCGCCACCGCCAGCAGGGCGAAACCGACGGTGTAGCCGGACTCCTGCGGGAACCCGCCGGGCCCGGCGTGCGCAGTGACCACACTGGCCATCACCGCCGAGCCGATCGCCCCGCCGATGGTCCGGATGTTCGCGTTCATCCCGCTGGCCACCCCGGTCTGCTCCTGGGGCACGCCCTGCACGATCAGCCCGGACAGCGCCGAGAACACCAGCCCCATACCGAGTCCGAAGACCGCGCCGCCGAGCACGATCTGCCAGCGGCTGTCGTGCAGGAAGGCGAACATCAGGAGCGAGAGCATGGTGACCGCGGTACCGGCCACGGTGAACCACTTGCCGCCGAACCGGGCCGAGAGGTTGCCGGACAGGATGCCGGTGGGCAGCTGCACCACGCACTGCGAGGCGAGCAGCAGCCCGGAGGCGGTGATCCCGGCGCCGAAGCCGTACCCCGCCTCGAGGGGGGTCTGCAGCAGTTGCGGCAGGAACCCGAACACCGCGTACATCGCCACCCCGAGCAGCAGAGCCACCAGGTTGGCGGTCCAGACCGGCCGGCGCCGCATCATCCGCATGTCGATCAGCGGTGTGCTGGCCCGGGTCTCGGCCAGCACCCAGAGCCCGGCCAGCACGGCCGAGGCGGCCAGCAGGCCCAGCACCTCGACCGAACCCCAGCCCCAGGCGGAGGCCTGGCTGAGCGGCAGCAGCAGGCAGACCAGCCAGGCCGACAGCAGCAGCGCCGGGCGCCAGGAGATCCGGCCCCCGGAACGCACCGGGGAGGCCGGGATCAGCAGATAGGCGGCCACCGCGGCGATCAGGGTCATGATCAGCGGCAGCCAGAACAGCCAGCGGTAGCCCAGGAAGTCGACGATCGGCCCGGCCAGCACCAGGCCCAGCCCGCCGCCGATCGCGCTGAGCGAGGCCATCGTGCCGACCGCGCCGGTGACCCGGTGGGCCGGGTACTCGTCCCGGATGATCCCGAAGGCCAGCGGCAGCACCCCGCCGCCGATGCCCTGGATCACCCGGGCGGTGATCATCACGGCCAGGTTCGGGGCCAGGGCGGCCAGCAGCGAGCCGATCGCCAGCGCGACCAGGGCCGCGACGAAAACCCTTTCCTTACCGACCAGGTCGCCGACCCGTCCCATGATCGGGGTGGCCACCGAGGCGGAGAGCAGATAGGCGGTGAGCACCCAGGTGACGCCGCTCTGGGTGGTGTTCAGGTCGTGCTGGATGGTCGCCATCACCGGGATGACGAGGGACTGCAGGAGGGTGAAGGTGCCGACCGCGAGGGTGAGGACGGCGAAGGTCACCTCAGGGGGTGTTCTTCCGAAGGGGGCTTTCAAGGGGGCAACGCTCGGCTGAGCGGACTGCATCGTGCTCCTTGTGGTCGCAAAAACGGAACTGGGATTCCGCTGCGAGCAGCGTACCCGGTAACGGAATTCCGCTTCCGCTTTCTCTTGGGGCCGACCGATGTGATTTGCGTCGCCCACCGGTGCGCACCCTCTATTGCCATCCGCGGACCGGGACGGAACACTCGGCGGGTTACCAAGCACGGCGAAACGTAAGAAGAGGGCTACCGATAGAGGGCCGATGGTGAAGAAGAAGCTGGTGGTGATGGCGGTCTCGGCTGCCCTGGTGACCACCACGGTGGTGGGGGGATCGGTGGCGCGGGCCGTCGGCTCGGAGGAGTCCGGCAAGGCCGCGCCCGTGGTGGCGGCCGCACCGGCGCCGACCGAGGTGGCGTTCAAGCCCAAGGCGATCAAGTGGGGCAAGTGCGCCAGCGCGAGCCTGACCTCGCTCGATGCCAAGTGCGGCTTCCTCAGCGTGCCGCTCGACTACGACAAGCCCAAGGGCAAGAAGATCCAGATCGCCGTCTCGCGGATCAAGGCCACCAGCAAGAAGGCCGACCGCCAGGGCGTCATGCTGGTCAACCCGGGCGGTCCCGGCGGTTCCGGGCTGACCCTCTCCTCGCTGGGCCAGTACGTGCCGGACGACGCCGGTGCGGCCTACGACTGGATCGGGTTCGACCCGCGCGGCGTGGGCTCGAGCAAGCCCGCGCTCAGCTGCGACGGCAACTACACCGGCTACGACCGGCCGAAGTACGTGCCGGCCACCGCCAAGGGCGAGAAGCTCTGGCTGGGCAAGACCAAGAAGTACGCCAAGGCCTGCGCCAAGGCCGGCGGCGCGCTGCTGGACAACATGAAGTCCCGGGACAACGTCCGGGACATGGACGTGCTGCGCAAGGCGCTGGGCGAGAAGAAGATCAGCTTCTACGGCTTCTCGTACGGCAGCTACCTGGGCCAGGTCTACGCCACCCAGTACCCGACCCGGGTGCACCGGATGGTGCTGGACGGCGTGGTCGACCCGCGCAACATCTGGTACCAGAGCAACCTCGACCAGGACGCCGCGTTCGACAAGAACATGGACGTCTTCTTCGCCTGGGTGGCCAAGAACAACGCCACCTACAAGCTGGGCAAGACCGGCGCCGCGGTCAAGAAGGAGTACTACAAGCAGCTGCGCGCGCTGGACAAGAAGGCGGCCGGCGGCAAGATCGGCGGCGACGAGTGGACGGACATCTTCCTCGGGGCCGGTTACTACGTGTTCGGCTGGGAGGAGGTCGCCTCGGCGTTCTCCGGCTGGGTGCACAAGGGTGACTGGAAGACCCTGAAGACGATGTTCGACGACTCCAACCCGCAGGGCCCGGGCGCCGACAACGGCTTCGCGGTCTACCTGGCCACCCAGTGCACCGACGTGCAGTGGCCGAAGAAGTGGTCGAAGTGGAAGAAGGACAACTGGGCCATGCACAAGCAGGCCCCGTTCATGACCTGGTCCAACGCCTGGTTCAACGCGCCCTGCCTGAACTGGGCCGGTGAGGTCGGCAAGCCGGTCACGGTGAACGGTGCCAAGGCCCCGGCGATCCTGCTGGTCTCCGAGACCCACGACGCGGCCACGCCGTACGAGGGTGCGCTGGAGGTCCGCAGCCGCTTCCCCAAGTCGGTGCTGATCGAGGGCGTCGGCGGAACCACCCACTCCGGCTCGCTGAGCGGGATCGCCTGCACCGACGACACCATCGCGGCCTACCTGAAGGACGGCTCGCTGCCCAAGCGGGTCGACGGCCGCAAGTCGGACAAGCAGTGCGACCCGGTACCGCAGCCCGACCCGTCCGGCAGCACCGAGACGAAGAAGTCCGCGGTCTGATCAACTGACGAAGGCCCGGCCCCCTACCAAGGGAGCCGGGCCTTCCTCGTTCACCGGTACTCAGTGCTGCTGGTGCTCCTGCCGCTGCCCGTCGTCCTCGAGGTCCTCGTCGTCGTCCTCGTCAAGGTCGTCGTCGTCCTCGTCGAGCTCCGGCTCGTAGCCCTCCACCAGGTACGGCGGAAGGTGCAGCTCGGCGTCGAACGGGGTGAACCAGAAGTCGAACCCCAGCGGGGCGGAGTCCGGCCGGGCCCGCAGGTCCTCGTCCTCCACGTCCTCGGGGATCTGCGGGTCGTACAGCATGTCGTGGTCGCTGTCGGCGAAGTGGTGTTCCTCGATCACCTCGCGCCAGCCCGGCTCCAGCTCCACGTCGACCAGGTCGAGCTGCACCTCGGTGGCGTCCAGAATCAGCCGCAGGGCCAGTTCGTGGGCCACACAGGCCAGCGGTTCCCAGCCGGCCGTCAGGCGCCGGGTGACATCGGCCGTGGCGATGATCAGCCGCTGGGTGAACAGCGCGTCGTAGCGGTCGGCGTAGCGCACCGGCAGCCCACCGAGCACGAAGAACACGTCGTCCGGGGCGTCCTCCACGGTGGCCGTGGCCCCGTCCCGGGTCAGCGTGTCCAGATCGATGAACAGCTGGTCGACCACCGCCACCGAGGCCTGGAACAGCGCCCCGGCCACGAACCGGGCCTGCAGCAGAGCCTCCTGCTGCTCCTGCTCGTCCTCGGCGGCCACGTCCAGCGTGGTCAGGTGCGTCAGGTCCACGCTGGTCAGCAGCTCGGCACTGGTCAGCAGGGCCGCCTGGCCGGCCTCGGTGTCCCGGTCGGTGTCGAGCCCGGTCAGGCTCAGCCCGTCCGGGCCCTCGACCACGACGACGGTCTGGGTCTCGCCCGGGCCGTCCAGCAGCTCGTCGAAGTCGTCGTCCAGGACCTGCAGGTCGGGGCCCACCTCGTCGAGGCCCTCGGTGACGTCCGCGGACTCACCGGTGACACTCACCGAGAACGGTCCCCAGCCCGGGTTGGCCGGGTCGTTGACCAGTGCGGCCACGCTGTCCCCGACCAGGCTGAGCACCTCGGGGGCGGCCAGGCCGGGCGCGGCGACGGTCAGGCTGATGTCGACGTCGCCGGTGCTGCCGTTGGTCAGGTACCCCTCGTTGGTGCACTCGGCGATGGCCAGCGTGACCGACTCCTCGAGTCGGCGCAGCATGCCGTCGCGCTCCAGCGCCGTCGAACCCTCCGCGGCGCCCACCAGGATGGTCAGCTCGTCGTCGTCCTCTTCCATGTGGGCAGTCTGCCTGACCCGGGACGGATCCGTCAGCGGGGTGCCCCCAACCAGGACCTGTCCTACGCGCTGCGCGCCCCGAGTTCCTGGTGAGGGTGAAGCCGCCGGTACGTTCCGTTGAAGTACAACAGCGGATGCAGGCCGGGCGTGGTGTGCAGCGAGCGCACCCGGCCCACGGTCAGGTAGTGGTCCCCGGTCTCGAACTCGTTCTCCAGGTCACAGTCGATGCTGGCCAGGACCCCGTCCAGGCGGGGGCTGCCGGTCACTCCGGGCTCCCAGGCCACGCCGCGCCACTTGTCCGTCCCGCTGCGGGCGAACTGGTTGCACAGCGCCTCCTGCCCGGACTCCAGGATGTTCACGCAGAACGAACCCGCCTCCCGGATCCGCGGATAGCTGCTGGAGCTGAGCGCGGGGGAGAAGGCGATCAGCGGCGGGTCGAGCGAGAGGCTGAAGAACGACTGGCAGGTCATCCCGACCGGCTCGCCCTCGTGCACGGCGGTGACCACGGTGATGCCGGAGGCGAAGCCACCGACCACCTTGCGGAACCTCGCGGTGTCGAACTCAGCCACGTGAAGCCACCTCCAGGCGTCCCTGAACAGCCGGGATCAGCGAGTGGGCGTTGGCCGAGCCCCACTCGGCGGCGATCGCCTCGAGCTCGGCGATCCGGGTCATCACCAGGTACAGGCCGCGGCTGGGCACGGTGGCGCCCAGCTCCACCAGCAGCGGGCGCAGGTTGACCTCGGTGGCCATCGCGTGGGTGTCGGCGGCGCCGGTCATCACCGGCACCGCGACCACGCCCTGCAGGCCGTTGCTGGGGTAGCGGTCGAGGAAGGCCTTCAGCAGGCCGGTGTAGGTGGCCTTGTAGGTGGGCGAGGCGACGACCAGGACGTCGCTGGCCGCCACCGCGTCGTTGAGTTCGGCCAGGGTCGGCTCGGGCCACTCGAACAGCCGGGACGAGTAGTCGGCCAGGTCGATCACCTGGCGCTCGGCCGGCTGCCCGGGCAGCAGCTTCTCGATCACGTCGGCGACGGCCTCCGCCACCCGCAGGGTTCGTGACTCGGGCTTGGGATTGCCCACGACCACGGCGATTTTCACCGTTGCACACATCCTTCACAGCAGCCAGCTGATGGACAGTTCCGCCACCGCAGGCGGCCGCCCGGCGCGCGCCGGAGGGCAGGCCTGACTGCCTGCGGGGCAGGAACATTCACCTGTCGCGGTCTTGTGTCGCGACGGCGGCTGCAACGTCTTACGCTGCTTCCATCGATATTAGGTCGGCCTTGCCGATTGTCAACATTCTTGACAGAAACGGTGGGGAATGCTGTTCTCGTCACCGCCCTCGGACCAGGCGTTGCTCGAGCGGACTTTGATTACGGACGCTCTCCTCGCCCGGGTCCCGACGGTGACACTTACGCCCGATCACCTCCATCCGGCCCGCTCGGCCGGGGCTGGGCTGAAAGCCCACTGGTGCAGCCGGTTTCGAAGTGGCGCCCGCTGGGGCGCGGCAAAGCCGAGGACGTCCGGAAGCGAGCTTCCGGACGTCCTCTGGTGTGTTCTGGTAGTGCTCTTGTGCTCAGCGGTGCTCGCGCCAGGCCCGCTCGAACGGCAGCCGCCAGGCGTGCGGGGCGATCAGCTGGTGGATCGCGTTCGGACCCCAGGTGCCGGGGGCGTAGGGCTTGACCGGCGGCGGGTCCTCCAGCAGCGGGATCGAGCGTTCCCACAGGCTCTCGATGCCCTCGGCGGTGGTGAACAGCGTGTGGTCGCCGCGCATCGCGTCCAGGATCAGCCGCTCGTAGGCCTCCAGCACGTCGCCGGCCCGCTCGGTCTCCTGGGTGGAGAACTGCATCGAGAGCTTGTCCAGCTTCATGCCCGGCCCGGGCCGCTTGCCGTAGAACGACAGCGAGACCTTGGAGGCGTCGGCCAGGTCGAAGGTGAGGTGGTCCGGACCGGCCGCCCCGACCCCCGAGTTGGCCGGGAACATCGACTTCGGCGCCTCTTTGAAGGCGATCGAGATGATCCGCGCGCCCTCGGCCAGCCGCTTGCCGGTACGCAGGTAGAACGGCACCCCGGCCCAGCGCCAGTTGTCGATGCCGGCCCGCAGCGCGATGAACGTCTCGGTGTCGGAGTCGCGGGCCACCCCTTCCTCACCGCGGTAACCGCTGTACTGCCCGCGCACCACGTCGCGCGGGTCGATCGGCAGCATCGAGCGGAAGACCTTGTTCTTCTCCTCGCTGATCGCCCGCGGTTCCAGGGCGGTCGGCGGCTCCATCGCGACGAACGCCAGGACCTGGAGCAGGTGGGTGACCACCATGTCCTTGTAGGCGCCGGTGCTCTCGTAGAAGTTCGCCCGGCCGCCCAGCCCGAGCGTCTCGGGGATGTCGATCTGGACGTGGTCGATGAAGTTGCGGTTCCAGATCGGCTCGAAAAGCCCGTTGGCGAAACGGAAGGCCAGGATGTTCTGGGCGGCCTCCTTGCCCAGGAAGTGGTCGATCCGGAAGATCTGGCTCTCCCGGAACGTCTCGTGCACCTGGTCGTTCAGGATGATCGCCGAGGTCAGGTCGGTACCGAACGGCTTCTCCATCACCACCCGGGACTTCTCCACGAGCTTGGCCTCGCGCAGCATGGTGATGACGGCCAGCGCGGCCTTCGGCGGGACGCTCAGGTAGTGCAGGCGCCGCACGTCGGGGCCGAGCCCGGCCTCGGCGTCGGCGACGGCCTGGGCCAGCGCCTCCGGCCCGGCCGACTGGGGTACGTAGCAAAGGTTCTTGGCGAAGGTGTCCCACTGCTCGGGGTCGAGCTTGTGGGTACCGAACTCCTGCATGGCGGCGTGGGCGAACTCGCGGAAGGCGTCGTCGCTCATGTCCTCGAGCGAGGTGCCGACCACGCGGATGTCCGGTGCCAGTGCAGAGGCGGCAAGGTGCGCCATGCCAGGCAGCAGCTTGCGGCGGGCGAGGTCGCCGGTCGCCCCGAAGAGCACGATCACGTGCGGGGCGAGGCTCTCCTCACCCTTCCGCGACGGCCGTGACCCGGGGGCCGGGTAGGAAATCGTCTGGGGTGCTAGATCGGACACAGCTTCGATGATGGCATCCCGGCCCGCCCGGCGCGAAGGAGACTCCGCCGCTGCGGATGAAGTTCTGCCTGGTATTCACCGCCGGGCCGGGGCTGCCGATACCCGGTGCGAGATGGAGACCGGTGATGCCAACGCCGCGCAGACGCCCCGGGAGGACCCGGCGCCGTCTGCTGTTCTGCGCGCGCCCACCCTGCCGCTGCAGTTCACCCCGGCGCAGTCCTCGGCCGCAGAGGCGAACCGGCTGGACGAACTGCACACCCTCGACATCCTCGACAGCCCGGCCGAACAAGGTTTCGACGACCTGGTCGCGCTCGCCGCCCAGCTCACCGGCTGCCCGATCGCCCTGGTCACGCTGGTCGATGCCGAGCGCCAGTGGTTCAAGGCCAAGGTCGGCACCGACCTGTGCGCCACCCGGCGGGACGTCGCCTTCTGCGACCACGTGGTGCGCGGCCGCTCGGAACTGGAGGTGCCCGACGCCCGGCTCGACCCGCGCTTCGCGGGCAATCCGCTCGTCACCGGCGAGCCGTACGTGGTCTTCTACGCGGGTTTCCCGATCACCACCGAGACCGGCGCGATCCTGGGCACGATCTGCGTCATCCACAGCACCGAGTGGTCCCTGAGCGTGCAGCAGCGCGAGCAGATGCGGGCCCTGGCCCGGCAGGTCTCCAGCCAGCTGCAGCTGCGCCGGATGACCATCGACCAGGCCCGCGAGATCGAGCTGCGCACCGCCGCGCAACGGCAGCTGGCCCGTTCCCGCAGCGAGTACCGGCTGCTGGCCGAGAACTCCGGCGACGTGATCGCCCGGTGCAGCCTGGACGGCCGGATCACCTACATCAGCCCCTCGGTCAGCTCGGTGCTCGGCGTGGACGTGACCCTGGAGCTGGACGCCAACCTGCTCAGCCGGGTGCACCCGGACGACCGGCCACGGATGCGCGAGGCGATCGAGGCCGTGCGCCAGGGCGACTCGCAGACCTGCACGGTGCGGGTGCTGGCGGCCGACGGGATCTGGCACTGGCTGGAGTGCACCCTGGCCCCGCTCTACGACCCGGACCGGGGCGAGCTCGAAATTCACTGCGCTGCGCGGGAGGTCACCGAGCGGGTGGCCTCGGCGGCCAAGATCGCCCGTTCGGAGGAACGTTTCCGCAGCATCTTCCACGGCTCCCCGATGGGCATCACCCTCACCGACACCGAGGGCCGGCTGCTGTCGGCCAACCCGGCGATGTGCCGGCTGCTCGGCGTGCCGGAGTCCGAGCTGGTGGGCCGGCTGCGCTCGGAGTTCGTGCACCCGGCGGACAACCGCCTGCACCCGGAGGCGATGCAGGAACTGAGGCAGCGCCCTGGTGAGAGTCTGGAGGTGCTGGTCCGGTACCGGCGCTTCGACGGGGTGCTGGCCTGGGCCTCGGCCTGGCTGAGCTGGATCGACGACGGCGAGCCGGAGCCGCACCTGCTGGCCCACGTCTTCGACGTCACCGACCGGCACCGGGCCGAGCAGGAACTGGCCGACAGCCAGGAGAACCTGGCCGCGATCAGCCGGGTGACCCGGCGGATCCTGGCCGGGGACGACGCCCGCGAGGCGATCATCACGGCGCTGATCGACATCGCCGGGGCGGAGATGGCCAGCCTGTTCGAGCGCGGCCCGGGCGAGAGCCTGATGATCACCGGATGTTCCGAACCCCGGATGGTCGACACGGTGTACCCGGAGACCGAGGTGAAGGTGACCGCCGCGGTCTGGCGCGAGGGCGAGCCGCTGTTCATCCCGCGGGCGGCCGAGCACCCGGGCCTGAACCAGCAGCTGGCCAAGATGATCGGGGCGAAATCGCTGCTGTACCAACCGGTCCGCAAAGCCGGTGAGGTGATCGCCCTGCTGTCGGTGAGCTGGGACGCCGAGCTCACCGACCTGTCCGACCGCCGGCTGCTGGCGGTCTCGCTGCTGGCCGACGAGTCCGCGTTCGCCCTGGAGCACGACGCCCTGCTGCGCCGCTACGCGGACCTGGCCGGCACCGACCCGCTCACCGGCCTGCCCAACCGGCGCTCCTGGGACGAGCGGTTGTCGGTGCTGGTCGCCGCGGCTCGGCGCAGCGGTGAGCCGTTCGTGGTGGCGGTGGCCGACGTGGACCGGTTCAAGGCCTACAACGACGCGCACGGGCACCTGGAGGGAGACGTGCTGCTGCGCGAGGTGGCGCAGGCGGTCAAGGCGGAGTTGCGGGTGGTGGACGTGGTGGCTCGCTGGGGCGGTGAGGAGTTCGCGATCGCGCTGCCGAACTGCCTGGACGCCGACGCCTTCCAGGTGCTGGAGCGGGTCCGCCTGGCGATGCCGCGCGGCCAGTCGATCTCGATCGGTTACTGCGAGTGGGATCCCGCCCAGAGCATGCCGGAGCTGATGAACCGGGCCGACTCGGCCCTGTACGAGGCCAAGCGCTCCGGGCGGGACCGGGTGATCAGCGCAGGCTGATCGCGACCCGCTCGAGGGCGTCCAGCGAGCCCTGCATGCCCTCTTCCATCCCCGAGTTGATGTGCGCGTCGCGGTGCGCGGCCTCGGTGTGCTCGATCAGCATGGTCAGCGTGGTGTGACCGGCCTCCTCGGCGAACGAGATGGTGTTCACCGAGTAGGCGTCCGGCATCCCCTCGAAAGTCTCGGTGCAGACGATCTTCTCGAACTCCACGATCTCGCGGAACTCGCCGTTGAAGCCCACCTCGAAGCCGGGCCCGGCCACCATCACCTGGCGCCAGCGCCCACCCACCCGGAAGTCGGACTCGACCAGGGTGACCTCGCCCTTCTCCCCGGCCCACCAGCGCTTGATCAGCTCGGGCTCGGTGTAGGCGCGCCAGACCAGGGCTTTCGGTGCGGCGAACCGGCGGGTGATCAGGATGGTGGTCTCGCTCGGGAGCTCGACCTTCGCCGTCCCGGTGGTGGGTGTAACCGTCATTGTCCCTGCCCCTTTTCCTGTCGTTGGAGGTCTTCCAGCACGCTGTCCATCGCGTCGAACCGCTCCTGCCAGAGCTGCTCGAAAGATGCCAGCCAGGACTGGATCTCGCGCAGCGGGGCCACGTTCAGCCGGTACACCCGCTGCCGCCCCTGCTCCTGCACGGTGACCAGGCCCACCTCGCGCAGCACCCGCAGGTGCTTCGAGACCACCGGCTGGGCCAGCTCGGTCAGATCGGCCAGCTCACCCACCGGTCGTTCGCCCTGGGCCAGCAGTTGCAGAATCTGCCGTCGGCGGGGCTCGGCCACCGCGTTGAACGCATCGGTCGTGGTCGCTGCCCTGGCCATGGCCCAATCGTATTCCCATATAGGCATACGTCAAGGCGGCAAATAGGGGACGGCCCGGCTCCCCTGACCGGGGAACCGGGCCGTACGTCCGGGTTGGCTCAGGCGGCGGGGAGCTGCTGCGCGCCGGCCTGTTCCTGGTTGGGAGTGACCTTGATGCCGCTGTCGGTGAGCCGGTTGCCCTGCACGTCGGTGATCCGGACCTCGCCGCCGCAGCCCTCACCGCCGGCCGAGGTGAAGTAGTTGTGCATTTCGCGCGGCAGGGTGATCCAGCCGTTCTTGCCCTTGAGCTCGACCGAGCGGATCGGGTTGCGGTGGTTGCGCACCTGGATGCTGCACCACCACTGGGTGGAACCCTCCTTGTACACGTACTTCACCGGCCCGGAAAGGCTGGGGCTGACCAGTTTCCAGCTGATGTCGATCCGGCCCTCGACCGGCTCGGCCAGTTTGGCGAAGGCCTCGGCCGACAGGTCGATGTGGCCGGGTGCGCACTCCGGGCAGCGGTCGACGATCTTGACCCGGACGGTGTTGCCCTTGGGCCCGGTGACGTCCACGAAGGCGCCGCAGGCCTGCGAGCCCTCGTAGTCCTGCTGGTTCATCGCGGCCACCATCAGATCGCCGGTGGGCTCGTACGAGCAGTTGCCCGCGCCGGTGGCCCCGTAGAAGGTGGCGATGCCGGTGTAGGTCTGGCCGAACTTGATCCGGTCGCTCGCCGCGCCGGCGGCCGCCACCGATCGGCCCGAGTCGCTGGAGGCCTTCTTCGGCTTCGGTTCGGCCTTCGGGGCAGCCTCTTCGGTGGTCTCTTCCGCGGAGGTGGCCACGGCCTGCTTGGCCGGCTTCTCCTCGGGTTCGGCCTTCTTCTTCACCGGGGCATCCGTGGGCGAGGGCTCCGGCGCTTCCTGCGTGCTCATCGCAAGGTCGGGCTGGGACAGGATCAGCGACGCCTGCGCAGGGCCCGGGTCCGAACCGGACTGGGCGTAGAAGACACCACCGGTCACTGCCAGCACGGCGAACGCGACCAGGGCCGACACGGCACGGAGATCAAGCTTCTTTCGGGACACGGTCGGTGAGCCTGGCCGTCCCGGCCTCAGGCGTACCTTCTGTCCGGGTTAAGGATGCGCAGTACCGGATGATCTGTGCAGCGAACTTCCAGACGTTTCCCAGGTATGGCGGGTTACGTGATGCGCATGGAAGAGAACCGGGCCCGGCGTGTGGTGGATGCGTTGCGGGCACGAGGCGTGGATGCCCGGATGGAGAAGGCCGGCGTCTACCAGTTCGGCCTCTGGATCAAGATCACCGAAGGCCGCGAGGCGATCTGGGACACCGACGGCTCGGCCGGGCTGGAGGCCCAGGTGATGCGCAACGGGGTGCTGGTCGGCTTCGTGCCCACGATTCCCGGGTCGGAGGACTTCGACGAGGCCCAGGTGGTCGACGCCATCTCGCGAACCGACTACGACCAGCCGATCGCCACCCAGCGCCGCACCGCCCCGGCCCCGGCGGCTCCGTTACCCCCTGAAGGCGGGGTGTTCCGGCGTTTTCTGGACGGTTTCCGGTACCGGGGCTGACCGGGTCACCTGAACCTGCGAGCGCTGCGGGTCTGGCTAGGGTCGAGGGCGCAAGCGATGCCTGAGAGAGGAGCGCCGTGAAGCTGAATCACTGGCACGGACTGCTCGGTCACAGTGGCCCCTACGCCACCGTGGCCCTCGACACCTCCCGGCCGGACGAGGCCGGGGCGGCCGGAGCGGCGATCCGCTGGGAGAACGCCCGGCGGAACCTGACCGGTCAGGGTGCCCCCGAATCGGTGGCCGATGCGATCGCCTCGGCGGTGACCGAGGCCGAACCCGGGCCGCCAGGAAGACTTCTCGTGGCCACCGCCGAGGACGGGCTGGTGCTCGACGTGCCCCTGCCCCGGGCCCCGGAGCAGACGGTGATCAGCTGGGGTGTGGCCCCGGCGCTGATGCCGGCCGTGCGGGCCCGGCGGGGCACGACGTCCTATCTGCTGGTGAAGATCGACCGGGCCGGCGCCGATCTCGAACTGCACGGTGAACCGGGCGATCCGGTCGAGCGGATCGAAGTCGAGGGCGGTCACGACGAACTGCGCAAGTCGCCCGGAGACAGCTACTCGCAACATCGTTTTCAGAACCGGGCCGAGGACTCCTGGGAGCGCAACGCCGCAGCGGTCGCCGAGACCGTCGGCCGGCTGCACCGCCGGCACCGGCCGGACCTGGTGCTGGTCGGCGGCGACGACAAGGCGGTGTCGCACTTCCTGGGCCATCTCGGCACCGAGGCCGCTACCGTCACCCGGCGGCTGGGTACTGGTGGCCGGGCCGACGGCATCTCCGGCGAGGCCGTGAACGAGGCGGTCGCGGCGGCGGTCTCGGAGCACCAGGCCGCTCAGGAGAACGATCTGGCCGAACGTTTCCGGCTGGGGGAGGGGCGGCAGGACACCGCGGTCTCCGGCCTGGGTGATGTGGTGGAGGTGATCCGCCGCGGTCAGGCCGACGAGATCCTGCTGCACGACAACCCGTCCTCGACCTACCACCTGTGGGTCGGCGACGAACCGCTGCAGATCGCCGAGGCCGCCGACGAGGTACGGGCGATGGGCGCGGCCGAACCGGTCAGGGTGCGCGCCGACACCGCGCTGGCCTGGGCCGCGCTGGCCTCGGACACCGGCATCACCCTGCTGGAGGCCGACACACCCCGGCTGAACGACGGGATCGGGGCGGTGCTGCGCTGGTCCGACGCCTCCACCCCGCGCGAGGCGATCCCGAGCATGCCCGGCCACGGTGGGCCCCGGGGCGGGGAATCGGTGCGCTGAGGAAGCTGAGGTACTGGGCGGACGGCGCTTATGCGGCGCCGTCCGCTCGCCTTATATTCGGACGATGAGAACCGCGGGACGTCTGGGAACCCGCGGAACGCCGGTTGCGACGATCCCGGGCCGGAATGCGGATGTCGGCGATCCGCTGCTCACCCCAGGCCACGTCGGCGCAGACCCAGTCCTCCAGTCGGTCGGCCAGGTAGTAGGCCACCTCACCGAGCGTCTCCTGCGGGTCGTCCTCCGGGCCGAACCAGAGGGCGGCCCGCCAGCTGCGGTCCGCGGCCCGGACCTGCAGCCAGATCTGGCGGGCCGGTCCGCGGCCGAGGTCCACGCTCTGCAGTTCGCCCGGCCGCAGCAACCCTTCCAGGACGGGCGTGACAATGCGTTGCCGGATGTCGTCCAGGTCGGTGGAGTCGAAGCGGTCGTCGATCCCGGGACCGCGGAGGGTGGGCATGCGCCCAGGCTGACACCGCTACGTGTCAGCTTCAACAATCTGAGCCGACTTCAACGTGGCCGAAACAGGGGATATCCCTCTTGTCCGAGTTCGGCTGGGCCAACAGGGTGAATACGGTGAGGACGACGTCCATCGCCCCGACGTCGCAACGCCCGCCGACTCCGGCCTCGGCGAGCCGGCAGTGGTCGCGCACCCTGGCCGTCACCGCCGTCCTGACCGCCTCCGGCGCCCTGATCTTCGGCCCGCTGTGGCAGGTCTCCCCCGATGTGGCGGCCGGCAGCATCCTGTTCACCGCGATGTTCAGCGGGGCCGGGGTGATCCTCTGGGACGAGCCCGGCCACCGGCGCACCGCCGTCCTCCTGGTGCTGGCCGGCCAGTTCTGGGCCCTGGGCTGGAGCGAGGAGTGGGCGATCGGCCCGCTGCCCTTCATCTCCGGCCCGGCCAGCTACCTGGCCCTCTCCCTGGCCGCCTGGGCGATGTTCCGCTACCCCGACCCGGCCCTGCTCAGCCGGCTGGAACGGGTCTTCGTCCGGATCCTGGCCGGGGTCGCGGTCGGCGGCATCCTGGCCGAGACCCTGACCGCCCGCCCGCAGTGGCGCGGCTACCAGCCGGACACCTGGTGGATCACGCTGATCGCGGACCGCGAGTTCAACGTTGCCATCGGCACCGTGCTGCGGCCGCTGCAGGTGCTCGTGATCGGCGGCTTCCTGCTGCTGTGGGTGCTGCGGATCCGGCGGATGCGCGGCCTGGACCGCGAGCTGCTGGCCCCGATGGCCCTCGCCTCCCCGGTGATCGCGGTGGCGGTGGGCGCGGTGCCGGTGGCCAAGCTGCTCGGCCTCACCGGGCAGACCATGGACCGGGTGTACGCGCTGCAGCCGGCCGCCCTCGCAGTGATCCCCCTGGCTTTCCTGATCAGCGTGGTGCGCCGGCGGCTGGCCGACAACGCCGTGCTCACCCTGATCCAGCAGGTCCAGCGCCGCCCCACCCCCGAGGCGGTGCAGACCGCGCTGCGCACGGCCCTGCGCGACGCCACGCTGCGGGTGCGCTACTGGGCGCCCGAGCTGAACGCCCACGTGGACGTCACCGGGGCCCCGGCCGGGCCGCCCGCCGAGGACGAGGACCGGCTGGTCATGCCGGTCACCGAGCCCACCGGAGAGCCACTGGCGGTGATCGATGCCGACCCGGGCCTGCGCCGGCATCCGCTGGTGCTCTCGAACGCCCTGGCCGCCAGCGGTCTGGCCCTGGAGAACGCCCAACTGCAGGCCGCCGTGCTGGGCCGGCTCAGCCAGGTCCGGGCGGTGCGGATGCAGGCGGTCCAGGCCGGGGTGGCCGAACGCCGCCGGGTCGAGCGCGACCTGCACGACGGCGCCCAGCAGCGGCTGCTGGCGCTGCGCCTGGTGCTGGCCGCCTCCGACCGCCCGCAGCTGTCCGAGGCGGCGCGGGAGCGGCTGCGGCAGATGAACCAGGAAATCGCGCTGGCCCTGAACGAGCTGCGCGACCTGGCCCGGGGCATCCACCCGGCGGTGCTCAGCCAGGCCGGGCTGTCCGCGGCGATCGACGCGGTGGCCGATCAGCAGCCGATCGAGGTCGAGGCCAGCCTGCCCACCGGGCGCTTCCCGGCGGCCACCGAAGAGACCGCGTACTACCTGATCTGCGCGGCGCTGAAGACGGCCGAGGCGCCCGGGGCCTCCCGGGTGATCATCCGCGGCCACGAGCGGGACGGCGTGCTGACCATCGAGGTGGAGCAGGACTCCCGCCGCCCGGCCGGGTCGCGGCTGGAGTCCGAGCTGCCCGGCATGCTGGACCGGGTGCGCGCGCTGGGCGGCGACATCATGTTCTCCACCCTCTCGCGCGGTGGCTCACTCATGGTCGCCGCCATCCCCTGCGGCTGAGAGCTGCGTTACGCATCGGTCACCAACCGTGCGGGGACGGAGCCTGGAGGGTAACGCTGCGCCCCGGACGGGCGTCGGGATCCGTCCTGGATGGGGCCATTGCGTCGGGCAGCAGATACTCTCTGATGCTGTTCAGTCACTGTCGTTCTCCCACCCTCCGGTGGGCAACCGTTGCCCGGCCGCGGGTGCGAGGTAACTCGATTGTCTGCCAACACCATGGCCGCCAGGATCGCCGGGCTCGCCCGGCTCTCCGGGGTGCCACGGGCCCCGCAGCCACCCGGAACCCCCGGGCCGCCGACCGGCCGCCCGGTGCCGTGGCTGGGCGCGGTGCTGGCCGGGCTGACGGTCACGGTGATCGCCTCGATCGGCACCGCCTCGATCTGGCAGCACCGCCCCGAACTGGCCGCCCCCACCGTGGCCTTCGCCGGGTCGCTGGTCACCGCCGGGGTGATCCTTTCCCGCGAGCCGGGGCAGCGTAACGCCGGCTGGGCCCTGGTGGTGGCCGGTTGCGTCTGGCCGATCAGCTGGGTCGAGGCGATCAGCCGGGGGCCGCTGCACCTGCTCGCCTACCTGGCCGCCCCGCTCACCCTGATCCTGGGCACCTGGGCGATCAACGGCTACCCGGACCGGGCCGCGGTCGGCCGGACCGAGCGCCGGCTGCTGATCGCGCTGACCGTCTGGATGCTGGGCGGCCGGTTCCTGGTGGTGCTCAGCTCCGATCTGGCCACCGGCCGGGACGACGGCACCGCCTGGTGGCCGATGCTGGAGTCCGACCCGGAACTGCACCGCTGGCTGTCGTACCTGTCCTCCGCCGGTGAGGTGCTGCTGGCCGTCGGCTTCCTGGTGTTCTGGGTGCGCCGCAGCCGGCTGATCCGCGGCCTCGACCGCAAGCTGATGCTGCCGGTGGTGGGGGCCGCCGCGCTGGCCGCCACCGCCAGCATGGCCGCCTCGCTGGCCCAGGTGTTCGGGGTTCGCGGCCGGCTGCTCGACGACATCCTGGTGATCCAGACCATGCTGCTGCTCACCGTGCCGATCGCCTTCGTGATCGCCACCGTGCGCCGCCGCCTGGCCAGCGTGGTGATCGCCGACCTGCTGCCCCGGCTGCGGGTCGACCGCACCCCGGAGCGGCTGGAGGCGGCCTTCCGGGAGGTGCTCGACGACCCGGACCTGGAGATCCACTACTGGGCCGCGGAGATCGGCGCCTACGTGGACCGGCACGGCGCCACCTCGGCCGAGCCGGGCGGCGAGACCGGTGACCACGGCCTGCTGCTGCCGATCACCTCCACCAACGGCGCCCGGCTGGCCATGGTCCGGGCCGACCAGGCGCTGTGGCGCTACCCCGACCTGGTCGAGGCGGTCGGCTCGGCGGCCGGCCTGGCCATCGAGAACGCCCGGCTGCAGGTGGAGGCCCGGGCCCAGCTGGAGCTGGTGCGGGCCTCGCACGCCCGGATCGTGGCGGCCCAGCTGGCCGAGCGGCAGGCCCTGGAGAAGGACCTGGACGCCGGGGCGCTGCACCGGGTGCAGGCGCTGCTCGAGCAGATCCGTTCCGAGCGGGTCGACGGGCTGGAACAGGCCGTGGAGTACGCCTCCGAGCAGCTCAGCACCACGGTCGCCGAGCTGCGTGAGATCGCCGCCGGGCTGCACCCCTCGATCCTGGACGAGGTGGGCCTGGCCGAGGCGGTGCGCCGGATCGGGGCCGCCCAGCCGCTGCCGGTCGAGGTCGACCTGCCCGAGCTCGGCCTGCCGATGCCGGCTCAGGTGGCCGGGTACTTCGTGGCCGCCGAGGCGATCACCAACGCCGTGCGGCACGCCCGGGCCAGCCGGATCGAGGTCCACGGCGCGGACACCGGCGGCAGCCTGCAGCTGACCATCCAGGACGACGGGGTCGGGGGCGCCGACCTGGGCGCCGGCACCGGCCTGAACGGGCTGAGCGAGCGGGTCCTGGCCACCGGGGGCACGCTCCGGCTGGACAGCCCGCCCGGGGCCGGGACCACCCTGACCGCAGAGATCCCGTACCGATGAACGCAAGACCACGGACAGCTGGGCACGACATGAGGAGCCGGGTGTGAAGGTAGCTATGGCGGACGATTCCACCCTTTTCCGGGGCGGGCTGAGGCTTTTGCTGAGTCAGGTGGGCGTAGAGGTCTGCCTGGAGGCGAGCAACGGTGAGGAACTGCTGGAGGGGATCGAGCAGGCCCGGCCCGAGGTGGCGATCCTGGACATCCGGATGCCCCCGACCTTCACCCGGGAGGGCCTGCAGACCGCCGCCCGGATCCGTGAGCTGGACCCCGGCATCGGCGTGCTGATCCTTTCCACCTACGCCGAGACGACCTACGCAGCGGAGCTTTTCGCCAACGGCAGTGCGGGGCGAGGGTACATGCTGAAGGACCGGGTGGACGACGTGGGCACCCTGCGCGACGCCCTGGTCCGGCTCGCGGCCGGCGAGTCGCTGGTCGACGCCACCCTGGTCGACAGCCTGATCGGGCACTCCCGGCGGCAGGACGCGCTGGCCGCCCTCACCGTGCGGGAGCGGCAGGTGCTGCGGCAGATGGCCGAGGGGCGCTCGAACGCCGGGGTGGCGGCGGTGCTGAACCTCAGTCACAAGACCGTGGAGAATTACGCCGCAAGCATTTTCGGCAAGCTGGACATCCCGGCCGGGTCCGACGACAACCGGCGCGTGCTGGCCGTGCTGTCCTGGCTGCGAGCCGGAACGGTCTCCTCCTAGGGCAGGTTGACGAGCCGGTGCAGGGCGTAGCGGGCCAGCGGCAGGTAGGGCAGAACGAGCGGAGCCGGCCCGCGGATCGCCAGCTGGGTGCGAGTGCCCTCGGTGGTGGGCTGGACGGCATGCTCCAGCGCCACCGCCCAGGGCCCCCGGCGCGCCAGCCAGGTCCATGAGCGTTCGTCCGCACGCACGTCCTCAATCCAGAAAGCCAGCCAGAGCCCACCTGGACCGAACACCCGTCCCGGCGTACCCGGCCTGATTCGCTCGAACGCGTACTCCACCCGACGCACCTGTGGCGACCAGAGCGGCCAGAGGGCGGGCTCGCAGTAGCGCCGCCAGACGAGTGAGGTCTCGATCGGTCCGGCCGCCTCCAGCCGGTGGCTCACCGTGAGGTCCGGCCTGGGTATCCGCATGGGCCGAGCATGGCGGGTGCTCACGAGTAGTGCCCGGCGACATTGTCACCGGTCGGCGAATATCCCCCAGAACCACCGATAATGGACGCTGTGCGCACCGAGAGCGTCCACATCCCGGATTGTTGTGTCCACCACACGCTCAGGTGGACCATTGCGCCGCTGTGACGGACTGTGTCACTCTCAAGGAGTTCCGAGGGGGAGTAGTCCGCTAATCCCACGATCGACACACTGAGGGCTCCGGCTCTCCGGTCGTGAGGCCCGCCGAGTCCGGCGGGTGGACGAGACCTTCGGTCCCGCAAGTGAACGCATTCGTGCGTCTGCTTTCGGGGCCGAGGCCTGCTCTCCCGAAGCCTCCGGTTCCCGTTGGAAGACGCGGACAAGGCTGAGGACAATTCATCGTGTGGCACTTCGTGTTACTCATCGTCTGCGCAGTGGCGATCTACCTCTCCTGTGAGTGGTTCGTCAACGCCGTGGAATGGCTCGGAGAGCGGCTGAACGTCGGAAAGATGGCCGTCGGAACCATTCTCGCCGCCTTCGGTACCGCCCTGCCGGAATCCGTGGTCACCCTGGTGGCCGTCACCACCGGTAGCGAGGACCAGAAGGAGATCGGCGTGGGCGCCGCCATGGGCGGTCCGCTGGCCCTGGCCACCCTCGCCTACGGCGTCACCGGCGTCATGCTGCTGTGGCGCAAGCGCATCCTGACCAGGGAACTCATCACGGTCGGGGCGGGCTCGGGAAGCTCGTTGCCGGCCGACGACCGGGAAATGCTGGGCAGCCGCCAGGATGTCGCCCGGCTGTCGGTCGACCAGCGCTGGTTCCTGGTCGTTTTCGTGTTCAAGGTGATCCTCGGCCTGGTCGTCTTCGCCTGGAAACCCTGGCTGGGCGTGCTCTTCCTGGCGGTGTACGCGGTGTACGTGTACAAGGAGATGGTGCTCGGCGCCCCCAAGGCCTCGGCCGAGGCTGAGTCCGAGGACGAGGACGACGAGGAGGAGCTCGAGCCGCTGAAACTGCAGCCCAACCAGGCAGTTCCGGCCAGCTGGGCGATCGGGGTGCAGCTCGCCGCCACCCTGGCCGTGATCTTCTTCGCCTCTCAGATCTTCGTCGGCCAGCTCGACGCGATCGGCCCGATGATCGGCCTGTCCGGGGCGGTCACCGCGCTGCTGCTGGCGCCGATCGCCACCGAGCTGCCGGAGATCATGAACTCGATCATCTGGGTGCGTCAGGGCAAGGCGAAACTGGCGCTGGCCAACATCTCCGGCGCGATGATGATCCAGGTGACGGTGCCCAGCGCGTCCGCGATGATCTTCGCCGACTGGCACTTCGACGGCGCGCTGACCTGGTCGGCGATCGTCACCATGGCCGCCATCGGGTACCTGCTGCTGACCATGGCCACCAACCGGCTCACCCCGGCCCGGCTGGCCCTGGCCGCGGTGTTCTACCCGGTCTTCGCGATCGGTCTGTTCTTCATCGTCTGAACCACAAACTACAGACGCCTCTGCTCACCGATCGGTGAGCAGAGGCGTCTGCACATTTTTCAGGAAGGAGTGTTCTGCGAGCGGAGGAAGGCGATCCGCCCGGCCACGTCGTCCCGGCCGGTGGCCCGGGCCTCGACCATGGTGCGATCGATCACCGGCGGCGGGACCAGCGGCCCGAAAGGCCCCTGCAGCGTGTGGATCAGCGCATCCCAGTCGTGTTCCAGGGCCTGGGTGAGGGCGAGCACCGCGGCGAGATTGGGATCGCCCGGCCGCCGGGCCACCTCCTGCTCCAGCAGGGCGTGCCCCTGACCGGGATCACCGGTCAGGCTGAGCACCGCTCCGTGCAGCGCCAGGTCGACCTGGGTGCCGTCGGGCAGGGTCTGCATCAGCTGCCGGGCCCGCTCGGCCTGGTTGCGCCAGAGCATCTCGACGATGAGCGTCTCCGGGGTCTGGCCCGGGCGCGGACCGCGCAGGCCGTCGGAGCTGACCGAGTGGTTCTGCGACAGGTCGCGCAGCGTGAAGAAGTTCGACACCGCGAAGAACACCAGGAACAGGGCCAGGAAGACGGCGCCCGGACTGTAGAGGTAGACCGCCACCGCGGCGGTCAGGGCCACTGCGATCGAGACCATCGCGGCCCGGCGCAGCCGGGTGACCGGGTCGCCGGGCAGGAACTCGCGCATCGCCTGACCGCCGTCCAGCGGCAGCACCGGCAGCAGGTTCAGGATGCTCCAGCCGATCGAGGTGAAGATCCCGATCCGCAGCGCCCACCAGGCCCATTCGCTGGTGATGCTGTCGCCCACCGAGCGGTCCACCGCCAGCAGCACCAGCCCGATCGCCAGGCCGACCGCGGGCCCGGCCAGCGAGATCGCGATCGAGCGGGCGCGGGAGAGTTCCTTGGGCGGGGTGAAGCTGGTGACCCCGCCGAAGCCGGCCAGGGCGATCTCCGGCTTGGCCCCGGTGGTGCGGGCGACCAGCGCGTGGCCGAGCTCGTGCACCAGCACCGCGACCGGGGTGATCAGCAGCCAGACGATCATGCCCTCGACGTCGCCGCCGGTGGACATGTAGCCGAGCACCGCCATGATCACCATGAACGACAGGTCGAGGTGCACCGGGAAGCCCAGCACCTTGCCCCGGAACAGGGCGCGGCCGCCCTCGACGGGGCCGCTGGTGGGACCGCTCAGGCTCATCGGCTCGACCTCGGTCGGTGGTATGCGCGTGTCACCGCCCCATCGTCTCCCGCGGCGGCGGCCCAGGGCGAGTCGGCCCAGGCGATTCCCAGGTAACTGCCGGGAAACGCGGGAACCCCCGGCCGGTCGGCCGGGGGTTCCGGGTCGTAGAAACGTTTCAGGCGGCGAACAGCATGCCGTGGTGAAGCCGGTCGTGGATGGCCCGCAGGTGGGCGGCCTCGGCGGCCGGGAAGGGCCCGCCCACCAGGTTGCAGGTCTCGCACGACATCATCGTGCCGGCCTCGGAACCGGTGAGGGGGACGGAGTTTGAGCCGGGGAAGGTTTCTGCGGCTGAGGTCAGCGCGACGTCATTGTTCATGGCCAACTCCCGAATTCCCGGTGTGGTTTACACGTACTTCACAGTAAACGTGCACACTTGATTACGATAGTTGATCAAGGTGTGACTGAACACTCGTGCTGCACCTATGGGCAAGTGCGGGTTTCGGGTGTTAAAGTTGTGGTGTTTTGTGACGCCTTATGTCAGCCGGACAGTCGCTGGCGCAGCCCGGTAGCCCGGGCGGCCGGCCGCAGGATCGCGGTCCGCAAGGCCTCCACCGATCCGACTACCCGTACGTGCTGCCGGGCGCGGGTCACCGCGGTGTACAGCGTCTCCCGGGTGCACAGCGAAGAGGCCGCCGCCGGCAGCAGCACGCTCACCCGGTCGAACTGACTGCCCTGACTGCGGTGCACGGTCATGGCGTACAGCGGCCGCACCGCCCCCAGTCGGGCCAGCGGCACCGGGATCGGATCGCCTCCACGCCCGAAAACCGCGGTCAGCGAACCGTCCTGAGTGCTCACCACCACCCCGGTATCGCCGTTGTACAGGCCGGACTCGTAGTCGTTGGTGGTCACCAGCAGCGGCTCACCGGCGTAACGGCCGTCGCTGCGCGGTACCACCGGATGGTCCTCGAAGATCCAGCCCGCGGCCAGGTCGCTCCACAACTGCACCCCGCGCGGGCCGCGCCGGTGGGTGCACAGCAACCGATGCTGTTCCAGGCCGGCCAGCGCGGCCACCCCGTCACCGGCCGCGGCTGCCGCCATCACCTGCGCGGCGCCGGCCCGGACTTCGGCCCGGATCGGTTCGAGCTGCTCCGGCCCTGGCCGGGTGTCGTCCGCCAGTTCGACGAAATCAACTGCATCAGAAGCCGAATAGAGGACGTCTACGGCTCGGTCGGCCTCTCCGTCCCGGATCGCGGCGGCCAGGGCGGCGATGTCGCCTCCGGCGGCGAAGCGCCGGGTGGCCAGCAGGGTGCTCACACCGTTGCGGAAGCGCGCGGTGGGGGAGTCCGGCTGGGTGTTCGAGGTCAGGCTCTGCGGTAGCACCCGCTGCAGGACGGCGGCGAAGTCTTCGGTGCGGTGGTTCAGCCGGGCCCGGTCCACCAGGTCACCCAGCACGGCGCCGGCCTCCACCGAGGCCAGCTGGTCCGGGTCTCCGATCAGGATCAGCCGGGTGCCCGGGCGCAGCGCCTCCAGCAGCCTGGCCATCAGGGTCAGCGAGACCATCGAGCTCTCGTCCACGATCACCACCTCGAACGGCAGGCGGTTGTGCTTGTCGTGGTGGAAGCGGCTGCGGGCGTCCGGCCGCCACCCCAGCAGGCGGTGCATGGTGGTGGCGGTGAGTTCTTCGTTCAGCCGGGCCTGGTCCTCCAGGGGCAGGTCGGCGGTGGAGGAGCGCACGGCTTCGTGCAGCCGGGCCGCGGCCTTGCCGGTGGGCGCGGCCAGGGCGATCCGGTACTCCGGGTGCTGCTCACGGACCAGGGCCAGCAGGCGCGAGACGGTGGTGGTCTTACCGGTACCGGGCCCGCCGGCCAGCACACTCACCCGCGAGAGCGCGCACACGGCGGCCGCCAGTTGCTGGTCGGCGTACTGAGTTTCCGGGAAGAGCCGCTGCAGACCGGCCCGCAGCACGTTCTCGTCCAGGTCGTCGGGGCGTTCGGCCGCCCGCAGCAGCAACTCGGCGGCGACCGTCTGCTCCTGCTCCCAGTAGCGCGCCAGCCACAACTGGCTGCCGGTCATCCGCAGCGGGCCGCCGATCAGCGCACTGGCGGCACACCGCCGGGCCCACTCGCCGGGCTCCGGCCAGTTCAGCGGCTGGGCCGGTTCGGGGGCCTCTTCACCCTCGTCCTCGTCGTCCGGGCTGATCGTCTCGGCCGCGGTGGCCAGGTCCAGCACCACCGAGCCGTGCCGCACCGAGCGCACGGTGAGCGCCAGAGCCAGCAGCACCGCCTCGTCCACTTCCTTGCCGAGCACCCCCACCCGGGTGGCCACGTGCACGTCGGCCGCGGTCAGGAAGCCGGCCCGGTTGAACTCGGCCAGCAGGCCGCTCGCCTTCACCGCGATCCGGTGCGGGTGGCCGGGCTCGTCCTGCGGGTTCACTGGTTGCCTGCCTTACCGGCTAGGAGATCGGAGGTGGCAGCGATCAGAGCGGTCGGCGGGTTCCAGCAGAACACGCCCGGCGCGGTGCCGTCCGCGCTGAACACCCCCGGGCCGGACATCCCGCGCAGGAAGAGGTAGCGCACCCCGCCGAGGTGCCGGGCCGGGTCGTAACCAGGCTGGCGCCAACGCAGGAACCGGTGCAGGGCAACGCCGTACAACAGGGCCTGCAGCGGGTAGTGCGCCGCGATCATCGCCTCCTCCATCGCGCCGGGGCGGTAGTGCCAGGCGTTGACCGGCTCGTCCGGGACACCCAGCCGGTTGGTCTTGTAGTCGACCACCACGTAGCGCGGGCCCTGCTCCGCGTGCACCCGCAGCACCGCGTCGATGCTCCCGGTGAGGTAACCGCGCAGCGGCACGGCCTCCAGGTCGGCCAGGGCATCGGCGTAGCTGATGAGTTGGTCCGGGCAGTGCCGCCGCCAGAGCGGAACTAAGTCGGAGAGCAGGACCTTCTGCGCCACCGGGTCGTCGCCGCCGGCCAGCGGCAGCTCGAAGTCCAGCTCGGAGAGCCGGTCCTTGGCGTCGATGTCCTTCAGCGTGAGCTGTTCCAGGTGCAAGGGCGTGGAGACCGCCGGAATCAGCGCCTGCACCAGGGTTTCCACATCCACGGCCGGGCCGGAGCGGGCCACCCGGGCGGCGACTGTGGTGCGCAGATCGTCCTCGTTGCCGGCGTCCGCGGCCAGTTCCAGCACCTCGTGCACCAGGGTGCCGAAGCGGGCTCCGGCCGGCAGTTCGTTCCAGGCCGAGGGGACGGCCTTGAGCGATTCGTCCGGCCCGCTGTCCTCGATCGGGGGCAGGAGTTCTTCCGGGCCTTCGTCGTCCTTCAGGCTCACTTCGGGCTCGCTGGTGCCCTGCTGCTCGTGGGCGGCGGCGGTCAGCGAGCTGTACGAGGTGCGGCGCCAGTCCTGGTCGAGTTCCCGGTCCAGGGTGGCCACGCTGAGCGGAACCGGTTGCGGCGCCGGCTGAGTCCACTTCTCCAGGCTGCGTCGCTGGATCATCTCGATGCCCAGCGTGCCCTCGCTGCGGTTGGCCAGACGCTCGAACTCGGCCAGGGCACCCGGGTCGGTGGGCATCTTGACGCTCTGCGGGACCGGCTGTTCCGGATCAGGGTTGAACAGGATCCGGTGCAACGGGGAGAACCGGCCGAAGCTGGTCGGCGCCCACCACAGCACCAGTTGCGACTGCGCCCGGGTCAGCGCCACGTAGGTCAGGCGCAGTTCCTCGGCGGCGTCCTCGGCCTGGCCGGCGTCCAGGTGCCTGCGCCAGTCCTTCCAGCCCTCCCCGCCGACGTCCTTCATCCGGCGTCCGGCCTCGTGGAAGGTGACGGCCGAGACGTCCTCGCGCAGCGGGCCCTGGTTCCAGGCGAACGGGAGCATCACCACCGGGAATTCCAGGCCCTTGCTGGTGTGCACGGTCATCACCTGCACGGCCGCCGCGTCCGACTCCAGCCGCCGGCTGCGCTCCAGGGCGCCCTCGGTGCCGGTGGCCTCTTCCTGCCGGTGCCGCAGCCACAGCAGCAGCCCGCTCAGGCCGAGCCGGCTGGTGTCCGAGGCCTCCTGCAGCGCCTGGGTGACGTGCCGCAGATCGGTGAGAAGCCTTTCACCGCGCGGTATCTGCAACAGCCGCTGCTGCAGGTCGGTCTGCAGCGCCACGGTCTCGAACAGCGCGCCCACGCCGTTCTCGGTGAGCAGGTGCGCCCAGCCCCGCAGCAGCTGGGTCAGCTGGTCGTCGATCTGCTCGCCACGCTGGTCGAGATCCGCCGCGGTGTGGCCGACGAAGCAGCTCAGGGCCAGGCGGCGGTAGCGGGTGGTGCGGTGCGGCTGCTCCATCGCCTCCAGCAGCAGGAGCCAGGCCTGCGCGGCCTCGGTGCTGAACACGCTGGTCCGGCCGGTGACCACGGCCGGCACTCCCGCGGCGACCAGGGCGGCGCTGATGTCCTGAGCCTGATAGTTGGCGCGCACCAGCACAGCGATGTCCCCGGGGCGCAGTTCCCGCTCCGGCGAGGAATCCCGGGGGCGCAGCCGGGCGGCGCCGGAGAGCATCCGCACCACCTCGGCCACCAGGTCTTTCTGGATCACGGCCCGGGCCAGCGGGGCCTGCGGCAGATCACTCTTCTCGGTCGATGCCACGGCGTCGCGCGGCAGAACCCGCAGCCGCACCGGGGCCTGAGTGCCCTCGACCGCCACCATCCGGCCGGTGTGAACCGCGCCCACCGGCTGCACCCGGATCCGCTCGTCGCCCAGCGCCGCACCCCGGAACATCGTGTCCAGACCGCGCAGCAGACCGGCGTCGCTGCGGTAGCTGGTGGGCAGGGTACGCACCGTCTCGGCGGACTCGAAGGCGTTCAGGTAGGCCTGCACGTCGGCCCCGCGGAAACCGTAGATCGCCTGCTTCGGATCGCCGATCAGAATCAGCGTGCTGTGCCCGTGGAACGGTCGGCGAATGATGTCCCACTGCACCGGATCGGTGTCCTGGAACTCGTCCACCAGCACGAACCGGTACCGTTCGCGTAGCCTGCGGCAGGCGGCCGGGCCGGACTGATCATGGCTGAGCGTCGCGGCCAGCCGGGTGAGCATGTCGTCGTAGCTGAACACGCCCAGCCGGCGCTTACGGCGCTCCACCTCGCCCCGCACCACCTGAGCGATCTTCGCCCGCAGGCCGGGCCGGCCGCCCACCGAGGGATCCGGCACCAGCTCGGCCATCTCGGCCACGGCGTCCAGCGCCAGCCGGTGGAACTCGGCCTGACTCAGATCCGGCTTCTCCGACCCCAGATGACCCCACTTGCGCAGGTACAGGTCGTCGGCCACCTCGCGCACCAGATCGCCGATGTCCTCGACCAGCACGGTGTCCGGGTCGTGGTCGCCGTTCGTGCCCAGCGTGGTCAGCACCTGCTGGCAGAAACCGTGAATCGTGGTGACGGTGGCCGCGTCGAAGGCCGCCAGGGCGATCTCCAGCCGCTCCAGCCGGCGCCTGCGCTGGCCCTCGTCGGCGGCGTTGGCCAGGTGCACCAGCACCTCGTCCCGCGGGTCGATCATCGCCGGATCAGCCAGCGCCAGCCCGTCGCGCGCACTGACCAGGCGCTCGCGCACCCGCTCGCGCAGCTCCCGGGTCGACTCCCGGCTGAAACTCACCACCAGCAGCTGGTTCATGTTCGCCAGGCCCTCGGCCACGTACCGGGTGACCAAGGCGGCAATGGTGAAGGTCTTGCCGGTGCCGGCGCTCGCCTCCAGCATCGTGGTGGTCTCCTCGGGCAGCTCGCCGAGCAGATCGAACGGGCTCTGCCGGCGGAAGGCGCTCTGGCCGGGCATCACGCTCATCGGCCCTCCAGCCGTTCGGCGGCCAGCAGCCGGTCCCAGATCCGGCGGCTCAACCGCCCGAACCGGTGCGGCTCGTCCATCATCCAGCCCTCGCCCTGTTCGTCCGGGGCGGGCGGCGCGGCCAGCAGGAAGCTGAAGTCCACGTCCTCGCCGAAGACCAGATGGTGTTCCGGGTCGGACTGCTCACCCGGATACGGTGCGCCCCGCTTGGACTTCCCGGCGTTCCAGGCCTTGGCCGCCTCCCGCCCGGCGGCGTCCGGCCGGGTTCCACGGAACCGGCGTTCGGCATACGCGGCAGAGGTTTTCAGAGTCAGCGGCAGCGGTGCGCAGAGCCCGGAGCGGTACACCCCGACCAGCTCGCCCAGGGCCTGCCGGGCCACCTCGGCCTCGATCGGCTCGACCACGCTGCGCCCCGCCCCACCCCGTGGACCCTGGCCGACAGTGACCGACGTCCAGCTGCCGCCCGTCGCGGTCAGCGCCAGCAGGTTCACCCACGACTCCAGCCGCGACTTCGGCGAGAGCCTGGAGTACGAGACCGCCAGAACCGTCGAATCCCTTACGTCGCGCACGGTTCCGGTCAGCCGGGAGCCGTCCGGCAAGGTGACGTCCACATCCCGGGAGTCCGGGGCCGCCGCCCGTTCCACCGCCGAAGCCCGGAACACCTCATCGACCTTGGGCCCGACGATGCTCAGCAGATCGCGACCCAGCTGACCGGGCGGCAGCAGCCCCCGCCGCTGCTCCACCTCGATGCACTCTTCCGGTCTCAGCCCGGCCAGGCGCTGGCGCAGCAGCCGGTCCCCGACCTTCCACTGCTGCAGGTTGTCGAACTCGACCGGCAGGGCGTAGTCCGGCTCTTCGTCGGCCTGGGCCATGCTCACCTGCAGCCGCTGCCGCAGGAAACCCTTGGCCGGATGCCGCAGCAGCCGCAGCAGATCGGCCAGCTCCACGTCGTGCGGGCGATCCGGCGCGGGCAGCGGCGCAGCCAGGAACGGACCGCTCGGAACCCGCTCGCGGGCCATCGCCCGGGCGCCTTCCAGGGCCGGCCGGTCGAAGCTGAACGGGCCCGGCCGACCCAGCATTCCGGCGGTGAAGTTGCGGGGGTCGAACGGCTGCAACGGGTGCCGCACGGTAATCCGGTCCCGCACCCGCTTTTCGTCCACCCAAGCCGTGCGGTCCACCGCGTCAAGCAACTCGCCCAGCGGCACGGCCGGTGGGATCGGCGCGCCGGTACGGTCGTCGGCGCCGGAGTAGGTGATCACCAGATGCTCCTGAGCCGCGCAGACCGCGTCCAGGAAGAGTTGCCGGTCCTCACTGCGGGGATCGCGCTCGCCCACCCACGGGTCGCGCCCCAGCACGTCGTCGCCCTCCGGGTCGGCCCGGCGCGGGAAGCTGCCGTCGTCCAGGCCGAGCAGGCAGACCACGCGGTGCGGCACCGAGCGCATCGGGACCAGCGTGCACACGGTCAGCGTGCCGGTGCGGAACGAGGAGCGTGTGGGCCGGCCCTTGAGCAGGTCGCCGAGCACGCTGCGGATGTCGGCCAGGCTGCAGGGCGCCGGGCTGTCGGCCGCTGCCTCGGCCACGTCCCACAGTTCCGAGCGCAGCTGGTTCACCTGCCAGGCGGTGTTGCGGTCGGTGGCGCCCAGGTCGAGCACGGCATTTTCCAGCCCGGTCAGCCATTTCGCCACGTCGTGGCGGCCCGCCATCAGCTCCTGCGCGGCGGCCAGCCGGTCGATCAGCTCGGCCAGCCGCCCGGCCAGGTCGATGTCGGCGCTGTCCACGTCGTCCATCCCGATCACGCCGCCGAGCTGCTCGGTGTCGCCCTCGACGGTGACGCCCAGCATCAGCCGGTCCAGCCCGGCCCGCCAGGTGCCCTGCTGGATCGAGGACAGCTGCCAGGTCTGCCGGTGCGCATCGTCCAGGCCCCAGCGAATCCCCGCACCCACCAGCCAGTCCCGCAGCCGGGCGAGGTCGTCGTCATCGAAGCCGAAGCGCTTGCGTACTGCCTCGCGCCCGGCCAGGTCGAGCACTTCCGGCGCGGTCATCCGCGCGGTACCCAGCTCCAGGAGCAGCCCGAGCACGTCGTACAGCGCATTGCTCTGGCGCGGCGAACGGTCGGCCACCTTGACCCGCAACTGCCCGGCCGGATGCGTCTGCAGGTTCATCTGGGCGAAGGCCGAGGTGACCAGCGGGGCGAAAGTCTCCACGTCCGGGCACATCACCAGGATGTCGCGCGGCTCCAGCGTGGGATCGTCGGCCAGCAGGCCCACGATCACCTCGCGCAGCACCTCGACCTGGCGCACCCGGCCGTAGCAGGCGTGGACCTGCACACTGGTGTCGTCGGGGTGCAGAACCGGGCGGTCAGCAACCTCTTTCACCTCACCGCTGCGCAGGCCCTGTTTCAGCTGCCCGAGCAGGGTGCTGGGCAGTTCGGGGGCCGGATGCGACTGATTCCGGGCGTGAGGGCTGTAGCGGATCAGGGTCTGCTGCAGCTCCAGCAGGTCACGAGACATCGAGGCCAGTAACGGGTTGCGCACCTTGGCCCGGCTGTCGTCGTCATCGCGGCGCAGCGGCAGTTCGCCCGGCCCGAGGCCACTGGTCACGTCCCACAGGGCGGGGGAGGGGTGGTGCAGCCAGAGGTGCACATCGCGGTGCTCGGCCAGCGCGGCCAGCACCCGGATCTTCACCGGGGAGAGCCGGCTGGCCCCGAACACCGACAGCCGGTCCGGCAGCGAGGTCAGGCCGGGCTGCTCGCGCAACCGTTCGCAGGCCGCCTCGATCAGTTCGGCCGGGGAAGGAACATCGAGTCTTTCGCGCAGTCGCCGCCACAGTTCGGCCTGCCAGACGAGGTCGTCCGGCAGCGGGCGCTCGTCCCCGAACTCGTCCCGGCCCTGTGCCCAGGCGGTGACCATGCTCGGCCGGGCGTTGCCGTACTCGTCGAAAAGCCGGGCCAGCCGGGTTGCCGCCGCCAGCCGCCGCCCGGTGTCCTCGGTCCCCGCGCGCAGGTGCTGGGCCAGCGGAGCGCACCAGTCCTGATCCAAGCTCGCGTCGATCACCTCGACCAGCGACCACCGGGACCGCTCCGGCGCCCACACCCGCACGGACTTGGAGATCTGGTCCGAGGCGTTCTCCAGAGCCTGTTCCAGCACCGCGGTGGACGACGGAAAACTGACGTTCGCACACACCCCGTCGGGTGCAGCAAGAGTGCCGGTCGCAGGGGCGGCGCCAGTACCCAGAACGTGCGACAAGCGCTGAGTGAGCCACCGCTCCACCCCCTTGGCCGGCACCGCGATCGTCTCGGCCGCGAACGGGTCGGGCAGCGGTTCGGCCAGCACCCCGGCCAGGGCCAGAGCCAGACCGGTGCCGTCTGCACAGCGGTGAACCGTCAGCACGACGTCAGCAGGCCCTCAGTCATGACCAACAGTTCTATCCCACCCAGCCCCTGTATCCCGACCGGGCCACGCGCTGGGGACTTCGGTCAGGTCGAACCCACCAACTAGGGACGGGGTGGTCCAGGCCCCTGATCAGCTCACTTTGGTCTGGTCAGGGTTCGGTACAGCCCAAGAGCCAACCCCAGAACATGTACATCCGGCCCCCCTGGTACCAGGTGTACACATCCGCGCTGCCACTCTGCCCGGTGACGCCAGCAGCTCCAACTGCGCCCTCGTTATCCGCAGCGTCTCTCCTACACTCCGCTGTCTCACCCGCCTGCTTCACCAGCCTTTGTCGCCGGCGGCCAGAAGGTGACCTGGGCTTTTGCCGAAACAAAGGCTGGCGAAGCGTCACGCAGGCTGGTGAAGCGTCACTCGGGCTGGTGAAGCGCAGCGGAGGCTGAGTGGCCGCGGGCGGTCAGGCGCTGGCGCGCTCGGCCTGGGTGAGGTCGATGGCTTCCTCGGCCTCCGCCTCGGCGATCGCCGCCTCCACATCGGCCGCGATCTCCTCGTCACTCACCCCGGTGCCGTCGACCACCGACGTCTCGGCGTCGATCTTGTCCACCTCGGCCCGCATCGCGCTCATCCCGTCGGCGAAGGCCTTCGACACCTCGGCCGCCGACCCGGACGACAGCGCGCCCACCGCAGCGATCAGCGTGTCCAGCTGCGCCTTCATCGCGGCATCCCGCTTGGCCGAGGCCGCCGCGAACGCCCGCAGGTCGGCCTGGGTCTTGCGGGCCAGGGTGGGGTAGCGCACCATCAGCCCGTACGTCACCTTCTCGCCGGTCTTGTAGGGCTTACCCCAGATCTTGGCGTCGGTGGCGGTCAGCTTGACCTGATCGGTCCACTTCATGTCCTCTTCTTCCTCCAGTCGCTGCTGCAGTACCGTGCGGGCGCGACTGACCTGCGCCTTCGAGGCATTGATCTCGAAGTGCATGCCGTCGACGGTGGCGTTGACGTAGTCCTCGCCCCAGCGGAAGATCTTGTGGCCCTTGCCGTCGGTGATCCGCGCGAGAATCGCGTGCACCTTGCTGATCTGGCTCCGGGTGAACGTGTTCCGGGCACCCCGGGGGTGCTTCAGCGCGTTCAGGTCCCAGGCGGTGGCGCTGGCGTGGTTACTGATCACGGACGACGAGCCACGCACGTTGCGCGCGGCCCACGACCAGTCGTCCAGCACCCTCCCATCGATCTTCTCCACCTCTTTGTCGAAGCGATCGATCAGGTACCGGGCCAGGAAGGCGACGTCGGAATTGGCCGCGGCGAACCGGCCCCCGGCCGCTGAGAACCAGGTCAGCCGGGTGCTCGACAGGACGGGCCACCCGTTCTGCGAATGATCTGCCATATCGAGGGGAGTTTAGGGGGACGTAGCATGAGGTGCATCCGAGCGAGGGAGCTTGAGGATGGTTCTGCACCCGGTTGACGGCCCGGCGGAAGCACTCTGGATTCCGGATCCGGAGACCGCCCGTAACACCCAGGTAGCCGACTTCGCTCGGTGGCTGACCAGGCACCGCGGCGTCACGATCGACGAACTCGACTATGCCGCCCTGCACCGCTGGTCGGTGGAGAATCTCGAAGAGTTCTGGTCCGCGGCCGCCGAATACCTGGGAGTGCGATTCAGTGCGCCTGCGGTACGGGTGCTTCCGAATGCCGAGATGCCAGGCACCCAGTGGTTTCCGGGGGCCCGGCTGAATTATGCCGAACATGCCCTGACTCCCGGGCCAGGTCGTCAAGACGGCGATCCGGCCCTGATTTTCGTGCGGGAAGACGGAGTGGAGCGCACGCTGAACCACGCCGAGTTGCGGGATTGGGTCGGCCGGGCCCGGACGGGGCTGCTCGCCGCCGGGGTGGGAAAAGGCGATCGGGTGGTGGCCCTTGCCCCCAACGGTATTGGCGCGCTGGTCATGTTCCTGGCCACTGCGTCACTCGGCGCTATCTGGTCGAGTTGTTCACCGGACTTCGGCGCCCGCGCGGTAACTGATCGCTTCGCCCAGATCGAGCCCAAGGTCATGCTCGCGGTGGACGGTTATCTCTACGGCGGAAAAGGTTTCAGCATTCGCGACACGGTGACCACGCTGCGCGAGAGCATGCCTTCGCTGACCCGCACGGTGATCCTGCCCTACCTCGACGCCAATGCGCAGCCGGTACGTGAGGCCGGTGAAATGTCCTGGGCCGAATTCGTTTCCCAGCCCGGCGAACTGGCCTTTGAACAGGTCCCCTTCGATCATCCGCTGTGGGTGCTCTATTCGTCCGGCACCACTGGTCTGCCCAAAGGAATTGTCCAGGGCCACGGCGGAATCCTGCTGGAGCAACTGAAAACCATTAAACTGCAGCACGATCTGGGCCCGGGAGATGTGTTCTTCTGGTACACCACCACCGGCTGGATGATGTGGAACTTCCTGATCGGCGGCCTGCTCGGCGGCAGCACCATCCTGCTCTACGACGGCAGCCCGGCCTACCCCGGCCCGGAAAGACTCTGGGAACTGGCGGCCCGCCACCGAGTCAAGCTCTTCGGAGTATCGGCCCCCTTCATTCAGGCCGCGGTCAAGGCTGATGTGCATCCGGGCTCCGAATACGACCTCAGTGCAATGCAATCCCTGGGATCGACCGGTTCGCCATTGTCTCCTGAGAACTTCCGCTGGATCCGCAGCGAAGTCGGCCGCCACGTCCGTATTTGTTCAGTATCGGGAGGAACAGACGTCTGCACGGCCTTTCTCGGCAGCTCGCCGATCGTCCCGATCTGGTTGGGCGAACTGTCCTGCGCCGCACTCGGTGCGGATGTGCGCTCGTTCGACGAAAAGGGCTCAGAGCTTGAGGACGAGGTGGGCGAGTTGGTCATCACTCGCCCGATGCCGTCCATGCCGGTCGCTTTCTGGAACGATCCCGACGGATCACGTTTACGGGAAGCCTATTTCGAGTCCTATCCCGGAATCTGGCGCCACGGTGACTGGGTGCGCGCCACCGAGCGCGGGTCGTTCGTCATTTATGGTCGTAGTGATTCGACGCTGAACCGCGGTGGCGTGCGGATGGGAACGTCAGATTTCTATTCCGTGGTCGAATCTTTCGACGAGGTGGCCGATTCGCTGGTGATCGACACCACCGAACTGGGCGCAGCGTCGGAGGGCGAACTGTTGTGTTTCCTGGTGCTGCCTAACGGAATTACGATTGAGGACGTCGAGCAGCCTTTGCGGCGCGCCTTGCGTTCACAGTTGTCCCCGAGGCACGTGCCGGACCAGTTCATCCGGATCCCGGTGGTACCGCGCACGCTGAACGGCAAGAAGTGCGAGGTGCCGGTGAAGAAGATCCTGGCCGGCGTGCCGGTGGAGCGGGCGGTCAGCCGCGACGCCCTGGCCGACGCGTCCGCGCTGGATCCCTTTCTGGCCCGGCTGCACCCCGACATCTGACCGCGCCCGACCTAGGTGAGGCGGGCTGGAGCTACGCTGGCCCGGCCCGCCAGAACCACCCCGGCCCGCCAGAACCACCCCGGCCCGCCAGAACCACCCCGGCCCGCCAGAACCACCCCGGCCCGCCAGAACCACCCCGGCCCGCCAGAACCGCGCAACCGCTAACCCCTCGCCCCTTCGGCCTCAGACTGCGCATCTTTGATCAGGAACTGCACAAAGAATTACCCGCTGCTGTGATTCTGTGACATGAAGTGTTGTCACCGTACGTCCCGCTTGTTACCTTTTTGACCGGACATCGGCGTCGCAGGTGACCCGGTGCTGTGCCGGGGAGGTGCCGACAATGACCGTCGGGCTGTGGCTGATCGGTGCCAGGGGTTCCATCGGGACCACCGTGACCGCAGGGCTTGCCCTGCTCTCGGCGGAGGCGAGCGACCTCGCGACCACGGGAATGGTCAGCGAACTGGCCGAATTCGAGGGCATCGGCCTGCCCTCACCCCGCGACTTCGTGATCGGCGGGCACGACCTGGCCGAACTCCCGCTCAAGGGCCGGGCCGAAGAACTGGTCCAAGCCGGCGTGCTGCCCGCCTTCGCCCTGAGTCTGGTCCGCCCAGAACTCGAAGCAACGGACGCCCGTGTGTGCCCAGGCGTACAAGGCGGCGGTCGCGCGGCCATCGAGCAGATCCAGCGTGACCTACGCTCGTTCAGCTACCAGCACGGCCTGGAGACGGTAGTGGTGGTGAACATTGCCTCCACAGAGCCGATTTCACCCGTGCTTGCGGTCCATGAGTCACTGTCTGCCCTGGACGAGGCCCTCACCGCCGGCCAAGACCCCCTACCCGCCAGTGCCCTCTACGCCTACGCCGCCCTGGACGCTGGCCTACCGTTCATCGACTTCACCCCCTCCATGGGCGCCGCCATCCCCGCCCTCGACGAACTGGCCCGGGCCCGCCGGACCGTCTACGCCGGCCGAGACGGCAAGACCGGCGAAACTCTGGTCAAGACCGCCCTGGCCTCGATGTTCGGCAGCCGCAACCTGCGCGTGAGCTCTTGGTCCGGCCTGAACCTGCTGGGCGGCGGCGACGGCCGGGCCCTCGCCGACCCCTCCCGCGCCGAGGCCAAGCTGGCGTCCAAGGCCCGCTCGGTGCACGAGACCTTCGGTGAAGACGTCGCCGCGCCGGTCCACATCGACTACGTCGAGGACATGGGCGAATGGAAGACCGCCTGGAACCAAGTACGTTTCACCGGCTTCCTCGGCACCCGGATGACCATGCAGATCACCTGGCAAGGCTGTGACTCCACCCTGGCCGCACCGCTGATCATCGACCTGGCCCGTTTCACCGCCCTGGCCCACCGTCGTGGCCGGACCGGCGCCCTGAAAGAGCTGGCCTTCTTCTTCAAGGACCCCCTGGAAAACTCCGAGCATCGCCTCGACCACCAGTTCCGCCAGCTGGTCAGCTGGGCTCAGAACCTGAATCCAGAACCCGACCGCGGGACTACCGTGGAGCACTCGGCCCAGACCAGAGGCCACGTCGGCTGGCCCGGCCGAAAGATGCGCCCTGCAGCGAGCCAGGTGAGTGGGCATCCCTCACAGGAGCCCGCGTGAACGCTTTCGCCGATCTGGTGCGGCTACCCGCCGTACTCAGTGCCCCGGGAGACCCGCTGCTCGGAGCTGCGGCAAGTTCCGCAGCCCGGAGGCACGCCCTCACCCGCGATCCGGGCGGAGGATCCGCACCGAGGTCCGGTGCTGCGGGTCCCTGGCTACTGCGGGTCGCCCGGGACGCCATCTGGACGCGTCTGGCGTGGCCCCATGCAGAACCATTGCAAGGGGGCCCACCGGCCACGCCCAGACACCTCGCTACCGCCATGATTGACGAGTACACCCCCGAGGAACGCCTGGTCTTCGACCACCGTCACAGCGAGACGCTGCGCCCTGGCCTGCTCCCGCCCGTCCCGCTCGTTCCGGCGTCAGCGCAAGCCAAGCGGTCTGCCGTTCGGCGGTGGGCTGAGTCTGGGGGCGACGATCCCCAGCAGCACACATTCGCCCTCAAGCACCACAGCCTCCGAACGAACCCCGGCCCCCAAAAGCACCCTGGCCTTCGAAAGAGCGACGGCCTCCAGGGGAGCGACGGCCTTCAAGGGAGCGACGGCTTCGAAGGGAGCGACGGCTTCCAAGGGAGCGGCGGCCTCCGAGGGAGCGGCGGCCTCCGAGGGAGCGACGGTCTTCGAGAGAACGACGGCCTTCGAGAGAACGACGGCTTTCAAGGGAACCACGGCCTCCGAGAGAAGGACGGCTTTCAAGGGAGCCACGGCTTCCAAGGGAGCCATGGCTTCCAAGGGAACCACGGCCTCCGTGAGGCCAGCGCGGCTGTCCTCTCGTCGGCCCTCGCCTACATGGCCGGGATGGCTCTGAACGACTACGCCGATCGCCACGTGGATGCCCTTGAACGCCCCACCCGCCCCATTCCCTCCGGCCGCATCACGCCACACCAGGCCTTGGCCGTCGGTGTTTCCCTGCTCGCAGCCGACGCTTTGGTGGCCTGGGCCGGTTCCGGACGGCGTGGCCTCTTCTACTCGCTGGCCACCGGAGCCGCAGTCCTCACGTACGACTTCGCGGCCAAGGACACTCCAGCCGGTCCACTGGTGATGGCAACCTGCCGGTTCCTCGATGTACAGCGGGGTAGCAGCAGCTTCCGGGCAGCGCTCGGGCCGGCCGGACTGGTGGCCGCTCACACGTACATGATCACGCGGGTCAGCCGCGACGAGGTCAACGGCGCAGACGAGAGCTTGGGCCGGACCTCGGCCGCCGCTACCGCAGCGATCGCGGTGGGAACGCTGGCCGCCGCGGCAAACCAGTCAAGTACAGAACAGCCTGCGGTCGGGGCTGGTTCGCTGTGGCAGCAGCGTGCGTCGCTGGTGCTGACGGCTGCAGCGGCGGGCCTTTACGCCGTTCCCTCGATCCGGGCCTCGCTGGCCGCGGTCAAGGACCCGTCGCCGGAGAAGGTGCAGCGGGTGGTCGGAACCGGTGTGATGGGGATGATTCCGCTGCAGAGTGCACTGACGGCGGCGGCCGGAAGGCCCGGCACCAGCGTGGCCTTGCTGGGCCTGTGGCGTGCGGGCCGGATGCTGGCCCGGCGCCGGTGGGTGACCTGAGATGGCGCCGGGGTTGCGGTACGCGTATGTGACGAATGGGCTGGGGGACCACCGCCTGGCCGATGCGCTGCAGATGCTCGCGGACCACGGATACAGCGGCGTGGGGCTGAGTTTGGATCATCATCACCTGGATCCTTTCGCTCCTGATCTGTCTCGAAGAGTAGCTGCGACCGCCGACAAACTTCGCGATCTGCGGTTGGCGGTGGTGGTGGAGACCGGCGCCCGGTTCGTGATGGACCCACGCCACAAGCACGAGCCAACGTTGCTCAGCGAGCAGGGCCGGGAGCGCAGGATCGAGTTCCTGCAGATCGCCGTTCAGGCCGCCGCAGATCTGGGGGCCGAGGCGGTGTCGTTCTGGGCCGGGGTACGCAAGCCCGAGGTCAGCCCGGAGCAGGCCCAGCAAAGGCTGCTCGAGGGCTGCGAAGCGGTGCTCAAGACCGCCGAAGACCTCAACGTGCGGCTGGCGTTCGAACCGGAGCCGGGCATGCTCGTGGCATCGGTCCAGGACTGGCGGAAGCTCCGGAACCAGCTGCAGCACGAGCTGTTCGGCCTCACCCTGGACATCGGGCACTGCCTGGTCACCGAACCACTCAGCATCCCCGAGACCATCGACAGCGTGCGCGAACACCTGTTCTACGTGCAGATCGACGACATGCCCCGCGGGGTGCACGAGCATCTGGACTTCGGCGAAGGTGACGTCGACTTCCCGCCCGCCCTCGCCGCGCTGGAGAACTTCGAAGGCCTGGTGGCGGTCGAACTTTCCCGGCACTCACATATGGCGCACACCACCGTCCCCCGATCCATCCAGTTCCTCAGAGCAGCGGAGGGAACGGCATGACCTGGCTGGACAATGCCCTGCAGCAGATTCAGGAAGATCCCACCAGCATCCGCAAGCTCTTCCCGATGGCCACCCGCAAGGCCGGCCCGGAACATGAAGCCGCGCGGATCAAGATGCTGGCCGAGTTGCCCGACCAAGAGGAGATTCCGGACCTCTACCGGTACGGCGACGTCAACGAGAAGCGCGCGGTCATCCTGGCCATCGCCGAACGCAACACCAAGGACCAGTTGCTCGATCTGGCCCGCGACGCCTTCCGCAGCAACGACCCCCGGCTGGTCACCGCCTCGGCCGCGCCCGGCATCGTTCAGAACCTGAGCGACGAGGAAGCCGATCAGCTGTTGATGAAATGCCTCTTCATGGGGATCCCGCTCGATCGGGTCCCCGCGATCACCGGGCGATCAACCGCCCGGACCGCAGAAATGGCAGCCAATTTCGTGCTGGAACGAGTCTGCGCCGGCCGGGACGTCTCGCCCGACGTGTGGCCGATCATCGATCAGCACCCGCCCGCCGAAGTGTTGAACCAGATCGAGGAACAGCTCGCCTCGGCCGATCCCGAACGACGGAAAGCGGCCGCCCAAGCACTGAACCAGCGCGGAAAGGTCTGAAAAGCCATGCGCATCTTCGAGCCGCACATCCACATGACCTCGCGCACCACCGACGACTACGAAGCCATGGCCGCCGCCGGAGTCCAGGCCCTGGTCGAACCGGCCTTCTGGCTGGGCCAACCCCGATCCAGCGCCGGCTCCTTCGTGGACTACTTCAACGCCTTGGTCGGCTGGGAACGTTACCGGGCGGCGCAATTCGGCATCGCCCATCACTGCACCATCGCGCTCAACCCCAAGGAAGCCAACGATCCGTACTTCCGCGCCGATGTCATGGCGCTCCTTCCTCGATACCTGGCGAAGGACGGGGTGGTCGGGGTGGGTGAAACCGGATACGACTCGATCACTCCGGCCGAGGACGAACTGCTGGCCGAGCACCTAGCCCTGGCGATCGAGTTCGACCTGCCCGTGCTGGTCCACACCCCACACCGGGACAAGCTGGCCGGCACGAGAAGAACCCTGGACGTGGTGCGGGAATCCGGCCTGGCACCAGAACGGGTACTGATCGACCACAACAACGAACTCACCGCCAAGCTGGTTCTGGACCAGGGAGTCTGGGCGGGTTTCTCGATCTACCCGGACACCAAGGTCGACGAACGCCGGATGGTCCTGATCGCCCAGGAACTCGGCACCGAGAAGGTCATCGTGAATTCGGCGGCCGACTGGGGCCGCAGTGATCCGCTGAAGGTGGCCAAGACCGCCGAAGCCATGCTGGCCGCGCAGATTCCCCAGCCGGAAGTAGAGAAACTGATCTGGGACAACCCGGTCACCTTCTTCGCCCAGAGCGGCCGGCTGGAACTCGACGCGACCAAGAACAGCGAACTTTCGCAGGGCAATTCCATCCTGCGGGGTGAGCGCTGATGCGCTTCCGGCACCGCGACAACAGCCTGGTGCACCTGTCCTACTGCACCAACATGCATCCCGCCGAAGACCTCGAGGGCATCATTGCCCAACTGCACAACTACGCCGGTCCGGTGCGGCGCCTTCTGGGCTGGCCGGTACTCGGTGTCGGGCTCTGGCTGCCCGCCCCCGCAGCCAGGCATCTGGCCGCTGACCCCAAGGCCGTCAGTATGCTCAGGCGAACACTCGAAGTCGAACAGCTGGAAGTCGTCACACTGAACGGCTTCCCGTACCAGGCGTTCCAGGCCGAGGTGGTGAAAGGCGCGGTCTATCGGCCGGACTGGCTGGAGCGAGCGCGCCTGGACTACACCCTGGACCTGGCTGTGGTCCTGCATCAGCTACTCCCCGAGGACGCCGCGGAAGGCAGCATTTCCACCCTTCCGTTCGGCTGGCGCACCCGGTTCCCGGAAGGCACCGCCTCGGCCGACGCGGCGATGTTTCACGTAGCCACCGAACTACAGGCCCTGGCCGAAGAATGGGGGCGTCCGGTGCGGCTGGCCGTAGAGCCCGAACCCGGCTGTGTGGTTGAAACAATGGACGCTGGTGTGCGTTCGGTTTCTCGGCTCGGGGTTCCGGGGTGGATCGGGATGTGTCTGGACGCGGCGCACCTGGCCACTCAGTTCGAGGACGAGTCGGTGCTGGATCTCTGCGAGACCGAGAACGTCCGGGTGTACAAGGCTCAGGTGTCGAATGCTCTGCGCGTCGATGAGCCCGATCGGAAATGGCTGTCGGAGTTCGCGGAGCCCCGGTTCATGCATCAGATCCGCCAGCGCGACGGCTACGGCGAGGACGACCTCACCGAGCAGACCGGGCAGACTTTCGATCCGGAGCAGGAATGGCGGGTGCACTACCACCTGCCGCTCGACCAGACCGAGCGCACCACGCAGTCCGAACTGCGCAACACGTTGCAGGCTCTGGTCGGCGGGCAGACAGCGAAGACTCACCATCTGGATGTCGAGACCTACACCTGGTCCGTGCTTCCGGGCGCCCATCGTCCCCGATCGAGCCAGGAACTGATCAAAGGCATAGCCGGGGAACTGAACTGGACCGCCGACCGCCTCACCGAACTAGGACTGGAACCGATCCGATGACGAAGAGCCCGGTCCTGGTGATCAACATCGTCGGCCTCACCCCACGTCTGCTCGAGCACATGCCCCGAGTGGCCGCCGTCGGAAAAGAAGGCTTCACCGCCGGAATCGGCAGCATCCTTCCCGCGGTGACCTGCAGCGTCCAGGCCACCTATCTCACCGGAAAACTTCCCACCGACCACGGAATCGTCGGCAACGGCTGGTATTTCCGCGACCAGGGCGAGGTCTATCTCTGGCGCCAGCACAACCAGCTGATCGAGGCCGAGAAGGTCTGGGAGACCGCCCGGCAGCACCGTCCCAAACTGACCGCGGCAAACGTCTGCTGGTGGTATGCCATGGGCGCAACCACCGACTGGACGGTCACGCCCCGGCCGATCTACCACGCGGACGGCAAGAAGGATGCCGACTGCTACACCCGCCCCGCGGCACTGCGCGACGAACTGACCAACCGGCTCGGCACTTTCCCCTTGTTCACGTATTGGGGACCAACCGCGTCCATCAGCAGTTCAACCTGGATCGCCAAGGCCACTCGCGAGCTGATCGAGGACCACCGACCGGACTTGGCGCTCTGCTATCTGCCGCACCTCGACTACGACCTGCAGCGTTTCGGCCCGGAGGGCCCCGAGGCGGTTGCCGCGGCCCAGGAGATCGACGCGGTGGCCGGCGACCTGATCGACTATGCGCGCCGCAACGATTACACCGTGGTGGTGCTGTCCGAGTATGGACTCACAGCTGTGGACAACCCTGTGGATATCAACCGGCTGCTGCGCCGGGAAGGATGGCTGGAGGTCTACACCCAGGCTGGGATGGAGTACCTGGACCCCTGGGTCTCGCGGGCCTTCGCCGTGGCGGATCATCAACTGGCGCACGTCTACGTGAAGAATCCCAAGGACGTCCGCCGGATCCGCAGACTGCTGAGCGCACTGCCCGGCGTGGATTTCGTGCTCGATGCCGAGGGAAAGAAGGAATTCGGCCTCGACCACCCGCGCAGCGGCGAACTGGTGGCCGTGGCCAAACCCAGTTCCTGGTTCACCTATTACTACTGGCTGGACGACCACCGGGCGCCGGACTTCGCCAAAGGGGTGGAAATTCACCGCAAGCCGGGCTACGACCCGGCCGAACTCTTCATGGACCCCCAGGACCGATTCGTCAAAGCCCGAGCCGCCCTCACCCTGGCGAAGAAGTTCTCCGGCCTCCGATACGCGATGAAGGTAGTGCCTTTGGATCCTTCGCCGGTGCGCGGCAGCCACGGCCGTCGGGCCGCCGACCCGAAAGACGGACCGGTTCTGCTCTGTTCCGACTCAGCCTTCGCAGCAGCCACATTCGAGGCCACGGCAGTACGTGACCTCATTCTCGAAGTGCTGGTCTGAGTTGATTCCCGTTCACCTTCTGGACGGGCCTGGTCAACCCGGTGGTGGCAAGCTCCGCCGCGCTGCCCGGTTGTCCCGACCGGGACGACCAGGAGGAACAACGTGGCAAAGAAGCAGACCGGGGTGCGCGCCGCAGCTGCCCTCACCATCACCGCCTTGGCCGGCACGGCATTCGTCGCCGCGTCTGCCCAGTCCGCCAGCGCCGGCACCAAGCAGCAGTTCTTCAACCGGACCGACACGTACCCCGTCTACCAGAACCGCCCGGCGGGCGACGCAGTCGCGGACGAGACGGTGGCCGAGATCTCCACCGTCACCCAGGACGGCAAGACCATGATCTACACCGACGCGGCCGGCAAGCGCATCGGGTTCCTCGACATCTCCGACCCCGACCAGGTCAAGGGGCTGGGCACGCTCTCGCTGAAGGAACTCGGCGACTCCGAGGACGAGCCCACCTCGGTCACCGTGGTCGGCGACCACGTCCTCGTCGTGGTGAACACCAGCAAGAGCTACACCGAGCCCTCCGGCCGGGTCGACGTGATCCGGTTGGCCGACCGCAAGCGGGTGCGCAGTATCGACCTGGGCGGTCAGCCCGACTCGATCGCCGTGGACCAGAAGCGCCGGCACGTGGCCATCGCGATCGAGAACGAGCGCGACGAGGAAGCCACCCCGGCGGGCGGCGAGGAGGGCGATCTGCCGCAGCTTCCGGCCGGTTTCGTGCAGATCCTGGACCTGAAGAAGGCATCCGACCCGGCCACCTGGAGCGCGCACCGCGTCGACCTGGTGAACCAGGACGGCTCGGCGCTGAAGTCCATGGTGGCCGCGGGCATCGACACCCCGGTCGACCCCGAGCCCGAGTACGTCTCGTTCAGCGAGAGCGGCAACCTGGCCGTCACGCTGCAGGAGAACAACGGGATCGTGCTGATCGACGCCGCGAGCAAGAAGATCACCAAGGTCTTCAGCGCGGGCCAGGCCACGGTCAAGGGCATCGACGTGGAAGACGACGGCCAGATCGACCAGACCGGCAGCATCGTCGACCTGCCGCGCGAGCCCGACGCCGTCTCCTGGCTGGACGACCGCTACCTGGCCACCGCCAACGAGGGCGACTGGAAGGGCGGCACCCGGGGCTGGACGGTGTTCGACTCCAGGACCGGCAAGATCAGTTACGACTCCGGCAACGAACTGGAGAAGCTGGCGATCAAGGTCGGCCTGCACTCCGAGAGCCGTGCCGACAACAAGGGTGTCGAGCCCGAGGGTCTGGCCACCGCCGAGTTCAACGGCACCAAGTACGCTTTCGTCGGCTCCGAGCGCAGCAACTTCGTCGCCGTCTACGACGTGGACAAGCCCAAGAAGCCCAAGTTCGTCCAGGTGCTGCCCACCACGAACGGTCCGGAAGGCATCCTGCCGATCCCCTCGCGCGGCCTGCTGGCCGTCTCCAGCGAGACCGACGAGGCCGACAACGGCGTGCGCTCCGCCGTGACCCTGTTCAAGATCGGCAAGCAGGCGCCCGCCTTCCCGCAGATCGAGTCCAAGAAGGACATTGGCTGGGGCACCCTCGGCGCCCTGTCCGCCGTCCCGGGCAAGAAGCACGAGCTGGTCAGCGTGACCGACGCGGCCTACAGCCCGACCGGCATCCTCACCATCGACACCAGCCGGACCCCGGCCGTGATCAAGAAGCGCCTCGAGGTCCGCGACGCCGACGGCAAGGCGGTCGGCCTGGACGCCGAAGGCATCTACGCCCGTCCCCAGGGCGGTTACTGGCTGGCGGTCGAAGGCGCCACTGGGCCGGAGAACAAGCTCGTCCAGGTAGACCGCAAGGGCGTCGTCCAGAAGACGGTCGCCCTCCCGGCCGACGTGGCTGCCGGCCTGAAATCACAGGGCTTCGAGGGAGTTACGGCCAGCACCGACAAGAACGGCGAGCACGTGTACGTCGTTGTGCAGCGTGAGGTCTCCACCGATCCCAAGGGCGTGGCCCGGATCGGCCGCTACGACGTCAAGACCGGCAAGTGGACGTGGTTCGGCTACCAGCTGGAGAGCACCACGACCGACGGCGACTGGATCGGCCTGTCCGAGGTCACCTACGTCGGCCCGAACCGGCTGGCGGTGATCGAGCGCGACAAGCTGAACGGCCCGAACGCCAAGATCAAGCGGATCTACACGGTCGAGTTGCCGAAGAGGGATCCGAAGGCCGGCGCTCTGCCGGTCCTGCCGAAGAAGCTCGCCGTTGACGTGCTGCCCGCCCTGCAGTCCACCAACGGCTGGACCCAGGAGAAGCTCGAGGGCATGACCGTCGGCGGCGACGGCCAGGTCTACATCTCCACCGACAACGACGCGCTGGACGACTCCACCGGCGAGACCGTCTTCATGAAGCTCGGCAAGGCTTCGAAGCTGTTCAAGTAGGTCGGCTCGGCAGGGGGCCCGTGATCGTCACGGGCCCCCTGTGCTGTTTGAATTAAGGACGTCGTGGCCGGCCGGCGCTGCTGCTCACCATCCGATCCGGTCGGGTTCGCATAGAGTGACGGGATGTCGCCGGGATCACCGAAGATCGCCTCGCGTAACGCCCGCTTCCAGCAGTGGCAGGCGCTGCTGAGCAACCGGAACAAGCGGCAGCGGTTACGGGCGTTCCCGGTGCACGGCGTGCGGCCGATCACGGTGGCGCTGGAGCAGGGCTGGCCGGTCGAGGCGGTGCTGTTCGACGGTGAGCGCAGGCTCTCGCAGTGGGCCCGGCAGGTTCTGGAAAGGGCCGGGGGAGAACGGTTCGCGCTGAGCAGTGAGCTGATTGCCGAGCTGGGGGAGAAGACGGCGGAGCTGGTGGTGGTGCTGTCGATGCCCGCTGACGAGCTGAGCCGGATCGAGGTCGCAGCGGATTTTCTCGGGGTGGTGTTCGACCGCCCGACCAGCCCGGGCAATCTCGGCTCGGTGATCCGCTCGGCCGACGCCTTCGGGGCCGGTGGGGTGGTGGTGGCCGGGCACGCGGCCGATCCGTACGACCCGGCGGCGGTGCGGGCCAGCACCGGCTCGTTGTTCGCCGTTCCCACGGTGCGGGTGCCTTCGGCGGGCGAGGTCCTGGCCTGGATGCAGAGCGCGCCGGTCCAGTTGATCGGAACGGACGAGCACGGGGACGCGGATGTGTTCGACGTCGATCTGACCAAGCCCACGTTGCTGCTGATCGGCAACGAGACAGCGGGCCTGAGCGCGGCCTGGCGGGATGCGGCGGATCGGATGGTGCGGATCCCGATGACCGGCTCGGCGAGTTCGCTCAATGCCGCCAATGCGGCGAGTGTGGTTCTGTACGAGGCAAAAAGGCAGCGTTTGCAGGCCCGGAGGATCGACCTGGACGCCGGTGCTCAGCCGATCGCTGCCAGCAGGCGCCCGTAGGTCACGTCGATCTCGCCGGGCACGGTGAGTACGGTGCGGGTGGCCGGCCGGGCCGCAACCACCTCCAGAAGCCGCGCGTACATCGTCCGCAATTGATCAACCCCACCGGAGCGCTCCTGGAGGGCCGCGGCATCCCGGTGCTCCTGGGTCTCGGGCGCGTCCGCCCGGCTCAGAAATCGCGAAACTGCCTCTTCCACATCGGAGATCAGAGCAACCTCGATGAACGGCACGCCCACCTCCAAGGCCAGGGCTTCCAGCCGCAGCACGAAATCCAGCCGGCCGAGGAACTGCGGCACCACGACGACGCGCCCGCTGCGCAGGTGAACCCCGGCCATGGCCAGCGCAAGTTCGCGAGCAGCCAGGCCGGACTCGGTCGGATGATCCAGCCAGCCGCCGAGCATCCCCCGCACCGAATCGATGTCCAGCGCCAGCGACAGCGGCCGATCAGCGGTGAAAGCCTTGGCCAGGGTGGACTTGCCGCTGCCGGGGGCGCCGTTGAGCAGGATGAGACGAGCCACCGGGAAAGGGTAGTGGGCCCGAAAGCCGGGCAGACTCAGCAGTCTGCCCGGCTCACCTCGTCAGTCGATCGTCCAGGCACCGGCCACGACATCGGCGCGAGGCGCCCAGAACACCGCGCCGTCGGCCACGTCCTCGAACTTGACCGTGATCGTCCTGGTGCTCTTCGCCTTCACCGTCACCTTCTTCTGACCGGGCACGGCCTCGTTGTCGGCGCCGCCCGGGCCTTCCCAGACGAACGACGAGGGGTTGATCGTGGTCTTCTTCTTGGCCTCGACCTTGACCTTCAGCACGCCCTGGCCGTCGGCGTAGCTCGCGCTGCTCGGAGTGACCTTGGCGGTGACCACGCCACCCTTGTACACGGTGACCGTGCTGCCGCGCTGCACGTAGCTGGCTGGCAGCAGCTTGGACTGGCCCTCCACCTGGCGGCCCTCGACGGTCCAGGCGCCGACCACCGTGTCCGAGCCCTTGGCCCAGATCACGTGGCCGTCCTCCACCCCGTCGTACTTGATCGTGACCTTCTTGGTGGTGCCGGCCGGGACGCTGATCTTGCGCTTGGGGTTGCTCGCCTCGTTGTCGCCGCCGCCCTCGTCCTCCCAGATGAACTGGCCGGCCTTGAACGAGATCGCCTTCTTGGCCTCCACGGTGAGCACGAGCTTGCCCTGGCCCCGGGGGTGCGCGGCCGACTCGGCGGTCACCCTGGCCTGCACCTTGCCGTTGCGGTAGACCGTGACCGTCTCCTCGCGCTGCACGTAGGCGGTCTGCGAGCCCACCTGAGGCAGCGCGGCCGCGCTCAGAGTCCGGTCGGTGCTCAGGTCGGCGGCCTGGGCCGTGGGGGCCAGCAGGACGGCGCCGACCAGGCTGCTGCCCAGGACCAGGGCGGAGACGGTGCTGATCTTCTTCATCGCTTCGTACCTCTCACTCGGTGGTGGCACCATCCTGGTGAAGGGCGAGGCGAAGATCGTCAGACCACAGGCGGTTCTTCCCGGGCCGGACGTACGACCGTGGGCTTACGTCCGCTCGAAGCCCTCCACCCGGACCTGGCCCGATTCGTAGGCCTTGGCCCGGGCCCAGATCTCGTCGCGCATGGCCGCCGCGCTGGTGCAGGCGAAACCGTACTTCTCCCGCACCCGGTCGGAAGCGATGGTCAGGGCCTCGTCACTCAACCGGACGAATTCGGCCACCGGGTAGCTCTCGCCCGGTGTCAGATAGTCCTGGATCACCAGGCTCGGCGAATAGCAACGCTGAGCGGTGCCGTCCGGCCAGGTCACGCGGAAGTACATCTCGGGCATGGCTGACTCCTGGTCATCGGAGGTAGGTGTCGGGACGCCGTTCGGAAAGGTGGTCGAGCACGCGCCGGGCCTGGGCGATCTCCGCCTCGACGAACACCTCGGCCACCGCCAGGCCCGCCTTGGCCCAGGTCCGGGCCAGGATGTCGCCGCCCGGGCCGACCACCTTGGCCTGCCCGAGGAAACGCATCCCGCCCAGCGCGCCGGTCTGGTTCGCCGAGGCCAGTACCACCTGGTTCTCGGCCGCCCGGGAGCGGTCGTAGAGGTCGAACAGCCGGGACTGGCGGTCCTGGCTCATCCGCGGCGCCCGGTTGCTGATGTTCGTGGGCCAGGCGGACAAGCAGGCCAGCACGCCCGCTCCGTCCAGGGCCAGCGACCGGGCGGACTCGGGAAACGTCTTGTCGTAGTCGATCAGCATGCCGATCCGGCCGACCGGGGTGTCGAAGGCGCGGAACGCGTTGCCGGGGGAGTACGCCTGCTCCTCACCCCGCGGCAGGTGCACCTTGCGATGACGCCCGAGCACACCGTCGCCGCTCACGCAGACCGCGCTGTTGTACCGGCTCACGCCGTCCTCGCCGAGTTCGCAGTAGCCCACGCAGACCACCATCTCGGCCGCCGCGGCCGCCACCTTCCCGATCAGCTCGTGATCCGGCTCCAACGCGGGCGGCAGCGCCTCCGGCGAGGGATTGCGCAGATCCGGCAGGTAGCCCCCGAGCGCGGCGTCGGGCAGGACCAGCAACCCGGCCCCGGCCTTGCGCGCCTGCTCGATCAGGGTCTGGATGCGCGCCAGGTCGAAATCCAGGTCGCGGCCGAAGCTGGCTGCCACGGCCGCGATCGTGATCCCCCGTTCCATCGCTCAGCCCTCGGCGCCGACCAGATAGGCGGCCGGGCGGCGATCCCGCAGGTGCCCCATCGCCCGCCGTGCCGCGGTCAGCGTCTCTTCCACATCCACCTTCGCCACCGCGAGCCCCTCACCGACCCCGGTGCCGGCCAGAACGTCCCCACCCGGGCCGACGATCTTGGCGCTGGCCACGAAGCGCAGCGAGCCGAAATGCCCGCTCTGGTTGGCCGAGAGCCAGACGATCTGGTTCTCCAGGGCCCGGGCCGCGTCGAAGAGGTCGAAACGGTGCTTCCAGCGGTCGTCCTCGATGTTCTCGGGGGCGTTGGTCCGGCTCCCGGGCCAGGCCGACACGCACACCACGATCTGCGCGCCGTCCAGGGCCAGCGACCGCGCGGACTCCGGAAAAGCCTTGTCGTAGCAGATCATCATGCCGATCCGGCCGACCGGGGTGTCGAACGCGGTGAAGCTCTCGCCCGCGGTGTAGTGCGCGTCCTCGCGCAGCGGCTGATGCACCTTGCGGTGATTGCCGAGCACCCGGCCGTCGTGCACACAGACCACGCTGTTGTAGAGCGAACCGTCGTCGGCCAGTTCGCAGTATCCGGCGCAGACCACCATGTCGGCGGCCAGTTCGGCCAGGCGCGCGATCTCCGGGCCGTCCTGGCGGAAGGCCGGCGGGGGAGGCGCGCTGCCGCGCAGATCGCTCAGGTAACCGCCGAGCGTGGCCTCCGGCAGGGCCAGCAGGTTCACCCCGAGCTCGCGAGCCTGCTGGATCAGCGTGGCGATCCGGGCGAAGTCCGCCTCCAGATCGCGGTCGAACGGCGCCGAGACGACCCCCAGCGTGATGGCGCTCATGCCTGCCTCCTCAACGTCCCGGCCGGACCCAGACCGGTCACGGCTCCGGACACGGCCGGGGTGACTTCCCCGTCCGGCCAACGCAACTGCACTCCCTCACCCACGACCAGCTCACCGCAGGCGGCGGACACGGCCGGTCCGGCCCAGGGTTCACCGGCATCCGGCGCGGCGGCCGTGAGCATGGCGAATCCCGGGAAACAGGTCAGCCAGTCACCCGCACTCGCCTCGCTTGGGCGCGGTACATCGGCCACATCCAGCACCGCGCCGCACCCACTGGCCTCGGCCAGCATGCCCAGCGTGCCCGCGATACCGGCCATCGACACGTCCTTGGCCGCCTGCGGTTGGCTCTTGCCGACGAAGCCAAGCATCGCCTGGAGTTCGGAGGTGCTGCGGCGGCTGGTCGAATCCCACTGCCGCCCGGTATATCCGGACCGCCAAGAGCCTTCGATGTCTGCGGTGAGCCGGATCCGCTGGCCGGGCCGGCCACCACCGCCGGGCACCGGCTGCGGAGTCCGGCCCAGCGCGGTGACGCTCAGCGAGGCGGGCACGCCGAGCTGGGTGTGCCCACCGATCACCGGCACGCCGTACGCTTGGCTGGCCCGCCGAAGGCCGCCGAGAATCCTTGCTGCGAAGGACTTGTCCCGGGCACCGACGGAATCCAGCAGGGCCACCGGCGAGGCACCCATCGCGGCCAGGTCGTTCAGGTTGACCAGTACCGAGCACCAGCCGGCCCAGTCCGGATCCCGCTCCACCATGGACGGCAGAATCGCGTCGCAGGCGGCAACCAGGTCGCTGTCCGGCACCGGAGCACCGTCGTCGCCGACGAAACCCGCACCGCCATGAGCGAAGCCTGACAGCAGCGAACCGAGATCGCGCTTGGTGGCGGTGGTCAGCGCCTCGATCCGGTGAATCGGCCACCGCATCAACTCGTGCCTGACGCCGGCCAACTCGGTGGGCCGGACGTGATCCCAGCCGAGCTTGGTGAAGAACGAGCGATAACGGGGCTGAACCACGGCGTCGAACCGGAGCACGCCCGCACTCTCTGCCCGGGCACAGGCAGCGCGGACCAGGGCCGCACCGACTCCGAGGCCACCTCGGCTGACCAGGCGCCCGCCCTGCCACCACCCGATATCCTCACCGGCGCCGACCGGGCCGAGCCGAACCCCGCCCAGCACCGAACCGTCGCCGGCCCGCGCAACCAGCACGATCGTCCGTCGGTCCTGATCGATGTCGTCCAGATCGCTACCGGCGAAAAGGTTCTGCTCCTCGACGAACTGTTCCTGCCGGAGCTGGTGGTACTCCCGAAGCGCCTGCTGATCCGCGTCTTCGATGATGAAGCGCTGCCCCTGCCCCTGCCGCGGCCTGACGACGTCGCGCAGGAGCACTTCTCCGAGTTCACCGTTCATCCGCCGGCCGCCTTCAGCGCGCTGCAGGCACCGCAGGCCGCACAACCGGCGCCCTGTTCCTCGCCCAGCATTCCGGCCTCCCGCAAAAGCGCACCTACGCGTGTGGTTACGTCGGCAACAACGGACGCGGACGGCTGGGTCGCGCCGTCCGCGCGGGCGAGAGTGCCCAGCATCGGGCGCATCGGGACGACGAACGGGTAGACACCGCGATCGATCAGGGTCTTGGCCCCGGCGACCAGCTCGTCCGGGCTCTCGCCGAGCCCGATCAGCAGGTAGGTGGACACCTTGTTGCGGCCGAACACCCGCACGGCCTCGTCCCAGGCGGCCTCGTACTCGGCCATCGGCACGCTGCCCTTGCCGGGCATCCACTTCCGGCGCAGTTCGTCGTCCATGCTCTCGACGTGGATGCCGATCGCCTCGGCGCCCGCGTCCTTCAGGTCCTGGATCACCGAAAGGGTTTTCGGCGGCTCGATCTGCACCTGGATCGGCAGGCCGGGGACCGCCTGGCGCACCGCCCGGACCGAACGCACCAGATTGCGGGCGCCCCGGTCCGGGCCGGTGGTGGTGCCGGTCGTCATCACCATCTGCCGCACGCCGTCCAGCCGGACCGCGGCCTCGGCCACCTCGGCCAGCTGGGCGGGCGTCTTCGCGGCGATCGTGCTGCCCTGCTTCAGCGATTCCTCGATCGCGCAGAACCGGCAGCGCTGCGACTCCTCGTAGCGGATGCAGGTCTGCACCACCGTGGTGGCCAGCACGTCCTTACCGTGCAGCAGGGCGATCTTCTCGTAGGGGACACCGTCGGCCGTCTTGAGATCGTAGAACTGGGGCCGCTGCACGGTGTTCACCGACAAGCCGAGATCGATCCGGCCCTCGTAGACCCGGCCCTGACGAATCACGTAAGGGCTGTCGGCCACGATCGGCAGGGCCGCGTTCTCGCCGTCGAGAACCAGGTGCCCGTCGTCGCTCGGCCCGGCGCCCTTGCTGCGCCGGACCGGGGCGTCCACGCGCACCCCGTGCACCGCGAGGTTCACTCTCGTGACGGTGTCCATGAAGCAGACCTCAGATCATGTAGGTCGAGTTGATGATGGCACCCTTGCGGGCGTAGTGGATCACTGCGTCCTGCACGTCCAGCGGGTGGGTCGGGATGACGCCCTCGATCAGGTCTTCCTCCCGGGCCCCGTGCAGCGAGAGGCCGAAGCGGCAGCAGTAGACCTTGCCGCCCTCCTTGATGAAGGTCTTCAGCGAATCGTTGATGTTGTGCTCACCCGGGAAGGCGCTGTTGCCGGTGGTCGGGAAACCGCGAGTGGCAAGGGCGTTCAGTGAGCCCGGGCCGTAGAAGTAGATCGCCGACTCAAAGCCCTTCCGCAGGGCGCGGGTGGCCTGCAGGATCGCCACGAAGCTCACCGAGGACTCGTGCGCGATGCCGTGGACCAGGGTGAAGTAGGTCTCGCCGTTCTCGGCCTTGTAGTCGGGGAAGACCTTGGTGGCGCCGTAGATGCTGGAGCCCTCGGGCAGCGAGGGGTGCGGGATCTCCTCGAGGGACTTGGTCTCGAGTTCGGTCAGTTCGGTCATTGGTCGGGACCTTTCAGTTGTAGAGATACTCGAACGTTCCGTGCAGCGCGCGGCCGGCCAGTTCGCCGTCCACGAAGGATGAGGTGAGGCGGGCGTATTCGCCGGTGAAGTCGCCCCAGGGTTGGTCGCTGGCGAACAGCACCCGGTCGTGGCCGAGGCCGCGCCGGTCGATCTCCTGCGCCAGCCAGCGCGGGGCGAAGCCGATCGCCCAGGACAGGTCGGTGTACACCTGCTTGCCCTGCTCGATCCAGTCGAAGAAGCGGCCGCCGATCAGCTTTATGTGGCCGCTCATCCCGCCGCCGAAGTGCACCAGGTGCAGCTTGACGTCGTCGGCGTAACGTTCGACCAGCTTGCCGATCTCGTCGATGTCGCTGGCGCCGCCCGGGCTGGTGTGCACGTGGACGACCAGGTTGTGGGTCCGGGCGGTGGCGAAGATCTTCTCGAGGCCGGGCCGGACGTCTTCCTGGTCGACCTGGCCGCCCAGCAGGAAGCTCAGTTTCAGGGCCTTGACCCCGTCTTCGCCGGCCAGCTGCAGTGCTTTCGCGGTGAGGTCGGTGTCCTGTGGCTTGGCCGAGACCCAGAGGCCGGCCCGGATCCGCTCGTCGGTCTGCGCGGCCTCGACCACCAGCTCGTTGAAGCTGAAGGCCAGATCGGCCTGCGGCACACCGTAGTTCGGAATCACCAGCGCCCGTTCGGTCTTCTCCTCGTCCAGGTCGCGCAGCAACTCCTTGATCGTGCCGCGCGCGGTGATGTCGGCCTGGATCGGCGGGCCGCCGTAGAACGGATAGGCGGGCAGCACGCCGAGATGCCGGTGAGCGTCGCAGTGCTTCATGCCACCCGCTTCTGGAGTTGGGCGTTGCGCAGGATCTGCTCGGTGAGGTGCCGGGCGTCGTCCCCGATTCCCCGGAAACGCCCCGAACCCCAGGTCCACAGCCAGGGCAGACCGAGCACGTAGAGCCCGGGCAGGCTGGTCACGCCTCGGGTGTGGGTCGGGTAACCGTGGCCGTTGAAGACCGGGAGGTCGATCCAGCGGTAGTCGGCGCTGAACCCGGTGCACCAGATCACCGAACTGATGTTGCAGGTGTAGAGGTTGATCCGATCAGGGACGTCGGGGCCGGGCTCCCACACCGGTGTGTAGCGTGGCTCTTCGGGTTGGTTCAGGCCCTTTTCGGCAATGTAGGCGTCGATCAGGTTCTTGATGCCCTCGGCCACCGCGTCGGCACCGTCGAGATTGCGCTTCAGATCGTCCTGGAAGCTGACCGTGCTGCCCTCGATGGTGCTGAGCCGGCCGTAGAGCTGCATCCCCTCCCGGGCGAACGCTCTCAGGTCGATGTCCCGGCCGCCGTCACGGCCGGTCACGTAGTGATTGACCTTGTGCCGGGTGCCGTCCTGGTCGGCGAACTCGGTGATTCCCTTGGTGTAGTGCCCGATCTCGTCGAGCCAGGTCATGCAGTCCCGGCCGCGGTAGAACCGGGCCACGCGCGGGGCGGTACCGGTGGCCAGGTGCACCTTGCGCCCGGCCAGATGCAGGTCCTCGGCGATCTGGCAGCCCGACTGCCCGGTGCCGACGACCAGCGTCTCGCCCTCGGGCAGTTGCTGGGGGTTCTTGTAGTCGCCGGAGTGCAGCTGGAACACGCTGCCGGGCAGCCGTTCGGCGATCCGCGGGATCCTGGGCAACTGGTAGGCGCCGGTGGCGACGACCACCTGGTCCGCGTAGAGCGTTCCGCGGCTGGTCTGCAGCTCGAACCGCTGGCCGTCGTGCCGCAGGAGCGTGACTTCCACGCCCTCCAGAATCGGCGGGTCGAACTTGCGCACGTAGTCCCGCAGGTAGTCGACGATCTCGTCGCGCACCATGAACCCGTCCGGCGCCGGGCCGGCGTACTCGTGCCCGGGCAGCAGGCACTGGTAGTTCGGGGTGACCAGACTGAAGCTGTCCCAGCGCTTTTCCCGCCACTCGTGACCGATGCTCCGGCGCTCGAGGACGATGTGCTCGACCCGGGCGGCCGAGAGGCAGTAGCTGGCGGCGAGGCCGGCCTGGCCGCCGCCGATCACGGCGACGGGCAGATGCCGGCCATCGAGGCCGCCGGCGAGCAGGTGACCCGAGAGGTCGTCCTTTGCCTTCATGCCTCATTAGTGAAGTGAGCCGTGATTACCGAAGTGTTTCGTCCGGAACACTTCTGCATGACCGCAATCTCTCAGGCATGCTGAGCGGGTGCGGATCAGCCTTCTCACCTACTCCACCAAGCCGCGCGGCGGCGTCGTCCACACCCTTGCCCTCGCCGAGGCGCTGGCTCGCGCGGGCGAGGACGTCACCGTCTGGACCCTGGCCCGCGGCGGCGACCAAGCCTTCTTCCGCCCGGTCGATCCACGCGTCACCGTGCAGGCCGTCCCGTTCCCACCGGACGAGAACGAAACGGTCGGCGAACGCGTCCTTCGTTCAATCAGCACTCTCGGCAATGCTTTCCATGGTTCGTACGACGTGATCCATGCCCAGGACTGCATTACCGCCAACGCGGTCCCGGGCAAGATCCGCACGGTGCATCACCTGGACCACTTCACCACCCCGGAACTGGCTGCCTGCCATGAGCGCGCTCTGCTGGAGCCGACCGCGCGAGTCTGCGTGTCCTCGTCCGTTGCTTCTGAGCTCTTGGACGGCTGGGGCCTGAGCGCTACCGTGATTCCGAACGGGGTTGATTCCGAACGCTTTTCCTCAGCTGTTCCGGATTCGGGGCGCGGTGACTTCGTGCTGGCCGTCGGTGGCATCGAGCCCCGGAAGGGCACTCTCGACCTGGTGGCTGCGATGGCGCAGGTCCAGGCCGTGCGTCCAGACGTGCAACTGGTCATCGCCGGTGGTGAGACTCTCTTCGACTACCGCGACTACCGGGCTTCGGTGGACGCCTTGGTCTCGTCGCTGGGAGTGCGCCTGAGTATGCTCGGCCCGGTTCCCGACGACGAGCTTCCCGGCCTGGTCGCATCCTGCACAGCCTTCGCCTTCCCCAGCACCGCCGAGGGCTTCGGCCTGGCCGCAATGGAAGCTCTGGCTGCAAGTCGTCCGGTGGTGGTTCGCGATCTTCCGGTCCTGCGTGAGGTCTTCTCGGACTCGGTGCGCTACGCGACCGATGCCGCGTCCTTGGCCGCTGGCCTCCTGGCCGACCTGTCGGGTGCCGTCGATCCGGCGCGGACTGCCCGTGGCCTGGCGCTGGCCCGTGCGCACTCCTGGGACGACGCTGCGGCCTCGCACCTGGCCCTGTACCGCTCTCTTCTGGCCGAGGGCCTGCCGGTGGGCAGCGAGTCCTGAGCCTTGACCGATCAAGTCGGGCGTCGGTCCGGTCGAGACACAGCATGAGGTGGTGAGTAGTCTGCGTCAGCCGGTGGCGCGGAAATGGGGCTTTGGTGGACGACGTTCGCGAAGCGGACCGTTCGTGGTGGAGAATCCCGCCGCGCGACGAGGCCGAGGCCCGCGTGCGCTGGATCGGTCTGGCCGTCGTGCTCTCCACCGTGCTCACCTGCGCGCCGCCGCTGATCGCCCGGGCCGAACCGCGCCCTCTGATGATCGTGCTCTTGGCCGTCCTGACCGCGTCGCTGCTGATCGGCCGAAGGACAGGCCGGGTGCCGGTGGCCATGGACGTGCTCGACGCGCTCTGCTTCACCCTGGTCCTGATGATCTCGGCGATCCCGCTGGTCGGCTTCGGCATCGGCTTCCAGACCATCTGGTACCGCTGTCTTTACAGCAGTGGTGCGCGAAACCTGCTACGCGCCCTGCTGTTCCTGTTCGCCTACTCGGCCGGACCCGTCCTCTGGTGGAATGTGCAGGCGCAGCCCAATCCCGACATTTTCACCACCGCGCTGACCGCGGGGTTCTTCACGACCGTCTCGCTGAGCATCTTCGGCTGGCAGTTGGCCGAATCGATCAACGCCCGCGAGTTCAGTTCCCGCCGGGAACGACTGATCGCAGAAACCGGCACCCGGTTGCTGGGGGCTACCGATGGAGAGCGGATCCGCCAAACGGGTTGGCAGGCACTGGAAAGCCTGGCGTCATTCACGCCTGGCCTGCGCGTGGCCCGCTTGATCCGGACCTCCGACGGGCTGAACCTTGACCGGACGACAGGTTTCCCGCACCCGCCACCGCCCGGCCTGACGTCGATCGATCGAGTCTCGGAACTGGACGGGGGTTGTGGCTGGGAAGTCCTCGCTTACGACGAGATTCCCGACGTCTCCATAGCTCTCGGACATCCAGGCCGGGTACCGCCCGACGTCGTCTCCACCGCCGGCAGCATCCTCAATCAGGTCGTCCTGGCCCACCGCAACAGCGAGACCCACGCCGAACTCGTCACCCAGGCCCTGACCGACCCCCTCACCGGCCTGGCCAACCGTCAAGGATTCACCGAGGCCACGGCCCGCCTGCTCAGCGGTACCGGCGACCTGAGCGTCATGTTCATCGACCTGGACGACTTCAAGGACGTGAACGACAACCTCGGCCACGCGGCCGGTGACGACCTGCTGGTCCGGGTGGCCGCGATGCTGCGCAGCCTGGTCCGGGACAACGACGTGGTGGCCCGGCTCGGCGGCGACGAGTTCGCCGTGCTGCTGAAGGGCATCGACGAGCGGACCGCCGGGCACATCGCCGAGCGCATCGTCCTCGGCCTGTCCACGCTGACCAGCGGCCCGGCCGGGCAGTACGCGATCGGCGCGAGCATCGGCCTGGTGCATTCCGACGCGCAGATCAGCCTGCCGGAACTGCTGGTCCGGGCCGACGTGGCCATGTACCGGGCGAAGGCCCAGGGCAAGGGCCGGATGCAGACCTGGCAGCCGGAACTCAGCCCGCATTCGGAGCTGCTCGGCCGGGCCTGAGGGTTTCTCGAACGTCAGAACCAGCCGCGGCGGCGGGCGGCGCGGACCGCCTCGCGCTCGGACAACGGGTTGGGCTCGCCGCGCAGGGCGTCGGCCGCGAGCTGAGGGTCGAGCAGGACCCTGGCATGGCAGCCGTCATGAGGATCTTGTGCGAGCACCCACTTCTGCCGTCCGGGCCGAGGAGGACATCATGGACGACAACGAATCCTCAGGCCCGGAAGGAACCCGTATGCCCTCGTCCACGGCGGATCACCCCGCTGCCCCTCAACGAGGGATCGCGCAACCGATGCACCCCCAGGTGCTGGGGGGACTCATCGGCGCGGCCGGTGCGACCGCCTTCGTCCACGTCAACAGGGGTGACCTGCCGGGCTCCTGGCCGCTGGCCGCGATCGTCGCCTGGGCGGTCGTCCTCGTGGTCTTCGTCTGGGCCTCCCTGCTGCGCTCCCGGCACCTGCCGGTTCTGCCTCCGCCCGGTCCTACCGCGGGCCGGGTCTACGGGTTCAGCGTCCTCGGCATGCTCGTCGGCATGGCCGGCGGGAACGCCTTGCTGAACGCCGTCGGCGCGGCCGAGTTGCAACCGGCCTGGGTGGTGACCGCCGTCGGGCTGCACTTCGTGCCCTTCGCCGCGGCCTTCCAGGCTCCGGTCTTCGGCCGGCTCGGCTGGTGGATGACCGCGGTCGGCGTGCTCGGGCTCGGGTTCGGCCTGATCTTCGGGGAGACCGCCGTCGCCGCGGCCGCCGTGGGCGCGGGTCTGCTCATGCTGATCGTGATGATTGTCGACGCAGCCGCCCAGCGGGAGCCGTCATGACCGATCCCGATCCCGACCCTCGCCCCCCCATAAAGCATCCCCCGGTCGACCGCCTCACCGCCGGGCCGCCCGGTGCTTCACCATCCCAGCTGAAGCTTCACCTCCCAAGAGTTTTCAATGCCGTGCGATACCGCAGACTTGGGCCGTCCCGCGCTGGGGCCGCAGCAAGCTTGGTGATAATCTGCAGCGCAGTGGTCTTTCCGAGGCCGTTGGGCCCGAGAAGACTGACGATCTCCCCGCGGGCAACATCCAGATGAACACCATCCGGCGCCTGGACACTACGCCGACGACACCTCCGCCCAGACGTGAAAGCCGCTGCCAGGTAGCGAATATGAATCATTGGCATTCCCTCGCGGCAGTGCCGGGGCCCGTCGTTTCAGGCGGAGACTCCGTTCTAGTCAGCCACTCGGCAACGGCCGCTTAATCAGGCACACTCCCACGATGACCGATGTCATTGCCGTGGAGCCGGAACTGTCGCGCCCCGCCCTGCGCTTGGCAGC
>NZ_JAJOMB010000079.1 GCF_021129305.1 Kineosporia babensis | reverse complement strand
CCCTGGTGGTGGTACGACTTCCTCACCACCCCCAAACTCGAATTCGCCTCCCTGTCCTCGACCGGCGGCACCGTCGGCGAACTCCTCGACTTCGCCATGGACCCCACCATCAGCTACGAAGACCTCCGCATCATCCGCGAAATGTGGCCCGGCAAGATCGCCATCAAAGGCGTGCAAACCGTCGAGGACTCCAAGAAACTCACCGACCTCGGCGTAGACGGCATCGTCCTGTCCAACCACGGCGGCCGCCAACTCGACCGCGCACCCATCCCGTTCCACCTCCTACCCGACGTCGTCCGCGAAGTAGGCCAGGACGTCGAGGTCGTCGTCGACACCGGCATCATGAACGGCGCCGACATCGTCGCCTCCATCGCCCTGGGCGCCAAATTCACCCTGATCGGCCGCGCCTACCTCTACGGACTCATGGCCGGAGGCCGCGAAGGCGTCGACAAGACCATCGAAATCCTCGCCGACCAAGTCGTGCGCACCATGAAACTGCTCGGCGCACACAGCATCGAGGAACTCACACCCCAGCACGTCACCCAACTCGAACGTCTCGGCCCGATCCG
>NZ_JAJOMB010000078.1 GCF_021129305.1 Kineosporia babensis | reverse complement strand
ATCGCCGGCCGGGCCTTTCCGGAGCGTTGCTGGCGGCCCGGGCCGCCGGTCACACGCACGTGATCCTGGACGGGACCCTGATCGAGACCGACCGTATCCACACCCGCGGGCCCACACCCGGGGTGGATCTGTGGTGGTCGGGCAAGCACTCCCGTCACGGCGGGAACATTCAGGTCGTCTCCGCGCCGGACGGCTGGCCGTTGTGGACCTCGAACGTGCGCCCGGGCCGCGAACACGACACCACCGCAGCCCGCGCAGATCCTGACCTGCTCGATCTGCTGAGCCAGTGGATCGACGACGACCACAAGGCCCTGGCCGACCTCGGCTACGAAGGCGAAAAGGACCTGCTGCTGGTGCCGTTCAAGACACCCGCCGGCGGCAGCCTGACCGTGAACCAGAAAGCCCACAACAGACTCCACAGCGCCGTGCGGGCCCTGGGCGAACGCGCCAACTCGATCCTGAAGATCACATTCAAGGCCCTGCGCCGCTGGCGCGGCTGCCCCTGGCGCATCGGCGACATCGTCGCAGCAGCACTCGTCCTGCTTCACCAGGAGAACGGCCGCACAACATGATCACGTTCTGTTTGAACCGGTTACTCGGACAGGCTCAGTG
>NZ_JAJOMB010000077.1 GCF_021129305.1 Kineosporia babensis | reverse complement strand
GCGATGATCCCGGAGGCCGCCGGGGCCAGCCTGGGCGCCTGCGCCAAGGGTGAGTACAACGACAAGTGGAAGCAGTTCGGCCAGAACTTCGTGAACAACCAGATGGGTGACTCGATCATCCGGCTGGGCTGGGAGTTCAACGGCAACTGGTACGCCTGGAGTGCCCACAACCCGCAGGAGTACGCCGAGTGCTTCCGTCAGGTGGTCACCTCGGCCCGCAGCACGGCCCCGGACCTGAAGTGGGACTGGACCGTGAACCGGGGGGTCAGTGCCGGTCTGGCCGATGCCACCCAGGCCTACCCGGGTGACGACTACGTGGACATCGTCGGGATCGACTCCTACGACAGCTGGCCCGCGGCGAACACCGAGGAGGGCTGGCAGCAGCACTACAACGGGGAGTTCGGGCTGAAGTTCTGGGCCGACTTCGCCGCCGAGCACGGTAAGAAGCTGGCCGTGCCGGAGTGGGGGATGTACCCGGGCACCGCGCACGCCGGGCAGAACGGCGGCGACAACTCGTTCTACATCGGCAAGATGGTCGAGTTCTTCAAGAGCCTGGGGGAGAACCTGGCCTACGAGGCGTACTTCAACGAGGACGCCAGCTACTACGCCGGGGCGATCTTCGAGCCCAACCAGAACCCGGTCGGGGCGGCGGCCTACAAGAAGCTCTACGCGGC
>NZ_JAJOMB010000076.1 GCF_021129305.1 Kineosporia babensis | reverse complement strand
CGTCAGAACCCACGAGCGCAGCAACGAGCAACTGGAACTCGTCGTCGCCCAAATCCTCGTACCTGTAATCCAGCACGGCTACATGCTTCCACAGGTGAAACGACAGAGGAGGCGAACTCCTGCTCCACCCTCCGTTCTTACGGGCTGGTATCGCTCGACCAGAGCTCGGATCCGCTCGGTGCTGAGCCGCTTCAGCGGCGACTTCGAGCCGAGCGGTAACTCAACGTCACGGTCTTCGCTTTCGGGTGGCGGTCCGATTCGCTTACCCTTCTGACTATCAGGGATGGTTCGGAGGCTCATCCGCGGCATTAGCCTCCGACACTGTGTTCTTCAAGACCCCGGCTCGCGCGCGATCGCCTGAATCGCCAATGTCTCGGCCCGATGCAACACAGATCTCAGCCCAACCTCCCACCTTCTGCGCATCACGATCGTTCAGAGTGAGCCTGTCCGAGTAACCGGTTCAAACAGAACGTGATCATGTTGTGCGGCCGTTCTCCTGGTGAAGCAGGACGAGTGCTGCTGCGACGATGTCACCGATGCGCCAGGGGCAGCCGCGCCAGCGGCGCAGGGCCTTGAAGGTGGTCTTCAGGATCGAGTTGGCGCGTTCGCCCAGGGCCCGCACGGCGCTGTGGAGGCTGTTGTGGGCTTTCTGGTTCACGTTCAGACTGCCGCCCTTGGGGGTCTTGAAC
>NZ_JAJOMB010000075.1 GCF_021129305.1 Kineosporia babensis | reverse complement strand
CCTGGTGAGCCGCTTCCAGTTCGTTGATGATCACCGGGACACCTTCGAGGTGAAGCGGATGTGCCAGGTCCTGGACCTGCAGCGTTCCTCCTATTATGCCTGGCGCAAGGCCGCGCCCGGCCGGGCCCGCAGGGCCGCCGCCGACCAGTGCCTGGCCGAGCAGATCCGCCTCCTGAACGAGGCCGACCGGACACTGGGGGCACCCCGGATCACGGCCGAGCTCAACGAGGGCGTGCCGGCCGGTGAGCGGATCAACCACAAACGGGTGGCCCGCGTCATGCGCGAGCACAACATCACCGGGCTGCGGTTACGGCGCAAGGTCCGCACCACGATCAGCGACGAGTCCGGGCAGAAGTTCCCTGACCTGGTCAAACGCCAGTTCTGGGCGCCCGCACCGGGCTGTGTCTACGCCGGGGACATCACCTACCTGCCGATCGCCGACGGCTCGAACCTGTATCTGGCCACCGTCATCGACCTGGCCTCACGCCGCCTGGTCGGCTGGGCCATCGCCGATCACATGCGCACCGAACTGGTCATCGAGGCCCTCAACGACGCCCTCGCCACCCGAGGAACGCTGGAAGGAGCCATTTTTCACTCGGATCACGGAGCTCAATATACGTCGAACGCCTTCGTGGAACACTGCAGGAAACTCGGACTGCGTCAGTCCATGGGCAGGATCGGCTCCAGCGCCGACAACGCCGCCGTGGAGTCCTGGAACGCCACCTTCAAACGAGAAACCCTCCAAGGCGAACCGTTCTGGATCGACCAGGCCACCTGCCGCCGGGACAGCTTCCGGTTCTGCACCCGCTACAACACCCGCCGAAGGCACTCCTACTGCCAGAAAGTCTCACCCAACCAGTACGAGAACATCCTCAACGCTGCTACGTTCGTCCTGGCAGCCTGAAACACTCACCCGCGTGTCCAAATTCCGGGGTGAAGGCCC
>NZ_JAJOMB010000074.1 GCF_021129305.1 Kineosporia babensis | reverse complement strand
GGACCGTCCCTCGCGCTGATCGTCGAGTACATCGACCAGCACAAAGACCAGTTCGGAGTCGAGCCGATCTGCGCCGTCCTGACCGGGATGGGCGCCAAGATCGCTCCGAGTACCTACTACGCCCGCAAGGCGCGCCCGCCCTCGGACCGGGCGGTGCGGGACCAGGCCGTCACCGCGAAACTTCGGGAGGTCCATGCCCGCAACTACGGCGTCTACGGCATTCGGAAAATGTATGCCGCCCTGGCCCGCCTGGGTGGCGTCAACGGCTTGCCTGTCGCCCGCTGCACCATCCAGCGCCTCATGAAAGCGGCTGGCCTGAAAGGAGTATCCCGCCGCAAAACTCCCAGAACGACCGTCGCCGGCAAGGGTATCGACACCCGCGCCGATCACGTCAAGAGGAATTTCACCGCCACTGCGCCAGACCAGTTGTGGGTTGCCGACTTCACCTACGTGAGAACCCTTTCCGGATGGGTCTACGCGGCGTTCATCCTGGATGTGTTCTCCCGGAAGATCGTCGGCTGGCGCCTGTCGAGGAATATGCGCACGGATCTGGCCCTGGACGCCCTGCAGATGGCCATCTGGGCCCGTCAGCGTGACGGGCGCGACCTGAGCGGCCTGATTCACCACTCGGACAGGGGCGTTCAGTACGTCGATGTCCGCTACACCGCCCGCTTGGAAGAGGCCGAGGCCGTCGCTTCGGTCGGCTCGAAGGGAGACTCCTACGACAACGCGATGGCCGAGGCCTTGAACTCGGTCTACAAGGCCGAACTCGTCCGCAACCTGGGCCCCTGGAACGGGATCGACGACCTCGAGATCGCCACCGCCGAATACATCGACTGGTACAACAACGACCGGCTTCACGAGGCCCTCGGCCATGTCCCGCCCGCCGAGCACGAGGCCAACTTCTACACCAAAACCCCAGCCACCGAGCTGATCACCGTGTAATCAGACCCTCTACCAAACCCGGCACTTGACA
>NZ_JAJOMB010000073.1 GCF_021129305.1 Kineosporia babensis | reverse complement strand
TGAGGTTCCCCCGAAACGGTGGACAGGGGGTTAAGCAGCGTTGGCTGTGCCTGTCAGTGTCCGCTCAAAGCGGATGGGGCTGAGCCCTCCTGCTCCTGAGTGGCGACGTTCATGATTGAACCAGCGGATCCATGTGTCAACTCCGGCAATGAGTTCCGCCTTCGTGGCGAAGGTCCGGCGGTAGTAGTACTCGTGCTTGAAGGTGGACCAGAACGACTCCGAGGGCGCGTTGTCCCAGCAGATCCCGGTCTCGCCCATCGACCGGCGCAGGTCGTGCCGGCCGCAGGCGGCCGCGGTCACGGCGCCCGTGAACTCCCCGCCACGATCCGAATGCAGGATGGTCTTGGCCACGTCGTGGCCTTCGGCGGTGCGGGTGGCCACGGCGGCGTCGATGGCCCGGGCGACCATGGGCGCGTCGAAGTGGTCGTCGATGGCGTAGCCCAGGACGCGGCGGGAGTGCCCGTCCCGGATCGCGCACAGGAACATGTCACCGTCACCGCAGGTCAGGTAGGTGATGTCGGTGAACCACGCGGCGTTCAATCGTCCTTGATCGAACTGCCGCAGCACCAGGTCGGGTGGGAACGATGCGTCTGGATCCTGAACTGTCGTGCGGACTTTGAACGTGCGGGGACTGATGCCCTCGATCCCGATCTCGGCCATGATCGACGCGACGGTCTTGGGATTCACGACCTCACCCCGTTCACGCAGCTCGTCAGTGATCCGCGGGGAGCCGTAGGTCCCGTCGGACTCGGCGTGAATGTCAAGGATCTTGACCGTCAGATCTGTTCGCCGCTGTTGTCTTTCGGTCGGTTCGGATGCGGTCCGGCGGTTGCGCCAGGCGTAGAAGCCCGACGTGGAGACCTTCAGCAGACGGGCCATCCGGAGCACGGAGAACCTCTGCGGCCGGGGCTGCGCGGCCTGGACGCCTGTCTCGTCGTGCGTTCCGGGCTCCTGGCCGGTCGGGGCCGGCTGCTCGTGCTCTGGCTGGGAATCTTGCTCGGGGCAGGCGTACTTCGCCATCAGTTCGAACCGCGTGGATTCGTCTTCGACGCAAAGTACGCCGAAGCTTTTGCCAGGAACTGATTGTCTTTCTCCAGTTCCGAGACTCGGCTGCGTAGCCGCAGCAACTCGGCCCGTTCGGCGGCGTCCAGGGGAGCTTCCCCGACCGCCTCGGCGGCGGTGACCCGCCGGCGTTCGTCCTTGACCCAGACACTCAGCATGCCCGGGTCGATCCCGAGTTCCCGAGCGACCTCGGCGATGGTCCGCCCGGAGTCGATCACGCGGTGAGCAGCCTCGATCTTGTACTCGGTCGTGTACGACCGGCGCTTACGAGGAGGCATAGGGACATCCTTCCAGCAGGACCTACGGTCCTGCTAACTCGGTGTCCACTCCCTCGGGGGAACCTCA
>NZ_JAJOMB010000072.1 GCF_021129305.1 Kineosporia babensis | reverse complement strand
TGGATGCTCCTATGCATTGTCAAGCTGCAGTGGATAGCGTTCTTGCGTGGTTTGTGAGGTCGGATTTGAGGGTTCGGTAGAGTTCTCGGATGAGTGCACGTTTGAGGCAGCGGATGATCTCCTTTTTGGTTTTTCCTTCTGCGGTGCGCTTTTCGACGTAGGCGCGGGTCGGCTCGTGCCAGCGCAGGCGATTGACGACGATCATGTAGAGGACGGAGTTTGCCTGGCGGTCTCCGCCGCGGTGCAGTCGGTGGCGACTGCTGTTTCCGGTGCTGGCGGGGATGGGGGCAACACCGCAGAGGCGGGCCAGGGACGCTTCGCTGGTGAACCGGTCGGCGTTCTGCCCGACGGTGGTGAGCAGCTGCCCGGCGGCCTCGGGGCCGACGCCGAAGACCTCGAGGGTGGTGGGGGCCACGGATTCGATGAGGGCGGCCAGTTCGGTGTTGGCCTCAGCGATTTCCTCGTCCAGGCGCTGAACCCGGCGGGCCAGGCGGCGTAGCATGGCCTTGGCGGCAACAGCCGGGTCGTGCAGGCGGGCGTGGTCGGCGCGCAGGCGGGCGCAGCGGGCTACCAGTGCGGCACGGTTGAGGCCGGCCAGGAGTTCTCGCAGATCCTCGGGGGCACCGTAGAGCAGGCCGTGCATCTGTTGGATCGCGGCCTTGCGGGCCTTGACGGCACTGGCCCGGGTGGTGCGCAGCAGCCGGATGGCTTCGACGTGTCCTGTTCTCGGTTTTGGCCGTGCAGTGGCGGTTTCGGCCAGGACTGCCCGGGCGGCGTTGATCGCGTCGATCGGGTCGGACTTGCCCTGCAGGCGGCGGGTCTGCCGGTTGGGGCGGGTGACTTCCAGGACGGGCACGCCCTGGCTGTCGAGGTGGCGGTAGAGGCCGGCGCCGTAGGATCCGGTTCCCTCGATCCCGACTCTCAGCACGGTCCCGGCAGTGCTCATCCAGGCCAGCAACTGCCGGTAACCGGCCGCCGTAGCAGGGAACTCCTGGTCCCCTAGGAGCTTGCCGGTCACCGCGTCGATGACAGCGCAGTGGTGGGTGTGTCCGTGTGTATCGACTCCGCCGATCACCTCTCCCGACATGCTTGTGGATGGTTTGCTGGTCGTGGTGTTCTTTCCGGCGGCGCGTTCTCCGGGGCCGCTGTTGGCAGCGCGGGTCTTGGTTGTCATGCTGGTGGGGCGCTCCTGTCCTGACCGGGTAGGCGGCACGTCACCGGTGCGGCGGACGGACAGGACAGAGACGGGCTTGGTGACGCAAGCTCCTATGAGGTCACAACCGTCGCGCCGGTGACATGAACATCACCCGGAACCCACGGCCGACGGATTCCATTTGAGGACAACCAACGGCGTCGATCCAAGTCTGAGTCAGACCGTGGACTCCGGATGACGCCTCTATTCTCTCTATCCA
>NZ_JAJOMB010000071.1 GCF_021129305.1 Kineosporia babensis | reverse complement strand
GGTCAAGCCCATGGAGGTGGTGTAACGGTCGTGTCGCGTGATTCGTCTTGGCTGGTCAGGCGGTGATTGCCTGGATGTCGGGTGTGTCCTCCTTCGTGGTGGGGTTGGCGGTGCGGGCCTGGGCGAGGATTTCGGTGCCGAGGTAACGGCGTCCTTCGATCCATTCGTCGTGTTGTTCGGCCAGAACAGCGCCGACCAGGCGGATCAGGGCGTCGCGGTTGGGGAAGATCCCGACGACGTCGGTGCGGCGGCGGATCTCGCGGTTGAGGCGTTCCTGCGGGTTGTTCGACCAGATTTGGCGCCAGAGGGACTTCGGGAACGTGGTGAAGGCCAGGACGTCGGTGCGGGCGGTCTCGAGGTGCTCGGCGACGGCGGGGAGCTTTTCGTCCAGGGACTCGATGACCCGGTCGAACTGGGCATGGACGGAGTCAGCGTCGGGCTGGTCGAAGACCGAGTGGAGCAGCGTCTTCACCCACGGCCAGCTGCTTTTCGGGGTTGCCGACATCAGGTTCGCGGCGTAGTGGGTGCGGCATCGCTGCCACGAGGCCCCCGGCAGGGTCGCGCCGATCGCAGCGACCAGGCCCGAGTGCGCGTCGCTGGTCACGAGTTTGACCCCGCTTAGGCCGCGGGCGCTCAGATCGCGGAAGAACCCCAGCCATCCGGCGCCGTCCTCAGCGGACGTCACTCGCAGGCCGAGGATCTCGCGGTGACCGTCTCGATTGACCCCGACCGCGACCAGGGCATGGACGTTCGCCACGCGTCCGTCCTCGCGGACCTTCAGGACCAGGGCGTCGGCGGCCACGAACGTGTACGGGCCGGCATCCAGAGGCCGGGTCCGGAACGCCTCGACCTGAGCGTCCAGATCAGCGGCCATCGCGCTGACCTGCGACTTCGACAGGCGCGTGATGCCGAGGGACTCCACGAGCTTCTCCATCCGGCGCGTCGAGACGCCGAGCAGGTAGCAGGTGGCCACGACCGAGGTCAGGGCAGCCTCGGCGCGCTTGCGGCGCTCCAGAAGCCAGTCCGGGAAGTACGTTCCGGTGCGTACTTTCGGGATCGCCACGTCGAGCGTTCCGACGCGGGTGTCGAAGTCTCGGTGGCGGTAACCGTTGCGGGAGTTCACCCGCTCCGACGAGGGGACGCCGTAGCCGGCGCCGCACAGGGCATCGACCTCTGCACCCATCAGTGTCGTGATGAACGCGCTCATCATCTGCCGCAGCAGATCCGGCGACGCAGACTCGAGCTGGTCATTGAGGAACTGGGCAGGGTCGATCTGGGTACTCTGGTTCTTGGCCATCGCGTGGTCTCCTACGAGCAGATTTTGGAAGGTCTCTCGAAGAATCACGCGATGGCCGCCCTACGTCTGGGTACGCCACGCCCGCAGGTCAGCGGGCTCTGTGGCCGTTACACCACTCTGCTGGACTCCACT
>NZ_JAJOMB010000070.1 GCF_021129305.1 Kineosporia babensis | reverse complement strand
CAGGGCTCCGGCGTACTGATGGGTTGCGGTGAGGTGGGCGGATTCGTTCCAGGGGCGTTGGTCTGACCTGGTTCAGGTGAAGGGGTTTTGGGCGGGCACGCAGTGGGAAGTCATAGCGGTGTATGAAGCCCTATGACAGGAGCACCGCGTGCCCGCGTCGGCATTGTTGCGTGCCGGTGGCCTGGTCGTCGAGTCTCTCGACGCCGACACCGGCAGAGTTGTCCAGGAGTTACCGCAGGACGTGTGGGGCCGACTGGAGGGCATCCGTGATCCCCGATCGACGTTCGGTCGCACGTATGCCCTGGCCAGCCTGGTCGCGATCGCCCTGTGTGCGCTGACCGCCGCCGGGCACGAGGGGATGACCGCCATCGGGCAGTGGATCGCCCGGGCCGGATCGGACGAACTGGCCCGGTTCAGGCTGCCATTCGATGTCCTGACCGGGTGTCACCGGGTTCCGAGCGAGAAGACGATCAGGGGTCTACTGGACCGGATCGAGCCGGCCGACCTGACCCGAGCGGTCCTGACCACAGCCCGGCCGGGACCGGCCCGTGTGGGTGGACCGGCCGGCACGCGCGGACGAAGCTACCCGGCCCGCCAGGCCAGGCGACAAGCTGACGCCCTGCGCAACGCGGTCAGACCGTGGATGAGACCTATTGCCGTGGACGGCAAAACCTCGCGCGGTGCGCGGCGATCGGATGGGCACAGAGTGCACCTGCTGGGTGTCTGTGAACACGCCAGTGCCGGTGGCCGGTTCCTGGGTCACGTCGAGATCGACGCGAAAAGCAGCGAGGTCACTCACTTCCAGGACACCCTGAGGACGATCCTCGACGGCGACCTGGCCGGTCGGGTCGTGACGTTCGACGCGTTGTTGACGGTCCGTGCTCACCTGCAGTGGCTGCACGAGGACCAGAAAGCCTTCTACATCGCGATCGTGAAGAAGAACCAGCCCACCACCTACCGGGCCTGCAAACGCCTGCCCTGGAAACACGTCCGGCCTGGTGAGACCACGCATGATCATGGGCACGGCCGGGACGAGACCCGGGCCCTGAAGTGCGTCCAGGCCGACACCCTGGGCTTGCCCGGAGCCGTCCAGGCCTTACGGATCACCCGCTGGCGGCAGAACACCCGCACTCAGAAGATCAGTAGGGAAACCGTTTACGCCGTCACCAACCTCACCAGCGCGCAGGCCGCGCCCGAGGACCTGGCCCGCCTGGCACGCGGGCACTGGGGCATCGAGGTCCATCACCATGTCCGTGATGTCACCTTCCGCGAGGATCATTCGGCCAGCCGCACCGGCCACGGCCCGGCCAACCTGGCCACGCTCCGCGCCGCTGTCATCAACACCGTCAAGGACGCCGGCTACCTCTACATCACCGACGGACGTCGAGATCACACCAGACCCGACGAAACCCTCAACCTCCACGGCTTCCCATAACCGGACAACTCACTGGTACGCCGGAGCCCTG
>NZ_JAJOMB010000007.1 GCF_021129305.1 Kineosporia babensis | reverse complement strand
GTGGCGGCCGCTCCGGTTCTTGGCCGTGTTCACCCGTCGAATTCTTCGCCCGCGCTTCTGAGCGCCTGGGTCGGGAGAGTTCCGGGGTAACGGACACGGGCCTTGGAGCAGGCCGCCATCACTGTTTTTTCATGCCGCCGTTCGGGCCCCTTGAGGTGCGGACGGCCAGAGCAGTGCCAGGCTCGTGATGTACTGGTACGTCTTCTGAACAGTGGTGGCCGCCGGTACACGGTGGAGCAGGGCGCCCGTCATCCGGCGCGCCCGCCCGGGCCCAAGCAGCTTCCGCGTGCGACGACGACGTTCTCAGGCACGAGCACACGAACGAAGCACCAACAGCAATCACGAAGGATTGGGAGTCATGGCCGGCGAGCCCGACAGGCAGCGTCCTCGATCGAACGACTACGGCAAGGGCGGTTCCGGTAGAGGACCTGCCGGCCCCCGTGGTGGTCGGGACGGGCAGTCGCGCGCGGGCGACCGTGACCGCGCCCCGTCCCGTGGTGGCAACAACTTCAGCTCCGGCCGAGTAGCCGGTCAGCGCAACTCCCGCTCGTCCGGCGAAGGTCGTGACGGCGCTCGTTTCGGTGGCGACCGTGACTTCCGTTCCGGCGGTGGCCAGGGCGGTTTCCGCGGTGGCGACCGTCCCGGTGGTTTCCGCTCAGGCGGTGCCGGCGGCGATCGCGGCGGTTTCCGTTCCGGTGGCTCCGGCGGCGACCGCGGTGGCTTCCGCTCTGGTAGCGATCGCGACAACCGTTCCGGCGGTTTCAACCGTGACGACCGTGGCGGCTCTCGCCCGGGTGGTTCCGGTGGGTTCAACCGTGATGACCGTGGCGTTTCGCGTCCCGGTGGTGACCGTGGTGGCTTCCGTTCCGGTGGTCCGGGTGGCGATCGTGGTGGTTTCCGCGGGAACGACCGTGGCCAGGGCGGTGGCTTCCGTTCCGGTGGCCCCGGTAGTGACCGTGGTGGTTTCCGCTCTGGTGGCGATCGCGACAACCGCTCTGGCGGTTTCAACCGTGACGACCGTGGCGGCTCTCGCCCGGGTGGTTCCGGCGGCTTTAACCGTGACGATCGCGGTGGTTCGCGGCCTGGTGGTGACCGTGGTGGCTTCCGTTCCGGTGGTCCGGGTGGCGATCGTGGTGGTTTCCGCGGGAACGACCGTGATCAGAGCGGCGGCTTCCGTGGCGGCGATCGGGACAACCGTTCCGGTGGTTTCAGCCGTGACGACCGGGGCGGATCGCGTCCCGGTGGTGACCGCGGCGGGTACCGTTCCGGCGGTCCGGGCGGCGACCGTGGTGGATTCCGTGGTGGTCGTGACTCCGGTGGCGAAGGTGGTCGCGGCGGGTTCGGCGGCGACCGGGACAGCCGTTCCGGTGGTTTCAGCCGTGATGACCGGGGCGGTTCGCGTCCCGGTGGTGACCGTGGTGGCTTCCGCTCTGGTGGTCCGGGCGGCGACCGTGGCGGCTTCCGCGGTGACCGGGACAGTCGGCCGGGTGGGTTCAACCGTGACGACCGGGGCGGATCGCGTCCCGGTGGTGACCGTGATGGCTTCCGGTCCGGTGGCGACCGCGGTGGGTTCCGCGGCGGTCGTGACTCCGGCGGCCAGGACGGTGGGTTCCGTGGCGGCGACCGCGACAACCGTTCCGGCGGCTTCAACCGTGACGACCGTGGCGGCTCTCGCCCGGGTGGTTCCGGTGGCGACCGTGGTGGATTCCGTGGTGGTCGTGACTCCGGTGGCGAAGGTGGCCGCGGCGGGTTCGGCGGCGACCGGAACGACCGTGGCGACCGTGGCGGTTTCCGGGGCGACCGCAGCGCTGACCGCGGTGGCTTCCGCCCTGCTCAGCGTGAAGGTGGTTTCCGTTCCGGCGGTGACCGCGACAACCGTTCCGGTGGGTTCAACCGTGACGACCGGGGCGGCTCTCGCCCGGGTGGTTCCGGTGGCTTCCGGCCCGGTGGTCCGGGCGGCGACCGCGGTGGTTTCCGCGGTGGTCGTGACTCCGGCGGCCAGGGCGGTGGGTTCCGTGGCGGTGACCGCGACAACCGTTCCGGCGGCTTCAACCGTGACGACCGTGGCGGCTCACGCCCGAGCGGTCCCGGCGGCAACCGTGGTGGATTCAGCGGTGATCGCGACAACCGGGGTGGATTCTCTGGTCAGAAGCGCAGCTGGGGCGATGACAGCCGCAGCGGTTCTGGTGCTCCGCGCGCCGACCGTGGTGGCGAAAGCGGGTTCTCCGGCCAGAAGCGTGGCTGGGGCGCCGACAAGCCTCAGGAAGCGCGTTCCGGTGGCAGTGACTTCCGCAGCGACCGTCCCCAGGCTGACCGTGGTCCCCGGCGCGAGCAGTCGCAGGGCTACGGCGGGCGTGAGAAGCGTGAGCGTCGTCCCGCGGCCCTCACGCGTGACCAGCGTTCCGACGACGGGCGTTCGCTGCGTCCGATGCCGGTGCGCAAGGCCGCCGGCCGCGACCCGGAGATCCCCGAGGGGATCAGCGCGAGCATGCTCGACAAGACGGTTCGCCACGAGCTCTCGGGGCTGAGCCGCGAGGTCGCCGTGCAGACCGGCGCGCACCTGGCCGCCGCCAACTACTTCATCGAGTCCGACCCGGAGCTGGCCTGGGAGCACGCCGTTGCTGCCCGGAAGCGTGGGTCGCGGCTGGGCGTGGTTCGTGAGACCGCCGGCCTGGCGGCTTACCGGACCGGTCGTTACGCGGACGCTCTGGCGGAACTGCGTACGGCGCGCCGAATCACGGGCTCCAACCAGCACCTGCCGGTGATGGCCGACTGCGAGCGTGGCCTGGGCCGTCCGGAGCGGGCGCTGGAGCTGGCGCGCGGCGAAGAGGCCAAGACGCTGGACGCGGACAGCCGGATCGAGCTGAAGATCGTGGAGTCGGGCGCCCGGGCCGACATGGGCGAGTTCGACGCCGCGGTCGTGGTCCTGCAGATTCCGGAGCTGGAGAGCAACCGTCGTTCGCCGAGCCTGGCGCGGCTGCGGTTCGCCTATTCCGAGGCGCTGAAGCAGGCCAAGCGGTCGCAGGAGGCCGACACCTGGCGGGACCGGGCGATCGCCGAGGACCCGGACGGTTCGGCCGGCGTGAACGACCTGGACGATGATGATCTCGAGGTCATCGACCTGGAGTGGGACGGCGACGAGGACGGCGAGGGCGCCCAGAGCTCGCTCGACGACCAGGAAGACGGCCAGGAAGACGACCTGGACGAGGACGACGACCAGGACGATGAGGACGAGGACCGGGACGCCCGGGCCGCGGACTCGGCCGACGTCGATGACCTCGCCGACCAGGACGACGAAGACGGCCAGGACGACGAGGACGACGAGGACGACCTCGACGACGCGGCCGACGCCGAGCTGACCAAGCAGACCGACGACGACAAGGCCGGCAGCAGGGTCGACGGCAAGGTCGGCGAAGCTCAGTTCACGGACGCCGAGCCCGAAGGTGGCAAGGGCACGAAGCCGGAGGGTTCCAAGGCAGAAGCTGCCTCGGGGACCGCTTTCGAGATGCGCTTCGCCCACGGTGCGCAGGAAGATGCCGAACGGAGCGCCGACCGGCAGGACTGATCAGGGCTGATCCAACGGCCGGCGGCCTGAGCTTTCGAGCTCGGGGCGTCGGCCGAGTCCGTTCCAGCGGCGGAACAGGAAAACCGGGTTCAAGCACCGCCGAGCCCGGACCACCCTGATTCGGCCGTGCCGGGGCCGGACGGCATTACGCCGCCCGGTCGCACGGACGCCGGCGCCCGCCACGGACGGAGCACAGCCATGGTCAGTTCGACGGAAGTCTCGGACGGCGGGTACGAGGGCGACAGCCTGGAACTGATCACCGGCGCCGAACTCGAACCGGAACGGCCGGAGCCCGGTCAGGGGCTCCACCATCCGGATCAAGGGCCGGAGCGCCACACCCTGATCCTCGGTGACCAGGCTGAAGAGCCCGTTGAAGAGACCGAGGCGAGCACCCCGTCCTCAATCACCGAAACCACCGACGAGACCGCCACGCCCGCGGTCCCGCACGACGACGTCTATGTGGGCGACGGCGACGAGATCGATCTGATCGACGGCATCGACCCCGAGCCGGTTTACGAGCCCGCGCTGATCGACTTGGACAACGAATGATCACGGGGACGGGCTACCGTGACCTCCTGTGAGTTCTTCCTCCACGCTGATCGGGCTGGACCGCGCCCCGTCCGCCGAATTCGACACCGTGCTGCTCGACCTGGACGGGGTCGTCTACATCGGCCCCAAGGCAGTTCCTGGCGCCCCTGAAGCGCTCGAGCGCGTACGGGCGGCCGGAACGCGTACGGCCTTTGTCACCAACAACGCTTCCCGTCCGCCGCGGGTGGTCGCCGAGCATCTGCGTGAGCTCGGCGTCCACGCCGCGGACGACGACGTGGTCAACTCGGCCCAGGCGGCCTCGGCGCTGTTCGCCAAGCGGCTGCCCGCAGGGGCACCAGTTCTCGTCGTAGGGGGCCTCGGGCTGTACGAGGCGCTCGAGGAGGCGGGGCTGAAGCCGGTCGGCTCCATGGACGAGGACCCGTCCGCCGTGGTGCAGGGATTCTCCCCGGACATCGACTGGAAGCTCCTGGTGGAGGGCACGCGGGCGGTACGGGCCGGGCTGCCGTGGATCGCCACGAACATGGACGCGACGGTTCCCACGCCGTACGGTCCGGCTCCGGGCAACGGCACCATGGTTCAGGCCGTCATCACGGCCACGAAGGTTCAGCCCGAGGTCGCGGGCAAGCCCCAGCCGACGCTCTTCCTGGAGGCGGCGCACCGGTACGGCAGCCAACGGACGATTGTGGTCGGCGACCGTCTGGACACGGACCTTGAGGGCGCCCGGGCGGCGGACATGGTCGGGTTGATCGTGTTCACCGGCGTCCACCGCGTGAGTGAACTGGTCTCCGCCGAGGCCCACACGCGTCCCCACTTGATTGCCCGTGACCTCGGCGGGCTCATGGAGGCGCACAACGGGCCGGAAATTGAAGACGGTGTGGTAGCCGTGGGTACGTCGCGTGCCCGGGTGGTGGATGGTTCGGTCTCCGTGGTGGAAGCCGGTACCGACGCGCTCGATCTCGTCCGCGCCGGCGTGGTTGCGGCCTGGGAGCACCGGGACGCTTCGGGGGAGATCGCCGATGCGCAGGCACTGCTGAACGCTCTGTATGCGATGGAGGGCGACGGCCCCTGGGGCCGGTAGCGTGGCGCCCAGCATGACGAGCTCAGAGCAGGACCCGCAGCAGCACCCATTCGGAGGCCACCCCGTGACGAGCGAGTATCCGCCCGTCGTCGAAGACCTCCCCGATGCCGATCAGCCCGACGAGGCGACCTCGGAGCTTGAGGCGACCACCCCGTCCGTTGGTAGTGAAGCCCATGTACCCCCGAAGCCGCCGGTGACCGGGGACCGAGAAGTGGACGAGGCGATGGAACTGGTCTCGGACGCGTTCGGGGGCGACCTGGATTTCCAGCTCGAGGCGTACGAGTCCGCGCACCAGACGCTGCAGGACCGCCTCGCGGACGTCGAGAGCTAGCACGTTCGATGGGACGACTACGACGGCTCGACAGCGAACTGGTGCGGCGGAAGCTGGCTCGTTCGCGTGACGCAGCGCAGAAACTCATCCTTGACGGCCGGGTGAAGGTGGGGGGAACGATCGCCGCCAAGCCCGCCACCCAGATCGACCCGGCGGTCGCGATCCTGGTCAGCGAGGACGATTCCGATCCGGGGTACGCCAGCCGCGGGGGCCACAAACTGGCCGGCGCGCTGGACCATTTCACCGACCTGGACGTGACCGGGCGACGTTGCCTGGATGCGGGAGCCAGTACTGGTGGCTTCACCGACGTACTGCTGCGCCGAGGAGTGGCCCACGTGGTCGCGGTCGACGTGGGGTACGGCCAACTGGTCTGGGGTCTGCAGCAGGACCCGAGGGTCACAGTGCTCGACCGGACCAACATCCGGGAGCTGACCCCCGAGCAGGTCGCGCCGGCGCCGTCACTGGTGGTGGGCGATCTGTCGTTCATCTCCCTGCGGCTGGTGCTGCCCGCCCTGATCGGCTGCACCGCCCCGGACGCCGATCTGCTGCTGATGGTGAAGCCGCAGTTCGAGGTCGGGCGCGATCGCCTGGGAGCCGGTGGGGTGGTGCGGGATCCGCAGATCCGTGCCGACGCCGTGCGCACCGTCGCGGACACCGCGCTGGAGCTGGGCCGCGGCGTCCGGGGGGTTGTGGCCAGCCCGCTTCCGGGGCCCAGCGGGAATGTCGAGTACTTCCTGTGGTTGCAGGCGGGGGCGCCGGCGCTGGAGACAGCCGATCTGGAACACGCCATCGAACAGGGACCGCGCTGACACGAGCAGGGACCGCACTGACTGAGGGAGCTTCATGAGCACACCCGATCGCCGGGTGCTCGTCCTGGCCCACACCGGCCGCGAGGCCGCCGTGCTGGCTGCCGAGGAACTCGTCCATCTGCTGGTCGACGCAGGGATGAAGCCGATCGTCAGGTCGAGCGATTCCGAAGGACTCACCGACAAGACGCTGGAGCTGCTGCACCCCGCCGGTTCTGCGGACCCGCTGGACGAGATCGAGCTGGTGATCGTGCTCGGCGGCGACGGCACCATCCTGCGCAGCGCCGAACTGGTGCGTGGGCACCAGGCGCCGTTGCTGGGCGTGAACCTGGGGCACGTCGGATTCCTGGCGGAGTCCGAGCGGGACGACCTGGCGTACACGGTGCAGCGGGTGGCCGCGCGCGACTACGAGGTCGAGGAACGGATGACGCTGGACGTCACCGTGCACGTGGACGGGGAGCGGATCGCCGACCTGTGGGCGCTGAACGAGGCGTCGGTTGAGAAGGCCAATCGTGAGCGGATGATCGAAGTGGTGATCGAGGTGGACGGCCGCCCGGTCACCGAGTTCGGGTGCGACGGGGTGGTGATGGCTACCCCCACGGGTTCCACCGCCTACGCGTTCTCGGCCGGGGGTCCGATCGTCTGGCCCGAGGTGGAGGCACTTCTGCTGGCGCCGCTGAGCGCGCACGCGTTGTTCGCCCGGCCGATGGTGGTGGCGCCGACTTCGGTGCCGGCGGTGGAACTGGTCCCGGACGCGCCCGGGCGGGCGATGCTGTGGTGTGACGGTCGTCGCAGTCTGGATCTACCCCCGGGAGCGCGCGTCGAGGTCCGGCGCTCGGCGATTCCGGTGCGTCTGGCTCGTCTGGCCCGACCCCCGTTCACCGATCGCCTGGTGGCCAAGTTCGGCCTGCCGGTGCACGGCTGGCGTGGGCGGGCGCTGCGCGGACCGGAAGCGCCGGTGAGTGGGTGGGGTGCCGTGGCCCACTCCGATTCGTCGCGAGGTCAGGCAGAAGGTCCGGAATATCCTTCGAACACCGTTTCGAACGGCGGATCCGGGAAGAACCCGGGCACAACCGGGCCACACGTCTCGCCGCCCGTCCGAAAACTGCCCTAGAGTCGTCGACGTGCTTCAGGAGATGCACCTGCGCGGTCTCGGTGTGATCGACGATGCGGTGCTGGAATTCGGACCCGGCCTGACCGTCGTGACAGGTGAGACCGGCGCCGGTAAGACCATGGTCGTCACCGGACTAGGCCTGCTCATGGGTGGCCGCTCGGATGCGGGCGCGGTCCGTGAGGGCTATCAGAGCGCGCTGGTCGAGGGCCGGCTCACGCTCGACCCCGAGGGCCCCGCGGCCGTGAAGGCGGTGGAGGCGGGGGCCGAGCTGGACGACGGCGACACGCTGGTGATCTCGCGGACGGTCGCGGCCGAGGGTGGCCGCTCGCGGGCGCACCTGGGTGGCCGGGGCGTTCCGGTCGGGATCCTCGGCGAGCTGTCCGGCGACCTGGTCGCGGTGCACGGGCAGAGCGACCAGATCCGGCTGCAGTCCACCACCCGCCAGCGCGAGTCGCTGGACCGGTTCGGTGGCGGTGCCGTGTCCAAGGCCCTCGCGGCGTACCGCAAGACGTACGCGGAGCTGCGCAAGGCCGAGAAGAAGCATCAGGAGATCACCCAGCAGTTCGCCGAGCGCGCGGCCGAGGCCGAGCGGTTGCGGACCGGGCTGGAGGAGATCGAGAAGGTGGCTCCCCAGGCCGGGGAGGACCACGAGCTGAAGGCCGAGTCGCAGCGCCTCTCGCACGCCGAGGGACTGCAGCAGGCGGCGGCCACGGCCAACCAGGCGCTGTCGGACTCCGAGGGCAGCGGCTTCGCGGTCGCCTCGCTGATGAACACGGTGCGGCGGGCCCTGGAGAGCGGGGCCGCGCACGATCCGGCGCTGGGTGAGCTGGGCAAGCGGGCCGCCGAGATCGGCTACATGGTCGATGACCTGGCCACCGAGTGCGCCTCGTACGCGGCCGGGGTCGAGGCCGATCCGGTCCGGCTGGCCGCGGTGGAGGACCGCCGGGCCACGCTCAGTCATCTGGTGCGCGGGTACGGCGAGGACGTGGACGCCACGCTGGCCTGGGCCCAGACCGCCTCGGTGCGGCTGCTCGAGCTGGACAACGACGAGCAGGCCGTGGACGAGCTGGCCGCGCAGGTCGCCGAGCGGCGGCAGAAGCTGGCCCAGCAGGCGTTGGTGCTGACCAAGGCCCGGCGGGCGGCGGCGGCCCGGCTGGGCAAGGCCGTCACCTCGGAGCTGCAGGAGCTGTCAATGGTCGGCTCCCGGTTGTTCGTCGAGGTCAACCACCGCCCGGACGAGGACGGCCTGGTCCTGGACGGCGAGGGGACGATCGACCTGACCGACCCGGCCGGAGACACGTCCACGATGCTCGGCGAGGGCCCGCCGGTGGCGTTCGGCCCGGACGGTGCCGACGAGATCGAGATGCTGCTGGCCCCGCACCCGGGCGCCTCGCCCCGGCCGCTGGGCAAGGGAGCCTCAGGTGGTGAGCTCTCCCGGGTGATGCTCGGCCTGGAGGTCGTGCTCGGCGCGGTCGACCCGGTGCCCACGTTCGTCTTCGATGAGGTCGACTCCGGGGTGGGCGGTAAGGCCGCGCTGGGGATCGGCCGCCGCCTGGCCCGGCTCGCCCGCAACAGCCAGGTGCTGGTGGTGACCCACCTGCCACAGGTCGCGGCGTTCGCCGATCAGCACCTGCTGGTCCGCAAGGCGCATTCCGGCGAGGTCACCAGCAGCGGGGTGCACACCCTGGACACCGAGGGCCGGATCCGTGAGCTTGCTCGCATGCTCGGTGGTCTGGAGGACTCCGGCTCGGCCCAGGCGCACGCCGAGGAGCTGCTGGAAATGGCCGAGGCGGACCGGCAACTGGTCTGATCCGGCTGCGGCACTCGGGTTCGAATCAGATTCGGAGTTGGGTGATCGGTTCCGAATCGTTGTCATCCGGGCCCTTCCCCGGCCGAGGCACGTGGGCGGACATGGCACGATCGTTCCCGTGAAGTTGCCGTCGCTGTCTCGAGGTCGCCGTCCGGAACCGGCCGAAGGCCCTGGCCTGCACGGCATCGCCAAGGTGGACAGGCGCACCAAGGACCTGACCAAGCGGATCCGGCCGGGCGACATCGCGGTGATCAACCACACCGACATCGACCGGGTGGCCGCCGACGCGCTGGTCGCGGCCAAACCCGGCGCAGTGGTGAACGCGGCGGCCAGCATCTCCGGCCGCTACCCCAACCTGGGCCCGCAGATCCTGCTCGCGGCCGGGGTCCCGCTGATCGACGGGGTGGGCGAGTCGGTCCTGACCACGATCACCGAGGGCACCCCGGTCCGGATCGACGGCAACGAGATCTGGGTCGGCGACAAGGTGGTGGCCCGGGGCACCAAGCAGGACGCGGCCACGGTGTCGGCGGCGATGGACGACGCCCGGGCCGGACTGAACGTCCAGCTGGAGTCGTTCGCCGCGAACACCATGGAGTACCTCAAGAAGGAGCGCGACCTGCTCCTGGACGGCGTCGGCGTGCCCGACGTGACCACGTCGTTCGAGGGCCGGCAGACGCTGATCGTGGTGCGCGGCTACCACTACAAGGAAGACCTGGCCACGCTGCGCCCGTACATCCGCGAGTACCGCCCGGTGCTGGTCGGGGTGGACGGTGGGGCCGACGCCATCCTGGAGGCCGGCTACACCCCCGACATGATCGTCGGGGACATGGACTCGGTCTCCGACAAGTCGCTGACCTGTGGCGCCGAGATCGTCGTGCACGCCTACCGGGACGGCAACGCACCCGGACTGCAGCGGGTGCGCGAGCTCGGGGTCGACCCGGTGGTCTTCCCGGCCACCGGGACCAGCGAGGACGTGGCCATGCTGCTGGCCGACGACAAGGGGGCCTCGCTGATCGTGGCGGTCGGCACCCACGTCACCCTGGTCGAGTTCCTGGACAAGGGCCGGGCCGGCATGGCCAGCACCTTCCTCACCCGGCTACGGGTGGGCAGCAAGCTCGTCGACGCCAAGGGCGTGTCCCGGCTGTACCGGCAGCGGATCAGCAACTGGCAGCTGGCCGTCCTGGCCATCGCCGGGCTGGTCGCGCTCGGCGTCGCGCTCGCCTCCACCGAGGGCGGGCAGACCTTCTACTCCCTGATCGGGGCCCGCTGGGACGACCTGACCGCCTGGGTGCGGAGCTGGTTCACCGACCCGGCCCCCGAGGCACTGACTCAGAACTGGCGGGGATTCCTCAGCTCATGATCGACTTCCGGTACCACCTCGTCTCGCTCATCTCGGTGTTCCTGGCCCTGGCGGTCGGCATCGTGCTGGGCGCCGGGCCGTTGCAGAACTCGATCGGCACCCAGCTCACCGAGCAGGTCAACCAGCTGCGGGCCGACCGGGACGAGCTGCGCGAGCAGCTGGCCACCTCGACCGCCGCGGTCACCCACCGCGACGAGTTCACCCTGGCCTCCACCCCGGCCCTGGTCTCCGGCACGCTCACCGGCCGCTCGGTCGCGGTGATCGAGCTGCCCGGGGTCGAGCAGGACGTGGTGGAGCCGCTGACCGAGGCGATCGCCACCGCGGGCGGCAGCGTCACCGGCCGGATCCGGATCACCGAGAACTGGACGGCCGCCGACAAGGAGGCCGACCGCACCGGCGCGCTGAGCAGCCTGACCGGGGAACTGCCCAGCGGCTACGTGCCCACCGACGGGAGCACCGCCGAGCGGCTGGCCCAGGTGCTGGCCACCTCGACGGTCACCTCGGCCGGGACCACGCTGACCGGCACCAGCTCGACCGATGCCGCCAAGGCGCTGAACGGCCTGTCCACCGCCGAGCTGATCGAGGTGGACGGCGATCTGAACGGCCTGGCCTCCGGCGCTCTCCTGGTCGCTCCGGTCAACCCCGAGGCCACCGGGGCCGCGCAGGCCACGGCTCCGGTCACCGGCGAGGTTGCCTCGGCCTACGTGGCCCTGGCCGGCCGGCTGGACTCGACCGGCGGCGGCGCCGTGATCACCGGCCCGGCCTCCTCGGCGGCTTCCGGCGGCGTGCTCACGGCGATCCGGGAAGACGACGCGGTGAGCTCCGACGTGTCCACGGTGGACACCGGCAGCACCGCGATGGGCGTGATCACTGCTGTGCTGGCGCTGGAGGAACAGCTGTCCGGCGGCTCCGGGTCCTACGGTTTCGCCGAGGGGGTCGACGAGATCTCCCCGCCGATCACCGCCCGTACCTCTACTTCCGAGCCTGAGTCCGGTAGCAGCGCCAACTCATCGAAGAAGGGGGACGGCGAGTGATCCGTCGTCTGATCGGGACCGCCTCGCTGGCCGCCTGCGCCGCCTTCGCGGCCCGGGACGCCTGGAAGCTTCTGAAGAAGTACCCGCCCGGTGGCGCCGAGCTGTGGGAGCGGCAGAACCACCGCGGCGAGACGCTGACCCTGCTGGAGGGCCCGGCGTACACGCTGGGTTCGGCGGCGGCGGTGCTGATCGCGCCTGGGGTTCCGGCCCGGACCAAGGCTGCGGCGGTGGTGGCGACGCTGGGCAGCGGGGTGTTCGGCGCGGTCGACGACCTGCGCGAGACCGGCAAGAGCAAGGGCCTGCGCGGTCACCTCGGTGAACTGGCGCGTGGGCACGTGACCACCGGTGGGCTGAAGGTGCTCGGCATCGGGGCGACCGGCCTGGTCGCGGCACTGCTGGTGCCCTCGCGGCGGGAGCTGGGCGATGCCGGGGCGGTGGTGCGCGGTCTGAGCCGGACCACCGACACGCTGATCTCCGGTGCGGTGGTGGCCGGTTCGGCCAACCTGATGAACCTGTTCGACCTGCGCCCCGGCCGGGCGATCAAGGTCATGCTGCTCTTCGCGCCCGCCGTCGCGGCCCCGGAGAAGGCCGGCAACCTGGTCGCGGTGGTCTGCGGTGCGGGGGCCGGGCTGCTGCCGTACGACCTGGCCGAGAAGGCGATGCTCGGTGACACCGGGGCGAACGCGGCCGGTGCGCTGCTGGGTACGGCGGCGGTGAGCGGGCTGGACCGTAAGGGTCAGCTGGCGGTACTCGCGGTGGTCGGCGGTCTCACCCTGGCCAGCGAGAAGATCAGCTTCACCAAGGTCATCGCGAACACGCCGGTACTGCGGGAGCTGGACCAGCTGGGCCGCCGCCCGGCCCAGTGAGCACTCCCGTAGCCAGAGGCCTGCTTGCCTCGGCCGCCCTGATCGCCGCAGTCACCGCGGTGGCCCGGGTGGTGGGATTCGGCCGCTGGTTGGTCTTTTCCACCCAGGTCGGCGCCGAGTGCATCGGTGGTGCCTACGCGGCGGCGAACCTCCTGCCCAACCTGCTGTTCGAAGTGGTCGCCGGCGGAGCTCTGGCCAGCGCGGTGGTGCCGCTGCTGGCCGGCCCGCTGACCCGGAGCAGCCGCGAGGAGATCGACAAGATCGTCTCGGCGCTGATCGGCTGGGTGCTGGTGGTACTGGTGCCGCTGTCGGTGCTGCTCGCGCTGCTGGCCGTTCCGCTGTCCAAGATCCTGATCACCGAGAACCCGGATTGCGGTGGGGGTCAGCAGGAACTGGTGGCCCGGATGATCAGCGTGTTCGCGCCGCAGATCGCGCTTTACGGCATCGGGGTGGTCCTCACCGGGACGCTGAACGCGCATCGCCGTTTCTTCTGGCCGGCTGCCGCGCCGCTCCTGTCCAGCATCGTGGTGGTGGGCGCCTACTTTGCCTTCGGAGCTACTAACCAGGGCGCGAGGACGGTGGAGAATCTGCCGGGGACCGCGGAGGCCTGGCTCGCCTGGGGGACAACCGCGGGGGTAGCGGTGATGACCTTGCCCTTGTTGTGGCCGGCCTACCGCGCCGGAGTTCGGATTCGCCCCACGCTCACTTTTCCGCCGGGGGTAGCCAGGCGCGGTCTGGCGCTCGCCTCCGCGGGTATCGCGGCGCTTCTGGCGCAGCAGGCGGCGCTACTCACCGCAATGCTGTTGGGCAGCCGCAGCGGGGACACCGGCGCTTTCGTGGTGTTCCAGTACACCCAGGCCGTTTACTTCCTTCCCTACGCGGTGCTCGCGGTGCCTCTGGCCACCAGCGCCTTCCCGCGTCTGGCAGAGAGTGCATCAACAGGGGACGAGGCGGGGTTCGCGGCCACCGCGGCCTCCAGTACCCGAGTGGTTGTGTTGGTCTCGCTCTTCGGCACGGCGGTACTGGCCGGCGTCGCCGTCGCGGTGGGGGAGTTCTTCACCGGCATCGACGCGGCCAAGAAGGCATCGGTGAGCCTTGGGGAGATGGGCAACGCTCTCACCGTGATGGCACCCGGTCTCGTGGGTTTCGCACTGATCGCGCACATCGGCCGGGCGCTCTACGCCCGGGAACGTGGCCGCGCGGCTGCAGTGGCAACGTCGCTCGGCTGGGCGGCCGTCATTGTGGGCTCCATCGCAGGCGTCCAGATGGCGCCTACGGTCACGGGTTTGGCGTGGGGTAACACCATCGGCATGGTCGTGGCCGCAGCGCTCCTCGTCGTGGCGCTGCGGCGGGTGGCCGGCGCTGCTTCCACCGCAGGTCTGGCCCGGCTCCTGCTTCTGGCCGGGGTAGCAACGGTGGTCGCGGCGGTCGCCGGTCGAGAAATCTCCTACCTGGTGCTGGACGGGCGGCAGTCCACCGTGATCTTGTCGCTGTTCGCCGGTGTGGTTGCTGCAACCGTCTCGGCGGTGGTCTTCGCCGGGCTGCTCGCAGTGCTGGACCGCAAGAACCTGGGCATGCTGATCGGACGGATCACCCGGAAGGCGTAGGTATGAGTGCGGATCGTGTGCTGCTGGTGACCGGACCGGCCACCGGGGGAGTGGCCGGGCACGTCGCCGGGCTGTCCTCCGGCCTGGCTGAGCTGGGCTGGGACGTAAGCGTTTTCACCAGCCCGATCACGGCCACCCGGGTCACCGACGCCCGGGTCGAGGTCGTCTCGAACTGGCCGGCGGGGCGGCACAACCTTCTCGCCTCGATGAAGACGTTGCGCCGGATGATCGGCGAGGCCGGGGTGGTGCACGCCCATGGGCACCAGGCCGGCCTGCTGGTCGTGCTCGCGGCCGCCACCCTGAAGCAGCGCCCCCCGGTGATCGTCACCTGGCACAACGCCGTGCTCGGCTCCGGGCCCAAGCGCCGCGCGCTCGGAGTTGCGGAGCAGATCCAGGCCAAGCGCGCCGACCTGCTCACCGGCGCGTCGTCGGACCTGGTCGCCCGGGCGCAGGAGCTGGGTGCGAAGCAGGCTGAGCTGACGATCGTCTCGGCCGAACCCCCGCAGGCGAGCGTTGACGCGTCTCAAATTGGCTCTGAACTGCCGCCCCGCCGCGGACCCCTGGTGCTGACCGTCTCCCGGATCGCCCCGCAGAAGCGCCTGGACGTCCTTGTCGACGCCGCCGCCCTGGTGGCCGCGGACGTCCTCGGGGTGCAGTGGGTGGTGGCCGGAGACGGCGATCTGGAGCTTCTGGACCGGCTGGAAGTGCGACGCAACCGAGCGAACGCCCCTGTCACGTTTCTGGGCCGCCGCGAGGATGTTGCCTCCCTGCTGGCCCAGGCCGACGTGTTCGCGCTCGCCAGTGAGTGGGAGGCGCGTCCGCTGGCCGTCCAGGAGGCGATGACGGCGGGGGTACCGGTGGTCGCCACCCGGGTCGGTGGAGTGGCCGACCTACTGGGCGACGCGGGTGTCCTTGTCGGGCCCGGATCCGCGCCGGCACTGGCGGCTGCGGTCCGCGATCTGCTGACCGATCCGGCCCGGGCCGGCGAAATGGCCGAACGGGCGCGCGCCCGGGTCGCCACTTTCCCCAGCGAGGGTGATGTCACTCAGGGTTGGCACGATCGCTACCGGCGGTTGGTGGCGGCGGCCGTTCGAGGCCGGTAAAAGGGGACTTCCGTCGCCCTCTTGGGCATACCGGGCGGGTGATGTCTCGGTGAACTGCAGACCCTGATAACGTGAAAGCCCGTGGCTCAGCGGATACCAGAACGCACTAAGCAGATCTTCGTCACGGGTGGCGTCGCCTCCTCTCTCGGTAAAGGCCTGTCGGCGTCCAGCCTGGGTCACCTTCTCCGGGCCCGTGGCCTTCGGGTAGCGATGCAGAAGCTCGACCCGTACCTCAATGTCGACCCCGGCACGATGAACCCGTTCCAGCACGGCGAGGTCTTCGTGACCGACGACGGCGCCGAGACCGATCTCGACATCGGTCACTACGAGCGCTTCCTGGACGTGGAGTTCGGTGAATCGGCCAACGTCACCACCGGCCAGGTCTACTCGGCCGTCATCGCCAAGGAACGGCGCGGCGAGTACCTCGGTGACACCGTGCAGGTCATCCCGCACATCACCGACGAGATCAAGGCCCGGATGCGGGCCCAGGCCAGCGTGGCCGACGTGATCATCACCGAGATCGGCGGCACGGTCGGTGACATCGAGTCGCTGCCCTTCCTCGAGGCCGCCCGGCAGGTGCGGCGCGACGTGGGCCGCGACAACGTGTTGTTCATCCACGTCTCGCTGGTGCCCTACCTGGCACCCAGCGGTGAACTGAAGACCAAGCCGACCCAGCACTCGGTCGCGGCGCTGCGCAACATCGGCATCCAGCCGGACGCGCTGATCTGCCGCTCCGACCGCGAGATCCCCGAGAGCATGAAGCGCAAGATCGCGCTGACCTGCGACGTGGATGTCGAAGCGGTGGTCAATGCGGTCGACGCGCCCTCGATCTACGACATCCCGAAGGTGCTGCACTCCGAGGGCCTGGACGCCTACGTGGTGCGCCGCCTGGGTCTGTCGTTCCGCGACGTGGAGTGGGACAGCTGGAACGACCTGCTGCGCCGGGTGCACGAGCCGGCCCACAAGGTCGAGCTGGCCCTGGTCGGCAAGTACATCGACCTGCCGGACGCCTACCTGTCGGTGACCGAGGCGCTGCGCGCCGGTGGTTTCGCCCAGGACGCCAAGGTCAACATCCGCTGGGTCGCCTCCGACACCTGTGACACGCCGGAAGGCGCCGCCAAGGCGCTGCGCGGGGTAGACGCGATCTGCGTTCCCGGTGGCTTCGGTGTGCGGGGTATCGAGGGCAAGCTGGGCGCCCTGCGCTACGGCCGCGAGAACCAGATCCCCACCCTGGGGCTGTGTCTCGGCCTGCAGTGCATGGTGATCGAGTACGCGCGCAACGTCGCCGGCCTCAAGGACGCCAGCAGCACCGAGTTCGAGCCGAAGGCCAAGCACCCGGTCATCGCCACCATGGACGAGCAGAAGCACATCGTCTCGGGCGAGGGCGACATGGGCGGCACCATGCGCCTGGGCGCCTACCCCGCGGTGCTTGCCGAGGGCAGCATCGTGCGGGACGTCTACGGCGCCGCGAAGGTCTCCGAGCGTCACCGGCACCGCTACGAGGTCAACAACAAGTACCTCAAGCAGCTTGAGGACGCTGGACTCTCGTTCTCCGGGATGTCTCCCGACCGGTCCCTGGTCGAGTTCGTGGAGCTGCCGCGCGAGGTGCACCCGTACTACGTGGCCACCCAGGCCCACCCGGAGTTCAAGTCCCGCCCCGACAAGGCGCACCCGCTGTTCTCCGGTCTGATCGGTGCGGCCGTGGACCGTCAGCGCGCCGAGCGTCTGGTCGAGGTCGAGGCCCCGCGTTCCGCCGAGCCGGTGGCTCAGGACGCCGCCCCGGTGACGGCGTGAGTTCCGTCCCGGAGTTCGAGGACTTCCTGGCCCCGCGGCCGGTGCTCTCCCACGACCTGATCCACCAGGGCAAGGTCTGGAACATCGTCTCGGAGAAGGTCGACCTCGGTGAGGGCGGCCAGGTCACCCGCGAGCTGATGGACCATCCCGGGGCGGTCACCGTGCTGGCCCTGGACGAGTCCGACCGGATCCTGATGATCCGTCAGTACCGCCACCCGGTGCAGATGGAACTGTGGGAACTGCCCGCCGGCCTGCTCGACGTGCCGGGGGAGAACCCGGTCGAGGCGGCCAAGCGCGAACTGCTGGAAGAGGCCGACCTGAGGGCCTCGCAGTGGGACCTGCTGGGTGAATGGTTCAACTCGCCCGGGGGCAGCAACGAGGCCCTGCGGGTCTACCTGGCCCGCGGCGTCTCCGAGGTGCCCGAGGCCGAGCGGTACCAGCGCGGCGAGGAAGAGCTGAACATGCCCACCCGCTGGATCCCGCTGGACGAGGCCCGTGACGCGGTCCTGGCCGGCAAGATCCACAACCCGGGCGCCGTGATCGGCATCCTGGCGGCCGTGGCCTCCAAGGCGGCGGGCTGGTCCACCCTGCGTCCGGCCGACGCACCGTGGCCCGCGCACCGGCACTATCGCTAGCGCTTGAGGACCCCAGGGTCCCGGCCGGAGAACCTGGCCGGGACCCTGGGGCGCTTAACAAAAAGCGACCCTCCTGCTGATCGCTCCGTAAAGCTCAGGTCAGCGGCTTGCGTTGGCTCACCGGGAGTGGATTGTTCAGCAATCTCCTGGGAGCCGTTTCCTGCCCGGCCCAGCCACCCAGCTCTGGTGACTGTCACTTCTCCGGTGCGTACGCCGTCCCCCATTTTCTCTGTGGCTCTTGGCCACAACCTCGGCAAATATTGCCACCGGCGCGATGGACCGCCCACGCGTCGGCGTCACCAGGGCCTTACGCTGTGCAGCTATGCGGCGATACACGCGCGACGGCCTGAACTTCGACGTCCGTGACAGTGGCCCGGACAACGGCATCCCGGTGATCCTCCTGCACGGGTTCCCCCAGACCTCCACCAGCTGGAGCAAGGTCGAACCCCTGCTGCACTCGGCCGGCATCCGCACCATCGCCCCCGACCAGCGCGGCTACTCACCCGCCGCCCGACCTCTCGCCCGCCGCGCCTACGCCATGACCGAACTGACGGCCGACGTCGTAGCCCTCCTCGACGCGATCGGCCACAAGAGCGCCCACGTCGTAGGCCACGACTGGGGTGGCGCCGTGGTCTGGGGCCTGGCCGGCCAGCATCCCGACCGATTCCGCTCCGCCACCGTGCTCTCTACCCCGCACCCGGCCGCCCTGACCAAAGCCTTCCGCACCAGCACCCAGGCCCTCAAGTCCTGGTACATGGCCGTCAACCAGATCCCCGGCCTGCCCGAGTTACTGGTGCGCGACAAGGCTTTCAAGCGAAACCTGATGCGCACCGGCCTGCCCGAGGCGATGGCCGAGCGAGACGCCGGCCGCCTGCGCCAGCCGCACGCCGCGACCGGCGCCCTGAACTGGTACCGCGGCATTCCGTTCACGGGCCCGATCGGCCGCGCCAAGCTGCCGCTCACCTACATCTGGGGCTCTCAAGACGCCTTCCTGGGCCGGGCCGCCGCCGAACTCTCCGAAGAATTCGTCGCCACCAGCCACCGCCCCGACTACACCTTCATCGAACTGGACACCGGCCACTGGCTGCCCGAAACCCATCCCGAAGACGTAGCCCGAGCCGTCATCGCCCGGGTCCGCAGCGCCGACGGTGCCCCGCCGAAGTCGCCCCCGCGGAGCAAGCCGCTCAGGCACCAGCCCTGACCTGTTTCGGGCGTGGTCTGTTCGGCACCGCTGGTGCTATTTCAGGCCGGCTGATCGCAATTCCAGCGCGGCCAGCCGTTTGACCACTTCCTGATCGCCCGTGCGCCACCCCTCCAGCGGATCTGCCGAGACCCCCAGCAGCTTGGGCATCGGCCGGTTGGCCAGCGCTCGCAGGGCCAGCAGGTTTTCACCACCCTCGCTCCTGGCCAGCGCAATGGTGGCCCCGGCCCGCCGGGCGAACCGCAGCCGCAGCAGCAGCCAGGGCAGCACCAGGGCCAGGATCGGCGGGACGGAAACTGCAAGGGCCAGCAGGATGGCCAGGAGCGTGGCCTTCTCGTCGAGCCCCTGCCCGGCCCCGGCGATCTCCTGCGCCGCCCCGGCCGCGGCGTTCAGCGGCTTGGCCAGGGTGTCTCCGGCCAAGGGGATGTTGCCCGCGCTGTCTCCGGCGCCGTTGAGGTTGCTGGAGATGCCGTTGGCGCCGTTCTGCACGTTGGCGCCGACCTGGGCGATGGCCGACAGCGCCGCATGCACGGCCTTGGCGACGTAGTACCAGAGCACCACCCACAGCAGCACGCTGATGTCGGCGACGACCTGCACGAGAGCGCGACCGGGGGTGGCCGCGTAGGGAACGAACCGACCGCTCATGCTCATGATCAGATCACAACGCACCGACACTTTCCGGTTCAGAAGCCCGCCGGGGCGGCCCGCGGCCGGTTTGCCGCCTCCGCCGCGTCGCGTCACGCGGTGACTGTCGGACGTCCGTCCTAGAGTGGGCCTCGAAGCGATCATTGACCGGGTCTGCTGACGAGAGGCGGCTGATCGAGTGAGGGTCGGGGTTCCGCGCGAGATCAAGAATCACGAGTACCGGGTCGCGATCACCCCGGCCGGGGTGCACGAGCTGGTCAGAGCCGGGCACGAGGTCGCGATCGAGCAGTCCGCGGGGGAGGGCTCGTCCATCTCCGACGCTGACTACGTCTCGGCCGGAGCCCGCATCCTGCCCAGCGCCGACGAGGTCTGGGCCGGCGCCGAGCTGGTGCTCAAGGTCAAGGAGCCGATCCCGGCGGAGTACCAGCGGATGCGCCCGGGGCAGGTGCTCTTCACGTACCTGCACCTGGCCGCCGACCGGCCGCTCACCGAAGAGCTGATCAAACGCCAGGTCACCGCGATCGCCTACGAGACGGTGCAACTGCCGGACCGTTCGCTGCCGTTGCTGGCCCCGATGAGTGAGGTGGCCGGCCGGCTCGCACCCCAGGTCGGTGCGCACACGCTGATGCGGGCCCAGGGCGGGCGGGGCATCCTGCTCGGCGGTGTGTCGGGGGTCTACGCGGCCAAGGTGGTCATCATCGGCGCGGGCGTGGCCGGGGCCAACGCGGCCGCGATCGCGCTGGGCATGCAGGCCGAGGTGGTGCTGCTCGATCGCAACATCGAGCGGCTGCGCGAGATGGACCGGATCTATCAGGGGCACCTGCAGACGGTGGCGTCCAACTCGCTGGAGATCGAGACCGCCATCCGCGACGCCGACCTGGTGATCGGCGCAGTGCTGGTGGCCGGGGCCAAGGCGCCCAAGCTGGTCACCAACGAGCAGGTGGCCACCATGCGCCCGGGCAGCGTGCTGGTCGACATCTCGATCGACCAGGGCGGCTGCTTCGAGGACTCCCGGCCCACCACGCACGCCGACCCGACGTACCAGGTGCACGAGTCGGTCTTTTATTGCGTGGCCAACATGCCCGGCGCGGTGCCCCACACCAGCACGTACGCCCTGACCAACGTCACGCTGCCGTATGCCGTCGAGTTGGCCAACCGCGGCTGGCGCGAGGCGCTCAAGGCCGATCCGCCGTTGGCCCTGGGACTGAACACGTACGACGGAGCAGTGGTCAACGCCCCGGTCGCCGCGGCGCACGAGATGCCGTACGTGGCCCTGACCGAGGTGCTGGCCTGACGGCGACCCCGACGTCCGCCCCGGGGGCGCGGGGGTCGAAGCAGGGGACGGCTCGGCAGCTACGAGGGGAGAGTGGCGCTCGCCGGGATCAGGTTGCGGACAAGGGTGTTCGGCGAGAACAGGCGAGCGACGGCGTCGCTCGGCCGGATCAGATTGAGGACGTGGTTGCTCACCGAGAGCAGCTTGAAAACGTGGGTGCCGGGCGGGATCCGGCCGGGAACAAGGGTGCTCGGTCAGATCACCTTGAGGACGTGGGTGTTCGGCTGACCGGGTTCGAGGACGTGGGTGCCCGGTCGGCTGGGTTGGAGGACGTGGGGGTTCGGCTGACCGGGTTCGAAGGCGTAGGCGCCCGGTCGGCTGGGTTCGAAGACGTGGATGCCCGGTCGGCTGGGTTGGAGGACGTGGGTGCTGGGCGGGCTGGGACAGGGGACGTAGCTGGTGGGCGGGTTCAAACGGCGAGCGCGGGTGTTGAGCGGGATCGGAAAGTGAAAGTGGCCGGCGGGCGGGACCAGGTAAGGGCTGTGGCCGACGAGCGTGGCCGGGCTGAAGCCACGCGCAGCCGCAGCAGCACGGCCGAGAGGCCGCGGGCCGACGAGCCGCGGGTAGAAGGACCAGGCGGCGAACCGGCGCGAGCCGGCCAGGCGCGCGCCGAACCGCCCGTCCGCCGAACCCCGCTGGACGAGGCACTGACCGGCTACCTGGACCATCTCGCGGTCGAACGCGGCCTCGCGGCGAACACGCTCGGGGCCTATCGCCGGGATCTGCGCCGTTACGTCGACTTCCTCTTGTCCCTGGGCCTGGACGATCCGGCGAAAGTCGCGGAGCGAGACGTCACCAGTTTCCTGGCCGCCATCCGCACCGGCGAGGACGGGGCCGCAGCCCTTTCCGCCAGCTCCGCCGCCCGGCATGTCGTTGCGGTAAGAGGGTTCCACCGGTTCCTGCTGCTCGAGGGCCGCACCGCCATCGACCCGGCCGGTCAGGTCCAGCCCCCGTCCCCACCCAAGCGCCTGCCCAAGGCGATCAGCCTGGACGCAGTGGAACGAGTGCTCGCCGCAGCAGGCCCGCCCGAGACCGCCACGGGTCTGCGCGATCGGGCACTGCTGGAGCTGCTCTACGGCTGCGGCGCCCGGATCAGCGAGGCGGTGGGCTGCGCCATCGACGACCTGGATCTGCAGTCCGGCCTGATCCGGCTCAAGGGCAAGGGCGACAAGGAACGCATCGTCCCGGTCGGCAGCTACGCCGTGGCCGCGCTCGAGGCCTACCTCGTCCGGGGCCGCAAGAGCCTGGCCGAGAAAGGACGGGGGTCACCTGCGGTGTTCCTCAACGCCAGGGGAGGACCGCTGTCCCGGCAGAGTGCATGGGCAGTTCTGGCCGGGGCCGCGGACCGGGCCGAGCTGTCCGGCAAAGTGTCTCCGCACACCCTCCGGCACTCCTTCGCCACCCATCTTCTGGAGGGCGGGGCCGACGTCCGGGTGGTTCAGGAACTGCTCGGCCACGCCTCGGTGACCACCACCCAGCTCTACACCCGTGTCACCGCGGATACGCTGCGTGAGGTGTATGTAGCGGCCCATCCCCGGGCCCTACAGGCCTGACATCCGCTCATAGCGCGGAAGTCGGCTTGAGTACCAGGCGACGCGCCGACTAGCCTCGCCAGGTCCCGACCGGCGACGCGCGAGGATGGACATCGACGAAACGCCCGGTGTCATGTCCCGATGTCGGACAGGCGTCGACAAGCGCTACCGAGGAGACGACGTGACGAACAACACGACCGCTGCGGCTGTGTCGACGAACATAGCCGTCGAGCGGGGCGGCGGCGACGGCCTGCTGCTGGTGAGTTCCGGTGGTGACGGCCCGACCGGTCGGCCGATGCCGGCCTTCCCCGACCCGCATCCGCTCACCGCGCACGGACCCGCGCGGATCATTGCGATGTGCAACCAGAAGGGCGGGGTCGGCAAGACCACCTCGACCATCAACCTGGGGGCGGCGCTGGCGGAGTACGGGCGCAAGGTGCTGCTGGTGGACTTCGACCCGCAGGGCGCGCTGTCGGTCGGCCTGGGGATCAACCCGCACGAGCTGGACCACACCGTCTACAACGTGCTGATGGACCGTTCCACCGAGGTCGGTGAGGTGATCCGGCCGACCGAGTACGAGAACCTGGACCTGCTGCCGGCCAACATCGACCTGTCCGCGGCCGAGGTGCAGCTGGTCAGCGAGGTGGCCCGGGAGACGGTGCTGAGCCGGGCGCTGCGGCCGGTGCTGGACGAGTACGACGTGGTGCTGATCGACTGCCAGCCCTCGCTCGGCCTGCTCACGATCAACGCGCTCACCGCCGCCCACGGTGTGGTGATCCCGCTGGAGTGCGAGTTCTTCGCGTTGCGCGGTGTGGCCCTGCTGGTCGAGACGATCGAGAAGGTCAAGGACCGGCTGAACCCGGGCCTGGAGGTCGACGGCATCCTGGCCACCATGTACGACCCGCGCACCCTGCACAGCCGGGAGGTGGTGGCCCGGGTGGTCGAGGCCTTCGGCGAGCGGGTCTTCCACACCGTGATCGGCCGGACCGTGAAGTTCCCGGACGCCTCGGTGGCCGCCGAGCCGATCACCACCTACGCGTCCTCGCACGCCGGCGCATACGCCTATCGCCTGCTGGCCCGCGAGCTGATCGCGCGCGGCGACGCCGCCTGAGACCTGCCAACCCTGACTTGAACAGCGAAGAACAAGAACCAGCAACGGACGCCCCCCGCGCGGAAGTCTCGGAAGGAGACTTCGCTTCGGGGTCGGGTGGAGCGCGGACGCAAACGCTCGACGACGTCCCTGATCCGGACGCAACCGCAGCGCCAGGTGACGGTGAGACGCAAAGGCCCGAGAGCGTCTCCAGTTCCGAAACCACACCCGGGGGAGTTCTGCCCGGCCGTAGTTCCGGCTTCGAGGTGCACCTCGACAACTTCGACGGCCCCTTCGACCTGCTGCTCGGCCTGATCTCCAAGCACAAGCTGGACGTCACCGAGATCGCGATCGCCCAGGTCACCGACGACTTCCTGGCCTACGTCAAAGCCCTCGGGGCGGACTGGGACCTCGGCGAGGTGAGCGAGTTCCTGCTGGTCGCGGCCACCTTGCTCGACCTCAAGGCGGCCCGCCTGCTGCCCGCCGCCGAGGTCGAGGACGACGAGGACCTAGCCCTGCTCGAGGCCCGCGACCTGCTCTTCGCCCGGCTGCTGCAGTACCGCGCGTTCAAGGACGTGGCCAAGACCCTCTCCGGCCGGATCGAGGCCGAGAACCGCCGCGCCCCGCGCGACGTGCCGATGGAGGAGCAGCTCACCAAGCTCCTGCCCGAACTGGTGCTGGGCCTGACCCCGCTGCAGTTCGCCGAGCTCGCGGCCAAGGCGCTCACCCCCAAGGAACCACCCAAGGTCAAGCTCGACCACCTGCACAATCCGGCGGTCAGCGTGCGTGAGCAGGCCGCCCTGATCGTGGACCGGCTGCGCCGGGCCGGGACCGCCAGCTTCCGCCAACTGGTCACTGATGCCGACGGCAAGCTGGTGGTGATCGCCCGGTTCCTGGCCCTGCTGGAGCTGTTCCGCGAGGCCGCCGTCGCGTTCGACCAGGTCTCCCCGCTGGGCGAGCTGACCGTGCGCTGGACCGGCGCCGACCTGGGCGAGATCGACGTGGACGAGTTCGAGGGCATCGAGGCCGTCACCGAGGAGCCGGGCCCCGACCCCGACGGCATCGTGACCGAGGAAGACCTCCGGGCCCTCTCGTGATGTCAGAGCTCGCCGCTGGACAAGGCATGATAGAGCGGTGAGCGACGAGGAACCGCCCGAGGTGGGCAACGGGAACAGCGAGGCCGAGGGCGAAGACCCCGCGGCCGGTGACGTCCCCGACCTCGACGACCTTCCCGGCGGCGCCCGTGCCGCGCTGGAGGCCGTGCTCATGGTGGTCGAGAACCCGGTGGACGAGGTGCAGCTGGCCTCGGCGCTGGACGTCACCGTCGAGCACGTCACCGAGCTGCTGGCCGGCCTGGTGGCGGACTACGACAACGATGCCCGCGGTTTCGAGCTGCGGCGGGTGGCCGGGGGCTGGCGGATCTACAGCCGTCCGGAATTCTCGCCGGTGCTGGAACGCTTCGTCCTGGACGGGCAGACCTCCAAGCTCAGCCAGGCCGCCCTGGAGACTCTGGCGATCGTGGCCTACCGCCAGCCGGTCAGCCGCGCCCGAGTCTCCGCCGTCCGGGGCGTGAACGTGGACGCGGTGATGCGCACGCTGGTCACCCGCGGCCTGGTCGAAGACGCCGGCAACGATCCGGAGACCGGCGCCACCTTGTACGCAACCACCCAGACCTTCTTGCACAAACTGGGCCTGACCTCGCTGGACGCGCTGCCTTCCCTGGCGCCGTTCCTGCCCGAGATCGACGCCCTCGACGACTTCCCGGCAGGTGTTTCATGACTCCCCCCAAGCCCCGTAAATCCGCGCACCGCGGCCAGAGCCCCAAGGTTCCCGGTGCCCGTAACGCCATTCGTGGCGGGCGTGACCGCAGTGGCGCCGCCTTCGGCTCCAAGCCGGTCGCGCGTGCCCCCAAGGAACCGGCCAAGGACGTGCACGACCCGGACGGCGTGCGTCTGCAGAAGGTGCTGGCCCAGGCCGGCGTCGCGTCCCGGCGCGCCAGCGAGGACCTGATCGAGGCCGGCCGGGTGCAGGTCGACGGCGCCACCGTGCGTGAGCTCGGGGTCCGGATCGACCCGGCCAAGTCGATCGTGCACGTCGACGGGGTCCGGCTGCAGCTCGACCAGTCGCTGATCTACCTGGCGCTGAACAAGCCCCCGGGCGTGGTCACCACGATGAGCGACCCGGAGGGCCGGCCCTGCGTCGGCGACATCCTCTCGCAGCGGCCCAACGCCCTGGACGAGCGGCTGTTCCACGTCGGCCGGCTGGACACCGCCACCGAGGGCCTGCTGATCCTGACCAACGACGGCAACCTGGCGCACCGGCTGACCCACCCCTCGCACGAGGTGCCCAAGACCTACCTGGCCGAGGTGGCCGGGCCGGTGGCCAAGGACATCGGCAAGAAGCTGCGCTCGGGGATCGAGCTGGAGGACGGCCCGGTCAAGGCCGACTCCTTCCGGATGGTCGACTCCCGCCCGGGCAAGGCGCTGCTGGAGATCACCCTGCACGAGGGCCGCAACCACATCGTCCGGCGGATGCTCGCCGAGGTCGGCTACCCGGTGCTGCAGCTGTGCCGGATCCAGATCGGCCCGGTGGTGATGGGCGGCCTGCGTTCGGGCCGCACCCGGGCGATCCACGGCGAGGAACTCAGCAAGCTGTTCGACGCAGTGGACCTGTAACCGGCGATGAGTCTCGATCCGGCGGCCGCGGCCGAACTCGGCACCGTCCGCATCGTCGGCACCGGCCTGCTCGGCACCAGCATCGGGCTGGGCCTGCGCAGCATGGGTGTGCGGGTGCTGCTGCACGACCCGTCGCCCACCGCGCTGGCCCTGGCTCGCGATGTCGGGGCGGGCGAGCCGGACCCCGGTGGTGTGCCGGTGCAGCTGGTCGTGGTCGGGGCGCCGCCGGACGTGACCGCCGAGGTGGTGGCGGCCGAGCTCCAGGCGCACCCGGAGGCCGTGGTCACCGACGTGGCCAGCGTCAAGGGCGGGATCACGGCGTCGATCAAGGACGTCGTGGGCGCCGAACGCTACACCGGTGGCCACCCGATGGCGGGTCGGGAGCGATCCGGCCCCACCGCGGCGCGGGCCGATCTCTTCCTGGGCCGGCCGTGGGTGGTGTGCGGCACCGAGCGGCGCTACACCGAGCCGGTCCGGATGCTGGCGATCTCGCTGGGCGCCTCACCGGTGTTCATGCCCGCGGCCGAGCACGACGAAGCGGTGGCGCTGATCTCGCACGTGCCCCAGCTGGCGGCCAGCCTGGTCGCCTCCCGGCTGGTCAAGGCCGCCGATCCGGCCGTGGGCCTGGCCGGGCAGGGGCTGCGCGACGTCACCCGCATCGCCGACAGCGACCCGATGCTGTGGGCCCAGATCCTCTCGGCCAACGCCCCGCAGGTGGCCGAGGTGCTGAAGGACGTGCAGCAGGACCTGATCGGCCTGATCGCCGCCCTGGACGCCCTCGGCACCGACGACGCGGTGGGCGCCCGGGCGGCGGTGGCCCAGGTCATCCACAACGGCCGCGAAGGCCGCGAGCGCATCCCCGGCAAGCACGGCCAGCCGCCCACCCGGTACGCCGTGGTCACCGCGCTGCTGCCGGACCGGCCCGGTCAGCTGGCCCGGCTGTTCGAGGACATCGGCGCGGCCGGGATCAACGTCGAGGAGTTCAGCCTGGAGCACTCGCCGGGGGCCCGGGTGGGTCTGGGCAGCGTCTCGGTGCTGCCCGCGGTGCGCGAGGAGCTGGAGACCGCGCTGCGGGCCAAGGGCTGGAACGTGGCGTAACCGGCAGATCGGGCGAGCCGTAAGGGTGGCCTGATCGGCGCGATGTCGGATGTGGCCCGCGACTCGACTAACCTAGGAAGGTCACGGGTCTGCCAGGCGTTGTTCACCACCGTCGCCGGTAGCCCGGCCATGCCGTCAAAGCCGAACCAGTCCACGGAGGTATCACCGTGTCCGCGCAGTCCGACCGGATCGCAGACCTGATCGAAGCGCGACCCCTGGTGATCGCCGTGGACGGCCCGTCCGGGTCCGGCAAGTCCAGCGTCTCGCGTGAGGTGGCGCGCCGGCTGGGCCTGGAGTACCTGGACACCGGCGCGATGTACCGCGCGGCCACCTGGTCGGTCGTGGAGTCCGGGATCGACCTGGCCGACGCCCCGGCGGTGGCCGGGCACGTGGCCGGGTTCGACCTGACCATGGCCACCGACCCGTCTGCTCCCGGGGCCTGGGTGGCCGGTCACGACGTCAACGCCGCCATCCGCGAGACCCGGATCTCGACCATCGTCTCCAAGGTCGCCACCAACCTCGACGTGCGGGCCAACATGCTCAAGCGTCAGCGTGACCTGATCGCGGCCGCCGCGGCCGGCCCGCACGCGGGCGTGGTGGCCGAGGGCCGGGACATCACCACCGTCGTCGCCCCCGACGCCGATGTGCGCATCCTGCTCACCGCCAGCGAGGCCGCGCGCCTGGCCCGGCGGGCCAAGGAGCTGCACGGCACGGCCGACGCCGCCTCCGTCGAGGCCACCCGCGACCAGATCGTGCGCCGGGACTCCGACGACTCCACCGTTTCCAACTTCGAGGTCGCCGCGGACGGCGTGCTGCACCTGGACTCCTCGGCGCTCGACTTCGAGCAGACCGTCGATGCCGTGCTGACCGCCATCGCCCGGACCGTCACCGGTACCGGCTCCGTCGCCGACCTCGACGAAAATGCCAGGGCTGGTGCCGTTTCCTGATGTCCACGCAAGACCCCTCCGAGTTCGCCGAACCGACTGTCGTCCACGACATCGCCGCGGGCTACGGAGCCGAAGAACCTGAGACCCCCGGCCTGGACCACGCGCTGCGCGCGGGCCTGGCCGACTACGACCTGTCCGAGTCCGACCTCAAGCTGCTTGACGCCGAGGGCGAGGACTTCGACGAGGACTCCTCCGCCGGGGCGCTGCCGGTGCTGGCCATCGTCGGACGGCCCAACGTGGGCAAGTCCACGCTGGTCAACCGCGTGCTCGGGCGCCGCGAAGCGGTCGTCGAGGACGTCCCCGGCGTCACCCGCGACCGGGTGCGCTACGAGACCGAGTGGGCCGGGCGGCGTTTCGTCGTGGTCGACACCGGTGGCTGGGAGCACGACGCCAAGGGCCTGGCCGGCCGGGTGGCCGAGCAGGCCGAGATCGCGATCGAGCTGGCCGACGCCGTGCTGTTCGTGGTCGACGGCCAGGTCGGCGCCACTGCGACCGACGAGGCCGTGGTCAAGCTGCTGCGCCGGACCAAGAAGCCGGTGATCCTGGCCGCCAACAAGGTCGACGACACCCGCGGCGAGCTCGAGGCCGCGTCGCTGTGGTCGCTCGGCCTGGGCGAGCCGTACCCGGTCTCCGCGCTGCACGGGCGGGGCAGCGGTGACCTGCTGGACGCGGTTCTGGCCGCGCTGCCCGAGGTTTCGGCGGTCGGCGAGGAGCGGGCCACCGGCCTGCGCCGGGTCGCCCTGCTGGGCCGGCCCAACGTGGGTAAGTCCAGCCTGCTGAATGCGCTGGCCGGGGAGAACCGGGTGGTGGTCGACTCCACCGCCGGCACCACCCGCGACCCGGTCGACGAGATCATCGACATCAACGGTCGGCAGTGGCAGTTCGTGGACACCGCCGGCATCCGCCGCCGCGTGCACCTGACCCGCGGCGCCGACTTCTACGCCTCCCTGCGCACCCACGCCGCGCTGGAGAAGGCCGAGGTCGCGGTTATCCTGCTGGACTCCAGCGAGCCGCTGTCCGAGCAGGACCAGCGGATCATCTCGATGGTCCAGGAGTCCGGCCGGGCGATGGTGATCGCGTACAACAAGTGGGACCTGATGGACGAGGAACGCCGCAAGTTCCTCGAGCGCGAGTTCGAGACCGACCTCGTGCAGATCCAGTGGGCCCCCCGGATCAACGTCTCGGCGAGCACGAAATGGCACGTCAACCGGCTCACCCCGGCGCTCGACACGGCGCTGGAGTCGTGGGAGACCCGGGTGCCGACCGGCAAGCTGAACTCGCTGCTGGCCGAGATCATGCAGTCCCACCCGCACCCGGTGCGTGGCGGTAAGCAGCCGCGCATCCTGTACGGCTCGCAGGTCTCCACCAAGCCGCCGCGCTTCGTGCTGTTCACCAGCGGCTTCTTCGAGGCCGGCTACCGCCGGTTCATCGAGCGGCGGCTGCGTGAGACGTTCGGGTTCGAGGGCACCCCAATCGAGGTCTCGGTGCGCCCCCGCGAAAAGCGTTCCCGCAAGAAGTAAGTCAGAACCAACGGACGCCCGACAGCCTCACGCTGCCGGGCGTCCGCTGGTTTGTGGGTCGCCTTCCAGGCTTTCGGGGAACGTCGTGTCGTCGGTGGGGGCGGCCTGCTCGAACGGCAGGCCGAAGTGCGACATCCGGAGCAGGGTGTGGCTGCTCTCGGGGTAGATCCAGCGCGACTGCCCGTCCGAACTGCTGCCCGCGGAGAAGCCGCTGTCCACCATGAGCCAGCGATCGAACCGGACGACCCGGCCCGAGGAGTCCAGGCAGATCTGGACGTCCATCGTCTCGATGTAGTCGAAGTCCCCGCTGCGCAGGCTTGCGTACAGGCGCGGCTCGAGGTACTCGATCGCCTCGACCGCCAACTGCCCGGAGATCCTGGTCGTGGTGATTCCGTCCTCCTGATGATCGGGCAGGATCGAGACGTGCGGCTGCTCGAGCAGGCTGCGGGCGTAGCCGTTCACGTCCGGAACAAGCAGCGGATTGGGTGAGTACTCGTGTTCCAGCCACGGATCCGGCTTCTCGTCCACCTTCTTGAACGCGGCGGAGTCGGTCCGGATCCACTCCTCGTGGTGGGCCGGAGTGTCTTCGGTGGCGAACGTCTTGGTCCTGAAATGGCCCGTGGTGTCGTCGTCCTCAAAGGTGGCCCAGGCGTCGAACGTGTAAAAGGTTTCGGTATCCGACTCTTCGGTCATGGAGACGCGGGCTGAGTGAGGCTCGTTCTGCGGACTCTGCAGCAGCAACTCGCCGAGCTCGTCAGCGGTGCGAGCAGGCTGGCGCTCGGCCGCCGGTTCGACAGCTTTCGGGCTGGACGAGCAGCCGGCGATGAGGGCGGAGACCACGAGAAGGCAGGCGGTGCGGGTGAACACACAGTGAGTGTACTAGGGTAAAACGGTCTTTTCGCCCACTGGACCACCAATGAGGGACGCCCGCCAGCGGTAGGGCTGGCGGGCGTCCCTCATTGTGCTGTTGGGGTTTTCAGCTACTGGCACTTGCCGTCGGCTGCGGAGCGCCGCTGGGCGGGGTACCCATCTCGCCGGAGGGCGCGCCGCTCGGGGGAGTGCCGCCCTCACCGGGACCACCGCTCGGAGGGGTACCGCCCTCGCCGCCGGGGGCGCCGCCACCGCCACCCATCTGAATTTCGTCGTCCGTACCCGTCGGATCGATTGCGGCGGTCAGCTTGGCCACGTACCCCGCGGAGACGCTTCCGGTGACAGTTCCCATCTCGGTGGCCGCATCGTCGTCCCCAAAGACGTTGTCGTCCTCCAGCGTCACCTGGCTCATATTGCTGACGCTCGCGCTGTAACCGTCCTCGGCGTAGACCACGTCGTTGATCTCTTCCGGCAACGCCATCTGCGAGGTCTTGCGGATCGTCCCCTCGCCACTGGTGGCGTCGGCCAGCGAGTCGTAGACCTCGAAGTGGATGTGCGGCCACCGGCCGGTGTAACAGGCCGGGAAGATGCTGGTGAAGCTGACCACGCCGTTGGCGTCGGTCTCCTGGATGCCGCGCAGGTAGTTCTCCTCGGTGATGCCCTCGGAGTACAGCGAGTACAGGCCCTCGCGGTCGCAGTGCCAGACGTACACGGCCGCGCCGGACAACGCCGCGCCGGTGAGGTCGGTGATGGTGAACTCGATGGTCAGGGGCACGCCTTCGGCGGTCTTGGTGGAGTCGCCGAACGAGGAGGTGATGTCGCTGCGCACGATGCCCGACTCGGTGCGCACGTCGATGCCGTTGGTGCCGTCGGCCGGGTAGGGGCCGTTGGTCTCGGACTCGATCTCGGTGATCCCGCTGCTGGTGGTGCTGCTCGCGTCGGAGCTGTCCGAGGTACCGCCGCAGGCGGCGAGCAGGAACACCGAGCCCAGACCGCCGAGCATGTTGCGCCGCGACATGGTGCGCAGGTCGAAGCCGAGCCCCTTGTCGTGCACGGCCCGCACATAGGCGGCGTTGTCCGTGACCGGGTCGGGAATCTGCTGGTCGGTGCTCACATCGGCTCCTGAAGTGTGCTGGCTTCTTGAACGGTCCCCAGCACACCAACGGCAGCTATCGATCTGCTGTGGAGGGTCTGCGGCCGATCTCCAAGATCTCTGGGAGTTCCCTGGGAGCGCTCGGGTTGTGATCCGAGCAGCCGATGCTTTTAGTCCACTAGGCTTGGAAGGTCAACCCTCCGGTTTCGCGTAGATGTTGGACATGATGAGCGAGCATGACGAGCGGCGGGACACCGTCGACCAGATCGACCTGGACCAGTGGGTCAAGGTATGGGAAGAGCGCAGGACGTTCGAGGCCAAGGGCCTTACCGCGCCCGAGCCCGGCCTCGACGAGACCGGCCAGAAGCGCTCGTACATCGTCAGCATGTACCCCTACCCCTCCGGCGACCTGCACATGGGGCACGCCGAGGTGTATTCGATCAGCGACGTCATCGCCCGGTTCGACCGGCTGCGCGGCTACAACACGCTGAACCCGATCGGCTGGGACAGCTTCGGTCTGCCCGCCGAGAACGCCGCGATCAAGCGGGATCTGCACCCGCGCACCTGGACGTACGACAACATCGCGGTGCAGGCGGCGTCGTTCAAGCGCCTGGGCGTCTCGTTCGACTGGCGCACCCGGCTGCACACCTCCGACCCCGAGTACTACCGCTGGAACCAGTGGATCTTCCTGAAGCTGTTCGACCAGGGCCTGGCCTACCGCAAGGCCTCCCCGGTGAACTGGTGCCCGAAGGACCACACGGTGCTGGCCAACGAGCAGGTCGTGCAGGGCCACTGCGAGCGCTGCGGCACCGCCGTCGAGCGCCGCAACCTGACCCAGTGGTTCTTCCGGATCACCGACTACGCGCAGCGCCTGCTGGACGACATGGACCAGCTGCAGGGTGAGTGGCCGGAAGACATCCTGGCCATGCAGCGCAACTGGATCGGCCGGTCTTCCGGGGCGCACGTCGACTTCAGGATCGTCGGCCGTGAGGAGCCGGTGCGGGTCTTCACCACCCGCCCCGACACCCTGTACGGCGCCACCTTCTTCGTGGTCGCCGCGGACGCCCCGCTGGCCCGCGAGCTGGTCACCGACGAGCACAAGGAGGCCCTGGAGGCGTACATCGCGCAGCTGGGCGGCACCTCCGAGGTCGAGCGGCTGGCCTCCGACCGCGCCAAGACCGGTGTGTTCCTGGGCACTTACGCGATCAACCCGGTCAACGGCGAGCAGATCCCGGTCTACGCCTCCGACTACGTACTGGCCGACTACGGCACCGGTGCGCTGATGGCGGTGCCGGCCCACGACCAGCGCGACCTGGACTTCGCCAAGGCGATGGGCCTGCCGGTCCGTAAGGTGGTCGAGACCGGCGAGGACGACCCGGCCGAGACCTGGGTGGCCACGGCCGCTCGCGGGACGATGGTCGCCTCGGGCGAGTTCGACGGCCTGAACTCCGGCGACGCGCTGCCCGCGATCATCGCCCACCTGGAGAAGCAGGGCGTCGGCGAGGGGGCGATCACCTACCGGCTGCGTGACTGGCTGCTGTCGCGGCAGCGGTTCTGGGGTACGCCGATCCCGATCATCCACTGCGAGGACTGCGGCGAGGTCGGCGTCCCGGTCGAGCAGCTGCCGGTCAAGCTGCCGGAGAGCGGCTTCTCGCTGAAGCCCGACGACAACCAGTCGCCGCTGGGCACCGCCACCGAGTGGCTCAAGGTCGAGTGCCCCAAGTGCGGCAAGCCGGCCCGCCGGGACACCGACACGATGGACACGTTCGTCGACTCGTCCTGGTACTACCTGCGTTTCCCGAACCCGGACTACGACCAGGGGCCGTTCGACCCCGAGGGCGTCAAGCGCTGGCTGCCGGTCGATCACTACATCGGCGGCAAGGAGCACGCGAACCTGCACCTGCTCTACGCCCGGTTCATGACCAAGGCCCTGCACGACGCCGGTCTCCTGCACTTCGTCGAGCCCTTCAAGCGCCTGACCAACCAGGGTCAGGTGATCATGGAGGGCAAGGCGATGAGCAAGAGCCTGGGCAACATCGTCAACCTCCAGGAACAGATCGCCCAGTACGGCCCGGACGCGGTCCGCGTCACGATGATCTTCGCCGGCCCGCCGGAGGACGACATCGACTGGGCCGCGGTCTCCCCGGCCGGCTCGGTGAAGTGGCTCAACCGGGTCCGCCGCCTGGCCTCCCTGGTGCCTGAGTCGTCCCTCGGCGCGGATCTCGCTTCGGGGGACCAGAAGCTCCGCCGCGGCGTGCACGTCCTGCTGGACGAGATCACGCAGAAGATGGAGGGCGGCCGGCAGAACGTCGTCATCGCCCGCCTGATGGAGCTGACGACCCTGCTGCAGCAGGCCGTCGACAGCGGTGCCGGGGCAGCCGACCCGGCCGTCCGCGAAGGTGTGGAAGGCCTGGTCATCGCGTTGTCCTGTTTCGCCCCGTTCACCGCCGACGACGCCTGGGTCAAGCTCGGCCACGAGCCCTCGGTCGCCACCACCAGCTGGCCCCAGGTGGACAAGTCGCTGACGGTCGCCGACGAGGTCACCTGCATCGTCCAGGTCAACGGCAAGGTCCGCGACCGGCTGCAGGTACCGGCCGGGATCACCGAGGACGACCTGCGCGCCCTGAGCCTGGAGTCCGACGCGGTGAAGAAGGCGGTCGGTGAGGCCACCATCGCCAAGGTCGTGGTGCGGGCGCCCAAGCTCGTCAACATCGCCCTGGCCCGCTGACGCGGGCGCACTCCGGGCCGTGCACGAGCATGGTCCGGAGTGCGCTAAGCTAGCGGAGCGTTCTGAGGCACTGAAAAGGGCCTGAGGAGCGGTTCGGGCTGTAGCGCAGCTTGGTAGCGCACCTGACTGGGGGTCAGGGGGTCGCAGGTTCAAATCCTGTCAGCCCGACCATCGTTCGAATGGCTGGGGGCTTTCAAAGCTCCCAGCCATTCTGCGTTTGGCACTTTCGTCAGACGCTCATCCGAGATCAGTACGAGGTTGGCTGAGCGTTCTTGAGCCGCTGCCCGGCTCGGCATCCCCCGCGAGGTGGATTTCCGCAGACCCCCTGCGGATGGACGACGCCCGCCCGGCCGATCCCTAGCGTGGGGTGAGGCGAAGGCGCTGCAACGGTCTTCGCTCAGCTAGTTCCTTTGCCGAGAGAGGACCTCACCTCATGAAGCGCCCCAGCATCCTGGCCCTGGTGACCGTGGTCGCCGGGCTCGCCCTCACCGGCCCTTCCGCGGCTGCCGCCGCGCCCAACGACCTGCAAAGAACGGCCCAGGCAGTGGTGGACGCCGGCCCGGTCGGATACCTGGCCCGAGTGAACGCGAAGGACGGTGTCCACACCGCCACCGCCGGACTTGCCGACCAGGCCACGCAGCGCCGGCTCAAGAACAAGGACCAGTACGAGGCCGGCAGCCAGACCAAGACCTTCGTCGCCGTGTTGGTCCTGCAGATGGTCGCCGAAAAGAAGGTCGCGCTCGACGCCCCGATCGAACGCTACTTGCCCGGAACAGTTCCCAACGGCAAGAACATCACCGTGCGGATGCTGCTCCAGCACACCAGCGGACTGTTCAACTACACCAACGACAGCGACTTCGCCGTTCGGGCGCTCGGTGAGCCGACCAAGCCGATCCCGGTCGAAGAGATCCTGGAGACCGCGTTCTCGCATCCGGCGGACTTCGCCCCGGGCACCGGCTGGTCGTACTCGAACACCGGGTACGTGGTGCTGGGCGAGTTGCTTCAGGAAGTGACGGGCAAGCCGGTCGGCGAACTCCTGCAGCAGCGCATCGCCAAGCCACTGCGGCTGCGGGACACGTACTTGGCCGACCCCTTCGCCAAGAACACTGGTCCGGGATTCGCGCACGCCTACATCAGCGATCTAAGCACCGACCCCGCTACCTACATCGACACCGCCGACTGGTCGCTGAGCTGGGCCGGTTCCGCCGGCGCGCTGGTGTCCACCTCCCGCGACCTGAGCACGTTCTACTCGGCCTTGCTGTCGGGAAAGTTCCTGCCCAAGGCCCAACTGAAGCAGATGCGCACCACCGTCGACGTCAGTGAAGGCATGGGCTACGGCCTCGGCGTGTACTCCTTGGAGACGCCGTGCGGCACGATCTGGGGCCACGACGGGGCCACCTTCGGCAGCGTGAGCATGACGTTCACAACCCCCGACGGCAAGCGCTCTTTCGCGCTGGACACCACCACCCGTCTGTACGGCCTGGACCCGGCCGACCCCCGGCTCCAGAACTTCGCGGCCGCGTTCGGGCAGGCCCAGATGACGGCGATCTGCAAGATGCACGGCAAGCCAGTCCCGTCGGGGACCGCAACTCAGCGGACGTCGTCGCCGGAACTGCAGTTCCTCGACCAGCAGCAGATGCAGACCGCTGTGGCGAAGGCCATCGCTGCATCCTGACGGTTCGTTCGGGATCTGAGGTTCTCGGCCCATGCCACCTGGTGGGGACGGTCGCCGTCCCCACCAGGAGCGCTGTTCACCGTTACAGCGGATGGCTGCTTGGCGAGCCAGGCCGTGAGGGTCGGCCGCAATAGCGCCGAAGGGCCGGTATGATTCGGATAAGGAGATTCAAGAACGGATTAGCCGATGGGGGATGGAAATTGTCCAGGCTTGTTCATGGACGACGTGGTCGCCGAGTCGTACGCTTAGCGGTACGCCTCGAAGGGAAACTGATGGAGATCAACGCGTCCGAAGCCCGAGCCAACCTGTACAAGCTGATCGAGCAGGTCGATCGAGAACAGGAGATCGTCACCGTCACCACCCGCGATGGCAAGCGAGTTCACCTTGTCCCCGACGACGAGTTGTCCGCCATGCAGGAGACGCTGCATCTCCTGGCGAGCCGACGTGGTGCCCGTCGCCTGCTCGACAGCCTTGACAACCTGGAACGTGGTGAAAGTGTCGCGATGACCCTGGAGGAGTTCAACGAGTTCGCCGACCGAGCGGTAGCCGTGGCTGAGGTTCGCAATCCGAAGAGCGCATGAAGATCCAGTTCAGCCCCGAAGCTTTTGACGACCTGCTGCACTGGGTGACTATCGGCGAACATCGTACGTTTCGGAAGATTCATCGTCTGATCACCGATATCCAGCGCGATCCGGAGAATCCTGGTCTGGGCAAGCCTGAACGACTGAAAGCTCCTCTGGCGGGCTGGCTGTCGCGCCGCATCACGCAGGAGGACCGGCTGGTCTATCGGATCGAGGGCGATACTTTGCTTGTCATCAGTGCCCGCGGGCACTACTGAGGAAAGTTTCACGGGAGGTGCGGCATCCACGTCTCATGGCGTGATCAGCGGAGTGAACGGGACGGCGAGGCCGCCTGGAACCACGTTCGTTCCGGCGCCGTCGAGGGTCGCTTCCTCCGGTAGCGGCTGGGCAGCACCTACGGTGAGCTGGGCGTCGTAGGTGTGCACCGCAATCTCCTGGACCTGGTGCCGGGCGACCGCGCCCGAAGTGCTCGGCGACTGCGACCGGCTCCACCACGTCCAGCACCTGCGATCCGGACCGGCCTCCTGCAGAGCGTCCAAGAGCAACTGAGTCGAGGTCGCCAGCCAGGCCAGCAGGGCTTCCCGCTCCTGAGGCGCAACCGTGTCGCCTTTCGCTGCGACCTTCGCCGTGGCAGCAGGACCCGCGGCGACAGTGGCGGCCCAGGAGCGGCGCCCGACCCCGATGTGCTGCGCCAGATCGAACAGCGTCCAGTCCGGGCAGGTCGGCACCTGCACATCGAGACCGGGCGCGGCCGCCATCGCGGCGCGGAAGGCGCTCGATCGCTCCTCGATCAGGCGCAGCAGGTCAGAGAACTCCAAGGACTCTTCCACCGGGATTGTCTATCAACGTGCTCCGTGCCACGCCAACGGTTTGATGCGTTCTACGGAACCCGGTAACCCGCAGCCCGGAAGAGCTCGTACCACTCCGCCCGCGACAGCGGGATGTCCGACCCGGCCGCCGCCGCGGTGACCCGCTCGGGCTTGGTGGTGCCCAGAATCACCTGAATACCGGCCGGGTGGCGGGTGATCCAGGCGGTGGCGATGGCCGTCGGGGTGACGTCGTACTTGGCCGCGAGACGATCGATGACCTGGTTCAGCTCGGGGTAGTCGGGCGAGCCGAGGAACACCCCGTTGAAGAACCCGGCCTGGTAGGGCGACCAGGCCTGAACGGTGATGTCGTGCAGCCGGCAGTAGTCCAGGATGCCGCCGCCGTCGATCGTGACCGACTGCTGCAGGTCGGCCATGTTCGCGGCCACCCCCTGGGCGATGATCGGGGCGTGGGTGATCGACAGCTGCAGCTGGTTGGCCACCAGAGGCTGCTTCACCGACTTCTTCAGCAGGTCGATCTGCCGCGGCGTGTGGTTCGAGACGCCGAACGCGCGCACCTTGCCGGAGCTTTCGAGATGATCGAAGGCCCGGGCCACCTCGTCCGGCTCGACCAGGGCGTCGGGCCGGTGCAGCAGCAGGATGTCGATGTAGTCGGTCTCCAGAGCCCGCAGCGAGCCTTCGGCCGCCTCGATCAGGTGCTCGTAGGAGTAGTCGAAGTACGGGCCGTCCGGCACGATCCCGGCTTTGGTCTGCACCGTGACGTTCGCGCGATCGGCCGGGCTGAGCTGCATGGCCTGGGCGAAGCGCCGCTCGCACTCGTGCAGGCTGGGGCCGTAGACGTCGGCGTGGTCGAAGAAGTCGATGCCGGCGTCCCGGGCCGCCCCCACCAGCTTGCGAATGGCGTCGTCGTCGAGTTCGGCGATCCGCATCAGGCCGAGCACCACGTTCGGCACCTGCTGCTGGGTCGGGCCGAGGGGGACGAGCTTCATGGGGTCTCCTGTTCGATATGGGTCGCGCCCCATCCTGGCACCTGCGCCGCTACGCGCTCGGTCAGCCGTACCTCAGAACTGTGCGTCGAACCCCAATTCGTCGGCCAGTCGGGCCAGCACCTGGTCGAAGTACCCGGCCAGGTCCGACACCGAATAGGTGTAGTGGCCGAACAATTCGAACGACACCGTGCCGAACACGGTCGTCCAGGCACTGAGCGTGCGCAGCACCATCTCGGGCGGCGCTGCGTCCTTCTGCCCGCGTGCTTCGAGAAAATCCAGAGCATCCCCAACAACGGACGCGACTGGCGCGGGTGCCGTCGCGGGCGTCACCGCTGCCTCGGATCGCCAACCGCTGGTCCCCGTCGCGTCGATCACGATCCCGATGAGCACCAGGATCGCGCGCGTTGCCGGTGTCACCGTGTCTCGAGGCGCTGAGTATCCGGGCACAGGACTGCCGAACAACAGGGCGAAGTCGCTGGGATGCGCCAATGACCAGGCCCGGATCGCCCGGCCGGCAGCCACCCAACGTGCGCCGACCTGCTCACGGGGATGCGACGCGTCCCCTTGTTCGGCGGCCGCACCGAGTTCGTCGTACGCCTCGACCAGCAGCGCGGTGAGCAGGTCGTCGCGGCTGGGGAAGTAGCGGTACACGGCCGAAGAAACCATCCCGACGTCGCGGGCGACCGCGCGAAGGCTGAGCTGGGCTGGGCCTTCGTCGGCCAGGCGGGCTCGGGCGGCGCGCAGGATGTTCGCCCGGACGCTCTCACGTGCCAGTTCGCGGGCGGTCGGGGCCTTGGCTGACATGTCCTCACCCTCTCATTCAAGAGCGATGCTCACAAAAGAGAGCGCTGCTCTTGCTTTGGCAGCGAGGGAGCGTCATGCTGCTGGAAGCGAGAGCGGTGCTCTCTCAAAGCGGAAGGATCTGTCATGTCCGAGGTTCATTTCATCGTCGGCGCCGGTCCCGTCGGCCGGCACCTGGCTGCCCTGCTCGTCGAGCGCGGCCACGAGGTCGTCGTGGCCACTCGATCCGGGCGCGACACCGGTATCGACGGCGTGCATCATGTGGCGATCGACGCTGCGGATGCCGAAGCGCTGACGTCTGAATCGAAAGGCGCTGCGGTGCTGTACAACTGTGCAAACCCAACCGATTACACCCGGTGGGCCCGAGAGTGGCCGCCGCTCGCCGCGTCCATGATTGTTGCTGCTGAACGTACTGGTGCCGTCTATGCTGCCACCGAAAACCTTTACGCTTACGGGCCGGTCGACGTGCCGATGCACGAAGGTCTTCCCGAGATTGCCACCGATTCCAAAGGTGCGCTCCGTGCGCGACTCTGGGCGCAAACCCGAAAAGCTCACAATGATGGACGTATCCGCGCAGTCCAGGTGCGCGGCTCGGATTACATCGGGCCGGGTGTGGGTGCCAATGGGCATCTGTCCCGCGTGTTGCCAAAGGCTTTGGAAGGCAAGAACGTAACGGTCATTGGTTCGCCCGACCAACCCCACACTTTTACCTACGTGAATGACGTGGCGCGCACTTTGGCTGCTGCCGCAGCCGACCCGACCGCTTACGGACGATCGTGGCACGTGCCGTCCAACGCGCCCCGAACGCAGCGGCAGGCTCTCACCGACCTGCTTGCGACTGCGGGACGTCCGCCAGTCAAAATTCGCGGTCTGCCGCCGATTCTGCTGCGCACACTGGGCCTGGTTTCCCCACTGATGCGGGAGGTGGCCGACATGAGTTACCAGTGGACGCGTCCATATGTTCTTGATGATTCGGCGGCTCGGCAGCACTTCGGGCTGGAACCGACTCCGTGGGAGGAGATTTGCCGACGCTCCATTCAGCCGGCCGAGGCCTCGGTCTCCCGGTGATCGGCTGAATCGGCAATGTGCTTGGCCACCCGCTTCGCCTCGATCCCGACCTGACGCAGCATCCCGCCCAATGTCACGTCGTAGCCGACGAAATACAGCCCGGGTCGGACCGGATCACCCGCATGAACCACCGGAATCCCGTCGCTGTTGATCAAAGTCGGATCGGCCAAGAGCTCACGTAGTCCCGTGGCGTAACCGGTAGCCGCGATCAAGACATCCGGCTGCAGCCTCGTTCCGTCCTCAAGCTCTACGGAATCGGCCGAAAAGCTCTGCACGGCAGCAACGGGCTGCACTCGCCGCTGCCGAATGTCCGTGACGATCCCGACGTCCTGCAGAGGCACATAACGCCTGGTCCGAAGGCGCTTCTTCAGACCTTCGGACGGTCGGGCCAGGCCGTACGGCCGCAAGTCTGGCATCTGAACCTTCATCAGGCCGGCCGCTATCGGGTCAAAGATCCGCTCCGGCAGACCGCCCAGCAGGATACCGTTCATCTGTGCAGGCCAGCCCGCCACCGCGCGAGGAACGATGTGCGGCGGCGTACGCACCGCCAGACTTACCGACGCAGCGCCGCCCTCGGCAAGATCACTGGCGATCTCGGCGCCGCTGTTGCCGGTTCCGACGACCACTACGTCCTGGCCCTGAAACGGTTTCGCATTGCGGTACTGAGCCGAGTGAATAATCCTTTCGGACCAGGATTCCCGACCAGGCCACGCAGGAATGAATGGGGTGTGCAGGTACCCGATGGCGACGATCAGAGTGCCAGTGCTGCGGGTGGTGCCGTCCGCCAGCTGCAGCGACCAGCCGCCATCAGGCGCCGCCTCAATCCGCTGAACCGACGCCCCGGTCCGCACATCAAGCTCGAACTTCTCGGCGTAGTCCTGGAGGTAGCTGACCAGGTCGTTCCGGCGAACCCACCGCCCGTACTCACGAGGAATTGCCAGCCCAGGCAAGGCCGACAGCCGTCGGGTGGTGTGCAGGCGCAGACGGTCGTATCGGCCCCGCCAACTGGCCCCGACGCCGTCCCCACGTTCCAGGACGACGCTGTCCACCCCGCGGCTCTTCAGCTGCGCGGCCACGGCCAGGCCGGCCGCCCCGGCGCCCACGATCGTCACGTCAGACACGAAAGACCCCTCATCTTCGAGTCGCCATAAGGTACAGAAGATGGCATAGCGGACCCTGGGCGGCAATGGGGCATTGTCCGTCTGTTCTTCCGTGTTTACGGTCTGGCCCACACAGTCCCGCGGTCCGAGCACGAGCCCAGAGCGAGGGACGGTGTCCGCGCCGGAGCGGCGAGGCGTCCCCAGTTTGTTGCCCTGCTGAACGGCTACCGTAGGCCGAATGGAGCTGGTGATCGCCCGTAACCCCGACCCGGACAGCCGCCTGCCCTACCTGCTGCGGCTGCCGCTGGGGGAGGGGCTTGTCTTCGCGACGAAGGACGTCTGGCCCCGCACCACGGGTCTGTACTGTCATCCGCTCCCGCTGGACGCGTGGCCGATCGACGCCCAGGAGGTCGAACGGATCTCCCTGCGAGCGTGCACCAAGCGGGGAGCCGCGATCGACGTCGTGGCCGATCGGTCCCGGGAACACCGCTCACAGATCGTCTACACGCAGGCGCGCGGACGTCAGATGATCTTCTGGCAGTCTCCCCGCACCCGTAAGCAGTCGCGTCCGCAGGTCAGTACGCCCACCGCCAGGGCGGCGGGCCTCCGGGAACTGGAATCCTGGTAGACGCTCAGGAGAAGTACCCCTACAAGTTTCCTCAGCAGGCGGTCACCACCAACAAAAGGACGCTTGCGGCTGGGGATTACGCGGTGGCGTTGGGAACGCGGGTGGTGGCGTCTGTGGAACGCAAGTCGATGGCCGATTTCGTGGGTTCTCTGACCAGCGGCCGGCTGCGGTACGCCCTGGCCGAGATGGCCACGCTGCCGCGGGCTGCAGTCGTGGTCGAGGAGCCGTACTCCAAGATCTTCGCGCAGGAGCGGGTGCGTCCGGCCCTGGTCGCCGACGGCCTGGCGGAAGTGCAGGTGGCCTGGCCGTCCATCCCGATCGTGTTCTGCGACAACCGGAAGATGGCTGAAGAATGGACGTATCGCTGGCTCGCGGCTGCGCAGGTGTGGGCTGAGAACGAGCTGGAGATGCCGCCGGAGGTTCCAGCCGGCGAGCCCTCGACCAAGGAGTTGCGGGCCTGGGCCCGGGCACAGGGGATAGAGGTGCCGGACCGGGGGAGACTGCGACCTGAGATCTTGGCTGCCTGGCGGGCTACGCAGGATTGATCGGTCTCAGTCCAGCAGATTGCGGATGTCGTCGGCGGTGCGCCCGGTCGACGGCCTGGGCCCGGTTCCTGGTCTTGCCGTCGAGGTAGGAGTACTTCAGACCGGGGTTGAGGCTAGGTGCTGGGATAGGCTCCAAAAGGACGGTAAAAGCGTCGCAGCAACGGATAATCCGTATCATCATCTCGGGCATCGCACGGTTGCGCCGGCCGTGAGACGGCGACGGTTCGTACGTACTATCCGTGGAGGAGCGATCATGGCTGCTGACCCAGGTCGTCCGGACGAGCTGACCCGGCTGTTGGCTCTGAACGCTCAACGGCCGCTGACCGTCCATGACCTTCCTGCCGAAGGTCCCCGCTTCGGGCTGATCGACGGGGAATTGTTCGTGGTCCCACTGATGGCAGACGGGCCGCACCAGCAGGTGGTCGGCGACCTGACCTTCCAGCTCAAGTTGCGGGCGGCCGATCCGGGCAGCGGCCTGCCGTCTGGGCTTCAGATCTGGCCCGGCGGCAACGTCATCGAGAACGACGAGACGATCGTGGCACCGGATGTGATGGTGGTGGATCCGGCCTTTCTCGTGCACGGCGATCTCGGTATCGCCCCGCCGGGAATGCTTCTGGCGATCGAGGTCAGCTCGCCGTCCACCCGCCGTCATGACTTGATCGACAAGCGCGCGCTCTACGAGCGGTGGGGCGTTCCGTTCATTTTCGTCGACCGTGAACCGGATCCGTGGGAGATCCGGATCTTCGGGGATTTGCCGCAGTGGGCCGAGAACCTTCTCTGAACCTGCTCGGGCTGACGGCGACGGGCCCAGTGTGTTCCCGTCGCCGTCCGACTGCCGCCTCGTGCAATCAGGTGGTGGACTTGGCCACCGGCAGCAAGGTGTACACCGGCATGTTGCTCGTGCCGGTCACCGGGCTCTTGTAGACGGTGTACGTGCCGTCCTTCTGGACGTAGTAGTCCCGCTTACGGCCCATCTCGTCCCAGACATAGATCCCGCTGACGTAGTACTTGCCAGTGGCAGCGGTGGCCGGGATGCGTCCGTAGACGGTCCAGAGGCCGTCCGCGGTGCCCGGAGCGTTGGAGTCCAGGCGGGCGCCTCCACCGGTCGTGATGAAGTTGATCGCCACATGGGAGACACCGCTGACGTCGTCGCTGACGCGCAGTTTGATCTGGACGGGGCGGTCGGTGCTGTTGTCGCCCGAGGTCGCGCCCACCATCTCGCCGTAGGACATGTCGACCGTGGGCGGCTGCAGGTCCGACTTCGTGCCCGTGATCATCAGGGGAACGAGAGTTTTCGGATCCGGCGTGACGGTTGTCGTGTGGCCGACCCGGTCAGTGGCGGTGATGTCCGTGACTTTCCAGTCGCCGACCGGCAGGTACTTGGGCAGGGTTCCGGACACGGTCCAGATGCCGTTGGTGGAGGAACCAGATGACAGCACTCCTCGGCTGAGGGGCACCTCGAAGTCGTCGTTGCCGGTCTCCAGTGTCGCCTTGACCCCGGTGACGCCGCTGTAGTCGTCGGTGACCGGGATCCGGAAGCTGACCGAACGTTCATCCTCGTTGGTCAAGGCGGTCGACGAGATCCACTCGGCAGCAGCAGTGTTCGCCTGAGGTGCTGTGACGTCAGAAGTGCCGGTGACGACCAGCGGAGGGAGACCGATCTTGCCCTGATAGCCGTACTCGCTACCGGTGTAGGTCCCGTCCGGCTGCACCGTGTAGCGGGTGTAGCCCTTGGCCCGGTCCTGGACGTAGACCTCACTCACAGTCCAGGAGCCGGTGGCGGACTGCGCGGGCAGTTCGCCGCTCACTTCCCACACGCCGTCGGTGAGTGTTCCGGAAACCAGTCGCTGACTACTGAATCCCATGGTCAGAATCGGGGCGGCCGGATCCGGGCTGCGCAGCCGCACACCCACGTAGACTACGCCGCTCACATCGTCCGTCGCTCGAACCCGAACCTTGATCTGACGGTCCTGGCTGTTGTCGACCGTCGGCGTTGTCACCCAGGTCAGTGAGTTCATGTCCGCAGCCGGGTAGCGCAGATCCTGGGCGGGAGCGGGTGCGGTGGGTTGTGTCGTGGGGGTGGGAGGAATCGTGACCGGCGGGGTCGTCGGACCCGGAGCCGGCGTCGTCGGCTGGACCGTCGGGGTTGGGGGCGTCGTGGGGACGACCGGAGTCGTCGGGGGCGTCGTCGGTGTAGCCGGTGTGGTGGGGACAGGTGTGGTGGGGGTCGGAGCGGGTGTACCGATGCAGATCTCGCCGTTCAGGATGCTGCCGGAGCCTCCCAGGCAGATGTTGACGCCGAGACCGGGAAGGACGATGTCGATGCCGGCCTGAGCATCGGTGCGGTTGGTTCCCTTACCGCCGTCGATGGTGTCCTTGCCGGCTCCGCCGAGTAGCTTGTCGTTGCCGTCACCCCCGAGCAGCTTGTCGTTGCCCGCGCCACCGCTGAGGGTGTCACCGGCGGCCGCGCCGATCAGTAGGTCGTTGCCGGCACCCCCGGTCAGCAGGTTCGCCAGAGCATTCCCGGTGATCCGGTCATTGCCGGTTCCGCCGAGAACGTCCTCGATACCCGCGAAGATCCGGTCGTTCTCGTTCTTGCCGCCAACCCCGGCCTTGCTGCTCAGGTCGACGGTGACGGGCGTGGTTCGGTCGGCATACGAGAGGGTGTCGGTTCCGGAGCCCCCGATGAGGACGTCGGCGCCGAGGCCGCCGTTCAGGATGTCGTCCCCCGCACCACCGTCCAGAGTGTCCTTGCCGGCGGAACCGAGCAAGACATCGTTACCGCCCAAGCCGCACAGGACGTCCCCAATGCGCTTGGCGACCAATCGGTCATCGCCCTTGGTCCCAATGACCGTACAGGTCTGGCCATTTGCGGCGCGAAGCGCGCCTGCCTGAGCGGGGTAGGCACCCAGGCCCTGGATCAGGCCGAAGGTCGCCACCAAGGCCAGGCCCATCCCGCCGGTACGACGTAGCGGAGCAGAAATGTGTCGGAACGTGGACATCGATCATCGCCTTTGGTCGCTCGGTCGGCAGGGCAGTGGCCTGTCCGTCGGCGTGGACCCAGAGGACGTGAGAAGGGGGTTGCGTTACGGCCAGTAAGCGGATGAGCCGACCGAGAAGGGCAAGTCGTCTCGTAGGGGCGCAGCGTCGTACATCCAGTAGCGCTCAGATCGTCATCGGGACCGCATTGGCCCGAAATATTCGGTCAGGTAAGCCGCTTGGGCGAATGTGTGAGTGCCCGGTCACAGGGACGTGTGCCGGTGAGGCAGGGGATGATCAGCCCAGCCGCTCCACCTCTACTGACGTCACCGAGGTGGTCTCCGTAGTAGCCCAGATCCCCGCAGGGACGAAGCCCGGATCAGGACTGTGGAGTTCATTTTCGGAATTCGCTTCACGCAGGAGGGCTGTCAATCTGTCCGGCATGGGGAATCGAAAGAAGCGGCGGCCACACCGGACAGCTACACGGGGAACGACGTCCGCGTCACAACCCGCAGTCGGTACCCTGTCAGGGACTGTCCCGGAATTGGACCTGAGTCAGGTACCGGTGCTGATGCCGGCTGATCAATTGCCCCCGGAGTTCGGTGCCGCGGTCCCGGAGATCGCCGCCGGGCTGCTGAACCAGATGCATGAGAGCCGGCACCGCTACGACGCGGAGCTTGCTCTGCTGGCCTTCTTCGAGGCGCTGGACGAAGGAATGCCTACTGACTTCAGCGACACCAGGCGTGATCTGAACATCGCCAACCTGACGATGCTGGTGATCGAGCGCCTGGTGTTGAGTCCGAGCTCCACCGTCCTCGGAGTCCTGACGATTGTGGGTGACTTGGGGCCTGCGCCGAGTCGGCAGATGGCCCGCGAGGCAGCGCGGCAACTACGGGTGGGTGGGCTGGAGCTGCCCCGGTGGGCGGCAGCGCAGCCGCTCAAAGTTCTGCGGGCGTGGAGTTACGAGGACATCGGCCCGGACGAGCAGATCCTGGGGATGGTGTTCGCGTACGGCCACCGCGAGCACGCCTTTCTTGCCTCTTCGGTGGGCAACTATTCCGAGGTGCATCAATTGCGACAGCTGTGGCTCCAGGTGCCGGACAGTATCGACGAAACCCGCGTCCAGTTGAACGAGCGCGCGGCAGGTCCGCCGCTGACCCGCCATCAGAGCCTGGACGAGCGTCAAGTCCTGAACGAGATCCGGTATCTGCTGGAGGCCGAGCCCGTGAGGCCGGAGAGCGGGGGGACCGAATTCCGGATCCGGTCCTACCTCCTGCGCCTGCGTGGGTCACAGCTGGCCCAGGCCTTGGGGGAGACCGAGGTGGAGCTGTGTCACGACCTGATCCTCGATGACATTGTCCAGCACGGCCGGAGCGAGACCCTGCAGGAACAGGGATATCGCCTGCGGCTGGCGATATTCGGAACACAGTCACCGGTCTGGTGCCAGGTCGAGCTCGGGAGTGATGCCACGCTGGAGCGGGTGCACGAGGTCGTCGCCGATCAGTTCGGCTGGGAAGGAGAGAGTTTCGCCTTCGCCGAAACGATCGAAGCCGGTGGTGAGGTGGTGGAGGAGTTCCCTGCGGGTCGCCTCTCCTACACCACGCTTTCCTCGATGCTTCGGCGGACCGGTGGTCGGCTCCTGTGCCTCCATGGAAACGACAGGCCGTTCTTGGTCGTGATCGACTTGGAGGCGACGTTCCCGCCTGATCCGGAAGTCCAGTACCCGCGCAGGATCGGTGGGAGTGGCATACCCCCGAGTGACAGGTACTACGACGAGGAGGGCGAGGGCATTGAGTGGGAAGTCATCGATCTTGCGCAGGCTGAAAAGGGGATCTTTGCGAAAGATCGAGATTGATCGACCTGGTTCATCTTTGGGGCAGGCCCGAGCTCCGGACACCGGCGCGACCAGGATGACTCGCAAGAGCGCGTGCAGCTGCTTGACGTGACGGTGGGTGAACGAGTGATCCACTGCGCGAGCTGCACAGGAACCACTCTCTGAACCTGTGACGATGCGAGTCGCAGCCATCTGCATAAGGAATGCTGCTTATGTCACCCAGATGGGCGAGCCTAGAGTCATTTGGCGACGCTCGTCACGTGTTCCGGATGCAGCGGCCAAGGTCTGCGGATGGCTATGCTGACGCACCGATCAGGATGGCGTGGGGTGGAGCGACATGTCCGGTGGCCCCCGCTCAGAAGCTGAACGACGCCGCTGACACCTTCGATGCCTACGCCCAGGCCTGCCGCGACCGCATCGAGATGATCGCAGCCGCCGAGCGCCGCGTCACCGGCTGGCTGTCAGATCTAGGCACCGATCTTCGCAACGCCTCGGAAGACATGGCTGTTGAGGCCACGAAGCACCTGGTCGAAGTGAACAAGTACTCCGCAGGACTACCGCTGCCCGGGCACCTGGACTGGCTCAGCCTTCCCACCACCGTCAGCGGTCCCTGGCCCGGTTCCGCACTACCCTTCCCCTGGCTGTCCCGATGACCGATGCATCCGTCGCAGCGCCGCAGCCCCAAGTCCGCTTCAACGAGCGGGCGCCGGTCCCTCCGGCCCGCCGACTGCTTCTGTCCGAGGCTGCCTGGTCGTTCCTCGTCGCCCTGACCCATCCTTCTTTGCCGTCCGAATTCGCTCCTCAGGCAAAATCGGTCGTCTCAGACCCAGTGGCCCAGCACAATGCGGGAAGCATCCTCGCCGCGCTGAGTGGTGCCCCACTTGCAGACGAATCAACAGACACCACAGATGAACTCGAGCAAGCCGGCGTCCTGGAACGCGACGGCTCCAGCACCCGTCCCATGGTTCATCGCTCGGTCATTTCCAGCCGCAACCCGGGTGCGTGAGCTTGATGCCGCCCCGGAACCGCAGAACGGCCCTCAGCCTCTAGTGACAATATGCTCATAAGGGGTATCTTTCCGTCGACAGATGTCGGAGGGGCGAGGGGTGCCGAATGCGCGATCGAGTGCTGGTGAAGCAGTTCAAGGACGATGCGGGCCTGGCATTCATCGAGGTGATCCGACGCACCGGCGATCCCGTCCGGACCCAGGAGATCAAGGCCGAGATCATCGAGGCCGGTGCGGCGAAGGCCGAGGTGGATCGCTGGTGGAAGAAGCTTCAGCCGCTCTTCAAGGAACATCCGCGAATCACCTGCCCCCGGCCTGGGGTGTATGAGTGGTCGCTCAGCACCGAGTTGTCGCACGACTCGCTGGAGAAGCTGAGTGCTCTGGCCGGCAAGCGCTCGGCCGGTCGTGCTTGGCTGGTCGAGGCGTTCACCGACAACATTGCCGACACCCTCGCCCAGGTTGAGAAAAGCGGTTCTGGGGCTCAAATTTCATGGTCCCAGCAGCGAGAGCGAGAGAAAGCGACCTTGCTGGCCGAGGTTGTCGCATCGGTGGATGCGCTGACGTCTGACGGAAGCTCCAGCGCGAGTATTCTCGAGTGGCTCACGCAGCAGGCGCGAAACCAGCGCCTCACTCCGTTGGGCCGTTCCGGCGAGAAGGCCGAGTTCGATCGAGAGCTGCACGAGCCAGTGGGAGCAGCCAGGCCCCGCCCCGGTCAGGCCGTACGGGTGGTGCGCGCGGGTTATGCCTGGTCAGGAGCCGGTCCGGAGCGTGTCGTCGTGGTCAGAGCGCTGGTCGAGGAGAGCTGACCGGAGTTCTGCTCGCTGATCCGGATGCGTGATGAGGGGGCCGCATTGACGGGGGCGTCGCAGCCTGAGCAGATTGTCTCTGCCCGAGGCATCACGGTGGGGCAGGCATTCGAGGACCGGGCCTACTATCTGGAGAGCTACCAGCGAAGCTACGTCTGGCAGCAGGCGCAGGTTGAAAAGCTCATCGATGACCTGCGGAAGAAGTTCGAAAGGGATTGGCAGCCAACCCACGACGACGAGGCGTACCGCAGTTTTCCCACGTACTGTCTGGGCTCGATCGTCGTGTACCGGGAAGGTACCAGGATCTACCTGGCGGACGGCCAACAGCGGATCACCACCCTGCTGCTTCTGCTGATCATTCTGTACGACCTCGCCCAGGAACACGGGGATGCACAGCACGAGGTCTCCCGGCTCGGAGGCACCATCCGGGGCGAATCCCGATCGGACTTCGCGGTTAAAGTGGCAGAGTACGAGCCGGCCTTCAGAAGCCTGCTGCAGCGGCACCCGTACAACCCGGATACCCTTGCCACGCGGATGATCTGGGATGCCGGTGAGCAGATGGCTGCGCACCTGCCCGCAACTATCACGGGTGAGGCGCTGCCCCACTTCGTGAACTGGTTGCTGGACCGCGTCTCGCTGGTGGAGATCGACGCCGGTGACTCGCAGCGCGGGAACGAGCTCTTCAACCGGATCAACGATCGCGGCGTGCGTCTGTCCCCGGTCGATCACCTCAAGGACTACCTACGCAGCGACATTCCGGCACGGGAGCGAGACGACTTCGATCCTCAGTGGAAAGCCATGACGGACCGCTTGGGATACAGGGACGCCAACGAGCCGATGACGTTCATCAGAAGTATTCTGCGCTCGCAGTACTCGGATGTCCCGCAGAAGTCGTCGGAGCGCGAACGGGCCCGCAAGATGCTGGATGAGTCACCGCACGATTGGCTGGTCGAGAACCAGTCAGAGATATGGCCGAGGCCCAAGCACGGCGATCGTTACCTACTGTTCAAGAGCCAGATTCTGCCAAGGCACGAGTGGTACAGCCGGATGCTGGATCACGCCAAAGTTTTCAACGCCGACTTCCCGACCTTGTGGCTCAATCAGCGCAACGGTCTGCTGCAGCAGTTCGACCTCACGCTGGCCGCGATGGTTCCAGGCGAGAGCCGGACCGCGGTGGAGAAGAAGACCAATCTGGTGGCCAACTTCATCGACCTCTTCGTGCTGAAGCAGGGCTTGCTGGGCCAGTCGTACTCCCAAGCCGAACTGGATGCAGAAGTGGACCGGATGCTGCCCCGGCTGAGGCAGGCCAAGGACGTCAAGGACGTGGCTCGAGAACTGGGATCGGCTTCCCAGCCCTGGTTCGCGAGTCTCGACGAAGTAAGAACGCTCCTCTACGGTCAGGCCAATCGTCCCTTCGTCCTGTACTTCCTGGCTCGGATCACCGCATGGCTGGAACAGCATGTGGCGGAACGAGGTTCCGTCGCCGATCTGCTCGCCCGTCCTGACGGACGCCGTCCGGTCGAGATCGAGCACCTCGTCACCCAGAAGCCCGGTGTATACCTGGACAACGGGATGAACGCGTTCGAGATCAAGCGACTGCGGAGCCAGATCGGTGGTCTGGTTCTGCTGGACGGCAGCGAGAACGCCAGTTTCGGTCCGTTGAGCCTGATCGAGAAGGTCGAACGTTACGCACCATACAACTGGCTGGCAGCCTCGCTGGCACCTAGCAAGTATGAGGGCCGTGGTGTCACCAGATTCCGGCAGTTCCGCAAAAAGAGCGGTCTGGAAGCGCACTTCAAACCGTACGAGTCGGGACAGTCGCTCGGGGCCCTGGTGGAAGAACGATCCCGCCTGTACGAGGAAATGGCCCGTCGCATCTGGTCGCCTTCATCGCTGGGGTTCATTGTCGGCAAAACCCCCGCTGGCCCGGCCTCTGCTACCTCCGAGCCGGTCGCTTCCGGCGCCCGCGGCGTGCGGTTGTCCGACCTGATTCGCACCGGGCTGCTGCTGCCGAACGAGTCACTGCTGGGCAACCGTTCAGGCCAGAAACACCGCGTGACGCTCTTGGCCAATGGTCACATCCAGACTGAGCTCAAGACCTACACCTCCCTCAGCACTGCCGAACAGCAGTTGTGGGAAACGACGTCGTCCCGGGGCTGGAAGATCTGGCAGGTCGAGTCCAACGGCGAGCGGCTGGAGACGGTGCGGGAGCGATACCTGAGATCGCGCTACGCTCAGCGGCGTCCGGGTTCGGCCTGAAAGTGGAGGAGCCACCGTACGGGGGTGAGCCAGCAGGCCGTTCTGCTGATCGATCTCGAAAGCAGGGTCGGGCAGAAGGCCCGATCCAGCGTTCTGGCATCCAAGATGGAGGCTCTGCTGGGCCTACGCCGACCCGCAGGCCCAGATGGTTGCTGCCTGCGCAGGAAGCCGGATCAGCGCCGAATCACGGAAGTTCTGCGCGAGCGTGGCCTCAGGCTGCTCGTGGCCGGCGACGGCAAGGGTGCTGCGGACGCTGTGCTTCTGAGTGAAGCACAGCGGCTGGCTGACTCTGCGGTGCACTGGACCGCTCCGGCTCAATGCACCAAACGTCCTACGCCGCCGCTTCAGAAGCAGCGCGATCGTCTGCTTGTCCGCATCGACATCGCCGGTCAGGACCAGGCTGTCGGCCGGTTCGAGCAGCAGCTGACTGAACACCATTCCAACGACCCACTGGACGGGCGACAGTCGCCGTGCTGCCGTTGATCGGGAGCATCAGCTGCACGGGTCGTCCGGCCATGTACCACTGTGGCGGATCCGGTTCGAACTCATATTCCCCCATAGATCCAAGACGTTTCACAAACGGACCAGCCTGCACCGAAGATCTCCAGGAACAGGCCGAGAGCGAGGGACCGTCCCAAGGTTAGAGCCCAGGCGGCAGATTCAGTACGGCACCGATGGTTTGTGGGGCACGAGTACGGTCGTCGATACCGAGGCCGTGGATCACGAACGCCCGATCGCGCGGATCGCCTTGGCGAACGAGGCCTTGCTGATCCGCGTTGCGCAGCGGATTGCCTTCATCCTGCTGGCCGACCCGATCGAGCAGTTGCCGTACCCGCCGCGGATCACTCTGGGCGATTACGAAATTGACGACGTCCGGGTGCGGGAGATCACCGGGCGCCTGGTCGAGGCGGCGGACTTCGTGGAAACCCTGGGCTTCTCGCGACGTCCACGGTTGGTGCTTCGTGGCTGAATCGACCGAGTCACTGGGTTGCCCGATAGCGGCTCTCGCGTCGGCCAGGGCTGCCGATCAAGGTGACCAGTCCGGCGTCTCTCATCTGCTGAAGGGCGTACTGGATCTGCCGGGCGCTCAGGCCCGTGGCCTCGGCCAGTTCTGAGGCTGACTTCTCGCCGGTCTGCAGTTGTTGCTGGATGGGCTCCCAGTTCTGGTGTCTACCCGATCCACGGCCTGAAGGCACTGAGACAGGGAAGCCTGCAGGCACCGAAGCGGGAGGGGACGACCGGCGTCGGCTGGCCGGGGCAGGTGCGATTCGGTAGACGCGTCCGCCGCGTTCGCCATCGGCGGTGGCGACGCCCGCTTCTACAAGCCCGGCGAGTTCGGCGCGGGCTTGGCGAGAATCCATCGGGAAGGTCTCGCGGAAGCTCTGGTTGGTCCAGGTCTGGCCGTGCCGCATGGCCACCAGGGCGTGCCGTTGCTGGTCGCTGAGACTCGCGGCGGCGGGGAGAGAACCTAGCCAGGCCAGATCGTCTACTGCGAGAAGCGCGTGGTTGGGCACAACGACGGTGAAGCTGATGCCCTGGTCGCGGAAGAGGGGCGGCACCATGCCTGCGTTGCGCAAGCTGGACAGGACGGTGGGGATGCCGGAGGCGAGGGCTTCGACCACGCGACTACCTTCCTGGCTGCGCACGTTCTGGCAGATTCTCAGGAGGTGGCCGTTCCGCGCCGAGGTGGTGCCGGTCTTTCCTAGCCGGTCGACGGTGATCCCCCACAAGCCACCGGGGTTGGACAGCACCAGTTGTTTGTCGTCGAGCCGCAAGGTGATGGCCTGAGTAAGGGTATGGGGGCCGAGATCTCGGTGGATCAGGGCATTGGACAGCAGTTCACGCACTGCTTCGACGGGGAATTCGGGTTCGTCGCGGCCTTGGCCGTCAACCCCGAATCGGACCCGGGTGCGGGTATTGCGCTGCACCCAGCGCAGAGCCTCGTCGAGCATCAAGGGGATCGGTCCGTCGAAGCGGCGCACGTCGGCGGCTCTGGTTCCCGACGGGTCGCTGTCGCGAGGGGCTACAGAGGCCTGGATCACGCAATTGGGAAGGTGCTGCTGGGGGTAGGTGCCCAGGGCGAGCAGGCCGGCGAGGCTGGGGATTCGGTCGGGGTCGGTGGTTACGCCCGTGCGGAAAAGAATCTCCTCATCGGGCATAGCGGCCAAGGCAGTGGAGGACGCCCGGCAGGAAGCGAGGTACCCGGACAGGAGGTCTGGGCGCAGGTCGTCTGTCGTGGTTCCGGAAACGGGTTGTCGGTCGAAGCCGGGCGTACTGCGGTTGGCGATGAACGCTTGTTCTTCGACCTGGGAGAGCTCGTAGTCGCCGTCGTAGGCTCGCAGGTACGCCTTGCCCGACGCGATGACTCGGCACGGCTTGCCATGAGCGGGCTGCTCATGGATCTTCACCACCAGGACAGCGGCACCTTCGAATGTCAGATCCCAGGACTCGAAGGTGACTGGCGGGTCGAGTGCCTGACGAGATTTCGCAGCAAGCGCGGATTTGCAAGCAGCGGTGTCGTAGACGCCTACGGCGGCAAAACCGGCCTTTTCGTCCAAGCCGAAGAGAACCGTTCCGCCGCCTGGCGTGTTGGCGAAAGCGGACATCGTAGGCGACAGGCTTTCGGGAAAGCCGTTCGACGCCCGCTTGACCTCGACTGCGGGTGTGTCGCTGCCCTCTTGTCGAAGGTCGGCGACCAGGACTGCGAGTTCAGCAAGCTGCACAAAATAAATATACACAAAAATTGTAGAGCTGCGGGGTTGTAGAGGTGGCCCTCTCGGGGACGTCATCGCCTTCCTGACGACGCAGAGCAAGCTCGCCCGGACCGCTGGCACCGTGCCTACTGCGCTGAGGCACTTCTATCCTGAGGGTTGCGAACGCAGGGGTGCGACGTCAGCTGAACCTGTATTGCCGTTCTATGAGCATCTGGTCGCCGGCCCAGCACACCGTGCATCAGAAAGTAGGGCCTCCACCATGGGACGCGCGTTCTGGGTGGGCCGGCTTGCGGTCTGTCTGGGTGAGGGCGGTGACCTCGTCGGCGTCCACGGTTGGTGCCTCGTGGTTGAGGAGCGTCTCAGCTCACCAGGGTTCGCAGCCCCAGCCGTCTCCGTCGGCGTCCAGGTCATAGATGTCCGAGCCGACGATCTCGGCCGGCTCGGAGAGGTAGGCCGGACCGTCACCGCTCCCACCGGCGCAGTCCACGTCGCTGGCGATCGGGACGCAGGCGCCCGTGTAGTTGGGGTCGCAGGAACTGTTCTCCTGCTGGGGTTTACGCTCCTCCCGGGTCTTGACCGGCTTTGGCTCCGGGTCTGCGGTTGGTGCCGCCTTCGACTTCGTTTCGGGCTCGGCTGCAGCCTGCGGTTCGGGTTCATCCAGGGCAGAGATACCGGTGGGCACCTCCTTGGTCAGGATGTACAGGCCCTGGCCGGGAACGAGGGTGGCCCCGGCCCGGGGCCAGGTCCCGGCGACCGGGTCGTCACCTGCAGCCTCATGCAGAGCCGGAGGTTTCAGCTGGGCGTGGCGCTTGGCCATGGCCTTGGGTGCGTTCGGCAGCAGCGCTGGCACCGGCGACGGGTCCGCCTGACGAGGTTTCTGTCCCCGCAGGTAGGCGGGCTGGCGGCCCTTGGCGTAGTAGAACTCGACCAGTTCGTCCACGCCGGCGAACGACCCGCCGTCTCGGGTGAGGTCCGACGCGGACTGCACCTTGCCCTCAACTTTGGGCATCTCGGCGTGCTTCGCGAACCACTGGGCCTCGGAGTTCTTCAAGACGTAGAGCATGATCTCGTCGGATTCGCTGACCTGCTCGCCAGCAGCAGGTACCTGGTCGATGACCGTCCAGTTGCCTCTGTCCCAGACACTGCGGTCCAGCGTGGAAGCATCGATGTCCTCACCGCGCAGATCGAGGTCGTCGAGCCGGTCCTGAGCCTCGTCGAATACCAGGCCGACGACCTTGGGCATCGACGCGGGAGGCTCGTCCGCGCCGGGAACGTCGCTGCAGCCGCTCGCCACGCCGATCACGGCGAAGACCAGCAGAGCCACCCGCCAAGGCGAAGACGAACGTGAACCCGAAACCCAACCTGCCATCGTCCTGTGCTCCCCGTGTCTGGTGTGATGGCAAGGTTAGGAGGAATAAATCGGGACGCGGGGCTAATACCCCAGAACGTAACCGGTCAGAGACCTGACTCAGCTGAACGTCCCGGGCCGGCCGGCCGTTCGGCGCTTCATCAGGTGCGGCGGGTCTGGAATTTCGCTGGATCGGTTGTGAAACGGGTTAAGGGGTCGAGGAGAGCCCTTGCTCGGGTGAGTAACCGGGGTAGTTGCTGATGAGTAGCTAGATGCGATCCAGCGTGACTGGTCTGCAGGCCACTTTCGGGCCCGACGACCTGTTCCCGGCCGGGCAGCCCCGAAGCTGACGCCTCAGGGTGCGCTCAGCGGGGTGAACGGGATCGCCAGACCGGTCCAGTCGCCCAAGGCCATTCGCAAGAGAAGGAACAACACGCGCTCCAATTCCCAGGTCGCGGAAAGCACAAAGCACGGGCACTCGCTGAGGGGGATGCCAGCCCGCTGGCAGAGGGCGATGCCGAGCATCTGCAGGGCACGGGCCGCCGCCAGATCCGCCTCGCTGCTCTGCGCGGCGAGCGATGATGACGTTGCGGTAGCAATCTCTTCTATTGCGCTGGGTCCGCCGAAGAGCTCCCACAGGAACCCCCACCCCTGCGAATCAGGCTTTCTGGTATAGCCTTCCATGAGAAGGAGGGCTACTGCATCCGCGATTTCCTGACAGTCGGCGGCGGCAAGTTCCAGCGTTCCGCTGGTCTTCGTTCGCTGGATCGCCTGATGGAGGACGCCGTCGGACCAGTCACGCTTGCATCGAGCCTCGGCCTTGCCAGCACGTTTACGGAGGCGATCCCGCCGGTTGCGCTGCTTGGCCTTGGTAGGTGGCGTCGCTCCAGCCGCCCAGGGGCGGTTGGATCTCCCTTGGGCAATGGGTCTTTGCGGTGGCTTGTACTTGCTCCGGCCTTCAGGATGATGGCGGCAAAACGTCCGGTGCCCGGCAACGCGACAGCCGCAGGGCTTGCCCTTCGTGTTGAGCACTCCGCAGGTTCTGCTGGCCATGGGTCTCCCAACGCTTCGAGAAGTGCGCGGCGGATCACGGTAGGCACAGAGTTCGGCGAGAAGGTACCCCCTCTGATTCGGCACCGTGGTGTAAACGACCTCCGCCGAACGCTTGCTGCACTCCTCGATGCCCGAGGAAGCGGCTATCGTCTTCAATTGGGCTCTGATTCTTGGTTCTTCGGCGAGCCGAACGGGGGAGCAATGTGATGTGGGAGGCTCTTTCAGATCCGAAGAGCATCGCCTCGATCAGCGGTTTCGTGTTCCTTCTGCTGACCTTTGGTGTACCGCTGCAGTGCAATCACCCGAAGGGTCCGGCGCCCTTTCGTGGCTGCTGGTTCTGGGTCTACGGTTTCGCCGGCAGTTGTCAGCACCATGGGCGCCCGGTTGGATCCCGGATCATGGGTCTACTGGGCGGGAAGAGCCTGATTGCGCGACGGCAGTGCGACAGGTGCGGGTACCCGCGGGTCTATGCCCGGCATCGCGACTCCGGCCGTTCATACCTGGGCTGCATGCACCATCCGAACTGCAAGAACCCGCGTCTGTTAGGCAATTACACCTTGTGAGCGTTCGGCGAGCGACCCTGGATCACCACGGAGCGGGCCAGGCGATCGGCAAGTCCTTGCCGGGCCGGGGCCCAGAGAACCCAGGCCGCGGTACGGATGGCCAGGGGAAACAGCACGATCTGCAGATCTATCAGGGCCGCCCGGACAACGAGTTCCTGCATGGAGAGCGGCCGCGATTCCCACACTGAGATCGCCTCGACACGCATCAGTCGCTTGCCCACGGTTCCTCCGGTCAACGAGGTGGCGGGCTCGTACACCAGGGCTACCACCAGAGCGACGATCGCGGCGTGCAGACTGGGCCATGAGGAGATCAGCCCAGCGCTGTCGCAGCCAGCACCCGGCCGAAACGGATCCGTTCCTGCTCCAGTCGCAGCCCCACGGCATACCGGTCCTCGACCAAATCGACGTACAGGGCCGCCTCGTCGACGCTCAGATGCTCCAAGTCGACATTCACCGGTGAATCCTCCACGCCCCAGTGAGCCTCGTGCTCCAGCAAGGTTGCCCGGTCCATCAGCATGGAGCGTACCTGCGGGAATCGCGCCCGCAGTCGGTCCAGCATGACGAAGCCGTGAGTGTCCAGATCTCCCCAGTAGGTCACCGGCCGGTCCGCCAGCCAGTTGACGGCAATGAGCCGGGAGACCCCGTAGCCGGCCCCGAGGAACAGCAGGGCATTCGGGGCAGGCGGGAACGCGTGGTAGGTGACCTCGTTCTCGACGACGAAGACGTGCCCGGGCAAGTCCAGGGCGTCGAGTTCGGAAACCCGCACCGTCATTTCCGAAACACCCGGCAGCAGGGCGGTTCCATCGGGGCGGCGCACACGCGCATAGGCGGGTTTGACGGCGAAGCCGTAGCGCTGCGCGAACGAGTTGCCGGTGTGAAGACGTTCCGGAGGGAGGCACACCTCGAGCAACGCGGCGAGGGTCTCGCGGTGGACCTCGACGAACTTGGTGTCCACCCCGGGGACGTCGACCTGGCGAACCCAGGCATCGGCAGGCATGGCATCGCGAATCCAGTTGACGACCGCGATGAACGATGGCCAGTGCGCAGCCTCGGCGAGGACACGCTGGGGATGACGACTGACCCAGTCGCGGGCGTCCGGAAGCCGGCTACCGACGTCATCAAGGATGTTCTCGAACACGTGGACCTGCTGAGCGACCTGCAGCAGCCGCCAGAGGTCGCCGCGGGATTCGACCACAACCCGGACCGGAAGCTGAACGACGCCGGAGCGCCGACCCCCGACAGCCTGCCACTCCACGCGAAGCCCGGCCGGAAGCCGGGCACGCCAGCGGCCTGCCCAGGCCTGGACCGCGTCGAAGTCGTTGGCGTACTGGGCCGCCGAAGGCGGGCGCAGGCCGATGACCAGTGGTTCCCACGCTTCGCCGAGAGCCAGTTCGCTGAGGTCAGTACCAGCTGACCACCGCCTGCGCAGGAGGCTGAGGACGTCATCGCTGGTGGCCCAGCGCGTTCCTCGGGGCAGCGACAGTGTCCTCACGAGACCGTCTCGACCTTGACGACGTCCACCATCCGGTGCCGTTCGCGCCGGGCCCGGAACTCCTCGATGGTCAGCGTCTGCAGCCGGGAGTTGCTGCCGGTCTTGTTCTCCACGAAACCCACGGCGTCGACGTACGGTTCGATGACGTGGATCTTCTGCAGCGGTGTCACGATGAGCAGTTGCAGGCCGATCCGGCGGAACAAGGTCAGCGCGAACCGGGTGGACTCGTCCGAGCCGCGTCCGAAGGCCTCGTCGATCACCACGAAGCGGAAGGTCTTCTCCTGCTCGCCGTCGAGCTGGAACTGGTAGGCCAGCGAGGCGGCGAGGATCGTGTAGGCCAGTTTTTCCTTCTGACCACCGGACTTACCGGCCGAGTCCGTGTACGTCTCGAACTCGCTGTCGTCGTCCCGGTGCCGTTCCGAAGCTGAGAAGACGAACCAGTTACGCACGTCGGTGACCCGCTTGGTCCAGGCCTTGTCCGCATCGACCTGGCCGGCCCGGCCCCGGAAGCGCTCGACGAGCTTCTGGACCTGCAGGAACTTCTGCTCGGAGTACTGCTCGCCGTCTCCGCCCAGCGCCTCGTCGGTACAGGCGTGCAGTTCGGAACGGAAGTCGCGGATCTCGATGTTCGGGGTGCGGGTGGTCTCGAGGGTGATGTACCGGCCCGGATTGTAGTCGATGTCGGCCAGGGACATGTTGATCCGGCCTACCCGCTCGCGGATCAACTCCTCCTCCTGAGCCAGTTTCGAGCGGAACATCGCGATGTCGCGGATGGTGTTGGTGTTGAGGAAATTCTTGAACTCGGCCTCGAACCGGGGCAGGTCGTCCTGCAGAAGCCGGTGGTGCATGGCCCGGTAGTCGGGCAAGGCCTCCACCGAGGCGTCCATGTCGACGGTCTCGGTCCGGTTCGCCTCACGGAAGGCGCTGATCAGCCTGACCAATGTACTTTCACAGGTGCGCAAGAGCTTCTGGCGCCGGTCGATCTCGCTGTTGACCGTGTCGCTGGTGGTGCGTTGCCAGTTCTGCCAGGCATCGGCCGTGACCGGAGCTGGATCGGGTACGTAAGAGCTCATCGCCTCCGGAGCCGGAACCTGCTCGGCGGCCTTCAGAACGGCCCGGCACTCGAGTTGCCCGGCCTGAGCGCGTTCGAGGTCGCCGCGAGCCCGCCCCAGATTCTCGCTGGTCTGAGCGATCCGGCCGGCCAGCGCCTGGATCTCGTCGGCGACAGCTTTCAGCTCCTCAGTGATGCGTTCCAGATCCTTGGAAGAACGCTCGATATCATCCTTCTCGGCCTGATCCCGCGCGATCTGCCGGCCGACCGACTCGTGATCCAGGTCGTCATACGTCTGGTAGACGTCGAGCTGGTCCAGCGCGGTGCCCTTGCGGCGCAGTTCCTCGCGCTGGCCCAGAAGGCTCTTCTGCTCACTGGCCAGAAGCTGGCGGCGCTCGTTGAGCTCGAGGGCCTGGGCCAGCAGGGCGTCGACCTTGGCCTGGTTGCTCCAGCCCAGCACGTAGTTCCGGCGATCGTCGATCGCTTTGGAGTCGTCCTTGACGTGCCGGCGGGACTCCTTGATCTGTCCGGTGACCGTGACCGCGCGTTCTTCCTGCCGGAACACGTCCATCGAGACAGCACAGACGTGTGAGGCTCGGGAGGACAGTTCGCGTTCGATCCAGCCGTAGAACTCGCTGTCGGCCTTGATCTCCAACCGGTGGAAGAGCGTTTCCGGTCCGGGAACCTGATGACGATTGGTGGAGGCCAGGGTGGCGGGCACCCGGTAGTAGACCAGCCGGACCCCCAGATGACGATCGTTGATCCAGGCCGCCACCGACCCGTAGTGGCTGTTCGGCACGAGTAACGACAGACCGAAACCATGAAGGACGCGTTCGGCGGCGCCTTCCCAGGCAGCCGCGTCCTCGCGGACCTGGATCAGCTCTCCGGCGAACGGCAGCGTCTCGGTGCCTACTCCGAGGTGCTCGCACAGCTCCTCGCGCAACTGCAGACTGCGTCGGGGGATGTTGCTGCGCCGCTGCTGAAGGCTGGCGAGTTCGTCGCGGATCTCGTCGCTGTCGGTCTTGATCTCCTTCTGCTCGACGGCGATGTCGGTCAGCCGGTTGTCGATCTCGGCGCCGGCTGCCTCCAACCCGGGCCGGACCCCGTCCAGAGCCTCGCGCATCTGGACGAACCCCGGCGCGCCGGTGACCGGCGTCAGCTCGAGGCGCCCCAGCAGGTCGTTCACCTTTTCGGCAGTCACCCGGCGACGTTCGCGCTCGGTCATCGCCCGGGCAATGCTTTCTTCCAGGACGTGCAGCCGATCACCACCCAGCCCGGCGCGCTGCAGCTGAAGCTGTTCCCGCTTGCTGCCGAGTTCCCCCGAACGCTCGGTGAGTTGCGACGACTCCTGGAGCAGAGCGTCAATACGTTTCTCGCTCGCTTCTGTGTCGGCGGCGAAGGCATCCAGCCGGCGAGCCGCCGTGAAGTACGGCAGATGCGCTCTGACCTCGGCGAGCCGGGCCTGCTGGGCGCTCAGGGCGTCGTACCTGGAGCCCTCCTCCAGAATCGGGCTCAGAGCATCGAGCTGGCGGCGGGCGCGCACCACCGCATCGTGGGCTTGGGTCAGGTCCTCGAAGTGCAGCAGAATCTGGTTGATCCAACGGTCGGCGTCGAACGGCTCCAGCATGTGGGTGCGCACGAAGTCGTTGAGATTGCTGACCGACTTCATCGAGACCGTCTGATGGAAAAGCTCCATCGCCTGATCCGAGGCAATGCCCATCCGCCGGCGGAAATCGTTGCCGTAAGGCGGGAAAGAATCATGGACGCCGGTGCCCGGCTGCTTCTTCAACCGTCGCTTGAGCGCGGCGATCTCCGAACCGAAACCGGCCAGGTCCCCACTGATCGACAGTTCGTGATCGGCGACCACGAACATCCGCTCCGGCTGACCGGCCTGTCCCTCCTTCAGCCAGTACACCTGAGCCAGACTCACCACCGCCTCGTCGGAGGCGAACACGGCCACCAGCGCCGAGTAGTCCTGGCCCGGGCTGCGCAACGGGACCGGCCTGGTGTTGCCGGTGAGCTCGTTGCGCTCGAACTTGTGATGCCCCAGAACATATGAGCGCAGGTCACGCTCGCGGTTCTGCGCACCGGCGGCCTTGTTGTAGGAGATCCGGTTGGCGGGCAGCAGAAGCGTGGTCACCGCGTCGACCAGCGTGGACTTGCCCGAGCCGATGTCGCCGGTGACCAGGGCGTGCCCGCCGGCGATCTCCAGCGACCAGACCTTGTGGTGGAAGGTGCCCCAGTTCCAGACCTCCAGGCGGCGCAGCCTGAATCCCGACGAAGAGGACGGGTTCTCAAGATCGACCATCGGTTTCTCCCTGCGCTGTCGGAACACCCAGCTCGGCCGCGTAACGCTGCAGCCCTTCCTGGACCCCGGCCAGCCACTGCGCATCGACGAACGCTTTCAGGATGCGGCGAACCTCGTACGAGTCGTCCTGGTCCTTCAGCCGCCGCAGAAACCCGAGTTCGACCACCTTGCCGATCAGGGCGTCCACCTGGTCGGTCATCCGTGCCTCGGTGCTCCCCGCCGGAAGGAACAGCGTGATCATCTCGAGGATCTGCTCGCGGGTGAGCACACACCGCGTGTCGCCGTCGGCAGCGTCCGACTCGGCCAGCCGTTTGCGCAACAGGGCCAGCAGGATGCTCTGATGAAAAGTCAGCTGCCGTCGGGGAATCAGCCGCGGCACCGCAGCGCCCTCGGCGTTCTCGTCGTCCGGCAACTGCCGCAGAAACGCATAACCTTCGGACGGGTCCACGACCAGGGTCAGGCCGATCACCGCCACGTGGTCGCGGATCTGCGGCTGCAGTGGAACCAGATGCCGCCAGACCTGCGGATGTAGATCCTCGTACACCACCCCCTTCATCAAAGAGGTGATGGCCAGAGGCAAGTTGAGTTCGCTGCGGGGGACCGGGGCTGCGCTCACTTTTCCTCCTCGCTCGATTCGCCGACGGCCCGCACGTAGGTGACCGAGGGAAGAGTCGCTTGTCTGGTCACCCCGTCGTCCTCCCACCGGACGTGTTCCTTGCGGGTCTCGTCGAAGCGCACGTCGAAGCCCGGATCGTTCAGCGAAAGATATCCGACCAGCTCAGCCAGCCCCTGCTCGAGCGGCCGGGCCAGCAGAACCTCGTTCAACGGCACCCGCTCACGGCCCTGCATCATCTGCCGCACCCCCGAGGCCAGCTCCTGCGTGTCCACCCTGACCTGGTCGTAGAGCACCGAGGCGTCCACCTCGTCGTCGGCCTCATGTACCTGATCGCTGACGATGGCCGACCGCGCGGCCGGCTTGTACAGCGGACGCTCCATCGGCAGCGCGATCTGAGGCGCGCTGCCGTCGATCTCGCTCTCGAAGGTGATCGGTGCGTGCTCGCGCAACTGCAGGGCGACGGACTCGATGCCGTGCAGCAGATCGACCACCCGCCGGTTCTCCAACCAGACCCGATCGTCCAGAAACCGCCGCAACTGCTCCGACAGCTGCCGCACCGTCGACTGAGTCCGCTCACCGGCGGCCAGCCAGTCGTGGTGGATGTGCCGTAGGCGGGGGTCGTGCTCACCGATCTCGGCCATCTCCTGCACCCGGGCCAGCATCTGCACGAACTGTTCCTGGCGGGCGGGGGAGAGCAGGAAGTCGTAGAAGGCGTGAAAGCTACGCCCCTGGTCGGATTCGGTGATACTGGTGCGGCTGCCGAGCACCTCGTCCAGCAGACCGGCCTTGGTGCCCGACCAGGTGGCGATCTGTTCGCGCAGTTGCCGGTCGAGCTGGCGGAAGTTCGTCTCGACCTGCCGGAAGTCCGACAGCAGCTCCCGGGCGGTGGTGGACAGCTGCTGGTAGCGATCGCGCAGGCCGGCCGGCTCCATCATGGGCAGGTCACCGGCCTCGACCTGGGCGATCTCCACATCGATCTCCGCGCGCCGGGCCTTCAGTTCAGCCAAGCGGGTCTGCGGATCGGTCTCGGCACCGTGAACCATCTGCCGCAGCAACTCGAACACCGTGTTCAGCCTGGACTCGGTGCCCACGAAGCTGCGGGCCGGCAGGTTGTGAACCCAGGCCACGGCCTTCTCCAGGTCGGCGCTGGCGTCGAAGTGCACCGACTCCGACCCGGCCGGGTAGTACTTGCGCAGCCACGCGTTACCGGGCGCGGCCCAGTCGTCGAGATAGGCTCGCGAGCTCTTCGGGAAGGCGTTGTCGCCGAGCTGCTCACGCAGGGCGAAGAGCAGATCGTCGAGCCGGGCCTCCAGCGCGCTGCGCTCGATCGATCGGACGTTCTCCTGGACGAACACCTGCCCGAGAAAAGCCAGGATCAGCGCGGCGTTGTCAGCTTTCAGCAGCCGCCAGGCCGGGTGATGGGTGCGTAGCTGCTCGATCTGGTCGTAGTCCATTCGCCCTCCCGGTTCACAGCAGCGAGACGACGCCGTGCTGCGGGGTCGTTTCGGATACCGGGGTCATGACGAACGGCGTCGGTGAGGTCACCACCCGAAACAGCCCTTGGGGAACCCGGCACTGCCCGATCAGTTGTTCTTCCTGGATGCCCTCGGCCGCCAGCATGGCGATGGCCCTGGACAGCAGCGAGGGCTGCTCGACGATGCTGAGCAGACCGGGCTCCTTGCGACGCCAGCCCCGGTTCGTGACGGTGTTCATGGCGTTGCGGTACGACACATCGCTGAGCCGTCCCAGCCGCCGGGCCCGGTACAGCAGAGCCTGGATGCTCACACCCCAGTGTTCCTTCAGCCGCGCCAGGTCTGCCCAGGCCTGAGCGCCCGTCCTGGACGGGAGGGCCTCCCGGATCGTCCGGGCCGGCATGAGCAGCTCTTCGGCGAAACGGTTGGCCTGCTCCTCGACGATCCGGCCGCCGGGCTCGGCATCGTTGTGCATGACCAGATGGCCGAGCTCGTGAGCGACGTCGAAGCGCTGCCGGTAGTAGTCACGCTTGATCGGGTTGAGCACCACGATCGGCCGTAACGCGCTGGAGAACGAGTAGGCATCGACCGAGGCCGCCTGCTCAGGACTGAAAACCACCAGAATTCCGTGAACCTCCAGCAAGCGAACGAGATGGCCGACGGGATCGCCACCGAGCCCCCACTGCTTACGGACGAGTTGCGCGGCTCGTTCGGGTCCCTCGCCTTCGGTGCCACTCACCGGGAAACAGGGAACATCAGGGTCCGGGAACACGACGTGCCGCTCCAGGCTGCTGGTGATCTCGACCGCCAACTGCCCGTAGGCGAACGCCTGGTCCCGGGCGAGCTGGGGGGTGGAACGCAACGAGCGGAAGTGCGGGGTGCTGCTGAGCGCTGCGATGTCGTCGCCCCGGACAGCGAAGAACCCCGGATCGACCGAAAGCCGCAGCGCCAGCTGGGCCACTGTTGCCGCGGCAGGCCGTTTCGCGCCGGACTCCCAGCCGGCTACCGCGGTCGGTGTCTTGGCCAGAACCTCGGCCAGGTCGCTCTTGCGCAGACCCGCCAGCTGCCGGGCCAGGGTCAGCCGCGCTCCGTCGAAGCGAGGGGCGACGTCTGCAGCACGATCTGGGGGAGACTTGCGTGAGTTCACCGGTCATCACTAGCACGACGAGCATCGTCCTCGCCGATTTGGGGCCGCCTCTTGACGAGCGGATCGCCGGTTGGGGCAGCCGGACCCGCTGGATCGAGGACGGTATCTCCCACACCGTTCCCGTCCAAGCCGGTGGGAAGAAAATGAAGCCAGTGCCAGGCTTTCTCGCCCCTGAACCCTTGCCGAGGCAGGCCGACGGCGAGCTCTGACGCAGAAGCCACCGCGTCCAAGGCATGGGCGATCACGAACGTGTGCTTGTCGAGCTCGACCTCGGAATCAGGTCGGCGCATGAGCGCTTCCGCGTCGAACAGCGCGCCCTGGCGAGGGTCGACCCGGCCCGACTGCCGGGCCACCGCCTGTTTGGTCGGGCTCTTCTGCGACCAGGGGATGCGCTCCAACTGGCCGAGCTCACCCGACGTCAACAGCAGCCGCCAGGTCGCGAACGTCCAGCCGGGGCTGCTGTTCAGATTGTCGCGGCGAACCGTGCCCGCCGGTAACCGAGGCATGCTCGTGCGGTCAAGGGGCGACAGTTCAGCGAAGAGCTCGTCCTCGCCGAGATGTTCCTCTCCCGGGCCGACGTCGTAGTGCTCGCAGCCGAAGACCCGGTCTAGGCGGTCGCGGAGGAGCACATAGCGCGTCTGGCCGAGCCACTGCTCGTCGTACCCGGCCCTGGGCACGTAGTCGTCGAGCGACCGGCGCACCGCCGAGTCGAAGGCCCACTGCACGGCCTTCAGCAGGCCCGCCCTGCGCAGCGTACCGACGACCTCATTTTCCCCCAGCATGCGGCAAACATACCCTGTATGCAGTAATCAGCGTAGGAAAATGAACCGGACTTTCGGGTCTGTTCCCGCGCCATCGCATCGTTCAACCATCCTCGCGGGGCGTTCGCTTCAGAGCTCCCCGGAGAACCGGCCGCCGGACGGGTGGCCCTTCGGCATCCGCGCCTGTGGGGCCCTCGCCTTTGCTCGTGACTTGGCGACTGGTGGTGCAAAAGACTTATGGAGCTCGTCATTCAGTCTGGCAATTTTCGAATCGACGATTGCCCAGGCGGCTTCGCCTACGCCCGGATGCCGATCGCGGTCGATGGCGCTGGATGCGGCCTCCAGCCGTTCTAGCGTGTCACGGACGATGCTGACCGCCCGCCGACGGGAGATCCGCCAACTGAGCGCCTCTTCGATCAGGTGCGCTGCGCCGAGGATGTTCATGTCGCGCTCACCGGCCACGTCCATCGCGAACCGGTGCTCACCGGTGTTCTGATGCAGGTGCATGGCGATGTCATAGGCAGGGGCCAGCTGGTGACGGCCCTCTGGACCGTGCAGCACGGAGATGTTCTTGGCGTGGGCGTCGACGTTTCCGATGGCCAGATTGAGTGTGGTCAGAGCCAGCAGCGGATCGAGAGCGACGCCGATGTCCGAGAGCTTGGTCGCGATGGCGGCCAAGGAGGGGAGTGCTCCTCCGTACTGGAATTTGCGCAGCGGGTCGTCGGTGTTGAGGCCCAGCATCTGAGCCGCGTCTTCTTGGTGCAGACGCTGGACCGTCGCGGTCTCGAGGTCGGCAACGCGGTCGTACCGGGTGACGACGATGGCCCGCTTGCCGGCGAAGGTCTGCAGGTGGGCCTGCACGTTGCTGATCCCGGCGCGGCAAGCGAGCTCGAGGGCCGCGGCCTCGGTGTCTATGAGGTCCATGGTTCGGCTGCCCTCGGGGCGTGAGAGCTTGACGATGTGGGTGGACGGAGCCTTCGGGGTGGGCATGGACCAGCCCGTGGCGGTGCGGGTGAGAACGATCTTGGTCTCAAGGCCCGCGAGCGAGCTGGCCTGATCGGCCGCTCCGTTCATGTCCGCCAAGGCGAGCTGGTCGGCGATCTCTTGCTCGGACAGGTCGTGCAGGGGGCGATCGGGCTGTCCGGGGTCGTCTCCTTCCGGAACCAGGACGAGGGCCCCGGCGGTGTCGCGACCGTAGCGGGCGAGGAATCCGAGGACATCGTTCGGGTCCACACAGGCGCGTTCGGCCAGGCGGGCGCGGGCTCGCCCTTCGGGTAGAAGACCACGTAGCCAGGCCTCGATGACGACGGAAGGAGGACTGTTCGTGAGCAGAGGCAGTTGTACAGAGATCATTCGCGCACCCAGGCCCCATCGGCGATGGGCGTCTTCGGTGTACTGAAGGCTGAGTCGCCCGGCCTTGGTGCGGCGGATGACCGCGACGCGCGTGCCATACAGCCAGGCGTCGAGGTCGGTCATCGGACGTGGACCTGCAGTTCGACTCCGAGCTCACGCAGGAGGGCGAAGAGACGCATGGTGTACAGCGGGCTCTGGCCTGTCTCGACCTGATGGACGAACCGGCGATCCGCTCCGATGCTCTCGGCCAGGTCTTCCTGGGTGAGGTCAGCCTGCAGCCGTATTTCGCGGAGGAAAGTACCCAGATCGCCCGGACCGCCGATACGTGCCCATGGTGCATCGCTCTTCTGGGGCATCGCTGAACCTCCGTGTCAATATTCGATCACACCGTCCGTGCATCAATAATGATACACCAACGGTATGTGCAGATATTGATACGCGGGGCCTCGGCCAAGCGGGATGCGCGGCACCGTCTGGGTGCGGCGCAGATGCTCCGTTGAGAGCCGGAGACTCAGCGCCCGTCGTCCAGGGCTCGTGAGAGGGTGACGCCATGGCTGCGGACTACTACTTGGCCCGGACCGAGAACGGCGACGAGATGGAAGACCCGTCGGAAGACGGTCTCTTCATGCTTCTGGAGGACCTGGAGTCGCGCCGGAACACCTTCGTCAAGATCGTCCCGACCGACGGCGCTGACTGGCACGCCAGTGTCACGCTGCTCAAGGGAAGCAAGTACCAGGTTGAGCGCTCAGATCCTGGCGTCGGACTCCACGAGATCACTACGCAAGACGACCCAGACGCCATCGCCAGGGCCCTGACCATCTGGTTCGCTGGTCTTGGCACGCCCGAGAGCGGCGTTACGTCGGGTTGATGCTTCGGGTGCCGGCGTCCTGAGCCGCTTTCTCGCTCCGGCCGCGCCTGATCTCCGGAGCCAGCACGCGGGCCTGATCGATCGCTCCTTCACGCAGCGCCTCGCATTCTGGCCGGGTCAGATGCTCGTGGGTCAGGAGCCAGAGGCCGGCGATCTGGATCTCGCCGAGAACGTCGCCGGGAATGCCGATGACGAAGTCGGCGGCGTCGGTCTCGGCTGCCCGCAGAGAAGCTTCGACCATCCAGAGTTTGGCGTCGGACTCGCACCGTTCCAGAAGTTTCCGGCAGAAAGCCATGCGGGCGGCCTGGTCCCATCGGGGTTGCTGATGGCGTGCGGCCGAACTGAAGGCGGCCACCATCGCGGTGATCAGATCATCCTCTGGAAGTTCCTCGATCAAGGGCTCGAATGCTTCGTCCACCGGCAGGAGGAGCGGTACCACGCGGGCAAAGTCGGTGTGCATCAAGGCAAAACCCTTCACCTCAGGATTCATCGTCCACCTGATCGAACTGCTCGACCACCTCGGCCACGAAGTCGTCCAGTGCCTCGCCGGTCAGGTCGAGGTCGCTGATCAGGGCGCGGGTGAGGACGATCTGGACTCGGAGGGTCTCGTCCAACGAGAGATCGTCCACTGATCCGTTCTCAACGATGGCGTCCAGCAGGGACCATTCGGCCAGGACCGGGTTGAGGGATTCGGGCCGAATCCACCGGGTCCGCGCGCGGACCACGAACTCTCGTACCTCCTCGACGCTCGCTGTCTCGCTGAATCGTCGCTCGACAGCAAGAAGAAAGGCGCAATAGGCGAGACGGTGAAAGGTGAAGGAACCGATCTCGGAGACCCGCACCTTCTCAAAGTTCTGCCCGCTCACCATCGCACGGACGAGATCTCTGAACTGCTGGCTGAGGTCGCTCGGAAGCGGACCGTCCCATCGGCGTCGGTACTCCAGGGCGTGAACAAGCGCGGACGCCTGCAGCTTGCGGCTCTCGGTGGCGCTCAGGTACTCGTCCCTGATCAGGTAGAGCCCGTGCATGTGGATCGCGCTCATCACCGTGGAATCGGCACCGACGACGGCATCGGCATCGCCCTGCGTTCCGCGCAGCGCAGCCTCAACCATCCAGGGCTGGACGTCGCCGGCGGACCGGGCCGCGAGCCGGTGGCAGAACTGCTCACGTTCGGCCGCATCCAGCCGTTCCAACAGGGAAAGGACCGCAGCGGTGAAGGCTCCCAGCGACGCGGCCACAACGTACGTCTGGTTCTCGTCCGTTGTTCCGAAGGCGGCCTCGGCCGATTCCTGTTCGATGGGAAGAAATCCCAGAACCAGCTTGAGTAGAGACGGCTCGGGAGAGCGGGCGGTCACCCCGCCCTCGTCCCATGGTTGCCGATTAGCTCCGCCGCCTCCCGGACGAACTGTTCCGGAAGCCCACCGAAGAGGTTGGTCTCGTGGACGAGCGCGTACGTCATCAGGTTCTGGGCACTGAGCACCTCGGTAGGAGAGGTGCTGCCCAGCAGGCTGTGCTCCCGGTACATCGCTTCCAGAACCTGCTCGGCCAGAACCGGATTGAGCGCTTCCGGCGCCACGCGAGGCCCCCGAATCTGGGTGACGAACCGCTGTACCTGATCGTGTGTCGCATGCGTCCCGAACCGGAGGTCCACCGCCAGCGCGAACGCGGTGGCGGTCGTTCGCTGCACGAGCGGGGCATCGAGTTCGATGGAGGACGAGGGGCCCAGGCCAACGATGCGCCGTAACAGTTTCCGGGTAATGAGTGGATCTTGTTCACCCGTCAGATGCGGCGCACTCTGCTCGTCGGCGACGTAGTGTGCAACGGCGCGGTTCCGCTGGTGGACCACCGCGGCTGCCGCTGCGAAGACCACCGACGGCCGCACGCCTGTGGCGAGTTCTGAACTGGGGACGACCCCCGGGCTGGGCAGGGAAGGCGAGGCGAGTGCGCGACCCGAGCCACTCGTCCGCGGGTGGCGCTGCCCTTGACCGAGACGGTCGAGCACCGCGTGGACAAACGGGGCATCGTGTCGGCTCTGGGTGAGCGCCCTGTCGATGAACTTCTCGAGTTCGGCAGGACCGTGGCGCTCTCGACGTCCCCGAGGCCTCATACCCAGGTCCGGAGCGAGGCAGCCCAGTATTGGTGAGACGCGGAGACGGTAGGAGAACCGGAGCGAAGCTGGCGCACCTGCATGAAGATACGGTCAATGGGCACCCCAATTGGCAAAATGACGATTGGGGTGCGGTGTCGGTTCCATGGACAGTCGGGCGTTTCCGGGCTGACGACCAGCTCGCACCGACTGGCTCGTCCCGGTTCCGTGCGGGCGATCTATCGCCAGGCTCAGGCCTTGGTCGTCGGTGCCGGTTCTTCTGGCAGTGTCACCGTCACCTCGGCGCCAAGCCTTCGCAGCAGGAACAGGGCCCGATCCAGGAGTTGCACTGAGGCTCCGGCCTCGAGCCGAGCGAGGTAGGTGCGCTCGATGCCGGTCTCTTCGGAGAGCTGTTCTTGGGTCAGGCCACGGATGAGGCGCGATTCGGCGACCGCAGCGCCGAGGTCGGACCCACCTCTGACCAGAAATTGCTGCATGTGAGATTCTCCTTTGTGCGATTATCTGCACATTGGGCCGTGGAGGACCGTTGTGTCAATATCGCCACAGCGTGTTCAGGTGGAGCGCTGCGGGAACATCGGCACAGCTCGGTAGCCTGGGGTCCAGCCATCTCGAAATCGTTGCCCACCGCGACACGAGCCAGGCTCGGCTGAGCAGGTCACGCCTATCGGCAGCGCGCGAAAGTCACGCACGCCGGTTACCCGCCGATCCGCTGAGCCAGCAGCCAGTCCAGGATCTCGCGGCAGGCAGCCGGATCCCAGGTGAGCCCGATTCCCGTTGACCACAGGAAATAGTCAAAGGCCCGGACCAGAAGCCATCCTCGGGCGCGATCGCGGTCCAGTTCGGCCGACTCGACCAGCAGATCGAAGCGCTGGGCGATGGGCATTTCGTCGAACCGCCGCCACATCAGGGGCGCAAGGGCGAACTCGGGATCGCCCAGCAGGCCGCGCGGATCCACGGCCAGCCAAGGTTCGCGCTCGCCGGCGAGGACGTTGGCGTAGTGCAGATCATGGTCAACCAGAAGACGTCCGGCCTGGGGGCCGAGGGCACGGCAAGTCTCGTGGGCGGCTTGGAAGTACCGGTGGGGGAGTAGATCGGATGCTCCAGCGGCCCAGCGTTCGGGCCAGCCGGCTACATGATCGGTCAGTGTGGGGAGTGAGGCGGAGCTGGGCAGGGACAGACGCCGAAGAAGCAGTCCGGCGGCGGGAACGGCCTTCAGGATGGGCAGGTGCTCGAGCGCGCGGGTGTAGTCGAGCCGCTCCAGCAGAAGCGCCCCTTCGGCCGGCGAACTGTCCAGCAGCTGAACCATTCCACGGCCGTCCCAGGCATCGAGGGCGGCGGCCTGGTTAAGCGTTTCCGGCGTGACCTGGGAGATCTTGAGCGCGCCCGGCAGAGCGCCCTGGCGGACGGGGAGCACGAGGCCGAGGTAGCCGTGCATGGGTGATCCATCAGGTTGCAGGTCCCACCGTTCGAGCAGTTGCAAGGCGAGCGAGGGCAGATCCCGTAGCCAAGCGCGGCCGGCGTCTCCGGTGTGGCCGACAACGCCAGCCGCGAACTCCGCGGGGATCTTCAGCGCCCAGGAGGAATCCATAGCTTGCTAGCATCGCAGCATGGAGCAGACGGCGGCCGCGCGTGAGGTGCGCAGCGCTGTCATCTTCGGTGATCACTCCTTCCGGCAGGACTTCTACGGCTAGGGCCCTTGAGCCCCTCTGCCCTACAGCCACGTCCATTCCGCCAGAAAGTGCTCCGAAATGATCTCTGAATCAGTCCTGCCCAGATCCGCCCATCGCCTGATCGACCTTCATCGCCATCTCGAAGGCTCGCTGCGGGTGGCCACCATTCTTGAACTGGCCCACCGCGACGGGCATCACCTGGCCACGGCCGATGATCCCGAGGACCTGCTGGTGGCGAAAGGACCGCTCGGCGGACTGGTGCCGTACCTGGACAAGGTCGACGTGGCCGCATCAGCGTTCAGCCGGGCCGAGGACTGGCATCGGGCTGCGCAGGAAGCGGTGAAAGACGCGGCAGACGACGGTTTGGATTACCTCGAGCTGCGATTCAGCCCATGGTTCATCCAGCAGGAGACGCCGCTCAGAGCCGAAGAGATCATCGATGCCATTGCGGACGGCGTGTCACAGGCTTCGGATGAAACTGGTCTCAGAACCGGCCTGATCGGCATCCTGCTCAGGGATCTCGGCCCGGAGAACGGCGTGGCCCAGGTCAAGACTCTGCTCAGCCGGCGGGAAACTTTCTGCGCGGTCGACCTGGCCGGCAATGAGAACGGTTTCCCGGCGTCTGGATTCACCGAAGCCTTTGCGCTCGCCCGCGATGCCGGACTTCACGTCACGGTGCATGCGGGGGAGGGCGCGGGAGCACAGAGCGTTTGGGACGCAGTCCGCCACTTGGGTGCCGAGCGGATCGGGCACGGGGTGCGGTCGGTGGAAGACCCAGCACTGCTGGAGCACCTGGCCAAGCACCGGATCACTCTCGAAGTGGCGCTGACCAGCAACCTTCACACCAGCACGGCAACCAGCTACCGGGAGCACCCGATCCACCGGCTTCTTGCGGCCGGCGTTCCGGTGTCGCTGGCCACCGACGATCCCCGTGCTTCGGCCATCACCCTGTCAGGCGAGTACCTGAAAGCCCGGGAAGAGGCCGGGCTGAGCGAGCAGCAACTCCAAACCATCCGTGAGGACGCAGATCGGGCCTGCTTCGCCTGATCGGAGCAGTGCACTGGCCCGGCGGGGAGCGCCCGCCGGGCCATCTGCGGCCATAACGCTACGCTGGAAAGCATGACCGACAGTCAAATGTCTGTTCAGGTGATCGTGGACTACCTCGCCCACGACGGCAGCCGCCGCAATCCGGCCTATTTCAAGGCTTTGGAGCACGATCTGCCGGAGATCCCGTTGCCCGGCGATCTGGTCGCGTTGATGGGCAAGGACATTGAGATCATGGGCGTGAGCGCCAGTCCTTCGGGCGAGACTTTCATCAGCATGTCCGACCAGACCGGCCGGGCCCTGCTGATTCAGGGCGAAGTGCTCACCCGCCGGTGGTCGACCGTCGGCGTGGACCTGATCTGCAAGCCCTACCCTTCGTCGATGCCGATCGAGAACACCGATGAGGCGATGGAGATCATGGAAACTCTGATCAAGCTCGGCTTCCAGTCAGCCCACGACTGAGCCGGGCCACGTCAGCGGATCCAGCCACAAATAGAACTGCAGCTTCGTGGCGTCGAGTTCGATGCCGTAGCGCGCTGCGAATTCTGCATCGTGGTCAGAATCCGTCCAGGTTTCGCGCGAATTGGCCAGCAACAGCGCCAGGTCCGCATACCGATCGGCCAGGCCCAGGCGTCCCACATCAATCAGACCGGTCACTTGGGCCTTTCGCGGATCGACCATGATGTTCGGCAGGCACAGGTCCCCATGGCACACCACGGGCGTTTCTGCAGAAGGGCGCCGAGCTTCCAACGTAGCCAAGATCTCCGCAGGTGGAGTAGCCAGCAATTCCTCGGGCAGGAACTCGGCCTGCACCAACCTGGCCGCGACCGTCGACCGCGCCTGTTCCAAAACCGTTCCCAACGGACGCTCGAACGGACAGTCGGTGCGTTGATGTAGCGAACGCACCACGTCGGCAATGGCAGGCCAGGCCTTCAGTAGCTCATCCGGTGCGAGCTCGGACGCGGGAACGCCCTTCACCGCCGACGTGAGAAGGCAAGCACCATCCATGGTTTCCCGCCAGCCCTCAACTTTGGCCCCCGGAATGCCGGTGTCAGCAAGCCAGGTAATCCGATCACGTTCGGCCGCCAATTCAGCGACCGGCCCCAGCTTCGCGTACCAGCGTCCGCTCTTCTCCCGATAAACCACAGCACCGGATTCGCCACTGCGAACGGCCTTCCAGCCAGCACAGCCGACCGGTAACAGGTGGGTGAGATTCACGCGTCCATTGTTACTGCTTTCAAACTATGGACGTGGTGCTCGCCGCCGCTGCTTTTCTCACCTCCCAGCGGCAAGGGTGATGATCAGAGGAAGCGTGACCACGGCGAGGATGGTTTGTACCCCGGTGATCGAGGCCATGAGCCGGGTGTCGCCGCCCATCCTCCCGGCCAGCACGTAGGACGAAGGGGCTGTGGGCAGCGCGCAGATGATGACGATGCTGGCCAACGTAGCCCCCGAGACGCCGAGCGTGGTGGCCAGGGCCGCAGCCGCCGAGGGCAGGGCCACCAGCTTGAGCAGTGCAGCGGCGCCGATGTCGAAGGTGTCGCGGGCCCGGAGCTGGAACGTGATCGCGGCCCCGGCGACCAGCGTGCCGCAGACCAGGGCGGGCTCGGCGAGCATGCTTATCGTGGTGGCGGCGAACGCGGGTAGTTCCAGGCCCGAGACGTTGATCGCCAGCCCGAGCGCGCAGCCTTGGATCAGGGGGTTCTCCATCAGCTCGCGCCGTAGCCCAACCCGACGTTGCTCAGGCTCTTTCTCGCCGTAGACCGAAAGAGTGGTCACGGAGATGACGTTCACCAGGGGAACCATCACCGCCGCCGCGAGGGCAAAGGTTGCGACCCCCTCTGCCCCGTACAGCGCCGATGCGAACACCAGGCCGATGTAGGTGTTGAGGCGAATGCTTCCTTGGACCATCGAAGTCAGCTGCGGACCCTCGAAGCGCAACGGCCGCCGTAACGCGATCACGAACAGCGCGACGACGAGCACCGGCACCATCAGACTGACCAGCAGAGGTCCAGGCGGCACGGCGGTCAGGTCTGCGGCGGAGATCGAGCTGACGAACAGGGCTGGGGTGAAGACCTGGTAGCTGGCCCACTCCAGGCCGCGCCAGAACCCGTCCTCACGCAGAAAGAACCGGCGCAGCACGGCACCCAGGCCGAGCAGCACGACGATCGGGATCACCCCAGTGGCGACGAGATGCATGCCCCCGACCGTGCTGCAATGGGTCAGTGCAGTTCAACCATGACAACATGACCGGCACCTTCCTCGCCGCCGACCTGGTCAACCTTGCCCTGGCCACCCCGTGGACCGCCGAACAGGCCGAAAACACCTTGCGCAAGCACGACATTCGCTGGCCCGAGCTGAACCGCGCCAGCTCCGATGCGCTACGGGAATGGGCTCAGCGCGTACGCCACGTGTTCGAAGTCACCGACCCGGAACAGCGCTGCCTCCTGATCAACGAGCTGCTCGAAGAAGGCTCGGCTGGCGTGCACCTCACCACTCACGACGGCCTGCGCCCCCACCTGCACTTCACCCCGGACGAGAACGACGTGGTCAGCCGGGTGAAGGCAGTGACCGCCGGCGGCCTGGCCATGTTCACCGTCGAGTCCGAGGGCCAACGTCTGGGCGTATGCCTGCGAGCAGGCTGCGGCACGGTCTTCGTGGACACCAGCCGCAACGGCCGCCGGGCCTACTGCTCGACCCGCTGCGGCAACAGCGACGCGGTGCTACGGCATCGCACCAGCCGGAGGCCGTAGCTCACTGCACGGGTCAGTAGTCGCGGGTACGGACCAGCAGCCAGGCGCCGGCCAGGAGCACCGTGGCATAGGTGGCTGCATGCAGCATGGCGGAAGGGTCCAGCGCGAGCGAGTCCCGGGCGGCGCCGAAAGGCATTCGTTCGGCGTTGTTCTCGAGCCAGTCCGAATACTCGATCCCGGCGATCTTGACCAGGGGCTCGAGCAGCAGCATGTCGAGCAGGACGACGCCGACCGTGGCCCCGGCCGAACCGGTGAGCCACCCCAGGGCAGCACCGACCCAGGTGAAGACGATCAAGGCGGCCAGGTGCGGTGCGGCGGTTTCGAGGACCAGGCTGAAGTCGGGGGTGCGGCCGAACGCCACGGCGCTGATGGACGACGCCAGCATCTGGGCAACGCCGACCGGCAGGGCAACGGCGGCCAGGACCAAGAGGCGCGCGAGCATCAGGGTGCTGCGTCGAGGTTGTGCGACGAGGACGACGGTGGCGAGCTTGTGCCGGGTGTCTTCGAGTACGGCGATAGCACCGGCGAAAAGGAGGGGCAGGCCGACGAAGGGCAGCACGGCGGCTGAGGAGCCACCGGTCAGGACCGCCATGGTCTTGTCCGCGGTGAGCGGGCCACGCGCGGGGTTGGTGGCCACGAAGGAGGAGGCGAGCACGCCGATCAGCAGAGCCGCCGACACCAGGTACCAGAACGGCCGGAGGGTGCGGATGCGCTCGGCCTCCATCCGCAGTGTGTAGCTCACGCAGTCCCCTGGTAGTCGGTGGTCGCGGCGGTGGCCTCGAGGAAGGCTTCTTCCAGGGAGGACGAGTGAGAGCTCAGTTCGTGCAGGGTGATGCCGTAGTGCCCGGCCAGGTCACCGATCTGCGCGGTGTTCACGTCGCCGGTGATCAGCAGACCGTCCGTGCCCGTGGCGGTGAAGGGCCCGATGTCGTTGGCTTTCAGGCAGCCGGCGAGACGGTCGACGGCGGGGGAGCGGACCAGGACCTGCTGGTGGGAGAACTGGTCGACGAAGTCGCGGAGCAGGCCTTGGGTGACGATCTCGCCGCGTCCGAGCACGATGACCTCGTCGGCGGTCTGGGCTATCTCGGCCAGCTGGTGGGAAGAGAGCAGCACCGTGCGGCCCTCGTCGGTGCGAGCGGTGAGGAAGTCGCGCAGCCAGCGGATGCCCTGCGGGTCCAGGCCGTTGGCGGGCTCGTCGAGGATCAGGTACTCCGGGTCGCCGACCAGCGCGGCGGCCAGAGCCAGGCGTTGCTGCATGCCCAGCGAGAACTCGCCGCTGGAACGGGATGCGGCGTGGGTGAGCCCGACCAGGTCCAGAACCTCGTCGGCTCTCGAGGCGGGCATTCCGGCTGCGGCGGCGAAGATGCGCAGGTGGGCGCGGGCGCTGCGGTGCGGATTGTGGGCGGCCGGGTCGAGTACGGCCCCGATCGTGCGCAGAGGCCGGCGGAGTTGGTCGATCCGCTGCCCGCCGAAAGTGGTCACCCCGCCGCCCCGGACCAGGTGCAGCATCAGGCGCATGGTGGTGGACTTGCCGGAGCCGTTCGGGCCGAGGAATCCGGTGACGATGCCCGGGCGGACGTCGAAGGACAGGTCGCGGACGGCGTGAACCCCGCTGAACGCCTTGTCCAGGTGCCGGGCGCTGATGGCCACCCGTTCCTACCCCCCTCACCACGGCCGGAAGGCGAGCATATCGGGCGAAAACCGGCAGCGGTCAAGGCGGCTGCGGCGCTACCGTCGAAGGCATGTTCCAGGACGAGATCAAGACCGAACGTTTGATCCTGCGCGACATCACGGCCGCCGACGTGGACGCCGTGCAGGTCTATGCCAGTGATCCGGCGGTGACCCGGTTCATGGTCTGGGGGCCGAACACTCCCACTGATTCGTGGAACTTCGTCAAGGAGCAGCTCGAGGCGCAGGCAGCGGACGATCGCCGGGTGTTCAACAAGATGGTGGTGCGGGCGGACAACGGCCTGCTGATCGGGGCGATCGAGCTGCGGCTGCTCAATCGGCTGCACCAGCGCGCGGAGTTCGGGTACGTGTACCGCAGCGATCAGTGGGGCCAGGGCTTTGCTACCGAAGCGGCGCAGGCGCTGGTCGCCTTCGGCTTCGAGGAGCTCGGCCTGCAGCGGATCGAAGCCACTTGCGACCCGGAGAACCAGGCTTCGGCGAACGTGCTGCGCAAGACCGGGCTCACTCTTGAGGGCCGGATGCGTAACCACATGAAGATCAGAGGACGGTGGCGAGACTCGTTGCTGTTCGCTCGCCTTCGCGACGACTGATCAACTACTGCTTACGGACGTCGTCGGGCACGAACGTCCGTAAGCACTAGTTCTAGACGCCCCGCCGCATGGCCCTGGTGGCCAGCCACAACCCGCCGGCCGCCAGGAGCGCGGCTGCGAACAGACCCTGGGCCACCTCAGCGGTCAGGAGCTCGCCGCCGAACAGGACCCGTGCGGCATCGACGATGTACCGGCCCGGGTTGACCGTGGAAATCGTCTGCAGCCAGCCCGGTCCGGCCTCGATCGGCAGCAGTACTCCGGAGAGCAGGATGATCGGGAAGACGAAGACCTGGGTCACGATCCAGAACAGATTGCCGCTGGGCAGAGCCGCGATCGCCAGCAGATAGGAGAACCCGCTCAGCCCGACCCCGAGCACGGCCAGCAGGGCGAGCGCGGCCACGGCGCCGGGCAGATGCAGGTCCAGGCCCAGCGGGACGGCGACGGCCATGATCAGCACGGCCTGAAGCAGCAGCGTGACCAGGTCCTTGGCGGTGCGGCCGACCACCAGCGCGGCCCGGTTGACCGGGGTGGCCAGGAAGCGTTCCATCTGGCCGCCGGACAGCTCCACCATCAGCGAGTGCCCGGCCCCGAGCGGACCGAACAGGCACATCATCACCAGGATCCCGGGCACGAACCAGCTCCACGACGAACTGGCCTCGGTCAGATCGGCGCCGGAGAGCATCGGGCCGAAAAGCACCAGGAACAGCACCGGCTGGATCATGGCGAACAGCAGGCCGATCGGCGAACGTAGCTCCGGCCTGATCTCCCGGGCGAACACCGTGCCGACATCGCGCAGGAACTTACGCATGGGAGTAGGCCTCCCCGGTGGCCTGAAGCCGGCGCCCGGTCAGGGCGATGAACACATCGTCGAGCGAAGCTGCTCCCGGAACCCGGCCCCGCAGCTCGGCCGCCGATCCCTGCGCAACCACCTCACCGGCGTCCACAATCACGATCTGCCCGGCCGCCCGCTCCACCTCGTCCAGGTAGTGCGTGGTCAGCAGCACCGTCATGTCGTGCTCACGGCGCAGCCGCTCGATCTGCTCCCAGACTCCGGCCCGGCTGTGCGGATCCAGCCCGGTGGTCGGTTCGTCCAGGAACAGCACCCGCGGCCGGTGTACCAGGCCGAAAGCAATATCCACTCTTCGCCTTTGCCCACCCGAGAGGGTGCCCGGCGCCCTTTTCCCCAGCGAAGCGATGCCCAGCATCTCCAGCGCCTCGTCGGCGCGCTCGCGGGCCACGGCCTTCGACAGGCCGAAGAGCCGCGCCTGGGTGATCAGTTCGTCGCGGATCCGGTAGTTCTCGCCCGCGGCGTGTTTCTGGCCCACGTACCCGATCTGGCGCCGGGCCAGCGCCGGCTCGGCCACGGCGTCGATCCCGGCGACGTGCACCGAACCGGCCGTGGGCGGCAGCAGCGTGGTGAGCATGCGCATGGTGGTGGACTTCCCGGCCCCGTTCGGGCCGAGCAGTGCGAGCAGGCCACCGGCGGGGACATCGAGGCTGACGTTGCGTACTGCCTCGACGGGTTGCCGGCCGACCATGAACGTCTTGCGCAGGCCTCGGGCCTGAACCATCAGCGGCTCGTCCATGACTGGAACTCTAGACTTCAAAAGTGGAACTGCAAAGTTCCATTTTCGGATGTCGGCATTCCGCTTGCTATCGTGAGAAGGTGTCCAGCCCTACCCGTAACCGCACTGAGCGGGCCATTCTCGAGGCCGCGGCCAGTGTGCTGGCCCGGGACCGGGCGGCGACACTTCCGCAGATCGCCCAGGCGGCCCAGGTCGGGCGGACCACGTTGCACCGCTACTTCCCCGACCGCGAGAAGCTGCTGATCGCGGCGGCCGAGCGGGCGCTGGAGGCGATGGACGAGGCGATGATGCAGGCCGGCGCCGACCAGGGCACTCCCCGGGAGGCGATGCACCGCGTGGTGGCCGCGTTGTGCTCCACCAGCGACCAGATCATGTTCCTCTGGGGCGACAAGTGCATGCTCACCGAGGTCATCCCCAGGGCGGCGCCGCACCTGTCCACCGACCAGGATCCGGTGATCGACCTGATCCGGCGCGGCCAGGCCGCCGGTGACTTCGACGTCGAGGTCGGCGCGGAATGGATCCAGCAGGTGCTCTGGGGGATCTGCTACACCGCGTTCGAGCAGGTCGAGGCGGGCACGCTGGCCAAGCACGAGGTGGTGCCCACGGTGATCCGGACCCTGGAACGCGGCATCGCGGCCGACTGAGCAGCCGGCCGCGACACCACCGGTGTCACCCCTGGGCGGGCACGGCGTCCCCGGTCAGGTGCACGCCCTCGGCGAAGGCGACCATGGTGGCGTCGTCCCACTTCAGTTCCGAGGGGATCTGGAACAGCAGGAAACCGTCACCGTCCGGCACCAGCAGACCGGCCGAGGCATCGGGTCCGGGTCGCGAGCCGCCCTCTTCGCTCCACTCGGAGTCGTAGGTGAACCGGGTGGCCTCCACGTCGCCGACCTTCAGCGGGCGGGCCTCACTACGATCGCTCGACACCTCGAGTTCGTTGGCCTTGCTGATCAGGATCTTGCCCTCGAACTCGTTCGCGTCCTGGTTCTTCGCCCCGACCGGCGCGACCACCAGGCTGGTCACGGTCAGCCCCTGGACCTCCCAGCCGTCCGGAACCCGATCGATGGTGAAGCCCACCGGCTGGTCACCGGTGTACGAGACCAGGGCGATCGCGGCCGTCGAAGTGGCCGTGGCCTGCGGTGCGGCTGGTTCGCCGGAGGATCCGCCGAGCATCGAGAACGCCAGCACACCGGCTGCTGCCGCCGCCAGGCCGGCCGGGACGAAGGCCAGCCGGTTGCGCCGGGTCCGCGCGGCCTTGCGGGCCCGGGCCAGATCGAGCTCGGGAGCGGGCTGGCCGGTGGTCGTGATGTCGGCCACCGCTTCGTTCATCAGATCGCGCAGATCAGGCATGGTAGGCCCCATTTCCACGGTAAGAAGGCGAAAGCTGCTCGGTCATCCGGGCCCGCAGCTTGTCCAGGGCCCGCTTGGCCTGGCTCTTGACCGTGCCACCGGAGCACGACAGCGTCTCCGCGGTCTCCTCCACGCTCAGGTCGTGGAAGTAGCGCAGCACCAGCACCGCACGCTGCCGGGGCGGTAGTTCGGCCAGCGCCGCGTACAGGGCTTCGGTGCGCAGGCTGCTGTCGATCTGGTCGAACGGCAGGACCGTGTCTTCCGGCAGTTCGTCGGTGGCCTGCTCACGGCGCCAGGGCCGGCGCTTCTCGTCGATCAGCGCGTTCACCAGGCTGCGCCGGGCGTACCCGCCCGGGTTCCGCGCCTGACGGAACGAGTCCCAGCGCACGTAGAGCTGAGTCAGCGTGGTCTGGACCAGATCCTCCGCCAGGTCGCGGTCGCCGGCGGTGAGCAGAACGGCGGTTCGCACCAGTTCGGTCCGGTGTTCCCGGACAAAGGTGAGGAACTCCTCGTCCCTCGTTGATGCTCTCATGCCCTCATCGACGGAACCTTCGCCTGCTCAGGTTGCACGGACTACCGGGGCTACCGGTACCCCGTCACGTCGGCCGGCTTGCCCGCGTCCTGAACCTCCACGACATACCGCCACGCATCCGGCCGGGAACCGTCCAGGTCATCGAACTGGTACTCCTTGGCCAGCTGACCGCTGGACAGGGACTGGCCGTTCCATCGGGCCCTGTCCGCATCGGCCGCCAGCGCAGCCACAGCCCGGCCGACGAACCGAGGGCTCTCCGAGATGGCGAAGTGCGGCTCCTGCGCCAGCGCCTCCCGCCACGTCTCCTCGGTGACCTTGAACGCGTCCAGCATCATCTCCGAGCGCAGCCAGCCCGGCGTCAGCGAAACCGCGGTGGCGCCGCGCTTTCCCAGATCCTGAGCGTGCGACCAGCCCATCCGGTTCACCGCCACCTTGCTCAGGTCGTAGAACGGGTTCAGCCGGTAGTTCTTCGCGTTGTACTCGGTGGTGCCGTCCGTCATCTCCACCAGCAGCCCGCCCGGGTTCTCCAGCAGCAACGGCAACGCGTAATGCGCAGTGATCAGGTGAGTGTCCACCGCCAGCCGCAGCATCCGCAGGCCGTCGTCGAGGCTGTGCTCCCAGACCGCCTTGTTCCAGTCCGTGAGGTTCTCCCCGCCCCACACGTCGTTCACCAGCACGTCGAGCCGCCCACTGGCCCGCCGGATCTGCTCGACCAGGGCCTTCACCGCGTCCTGGTCCAGATGATCCGTCGGCACCGCGATCCCGGTACCCCCGGCCGCCGTGACCAGATCGGCCGTCTCCTCGATCGTCTCCGGCCGGTTGTACTCCGAAGCCTGTGAACGCGTGGTGCGCCCGGTGACGTACACCGTCGCCCCGGCTGCGCCCAACTCTGTTGCGATTCCCCGTCCGGCACCGCGGGTCGCTCCCGCCACGAGAGCTACCTTGCCCTGAAGTGTCGTCATGGCCCCACTCTGCCGCACTGAAATACTGCCGTCATGCAGTTTCCTGACTCCGCTCCTGACCGGCCCCAAATGCATTAGTTCGTCGAACGTTTGGCCGACTACTGGGCGGCCACCGGCGGGTCGCGGATCGAACGGCTGATCGCCGGGGACCTGCTGGTCGACGAGTCGGACGGATCAGCCCGAGCGAACTGGCCGAGCGCCTGCAGATCAGCGCGGACTCGGTGTCCTCGTACACCCGCGCGCTCGTCGAGCGGGGTTTCGGCCGCCGGGTGCGCAAGCCGGGGGCAGCGCTCGCACTTCTTCGTGATGGACGACGACGTCTGGGCCAGGTAGGCAGCCAACTGGGCGGCCGCGTCCCGTAATTCGACACTCACCATGCACTGGGAGACTGCGTAGGCCGCCTGCCCAGCTCCTGTGCTCAAGCCGATGACGTCCGGGCCCGGCTTACTGGTCCAGCTTCGCGACGGCCTCGTCGCGATCGGCGGGGGCGAAACGCTCGAGCGCCCACGGCACGGTCAGCGGTTGGTCATCGAGGACGCCGTGGCGAACGGTTGTTCGGTCGGCGCTACCACGCAGCTGTGCTGGATCGCCGTGATCTCGGGGAGTTGGACTCGGCGGTGAAGGTGTTGCATAGTGAAGTAGCTACACAATGAATGATGCTCTCAAGTGTTGGCGGGGTCGGCCGACGGACGGGGTGAGGGCTCGGGCGGTTCGGTGGCCGTCGGTTCGGGCGGGCTGGTCATGCAAACGGACGTTCGTGCCCGGCTCGAGCGGGCGGAGCGGGGTTGGTTGGGCGGCGATGTGTACACCTGGTGCGCATTTCATCGAGGAGGGAACATGGGTGAGGTAGCTGCGAGCAGGCGAGCGGGCACGTCGTTGCTGGCGCGAGCGCTGAAGATGGAGGCCGGCGGGTGGCGCAGCTTGTACCGCTGGATCGGTAAGAAGCCGCGAACCTCGGCCGGAGCACAAGCTTTCGCCTACACGATGCCGATGGTGGCGCTGTACTGGGCCTTCATCGGGGTGTCGGCGGTGGAGGTGATCGCGGTCGACTTCCTGCTGCACCGCTGGCCCGTCCCGCGCGTCATCCTGCTGGTCGTCGGGCTGTGGGGAGTGGTGTTCATGGTCGGGATGCTGGCCAGTATGAAGGTCAATCCGCACGAGGCCGGTCCGGACGGGCTGGTGGTGCGCAACGGCGTGTTCTTCGAGGAGCGCTTCGCCTGGGCCGATGTTGCCGGGATCGCCCAGAAGGTCTGTAACCTCGACAGGTCAAGGACCTTTCAGACGGTGGACGGGGCGCTGCACGTCGCGATCACCAGCCAGACGAATCTGGTACTCACCTTGCGCGAACCCCGGGTGGTGCGGCTGCCGGACCGTGATGAGAAGATCACCGAGCTCCGGTTCTGGGCCGACGAGCCCGCCCCACTTGCGGCCCTGGCCAAGCAGCAGATCGAGAAGGTAGCGCGATGACCACGAAGCCGGAAGCCGCGCAGGACGCGCTGAACAAGCTGCTGCAGGTGGTGACTCTGCTGAACGAGGACATGCGGCAGGACTTCGAACGCCGTGGTCTCACCCCGGCTCGGACGCATGCGCTGTGGGTGCTGGCCGAGCTCGGGCCCTCACCGCAACGAGCCCTGGCCCAGGCTCTTGGAGTCACCGCCCGCAATGTCACCGGCATCGTGGACGGCCTGGTGGAGACCGGTTTCGTCACGCGTGAACCGCATCCCGGAGACCGCCGGGCCACTCTGGTGACCTTCACCGACAAAGGCGCCCACACCGTCCATCATTTGCAGGAAAGTCAGAGGACGCTTGCGGTACAGCTTTTCGGGCAGATGCCGGCCGAGCGGTTCTCGGCTTTCGTGAACGGTATGGACGATGTGCTGCAGGTGATCCAGCGCGAGCTGGCTAAGGGATGAAAGCCTTCAGCAGGGCCTCGATCTCGGCCTGGTAGTCCTCGACCGGCGGGGTCAGGTTCAGCGCGCGCACCTCGGCGACGGCCGGAAGCCGTTCAGCATCAGCCTCTTGCAGCACTCGCGTGCGCTGGGTCGGCTGCTGCGGCGGTAGATGCGGGTGCCGTTCGAGCAGTTCGCCCACGGTCAGATGCCAGCAGGCTCCGTACGCGGTGACGGCCCGGCGGGCCGAGAGTCCGGCGTCCATGAAGTCGGTCAGGCAGGCATTGCTGAACGCGTACGCGCCCTCGGCCACCAGCTCACCGCGGATCAGGATCTGCATCACCCAGCTGTGCCGGCTCATGTGATCGTGCGCGCCGACCAGGCGGTTCAGCAACCGCCGGCGAGGTGTGCGACCGGGGACCTCGACCGGCAGGCCGGCGGCCACCTGCTCCAGCAGAGCGATCAGCAGGGCGTCCCGATCGGCCACGTGGCGGTAGAGCGAAGTCGCGGCCGTGTTCAGTTCGGCGGCCACCGCCCGCATCGACAGCGCTTCCAGGCCTTCGCGCTCGATCAGCGTCCGACCCGCGGCGACGACCGTGTCCGGGGTCAGGCCGGGCCGGGCCCGGCGCGGGGTGCTCATGCGCGTGATCCTCCCATTGATCTGCGGCCGGCCTGGAAGTTAGGTCAACCTTATGCGTACAGTGTTCGCGTTGGATGCGAACACTGTACGCATAGAGAGCTGTCTTCCCGATGACCGAACCGCAAGAAGTGCCCCGGCGTACCGGCCTGCTGCTGGCCGCCGTCTGTCTCTGCCAGGTGATGGTGGTGCTCGACGTCAGCGTGGTGAATGTCGCGCTGCCCTCGATCGCCAAAGATCTTTCATTCAGCCCCGGTTCGCTGTCCTGGGTGGTGAACGCCTACACCCTGCTCTTCGGCGGTCTGCTGCTGCTCGGCGGGCGGTTCGGCGACCTGATCGGGCACCGCCGCGCGCTGTTCCTCGGCCTGGGCGTGTTCGGCGTGGTCTCGGTGCTCGGCGGTCTGGCCCAGGACCCGGGCCAGCTCATCGCCGCCCGTGCTGCCCAGGGCCTGGCCAGTGCCGTGCTGGCACCGCTGAGCCTGACGATCATCATGGTCACCTTCCCCGAGGGCAAGGAACGCAGCCGGGCGATCGGCATCTGGGCCATGGTCGCGGCCTCCGGCAGCGCGCTCGGGGTACTGCTCGGCGGCGTGCTCACCGAATGGCTCTCCTGGCGTTGGGTGATGTGGGTGAACGCGCCGATCGTGCTGCTCGCTCTGGCCCTGGGCTGGACCTCGATCCACGACACCCGCACCGCTCGCCCGTCCCGGCTCGACGTGCCCGGCGCAGTCCTGGTCACGCTCGCGCTGACGTCCCTGGTCAACGGCGCGATCCGGGCTGGGGAGGACGGCTGGGGTTCGGCCTGGGCGCTCGGCTCGTTCGGGTTGGCCGCCCTCAGCGGCGCGGTGTTCATCTGGTGGGAGTTGCGGGTGCCCGAGCCCTTGATCCGGCTGGGCGTGTTCCAGTCCCGCCCGGTCTGGGTGGCCAACCTGATCTCGGCCTTCATCGGAGCCTCGGCCGTGGCCGGCTTCTACTTCGCCTCGCTCGTCCTGCAGGACGTCCTCGGTTACTCACCGCTCCAGGCCGGCGCTGCGTTCCTGCCCTTCTGCGCGGGAACCGTTCTCGGCGCGATGCTCTCCGGCCGGCTCTCGGCCCGCTTCGGCCTGCGCTCGGTGATGACCGTCGGCCTGTTGTGCAGCGCCATCGGCATGGGCCTGTTCGGCCAGATGCACCTGGATGCGACTTTCCTCGGCACCTTCCTGCTGCCCTCGATCATCGCCTCGGTCGGGGTGGGCCTGAGCATGGTCGCCAACACCTCGCTCGGTACCACCGGGGCCCAGCAACACGAGGCCGGGCTGGTCAGCGGTCTGATCAATGCCAGCCGTCAGTGTGGTGGCAGTCTCGCCCTGGCCGCCTTGGCGACCGTCGCGCTCTCGGCGACCAGAGCGTCCTCTGCTGGAGATCCCCTGGAAGCACTGATCCAGGGCTACGACCGGGCTTTCCAGGTCACGGCTGCGCTGACCCTGGTGGCGGCCGTGCTCGCGTTCCTCTACGTGCCCCGGCCGGATGCAGTCCAGGAGCCGGTGGCCGAGCAAGCCGTCAGCTGAGCGAACGGCCCGGCGCCACATCGGCGTCGGGCCGCAGGGATTGATGTTCGACAGGCATGACAGCTTCGTTCAGATCAGCTACCCGGGTGCTGTGGCGCAAGAGGGCGAGGGCTTCGGCCGACGCCGATCCAGGGGCCGCCGTGTGCGTGAGGATGCGGGTACCGGCAGCATCCGGCAGGTGCAGCACCTCGAAGCTCAGGTCCAGGTCCCCGACCAGCGGATGATGCAGCAACCGCGTGCCGCTCGAGCACAACCGCACCTGATGCCGAGCCCACAGCCCGGCAAACTCCTGACTGCCCAGGCTCAGCTCACCGATCAGCGCAGCCAGCGCCGGATCATCCGGATGATGCGCCGCTACGTACCGCAACGACGCCACCGCCGTCGCGGCCTCCTCCGCCCAGTTCCGATGCAGCTCCCGAGTATGCGCATCCAGAAACAGCATTCGGGTCAGATTGGGACGCCCGGGACCACCGGGGGCGCCTCGGTCGAGATGGCTCGCCAAGAGCGCGTGCCCGAGTTCGTTCCAATGAAGGACGTCGTTGCGCCGTCCCAGCGCAAGCGCCGGCACGTCCGTCATGGCTTCGAGCAACTGCACCACACCCGGCTCAGCCCGCTCCGGCTTCCGAGGCCTGGCCCGCTTACGCGTTGGATTCGGTCGGGCCAGCTCGAACAGATGAGCTCGTTCGTCCTTACTCAGGCGCAGCGCCCGGGCCAGCGACTCAATGATCGAGTCCGACGCCGCCTGCGACTGCCCTTGTTCCAGCCTGGTGTAGTACGCCGTCGAGATCCCGGCCAGCTGAGCCAGCTCCTCCCGCCGCAGGCCGGGCACCCTCCGCGTTCCGTAGCTGGTGAGACCCGCAGCATCTGGCGAGATGGCCCCGCGTCGGGTGCGCAGGAAGTCGCCGAGCTCGCTGGCCTCGCGGACGGTGGGCATAGCAACGATTGTGCGACAGGACAGGCCGGGCCCGCCTGTCCCCGTCAGGGTCAGGCAAGCAGGGCCGGCCGGGGTGCGCGACTGATCTGAGGGTGACCCTGACGAGCATCGGCTGGTGAAGCATCGACTGCCCCGGTGGCTGGTTGCGGGAGACCGGCCCCCTCAGCGTTGGGGGCATGCTTGATACCTCTACGACGCAGCGTCCGCACACTTCGGCGCTGGCTCTGACTGTCCTGCTCACCGCCGGTTTCACCTTGGCCGTCGACTTCTCGGTGCTCAACGTCGCCCTGCCGGTCATCGGCCGTGACGTGGGGCTGAGAACGGCGGATCTTCAATGGATCGCGACCAGTTATGCGCTCTGTGCGGCGGGCTTGACCTTGTTGTTCGGGCGGTTCAGCGATCTGCTGGGGCGGCGTCGGGTCTTTCTGCTCGGCATGGTCCTGCTGGGCGTTTCTTCGCTGGTCGGGGGACTGGCTCAGACTGCGGTGGTGCTGCTGGCGGCTCGGGCGGCGCAGGGGGTTGCTACGGCGATGGTTACGCCGGCGGCGTTGTCGCTGCTGACCACCGGGTTTGCCGAGGGGCCGGCCCGGGATCGGGCGCTGGGGTTGAACGGCGCTCTGATGGCCGGTGGGTTCACCTCCGGGGCGATGCTGGGTGGGTTGCTGACCGACACACTGAGTTGGCGCTGGGCGTTCTTCCTGAACGTGGTTGTGGCGGTGGCTGTGCTGGCGGTTGCTCCTCGGGTGTTGCCGCGGGATCAGGAGCGGGTCAAGGGGGTGCGGCTTGATCTGCCGGGTGCGCTACTGGTCACCGGCGGGCTGGTGGCTTTGGTGTTCGGTGCGACGAGCGCGGGTGAAAAGGGTTGGACGGCAACGGCTACCTGGACAGGACTGGTGACCGCGGGCGTCCTCTTGCTGGGCTTTGTTCTGGTTGAAAGGCGCGCGGCTCAGCCTTTGGTGGCACTGGGAATTCTGCGCAGGCGTCAGGTGGCAGCGGGGAATGCAGCTGGGGCGCTGGCCTTTGCGACCGAGACGTCGCTGGTGTTTGCGCTCACGCTGTATCTGCAGGATGTGCTTGGGCTGAGTCCGCTCGCGGCGGGTGCGGTGTTCGGGGTGCTGGGGGTTGGCACGGTGCTGGGTGGGCTGGTTGCGCCGCGGGTGTTTGCCCGGACTGGGCTGCGGCAGGGCATCGTGATCGGTTTTGTGGTGCAAGGGTTGGCGACGTTGCCGCTGGCCTTTGCGGGGAGCGGACGGGGTTGGGTTGTGCCGCTGTTGGTTCTGGTCTTCGTCGGGGGAGTGGCGAACTTGGTGGCGATCGTGGGGTACGTGGCTACGGCGACGAGTGGGTTGCCGGACGGGGAGCAAGGGTTGGCCACCGGGCTGGTGACGATGAGTCAGCAGGTCGGGATCGCTTTGGGGACGCCGGTACTGTCGGCCGTCGTGGTGGCCGGTACCGCTGCCGGTGGGTTGCTGAGTGGTCTGCATCTGGCCATTGGCGTGAATGCGGTGGCCTGCCTGGGTTCGGCGGTTCTGGTGCGGGTGGCTCTGCGGGGCTGACGCGAATCTTCAATGCCTGCGGTCAGTCGTCTGGCTAGGGTCGGGCGCATGACAGAGATCGTGGCGGACTTTCAGGTGACCCGGTGGGACGCAGAGCCCTACGCGGAGCAGGACACGGTGATGAGCCAGGTGGTGGTCGAGAAGACCTTCACCGGTGCGATTTCCGGTACCAGCACGGCTCGGGTTCTGACCGCCCAGGCCAAGACCGGGCAGGGGTACGTGGCCTCGGAAAGATTCGAGGGAACGATCGACGGGCGCAGCGGGACCTTGGTGTATCAGCACGGCGGCATCATGGACGACGGTGACGGCAGCACCTTCGGGACGATCGTTCCGGGTTCGGGTACCGGTGATCTGGCTGACCTCAGGGGCACGGTCTCCTTCTGGCACGACGAGAAGGGTGCGACCGTGACCCTGAAGCTCAGCTAGCGGGTCCCGCTAGAAAACAGGTGCGAATTGACCGGTTTTCCGACTATTCTGGGGCCGGTCCCCTGGTAGCTCAGGTTGGTAGAGCGCCGCCCGTCACGGCGGAGGACGCGCGTTCGAGTCGCGCCCAGGGCGCCATTCAACTGGGCGGCAGCGGCACCACGTACGAGTCGATCTGGCAGATCAGGTCGTCGCGGAAGGTGAACGTGTCGTTGAAGGCGAAGCGGAACGGCCCGGCCTCGCGCAGAAAGCCCACACCCACTCCGAGGCAGACGACCACGTCCCCCGCCTCGATCGTCCGTTCGACCGCGAGTTCCGGGCTGCCCGCGAACGCCGGGTTCTCGATCTCGGTGTCGAACTCGGCCTTGCCCTTGGTGTTCCGGGTGCCCGGGATGTTCCAGACCACGTCGTCGGTGAGGCAGTCCAGGATGACCGCGTGGTCGCTGCGCCGAAACCCCTCCATGTAGCGGTGCACAGTGTCGGTGCGCTGACTCATCTGATCCCCTTCAGCTGAAGCGTCTTGACTTCGGGGAGCCTAGCGCAATACTTAAGCGCGTGCTTAACCAATCTGCGGTGCTCGACCGGACCTTCCAGGCACTGGCTGATCCCACTCGGAGGGCGATGATCGAGCGTCTCGGGGAGGGCCCGGCGTCGGTCAGTGAGTTGGCGAAGCCGCTGAAGATGTCGCTGCCGGCGGTGGTGCAGCATCTGGCTGTGCTGGAGGCCGGTGGGCTGGTGCGCAGCCGAAAGCAAGGACGCGTGCGCACCTGTGAGCTGGATATTGAGGTGCTTGACCAGGTGGGGCAATGGATTGCCGACCGGCGGCAGATCACCGAGCAGCGCCTGGACCGGCTGGGTACCTGGCTGGCCGAGAACCCTGAAGAAGGAGAACGATGAGCGAGCGTTCCGTTCGGCACGACACCTTCGTGGTCGAGAAGGTCTATCCGGCAAGGCCTTCGCGGGTGTACTTCGCGTTGTCGGACCAGAAGGCCAAGAAGGCCTGGTTCTCGCACCCCGAATCGGCGGTGGTGGAGGAGGTCTGGGACTTCCGGGTGGGCGGCACCGAGATCAATCACGGCCGGCTGAACGACTTTGAGCACCGCTTCGTTGCTACGTACCACGACATCGTGGAGAACGAGCGGATCGTCTACAGCTACGAGATGTACGTGAACGGGGTGAAGCTGTCGGTCTCGCAGACCACGATCGAGATCCGGGCCGAGGGGGAAGGCACCCGGCTGGTGTTCACCGAGTACGGCGCGTTCCTGGACGGCAACGACAACGTGAAGGACCGGGAGCACGGCACCGGCGTACTGCTGGACCTGCTGGGGTCGAGCCTGGCCGGCTGAGGATAGATTGGCCGGATGCTGGTGCGTCGTGCGTACGTCGAGGGTGCCGATCTGGACGCCTGGCCGTTCACCGTTCCGGCGGTGACCGACCTGGCCGAGCAGGGGCTGACCTTCACGAAGCCGATCACGTTTCTGGTGGGGGAGAACGGGTCCGGCAAGTCGACGGTGGTGGAGGCGCTGGCCGAGGCGTTCGGCCTGGACTCCTACGGGGGTAGGGCGGGCACGAAATACGCCAGCTCACGCCCGGTGTCGGAGCTCGGCGGGGCGCTGAAGCTGGACGCCACCACGAACGGCCAGCGGATGATGACCGGTCCGCGCAAGGCCCGGCGGGGTTTCTTCCTGCGGGCCGAGACGGCGATGGGCCTGCTGGCCCGCCTCAGTGGGGTTCCGGGGTACTGGGACGGCGACACCGAGGAGATGAGTCACGGCGAGGGCTTCCTCACTGCCTTCGACGCGATGTTCGCCCGGCCGGGTTTCTACGTGCTGGACGAGCCTGAATCCGCACTCTCGTTCACCTCGTCGCTGCGGCTGGTCGAGCTGTTCACCCGGCTCGGCCGCAGCGGCGCCCAGGTGGTCTGCGCGACGCACTCGCCGATCCTGGCCTCCACCCCGGGCGCGAGCATCCTGGAGTTCGGCGCCAATGGGATCAGCGAGGTGGCCTGGGAGGACCTGCTGATCGTGGAGCACTGGCGGCGCTACCTGGACGATCCGCAGAGCTATCTTCGGCACCTGCTGGACTGAGGTCTACCGGCCCTGCCAGCTGACCGGTCGTTCCAGCTCGTCGGGTACCTTCTTGGCGGCGTAGGCGAAGTGCTCGTCCAGGTGGGTGTTCATCTGCGCCCCGGCGGCCACCCCGTCTGCGGCAGAAAGGGCCTGGTGGATGAGCCGATGCGCCTTGAGCACCGACTGCCGTCGGCGTAGCGAGGTCTCGACGTCCACGTCCAGCGGCTCGACCAGGGCCTCGATCAGGAAACCGAACAGCGAGTTGCCCGAGGCCCAGGCGATGGTGCGGTGGAAACGCCGGTCCGCGTCCAGGAAGAGCGCCTGGTCCTCCAGGCCGGCCTCCATGTCCTCCAGGGTGCTGCGCAGTGCGGACAGCTGCTCGGCGCTGATCCGGCCGGCCGCCAGCTGGGCCAGCCGGGGCTCGAACACCGAACGGGCTTCGAGCAGTTCGCGGTGCCGGGCGCCGTCGAACTGCAGCAGCAGGGCCAGGCTGGTGGCCAGCATGTCCGCGGTGGGCTTGCGGACCATCGGCCCACCGCCGGGCCCGGGCCGGAACGTGAGGATGCCCTGAAGCTCCAGGAATCGCAGGGATTCGCGCAGCGTGCCGCGACCCGTCTCGTAGGCATCCATCATCGAGCGCTCGGGCGGGAGCATCTGCCCGGGCCCCAGACCCTGCTGCTCGATGTCCCGCACGATCCGCTGCGCCAGGAGCAACGCCGTCTTTTGCGGTTTGATCGGATTGCTTTTCACCACGATGGGAATGCGCTCCTTTCCGGCATCGGTGAAGCGTACTGCCCGATCATGAGGGTCAGCTCAGGTCGAGTTCGTCCTCGTGCAGATCGATCGACGTGCGCTGCGGCCGGTAGGCGCTCATCCACTCGCGCAGCATCTCCACCCGGGCCCGGTTCGCGTCGTCGCCCAGGACGATCGGCGGATCGTTGTAGGCCACTGCGTCGGAGGACCGGCGCAGCTTGATGTAGAGGTTCGAGGCCTCGATCGCGTAGCGCTCCATGTCGTCCTGCAGGGCGCCGATCACGGTGATGTTGCGGTCGCGGCCGATCCGCTCGAACAGCGCCACCGCTTCACGCCGGTGCTGCTTGCCCAGGTTGCGGCCCAGTTCGTCGAGAATCAGCAGCAGCGGCCGGTCGTTGCCGCCGGCCAGTGCCGAGGCGCAGACCAGCTTGACCGCCTTCTCGTCCATCATCGCGGTGTTGGCCCGCAGGTTGTAGCTGGACATCCGCTGGTTCTCGGCCCGTCGCCAGCGCGGGGTCAGGCTCCAGCGCCAGGGCTTGTCCGGCTCGGTCGGCGGCTCGGGCTCGGGGTACTCCAGCCCGGCGCCGTACCCGCCGTATTCCCGGTCCAGCCGGTCGAACTCGTCCGAGACCAGCTTGAGCTTGGCCTTGATGCCCTGGGCCAGAACGGCGCGGTGCGCGCGGGTGGTCTGCTCGGACTCGGCCAGGCCGGACTGCGCGGCCTCCAGGTCGGCCCGGCGCTGGGCCCGCTGCTGGTCGATCATCGCCTGGTCGTGGGCGTCCTGCTGAGCGGTCACGTCGAGGTGGGTGCGCATGGCCCGGACCAGGTCGGGGACCATCGGCACCCGGGTCTCGATCGGGCTGCTGCGCCACTTCTGCTCGTGGATCAGCGTGCGCAGCTCGGCCGGGTACTCCTGCGTCGGGGTGTTGTCCGGGAAGCACCGCCGGACAACGTCTTCCAGCTGGTACACGACCAGCGCGTTCCACTCCGAGGTGCTGCGCTTCTGCTCCTCCTCGGGCAGTTCCAGCAGATGCTGCTCGGCCGAGCCGGAAGTGGCCCCCCAGGCCACCGCGCGGGCATCGACGTCCACCGCCTGCAGCTCCGACTCCAGCTTCTCGGCGATCTGCTCGGCCTGACTGACCTCGCTCTTGCTGCGCGAGACCTCGCCGCGCAGCGTGTTGATCTTGTCCAGCCGGGTCTGCCGGTCCACCGCTGCCCGGGTGTGCGCGGCCTCGGCGTCCTCCAACGGGCCGATCAGCTCTTCCAGGTTCTCCTGCAGATCGCCGGCCTGCTCACGAAGCCGCTCGATCTCGAACTCGGCCTCCTCGACCTGCTGTGCGGCCTTGGCCCCCTCCAGCCGTCCGGTCGCGGTGACCAGCCGGGCCCGGGCCTTCTCGAGCGCGGTGCCGATCTGCTCGAGCTGCTCCTGGGCGGCCTCGTGCTGATCACGGGCTGCCCGCACCCGGGCGTCGCGGCCGGTGAGCGGACGCTCGAAGCCGGCGATCACGATCACCCCGGCCGCCTCGTCCACCTGCTGGTCCAGTGAACCAGCGCGCTCGGAAAGGGTTTTCAGGAAGGACGCCAGGCCGAACTCGGCCGTGGTGCTGGAGGGCAGGCCGGAACCGGGCTGACCGTCGGCCAGGACGATCATCGAGCCGGGCTCGTCGGCCAGCGCCTCGCGGGCCTCGTCGGCGCGTGCTGCGGGCACTGCTACCGCGTGCCGATAGGGGGCCAGGCGGGGCTCCCACACCGCCCGCTCGCTCTCGGCCAGGTCCAGGACATCGACCACGCTGGCCGCCGGAATCCCGGCCTTCTGAAGGAGTTTCAGCTGCTGCGCGGCCACGTCGTCACCAGCCTCGGCGGCCTTCACCTGCTTGGCCGCAGCGCTCACGGCATCTTCGGCCGCGCCCCGCCGGGAGATGACTGCCTCCAGTGCCTCCTGCACGGACGCAACCTCTTCGCGGGCTTTGGCCACGTCCCGGCCGTCCGCCGCCCGGGCTGCTTCCTTCAGGTCGCGCAGCTTCGCGCTGAGCTCTTCCACCTGCCGCAGGTTCATCCGGGCCTGGGTGTCGGCGTTGCTCCGGCGCTCACGCAGTTCGTTGCGCAGGCGCTCGGTCTGGCGGAAGGTCTCCTGCAGCCCGTCGTCGTTGCCGAGTTCCTCCATCCGGGCCTCGTTCTCGGCCAGGCGCTCGCGGGCCTCGGCCTGCCCTCCGCGGACATCGCCCAGGTTGCGCCGGATCTCGCTGATCCGCTCCAGCCCGTCGACCACGTGGCGAGCGCAGCGCGAGTGCCACGATTCGCGAGCCTGGCCGAGAATCTGCCGGGCCACGTCGCGACGCTTGATCCCGGCCTCGACGCCCTCCATCTCGCGCTGCCAGTTGGCCAGATCCTGCTCGGCCTCGACCACGTCCACCCGCCGGGCGTGCTCGCCCGAACGCAGCGCCTGCTCCTGCTCCAGCTCGCGATCCAGGCCGGTCAGGGTGGCCACGGCGTCGAACATGCGCCAGGGGGAAAGTTCGTTCAGCGGCTGGGCCAGCAAGTTCGCGGCGGGAGACGCGCGCACCGAGGTGGAGAGGAACGAAACGCAGCGCACCTGGCCGCCGTACAGCACGCGGGCCAGCCGACCGGCGTGAAAGTCGTCGCGACCGTTCGAGTTCGGCAGCTGCGCCCAGAGATGCTGCACCCCGGCCGCCCGTTCGGCATCGTTCGCGCCGTAGGGAACGTGCAGCCCCTGCTTCCAGCGCAGGCTCAGGTACGGCGACTTACGGTTGATCCGCAGCCAGACCGTCAGCGATCCGGCCTCGAGCTCCTCCACGGTCTGGGCCGACGGATCGGCGAAGACCCCGATGACGAAACCGTGGTCGGCATTGGCCCAGCGTGCTTCCTGCGCGGCAAGTTCCGCGGTGAACAGCAGTTCGGCCGAACCCGGCGCGCCACCGGCCAGGCGCCACTGCTCGTCTGCGTGCAGCAGGCTGAGCGCGGCGATGAAGGATGATTTACCGGCACCGTTGGAGTCTTTCGGACCCTGGCCGGCCACGGTGATCAGGCCGCCGTTGGTCAGTGGGACAGGGTGCGCGGAGAGCCGGGAGATGTCGACCATCTGGACGCCGACCAGTACCCGCGGCCCGACGATGTCGTTCGGGTCGCTGCGGTCGACGGCGATGAGCGGCGCGGTGGTCACGAATTCTCCTGCGGTACAGAATTTTCAGAAGCAAAGGACGCGTCTGCGCGAGTGGGCGGCTGGGTGCCGGTGCTCGTGCTTGCGGCGGAACTGGAGACGTCGGTGGCAGCGGGCGGTTCGGCCGCCGGTTGCGGGGGCACGTCGGTGTGGGCTTCGGCGGGCTTGGGGATGCCGTCTTCGGAGGGGCGCGCTCGGCGGGCCCGGATCGCTGCGGCCAGGGGCGTGTCGGCTCCGGCGGCGAGGATCAGTTCTTCCTGGAGCAGGCGTCGGGCGGCTGGGGTGAGGCGGGCCAGCTGAGGGCCGGGGAGGTAGGAAGCTCCTGCGCTGGAACTGCTTCCGGCCTTCTGGGAGTTCGGGCGTCGGTCGGGGGCCAGCTGCACCAGGCCGGAGGCGCGCAACCGGGCCAGGCCGGCCCGCACTGCGGTGCGCGGGAGTTTGGAGTAGCGGGTCAGTTCTTCCGCCGTCGTGGGCTGGTTGGAGATCCAGGAGTCCAGGTCGACCAGGCCCTGGCTGCGGGGGATCGCCACCGAGTGGATCAGGATCAGGACGAAGACCGCCCGGTCGACCAGGGGCAGCGAGTCCAGCATCTCGGCGCTGAGCTCTCGGGAGATGTCGTCACGGTAGCCCGAGGTCCAGTTGTGCGGCCCGACCTTGACCAGGGTGCGGCCCAGCGGGTGCAGCAGCTGCTGCAGCGAGCGGCGCAGGGTGGCGTCGCGCAGGGCCAGCAGCTGGGACTCGTGCAGCGGCTGCCAGCTGTGCTCCAGGGCCGCGTAGGCCGCCAGCACCTCGTCGCGGTGCCGCTCCGACAGGTCCGCCACCGCCGCCGTGAACGCGGGGTGCATCTCGGTCACGCGGAAGGCTCCTCAGGCTCGGTGTCGTTCTCGGCTTCGGGCTCAGCTGGGGTGTCGGCCTCGTCCACGTCGTCCGGCTCGTCGGTACGGGGGTCGGTGTCCGGCGTCGCTACGGATTCGGCATTGTTGTTCAGTTCGGCCTGGTTATCCGGTTCGGGCCGGGAGGCGACCGATCCGGACCCGGTCTCGCCGGCGTCCTCAATCTGCTCTTCCAGCTCGGGCGCCTGGTCGTCGGGCTCGTCCGGAGCAGGCAACGAACGCCACAACTCCCTTAACACCGTCAGGTCCGCGTTCACCCAGGTGCCGCAGCGCGGCCCCAGACGGACCACCCGCCGGTTCTCGTCCCAGATCACCCAGCCACCGCTGTGCAGCCGCCGGATCGCGCCGGTCGCGGCCCGGTGCACCACCAGTTCATCGCGATCGCCGAAGGTCCGGTACACCGACATGACGGCGTCCCAGTCGACGTCCTGGCCGGGCCAGATCGCGTCGTCCGGGTCGGCCCAGCAGCAGCGCACCACGGCGGCCAGCATCCGGGCGGTGTCGTTCGGCTGCTCCACGGTGGGCCCGTTCAGGCCCAGCTCGTCCAGCACCCAGGGCCCGGCCGTGCCCGGGTGGGCGGGCAGCAGCCACACCTGCGCGGCGTCCGGTTCCAGCAGCCGCAGGAACCCGTCGGGGGCCGGGGTGCCGGTCTCGTACTGCGCCGGGCCCAGCGCCCGGGCACGCGCCCACCAGAGGGCGGTCTCACTACTGTTCACGCCTGGACAGCCTCAGTGCTTTCTTCGGAGCCTTCTTCGGAGGAACGGCCGGCCGGGACGGCGGTGCGCCCGAACATCCCGCCGGAGACCCAGGCGACCGGTCCTTCGGGGTCCACCCGGAACCCGTCCGACCAGGTCAGCTCGGCATTCACCTCGGGGGAGTGGTGCGCGGCGACCATCAGCGACAGGATCCGGCGGGCCTGCATCCAGTCGTCCGCGTCGTCCAGCAGCTGGGAGACCCCGACCCGGCGGTGCCTGGCCAGCACGCGGTCGGTGAACTCGATCAGGTCGCTGTCCGCCGAGACCGGGCGATCGGTGGGGGCGTCGGTGTCGCCGGTGGGCCGGGGCGGGGGCATCCGGACCGGCCCGGAGGACTGGGCGTTGTCCACGGCCAGGGCCATGGCCTGGGGCGAGAACCACGGCGCGACCGCGTCGAAGGTCTGGCCCTTGAGCACCCCGGCCAGCGTCTCGGCGTCGGCGGTGCGGGCGAAGCTGCGCCAGGTCTCGACCGGCAGCAGGCCCAGCGCCCGGGTCGACCCGGCCTGCTCGATCAGCCGGGCCGCGGCTGACTCGCTGGCGTCGGCGTATGCGGCCAGGGCGGTGCGCAGCTGGGCGCACTCGCGGTCGAGCTCGGGCCAGCGGCCCAGGGCCTGTGAGTGCACCTCCTCGGCCTGGCGGATCAGCGCGCGGTTGCCCCACAGCAGCTCGGCGTGCTCGCGCAGCTCCTCGACCGGGCTGGTGGTGGTCAGGCTGGAGAGCTGGTTGGCCATCAGCCGGAACACGCGGGAGAGCCGGTTCACCGAGCCCTGGCCGTCCTCCACCCCGGCGCTGGGCGAGCGGATGCTCAGCCCTTCCAGGGCCAGCAACTGGTGCAGCTCACCTTGGCCACCGGCGGCCGCCAGGCGGCGCAGGAACAGCAGCATGACGTAGGGGGCGAAGGCGGCCCGGTGAAAGCGCTCGCCGGGATGGTCCACGACCCGGGTGATCGCCCCGTAGCCGCGCAGCACCTCGAAGCGCCGCGAGACGATGTTCTGGTCGAACCGCCGGCAGGAGGCGACCGCGGTCTCCAGGGTCATGCCTTCGGTGCCGGCCTCGGCGAACGCGGCCATGATCGCCTCGTCGACGTCCAGGAGGTCGACGTCGCTGATCATCGCGCCGTGCTCGCGGGCGAGCACGGCGAACACCTGGCGGTAGATCCGCAGGACTCCGGCTTCGGGGGCCAGGTCCTCCAGGGAGAGCGTGCTGGAGCCGTCGGTCACCCCGAGACCTTAGAGGATCGGGAGGGATCGGATCGCCGGGCCGCGGAGGGTCGCTTTCCGAGGCCCGGCGATCAGACCCGTCCAGGGGGTGTCAGCGCTGGCCCGGGCGGCGCTTGCGACGCCATCCGGTCCGCGGGAAGTCACACTCGCCCGCGGAGTGCACCTGCAGGAAGCGAGCGCTCTGCGTGTGCAGCCGGCACTCGACCTCGGGGTCAGGGACGACCAGCCCGCACGCCGCCTTGGCGCAGGGGCAACTCGCCTCACGGAACGGGAACATGCCCGGCAGGGACAGGCCTACGTGCCAGACCTGGTCTGCCGACAGGACAGCGGGGGATCCGGGCGACGCTGCACCGTGATCGACGGCCGCCGGCGTCTCGACCGGCAGACCGGGTGACTGCTGCTGCTTGGCTTTGGCGCGTCGTCGAGCCGGATAGGGCATGGCCAGTGACATGAATGAACCCTTCGCACTACTGCACAGGGACCGTCGCCCGCTTCCATCGGCGCGCGTAGTGGAAGCGTTACACCTCGCTTGAGACAGATTTTGGTTCCAATTACGACAGGCTCGACAAAAGTCGAGACTGATTTCACCTCCCGTGCGGAGCTCGTGACCCTCCGTATGGTGACGGTGTCACTCCGTACGCAGGAGCTGGGATCGGCATGTCAGAGGGTTAAGGAAACCGTTACAAACCGACGGTGACCGAGGGGCCTCGGACGGTGCGTGCCCGGCCCGTCGGTGCAGTGCTGGTTCCGTCGCCTCGGTAACGCCTGGGGCGGGTGTTCAGGCGGGCAGGTCGCTGAAGCCGGACTTCCAGGCGGTGAGGGCGATGTCGAGATAGTTGATCAGGTCGGCGTCGCGGCGGGCCACCCACTGGTCGAAGGCGGCCCGGCAGACCCCGAGCGCGCTGAACCCGATGGCCTGCGGGATCAGGTCGTCGGGCTGCTGGCCCAGGCGCTGGGCGGCGAACGCGGCCAGGGCCCCGGCCCAGTTGTCGTAGTGCGCGGTGGAGGAGGCCTGGATGGCCGGGACCCCGGCGATCACCTGCATCCGGGTGCGCAGGCTGGCCACGTCGGCGACGCCGTAGTGGTTGGCGGTCAGCACGGCCTGGCGGATCGCCTCGGTCAGCGGCTGGTCGGCCGGGGCCGCGGCCAGCAGCCGGTGCAGGCTGGCCACCTCGGCGTCGAAGTCCGACCAGAGCACGTCGGCCTTGGTGTCGAAGTAGCGGAAGAAGGTGCGCCGGCTGACCCCGGCCTGCTCGGCGATCTGCTCCACCGTGGTGGCGTCGAAGCCCTGCTCGGCGAACAGCTCCAGGGCGATCCGCTCCAGGTTGTGGCGGCTGGTGGCGCGGGGCCGGCCGCTGCGGGCCTCCGCCTGTTTGGAACCTGTCCCCGCCGGCATCGCCGTGCACTCTCCCTCGTGTGGCACTGCTGTTGCCGCTCATTCAATCATCGGAGTGATCTTTTCCCCCGCTTCGGGCGATCGGTCTACCTCGCGAACGCGTCGATAACCAGTCTTGACGTTTACGACACGCAGTGTCATAAACTCCGATCACCAGCATTCAACGTGGAAGAGAGGTCGTTTCGATGGACAACACGAACGCGCCCCAGGACGCCGTCGAAGTTCAGGACTCCGTCGAGGAGCTGCTCGTCGAAGAGGTCTCCATCGACGGGATGTGCGGCGTCTACTGACGTCCACCTGGCCATGACGACCCAGACCAACCGGATGTCGGTGCCCCCACCGGCTGCACAGGGCTTCGATCTCGACGTCGCGTGGGAGCTGCACCCCAGCGTCTCCATCCGGCCCGAGCCCTTCGGCGCCCTGATGTACCACTTCGGGAATCGGCGCCTGTCGTTCCTGAAGACCCGTCAACTACTGGACGTCGTCAATGGTCTGGCCGCCGCCCCGGACGCGCGTACTGCGTGTCTGGAGGCGGGGGTCGACCCGGCGCACCTCCCGGCCCTGGGCCGGGCGCTTGCGTCCCTGGCGGCGGGTGACCTCATCCGTCCCAAGACGACGTCCACGGAGGAGCCTGCATGACGGCTGTGCTCGAACCGGCTACCCCGGCCGGTTTCACCCCGAATCCCAGTAAGCCCGCTACCCCATCTCCCGGCCGGCTGGTCGACAAGTTCGCCCTCGGGCTGGACGCGCCGATCTGCCTGACCTGGGAGCTCACCTACGCCTGCAACCTCGCCTGCGTGCACTGCCTGTCCTCCTCGGGCCGGCGTGACCCGCGCGAGCTGACCACCGCCGAGGCCGAAGCGGTCATCGACGAGCTGGAGCGGATGCAGGTCTTCTACGTCAACATCGGCGGCGGCGAGCCGACGGTGCGACCGGATTTCTGGCACCTGGTGGACTACGCGACCGAGCACCACGTCGGCGTGAAGTTCTCCACCAACGGTGTGCGGATCAACAAGGAAGTGGCCGAGCGCCTGGCCAAGTCCGACTACGTGGACGTGCAGATCTCGCTCGACGGCGCCACCGCCGAGGTGAACGACTACGTCCGCGGGGCCGGCAGCTACGACACCGCGATGCGGGCCATGCAGAACATGTATGACGCCGGCTTCCACGGGTTCAAGCTGTCGGTGGTGGTCACCCGCCAGAACGTCGACCAGCTCGACGAGTTCAAGGCGATCGCCGACAAGTACAAGGCCCAGCTGCGGCTGACCCGGCTGCGTCCCTCGGGCCGCGGCGCCGACGTCTGGGACGAGCTGCACCTGCTCGCCCCGCAGCAGAAGCAGCTGTACGACTGGCTGGTCGCCAACGGCGAGGAGGTCCTCACCGGCGACTCCTTCTTCCACCTGGCCGCCTTCGGCGACGCCCTGCCCGGGCTGAACCTGTGCGGCGCCGGCCGGGTGGTCTGCCTGATCGACCCGGTGGGCGACGTGTACGCCTGCCCGTTCGCCATCCACGACGAGTTCCTGGCCGGAAACGTCCGGGACGAGGGTGGTTTCAAGGGCGTCTGGCAGACCTCGGAACTGTTCCAGGAACTGCGGCAGCCGCAGAGCGGTGGGGCGTGCTCGTCCTGCCAGTTCTTCGACTCCTGCCGGGGCGGCTGCATGGCGGCCAAGTTCTTCACCGGCCTGCCGCTGGACGGTCCGGACCCGGAGTGCGTGCGCGGTTTCGGTGAGTCGGCGCTGGACGCGGTCGAGGGTTCGGTCCCGAAGCCGAGTCTCGATCACTCGCACAAGAACCCGCTGCGCAGCCAGAAGCTCAAGAAGAAGCCGGTGGCCCTGACCCTGGGCGTACGCCCGGCCACTGGTGTGGTCTCGGCCCCACCGGCCCGGGGCTGCGACGAGAACCCGCTCGCTGGTTTCGATCCCAGCGCGGCCGGGGTCCGGCCGCCCACCCGCGGCTGTGACGAGAACCCGCTCACCGGGTTCACCCCGCAGCCGGGCCTCGAAACAGGCTCTCAGGCGGTCTGATCGGTGAAGAACGCCGGCGCGCGGTTCTCTTCCTGCGGAAGAGGGCCGCGCGCCGCCGTTTTGCCAACTACATAAAGCCTTCGAAGGCAAGCTCCGAGCGACCAGCGGTCCCGGGGCATTTCGTCATGCCCGCGAGCAGATCCTCCGGAAAAGGGCCAAAGTCCTTGTCTACCAGGGAAAACGTAGGACATTCGACACTTGTCGATGAGAGCAAGGTCACGGCCGGATTGCTCCTTTGGGGAAGGCGCGCAGGTAGTTGACGGGGCTACTAATAGGCGGAGGGGATGCACAAGCCGTTCACTGACAACGAAGTTGGAGAGGTGCCCCATGGCTGGACGTGTCGAGGGCAAGGTCGCATTCATCACCGGAGCGGCGCGCGGGCAGGGCCGTAGCCACGCGCTCAAGCTGGCCTCGGAAGGGGCCGACATCATCGCGGTCGACATCTGCGCACCGTTCGAGGACCTGGAGTACCCGGCGGCGACCGAGGAGGATCTGGCCGAGACCGTACGCCAGGTCGAGGCGCTGGACCGGCGGATCGTCGCCTCGGTCACCGACATTCGCGACGCCGAGGCGCTGACCAAGGCCGTCGACGACGGTGTGGCCCAGCTCGGCCGGCTGGACATCGTGGTCGGCAACGCCGGCATCTGCCACGTCGGCGCCTGGGACAAGGTCACCCAGAAGCAGTGGCAGGACACGCTCGACGTGAACATCACCGGCACCTGGAACACGGTGCGGGCCGGGGCGCCCCACCTGATCGCGGCCGGCGGCGGCTCGATCATCCTGACCAGCTCGGCGGCCGGTCTGGTGGGCCTGCCGTTCCTCACCCCGTACGTGGCCAGCAAGCACGCCGTCACCGGCCTGGCCCGCACCTTCGCGGCCGAGCTGTCCCGGCACCACATCCGGGTCAACAGCCTGCACCCGACCGGTGTGGAGACGCCGATGGGCGCGATGGGCAACGCCTTCGGCCCGCTGCTGGAGCAGGACCCGCGGCTCGGCGCGATGATGGGCAACATGCTCCCGATCGCCGCGACCCAGCCGGAGGACCAGTCCAACGCCGTGCTCTTCCTGGCCTCGGACGAGTCCCGCTACGTGACCGCGCTGGCGATGACGGTCGACGCCGGAACCACCCAGCTGTAGAGATCCTTTCGACGGAGAAGGAGCATCACCATGGCAGGACGTGTCGAAGGTAAGGTCGCGTTGATCACCGGGGCGGCCCGCGGTCAGGGCCGCAGCCACGCGATCCGGCTGGCCCAGGAGGGCGCCGACATCATCGCCCTGGACATCGCCGAGTCGATCCCCAGCGTGGACCGGTTCTATCCCGGCGCCACCGAGGCCGACCTGGCCGAGACGGTGAAGCAGGTCGAGGCACTGGACCGGCGGATCTACTCGGCCAAGGTGGACGTGCGCGATTACGCCGCGCTGAAGGCCGCCACCGATGCCGGGATCGCCGAACTGGGCCGTCTGGACATCGTTTCCGCGAACGCCGGGATCTTCCTGCACAGCGACAAGACGCACGAGGTCAGCGACTCGGACTGGAACGACGTGCTGGACATCAACCTGAAGGGTGTCTGGCACACCACCAAGGCCGTCACCCAGTTCCTGATCGACCAGGGGCAGGGCGGCTCGATCATCATCACCAGCTCCTCGGCCGGGCTGAAGGGCACGCCGAACGTGGCGCCCTACACCGCCTCCAAGCACGCGGTGCTGGGCCTGGCCCGCACCCTGTCGAACGAGCTGGCCGAGCACTCGATCCGGGTGAACACCATCCACCCGACCGGCGTGGCCACCCCGATGATCCTGAACGAGACCACGTTCAAGCTGTTCCTGCCGCACGTCGAGCACCCCACCCAGGAGCAGGCCGCCGAGGTCTTCCGGACCACCAACAGCCTGCCGGTGCCGTGGGTCGAGGCCATCGACATCAGCAACGCCCTGCTGTTCCTGGCCTCCGACGAGTCGCGGTACGTCACCGGAACCGAGCTCAAGGTCGACGCCGGGTACACCACCAAATAGCGGACGCTTCGTCCCCGGCACCCCCGCGAAGGTGGGGGTGCCGGGGAGGCGAGACAATCGTCCATAATTGCCCCGCGGACCGAGGATCGAGACGTGACCGAAACACCCGACGTCGCCCAGACCCGCAACCGGGTCGCCACCCATCTCGTCGGCCGTGAGCACGAGCTCGAGCTCATTCTCTCGGCCGTGGCCGCCGGCCGCGACCTCGTCCTCGAGGGCCCGCCCGGCACCGGAAAGACCACGCTGCTGCGGGCCATCGCCGAGGAGTGGGGCATCCCGTTGTTCTACGTCGAGGGCAACGCCGACCTCACCCCGGCCAAACTGGTCGGCCACCACAACCCGGCGCGGGTGCTCAAGGAGGACTACTCCGAGGACAACTTCGTGCCCGGCCCGCTGCTGGAAGCCATGCAGCAGGGCGGATTCCTCTACCTCGAGGAGTTCAACCGCGCGCCCGACGACACCCTGAACACCCTGCTGGCCGCGCTCGCCGAACGCCGGATCACGGTACCGCGGGCCGGCTCGGTCACCGCCGTCCCGACGTTCCGGCTGATCGCCTCGATGAACCCGTACGACAACGTGGGCACCACCCGGCTGTCCACGTCGATCACCGACCGGCTGTGCCGGCTGGCCGTGGACTACCAGGACGAGGCCGCCGAGATCGGCATCGTCAACCTGCGCACCGACAAGGGCGGCGCGCTCGGCGAACTGCTGGTCAAGGACGCGGTGTGGGTGAACCGGGCGACCCGGCGTCACCCGGACCTGCGCCAGGGCAGCAGTGTGCGCGGCGCGATCGACATCGTGCTGGTGGCCAACCAGCTCGCGGCTATGCGCGGGGTTGCCGAGGCCGCTGACTCCACCACCCGGCTCGACGCCGAGAGTGCCTACCCCAAGCTGGTTCTTGATGCCATGACGGTGGCCCTGTCCGGCCGGATCCACCTGGACGAGGCTTCCGACACCACGGCCGAGCGAGTGGTGAAGGAGATCTGGGAAGACCGGTTCATCCTTTCCCCGGCCGCGGCCCAGCCGGGTTGAAGAGAAGTTGACGCCGACTCTCCCGTAGAGAAACCCGATGGTCGCCGCGATCGGCGCCCACGACGTCCGTTGCGCCGTAAACCCAAGGACCTGCGGGCTGAACCGATGGTGTTCAGCATCTCCGAAAGCGGCGGCGGCCCAGTGCTGCAGGCGTTGGGACGAGGGACGAAGGCGGCGGCGAAGGCATCCTCGAAGGGTTCGGGAGGACCCGGAGAAACGGACGACGTCGGCGAGAACGTGCCCCTGGAACCGGATGCGGACGATCCGGAACAGAACGCGGTCAAGGCGCGGGCCAAGCAGATCGCCGCGCGCCTGTCGTTGCACCGTCCGGTTCACGGCCGGGGCAGTCGGCGGGGTACGGGCGAGCTGGTCAGTGTGCGCTACCGCGAGGGCGCGGACGACATCGATCTGGACCGGACTCTCGAAGTGCTGGCCGAGAAGCCGTTTCCTGAGGACGAGGACATCATCGTTCGCGAGCGGGTGCGGCGCCGGCGTTCGGTCGAGCTGGTGGTCGACGTGTCAGGGTCGATGCGCGGCGAGCGGATCCGGACCGCAGCGGCCACGGTCGGGGCTCTGGCCGGGGAGCTGGGCAGTGACGACGTGGGCGTGATCGCGTTCTGGTCGGACTGCTCGATCCTGCTGCCGATGGGCCGGCCGTTCGTGGCCCAGAAGCTGCTGGACGATCTGCTGAAGCTGCCTGCGCGCGGGCTGACCAACGTCGGCTTCCCGTTGCAGCTGGCGGCGGCCGAGCTCTCAAGGCGGCCCAACCCGGAGGCCCGGGTGCTGTTGCTGTCGGACTGCGTGCACAACGCCGGGCCCGACCCGCGAGGCCCGGCCGGGCTGTTGCCACGCCTTGACGTGCTGCTCGACTCCTCGGGAGAGAAGGACGAGGTCTTGGGACGCGAGCTGGCGGCGGCGGGCCGGGGCAGGATGTTCTCGATCCGGGATCACCGGCAGGTGGCTCCCGCCTTGTCCCAGATCTTCCGGAGCTGAGCGTTCCTTTTAGCAGAACACGGGTTGGGACCGGCGGTGGGGGTCGCGCAGCGTACGGAAAGTGACCAGGCGTAGATTCGCCCGGGTGGCTTTCCTTGACCTGGCCGCAATGACCAGCCCGCAGATCGCCGAGCACGCCGCGGGCGACGGCATCATTGCCATCCCGATCGGCTCGACCGAGCAGCACGGTCCGCACCTGCCCCTGGGGACCGACCGTGACGTAGCGGTTGCCGTCGCTCAGGGGCTGGCCGAGCTGATGCCCTCGGTCGCGGTGGCTCCGGCGGTCGGCTACGGCTCCAGCGGGGAACACGCCGGTTTCCCGGGCACCCTGTCGATCGGGCAGGAGGCACTGGAGCTGATGCTGCTGGAGCTGGGCCGCTCGGCCGGGGAGACGTACCGGCGGCAGATCTTCGTCAACGCGCACGGCGGCAATGCCGTGCCGGCGGTGCGGGCGGTGCGGCGGTTACGCGCCGAATCGCGCGATGTGCTGCTGTGGATGGCGATGTGGGACGGTGACGCGCACGCCGGGCGGGCCGAGACCTCGCTGCAGCTGGCGATCCAGCCCGGGCTGGTGCACGAGGAACTGGCCGAGGCGGGTAACACCACGCCGGTGCGCGAGCTGATCGACGAACTGCGGGCCGGGGGAGTGAAGGCGGTCAGCCCGAACGGCGTGCTCGGCGACCCGGCCGGGGCCAGCGCCGAAGAGGGTGATCGGCTGCTGCAGCGCCTGATCGACGGTTTGCACACGCAGGTTCTGGCCTGGGATCCCCCGTACGGCAAGCTGGGGATCTAGAGTGCTGGAGTGACGACGACGGGGAACAGCCAGACCGGCGGGTTGCCGCTGGGCATGTCGGTGCAACTTGACCCAGAAGCCGTGATCAAGCCGGACGGCACCATTTTCGGCGGTTCCCCGGCTCGCTTGTTCCGGCTCAATCCGGCCGGGCAGGAAGCTTTCTCACGGCTGCAGGAAGGCACCGTCAGCAGTCCGGCGGCCGCAGCCCTGGCCCGGCGCTTCTCCGATGCCGGGTTGCTGCACCCCGAACGCCGTGGCCTGCCCGAGGGTGACGAGCGTCGGCCGTCGCGGCAGAACGTGGTCACCGTGGTGATTCCGGTGCGTGACCGTTCTGCCGAGCTCGACCGTTGCCTGGAAGGCCTGGCGGCCGCCGCCCAGGGCGCGATTGCCGATGTGATCGTGGTGGACGACGCTTCCCATGATCCGGCTGCTGTCGCTGCGGTCGCCGACAAGCACGGCGCCCGGGTGGTGGTGCGCGAGGTCAACGGTGGTCCAGGTCCGGCCCGCAACGACGCGCTGCGCCTGGTGGACACCCCGCTGGTGGCTTTCTTGGACAGCGACTGCCTGCCCCCGGCCAACTGGATCGACGATCTGGTGGGGCATTTCGACGATCCGCTGCTGGCTGCCGTGGCGCCCCGGATCGTGGCGGGGGGCAGGGCGCCGCGCACTTTCGCCGAGCGTTTCTCCCAGGCTCGGCCGGTGCTCGACCTGGGTGGTCTGCCGGCTCGCGTCGCTCCGCTGAGCCGGGTTTCGTACCTGCCCACCGCCGCGCTGATCCTGCGGCGCGCGGCGCTCGAAGACATCGCCGGAAAGCGTGGTTTCGACGAGGATCTGCGGTATGGCGAGGACGTGGACCTGGTCTGGCGGCTGCTGGAGTCCGGCTGGCGGGTGCGGTACGACCCTTCGGTCGAGATCGGGCACGAGGAGCCGGCCGAATGGAAGTCATTGCTGCGCAGGCGGTTCGCCTACGGTACCTCGGCGGCGTTGCTGGAGGAGCGGCATCCGGGCAAAGTAGCTCCGCTGGTGATGGTGGCGGCGCCGGTGTCCACTGCGCTGGCTCTGCTGGCGCGGCGTCCTCTGCTGGCCGGGGCCACTTTTGCTGCGGGGTATGCCGATTCGTACCTGGCGCTGAAGAAGGCCGGCAGTAAACCCGAGGATCTGGCTCGTCCACTGGCGATCGGCGTTCGGGAGACCTTCTTCGGAATGGGCCGATGGACGTCCCAGTTCGCTCTGCCGGTAGCCGTCGCCGTCGCGGCGGCCCCGGTCGGCAAACGCCGGGGACGGCTGGTGGCCGCCCTCGCGCTGGTAGCCGCGTCCCCCGTCCGTGAATGGTTGCGGGTCAGGCCGGATGTCGACCCAGTGCGCTGGACCATCGCCGTGCTGATGGACGACGCGGCCTACGGCGCCGGGGTATGGGCGGGAAGCTTCCGCAGCCGCCACTTCCGCGCGGTCCGGCCGACGTGGAAGTGGCGGCTGCTGGGCTCGGTGAAAAAGGGCTCCTAAAGCAGCTGCTCGGCCCGATCCCGGGCCTGCTTGGCGTCGTGGTGGCGCTCCAGCGCCTCGTACACGTCGCCGATCGCGTGCAGCACCTGGCCGAGCACGTCGGGGTGGTCCTCCAGCAGGGCCACCGCCCGTTCCATCAACGGCAGCGACTTCTCCGGCCGCTCGTTGTTGAAGTGGATCCCGGCGGCCAGCATCAGCGCCCGCCCACCGGGCACCGCCTCGTCGATCGCGACGAACTGCTCGGCGGCCTGGTGGGCCAGCTTCAGCGCCTCGTCCTCGTGATCGGTGACCAGCGCCCGGGCCAGCGAGTCGAGCAGGTCGGCGTGCTCGAAGGCGGCGGCCGGGTGCTCGTCGGCGGCGGCCCGGGCGGCCCGGTCGATCGCCTCGCGCAGCACCTCGGCGGCCTTCTCGTCGTCGTCGGCCATGCTCAGCGCGCGGCCGTGCATGTGCATCGCCCGGATCACCCACATCGGGTCGTCCTCGTCCAGGTGCCGGGCCGACTCCACCGCCCCGGCCAGCACCGCGATGCCCTCCTCGTCCCCGGACTCGGTCATCAGATCGCCCAGCGCGAGCGCGGCGCGGGTGGCCAGCGCCCAGTCCTCGGCCTTGGAGGCCAGGGCGACCGCGTCGCGGTAGGCGTCCAGCGCGTCCTGCGGCTCCTGCATCGCCACCGAGCCCTGGCCGATCCGGCGCAGCGTCTCGGCCCGCTCGGCGTCCGGGGCGCCGGTGGCGCTCTGCCGCCTGAGCACCTCGCGGGCCTCTTCCACGCCCTCCTCGGCCCGGCCCAGCGCCTGCAGCAGCGAGCCCAGCTCCAGCCGGGCGCTGAGTTCCTGCGGCAGCTCGGCCTGCGCCGCCTCCCGGATCGCGATCCGCCAGCGCTCGATCGCCAGGTCGGCCTTGCCCGCGTCCTGAGCCAGGTGAGCGGCCAGGATCGCACTGGTGGAGGCCCATTCCCGGGCGCCCAGCCGCAGCCCGATGGCCAGGCTGGCGTCGGCCGCGGCCAGACCGGCGTCGTACTGGTCGTCGGCCCCCAGCAGCTGGGCCTTGGTCCGCAGCAGCGCGGCCCGCCGGCCCCGGCCGCGGCCCTGTTCCAGTTCCGGGTCGGACAGCGCGGTCTCGGTCATCGCCAGCGCCGCGTGCAGACCGTCCGAGGCCGCGATCTCGAAGATCCCGGCCAGCACCTCGTCACCCTCGCCGGCCGCGTCCAGACGAGCCTTCAGCCCGGCGATCTCGGCGATCTGGGCGGCGGTCAGTGGTTCACCACCGGGTGAGTCGCCCAGCGCCTCGGCCGCGGTGAGGACCTGCCGGGCCTGACCGCGTTCGTCCATCACGAGCAGGTCGTTGGCCATGATCAGCCGGCCGTCGAGGTCTTCGGGCAGGGCGGCCGCGGCGGTCTCGGTGCGGTCGGTGACCACCCGGGTGGCCCCGATCGGCAGCTCGTACGAGACCTCGGCGAGCGCGTCGTCCGCGCGCAGCCGGGAGGCGTACCACTCGTTGCCGTTGCGCTCGTCGAACTTGGTGCCCAGCTCGGCGGCGGCCTGGCGGGCCGCCGTCTGCAGTTCGCTCACCGTCCAGGGCCCGGTGTGCTCACCGAAGATGCTGTGCAGCTTGGGGTCCGAGGCGGCGTTGACGGTCTGCGCGCCGGCCCCGGCCCGCTCGGCCGCGGCCAGCAGCACGGCGGCCGCGGACAGCGCGTTGAAGTGTGCCTCGGCGTTCAGGCCGTCGTGGACCAGCCAGCCCAGGTGCCGTTCCAGGATGTCCAGCCCCCGCGCGGCGTTGCCGGTGACCGCGCAGAACCGCAGGTGCTGGGCGATCATCGGCAGGTGGTCGGCATTGCCGCGGGCCATCCGGTAGCCGCGCAGGTGCAGCTGCCGGGCCTGCTCCAGCCGGCCCGCCCGCAGCAGTGGCAGCAGCGCCTGAGCAATCGTGTTCTCCGGCTCGTCGCCGCAGGTCATGCCCTCACCGAGGATCTCGTCGGCGAGGGCCAGGCCCTGTGTGTCCTCACCGACCAGGTAGTGGTACTCGGCCTCCTCGGCCCGCACACACGTCTCGCAGTGGCTGTAGGCGTCGCGCGGAGTGCGCTTGAGCTCACCCAGCCACTTGCCGGCCTCCTCCAGCCGGCCCTGCCCGCCGGCCGCCTGGAACCGGGCCTGCAGCACCCCGGAGACGCCCACGCCCTCCTTGACGTACTGCCGCTCCATCGACTCGATCGCCGACTCCACGTCGGCCAGCGAGAACAGCGGGCTGCCCATCAGCGAGCTGACCACGTGCTTGTGGTACCAGAGCAGGTCGAAACCGCCCACCTGGAGCGGGAAACGCTGTGGGTCGGCGGCGTTGCGCCCGACGCACCAGGCGAACGCGGACAGCTGGGCGTCGGTGTCGCCGAGCATGCTGGCCGAGGGCAGCAGCCGCAGCCGGGCGGCGTAACCGAGCTCGTCCAGGCCGTGCTCGTCGGCCAGAGCCACCGCCTCGTCGATCAGGGCCCGCTCGGCCGCGCCGAAGTACATGCCGTCGATCTCGCCGAAGAGCTGCTCGATCCGGTGCTCGGCGCTGTCCATTGCTCAGAGGCTCCTTCGATCAGGACGGGGTGAACCGGGGGTCGGCCGGTCGGAAACGCAGGGTGTCGGCCCGGGTCCGGGACAGGTGGGCCTCGCCGGTGCGGCCCATCCGCTCCTGCAGCCCGGCCAGCGAGTCCAGGCAGGCCAGCAGCACCTCCGGGCGCTCGGCGGCGAGGCCGGCGGCCCGTTCCATCAGGGTCAGGGCCTGCCCGGGCTGGTCGTGCTCGAGCATCGAGGCGGCCATCAGCAGGGCCCGGCCGGCCTCGGAACGGGCCGAGGCGGCGGCGAAACCGTCGGCGGCGCGCTGGGCCAGCTCGACCGCCTCGTCGCGGCGGGTGGGGTCGGCGCTGACCGCGCGGGCGATCGAGTCCAGCACATCGGCGTGCTCGTAGCGGATCGCCGGGATCTCCGGCGCGTTGTCGGCCAGCTGCAGGGCCTCGCGCAGCACCCGCTCGGCCAGCTCGTCCTGGTGCATCGCGCCCAGCGAACGGCCGAGCAGGTGCAGGGCGCCGATCTGGACCTGCGGGTCGCTGGTCAGGTTGCGGGCCGAGACCACGGTGCCGGCCAACACGGTCAGGCCGGCCGGGTCGTCGCGGGAGAGCAGCAGCTCGCCCAGGGCCAGACCGTAGCGGGTGCTGGCCGCGTGATCACCCGAACGTGAGGCCAGAGCCACTGCGTCGCGGTAGTTCTCGCGGGCGGAGCCGAACTTGCCCTGGGCGGCCTCGGCCTGCCCGAGCTGGTGGTGCCCGACCGCCAGCTCCCCGGCCGGGGCCCCGGCGATCCGCAGCTGGCGCAGGGCCTCCTCGATCTCCAGCCCGGCCTCCTCGGCCCGGCCGCCGCGGAACAGCGCGGCCCCCAGCTCCATCCGGAACGAGGGCTCGGCGGGCAGTTCGGCGGCGGAGGCCTCGTCCACCGCCACCCGGCAGAACTCGATCGCCGCCTCGTCCTCGCCCATGGTCATCGCGGCCAGCGCGCCGAACCGGGCGGTGGCGATGGTGAGTTCCCGGTTGCCCAGCGACAGCGCCAGCCGCAGGCCCTCGCGGGCGGCGGCCAGGGCGCGGGCGGGCTCCTTGTCGGCCAGGTTCTCGGCCTCGGCGCGTAGCTGACGGGCCCGGGCGTGCAGGTCCTCGGCGGAGTCGGTGACCATCGGCCGGGCCGCCGGGCGGGTGGCCAGGGGCAGGTCGTACCGGGTGTTCAGCAGCGCCTGGTCGCGCTCCAGCCGGGTGCTCTCGAAGTCGTTGCCGTTGCGCCGGTCGAACTGCACGGCCAGGGCGGCGGCCCGGGCCCGCAGCGCCACCTGCAGCTCGCGGATCGTCCAGGGGGCACCGGACAGTACCGCCTGCTCACCCGCTCCGGACTGCTGGGCCGCCGACAGCAGCACCACGGCGGCCGAGAGCAGGTCCAGGCGGGCCAGCTGGTTCAGGCTGTCGTGCTCCAGCAGCCGCAGGTGCTGCACCAGGATCTCCAGGCCGCGCGCCTCGTTGCCGGTGACCGCGCAGAAGCGCAGGTGCTGGGCGATCGCCCGGACGCTGTCGGGACTGGAGCGCACCAGCCGGTAGCCGCGCAGGTGCAGCCGGCGGGCCTCGGCGGTGCGGCCCGCCCGCAGCAGCGGCAGCAGGGCGTGGGCCATCGCGTTGGCCGGCTCGTCGCCGCAGCTCAGGTCGCCGGCCAGGAGTTCGGCGGTGAGCGCCAGCCCGGCCTGGTCGTCGCCGGTCAGGTAGTGGAACTCGGCCTCTTCGGCCCGCGAGCAGGTGAAGCAGTGGCTGTACTCGTCGCGCGGGGTGCGCTTGAGCGCGGCCAGCATGCCGCGGGCCTGCTCGGGCCGGCCCAGGCCGATGGTGGCCTGGAACCGGGCCTGCCAGACCCCGGACTGGCCCACCCCGGCCCGCAGGTACTGCTCCTGCATCGCCTCGATCGCCGACTCCACGTCGTCCAGCGAGAACAGCGGGCTGCCGGTCAGGGCGGCCACCACGTGCTTGTGGTACCAGAGCAGGTCGTACTCGCCGACCTGGAGCGGGAAGCGCTGCGGCTCGGCCGCCTGCCGGCCGGCGCACCAGGCGAACGCCGACAGCTGGGCGTCGGTGTCGCCGGTGTGGTTGGCCGAGGACAGCAGCCGCAGCCGGGCCGCGTAGCCCCATTCGGGCAGGTTGTGCTGGTCCGCCAGGGCGATGGACTCGTCGAGAAGCACCCGCTCGGCCACGCCGAACGGGGTCACGTCGACCCGGGCCAGCAGCCCGGCGATGCGCTTCTCGACGGCGTCCGTGCCGCCCGGAACCGGTCCCAAGGGCTAGCTCTGCGAGGTTCTCATGTGCTCCGACATCTCCTCGGCGGCCCGCGCGTCCTCGGTGCGGCCCAGCTGGGCGTAGGTGGCCGCCAGGATGTCCAGGCAGCCGACCAGGTGCTCGGGCTCGGCGGCGAGGACCGCGGTGGCCCGCTCCAGGAACGGGATGGCGTCGGCCGGTCGGTCGGCCGAGGTGAGCAGCCGGGCGGCCAGGGCCAGCGCCCGGCCCGCGTCCACCTTGGCGTTGATCACGGTGAAGGTGTCGGCGGCGTTGCCGGCGCACTCCAGCGCCTCGTCCAGCCGGGCCGCGTCGGCGCCGCTGATCAGCAGGGCCAGGCCGTACAGCACCTCGGCCCGGGCGGCGCTGACCGCCGGGTGCTCGGAGGCCGGCGGGGTGGAGGCCAGCTGCAGGGCCTCACGCAGCACGTCCTCGGCGCCCTTGAGGTCGGTGGCCCGGCTGCGGGCCTGGCCCAGCAGGTGCAGCGAGCTGATCAGGCCGAGCAGGTCGCCGTGGGGCTGACGGGGCGGCTCGACGATCACGATCGGCTCACCGGCGGCGGCCTCGGTCAGCGCCAGCCGGTACAGGTCGGCCGCCTCCTGGTAGCGGTGCAGCTCCAGGGTGGCCTGGGCGGCGGTCCGCGAGAGCTGCACGCAGAAGCCGTGCGCGCCCAGGTCCAGGCCGATCCGCAGGGCTTCCTCGGCGGTGTTGAGCATGTCCTCCAGCTGGCCGGCGCCGGCCAGCAGCCAGGCCCGGGCGCGCAGCAGGGCCGCCTTCTGGCCGCGGTTCCAGCCGTCCAGGGCCAGCTGCTCCTCGACGATCGCGGCGACCTTCAGCGGGTCCGCGTCGTCCGGGGCGGCGACCACCGGGGCCAGTGCCTCGTCCAGGTCGGGCGGCGTCTCGCGGCGCGCCCGGGCGACGGCCAGGCGCTGGGCCTGCTCGTCGGTGAAGGTCGTCTTCAGCAGCATCCGGCGGGTGGCGATCAGGTCGAGCAGCTGGCCGGCCAGGCCGAACTCCTCGAGCACCAGAAGGCACTCCACCCGGTCCAGCAGGACGTCGGTGTCGATGGACCGGGCCGGCTTGGCCTCGGTCGCACCCGGGTTCTCGGTGGTGGTGTTCATACGATCAGTTCTCCCCGGGGGCGTGCGGCAGGTCGCCGAGATCCGCCCCGAGCCCGGCACTCAGGTGCACGATGTCGGTCAGTGCGTCGGTGAGCGAGGCCCGCTCGACCGCGCGGAGCGGGCGGTGTGCAGCCAGCAGGGCCTGCACGTGGACCACCCTTACGGTACGGGCCAGCAGCAGTTCGTCCTCGCTCTCGGCCAGGGCTCGCACCAGCCGATTGCGCCAGTTGAGGCAGAGCTGGCCGGCCGCGCCGACCGCCTGCGTCTCACCGTCGGACGTGTTCGATGCGTCTTGTGCGTCGTCGATCCGCTGCAGGATCGAGGCCCACATTCCGCTCCCGGCCTCCTTGGCCCGCTGCCGCTGCAGCCGGCGCAGGACCCCGGCGTCGGCGATGTGCAGGGCGGGCAGGGTGTCGGGAGCGAACGACCGCACGAGCACCGTGCAGTCGAGATCTTTGAGGGCGGCCTCGGCCCGGGCCTGCAGCCGCTGCGCCGCCGGGCGCTCGGCCAGGGCAGGCACGTCCAGCGAGGCCAGCTCGTCGGTGATGGTGACCGTCTCGACCACGGTGCCGGGGATCAGGTCGGGCAGCCGGCGCAGGATGTCGGAGTCGTAGACGTAGCCGCCGTTGATCACCGGGGCGTCCGGCCGGGCGATCGCCGCGATCTGGCGGAACTCGTCCACCGTCTCGGCGAAGCGCAGCGGCTCACCCCGGCGCAGCAGCTCGCGGTAGGTGGTCTGGCCGTTGCTGGTCTCGATCGGCAGCCAGGGCACGATGAACGCGGCCAGCTCGTCGTCGTGCAGCACCAGCGCGCGCAGGGCCAGGTGGTGCACGCCCAGGAAGGTGCTCAGCCGCACCGGGTCGCGGTTGGCCATCGTGGCCACCCAGCGGCGCAGCGCGGCGCCCAGCTCGGCCCGGGTCTCCTCCAGCGCGTCGTCCTGGATCAGCGACTCGCGGCTGGCGGTGGGGCGCAGGCCGGTGGTGTCCACCACGCAGCGGGCGAAGAACGCCCATTCGGGCAGCAGGTCGTCCACCCGTTCGGACAGCAGCATGCCGCGCAGGTACACCCGGGTGGCCTGGCGGGCGCCGGGGGAGGGGGCGAACGGCAGCACGAAGGCGGTGCCCCGGGTGCCGGTGGCCGGCACGTGCAGCGCGATCGCGTCCAGCGGCTCGGCCCCGATCAGCTCCTTGCCCAGCGCCAGCAGTTGCGGCGAGGGCAGGCTGAAGGGCTGGGCGAACAGCGGCTGCGAGCTGACCGTCTGCTCCCCGCCGCCGGGCAGGTCCACCCGCACCGGGACCGGCAGGTAGGCGCCGTACCGGGAGGCCAGGTCGAGCACCCCGGCCGCGGAGGTCAGATCACCCTCACCGGCCCCCACCGAGCGCGGCCGCAGTCGCACCTGGGTGCCGATCGCCAGCCCACCGGGACCAGCCACGTCCAAAAGTTCTGATTCGGGGATCTCGCGCACCGTGAAGGTGCCGTCCGCGCTGCCCACCCACTCCACCGGCGGTTCGCCGCCGGCGCTGCGGGACAGGACCCGGATGTCGTCGCTGACCATGAAGCAGCTCAGCAGGCCGATCCCGAACTGGCCGAGCCGGTCGGTGCGGGGCAGGTCCAGCACGTCCCGCTTGGAACTGCGGCCCACCGTGGCCAGCAGTTCGCCGACCTCGGCCGCGGTCAGCCCGATCCCGTTGTCGGTGAACACCAGATCCTCACCGGGGGCGCTCGCCGGGGTGATCCGGATCGCCCCCGCCGGGGCCCCTGGCAACGCCTGCCGGGCGGTGATCGCGTCCACCCCGTTCTGCAGGAGTTCGCGCAGGTAGACCTGGGGGCCGGAGTAGATGCTCCGGCTCAGGAGATCGACGATGCCCCGCAGGTCGACCTGGAAGGGCCGCGAGGTGGGCTCGGGGGGTGGGGGCACCTGCGAAAGCCTAGGGGGTCCCGGGGGTTTGTCCGAAACCGCCATGGGTATGAAATCAGGCGGTTTCGATCACTCTGCGAGCCGGTTCCCTCACGCAGATCACAACCCGGTACCGGACAAACTGGAAAGCCCGCCGTAAACCAGTGCAGTGGGCTGGTTTACGGCGGGCGGTCAGGTGGGGCCCGGCGCCGTGGGCGGTGCCGGACCGGTTCACTGCTTACGCAGATTTCACAGCGGCCTCGACCACCTTCTGCGCGGGCGTCACACCCAGCGATCGGGTGAAACCGTCCGGCACGATCAGGTCGTCGGCGCTCAGGTCGTGGATCGAGGAGTGCCCCAGGCCCAGCACCGCGGAGTCGATCCCGCCGCGCAGGATGTCGATCACGTTCTCGACCCCGGCCTGGCCGTTGGCGGCGAGGCCCCACAGGTACGCGCGGCCGATCATCACGGCCTTGGCGCCCAGCGCAACCGCCTTGACCACGTCGGAACCGCGGCGGATGCCACCGTCCAGAACCACCTCGATGTCGTTGCCGACCGCCTCGGCGATGGCCGGCAGGGCGCGGATCGAGGCCGGGGTGGCGTCCAGGTTGTTACCGCCGTGGTTGGACACCGAGATCGCGGTGACGCCGGCGTCCCGGGCGGCCTTGGCGTCGTCCACCCGCATCACGCCCTTGAGCATGAAGGGGCCGTCCCACTGCTCGCGCAGCCAGGCGATGTCCTCCCAGGTCGGCAGCGGGGTGCCGTACCACTCGCCGTAGGCGCCGAAGAACGTCGGGGCCGGGCCGCCGCCGGCCGGGGCCAGGTTCGGCGTGGTCAGGTCCGGGATGGTGCGGGACTTGGCCCACTGGAGCGCGTACTTCGGGCGCAGCGCGATCTGCGGGCCGTAGGCGAGCGCCGCCTTCAGGTTGATCTTCTCCGGGATCATCGGCGAGCCCCAGTCCCGGCCCATCGAGAATGACCAGTCCGTGGTCATGATCAGGCCCTTGGCCCCGGCCGCCCGCGCGCGCTCCATGCGCTGCAGCAGGACCTCCCGGGTGCCGACCCAGTACATCTGGAAGAACGTCTTGTCGTTGACCGCCGCGACCTCTTCGATCGACTTGCTGGCGAACGAGCTCAGGCCCATCGTGATGCCGCGGGCGGCGGCGGCCCGGGCCACCGCGACCTCGCCCTCGGGGTGCACGGCCTGCACGCCGGTCGGCGAGATCATCACCGGCAGGGCCAGGTCCTGGCCCATCACGCGGGTGCTCAGGTCGCGGGTCTGCGACAGTCCGGCGATGTGCGGGGCGAAGCCCAGCTCCCCGAACGCGTTCATGTTGTCGTCCACGGTCAGACCACGCTCGGAGCCGCCGACCAGCGCCATGTAAACGCCCTTGGGCAGCCGCTTCTTCGCGCGCCGGTGCGCCTCGGCAACCGTCTCGAACCACGCGTTCGCCATACCTGATCTCTCCTCTTCGAGACGCTTGTCTGATCCACCCCGGGACCTATATTGGCACGTGGTGTCAATATAGCCGGTCCCAAGACCCTGGACTCACTCGGAAGGTGGATAGATTGCCGCCGTGGCAAGACTGAACCCCTGGTTCGAGAGCGTGGCCGAGGCCCAGCGGCGAGCCCGCCGGCGACTGCCCGAACCGGTGTACAAGGCGCTGATCGCCGGCTCCGAGCGTGGCCTGACGATCCAGGACAACCAGTGGGCGTTCGCCGAGCTCGGCTTCGCCCCGCACGTGGCTGGGCTGTCCGACCAGCGCTCGCAGCGGGTGACGGTGATGGGCCAGGAGCTGTCCCTGCCGGTGCTCATTTCGCCCACGGGGGTACAGGCGGTGCACCCGGAGGGAGAGCTCGCGGTGGCCCGGGCGGCTGCGAGCCGGGGTACGGCGATGGGGCTTTCGTCGTTCGCCAGCAAACCGATTGAGGACGTTGTGGTTGCCAATCCGGTGACCTTCTTCCAGACCAGCTGGACGGGTTCGCGAGAGCACGTCATGGCCGGCGTTGAGCGCGCGGCCGCCGCGGGTGCTTGCGGGCTGATCCTGACGCTGAACTGGTCGTTCTCGGAAGGGCGGGACTGGGGCTCGCCGTCCATCCCCCTGCGGATCGATCTGCCTACGGCCATCCGGTTCGCCCCCGCCGTGCTCTCGCGGCCTTCCTGGCTGCGGCAATGGATATCGGCCGGTCAGTTGCCCGACCTGACCGTGCCCAACCTGGCCGAACCGGGTCGGCCGGTACCTACGTTCTTCGAGGCCTACGGCGGCTGGAAGAACACCCCTCCGCCTTCATGGGAGGACGTCGCGTGGTTGCGTTCGCAGTGGGAAGGCCCCTTCATGCTCAAGGGGGTAACCCGAATTGGAGACGCTCGACGCGCCGTCGATGCGGGGGTCACCGCGATCTCGGTGTCCAATCACGGCGGCAACAACCTGGACGGTGAACTCGCTTCGGTGCGGAGCCTGCCCGGGATCGCCGCGGCGGTCGGCCACGAAGTGGAAGTGCTTCTGGACGGCGGAATCCGGCGAGGCTCCGACGTGGTCAAGGCGCTCGCCCTGGGCGCCCGCGCGGTGCTGATCGGCCGGGCCTACCTCTGGGGGCTGGCCGCCAACGGGCAGGCCGGGGTGGAGAACGTGCTGGATCTGTTGCGTGGGGGGATCGACTCGGCGCTGCTCGGGCTCGGGCGCTCAGACGTTCGGGAACTGAGCCCGGACGACCTGATCGTGCCGCCGGGGTTTGCCCGGGGCTGATCGTTTCTCGGTGCGCTTCGTGCTCGGTGCGCTTCGTGGGTCACCGGCTGCGGCTGCGGGGACTGCCGCGCGATGTGTGCCTCGCTCCGATGCACACGCGAGCCGCGCCTACCTCAGTGCTATTGCACAGAACCCTGCGAACGGCTGCTCGCGATGTGTAAAGGTGGTCCATCTGGTGCCAGGTGTACACATTGTCGAGCTGCCCCCATCCGCCGCCCTCGCGGTCCGAGGCTGCTTCTCCTGGCCCAGTGCGTTGACCACGAACCTTGACCGGGTCGGCTCCGCCCCCATTCATTGCCCTCGCGGAGCCTGGCGAACCTTGGTGGCTCGTCAGGGGACGACGGTGACCGGGCAGCTGGCGTTACGGACCAGGTGCACGGCGAGCGACCCGACGAACCGGTGCCCGGCCTGCTTGGAGGCGCCCACGATGATCGCGTCGGCGCGGCGCTCGGCGGCGATCTGGTTCAGCGCCTGGAACGGGCTGCCGGTGCACTCGATCAGCTCGGCGTCCAGCTGCGGGCCGGGCTCGGCGGCCAGCGTGGTCATCTCCTTGCGCAGCTCGGCGGCCACCTCGTCCTCCGCCTCCTCGATCGCGGCGGTGCCGGGGCCGGGGGCGAACGCCGTCATCGTGCTCAGCTGCCGCACGTAGACCATGATCAGGTAGGCGTGCGAGCGCCGGGCCAGGCCCACGGCGTAGGCGCGGGCGCGCAGCGAGCTCTCCGACCCGTCCACTCCCACCAGCATGATCAGCCGCTTGGGAGAGGCCTCGGGGGAGAGGTCCGGAATGTCCGAGCCAGACATGTCTCAACTCTATCGGTGCAGTGCACCCGCGCGGCCAGTCAAGACTGTCGGACGGTACGGGTACAACTGTGCCTATGCGGACGCGGCCGGTGATCCTCCATCTGGATCTTGACGCGTTCTTCTCCGCCGTCGAGCAGTTGCACAAGCCCTCGCTGCGCGGCAAACCGGTCATTGTCGGCGGTACCGGTCGCCGCGGTGTCGTGGCCACCGCCTCGTACGAGGCCCGCAAGTTCGGCGTCGGCTCGGCCATGCCGATCGTCGAGGCGCGCCGGCGCTGCCCGAACGCTGCGTATCTCACACCCCGGTTCCAGGCCTACCGGGCCGCCTCGCGGGTGGTGATGGGGGTGCTGGCCGAGGTCTCGCCGCTGATCGAGCAGGTCTCGGTGGACGAGGCGTACGTCGATCTGACCCCCACCCACCCGGGGGTGGACGTGCCGGCCGTCACCGAGCTGGCCGAGGGCATCCGGGCCCGGATCCATCAGGTCACCGGGCTGACCGCCTCGATCGGGGTGGGCACCAGCAAGCTGATCGCCAAGATCGGCTCGGACCTGAACAAGCCCGACGGGCTGACCGTGGTGCCGCCCGGTTCCGAGCGGGAGCTGCTGGCCGGGATGCCGGTGCGCCGCCTGCCCGGCATCGGCCCGGCCACGCAGGAGCGGCTGCACAAGTTCGGCATGCACGTGGTGGGCGAGGTTGCCCAAGCCACCGAGCAGGAGATCGTCGGCATCCTCGGCCAGGCCCACGGCCGGGCGGTGCACCAGCACGCGTTGGGCCGCGACAACCGTGAGCTGGAGCCCGAGCGCGACGCCAAGTCGGTCTCGGCGGAAGAGACCTTCTCCCGCGACCTGACCGACCGGCGGGAGCTGATGGAGCATGCCCGCCGGATGGCCGAGCGGGTGGTCGGGCGGATCACGAAGGACGGGCTGTGCGCCCGCACCATCACGATCAAGGTCCGTAGCTACGACTTCAGCACCATCACCCGCTCGTTCACCCTGGACCAGCCCACCGATTCGCTGCCCAAGGTCCTGGCCGGGGTGCGTCAGCTGCTGGACGCGGTGGAGGTCAGCGACGGTATCCGGCTGCTCGGCGTGGGCGTGGCCGGGCTGACCGCGTTCGCCCAGACCGATCTGCTGTCGGACCTGCTGGCCGAGATCGGCGACGAGCCCGACGAGGTGCTGCCGGTGAAGGTGACCGAAGACCTGCCCAGCTCCAAGGGTTTCGGCTGGACCGCCGAGCTGAACGACGAGCCGGCCGATACCGAGCTCACGCCGGACTGGCGGCCCGGGCAGGACGTGGTGCATGCCGAACGTGGGGCGGGCTGGGTGCAGGGGGCCGGATTGGGGCGGGTGACAGTGCGTTTCGAAGGGCCGCACACCGGTCCCGGGCCGATCCGGACGTTCCGCTCGGACGATCCGGAGCTGGAGGTGGGTGAGCCGCCGGTGTGGTGAATGCGGACGTTTGCACGTTTTCGGAACATTGTGATCAGCTAGTGTCGCGCAGACTGGGGGAGGGCTGGCGATGCCGAGCAGGGCCGAGGGGGCAGCGGGTGTCATGGCGGGGTGGGGCCGGCGCCGAGGCCGCTGTCTCAGGAGCGGGGGTCGGGGCTGCTGCCTTCACCCCTCTTACCGGTGTCGAGACGGGCTGAGGTAGATGCTGAATCGAGTCGAAGCGGCGGAACTGCTCGACCTGGCCGCAACCGCCGGCAGCGAGACCCGTCTGCAGTTGTTGCTGCGTCTGCTCGGTGAGTTGCCCCCGGCCCTGTGGCAGGAGTTCGGACGGCTCGCACTGCGGGTGGCCCAGGTTCCGCCGGGCACCGATCACCGCCGCGAGTTCATCGAGCTCATTGCCCGGATGCCGGTGTTGCAGAAGTACACCGTTCTGTTCGAACTGGCCCGGGACACCACCGATCCGGACGACTCCACGGTGATGAGCGTGCTGCTGGCCAGCCTCACTCGTGACGGGTTCCCGCCGCCGGTGCAGCTGTTCCGGCTGCGCAGTGCGGGTAGCCGGGCCGCGCATCCCTGGGTGGCGATCGACTTCGAGGGCTCTGCGCAGCAGGCATCGTCGTACGAGCGGATCGACGGCGCTGCTGCGCAAGCGCCGCCGGCCTTTCCGCCGAGCGCTGCCCTACCGCCAGACGTTGCCGTACCACCTGACGTTGCCGTACCACCTGAAGTGGCCCCACCGCCTGCATGGGGGCCGCCGCCTGGTCCGGGTTCGGCGCCTGGCCCGTCCTCGGAGCCGGATCTGCCGCCGACACCGGGTGAGCCGGCACCGCCGGGGGAGCCGGGGCAGTCGAGGGAGCCGGGGCAGTCGGATGAGACAGAGCGACCAGGAGGGACAGAGCGGCAGGGCGAGACCGGGAGCCCGGGTGAGCCGGAAACTGCGGGCGAGAGTGCACACCGCCCGCGGCCCAATCGTCTGCCGCCGCATCAGACCCGGACGATCCCTCAGCCTGGTCCGCGCCCAGAACCGGTGCATCCCCGCCTCGATGCTCCCGACCGGGTTGCCCCCGGCACCCCGTTCACCGTGGTCGCCGGTCTGCGGCCGGACCGGGATCTGAAACTTGTCGGCCCGCCTTACGTCCGGCTTCCTCAACATCCCGAGACCATCGAGCTGCAGATCGCCTTCCAGTTCGACCCGCACGCGTTCATCCTGCTGCCCGAAGTCGAGTCGAGGGGCCGGGGGCTGGACAGCGAACAGCCCGGGGTCTACACGCTGCTGCGTACCCCCGAAGACCCTTGGCCTTCTGTCGCCGTCACCTTCGTCGGTCTGGCCCGACCGGAACTGACCGTCGAACGCCGGATCGACGTCAGCTTCGTCCGCGAGGGTGCCCTGATCGGCTTCGTCTCCCGTTCGGTCCTGATCCTTCCGGACGCTGGACCGGCGGGTGGCGCCGGGCTCGGCAGCGGCTGGGGCCCGCAGGACCAGCGCCGAACCGGCCCGCAACCGCCCGAATCAGGTGAGGTCGAATCGTCCTCAATCACTTCCACCCCACACCCGGCACCACCACCGACCTCGCCGACCTCGCCGCCCACGTCGGCCCGTGAACGTCCGGGGCATCCTCCGTGGGCCCTGGACAGCCTGGCCGTCGAGACGGTCGAGGCCGATACCGCTACCGGTCCCGAACTGGAACTCAAGTTCGAGCCCGAACGGCCGCGCCGGGTGAGCACTCTGGACCTGGGCCCGCTGCTGGACTCCGATCGTCCCGACCTGCTCATGGTGATCCGGCGCAGCGACGAGGCGGCCGGGACCCGCCTGGTGTTCTCCGCGTTCAGCCGGCACCCGCACATCGCCGATCAGTGGGAACCACGCACCGAGGTGATCGTCGGCGAGGCCGCTCGCGGCGCCACTCCGCACGAACTGGGCGCGCAGGCTCGGGCGAAGGTGGCCACCACGGTCAACCAGCTCGATCTGTACGCCTGGCTGCTGGGGCTGGGACAGCGCATCTACCGTTCGATCCCGGCGCCGATCCGGGACGCGTTGCGGGCCACGGTGGCCACGGGCACGCCGGAGAAGCCGGCCACCGTGCTGGTCCTGAGCGATGAGCCCTACGTGCCCTGGGAGCTGGCGGCGCGTCCGGAGGGATGGTTGCCGGACGAAGCCGGCGAGTTCGGTTCCGAGAACGAGCCGGTCTTTCTGGGCGCCCACGTGGCGATCAGCCGCTGGCTGCTGAGCGACGAGCCGCCCCCGTCGCCACGTCCGCCCTCCACCCTCACCGTCCGCAGCACCGCGGTCGTCACCGCCCGCTACGAAGGTCTGCTCGGCGCGCAGCCCTTGCCGCACGCCGAGGTCGAGGCAGCCCGGCTGATCGAGGCGCTGGAGCCGGACGTGGTGGCGGTGCGTCCGCTGTTCACCGATGTGCTCGACCTGATCGGCGGACGGCCCGCGGTTGACCTCATGCACTTCGCCCTGCACGGCCGTTTCGACCCGCAGGGCGTGCAGGGCGGGCTGCTGCTGCCGCCCGAGAACACTGCCGCACGCACGCCGGATGTTCTGCACGAGAACCATATTCGGGGCCGAAGGCTGGAGTCCTCGTCCTTCGTCTACCTCAACGCCTGTCAGGTCGGGGCCGGCGACGGCCGGGTGCTGGGCGACTACGGGGGCATGGCGTCGGCCTTCCTCGAGGCCGGGGCCGGTGGGGTGGTGGCGCCGCTGTGGAACATCTCCGACAGCACGGCCGCCGACCTGGCCGAGGAGTTCTACGAGCGTTGTCTGCAGGGCCCCGAGCAGCTGCCGGTGGCCGAGTTCCTGCGGCAGATCCGGGCCCGGTACACCGAGGGTGCAGTACGTCTTGAGGCGCCGGGCATCGATGCCACGCTTGTCTCTTTCCAGTTGTTCGGGCATCCCCGGCTGCAGCTGGTCAGCAGCCCTCGCCCGGCAGACCAGACCCGCTGAGGCAGAAAAGAGCAGTCATGGCCCAGGCTCTCAACCCCGACGGCACTCCGGTCACGATCGACGGCGTCGTCCTGAGCACGCCCGGCCTCAGCGGCCAGGCCGAAGTCCTGCCCGCCGGTGCTCCCGGGCTGCGGATGCGGGAGGGCACGGCCGATGCCTTCACCGGGGCCCTGGCCTCGGCCGGGTTCATGGAACAGCTCACCGTCGAGATCAGTGAGCACACCGAAGTCGCGCAGGTCGGTGGGCTGCGTGGGGGTGGTGGACCGGAGATCTCGGTGACGGTGCCCGGCCCGGGCCGGTACTTCGCCCAGGTGCTGCTGTACACGGCCGAGGACGGCAGTCAGTCGTGGCACCTGCCGATCGAGTCGCAGGCGGTAGCGGCGGTGGGCCCGCAGGATCAGGCATCGCTGACCTACGTCGTTCCCCGAGCAGTACAGCCCACCGAATCCGGCGCTCCGGCTTATCGCGGCCTGATCTGGGCGTTGGGCCGGAAGCTGCTCAAGGTACTGGCTTTTCCCTTGCTGGAGCGCGGCACCGCCGTGGTGGCCGATCGGCTGGCCACGCGCTGGGAGGCCGAGCATCGTCCGTACCTGCTGCGCACCTTCACCCCGGACGACTACTCCCACACCGAAGGCCGGGGCCTGGACGCGCAGGACTGGGCCCGGTTCGCCGAAGGTCCGGCGCTGCTGTTCCTGCACGGCACGTTCAGCCGCTCCGACCTGGCGTTTCGGGAGCTGCCGGCGCAGCGTTTGCACGAACTGCACGAGCTGTACGGCGGTCGGGTGTTCGCCTTCGACCACCCCACGCTCTCCGCCGACCCGGCCGCGAATGCCCGCGAACTGGTCACTCGGCTGCCGGGCAGCACCAGGCTCACCGTCGATGTGATTGCCCACAGCCGTGGCGGACTGGTCGGCCGGGAGCTGGCCCAGGTCGGGGGTGGCGCGCCCACCGTGCGCCGCCTGGTGATGGTGGGCACCCCGAACGCCGGCACCGTGCTGGCCGACTCCAAGCACTGGGGCGCCCTGATCGACCGGATGACGAACCTGCTGCAGTTCGTGCCGGACAACCCGGTCACCGACACCCTCGACGCTGTGCTCACCGTGCTCAAACACCTGGCCCTGGGCGCGGTCCGAGGTCTGGACGGGCTCTCGGCGATGGACCCGGCAGGCACCTATCTGCGTGAGCGGCTGAACCGGCCCCTGGCCACGGACCAGCAGGCGCCGCCGGTGCTGCGCGCCATCGCCTCCGACTACGACCCGCCGGCCGAGTCCCCGCTCGCCCGGGTGAGCCGCAACGGCCTGACCGATCTGGTGTTCGGCCGGGACGGCAACGACCTCGTGGTGCCGACCCAGGGCGTCTATCGGCTCGACGGTGTTCCGGGTTTTCCGGTGCCCGAGCCGCTGCTGCTGGAGCCGCACGCGGGGGTGGAGCACACGCGGTACTTCGCCGATCCGCTGGTGGGGGAGAAGCTGCTGACCTGGCTGAGGTAGGCCGGCCCGGAAATGACAAGCCTGGCTGCGGTGAGCGGTCGTAGGGCCAGTACATTGTCCGGATGACTAGCCCGGAACGCGAAGTTCTCACCTGGGATCTGTTCGGAGAAGCGAGCCGGGATCTGGCCCAGGGCATTGCCGACAGCGGCTTCCGCCCCGACATGGTGATCGCCGTGGCCCGGGGCGGGCTGCTGCCGGCCGGGGCGATCTCGTACGCGCTCGGGGTCAAGGCCGCGGGCACCCTCAACGTCGAGTTCTACAGCGACATCGAGGAGACCCTGCCCGACCCGGTTCTGCTCGAGCCGCTGCTGGACACCGCGGCGATCGTGGGCAAGCGACTGCTCGTGGTGGACGACGTGGCCGACTCCGGCCGCACCCTCGACCTGGTGCTCGACCTGCTGCGCAACCACCATCCGGACGAGGTGCGCTCGGCCGTTCTATACACCAAGCCCCGCACCATCGTTCAGCCCGACTACTACTGGCGCTCCACCGACCTCTGGATCAACTTTCCCTGGTCCACCCAGCCGCCGGTGAGCTGACCGGGAGCCGGCGACGAGCGGCCGGGCGCGCCGTCGAAGCCAGATCGTGATCTTCTGATTGCATACGGTCATGGCGCAGAGATGGGCACACCACACCACCGCCCGGGCTCTTCGGCCCGTCTTCACCGTGCTGGACCGGCGGATCGAGCGCCTGGTGCGCAACCGGGCCCGCCAGGTGCTCAGCGAGAGCACCGACGTGCTGGACCTGCGCACGGAGGTCCTGCAGCTGCGCACCGAACTGGAGAAGATGCGCAGCCAGGTGCGCACCCCGGGCTATGCGGTGGACCTGCTGCTGGGCTCGCAGGGCCGCCGCAGCACGCGCCTGATCAGCGAAGAACGGCTGCGGGCGCTGGCCGCGCAGGTGGCCAAGGTGTCCAAGGCGCCGGACGCCTACGGGCGGGTGGTGCAGGCCTATCGCACGCTGTTCGAGCTGGAGCTGCGCGGGGTGGACCGGCTGGCCGGGGCCGCGCCGAACATCCTGGGCAAGCTCGCCACCACGGCGCTGCTGGCTCCGCCGAACGGTGAGATCCTGGAGATCGGAACGCATTTCGGCCTGTTCTCCGGCGGCATGGTGCGCCAGATCAGCCGGATCGGCCTGCACTACCAGCTCACCATCATCGATCCGCTGACCGATGTGGAGGGTACCGGCGGCGCTGCGGTGACCGAAACCGTGGTGCGGGAGAACCTTTCACTCTCCGGAGTCGACCCGAACCGGATGCGTCTGGTGAAAGGCTTCTCGGAGGACCCGAAGATCCAGAAGAAGGTCAGCGACCGCAAGTACGGCGTGATCGTGATCGACGGTGACCACACGGCCCGCGGTGTGGCGAACGATCTGCGTTTCGCCGAAAAGGTCGCGGCGCCCGGGGCAGTGGTGGTGCTGGACGACTACGGCGACCGCAACTGGCCCGGGGTGCAGGACGCGGCCGACTCCTACCTGACCGGCGAAACCCGTTTCGAGCTGGTCGGGGTGGTGGCCACCAGCGCCTTCCTGCGGGCCCGGCCGGTGCCGTCCGCCACCCGAAAGCCCGCCGTGATCAACCTGCCCGAGGCTCGCACGGCGAGCTCCACCGAGCTCGGCCAGCGCCAGCGCTGAGCCGTAACAGGACGGTGATGCGTCCCCTTCGCCGGAAGGCAGACACCGACAGCCTGAGCAAGGCGGTCGAGGCGTACTGTCCGGGACCGGACCGTAAATCGCTGGACTAGTCGGTAACCGGACCGCCATGCTCCCTTTTCAGCACTTGCCATCAGGGCGAGGACGAACAGGAGGTGGACGGTGACGGTCGAACGTCTGGGGAAGAAGCTGTACAACTGGGCGAGCATCCTGGAGGAGAAGACCCGGGAGCAAGCCGTCCGGACCGCCGAGATGCCGTTCATCTTCCCGCACCTGGCCCTGATGCCCGACGCCCACCTGGGCAAGGGCGCCACGGTCGGCTCCGTGATCCCGACCGACCGGGCGATCATCCCGGCCGCGGTCGGCGTGGACATCGGCTGCGGCATGATCGCCGTGCGCACCCAGTGGAACGAGTCGCAGGTCCGCGCGGCGGGCAACCTCAGCGAACTGCGAGTGGCGATCGAGCGCGAGATTCCGCTCTCGGCAGGTGGTTACAACTCGGAAACGCGAGTCCTGGAGAGCGTGGTCGCCGAGCGCCTGGCGGTGCTGGAGGCCAAGGCGGACCAGGCCGGCTTCGACCCGGCGTCGTACACCGGCAAGTGGAAGCGCCAGCTCGGCAGCCTGGGCTCGGGCAACCACTTCATCGAGGTGACGGCGGACGAGGCGGGCACGGTCTGGCTGTTCCTGCACTCGGGCTCGCGCGGCGTGGGCAACCTGATCGCGCAGAAGCACATCAAGGTGGCCCGGGCGCTGATGGACAAGTGGCACATCAACCTGCCCGAGGCGGACCTGGCCTACCTGGTCCAGGACACCGACGAGTTCTGGGCCTACATCACCCAGATGCGCTGGGCCCAGGACTTCGCCCTGGCCAACCGCGAGGAGATGATGCACCGCCTCGAGCTGTGCGTCGCCGACTTCATGGGCGAGCCGGTGCAGAACCTCGAGCAGATCAACTGTCACCACAATTTTACTCAGCAGGAGAACCACTACGGCAAGAACCTCTGGGTGAGCCGCAAGGGCGCGATCCAGGCCGACGAGGGCCGGCCGGGCCTGATCCCGGGCTCGATGGGCACGGCCAGCTACGTGGTCGTCGGCAAGGGCAACAAGCTCTCGCTGAACTCGTCGCCGCACGGTGCGGGCCGGGAGTACTCGCGAACCGCGGCGCGCAAGAAGTTCACGGTGGAGGATCTGCGGGCGGCGATGAAGGGCATCGAGTACCGCGACACGGATGCCTTCGTCGACGAGATCCCGTCGGCGTACAAGGATATTGACCGTGTCATGGCAGACGCCGAGGACCTGGTCGAGGTGAAGCACACGCTGCACCAGATCCTGAACGTCAAGGGCGACTAGAAGCTGTCCTGGAACGAAATGGTAGACGTCGGTGGGCCCCTGGAGCGCCCACCGACGCCTTCCGTTCGTGGCCGAGCTGCGCTCAGCGATGCGGGGGTTCGGCCTGAGCCGCGTCCCGCCACCGGTCGATCTCGCTCTCGTGCGAGCCGGTCCGGGTACCCGCCGCCACCCGCTCGCAACGCTCGGACCCCGCCACTCCGTGGCGGTCAGCAAGCAGGGCCAAGGGCCAGCCGGGAACTCCGCCCTGCCCGTCGAGGGCGCCAATCTCCCACACGCCGGAGAAATGCCAGGCCCGGCCCAGACTGTCGGCCATCTCGTCGCCGATTTCGACGAAGGCGTACGGCCGGAACAAGCGCTTGATGCGGTAGGGGATCTCGTCGTCCGGGTTCAGGAAGGCCTCCTGCTCGAGCATGTGGCGGTCCTCGGACACGCCTTGCCGTAGCACTCCGATCTCACGGTTCGGCCGGGGCAGATACCCCGTCTCGAGCAACGGGTCGAACCACTGCACCTGCGTCACGTGCACGATGGTGACGGGTATGCCGACCCGACAGGCCGATCCGGGTTTGAGGACGTCGGCGGACGGCTCGGTACAGAACAGGCCCCCGGCGTCCGGGGCAGTCCTCCGGTCGATGGCCACGTCTCCGTCCCAGATCATTCCCTTGGAATCCGGGTCACGCCGCCACCAGGGCCAGCGAACGCTCACGTGCGCGAGGGAGACACCGTTCACTATGGTCTCGGTGAACGGACAGGAGATCTCCAGCACGTCGCCGGCGCGGAAGTCGAGGTCGGTCACCGGTTCTGCTCGGTCAAGCCTGGCTGCGCTAAGGTCACGGGCAGCATTGTTGCCGCATTCATACCGAATGTGAAAGTAGCTCCACCCAGAGTCGCAGTACATCAAAGGAGTTCCCGGTGTTTCCGCTGGAGCAGTCCGATCCGGCGTCGATCGGCCGGTACCGCCTGGCCGCCCGGCTGGGCTCGGGTGGCATGGGTACCGTCTACCTGGGCCGTACCCCCGGCGGGCGACCGGCCGCGATCAAGGTCGTGAAGAGCGGTATCCAGGACCAGCCCGGGGCCCTGAGCCGGTTCCAGCGTGAGGTCGAGACGCTACGCACGGTCCGGAACCCGTTCACCGCAGCGCTGATCGACTTCGAGGTCACGCAGCCGCCGTTCTGGATGGCCACGGAGTACGTGCCCGGCCCCACCCTGGCCGAGGCGGTGAAGCAGCACGGCCCGCTCGAACCGGACCTGCTGCGCGGCCTGTTCGCCGCGCTGGCCGAGGGGCTCGAGGACGTGCACGCCCACCGCGTGCTGCACCGGGACATCAAGCCGGCCAACATCATTCTGTCGGTGACCGGGCCGCAGCTGATCGACTTCGGCATCGCCCGCACCGAGGACCAGCCCGGCCTGACCGAACTGGGCATGACCATCGGGACTCCCGGCTACCTGGCCCCCGAGGTCATCATCGATCAGCAACTCGGGCCCGCCGCAGACATTTTCGCCCTGGGCGCGACCATGGCCTACGCCGGCACCGGGCGCCCGCCCTACGGCAAGGGCAGCGTGCACACGATCAACACCCGCTGCATCGAAGGCGCCATCGATCTGGAGGGCCTGCCGCAAGACATCGCCGAGCTGGTGGAAGACTGTGTCAGCCGCGATCTCTCACGACGGCCGCTGCCCGAGCAGATCGTAGAACGCTGCCGGGCCCGCACCGCGCTCCTCGAGCACGTCGGCTACCAGCGCATCATCAGCGGCAGCGGCGCTCAGGAACGACGGCCCGAGCCGGCATCGGACCAAGAGCCAGAACTGGAGACGGTTCAGGTCGGGTCGGTCCCCAATGTTCCAGCCACCGTGCTGGCCGGAAAACCACTCAGCCGCAAACGTTCCCGAATCACCTTGGCCATCGCCGCGGCAGCAGCCCTCGCTCTGACAGCAGGTGCGGTTGCCGTCTACGGCCTGGACCGGCAACCCGACAAAAACCCGACGACGCAACCGACCGCGTCCTCAAGCCCTTCTCCCGAACCCGAAAACGCCACGTTGACGGTGCCTGGCGGCGGATGCCTCAGCGTCCCGGAAACTCTCGCCAGCGGCGACATCCCCACCGTCCAGGTCTGCGACGGCTCCCCCGCCCAGCAGTGGGAATTCACCCCCACCGGCGAGATCAAGGCCCTGGAGCGCTGCCTCGACGTCGCACCCGGCGAACGAGGCAACGGCACCGGCGTGCAACTGTGGGACTGCAACGGCACCGAGGCCCAGGTCTTCGCCCGCCACGGCAACCAGACCCAGCACCTCAGTTCCGGCCGCTGCCTGACCACCGAGGCGAACGAGGCCGAACCCGGTGCCCAGGTGTTCCTGTGGGACTGCTCCGGCGACAACCTCAACCAGGAGTTCCCCCTGCCGGGGCTGTGACCTGTGCTTTAGGTACTTTAGGTTTGGTCTTCCAGCAACTGCCACGGAAGGTCAGGTACGTGCCCGGAGACAAGCCGCTGTGGGGTACGCCCGGTGAGCCCACTTCCTCGTCGAAACCGGAGCCCGGCGCCCCGCCCGCCTATCCGGCCCCGTACCAATCGCCCGGCGGGGGGAACCTCGGGTCGCCGGGCAAGCCCAACCGGAACCGCACGGCTGTCTTGCTAGGTGGCGGCGTCGTGCTCGCGTTGGCCGCCGTCGGCTGTGTCAGCTTCATCAGCTCGACCGGCGGAAGTTCCTCCGGCTACCAGCAGATCACTCCGGAAGAGAGCGAGATGTGCCAGTCGCTCTCCGAGCAGGAGGTCTCGGACGTGCTCGGCGGGACTGCCACCTACAAGGACCGTCTCTACGACACTGACGTCTGCGAGTACCTGGTGATGGACACCGACCTCGACTACCACGTGACGATCCGGGTGCGCCAGGATCCGATCGACCCCGACCTGATCGACTACCGCACGCAGTCGCTGCGCGACGACATCACCTCGACCGAGAGGGTGGCGGTCCCCGGCCTGGCCGAGATCGCCGCGATCGACCGGCCGCGCCACGAGCTGGCCTTCATCGCCGACGGTGTGCAGTACGAGCTGACCCTCGACAACAACGACTACGACGACAAGCTCCCCTCCAGCGAGGAGGAGATCGCCGCGTCCAAGGAACTGGCCGAGATCATCCTGCGGAACGTGAACTGAACCAGAAAACAATGGGGGACGTGGGCGCACCAGGTGCGCACCCACGTCCCCCATCGGTGAGAACTCAGTCGGTACCGAACTCCATCGCCGCCTGGTCGAGCAGGGCGTCCTCGTCGGTGTCGACCTCGGTGTTGCGGCTGATCCGGTCGGCGCCGCCCGGCTCCAGCTCGCCCACGATCCGGGCCTGGCCGTCCAGCTGCCCCAGGCCGGCGAACAGTTCGAGCTTCTGCCGGGAGTCGGCGATGTCGAGGTTGCGCATGGTGAGCTGGCCGATCCGGTCGACCGGGCCGAAGGCCGCGTCCTCGGTGCGCTCCATCGAGAGCCGGTCGGGGTGGTAGCTGAGGTTCGGGCCGGCGGTGTTGACGATCGTCCAGTCGTCGCCGCGGCGCAGCCGGACCGTGACCTCGCCGGTGACCGCGCGAGCCACCCACTGGGTCAGGCTGCTCTGCAGCATCAGCGACTGCGGGTCCAGCCAGCGGCCTTCGTACAGCAGCCGGCCCAGGCGACGGCCCATCGTGTGGTACGAGTCGACCGTGTCCTCGTTGTGGATCGCATTGACCAGGCGCTCGTAGGTCAGGAAGAGCAGGGCCATGCCCGGCGCCTCGTAGATCCCGCGGCTCTTGGCCTCGATGATCCGGTTCTCGATCTGGTCGGACATCCCCAGCCCGTGCCGGCCGCCGATCTCGTTGGCCTTCATCACCAGATCGACCGCGGTGGCGAACTTCTCACCGTTGATCGCGACCGGGCGGCCGTTCTCGAACTGGACCGTGACGTCCTCGGTCTCGATCACGACCGACGGGTCCCAGTGCTTGACGCCCATGATCGGCTCGACGATCTCGAGCGACTCGTCCAGGTGCTCGAGGGTCTTGGCCTCGTGGGTGGCGCCCCAGATGTTGGCGTCGGTGGAGTACGCCTTCTCCTTGCTGGCCCGGTAGGGCAGGTCGTGCTCGGTCAGCCACTGGGACATCTCGGCGCGCCCGCCCAGTTCCTCCACGAACTGCGCGTCCAGCCACGGCTTGTAGATCCGCAGCGCCGGGTTGGCCATCAGGCCGTAGCGGTAGAACCGCTCGATGTCGTTGCCCTTGTAGGTCGAGCCGTCGCCCCAGATCGAGACGCCGTCCTCCTGCATGGCCTGGACCAGCAGGGTGCCGGTGACGACCCGGCCCAGCGGGGTGGTGTTGAAGTAGGCCTTGCCGCCGGAGCGGATGTGGAAGGCGCCGCACATCAGCGCGACCAGGCCGGCCTCGACGAGCGCCTCGCGGCAGTCGATCAGGCGGCCGATCTCGGCGCCGTACTGCTGGGCGCGTCCAGGCAGCGAGGCCATGTCGTCCTCGTCGTACTGACCGAGGTCGGCGCTGTAGGCGCAGGGGACGGCGCCGTGATGGCGCATCCACGCAACGGCCACGGAGGTGTCGAGACCACCGGAGAAGGCGATTCCGACGCGGTCACCGACGGGGAGAGCTGTCAATACCTTGGACACGGAACCTAAAGATAGGGCATGTCGCCGGGTGGTTCTCACCCCGGCGACACGCCGCCATTTCTTCCCGTTCAGGCCGCGGTGATCAGCAGGATTTCGCGTTGTACAGGGTGTTCAGCCCGGCGATCTCGTGCTTGGTGAGCGTGGTCGGCGAGCCGACGTCGGAGATCGGGTACATCAGCGCCTGCTTGTCGGTGACGTGCCCCAGGCCCAGCGCGTGCACCACCTCGTGCACGATGAGCGCGCCCCGGCCGGGCACCCCGTCGTAGCGGCCGTACCCGGGCTGGGCCACCCAGCGCGAGGCGGTGTTGAACCAGACCGAGCCCTTGGTGGCGTTGGTCCCGTTGCCGGTGGAACCGCCCAGGCCGTCGGCGTCGGTCTCACCCTCCGGGAACTGCTTCTCCCCGGCCCAGGTCAGGCCGATGGTGGCGCCTTTGGAGACCTTCTTGAACCTGATCCCGGTGGCCTGGCTGATCTGCTTGAAGCCCTCGGCGATGTCGTCCACCATGCCGGCCGCCCGCTCCGGCTCGTTCTTGGCGTTGTACGACCAGGTCAGCGTCTTGCAGCGGGCGAACGGCGGGTTCATCGGCGCCCAGCCGGCCGTGACCGAGGTGGTCAGCCTGACGGTCTTGCCGCCGCCCTTGACCGCCACGGTGTAGGTGCCGGGGGCGGCCTTGCCGGGCGTCCAGCTGAACGAGGCCTTCTTGGTCTTCTTCGTGCCCAGGTTCTTGACCAGCTTCGAGCCCTTGTAGAGCTTGGCGCTGACCCCGGCCTTCGATGCCGAGACCGACACCGAAAGCGTGCGGTCGGCCTTCTTCTCCGAGGTCGGCGCGATCCAGCGGTTGGCCTTGTTCACGTGCACCGGCTGGCTGATGGTCTTGTAGCCGATCCCGTAGACCGGGTAGCGGTTGGTCTTGGAGCAGCCCACCGCGTAGACGGTGATCTTGGTCTTGCCCGCCTTCAGGTCCTTCAGCGTGACCGGCAGGGTGTACGGCTTCTTCATGTCCTGCCGGGGCACCGACTGCTCGATGATCCCGCAGACCCGGCTGTCCCCACTGACCTTCACCTTGTACGTGGCGTTCGCCGTCATGGTGGACGGGCCGGAGATGCTCACCCGGGCCGCGGCCGCACCGTACGTGGTGCTGCTGGGCGCGCTGGGCCTGAACACCCCGTTCGGCGTGACCGTGCCGATCACACCCGGGTCGCGGGTGACCGGGGTGCTCTCGGCGGCGCCCGCCGGGGCGATGGACCCGACCGCGACCGGCAGCACCAGCAGGCTGGCGATGCTCAGGGCCCGGACGGTCCTGGTGACGGTGCGTGAACGTATGGGGTCAGCGGAAGGGCTCGGCAACTGCGGCTCTCGCTCTCTGGGGCGACGGCGACGGATTCCAGCTGGTGCGGCGAGCCCGTCGTTCTGCGACTACGGCTGATGAGATCTGTGCACCGACTGTCAACCGGTCGGCCGACGTCAACCTACCCGAGCGGTGGAGCACAAAGTGCCCGTTCAGGCTAGTTGATCATGCACTTTGCGCTCAGTGCGTGATGCAGGGCGGGTACCACTACGCCGAGCGGGGCATCGAGCCGGATGTCGCTGTACGTATCGCCCCGAGTTTCACCTTGGTTGACGATTGCCACAGGAATGCCCTGTTTGCTCGCGTGTAGCACGAACCTGAAGCCCGACATCACTTTGAGTGAGGAACCCAGGACCAGCAGGGCCTTCGCGCGGTCCACTGCGGCGAAGCATTTGTCCACCCGCGGCCGGGGCACCGTCTCGCCGAAGAACACCACGTCCGGCCGCAGCGGCCCACCACCGCAGTGCCTGCAGCCGACCATCACAAAGGCGTCCAGCTCGTCCTCCGGCAGGTCCACATCGCCGTCGGGGTTGATCTGCTCGGCCCGCGTCGTGAAGTCCGGGTTGGCCGCGGTGAGCGCCTGGTCCAGGTCGGCGCGGCCGGTCTCGCCGCCGCACTCCAGGCAGATCACCCGGTCGAGCCCACCGTGCAGCTCGATCACGTCCTGGGCCCCGGCGGCCTGGTGCAGCCCGTCCACGTTCTGGGTGATCACACCCTCGAGCAGACCCTGGCGCTGCAGCCCGGCGACCGCCTCGTGGGCCGCGTTGGGCCGGGCCAGCGCGATCTGCCGCCAGCCCAGGAAACTGCGGGCCCAGTAACGGTGCCGGGCCGCCGGATCGCCCATGAAGGTCTGGTACGTCATCGGGGTGTGCCGGCGCAGCGCCCCGGACGGCCCGCGGTAGTCCGGAATGCCCGAGTCGGTGGAGATACCGGCCCCGCTGAGAACCACTGCTCCGCCCTCGGCGAGGAGGTCGACGAGCTTTTCGAACGCTGGGGTTGCCGGGGTGTTCACCTGCTCATTGTGCGCCGATGAGAGAATCGTGGCGATGCTTCCCCCCGACAACCACGTGCACTCCCAGTTCAGCTGGGACACCCGCAGCAACGGCTCGATGGATCTGACCTGCGCGAAGGCCGTCGAGATCGGCCTGCCCGCGATCGCCTTCACCGAGCATGTCGACTTCACCGCCTGGGCCCACGACGACCTGCCGCCCGGGGAGACCTCGATCGTCTTCCGGGACCGGGTCCTGCCCCTGGACGTGGAGGCGTACCAGGCCGAACTGGAACGCTGCCGGGACAAGTACCCCGAACTGCGCATCCTGTCCGGCATCGAGACCGGCGAGCCGCACCTGTTCCCGGGCAGCGTGGCCGCGGTGCTGAACTCGGGCGCGTTCGAGCGGGTCCTGGGCTCGCTGCACTCGGTGGTCCACGAGGGCCGGATGATCTCGCCGGAGCGGGTCTTCGGGCTGAACGTGATGCCCACCGAGGACCTGATGCGCCGCTACTTCGAGGGCCTGGTCGAGCTGATCAAGGGCTCGGACGTGTTCCAGGTGCTGGCGCACTGCGACTTCCCGCGCCGCTACTGGCCGCAGAGCGCGAACGCGTACGACGAGAAGCTGTTCGAGGAGGAGTACCGCAGCGTCTTCCGGGCGCTCGCCACCTCGGGCCGGGCGCTGGAGATCAACACCCGCAGCCCGCTCTGGTCGGCCGAGCTGATGCGCTGGTGGTACGAGGAGGGCGGCGAGGCGGTGTCTTTCGGCAGCGACGCGCACGTGCCGTACCGGGTGGGGGCGCAGTTCGACCTGGCGGTGGACGTGGTCGAGGCGGCCGGTTTCCGGCCCGGGCGCGACCGTTTCGATTTCTGGCGGCGCTGAGTTCGGTCCGGTAGAACACCACAGAGCAAACCTGGGGACGCTGGTGCGCAACTCGCGCACCAGCGTCCTCCATTGGTTTGCTGGTGGTTTCGGGCACCTCGACGGGCCCGGCGCCGGTACGTTTTGCGGTAATGCTTACGGATGCGGTGGTGTGGCGGATCGCCGGTGGCGTGGTCGGCGCCGCGTTGAAGAGCGCGCCGGTCAAGAACACGGCGTTGCGCGCGGTGGGCCGCGAACCGCTGCAGTTGGCGGTGAAGAACTCGCTGGCCAAGGCCCTGGAAGTGCTGCAGGAGCGGCACCCGGGCTGGACCGGCTCGCTGTTCGACGCCTCCTTCCTGGAGCACGAGGCGGCACCGCTGATCGCCCGGGTGATCACCCGGGGCCAGCAGGTCGTACCGGCCGATCTGGCCCGCAGCTACGTCCGGTCGCTCAGTTCGTCCGGCGAGCGCCTGCCCCTGGTCCGGGAGGTCGAGCCCGCCGCAACGACCTTCCTGGAAGCATTCACCGCGGCGATCACTTCCGAGTCGGCCGCCGGTCCCGTCCTTGACGCCAGGGCGATCGATGAGCTGAGAACCGATCTGGCGGCCGTGCGTGCGGCGCTCGGCGCGGGAGCGGCGACCGAGGCCACCACCTGGGACTACCTGGACTGGGCGATCGACCGGAACCTCCATCTGGATCCCCGCGGCACGTTCCAGACCCAGCGTCAGGTCAAGCTCAGGCTCGAGGAGATCTTCGTCAGCCTGGACGCTGCGGTACTGAACGAACTGAACGGGCCGGACACGGAGCACGACGAGCCGTCGGCTTCGGAGAGCAGCGGCAGCCGGGTGGTGCTCGGGTGGAAGACGGTGCTCGGTGCGCATCCGCAGGTGGTGGTCCTGGGCGATCCAGGCGCTGGAAAGACCACTCTGCTGCGGCATCTGGCCCTGGCCAACGCCCGGGCGCTGGCCGATCCGGATGCTCCTCGCGAGGATCTGCCCGAAGGCCGGGTCCGCCTGCCGGTGCTGATCCGGATCGGCGACTACGCCCAGGACGAGACCTGGCGCCGTAGTTCGCTCACCGACTTCCTGGAGAAGTTCCACGACCTGGCGGACTGCCCGGCCGACGCGCTGGGGGACTTGTTCACCCAGCGCCTGGCCAACGGCGATGTGCTGATCCTGCTCGACGGCCTGGACGAGATCACCACCGTGACCGACCGCACCGGCGTGGTCAAACGGGTGGAAGAGTTCGTCCGCCGGCACGCCGGGGCGGGCAACCGGTTCGTGATCACCAGCCGGGTGGCCGGCTACCGCGAGGTCCCGCTGACCGGCGACTTCGTGCACTTCCGGGCCAGGGACATGGACCGGGAGCAGATCGAGGGCTTCCTGCGGCGCTGGTGCCTGGCCGTCGAGCAGGCCCAGGCACCGCACGCCTCGGCCGAGTTGCATCGTGGGGCGGCCGGCGCCGAGGTCAGCGCGATCCTGGCCGCCGTGGACCACGCCCCCGGCGTGGCCCGGCTGGCCGTGAACCCGCTCATGCTGCGGATCCTCGCTCTGATTCACAGCACCGGGGCGCAGCTGCCGCAGAAGCGGATCGAGTTGTACCGGCTGGCCGCCGACACCCTGGCCCGGACCTGGCGCACCGCGCAGGGCGTGCCCGCCTCCGCCCTGGCCGAGGAGCGCCACGTGACCCGGCTGCTGGGCGATCTGGCCTACTGGATCCACTCGAACCGGCCGGACGGCATGGCCCGGCACGACGAGATCCTGCAGGTGCTGGGGCCGCGCTGGGCCAAGATCAACGGACAGCCGTGGGACGAGGAGGACCCGTCGCCCACGGTGCTCAGCGAGGTGGAGAAGTTCCTGGCCACGGTGCGGGTGCACACCGGTCTCTTCGTGGAGCGGGCGCCCGGGCGATACGGCTTCCTGCACCTGACCTTTCAGGAGTACTACGCCGCGCGCTACCTGGTGGCACTGCCGAGGCGCCGGATCGGCCTGATCCGGGCCCAGCTCCACGACCCGCGCTGGCAGGAGCCGATTCTGCTGGCGCTGGGCTTCACCGGCCTGAGCTCGGCCGAGGCCTCGAACGACCTGGTGGCGGCGGCAGTGCTGGCGCTGGGCGACGAGGACGAGGAGCCAGCGCCCACCCCGCACGAGGAACTGCTGGGCCGGGACTTCTTGTTCGCCCTGCGCTGCCTGGCGGACGAGATCCCGGTGGACCGGCCACTGGCGGAGAAGCTGCTCGGTCAGGCCGCCGAGGAACTGATGCATTGCCAGGGCCGAGCGCAGTACTCCGGCTACCGGGCGAGTGTGCTCGCCGTGCTGAGTTCGATGCAGAGCGCCTCCTATCGAGAGGTTTTGGCTGGGCGGTTTCTTCAGGCGGTGCCCGGGGGCAGCGAACAGCGCTGCCGGTGGATCGGAGCGGCGGCTGTAGTCGCCGCTGAACCACGGATGCTGGAGCAGCTTCTGGAGTTCAGCGTCGGTGCAGACCGGCAGGTGCAGTTCCACGCGGCCGGCGCGTTGGCTACCTGGGTGCCCGAGATCGAGTCGAGGATCCTTGACCTGAGCCGGGACGAGAGTGTGGATCTGGGGGTGCGGGCCCGATTGGTCGCCGCCTGGGCCGAGGCAGGGATGCCCGGGCTGCAGGTGGAGGAACGCCTTGTCCAGTTCAGCCTCGATCCCGGTCTCGACCCCCTTGGTCGCGCTCAGGTCCTTCTGGGGCTGGAGGTCACGGCTGAGACGGTCGGGCAGTTGCTGGAACTGGGCAAGGACCCGAAGCTCACCAGTGCTGAGGAACTAATGGTTCTGACATCCCTTGCGCAGGAGGCGGGCGATCCGCGGGTGGGCGATCGCCTGCTGGTGCTGAGCCGGGACGAGACGCAGGATCTCTCACTGCGTGATGCGGCGATCGGGGCGCTGGGACGAGCTTCGAGCAGCCCCGAAACGACCGAGTATCTGCTGGAACTGATCTCGGCCCCGGAGCTGGAGCCGTTGCTGAGGTCTCGGGCGGTCAAGGCTCTGAATCGGGCCGATGGCCGGCAACAGGTGAACGATCGCTTGCTGGCCTGGGCCGCCGACGAGGCTCAGCCGGCGGTGGTGCGTAGCTCGGCCGTGGCAGCGTTGGGTGAACGGCCACTGACCGACGAAGTCACGCAAGTGCTGCTGCCACTGGCCTGTGACACTCAGCAGGGTTCCGCTCTGCGGGCAGCGGTGCTCACTGCTCTCGGCTGGGCTGACCGGCGTACTCCGGGCTTGGCTGAGTGGCTGCTGAAGGTCGGCTCCGACCCGGAAACAGAACTGGCGCTTCGCCGGCCTGCGCTCGTGGCATGGATCCAACTGGCTGGCTGGGATCTGGCGTCGAGGCTGATCGGTGATCTCGATCCCGGCCGAACCGATTGTCTCATCGGCAGTCTGAGTTGCTGTCTGCAGTCCAGTGAGCGAATTCTAGGCGTTCGTGCCCGCCCGGCTGTGCAGCTGCTGTTCTACTTGCGGCTGCGGCAGCCCGTGGTCGATTTCGTGCCGTTGGTGAACCTGATGCTGACCCCGCACTTGGGTGCACGTGGCGCAGTGGTGGATGAGCTGGTGAAGGTCGGGGCCTCGCCGGTGCACCACGTGCAGGTGTGTGAGCTGCTGCTCGCCGCCCTTGATGACACCCGGTTCGGTGAGATCGGCAGACCTCACGGGCGGCCGGCCCGGGACTACGCCTACGACGCCCTGCGCCGGCTGCTCGCCGACGAGGTCTGAGCCGCTCAGCGCTTCATCCGGATGTGACCCGCGATGCCGGTGCCCGAAACGCCTCAGAGTGATGGTTTGCGCCTGCTGCTCTTCAACCCCCTGAGGAGACCCATGTCAGACAGCACGGTGAACGACGACGAGTCGGTCCTGGCCCGGCTCGGCTACAAGCAGGAACTGCACCGCTCCTGGTCCGGCTTCTCGAACTTCGCCATCTCGTTCTCGATCATCTCGATCCTGGCCGGCTGCTTCACCACCTTCGGCCAGGCCTGGAACAACGGCGGCCCGATCGCGATCTCGATCGGCTGGCCGGTGATCTCGGCGTTCATCCTGATCATCGGCTTCTGCCTGGCCGAGCTGGTCTCGGCCTACCCCACCTCGGGCGGGATCTACTGGTGGGCGGCGAAACTCGGCGGGGCCAAGGCCGGGTACTACACCGGCTGGCTGAACCTGGTCGGGCTGGTGGCGATCCTGGCCTCGGTGGCCTACGGCGCCGCGATCTACCTGAACACCTTCATCGACCTGTTCTCGGACGGGTACGCCACCGGCTTCCTCGGCGGGAACTACCTGTACCAGCAGTTCTTCTGGTTCGTCGCGCTGCTGGCGCTGATCACCGCGGTGAACATCTTCAGCTCGCACCTGCTCGCGGTGATCAACAACGTGAGCGTCTGGTGGCACGTGTTCGGGGCACTGATCGTGGTGCTGGTCCTGGTGTTCGGGCCGGACTCGCACCAGAGCCTGTCGTTCGTGTTCACCGAGCGGATCAACAACGCCGGGATCGGTGGCGACGGGGACAGCACGTTCTGGTTCTACGTGCTGCCGCTGGGGTTTCTGCTCACGCAGTACACCATCACCGGTTACGACGCCTCGGCCCACCTTTCCGAGGAGACCCAGGGAGCGGCGAACGCGGCGGCCAAGGGGATCTGGCAGTCCATTCTCTATTCGGCGATCGGCGGCTGGATCCTGCTGCTGGCCTTCCTTTTCGCCGCCACCGAGACGGACTTCATCAATTCCTTCGACCCGGCGGTGAACCCCTACGGCGGCGGTAGCGTGCTGGCCGTGCTCTCGAGTGCGCTGTCTCCGGCGTTGTTCAAGCTGGTGGTGTTCATCAGCATGAGCGGCCAGATCTATTGCTCGACCGCCTGTATGACGTCCACCTCGCGGATGTTGTTCGCTTTCAGCCGGGACCGGGCGGTGCCGGGTTCGGGCTGGTGGGCCACGGTCGATGCCAAGGGGGTGCCGCGCAACGCGGTGTTCGCAGCCGGGGCAGCGGCTTTGGTTCTGACCTTGCCGGCGCTGTACGAAAGTCCTTCGGGTGCGCCGACCGCGTTCTACGCAGTGGTCTCGATCGGCGTGATCGGTCTGTACCTGGCCTTCGCCATCCCGATCTACCTGCGGTGGCGAATCGGGGACGACTGGCAGCCCGGGCCTTGGACGCTGGGTTCGCGGTATCGCTGGCTGTGTCTGCTCGCGGTTGCCGAGATCGCCGTCACCTCGGTGTATTTCGTGCTGCCGTTCTCACCCGCGGGCTGGCCGCTGAACGACGACTTCAGCTGGACCGCGGTGAACTACGCACCGATCGTGCTGGCGCTGCTGCTGGGTGCGCTGTACGCCGGGTGGCACATCTCGGTCAAGCACTGGTTCCACGGCCCGCGCAGCAATCTGCAGTGAGGGCGTGGGGGCCGCTCACAGATGCAGCAGATCGAGTTCCGGCAGCGGAACCGGTTCGCCGTAGAGCGGCCCCTGCGCCAGGTCCACCCCGAGCGTGTGCAGCCGGTCGGCCTGCACCTGGTGGCTGACCCCGTCGGCGATCAGCGTGAGTTTCAGTCCCGGCGTCATCGCGATGGTGCCGGCCAGCACGGCCTCGGAACGGCTGCCGGGTTCGGCGGCGGCGAGCGAGCGGTGCAGCGTGAGGTTGTCGATCGGCAGGCGGGTCAGGAAGCCAAGGTCGCCCGGGCCGGCGCCGAAAGCCTCCAGGCCAAGGCTCACGCCCAGAGCCCGGACCCGGCCGAGCACCCGCGCGGCGGCGTTCAGGTCGGGGGAGGGGCCGTCCTCGGTGATCTGCAGCACCAGGGCGCTGCCGGGCAGGTCGTGGCGGCGCAGGGTGCGTTCGAGCACGGTGACCAGGCGGTCGTCGGCCAGGTACAGGGTGGGCAGCGGCACGTGCGCGGTGAGTTCGTCCCAGTCCGGCGCCTTGCGCAGCAGGGCCAGGGCGGAGCAGATCGAGTCCAGCAGGCGTTCTTCCAGCGGCCGGCGCAGCCCGGCCTGCTCGGCGGCGGACATCAGCGCGTCGACCGGCATCGGGCCGTGCACCGGGTGCTGCCAGCGCACGGCGGCGGCGAGCGCGGTCAGCTGCCCGGTGCGCAGGCTGAGCACCGGGCGGTAAAGGACGGAGATGTGGTCGGAGGAGAGGGCCGCCAGTTGCTCGGCCCGTTGCAGGGTCTCGGCCTCGCTGACCGGCCCGGCGTTGCGGGGCTGAGTGCTCGGGGCGGCAGCCGCCTGGGACTCGGCCGCGTTCTTGGCCCGGCGGGTGGCCTCGACCGCTTCTGCCTCGACCGCCTCGGCCTCAGCAGCCTCGATCTGCAGGGTCTCGGCGGCGGCTTCGGCCTCGGCAGCCTGTTTCTGCGCGCGGAGGTCGACGGCCCGGCTGAGCGGGATCACCTCGGCCTCGGGACGGGTGCCGGCCCGGACCTCGGCCTCGATCTGCAGGGCCTCGGCGGCGCGGCGCTCGGCGGCGGCCCGTTCGGCCTCCCGCCGCTCGGACTCCTTCTCCAGCGCCTGGTACTCGGCCAGGCTGCGTTCCACCGACCGCTGGGCGGCCGCGGTGAGCCGGGCCCGTTCCTGGGCCTTGAGCTCTTCTTCGGTGGCGGGCGGGCGCGGCGGCTCGGGACGGGCCTGGCCGGAGGCGCGGTACTGGGCGGCGGGGGTGACCGGATGCATGGTGGAAGAGGTGCCGTTTCGGGGGATCGGGCCGGTGGCCGGGGCAAGAACCGGGTTCGGCGCCAGGGCCGGGACAGAGTTCGGAGGGGGCGCCTCGGGGTCGGGCAGAGGCAGGTAGCGCGGGTCGGGGCTGTCCGGGGTGCCGTGCCGGAAGGTGACCAGCTGATTCTTGCCGCGCCGCTTGGCCGCGTACATCGCCTGGTCCACCCGGGCCAGCAAACTCTCCGGCGAGGCGTCCTGATCCACCTTGTCCAGCACCGCGACCCCCACGCTGGCGCCGACCAGGACCCGGGTCGCCCGCCCCCGGTGCTCCAGCTGGAACGGCTTGCCGACCGCCCCCAGGATCCGGTTGCCGATCACGTCCGGCGACTCCGCCGCGTCCTCCATCAGGATCGCGAACTCGTCCCCGCCGAGCCGGGCCACCGTGTCCATCGGCCGCACGCAGGCCCGCAGCCGGCCGGCCACCGCGCGCAGCACCTCGTCGCCCGCGTTGTGACCCAGCCGGTCGTTCACCGCCTTGAAGTCGTCCAGGTCGCAGAAGATCAGGCCGAGCGGGCGCCCGCCCCGGATCGCCCGGCGCAGCCGCTGGTCGAACAGCGCCCGGTTGGCCAGGCCGGTGAGCGAGTCGTGGTACGCCTGGGCCCGCAGCCGGTCCTGGCTCTCCTGCAGCTCCCGGACCAGCCGGACGTTGTCCAGGCCGGTGAACGACTGGCGCAGCATCACCAGCAGGGCCAGGCCCAGGGCGACCGCGGTCTCGGCGGGGCCCAGCTCGCGGCCGGCCAGCAGGTGCCAGGAGGTGACCAGGGCGGCGCCGAGCAGGGGCAGCCACAGCAGCGGCGCGGGGATGGCGGGCAAGGGCCGTGAGCCGAGCCGGGCCAGGGCGACGGTCAGGCCGACCAGCAGCAGCGCGGTCAGCGCGATGACCAGTACCCCCAGGGCCGAGTCGCGGCTGCCCGGCACGGTGCTCCAGACCAGCACGAACGCCGATCCGGCCACCGCCAGCGCGTCCAGGACGTAGACGGCGCCGGCCGTGGTGACGGAGTCGGCCATGGTGGTACCCGGCCTGCGCCCCACGCCACCTCCCCAACCCGCCACTCACGAACCGGTTACCCCGCGTACGGTCCCCGACACAGCATAAGGAGTTAATGCCGCCAATCGCCCGCCTCGCCGGGACTGCAGATTTATACCTGAAGCCGGGTGCCCGGTCGCAGTACCCGGCGCCCCGTAGGCTGTCCTGGCGGCTCAGGCCCGGTTCGCCGCGGTGGGCATTCGGGGAGAACGGAAGAAGGAGGAACGTGCCGGTGGGAGAGAACCCGGTGAGCGGCACTCGGGTGCTCAACATTCCCAACCTGCTCAGTTTCGGCCGGTTGCTGCTGGTGCCGGTCTTCGCCGCGCTGATCCTGCTCGACCACGTCGGCTGGGCGGTGGTCGTGCTGATGGTGAGCGGATTCACCGACTACCTGGACGGCACCCTGGCCCGGCGCTGGGGGCAGACCACCCGCCTGGGGCAGATGCTCGACCCGGTGGCCGACCGGCTGTACATCCTGACCACGCTGCTCGGCCTGGCCTACCGCGAGGTGATCCCGTGGTGGCTGGTGCTGCTGCTGATCGCCCGGGACGCGGTGCTGGTCGGCTCGCTGCTGCTGATGACCAACGACGAGCGCCGCCCGCTGGAGGTCAGCTTCCTGGGCAAGGCCGCCACCGCCAACCTGCTCTACGCCTTCCCGCTGCTGCTGCTCGGCGACATCGAGGGCCGGTTCGGCGACATCGCGATGCCGGTCGGCTGGGCCTTCGCCTGGTGGGGCACCGCGCTGTACTGGTGGTCGGCGCTGATCTACCTGCGCCAGGCCGCGGCCGTGCTGGCGCTGCGCGAGCACCTGACCAAGAAACCCCCGATCAGCTCCGCACCGCCCGGGGCGCAGGGCGAGGCGGCCGGATGAGCGAGCGTCCCCGCCCGCTCGACGCCTCGATGACCCTGCTGCGCGAGGTGATGGAACGCCCGCTCGACCCCGGCTACGCAGCGGCCGCGGCCGACCCGAAACCGCGCACCCCGCTGCGGATCGCGCTCACCCTGGTGCTGGCGATCGTCGCCGGGGCCGGGTTCGCCGTGTCGGTCGTCTCGATCCGGGTGCCGCAGCGCGAGTCCGACGCGGTCAGCCGGGAACTGCGCGAGGAGATCGAGCACCGTTCCGAGGCGGTGGCCGAGCAGAAGCAGCACAACGCCGAGATCGCCGCCGCCAATGCCGCCGCCCAGCAGACCCTGCTCGGGACCCGCGGCGCCGCGCTCAGCCGTCAGGTGCAGGAACTCGGCGCCCTCACCGGTGAACTCGCCGTCCACGGCAAGGGCATCCAGGTCACGCTGGACGACGCCCCCGGGCGGGACGCGGTCGGCAGCGATCCGCGGGCGGCCACCGGTTACGACGAGGGCGTGGTGCTCGACGCGGACCTGCAGGTGGTGGTGAACGGGCTGTGGGCGGCCGGGGCCGAGGCGATCTCGATCAACGGCGAGCGGCTGACCGCGATCTCGGCGATCCGCTCGGCCGGGCAGGCGATCCTGGTCGACTTCCGGCCGCTGGTGCCGCCCTACGTGATCTCGGTGGTGGGTGAGCCGGGCTCCCTGCAGTCGGAGTTCGCCGAGGGGCAGGCCGGGCCGTACGTGCAGTCGTTGCGGGACAACAACGGTATTCGCGTGGACATCGCCGCGGCGCCGGAGCTCACGCTCCCGGGGGCCGGGCAGTTCGTGCTCAGAGAGGCCGAACCTATTTCTGGAGGACGTACGTGATCGCGGCGATCGGACTGCTGGTCGGGGTGGTGGCCGGCCTGGTGCTGCAGCCGACCGTCCCGCTCTGGCTGCAGCCCTACCTGCCGATCGCCGTGGTGGCGGCGCTGGACGCGGTGTTCGGCGGGGTACGGGCGATGCTGGACGGGATCTTCGACGACCGGGTGTTCATCGTCTCCTTCCTGTCCAACGTGGTGGTGGCGGCGCTGATCGTGTTCCTGGGGGACCATCTGGGAGTGGGGGCGCAGCTCTCGACCGGGGTGGTGGTCGTGCTGGGCATCCGGATCTTCTCCAACGCGGCGGCGATCCGCCGGCACATCTTCAAGGCGTGATGCATGGCTGAGCAGAAGCCCGGCGAGCAGCCGGAGGACGAGCAGAGCGCCGACACGGCGCCGATGCCGATCTCGCGGCCGGCCAATCCCGGCCGTACGCGGGTGATCCGGCCCGCAGGGGGACGTCGGCCGTTGCCTTCGGGGGCAGTGCCGCCAGTGCTCGGTGAGAGTTCGGGGGAGCAAGAGCAACAGCAACGGACGGGTGGCGCGGGGACGTCGGCCGGGTCGCCGGGGGTAGGTGGCCGGGACACTGAGCCAGGATCTGCCTCGGACGACGACACCTTGCCGATCCCGCCTCAGGAACCCGCCCGCCCGGAAGCCGAAGCCACGCGGGCCACGGGCGCTGCCGCTACTGGTCCTGAATCCGCAGCTACCGCAACCACCGGCACCGGCGAGACCACGGCGAGCACCCCGTCCGTTGCTCCTGAAGACCCGGCCCCCGCCGCCGGTGACGGTGCCCAGCCGGCGCGCGTCCCCCGTCCTCGATTTCGGGTGACCAGGTTTCAGATTCTGGCCGCCGTCCTGCTCGGCGCCCTCGGGTTCGGCCTGGTCGTGCAGGCCCGGCAGACCACGTCCAACGATCTGAGTTCGCTCAGCCAGAGCGAGCTGGTGCGAGTTCTGGACGACGTCAGCCGGCAGAGCGAACGGCTCGATGCTGAGGCCCGCACTCTGGAGGAGACCCAGAACGAGTTGCAGTCCGGGACCGACCGGGCCGCGGCTGCGGAAAAGGCCACTCGGGAACGGCTTGACGTACTCGGCATCCTGGCCGGCACCGAACCCGCCCAGGGCCCGGGCGTGGTGATCCGGATCGAGGACCCGCAGGCCCTGCTCGACGCCTCCACCGTGCTCGACGCCGTCCAGGAGCTGCGGGACGCGGGCGCCGAGGCGATCCAGTTCGGCCAGGTCCGGGTGGTGGCCAGCACCTCGTTCACCGATCCGCCGACCGGTGGCGCGGTGGTCGCCGACGGCCTCGAGCAGTCCCCGCCCTACCGGCTGCTGGCGATCGGTGACCCGGCGACGATGGAATCGGCGCTCAACATCCCCGGCGGCGTGCTGGAGACGCTGCACCAGGTGGGTGCGAGCGGTACGGTTCAGCGCAGGCAAGATCTCGAGGTGCCGGTGGTGCGGGAGGCGGTCGGACCGACCTACGCCGTGCCCCGCACCGACGAGCCCCAGGACTGAGAGGAAGACGAGGGCGCAGTGAGCGACTTCGAGTACCCGGACGAGCTGCAGTACACCACCGATCACGAGTGGGTGCGGATCGAGGGCGACGTCGCCCGGGTGGGCATCACCGCGTTCGCCCAGGACGCGCTCGGCGACATCGTCTACGTCACGCTGCCCGAGGACGGCACGGCCGTGCAGGCCGGTACCACCTGCGGCGAGGTGGAGTCGACGAAGAGCGTGAGTGACGTCTACGCCCCGGTGAGCGGTACGGTGACCACTCGTAACCCGGCGTTGGACGCCACACCCGAACTGGTCAACTCCGACCCGTACGGCGACGGCTGGATGTTCGAGGTCACGGTGGCGGGGCCGGAGGCGTTCGAGGGCCTGCTCAGCGCGGCCGAGTACCAGACTCAGCTGGACTGAGGACCGGATCGCCCCCGGCCAGGGGCCGGAACGGTCCGGCGAGTCGGTTGATGCCCGGGTGAACGGGGGGCAACCGGTACATGCCTCAACCACTAGGTGAGGGTTACGCTAGTCAGACTTCACGAGACAGGAGATCGACATGTCGGAACCGAGGTTCCTGAGCGGTCAGGGGCCGGAGGGTGCCAGGCGTGAGTACGACGCGCCGATGGTCGAGACGACGATCTCCTTCGGTGCCATACCGGGGATCGACGAGGAACAACGCCCCACCGGTCTGTCCGGCCCCGAGCAGGCCGCGGTGGACGCCCTGCCCGGTCAGTCGGCGCTGCTGGTGGTGCAGCGGGGGCCGAACGCCGGCGCCCGGTTCCTGCTGAACGACGAGCGCACCACGGCCGGGCGCAAGCCGGACAGCGACATCTTCCTGGACGATGTCACGGTCTCGCGCAAGCACGCCGAGTTCCTGCGCCGCGGTGGGCAGTTCTTCGTGCGCGACGCGGGCAGCCTGAACGGCACCTACCTGGCCGGCGACCGGATCGACGAAGCCCTGCTGAAGGACGGGGACGAGGTCCAGATCGGCAAGTACCGGCTGGTCTTCCACCCCAGCCGCCGTACCTCCTGAGGCCGATGAGGGGCGCGGCGGCGGGGCCCCACGCCAACAGCGCGGGTGACCCCAGCGGTGCGATGAGCATCGGGGCGGTCCTGGAGCTGCTGCGGCAGGACTTCCCGGACATCTCGATCTCGAAGATCAGGTACCTGGAGGACCAGGGACTGGTCGAGCCGCTGCGCACCGCCGCGGGGTACCGCAAGTTCACCCCCGAGCACGTCGACCGGCTGCGGTACGTGCTCGGGGTACAGCGTGACCACTACATGCCGCTGCGGGTCATCCGCGAGCACCTGGACGCGATCGACGCCGGTCTGCAGGCCCCGGTCAGCCGGTTCCCGCGGCTGGTCGAGCCCCTTCCCGAGGCCCTGGACGCCGAGGCCCTGGACGCCGAGGACCCCGAAGTGCTCGGGCCGCCGCTGCAGGGCCGGTTCAGCCGGGCCCAGCTGCTGGCCGCCGCCGAGATCAGCGAGGCGGTGCTGACCGAGCTGGAGTCGCACGGCCTGGTCGCGGCCCGGCCCGCCGGGACCTTCGACGCCGAGGCCCTGGCCGTCGCCCACACCGCCGGTGAACTGGCCGCCTTCGGCCTCGAGCCGCGTCATCTGCGGGCCTTCCGGACCGCCGCCGACCGTGAGGCCGGGCTGATCGAGCAGGTCACCCGCGGCCAGGGGCAGGCCTCCGGCGAGAGCGCCCAGGAAATGGCCGAAGAACTGATGGCGCTGTGCGTGCAGCTGCACTCGGCGTTGCTGAAAACCGCACTGGAGCGCGGGCAGTTCTGACTCTGCTCGCCGTACTGCGCGGCCCCGGGGTACGTTTGCGGGGTGCGGGAGCTTGATGTGGTTGGTGTCAGGGTCGAGGTTCCCTCGAACAACCCGATCGTGCTGCTGAAGGAGCGCGACGGGGATCGCTACCTGCCGATCTGGGTGGGAGCGCCCGAGGCGAACGCGATCGCGAACGCCCAGCAGGGTCTGGTGCCGCCGCGCCCCCTCACCCACGACCTGATGAAGGACGTGATCGAGGCGCTCGGGCGGCGGCTGTCCCAGGTGCGCATCGTCGCCCTGAAGGAGAACGTCTTCCACGCCGAGCTGGTCTTCGACGGCGGCCTGGCGGTCAGTTCCCGGTCCTCCGACGCGATCGCCCTGGCGCTGCGGGTCGGCTGCCCGATCGTGGGGGCCGAGGAGGTGCTGGAGGCCGGCGGGGTCTCGGTCCCGGACGAGGACGAGGACGAGGTGGAGAAGTTCCGCGAGTTCCTCGACAACATCTCCCCGGAGGACTTCGGCGAGACCGGCAAGGGCCCGGGGAATTCCTGAAAGGCCTTCGCGGCCCGCACCGGCCGGTGGCGATGCGTTCCGATTGGTCCGAATGAGGGGTGATCTGCCGACACGCCGCCCGCCTCGGCAGCCGGTTCGTTGACGAGGCCCGGTGGGCAGCCTACGGTTCAAATGAAACGACCCCGGTGTAGTTCTCCCGCTGCGATCCGTCCCTCGGACCAGCGTGCCGGACTCGGAACGTTTGAATGGAGCCGCCGTGAGCGAGCGTAGCGAGCGAGATGCTGTGCCCGGTCACGTCGTCGCGCAGGCGCAGGGAATGCTCTTCACCGACGACCTGCCCGAGCTCGACGAGGAGGCCGGTTACCGCGGCCCGATCGCCTGCCGGGCGGCGGGCATCACCTACCGCCAGCTCGACTATTGGGCCCGCACCGGCCTGGTCCAGCCCACCGTGCGCAACGCCACCGGCTCGGGCACCCAGCGGCTGTACAGCTTCCGTGACGTGCTGGTCCTGAAGGTGGTCAAGCGGCTGCTCGACACCGGCGTCTCGCTGCAGCAGATCCGGATCGCGGTGAACCACCTGCGCGACCACGGCGTCGAGGACCTGGCCCAGATCACCCTGATGAGCGACGGCGCCAGCGTCTACGAGTGCACCTCGGCGGACGAGGTGATAGATCTCGTCCAGGGCGGGCAGGGCGTGTTCGGCATCGCCGTCGGCCGGGTCTGGCGCGAGGTCGAGGGCACCCTGGCCGAGCTTCCGGCGGAGCGCGCCGGGGACGAGACCCTGGCCGCCGATGACGAGCTCTCGGCCCGTCGCCGGGCCCGCGCGATCAGCTAGCCTCCGCGACGAATCAGGCTGCGCCACAACCACAGATCTGCAGAAAGGCCCCGGGCTCCGGTACCCCGGGGCTTTTCTGCGAGTGGGGTGTGGCGCCGGCGAGCCTCAGCTGGCGCTGGCGGTGGGACGGCGGCCTCGGGTGTTGGCTCGCAGGACGCGGGCCAGGTGGGCGTCGAAGGCACCGGCCAGTTCCTGGGCAGGGGCGCCGGGCCAGCGGTGGATGGGCTGGCTGGCGCCCTGGGCCTGCTGCAGGGCGCTGCGCTCGCGGATCGAGGGGCCCAGGACCAGTGGACCGAACATGTCCGAGAGCTCCTGCACGCGGTACCGGTGCTCGGGGGAGCGCTCGCGGTAGCGGTTGATCACCACGCCCAGCGGCTGCAGGGAGGGCGCGATGTTGCGGCGGACGTCCTCGATCGCGTGCAGGGCCCGGTCGGCGGCGGTGACCGAGAACAGGGCCGGCTCGGAGACCACGATGGCGCGCTGGCTGGCGGCCAGGCCGGAGCGGGTGATCGTGCCCAGCGAGGGCGGGCAGTCGATCAGCACCAGCTGGTAGCCCTCGAGCTGGTGGATCGCGTGCGAGAGCCGGGCCAGGGTGCGCTCACTGCCGGTGGGGCGGTCCAGCGCGGCCATGTCGTGCGAGCCGGGCAGCACGTCCAGGGTGCCGCCGTTGGCCGCCCAGCCGCTGGGCACCAGGTTCACCTTCTGGGCATTACGCCGCGAGGCACCCATCACGGTGGCCACGTTGGTGGTGATCTCGGCGGTGATGTCCAGACCCAGGGTGGCGTCGGCCTGCGGGTCGATGTCGACGATGAGCGTGGGCACGCCGCGGGCCAGCGCGGCCGAAGCCAGTCCCAGGACCACTGACGTCTTCCCGACGCCACCCTTCAAACTGCACACGCTGACGACGATCACGGTGGTTGACGCTACCTCGTTATCAAGTTCCGACAGGCGATCCGGGGGTGGCCAACCGGGTGAACCAGGGGTGAGTCAGGACGCACCGCGGGTCATCGGCGGCCGGGCCGGTAGGCCAATTGCATCGCCTAGCCGGGCTCGCGTGCAACCCTCCGTTCGCCTGCCGTACGCCGGACCCGGTAACCTCGTACCCGTCGGTCGCGTGCCGGCAGCTGAAGACCCCGGCGGGAGAGACCCCGTCCAACGGGGCGCCGAAGGGGCAACTCTCCCCGGAACCTCTCAGGCGCCAGGGACCGCCAGGGCGAGGCAGCTCCGAAGGGCGGTGTGGCCCGACGGATGGGGAGGTATCCGTGCGACCCGACTCAGTGGTCGCTACGCCTGACGCGTGGGAGCCTCCGATGACCACCTTCATCGATGCCGAAGACCAGCCGGACACTGTCCCTGGCGAACCGACCGGCCACCGGGTGAGCGCCTTCGCCGACCGGCACATCGGTGCCGACGCCCCGCAGGTCGCCACCATGCTGCGCACCGTGGGCCTGAACTCGCTGGACGAGCTGGAGCAGGCCGTCATCCCGCCGGTGATCCGCGACTCCGGGGTGCCCGCCCTGCCCGAGCCGGTCTCCGAGGCCGAGGCGCTGGCCGAGCTGCGCGCCCTGGCCGGCCGCAACACCGTGCGCGTGCCGATGATCGGCCTGGGGTACTACGGCACCCACACCCCGGGCGTGATCCTGCGCAACGTGCTGGAGAACCCGTCCTGGTACACGGCCTACACGCCGTACCAGCCGGAGATCTCGCAGGGGCGTCTGGAGGCCCTCCTGGCGTTCCAGACCGTGGTCTCGGACCTGACCGGGCTGGACACCGCCAGCGCCTCGCTCCTGGACGAGTCCACCGCCGCCGCCGAGGCGATGACGCTGATGCGCCGCGCGTCCAAGCTTCCGGTCGGGGCCGCGTTCGTGGTCGACACCGACGTCCTGCCCCAGACCCTCGCGGTGATCCAGACCCGGGCCGAACCGCTCGGCATCCCGGTGGTCGTGGCCGACCTCACCAACGCCCCGGCCGCGGCTCTGGACGCGATCGAGGAAGGCGTGTTCGGCGTCCTCGCGCAGTACCCGGGCACCTCCGGGAAGGTGACGGACCTGCGTCCGTTGATCGAAGCTGCCCACGAGCGCAAGGCGCTGGTGACCGTGGCCGCCGACCTGCTGGCGCTGACGCTGCTGCGCTCGCCCGGTGAGGACGGCGCGGACGTGGCGGTGGGCAATACCCAGCGCTTCGGTGTGCCCCTGGGCTTCGGCGGCCCGCACGCCGGGTACATGAGCGTCCGTAAGGGCCTGGAGCGCTCGCTGCCGGGTCGCCTGGTGGGTGTCTCCAAGGATGCGGACGGCAACCCGGCCTACCGGCTGGCGCTGCAGACCCGCGAGCAGCACATCCGCCGGGAGAAGGCGACCAGCAACATCTGCACGGCGCAGGTGCTCCTGGCCGTGATGGCCGCGATGTACGCGGTGTACCACGGTCCGCAGGGGCTGCGCCGGATCGCCGAGCGCACCGCTTCCAGCGCCGCCACGCTGGCCGCCGGCCTGCGCGCCGAGGGTGTCAAGGTCGTGCACGAGAACTTCTTCGACACCGTGCTGGCGCAGGTGCCGGGCAAGGCCGAAGCTGTGGTGGACCAGGCGCGCGAGCTGGGCGTGCTGCTGCGCCGGGTAGACGGCGACCATGTGGGTATCTCGTGCGACGAGACCACCACCGAGGCCCACTTGGCGCTGGTTCTGCAGGCTTTCGGGGCCTCCCCGGCACCTCAGGTGAGCGAGCCCGCGATCCCCGCGGCCCTCGTCCGGACGTCCGAGTACCTGACGAACCCGCTGTTCAACACCCACCACAGCGAGACCTCGATGCTGCGCTTCCTCAAGCGCCTGGCCGACGAGGACTATGCGCTCGACCGCGGGATGATCCCGCTCGGCTCGTGCACGATGAAGCTCAACGCCACCACCGAGATGGAGGCGATCACCTGGCCTGAGTTCGGTGGGCTGCACCCGTTCGCGCCCTCCGCCGACACCGAGGGCATCCGTGCCCTGGTGAAGGATCTGGAGACCTGGCTGGCCGAACTGACCGGCTACGCCGCGGTCTCGCTGCAGCCGAACGCCGGCTCACAGGGTGAACTGGCCGGGCTGCTGGCGATCCGGGCCTACCACCGCTCCAACGGCTCGCTCGAGCGCAACGTCTGCCTGATCCCGTCCTCGGCGCACGGCACCAACGCCGCCAGCGCGGTGATGGCCGGGATGAAGGTCGTGGTGGTGGCCTGCGACGAGAACGGCAACGTCGACCTCGATGACCTGTCGGCCAAGATCAGCCAGCACGGCGAGAAGCTGGCCGCGATCATGGTGACCTACCCGAGCACGCACGGGGTGTTCGAGGAGGGCATCGGCCAGATCTGCGCCGAGGTGCACGCGGCCGGCGGTCAGGTCTACGTGGACGGCGCGAACCTCAACGCGCTGGTGGGTCTTTCGCGGCCGGGCCAGTTCGGCGCCGACGTGTCGCACCTGAACCTGCACAAGACGTTCTGCATCCCGCACGGTGGCGGTGGCCCGGGCGTGGGCCCGGTGGCGGTGCGCTCGCACCTGGCGCCGTTCCTGCCCAACCACCCGCTGGACGCGCTGGCCGGACCCGCCACGGGCATCGGGCCGGTGAGCGGGGCGCCGTACGGCTCGGCCGGTATCCTGCCGATCTCCTGGGCCTACGTGCGGATGATGGGCCTGGAGGGGCTGACCCGCGCCACCCGGACCGCCATCCTTACGGCCAACTACGTGGCGGCCCGGCTGCGCCAGCACTACCCGGTGCTGTACTCCGGCCGGGACGCGCTGGTCGCGCACGAGTGCATCCTCGACCTGCGGCCGCTGACCAAGGCCACCGGCGTCACCGTGGACGACGTGGCCAAGCGCCTGGTCGACTACGGCTTCCACGCCCCGACGATGTCGTTCCCGGTGGCCGGCACGCTGATGGTGGAGCCGACCGAGAGCGAGGACCTGGCCGAGCTGGACCGGTTCTGCGACGCGATGATCGCGATCCGGGCCGAGATCGACCAGGTGGCCGCGGGCGCCTGGCCGGCGGACGACAACCCGCTGGTCAACGCCCCGCACACGGCCCAGTCGCTGACCGGGGAGTGGGCACACCCGTACAGCCGCGAAGCTGCGGTTTACCCGCCCGGAGTGACGCCGCGGTTCAAGTACTGGCCGCCGGTGCGCCGGATCGACGGTGCGTTCGGTGACCGGAACCTGGTCTGCTCCTGCCCGGCGCCGGAGGCGTTCGAGGACTGAGAACGGTTCTGAGAAGCCCGGTTCCGCTTCGGTGCGGGACCGGGCTTTCTCTTAGGACGGCCGCAGCGCGCCCAGCCGCAGGTGCGAGCCGTTGCGGCCCTTGACCACCTCGAGCTGGGCCGGGATCCGGTCGCGCAGGTCGGCCACGTGGCTGACCAGGCCGACCGCCCGGCCCCCGCTGCGCAGGCCGTCCAGCACGTCCATCACCTCGTCCAGGGTGTCCTGGTCGAGGCTGCCGAAACCCTCGTCCACCAGCAGGGTCTCGATCGCGGCGCCGCCGGCTTCGGCCTGCACCACGTCGGCCAGGCCGAGGGCCAGGGCCAGCGAGGTGCAGAACGTCTCGCCGCCGGACAGGGTGCTGGGATCACGCTGCACGCCGGTCCAGCCGTCGACCACGGCCAGGCCCAGGCCGGTGCGGGCGCCACCCTTGGCCGGGCCGTCGGTGTGCACCAGCGAGTACCGGCCGCCGGACATTGCAGCGAGCCGGACGCTGGCGGCCTGGGCCACCTGTTCCAGCCGGGCGGCCAGGACGTAGGAGCTCAGGCGCATCCGCATCTGATTGTCGCCGCCGGTGCCCTCGATGCAGCGGGACATCGAGTCCAGGGTGGCGAACGAGGTGCGGAGTCCGGCGGTGGCTTCGGCGTGGCGTTCCAGTTCGGCGGCGAGCTTGGTGAGGGCCTGGGCGGCGCGGGTGGTCAGGGTATGGCGCTGCTGGGCGAACTGGTGTTCCGCACGGGCGGTTTCGTAGAGCTTGCGCAGCGCCTCGGCCAGCTGGTCGAGGTCGAGGTGCTCCCGGCCGGCCTCGGGCTCGGCGCGGGTCGTGCCTGTACCGGTTGTGTCTGCACCGGTCGGGTCTGCGCCGGTCGGGTCTGTGCCGGTCGGGTCGGGGCTGGTCGGGGCGGGGTCGGCTGGTTCGGTGCCGGCCCAGAGGTCCAGCATGGGCTGCCCGGCGTCTGCCTTACGAGCCCGCTTCTTCCGCGGCTTCTTGGCTGTCGGCAGCGTGGCGGCCGTCGGCAGAGTGGGGGCCGGTGGCGCAGAGACCCGCTGGGCGGCCTCGGTGCTGTGCTCCTGCTGACCCAGTTCTTCCAGCAGCGCCTTCACCCGGGCCAGCCGGGCATCGTGATCCGCGATCGTCTCGGCCAATGCCGTGCGCTCGCGGTCCGGCAGCGCTGCCGCGGCCGCAGACTTCCGATCGGCGAAACCGGCTGCCGCAGCAGCATCGTCGGCGGCCTTCCGGGCCCGCTTCAGCCGTTCCCGCGCGCTTTTCAGCTGCCGGTCCGCCTCCTCGTGCTCGGTCACCGCCTCCACCGCGGCCGTCACCTGAGCATGCCGGGACTGCACGTCCTCGCTCTCGCCCCGGGCCTGCTGCAGCCGGCTGATCAGGTCGGCGCGGCGACTTTCCAGCGCGGCCAGCTCTTCTCGCCCGGCCGCAGCCGCTTCGGTGGTGGACTCCAGCCGGGCCCGGGCCGTTTCCAGCTTGGGCGTCAGGGCAGACACTTCGGCGTTGAGCTCGGCCACTGCGGCGGCCGCCCGATTAGCCTCCGTGAGCCGGTCCTGCGCGGCGCCCAGTTCGGTCAGAGCCGTCTCGGCATCGGCGCCGCCGGTGATCGCGGTGAGGGCGGCCAGCTCCTGACGGCCCGCCTCGACGAACTGCCGCGCCTGCTCCCGCCGCGCCTCGGTCTGAGCCTCCTGCTGGGCGGCCCGCTCCTGCTCTTCCTCGGTCACCGGCCGGCCGCGGTGCTTGGCCCGCCGGGGATGATCGAGCGAACCGCAGACCGGGCACTCCTCGTTACGCCCCAGCTGAGCGGCCAGTTCGGAGGCCATCCCGGCCAGCCGCCGGGCCTGCAGTTCCTGGCTGGCGGCAACCGCCGCCTGGTGCACATCGGTGACGGCCCGCAGCGTGTCTTCCAGCCCGGTCTGCCCCTCGGCCAGCCGCTGCGCGCGCAACACCGCCTCGGCCACCTTCTTGGCGCGCTCCAGATCGTGGTCGCGATCGGCCACCGAGGAGGCCAGCACCTCGCTCTCGGCGCGGGCCGCCAGCAGCTTCTCGGCCTGCTCGTTCAGCCGGGCGCCGGCCTTCTCGGCCTGCAACCGCTGGGCCTCGGCCTGCTGCACCTGCTCGCGCTGGAGGACGGACTGCTGGTCCAGCCGGTGCAGTTCGACCTCGGCGGGCAGCAGCGAACCGAGAGTGGCCTGTTCCTGCCGCAGTTGCCCAAGATCGGGACGGGGCCGGTCGCCGAACCGTTGCTGGGCGGACCCGGCGCGAAGTTCGGCGGTCTCGACCTCCGTCGACGCCGCGCCGAGTTCGTCCAGCAACGGGAGCAGCACCGGGGCATGCCCGGCGGCCTGCAGACGCGCCTTACGGGAAGCCTGCTCCAGCGCCTGCGAGACCAGTAGATCATGCTCAGCGCTCAGTTCACGACGCCGGTCCCGCAGCCGCACCGTCTCGGCCACGGACTCGTACTCGCCGCGGGCCTTCTCGTGAGCGGCCTCGGCGCGGGTGACGGTGGCGTGGGCGGTGTGCCGCTCGGCCTGGGCCTCGGTGGCCCAGCGGCGCACCGTGGTGGCCACGGCCTCGGTGTCGGCCAGATCAGGAGCATCAATGGGGGACGTGGGTGGCTGGCCGGGTGTGGGGGCGGCCTGTGCGTTGGGCGAACCAGCAACGGACGTGGGTGGCTCACTACCAGAGTCGATGGCCTGCGCGGGGGTTGGGCGCCCCGGGGCTGTGGCTGGCTGGCTGGGCGCGGGGGTGGCCTGTGGGTCCGGTGAACCAGCAATGGACGTGAGTGGTTCACCGGGGGAGTCGGTGGCCTGCGCGTGCGTTGGGTGGCCTGGGGACGCGGGTGGCTGGCCTCCTGAGTGGTCCGCCTGGGCAGGGGCCGGCTCCAGCCGGGCTTCTTCGGCCCTCGCGAACAGCCGCGCCGTTTCGTTGCGCGCGGCCGTCACCGAACCGGCGCTCTCCCGGCGCCGATCGCCCAGCCAGCTCTCCACCGCGGCGAACCGGTCGGTGCCGAACAGCTTCTGCAGCAGCGGCCGCCGTTCCTCGGCCGAGGCCTGCAGGAACGCCGCGAACTCGCCCTGGGGGAGCAGGATCAGCTTGGTGAACTGTTCCGGGCCGAGCCCGATCAGCTGCCCGATCAGGTCTCCGGCCTCGTCCATCCGGTTGGTCCGGCTCACCCACCCGTCGGCCACCCACTCGCGCACCACGACGTGCGCCTGCTCGCGGGTGAAGCCCTTGCCGCGCTTCTTCGGCCGATGCCACTCCGGCGAGCGGGTGACCTCCAGCCGCCGCCCGGAGACGGTGAATTCGCAGACCACCTCGGAGCGCACCGCCGGATCGGCATGATCGCTGCGGTAGCGCCCCGCGGTGCCCCGATGACCCGGAACCCGGCCGTACACCGCGAAACACAAGGCATCGAGCACGCTGGTCTTGCCTGCGCCGGTGGGGCCGTGCAACAGGAACAGCCCGGCGCTGCTGAGCTCGTCGAAGTCGATGTGCTGGGGCTCGGCGAACGGGCCGAAAGCGGTGATTCCCAGGCGGTGCAGGCGCATCAGGCACTCCGGCCGCGCGAGTCCCGCTGAGAGCCCCGACGAGGGCTCCGGCCGGACAGCAGCTTCTGCAGCTCGGCGTCGGTGACCTCGGCCTCGGCGGTCAGGGCGGTCAGCTCGTCGTAGGCCACCCCCTCCATGCCCTCGATCAGCGCCGCCTCCAGAGCCTGCTGCAGCAGCAGTGTCTCGGCGGGGGTGGCGCTGCGGCCACGCACGTGCTCCAGGAAGCCGCAGCACACGTCCAGATCCGGCCGCCCGGCGATCTTCTCGGTGTAGCCGGCGGCTTCGGTGGATCCGGTGCGCTCGGGCTCCAGCCGCAGCTCCAGCAGGTGCGGAAAACGCCTGCGCAGCTGCTCCATCGGCTCGGCCGGGCGCTGCGGATCGGTCAGCGTGATCTGGGCCCAGGCGCTTTCGTGCGGCGCGAAGCGCGGCTCGGTGAGCAACTCCGAGAGGTGCCCCCGCAGGCGAGCCAGCCGCCGCGGGACCGGCGCCGCTACTGGCTCCACACCGGCCACCCCGTCCTCAGTCAAAGACACCAGCCAGCTGCCCTTGTGGTGATCGGCCTCGGAGAACGAGAACGCCAGCGGGGAACCGCTGTACCGGGCGTGCTCGGCGAGCTGCTGGCGCCCGTGCAGATGCCCGAGCGCCAGGTAGTCGATGCCCTCGAACAGGCTCAGCGGCACCTGCCCGAGCCCGCCCACGGCCAGCTCACGCTCGCTGTCGGAAACCGTGCCGCCCATGACGAAAGCATGCGCCGAAACCACCGAGCGCGCGCCCTTCAGCCCCTTCAGCGAGGCCCGCACCTGCTGCATGGCCGCCTGCAGCACCGCGGCATGACTGCGCTCGGCGCCCAGCACCCCGGCCGCCAGCGCGGGTTCGAGGTAGGGCAAAGGGTAGAAGGCGACCGGGCCGTGCTCGTCCTCCAGCAGGACCGGTTCACCCACCCGGGCCGGATCGGTGCGGATGTGCAGCCCGGCCGCCTCGAGCAGCCGCGAGCTGAAACCCAGCCGCCGGGCCGAGTCGTGATTACCGCTCGAGACGATCACCTGCGCACCGGCTGACACCAAACGGTGCAGGCCTTCGTCCAGCAGGGTGACCGCGTCCACCCCGGGCAGCGCCCGGTCGTAGATGTCCCCGGCGACCAGGACCACGTCGACCTTCTCGGCCCGCACCACCTCGGCCAGATGGTCGATGTGCGCGGCCTGTGCGGACAGCAGATCCACCCGGTGGAACGACCGGCCCAGGTGCCAGTCGGAGCTGTGAAGGATGCGCACGAGGGACCACGGTAGGGACCTGCACCGACAAAACCACTATTGGCTCGCCGCAATTGGGGCAAAACTGGATCTTCCGCCCGCCGCACACCTAGATCATCTCCTCTCGCCAGCACCGCGAAGGTGTGGTTTGGTCGTGGACATGGGTGACGAGATCTCGGCGAGCCGGTACTCGGCCGAGGAGCGCCAGCGCTACCGCGAGAAGGTCGACCTGTGCCTGAACGTCTTCGAGCGGCTGCTGGCCACCTGGACGTTCGACGACGAGCGGGCGATGACCGGGCTGGAGATGGAGCTGAACCTCGTCGGCCCGGACCACCGCCCGACGCTGCGCAACGCCGCGGTGCTGGAGGGGATCGGCGACCCGAACTTCCAGACCGAGCTCGGCGCCTACAACATCGAGCTGAACGTCGAGCCCTCCCCGCTGAGCGAGCTGGCCGGGACCGAGCAGCGGCTGCGCGAGGTGCTCAACCACGCCGAGCAGGCGGCCAACCGCCACGACGCGCACATCGTGATGGTCGGGATCCTGCCGACCACGATGCCCGAGCATTTGAACCAGCCCGAGTGGATGACTCCCTCGCCCCGGTACAAGGCCCTGAACGACTCGATCCTGGCCGCCCGCGGCGAGAACCTGCACCTGGACATCCACGGCAACATCCACGGCGAGCGGCTGTCCACCTTCGCCTCCTCGCTGGCCCCCGAGTCGGCCTGCACCAGCGTGCAACTGCACGTGCAGGTCCAGCCGGACGACTTCGCCCGGGCCTGGAACGCCGCGCAGGTCCTGGCCGGGCCGCAGCTGGCGGTCGGTGCCAACTCACCGTTCTTCTTCGGCCGCCGGCTCTGGGCGGAGACCCGGATCGAGCTGTTCAAGCAGGCCACCGACACCCGCCCGCAGGAGCTGCAGAACCAGGGCGTGCGGCCCCGGGTCTGGTTCGGCGAGAAGTGGATCTCCTCGATCTTCGACCTGTTCGCCGAGAACGGCTGGTACTTCCCCTCCCTGCTGCCGGAGCTCAGCGACGAGGACCCGGTGGCGGTGCTGGACTCCGGCCGGGCCCCGACGCTGCAGGAGTTGCGGCTGCACAACGGCACGGTCTACCGCTGGAACCGGCCGATCTACGCGGTGGCCGACGGGGAACCGCACCTGCGGGTGGAGAACCGGGTGCTGCCGGCCGGGCCCACCGTGGTCGACACCGTGGCCAACGCGGCGTTCTTCCACGGCGCGCTGCGCTCGCTGATGGACGATGCCCGCCCGGCCTGGTCGAAGCTGTCGTTCGCGGCGGCCGAGGAGAACTTCCTGGCCTGCGCCCGGGACGGGCTGGACGCCACGGTGTACTCGCCGCAGCTGGGCCAGACCGGGGCGGACGAACTGGTGCTGCGCCGGCTGCTGCCGATGGCCGCCGAGGGGTTGGCCTCGGCCGGGGTGCCGGGGGCGGACGTGGACAAGTACCTGGGCATCGTCGAGCACCGGGTGAAGACCGGCCTGAACGGCGCGGCCTGGCAGGTTGCGGCGGTGGAGCGGCTGGAGCAGGGCACGGCCGGGCGCTCGGGGATGGAGCGGGCCGAGGCGCTGCGCCGGATGGTGGAGCAGTACTGCCAAGGGATGCACGCCAATCAGCCGGTGCACACCTGGGCACTGCCGTAGCGTTCGGGCGGTGGAGCAGGAGCGTGATGTCGAGGCTGTGATCGGGGACTGCGCGGTGTACGAGACCGGGCTGCGCAGCAGTACCCGGCTGCCGATGCAGCAGGCCGCCCAGGCGGCGCGGCGCACCGACGGGTTCGTCTGGATCGGACTGCAGAACCCCACCGCCGAGGACGTGCTGAAGGTGGCCCAGGAGTTCCGGTTACCACCGCTGGCGGTGGAGGACGCGATCAAGGCCCGACAGCGTCCCAAGTTGGAGATCTACGAGGACGAGCACGTCTGGTTCATGGTGCTGCGGCCGGTGCGCTACGTCGATCGCGAGGAGATCGTCGAGGTCGAGGAGATCGCGCTGTTCGTCGGCGAGCACTTCCTGGTCTCGGTCCGCCACGGCGACAACGACGTGCTGACCCGGGTGCGCCGGGAGCTGGACGCCGGAAAGCTCGAGGCCAGCCAACGCGGGCCGATCGCCGTGCTGCACCGGGTGGCCGACCTGATCGTGGACGAGTACGCCCTGGTGGCGGCCGCGATCGAGGACGACATCGCGGAGATCGAGCAGCAGGTCTTCGGCGAGCGCGAGGCCGACCACACCGAGCGGATCTACAAGCTCAAGCGCGAGGTGCTGGAGTTCCGCCGGGCGGTGCTGCCGCTGGGCGAGCCGGTGCTGAAGCTGATGTCCGGGGCCGGGGCGCTGGCCGGGATCGACAAGGGTGCGCGCAAGTACTTCCGCGACGTGCACGACCACATCATGCGGGTGACCGACGAGATCGAGCGCCAGGACAGCCTGCTCTCGGACGTGCTGCAGGCCAACGTGGCCCGGCTCTCGGTGACCCAGAACGACGTGGCGATGCGGCAGAACGAGGACATGCGCAAGATCTCGGCCTGGGCGGCGATCGGCCTGGCCCCGACCGCGATCGCCGGGGTGTACGGGATGAACTTCGAGCACATGCCGGAACTGGGCTGGAAGTACGGCTACCTCTACGCCCTGGCGCTGATCGCGTCGATCAGTGTGGGACTGTGGGCGTTGTTCAAGCGCAACGACTGGCTCTGAGGACCAATCCGCGGACCGCTCGGCCCCGAACCAGCGTCTGACCCTGACGGAAGGCGAATCATGGTGGGACGGCGAGAGGCGGCACCGGTGGTGGTGCCCGATCCGGCGGAGACGACCGAGGCCCTGCTGGGCCGGGTCGGCCGGGGTGACGAGGCGGCGTTCGAGTTGGTCTACGCCCGGGTCGCGGACGTGGTGTTCGGCCTGGCCCGGTCGGTGCTGCGCGACCCCCACCAGGCCGAGGAAGTGGCCCAGGAGGTGCTGCTGGAGGTCTGGCGCAGCGCCGCCCGTTTCGACGAGGCCCGGGGCAGTGCCCGGGCCTGGATCGCCACCCTGACCCATCGCCGCGCGGTGGACCGGGTGCGCAGCTCCCAGGCCGCGCGCAACCGCGACAACGCGGTGGCCTCGCGCAGCAACGAGCGGGAGTACGACGAGGTGGTCGAGAAGGTGGAGCGCCGGCTGGAGGCCGAGCGGGTGCGGCACTGCCTGGACGGGCTCACCCCGCGCCAGCGCGACACCGTGACCCTGGCCTACTACGGCGGGCGCAGCTACACGGACGTTGCCGACGTGCTGAAACTGCCGTTGGGAACGGTGAAGACGAGAATGCGCGACGGGCTGATCCGGCTGCGCGACTGCCTGGGGGTGGGCTCCGATGCATGATCTCTCGGCGGCCTATGCGCTGAACGCCCTGGACGAGGTGGAACGCCGCCGGTTCGAGCGGCATCTGGACGACTGCCCGGCCTGCACGGTCGAGGTGCGGGAATTCGCCGAGGCCGCGGCCTCGCTGGCCGAGCGGGTGGCCGAGCCCGCGCCGGGAGCGCTGCGCGAGCGGGTGATGGCCGATGTGGCCCGCACCCGGCAGGTCCCGTCCCGGCCGGCTCGCTCGGTGCGCGGGCCTTCCTGGCGCCGGGCCCTGACCGGAGCTGCGGCGGTGCTGCTGGTGACGGCCGGGGCGGCGCTGGGCACGGTGGCCTGGCAGCAGCATCAGGCGGCGGAACAGGCCCAGGAGCTGGCCGACGGCATGGCGCGGGTGCTGACTTCACCGGAGCGGGTGGAGGCCCGGCACACGGTGGCCGGCGGTGGGACCGCGACGATGGTGATGGCGGAGGGCGACGCGGTGCTCTCGGCGGCCGGGATCCCGGCGGCGCCGCACGGGCACGGCTATCAGATGTGGGTGATCGCGGCCGACGGGAGCATGCAGTCGGGCGGCATGCTGAAGCTGGCCGACGGTGATGGTTCGGCGTTCATGACCGGAGTTTCGCCGGACGTCAGCCTGGCCCTGACGATCGAGCCGGAGGGCGGGTCGGACCAGCCCACCACCGAGCCGCTGGTGCAGCTCGGCTGATCGGGGGAGCGGGCGAGGGGGCGTTTCGCTCGAGCCGGGGCGGGGCGGGGCGCAGCAGGCTGGAGCCGGAAAATCCGTGTCTGCCAGGAAAGAAGGCCAGCTCCATGATCACGTCGATCCGCCGCCTGCTCGCCGTCGGGGCCGCTGTCACGATGACGCTCACCCTGGCCTCGTGCAGCGGCGACGACGCCTCCGAGGCCGAGCCCAGCACCAGCCCCAGCCTGGCCGCCCCGATCTCGGCGGAGAAGGCCGCCCTGGTCGGCCCGGGCTGCGCCGCCTACGCCGCTCAGGTGCCCACCGGCAAGGGCTCGGTGGAGGAGATGGCCAAGGACCCGGTGACGACCGCGGCACAGAACAATCCGATGCTGAAGAAGCTGACCGAGGCGCTCTCCGGCGGGCTGAACCCGCAGGTGAACCTGGTCAGCACGCTGGAGGGCAAGGGTTACACGGTTTTCGCCCCGGTCGACACCGCTTTCGCCCAGGTGCCCGGAAAACGGCTGAACAAGCTGAAGAAGGACGCCAAGGCGCTGACCGCGACCCTGAACTACCACGTGGTGACCGGTGAGCTGGCGCCGGCCAAGGTGCTCGGCCGGCGGGACAGCGTGGCCGGCCCGAAGCTCGACATCACCGGCAAGGGCAACGAGATCAAGGTGAACAACGCCCACGTGATCTGCGGGGGGATCAAGACCGCCAACGCCACGGTCTACCTGATCGACAAGGTCCTCGACCCGGCCGACGCGTAGTCCGTAGGCCCGGATCCACGGCAGCAGTACCCGGCGTCACCGGCTGCTGCGTTCGGGTGGTTGCCCGCCCGGCATTCCGTCGACGGGCCGTGACCTGCGCACACTGGAACCAGGAAAAGCAGGTCAAGGGTGGGGGTAAGGATGAGGTCGATCGCCCGCGGCAGCCGGCTGGTGGCCGGCTCCGGCGAGGTCACCGTGACGATGCGCTCGCTGCGCACGGTGGAGCTCAGCGGAACCGGCTGGGCGATCCCGGTGATCGCCGATCTGGCCGCCCTGCAGGCATCGGGGCTCTCCGGCCGGACCGTGGCCGTCGACGTCAGCACCGAGGCCGGTCCGGTGCAGCTGGAGGTCGAGATCGTCGCGACCTCGGGCGATTTCATGCTGCGGGCGCCTCAGGTCCGCCCGTCCCAGGCGATCCACCCCGCCGCGCTGAGCGGGCAGCGGCGGGAGAACGTCCGAGGCCCGGTACGGCTGGAGTTCCGGGGCGCCGTGCTGGACGCCCGGGCGGCCACCCCGCGCGGCCGGCGTCGGCACGGCCCCGGCTACCTGGCCGCGATGGGACCGGGCGAGGGCGCTCAGGCGGACCTGGTCGGCGCCACCACGTCGGTCTCGGCCGGCGGCGTGTGCGTGGACCTGGAGTACACGGTGCCGCTGGCCGAGAACATGCCGCTCTACGGCGAGATGACGCTGCCCAACGGTGATCTGGTGCCCGCCCTGATGGTGGTGCGCGAGCAGACCCCGAAAGGCTTCCGGGCCGAGTTCACCGACATCTCACCGATCGACTCCGAACGCCTGGTGCGCCTGGTCTTCCAGCGCGAGCGCAGTGAACTGGCCGGCCGCCGCTAGGTACTTCAGGCTGGTGAGCTGGTCCTGCCGGGAGTCCAGTTCGATCGCCACCTGGCCCTGGTAGCCGAGGGCCTCGAGCTGGTTCAGGGCAGCCCCGACGTCCAGCGTGCCCGCCCCCAGGGCCAGATGCCGATCGATCACCCCGTCGTTGTCGGTGAGCTGGACGTGCCCGATCCGGCCCGCCATCGCCTGGACGAAGTCATGCGCACCGCCGGGCAGGAGGTGCGCATGACCCAGGTCGACGCAGGCGGTCAGGGCCGGGTGACCCTGCAGGATCTGCAGCACTTCCTCGGCGGTGCAGCCCAGGTAGCGGATCTCCGCCTCGGCCGGCAGCACGTTCATGTTCTCCAGGGCCAGAGTGATCCCCAGATCGGCGGCGTGGTCCGCGACCAGCGCCAGGGTGTGCGCGGCCTGCTCCACCCGGGCCGCGTGGTCGTCGCCGAACCAGTAGCCGCCGTGCACGATCACCACCGGGCAGCCCAGACCGGCGGCAAGATCGACATATCCGTTCAGATGGGTCACCACCGCCGCCCGGATGCCGGGTGTGATCTCGGCGACGTTCACCGCCGAGTCGGTGTGCAGAACGGCCCTGAAGCCATCGCGTCCGGCCCGTTCGCGCAGGCCGTCGATCCGGGCCCGGTCGAAGGCGGGAGGCCGGTTGAGCGGATGCTGGCAACTGAATTCCAGCTCTCTGAGCCCTTGTTCGCGAGCCCAGGCGAAAGCGTCTTCCAGTGGTGCCGGTCCGGTGGCCAAGGCGATCCGCAAGCTCAAGGGTGACCTCTCAGGTCGTAGGGGGCCTCAGCCAACACCACATTGCCTTCTGTAGACAATGTTAGGTAAACCTATCCTCATGTCTGCACGATCTTCGCTGGGCCTGACCGCGGCCCTCGCCCTGCTGCTCACCGCCTGCTCCTCCTCGGCCGAGGCCGAGCCCGCCCAGGAGGGGGCCGTCCGTACGGTCCAGACCGAGCTCGGCCCGGTCGAGGTGCCCGAGAACGTCGACTCGGTGGTGGTTCTGGAAGGCCGCCGCGACCAGGACCTGGTGCTCTCGCTCGGCCTGCCGCTGACCGGGATGCCGCAGATCGACCCGGAGGCCGGGTACGAGCTGCAGAACCCGCTGGCCGAGGCCACCGACGCCTCCGGCGCCAAGGAACTGTTCCTCGAGGGCGAGATCAACCTCGAGGCGATCGCGGCCACCGACCCCGACCTGATCGTCACCCGGGCCAGCGACGTCGAGGGCATCCAGGCCGAGCTGGAGGCGATCGCCCCGGTCGTGGCCGTGGGCGAGCAGACCACCTCGACCTGGCAGGACGACCTGACCATGCTCGGCGCCGCCACCGGCACCGAGGCGAAGGCCGAGCAGCTGATCGCCGACTACGACGCGCGGGTGGCCGAGATCAAGGAGACGTACGCCGACGAGATCGCCGCCACCAAGGTCGCCCCGATCGTCTACAACGTCGAGGGCACCGGCATCCGCGCCCAGCGCATGCAGTCGCAGGTGCTGCGGGACATCGGCGCCACCCCCGCGCAGGCCTTCGCCGACGCCATGGCCGATGCCGACACCGAGGTCGAGTTCAGCCCGGAGCAGACGCTGAAGGCCTACCAGGACGCCGACGCCATGCTGGTCGCGGTCAACACCGCCCCGGAATGGGAAGCGGCGCAGAAGGACTCGCTGTTCCAGGAGCTTCCGGCGGTGAAGAAGGACCGGATCGTGCGCACCGACAAGTTCACCTTCGAGGGCGGCCCGACCACCGCGATGCACACGCTGGACGTGGTCGAGCAGCTGTACTCGGGGAAGTGAGTATGTTCCGGCCCATCATCGGGGCGGCGGTGACCGTGCTGCTGGTCTCGGGCTGCTCGTCCGCAAGCACCCAGCAAGAGGGCGCCACCCGCGCCGTGGACACCTTCCTGGGCGAGGTCAAGGTGCCCGAGAAGATCGACTCCGTGGTGATTCTCGACGGCCGCCGCGATCAGGACATCGTGCTCTCGCTGGGCCTGCCGCTCACCGGAGGGCCGCAGCAGGATCCGGCCGCCGGGTACGAGCTCCCGAGCCCGATGGCCGAGGCCCGCCAGGCCGCCGCCCCCGAAGAACTGTTCCTGGAGAACGAGGTCAACCTGGAGGCGCTGGCCGCCGCCGCACCCGATCTGATCGTCTGCCACGAGGACGATCTCGGCGAGATCCGCGAGCAGCTGCAGGCCATCGCCCCGGTGCTGGTGGTGGCCGCTTCGCCCGAACAGACCTGGCAGGACGACCTGCTGATGGTCGGCGCGGCCACCGGTACCTCGGCCAAGGCCGAGCAACTGATCGCCGACTACGACGCCCGGGTGGCCGAGGTCAAGGAGAACTACGCCGACGAGATCGCCGCCACCAAGGTCAGCCCGATCTCCTGGAGTGTCGGCGAGGGCACCGGTGTGCGCGGGGCGCGACTGCATTCCAGGGTGCTTTTGGACGTCGGTGCGCAGCCGGCTGACGGGTTCGCCAAGGCACTGGAGACTCCCGACGACAGCGTCCGGTTCAGCCCGGAGCAGACCCTGGAGGCACACCAGGACGCCGATGCCCTGCTGGTCTCCGCCACCTCGGCCGAGGAGTGGCGCTCGGCCACCGAGGACCCGCTGTTCGGGCAGCTTCCCGCGGTGCGGGCCGAGCGGGTGGTCCGGACCGACCGGCTGACCTTCGAGGGTGGCCCGATCACCGCGATGCACACGCTCGGCCTGGTCGAGCAGTTGTACGGCGGCTGAGATGAGTCTGTCCGGATTGGTGCTCACCCGGGCCCCGGCGCTGCGCTCGAGAACCGTTTCGGCGCAGGCCGGCTGGCTCGCGATGACGGCCAGCGCGCTGCTGCTGGCGGTGCTGCTCAGCCTGGCGGTCGGCTCCCGGGGCCTGATCCCGGGTGAACTGTTCGACGTCGTGCGAGGTTCCGGCACGGCTGAGGCCCGGGCGATCGTGCTCGAGCTGCGGTTGAGCCGGACCATCGCCGCGGTGATCGCCGGGGCAGGGCTCGCGGTGGCCGGAGCGGTGATTCAGGGGCACACCCGCAACCCGCTGGCCGATCCCGGGCTGCTCGGCGTGACGTCGGGTGCGGCGGTGGCCGTGGTGCTGGCGATCTTCCTGCTGGGCATCACCGATCCCGCCGGATACTTGTGGTTCTGCCTGCTCGGCGCGCTGCTGGGCACGGTGCTGGTGACCGCAGTGGGCCTGGCCGGGGCCAAGCGGCGAGATGCGTCACCGGCCTCCCTGGTGCTGGCCGGAGCGGCCGTAAACGCCTTGCTGGGGGCGGTGACCGGGGTGATGCTCCTGCTGGACTCGGCTTCCCTGGACGTGTACCGGTTCTGGACGGTGGGCTCGCTGGCCGGTGGTCCGGATGCTCAAGTACTGGCCGTGGCCGGGCCGTTGGTGCTGGCCGGGCTGGTGATCGCGATCGCGCACGCCCCGGCGCTGGACTCGCTGGCGCTGGGCGATGATGCGGCCAAGGCTCTGGGGCGTAACCCGTTGCGCACCCGGCTGACCGGGCTGGCCGCGGTGACGCTGCTGGTCGGGGGAGCGGTGGCGTGTGCCGGCTCGCTCGGGTTCGTCGGGCTGGTCGCGCCGCACGTCGTGCGGCGCCTCACCGGGCCGGTGCACCGGTGGCTGCTGCCGCAGTGTGCCCTCGTCGGCGCGGTTTTCGTACTGCTTGCGGACGTCGTGGGCCGGCTGGTCGTGCATCCGGACGAACTGCCGGTCGGGGTGGTGCTGGGCATCTTCGGAGGGCCCGCCTTCGTGCTGATCGTGCTGCGCTTCAGAAGATCCCGGAGGGGACGATGACGGTTCCCGCAGTAAGAGTTCTCGGCGTCAGTGCCCGGCTCCGGCCGCGCTACCTGGTGGTGCTGGTGACCGGTGCCCTGGCGGCCCTGGCGCTGTCCGTCGTCTCGGCCGGGGTCGGCGACTACGCCGTGCCGCCGGGCCGGGTGGTCGCTGCGCTGCTGGGTAACGGCGATCCGATGGAAGAGCTGGTGGTCACCACGATCCGGCTGCCGCGAGTGCTGCTGGCGCTGGTGGTCGGCGCTGCGCTCGGCGTCTCGGGGGCGATCACCCAGGCCACCGCCCGCAACGCCCTGGCCAGTCCTGATCTGCTCGGCGTCACGGCCGGGGCGAGTGTCGGCGCGGTGCTGGTGATCGTGATCGGTGGCCGGGACGCGGCCGGATCCGGAATCCTGCGCACGGTCGGCATTCCGGTCGCAGCCCTGATCGGCGGCACGATCGCGGCCGGGCTGGTGCTGCTCCTGCTGCGGACCACGGGAGCCGACGGGCTTCGTCCGCTGCTGGTCGGGGTCGGGGTTTCGGCGTTCCTGTCCGGCATCGTCAGCTGGCTGATGGTGGTGGCCACGATCAACGATGCGGCCCGGGCCAACGTCTGGCTCACCGGAACCCTGAACGGCCGCTCCTGGGCGGAACTCTGGGCCGCGGGCGCAGCGCTGACGGTGATCGCGCTGCCTCTGGTGGTCCTGGCCCCGCGGCTGCTCACCCTGCGGCTGGGCATCGACGTGGCCCGTGGTCTGGGCCTGAACACCGGCCGTACCCAGGCGATGTTGCTGCTGGCCGCGGTGGTGCTGGCCGCCGCGACCACCGCCGTGGCCGGGCCGATCGGCTTCGTGGCCCTGGTCGTGCCGCACCTGGCCCGCCTGGCCACCGGCTCCGCCGGCCCACCCCTCGCCGCCTCGGCCGTCCTGGGGGCGCTGCTCCTGGTCGCCGCCGATCTGGTGGCCCGCACCGCCTTCGCCCCGATCCAGATCCCGACCGGCGCCGTCACCGCGTTCGTCGGCGCCCCGTTCCTGATCTGGCTGCTCATCCGCAACCGTCGTGGAGTCCTGACATGAGTTCCTCGGTAACCGGTGAAGGGCTGCGGGTGGTCTACGACGGCGACCCAGCCCTGCACGAGGTCAGCCTCAAGGTCGAACCCGGCACCGTGACCGCGGTGATCGGCCCCAACGGCTGCGGGAAGTCCACCCTGCTGCGCACTCTCGCCCGGCTGCTGAAGCCCGAGGCCGGGGTGGTCACGCTGGACGGCACCGACATCAACCGGATGCCCTCGCGGCAGGTGGCGCAGCGGATGGGCGTGCTGCCGCAGTCACCCACCGCCCCGGACTCGCTCAGCGTGCTGGACCTGGTGGCCCGCGGCCGCGACCCGCACCGCCGCTGGTACGACCAGTGGTCGGCGCAGGACGAGGAGATCAGCCTGGCCGCCCTGGAACGCTGCGGGCTGCTGGACTTCGCCGCTCGCGACCTGGACTCGCTCTCCGGCGGGCAGCGGCAGCGGGCCTGGATCGCGATGGCCCTGGCCCAGCAGCCCCGCCTGCTGCTGCTCGACGAGCCCACCACCTACCTCGACGTGGTGCACCAGATCGAGGTGCTGGACCTGCTGCGCTCGCTGCACGCCGAGGCCGGCACCACGATCGTGATGGTGCTGCACGACCTGACCATGGCCGCCCGGTACGCGGACCGGCTGGTGGCGATGCGGGCCGGTAAGGTGATCGCCGACGGCGGTTTCGCCGAGGTGATGGTCTCCGAGGTGCTGGCCCGAGTGTTCGATCTGGACTGCGACGTGATCACCGACCCGCGCACCGGCCGGCCGGTGGTCCTGCCGCACGGGCGCGCCCGGTGAATGCCCCGGTGAATGCCCGGGGACGTCGCGCCAACGTGATGATCGGCGATCCGCCGAGCATGACCGATCTGGCCGCCGAGGCGCTGCGCGGGATGATCCTGCGCGGTGAACTGGCCCAGGGCGAGCGGGTGGTGGAGAACCAGCTGACCGGCACGCTCGGGGTCAGCCGCCCGCCGCTGCGCGAGGCGCTGCGGATCCTGCAGCAGGAGGGCCTGATCGAGCAGCTGCCCCGGCGCGGGGCGGTGGTGCGGGTGCTCTCCCTGCACGACGTGTACGAGATCGTCACGCTGCGCACCACATTGGAGACGATGGCGGTGCGGCTCGCGGTACCGGGCACCGATCCGGCCCGGCTGGCCCGGTTGCGGGAGGCCCTGGAGATCTGGGAGGCCAACGCCGCGGCGGGCCGGGAAGACCTCTCCACCGAGGACTCCGCCCGCTTCCACCTGGCGCTGGTCGGCCTGGCCGGGCACTCCCGGCTGGAAGAGGCCTACCGGGCGATCGGTCTGCAACTGCGGATGTGCATGCAGCTGAACCGCAACGCCCGGGCCGGGCACGAATCGCTGACCGACCGGGCCGCGCGGCACCGCCGGATGTTCGAGCGGGTGGAATCCGCAGATGTGGAGGCCGTTCTCGCCGAGCTGTCGGACCCGGCGTCGCTGAGCTTCGTGCTGACCTACGCGCAGGACCATCCGCCCACCACGGCGCAGTCGCAGGCCTGGCTGGCTAGCCTGAGCCAATGAATCAGGTGGTGGAAGAAGCACTTGCGCTGTGCGGTGTGATCGACGGGCACAACGATCTGGCGGACGCCTGCCTCGAGCGGCGGGGGTACCGCACCGACGGCCTGGACACCGGAGTACCCGAACTGCACACCGACGTCCCTCGTTTGAGGGCCGGTGGGGTTTCCGGCCAGTTCTGGTCGGTCTACGTCAGCGCCATGCTGGAGGGCCCGAGCGCGGTCCAGGCCACCCTCGAGCAGATCGACTTCGTGCACCGGCTGGCCGGGGAGCATCCCGAGCACTTCGTGCTGGCCCGGACCGCCGCCGACGTGGAGAAAGCGCGGGCCGCAGGCAAGATCGCCTCGCTGATCGGGGCCGAGGGCGGGCACTCGATCAACGATTCGCCCGGGGTGCTGCGGATGTTCGCCCGGCTCGGGGTGCGGTACCTGACGCTGACCCACTTCATCAACACCAGCTGGGCCGACTCCTGCACCGACAACCGGGTGCACGGTGGCCTGAGCGAACGCGGGGTGCAGTACATCCGTGAGATGAACCGGCTGGGCATGCTGGTCGATCTCTCCCACGTCTCGCACGAGACCATGCGCCAGGCCCTGGACGTCTCGAGCGCGCCGGTGATCTTCTCGCACTCCTCCTGCACCGCGATCACCTCCAGCGTGCGGAACGTGCCGGACGACGTGATCGCCCGGCTGCCGGAGAACGGTGGCGTGCAGATGGTCTCGTTCTACGCCGGGTTCATCTCACAGGCCGCGGTCGAGTGGGGTGAGGGCGACCGGTTCGACCCGGAGCCGGCGCCGACCATCCAGCAGGCGGCCGATCACGTCGAGCACGTGCGGTCGGTGGCCGGGCCGGCGCACGTGGGTCTGGGCGGTGACTACGACGGCGCCAGCCCGTTCCCGATCGGAATGGAGGACGTGTCCGGTTACCCGAGGCTGCTGGAGGAACTTGCGCTTCGGGGCTGGAGCGCGAACGAGCTGGCGGATCTGGCCGGGCGCAACATCCTTCGGGTGCTGCGGGAGACCGACGAGGCGTTCACCACGGCCTCCGGCGGCACCTTCCGCTAGAGCTTTCGGGCCAGGTCGAGCACGGATTCCGGGGCCGGCCGGGGCGTCCAGCCGAGCTCGTCGCGCGCCTTCGCACTGGAGATCTCCCGGACCACACCGAGTTCGGAGACCACCAGGGCAGCCTTCGGGTTGAAGCGCGCGGCGAGCCGGAACACCCAGTCCGGCAGGGTTCGGGTCGGGACCTTCGCCGCGTCCTCACCCAGGTGTTCCCGCAGCAGGGCGGCAACCTGGGCCAGGGTCAGTTTCTCCGAGCCGGCCAGGAAACGCTGCCCGGCGGCGGCCGGGTCGATCAGGGCGCGCAGGTGCAGGTCGGCCACGTCCCGCACGTCCACCACGGCCATCGACATCCGCGGCAGCGCGGGCAAGGCTCCGCGCAGCAGCATCTCGACCAGGCCGGCGTACAGCGAGCGGTCCGGGCCCAGCGCGGGGCCGAAGACCGCACCCGGGGCAACCACCGCCAGTTCCATGTCGATGTCCCGGACGAAGTCCCAGGCCGCCCGCTCGGTAACCAGTTTCGAGGTGGGGTAGGCCGCCATCTGCTCGCGCTCCGGATCGCTCCAGTCGGCCTCGGTGAACACCCGCTGGTCGCCGTGGCCGTACTTGACCGCGGCGAACGACGAGGTCAGGACCGTCCGCCGGACACCGGCGCGGTGCGCCGCCCGCAACACCCGCAGCGCACCTTCCCGGGCCGGTACGACGACCTCGTCCGGATGGCGTGGCTGGGACTGCGGAACCGGGGAGGCGATGTGCAGCACGTACTTGCAGCCGGTCATCGCCTCGTCCCAACCCGGATCAGCGGTGAGATCGGCGACGGCGAACGACAGGCTGGGGCCTTCCTCGCCGACCATGGCCCGGACATCCGCCTCGCGCTGCGGCGACCGGACCGTCGTCCGAACCTGATAGCCGTTCTTCAGCAGGTGCGCGACGCAGTGCGCCCCGATGAAACCGGTCCCGCCGGTCACCAACACCAGATCGCTCACGCCGCCCCATCCGTAGGAATCAGGCAGCAGACCCTAGTAGGCCCGGATTTCCTGCAGGATCCGGGCCCAGGGCAGGCCGGGCTCCTTGCGGGGCGTGGTGAGCGGCCAGATGTCCTCGCCGACCAGCAGATTCACGTCGGCCGCACGCAACGCGGCGAGATGCCCGGCCCAGGCCGGGTGCCGGGTGTGCGCCAGATTGATGCAGGGAAAGGCCAGAACGGGCACATCGGGGCGGCCGATCATCTCGTTGGCCGCGGTCATCGCCTGGTTGTCGCTGATCCCCAGGGCCAGCTTGGCCACGGCGTTGGCGGTGGCCGGGACCACCGCGCACAGGTCCGGCTCGGGATGCGGGCGGGGCTCGCCGGGCAGCCGCGAGTTCCAGCGCACCGCAAGGCCGGTCAGCTCGGCCAGCGCCGCGGCCTCACCGTTGCCGGAGAGCCAGGTGCCGGCCGTCGGCGTGAGCGTGATCGCCACCTGCCAGCCGTCCCGGACCAGGGGTTCGACCAGACTCGGGCGCAGCCCGTGAATCCCGCCCGCCGCGCAGGCGATCAGACTCAGGACCGGCAACTCAGCTGTCCCAGCGGAACCAGCGCATCGTGGCCAGCGTGCCCGCGGCCGTCCAGGCGGCCAGGACCAGCAGGTCCAGCCACGGCCAGGAGCCGCCGGTCAGGGCCACCCGCAGGCCGTCGCCGAGCGCCCCCGAGGGCAGCCAGCGCACGAAGTCGCCGAACGGGCCGAGCTGGTCGGCGGCCAGCACCACGCCGCCCCCGGCCAGCAGCAGCACCCAGATCACGTTGGCGGCGGCCAGCACCGCCTCGGCGCGCAGCGTCCCGGCCAGCAGCAGGCCCAGGCTGACGAACGCGGCCGAACCCAGCACCCCGACCAGTACCGCCGGCAGCAGCCCGGCCAGCTGCGGCTGCCAGCCCAGGGCCAGGCCGACCGCGCCGAGCAGGACCACCTGGATCGCCGAGACCACGGCGACCGCGCCGAGCCGGCCGGCGATCAGGCCGGAGCGGCCCAGGGGAGTGGTGCCCAGCAGCCGCAGCAGCCCGGCCCGGCGGTCGAAGCCGGTGCTGATCGCCTGCCCGGTGAACGCGGTGGAGATCAGCGCCAGGGCCAGTACCCCGGGCGTGGCCAGGTCGATCCGGCGCCCCTCGCCGAGGTCGACCACCCCGCTGCGGGCCAGGCCGGCCAGCACGAACAGCGGCAGGATCACGGTGAGCAGCAGCTGCTCGCCGTTGCGCAGCATCGCCATCGCGTCGAACCGGGTCTGGGCCAGGATCCGGCGCACCGGTGCGGCCGCCCGCTCCTGCTCGCCCTCGGCCCGCGTCGTCGCCGGCACGGTCAACTCCAGCGCACTCACGCCCCGACCACCCCGATGACCTGAGTTGCGCCGCTCTGGCGGGCTGCGATCTCCAGGAACACGTCTTCCAGACTCCTCCGGCCGAGAACCAGCCCCTCCGGCATGATGCCGAGACGGGCGCACCACGCAGTGGTAGCAGCCACGTCGCCCGGCAGCAGGTGGGCCTCAGGGGTGCGATTGGCGATCACGTAGTGGCCCGGGCGCACCTCGGTGGCGGCGATCCCGGCCGAGAGCAGGGGCGCCAGCGGGGCCAGGTCGAGCCCGGCCGGGCCGTCGAAACTCAGGGTGCGGTCGCTGCCGCCGGTCAGCTCGCCCGGCGTCCCGGCCGCGACCACCCGGCCCGCGGCCATCAGCACCACGTGGTCGGCCAGCCGCTCGGCCTCGTCCAGCAGGTGCGTGGTCAGGACCACGGCGACACCCGAACGGCGTAGTTGCGCGATCAGCTCCCAGACCACCAGCCGGGCCTGCGGGTCCAGCCCGGCGGTGGGCTCGTCCAGGAACGCCACGTCGGGGCGGCCGACCAGGGCCACCGCCAGGGCCAGGCGCTGGCGCTCGCCGCCGGACAGCCGCCGGACCGGGGTGCGCAGCCGCGAGCCCAGGTCGAGCGTGGCCACCAGTTCCTTGCGCTCCAGCGGGCGGGCGTACATGGCGGCGGCCAGGTCCAGCACGTCGCCGGCCCGGGCGGCCTGCGGCATGCCACCGTCCTGCAACATCACGCCGACCCGGGGGCGCAGCCAGGCGCCGTCGGCGATCGGGTCGCGGCCGAGCACCCGCACGGTGCCCCCGTCCGGCCGGCGCAGGCCTTCGCAGCATTCGATCGTGCTGGTCTTGCCCGCGCCGTTGAGCCCGAGCACGGCGGTGACCGCGCCCGCGGCGGCGCTGAACGAGGCACCGTCGACGGCCGGCTTCGCTCCGTAACGCTTGACCAGCCCGCTCACCTCGACGGCGGCGGACGCTGAAGAACCTGGCACAGGACCACCATAGGCAAGTGGGCTGGGCGCGGTGGCAGGACCCCGCGCGAGGGCTCCGGCGATTCGTGGTTTCCTTGGTGCGCCAGGGTTTCCGTCAGGTGGAAGTTAGGTTTACCTTCCGTGACGCACCAGACAGAACTCGGGGGCCCCGGGCGCGCGGGCCCGGGTTGAGCCCGGCGCTGAATAACGTCACACTGGTGTGGTGGAAATGACCGAGGCCGATCGCCTGGAGGATCGGGGTACCCGCGACCGGGTCTCCCGCGAGATCCTCCACCACGGTCCTGTCACCGCGAGTGACCTGGCTGCCACGCTCGGGCTGACCCCCGCGGCGGTCCGCCGGCACCTGGACACTCTGACCGAACAGGGCCTGGTCTGCACCTGGGATCCACCGGAGGGTGCGCCGCGGCGCCGGGGAAGACCGGCCCGCCTGTTCGTGTTGACCGACATGGGCCACTCGGCGATGTCCACCGCCTACGACGACCTGGCCGTGCACCTGCTGGAGTTCCTGGCGGACACGGCCGGCCCGGAGGCGGTGCGGGACTTCGCGGCGGTCCGGGCCGAACGGCTGGCCCAGCGCTACCGGCCCGCCGTCGAGGCGGCCGGCGAGGATCCGCACCACCGCGCCGGGGCCCTGGCCCAGGCGCTGAGCACCGACGGCTACGCGGCCAGCGTGCGCTCGCTGACCGAGCGCGGCGCCGCCGAGGTCGCCCCCGGCACCGGTAAGCAGCTGTGCCAGGGGCACTGCCCGGTGCAGCAGGTCGCAGCGCAGTTCCCGCAGCTGTGCGAGGCCGAGACGGACGCGTTCTCCAGCTTGCTGGGGGTTCACGTGCAGCGTCTGGCCACGCTGGCGCACGGCGAGCACGTCTGCACCACGCACATCCCGCTGGGCGCGGTCACCTCCTCGCTCAGCAAGCGAACCGAGAGCACCGAAGCTTCCGAGAACCCCGAAGCTCCAGAGAACACCGCCAGCACCACGACCAGCCGGCCGCCAGCACACGTCGCGCCGGACGTCATGTCAGACGAGGAGAACGCAGCCGATGAGCACCGTGTCGCATCCTGAACTCGAGGGCCTCGGTAACTACGAGTTCGGCTGGGCCGACTCCGACGTCGCCGGAGCTGCCGCGCAGCGGGGCCTGTCCGAGGCTGTCGTGCGCGACATCTCGGCCAAGAAGAACGAGCCCGAGTGGATGCTGAACCAGCGCCTCAAGGGCCTGAGGCTGTTCGGCAAGAAGCCCATGCCGAGCTGGGGCTCGGACCTGTCGGGGATCGACTTCGACAACATCAAGTACTTCGTGCGCTCCACCGAGAAGCAGGCCACCTCCTGGGACGACCTGCCCGAGGACATCAAGAACACGTACGACAAGCTGGGCATCCCCGAGGCGGAGAAGCAGCGCCTGGTGGCCGGCGTGGCCGCGCAGTACGAGTCCGAGGTGGTCTACCACCAGATCAACGAGGAGCTCGAGAAGCAGGGCGTCATCTTCGTCGACACCGACACCGGCCTGCGCGAGTACCCGGAGCTGTTCCAGGAGTACTTCGGCACGGTGATCCCGGTGGGCGACAACAAGTTCGCCTCGCTGAACTCCGCGGTCTGGTCCGGCGGCTCGTTCATCTACGTGCCCAAGGGCGTCCACGTCGAGATCCCGCTGCAGGCCTACTTCCGGATCAACACCGAGAACATGGGCCAGTTCGAGCGCACCCTGATCATCGCCGACGAGGGCTCGTACGTGCACTACGTCGAGGGCTGCACAGCGCCGATCTACAGCTCCGACTCGCTGCACTCGGCGGTCGTCGAGATCGTGGTCAAGAAGGACGCCCGGGTCCGGTACACGACCATCCAGAACTGGTCGAACAACGTGTACAACCTGGTCACCAAGCGGGCCACCGCGGCCGAGGGCGCCACCATGGAGTGGGTCGACGGCAACATCGGCTCCAAGGTCACGATGAAGTACCCGGCCATCTACCTGCTCGGCGAGCACGCCAAGGGCGAGACGCTCTCCATCGCCTTCGCCGGCGAGGGCCAGCACCAGGACGCGGGCGCCAAGATGGTGCACGCCGCGCCGCACACCTCCTCGAGCATCGTCTCCAAGTCGGTGGCCCGGGGCGGTGGCCGTACCTCCTACCGCGGCCTGATCCAGGTCCTGGAGGGCTCGCACCACTCGGCCAGCACGGTGCGCTGCGACGCGCTGCTGGTGGACACGATCAGCCGCTCCGACACCTACCCCTACGTCGACGTCCGCGAGGACGACGTGGCGATGGGGCACGAGGCCACGGTCTCCAAGGTGAGCGAGGACCAGCTGTTCTACCTGATGTCGCGCGGCATGACCGAGGAGGAGGCGATGGCGATGATCGTGCGCGGTTTCGTCGAGCCGATCGCCCGGGAACTGCCGATGGAGTACGCGCTCGAGCTGAACCGCCTGATCGAGCTGCAGATGGAAGGCGCGGTCGGCTAGTCCGTACCGCCTTTACCGTCCCGTCGAAACCATAGACAGAGAGCCATGACTGAGACTTACACGATCGAAGGCGGACCGGTCGAGCTGCACCGCTCGAGCTTCGACGTAGCCGACTTCCCGCTGCCCACCGGCCGCGAGGAGGACTGGCGGTTCACCCCGCTGGACCGGCTGCGCGGCCTGCTCGAGGACCAGCCCTCGGGCGCCGAACTGAGCTGGACCACCGACCTGCCCGAGGGCGTCACGCTGACCAGCGTCGGCGCCGAGGACGCGCTGCTGCGCACCGTGCCCAAGGTGTTCGACCGGGTCGGCGCGCTGGCCCTGCAGAACTCCACCGGTGCGGTGGTGGTGAAGGTCGCCGCGAACGCCGAGCTGGATCGGCCCGTGGTGCTGAAGCTGCACGGCTCCGGCGCGGACGTGGTCTGGGGCCACATCGTGCTGGACGTGGGCGCCAACTCCCGCGCGCAGATCGTGATCGAGCACAGCGGCACCACCCGTTACGCCGGGGTGCTGTCGGTGCTCGTCGCCGACGGCGCGAAGCTGACCCTGGTCGGCGTGCAGGGCTGGGACCGCGACGCGGTGCACGCCCAGCACGTCAACGTCCGCCTCGGCAAGGACGCCACGATCGCCTCCACCCAGGTCACCCTGGGCGGCGACCTGGTCCGCTTCGTCGAGAACGTGGAGTACACCGGCACCGGCGGCGACGCCGAGATGGCCGGCCTGTACATCGCCGACGCCGGCCAGCACCAGGAGCACCGGCTCTTCGTCGACCACAGCGCGCCCAAGTGCCGCAGCAACGTGGTCTACAAGGGTGCCCTGCAGGGCGAGGGTGCGCACACGGTCTGGGTGGGTGACGTGATGATCCGCGCCACCGCCGAGGGCACCGACACCTACGAGATGAACCGCAACCTGGTGCTCACCGACGGCACCCGGGCCGACTCGGTGCCGAACCTGGAGATCGAGACCGGCGAGATCCTCGGCGCCGGCCACGCCAGCACCACCGGCCGGTTCGACGACGAGCAGCTGTTCTACCTGCAGGCCCGCGGGATCCCCGAGGAGGAGGCGCGGCGCCTGGTGGTGCGCGGCTTCTTCGCCGAGCTGATCCACCGGATCGGCATCCCCGACCTGCAGGAGCGCCTGCTCACGGCGATCGAGGCCGAGCTGGGTGGCGAGCCGGAAGCCGCGATCGGAGCGGTGAACCAGTGAGCCGCGAACGCGTCGCCTCGCTGACCGACCTGACCCCGGGCGAGGCCGTCCAGGTCCGGGTCGGCGGCGAGTTCGTCGCGCTCGCCCGGGAGACCAACGGGGACGTGCACGCGGTCGCCGACCTGTGCACCCACGCCGCGGTCTCGCTCTCCGAGGGCCTGGTCGAGGACTGCACCATCGAGTGCTGGCTCCACGGCTCGGCCTTCGACCTGCGCACCGGAAAGCCGACGGCCCTGCCGGCCGTCACCCCGGTAGACGTGTACGCCGTCTCGATCGAGGGCGACGACGTCTACGTGGACACCGACATTGTTGTGAACGCTGCATCTGCCAAGGAGAACTGAACCGTCATGGCCACACTGGAAATCCGCGACCTGCACGTCAGTGTCGAGACCGAGCAGGGCCCCAAGGAGATCCTGCGCGGCGTGGACCTGACCATCGCCTCCGGTCAGACGCACGCGATCATGGGCCCCAACGGCTCCGGCAAGTCCACCCTGGCGTACTCCATCGCCGGGCACCCGAAGTACACGATCACCTCCGGCACGGTCACCCTCGACGGCGAGGACCTGCTGGAGATGAGCGTGGACGAGCGCGCCCGGGCCGGCCTGTTCCTGGCCATGCAGTACCCGGTCGAGGTCGCCGGGGTCACCGTGTCGAACTTCCTGCGCACGGCCAAGACCGCGATCGACGGCAAGGCGCCGAGCCTGCGGCACTGGGTCAAGGACGTCAAGGGCGCCATGGACAACCTGAAGATGGACCCGGAGTTCGCCGAGCGCGACGTCAACCTGGGCTTCTCCGGCGGTGAGAAGAAGCGCCACGAGATCCTCCAGATGGAGCTGCTGAAGCCGAAGTTCGCGGTGCTCGACGAGACCGACTCCGGCCTCGACGTGGACGCGCTCAAGGTGGTCTCCGAGGGCGTGAACCGGGTCCGCGAGAACAGCGAGGTCGGCGTCCTGCTGATCACGCACTACACCCGGATCCTGCGCTACATCAAGCCGGACTTCGTGCACGTCTTCGTCGACGGCAAGGTCGCCGCCGAGGGCGGCCCGGAGCTGGCCGACGAGCTCGAGGCGAACGGGTACGACCGCTGGACCAGCGCGTCCGTCTGAGCAAGACCAATGGTGGACGTGCGTGCGCGACTTGCGCACGTACGTCCCCAATTCTCTCTAGAACACTAAGGATCCGACGTGACCCTCACGTACACCGGGGCCCAGCCCCTGGCCGCGGCTGAGGTCGAGACGATCCGCGCGGACTTCCCGATCCTGCACCGCACGGTGGGGGACGGGGCGCAGCTCGCCTACCTCGACTCGGGTGCCAGCTCGCAGCGCCCGAAGCAGGTCCTGCAGGCCGAGTACGACTTCGCCACAACGTCTTACGCCGCCGTGCACCGCGGCGCGCACACCCTGGCCGGTGAGGCCACCGACGCGTTCGAGGACGCCCGCGAGGCCGTCGCCCGGTTCGTCGGAGTGCCTGCCCAGGGCCTGATCTGGCTGCGCAACGCCACCGAGGGCCTGAACGTGCTGGCCGCCGCGCTGAGCGACCCGCAGGCCGGCCGGTACGCACTGCAGCCCGGCGACGAGATCCTGATCACCGAGCTGGAGCACCACGCCAACCTGGTGCCCTGGCAGCAGGCCGCCGCCCGCACCGGCGCCAAGCTGCGCTGGATCCCGCTCACCGACGACGGCCGGCTCGATCTGGCGAACATCGACGAGCTGATCAACCGGCGGACGAAGGTGGTCGCCTTCGCGCACGCCTCGAACGTTCTCGGCACCGTCCTGCCGGTGGCCGAACTGGTCGCCAAAGCCAAGGCGGTCGGCGCGCTTACGGTCCTCGACGCCTGCCAGTCGGTGCCGCACCTGCCGGTGAACCTCACCGAGCTCGGGGTGGACGCGGCGGTGTTCTCCGGCCACAAGATGCTCGGGCCCACCGGGATCGGCTGCCTGGCCGCCCGTCCGGAACTGCTCGACGCGCTGCCCCCGGTGCTCACCGGCGGCTCGATGGTCGAGCTGGTCACGATGGAGACGGCGACGTTCCGCGAGGCGCCGCAGCGGTTCGAGGCCGGCACCCCGCCGGTGGCTCAGGCCGTTGCCCTGCACGCCGCGGTGAACTACCTGAGCGGTGTCGGGATGGACCGGATCGCCGCTCGTGAGCACCAGCTGGCCCAGCTCATGCTCGACGGCCTGGCCGGAGTCGAGGGTGTCCGGGTGATCGGCCCGCACACCGCCGAGAACCGCACCGCCACCGTGGCCTTCGCGGTCGAGGGCGTGCACCCGCACGACGTGGGGCAGGTGCTGGACGCGGCCGGGATCGCGGTCCGGGTCGGCCACCACTGCGCGCAGCCGGTGCACCGCCGTTTCGGGGTCAACGCCTCCACCCGGGCCAGCGCCTACCTCTACACCACCGACGCGGAGGTGGAGCGCTTCGTGCAGGCGCTCGGCACCGTCCGCGGATTCTTCGGCAGGAGCTGAACGTGTCCTCTCTGGAAGCGCTCTACCAGCAGGTGATCCTGGATCACTCCAAGGAGAAGCACGGGCGCACAGACCTCGCGGACGACGAGATGTTCGACCCGGCCAGCACCGCGCGCAGCCGGCAGTACAACCCGCTGTGCGGCGACGAGGTGACCCTCCAGGTGACGCTGGGGGAGCAGGACGTCCGGGAGATCGCCTGGACGGGTGAGGGCTGCTCGATCAGCCAGGCCGCCACCTCGGTGCTGCACGACCTGGTGGTCGGCAAGCCGGTCGAGGAGGCCCGCAGCATCCTGGCCGACTACCGCACCATGCTGCGCAGCCGCGGCGCGGGCACCCCCGACGAGGAGGTGCTCGGTGACGCCGTGGCCTTCGCCGGGGTCTCCCGGCACGCGAACCGGGTGAAGTGCGCGATCCTGGGATGGACCGCCTTCGAGGACGCGTTGCTGCGGATCGAGGCCGCACGACCTACTGCAAAGGAAGCATGATGAGCGAGCAGGCAGTGGACACCAACCCGGCGGACGTGCCGGCGGATGTCGCGGACGTCGAGGAGGCGCTGCGCGACGTCGTCGACCCCGAGCTCGGCATCAACGTGGTCGACCTCGGGCTGGTCTACGGGATCACCATCGACCAGCACAACCACGCCACCATCGACATGACCCTGACCTCGGCGGCCTGCCCGCTCACCGACGTGATCGAGGACCAGGCCCAGACCGCGCTCGACCCGCTGGTCAAGGGCATGGCGATCAACTGGGTGTGGATGCCGCCGTGGGGCCCGGACAAGATCACCGACGACGGCCGCGAGCAGCTGCGTGCCCTGGGGTTCAACCTCTAGTACCACGCTCGGCTCAATCCCGGCGGCTTTCTGGACGAAACCTGCTGGGTGCAGGACATGTGGCGGCTCGTCGTGGCACCGAACCCGGTGCTCGACGACGTCGTCCGCCAGGAACTGCTGATCCAGTCGTCCCAGGCCTCCCGGCTCAGCAGCCTGCTCGGGCTGCCGCTGTCGGCCGTCGTGTACACCGTGATGGCCGTCAGTGGGGCGGACCGCACCGAGATCCTGGCCTGGGCCGGGCTGGTCCTGGTGGTGATGTTCGTCTACGTGCTGGGCGTGGGCCGTTTCGTCACCCGCCCCGCGAGCACGCGCTCCTACCGTGAGCGGCTACGCATAGCGGTCGTCTTCCAGGCCCTGGGCGGTACCGCCTGGGGCTCGCTGCCGGTGATCGTCACCCCGGTGCCGGGGGAGACCTCGGTCGTGGCCATCTCCTGCGCCGTGATCACCCTGGCGGTGGCCGCCAACGTGGTGTTCGCCTCGGCCACCCCGCTGCCCTGGCTGGCCTTCCACCTGTGCTGCCTGCTGGTCGGCTCGGCCGGGCTGATCGTGCACGGTCAGGGCCCGGTGGCCGGGCTGAACGCGCTGACCGTGCTGGCCGCCTTCCCGCTCGCCCGGTACATGTACCAGCAGGTAGCCGGGGCCCGGCTGGTGGCCCGGCAGAACGAGCTGCTGGCCGCCGAGCTGCGCACCGAACGCGAGGCGGTGGAGCGGATCAACCTGCAGCTGTCCGAGGCCAACACCGAGCTGCGCCACCAGGCCACCCGGGATCCGCTGACCCAGCTGCCCAACCGCACCCTGTTCTTCGACCACCTGGTGCGCTCGATGCGCCACGGCCGGCACAACGGCACGCCGGTGGCGGTGATCTACTTCGACCTGGACAAGTTCAAGGCGGTCAACGACACCCTCGGCCACGGCGCCGGCGACGATCTGCTGTGCCAGGTGGCCCAGCGGGTGACGGCGGTGCTGCGTAGCCCGGACGTGCTGGCCCGGCTCGGCGGCGACGAGTTCGTGGTGCTCACCCACGACTTCGAGGACAACGCCGACCAGGACACGCCGGTGGCCGTGGCCGAGCGGATCCGGCAGGTGCTGGACGTGCCGTTCGACCTGTCCGGTGCCCCGGTGGTGATCTCCGGCAGCCTGGGCCTGGCCATCGACGAGTCCGGCCTGTCCGCCGAGGACCTGGTGGAACGCGCCGACCTGGCGCTGTACCGGGCCAAGCAGCAGGGCCGCAACCAGGTCAGCGTGTTCGACGACGCGCTGAACCGGCTGCGGCAGGGAATCGACTCGTAGCCGTGCGGGACATCTTGCTCATGCTCCGGGCCCCGGACCCGGAGTTGGACGACGTGGTCCGCCGGCAGCTGCTGATCCAGTCGGCCGAGGCGGCCCGGGTCAGCAACCTGCTCGGCTTCGGGCTGATCACCACCGCGGTGACCGTCCTGGCCCTCGGTGGGGCCCCGATCGGCGGCCTGATCGGCTGGGCGGTGCTGCGGGTGGCCTGGACGGTGTTCTTCCACCTGGCCGCTCCGGCCTGGATCACCGGCCCGGCCCGAGACCCCTCCGGCCCGCCGCCGCAGCGTCTGGCCCACCGGTTCACCGCCGCGCAGATCGTCGCCGGAGCCACCTGGGGCAGCGGCTGCCTGTGGGTGCGCCCGGACGCCGAGCACGCCTCGCTGGTCGCGGTGCCGGTGGCCGTGCTGATGCTCGCCAATGCGGCCAACCTGCTGTTCTGCAGCGCCACCCCCAACACCTACCGGGCCTTTCACGCCTCGATCTGCGCGACCGGGGCGGTGGGCCTGCTCAGCCAGGGCAACTGGGCCCTGACCGCGTTCGTCGTCTTCGGGGCCCTGGGCGCCCCGCCGCTGGCCCGCTACGGCTACCAGCAGGTGGCCGGCGCCCGGCTGCTGGCCCGGCAGAACGCGCTGCTGGCCGAGGAACTGCGGCAGGAACGCGAATCGGCCGAGCGGGTCAACCTGCGGCTGTCCGAGCTGAACGTGGAGCTGCAGCACCGGGCCACCCGGGATCCGCTGACCGGCCTGCCCAACCGCTCGCTGTTCTTCGACCACCTGACCAGCGCCCTGCGCCGCAGCCGGGAGAGCGGCCGGGCGGTGGGCGTGGTCTTCTTCGACCTGGACCACTTCAAGCAGGTCAACGACAAGCTCGGCCACGGCGCCGGGGACGACCTGCTGCGGCACGTCGCCGGGCGGGTGACCGGGGTGCTGCGCAGTTCCGACGTGCTGGCCCGGCTCGGCGGCGACGAACTGGTCATCCTGCTGGCCACCCGCTCGGGCACCGAGGAGTTCGCCCGGGTCGCCGAACGGGTGCGGCAGGTGCTGGAGGCCCCGTTCGACCTGGCCGCCGGCCCGGTCCGGATCTCCTCCAGCCTGGGTCTGGCCCTGGACGACGGGCACTGCACGGCCGAGCAGCTGGTCGAGTACGCCGACGTCGCGCTCTACCGGGCCAAACAGCTCGGCCGCAACCGCTCGGTGCTGTTCCAGCCGGCCATGCTGGACACGACCTAGTTCTTACAGGCCCATCGTTCGGAACGGGTCGCACTGGTCGATGTCGCCGCTGGAGTAGCCGGTGGTGAACCACTGCCGGCGCTGCTCGGCCGAGCCGTGGGTCCAGGAGTCCTGGTCCACCCGGCCGGTCGCCTTCTTCTGGATCCGGTCGTCGCCGACCGCCTCGGCCGCCCGCTGCGCCTCGGCGACGTTGTCCTTGGTCAGGTCGATCCCGCTGCTGCGCTGGTCGGCCAGGGTGGACCAGACCCCGGCGTAGCAGTCGGCCTGCAGCTCCATCGCCACCGAGTACTCGTTCTCCTGCTCGGGGTCGGCCTGCTGGGCCTTGCGCACCTGCTGCTCGGTGCCCAGCACGGTCTGCAGGTGGTGGCCGTACTCGTGGGCCACGATGTAGGCCTGCGCGAACTCGCCCTCGGCGCCGTACTCGCGCTGCAGCTGGTCCAGGAAGTCCAGGTCGAGGTAGATCTCCTCACCGGCCGGGCAGTAGAACGGCCCGACCTGGGCGGAGGCCTGTCCGCAGCCGGTGCTCACCGCGTCGTTGAAGAACACCAGGGTGGCCGGGCGGTACTCCAGGCCGCGCTTGCCGAACTCGTCGTCCCAGGTCTCGTCGGCGATGTCGTAGACCTTGATCAGCCGGCAGTCGGTGTACTCGTCCAGGGCCCCTTCGGTGTTGCACCGGTCGGACAGCTCCTGGCGCGACTCCTGCTTGCCGGTGCTGTTCGCGCTGCCGGCGCCCAGCTGGGGCAGCCCGCTACCGTCGCCGGAGTTGCCCCCGAGCACCGCCACCAACAGATAGATGACCAGGCCGACCACCCCGGCCCCGCCGCCGATGGCCACTCCGCCGCGGCCCAGCCCGATGCCGCCACCGCCGCGCCGGTCGTCGACCCCGCCGACGTCCACCCGATCGTCATCGAACTCGATACCCACCGCGTACCCCTGACTTAAGCGTTGGCGTCCGGACAAGAGCGCCCGCGTAGAATGCTGCCACCAGGTTTGGTCCGGTTCGACTGCTGCTGCACACCGGGCGAATGTCCCAGAACTTTTCCGCAGGAGTAGTCCCACGATGATCACCGCCACCGGTGTAGAGCTGCGCGCCGGCTCCCGCCTTCTGGTCGAGAACGCCAACTTCCGGGTCGGCCCGGGCCAGCGGGTCGGGCTGGTCGGCCGCAACGGGGCCGGGAAGACCACGCTGACCAAGGTGCTCGCGGGGGAGGGCCAGCCCGCCGCCGGCACGGTCTCGCGCGGGGGCCAGGTGGGTTATCTGCCGCAGGACCCGCGCACCGCCGACCTGTCCATCCTGGCCCGCGACCGGGTGCTCAGCGCCCGCGGCCTGGACGACATCATCCGCCGGATGCGCGAGACCGAGGGCGAGATGGCCAGCGTGATCGACGAGACTCGGGACGCGGCGATGGAGCGCTACTCCCGGCTCGAGGCGGAGTTCGTGGCCGGTGGCGGGTACGCGGCCGAGAGCGAGGCGGCCACCATCTGCGCCAGCCTGGCCCTGCCCGACCGGGTGCTGGAGCAGCCGCTGGGCACCCTCTCGGGTGGTCAGCGCCGCCGGGTCGAACTGGCCCGGATCCTGTTCTCCGGCTCCGACACGCTGCTGCTGGACGAGCCCACCAACCACCTGGACGCCGACTCGATCGCCTGGCTGCGCGACTTCCTGAAGGTCTGGAGCGGCGGCCTGATCGTGATCAGCCACGACGTCGAGCTGCTGGAGGCCGTGGTCAACCAGGTCTACCACCTGGACGCCAACCGCTCCGCGCTGGACGTGTACAACGTCGGCTGGAAGAAGTACCTGGAGGCCCGCGAGACCGACGAGAAGCGCCGGCGCCGGGAGCGGCAGAACGCCGAGAAGAAGGCCTCGGTGCTGATGGCCCAGGCCGACAAGATGCGGGCCAAGGCCACCAAGGCCACCGCCGCGCAGAACATGGCCAAGCGGGCCGAGAAGCTGCTGTCCGGCCTGGAGGAGTCCCGCAAGGCCGACAAGGTGGCCAAGCTGCGTTTCCCCACCCCGGCCCCGTGCGGGCGCACCCCGATCACCGCCGAAGGGCTCAGCAAGACGTACGGCAGCCTGGAGGTCTTCACCGACGTCTCGCTGGCCATCGACCGGGGCTCGCGGGTGGTCGTGCTGGGCCTGAACGGCGCCGGCAAGACCACGCTGCTGCGGATGCTGGGCGGGATCGAGAAGCCCGACACCGGCGAGGTGGTGGCCGGTCACGGGCTGCGCCTGGGCTACTACGCGCAGGAGCACGAGACCCTGGACACCAGCCGCACCGTGCTGGAGAACATGCGCTCGGCCTCGCCCGACCTGACCGACACCCAGGTGCGCACCGTGCTCGGCTCGTTCCTGTTCAGCGGTGACGACGCGGACAAGCCGGCCGGGGTGCTCTCCGGCGGTGAGAAGACCCGGCTGGCGCTGGCCACCCTGGTGGTCTCCGGGGCCAACGTGCTGCTGCTGGACGAGCCCACCAACAACCTCGACCCGGCCAGCCGGGAAGAGGTCCTGGACGCCCTGCGCCGCTACGAGGGCGCGATCATTCTGGTCACCCACGACGAGGGTGCGGTGGAGGCACTCAACCCCGAACGGGTGGTTCTGCTGCCCGACGGCGAAGAGGATCTTTGGAACAAGGGCTACCTGGATCTGGTCACCCTCGCCTGACCTGCAGCACAGGGCTTTCCGCTTTCGTCCCTCCTGAACCGCCTTGAAAAGAATGCCCGAGGCGTCACTTTGCGTGGCGCGTCGAGTGGCCGGATGTGTCAGTCGCGATCACCATGGTCGAGAACGACACACGTTCGAGGAGGATTCGTGGCCGAGAGTGTCAAGAAGGGAGCCCGGATCACGGGCACCGATCGTTCGAAGCTGGCGGGCGAACTGAAGAAGAAGTACACGTCGGGCTCGAGTATCCGCGCCCTGGCGGAGGAGACAGGACGGTCCTACGGGTTCGTCCATCGCATCCTCACCGAGAACGAGGTCCAGCTGCGCGGCCGGGGTGGAGCCACCCGCGGCAAGGCCAAGCAGCACTGACGACCCGTCGAACCACAGCACCACCAGCAACCAGCTGTGTTGACGGCCGGGAGCGCGTGGCAGCATCTGCGCTCCCGGGCCGTCAGCCCGGAGTTCCCTCGTGAGGAACCGGACACCGCACCACCGGCTCACCCACAACTGGAAGTCGGCCGGGGCAGGCGTACGGTTACCGGGTGAACAGAGGCGAAGAGGAACCGGTCCACAGCATCACCGGCGCCGCCTCACCGCATTCGGACGACCTGGATGCGCGGATCCGCCGCTACCTGATCTCGATGAGCCTGCGCGTGGTCTGCGTGGTGATGGCCATCGTCGTGCACGCCCAGTGGCGCCACTGGTCCTGGTGGCTGTTCGCGATCGGCGCGGTGATCCTGCCCTACATCGCGGTCGTGATGGCCAACGCCGTGGACAAGCGCCGCAGCGGTGCGGGCCCGGCCCCGGTCACCCCGCAGATCCACGTCAGTCTGCCCTCGTCCGGCGCGCCGGTGGACGAGCAGATCAAGATGACGATCCACGAGCCCGAACGCCCGATTCGGCCGGATTCGCGCGATAAGTCAGTGTCCGCGCAATCTTTCGCCCAGGACAACGCGCGCCCGGATGCCGTTTTCGCGGCGGATTCGCCCACCTCGTCCGAACCGGCGGGCTGAGAAGTCACACGAATGGCCTCCTGATTGGTGGGTCAGTCTGACACCGATCCGTGTCATACTTCTGGAGCGCGGCCTGCATCCCCCGTCGGGCCGCGCACCAGAACGCCGGGCGGCATCCCCCGTGGCCGCCCGGCGTTCGCCTTTTGGCAGACTGTCGTCGTGACCGAACGGCAGGATCCGACGTGCAGTGCCCGAGGCTGCCGCGCGGCCGCGCAGTGGGCGCTGCGCTGGAACAACCCCAAGCTGCACACGCCCGAGCGGCGCAAGATCTGGACCGCCTGCGACGATCACCGGGCCTCGCTGGAGGAGTTCCTCAGCCTGCGCGGCTTCCTGAAGGACACCGTGAGCACCAAGGAACTGACATGACGCGCAAGCGTGGCTTCTGGGGCATGACCAAGGCCGCGGCCGCCCTGCTGCGCGAACGCGGCTGGCTGGCGGCCCTGGTCGGGATCGTGGTGATCTCGGTGATCTTCGTGATCCTGGGCCGCTGGCAGTTCGGCCGGCACGAGGCCCGGTCCGAGCGCAACCAGCTGATCGAGGCCAACTACGACGCCGATCCGGTGCCGCTGGCCGAGCTGATCCCGGCCGGGCAGCGCACCCCCACCGGCACGCTGCCCGCCGATCTGGAGTGGCGCCAGGTCACCGTGACCGGCGAATACCTGGCCGAGCAGACCGTGCTGATCCGCAACCGCCCGCACGAGCAGGTGGGCCAGGCCGGGCAGGTCGGGGTGAGCGGCGGCAACCAGCAGAACGGCTACCTGGTGGTGGTTCCGCTGCAGACCGAGGACGGCTCGGTGCTGTTCGTCGACCGCGGCTGGATCCCGGCCGGGGTCGCCGACGCCGCCAAGCCCGACTCGGTGCCGGCCCCGCCGAGCGGGGAGGTCACCGTCGTATCGCGGCTACGGCCCAGCGAACCGGTGAGCGATCGCGGCGCCCCCGAGGGGCAGGCGGTGCGGATCAACGTGCCCGCGCTGACCGAGCAGACCGGCGTCGAAGGGCCGGTGGTCGGGGCGTTCGGGGCTCTGGTGAGCGAGGACCCGCAGGCCGCCGACACGCCGGCCGCCGCGGAGGAGCCGGAGGTCGGCCTCGGGATCAACCTGTCCTACTCGGTGCAGTGGGACAGCTTCGCGATCATCGCCTACATCCTGTTCGGGGTGGCCCTGGTCCGCGAGGTGCGCCGCCGCGACGAGGAGGCGGAGGAAGAGGAAGAGCCGGAGGACGAAGGCCCCCCGACTCTCACCCGCGCCACCTACCGCTGAACCTGCAGGCGCTGCTGCTCGCGGAACGGGCTGGCCCGGTACACCCCGAGCATCCGCACCTCGGCGAAGAAGCTGAGCTCCTCGAACGCCCGGGCCACGTGCGGCTCGTCCGGGTGCCCGTCGATGTCGGCGAGGAAGCGGGTGGCGGTGAACTGCCCGTTCACCATGTAGCTCTCCAGCTTGGTCATGTTCACGCCGTTGGTGGCGAACCCGCCCAGCGCCTTGTACAGCGCCGCCGGGATGTTGCGCACCCCGAACACGAAGGTCGTCACGATCGGCCCGATTCCGGGCGCGGCGCGCAGGTTCTCAGGGGAGAGGATGATGAACCGGGTGGTGTTGTGCGCCTCGTCCTCGATGTCGGCGCGCAGGATCTCCAGGCCGTAGACCTCGGCCGCCAGGGTGGTCGCGATCGAGGCGACCGTCTCGTCCCGGGACTCCGACAGCTCGCGGGCGCTGCCGGCCGTGTCCAGCGCCACCTCGGCGCTGATCCCCAGCTCGCGCAGGGCGTTGCGGCACTGGTCCAGCGCCTGAGGGTGGCTGCGCGCGGTCTTGATCGCCTCCAGCCGGGTGCCCGGCAGGCCGAGTAACTGGTGGCGGATCGGCAGGAAGTACTCGCCAATGATGTGCACCTGGGACTCGGGCAGCAGGTAGTGGATGTCCGCCACCCGGCCGGCGGTGGAGTTCTCCACCGGGATCATCGCCAGATCGGCGGTGCCGTCGCCGAGCGCGCCGAAGCACTCCTCAAAGGTGCGGAACGGCAGCGGCTCGTAGTCGGGATAGACGTCACGGCAGGCGATGTGCGAATTGGCGCCCAGTTCTCCCTGGAACGCGATCCGCCGGGTGCGGGTATTCATGATGCTCAGATCATGCCGCATCCACCGGGAGGGTCGCACCGCAGTTCAAGGCCGTCCGATCGGAGGACCCGCGCTGCGCGACCGTCCCGGCAAATCACTCTAGAGTGTTCGATCAGTCACCGTGCGTCGTTGGGGTGATGCGGGTGGGTGCGACGACCGGTGCAGGGGGCCCCGGCGCGTGCGGGTAGAACGGAATGAACTCGATGGATCTGGGTCTGTCTGACCGGGTGTACGTGGTCACCGGGGCTTCTCGAGGGCTCGGCCGGGCCTGCGCAGAACTGCTGGCCGCCGAAGGCGCCCGGATGGTGCTCTGCTCGCGCAGCGAGGAGGAGCTCAAAGCCACGGCGGCCGCGCTCGGTGGCCCGGAGCGGGCGATCGCGGTCCCCGGTGACATCAGCGAACCTGGCATCGAGACCTGCCTGGTGGCCGCCGCCGTAGCGCGTTACGGACGGCTGGACGGCGGGCTGATCAGCGTGGGCGGGCCGCCGCCGGGCACGGTGATGGACCTCGAGGACGGCGCCTGGCGCAGCTCGTTCGAGGAGACCTTCCTGGGCCCGCTGCGGCTGGCCCGCACCATCGGCAAACTGGCCTCTCGCGAGGGCGGTTCGGTGGTGATGGTGCTGTCCACCTCCGTCCGCGAACCGGTGTCCGGCCTGGCGCTGTCCAACGGGCTGCGGCCCGGGCTCGCGATGGCGGCCAAGTCGCTGGCCAACGAGCTGGGGGAGCGCAACGTCCGGGTCAACGGCATCCTGCCGGGCCGGATCGACACCGACCGGGTGCGCTCGCTGGACGCCGCCTCCGGGCGTCCGGAGGAGGCCCGCCGGCAGCAGGAGGCGCGAATTCCGTTGGGGCGCTACGGCGAACCGCTCGAGTTCGCCCGGCCCGCGGTCTTCCTGCTCTCTCCCGCAGCCAGTTTCGTCACCGGCACGATGCTGGCCGTCGACGGCGGGCTCTCGCACGGCTACTGAGAACCCAGGAACTTACGGACGTCCGCGGGCCTCGGGAAGGCTCGCGGACGTCCGTACGTGGTTGCCTTTCAGGATCCTTCAGCGACCGTGGACATGTTGAAGTCGCTGATCCGCAGGGCCGGCATGGCGGTGCGGGTGAACCACTCGCCCCATTCCCGGCTCAGGCAGATCTCGCTGGCGCCGTACGCCTCGACCCGGCCGAGCAGGTCGACCGGGCTCTCGTTGTAGCGGAAGTTCGAGGTGGCGCCCACCACTTCGCCGTTCTCCACCACGTAGACGCCGTCCCGGGTCAGCCCGGTCAGCAGCAGGGTCTGCGGATCCACCTCGCGGATGTACCACATCGAGCTCAGCAGCAGTCCGTTGCTGACCCCCTCGAGCAGGTCCAGCGTGCTGCCGGTACCGCCCTCGCCGGTCAGGATCAGGTTGTCGGCCGGGGGATTCACCGGCAGCCCGGTCAGGCCCGCGGTGTGCCGGGTGGTCGGCAGCGCGCTGATCGTGCCCCGCTCCAGCCAGGTCGCCGAAGGAGCGTCCAGGCCGTTGTCGAAGACCGAGGCCATCGGCGAGGAGGAGGTGCTGAGAACCCGGTCGGCGCAACCCAGCCCGAAGTGGTGCGGGTCGCTGAGCAGACTGAGCGGGGTGCTGCTGATCTGCTCGCCCACCCGGGTACCGCCGCCGGTCCGGGAGAACACGCTGCGGCCCTCGTGCGCGGTCCGCGCGTCGGACGACCACAGGTAGTAGATCATCAGGTCGGCGGTGGAGGTCGGCGGCAGCACGGTGGTGTAACGGCCCGGCTTGACCTCGATCTGGCGTTCCTGCCAGCGCAGCCGGGTGGCGATCTCGTCGTCCATCGCCAGCACGTCCACGTCGCTGAAGTCCCGGGTGGCCCCGGCCAGGTAGGCGGAACGGCTGCGGGCCCCGGCCTTTCCGGTCAGCTCGATGGTGCCGCGCGGCTGCTCGTGCCGGTAGCGCAGGCCGCCGCTGGTGCCCAGCCAGGTGGTGACCACCTCGTGCAGGGCGAAACCGAACGACTCGCGCTGCTGCGCGCGGGAGCGCCCGAACACCTCGCCCAGCGCCTCGGCGACCCCGGCCAGGGTGGAGGCCCCGGTCTCGGCGGCCGGATCGGCGAAACCGGGCAGTTCCTCGCCGGTGACGAAAGGTGCTGCATCCTCGGCGGGTTCGGCCTCGCGGGCCAGGGCGACGGTGTCGCGGACCAGGGCCCGCACACCCTCGGCGTCCAGCCCTTCCCGGCTGAGCACCCCCGCGCCGGTGCCACCGCTGACCGGGGCGCCGACGATCACGGTGACGCTTCGCGAGGAGGTCAGGCCGTTGGTGGTCAGCCCGCTCAGCGCCCAGCGCAGGTTCACCGTGGAGGACTGCGAGACCAGCACCGCGGCACCGAGATCCGGGCCCAGGGCCTTGACCTCGGCCAGCGCGATCTCGACGAAGCCGGCGCTCATCGTCCCCCCTCGCTGCGCGTGTTCAGCACCTTGACCTGCTCGAAAAGCGTTGCCGGAGCGCCGTGGCTGACCCAGGCGGCCTGCCCGGGCTGGGCCTTGCCGCAGTTCGAGGCGCCGCCGAGGTAATACGTGCCCGAGCCGCCCAGGCCCTTCAGCGAACCCCAGAAGCTCGGCGTGGAGCCCTGGTACGCGGCGTCCTTCACCTGCCCGGCCAGCTCGCCGTTGCGGATCCGGTAGAAGCGCTGCGCGGTGAACTGGAAGTTGTACCGCTGCATGTCGATCGACCAGGACTTGTCGCCGACCACGTACAGGCCGTCCTGCACCCCGCCGATCAGGTCCTGCGTCGTGGTGGAGTCGGCGGCGGCCTGCAGGCTGACATTGGCCATCCGCTGCACCGGCACGTTCAGCGCCGAATCGGCGTAGGCGCAGCCGTTCGAGGCCTCGAACCCGCAGCGTGCAGCCATCGCCCGGTCCAGCTGGAAGCCGGTCAGCACACCGTCCCGGACCAGGTCCCAGGAGCGGGTGGCCACGCCCTCGTCGTCGAAACCGATGGTGGCGCCGCCGTGCTCGACGGTGCGGTCGGCGGTGACGTTCATCAGGTCGCTGCCGTAGCCGAACGTGCCCAGGCCCTCGAGCCGGGCGAAACTCGTCCCGGCGTAGGCTGCCTCGTAGCCCAGCGAACGGTCCAGCTCGGTGGCGTGCCCGACCGACTCGTGGATGGTCAGCCACAGGTTGGACGGGTCGATCACCAGGTCGTAGTCACCGGCCTCGACCCCCGGCGCCTTCACCCGCTCGGCCAGGTGCTCCGGCAGGCCGGCGATCTCGGCGTCCCAGTCCCAGCCCTCGCCGGTCAGGTACTCCCAGCCGCGCGCGGTCGGCGGGGCCAGCGAGCGCATCGACTCCGGGCCGTCGGGGGCGATCGCCACCACGGTGATCTCCGGCTCGATCAGGACCCGCTGCTGCCGGGTGACGGTGCCGGCCAGGTCGGCGTAGAACTTCTGCTCCTTGGCCAGGTTCAGCCGGATGTCGCAGTGGTCCACCCCGTCGGTGGCCAGCAGCGTGCCTGCCCAGCCGGCCAGGTGCCGGGCCCGCTCGGCCACCGGCACCGCGAACGGGTCCTGCCGGTAGGAGGAGACCCAGCGGGCGTCGGCGTGCACCGGCTCGGGCGCCAGTTCGACCCGCTCGGCCACCAGTGGCCGGGAGATCCGGGCCACCTCCAGCGCCCGCTCGGCGGTGGCCACCGCAGCGGCCGGGGTGAGCTCGTCGGTGGCGGCGAAACCCCAGACCCCGTCCAACAGCACCCGCACGGCCAGTCCGGCGGCCGCCACGTCGGAGCTGGAGGAGAGCCGGGCGTCGCGCAGCTGCATCGTGCCGGTGCGCATCCGCTGCACCCGAAGGTCGGCGTGGCCGGCCCCGGCCGAGCGGGCGTGTTGCAGCGCCGCGTCGGCCAGAGTGTCCAGGGGCAGGGCGAGAAAGTCCTCGTCGAGGTTCAGCTGTCGCTCTCCTTGACCGCGGTGACACCCTTCCCGGACACGTCCAGGACGAGCTTGCCGGTGGTGCGCCGGCTGCGCAGATCGGCGTGCGCCCGGCCGGCCTCGGCCAGCGGGTAGCTGCCGCCCAGGACCGGCTTCAGCACCCCGGCCCGGATCATCGAGCTCATCTCCTCCAGCGCTGCGGCCAGCAGCCCGGGCTGGGCCAGGGCGTGCGGCAGCCAGAAGCCGGTGAGGGTGATCGAGTGCCGCATCAGCCGCCGCACCTGGACCGGTTCGGGCGCGGTGTTCGAGGCCATCCCGAAGACCGCCAGCCGGCCCAGCGGGCGCATCGCCCGCAGCGTGCCGTCGAACACGTGCCCACCGGTCATCTCCAGCGCCACGTCCGGGCCCCGGCCGTCGGTGGCCTCGCGCAGCGCGTCGCGCACCTGCTCGGCGGTGTTCAGACCGGAGATGTCGATCGCCGTGGTGGCGCCCAGCGAGCGGGCCAGGGCGCACTTGGCCTCGCCGGAGGCGGTGGCCACGATGGTGCCCGCGCCCCAGGCCCGGGCCAGCTGCACGGCCATGTTGCCGACCCCGCCGGCCGCCGCGTGCACCACGAGCGACTCGCCCGGGCGCACCTTGGCGCTGCGCCGCAGCAGGTGCCAGGCAGTGGTGCCGTTCGCCAGCAGGGCCAGCGCCTGGGCGTCGGTCAGGTCGTCCCGCACCAGGTAGGTCTGCTCCACCTTGGCCACGGCACGCTCGGCGTAGCCGCCGGAGGCGGCGAAGGCCACGACCCGGGTGCCGGGTTCCAGCGTCCCGCTCTCGTCGGCCACGACGCGCCCGACCACCTCGCTGCCCGGCACGTACGGCAGGGTCTGGCGCACCAGGTAGGAGTCCTCGGCCTGATGGGTGTCCGCGTAGGTCACCCCGGCCGTGTCGACCTCGACCAGCACTTCACCCGCGCCCGGCGCCGGGTCGTCGAGGTCGGTGACCCTGAGTACCTCGGGCCCACCGAACTCGGTTATCTGTACAGCTCGCACGCGGCGAACCTACCCCTTTGGCGGCGGCGGTGTGGCCCAGGTCGCACGGGCGGCTCCGGCAAGAACACGGTCTGTTCCCTTCCGGGCGGCCGGGGCTTGTACGTTTGCTACAGGTTTCCGGCGCGACCTTTGCTACGGGTGCGCTGGTGCGTCGCGGTTCCGGCGTCGGATAACGTCAGGCCGGGCTTCCGGTCGCCCGCGCGGCAGCAAGCCGCGTCGGGTCACGCACAGCAAGCAAAGGCGCGTGACGTGTGACCGGACAGACAACAGGATTCCGTTTCGGAAGGGTGATCGTGGCGCGCAGCGTGCTGGTGACGGGTGGTAACCGGGGGATCGGGCTGGCGATCGCCCGCGCGATGGCCGAGGACGGCGACAACGTCACCGTGACCCACCGCAGCGGCGAGCCGCCGGCCGGGCTGAAGGGTGTGATCTGCGAGATCACCGACGGCGAGTCGGTGAAGAACGCGGTCGCCCAGGTCGAGGCCGACCAGGGCCCGATCGAGGTGCTGGTGGCCAACGCCGGCGTCACCCGGGACACCCTGCTGATGCGGATGAGCGACGAGGACTGGGACGCCGTCGTCGACACCAACCTGGGTGGCACGTTCCGCTGCGTGCGGGCGGTCAGCAAGTCGATGATCAAGGCCCGCAAGGGCCGGATCGTCCTGGTCGGCAGCGTGGTCGGGCTGATGGGCTCGCCCGGCCAGGTGAACTACGCGGCCACCAAGTCCGGCCTGGTCGGCATGGCCCGCTCGATCACCCGGGAGATCGGCGGCCGGGGCATCACCGCGAACGTGGTGGCGCCGGGCTTCATCGACACCGACATGACCGCCGCCCTGCCGGAGAAGGTCCGCAACGAGTACCTGAGCCGGATCCCGGCGGGCCGGTTCGGCAACGTCGACGAGATCGCCTCGACCGTGAAGTTCCTGGCCTCGGAGCAGGCCGCGTACATCAGCGGCGCGGTGATCCCGGTCGACGGCGGGATCGGCATGGGTCACTAAGGATTTTTCAAGGACTTCCGCCCGCGGCCGAGGTGGCCGCGGGCGATTTTCGCGCTAATCGGAAGGACTGCACGAAATGGGTTTGCTCGAGGGCAAGAAGCTGCTGGTGACGGGGGTGCTGATGGACACCTCCATCGCCTTCCACACGGCCAGGGTTGCCCAGGAGGAGGGTGCCGAGGTCGTGCTGAGCTCCTTCGGCCGGCAGATGAAGCTCACCCAGGCGATCGCCAAGCGCCTGCCGAAGACCCCGCCGGTGGTCCAGCTCGACGTCACCGACGCCGACGACCTGGCCCAGCTGGCCGGGCGGGTCTCCGAGCACGTCGACGGCCTGGACGGGGTGGTGCACTCGATCGGGTTCGCCCCGCAGGACGCGATGGGCGGCAACTTCCTGAACACCGGCTGGGACGACGTGGCCACCGCGCTGCAGATCTCCGCCTTCAGCTACAAGTCGCTGGCCACCGCCGCGCTGCCGCTGATGAAGCCGGGCGGCGCCATCGTCGGGCTGACCCTGGACGCCCGGATCGCCTGGCCGGCCTACGACTGGATGGGTGTGGCCAAGGCCGCCCTGGAGTCGACCAGCCGTTACGTGGCCCGCGACCTGGGCCCCAAGGGCATCCGCAGCAACATCGTCTCGGCCGGCCCGCTGCGCACCACCGCGGCCAAGGCGATCCCGAGCTTCGAGAAGTTCGACGAGCTGTTCCAGACCCGCGCCCCGCTGGGCTGGGACGTGAAGAACGCCGAGCCGACGGCCAAGGCCTGCGTGGCCCTGCTGTCCGACTGGTTCCCGGCCACCACCGGCACGATCGTGTACGTGGACGGTGGCTTCCAGGCCATGGCGGGTAACGTCTGAACCTCCAAATCAGCAACGGACGCCCGACTCGAGTCGGGCGTCCGTTGCTGATTTTGGTTCTGGTCGGGTTCGGCTCAGCCGATCGAGCCGCCGCCCTGGGCGCGCGGCACCACGAACTTCTCCAGCCGCCCGTCACCGGGGGCGAAACCGGCCCAGCCCCGCTCGACCGCCAGCACCGCGATCCCTCCGGTCGGGAAGCCGGACTTAACGTGCTGCACCGCGTCCGGGTCGGAACCGGCCCCCGACAACGCCGCAGTGGCCTCGGACATGATCGGCTCGTGGCCCACGACCACCACCACGGCGGCGCCTTCCGGGGCCTTGCGCACCGTCTCGACGATGTCGAACGTGCTGGCCTCGTACAGGGCGTGCACGTAGTGCACCTCCGGATGCACCTCAGCGGGGTTCTCACCGCCCCTGAGCTCCGAGTTCACCCCGTCCAGCACCGCTCTCCAGGTCTGGCGGGTGCGCCGCGCGGGAGAGCAGAACACCACGTCCGGCACCGCGATCCGGGCCAGTTCGTGCCCACCCAGTTCCGCATCGAGCAGACCGCGCTGGGTCAGCGCGCGGTCGGCGTCGGCCTGGCCGGGAGCGGGCTGCTCGGCCTTGGCGTGCCGGATCAGGATCAGCCTGCGGGTCGGGGCGGTGCTCATTCTCGGGTCCCTCCGGTGGTGTCGTCCTGCTCGTCGATCGGGCTGTCTTCGTCGGCGTCCTCGATCTCGCTGCGGGGGATCCCGAGCAGATACAGAACGGCGTCCAGATAGGGCACGGTGACCGAGGTGTCGGCCTGCTCGCGGACCACCGGCTTGGCGTTGAACGCCACCCCCAGGCCCGCGGTGGCCAGCATGTCCAGGTCGTTCGCACCGTCGCCGATCGCCACCGTGCGGCTCAGCGGCAGGCCCTCGAGCTCGGCGAAGCGGCGCAGCGACTCGGCCTTGGCGGCCCGGTCGACCACCGCGCCGAGCACCTTGCCGGTCAGCCGGCCGTCGCGGATCTCGAGCTTGTTCGCCCGGACGTGGGTGATCCCCAGATCGCGGGCCAGCGGCTCGACCACCTCGATGAAGCCACCGGAGACCACGCCCAGGGTCATCCCCAGACGGCGCAGCGTACGGGTCAGGGTGCGGGCCCCGCGGGTGAGGCGGACCGAGTGGTACACGTCGGTCAGCACGCTCTCGGGCAGGCCCTCCAGGCACGCCACCCGCTCGTGCAGGCTCTGCGCGAAGTCCAGCTCGCCCCGCATCGCCCGCTCGGTGACGTCCGCGACCCGCTTCTCCACCTCGGGCCCGGCGTGCGCCGCCAGCAGCTCGATCACCTCGTCCTGGATCAGCGTGGAGTCCACGTCCATCACCACCAGACGCCGCCCCCGCCGGGCCAGCCCGGCCGGGCAGACCGCCAGGTCCGCGCCGTGCGCCATCGCCTCGGCGGCCAGTTCCCGGCGCAGCGCGTCGGCCTCGCCCTCGGAGATGTCCGAGACGTCCAGCTCGAGAGTCGTGACCGGGAAGCGTGAGATCCGCCGGATCCGGTCGATGTTGGCCCCGTGCTCGGCGATCCGCCCGGCCACCCCGGCCACCGCCGAAGGCAGCAGCGGAGCCCCGAGCAGGGTCACCGCCAGCCGGTTGCGCCGCCGCTTGGAGTTGTCCCCGCGGCCGGGCTCACCCTCGACCGTCAGCCCCAGATCGCCACCCACCAGGCGCACCGCCGCGATCATCCCGGCCTCGTCCGGCCCGGCGGTGACCAGCACGGCCAGGGTCAGGTGACCGCGGACCACCACCTGCTCCACGTCGAGAACCTCGACGCCGGAACGGGTCAGGACCTGGAACACGGCCGTGGTCACCCCCGGGCGGTCCGGCCCGGTCAGGGTGAAGAGCACCGTGCGGGCGGGATCGGCGGGGTGTTGGCCCGGAACGGTGAGGACGTCCTGCTGCGTGGTCACGGCACCGAGGCTAGTCGAGCGTTGCCGGATTGAAACCATCCCGTCCCTGAGGACTTCATCCCAACGGCCTCACCCCTCACGCCGGTTCTGGCCGTCGTGGCCGGGCCCGGACGTGCAGGCGCTCGCCCTGCGGGCCGAACAGCCCGATCAGCTCGGTCGGCCGGGAGCCGGGGTTGCCCATCCAGTGCGGGGTGCGGGTGTCGAACTCGGCCACCTCCCCGGCCTCCAGCACGAAGTCGTGCTCGCCGAGAACCAGGCGTAGGCGTCCCTGCAGGACGTAGATCCAGTCGTAGCCCTCGTGAACGCGCTGCTGCTCGGGGGTGGGCTCGTAGCCGGGGTAGTTGGGTGGATAGATGATCTTGTAGGCCTGGAGGCCGCCCGGACGCCGGGTGAGCGGGAGGTACGTGGCCCCACCGCGTTCGAAGCGGGCCAGCTGGACCCGGGGGTCGCCGGTGGGCGGGGCGTCGACCAGCTCGTCCAGCGGCACCTGATGGGCCCGGGCCAGCCGGAGCAGCAGCTCCAGGGTGGGCCGGCGCTGCCCGGCCTCCAGCCGGGACAGGGTGCTCACCGAGATCCCGGTCTCCTCGGCCAGCTCGGCCAGCGTGGTGTCGCGCTGCTGGCGCAGCATCCGCAGCCGGGGGCCGACCGCGGTGAGGACGCCTTCGAAGTCGTCGGTCATGCGTCCATTTGCCGTTCCGGCAACAAAGCTTGTCAACCCTGGAAGTCGCGGCGCAGTCTTTCAGGACCGTCTTCTGGGAGGAACGAAATGCTCGACAAGTACGACGTAGTAGTGGTCGGCGGCGGCGCGGCCGGGCTGAGCGGCGCGGTGGCGCTGGGCCGTTCGCGCCGCTCGGTGCTGGTCGTGGACGCCGGTGAGCAGCGCAACGCGCCGGCCGAGGCGATGCACAACTACCTGGGCCGCGAGGGCCTGAACCCGCTCGAGCTGGTCGCGATCGGCCGGGAGGAGGTGGCGGCCTACGGCGGATCCACCGTGCGCGCCCGGGTGTCCGACGTCTCGGTCGTCGCGGGCGGGTTCCTGGTCGCGCTCGACAACGGGGTGTCGGTCGAGGCCCGGCGGCTGCTGCTGGCCACCGGTCTGCTCGACGAGCTGCCGGAGATCGAGGGCCTGGCCGAGTGCTGGGGCAACGACGTCATCCACTGCCCCTACTGCCACGGCTACGAGCACCGCGACCAGGCGATCGGGGTCCTGGTCACCACCCCGATGTCGGTGCACCAGGCGCTGATGTTCCGCCAGCTCTCCGACGACGTGGTGGTGTTCGCCCACACCGGCCCGGCCATCTCGGCCGACGACCGGGCCCAGCTGGACGCGCTGGGCGTCCGGGTCATCGAGGGCGAGGTGAGCGCGGTGGAGAGCCATTCCGGCGGGCTGAGCGGGATCCGGCTGGCCTCGGGCGAGGTGGTGCCCCGGCAGGTGCTGGTGATCGGGCCGAAGTTCGAGGCCCGGCTGGACGGGCTCAAGGGCCTGGGGCTGGAGGTCGTCCCGATGGCGATCGGCGACTTCGTGCTGGGCCACTCGGTCAAGGCCGACGCCAACGGCAAGACCGACGTGCCGGGGGTCTGGGCCGCCGGCAACGTGGCGAACCCGATGGCGCAGGTGGTGATCTCGGCCGGTCAGGGGCTGATGGCGGGGGCGCAGATCAACGCCGACCTGATCATGGAGGACGCCCGGGCGGCGGTGGCGGCCCGATGAGCGGTTCGGAGCACGCGGTCTGGTTCGAGGCCCCGGCCTGGGAGGAACGCTACGCGGCGGGCGAGAAGGTCTTCAGCGGCCGGGTGAACCCGCAGCTGGTGGACGAGATCGCCGGGATCCCGCCGGGCTCGGCCCTGGATGCGGGCTGCGGTGAGGGCGGTGACGTGTTCTGGCTGGCTTCGCAGGGCTGGCGGGTGACCGGCGCAGACTTCTCCTCGGTGGTCCTGGAGAAGAACGCCGCCCAGGCCGCGGAACTCGGCCCCGAGATCGCCGCGCTGACCGAATGGGTGCACGCCGACCTGCGCACCTGGAACCCGCCGCGCGGGCAGTACGACCTGGTCACCAGCCACTTCGTGCACGCCGCGGGGGACGACGGGCGGGCTTTGTTCAGCCGGCTCGCGCAGGCGGTGGCGCCGGGTGGGCAGTTGCTGATCGTGCTGCACAGCCCGCTGGACCTGCAGACCACCATGGGACGCCCGAACGTCCCGGAGGGTTTCTGGACGGCCGAGGAGATCGCTGCCGGGCTGGACCTTTCCGGGTGGGAGGTGCTCACTTCGCAGGCCCGGCCCCGGCCGGCGACGGATCCGGAAGGCCGGGAGATCACCATCCACGACACGGTCTTCCGGGCCCGGCGCGGGTAGGTCCTGCCCTGCGCCCTCACTCCACTCCTGTACTGGCGCAGGCAGTACCCCCTGTTTACCTTCGCCGTGGTGGCCGACGGGCTACCTGACCGAACCACCAGGGATGGAGTGGTGATGAAGGCGATCGTGCAGGAAAAGTACGGCGCGCCAGACTCTTTACGGCTTGAGGACGCTGGTGAGCCGGTTGCCGGGGACGGTGAGGTCCTGGTTCGGGTCCGGGCGGCGGCGCTGAATCCGGCCGACTGGCACATCCTGAGGGGCTCGCCCGTGATCGCCCGGCCGGGGATGGGCTGGACTCGCCCCGGCCATCGGATCGCGGGGACCGATGCGGCCGGGGTGGTGGAACGGGTCGGCGCCGGGGTGAGCGATGTTGCGGTCGGAGATGAGGTCTACGGGTATGTGGCGGGAGCCTTCGCCGAGCGGGCCGTCGGCTCGGCGGGCAAGCTGGCGCCCAAGCCGCCGAACCTGACCTTCGCCGAAGCCGCGGCCCTGCCGATCGCCGCGACCACTGCGCTGCGAGGCATCCGCGACGTCGCGAAAGTGCGCGCTGGCCAGCGGGTCCTGATCACCGGAGCCTCGGGCGGGGTGGGGCACTTCGCCGTGCAGGTCGCGGTAGCGCTCGGCGCCGAGGTGAGCGCGGTGTGCAGCGCCGCCAACGCCGATCTGGTGCGGGAGCTGGGCGCCGAGCACGTCATCGACTACCGCGTCCAGGACTTCACCGCCGGTCCCGAGCGCTACGACGCGATCCTGGACAACGCCTCGCGCAAGTCCCCGAACGTCGTGCGCCGCGCCCTGACCCCGACCGGAGTCCTGGTGCTGAACGACGGCGGTACCCCCGGAGGTCTGCTCGGCCCGCTCGGGCCCATGCTGCGCGGGGTGGCCCTGAACCGGTTCGTCGGCCAGACGATCAGCCTGCTGCCGACCCGCGAGGACCGCAGCAACCTGCTGGAGGTGAACCAGCTGGTGGCCGAGGGCAGGCTGCGCCCGGTGATCAGCCGAACCTGGACCCTGCCCGAGACCGCCCAGGCCCTGGCCGAACTCGAGCAGGGACACACCCGCGGCAAGGCCGTGATCGAGATTCCCTAGAACCAGACCTAGACCGTGACGCGCTGCCCCTTGCCGATCACCGTGATCCCCGACTCCGTCACCACGAAGCCCCGGGCCCGGTCGGCCTCCGGGTCCATCCCGATCCGCGCGCCCTCCGGCACCACCACGTTCTTGTCCAGGATCGCCCGCCGCACCACCGCGTGCCGGCCGATGTCCACCCCGTCCATCAGCACGCTCTCGCTGACCGTGGACCAGGAGCGCACGTTCACGTTGGGCGAGAGGACCGAGCTCTCCACGAACGCCCCGGAGACCACCGTGCCGGGCGAGACGATCGAGTTCACCGCGTGCCCGATCCGGCCCTGCCAGCCGTGCACGAACTTGGCCGGGGGCCAGGGGCCCTGGTGCGTGTACAGCGGCCACTCGTAGTTGTAGAGGTTGAACACCGGGTGCACCGAGATCAGGTCCATCTGGGCCTCGAAGTAGGCGTCGATGGTGCCGACGTCGCGCCAGTAGCTGCGGTCGCGGTCGGTCGAGCCGCGCACGTCGTTGTCCTTGTAGTCGTACACCGCGGCCTCACCCCGGCCGACGAAGTAGGGCACGATGTCGCCGCCCATGTCGTGCCGTGAGCCCGGGTCGTCCGAGTCGCTGGTCACCGCCTCGATCAGGGCCTTGGCGTCGAACACGTAGTTGCCCATCGAGGCCAGCACCTCGTTCGGCGAGTCCGGCAGCCCGACCGGGTTCGACGGCTTCTCCAGGAACGCCTCGATCCGCCGCGGGTCCTCGTCGTAGGTCTTGATCACCCCGAACTGGTTGGCCTCGGCGATCGGGGTGCGGATCCCGGCCACCGTGCAGCCCGCGCCGGACTCGATGTGCTGCTGCACCATCGCCGAGAAGTCCATCCGGTACACGTGGTCGGCGCCGACCACGACCACGATGTCCGGCTTCTCGTCGTTCACCAGGTTCAGGCTCTGGTAGATCGCGTCCGCACTGCCCAGGTACCAGCGCTTGCCCACCCGCTGCTGCGCCGGCACCGGCGCGATGTAGTTGCCCAGCTGCGTCGACATCCGCCAGGCCTGGGCGATGTGCCGGTCCAGGCTGTGCGACTTGTACTGGGTCAGCACCACGATCCGCAGATACCCGGAGTTGACCAGATTGCTCAGCGCGAAATCGACGAGACGGTAGACGCCTCCGAAGGGCACAGCGGGTTTGGCACGGTCCACCGTGAGTGGCATCAACCGCTTGCCTTCCCCGCCGGCCAGAACGATCGCCAGAACCTTCGGATTCGCCATAGTGCAGACCTTAGGTCCTTGGCTCGTCCTCGCACTACGGTGGTGGGCATGCGCGTCGACGTTCTCACCCGTGAATACCCGCCGGATGTCTACGGAGGGGCGGGTGTTCACGTGGAAAATCTGGTCGAGGTCCTGCGACAGCGGATCGACGTCGAGGTCCGCACCTTCGGCGAACCGCGCGACGAGCGGTCGGTGACCGCCTACCCCGAACCCGCCACCCTGGCCGGGGCCAACGCCGCCCTGCGCACCTTCGGGGTTGACCTGGGCATCGCGGCCGACTGCGGCGGCGCCGACCTGGTGCACTCACACACCTGGTACGCCAACCTGGCCGGGCACCTGGCCGGTCTGCTGCACGGGGTGCCGCACGTGCTCACCGCGCACAGCCTGGAGCCGCTGCGGCCGTGGAAGGCCGAGCAGCTGGGCGGCGGTTACGCCCTGAGCTCCTGGGCCGAGAAGACGGCCTACGAAGCGGCGTCCGCGGTGATCGCGGTCAGCGCCGGCATGCGCGAGGACATCCTGCGCTCGTACCCCGCGGTCGACCCGGCCAAGGTCAAGGTGGTCCACAACGGCATCGACCTGAGCGGCTGGAAGCGGATCGAGGACGAGGAGACCGTCCGTCGTCTGGGCATCGACCCGGAGCGGCCCTCGATCGTCTTCGTGGGCCGGATCACCCGCCAGAAGGGCCTGCCCTACCTGCTGCGCGCGGCCGCCCAGCTGCCGCCCGAGATCCAGCTGGTGCTGTGCGCCGGGGCGCCCGACACCCCGGAGATCATGGCCGAGGTCAGCGCCCTGGTCGAAGACCTGCAGAAGACCCGCGACGGGGTGATCTGGCTGCAGCGCATGCTGCCGCGCGAGGAGCTGTGCACCGTGCTGTCGGCGGCCACCGCGTTCGTCTGCCCGTCGGTCTACGAGCCGCTCGGCATCGTCAACCTCGAGGCGATGGCCTGTGAGGCAGCGGTGGTCGGCACCGCCACCGGGGGCATCCCCGAGGTGGTGCAGGACGGGGTCACCGGCCGGCTGGTGCCGATCGAGCAGGTGAGCGACGGCACCGGAACCCCGCTGGATCCGGCCCGGTTCGTGGCCGATCTGGCGGCGGTGCTCACCGAGGTCTGCGAGGACCGCGAGCGGGCCCGGCAGTGGGGCCGGGCCGGCCGGCAGCGCGCCGAGGAACACTTCTCCTGGTCGGCGATCGCCGACACCACCCTCGAGGTCTACCGCTCAGTGCTCTAGAAATTGAGGACGCGGGGCGGCTGCGGCTTGGGTAGGTGGAAACCCCAGCCGCAGCCGACCGCCGTCCGCAACCACCATCGTTCGGAAAACAGCGGCAGCCCGCGCTGACCGGCCGACTCCTACCGGCTGAGTCTCCTGCGCCGGAACCGGTGCCGACCGCGCGCCCCGGCCACCCAGAAGTCTCCCCGCGCCGGAGCCGACCATGACCGGCTCAGTCCGCGCAAACGTCCTCGTATCTGTTCTCAGTCGTCCTTCTCCAGCATGCCGTTCACCGCAGCGACCATGGCCCGCCGCGAGACCCCGTCCAGCCGGCGCAGCGCCTGCGCCCGCCGTTCGGCCTCGTGCTGTGTGACCGCGGCGCCGTCGTCCTCGCTGGCCAGTTCCACGATCGCGCGCACCCGTGCGGCCCGGGACAGCACCTGCACACACCGCTGCGGCGTGGTCGGCGGAATGATGCCGCGTTCCAGCCCTCCGTCACGGATCGCGGCCACCCGGTCGGCCGCGTCGTCCCGCCACCGCGCAACGTCCAGTCGTCCCAGTTCCTCGATCGCCTCGGCCAGCGCTGAGCGCAACTCCCGGTCGGCTTCGCCCACGCTGCCCAGGTCGGTGACCCGGCGCGTACCCACGGCGTGCGCCTGCCAGGAGACCATCGCCCCCGGCTCGTACACGGACCCGAATTCGGTGACCTGAGCCACGATCCCGATCGCTGGCCCGGGGCCGTCACCGGCGAGAACGCACTCCCCGGCCTCGACTGCGGCCTCGTTGAACGACGGCGGGCCGGGGAGCCCGAGCATGTCCCCGGGGGCCGGAAGAGCGACCGTAAGGCTGCGGGTGCCGTGCCGCTGCAGACTGTTCAGCAGGTCGAGAAGACCCCCCTTGGGCGCCAGGCCGAGCGTGGCCGAGACCTCGAAGTCGGCTGTTACCGCGTGGGGTTCGTCGTCCCGGGTGACCGCGGCGACGGCCAGGGCGGGGTCCAGGCCATCGGTGAGCACAGCGGTGCCCCAGGCGGCGAGGCGGGCGGACCGGGGCAGGAGCAACATCCCGTCAGACTAATTCGTGTCCGCTTCATCCGTCCCGAACTGCTGCGGCTGTGATCTGTGCCGGTAACGACCCCTCCTGGGCGCGGACAGCCTTACCTATCCCATAGGGTCCTGTTCATGGCCGACGTGCTTGACCTGGACAGCGTCACGATCATGCGTGGCGGCAACGCTCTCCTGGACGATCTGAGCTGGGAAGTCAGCGAGGGGGAGCGGTGGGTGGTGCTGGGCCCCAACGGGGCCGGCAAGACCACGCTCCTGCAGGTCGCCGCGGCCCGGATGCACCCGACCAAGGGCAGCGCCGAGATCCTCGGCGAGACGCTGGGCGGCACCGACGTGTTCGAGCTGCGCCCGCGGATCGGTCTGGCGAGTGCGGCTCTGGCCGAACGCATTCCGGCCGACGAGGTGGTCCGCGACGTGGTGCTGACCGCGGCCTACGCGATCGCCGGGCGCTGGCGCGAGGACTACGACAAGCTCGACCACGGCCGGGCCGGTGACCTGCTGGCCGCGTTCGGGGTGGAGCACCTGGCCGAGCGCACCTTCGGCACACTCAGCGAGGGCGAGCGCAAGCGGGTGCAGCTGGCCCGCTCGCTGATGACCGATCCGGAGCTGGTGCTGCTCGACGAGCCGGCCGCCGGCCTGGACCTGGGCAGCCGCGAGACCCTGGTGCGCGACCTGGCCGAACTGGCCGGGGACAAGAAGTCGCCGGTCCTGGTGCTGGTCACGCACCATGTCGAGGAGATCCCGCCGGGCTTCACCCACGTGCTGATGCTGCGGGCGGGCTCGGTCGTGGTGGCGGGCCCGATCCAGGAGACCCTGACCGACGAGAACCTGACGAAGACCTTCGACGTTCCTCTGAATGTGCAGCAAGTGGCGCAACGCTGGTCGGCGGTCCTGCGTCAGGAGTAGTGGAGGGCAGGCCCTCCGCCGGAAGAACGGAGGCGTGCGGTGGACGACTGGGGCGACAAGGCCTGGCTGTTGTGGCTCGGTGCGGCCGTGGTGCTCGGCCTGATCGAGATCACCACGCTCGACTTCTTCTTCCTGATGCTGGCCGGTGGTGCGCTGGCCGCGGCCGGGGCGGACGCCCTGGGGGCCGGCCTGCCGATCCAGGTGCTGGCGTTCGCGATCGCCTCGGCGGTCCTGATCGGGGCGGTGCGCCCGCCGCTGAAGGCCTGGATGCTGAGCGGCAAGGACACGGTGACCGGTACCGCGGCGCTGGTCGGCGCCGACGCCCTGGTGCTCGATCCGGTCAGCGAGCACTCCGGTCTGGTCAAGCTGGCCGGTGAGACCTGGACCGCGCGGATCCTGCCCGGAGGCGTCAGGCTGGAGCTGGACAGCACCGTGCACGTGGTCCGGATCGAGGGCGCGACCGCGATCGTGGCCGCCACCAGCGAGATCCCGCAGATCCCCGAACTCGCCGAGATCCCCGAGCTCGCCGACGAGAGCGAAACGCCGCGGCACCCCGAACGCCCGGCGGGCGAGCTCCCCGAAGGCCCCGAAGGAAGGCTTTAGTCATCATGGAACCAGGAGACACGATCCTGCTCATCGTCCTCGCCCTGGTGGTCCTCATGGTCGGGACCACCATCGCCAAGGCGATCCGGATCGTCCCGCAGGCCACGTCCGTCATCGTCGAGCGGCTGGGCCGCTACTCCCGGACCCTGGAACCGGGCCTGCACTTCCTGGTGCCGTTCGTCGACCGCCCGCGCGCCGTGGTCGACCTGCGGGAGCAGGTGGTCTCGTTCCCGCCGCAGCCGGTGATCACCTCGGACAACCTGGTGGTGAACATCGACACGGTGATCTACTTCCAGCCGACCGACCCCAAGGCCGCGGTCTACGAGATCTACAACTACATCCAGGGCATCGAGCAGCTCACCGTCACCACGCTGCGCAACGTGATCGGCTCGCTCGACCTGGAGCAGACGCTGACCAGCCGCGACCAGATCAACGGGCAGCTGCGCGGGGTGCTGGACGAGGCCACCGGCCGCTGGGGCATCCGGGTGAACCGGGTGGAGCTGAAGGCGATCGACCCGCCGGCCTCGGTGCAGGACTCGATGGAGAAGCAGATGCGGGCCGAGCGGGACCGGCGCGCGGCGATCCTGAACGCGGAGGGCGTCAAGCAGTCGCAGATCCTCACCGCCGAAGGTGACAAGCAGTCGGCCATCCTGCGGGCCGAGGGCCAGGCCCAGGCCGCGGTGCTGAAGGCCCAGGGTGAGTCCAAGGCCATCCTCCAGGTGTTCGACGCCATCCACCGCGGGGACGCCGACCCCAAGCTGCTGGCCTACCAGTACCTGCAGATGCTGCCGCAGATCGCGAACGGCACGGCCAGCAAGATGTGGATCGTGCCGACCGAGCTGACCCAGGCGCTGAGCAGCATCAGCGGGGCCCTGGGGGGCGACCCGGCGGTGGCCTCGCCCACGGCCTACCGCTCGCCGGACACCGGGATCGCGGACAACCCGTTCGACGGCACCCAGCTGGAAGACCCGAACGAGGCCCTGGAGCGGGCCCGCCAGGAGGCTGCGGGTGCTTCGGCCGAGGCCGAGGCGGACTCCCGCCGGGCCTCCGGCGGGGCGACCACGCCGATCCCGAACACCGGTTACGGCACGCCCCCGGAGCAGCCGCAGGGCTGATTCAAGGCTGATTCAAGGCTGCTTCACGGCTGATCCGGTTCGGCCGAGCGGGTGATCCTCAGCCCATCTTGGAGAGAATGGCCTGCTCGGCCGACAGGACAAGGTCGACGTACCAGTCGGCCCGGTTGTAGGCGAACAGCGCGTCCCGGTCCCGGGCCGCGCTGTCCTGCTTTGCGTCGTCCAGGCCAGAGGCACACAGGTAGCGGGCGGCCGAGAAGATGGCGTCCTCCGGGTCCCAGACGTCGATCACCCCGTCCCCGTCGCCGTCCACCCCGTAGGCCGCGAAGGTCGGGGCCATGAACTGCATCGGCCCCTTCGCCCCGGCCGAGGACGGCCCGACGTTCCTGCCGTGCCCGCTCTCGACCTGCCCCACGGCCGCCAGCAAGGTCCAGCGCAGGCCCACACATCGGCTCCCGGCCGCCCGGTAGGCCTTCTCGAAGTCGGCCGGGATGCCCAGCGCCGTCACCACCTTGCTGGTGGCATTGCGGCGCTTGGCATCGGCCACCCGCTGCACCCGGGCCAGTTCCCGGCGCGCCTCGTCCGCGGCCTTGGCCTGCTGCGCCTTGCGGTCCAGCCGGCGCAGCGTGCGCCGGGCCTCCTCCAGCGCCGTCTCGGCCTTGCCCGCCTGCGCCTGCAACTCGCTCATCGTCTCGGCCTGCTGGTCCGCGGCCCGTTCGGCGTCGGCGGCGTTGCGGGCGGCCAGCCGGGACTCGGCCTGGGCGCTGCGCAGGGCCAGGTGGTCGACGCCCAGGATGCCCTTCATCAGCTGGGTGTTCGTGCTCTTGCGCCACAGCAGGTCGATCGGGGTCTGCGCGGCCAGCAGCGTCGCGGTCAGCCCGGCCGGGCCGCCGCTGGCGTACACGGCCCGCACATCACGGCTGCGCTTGGCGGCCGCGGCATCGCGCTGGGCGGCCATGTCGTCGGCGGTCAGGCTCGCCGCATCGGCCAGCTCGTAGGCCTCGGCCAGTCGGGAAATGCCTTGGGCCACAGCGTTCTCGGCCTCGGTGTAGTCCGCCGCCAGCTGCTTCACCCGGTCCCGGGCGCGCTCGGCGGCGGCCTCCTCGGTGGTGCCCGCCGCACTGAGAGCGGCCCAGAGGAACATCGTGAGACCCGCAGCTGCCCATCGCTTCACCGTGGCTGGATCGGGCGAGAAGGCCAGGATCTTGAACCGGACGGCCGATAGCTTCGTCACCGTCGAACGAGAAGGTCGTCCGGCGGATGAACCGCCCTGCGGCGCTCCTGATGATCTCGGCTGGCCGTCCGGCCGGGCCACCGGCAGGGTAGGTCACCGTGGGTGGAAAGAAGGTCGACCGTCGGTGGTTGTTCGCCGACCAGCTGGGGCCGCACTTCCTGGACGAGCCCGGTCAGCCGGTGCTGCTGATCGAGTCGCAACAGGTGTTCCGGCGCCGGCGATTCCACCGGCGCAAGGCTCATCTGGTGCTTTCCGCCCTCCGTCATCGAGCTGCCGAACTGGGCGATCAGGCTGAGTTCCGGCAGACCAGCAGCTACACCGAGGGTCTCGAAGGCAAGCTGAGCGTCTGCGCCCCGACCACCTACGCAGCCCGCCGCTTCGTCGAAGAACTCGAGGTGGACGTCCTTCCATCGAGGGGGTACGCCATCGAGGAGGTGAAGTTCGCCGGCTGGGCCGAGCGCCGCCAGGGCCGCAAGCTGGTGATGGAGGACTTCTACCGGGACGTCCGCAAGCACCATCGGCTGCTGCTGGAAGGCGACGGCGAACCGGTGGGCGGCCGCTGGAACTACGACCAGGACAACCGCGAACCACCGCCCAAGAAGCCAACCCTCGGCGTCGGGGCTCCCTGGTGGCCCGAAGAGGACGAGATCGACGAACAGGTCCGCGCCGATCTGGACCGCTGGGAGCAGGACGAAGGCGTGCAGTTCGTCGGTGAGGACGGCCCCCGCCGCTTCGCCGTGACCCGCGACGAGGCGCTGCAGGCCCTGGAGTCGTTCGTCACCACCCGGCTGCACGACTTCGGCCCGTACGAGGACGCGATCCTGGCCGACGACCGCTGGATGGCGCACTCGCTGCTGTCGGTCCCGCTGAATCTCGGCCTGCTGCACCCGGTCGAGGTGGCGCAACGCGCCGAGCAGGCCTACCGCGACGGTGACGCCGGCCTGGCCAGCACCGAGGGGTTCATCCGCCAGGTGGTCGGCTGGCGCGACTACGTCTGGCACGTCTACTGGCACTTCGGCGACGACTACCGCCGCCGCAACCAGCTCAAGGCCCGCCGCAAGCTGCCCCAGTGGTTCGCCGAGCTCGACCCGGACGGCGAGGTGGAGGCCAAGTGCCTGTCGAACGCCCTGGCCTCAGTACGTGAGGACGGGTGGGCGCACCACATCCCGCGGCTGATGGTTCTCGGGAACTGGGCACTGCAGCGCGGTTACGACCCGGTCGCGGTCACCGACTGGTTCCACCGCAGCTTCGTGGACGGCTACGACTGGGTGATGGTGCCCAACGTGGTCGGGATGGCCCTGCACGCCGACGGCGGGGCGATGATGACCAAGCCGTACGCGGCCGGCGGCGCCTACATCAACCGGATGAGCAACCACTGCGGCGGCTGCCGGTACGACCCGAAGAAACGCCTGGGTGAGGACGCCTGCCCGTTCACCGCCGGCTACTGGGCCTTCCTGGACCGCAACCGGGAGCAGCTGAGCGGTAACCACCGGATGAGCCGGGCCTACGCCGGGATGGGCCGGCTGAAGGATCTCGAGGCGGTGCTGGAGCAGGAGCGTCACCGAGGGGCCTCGCCGCCCTAATAAAATCTCCCGGTGACCGTGATCCAGCTGGAAGACCCGCACGACGAACGCCTCAGCGACTACGTGGGCCTGACCGACGTCGTGCTGCGCACCCGCCTGGAGCCGGCCGGTGGCCTGTACATGGCCGAGAGCGAGAAGGTGATCCGCCGGGCGCTGCGGGCCGGGCACCGCCCGCGCTCGATGATGCTGGCCGAGAAGTGGCGCGACTCGCTGGACGACCTGGTCCAGGAGGTGCAGGCGGCCGGGGCCCCGGTGTTCACCGGCCCGATCGACCTGGTCGAGGCGATCACCGGGTTCAACGTGCACCGCGGGGCGATCGCCGCGATGCACCGGCCCGAGCTGCGGCCGGTGTCCGAGGTGCTGCAGGGCGCCCGCCGGATCGTGGTGCTGGAGAACATCACCGACCACACCAACGTGGGCGCGATCTTCCGCAGCGTGGCCGGCCTGGGCGCCGACGCCGTCCTGGTCACCCCGCGCTGCGCCGACCCGTTCTACCGGCGCAGCGTGCGGGTCTCGATGGGCACGGTGTTCCAGGTGCCGTGGACCCGGATCGACCCCTGGCCGGCCGGCATGGACGATCTGCAGAAGGCCGGATTCACCGTGGCCGCCCTGGCCCTCAGCCCCGACGCGATCAGCCTGGACGAGTTCGTCGCCGACGCCCCGGAAAAGGTCGCGCTGGTCCTGGGCGCCGAGGGCGACGGGCTGATGCCGGTCACCATCGAGCACGCGAACCGGGCCGTCACGATTCCGATGGCCGGGGGAGTGGACTCGCTGAATGTGGCGGCGGCCGCTGCCGTGGCCATGTGGTCGCTGCGGCTCAGCTGAAATCTCAGAGCAGGCGGGGGCCGGTCTCGTCTACCCCCGCGCCTTCGGCCGTCCGATAGCTGTCCAGGTCGATGTACCTCCCCCCGCCGATCTCGCCCAGGGGCTGGGTCGGGTCGAACTGCCGCGGAATCAGCCCCGGCTGAGTGTTCCAGACCCGAAGCCACTCACAGACTTCGGGCGAGGGGTTCGCGAAACCGGGCCGGGCCCGTCCGAAAAGCCATCCCGAGCCGAGCCGTACGCCCGACCCCCGCAGGACGCTCGCCTCGTCCAGGCTTTCCACGTCCTCGGCCAGCACCGCCGCGCCGAGCTCCTCGGCCAGGTCCACCACGTTCTCGATCAGCCGCCGCCGCACCGCGTACTGATGCACGTCCCGCACCAGTTCCGCGGGCACCCGGATCAGGTCCGGGACCAGGTGCTCCAGCGCGGTCAGATCGTCCAGCCCGGCCACCCCGGTCCCGGCCGCGACCAGCAACCCCCGGCCGCGCAGCTCGGAGATCACCTCGATCGCCGGGTGCTGCGGGGCCAGGTGCGGACTGATCAGGCTCAGCACCAGATCGCTGATCTCCCCGGCCCGCTCGAGCACGTCCAGCACGTCGGAATGGGTCAGCGCGTCGGCGTCCATCTCCACCGCGAGGAACTTCTCCACCGGCAGCGCGACCCGCATCTGCACCGCGGCCTGCAGGGCGAGCGCGCCCAGCTGTCCCGAGAGCCCGGCCTGGGCCGCGGCTTCGAAGTACGGCGCGGCCGAGCGGGCGGCCCAGTCGCCGACCCGGATGGTGGCCTGGTAGCCGAGACAGGTGCCGTCGGCCAAGGCCACCACCGGCCGGTGGATGCTGCGGATCGTCGCCGGCCGGGAGAGGGTCTGGGCGATCGGCTCGGCGATCTCGGGCTCTCGCGGCGCGATGACGGCAAGACCCGACGAGCCGGTGAAGTTCAGCGGGTCTTCCGGGGGGCGCCCTGGCAGGACAGTCGTCACGGCCGTCACGCTAGGGCGCGGCGGCCCCACAGTCCATTACTGCACGTCAACATTTGGTAACGGCCCGTCGATGTGGCGGTTCTGTCCGGGTCGCCTTCTTTGGAACCGGGGGACGTTCGGCGCCAGTTCGGTCAGACCGGTACCGGAAAGCGCGGCGGCACCGAAAAGCTACCAATGAGGGACGATCTCGCGGCCCGGGTTCTCGGGTGACCGACTGCCCAACTGGAGACGGGTGCGGTCGCCGGCCGCCGGCGTCCCCCGTTGGATTCTGGTTTCAGGCGACCTGGTCGGGCACGGTCTGATCGGATCTGGCCTGATCGGGCACCGCGGCATGTTCGCGCGCGGTGCACTCCTGGTCGATCTCGACCGAGGTCTCGCGCAGGCCGGACAGGATGGCCTCGTTGATCTCGCCGAGCTGGCGCACCTGCTCGGGGGTGAGCCGGTCGAACAGGTGGGTGCGCACGCTGCTCACGTGGGCCGGTGCGGCGTTGGACAGCGCCTCGAACCCGGCGTCGGTGAGCACCGCGAAGGCGCCCCGCCGGTCGGTCGGGCAGCTCTCGCGCTCCACCCAGCCGTTGCTGACCAGCCGGGCCACCGCGTGTGAGAGCCGGCTGCGCGAGGAGTCGCTGACGTCGGCCAGATCGCTCATCCGCAGCCGCCGGTCGGGCGACTCCGACAGCCGGACCAGGATCTCGTAGTACGACTGCGGGATGCCGGAGTCGCGCTGCAGCTCGCGGTCGAGCTGCGCACTCAGCAACCTGGTCACCGCCAGGTAGGAGCGCCAGGTGCGATGCTCGTCCTGGTCGAGCCACCGGGGTTCCGCCATGCTCGGCATCGTACCTTTCGGGGGATCTCTCCGCGCGGGAAGGTTGAACGCTCACCCACTTGGCCGCCTCTTCGGGTGGATTTCGCATAGAGTCTCGCGATCATGGTGACTTCATCCGACAGCAACCGTTTGGTCCTGCGTCGCGGCGAGTACTTGCACGAGGACGCGCTCCATTCGCCTTCCGGGCGGTTCAGTCTGCGCAACGGCCGCTCCGAGCCGGCCGTCATGGTCGACACCGTCTCCGGGGCCGGTCTGTGGACGGTGTGTCGAGACAACGTTTACGGCGCCACTTCGCTGGTCCTCGGTCTGGACGGCGATCTGGTGGTCTGGAATCACCACCGCGATCGGGGCTGGCGCAGCGGCACCGCCGGTCTGGACGTGGAGCACCTGCAGGTCACCGACGACGGCACGGCCGAGCTGATCGGCAGCGCCGGGCAGGTCGTCTGGAGCAGTGCCGGTCTGCTGCCCCCTTCGCAGGTGCCGGACGAGGTGACCGGCCGCGAGCCTGACTCCGACCAGGAGCGTCTGCAGAACCTGTTCGACTCGCTGGCCCCGGACCAGGGCTACACCGTGACGGTGGTTCTCGACGTGGAACCGGCCGAGGCGCTGTGCCGCTGGGGGCTGCCGGAGGCGGAACAGCGCCGCGCCACCTGGCCGGAACTTCGCGCACAAGGGCAGATCCCGGTCGCGGCCGTGTCGTTGGGAACCAGCACCCTCCTGGTCGCGGGCGCGGCCTGGCTGCCCGGCGATCCGCTCAGCCGGGGCACGACGGTGGTGCGCGAATCCCGGGTGCCGGGAACCGGCTGGACCACCGAATGGTCCCTGCACCGCGATGGCGAGACGGTCAGCCACCTGCGCGAGGGGCAGCCGAAGCGGCGCATCGGGATGTCCCACCCCGAAGTGCTGCAGGCGGCCCGTCTGGTGCGGGAGGAACCGTACCTTCAGGAGAACGCCGACTGGATCGCCACTTTCGCCGGCCTGGAGCTGCTCTGCCGGTTCGCCGGCGTCAACCCGGTTGCCTCCGACCTGAACGGCGTGTTGCTGGGCGGTCTGCTGCCCGCTTCCGTGGCGCAGCCGCCCGCGCCGCTGGTGCGAATCCCGCCGGCCGGCCGCCCGCCGATCACGGTCGAGGAGTTCCTTCTGGTCCGGACCGACTTCTCCGACGACCAGGCCTGGGCCGAGCTGCTCGAGGAAGTGACCAGCGCGGAGTTCGCCGAGGAGGCGAACATCCAGCCGGTCGACGATCCGGGCTGGGCCGGCGCCGGGGTGGACGAGGTGCTGGCCGCCGTCCCCGACTCCGAGCGGATCGCCGTGCTCTTCCTGGCCGACACCGAGGCGATGACCGGCGAGGCCCACCCGCTCCTGGCGCTCAATCCCGACCTGCCCGAGCCCGGCCCTGATTACGAGCCGGTGCGGGGGGAGACCCGCACCGTGCGGGTGGCGGCCGACAGCGCCTGGAGCATGTTCGCCAACCTCGACATCGCGAACCTGAGCTGGGAGGACTACCTGCCCGACCCCGACGAGGAGGACGACGAGGAGCCCTTCGTCTACAGCGAGCGCTTCTGAACAGCCCCTAGTGGAACAACGACGAGACCGACTCGCCGTTGTGGATCCGCCGGATCGCCTCGGCCAGCGCCGGGGCGATCGAGAGCACCTCCAGCTTGGGCACCCGCTTCTCCTTGCCGATCGGCACGGTGTTGGTGCACACCACCTCGAGCACGTCGGCCTGTTCCTGCAGCCGGTCCAGCGCGTTCGAGGAGAACAGCCCGTGCGTGCAGGCCACCCGGATGCTGCCCGCGCCGCGCTCGCGCAGCCGCTCCAGCAGTTCGAAGACGGTGCTGCCCTTGGCGATCTCGTCGTCCAGCACGATCACGTCGCGGCCCGAGACGTCGCCGATGATGTCGGTGATCACCACCTGGTCGTCGGAGAAGCGCTGCTTGGCCCCGGCCGCGACCGGCACCCCGAGGATCCGGGCGAAGGCGGTGGCGGCCTTGGCGTTGCCCAGGTCGGGGGAGACCACCACGGTGTTGGCCAGGTCCAGCGGCTGGAAGTGCGCGGCCAGCTCGCGCAGCGCGTGCAGGTGGTCCACCGGAACGCTGAAGAAGCCGTGCACCTGCGGCGAGTGCAGGGTCATGGTGAGCACCCGGCCCGCTCCGGCGGTGGTGAGCAGATCGGCCACCAGCCGGCCGCCGATCGAGATCCGCGGCGCGTCCTTCTTGTCCGAGCGAGCGTAGGCGTAGTGCGGCATGACCACGGTGGTGCGGGCGGCCGAGGCGCCCCGGGCCGCGTCCAGCAACAACAGCAACTCGACCAGGTTCTCCTGGACCGGCGGCACCAGCGGCTGGATCAGGTAGACGTCGCGTTCGCGGCAGTTGGCCTGCAGCTGCACTTCCAGGCAGTCGTTGGCGAAACGCGAGGTGCGCGAAGGCAGGAGCGGGACCGAGAGGTACTGGCAGATCTCCTCCGCCAGCTCGACATGGGCGCTACCGGAGAAGATCGCGATATCCCTCACGTGCGGTGACCCTACCGCAGCCGTTGCTTCACCACTTTGCCCATCGCATTGCGCGGCAGCTCGGCCACGAACACCACCTCGCGCGGGCGCTTGTGCACCGACAGCTGCTGCGCAACGTGCTCGACAACCTGCTCCTGGGTGAGGTTTTCACCCACCACGAAGGCCCGCACCCGTTCCCCGAGGTCCTCGTCCGGCACTCCGATCACGGCCACCTCACGCACCCCGTCCAGGCCGAGCAGGACGTCCTCGATCTCCCCGGCCCCGATCCGGTAACCACCGCTCTTGATCAGGTCGGTGGACGCCCGCCCGACGATCCGGTGCCAGCCGTCCGGGTGGATGGTGGCCACGTCGCCGGTGCGGAACCAGCCGTCGGCGGTGAACGCCTGCTGGTTCGCCTCCGGACGGTGCAGGTAGCCGGAGAAGACCGTGGGGCCGTGCACCTGCAGCTCGCCGACCGCCTCGCCGTCGTTCGGCAGGACCGTGCCGTCGTCGTCGGCCAGGCGGGTACCGGTACCGAGCACCGGCACGCCCACCTGCCCGGGGCGGCGCTCGCCGTCGGCCCGGCTGCTCACCGTGATCAGGGTCTCGGTCATGCCGTAGCGCTCCACCGGCTGGTGCCCGGTGAGCTGGGCGAGGCGCTCGAACACCGGCGCCGGCAGGGGAGCGCTGCCGGAGACCAGTAGCCGCGCCTTCTTCAGCGCCTCGGCCGACTGCGGGTCGGCGGCGATCCGGGACCAGACGGTAGGAACCCCGAAGTAGAGCGATCCCCCGGCGGCGGCGTAGGCAGCGGGCTTGGGGCGGACGGTGTGCACCAGGGGAGAGCCGTGGCGCAGCGGCCCGAGCATGCCCAGCACCAGACCGTGCACGTGGAAGATCGGCAGGCCGTGCACCAGCGTGTCGTCCGGCGTCCAGGCCCAGGCGTCGGCCAGGGCGTCCAGCCCGGCAGCGATCGCGGAGCGGGTGACCGGAACTCCCTTGGGCGCGCCGGTGGTGCCGCTGGTGTAAAGGATCAGCGCGGTGCCGGCGGGATCGGGCTCGGCGTAACTTCCCCGGCCCTGGGCCGTGAGATCGATCTCATCGGCCCGCAGAACGCGTTCGGCACCGGAGTCCTTGAGGATGTGGGAGCGCTCGGCCGCCCCGCTGTCCGGCGGCACCGGCACCACCGGCACCCCGGCCAGCAGGCAGCCGACGATCGCGGTGACGGTCCGGGCGTCGGCGGTGGCCTCGACCGCCACCGCCGGGGCGCCGTGCACCTGGTCGGCCACCGCAGTGGCCGCGGCCAGCAGCTCGGCCCGGCCGAGGCTCACCTCACCGAACCGCAGCGCGTGCGCTAGATCCTGCGACCCGGTCAGCGAGGTGAGCAGCTCAGCCATGCCGCTCAGTTCATCAAATTCAGCTGACCACGGCCAGGGCGTCGATCTCGACCAGCATGTCCGGGTGCGGCAGGCCCACCATCACGGTGGTCCGCGAGGGCAGCACCCCGGAGGCGCAACGGCTGGTCAGGTACTCCGCGTACGCCTCGTTCATCGCGCTGAAGTGGTCGCGGGTGGTCAGGTACACGCGCAGCATGATCACGTCGTCGAACGAGGCACCGCCGGCGCCGAGCACCGACTCCACGTTCTGCAGGACCCGCACGGTCTGGGCCTTCACGTCGCCGACCGAGACGAACTCGCCGGTCTGCGGATCGGTCGGGGCCTGGCCGGAGACCTGCACGGTGTTACCCACGCGCACGCCTACCGAGAAGGGGAGGGAAGGAGCAGCAGCGTCGGCCGGGGTCAGGGCGGAGCGCTCGGTCATGGAGGGGAATCCTTCGCAAAAGGTGCGGACAGCACGACAGCGGCGGGCGCCCAGCATCGCAGACGCCCGCCCTTGCCGAATCACGTGCAGGCTGTGAATCTTCCGGCCGGTCGCCCGGCCGGGCCCGAACGGTCACGCAGCGCCGCAGGCTCGCACGCAGACAGTCAGTTCCTTCGTTGCGGGAGCAGCGGGCAACGCCGTCAGTGCGGGGCGCAGGGCCGCCGCCGGCTGCCCTCGGCCAGCAGATGCCGCAGTTCAGCGGCCGCTTCGGTGCCGGAGTCGACCCGCCTGCGAAACGCCAGGCGCACGTCGCGGTGCTCGCGCAACGTCTCCACCCGCAGCACGATCCCGTAACGGTCCAGGGCGACCGGCAGCACCCGGACCACGCCGAGCATGGTCTCCTGGTCGCACAGCCGGGAGAGCGTGACGATCGCGTCCGGGTGGTGCGCCACCAGATGCTGCAGCTGCTCGGCAGCGCCCAGGTGCAGCGGGTCCGGCTCGCTGCGCCGGTAGTCCTCCACCGTGACCCAGTCGTTGCGGCCGTCCTCCTCGTGCATCACCTCGGCCACGTCGATCCGCAGCCCGACCGAGCCGGTCGAGGCGCTCCGGCCTGGCCTGATCGGGTGGGCCAGGGACATCCAGCCACCCAGGCAGACCCTTGACCGGACCCGGTCGCGCACACTGACCGCGCAGAGTTCGGTAAGCTCTACGGTGACTGGAACATCTTCTTCGGAAGTCCCTCGGGCTGCTAACGCTGCCCGAGCTAACGTGCTGCTCGTTTCAAGCGTTAGGATCACGTCGCCCAACGGGTCGTCGTGATGACACCCGAGAAGGTCTACGCGACCGCCGTCCCACCGGACCGATACCGAGGCGGCCGCGGCGAGAACAGTTCGAGCTCTTTCCGCCCGTGACGGGTGGGTGGGGGTGTGCGTGCGGGTGTCCACTTGCGCCTCCAGCAACATAGGTAAGCCTTACCTAATCTACCGTGGAGATCAGTCAGTGAATAACCCCCGTCCCAAGGCGAAGTTGTCTCGCGCCCTCGGCATCCCGCTCACCCCGAAGTGCGTGAAGTACTTCGAGCAGCGTCCCTACCCGCCGGGCGACCACGGCCGGGCCCGCAAGTCCACCTCGGACTACAAGGTCCGTCTGCTGGAGAAGCAGCGTCTGCGCTTCCAGTACAACATCAGCGAGACCCAGCTGGCCCGGGCCTTCGAGAAGGCTCACCGCGGCTCGGCCAAGACCGGTGAGGCGCTGGTCACCTCGCTGGAGACCCGGCTCGACGCCCTGGTCCTGCGCTCCGGCTTCGCCCGGACCATCTACCAGGCCCGCCAGGCCGTGACGCACCGTCACATCACCGTCAACGGCATCCTCGTCGACAAGCCGTCGTACCAGGTCAAGCCGGAAGACATCATCGCCGTCGCGCCGCGCAGCCGGAACAAGACGCCGTTCCAGGTGGCCGCCGCCGGTGCGCACCAGCTCGCCACCACGCCGCCGTACCTCGAGGTGCTGCTCCCGCAGCTGCACGCCCGTCTGGTTCGCCAGCCGGCTCGCGAAGAGGTTCCGGTGACCTGCAACGAGCAGCTCGTCGTCGAGTACTACTCGCGCTGATCCACCCGCAGGACCAGTAGTTCCAGCACCACCAGCACCACCTCTGACTGTTCACCTCCACGGGTGACGTACGCGGTGCAGGGCCCGGAAGTTTGGGTTCCTGCACCGCTACGGTCGTTGGCCTGCAGGCTGAGACCTTCGTCACCCGGGAGGGGACATCAGTTCTTCGATGGGGGAGTTCAGGCATGTCTGTGGGTGGGCTGCCTGAACCCATCGCCCTGCTGCCCGGCAGCCTGCTGCTCGACGAGGACTGGCTGTCCGGCCAGGTGCGGGACACCGGCACCTTCTACGGCTGCGCCGAGCCCCGGCTCAACGCCACGCTCTGGTGGTACTCGGCCAGTGCCGTGCTGCTCGGCCCGGCGGTCCATGAGCTCGCCCTGCTCGGCAGCGCTACTTCGGTCCGGGCAGCGGACGTCCGGCTCGCCCCGCGGCGCGCAGGTCTCGAACGCGTCGTCCCCGGCCCCTCGCTGGCGCCCGGTGGCCTGGCCTTCGGGGCGCATCTCGATCTCGCGGTAAACCCGATGGTGGACGTCCTTGCGCGGGTCGGCGGGGCCACGCCCCAGTCGTTGTGGGCCATCACCGCAGACTCCCTGGCCACCCGCCTGCTGGCCTCCGTGCGCTTCGGTCCTCCGGACGCGCTGGCCGAGGAGATCGCCGCGGGCTCGGAGTATCTGCGCCCCGCACCCCGATTCGTCCGGGTGCAAGGCAAGCCGTTCGCCGCACCCAGCACCTACGTGCACCGGGTCTCGTGCTGTCTGCTCTACCGCGTCCCCATGGGTAAATGCCTGAGCTGTCCGCGGCAGACCCCGGAGGAACGCACCGAGCGTCTAGAAGCGCACGCCCGCAGCACTGTGACCTGACTTGACCGACCAACCCCGCCCGTTCGTCCTTTGCTGGAGCTCCTGATGGCCATGGATGCCGCCCCTTCCACCCTGGACAGCTACGTCGCCCTGGGCGACTCCTTCACCGAGGGTCTGCACGACGACCTGGGACCGGACGGCCGGCACCGCGGCTGGGCCGACCGCCTGGCCGAAGGGCTCGCCACCGCCAACGGCCGGGTCCGCTACGCCAACCTGGCCATCCGCGGCCGGCTGCTCGATCAGGTGGTGGCCGAACAGGTTCCCCTCGCGCTGAGTCTCAAACCCGCACTGGTCTCGTTCCACGCCGGTGCCAACGACATCCTGCGCCCCGGCGTCGAAGTGTCGCGTCTGCTGGCCACTTTCGAGGAGACCGTGGTCCGGCTGCGGGAGAACGGCAGCCAGGTCCTGCTCTTCTCCACCGGTGGTCCGCCGCGCGACGTCAACCGGCCTGCGCGCAGCACCGGTCGGCTGGTGAGCCGGTTCAGCGCGTTCAGCACCTGTATCCGGCGGGTGGCCGATCAGCACGGCTGCGCGCTGGCCGACACCGGGGCCTACCCGTCGCTGCTCGACCGCCGGCTCTGGCACGAGGACCGCCTGCACCTGACTCCCGAAGGCCATGCCCGAGTGGCCGCCGCCGCGCTGGAGGCACTCGGTCTGGACGATCCCTCGCTGCTGGCCGGGAACCCGGGCTGGTGGCAGGAGGCGCTTCCGGCCAAGATCTCCCACGGCCGGGTCAGCGAACTGGCCGGTGACCTGCGGTGGGCCCGCACTTTTCTGCTGCCGTGGGTTGGCCGGCGCCTGCGGGGGGTCTCCAGCGGCGATGCGTTGCTGCCCAAGCGTCCCGACCTGGTGGAAATCGTGGCCCAGCGGTAGCTCTTCAGTGGCGGTCCCGGGCGCCGATGTTGAACTGTCCTCCGCCTCGGTCCGTGCTGGGAGTTGCTGCTTCGATGTCTGGTGTCCCGGCCGTTTCGGCGGTTTCGACTTGGCCGATCCGGGTGGTCTTCCGGGTGCTGGTGGCGGCCACCGTGGTGGCCTTGCTGGCGATCGCGGTGGTGGTCACCGTCGCGTTCCGGAACCAGGCAGCAGCCCGGGAGCAGTACGAGCAGACCGTCCGGGCCGAGCTGTCGGTGCTGGAGATGAAGAATCTCGGAACCAGCATCGTGCTCGACAACACAATCATCACCTACGCGCCGCTGGCCGCCGAGCAGTACCGCGAGCAGCTCGATGCGGATCTGGCCGCACTGCAGCGGGAGGCCGACGGCGTCCAGAGCCTCGAGATCCCCGCTGCGCTGAAGCAGCAGATTGCCGGGATCGGCACGGCCTACGCGGATCTCGGCGACTTCCTGGTCAATCTGCCGGTCTCTTCGACCCAGGCCCAGCAGGACAGTGCCAACGCCTCCTTCACCGAGAAGTCCAGGATCATCACCGATGCGGTCGGCAGCGCGCTGAAGAGCGTCGAGGACCGCGTGGCGCAGCTGCGCACCGACACGGACCGCGCCGGTAACGTCTCCAGCCTGGTCACGGCGGCGCTCTGCCTGTTCACCATGCTGCTGATCGGCGGCAGCCTGCTGGTCTACGGCCGGCGGATCGGCTCCACCGTGCTCGAACTGCAGAGCGCGGTGGACGAGGTCTCGGCCGGCGACCTGACCCGCCCGGTGCCGGTCCGCGGCCGCGACGAACTGGCGCACATGGCGCAGGCTTTGGAGCAGATGCGGCTGAAGCTGGTGCAGATGTTCCGGCAGCTGTCCGAGTCCAGCAACCGGCTGGGCGACTCGGCCGGCACCCTGAGCGGGATCCTGGCCGAGGTCGGCGCCACGTCCGGGCGCACCTCCGAGCAGATGGGCTCGGTCTCGGCCACCGCCAACCAGGTCTCGGCCAACATCCAGGCGGTGGCCGCCGGCTCGGAGCAGATGGGTGCCTCGATCGGCGAGATCGCCCGCAGTGCCGGGGAAGCCGCCCGCGAGGCGACCGCGGCGGTGAACGCGGTGGAGTCGACCACCGGCACGATGAACAAGCTCGGCGAGTCGTCCCGGGAGATCGGCGACGTGATCAAGCTGATCACCTCGATCGCCGAGCAGACCAACCTGCTGGCGCTGAACGCCACCATCGAGGCGGCCCGGGCCGGCGACGCGGGCAAGGGCTTCGCGGTGGTCGCCGACGAGGTCAAGCAGCTGGCCCAGGAGACCGCCCGGGCCACCGAGGACATCTCCTCGCGGGTGGAGACGATTCAGGCCGACGCGGTCCAGGCCGGGGAGTCGATCGGCTCGGTGGCCACCGTGATCAACCGGATCAACGAGTACCAGGCCACCATCGCCTCGGCGGTGGAGGAGCAGAGCGCCACCACCCAGGCGATCAACTCCGGGGTGAACGAGGCGGCGAACGGCTCGACCCAGATCGCCGGCTCGATCTCCACCGCCGCCCAGGACGCCGCCGACACCGCTCAGTCGATGCAGCAGGGCACCGGCAGCGCCGCCGAGATCGTGGCGCTGCGGCGCGAACTCAACAGCCTGATCGGGAGCTTTCGGCTGCCCAGCTGACGTTGGCGGCGCCCGGGGCGCAGACGTTCAGCATCTCCTGGGTGGTCAGCGGCTCACCGGGCAGCGGCAGGTCCTCGTGCCCCGGCCGCAGCCCGGCCAGCACCAGAGCCAGCTGCCGGCGCCACTGGTCGGGGGCCGAGAACTTGCCCACCCCGTGCAGCATGAACATGGTGATCGACAGGTCGTTGATCGAGAGGTCGGGGCGCACGCTGCCCTCGGCCTTGGCCCGCTCCAGCAGCCGCTCGACCGCCGGCTGCAGCCGCCGCATCTTGCCGACCACGTGCACCTGGACCGACTCGGCCACCGAGACGTCGCCGTACAGCAGCTCTTTCAGCCCCCGGTCGGCCAGCTGCATCTCGACCGAGCGGGTGATCAGGGTGACCAGGCCGCCCCAGGCGTCCGGGCTGCTCTCGGCCTGCTCGCTCATCTCGACCAGGGCCTCGACCCGGCTCACGAACAGCGCCTCGATCAGCGAGCTCTTGTCCGGGAAGCGGCGGTACACGGTGCCGGTCCCGACGCCGGCCCGACGAGCGATCTCGTCCAGGCCGACGTCGAGGCCACGTTCGGCGAACACCTCGGCCGCCGCCGCCAGGATCCGCCGCCGATTGCGCTCGGCATCGGCCCGCAGCGGGCGTACCTGCTCCAGCGTCATTGCCGGGCCTCCCGGGGCGATCGTGACGAATTCCGTACGGGACCATCATGCCCCGGCCGGCTCAGCCCATCATCATGTGGGCCTGCATCTCGGCGGACTCCTCCTCGGACAGCTGCGGCTTGCGCTTGGGCAGCAGCACCACGGCGACCACGAAGGCCACCGCGACCATGCCGGCTGCCCACCAGAAGGTGTGCCCGAAGGCCTCGGCCATCAGCGCGAACATCTGCTGGAGCACGTTCGGGTCGGCGGTGGGCGCACCCGAGGCGGAGGCACTCTCCGGGCTCATCGAGCCGGCTCCGGGGATCCGCTCGTTCATCGCCGCGGTCAGGATCACCACCATCACCGCGGTTCCGATCGAGGAACCGGTCTGCTGGATGATGTTCAGCGTGCTGCTGGCCTTGGCCACCGCGTTGCGGCGCAGGGTCTGCATCGCGCCGGTCATCAGCGGCATCATCGAGAAGCCCATCCCGATCCCCTGCAGGAACAGGTAGCCGGACAGCTCCCAGTACGAGGTGGTGGAGCTGATCTGGGTGAGGCCGGCGAACGAGAGGGCCACGCACAGCAGACCCACCGGGGCGACCCGGCCGACGCCGGTGCGGTCGACCAGGATTCCGGCGATCGGCATCGCGATCATCGCGCCCAGACCCTGCGGGGCCAGCAGCAGACCGGTGTCGAAGGCGCCCTCACCGCGCACCTCCTGGAGGTACTGCGGCAGCAGCAGCATCCCGCCGAACACTGAGATGATCATCAGCAGCATGGTCACCGAGGAGGCGGCGAACACCTTGTTGGTGAACAGCCGCAGGTCGATCAGCGCGTCGTCGCCCAGTCGCAGCGCGTGCCGGACGAAGGTGGCCAGCAGCAGGGCACCGACCACGGCCGGGACCAGCACGATGGCGTGCCCGAAGCCGCCCTCCTTGGCGGACTCGGCCAGGCCGTAGATGACCAGGGCCAGACCGGGGGAGAGCAGGGCCAGGCCGAGCCAGTCCAGCCGGTGGCCCGGGACGGGCACGTCCTTCGGCAGGATCCGGGCGCACATGATCAGCGCCAGCGCGCCGATCGGGGCGTTGATGAAGAAGATCCAGCGCCAGCTGAAGTGCTCGACCAGCCAGCCGCCGAGGATCGGGCCGAGGACCGGGCCGAGCAGCATCGGCACACCCATCACGGCCATCACCCGGCCCAGCCGCTGCGGGCCGGCCGCCTTGGTCAGGATGGTCATACCGGCCGGCATCACCATGCCGCCGCCCAGACCCTGAAGGACCCGGAAGAAGATCAGCGAGGTGTCGTTCCAGGCGAAGCCGGACAGCACCGAGCCGACCACGAACAGGAAGATCGAGGTCATGTAGAGCCGCTTGGTGCCGAACCGCTCGGCGCCCCAGCCGGTCAGCGGGATCACCGTGGCCAGCGCCAGGGTGTAGCCGGTGGCCACCCACTGGATCGTCGCCAGGTCCGAGTCGAAGTCGGTGACCAGCTGGGGCAACGCCACGTTCACGACCGTGACATCGAGGATCGACATGATCGCGCCGAGCACGACGCAGGCGGCGATCAGCAGCAGGCCCCGGTCCAGGTCCTGCGGGGCGGTGGCTGCGGCGGCCTTGGCCTCCGGACTGCCGGGTTCGGGCGTGCGTGGTTCTGGTTGGTTCGATGACATGAAGGTCCCCGGGGAAAAGTGGAGAAGGATTTCCGGAACACAGTAGCGAAGCGGAGAGATGGTTTCCATTTAGTTTTCCGCAGGGTGCAGCTGTGTCGCGCCGGTTCACCTGGTCGTCATCCCTTGGCTGCCCTTAAGGGCGATCCAGCGTGCCGGGCCGGTTCTTGTGGGCTTCTTGAGCAATCGCTGCGCCGTTCGGCGTTGCTACCGGCCGGTGCGCGCCCGGGGCCGTATCGATCGGGTGTCTGATGGCTCTGATATCTCGGACAGAAGGCTGCTCGGAGGCCGGGGGAGGCTGAGATCGGGCATGGGGATCAAGGTCGGCGGTATCGAACTGTTCATGGGGCCATCGGCCCTCGGGGGCCCGGACGACCTGGACGCGGTGATCCGTGACTTCGTCGGCGGGGCCAAACGCAGCCTGTCGATCGCCGTGCAGGAACTGGACTCGCGGCCGGTGGCCGAGGCGATCCTGGCCGCCCGGGCGGCCAAGCTGCAGGTCCGGGTGATCCTGGAGGGCGACTACCTGATCGAGGCCCGGCCCGCGGCCGATCCGTGGGCCCTGGCCGGCGACAACGAGGTCAACCGGGTCATCCACGCCGCACTGCTACGGGCCGGGGTGGACGTGGTCACCGACCTGAACCCGGCGATCTTCCACCAGAAGTTCATCGTCCGGGACCCGGGCGAGCCCAGCGCCGCGGTGCTCACCGGCTCGGCCAACTTCACCCGTACCGACACCGGCACCAACCGGCCCGGGCAGGAGGACTCGCCCGGCGTCACCGGCAACAACCTCAACCACGTGGCGATCGTCTACGGCCGGACCGCGGCCCGGACGTATCTGGCCGAGTTCGAGCGGATGCGGGCCGGCACGTTCGGCGCGCTGCGCGAGCGGGTGGAACCCCGGCCGGTCGAGTTCCGGCTCGGAAAGGTGCGGGTCAAGCCGGTTTTCGCGCCCCGCCAGGGGCCCGAGATGGAGATCATGAAGCAGATGCTCAAGGCCGCCACCAGCATCGACTTCGCGATGTTCACCTTCGCCCGCTCCTCCGGCATCGACGACACGATGATCCGGCTGACCCCGGCCCTGGAGCGGGTGCGCGGGGTGCTCGACCGCGGGCAGGGGGTGCAGCGCTGGGCCGCCACCCAGCCGCTGCAGGCGGCCGGGGTGCAGCTGTTCCAGAACCGGCCGGGCACCGGGGTGCGCAAGCTGCACCACAAGCTGATGGTGATCGACGCGCGACTGGTGGTGATCGGCAGCTTCAACTACACCGGCCCGGCCACCACCCTGAACGACGAGAACATCATCGTGATCGGCGATCTGGAGGAGACCGATCCGGTCAGCGAGGCGGCCCAGCAGCAGATCGCGGGCTACGCGCTGGCCGAGATCGAACGGATCGTCACGGACCTGGCCGAGCCGGTCTGAGCCCGGTGCCGCGCAGCGCCGGTTCCGGGCCGCCGATGCCCGTTGTCACCCGGTCCGGCCCGAACCCGCCCGATGTCGGTGGTTTTTCCGGATCATCACAATCGTGTGACAGCGGGCCCACAGCCGGGGCATATGGGCTTAAGTAAGGGCAACCTTACTGGCCATAAGTCCCTCAAATGGCTAACGTGCACCGAAATCCGCCGGTAGCCGGAAGTTTTGCGCCACACCGGGCGGATGCTTCATCCCGGGACCGGCGGCTCTGCCCTCCCGGGACCCAGTTCCGCCGGTACCCAGCTCCGCCGCAGCGCCCGTTCGCCCGCACCTCCTGCTCAGCTGCACCGCCCCGTTCACCAGCTCGTTCCGCCCGGTCTGCCGCACCGTTCAGTGCTTCCGCCAGAAAGTGAGCCGTACCCGCATGTCCGCTCCGCTCGATGTCCCCGGGGGTGCCACCGAAGCCCAGCCGGAGGCGGTCCTGTCCGGCGCCGGGGTGGCCGTCCAGGGGCGATCGCTCACCCAGATCGCCTGGCTCCGGCTGCGGCGCGACCGCTGGGCCCTGGCCGGGGGCGCGATCGTGGTGTTCCTGATCCTGGTGGCGATCTTCGCGCCGCTGGTGGTGCGCCTCCTCGGCCACCCGCCGAACGAGTTCCACCCCGACCAGATCGACCCGAACCTGTCCACCCCGATCGGGCCCTACGGCGGGATCAGCCGCGAGTTCCTGCTCGGGGTCGAGCCGCTGAACGGCCGCGACCTGTTCAGCCGGGTGGTCTACGGGGCCCGGATCTCGCTGCTCATCGCCTTTCTCGCCACCGTGCTGTCGGTCCTGATCGGCACCGTCCTCGGTGTGGTCGCGGGCTACTACGGCCGCTGGATCGACACCCTGATCAGCCGCACCATGGACCTCTTCCTGGCGTTCCCGCTGCTGGTCTTCGCCCTGGCGCTGGCCGGGGTGGTGCCGGACAGTGCGTTCGGCCTGAGCGGCGACGCGCTGCGGATCGCCCTGCTGATCTTCATCATCGGCTTCTTCAACTGGCCCTACATCGGCCGGATCGTGCGGGGCCAGACGCTCTCCCTGCGCGAACGTGAATTCGTCGACGCGGCGCGCAGTCTCGGCGCCCGCACGCCGTACATCATGTTCCGCGAGCTGCTCCCGAACCTGGCCGCGCCGATCCTGGTCTACGCGACGTTGCTGATCCCGACGAACATCCTGTTCGAGGCCGCCCTGTCGTACCTCGGCGTCGGGGTCCGCCCGCCGACCGCGACCTGGGGCGGGATGCTCTCGGACGCCACCACCTACTACCGGGTCGACCCGGTGTTCATGCTCGTGCCCGGCATCGCGATCTTCGTGACGGTGCTGGCCTTCAACATCTTCGGCGACGGGCTGAGGGATGCCCTCGACCCGCGCGCCCGGTGAGATCCCGCGTCAACTCCACTAGTGAAGGTGGTCCACAGATGAGAAGAAGGCGCACGGTCGGCGCCGTCGCCGCGGCTGCCGCACTCGCGGTCGGCCTGGCGGCTTGTGGCGGGGGAGACTCCTCCTCCGACGAGAGCGACGGAAACGGCGGGTCCGAGCCCGCCTTCAGTGCCGCGACCGAGGGGATCGTCAACCCCTCCGACGCCAAGGGCGGCACCCTGCGGTACGCCAACGAGGGCGAGTGGGACTCACTCGACCCGGGCGACACGTACTACGGGTACTCGTGGAACTTCGCCAACGCGTACTACGCCCGCAAGCTCGTCACGTTCAAGAACGCGCCGGGGGCCGAGGGCGGCACGGTCGTGCCCGACCTGGCCACCAGCCTGGGCGAGTCCTCCGACGACGCCAAGACCTGGACGTACACCCTGAAGGACGGGGTGAAGTTCGAGGACGGCACCGCGATCACCTCGGCCGACATCAAGTACGCGGTGGAGCGCTCGCTCGACAAGGAGACGTTCCCGCACGGGCCGACGTACTTCAACGACTTCCTCGACGGGGTGAAGGACGGCTTCTCGGTCTACAAGGGGGACACCCTGGACTCGATCGAGACGCCCGACGACAAGACGATCGTCTTCCACCTGAACCAGCCGTTCAGCGGCTTCGACTACTTCGCCGGCCTGCCCGCCACCGCGCCGGTCCCGAAGGACTCGGACACCGGCTCGAAGTACAAGAACGAGGTCGTCTCCTCCGGCCCGTACAAGTTCTCCGACGTCCAGGACGGCAAGAGCTACACCCTGGTCCGCAACGACCAGTGGGACCCGGCCACCGACCAGGTCCGCCCGGCCCTGCCGGACCAGATCGAGGTCGCGCTCAACGTCCAGAAGGAGGACCTGGACCAGCGCCTGATGTCCGGTGACCTCGACGTCGCGGTGACCCAGCTCGGTGTCGGCTCCGCGGCCCGCGCCCAGGTGCTGGCCGACCCGGAGCAGAAGAAGCTGGCCGACTCGGCGCCGATCAACCGCACCTGGTTCACCTCGATCAACAGCGAGGTCGCGCCGTTCGACAAGCTCGAGTGCCGCCAGGCGGTGATCTACGCGGCCGACCGCACCGGTTACCAGACCGCGTTCGGCGGCGAGATCGGCGGTGGCGACGTGGCCACCGCGCTGCTGCCGCAGACCATCCCGGGCACCACCAAGATCGACCCGTACCCGGTCAGCGCGCCGACCGGTGACGAGGCCAAGGCCAAGGAGGCGCTCGCCGCCTGTGGCCAGCCGAACGGCTTCGAGACCAGCTACAGCTTCCGGGCCGAGCGTCCGGCCGAGAAGGCCGCCGCCGAGTCGATGCAGCAGTCGCTGGCCAAGGTCGGGATCAAGGTCACCCTGAAGCCGTACCCGCAGGACGACTACTTCTCGCTGTACGCCGGCAAGCCGTCGTTCGCGAAGAAGGAGGGCCTCGGCCTGATGGCCAACGGCTGGGCCGCGGACTGGCCGGACGGCTACGGCTTCCTGGCCCAGCTGGTCGACAGCCGGGTGATCCGGGAGACCGGTGGCGCCTCGAACCTGAGCGTCCGGGACCCGGAGATCGACAAGATGATCGACGCCGCGGTGAACGAGACCGACGAGACCAAGCGTCAGCAGGCCTGGGCCGACATCGACGCCAAGACCATGGAAGGCGCCTGGGTGTACCCCGGGGTCTGGGCGAAGGTGCTGCTCTACCGGCCGGAGACGCTGACCAACGTGTACGTCAGCAGCGGCTACGACGGTTACGACTACGCCGCGCTCGGCGTGGCGCAGGACTGAAAGGCGCTTCAGCACAATGAGTAAACGACGGCGGCGACCGGAAAGGCTTGAGCAGTGACCACGTTCATCGCACGGCGCATGGTCGCCGCCGTCGTCATCCTCTTCCTGGTCAGCCTCATCACCTTCGCGATCTTCTTCCTGGTGCCGAGGCTGGCCGGGGCCAGCGCCGACGACCTGGCCTCCCGCTACGTGGGCAAGTCGGCCAGTGCCGAGCAGGTGCACCAGCGGGCCGAGCAACTCGGGTTCACCGATCCGGTGCTGACCCAGTACGCCGACTTCGTCAAGGGTGTCTTCGCCGGCCGCGAGTACGACCTGGGTGGCCCCGAGCCGCTCGACTGCCCGGCCCCCTGCCTGGGCTTCTCCTTCATCGACCAGGACCCGGTGCTGCCGGACCTGATCGACCGGCTGCCGGTGACACTGTCCCTGGCGGCGGGGGCGGCCGTGGTCTGGGTCCTGGTCGGCGTCGGGGTCGGCGTGCTCTCGGCGCTGCGCCGGGGCACGGTCTTCGACCGGGCGGCGATGGCGGTGGCCCTGGCCGGCGTCTCGCTCCCGGTGTTCTTCACCGGCCTGCTGGCTCTTTCGGTGTTCAGCTACACCCTGGACATCTTCCCTCCGGGCGGCAGTTTCACCCCGATCACGGAGAACCCGTTCGACTGGGCCTACTCCCTGGTGCTGCCCTGGGTCACGCTCGCCTTCCTGTACGCGGCCGGGTACGCCCGGCTGACCCGCGCCGGGATGCTCGAGACGATGAACGAGGACTACATCCGCACCGCGCGGGCCAAGGGCCTGGCCGAGCGCACGGTGGTGCTCAAGCACGCCCTGCGCTCCACCCTGACCCCGGTGCTCACCATCTTCGGCCTCGACCTGGGCCTGCTGATCGGCGGCGCGATCCTGACCGAGTCGACGTTCTCGCTGCCCGGTCTGGGGACGTACACGGTGCAGGCGATCTCCAGCAACGACCTGCCGAAGGTGCTCGGCGTGACCATGCTGGCGGCCACCTTCGTGGTGATCGCCAACCTGGTCGTCGACATCCTGTACGCGGTGATCGACCCGAGGGTGAGGCTGTAAGTGACCGAAGTACTGGACGAGTCGGCACCCGCCGGAGCCGACCCGAAGCGTCCCTTCCTGGAAGTGCGTGACCTGCGGATCCACTTCCCGACCGACGACGGTCTGGTGAAGTCGGTGGACGGCCTGTCGTTCTCCCTGGAGCGCGGCCGCACCCTGGGCATCGTCGGCGAGTCCGGCTCCGGCAAGAGCGTCTCCAGCATGGGCATCATGGGCCTGCACCGGACCACGAACGCCCGCATCTCCGGCGAGATCTGGCTGGACGGTGACGAACTGGTGGGCGCCAGTGCGGACTTCGTGCGCCGGCTGCGCGGGCGCAAGATGGCGATGATCTTCCAGGACCCGCTGAGCTCGCTGCACCCGTACTACAAGGTCGGCGCCCAGATCATCGAGGCGTACCGGCTGTACAACGACGTCAGCAAGAAGGCCGCCCGCCAGCACGCGATCGACCTGCTCGGCCGGGTCGGCATCCCCGAGCCCACCTCGCGGGTGGACGACTACCCGCACCAGTTCTCCGGCGGGATGCGCCAGCGCGCGATGATCGCGATGGCCCTGGCCTGCGACCCGGAGCTGCTGATCGCCGACGAGCCGACCACCGCGCTGGACGTCACCGTGCAGGCCGGCATCCTGGAGCTGATCCGCAGCCTGCAGCAGGAGTTCAACTCCGCGGTCATCATGATCACCCACGACCTCGGGGTGATCGCCGAGGTGGCCGACGACGTGCTGGTGATGTACGGCGGCAAGGCGGTCGAGCACGCACCGGTCCGGGACATCTTCAAGGCCCCCGAGCACCCCTACACCTGGGGCCTGCTCAGCTCGATGCCGCGGATGGACCGGGCCCGGGCCGAGCGGCTGCTGCCGGTCCCGGGCAGCCCGCCGAGCCTGATCAACCTGCCCTCCGGCTGCGCCTTCAACCCCCGTTGCCGCTACGACGAGCGGACCGACGGCCTGGCCCTGACCGAGGTGCCCGAACTACGGCAGGCGCCCGGCAAGCCCGGCCACAGCGTCGCCTGCCACCTGCCCGCCGAGCTTCGGCGCAAGATCTTCTCGGAAGAGGTGTCACCGAGGCTGTGAGCACAACAGTTCCCGAAAAGCCGCAGGCCGAGGTCCTGCTCGAGGTCCAGGGCCTGAAGCGGCACTTCCCGGTGAACCGTGGCGCGCTGATCCGCCGCCAGGTCGCCGCGGTGAAGGCGGTCGACGGCCTGGACTTCAGCGTGCGCAAGGGCGAGACCCTGGGCCTGGTGGGGGAGTCCGGCTGCGGCAAGACCACCACCGGCCGGCTGCTGACCCGGCTGGACCAGCCCACCGAGGGCTCGATCACCCTCGACGGCAAGAACATCGCCGGGCTGTCCGAGTCGGCCATGCGCCCGTTACGCCGCGACGTGCAGATGATCTTCCAGGACCCGTACTCCTCGCTGAACCCCCGGCACACCGTGGGCTCGATCGTCGGGGCGCCGTTCCGGCTGCACAAGACCCTGCCGGCGGACAAGATCAAGCCCGCCGTGCAGGACCTGCTCAAGCTGGTCGGGCTGAACCCGGAGCACTACAACCGGTACCCGCACGAGTTCTCCGGCGGTCAGCGCCAGCGCATCGGCGTGGCCCGGGCGATCGCGCTGCGGCCCAAGCTGGTGATCGCCGACGAGCCGGTCTCGGCCCTCGACGTGTCGATCCAGGCGCAGGTGATCAACCTGCTGGAGGACCTGCAGAACGAGTTCGGCCTGACCTACGTGGTGATCGCGCACGACCTGTCGGTGGTGCGGCACATCTCCGACCGGGTGGCGGTGATGTACCTCGGCAAGATCGTCGAGATCGCCGACCGCGACTCGCTGTACGAGCGGCCGATGCACCCGTACACGCACGCGCTGCTGTCGGCGGTGCCGGTGCCCGACCCGGACGCCCGGGCCGAGCGTGAGCGCATCCGGCTGCGTGGTGAGGCACCGAGCCCGCTGAACCCGCCCGCGGGCTGCCGTTTTCACACCCGCTGCTGGAAGGCGCAGGACATCTGCAAGACGGTCGAGCCGCCGCTGGAGCAGATGGCGCCGGGTCACCAGAGCGCCTGCCACTTCCCGGAGAACGCCCCGAGCGACCGCCTGAAGGCGCACCCGATCCGGCCTACCGAATAAGGGCTTTCGCACTACGGACGAGGGCGGCGTTGCCGGCTACCGGCTCGCCGTCCGGTCCGGCGAGGGTGTCCTCCAGGCCGATCCGGGTGCTGAGGCCGAGCGTGGCGGCGTGCCGCAGCACCGGCCAGCAGGCGGCCAGTTCACCGTGCAGCAGAATCGGAACCCCCGGGTCGCCCAGCCGGCCCAGAATCGCATCCGCTTCCGCCACAGCGTTTTCCGGGCGTACGCCGATGATCTCGACCAGGACCCGAACCATCCCGGGGACCGGCTCTTCAACGAGCTGAGCAGCATCCCGCGTGGTCCACACTCCGGCCTCCACGCCGATCCCGGCGCCGTGCAGGATGCCGGCCAGCTCGACTGCGCTGGGCTCCGACAGATTCACGGACGCGAAGTCCGGCTTCTCGTCCGGACGGAGAACCACCCACCCCCGCACCAACTCGGCCCGCGCCTCCACGTCGCGCGCGGTGATCCACAGCCCTGTGGACACGCCCAGGGGGATCCCCGGACATGCCTGACGCACTGCGCTCACTGCGGCCGCAACATCTACGGCTAGCAAGGACTCGGCGCCGTCACCACCCCGCGGATGCAGGTGCAGAGCGTCAGCCCCCGCCTCCACCGCAGCCCTCGCTTCGCGGGCCAACTGCTCCGGGGTGGCCGGCAGTCCCGGATGCTCGGACAACGTACGTGCCCCATTGAGACAGGCCTTCAGCACAAGCTCCTCCTTGTCGGGTACCTGTGACTATCCGGCCACGACGTTCACCGTTCCAGTACCCGGGGCGGTGTCGTCGTCACCCGTTCAGGCCATCCCTGATCATCAGCGCGGTCTCCCGGTCGGGCGCCGCGATCATCGGGAGCGCATTACCCTGGGCCACCTTGTACGGACTGCCCTCCATGTCGATCAGCACACCTCCTGCGGAAGCGTGCAGCAGTACCCCGGCCGCGTGGTCCCACGGCAAGTCCCATGGAAGCAGCATCGCGGTTCGCCGCCCCGCCGCCAGATCCACGTAGTTGATGCCCGAGTAATCGAAGAACGACGACGAGACCCCTTGCGCGAAAAGCCGGTTGAACTTCGCGCGATGCTCTTCGACCCACCAGTTCGGCCTCGGGAGCAGCACATCCAGGTGCCGCAGCCCACCCGGAGCCTTTGCCACCCTGACCTGCTCGCCATTCACCAGCGCGGGGCCGTCAGCGGTGGCCGTCGCCATGAACTGCAGCAGGGGAGCGTACGTCCAGGAGGCCAGCAGTTCGCCCCCTTGCACCAGCGCCACCAGGATCGAGAACCGCGGCGAACCGGAAGCGAAAGCCTCGGTGCCGTCGACCGGGTCGATCACCCACACCGGATCCGGTCCTTCGAGCAGATCAAGGACGTCGGGGCTGGCAAAAGTGGCCTCCTCGCCGACGACTCGTGAACCGGGGACGAGCCGGGTCAGCTCCCTGGAGAGGAATTCCTCAGATCGGCGGTCGGCGATGGTGACCAGATCGCCCGGCGCCTTCTCCTCGATGTCACCCGCGGCCAGAGCCCCGAACAACGGCACGACCACCTCGTCGGCCGTGCGACGGACGATGCTTTCGACTGCGGCGATCCCCGATGCGTCAAGCATGCCGAAATGCTCTCAGCCCTGACCCGCCCAAGGACAGAGAACTCGCAAACGGCAGCGGGCCCAGCACCTCGGTGAAGGCACTGAGCCCGCTGCCGAAAGCCGGCCGGGCCTACTCGTTCAGCAGACCGGCCCGGCGCAGGGCATCAGCCAGCGCAGTGTCGGGCACAGAGGCCCCACCGCGACCACCCTGACCCTGACCACCGCGGTTACCCCGGTTCTGACCACCTTGACCGCCGCCCTGGCCGCCCCGGTTCTGACCACTCTGACCACCACGACCCTGGCCACCCTGACCGCCGCTCGGGCCACCACGAGCCTGACCGCCACGGCTCTGACCACCCTGACCGCCCCGGCCCTGACCACCCTGACCACCCCGGCCCTGACCGCTCGGCCGCGAGCCACCGCGCTCACCCCGATCGCCGCGATCCCCGCGGCCACCGTTGGGCGCCCCGACCTCGTCGTCCAGCCGGAGGCTGAGCGAGATGCGCTTGCGGTCGATGTCCACCTCCATGACCTTCACCTTGACCACGTCACCGGGCTTGACCACCTCGCGCGGGTCCCTGACGAAGGTGTGCGACATGGCGCTGACGTGGACCAGGCCGTCCTGGTGCACGCCGATGTCGACGAAGGCACCGAACGCGGGCAGGTTGGTGACCACGCCCTCGAGCACCATGCCCGGCTTCAGGTCGGCCATGGTGTTCACCCCCTCGGCGAAGACCGCGGCCTTGAAGGCGGGTCGCGGGTCGCGGCCGGGCTTGTCCAGCTCGGACAGGATGTCCTGCACGGTGGGCAGGCCGAAGGTGTCGTCGGCGAACTCGGTGGGGCGCAGCTTGCGGATCAGCGCGGTGTTGCCGATCAGCGCGGGCAGCTCCACCTCGGCCTTGGTGAGGATGCGGCGCACCAGGGGATAGGCCTCCGGATGCACCCCGGAGGCGTCCAGCGGGTCCTCCCCGCCCTGGATCCGCAGGAAGCCGGCCGACTGCTCGAAGGCCTTGGCCCCCAGCATGGGCACCTTGCGCAGCGCGGCCCGGTTGCGGAAGGGCCCGTTCTCGTCGCGGTAGGACACGATGTTGCGGGCCACGCTCTCGCCGATGCCGGAGACCTGGCGCAGCAGCGGGGCCGAGGCGGTGTTCACGTCCACGCCGACCGCGTTCACACAGTCCTCGACCACGCCGTCGAGCGAGCGGGCGAGCGCGGACTCGGGCAGGTCGTGCTGGTACTGGCCGACCCCGATCGACTTCGGGTCGATCTTGACCAGCTCGGCCAGCGGGTCCTGCAGGCGGCGGGCGATCGAGACCGCGCCGCGCAGGCTGACGTCCAGATCGGGCAGCTCGGCCGAGGCGTAGGCGGAGGCCGAGTAGACCGAGGCACCGGCCTCGGAGACCACCACCTTGGTCATCGACTGGTCCTTCACCCGGGCGATCAGCTCGGCGGCCAGCTTGTCGGTCTCCCGCGAGGCGGTGCCGTTACCGATCGCGATCAGGTCGACGTGGTGCGCCCGGCAGAGCTTCTCCAGCGTGTCCAGCGACTCGGCCCACTGCCGGCGCGGCTCGTGCGGGTACACCGTGCTGGTGGCGACCACCTTGCCGGTGCCGTCCACCACGGCCACCTTGACGCCGGTGCGGATCCCCGGGTCCAGCCCCATGGTGGCGCGGTTGCCGGCCGGGGCGGCCAGCAGCAGGTCGCGCAGGTTGGCGGCGAACACCCGGATCGCCTCCTCCTCGGCCCCGGCGCGCAGCTGGGAGCGCACGTCCAGCCCCAGGCTCACCGAGATCCGGGTCCGCCAGGCCCAGCGCACCGCGTCGATCAGGAACTTGTCTCCCGGCCGGCCCTGGTTGCTGACCTCGAACCGGTGCGCGATGTACTGCTCGGAACCGCCCAGCTCACCAGGGGCGGGCGGCGGGGCGTCGTCCGCCTCGAAGGTGAGGTCGAGGATCTCCTCCTTCTCACCGCGGAACATCGCCAGCACCCGGTGCGAGGGCAGCCGGGTGTAGGCCTCGGTGAGGGCGAAGTAGTCGGAGTACTTGGCGCCCGCCGCCTCCTTGCCCTCGCGCACGCTGGCGGCCAGCTGACCCCGGGTCCACATCCGCTCGCGCAACGTGCCGATCAGGTCGGCGTCCTCGCTGAACTTCTCGACCAGGATCGAGCGGGCGCCCTCGAGCGCGGCGCTGACGTCGGCCACACCCTTCTCGGCGTCCACAAAAGCCTCGGCGACCACCCGCGGGTCCTGGGTGGGATCGGCCAGCAGCCCGGTGGCCAGCGGCTCCAGCCCGGCCTCGCGGGCGATCTGGGCCTTGGTGCGGCGCTTGGGCTTGTACGGCAGGTAGATGTCCTCCAGGCGGGACTTGGACTCCGCCTCGCGCACCTGGGCCTCGAGCTCGGGGGTGAGCTTGCCCTGCGAGCCGATCGACTCCAGGATCGCCTCGCGGCGTTTCTCCAGCTCGCGCAGGTAGCTCAGGCGCTCCTGCAGGGTGCGCAGCTGGGCGTCGTCCAGGGTGCCGGTGACCTCTTTACGGTACCGGGCCACGAACGGCACGGTCGCGCCGTCGTCGAGCAGCCCGACAGCGGCAACCACCTGCCACGGCTGCACCTGCAGCTCGTCGGCGATGCGCTGTTCGACGGAGACTGTCACAGATCTTCCACCTCTTGCTGATCCTGCCGGGAGCTCTTCAACGATCACCGCAGACTCTATGGGGTAGCACCGACAGGACGAGGACCTGACGGCCTCCGGGGGCAGCAGGAGTCCGCCCAGGCCCGATCGGGTGCCCAAATCCGCAGCAAAGCGGATCAGAACGCGCCGGTTCACCCGTTCGGCCGCCGGATCGGGGAATACCCGCGCGCCCCGGCGACGCTGCACCCGCAAGTTAGTTGCCGTCTGCAACGAACTGCCAGCCTGCCTCCGGCGCCGATGCCGACGTCCTTTCCTTGAAACACCCGTAAGAGAAAGCGGAGCACAAGCTTCATGGCCGCGGTGAGCCCCCCGAGCACCACCCCCACCAAGAACCACACCCTGCTGATCGTCGGCCTGGCGATGGCGGTGATCAACGTGTCGCTGCTGCAGACCCTGGTCGTGCCGGTCCTGTCCCGGATCGCCCAGCAGCTCGACGCCGACCTCACCGCCGCCGGCTGGGTCCTGACCGCCAACCTGCTGGCCGCCGCCGTGGCCACGCCCGTGCTCGGCCGGATGGGCGACGTGTACGGCCGCCGGCCGGTGATGCTCGGGATCATGGTCACCGTGCTGATCGGCACGATGCTGGCCCTGTTCACCCACTCGCTGCCGCTGCTGATCGCCGCCCGCGTGCTGCAGGGCGCCTCCTACGGCCTGTTCCCGCTGTCCATGGGCGTGCTGCGCGAAGAGGTCCCGCCGCAGCGCCTGACCCAGGCGATGGCCCTGGTCAGCGCCACCCTCGGAGTCGGCGGGGTGGTCGGTCTGCTGGTCACCGGCCTGCTCACCCAGGGCGAGGCCAGCTACCGCCGGCCGTTCTGGTTCGGCCTCGCGATCACCGCGATCGCCCTGGTGATCGGCTGGTTCACGCTGCCGCGCAAGCAGGCCCCGAACAGCGCCACCAGCGTCGACTGGCTGGGCGCGGGCATCCTCGGGGCCGGCCTGGTCCTGCTGCTCCTGCCGATCTCGCAGGGCGAGAGCTGGGGCTGGGGTTCGCCGCTGACCATCGGCATGTTCGTCGCCTCGGTGATCGTGCTGGGCGCCTGGCTGGTCGTGGAGGGCAAGCTGGCGCAGCCGCTGGCCTCGCCGAAGCTGCTGGCCGACCGGGGCGTGGTCAAGGCCAACGCGGCCGGCCTGCTGATCGGCTTCGGCATGTTCTCCTCGTTCCTCGGCATCACCGACTTCGTCCAGACCCCCGACCGGATCACCGGTTACGGCTTCGGCGCGGACGTGCTCACCGCCAGCGCCGTGTACCTGCTGCCCGGCGGTGTGGTCGGCGTGCTGGTGGCGCCGCTGATCGGCGGTCTGGTGCACCGGGTCGGCGGCAACCGGGCACTGGCGATCGGCTCGGCCTTCGGCCTGGTCGGTTTCGCCGGCATGGCGCTGTGGCACACCCAGACCTGGCAGATGATCGTGTTCGGGATCCTGGTCCAGGTCGCCGTCACGTTCGGCTTCGCCACCCTGCCCGCGCTGCTGGTGCAGGCGGTCCCGCCGGCCGAGACCGGCGTGGCCAACAGCGTGAACTCGATCATGCGCTCGGTCGGCAGCGCGGTGGCCAGTGCGCTGACCGTCAGCCTGCTCACCGCCATGGTCAGCGACGTGCACGGGCTGCCCACCGAAGGCGCTTATGTCCTGATCTTCGCCCTGGGCGGGGCCGCGTTCGGGGTAGTCGCGCTGATCGGCCTGTTCGGTGGCCGCAGCAGTAAGCCGGTTTCGGTCCAGGAGGAGCGGGAAGAAGCGGCGGTCGGCCTGAGCGGCGAGTTCTCGCAGGTCTCGGGGCTGGCGCGCTAACGGTAGAGAAGTGAACTGTGGCCCAGGTGCTTACCTGGGCCACAGTTGTTTTGGGGCGGGGTTACAAAGCAAAGGACGGGGTACGCACCGAACGCTGCCGGCCGGCGGCTCAGGGGCGGGGTAGCTCGCGCAGTAGGGCCCGCACCTGGTCGAGCAACTGTTCGGCGGTCAGCTCGAAGGGCTCCAGATTGCGTTCCGCCCGGGCCATCACCACCGCGCCCTCGGTGGCGGCCAGCAGCAGGGTGGCGAAACCGGCCGCCCGGGGCGCCGGCAGCCCACCCCGCTCGAGCAGTTGGGTCAAACGGTCCCGCCAGCCCCGGAACACATCGGCCGCGTCGTCCAGCAGCCGCTTGGAATCCGAGGCCACCGTCACCGCGACCACCGCACACCCGGTGGTGCAGTCCGACCGGGACAGCAGCAGCCGCCAGGCGTGCAGAAAACGCTGGGTGACCTGCTCGGCCGGATCGCCGTCCCAGCGTTCCAGCCAGGCGGTGGTGCGCTGCCCGGCCAGCCCGAGGGCCTCCGAGACCACCTGCTCCTTGCCGTCCGGAAAGGAGTGGTACATCGAGCCCCGGGCCACTTTCGACGCGGCCAGGATCTCGCTCAGCGAGGTGGCCTGCAGGCCGCGCCGGGCCAGCAGACCGGCGGTACCCTCGACGATCCGTTCCCGGGCACCGGCCATTGCGTCATCGAATCACAGCTGCCCGGGGAAGAAGCCGAAACGCGCCAGCGGCTCGACGATCTGCTGCTCCTCGTAGGCCAGGTGCGAACGCAGCATGTCGGTCAGCAGGTCGACCGCGCCGTCCAGACCGGTGAAATCGTCCGGGTTGCGGACGTATCCGACCAGTGCGGAGTCGACTTCGGTGAGAATGTCGTGGATCGCCCGGTGTTCGCTCTCCAGCCGGTCGATCACCGGGGCCAGCCCGGTGTCGGCGGCGCGCAGATGCGGGAAGATCTGCGCGTCCTCGAGCGTGTGGTGCGTGGTCAGGGTGCGGCAGTAGCGCGCGCAGTAGGCGCCCAGCGTCCAGTCGTTCTGCCGCATCGTCATCTGGTTGATCTCCGAACGGGCCTGCCCGGCCGAGATCCGCCCCTCCTTGACCTGCTCGATCAGGCCGCGCAGCTCGTCCAGTTCGGAGCGCAGATGGTCGTGCACGTCGATCAGGTGCTGCCCGGCCGACTGGGCCATCTCGGAGTAGTCGTGCCCGGCCGGGGCCGAAGGCGCCTGCGGGCGGGTGGTTTCGTCCCACATCGTGCGGGAACTGAGACGGACGCCGTCGTCCCGCGTCGGTTGCGCGCGCAGTTTCGTAGCGTTCCCGGCCTTTCCAGCAACGGACGCTTGAGCGCCAGGTGCGCTGGGACGTCCATCATTGGGGGTATCCGGTGACGTCGGGGCACTCGGCGACCCCGCCCGTCCCTGATCGGTGCTTGCCGGGTTCCGCCGTTCTGTCTCGACGTTCTCGCGTACCGCGGGCGCGACTTCGGCAGCGAACAGGCGCATCGCCTGCGGGTCGTCGCCGGCCAGGACGAAACCGCTGATGCCGTGGGTGAGGGCCAGATCGGTCAGTTCTTCCACCCACTGCTTCGGCGGACCCTGCAGCAGACCACCGCTCGCGGCGCTGAACTGCCCGCCGATGTTGAGCAGCCGCCGTACCGCAGCCGGTTCGCGCCCGGCTTCCTGCGCCGCGTCGTCGATCCGCTGGTTCATCTCGACCAGATCGCCCGGCCCACCGGGCAAATAGCTCAGCGAGGGCAGCCAGCCGTCGGCCGTACGACCGGTCAGCGCCAGCATCCGCGGCTTGTACGCCCCCAGCCAGATGCCGATCGGATGCGCCGCCGCCGGACCCCGCTTGGCCCCGTTGACCTGGTAGTACTCACCCGGCACGCGAACCCCGCCGCGCTCGCTGGACCAGACGCCGCGAATCACCTGAATGGCCTCGTCCAGTGCCTCGACCGCCTGCTTGGGGCTGAGCCGACGACCGCCCGCGGCCTCGATCGCGTCCCAGAAAGCGCCCGCGCCCAGGCCCAGTTCGTAACGGCCACCGCTGAGCAGATCGAGCGAGGCGGCGCTGCGGGCGAGCACGACGGGCTGGCGCAGCGGCAGATTGAGCACGTTGCCGGCGATCCGGATCCGGCTGGTCGCGGCGGCCACGTACGACATCAGGGTGAGCGTGTCGAGGAAGGCCGGCTGGTACGGGTGGTCCTGGAAGGTGACCAGGTCCAGGCCCTCGCCCTCGGCGAACTGGGCCAGCGCGACGACCTGTTCGGCGTCCTGCGCGGAGGGGGTGAGGAAGGACCCGAAGAGCAGCTCGTGGCCGTAGTCGGTCATGGCTCCATCATGACGCAGTTGAACGTTCAACTCAAATGCTGCTGAGGCGCCGGGCCTGTGCCCGCACTGCGGTGCCGTCGGTCAGCGTGACCCGGAACTCGGCGAAGCCGCCGTTCACGAAGAGGTCGGCCAGACGTCCCGCAGCCCGGCTGGTGGCCGGCAGATCAACCGTGGCCGTGCCCGGCAGCGAGGCGGTGGCCACGGCAATCCGCTCGGCGTCGACGGGCAGGGGCACGGTTCGGGTCTCGCCGAGGACCTGCCCCCACGCTCCGCCCAGTCCGATGGTCAGGGCGGGTACCGGTCCGTCGCGGTGGGCGGTCATGGTCAGCGGAACACCCGGCCGGGCCAGCGCCTCGATCAGGAAGGCCGCGTTGCATCGGGTTATGACATCCAGATCGGCCGCCCCCGCCAGGAGTTCGGTGACTTTGCGGCTGACCTTGTCAGCGCTGTTCAGGGCAGGAGCGTCGGGGGAGGAGCCGGTGCCGGGCACTGAGAGGCGCAGAGTGACCGGAAAGCCGATTTGAGCGGCTGCCAGCGCAACCGCGGCGGCCACCGCCTCGTCCCCACGTTCTTTGTCCGGCACCGGCACAACCGCGTGCCGCAACACATCGATCCCAGCCTGATCCAACAACGCTTTGGCGGCGTGCTCGGCGATCAGGTGGGCGGAGGGCTGAGGTTTGGGCTCGCGCTCGGCCACCGTGGCGATCCTGGCCAAACGTTCAGGATCCGGCGCCGGCGAACGTAATTGGGCCATCGCAGCCATGGCCGCTGACAAGCCCGACACCGCTCCGGCCGGTTCCTGCCCCGGCATACCGGCCACGAGTAATACGTCCACGTCTTCGCGCGTACCCCCGCGCAGCGCTCCATCACGGGTGGCGAGCCACTCGGCCGAGTCTTCGGGGTGCAGGCCGGGTGGTTCATCCTGCACGTAGAGAACGGTGCCTACCCCCGGATCGGCGGCGACGGTGGCGGTGATCTCGGCGAGGGTGGTGGAGTCGGCCCACAGCTGCGTGGTGTGGTTCAGCGGATTGGCCGGGGTTGCGGTCCGGGGCAAACGGGCGGCCAGGTCCTTGCAGGTGCTCTTGGACAGCTCGGCGAGCTCCACGCCGTGGTCTTCGGCCAGGTCGGCGGCGAGCGCGGCGTCTGAGTCGGAGGAGGTGACCACGGCGACCGCCTTGCTGCTGCGCCGGCCCTGAGCCAGAGCCCGAGCGGTCTCCAGCAGCTGGTGCACGTCGCGGCAGCGCACTGCCCCGGCCTCGTCCAGCAGAGCATCGAGTACCGGCGCGGGCGTGCGACGGCGGCCCGTCCGCAGCACGGCCAGCCGGATGTCGGCCTGGGCGCAGCGGGCCAGTGCGGTTGCCAGCCCAGGCCCGTCCGGGATTCGCTCCAGGTACAGCGCTACTGCTCGAACACCTTCTGTCGCAGCTAGATTGCTGAGCGCGGCAGGAGTGTCGACCATTGACGCATTGCCCAGCGAGACCACGGTGTGCAGGCCCTGCCCCTGCCGGTGAGCGAGCATCAGCATGCCGGTGCTGCCGCTCTCGGTGATCAGCGCCAGCCCGTCGTCTCCTCGGCCGAGGCCCGGCAGGGTCACCGGCTCACCCCACAGCGGAGCCCGGCTGCGCGTGCTGACCAGACCGCTCGTGTTCGGCCCGATCACCGGCAGGCCGTGTCGGCCCGCTGCTGCGATCAGACGCTGTTCGGCCCCCAGATCGCCGGTCTCCCGGAATCCCCCGGCGAACACCACCGCGCCGCCGCAGCCCAGTCGCCCGGCCTCGGCCAGGTAGTCGGGAACGGTGGCCGCGGTGGTGGCCACGACCACCGCGTCGGCCGGACCGCCGAGAACTTCCAGAGCACCGGCCAGGTCCGAACGGCACGGCACCCCAAGGATCTTGCCGTGCCGCGGGTGCACTCCGGCCAGCCCGCCGCCGAATTCGGCTCTCTGCAGGTTGAGCAGGGTTTGCGCGGCGTAGGAGCCGGGACGGTCGGTGGCGCCGACCACCACCACCGAGCGCGGCGACAGTAACCGGGCCAGCGCTGGGACAGCAGCGTCGTCCTGCGCATCACTGGCCCCGTCCGTGGCTACCACGCAGGCAAGTATTCGCGGTTCGGTGGCTCTCAGGGGCGGGTTTGCGCGTCTTTATCCACGGTCTGCTACGAGCAGTGGCATTTCGTGAGCCGGCCGGCCGCTACTTCAGCGGCTTCTTGCTGACCACGGCGGCCGCGCCACCCCCACGCCGCGTCGGCTCCGCCGCCGCGACGAGGCGCTTGCCCGACAGGAACTGAATGCCCGTCGCCGCACCGATTTCCGGCGTCTCCTTCAGCGAGTGCCCGAGCGCGGTCAACGACTGGCCCAGCTCTCCACCCGTGATACCCGGCTCGGCATCGCTCGTGGCCCCGTTGCGGGACGACAGGCGCGGTGCCGCAATGGCATCCACCAGCGACAGCTTGCGGTCCAGGTTTCCGGTGGCGACCTGCAGCACCGTGGTGATGATCGTGGCGCCGCCGGGGGAGCCCAGCGCCAGGTAGGGCTTGGCGCCCTTGGTGATGATGGTCGGCGCCATCGACGAACGGGGGCGCTTGGCCGGGCCCGGCAGGTTCGGGTCGGGCACCCCGGCGGTCAGCGGCACGAAGTTGAAGTCGGTCAGCTCGTTGTTGAGCAGGATGCCGTAGCCCGGCACGGTGATGCCCGAGCCGCCGGTCTGCTCGATGGTCAGCGTGTACGCGGCCACGTTGCCCCACTTGTCGGCGACCGTGAGATGCGTGGTGCCGTGGTCGTCGCGGGGAGCCTGCTGGGCCACGAACGGCAGGGTGCAGTCGCCGTAACGCCCGTCCGGGCGACCGAACGGGATCGGCCGGGCCGCAGCCTTTTCCGCGTCGAACAGCTGGCAGGCCCGCTCGTCGGCGAAGCCTTGCGAGAGGAGCTGCTGGGTGGGAGTGCCGCCGAAGTCCCCGACCCAGCGGTTGCGGTCGGCGAAGGCGGTGGCACTGGCCTCGGCCAGGCGGTGCAGGTACTGCGTCTGCGAGACCTTGTTCAGCGGCTTGCCCGGGTAGGCCTCGAGCAGGTTCAGCGCCTCGCCGACCGCGATGCCGCCGGAGGAGGGGGTGGGCATGCCGTAGACGGAAAGGTTCTTGTACTTGCTGACCGTGGGCTTGCGGGTGAGCGCCTGGTACGACTTCAGGTCGTTCAGGGTGATCAGGCCCTTGAACACCTGGGAGCCGTCGGTGGTCTGCGGCTCACGCGCCGTCTGCACCAGGGCCTTGCCGATTTCGCCCTGGTAGAGCGCCTTCACACCCTGGCTGCGCAGGATCCCGTAGGACTTGGCCAGGTCGGGGTTGGTGAACGTGGTGCCGACCTCGGGAGCCTTGCCGCCGGGCAGGTAGATCGCCGCAGTCGCCGGGAACCTGGCGAAGCGCTGGGCGTTCGTGGCGGTCTGGGAGTGGAACGTCTCGTCCACCACGAAGCCCTGCGCGGCCAGCTTCTGGGCCGGGGCGAGCAGTTTGTCGAGGTTCCAGGTGCCGAGTTTCTTCGCGGCCTTGTCCCAGAGCGCAGGGGTGCCCGGGACACCGACCGACAGCCCGGAGTTGACCACGCTGTTGAAGTCGAGGGCGGAGCCGTCCGCGTTCTGCAAGGTGTTGGGGGCGAAGGCCTTCGGGGCGGTCTCGCGCCCGTCCAGGGTGGTGACCTTCTTGGTCTTGGCGTTGTAGTACACCAGGAATCCGCCGCCGCCGATCCCCGCGGAGTAGGGCTCGGTGACGCCCAGGGCCGCCGCGGAGGCGATCGCCGCATCGGCCGCGTTCCCGCCCTTGCGCAGCACCTCGAGGCCGACCGCGGTGGCATCCGGATCGACCGTGGACACCGCGCCGCCGTAACCGATCGCCTGCGCCTCCTTGGGGGCCGCGGTACCGGCAGCTGCAGCCGGCCCGGCCGCCGCCAGGGAACCGCCGACCGCCAGCACTCCCAGAACAGCCAGCCCCTGTCGGGTGCGGGACCGGGTGGCGGCGGGCATGGACGTTCGGGACCGGCGTGGCATCGGCTCTCCCTGCATCGGTCTGGCTTCGTCGGGCGCGGGCCTGTGGCGGAGCACGGAATCCGGCTCATGCTATCCGCTCCCGACGAAGCCCAGAAGGTGAGTCAGACCGCCACGGTCTCGTTCAGCTCCTGCGCATCGGGCACCCGCTGCCGCGCGATCAGCGCCATCCCGATGTTCACCGCGGCCAGCACAGCCGCGATCAGCAGACCCCGGTGGAACGCGTCGACCAGTGCCTCCTGCGCACTCGCACCCTCGGCCAGCCGGCTCTCGGCCAGCGAGGTGGACAGGGTGTTGACCACCGCCAGCCCGAGCACACCACCCACCTGGTACCCGGCCGACACCAGCCCGGAGGCGGTTCCGGCATCGGCGTGCGAGACCTCGGAGACCGCCGAGATCTGGCCCGGGACGCCCACCCACATGATCCCGAAACCGAAGAGCAGGAAGCCCGGCAGCAGTTCGGCGGCGTAGGAGCCCGAAGCTCCGGCCATGGTGAGCAGCAGCAGACCGCCCACGCTCATCACCGCACCGGCCAGGTGCACCGGCCGCGTCCCGATCCGGGTGACCACGCTGGAGGCCGACATCGCCCCGGCGATCGCGGCCACGCCCATCGGCAGGAACTGCACACCGGTCTGGATCGCCGACTCGCCGCGCACCTGCTGCAGGAAGATCGCGGCCAGGAAGAACATCGAGGTGAAGGCGGCGCCGTTCAGGCCGAGCGCGACCGTGGAGGCGCTCAGCGAACGGGAACGGAACATCCGCAGCGGCACCAGCGGGTCGGCCGAACGAGCCTCGGCGAAGACGAACCCGGCCAGCAGCACCACCGCCGCGCCCAGCGAACCGAGCACCTCGGCGTCGCTCCATCCGAGCGTCTCGGCCCGGATCACGCCGTAGATCAGCGCCAGCACCCCGGTCGTGGCCAGCACCGCGCCGAGCGCATCGAAGGTCCGCGGCGAACCGTCGCTCTCGACCTTGCTCTCGCGCACGATCATCGGGGTCAGGGCCACCACCAGCATGGTGATCGGCACGTTGACGAAGAACACCCAGCGCCAGCTCGCGCCGTCGACCAGGAACCCTCCGGCCACCACCCCGAGCGTGCCGCCCAGCCCGGCCAGGCCACCCCAGATGCCCAGCGCGATGTTGCGGTCGCGGCCCGGGGCGAAGGTCACGGTCAGGATGGAGAGCGCGGCGGGGGAGAGCATCGCCCCACCCAGGCCCTGCAGCGCGCGGAAGGCGATCAGGGCACCCTGCGAGTCGGCCAGGCCACCGGCCAGCGAGGCCACGCCGAACAGAGCCAGGCCGGCCATGAACAGCCGGCGCCGCCCGAGCAGGTCGGCCGCGCGCCCGCCGAGCAGCAGGAAACCGCCGAAGGCCAGCACGTAGGCGCTGACCACCCACTGCAGGTTCTCGACGCTGAAGCCGAGATCGGCCTGCAGGTCGGGCAGCGCGACATTCACGATCGTGACGTCGAGAACGACCATGAACTGGGCCAGCGCCAGCACGGTCAGGGTCGACCAGGGACTACGCCTCATGGCGTCCACCAATCCTGTACGGGGTACATGTACGGCATACATGTACCCCGTACAGGGAAGGTCTCGCAAGTCTCCGCCTGTACGGGGTACAGTCGACGGCGTGGCTGGGAAACGTGGTGGGACGGCAGCAAAAGAGCGGCTGAGCAGGGACGTGATCGTCGCCTCGGCGCTGGCCCTGGCCGATGCCGAGGGCCTGGACGCGCTCACCATCCGGCGGCTGGCCACCGACCACGGGGTCACCCCGATGGCCCTCTACTGGCACTTCAAGGACAAGGACCTGCTTCTGGACGGGGTGGTCGAGCGGGTTCTCGAAGGCGTCGAGATCCCCTCGTACCCGGCCGGTTCACAACCGGAGTGGCACGTCCGACTGCTTGACTGCTTCGCCGCGCTGCTGAACGCGCTGAACGAGCACCGCGAGGTCGCGGACCTGGTGCACCGGCGATTCCTGGGCAGCACCGCCGGGCTGGACATCGCCGAGTTCGCGTTCGCGGCCCTGCAGGAGGGCGGCTTCGGGCGCACCGAACGAGCCGAGATCGGGGTGCAGGCGCTGCACAACCTGGTGGTGCTGGTGACGATGGAGCCGGGGGAGCGGGCCCTGCGCGACAGCGAGGAAGAGGTGGCCCGGCGGATCCGGGAGAAGAAGGTGGTGCTGCAGTCGCTGGCGCCGGAGCGCTACCCGAACATCATCGACTGCGCCGAGTCACTGGTGGACAAGCCCGCGGACGAGGGCCGGTACCGCGGTCTGGGCCTGGACATCCTGATCGAGGGCATCCGGGCCCGGGCCGCTCGGCAACTCGCGGAACCGGCTGAGAAAGCTTCCTAGTTCAGCACTTCGGGCAGCGGCTGGTGGTGCACCACGGTCAGCCCGGTCACCGCCCGGGTCAGGACCACGTACAGCCGCCGCAGGCCGGTGCGCTCGTCCGGCTCCTCGGCCGCGATCTGGGTGGGCTCCAGCACGATCACCCAGTCGTACTCCAGACCCTTGGCCGTGGTCGCCGGCACCACGCTCACCCGCAGGCTGAGCGGGTCGACGTCGCTCTCCAGCGAGTCGGCCCCGTGCGCCCCGAGCACCGAGTGGGCGATTCCCGCCTCCTGCAGTTGCCGGGCGGCGGTCGGCACCAGCGAGTCCGGCACGATCAGCCCGATCGAGCCGAGTTCGGCCAGATCCCGCCGCACGGCGGCGAAGACGTCGGCCCAGCACTCCTGCGGTGACGCGCTGGTCACGATGCGCAGGCTGCCGGGCGAATCACGAACGGACGTCGGTGCGTTCAGTCCCGGGGCGATCGAGGGCAGCAGCTTGGCCGCGTAACGGATCACGGCGTCGGGCACCCGGAATCCCCGGTCGAGCTCGTCGATCACGGCGCCGACCTGGCCCAGATGCTCCAGCGTGACCTCCCACGAGGGCGTGGCCCACGGCGTGGTGCCCTGCGCGATGTCACCCAGCACCGTCATCGAACCGGTCGAGCAGCGCCGGCCGACCGCCCGCAACTGCATCGGCGAGAGGTCCTGGGCCTCGTCCAGCACCACGTGCCCCATGCTGGCCGAACGCCGGGAAAGATCGGTCAGCTCGTCCAGCAGCACCGCGTCGGCCGTGCTCCACTTCGCCGAACCGGCCGTCCGGGAGGGCCTGGCCCACAGCAGCAGCTTCTGCTCGTCGTCGCTGAGCAGGCCCTCGGCGTGCCGGGCCAGCACCTCGGCGTCCGAGAACAGCGAGTGCAGCAGCTTCTTCGGATCCACGGCCGGCCAGACCGAGTCCACGTACTTCTTCACCTCGCGGCTGCGGGCCACCGAGTCCTGCACCCGGTCGTCCGGCGAGTCGCCCGCATCCTCCATCAGCACCAGCACCGCGTGAGCGATCCGCTGCGGCAGCATCTCCCGGGCCGCCGCGTAGCGCACACCCCGGTTGCGCAGCTCGTCCACGATCTCGGCGAGCTGATAACCGGGCACCCGCCAGCGCCGCGAACCCCGCGGAAGCATCATCGCCTCAGACGGTTTGACCACCGCGGACCACAACGCCCGCCGCAGCACCTCGGCCATCCGGGCGTCGCCCTTCAGCCCGGCCACCTCCGGAGCGTCGGAACCCTTGATCGTGAGCAGGGTTTCGGCTCCGCCCGGTGAGGTGATCACCAACTGCTCGACCGTGGCGTGCCGCACCTGAGCCTCACCCAGGCTCGGCAGCACCGCGTTGACGTGCTCCAGGAACGACTCGTTGGGCCCGATCACCAGCACCCCGGCGCGGGCCAGGCGCTCGCGGAACGCGTACAGCAGCCAGGCCGCACGGTGCAGGCCGACAGCCGTCTTACCGGTGCCCGGGGCTCCCTGGATGCAGACCGAGGTGTCGAGCGAGGCCCGCACGATGACGTCCTGCTCGGGCTGGATGGTGGCCACGATGTCGCGCATCGGCCCGGCCCGGGGCCGTTCGATCTCGTGCGCCAGGATCTGGCTGCGGGCCTCGTCCGAGCCCGGTTCGGTGAGGATCTCGTCCTCGTAGGCGGTGATCGAGCCCTGCTCGATGCCGAACCGCCGGCGTCTGTGCACGCCCATCCGGTCGTTGCGGCCGGCCTGGTAGAAGGCGGTGGCCACGGAGGCCCGCCAGTCGATCACCACCGGATCGCCGTTCGGGTCGGCGACGTGCCGCCGGCCGACGTACCAGCGGTTGCCGTCGTCGTGATCGGTGCGGCCGAAGAACAGCGTGGTGCCGGGATCGTCGATCAGGGCCTGGGCACGGTGGTAGAGAGCGGCGCTCAGGTACTCCGCGGAGACCGCGTTGCCGCCCTGGACGTCCAGCGAAAGCACCTGCTGGCGCATGGTTTCCAGGTCGGCGCGAGCCCGGGCGAGGTACGCCTGCTCCGAACCGAGGACGTCATCAATCGAAGCAGACACAAGGGGGCACCCTACTCTTCGCCCCTGGGTCAGTCGAATGCATTATTTCCGGGTCGCGTTCTTGGTGCGCCTGGTGGCCACCGCCGTGGTCGGATCGTCCGGCCACGGGTGTTTCGGGTAGCGCCCGCGCATCTCGGACCGCACTCCCGGATAGGCGTTCTGCCAGAACGACTCCAGATCGGCGGTGACAGCCAGCGGACGTCCGGCGGGGGAGAGCAGGTGAGCCACCACGGGTGCCCTCCCGCCCGCGATGCGCGGCAGCGCCGTCCAGCCGAACACCTCTTGGAGCTTCACATTGAGGACGGGGTCGGCCGGGTCCTCGGGGTCGCTCGAGTAGGTGAGGGCCACCTTCGAACCACTAGGGACGTCGATCCGCTCCGGCGCCAGCTCGTCCAGTTGCGCTACGGCTCGGTAGTCGAGCAGACCGCGCAGCACCTGGACCAGATCGATCCGCTGAAGGTCGCCCCGCCTGCGGGCCGTGCTGAGCCACTCCTCGGCGCGGGCCAGCAGTGCCGCGTCCGAAACGTCCGGCCAGGGCGAGGTGCTGTCCGGGGAGGCGAAGGCCCGGTGGAGCAGCGCCAGCCGAGCCCGCAGCTGCCGGGCCGCCGGGGTCCAGCGCAGCAGGTCCAGGCCTTCCTTACGCAGGCCTTCCTGCAGCGCTTCGTGCACCAGGTGCTGCGGCGGATTCTTCAGCGGCCGCTCGGTCAGCACGATCGCGCCCAGCCGATCCCGCTGCCGCGCCGCCACATCACCCTGCTCCCACACCACCTCGTCCACGGTGCGCAACTGATCCTCGCCCACCTCCAACGCCGTGGCCTCGTCGATCGCCGCCGCCAGCCGGACCCGCGCGGCCTGGGCCCCGGCCTGCCGCTGAGCCACCGCCACCGCGAGCCACCCAACCCCGTTGAGCCCCGAACCCGGCGAAAGCTCGGCCCCTGTCCCACCCGACATCAGGTACCCGCCGGAACGCCGCAACCGCGCAATCCGCTCCGGAAAAGCCAACCCTGTGACCAGTCCCGCCGCCAAGTCGTCCGAGATCCGCCCGCCCGAACGCACAGCACTGCCAGAGCCCGCAGCACCGCCAGAACCTGCAGAACCGCCAAAGCGCCCGGCACCACCAGAGCGCACAGCGCCGCCAGAACGCTCAGTGCCGCTAGAACGCCCAGCATCGCCAGAACCCGCAGCGCCGCCGGACCCCGAGCCGCCGCCGGACCCCGAGCCGTCGCCGGGCACCGAACCCGATCCGCCGGCTGACTTCTCACCCGGAACGGCCGCCCGCAACCGCCGCACCTCGTCCCGCCACCGAGCCGCCAGCGGATCATGCCCCGAGCCACCCGAGCCACCCGAGCCACCCGAGCCACCCGAGCCACCCGAGCCACCCGAGCCACCCGAGCCACCCGAGCCACCCGAGCCACCCGAGCCACCCGAGCCACGTCCACCACCCCGCAGTCGTCGCCAGGCCGCAGCCAGGTCGTCCGTCCCACCGCCCAGCGAATCGTCCGCCAGGATCGCCACGATCTCCGCCGCCCGCTGCGCCCCGACCAACTCAGCCCCGTCCAGCAAAGCCCGGGCCAACCGCGGATGCACCCCCGCAGAGGTGAGCCGACCGCCCCGCCGCGTCACGCGTCCATCGGTATCAACGGCCCCCAACGCCCGTAACGTCTGCCGGGCAACAGTCATTGCAGCGACCGGAGGCTGCGATGGCAGCGGCAACTCCGCCGGATCCGGCGTACCCCAGACCGCGAGCGACAGCGCGAACCCGGTCAGGTCCGCCACCGCAACCTCGGGCTCCGGATGCGCAGCCAACCGTTCATGCTCGGCCGCAGACCAACACCGATAGACCCGCCCCGGAGCCTCACGCCCCGCTCGCCCAGCCCGCTGATGGGCAGAGGAGCGCGAAACCCGTACCGTGGCCAATCCGCTTAACCCCCGGGCCAAATCCGTACGCGGCACGCGGGCGAGCCCCGCGTCCACCACAATGCGTACCCCCGGGACGGTCAGGCTGCTCTCGGCCACGGACGTCGCCAGCACCACTCGCCGCGTACGCCCCGGCGTGAGCGCAGCATCCTGTTCCCGCCCACTGAGCCGACCGTGCAGACGCTGCACCTCTACCCCGCTCAGCCGCCGCGCAACCCCTTCGATCTCACCCGCGCCGGGCAGGAAAACCAGTACGTCCCCGTCCGCTTCGCCGAGCGCCCGCCGCACCACCGAGGCCACGTGATCCAGCATGCGGGGGTCTACGCGCAGCCCGTGAGGGGGATCGACCGGCCCGGTCGGCGGGCACCAGAAAGGCTCGACCGGGAACAACGGCGCATCCGCCCCGATCACCGGCACCGCTTCCCCTGGGCCGGAACCCAGGAGCCGGGCCAGCCGGTCGCTGTCCGCTGTGGCCGAGGCCGCCAGTACGAGCAGGTCCGGACGGAGCGCAGCCCGCGTCTCGGCACTGAACCCGAGCGCCAGGTCCGTGTCCAGATGCCGCTCGTGACACTCGTCCAAAAGCAGTGCCGCAGTACCCGGCAGTTCGGCGTCCTCCAACAGCCGGCGCACCAGCAGGCCGGTCGTGACCACCTCCACCCGCGTCCGTGAGGAGACCCGCCGATCACCGCGCACCGAGTACCCGACCAGCCCGCCCACGTCCTCACCGAGCAGCCAGGCCATGCGCCGGGCGGCAGCCCGCGCCGCGACCCGACGGGGTTCGGCGACCACCACCCGTCCGGCGACCTGATCGGCGAGGGCCAGCGGCACCAGCGTGGTCTTTCCGGTGCCCGGAGGCGAGACCAGCACACCGGCACCGGATTCGCTCAGGCGGGCCAGCAGGCCGGGGATCGTCGCGCTGATCGGGAGCTGGTTCTCCAGTGCCTTCTCAGCGGTGGCGAGCAGGCTCAGGACCCGGCCCTCCGTAGGTCGTCCACCGCATCCAGACGGCTCTGGGGCCGTACCTGCTCACCGATCCGCATGGCGCCATCCTCCCAGGCCCGAATGCCGGATCTAACGGATCAGGATCTGGTCGAGGTCCGGCGCTGGTGCTTCCTGGTTGAAGAACCGGATCACGTTCTCGCCCTTGGCCAGCGTGATCCGCATCGTGGTCCGGTCCGGGCTGTCCCAGCTGCGGGCCCCTTTCAGGGCAACCGTCCGCACCGGGTCGGAGTTCACCATGACATCGAGCTCGCGCGGCTCGTCGTCGCAGGCGCAGGTGTAAATCACCGTCATGGTGCGTTTCCCGGGCACTTCGACGTCCTTCAGCCGGACGATCACGTAGTGCCCCTGGCCCAGATACTGCACCCGCTTGCCCGAGACGCACAGCGGGCACTCGGTCACCTCGATCCCTGAGCTATCGTGGATCTTGGCCCACGGATTGATCGTCAGTGGCTCGAAAGTGGGCTTCGGTCTGGGCTTTTTGGTCGTTGGGGTGGCAGAGGGCGTGGGCGTCTGCGTGGGTGCCTGGGTGGTGGTCGGCGCGGCGACGGTGGTGGTCGCCGTCGAAACAGAAGACGGGGTGCTCGCCTCGGGCGCCGGGGTGGACGTGGGGGCGGCGACGGTTTGGGTAGGGGCGTCGCCGGAAGTCCTGGTGGGCAGCACCCGCGGCACCGCGAGCGAGGAACCGGCCACCACCAGCGAGAGCAGACCGATGCCCAGCCAGGGGGAGGAGGCAGTCCGTGAACGGGAGGTCATCGGCTCAGCGCCAGCCGTGCCAGCGGGCCAGGGCCTCGGTCCGGCTGGTCACGTCCAGCTTGCCGAACACCTTGCTCAGGTGGTTCTTCACGGTCTTCTCGGAAAGCCTGAGCTGCTGGGCGATCGCGGCGTTGGACAGGCCGTCGCCGACCAGCTCCAGCACCTCGATCTCCCGCTCGCTGAGCCCGAACGCCCGCCGGGTACGCCGCAGATTGCCGTGCCGGGCCCCGGCCGCGCGCTCGCGGGCGTACGCATCGCGCACCGCTCCGGTGGCCACCGAGGCCGCCGCCGGGATCAGCCAGCCCGATCCGGCCGCTACCGCCCGCACCGCGCTGACCAGGTCGGCCGGGTCGAACCGGCCGTACACCAGGTACCCCCGGGCGCCGCCGCGCAGCATCGGGGCGATGATCTCCTCGCTGTCGTGACTGGTCAGCACCAGCACACTGCTGTGCTCGGCGATCGCCTCGACTACGGAAAGGCCGTCGGCCACCGGCATCTGGTAGTCCAGGATCGTCACCCGGGGCCGCAGCCGCCGGGCCTCGGCCAGCCCGGCCGCGCCGTTGCCGGCCTCGCCCACCACGCTGATCTGCGGGTCGGACTCCAGCAGCGGGCGCAGGGTGGCGCGGATGGTGGCGTTGTCGTCGACCAGGAGCACGGTGATCCGGCCCGGCTGCGCCTCGGCGGCGGGGACCGCACCGGCCTTCAGCCAGGCCACCGTGTCCATACCCTCACCAGAAGTCACAGCACCGGCACCCGGACCCGGATCAGCGTGCCCAGGCCGGGCTCGGACTCCACAGTGAGCGTTCCACCGATCGTGCGCGCCCGTTCCATCATGCCGACAATACCGGCGTGCCCCCGATGCTGAAGAGCCGCGAGGTCAGCCTCGTAGGGCACGTCGAACCCGCGGCCGTTGTCCCGGACGGTCAGGATCACGCCCCGGCCACGCTCGGTCACGGTCACCCCGACCCGGGTGGCAGCGGCGTGCCGGTGAACGTTGACCAGTGCCTCGCCGACGATCCGGGTGAGCTCGTAGCGCACGGCCACCGGCGGTTCCACCGGCGCCACGGTGGCGGTGGCGCTGATCCCGGTCTCGGCTGACCAGAGCGCGCACACCCGCCGCAGCGTGGTGGCGAAGTCTTCTTCCGGGGCGTCCAGGCGCATGCCCTCGATGAGTTGCCGGGCCTCCTGGGAGGCTGCGGTCGCCCCCTGCGAGATCACATCGGCCAGCTGCTCGGCCAGCGCAGGCTGGCGCCGGAGCGAGCCGGGCAGAGCGACGGCGGCCAGAGACATCGCCCGCAGCGTCTTGGCTACCGAGTCGTGCAGTTCGCGGGCCAGCCGGGCGCGCTCGGCGGCGGCCGCGGAACGCTGGGCGTCGGTGATCAGCTCTACGGTCTGGCTCATTTGCCGGGTAAGAACGCGTTTGGCCAGTACCGTACCGATGCCCGCCAGTACCGCGGCCGGCGGCGCCGCCAGCAGAAAGCCGGCCAGGGCCGCAGGCACCTCCTCGTTGTCGAGCAGCACAGCGCACACCACCAGCCCCTGCACGGTCTGGGCGGTCCACAGGGGTATCGCGGCGAAGCCCAGAGCTGCTCCGGCCAGGGCGGCTGCCCCGGCGGCGAAAACGAAGTAGGTCATGCCGCCTTTGCTCAGCGCCAGCACGACCATCACCAGGACGGCGTCTGCGGTCAGCAGGGGGACAGGCGAACGCACCAGAGTGGGCCAGCGGGGTAGAGCGGCAACCCCGGCAGCGGTGCTGATCAGCAGGACGACGATCAGTGCGGCCGACCGTATGCCGTCGGTCTGCACCAGGAGGCCGACGATGGCGGTGGTCAGGCAGACGACGGCCCGGGTGAGCAGCACGGTGCGGCTGAGGGCGACGGCGACGATCTGCTGCACCCGATGCTGGGAAAGCGCGTCCACCTCGTCCTTACCTTTTGCCCGTGCCGTCGCGGGTGAAGGTACCAACTCGCCAGGACCGGCACCGCCTCCGGATTAGGACTTTGGGCCTACGGCCGAACCAGGTTCCCGCGATTTGCTCCGTGCCTACCGAGCGGCACCCACCCTGAAGGAGTCATCTCGTGTACCGACCTCGTCTGCTACGCCCGGCGATCGCCCTGGCCACAGCCTCGGTCCTGGGGGTGACGGCGGCGATCGCGCTCGGCGTCGGCCCCGGCGCCTCGGCCCAGCTGCCCAAGAACAGCCACCACTCAGTCGCCGGAACGCCGACCATGCCCGGGCACACCATCGCCCCGGACGGCTCGATGACGGTTCCGGCGGGCGACTGGCTCCCGGTTGACCAGGCCGCCTGGCAGGCCCAGCTCGCCGAGTTCGAGGCGCTCAAGCCGCGCACACCCCCGGCCACCGCCAAGAAGAACCCCGAGTTCAACGCCACCTGCACCTACAGCCACTCCGGCAAGAACGACCCGATCGTGTTCCCCGGCCAGAGCGGCGCCTCCCACCTGCACTCGTTCATGGGCAACGCGGTCACCGACGCGAACACCGACACCGACGACCTGATGCAGTCGGCAACCACCACCTGCCAGCCGGTCGAGGACCACTCGGCGTACTGGATCCCGACCCTCACCGACAAGAGCACCGGGAAGGAGGTGGAGCCGAAGGAGATGATCGTCTACTACGGCTCGCTGCTGGAGGACAAGACCAGGACCGTGCCGATGCCCAACGGCATGCGGATGCTGGTCGGTGACGCCAAGAAGCAGACGCCCACCCCGGCCGGTGCGCAGAACCAGTTCTGGTGCGCCGGGGGCCCGGTCGACGGCACCACCCGCAGCGACGACGGCAACTGGCCGGTCTGCCAGGACGACGCCGCGCTGCACTTCCTGATGCGCTTCCCGGACTGCTGGGACGGCCAGAACCTGGACAGCCCGGACCACAAGTCGCACGTCAGCTACGGGGCCGCGGGCACCTGCCCGGAGGAGTTCCCGGTCCGGATCCCGGCCGTCACCTTCGTGATCAACTACGACACCGAGGGCACCAAGGCCGGTTTCGAGCTGGCCAGCGGGATGCCCTCCTCGATGCACGGCGACGCGTTCTTCGCCTGGGACACCAAGACCATGGCCGACCTGGTCAAGAGCTGCGTGAACCAACTGGTCACCTGCAACAAGGAGAAGCAGTTCTGACCTGATGGCGCCATGAGGCGGGGCGGCTTCGGCGCTGGGGTACGACGCAGGCACCCGCACGGTGACGTCCTTGCTCAGGTCGCCGCCATGCGGGCTGCCTTGCCGCCTAAACCTCCCTAGGCCGCCTTGGTGGCAGCGCCGGCGGCGGGCTCCAGGGCGATTCGGAGCACGTCGGCCACGTCGCTGACCTGGTGCACGGTGAGCTGGGCGAGCACGTCCTCGGGCAGGTCGTCCAGGTCAGGGCCGTTGCGGGCCGGGATGATCACTTCGGTCAGGCCGGCCCGGTGCGCAGCCAGCAGCTTCTGCTTGACCCCGCCGATCGGCAGGACCCGGCCGGTCAGCGACACCTCACCGGTCATCCCGATCTCGGCGCGCACCAGCCGGCCGGTCAGCAGCGAGGCCAGCGCGGTGGTCAGGGTGACACCGGCCGAAGGACCGTCCTTCGGCACCGCGCCCGCCGGGAAGTGCACGTGGACCCGGCGGTGCGTGAGGTCCTCGATCGGCACCCCCAGCCGTTCGGCGTTGGCCCGCAGGTAGCTCAGGGCGATCTGGGCGGACTCCTTCATCACGTCGCCCAGTTGCCCGGTGAGTTCCAGCCCACCGTGCTCGCTCTCCATCGCGGCCGCCTCGACGAACAGCACGTCACCGCCGGCCCCGGTCACCGCCAGGCCGGTGGCCACGCCCGGAACCGCCGTGCGCTCCGCCGATTCCGGGGTGAACCGTGGCCTGCCCAGGTACTTGGTCACATCTTCCTGGGCCACCACCACCGGAGCCGAACCCTCGGCACCCGAGGAAACCACCCCGTCCTCCAATTCGGTCGTGACCTTACGGAGAATCCGCGCCAACGCCCGCTCCAGCTGCCGTACCCCCGCCTCGTGCGTGTGTTCCGCCGCCACCAGTCGCAGCGCCTCGTCCTCGATCCGCACCTCAGCGTCGGTCAACCCCGCCCGCTCCAACTGCCGCGGCAGCAGGTGATCCCGCGCGATCGAGACCTTCTCACGCTCGGTGTACCCGTCCAGCCGCACAACCTCCATGCGGTCCAGCAGCGCCGAGGGAATCGTCTCCAGTACGTTCGCCGTGGCCAGGAAGACCACGTCGGACAGGTCCAGATCCAGGTCCAGGTAGTGGTCCCGGAAGGTGTGGTTCTGCGCGGGGTCCAGCACCTCGAGCAACGCCGCCGCCGGGTCTCCCCGGAAGTCGGACCCCACCTTGTCGATCTCGTCCAGCAGCACCACCGGGTTCATGGTTCCGGCCTCCTGGAGCGCCCGCACCAGCCGCCCCGGCAAAGCCCCTACGTAAGTACGCCGGTGCCCACGGATCTCGGCCTCGTCGCGCACACCGCCCAACGCCACCCGTACGAACTTCCGGTTCAGGGAGCGGGCAATCGACTCACCCAGCGAGGTTTTGCCTACCCCGGGCGGACCGACCAAAGCCAGCACCGCGCCCGACCCGCGACCCCCGACAACCTCCAGACCGCGTGCAGCCCGACGGGCGCGCACAGCGAGGTGCTCGACGATCCGTTCCTTCACGTCGTCCAGCCCGGTGTGGTCCGAGTCCAGAACCTCGCGTGCGTGCCGGATGTCGGTGCTGTCCACGGTGCGCTCGTTCCAGGGCAGGTCCAGCACGGTGTCCAGCCACGTCCGGATCCAGCCCGCCTCCGGCGACTGGTCCGACCCCCGCTCCAGCTTGTCCACCTCGGCCAGCGCCGCGGTGCGCACCTTCTCGGGCAGATCCGCCGCCTCGATCCGCGTGCGGTAGTCCCCGGTGCCGCCGGCGTCCTCTTCGCCCAGTTCCTTACGGATGGCCGCGAGTTGCTGGCGCAGCAGGTACTCGCGCTGCGTCTTCTCCATGCCCTCCTGGACGTCCTCGCGGATCTTGTCCGTAACTTCCATCTCGGCCAGGTGAGCCCGGCCGCGCTCCAGGAGGAAGTCCAGCCGCTGCTCCACGTCCAAGGTCTCCAGGAGGGTGACCTTCTCGGCGGGCTCGATCCAGGTGGCGTATCCGGCGACATCGGCCAGCTCGGACGGATCGGTCATCCGCTGCACCGCGTCCAGCACCTGCCAGTTGTTGCGCTGCTGCAGGATGCTGGTCAGGACCTGCTTGAACTCGCCGGCCTTCTCCTTGACCCGCCCAGAAGCAGCCGCGGGGTGCTCCAGAGGCTCGGCCTCCACCCAGAGCGCGGCGCCGGTCCCGACCACGCCCTGCCCGATCCGGGCCCGGCGGTCGGCGCGCAGCACGGCGGCGGGCTCACCGCTGGGCAGTCGACCCAGCTGGATCACCTGGGCGATGGAACCGATCATGCCGGTCCGGCCGTCGATCCGGGGTACGACGAGCACCTGCAGGGGCGTCTTCGTGTCGTTCCCCCGAGCGGCCCGGGCGGCGTCGATGGTCTGCTGGGCCTGCGCAGTGAGTTCGACCGGCAGGGCCATGCCCGGCAGGACGACTACGTCATCAAGGAACATCACGGGATAGGTCTGCGTGGTCATGGCTGCCTCAACCGCGATTACTTGATTACTTAGTTCCGGGTTCGCCGTGGGCGGACGAGCTCCGGATCACCGGGGGGAACGTCCGTATTTCCTCAGGGCCCGGTGCCTGCGGGCCGACAAGAGGGTGTGACTTCCAGCCGTCGGGCCTCGCCGCCGCAGGCCGGCGCGAGCGCGAGCCCGAGGGTGCCCGCCAGCCGGGCACCCGGTCACGGCCGGCTGCTCGCCGGGTTCGAGATCCTCGGCGAACTGGGGCGCGGGGCGCAGAGCACGGTGTTCAAGGTGCGCCGGGCCGAGGACCCGGAGCACGAGTACGCGCTGAAGATCCTGGACAAACCGCTGGCCGACTCGCACGAGGCCGAGGTGGCCTTCCGGCGGGAGGCCGCCCTGCTGGCCGGGGTGAACCATCCCGGCCTGCTCAAGGTCTACGAGGTCGGGGCCCTGGAACGCCGGCCCTACCTGGTGATGGACCTGGTCTCCGGCCGGGCGCTGTCGGCGGTGCTGGAAGGCGGCGCCCTGAGCGCGGGCAAGGTGGTCGCGCTGACCCTGGACATCGTCGAGCCGCTGTCGGCCGTGCACGACCGGGGCCTGGTGCATCGCGACCTGAAGCCGGCCAACGTGATCATGATGGCCGAGGGCGAGGCCCGGCTGATCGACTTCGGGCTCACCGCGCGCGACCAGGACGACGAGGGGGAACTGGCCGCGGTGGGCACGCTGGCCTACGCCGCACCGGAACAGGGCGGCACCCTGAAGCGGCCGGTGGACAGCCGCTCGGACCTGTACTCCCTGGGCGTCATCATGTTCCAGGCGCTGTCCGGGGTGCTGCCGTTCAAGAGCGCCGACCTGGGCGAACTGCTGCGCATGCATGCCGTGACGCCCGCTCCCGATCTGGCCAAGCTGGTGCCGGGCATCCCACCGGCGCTCGCCGAGATCGTGGCGACCCTGCTGGCCAAGGATCCGGACGACCGCTACCAGAGCGGCCGGGACCTGGCGGCCGACCTGCGCGCCCTGACCGGGGCGCCGCGCCGGGCCGAGGCTCTGGCCTCGAACGGCGAAACCCCGCTGTTCGGCCGCAACGCCGAGCTCAGCATCCTTTCCGGCCGCTGGAACGAGGTCCGCAACGGCCGCAGCGGCGTGGCGCTGGTGCACGGCGGCGGGGGCACCGGCAAGACCCGGCTGGTGACCGAGCTGCTGAACCAGGTGCGCGGTTCGGGAAGCCTGGTGCTGCAGGCCAACTGTGTGCCCGACAGTCCGGTGCCGTTCGCCCCGATCCGCGATGCGGTGCTGAACTACCTGCAGGAGATCGCCCGGATGCCGGTAGGCGAGCGCTGGCGTCGGCGGGCCAGGATCCGGGCGGCCTCGGCCGGCTGGTCGCCCTCCATGCTGGGCCGGATCGCGCCCGGACTGGAGGCGATCCTCAACGGCTCGGACACGCTCAAGGGCAAGGACAACCTCACTCAGCGTTCCGGGCTGGGTGGGCGCGGGCGCGATGGCCGGGCGCCGGCCGATGCCGAAGAACCGGAGGCGGTGAACGAGAGCCAGTTCGCGGTGGCGATCGCGGGTTTCCTGGCCGCGCTGGCCCGGGAGTCCGGCGATCTGCTGCTGTTCCTGGACGACGTGCAGTGGCTGGACACCGGCTCGGGCCTGGTGGTCTCGCATCTGGCCGAGGTCTCCTCCGGCAGCCGGGTGCTGGTGCTCGCGGCCAGCCGGGACGAGGTCGAGTACACCGAAGGGCTCGGTGCCTTCTACCGCTCGGCCGCAATGGCGCTCGACGTCGAGGTCCCGGTCCACGAACTGGACGAGGAAACCATCGGGCAGCAGATCCGCTCGCTGATTCCCGGGCTGGAGGCCGGTTCTCGGCTGGTCGAGATCCTCTCCCGGCGCAGCAACGGCAACCCGTTCGTGGCCGGCGAGTACCTGAGCGCGGTCATCGACGCCGGCCTGCTCGAACCGTCCTGGGGCAGCTGGAAACTCGATGAGGACGGCCTGGACCGGCTGGAACTGCCGCAGGACGCGGTGGGCCTGGTCCTCACCCGGCTGCAGAACCTCGCTCCGGGCACCTACGAGCTGCTGGTCACGGCGGCGGTGGTGGGCAACGAGTTCCAGGGGCAGACTCTGGCCACGGTGATGGGGCTGACCGACGACGAGGTGCTGCCGGCGCTGTCCGAAGCCGTGGGGCAGCGGCTGATCGACACCCGCGACGCCGGAACCTACGTCTTCCTGCACGACCGGGTGCGCCAGGCCCTGCAGGCCCAGCTCGGTGAGGACGAACTGGCCTCGATGCACCTGCGTATCGCCCAGGCCCTGGAACAGGCCTCGCCCGGGAACGCCCGGCCGGAAAACGCTTACGCGATGGCGTATCACTACATGCAGTGCTCCCCGGACAGCGACGAGCTGCTGGAGCAGATCTTCCAGGCGTCCTGGCGGGCCGGCCGGCTGGCCCTGGCCAACCACGCGCCCAACGAGGCGATCAACTTCCTCGAGTTCGCGGCCGGGCTGCAGGCCACCCCACCGGGCACGTTCCTGATCGAACTGGCCCATGCCCTGAAGCAGAACGGCCGGCTGGAGGCGGCTCGCAACCGCACCCAGCAGGCGCTCGCGCAGGAGCCGGACCCGGTGCGCCGGGCCGGGATGTTCGCATTGCTGGCCGACCTGTACAAGGACGACTGGGACAACGCCGCCTCGCTGGAAGCCGTCCAGCTGGGCCTGGGCGAACTCGGAATCCGGCTTCCCGGTTCGCATCTCGTCCTGGCCGTCACCTCCTGGCTGCGGTTCAGCCGAGATCGGATCTTCCGGAGCGTGGCGTCGGACGAAGCTGCCCGGCAGCGGATGCTGATCACCATCCAACTGCACGCCACTGCCTCGTTCGTGGCGTTGTTCGCCCGCGACCACACTCTCGCCCTGGCCCATGCCCTCCGCGCCCGGACCTGGGCTGTCCAGCTGGGTCCGGGCGCCGGAAACGTCATGGCTCAGGCCAGTTACGGGATGGTCGCAGCGTTCAACGGCCGCCGGGGCAGCGCCTACCGGGCGTTCCGGCGGATGGATCAGGACCCGGTCTCCGAACTGCCCACCCAGCGCGCGGCCAACTCGTACCTGCGCGGCCTGGCTCTGTACGGTGGCGGTCTGGACGACGGTGTGCAGTGGACCAAGGAGATCGAGGCCGACGGCCCCTGGATGGAACTGGGCCAGGAGCTGGATGCGCTATCGGTTTTCAGCGCCCGCGCGGTGATCATGGGCCGGACCTCCGAGGCTCAGCACTGGCTGGACCGGGGCCGCAATCGGCAGACCGGCCGTAACGTGGACGCCACCCCGTTCATCGTGGCCGCCCCGATGACCTTCTCCCTGCTGGGCCGTTTCCCCGAGGCCGGGACCGAGCTGCGGCAGATCCGCCAGATCTGCGAGCGGGTGCCCAGCCTGGACATGCAGCGTCAGCTGGCCACCCTGTTCCAGCTGGCCGAGCAACGTGACTTCGGCAAGCTGTTCGACACCGTGGCGGACGAGGTGGCGGAGACCAACCCGCATCCGGAGCAGGTTTTCCGCGCCCATCATCCCATGTTCTATCTGATCGCAGTGGGCCGGCTGGCCCAGTTGCGCAGCGCCGAGGAGGACGAGCGTCCAGCACGGCTGGAAATGGCCCGGCACGCCGTGCGTCAGGCGGGGCATCATCCGGGCGCTCCCGAACTCGAGGCCCTGGCCACCTTGCTGCGGGCCGATCTCGAGGTGGCCGAGGGCCGTCCGGGCAGTGCTCTGGCTGTGCTCTCCTCCGGCATCGGCCTTTTCCTCACCCCGGACGCGCCCACGGTGTCGTTCGAGGTGGCGCGGGTGCGCGCCCGGGCGCTGACCATGCTGGGTACCCCCGAGGCGCGACGGCAGGCCCAGCACGCCTACGCGATCGCCGTGGGGGAGGGCTGGCCGCACCGGGCCCAGCAGATCAGCGCCGAATTCGACCTCGGCACCGACTGGCTCGGCATCTCCAACGGCGGCGTCAGCACCAGTTCCTCCAGCAGCACCTACTCGGCCGGTCACGAGCGGCAGCGCCTGAAAGCCCTGCAGACCGTCAGCGCGGCCGCGGCCCGGGAACTCAAACCGCGGGTGCTGGCCCAGATCGCCCTGGAAGAGACGATCAAGCTGCTCTCCGCCGACCGCGCCTTCCTGTTCCTGGTGCCGGAGGATGAGGAGGAGGCCAGCCTGGCCGGTGGGCTGCGGGCCTACCTGGGCAGCGACGCCGACGGCAACGATATCCCCGAACTCACCGGTTACAGCACCACCCTGGTGGACCGGGTGCGCCAGACCGGCCAGGCCCAGGTGTTCACCGGTACCGAGCAGGGCGCCGTGCTGGGTACCAAGAGCGTGGTGACGCACGGCCTGCGTTCGGTGCTGGCGGCGCCGATGAAGGTGGACGGCCGGATGACCGGGGTGGTCTACCTGGACAGTCAGGTCGCCAAGGGCATTTTCACCCCCGGCGACGTGGACATCCTCTCGGCGCTGACCAATCACATCGCCACCTCGATGGAGACCGCCCGGATCGCCGAGCTGCAGATCAGCATGGAGACCGCCAACCGGGAACGGGCGGTGGCGGTCAGCCTGCAGGACGCCCTGCGGGAGATGGCCGAACGGCTGGACGACCCCCAGCAGCTGCTGTCGGAACTGCTGAGGGCCACCGGGCCGGTGCTCGGGGCGGACCGGGCGTGGTTGCTGTCGCAGGACGAGGAGGCCTTCCTGCTCTGGGCGGCGCAGGACGAGCAGCCGCTGCGGATCGAGGAGGACGCCAAACTGCGGGGTCTGATGGCTCTGCGCCAGCCCCGGGTCGGCAGCCCGGAACTGGTCCCGGCCGGACTGACCGCGCAGCTCGGCGGGGTCAGCTCGTGGATCGGGGTGCCCATGCGCTCGCGCCGTAACGACCTGGGGGTGCTGCTCGTAGCCACGACCGGCCACGCTGCATTGTCCGAGAACATCACCACCGCAGCGGTTCTGGCCGCACAAGGGATGAGCGCCTACGACAACTCGACGTTGTTCCAGCAGGTGCAGAACCTCGCGGTGGTCGACGATCTGACCGGCATCCCGAACCGGCGGCACTTCTTCGAGCTGGCCGGGCGGGACCTGGCGGCAGCGCGTCGGCACGGCCGCGGGCTGAGCGCGCTGATGATCGACATCGACCACTTCAAACGGGTCAACGACACGTACGGCCATCCGACCGGCGACGACGTGATCAAGGCGGTGGCCGCGCGGTTCCGCGAGCAGATCCGCAGCGTCGACGTGCTGGGCCGCTACGGCGGTGAGGAGTTCGCGGTGCTGCTGCAGGAGGCCCAGACCGACGGTGTGCTGCCGGAGCGGCTACGGGCGTGCATCGCGGACAAGCCGGTGCACACTCGCTCGGGGCCGCTGGAGGTCACCGTCAGCGTGGGTATGACCTTCCTGCTCGAGGACGATGAGGCGGTGGAAACCCTGTTGTCTCGCGCTGATCAGGGGCTTTACAAGGCCAAACAGAACGGCCGGAACCAGATCTGCTTCCAGGAACACGACGCCGGAGCGGATCACCGAAAAGCGGGGTAGCGTCGATGCGTGGTCATCGTCGTGGGTGCCGGCCCGGTCGGGACGGTGACCGCCCTGCTGCTGGCTCGCCACGGTGTGCCGGTGCTGCTGCTGGAACGCCACTGGCAGCCCTACCCCCTGCCCCGAGCCGTTCACCTGGACGACGAGTGCGTCCGCATCCTGCAGCGCGCCGGGGTCGCCGAGGCCTTTCTCCGGCACAGCCGGCCCGCCGCCGGTCTGCGCCTCTTGGACGCCCGCCACGAAGTGCTGGCCGAGTTCCGCCGCACCAAGACTGTCGGTGCGCACGGCTATCCTCAGGCCAACTTGTTCGATCAGCCGACCCTGGAAGCACTGTTGCTCAAGGCGGTTTCGGCTGAGCCTCTGGTGGAACTGCGTCGCGGGGTGACGGTCACCGGAGTAGACGCGAACGGACGCGTGCACTGGCAGGCTTCGCGGCCCACCTTGAGCGGTGGGTCGGGTCACATGGGGGACGTCGATGGCTGGGATCGCGCTTCTGGCAGGACGGTCGGGGCTCTGGGCGATGATCAGGGCCACTGCTCAGGCGCTGGTGTCCTTGTGGCAGATGCAGTCATCGGCTGCGACGGAGCGGGCAGCGTGCTGCGTTCGGCCATCGGATCTCGCTTCAAAAAGCTTGCGGCCGAGCAAACCTGGTTCGTGGCCGACATCATCGGCGAGCCCCCGCCCCGACCGTGGGACGGTGTGGAACAGATCTGCGATCCGGCCCGCCCGGCCACCTACCTCCGGGTGGGGGAACGGCGGTTGCGCTGGGAGTTCCGCATGCGCCCCGGTGAATCCGCCGGCCAGTTGGCAGAAAGGCTGGACGAGTTACTTGCGCCATGGACCGGAGCGCACAGCGAGCCAAGCCACGCGGATGGTGGGCATGGCGGGCCGAGCCACGCGGGCCTCGCTGAGCCACCCGGCCCGGACACCGAGCTACCCAGCCCGGACACCCAGCCACGCCACGTGCTGCGGACCGCCGAATACACCTTCCACGCCGCCGTGGCCGACCGCTGGCGCCGGCACCGCGTCTTCCTGGCCGGTGACGCCGCGCATCTCACCCCACCTTTCATCGGCCAAGGTCTCGGCTCCGGCCTGCGCGACGCCGCCAACCTCAGTTGGAAGCTGGCCATGGTCCTGCACGGCACCGCCAACGACCACCTGCTCGACACCTACCAGGCCGAAAGACGTCCGCACGCAACCGCTCTCATCCGCCTGGCTGCCATCGCCGGCGCCATCATGTCCTCACCCGTCGCCGCCCGTCCGGCCCCGCTCCTACGGGCTGCCGGCCGCTCCGCGCGCCTCACCGACCGCATCCTGGCCGGCACCAGCCCACCCCTGCGCTCGGGCCCTCTCGCAGCCGGACGATCGCCGGTGGGCGCCCTCGTCCCGCAGTTCGCAACGGAGACCGGCGAGCGCTTCGACGATCTGCTCGGCCCAGGATTCACCTTGCTCGTCCAGCACGATGCCGGTACGGCCGACCAGGCCAAAGCAGACCGCACCGCGCCGGACCGGATCGTCGCGCTCGCCGCTCGACTACGCGCCCGCACGCTCGTCTCCCATGGGCACCACAACGTCCATCATTGGCTGGTTTCCCATGATCTCGACGCCGTCCTGATCCGGCCGGACCGGGTGATTCTGGCCGTGCGCCGCTCCCGCCGCGCCGCTGCGCGAAATCCTGGTGTGACGTAGCTGTCCGGACACCCTGCAGATCCCTGGTGACTGCCTGGATAGGGTGGCCGGGCAGGCAGAAGACCCTCCCTCGAGGAAGAGAAGAATGCCCATGACTTCGTCCCCTGTCAGTGTGACCGTCACCGGCGCGGCCGGCCAGATCGGGTATGCGCTGCTGTTCCGGATCGCGTCCGGTCAGCTGCTGGGCGCCGACGTTCCGGTCAGGCTGCGCCTCCTGGAGATCCCCCAGGCCGTCCGGGCCGCCGAGGGCACCGCCCTGGAGCTGACCGACTGCGCCTTCCCGGCCCTGGCCGGTGTGGACGTCTTCGACGACCCGATCAAGGCTTTCGAAGGCACCAGCGTGGCGCTGCTGGTCGGCGCCCGACCGCGCACCAAGGGCATGGAGCGGGGTGACCTGCTCGAGGCCAACGGCGGCATCTTCAAGCCGCAGGGCGCCGCGATCAACGCCGGGGCGGCCGACGACATCAAGGTGCTCGTGGTCGGCAACCCGGCCAACACCAACGCCCTGATCGCCCAGTCGCACGCCCCCGACGTGCCGGCCGAGCGTTTCACCGCGATGACCCGGCTCGACCACAACCGGGCCCTGGGCCAGCTCGCGCTCAAGCTCGGCGTGCCGGTCTCCAGCCTGAGCAAGGTGGCGATCTGGGGTAACCACTCGGCCAGCCAGTACCCGGACATCACGCACGCGGTGGTGGACGGCAAGAGCGTCGCCGAGGCGATCAACGACCAGGCCTGGGTGGCCGACGAGTTCATCCCCCGGGTGGCCAAGCGCGGCGCCGAGATCATCGACGTGCGGGGTGCCTCCTCGGCCGCCTCGGCCGCGTCCGCCGCCGTCGACCACGTCTACAACTGGGTCAACGGCACCCCGGAGGGCGACTGGACGTCCGCCGCGATCCCGTCCGACGGTTCGTACGGCGTGCCCGAGGGCCTGATCTCCTCCTTCCCGGTCACCTCGGCCGGTGGCAAGTGGGAGATCGTCCAGGGGCTGGAGGTCGACGAGTTCTCCCGCGCCCGGATCGACGCCTCGGTCGCCGAGCTCGGCGAGGAGCGCGAGGCGGTCCGCAAGCTCGGTCTGATCTGAGCAGCTCCCCGAACGACCGAAAGGCCGGGACTCGTCGGAGTCCCGGCCTTTCGTCTGCCCACCGGAGGGGTTGTGGGCAGCAGGGCCCAGCTGCTGGACCCCGGCGTTCAGTGGATCAGGCGACGCGCCCGACGGTGTAGCTCGAAGTCCAGATGTCGGCCTTGGTGACGCTGCGGCCGGAGCCGGGGGAGTGCCAGATCTTGCCCGAGCCGGCGTAGATGCCGACGTGGTAGACCTTGCCCCCGCTGTTGGCGAAGAAGACCAGGTCGCCCTTCTTCTTGGCCCGCTTGGAGATCTTCTTGGTGTCCCCGCGCATGGCGTGCGAGGTCCGGCTCAGGTGCGTGACGCCGGACTGGCGCATCACGTAGCCCACGTAGCCCGAGCAGTCGAAACCGCTGCGGGTGGTGCCGCCCCACTTGTAGGGCGTGCCCTTGAGCTTCGCGGCGTCGGCGACGACCTCCTTGCCGAACTTGTCGAAGGCCAGCTTCTCGGCCTTCTGCTCGGCCCGGTGCTTGGCCTTCTTCTTGGAGTTGGCGACGGCCTGCTTCTTGGCCTCGGCGATGGCGGCGGACTTGGCCCGCTCGTGCGCCTTCTTCTTGGCCTGCTTCTTCGCCTCGGCCAGAGCGGTGCTGTAGTCGGTGGCCTTGGTGGTCACCGTGACACTGCGGGTGGCCTTGGCCGTCCGCGTGGACCACGCCGTGACGCTGGCGGTGGCCTTGACCTTCTTGGTGTACCGCGCGCTGGCCTTCGCAGTGGCCTTTCGCGTGATCTTCGCGGTCTCGGTGTCGCTCACCTTCACGGTGGCGGTCTTCAGGGCGGCGGTGTTCAGTGCCTCGTCCTGGCCGCCGGCAGATCCGTCGGCGGCCTGAGCCGGAATGCCTCCGGTGAGTGTCAACGCTGCTCCGGTGACCACGGCGCCGAGCGGCATGACGGATCTTCGAACGCGCGATTTCTCCAAAGAGGTATGTGTCCTTCCCTCGCCTACCAGGTGAGCTGACGGGCTCGGGCGGAAGTTGCCCGGCCGGCTCGGCTGAGTCGGCTTCGCCCCGTGGCCCCGGGTGGTGAGACCCGGTGCCGGATGGTTCCCCGGCGTCCATCTGATTTGCTCCGGCGGCCGCCGATGGACCTCGGCAGGACGGTCGCCCAGCCCCTCGGGTGAAGGGCCGACCGAGACACTACGTCCATTCGGGGAGTAATCAAAATGTGACCGGGGGAATGTGACCCGGGTCATGGGAACCGGCACCTTGTGTGCTACGTGTCCGGACACGTTCGGTAGTCCCGCCCGCTCGGCGTTTTCGCAGCTCAGGGCAGTTCCGGCGGCCCGGTCACCCGTTGTGGCCAAGCTCATGCGAATTTAAGCATGCACCGTCACCGCATGTGTCTGCCGCTGCCCTTTTGGGCATCGAAGCAGCCAGGAACGCTGATTGCCCAGGGTAAGCGTTAAGAAACGTAAAGCCATGATCAAAACACCATCGGCCGGGTGCGATGACCCGGCCGACGATGACACGCAGTGATTTCCGCGTGACGCAGATGATCTACTTCTTCGGGGAGAAGAGCTCCTTGAACACCTTGGCGCTCTTCGGGAACGACTCGGTGAGCATGTGGTCGCCCTGGGCGGAGTTGGCCTCGAAGTAGTTCGCGTAGGCGACGTTGTTCTGCGACCGGGTCAGGTAGTCGTGCATGAACTGGATGAAGAGCGGGTTGTCGGCGCCTCCGGTGTTGTCCACCCGGTCCCACAGCGCCCACTCCGGGATCGAGACCGGCTTGCCGTGCTCGGCGGCGAAGGTGGTCCAGAAGCTCAGCCCGGTCGGGCCACCGAAGATGTTCTGCTCCCAGGCGGCGGTCTGCATCTCTTCCCGGCAGGCCTGCGAGCACTTCTTCGGGTAGGGGTAGTTGCCCTTGTGCAGGTCGTACACGTCCACCCCGACGTAGTCGAGGTACTTGTCGCCCGGGTAGTAGTCGGGGGCGGAGTTCGGGTTGTAGCCGTTGTTGACGTTCCAGTCGAACTCGAACTTGTTGCCCGGCACCTCGCGCATGGTGTCGACGATCTGCTTGTAGTACTTCACGTAGATCTTCGGGTCGTCGATGCCCCACATCCACGACTCGATGTTCATCTCCCAGCCGACCCGCAGGATCGCGTCCTCCTGGCCGGCCGCCACCAGGTTCTCGCCGAGCTCGGTGAAGTACTGGTCGTAGTCGCCGTCGCCGCCCTTGGCCATCTCCCGCTTCTTGACCGGCATGGCGTCCTCGTCCCAGGACTCCATCCCGGCGTCCAGGAGTTCGTCCGGCAGCATCGGCACACCGAGGACGAGGCGGTACTTGTCCTTGTTCCAGGTGTCCAGCACGTGCGCCGGGTTGGCGATCTGCTCCCAGGTCTTGCGGTCGCCGAAGTCCACGACGTACGTCAGGTCCATCCCCCACCACTTCTCGAACTCGTCGTAGGCGGCGGAGTCGGTCTGGGTGAAGGCGCCCATCCGGCCCTTCAGCGGCACGGTGGTGGCGGCGCTCTGGGTCTCCTTCGGGGTGGTGACATCCGCCCCGGTCAGCACCGGGGCCTCTTCGGCGGTCATCGACTTGTACACCCCGGCCACCGCGATCAGGATCACCAGGGCGGTGACCAGCCCCAGAGTGAGCACCTGGTTGCGGCGCAGGACGATCTGGTTGGGACGCCAGTCCCGCCAGGTCTTCTTGACCGGCCGCATGCTCTGCTGCGGGTTCGCCTGGGCCGGAGGGCGCGGCCCTACGCCACGGTTGCCGCTCGGGCTGCCGGCACTGATGCCACCACTGCCAGCACCACTGATGCCGCGACCGCCGGTGTTTCCGCGGCTGCCGGTGTTTCCGTGGCCGGGGGTACCGGAACGGCTGCGCAGACCACGCTCGCTGCGGTCAGGAGCCGGCGTGGTGCGCTCACCCTTCTCCATCCGGTCGTCCCGGTCGCCGCGTGGCATGTCCACGTTGCGCCCGAAGCGCCCTCGAGGAGCGAAGTCCGGGCCGTCGGCATCGCGTCCGAGCAGCCCCTGCGCAGGCGAGGCATCGGGAGCGCGCTCGTCTGAGCGCGCGGAACGACGGCTCCGCGGCGGCTCGAAACCGTCGGCGGGGGAAGCGGTACGGCTGCCAGGAAGATCCCCGATCCCCGGACCACGGCGTGTACCGGGGAAAGGACCAGAGTCTCCACTCTCAGGGCCTCGGCGTGAGCCCTCGCGCGGCGCGAACGGCCCGGAGTCTCCACTGTCCGGACCACGGCGTGAGCCGGGCGCGCGACGGGTGACGTCTTCACGGGACGAGGGGAACGGCCCGGAGTCGCCCGTACCCGGCCCACGACGTTCGCCGGGGAACGGGCCCGAGTCTCCGCTGTCGGGACCGCGACGAGAACGTGCGGACGGGAACGGACCAGAGTCGCCCGTACCCGGCCCACGGCGCGCGCCAGGGAAGGGGCCGGAATCGCCACTGTCCGGACCACGACGTGAACCGGGGAATGCGCCCGAGTCGCCACTGTCGGGACCGCGACGAGAACGTGCGGACGGGAACGGCCCCGAGTCACCGCTACCCGGTGCCCGCCGCGTGACGTCTTCACGAGCAGAGGGGAAGGGGCCCGAGTCGCCGGTTACCGGCCCACGACGTCCGCTCGGGAATGCGCCAGAGTCGCCACTGTCGGGACCACGGCGAGAACGTGCGGACGGGAACGGACCAGAGTCGCCCGTACCTGGCCCACGGCGCCCGCCCGGGAAAGCACCTGAGTCCCCACTGTCGGGGCCGCGACGGGAACGCGACGACGGGAACGGATCGTCCTCCGGAGCGCCTGCACCGGAACGAGGCTCGGTGAGCCCGCCACCCAGCAGCGAACCCGGCGGCACCGGCGTGTACGGCCCACCCGGGGCGCGGTTCTGCGGCGCGTCTGTACCGGACAACGGCGGCGCGGCCGGACGCGAGCCGGGCAGGGGCCCGTCCCAGCGACCGTCCGGACGCTCGGCCGCCGGCCGGTCCAAACCAGGGGTGGGGGTACCGCGCTCACGCATCCGCGGCCGACCACCGGCCGGGGTGCCTGAATGGCCCGGAGCCCGACGCGTCTCGTCCATGCCGGGCACACCGGGCAGAGGACGCCCCGGCAGTTCCGGCTCAGGCAGTTGCGGCGTAGGTCCGTGCGACGGGGAGATAGGAATCGGGATCGACGGCGGCGTCACCGCGGACGGGCTGTAGTACCCGCTCGGCGGCGCATCAGTCGGCCCCGGCGGAGGGAACCCACCAGACCCCTGGAACGAACTGGGCCCCTGAAACGCATCGGGCCCCTGGAACGCAGAACCGGAAGCGGGCGGAGCCCAGGCATCAGGGGAGTCGGGTGCGCGCCGCGTCACATCGCCGGGCAGTGCCCCGTTCTCGGAGCGACGGTGATTGTTCGGCGACACCCGGGCCGAAGGCCGGTCCTGGACCCACTCCTGCGGCGGCTCAGGAGCCGCACCGCGCCGGCGGTTCCAGTCCAGGTCGTCCTGACGTTCGTAAACCGGAGGCTCGAAACCGCTGGAACGGCGCCCCTGACGAGAATCTTCCGTTACGGTAGATGTGACCGACGGTGCATAGCCCGAAACGGGTTGTGCAGGGCCCCGAACGGCGCCACGGCCGCCGAAAACATCCGGCGCGGGCGGTGAAACAGGCGGTGCAGGCTCGACAGCAGAACGTGGCGAAGATGCGGCAGGCGGGGCTGCTGCCCGGCGTCCGTGGGCGCGCTCTTCCGGAGTTTCTTCCGGCGCCACCGGCGCCGGCGTCTCCGGGGCGCTGGCCCGCTGACGCTCGAGCTCCCGCAGCTCTCTTCGGCTGCGCGGATGCTGTTCCTGATCCGAAATGTTCGGACGTGGCATGTCGCGGCTAGACCTCTCTGCCTTCGCTCGACGATGGGACGGGCTTGCCGATCTGTGGGCCCGGCATCATGCGAGCGCTAAGTCACCCTACTCATTCCCGGACTCGCCGGTCAGCCGATCACCACATCCGGTGCTCCGGTTGTGAGAAGCCACACGGCTCGTGGTCGGCGCGTTACTGCAGGTCAGGGGCAGGTCGGGGAAAAGCTGGGAGGCTGCGCCGACTTTCGCGCGGTACGAACGGGCAGTCCGCCACCAACGCTCACCCCCCGGTGGGCAGCCACTCTCGCCAGGTGTCCTCGTTGGCGTCAAGCCAGCGCTTGGCCGCCTCGTCCGGCTGCATCCCGGCGTTCAGGTCCCGGGCCACCTGGTTCTGGTCGTCGTTGCTCCAGCGGAAGCGCTGGATCAGCGCAGCGGCCGGGCTGCCCGAGTAGGCGAAGTCGCGGTTCTGGATCTTGTCCAGGTCGAAGGGCTGGTAGTCGCAGCGCACCGTCTCCGGGTCGGCGTCGCAGCCCGGCGTGTAGGCCGGCAGCTTCACGTGGGCCAGCTCGATCTCCGACAGCAGCCACTGCGGTGAGTAGAAGTAGCCGATCATCGGCTCCCGGTCGCGCTCGGCCTGCCGGAAGGCCTCGATCAGCTTGTCCTCGTCGCCCAGGTAGACCACCTTGAAGTCCAGACCGAGGTTCTTGATCAGTGCCTTGTCGTTGGTCACGTACGTGGGGTCACCGGCGAGGAACTGGCCCTGACCGCCGCTGCCGGGGGCGGCGAACAGGTCGGTGTACTTGTCCAGGTTGCGCCAGCTGGTGATGTCGGGGTGCTCCTCGGCCATCCACGGCGGTACGTACCAGCCGATCTCTCCCTGGTTGCCGGTGAGCCCGGCCTCGACCGCGACCTTGTCGTTGTCGATGTACTTCTTCTTCAGGTCGTCGTGGCCCCAGTTCTCCAGGATCGCGTCGACGCTGCCGTCGGCCAGATGCTGCCAGGACTCCGCCTCGGCCTCCTTCTGCACCTTGACCTCACAGCCCAGCTCGTTGCGGGCCAGGTAGCTGATCACGGCAAGGTTGGCCGAGTAGCCGACCCAGGGGTTCTCGGCCAGGGTCACGGTGCCGCAGTCGGTGGGCTGGACGCCCGGCGCGGGGACCACTTCGGGCGCGGGGGAGCCGCAGGCGCTGAGGGCGAGCAGCCCGGCTCCGGCGACCAGGGCGGCCCTGCGGGCGCGCCGGTTCACGGCGGTCAGCCTGGTGCGCACGGTGGTCACGGAACTCTCCTTGCGTGGTGGGCAGAACCAGAACAACGGACGTGGTTGCTGGGTAGGGCTCGAACGGCGGCTGAGGGGGTGCCTGCCTCGGGGAACGATGTCGGCCGAGGGCTTTCAGCAGACAGCCCCAGCGGAAAACTCAGAAGACGGCGGCCTGCTCGGCCAGCCGCCGGGCCAGGACCTCTTCGGTGAGCGCAACCAGCACACCCTTGACCGAGTCGCGTCGGCGCGCGTCGCACGGCACCAGGGGGACCAGGTCGTCCACCCCAAGGGCCTCACGGACCTCGGCGAGCTCGAACTGGCGGGTGTCCTGGAAGTGGTTGACCGCCACGAGGAACGGCACGCGGTGCTCCTCGAAGTAGTCGATCGCCGGGAAGCAGTCCTCGATGCGCTGGGTGTCCAGCAGCACCACGGCGCCCAGCGCGCCCTCCACCAGGTCGTCCCAGAGGAAGGCGTACCGGTCCTGGCCGGGGGTGCCGAACAGGTACAGCCGCAGCGTCTCGTCCAGGCTGATCCGGCCGAAGTCGAGCGCGACCGTGGTGGTGACCTTGCCCGGCACCGGGTCACGGTTGTCCACCCCGACCGACTCGTCGGTCATGTCGGCCTCGGTCAGCAGCGGCTCGATCTCCGAGATCGAGCCGACGAAGGTGGTCTTGCCGACGCCGAAACCGCCACTGATGACGATCTTGACGGACACCGGGGCCACCGTGGTGCTGGTGGTCCGGTCATAGAGCGCGGACACGATCCCGGATCCTCTCGATCAGCTGTATCGACAGCTCTTCGCGTTCGGTGACGACCACCGATCCGTCGGCCACAAGGTCGGACACCAGCACCCGGGCCACCCCGAAGGGCACTCGCAGGGCGGCCGAGATCTCCGCCAGCGAGGTGGGCTCGCGGCACAGCTGGACGATCTGCTGGTGCTCGAAACGCAGCACCGCGGTAGCACTGCGGGGGCGGGCGTGGACCAGCGTCTCCACCCGCAGGCCCTCCTGCACCGGACGGGTCCGCCCGCCGGTGAGCAGGAACGGGCGGATCACCATGTCGTCGGCCGGGTCGTACTCGTGCTCACCGACCGGCCGCAGCTGAGCGCGCGAAGGGTCCGGGCCGCCCTGACCGCCGGCCGCCCGCCTGCCCGCCTGCCCCCGTGGCCCGGTCATTGCGGGAGGTGCTGCCGGGACTCGGAGATCAGCGCGGGGGTCAGCAGCGGACCGAAACGCTCGGCCAGCGAGGCGATCTCGTAGCCGATCAGGCCCAGGTCGCAGTCGCCCTCGGCGACCACGCCCAGGCAGCTGCCCCCGGCGATCGCCGAGACCAGCAGGAATCCGCGGTTCATCTCGATCATCACCAGCTTCAGCCCGTCGAAGTCGTAGCGCCGGGCGGCGGAACGGCCCAGGCTGGACAGGCTGGAGACGATCGCGGCCAGGTGGTCGGCCTCGGTCCGGGTCAGGCCGTCGGAGCTGGCGATCAGCAGCCCGTCCGAGGACACGGCCACCGCCTCGCGTACCCCGTCGGTCTGGTGCACGAAGTTGCCCAGCAGCCAGCCGAACTGGTGCCGGTCGGTATGGGTGTGCACGCTCATCGCTCGCTCATTCCTCGTTCGTCGGCGACAGACTCCTGGGAACTGCTGGCCTGACCCCGGCGCATCCCTGCGCGCAGTGCGGTCAGGCGGGCACTGACATCGGCGGGGGAGTCGGCCACCGTCTGTGGCTGTACCGGCCGGGGGGCGTTGGAGTCGGTGCGCGCGTCCAGGTCGATCACCCGTCGCGAGCGCGCCGCCCCGTCCGCATGCAGCTCACCCTGGCGCTTGTTGCGGGGCACCCGCTTGCGCAGGCCGTTCTGGGTGCGCTCGGACGGAAGCGTCAGCCCGCCGGTGGCCGGATCGGCCGGGCCCGCCACCCGGACCTCGCGGCGAGTCGCCGAACCGGGGCCGAGGGCGTTCACCGGCCGAGCCTGAGCGGGCCGCAGCGCACCGGTGGGACGGTGCCCGCCCGGCATCGAACCGCCCAGCCCAGAACTACTAGGCCCAGAACTACCCGGCCCAGCATTTGCAGGCCGGGAACCGGCTGCGGGAGAGGTGATCCCGGTGGCCGGGGTGCGAAGGTCGGTGAAGTTGTCCGGGGCGTCGCGCCGTCGGCGGGCGGCGTCCTTGGCGGCCTGCTCCTCGGGCGAGCGCGGGCCGAACTGCCGGGCGAACAAGTCACCCGGCTTGGCCCAGCGCGGGGTGCCGGTGAGCCGATCGGGACCCTCGCCGTCGACGTCCTCGCCCAGCGCAGGCAGGCCGTTCGGGTCGGTGTCCACCCGGTGCGCCGGGGTCTTGCCGGTGGGTACCGCCGGGGCAGCCTCGATCTCGGGCTCGATGACCGGCAGATCCACACCCGAGGGATAGGAGATGTCCGAGGTGATGCCCCGGACCTGTGCGTCCTGAACGTTCTGCGGGCCGGCCGCCGGGTTGGCCGCTGGGCCGATGCCGATCCCGCCCGGCAGGGTGCCCGGCTCCGGAGCGCGCCGGTTGCGGCGCTGCCCACCCGGGTAGGTGTCGCTGCCGAACGACGTGCCCGGGTCACGGCGGATCGGGCCGGCCATGCCCTGGTGGTCCAGACCGGTCTCCTGGAAGTCCGACTCGGCCTCGGGAACGCTGCCGAGCCCGTGGTCGAGCAGTTCCCGCGCGTCGTCGGGGACCCGGTCGATCGGCTCGATCCGCTCCAGGCCGCCGAGATCGTCCAGTCCGTCCAGGTCGTCCAGCCGGGGCAGGGCCAGCAGCTGGGCCGGCTCACCGGCGACGATTCCGGGCGAGGACTCGTTCAGCGAACGCACCTCGACCGACAGCGAGGTGGCCAGCAGGGCCGCGGGCAAGGTGATCCGGGCGGTGACCCCGGTGACCGGGGAGGGCAGCAGCTCGACCCGGACACCGGTGTCCCGGGCCAGCTTTCCGACCACGAAGTGCCCGAGGAAACGGGTGGGAGCGGCGATGAAGTCACCCTCACCACGCAGCCGGCTGTTGGCGATGCGCAGTTCCTCGGGGTTCATCCCGACGCCCTGGTCGGTGATCGCGATCAGGTAGCCGTCGGGGATCCGCCGGCCCTGCACCTCGACCTCGCTGTCCGGCGGCGAGAAGGTCAGGCCGTTCTCGATCAGTTCCGACAGCAGGTGCGCGACCGAGCCGATCGCGCTGCCCACCACGTTCGCCTCGTCCACCCGGCGCAGCGCGACCCGGCGGTACTCCTCCACCTCCGAGACCGCGGCCCGGATCACGTCCGACACCGGGACGGTCTGCGACCAGGTGCGCGGGCTGGAGGCATCGACCAGGACCAGCAGGCTGGCGGCGTTGCGCCGCATCCGGGTGGCCAGGTGGTCCAGCTCGAACAGGTTGGCCAGCGCGTTCGGGTCCACCTCCTCGCGCTCCAGCGAGGTGATGAAGCCGAGCTGGCGGCGGATCAGGTTCTGGTTGCGCCGGCCCAGGTTGGCCAGCGACTCGATGGTGTCGCGGCGCTGCTCGGCCTGCTCGGTGGCCAGGTCGTAGGCCGCGCCCTGCAGCCGGTCCAGAGCGGTTGCCACCGAACGGATCTCGTCGGTGGCCCGGTCGGGCACCGTGACCGGGGCCGGGCGCTGCGCAGGCGTGTCCGGGTCGGCGGTCTGGGCCCGGCGCACGGCCTCCGGCAGCCGCTTGGCGGCCAGGTCGTCGGCCTCGGCGGCCAGCGCGGCCAGCGGGCGGGTGATCGACAACGAGGCCAGGGCCGACAGGTAGACCGAGCCGGCGAAGCAGACCACCACCCCGCCCAGCAGCAGCCCGATCCGCTGCGCGGCCTCCTGCTGCAACTCGTGCGCGCGCAGCTGGATCTGCGAGCCGACGTGCTGCTCGAGCTGGTTCGCGTCGTCGAGCAGGGTGCCCATGCCCGACCACCACGACTGCGGGTTCACGTTCAGGTGCCGGCCGTCGCCGGCCTCCAGCGCGGTCTGCTCGAAGGCCTGCACCACCTGGGCCGCGCCGGTGGAGAAGATGAAGGCCAGCGACTCGCGCTGCTGCGGGGTGGCGTACTCGTCGAACTGGTCCAGGGAGTACTGGTACTCGGCGCGCAGCTCGGCCAGCCGGACGAACTCGTCGCCGTTGAAGCCGCCGGCCGAGTACACCCCGTTCAGGAAGGCGCGCTCGGCGGACATCCCCTCGATCGCCAGCTGCAGCGAACGGAAGGCGGTCAGCCCCCGGCGCAGCTCGGTGTCGTCGCTGTTGGCCAGGCCGAGATCGACCTGGGCCAGCGCCGCGATCCGCTCGCTGTAGTAGTCGAAAGTGGCGGCGCGCTCGGCGCTCTCGACGCTCTGCCCGGCATCGGTGGTGGCCCGGATCGCCGAGAGCCCGTCCAGCTGGCTGAGCGCGGCGGCGACCTGACCGGACTCACCGTTGCCGACCAGGCCCTGGACCACCCCGCGCTGGGCGTCGACCTGGGTGCGGGCCGGGGCCAGCTCCGGGGTGAAGCTGTCGTTGCCGCCCTGCACCGCGGCGGTCACCCCGCGCTCGGTCTGCAGGGCGCTGACCAGAGTCTGCATCTCCAGCGAGAGACGCACCGCGTCGGCGGTGGACGAGGCCTCGCGGTAGCTGGCGATCTGCTGCGCCGAGAGCACACCCAGCAGCAGCAGGATCACCACGGCGGGCAGAGCCAGGATCCGGGCGACCCGCCGGCCGACTGTGCTGCCGCCCGCCCGGCGGCCGGCGCCGGAGGGGCCGACGACCGAGTGCCGCGGCTCGGGAAAACCGGATCGGCCACTGCCTTGCGGTGCGGGAGCAGCCGGGCGACCGGAGCCGAGTTGTGCCGGCTCGTGCTGGACCGCAGTCAACGGATCCTCCGTGGCTTGTGCCGACCCGAAGACGAATTCGGGCCTGCCCGTCGAGAGTTTTTCGTTCCGCCGCCCCGGGTGCCCGGGAATGTACCAGAGAATCAGCCTCTGGTTCGTAGCTGTGCGTAAGTGACTAGTCGCGGCTGGATGTACTTAACCAGGCCTTCGCGCCGCTGAACAGTGAAATAGCGGAATTGGACGGCAGAATGTCGTTCGACCAACGCCGCAGGCCGCCGGGGGTGTCGGGTGGGATTGCCGCCTACTCCGATAGCCTGGTGTTCCGCCAGGCGCTGAAGTTCAATCTGATTGAGAATGCAGCGGCCAATTGCGGAGGTGGGGGTCGGTAATTCCGTCCACCTGAAATTCCGAGGCCCCTTGGATGCGGTGCCGGTGCAACGTCTGTTGTCTGGAGTGACGGGTGTGATCTCCGGTAAAGCGCCGCGTTAACTATCGGTCAAAGCCAGAAGATCCAATTTCCGGAATTCGCCGAAAAGGCGAGGCTAAGCGTTGTGGCCGATCCGACAAGGCCCGGTGGCACTACGTTAAGTAGCGACACCGTCACGTTGGATTGCACGAAACGATGTCGGCGGCGTCGGGAGGCGGCTTCAGCGCACGCTCTCGTAGGTGTTCAGCAGCCAGGGCAGGGCCAGCGCCACCGTGGGCACCGCGATCAGCGCCACGGCCAGCGAGTACACAGCCGCCGCGAGGCCGCGCGGCGCGATCGAGACCGGTGCGTCGACCAGTCGCTGCAGCCGGGGCAGGACGCCGAGGGCGGTGACTTCGGTCAGGCCCTCGACGTCGGGCGCGGACGAGTCGCTCCGGCCCACCACCGGTGAGGACTTGGGTGCGGCCGGGCTTTCCAGCGGGGTGCTGCTGCCCATCGTGGCCAGTGCGGCGATCAGAGGCTGCGGGCCGTACAGGCGGCGGGCCGCGTCGTCGGCCAGCAGTTCCACCAGCACCGCGCTCTGTTCCAGCGCGGCTTCGGTACCGGCCCGGCGCCCGGCTGCCTCGTAGAGCACGGTGAAGAACTCCAGCAGCAGGTCGTGCCGGGCCCGCAGATGCGCTCGCTCGTGCTCGATCACGGCCGCGACCTGTTCCGGTGTGAGGTCCCGCAGGGCGGCATCGCTGATGATCACCCGGGCGTCGCGGCCGGGCAGGCAGTACGCGTAAGCCCGCTCGCCGCTCTCCAGGACCCGGACATCTTCCGGTGACGTCGACTCGTCCCCAATTCCGGTTCTGGCCAGCAGATCGACCAGGTCCCGATGTCGACGGCGGTGCCGGCGCAGCCGACGGGCCACCTGGATGCCCACGTAGTTGAGCTTGACCAGGGCCAGGGCGGTGAGCAGGAGGAGCCCGACGGCGATGGTCAGATGCATCACGCCGGTGGGGTCGATGTCGCGTAGTCCGGGACCGCCCGCGGAGTTACGGACGAACAGGCCGATGACCAGTGCCTGGATCGTGGCCAGGGAGGCGCCGAAAACGGCCAGGAGGGCGGCGACCGCCACTGCCTGCCAGAGCACTACGGCGGCGCGGGGCACGGTGAGCAGGCGGCGGGCCCGCGCCAGCAGGACCGGCACCGGCCAGGTCAGCGTGATCGCGAGCAGCCAGAGCCAGGCCGGGGTACTCATCGGGTGGTCACGGAGCGCGTTCCGGCGAACCGCTGAGCGCAGCCTTCAGGAGTTCCGTCTCTTTCGGCGACATCCGGCCGACGAAGTGCAGCAGGGCGGCCTGCCGGGCCTGTGCCCCGCCGACGTCGCCCAGCGCGTCCATCATCAGCTCGGCGGCCATCTGCTCCCGCGACTCGGACGCCGAGTACAGGTGCGCCTTGCCGTCCTTGGTCTGCTGGGCCAGGCCCTTCTTGGCCAGCCGCTGCAGCACCGTCATCACCGTGGTGTAGGCCACCTCGCGCTGCTCGCCCAGGGCGGCGTGCACGTCTCGCACCGTCATCGGGGCCGGTGCGGACCACAGGCAGTCCATGACGTCGCGTTCGAGATGACCCAGGCTCACGGCGATCATCCTACCTTTCGGCGGCAGCAGCGTACGAGGAAGCGTAGTACGTCCAGAGGTAGTACTCCCCGCTGTAGTACGACCAATCGTCGTACTACACTCTGTCGTAGATGGTGGGTAGTGCTCATCGTCCCCGCATCACCGAGCCGAAGGGCACGTTTGCCATGGACTGGCCGCTGGACGTCACGGATCTCTCCCGGCTGCAGTTCGCCGTGACCACCGTGTACCACTACCTGTTCGTGCCGCTGTCGATGAGCCTGTCGCTGCTCACCGCCCTGTTCCACACCGCCTGGCTGCGCACCCGCCGCGACGACCTGAAGCGGGTCACCGTGCTCAGCGGGCAGCTGCTGCTGATCACCTTCGCCGTCGGCGTGGTCACCGGCCTGGTCCAGGAGTTCCAGTTCGGCCTGAACTGGAGCAGCTTCGCCCGGTTCTACGGCGACGTGTTCGGCCCGACCCTGGCGATCGAGGGCATGCTCGCCTTCTTCCTCGAGGCCACCTTCCTGGGCCTGTGGTTCTTCGGCTGGGACCGGCTGCCGCGCGGGGTGCACCTGGCCACCATCTGGATCGTCGCGATCGGCACCCAGCTGTCGGCGTTCATCATCCTCTCGGCCAACTCGTTCATGCAGAACCCGATCGGCTACTCGATCAACGCCGAGACCGGCCGGGCCGAGCTGGAGAACTTCGGCACGCTGCTGTTCAACGAGCTCAACCTGGCCGCCTACCCGCACGCCGCCACCGGTGCCCTGATGACCGGCGGCGCCCTGCTGCTGGCCATCTCGGTCTGGAACCAGCTGCGCCGCCCGGGGGTGGACCGCTCGGCCGTGCGGATCCTGGGCAAGGTCGGCGCCTGGACCATGGTGCTGGCCGGGATCGGCACCGCGATCACCGGTGACCGGCTGGGCGTGGTGATCACCGAGGTACAGCCGATGAAGATGGCTGCCGCCGAGGCGCTCTACAGCACCACCAGCGGCGCGCCTTTCTCGCTGTTCTCCTACGCCGGCCCGGGCGAGGCCGAGCCCTCGATCAAGATCGACATCCCCGGGCTGCTCTCGTTCCTGGCCACCCACGACTTCAACGGCACCGTGCAGGGCATCAACGACCTGCAGGCGCAGTACACCCAGCAGTACGGCGAGGCCAACTACGTGCCCTGGGTGCCGGTCGCGTTCTGGTCGTTCCGGCTGATGATCGGCATCGGGATGGGCGCCGCGACCCTGGCCGCGCTGTACCTGTTCATCACCCGCAAGGACCGGGACCTGCCGGCCTTCCTGCACCACGCGAGGCTCCGGAAGGTCACGGTCCTGATCCCGGTGTTGATCGGGCTGATGCCGTTGGCCGCCAACGCGATCGGCTGGATCTTCACCGAGACCGCCCGCCAGCCCTGGCTCGCCTTCGGGTTGTTCCGCACCGAGGAAGGCGTCAGCGCCGGGGTCACCGCCACCGAGGTCGTTCTCTCGATCCTGGCCTTCACCGTGGTCTACGGCGTGCTGGCGGTGGTCTGGGTGCGTCTGATGTGCCGCCTCGTGCGCTCCGGGCCGGGGTCCCCGCAGGCCGGGCACGAGGCGTCCCCCAATGATCCCGAAGGTGCCGATCCCGACGAAGCCGAGCGCCTCGTCCTCACGTACTGAAAGAAAGGACAGGACTTCTCATGGATCTGCCCACGATCTGGTTCGGCGTGATCGTCTTGGCCTGGGTGCTGTTCTTCGTCCTGGAGGGCTTCGACTTCGGCATCGGGATGATCGTCGGTTTCGGCCGGCGGCCCCTGCACGAGCGCGACGCCGCGGTGAAGACCATCGCCCCGACCTGGGACGGCAACGAGGTCTGGCTGGTCGCCGCGATCGGCCTGATGTTCGCCATCTTCCCGGAGTGGTACGCGGCCGTGCTGTCCGGCCTGTACCTGCCGATGGTGGTGATTCTGCTGGCGCTGGCCGCCCGCGGGGTGGCCCTGGAGTTTCGCGGGAAGTACCACGGCGCGGGCGAAGAGCTTTGGAAGCAGCGCTGCGATCGGGTGATGGCCTGGTCGTCGCTGCTGGTCGTGGCGCTGTGGGGGGCTTCGTTCGCGGCGCTGGCCAAGGGGCTGGCGATCAATGCCGAGGGCGAGGTGATGGCCTCGGCCTGGACCCGCAGTTTCGCTCCGTTGTTCACCTGGGAAGGCGCGGCCGGAGCGCTGGGTGGGGTGCTGATGGCGCTGCTGATGGGCGCCCAGTTCCTGAGTCTGCGCACCACCGGCCCGCTGCGGGAATGGTCGCGTCCGCTGGCCCTGCGTACGGCTTTCGCCCTGGCTGCAGGCTCTTTGGTGGTCGCCGCACTGACCGGGCAGGTGGCCATCGTGCTGATCATGGCCCCCGCGTTGCTGGCGCTGCTGGGCACCTACTTCCGCCGCGAGGGACTGGCCTTCGTCGGCGGATCACTGACCATCACTGCGGCCACTGCGCTGGCGGTGGCCTGGCACGCGCCGACTCTGCTGCCGAGCAGCCTGGACCCGGCCTGGTCGGTCACCATGGAAGGTGCTGTCACTTCCGACTTCTCGCTCGAGGTGATCAGCTGGGCGGCCCTGTTCATCATGCCCGCGGTGGTGGTCTACCAGGCGTTCTCGTACTGGGTCTTCCGTCGCCGGATCAGCAGCGAACGGGTGGCCACCCCGGCATGAGTACTACCCCTCGGCCCCGAGGTCCGGTCGATACCAGGGTTTTCCAGCTGGTCCCGGGCCTGCGCCGCGATGCGCTGGTGCTGGGCGGGCTGGCGGCCCTGGGTGCCTTGGCCCTGCTCGGTCAGTTGATCGCGGTCGCCTGGGCGGTGACCGCCTACGCTTCCGGTAAGGATCTTTGGCTTCCGGTCGGCTCTTTCGTTGCGATCAAGGTTGTCCGCAGTCTGTTAAGGGCTTTCGAGCATCAACGGACGGCTGCCGCGGCTGGACGAGCTCGGGTTGCGGTGGGTGGGCGGCTGGTTGCGGCAGCGCTCCGGATGGCGCCGTCGCAGCTGGCCACGACCGGTCCGGGGACGGTTTCGGCGCTGGCCACGAACGGTGCGGACACGCTGGAGAAGTACGTCACGCGTTATCTGCCGGCGGTGATTCCGGCGGTGCTACTGCCGCCTGCGGTGATCGTGCTCCTGGCCCTGCTGGACTTCCGCTCGGCCGTGATCGTCGTGCTCACGCTGCCGCTGATCCCGGTTTTCGCTGCGCTGGTGGGCTGGCTGACGGAGAAGCGGGCGGCTCAGCAGTGGCAGCTGATGTCCCGGCTCTCGGCGCATTTCCTCGATGTAGTGCAGGGATTGGTGACGCTTCGGGCCTACCGGCGTGCCGATCGTCAGGTCGAGGTGCTGGCCGAGGTGGGGGAACGGCACCGGGCAGCCACCGTGCGGGTGCTGCGGATCGCGTTCCTTTCGGGAACGGCACTGGATCTGGTGGCGACGCTTTCGGTCGGCCTGGTTGCGGTGGAGGCCGGTTTACGGGTGGCAGCCGGTGAACTGCAATTGGGGACGGCTCTGGTCGCCATTCTGATTGCACCTGAGGCTTATCGGCCGGTGCGGGAACTGGGAGCCCGGTTCCACGAGAGCGCTGACGCCACGAGCATTCTCGACGAGGTCGGTGAGTTGCTTCAGGCCGTTCCTGAGACTGGGCCGGTGGCTGAGCCTGCTTCGGCGCCTGGTGGTTCGATTTCTGGCGGCACTTCGGGTGGTTCGCTGCCTTCGGGCGTTGCTTTGGTTGCTGAAGGGCTGACCGTCGGGGCTCCGGGCCGGGCCGAGCCGGTGTTGTCGGGGGTAGGGCTCTGGGCGTTCAGCGGCCAGATCACCGCTCTGACCGGCCCATCGGGGGTCGGGAAGACCACTCTGCTCAGGGTTCTGGCCGGTGTGCTGACCCCTTCGGCGGGCTCGGTTCGCTGCGGTGCTCCCGTGGTCTACCTGCCCCAGCAGCCCACCTTTCCGCTGGCCCGGACCCTGCGCGAGGCGGTTGTCGCGGGCTGGCCCGAAGCTCCTGACCAGGTCATTGCCGAGGCCCTGCGCGATGCCGCGGCGTCGGACTGGATCGCTGCACTGCCCGCCGGTCTGGACACCTCGCTGGGCGAGGACGGCCGTGACCTGAGCGCCGGGCAGCGGCAGCGAATCGCTGTGGCCCGCGCCCTGGTTCAGGCTTCGCGAAGATTGTCGGTGGGTGCCCCTATCGTTCTTCTCGACGAACCGTCTGCTCACCTTGACGAGCAGACGGAGCGCGCGGTCCTGGCCGGGCTGCGGCGTCGAGCAGATCAGGGGGCCTGCATCGTGATGGTTGCGCACCGTCCGGCTGCGATTGCGGCGGCGGACGAAGTCAGTCAGCTGTGGGGGGTTCGGCCGGCGAGCGGTCCGGCTGGGGGAGCCCAACTCCAGTTGGGTGATAACAGGCTGGGAGGTCAAGGCGGCCGAGGCGGCGATGTGCCGGTAGTGGCCGTTGCCCGGCCGGAGGCATCAAACGCGCGTTCCTGGGAAAACGACTCTGGTCTGCCCGGCTTCGGTAAGGCCTGGGCCGATGCCAAGCCGGCTCGTCCCTGGATCCCGGCCCGGTTCCGCCGTACCTCGATGAACCTGGCCCTGGTCCTGGGCACACTCTCGTCCCTGTCCGGCGTCGCCCTGACCGCGGTTGCGGCCTGGCTGCTCACCAAGGCCTCGTTCCAGCCGCCCGTACTCACCCTGACCGTCGCGGTGGTCGGGGTTCGCCTGTTCGCCGTGACCCGTCCTCTGTTCAGCTATCTCGACCGGGTGGTCGCGCACGACGTCGCCCTCGCCGACCTCGGCAAACTCCGGTCCCGCGTCTACGCCGACCTCGTCCCGCGGGTTCCTGGCCCGGCCCTGCCGCGGCGCGGCGACCTGCTCACCCGCCTGGTCGACGACGTCGATGCGGTGGGCGACAGCGTGCTGCGCTGGCGTCGTCCGGCCGTCGTCGCTGCGGCCACCGTGGTCGTCGCGCTGATCGTGGCCGCCGTGATCAGCCCGCTCGCCGCCCTGGCGGCGCTGCCAGGTCTGCTCCTGGCCGGGATCATCGCGCCCGTCGTGGCCGGGGCCGGGGCAGATCAGCGCGCCGCCCGTACTGCCGAGGCCAGGGCGGGCTACTCGCAGACCGTGGTGGAGGTGCTCTCCGGCGCCGAAGACGTGAATGCCCTGGGCGCAGCCGATTCCGGGGTGAAGCCGGTCCGGTCGGCCGGGCGGCACGCTGTTGAGGTCGACCAGGTTCAGGTCCGGCGTACTGCTCTGGCCGAGCTGCTGCGGATGGCGGGTGCCGGACTGGCGGTGGCGGGCGTCATGCTGGCCGCGGTCGGTGCGGGTGGACTGAGCCTGGAGCAGTTCGGCGTGCTGGCACTCGGAACCCTGGCGCTCGGCGATGTGACGGCGACGCTGCCCGACGCCGTGAACGCCCGCACCCGAGGCCGAATTGCCGAGCGCCGCCTGAACGAGGTGCTGGAAACCCCGCCGCCCAGCGTGGAACCGGTGGCTGAGACAGGGGCTGAGACTGGTTCTGGGACTGGGGTGCTCGCGTCGGGTGATGCTGAGGGTGCCTTGGCCGGTGCGTCCGTCGCGGTCGGTCAGAGAGCATCCTTGCCGGTGTCTGCGGGTGCTCAGTTGATCCCGGCTCAGGGTTCCTTCCCGGGCGAGGACGCAGTGCTCCAGGAACTGGACCGGGCCTGCGGCGAGGGGATGGATCTGGACGAGCTGCTGCTGTCCCTCGGCGTGGTCGGGCGCTGCGGTGATCACGCTCCGCGGGTCCGGCTCACCGATGTCACGGCGGGCTGGAACCCCGATGCCGAGCCGGTGCTCAGGAACCTCGATCTCAACCTTTCGCCGGGCTTCCGGATCGCCGTTCAGGGTCCCTCCGGGTGCGGCAAGTCCACCTTGGCCGCACTCGTCCTCAAGTTTCTGGATCCTCGCGGCGGCCGAGTGAGCCTGGGCGGCGAGAACTACCAGCAACTGGCCGGTGATCGGGTTCGTGAGGTCGTGGGCCTGGTTTCGGACGACGACCACGTGTTCGCCAGCACACTGCGCGAGAACCTGAAGCTGGCCAAGCCCGGCGCCGACGATGCCGAGCTGCGGGTTGCGCTGACCCGGGCCCGGCTGGGTCAGTGGTTCAACGCGCTGCCCGACGGCCTGGACACCTGGCTCGGTGAACGCGGGGCCACGTTGTCGGCGGGGGAGCGGCGGCGGCTGGCCCTGGCCCGGGCGTTGCTCGCCGACCGTCCGGTGCTGGTGCTCGACGAGCCGGCCGAGAGCCTGGACGCGGAGACCGCCGAGGCCGTGCTCGACGACATGCTTCAGGCCTCGGGCGGGCGCTCGGTGTTGCTGGTGACCCATCGTGGCGAAGGGCTGGGCCAGGTGGATCAGGTGCTGCGGCTGCAGGAGGGGCGACTGCAGGAAGGGCAGCTCAGAGCTGGTACTTGAAACCGGCGTGCGACTGGACGAACCCGAGGTTGCGGTAGAAGCGGTGGGCGTCTTCTCGTTCCACCGCGGAGGTCAGCTGCACCAGATCGCAGCCTCGGGCCCGGCACTCGTCCAGGATCCAGCGCATCATCGCTGAGCCCAGGCCGGCGCCGCGCTCGGTGCTCGCGACCCGCACCGCTTCGACGATGGCGCGGGTCGCCCCACGCCGCGAGAGGCCCGGGATGAAGGTGACCTGCGCCGTGGCCAGGACCACGCCCTGGCGTTCGCCCACCACCTGCAACTGACCAGGGTCCGCGTCCACCCGTCCAAAAGCCTGTTCGTAGACCTTCGGATCATCCGGACTCTCGCGCTGGGCGCCGAGCCGGTCGTCGGCCAGCAGGCCCACGATGGCCGGGACGTCGTGCAGGGTGGCGCGGCGGAAGACGAGGTCGCTCATCAAGGTCCAATCAGGTGGTGGTTGCGGGCTCAGGCGGCCCGGGAACCGCCCTTGCCGTTGGTCGGAGCCAGTTGCGTGCGGCGCGGCTGAGCTGTCTGGGCGGGCTGAGCCGTCTGGATGTTGTTCTGAGCTGCCTGGGTGTGGTTCTGAGCGGCGGCCCGCTCCTGTGCGGCCTTGACCAGCAGCCGGCTGGCGGTGCCGTAGCCGGCCTGGTCGGGAGCCACCAACGGCAGGTCGTCCAGCGAGTCCGAGGTGACCGCCCCGATCACCGGACCGGCCGAGACCTCGTCCACGAAAGCGTCCACAGTTCGGTTCCGGTTTGCCACCAGACGCCCGAACACGCAGGCCAGCAGTACGATCAGGCCCAGACCCAGAGCGATGAGCTCGATGAACACGACAGCCTCCTCGGGGCGCCGAAAGTCTCCGGGGCGGCAGCTCGACGCTGCTTCCCGAGTTCCAGCTTCCGTCGGCAGGGGGCATCAAAGCGTCAGCCTACGGGGGGAATTGGCTCGTACCTGAGGACCACTGTCATCCTCCGGGCGGACGGCCCCGGCCTCAGGGACTGCCGGGGGCTCACTCGCTCGGCGCAACGGCCACCGGATCGCCACCACGGCCACACCCAACAGGAGTATCAGTCCACCGAGAAGCTCGTAAAAGCTGGGCTCTTCGTTCTGCACCAGGGCCGCCGAGATCAGGCCGACCACCGGCACCAGCAAGGTGAACGGAACCACCTGGGCGGCGGTGTACTTGGCCAGCAGGGTGTTCCAGATGCCGTAGCCGACCAAGGACGCCAGCACCGCGGTGTACAGCGTGGAAGCGATGTTCCCGAGCGTGATGTGGGTGAGCGCGTGCCCGACCGCGGCCGGCCCGTCCATGATCAGCGACAGCGCAACCATCGGTACCGGCACCACGATCGCCGACCAGACCGTCAGGGAAAGCCCCGATTTCACCGCCGCCCGGCGAGCCAGCACATTGCCGGTCGCCCAGCTCAGCGCGGCCAGGATGCACAGCGTCAGGCCGATCAGGGGAGTCTCGGCGGAGCGGCCCAACGCCACCACGGCCAGACCTGCAGCGCCCATCCCGACCCCGATCCCCGCTCGCACGCTGGGCCGTTCGTGCAGTACTCCGGCGGCGATCACCACCGTGGCCACGACCTGGGTCTGCAGCACCAGACTGGCCAGACCGGCCGGCATGCCCGCGTGCAATGAGGCGTACAACAGGGCGAACTGGCCCAGGCTCAGGAAACTGCCGACCAGCAGGAGAGTGCGCCACGGCAGATCCGGACGGGGGAGCAGAAACACGGCCGGGATCAGCACCACCACGAAACGCAGGGCGACGAACAGCAGGGGTGGGAATCCGGCCAGACCCTCGTCGATGACAACGAAGTTCAGGCCCCAGATCACCGTCACCAGAACGGCCAGCAGGGAGTCGCGAGTGGTCACAGGGAACAGCTTGCGCCGGGCAATCATGTACGTCCATCGACTTCTGTTGCCGTCGAATCGGTAGCATCGCTTCATGATGGATCTGGTGGCGCTGCGCTCGCTGATCGCGGTGGACGTCAACGGCACGGTCGCCGCTGCGGCCAGCGCCGGCGGCTACACCCCGTCGGCGGTTTCGCAACAGATCAAGCGCCTGGAGCGGGAGCTCGGGGTGGAGTTGCTCGAGCGGGTCGGGCGCCGGGTGGTGCTCACCGTCGAGGGGCGCAACCTGGTGCAGCACGGCCACAGCATCCTGCGGCAGGTGGAGGCGGCCACCGCGGGCATCGGTGGGGACAGTGGTGATCCAGCCGGTCTGTTGCGGATCGTGGCGTTTTCCACGGCAGTGCGCGGGCTGGTGGCGCCCCTGCTCGCGGATCTGGCTCGCACCAGTCCGGAATTGGTGCCCGAGCTGTATGAGCGGGAGCCGTCCGAAAGCGTGGATGCGGTGGCCTCGGGGCAGGCGGACCTGGGCCTGGTGCATCACTGGGTGGGGGTTCCGCTGCACCGGCCGGGCTTCGTGGACAGCCGGCTGATCGGTTACGACACGGCCGACCTGCTGGTGCATGCCAACCATCGACTGGCCCAGGCGCAGCACGTCACGCCGGCCGACCTGGTGGACGAGTCGTGGGCGTCCACCCCGCCGGGCAGCATCTGCCACGGCTGGTTCGTGTACATGTTCGCCGGTTTCGCCCGGCCCCCTCGGGTGCGCTTCTGGCCCATGGAGTTCGCCTCCCAGATCGAGCTGGTGGCCCAGGGGCTGGCGGTGGCCCTGGTGCCGCGGCTGGGCCGGGGTGTGCTGCCGCCGCAGGTGGTGGCGGTGGAGGTCTCAGGGCCGGTGCCGACCCGGGTGATCGAGATGATCTGGCGCAACTCGATGTCGGTCAGCCCGGCGCTGAGGCACGTCGCAGACCGGTGCGCGGCCATCTACGCCGATACCGCGGCTGTCGCGGCCAGGACATGATCATGTGATCCAGATCATGGTCGCGGTGCGTTCCCGGTGGTTACTGGTGGGTGAATGAGAGTCATTATCAAAACATCGGCTATCGTCTGAGACCCGTGCTGACAATCGACAACGGGGGCAGGAAGATGGACGAGGTGGAGATCCGGACGGCCACGACCGCAGATCTGGGCGGTGCGGTGGCATGCATGCGTGAGGTCCTCGACCGGGACATGGGCGGCTACAACGAACGCTGGCACCAGGACATCGACGACCTGGCCACCACCTATCTCGACGCTCCGCGCGCGGCCCTGTTCGTCGCCGTCGAGAACGAGCGGGTGCTGGCCACCACGGCGGTACGGCCCTGTCACCTCGCCTCCCCGCCCAATCCGGAATGGCTCAGCGCCCGCTACAACCGGCCCGAGGCTTGTCAGCTGGTCCGGGTCTGGGTGCGGCCGGAGGCCCGGCGCCGGGGTCTGGCCCGGCGCCTGGTGGCCGAGGCCACGGTGTGGGCCACCGAGATCGGCGAGTACGACACGGTGTACCTGCACACGGATGCGGGAGTGCCCGGCGCCGAGGCGTTCTGGCGTTCGATGCCGACGGTCGAGGTGCTGGACACCCGGCCCGATCCTTACAACACCGTGCACTTCGAGATCGACGTGCCCAAGATCGGTGCGCGGCTTCCGGTTGCGGCGGCCGAGCGCCGGTGAGGCTCGAGTCGTCGGTGGAGGGTTCCGACCTGGTTCTGACCGAAGATGCTGTATCGGCAGATGCTGTGTCGGCGGGTGTCTCGCCGGATCGGCTGCATGCTGAGCAGCTGGCCCGGCGGGTCGCCGAGATCTACGAAAGCCTGCGTCAGCAGCCCGGTCTGGAGCCGTCAACGCTGGTGAACCGGCTGTTCGGCGAGCTCGTCGGGCTGTGCGGCGAGCACGGTGGAGACCTTTCGCCCCGGGCCGTGCGGGTCCTGGAGGACGAGCGGATCACCTCGCGGCTGCCGGGCCTGCATGAGGTCTGCGCCCAGGGCGAGTACCTGATGGAGACGCACTGGTCCCGCCGCATCGCCGCCGCCGACAAGCCGCAGGACGAGCTCGAGGGTTTTCCCTACCTGGACAACTACCGCGAGCTGACCCGGCTGGAGATCAACCTGCTGCGCTGCTTCGGGGTGGACCCGGCGGGGGCTCGGCGGATCTGTTTCCTCGGCGCGGGCCCGCTCCCGCTCAGCGCGATCTGCCTGTACGCGGAACTGGCGGTCCCGGTGGACGTGGTCGATCACTCCGCCGAGGCCGTGGCGCTGGGCTCGGCCTGTGCCGACGCGTTGCTCGGGCCGGGCCCGGTGCGCTTCCACCACGCCGAAGCCGCCGAGTTCGAGGCAGTTTCCGAGTCTGACGTGGTGGTGCTCGGCGCCCTGGCCGGGCTGGACCCGGAGGCCAAGAACGCCATCCTGGCCGCGCTCTGGGAACGACTGCGCCCCGGCGCCGTACTCCTGGTGCGCAGCGCGGCCGGGCTGCGGCGTCTGCTCTACCCGGCGGTGGGCGAGCAGGAGCTGAGCGGCTGGGAACAACTCGGCGTGCTGCACCCGCTCAACGACGTGATCAACTCGGTCATCGTCCTGCGGCGCCCGGCCCGGCTCTAGTTCAGCATCAGTAGGGCGGTTCGCCGAGGCCAGGGAGCCTTTCCTTGCTTTCGCCCCAGGGTGCGTGGCGGGGTCTGGGCAGGGGTGGCGGGTTCTCACGGGCGCGTTGTTCGGCTTGGCGGCGCAGGCGTTCCTTGTAGTCCTTCCACCAGTTCAGGTCGTTCTGCCAGGTCCGGGTGCGGCGGGCGGTGCGTTCGGCGGCGGGCATCAGATCCACTCTGGACAGGGGCGAGGGTGCCGGCTCGCTGGGCTGGCTGGTCAGGGCGGGCAGGCTCCAGCCGGGCATGCCGGGTAGACACGGCGGCGGGGTGTGATGCTGGAGGCCGTCCGGGGTGCTCCAGATCGTGGAGCCGAGCGGGTAGGGCTCATCCGGGCGGGCGGCGCGGGCGCTCCAACGGCCGAAGGTCTTCAGGCGATGATGAGAGCGGCAGGATGGCCGCAAATTGCAGGCGCAGGTGACGCCACCCTGGTCAAAGGGGGTGAGGTGGTCAAGATCGCAGCGGGCGGCCGGGGTGGTGCATCCGGGGAAGGTGCAGGTCGGGTAGAGAGCGCTCAGCAGGGCGGTGAGTGCTCGTCCGGGCCGGTAGCGATTCATCCCGGGCAAGGTGTGATCCAGTCCGGCCGGGCAGCGTTCTTGCGGTGAGCCCGGCTCTCCCGGTCGGCGGCTTTCACTGTGCACACCCGATCCTCTTGGTGGGCGGCCTTGGTTCTGCACGCTCGATTGTCTTGGTGGGTGGCCTTCGTTCTGCATGCCTGACTCTCGTGGTGGGCGCCTTTCGCCCTGCACACCCGATTCTCTTGGTGGGCGGCCCCCGCTTTGCACGCCTGGCTCTCTTGGTGGGCGGCCTTGGTCCTGCACGCTCGATTGTCGTGGTGGGCGGCCTTTGTTCTGCGCACCCGACTCTCCTGGTCGGCGGCCTTCGCTCTGCGCACCCGACTTTGCTGGTTCTGGCGTGAGCGATGAGCCTGGATCAGACCAAGCCGTGCTGGGTGCTTCGGGGCTGTGTGCTGCGGGGTGGGTGCAGGCCCCCGGCGCGACGATCAGGTTGACCTGCGCAGGCTTGACTGCCAGACGGCGAGCCAGGCCGGCCGCGACCGGGCCGTGCCCTTCCAGGAGCCCGGGCGTGTTGTCCAGGCCGAGCAGGGTGGCATCGGTGATGGTCACGTTCAGTTGGGTCTTAGTGCTGCGCCTACCGTTCCGTGCGAGGAACTGCTGCCAGGCTTGAGCGACCTGCCTGGGCAGGCTTGGCTGGCTGTCCCCGGTGTTGTCGGCGTCATCGGTGTTGCCGAAATCCCCGGTCTCTCTGGGGTCCCTGGCATCCTCAGTGTCTGGTGTTTCAGTCGCCAGCGGGATGCGTAAACCGTTGGCGGCCACCGTAACCAGCGCTGCGAAGACATCAGCGCAGCGCTGGTCATGAGTCCGAAGGTCGGCTGTCCCGTTCTCCAGTGCCCTGTCGCGTTCGGCGTCCGCGACGGCGTCTACGAAGCCGTGCAGCAGTTGGGCGATGTCGGCCGGAACCATGGCGGTGATCAGGGCCATCCCGTCGGCCAGGGCCTCGAACTGCACATGACGGCTGCGCCGGGCCTCCTCGTGGGCCGGTGTACCGGAGCCCGGCTGCAGCTCGAGCAGGAGACGCTCGATGAGCCGCTGCAGTTCGTGATTGGTGAGGCCGGGAGCCTGGGCGGCGATGACTGCTTCGGTGAGGAGCCAGCGGTCGGTGCCGGGCTCGAAGTCGTCGATCCTTTCTGCGGCCTCGTGCAGCATGCGGGTCACGGTGATCGCACGGGTCTGGTCCAGCCGGGCCTGGCTGAACAGGCACATGATGGCGGGTAGGTCATCGACCAGGCCCCGGGCATGCTCCAGCAACGTTGTGGTGGTACGCGGATGGCGATTCGTTTCTGGCGCTATCCGGGCCGACGTCAGCCGGAGCGAAGAGATCTGCGTGGCCGTGTCTGCCGCAACCGCCGGATCCGCAGCAGCATCGCCAGTATGGTTGCGGCGCTTGGTGTAACGCCGAGCAGGCGGCATGGTCTTCGCTGCTCGGGCCAAGGTCCTGATGTGCTGGGCCTGGACCGACCGGATGATCCATTCTTGCTGAACTGCCAGTTCTACCAATGCAGAGGATGTTTCGGACGAGGTCGGGGCCGTGACGACGGCCGGATCGAGTTCTTCCAGTAGCCATCCTGACAACGCCACGAGTTCTTGCGGCGCGCGTTCCGTCAGGCGCCCATCGGCTAGATGCCCCATCGTTAATACCCCGTCCCCCAACAGGATTCGCCATCATCAACTTGCGAAACCATCATAAACCCGACCACCGACAGAATCGGAAAAGGACGCCGGAGGGGTGGGTGGGTTGGGTCGGCCGTCCGGGGTGGCTGGAGTTGGTGACTGGGGGATGCGGGACCTGATGCCGGGATCCGGGCGAGAGCGGTTGTTCGGCAGAGCGGTTGGTCGCGAAGATTGTCGGTGGGTGGTGCTTGGATATGGGTGAGGGGGCTGGGTAGAGGTGGTCGCCTGGCTGTTCGGAGCGAGGAGGGGCAGACGAGGCGTGGAGCTGGGGGCGGTCGGGGGTCTGGGGTCGGGGGTCGGGCGAGAGTGGTTGCTTGGCCGAGCGGTTGGTTGTGAAGATTGTCGGTAGGTGGTGCTTGGATGTGGTTGGGAAAAGCTGGGTTTGAGGTTGCTTCCGGCCGGATTGGGAGTGGGATCCGGTGGGCAACATGTGGTGCTGGAGGGTGCGAGGTAAGGGCGGTTGGCTGGCAGGGGGTGTTGAGGCGGGGTGGTTGGGCCGGAGTGCTCGGGCGGGAAGGTTGGGGCGGGGTGCTCGAGCGGGAAGGTTCGGGCGGGGTGTTTGGACCGGGGTACTCGGGCGTGAGGGTTCGGGCGGGGGTGTTTGGACCGGGGTGCTCGGGCGGGAAGGTTTGGGCAGGTTGTTCAGACAGGGGTGCTCGGGTTGGGCTACTTGGTTTGTGTTGTTTAGGCAAGAGTTTTCGGGCAGGGCGCTCGAGTTGGGTTTCTAGGGAGGATTTCGGGCGGGGTGTTCGGGCTGGACTGCTCGGGTTGGAGTGCTCGGGTTGGGGTTTTGGGTAGGGGTCTTCGGGCAGTTATCGGCCGGTAGTGCTGGTGGTCTGGGCGAGTTCCTGGCCTTGGAGGATTACGGATTTCACCCGGGTCAGTGCGGTGATGTCTTTGCGGGGGTCGCCGTCCACCACCAAGAGGTCTGCGTCGGCGCCGGGGGTGAGGCTGCCCTTGCGGTTGGCCAGGCCGCAGGCCTGGGCCGAGATCGAGGTTGCGGTGGCGATGGCGTCGTCCGCGGCGATGCCGGCAGCTACCAGTTCGGCCACTGCGTGGGCCACGATGCCGTGGGGCTTGGCGGCGTGGATGCCGGCATCGGATCCGCTGATCACCAGAACGCCCTCGCTGTGCAGCTTCTTGACCTGGGCGAAGCGGTGGGCAGGGACCAGTCCGGTGCGGCGGGTGACCTCCTGGGCCTGGGCCGACGGCTGGCTTCCGGGCAGGCGTCCGAAGGTCGGGCCGATGTGAATGCCGGTGTCGCGTAGACGGGAGGCCAGGTCAGGTGGAGTCTGCACGCCGGAAGTGGTTAGGCAGGTGCAGTGTTCGATGTTCTTGACGCCGGCGTCGATGCACAGTTCGACCGCGGCCAGGGAATGGGCGTGGGCGGCAACCGAAAGCCCGTGCTCAGCGGCCCTCCGAACCACCAGGGAGACGTCTTCAAGTGTGTACTGCAGCGACAACAGATCGGAGCCAGGAGTCATGGCGCCGCCGCTGACCACGATCTTGACCAGGTCGGCCCCCCGGCGAGCACGCTCGTCCACCGCAGCAATCAAGCCCGACGAACCCGCGGCCTCTCCGCCCATGGCGGCGCAGTGTCCGCCGGGGATGGTGATGGGTGGCCCGGAGGCGACGACGGTGGGGTCAATCGGAGACGGGGTCCGCTCCAGTACCGACCACCGGTTGTCTCCCAGGTCGCGGACTGTGGTTACCCCGGCCCGGGCATGCGCCTGCAGGGATTCGCGCGTTACCTGCTCGCGATCGTCCGGGGTGCGGTCCGGGTCCCGGCCGAGGGCGCCGTCCTGGCCGTCGGCGATCAGGTGGACGTGGGTGTCGATCAGGCCGGGCAGGAGCGTGCCGTGCTCGTGGTGGCGCACCTCGAAGCCTTCCGGAACTGGTCGCTGCGCAGGTTCGACGGCCAGGATACGGCCGGCTTCGGTGAGCACGGTGGCGCCTTCGGACAGGAAGCGCCGGCCGTCGAAGGCCAAGGGGGCGACATGGGCGACACGCTCCGGGTACGACATGTCACCCATCCTCGGAATCCGTTGCAACCGGGGCAAGAGGCAACGGGTGGCGATAAAGTCACTCAAGATTCTTGGGGGAGGGTGCTTGGGCGGGGATCTGGCCATCAACCTGGCCGCGAGCGCGCTGTTCGGCGGGCTGTTGTGGCTGGCCGGGATGCTCGGGCGTTACCGTCGCCGGGCCAGGACGAGGCGGTTCTTCGGGCTGGCTCCGGGCGAGCGGGCCTCCGTGGTCGTGGGCAAGGACACCTGGGGCCGGGACGGCAGCGTCAGCCGGGGTGATGTGGCGGCCATGGTCGAGGTCGCGGTGGTCGTGAAGAGTTGTGACGCTGAACCGGACTTCCTGATGCACCAGGACGCGCGTACCGGGTTGGGCGAGAAGACCGAGTTCTGTGTCGGCGGGCCGAGTTCCAACCGCCGGTCCGAGGCTCTCCTGCGCCGGTTCCTGCCGGGTTTCCAGGAGGTCGTGCGCGACGAGAGGTCGGCCTTCCGGGTCGGTGCGCGGGAGTTCGAGTACGAACGTGGGGAGAGCGCGGTGGTGCTGGTGGCACGGCTCTACCAAGGTGTGGACCAGCTCTACCAAGGGGCGGACCAGCTCTACCAAGGGGTGGGCCGTCCGGGTAAGCCGCTGTTCCTGATCGTCGGCCAGACCGCGATCGCGAACCATGCCGGGGCGCGGCACCTGGCCCGCGAGGGGCGCAAGCTGGCTGCCAAATACGCTCCGGGGCAGCAGTTCTGTGTGGCCCTGCGGCTCGTCGAACCGCGCAGCTACGGCAACAACCTGGTGGAGTTCGTGGGCGACCTGTCTCTGGATGCTTTCGCCGCCCGGGAAACGGCTGATTAGTTCCGGGAAGATCATGCGGAACGGCGCCGAATTATCGTCAGCGGGACGAATGAAATGGTGACGTTTCCCCGTCCAAAAGCACCTAAAGCAACAGTTGCCGACCGCCGGGCGCATCGCTGCCACCCCCGCTACCTGTCCGCGAAAGTCCAGGTCAAGCCCCCTTGGCCATGGTCGGCGTCACTCGGTCACCCCCTGTCCGGACAGCTTTTGCGCACCTACTCTCGCCTTCTTGGAATGCCGTTCGGAGCTCGGTCCGCGGAAAGGCGTGATGGATCCATGACCCAGTACGTGTATGCGTTCTCGGAAGGCAGCAAAGAGCAGAAAGAACTTCTCGGTGGCAAGGGCGCGAACCTGGCCGAGATGACCAAGCTCGGGCTCCCGGTGCCTCCCGGGTTCACCATCACGACCGAGGCCTGCCGCTCGTACCTGGCCGCCGGTACCGAGCCCGGGGAACTGCGGGTGCAGCTGACCATGGCGCTGCGCCGGCTGGAAGACGATCTTGGTCGCCGGCTCGGGGACCGGCACGATCCGCTGCTGGTCAGCGTGCGTTCCGGGGCGATGCACTCGATGCCCGGGATGATGGAGACAGTGCTCAACGTCGGCCTGAACGACGCCAGTGTCAAGGGCCTGGCCGAGGAGAGCGGCGACGAGCGTTTCGCCTGGGACTCCTACCGGCGGCTGCTGCAGATGTTCGGCAAGACCGTGCTGGAGATCGACGGCGAGGTCTTCTCGAACGCCCTGGACGAGGCCAAGAGCGCCCAGGGCGTGGCCACCGACGTAGAGCTGAACGTGGACAGCCTGAAAGGGCTGGTCAGCACGTTCAAGGCGGTGATCCTGGAGCACAGCGGTGACGAGTTCCCGCAGCATCCACGTGAGCAGCTGGACATGGCGATCCGGGCGGTGTTCGACTCCTGGAACACCGAGCGGGCCCGGCTGTACCGGCGTCGTGAACGCATCCCGCAGGACCTGGGTACCGCGGTGAACATCTGCACGATGGTGTTCGGGAACCTGGGTGAGACCTCGGGCACCGGCGTCGCATTCACCCGGGACCCGGCTTCCGGGCACAGCGGGGTGTACGGCGACTACCTGGTGAACGCGCAGGGCGAGGACGTGGTGGCGGGCATCCGTAACACGTTGAGCCTGGCCGATCTGAAGGACCTCGACCCGTCCTCGTACAAGCAGTTGCTGCAGGTGATGCGGCGGCTGGAGACGCACTACCGGGATCTGTGCGACATCGAGTTCACGATCGAGCGCAGCAAGTTGTGGATGCTGCAGACACGGGTGGGCAAACGGACGGCGGCGGCCGCCTTCCGGATCGCGACCCAGTTGGTCGACGAGAACCTGATCACGATGGACGAGGCGCTGCAGCGGGTGGACGGGGCTCAGCTGGCCCAGCTGATGTTCCCGCGGTTCGACGCCGCTGCCGAGAAGACCCGTCTGGGCAAGGGAATGGCTGCTTCACCGGGCGCCGCGACCGGGCAGATCGTGTTCAGTTCCAAGGCCGCGGAGAAGGCGGCAGCCGAGGGACAGGCCGTGATCCTGGTTCGCAAGGAGACCAACCCGGACGACCTCGGCGGCATGATCGCCTCCCAGGGAGTGCTGACCTCGCGTGGCGGAAAGACCAGCCACGCCGCGGTGGTGGCCCGGGGTATGGGCAAGACCTGTGTCTGCGGTTTCGCCGAGCTGGACGTGAACAGTGCGGCCGGCACCGCGACCGTGAACGGCGAGGTGCTGCGCGAGGGCGACATGATCAGCATCGACGGCAGCACCGGCGAGGTCTTCGCCGGCGAGGTGCCGGTCGTCTCGTCCCCGGTGGCCACCTACCTGGAGAGCGGGCTGGACGAGGCGCTCAAGGACACCGACCCGGACACCGGGGAGCTGGTGCGCTCGGTCGACCGGCTGCTCACGCACGCTGACTCGATCCGTCGGCTGCGAGTACGGACGAACGCCGACAACGCAGAGGACGCCGCTCGGGCGCGGCATCTGGGGGCGCAGGGGATCGGGCTGTGCCGGACCGAGCACATGTTCCTGGGCGATCGGCGGGTGCTGATCGAGCGGCTGATCCTGGCCTCGGGCAGCGAGGAACGGCAGGCGGTGTACGACGAGCTGCTGCCGTTGCAGCGCCAGGACTTCGTCGAGCTGCTCACCGCGATGAACGATCTGCCGGTGACGATCCGGCTGCTCGACCCGCCGTTGCACGAGTTCCTGCCCGACCGCACCGAGCTGTCGGTGAAGGTGGCGCTGGACCGGGCCGCCGGGAACCCCGACCCGGATGAGGAACGCCTGCTGGCCGCGGTGGACAAGCTGCACGAGTCCAACCCGATGCTGGGTCTGCGCGGGGTGCGGCTGGGCCTGGTCCTGCCCGGGCTGTTCGCGTTGCAGGTACGGGCGATCAGCGAGGCGGCGGCCGGGCTGAAGGCGCAGGGCGGCAACCCGCAGGTGGAGATCATGGTGCCGCTGGTCGGCTCGGTGATGGAGCTGTTCCTGATCCGCGACGAGGCGGACCAGATCCTGGCCACGGTCGCCCAGGAGCAGGGCGTGGAGCTGGACATCCCGATCGGCACGATGATCGAGCTGCCGCGGGCCGCGCTGACCGCCGCCCGGGTGGCCGAGGCCGCGCAGTTCTTCTCCTTCGGCACCAACGACCTGACCCAGACCACCTGGGGCTTCTCCCGCGACGACGTGGAGGGCGGGTTCTTCGCCACCTACCTGGACCGGGGCGTGTTCATGGTCTCGCCGTTCGAGAGCCTGGACGTGGACGGGGTGGGCCGGCTGATCCGGATCGCCGCCACCGACGGCCGGAAACGGCGCCCGGACCTGAAGCTGGGGGTGTGCGGCGAGCACGGCGGCGACCCGGACTCGATCCACTTCTTCCACCAGGTCGGCATCGACTACGTCTCGTGCTCGCCCTTCCGGGTGCCGATCGCCCGGCTGGAGGCAGGCCGCGCGGCTGTGCTCTGAGCTCGCGTGCCATGCTCACGGCATGGCTGAACAGAACGACGACAACCGCTCGGTGACCCTCGAACGTCTCGAGGAGGGCGTGTACCAGGCCACCAACAAGCGCGGCAACACACTGCGCTTCGGCAGCAAGGCCGACGACGCGTTCTCCCCGGTGGAGCTTCTGCTGGCGGCCATCGCCGGGTGCTCCGCGGTGGACGTGGACGTGGTCACCGGGCGGCGGTCGCCGGCCGAGAACTTCGAGGCCCGGGTGGACGCCCGTTACGTGCGCGAGAACGGCGAGAACCACCTCGAGGACATCGTGCTGACCTTCGACGTGCGCTTCCCCGAGGGTGAGGCCGGCGACGCCGCGCGGATGCTGCTGCCGCGGGCGATCAAGGCCTCGCACGATCGCACCTGCACGGTCTCGCGGACGATCGAGAACGGGACGCCGATCACGGTGCGCACCGCGGATCCGGCCTGAGGGTTTCAGGTCCTATGGTGGTGGGGTGTCCCTGACCACCACCACCGAGGCCTCGTTCGCCGCGGACGTGCTGGCCAGCCCCGAGCCGGTGCTGGTCGAGTTCTCCGCCGACTGGTGCCCACCGTGCCAGATGATCGCCCCGGTGCTGGAGCAGATCGCCACCGACGAGTCCGGACGGCTGCGGGTGGTCCTCGTCGACGTGGACGAGAACCCGGTGGTGGCCGACCTGTACCAGGTCACCGCCATGCCCACGCTGGTGCTGTTCCGGGCCGGCCAGGAGGTCGCGCGGATCAAGGGGGTCAAGCCGCGGGAGCTGATCCTGGCCGAGATCACCCCGCACCTGTGATGGACCGGCCGGTCCAGATCGGCCTGCTCGGGCCGCTGGAACTGCGGGTAGAAGAGCGGGTTATCCCGGTGGCGGGCCGACGCCGGCGGGCCATCCTGTCGGTCCTGGCGGCGGCCGCCGGGCGCACGGTGACTACCGACACCCTGCTGGAAGACGCGTTCTTCGACGTCGAGAGCCCGGCTCCGAACACCCTGCACGTGCATGTCAGCCAGCTGCGGTCGTTGCTGGCCCCGTACGGCGGGGCGCTGGAACGGGTGGGTACCGGTTACCGGCTGGACAGCGCGGTGGTGGCCACCGACGCCGCCGGGCTGGACGAGGCGGTCAAGGCGCTCCGGGCGCACCTGACACCGGGTGCGGTGAAGCGGCTGCGGGTGGCCATGGAGATCTGGCGCGGCGACTTCTGCGAGGACGTGCCGGTGCCCGCGCTGGAGGGCCGCCGGGCGTACTTCGCCGAGCTGCGCCTGTCGGCGGCCGAGGTGCTGTTCGACGCCGAACTGCAGGGCGGGGGCACTCCCGACCTGCCCGAGCGGATCGAAGAACTGCTGGCTGCGGCGCCTTTACGGGAACGGCTGTGGGGTCAGCTGATGCTGGCGCTGAACGTGGGCGGGCGCCAGAGCGAGGCGCTGGCCGCCTACCGCCGGGCCCGCACCGTGCTGGCCGACGAGGGCGGTCTGGATCCCGGGCCGGCGCTGCGCGAGCTGGAGACGATGATCCTGCGCCAGGCCGACTCGGTGGACACCACCGGCTCGGCCCCGCCGGTGCTGCCGGTGAGCACCGCGCCCACGCTGGTCTGGCTGGACGCGGCGGGGATGCTCAAGGCCCGCCCGATGCTGGAGCGCACTCCGGTGGTGATCGGCCGCTCGGCCGACTGCGAGATCCGGATCGACTGGGACCCGCTGGTCTCCCGCAAGCATGCCAGCATCACCCGCACCGCAGACGGTTTCGAGGTGCGCGACCTCGGCTCGACGAACGGGGTGACGGTGGACGGCACCCGGGTGCAGGAGGTCGCCGCCCTGCGGTTGCGGGGCACCCTGCAGGTCGGCGACACGGCGCTGTTCCTGCGGGCGCCCTCGGAACGCATCGGCTCGCGCCAGCACACCATCACCGCGGTGAAGCCGAAGGAGCGCTGAGCCCTCAGCCGTCGGCGGCCTTGAGCAGGTCGGCGATGATCAGCCGCTTCATCCCGAACATGGCGGTGAAGGCCCGGGACCGCCGGCCCTCGTCCGGATCGACGATCAGCTCGTTGAACATCTCCGGGACGATCTGCCAGGACACCCCGAAACGGTCCTTCAGCCAGCCGCACTCGACCTCCTGGCCGCCGTCGGCGGTCAGCGCGAACCAGTAGTGGTCCACCTCGGCCTGGTCGGCGCACAGCACCACGAACGAGACCGCCTCGCTGAACTGGAACATCGGGCCGCCGTTGATGGCGTTGAAGTCCTGCCCGTCGAGCTTGAAGTCGATCGCCAGGACCCCCTCGGTCCGGCCGTGCTGGTTCCACGGGCCGGCGTACGAGGTGCGCACGGTGGAGGAGTTGGGAAAGATCTTGCTGTAGAAGGCGACCGCCTCCTCGGCGTTGCCGTCGAACCACAGGCTGGGCTGGATGATGGGCATCTGCTCGTCCTTTCCGGTCGGGAGGCACCTTCGGTCGTGAGGCACCGGCAAAAGACAAGACGCCGACGAGTCCGGGAACTCATCGGCGCCTGAGCCGGATGATCAGTCGATCTGCAGCTCGCCCATCTGGTCCCAGCCGGTCCGCTCCGGGCCCAGGTCGGAGAAGATGATCCGCGGGGTGGCGGCCAGCATCGGCCGCATCTTCTCCAGGCCGGGCTTGAAGTGGGCCGAGTTGACGTGTGCGGAGCCGGCCTCGGCGTCCACGTAGCCCTCGGTCAGGATGAACTCGTTGGGGTCCTCGACGTTACGGGCCCAGTCGTACCAGAGGCAGCCGGGCTCGTTGCGCACCGCCTGGGTGGGCTCGCGCAGTTCGTCGATGAAGGTGTCGGCGTACTCGGGCTTCACCGGAAAACGCACCGTGATGACGATCATGCGGCTCATCCTAGGTCGGCCCGCGGCCGGGCGCCGGTGGGGATCGCCAGGCGGCGAGCATCCGGGAGAAAGCTGGACATATCGACAATCAATGCGTAACACTCTTCGCGGGGCGTATCGAATGTCGATATGCGATGAGGGGGGAGCGCCGGGATGCGCATCGGCAGTTTCGTGATCGACCGGGATCCGGTCTACGTGGGGACCCGCACGCTGCGGGTGATCTCGGCCGGGCTGCTGCTGCTCGGTGTGGTGGCGCTGGGGTTCGCGGCGGTGCAGCTGGTCCGTTCGTTCGTCGTGAGCCCCGCACCGCTGAAGCTTCCGGTGGCTCTGGTCGAGGGGGCGAGCGTCGAAGAGGCCTTTGAGCACCGGCTGCAGACCGCCTACGCCCAGACCCGGGTCACCGCGAACGGCGACGGGATGTTCCTCACCACCAACGACCCCACCCGGACCGAGATGGTGCTGGGGGCTGCGGGCGAGGTTCTGCTCGCGGTGGCGATCGGGACGAGCGCCCTGCTGCTGCGTCCCCTGCTGGCCTCGATCGCGGACGGCCGCCCGTTCGCTCCCGGCAATGCCCGCCGGCTGGCCCACGTCGCTCTGATCACCACTGCCGCAGCGGTTCTGGTGCCGTTGATCCCGCGGGTGGCGACCATGCAGGTGCTGGACCGGCTGGAGCTCGTCGAGGAGGGCAGCCCGTTCCTGTTCGGCATGACCTTCTCGCTGACCCCGGTGATCCTCTTCCCGCTGGTGCTCCTGGTGCTGGCCGAGGCGTTCCGGCAGGGCGAGAAGCTGCACCGCGACGTCGAGGGGCTGGTGTGAGCGCACCCCCGGCCGGCGTGGTCTGCCACCTCGACCGGCTGCTGGCCGAGCGGGGGATGACCCTGACCGAGCTGTCGGCCCGGGCCGGGGTCACCGTGGCCAACCTGTCGGTGCTGAAGAACAACCGGGCCCGGGCCGTCCGGTTCTCCACCCTGACCGCGATCTGCCAGGTGCTGAACTGCGATCCAGGTGACCTGCTGTCGGTGGAGCCGCTCAAGTAACCCGCGAGGAATGCCGATACCGCGCCTACCGCCGGTGGCATCGGATCGCCGGCGACGGTTCCTCTCGGGAGGCTCCCATGTCGGTCGCCGAAATCATCCAGGCCTTCGGCTGGATCCCGGTGTGCTGGCTTCTCGCCGTGCACATCCTGATCCGGATGGGCCGCCTGCCGCGCTACGGCCGGGCGGTGCGGATGGCCGGTTACCTCGCCGCCCTGACGATCGTGGCGGCCGCCGTCACCACCCGGATGTGGCCGATCGCCGTCCTCGGTCTGCTGTTCATGCGGACCGAACTGCTCGGCCACCGGCACGCTGAGGAAAGCCCCGAGAAGGCCGAGCCGGAACGGGTGCCGACGGCTCGTCGTCCGCTGCATGACGACGACGAGTTGCTCGACGATGTGCGCATCCACCACGGCGGGGGTGGTGGGGCGCGGCTGCTGCCGGGCCGGACGGCAGCCAGCGCGGCCATGCTGAACGCCCGCACCGAACCCGTGCACCTGGGCCACGACAAGAGCGACCCGGACTTCGTGCCGGCCTCGGTGGGCCTGCGCGACCTGCACCACGACGACCACCCGCCGCATCCGCGAGACCCTCAGGAGCGAGACCATCCGATCCTGCAGGGCGCCAAGCACGTCACCGACATCGTGCTGAAGGTGGAGATCGTCGCCGTGGTGGTGATCGCCCTGGTGCTGTTCGGGGTCTGGGCCGAGGGGCAGCGCCGGGACTTCGTGCGCAACACCAACTACAACGTCTGCGAGATGTCCTCGAGCTGCTGACCCTCAGTCCAGGTAGGCGAAGCTGGGGTGCGGGTGCATCAGGAAGTCGTGGTGCGAGATGTTCCAGGCGTAGGCCCCCGCCATCCGGAACACCAGCAGGTCACCGATTCGCAGGTCCTGCACCGGGACCCCGGTGGCCAGCTGGTCTTTCGGGGTGCAGAGCTGACCGACCACGGTGAGCGAGTCGTCGTTCAGCGCATCCCCGGAGCGCTGCGGTCCAGGTAGCGCCACCAGCGGCTGACTGTGCCCCTTGGCGGCCGGGGTACGCAGATGATGCGTACCCCCGCGAGCGATCGCGTACGCCTGGCCGCGGGTGTACTTCAGGTCCAGCACATCGCTGACGTAGTAGCCGGAATGCACGCTGACCGCCCGGCCCGGCTCCACCCGTAGCACCACCGATCCGTCTGCCAGTCCGGCCAGCCCCTTGGCGTAGGCCGCCCAGTCGAAGCGATGGCCGGGCTCGGCGTAGTCGACCGTCATCCCCCCGCCCAGGTTGACCTCGGGGGACTTCAAACCCGGCAGGTTGGCCCGCAGCCAGGTGCGCGCCCAGTCCAGCACCCGCTCGTCCAGAGTCAGCTTCTGCTCGGCGTCCAGCCCGGAGGCCAGGTGCACGTGGACGCCTCGCACCCGCACCCCACTGCCTGCCGCGGCCGCGTCCCGGGCGATCCGGGCCGCGACGACCAGCGACTCCTCGTCCATCCCGAACGGCCCGCTCATGTTCAGCGCCGCCCCGGTGACCCCGAACGGCAGGTTGGCCCGCAGCAGCACCTCCACCGGCCGCCGCCCGGCCAGCGCGATCACCCGGTTCAGCTCACGCAGGCTCTCCACGTGCAGCCGCCATACCCCGCGCTGGATCGCGGTCATCAGCTCACGGTCGGTCTTGCCGGGCCCGCCGAAGGCCACCCGGGCGTGCGGCAGCGCGTCCATCACGTGCTCGAGCTCGCCGCCCGAGGCCACCTCGATGCCGTCGGTCAGCGGGGCCAGCACCCGCAGCAGCTGGGCGTCCGGATTGGCTTTGGCGGCGTACAGAAACTCCACTCCGGCCCCGGCCAGCGCATCCCGGATCTGACCGGCCTGGGTTTTCAGGGCCGGCAGATCGTAGAGAAATGCGGGCAACTGGTTCTGGGCGGCCAGGGCCAGGGCCCGTTCCCGCACGGCGGCCGGGAGCACGTCGTCTCGCATCCGCCGATTGTCGCTGACCGGAGGCCGAAGGTGCGCAGGCTTCACCCGGTGAGGACATGAAGGTGACATGAACGACAGCGCGGGTCACCGCAGGTCACCCTGATGGGACGCAGCGCTCGCAAAAGTGGCGGCGGAGGCGATAGCTTAAGAAATTGTGCCGGCCCGAGAATGATTCAAAAGAATGCCAGCCAACAGGCGAGATGGTAATTCGCGGAGGAAGAATTGTCAATGAGTCACGGTGCTTTCCGGGATACTGATCCGGATGGCGAGATCGCGTTCGAACAGGATTACGTCAATCTGCTCTACGCCCATCTCGACCAGCTCCGCGAGCGTCTGACCGCCCGCCGGAGGACCGCCCTGGCCTCCGCCGCGGGTACCCGTCAGGCCCTGGTCGAGCGCGAGGCTGTGGTGCACCAGTACGGCGGGCGCCTGGCTCAGCTCAACGCCGCCGAGAACGCACTGTGCTTCGGCCGGCTGGATCTGGAAGGCACCGACCGGCCGCGCTACGTGGGCCGGATCGGGGTGCACGATCCGGACGGTGAGCAGGACGAACCCCTGCTGATCGACTGGCGGGCGCCGGTGGCCCGGCCGTTCTACCTGGCCACCGCCCTGCAGCGGGACGGCGTGGTGCGGCGCCGGCACATCCGCACGGTGGGGCGCCGGGTGGTGCACCTGCACGACGAGCACCTGAGCAACAGAGCCGATCCAGAAGCTACCGAGGTTGCCCCGGAAGGGGCCGGCCCGGACTCCATCACCAGCGAATCGGCCCTGCTCACCGCGCTGAACGCGGCCCGCACCGGGCGGATGAACGACATCGTCGAGACGGTGCAGGCCGAGCAGGACCGGATCATCCGCGCCGAGCTGCCGGGCATCCTGGTGGTGCAGGGTGGCCCGGGCACCGGCAAGACCGCGGTGGCCCTGCACCGCGCCGCCTACCTCCTGTACCACCACCGTGAGCTGCTGGAACGCCGCGGTGTGCTGATCATCGGGCCGAACACCACGTTCCTGCGGTACATCGCCGAGGTGCTGCCCGCGCTCGGCGAGACCGGCGCCATGCTCGCCACCACCGCCGACCTGTTCCCGGGAGTGGCGCCGACGCGCGTCGAGGCCGGTCCGGTCACCGCGCTCAAAGGGCAGTTGCTCATGAAGGACGTGGTGGCCGGCGCGGTCGCGGACCGCCAGTGGGTGCCGCACGACGATGACGAAGTGGTCGCGGTCCGCCACGACGGGCAGTTGCTGCGCCTGGACCGGCAGGCCTGCCTGGCGCTGCGCGAACGGGTACGCAGCGCCCGGCTGCTGCACAACGAGGCCCGGCCGCTGGTGCGCCGGCTGGTGCTGACCGAGCTGACCCGGTTGTGGGCCGAGGCGGTGGGGGAAGACCCGCTGGGCGGCGAGAACCTGCTCGGGCCGGAGGATCTGGACCTGCTCCGGGCCGAGCTCGAGGAGAACGACGGTGTGGACGGCATGGTCGACTGGCTGTGGCCGGTGCTGACCCCGACCCGGCTGCTGCGCGAGCTGTTCGCCTCGCCGCAGCGGATCCGGGCCGCGGCCGCCGAGGTCGGGCTCACCCAGCAGGAGCAGGACTGGCTGGTCCGCGAGGGCACCGGCTGGTCCGAGGCCGACGTGCCGCTGCTGGACGAGGCGGCCGAGCTGCTGGGCCGCGACGACTCGACGGCCCGGCGCCTGGCCGAGCAGCTGCAGACCGCCAACCTGGAGTATGCCCAGGGTGTGCTGGACGTGCTGCGCGGTTCGGAGTCCGGTGACTTCGAGGACGAGGAGAGCGAGATCCTGGCGGCGTTCGACCTGATCGACGCCGAGGCCCTGCTCGACCGGCAGGAAGAGGTGGACCACCGCACCGCCGCCGAGCGCGCGGCCACCGACCGGACCTGGCGCTTCGGCCACATCATCGTGGACGAGGCGCAGGAGCTCTCCCCGATGGCCTGGCGGATGCTGATGCGCCGCTCGCGATCGATGACGCTGGTCGGCGACGTGGCCCAGACCGGGGAACCGGCCGGAGCCTCGTCCTGGCAGCAGGCCCTGCAGCCCCATGTCGGCGAGCACTGGCGGCTGGAGGAACTCACCGTCAACTACCGCATGCCCGGGCCGATCGCCCAGGTGGCCGCCGACGTCCTGCAAGCTCTGAATCCCAAGCTGCCCGCACCCGAAGTCGTCCGGCCGGACGGCCCGGTGCCCTGGACCCGACGCGTCGCCGACCTGGGCCCCGAACTCGTTGCCGCCGTCGCTGGGGAACTCGAAAATCTTGATCAGGAAAGGCGACTGGCCGTGGTCGCCGCACCCGATCAGACCCAGGAGGTGTTCGCCCGGCTGCAGGCGGGGCTGGCTGAATCCGTTGCCCTGGGCGAGAACGAGACCCTGGCCCGGGTGGCCGTGGTGGAACCGCGCGAGACCAAGGGCCTGGAGTTCGACGCCGTCGTGGTGGTCGAACCCGACCGGATCCTGGCCGCCTCGCCGCGGGGTCTGGGTGACCTCTACGTAACGGTGACCCGGGCTACCCAGCGACTGGGGATCGTCCATTGCTCCGATCTGCCAACGGTTCTGCGATCGCTTCGGCACTGACCGGTTCGGCGCTGATCTGTTCGGAGCTGACCGGTTCGCGCCCGGAGCCGTTCACCAGATAGGAGCCGGCCAGCACGAGCACGAACCCGAGAAGCGTCCAGGCCGTGACCTTCTCGTTCAGGAAGGCGGCGCCGGCCACCACCGCGACCACCGGGTTCAGGTACACGATGGTGGTCGCCCGCACCGGCCCGAGCTCGCCGATCAGGGCGAACAGCAGCAGGAAGGACGAGGCGGTGCAGACCACGGTCAGCACCGCGACCGCCACCAGCACGTCACCGGACGGCCGGCTGCTGGGGAAACCGCCGCTGAGCAGCACCAGCGGCAGGTAGATCAGCGTGGTCACCACCAGGCCGGCCGTCACCACCGGCAGACCGGGCAGATCGCCCAGGCAGCGGGCCAGGATCACCGGCCCGATCGCGTAACCCACCACCACAATGCCCATCTCGGCCACCGCGCCCAGATCGGACACGTTCACGTCCAGGCCCACCAGCGCGGCCACCCCCACCGTGCCCAGCGCCAGCCCGGCCGCACCCCGCAGGCCGAGCCGCTCCGCCTGACGGGTGAGCAGCGCGATCAGCACCCCGACCACCGGCACGGCCGAGATCAGGATGGCGGCGGTGGAACTGGACAGCGTCTGCTCGGCCCGGTTGAGGAAGAACCAGGGAAAGACGATCTCGAAGACGGCGTAGCCGAGCACGGCCGGCCAGCGGCGCACCAGCTCGGGCAGCACCGCGCGGTGCCGGGCGCTCAGCAGGACCAGCGGCACCAGCAGCAGCGAGGCCAGGCCGGTGCGGGCCAGCACCAGGAAGGCGGGGGTGAGTTCCGCCATCGCCACCTTGATGAACAGGTACGGAACGCCCCAGGCGAAGCCCAGCGCGAGGAAGAGGATCACGGCACGGCGGCTCATGGACCTGAGCATCCTCTGGTCAGGATCGTTAAGTCCATCTAGATTTTCTTCATGTCAATCGACAGTCCGGACTTCACGATCGACCTGCGCAAGCTCCGGCTGCTGCGTGAGGTCGAGCGGCGCGGAACGGTGGCCGCCGCAGCGCTGGCCCTGCACCTCACCCCCTCGGCGGTCAGCCAGCAGGTGGCCGGGCTGGCCCGTGAGCTCGGGGTGCCGTTGCTGGAGAAGCAGGGACGAGGGGTGCGGCTGACCGGGCACGCGCGGGTGCTGCTGGGGCACGGGCTGGCGATCGAGGCCCAGCTGGAACGGGCCCGGTCGGATCTGGCCGCGTTCCAGGACGGTTCGGTCGGTGAGGTGCGGGTGGCCACCCTGCCCACGGCGGTCGCGGCGGTGGTCGGCCCGGCCATGGTGCAGCTGCGGCGTGAGCGTCCCGGGTTGCAGGTGCTCTCCCGCGACAAGAATCCGCAGGCGGCGCTGCGGGCGCTGGACGCCGGCGAGGCCGACATCGCGATCACCGTGGACCATCCCGGCGGGCCGCGCCCGGACGATCCCCGCTACGCCCGGGTCGACCTGATCACCGACGTGCTGGACGCCGTGCTGCCCGAGGACCACCCGCTGGCCGAGGAGAGCGAGATCGACCTGGCCCGGCTGGCGCACGAGGAGTGGATCTCCGGCAATCCCGACGACGCCTGCTCGGTGATCGCCGAGAACGCCTGCACCGCAGCCGGCTTCCTGCCCGATGTGCGGCACTGGACGATCGAGTACGACGCTCTCGCCGCGCTGGTCTCGGCCGGCGCGGGGGTGGGGCTGATCCCGCGGCTGGCCCAGCCGTTACGCTTCGCCAATGTCCGTACCGTGCCTGTGGCCACCTCACCCGCCCGGCAGGTGTACGCCGTGACCCGGGCGGGACGTTCGGCCGATGCTCCCACGTCGGTGGTCCTGAACAAACTGAAAACGGTTGCCGCGGCCCGGCACGATGCCACCATCGGCTCATGGGGCTGAAGCCGCGGACCGCGCACCAGAACGTCACCGAGCGGCTGCGCGAGGCCATCCTCACCGGAGAGCTGCAGACCGGCACCCACCTGGTGCAGTCCGAGCTGGCGGCCGGGCTGGAGGTCAGCGTCACCCCGGTCCGGGAAGCGTTGCGCGAGCTGGAGAGTCAGGGCCTGGTCGACTCCGACCCGTTCCGCGGATCGACGGTGCACCAGGTCGGCCTGGCCGAGTTGCAGGAGATCCACGAACTGCGCCGGCTGCTCACCCCGACCGCGGTCCGCGAGCGGGTGCGGACCATCACCGACGACGAGATCGACCAGGCCCGGGCCCTGCTCGGCGATCTGGACCCGGACCTGCCCAACCGGGTCTGGGTGGAGACCGCGCGCACCGTCCGCCGGGTGCTGGAAGGCACCTCGACCAGGCGGAACCTGGCCACGATTCTGCGCCGCCTGAGCGATGTCTCGGAGCTGTACGCCGGGCTGGCCGTGCACACCGAGGCCGAGCGCCGCAGCGTGCTCGACGACCACCACGCCCTGGTCCGGGCCTATGCGGACCGGGACGCCGGGCGGGTGACCGAGATCGAGCTGCACCGGCTGGACGAGGCCACCCAGCGCACCGCGGCGGCGCTCAGGCATTCATCGAAAACCCGTTGAGCCGGCGCCATTCCTCGTCCAGCTCACGGGCCCGGTGCCGGTTCAGCACCGAGCGGGTGCCCTGGTAGCCGAGCCCGCCGACCGCCAGCGCGGCGAGCATCAGGCCCACCCCGATCCCGATCGCGTCGAGCCAGACGTTGAGCCGGGTCATCGGGGCGGTGGTCATCTCGCCCGCCTCGTCCACCCAGACCGGCACCAGATCGCCGGGCAGCGTCGAACCGGGCACCGCCAGGTGCCCGGAGTGCGCCACCTGGTCGGGATAGGTCCAGGTCACGGTGGCCAGGTGGTTGCGGGCGATCCGGGTCTGCGGATCGCCGGCGGCGACCGTGGCGGTGACCAGCTGCCGGGTGGCCAGCTCCTGGTCCGAGATCACGGAAAAGTGCTGCCAGGTGCGCCAGCCGGCGAACAACGCCACCGGCAGCACCACAATCACGAGGACGACCGCGGCCAGCCCGGAGTACGCCTGAATCCGGTCGCTGCGCCGTCGCAACGGGTTGTGGTCCCGGCCGAAGCCCGGCCGGGTGGCCATCGAGAACCTCATACCTCTATTGAGTCCCTCGCGCGGCCATTACGCCATCCGGCATACCGGGCCAGAACCTGCTTAGGGACGAGTGGCGCGCCTTTGGGGACTCAGGTCCCGTCCCCCTCGGGTCACTGGTCCGAATCGCGGACGTCGGTGGCCAGGGCGTACGCCTGCACCGGCGACATCGAGACGCCGTTGTAGGTGACCGTGTTCTGGGTGCTGACCGGCACACAGCCGGACTTCTCGGCGCTGGAGGCGTGCGAGTCGGCCAGCGCCTCCTCCTGCTGGGCCTTGGTGATCTTCGGGTAGGTCTCACCCGCCGTCCAGTCCTCGCCGACGACCAGCGTCACCGTGTCCACCTCGTCGTCCGGCTCCACCATGGACAGCGGGATCTTCAGGGCCTCGGCCAGTTGCTCGGCGTGCTCCTTCTGACGTTTGCCCTGGTAGAGAACCGCGCTGGACTCCTGGGCCGAGCCGGTGGAGGTGTCGGTGGCCGCGATGTAACCGTCGTCCTGCAGGGTCTGGGCGAGCTTCTTGGCCCGGCCGTCCTGGCCGCTGCGGTTGCGCACCTGAACCGAGAAATAGGTGCCGGAGGTCGGCTCGGCGCTCGCGGTCGCCGTCGGGGCGTTCTTGTCCTTGCTCAGCGACCGGTCGGCGATGATCGTGTCGAACAGCTTCTGCGCGGCCTCGGCCGGCACCACCCGGTTGGAGTTGTCCGGGTCCGGCACGGTCTGCATGGTGGTGAAGGTGATCCGGTCGGTGTCCACCTTGTTGAACTCGTTAGCCAGGTCGATCAGCTTCGGGATGTCGTCCAGACCCTCGTCCACGGTCAGCGCCTTGGTCGCGGCGTCGGCCACCCCGTAGAGCTTGGTCGGGTTCAGCAGCGTGCCCCGGTCCTTGAGCGCGCGGATCGCGGCCGACAGGAAGGCGTGCTGGCCGTAGGTGCGGCCCAGGTCGCTGCCGTCGCCGAAACCGTGCCGGGTGCGCACGAACTGCAGGGCGGCCTCGCCCTTCAGCGTGTGCTTGCCCTCGCTCAGCTTCAGGTGCGAGTAGGTGTCGTAGACGTTGTTGTCCACGCACACCTCCACCCCGCCGGTGGCGTCGGACATCTCGATCACGCCGGAGAAGTCGATCAGCGCGAAGTGGTCGATGGTGATCCCGGTGAGCTTGTGGATCGCCGCCACGCTGCAGCCCGGCCCGTAGTTCAGGCTGGTGTTGATCTGGCCGTGCCGTTCGGCCACGCTCTGCCCGGTGTCCGGGTCCTTGCAGCCGGGCAGGTCGGTCATCGTGTCGCGGGGCACGCTCATCGCGGTGATGTTGCTGCGGTCGGCCGACACGTGCACCAGCAGCTGGACGTCCGCGTTGGAGTGGGTCTCGTCGCAGGCCCCGCCCAGCTGGCAGTTCTCCTTCGAGGAGCGCGAGTCGGTGCCGATCACCAGCACGTTGACCGGGACCCGGCCCTGCTCGTCAGCGGTCTGCTCGCCCGCGCCGCCGCTGGTGCCGGAGTACAGGGCGGAGGAGGAGATGTTGGCGTTCAGCCGGGTGTACAGGTACACGCCACCCCCGGCGGTGGCCAGCAACAGCAGGACCACCGTGTAGAGGGTGAAGGTGAGCCAGCGCCCCCGCTTGGCCGCTTCCCGCGAGTGCCGTACCGGCGTGGGGCTCATGAGTGCGATCTCGGTATTGGCACAAAGGGGCACACTAGCCGCGCATCGGCTGCTTTCGTGGGCGGTGTGCCGCACGTCATACCGCTCATGGGGACATAGTCGGCAGGAGCCGCCCGGGCATTAGGCCATTAGCCTGAAGTTCATGCAGATTCGGTGGCTGACCATGTTTCTGGACCTCCCGGAGCCGGACTTCGCGGCCGGGGCGCAGTTCTGGAGTGAGGTCACGGGCAGCACTCTCTCGCCCCCGCGCGGTGAGCACGGCGAGTTCGCGACCCTGCTTCCGGAAACTGGGGACGCCTACGTCCGGGTCCAGCGGTTGGGTTCCGGATCGTCGGGTTGTCACCTGGACCTGCACCTTCCGGCCGCCGAGCTCCCTTCGGCCGTGGAACAGGCGGTTTCGGCCGGTGCAGCACGAGCCCGACTACGATGTCCTGGTCAGCCCCGGCGGTTTCGTCTTCTGCCTGGTGCCGTGGGAAGGCGAGCGGGTCGTGCCGGCGCCGTACGGGCTGCCGGATTCCGAAGGCCAGGCCCGCCTGGACCAGCTCTGCATCGACATCCCGCCCGGCCTCTGGGATCGCGAGACGGCGTTCTGGTCAGCGCTGACTGGCTGGGACCTGCAGCACCAGGGCGAGTCCGAGTTCACCCGGCTGAGTGAGCCTGACGGCCTGCCCCTACGCCTCCTGCTGCAGCGCCTGGACGACCCAACACCCACGGTCACCGCGCACCCGGATTTCGCCGCTCCGCAACGACGTTCGCTAGCGCCTGCCCACGCCGCACTCGGAGCTGAGGTGGGGCCGTGGACCCAGCTGTGGACCGTGATGACTGATCCGGTCGGCCGCACGTACTGCCTGACTGGGCGAAAGATCTAGTCCTCGAGCAGGCGGATCGACTCCTGCACCCGGTCCAGCCGGTCGGACAGCTTCTCGGCGTCCTGGTCGCGGGTGAAGAGCACGATGTGGTCGGTCTCGCCGGAGGCCGCCCGCACCATCAGGTAGCGGATGCTCAGCCGCAGCGTCGGGTCCTTGCTGGCGATCAGCGTGCCCTCCACCGCCCAGGCCGCATGGTCGTCCACCGTGGTCGGCACCGGGGTGCCGAGTTCCTTCTTGTTCTTGGCCAGGAAGGTTTCCAGGTGCTGGCTGACCGCGGTGGCGTCGCTCAGGTCCATCCGGGTTGTCTGCTGCGCGTACAGGCCCTCCACGCTGGTGCCGTTGCGGATCGCCGCGATCACGTTCGTCCAGTCCCCGGTCTCCAGCACGGCGCTGTACTGATTGGTGCAGAAACAGGTCTTGCGCAGGTTGGGGTGGGCCTTCCAGTCCGCCGGGCGGTCGAAGGCCAGCCAGGAGGTGGCCTCGTCCTCGCCCTGGTAGCTGACGAATTCCGGCTCCAGCCAGCGGGGGAGCGCGAAGAAGGCCGTTGCCAGCAGGGCGATCACGGCCACAGCGGCCACGATCCACGGGGTGCGACGGTTGCGGGAGTTGGTGGTGCGGGCCAGAACCGCGGGCGCGGGCGGGGTGAGGATCGGCTCGTCCAGGCCGGGCTGATCGTCCATCGAGTCGGCCGGGGCGCGGCGCTGGCTCATCGAGAAACCGGTCTGTGGCGGGGGAATCTCGCCGGTGCGGAAGGCCTCGCGCAGTTCGGCGATGACGGCCCGGCACGACTGGGTGCGTTGCTGCGGGTCTTTCGTCATCGCGCGGGCGATCACCTCGTCCACGGCCGCGGGGATTCCGGGCACGTAGCCGGCCAGGGGCAGCGGTTCGGCCGACATGTGGGCCCAGAGCATGGCCGCGTCGTCGTCGCGCTGGAACGGCGGACGGCCGGAGAGCGCCTCGTACAGAACGCATCCCATGGCGTACACATCGGCGGCGTGGGAGACCTCCTGCGCTGCGATCTGCTCGGGGGCGACGTAGGAGATGGTGCCGATGAAGTGCCCGGCGGTGGTGAAGCCGGACAGGCTGGTGGAACGCTTGGTCAGGCCGAAATCGGTCAGGTAGACGTGGTTCTCGGGCTGGTTGGCGATCAGGATGTTGCCGGGCTTGACGTCGCGGTGGATCAGGCCGTGCGCGTGCGCAGTGTCCAGGGCGGCGGCCACCTGGGTGAACATCGGCAGCACGTCGGCCGGATCGAGGCGGCCGTCGGCGGCGATCAGCCGGCCCAGGTCCTGCCCGTCCACGAACCGCATGGCAATGTAGAGAACGCCCTCGGCCTCGCCGGCCGCGTAGATCGGCATCACGTTGGGGTGGTCGATCGAGGCGGCGAGTTCGGACTCACGGATGAAGCGCTGCCGGAACTTGTCGTTGGTGGCCAGTTCTGGGGCAATGAGTTTCAGCGCGACCCGGCGGCCCAGCGAGAGGTCGCGGGCCCGGTAGACCACCGCCATGCCGCCCCGGGCGATGTACCCCTCGATCTCGTACCCGGCGAGCACGTCGCCGGGGGAGAGCATCATCTGTCCGCGCGGGTCCACGGTCTACCCCTTGCTCACGGTGGCGCTCGACGGCGCCCCGCACGAGTAGCAGAAGCGATCACCCGGACTGAGTTGCGTGCCGCACTGCCTGCAGAAGCCACCCGAGGGGCGGGAAAGAGGCTGGGGTTGGGGCTGGTTGGGCTCGCCGCGTTTGAGGGTCGGTTCCTCGCCGGACTTCACGTCGGTGGTGCCGGTGGCGAAGAGAGCGGTCGAGTTGGTGGCCTGGCCCGGGTTGGTGGCCTGGCTCGGGTTGGTGGGTTGGCTCGTCGGGTTGGTTGCCTGGCTGGGGTTACTGCTTGAGGACGTCGGCCCGCCGGTCGGCGTCCCGGGATCGGCTTCTTCGTCGCCCTGGTTCTCCGGGCCGCCCTCGTCGTGCCGCCTGGACATTGCGACGGCGATGCCCACGCCGATCAGGACCAGGATGACCAGAGCACTGAACACCGCGATGGCCAGACCGCTCCAGCCCTCGTCCTGGTCGGTCACCGCCAGCACGTCGGCCTCGTCGGAAAGGTCCTCGGCGCTGCCGGCCTTCTGCTCGGCCCGGGCCAGCAGGTCCCGGGCCACGCGCTGACCGCCGGACTCCTGCACCGCGACCTCCAGCTTGGGCACCGCGGCGGCGAACTGGGCGGCCTCGAACAGCTCGAGACCGTCCTGGAACTGTGCGTCGACCGGGCTGGAGTCTCTGGTCAGGCCGAAGGTGCGCAGGTCGTTGGAGATGTGCGAGGCGGAGACCGCGGCCAGCTCGTCGCTGCCGGCCGCAGTGCCGAGGAAGGCCACCAGATCACCGCGGGCCGAGACCACCGGCGCCCCCTCGGCCAGGTCCCCGAACTCCTTGTCCCACTTGGCCAGATCGGCCGCGGAGATCGGATCCTGCTCGGAGTCGGTCAGGGTGCCGGTACCGACCAGCGGTTCCTCGTTCACCCCGCGCGAGCTCACCACCCAGTACTTGGCCCCCGGCTCGGGATTGGCCAGCTGCAGGGTGAGCGGGGTGATGCCGCGCGGCTGGGTGGAGACCGCGGCCACCCGGGCGTCCGACTGCGCCAGCCCCTCCAGCTCGGCGCTGCCCTTGTCCTGAACGCTGGGCACGATCTTCTGGTGCATCACCACGAAAACCGCGCAGTGGTGCGAGGTCTTCCAGTCGTAGCAGTCCTGCAGCCGGTCGTTCATCGCCGGGTCGGTGGGCGGGGTGTCGGCCAGTTCGCCCTTGGTCGCACCGGTGATCGTGGTCCGGGCGAACGGGTCGTCCGGCAGCTCCTTCAGGAACTTGGCGTCGACGAAGGCCTTGTTGATGCCCCAGGTGGCGAACCGCTCGATCTGCTTCTCGTCGTCGTACAGCGCACCCTTGCTGGTGATCACCAGACCCTGGGCATTGACGAAGGCACCGGAGGCGACCGCCTGAGGGTCACCGACCTCGGGGTAGCCGTAGTTCTCCACATGGAAGTGGTGCAGCGCCACGTACACGTCGGCCACCGTCTCGACCCGCACCAGCGCCCCCTGCGCGATCAGGTCGGGCGTGGACCACTCCTGATTGCCCTGAGGCAGGTCCACGTGCGCGTCGGCGTCGTGCTCGCTCGCGGTGGGGGAGGAACCGGCCGACGGAGACGGATTGCCCCCGCCGCTGTGCCCGTCGTGACCGCCGGCCGGCTCCGTGTAGTTGGCCGGGCGGAAATCGGCTGAGTGCAGCGCGGCGGCACTCTGCGCTGCCCAGACGGTGGCGAGCAGACACAGGGCCAGGCCGAGCGCGGCGGTGCGCGATCGGCGACAGGTGCGCTGACGTGGGCGCATGCTCATTTCCTGCCCTCGGAGGGAACCTCCCGACAGTATCGGCGCTCGGGGCAAGACCGACATAGTCCGTTACTCGCCCGCACTGTGATAGCCGTCGAAGGTCAGGGTGCGACGGCCGATCCGGATGACGGTGCCACCGGCCAGCTCGGCCGCGTCCTCGCCGTGCACCGCGTGGTTGCCACCGGCGTCCATCAGGTAGGTGCCGTTGGCCGATCCCTCGTCGGTCAGGCAGACCGACCAGTCCACCAGGGTGATCCGGGCGTGCACCCGGGAGACCCCGTTGACCTCGTCGTTGAGGTACATCGGTTTGGCGTCACCGGCCTGCACCGCCGGATGCGTGGCCGGGTCCCGGCCGATGATCAGGTCGCTGTCGATGGTCACCGAGGTGCCGTCGTCCAGCACCAGCACGCCCAGGGTGGGCCGGGGCCGATGGGTGATCCGCCGGGTGACCTGCTGCAGCGAGATGCCGCAGATGGCGCAGTAGCTGGCCTTCGGATCGTTGAAGTGGCTGCGGGAGCACAGCACCCCCTCGATCGGCGGGATGTTCGGGCGCGGAATCGCCAGTCCACCGCCGGGGGTGCGCAGCGGCGGTGGGGGTGGTGGGGGTTTGCGCGGCTCGAACACGGCCGCGGTCTCGGCCACCGGTTGCAGGTGCGCCTGGATCGGTAGCTGGGGCTGACCGAAGTGCGGGGTGGAGGGCAGCAGTGAACCGAGGCTGCGCTCTCCCGAGGCCTCGGGCTGCGGCTCGGGCGGCGGGGCCGGTTCCGGCTCGTGCGGGGTGATGGTGCCGAACTCGGTCTGCCCGTGGATCTCGGCCACTTCCAGCAGCGCGGGGATCTCCATCCGGCGCTCGGCGGTGACCGCCAGATCGGCCGGGACCTGTTCCTCGGTCTGCGCTTCCGAAACCTGGGCTTCCGAAACCTGGGCTTCCGAAACCTGGGCCTCGGAAGTCTGGGCCTCCAGAGTTCGGGCCTGCGGGGTTCGGGCCAGGACGACTCCACCGCCGTGGAGAGTGCCCCGGGACAGGTTCAGCGCGATCCCCTCCATCGCCACTGATTCCGTCCCGGGGCACGTCTGAGGTGAGCTCGTCGTCCACAGTTCGAAACCGTCGACGGGCTCGGTGAATCGCCGTTCCACCCAGGCCAGCGAATCGGTGCCGCGCAGTCGCACCGCACTCCCGCCGACCGGACGGATCTCGGCCTCGGCCTGGTCGTGCAGCAGGACGACCAGACCCTGATCGGTGTCCAGAGCCAGCCCGAAGGCGGGCAGGTCCTGGCGGGCACAACGGGTGGCCATCTCGGCCACTGCCAGAACCGTTGCCCGGCCGGAGGAATCGTCCGCCATCCGGCCGCAGGCCTCGATCAGGGCCTGGGCCTGCGGCAGTTGCCCGGCGGTGAGCTCGGCCACGGTCAGCACCACGCCCGACCCCCGGTGCACCAGGCCGTCGCCCGGAATCACGGCGGTGCTGCTGCTTTCGATGACGCTCATCTGGATCGGCCCTTCTGCTCAGGCGTTCTCGGACTTTAGGGTCGGCGGGTCCGGCGGAATGGCCCCGGGCGCTTGCCGAAGCCCTGGCGGGTCAGGTCACGGGCGATCTCCTCGGTGGCGGCCCGCAGGCCGGCGAAGCTGTCGTCCTGGTCCTCACCGGTGAGTGTGGCCGCGCCGCTGGCGTACATCCGGCCGATCCCGTTGCGGGTGCCGTGCACCTCGAAAGTGCGTTCCACCGCCAGCCGGTTCACCGGATTACGCCGGGCCCCACCGTGATCGAGCAGGTCGTGCAGCACCCGGTGCTCGGTGATGCCGGCCTCCAGCCCGGTGCAGTCGATCACGAAGTCACAGCCGATCTCGGTGCTGCCCGGGCCCAGCAGCATCGACAGCCGGTTGCCGTTCACCCGCAGCAGCTGGGCATCGCCGCTGACCGGCAGGTACCAGCCCTGGCTGACGCCCTGCCGGAGTTGTTTCTGCCAGGATCGCGCGGACGGCCTCTGCCTTCCCCCAGAGACCGCCCGCACGATCCGGACGTTCGTCCGCAACCGACTGCGGTCGTCCACCAGCCTTTTCAGGATCCGGTCGGCCACCGCGTCGCTGCCCCGGACCACCACGGTGCAGGGCCGGGCCAGGATCTCGCGGTAGACGTGCTCGTGTCCTTCGTAGGCGTTGACCACCCGGTGGTGGTCCCCGGTGTCGGCCCGATAGCGCTGCAGGTCGGTGCGGAACTTCAGGCCGGCATAACCCACCGCCAGATGCACGAACTGGCTGCGGAAGGCCACCCGCCGGGTCGGCGAGCTTCCGGCCGGCGGCGTCACAACGGTGAAGTAGCCACCGCCCTGACGCCGCCGGACCATCCGCACCATGCCCTTGACCAGCAGCTCGGAGTACCCGATGCGCTCGTGCCGGCGGCGGATCCCGTCGATCACCTGGGCGCGCTGCGGGCCAGGAACCTGCGAGACCCGGGTGAGGTGCTCGTAGGTCTGCCAGGGCACGTCCAGGTTCGACAGCACCCGGACGTCACCGGCGGCTGCCCCCCTCGACAGCAGCCGGTCGATCAGCAGGAACGATCCGAGTCCGCCACCGATGCTGACGAACCGCATGTCGGTGACCGGGATCCCGGCCTGCACCAGCAGGTGATCGGACCAGACGTCGGTGTTCAGGAGGCGATCGGTGAGGTCGCCGTCTCCCCTCCGCGCGGTGGCCTGCATCGTCCGCCTCCTTCTGCACCGTCGTCGTTGCTGACGGGAAGAAGACTGGACCGGGGCGATGAAGGTTCGCTGAAGGCTGTCCTTCAGCCGGCTTCAGCGCTTGGTGAAGCGCTCCACGAACTCGGCGAAGTCGGGCCGGCCCACGGTGGCGGCCTGCGCCCAGGACTCGAACTCCAGCACCTCGGGCAGCTCGGAGGTCTCGGCGATCTGCACGGCCCGCTTGGCGTCGCGGATCAGGCCCGGGTCACGGGCGGCGGCCTGGTGGGCGAGCCGGGTGGCGGCCTTGACCGGGTCCTCGGCGATCTGGGTGACCAGGCCGTGCCGCAGCCCGGTCTCGGCGTCGATGGTCTCGGCGGCGATGATCGCGGCCAGGGCCCGGTCGGCACCCATCCGCCGGGTCAGGAACCAGCTGGCCCCGCCGCCCGGGTGCAGGCCGATGTCGGCGAACGTGACGGCGAACTGGGCGTTGGCCCCGGCGATCACGATGTCGCAGGCCAGTGCGATGTTGACGCCCGCGCCGACGGCCACCCCGTGCACCGCGGCGATGGTCGGGATGGGCAGGTCGGCCACCCCGAGGAAGCTGGCGTAGATGTTCTTCAGATCGTCGCGGATCTGCGCGGTGGGCCGGTTCAGGTCACCGAACAGGCTGTGGATGTCGGCGCCCGCGCAGAACGCCTTGCCCTCGGCCCGGATCACCAGGGCCCGGGCCTCCTCGTCGGTGGCCACCCGGGCCACCGCCTCGGCCAGCTCGTCCAGCATCTGGGCGGACAGCGCGTTGCGCTTCTTGGGTGCGGCCAGCACGATGTGGCGCACCGGCCCGTCCTTCTCCAGCCGGACCGACTTCATCGTCGAACCTCCTCCGCGTCCGTGACCACACGCGTCCTCAGTCCGGATCGGTGGACGCGTGTGATCACGAATACAACACTCAGCCGAGCTGCGGGGCCACTTCGGAGGCAACCAGCTCGAGGTGGTCCAGGTCGGACAGGTCGAGCATCTGCAGGAACAGCCGGGTGGCGCCGGCCTCGGCGTACTTGCCGATCGCCTCCACCGCCTCGGCCGGGGTACCGACGATGCCGCCGTTACCGCGCATCTCCTCCACGTCCCGGCCGATCGCGGCGGCCCGGCGCTTCACCTCGGCGTCGTCGCGGCCCACGCACAGCACCGCGGCCGAGGAGAACACCGGCAGGTCACTGCGGCCGGCCGCCGCGCACGCCTCGCGCACCCGCTGGAAGATCGGCGCGACCTCGGCCTGCTTGACGAACGGGGTGTTGAACTCGGAGGCGAAGCGGGCAGCCAGCGCAGGAGTGCGCTTGGCGCCGGTGCCGCCCACGATGAACGGCAGCTTCTCCTGGGCCGGCTTGGGCAGCGCGGGGGAGTCCACCACCTGGTAGTGCTTACCGGTGAAGTTGTAGGTCTGCCCGATCGGGGTGCGGAACAGGCCGTCGATGATCTCGTACTGCTCCTCCAGCCGGTCGAAACGCTCACCCAGCGGCGGGAAGGGGATGGCGTAGGCGTTGTGCTCCGCCTCGAACCAGCCGGCGCCGAGGCCGAGCTCGACCCGGCCGCCGCTCATCTGGTCGACCTGGGCCACGCTGATCGCCAGCGGGCCCGGGTAGCGGAAGGTGCCGGAGGTGACCAGCGTGCCGAGGCGGATGGTGGAGGTCTGCAGAGCCAGACCGGCCAGGGTCACCCAGGCGTCGGTCGGGCCGGGCAGGCCGTCGCCGCCCATCGTGAGGTAGTGGTCGGAGCGGAAGAAGGCGTCGTATCCGGCGTTCTCCGCAGACTGGGCAACCTTGAGCAGATCCTGGTAGCTAGCCCCCTGCTGGGGCTCGGTGAAGATGGCCAAGCGCATGGGCCCAGCCTGTCAGACCGGGCCGGGCCGGGCGGGGCCGGGCGGGGCCGAGGGTGGTCAGCCTTCTCCAGTGACTCTGTCGGATTGCCAGGTCTGGTCGAAACGCCATGAAATAACGTTCATCTCACTCTCGTCCGGCCGCTTGTGAACGCATGGTGAAGCACCGACCATGGGAAGCATGGTGCCTTCCTGGGAGCGCAAGCTCCTCTCCGAGGGGAAGGCTCCGGACCCGCGGTTCACCCTGGCCAACGAACGCACGTTCCTGGCCTGGATCCGCACGTCGCTGGGCCTGATCGCCGGCGGCATCGGTGCGGACGCCTTCCTGACCGATGTCCCCGACCTGGAACGGGAACTGATCAGCTCGGTCCTGCTGCTGATGGGCGGGGCCCTGGCGGTGGCCGCCTACCGCCGCTGGTGGGCCGGTGAGCGGGCGATGCGGGCCGGTGAGCCGCTGCCCCTGCTCGGGATGGTCGGGCTGATCGGCTACGGCGTCGGCCTGGCTGCGCTGGTGCTGGTCGGTGTTGTCCTGCTGACCAGCTGATGGCCCGCTCGGACGATCCCGGGCTCCAGGTCGAGCGGACCACTCTGGCCTGGATCCGGACCGCACTGGCCTTCGCGGTGGTCTCGCTGCTGCTGATCCGCACCGGCCGGCCGGAGACCATCGTGGTGGCGATCCTGCTGGCGATGGCCGGGGTGATCACCGCGGCCGGGCTGGGGCTGGTCCAGCGGGCCCGGCACCGCGGCCGGGTCACCGACTTCAACCAGGCCGATCCGGTGCACGGTCCGCGAGCGGTGCTGGTGGGCACGCTGCTCACCATCGTGCTCGCCCTGGGGGCCCTGTACTGCGTCTGGTCCTAGGGTTGTATTGCGTCTGGTCCTAGAGCTTGCGGCGGATGGCCAGCAGCGTGGTGTCGTCGGTGCGGGGCTGGGGCGCGGCCTCGATCAGCGCATCGGCCAGCTTCGCCAGCGGCTCCTGGCCGACCTCGGCGACGGTGCCGGCCAGGCGCTGGATGCTCTCCTCGGGTGAGAGCCGGCGGTCCTCGCTGAGCCCGTCGGAGTACAGCACCAGCGTCTCGCCCGGCTCGAGGGTGCCCGACCAGGAGACCGCCGGCGTGTCCACACCCAGCCCGACCGGCAGCCGGGCATCCATCAGGATCGGCCCGGCCTGGGCCAGCACCGGGTGCGGATGACCGGCCCGGGCGATCTCCAGGCCGCCGGTGGCGCAGTCGTACAACGCCAGCACCACCGTGGCCAGGGTCGGCCGGAACACCAGGTTGGCCAGCGCATCCAGCCGGGCCAGGGTCTCGGCCGGGGGAGCGCCCTCGAGGAGGTAGGCCCGCAGGGCGGTGCGCAGCTGGGTCATCGTGGCGGTGACCGCGCTGCCGTGGCCGGTCACGTCGCCGACCACCAGAGCGAGCTTGCCGCCGGGCAGCTCGAAGCAGTCCCACCAGTCCCCGGCAAACCTTCCGTCCGGGGCGGGCACGTAGCGCACCTGCAGTTCGGCCCCGGGCACGTGCGGCAGGCGTGAGGGCTGGAGCGAGTCGTGCAGATCCTCGACGATGCTCACGGCGTCGCGCTCGTAGCGGCGCAGTTGCGCGGTGGCGGCGGTGCCCAGCGCGGCCACCGCCTGCACCTTCCAGGAGTCCCAGGGCGCGCTGCGGCCCTGCAGCTTCTCCTCGGCCGCCGCGAACGACTTCCGGGGCCCGATCCGGGCGGTGCCATCGGAGCGGATCGTGATCGTCTTGTCGTGCGGGTCGCCGGCCCAGCGCACCGTGCGCTCCACCGCCCGGTTCAGCCAGAGCATCCAGTGGCCCGGGCTGAGCGGCAGCACCAGCGCCCCGGCCACCTCGTCGGTACCCAGGTCGGCCAGGTCGTCGGTGAACGCGGGCACCCCGTCGGTACGCGCCAGCCGGGCCACGATCTGTTCCGCCACAGCCGGTTCCGGTGCAACACCCCAGGTGCTCTGCACGGCCCCGGCCCGCACCACCACGCCGCTGGCATCGGCCAGACCGGCCACCAGCGCCAGGTCGGCCCCGGCCAGCGCCTCGGTGGGAGCGAGCTGAGGCTGTTCGAGAACGGGCAGCAGCCGCTCCAGCCGGCGTTGCCCGGCCGCCAGCCGGGCCGCGTCCTCGCTGGTCTCGCGGGTGGTGACGATCTCCATGGCGGCCTGGGTGAGGAAGTCGGCCGCGGCCCGCTCGTCGTGCGAGGGCTGCAGCGGCGCCGAGTAGTGGTGGCAGGCGACCAGGCCCCAGAGCACGCCGTTGCGTACCATCGAGACCGACATCGAGGCCCGAACTCCCATGCCTCGCAGGTATTCCAGGTGAACCGGGGAGACGCTGCGCAGTGGGGCGAAGCTCAGGTCCAGCTCGCCCTCGCCGTCCTCGGGCACCCGGGGGAGCAGCCGGGCGGCGTCGGCGTGCGAGTCCACGATGAAGCGAAGCCGGTTTACCGCGTACAGCTTTCGGGCCTGGGCGGGGATGTCCGACTCCGGGTAGCGCAGGCCGAGGAACGGTTCCAGATGCGGGCGGCGCTGCTCGGCGATCACCTCGCCGTTCCACTCCCGGTCGAAGCGGTAGACCATCACCCGGTCGAACCCGGTGACCCGTTGCACCGCCGCGGTGAGCCGCTCGAAGACCGCGCCGGAGGTGGCGGCCGCTCGAAGCCGGCCGATCTGGGTGTTGGTGGCCGACAGCGAGACCGAACGCCCCAGTGACTCCTCGCTCACCGCCTCCAGTTCCACCACCAGCCGGTTCTCGCCGGAGAAGTGCACCAGAACGTCGACCGCCCGCCCGGCCCAGCGGCTGCCCTCCGGGCCCAGCCAGCGGATCGGCTCCAGCAGGTCGTCCTCGGCGACGCGCTGGGCCACCTCCGCCCACAGCTGCGGACCGAACACCAGCGCAGCGGGCGTGCCCGGCTGCGCCTGGGCCTCGGGCAGGAACTCGGCGAGGCTCTCGGAGGCGGTGAGCAGCGTGTGCCGGTGGGCGTGCAGCACCACCAGCACGCCGTGGGGCTGCACCGAACCCGGGTACTGAATCGGCTCCCGTGCGCAGTCGCCGAGATCCGGCGGGCTGACCTGTTGTTCGCTCACTGTTCCTTACCGTGCGGCCGGATCGGGGTGTGCAGCCAGGCCTCGAACACGGCGAACAGCTCGATCGCCGCCCGTACCGCCTCGGACAGCTCCTCGGGGCTGAGATCGTCCAGCAGGCGCTTGGTCTCGCGCCACGAGACGATCCTTTCCTTGGAGTGCGACAGGCTGGTGCACGCTTCCTGCGGGATGCCGGCCGAGATGGCGTGCGCCGCGATCACCGCACCGCCCAGGGCCGAGCCGTCCAGCACGTAAAGCTGCCCGAGGACCCGGCCCAGGGCAAGTTCACCGGTCGCAGGCGCGGGCCGGGGGCTGCGGGGGAGCGCGCGCACCTCGGCCTCGCTCAGGCCTAGGCTGCGCAGGTCGGCCGCGATGGCGCCGGAGCGTCGCCGTACCTTTACGTCGGGCACCCGGTGCTCGGCCGGTCGGGTGGACTGCCAGCTGCCGAGGTCGTGCTCCAGCGGTTCGTGCAGGCCGAGCATCCGCTGCAGCCACCACTGGTGCACGGCCGGACTCCAGGCCTGCAGGTCGACCAGGGAATCCAGCCGGTCGTGGGCCTGCCGGGTGGCCGCCCGTAAGGCCTCGACGCCGTGGCCTCCAGGGGAAGCCTGTTCGGGGGTAGCGCTCATCGCCGGTCCTCCTGGTGCTCGCGGACATGGTGCGCGGGGGATCAAGAGCAGAGGCAGGAAATACCTGGTGAGCTAGCATAACCAGGCAAGCTGCCCGGATCCCGTGCATCAAGAAGAGGTGACGAGGGTGCTGGTGCAGGACGAACTGGGCAGACGGGGAGACTGCCTCGGGGCAGAAACTGCAGACAGGGAGGCGAAGGTGTCCAGGGATCACCAGACCTCGGAACCGGAGAACGACGCCCCCGGAGACGTCGTGGTCCTCGCCCAGGACGATCACACGCTGGTCATCCTGCACGGTGAGATCGACGTCCGGGTCAGCGACGAACTGGAGTACGCGGGCCGGTTCTCGATCGACGCCGGCCGGCGCACGGTGATGGATGTCCGGCACGTCACGATGATGGACTCGGTGGGGGTCTCGTTCGTGGTCCGGCTGGCGGCCGGGCTGCGCAGCACCGGGGCCGAGCTGCTGCTCCAGGGGCCCTCGCGCCGGGTGGCGGAGCTGATCACCCTGGTCGGCGCCGGCGATCTGGCCCGCTGGCTGCCCGAGGAAGCTCAGGTGGCCGATGTGTCCGCGGGCCAGTCGTGAACGCCACCGTCCTGATCGAGGGCCGTCCCCCGATCGGTTTCTGGGCCCAGCGGCTGGACTGGGACATCGACACGGTGGACAGTTCCGTGCTGGCCCGGACCGAGGCCCGCAGCGCGGTCGCCGCGGCCGGTGAGTCGCATCACGCCGCGCACCCGTCCGGGCATGTGTTCGCCGCCGCCAGCGAGCGGGTGGCGATGACGATGGGCGAGCTCACCACCAACGGCCTGCGGCACGCCGAGCCCCCGGTGACGGCCTCGCTCTCCCGCGGCAATCGGGGCTGGCTGCTGGTCGTCTCGGACGGCTCGGTCTCCCGGGTCCCGGCCGCTCCGGGGCAGGACATCACCGCGGTCGGCGGTCTGGGCCTGCGCCTGGTCATGTCGATGTCGCTCGAGGTCGGCTGGTGCCTGGAGCGCGGCCGCAAGCTGGTCTGGGCGCTGATCGGGGACACGCCGCCGAAGTCCATGCTGGCCACGCTCGACCGGGCGGCCATTTCCTAGAGCAGCTCCCGGGCAGCGTGTTCCCGCACCGCCCGGGTGATCCGGTCCAGCAGCGGCGAATCCAGTTTCCAGCGCTGCCAGTACAGTTCGACGTCGGCCGGCCGGTCCGGGGCCAGGGCCAGCAGTCTTCCGGTGGCCAGGTCGTCCTGACACTGCTGGTCGGGCAGCATGCCCCAGCCCAGGCCCATCCGCACCGCCCGGGCGAAATCCTCCGAGGTGGGCACGAAATGCCGCGGTGAGCGCGGGTCGTGGCCGATCACCCGGCGCAGGAACGCGTGCTGCATGTGGTCCTGGCGATCGAAGTCGACCAGCGGGACGCCGTCCAGGCCCTGGGTGCCCACCTCGCCCTGGAGGTGCCGGTCCACAAAAGCCGCAGATGCCACCGCGTGGTACCGCATCGTCCCCAATTTGACCGAAGAGCAGCCCTGTACGGGAGTCGACTGCGCCGACACCGCCGCCATCACCGTTCCGGCGCGCAGCAGATCGGACGTCCGGTCCTGGTCCTCGCGATACAGGTCGAACACCACCGCGGTGTCCTCCAGCACCTCGGCCAGCGGGCCGAGGAACCAGGTGGCCAGCGAATCCGCATTGACCGCAAGCGCTATCGACGGCGTGCGGGTGCTGTCGGTGGGAGCCAGGGCCCGCGCCGTCTCCCCCTCCAGCAGCAGGGCCTGACGCGCATGCCGCACCACCACCTGACCGTCGGCGGTCGGCCGGATCGGGGTGGTGCGCTGCAGCAGGATCCGCCCGGCGGCCTGCTCCATCGCCTTGATCCGCTGCGACACCGCCGAGGCGGTGATGCGGAGCCGGGCTGCGGCCGCGTCGAAGGTGCCCTCGTCGACCGCGGCCAGCAGCGTCTCCAGGTGGTCCCGCTGGAATCGCATAAGCAGAGCTTACGCACCTTCAGAAAGATGAGCTGTACTTGATGTCGGGTGCCTTCTAGCGTTCCCATCATGAGTGCGACCCTGCTGCCCGGCGTCCTGGGCCTGATCACCGGCCTGACCTTGATCGTGGCGATCGGTGCCCAGAACGCGTACCTGCTGCGGCTGGGGATCGCCGAGCGAGCCCAGGTGGTGCTGCCGGCCGTGGTGATCTGCGCGGCCTCGGACGCGCTGCTGATCCTGGCCGGGGTACTGGGGATGGGCGCGCTGGTGCAGAGCGCCCCGGTCGCGCTGACGGTGATCCAGGTGCTCGGCGCCGGATTCCTGTTCTGGTACGGCTTCGTTGCGGCCCGCCGGGCCCTGTGGCCTTCCGGCGAGGTGCTGGAGGCCGGGGGCCAGGAGGATTCGAGCAGCGTGCGCCGGGTGGTGCTGACCATGCTGGCGCTGACCTGGCTGAACCCGCACGTCTACCTGGACACCGTGATCCTGCTCGGCTCGATCGCGAACGGTCAGCCGGTGGGCCGCTGGTGGTGGGTGGCCGGTGCGATGCTGGCCAGCGTGCTCTGGTTCAGCGCACTGGGTTTCGGCGGCCGGCTGCTGCGCCCGGTGTTCGCGCGGGCGCTGGCCTGGCGGGTGCTGGACGGGCTGATCGCGGTGGTGATGGTGGCGATCGGAGTGCGGATCGCGCTAGGAGTCTGACTCCTGCAGCGCTTTCTGGGCGATCCGGAAGGCGGTGTTGGCGGCCGGCACCCCGCAGTAGACGGCGCTGTGCAGGATGACCTCCTTGATCTCGTCGTCGGTCAGGCCGTTGGTACGGGCCGCGCGCACGTGCAGGGCCAGCTCGTCGTGGTGGCCGCGGGCGATCAGCGCGGTCAGGGTGATCATCGAGCGGCTGCGCCGGTCCAGGCCGGGCCGGGTCCAGATGCCGCCCCACGCGTAATCGGTGATGAACTGCTGGAAATCGCTGGTGAAGCCGGTGGTTGCGGCGGCGGCCCGCTCGACGTGGGCCTCACCCAGGACCTCGCGCCGCACGGCCGCACCGGCGTCGATCCGCTCGCCGACGGTGTTCTCGCGATCGAGCGGGTTCATCGCTCATCCGTCCCGAAGTTCAGGAACACGGTCTCGCCGTCACCCTGCAGCCGGATGTCGAAACGGAAGCCCTGGGGCTCTGCTACGGCGATCAGGGTGCCGCGGCGTTCGGCGTCCACTCCTTTCAGGAAAGGGGCCGGTTCCGGGCTCGGGAGGTAGGCCCGGGTGAAGAGCCGGTCCAGCAGTCCGCGGGCGAACACGGTCACCGCGAAGAAGGCGTCGGGGCCGCCCGGGCGTAGCGTGCTGAAGCTGAAATGGCCGGTCGTGTCGGTACTGGCCCGGCCCCAGCCGGTGAAGGTGAAGCCGTCACGGTGCAGGGAACCGGCCCGGCGGACCACCGAGCCGTCCGGTGCAGGCTGCCAGATCTCCAGCAAGGCGTCCGGAACGGGGTCGCCGGCGCCGTCGATCACCGTGCCGTGGAAGCGGATGGCGTTGGCGGAGCCAGGGGGAACCAAGGTGTGGTCGCCGGGGTAGGGCAGGGCGTAGTGGTAGAAGGGCCCGACGGTCTGCCCCGGGGTGGAACGCCTCATGCGTCGTCCTCCTCGAACCGGGTGCGGTGGGGCCCGGTCAGCACGATGTCCCAGCGGTAGCCCGTGCTCCACTGCGGCCGGGTCACCTCGTGGTCGTAGCGGGCCACCAGCAGTTCCCGATCGCGTGCATCGGTGATCGACCGGTAGATCGGGTCCAGCGCGAGCAGCGGATCGCCCGGGAAGTACATCTGGGTGATCAGGCGCTGGGTGAAATCCGTTCCGAACAGCGAGAAGTGGATGTGCGCCGGGCGCCAGGCGTTACGGTGGTTCTTCCACGGGTACGGCCCGGGCCGGATCGTGGTGAACCGGTAACGGCCCTCGGCATCGCTCAGGCAGCGGCCCACCCCGGTGAAGTTCGGGTCGATCGGGGCCGGGTGCTGGTCGCGCTGATGGATGTACCGCCCGGCCGCATTCGCCTGCCAGATCTCCACCAGCTGGCCGGCGACCGGCCGGCCCGCGCCGTCCCGGATCCGGCCGGTCACCTCGATCCGCTCGCCGATCGGCTCGCCCGGGTGCTGGACGGTCAGGTCGGCCTCCAGCGCGCCTACGTCCTGCGGGCCGAAGCACGGGGCCCAGCGCTCGATCTCCTCCGGGTCGGCGTGGTGCAGGTCCTTGGTGGGATGGCGCAGGATGCTGCTGCGGTACGGCGGATAGTTCAGCACCGGTTGTGGGCGGGCGTGCCCGGTGCTCGTGTGCGTCTTGTCGATCTCGGCCATCTCGGCGCTGATTTCGGCCTGGGTCCCCGCGGCGGCATCGGACGGCTGGCTGGACATGCCGGGAAGGTAGGCGTTTACAACCAGGGCCGGACAGGCGAGACTTCCGTTCAGCGGAAATCGGGGCAAAACGGGAGGCGAACGGTGAGCGTCACGGCCAGGGCCCTGGCCCTGCTGAGCGCCTTCGACGAGCGCCACCGCCGGCTCACCCTGACCGAACTCGCCCGCCGGGCCGGGCTCCCGCTGGCCACTGCGCACCGGCTCACCGGCGAGCTGCTCAGCTGGGGCGCCCTCGAACGGCTTTCACCGGGCTCGCCGTACTACGTGATCGGGCGCCGGATCTGGGACCTCGGGCTGCTCGCCCCGGTGCAGAGCGGCCTGCGCCAGGTGGCCTCCCCTTTCCTGCACGACATCTACGCCGCCACGCTGGCCACCGTTCACCTGGCCGTACGCGACGGGGACGAGGTGCTCTACGTGGACCGGCTTTCCGGGCACCAGTCCGTTCCGGTGGTCAGCGAGATCGGCTCCCGGCTGCCGTTGCACTGCACCGGGGTGGGCAAGGTGCTGCTGGCTCATGCCCCGGCCGACGTGCAGCGGCGGGTGCTGGGCGACCTGCGCCGGATCACGCCGTACACGATCACCCAGCCCGGCCGGCTCAGCGCGCAGCTGGAACGCACCCGGCGGGAGGGGTATGCGCAGACGGTGGAAGAGATGAGCCTGGGCGGGTGCTCGGTCGCCGTGCCGATCCGCCGGCCCACCACCGGCAAGGTCGAGGTGGTCGCGGCGCTGGGCCTGGTGGTGCCCACGCTCAAGCGCGACAAGCCCCGGCTGGTCGCGGCGTTGCAGGTGGCGGCCGAGGGGATCAGCCGTTCGCTGCCGTGACGTCGGTGCCCGTGACTTCGCGGTCGGTGGGTGAGACCGGGATCTCCCGGGCCGGTTTCGGCCGGCCCAGGAAGTAGCCCTGGGCCAGTTCGCAGCCGATCCGCTCCAGCCGGTCGAGCTGCTCCTGGGTCTCCACCCCCTCGGCCACCACGTCCAGGTTGAAGGCGTGGGCCGCGGTCACCATCAGCTGGACCAGCGCCTGACCGGCCGGCTCGGACGAGCGCAGGAAGCTCTGGTCGATCTTCAGGGTGTCCACCTGAAGCTTCTGCAGCTGGCCGATGCTCGTGTAACCGGTGCCGAAGTCGTCCAGGCTCACGGTCACCCCCAGCGCCCGCAGATCGCGCAGGTGGGCGTCGGCGGTGGGCTCGTCCAGCAGCACCGTCTCGGTGATCTCGAGGACCAGCCGGGAGGCCTCCAGCCCGCTCTCGCGCAGGGCGTGGCGGACCTCCTCGACCAGCGAGCGCGAGGCCAGGTGCCGGGCCGAGATGTTCACCGCCATCGTCACGTCGCCGTGGCCGGCCGGGTCCTGCCAGGTCCAGGCGGACAGCTGCTTGGTCGCGGTGTTGAGCACCCAGCGGCCGATCTCGCAGATCAGCAGGCTCTCCTCGGCGGCCGGGATGAACTCGCCGGGCGGGACCATCCCACGCTCGGGGTGGCGCCAGCGGATCAGCGCCTCGTAGGAGCGCAGCTCGCGGGTGGCCACGCCGATCACCGGCTGGAAGTGCAGCTCGAACTCCCCGGCGGCCAGGCCGTGCCGGATCTCGGTCTCCAGCCGGGCCCGGGCCTCCAGCTCGGCCCGCAGCGCGGCGTCGAACATCTCCACCCGGCCCCGGCCGTTGACCTTGGCCCGGTAGGCGGCCAGGTCGGCGTCCTGCACCAGCTGCTCGGCGTCGGTCTGGCCGTCCCGGGCCAGCGCCACCCCCACGCTGGCGCTGATCCGGGCCTTGCCGCCGGCGGTCATGATCGGCGTGCTGATCGAGTCGACCAGCCGGTCGGCGATCTCCATCAGCTCGGCCGGGCTGGGCACCGGGTCGATCAGCACGATGAACTCGTCGCCGCCCTGCCGGCCGAGGGTGTCGCCCTGGCGCAGCACCCCTTTCATCCGGGCGGCCGCGGTCCGCAGCACCTCGTCCCCGGCGGCGTGCCCGAGCTGCTCGTTCACCCGTTTGAAGAAGTCCAGGTCGACGAACAGCACGGCGGCCTCGTCCCCGGCCCGGGCCGCCCGGTGCAGCAGCGCGGTCAGCAGCTCACGCAGGTAGGCGCGGTTGGGCAGGCCGGTCAGCGCGTCGTGGGCGGCCTGGTGGGCCAGGTCCACCCGGTAGGCGTCGCGTTGCTCGGTGGAGACCCGCAGCTGGCGCATCGAGAGCCAGAGCCGGGCCGGGACCAGCACCGAGAGCACGGTCGAGGCGGTGGCGATCGGGATGTGGTTGAGGTCCAGGTCGAGGAAGAAGTCGACCATCAGCACCCCGGGCACGACCAGCATCGAGCCGTACATGGCGACCAGCCGCAACGGTGAGACCACCCAGGTGGGAGTGACGTCCTGGCGGGCCGCAGTGGTGGCCGCACGCAGGGCGCCGTACCCCCAGCCGATGTACATCAGCAGGTAGAAGGTCTCGAACCAGCGGTGCTGCGGGTTCAGCGTGCCGCCGCTGGCTCCGTAGATCACGTTGCCGGTCAGCCCCAGCAACACACCCACGGTCAGGGCGGCGGTGGCCCGGCCCTCGACCGGGGCGGGCACGCTGGTGATCAGCCAGACCGCAGCGGCCAGCATCCCGATCGTGGTCAGCGGGTACAGCAGGCCGACCGACTCGGCCAGGTCCAGGGCGCCGTGGATCGGGCTGAACAGGGCCACCCAGAGCACCAGCCCGCCGCCGATGGTGACCACCGCCGAGTCGAGCAGCCCGGCCGCATCGATCCGCCGGCCCCGCTGCAGCATGAACAGGCCGGCAGCAGCCCCCAGGTTGGCCGTCAGCCAGCCCGCGTCCGCCCAGTTCGGGAAGGGGAGCACGGAGGCGTTCAGGTGATGCCAGGCGGTGTAGCCGTCGGCCAGCGCGCTCAGGCCTGAGCCCAGCGAGAACACCATCCAGGTCAGGCGCCGGGGCGGGTCCAGGCGAGCGGCCACCAGCACGGCCACCATGCTCGCGAGGCTGACCGTCACCTGGGCCACCGCTCGCGGGGCGCCTGCGGGTACGAGCCAGTAGCCGCCGAGAAGAACGGCGGCGACCCAGAGATAACGCCGTCCGGCGTCGAGGCGCATGATCAGGCGTTCGGCCCGCCCGGTCGCAGGGTGTAGACGCCTGCGCGGCTGTCATCCGACCGGCGCCCTGGCCTTCGCCCGAGGGTGACAGCCGGTGATCAGAAACCGATCGGCAGGCCCGCGTAGTTCTCCGCCAGCCCCTTCGCCCCGGCCTCGCTGCTGGTCACCCACTTCAGCTGGGACAGCTGCAGCTGGGTGTCGAACGGGTCCTCGCCGGTGTGCAGCATGGTGGTCATCCACCAGGAGAAGTGCGTGCAGCGCCAGACCCGGCGCAGGGCGGCGGCGGAGTAGGCCTCGGCCGGGCCTGGATCACCCTTCAGCAGCAGCGCGGCCAGGGCCGGGGCCAGCAGCGCCACGTCGGCCACGGCCAGGTTCAGCCCCTTCGCCCCGGTGGGCGGCACGATGTGGGCCGCGTCGCCGGCCAGGAACAGCCGCCCCGAGCGCATCGGCTGCTGCACGAAACTGCGCATCGGCAGAACGCTCTTCTCCAGCAGGGGGCCGGGATTGAGCCGCCAGCCATCCTGACCGTGGCCCAGCCGGGCCGCCAGCGCGTCCCAGATCCGCTGGTCCGACCAGGCGGCGATGTCCGTGTCGGCCGGGACCTGTAGGTAGAACCGGCTGATCGAGGCCGAGCGCATCGAGTGCAGGGCGAATCCGTCCGGGTGCCAGGCGTAGATGAGTTCGTCCGTGGACGGCGCGACTTCGGCCAGTACCCCCAGCCAGGAGTAGGGGTAGGCGCGCTGCCAGGTCTGCCGGGCCGCCTCCGGCACGGCGGCGCGACTGGGCCCGAAAGACCCGTCGCACCCAACCACCACCTCCGCGTCCAGGCGCGCCGGACGTCCATCATTGTCGGTATAGGTGACGAACGGACGCTCGGTACCCACGTCGTGCAGGGCGGTTTCGCTGACGCCGTAGACGATCTGCTGGCCCGCCGCCTCGCGCGCCCGCCCGAGGTCCTTCTGCACCTCGGTCTGCCCGTACACGGTCACCGCCCGGCCGGTGAGCTCCACGAAGTCGATGTGGTGCCGCTCGTGCGGCCACTGCAGGTAGATGCCGCGGTGCCGGTCGCCCTCGGCGGCCAGCCGCGCCCCCAGCCCAACCTCGGTGAGCAGGTCCACGGTGGACTGCTCGAGGATCCCGGCCCGGATCCGGGCCTCCACGTACTCCCGGGTGCGGGTCTCCAGCACCACGGACTCGATCCCCTCGGCGTCCAGGAGATGCGACAGCAGGAGGCCGGCCGGACCGGCGCCGATGATGGCGACTCGGGTGCGCATGACGTCAGTCTTGCTCACCGGAGGACTGCAGCTTCTCCAGCCGGGACTTCAGCAGCGCCCGCCGGTCGGCGTTGCCCGGTAGCGCGACGAACTTCTCGCCGAACGCCGCCAGCAGCGCGTCGTCCAGCCGGCGCACCGCCCCGGGCGGGTACTTGTAGTCCATCCGGGCGTTCAGGTCGAGCTCGTTGACCGGAAGCAGCACCTCGGTGAGCTCCGGCAGCGAGGTGATCGCCAGCTCGGCCAGCAGCCCGGTGATCCAGGTGTAGTGCTCGGTGCGCGACCAGCCGGCCTCCGGGTACTGCCCGGCCAGGAAGGCGGCCAGCTCGCGGGCCCCGATCCGGGAGTCGTCGTCGGCGGTGTCGCGGCCGGTGGTCCCGTCGTCCGGGGCACCCTCGTCGCCGGGCAGCACCCGGTTCGCCGCGAGCCGGTCGCGGATGATCGAGAACTCCTGGTCGGCCAGCTCCAGCAGACCGGCGGCCAGGGTGAACCGGCGGTCCAGCTCCGGCGCCTGCTCGGCCGGAACCGTTCCCTTGTAACGGATGTCGTGCTCGAACTCGGCCCAGGCGTGCTGCAGCACGGTACGCACCTGCAGCGAGGCGGCCTTGCCGCGCAGCTGCTCGTAGTCGGAGTGCCCTTCCCGGGCGGCGTCCAGGGTGATCAGCATGTGCCGGCTGCGGTAGCCGAACCGGCCCTGCCGGGCGGTCTCCTCACCCATGTCCCGGTCCCGCTTGACCAGCAGCTGGTCGTGGATCACGTCGGCCACGGTGGCCACGTCGTCCTGCACGTAGGTGATCACCCGCACGCCGATCTGGTCGTTGATCTCCCGCAGCGGCTCGGTGTACACCAGCTCGCCGTCGGCGGTGCGGCGGGCGGCCTTGCCGGCGAAGGAGGCCACCGCCTTGGCCCGGCCGGTGACGCTCAGGTAGTTGATCCCGGCCTCGTCGAGGATCGAGGTGACCAGCGCGCAGAACCGGTCGGCGGCCTCCACCAGGGCGGGCTGGCGCAGCGCGTACTCGCGCACCGCGACCGCGACCGGGTCCTCCGGGGTGACATCCTCGTCAGTGCTCGGTTCCAGGTCCGCGGGCAGCGTGGGGGTGACGATGTAGCCGTTGTCCACGTCGCCGTAGGTGGTCATCATCTGCGGGTGCCGGTGCCCGAAAAGCGCCACGTAGGCGCAGATCACGGCATCCACCTGGTCCTCGACCACGCGCAGCTCGCTCTTGCGGACGGCCCCGCCCGCGGCCTCGATCAGCTCGGGCCAGCGCGAGCCCTCGGTGTGCAGCGCCGGTTCGGCCCCGGTCAGGCCACCGACCAGGCCCATCAGCCGCAGCAGCTCCGACTGCAGCAGTTCCCGGCTGCGGCCCGGCTTGGCCTTGTACTTCAGCGTCCGGCCGAGCCGGAACAGCGAGACCGTGGCGGCGTGCGGGTAGACCTCCATCGCCCGGCGGCCGCGGCCGGAGCGCGGGTTCATGTCCAGCTTCAGCGCCGAGGCGATCCGGGCGCCCCGCGGCACCCCGGAGAACTCCGGCTTGGTGGTGTTCACCGGGTGCGCGCCGGCGTGGAAGCGGGCGAAGTCCTTGTTCAGGGCGGCCTCGGCCGGCCGGTTGCCGCTCTCGTTGCGCACGATCAGCGGCGCGTCGATCGCGACCAGACAGTCACCGGTGGTGAACGGGGCCAGCGCGGCGAGGATGTCCTCGTCGCTCTGGGCCGTGCTGACGTGCACCAGGGCGCCGTCCGCATCCAGCACGGCCACTCCGGTGGGTTTGCGTTCGCCCCAGGCGAGATCCACTCCGACGAAGTACACAGGGTGAAGCCTGCCTTATCCGACGTGCTCCGGCGCGCCGGGGGCGGGTGCGAAGCGTGACATCGAAGGCACCGGTTCAGCGTTGGCTGACCCGGACCCGGCCCTTGCCGTCCCGCTTCGCCCGGTACATCGCCCCGTCCGCAGCCTCCAGCAGGGCACTGGCCGTACTGCCTTCCTCGTCCGCGCCGGACAACGCCACGCCGACGCTCGCCCCGATCCGCGCGTAGGCGCTGCTGAGCTCGAACTCCTCGGCCAGGGTGGCGATGATGCTGCGCCCGATCGCCAGGGCGGTGTCCTGGTCCGGTACCCCCGGGCAGAGCACCGCGAACTCGTCGCCGCCGAGGCGGGCCACCACGTCGCTGGAGCGCACGCAGGCGGCGATCCGGTCGGCCACCTGGATCAGCAGCTCGTCGCCGGCGCTGTGGCCCTGGCTGTCGTTCACCGCCTTGAACCCGTCCAGGTCGATGTACAGCACCGCCACGTTGCCGATGCGGGCCTTCGCGGCCAGCGCCCGGTCCAGCCGCTCGCGCAGCTGGCTGCGGTTGGGCAGGCCGGTCAGCGGGTCGTGGGCGGCCTCGTGCCGCAGCCGCTCGGTCAGCTCCCGGCGGTCGGTGATGTCCTCGATCATCAGGATCAGGTAGGGCGGCCGGTCGTCGGCCGGGTGCACCGCGGCGGTGGACAGCCGGCCCCACAGCTCGCCCTCGCCGGCCCGGCGGAACTGCCGGTCCACCGAGACGTGGTCGAGCTGACCGCCGGCCAGCAGGGCCAGGTTGTGCCGGGCCCTGGTGGCGTGCGGTTCTTCCATCAGGTCGATCAGGTGGGTCTGCAGCAGCTGCGCCTCGGACCGCTGGGCGAAGGCGCACATCGCGGGATTGACCTGCAGGATCACCCCCGGGTCGGCCGCCTGCAGGCCGAGGATCGCCATCGCCAGCGGGGCCCCGTCGAAGGCCAGCCGGAACTTGGTCTCGCTCTCGCGCAGGTCGACCCGGGCCTGCATCGCCTCGCTCAGGTCGATGATCACCCCGATGTACTCCCGGCTGCCGTCCGGGCCGGTGTACGGGGTCAGGCTGAGCTGGGCCGGGAACTCCGAGCCGTCCTTGCGCAGGGCGGTGATCTGCTCGGTGAACGCGCCGAGCGAGGCGGTCTCGTCCAGGAAGACCTGCATCGCGTCGTCGTTCTCGCCCCGGGCCCGGGCCGCCTCGCGGGTGCGCTCGGTGTGGAACGCCGAGGACTGCAGCGTTCCGATCACCTCCGCGGCGCGGTAGCCCAGCAGCTTCTCGGCCCCGGCGTTGAACCGGGTGACCAGGCCGGTGGAGGCGTCGGTGCCGACGATCCCGGTCTCGGTGATCGCCCCGAGGATGGCGTGCAGCTCGCTGTCGGCCTTGCTGCGGGCCAGCTCGGCGGCGCGCTGGCCAGTGATGTCGTAGATGGTCGAGTGCAGCCGCACCACCTGGCCGTCCTCGTTGCGCTCGGCCTCGGTCCGGCCCTGCACCAGCCGCTGTGATCCGTCCGGGCGGATCAGCCGGTACTCCAGCGGCTCCCGGGTCTGGCCGGTCTGCGACATCCGGCTGATCGAGTCCACCACCCGGGCCTGGTCCTGCGGGTGGATGGCGGAGAAGAACCGCTTCGCCGCCGGGGCCACCGTGGCCGGGTCCAGGCCGAGCTGCCGGTACATCCCGGGCGACCAGGTCACCTCGCCGGTCAGCACGTTCAGCACGCCCGAGCCGGTGCCGGTGATCTCCTCGGCCTTGGCCAGCGCGGCCGCGCGTTCCTCGCTGGCCTGCAACGCCGCGTCCCGGGCCTGGGCGACGAGCACGATGAACAACAGCATCAGGGTCAGCACGACCAGGAACACCTGGATCGACCAGGCCCGCTGCCAGCCCGCTTCGTCGCCGAACGGCCCCAGCCCGCGCAGCGTGCAGACCGTGGTGATCAGGCCGAGCGCCTGCAGCGAGACCATCGAGCGCACCGGGCCCAGCCGCAGCCCGCCCCACAGCAACGGCAGCGCGCAGACGATCGGCACGATCAGGTGCTGGTCCAGCGCGAAGACCAGCAGGCTGATCGCGACCAGCGTCAGGATCTGGGCCAGCCACTCCAGATTCAGCCGTCGTTCCCGCCGGGCATCCCGGAGGCCGGTGCGCGCGACCAGGAAAAGCGGTGAAACCAGCAGAATGCCGAGGGCATGGGTGCGAAAGTAGGCGCTCCACAGGCTGCCGAACGTGCCTTCCGAGGCCAGATACTGGGAGAAGCTGTACAGGAAGGCGCCGAAAGAGACTCCGGCCAGGACGCTTACGGTGAACAGAAAGGCGTGCCGGGGAGAATTCAGTCGTACCCCGGTGGGGAAGAGCTTGCGCAGCACTGCCGAGGCCGCCAGGAGTTCGATGTTCGCGGCCACGAAAATACCGATGGCAGCGCCCGGGTCGTAACCGTACTCCAGGACGCTGACAAGATAGCCGAGCGAGATGCCCCCGAGAGCAGCCGGCCAGGAACGGGGATTCAGCCGGGCCAGAACCGCTATCCCGGCCCCGGCCAACGGCCACCACACCGAGGTGTGCAGGTTCGGGTCCCGCAGCAGACGCAGGGCGAGCTGTCCCAGGGCAACCGCGAGAACCAGACAAAGGACGAAGTGGGCCAGTTCGCGACGGGCCGCCCCGAGCCGGCCGGTCACCGGGAGCTCACCTCGACCCGGCCCTTGCCGGCCCGCTTGGCCTGGTACATCGCCTCGTCGGCGGCGTTCAGCAGATCCGGCGCGTCCCCGGCCCGCGGGGAGTCCGGGGGCGAGAGGGCGATCCCGATGCTCGCGCCGATCCGGCACGGCACGCCGTCGATGTCGAAGTCCAGGGCCAGCGCGGTGACGATCCGCTCGCCGATCGCCCGGGCCGTGTCCAGGTCGTTCACCCGGGGCAGCAGGACGGCGAACTCGTCACCGCCCAGCCGGGACACCACGTCGCTGGCCCGTACGCAGGCCGCGATCCGGTCGGCCACCTGCACCAGCAACTCGTCCCCGGTGGCGTGGCCCCGGCCGTCGTTGACCGCCTTGAACCCGTCCAGGTCCACGTACAGCACCGCCACCGCCCCCGAGGCCGGGGGCTGGGCCAGCGCGTCCTCCAGCTGGCGGCGCAGCACCTGACGGTTGGGCAGCCCGGTCAGCGGGTCGTGCGAGGCCTCGTGCCGCAGCCGCTCGGTCAGCTGCATCCGGGCGGTGATGTCCTCGATCATCGTGATCAGGTAGGGCGGCCGGCCGTCGGTGGGCCGCACCACCGAGGTCGACAGCAGGCCCCACAGCTCACCGCCGTCGGCCCGGTGGAAGGCCCACTCGCCGGTGGTCGAGTCGCCGCCCCCGGCCAGCAGTTTCCGCAGGTCGGCGGCGGCTGCCTCGGCGTGGGCGGGGGTCATCAGGTCGGCCAGGCTGCACTCGAGCAGCTCCGGCTCGGACTTACCGGTGAACCGGCACAGTGCCGGGTTGGCCTGCCGGATCCGGCCCAGGTCGGCGTCGTCCAGCGAGACGGTGGCCATCGCCGTCGGGGCGAACTCGAAGGCCAGCCGGAACCGGTCCTGGCTCTCCTGCAGCTCGGCCTCGGCCCGCAGCACCGGGCTGAGGTCGAAGATCGTGGCGATGTACGTCTCCGGGGTGCCGTCCGGGGCGTTGATGATGCTCAGACCCACATGAGCCGGGAACTGCGTGCCGTCCTTGCGGACCAGGGTCCAGCGCCGGCGGTCGTGCCCCCGCAGCAGCAGCTCCTGCCCGAGCGCGATCATCGGGTCGTCGATCCCGGTGGTGGCCATCGCCCGCTCGGCATCGGCGGGGGAGAGGTACACCAGCGGGTTGTGCAGGCCGACCAGTTCCTCGGCCCGCCAGCCCAGCATCCGCTCCGCCGCCGGGGAGAAGAAGGTGATCAGCGAGGTGCTCGTCGCCGCCCCCACGATCCCCACGTTCTCCACCGCGTTGAGCACCCCGGAGAGCTGGGTGTGGGCCTGCTGCAGGGCCTTCTCGGCCTCCCGGATCGCGGTCACGTCCAGCACGGTCGAGCGCATGATGGCCGGACGGCCGTCCGGGTCCTGGTCCACCCGGTTGCGCAGCAGTACGGTGCGCCACGAGTGGTCCGGGCGCAGCAGCCGGCACTCCATGTTGGGGATCTCCCCGCTGTCCACCCGGGCCAGCGCCGCCAGCAGCACGCCCCGATCGTCCGGGTGGATCTTCTCGACGTAGCTCTCGGCGTCCGGGGGCATGCTCTCGCGGGTCTGACCGAGCTGGGCGTACAGTCCGTCGCTCCAGCGGATCTCCCCGGTCTTCAGGTCCCAGGTGGAGGAGCCCAGCCCGGCGATCCGCTCGGCCTCCACCAGGTCGGCACTGCCCGCCTTGGCCAGCCGCAGCAGGGCGCTCTTCTGCTCGGCGGCCAGGACCACGGCCAGGGTGCCGATGCTCACCGCGGCGACCACCAGCTGGATCGCCAGGGTCTGCGCGTCGGGCGGTTCCTGCACGATCGGCCCGACTCCGCGCAGCGTGCCGACGGTGGCCAGCACCGCCATCAGCAGCAGCGAGCCCATCGCCCGCAGGGTGCCCAGCCGCAGCCCGCCCCACAGCAGCGGGATCATGCAGACCACCGAGGGGACCACCCGCTGGTCGTTCATGAAGACGCCGGCGGTGACCAGGCCGAGCACCAGCGCCTGGGCCGCCCACTCCAGGTTCAGCCGGCGCCGGCGCAGCTCGGCCAGCAGCTCGCGGGGGCCCAGAGCGACCAGGAAGAGCGGCGAGATGACCAGCACGCCCAGACCGTGCGAGCGGAAGTAGCCGTGCCACAGGGCGAACGTGAACGGGTCCTGGACCAGGGCGAACACGGTGGCGCCGAAGGCCACCCCGCTGGCCGCGCAGAGGGCGAAGCGGCCGGCCGCGGCGGGGGAGTTCAGCAGCACCGGCCCGCGGAAGGCCCGGCGCAGCAGCACGGCGATCACCACGGTCTCGCCCAGCGCCGCGGTCAGGATGCCCAGGGCGTCGGAGGGTGCGTGGTAGTAGGTGTTCAGGTTGGTGAAGAACTGGCCGGCGGCCAGCCCGATCAGCGCCAGGGGCCAGGCCCGGGGGCGCAGCCGGACCAGCAGGACAAGTGCGAAACCGGACAGCGGCCACCAGACCGACACGTGCAGGGCGGGATCCCGCAGGAAGCGGATGCCGAACTGCGAGACGCCCAGGCCGAGCAGGAGGCAACCGGCGAAGAGCGCGACCGCACCGGCGAGCGGCCTACCCGCCGTCGCCTCCTGGTTACCGCCGGCCCGGCGGACGTCCGCTATCGACACCCCGTGGTTCCCCCTGCACGTGATCCACCGCAACATCGGCGGGGCAGGCTGGGCACTTGACCACGGTGAGTCGTGTGTACCGTGGCCGGACCACGAACCCATGCGGAGGTCACGTCATGAGAAGGCCAGCGGCACCCGTGCCGGCCGGAGCCGACCCCTCGGTGGCCGGGGACCACCCGCCGGCCACCGAAGAGGTCGTGACCATCTGCCGCGACCTGCTGCGGATGGACACCAGCAACTTCGGCGACAACAGCGGCCCGGGCGAGCGTCAGGCCGCCGAGTACGTGGCCGGCCTGCTCTCCGAGGTGCAGATCGAGCCGCAGGTGTTCGAGAGCGAGCCCGGCCGCACCAGCGTGGTGGCCCGGATCCCGGGCGCCGACGCGAGCCGCCCGGCCCTGCTGGTGCACGGCCACCTCGACGTGGTGCCCGCGCAGAAGGAGGACTGGCAGGTCGACCCGTTCTCCGGCGAGGTGGTCGACGACTGCCTGTGGGGCCGCGGTGCGGTGGACATGAAGGACATGGACGCGATCATCCTGGCCACCGTGCGGCAGATGCTGCGCGAGGGCCGGCGCCCGCCCCGCGACATCGTGCTGGCCTTCATGGCCGACGAGGAGGCCGGTGGGGTCAAGGGCTCGCACTGGCTGGTGGACAACCACCCGGGCCTGTTCGAGGGCGTCGACGAGGCGGTCAGCGAGGTCGGCGGCTTCTCGGTGGAGCTCCAGGGCCGGCGCACCTACCTGCTGCAGAGCGCCGAGAAGGGCATCGCCTGGGTGCGGCTGACCGCGCGCGGCCGGGCCGGGCACGGCTCCCAGGTGAACGGCGACAACGCGGTGACGCACCTGGCCCAGGCGGTGGCCCGGATCGGCGCCCACCAGTGGCCCACGGTGGTCCCGGCGACGGTGCGGGCCTTCTTCGAGGGGGTGCACGAGCAGACCGGCGTGCAGTTGCTGACCGGCGACGAGGTGGATGTCGAGAAGCTGCGCGAGCTGTTCGGCACCACCGCGCGCTGGCTGGAGGCCACGGTCCAGAACACCGCCAACCCCACCGTGCTGCAGGCCGGCTACAAGCACAACGTGATCCCCGGGCAGGCCTCGGCCCTGGTCGACTGCCGGTACCTGCCCGGTCAGCGGGACGCGCTGATGGCCACCCTGACCGAGCTGGCCGGGGAGCACGTCACGGTCGAGGTACTGCACGGTGACGTGGCGCTGGAGGCCGGTTTCGAAGGTGGGCTGGTGCAGGCGATGCGGCAGTCGCTGCTGGAGCTGGACCCGGGCGCGGCGGTGCTGCCGTACTGCCTGTCCGGCGGCACCGACAACAAGGCGTTCAGCAAGCTGGGCATCAAGGGCTACGGCTTCGCCCCGCTGAAGCTGCCCGCCGACCTGGACTTCGCCGGGATGTTCCACAGCGTGGACGAGCGGGTGCCGCTGGAGTCGCTGCGGTTCGGGGTCAAGGCTTTCGACCGGTTCCTGCAGCTCAGCTGAGCCCTCGAGAGTTCGGTGCCCGAGAACGTCCACCAGCAGTGGACGTTCTCGGGCACCTCAGCTTCCCGGGCTCACAACGTGCGTTCCACCCGCATGATCCGCCGGCGCAGCCAGACCCGCCGGCCGCCGCCGAACGAGATCTGCACCCGGGCCAGCTCCCAGCGCCCGTACTCGGCCTGCTCGGTGAGCAGCTGACGGGCCTGCGCGCGGCCGGTGCCCCGGGGCAGGGAGAACACACGGTACTCGTAGTCGGGTGAGAACGGGGTCGCACCGGCGTCGGCCGGGCGCACCCTGGAATCCAGATCACGCACGTCATCGCTCAAGGCAGCTCTCTTCCTCGATATTCCGCCGGTCTCTTCCTCGCTGCGGCACCGGTCGCGCAGTCGGCGGCCGGTGTCATCCACCGTTCACCCGGCTCTCATCGGCATCCCCGAGGAGCCAGGTCTCTCCATGTCATCACGACCCGATACCTTCATGCCATGACGACGGAGCCCCGAGCCGCGCTCGACCGCCTGATCGCTGCTCTTGAGGCGCACCTGGATGCCGCCTCCAAGCGGGCCGGTGAGGCCGACCCCGCAGTGGTCGCGGCGTACCAGACCCTGGCGGACGCCTTCGAGACCTACGACGAGTCGCTGTACGACGCGTTCGACGAGGTCACCCCGTTCGTCCTGTACGACGACGCGGAGGACGCGCTGGCCGGCGAGGACGACGAGGACGACGACCTCGAGGATCTCGACGACGACCTCGACGACTTCGACGACGACGAGGACGAGGACGACAGCGAGGACGGCGCGGGCGAGCGGGACGGCAACGCCCCGGCGGCTGCGGTCCGGCGTCCCTGAGGACCGCGCACCGCACTGCACCTTCGTCCCACCCGTACGGCACCACCGGGTCCGGTTCCGCGTTTCGGCGGGACCGGACTTCGTGCTGTCCGTTCTACGGGCAGGTAAGCCGGTCTTTCGGCGGGCTCACGAGAAACTCTTGAGTAACCCGTAACCTGTTTCACAACAACCTCTTTGGTCTCGCGGTCGGCCGAAACGCAGTTCTATGAGCGAATTCTCATCCGTTTCGGATTGACCAACCGCGATGTCACCCGCACTCTGTTCACTGTAAGTAGTCGTGGGCACGGACGCCCGATCCAGTCCTATGCACCTCCAGACGCCGCGAACGACGCCAGGAGACAGCCCATGAGCAAGGAGTCCTCTTCCACCGTCACGATCGCGCCCTCCGGCGCGAGGCCCGACGACGGTGAACCTCAACCCGAAAGTTCTGTGCCGCAGCCACATTGGCGGGCCGACATCGAAGCGTCCCTGGTCGTCTTCCTGGTCGCCCTGCCGTTGTCGCTCGGGATCGCCGTCGCCTCGGGTGCCCCCGTGGTGGCCGGCATCATCGCCGCCGTGGTCGGCGGTATCGTCGCCGGGCTCTTCGGCGGCGCCCCACTGCAGGTCACCGGCCCGGCCGCGGGCCTGACCGCGGTGGTGGCGGGCCTGGTCGCCGAGCACGGCTGGCGGGTCACCTGCCTGATCACCGTGCTGGCCGGGATCGTCCAGATCGGCTTCGGCCTGACCCGGGTGGCCCGGGCCGCGCTGGCCATCTCCCCGGCCGTGGTGCACGGCATGCTGGCCGGGATCGGCCTGACCATCGTGGTCGGCCAGTTGCACGTGCTGCTGGGCGACGAGTCACGCAGCTCGGCCCGGGAGAGCATGCTCGACCTGCCCGGCCAGATCCTCAGCCTGCACACCGCCTCGGCGCTGCTGGGGATCGGCACCATCGTCCTGAACCTGTTGTGGCCCAGGATCACCCGCCACCTCGGCCCGCTCGGCCAGGTCCCGGCGGCGCTGGCCTCGGTGACCCTGATGACGGTGGCCTCGCTGCCGTTCGTGGTCGACCGGGTGGACCTGCCCAGCAACCTGATCTCGGCCGTGCAGCTGCCGCAGCTGCCCGAGCAGGCCTGGGTCTCGGTCGGGGTCGGGGTGCTCACCGTGGCCATGGTGGCCAGCGTCGAGACCCTGCTCTCGGCGGTCGCGGTGGACAAGATGCACGGCGGCAAACGCGCCGACCTCGACCGGGAGCTGGTCGGTCAGGGCGGGGCGAACATCCTCTCCGGTCTGGCCGGCGGCCTGCCGGTGACCGGGGTGATCGTCCGCAGCGCCACCAACGTCCGGGCCGGGGCGAAGACCAAGTACTCGGCCGTGCTGCACGCGATCTGGGTGGCGCTGTTCTCGGTGGTCCTGGTCTCGGTGGTCAAGCAGATCCCGCTGGCCGTGCTGGCCGGGCTGCTGGTCGTGATCGGGCTCGGGCTGGTCAATCTCGGCCACCTGCGCACCGCCCACCGGCACGGCGAGGCCGCGGTCTGGGTGGTCACCCTGCTCGGCGTGCTGCTGCTCAACCTGCTCGAAGGAGTGCTGCTGGGCATCGTGGTGGCCCTCGGGTACGCCGCTCGCCGCTCGATCCTGGCCAAGGTCGAGGTGATTCGCCCTTCCGTGGCCGAAGGCCCCTGGCGGGTGGTGCTCACCGGCACACTCACCTTCGTCTCGCTCCCGCGGCTGGCCCGCCGGCTGGGTGCGGTGCCGGAGGGGGCGGCGGTGAATCTCGACCTGGAGTTGGACTTCCTCGACCAGGCGGCCTGTGAGCACCTGCTCGACTGGATCGAGGAACACCGGCGCAGCGGCGGAACGGTCAGCGTCCGGGAACAGGGCGCGGCCGTGCTCAGCGAGGTGATCGGGGGCAAGAAACCGCCGCGGGGGCGGGTTCTCGGCCGCGGGGTGCCGGCTTCGATCGCGCCCTGGAAGCACGGGGAGATCGACATCTCGTCCGACTCCCAGCCGCACGGCCGCAGTGCCCGGTTGCTGAGCCCACTGATGGACGGGGTGGGTGCCTTCCACGAGCGGCTCGCCCCCCGCGTCCGTTCGGTTCTGCACGAACTGCGCGAATCGCAGTCACCGTGCACGCTTTTCATCACCTGCGCCGACTCGCGGGTGGTACCGAACCTGATCACCAACTCTGGCCCGGGCGACCTGTTCACCGTGCGCAACGTCGGAAATCTGGTTCCCGACCGGCCTTCCGACCCGGGTGACTCCACCCTGGCGGCGGTCGAGTACGCGGTCGGGGTGCTCGGGGTCTCCACCATCGCGGTGTGCGGGCACTCCGGTTGTGGCGCGATGCGCGCCCTGCTGGAGCCCTCGCTCGAGGTCCGGGGGGCGTTGCCGGGCTGGCTGGCGAACGCCGAGGACTCGCTGACCAGCTACCGGGACACCTCCGCCGCGGGCCTGGACCTGGGCGAGGTCGACGAGGTTGCCCGGCTGGCTCAGGTCAACGTTGTCGTCCAGCTCCGGCACCTGATGGAGCACCCGCTGGTGCGCCGCCGGGTCGAGGCCGGGGAACTGGAACTGGTCGGGATGTTCTTCGACATCGGGTCCGCCGAGGTCCGGGTGCTGCAGCCGGACAGCGGCGAGTTCCGCTCCCCAGCCCCGGTTTCATAGGGCCGAGAGCGAGACCTCGTCCAGCACGCCGAGAATCTCGGCCGGCAGTTCGACGTCCTCACTGCCCAGCGCCTGCCGGAGCTGGGCACCGGTCCGGGCCCCGAGCAGCACCGAGCTGATCCCGGGCCGGTCCCGGGCCCACGCCAGCGAGATCTCCAGAGGGGAGAAACCCAGGCCGTCCGCCGCCGCGATCACCGCATCGGTGATCCGGCGGGAGGACCGGTCCAGATAAGGCTCGACGAACTGGGCCAGATGCGGTGAGGCCGCCCGGGAGTCGGCCGGCGTGCCGTGCCGGTACTTCCCGGTGAGCACGCCCCGGCCCAGCGGGGACCAGCCGATCACCCCCAGGCCCAGGTGCTCGCTCGCCGGGATCAGCTCGTTCTCGGCCTGCCGTTGCACCAGCGAGTACTCGGAGTGCACGGCCGCCAGAGTCTGCGAACCGGTGGCCGCCAGCGCCGCCTGCCAGGCGTCCAGATTGGCGATCCCGGCGTAGCGGGCCCGGCCCGAGCGCACCGCGGTCTCCAGCGCCGAGAGCGTTTCCTCCAGCGGCACGGCCGAACTCCAGCCCGGCGCCGTCCACAGGTCCACGTGGTCGGTGGCCAGCCGGGTCAGCGTCGCGTCCAGCGCCAGCAGCAGCGAGCGGCGGGACAGGTCCGGCCCCTGGCGCTGCAGCGGCACCACCGCCTTGGCCGAGATCACCAGCTCGCCGCGCACGCCGTGCGCCTGGTGCAGCTTGCCCAGCGTCTCCTCGCAGGCCCCGGCCCCGTAGCGGCTGCCCACGTCGACCAGCGTGCCGCCGGCCTCGAGAAAGTCCCTGAGCTGGTGCGCGGCCTCGTCCTGGTCGGTCTCCCGGCCCCAGGTCATCGTCCCCAGCCCGAGGCGAGAGACACGCAGACCGGTGCGGCCCACGTAACGCTGCTCCATAAACGGCCAACTTAGCGTGCAGGGGTGCGACCGGGGAGGGTCCTGATGTGACGAAGACGTAGGCTTGGCGATCGTGCCCACAGTTCTGCTGGTCCGTCACGGCCGCACAGCGGCGAACGCAAGCGGTGTCCTGGCCGGGTGGACGCCCGGCGTCGGTCTGGACGAGACCGGCCAGGCCCAGGCGAAGGCCCTGGCCGGCCGGCTGGAGCAGATCCCGGTCCGGCTCGCCGTGGCCAGCCCGCTGCAGCGTTGCCAGGAGACCGCCTCCGCTCTGCTCGCCCCGCACCCGGACCTGCCGTTGCTTACTGACGACCGGCTGGGGGAGTGCCGCTACGGCGACTGGACCGGCCGCCCGCTGAAGGAACTGGCCAAGGAGAAGCTCTGGCCGGTGGTCCAGGCGCACCCCTCGGCGGTGACCTTCCCCGGGCCCGAGGGCGAGTCGATGCCGGACATGCAGCACCGGGCGGTGGCCGCGATCCGGGAGTACGACGCCCGGGTGGCCGAGGAGTTCGGTGATCACGCGGTCTGGCTGGCGGTCTCGCACGGTGACGTGATCAAGGCGATCCTGGCCGATGCGCTCGGCATGCACCTGGACCAGTTCCAGCGGCTGCTCGTCGACCCCTGCTCGGTCTCCGTGATCCGTTTCACACCGCTGCGCCCGTTCGCGGTGCGGGTCAACGACTCGGGTACTGATCTGGCGGCTTTGGTGCCCCCGGAACCCGCGGCCGGTGCGGGCGAAGGAGCTGAGTCCGATGCTGTCGTCGGCGGCGGCGCCGGTGGTGCGGCACCCGGCACCGGAAAGTCATAGGGTCGCCTCATGCCGCGCCAGGTGTACGAGTACGAGTCACCGGACCGGTTCGTCGCGGGGACGACGGGCCAGCCCGGATCACGCACCTTCTTCCTCCAGGCCCGTACGGGCAACCGGCTGACCACCGTGCAGCTGGAGAAGCAGCAGGTCTCGGTGCTGGCCGAGCGGGTCGACGAACTGCTCGACGAGGTGCTCAGGCGCAGCTCGGGCAGTCCCGCCGTGCCCGCCCTGGCCCCCACCCGGACCGACGACACGGCACCGCTGGACACCCCGATCGAGGAGGAGTTCCGGGTCGGCACGATGAGCCTGGCCTGGGACGGCGAGCTCGAGCGGGTGGTGATCGAGTGCTTCGAGGCGGGGGAGAACCTGGCCGAGGACGAGGACGAGCTGCCCGACAACGACGAGGACGCCGAGGGCGCGGTGCTGCGGGTCTCGCTGGCCGGGGCCGCCGCCCGGGCGTTCGCCAAGCGTGCTCTGGCGGTGGTCGGGGCCGGCCGCCCGCCCTGCCCGTTCTGCACCTTCCCGCTGGACCCGGAGGGGCACATCTGCCCGCGCGCGAACGGGTACCGGCGCTGACCTCCGCGATGGAAGAGCCCGAGCTGCTCAAGCTTCTGGCCGAAGGTGAGCTGGAGGTCCGGGGCCGGATCACCGGGGCCAGCAACGCCACGCTCTACGTCTCGGTCGGCCTGGACGGGGTGGCCACCGGCGCGGTGTACAAGCCGATCGCCGGGGAGAAACCGTTGTGGGACTTCCCTTCCCAGACCCTGGGCCTGCGTGAGACGGCCAGCTACGTGCTGTCCGCGCACACCGGCCTGGACGTGGTCCCGCCGACCGTGCTGCGCGAGGGCCCGTTCGGCCTGGGCAGCGTCCAGCTGTGGATCAACGCCCCGGCCGAGGACAGCGGTGAGCTCGGCCTGGGCGGCATGCCCCTGGTCCAGGAACCGGTGATGGGCGAGCCCGGCGCCGGGGTGGTCGACGTGCTGCCCCCGCAGGAGATGCCGGAGAGCTGGAAACAGGTGCTGGTTGCCGAGGACGCGGCCGGTGATCCGGTGGTGCTGGCCCACGCCGACGACCCCGGCCTGCGCCGGATCGCCCTGTTCGACGCGGTGGCCAACAACACCGACCGCAAGGGTGGCCACATCCTGCGCGGCACCGACGGCCGGCTGTACGGCGTCGACCACGGGCTCACCTTCAACCTGGACGACAAGCTGCGCACCGTGCTGTGGGGCTGGGCGGGTGAACCCCTCGGCGAGGAGACGTCCGAGCTCCTGGAGAAACTGGTGACGGACCTCACCGCCGAGGGCGAACTGCACGCCGAGCTGGCCGGCCTCCTGGAGGAGGACGAGATCGCCCGGACCGCCCGGCGGGCCGCTCAGCTGCTGCGTCGCGGGCGGTTCCCGAAGCCTCCCGGAGACTGGCACGCCATCCCCTGGCCGCCCTTCTGAGCCCGCCGCTTTTATTCCCGTAATACGCCCTGGACCTGCACAGACATCTTCTCCTGCAGTCGGTTAGGCTCCGAGCGTGATCCCGTGGCCTTCTCCCGCTGTCCCCCGTCTGCCCGGTGCCGGTGCACCGGTGCGCATCTTCGATTCCGCCGAGCGGAAGCTGGTCACCACCGCGCCGGAGGGTGAGGCCCGGATCTACGTCTGCGGCATCACCCCCTACGACGCCACCCACATCGGGCACGCGTCCACCTACCTGGCCTTCGATCTGCTCAACCGGGCCTGGCTCGACGCCGGCCACGAGGTCTTCTACGTGCAGAACGTCACCGACGTGGACGACCCGCTGCTGGAGCGGGCGAACGCCACCGGTGAGGACTGGCGGGCCCTGGCCGACCGGGAGACCGAGCGGTTCAAGGACGACATGATCGCCCTCGGCGTGCTCGCCCCCCGGGTGTTCATGACCGCGGTGGAGTCCGTGCCACTGGTCGTGGAGTCCGTGCAGGGCCTGGTCAAGGCGGGCAAGGCCTACCTGGTGCCCACCCCGGACGCGCTGGTGGCCGGGGCCCAGGACGTGTACTTCGACGTCACCTCCGACCCCGACTTCGGCCGCGTGGCCCAGCTTTCCGACGAGGAGGCGCGGGCCACCTTCGCCGAGCGCGGCGGAGACCCCGACCGGGCGGGCAAACGTCACCCGTTGGATGCACTGCTGTGGCGGGTGGCCCGCGAGGGCGAGCCCTCCTGGGACGGCGACACCCTCGGTGCGGGCCGGCCGGGCTGGCACATCGAGTGCGCCTCGATCGCGCTGCAGCACCTCGGGATGGGCTTCGACGTCCAGGGCGGGGGAGACGACCTGCTCTTCCCGCACCACGAGATGAGCGCCTCGCACGGCCAGGCGATCACCGGGCAGGCGCCGTTCGCCAAGCACTACGCCCACGCCGGGATGGTCCGGCTGGACGGCGAGAAGATGAGCAAGTCCCGGGGCAACCTGGTGTTCGTCTCCAAGCTGCGCGAGTCGGGGGTGGACCCGCAGGTCATCCGCCTGGCGATCCTGGCCCACCACTACCGCACCAGCTGGGACTGGACCGACGAGAACCTGGCCGCGGCGCAGACCCGGCTGGAGCGCTGGAAGGACGCGATGTCCCGCCAGGAGGGCGCCGACCCGCAGCCGGTGCTGGCTGCCGTCCGGGAAGCGATCGGCACCGACCTGGACGCGCCGAAGGCCCTGGCCGCAGTGGACGCGTGGGTAGAGGCGACGCTGTCCGGGGACGTCTCGGTGGACGCGGCGCCTGGAGTCCTCGGGCGTACGGTTGACGCTCTGCTCGGGGTGCGTTTCTAAGAGCTTAAAGACGTCGGCCCGCCGTTCGCTTGGAACGGCGGGCCTTCGTCGTGGTCGGGTCTACATCATTCCGGGCTTGGGACCCTCGTCGCCCGGGTCACGCCGCCGCAGGTACCGCTCGAACTCCTTGGCGATCGCCTCACCACTGGCCTCCGGCAGGTCCGCGGTGTCCTTGGCCTGTTCCAGCTGCCGGACGTACTCGCCGATCTCGGTGTCCTCCTCGGCCAGCTCGTCCACCCCGCGTTCCCAGGCCCGGGCGTCCTCCGGCAGCTCACCCAGCGGCACCGTGACGTCCAGCACGTCCTCGATCCGGCGCAGCAGGGCCAGCGTGGCCTTGGGCGAGGGCGACTGCCCCACGTAGTGCGGGACCGCCGCCCACAGCGACAGGCTGGGCAGACCCACCTTGGTGGCCGACTCCTGCAGCACCCCGACGATCCCGGTCGGGCCCTCGTACCGCGAGGGCTCCACCGCCAGCTTGTCCAGCAGCCGCTCGTCGTCGCTGGTGGTGGTCACCGGGATCGGCCGGGTGTGCGGCACGTCGGCCAGCAGCGCCCCCAGCGTGATCATGGTGCCGACCTTCAGGTCGTCGGCGTACCGCAGCACCTCGCGCACGAACTGCTTCCAGCGCATCGACGGCTCGATCCCGCGCACGATCACCACGTCCCGGCTCGCACCCGGCGGCCGGGCCCAGTACAGCCGGGTGGTGGGCCAGGTGATCGAGCGCCGGCCGGCCTCGTCCACCCCCACGCTGGGCCGGTTGACCTGGAAGTCGTGGTACTCCTCGGGATCGAGCTCGCCCACGCTCTGGGCGCCCCAGACCTTCTCCAGGTGCGCCACGGCTCCGCTGGCGGCCTCACCGGCGTCGTTCCAGCCCTCGAAGGCAGCCACCATCACGGGGTCCCGCAGCGGCGGCACTCCCGACAGATCCGTCACGCCTTCTCCTCGCTCACATCTTCGTCAGTCATCTCGCGCCTCACCCGCCGGTGTGGTCTCACCGTCGTCGGCCCAGCCTAAGGGCGCCGGCCCGGCTCAGCTGCGGCCCACCGGCCCCGTCGGCTTAGACTCGGCTGCCGGAAGGGAACCAAAGAGGGTCGCTCCGGTACGCATTCGTCTGTCCATCCGTCAGAGGCGAGAAATCAGCATCGTGAGTGACAACAACCTCTCCCAGCCGATCAGTCCCCGCGCCGTCGGGACAGACTCTGCCACCACCCTCGCCCGGCGCGCAGCCGGCCTGCCCGCCGCCGTTCTCTGGGACATGGACGGCACGCTGGTGGACACCGAGCCGTACTGGATGGCCGAGGAGCACCTGCTGGTCGCCGAGTTCGGCGGCACCTGGACCGACGAGGACGCGCACAGCCTGATCGGCAACGCGCTGATCGACTCGGCGCACTACATCCAGCAGCACGGCGTCACCCTGCCGGCCGAGGAGATCATCGCCCGGCTGACCACCGGCGTGGTGCGCCGGATCGAGGTCGAGGTGCCCTGGCGGCCGGGCGCCCGCGAGCTGCTGTTCGAGCTGAACGAGCTCGGGGTGCCGTGCGCGCTGGTCACCATGTCCTACCGGGAGATGGCCGAGGCGATCGTCGGCACGCTGCCCGGGGAGTTCTTCCGGTTCCTGGTCACCGGCGACGAGGTGACGCACGGCAAGCCGCACCCGGAGCCGTACCTGAAGGGCGCCGAACTGCTCGGCCTCGCCCCGGCCGAGTGCGTGGCGATCGAGGACAGCCTGACCGGGATCGCCTCGGCCGAGGCCGCCGGGGTGCCGACGCTGGCCGTGCAGCACCTGGTGCCGGTGCCGGACGGCCCGGGCCGCACGGTCACCCCGAGCCTGGCCGGCTGGACCGCGAAGGACCTGGGCAAGCTGGTCGGCTGACTTAACTACGACCAACGGACGTCCGCCCGCCCGCTCAGGGAGGGCGGACGTCCGTTGTTGATTGGCTCTTTTCCGCCACCGGCCTGCGGCTGCCTCCTGGCTCGGTTACTCCGCGGTGATCGCCCGCAGCACGTCCAGGCGCACCGCCCGCCAGGCCGGCATGATCGCCGCGACCATCCCGGCGATCGCCGAGGAGACCAGCACGATCACCAGGGTCAGCCACGGGATCGACAGGGTCTCCAGCCCCTGCGAGACCAGGGCCCGCTGCAGGACCAGCCCGAGCACCAGGCCCAGCGCCATGCCCAGCACCGCACCGAACACCGCCGTGCTCACCGACTCGGCGCTGATCATCCGCCGCAGCTGACGCCGGCTCATCCCGACCGCCCGCAGCAGCCCGATCTCCCGGGTGCGCTCGAACACCGACAGCGCCAGCGTGTTCACGATGCCCAGCACCGCGATCAGCACGCTCAGCGCCAGCAGCGCGTAGATCATGTAGAGCAGCTGGTTGATCTGCGCGGCCTGGGCGTCCGCGAACTCCTGGCCGTCCTGCACCGAGACCACCAGGAAGGGCTCGACCTTGTCCTCCAGAGCGGTGCGCAGCTGATCGGTGTTGCTGCCGTCCGACTTCACGTAGAGCAGGAAGTCGCCCTGCTGGGACGGCGGAACCGTTTCGCGGTACAGGTCCAGGGGGATCATCACCCGCGGGTTGTTCAGCGTCTGCGAGTCCTCGATGATCCCGCCGACGGTCAGGATCTGATTCCCCTTCGCGCCGATCTCGGCCGGAGGCAGCTGGTCGCCCACCTTCCAGCCCTCGTCGTCCGCCGCGCTCTGGCTGATCACCACGTCGCCCGAGTCGATCGAGTCCAGCGTCCCGTCGTTCACCGTGACCTTGACGTTCTCGGTGATCGCGCGCGGGTCCACGGCCAGCGCGAACGCCGCCTGCCCGTCGATCCGCATCGGCGCCGAGCGGATCGGCGCCACCGAGGTCACCCCCGGCATCTCCTGGACCTCGTCGGCCACCGAGGTCGGGATGACGCCGGCGCCGCCGGTGCTCAGCACGTAGTCGGCGGTGAGCTCGTTCTCCACGATCTCCGCCACGCTGGCGTTGGCCGAGGAGGCGAACACCCCGACGCTGGACATCAGCGCCAGACCGATCATCAGGGCGCTCGCCGTGGTCGCGGTCCGGCGGGGGTTGCGCAGCGCGTTCTCCCGGGCCAGCCGGCCGACGGTGCCGTAGATCCGGGTGTAGGGCGCCCCGACCAGACGGACCACCGGGCGGGTCAGCCACGGAGCAGCCACCAGCAGGCCGAACAGCAGCAGCGCCGCGCCCAGCCCGATCAGCGGCCAGTTCGGGTCCTCGGCCAGGGAACTGGGCAGCACCGCGGCGAACCCCAGGACGACCAGGACCAGGCCGATGATGCCGCGGCGCAGCACACCTCCGGGCGGGGTCTGGGCGTCGTCGCGCAGCGCGGCCATCGGCGGCACCCTGGAGGCCCGGACCGCCGGCATGACCGCCGAGGCCAGCGTCACCCCCAGGCCCACCACCAGGCTGGCCAGCACCGTGTTGGCGGTGACCGGCAGACCCCCGGTGATCTCCAGGCCGACGCTCTCGACCAGGGCCTGCAGCCCGGCCGCGAGCAGGATGCCCAGGCCCAGCCCGAGCAGCGAGCCGACCAGGCCGAGGATCGCCGCCTCGCCCAGCACCACCCGCAGCACCTGACCGCGTGAGGCGCCGACCGCGCGCAGCAGGGCCAGTTCGCGGGTGCGCTGGGCGACCAGCATCGAGAACGTGTTGGCGATGATGAAGGCGCCGACGAACACCGCGATCGCGGCGAAGATCAGCAGGAACGTGGTGATGAAGCCGATCCCGGCGGCCACCGCGTCCTTCTGCTCCTCGTAGAACTCGTCGCTGGTGATCGCCTCGGCCCCGGCCGGCAGGACCGCGGTGACCTCCTCGCGCAGCTGCTCGTGGCTGACCCCGTCGGCCGCGCCCAGGGTGAACGAGGGCACCTGGCCGTCCGGGGCCCAGGTCTCGATCGCGGTCTGCTCGTCCAGCAGCACCAGGGTGGCGCCGGCCAGGCCCGAGCCGAAGTCGAAGCCGGCGGTGATGGTGACGTCCTGCGGTTCGTTCTGGATCAGCGCCCGGGTGGTGTCCCCGACCTTCAGGCCGGCCAGCTCGAGCGTGGTGTTCTCGACCGCCACCTCGCCCTTGCGCTCCGGGGCCCGGCCGTCGGTCAGCGTCACCACCGGGTCGTCCGGGTAGTAGGCGAAGCCCAGGTTGGGAGCCCCGCCGTTGCGAGCGGCAGTGCCGTTCTCGCCGACCAGGATGGCGGTGCCGTTCATGTCGGCGGCCACCCGCCCGACCCCGTCCACCTGGGCCAGCTTCTCGCCCAGGTCCAGGGGCAGCGGCTCGCGCTGCTTGGTGCCCTCGAAGGTGGTGGTCTCCAGCTCGGCGCCGCGTACCTGGACGTCGGTGCCGGCCGCGGTCTGCTCGACGATGCCGTCGAAGGTGCGGTTGATGCTGCCGCTGAGCACCAGGGTGCCCGCGACCAGTGCCACGCCCAGGCAGACGGCGAGCGCGGTCAGCGCGAAACGCAGCCGGTGCGTGAAGATTCCCTTGACCGTGACCCTGAGCATGTCAGCTACGCCGCCCAACCCCGTCGAAGCCCCGCATCCGCTCGAGCACCTTGTCGGCCGTCGGGTCGACCATCTCGTCCACGATCTCGCCGTCGGCCAGGAACAGCACGCGGTCGGCGTACCCGGCGGCGACCGGGTCGTGGGTGACGATCACGATCGACTGGCCGTAGTCCTTGGTGGAACTGCGCAGGAACGAGAGGATCTCGGCGCTGGCCCGGGAGTCCAGGTTGCCGGTCGGCTCGTCCGCGAACACGATCGCCGGGCGGCTGACCAGGGCCCGGGCACAGGCCACGCGCTGCTGCTGGCCACCGGACAGCTCGCTCGGGCGGTGGCCGAGCCGGTCGCGCAGGCCGACCGTGTCCACCACCCGGTCGAACCACTCCTGGTCCACCTTGCGCCCGGCGATGTCCAGCGGCAGCGTGATGTTCTCCTTGGCGCTCAGCGTCGGCACCAGGTTGAACGACTGGAAGATGAAACCCAGCCGGTCGCGTCGCAACTGGGTGAGCGCCTTGTCCTTGAGCCCGCGCACCTGCACCCCGTCGATCTCGACGTCGCCGTCGGTGGGGCGGTCGAGCGCGGCCATGCAGTGCATCAGGGTGGACTTGCCGGAGCCCGAGGGCCCCATGATCGCGGTCATCTCGCCGCGGCCGAAGTCCACACTGACCCCGCGCAGGGCCTTGACCTGGGCCTCGCCGGTGCCGTAAATCTTCTGCAGGTCAATCGCTCTCGCGATCGCTTCGGTTGCCACCGTGTACTCCCCTGAGTTCGTCGGACTGCGCAGCGCGGGGACTCGGCATCCCCCCGAGGTGATGGACCGGCTGCCGAGCCGGCCCGCCAGGCGCTGATCCACCGGACCGCGAACCACCGCGATCCGGCAGGACGCCAACCATTACGCCCGAGGCCACTACCCCCACGCCTCGGGTTGAACCCTGATCCCAACCCCGATCTTGCTGGCTGCGGAGCCAGGGGTCGTCCACCGGACGGCGGACATTTTGTCATCCAGGCGGTGGGCAGCGCATGAACCTTTCCGGCCTCCGCTGCCCCACCCGCCCCTTCGGGCAGTCCCGTCCGCTTGCTTACCGCGTGAACAAATCGCGCTCCTGCAACACCTGTTTCACGCAATGGCCCCGTCTCGGCTCATGGCATCGGTCGTGGCCGGTTTCAGCCCTAGCACCCGCTCCAGTGCATCCTCCGGAATGGGCGGCGGGGTACCGCCTTTCGCCGGGCAGAGGGCGTGGTGGTCGCACCAGGTGCACAGGCGGCTGGGGGAGGGGCGCCAGTCGCCGGTCTCGGCGGCCAGGACGATGGCGTCCCACAGGGCCCGGACCTTGCGCTCGACGCCCAGCAGCTCCTGCTCGTCGGGTTCGTAGCGCAGCACCTCACCGTTGCCCAGGTAGACCAGCTGCAGCATGGTGGGCAGCCGGCCCCGGGTGCGCCACAGGACCAGGGCGTAGAACTTCATCTGGAACAGGGCCTTGGCCTCGAACGCCTCGCTCGGGGCCTTGCCCGTCTTGTAGTCGACCACCCGCAGCCGCCCGTCCGCCGCTACGTCGAGCCGGTCGACGTAGCCGCGCAGGACCAGCCCGTCGTCCAGGGTGGTCTCGACGTAGAGCTCGCGGTCGGCCGGTTCCAGCCGGGTGGGGTCCTCCAACGCGAACCAGCGGCCGATCAGCTCGGAGGCGGAGGCCAGCCAGCCGTCCAGATCAGTCTCGGCCCCCGGCCGCTCCGCCCCCGGATCGCCGGCCCCGGGCCGTTCCGCCCCCGGTTCCCCGGCCTCCAGCTTTCCCGCCTCGCCGCCGCCGGTGCCACCCGCGTTTCCCCCGACGACACCACTCACGCCACCATCGAACCGGTCACCACCGAGCGCCCCAGCCCCGAACAGCTGCGCAGCCTCGGGCCGCTCGGCCAGCACCCGCTCCCACTGCGGCCGCAGCAACTCCAGCGCAGCCTGCTGGGTGCGCTGCTCGGCCGGCAGGTCGAACAGACTCTCCAGCACCGCGTGCACCAGCGTGCCGCGCAGCGCGGCCGGGCTGGGCCGCTCGGGCAGCCGGTCGACCACGCGGAAGCGGTAGAGCAGGGGGCACTGCATGAAGTCGGAGGCCCGGGACGGGGACAGTGCGGCGGCCATACGAAAACCCTAAGGGCGAGGTACGACACTTTGGCGAAACGGGCAACGGTGCCCGGAAGGTCCAGCTGGGCAACCGGGCGGACTGCCTTAACATCACTGCTGTGAGCAACCCCGGGCCAGGTGGGCAGATCTCCCACCAGCACTCCTGCCCGGCCATCCGTGCGCAACCGGGCCATCCACCGGCCGGCCGGCCGCACCCCGGCCACGAAAAGCAAGCAGGCCACGAAAAGCAACCGGGACGGCGACGATGAGCGCGGCCGCGGAACTGCCCCAGGCCCAGTCCGGCATCCGCCTGGGCCGGGTCGGCCCGGTACCGGTGTACCTGCGCCCGTCCTGGTTCCTGATCGCCGTGGTGATGACCGCGCTGTTCGCCCCCACCGTGCGGGTCTGGGTCGACATCGACGGCCCGGCCACCTACGCCATCGCCCTCGCCTTCGCCCTGATCCTGCTGCTCAGCGTCTTCGTGCACGAGGCCGCCCATGCCGTCGCCGCGGCCGCCACCGGTACCCCGGCCACCGCGATCGTTTTGGATCTGTGGGGCGGGCACACCGCGTTCGACGCCCCCTCCACCTCCCCGGCCCGGGCCGTCATCGTCGCCGTGGTCGGCCCGCTGTCCAACCTGGTCATCGCCTTCGGCGCCGACCAGGCGATGGCGCACGCCGAGTACGGCTCGGTGGCCCGGCTCCTGCTCGCCGCCACCGCCACGTCCAACCTGGTGGTCGCCGTGTTCAACGCCCTGCCGGGCCTGCCGCTGGACGGCGGCCGGGTGGTCGAGGGTGTGGTCTGGAAGATCAGCGGCAACCGGCTGATCGCCGCCGTCTTCGCCGGGAACGCCGGGCGGGTGGTGGCGGTGGGCACGGTCGCCTACGCCGCCTGGGCCGTGGCCACCGGCGAGCACCAGCTCAGCAGCGCGATCTGGCTGGTCCTGGTCGGCTTCCTGCTCTGGCGGGGCGCCGGCCAGGCGGTCGAGGCGGCCCGCTGGAACATCCGCGCCGAGAAGGCCCTGATCGACGACCTGTTGCAGCCCGCCGTCGCCGTCCCCTCCACCGCCACCGTGGCCGGAGCCCTGATGTCCGCCGCGGGAGCAGGAGCCACGGCGGTCGTCGTGCTCGACGTCTACGGGCGCCCCGCCGCCATCGTGGACGAACACGCCGCCGCAGGGGTGCCCGCGGCCCGCGCTGCCGAGGTCGGGGCCAACGCCGTCGCCGAGTCCCTCCCCGACGGCGCCGTGCTCAGCACCGGCCTGGGCGGTCAGTCGCTCATCCAGGCCCTGCAGGACGCCCCCTCCGCCCGGTACGCCGTACTTGGCCCGGACGAGGTCGTGGTCGGGGTTCTGGACTGGGAAGACGTGGCCCGCTTCGTGGCCCCCTGACCAAAACCCGGCAACCACGTCCTCAAGCAGTTCCGCGAGCAGACCGCCCGAGCCCGTCGTCCCCTGTTCGGCGGCCCTGTGCACGAGCCTGCGCGCGAGCGCCCATAGACTCGCTCCTCATGACCGAAGCACCCCCCGCCCCGACCGGCGCCGATCACCGCCGGGGCCCGTTCCGGGCCGGTGACCGGGTGCAGCTGACCGACCCCAAGGGCCGGCTGCACACCATCACCCTCGCCGAGGGCAAGCAGTTCCACACGCACCGCGGCTACTTCCAGCACGAGGAGCTGATCGGCCGGCCCGACGGCTCGGTCGTGAAGAACACCGCCGGAGTCGAGTACCTGGCGCTGCGCCCGCTGCTGGCCGACTACGTTCTGTCGATGCCGCGCGGTGCTGCCGTGGTCTACCCGAAGGACTCCGGGCAGATCGTGCAGATGGCCGACATCTTCCCCGGCGCGCGCGTGATCGAGGCCGGGGTGGGTTCCGGCGCCCTGACGATGTCCCTGCTCAGGGCGGTGGGCGACACCGGCATGGTGCACTCCTACGAGCGCCGCGAGGACTTCGCCGACATCGCCAAGGCCAACATCGAGGCTTTCTTCGGCGAGCCCCACCCGGCCTGGCAGATCACCGTCGGTGACGTGGCCACGGACGTGGTGGAGACCGACGCCGACCGCTTCGTCCTGGACCTGCTGGCCCCCTGGGACTGCCTCGAGGCGGTCGCCAAGGCGCTGGTGCCCGGCGGCGTGCTGATCTGTTACGTGGCCACCGCCACCCAGCTCTCCCGCACTGCCGAGGCGCTGCGCGCCGACGGCCGCTTCACCGAGCCGCAGGCCTGGGAGTCGATGGTGCGCGGCTGGCACCTCGAGGGTCTGGCCGTGCGCCCGCAGCACCGGATGGTCGGGCACACCGGCTTCCTGCTCACCACCCGGCGGATGGCCGACGGGCTGACCGCGCCCGTTCGTCGCCGTCGCCCGGCCAAGGCCGCCTCCGAGGGAGAGGCCGGCGTGTCCGAGGCCTGGGGCGAGTGGACCGCCGACGATCTCGGTGAGAGGCCAGTTTCCGACAAGAAGGTCCGCAAGGTGCGCCGCGAGGTCACCGACACGCCCGCGGCGAAGCTTGCCTCGGCAGCCGACCTCGCCGGACTGGAAGCGGATCTGGACACCGATCCGGCCGCCGAGCACGACGACGACCCTCGTCCAGGTTTCGATCCCACTAATTAATAGCTTTCCGGACTGGATTTTTCGGCGAACTCGGGTGAAGGTCGTGAGCCAAAGGAAGCCGTCCTTGGCATCGGGCGAACGGTGGAGGAGATCTAGGTCACGTTCCTTGTCGGACCAACTTCCCACAAGTGACCATGGGGCCACCCATTGTGACTCCGAACATGCCAGGATGGCTCCTTTCCCGGTCGCCGACGGAGCTGGCCGGGCACGAGATCTCATCTCGTGGATGGATTTACGCCGCCGCGCCGTTGTGGCGTGAAGGCGGGCTAGGGTCGAAGTCTCGACCTTGCGCCGGACGGGAGGGTTACCGCCATGACCGACCACAGCAGCGGGTACGGCCTTGACGAGAGCGCGCTTCGCCGCGAGATCGTTCGCCTCCAGCAGGAGGTCGAGCGACTCTCGGCTGCGCGGATTCCAGGAGCGGCGGGCGACGAGATCGACCGCCTCCGGGCCCAGGTGAACCAGCTCGGATCGCAGAACGAGCGCCTCGCGAGCACCCTGCGCGACGCGCGTGAGCAGATCGTCCAGCTCAAGGCGGAAGTGGACCGGCTGGCCCAGCCGCCCAACACCTTCGGCGTCTTCGTCGCCCCGGCCGAGGACGGCACGGTCGAGGTGATCAGCGCCGGGCGCAAGATGCGGGTCTCGCTCAGCCCCTCGATCGAGGTCGAGGACCTGCAGCCGGGCCAGGAGGTCATGCTCAACGAGGCCTTCAACGTGGTGGCGGCCCGGGCCTTCGAGAAGGTCGGCGAGATCGTCATCCTGAAGGAGATCCTCGACGGCGGCGAACGCGCCCTGGTGGTGGCGCACGCCGACGAGGAGCGCGTGGTCCACCTGGCCGGCACGCTGAAGGACCCGGACGTCAAGCTCAAGGTCGGCGACGCCCTGACGATGGACCCGCGGGCCGGGTTCGCGTTCGAGAAGGTGCCCCGCGCCGAGGTCGAGGAACTGGTCCTCGAAGAGGTCCCGGACATCGACTACTCCGACATCGGTGGCCTCGGCCCGCAGATCGCCAACATCCGCGACGCCGTGGAACTGCCGTTCCTGCACCCCGAGCTGTACAAGGAGCACGGGCTCAAGCCGCCGAAGGGCGTTCTGCTCTACGGCCCGCCCGGGTGCGGCAAGACGCTGATCGCCAAGGCGGTGGCCCGATCCCTGGCCAAGAAGGCGGCCGAGGCGCGCGGGCAGAAGGACTCCAAGTCCTACTTCCTCAACGTCAAGGGCCCGGAGCTGCTGAACAAGTACGTCGGCGAGACCGAGCGGCACATCCGGCTGATCTTCAGCCGGGCCCGCGACAAGGCCTCCGAGGGCACCCCGGTGGTGGTCTTCTTCGACGAGATGGAGTCGCTGTTCCGCACCCGCGGTTCCGGCGTGTCCAGCGATGTCGAGACCACGATCGTCCCCCAGCTGCTCTCCGAGATCGACGGCGTGGAGCGGCTCGAGAACGTCATCGTGATCGGCGCCTCCAACCGTGAGGACATGATCGACCCGGCGATCCTGCGCCCGGGCCGGCTCGACGTGAAGATCAAGGTCCAGCGGCCCGACGCCGAGGGCGCCAAGGACATCTTCACCAAGTACCTCACCGAGGACCTGCCGCTGCACCCGGACGACCTGGACGCCAACAACAACTCGCGCAACGCGACGGTCGAGGCGATGATCCTGCGCACCGTCGAGCGGATGTACGCGGAGTCCGAGGAGAACCAGTTCCTCGAGGTCACCTACGCCAACGGGGACAAGGAGATCCTGTACTTCAAGGACTTCAACTCCGGTGCGGTGATCCAGAACATCGTCGACCGGGCCAAGAAGGCGGCGATCAAGAACTTCCTGGACTTCGGCCAGCGCGGGATCCGCCTGGAGCACCTGCTCCAGGCCTGCGTGGACGAGTTCAAGGAGTCCGAGGACCTGCCGAACACCACCAACCCGGACGACTGGGCCCGGATCTCCGGCAAGAAGGGTGAGCGGATCGTCTACATCCGCACGATCATCCAGGGCAAGCAGGGCACCGAGCCCGGCCGCACGATCGACACGGTCGCGAACACGGGCCAGTACCTGTAGTTCCCTGCTGAAACGGCCGGCTCACCTTCGCAGGTGGGCCGGCCGTTCTTGCTTCGGGACGTTTGTGGTTGGGTCGAGCGGTCGGGTCACCCTGGCGCCGCCAAGCGTTGAGAACCCCGACCGGCGAACTGGCCGGGTAGCCGCCGGGCGGGCATATGAGGTCTGGTTCAGGCAACCCGTTCCGGCTGCCGCGCGGTACCGGCCCCCGAGCGCAGCTGCCGCAGCGCCAGGTAGCGGGCGGCGAACCGCCAGCCCAGCATGGTGACGGCGAGGAAGATCGTGCTGACCACCACGAACGAGACCGGCGTGCCGTCGTTCTGCACCACGCTGCGCAGGATCATGCCGATCACCAGGGTCTTCATCAGCACCATGGCGGCACCGGTGAGCGCGGCCGGAGCCAGCCGGAAGGCCAGTACCCCCACGTAGCCACCCGCCACCCCGACCCAGAACGGCCAGCCGGTGGTGACCAGGCCGACCAGGGTGAAGCCCGCTTCGTGCGAGTTGCGGCCGATCGCCACGAACACCAGAACGCAGGCCAGATCGGCCAGGGCGGCGACCGCGAGCGCCCGCGGGTTCGGCCGGGCAGGGGAGGGGACCATGACCGTAAGACTCCTTCGCTTCCACACTCTTCGGCGGCGGATGCCGCACACAACGCGCCGCGACCGGTCACCAGCAACCCGTCCCTCATCACGCACCGTGCTCCTGCCCCCGCACAGTAGCCACCGAGCCACATTCACCTGACCCTAACCGGCCAGGAACCCGCCATCCCCGCAGGTTCACCAGCCGTGGAAGCAGCAGAAGCAGCTTTCCGGCGCTTCCGCCGCTACTCAGGCTGGTGAAGGCGACTTGGGCTGGGGAATGCGACTTGGGCTGGGGAGGGCGAGGAGAGAAGACGTGACGTGGGCGACCCGGCGGGTGTGGGGAGCGTCTCTTAGGCTGGGTTCATGAGCGCAACCAGCAGGGGCGGTAGCCGCAGCGGCGCGGGCAGCAGCAACCGGACGGCGCCGCGATGAGCGCGCGCCGGGTGATGGGGATCGAGACCGAGTACGGGGTCTCGGCCCCGGGCGATCCCGCCGCCAACGCGATGCTGATGTCGTCCCAGGTGGTCAACGCATACGCGGCGCCGCTGGGCAGCCGGGTGGGCCGGGCCCGCTGGGACTACGAGGACGAGGCCCCGCTGCGCGACGCCCGCGGCTGGGAGATCAGCCGCGACACCGCGCACGCCAGCCAGCTCACCGACGCCCCGGAGGACCCGGGCCTGGCCAACGTCATCCTCACCAACGGCGCCCGGCTGTACGTCGACCACGCGCACCCGGAGTACTCCTCGCCCGAGGTCACCAGCCCGCGCGACGTGGTGCTCTGGGACAAGGCCGGCGAGCAGGTGATGCTGCAGGCCTGCCGGCGGATCGCGGCCAACCCGGGTCTGGGCGACGTGAACCTGTACAAGAACAACACCGACAACAAAGGTGCCTCCTACGGCACCCACGAGAACTACCTGATGCGCCGCTCCACGCCGTTCGCCGACGTGGTCAAGTACCTCACCCCGTTCTTCGTCACCCGGCAGGTGTTCACCGGGGCCGGCCGGGTCGGCCTGGGCCAGGACGGCACCGGCACCGGCTTCCAGATCTCCCAGCGGGCAGACTTCTTCGAGGTCGAGGTGGGCCTGGAGACCACGCTGAAGCGGCCGATCATCAACACCCGGGACGAGCCGCACGCCAGCGCCGACCGGTTCCGCCGGCTGCACGTGATCATCGGCGACGCCAACCTGTGCGAGGTCGCCACCCTGCTCAAGGTCGGCACCACCAACCTGGTGCTGCAGATGATCGAGGACGCGGCGTTCACCCAGGACCTCTCGCTCGAGCGCCCGGTCGGCACCCTGCACGACATCTCGCACGACCCCACGCTGAAGCAGCACCTGACCCTGCGCGACGGCCGCTCGATGACCGCGGTGGAACTACAGTGGCTGTTCTTCGAGCAGATCAGCGCCTACGTGAGCGACCGGTACGGCAGCGACGCGGACGAGGCAACCACCGACGTCCTCCAGCGGTGGGAGAACGTGCTGAGCCGGCTCGGCGAGGACCCGATGCTGTGCGCCCGGGAACTGGACTGGGTGGCCAAGCTGCGCCTGCTCGAGGGCTTCCGCAACCGCGAGAACCTGAACTGGGACGCCGCCCGGCTGCAGCTGATCGACCTGCAGTACTCCGACGTCCGGCCGGAGAAGGGGCTGTACCACCGGCTGGCCTCGCGCGGGCAGGTCGAGCGGGTGGTGACCGACGCCGAGATCGCCGAGGCGGTGCACGAGCCCCCGCACGACACCCGGGCCTACTTCCGGGGCCGCTGCCTGGCCCGCTACGGCGAGAACATCGCCGCCGCGTCCTGGGACTCGGTCATCTTCGACATCCCCGGCCGGGGCGCCCTGCAGCGGGTGCCCACCCTGGACCCGTCCCGGGGCACCCGCGAGCACGTGGAGGCCCTGCTGCAGCGCTGCGAGACAGCGGCGGAGCTGGTGGACGCCCTCGCGGCGGAGTGAATCCGGCGCCGACAGTGTTGTCGGGTGGGTAATTTCTTCCGAGTAGTGGGGAATGGCACGCGCCGAAACCGCTGGCACATGCTTAGGATCACTGCAAGGAAGTGCACTCATTCAGAGCGCAGGAGGCAGTCATGGCCGGCCAGGAACAGCAGCGCCCGACCCGACGCGACGAAGAGCCCGCCGACGACGCGGCCCCGGAGGCCCCGCCCGCAGCCCCGGCGGCCCAGACCACGGACGCCGACGTGGACGCGATCCTCGACGAGATCGACGACGTCCTGGAGAGCAACGCCGAGGAGTTCGTCAAGGGGTTCGTTCAGAAGGGCGGCCAGTGACGGCAGCCCTCACGGGTGCGCCGGGTACCGCCCGGCGCACCCCCGCTGCCGCCCCTGATCACCCACGACGTTCGCCGCGCGCGGAAAACTTCTCTGGTTTTCCCGGTGAGCGAACCTCGCCCGTCTGGATAGGGTTTCGCCTGTGACTGCTGCCGACTCCTTCCGTGAGGGGCGGTTGCCGGAGGCGTTCTTCACCCCGGGCAACTCCTCGTTCACGGATTTCCTCGCCGCCCACGCCGAGCACCTCCTACCGGGCCGTCAGCTGCCCGCCGGAGCCGTCATGCCCGAGTTGCCGCACGCCACCACGATCGTCGCCGCCACCTTCGAGGGCGGGGTGGTGATGGGCGGGGACCGGCGCGCCACGATGGGCAACTACATCGCCCACCGGGAGATGGAGAAGGTCTACCCGGCCGACGACTACTCCTGCGTCGGGATCTCCGGCACCGTCGGCCCGGCGATCGAGATGATGAAGCTGTTCCAGGTCGAGCTGGAGCACTACGAGAAGATCGAGGGCACCCTGATGTCCCTCGACGGCAAGGCCAACCGGCTGGCCACCATGCTGCGCGGCAATCTGCCGCTGGCCATGCAGGGCCTGGCCGTGGTGCCGCTGTACGCCGGCTACGACCTGGACCGCAACGTCGGGCGGATCTTCTCCTACGACGTCAGCGGCGCCCGCTACGAGGAGCACAGCTACCACAGCACCGGCTCCGGCTCGCTGTTCGCCAAGGGCTCGCTGAAGAAGCGCTGGCGCACCGGGATGTCGGCCGACGACGCGGTCCAGGTGGTCCTGGAGTCGCTGCAGGACGCGGCGGACGACGACTCGGCCACCGGCGGCTCGGACGTCGGGCGGCGGATCTACCCGACGATCTCGGTGGTCACCGCCGAGGGGTACCACCGGCTCGGCCAGGACGAGACCGAGGCCGCCTTCCGGACCCTGAGCGAGCGAGGCGACGCCCGATGAGCATGCCCTTCTACGTCCCGCCCGAGCAGCAGCAGAAGGACAAGGCCGACTACGCCCGGCGCAACATCGCCCGGGGCCGGCCGGTCATCGTGCTGGCCTACGACAACGGCATCGCCTTCGTCGCCGAGAACGCCTCGCGCTCGCTGCACAAGATCAGCGAGATCTACGACCGGATCGCGTTCGCCGCGGCGGGCCGCTACAACGAGTTCGAGAACCTGCGGGTGGCCGGCGTGCGCTACGCCGACCTGCGCGGGTACTCCTACGACCGCAGCGACGTCACGGCCCGGGGCCTGGCCAACGCGTACGCCCAGATCATGGGCAACGTCTTCACCCAGGACTCCAAGCCGATGGAGGTGGAGATCGCGGTCGCCGAGGTCGGCCGGACCCCGGAGCAGGACCAGATCTACCGCCTCACCTACGACGGATCCGTCGCCGACGAGCAGGGTTTCGTGGTGATGGGCGGTCAGGCCGACACCATCACCACCGGCATGCAGGAACGCTGGCAGCCCGGACTGACGTTGTCGGCGGCGCTCACGCTGGCGGTCGAGATGCTGGGCCGCGACCACAGCAACGGCGCCGACCGCACCCTCACCCCGGACCGGCTCGAGGTCGCGGTGCTCGACCGGGCCCGGCCCCGGCGGGCGTTCCGCCGGCTCGGCGGCCATCTGCTCGAGGCCCTGCTGGCCCCGGACGACCCGACCACCGACGTGCCCAGCAGCGACGACGCCCGGCCGGGAGCGCACGACACGCTGACCGGCGAGCAGTCGCCCCAAGCTCCGGCGAAACCGGTTCCGGCGCCGGGCGATCCGGTCTCGACCGAGCCCGACCAGCAGCCCGGCCACCCCGAGGGCGGACCGGACGCATGAGCGGATCGCTGCCGTTCGGTCCCGGCGAGAGGGGGCTCGCCGGGCCCGGCAGCGACATCTCCGGGCTCCCCGTAGGTAACTCCACGATTAACGCAGTGCCCCGTACTGGTGCTAATGGGCGAGAAGGCACCTACAGTAAGGGAATGGACCGCCGAATCTTCGGGCTGGAGACGGAATACGGGGTCACGTGCGCCTTCGAGGGCCAGCGCAAGCTGTCGCCCGACGAGGTGGCCCGTTACCTGTTCCGTAAGGTCGTCTCCTGGGGCCGCTCAAGCAATGTCTTCCTCCGCAACGGTGCCCGGCTGTACCTCGATGTCGGATCGCACCCCGAGTACGCCACCCCCGAGTGCGACGACGTCCGCCACCTGGTCGTTCACGACCGCGCGGGTGAGCGGATCCTCGAGGGCCTGCAGGTCGACGCCGAGCGCCGGCTGCACGAAGAGGGCATCGCCGGCGACGTCTTCCTGTTCAAGAACAACACCGACTCGGCCGGCAACTCCTACGGCTGCCACGAGAATTACCTGGTCTCGCGGCACGGCGAGTTCGGCCGGATGTCCGACATCCTGATCCCGTTCCTGGTCACCCGGCAGATCCTGGTCGGGGCGGGCAAGGTGCTGCAGACCCCGCGCGGGGCGGTGTACTGCCTCTCCCAGCGGGCCGACCACATCTGGGAGGGCGTCTCCAGCGCCACCACCCGCTCGCGGCCGATCATCAACACCCGCGACGAGCCGCACTCCGACGCCGAGCGCTACCGGCGCCTGCACGTCATCGTCGGCGACTCGAACATGTCCGAGACCACCACGATGCTCAAGGTCGGCGCCACCGACCTGGTGCTGCGGATGATCGAGGCCGGGGTGGTGCTGCGCGACCACACCCTGGAGAACCCGATCCGGGCGATCCGCGAGATCAGCCACGACCTGACCGGCCGGCGCAAGGTCCGCCTGGCCAACGGCCGCGAGGCCACCGCGCTGGAGATCCAGGAGGAGTACCTGGCCCGGGCCAAGGACTTCGTGGAGAGCCGCGGGCTGCAGACCGACACGGTCAAGCGGGTTCTCGACCTGTGGGAGCGCGGGCTGCGGGCGGTCTCCACCGGCGACCTGTCGCTGGTCGACCGGGAGCTGGACTGGGTGATCAAGCACCGGCTGATCGAGCGCTACCGGGCCAAGCACAACCTGCCGCTGTCCTCGCCCCGGATCGCCCGGATCGATCTGGCCTACCACGACATCCACCGGGAACGCGGACTGCACTACCTGCTGATGAAGAAGGGCATGGTCGAGCGGGTCGGGGCCGACATCGAGGTGTTCGAGGCCACGTCGGTGCCGCCGCAGACCACCCGGGCCAAACTGCGGGGTGACTTCGTCCGCAAGGCCCAGGAACGCCGCCGCGACTTCACCGTGGACTGGGTGCACCTGAAGCTGAACGACCAGGCGCAGCGCACCGTGCTGTGCAAGGACCCGTTCCGCTCGGTGGACGAGCGCGTCGAGCGGCTGATCCAGAGCATGTGAGCCCAGGATCATGCCTTAGGGTGTTCGGCGTCCCTTTCCCACGACGAAGGTCGAACGTGCTCTCACGCCAATCCCTGTTGCGGGCCGGCGCGGTTCTCGTAGCCGCTGCGGCCGTGGTCTCCGGTTGCTCCAGTGCGTCCTCGGGCGGCGGGGGCGAGGAGCAGGCCGCCACCACGACGACCGACATCAACGCCATCGAGGTCTCCGGCAAGTTCGGCGAGACCCCGAAGGTCGAGGTGCCCACGCCGTTCTCGACCGAGAAGACCACGCCCAAGGTGATCTCCGAGGGCGACGGCAAGAAGGTCGAGGCCGGTCAGCGGGTCACGGTCAACTACGTGGGCATCAACGGTGCCGACGGCGAGACCTTCGACAGCTCCTACGACAACGGCCCGGCCGCCTTCACCCTGGAGGACGGCCAGCTGATCAAGGGCTTCGTCAGCGGCCTGGTCGGCGCCAACGTCGGCTCCCGGATGCTGATCACGATCCCGCCGGCCGACGGCTACGGCACCCAGGGCGTCTCGTCCGCGGGGATCGGCCCGACCGACACGCTGGTCTTCGTGATCGACGTGGAGGGTGCCTCCGACGTGCTCAAGCGCGCCACCGGCGACAAGGTCAAGGCCAAGAGCGGCCTGCCTACCGTCGAGCTGGCCAAGAACGGCGAGCCGACGATCACGGTGCCGGACGGCAAGGCGCCGGAGTCGCTGGTCGTGCAGCCGCTGATCGAGGGCAAGGGCAAGAAGGTCGAGAAGGGCCAGACCATCTCGGTGCACTACACCGGCGTGATCTGGCCGGGCGGCAAGTCCTTCGACTCGTCCTGGAAGAACGGTGCGCCCGCGAGCTTCGCGATCGGCGCCGGCCGGGTCATCTCCGGCTGGGACAAGGGCCTGGTCGGCAAGCGCGTGGGCAGCCAGATCATGCTGGTCGTCCCGCCGGACGAGGGTTACGGGGCCGAGGGTCAGGCCGCGGCCGGCATCAAGGGCACCGACACCCTGGTCTTCGTCGTCGACATCCTCGACGCCACCGGCTGAGCGGAGGGCGGACCGGCCTTGAGCCGGTCCTGACACAGCCACCCATCGCGATGCCCTAGCCTCGGCCTGCCCGAGGCGAGCACTTCACCACAAGGAGAAACCCATGAGTCCTGAGCGCCAGCGTCCGGAGATCGAGTTCCCCGAGGGACAGCCGCCGACCACGCTCACGATCACGGACGAGATCGTCGGCGAGGGCCAGGAGGCCACCGCGGGCAACACGATCAAGGCCCACTACGTCGGGGTGGCGTTCTCCTCCGGCGAGGAGTTCGACGCCTCCTGGAACCGGGGCGAGCCGCTGCAGTTCCGGCTCGGTGTCGGCCAGGTCATCGCCGGCTGGGACCAGGGCATCGCCGGCATGCGCGTCGGTGGCCGTCGCCGTCTGGTGATCCCGCCGGAGATGGCCTACGGCCCGCGCGGCGCCGGTGGCGCGATCGGCCCGAACGAGACCCTGATCTTCGTCGTGGACCTCGTCGACGCCCGCTGATCTCAGCAGCACCGAAAGCGCCCCTCACCAGCTGGTGAGGGGCGCTTCGCTGTCTTCTGGCCAGGATCAGGAGTTGGTAAGGAGAGCGGCGGCGTGGCGGCCGGCAGCAGCAGCGGCCAGGAAGGCCGAGGGGTCGGCGGAGAGATTGCGGCCCATGGTGGAAAGCCCCACCGGGCACTCGCGCAGCGCGTCCATCAGCCCGTCCACTCCCACGCGGACCTCACGGTGCCTACCCTCGGGCGCGAACAGCCCTGCCACCTGACGCTCGATCAGAGGTCCGAGCTGCGACAGGGGAGTAGCTGCGTTGTCCCCGACCGCAGCCGACTCGGGGTTTCCGCCAACAGCGGCCGGCGCCGTCCGCTCGTCCTCAAGCAGTGAACCGAAGTCGGGCACCACAACATCGGCGGGCGCCAGCGCAACCCGCCCGTAAGCGGTCAGGGAGTGGTGGGAGACGCCGCGATGGCGCTCGCGCGCATCAGCCCCGGAGACCCGCAGACAGGCCACCGGACGTCCGTTCAGCACCGACGTCGCGTTGAGCACCTCCCCGGCCTGCACCCCGGAGAAGCCCCACTTCGTGCCGGTTCCCAGATTTCCCGGCCCTTGGCTGACGATCGTCACGTCCACCTGGGCGACGTGCCGGGCGGCCAGCAGCCCGGAGTGCACGCTGACCGCTTCCAGATCACCACCGAACGCCTGGCCCACCGTGATGCAGGTGTCCAGCCAGCCGGCGTGCCGCAGCCCGGCGATGGTGCGGGAGAACCAGGCCGGCAAAGCCCCGCCGTCGGTCATGACATACGCCACTCGCGCGCTCGGGGCCGCCTGCCGTAGCCCGGCCAGGATCGCGGGCAGCGAACTGTGCAGATCGGCCACCACGACCGGCATCCCGAACAGGTCGTCCGCCTCGGCCAGCACCTGGTGATGCTGCGACTCCTGCTCGTCCACCCCCAGCACCATCGCCTGCAGCGGGGTGTAGCGGGCCTTGACCAGATGCCCCGGACCGCGCTGGGGATCCGGTGGCAGATCGTCCAGAATCGCCGCGACCAGGGCGTAACCCCCGGTGCCGAGCCCGCGTTCCAGCGCGGTGGTGTTCAGCAGCACGCGCTGACCCGGCACCGGCCGTCCCACCAGCAACGGGTAGACCAGGGCCCGGCAGGCGGTCCAGACCCCGTCCGAGTACACCTCGGCCTCGTACTCGACCGCGCCGTCCCATTCGCGCCGTTCGGACGTGACACGGCCCTCTCGCCACAGAATCACGCGCGTGACCTTATCTCGCCACCTGCCCGGCTCGGGTAGCGTGGGTGCGGTGTCCTCGCGGCGTACCGAGCGGCTGCTCAATCTGGTGATCTGCCTAGCGGCCTCGCGGCGTTGGCTGACGAAGGAACATATCCGGGCGGCGGTACCGCAGTACGCCGACTGCGACACCCCCGAGGCCTTCGACCGGATGTTCGAGCGCGACAAGGAAGACCTGCGTGACCTGGGCATTCCGGTGGTCACGGGGACCGACGAGCGCTGGTTCGACGACGAGCCCGGTTACCGGATCGACCGCGACGACTACGCCCTGCCGCCGATCGAGCTGGACGCCCAGGAGCTGGCCGTGGTCGGCCTGGCCAGCCGGGTCTGGCAGCAGGCCAGTCTGGCCGGTCCCGCGGCCCGGGCGCTGACCAAGCTCACCTCGCTCGGGGTGGACACCGACCAGGACATGGACGGCCTGGAACCGCGCATCCGCACTGCTGAGCCCGCGTTCGGCCCGCTCTACGCCGCCACCCGGGACCGGCAGGTGGTCACCTTCACCTACCGCAAGCCGAACGGTGACGCGGCGGCCCGCGAGGTGGAGCCCTGGTCGGTGGCCAGCCGCAACGGTCGCTGGTACCTGATCGGGAAGGACCGCGGCCGGGGTGCAGCGCGGGTGTTCCGGCTGTCCCGGATCGAGAGCGACGTGAAGCGGCGGGGCCGGGCGGGGATCTACGAGATCCCCGAAGACCTGGACGCGCAGCAGATGATCGGCAAGCACGTCCCCAGCACGGACGAGCGGATCGCCACCGTTCTTCTGCGCACCGGCCGCGGGGCGGGGGTACGGCGGCAGGCGGTCGCCACCATCGCGTCGGCGGAGAAACCGGGCTGGGACGAACTGCAGATCAGAATTGGAGACGCGGGGATGCTCGCCCAGGCGCTGGCCGGGTTGGGCCCGGACGCGGTGGCCGTCACTCCGGCGGATCTGCGGGCTGAAGTGATTCGGCTGCTGAAGGGGGCCCTGGGGGCCCAGGCCGCGCAGATCCAGAGCGAGAACCCGAAAATGAGGGTGGGATGAGCGCCGTCGCCGCCACCGCGCGACTGTCCCGGCTGCTCACCATGGTGCCCTGGCTGCTGAACCGGCCGGGGGTAGAGCTCGGCGAGGCCGCACGCCACTTCAAGATCACCGAGCCCCAGCTGGTGCGCGACCTGGAACTGCTGTTCGTCTGCGGTACCCCCGGGCACATGCCCGACGACCTGATCTCGGCCGAGTGGGACAGCGGCCGGATCTACCTGAGTAACGCCGACGCCATCGCCCGGCCGCTGCGCCTGGACCCGGACGAGGCGATCGCGCTGATCGCCGGCCTGCGCACGCTCGCCGACCTGGGCGACGTGAACGACCTGGGCGATCGCCGGGCGGTGGACTCGGCGCTGGTCAAGCTCTCGGCCGCGGCCCAGGACGCGGTCTCGGCCGCGAACCGGGTGGACATCGACCTGACTCCGGGCCCGGGCGGGGCCGAGGCAACGCTGCGCACCGCCCGCGAGGCCCTGCGGCTGCATCGCCGGCTGCGGCTGCACTACCTGGTTCCGGCCCGCGACGAGATCACCGAGCGGGACGTGGACCCGATGCAGGTCACCAGCATCGACGGGCGCTGGTACCTGGAGGCGTGGTGCCACCGGGCCGAGGGCGTCCGGTTGTTCCGCTTCGACCGGGTGGCCGGCCTGCGCCTGCTGGAGGAGGACGGAACCCCGCCGCCGCAGGCGGTCTCCCGGGCCGGCGACGAGCAGCTGTTCACCCCCTCCGAGGACGACCTGGTGGTCACCCTGGAGGTGGAGCCCCGCGGGCGCTGGGTGGCCGAGTACTACCCGGTGGAGCAGACCGAGGAATTGCCCGGCGGCCGGTTGCGGGTGGTGCTGCGGGTGGCTGCCCCGGACTGGATCCCACGGCTGGTGCTGCGCCTCGGTGGTGCCGGCCGGATCGTCTCCCCGCCCGGGCTGGCCGACCAGGTGCTCACCTCGGCGGCTGCGGCGCTGGCCGGTTACGAGCACTGAACTCGCTGGCTGCGGCCGCCGAATCATCACAGTGAGTCACGGTCGGTAGCTCGTCCGGCTGCCCTCGGATGCCCTCCCACGATGCCTCTGCGCTGATCCTGTGCTGTCGTTTTAGAGGTTTAAGGGCAGATCAGTGCCGGGATCGGGGACTAGGCCGTCCGGGCGAGCGGTACTGCGGGAAAAACGACACGCCACGCACGAACGATCCACGCCCCGTCACCAGGGCGGCCTAGGCATTACTGTCGGCGGTTAAGGAGTTGCGGGCCGTGGCCGAAGAACCCCTCGACGATGAATGGCGGCTCTGCTGGAGGTGGATCGCAAATGACGACGATCAAGGCGTCGTGCCCGAGTTGCGGTGATGTTGAGTTGACTCCGCACCAGGTGCGTCTCGTCGTCTGCTCCGTGAAGAGCTGGTCCTATTACGCCTTCATCTGCACCACGTGCCACGAGGAGGTGCGCAAGCCGGCCGGCAGGGACGTGGTCGCGCTGCTCATCTCCGGTGGAGTGGTCGCAGAGCCGTGGAACGTGCCGGCCGAGGTGCTCGAGGAGCACGAGGGTCCGACACTGAACTACGACGACGTGCTGGACTTCGCTCTCTGGCTGGAGCAGGCGGACCTGCTGGCGGCGGCAGCCGCAGCACAGGGGCCACGCCCGCGGGCACAGGCACCCGAGACGGCCGCGTAAGAAGTAAGCGCTCTTCGGAGCCGATTTGGCCGGAGCCGGGGTCCACCTCTGACGGAGGAGGGCCCCGGCTTCGGCGTTGCCCGGGCCCGACCCAGTACGCTGAACGGGTGTCGGTGTGGTGGTGGGTCCTGATCTGGGTCGTCCTGGTGCTCTTCGCCCTCGGCGTGGTGGCCGTGCTCGGCCTGGGCTTGTGGCGCCGCGCCAAACTCCTGCTGGGTGAGCTCTCGGTCGCCTCCGAGCGGTTCGCCGAGATCAGCGCCAAGCTCGAGCAGGTCGCCGAGCGGGCCGAACCGCGGGAACCCGCGGTGTTCACCGATCCGTTGGAGCTGAGGCAGGAGCGGTACCGCGCGCAGCGGGCCAAGGCCTCTGAGCGGGCTCACGGCCGGTAGACCGGACGCGAACGGGGTCTGCCGGGCGCAGCAGGTACCGCGTACGATGACACCGACCGTTGGGCAAAACGTGCGCTGCGGGTTCAGTGGAAGGAACAGCTCATGGGCTTTCTGAAAGAGCCTTCGCACATCATCATCATGATCCTCGTGCTGGTGATCCTGTTCGGCAGCCGCCGTCTTCCCGACGCGGCCCGGGGTCTGGGCCGCTCGATGCGGATCTTCAAGTCCGAGATCAAGCAGATGAAGCAGGACGACAACCCCACCCCGGCCGACGAAGAGGCCGCCCAGCGCAAGGCCCAGGCCGAGGAACTGCGCCGCCAGGCCGACGCGCTGGAGTCCGACCCGCCGCTCGAGGGCCGGGTCATGACGCCGCAGCAGCCGGGTTACCAGAGCCGTACCGACGTCTGACGTTCCCCGTTGTGGACCGTCCGACTTCCAGCGTTGAGAGGAACTGACCGCCGGTGGCGGTGACCAAGCCGTCCAAGCCAGGTAAACGACCGAAGAACCCTGAGGGCCGGATGTCCCTCAAGGAGCATCTGGCCGAGCTCCGGTACCGGGTGGTCGTCAGCACGGTCGCCCTGGTCCTGGCCACCGTCGGTGGCTGGTTCCTGGTGCACCCGGTGCTGGAGAACCTGATCATCCAGCCGCTGGCCGAGGCGTCCGCGCACGGCCAGAAGGTCACGCTGACCTACCGGGCGATCGCCGACGCCTTCAACATCCAGGTCAAGGTGGCCGTCTACATCGGCATCGTGATCTCCAGCCCGGTCTGGCTGTACCAGTTCTGGGCGTTCATCACCCCGGGCCTGACCAAGAAGGAACGCCGCACGTCGCTGTGGTTCGTGGCGTTCGCGGTGCCGCTGTTCCTGTCCGGGGTCTGGCTGGCCATCCTGGTCCTGCCCAAGGCCGTGGCCTTCGGCGCCGAGTTCGCCCTCGAGGGCTCGCTCAACCAGCCCGACGCGCAGACCGTCATCACCTTCGCCAGCCGGCTGATGATCGCCCTCGGGGTGGCCTTCCTGATGCCCCTGGTGCTCATCGGGCTGAACATGATGGGCCTGGTCAGCGGCCGGAACATGGGCAAGTACTGGCGGATCGCGGTGTTCTGCGCGTTCCTCTTCGCGGCGATCGTCTCGCCCTCGCCGGACGCCTCGCAGATGATCCTGATGGCCTTGCCCCTGGTCGGCCTGTACGTGGTCTCGGTGTTCGTCGCCCTGTTCAACGACCGGCGCCGCGCCCGCAAGCGCCGCAACGACCCGGTGTTCGGCCTCAGCGACGACGAGTCCAGCCCGCTGGCGAGCGACGACGAGCCGATCGATCGCCCCTGAGCCTGAGCGCGGCCCGGCCTCACCCCTGGATCTGCCGGGGGTGAGGCCGTTGTCGTCTGCCCGGGCTCCGGAGTGTGAGGTGAGACCTGGTGCAATACGGGTTCTCGCTCCCGAGCACCGGCGGGTAGCGTAAGCGGCGTGACGTCGCCCGCCGAACGATTTGCCGCGGCCCGCCAGCGCAACGAGGAGGCGAAGACCCCGCTTTCCCGCTTCCGTGCGCGGTACCCGTTCGATCTGGACCCTTTCCAGCTGGAGGCCTGCCGGGCGCTCGCCGACGGCCGGGGCGTGCTGGTGGCCGCTCCCACCGGTTCCGGGAAGACGGTGGTCGGTGAGTTCGCCGTGTTCCTGGCCCGCGACTCCGGCCGGAAAGCGTTCTACACCACGCCGATCAAGGCGCTGAGCAACCAGAAGTACGCGGACCTGGCCAAGATGCACGGCGCCGAGAACGTCGGCCTGCTCACCGGCGACACCGCGATCAACGCCGACGCGCCGGTGGTGGTGATGACCACCGAGGTGCTGCGCAACATGCTCTACGCGGACTCGGCCGCCCTGGAGGGCCTGGCCTACGTGGTGATGGACGAAGTCCACTACCTGGCCGACCGATTCCGCGGCGCGGTCTGGGAAGAGGTGATCATTCACCTGCCCGACGACGTGCTGCTGGTCAGCCTGTCCGCCACGGTGAGCAACGCCGAGGAGTTCGGCGCCTGGCTGGACACCGTGCGCGGCAACACCGAGGTCGTGGTCTCCGAGGACCGCCCGGTCCCGCTGTGGCAGCACGTGATGGCCAACCGGCAGCTGTACGACCTTTTCGCCGAGGGCCAGTCCACCGACGGCGTGAACCCGGAGCTGCTGCAGATCACCCGCGACGCGAACCGGCGGGAACGGCAGTTCCAGGGGGCCGGCGGCCGCCGCGGCGGCTCCACCTCGGCCCGGGGCTCCAAAAGCCGCGGTACCTACGCACGAGGCGGCCGGCGTCCCAACTCCACCCCCAGCCGTTTCGAAGTGATCAACGCGCTGGACAACGCCGGCCTGCTGCCGGCCATCACCTTCATCTTCAGCCGCGCCGGTTGTGACGCCGCGGTGCAGCAGTGCCTGTACTCCCATGTCCGCCTGACCACCCCGGAAGAGCGCACCGAGATCCGGCACATCGTGGAGTCGCGCACTGCGGACATCCCCGACGAGGACCTGGCCGTGCTCGGCTACTACGAGTGGGTCGAGGCGCTGAGCCGGGGCATCGCCGCGCACCACGCCGGGCTGCTGCCGGCCTTCAAGGAGGTCGTCGAGGAACTCTTCACCCGCGGCCTGGTGAAGGCCGTCTTCGCCACCGAGACGCTGGCGCTGGGCATCAACATGCCCGCCCGCAGCGTGGTGCTGGAGAAACTGGTCAAGTGGAACGGCGAGACCCACGCCGACATCACGCCGGGGGAGTACACCCAGCTGACCGGGCGAGCCGGCCGCCGGGGTATCGACGTCGAGGGCCACGCGGTCGTCCTCTGGCAGCCCGGGCTCGACCCGGAGGTGGTCGGCGGTCTGGCCTCCACCCGAACGTTCCCGCTGCGCTCCAGTTTCCGGCCCACCTACAACATGGCTGTGAACCTGGTCGGCCAGGTCGGCCGCTCGCGGGCCCGGGAGATCCTGGAGACGTCGTTCGCCCAGTTCCAGGCCGACCGCGCGGTGGTCGGTCTGGCCAAGCAGGCGCGCAAGCAGGAAGAGGCGCTCGAGGGCTACGCCAACGCGATGGACTGCCACCTGGGCGATTTCAGGGAGTACGCCGGGCTGCGGCGCAAGATCGGCGAGCGCGAGACCGCACTGTCGCGCAACGCTTCTCGCGACCGGCGCTCGGAAGTGATCGGTTCTCTGGAGAAACTCCGCAAGGGCGACATCATCCGGGTACCGGGTGGGCGCCGTCCGGGCTGGGCGGTCGTCCTCGACCCCGGTGTCTCGGGTGGAGACAGCCTGGAGGGCCCGCGTCCTTCAATTCTGACCATTGAGCGCCAGGTCCGCCGTCTTTCGCTGATGGATGTGCCGACCCCGGTCGAGGCCACCACCCGGATCACGGTGCCGAAGAACTTCAACGGCCGTGACGCCACCGCCCGCCGCGACCTGGCCTCCTCGGTGCGCAATGCGCTGGGGGTGTTCCAGCACGACGCGGATGTGGTGCAGCAGCAGCGCCGGCCGAAGAAGTCCCGTGCCCAGGACGAGGACGAGGAGCTGAACCGGCTGCGCCGCCAGCTGCGCACGCACCCCTGCCACGGCTGCTCCGAGCGCGAGGACCACGCCCGCTGGGCCGAGCGCTACTTCCGACTCAAGCGCGAGACCGACGCGCTGGTGCGCCGGATCGAGGGCCGCACCAACACCATCGCCCGGGTCTTCGACCGGGTCTGCGACCTGCTCACCGAACGCGGCTACCTGGCCGGGGACAAGGTCACGGCGGCCGGGGAGCAGCTGCGCCGGATCTACTCGGAGTCCGACCTGCTGGTCTCGGAGTGCCTGCGCAAGGGCGTCTGGAAGGACCTGGACGTACCGGGCCTGACCGCAGTGGTCAGCGCCATCGTCTACGAATCCCGGCGGGACGAGGGCGGTCTCAGCCCGCGCGTGCCCAAGGGAGCACCGGTGGTGGCGCTGGACACGATGACCCGGATCTGGTCGGTGCTCGACGACGAGGAACGTGCTCACCGGCTGGACGTGACCCCTGAGCCGGACGCCGGTCTGGCCTGGGCGATCCACCGCTGGGCAGCGGGGCAACCGTTGCAGGCGGTGCTGAGCGATGCCGATCTGGCCGCGGGTGACTTCGTGCGCTGGTGCAAGCAGGTGATCGACCTGCTCGGGCAGATCGCCCAGGCCAGTGACGACCCGGCGCTGGTGAAGACCGCCCGGGCCGCGGTGGACGCGGTCAGCCGGGGGGTCGTGGCCGCCGGCCCGCCGCGGGCCTGAGGTAGCTCGGACGAATCAGATGGAGAGGGGCCGGGCTTCGTACGGGGTCGAGAGCACGATCGTGGTGCGAGTCCGGACCCCGGCCACCGCACGGATCCGGGCGAGCAGGGCCTCCAGCGCGGCCGGCGTGGCCACCCGCACCTTGAGCAGGTAGTTCTCGTCACCCGCGACGGAGTAGCAGGCCTCGATCTCGCTGATCGGGACCAGCCGCTCCGGCACGTCGTCCGGTGCGGAGTGGTCCAGCGGGGTCACCGAGACGAACGCCGTGAGCGGGAGATCGACGGCCTCGGACTGCACCACCGCCGTATAGCCCAGGATGATGCCGCGCTGCTCGAGCCGGCGTACCCGCTGGTGCACCGCGGACGTGGATAATCCGGTCGCCCGCCCCAGGTCGGTGAAACTCATCCGGCCGTCCTGGGAGAGCAGGCGCAGAATCTGTCGGTCGATCTCCTCCATCCGGCGAAGGCTACCGGCCCGAACTAGCTGGTGACACAGGCTTTGCTCGTGGGTGACACCGGATAGCGCAGCGTCACCTGAATGCCTGTCGGTGCGTGATGGCCGGGCAACGGTGCGTATCTCCGACGCCGGCTGGTCAGGAATGGCAGGATCGCTCCGTGCCTGCCGCATTCCCGGACCCCCGCCCCGAGTTGATGCTGCTCGACGCCGCATCGCTCTACTTCCGCTCGTTCCACGGAGTGCCCGACTCATTCGTGGCGCCCGACGGGACGGTGGTCAACGCGTTACGCGGTTTCCTGGACTCGGTGGCCTACCTGGTCACCCAACGCGGGCCGAAGCGGCTGGTGGCCTGCTGGGACGACGACTGGCGGCCGGCTTTCCGGGTTGCCGCCATTCCTTCCTACAAGGCGCACCGGGTGTCCGATCCGCGCACCAACAGCGAAGAGGTGCCGGACCTGCTGGTGCCCCAGGTCCCGCTGATCATCGAGGCGCTGTCGTTGCTGGGCCTGTGCCGGGTGGGCGCTGCCGGGTACGAGGCGGACGACGTGATCGGCACGCTCACCGCCCGCCACGTGGCTTCCGGCGGTACCGACGTGGATGTGGTTACGGGGGACCGTGACCTTTTCCAGCTTGCGGACGATGCGGCTCGGGTTCGGGTGCTGTACGTGGGCCGCGGGGTGCGGAAGCTGGAAATTGTGGACGAGGCGTGGCTGGCGGCTAAGTACGGGGTCACGAGCGGGCAGATGTATGCCGAGATGGCCACGCTGCGCGGTGACCCCAGTGACGGGCTGCCGGGGGTGGCGGGCATCGGGGAGAAGACGGCCTCCGGGATGCTGAAGCGGTTCGGCACGCTGACCGAGCTTCGGGAGGCCGCCGGGGACCCGGCTTCGGATCTTTCTCCTGGGCAGCGCAAGAAGCTGCTGGAGGCCTCGGACTATCTGGATGCGGCGCCGGCGGTGGTCACGGTGGCGCCTGACGCACCGATTGCTGAGCTGGACGACGCGTTGCCGGCCACGCCGCCGGATCACGAGGCCCTGGTGGAGTTCGCCTCGAAGTGGGGTGTGGAGAGCAGCGTCTCCCGGGTGGTTCAGGCTCTGACCAAGGCCACGGCCTGAGCTTCCGTTCGAGGGGCTGAACCCCTGGCCGGCGTGGTCTCGTTCGGCCGACTGTCCAACTGGCCCGAGTGCTGGTAATGTCTTCCGAGGCCCTGCAGCCGGTCGCCTTGTGCGGCGGGCAGGTCTTGAGAGCAACGGACGCGTGAGCGGCCGGTCTCGGGATTCAGTGGCTTTCATTTTCTGCAACTGTCTGAGCAGTGCATGCTCATGCCCTTCGC
>NZ_JAJOMB010000069.1 GCF_021129305.1 Kineosporia babensis | reverse complement strand
ATTATTTACGGAGAGTTTGATCCTGGCTCAGGACGAACGCTGGCGGCGTGCTTAACACATGCAAGTCGAACGGTGAACCACTTCGGTGGGGATCAGTGGCGAACGGGTGAGTAACACGTGAGTAATCTGCCTCTGACTCTGGGATAACCACGGGAAACGGTGGCTAATACCGGATATGACACATGGTCGCATGGTCTGTGTGTGGAAAGTTTTTCGGTCAGGGATGAGCTCGCGGCCTATCAGCTTGTTGGTGGGGTAATGGCCTACCAAGGCGACGACGGGTAGCCGGCCTGAGAGGGCGACCGGCCACACTGGGACTGAGACACGGCCCAGACTCCTACGGGAGGCAGCAGTGGGGAATATTGCGCAATGGGCGAAAGCCTGACGCAGCGACGCCGCGTGAGGGATGAAGGCCTTCGGGTCGTAAACCTCTTTCAGCAGGGAAGAAGCGCAAGTGACGGTACCTGCAGAAGAAGCACCGGCTAACTACGTGCCAGCAGCCGCGGTAATACGTAGGGTGCAAGCGTTGTCCGGAATTATTGGGCGTAAAGAGCTCGTAGGCGGTCTGTCGCGTCTGCTGTGAAAACCTGGGGCTTAACTCTGGGCGTGCAGTGGGTACGGGCAGGCTAGAGTGCAGTAGGGGAGACTGGAATTCCTGGTGTAGCGGTGAAATGCGCAGATATCAGGAGGAACACCGGTGGCGAAGGCGGGTCTCTGGGCTGTAACTGACGCTGAGGAGCGAAAGCATGGGGAGCGAACAGGATTAGATACCCTGGTAGTCCATGCCGTAAACGTTGGGCGCTAGGTGTGGGGCACATTCCACGTGTTCTGCGCCGCAGCTAACGCATTAAGCGCCCCGCCTGGGGAGTACGGCCGCAAGGCTAAAACTCAAAGGAATTGACGGGGGCCCGCACAAGCGGCGGAGCATGCGGATTAATTCGATGCAACGCGAAGAACCTTACCAAGGCTTGACATGGCGCGTTTACTCCCAGAGATGGGGGGTCCGTAAGGGCGTGTCACAGGTGGTGCATGGTTGTCGTCAGCTCGTGTCGTGAGATGTTGGGTTAAGTCCCGCAACGAGCGCAACCCTCGTTCTATGTTGCCAGCACGTTATGGTGGGAACTCATGGAAGACTGCCGGGGTCAACTCGGAGGAAGGTGGGGATGACGTCAAATCATCATGCCCCTTATGTCTTGGGCTTCACGCGTGCTACAATGGCCAGTACAAAGGGCTGCGAGACCGTAAGGTGGAGCGAATCCCAAAAAGCTGGTCTCAGTTCGGATCGGGGTCTGCAACTCGACCCCGTGAAGTTGGAGTCGCTAGTAATCGCAGATCAGCAGTGCTGCGGTGAATACGTTCCCGGGCCTTGTACACACCGCCCGTCACGTCATGAAAGTCGGTAACACCCGAAGCCGGTGGCCTAACCCGTAAGGGAGGGAGCTGTCGAAGGTGGGACTGGCGATTAGGACGAAGTCGTAACAAGGTAGCCGTACCGGAAGGTGCGGCTGGATCACCTCCTTTCTAAGGAGCACCTCGCAGCTTGG
>NZ_JAJOMB010000068.1 GCF_021129305.1 Kineosporia babensis | reverse complement strand
CAATGCCGTGAAGGCTAAGTTGATCATGCTGCTGGCGGGAGTTTGCTGAGTCTGATGGTGGCTGGGTTGGGGTGGCGGGTGCTGGATGGTTCGGTGGGTTTCTTGGCGCGGTAGCTGTTGTGGCGTAGTCGTTTCAGGGCCCTGGGGCAGGTGCGTTCGCGGCGGGGTGGGTTGAGGCGGCGGGTGATGTCGGCCCAGAGGCGGGGCAGGCCGGCCGCCCAGTGGTCAGGGGGGAAAGGCCGCGGAGCCTTCGGCTCCGCGGCGGACCAGGCGCAGGGCTCTGGAGTAGGAGATCCGGTCGGGGTCGATCTGGATGGCTGCTGCGGCGGCGACGATCAGTTTCGTGAGGGCGTAGTGGACGGTCAGCCAGGCCCAGATTTCCTGGCGGACCAGGTCCGGCAGGCGTGACCGGAGGACTTTCCCGGGCCCACGCAGGTGGGTTTTCAGCTGGTCGATGGCTGTTTCCTGTTCCCACCTTTGGTGGTAGGTCGCGGCCAGTTCGTCCGAGCGTGCCTGCTCGGGGCCGAGGATGTTTGTCAGCAGGACGATCAGTTCGCCGTGGCCGTTGCCCTCACGATCGGGAACGTCGTACTCGATCACCCGGACCAGGCGGGCGATCTCGGGATCAACACCGGGGATCTCGTGCCCCTCGAGCCCTTCACGTGCTGCGGCCTGGCTGGTGTGGGCCTGGGCTGCGGCGACGATTTTCTCGCGGGCTCGGGGCTTGCGGGCGGGATCGACGAGGACACTCAGATAGGAGCCGTCCTCGAGGACGTGCACGATCGGCAACTGGAGCTGGGTCGTGGCCCGCCAGAGCAACGCGGCTCCGGTGGCGTCGGCCTGGTCCCAGTCCTCGAAGGAGTAGAAACCGCGGTCCGCGGTGAGCAGCTCGTCCGGGCGCAGGCGGGCGAACAGGCGCCGGGCCATGGTTCTTTCACCGACCGAGCAGGCCTCGACCTCGGCGGCGACGAATGCGTGGGTGCCGCATTCGCTGATGGCCACGACCCGGGCTTTGGGATAGCCCGAACGGTGCGAGATGTCCCCGCTGGTGTTGGTGGCGTTGGAGTAATCGAACTCGGCCAGGTTGGCAGGCGTGTCCGGGACATCGACCTCGAAACCGTCGATCGCCATCACCCGCCACTCGCGCAGGAACGCCCACTGCGCCGGCCCGACCGTCAACGCCCGGGCCATCGAGCCGGGATCCCCGGCGATCGGGGCCGCGACGGACTCGAAGATCTCCCGCATCACCGCTGATCCCAGCCGCTTGCGGGCCTGGGTCAGTCCCGAGGCTGACGGCGGCGTCCAGGACGCGTCCCAGCAGCCCCACCCGTCCAGCGAGCCCGTGACTTTCTGCAGGACTTCCTCGTAGTCGTCGTTGCTGAACAGGCACAACGCCATCGTCGAATAGGCCGTCACATGCGGCGGGAGTTTCCCGTCCCGGCGCTGCGCGCCGGCCCCGTGGGCCGCGACCGCGGCATCGACCACGTCCCGGTCCACTGTCGAGACCAGCACACCCAGCGATGCCTGATCAGGAGAAACCGCCATCCCAGCATCAAAACAGGCCAGGCCCCGCTGGTCGCCCTGCCACGCCGTGACCCGAAAACGGACCCAAGATCAACTTACGCTTCACGGCATTG
>NZ_JAJOMB010000067.1 GCF_021129305.1 Kineosporia babensis | reverse complement strand
GGCTCTTCGAAGTTAACCGGGGTTGAGGCATCCTCGCTTCCTCCGGGTGGTTGCGCAGCGTGTTCGTAGGCGTTGGTTGTCGGGGTTGCGGTAGCCGTAGGCGTTGCGGGCGTCGAGTTTGACGACGCGGTTGTAGCCTTCGCTGGCAGCGTTGGAGTGTCCGCTGGTGATGGCGTTGTGGATGCCGTCCCACCAGGTGTCGATGGTGGTGGCCAGCCGGTCCAGTTCAGGAATGTTCGCGTCGGCGCACCAGGTGTAGAACTTCGTGAGGCGTTGGCTGATCCGGGACCGATCCGGGACGGCGTGCCCTGAGTCTGGCGGCCCGGAAGGAGTCAGGGCCAGGACCTGACGCAGGAGGTCTTTGGCGATCCAGGCTTTCAGGATCGTGACGCCGTCGTTGCCGAGCTCGACGAGGGTGTTCCAGATCTTCGCAAAGGCTTTCGGAGAAAGGTTTTCACGGTTCCTGCCCAGGAGGTTGCGGATGGCCCATTCGGGATCGTTCTTGCGTCCCCTGCGGCCGCGGCGGGTCATGGTGATGCGGCGGCGGACCTCGGTGACGGTGTCGGTGGCGAGTTTCACGACGTGGAATCGGTCCACGATGATCTGCGCGGCGGGTAGGTAGCGGCGGATCGCCGAGACGAAGATGGTGCACATGTCGATCGCGACGAACTGGATCCGGTGGCGCCAGGCGGGTGTCTGAGTGGCAAGCCAGTAGGCGACGTCATCGCTGGTGCGGCCCTCGATCTGGGCGAGCATCCCGGCGCCGCCGGTGATGTCGGTGAAGCCCACGTGCCAGCGGTCTGCCAGGGTCCGTGCCCGGGAACACTCATCGCCTCGCTGCGGCGTCGGGCCGGCATCTGTAACAGGCTCTGAAGGAACGGTTTCTGGGACGCCGGCCGACGTGGGTGCAATGTCCTGCGTCGATGGTGGCCGCCACCGTGGGCGGCCGCGGCGGACCTCGTCCATGCCCAGCACGCTCACCGCATCCGCCGGCCCCTCCAGCAGCCCGGCCCGGTCGGCCTGTTCCCGGACGGAGTCCATCACGACGGGCCAGGAGAGCCCGCAGGACCGGGCGGCGGCTGACACACTCGAGCAGACGCCGTCCACGACCAGATCCCCGGCCTGGGCCCGCAGCCGGCTCGTCAACCTGGATCGATGACCGACAGAGGGCAGACACTCAGTGAACGCCCTGATCTGACAGCGTTTTTCCCGGCAGTACCAGCGACGTTTACGCCAGCGCAGGTCCAGGCGCTCCGCGCCCAGACGCACGTCTCTGGGGCGGGTGATCACCCATTCCTTGGCCTGCACCGAAACGACCGCGCAGCCCGGGCAGGCCGCCGCTGCTTCCTGCGCATCCGGTGCGGTCACCACCTCGACCAGCCGCGAGCCGTCCTCGCGTCGTGACACCGCCACCACCACAAGCCCTTCCAGCCCCAGCAGTCTCGATGCATCCCCCGCACCCGTTCCCAGATCTGTCGTATCCTCGTTCAAGCCCGTGGTCGTGTCGTCGTAGTTTGTGTGGAAACAACCACGATCGGTTCACGGCTACGGGCCCTTCGCAAGACACGCCGGAACCAGGCCTGCACTACACAACGTCACCCCGCGAGCGGCATCAAGCCATCGGCATCCCGGTTAACTTCGAAGAGCC
>NZ_JAJOMB010000066.1 GCF_021129305.1 Kineosporia babensis | reverse complement strand
CTTCATGGGCGGCCGACGGCAGGCGGTTGAATCCGTCTCTTACCGGTGAAGGCGGCTAAATTGCAGACGGACGGAGTCTTCGTCCTTGAGTTCAATCATCTCGCCTACGGACTGGCTCCACCCATCCGAGATCAGGAAGTAGCGGTCTCCGACATGCTGGAGCAAGCGAAGGCCGTCGTACCGATAGGTTGGCTCGCCGGATGTCTGCGGCAGTTCGGTCACGCCGACCCCTGGCGCGGTCAGGTACAATTGCTTCTCGCTGAAAACCACTACAGGCACCAATTGTGAGGGATTGTCGTTCACGGCGGCAGCGAGGTGCTTGCCCAGGATTTGAGCGTAGTTGGCGGCTGCCCAGAAGAGCGTCAGACAAACAATCACGGCGATGCAGACGTGAAAGACGTCGTCTGCCCAGGTTCTCTCGTGGTGATCGGCCAAGCGGCGCCTTAGACCGGCAGAGTAGGCGGTGAAGAGGAAACCGGTCCCGATGCTGAGAGGGAAGAAGACCGTGGCCGGGGTGGGAATCAGGATTCCTATGGCAAAAGCCGCTGCCGGGAGCGCGATCCACCCCAGCGAGAGAGCGAGTAGCCACCTTCTTTGGGTCTTTGCAGACCAAGCATATAGTCTTGCCGTGATTCTGGGATCAGCCCAAAGCCAGAGGAGCCCTGTTAGAGCGATCCCAAGGATTGCTGGCAGCAGGGTGTTGATGCTACGGAGCAGATAGTCCTGCGTGCCTTGGCCGAGGATGCTCTGACTGAGGCCGAGGGCGTCCGCCTGAGCTTCGCTCCGACGCCATCCGAAATAGAACAGCAGTGCGGTCAGGGCAGTGATGTTGCCCAGGACCGCCAAGAGTCGGCGCCACGGATGATGCTCAGCCTCGCTGGTCTCTGATGTGGCTTCGGTCGAACTTGTCATTGATCAGGGAATTTCAGTCGCGGATCTTCTCGGTTTGCTTCTTCTGATTCTTCCCACTCCGTCCCTGTTTCGGCGGTCCACCCGCATGACGGGTCATAGGACTCCAAATACCTTGCGAGCGCGCGGTATACGTCGCAGGAGAGCAGCGTGCTGGCGCCCCCGGAGAAGAGCAGGCCGTACTTTGCCTCGACATAGTTCAGTGTCTCCGCTGCCTTCCCGCGGTCGCCCTCGCATGCATAGATGGCGGCCTGAGAGAGCACTACACCCTGCGGTGAACCATATTGTCGCCAATCTTCATCAAGCTCGATCAGAGCTTTGGCGCAGTTGGGAGTTTCGCCTCGGAGAGCCTCGAAGACATCGGAGAAGGCCGAGTCCGGTTCGTCGTCATCCAGTCGGGGAATGAAGAAGCGAGGATCCTCCGGATCGGGAGTAACCGTGCGCGTAGCCGTGCTCGTGACCGTCCTCGTCACCATTGATGTTTCCCTCCTGGTCACTGTGACGCCTGGTCGTGTCGTCGTAGCGGTCCGCGTGACCGGGACTTCGACCGTGCGGGTCACGTACACGGTAGGAGTACCGCCGCGTACGACAGTCGTCGAAGTCTCAGTCACGGTCCGTGGTGCGAGATTGTCATCGGAGGAGAGGGTATTGGCTGGCTTCTTGGGTTCGCCTGTCGGAGTTGGGACTACGACAGGCGCCATGGTGCTCGAGGATGGCACCGCAGTGCTCGAAGACGGTAGTGCTGCATGGCGGTTGCTGTCATTGTTCTCGGAATCGTCCGTGCATGAAGTTATGGCTACGGCAATCAATGGCATGGTTAGCCAGAGCAGCCACGTCTTCCACGAGATGACACGTACTGCGGACATCTGTTTCCTCCTGAGATGACCTGCGTCGCCTGTGTTCCGAGGCGCACCAAATTCAAACGACGAAGGTTGATA
>NZ_JAJOMB010000065.1 GCF_021129305.1 Kineosporia babensis | reverse complement strand
GTGGTTCGTCTCCAGGTCGACCAGTGCAGGGCGTGCAGAACGTCGTGAACGGGCTGGAGAACGTGGGCCAGGAGACGCCGGATTTCGTTGCGGGTCAGGCGGATCAGGCCGCTGGCGGGGGCGGGTGGTGGTTCGGTGGCGGCCAGGACCGAGAGCAGGGCGTGGGCCAGGATCGCCAGGGCGGTCCAGCGGTTCCAGGAGGTCCAGGTGCGGACCTGGTGTTCGTCGAGGGCGGCCAGTTCCTTGCCGGAGGCGAAGGATTCCTCGATGCTCCAGCGACGCCCGGCGATCTTGACGAGGGTTCTGACCGGCACGGACTGTGGGCTCCAGGCGCGGTAGAAGGCGTACTCACCGGTCTTGATGTTGCGGCGGATCAGGAGCATGTGGTGCCCGCCGGGGCCGGCGGCGGGGTCGATGGTGTCGATGACGGCCCAGTCGTACCAGCGTTCGCCCTTGGCTCCTTTGCCTGCCGAGAGACGCTTCCAGGCAGCGGGTTTGAGCCGGACCGCCAGCTCGACGGCTTTGCGGGGGCCGATCCCGGTGGTGATCTCGTGGGTCTTCGCGACGGCCAGGACGTAGGTGATGGCGCGCTGATGAAGGGCCTTGCGGAGCTTCGGGTCGTTGCCGTAGACCTCGTCACCGGTGACCGAGCAGGCCGGAACGCCTGCGTCCAGAGTCCGCTCGATGAGTTCGCGGGCCAGCGCGGGCTTGGTCGCGAAGGCGACTCCGTTCGGGACGCCGGCTGCTTCCAGGCGTTGCGGGTCGCTCGTCCAGGACTTCGGCAGGTAAAGGCACCGGTCCAGCAGGCTGTGCCCCTGGTCGGTGGTGTAGGCGAGATAGACCGCGACCTGGCAGTTCTCGATCCGGGCGGTGGTCCCGGAGTACTGCCGCTGGGTCCCGACCGTGGCCGTGCCCTTCTTCTGGTCACCGGTCTCGTCGATCACCAGCGTGGCATCCGGGGCGCCCAGACGCTCGATCACCCAGTCCCGGACCTCGCCCAGCACAGCATCCTGATCCCAGGCCGCCGAGGACAGCAACCGCTGCATCGCCCGCGGAGACGCCTCACCCGCGTACTCGGCGATACTCCAGCAGTTCACCCTCGGCAAAGGTGCCATCATCGCGAACACGAACCGCCGCAACCGCTTCCGCGGCTCGACCCGACCCACATGCCGGCCCGCCCGCCCCAGCAACTCATCCGCTTCCGCCAGCCACCGATCAGGGTCTACGCTATGGCCCGCGGCCACCTCGCGATCCTCTTGAGTCCACACAACCCAAGATCATCAACCGGTGGCCGCGCCCAGTTTGCGACCGACATACCCCCACTGCGTCGAGCATCCCCTCCAGTACAGACCGTCACATTTCGAAGTGGCGTTGGAGTACTAACCGATCGCCGCGCCGGCAGGCCAGGGCACTCAACAACATCTGGCAGCAAGCCATCTGGCGCCTACTGGACCGGGTCAACCCCGCCCGCCGGCTGCGGTCAGCACCCCGCGTCATCAAACGCAAGATGCCCAAATGGCACGTCAAACGCGCCCACCACGCCAACCATCCTCAACCCGAAACCACCCCGAACTACACCATCCACCCGCCTAAGTGAACGGTATTGGGGCTAGACCCGCGGCATCGTCCCAGCCGAACAGCCCGTCCTGCGGTAACCAACCCGCGCATATCGGTCTGACCGCGCGTCGCCATGACACGCACGCCCTGCACCGTCCCGGCTGGGCCCAAACTGCCTGCCCAGCAACCTGAATCCACACAACCCGGCTGGCGATCAACCACGCCCACTTGACAGAAGGCGCCTACATATATCAGTGCGGCGGATGTCGTCCTCGACGTGGGCGGGGGGTGTCC
>NZ_JAJOMB010000064.1 GCF_021129305.1 Kineosporia babensis | reverse complement strand
GTAAAGTCGGCCCAGGGACGCGGTGCCGACCACCCGGTGAGGGCAGTCGGTCCGTCTTCCCCGGGCCGCTTCCCGAACCCGGCGTGCACCTTTCAATGCACCGGGCTCTCCACTCGTCCCGTTAAAGACCGGAAGCGACCATCGTCGCGCCCGGTTCGGGCCAGGGCGCAGGGATCTGTTTTCCCCGATACAGGTAACGAGTGGTCGTCACCTTCTCCGGGTCGTACAGGCTCCTGCGCGAACTGGCCGGCCACCATCCGCCACCGCAGTAGATGCGCCGTAGTTGTCTCCACGTGCTCTTGCGGTGCTTTCGGCGCATCCATCGCCAGACCGTCTGCCACACGTAGTGACTCAGGTAGGAGAAGGTCGCCGAGGACACCCCCGCACGGAAGTACGCGCACCATCCCTGCAACACCAGGTTGACCCGGCGCAGCAGATCGTCAATAGGGACGGTGATCTCGATCTGTCGGCACAACATCTTCACCTTGCCCGTGACAGCCTTCACAGCCTTCTTCGATGGGTAGGTGTAGACGTAGTGCCTGGTCGTTCCTCGTTTACGGTGGCGCTGGATGCGCCACCCGAGGAAGTCCAGCCCCTCGTCGATGTGGGTGATCAGGGTTTTCCCCTCGGACAGGCGCAAACCCATCCCGGAGAGCACCTGCGCGATCTGCTCACGCAACTGCACGGCATGCTCCCTGGTGCCACGGATCATCAGACACCAGTCGTCGGCATACCGGACCAACCGGAAGTTGGCCTTACCCTGCCGATACCGTCGGGCCCTGACCCCTTCACTACTGGACGGGCCGCCGGGTTCCTGGGCGATGAACTCGTCCAGGACCGACAACGCCACGTTCGCCAGCAGCGGGGACAGGATCCCACCCTGCGGGGTCCCGGCAGTGGTCTCCCTTAGCAGCCGATCCTCACCGAGGATGCCCGCTTTCAGGAATGCCTTCACCAACCCCAGGACACGCTTGTCCCCGACACGGTCTCTCACCCGCGCCATCAGCGCGGTGTGGTCGATCTCGTCGAAGCACGCCGTGATGTCACCTTCCAGCGCCCACTCGTAGTTGCGTGGGCGACGGGCCAGGTAGTTCACCTCGGCGACCGCATCATGGGCCCGGCGCCCGGGACGGAACCCGTAGGAACACGGGAGGAAATCCGCCTCGAAAATCGGCTCCAGCACCAGTTTCAAGGACGCCTGAACAACCCGGTCCGCCACGTTCGGAATCCCCAGACGGCGCAACTTGCCACCCGCCTTCGAGATCATCCGTTCCCGAACCGGCAACGGCCGGAAACCACCGGAGCGCAACTGCTCACGCAGATCCGCAAGGAACACCCCGACGCTCTGCTGCTCGTGAACAGTCCCGACGGTCAGCCCGTCAACCCCGGCCGTCCTGGCACCCTTGTTCCCCGCCACCCGATCCCAGGCCACCATCAGGAAAGCCGGGTCAGCGACAAGGTTGAACAGATCATCGAACCTGCGATAAGGATCATCGCGGGCCCAACGGTGCAGCCCGGCCTGGATCTTCAGTACCCGCTGCTCCGCCGCAACCCGCGCGGACACCGGTTCGCCGGTATTCACCAACGATGAGCCCATTTCCGGCTCTCCTCCTGACATTCCAGCCTCCGACTGCTGCATGACAAGCTGGTCCCCTTCGCCCTGCGACCGGCTTTCCCGGCCTCCACCGGCGGGTCGTGACGCCCGCGACTACTACGAGACCTCCGCCCCACCCCGCGGCCATCGATCAGCGACGGACCTACCCACCCGAGGCAGGATGGCTTCCTGCCCGGACGGGAACCGTGAGGTGGTTCCCACGTTCACTGCGTGTTCGATCGGTCAGGGAGGCGCCCAGCTCTACTCCGGCAGCATCGCCATGGTTACGCCGCAGGCCTTCACCATGGCCTCCCCACCGATGGAACTAAACGGCTTCGGAGTCCAACCCCACCAACCCAATTCTGTAACTGCACTATCGGGATGGCAGAGTCAGTGCACTGCAGACCGGCCCAGATCCACCAGGTTTCGAGCACGGCTTCGCGCTTACGGAGCGTCAACCACTGGTTCGCTTACGCTGCACCTTCTGACCTCGCCACCAGGCCCGCACCGTCTGGCAGTACCAGCACGGCCTGGTTCGTCGGGGCCGCTTGCCACCCGGATCCGGTCGTCCTCCCGGCCAGGCTGCCCCCAGGCTTCATCAGGCCGCTGCGACGACCCGACGGGATCGGTCTCTCACCGCCCCTCGATACACACGGCGCCTCGTGGCGCACA
>NZ_JAJOMB010000063.1 GCF_021129305.1 Kineosporia babensis | reverse complement strand
CACCAGCACCTCGGCATCCCCTTCGCCAGGGGTCCGGAGCGTGTTTCCCACGCTGGCCACCACCTCCCAGGCGTCCTGGTCGTGCTGCAGATCAGGGCTCGGAGCGGCTTCGGGTCTGCGCTGGAGCAGGGTCGCCCCGCTGAAGCCGAAGGTCTCACGTAACTGGTTCAGCAGTGCAGGCAACGGCTCAGCCCCTCGCAGCACGTTTCCGGCCAGCGTGGAAAGTGTTTCGGCCTCGGCCCGGGCGCTGGCCGCCTCCCGGGTCCGGCGGGCCGCTCGGTCGACGGTGGCGCTGACCGCGACCGCCACCACCAGGAAGACGGCCAGGGCGAGCACGTTCTCCCCGGACGCGATGCTCAGCCCGTGCAGGGGCGGAGCGAAGTAGAAATTCAGCAGCAGGGTGCCGAGAAGCGCTGCCAGCAGGGCCGGCCAGAGCCCTCCGATCAGCGCCACGACCACCACCGCGGCCATGTACAGCAGCACGTCGCTGTCCAGGGACACCTGATCACGCAGCTGGATCAGCAGCAGCGTCAGCAGGCCCAGACCCACGGTGGCACAGACGAACCCGGCGATTCTCCGGTGCTGGCTCAGCGCATGTTCGGCCCGGGGCAACGACCGGCCCTTGCGCACTTGTGAATGAGTCACCAGATGCACGTCGATCGGGCCGGAACCGTTGGTCGTGGTGGTCCCGACCCCGGGTGAGAACAGGGCGCTCAGGCGTCCTCGACGGGACACCCCGAGGACGAGTTCGGTGGCGTTGACCCCGCGGGCGAAAGCCAGGAGGGCCTGCGGGATGTCGTTGCCGACCACCTGGTGGTAGGTGCCACCCAGATCCTCGATCAGGGTGCGCTGAGCCACCAGGTGCGCATGGCTGCCACCGCTCAGTCCGTCGTTACGGGCCACGTGCACGGCCAGCAGATCGGCGCCCCGGGAGCGGCTGGCCAGCCGGGCGGCCCGCCGGATCAGGGTCTCGCCCTCCGGGCCCCCGGTCAGGGCCACCACCACGCGTTCCCGGGCTTCCCAGGTGTCTTTGATGTTGTGCGAGGAGCGGTAGTCCTCGAGTTCGTCGTCGACCTTGTCGGCCAGCCACAACAGGGCCAGCTCGCGCAGCGCGGTCAGGTTCCCGACCCGGAAATAGTTGCCGAGCGCCGCGTCGATCTTCTCCGGACGGTAGATGTTGCCGTGCGCCATCCGCCGCCGGATCGCCTCCGGCGCCATGTCCACCAACTCGATCGCCTCGGCCCGGCGCACCACCTCGTCCGGCACTGTCTCCCGCTGCGGCACCCCGGTGATCTGCCGCACGATGTCGTTGATCGACTCCAAATGCTGCACGTTCACCGTGGTCAGCACCGTCACCCCGGCGTCCAGCAGTTCCTCGATGTCCTGCCAGCGCTTCGCGTTGCGGGAGGTCGGGACATTGCTGTGGGCCAGCTCGTCGACCAGCACCACCTCCGCGCCCCGGGCCAGCACCGCATCCACATCCATCTCCGTGAACGTGGCACCCCGATAGTGAACGGTCCGCCGCGGGAGCACCTCGAGATCACCGATCATCGCCTCGGTCTGCTCCCGGCCATGAGTCTCCACGTACCCGACCACCACGTCGGTACCCCGCTCACGGCGCCGATGCCCCTCCTCGAGCATCTTGTACGTCTTACCCACACCAGGCGCTGCCCCCAGGTGCACCCGCAGCTGACCCACCACGTGTCCTGCTCCTTGTTACGCTGCGTCGAGAGCGTCGAGAGCCAGGTTCAGCTCCAGCACGTTCACCGCGGGCTCGCCCATGAAGCCGAGTCCACGCCCAGTGGTGTTCTCCTCCACCAGGTCCTGCACCTTCGCCGGGTCCAGACCGCGCTCGGCAGCCACCCGGGTCACCTGCAGCTCGGCGTACTCCGGGCTGATCTGGGGGTCCAGACCGCTGGCGCTGGCCGTGACCGCGTCGGCCGGAACGGCCGGTTCCTCAGGTGCGTCGCCCTTGATCGGGGTGGCCACGTATCCGGTGTATTCGGTGTCGGGCTCCGCGGCCTGGACCTGAACGCCTTCGTAGGTGGCCAGGAACGGCGTGCCGGTCTCGTTCAGGCTGACCACCCGGGTGATCGCCCCGGTGGTGCCGTCGGCGTACCAGACTCCCAGCACCGCACCGACGCCTTCCGGGGTGCAGTAGGGCCGGGACCCGTCCACGCCTTCCAGTTCGCCCACCGCCACGGAGCGGGAGCAGACCTGGGTGAGCAGGCTCTGCGAGGCGCTCTCCTCGTCCGTGCTCAGGGTGTCGACCATGTCGTTGGCGCCCAGGTTGGACGCGCTCGTCGAGGTCGGGTCGTAGCCGTCACCGGCCGCGGACGGCCGGGACTGGAAGTACTGACGCAGCGGGTTGCCGTCCGCGTCGGTGAACGACTGGCCGATCCGCGAGGAACCGATCAGCTCGCCGTCCCGCTCGATCAGCGAGCCCTCGGCATTGCTGTCCAGTCCCGGGATCTGGGCGATCCCGGTGATCAGCAGGGGGTAGGCCAGACCGGTGATCGCGGTCATGACCAGAAGCAGACGCAGGGCGGCCAGGTGCTGGCCGAGCCACGAAGGGAGTCTCATTTCCTTTACCTCAGGAGATTCCGGGGATGGCCGAGATCAGCAGGTCGATGACCTTGATCCCGATGAAGGGGGTGACGATCCCGCCGAGGCCGTAGACCAGCAGGTTGCGCCGCAGCATGGTGGCCGCGTCGGAGGGCCGGTACTTCACACCCCGCAGGGCCAGCGGGATCAGCGCGACGATGACGATCGCGTTGAAGATGACCGCGGACAGGATCGCCGAGGTC
>NZ_JAJOMB010000062.1 GCF_021129305.1 Kineosporia babensis | reverse complement strand
GTCCGGCGATGTCCTACTCTCCCACACCGTACCCAGTGCAGTACCATCGGCGCTGGCAGGCTTAGCTTCCGGGTTCGGAATGAGACCGGGCGTTTCCCTGCCGCTATGATCGCCGTAACTCTACCGGCACAACCACAACACTCCCTGATCGGGTGCGGGTGGTCGTTTCCCGTGAACCGTATAGCGGACGTGAGCCATCTCTATCATGCATTGCGTGCAGCAGATGTGTGTTAGTAAGTCATCGGCGTATTAGTACCGGTCAGCTTCACAAGTCGTTAGTCCTTGCTTCCACATCCGGCCTATCAACCCAGTCGTCTAGCTGGGAGCCTCCCACACCTCAAAGGATGTATGGAAACCTCATCTTGAAGCGAGCTTCCCGCTTAGATGCCTTCAGCGGTTATCCCTTCCGAACGTAGCTAACCAGCGGTGCCCTTGGCAGGACAACTGGCACACCAGAGGTTCGTCCGTCCCGGTCCTCTCGTACTAGGGACAGCCCTTCTCAAGTTTCCAACGCGCGCAGCGGATAGGGACCGAACTGTCTCACGACGTTCTAAACCCAGCTCGCGTACCGCTTTAATGGGCGAACAGCCCAACCCTTGGGACCTACTCCAGCCCCAGGATGCGACGAGCCGACATCGAGGTGCCAAACCATGCCGTCGATATGGACTCTTGGGCAAGATCAGCCTGTTATCCCCGGGGTACCTTTTATCCGTTGAGCGACAGCGCTTCCACAAGCCACTGCCGGATCACTAGTCCCGACTTTCGTCCCTGCTCGACCTGTCGGTCTCACAGTCAAGCTCCCTTGTGCACTTACACTCGACACCTGATTGCCAACCAGGCTGAGGGAACCTTTGGGCGCCTCCGTTACTCTTTAGGAGGCAACCGCCCCAGTTAAACTACCCACCAGGCACTGTCCCTGATCCGGATCACGGACCGAGGTTAGACATCCAGAACGACCAGAGTGGTATTTCAACGACGACTCCACCCACACTAGCGTGCCGGCTTCACAGTCTCCCACCTATCCTACACAAGCCGAACCGAACACCAATACCAAGCTATAGTAAAGGTCCCGGGGTCTTTCCGTCCTGCTGCGCGTAACGAGCATCTTTACTCGTAATGCAATTTCGCCGAGTTCGCGGTTGAGACAGCGGAGAAGTCGTTACGCCATTCGTGCAGGTCGGAACTTACCCGACAAGGAATTTCGCTACCTTAGGATGGTTATAGTTACCACCGCCGTTTACTGGCGCTTAAGTTCTCAGCTTCGCCCGAAGGCTAACCGGTCCCCTTAACGTTCCAGCACCGGGCAGGCGTCAGTCCGTATACATCGTCTTGCGACTTCGCACGGACCTGTGTTTTTAGTAAACAGTCGCTTCTCCCTGGTCTCTGCGGCCCTCAAACGCTCACCATCGCAAGGACAGGTCACGCCTCAGGCCCCCCTTCTCCCGAAGTTACGGGGGCATTTTGCCGAGTTCCTTAACCACGATTCACTCGATCGCCTTAGTATTCTCTACCTGACCACCTGAGTCGGTTTAGGGTACGGGCGGCTCGAACCTCGCTAGATGCTTTTCTCGACAGCATAGGATCACCCACTTCCCGCCAATGCGGTCATCATCACATCTCAGGCCCATCATCAAAGAAAGAACTGCGGATTTGCCTACAGTTCGCCCTACATGCTTAAACGTGGACAACCATCGCCACGCGGAGGCTACCTTCCTGCGTCACACCATCGCTTACCTACTACCACTCCAGGTCCAAGGCTCCGATGATTCAGCCCGAAGGCCGGCACACCATCACGATGTTAGTATCGGTGGGTTCGATATGGGCGGTTCTTCGCCGGTACGGGAATATCAACCCGTTGTCCATCGACTACGCCTGTCGGCCTCGCCTTAGGTCCCGACTTACCCAGGGCGGATTAGCCTGGCCCTGGAACCCTTGGTCATTCGGCGGACGGGTTTCTCACCCGTCTTTCGCTACTCATGCCTGCATTCTCACTCGTGTGGCGTCCACACCTGGGTCACCCCGATGCTTCACCCCCCACACGACGCTCCCCTACCCATCCCAACACCTGAGAACAAGATCAAGCTCGTCTAGGTTGATATTGGAATGCCACAGCTTCGGCGGTGTACTTGAGCCCCGCTACATTGTCGGCGCGGAATCACTTGACCAGTGAGCTATTACGCACTCTTTAAAGGGTGGCTGCTTCTAAGCCAACCTCCTGGTTGTCACAGCAACTCCACATCCTTTCCCACTTAGTACACGCTTAGGGGCCTTAGCTGGTGATCTGGGCTGTTTCCCTCTCGACTACGAAGCTTATCCCCCGCAGTCTCACTGCCACGCTCTCACTTACCGGCATTCGGAGTTTGGCTGACGTCAGTAACCTTGTAGGGCCCATTAGCCATCCAGTAGCTCTACCTCCGGCAAGAAACACGCGACGCTGCACCTAAATGCATTTCGGGGAGAACCAGCTATCACGGAGTTTGATTGGCCTTTCACCCCTACCCACAGCTCATCCCCCAGGTTTTCAACCCTGGTGGGTTCGGTCCTCCACGCGGTCTTACCCGCGCTTCAACCTGGCCATGGGTAGATCACTCCGCTTCGGGTCTAGAGCATGCGACTCAAACGCCCTATTCGGACTCGCTTTCGCTACGGCTACCCCACCCGGGTTAACCTCGCCACACACCACTAACTCGCAGGCTCATTCTTCAAAAGGCACGCCGTCACCCCGCAAGGCTCCGACGGATTGTAGGCACACGGTTTCAGGTACTATTTCACTCCCCTCCCGGGGTACTTTTCATCTTTCCCTCACGGTACTAGTCCGCTATCGGTCACCAGGAAGTATTTAGGCTTAGCAGGTGGTCCTGCCAGATTCACACGAGATTCCACGAGCCCCGTGCTACTTGGGAAACCACTAAGTGAGGCCACATCATTTCGTCTACGGGACTAACACCCTCTACGGTCACCCATTCAATGATGTTCGACTACAACATGGCTTTTTGACTCACCCACCACATGACAGCATGGTGAAAACAGCTCCCACAACCCCGGACATGCAACGCCTGTCAGCTATCACACACGCCCGGTTTGGCCTCATCCGCTTTCGCTCGCCACTACTCACGGAATCACTGTTGTTTTCTCTTCCTGTCGGTACTGAGATGTTTCACTTCCCGACGTTCCCCCCGCCACCCTATATATTCAGATGACGGTGACCAGACATGAATCCAGCCGGGTTACCCCATTCGGAAACCCTCGAATCACAGCTCGGTTGCCAGCTCCTCGAGGCTTATCGCAGGCTCCTACGTCCTTCATCGGCTCCTGATGCCAAGACATCCACCGTGTGCCCTTAAAAACTTACGACACACACCCTAGAAAACTAGGAATGCGCACGAAAAATGCACAGATTAAAGATGCTCACGTCCACTATACAGTTCACAAGCAACGAACACACACAACCC
>NZ_JAJOMB010000061.1 GCF_021129305.1 Kineosporia babensis | reverse complement strand
CCGGCGCCGAGCGTCAACGGGCCGCGTTCGCCCGCCGCAACTCGGTCGCCGACGTGGTGCTGGACGCCGTCGAACGCGGCCGGGTCGCTGATCCTGACCCTTGCCCAGCGCACACCGAGGTCCCCACGGCTGCGCAACCAGAGACGTCCTCTGCTGGTTCCTGACCAGAAGCGTTTCCGTCAAGTGGTTTTCGGGCTTCCAACTGAGGACGATGTGGGCGCGATTGCCGGTGTCGGCGGCTGAGTTGCTGCTTCAGTAACCGGGAACGGCTGCCGAAAGAGTGACGGGCCTTCCGGCGGGGGTGGGCGTCGTCATGGTTCGTCCTGGACGGGGAGGCTGGCTGCGGTGCGGTTCACGATCGGTCGGAGGCTGGCCGTGCTCGGCGGTATCGGCCTGGCGGTGGCGGTGGTCAGCAACGTGGCCGCGCTCGGCCTCTCCGCCCAGGTGCGGGACCTGCAGGACCAGGAACGCCACCACCTGAAGGCGGCCCAGCTGATCCGGCAGCTCGACACCCGGGCCAGCGAGCTCAAGGTGGACGGCTACAAGGCCCTGCTCGCGCCCACCCCGGCCGACCTGCGCCAGGACCTGGCCGACGACTCGCAGACCGTCCGCGACCTGTTCACCCAGCTCAACGCCATTCCCCTGGACCCGGACGACGAGCAGCGGATCGCCGGCATGCAGCGGGCCTTCGACGACTACGTCACCGCGATCGGGGCGGTGATCGACGCCGCCGTGCAGAACCAGACCCGGGCCCAGCGGAACTTCGAGGCCATCCAGACCGCGAACGACGCCACCGACGAGGCGGTGGGCAGCGCCGCCGACGCCCTGGACGCAGCGGTGGACGAGCTGGAGAAGGAAGCCGCCAGCACCTCCCGCACGATGAACACGATCACGATCGCCCTGCTGGTGCTGGGGGCCGCGCTGGTGGTGGCGGCCACGGTGCTGCTGTCCCGGTCTGTCACCCGTCGGGTGAACCGGGTGGTGCTGGTGACCAAGGGCGTGGCCGCCGGCGACCTGTCGCAGACCACCCAGGACCAGGGCAACGACGAGATCGCGGACATCTCGGCGGCCCTGGACGATGCCACCGCCCGGATCCGCACGGTCTTCGGAGCCATCGGCGAGACCTCGCAGCAGCTGCGCCGGGCCTCCACCGGGCTGAACGAGGTGGCCGCCGAGGTGGGCCGCTCGGCCACGCAGACCTCCCAGCAGGCCGAGGTGGTCTCCCGCACCGCCGACGAGGTGTCCACGAACGTGCAGGCAGTGGCCGCCGGTGGCGAGGAGATGACCGCCTCGATCGCCGAGATCGCCCGGAACGCGCAGGAGGCAGCCCGGGTGGCCACCGGCGCGGTGTCCGCCGCGGACTCCACCACCAGCACGATGAACAAGCTGGGCGAGAGCTCGCGGGAGATCGGTGACGTGATCCGGCTGATCACCTCGATCGCCGAGCAGACCAACCTCCTGGCCCTGAACGCCACCATCGAGGCCGCCCGCGCCGGGGATGCCGGTAAGGGCTTCGCCGTGGTGGCGGACGAGGTGAAGCAGCTCGCTCAGGAGACCGCCCGGGCCACCGAGGACATCTCGCGCCGGGTGGAGACCATTCAGGAGGACGCGGACAGCGCCACCGGGGCGATCGCCGAGATCTCGAACGTGATCACCCAGATCAACGAGTTCCAGACCACGATCGCCTCGGCCGTGGAAGAGCAGACCGCCACCACCCAGAGCATCAACGCCGGGGTGGCCACCGCCGCGGACGGCTCCAGCGAGATCGCCAGCAACATCTCCGGGGTGGCCACCGCGGCCAACACCACCACTGCAACCATCGGCAAGGCCGAAGACAGCGCCCGGGAACTGTCCGGGATGAGTGACGAACTCTCCCGCCTGGTGGCCGGCTTCCGCTTCTGACTGGCGTACCCGCAGGTCGGGGACAGATCCGCGTAGCGTGCAGGGATGGCTGACGAGCAGCTCTTCGGGCCCCTGACCCGCCACCGCGACGGACACGAGCACCTGGACGAAGCCCGGGCCCGCAGCCGGCTCGCGGCCTACGTCTACGGAAATGTGCTGGTCCTGGGCGCGGTCATCGGCACCGTGGGCGGGGAGGAACACTCGCACTCCTGGCTGGTGATCCTGGCCACCGCGCTGAGCACGTATGCGGCGCACATCTTCTCGCACAACATCGGGGAACGGATCGGCCGTACCCGCGCCGAGCACGAAGGCCACCTGCACGAGGAGATCCGTGACGCCGTACCGATTCTCAGCTCCGGAGTGGCACCGGCGCTGATCTATGCCGCCCTGGCCCTGCACTGGATCGACGCCCGGCCCGCCGAGATCGTCGCGATCGTCCTGCTGGTGCTCCGGCTGGCCGGAACCGGGCTGGTGGTCGAGCGTCTCAGCAATCGGCGGGTCTCCGGGGCAGCACTTTGGGCCGGAATCGGATTCGCCCTGGTGGGTACCGGGATCGCCTATGTCAAGGTGATTTTCACGCACTGATCGGCAGATCAGCATGCACTTACACCGAATCGCCGCCGGGCGCCAGCATTTGCGCGAAATTACCCAGATCCCCCGAGCGATGGCCGCGCCGATCGGCTGGCCCTATGCTGTTCCCCGTTGGCGCAGTAGGAGATATGACTATATTCAAGTGAACAATGCGGAGCGTGACGACATGACCGGGTGTAGCCGTGAGGGTTGTTACACAACGGTTTTCGTCCGTGGTCCGCAACCGCGCGAGAGGGCTATGGTGGCGTGATGCGTTCCAAGGATCTCGCTGTTCGCAGCAGTTCGGAGAAGAGACCGGGCCAGGCGCCCGGGTCGGACGGTGCCCTCGTGCGCCGTCCGCTGGGAGAGGTTGCCCGATCGTTCGCCCTGCGCTTCCTGGGCAAGGCCGGCGCCCATACCGTCATGGTCTGCTCGCAGTGTGAGCTCACCGGTGGCCCGTTCACCCGTGAAGAGGCCGCCCACCTGCTGCGCATCCATGAGCAGCTGCACCACGGCATCGCCATGCACCGCTCCTCACCACTGCCGCCGGCCTTCTAGCGCCGCGCACCTTCTGCTCAGGAGAACTCCTCGTCGACGTAGACGGGGAGTTCTGTCGTTTGCCCCGGTTGTCGCTCTACTCAGGGTCAGATGCCGGTGCGAGGCGTGACCCGGCGCACAGACGGCCGTCGGATGGGCACGCAGAGCCACCGGCGACACCCGTCGGCTTGGTAAAACCCCAGGTGAACGGGGTCTGAGCGGCGGGCGGCGCGGCGATTTGACGGAGCATCGCTGCGGTCCGTAATGTTTTGGCCTGTTGAGCCGAGCAGGAACGGGCACCAAGGTGGCCGGTCCGAAGGTCTCAGCAACTCCTGAGCGACACGCTGAACCAAGCGTCGCGCTTCCGCTAGCCGGTAAGTGCGACACCGACTTGGCGAGCCACGAAGGAAAATGTTCGAACGGCGGTAATGATCCGGAAATGCGGATTTGACCCGCTGGCAACACCGCAGTAACGTTCTACAACGTCGCCCCGAGCGAAAGCCGAAAGGCCGGAAGTCGGGAGCGTCCGCTCCTTGAGAACTCAACAGCGCATCTGAACAACCGATGCCATATCGGTCGACTGATTGGTCGATCACTTGGCTGATGGTCTTCGGTCTTGCAGGTATTCGACCCCCGTCGGGTGCCTGGTTT
>NZ_JAJOMB010000060.1 GCF_021129305.1 Kineosporia babensis | reverse complement strand
GCGCTTCCAAGCGTCTACCGGAAGATGTCAGAAGGTGAACTCGAAAGACGGATTCGATGCATTCAAGGTGAATACCTGCGAGCGCGCCGAGCAGTATTTCTGTGCGAGGTCGGCGGCGAACGCGCTCGCGGCGTTCAGTTCTTCCTTGTTGAGTACAGGCAGCAGACAGTCGACGTCCAGAACCGCATGACGTGTGCTCGGCTGGATGCCGGTCGCCTTGCCGCCCTGGCTGTTCCAGGCTCGACACAGCACGGTCTTGGAGTCATCGTCGTAATAGATGATCTCGCCGGGCTCGATCTTGGATTCCTCGTCGCGGCCGAACGGGGTGAACGACTCGTTGCCAGTGGCCGGGCCCAAAATTAGGTTGCCGGTCACGCTGTCCGCGTCGATGAGACCGCTCGGAGTAAAGTATTCGAGCGAGACGAGATTCGAGATCGCCACCAGCGGGGAGATAAAGGGAATCCTGTCGCTGCCACCCTTCTTGATCCGCCGCACCAGACTGCTGATCGACGGCCGGATCCGCTGACCCTGAGGCGAGGGGAAAAGCCGGTACGCCGCTATCCATGCTTCGATTCGAGGGTCGCCGGCTGTCAGCGTGGGGTCGTCTTCGATCTCCTTGAGCCGCTGCCGGAACAAGACCTCCAACTCTTCGGCTGGCCGGGAGTTTTCGACGTCGCTGATGATCACTACTGCGCGCTCGAACTCCGGTGCGCGCTCGAAGACATCAGGTGAAACGGTGTACAACACGGCAGCCTCAATCTACTCGGGCCGGAAACTGTCTGGCAGTGACGTACCTCACTGTACTAGGTGCCGGGTGGCGTGAAAAATCTGGTCGATCTCCTCGCCTGTCAGTTCGCGGCGGAACGCCATGAACTCACGGATGTACCCATGGAAGTTGTACCCGCTGTACGGCTCTTCTTTGCCGGGCAGGAAACCGCCAATATTCATCACTTCGCACGGCTCCGTGCCATGACCGCGGGCGATCGAGGTCACCAGTCGCCCGTTCAGGTATGACTTCACGTAGCCGCCGTCATAGGTGAGAGCGACGTGGAGCCAGCGATCCACGGGGACTGCGGAGAACGGACCCGAGTCGCAGGCGTCCTCGCCGCTTAGCGACCAGCGCCTGGGGTCGCAGAAGAAGAACACCCTCAGGCCGGGTTCCATGGCCATCGCCGGTTCGAAGAAGGGGCTACCGTGAAAGAGTCCAAAGGATTTTCCGTGAGCTTCTCCGCCGTAACAGAAGACGAACCGGGGCAGATAGATGCCGTTGGAGACCGGCCCACCCAGTTCCGTGAACCGTAGCCACATGGTGAAAGTCCGATTTTCGCGATGCACCGGCAGATCTGGCTTGTGGACCTGCACCACGGTGTTGCCGTCGAACCGCAGGCCGCGGCTGTCGAAAACGCCGCCCATGCGAGAGGGCTCGACGTCGACGGCGTTGATGATCCTCGTCGTCGAGGGTGTGTGGGCGATATCCTCGACCTTGTCGGCCAGGGGCAGGTATGCGACTAAGTCTGGCATCTCGGCCAGCAGTTCGCGAGGCGGCCTGAGGATTCTGATGACCTGCCGCCGGAGATCGGCTCGCCAGGAGGACATCCGGACATAGATGAGTCCGGCCAGGTCGGAGGGCAACTCGATGGACTCGTCGTAGATGATAATGACCCGGGAGCGTCCCATCTTGGCGATGAAGTACCCGGACTCGAAGATGACGTTCTGCCTCGCTCTGGGCGTCGGGTTGGCCCCATTAGCATTACCCAGGTCGTCGGCTGTCCAGACAGCGATGACCACGTCGACGTCCGCGCGGGATTCGAGAGCCTCTAGCACGGTCTCGCCGCTGTGTGACTGGTCCTTCAGGATGACGACGCCCTCGACGCCGACCTCCGACCGGAGGTAGCTTTCGATCTCATACATAAGTTGCGAGTGCCCGTGAACGATGAAAGCTTTGGTCATTCCCGGATTCTCCTCGATGCTGGAGGCTAGGTCGCTCGTTTGTCAGTTGCGATGCTGGGCGAGGGCGGTGTAGAAGATCTCTGCGAACGGCCTGGCGTCGTCATCGACCTGGTCCCGCTTGAAGCGGTCGCCGAATCTCAGGTTGTAGGCGGTGAACCACGCGGCGGATTCTCTGAGGAAGATGATGTCATGAATGGCCATGTTTCTGATCGCCATGATGGGCCAATCCGAGACGGACGCCCGGAAGCCATGGTTCCATGCGCCGCGGACCTGGCATCGCGGATGGAACTGGCCGAGCATCAGGCCACGCGTGACGAAATCGGACTTGAGCTGGTGCTGGGAGAGGTCCAGCACGCCGTAGTGGTCCTTGTCAATGTTGGGGAAGACGATGACAAGCGCTTTATTGAGTTGCCGTGCCTCGCTGAAGGGCGGAGTCGTCCGAAAGTGATCGGCGTAGGAAAGCATGGCCTGGTTGAGTTGATCGATGCTAACCCCGGTAATCTCGGAGTGGATCTGCACGCGGAATGCATTGGATTTAATGGATCCCCCGACGAATGGGCACAGCACCTGGTCGCCGTAGGGGCGGTGCACCTCGGAACTTGGCATGGCCAGGGTCGATCTGCCCCACTCAAGAACCGAGTTGGCGATTTCGATGTCATGTGGCGTCATGCCGATCATTTCAGCGCCGGTCCGTCAGGTGCCGCACGTCATCCTTTGCCGTGGCGACAGGGAGTATTTGGTCGATGCATCGAGGACGGCTCCAGAAGCCGGACGAATGGGAATGTTGCGCATGGTGGACCCAAGTCATCGTGTCTATCCCGTCGGTCGCCCCCGCGAGGTTCCCTCCGCCTCCCGTGGAAATCATGGCAGAACCGCCTCGCAGCTTTTGACGATAACAGAGGATCTCACGGCTGGGGTGGTTTGCCGGAAGGTCGACCTGGGTGGAGAGCGTGCGGGAGCGTGGTCAGGGCTTCGGCGTGAAGCGGGTATGCCCGGTTTGATCACTGGATGAGTCCATGGAGGTAGAGGGCATCGATCGGACGGGTGAGGTCGCGTCGGCCCTCGGGGATGTAGCAGGGTCATTGCCAGGGGCGCGTCAAAGTCAGGTGTCAGGGGTTTGAGCTGGGCGTTTGCGCGAGGACACGAGGTGTCCGGTAGGTGACGGATGAGGCCTGGATGGCTTTGATGGAGGTTCCTACACCTTGATCCGTCCAAGCCGAGGCCTCACCCGTCGATGTCATCCACTCGCACTGCCCTCGTTCCTGCTGCCCTGCCCGCCCCGATCCCCGCCGCTCGGTCGCTGATCGAGGTGTTCGCGCAGGTCAGCGACCCTCGCGCCCGTCGTGGAGTACGTCACCAGGTCTGCGCAGTCCTGGCCGCGGGGCTGGCCGCCACGCTGGGCGGGGCCCGTTCGTTCGCCGCGACCGCGCAGTGGGCCGCCGAGAGCGAGGCTGGCCTGCTGCGGCAGCTCGGCTTGCCCGAGCGCCCTCAGAAGCGACGTTCCGCCGGGTCATTACCAGCACGGACGCCGATCAGCTGGACGCGCTGCTGGGCGTCTTCTTTCACACCCGCACAGCATCTTTGGGCGGACGCCGGGTGATCGCGATGGACGGCAAGAGCGTGCGGGTGCGACACGAGGTCGCATGCATTGAGTGGATCACGTTGCAGGAGGTGCCGTTGTGGTGACGTGATCTCCGGTCCGTGCTCGGTGACCGGTCTCCTCCCTGGCGTGCGTCGCGGGTAACTGCGGGGTGCGAAACCCAGGGTTCAAGCCGAAGGGTCCTCGTTCCTTCCGAGGGCCACGGGCGAGGAGAAGAACGGGCGGGCGAACGTGAGTGAACCCTTGGCTGATGCCTCGTCATCTTGAAGGTCCGGGTAGAAGGGATGTTTCACCGGGCCGAGATCAGGGACTGGCCGCTGGGAAGCGGCAGATGCCGGTGACGGAACGCACCGTTGCCGGGTGAGCACCATCGTCCCCGGGGTACAGAGGGCGCCCTATCCGTTCGTGTCTCATGCATGTGGAACGTGGAAACCCCGTCCGGGTCCAGCCCTTGGTGTGAAGAGTGCCGGGTTC
>NZ_JAJOMB010000006.1 GCF_021129305.1 Kineosporia babensis | reverse complement strand
GGAGGCTCCACCCTGGTGTTCGGCGTGGGCCTGCTGGTCCTGGCGCACGCCGACACCGTGGCGCTGTTCTACGTCGCCGAGATCATCCTCGGCTTCGCCTACGGCATCTACGCGGCGGTGGACAACGCCCTGGTGGTGGACGTGCTGCCGGACCCGGACAAGCCCGGTAAGGACCTCGGCGTGATCAACATTGCCAACTCGCTGCCGCAGTCGCTGGCCCCGGCCCTGGGTCTTGCCCTGCTCGGCTTCGGCAGCAGCGGGGGCGAGAACTACACCCTGCTGCTGTGGGGTGCCGCCGGGGTCGCCGCGGTCGGCGCCGCGGTGATCATCCCGATCCGCGGCGTGCGCTGACCCGAAGCTGCCCTGAAAGCTGACCCGAGAGCTGATCCGCAAGCTGGCCCGAAAGCCGATCTGCAGCAGAGATCAGCCGGCCCGCACCGGCCCCGTCGAGTCCCGCACGACCAGACCTGTCTGCGTCGCCGTGACCTGGCGGGGTCGGTGCGCGTCTTCCAGCCGTTCCAGCACCGCGCTCAGCGAGGCCTCGACCGTGGCCTCCACGTCCTGCCGCACCGACGTGAGGTTGTGGTACGACAGCGAAGCCAGGTAGCTGTCGTCGAACCCGACGACCGAGATCTCCCCCGGCACGTCCAGGCCGGCCCGGGCGAACACCCCGAGCAGCCCCACGGCGGTCTGGTCGCCCCCGCAGATCAGGGCGGTGGGACGGCGCTTGCGCTTCAGGATCCGGCGGGCCATCTCGGCCCCGCCCTCCTCGTCGTAGGTGTCGCAGGAGAGCACCTTGGCCCGCGACTCCAGCCCGGCCCCGGCCATCGCCCGGCGATAGGCGTCGGCCCGGTCCCTGCCCACGTTGCCCCCGGTCCAGCCCACGTACTCGATGTTCCGGTGCCCCAGCTCGATCAGGTGCCCGACCGCCAGCCGCAGTCCCTCCACCTCGTCCACGTGCACGTTGTCCACCGTGGGGGTGTCCACCCACTCCCCCAGCCAGACCACCGGCACCAGGTCGATGGCCTCGGCCAGCGCCGGGGAGGCCGGGTCGGGATTGAAGGCGAGCAGCGCCTCCACCCGCTCCTCCATCAGGGCGGCGACCACCGCGTCCGTTGGCCGTTCGGAGGTCACCGGACCGGGAACCACGTGGAAACCCTGCTCGGCGGCCCGCACGAACAACCGCTCGACCACCCGGACCTGGAACGGGTGGCGCATCCCGAACACCGCGCCGATCCGGCAGGTCCGGCTCTGGCGCAGCATCCGGGCCGAGGCGTTCGGCCGGTAGCCCAGCTCCTTGGCCGCGGCCAGGATGCGCTCCTTGGACTCCGCGCTCGGACCGGGCACGTCGCGCAGCACCAGCGACACCAGCTGCCGGGAGACCCCGACGTGGTCGGCGATGTCGGCCATCGTGGGCATCCGGCTCTCGGCCCGGCCGGCTCGCCGCGTCTGATCGCTGCCCACACCCGTTGTCATGGACGTCATTTTGTCATGTGCTCCCAACCGCGTGATCGTGCTGAACCTCCGCGCAGGAACCACCGCACGGTCACGAGGGGAACGAACCGCCAGCCAGTGGGCCCAAGGGCCAATCGACTGGTCAACCACGCTTGCCGGGACACCACCCAGCACCGCACCCAGGGGAAATATCCCGATCGGGAGCAAAGGCCGAACACCAATGAAGTAAAAGCTGTCGCGAATGCCTAGCGAACCGCTCAGGAAGAGCTACGGCTAGATTTCGTCTTCCTCGTCCGCGCCAGGCTCGACGAACACCTCGCACAGGCTCAAGATGCCGGTCACCCGCCCACGCCAGACACGGACCTTGTAGCGGGCGCCGTACTCGTCCTGGTGCCACACGTCGCGATAGTCGCCCGTACCGCCTTCAGGAGCGACGTCGGCCTGGTCCCAGAGCAGGGCTACGGTCTCGACCAGGTCGACCAAGCCGGACGGGTAGAACTCGGCCACGCTCGGGAGGCGCTCCGGATCAGCGGCCAGCTGATGGTTCAGGGAGTCGAGGAACTCAACGGTGGGGTTGACGACGTACCGATAGGGCACGTCAGGAGGCCTCACGCTTCAGACGCTCCCGAGCCAGGCGCTCGTTCATCTGCCGGTCCAGTTCGGCCGTGGCCCGGGCATCGAGTTCCGGGTCAATCTCGCCCGGCATGACGGCAGCGTGGGGGCGGTGCGCCTCCCGGACCGCCTCGCGCTCCTCCGGGGACATCGCCCGCATCTCGGCGGGCGTGTAGGCAGTGCGGCCCATCACTGTGCGCGGCATGGTGTGCTCCTCTCGGTTCGGCCCACCCAGACTACGACTGACGGAGACCCCGCGGGCACAGAAAGGCGTCGCGGCGATCAACACGCCCATCCGGGACCCTCGTGGAGAAAAGGTCACCAAGCCACCGGGGAAATCTGTCTGCACGGCTTGCGTCACCAGCACTGCACCGTCTGCCAAGACTGCCGCGACACTCGTACACACGCATCGATGTCATCGCTGGCGCCGACGATCAGGCACTCGAGTTGCCTGCATGGCATCACCGTGGCCGTCTCCCACCGGCCACTCGCCGCGGCCTGAACGTAGCCGGGACCACCGAGGACATCGTCCAGGATTCATGGCCACCAGCCATCCACGTTGTAGGTAGTGATTGGGCCCCGGCCCAGTTGTTCCCTGGACCGGGGCGCTTACTGTTCCCGGGCACGCGCAGCACAGACCTATGCCCTGCCACACCACCCCAAGCCCCCATTCTTCGTCGACCGACTTGGAGAACAGCGTTTGGTCATTCTCACTGCCCGGCCAGCGAACCCCCGATCCCGCCCACGCTGAAGTACTTGTTGAGCAACACGAAGACCGCGACCGGCGGGATCAGCATGACCACCGCGATGGCCATCACCGAGCCCCAGTCGGTGGTGTTCTGCTGGAAGAACGACTGGATCCCGACCGGCAGGGTGAAAGCCACCGCCGAGCGCAGGAAGACGATCGCCACCAGGTAGTCGTTCCAGGCCACCAGGAAGGTGAAGATCGCGGTGGAGAGCACCCCGGGCAGCGAGTTGCGCAGCACGATCTGGACGAATCCGCGGAACATCGAGGCGCCGTCGATCCAGGCGGCCTCCTCCAGCGAGATCGGGATCGAGTCCATGTAGGCCGCCATCATCCAGGTGGCCACCGCCATCGAGGAGGCCACGTAGACGATGGTCAGCCCGAGCAGGCTGTCCACCAGGCCGATCTTGGCGAACAGGATGAACAGCGGGATCACCGAGGTGATCACCGGCAGGCTCTGGAACACGAACAGCATCAGCGAGTACCCGGAGACGGCCCGGCTGCGGCCGCGGGAGAGCACGTAGCCGGCCGGGGCGGCCACCGCCACCGACACGAACACCGTGCCCAGCGTGACCAGCAGGCTGTTCTGCAGCCAGAGCAGCACGTCACTGGTGGCGAACACGCTCGAGAAGTTCTCCATCGTGAAGCCGCCGCTGCTGGCCGAGGCGGCCGAGGGGGTGAAGGCCAGGAACAGCACCACCCCGATCGGGACCAGGGTGATCGCGACGATTGCCAGCATCAGCACGAACCGCAGCCAGGGGCCGGCGCCCATCGGTGCCTTCGCCGGAACACGAGCCGGAACACGAGCCGGGGCCGGAGCCAGAGCAGACATCAGTGGGCCGCCTTTCGGATCTGCCGGTACAGCAGGGTGGAGATGACCACCAGGACCGAGGTCATGATGAAGGCCACCGAGACGCCCTCGCCGACCTGCTGGTTCTGGAAGACCAGCCGGTAGGCCAGCACCACCAGGGAGTTCGTGGCGTCGATCGGGCCGCCGCCGGTGAGCAGGAAGATGGTCGGGAAGTCGTTGACGCAGAAGATCGTCATCAGGATCCAGGAGATGTACGTGGAGCGGGCCACGATCGGCAGGGTGACCCAGCGCAGCTGCTGCCAGCCGGTCGCGCCGTCCACCCGGGCCGCCTCGTAGACGCTGTTGTCCACGCTGGCCAGGGCGGCGCTGGACATCATCATCATGAACGGGAAGCTGATCCAGACCTTGAACACGCAGACCAGGATCCGGGCCCAGAACGGGTCGGCCAGGAACAGCGGCTGGCCCAGCCCGAGCGTCTCGAACAGTTGCGGGATGGGGCTGCTGCTGGTGGCCACCAGCCAGTTGATCGCGGTGGAGGACACCACGATCGGGACCACCCAGGGCAGCAGGAGCAGCACCTTGAACACGCCGCGGGCCGGGATCCGGGTGCGCAGCAGCAGGGCCAGCCCCAGCCCGACCGCCCAGCTGCCGAACACCCCGACCACGGTGAAGACCAGGGTGAACGAGGCGGCCTTCCAGAACACCTCGCTGGTGAGGTTGTCGGTGTAGTTCTGGATCCCGACGAACGAGCCGGTGTTGATCAGTGTCCCGTCGTGCAGCGACTGGCGGAACGCGTCCAGCAGCGGGAACCCGTGGATCAGCAGGAGCAACGCGACCGAGGGCGCAATCAGCAGGAACATCGTCCGGGACTCGGGGCGCCACCGGCGGCGGGGCCGCGAGGTCGCGGGCACCGCCGGCGCCGGACGTTCGGTGGTGGTCGTCATCGTCAGGACTTCACAATCGCCGAGAGGCCCTTTTCCAGGGTGGTCAGCGCGGTCTTGGCGTCGGTCTTGCCGGAGAGCACGGTCTGGGTGAACTCGGCCAGCGGCTGCCCGCCGTCGACCTGTGCCATCGCGGCGAACAGGCTGGTGGAGCGGGAGCCGTAGGTCCGGGCGACCGGCTGGTACTCGGCGATCACCTTCATCTTGTTCTCGCTGGCCTGGAACTCGGGCAGGTCGACGATCGACTGCAGCACCGGCATCCCGTTGACGACCTTCTGCTGCCAGAACGCCTTCATGTTCTTGATGTAGTAGTCCAGGAACGCCTCGGTGCCCTCCTGGGAGGGGGTGTTGGTGTACATCATGATGTTGTTGCCGAAGGCCAGCGCCACCTTGTCGCCGTGCCCACCGGTCAGCGGCTCGGCCACCAGCAGGTCGCCGGTGGTGTCGCCGACTCCCTCGTCCAGGGCGGCGGTGAACAGGCCGAAGGCGAACTTCTTGTTCTTCCACTGGGCCAGCTGGTTGTCCGAGGTGTAGCTGACCGCGGCCGGGTCGGTGATGCCCTCCTTGACCAGCCGGATCACGAACTCCATGGCCTCCACGTTGCGTTCGTTGAGCAGGTCCAGCTGACCGTCCGGGGTGAACAGGCCACCACCGTTGTTGATCATCATCAGCACCATGGTGTGTGCGCCCAGGTTGTTGCCGGCCCCGGCCCCGACCCCGAAGCCCACGTAACCCTTGCTCTTCAGCGCCTTTCCGGCCGTCACCAGCTCGTCCCAGGTCTTCGGCACGTCCACCCCGGCGTCCTCGAAGGCCGACTTGCGGTACCACCAGACCCGCATGTCGGTCTGCCAGGGCACCGCCACGTACCCCGCGTCGGTCTTCATCGCCTCGAGCGTGCCGGGCAGGAAGTCCTGGGTGAAGCCTTCCGCGTCCCACTTCTTCACCAGGTTGTCGGCGGTGGCGATGTAGCCCTCCTCGGCGAACTGGAAGGCCTGGAAACCGCCGCCGGTGCTCACGGCCGGGCCGGTCTTGGAGGCCAGGGCCGAGGAGAAGGTGGTGGTGAAGTTGTTCCACTGGATCCGCTGCAGGCTGGCCGCGGGCAGGCCGTCGGCCGGCTTGTACGCCTTGACCAGGGCGTCCGAGGACTTGTTGTAGGAGTCCTGGGCCCACGGCATGTCCCAGAAGACGACCTGGCCGTCGCCGCCGGCGGCCACGGTCTTGGACTTGGCGCAGGCGCTCAGGCCACCCAGCAGGGCCAGTCCGGCTCCGGCGCGCAGCAGGCTGCGGCGGGACATGTCGGGCATGCGGAACTCGCTCATGGTGTGCCTCGTTTCGAGGATGGGGACCGGTGTTGGGGGGAAGAGATGGAGCGGGGGAACGTCAGGACGCGGGCAGGAGCGGGGCGAGAAGGCCCAGATCGGTGCGCAGTCCGGTGAGATCGTCGGCCGGGGTTGTCCCGTCGACTGCCGCAACGAGGCGGCGCCATCCGGCGCGGTGCGAGGACTCCCACAGGGTGGGGAATTTCGTGGCACCGGCATCGGTGGTGCGAACCAGGACGGCGGGTTGTGCCGTACCCGGGTCGGGCAGGGTGAGTTCGAGGGCCACGCTCGGGGCCAGGCCCCGGATCCGCAGCTGGGGGCTGGTTGCGGTGGTGACGTGGGCGCTGAGCAGGAGCCGGACGCCGGTCCGGGTCACCGCACTCAGGTAGTAGCCCGCGCTGCTCCAGGTGAGCCGGGTGAGCTCGACGGCCGGGCTGCCGAGCCGGCGCAGGGTGGCCAGCTGGTCGAGCAGAACGCCGTCCAGCTCGGCGGGCTGGGCAACCACGGCGGCTGCCTCGATCATGGCGTCGGCCGGCCAGTCCGTGAAGAGCCTTGCTGCCGTGGGCATGACCGGGTTGTCGGCAAAGCGGTAATTGAGGACGACGGGCGCGCCCGGGTGGGCCGGTACGGCTTCGGGGGCGGCCGGGGTGGGGTGAACCACCATCACGCCCCGGGCCGTTGCGGCAGCCACCCGCTCGGGCCAGCCCGGCCCACCCTCGAGCGCGACCAGGTCCGAAGGCTCGGCCAGCCGCAGCGAGACCGGCAGCGAGGCCACCACCGCGGGCACATCACCGCGGCTGAGGGCCTGGAGTTCGCCGCCGACGGCGAGGGCGCCCATCACGCGGCCCGGTTCGTGGTGGCCGCTGCCCCGCACGCCTGCTCGGCCACGTCCAGGGCGAAGGCCAGGTCGGCGACAAGCTCGGCGGTGCCGTAGCGCGGGGCTCCGCCGTGGGCCACGTCGTACAGGTGCTGCCACTCACCCAGATAGCCGTTGTGCGGGGCGGCTTTCAGCTGGGTGCGGCGGCCCGCCTCGTCGATCACCACGTCGGCCGGGCCGGCCTGCACGTAGGAGGGCATGAAGGTCACGGTGGCGGCCCGGGTGGGCGCGAACACCTGGAAGGACCAGTGCGGGTCCCAGTTCTCGGACATCAGGGCGTGCAGTTCGACGACCTGACCGGCGCTGGAGAAGATGATGGAGTAGCCGAACGGGGTGAGCGAACGGGCCTCGTGCACCACGATCTGCCCCGGTTCGGCCAGGAAGGCCCGGATCAGCGGCAGGTCGTGAATCGCCAGGCCGAGCACGCCGTCCCGGATCCGGTCGGCCGCAGCGGTCGGGCCGGTGGGCGCGGGCGGGCGGTGGCTGACCTCGGTGGCGAAGTCCTCGAAGCGCGGATTCGGCGGCAGCACGGCCGAGCAGCGGATGTGCTGGGCGCTGCCGGCCGTTTCGCCCCAGGCCTGGGTGAAGGCCAGCCAGCCCGGGTCGTGCGTGTGCATGGCCCCGACCAGCACCGGCACCCCGGTGGTGGCGCAGACCTCGGCGATCCGCGTGGCGTCCTCGACCGTGGTGGCGAAAGGCTTCTCGCACAGCACCACCTTCTTGCCGGCCAGGCAGGCCTCGATCACCTGCTCGGCGTGGAAGGGGTGCGGGCTGCACACCGCGATCACGTCGATGCTCTCGTCCTGGAGCACGTCCTGGACCGAGGTGCTGGGCCGGGCGCCGGCCCGGGCCGCCACGCTCCGGGCGGTCCCGCCGTCGGCGTCCATCACGGCCCGGACGCTGAAGAGGTGACCGAGCCCGGCCAGGGCGGGCAGATGGATCGCCTGCGTGACCGGGCCCGCGCCGAGAAAACCCACACCGAGCGGGTTCGGCGAAATCGGTGAAACAGACATCATTGTCCTCGTTTCGGCAGCTCACTCGGCCGGGAGCGAAGGTTTTCGGCGATCGCTCGGCTGAGGTGAGCCAGAACATATGTACCTCAGGGATTAAAGTCAAGGTTCGCGCTCCGGCGGCGTAACCTGTTACCCGCAACGACTACTCGGAGGTCCCCGATGCCGATCACCGTGGAAAGCGCCAGCCCCGCAACGAGTGACGCCCACCTGGAGCAGGTGGTGCGGCTGATCCGGGACCGGCAGGCCACCACCCGCCCGGCGCTGATGAACCTGACCGGGCTGAGCCGAAAGATCGTGATCCAGCGGGTGGACCAGCTGATCGCGATGGGCCTGGTGCGCGAGGGACCGGCCGCCGCGTCCACCGGTGGGCGCCCGGCCGGGCAGCTGGACTTCGCCGCCGACGCCGGGTGCGTCCTGGTGGTGCTGCTGGGCGCCACCGGGATGAGCGCCGGCCTGGCCGATCTGGCCGGCCGGGTCCTGAAGGTACGCAGCAGCGAACTACCTTTCGGCCTGCAGCCGGAAGAAGCACTGGCCCGAGCCCGGATGGAGTTCGCCGAACTGCTGGGCGACCCGGCCCGGCGCGGACCACTGCGCGGCATCGGGGTGGGCGTGCTCGGCCCGGTATCCCCCAAAGGCCTGACCATGGACACGTTCCCGAACAGCGGCTGGAGCGCGTTCAGCGTCGGCGACTGGCTGTCCGACAGCTACGGCGTGCCGGTCTGGGTGGACAACGAGGTCAACCTGATGGCGATCGGGGAATCGCTGAGCCGCACCCCGCAGCCGGCCCCGAGCCTGCTCTACGTCAAGGTCGGATCCGGCATCGGCGCCGGGCTGATCAACGACGGACGGCTGTACCGCGGTGCCTCCGGAGTGGCCGGCGAGATCGGTCATCTCACCGTCTCGGCCGACCGCTCACGGGTCTGCTGGTGCGGCAATCACGGCTGCCTGACCATGTTCGCCAGCGGCCGGGCGATCGTCGGCCTGGGCATCGAGGCCCGGCTCAGCGGCGCCAGCCCGTACCTCGAAAAGCTCACCCCCGAGCAGATTCGTGATGTGGACGTGGTGGCCGGGGCACACGCCGGGGACGGCGCCTGCAGCCAGATCATCGACCGAGCGGCCGTTTCCCTCGGACTCGCCGTCGCCGGGGCCACCAACCTGTTCAACCCGGCCCTGATCGTCATCGGTGGCCGGGTCGCCACCGCAGCGGGCGAGCTGTTCACCGAGCCGATCCGCCAGGCGGTCGACGAGCACGCCTTTCTGCTGGCGACCGCCGACATCACGATCGAGAGGTCCTCCGGCGAAGAAGAAGTCGGCGTTCAGGGCGCGGCCTCTACCGTGGTCGAAGGGCTGCTGTCCGGCGATCATCTGGCCGGCTGGAGCGCCTGATCGGCTCTCGAGAAGGCGTGGGCGCCCGGGCAGTGAACTCACAGTTCCTCGATCTGCGCGTTGCGCCAGCGGCAGGCTGCTCCCCGGCCCCAACGGGACTCCCCGAAATGCGCGTCGTTGTCGTGCACCTCGAGGGCGAGATGGCCGCGGGCGCCGAGCAGTTCGGCCACCGCGGCCGGGTCGTAGTCCGGGCTGTCGATCGTGGCGGTGTCGAGTTCGGCGATCTTCAGGCCGTTCACCCACGTGGTGATGGTAGGCAGGGCGCCGCCCACGCACCGCACGCGTAGCTCGTTCCAGTCACCCCAGCGCCAGACCTTCAGGAAGTCGTCCACGTCGGCGGCGTAGGACAGCAGGCGCTGCTTGTCCGGGGTGACCGGCTCCTGTGAGGTGGCCGGGTCGTCCTCACGCAGCCCGATCGGGGCGCCCGCCTGATCCACCACCGCGTCCAGGGCGAACGGCACGGCGTGAAAACTGGCCAGGCCGTTGCCGAAGAAGCCGCCGATCGAACCGGACTGGCGGTGATCCACCAGCACCTGGAAGCCTTCCCAGCTGTCCGGCCGGCGACGCAGCATGATCCCGGTGTCGGCCGGCCAGTCCGGTCTGGCCTCGATCACGAGCTCGAAGTCGCCGTAGGCCTGCTCGCTCAGCAGATAGCCGCCGTAGCCCGGGGTGCCCTGCCGGCCGATCACCACGCCGTCCTCGACCGACCACACGGCCGGGTGCTTCTCGGGCTCGACCGGTGGTTCCACACCGAGCCTGAGAAGCATCTCGGCCACGTCCGGACCACCCGGGTAGGCATTTCCGTACACCCGCGGGACGGCCTTCCAGCCCGCCAGGGTTTTTCCGTCGAACAACGGCTTGAACGTCACTTCACTCCCCTTACCGGAACGAGCGCCAGCGCGCCCAGAACCTGTCCTCTTCTTTGAGACACATGCGTGATGGCGAAGGGTGGATCAGCTGATGCTGCCGAGAACCCTCAGGTCGTCGGCGAAATCACGCAGTGAGGCCGCTTCTCGGGGACTTTCGTGAGCCAGTCGCCAGGTGCGCCGATGGGCGCTCTCGTAGTCGGTGGGCAGGATGCGCTCACCGTCGGGGCCGACCAGGGTTGCCGTGCCCGGCGCCGCGGTGGCGGGGTCGGGAAGGGTCACGGTAAGCACGTGCTCCGGGCTGTAGGCGCGGAGCACGTGGTGCGGCGTCACGGCGGACGTGCGGGTCACGAGGGCGCGGACCCGCACCAGGCGTTGTTCGTGCCGGGCCTCACCGGTGAGCAGTGCACCGGTGGCGGTGATCTGGGCGTTCTCGACGGCCAGATCGGTGAATCCGGCAGCCCGCAGGCTGCGGATCTGTTCCAGCAGGGCCCGTTCGACCGGGGTCTCGGGGGCGGCGAGCGCGGTGCTCGAGACCGCCCCGAACGGGATGTCCTGCGGAAGATTCTTCAGGACCGGGTTTCCGGCGAACGGCTCACTGAGCACAATGGTGGACGTTCGTGCGGCCAGGGTGTCCACCTCGCCTGGGTCCACCGGTCCGGGAGCATGCACGAGAAGGTTGTGGCGTCCGGCCGAGAGTTTTTCTGCGGCAGCCGCTACCCAGTTTCCGGAACCGTCGAGAACAACCAGACCGGCAGCGTCCTCTGGTTCTGAGACGCTGTAGAAGTCCGGCAGTGATGCCGCCAGAGCCGTTGCCACGGAACGCAGCTGAGTGGGAACCGAGATCGACGTCCTCATGCGGGCACCTGCTCGCCGAGCAGGGCGGTGGCGCGATCGGCCACGTGCACCACGAATTCCGCGTCGGCGAGCACGTCGGCACTCGACGGAACCGCGTCCGTCTGGCCCTGCAGGGCTTGGGCCAGCCGGCGCCATTCGGCCTCGTACCCGTTCGTCGGCCGGTTGCCGACGCTGAAGGCGCCCTGCGCACCGGTGATCGTGGCGGTGGCCGAGCCGGCGGGCACGAACGAGGGGGTGAACTCCACGTGCAGGACCTCCTCCGCAGAGACAGCTTCCAGCTCCCACAACGGTTTCCAGTGCGGCTGCATCAGACCGGAGACCTCCACCAGGGTCTGGCCGGCGCGGATGCCGATCACGTAACCGAACGGTTCGAGGAACTCCGCGGAGACGATCTCGGCGTCGGTGCCCGGACGGCCGATCAACTCGTGCACCAGCGGCAGGTCGTGCACCGCCAGGCCGAGCACAGCGGCGTTCAGGAAGGCCTGGCGCACGGCCGGATCGGAGGCGTCAGGCATGCTCATCGGCTGGCGCGGCAACAGATGGCTCGCCCGGGACTCGTAGCGGTCGTTGAACGGCAGGACGATGCTGGACCGCACGGTGCGGGCGCTGCGGACCAGTTCGCCCAGCCGGGGCCGGATCTCGGTCCAGGCCGGGTCGAACACGTGCATCGCGCCGACCACCAGCAGGCCGCCGGTCTCCGCCAGCGCCTCGGCGATGTCCCGCAGTTCGTCGTGGCTGGTGGCGAGCGGTTTCTCGCACAGCACGGCGCGTTTTCCGGCCCGCAGCGCGGCCACCGTCTGTTCGGCGTGGAACTCGGGTGGGCTGCAGATCGCCACGACCTCGATCGATTCGTCGTTCAGCACGTCCTCGAGATCGGTGCTGGCCTGCGCGCCGACCCGTGCCGCCACCGCCTGAGCGGTGGCGGGGTCGGTGTCCATCACCGTGCGGATGGTGAATTCCTCGCTCAGCCGGGCCAGAGTGGGCAGGTGGATGGTCTGCACCACCGCACCGGCCCCGATCAGCCCGACCCCGGTCACGCTGGCGTCCCGCCGTAGAAGTCCTGCCCGCGCAGGTACTCGAGGGCGAACGTCGAGCTCTCCAGCCGGCTGGGCAGGTTCGGCACGTCGACCTCGACCACGGTCCAGCCGTTCCACTGCTCGGGCAGCGCAGCCAGCACCGCGCCGAAATCGATCTGGCCGCGGCCGGGCTCGGTCCACACGTGACGCTGCTGGGTGGCCGCCATGTAGTCGTCCCCGGCCTTGATCGCCTCGAGGCGGGCGGCCGGGTCGACGTCCTTGACGTGGATCGCCACCACGCGGTCGGCGTAGTCGCCGATCACGGCAACCGGGTCGGCGCCGGCCCAGGCCAGGTGACCGGTGTCCGGGCCGAAGCCCAGCGCGGAGCCGGCCGAGCGGTCGAGCACGGCGCGGACCTCGGACTCCACCTCGACCAGTGAGCCGACGTGCGGGTGCAGGCCGTAGTGCACGCCGATCGAGGCTGCGGCCTCGGCGGCCAGGGCCATGCCCTCGGCGATCACCGCGCTGGCTTCGGTGTTCTCCTCGGCGCCGACGGCCGGGGCGGCGATCCGCTGCGGGGTCAGGTCGGCGGCGATGAAGGCCTGGTCCAGGCCGAAGTGGGCGTGCGCCTCGGCGTGCCGTTTGATCCCCTCGACCAGGGCGGCGTGCTGGGACGCGTCCTGGAAGGAACCGGAGAAGTAGCCCGGGGCAGGGGCCATGCCGTGCTGGGCGAACAGCGCGCCGTAGGCCGAGACCTCCATGTCGCCGGGCCATTCCACCGTCATGGCGGTGTAGCCGGCGTCCTTGAGCTCGCGCAGCGCGGTCTCGACCACGGCGGCGTTCAGGTGATAGCCCAGGTCGCCCAGGATCCAGGGCAGCGGGTTGATACTCAGCCGATGCATCTTTGCCATCGTCAGCTCCCTCAGAGTTTCAGTTCTCGACGGTGATCCAGGCGCGCTCACGCGCGGAGGCCAGGACGGCGTCGGCCAGGCGGACCGCCCGCAGGCCGTCACCGAAAGCAGGCAGGCCGTCGGCCGGCGTGCCGTTGATCGTCGCGGTGGTGTCGCGCACCAGGGCGTTGAAGCAGTCCTGGTAGCCCTGCGGGTGCCCGGCCGGGACCAGCGCGTAGCGGGCCGCCTCCGGACTCAGGGTCTGCGGGTCGCGCACGTGCAGCATGCTGCCCCCGCGCCGGCCCTCCCACAGGTATTCGGGGTTCTCCTGGTCGAACGAGAGCGTGGCGTCGCTCCCGGAGATCTCCAGCGACAGGCGGTTCTTGCGGCCGGCCGAGACCTGGCTGATCACCGTCGAGCCGAGCACCCCGGCCGCGGTCTCGAACTGGACCACGGCCACGTCCTCGGTGTCCACGGCCGCCGACCCGCGCTCTCCGTTCACCGTGGCCAGGCGGGCCGAGACGGCGCTGATCCGGCTGCCGGTGACGAACTCGAGCAGGTCACACCAGTGCGAGCCGATGTCGGCGAAAGCCCGGCTGGGGCCACCGGTGGCCGCCGAGACCCGCCAGTTGGTGTCGTCGGCGCCGAGCAGCCAGTCCTGCAGGTAGCTGCCGTGCACCACGTTCAGCCGGCCCACCTCGCCGGCCGCGACCTTGGCCCGGGCCTGGCGGATCATCGGGTGGAACCGGTACACGAAGGGCACCACGCCCACCCGGCCGGCGTCCTGCGCGGCGGCGGTCACCTTCTCGGCCTGCTCGATCGAGACCGCCAGCGGCTTCTCGCAGATCACGTGCTTGCCGGCGGCGAGCGCGGCCAGGGTGATCTCGGCGTGCACGGCGTTGGGGGCGCACACGTGCACCACGTCGATCTCGTCCGAGGAGACCAGATCGGACCATTCACCGAAGCCGCGCTCGGCACCCAGGGTGCGGCGAGCGTCCTGTGCTTCGTCGGCCCGGCCGGTCGCGACCCCGGCGAGCCGGCCGCCCGCGGCGGCCACCGCGCGGGCGTGCACCTGGCCCATGAAACCGGCCCCGACGATGGCGTGGCGCAGCTGAACCGGCGTACCGGTGTCGTCCGTAGTCATCCGTATCACCCGTGTTCCCCCCGAGCTCCGTACGCGGGGTTGGTGACGACGATTTTTGATCGTGCCAATCCGCTGTTCAATGACTGATTTATGCCGGGTGAGGGAATTAATCAGTCATCCGCCGCGGGATACATTCAGCACCGTGAGTGAGCAGCGCCCAGCCCTCGGGTCGAAACTGGACGGCCCGGTCTGGCTGCAGGTACCCCCCTTGTCGGCCCGGGTCAGCCCGGAGGTGATCGCCAGTACGCTCGCCCGGCTGATCTCCAGCGGCACCGCCACCTCCAAGGCCGATCTGGGCCGGGTCACCGGGCTGGCCCGTTCCACGGTGGACACCGGGATCCGGACGCTGGAGTCGATCGGTGCGGTGCGGATCGGCGGCCTGCAGCATCTGGCCGGGCGCGGGCGTCCGGCCGAGGCCCTGGAGATCGACCCCTCGTTCGGCCTGGTGCTGGTCGCCGACTGCGGTGCCCACCAGGCCCGGCTGGCCGTGCTCGACCTCGGGCAGAACCTGCTGGCCTCGCACACCCTGGCGCTGAGCATGGCCGACGGCCCGCAGCCGGTGCTGGACACGATCGCCGCCGAGGCCGCCGACCTGCTGGGGCCCGGGCTCAGCCAGCACCTGATCACCGTGGTGGGGCTGCCCGGGCCGGTGGACGACCGGCACGGCACCGTGGTCCGGCCGCCGATCATGCCGGGCTGGGACGGCTACCGGGTGGCTGCGCATCTGCGGGAACTGCTGGGCGGTCGGGTGAGCCTGGAGAACGACGTGAACCTGCGGGCACTCGGTGAGGCGCGGGCCCGGCCCCCGGCGCCCGGGCCGCTGCTCTTCGTCAAGGTGGGCACCGGGATCGGCGCCGGGCTGGTCACCTCCGACGGCAAGCTGCTGCGTGGCGCCGACGGGGCAGCCGGCGACATCGGGCACGTCCGGGTGCCGCAGGGCACGTCGCTGTGCGCGTGCGGCAACACCGGCTGTCTGGAGGCCGAGGCTGGGCTGGGCGCGCTGAGCCGGGCGGCCGGGCTGAGCCCCGATGCCTTCCTGCACGCCCTGGTTCACCGCGATCAGGCGGTGCTGGAGCTGGTGCAGGGGTCGGCGACGGCGATCGGCGAGGTGCTGGCCTCGCTGGTGCACATGTTCAATCCCTCGCACATCGTCCTCGGTGGGCGCCTGGCCGAGGCCACCGACGAACTGCTGGCCGGGGTCCGCAGCGTGGTCTACCGGCGGGCGCTGCCCCTGGCCACCCGGAACCTGACCATCACCGGTTCGCTGCAGCCGGCCGACGCGGGGTGCGCAGGGGGCTTCGTGATCGGCGCCGAGCAGTTCCTGCAGCCCGACATCCTGCTGGAACGGATGGGCGGCCAATAGCTGGGACGGCCGGGGGCGAATAACGCCGTCAGAAAGCCTAATCCGGGCCGATTGTTCGGCTTGTTGCCCGCCGGGCCCGCGGTCTAGCGTCACTTTGAGCCAACGGCACCCGAGAGCATGGATGGATTGCGATGGAGCAGCAGACCCCCTTCGAGGCCCGTCAGCCGGTGACCCTGTTCACCGGGCAGTGGGCCGACCTGCCCTTCGAGGAGGTGGCCCGGCTGGCCGCCGAGTGGGGCTACGACGGCCTGGAGATCGCTGCCTCGGGTGACCATCTGGACCTGCAGCGCGCCGACGAGGACCCGGCCTATGTGCGCAGCCGGCTCGACATCCTGGACAAGTACGGCCTGAAGGTCTGGGCGATCTCCAACCACCTGGCCGGGCAGGCGGTCTGCGACAACCCGATCGACTTCCGCCACCAGGCCATCCTGCGCGAGTACGTCTGGGGCGACGGTGACGGCGAAGGCGTCCGGCAGCGCGCCGCCGAGGACATGCAGCGCGCCGCCCGGGTGGCCCGCAAGCTCGGCGTGGACACCGTGGTCGGCTTCACCGGCTCCAGCATCTGGCAGTACGTGGCCATGTTCCCGCCGGTTCCCGCCTCGGTGATCGACGCCGGGTACGAGGACTTCGCCGCGCGCTGGAACCCGATCCTGGACGTCTTCGACTCCGAAGGCGTGCGGTTCGCCCACGAGGTCCACCCGTCCGAAATTGCTTACGACTACTGGACTCTGGTGCGCAGCCTGGAGGCGATCGGGCACCGGGCCGCCTTCGGCCTGAACTGGGACCCCTCGCACATGATGTGGCAGCAGATCGACGTGGTCTCCTTCATCTGGGAGTTCCGCGAACGGATCTACCACGTCGACTGCAAGGACACCCGACTGCGCCCGCCGGGTGGGCGCAGCGGTGTGCTGGGCTCGCACCTGCCCTGGGGCGACCCGCGTCGCGGCTGGGACTTCGTCTCCACCGGCCACGGCGACGTCCCCTGGGAGGACTCCTTCCGGGCGCTGAACTCGATCGGCTACCAGGGGCCGATCTCCATCGAATGGGAAGACGCCGGGATGGACCGCCTGCACGGGGCCGCCGAGGCCGTGAAGTTCGTGCGCTCGATGCTCTGGCAGCCCCCGACGGCCTCATTCGACGCGGCGTTCAGTAACCAGTAGCGGGTTCCTGACCGGAAGCCGGTCGTGCTCGATCAGCCAGTTCAATGATGCGGGCACGGCCGCTTCCGGCTCGTAGGCCGGTGCGTAGCCGAGCGCCGAGGCGGCCGTGGCGATGCTGACTGGCCTCACCGTGCTCTTCGCTCGTGGTGGCGCGAAAATCTTCCCATGTGACGCTTTTGAGGTTCGCCCCCTGGCCGAACCAGGTGGGCGAAACCGCGCACGGTCAGGGCTCTCGGCGCGGTGACGGTGAAGTCCTCCCCCGCCGCCGCGTCCCGCTGAACGAGCGGCAACTCGACCGTCCGGCGCTGGAGCGGGGTAGCTGCGCACCTTCACATTCCGGCTCTGACCAGCGGAAACGTTGACCCCTAAGGGTATTGCGCGGGTCTGGCAAGACTCTTGACCGGCTCGGGTGTGAACGAGAACATTTCTGCGCATTGGTCCGTGAAGTGCAGTTCGTGCCCTGACCGCTCACTGTTCCTGACCGCCACTGTTCTGGTCCTCCCGGCCGTGGACCAGGGCGGCGTTGGCGACCCCCGAGTCGTGACCCGCTCTCGTTCGAAGGACAGCCATGCCCCCATCTGTTCGGCCTGCCCGAAAACCGCTGCGTGCCCTGGCGGCCGGCGCCCTGACCGCGGTCCTGGTGGTGGTGGGCCTGGTCGCCACCACCAGCCAGGCCTCCGCCGCCGTGGTTCAGCCCGGCACCGCCTACGTGCTGATCAACCGCAACAGCAACAAGGCCCTGGACGTGTACAACCTGGCCACCACCGACGGCGCCGCGATCAACCAGTTCTCCCGCAACGACGGCGCCTGGCAGCAGTGGAAGTTCCTGGACTCCGGCGGCGGCTGGTACCGGGTCCAATCCGTGCACAGCGGAAAGGTTCTCGACCTGCCCAGCACCGCCGACGGCATTCAGCTGGTCCAGAACGCCGACCGCAACGACTCCCGGCAGCAGTTCCGGCTGGCCGACTCGGCCGGTGGGCACGTCCGGCTGATCAACCGCAACAGCAGCAAAGCCGTTGACGTGTGGGAACATTCCACCGCCGACGGCGCCAAGGTCTCCCAGTTCCAGGACCTGGACGGCGCCAACCAGCAGTGGCTGCTGGTACCCACCCCGCCCGCGCCCAAGACGTTCAACAACCCGATCAAGCGCAACGGCCCGGACCCGTGGCTGCAGTATCACAACGGCTTCTACTACCTGGCCACCACCACCTGGAACTCGACCGTCACGATGCGCCGCTCGGCCACCCTGGCCGGGCTGGCCACCGCCACCGACCAGGTGATCTTCAACCTGGCCGGCCGCGCGAACGGCTGCTGCAACATGTGGGCGCCGGAGTTCCACCTGATCAACGGCCGCTGGTACTTCTACTACACCGCGGGCCAGAACGTCACCGACTACAACCCCACCCAGCGTCTGCACGTTCTGGAGTCCTCCGGGACCGACCCGATGGGCCCGTACACCTTCAAGGCCGATCTGGGCAGCGACTGGGCGCTGGACGCCAGCGTGCTGAAGGTCGGCAGCAACCTCTACCTGATGGGCACCTACGGCGGCGACGGGGCCGGGCAGAGCAATTTCATCCAGCGGCTGTCCAACCCCTGGACGCTGACCGGTTCACGCGTGCGGTTCAGTTCGCCGACCCTGGCCTGGGAACGGCAGACCGGCGCCGTGAACGAGGGCCCGGAACCGTTGTACCGCAACGGCAAGGTCATGGTCGTGTACTCAGCCAGCGCCTGCTGGGGCCCGGACTACAAGCTCGGCCTGCTCACCCTGACTGGGACCGACCCGCTGAATCCGGCGCACTGGACGAAGAAGTCGACACCGGTGTTCCAGCGCAGCGATGCCAACAGCGTGTTCGCGCCCGGGCACAACGGCTTCTTCAAGAGCCCGGACGGCAGCGAGGACTGGATCGTCTACCACGCCAACGACTCTGCGGGCGGGGGCTGCGACATGAATCGCTCCACCCGGGCCCAGAAGTTCACCTGGAACTCCGACGACACACCCAACTTCGCCACCCCGGTCCGCCTCGGCGTGACCCTGAGCGCGCCCGCGGGAGAATGATGCTGAACCGACGCACGCTCATCGCCTCCGGTCTGGCCGGGGCCGCCGGCCTGGCCCTGGCCCAGCCGGCCCGGGCCGCCACCTACCAGGCCTACGTGATGGGCTATTTCACCGAGTCGCCCAGTCAGCTCGGCGCCAATTACGGCCTGCATCTGGCGGTCAGCGCGGACGGCCTGAACTGGACGCCGCTGAACCAGAACAACCCCGTGGTCACCCCCACCGCGGGCACCGGCGGCCTGCGCGACCCGTTCATCCAGCGCAAGCAGGACGGCACGTTCGTGGTCCTGGCCACCGACCTGACCGGCACCGACTTCACCCAGCCGAACCAGTACATCCACTGCTGGGACTCGGCCGACCTACGCAGCTTCACCGGGTACCGGCGGCTGCGGATGCACACGATGAACACGCACACCTGGGCACCGGAGGCGTTCTGGGACGCGGCCCGCGGCCAGTACGGCATCCTCTACTCGGCCAACAGCGGCGGCCGGGACGGGTTCTGGGTGAACTACACCAGCGACTTCCGGACGGTGAGCGCGGCCCAGTTATTCTTCGACCCAGGCTTCAACGTTCTGGACGCGACCACGCACGTGCACAACAACGTCCCTTATCTGTACTACAAGAACCTGGCCAACGGACGGCTGTACGGCGCCCGATCGAGTTCGTGGAACCCGCGCAGTTTCGACCAGGGCACCTACACGGCCGGGGTGGTGAACGGGGGCATCGAGGCCCCGATCGTGGTGAAGGCCAACGACCGCAACGAGTGGTGGCTGTGGGGCGACTCTTACTCCCCCAACAACGGCGAACTGTACGCCTGGCGCTCGGGCAATATCGGCCTGGACAGCTGGACGCCGCTGACCAAGGCCCAGTACACCCAACCGCTCAACGCCAAACACCCGACGATCAGCCCGATCACCGCCACCGAGCAGTCCAGCCTGATCAGTCGCTGGGGTGCGCCGAACTGGAACCGGATCAAATCGTTCAACTATCCCGACCACCTGATCCGGCACGCCAGCTACGCCGGGCGGATCGACCCGTACCCCTTCGACCCCTACCCCGACTCGCAGTGGCGTCTGGTGCCGGGACTGGCTGACTCCAGCGGCGTTTCGTTCCAGTCCGTCAACATCGCCAACCACTACCTCCGGCATGCCAACTACAGCGTGGTTCTGGCCCCCAACGACGGTTCAGCCCTGTTCGCCGGCGACGCCACATTCCACCGCACCGCCGGGCTGGCCGACAGCGCCTGGACATCGTTCCGCTCGCACAACCGGTCCGGCCACTACCTGCGCCACGCCGGTTTCGTACTCCGGATCGACCCGCTGAGCAGCAGTTCCGCGGCCACCGACCGGCAGGACGCCACCTTCCAGATCGGCTACTAAGTCAGGTGCGCCTGCGCGCTGGTGCACCGGCGCAAGCGCCACCCACTGCTACCGCACGAAACGCCGGTACAGCACCAGCCCCACGATGACCACGACAACCAGGACCAGCAGCATCTTCATCAGGAGCACCTCACGTGGGACGACAGCGTGCCGTCCATCCTCATGGGCGGCACGCTTCCGGGCAAGACCAGGGGCACGTCAGCGACGCTGCCGGCGACCGGCCGCCGCCACGAACGGGGTGATCAGCGCGGTCACGGCGAGCGAACCGATCAGCACCAGCAGGACCCCGACCACGAACAGGCCGGACTCGTCCTGCGCCTGCCAGTCGTAGAAGGCGCTCACGGCCAGGGCCGGCGGCATCGCCACGATCACCGAGCCCGCCCAGTTCAGCCAGGCCAGCGGGAGGCCGATCAGCGCGAGGGTCAGCGCCAGGCCCACCACCCGCCCGGCCGGGTAGTCGACGTCCAGGTCCACGCCCCAGCGCATCCACGCCGCCCAGGTCAGCAACGTGGCCACGAAGCAGGCGAAGGCCACGACCAGGTCGGCGGGGATGAACCAGGAGGACTCGCTGCGAGCGGGGCAGGCGATCATGATGAGGGTTCCTGTCTGGTCCGGGGGCTGGTGAGCGGGGGGCTCATACCGAAGATCCTTCCGCCTTGAGCGTCCCCGAACGTCCTTCTTAGGTCGCAACCACGTGCTCCTACTTTCGACGACAGGGTTCTGGGCAGCGTCGCCCAGGCAGTTCAGGCCGGACCGACCTCGATCAGGCCTTCGGCCCGGGAGACGCACGGGGTGATCAGCTTGGCCCGCTGATCGGTGGTGAGCACCACGTCCCGGTGTTCTGGTGTTCCTGCGTGCAGGGCCACGACGCAGGTCTGGCAGGTTCCGGCGCCGCAGGAACTCCGGATCGGGATTCCTGCGTTCTGGAGCGCCGCCAGCATCGACCTGTCGGCCGGAACGTCGATCTGCTGTCCGGTGGGAGCCCAGCGCACCGTGAACGGTTCGTTGGCGAACTCGGACGGGGGCTGGGGGCGGAAGTCCTCAAAGCGCAGCCGCGAGGGACGCCAGTGCATGGTCATCGCGCGCACCTGGTCCAGCAGCCCGGCCGGGCCGCAGCACACCAGGTTGGTCTCGCCCGGATGCTGCAGCCAGGGCCACAGGTCCAGGCGTCCGTCGTGCTCTTCGGCCGCGTACACGGTGACGTCCTCGCCGGCGAATTCCTCGACATAAGCGGCTCGGGACCGGGACTTGACCAGATAAACCAGCCGCACGCGTCCCCCATTGGCCTTGAGCTGGTGATAGAACCAGCGCATGGCCGTGATTCCGATGCCACCGGCCACCAGGAGATACCCGTCCCGGGCCGGCGGAAGGGCATAGCCGGAGGTGGGAGGTCCGACCATGAGTTCGGTGCCGACCTTGACGTCCGCGTGAATGCTGCGCGAACCACCGCGTCCCTGTTCGTCCAAAGCCACCGCAATGCCGACGGTCGTCCCGCGAGAATCGTTCGATGCGTGGGTCACCGAATAGCTGCGGCGCATCCCGGCCGGGGTTTCCAGATCGATGTGAGATCCGGGCGCCACCGCATACTGACCGCTGAGCAGCATTTCGAGCTCGACAATTCCGGCGGCCGGTTCACGCCGGGAAACCACCTGCGCCGTGACGTCACTCACGAAAGCACCTCGATCGGGGCGCCCCGCTTCACCGTTCCGTCGGTGAGAAACGTGCAGTAGACGCCCATGTCGACGTCTCCCAATTGACGTTTGAGCAGACGGGGCACCGGAACGTCTCTGCGCGCATTGGTCAGGTTCACTTCGGTGGCCGCGCACCGCGCCGTTCCCGACTGAATGCGCGCCCGGACGTCTCCGATCTGCAGTTCCCGGCCGATCAGATCCCTTTCCAGCCAAGGAGTTCCGAGATCGACATAAAGGTTGGCCCGAAAACGCAAAGGGTCGATCTGTGCGCCGGTCTTCTGCTCGAGATCCCGTACCGAGGCCAGATTGATCAGGTGACAGGCCCAGGTGAGTTCAGGTGAGACCGAGGCCGTGTAGTTGTAATTGAACCGGCCGGGTTCGGAACGGGCCAGGAACGGCCGCTGGTCCTCGTCGAGATCCAGCACCCGGGCGAACAGGTTCTCGATCTCGCGGACGTCGTCCGGATCGTCCGGGCAGGCATCGAGCACGATCCGCCCCGCCACACGGAACACCAGCCGCCCACCCGCGAGCTCCACGCGCACTCCGGCCAGCCGGGGCGCGTTGGTCAGCGAATGGAAGTCCCAGGAGGGCAGCGGGCGGTCCTTGATCGTCGTGTAACCGCCCTCACGCGTGGCCAGCGCGAACCACCGGTCGGCCGGGAACCCGCGCTCCGGGCCGACCTCGGCCGCCTCGATCAACTGGCCGTTGAGCCCCTTGACCGGGTACGTGTAGAGATCGACCACCTCGCGTTTCATCACCCCAGATATATCAACCCCATCTGCGAAGTGCGACTTTCAGCCGGAGACCGCCTGCACCCGGGCCGCCTCCCGCCTGGCGCCGGTGTTCTTCAGCCCAGCCCGGGAACCCCGGAGCTTGGCCTCGATGTGCTCCTGCACGGTCACCGGCTCGTACAGCGGCTCCTCGCCGTCCCGGACGAACTGCGGCAGCACCGAGATCACCGCGTCGGCGTTGCAGTCGTGGAAGAACGCGGCCGAACGGCGGCGCTTGATCCTGCCCTCGACCACCGGCGGCTTGACCCGGTGCAGCGTGGACATCCAGACGTCGTTGGTCAGCCGGGCGGCGATGTCGCCCAGATTGACCAGCAGGGCGCCGTCGGCGGGCTGCACGTTGTGCCAGACCTGGTCGGCGCCGAGCACCTGCAACCCCTCCACCTGGTCGGCCCACAGCACCGTGACCAGGCCGAAGTCGGTGTGCTCGCCCATCCCGGTCAGGTCGGCGCCGAGCTCGATCTCGCCCGGTGGCAGGGCGTAGTTGTTCATCCGCAGCACGTTGATCGAATGGTCGGTGATCGCGTCGAAATAGCCGGGCCCGACCTGCAGCGCCGCCGCGAAGATCCGGGTCAGGGTCTCGGCCACCCGCCGGGCATCCTCGAAATACACCGACACCAGGTTCTCGAAGGCGCCGGCCGAGGGCCAGGTATTAGCCGCGTACTGGCTCTCCGCAAGCTCGACGTGAGGGTAGTCGGCCAGCGTGGCGCCCACGTTGAAGGCCTCGAAGAAGTCGTTCATCCGGGTGATCGGGTCGACGCCCAGGCTGTAGCTCAGCGCCTCGCTCTTGGGCGGGCTGTACCCCCGGTTCTCCCAGGCCGGGCGCACGTACTGCTTCTTCGCGGCCAGCGGCAGGGCGAAGAAGTCGTCCATGGCCGAAGCCAGCCCGGCCCGGATCGACGCAGGCACGCCATGCCCGACGATCTGGATGAACCCCACCGTCCGGCAGGCCGCGTCCAACTGCGCGACCACCTCGGCCTGGGCCGCGGCCGGGCCCTCCTGAACCCAGGCACTGATGTCGACGGTCGGCACGGTGAAGGTCATACCGGCATCCTCGCGCTCCCTCCGGCCGCCGGAGTTTCGCCGCGGTTACGAAGGCGGGTTCATCGACGCCATGGGCAACGGGCTCTTCCTCCCCGGCTCGCTGCTCTACCTGCCCCGCGCCGTCGACCTTTCGAACGCCGAGGTGACGTCCGGGCTGACCGTCGCCGGGCTGGTCGGGTAGCTGACCACGGTACCGGTGAGCATGATTGGGGACCGGGTCGGAACCGGGCCGTTGAGCAACGTCGGGTGTGGCCGGACCTGATCCGGTCACACCCGACGTTCGCTGCCGGGCCCTCAGGACGTGGCGGGCGTGCCGGTCAGCCTCAGGTTGCGCAGGCTTCCGGTGTTGTCGAACGAACCGAACCCCACGCGGCCGGAACCGAACGTCGTGTCCGTCGCCGTCATCAGTGGATCCTTGGAACCGTCGACATATACGGCGATCTCACCGGTCGATGGCAGGTGCACCACTCTGACCTTGTGGTATTCGGAGTCGGTGATGGCGGGCGGCGCGCCGCGCGATCCGTCCCACTGGTCGTCGATCCGGAGTCGATCGGCGTTGTTCACGACGAAGATCCCGTTGTGCGGATAGATCTTGTTGTCGCTGGAGAGATGGACGTAGTAGAACTCGGTGTCCGAGCGGTACCCGAAGACCATGATCACGTCGCGATTGGTGATCTCGACCGGCGTGTCCAGTCGCACCTTGCCCTCGATCTCCACCGCGCCGAAGGCTGGGCCGTCCGTCAGCACGGCGTACTCGAACGGCCGCCGCGGCCCGGGGCGGCTCTGCCCGGCCTGGGCCAGGGTCGCTGTCTTCTTCGAGAACTGCCACAGCGCCGGCGTGACCGGTGCCCAGTTCTTCGCGTCCAACCGCGGACGCAGGCGAGTGTTCCCGACGTCTCCGGAGGCAAACGTCTTGGTGTCGGTCACCTTCCAGATCTTGCCGTTCGCCTTGGACAGCAGGTAAAGGTCGCCTGCGGCACTGCGGCCGAACCGCAGATCGACCCGGTTCTGGTCACCCGGGGCGCCAGGGCCGGACAGGTCCGGCATGACGACCCGCCGGCCAGTGTCGTCGAACAGCATCAGTTCGTGCAGTGGCGCCAGGGCGTGCCCGCGGCGCATCTCGTCGGCCTCGGTGTAGAACACCCGGCCGTCGACGAGGTCGCCGAAAACATACTTGCCCCGCAACTCCGGCAGGGTGCGGCCTCGGTGGACGAACCCGCCGGACACGGCCCGGCCGACGTCCGACGAGCAGTCCCAGTCGGCCGGCGGGTCGTGGTCGTAGGCGGCGACCGGGTACGTGTAACCGAATTCGGCGTCGTCGGCCGGCAGGGGGAGAATGCGATCACACGGGTTTGCTGCCGTTCGATCGAAGACGAATGAGCCCTCCCGCTCGCTCCATCCGAGGTTGTCGCCGGCACGCACGTCGTAGACCGCTTCCACGGTGTGCTCACCGATATGCCCCAGGAACAGGCGATGGCCGGGGCCGCTGTCCCAACTGAAGCGGTGCGGGTCACGCATCCCCAGGGCGTAGATCTCACCCAACGCACCAGCCTGGCTGACGAAGGGGTTGTCGTTCGGGATGCCGTAGCGGCCGTTACCGGCATTGCTCCCGTCAGGGTCGATACGCAGGATCTTGCCGTGCGGCATCGCCAAATTCTGCGGGTCGGTCTTGGTGGCGCCCTGGCCACCGTCGCCCACGGCGAGGTAGAGAAGTCCGTAATCCCGGTCACCGCGACGAGCGGTCGAGTTGAAGTCGATCTGCTGGATGCCGTGGACACGCCCGGTGAAGCCGATCCTCAGCACCTCGCGGTGTGTACCGCGGAAAGTGTTGGCCGACGAGTCTTTCGCGGTCCACTCGGTGATGACCCCGTGGTAGCCGGTGGACGACTGCGCATAGTCGGGCGTCACGGTCGTCGACGTCGCCAACTCGGTATGGACGGTGTAGAAACGGCCGTTGCGCGCGAAGTCCGGGTGGAACGCCACGTATCCGAACCCCTGGCCGAGGCCCCGGCCGGAGAAGAACTGAGGCGCGAACGCGGTTCCGACATCGAGGTAGGCCTCGGGCTTGCCGTTGCGGACGAGATACAGCATGCCGTTGAGGTCCGGCACGGCCATCCGGCCCGACCGGTCGGGCAGCTCGACGATTGCGTTGATCCGGGCCCGGCGCATCAACCGGGGATCGATCGGTTCCGGCGTGGGCGTCGACTGCGGGAACGTGGCGAACTGGGTGAGGACGAGCCCGAGCCCGGACTGGATGGTCTGCTCCGGTATCGGATCATCGAGCGGCTGCGCGGCTTGCGCCGTAGTGCCTGCGGTCAGGGACAGCGCCAGGGTTGCGGCTGCCAGCGCGGCCACGGGGCCGAACCATCGGGCGGGACCACCTGGGGTGCGCACGCGGGGTACTCCGTTCTCGAACGGTCGATGGTTCGTGGCCGGAACACGGTTGCACCCTCCCGACGCCCGCGCGGGATAACCCCTTGGAATCCGGAGAATGGTTGAGGTGGATCTCACTGAGCCATTCCGAGTAACGGGTGGCAGCGCTGTGTGATCTTGGCGTACACGCCGGGCTGGATGCGGAGAAGAAGCGCGAGACCTCGGTAGGACGGGTTCCTCCTACAGTTCCTGTCCCAGAGGTCCCGCGCGCTGATGAGCGTCTCATAATGAAAAGGCTCTCGAGGTATCCGAGGACCTTGTGCTGTTCCTGTCCGCCTTGCTGGCCGATGAACGCGATCGGCGTGGCACACGTTCGGGGAGAAGGGCGCCTGCGCGTAGACGACCACCACTGCCTCAACACCCTCACCGACGCCGCGTCCGGAGTGATCAATTACCTGCGGGATACTCCGGCCAGAGCTGAAATTCCGACGGCCAGTGGCCTTGAGATCCGCTGGTCTTCCAGATCCGCTCGGGAACATTGGGGGTACCTTCGGACGCCCGATCCCAGTTCTCCCTGATCGCTGCCTACCCGGGCGCATCCCCAGTATGGAGTGGGGTGCACGTTGAGGTTCCTGGATGGCTGCACGGCGTCTATCCGGAGTTGTACGAGCGTGAGCGGCTGAGCTTCTATGACCTGTGTGTAGAGCTCGCGATCTACGCACACCACCCCGAGTCCGATGTCCGCGAAGCGGCGCAGATCCGCATCGCCGAGCTTCTTTCCGGTCGCAACCACATCGAGGCTCTCATCTGGTAGTCCGGGCGCCGGTCAGCTCGCTCCGTTGATGACGATCGCCTGGCCGTCGCGCAGGGTCCGATGCGGGATGCCGTCGGCGCGGTAGCGGTCGGCCACCTCACCGAGGACCTTCGTCTCTGGGTGGCCAGGGGAATGGACGTGTGGCACGACGGCGTAATCCAGAAGCGCTAGTCCGTCGTAACGAGCCTGCTCGGCGTAGGCCTTTTGGACAGCTGACGGGTCGTCGCAGTGCTCCAGCCCGTGCAGGTCAGGTGCGAGGACGCAGGCAGCCGCGCTATAGCCGGCGTAGACGAGAGCGTCTTCCTGCAGCAGCTTGATCAGGGCTTGGTCGGCACCGCTGAGGGCCAGCGCCTGACGCAGAACGAACACGTTCCCTCCGCGGACCCAGACCAGGGAGAACTCGGCCAGTGCGGCGGTGGCCTGCGCCGGGGAGCAACCGAAGAGCATCCGGAGATCGAGCTCGACCGGTCGCAGACCGAGCTCGGCAAGTGCCCTGAACTCGCGTTCGACCGCCGTCCGGCGCTCCGGCTCCGGCCGGTCATCTATCGCATTGGCAATCACCGCAACTTCGCCGCTCCTGGCCGGACGGCCCAGGAGCGCCAACATTTGCTCTGGCTGATCACCGCTGCGGAACGAAGAGAGATACAGGCGCACCGGCAAAACCCTAGTGGCAAGAAGAACTGCGCTATGACGGCACCCGGACAGGGACCGGTGATCCTGCTCGGGCCAGGCGTCTGGTCGACCTGGAGGAGCTCACCCAGTGGCACGCGGACTCCACCTCGTGGCAGCAGTCGTTCGCCGCGATAGCAACGATTCTGACCGGACCGGTTCTCCTCCCGGCGCCACCAGCGTCCTCACTGACGCTCTTCTCCCTGGCGCACGCCCTCAACGGCGGACCCCAACCCGTCGACAACGACGAGGCCACGTCCTTCCACGGGACACCGCAGGCACTGCGAACCGTCCTCGAAAGTCGAACCTCTGCTCGCCCAGCACCGAGAGAATCGACAACCACTTACCCGCACCCGACCCCGGCCGCGAACGGAAGCCCACCAGCCAACGACCAGTGGCCAGGCAGAGCACCACATCGCATTGCAGGGCGAGTTCACCGGCTTCCGGATGCCGGATCCGCTTGGCTGTCGAGGTCAGCGACTCGACCTTGTGTGTCTCCCACAACTCGTGGAACTTGTCGCTGCGCGCAATCCGATCATTCACCAGCTCTCACTGCCGAACTTCCCGCGGGCAGGACGGCGCGCCAGGCCAACCACCCCACAACCGCTTCGAACTACACCGTTCAACGTTCCGAGTGAACGGTATCCCCCGCGAGGAGCCGACCCCCATAGCCTCGAAGGGGTCGATCTCACCCCGCGAGGAGCTCGCATTCATTGACCAACAGCACCGGGGCCTGGTCGAGAAAGAGGGTTGCGAGAATCTTCCGCGCAGAAGACGAAAGAGAGAAGCTCTGCCCGGGTAGTGGTCACGATGTTCACGCAGGACGGCACCACTGCGTCTGCCATTGGCCCTTTCACAGTCCAGGCACAGGAACGAAACCTGAAAACCGTTCACAGGAAAGCTCTCTACCGTCCGGTTCATGCCCTCCGCGCTGCCCGGTCGCCTGAGCGTCTTCGTTGCCACCAGTGTGATCGGTGGGCTCCTGGCCGCCGGGCTGGCGGTGCCGCTGGTGGGGGCGGGCGGTCTGGCCTCGAACCAGGTGGTCTCGGCGTTTCAGGATCTGCCCAGCGAGATCGCGGACACCACGATGTCGGCGAACACCACGGTGCTGGCCGCGGACGGCTCGACGATCGCGACGTTCTACGACCAGAACCGGGTGCCGGTCGAACTGGACGAGATGTCGCCGTATCTGCAGGACGCGATCGTGGCGATCGAGGACGAGCGGTTCTACGAGCACGGCGGGGTCGATCCGCAGGGGCTGGTGCGGGCGCTGGTGACCAACGAACTGTCCGGCGGGGTCTCGCAGGGCGCGTCCACGCTGACCCAGCAGCTGGTCAAGAACCTGCTGAAGGAAGCCGCGTACCAGGCGGGCGACGAGGACGCCTACGAGGCGGCGCAGGAGCAGACGAACGAGCGCAAGCTCAAGGAGATCCGGCTGGCCGGGGCACTGGAACAGAAGCTGTCCAAGAGCGAGATCCTTCAGGAGTACCTGAACATCGCGTGGTTCGGGGGTCAGGTCAACGGGGTCGAGGCGGCCGCGCGCTACTACTTCGACAGCACCGCCGCGGACCTGACGCTGGCTCAGGCGGCCACGCTGGCCGGGATGGTGCAGTCGCCCACCAAGTACGACCTGAAGACGAAGGCCGGCCGGGCGAGCGCGCAGGAGCGGCGCGACACGGTGCTGAAGAAGATGTTCCAGCAGGGCCTGATCGACCAGGCGGAACTGGACGAGGCGAGCGCGGCCAAGCTGACGGTGGACATCACGCCGACCCTGCAGGGCTGCGCGAATGCCGGGACCGGCGCCTACTTCTGCGATTACGTGTACAACCTGATCGTCAAGAGCGACGACTTCGCTGCGCTGGGTTCGTCGCAGGAGGCCCGGGCCACCGCGCTCAAGCAGGGCGGTTACACGATCCGGACGACGCTTGATCCGGACATCCTGGACGCGGCGTGGACGTCGGTGACGGAAGCGGTGCCGGCGGACGACTCCAGCCGGGTCGCGGCGGCTTCGGTGACGGTCGAGCCCGGTACCGGCAAGGTGCTCTCGATGATCCAGAACAAGTACTACAGCGTGGCCGAGGGCGGCGAGAACACCACGATCAACTACTCCACCGACTACGCGTACGGCGGATCGTCCGGTTTCCAGACCGGTTCCACGTTCAAGCCGGTGGTGCTGGCGGCCTGGCTGAAGGCCGGCCACACGCTGGAGGAGACGATCAGCGGCGCCCCGGTCACCCTGTCCAACAGCAGTTTTCAGACCTGCGCGGATGTCTCGCTGACGGGTACCTGGACGGTGAACAACGCCGGAGACAGCGAGGGCAGCGGCAGCATGACGGTGGCGCAGGCGACCGCGCAGTCGGTGAACGGTGCCTACGCCCGGATGGAACAGCAGCTCGACCTGTGTGATGTGCAGAAGACCGCGCAGGAACTGGGCATGCATCTGGCTCAGCCGGCCGCCGACCAGTGCATCCAGGGCAACCTGTACAAGGACGACCCGGAGACCACCACCGAGATCCCGAACTGTGTGCCCTCGGTGGTGCTCGGGGTGGCCAGCCAGTCGCCGCTGACCATGGCCAACGCCTATGCGACGTTCGCCTCCGGGGGCGTCTACTGCAACCCGGTCGTGGTCGATTCGGTCACCGACCGGGACGGCAACCAGCTCGACGTTCCGCAGGCCGACTGCAAGCAGAGCCTCGACGCGGACGTCGCGGCGGCCACCACCGAGGGTCTCAGCAAGGTCTTCACCTCTGGGACCGCGTCCTCGACCGGGCCGTTGTCGAGCGGTCAGCCGGCTTCCGGAAAGACCGGAACCACGAACAACTCTCAGGACACCTGGTTCGTCGGTTACACGCCGCAGCTGGCCACTTCGGTCTGGGTAGGGCCCGAAACGGTCGACGGCAGCCGGGACGACATGCGTGGCGTCACGATCAACGGCTCGTACTACTCCAACGTCTACGGCGGCACCATCGCCGCGCCGATCTGGAAGCGCATCATGACCTCGGCGCTGGCCGGTACGTCGGTGGAGCAGTTCTAGCGGGTGAACCCGGCCGGGGTGAACTCGCCGCGTTCCAGGCGGTGTTCGATCTCTTCGAGGCTGCGCCCGGTCATCTCCGGCATCATGCGGTAGAGGAAGACGAACGCGGCCACGTTGAACAGGGCGTACATCCAGAACGTCTGGCCGGTCCCGATCGTGTTCATGATGCTCAGCAGGGTGAGGGTGATCAGCACGTTGGTGCCCCACAGCGATGCGGACTGGGCGGCGGCCCCGGCGGCCCGGGTGGCCAGCGGGTAGATCTCGGATCCGGTGAGCCAGCCCATCAGCTGGATGCCGCCGGCGGTGAAGGCCATGAACGCGATCAGGGTGGCGATGATCCAGGGCGTCATCTCCTTGCCGTCGTTGCCGGTGACGAAGAACCAGCCCAGGACGAAGAGGGCCACCGCGGCGCCGGGCAGGGTCAGCAGAGTCAGGCGACGGCGGCCGACCCGGTCGATGATGGCCAGGCCGATCAGCTGGGCAATCAGGTAGGTGGAGCCGAGGGCCACCGAGACCCGCAGGGCGGTGGAGTCGGAGAAGCCGTTGTCGGTGAGGATCGTGGGCGCGTAGTAGACGATCATCTCGATGCCGGAGAGCTGGGTGAAGATCGCCAGCCCGCATCCGACGACCAGGGCCGGGCGCACCCAGGCGGCGCGCAGGCCGGACCACCCGCGGGTACCGGCTTCCTGCTCGGCCTCGACGTTGTCGCGGATCTCGCCGAATTCGCTGTCCAGGTCGGCGTCGGCAGGGCGTACGTGGGCCAGGGCGGCGCGGGCCTGATCCAGCCGGCCCTCGCGCAGCAACCAGCGCGGGCTTTCCGGCAGGCGCAACATGAGCACGAACATGATGGCGGCCGGGACCGCGGCGATGCCGATGGCCAGCCGCCAGGAGATGGTCTCGCTGGCTCCGACGATCGTGGCGATGACGATGCCTGCGCCGATCGCGATCTGGAAGAAGAGGACGAGGCGGCCGCGGTAGGCGGTCGGGGCCAGTTCCGCGACGTAGACCGGGGCGGTCTGGGTGGCGCCCCCGACCGCGAAGCCCAGCACCAGGCGGCTGAGCGAGAGCAGGATCGGGCTGGGTGCGAGCGAGGCGGCCACCGACCCGACCACGAAGACGATGCCGACCAGCAGCAGGGTGCCCCGGCGGCCTCGCCGCTCGGCCAGCCGGCTGCAGGTCAGGGCCCCGATCACGGCGCCGACCAGGATCGAGGCGGCGATCACCTGTTCCCAGCCGTGGTCGATGTCGAACTCGTCGCCGATCTGCAGCAGGGCTCCGGAGATGATGCCGGTGTCGTAGCCGTACAGCAGGCCGGAGATCGCCGAGACCAGGGCCACGACCACCACCGATCCGGTCGGGCGGTCCGGCCGCACGGTGCTCGGCTCGCTTGCCTGGCTCATCGTTGCGCCTCCGGCCTGGGTCGTCGGCGCCCTTGCGTAGGCGCCCGCGCCTTCCCCAACCCGGACAATGGTGGCAGGACGTGCCACGAACGGCCATTCGACTTACCTGGCCGCAGGGTTGCATGCAAGCTTGGATGCAAGAGCGTACAGTGCTGACCATGCCTTCCCCCGTCCCGGCCGCGCAGCGGGTCTACACCACCGTTCGCCAGGAGATCCTCGAAGGCGAGTTGCGCGGAGGTTCCCTGCTCAGCGAGGTCGAGGTGGCCGCCCGTCTGGGCGTGAGCCGCACTCCCGTGCACGAGGCGTTTCTCAAGCTCGAGACCGAGGACTTCCTGCAACTCCTCCCCCGGCGCGGCGCCCTGGTCGTGCTCGTCCATCCGGACGAGGCCGGCGAGATCCTCGAGGTACGCCACGCACTGGAGGTCGCGGCCGCCCGCCGGCTGTCCAAGGCCGCAGCCGCCCGGGACCGGTTCGCCGAGGAATCCGCCGCACACCTTCACGCCCAGCAGGACGCCGTCGATCGCGAGGATCTTCAGGCTTTCGCCGCCGGGGACGAGCTTTTTCACCGTTCGATCGTGACGACGTCCGGAAACCGGATCGCGACCAAGATGTACGGCACGCTGACCGACCGGCAGCGCCGGATGACGGTCGGCGCCCTGGGTGGCCGGCTCGATCGTCTGCCCGTCCTCGTCGAAGAGCACACCCACCTACGGGATCTGGTGCTCGCCGGCGATGTCGACGCTTTCGCCACCTCCCTGCTCGAGCATCTCTCCCAGACCCACACGGTGACTTTCGGTTCATGAGTTCTCCTGCCTGGCGCCGCGTCGCCTTCGCCATGTTCGTGATCGGCTGGGGCGGAAACCAGTTCACCCCGTTACTCCTGGCTTACCGCTCCGAGAGCGGCTACTCGCAGCTGGACGTCGACATCTTCCTCGGCGCCTACGTGATCGGACTGATACCAGGACTGCTGCTCGCCTCGGGACTGTCCGACCGGCACGGGCGACGCCCGGTGCTGCTGGCCGGACTCCTGGCCTCACTCCTCGGCAGCGCCCTGCTGGGCCTCGGTGACTCACTGGGCTATGCCGGGATCTTCGCCGGGCGGGCCCTGAGCGGTCTGGCCGTGGGCATTGCCATGGCCGTGGGCACCTCGTGGATCACCGAACTGGCAGCCCTCGACCCCACACTCGCCCCCGGCACCGGAGCGCGGCGCGCCACCATCTGGCTCAGCAGCGGATTCGCCCTCGGTCCGGCCTCTGCCGGGCTGCTCGCCCAGTTCACCGAACCGGCGCTGGTCTGGCCCTACCTGGTGCACGCCGTCCTCTGCGTACCGGTCATCCTGGCCCTTCTGCGCTATCCCATACCGACCACCGAGCCCGGGCGTACCACCTTCTCCGCGCTGAAACACCCACGATTCCTGCGGGTGGTGGTGCCGATGGCCCCCTGGATCTTCGGTTCGGCCGGCGTCGCCTACGCCGTCATCCCTTCCCTGGTCAGCGAACAGCTCGGAGACTGGGCCCTGCTCTTCACCGCCGCGCTCACGGTGGCCACCCTCGGCACCGGCGTCGCCGTCCAGCCGATCGCCCGCCGCCTGGATGACATTTCGACATCCCGCGCGATCACCGTCTCCATGCTGCTGATGACCGCCGGCATGGTGCTCGCCGCGATCACAGCCGTGGTGCGCTCGCCCTGGCTGGCGGTGCCGGTTGCCCTGGTTCTCGGTGCCGCGTACGGCATTGCCGTGGTGTCCGGGCTGCTGGAGGTGCAGCGGATAGCCAAGCCCGGAGAACTCGTCGGCCTGACCGGCGTCTACTACGCCCTGGCCTACGTCGGTTTCCTGATCCCCGCCGCACTGGCCGCGGCGCACCCGTGGTTCGGATACCCCGGCATGCTGTCCGCCGTAGCGCTCATCTGCTTGTTGTGCACGGCGTTGTGCGCTTCTGGGTGGTCCAAGCATCTACGGCTCGAGCCCCTTACTGTCTCGTAGGTCCCGCTGCGCGGCCCAGAGCACCAGGGCGGTACAGATCACTGCGCTAGCGAAAGTCGCTGTAGTGACGGCATTCTCAAAACTATGGACGTCGGCGGGGCTCGTGGCGATACCGGCCAGTGGTGCGCTCAAGGCGGCGGCGACGATGGTTCCGGTGACCGCCATGCCGATGCTGGTGGCCATCTCCTGAATGGTGTCGTTGAGCGCGGCCGCGCTGGAGGCCTGGTTCTCCGGCAGGGTGATGACCTGCGGCAGAATACCCAGCGCGGCCCGGGCCGGAGACCGACCTGGATGCCGAGGAGGCCGCCTTCATACGCAGTGTCGCCGATCAACTGCGCGAGCACGACGACCGGGCTCAGTTCCTGGCCGGTCTCGATCTCATCCAGGTCGGGGTCCAGGCCCTGGGCCGCCATCGCTAACCTCGGACGTCTTCGTCGTTCAGTCCGCCCCGGGAGAATGTTTCATGTCGCAGCCGTCAGCCCGGATCGTCGCCGATTCCGTCGGCCCGTCCGGCATCCGCCTCAGCACGCTCGAGGTGAAGATGCATCGCTACGTGCTCGCCGAGTTCAACACCCACCGGGTGTTCTCCCGTAACTCCGCCAGTTCACGCGCCATCCCGGTGGCCAAGCAACTGGAGACGGTGCGCAACGACCCGGCTATGCCGCTGGAATGGGGTGCCAACCAGCCGGGTATGCAGGCCGGTTCTGCGCTGGAGAGTTCAGAACTGGAACGGGTGTGGCTGCGGGCTCGGGACAGCGCGCTGGTGGCCGCCGAGGAACTGATGAAGGCGGGTCTGCACAAGCAGCTCAGCAACCGCCTGCTCGAGCCGTTCATGTGGCAGACCGTCATCGTCACCTCGACTGAGTGGGACAACTTCTTCGAGCAACGCTGCAGCCCGCTGGCCCAGCCCGAGATCCGCGCCTGCGCCGAGGCCATGCGCACAGCCCTGCTCGACTCCACCCCCGCCGAGCTGACGGCCGGCCAGTGGCACACGCCCTACATCAGCGCCGAGGACTCCCTTGACGAGGCTGACGTGCTCAAGGTCAGTGCCGCGCGCTGCGCCCGGGTTTCGTACCTGACCCACGACGGGGTTCGGGACCCGGCCAAGGACCTGGAGCTCTACGCGAGGCTGGTCTCGGCCTCCCCGATGCACGCCAGCCCGTTGGAACACGTGGCCCGGCCCTCGGCCTCGCCCGAACCGCAGCTCGGCAACCTGCGGGGATGGCGCCAGCTGCGTCACGACGTCGAAACGGCTTAGGTTCTGCCCGGCGGATCATGGCCGTAGCGAGGACGCGCCCCGCACGAGGCAAAGATCCACAGGACAGGACCTCTGTGCCGGGCCGGCCTCCTGACCGGCCCGGCACTTACCTCACGGGTACGAGACCACGTTGCGCGGCGTCGTGTTACCTGCCGGGTTGGGCACTGCACCGCCGGTGTTGTTGACGACGTTGCTGATCGTGCCGACATCACCCAGCGAGACGGTCAGAAGGCTGTGCAGCCGCACCCCGTCCTTCTCCGGCACCTCGAAGCTGTGGTCGAGCTTGACCTCGGGGTTGACGTTGAAGAACGAGTACGATCCGCCGCCCCACACCTCATGTTCGGTGACGTCGTCCGCGACCTTGTAAGCGGCGTAACCGTTCTGGTCACCGTTCATCCAGGCGGCCTGGTCCGGCACGTCGTAGGGCTTCTCGTTCTGGAAGAAGATGGTCCTGCCGCGGTCGCCGTTCCAGATCACCTCGTACTTCTGGTAATGCTCCACGAACAAACCGGTGGCCAGTACGTCGTCACCGTTCACGATCAGCCCGGTGTCGCCGGTGTTCACACCCCAGCCGGTCGGGGCACCACCGTGATCCGCGCGCCAGGCCCAGATGTGGTCGATGATCGTGTCGTCGCTGTTGACCACCAGCGTGGTGGTGGCCTTGCCCTGGACGCTGCTGCCGATCCGGAAGAACACGTCCTGGATGCTGGTCGGGTTGTCCGCGTGGTCGGCGTGCTCCCCCTCGGTCCCGACCGTCATCAGCGTCTCGCTGTTGGTCGTGCCCGCGTCGAACGTCAGGCCGCTGACCTTGACCCCGGCCACGTCGTCCACGCTCAGCGCCGTGACCCCGCCCTCGGGGATCAGCGTCGGGAAGCCGATGCCGGTGACCACCGTGTCGGCCCGCGTCACCTTGATCGTCTCGTCCACCGCGTAGGTGCCCGGGGTGAAGAACAGGTTCAGCCCCTGCTCGAGCGCCTGGTTGATGGTGGCCGCGCTGTCGCCCGGCTTGGCCACGTAGAACTCGCTCATCGGGATCGGATCGCCCGCGGTGTCCGGCCAGCTGGTACCGGCCGAGTCACGCTGCAGCGAGGGCACGAAGACCTGGTACTTGTCCTCGTCGTCCACGTACAGGTACGGCTTCTCCCGGGTCACCGGCGTGCTGTCCAGCGTGGTGTGCGGCGAGTCGGGGAACGCGTTGGCCGGAGCGCCTTCCACCCCCGAGTAGACCATGTTCCAAACCCCGCCCTCCCAGCTGCCGATCGAGCTGTCGCGGGTGTACCACTGCTGCTGCGAGCCGGACGAGACCTTGCCGTCGACCAAGCTGTCGGCCAGGTAGCCACCGCTGGAGTAGCCCTGGCCGTTGTCCTGGTTGGACGGGGCCAGCGTGAGGTCGCCCTTGATGTGCACCCGCCGCATCGGCGCGGCCTGGGATACCGCCCAGCGGTTGGTGCCCTCCTCCGGGACGACCGAGACGTTCTCCAGGCTGCGCCAGAAGTTCTGGGTGGCGTTGGCGGTGTCGCCGTGATTCCAGCCCGAGTCCACGTTGACCGCACCCTTGATGGTCACGTCGTCGGGGTTGCGGCCGAGGCCGGCCACCGACGTGTAGAAGCCCAGGTTGGCCCAGACCCGGTCGTAGGTGCCGGGCTTGAACAGGAAGGCGTAGCGCTGCTCGCCGAACTGCGCGTCCGGGCTGACCTTGTGCGCCTCGAAGGCCTCGTCGAAGTCCGCCTGGATCTGCTCGGCCGGCGTGGACTCGTCGTAGACCTTGACGTTCTCACCGAGGTCCGGGGTGTCCGAGGTCTCGATCGCCGGCGCCTCCGGTTCGGACGGCGCGGCGGTGGCCGGGCCCATCGGCGAGAACGCGACGAGACCGGCGAGCAGGGCCAGGACCGAGCCGATCAGGATCGCCAGGGCGGTGCGACCGGGTGGCCGGGCCGAGCGGGGTGCGGGGGACATCAGTAACTCCTAGCTGAGCTTGACGGGACGCGGCTGCGTCGCAGGTCATCAGGGATGGCTCACTCCGGAGAATTGCCCCATTTGCGGCCTGGGTCAAGGCAGTCCGGGCCGTTTGAGGAGACCATGACGGTCCGGCGAGAGAACCTTGATGGAGCGGCTGGGGTGACGGCACCTCGAGCGACGGCCCCTGGCACGGCCAGGTCGTGCCTTCCATCAGCTGAGATCCCGGGCCAGGCTCACCCTCAGATACGCGTTCGCCCACACGTCTACGGCCTGGTGAGGCGGCGTACTGACGAGCTGCTGGACGTCGGCTGCCACGGCCACCAGTCCGGCAGTGCGCAGCATTCCTGCCGCGGTCTGCAGGCGATCGGTCATCGTCGGTGGTAAGTGCCCCATTCCCCGATGGGCGATTTCGGCCAGTAGGGCGGCTGTTTCGTCCAGAGCCTGATGGAGGACGTCGGGCGCACCGAGCGCCGGCCCGTCGGCGGCCGCGGTGCGTCCAGTAGGGGCGAGGTCGGGCACGATCACCCGGTCCTCGAAGGCCAGGGCGATCGGATCGATGAGAATCCGGCCGCCCCGCCGGGCCACCATTCCCGACACGTAGCGAGGATCGTCCTCCAGCGCCGCGGCCAGCGCGTCGAGCCTTCCTGGCGTGCAGGATTCGTGGGTCGCCGAGATCAGCGCGGCCGTGCCGACGGCATCGGTGACCACCGCGTCCAGACGCTGGTCGCCGGGTGAGTACGTGACCGCCTCGACCCCGGCCAGCGGAATCACCCGCACCAGTTCGGCTTCCACCCGGGCCCGAACCAGGCGGGGCGGAAGTTCGTCCAGTTCCCTGGCCAGGCCTTGCAGATCGGGTGCCATGATGCCTGGGGGCAGGTGCTGCCAAGGGCGGGCGGCGGTCATCGCGTGCGTGCGGCTGAGACTGCCCGAGCCGATGCGGACCGTGCGGCTGGCGCTGCGCTGGGCCGAGTCGGTGATCACCGAACTCCCGGCCAGGCGCTGGATCGTGGTCCCCGCCACGCGCCGGGCCGCCAGCCCGTCACCCCGCTCGCCGGCCTTGTAGACCTTGCGCAGCACCAGCACCGAAGCGCTGTCCGCATGGGCCAGGAACACCTCCACCGTGCGCTCGTCACCGAACGCTCTGACCCGGGCGCCCAGACCGTCGAGCCGGGCCTGGCGTAGCTGGGTCTGCGATGCCTCGTCCGTGCCGAGAATCCGCGAGTGCAGACCGGTTCCGTCGTTGGTGACCGCGCGGTGGCGGGCGAGGAGTTCCGCGACGTGATCGGCCAGGGCCTCCGGCCGGTAACGGGCCGAGCGGTCCCGGTAGGCCTGCAGCTGGGTGTCCAGATCGTCCAGTGCCAGGAGTGGCCAGCGCAGCCGGGCCGCCTCGAGCGACTTGCGGGCCGTGGCGATCTGGGTGGCCAGGCCGGTCTCCAGGTTGACGGCGCCTTCGGTCAATACGGTGGTGGCGAGGGTGACTGCTTCTTCCAGCTCGTTACCTCCGTCGCCCGCTGCCTCTCCGCCGACCTGGACGTGCACCTCAGGCTTGGTCGGTTCTTGCTCGTCGGCGGCCCGGAAGGCCCAGACGGCCAGGGCGATCAGGTCTTCGCGGGTTCCGGCCTTGGCATCGCTACGGGCATAGCCGAGGTCGCCGGGTACGTGGAAGCGCACGGTCGCCGACGGCAGATCCACGCTCGGCACCGGGTTCGTGGCGGCGGCCCGGCGCACGTGAGCCGCATAACCGGCCTTGTGAGCGCGGCGGGCTGCGGTCAGGGCCCGTTTGCCGATGTGTGCCTCAAGTTCTTCGTCGGTGAAAGTGGCTGGGCTCCAGTCGTTCTCTGGAATCGCCTCGGCGGCGCCCTCGTGCTCCGCCCCGGCCTGCCCTGAGACATCCTGATCGGGTTCTTGAGCACTCGCGGTGTACACCAGCACCAGTGCCAGGACGTGCCGGCAGATCCCCACCGCACCACAGCTGCAGCGCCCGGCCTCGAGTCCCCCGACCGGAAGTTCCGTGGTGACCCCGTCCGCGAACGTCGCCGCAAGCGTCCCCGCTTCGTTCTCCACCACCACCGGAGCTGCTCGCTCGACATCGCGGGTGGCCCGTTTCACCAGGCCCCGGTTCGTCAGCTCGGCCAGCGAGTCCGGGGTGAGGGCCAGCAGTTCCGCTCTCATCGTCCCACCTGCTCGGCAACGAAGGAGGCCAGTTCGCCCGGTGTCATTGCGCCCACCGCGGCCCCGACGTCGGCCAGGCGCTGGGCCGTCGTCCGGTCGTAGGACGGATTGGCCTGCTCGTCGAGCGCGGCCAGGCACAGCACCTTGGTGCCCTGCTCCACCAGCTCGGCGACCTGGCGCACCAGCGGCCCCGGATCCCCGCCCTCGTAGAAGTCGCTGATCAGCGCCACGATCGACCGGCGCGGCTGCTCGATCAGCCCGGCGCCGTAGCGCACCGCCCGATGGATGTCGGTGCCCCCGCCGAGCTGCACCTTCATCAGCAGCTCGACCGGGTCGTCCACGTCGCTGGTCAGGTCGACGACGCCGGTGTCGAAGGCGACCAGGTGGGTCCGGACCCCCGGCAGTCCCCACAGGCAGGCCGCAGTGACCGCCGAGTGGATCACCGAGTCGGTCATCGAGCCCGACTGGTCGACCAGCAGCACCACCTGCCACTGCTGCAGGTGTTTGCGGTCGCGGGAGTAGAAGTGCGGGGTATCGATGTACAGGCGCTGCTCCTCGGGCCGGTAGTGCCCGAGGTTCGCGCGGATCGTGCGGTTGACGTTGAAGTCGCGGGCCTGCTTCCAGCGGCTGGGCCGCCGCGACCGGGTGCCGGAGAACGCGGTCCGGACCTGCGTGCTCATCTTCTCCATCAGCTCCCGCACCACCGTCTCGACGATCCGCCGGGCCAGGCGCAGCACCTCCGGATTCATCAGGTGCTTGGTCTGCAGGACCGCGCGCAGCAGGGCCGGGTTCGGCTCGATCGTCTCGAGCACCGTCGGGTCGGTGACCACGTCGTGGATCTCGTAGCGTTCGACCGCGTCGCGCTGCAGCCGTTCGATCGTCTCCTTCGGGAACAGCCGGGTGATGTCGTTCAGCCAGTCCACGGTGGTGACGACCGAGTCCCCGGCGCCCCCGTGCCGATCCGGCAGGGGCGCCCTGCGCACCCCGCGGGCTTCCAGGTCCGCGTCGCGCCCGTACAACCAGTCCAGGGCAGCGTCCCGGCCGCTGGCCTCGTCATCCAGTTGTCCCAGGGCTCCGGCCGGAGTGCCCAGCACCAGGCGCCAGCGTTCCAGTCCCGGATCGATCAAGGTCGCACCTCCTGCACGATCAGCCCTTCCCGGCGCAGGCGGGCATCGACCCGCTGGTCCAGGGCCATACCCACGGCCACCCGTTCCGGATCGTTCACCCCGCGCAACAGAGCCCGGGCATCGCCGTGGTGTCCGCGTCGGGCCAGCAGCCGCTCGGCCAGTTGGGCCCGTTCCCGCGGCGGGAAGAACTCGAAAGCCTGCCGCAGAGCGGGTAACGCGACCAGGAACTCGTGCGCGTCCATCCCGGTGATCCGTTCGTCCAGCAGCGTCAGCACGGCTTCGGTGTGCAGCACTTCCTCGCGGGCCAGGGCGAACAACCCGGCCAGCCAGTCCCCCGCAGTCGCCGGCTGAAACGCACCCCGCACGACCCGCTCCGGATCGCCGACAGCCGCGAAGGACCACTCAAAGCCGAAGGACGCACCCCGCAGGTCAGGGGGCACCGCCGAGTTCGCGGCCACCCGCCCGACGATCCGAAGGGCATCCTCGCGGTCGAGCTTCAGCGTGGTGCCCGCGTGCCGTAACGCGTCGCGGCAGGCCACCAACGCGCCGATCCGCCCCCGATCGGCCGGTTGCGGTCCGCCGTGCACACCCTCCACCAGCCACAGGATCCGCCGCACCGCGGCGGCGATCACCGTGCTCAGCGCCGTGGTGTGCGCGGTACCGAAAACCCGGTCGTGCCGCCACATGGTGAGCACGACCGCCAGCAGCTGGCCCAGCGGCGCGAGCTCAGGCACGCGCCCGACCGCTCGGTCCACCTCCTGGAGCGCATCGTCGAGCACCGTGCTCAGCCCGGCGAGCGCCGCGTCGAACAGCACCCGAGCCAGCTTGTCCACGTCGCTGCCGGCCGTGACCGCCCGCTCGGTCAGGGCTGCCGCGGCCGCATCGGTCAGGGTGGCGCCGTAGGCGCCGGCCTCGATCGCTGCGGCCAGGCGGTCGGGGTGGACGCGGACCTGCCAGTGTTCGTGCAACTGCGGGTCCAGACCGGTGCTCGGCCCGCGCTCACGGTGGAACCCGGGGATCCCGAGCAGCCGCACCCGGTGCAGCAGCCGGCTGCGCCTGGCGTCGTGCTCGCGGGTGAGGTCGAGTTCGTGATTGGCGCTGCCGGCGAGGTTTTCTCGTTCGAGCTCGGCCTCGAGGTCGTGAACCAGCGCAGGCGCGGGGGTATCGGGATGCAGCCGGCCGACCCGGGATCCGCTCAGGGCAGCGATCATCTCGACCACGACGGGATGGTTGCCGCTGCCGAGTGGGCTCCGGCTGGTCCAGGGCAGGGGGACGTCCAGGGCTTCGTTCACGAGCGCCGATGCCAGACCGTCCAGAACGTCGGTGCGCGCCGGATGGGTGTGGCCGCGGACCATGGCCAGAGCTTCGGCCGTGGTCCGCGCGGCGATCAGATCGGCAGTGGAGACGGTCTGCTTGCGCTCTCGAAGCCTGGTGGTGACGGCTTCGGAGAGGTGGCGGGCCGCGCCGTGCGGGCCGTACTCCCAGAGGGCCTGGTAGTACGCGGGTGAGGGCATGCCGGACTGGTAGCCGTCGAAGGCGTCCAGGCGGCGGAAGGAGTACGGCACCAGGTAGCTGCCGCCGTGTGCGTGGGTGGGCAGGGCCGGAATGTCGGGCCACGGCGGCGAAGAGGATCCCGCAGAAGGGCCAGGATCCTGCGGCTCGTCTCCCCCGGACCCGGCCCGGGCCAGTGCAGCCACGAGCGCCGGGCGATGGAATCCGCCCGTCACCACGACCACCGGCTCGTCCCCACCGGCCTGCGCGGCGGCGGCCACCCACTGCGCCATGTACGCCTCGCGAGCGCTGTCGCCCTCATCGGCCGCGGTCTCGCCCCGGACGAGGTCGAAGTACGTGACCAGGCGTTCGGCCAGATCGTCCGCGGGGGCGATCTCCACGAGGTGGTCCCACAGGACGTCCACGTTGTCGACGCCGAACTCCCGGCAGAGCCGTTCCAGTACCTCGGCGTAGCGCAGTTCGGCGTCGGCATAACGATTTCCGACGCCCGCGAAGGCCGGGTGCCAGGCCGGCAGATCGATGAAGCGCACCTGGGCGTCCACGGCCCGGCCCCGGGTCAGAGCGACCCACTCGGGTGAGTAGTCGCACAGCGGCGCCCAGGAGGCATGGCGCCGTTCCTCGTCGCGGTAGCTGGTGAACACGGCCACGGGTAGTTCGTGGCCCAGGAGCAGCTCGTCCAGCCGGGGGTTGAGGTCGGCCGGGCCTTCGATGAGCACGTAGGCCGGTTGCAGCTCGTCGATGGTCCGGGCGACCAGCCGGGCACAGGCCGGGCTGTGGTGCCGGACGCCGATGAAGGTGACCGCCACGGTTCAGCCCGGAAGCTGGTGACGGGCCGAGTGCAGGGCCTTCCAGTGGTCCCCGGAGCGCCAGGTGACCTGCTGCGACAGATAGCGGCGGAGCTTGGCCAGGTCTTCCGGGCTGTCCTTGGCGGCGGTACCGGCCAGGCAGGCCACCAGGTCCTCGGCCGTGCCCGGTTCACCGCGCAGGAACCAGCCGCGCAGCCCGACGGCGTGCGCGACCGAGACAGCCTCGGCGGTGCTCATCACCGCCGACAGCCGCTCCATCGCATCGCCCCGGGCGGTCTGGCCGCTGCGCAGTTCCCGGAACGCGGTGACCAGGACCTCGGTGACGCCCCGGTTCGGCGCGGCGGTCACTCCCGAGCGCTGCAGCAGCTTGGTGGCTTCCTCCTCGACCAGGGCCAGTTCGGTGCCCAGGTCGGCGATCGGGAAGACGGTCTCGAAGTTGAACCGCCGCTTCAGCGCCGAGCTCATGTCGTTCACCCCGCGGTCGCGGGTGTTGGCGGTGGCGATGATGTTGAACCCGTCGCGGGCGAAGACCATCGATCCGGGCCCGGTCAGTTCCGGGATCGCCAGCACCCGGTCGGACAGCGGTGACAGCAGGCAGTCCTGGACCTCCAGCGGGCAGCGGGTGATCTCCTCGAAGCGCACCGTGCGTCCTTCGGCCATGCCGCGCAGCAGCGGGGCCGGCACCAGCGAGCGCTGCGACGGGCCTTCGGAGACCAGCAGGGCGTAGTTCCACGAGTAGCGGATCTGGTCCTCGGTGGTGGCGGCCCCGCCCTGGATGGTCAGGGTGGAGTCGCCGGAGACGGCCGCGGCCAGCAGTTCCGACAGCAGCGACTTGGCCGTGCCGGGCTCGCCCACCAGCATCAGGCCGCGGCTGGTGGCCAGCGTGACCAGGGCGCGCTCGATCAGCGACGGGTCGCCCACGAACTTACGGCTGACGTCGAGTTTCTGATCGCCCACGATGAACCGGCGGGCGGCCTGCACACTCAGCGCCCAGCCGGGTGGCCGGGCCGCCTGGTCGTCGGCCTTCAGGCGGGCCAGTTCCTGCTCGTACCGGACCTCCGCGCGGGGGCGCTGGACCTGTTCGGCCGGCGCGGTGACCTCTACGGCTTCCATCTGCAGTGCTCCAGTTCTCGGATTCGTCAGGCCGACGGCTGGGTGATGTCGGTCAGGTCGCGCAGGATCTCGGAGACCGCGATGAGATCACGCTCCCGCAGCGGAAACGGCCGGCCGGCCCGGATCTGCTCGGTGGCCCAGGCGCTGCGGGCGCTGAGCGAGACGTCGGACAGCGTTTGTTCTTCCCAGAAGTCCGGGTCCCCGACGATCAGTCCGGGCTCCAGCTGGATCCCGCACTCCACCCCGGAATCGAACGAGACCTGCATGGATCCCTGGTAGCCGGCGTCCATCGGGTCTTCCCGCAGCCAGCCTCGTTGTTCCAGGCTGAGCAGTTTCCGGCTGGGGATCTTCAGTCCTTCGAACCGTTCCACCCGTCCGTCGGCGGCTTCCTTCTCGGTGAGCACGAAGACCGGCCGGGCCAGCTGGGCGAACGGCTGCAGGATCTCGTAGTCGGCCAGAACCTCGGCCCAGAGCGGGACGTCGGCGCCCGCCTGGAGCGGGTGGAGCACCCCGACCACCGCGTCGTCGCTCAGCGTGACCTCCTCGTCGTCCGCATCGGCGAAGGTCCGGTCCTCGGCCACCCGCAAGGTTCCGATCAGCTGGTCCTGCTCGTCGTACTGGCCCCAGACCAGACGGCGGACGATGTGCCAGAGCAGCGGGTGCTCCACGAAGAGCTGCCGGAACTCGGCGCCGCTCCAGCGCCGGCTGGTGACCATGGCCCGTTCCAGGCGCCGGATCACGTCCGGGCCGATCCGGCGCACGTCCTTCTTCAGCGCCGAGAACTGCTGGTAGGCGGCCGGTGCCAGCTCCGGGTCGTCCTTCGCGCCGGGCTTGGGCAGGCTCTTCAGCCGCTTGCCGGAGGCGTCCGCGACGTACGGCTTGAGCTGCTCGTCGAATCCGACGACGAACTGCCGCGGGCCGTAGTCCAGCCGCAGGCTGCCGTCGGCGGCCAGACCGAGTCCCGGGACCAGCCGGTCGGCCAACTGCTCGCTGGTCAGGCCGAGCGCCTCGGCGACCTCGCTCATCTTGGCCTGGGCGGCGGTTTTCAGGCCCTTGAACTTGGCCCGCTGGGCGATGTTGTGCAGGTGCATGAGCGCCACGTCGGTGCCGATCCCGGCCAGGACCGCCACCCCGGTGACCGCTCGCGCATGCCCACCTTCGCCCGGCCAGGCCAGGATCATCGGGGTCAGCTTGCGGACCGCCTCGTCGTCCCCGGCCAGGGCCAGAGCGTCGAGCGCCCAGTTGTCCTTGGCCACCGCGCCGGCCGCGAACCAGCGCTGGAACAGCTGCCAGGCGAACCCGGCCAGATCCTGCGGGAGCACCGCTTCGCGGACCACTTCCAGCCCGGCGTAGGGCTGGTCCATCCGGCTGAGGGCGAAAACCGTGACCAGGTGCTCGAGCGCCGATGCCGGAAGCACTCCGGAACCGTCCCGCAGCCGCACCGGCGGCAGCACCGCGGCCTGAACCCAGACCGGCTGAGCCGGAACCTTGCTCGGCAACAGGCTCAGCGGGTCACGCTCCAGCAGCACCGTGATCGCCGCCTCGGCCTGCTCTCCGTAGCCCCGAGCAGCCTCTTCCACGCTTTCGCGCCGGCCGTGGGTGCTCAGGTACAGCAAGGCGTTCTCCGCCTGACGCCGGGCCGTCCCGGCCTTACCCAGAGCCGGCGGAACCAGCGCGCGGGCGGCGGGCTCGGCGTGGCGCAACAGCCAGGTCGCGGCCAGCGAACGCACGCTCTTGAGCCGGGCCAGCCAATCAGCCATCAGCACGGCCAGTACCGGCGCGGCGAGCGGCATCAGCACCGGGCCCACCAGGCTCGGGCTCTGCCGGGCCCGGCGGATCAGGGCAGGCAGAGCGGCCACCCCGAACCGGGCGACGACCGGTCCCAGATCGTCGGCCTCGGTGTACTCGTGCGGGGTCCACTCCGCCAGGAGGGGCCGGGCCAGTTCTTCCGGAGCAAGAGCGAAGAAGGCCGGGCCCTCCCACCAGAAGGAGCTGCCGCGCAGCACGCCCTGGGCTCGTTCCTCCCAGCTGTGCGAGTCGTTGGAGAAATCGAACCCGGTGTGAACGCCGAACTTCTCCTGCTCCTGCTCCAGCCAGCTGATCACCGGAACATCAGCGCAGCTCAAACCTCCCACCACCACGGGTTTGGCGACCTTGGCCCGGTTCACCCAGGGCGGCGTGACCAGCAGCGGTGGCAGGGCTTGCGCAGGAGCCTCGTCCAGGGCGACCGCATCCTGCAGCACGGCCCGCACCCGGCTCGCGGCCTCCGACGGTAGAGCGGCCAGTTCGTGCTGCGCCAGCTCGCGGTTGGTCCGTACGTGTGCGGTCAGAAGCTCAGCCAGCTGGCCTCGGCTCCCGGCGGCGGCCAGAACCTTCAGGGCCAGGGCCGGGAATCGCTCGGACGCCTCCAGCAGGGCCGGCAGGACGAACTTCTCACTCACCCGGTCGGCGAGCGCCTGGATCGCGGCCTCGGCCGGCATCTGCGCGATCACCGAGAGGATCCGCCGCCGGGCCTCGGTGTCGAGTTCCTTCTCGTCGAACCAGCGCAGGAGCACCGGCAGGACACCGGTACCCAGGGCATCGGTCAGCGTGGCCACGTAGGCATGGCTACCGGTCACCACCCACAGGAAGTACCACGGCGCCCGGACCGCCTTCTCCAGGCGTTCCATCTGCTCGAGCGTGCTCAGCGCCTGGGTGAGGGCAAAGCCCCGGTAGTCGTCTCCCACCGCGGCGGTGGCGGCGATGTCCTCTTCCACCCAGGCGGTCTCGGTCGGCGCCAGCAGAGATGTTGCCAGACGGTGGTACTCGTGCCGGGACCGATGTGCTTTCAGCCGGCCGATGATCTCGTCGTACTCGGCGTCGGACGCTACCGCCAGGGCCGCCCGTACCCGCAGCGTCACCTGGGCCTGCGGCAGCCAGTAGCCCGATTCGATCTTCTCCCCGGGCCGCAGGGAACGAAGACCGTTGCCCCCGGTGTCGATGCACAGACCCATCAACTCGACCGCCGCCTCGACGGCGAACGGCAGACCACGCTCGCTCAGCCAGTAATCGGCGAAGGGCGCCTTGTGCTCCTTGACGTCCCAGCGGTGGACCAGGGCGAGTGCCTGCAGCGCCGCCGCGAGCGGGGTGGCGTTCTCCAGGCCGTCGCGAAGCACGACGGCGGCCTCGCGCAGATCAGCGGACGACATGCTCAGCATGCTCTCCACATCGGCTGCCTGCTGATCGAGCAAGGCCCGAATTGTCTCACCGGCGCGGGGAACCGGAGTGAAGGTAGCGGCTCCGAGGCTGCCCCGACGGGGAGTCAGGTGCCGCTGCCAGGTCGGGGTAAAGCTGAAATCACGCATGGGCCCGGTTTTCCTCCGCCAGAAAAGCACTTCCTCGATTCGCTGAGGAACACTAGCCACGGGGTCCGACAAAATGCCGATCGAGCCCCTGACCAGCCCGGACTGCCCACGAGCGGTCAGCCGAACCGGTGCGCGTCAGTGCGAGGGCGTATACCCGGTGCGATCGGCGTCCGTGATCTCCCGCAGCACCCGCGCCGGATTGCCGGCCACCACCGTCCGGGAGGGGACGTCCCTGGTCACCACTGCAGCCGCCGCGACCACGGCACCGTCCCCGATGGTGACCCCCGGCAGGACGCTCGCCCCGCCGCCGATCCACACGTCGTTGCCGATCGTGATCGGCCGGGCCACGCAGGCCCCTTCCCGCCGCTCTCCCGGATCCAGGGCATGGTTGGACGTGTACAGGCCCACCTTGGGCCCGAGCAGCACGTTGTCCCCGATCCGGATCGGGGCGCCGTCGAGCATCACGCAGTCGAAGTTCGCGAAGAAGTGCTTGCCCAGATGGATGTTCCGGCCGAACTCGCAGCGGAACGTCGGCTCGAAGTTGCCGCCCTCACCCACCGAGCCCACCACTTTCCGCAACAGTGCCTCGCGTTCTGGCTGCGGACGTCCATAAGCAGTGTTGTAGTCGCTCGTCGCCTGCACCGCGGCCACACGAGCCTGGATCAGCTCCGGCCTGAGGTCGTCGTACGGCAAACCGGTGGCCATCAGCGCGAACTGTTCGTCCAGGGTCACGGCCGGCCAGTCTAGAACGACGGGCTGCGCAGAGCCCCTGACCGGTGCCATACGGCTCTCAGCCTGGTAGGGAAAGATCGGTGTCGTGATGGAGATGACGCGCGAGGCATTCGAACGGCTGGTCGGCCTGGCCCTGGACGAGATCCCGCCGCAGCTGACCAGGAATCTGCGCAACGTCGTCATCCTGGTCGAGGACGACGCCCCCGAGGACGACCCCGACCTGCTGGGCCTGTACGAGGGCACGCCGCTGACCGAACGGGACGAGTGGTGGGCCGCCGGTAGCCTGCCCGACCGCATCCTGATCTTCCGCAACCCGACCCTGGCGATCTGCGAGACCGAGCAGGAGGTGGCGCAGGAGGTCCGGATCACGGTCCGGCACGAGGTGGCCCACCACTTCGGGATCGACGACGCGCGACTGCACGACCTCGGGTGGAGCTAGGGGGCGACAGAGACTAGGCCTGCCGCTGAGCCAGATCGGCGTCGGTGATGGCCCGCTGGACCCGGCACGGAACCCCCGTCGCGATGCTCATCGGCGCAACGTCCTGGGTGACCACGCTGCCGGCCCCGATCACCGACCCGTAGCCGATCCGCACCCCCGGCAGCACGACCGCGTTGCTGCCGATCCACACCTTGTCCTCGATCACGATCGGCTCCGAGAACCGCCGGAAGTCCACCCGCAGATCGGGGTGCACCGGATGGCCGGTGGTGGTGAGCGTGACGCTCGGGGCGATCATCACGCCGTGACCGATCCGGATCTCGACGTCGTCCACGAACGTGATGTTGACGTTGCCGAAGAAGTCGTCGCCAATATGCACGTTACTGCCGAAGCCCGCCTGGAACGGCGGCAGGAGAACGGTGCGCTCCCCGACCGAGCCCAGAATGACCTCCAGCAGTTCCCGCCGGCGCTCCGGTTGTGAAGGAGGCGTGAGGTTGTACGCGAAGATCTCCTCGGCGCGGCGCAGCGGATCCCGGAAGGCCGCCTCGGTCTCGGTGTAAAGCCGGCCCGCTCGGATACCTTCCAGCACGTCCTGCTCCGCCCGCGTCACCCGGTGAAGTGTAGGCGATGGGCATGAGGACGATCAGAATCCGCCCTCGGCCAGCCCTTTGCGCTGCTGAACGGCGGCCTTGCGGTGGGCTGCGCGCCGCTCGGCCAGCTTGCGCCGCGCGTCCTGGCGGTCGAACTCCTTCTGCCGGGCCGCGCGGGCCTTCTCCTGTGTGGCCCGGTCCTGGATCACCTCGGCCTCGGCCGACCAGTACTGGAACGTGAACACCCAGTCGGCCTGGTTCGGGTCGAGGTCGGCCGGGACCGGCCGCGTGCCGTTCACGTACTGCATGAAGCGGTGCGAGCGGTAGCTCTGCGCCCGCCGCTTCCGCTGCCGGGCCCGGTGCTCCCCCAGCGGCCGGTCCGGCGTCTTGCGCCAGGTCTGCCGGGTCCGTCCGAGCAGGCGTTCCTCCACGCGCAGCACCGTGTCCTCGTCGCCGCGCGCCGCGATCGCCAGATGGTGCTCCTCCACCCGGCGGTTGGCCCGGTTCACCCGCCGCTTGTTCGCGGGAATCCTTCGCCGAGAGGCCTTGTCATGCTCTCCGTGGGCATTGCGCCGATCCCTCGCGAGACTCAGCGCCTTCTTCTCCGGTGGCGTCCTACGCCGTTTCGTCCGTGACATCGTGCCAGGATCATGACGTATCCCGACCCTCCGGGAAACGGATTATTCAGCGAGCCCGGGCTCACGCCGGAACCCGAGATAGCGGGAGCCCTGACACCGCCGCACCCCGTGATCGCCCTCGGCCAGCAGTCCCCACTCGGTAGCTCCCAGGGGAAACTCCCGACGCTCGTCGCGGGATCGGCAAGAGCACGTTGCTGACCCAGCTGGAGCGCCCCGAGACCTGGAATGCGGCGAAGTAGCGGGTGTGGTGCCAGGGATCGCCCTCGCCGTGCTGCAGATGCACCTCGTGCCGCTTGGCCACCAGCTGGGAGGGCAGTTCCTCCTTGGGCCGGCCGTTGTCGCGCAGTCGCTGTCGGATCGTCCCCGGCGTGATGCCGAACAGGATGTAACCGAAGACGGCGTTGGTCAGGATCAGGAAGCCGATCAGGCCCAGGGTCGTGGTCATCTCTAGGAGGCTCCTTCAGCTCTGCCGGTGGGGGACGAATCCGGTGTACTGCAGGCCCTGGTGACTGAGCAGGCCGCGAGCACCGGTCCGGATCCAGTGGTGGTCGCCGTTCTTGATCAGGAATTCCTGCCGGGCCTGGTCCGGGCCCTCGAAAGTCAGGTACTGGAAGTGGGTTGCCTCCTCCTGGCGCTTGGCTGCGCCGGTCACGTCGACCCGTCGCCCCACCACCACGGCCTCGTAACTCTGGGACGCCGCGTTCTGGTTGATCACCGCGCCCTGGCGCATCCGGCCCAGCGTGCGGGCGAATCTGAACCCCAGATATCCGAACGCCAGTAACCATTCCGCGAGGATCACGAACCCCAGAACACTGTCGACTGTCTTCACTGCCAGGCCTCCTGCCCGAGCCGTCCGCAGACCCGATCTGCGAGCGCGGGCTCATCCTGGCAGGGGGTGGCGGTGGAAGGCTTCATCCTCCGGGCGGACGGCAGTGCGACGAAAGAACCACAGCGACGGACGATCGCGGCCAGCCCGGTGAGCCCGTCAGGGATTGTTGTCACAGCAGTCCGGCAACCGCAGAACGGCTAAGGGCTCGCGCTCCTGCGGCCTGGGCGCCGCCCCACCACCGAGTGGCTGGGGGCCAGGTGCGAGGTCAGGGCGATGGCGGCCGAGGCCCGGTCGAAGCCCAACTGGGCCACCCGCACATAGAGCACGTCGGCCACCAGGAGCTGGACGTGCCGGGAGGCGAACGATCCGGCCCGGAACTTGGTGTCGAAACCGCTGACCGCAAGCTGGATGTCGGCCATGGCCGCCAACGGTGACGATGAGCGCCGGGTGATGGCGATCGTGATGGCTCCGCGTTCGCGGGCCCTCTGCAGCGCCTCGAAGGTCTCGGCGGTCACCCCCGAGTCGGAGACCCCCACCGCCACGTCCCGGGTGGTCAGCAGCGAGGCCGAGGTGACGGCACCGTGCACCTCCAGCCAGGCCCGGGCCTGCACCCCGATGCCGAACAGCCGCATCTCCAGTTCGTTGGCCACCGCCCCGGATCCGCCGACGCCGTACAGATCCACCCGGCGGGCCTTGGCGATCGCCTGGGCGCCGCGTTCCAGCGCCTTCAGGTCGAGACGTTCCTTGGCCTGCTCGAGGCTGCGCATGTCGGCCGCGGCCACCGTCTCCAGCACCTTGTCCAGCGGGTCGTCCGGGCTGATGTCGTTGCTCAGCTCGGTGATCGACCAGGGCCCGGCGTACCGGCCGCTCTCCTGCGCGATCCGCAACAGCAGCCCCTGGTACGAATCCAGCCCGATCGCCTTGCAGAACCGGGTGACGCTGGCCTGCGAGACCCCCGCGCGGCCGGCCAGCTGATCGGCCGAGAGCCCGGCCACGGCCGTCGGGTCCTGCAGCACGGCCCGGGCCACCCGGGCGAGCGAGTGCGACAGGTCCGGAAGGGCGTCCCGGATCAGCTCCGTCACCCCTACTGTTCTGGTCCCCTGCAGGCCGGGCATCGACTCGGGCCCTCCTCGATGGGCGGCGGACAGCAGGATTCTCACGAAGCCGGATCTGGCCGTCAAGAAAGATGAATCATTCAGCCACATCCATTGCCGCCGTGTAAACCATTCATGCCGTTCGTCGACATTACTGGACAGGCCGGTCAAAACAGCTCAACACTGAATCGCCTAACCGGCCACCGCCGCCGTGGTGGCTGATCGATTCAGTCGAGGAGCGTCCATGCCGGTTCCGTCCTTCTCCCCCGCTCGCGACCTCCACCAGGAGGTGAGCACGCGTCTGGCGGCGATCGCCGAGGACGCGGCCGCGGGGGCGCTGGAGCCCGCGATCGCCCTGCTGTCCGATGCGATCGAGGCCGGCGGGGTGATCCAGGCGTTCGGCACCGGGCACTCCGAGGCCTTCGCCATGGAGATCGCCGGGCGGGCAGGCGGTTTGATCCCGACCAACAAGGTGGCGCTGCGCAACGTGGTGCTGCACGGCAAGCACTCGGTGGCCGAACTGGCCGGTCAGCCGCCACTGGAACGGGACCCGCGGATCGCCGAGGACCTGTTCGCGACGATCGACCGCGACCCGGCCGACGTGTTCGTGATCGCCTCGAACTCGGGGGTCAACGGCAGCATCGTCGGCACCGCCCTGCTCGCCCAGGAGCACGGGCACAAGGTCATCGCGGTCACCAGCCTGGCGCACACCGCGGCCGTCACCCCCAAACACCCCAGTGGCAAGCGTCTTTCCGAGATCGCCGACGTCGTCATCGACAACCGGGCACCCTACGGGGACACCACGCTGGAGAGCCCGGGCGGTCTCGGTGTGGGCGCGGTCTCCTCGATCACCTCGGCCTTCATCGCCCAGCTGCTCACCGTGGGCATCGCCCATCGTCTGGGCAGCACCGAAACCCCCGCTCCGCTGTACATCTCGGCCAACATCCCCAGCGGGGACGAGCACAACCATGCTCTGGAGAGCAAGTACGGCGACCGCATTCGCCGCTACGCCTGAAATTGCCCGGTCCCGATCAGCCAACCCTTATCGAAGAAGGATCTGCCCATGTCCCAGCTCGACCGCCGTGGCTTCCTGCGCTTCGCCGGTGTCGTCGGCCTGACCCTGCCGACCGGTATCGCACTCGCCTCCTGTTCCTCCGGCTCCGAGGCGACCGGCGCCACCGGTGAGGTCAGCGCGACCAACCCGTTCGGTGTCGCCGCCGACAGCAAGGTCGACGCCGTGATCTTCGACGGCGGCTACGGCGTCGACTACGTCGAGAACGCCGGCAAGATCCTGGGTGGCACCCAGGACGGGGTCTCGGTCCAGGTGACCGCCTCGACCCAGATCGCCACCCAGATGCAGCCGCGGTTCGTGGCCGGCAACCCGCCGGACCTGCTGGACAACTCCGGTGCCGACAAGATCGCCGACAGCGCCCTGTTCGAGCAGGTGGACGACCTCACCGAGGTGGTCGACGCGGTCAACCTCGAGGGCACCGCGATCCGCGAGACCCTGTACGACGGCATGCTGAACGACACCACGGTCAACGGCAAGCTGGTGGCGATCAACTACTGCCTCACCCTGTACGGCATCTGGTACTCCGCCTCGCTCTTCGAGGAGAAGGGCTGGAGCGTCCCGACCACCTGGGCGGAGATCCTCGAGCTCGGCGCCCAGGCCAAGGCCGAGGACCTGTACCTGTTCGGCTGGGGCAAGGAGGCCGCCGACTACTACCTCACGCTGGCCATCGACTCGGCCATCGTCGAGGGTGGTCACGACGTCCGGATCGCGCTGGGCAACCTGGCCGCCGACTGCTGGAGCCTGCCCGCGGTGCAGGCCGTGCTCACCGCGATGGGTGAGGCGGTGGCCGCCGGCTACTTCCGGCCCGGTGGCGCCGGCACCCAGTTCACCGCTGCCCAGGCGCAGTGGAGCCAGGCCAAGGAGTTCGTGCTGTACCCGTCCGGCTCGTGGATCGAGAACGAGATGAAGGAGCAGACGGCCGACGACTTCCAGATGACCGGCTTCCCGGCTCCTCCGGCCACCGCCTCCTCGGTGCTGCCCGCCACCGCGGTGCACGCCTCGGCCGGTGAGCCGTTCTTCGTGCCGACCAAGGCCAAGAACAAGGCCGGCGGCAAGGAACTGCTGCGCACCATGCTCTCCAAGGAGGCGGCCACCGCCTTCGCCGAGGCCAAGCTCGCCTCCACGATCGTCAAGGGCACCGTCCCGGAGGACGGCTTCGGCTCCACCGCCCTGGTCTCTCAGACCAAGATGATCGAGGCGGCGGGTGCCGACGCCTTCTCGCACACCTTCAAGGACCTCTACGGTTTCGGCCCGGACATGCTGGTGCTGTGGAACTCCTTCCTGGCCGGTGACTCCTCGGTCGCCGACCTGACCAAGAAGATGCAGGACCTGACCGACGCCGTGCGCGAGGACGACTCGATCACCAAGGTCGAGGTGAAGTGATCGTGGCGCGTCGCCGACAACTCGATCTGGACCGCGCGAGCCTGCTGGTCGTCTTCCTGCTGGTGCCGTTCGCGCTGTACGCGGTGATGGTGCTGTGGCCGTTCGCCCAGGCGGTCACGTACTCATTGACCTCGTGGAGCGGCTTCAGCCCGGACAAGCCGTTCGTCGGTCTGGACAACTACACCGAGTTGCTCGGCGACGCGACCTTCCTCAAGGCGGTCCGCAACAGCCTGCTGCTCCTGCTGATTCTGCCGGTCGTGACCCTCGGCATCGCGTTCGCGTTCGCCGTGCTGGTCACGGTGGGCGGGCCCTCGGCCGGCGGCGTGCGCGGGGTGCGCGGATCGGCCTTCTACCGCGTCATCTCGTTCTTCCCGTACGTGATCCCGGCGATCGTTGTCGGCCTGGTCTGGGCCCAGGTCTACGACCCGAACAACGGCCTGCTCAACGGGGTGCTCACCAACGTCGGCGCGGACGGCTTCGAGGCCTACGCCTGGCTCGGCGAGAAGCGCACCGCAATGGCGGCCACGATCGGCGTCGCGGTCTGGGGCATGGTCGGCTTCTACATGGTGCTGTTCATCGCGGCCATCCAGGGCATCGACCACGAGGTGCTGGAGGCCGCCCGACTGGACGGCGCCGGCCGGTTCCGGGTGGCCCGCTCGATCATCGCGCCGTACCTGTCCGGCAGCGTCCGGGCGGCCTACATCTACATCGGGATCTTCGCCCTGGACTGCTTCGTCTACGTCCAGGCGCTGAACTCCACCGGTGGGCCGGACAACTCGACCCTGGTGATCACCCAGCAGATCTACACCACCGCGTTCACCAAGGCCGACTTCGGCAAGGCCTGCGCGATGGGCGTGGTGCTGGCCCTGATCACCTTCGCCTTCGTCGGCCTCCTGCGCCTGGCCCGCCTCGCAACGAAGGCCGGGAGGGCCTGATGACCCAGACCACGCTGCCCCCGCAGACCGAACCCGCCCGCCCGGCTCCGCAGCGGCCCACCGGCCGCAACGGTGACCGCGGGGCCGCCGTCACCTCGCACTCCATCCTCGGTGTCTGGACCCTGGTCGTCCTGGCTCCGCTGCTGTGGACGGTCCTGCAGTCGTTCAAGACCTCGCAGGAGATCTTCGCCTCGCCGTTCGCCCTGCCCGAGCGCTGGTCGTTCGACAACTACGTCTCGGCCTGGACCACCGCCGGGATCGGCAGCTACTTCCTCAACACCGTCCTGGTGGTCGGCTCGGCGCTGTTCCTGACCATGCTGCTGGGCTCGATGTCGGCCTACGCCCTGGCCCGTTTCGAGTTCCCCGGCCGCACGGTGATCCGGCAGCTGATCCTGGCCGGGCTGACCTTCCCGATCTTCCTCGCCGTGGTGCCGCTGTTCTTCGTGCTGCAGGGCATGGGCCTGCTCGGCACCCTGCCCGGGCTGATCCTGACCTACACGGCGTTCGCGTATCCGTTCACCGTCTTCTTCCTGATCTCCTACTTCGAGGAACTGCCCAGCGAGATCGCCGAGGCCGCCGCGATCGACGGGGCCAGCGCGTGGCGGACCTTCTTCCAGATCATGCTGCCGATGGCCCGGCCCGGCATGGCCTCGGTGGCGATCCTCAACTTCGTCGGGTTGTGGAACCAGTTCCTGCTGCCGCTGGTGCTGAACACCGACCAGAGCAAGTGGGTGCTCACCCAGGGCATGGCCGCCTTCGCCTCCAGCGCAGGCTATTCGGTCGACTTCGGGGCGCTGTTCGCCGGCGCGGTGATGACGATCCTGCCGGTTCTGGTGGTATACATCATCTTCCAGCGCCGGCTGCAGGGCTCGGTCGCCCAGGGCAGTCTGAAGTGATCCCTGGGTACCTCGGTATCGACGCGGGGGGCACCACCACTCGTGCCCTCCTCGTCCGGGCCGACGGCACCTGCATCGCTCGTTCCCAGCAGGCCGGTGGCAACCCCACCAGTCGCGGAATCGACGGCGCCGCACGGTCCATCGTGGCCGCCGTCCGGGAGGCGAGGGCCAAGGCAGGCCCGGAGATCGAGGTCCAGCACTGCATGCTGGCGATGGCCGGGGAACCGGACAAGATCGACATCCCGGCCCTCGCCGCCGGCGCCGGCCTTCGGCCCTCGACCATCCAGCTCGCCAGTGATGTTGCCGCCATGTACTTTTCCGGAGCCCACGAGCCTGCGGGAACGGCGGTCATCGCCGGCACCGGTTCGGTGGCCGCCTTGATCGAGGACGGTGTGCTCACCGACGTCGCAGGAGGCGCCGGTTGGCTGCTGGGAGACGCAGGGTCGGGGTTCTGGATCGGCCAGCGTGTCGTCCAGGCGGCGGTCTCCGATCTCGGCGGCCTGGCGCGCCCGACAACGTTGACTGCCCAGGTGCTGAAAACTCTTGGCGTAGCCGATCGCCACGACCTGATCCGCGCGGCCTACGCCGAATCACCGGTTCAGCTGGCCCAGCTCGCGCCGATCGCCTTCGAGCAGGCAGCGTCCGACGCCACCGCCCGGCTGATCCTCGAACAGGCCGGGGAGCATCTGGCCATCCTGATCAAGCGTTTCCGATCCGCGGGCCCGCTGGTGCTCGGCGGCTCGGTGCTGACCCAGGGATTCCTTCCCCAGCTCGGCTTTTCCCGGATTCTGTCCGACTCGCTGTACGATCGGGACCTGCGCATCACCGAGAACGGCTGCACCGGGGCATCTTTCCTGGCCCTCCGGCAGGCCGGGCTGGACCGGCGCGCCAGCCACGAACGCATCCGAAAAACCCTGGAGGATTGCACCTGATGGCTCTTTCCCTGACCGCCCGGCTGGCCGGTGCGGCCATCGCAACACTGGCTCTCGTCACCAGCATCTCGACGGCCGACGCAGCACCCCTTCCCTCGAAAGACAGCACTCCCCTGACGATTCCCGCGCTGACCGACTGGGAACCGGCCGCGGGCAGCTTCACCTGGAGCAAGACCTCCCGGATCATCACCGACCGTACGTCCACCCAGGTCGCCCACCGCCTGGCCGACGACCTGCAGGACCGGCTCGGCCGCAAGGTCCCGGTCAGCAGCGGGAAGGCACGCACCGGAGACGTCGTGCTCTCGGTGGACAAGCGCGCTGCCCTGGGCGACGAGGGCTACACCATGGACGTCGGCCGCACCGTCGAGATCGAGGCGGCCACCGAGACCGGAACCTTCTACGGCACCCGGACTCTGGTCCAGCTCCTCACCCGGTCCAAGACCATTCCCGGCGGCAGCACCACCGACGTGCCGGCGTATCCCGAGCGCGGAGTCGGGGTGTGCGCCTGCCAGATCCAGGTCTCGACCGAGTGGTTCGAGCGGCTGATGAAGGACATGTCCTACCTCAAGCTGAACCAGCTCTGGATCGAGACCAAGGTCAGGTCGGACGCCTACCCCGAAGCCAACTTCTGGGCCTACTACACCAAGGCCGAGGCCCGTCAGCTGCAGAAGTGGGCCGACGAGAACCACATCCAGCTGGTCCTGGAGGTCAACTCCCCCGGGCACATGAGCCCCTGGCTGGCCAACTACCCCGAGCTTCAGCTGACCAACTCGGCCGGCGTCAAACAGCCCGACCGGCTGGACATCACCCAGCCCGAGGCGCTGGAGTTCGTCACCACGCTGGCCGACGAGTACGCGAAGGTCTTCGACGACACGTACTGGCACATGGGGGCGGACGAGTACATGCTCGGCTCGGCGTTCGAGCAGTACCCGCAGTTCCAGGAGTACATGGACGCCCACCCCGAGCAGTACGGGCCCGACGCGGTGCCGGAAGACGTCTACGTCGACTTCATCAACGCCGTCGCCGGTCACCTGCGTGAGCGCGGCCGCACCCTGCGGGTCTGGAACGACGGAATCCCGCTGAACGCCACCCATCAGCTCGATCAGGACATCGTCGTGGAGTACTGGGACGGGCGGGCCAGCATGGTCCAGGCCCAGGAGATCATCGAGCGCGGCTACGACCTGCAGAACGCCTCCTACTCGCTCTACCTGATCCGCAACGGTGGCTCCAACCCGATCAACGAGGAGTCGCTCTGGAACCAGGGCTGGACTCCGCGCAAGTTCGACGGCACCGACCCCACCCCGATCCCGGACAACCCCAACGGCGGCCAGGTCCGCGGCGCCAAGATCACCGCCTGGCCGGACTACTCGACCACACAGACCGAGAACTCGGTCGAGCAGGACCTGTTCGCGGCCACCCGGTTCATCGCCGAGTCGACCTGGGCCACCGAGCACACGGTCGGCAACTACGCCGAGTTCGCCGCCCTGTCGGACGAACTGGGCCGGTCGCCGAGATACGAGAACGTCGATTTCCAGCCGCTGAAGGACGGCAAGGCGACGGTCAAGCTCGGGAAGAACTGGATCGGAGCCGACGGCAACCAGCTGAAAGCCGTTGCGAAGAAGCAGACCTTCGACCTGAAGGCGACCGACGACGGCTACTACCGGATCACCACGCAGAACAGCTCCTGCCTGCGGATGCAGGGTGGGCGGCTGTGGCTCGGGTCGCCGCTGGACGACAAGCTGCCGGTCTCGGTGGTGGGCGACTGCAAGGCCGACAATCTCGAGAAGTGGCAGATCAAGCCGGTGAAGGGCGGCTACCAGCTGATCAACGCGATCACCCAGATGCCGATCACCACGGCCGACGGCGTGCTGGTCCAGCGCCCGGCCGACCGCAAGGCCCCGGCGGTGTTCACCTTCGGCCGCGGCTGAGCGCGACCAGAACCCCAAACCAGAAATAACCACCCAAATCAAACGCATCCATGTAAGGGTGGTCATCGCCCGGCCGGGCCGTTCGAATAGCGCTCAGAGTGGGGATGACCATGCGTTTTGCGTTTCAGCACAGCTCCGCCCGGGTCGCGTCGGTGGTGGCGGCCGCAGGCCTGATCGTGGCTCCGGCCACGGCCGGGTCGGCCTCCGCCGCCACCGCTGCACCCACGGCGGACTGCACCTGGGAACTCACCCGGGCAGCGGTTCCGGAGGGCCTGGCCTGGTTCAACGTCACCGGGGCCAGCGAGCAGTACTTCGTCGGCAGCGGCATGCCGCCGTACGACTACGGTGACAAGGCCGTTCTGTGGAGTGAACGCGGCTCCGAGGCAACTGTTCTGGACTCGCCCGGCAAGGGTGCGGCGCAGGCCGCCGACGTCACCGACCACGGCCTCGTCGTGGCCAACGACCTGGTGGAGCAGCGCCCGTACCTGTGGTCGAAGGGGAAGATCACCCGGCTGACCATGCCGGCCGGCGCGTCTGCGGCCCGGGCCGGCGCCATCAACGAGGCGGGCACCATCGTGGGCGAGGCGCAGATCGACGGTAAGACCCATGGCATCGTCTGGTCGGCGAGCAAGCCCCGCAAGTACCTGGATCTGGGGTACGGCGACGGGGTTCTGAACCTGCACGACATCGATGACGCCGGAACCGTGGTGGCCAGTACCAGCGAGGTCGACAGCAACTACTCGGTCGGTCTGAAGGGCACCGTCGGTGGAGGGCTCGCACCGATCCTGGAGAGCGAGAACGCCAAGAGCACCACGGCCCATGCGGTGAACGGGCGTTACATCCTGGGCGGGGTCAGCTCCTACCGCGAGGACGGCGACTACTGGGACGACGCAAGCGCGGTCTGGGACGGCGACTCGTACACCGCGATGGGCACCAACGAGAGCCCGAACGCGATCAACAGCAGCGGTCTTCTGGCCGGCAACTCCTCGGTCCGGGTCAGCTCCTGGACCACCAGCGGTGCCACGGTGTGGCAGGACGGCGTGAAGACGCTTCTGCCCACCCTGCTGCCGGACACCGGCTCCTACGCCGAGGAAGTGACCGAGGACGGCGTCGTGATCGGCACCAGCTGGTCGTCCACCGACTCCGAGTGGCCCAACCCCACTCCGGTCACCTGGACCTGCTCCTGATCATCGGTCAGACCGGTGACCGGTCTCGTGAAGAGACCGGTCACCGCCGTTCACCACAACGAATAGCCACCGTCCATCAGCAGTTCCGCACCCGCGTAGAATCCGGCCTCCGGTCCGGACAGGTAACTGACGGCGGCGGCCACCTCTTCCACAGTGCCGAACCGGCCCAGCGGGGTGCGGTCCTTCCAGGTCTGGTGCTGGTGCGCCTTGAGGTGGTTGAGCGGGGTATCGATGTAGCCGGGCGAGAGCGCGTTGACCCGCACCCCGCGCGGGCCCCATTCCACGGCCAGAGACCGGGTCAGGGCGCTGACTCCGGCCTTGGACGCGTTGTAAATGGCCTGCCGCTGCGGAAAGTTGACGGTGGCGTTGCCGGACATCGAGGCGATGTTGACGATGCTGCCAGAGCCCTGTTCCAGCATGGTGCGCCCGAACGCCTGGCAGGTCAGGAACACCCCGCGCAGGTTCACGCCCATCACGTGGTCGTACAGGTCGGCGCCGAGTTCCTCAGCCGGGACGTCGTCCTCCACCACCCCGGCCGAAGTGACCAGGATGTCGGCGCCACCCGCGTCCTCAATCACCTGCCGGACCACCCGCGAGAGCCCCTGGGCGTCCTTGACATCGATCTCGACGAAAGTGCCGATCTGCTCTCCGGTCGCGGGCCTGGCATCCAGTGCCCAGACGGTGGCGCCGTCGGCCTGGAGGCGGGCGCAGATGGCGGCGCCGATCCCGCCGGACGCTCCGGTGACGAAAGCCTTACGGCCGGACAGGTCGGTCATGTGAATCCTCCTGGCGAAGCGAGCGACATTGCTCCCTCCATCGTGAACCACCGATCCGGCGAAGTCGCCGAAGACACTGGGCAGCTCACCCTTCTTCATATATCGTCACATCGACGCGAATGAGGACGGAGTGCGATGGACTGGCTGAACGATGTGGTGGCACCGCTGAACCAGGCGCTGTTCGAGCTCAACGGGCACGCCGTGACCTGGGCCGAGCTGCTTGGCTTCGTCTCCGGCGGGCTGTGCGTCTGGCTGACCATGCGAGCCAGCGTGCTGAACTTCCCGGTCGGCATCGTGAACTGCGCACTCTTCCTGGTGCTGTTCATGTCGGCGCGGCTGTGGGCGGGTGCCGGTCTGCAGATCGTCTTCATCGTGCTCGGGGCGATCGGCTGGTGGCAGTGGCGGCGCGGCCAGGTTGCCGATGTCCCGGTACGCACGGCCAGTCCTCTGCTGCTGGCCGGATGCCTGGCGGCCGTCGTGGTGGGCACGGCCGGCCTCACCGTGCTGCTGCGTGCCGCGGACGACGTCAGCCCCTTCTGGGACGCGCTGACCACGGCGCTGGCTCTGGCGGCTCAGTGGCTACTGAACACCCGGCGCATCGCTACCTGGTACTTCTGGATCGCGGCGGACTGCATCTACGTGCCGCTCTACGCCAGTCAAGGGCTCTACCTGACCGCGGTGATCTACGTGCTCTTCCTGGGCCTGTGCCTGAATGGCCTGCGGTTGTGGCGCTCTTCGGCCGCCGGCACGAACGCCACGCCCAGTACGGTCGCGGCATGACCGGGCACGGGCTCTTCATCGGCAAGTTCTACCCGCCGCACCAGGGGCATCACCGGGTGATCCGGCAGGCCGCGCTGGATTGCGAACGTGTGACGGTCCTGGTGATGGCCTCGATCGCGGAGAGCATCAGCCTGGCCGAGCGGGTGTCCTGGCTGCAGGCCGAGCATGCCGACGATCCGCAGGTGGTGGTCGCCGGCATTCGCTGCGATGCGCCGATGGACCTCGGGGATGAACAGGTCTGGCAGGCGCAGGTAGCGGTGATGCAGGCGGGCATCCGGGCCGCTGGTTCCGATGCGGCCGTAGACGTTGTGTACTGCGGGGATTCGTACGGTCCGGAGCTGGCACGGCGGTTCAACGCCGACCTGGCGCCGATGCGGCGGGACGGGCTGTCGGCCACCGGTGTACGGTCCGATCTGGCTGGCTTCTGGGATTCGCTGGCACCGGCCACCCGCGCAGGCCTGACCACCCGGATCGTCCTGCTGGGGGCAGAATCAACCGGCACCACAACGATCTCGACCATGTTGGCTTCCAATTACAGACGCCGGGGTGGGGTTTGGGAGCGGACCGCCTGGGTGGGTGAGTACGGACGGGAGCACACCGAGATCAAGTGGGACAAGGCCCGCTCCGCCGCCCGAGAGCGCGGACTTCCCGAGCCTGCACTGGACGAGATCACCTGGGATCACGAAGACTTCGACACAGTAGCTTTCGAGCAGACCGCCGCCGAAGAACGCGCCGCTGCTCAGGGATCACCGGTCCTGACCTGCGACACCGACTCTTTCGCGACCTTCCTCTGGGAGCGCCGCTACCTCGGCGCCCAGGCCCGTCCCCTCCAGCCGTGGGCGCAGCAGTTACCCCCGCGACACCTCTACCTGATCACCGACCACGAAGGAGTGCCCTGGGAGGACGACGGCATGCGCGAGGGTGATCTGTCGGTACGGGCGGCGATGACCGGCTGGTTCATCGACGAACTCACCGCCGCCGGGCACTCCTGGGTACTGCTGACCGGCACGCTGGAAGAACGACTTCGGTTGGCGGTACGCAGCAGCGACCAGGTGCTCACTCAACGTCTGACATTTGGTTCGCCCTTCACTGGACCGGGATTCGCCTCCCCGATGTGAACGACAGAATTTTGCAACACTCATACCTTTTCGCCCGTTTCTCGTCGAAACACCAAGTGCGGCTTTGATATCCTCCCGGCTCGCAGAGCGAAGAGGGGAACACCATGAGCCGGGGAACCGGGCAGCCCAACGTCGCGCCGGGGGGACGCCGCCTGCCCCTGTCGCCGCAGAAGATCATCCTGCTGATCGGTCTCGGCGGGATGGGCTGCCTCGCCCTGTCGGTCGTGGCCCTGTTCGGCGTTCTGGCCATCGCGGACAAGTTCTTCTCCGACGAGGTCTCACCGCTGGAAAGCTGGATGTGCCAGATGCTTCCCGCCGAAGATCTGGAGAAGGCCACCGGCGGAACCGTTTCCTACGACGAGGACATCAGCTCCGGCGACTGCCGGTACGTGGTCACCGGATCGAAGGTCGGGCACGATATGAAGATCATCGCCCGTTCCCCCACGACCGATCCGAAGATCGTCGAACAGATCACGGCCTATCTCAAGAAGACCATCGAGTACAAGAACGTCCGGAGCGTGAGCGGAGTCGGAGACGTCGCCGGCTTCAGTTACAACTTCGATCAGAGCGCTGCCGAATTGGAGTTCATCGGACAGAACGCCGCCTTCACCCTGCTTCTCCAAGGTGGCGACGAGCGCACCTACGGTGATGCCGAGATCGAGGTGGCCGCCGCTGCCGCCCGGACGATCCTGGCCAACGCCCCCGAGCACCTCTGACCGGAGGCGGTCGGGAGGCCACACAGCTGCCGGGCCGCCGCAGGATCGGCATCCTGACCCGGAGGACCTGAGCCGATTTACCCCTATGTGTACTGGTTCTCCGGCCGCGGCAGGCCCAGGTGCTCGCGCAACGTCGTTCCGGTGTAGCCCTCGCGGAACAGGCCACGCTTACGCAGGATCGGCACCACCGTCTCGGCGAAGGTGTCAAGGCCGCTGGGCAGCGAGGGCGGCATGACGTTGAAGCCGTCGGCGGCGCCACTGCTGAACCACTGCTCCACGTGATCAGCGATCTGCTCAGGTGCGCCGGCCAGGACCTTGTGGCCCCGGGCCCCGGCCAGCTTGTGCAGAAGCTCTCGCAGGGTGGGCTTTTCCCGGCGCACGATGTCGGCGTACACCTGCGTGCGGCTCTTCAGGTTGTCGGTGACGCCTCCGGCGCCGGCGAATGCCTCTTCCGGGACCTTCTCGTCCAGGTCCAGGTGATCGAGGTCCACGTAGGCGAAGTCCTTGAGCTGCATCAGCCCGAACGCCGGTACCGTCAGCTCGTTCAGCTCGGACTGCAGGCGTAGCGCCTCTTCTTCGGTGCCGCCGATGACCGGGCTCAGGCCGGGCAGGATCTTCACGTGCTCGGGGTTGCGCCCGCGGGCTGCGGCCTGGCCCTTCACGTCGGTGTAGAAGGCCCGGGCGTCGTCGATGTGCTGCTGGGCGGTGAAGATCGCTTCGGCGTACTTGGCCGCGAAGGCCCGGCCGTGGTTCGACGAACCAGCCTGCACCAGCACCGGATAGCCCTGCGGCGGCCGCGGGGTGGTCAGCGCTCCGGCAACCTTGACATGCTGGGTTCGCAGGCCTGGATGGTGAATTCGGGACGGGTCGAGGTAGCGGCCCGCGGTTCGGTCCAGTCGGATCGCGTCGTCCTCCCAGCTGTCCCAGAGTTTCAGCACCGCGTCCACATATTCGTCGGCGCGCTCGTAGCGGGTGCCCGCGTCCGGGTTGCCGTCCAGCCCGAAATTGCGTGCTGCCGCTGGGGAGTCCGTGGTGACGATGTTCCAGCCGGTCCGGCCGCCCGACAGGTGATCAAGGCTGGAGAACGAGCGGGCCAGCTGCCAGGGGTGGGAGTAGGTGGTGGAGGCGGTGCCGATCAGCCCGATCCGCCGGGTGGCCGCGGCGATCGTGGCCAGGGTGATCAGCGGATCGAGCCGGCCGGCCGAGTTGTACTCAATGTTGTCGTCGAGCTTGGGGATGTCGGCGAGGAACACCGCGTCGAAGGCCGCCGCCTCGGCGCTGCGGGCCAGCCCGGTGTAGAAGCCCGGCCCGAACATCTCCTCCGGCCTCGAGGAGGGGTGCCGCCAGGCCGCCTCATGGTGCCCGGAGGCGAGGATGAACAGGTTGAGATGCAGCTGGCGAGTCACGAGAGGGCAGCCTCCGATCAGAAGTAGGTGTTGTCGGGCAGCGTCTCGCCGTTCACCAGCAGATCGCCGATGGCACGGTTCTTGAAGCGCACCGGGTTGTGCGAGACCACGGTGCGGATGTTGCGCCAGTGCCGGTCCAGCTGGGCCGGGCGCTTCACCGCCGAAGCTCCGCCGACCTCGAAGAGCGCGGTTGCGGCCCGCAGGCCGAGGTCGTGCACGATCACCTGGGCCTGCGACGCACGCAAGGCCGCTTCGTGCACCACGTCGTCGTCGGTGCGGCCGGCTACCAAGGAATGGGGGACGCCGGCCAGCACGTCGGCGGTTTCGAGGACGACGGCGGTGGCCGCCGAAGAGAGGGCCGAGATCTCACCCACGACTTCCTGGAGCACGGGGTCGTTCTTGGGCAGGTCGGCCGAGCCGTGGGTAAAACTCCTCACCCGGCGGCTGATCAGCGCGACGGCATCGTCCAGCACCGACTGCACGTTTCCGGCCACCACCGCATTGAGGTAGTGCTGGTAGAACGGGCCGAGGTGCCAGCGCGGGATCGAGCTCAGGTCGGCCGGGGGCAGAGTCACCTCTTCGGCGGCGATGCGAGCGTTCTCGAACCGCGTGGTCCCGGTCGCCGTGAGCGACTGACCAAAGCCGTCCCAATCGTCCTCAATCGTGATGCCCTCGGCGCCCAAGGTCAGCAGCGCCTGCACCGGAAACCCGTCGGGGGTCACCCCGGTGACGAAGGTGTGATCCGCGTAAAGCGTTCCGGTGGAGTAGTACTTGGCACCGTTGACGATATAGCTGTCGCCGTCCGGCGTGAACGTGGTGGACTTGCTGAAGTCGCCCGCGTGCTTGGCGCCCAGCTCGTTGTTGCCGTTGCCGAACAGATCCCCGGCCACGATCCGGGCCAGCCAGCGCTCCCGACGCGGCGAGGCGGGCCAGGTCAGAATGTCTTCCACGGTGCCGAAATGCGCCCGCAGCAGGTGCCCGATGTTCGAGTCGGCATGGCTGAGACGCACCACCAGCTCGAACAACTCACGAACGCCGGCCCCTCCCCCGCCTTCCTCGATCGGCACCCGGAACGCGCCGAGCCGGGCGTCCTTGATCCAGGCGATCTGCTCGAAAGGCGCAATACCCTCGGCCTCGCGCCGGAGCGCACCCTCGGCGATCCGGGCCAGCAGGGCCTCCAGTTCGGCCGAACCAGGCTGCACCGCTGCCCCGCTCATCGCTCGCCCGCCCGGGCCAGCAGCGCCTTCACCGCATCGGCCAGGCCCTGCGGCTGCTCTTCCTGCACGAAGTGAACGCCCGCGCCGCCGTCGTGAACCTCGATGCTGGCTACGTTCTCGCGGATCCAGGCCTCGATCGTAGGCGTGAGAAGGAATCCGGGCTGGTACGTGAGCAGCGTCTTCGGCACCTCGGCCGATGTCCTCAGCCACTCCTCGTTGCGGGCCAGGTACTCCACGCTCGAGGCCGGAACACCGTCGATCGGCAGGTTGCGCGGGAAGCGGATCAGGTGCGCCCGCGACTCGGCCGTGGGGAACGACGCCTGGTAGACGGCAAGGTCCTCGGCCGCAAGCGGTTCGAGGAAGGCGCCGGGGAACACCTGGGTGAGGAAACCGTTGTCCTCGACCACGAACTTCTCACCGTCGCCGGGCGTGCGGATCAGCTTCTGCGCGCCGACGAACGCCTCCGGCAGGGCCGAGGACTCGATGTCCCGGATCACGGGCTCGGCCAGCAGCACCGCGCGCACGCGGTCGGGGTGCCGGGCCGCCCACGAGACGCCGAAGGCCGCGCCGTAGTCCTGCAGTACCAGGGTCACGTCACGCAGGTCGAGCGCGTCGAACCAGGCGTCGAGATAGCGCTCGTGGTCGGCCAGTTCGTAGGCGATCGACGGACGGCCGGAGTCACCGAATCCGATCAGGTCCACCGCGAGCAGGCGTCCGTTGCCGTTGAGCGCCCTGAACACGTGGCGGTAGAGGTAGGAGTTGGTGGGACTGCCGTGCAGGAAGACGATCGGCGCGCCCTCGCCCTGCTCGACGTGGTGCAGGTGCGAGTCGAGGACCGGCACATCGACGCTCTTGGCCTCGGGCCCGAAAGCCTCGACCGGGATGGTGTTCTTGCTCATGGGAGAGGTGCTCCTGGTTCCGGGGAGGGCTTAGAAGTAGGTGTTGTCGGGCAGGTCGGCGCCGTTGATGATGTGGTCGCCGACCACCCGGGCCTTGATCCGCGTGGAGTTGTGCGAGGCGAGCGTGCGGATGTTGCGCCAGTGCCGGTCCAGGTTGGCGCCGGTGCGGGTGGCGGAAGCACCCCCGACCTCGAACAGCGCGGTCGCCGCCGCCAGGGCCAGGCGCTCGATCGAGATCTTGGCCTCGGCGACCCGGCGACCGGCCTGCTGGGCAACCGCTCCGTCCAGTTCACCGGCGTGCAGCCGGGCATCCACGTGATCGAGCAGGGAGGCCGCGTCGAGCACGATCGCCCGGGCCGCGTAGGCCTTGCTCGCGATGTCGCCCACCTGCTGCAGCAGAACCGGGTCATGCCGGGGCAGTTCGGTGGTGCCGTGGCTGATGCCCCGGCTTCGCCCGCGCAGCAGAGCCTGGGCGTCGTTGCTCACTGCTTCGAGGTTGCCGACCACCACTGCGGTCAGGAACAGCTGCAGGAACGAGCCGACGGCCAGGCGCGGCGCGGGCCCGGCCAGGACGACCTCGTCCGCGGTGGCCGGTGCGCGATCGAAGTGGGTGGTGCCGCTACCACTGGCACGCTGCCCGAATCCGTCCCAGTCGTCGACCACGGTGATGCCGGGCCGATCGAGCGGGATCAGGGCACTGGCCGGTACACCGTCCTCGGTCACACCCCACACCCAAACCTGATCCGCGTACAAGGTGCCGGTCGAGTAGAACTTGGTGCCGGTGATCGTCCACTGTTCGCCGTCGCGCACGAACTGTGTCGACAGCCCGGCGAAATCTCCGGCCGCCGCGCCGCTGGGCTCGGTGATCGCGTTGCCGATCACACTGCCGCCCGCGATCCGGTCCAGGGCGGCCGAGCGGGCCGGGCTGTCCGGGGTGAACCGCAGCCCTTCGATGTAGGCGAAGTGCGCACGCAGAGCCTGCGCCACGTTGGAGTCGGCCCGCGCAACGTCGATCAGCGCGGCGAACACCTCTCGCAGGGTGGCATCCGCTCCCCCGTGCTCACGCGGGACCCGCAGCTTCAGGAGCCCGGTCCGGCGGAGCTCGTCGAGGACCGCGTGAGGCCGCTCCGGCGCCTGTTCCCGCTGCGCCGCATCGGCCTCCAGCCCGCTCAGCACCTCCGCCAGGTCTTGCTGTCCCACCTCGGTCGGCTGAGTCACGCCACGTCCTTCCACGCCTTCATTTGCACGATGAAAATGACGCTAGCAGCATTTCCTACAAAATCAATAGACTTACTATCGAGCTTCCGCCCCAGGGCCCGGACGATCAGAGGACGGCATCGGGCACGATGGTGACCATGGGAACCCCGTCGGCCGACTCCGAGCTGGCCCGGATCCAGGAGTCGATCGCCTGGCTGATCCGGCTCGGCGAGTTCCACCGCTTCCACCGGGGCGAGACCGGCGGCGGTCCGATGCTCGACCGCACCGCCTTCCTGCTGCTGTCCCGTCTCGCCGACGGGCAGGCGCTGACCATGGGTGAGATCGCCGAGCAGTTCGACATGACGCCGTCGACCGCCACCCGCCGGGTCGCACCCCTGGCCGACGCCGGGCTGGTGCAGCGCGAGCGCCACCCCGAGCACCACCGCACGGTGATCATCTCGATCACCGACGCCGGCCGAGCCCGGGTGGCCGCGGTGCGCAAGGCTCGCGTGGAGACTCTCCGTCAGACCTTCCGCGACTGGCTACCCGAAGAGCTCAGCGTGCTCGCCGCCAACATCGACCGCCTCACCCGGACCCTGGCGGTCGAGCTCACCCACGACGACGACTTCGCCGACCGGCATCTGCGCGGCAGCTGAATTCACCAGCGCTCGTTCAGACCACCCCGATCCCGACAGCTTCTTGACGCCGTCCGGCAAAAGCAGCAGGCCCGGTCCGCAACGGACCGGGCCTGCCAGGCAACCAACTCAGCGAGCCGCCAAGGCCTCCTTGACCGCGGCGTCCACCCGCTCGTCCTCAAGCTTTTTCCGGCGCGCACGGTTTCGCCGCGAGACGACCACGATCCCGACGACCACCGCCAGCAGCACCACGATCAGCAGAATGAGCGTCCACGGCAGCGCCCAGGCACTCGCCGAGGCGGTCACCGGCGCGAGCGTCGTGCTGGAGCCGGCCGCATCGGTGATGATCGGCACCAGCGTCACTTTCGCGTTCAGCCGGCCGGAGGGCAGGACCTCCTCCACGGTGCCGCTGACCTTCCAGGTCTCCCCCGGCAGCAGCTGTCCCGGGATCGCCTGCGCCGGGCCGTCGGTCGCGAACCAGCCGAAGGGCCCGGTGATCTTGGTGTTGCCCTGACCGGACAGGATGGCGTTGCCGGTGTTGCGGATCGTGTAGCTGACCTCGGCGTCACCCTGGCCGGCCGGGTTGAGCGTGCCGCGGTAGCCGACATTCAGGTCCTCGATCGCGAACCCGGGCTTGAGGTCGCCGTCCACGCGCAGCTTGATCTGGATGCCCAGCCGGCGGTCGACGTTGATCGTCTCGGTGTCGTCGGCCTGGACCAGCGAGGTGATGATGCCGCCGGCGTGGTCGCCCGGCGTCGCGTTCTCGGGAATCGTCACCGAGAAGGGGATTCTGGCGGTTTTGCCGGGCTTGACCGTGATGCTCTCCTGGTCGGCCTGCACCCAGGCGCCCACCGCGATCGACTCGGCGTCCTTGGTCACCAGGTCCATCTGGCCGGCGTCGGTGGTGAAGCCGTCGGCCGCGTACACCCCGAGGGTGAGCGGGGTCTTGCCGCGGTTGGCCACCACCATCGCATCCTCGATCGTGGCGCCGGGCCGGATGTCGTAGCTGAAACTGGTTCGGGCCTCGCCCAGTTCGTTGGACGCGGTGCGCACCGTCCAGGTCACGTCGTCCGAGGCAGCAATCATGGACGCGGTGGGCACCGGGGCGGCCAGTGCCGGGTTCGCGCCGAACAGGGGTGCGCTCAGAGCAAGAGCGACTGCGGCAAGGGTTCTTACGGTTCTCACGACCGGGCTCATTCCTTGAGGAAAAGCGGTGGGGCAGCCGGGCAGCCGCCCCACCCAGGTGGGGATCAGCTACTGAGCGCGGTGATGGTCAGGGTGGCGCGGTAGCTACCCTGCGCGACCTCGCTCGGGATCTTCAGGTCGAGGTCGGCGGCCAGCTTGGCCTCGCCCTTCTCGTGGCCCTGGTCGGCCTGACCCAGGGTGCGCGAGACCGACAGGCCCTCGCCGCCGTTCAGGCCGGACTCGACCTTCTCACCGGCCTTGGCCCCGGCGCCGGCCTCGGCCACCTTCGGGGTCCAGCCCAGGAGCGAGCCGGAGAACTTCTTGTCGGCGTCCTTGAAGTCGCCCACCGAGGCCGAGATCGACCACGGTGCCTGCGAACTGCGGGAGTCCTTCACGGTGATCGGGTTGATCGCACCGTTGGCGCTGTAGTACTCGCCGTCCTTCTCCTCGGCAGTACCCAGGTCGACCAGGCCGTTCTTGCCGTCGATGGTCCAGCCGAACTCGCCCGGGGCGGCCTTCGGCACCCGGACCTGGATCTGCTGGCCCTCACCGTTGTACGGGTGCACGGTGACCTTGTCCACGCTCGAGCCCACGTTCGTCTCGCTGCGGATGTTCTCCACGACCAGCTCGTCCGCCTTCACCTTCACCTTGACGTAGGTGCGGGTGTTCTCCTGGTTCTGGACCGAGTTGTACCAGTAGCTGTCCGGGTTCAGCGGGTCGGCGCCGTTGCCCGCGCCGCTGGTGCCGCTGTTGTCGGGCTTGGTGATGCCGTAGTACTTCGAGCCCGAGGCCGAGTTGGCGGTCACGTAGAGCACGCCACCCGGGCCGGCGAAGACGTCGGCCGCGCCGGGCTTCTCGTCCGCGTCCGCCTTCTCGCCGTTCTTGATCAGGTAGCTGCGGGTGTACGCGTGGTCGTGGCCCTGCAGCACCAGGTCCACCCCGAGCTTGGAGAAGGTGGTCGGGAAGTCGACCCGGCGGACCTTGTTGTCGCTGTCCTTGGCGTGCGAGGCCGGCGAGTAGATCGAGTGGTGGTAGACCAGCACCGTGTACTTGGCCGCGTCACCGTGCTTCTCGATGACGTCGCTGACGTACTTCAGGTGCGCCTCGTCGCCGCCACCGCCGGAGGAGGTGGTGTAGCTGTTGCTGTTCAGGTTGATGAACAGCACGTCCTTGTAGATGTGCCAGTAGTCGCCGCCGGAGGTGTTCGAGGCGGGGTTGCCGTTGGCGTAGTACTGCCCGGACCGGTCGCCGTTGGGCACCGCCAGGTGCTGCTCGTAGGCCTTGCCGCCGACGTCGTGGTTGCCGATGGTCGCCGCCCACGGCACCTGACGCAGCTGGTCGGGGGCCAGGAAGGCGTCCCACTGGGTCTCGGTGTTGGCGGTCTCGACCTGGTCGCCACCGGAGACCAGGATCTCGGCGTCCGGGTTGTCCTTGGTGGCCACGTCCAGCGTGTCCTGCCAGCCCGCCTGGTCCTTGGCCACGTTGCCGGAGGCGCCGATCTGCGGGTCGCCCAGGAACAGGAAGTCGAAGTCACCCTCGAAGTCCTGGGTCTTGAAGGTGTAGGTCTTCGACCAGTTGCCCTCGGCGCCGACCCGGTAGGAGTAGCTGGTGTTCTCGGCCAGACCGGTGATCGTGGCGTTGCGGTTGAAGCCGCCGCTGGAGGCGATGTTGGCCCCGCCCACCGCAGAGAAACTCTTGGCCGAGGCCGGGAACTCGCCGTCCACGACCTGGGCGGCCGGGGCCACCTGCACGGCCTGGGTGGTGTCGCCCGAGGAGTACCAGGTCACCATCCGCTGGGACTCGTCGGCGCCGACGCCGAGGATGACGCCGGTCAGGGTGACCGCGTCGGCCGCCTGAGCGGGGGCGGCGAAGCCCCCGATCGAGACGGCGAGGCCGAGCGCGCCGGCTGCGATCGGCAGAGCCAGTCGCTTCGCTCGGCAAGCGTCGTTGTGAGACACGTGTGATTCATCCCTTTCAGGGTGAACAGTAATGATGCGGGCTCAATGTTCAGCCTCGCGGTGAACGAAAGGTGAACTCCTGCAGTGCTTCTACTGGATCATCGACTAAGTCCTGGCAGGAAATGCCATTTCGCGCCTTAGAGCACCCGTTCGACGAACCAGTAGAGACCGACGGCGGCCACCGCCGCCGACACCAGGCCACTGATCCATACCGCCGAGGTCGGGGCCCGGTGCCGCAGGACGGCAAGGACCGGGAACAGCACGGCCACGATGGCCAGCTGCACCGCCTCGATCCCGACGTTGAACACCAGCAGCGACCACAGCAGGGTCCAGGAGAACGCCTCGTCGATGCCCAGCGCACCGGCGAATCCCAGACCGTGCACCAGCCCGAAGACGAAAACCACGGCCAGCCGCGTCCATCCGGCCCGGTCGAGGCGGAACAGGCCGGCCTCCGGCGCGGCATCGAGCTCGGACGCGTGGCTGCCGCGGCGGATCAGCCGCCACAGGTACCAGGCCGCCACCGCGGCGATCGACAGCGCGATGATCGGCTCGACGATCTCGCCCGAGACGCTGACCAGCCCGAGCGCGGCCAGGATGAAGGTGACCGAGTGGGCCAGGGTGAACGAGGTGGCGACCAGCACCACCTCCCGCAGCCGGCGCGAGCCGACAATCAGGGCGAGCAGGAACAGCAGGTGGTCCGGACCTTCGTAGAGGTGCTCGGCGCCGAGCTTGAAGAACTCCCAGAACCGGTGGAAACCGCTCTGCGACAGATCGAAGGACGGTGTGGACGCGTCCAGGGCGGCGGAGCCGTGCAGCCCGCCGACCGCGTAGGTGACGATCGTCTTGGTGTCGCGGACGAATGTCTCGCTGTCCGGGAAGAGCTTGCTGGTGAGTACGTACTCGCCCGAGGTGCAGGTGTGGTCGAGGGTCAGGAAGGCGTAGGGGACGCCTTCGCGCTCGGCGATCGTGATGTCGCCGGCCCGTTCGGGCGTGCACCCGGCCACCGAGAAGCGCTCGGTGACGTACTCCAGGACGGTGCCGGAGTGCTGCTCCAGCGCCTGGGCCTGAGCATCGGCGTCGCCGCTCTCGAAGGCTGCGGTGCCGTCCTGGAACAGTTGGTCGTTGCGGCGGGTGTCGGCGGCGGAGACGACGAGCAGGTCGTACTCCAGGCCGATTTCCGTTCTTACCTGGTTTTTCTCGGGTGCGGTGGCATCGACGTAGACCACCGAGGTGAAACCGTGCGCCTGGGCGGGGGCCGCACCGAGAACGATCCCCGCGGCGACGACGCCACCGAGGACGACGGCACGGAGAGTGCGGCTGGACATGGGACTCCTTCTGTTGGCGCGAGCACGTTCCACCCTCCAGATGAATGAATAAAGTTGCCTGGGCCAACAGATGCGGAACAACCTAGCCCGAAACGGTCACAATCTGCCTTGAAGCCTTCAAGGGGGCTAAAAAGTACTCACGCAATCACCGAGGAGGAGCCCGTGCGCCCCCGTTCCCTGGTCGCTGTCCTCTTGGCGACCACGCTGATCACTGCGGCCTGCGGATCGGGCGACTGGTCGCAGCCCCGCCCGGCCCCGACCGCGATCGGCGCCCTGACCGCCGGTTTCACCGACCCGGCCGCACCACCTACCCCCGAGGCCACCTTCACCCCGGCGCCCGGGTCGTGGGACGCGGTGCATCCGCCGAAGGGGTATCGCGTCGTCCTACTCACCGCCGGTTCCGACTCCGCCACCCAGGCCCTGGTCACCGCCGTCGAGGAGTGGGCCGATCAGGAGGACGTGGATCTGCGCACGGTGGACGGCACCGGCGAGACCGATCTGGTGCCCCGCCTGACCGAGGCGATCGCGATGAACGGCGATCTGATCGTCAGCGCGGGCAACGCTCTGGTCGACGCCCTCACCCTGGTCAGCGCCAGCCACCTGGACCAGCAGTTCCTGGTCCTGGGCGCCGAAACCGGTGAGCCCACTGCCAATGTGACGGCGGTGGACTGGACCGGCGCCGCCTACCGGGGTTCTGAGCTACGGGCCGCCTCCCCCTTCGACCCGGCCACCTTCACCGCCGATCGGTGTGCGGACGCGGTACGCGCGGGAGTGGCCGCCGTGCTCCATCAGGTGACCGGGGGCGTCCTCTGGTTGTCGTGATCGGTTCTCACATCGCGGGGCGCGGAGGTCTGTGAAAAGCTCTTGGGCACCATCGAAAGCGACGGAGGCGCCCAGTGCAGGTTCAGGTCCAGACCGACAAGAACATCCGGACGGAGACCGACTGGATCGAGGACCAGCTCGTCGATTCACTGTCCCGTTTCGCCGACCAGCTGGTCCGGGTGGAGGTCCACCTCAGCGACCAGAACGGCGAGAAGTCCGGGACCGACGACATCAGATGCGGCTTGGACGCCCGGATCGCCGGGGTGAAGTCGGTCGTGGTGACGCACTCGGCCGGCAATGTGCACGACGCCTACCACGGGGCGGTGAGCAAGCTGTCCAAGTCGTTGGAGACCAGCACGGCCAAGCTCTCGTCCCGCCGTGGGCGCGAGTCGATCCGCACCGCGGGCGAGCCGCAGGAACTACCTGAGGATCTGCTCTCCTGAACCACCCAGGTCCCGGCATCGCCCTACGGTGATGCCGGGACCTTTTGGTTCCAGGCCCGAGGGCCAGCCGGTCCACGTGGCTGTCCGCCGGCAGATCACCCGCATCGAGACGCCTCTCGCGCCGTCGGCCGATCCAGGGCCTCGGTGATGGTGAACGCCTCGACCGCGAGTCCGCCCGGCTCCCCCGGCCGGTGCCTCAGCTCGCCTTGCGCAACGCCACCGACGGGAAGTCGATCGGCACGTCCAGCGCGATGTTGATGTAGTTCGTGAAGAGGTTCAGGGCCACCTGGGCGATCGTCTCCACGATCTGCTCGTCGGTCCAGCCGTGCTCACGCAGCGCCTCGACGTCGGCCGCTGAGACCTGGCCGCGGTCGTTCACCAGCTTCAGGGCGAAGGCGAGCAACGCTGCGGTCCGCGGCTCCTCGGACTGCCCGTCCTGGGCGGCGATGAGCGTCTCCCGGCTCAGGCCCGCTTTCTTACCCAGGGCGGTGTGCGCGGCCAGGCAGTACTCGCAAGAGTTGCGGTTGGCCACCGCCACAGCGATCTGCTCGCTGAGGGCCGGGCCGAGGGAACCGGTCGAGAAGGCCCCGAAGGCGCTCCACATGCTCTGCAGGGCGGCGGGCGAGTTGGCCACCGCCTTGAACATGGCCGGCACAGCGCCGAAGGCTGCGTTGATCTGCTCCAGCTGCTCCTGCACGGAACCGGTGGCAGAAGTGCGCTCGACGAGGGGGACGTTGGCCATGGGAACTCCTGAACCTTGTTCTTCGCACACCCGGCTGGATGAACGTGAGACCAGGTTCCCCCGAATCAGCGGACGATACGTATCAGAGAGTCTTCTCTTCATGACCGATCGTCCTAGACTCGGGTCGTGAGCTCCTTCGATCGCATCTCGCCGCTCCTGGAGATGTTCCGGGTCAGCACCAGCCTGTTCCACACCGGCCCGCTGTGCGGCGTCACCACCTTCGCGTCCCAGCCGGGCCGGGGCTTCCTGCACGTGCTGCGCCGGGGCGAGATGGCGGTGACTCATCAGGGCTCCGGCGGACGTCTGGAGCGCCTGCAGATCGATCGCCCGACCCTGTTGTTCTACCCGCGCCCGCTGGAGCACGCCTTCCACAACGCGCCCACCGAGGACTCAGACTTCGCCTGCGCCGCGCTCGACTTCGACGGCGGTCGGACGCACCCGATCGTGCGCGCCCTGCCGCCGGTGATCGTGCTCCCGCTGGCCGACGTGGCCGGCCTGGACCCGGCCCTGCAACTACTCTTCGAGGAGGTCGACCAGGTGCGCTGCGGTCAGCGCCTGGTGGCCGACCGGCTCTTCGAGGTGGTCCTGATCCAGCTGCTGCGCTGGATCCTGGATCACGTGAACGAACTGGGTGTGCCATCGGGCCTGTTCACCGGCCTGGCCGATGCCCGCCTGGCCCCGCTGCTGCTGGCGCTGCACGAATCCCCCGACCAGGAATGGGATCTCGAGACGATGGCCCGCGAGGCCCGGATGTCGCGCAGCGCATTCGCCGCCCACTTCAAGAAGGTGATCGGCCTGGCCCCCGGCGAGTACCTGACCCAATGGCGGCTCACTCTGGCCCAGCAGCAGTTGCGTTCCGGCGCCCCGGTCTCCTCCGTGGCCGCCCGCCTGGGATACGCCAACGCTTCATCGTTCTCCCGGGTCTTCACCCAGCATCTGGGCAGTTCGCCCCGGAACTGGGCGATCAGTCAGAGCAGTTGATGCCGATATGAACGAGCTTGTCCACCGGATCAGGCCTTCCGTCGCCACAGCCGCCAATGCCCTTCCAGCGAGGGTGATCCAGCGCGCCGGGCGGCTGACCGGTCAGATCCGACAGCTCGAGGTACCGCTCGCGGCGATCTTCACCGTTCATGCTCCGCAGCGTCTTTCGGGCCACCGCCACGGCCTGACCGATATCCGGGGCCGGAGTTGATCCCAGCTGCCGGGCCACCTCGGACATGAACAGGCAGGCGACAATGTCGTTCACTGCGCCCACCGGGGCCACTACGTGTGAGACGCCGGCGCTCAGGGCAGTGCCGACCGGGCCGATCACGTCTCCGGCCGCGGTCGCTCGCCCCTCGGCACCCTGGCATGCCGACAGCAGCAGCACATCGCACTGCGACACCGCCGCGAAGATGTCCGGCAGACGGAGCTTTTCCGATCCGCTCAGGGCCAGCCAGGACAGATGCGGCCAGTCCGGATCGACGTAGCCGTGACTGGCGATGTGGACGAGAGCGGGCCCTCGGGGATCCTGACCGCGTTCCAGCCAGTGCTCCTGATGGTTACGGATCTCAGCAACGGACGCTTGCGGCCCGGTCAGCAGGGTGGCTGCGGGTAGGTGCCGGGCGACCACCTCGCCTTCGATCCGGCTGGCCGGCAGTTCGTCGAGCGAGCCCGGCAGGAAATCGGGGGCTGCGATAGAAAGACTGCCGCGGGCCAGATCTGGCCTGGGCGCGGCAGCCAGGGCCGGGATCAGGCCGGCGGCGGGAAGCAGGCTCACGTTGCGCTCGTCGTCCAGGCGTCCAGCTCCGAACGGCAGGGTGTGCCAGGGCAGGGTGGACAGTGCTCCGTGCGGCACGATCAGCACGTTGCGGCACGGCTCGATGTCCCGGGCGACCGGGCTCAGAAGCAGCTCGGACAGCTCCGCCGGGGCGGCCGGCCTTCGAACGCTACCGTGCAGCCTGCGCACCTGGGCCGACGCTGCTGGGGTCCTGACCGCGCGACCGGCCGGGCCGATCGCCAGGATGATCAAGTGAGCGCCGTTCAGGTAGTACTCCAGAAGAACGGTGTCGGCAGGCAAGGCGTTGGCGACGCTGTCGGTGAAGTGCTGGGCCGCTTCCTTCTCGCCGGACCAGGCGTGCCGGCCTGAAGTGGTTGCGATCGAGGCCCGTAGCTCCTGCTCGGCCTCGATGAACCGGCCGGACAGCTCGGGCGAGGGATCATCCTGCAGCCCCGTCGATTCCAGCTCGGCCCGGGCCAGATGCTCCAGAGCGGTTGACCAGCGGGCCTCGGCAAGTTGCCGCCCCCGAAGAACACGCTGCCGCTGAGGCCGGGCGAAAACTGCTGCCCCTCCGCGAGCTTCGTCGGCCGTTGTCAAGGCAGCCGCGAAGGCTCTGGCCGCTTCGTCGGAACTGACATCCGGGTGCTGTCCTTCGTTCCAGGCCTCCCACAATGCACCGTGGGCCCGCACGACGGCTGCATGCACCCGTCCGGCCGCAGCGTCCTGCCCGGCCGCAACCCGCAACGAATCCAGACCCAGCCGAGCCACCCAGGCCCGGTAATCGTCCATACCTTGGTTGGCCTGTTCGATCGCTGCCACCGTATCGCCCATAGCCAACAGAATCTCGGCCCGCAATGTCGGGCCGGACCAGGGCCAGCCGCGGGAATCGTCGTCCGGTAGCTGGTTCAGGGTTCGCAGGGCGGCATCCGGCTCGCCGGCCAGCAGCAGGAGTTCCGCGCCCAGCTGGAAATCTGAGGCCGCCACCCGTTCGGCCGCAGCGACTGCGCCCGCCTGGTCGCCCCGCAGCGCGTGCACGGCTGCGACCGTCACCTCGTCCTGAGCTTCCTGCGCCTGAGCCAGTGCTTCGTCCAGCAGGTGCTCGAACTCCAGTTGCGGGATCCGGGCGCCGGTGTCGCGCACGTCCCGGGCCGCGATCCAGTCCAGGGCCGCCTGCATCCGCTGAATCCGGCCGGTGGTCTCGGTCCGGAACTGGGTCAGGGCGGCCGCGAGTTCAGGCCAGTTCGAGTGCGGGACGGCTGCGCACAGCGCTTCGGCGACCTCGATCGTCCGTTCCAGCAGCGGGGCCGACTGCAGCAAATGGGCGCGCTCGACGGCGTGGTTGGCCAGGACGACGCACCGGGCCCACAGCAGCGGCTCACGGGCGGCGGCCTGGTGTACCGATCGGATCGCCTGCACGGCCGTCACCGCCGACAGCAGCGGATGGGCGGCCGAGAGTAGGGTGGCGCGGACGCTGAGGGCGTCGAACAGTTCGGTACCGGCCTCGATCCTCTGGGCCCGGCTCATCGCCTCGGTACACAGGTCGATACCCGCGAGGACGTCCCCGGCCTGCGCAACTTGCTGGGCCGCGGCCAGAAGCAGCCGGCAGATCCCGCGCACCAGGCTCCGGCTGCCGATCCGATGAGCCCACTCCTCGGGCGCTTCCTCCCGGGCGGCAAGGGTGGTGCGGGTGCGGCGGTGGGCCTGCACTACCTGCGTAAGTCCCTCGTGGCCAGACCATTTAGCCAGAACTGCCGCCTCGTCCAGATGAGCGGAAGAACCGCCGGGAGCGTTGGCGAGGCGCAGCAACACCGCGGCCGTACCGGCGGCCAGACCGGGCTGGCGGTACTCGGCCAGCGAACGTTCCCAGTGTTCACAGGCGGTATCCGGCGTGGCGGCCAGATCTCCCAGAACGCGATGGGCGTGGCCGCGGGCGGCATGATCGTCGGGGACCGCGCACAGCACCCGTTCCAGAATCTGAACGGCCTCGAGCTCCTGGCCGCTGCGGTGAAGCATTTCCGCGTACAGGGTCCAGCCGTATGGCGCTGTCACCGGGTGCGTTTCCAGATGCGGGATGATCTCGGTACGCCAGCCGTGGATCAGCCCCGGCTGGGGAGTTCCGAGGCGAGAAGACGCCAGCATGGGAACGACCCGATGCGTAAGGGCATGCACGAGGCGCCACTGCGGATCCGCCACCGGACGTTCAAGACCTCTGTCGGCCAGATGTTTTCCGTCTCCGGACAGCCAGGCGCCGAAGATCTGCTGCCCTTCGCCCATAGGGATCTCGGTGACCGGTTCGGCGCCGTAGGGAAGGGCATTCGTGTCCAGGAACCCTGCGGCCAGGGCGAACCCCCGGCCCAGCGTCAGGTCGTCCTCGGTGTACACGGTGAAATCGGACAGCCGGTGCAGCGCCCGGCGGGGGCAGGTGGCGGCCAGGGCGGTGGCCGCCTCGATCAGGATCCGGTCGTTACCGGCGACGTCAGGAGCGGGCCGGGGATCCACTCGATGCTGTTCGAGCAGCAGCAGATCGATCAGCAGCGCGGCCACCCCGGGTTGCCGTGAGGTCATGGACGCAACCACCTTTCAGGGCCGGTGGAGCCAGGCCTGGACGTCGAGGTGCTTGCCCTCGTCCACGACCCGGATCGGGGTGAAGGAGGCCGGACGCGGGTGGCGACCGGCCTGCTTGACGACGTCCTCGTACAGTTCGGCGGAAACGGTCAGGACGAAGTCGGCACCCGAGTCCCTGATCGCCTCCCGAGCCTGGGCGCAGTCACACAGCCGGGCGGCCAGAACCGCCGCCTGCCCACGGACGCCGGTGACTCCAGCAGCGGTGTGCCCCCGGGCCATACCGATTCTGATCTGGAAGCTTTCGCCTTCACCGAGCTCGGCGTGCACTTGATCCAGGGCAGCGACCAGGGCGCGGTAGAAGGTCGGTATCGCCACGGATTCGTCGGCGCCGGCCGGCAGAACCAGCTGCAGGCCGTCCCCCGCGTCCTGAGTGAAGACATTGCCGAGCGCCAGCGGTTTCAAGGCCTCTTCGGCCACCCACAACAGCCGCTTCTGCACAGCATCCTGCCCCGACGTGCGGTGCCGGCTGTAACCGACCACGTCCAGAGTGATGACGACCCTGGTAGCGCCCTCGCGCTGCTCGCCCGAGATCGGCTCGCAGAACGTCACCGGATCCCCCGCCTGGGTCAGGACCGTACGCCGGGCAACACCTTTGGTCAGGACCGCCTCCCCTTCCAGCCGCCCGCCCACCTCGGTCTCTTCGCCCGGAGCCTCCACCACGGCCTGCCTGACGTAGTCGCTCCAGCCCTCCTTTTCGTGAGGCCGGAACATCCACCCGAACTCATGGGTCAGCAGACCGAAATGATCGGCACCGTCCGACGCCGGCCATTCACCTTCGTTCAGCGAGACAACCCGGGCCCGAGCATTGTTCAGGATCACCTGCAGCCCGGCCCGCGCATAGGTCCAGGGCTTCTCCGGCGCCGAGAGCCTGCAGGCGAGGATCAGCCCGACGTACTGGACACCCTGGTCGTCCACCCTTCGCTGCAGCGCCGGCGGCAGTTCCGATGGCGGCAACCGGTAGAGCAACGGACGCGGGTAGGTGATGCTCGTGCTCGGTACCTGCGCCCGGCCCCGGTCACCGTCGCCCTGGTGTCCGGGACCGGTCAGCTCGCGGTGGGCGAGAATGTCATCCGTCTCGAACATGATTCCCCCGTGGTCCGTTCCGGCTAATTGGTGTCCGTGGGTGCGGGTGAGTCGTTCTGCGACGTCTGACTCTGCAGGGCTTCTTCCTTTTCCTGAACCGCATTCTCGCGGTCCGTCACATCCTGGATCCGGCCGTTGAGCTCCTCCTGCCTCTCGTCCAGTGTTTCCTGCCGCTGATCCAGTCCTTCTTTCTGCGTCTGGGCATCCCTCTCGCGCTGGGCCAACTCGGCCTTCTGCTGATCCAGTTCCTGCTGCAACGTCACCTGTGCCGGATCGGGCCCGGTCGGCTGCGCGACATCACCGGTGAACGTCTGATAGAGGACGATCACGGCCAGCAGCGCGATCGCCCAGAGCAGGAGGCTGGCCAGCAGGCCGGAGACTGCGCCCTGAAAGGGCACCAGATACCGGGGAAGATTCCTTCTGCGATTGCTGCTCCCCTGGAGTCCCGAACGGTCGGAAGACTGATCGCTGGTGAAGATTGCGTGCTCACGAAACCACCGGCGTCCCAGAGCGCGCTCGAGGTCCTGGTCCAGAGACCTGATGTCGTCATCGTTCAGCAGACTGCGCTCAGGATCCCGGATTCCGGTGTCGTCGATCGCCCGGACCAGCGCTGCCGGGGTGGCCGGGCGGGCCAGCCAGGCCATCACCGGCCCCCGGGAGTGTGCGTCGGACAATCTCGGTACCAGCAGCCGGTTGGCCACTGCGGTCAGTTGGCGCGGGGCCTGCCGTCCGTGCTGTTCCCAGGCCTTCTCGACGTACTCCCCGGAGTAGTCCATCAGCGTGGCCAAGGCATCCCCGGGCGGCGCTGTCTCCACCTTGCGAGCGAGCCGGTCGTCTGGACCGGCCAGGGCCGGACGACGGGTGTCAGTTGCTGGCATGCGATCCTCGGATCTGGTCGGGACGAAAGAGGGCGGGGCCGCATAGGCGTCCCGAGGTTCGGCCGCGGCGGTCACCGGCGTGTCCTCGTCCTGGGTGGGATTCTGGTAGGGACTCGGGCCGGCGCTGTTCGGCGGTTCCTGATACGGAGGCTCGTCCGCGCTCGGGTGCGATTGCAGGAGCTCGTCCAGCACTCTTTCCGCCGTCCACAGGGCGGTCTTCCCAGGGGTCGGAACCATGTTTTCCTGGAGAGTCTTCGACAGCCGGTCGGGCCCGTACCGGTCCATCGCCAGGACCAGCTTCGGCGCGATCCTGGACCAGATGGGTTCACTGGACCCGGGCGGCTGCCCGGCCCGCTCCAGCTTCAGCCGTCTGCCAGGCAGCTGAGCGAAGGCGCCCGGGGCGTTCGGGTCGGGCGGGCCCAGAAAGATCACCCTCGGCAGGCCGGTGTTGCTGCGATCGGTCCGCTGGTCCTCGTACGACGAGAAGGAGTAGGCCCAGCCGGGTTTGTCGGCCGGGAGCGCGGACAGGATCGGGAAGACGACCCAGAGGACATCGGCCATGAGCCGGGCCTGCCAGTTCCCGGGCTGACCGACCAGTTCGTGCTCGGGCGGCGCGGCGATCCACAGGCGCTCGGAGGTTTCGTCCAGGAGCATGGTGATGAGCGGACGGCGCCAGGACGCCGGGTATCCCAGGGCATCCCCTTCTCGGGAAATGATGTTCCTGGCGTATTGATGAGACAGTTGTACTTGCTCAGGGGTCACCGGTGGCAGGGCAGAGCCTTCGTGCCGAGAATCTGTTGCGCCGATGATGCTGGTTCCGCCGGCCAAGAGGCCCAGAGCCATCAGGAGGCCGGTACCGCCGCCCTCGTTCAGGACCCGGCCAGTGACCAGAGCCCGGGCTGACATCTCGGCCCGGTCCCCCTCACCGGGCCGTTCGTTGTACTGCCGGTAGATCACCGCCCGGCGGACCGGTGTCACCTGTAGCACCACGCTGGAGGCCTGGCGGGAGAGCCGCTGCCCCTGAGGAGTTTCGGCCACGCTGACCAGCGATTTGCGGATGGCGTCGTATTCCTGCTCATCGTTGAGGGACGCGGCGACAGCGTTGAACCCGTGAGTCCTTCGCCACTGGAACTCGATCTGGTGGGCGGCCACCTCGATACCGTGCTGAGCCATCAGATCCCGATCTCTTGGGCCGGGGCGGAGGTGATCACGCCGGTCATCGCCAGCGTGGCCAGGAGCGGGCCGAGGACCCGGCGGGGATTCACGCCCCGCACGAACTGGTTCCCGACGGTGTCGCCGCCGGTGGCCGAGGCCACGTGCAGGGTGGATCTCGGCATCACCTGGTAGGGGCGGTTCCAGGCCTGGGCGCCGCGGCTGTGCAGGTAGGCGTACACGTCCCGGCTCTCCTGGAGCACGGCCCGGGGGTCCAGGCCGACCGGGCGGCGCAGCCACAGGTCGATCGGGAAGTCGAACTGCAGCAGGTCCGCCTTGTTCAGGACGACGGCGCTGGCCATCCGGTCCAGCTGGTGCGCGGGCAGGACGTTCAGGACGGTGGCGATGGCCCGGTCGCCGAACATCCCGAGGAGTTTGGGGTCGGCGACGAAGATCAGGGCGTCGGCCCCGAACAGGAAGCGCCGGGTGTCCTCGGCCGAGACCAGGTCCTCCCCGGAGACGTCGAAGAGCGCGACCACCCGGGCGGGCCGGTTCGTCTCCTGGGCGATGAAGGCGTCGGTGAACTCGACGATGCTGCGCTCGGTCCGGGGCAGCGGGACCCGCTCGCCGAACAGTTTCCGGATGGCGGAGTCCTTGACCTTGTTGTGCCGGGAGCCGTCCACCCACTGCACCTTCAGGCCGGCCAGGCCCTGGGCCTCGATCGCCTGGATCATCGCGCTGATCAGATGGGTCTTGCCGCTGGCGGTCTCGCCGACGAAGCCGATGATCACCGGCGGGCCGTGCTGGCCGTACTTGAACGGCAGCTGCTGGCGGCACTGCTCGTGCGGACAGTAGATGATCGCGTTCACCGTGCCGTGGGCCCAGGCCTGCGCCGAGGTCTCGTGCGCGGGTGGGACCGGTACCCAGCTCTCCTGGGCCGGGTCGTAGCGGAACGGCTGCTGGGTCGCCCAGTCGATCGGGTTGAGGCAGTGGTAGCACAGGATCGGCTCGGCGCCGGAGTGGTTTTCGGTCATCACTGGCTCCTGTCGTGCTCGAGGCGCCCGCGTCGCCGGAAGAAGCCACGCCCACCCGAAGGACTGGCCCGGTGCGGCTCAGCCGCAGCGGCGCCGACCGCAGCCGGGTGCTTGCGCAGTCGCTCTCGCTCGAAATCGGCCATGCCCTCGCCCATGTCGTTGTTCGGCGGAGGACCCAGCGGTTCGGGGACGCGAAACCGCTCGAGCAAGTCACGAGGAGTCGGCCGTTGCCGTGGATCGGGGTGGAAGGCGTTCTCGAGTGCCTGGTCCAGGTCCGGCCGGCGCGCCAGTTCCGGGTTGGAGGCACGACGGCCGGTCAGGGCCAGGAAGAGCAGTTCGGCGACGGCGCGGGCGTCGTCCCGGTCGAGGATCCATCCGGCCGGGGCATCCGGGTTGACGTTGGGGGGCAGCGAGATCAGGCCGGCCGGGCGGGGGCGCGGGGTGTCGATCAGGCCGCTGGCGAAGAAGTGCTCCATCTGGACGGTGCGGGTGGTGGAGTCCCAGCGCACGCTGTGGGCCGTGAGTGCCCGGTGCGACAACCCGGCCGCCGTCATCCAGCGGTAGGCCCCGAGTAGGGCTGCGGTGAAATGGCTTTCTTCTTCGCGCAGGAGATTGCCGGCGGCTTCGGCCACCGGAACTCCCCGACGGGCAGCCAGCAGGACGAACGGGAGGCTGTCCGGGCGCTCGCGTCCGACCAGACGGCTCAGCGAGCGCGGGCCGGGGACCGGGTGCCCGCGTCGCAGCAGCCGGATCCCGGCCAGCAGTTCGGCGTCGAGCTGGGCGTAGGCCTGGGCGCGCACGGCCGGGTCGGCGTGCTTCTCCGAGACGACGGTGAGGCGGTGCAGGTCGATGAGGTCGCCGTCGACGTGGACCCGGACGATCTCGGCGTCGACCCCGGCGGGCAGATGGCCAGGGTCGGGGTCCGGATGCCGGTGCACGACCTCGGCCGTGATGTCGGCGCCGCCCGGGCCTCGGTACTCCAGTTTCTCCTCGCTGTGTTTCACGCTTGCCCCCAGAGCTTCACGACGAACTCGGGGCGGACCGGGATCAGCCGCAGGGCACCCGCGCGCAGGTTCCCCTCGGACCAGGTGACGCCCGGGGGCAGCTGGTCGGCTGCCTTGCGGAAGGCCGAGGGGGCGAACCGGGCCACCTGCATCCGCTCCGGAGCCAGGTCGAGGACCGCGAGGTCAGCTGGGGCGGTGAGCTGCCACATGTCACCGTCGGCCGGGGCTGCGGTGGTCCGGGAGAGGTAGTCGCCGACATCCGGTTCCGGTGGCGCGGGCACCGGGTCGGTGGTGACCGCGAAGTCCAGTGGGCCCAGCGGGTCGTGGCTGCTGAGCCGCTCCTGCCACTGGGACAGCTTCTCGTGCAGGGCTTCGCGGGCCAGACGCTGGTGCTCGATCGGGGGGAGGCTGGTCAGCTCGGCCCAGCGTCGGCTCAGCAGCCGTCGTTGCACGTCCAGGAACTGGTGGTGGATCACCTGCTGGGTGAAAGCGGCCTGCCCGGGCTCGCTCTGGACGTGATTCGGCGGCGGTGCCGGCTGGTCGGCGATCGCGTTCAGGAGGCCGTCGAGGGTGGCTCGCCCACACCGCAGGGCATCGCCGGCCTCGTCCCGGGCCGGGGTGCGCGACCACTCCCCCACCATCCCGGCGATCAGGCCCTTGAGCCCGTCCACCGCGCCCGGCCCGCGCTCTTCCGGCACCTCTTCCTGCCAGATCGCGGCCCGCTGCTGCCAGGAGAGCAGGACGACGAGCGGGATCAGCAGCGCCCCGGCCAGCAGCCCGGCCAGGCCGAGCATCACCTGCTGGCCGGAGTCCAGACGGCCGGCGAGCAGATTGGCCAGGCCTATGCCGGCGGCCAGACCCAGTACCGCGGCCCCGTCGGCCACGGCGATCCCGGCCACCCGGTCCCAGAGGGCGATGCCGGGGGTGCTCCAGGCCACCGCGGCAGCGGCGATCCAGAGCACGAGCACGGCCAGGGCGGGCAGGAGCCACACGGTGCCGCCGATCGCGGCCAGAGCCATGGCGGCCAGCCCGCCCAGTGGCAGCCACCACTGCGGCGTGGGAAAGGCCGGTGGCCGGACCAGCCGGTCGATCAGGGCCGGCGGGCACAGCCGGGCCATCCGGTTCTGGTACTCCTTCGGGGTCGGTGGCCGCAGCTTCGACTCCAGCAGCGAGAGTTGTTCCTGCGCATCGGCCAGGGAGCAGCCGTCGGCCAGCAGCCCGTCGACCAGCGCACCGACGCTGCGCCCGAGCGCGGTCCGGCCGGCGACGCTCGGCGGTGGGGGACGCAGCCCGGTGCGCCCGGCCGCGGCCTGCTGCTCGGCCGGTCCCACCACCCTGGTCAGATGGCCGGTCAGGGCCTGCAGTTCGGCCAGTCGTTCACCGGCCTCGGCCACCTGCTCACCGGCGGCCCTCACCAGTCCCGGCCCGCTGATCGGCAGGGACATTCCCCGGACCAGGGCCATGGCCTCGATGGCCTGCTCACCGGCGGAGCGGGCGGCTGCCTCGGTCTCGGCCAGGGCTGCGCCGCGGACTGCCAGGCGCGGCCAGTCCGGGGTGCTCGCGGTGTCCGGGCCCAGCACAGCGGCCAGGAAGTCGCGGGCATGGGGCCGATCGCTCTGGGCGTACGAACCGGGCCGGCTGACCGTTTCGAGGACGGTGGCCAGCGCCGAGAGGCCCAGCGCCGGGTCCGCGTCACCCCCGGCCAGTTGCAGCCCGGGACTGGCCACCCCGCCCCGCACGTCACGCGACAGGGCCGCCACCCGGTCGTAGATCGCCTCGACCGACAGCAGGTCGATCAGCTGACCGAGGCCCGCCCGCCCGTCCTGATCGGGACGGGTGAGCGCGGCGGACGAGGCGAGCGGCCGCCAGCGCACTCCGGCCGGGTCACCGACCCACAGCACCGCCGCCGAGCCGTCCCCGGCCCCGATCGTGGCCGGCACCTTGAACCGCGACTCCGTCGGGTCGTCCGGGTCCCCATGGGGGCCGACCGCCACGCACAGCAGGGTCGCGATCCGTTGCGAGCCGCGCAGTTCCTGGTAGGTCTCGTGATGAGCGAACAGCGCGGCGGCACTGTCCAGGACCACCATCCGGGCCAGATCACCGCCGGCCCGGTCGGCCAGGATCTCCCGGGCCCGGGCCGTGGCCGCCTCGGCCGAGGTGCCCTGAAGGTCCAGGACCACCACCCGGCCGGGAACCGCTTCCAGTGTCTCCAGCGGCATGCTCACCACTTCAGGCTCCCGTCCTGCTCGGGCCGCGGGCCCGCCTCGTCGCGGTCGGCGAAGGAGTCCTCCAGATGCCGCAGGGTGTCCCGGACCGGGGAGGCGACGCCCCGGAACGGCGTGTCCAGAGCGGCTTTGAGCGTGTTCTGCCAGAAGCTCAGGGCGCTGTCGGCCATCCCCCGGCTGCCGGCCGGCAGCTTCTCGCGCTGCTCGGTGATCAGGTCCGGCTGCGAGAGCGAGACGTCCCGGAAGGTCAGGTACAGGTCGCTGGGCTTGTCCGGCCGGGCCGAGATGCCGTTGGGCAACTCGTTCATCAGCTGGTCGCAGAAGCGGCTGCGGACCGCGTCGTCGTCCAGGGTCCACACCTCGTAGGCCCGCAGCAGGCTGGCCCAGGAGGAGGCCCGGTCCAGCGGCTTGAGCGGCAGGATCATCGTCGTGCCGCCGTCCATCTCGATGCTGACCTCCTCGGGCGATCGCGGATCACCGCTGGTGCGCACCCGCCCGTTCCACATCGCGTTGAGGATCCGGTGCAGGATCATCACCCGGTGCTTCTCCCGGGTGGCGAGGTAGGAGAAGTCGAACCCGGTGCGCTGGCGCCACTTCAGGAAGTCGCGGGGCTGCTCCCGGTGCTGGGCTCCGGCCCAGGTACGCAGGACCTCCCGTACTTCACGGACCTCGGTGACCCCCATCGCGGTGCGGAACAACACCACCGAGATGGTCTCGGCCGAGGTGCGCCGGAACTCGGGCTGGACCTTGGCCCCCTCCGGCAGGAACACCTGACCGCGCAGGTACTGCTCGATCTGCTCGTTCTTGGCCGCGGCCGGGTAGGAGATCAGCACCTTCACCGGCCGCCCGGCCGGGCCCTGCGGGTTGAAGGCGCCGGGCACCAGACCGGCCAGCTTGGCCTGGAAGTCGGCGATGTCCTCCTCCGGCAGCGACTGCCCGCCCGGGGCGACCCCGGCCGCGGCCGCCAAGCGCTCGCTGATCGGCGCCAGCAGCGGCTGCCGGCCCCGTGGGCGGGCCCGGAAGAACTTCTTGACCTCGGCCTTCACCCGCCCGCGCAGTTGCAGGACGATCTGCTCGGCGCTCTGGTCGCGGGTCTTGTCGTAGGCCTGGCGCCAGCCCTCGGCGCCGATCAGCTGGGTGATCAGCTCGGCCTCGCGGGCGGCCGGGCGCAGCAGACCGTCGTCCACCCGGGTGTCGATCATGTTCTGCCGGACCCGGACGTAGAAGCGCTCCAGATCGCCGTTGGGCGGCAGCAGGTACGAGACCCCGACCCGGGTGCGGGCCAGGCTCTCGGCCCGGGCCTGGAAGCGCTGCTCGTCGGCCTGGGCCTGGCGCCACAGCTCGTCGGTGATGCCCTTGAGCGGGGTGGCGGCGGTGGACCAGGTGATCGACCACTGCGGCCGGAACTCCTTCCAGATGGCGCTCCAGATGGTGCGCGTGCGCCAGGCGAACCACTGGTCCTGGGCCTCGCGCGCGGCCACCGGCTCCTCGTCGTCCCACTTCACGCGGCTCAGGAACCGGTCGTGCAGAGGCGGGATCGGCGGTGGTGTCTCCATCAGGTCCGCGCGCGGCGGCTCGGCCACCCGCAGCGTCATCATCCCCTCGGCGCCCCGCTTGTCCATCTCCGCCGCCAGCCGGGGATGACCGGCCGCCACCCGCTGCACCCGGAACACGTCGAGCTCGCCCAGCAGTTCGGTGATGGCCCGGCGAGGCTCGAAATCGCCGACCATCCGGGGTATCTCCCGATGCAGCCGCAGTCGCAGCTCGGCCAGCTCGTCCTGCATCTCCCGGGCCCGGTCGGTCAGCGCCGCGGTGATGTCCTTGGCTCCCGAGACCGGTTGCTGCTCATGCACGCCCCGCACCGGCCGGGTCAGGATCTCCCCGATCCCGGACGAGCCGAACAACCGCTCGATCGGCTGACGGTTCTGCTCGACCCGGCCCGGCAACGGCGCCGAGAGCTCGATCACCGCATGCCGCAGCAGCCGGCCGGCCACCAAGTCGGCCAGCTCGTCCTCGGGCACCGTCATCGAGGCCACCAGCGCCGTGGAGACCCCGCAGCCGCCGATCCCGTTCGAGGAGTCGATCTCCCGGTCCACCCCGCCGTTGATGAAACTCGCCGAGAACGTCTGGAAATCGTCACCCACCCGGGCGTTGTGGCCGGACTTCTTCTCGTCCAGTTCCGAGCCCACCAGGGAGAGCATCAGCGAGACCATCGAGCGGTGCAGGTCCTCCTTCTGCGCCCCGACCGGCAACGAGAACAGGAAGGCGGTCTGGACGGTGGACGGTTCCAGCCGCACCTCGCCCTCCTTCGGGTAGCGCACGGCCACGTCGTCCGGATCGACGATCCCCGGCCCGTCCAGGTTCTCGCCGCGCAGGTTGCGCTGGGCGTCCCCACCGTTCTGCTCGTCGATCAACCGGAACAGATCCAGCAACGAACGTCCGGCGTTCAGTTGCGCCGGACGGCCTCCGCCCAGCCCCTCGGTGAACGCCGACGGCATCAGAACCAACGGATAGATCTGGGCTTTCAGGCCGGTGTCGTTGAAGACCTTGCCGATCAGGTGCAGGTAGTCGTAGAAGATCCCGGCCCCGGTCCCTCCGGCCACCGAGAACGCAACGAAGACGTCCACCGTCCCGTTCCACCGGCCGCCCAGGTGGTCCAGGTCCTCGATGCTGTTGCTCAGGTTGCCGATCGCCCGGCTCAGATCACCGATCGCCGGGCCCACACCGTCCTGAAAGGTCTCGAACAGCGCCGCCCGCCCGACCGTCGGCAACTGACCGGCCCCGCGCTTCAGCGGCGAGACCTTGGGCTCACCGGGCTCGGGCGGCAGCCAGGAGTTCACGGTCGCCCCCGAGGACAACCGCAGATTGCTGGCCACCCGGGGGTAGGTCTCCACGGTGGGCACCAGGTTGCGGACGAAATGCGCGGTCCGGTGCACCGCGGGCAGATGCTCGGGCCCCAGGCCACTGCGCAGGGGCAACTGGTCCAGGTCGCCCTGGTTCACGTCCGCGTAGACGAACTGGACGCAGGAGGGCAGCTGGTAGGGCAGCAGCGAACTCTGCTTCCACTGCTCGGCGAACGCGGCGCCGTCCGGGCCGCAGATCTCCTCGCGCAGGCGACGTTCCAGCTCGACACCGACGTGACCGCCGGTACCACCCAACCCGACGAAAAGGACCGGCTGATAGAGGCTCATGGTCATGCGTGATCGTCTCCGCTCGATCGGTGCTGCCAGGAAAAGGGTTTGACTGGCCTAGGCATACGGGTCGTCGCTGTCGTGCGTGGCCGCGGTCGACCGGCCTGAAGACGTTTTCGGCCGGCTGCCGTACGGATCGTCGCCTCCGTACGGGTCACTCCCGTAAGAACTTCCGCTGTACGGGTCACTCCCGCCGGGGTTTCCGCCGTACGGGTCGCCGCCGAAGGGGTCGCCGCCGTAAGGTTCAGAACTATGGACGCTGGACGCACCGGTGTAGGAATCGGAACCGAAGGGGTCGGTGTCCTTCTCGGTCCGCCCTCCCCGCCCAGAACCGCTCGGGCCCTGAGAATCGGAGCTGCCATAGGGGTCTGCGGCTGCGCCGTAAACGTCATCGCCGCCCGGGTAGCCGTCGTAGATGTCCGCCGACCCCCGATCGGGAGTGACCGGCTCGGGCTTGTTCTTTCGCGGCTTCTTGGCCGGGACCCGCCGGCGGTCGTCCTGAACCCCGATGCTCAGCTCCGGGGATTCGGGCAGCGTCTCGAACTTCCCGTTCTGCAGGTTGATCTGCTCGCCCTGAGGCGTCCTCAGCCGCACCACGTTCCGCGCGGCCCGGCGCAGGCGGTAGATCTCCGCATCGCCCGGGCTCGGGAACGACAGCCGCCGGGACAGGTCTTCCGGCGCCCGGATCACGAAGCTGAACTGGTCGGACCATCCCGTGCGAGCCTTGAGGCTGAACTGCGAGCCGTCCTCGGTCTTCAGGAGTACCGTGAGCTTACGGACGTCCAGCCGCCGCCGGCGGGCCTGCCGGGCGACGAGCAGCGCCAGCCCAGCCAGCACCACGAGCAGGAACAGCGCGATCAGCAGCGTGCGGTTCTTCTCGATCCAACTGGGCTCGTCCCGCACCTCGACCGACAGCAGGGTGTTGCCGTAGACCTGCTGACCGGCGGCATCGACCAGGTTGACGCTGAGAGCTGCTTCACCGTTACTACTTTCCGGGAGCACGCTCAGCTCCACGTCACGTTCGCTGTCTCCCGACGGCAACGAGAACGCACCACCGGGGTTCACCCCGGCCTGAAGCGTCCCGGTCGGGTCCTCGGCCTGGATCTGCACGTCCCGCGTCTCGCCCGGATTGTTCACCTTGAGCGTGCCCGCGATGGTCTCACCGGCCCAGGTCTGATCGGGCGTGTCGAACTCGAACCGCACCTGCGGACGAATGACGTCGGCAGCGACGATCAACTCCAGCGGGACGTCGGTGTTGTAGACGCCGGCCCCGGTGACCGAGCCCCGCAGGCCGAGCGCGCCCTCCTGGTCGGGTGCGGTCATCGTGCCGGTGTACTCACCGTCGGAACCCTTGGGGTCCGAGCCCTTCCCGTTGTCACTCATCGGCACATCTGTCTCAGCGCCACCGGCAGCCTGCGCCTTCACCCCGACCGACATCCCGGTCAGCAGGTCCGCGTCGGTGATCCGGCCCTTGCGGGTAAGCAGGGACATGGACACCGTGAACTCCTCGCCCGGCTTGGGCGAGGGCGGATCGGTGACCAAGAACGTCCGCAGCGCGCCCTGCCAGACCACGGTGGCCCCGATCTGCTGCCTCTCAATCCCTTTCGGCGCCTCCAGGCGTACCGTCCACTCGCCGGGATCGGGATTGACGATGCTGAGCGTGTCGGTCCTGGTGTTGTCACCGCTGCGCTCGTACGTCGATTCCCCCTGCTGCCCGCTGGAAGTCACCTCGCCACCGCCCGGCTTCAGGTAGGTGACCTTGATCGCGGGATCGCCCTTGGCGACGATGATCGAGCCGTTGGTGGCCAGCGGGGAGATCGAGACCTTGAGGTCCTCGGTGCCGTTCGGGTCGATCTTCCCGGTGTCCGGATCCTCGACGAAGGAGCAGGTGGCCCCGGCGGCCGCCTTCACCAGCGTCCACTGCACGTCGGCCGAGGAGCGCACCACCCGGGCCTGCGGCTTCGCCTGGCACCGGACGTCCCCCTGAGCACCGCCCGCGGCCAGGGCCTGCAGAGCCGGTTCGTCGATCTCCGCACCGAAACCCAGCGGCCAGACCTGGATCCCCTGGTCCTTGGCCGTGGCCAGGTGCTTGTCCAGCTGCACCTGGGCGGCCGCGTTCCGGTCCTGCGCGGCGCCGTAGTTCGGGCTGTTGCGTACGTCCAGGCGCCCGTCGGTCAGGAAGAACACCGCCTTGATCGCACCCTTCGGCGAATCCTGCTGCAGGACATCGATCGCCTGACCCACCGCGGCGGCGTGATCGGTGTCGTTCCCCTCCTCAGCAGTGCGCCGGGCGATCGTGTCCGAGCAGTCGGCCAGCGACTGCCGGGCGGCGGAGTCCCGCAGGATCGTCGGCGGGCAGAAGGTGGTGGTGGCGCTCTGCCCGCCGTTGTTGCTGCCGAAACCCACTACGGTGACCCGGCTTCGCGCGCTGAGCCCGCTCTGCGCGATCGCCGAGACGGCTTCGCTCTCCCGGGCCACGTCCTCGTCGGAGAGACTGCCGGACTGGTCCACCAGGACCACGGCATCCATCACCGCTGGTTCGATCTCCTCCGCCGCCTCCGCCGCGAGCCGGGCCGGCCCCGGGCCGGCCGTGGCCACCCCCGCGAGCGGCAAGGCAACCAGGACCGCGACAACGCTCGGTATCAGTAAGCGGCGACCGGCAATGAAGCGCTTCTTCATGATTTCTGGCCTACTTCCCCGAACCGGATCAGAGACTGGAAACAGGTATCGGCGGCACCGGCCGTGATCACGAAAAGCGCAGGCTCAGGCAGTCGCGGCGCGATCCGTACGACGGTTCCGAGGTCGACCATAAGGTGCCGCGGTCCAATACGCCGCAGAATTCCTCAATTGATGCCAAGGACCCGGACTTACCCCGGGGATAACACCCAGCCGCCCAACACCGGGCGACCGATCACCCGAACAATCTGACGCTTTCACCCCACCACGAGCACAAAGCTGTCTACGATGCGTGAGACGTAAACCACCCACTCCGCCCGAAAGGGCAGGACGAGTCCTGGCCGTCGTCACGCACCGCCGCCGCACGGCAAAAGCCCGAATCCCCTCATTCGCCGGTATTGACCGGCGCCGGCAGGGGTATACCTGAGCCCGAAGTCAGCCCGCCGGAGAATGGATCAGCATGCCCGAAACCACGCGCACGGCATTCATCGCCGTGGTCGACATCGAAGCCTCGAGCGCCCGAACCGACTTCGTCAAGAGAATGCTGCGCCGATCATTGAAGGACATCCTTCTGGCCGCTCTCGGCGATTCCGGAATCGATCCGGGGAAGCAATTGATCGACATCATCGACCGGGGCGACGGGGCCGCCGTGCTGCTCGAGGCCACCACCACCCGGGACCAGCTCACCGCCCGGTTCGCACTCACCCTGCGGGAGCAGCTGCGGTTGCACGCGCTGGGGGCCTCGGCGGCGCACACGATCCGGCTGCGGCTGGCCCTGAACATCGGCGAGATCAGCCGGGACCAGCCGGGCCAGGGCTTCGACGGCTGGTCCGGGGACCCGATCGACGAGGCCTGCCGGATCGTCGACCTGCCGCTGCTACGAGCTCTTCTCACCGAGGTGCCCGAGGCCTACCTGGTCCTGGGGATCCCGGACGACTGGTACCACAAGCTCGAGAAGTCCGGCCGGTCCGATCTGCACAGCTTCCGGTCGGCGCCGTTCCAGGCCAAGGAGCGCAGCGGCACGGTGCACGTCCAGCTGCCCGGCCTGGAAACACCTTCCCTGCCGATGGATTCGGCCCTACCCGATCCGCCTCTTCCCACGCCGGCCGAGCCCGAGGCCGATCACCCGCCGACTCACGTCAGCGTCGGCAGAGATTACATAGCGCGGGACAAGAACACCACGATTCATTCCAGCGGTGCCAACGCGACCTTCCATGGCTGACAACGACTCCGAGAAGCCGGCACAACCCCAGCCCGCGCCGGCCAAAGAACCCGAGGCCCAGGCCCCGGCCGCCGCCGAGAAGCCGAAACCGGCCGAGAAGAACAGCTTCGACAAGGCCTTCAGCGAGGACAGCACCCACTCACCCGGACAGAAGACCGACAACGAACACCAGCGCCAGGAGGCCGGCCGGGCCTGGCACCGCTACGTCGGTAACGACTACGTCGGCCGGGACAAGAACGTCACGGTCATCACCGGCCGTCACGACACCAGGATCCGGCTCTACGAACTGTCGGACGACGAAAGAGAAGTCTCTGTTCTGGCTTTCGTCGGCAGTCCCGGCGCGACCCGGCTGAGCCAGGCCGTACAGGAGTTCCCGATCACGGTGGTCACCGGCCCGCTGGGCAGCGGGCGCACCGCCGCGGCCGTCCATGCGCTCAACCGGTCCGAGCCCGAGCAGATCCACAAACTCGACCCGGCCACCCGGCTCGGCGACCTGTCCGTCGGCGACCTGCCCGAGACCTGTGCCGCGCTGATCCTCAGCGAGGAACCGGGCGAGTCCCCGGCGGCCCCGATGCGCGCGTTCGACCTCGATGCGCTCGCCGTCCAGCTGCGCGACCGCAAGATCCGCCTGGTGATCACCGTCAGCAACCTGTCCCGGCTGCCCCAGTCCGGCCCGCTCGTCGGGCACGTCGACTTCGGGCCCGGCCCGCAGCGGATGGAGGTGCTCACCGCCGTCCTCAAACACCGGCTGGGGGCGGTGGGCCGAGACCGCTTGCCCGGCCTGCTGGCTCACCCCGACCTGGCCGGCATCGTCGCCGATCACCTCGGACCGCAGACCCGGCTGGCCACCGCGAGTGAGATCGCCGATCAGCTGGCCCGGTGCTCACCCGAGGCGCCCTCGCTGCGGGCCCTGCTCGAACCGTCCCTGAAGGGCCGAGGGGAGTCCGACGTCGCCGACTGGTTCGCCGAACTGCCCGATCTGCGTACCCGCTGCCTGGCCATCGCTCTGGCCGTGCTGCAGGGGCAGCCGCACGAGGTGATCGCCGACGCCGCCACCCGGCTGCTCGGCGAGCTCGACCCGTTCCGGTCGGACCGCGACCGCCGCGAGCGCCCGGCCGATCCGTTCGGCACCTCCCGGCGGCGGGAGATGCAGCAACTGGGTGCGGTGATCGAGCCGGCTCTGTTCTGGACCCGCTACGGCAAGGTCGACATCGAGGTGATCCGTTACGCCCAGGCGGATTTCGGTCCCCGCCTGTTCCTGCATGTGTGGACGGAGTACCGGGAGAGCCGGATCGCGCTGGTGCACTGGCTGGACCATCTCGGCGCGCGGGCGGCGGCCGGGATCCGTTCCCGGGCGGCTACCGCCGTCGGGGCCCTGACCGTGCAGGCCTTCGACCACATGTACGGCTTGCTGCTGCTGAACTGGGCCAAGTCGCAGCACGAACGGTTGCGTGATGCCGCCGCCACCGCCCTGACCTTCGCCGCCCGGGATGCCCAGATGCGCCCGGCCCTGCGGCTGATGACCGAGGAGTGGGAGCGGGCCGATGATCCGAACCTGCGCTGCACCGCCGCGCGCATCTACGCGCTGGGCGCCGTTCGGGACGAGGCGCCCGCGCTGATCGAGCGGGACGAGCTCTTGCCGGCCGCGCTGCTGCGGCTGGCCCGCGACGAGTCGTACGCGGTCCGCCGGGAGGTGGCCGACGGCCTGGCCACCCTGGTGGTGCACGACCCCCAGCTGTACTTCGGCGAGGTCGTGAACCAGATGTACCAGTGGGCCAACCTGCGCAAGGACGACATGGCCTGGACCGGCCGGTTCTTCTTCCTGCTGATCGCCTGGGACCTGGTGAGCGACGGGGACGGCCGGTGGCCGACGCTGCTGCAGCTGACCATCGCCGACAGCACCCGGCGCCATCAGATCGTCTGGCTCTGGTGGCACACCCTGAACTCCGACCTGAGTACCCGGGCCCGCAGCGTGCTGACCTACTGGGCCCGGTTGTGCGACGCAGATCCGCAGGCCCGACGGGAGATGCAGCGGATGCTGCAGCAGGTCGCGTTCGACCCCCGGACCCGGCAGATCCTGCGGGCCACCGCCCGCAGCTGGAACGGAACCGACGGCACGGCACCCCATCTGGGGGCCTGGGTGGAGAAGGAGATAGCGGCATGATGCACGAGCCCCCGCGGAGTCTGCCTCTGGTGCGCGAGGAATCGGTGAACGGCCTGGCTCTGGGCCCGGCGGTGCCCGGCCATACGGTGGTCTACGCGAGCGGCGACGGTTCTGTCGTGGCCGAGGGCCGCACCCCTTCGATGTCGGAGCGGCTGACCATCCGGCGCCGGTACCTGGTCGACGTGACGGTCAAGCGCTCCACGTTCTACTACCAGCTGGCCGCGCTGAGGAGTGCGTTCTTCTTCGGCGCCGAGGTGAACGTGAGCTGGTTCGTCGACCGGCCCGGCCTGGCCGTCTCGCAGAACCTCGGCGACGGCCAGCAGTTCCTGACCGAGCGGCTGCGATCGCTGATGTGGCCGTTGTCATCACAGTTCGAGGCGCACCAGGCGCACGAGGCGACGGCCGCGATCAACGCGCGGTTCGGGGCCCGCACCGGCCGGATGCCCGAGGGCATCACCATCCAGACCTGTTTCGTCATGCTGACGATCGATTCCCGCCTCGGTCAGCAGATGGTCGAGGACGAGATCGGCGCGCGCAAGGTGGAAGCGGTGAACCTGGCGATGAGGGGTGACCCCTCGGGCCTGGCCGTGCACATCGCCAACAACCCGGGCGACTCCCGGGCCGTGATCGACCTGGTGTCCAAGAACCGGCAGATCGACCGGGACACCCGGCTGGAGCTGCTGCGCCTGCTGCAGAGCAACAACGGTCTGCAGGATGTGGACCTGGCCGCCGTCCGCCAGCGTCTGCTCGGTGACCTGAGCGCTCTGTCGGCCGACGAGGGACCACCCCCGGCGCAGCTGAACGGTTCCTCCCGGCCGGGCCCGCCTCCGCCGCCGGAGGACGAGCCGTACGACCAGGACTACGCGTAGGAGGAAGGCATGACCGACACCGTGGCCGAGGAGCTCACCGGCCAGTCCCACCTGGAAGTGGCGCTGGCCGCGCTCAACCATTTTCAGCAGACCGTGCAGCAGGCCGACGGCAAAGCCAACATTCTCGCGGCGATCGAGGCCGGGGTGTTCAGCGTCCTGATCAGTCAGGGCGGCCAATTGAAGGACGTCGGGGGCGGCGGACGCGGAGTGCTCACCTGGATCTTCGGCGGGTTGCTGTTCCTTCTGGCCGCCGGTTCGGCGGTCTGTCTGGGGCAGGCGCTGCGGCCCCGGATGCCGCACGCGCGCACCGCCAACCGCTTCTCCTACCCGGGAGTGGCCGCGCTCGGCACACCCCCGACCCTGCACGATCCGCAGGTGCTGGCCGCCGAGGTCTGGGCGGTCTCCGAACTGATCGCCCGGATCGCGGTGACCAAGAACCGTTATCTGAACGCCGGTCTGGCCCTCTTCGGCCTGGCCGCACTCCCCGCCCTCGCTCTGGCCGTCCTGGCGTGGTGAGAACTGATGGCCGGGCTCAGCCCTCGGCGCGCCGGGCCAGCTCGTCCTCGTTGAGCACCACCACCCGCTTGTAGCCGGTCTCCACCACCTTCTGCCGGCGCAGCACGGTCAGGACCCGGTGCACGGTCGGCTCGGTGCAGCCGGAGAGCCCGGCCAGTTCCGGCTGGGTGAGCGCGACGTCGATCATCACTCCGCCGCGGACCGGCCGGCCGTGCGCCACCATCAGCTCCAGCAGGATCCGGGCCACCCGGACATCGCTGGGGCAGGTGGTGAACTCGACCTGCCGGCGCGTGGCCACCCGCAGCCGGCTCGCGATCACCCCGCTCACCGCCGCCGCGACCTCGGACATCTCGGCCAGCAGCTCGCGGAAGTCGAGCCGGCTGATCACCCGCACGTCCACCGGCCCGCTGGCCCGCACCGTGGCCACCCGCGGAGTGTCCTCCATGACCCCGAGCTCGCCGATCAGGTCCCCGCCGGCCCGGACCGCGACCAGCGCCTCCTTACCGGTCTGCATGGTCGCGACGATCTTGAACCAGCCGGACAGGACGATCAGCACGAAGGGCGACTCGGTGCCCTCGACGATCGCCTCCTGCCCGTCCTCGTAGTGCCGGGCATGCCCCCGGGACAGGATCGAGTTACGCATCTCCCCCGGCAGGCGCCCCAGAAAACTCTTCGCCGGCCAGATCGCCTCCTGCGACATGACCACGACCATACGCACCGGGGCAGCACCGTCCGAGCCCTGTTTGCCATCTGTGACCCGGACGTCACCGATCACCGCAAACGCTGATCCCGTCCGCCCCTCCTGTCGCTCCCGGAACCTTTAGCGGCGGAAGCTCCGGGCCAGCGGCAGCAGGTCGGTCAAGGCCGACCGCACGGCCGTGTCCTCACGCAGATCGGGGCCGAACACCTGGTCCACGGCCAGCAGCGAGTCCACCACGTCCCCGGACTTCACGGCCGAACTGAGGACGTCGGCGTGCGGGTCGTCGAGGGGAAGGTCGCCGTCGGTGGTGGTGGCCTCGACGTAGGCCATCCAGGCCGCCACCCCCAGCAGCGCTGACTCGGGCAGCCTTCCGCTCGCGCGGGCGTCCCGGATCGTGCCCAGCAGGCGCGGGCCGAGTTTCAGGCTGCCGTCCATGGCGACCTGCGTGGTGCGGTGCGGCAGGGCCGGATTACGGAACCGGTCCAGAACGACCTTGCCGTATCCCAGCACCTCCAGCCCGTCCTCGGCCAGGGTGGGCGCCACGTCCTGCTCGATCAGCCGCCAGGCGGCCTGCGCCAGCACCTCGTCGGACGCGGCCTGGGCGATGGTCTGGTGGCCGGCCAGCGCCCCGAGATAGGCCAGCAACGAGTGCGCGCCGTTCAGGACCCGCAGTTTTCGCCGCTCGTAAGGTGCCACGTCCGCAACGATCTCGGCACCGGCGTTCTCCCAGGCAGGCCGCCCGGCGGCAAAGTCGTCCTGGATCACCCACTGCCGGAACGGTTCCGCGACCACCAGCGCAGCATCGTGCGCACCGAGCTGGGCGGCGGCCTGTTCCCGGTCGGCGTCGGTGGTGGCCGGGACGATCCGGTCGACCATCGAACTGGGGAAGCTCACGTTCCGCAGCACCCAGTCGGCCAGATCACCCGGGCTGTGGGCCAGGACCAGGTCGCGCAGCACCTCGCCGTTGCCGTTGAGGTTGTCGCACGAGAGCACGCTCAGCGGTGCGCCGGAACCCGCCTGCCGGGCGGCCAGGCCGGCGATCAGCCGGTCCAGAGCCCCGCCCGGGCCCAGCCGGTAGCCCTTCTCGGTGATCGTCAGCGTCACGACCTTGACCTCGGGATCGGCCAGCCGGGCGGTGAGCCGCTCGGGTTCCGCGCTGCCGTCCACCACGTCCCGCACCACGTCGACGACGTCGAGGCGCTGCTCGTCGGCGCCCCGGGTCAGCACCGAGTACAGGCCGTCCTGCGGGCGCAACTGCTCGGCAACCGTGGCCGAGCGCTGCGTCACTCCGCAGATGCCCCACTCCCCCGCTCCGGCCTGCTGGGTGTAGACGGCCTGATGGGCGCGGTGGAAGGCACCGATGCCCAGGTGCACGATCTGCACCGGGACGTCCGGGCCGAAAGATCTCTGGGCGCCGGTCAAAGTCTCCGAGGAAAGGCGTTTCACAGTACGGCTCCGATCTGCCAGGGCACGATCTCTTCCTGCCCCGCGCCGAGTTCCTCGCTGCGGGTGAGTTCTCCGGAGGCAACCTCGAGCACCCGGTCGTAGATCTGGCGGCCGATCGCGGCCACGTCGATGCCCTCCTCGACGATGCCCGAGCAGTCGATGTCGATGTCGTCGGCCATCGACCGGGCCAGCTGACGATTGGTGGCAAGTTTCAGGGTGGGCGCCGGACGGCTTCCCAGAACCGAACCGCGGCCGGTCGTGAAACACAGGACGTTCGCCCCGCCGGCGACCATCCCGGTCACCGAAACCGGGTCGTAGCCGGGGGTGTCCATGAACGTCAGGCCAGGCGTCGGCACCGGTTGCGCGTACCCGACCACCGCCGACAGCGGGCTGTGACCGGCCTTGGCCACCGCGCCCAGCGACTTCTCCAGGATGGTGGTGATGCCCCCGGCCTTGTTGCCCGGGGACGGGTTTCCGTCCAAAGAGGTGCCGAGCGAGGCGGTGTACTCGCGCCACCACTCGATCCGGTCCCGCACCTCCTGGGCCACCTGCCCGGACAGCGCCCGGCGCATCAGCAGCACCTCCGCGCCGTAGATCTCCGGGGTCTCGCCCAGGATGCTGCTGCCCCCGGCCGCCACCAACAGGTCGCTGGCCACCCCGAGCGCCGGGTTGGCGGTCAGCCCGGACCAGCCGTCCGAACCTCCGCACTGCAGGCCCAGAATCAGCTGATCGACCCCGGCCTCACGCCGTTCCTGACCGGCCAGGGACTCAGCCATCTCCCGGACCACCTCGACACCCTTCGCCACCGCGGCCTTGGTGCCCCCGGCGTCCTGAATCGTGTATGAGACGAGGGGAACCTCCGGTGACAGATCCAGATCGGCCAGCACCCCCGTCATCTCATTGATCTCGCAGCCGAGCCCGACCACCACCAGCCCGCCGATGTTGGGGTGCCGGGCGTACCCGGTCAGGGTGCGGCGCAGGATGTCCCAGCCCGGGCCGCTGTTCGCCATTCCACAACCGGTGCCGTGGGTGAGGGCGACCACCCCGTCCACTCGTCCGCCGGTCTCTTCCCGCACCGCGTCGTCGGTGCGCCGGGCGATCGCCTTGGCCACCCCGGCCGAGCAGTTCACCGTGGTGAGCACCGCAATGCTGTTACGGGTACCGACCCGGCCGTCGGCCCGGTGATACCCCATGAAGGTGCGGCGCAGATCCGCCGGCAACTCCAGGACCGAACCGTGCCCGATCGCCGTGGAGGCCGAGGCCCCGCCGTCGACGAAGGCCAGATTCTGGGTGTGCAGATGCTCGCCCGCCCGCACCGCCCGGGTGGTCACCCCGATCACCTGACCGTACTTGCGCACCTCGGCGGCGGCCGGCAGATCCCGCAGCACGGCCTTGTGACCGGCCGGAATCTCCTCCAGCGCAACCAGTCCGGGGCTCAGCGCATCACCGGCAGCCACAGCGCGACGCACGATCGCAACATCGTCGTCGGCGGCCAGGCGCAGCAGAAGGCTCATGATTCATCCAATCCGAGGGACGGGCCGGTCGATCCGCGCACCCGCAGAGCGGTCGGGACCTGGATCTGGCGGACCCGGGGTTCGGGTTCACCGAGGTGTCGCAGCAGCAGATCGACCGCGGCCGACCCGGCCCGGGCCAGCGGCATGGCCACGGTGGTCAGCGAGGGCCGGATCATCCCGGCCATCGGGATGTCGTCGAAGCCGGCCACACTGATCCGGCCCGGCACCTCGATCGACCGCTCGGCCAGGGCCTGGCTCAGGCCGATCGCCACCAGGTCGTTGTACGCGACCACGGCGGTGACCGGCGCTCGCAGCACCAGCTCCAGGGCTGACGTGCCACCCTCGAAGGTCGGCGCCACCTGGCCCAGTTCGTGCAGGAGAAGTCCCGCCGTAGCACAGGCGGTGCGCACCCCCCGCAGCCGCTGGGCCCCCGACCAGCTGCCCGCCGGACCACCGACGAACCCGATCCGGCGGTGCCCCAGACCGGCCAGGTGCCGGATCAGCGCGCTCGTACCCTCACCGTTCTCGAAGGTCACCGAGGAGACCCGGGCCAGCGCCCGGTTGACCAGCACCGTGGGCGTGGCCTCGGTGGCCTCGCGCAGCGTGGCCGGGCGCATCCGGGGCGAGCACAGCAGCAGCCCGTCCACCTGCTTGGCCAGCTGCCGGATCAGCTCCGGCTCGAGCGCGACGTCCTCGTCGGTGTCCACCACGAACACCTGGTAGTCCGACTCCAGCGCGCGGGCCTGGATCGCCTTGACCAGGCCGGGGAAGAACGGGTTGGCCAGGTCCGGCACCAGCAGCCCGAGGTTGCCGGTGCGGCCGGTGATCAGGCCGCGGGCCGCCCGGTTGGGCCGGTAGCCGAGCTCGGCGGCCAGGGTGAGGATGCGCTCGCGGGTGCGCTCGTCCACCTTCTCCGGCACGGTCAGCGCCCGGGAGACCGTGGAGGGCGAGACCCCCGCAGCCAGCGCCACATCGCGCAGCGTCACCGCCATCGCCTCACCTCCTCCCGGCATCATGCCGCACCTGGCCCACTCTGCAAAGGTTTGCAGGATCGGAACGAGGCTTGACAGAAGCGTTTCAGATGCAAAGGTTTGCACATGCCGACAACGCTGACGTTGCATCCCGACCGCGCGCTGCCCACCGATCCGGCCGTGCGGGAGCTGGCCCGCCGGATCTACGCGCAGACCTCGGGGCTGCCGATCGTCTCGATGCACGGCCACGTCGAGGCCCAGGCCCTGGCCGACGACTCACCGTTCGGCGATCCGGCCGCGCTGCTGGTCACCCCCGATCACTACGTCACCCGGATGCTCTACTCGCAGGGCGTCTCGCCCCAGGCGCTGGGCGTCGGGCAGCCCGCGGCCGGGCCGCGCGAGATCTGGCGCACCTTCTGCCGGCACTGGCACCTGTTCCGCGGCACTCCCTCGCGCTACTGGCTGGAGCACGAGCTCGTGGAGGTCTTCGGGGTCAGCACCGTTCCCTCGGCCGAGACCGCCGACGAGCTGTACGAGCAGATCTCGGCGGTCCTGAGCCGCCCGTCGTTCCGGCCCCGGGCCCTGCTCGACCGCTTCGACATCGAGCTCCTGGCCACCACCGACCCGGCCACCGCGCAGCTGGAACACCACGCCAAACTGGCGGCCGACGGCTACGGGCAGCGGGTGATCCCGACGTTCCGTCCCGACGCCCTCACCCATCTGAGCCGCCCCTCCTGGGCCACGGACGTCGCCACCTTGAGCCAGGTCTCCGGTATCGACACCGGCGACTACACCGGCTACCTGGCCGCCCTCCGTCAGCGCCGGGCCGCGTTCATCGAGGCCGGCGCGCTGGCCACCGACCATGGCCACTACCTCGCCGACACCACCCCGCTGAGCCAGCCGCAAGCGTCCTCCATCTACCAGGACGCTCTGACCGGGAAGGTGAGCGAGACAGCCGCCGCCGCGTTCGCCGGCCACATGCTGCACGTGATGGCCCGGATGTCCACCGAGGACGGCCTGGTCATGCAACTGCACCCGGGCGTCCTGCGCGACCACCACAGCACCTCGGCCGCCGCCTTCGGCCCGGACCGCGGCTGGGACATCCCGGTGGGCATCGAATTCACCCGCGGACTGAGGCCGTTGCTCGAGGAGTTCGGGATGGATCCACGCCTGCGGCTGATCCTGTTCACCATCGACGAGACCAGCTACAGCCGGGAGCTCGCCCCGCTGGCCGGCGTGTACTCGTCCGTGCGTCTAGGCGCCCCCTGGTGGTTCCTGGACAGCCCCCACGCGATGCGCCGATTCCGCGAGAGCGCCACCGAGACAGCCGGTTTCTACAACACCTCCGGCTTCGTGGACGACACCCGCGCCTACGCCTCCATCCCGGCCCGGCACGACCTGTCCCGCCGGATCGACGCCGGCTACCTCGCCGCCCTGGTCGCCGAGCACCGGCTGACCGAGGACGAAGCCGCCGAGACGGCCGTCGATCTCGCCTACAACCTGCCCAAGATCGCCTACGCACGCAGCTGAATCAGGAGTCTCCGGTGAGCAGCCCGATCGACCAGAACCCCACCGCCCCGCCGGCCAAGGCCGGCCCCAGCGCCTCCCCCAGCGTGATTCCCGAGTTCGCGCCGGTGCCCGAGGGCCGCCCGCGCCGCCGCTACTCCGTTGTCGGAACCGGCCACCGCGCCGGCATGTACATCGACGCGCTGCGCGGCGAGCACGCCGACGTCGGCGAGATCGTGGCCTGGTGCGACCCGAACCCGGGGCGCATCGACTACTACGACGGCTCACTGGGCCTGCCCCGTTACGCCCCCAAGGACCTTGAGCTGATGGTCAAGGAGAACCGGGTGGACGTCGTCATCGTCACCTCCCCCGACGTGCACCACGCCGAACTGGTGGACCGGGCGCTGCGGGCCGGCGCCGACGCGGTGGTGGAGAAGCCGCTGACCACCACGGCCGAGGGCTGCCGGCTGATCACCGATGCGGTCGCCGAGACCGGCCGCGACGTGGTGATGACGTTCAACTACCGCTATGCACCGCGCAATTCGAGCCTGCGCGAGGTGATCACGTCCGGCCGGATCGGGCAGGTCACCAGCGTGCACTTCGAGTGGGTGCTGGACACCATGCACGGCGCCGACTACTTCCGCCGCTGGCACCGCGACAAGGCCAACTCCGGCGGCCTGCTGATCCACAAGTCCAGTCACCACTTCGATCTGGTCAACTGGTGGCTGGGAGACTCCCCCGCAAGGGTTTTCGCGTTGGGCGGACTGAAGTTCTACGGCGCCGAGGCCGCCGCCCAGCGCGGTCTGGGTGAGCGCCCGGAGCGCGGCACCGGAGTAGCCGGCGACCCGTTCGCCCTGGACCTGCGCCAGGACCCCCGCCTCAAGGCCCTCTACCTCGACTCCGAGCACTACGACGGCTACCGGCGCGACCAGGATCCGTTCGCCCCCGGCGTCACCATCGAGGACAACATGTCGCTGCTGGTGGAGTACGCGGGCGGCGCCACCATGACGTACTCGCTCAACGCCCACTCCCCCTGGGAGGGCTACCGGGTCACGGTCAACGGCACCGAGGGGCGGGCCGAACTCGACGTGGTCGAGCGCGGTTTCATCGACCTGGACGAGCAGGGTCAGGTGGTCCTCGACCCCTCGGCCACCCACGCCGATTCCACGGACGACCAGCGCCCGCAACGCGATCGTCTTCTGGTGCAGCGGCATTGGGGCCGGGCCCAGGAGTACCCGATTCCCGCCGGCATCGGCGGGCACGGCGGCGGTGACGCCATTCTGCTGAAAGACGTCTTCCGCCGCGACCTTCGCCTCGGCGACGACCCCCTGAGTCGGGCCGCCGGATACCTGGACGGGGTGCGGGCGGTGGCGGTGGGGATCGCCGCCAACCGCTCGCTGGTCAGCCGGATGCCGGTGGACGTGGCGGACCTCGGTCTGGGAGTGGACCTGACCTGATCAGAACCCGGGCACCCGGGCTCCGGAACGGACGAACACCGGCATGGTGTCCAGGGTGGTGGTGATCTCGGCGGTGGTGCCCCCGCGGTACTTCTTGCCGGTGAACCCGTCGATCCAGGTGCTGCCCGGCGGGAACCAGACCGAGGTGGTGGCGCTGGTTCCCGGGCTGGTGGCGGGAGCGACGAGAAGGTCCGGCCCGTAGAGGTACTGGGATCCAGCCGTGGCGTACGCCTCCTGCTCCTTCGGGTACGCGAGGTACAGCGGACGCGTGATCGGGGTGCCGGTACGGGTGGCCTCCTGCGCCGCCTTGTAGGTGTAGGGCAGCAGAGTGCGGCGCAGCTTCAGGAACTTCTTGGCCGATGCCTCCGCGGCGGGGCCGTACTGCCAGGGCAGCCGGTCGCTGTGGTTGGAGTGCAGCCGGTCGATCGGCTGGAAGGTGCCCAGCTGCACCCAGCGGGCGTACAGGTCGTCCGGCAGTTTCGTGCTGCCGGGCTCGGACCCGGGCTCCTGCAGTCCTCCGGTGTGCCCACCGATGTCGTGACTGACGGCCGCCAGCCCGGTGGCCGCGCCCTCGGCCGGGGCATGACCCACCTGGGCCTGCAACGACGCCCAGGTGGAGATGGTGTCGCCGGTGAAGTGCAGCGTGGTGCGCTTGTCGGCCCACGGTCCGGTCGGCACCGGCGCGGGGTTGCCGTACCCACCGGCCTGCAGCGAGCCGTAGGCCCGGCTGAACGCGAAACCGTTGCGCTCGGCGTACTGCTGGTTGATCCAGGCGTCCGGGGTCACGCCCGGCAGCGTGGAACGGGAGGCGTCGCAGCACCAGTCCAGCCACCAGAAGTCGACGCCGTAGCTCTCCATCTCATCGTGCAGGTTCAGGTAGGCCGCGAGCTGGTCCGGATCGCCCCAGTCGAAGGTGTAGCAGTCCGGGCCGCCGTTGCAGCCACTACGGGACAGCTTGCCCTTGGCCCGTTCCTGCGCGGCCGGGAACAGCGGGTCGTTGCCCATGATGCTGGGATGGATGTTCAGGGTGGTGTGCAGGCCCTGCTGCTTGGCCCAGTCGAAGAAGCCCTTGGGGTCGGGGAACTTCGTGGTGTCGATCGACCAGCCGTTCCACAGGTCCGGCGTCTTGTAGTCGGTGTCCACCACCAGCACGTCCAGTGGCACGCCCTCGGCCTTGAAGCGGGGCACGATCACGTCCTGGAAGTCGGCGGCCGTGCGGTCGTAGTACTCGGCGTACCAGACTCCGTAGGCCCACTTGGGCAGCAGCAGCGTGGGCCCGGTGAGCCGGGACAGGTCGCTGAGGGCGGTGTCGTAGTCCTGCCCGTAGCCGAAGACGTAACCGTCCTGGTAGCCGCCGCTGACCGCCGCGCGCTGAGTGACCTTCTTCGTCTTCGGCTGCCAAAGCGCCGATGCCGTGTCGTCGAGCAGCGACCAGCCGTCCTGGAACAGCAGGCCCGGCGTCGTCCGGGCCACCCCGTCGACGCCGTCCAGGCCGCGCCGGTAGCCGCCCAGCGGGGCGTGCGGGGCCAGCAGCGGCGTCTTGGCCTTGGTGAAGGCGACGGTGTCGAGGTTGACGTGGCAGCTGGCTTCGGTCGGGCAGCCGAGCTTCACCTGGTTCGTCCCGGCGGCCAGCCGGACCGGCGCCGCCACGGTGCGCCAGTAGTCCCATCCACTGGTCGGCTTCAGATCAATGATGGACGTCGGCCCGCCCCCGGCCTGCACGCTCAGCTCGCGTGACTGGACGGGTTGCGAACCGGCCTTGCCGTTGGCGTAACGCACCTGGATCCAGTACGAGCCGGCCTTGGGCACGTCGGTCACGGTCAGGGTGCCCACGGCGCCGATCTTCTCCAGCCCGGCCACGAAACTTCCTGCTGAGGCGCCGTTGTGGTCGTCTGCCGATTTCGCGCCGCCGGCGAGTTCACCGCGCTCGGCCTCACAGACGTCTCCGAATGAGCAGGGCTGTGGTTCTGGCACTGACGGCGACGGGTAGGCCGCCCCGGTCGGCTGCACCGCGAGACTGTCGATGTTCAGGTTCCCCGACTCGGCCGGTCCCCGAACAATCTTCACCTCGTGCTGGCCGGCCGGAAGCTCGAGCGGCACGTTGACCACCGACCAGGTGCTCCACGAGCCGGTGGGCGGCAGCGTGAACTGACGGCCCGCGTCCCCGTCCACCACCGCGCGCAAGGTCCGCTCGGTGCTCTGCCCGTCGCCGCCCTGCGCATTCGCGTACCGCACGGCCAACTGGAACGTCCCGGCCGACGGCGCCGCCACCGAGAACCGCAGAGCATTGCCGGAGCCTTCGTATCCGGCCACGAAACCACCCCCGGTGTAGCCGGAATGGTTCGTCGCCAGGGCCAGCCCGTCCAGGTCCAGCTTCTCGGCCTCGCACAGCTTGCCGAAGTCGCAGGCCACCACGCCCTGCCCGGCCCACGGAGCAGCCTCTACCGACTGCGGCCCGGCCTTCAGGCTGATCTGCAGGTTGTCGTCGGCGAAGCGGCCGGAACCGATCTTGTAGCGCAGCAGGAGCTTTCCGGTGTCGATGCTCAGCCAGCCCTTGGACGTGCGGGTGGTGAAGCGGGGTGGGCCGAACGAGTCACGGCCCACCACGTTGAACGTTCCGGCGTCCACGAACTTCTGGTCGCCGGCGTACTCGGTCCGGATCAGGGTGGGCGAGAGCACCTGGAAGCGAGCCGGGCCGGAGACCACCTGCGACCGCCCGGCCGGGGCCGGTCCCGCAGCCTGTGCCGAGGGCACCAGAGCCACCGTCGACAGCACCACCGCCAGGGCGATGACCAGCACTTTCCTCAGCGTTCGGGAACCGGGCATCGTTGCCCACCTTTCGCTCGCCGATGACGTCGCAGTGGCGCCCGCCATTCTTACCCGGTGCGGCAACGATGTCGATAGGTGTACAAAAATCACATATCGGACAGGTGTTAGAGAGGCGGCCGGACGATCAGGACCGACAGGTCGTCGTCCTCGATCTCGCTCTCGTCCCGGTACTTGGCCAGCGTCGCCGACAGTTGCTCCGTTTCGGTCGTGGCCAGCCAGCGCCAGATCGAGGGCGGACCGGCGGACGCCCAGCGGGCCACCGCGTCGGTGGCCAGAATCAGGACGTCGCCGGGGGCCGCAGTACCGGCGAGCCGGGCCAGGCGCGGAGGCCGACCGGTCGTCCACAGCTCGGGAGCAGCCGGAAACCGGTCTCCCCAGGCGATCGGGAAAGCCTCTGGCAACAGGTTGTTCTCAGCGCGGAGAACGTACAGACAGGAATCGCCCACCGCTGTCGCCTGCCAGCCCACCCCGTCCGCCATGGCTAGACCGACCAGAGTCGCGGCGCTGCCCTGCTCGGCCGCCCGGCGAGTACGAGGAGTACGCAGGGTCAGGCCGGCCCGCCAGGACGCCACCGCCTGCTCGTGCCAGCCGGCCTCCGGATCGTTGATGAAGTGCCGCACCAGTGTCCGCGCCCAGGTCCGGGCCGAGAAGGCCGACCCTGCGCCGTCGCTGAGCACGAACCGGCCGCGAACCTCGTCGAAACCGCCGGCATCTTCCCCATCGGGCGATGAACCGTGTCGCCGGGGAAGGGAAATCAGCTCAGCGATCGGGAACGTCACAGCGCACCGACCGGCGTTCCCCACATGAAGAAGTGCAGCAGCGCCGCGGCACCACCGTTGAACACGAACCCGCGAGCGCCGGGCTGCAGCGGAAAGCGCGAGGTCTCGACCAGCTGGGGTGGGATCTCGCTGGACATGTCGAACAGCGCGGCGGCGTACTTGTCCTCCAGAACCGGTGTGGTGGCCGGGTACTCGACGCGCTGCGCCTGGCTGCTGGACAGGTGCAGGTTGAACAGCAGGGCGTTTCCGTCGCTGGTGCCGAGCCGGCGCAGGGCGGCGGCGGGCTCGTGCGGATCGGCGGTGTTGGCCATGCCGTCGGTCACGTTGAGGACGACCGGCGGGAACGAGTCCGGGTGCTTCTGGATCCAGCCCCGGATCATCTGGTGTGCCCGCTGCAGCGCCTCGGCCATCGGGGTGTGCCCGTCGAACATCGGCTTGATCCAGTGCATCCCGGTGTCGAACTCGTCCTGGGCCGTTGCGCTGGGCAGGGCGAACCGGTCGAGTTCGGAGGTGGAGACGAAGCCGGGCGGGAACATCGAGACGATTCCCTGGCCGCCGTAGCCCAGCACCGCCACGTCGCACCAGGGTTTGACCTGGTCGTCGTCCTTGACGCAGCGCTGCACGAGTTCGTCCAGCAGGCCGTCGGCCGCCGAGGCCACCGCCTGGGCACGGGTGATTCCGGTGTGCCCGGCGATGTCCTCGGCCATCGAGGCGGACTGGTCGATCAGGACGACGACGCAGCCGGGGTAGCGGGTGCTCATCCTTCGGGTGTAGGTCACGGTGCTCCTTGAGGTTCGGCGCTGCGGCGGGCCAGCGGAACGGTCACTGCGCACAGGACGAAGGCGGCTATCGCCACCCAGTAGGCCAGTGGGGCGATCCGGTCCCACGGGTCGGCCAGTTCCCGCCATTCCCAGTGGTCTTCCGTGACCACCAGACGGGTCGCGAGGACGGTGGTCATCGCGATCAGCCAGGCCAGGCTGCGCCGGACCAGAGCGGCGAGGGCGAACAGCATCAGCACGGCGCCCACCACCGCGCTGACCCCGATCACCTGGGCTACGGGGTGTACGCCGGAGGGGTAGCCCAGCGGGGTGTGCCATCCGCCGTGGACGACGTCGGCTCCTTGGTCGAGCAGGAGCCCTTCGGCCAGCAGAATGCTTACTGCCCCGGCCAGATACAGCCGGGTGACGCTGCGCTCGGCCGGACGCTGCGGGGCGTGTTTCCAGACCAGGAAGAAACTTGCGAGCGCGATCAGGTAGCAGACCGCTGCCCCGGCGTAGAACTCTTCTCCCTGGGCGATCTCGTCCGGATCCAGCAGCGGCAGCACGACGGCGAACCAGCCCACGCTCATCACGACGAGGGCGAAGGCGGCCCCACCTGCCAGCGCGGCCAGCACCGGCCGGGCGCGTGGCCAGATCAGGATTCCGGCCAGGCTGACGATCCAGAGTCCGTCGGCGGTGGCTCGCACGACGCCCGGCGCTCCGGGTGCGAGGTCCTCGGAGGCGTACTGCTGCAGGTCGAGGCCGATGGCCAGGACGAGGAGCAGGATCAGATGGGTGGGGCGGGCGATGGCCGCTGGGGGCGGGGATTCGACGGGTGGGCTTTTGACTTGAGGACGTTCGGGCTGGGTCTTCGGAACCGGTTGCGGTGGTGCGGGTGGTGGGGTGGCGTTCACCGTGACGGGCGGTTGCTCGACCGGTTTGACGGTGCTGATCAGCAGCGGGAGTTTCTGGGCCGAGGCCCGGCACAACTCGGCCAGCCGGGCTGCTCGTTCCCGGACCGTCCGGTCGGGCGAGTCGGACAGTTCCCGCCACAGCCGGGTGGTTCCGGGGGCCTGCAGGTCCTCGGCGGTGAAGATCAGATTGTGGTCGTCGTGGTACCTCTCCCACAGGTGCGGCTGCGCGGCCAGGGCAAGCAGCGACAGGTCGATCACGTGGCTGCTGAAGCGGTCGCCGCCGGGCCCCCACTGGGCCACGGAGGCCTGCGGATGACGGTAGTTCGGATGCCCGGCCTCGGCCGGGGGCGGCACCCGGGCCAGCGCCGGCGTCCACAGGCTGTCCGGATCGACCAAGTACAGGCCGGACCCGTCCACGGCCGGATCGACCAGGACGTTGCCGTGCTGCAGGTCGCCGTGGACGATGCCGGAACTGTCCAGACGCCGGATCAGGTCCACCCAGCGGGCCTCGATGATGCGCAGTTGCTGCGGCTGGTCCAGGCGTTGCTGGATCGCGGTGTCCAGGCTGACCCCGCTGCGCCAGGGCCCGAGCAGGACCGGGGTGGGCTCGTTCTCGACCGTCATGCCCTGCGGCAGGTACTCCCAGACCGTCAGTTCCGGTACCTGCCGGGCCTGATGGCTGTGCTTCAGCCGGGCCTGGATCCGGTAGCGGTCCTGGTGCGCGTCGCTGGGCCGGAAGAAGCAGCGCAGGGCGTACTGCGTCCCGTCCGGTACTTTCAGCCGGTAGACGACGGCGTGCTGTCCCAGGCGCTGGACCGGCTGGTTGCGGGTTCCGCGCACGGGGCGGGCGGTGCGCAGCCGGGCATCGGTGAAGGCTCCGGCCGGGTCTTTCAGGGCGGCCAGATACTGGTGCGCGCTCAGTCGCCGGTGTTCATCCGGCAACGAGAACCCGCCCTGGATAGGTTTTCTCGCCGATCCTGGCCCACATCCGCAGGCAGGCGTAGACGGTGCCGCGCGGGCCGCTGACCAGGGCGTCGTTGTCGGTCTGGTCCTTGATGCTCTGGTACGGCCCGGACAGCACGGTCAGCTGGGCGCCGCTCACGTGCCGGGAGAACTCGTAGACCTCGTCCTGGACCCGCCGGTGCCAGGCCGACCACCAGCTGTCGTCCGGCGGGGTGAAGTTATGCCGCACCGAGCTCAGAGCCTCGGCCACGCGGAGCATGCCCAGCAGCTTCGCCTGGGGTTCGGTCTGGGCCGCGTACTCGTACAGGCGGGCCATCAGATCGGCCCGTAGAGCGGCCAGGTCGGCCGGACGGGCCGGGTTTCGGGCGGATGACGTCGGTGACGACGGCAGGTGGTCGCGCAGGTCCGGATCGAGCGGGGCGAGGGCGAGGAGCTGGGCGCCGGCCACGGCCAGGCGGTGGTCCGGGCCGTAGTCTCCGGGCCGTAGCTGCAAGGTGTCGGCGATGTCGCCGGGGATCGCAGCGTCAGGAGACAACCGCAGCCCGGGCGCGCCTTCCGGCTGCGCCGCCACGATCGCCAGACGCTCGTCCAGGCTGGGGATGTCGGTCCAGGGTCCGGAGGAGGGGATGTCGGCGCGCAGACGTTCGGCCTCGGCTGCTGACTGGCGCAGGGCCAGCACACCGGGCGGGACGCTCGGGACAGGTTGAATCGGCTGGGTCGGCAGCGGTGGTGGTGGGTCGAACGGCTGGCCTACGGGGCTCTCTGCGGGTTCCGGGGGTGGCCCGACCCTTACCCTGTTGCCCGAGGGCAACCCGAGCAGTTTCGCCAGTTCCCGCTGCACTGTGTCCAGGGCGTCCCGGCTCGGATGAGCAGGCGGCAAAGCCTCTTCGGCGAGGGCGGCGCGCAGCCCGACCAGATGGCTGCGCACCACCACGCCCACCCGCAGGTCCTGCTGGAACAGCAGATCTCTCAGGGCCTCCTCCAGCGACAACCCGGACGTGCTCATTGCAGACCGTTGAACGGGTCGGAGGACTCGTCCTCGCCGCCCCGGGCACTCATCGGGGTGGAGAAGACCGCGCCGGGGTTGTCGTCCATCTCGCGAAGACTGGAGGCCTTCAGGTAGCGCGGCTTCCCGGGATGCACCCGCAACTGCCCGGCCTCGTCCAGGCTGGCGTACCAGCCGGTGGCCCCGTTCAGTACGGCGACCGCGGGTGAGGCGACCCGCTCGTCCACTCGTTCGCCGGGCTGCCCTGGCTCACGGTCCGCGAGCGAGGTCAGGAAGAACTGCCAGCCCTCGGAGCCGGCCCTGGGCAGCGGCTGCGAGCTCACCAGACCCCGCCGCAGCGGCGACTTGGGGTTCTCGGACTCGGCGAACACGTGAGTCCAGGTCAGCTCGCCGTCACCGGGGAACACCACCCGCCCGAGACGGTCGTCGGCGTTCCCGATCCGCACCCTCAGGCGCCGGGCCAGATCCAGCAGGTTCGTGGGTTTCTCGGCCGTCAGCGGTGTGGCCGGCCCGTCGACCACCTGGGCCGGCCCGCTCAGCGCCGGGTTGTCGCCGACGTTCCACAGGTGCAGGGTGAGTTCGAGGTGCGGGTTGATCTCCACTCTGGACTGGATCCGGGCCAGCCAGAGGTCATCGGACTCTTTGGCATCGGGCGAAGGAATGGCCGGCTCGTATCCTTCGTTCCGGGCCGTCTGTGCAGGGTCGAAGGATCCCCACAACATCGGGTCGTCCCCGTCGATCTTCCGGTGGATGTTCAGGACCCGGGGCACGCTTTTGAGCGGGTACTCCAGGCGGCGCCGGTCACCGGACTCCACCTCGAACTCCTGGTTCGCCTGGAAAACCGTTTCGTAGGAACTGCTGCGGGTCACGGTGAAGGTGGCCGGCAGAGTCTGGAACACATTGTCGACCTCGACCCGGATCTCCAGGTTCCCGGCCCGGGCCACGTCCTCGGCGTTCTCCGGACGGCGGCTGAGCAACCGCATCCGCTCGGCCCAGACTGCCCCGATCGAGGTGGCGCTCTTGGCTCCGCGCTGGTCCACCTGCAGCGCGGTCGGGTCCCACTCGATGAGGCCGTGCCGGGCCGCACTCTCGGCGAAGACCTCGCCGAACACCTCGCGGACCAGGTCCAGGCTGCTGGCCCGGCCGGTCAACACCAGCCGGTCGATCCGCTGCGGACTGCCCTCGAACCGCCCGTTCACCAGCGCGGCGGCCAGATTCGCCAGCTTCTTCAGCAGTACGCCGGCGACCTCGGCGAAGGTGGTGGCACCCAGCGGCTCCGTCCGCAGCCGGCCGACGTCGGCGGTAAGCGTCTGGCCGGTCAGAAACCCTATCAGCGAGGCCAGTTCAGGCTGCGGCACGGTGTAGTCACGGCCGTTCCCCAGAGGACCGATCTTGGCTGCCTCGGCCAGTCGCCAGAGTTGGTTGAAGGCCGAGCGGCGCCTCTGGGCCGCAGGCTCCTCGGACGCGTCGCGCCACCGGGTCGGCACCACCTGCTCGACCACGGCACGATGCGCAGGCCCGGTGATGGAACCTTTCTTCCAGAGGTTGTCCTTCAGATGTGTGAACTCGGCCTCGATCAGGGAGCCCGGCCGGTAGCGGCTGCTCTGGTCGTCCCACCACTCGCCAATCTTGGACAGCTGCTTCATCCGCTCGTCCAGCCAGTGCCCGGCGTCGGTGGCCTCCTGCGGGTAGCTGCGCAGCAGAGCATCCGCGACGGTGGCCTTAAGCAGGTGGAAGACGCACAACGTCAGGTAGTCCCCGCCCCGGTTGGCCCAGCCGTTGCTGCCGCGCAGCTCGGGGCTGATCCGGTAGTACCGGCCGCTGCGGTGCGGCGGCACATCGGCCAGGTGCGGGGTGGCGTCCTGGAGGTTCATCGTGAAAAGGGCGATGTCGGTGGTGCCGCCGCCGATGTCCACCACCAGCAGGTTCTCGGTCCGGACGCCCGGGTTCTCGGTGGGGCGCATCCGGGCCCACAACGCCTCGATCCCGAGCTCCCGATCGCTGCCGATGTCGCGCATCAGGAAGTAGAACCCGGCCGCGATCGCCTCGTCGTAGCGGATGTTCACCTCGTTCACCCCGGCGGCGGAGGCGACGAGCTGCTGCAGCCGGCGCCGGGCCGCGCCGGGCATCGCGGTGGGGTAGGTGCACACCACCCGGTTCAGCCGGTGATGGTCCAGCCCCTCGGTACCCAGGATGAACTCGTTGGTCCGGCCGATCAGCCAGCCGATCGCCTCGGCGATGACCTCGTCTGTGGCCAGGCCGAGCTCGGCTACCTCGCGGGCCTCGTCCCGGCCGAAGTGCCGTTTCAGGCTGGGCAGCACCACCTTCTCGCCGTCCGGGTCGTCGATCGGCTGCCCGACCTGCTCCACCTTCTTGCTGGTGCGGCTGACGCTGACCGTGGCCGGCACCTGCGGTTCGTCCTTGACCCCGAACGGGACCAGCCACAGCTGCCAGTGTTCCGGCGCCGGGGCGGCCAAGGTCTGGGCGTACATCCGGTGCAGCGACTCGGTCAGCCAGGCCCGCAGAGACGGGCGGGCGGTGTACTGGCTCTGGCTCTCCAGTGCCTTCAACGTCTCCTGGAGCAGGTTGCTGTTGCTGGTGGTGCCGCGGCTCAGGGCAGCGACCAGGGACTGCAGATCGCCACCGGACGGCTGAACCGTGGCCGCCACCCGCTGCGTGAGCTGTTCCCACGCCCCGTTCAGGGTCAGCGGGCCCTTCGCGCTCAGCAGGGCGATCGTCTCGTCCCGCAGCAGTTGGGCCTGGCTTTCCGGGAGCACCGGCTGCCGGGCGTGCTGCTCGTCCCACAAGGTGACCGTGCAGGCCGTGGTTCCGAAGTCGATCGCAGCGATGCCGTGGTGCACCTCGGTGGAGGGCCGAGCAGTGCCGACGGACGGGTCCGGTACCGATTCCGGCTCCGAGGCTGCGGTTTCGTTCTGGGTTGCGGTTGTGGCCTCGGCGGGTTCAGGAGTGGCCGGTTTCCCCGCTGCGCCACCCGGTCCCCAGGCGACCCGCACGGTGCGCCGGGCCGGTGGGGTCATCTCCGGACGCAGCCAGTTGCCCGCGATGTCCTGCTCCCGGTAACTGACCACGATGCTCAGCTCGACCGGCCCGGGCCCGGCCACCGCCGTCCAGGTGGCCGGGATCCTGAGCACCGGGTTGATCGCCCGGTCCGAGGCCTGCCACGACTCGGCCAGGGCGGTCGCCGTCGCCGATTCTCCGGCGCCGGTCACCGCCAGGTGGTCCAGGTAGGCGGCCCGGCCGTCGGTGGTGGTCAGGGTCAGGTCGGGCAGGCACACTCGGCCCGCGATCATCGGAAGCTGCAGACCCTGCTGCGGGTCCGAACCGGCCGACAGGTTCGGGGAACTGAAACCGATCTCCAGCGCCATGGCTCAGACCTTCTTCCGGGGCTGCGGCTTGATCGGGTCGTCGCGGTGCGGCTCGGGCGAGGTGGCCTCGGCCTGGATCTTGCTCGGGTAGGCGGTGTCGACCACCCGTTTCTGAAGGTCAGTCAGCTCGAACCAGGCGTTCTGGTGTCCGTCGAGCAGTCGGCGCACTCTGCTCACCAGTTCCTTGAGCCGACCCGCCAGAGCCCGGTGACCGGCCCGGACCGCCGCAGCCGCCAGTTCGTTGCGCACTCGGATGATCTGCATCTGATGCAGTCGCTGCTGGTCGCCGGTCCGCTCGTCAGCCCAGGGAAGGCCACGGCCGAGCCGCAGGGGAAAAAGCTCGTCCGCAGTCCGGGCCGGCTCCGGCGCCGCGGTTTCCCGGGGCTCAGGGGCCTCGGCCGGGTCCAGGAGCCACTCGGTCTGGACCGCATCGCCCAGCCAGTCCCGTACCGGCTGATGACGCTCATCCAGCACCGGACCGATCGCCTCGAAGACGTCGATGAGATCGTCCAGCTGATCGGCCATTTCCCGTTCCCGGACCGCGGCCCAGCGAGCCACCATCCGGTCGGCCACCTCGACCCCGACCAGGTGAGCCCGTTCCACCGACTCACGGAAGGCGGGCAGCAGCGCGTCCGTCGTACGGGGCATCCCCGACCCGCCACCCCGCAACTCCTGGCTGTGCACGCTGTCCCACAAGCGTCCCCACGCAGTCCAGCCGAAGACGTCCTCCAGTACCCGGCGGTTGACCTCCTCAGGACCACTACGCCCGCCGGAGAGGGTGAAGGTCTGGGTGAAGACATCCACGTTGCAGCGCTCGAGCGTCACATTCAGGCTGATCTTGGCGTCGATGAACTGCTGTTCCAGCCTGTGCCGGGCTTGCGTCTCGCTGTCCTCGACGCTCGCGTCCCACTCCCGCAACGGAATCATCGCCGTCGCACATAACTGTTCCAGCTCGTCGTGCAGACGGCGCACCCGAGCACTCTTGCGCGCCACCCCCACCCGCACCGTCTGTGTGCTGAGCAACCCGCGCAACCGGGCCAGTCCGCCGTCGGCCGCGTAGTCGGTCAGCGCCGTGGCCAGAGTTCCGTGGGCCGGCTGCATCCGGGAGGCCAGCTCTCGCCACCGGCCGGCCTGCTCCGCAATCTCCTGTTTCCATTCCGCCTCGGTCTTTCCCGCAGGCAGCGGCACCGGCGGCCGGTCCTGGGTCCGCCCCAGCGCCCAGGCCGCCACCACCGAGGTGATCGCTGTCTCCGCAGCGGCCGCCGGAGTGTCCGTCCCCAGCGAGGTGGCCGTCTGCCAGACCGCCCGCAAGGTGGCGTAGGCCGGATCGGCGAGCAGGTCGGCCTCGGTGATCGGGCCCGTCCCGGACTGCAGCGCGCTCTGGCCGACCTCGGCCAGATTGAACCGGTTGATCACGACCAGCCCACGCTCACCTCCGGCGGCGACGAACTCCCGCAGCAACTGCTGCACGTCGTCCGCGTCCGGGCGCATCGGATCGCACATCACGACCAGCGCGTCCAGGACCGGCATCTCGTTGATCAGCAGCAGGTCGTCGCGGACCTTGGCCGACGTACCGCCCCGGCCCGGGGTGTCCAGCAACACCACGTCGTCACCGATCCGGGTGCGCTCCAAGGGCCAGAACCGTTCCGGCACCTGCACTCCCACAACCACCCGCTCGACCAGACGGCTGCTGCGACGCAGGATGTCGGGATCGAATCCGGTGGTCGGGATCCGGGCCGGCGGGGGCAGCATCCAGTTCGGTGGGCCGTTGTCCAGCTCGATGGTCACCAGATTCCGCCGCACCGTGGCCCATTCCAGGTCCAGCGGCTCGCGATCCGGCAGCCAGTCGAAGCTGATCGCAGCGTCCCGCAGGGCCAGGAACTCGCGGACCCGGGTCTCGACCAGGCCGGTGGGCCAGAGGATTTCCCGACACCAGTCGGTCAGCGCGGGCCAGGAAGCCCGGTCGGACGGGGCCGGACGTCCCGACTCGGCGGCCAGGCCGGACACCAGCCGGTCGCGGTACTCCTCGACCTGCCGCCGGCTCAGGAAGCGGACCTCGGCCCGCTCGTCCACGAGCACGTCGGGGCCGGGGCGCGGGTGGATCTCGGTGATCACGGCGGTGGTGGCCGGGGCGCTGGCCGGCAGCAGGTCGCCCAGACCCAGCAGAGCGCCCAGCAATACGGACTTACCGGTGCTGAACCCGCCCGCGAACCCCACCCGCACCGGAGCCAGCGCGGCCTGTTCGAGGAGTTCGAGGTGCCGCCCGATGTCAGCGACGAGGCGAGGGTCGAGGAGTTGATGGGCGGGATGGCCGAGCACCCGGCCGGCCCACTGGGCGGCGGAGTCTCGCAGGCGGACGAGATCTTGCTGAGCGCTCATGTCGCTCCCGGTTGATGGAACCCGACCTACCGGACGCGAGCATTAAAACAGTCCTAAAGCCGCCGCATGCAGCTTTGTGCAATTCATCGGCCAATGGGGCAGCCGCTCCCGGCGATACCCCGCGATGACGACACCAAATGATCAGATAGGGCCGCTGGCCAGGGGGAAATCACCTAATCGCCGGCGAGCGCGACTCGTCCTCCCGTCACAGTGGAGCCAGGACGTCGCGCAGCACGTTCTGGAGTTCGGGCACCAGGAAGAAGTGCCCGCCCGGGTGCGCGGCCAGCCGGAACGGGCCGGTGGTGATGTCCGACCAGTGCTCCATCGCGGGCGGTGGGGCGTGCTGGTCGTCGGTGCCGGCCAGGGCCAGGACCGGGGTCTGCAGCGGCGGATGCGGCTGGGCCGAGTAGGTTTCGACGGCCTGGTAGTCGGAGCGCATGATCGGTAGCAGCACGGCTCGCATCTCCGGGTCGGCCAGCAGCACCTCGGGAACGCCGCCGAGCTTGAGCACCTGCGCGGAGAAGGCGTCGTCGTCCAGTTGGTAGAGCGTTCCGGGTTTCTGGTGGCGCCGGGCGATCCGGCCGGAGACGACCAGGCGCTGCAGGGGTGCGGCGGGCTCGATCCGGCGGGCCACCTCGTACGCGAGCAGCGCCCCCATGCTGTGCCCGAACAGCCACAGCGGGGTGCCGTCGAGCAGGCCCGGCACGGCGGCGATCTGGTCGGCCATGGTCTGCAGGTCGGCGATCAGCGGCTCGCCGAAACGGTCTTCCCGGCCGGGGTACTGCACGGACCACAGCTCGCAGTCGGCCGGCAGCGCCGGGGCCCAGTCCCGGTAGAACCCGGCCCCGGCGCCCGCCGGAGGGAAGCAGACGAACCGGCGGGCGCGGGTGCTGCGGGCCGGCCATTGACGCACCCAGGTCACGACACCACCAGGAGCTGCTCGATGGAGGCGAGAGTGGTCACCAGACGGCCGATCTCGAGCACCGGGACGCCGTTGACCCGGCTGCCGCCGCGAACGATGCTCATGCCGCCCAGGTTACGGACGAAGGTGATCTCGTGGTCGATCCGCATCCCTGGGCGCACTCGCGGCCCGAAGGTCACCCGCTCGGCCGTTCCCGCCACCGGTACGCCGCCGACGTTCACGTCCGGGTGCGGGTTCTCGGCGAGCAGCATGACCAGTGCCGCCTGGGCCCAGGACTCCAGCAGCAGGGCCGGGGGCAGGAATTCGCCCACCGGCTCGAGCCAGACCGGCTCGTCCGGCACGGTGTGGTGAACCGTCGCCCGCCGGCCCGGGACGAGTTCGCTGACCTGATCGGCCAGCAGGATCGGGGGGCGGTGGGGCACGATCCCGGCGATCGCGGCCCGGTCGAGAATCACCGGCAGATCCTCTACGGCAGAGGAGGTCCCGGCCGGTTCAAAGGTTCCTCGGCGGAAACGAATCTGGGCCGAAGGCCGTCCGGCAGCGGTGACCATGGCGCTGTACAGCGGGCCGTCCGCGGTGATGTCGGCGACGATCTCCTCACCGGGAAAGGTCGGGCCGACGAACCGGCACTGCTCGACCTCGAGGAGTTCGGACCTGTCCGGGAACGCCCGGCTGACCACGTCGACCAGGTAGGCGCCCGGCACCAGCGGGAAGCCGGGGTAGTGCCCCTGGAACACCGGGTGATTCACGGGGGTGGTCACTTTCACGATCAGGCGTTCGCTGGTCTGGGTCACGGGGCGCTCCTGATCAGGTCGGCGGTGCTGGTGAGGACGGCCTTGCCGGCGTCCGAGTTGGTCAGGGCCACGAAGCCGGTGCCGGACTCGATCCCGGTCATGCTGATAGCCCGGAAGCCGGGTACCTCGCCTGCATGGCCGAACTCGCTGTCGTCCAGCACGGTTCCCAGGCCGTAGAAGCTGCCGGGATGCTGCAGGGTGAGCATCTGCCGGGCCGCCCCGGGCGAGAGCAGGGTGGCCGGCTCTCCGCGGTAGGCGTGCCGGAGGTCCACGGCGATCCGGGCCAGGTCCGCGGCGGTACTCCACAAGCCGTTGGCGGCCGTCGTCGGCCGGGTACGCCAGCCGCCGTCCAACGGCTGGCCCATCGCGTCGTGGCCCAGAGCCCTCGGCCGGTCGTCGAAGTCGTGCCGGAAGGTGCTGCCGGTCAGGCCGAGCGGGCCGAAGACCAGCTCGTCGGCCAGATCGGCGAAGGCGGTCCGGGTGCGGTCCTCCAGAAGCAGCTGCAGCACCGCCCAGTGCGAGCCGTTCTTCTGGAAAGTGCTCTCCGGAGCGCTGTCCCGGCGGATCGGGTCGTCCTGTTCGGTGGTCTTTCCCTGCAACAGATCAATGAGGGACGGTGTGGTCGCCGACGGCGGATACCAGACGGACGGCGTCGGGGACAGTCCCGAGCGGTTCGCGAGCAGGTGCCGCACGGTCACCGGCCCGAATCCGCCCGGCACCGGCCAGCGTCGCAGGTGCATGTTGACGTCCTGGTCGAGGTTCAGCAGACCCCGGTCGACCAGGCGCAGGGCCAGGCAGGCGCTGACGTGCTTGCTGATCGACCCGACGTGGAAGCGGGTCTGCTCGGTCGTCGCTGCTCCCCCGGGCGTCACCACCCCGGCCGTGCTCAGCTCGGCGATCTCACCGTCCCGGATCACGGCCAGGCTCGCCCCGGGAACGTCGTTCTCCTCGAGCGCCTGCCGCAGGCCGAACGAGACCAGCGAACGCGGGGCCCGGTCGATGTTCGCGGCCAGCTGCTCGATGTTCTCGGACATCAGCAAGGTCTTCAGCTGCACCTTCAGGCCTGCGCGGCGGGCGGCGCCGAGCAGGGTGACGATGCGCAGTGAGTCGATGCCCAGGCGGGAGAACTTCTCCTGCACGCTGATCCGGCCCCGGCCGAGTGTCTCGGCGCAGAGCTGGACGATCAGCCGTTCGGTCCTGGTCCGGGCCTCGACGTGCTCGGCCGCCTCCTCGTAGTCGGCGCCGGAGGGGTCAGGCAGGGCGTTGCGGTCCACCTTGCCGGAGGGCAGCAACGGCAACTCGGCCAGCACGACGACCGCGGCCGGAACCATGTACGCCGGTAGCTCCCGGCCCAGGTACTCGCGCAGGCCGGAGCCGCCGGTGGCGTAGGCGACGAGGCTCTTGTCGCCCTCCGGGTCCTCCTTGAGCACGACCACCGCATCGCCCACCTCCGGATGACGCCGCAGGCACTCCTCGATCTCGCCCAGTTCGATCCGGTGGCCGCGCAGCTTGACCTGGTGATCGACCCGGCCCAGGCATTCCAGTTCACCGTCCGGCCGCATCCGGGCCAGGTCACCGGTCCAGTACATCCGGGCACCGGAACGGCCGAAGGGCTCCGGCACGAAGCGTTCCGCGGTCAGGTCCGGGCGACGCGCATAACCCCGCGCCACCCCGTCACCGGCCAGGTACAGCTCACCGACGGCCCCCGGGGCCACCGGCTCAAGGTCGGCGCCCAGCACGTAGGCCCGGGTGTTGTGCAGGGGCCGGCCGATCGCCACGCCACCGTCGCTGCCCACCGGAATGGGCCAGCCCGTCGACCAGACCGTGGTCTCGGTGGGCCCGTACAGGTTGTGCAGGACCGGCACCCGGCGGCTGAGCTCGACCGCCAGACTGCGCGGGCAGGCCTCCCCCGTGGTGATCGCGGTGACCGCGCGCTCGCCGAAGCCGGCCGCCAGCAGCAGGCGCCAGCCCGAGGGCGTGGCCTGCAGGTGGGTCACTCCGTGGCTGGAGAGCAGCCCGCACAGGGCCAGCGGGTCGTGCACCTGCTCGTCGGTGGCCAGGACCACGGTGCCGCCGGTGATCAGCGGCAGCCAGAGCTCGGCCATCGAGATGTCGAACGAGAACGAGGTGGCGGCCAGCCAGACGTGCCCGGGCCCCGCGTTCAGCCGGGCCCGGACTGAGAACAGTAGGTTGATCAGGGCCCGGCGGCTGATCTGCACGCCCTTCGGCCGTCCGGTGGAGCCGGAGGTGAAGAGCACGTAGGCCAGCAGGTCCCGGTCGTCCAGGGGCTCCGGCTCGGGACCCGAATCGCCGATCAGGACGGTGCGGCCGGTGAATGCCTCCGGCAGGCGGGAGGTCAGGCTGCTCTCGGTGAGCACCACCTGAACACCGGCCGTGGCCAGCATGTAATCGATGCGGTCCGGCGGCAGGGCCGGGTCGATCGGCAGGTAGGCCGCGCCGGCCCGCCAGACGCCCAGCATCGCGGCCAGGGCGTGCTCGGAGCGCCCGAGCATCACCCCCACCACCTGGTCAGGCCCGACCCCGGCCCGGGCCAGCGCCCCAGCCCGGCGGGCCGATTCGGCTGCCAGGTCGGCGTAGCTGATCCGGCGACCGCCGACCAGCACCGCCGTGGCCTGCGGGGTGCGGGCGGCCTGCTCGGTGAAGCAGGCGGCCAGGCTGGCGACCGGGCCCCGTACGCGCGGCCGTTCCGTTGTCAGAGTCATCTCACCACTCCACGTCCGTGTCGTTGAACTCGTGCAGCAGCCGGTTGCGCTCGGCCTCGGAGACCAGCGCCGGCTGCGCCGGGCCGTCCGGGTCGGCGGCCATGACCTCCAGGACCGTGCGGTACATCGCGGCGATCTGCTCGGCCCCGGCCCGGGCCACCGCGTGGTTGACCAGGCGCAGCGTGAGCTGACCGGGCTGGGTGTTCACCGACATCAGGAACTCGTTGGCGCCGTCCGAGGACCCGCCGCGCACGTCCACCCGTTCCCCGTCGACGACCTGCTGGAAGTCGGTGTAGTTGAACATCACGGGCAACAGCTGGCGGTCCCCGGCCATCCGCTGGATCTCCGGCAGCGGGAAGCGCCGGTGGCCCCAGATCGCGGCCTCGGTGTCGAAGGTCTGCCGGACCAGGTCGCGCCAGCTGAGCGCGCTGCGCTCGTACGGGAACGGCAGGGTGTTCAGGAACATGCCGTAGACCCGTTCGGAGCCCTCGCTCTCCGGGCGGCCGCTGCTGACCAGCCCGGCGTGGAAGGCCTGCTCACCGGTGAGCTGGCTCAGCACCTTCAGGTGGGCGGAGAGCAGCACGCTCTTGAACGAGACCTGCTCGCTGCGAGCCAGTTCCCGCAGCTGCGGCTCCAGGTCCCGGAACTCGATCCTCAGCTTGATCTGCTGGCGAGGGGCGTCGGCGGGATCGCCCCAGCCCTCCGGCAGAGCGAAGCGACGATGCCGGTCCACCACGTCCTGCCAGAACGCGCGATCGTCCTGATCGGCCAGGGCCTGACGTTCGGCCGCGATGAACTCGGCGTACCGAGAGGCCGGTGCGCTCCAGGCCAGTTTCTTTCCCTCGCAGGAGGAACGGTAGAGCTCGAGCACCTCTATCAGCAGGTTCTGCTGACTCCAGCCCTCGGTGATCGCGTGGCAGTGCGTGAAGGCCAGGCGCCACGAGTCCCCGTCCGTGATCAGGGCCCCGATCCGCAGCATCGGCGGGGTGCTGAGGTCGAAGGCGGCAGAACGTTCGGCCCGCAGCCACTCACGGACCGCGGACTCCTCGTCCTGGCCGCGCACATCGACCACTCGGACCGCGATCGCGGCGTTCCGGTGCACGACCTGCAGCGGCTCCGAGTACTCGTCGAGATGAATTGATGTGCGCAGCATTTCGTGCCGGGCCACCACCGTCTCGGCCGCCCGCTGCAGGGCCTCGGGCCGGAACGGCCGGCCGTCGCGGATCACGAACGTCGACGCGTTGACGTAGCGCTGCTGCGCTTCGTCGCCGAGCATCTCCACGATCATGCCCAACTGCACCTGGGCCAGCGGGTAGGCGTCGGTCGCATCCTCCGGCAGCCGGGAACGATCGGCCTCGCTGACCATCGAGAACGGCGGCACCACCAGACCGGTGGCACTCTGCGCGGCCCGGACCACCCGGGCCAGGGCGCGCACGGTGCGGTGCTGGAACACGTCCTTGACCTGAACCTCGCACCCGGCGGCCCGGAGCGCGCCGACCAGGGCGATGGCCCGGATCGAGTGACCGCCGACGGCGAAGAAGTTGTCTTCCACGCTGACCCGGTCGACGTCGAGCACCTCGCACCAGATCCGGGCGATCAGCGCCTCCCGTTCCGTGGCCGGCGCGACGAAGGTGCTTTCGACCTCGGCGGCCGGCAGGGCCTTCCGGTCGATCTTGCCGTTGCGGTTCAGCGGCATCTCGTCCAGCCGCAGGAACACCGACGCCACCATGTACTCCGGCAGACGATCACGGCAGAACTTCTCAACCACGGACGCTTCGGGCCCGGTGAAGTAACAGACCAGACGAGCGTCCGCACCAGTTCCGTCCACCACCGCCACCGCTTCACCCACACCCGGGCACTGCTGGGCAACAGCGGCGACCTCACCCAGCTCGATCCGGTAGCCCCGGACCTTCACCTGGTCGTCCACCCGGCCCAGGAAGTCCACTACCAGAGGCGAAGTCGATCCCGAAGGATCACCATCGACCGGCGGGCGCGAGACCCAGCGGACCCGGTCTCCGGTGCGGTACATCCGACCGCCAGTGAAAGGATCCGGCAAGAAACGCTCCGCGGTCAGATCGGGACGGCCGACGTACCCCCGAGCCACCCCCACACCACCGACGTACAACTCCCCCGGCACACCGACGTCCACCGTTTGAAGATCCTCATCCAGCACATACATCCGCATCCCCGGCAGCGAACGCCCAATCGGCACCACCCCCGATCCCTGCGAGCCGGCCACCGGCAGGACACAGGTGCCGACCGACGCCTCCGTGGGCCCGTACTCGTTCACCAGCCGGCCGTCACCCAGCAGGCCCCGCCAACGCTCGGCCAGCGCTCCCGGAAGGGCTTCACCAGCCACCACGATCAAGCCGGCGAACCGCGCCAGAACGTCGTCCTCGAGCTGGCGGCCGAGCACCTCCAGGTGCCCCGGAGTGAGCTTCAGGAAGCTGAAACCGGCCTGCCCACCGGCCTTCAGCGAATCCTGCAGGGCCTGACCGAGTTCCGAAGGGTCAACGGATTCCGGCACCACGTGCACCGGCTGGCCGGCGATCAGCGGGGCCCAGAGGTTCGGCACCACCAGGTCGAAGGCGACCGACGAGAACAACGCCGCGCCACCCGTCCCCGCGGTTGCCAGCTCGTGCACCGCCCAGGCGACGTGGTTGGCCAGACCCCGGTGCGGCACCGCCACGCCCTTCGGCCGCCCGGTCGAACCGGAGGTGAAGATGACGTAGGCCAGCTCGTCCAGATCGATCTCGGCCTGGACCGGCTCGGGCGAGGCCGCTGCGATCGCCACCTGATCGGCGCCGTCCACCACCACGGCCGGGAAGGCCGCCGCGGCATCCGCCAGCGACTGCTGGGTGAGAACCAGCTGTGCGCCCGCGGTTTGCAGCATGTACTCGACCCGGTCGGCCGGAAACGTGCTGTCCAGAGGAACGTACGCGGCGCCGGTCTTCCAGACCGCGAGCAGGCTGACGATCAGGGCCGGACCGCGCTCCTGCAGCACGCCGACCACCGAACCGCGCCCGCAGCCCAGGCTTTGCAGATGGTGGGCCAGGCGGGAGGCCCGCACCTCGAGCTCACCGAAGCCGACTCGCGCGCCGTCGCACCAGATGGCGGTCAGGCCGGGCATCCGGGCTGCGGTGGTCGCGATCGCCGCGGGCACACTGACCGCAGCGCCCGGAACCGGCGGCAGGCCTTCGCCCACACTGACGTCCACCGTCAGTCCCGTTACCGCCACTGGGCTTTCCAGCCCTTCCGAGGCCAGCGCCTGCAGAGCCGAGCGGTAGGCCGCGGCCAGGCGTTCGGCCGAGCTCAGGGACAGCCGGGCGGCATCGACGGTCAGCAGGATCTCGCTGCCGCGGGCCGCCACCGCCAGGCCGAACTCGGTGGCGCCCTCGCCCAGCCCGGATTCGGCGTCGACCCGGTCCTCGCCCTGCGCCCGATCAAGATCGAGGTAGCTGAACCGGGTGTCCAGAAGCCTTCCGTCGCCGGCCATCCGCTGGATCTCGGGCATCGGGAAGCGCCGGTGCGGCCAGATCCCGGCCTCGGTGGCGAAGGTCTGCCGGATCAGCTCGCCCCAGCTGCCCGCGACCCGGCGGTGCGGGAACGGCACCGTGTTCAGGTACATGCCGTAGACCTTTTCCGAGCCCAGCACCTCGGGCCGGCCGCTGCAGACCAGACCGGTGTGGAAGGAGGCGAGGTCACTCAGGCGGCCGAGCACGGCCAGGTGCGCGGACAGCAGCACGCTCTTCAGCGAGGCGTCGGCCTGCGCCGCCCGCTCCTGCAGCCGCTCGCGCAGATCCTCCAGCGGCACCCGGATCACGTGGCTCCCGTGTCCGGAGCCCCAGCCCTCGGGCAGGACGAACCGCTCGTGCTCGTCGATGGTGTCCTGCCAGAACTCGCGGTCCTGCGAGCCGTTCAGGGACTCCAGTTCGGCGGCGACGAAGTCGGCGTAACGAACGCCGGGCTTCTCCCCGGTCGGGGTTCCGGCTTCTTGCAGGTACCCCTCGACCAGCTCCATCAGCAGTGCGCGATGCGACCAGCCCTCGGTGATCGGGTGGCACACGCTGACCGACATCCACCAGGCCTCGTCGCTCTCGACGTGCGCGGTGATCCGCATCAGCGGGGCCTGCTGCAGGTCGAAGAGGGTGGCCCGCTCCTGCCCGGTGAAGACCCGCAGATCCTCCTCGAGCTGTTCCCGGCTCAGCCCCCGCAGATCCCGTACCTGCACCGGCATGACGGCGGTGGCGTGCACCAGCTGCATCGGGACCGAGTAGCGGTCCAGATCGAAGCAGGTGCGCAGCATTTCGTGCCGCTCGAGCACCGCTGCGGCCGAGCGCTGCAGGTCCTCGACCCGGAACGGACGGCCGTCCCGGACCCGGAAGGAGGCAGTGTTGTGGTAGCGGTTGCGGCTGTCGTCGGCCAGCATCTCGACCAGCATGCCGAGCTGCACCTGGGCCAGCGGGTAGGCGTCGGTCAGGCCGTCGGGCAGCAGCGACCGGTCGCCGTCACCGATCAGCGAGAACGGCTGGACACACTCGTTCTCCTCCGCGGCTGCTTCGGGGCTCAGCCCGGCCGCCAGGGCCCGGACGGTGCGCAGTTCGAAGACGTCCTTCACCTGCGCCGGCAGGCCCGCGGCCCGGAGCGCGCCGACCAGGGCGATGGCCCGGATCGAGTGGCCGCCGACGGCGAAGAAGTTGTCCTCCACGCTGACCCGGTCGACGTCGAGCACCTCGCACCAGATCCGGGCGATCAGTGCTTCCTGATCGTTCGCGGGCTCGATGTACTCGTGTTCCTGAGGGGTTTCGACCGCGGGCAGGGCCTTGCGGTCGATCTTGCCGTTGCGGTTCAGCGGCATCTCGTCCAGCCGCAGGAACACCGAGGCGACCATGTACTCGGGCAGGCGATCACGGCAGAACTTCTCAACCATGGACGCTTCGGGCCCGGTGAAGTAACAGACCAGACGAGCGTCCGCACCAGTTCCGTCCACCACCGCCACCGCTTCACCCACACCCGGGCACTGCTGAGCAACAGCGGCAACCTCACCCAGCTCGATCCGGTAGCCCCGGACCTTCACCTGGTCGTCCATCCGCCCCAGGAAGTCCACCACCAGTGCCGAATCCGGGCCGGAGACCCAGCGGACCCGGTCTCCGGTGCGGTACATCCGACCGCCGGTGAAGGGATCCGGAAGGAAACGCTCGGCGGTAAGATCGGGACGGCCGATGTAGCCCCGGGCCACCCCCACACCACCGACGTACAACTCCCCCGGCACACCGACGTCCACTGTTTGAAGGTCTTGATCCAGCACGTACATCCGCATGCCCGGCAGCGAACGCCCGATCGGCACCACGCCCGTGCCCGGGTTGCCGGTAATGGGCAGGATGCAGGTGCCCACCGAGGCCTCGGTGGGCCCGTACTCGTTGATCAGGCGACCGTCGCCCAGCAGCCCCCGCCAGCGCTCGGCCAGCGTTCCCGGGAGAGCTTCACCGGCGACGACCGTGACCGCGGCCAGGTCGGCCAGCACTGCGTCCTCCAGCTGCCGGCCCAGGACTTCCAGGTGCCCGGGCGTCATCTTGAGGAAGCTGAAGCCGGAGGAGTTGGCGGCCCGCAGCGAACTCACCAAAGCCGTTCCCAGCTCGGCCAGATCGACCGAGGGCGGGATGACGTGCACCGGCTGCCCGGTGCTCAGCGCGGCCCAGATGTTCGGGACCACCAGGTCGAAGGCCACCGACGAGAACAGCGCCGAACCGCCCGGCCCGCGCAGGGCCAGATCGGAGGTGGCCCAGGCGACGTGGTTGGCCAGACCGCGGTGGGTGACGGCCACGCCCTTCGGCCGGCCGGTCGAGCCCGAGGTGAAGATCACGTAGGCCAGCTCGTCCGGATCCGCCGCGATCCGCTGGCTGATCGGCGTTTTCGCTTGGTCGAGGGTGAGCACCTGGCAGTCGAAACGGTCGGTGTAGGCGTCCTGTGTCAGCACCACCTCGGCGCCGGCGGTGGCGAGCATGTAGGCCACCCGGTCGGCCGGGAAGGCCTCGTCCAGCGGGACGAACGCGGCGCCGGCCTTCCAGACGCCGAGCAGGGCGGCGATCAGGTCGGGGCCGCGCTCCAGCAACACCCCGACCACCGAGCCTCGGCCTACTCCAGTTTTTTCCAGCAGCCCGGCGATCTTCGCGGCGCGGGCGTCCAGGTCGGCGAAGTTCAGGCTTTCGCCGTTGCACCAGACCGCAGCGGTTTTCGGGCGTCGCAGTGCGGTGCCCTCGACCGCGGTGAGCACGCTGACCCCGGATCCGCTGAGCGGCTGCTCGCCCACGCCCCAGTCCGCGGCACCGGCCGGAACGACGACCCGGCCGTCCGGACCGTCCGCGATCATGGCCTCGAGCACGCTGCGGTACCTCTCGCCCAGCGCCTTCAGCCGGTCCGGGGCGATGTACCGGTTCTGGGCGGTGAGCACCAGGAACCCGGCGCGGGTGGAGACCCCGAGCGGGAACTCGGTGGGGCTGTCGTCGATCGTGGCGGCGTAGTCGATCACGTCGGCGTCGACCTGGCGGAAGTCCTGGTAGCTGAACCGGACGTCCAGCAGCCGGTTTCCGTCGTTGAACTCGCGCTGCATGGCGCCCATCGGGAAGCGCCGGTGGGGCCACAGCTCGAGTTCGGTGGCGAAGACCTGCTGCAGCGTCTCGCCCCAGGTGCGGGCCTGCTCGCGGCGGAACGGGAACGGCAGCGGGTTCAGGTAGACCCCGGCCACCCGTTCGGCGCCCTGGGCCTCCGGGCGGGCGTTGGTGACCAGGCCGGAGTGGAAGGCCGGGGCGTCGGTGATCCGGCTCATCACGCTCAGGTGGGTGGAGAGCATCACCGTCTTCATCGATACGCCGAGCCCGGCGGCCAGCTGCCGCAGCTGCGGCTCCAGGTCGCGGTAGAGCACCCAGGTCCGGTTCACACCGACCGCGTCGGGGGCCTCGGCCCAGACGTCCGGCAGGGTCAGGCGCTCGTGGTCCTCGACGACGCCCTGCCAGTAGGCCCGGTCCTGCTCGCCTTCCAGCGCGGCCAGCTCGGCGGCGATGAAGTCGGCGTAGCGCACGGCGGCCGGCTCGGGCGCGGTGACCGGCCGGCCGTCACGCACCTGCCGGTAGACCGAGACCAGCTCCATCAGCAGCGAGTGGTGGCTCCAACCCTCCAGCACGGCGTGGCACTCGGTGAGCGTCATCCACCAGCCGCCCTCGCCGGGCGTCTCGTGGGCGAAGAACCGCACCAGGCCGGGGTGGGTGAGGTCGAACAGCCGGGAGCGCTCCTGGGCCATGAACGCGCGCAGGTCGGCCTCGTGGTCCCCGCCGGTCAGGGTGCGCCAGCCGACCGGGGGCTCGGTCTCGGTGTAGACCAGCTGCATCGGTACCGAGTAGCGCTCCAGCTCGAACGCGGTGCGCAGGATCTCGTGCCGGGCCAGGACGTGGGCGACGGCGGTGCGGAAGGCCTCGCCGGAGAACGGCTGGTCGTCGATGATCCGGAAGCAGGTGGAGTTGTGGTACACCCGGCGGCTGGTGTCGGCGAGCATCTCGACCACCATGCCCAGCTGCACCTGGGCCAGCGGGTAGGCGTCGCTCAGGCCTTCGGGCAGCAGTGCCTGGTCCTCGGGGCGGACCAGGGCGAACGGCTCGATGCCGGTTTCTGCCGCGAGGGCGTCCTGCTGGGAGACGTGGGAAGCCAGCCGGGCGATCGTCCGGTGCTCGAAGACGTCGCGCACGCTGACGTTCACACCGCTCTTGCGCAGGGCCCCGACCAGCGCGACGGCGGCGATCGAGTCGCCGCCGATCTCGAAGAACCCGTCGTCGACGCCGATCCGGTCGACGGAGAGCACCTCCAGCCAGGCCCGGGCGATCTGCTCCTCGGCCGAGGTGCGGGGGGCCACGTACTCCTGGGCGCTGGCGAGGGCGGCGCGGCCGGGGGTGGGCAGCGCGGCCTTGTCGACCTTGCCGTTGTTGGTCAGCGGGATCCCGCTCACCGGTACGAATGCGCTGGGCACCATGTACTCGGGCAGGTGGCGGTTCAGGAAGGTCTTCAGCTCGGCCGGGTTCGGGACGGCCCCGGCCTCCGGAACGGTGTAGGCGACGATGCGCTTGTCGCCCGGGACGTCCTCGCGCACCAGTACCACGGCGTCGCGGACGGTTTCGTGGTTCTGCAGCACAGAGCGGATCTCGCCGAGCTCGATCCGGAAGCCGCGTACCTTCACCTGGTCGTCGGCGCGGCCGAGGAATTCCAGGCTGCCGTCCGGGCAGCGGCGGGCCAGGTCTCCGGAACGGTAGAGCCGGGCGCCGCGCGGGCCGTACGGGTCGGGCACGAAGCGCTGCGCGGTCAGGTCCGGGCGGCCCAGGTAGCCGCGGGCCACGCTGGGCCCACCGACGTGGATCTCGCCGGTCACCCCGACCGGCACCGGCTGGCCGGCCTTGTCGAGCAGGAAGATCGAGGTGTCGTCGAGCGGGTAGCCGACCTGGTTCCCGCTGCCGGGCACCAGGTCTGCGCCGGTGACCCGGTGATAGGTGCTGTGCACGGTGGTCTCGGTGATGCCGTACATGTTGACCAGCTCGGTGCGCTCCGGGCCGCGTCGGGCCACCCAGGGGGCCAGGTCGGGCATGATCAGCTTCTCACCGCCGAAAATGACCACCCGGACGTCGAGTTCGTCGATCCGCGGGTCTGCGGCGGCGGCCAGATCGACCAGGCCGCGGAAGGCGGACGGGGTCTGGTTCAGCACGGTGACCCGGTGCCGCAGCAGCAGGTCGAGGAACTCCTCGGGCGAGCGGCGCTCCTCGTGCGAGACCACGACCAGCCGGCCGCCGGTGGCCAGCGAGCCCCACAGTTCCCAGGCCGAGAAGTCGAAGGCGTAGGAGTGTGACAGGGCCCAGGTGTCGTCCGGGCCGAAGTGGTAGTGCCGTTCGGTGGTGGTGAGCAGCCGGTGCAGGTTGGCGTGGGTGAGCGTGACGCCCTTCGGCCGCCCGGTGGAGCCGGAGGTGTAGATCACGTAGATCAGGTTCTCCGGCCGGTTCACCGGTGCCGGGTCGGTGTCCGGCTGGGCGGCCAGGAGCTGCTCGTCGCGGTCCAGCAGGAGCAGCGGGGCGGTCTCGATCAGGGACGCGTGGGCGCCGGTGGTGATCACCAGGCGGGTTTTCGAGTCGGAGACCATGTAGGCGATCCGGTCGGCCGGGTGCGCCGGGTCCAGCGGCAGGTACGCGGCTCCGGACTTCAGGATGCCGAGCAGAGCGGGCAGCAGCTGCGGTCCGTGCTCCAGGCACAGTCCCACCGGCTCCTCGACGCCGACGCCGCGCGAGCGCAGCAGGTGGGCGATCCGGTTGGCGCGGGCGTTCAGTTCGGCGTAGGTGAGTTCGTGCCGGCCGCTCACGACCGCCACCGCATCGGGGGTTCTCGCGCACTGCTGCTCGAAAACGTCCACAATGGTGGACGTCGGTGAGGTTCCGGTTGCGGGGGCGGGAGTGACCAGGGCCAGTTCCTCGCCGTCCAGCAGCTCCAGCCGGGAGACCGGGGAGATCGGGTCGGCGCAGGCCTGCTCGAGCAGCCGGATCAGGTGCCGGGACATCCGGGTGATGGTGGCCCGGTCGAACAGTGCGCTGACGAATTCCAGTGATCCGCTGAGCCCGCCGTCGGGGTCCTGGGTGATCTGCAGGGTCAGGTCGAAACGGGACACCCGGGAGGTGTTCTCCAGTGGTTGCGCGCTCAGGCCGGACAGGGCGAAGGCGTCCTGGCGGGATTCGTGCATGGTGAAGGCGACCTGGAACAGCGGGCTGCGGGAGAGGTCGCGCTCAGGCTGGAGTTCGTCGACCAGTCGGGCGAACGGCACGGCCTGGTGGTCGAAGGCGCCCAGGACGGTGCTGCGGGAGCGGGTGAGGAGGTCGCCGAAACCGGCCTCGCCCTGCCAGCGGGCCCGCATCACCAGGCTGTTGATGGCGTAGCCGATCAGCGACTGCAGCTCAGGCCGGCCGCGGCCGGACATCACCGTTCCGACCGGGATGTCCTGGCTTCCGGTGTATCTCGACAGCAGCACCTGGAAGGCGGTGAGCATCACCATGAACGGGGTGGCATCGTAGCGCCGCCCGAGGTCGGCGGTTCGCTGCGAGAGTTCGGCGCCGATCTCGAAGCGGACCGCGTCGCCCTCGCTGCTGCGCACCGCCGGTCGGGGCCGGTCGGTCGGCAGGGCGAGGGTGCCGATGCCCTCGAGTTCGTTGCGCCAGTACGACATCTGGCGCTCCAGGCCGTCTCCGGTCAGGAACGCGCGCTCGTGCGCGGCGTGGTCGGCGTACTGCACGGCCAGCGCGGGCAGGGCTCCGCCGCCGTAGAGGACGCCCAGTTCCTGGGCGAACTGCCGCACCGACCAGGCGTCGCAGGCGATGTGGTGGAAGACCACGACCAGGATGTGCTCCACCGGGCCGAGCCGGATCAGCCGGGCCCGCAACGGCCACTGCTGCTCCAGGTCGAACGGCCGGCCGGGTTCGCGCCGGGCGATGCCCAGCGCTTCCTGCTCGCTCTCGGGCCGGCCGGACACGTCGTCGACCGGCAGGTCCAGGTCGGCGGGCGGGTCGACGACCTGGACCGGGGCGGTGCCATCGAGCACGTACCGGGTGCGCAGCACCTCGTGCCGGGCGACGATGCCGCTCAGCGCCCGGCGCATCCGCTGGGCGTCGAGCGGGCCGTGCAGGCGGACCGCCAGCGGGACCACGTACTCCCAGCTCTCCGGCTCCAGGCGGCTGAGGAACCACATCTGCTGCTGCCCGGCGGACAACGGCAGCGGGGCGGTGCGGTCGGCCCGGACGATCTCGTCCGGCTCGGCCCGGGCCGACTGCTCGACCCGCAGGCCGCCGAGCCGGCGGCGCAGCAACTCCTGGCGCGCCGACTCCACTGCGGTCGCGGCCGATGCCTCGACCGTGTCGATGGTCTCCAACTCGTCCGTGCTCATGTTCCCGCCCTCAGGCCGTGTGCCGATGGATGCTGAAAAGGTCAGGCCTGTGCGGCCATCCGCTCCCGCAGGCTGCGCGGGCGCATGTCGGTCCAGACCTCGCTGATCCGGGCCAGGCACTGCTCCTTGGGGCCCTCGGTGCCCTCGGCGTGCCAGCCGTCGGGCAGGTCCCGCCCGGCCGGCCAGACCGAGTACTGCTCCTCGTCGTTCAGCACCACCTGGAAACGGGGCTCGTTGCTCATCGCGGGCTCCTTGTCTGTCTGCGGTCTTGGGGAAGGGACGCCGGACGTCCCGATGCAGACAGAGTCCCGGAGGGGGCTATACACGACCTATATCGAGCTCGGATCCGCCAAAACGACGGCGGTGCCGGGACCTTCCGGTCCCGGCACCGCCGTCGTCCTTGGTGGGGCTGTTCTGGTTCGCGCAGGCCTTGTTCAGGCAGCCCTTCTTCGGGTAGGCCTTATTCGCGGAGACCGGCCCGGGCCGCGGCCGGTCCGCGCCCGGCGGCCAGGGCGGGCAGCACCGCGCCGAGCACGGCCAGGGCGAGCCCGACCGCGGTGATCCCGATCACCGGCAGCCAGGGCATCTGGATCGCGGTGGTGCCGAACATGTCGCTCAGCGCGAACCGCAGCCCGATCAGGTTCAGGCCGGAGGCGATCAGCGCCAGGACCACGCCGATCACGCCGACCAGGACCGACTCCCCGGCGAAGACCCGCAGGACCTGCCGGGGGGTGGCGCCGGCCATCCGCAGCACGGCCAGGTCGCGGCGCCGGTCGGCGGTGGCCATCAGCAGGGTGTTGAGCACCGCGATGAAGCAGAACAGCACCACGATCACCGCGACCGAACGCTGCCGGACCTCGATCAGGTGCTGGGCCGCGGCGTCCTCGGCGACCTCGAACTGCGCGGTCGGCTGCAGCTTCAGCCCGGCCGTGGTGGCCAGCTCACCCAGCGCGGCCTGCACCTGCTCCTGGCTCATCCCGGCCGGCGGGACCACGAAGGCGCGCCGGGCCATGCCGTTGGAGGCGTAGGCCGTGCTGGCCGCGTGATCGCCGGACAGGTAGCCGATGTCGTCCCCGCGCAGCGCCTCGTACACGCCGGTGACGGTGAGCTCGACCGGATCGCCGTGGCCCAGGTTCACCGGAACCAGTTCACCGACCTCGTAGTTCCACATCTGCGGCACCACGAAACCGTCCGCGTCGAGGTTCTCGGCCGAGCCCTCCACCATCGGCAGGTCGAGCACGCTGCTCAGCGCCCCGCCGTAGATCACCTCGGCCTCGTTCTCCTCCCACTCGTCCTCGTCCTGGGTGTAGACGGTGGTGTGCACCGGGGCGACGACCTGACCGCCGGGCAGGCTCTCCTGCATCCGGTCGATGTCGCTGAGGCTGACGCCCGGGGCCTGGTCCGGGGAGATCGTGTACGGCGCGTCGACGCGGTTGCGGACCCCGTTGTCGCGGGCCATCCCGATCGAGCCGGTGGCGGCCAGCAGAGACGTCGCGATCCCGACGGTGAGCAGGACCGGGGCGGCGGTGGCGGCGGTGCGGCGGCGGGCGGTCAGGGCGCTCTCGCGCACCAGCATCGGCCCGGCGTGCCGGGATCCGCTCAGCGGCCGCATCAGCAGGCGGGTGAGCGGGCCGACCGCCACCGGGGCGAGCAGGGCGAACGCGATCACCGGGACCAGCAGCATCGGCACGTAGCTGTTCGGCGAGAGCGTGATGGCCGGGTTGAGCCAGCCGATCCAGGCCATCACGCCGAGGGCGGTGACCAGGGCCAGCCCGGCGATCACCCGGCGGCCCCGCTGGCCGGCCGAGTCGTCGGCGTCGGCCTCGCGCAGCGCCTCCAGCGGGCGGATCCGCGCGGCTCGCCCGGCCGCCACGACCACGCCGAGCACGGCCATCAGCACCCCGGTCACGAACGCGGCGACCAGCGGGAGCACGACCAGTGTCAGGTAGGGGCCGTGGATGCCGAACCCTTCCGGCGCGATGCCCAGCCGGTGCAGCCAGCCGGCCAGGACGTTCGCCCCGGCCAGGCCGAGGGCGCAGCCGGCCAGGGAAGCTCCGGCACCGACCAGGGCGGCCTCGCCGAGCACCATCCGGCGCACCTGCTTGCTGGTGGCCCCGACGGCGCGCAGCAGGGCGATCTCACGACGGCGCTGCACCACGGTGAAGGCGAAGGTGGAGGCGACCACGAAGACCGCGGTGAGCCCGGCGACGCCGGCCATCACCGGCAGCAGGGTGACGGTGTTGTCGATGTCCTCGAGGTCCTGGGCCCGGCTCTCGTCCAGGATGTGCTTGCGCTGGCCGGTGAGCACCTCGGCCCGGTCGCCGGTGGTCTGCTCCACCTGGGCGAGCGGGGCGCTGGGGACCACGGCCTGGATCCGCGGCGAGATCCGCGCGGCCTCGGCGGTGCTGAAGAACACCGCGTCCTCGTAGCCGACGTCGTTCGAAAGGCCGCTGACGGTGTACGTCCGGGCGCCTTCCGGAGTCCAGACGTTGGTCCGGGCACCGACGTTCAGGCCGGTACCTTCCGGAACCACGACCTGGTCCGAACCGGTCGGGGCGGCACCGGAAGTCAGCTGGTAGCCGCCGAAACGGGCCACCTCCCAGGGATGGCCGAGGCCGTTCTCCGGGCCGTCGGGCAGGCGCACCTCGAAGCTGCGGTCGAGGGTGACCGGGCCGTCGGCGCGCAGGTCCCGGACCAGGGCCGGGTCCACGCCCTGGGCCTCCTGCAGCGGGCGCTGGTGCAGGTCGTGGTGGACCGGGTTCCATTCCGGGTCGGTCGCGAAGACCACGGCGGGGGCGGCGGCGAAGCGTTCCGGGGCGCGGTCGGGCCGGGACATGCTGGCGCACAGCAGCAGGCCGACCGCGGCGATCTGGGCGACGCCGAGCACCAGGGCCACGACGCTGCCGCTGAAGCCGACCCAGCGGGCCCGCAGGGTCTGCGCGGCGACGGTCAGCACCGGTCCGCCTCCAGTCCGGTCATCCGCGCGGCCACCTGCGCGGCGGTGGGCCGCAGCAGCTCGCCGACCAGCCGGCCGTCGGCCAGGAAGACCACCCGGTCGGCGTGCGCGGCGACCACCGGGTCGTGGGTGACCATCACGATGCTGTCCAGCCCGGCGTCCGGGTCCTGCAGCAGGGTGCGCAGGGTGGCCAGCAGTTCCTTGCCGGTGGCGGCGTCGAGCGCGCCGGTCGGCTCGTCGGCGAACAGCACCGCCGGTCGGGCCACCAGGGCCCGGGCGATGGCCACCCGCTGCTGCTGGCCGCCGGAGAGCTGGGCGGGCCGGTGCCCGGCACGGTCGGCCAGGCCGACCGCCGCCAGCGCCCGGGCCACGGTGGCCCGGTCGGGGCGCACGCCGGCCAGCCGCAGCGGCAGCTCGACGTTCTGGGTGGCACTCAGAGAGGGCAGCAGGTTGAACGACTGGAACACGAAACCGATGTGGTCGCGCCGCAACAGGGTCAGCGCGGTCTCGTCCAGCCCGGTCAGGTCGGTGCCACCGATCGTCACCTGCCCGGAGTCGGGCCGGTCGAGCCCGGCCGCGCACTGCAGCAGGGTGGACTTGCCGGAACCGGAGGGGCCCATGATCGCGGTGAAACTGCCCACCGGAAAGGCGATGCTGACCTCGTCCAGGGCCCGCACGACGGTGCCGCCGGTGCGGTAGGTGCGGCTCAGCTGGGTGATCTGCACGGCCTGCGGCGCGAAACCGCGCTCGGCCCGGGCACCCGGCTGTTCTTCCATGATCTGCTCGCTGCTCTTGCCTCGCATGATTCCCCCACTGGTCGATGCTGACGGACTCCGGGTCGCACGCTCACCCGGTCAGACGTTCGGACGGTCAGTCGGTGTAACCGACCTCGACGCTGCCGGCCTGCACGGTGGCCGTGATCGTGGACTCGGCGTCCGGATCGGGAGTGAAGCCCACCGTCGCCTCCTGCGACTGCGAACTGGCGACGACCGCGTAGGGCCCCGACGGGACCAGGACCGAGACGTCCCCGGCACTGGTCACCGCCCGGACCTCGCGCGGTGCCGCGACGTACTGCAGCTGGGCGTCGCCGGCCTGGGCCTCGACGTCGGTGCGGGCGGACTTCAGGTCGCGCCCGTTGATGCTCCCGGACTCGGTGCGGGCGTGGATGCCGCCGCCCAGGCCGGACAGTTCGATGTCGCCGGCGTCGCTGGCCGCCTTGACGTCACCGGTGATCCCGGTGACGCTCAGCGTGCCGGCCTCGGTGCGCAGGTCGACGTCGGCGTCGGCGGGCACCTCCAGGGTGAAATCGGCCGCGCAGTCGCCGATCCCGGCCACCCCACCCTCGGGGCAGCGGGCCTGGATGTGCAGCACGTCGCCCTCCCAGCGCTGGTCCACCTCCGGACTGGCGCCGATCGAGGAGACCGTCTCGCGCTCCAGGGTGACCTGGCCGGCCGGGCCGGTGGTGAGCACGGCGTCGCCGGCGTTGGAATCGATGACGACCTTGCTGACCGTGTGCACCAGGGTCTGCTCGTCACCGGTGCGCTCGGGTGTCACGGCGGCCCCGGCGAACACCCGGCCCATCGAGACCAGGACGATCACGGTCACGACCGCTCCGGCGGCCAGCCAGGCGGCCCTCAGCTGTGTACTCATCGTCGGCCTCCGCCGCTCGTGGGATCCGTGGAGTCCTGCGCCCCCAGGTACCGCAGCACTGCGAGTACCCGGCGGTGGTCCTCCTCGCCCCCGGTGATGTCGAGTTTCGTGAAGATCGCGTTGATGTGCTTGGCCACGGCGCTCTCGCTGATCGTCAGCGCGGCCGCGATACCGGCGTTGGAGCGCCCCTGGGCCATCACCTCGAGCACCTCGCGCTCGCGCGGGGAGAGCAACTCGATCGGGCTACGGCGGCGCAGCAGGAGCTGGGAGACCACTTCCGGGTCCAGGGCGGTGCCCCCACCGGCCACCCGGCGGACCGCGTCGACGAACTCCTGGACGTCGGCCACCCGGTCCTTGAGCAGGTAGCCGACCCGTTCGGTACCGGTGGCCAGCAGTTCGTTGGCGTAGCGTTCCTCCACGCTCTGGGAAAGCACCACGATCGCGACGCCGGGCTGCTCGCGGCGGATCTGCAGGGCGGCCCGCAGCCCGTCGTCGGTCATCTCGGGCGGCATCCGCACGTCGATCACGGCCAGGTCGGGCGGGTCCTGGGCGACCGAGTCCAGCAGGGCCTCGGCGTCCCCGACGGCGGCGCTGACCGCCAGGCCGTTCATCTCCAGCAGCTTGGCCAGGCCCTCGCGCAGCAGCACCGAGTCCTCGGCGATCAGAACGCGCACGGCAACTCCGCGGTGATCGTGGTCGGTCCCCCGGTGGGGCTGTCGATGTCGAGCGTGCCGTCGACCGAGGTCACCCGGTCGTTCAGGCCCTTCAGGCCGGACCCGCCGCCGGGCCGGGCCCCACCGCAGCCGTCGTCGGTGACCTGTACCCGCAGCACGTCGGCGGCCATCCGCACATCGATGTCGACGGCCGTGGCCCCGGAATGGCGTACCGCGTTGGTCAGGGTCTCCGCCACCACGAAGTAGGCCACCGCCTCCAGGGCGATCGGCGGGCGCTGCTCGGGCAGGTCCACCTGCAGCCGGACCGGCACCGCCGAGCGGGCCGCGATCCCGGACAGCGCCGCGTCCAGCCCGCGGTCGTCCAGGACCGCCGGGTACAGTCCGCGGACCAGGTCCCGCAGCTCCGACAGCACCAGTTTGGCCTCTTCGTGGGCGTCCTGCACGGCCAGCCGGGTGCCTTCGGCCAGGTCCGGGTGCGCGGTGCGCAGAATGCCCAGATTCATCGCCAGCGACATCAGCCGCTGCTGCACGCCGTCGTGCAGGTCGCGCTCGATCCGCCGGCGCTCGGCGTCGGCGGCGCTGACCGCGGCCGCCCGGCTGGCCCCGACGGCGGTGAGCCGGCGGTCCAGCTGCAGCCGCCGGTTCTGCCCGAGCAGCGCCTGCGAGACCCGCGAGTCCACCTCGGCCAGGCCGATCGCCAGCAGCGGGGTGGCCAGCAGCACCACCACGCCGACCAGGAACAGCCCGACCTGGGCGAGGGCCAGGCGCAGGTCGCTGGCGTAGGGCCCGCCCAGCGGCACCCACCAGGCGTAGGCGGGCAGCAGGGTGAGCGTCACCCCGGCCGCCCAGCCGAGCCCGACCAGCAGCGCCCCGGCACCGAAGAAGGCCGACAGCAGGTGGTAGCCGACCTGGCGCCAGAACCCCTCCGAGCGCAGGTCGGTGGCCCGGCGGCCGAACCACCCCCGTCCGGCGTAGTCGCGCTCGTCGGGCGGGATCGGGATCTGCCGGAAGGCCAGGTGCCGCGAGCGCTGCAGGTCGGTGAGGACCCGGACCAGCCCGAGCAGGACGCCCAGGCTGATCAGGGCACCGATCACGGTCACGGCCAGGGTGGCGGTCAGGGTGAGCAGGAGCAGCACCCCGACCGCCCCGGTGATGCCGAGCGGCACGTTGACGCACAGATAGGCGGTGTCCCGCCAGGCCTCGCGGCGCAACGGGCCGCGCAGGACGGTGAGCGCGGTCTGCCGTCCGCTCACCGTCTGCACTTCCCCTTCATCCATGTCTTCGAAGGTAGGCAACCGGGCGTAGGACCCGCGAGTACGGCAGTACCCGTTTCCACCCTGTACCCAGCACCACCCCCGGTTGTGCCGTCGCGTCGGCCGGACACTGCATCAGCCCTCAGCCGGTGACCGGCGCCGGCTGCGGTAACCGCACCTCGGCCGGGGCTTTGGTGGCTGCTGTGGCTGTTGTGGCGGTGTTGGCTGCGGTTGACGGTTCGGCCATGGCCACCGCGATCCGGCGGGGACCGGTGAACGGTTCCCGGCCGTGCGCGGCGGCCATGTTGTCCACCACCAGGACGTCGCCCTGGCGCCAGTCGAAGCGCCGGGAGGCCTGCCGGTAGCAGGCGCGCAGGTGCTCCATCACGTCGTCCGGTATTCGGCCACCGTCCCCAAAGTACGTGTTGGTCGGAAGATCTGCTTCGTCGAAGATGCCCAACAGTCCCTCCCGTACCTCTGTGCTCAGGGTGCTCACATGGAAGAACGTGGTGTGGTTGAACCAGACCGGTTCCCCGGAGACCGGATGGGTGTGGACGGCCTCGCGCACCGCGGTGGTGCGCATCGAGTCGCGGCCCAGCCATTCGGCCTGCATACCGCGCTCGCGGCAGTACTGCTCGATCTGCGCGCGGTCGGCGGTGCCGAACACCTCGCGCCAGGGCACCCCGAAGCCGGGGTGGAAGTTGCGCACCACACGCCAGCGGCGGCGGGTGAACTCCTCCCGCACCGAAGGGTCGACCAGCCGCCAGATCTCGCGGATGTCGGCCAGCGGGGTGGCGCCCTCGGTCAGCGGCTCGCGCAGGCAGTGGAAGAACAGGGTGCGCGGCCAGACCGCCTGGTAGGAGTTCTCGTTGTGCAGGAAGATCTCCTCGGCCGGCGGGTAGTCGGTCGAGGTGTAGATGTCGCCCTTGATGCTGTGCCGGGGTGAGGAACGCTCGGCGTAGGTCAGCGGGTCGTCGCCGGAGAAGGCGCGCACCACCTCGGCGAAGCCGTCCACTCCCCCGATGTCGAAGCCGCGCAGCAGCACGGCCCCGCGCTCCACCAGGCGGCGGCGCAGCGCCGGGCGATCGCCCGAGATCCGTTCCAGTACCGAGGCTGCGCTGCCGTCGTGCTCGACCAGGGCCGGCAGCATCGTCTGCTCGCTCATCAGGTGCCCCGGCCTCAGTCGGACATCGCGACGAGGACCCGCCGCGGGCCGGTGAACGAGCGGCGGCCGTGGCCGACCGAGATGTTGTCGATCAGCATCAGGTCGCCGGAGTTCCAGGGCACGTCCACGGCCACCTCCAGGCCCCGGTCGCGGACCTGGATCGCGTACTCGCCGGGGATCGGGCTGCCGTCGGCGAAGGTGACCGACTGCGGCAGCTCGTCCTCGGGCATGATCCTGGCCAGGGCGGCGGCGGTCTCGTCGCCGAGCGCGGCCGAGTGCCACTGGTCGGACTGGTTGAACCAGACCTCGTTGTGGTTCACCGGGTGCTTGATCGTGGAGGGGCGGACCATGTGCACGCGCAGCCCCCCGTCGCGCTTCCACTCCCAGGTGGCGCCGGAGTCGGTGAGCAGCTCCTGGACCTGGTCGCGGTCGGTCGACTCGAAGGTGTCCTGCCAGCTCTTGCCCAGACCCAGCCCGTCGTGCAGGTTCTGGGTGTAGCGCACCCCGGCGGCGAACGCGTCGCGCACCTCGTCGTCCAGCGCCTCCAGCCAGGCGGTGCCGTCGACGATCGGGGTGGCGCCGCCGGTGGTCGGGGCGACCTCGCAGAAGAACATCAGCCGGGCCGGCCAGGTGGCGGCGTAGGACAGTTCGTTGTGCATGGAGATGGTGTACTCGGGCGGGTACTCGGTGGAGGTGTACACGTTCTTGCCCACCTTGGTGCGGGGCGAGTTGCCGTGCACGTAGGCCAGCCGGTTCGGCAGGAGCAGGTCGATGGCGCTCTCCAGGGTCTCGGGGGTGACCCCGAAACCGCGGAACACCAGGGCTTTGTGCTCGGTCAGCAGGTGGTCCAGCGCGGCCTCGGCGCGCAGGTGGTCGACCAGGCCCGCCGCGGTGGCGGGGGCGGCGACGGTCTCGGGCGTGATCTCGTGTGGCTGCCAGCTCATGATCGGTGAAGACCCTTTCTCTGAGCGTGATCTCTACCGGACACCGGAAAGTTCTCACCCGCGTCTATACGTTTCCGATATCGCTCACCAGCAGTGCCGCCCGCGCCGTGAGCGCGGGGGCCGTGGGGCCAGGTGCCGGCCGCGCGGGCGCCGCGGGCGGCCGAAGACCAGCACGGCGATCAGCGCCAGCAGGGCCATCACGGCCGCGAAGACCAGCATCGAGGTGTGGGTTCCGGTCTCCTGCAGCAGGTATCCGGCGCCCAGGGCGCCGAACGCGCTGCAGCCGGAGACCATCAGGAACACGACGCTGCCGACCCGGCCCTGCAGCCGCTCGGGGGTGACCCGCATCTGGTGCACGGTGCCGGCCACGGTGACCGCGGCCCCGATCCCGGACATCAGCAGGAAAAGACCGCCGAGCAGCCACGGGTCGTTGGTCAGGACCATCCCGGGCAGCACCAGCGCCCAGGCCAGGTAGGTACGCACCATGATGCGCTCCATCCCCGAGCGCTGGATCCAGCGTCCGCCCAGCAGGGCCCCGCCCAGGCCGCCGATCCCTCCGGCGGCCAGGATCAGGCTGACCGACAGCGGTGAGTGGCCACCGTCCTTGGCGATGAACTGCAGCGAGAGGATGATGCCCTGGAAGATCATGTTGCTGACGGCGATCAGGGCCAGAGCGATCCGCAGGTCCCGCTCCCGCCAGACCCAGGCCAGTCCCTCGCGGGCCTCGGCGAACGGGGACCGGGGCTGCTGGCGTTCGGGCGGCGGCATCGGCCCGCGCAACGACACGATCGCCAGCAGCGAGAGCAGATACAGCACGGCGCTGGAGGTGAACGGGGCCCAGCGGGTGATTTCGTAGAGTGTGCCGCCGGCCGGGTGCCCGCCGAGCGCGGCCGCCCGCCCCCGGGCCTCGTTGCGGGCCAGGGCGTCCGGAAGCTGGTGTTTCGGCACCACGAACCGGACCGCGGCCCGCTCGGAGAGGGTGTAGAAGACGGTGAAGGTGCCCTGGACGAAGGCCACCGCCACCAGGTGCCAGATCCAGACGTGCCCGAGCATCAGCGCCACCGCCACCGAGGCGACCCCGGCCAGCCGCACCAGGTCGGCCACGATCATCACCCGGCGCCGGTCCCAGCGGTCGACCAGGACCCCGGCCGGCAGCTGGACCAGCAGCTGCGGCAGCAACGCCGCGAAAGCGACCAGCCCGGCCAGGCTCTTGGCGTACCCCTCGTAGATCACCACGAAGGTGAACGGGGCCGCGCTGAACCGCTCGGCCAGCACCGCCGCGCCCGAGCCGGCCCACATCCGCAGGAACTGCCGGTTGCGCCCGAGCGGGACCTCCGGCTCCGGCTGCTGTTCCGGTACCGGCCGGGCGGTGGGCTCGGCGAGGGTCACCGGGAACCGGCCAGGCACCATTCCAGGACGGCCATGGCGCTGTACAGCTTGTTCCCGGCCTGGTCGAAGGCGATGCTGTGCGGGCCGTCCAGCACCGGCGCGGTGACCTCCTCACCTCGGTGCGCCGGAAGGTCGTGCATGAAGACGGCTTTCGGGCTGGTGCGCCACAGCTGCTCGCCGACCTGGAACGGGGCGAAGCGGGTGCGCCAGTCCGGGTCGGGCTTGCTGGTGCCGGTGGTCTGCCAGCGGGTGGTGTAGATGACGTCGTAGTCAGAGTCCAGCCCGTCCAGGTCGTGCTGCTGGCGCACCCCCGCCCCGGCCGCCGCGACCACCTCCCGCGGCACCCCGTAACCGGCCGGGGTGCGCAGGTCCAGGAAGGCGCCGGGGAAGCGGGGCAGGGCCCGGGCCAGGGCGACCGCGGTGTTGTTGCCCTCGCCCAGGTACAGCACCCGCAGCCCTTCGATCCGGCCGAAATGCTGCAGCAGCGTGGTCAGGTCGGTGAGCGCCTGGGTGGGGTGCTCCTCGGTGGTCATCGCGTTGACCACCGCCATCCGGTCCTGGCCGGCCCAGGCGCGCAGCTCGGCGGTGGGCGCGGCGGTCCGGGCGACCAGGCCGTCGAGCATCCGGGCGAAGACCCGGCCGGTGTCCTGCAGCGTCTCACCGGTGTTGGTCTGCAGATCCTCCGGGCCGTAGGCGATGATCTGGGCGCCCAGCCGCAGGGCTCCGCTGGAGAACGCGGTGCGGGTACGGGTCGAGGTCTTGCGGAAGTACACGCCGATCACCGCCTCGGCCAGGGCCCGGGAGCGCTCGCCCGCGGCGAACGCGGCGCCCCGGGCCACGATGTCCTGCAGTTCGGCATCACTCAGGTCGGCGATCGAGATCAGATGACGCATCAGGAGTTTCCTTCCTCCAGCGGGTCCTTCATCTGGGCCATCAGGTCGGTGGCGGACATCTGCCCGATCTCGGCGACGATCGCCGCCTCGATCTCCTCGGCCAGTTCGGCCACGGTAGGCCGCTCGAACACGGCGCGGATCGACAACTGCACCCCGAAGGCGGATTTCAGCTCGGCGATCAGCTGCACGGCGCGGATCGAGTGCCCACCGGCGGCGAAGAAGCTGGTGTGCACGTCCACGTCCTGCGGCGCCCCGCCGAGCACCTCGGCCCAGATCTGCGCCACCCGCTCCTCGGCCGGGTTGCGCGGCGCGGTGCGGGCCACCTGGTCCGGCCGGCCGGGTTGCGGCAGGGCCGAACGGTCGAGCTTGCCGTTGGCGGTCAGCGGGATCGACTCCACCGCAACGAAATCGGCCGGGATCAGGTAGGCCGGCAGGCGCTGCGCGCAGTAGGCGGCCAGGTCACCGGGCCCGGCCGGGCCGGCCGGGACGTAGTAGGCCAGCAACCTCTGGTCGGTGAGGGGACCGTCGGCCAGGACCACCGCGTCCTTGATTTCGGGGTTCTCCAGCAGCCAGGCCCGGACCTCCCCGGGCTCGACCCGGTAGCCCCGAATCTTCACCTGGTCGTCGGCGCGCCCCAGGAACTCCACCGCCCCGTCGCCCCGCAACCGCGCCAGGTCACCGGTGCGGTACAGCCGGGCCCCGGACGATCCCCAGGGGTCAGGGACGAACCGCTCGGCGGTCAGGTCGGGCCGGCCGATGTACCCGCGGGCCACCCCGACTCCCCCGACCCAGAGCTCACCGGCGGCCCCGATCGGGGCCGGACGGCCGTCCTCGTGCAGGACATGCATGGTCAGGTTCGGCAACGGCCGGCCGATCGGCACCACGTCCGTCTCCACCCGGCCCACGACCGGGTGCACACAGGTGCCCACCGACGCCTCGGTCGGGCCGTACTCGTTGATCAGCCGGCCGTCGCCCAGCACGTTGCGCCAGCGCTGGGCCAGCGGGCCGGCCAGCGCCTCTCCGGCCACCACGATCACCTCGGCCAGCCGGTCCATCTGGGCCGGGGTGAGCTGGTGCTCCAGCAGTTCCAGGTGCCCCGGGGTCAGCTTGACGAAGCTGAAGCGCCCGGCCTGGGTCAAAGCCTTTCCGAGACCGTCCAGTTCGGCCGGCTGCGGGTACATCCAGACCCGCTGCCCAGCCACCAGCGGCGCCCACAGGTTGGGCACCACCAGGTCGAAGGCCACCGACGAGAACAGCGGGGCCCCGCCCGCGCCCTGACCCGCCAGCTCGCGGGCGGCCCAGTGCACGTGGTTGGCCAGCCCGCGGTGGGTGACGGCCACGCCCTTCGGCCGCCCGGTGGAGCCGGAGGTGAAGATGACGTAGGCCAGCTGGTCCAGGTGCGGCTCGATCTCCGGCGGGGTGTCGGGGCAGCCGTCGGCGTCCTCCGGTCCCAAAGTCCTGATCTGGGCCGGGAACCGGTCCGCGTATTCCGCTGCGGTGATCGCCACGGTGGTGCCGGCGCTGTGCAGCATGTCGGCGATCCGGGCGGCCGGGAACGAGGGGTCCAGGGGCACGTAGGCGGCCCCGGCCTTCCAGATGCCGAGCATGGTGGCGATCAGCTCGGGACCCCGATCCAGCAGGACCGCGACCGTCGCCTCACCGCTGACCAGATCGCTCAGCCGATGCGCGATCCGGTTGCTCTGGGCCTCGAGCTCGGCGTAGGTGAGCGAGCGCGTCCCGCACTCCACGGCCACCGCCTCAGGGCTGATCGCCCCGGCCGCCCGGACGTCCTCGGACACGCAGGTCCGCGGCAGCGGCCCGTAGTTGACCGACCACTGCCGCACCTGCCGGGCCTCGGCGTCGGGCATCAGTTCCAGTGTCGAGAGCCGGCGGTCCGGTTCGGTCACGATGGCCCGCAGCAGGCGCACGTACCGTTCGCCCAGCCGGCGCACCGTGGACTGGTCGAAAAGCTCGGTGGAGTACTCGAAAGCGGCGTCCAGGCCGCCGTGGGCGTCCCGGCGCACGAACAGCGTCAGATCGGTCTTGGAGACCTTCCAGGACTGCTGGAACGCCTTGTTCACCGCCCGGTCCGCGGTCATCGTGGTCGCCCCCTCCTCCTGCAGGTCGAAAGCGACCTGGTAGAGCGGGGTCCGCGAGAGGTCGCGCTGCGGCTGCAGTTCCGTGACCAGACGCTCGAACGGCACGTTCTGGTGGGCGAACGCCCCGGCGCAGGTGCGTTTGATCCGTTCCAGGGCGCCCGTGCCGTCCAGGTCCTCGTCCAGGCGGCAGCGCAGCACCACCGAGTTCAGGAAGAACCCGACCACGCCGCCCAGTTCCTCGCGGTCGCGGCCCGCCACCGGGGTGCCGATCACCACGTCGCCTGAGCCGGTGTGCCGCGACAGCAGGGCGGCCAGCGTGGTCAGCAGGGTCATGAACGGGGTGACACCGCGCGCCTGCGAGAACTCCCCGACGGTCTGGGCCAGGGCGGGTGGGATGCGCACCTGGACGCCGGCGCCCGCGCCGCTGCGGCGGGCGGGGCGGGGACGGTCGGTCAGCAGCTCGGTCGGCATCGCGCCGGCCAGTTCGGCCCGCCAGAACGCCAGGTCGTCGGCGAGGGCCTCGTCGGTGCGGTGCTCGCGCTGCCAGACGGCGTAGTCGGCGTACTGCACCGGCAGGTCCGGCAGCTGCTCGCCGGCCAGCAGCGCCCGCAGCTCGCGCTCCAGCACGGCGGTGGACCAGCCGTCCGAGGCGATGTGGTGCACGGTGATCAGCAGCACCGGGTCCTGCTCGGGCACGTCCACCAGCAGCGCCCGCCACAGCGGGCCGGTGGCCAGGTCGAACCCGCGGGCGAACTGCTCGGCGAAGAGCCCGGCCAGCTTCTCGGCCGGGGCCTGCTCCAGGCGCAGCTCGATCTCACCGGCCGGCCCCACCACCTGCGTGGGCTCACCGTCGCGCACCGGGTAGCGGGTGCGCAGCGACTCGTGCCGTTCCTCGAGGTGGCGCAGGGCCTGGCGGACGTTCTGCTCGTCGGCCTGGCCGGGCAGGCGCAGGAAGAGCGGGGCCACCCATTCCGGGCTGCCGGGGTGCAGGGTGTCCAGGAACCACAGCCGGTGCTGGCCGGGTGACAGGGGCAGCGGGCCGGTGCGATCGACCTTGCGGACGCTGATCGGTTCCGGTTCGGCGGGGCCGATCAGGGCGGCCTGGCCGGCCAGGGTGAAGGTGCCGAACAGGCCCGGCAGGTCCACCCGGCCGCAGCGCGCCCGCAGCCGGGTGGCCAGCCGGGTCACGTCCAGCGAGGTCGCGCCGAGGGCGAAGAAGTCGTCCTCGACCCCGACCTCCTCGACCCCGAGCAGGTCCCGCCAGATCTCGGCGATCAGCTCCTCGGCGGCGTTGCGCGGGCCCACACTGCGTCGGGTCACGGGGGCCAGCGCGGCCAGCGCCTTGCGGTCGGTCTTGCCGCTGGTGTTCAGCGGGAACTGCGCCAGCGGGACGAACCGGGCCGGGATCATCACCTCGGGCACCCGCTCGCGCAGGTGCAGCCGGACCGCCTCGACGGTGGGCAGCGCGGTCCCGGCCAGGTAGCCGACCAGCCGCTTGCCCTGCTCGTGCTCCTCGACCAGGACGGCCGCGTCCTCGATCGCCGGATGCCCGAGCAGCGCGGCCTCCACCTCACCGGGCTCGATCCGCACCCCGTTGACCTTGACCTGGTCGTCCAGGCGGCCGAGGAACTCCAGGCTGCCGTCCGGGCGCCAGCGGGCCTGGTCGCCGGTGCGGTACAGGCGGGCGCCGCGCTCGCCGTACGGGTCAGGGACGAACCGCTCGGCGGTCAGCGCGGGCTGGTTCAGGTAGCCGCGGCCCAGACCGGCGCCACCCACGTGGATCTCGCCCGGGACCCCGATCGGCACCGGGTCGCCGCTGGGTTCCAGCAACAGGATCCGCACGTTCTCCAACGGGCGGCCGATCGGTACCGGGCCGTCGGGGGCGGCCGGATCGCTGTGGTGCGCGCTCACGTCGATCGAGCACTCGGTCGGGCCGTAGGTGTTCCACACCTCGGCGCGGCCGTCGGCACCCAGCGCCCGGGCCAGGCCACCGTCCAGGGGCTCGCCCGCGGAGAACACCAGGCGCAGCGAACTGCAGCTGGGCCAGGCGGGTTCGGCGACCAGGCGGCGCAGCACCGAGGGCACGCCCTGCAGCACGGTGATGTCCTGCTCGGCGATCGCCGCGACCATCAGCTGCGGATCGCGCTCGGCGCCGAGCGGGGCCAGGGCGACGGTGGCGCCGCTGACCAGGGGGGCGAAGAACTCCCAGACCGCGGCGTCGAAACCGGTGGAGGTCTTCTGCAGCACCCGGTCGCCCGGGCCCAGGCCGTGGGTGCGCACCGTCCACAGCACCCGGTTGGCGATGCCGCCGTGGCTGATCACGATGCCCTTGGGCCGCCCGGTCGAACCGGACGTGTACATGATGTAGGCCGCGTCCTCGGCGGTCACCGGCAGCACGCTGACCGGCTCGTCGGTGGCGGTGGCGGTCAGGTCGTCCAGGATCTCGACCTCGCGCTCCAGCCGGCCGGCCAGGTCGCTGTGGGTGAGGGTGACCCGGACGCCGGCGTCGGCGGCCATCCAGGCCAGCCGATCGTCCGGGTGGTTCGGGTCGAGCGGCACGTAGGCCGCCCCCGCCCACCAGACCCCGAGCAGGGCCGCGACCAGGTCGGGGTGTCGGTTCAGGCACACGCCGACCGGGTCGCCCCGGCGCACGCCGCGAGCGCGCAGGCGCTGCGCCACGGCCGCGGCCCGGGCCCCGAGGGTGGCGTAGTCGGTGCTGCGGCCGCCGAAGGTGACGGCCGGGGCGTCCGGGTCGCTGTCGATCCGTTCGGCGACCAGGCCGGGCAGCAGCACCCGTAGTTGGTCGCCGTCCCCGCGCTTCACGGCCGGACCGGCGGAGCTGGTGACCAAGGAGTTCATCGAAAGTCCTTTCAGTGCACGGTCTGTGGGGTTGCGACGGGCAGGAAGTCATCGACCGCCACGCCCAGCCCCTGCTGCCGGGCCCGGGTGACGACCAGGTCGGCCAGGGCCAGGTCGAGCACGCCCAGGCCGAACGGGGAGAAGATCACCGGCCGGGGGCGGCCCGCGTCGGTGCGCACGGACGGGCCCTCGCCCCGGATCAGCCCGCCGATCGTCGCGGTGACGAAGTCGCGGGAACCGGTCTGCTGCTCGGCCAGGTGCAGCGAGGTCCGTTCGCGGCAGACGTGGTCGGTGTCGTCGACGACGTTGTCGGCGGCCAGGACGGTCTCCACGCTCAGGTCCCGCAGCGAGACGTGCAGCACGGTGGTCTGCGGGTCGGCGCCGGTCAGGTCCAGGTGCGGGGTGGCGGCGTTGGTGGCCAGGCTGATCAGCGGGTCGGCCTGCAGTGCCTGCTCCAGGTGCCCGGCCACCCCGACGGTGAGGCCCTTGATCTTGGCGGCGAAGGCCTGGGCGCGGGCCGGGTCGGTGTCGTACACCGTCACCCGGGACAGTTCCGGAAGGGCCGCCCGGACGAACCGGAGCACCTCGAGATTGATCACGCCGCAACCGATCAGGACCAGGCCGTCCCGGGCGCCCGGGACGCTGAGCTCGCGGGCGGCCAGAGCGGCGCTCGCAGCGGTGCGCTGGGCCGAGATCAGCGAGCCCTCGACCAGGGCCTGCGGGTGCCCGGTGCTCATCGAGTTCAGGATGATCGCGGCACTGGCCCGTTCCTGACCGGTCTCGATGTTGCCGGGGAACGAGGAGATCCACTTGATCCCGGCCCGGGGCGGGCCGTCCAGGTAGGCGGGCAGGCCGATGATCCGGTCGGCCGGCTGGTCGGGAAAGCGCAGGAAGATCGAGTGTGGCAGGGCGCTGCGCCCCCGGTCGTGCTCGGCGTAGGTCCGCCCGACCAGCGAGATCAGCTCGTGTTCGCGGTTGTGCAGGATCTTGCGGACGCTGGCGTGGTCGATGATCAGCATGCTGCCCCCACCGGCTGGGCCGGGCGCCAGTGGTCGAAGACGTCACCGAAGTGCCGGCTGACCCACTCGTCGGAGTAGATGGTGTCCAGGTAGCGGTCCCCGCCGTCCGGGAAGATCATCACGCAGCGCGAGCCGGCCGGGATGCGCTGGGCCAGGATGTTCAGGGCGGCGACGGCGGCGCCGGAGGAGCCGCCGGCCAGGATCGCCTCGGAGCGGGCCAGGCGGCGGCAGCTCACCACACAGTCCAGGTCGGTGACCCGGACCACGTCGTCGGCCAGGGTGGTGTCCAGCAGCGGTGGGCGTACCGAGGCGCCGTGGCCGGGGATCAGTCGCCGGCCCTCGGCCCGGCCGAACAGCACGCTGCCGACCGCGTCGACCGCGACCACCTTGGTGGGCAGGCCGTTCACCCGCAGATAGCGGGCGCTGCCGACCAGGGTGCCGCAGCTGCCGGCTGGGAAGAGCACGTAGTCGACGTGACCGTCCAGGGCCTGGGCGATCTCGTGCATGGTCTCGTGGTGGGCCCGGGCGTTCAGCGGATTCGCGTACTGGTTCGGCCAGAACGCCCCGGGCAGGGTGGCGGCCAGTTCCCGCACCCGGCGCAGCCGGGCCGGCAGCAGTTCCCCGGTCTCCGGGTCCGGCTCGGTGATCACCTCGACCTGGGCGCCGAGGGCGTGCAGCAGCCGCACGTTGGCGGCGGTGGTCTTGGCGTCGACCACGCAGACGAAGTCCAGCCCGTGGTAGAGGCAGAACTGGGCCAGGCCGATCGCCAGGTTGCCGGAGCTGGACTCGACCACTGTGGAGCGGCCGGGCACCAGCACTCCGTCCCGCATCGCCGCGCGCAGCATGCTCATCGCGGTGCGGTCCTTCACGCTGCCGCCGGGGTTGAACCGCTCCAGCTTGGCGTAGGCGCTGATCCCGAGCTCGTCGGACAGCCGGGTCAGCCGGACCAGCGGGGTGTCGCCCACCGCGCCCAGCACCCCTTCCACCGGTGCCCTCATCGCGCACCCCCGAGAGCCAGCAGACGCATCCGTTCGTCGGCCTCGACCATCGGCACCCGGTCGGCCTGGCCCTGCGGGCCGCGGGCGGCGTGCTCGGTCAGAGTCAGGTACTGCTCGAGCATCCGCTCGATCGTCCCCGGCTCGAAAAGGTCGGTGTCGTAACGGAAGGCCACCGTGAACCGGTCCGCCCCCTCGGTGATCTCGGCCGACAGGTCGCACTGGCCCTCCATGTGCGGCACGTCGAAGTAGGTCAGGCGCCGGCCGGCCAGATCGACCCCGTGGTCGTACAGCTGCTGCATCCGCCCACCCAGCCGGTCGGCCGGGACCATGGTCATCGCCACCCGGAACGCCCCGTGCTCGTAAGGGCAGGCCGCCCGGGCCATCCCGTTGCGCAGCTGGACGGCTGCCTCCTGGACGACCTCGGCCACCGTGGCGCTCTCGCCGATCCGGGCCCGCAGCGTGATCGGGTTGACGAAGTAGCCGACCACCTCGGCGCTGCCGTGCCGGCGGGTGGAGGCCGGGCAGACCAGGCTGAAGTCGCGCTGGCCGGTGTAGCGGTGCAGCAGCATCTGGAAGGCGCCCATCAGCAGCGCGAACGACGAGACCCCGGCCTGGGCCGCGGTTTGGCGGACGGTGCGGGTGAGCGACTCGGGCATCTGCCGGGTGGCGGTCTGCCCGCGGAAGGACGGTGTGTTCGGGCGGGGCTGGTCCAGCGGCAGGCGCACCTCGGCGGCGCCGTCGGTGACCTGGCGCCAGTACTCCCGCATCCGGGTGCCCCGGGCCGAGGCCAGCAGGTCCTCCTCCCGGGCCACGTGGTCGTGGTAGCCGGTGTGCGCCGGCATCCAGGCCGGGCCCCGGCCGGTGGCGTAGGCCTCGTAGGCGTCCATCAGGTCGCGCCAGATCAGCCACTGCGAGGTGGCGTCGGAGGCGATGTGGTGGGTGCCGAGCAGCAGCACCGCATCGTCGGGACGGCCCAGCAGCACGGCCCGGAACGGGCCGTCGTTGCTCAGGTCGTACGGCTGCCGGGACGCGGCGGTGGCGGCCCGCAGCAGTTCCGACTCGTCCGCGTCGCCCAGGTCGACCACCCGCAGCGGCGAGTGCTCCGGCCCGGCCGGTACGACGGTCCGCACCACCTGCCCGTCCCGTTCCACGAACCGCGAGCGCAGCATGTCGTGGCGCCGGGCCACGGCCCGCACCGCTTTCTCCAGGACCGGCAGGTCCGGGCCGGGGCTGAACCGGCACGCCCCACCTGTGTTGTAGGCCGAGCTGTGCGGGACCATCGAGTGCAGCAGCCACAGCTTCTGCTGGCCCACGGTCAGGCGGTGTTCCACGAGTTCCACCGGTTGGCTCCGTCCGTCGAGGTTGGTGTCGTTCAGGCGGCGGCCTGGCTGTACATCACGAAGTCGACGAGGTCCTGGACCCGCACCAGCGAGCCCACCTCGTCGTCGGGAACCTCGATGCCGAAGGACATCTCGGCCGCCGAGAGCAGGTCGACCCGGGTCAGCGAGTCCATCCCGAGTTCCTCGAAGACGGTCTCCATCCGGATCTGGCCCTGCAGGCCGGGCATCAGGATCCGGATCTGCCGGGCGATCTCGCCGAGGATCTGGTCGTTGTTCATGGTGGTCTCCTTGATGGTTGATGGTGAAAGGAACTGCCTAGGGACGGATCTGCTCAGGGCATCCGGACGACCTGCCCGGCGTAGGTCAGCCCGGCCCCGAAACCCAGCAGCAGCACCAGGTCTCCGGGCGAGGTGCGCCCGCTCTCGTACAGCCGGGACAGGGCCAGCGGCACCGAGGCCGCCGAGGTGTTGCCGGCCTCGACCACGTCGCGGACCACCTGGTCCTCGCGCAGGCCGAGCCGGTGGGCCAGGGTGTCGATGATCCGGCAGTTGGCCTGGTGCGGCACGAACCACTGGATGTCGGCGAGGGTGACGCCGGCGGCGACGCAGGCGCGCTGGGCGGCGTCGGGCATCGCGGAGGTGGACCACTTGTACACCAGCGGGCCGTTCATCCCGACGTACTCGCTGCCCGACTCGTCCTCGGTCATCGCCAGGACCGCGTGCCGGTCGCCGTCGTTGCCCCAGATCGAGGGCCCCACACCCCATTCCGCGGAGCGTGAGACCACGACCGCACCGGCCCCGTCGCCGAAGATGACGAAAGTGTCCGGGTCGTCCGGGGTGATCCAGTCGCTGACCCGTTCCGCCCCGATCACCAGGGCGTGCTGGGTCTCGCCGGAACGGACGGCGTTGGATCCCATCGCGACGGCGTAGGTGAAGCCGGCGCAGACCGCGTTCAGGTCGAAGGCCCCGGCCGTGCTCAGCCCGAGCCGGCTGGCGACCTGCGGGGCGATGCCGGGGATCCGCTGGCGCCGGGTGGCGGTGGCCAGGACCACCAGGCCGATGTCGCCGGGTTCGGCGCTGGCCATCGCGATCGCCTTCTGCCCGGCCTCGACGGCCATGGTGACCAGGTCCTCCTCGGGCCCCGCGTGGGCCCGGGTCTGGATGCCGGTGCGTTCCACGATCCATTCCGGGGCGACCGTGGTCCGGGCCGAGATCTCGGTGTTGCTGATCAGCCGGGCCGGCCGGTAGGCGGCGACCCCGCTGATCCGGGACTCGTAGTGCTGCGGCATGACTGTTCCTCCTGCTGGGAACGGAGTTTCAGACGGCGATGCCGCCGTCGACCTGGATCACCTGGCCGGTGATGTAGGAGGCCTGCCCGGAGGCCAGGAAGGAGACCGTGCCGGCCACCTCGTGCGCCTGGCCGAAGCGGGCCAGCGGGATCTGCCCGAGCAGGCCGTCGGCGGCCGTCTGCGGCATCCCGGCGATCATGTCGGTCTCGATCAGGCCGGGGGCGACCACGTTGGCCCGCACCCCGTAGCGGCCGACCTCCTTGGCCATCGCCCGGGTGAAGCCGATGATCCCGGCCTTGGAGGCGGAATAGTTGGTCTGCCCGGCGTTTCCGCTGACTCCGGAGACCGAGGAGACGGTGATGACGCTGCCCTGGCGACGGCGGATCAGCTTGCGGACCACGGCCCGGCAGACGTGATAGGTGCCGTCCAGGTTGATCCGCAGGACGTCGTCCCAGCTCTCGTCGTCCATCAGCGCCAGCGGCCGGTCCCGGATGATGCCCGCGCAGGTGACCACGGTGCTGACCGGGCCGAGCTCGCGTTCGGTGAGCGCGACGAACTCCTGGGCCGCGGGCCCGTCGGAGACGTCGAGCCGGCGTTCGAGCACCCGGCCGCCGTGCGCGCGGGCCTTCTCGGCCACCAGGGCCGCGGCCTGCGTGCTGGCCGAGTAGCAGAAGGCCACGTCGTATCCGTCGACGGCCAGGCGGTCCACGATCGCGGCGCCGATCCCCCGCGATCCTCCGGTGACCAGGGCGACCGGTCGATGTCCATCAGGCATGGCGAAAGCCTCTGCCCGGGCCCTATCCCGCTTCTATCGGGATCTATATCTTCTCTATCCCGGCCTTGTCTTCTCTGCTCTGACCGGAACCTGCGCGCAGTCTCCTAGCAGGTGACCTCGTACAGGAAACACCCGTCGTCGGCCCGGCGCACGTGGACGTACTCGATCGAGGGCTCGGCGAACAGCCGGGTCAGGGCGGCGCCCAGCGCATCGGCCCCGTCCGCGGACTCGAGCGCGGTACCGCCGCCCTGCGGGCACGCGGAAAAGCCCTGCAGCAGCAGGCCGCAGCCTGACCGCAACAGGGCCGGGTCCAGCCCGGTGACGGGGCTGGGGGTGATACTCCGGTAGGCCTGGCAGCCTTCCTCGTGAATCTGTACCGGGCCGGGGACGGGCCCCGGGCCCCGGCCCCGGGCCGGGTCGTAGACGAACCAGACGGCCCGGTCGGCGCCGGAGCGGAAAGGATTCAGGCAGACCCGGCAGGGGCCTTCGGCCGTGGCCAGGTCGACGTAGGCCGGATAGTCGTATCCGGGTGAGCGCAGGGTGGCCCGCACCCTCCAGGCGAGGTCGGGCTCGATCGGCTGCACACGGTAACTCGGCACCCTGAAACGGTAGGCCCGTCAGCTGTTCCCAGCAATGGTGCGAGTTACCGCACCGGGGGTGTACTCAGGTCCACCCCACTGCGGTGCTCCTGCGCCCGCCCGCCTCCGGACGGGCGTCCAGCACCCGGTGCAGCACCTCGGCCTGACCTGCGTAGCCGCGCTCGGCCCCGGCATCGCCGAGCGCCGCCGACAACTCGGCCAGGCCCTGCAGGATCACCGCCTGCCCGAGCACGTCGCCGCTGGAGTGGGCCACCGTCCAGGCCCGCTGATGGCTGGAGCGCCAGTCCTCGTGCCGGTGCCGGTGGCCGAAGTACCCGGACAGGCTCTGCGCGGTCTCCCAGGCGTGCGCGGCGCGGCCGGTGCGGGCAGCCTGCTCCAGCACCGCCAGCAGCGCCCCCTCCTCCTGGTCGAACCAGCTCAGCGGATCGGTGAGCAGCACCCGCACGTGGGTCGCGCCCAGCCGCCAGCGACTGGCCGGGCCCGGCGGGGCCGGGGCACCCGGGCGAGGCGCGCCGGTCAGCCGCCGGTCGGCCTCGGTGGCGACCGAGAGCCAGGCGCCCATCGCGCGGTCGATCGCCGCCTTGCGCTCGATCGCCGGTTCCTCGCCCATCGCGCGCTCGCGGGCCATCAGCCGGACCAGGTCGTGCAGCCGGTAGCGGATCCCGCCGGAAGGGTCCGGCTGGTCGGTGACCACGTGCAGCAGCCGGGCCCCGACCAGCACGTCCATCACGTCCTCGGCGTCCTCCTCGCTGACCTCCAGCACCGCCGCGGCCACCCAGCTGGCGAAGTCGGGCACGTCCAGCAGGGCCAGCCGGCGCAGCGCGGCCCGGGCCCGGGGGTCCAGGTCCCAGTAGGCGCTCTCCAGGCTGGCCCGCACGTCCATGCTGCCCAGCCGCAGCTGGTCCAGGCGGGCGGACTCGTCCTGCAGCCGGTTCAGCAGCCGGCCCGGGGAATGGTGGCTCCCGCTGGAGATCCGGGCCCCGGCCACCCGGACCGCCAGGGGCAGGCCCCCGCACAGGCCGGCCAGTTCGGCCGCCGCCTCGGCCTCGGCCGCCACCGGGGCCGCACCGATGATCGCGCCCAGCAGGGCCACCGACTCGGGCTCGTCCAGCGGGTCCAGGTCGACCAGCTGGGTGCCCTCCAGGGTGGTCAGCGGGGCCCGGCTGGTGATCAGCACGCTGCAGCCCGGGCCCGAGGGCAGCAGGCAGCGCACCTGCCGGTCGCTGGCCGCGTTGTCGAGCACGACCAGGACCCGCCGGTCGGCCAGCAGGCTGCGGTAGCAGCGGATCCGCTGGGCCCGCTCGGCCGGCACCTCGGCCTCGGGCATCCCGAGCGAGCGCAGGAACGAGCCGAGGACCTGGACGCTGTCGACCGGGGCGCCGTTCGGCTCGCGCAGGTCGGCGTACAGCTGGCCGTCGGGGAAGGTGTCCCGGCAGCGGTGCGCGGTGTGCACGGCCAGCGCGCTCTTGCCCACGCCGGGCATGCCGGTGATCATCGCGATCCCGGAGCGGCCGGTCTCCTGGGCCGGGGTGAGCAGGTCGGCGGTCTGCCGGGCCTGGGCCTCGCGGCCGGTGAAGTCCGCGGCCGGGGAGGGCAGCGTGGCCGGGCGAGGGTCGCTGACCACCGGCTCGGCACCGCTCACCCGCAGCGGGACGCGCTCCAGTTCGGTGACCGGGCCGACCTCCGGCTCACCGCTGAGGATCTCCTGGTACAGGCCGGTCAGCACCGGGCCGACGTCGACCCCGAGTTCCTCGGCCAGCAGGGTGCGCCCGTCGTGGAACGCGCCGAGCGCATCGGCCTGCCGGTCGCACCGGTACAGCGCGATCATCAGCAGGCCGCGCAGCCGCTCGCGCAACGGGTAGAGGGTGACCATGCTGGTCAGCTCGGCCAGCAGCCGGTCGGCGCGGCCCAGGGCGAGGTCGGCCTCGAGCCGGCTCTCCAGGGCCACCATCCGGGCCTCCTCCAGGCCGGGCAGGCCCAGCTCGGACAGGTGCTCGGTGACGTTGGCCAGGGCCGGGCCGCGCCACAGCCGCAGGGCCCGGGCCAGCGTGGTCGAGGCCTCCTCGTGCGAGCCGGCCTGCAGGGCGCTCTGCCCGGCGGCGCTGAGCCGCTCGAACTCGACGTGGTCGATCAGCGCCGGGCCGACCTCGATCAGGTAGCCCGGCCGGTGCCGGCGGATCGTCGCCCGGGTACCGAGCAGTTTGCGCAGCCGCGACACGTGCGTGTAGAGCTGCGCGGCCGCGGTGGTGGGTGGCTCCTCCCCCCACAGCAGCGAGCTGAGCCGCTCGTCGGTCAGGATCCGCCCCCGGGCCAGCAGCAGCGACGCCAGGACGGTGCGCTGTTTGGAACCGTCCAGCGAGTGCTGCACCCCGTCCAGCCAGACCTCGACCGGTCCCAGGATCCGGAACTCGGCCTGCCCTTCGCCCCCTTCGTCCGCGGGTCTGTCCGGGCTGCCGTTCTCCCGGTAGACCTTCAGGCGCCCGGCGCCTTCCCTCATCGTGATCCTCCCCGCGCGAAGACTGTCTCGGACATCCTTCGCGCCACCTCGGCTGCGGTTGTGCGGTGCGTTGGCGCACCGTGTCACCAGCACCGGTGCGACCTGTCCGGCGAATCCCGTTCTGCCCGAGAACGGCTCGCCCCTGGCACCGGCGCAGCCCCTGCCCCCACAGGTCTTCGATGAAATGAGACGGATACATCCCGCCTGATACACCTGGTTAGTTGATCTTTCGCGACGGGGCTGCGGATCACGGCCCTGCGTGCGGACTTCCATCGTCCCACACCACCGGGCCGATGTTCACTACCCGCGAACGACGTAATCGCAACTTCAGCGACGGCATCGAAAATCGGCCCACCATTGGACAACTGGCCAGTAGAAACTTCCTCCCCAGTAGCCACTTTGTCGCCACCTTCAAACATCAAAGGACGCTCGTGCGCACCACGCCAGAACGGCCACTGCATCCATTCCTGGCTTTTACCGCACTGTTACAGCACCCACCCTGGAATTCACCACCAAAAGGCTTGACGGACAGCCAACCTCACGGGACTCCGGAATCCGGACCGCGATAGCGGTCGGCTCCGCGCGGCCGTCGCGGGAGCGGCATCGGCACCGAGCTGCCGATGCCGGACGGGCCGGCCGCCCCGTCCGAAGCCGGTATCTCCCGAAGGTCGATGGTGAGCGAGGCGGAGCGCTCGGGCACCGGCGTCGACCAGAGATCCTCGACCTCCTCGATCCGGGCCAGCTCGGCGACCCGCTCCTCGCCGACCTTCGCCAGGCGGGCGGCGCGGTGGGCGTCGTGCAGGGCATGCGCGAGCATCTCCACCTCGTGCCGACGGGCGGCATCCCGGTCACCGAGATCGAGCCGCCGGTGCTCCAGGGCGCCCGCCCGCTCCTGCACCCGGTCGGCGTGGCGCAGTTCGGCGATCGCGTACCGGTAGGCCAGCCAGGTCCGCCAGGCCTCGAGCCCTGCCCCGGCCAGCCCCAGCGCCCCGGTGATCAACCAGCCGACGGCATCCGGCCGCTGCCAGGCGATCCCGGCCCCCGCCAGCATCAGCCCACCGGGCGTGATCCGCCCCATCAGCAGCCGAAAACGCTCGTCCCGCATCCAGATCCGCGCGCCGGACGTGCGTCGGTCCGGCCCCGGCCGGCCGGGAAGTTCTGCGGGCTCAGACATGACGGCCCCCGGTTGGAACATCGAGCGTCGACCCGACTCCATTCTGTCACGTAACAGCACCGAGCGTTACATGGGATGACTCCGAACCGCCGATCCGCCCGCACCGTGCCGTCAACGGTCGTCGAGACGGGCCACCCGGCGCACTCCGGCGGTGAGCCGGTACGACTCCTCCAGCAGTTCCGCCACCTCCGCCCAGTCGGTCCGGCCCTGCAGATCCAGGCCGATCCAGCCGGAAGGACCCAGATAGGCCGGGACGAATCCGCGCGGATCCTGCTCCAGCGCCGCCCGGGTCTCCGGCTCGGCCAGCACGAGAACGGCCTGGTCGTGCGGCTGCCACTGGCCGTCCTCGCGCACCGACCCGCCGTAGTAGGCGAAGACCTTGGTGGTGTAGAACGCGGGACGTCCGTGCGAGACCTTCTCGGCCGCGTCGGGGAAGCCGAGCGCCAGTTCCCGGACGCGGGCCAGGAACGGATCAGCATCATCGAACATCTGGGGGTGGGCCACGCCGTCAGCGTAGGAGCGCGCCGCAGCATCGGCCACGTCGGCGCGCCCGGACCGCCGCCGTCCGTAAACGTCCGTAACCCAGGCCACCGCTACAGGTGCCGCCAAATCGGGAGCCTCCCCACCGTCCTCAATTCCGCAGCCAGACTTCCCGGAAGGTGACGCGACCCCCAACGCCCGGTAAACCTTTGGGCGTACTTCGACGTGGTCGCTAGGGAGTGTTTTGGACGTCGCTGCCGTAGCGAGGAGGTGCCCGGTGTAGGTATGGACGTCCAAAACACGACCTAGGACTCGGCGATGTCCAGAACTACCTCGGAGAGCGGACGGCCCACGCAGGTCAGCACGTAGCCGTCCGCCTTCTCGGCCTCGGTGAGACAGTTCGGCTCGGCGAGCGCGACCTGCCCGCTGATCAGGCGCACCCGGCAGTCACCGCAGTTGCCGATCGTGCACGAGTAGGGCATCGGCAGGCCGGCCGCCAGACCCGCGTCCAGCAGAGTCTGCCCCGGCTCGACCGTCTTGTCTCCCAGGGTCTTTTCGCCGCTCCGAACGAGGAGTGGCTGCGGTTCCCGGGGGATCTCGCCCAGCGCTCCCCTGGTGTACTGCTCGTGGTGCACCCGCTCGGGCCGGTCCTTCACCGCGTCCTGGACGAGGTCGGTCAGCGGTTGCGGACCGCAGACGTAGTAGTGCGCCTGCGGGCCCGGCGCCTGCTGGGTGATCCAGGCCTGCAACCCGGCCGCGTCCAGCCGGCCGTCCCGGCTGCTCAGCACGTGAGTCACGGAGAACTGTCCCGGGAATTCGCGCTCGAGCCGGGCCAGTTCGTCGGCGAAGATGATCTCGGCCTCGCTGCGGCTGCAGTAGAGCAGGGCGATCGGCCGCTTCGGCAGGTGGGTACGGATCAGGCTGATCATCGGGGTGATCCCGCTGCCCGCCGCGATCAGCAGCATCTCGCCGTCCGGCTGCGCCCCGCTGTGGAAGGAACCGGACGGGCCGATCAGCCCTAGGGAAGCGCCCGCGGCCAGAGCGTGCAGATGAGTGGAGAGCAAGCCGCCAGGAACCTGTTTCACGGCGATCTCCAGCTGGTCCGTGCCCGGTACCGAGCAGGCCGAGTAGGCGCGGCGCACCGATTGTCCGGCCACGTCGGCCACCAGGGTGAAGTACTGCCCGGGCCGGAAGTCGAATGGTGCCGGGTTTTCTCCGGTGTCCTGCAACGTGATCCGGGCCGTGCTGGGCGTCTCGCGGTGCACCTGGACGATCCGCACCGGCCGCAGCGGGCTCACCGCGTCCTGCGGCGAAGGTCCGGTCGTGATCTGCTCGTAGCCCTCCTTGACCAGGCCGGATCGGTAGGCCTGGTTCATGATCCGGCGGATCAGCCGCTCGAAGCCCGGGATCGATCCGAGCAGTCGCAGCAGCAGCGCGGGCAGACCGCCGCCGCCGGCTGTGGCGAGGTTGGTGGCCAGGTGCCGACTGGCCAGCGCCATGAGGTCTGGCACAGCGCCCGGTTGTACCTGCCGTTGCGGGTCCCACAGCCGTGCCGCCCGCACCGCGTCGTTGCTGCTGACCTCGGCGTGCTCCACCTCGATCAGCAGGGCCGCGTGGGGTGAGACGCCCCTGAGCGCATGCGGCTTCAGCAGCTCGGCGTCGGTGGTGATGATGCCGCGCCCGCGTACCTGGAGCACGCCGGTTCGGCCCGGCACCAGGGCGGCGAGCGAAAGCTGCTCGTCCTGAAGCAGGTTGTGCAGGGTGTCGGCCCGCTTGTTGCCCTTGCGGTCTGGAATGATCAGCGTGCGCCCGTCCAGGATCCGCGCCACCAGGGGCTGATCGCCGCGCGGGCTGGTGTCGCTGCCACCGTCCTGGTCCCAGGACGAAAGGGCCAGGAAAGGTGCTGCCGCCAGGAATTCGGCCACATCCGGGCTGGTCAGCGGCCCCGAGCCGGAGACCGGGCCGGCCTTGGACGCCGGGGCCGGTGGCTGCCACAGCCGGGCGCGCAGAACCGCCTGGGCACAATGCACGTAGGCCTGGGCGACCTCGATGCTGACGCGTTCGCCCTTCACCGCCGCAACCGTGCCGTTGACCCGCAGCACCTCGCCGACTCCCGGCAGCAGGAAGAACAGGGAGACCGCGCCGGTCGGCCGGCTCCCGTTCGCCAGGGAGAAGGAAATGCGCTGGGACGAGTGAACTCGCGTGAATCCGGGCGCCCCACCGACGAAGGTGGTTGTGCTGGAGCCGTCTTCGCTGCGGTAGCCGAAGGCGGCGATCGGGCTGGCGGCCAGGACCGAACGGCAACCCTCGTCCAGGAAGCCGAGTTCCTTGAGCTTGATCACCGATGGCGCCGCCCCGACGCGATCCTCGAGCCCGGCGACCGTACGCACCCGGGCCGCCGGCCCTCCGGTTGCCGTCAGCATCCGCCAGCCACCCCGTCCTCCATCAGGTTTTCGCAGTTCATGGCACTATTGTGAGCAATAGCTCAGCTTTCCGGTACTCGCTTTTGCCCGCCCAGGAAGGACCGCCGATGCCCTCGGCCGATCGCCGTCTTCAGGCACGTCGCACGCCTCGTCAGGTGCGCGCCGAGCTGACCCGAGAGCGCATCCTCACCGCGGCTGCTCACGTTTTCGCCGAGTACGGCTACGCCGCGGGCACCACCAATCGCATCGCCGAGCGGGCCCAGGTCTCGATCGGGTCGCTGTACCAGTACTTCCCCAACAAGGACGCGATCCTGGCCAGCCTGCTGATCCGGCACATCGACCGGGGCGTCTGGACCGGGGCCGAGGAGGTGGACCTCGCGCCCGGCACGCTGGAGCAGCTGGTGCGGGCGATGGTGCGCGATGCCATCGAGCACCATCGCGACGACCCGCAGCTGCTGCGGATCATGATCGAGGAGGCCTCGCTGTCACAGGAGTTACTGGACACGATCGAGCGCCACGGCCAGGACCGCACCCAGCAGATCCGCGACCTGCTGGCCCGGCATCCGGACGTTCGGGTGCGCGACCTGGACACCGCCACCGAACTGATCGTCTTCACCGTGGAGATCAATACCCACAAGCTGATGGCGGCACCGCGCACCGCCCCGGTCGAGACGCTGGAGAACGAGCTCACCGACATGATCACCCGGTACCTGCGGGGCTGAACGTATGCTCGGCGCATGACTGCCTCGGCCCCTGACGATCTCGGCCTGGGCGCCTGGCGACGTGATCGCGGCACGGTGCTGCGGCCGGGGGCGGCGGTGCCGGTGAGTGATCCCTCGCCGCAGGCGATCGTGGCCGAGTCCGAGGCGCACAAGGTGGCGGCGGAGTGGTCGCCGCACTCGCATCCGATGCACGAGCTGGTCTGGGTGCGGGGCGGGACGCTGACCGCCCGGATCGGCAATCGGATCTTCACCGTGCCGAACGGTTTCGGCCTGTGGCTGCCGGCCGGGGTGGTCCACGGGGGCCGGGTGACCGCGGCGGCACAACTGCACGACGCCTTCTTCGTTCCCGAACGTACTCCGATCGGGTACTCCGGGCCGACCTCGATCACCGTCACCCCGCTGCTGGAGTCGCTGCTGCTGCGGCTGGCCCGCAAGGATCTGGACGAGCAGGCCCGGGCCCGGACGGAAGCGGTCGTGTTCGATGTGATCGAGGCCACCGAGCGCCAGTTCGCCCTGGAACTTCCCGGGGACCCCCGGATCGACGCGATCGCCGAGGCCCTACTGCGCGACCCGTCCGACGACCGGGGCCTGGCCGAGTGGGCCACGCTGCTGGGGATGAGCGACCGGACGATCACCCGGGCCTTCCGGGAGAGCACCGGGCTGTCGTTCGCGCAGTGGCGCCAGGCGTTGCGCGTGCACCAGGCGCTGGCCCTGCTCTCGGCCGGGGCGGATGTCCAGGACGTCTCCGATCAGCTCGGCTACTCGCACCCGAGCACCTTCATCGCGGCCTTCCGGCGGGTGATGAAGGTGACGCCGGGTCTCCTGGCCAAGGAAACCCTGTCCGAAAACCTTTATCAGCTGTCCTGAGCACGGGATTGTCGACAGTCCCGATCGGCCCTACTCTCCGTTAGGTAAGGCACACCTACCTACACGGAGCCCGAACGATGCCCACACTGGGTGCGCCCGCCGGCGCAGTTCTGCGCGGCGAGAAGCTCGTCCTCCGTTACGGCCGGACCACCGTGGTCCACGGGGTGTCGGTAACGCTGGAGCCCGGGCGGATCACCGCCCTGGTCGGGCCGAACGGCAGCGGAAAGTCCACGCTGCTAAGGGCTCTGGCCCGGCTGCACCGCCTCGAGGACGGGGCCGTGCTGCTCGGCGAGCAGCCGGTCTCCGCGCTCACGGTGCGGCAGTTCGCCCAGAAAGTCACCCTTTTCACCCAGTCCCGGCACGCTCCGCACGGGCTCACGGTGAGTGAGGTGGTGGCCTTCGGGCGCCATCCGCACCGCCGGCGCTTCAGCGGGCCCTCGGCCCACGACCGCGAGGCGATCGAGCAGGCGATGCTGGCCACCGGAACCGCCGACAAGGCCGAACGGCCGGTCGGCGAGCTGTCCGGCGGCGAGATGCAGCGGGTCTGGCTGGCCGCCTGCATCGCCCAGGAGACCGGCGTCGTTCTCCTCGACGAGCCCACCAACCACCTCGACCTGCGCTACCAGATCGAAACGCTCGACCTGGTCCGCGATCTCGCCGACCAGCGCGGTGTCGCGGTCGGCATCGTGCTGCACGACCTGGACCACGCCGCCCGGATCGCCGACTCGATCGTGCTGCTGCACGCCGGGCGCGTGCACGCCGCCGGTGGCCCCCGCGAGGTGCTGACCACCGAGCACCTCAGCGAGGTCTACGGCCTGCGGGTCGACGTCGAGACCGACCCGCAGACCGGACGCCTGCGCATCGACCCCGTCGGACGGCACCCCGCCGTCCGCGACCTCCCTGCCACCCCGAAAGAGAAGCTCGCATGATCTCCCTCAACCGCCGCACCGCCGGCGCCGCGACCCTGGCCGCGATCGCCCTGGCCCTGAGCGCCTGCGGCACCACCGACGTCGAGGAAGCCTCCGGTGGCACCGCCGCTCCCGCGTCGCAGACCTGCGCCGACGACACCACGACGACCTCGACCGGCCCGGTCTCGATGACCGACGGCATCGGCCGCACGGTCGAGCTGGACAAGCCGGCCGAGCGGGTCGCCGTGCTGGAGTGGCAGCAGACCGAGGACCTGCTCACCCTGTGCGTGACCCCGGTCGCGGCCGCCTCGATCGACGGGTACGCCCAGTACGTCACCGCCGAGACGCTGCCGGACAGCGTGGCCAGCGCCGGCGAGCGCGGTGAGCCCGACCTGGACGCGCTCTACGCCAGCAACCCCGACCTGATCGTCATGGAGGTCTACCAGGCCGACGACGAGCTGCTCAAGAAGCTCGAGAAGCGCGGGGTCCCCGTGCTGGCCACCGTCGGCGCCGACGCCTCCGGCCAGATCGAGAACATGAAGGAGGTCTTCTCGATGATCGGGCAGGCCACCGGCCGGACCGAGCGGGCCGACGCCGTCCTGAAGGACTTCGACCAGCACTTCGCCGAGGCCAAGGAGAAGCTGACCGCCGCGAACGTGCCGGCCACCGACTTCCTGTTCTTCGACGGCTGGATCGAGAGCGGCAACGTGGTGATCCGCCCCTACGGCCAGGGCGCCCTGTTCACCGAGATCGGTGAGGCCCTGGGGATGACCTCGGCCTGGACCGACGAGATCAACTCGGCCTACGGCAGCGGCGGCGTGGACAAGTCCTACGGCCTGGCCCAGACCGACATCGAGGGCCTGATCCCGGTCGGCGACGCCACGCTCTTCTACGCCAACGACGGCACGGCCGACAACTACGTCACCGAGCTGGAGAAGAGCCCGATCTGGAAGACCCTGCCGGCCGTGAAGGAAGGCCGCGCACACGCCTTCCCGAACAGCGTCTGGGGCGCCGGCGGCCCGAAGTCGAACGAGCAGGCCATCGACGCCTACGTGAATATCCTGACCGCCAAGTGAGCGAGACCGCCGCGCCGCGGCCGCTGCCCGGGATCGGGTTCGGCCGCGGCGCGAGCGGGGCGGCCGTGCTCGCCGCCCTGCTCGTCGTCGTCTTCGTGACCGGGCTGGGGCACATCACCCAGGGAACCTCGGGCGTCGGCTTCTGGGACCTGCTGCGCTACCTGCTCGGAGCCCGCGAGAGCGTCGGGGGCGTCCCGATCACCGAGGTGCTGACCGGTTCCCGGCTGCCCCGGGTCCTGGCCGGGATCGCCGTCGGCCTCGCCCTGGGAACCGCCGGAGCGCTGCTGCAGTCGGTCACCCGCAACCCCCTGGCCTCGCCCGACACCCTCTCCGTCACCGCCGGGGCCTACTTCGCGCTGGTCGCGTTCGCCGCCTTCGGGATCACGACCCCGCTGTGGGCCTCGAGCGCCGTCGCGTTCTGCGGCGGGATCCTCGCCGCCTCCCTGGTGCTCGGCCTGGCCGGCGCCGGATCAGGCGCCGCCTCCACCCGCCTGATCCTGGCCGGCTCCGCGGTAGCCATGGCCCTGGACGCCGCCTCCGCCACCTTGCTGATCCTGTTCCGCGAGGGCACGACCGGCCTGTACGCCTGGGGCAGCGGCTCCCTGGCCCAGCTGAACCTCGACGCCGCGACCCGGGCCGCCCCGGTGATCGCCGTCGTCCTCGTCATCGCCCTCCTGCTCGCGCGCCGCCTGGACGTGCTGGGGCTGGGTGACGACGCCGCCTCCTCGCTCGGCGTCCCGGTCCGCACCACCCGGATCGTGGCCGTGCTCTGCGCCGTGACCCTGACCAGCGTCTCGGTCACGCTGGCGGGCCCGCTCGCGTTCGTCGGCCTGGCTGCCCCGGTGGCGGTACGCCTGGCGGCCAACCGGGTCGGGGCCCTGAGCCGTCACGGTTTCCTGATCCCGGCCTGCGCCCTGGCCGGCGCGCTGCTGGTCCTGCTGGCCGACGTCGTCCTCCGGGCGATCATGGGTGCCCAGGCCGCCGCGTCCATCCCGACCGGCATCCCGACGTCCCTGCTGGGCGCCCTGGTGATCGTCGTCCTGGCGCTGCGGCTGCGCGACATGGGCTCGGTCCCGCGAGCCTACGTCGCCGTCCGCTCCCAGAGCCGCTTCGTCCTGGTCACCGTCGTGGCCACAGTCCTGCTGGTGGCCGCCGCGCTGACCGGTCTGCTGGCCGGAAGCCTGTGGCTGCGCATCGGCGACATCGTGCTGTGGCTGCAGGGCACCGCCCCGAACCTGATCTCCCTGGCCCTGGACGACCGGGCTCCCCGGGTAGCCGCGGCCGCCACCGCCGGGGCCGCCCTCGCGCTGGCCGGCACCGTCGTCCAGGGCACGGTCCGCAACCCGCTGGCCGAACCCGGCATCCTCGGGATCACCGCCGGCGCCGGCCTCGGCGCCGTGATCGTGGTGACCAGCGGGCTCGGCGGCCGCCCGGCCCTGATCGTCCTGGCCCTGTGCGCCGGGCTGAGCACCTTCGCCGTGATCTCCGCATTGTCCTGGCGCGGCGGATTCCTGCCCGACCGGTTCCTGCTGATCGGCATCGGCTGCGGCTACGCGGTCACCAGCCTCAGCACCTTCTTCCTGCTGCGCGCTGACCCGTACGACACCCCGCGCATCCTCACCTGGCTCTCCGGCACCACCTACGGCCGGACCTTCGCCGACGTCATCCCGGTCGTGGTCCTGCTGCTGGCCGCGACCCCACTGGTCTACGGGATGCGCCGCCAGCTCGACCTTCTCGCGATCGACGAGGACACCCCGCAGATCTTCGGGGTGCGCCGGGAACAGGCCCGGCTGGTCCTGCTGATCGTCGCCGCGGCCGCCGCCGCGGTGAGCACGGTCGCGATCGGCGTGGTCGGCTTCGTCGGCCTGGTCGCCCCGCACCTGGCCCGGGCCCTGGTCGGGGTGCGCCACGGCCGGATCATCCCGGTCGCCATGCTGCTCGGCGCCCTGCTGGTGGTGATCGCCGACGCCCTGGGCCGGACCCTGATCGCCCCCTCCCAGATCCCCGCCGGGCTGATGATGGCCCTGATCGGAGCCCCCTACTTCGTCTGGCTGCTCTACCGCTCGCGCACCCCGGTGTGAAAACTCGCCCGGGACCGCTCGATGTGCCGTTCCATCGCCTGCCCGGCCCGGACCTCGTTACCGGCCGCGATCGCCACCACGATCTGCCGGTGCTCGGTCCAGGCCCGCTTGCCCTGCTGCGCAACGGTGGTCGAGTAGGCCCACTGGATCCGCTCACTCACCCGCCGCAGCACCATCGTCATGCTCTGGGCCTGCGACCCACGGGCGACGGCGGCGTGGAACTCGGCGTTCAGGCGCGCCCCCTCGGCGGGACGGTCCTGGGCCAGAGCCTCGAACCCCGCGTCCACGATGCCGGACAGTTCGGCCACCAGCCCTTCGGCCCGGCCGGCGGCCACCCGCTGGGCGCAGCGCGACGCGGTGATGCCCTCGGCGACCCGGCGCACCGCGTACAGGTCGGCCAGGTCGTCCACGGGAACCGCGGCGACGGTGGCCCCGGCGTTGGGGCGTAGCTCCAGGAAACCGTCGGCGGCCAGAGCACGGACGGCTTCCCGGACGGGGACGCGCGAGGTCCCGTAACGCTCGGCCAGGGCAGCTTCGGTCAGGCGCGAGCCCGGCGCCAGGACGCCGGTCAGGACGTCCTGGCGCAGCGCCTCGGTGACGCGCTCGGCAGCGGCGCCCACCTCAGGCGGCGCGGCCGGGAATGGCCGAGAGCAGTTCGCGGGTGTACGGATGCTGAGGGTTGTCGAACACGTCGCTGATCTTGCCAGCTTCGACCACCTGCCCGCGGCGCATCACCAGGACGTCGTGCGCGATGCTGCGGGCCACGGCCAGATCGTGGGTGATGAACAGGTAACTGACACCCAGCTCCACCTGCAGCCGCTCGAGCAACTGCAGAACCTGCCGCTGGACCAGGACGTCCAGCGCCGACACGGCCTCGTCACAGACCACCAGCTTCGGGTTCAGCGCCAGAGCCCGCGCAATCGCCACCCGCTGCCGCTGACCACCCGACAACTCCACCGGCCGACGCTGCGCCAGCGAACGCGACAGGGCAACCTGGTCCAGCAACTCCCCCACCCGCTCGCGACGTGAACGCCCGTCCCCGACCGAGAACACCCGCAACGGCTCGTCGATCAGCCGCTCCACGGTCTTGGTCGGATCGAGCGAACCGAACGGGTCCTGGAACACCGGCTGCATGTCGCGTCGCCCACCGTCCAGCACCACCCGGCCCGACGTAGGCGTCTCCAGCCCGAGCACCATCCGCGCGGTGGTGGTCTTGCCCGAGCCGGACTCCCCGACCACCGCCGTCGTGGTGCCCGCCCGGACCACGAACGAGACATCGTCCACCGCCCGCATCCGCTCGCGCCGGCCCCGCACCCGGTACTCCTTGACCAGGTTCTCGACGCGCAGCACCTCCCGCGTCTCGGCCACCTCCGCCCGCGCAGCACCGAAGCCGGGAACCGCGGCGACCAGCTTCTGCGTGTACTCGTGCGCCGGTTCGCGCAGCACCCGCGAAGCCTGGCCGGTCTCCACCACCCGGCCCTCGGACATCACCACCACCTCGTCACACCGATCGGCGGCGAGCGCGAGGTCATGGGTGATCAGCAGCAGGGAGGCACCGCGGGCGGCGGTAAGGCGTTCGAGATGGTCAAGGATCTGCCGTTGCACGGTGACATCGAGCGCGGACGTAGGTTCGTCGGCGATCAGCAGTTCCGGCTCGGCGGCCAGCGCCATGGCGATCAGGACGCGCTGGCGCATACCGCCGGAGAACTCGTGCGGGTACTGCTTGGCCCGGCGGGCGGCGTCGGGAATGCCGGCCTCCTCCAGCAGTTCCACGGCCCGGGAGCGAGCTGCGGCGCCTCGGGCCAGGCCGTGCACAGTCAGCGTTTCGGCCACCTGACGGCCGATGCGGGCGGACGGGTTGAGGTTGGACATCGGGTCCTGCGGTACGAGCCCGATCTGCCGTCCGCGCAGCCGCCGGACCCGCCGTTCATCCTTGCCCTGCAGGGCAGGAGTGATGTCCTCCCCGTCGAGCAGAACCCGGCCCCCGGTGATGCGCCCGCGCCCGGGAAGCAGACCGATCGCTGCGGCTGCGGTCGTCGACTTCCCCGAGCCGGAAGCCCCGACGACCGCAACCCGCCTCCCTCGGCCAACTTCCAGGTCTACACCGTGAACAACTGCGCTGGAGCCGTAAGCAACGTCCAGCCCTTCAATCTTCAGCAACGACACGTTTTCTACCTCCCTGCCGCGTAACCCTGGGCGCCACGCGGGTTGGCCGCCGCCTGGAGAACACCCGTGGCGGGGTCGCGCTCGACTGCTGACAAACGTCCCAAGGTCCAGCCCCCGGCCACCGTGACCACGTGTCCACGCGCTCGCAAACCGGCGATGACAGCGTCTCCCATACGGTCTTCCACCACCGCTCCACCGGGCGTCCACGTCCGCGGCCAGAACGACCCCGGCATGGACGTCGTGTGCAGGGCAGGCGCGTCGATCGCCTGCTGCGGGGTGTACCCGCCAACCAGCGTGCGCAGCAGGTACAGCAACTGCCACTGATCCTGCTGATCCCCACCCGGGGTTCCCAGCGCCGACACCGGAACGCCGTCACGCAGCAGCAAAGTGGGGGTAAGGGTGGTCCGTGGCCGGCGACCGGGCGTCAGGGACGAGGGTGCGCCCTCCTGCAGCCAGGTCATCTGCAGGCGCGACCCGAGACAGAACCCCAGGGCGGGGATCGTCGGGGAGGACTGCAGCCAGCCCCCGGACGGGGTGACGGAGACGATGTTTCCCCAGCGGTCGACCACGTCGACGTGGCAGGTGTCGCCGCGCGTCGTCCCTGTCGCCTGGACCGTCGGCTCCCCCACGCCCACCGCGTCCACGGATTTCGTTTCCAGCGGAGGCCGGAACGGCTGTACCCCCGGCACTTCGCCGGGACGGAACTCGTGCGAGGCCCGGTCCGTGATCAGATCGCGGCGGGTGGCCGCGTACTCCGGGGAGAGCAAGTGCTTGAGGACGTCCGGGTCGGCTTCGGAGCCGTAGTAGGCGTCGCGGTCGGCGAGGGCGAGTTTCAGTGCTTCAAGGACGGTGTGGGCACCTCGTTCGGTCGAGGGATCGAGGTCGCCGTCCTCGAAGCCGTTCAGGATGCGCAGGGCCTGCAGCAGGACCGGCCCCTGACCGAAGGGCCCGGTCTTGGCGATCGTGGTGCCGCGGAACTCGATCGTGGTGGGTTCCTCGAAACCGGCCTGGAAACCGGCGAAATCCTCGGCCGAGATCACGGCGGCGTGGTCGGTCCCGGAGGAATGGCGGTGCGGGGCCCGCAGGAACTCCACGGCCTCGCGAGCCACGAAACCCTCGCGCCACTCCCGCCGGAAAGCCTCGATCCGGGCCTGCCGGGTCGGTTCGTGCTGGCCCGCCGCCAGGAGCCGCTCCAGCGTGTCGGCATACGCCGGGTTCTTCACCTGCTCTCCCGGTTGCGGGATCCGGCCGTCCGGCATCCACAAAGCCGCGGACGTCGTCCAGTGATCTCTGAACAGATCCGCGACCGAGGTGATCGTGCTGGCCACCCGGGCCAGCACCGGGTGCCCGTCGCGGGCATAAGCGATGGCGGGAGCCAGGACGTCGGCGGCCTCCCAGGTGCCATGGGTGGACAGCAGGAGCATCCAGGCGTCCACCGAACCGGGGACGGCGGTGGCCAGTCCGCCGGCGCCGGGCACCAGATCGAGTCCCTCGGAACGGTAGTGGGCGATCGTCGCGGCCGCCGGGGCCGGTCCTTGCCCGTTCAGGACGACGGGTTGCGGGTTCTCGGCCGTGGCGAACACCGCGGTCAGGTCTCCGCCCGGCCCGTTCAGGTGCGGTTCGACGACGTGCAGCACGAACCCCGCCGCCACGGCTGCGTCGAAGGCGTTCCCGCCGCGCTCGAGCACCGACTGCCCGACCGCGGTGGCGATCCAGTGCGTGCTCGCGGTCATCCCGAAGGTGCCCTGCAGGGTCGGGCGGGTGGTCTCTGCGATGGGCGGGGTGAAGGTCATCGGTGTCCTCCCGGGTCGAGGGCGTCACGCAGGGCGTCGCCGAACAGGTTGAAGGCCAGGCAGATCACCATGATGGCCAGGCCGGGCAAGAGCGCCGCGTAGGGGGCCCGGAAGATGTACTGCTGGGCGTCCGACAGCATGATGCCGAGGCTGGGGGTGGGCGGCTGAATACCCAGGCCGAGGAACGACAGCAGGGCCTCACCGATCACCACCGCAGGCATGATGACCGTGGCCTGCACAATGATCGACGGTACCGCGTTGGGCAGGATGTGCGTGGCCAGGATCCGCACCCCGGAGGCGTCCAGGCTGCGCGCCGCCAGGACGTACTCCGCGCCCTTGAGCCGCAGGGTCTCGGCCCGGACCACCCTGATCATCTGCGGGACGTGCGCGATCCCCAGCGCGATCGCGGCGTTCGACAGGCTCGCCCCACGGATCGCGGCCAGCCCCACCGCCAGGATCAGGAACGGGAACGCCAGGGTCAGGTCGGTCAGCCGCGACACGATGCCGTCCAGCCACCGCCAGTAGCCCGCCGCCAGCCCGAGCGGGGCACCGACGACGATCGACAACGCCACGGCGAGAATGCCCACCTGCAGCGAGGCCCGGGTGCCGTACAGAATGCGCGAGAGGATGTCGCGGCCCAGATCGTCGGTACCGAGCGGGAAACCGACTGTTCGGGGCTGCTGCAGCGGGGTTTCGAAGTGCACCTGGGTGGGCGAGTACGGCGCGATCCACGGGGCCAGCAGAGCTGCCGCGGCCACCAGGAGCAGCGCAACCCCGCCCGCCACACCGAGTTTGTTGTGCAGCAGATGCCGCAGCACCCGTCCCCGGCTGGAGCCCAGGTCGGCCTCGACGACCGGGGCGCTCACGAGTTCGCTCCGGTGACCCGGATCCGCGGGTCCAGGATGCTGTAGAGCACGTCGACCACCAGATTGATGATGATGTAGGCGAAAGTCACGATCAGGACGACTCCTTCGATCACCGGGTAGTCACGGCTGAAGACCGAGTCCAGGGTGAGTTTTCCGAACCCGGGCAGACCGAAGATCCGCTCGGTCACCACGGCCCCGGAGATCAGCCCGCCCAGTTGCAGCCCGACCAGCGTCACCACCACGACCAGGGAGTTGCGCAGGGCGAACCGGACCACGACCCGCGCCTGCGAAACCCCCTTGGCCCGGGCCGTCCTCACGTAGTCGGCCTCCAGGTTGGCCAGCATCGAGGCCCGGGTCTGGCGCATCACGACCGCCGCGATACCGGTGCCCAGGATCACCGCCGGCAAGGTCAGATGATGCAGCGCCCGCAGCGGATCCTCCACGGGCGAGACGTAGCCGGACGCCGGAAACCAGCCGAGCCCGACCGCGAGGTACAGGATCGCCAGCAGGCCCAGCCAGAAGCTCGGCACCGACAGTCCCACCACCGAGAGCGTGTTCAGCCCGAACTCGGTCACCGTGCCCCGGCGGACCGCGGCGACGGTGCCTGCGATCAGCCCCACGACCACCGCGAACCCCAGCGCGTACACCGTCAGCCAGGCCGTGACCGGCAACGTGGCGCCGATCAGTTCGCTGACCGGCGTTCCGGTGCGCACCGAGGTTCCAAGGTCACCGGAGAGCAGGTTCTTGACGAAACGCCAGTACTGCACCCAGAGCGGCTGATCCAGGCCCAGCTGCGCCCGCACCGCAGCGACCATCTCCGGGGTGGCTTCCTCGCCCGCCGCCGCCAGGGCCGGGTCGCCCGGAAGCGCCCGCACCCCGGCGAACACCACCATGGAAGCCAGCACGAGCGTCACTACGCTCTGCCACAACCGGGTCAGCAAGAAATGCGCCATGATTCAGTTCCCTCCTTCCAGGAAGGCAGCTCGGGACAGCCGGACCACTCCGTCGGCATAGGTCTCGATCCCCGCGACGCCCGGATCGGTCGTGGTGTAACCGGTGATGCTGCGAGTCCGGTAGACGTACACGATCGGGTTGTCCCGCTGGACGACTTCCACCAGCCGGCCGTAGATCTCGGCCCGCTCGTCCGGGTCCGTGGCCTGAGCTGCGGCCCGGATCAGTTCGTCCGCCTCGTCCGAGGAATAGCCGGAATAGTTGTTGCCCGCGGCGGTGCTGAGGAAGCTGGCCGTGTTGCCGTTCGGGTCGACCCGGCCGGACCAGCCCAGCTGCACCGCCTCGAAACCGCCGCTGGACTGCAGGTCCAGCAGCGTGGAGTACTCCACCGGCTGAATTTCGATCTCGAAACCACCTTCGACCACGCTGGCCTGCAACGCCTGGGCCAGCCGCAGTGAGTCGGCGGTGTTGGAGACCGAAAGCGTGAACCGGTAGGGCAGTTCGAGCCCGGCCTCGGTGAGCAGCTGCTTGGACTGCTCCGGGTCGTAGGTGGGGCAGGCTTCGCTGGCCTCGGTGCTGTAGGTGCTGTCCGGGGCGATGAACGAGCACGCGGGGTCGTACCAGTTGTTGAACACGGAGTTCACCAGGGCAGCGCGGTCGACCGCGAGCGAGAACGCCTGGCGCACGCGCGGATCGGTGGCCAGCGGGGTCTCGATCTGCCCCGGCTGCTTGCCGGTGCCCTCGGTGTTGCCGATGTTGAAGGTCACCGCCTGGTACCCGAACGATCCGGTCTGCAGCAGACCGACGTCCTTCTCCCTGGTGAGCGCGTCCACATCCTGCGGCGACAGGCTGTCGGCCACCTGCACGTCTCCCGAGCGCAGGTTGGCGGCCCGAATGTTGGCGTCCGCCATGATCCGGTACGTGATGGTGTCCAGGTGGACCTCGTCCGCCGCGTAGTAGCGCGGATCCCGCTCGACGCTGATCGAGGTCTGGGGCACCCGTTCGACGAACCGGAAGGGTCCCACGCACACCGGATGCTCACCGAAGTTCTCGCCGGTCTCGGCCAGAGCGGTCGGGGACATGATCATTCCGGCCCGGTCGGCGAGCGCTGCCGCCAGAGGCGAGAACGGCGTCTCGTAGGTGACGACGACCGTCTGCGGATCGGGCGCGCTGATGTCCGCGACCGGGCCGAGTTCGCTCTTGCGGGAGGAGCCCTCGAGTGTCAGGTTGCGTTTGAGCGTGGTGACGACCGCATCGGCATCGAACGGCGTTCCGTCGGCGAACACCGGATCGGTGCGTACCGGGATCGTGACCTTCAGCCCGTCGTCCGAGATGGTGGGCAGTTCGGTGGCCAGCTGCGGCACCAGGTTGCCCTCGGCGTCGATGTCGTACAGCTTCTCGCAGACCGCGTTCATCACGTAGCGGGTGTAGAGCGAGGACGAGGTGGTCGGGTCGAGCTGGTCGGGCTCGGCCGACAGCGCCATCACCAGATCACCGCCCTCGGCGACGGCTCTGGTCCCGATCGCGACGCCGGTGACGTCCTCGCGCTCGGGCGGGGCTTCGACCGGCTGCACCGCAACACAACCGGTCAGCAGGAACAGGGCGGCGGTTGCGCACAAGACGCGAACCCTCATGTGAGCACCTCCGGGGACGGCCGGTGGGAAATCCGGAACGTATACAATCCGAGACGCTAGACCGGCTTCGTTTCGTCCGCGTTGCGTTTGGCGTTCACCTTGCGCCCAGCGGCCGACCAATCCGCCCCCTACCCACCCAGCGGTCTCCCCCGCTGTCGCCGTTCCCGCTTATCGGGAAGACAAAGCACGTCATAGAGTGGTTTTGTCTTCCCGATAAGCCGAGAACCAGGAGTTCCAGAGGCGATCACCTCAGGGCGGCGGGGACCAATCGGGCGATGACGCTGAGCGTGCCCTGGCTTTCGGGGCCGACGTCCAGTGACAGGCGGGTGAGGTGGTCGCCCCAGACGTCGCAGAGCATGGGGTCTTCCAGCGGTAGGACGTCCAGGGTGGCGGGGACGGCCGGGTCCCAGGAAAGGGCGAGGTCGCCGATGGTGGCTTGTCCGGGGGCGAGCTGGACGTCGCCGGCGAGGAGGTAGCGCACCAGAGAGTGTTGCGGGCCGGGGGTGAGGTTCCATTCGTCGTTGATCACCACGATTTCGGCCCAGCGGTCCAAGTAGGCTGTGCGGAGCCAGGTTTCCTGCGAGTGGCCGGGGTAGGCGGCGGCGAGGTCAAGTTTCAGGCCGGCGCCGTCTTCGACGATGGTGGGTTCGACGTGGCGAGCGGCGTACTGGCGGCCGTGGTGCTGGGCGGTGCCGCGGATCTGGGGCACGCTGTGCCAGTCGCTGTGCATGGTGGGGATCTGGTAGCGGTCGGGGCCGAAGGTCTGGGCGGTGTAGGTCGGGCGGCCGGCGTCGACCACCACCGGGATGCCGTGCACGGCGATGACGACCTGGCCAACGTCGTTGTGGTTGTGGTGTTCGTCGTTGTGGCCGCCCTTGACCGCCAGGGTGAGGCCGTGAGCGGAGCCTTCGGTGGGGCGGGCCACGAGAAGCTGGATGGACTGGAGCCAGACATCCCTTGGTAGCGGGGATGATTCGGCGGTGGCCTGGGCCCAATCCTGGTCGACCAGGGCGCGCAGCAGTCGGCCGAGGCCTTCGCGTTCGTTGGCTATCGGCGTGCCGGGGATGCGATGGGCGGCGGCGTGACGGGCGGCCGCTTCGTCGCCGCTGGCTCGGGCGGCGCGGTGCAGGGCGTGCCAGGGCTGATCCGTGGGTGGGCGGGCCTGGCCGTCGGCGAGGTTGAGGTACCAGTCGTCGGACAGGTGCATGCGGTGCGGGAAAGCCAGAGTTTGCTGCAGAGAGGGAATTCCGGTGGCGTCCAGTTGCCCGGCGGTGGCGTGCCGGAGCAGGTCGAGCGCTTCGACGGCTCGGCAGGCGCCGTTCCACCAGTAGGCATAGCCCTCGTCGATCGCTCCGTCGGGCGGTAGCACGGCCACGTACCGGTCCAGGCCCTGGATGGCCAGATCCACCACGGTGGAGCGTAGTTCGCCATCGTCGACCAGGCGCAGCGCGGTGACGAGGACGTTGCCGTGGATCCACGGGTTCCAGTTGTGCACGTTCCCGGCCAGGCCGATCCAGTGCCAGTCGCGCCGGCGCAGGAACGGCTCGATCACCCGGATCCGGGTCTCGTGCCGCACCCGCGCGCGCAGGCCGGGGTACCGCTCGTCCATTGCTGTTCCGAGCAGTTGGTCGATCCAGGCCAGCTGGCCGACGACCTCGCCCGCGCCAAGGTCCAGGTAGGGGTCGGTGACGGTGGGCAGGACGGAGTGGTGGCGGGGCCAGGTGTCGTCGTGGGCCGGCCAGCACCAGGAGCTCTGCTCGCACAGCAGCACCACGCCGTTGGCGACTTCGTCCAGCCAGTGCGGTGATTCGGTGACGGCAGCGGCCACCACGGCGCGGCTGAGGCGATGCTGGCGGGCGAAGATCTGCTCCTGGTACTCCTCGCGGTCGCCGTCGCGGACGTAGCGGGCGGCAGCGTGGGCCAGGGTGTGGGGCCAGGGTTGGCCAAGATCTTGCTCGGCGCGGGTGAGCAGGTCCGCCACGGTGGTGGGGTCGGCGTCGCCGAGGGAGCGCACGGGCAGGCATTCCTCCGGTGGGAGCAGGATAGCCTGAAGATGCCCGGCGGCAGGCCAGGCCTCGGCGAGCGGGCCGTGGAAACGATCGGGCACGGTGGTTGACACTCTCCTAGCGGCATCGACGGCGCTGGGTACCGGTGATCAGGTGAGTGGGGCGCTGGATTCGCGAACGTGCAGGGTGGGCAGGATGGCGGTGCGGTGGATCGGCCGCTCCGGATCCCGCAGGCGGGAGATGGCCAACTCCACGGCGGCGCGGCCGATCGCGGCCCGGGCCGGGCGGACGGCAGTGAGCGAAGGGCTGAACAGGCCGGCGAACTCGTCGTCGTACGCCACCACGGAAAGGTCGGCGGGCACCGAGTAGCCATGCTCTTCCAGGCGCTGGACCAGGGCGATGGCCTGGGCGTCGGCGTGCACCAGGGCGGCGGTGCAGCCCTGGGCCTGGATCTGCTCGATCACCTGGTCGAGGGCGGCCTCGGAGATCTTCAGCCCGTCCTTGGGGATGCCCAGATCCACCCGGGAGGAGGTGGGCACGTCGAGGGTGTCCAAGGTCCGGGACCAGCCTTCGCGCACCGAAGGGCCGGTCGGGCTGTCCGGCGCAGCGGCGAAGGCGATCCGGCGGTGCCCCAGCGAGGCCAGGTGCCGCACGGCCTGGGCGCCGCCGAAAGCGTGGTCGGAGTAGACCTGCTCGAACGGGGCGGGCCCCAGATCGGCCAGGCTCGGCCGTTCCACCACCACGACCGGAACCGTGAGTTCGCTCATCCAGGCAATGGTTTCGGCGATCTGCGCGCCCACCACCGAGGGCGAGACCAGCAGCGCCGAGGCCCCTTGCTCGAGCAGGCGGACCAGGTGGGGACGCTCGTCGTCGCTCGTGTAGGAGGAGCCGCGCAGCATGACCCGCATCCCGGCGTCCCGGGCGGTCTGCTCGGCGCCGCGCACCACGCCCGGCCAGTAGTAGTCCAGCGATGGCACCAGCATGCCCAGGCCGGCCAGGGAACTCGACGAAGCTTCCGCAGCGGTCTCGGCCCGCAAGGCGGTGGCGCCGCCGTGGACCCGATGCACCCGCCCGTCGGCGGCCAGGGTGGCGATGTCGCGGCGGATGGTCGCCGCGGCCACATCGAGTTCTGCGGCGAGATCGGCGACCCGGACGGTGCCCCGCTGATGGATCAGATCGAGCAGTTGCTGCTGACGATCGATGGCCAGGAGCGGGCGATCGGGTTCAGGTCCCGCACTCAAGCGTCCTCCCCTGGGCGCACGAGCGTGCGCGTTCGTGATCGTTTGTGAACATATCAGATGCCGCGGCCGAGCTCCGGGCCAGCTCCGCAGTGCTCGATTTTGCCCATATCCAGATAACTCTTGACAAGTTCGGCTCGTGGTCGCTGTGATGTCAACACGCGCAACTTGAACCACAAACGCGCAGTTTCGCACCGAAACAAACACGCACAGGCTGTGCTGAGAGAAGCGGTGGGCGGCGATGAGGCCACGCACGTTGCTGGTGATGGACCACGAGGCCGCGTCCTCGCAGTTCGGGCCGTCGGAGCAAGAACGGCTGCAAGAGCTGGCCGATCTGGTGAGCGCCGAGCCGATCACCGCATTCGACTCCCCCGGCGCCCGCTCGGCCTTGGCTGCCGCCGACGTCCTGATCACCTCGTGGGGCGCGCCGACCCTGACCGCCGAGCACCTGCAGGCCGCGCCCCAACTGCGGGCGATCATCCACGCCGCCGGCAGCGTGCGTGACCTGCTGGGACACCACGTCTGGCAGCGCGGCATCGCAGTCAGCGCCGCGGCCGACATCAACGCCGTCCCGGTGGCCGAGTTCACCCTGGCCGCGGTGATCATGGCCGGAAAACAAGCCTGGACCCTGTCCTCTCGGGCCCGCATCGAGGGGCCACTGGCCTGGCCGGACATCCGGGGCCGGGAGGATCTGTCGAACTACGGCCGGGTCGTCGGCGTTCTGGGATTCTCCCGGATCGGGCGGCGGGTGGTGGAGATGCTCGGCCTCCTGCAGACCAGCGCAGTGCTGGTCACCGACCCGTTCGCCGACCCGCACGCGGTCGCCGCCGCCGGTGCCGAACTCGTCCCCTTGCCAGAACTGCTCTCCCGCAGCGACATCCTGACCCTGCACGCCCCCGCCCTGGAGAACACCCGCCACATCATCGGCGCCCCCGAACTGGCCCTGATGCCCGACAGCGCCACCCTGATCAACACCGCGCGCGGAACCCTGGTGGACCACGAGGCCCTGACCCGCGAATGCGCCGCCGGACGGCTGCACGCGGTGCTGGACGTCACCGATCCCGAGCCGCTGCCCACCGGCCACCCGCTGCTGAGCCTGCCGAACGTGATGATCACCCCGCATCTGGCCGGATCGCTGGGCTCGGAGGTGCGCCGGATGTCCGCGCACGCGATCACCGAACTCGAACGCTTCGCCCTCGGCAAGGACTTCCTGACCCCGGTTACCGCTGCAGAGTTGGAGTGGATCGCTTGAAGACGCGCACGGAATGGACCGGCCTGGCCGACCGGATGCTGCTGGCCGCCCGGCCCTGGGGTTCTCCTCGGCACGGCAGAATCACGTTCCCGGGCCCGGCCGGCGGCTACGGCACCGCGATCGACGGGCTGGAAGGCTTCGCCCGGACGTTCCTGATGGCCGGTTTCCGGCTGGCCGGCGAGAAGGGCGAGGATCCCCTCAACCTGGCCGAGTGGTACGCCCAGGGCATTGCCGCCGGGACGGACCCGCACTCGGACGAGCGCTGGGTCCGGCCCTCCGAACACGGGCAGGCCAAGGTCGAGGCCGCCTCACTGGCGCTGGTCCTGGACCTGACCCGGCCCTGGATCTGGGACCGGCTGGACTCCGGCGTGCAGGAACGGGTGATCGCCTACTTCGCCGAGGTGGTCGGGGACACCGGTTACCCGCAGAACAACTGGCTGTGGTTCCGCGTGGTGGTCCAGACGTTCCTGCGTTCGGTCGGCGGGCCGTGGTCACTGGAGGACATCGAGGCAGACCTGGCCCGGCATGAATCGTTTCGACGCCCGGACGGCTGGTTCTCCGACGGCCGGCACCGCTCCTACGACCACTACGCCGGCTGGGCCCTGCACCTGTACCCGACGCTGTGGGCCCGGATGGCCGGCGCCGAAGACCTGGCCGCCCCGCGCCGCGAGCGAGACGTCGCCGAGCTGGACCGGTTCCTGCAGGACGCGGTTCATCTGGTCGGCGCCGACGGCGGACCGCTCCTGCAGGGCCGCAGCCTGATCTACCGGTTCGCCGCCGCGGCCCCGTTCTGGACCGGTGTCCTGGCCGAGGTCCCGTCCGTGCCGCGCGGGCAGCTCAAGCGGGCCGCCTCGAGCATCGTCCAGCACTTCGTCGACCACGACGCCCCGGATGCGGACAACCTGCTCACCATGGGCTGGTTCGGTCCTTGGCGGGCCCTGGGCCAGTCGTACTCCGGTACGGGATCACCGTACTGGGCCAGCAAGGGCATGCTCGGAATCTCGCTTCCGGCAGAGCATCCCGTGTGGTCCACCCCGGAGGAACCCCTGCCGATCGAGACCGGCGACACCCTGCGGGCGATCAAGGCTCCGGGCTGGCTGGTTCACGGAACCAACAGCGACGGCATTGTCCGCGTACTGAATCACGGTACCGACAAGGATCTTCCGGGCACGAACGCGGGCGACTCACCGCTGTACACCCGGATCGGCTACTCCACGGCCACGCTCCCTCCGCTGGATGTGGCCTCGTGGGCGCAGCCGTTCGATCAGTGCGCCGCCCTGATGCTGGCCGACGGTCAGGTTGCGCACCGGGCAGGCATGCAGATCATTGAGGACGGCCCCACGCTCGTTCCGGTGGACGAGGGCACTGGGCACGTCGGCCAGTTGAGTTCCTCCGGCCCGCAACGGATTGTGCACGGTGAGGTGGATCTGGGCGGACCCGGTGCGGGCCACTCCAACGGCATCCAGGGCGAGCACCGAACGATCGGCGAGGTCACGATCTGCTCGCTGGTCCGCGGGCCCTGGGAAGTGCGGCTGGTACGGGTGGAGCAGGCCGCCGAGGACGTCACCGCGGTGCGCGTGGCCGGATGGCCGGCCACCGATCCCCTGACCTCGCGGGTGGACGTCCAGCTCGTCACCCCGAAAGATCAAGGGCACCAAGTACGTAAGGACGCCAGCCCGCTGGCTTCCGAGGTCAGTGTCCCCTGGGCCGAACTCGACGTACAGCCGGGATTTTGGCAGGCAGCCGTCATCACCCTCACCGGCGAACCGGACGCCAGGACCCCCGAGGTACTGCTGAACAACGCCGAGGTTTCGGTGCGCTGGCCGGATGCGGCCCGCTCGCACCACACCCTCCCCCACTGATCGGCACGGATCGCCGCCCAAAGGCGCGTGAACGTCCCCCATTTGCTCTGAACTGCAACAGCCATCTCAAAGGAGAGACATGGATCACTCGAGCCGTTCCCGGCCGACCAGGTTCGCCGCCCTTCTCGCCGTCGCCGCCCTCACCGCGACCGGCTGCAGTTCCGGGGACAGCGCCGACGCCGACGGGCCGGTCACCCTGACGGTGGCCGGCTGGAGCATCGCCACCACCCCCGAGTTCAAGCTGCTCGCAGAGTCTTTCGAGAAGACGAACCCGGACGTCACGGTCGAGATCAAGGAATACGACGCGGCCAACTACGACACCCAGATGACCGCGGACCTGTCCGCCGGCTCGGCCCCGGACCTGTACCCGATCAAGTGCCTGTGCACGTTCTCCACGTACCAGGGTGGCGGTCAGCTCCTGGACGTCTCGGACGTTGCCGAGGGCCTGGACGAGACGGTGAAGACCGCGGTGGAGCCGTACACCGTGGACGGCGCCTCCTACGCCATCCCGTACCGCGAGGACGGCTGGTACTTGTTCTACAACAAGGACATGTTCGAGCAGGCCAAGGCCGAGCTCCCGAACGGGCAGTGGACCTGGGACAACTTCGCCCAGGCGGCACAGCAGCTTTCGACCGCGGACGGCGCGGACGCGGGCACGTACAACCACGTCTGGCCCTCGGCCGTGCAGGGTTTCGCCAACGCCCAGAGCGCGAACGGTTACCAGGACTTCCTGGCCGGCAACTTCGCCTTCATGGAGCCGTTCTACCAGCGGGCCCTAGCACTTCAGGAGTCCGGCGCCGCAGTTGACTACAACACCGCGACCACGAACAGCCTGACGTACCAGAGCGAGTTCGGCACCCAGAAGGTCCCGATGATGCTGATGGGCTCGTGGTACATCGGCACCCTGATCGCCCAGCAGGAATCGGGAGACGCGGAGAAGTTCGAGTGGGGCTTCGCGCCCGCCCCGCAGGTCGACACCTCCACCCTGGACGCACCGGTGACCTTCGGCGGCCCGACCGGGATGGGGATCAACGCCGGGATCGACGAGAACAAGGTCGCTGCGGCCAAGGAGTTCCTGACCTACATCTCCGGCGCCGAAGGTGCCTCCACCCTGGCCGAGATCGGCATCACCCCGGCCAACACCAGCGAGACCGTGGCCGAGTCGCTCTTCTCGGTCGAGGGCGTGCCGACCGACGAGCTGTCCCGCTCCACGTTCACCAACCACGTGATCCGGCCCGAGGTGCCGGTCTCGGAGAACACCGCGACGATCAACACGATCCTGACCGACGCGCACACCGCGATCATGTCCGGCAGCAGCGACGTGACCGGCGCTCTGGAGAAGGCCAAGCAGGAGTTCGGCAACCAGATCGGTAACTGATCGTCGTCCTCGGAGGCAGACATGGCCCTCACGAAAGAGCTTCGCGCGGCCCGCCCACCCCGGCCGGGCGCGCTGCGCCGCCGCAACACCCTGATCGGCCTGAGCTTCGTGCTGCCGAACTTCATCGGTTTCGCGGTGCTCACCCTGGTGCCCGTCCTGGCGCTGTTCTACCTCTCGTTCACCGACTGGAACGTGTTCGGGCGGGCGAACTGGACCGGCACCGCCAACCTGGAGCGGCTGCTGAACGACAGCAGCTTCTGGACGGCACTGCGCAACACCCTCTACTACACCGGTGTTCACGTCCCGGTGACCATGGCCCTGTCCTTGGCCCTGGCGCTGCTGCTGAACACCCGGCTGCGGGGCGTGCGGTTCTTCCGGACCGCCGCGTTCTTCCCCTACGTCACCTCGATCGTGGCCGTGGCGGCGGTCTGGAACATGATGTTCAGCCCCGACTCCGGCCCGATCAACCAGCTGCTCGCAGCGGCCGGGATCGCCGACCCTCCGGGCTGGACCACCTCCACCGACTGGTCGATGCCTTCGGTGATCATCGTCGGGGTCTGGCGGGACCTGGGCTTCTACATGCTGCTGTTCCTGGCCGGGCTGCAGACCATTCCGCGAGAGCTGTACGAGGCGGCGACCATCGACGGGGCCGGCGCCTGGCAGCGGTTCCGGCACGTGACCCTGCCCGGTCTGCGCCCGACCACCTTCTTCATCAGCGTGATCTGCACGATCGGCAGCCTGAAGGTGTTCGACCTGATCCTGGTGATGACCCAGGGCGGGCCCGGGCAGTCGACGCTGGTGCTGAGCCAGTACATCTACCAGAAGGGCTTCGTGCAGAACCAGTTCGGTTACGCCTCCAGCATCTCCGTCGTCCTCTTCCTGATCTGTGTCTCGGTGACGCTGGTGCAGTTCTTGGTCAACCGCCGGAGGAATGCCTGATGAGCCTCACCGACACCCGGGTCACCCCGGATCTGCGCACACCCGCCGCTGCGGGACCCGGGCGCAGGATCAGCTTCTGGCGCGTGCTGGGCTACATCGCGCTCACTGTCGCGGCGATCGGCGTGCTGGCGCCGTTCTTCTGGATGGTGCTGTCCTCGCTGAAGACCAACAACAACGTCTTCACCGTGCCGATCCGCTGGGTCCCGGACTGGCAGTTCGGCAACTACGTGGACATCTGGACCAAGTCCGACATGCTGACCTGGGTCAAGAACACCCTGATCCTGTCGGTGGTGATCACCTTCCTGCAGGTGCTGACCGGAAGCTTTGCCGCGTACGGGTTCTCCCGGCTGCGCTGGCCGGGCCGCGACGTGCTGTTCCTGGCCTACCTGGCCACCATCGCGGTGCCCTGGCAGGCGTACATGATTCCGCAGTTCATCCTGTTCTCGAAACTGAACCTTTCCAACACCCTCTGGGCGATGGTGGCGCTGCAGGCGTTCGGCGCTTTCGGGGTGTTCCTGATGAAGCAGTTCTACGAGACCGTGCCGGAGGAGCTGTCCGAGGCGGCGCGGCTGGACGGGCTGTCCGAGTACGGCATCTGGCGGCGGATCATGCTGCCGCTGTCGATCCCGGCGATCGCCTCGCTGACCCTGCTGACCTTCGTGAACGTCTGGAACGACTATCTCGGGCCGCTGATCTACCTGCGCGACCCGGACCTGTGGACGATCCAGATCGGCCTGAAGACGTTCATCGGGCAGTACAACGCCCAGTACGCGCTGATCATGACCGGCTCGGTGCTGTCGGTCCTGCCGATCGCGATCGTCTTCGCCCTCGGCCAGAAGTACTTCGTCCAGGGCATCGCCACCACCGGGATCAAGGGATGAGCGCCGTCCTTCCCGCCTCGCCCGCGCGGCACGAGACCTGGGCGTACGTGATCGGCACGGTCTGGGTGTTCCTCGGCACCAGCTTCCTCTTCGGGCTGGCCACGCTGCCGTTCCTGACGGTGGTGATCAGCACGAATCCGGTGCACAGCTGGCCGCTTCTGGCGCTGCTGGCCCCGCTGGGAGCTCCGGCGACCGTGGCGGCGTCGGCGGTCTTCCGCTCGTTCACCGATGACGGGAACACCACTGTGCTGGCGACTTTCGGGCGAGGCTGGCGGCGGGCCCTGAGGCCTGCGCTGCGGACCGGCGCGATGGCCTCGGCGGCCTGGGTGGTCCTGGCGGTCGACGTGTACGCCCTGTCCGGCACGCTGCTGGGTGCGGTGACGCTGCCGCTGCTGGCCGTGCTGGCGCTGCTGGTGCTCGTGGTCACGCTGCACGTGCTGGTCGCGCTGGCCGAACGTCCGGATCTGCGGGTGCGGCACCTGGCCCGGGCCAGCGTGTATCTGGCGCTGCGGCGCTGGTACCTCACGGCGTTCTCCTTGGTGGTGCTGGCTCTTCTGGCCACCCTCGTCGCCGCTCGTCCAGCGCTGGGGCTGGGTCTGGCACTGGCCCCCTTGCTGTACGTAGTGTGGGCCGGTTGCCGGTTCACCCTCCGCCCGATTCTGGAGCAGCCTGAATGACGCAAGCCGTGATCCTCGTCGGACGTGGCCGGTACGACGACCCGTGGCACGACGACGCCGCGGTGGCCGACCAGATCCGTTCTGTGCTTGCTGATCTTGGGGTGGAAGCACAACTACGGGGCACCTACCGCACTGCCCTGGACGACGTCGAACCTGGCGCCCTGATCGTGGTCTGCGCCGGCCGGGGCCGGATCGATCCGGATTTCGACGGGGACGACGCGTCCTGGGTCCCGTTCCACGACCGACTGGCTTCACTGGTCGCGGAAGGGTCTCCCCTGCTGGGACTGCACGCTGCGGCCAATACCTTTGGGGACGCGTCGGGCTGGGCCTCGCTGCTGGGTGGGCGTTGGGTGGTTGGTACCTCCATGCACCCGCCGCGGGGCCCGGCCCAGTTCGCAGTAGCCGGTGGGCATCCGGCTGCTCCCGATCTGAAAACCCTGACTACGGACGACGAGCGGTACTGCCGGCTGGAGGTCAGCGACACCTCGACCGTGCTGGTGACCACCGAGTTCGAGGGGAAGACGCACCCGGTGGCCTGGGTTGCCCAGCACGGCCGGGTGATCTACGACGGTCTCGGTCACGACGTGCGGGCAACCAGGCAACCGGATCGGCTCACGCTGCTGCGCGCCGAGGTTGCCTGGTTGCTTCACTCTTAGCTCTCCAGAGTGTCCAGCTGCAACTGGCGTTCGAGGGTGACGATCCGAGAGTTCTGCGAGACCACGACCTGCCACCGGTCGTCGCGCCACTGCATCACGAACAACTGCATGGAGTTACGGGACGGCAGCGGCTCGCTCTCCCCCGCCATCACCACCCCGAGCCGGTTGTGCACGTACCCCACGCCGGGCTGCACGATCCGGGCCAGGACGGTCTGGTTTTCCACCAGGCGGGTGCCCTTGAGCACGGTGTCGAACAGCGGCTGGTGGAATGCCACGATCGCCTCGTGCCCGCTCAGCAAAGTGCCGTCGAAGGCCACGAACTCGGCGTCCTCGGCGAAGTCCGCCGCGAAACCGGCCGCGTCCCCGCGGTCCCAGGCCTGACCCATCCGGACCGGAATGGCCGCCAACGCCTCTACCGACTGATCCATCTTTCGAACGCTCTTCTCACTCGGAACCGGGCAACGAGCGTCCATCGTGGTGGCTCCTACCCGGCACCACCATGACGATGCGTGCCCAGCTGCTTGGACATCCGTCCCCCGTCGGCGTGCAGGTCGCGAAAGTCCCGCGGGGAGGTGCCGTAGGCTGCCTTGAAGGCCCGGCTGAAGTGGGCGGGATCGGTGAAACCCCAGCGGGCGCCCACCGCGGCCACCCCGGCGCCGGCCCGGACCAGCTCGCTCCGGCACTTCTCCAGCCGACGGCGGCGGATCAGCGCGGCCACCGTGTGCGGCTGATCACGAAACAGCTTGTGCAGGCGGCTGAGTGAGATGTGATGCGCGGCCGCCACCGAGGCCGGATTCAGTCCGGGCTCGGGCAGTTGCGCATCGATGTAGGCCCGCACGCGCACGCGCAGAACCTCTTCCGGGGTGCTCTGGTTCTCCAGCTGTCCGGTCAGGGCCGAACTGAGGACGTCGGCGAGCACCGACGCGGTCCGGCTCGCCTCGGGCTCGGTGAAGGTGTCGATCGAACGGACGGCGGCCTGTACCAACGGAATCAGCAGGGCGCCGGAGCCGTGGGCTCCCGAAAGCCGTTTTCCGGCCGCGTTACCGAGGTCGCGGGTGCGGTGCTCGAGCATCGTGCGCGGGATCAGCACGCTGAGGTGGCTGGAGCGGGTGCTGCGGATCCGCACGGGCCGTGACGGGTCGGTCACCACGAAGTCGCCGGGATTCAGCCGACTGTTGCGGCCTTCGTGCTCGACCTGCACCTCACCGGCCAGGATCAGGTCCACCTGGCAGAGCTGCTGGTCTTCGGGCCGGAGGATCTCCGGGTCGCGGATGCAGTCACCGGGCGGCGTCTCGAAACCGGCGAGCTGGACCGGGCCGAGGTGGCCGTTCACCATCCGCCCACGGAACTCCTTGTCTGCGGGCATGTTGCTGCGCAGTGGGGGAAGGTCGGCGGTCGCGAGCTGGGCGGCCCAGACGTTGGGGCTGGTGATGAGCATGTCCGTTCCAGCGTAGTACGTCGGGATTCACCTGGCCCACCGGCCGAAACGCCGTTGCCAGGGCCTGCCACGCAGTAGGCGAAGTCCGCAGGACAGGCCCTAGCATCGCCGCCATGCGTCCGAAGAGATCCGCTGGGCTGCTTCTGCTGGTCACCGGAGCAGCGTGCCTGGCCTGGGCCGCCGTGGCTCAGTTCATCGGCGCATCGGGCGAGGTCCCGGCGATCGTCGGGCTGCTCGTCTTCACCGCCGGGTTCTTCATTGCTTTTTAGCCGGTGACGGCCAGTGGTCGAGGTGCTTGATTGCGCCAGAGCCATCCCGCCAGCAGGGCCCCGCCCACCGGGATGTTGATCCCGACGGTGAGTAGGCGGTAGAGCAGGATCCCCGAGGCCACGTCGGCGCCGGAGGCGGCCGGGGCCAGCATGAGCACTCCGGCCAGGCCGAGCTCGACCACGCCGAATCCGGCCGGGGTGATGCCGACCAGGGTGAGCAGCCGCTCCACGCTGAAGGCGGCCAGGATCAGGGCGAGTGGCACGTCGGCGCCGGAGATCTGCAGGCAGGCGGTGAGCAGGAGCAGCAGCAACGCCGAGTAGGTGGACATGCCCGCGACCAGCCGGGCCCAGGATCGGCCGATCGTGGTCCGGGCCGCGGCCGCGACCTGCTCGGCGCCGGAGAGCATCCGCTGCCACCACGGGCTGCGGCTGAGTTGGCGCAGTGGCTCCGGCGCAGCGAGCAGAGTGATCACCGTCAGCCCGGCCAGAGCCAGGACGAGCACGCTGGAGACGATCAGCGAACCGGAGAACGGCGGGGGCAGGTGGCCGCCGAGGACCAGCGGGATCAGGGTGAGCGGCAGGAAGAGCTTGACCATGACGTCGCAGAGGTTGACCACCACGGTGTAGCCGGCGATCGCAGCCGGCGCGAAACCCCAGCCGCGGCTCATCCGGTAGTTCAGCGCGATGCCGGCGGCGCCTCCGAGGGGCAGGACGTTGGCCACCGCGCTGCCAGTCAGGCTCAGGGTGAGGGCGCGGCGGCAGTCCAGGCCGGGCATGGCTGCGCTCAGGGCCACCGAGTGGGCCAGCTTTCCCAGGGCCCAGAGCACGATCAGCCCGGCCAGGGGCCAGGCGTCCAGGGCCAGCAGGGTGCCGGTGATCTCGCTCCAGCCAGTCCCCATGACCGCGGGAAACATCCAGGCCAGGGCCGCTGCGCCGAGCGCCGCGCCGGCGCCGTGCAGCAGGCCGCGAGGGGTAGCGGTGAACACCTGTCGAGGATGACGTCGACCGGCTGAACTCAACCCGACGGGCCGGGAACGGCACCGTACCGATGGGCGAACAGTTGCGACCGGCGTCATTCAGCCGACCAAACGGATTGCTCAGCCGACCGAACGGTTCGTAGACTCTTCGCATGGTCCACGTCAGACCCGCCACCACCGATGACATCGCTGCCGCCGCCGACCTCTTCGCCCGGGCCTTCGAGCACGACCCGGTCTGGGTCGCCCTGATGCCCCGGACCCGGCACCGCGCCCGCACCATCCGCTGGATCATGCACGCCGACCTGGCCGGCCCGGGCCCGCGGCCGCTGGACGTCGCGGTGGACGAGAACGGGCGTGTGGTCGGCGCCCTGCGCTGGTCCGCACCCCGGATCGAGCAGGGCCCCACTCCGTGGTGGCGCCGCCAGGCCGCCCGGATCGGCTGGGCGCTGGGCAACCTGCTGGGCGGCTCCCTCGGCCGCGGCCTGCAGCAGGAGCGGGCGGTCCGGGCGCATCGGCCGCGCGAGCCGCACTGGTACCTGCAGGACGTCGCCGCCGACCCGGAACGACAGGGGCAGGGCATCGGCTCGGCCCTGCTGCGCTACCGCCTGGCCCAGATCGACCAGGCCGGAGCCCCCGCGGCGCTGGAGGCCACCACCACCGGCAGCGCCCGGTTGTACGCCCGCCACGGCTTCGTCACCGTCGCCACCGTGAACCTGCTGCCCGGCGCTCAGTCCCAGGTCATGCTCCGCCCGGCTGCCGACCGGGCCGAGAACGCTCAGCTCTCCGCAACCGCCGAAGCCGTCGGCGACGGCCCGGCCTGAGGCTCACGCACGTAACGCCCGTTGACCTGGTCGCTCTGGCTGCTGAGAACCAGCACACCGTCCACGATCTCGGCCTTGAACGAGGAATGCAGCACCGAAGCGTTGGGCACGTTGGCGCACCCGATCATGGTCTGCACCCCCGGCTCCGACGCCGAGAACTTCCCGTCCGCAGCGACCTCGTACTCACCACTCTGCCCGTTGCAGCCGTCGCTGCCCGACCAGGTCCCGTCGTCCTTGAACTCCACCGAGGCCTCCCCGAACGTCTGCACCCCGAACTTCGAGGGCTCGTACGAGGGAATGTCCCACGGGTACCACACGCCCAGGATCTGCTCCTCCAGCGCCGGCTCAGCATCCTGCGGCGTCACCGCATCACCAGAACTGTCCGCACCACAACCGGCCAGCACCACGGCCAGCAGCGCCGGCATGACCATCCAGGTCTTCTTCATCAGATCCTCCCGTGTTCGCCGCCCTTGGACGCAGCCGACCCGGGCCCGGTTCCGTGCAGCCGGCCAGGACCGAGACCCGACTGCGGAAATCGAGTTCCAGAACGTGGATCTGATCGATGGCCTGGGCGACTGCCCGTCAAGCCGGATCAGGTGGGGCGAATCACGGTCTGGTCGGGGCGCCAGGTTCCAGCGACGTGCTCGGCGATACGTTCGGCCATGGCGTTGGCTTCGACCTGAACGTTCGGGGGCAGTGAAGCAACAGCACGCTCCAGCGCCCCAGGCAGGTTGGTGCGTAGTTCCTCGACCCAGTTGATGGCTTGATCGCCCGGCAGGCCGAGTTGCTTGGCTGCTCGCTTCCAGTCGGCGATCCCGATGTCGAGGAACCGCCAGTGCTCGCCGATCTTCATGGAGGAGTCCAGGCCGACATATTGTGGGTAGCAAGCGGCGGAGGCCACGTCGTACAGGGGGCCGATCTGGGCGCGGCTACCGATCAGGACGAGCGAGTAGTTCTTGGCGTGAGCGTCGGTACCACCGATGAGGACATTGAGAGCCAACCCTTTGAAAAAGCGCTCTGCGGAGACGGTTCGGTCGTCGACGGAAAGCTTCTGAAACAGCCTGCCGACGGCGCCTACGCCGGGCCCGCCGTCGGACTGGTACTTCTTGCTGGGGTGAACCGAGAGGGCCTGGCAAAGGTCTTCCTGGTGAACCCGGTGCCACCGTCCTGTGCTGTCCTGGTCACGGTCGTAGCGGTGCGAGATGACGGCGTGGACATCGGCAACCTCGACCAAGCTCACTTCGGCGGTCAGGAGCCCTGCATGGTGGGCAGTTCGCTGACACAACGCCTCGTTGACGTGGTGACGCTGGAAGGCGCGTAGGGCGGGCTTGATGATGCAGTTGGTGGGCGTCGAGTCCCGGGGGATACCCCAGGCACCGGTCTTTGGGTCCTGGAACAGCGCGATCTTCGGCTGCGCGCCGGCCAGACTCCATCGGCCGCCGAATCGACCTGGATCCCAGTCTTCACCGTGCGCGGCGAGATCATGTGCGAGCGCGGCGAAATCGTCGTCGCTGAGCCATTCAATATCGCCGGTCTGATCGGCGGCGTCGGATGCTTCTGCATCAGGCGGAAGAATCTGCACCGCACCCGCGGCGTCGCGACCGACGTGTCGCAGGAGCGAAAATGGGTTCCTCGGGTTCGCTCCGTACTGCTGGCCCCAGCGTCGGCGGGCTGCTTCGGAGTCGGGGAGCAGGCCATCGAGATAAGCGCTGACCACCTTGTTCGGGTGCTTCTCGGCGTCGAGGGGCATCGACAACGAAAGTGGCGTTGCAGTTGGCTCGGCCCGGTACTCCTCGTCATACGCGAAGGACAGGGCTCCTTGCGGTGTCTGCCGCACCTCGCCGATCAGGGCCCCGTCGAGGAAGACCCGTAGCTGCTGGTCGCCTGCCATCAACGTGCCCGTCGCGAGAACAGTGCCTCGAACGGGTCGAGGGCATCCTCCTTGGGACTACGGAGAGGATGAACGGCCGACGCCGTTGCTTCGCGATCCGTTCGCGGTGTTCTCGGGGCGCCCGACTGCCCTCCGGCTTCAGCGGCGAGGGATGGTTGACCTACATCGAGGACAAGACCAAGGACGAAAAGGGTGTCCAGAACCTTTTGGGCTTCCAGGCGGGGATGTCCGCTCTCGAGGCGCACGATCCACTCGCGCCCAACGCCTACCCGTTCAGCGAGGTCTGCCTGTGTCAGGCCCTGCTCGCGCCGGAACCTCCTCGCAAGCACACCGACGTCTCGTACGGTCGCGACGCGCATCGATGGATCCTTCACACGCAGACGTTGTCTTCAGGCGTGGCCAGTGTAGGCGTTCGCCGACACTCTGGAAAGTTGTCGTACTCCGACATTCGTGATGTGGTCGATCGCCGACATTTGAGCGCGGACCGACAGCATGAATGAGACCAGCGGTTCTCCAATTTCTATCTCCAGGCTGTCCACGCACCAGGCAGGATCCCGCCCACCGCGTGCGGGACGAATTCGCACCACGGTGGACGGGATCTGGAGTGTCGTCAGCCAGTGGTCAACAGACGAGCAGACGGTCTGCCTTTTCGTTCTGGGCATCTGCGACCTGGGAACTGGCTGTCTTCGGTTGCGCGGTCCAGAGCGGTTCGTAGATCCCCAGCGCCAGAAAGTTCTCCACCACGGACGCCTTCGTGTTCTGGTTGTTGTGCCAGGACGAGGTCTGATCCTGGAACCCGTAGTCCGAGAGGTTCTCGTACCGACAGGTGAAGAACTGCAGTCTGCGGCCATCCCAGTTGGCGTGTTCGTACAGGCAGGAATAGCCGTCGGAGCAATTCGCCTCACCGGCCGCCGACCGCTTTTCACCATCGGCCAGGGCACGCTCTTCCCCCGGCCTGGGCAGCGTCATCACCACGGCGCCGTCGTCCCAGGCGACCTGGTTCGCCGACAGTTTCGTTCCCCCGAACTCGGAAATCACGGCCTGAACCTCACGGTCAAGCTTCGAAGCGGCAGACGTGGAAGCATGAGCGAATCCCCCACCCACGGTCGCCGAGAAAGTCACTGCCAATGCTGCAATCTTGGCCGAACGACGTGCGAATCGATGAATGTTCACGTGTTCCCCCTCAAGAAGTAGCGCCGTCTTTTGACGCCCTTCAAGGAGTACTGGAGACCGCGCCGGCGCGCAAATGAAGAACCCCTGGCCAATACCAAGAATTGCCCGAAGGGGAACTTCTCAATTACAGAAACTCCCAGTCTCAATAGTGCGTTCGGAAAGTCGAACAATGCCCCGGTTCGACCGGTCAACACCACTAAACCGGGTCGAGATGGTCAGAATTCGGTGTTCATGATGCCCTCGACCAGCACCTCACCCGGTTCGGTCAGCCGCACGATTCCCTCGGCCCGGTCCACCGTCACCAGGTCGCGGCGCTGCAGGTCGTCCCAGCGCTGTGACCAGGGGTCGTCGAACAACGAACGTCCGTTGAACCTCTCGCGGTGCAGGTCGTCGCGCACGGGCTGGAGGGTAGACAGGGCCATCTTGATCGCCCGGGATTCGGTGGCGGTAGGTCCGAAGCGGGTTGCCGAGGCCAGGGGCAGCCGGCCGGCCTCGACCATCTGCCGGTACTTCACCGCGTTGACCTCGGTCATCGCTTCCGATCGGCGGCAGCTGGAGCTGCCACCCAGGCCGATCGCGACCTCGGCGTCCTGGCGGTCCTGGTCGACCATGATGGATTTCCAGGTCTCCGGGGGCTTGTCGCCGCGGTGGAAGTACATGGTCGGGTGCTCGCCGTAGCCGTCGGCCCGCAGCCCGGAGGCCAGAATCTCGCGCATCTGGTACTGCTCGCCCAGGCTGGGCCAGTGGTGACCGGCCTCGGCCAGGCGGTTGCGGTAGGCGGGGAACTGCCAGGCGGCCGGGCGGTCGCCCGCTACGCCGGTGCGGGTGTCGGTGTACGAGCGCAGGTGCAGCTTGGTGCAGACCACGCCGGGCACCTGGTGGCGGCGTAACTGTTCCAGGTCGCGTTCCACACCGGCCACGCTCTGGTCGAGCAGGCCGTACATCAGGTCGATGGTCACCCAGTCGTAGCCGAGCTTGCGGGTGGCGTCGAGGAAGGCGTGGCACTCGGCCTCGGTGTGCTCGCGCCCGCTGAGTTTCAGCACCTGGTCGTCGAAAGACTGCACGCCGCAGGAGACCTTGTCGCAGCCCAGGTCCTGCAGCCGGGCCAGCAGGTCCGGGGTGAGGGTGGTCGGGTCACCCTCGAAACGGATCGTGGTGGAGGGCCCGAAGCCGAAGTTCTCGCGGTAGAACGTCAGCAGCCGGGAGACCGAGTCCAGGCCCATCAGTGAGGGGGTTCCGCCGAAGACGTTGAACTCCCCCACCGGCGCCTCTCGTAGGTGGGGCACCCGCTGCAGCCACATCTGCGCCTCGCGGATGTTCAGTTCTACCCAGTGGTCGACCTTTTCGCTGGTCACGTCATCCGGGCCCTTGACGATGACCACCGGGTACTGGCAGAACCGGCACCGGTAGCTGCAGGTCGGGATGTAGGACCAGAGATGGATCGGACGGGTGTCGGCGAGTTGGGCGTCCAGGTCGTCGAGGAACGCCTCGGGTGAGACGTCGGGGATGTCACCGGGAAAGACGTGGGCGCCGAACGGGTCGTTGGCCACGTAGTCCAGCAGCCGTTCGTTCTCGGGGGCGGCCAGCAGCTCCGAGACCAGCGGCCGAGGGTAGGCGGGGTCCAGGTGGGCGAGCGATTCCAGGGCGTCCATATCAGAAAACTCCTCCGTTGCCGAAGTAGTCGTGCGCCTCGCCGGATTCGCGGTCCTCGCAGTAGTGCCGCACGAACTCGCGGAATCGTTCCTCGTCGCCGGTGTCGCGAATTTCCTGCAGGCACGGTGGCAGCGGGGGCGGGTAACCGATCTCCGGGCCGACCTTGGCCCGCAGCCGGGCGAACAGCTCCTCGGCGAACTCGAAATACAGCCGGAAACAGGGGGTTTTGTAGGAGTGGATGGGCGTGTAGTCGACCAGGCCGGTCTCGGCGGTGATCTGCGGGATACGGGCGGCCATCGCCTTGGCCAGCGCCGGTGAGAGCAGGTCGATCACCCCCTCGTCGTCCAGCAGCGAGGGGGTGAGGACGGCGGCCAGGATCATGTTCTTCGGCATGAAGTCCTTGATCGAGAACTCCCATGCCTGCAGCGCTTCCGCCTGGGTCAGGTCCCGGCCACCCGGTCCGGCCACCCGGATGTCGCGCATGGTGATGATGCCGCCGGAACCGTACGCCTGCCCAGCCACCACCTCGTCGATGGCATGGTCCACCCGGCGGGGGTTGATCTCCACCCGCGAGCCGGGCACATAGACGATGTCGTCGCCGGTGGCCCGGATGAGGATGCCGAAGTCCCAGTCGTCCGAAAGATGACTGACGAAGCGCCCGTTCTCCAGCTGGTAGGACAGTTCGATGCCGTCCACCCGCTGGTAGGAGCGCCGGTCCACGGCGAAGCCCTTGCCGTCGGGGAAGCCGCCGAATCTGGACCAGGCCACCCGGCGGCTGCGGATGGTGCGGTCGATCGCGTCCCACAGCAACGGACGTCCGACGAAGTGGCTTGCGTCGTAGTAGTAGTCGCACACCCCGATGGCGGCCTTGTCGCTGTCCATGGCCCTGAGCAGTTCCCACAGCCAGTCCGGCGCCACCCGGCAGTCGGCGTCGGCCGAGACCAGGTAGAAGCGGCGCGTGGTGTCGTCGCCGTCGCGTTCCTGGGCCCGTCGGGCGGCCAGGTGCATGCCGGTGCGGCGGGCGCAGGAGACTCCTTGCTCAGGTTCGCCGATCACCCAGAGCCGGAATCCGGGATGATGGGCGGCGAGTTCCTGGGCCAGCGTGACGGTTTGGTCGCGCGAGTTGTTGTCGACCAAGAGGACGTCGAACAGCGAACGGTCCAGGGGTCCGTCGGGTCCTTGTTGTCCGGCGAGCGAGGTGATCACCGCCGGCAGGTTGGCGGCCTCGTCGCGGACCGGGATCACCACCGTCATCCGGGTGGTGGCGCCCAGAGGTGGCACAGAAAGCTGACCAGCGACTCCGTACACCGGCGAGCGTTCGGCGCCGTGAACGTCCCCAGTTAGCAGTTGATCTACCACCTCGGCGGCCTTGCTCTGGGCGAAGTACCGGGCGCCTTGTGCGGTGTTGTTCATGACGACGCGGCTACGCAGCAGGGGGTTGGTCAGCAGCGCCACGACTTCGTCGACGAATGCGCCGGTGAGCGGGGCGTGATCGTCGGGGGTGATCTCGAGGACCGGCGCCTGCAGTCCTTTTCGGCCGTAGACGGTGTCGTACAGGGCGTAGCGGGTACTCAGGTAGGGCACGCCGGATGCCACTGCCTCGCCGATCGGGTTGCCGTAGCTCTCGTAGTCGTAGGAGGTCAGGAACGACATCAGGTCGGCCTCGGCGAGCAGGTCGGCCACCGTGTACCCGTCGCCGGCGGGCAGGTCGCGGGGAGCCAGCCGGCCGCCAAAAATGACCCGGTCGGCCACGCCCAGTCGCTCGGCCTGGGCGCGCAGGGCCATGACGGTGGGTGGGTGTTCGGCGGTGTCGCCGGCCAGGAACAGGTAGACCGGCCGGTCGTGAATCCGGTGGCGCAGGCGGGCCAGCAACTCGATCTCGCGGTCGGCGCGTTTCTGCGGGATCAGGCGGGTGCAGCGGGCGATCAGCGCGGCCTCGGCCGGTACCCCGTAGCTCTCGCGGAAGCCGGCGCCGACCGCGGTGTGCTCGAAGTCGAAGGTGTTGGGCAGTACCTGCAGGTTGTTCAGGTGCGGGGCCCATTCCAGGGTGCGGCGGCGGGCCTCCTCGTGCAGGGCCAGGTAGCGGATGTACGGGGAGTTGCGGGGCTTGGGGGTGAGGGCGTAGGGGGCTTGGCCGTACTTGCCGGAGGAGGGTTCGCTGTTCCACATCAGGTCGTGATCGCGCCACAGCACGTACGGTCGGGGCGCTCCGAGGGTGGGGCCGTAGCGCTCGATCGCCTGGTACAGCGCCTCGGTGTAGGCGATGTTCTCCGGCAGGGTGCCGTTCTCGACCAGGACAGCGGTGACCTGGTGGCGCTGCCAGGTGGCCACGATCCGCCGGGTCAGCGCCTCGACCACGGCTTCGTAGCAGCCGTCGGGCTGGTGGCCGGCGGGTATCGCGGCCAGCGTGGAGCGTACGAAGGCGGGGTTGTACCAGGGGATCCGGTCGATCCCGTCGATCCGGACCAGTTCTACCCAGCCCGGCAGACAGGCGGCCTCGTCGGTGTACGGCGAGAAGAAGCGTCCCTTGTCGGCTTTGATGTCGTAGCCGATGTCGAGCAGCACCCGGTGGCCTCGGCGCCGGAAGGCGTCGGCCAGTTTCAGCGACTCGACCACGACACCGGACAGCGGCGCCCCGTCGAACGACACGCACCACAGCACAGGTTCAGGCATCGCCGGTCTCCTCAAGGCCACATCGTTGTCACCCTAGGAGATCCTTTTTAACCTGTTTGTGAGCTCTTTGGCATATCGAAATGCCCGGATCGGGCCGGATGTGGTTCCGCCCTCCGGGTTCAGGGGCCTGAGCGCACCGCGCTGACCCCGGTCACCACCCGCTGCAGCACGATGAAGGCGAACAGCAGCGCGCCCACCACGATCCGGGTCCACCAACTGCTCAGCGTGCCCTCGAAGGTGATGATGGTCTGGATCAGGCCGAGGACCAGGACGCCGAGCACGGTGCCGAACAGGTAGCCCGAGCCGCCGGCCAGCAGCACCCCGCCGATCACCACGGCGGCGATCGCGTCCAGCTCCAGGCCGTTGCCGTGCAGGCTGTAGCCGGAGAGGGTGTAGAAACTGTAGATCACGCCGCCCAGCGAGGCGCAGAACCCGCTGATCCCGTACACCGCGATCCTGGTGCGGGCCACCGGCAGGCCCATCAGCAGGGCCGAGTCGGCGTTGCCGCCGATCGCGTAGACGCAGCGGCCGAACCGGGTCCAGGTGAGCACGATCGCCGCGATCAGCACCACCACCAGGGCCAGGATCACGCTGGAAGAGATGAACACGCCGCGGTCGAAGCGGATGCGCTGCTGGGCCACGCTGACCCAGAACTCGTTGGTGATCGGGATGGAGTTGCGGTCGATCAGCAGGGCCAGGCCGCGGGCCAGGAACATCCCGGCCAGGGTGGCGATGAACGGCTCGACCTTGAAGTAGTGGATCACCGCGCCCATCGACAGCCCCAGGCCGGTGCCCAGCAGCAGGGCCAGGGGCAGCACCACACCGGCCGGCCAGCCCGCTTCCAGCAGGGTGGCCGCGAGGGTGGTGGTCAGGGCGACCACCGCGCCCACCGACAGGTCGATCCCGCCGGTCAGGATCACGAACGTCATGCCGACCGCCACGACCAGCAGGAAGGCGTTGTCGACGAAGACGTTCAGCACCACCTGGGGGTGGTCGAAGCCCTCGTAGTTGATCACGCCCAGGCCGTACATGAAGGCCAGCAGGCTCAGGGTGGCCAGGACGGGTACGTGCCGCCGGTTCAGGCTGCGGGTCCGGCCCGTGTTTGAGGACGGTTGTGCGCCCAGGTCGATGTCCGGGTCGCCTTTGGTCTCGGTCACGCGGCGGCCTCCTTGGTGAGCGCGGGTTTACGTCGGCTGAACACCCGTTCGCGGAAGGCCGGGGACTGGCTCAGGCAGAGCACGACCACGACGATCGCCTTGAACAGCAGGGTGGCCTCGACCGGGATGCCCATGCTGACCGTGGTCACGTTCAGGGTCTGGATCAGGACCGCGCCGAGCACCGTGCCGGACAGCGAGAAGCGCCCGCCGGTCAGCGCGGTGCCGCCGATCACCACCGCCAGGATGGCGTCCAGCTCGATCAGGTTGCCCGCGGCGTTGGAGTCGGCGCTGGCCACGTTGGAGCTGTAGATCAGCCCGGCGATGCCCGCGCAGACCGCCGCGATCACGTAGACCAGCCAGGTCAGGCCGCGGGCCTGGATGCCGGCCAGGCGGCTGGCGGCCGGGCTGCCGCCGACCGCCTGCAGCAGCAGGCCCAGCGCGGTGCGGCCGGTCAGCAGTGAGGCGATCAGCACCACCGCGGCGGCGATCAGCACCGAGACCGGCAGGGCCAGGAAGTACCCGGCGCCGATCACCCGGTAGGGGTCGGAGCTGACGTTGAGGATCTGGCCGTCGGTGATCAGCTGGGCCAGGCCCCGCCCGGCGACCATCAGGATCAGGGTGGCGACGATCGGCTGGATCCCGATCACCGAGACCAGGAACCCGTTCCAGACGCCCAGGACCAGGCACAGCAGCAGGGCCAGGAGCACCGCGCCGAGGACCCCGGCCACGCTGTGCGGATCGCTCAGGTCGCCGATCAGCAGGCAGGCCAGGGCGCCGGAGACGGCCATCACCGAGCCCACCGACAGGTCGATCCCGCCGGTCGCGATCACCAGGGTCATCCCGACCCCGACCAGGATCAGCGGGGCGGAGCGGCGGGCGATGTCGATCAGGGTGCCGACCAGGTGGCCGTCGTGCACGGTGATCCGGAAAAAGTTGTTGGAGAAGAAGATGTTGAGCACCAGCAGCAGCACCAGCACCGCGAACGGCCAGAACAGCCGGTGGCTCAGGAGGTTCTTGCTCATGACGGGGACTGCCCTCCGGCGATGGTCTGCATGATCCGGTCCGCGTCCACGGCCTCGGTGTTCTCCAGTTCCTCCACCAGCCGCCGGTCGCGCAGGATCTCGATCTTGTGGCTGAGCCGCAGCACCTCTTCCAGCTCGGCGCTGACGAACAGCACCGCCATCCCGCCGTCGGCCAGTTCCGCGACCAGCCGCTGGATCTCGGCCTTGGCCCCGACGTCGATGCCCCGGGTGGGCTCGTCCACGATGAACAGCCGGGGCTCGGTGATCAGCCATCGGGCCAGCAGCACCTTCTGCTGATTGCCGCCGCTGAGGTCGCGCACCCGGCGGTCCGGATCGGCCGGGCGGATGTCCAGCGCCTTCACGTACTTGCCGACCAGCTCGTCGGCCCGGCGCCGGGAGATCGGGCGCATCCAGCCGCGCGAGGCCTGCAGGGCCAGGATAATGTTCTCGCGGACGCTGAGGTCGCCGACGATGCCCTCGGTGCGGCGGTTCTCCGAGGAGAAGGCGATCCCGCGGTTCATCGCCGCGCGTGGGCTGCGCAACGTGACGGCCTTGCCGTCGACCTTCAGCCGGCCCTCGTCGGCCCGGTCAGCGCCGAACAGCAGCCGGGCCAGCTCGGTCCGGCCCGAGCCGAGAAGACCGGCCAGGCCGACGATCTCACCCGGGTGGATGCTCAGCCCGAACGGCTCGATGCCGCCCTTGCGGCCCAGGTCCTCGGCCTGCACCAGGGCCTCGCCGCGCTCGATCCTCGCGGTCGTCTCCCGGGGCTGCTGCTCCAGGTCCTCCAGGGTGGCCAGGTCCTTGCCGATCATCTTGGCGACCAGTTCCATCTGCGGCAGCTCGGCGGTGCGGTACTCCCCCACCAGCCGGCCGTTGCGCAGCACGGTCATCCGGTCGGCGATCTCGTACACCTGGTCCAGGAAGTGCGACACGAACACGATCGCCACCCCCTGCGCCTTCAGCCGCCGGATCACGGCGAACAACTGGGCCACCTCGGAGGCGTCCAGGCTGGAGGTCGGCTCGTCCAGGATCAGCACCTTGGCATCGATGTCGACGGCCCTCGCGATCGCCACCATCTGCTGGATGGCCAGCGAGTAGGCGCCCAGCGGGGCGGACACGTCCAGATCCAGGTCCAGGCGCTGGAGCAGTTCTCGCGCGCGGCGGCGGGTCTGGCCCCAGCGGATCCGGCCGAACTGCCGGGGCTCGCGCCCGAGCAGGATGTTCTCGGCCACCGAGAGGTTCGCGCAGAGGTTCACCTCCTGGTAGACCGTGCTGATCCCGGCCTGCTGGGCCGGCAGCGGCCCGGAGAAGTGCACGTCCTGCCCGGCCAGCCGGATCTGCCCGCCGTCGATGTCGTACACCCCGGTGAGAACCTTGATCAGGGTGGATTTCCCGGCGCCGTTCTCACCCATCAGCGCGTGCACCTCGCCGGGCTGCAGGCGCAGGTCCACGCCGTCCAGCGCCACCACACCGGGAAATACCTTCCGGATGCCGGACATCTCCAGCACCGGGACGCCGGTCACCGGGCTCTGCTCAACCACAGCCATGCTCCTTCGCAGGACCTGGTCATGAGCGTGCACGGCCTGCGGTGATCCGCCGGCCGTGCACGCTCATACCGGGATCCGGATCAGTACTGGCGCTCGGGCAGGACTTCCTTCGCCTGCTCGGGCGTGAAGGTGGTCTCCTCGGTGAGCACCCGCTTCTCCACCGTGCCGCCGTCGGCCACGGTCTGGGCCAGCTCCATCAGCTGCGGCCCGAGCAGCGGGCTGCACTCCACGATGAAGTTGATCTTGCCCTCGGACAGCGCGGTCATCCCGTCCTTCACCGCGTCCACCGTGATGATCTTGATGTCCTTGCCCGGCTCCAGCCCGGCCGCCTCGATCGCCTCGATCGCGCCCAGGCCCATGTCGTCGTTGTGGGCGTAGAGCACGTCGATGTCGTCGTTCGAGTTCAGGAACGTCTCCATCACCTGCTTGCCGTCGGTCCGGGTGAACTGACCGGTTTGCGAGGCGATCACCTTGAACTTCGGGTCGGCCTTGATGACCTCGGCGAATCCGGCCTTGCGGTCGTTGGCCGGGGCCGCCCCGGGCGTTCCCTGGAGTTCAACGATATTGACCGGCTCGGTCTCGTCCTTGTACTCCTCGACGAGCCATTCCCCGGCTTTCTCACCCTCGAGAACGAAATCCGATCCGATAAAACTCTCGTAAAGGCTTTCGTCCGGGGAGTCGATCGCCCGGTCGGTCAGGATCACCGGGATCTCGGCGTCCTGGGCCTCTTTGAGGACGGTGTCCCAGCCCGACTCCACCACCGGCGAGAAGGCGATCACGTCGACCCGCTGGGTGATGAACGAGCGGATCGCCTTGATCTGGTTCTCCTGCTTGCCCTGGGCGTCGGAGAACTTCAGCTCGTAGCCGGCCTCGGCGGCCGACTCCTGGATCGACTTGGTGTTCGCCGTGCGCCAGCCGCTTTCGGCGCCGACCTGGGCGAACCCGAGGACCAGCTTGCCGTCCCCGCCACCGCCCCCGGCGTCGCCGCCCTCGTCGTCACCGCAGGCAGCCAGCGCCGACACCAGCAGCGCCGCCGCGAGCAGGGCACCGGCCCGCTTCTTGAACATTCCCTACCTCCTGGGGACCACGTCAACATCGTTGTTAACGTTCACACTTTTGGTCGCGGCGATGTGGGAAACGATGGCGTTCGAAAACTTTTCGGCGACTGAATCCGGCCGATGACCGGGTCCCCCGTTCCCCGGCCATCGGCCGGTTCGTTCATGGAGTGTCGTCGCTCGGTGCAGCTGCGTCAATGGCCGAATTGAAACACCTAGAGCCGGACCTGGGTATCGCCTCACCCCGGTCGGGAGTGTTATTTGGAAATATCGGTTCCGGACCGCACGGCGCAACATCCGGCATTCTGGTTGCCCTTCCCGAGACCCAGGAGTATTGGCGCGCAGAGCATTCAGCTTTCCGGCCCTCCAGAGCGGCCGGGGATCGGCCGGTCCGGACCGCTCCGCAGGACCGGGACTTCGCTCAGGTCTGGTGCGCGATCCGCACCGACCGATCTCCTCAGATCAGGAGAGTTCCTTGACCACGTAGCTGGAGTAGACGGTTCCGGCCGTGAGGTAGAAGTTCTCCGAGCCCGGCTCCTTGACCACCGACTGGATCGCCAGCACCTCGTCCCGCTTCGGGTTCAGGTAGAGCTGCCATTCCATCGTCCCGTACCTACCGGTCTTCTCGGTGATCACCAGGCCGATCGCCTCACGCCCGGCCGGATCGGTACCGGAGACCGTCCGCACGCCCGGGAGCCCGGCCATCATCTGATAGATGCCGGCCCGGCGGGCCGGTTCCAGATCGTAGTCGTTGCTCAGGATCTTGGTCCCTTCCCGGAACAGCCAGGCCGCAGGATCTTGGGGACGCTGGGCAAGGCCGGGCAGGTGGGTCCACCACTCACCGTGGTCGGCGACCCAGTCCAGCATGGCCTCCCGCAGAGCCACCGGATCGGTCGGCATCTGCTCGAGATCGCCTTCGAAGATGAGGTTCTCGTCGAATCCGGGCAGGATCTGCTCGTTGCCCGGGCTGGCGGGGGCGTCCGGACCGGAGTCCACTTCGGGAGAACCGTCGGCCTGGAAGGCCTGCGCATCCGCAGCGGTGAGCGGGGTGAGCTTCATGGTCCCGAAGCTCAGGCTCCGGTGGTTACCGCCGTCGTCGACCTGAGTGGTGACCGGATAGGTGAGGCGCACGTCGTACTCGCGCCCGGCGTTGGCGTGGTGCAGGACGACGGAGCTTTCGGCGACGACGCGGTACTCCGTCCTGGCCTCGTTGTCACCGGCCCGCTCGGCGGCGGCGATCAGGGCCGTGTGGGCGTCACCGGTCCGGATCACCGGGAGTTCGGCCGGGGCCGAGATGTGCAGCACGGTCAACAGCAGCGCGACCGCCATCAGGCCGGCGACGGCCGGCCGCCAGAGCTTCGGACGGTAACGCTTTTCGGAACGCCGTGAGGAGACGATCCGGTGCAGGAGAGCGTCGGCCCGGAGGTCGGGCGCCGGGAGCTCCTGGTACGGGTTGGCTGCCCGCAGACGATCGAGGACGTTCGGGTCAGGCATCGGACGCTCCTCCGGGATGCGCGGGAATCGTTGGCGTAACAGCGAGATCGGCTGCTTCCTGGCCGATGGGGTCCATCGCCAGCAGCTGTTCGAGTTTTCGGCGAGCCCGGTGCACCCGGACCCGGAACGTGGCCACCGAACAGCCCATGGCGGCGGCCGCGTCGGCGTAGTCCAGTTCTTCCCAGCTGATCAGCAGCAGTGCCTCGCGGCCGACCGGGTCCAGGGCGCGCAGAGCAGCACGCAGGTGATCGTCCTCCACGACCTGCACGGCCGGGTCCGGCACCGGAGTGCTACGGCGTCCCCGGAGCCGGGCGGCCAGGCGCTCCTGCCGCCGGGAGGAACGGTTCTCGTTGGCCAGGTGGTTGGCAGCCGTGCGGTACAGCCACGGCAACGGCTCCGGCGGCAACCGGTCGAAGTGCAACCAGGCCGCGGTGAACGTCTGGGCCACCACGTCATGGGCCCGGGACGCCTCGGTCCGGCGGGAGGCGTAGGCCAGCACCTTCGGGTAGTGCCGCTGGAACAGTTCCTCGAAATCGTCCTGATCACCCATGACGAGTCTTGCTCACGGTAGACAACTGCCTTTCCTGGCCATCGGTGCGTCCCTTGTCACCGGTCAAGGTCCGGCACCGGCCCCGGTGTTACGGCCCGAGCCGGATTTTTCTCGGGCCTGTCCTGTGGATCATGGCCGTAGCGAGGAGGTGCCCGGGGCGTCGGCTGGGCGTGGCCGGTGGGGCCCCTCGCAATGGTTTTGCGTGGGGCCACGCCGGACGCGTCCAGACGGCGTCCCGGGTGCCCCGCAGTAGGCAAAGATCCACAGGACAGGCCCTAGCCGAGCACGATCTGGCCGAGTTCCTGGGTGCACCGGGTCAGCGCCACGTACAGCCCGTTCCAGCCGCGCGGCTCGGCGGCGATGCCGTCCGGGTCGACCACCAGCGCGGCGTCCCACTCCAGACCTTTGGCCTGCGGCGCGCTCAAACAGGGGACGTCGGTGGGGGCGGCCGCGGTGAGCTCGGCCAGGCGGGCGGCCGGGGCTACGACGCCGACCGTGCCGCCGGCCCAACGGTGCTGCAGTTCCTGGACGGCGTTCTTGACGGCGGTGGGCAGGTCTTGCGCGTCCACTGTTTTCTGCCAGGGAGCAACGCCGGAGGAACGGACGGCGCGGGGTGGGGTGTTGTGGCTGCCGGCCTTCTGCAGAACCGGCGCCGTGAGGTCCATGACCTCGCTGGGGGTGCGGTAGCAGATGGTCAGCTCGGCTGCGCTCCAGCGCTCACCGAACGAACTCTCGACCGCCTGAGCCCAGCTGGTGTGCTGGTGCGAGGCCTCGGCCTGGTCGATGTCGCCGACCGCGGTGATCGAACGGGCAGGGCAGCGTCGGACCACCATCTGCCACTGCATCTCTGACAGTTCCTGGGCCTCGTCCACCACCACGTGACCGTAGATCCACCCCCGCTGCCGCCGCGCCCGGTCCGCCACGAACTCCCCCTGCAGCCTTTCCACGGCCACGTCACCCAGCAGGTCGGCCACAGCATCCAGGAGGGGAATGTCGCTGGAGGCCCAGCCGGAGGGCTCCGCGGCGACCAGCGCGGCCTCCCCCGCGGGCAAGAAGGTGAGGCGGGAAGCGTCCTCAAGCAGTTCCCGCAACACCTCCCCCGCATCCAGCGACGGCCACCACTGGACCACCGCGTCCGTCACCTGGGGGCTGGCACTGATCCGGTCGCGCAGTTCCTCGACCTCGTCCTCGGAGAGCGTTCCGTCCACGTCCTGGCTGGAGGCGCGGGTAGCCGGGCCGACGTCCTGCTCGGCCCCCTTCTTCCGGTCCAGACCGCTCAGGATGTCCTCGAAGCCGTCCTCCATCGAGGCCATGATCGCCTCCCGCCGGTGCACCACCGCGTCGGTCAGCAGCCGGTGCACGTGCTCGGTGAAGACCGCCCGCGCCGCGTGATACGAGCGCCCCGGCAACGAAGCGCGCAGTGCCTGGGCGGTGCCCAGGGTGTACTCCTCGCCCTCCCAGCGCACCGTCAGGTCCCGCTCCACCGGCTGCAGCGACGCAACGTGAGCCTGCAGCGCCGACTGCCACAAACCCCGTCCTTTGATTTCCGAGACCCGCCGTGACTCCTCGCGCCCGACCACCACCCCCGGAAGCAAGGTGTCGCAGGTCGCCGAGACCACGGCGGTCTCGCCCAGCGCGGGCAGCACCTGCGCGATGTAGTCGAGGAACCGCGCGGAGGGGCCCAGCACCAGCACGGCCTGCTCACTGATCTGGCTGTAGGTGAACAGCAGGTAGGCAACCCGGTGCAGTGCGACGACCGTCTTGCCGGTACCCGGACCGCCCTGAACGATCAGCGGACCACTGGCGTCGGCCCGGATGATGTCGTCCTGCTCACGCTGCAGCGTGGCAATGGCTGTGCTCATCTGCCCGGTACGACGCTGACCCAGCGCCGCCAGCAGAGCGCCCTCCCCCACCAGATCCGTCTGCGCGCCGCCGTCCAAAGGCTCGTCATTGACGTCGAGAACCGTTGCCCCACTGGTGCGAACATGCCGACGGCGGGCCTGCCCCTGGGGGTCGACCGGAGTGGCGGTGTAGAACGCTCGCGCTGCCGGCGCCCGCCAGTCCAGCACCAGGGGCTCAGCATCCTCGTCGCCTTCGCGCACCCCCAGGCGGCCGATGTGCCGGACCACGCCGTCCAGAGCGTCCAGACGTCCGAAAATCAACCCGTCCTGAGCCCGGAGAATCTCCTTGTGACGTTGCTGAAGCCCCCGCACCCGAACAGCTTCCGTGCGCTCCTGCGCCGCGTCCCCGATCTCCTGCTCGATCTGCCGGAGGATCTGGGCCTGACGGGCAAGGGCAGCGTCGAGGAAGCGCTGTTCTTCGGTGACGGCGGTGGGCTGCATCCCCTTGAGGTATCACACGTCAGCTGAGATTCCCGGCCATACGGTCAGAGCAAAATGGGGGACGCTGCCCCGGCTTGCGTGCTTTGCTCACCGATCCGAATGGCGGACCGGGTGACCGGACGGGCCCACGGTGAGCCAGGTACCGTCGCCGAGAAACTTGATGCCGTCGGCATTGTCGGTGCGAGTGTCGAACGCCCCCCTCACCTCACCGGTGCGGGTATCCACCCGGTAGCTCTGGAACCACTCCTTCTCCTCGTCCTCCCCGGTGACCGTCAGGATCACCGTCTCGGAGTCGAGATAGCCGCCGTTCCAGTCCACGTACACCTCCTCCTCGTCGCCGTGCCCGAAATCCTCCAGCGACAGGGACAGCAGAACTTCGCCCTGGGGGTAGGCATGGACCTTCAGGTCGACCTGTCCATGTTCGACCGTCAGGAACCGTTGACCGTCGGGCGAAAAGCCCACCAGGACGCGGTCGCGCCAGGGGTAGACGAAAAGGTCCATCCCCGTCTCGGTCAGCGATCCCCGGTACAGCGCCGAACCGTCCTGCCCCTCACCGACATCAAGCAGAACGCTGCCATCACCCCGATGCAGGAATTGCCCACCCCCATGGCCGGCCGTTTCCAGGTCGGCCTGGGCGATGACGGCACCGGTCCTGCTGTCCAGGACGACCCACTGGTCGGAACGGTCGCGACCCGCCATGGCGTCAGGCCGGTAGACCCAGATCGCGCTCTCGCCCAGTGAGAGCAAGCAGCCCGGCCAGTGCCCGAACTTGCTGGTCGCCTTCGGCTCGAAGCTCGAACGCCACACCTGCCCACCGTCCGCCGACAGGGCGACGATCTCATCGAGCGTGACGTAGTAGGCGCGCTGCAGATCGACGGTGACGGCATGTCCCAGCGCAGTATCGGCCTCGGGCAGGAGCCAACTCCGTACCGGCTCAAGGACACCTTCGACGCCGTCGGTCAGGCGGTAGGCGCATAGTCGGCCGTCGACGATCGCTGAATGGAACCGCTGAGAGTAAGCCACTTCTGGAGCCTATTGCACCATTTGTCACACCACGGCGTGGTCCAGGCTGACCGCCGCTGCAGCTTCCCGGATCAGGGAGGCCGCCACATCCACGGCCTCGGGGACGCCGCGGCCCTCGAAGCGGCGCAGGACGATCCGGCGTGTACCCAGGCCGGGCACCTCCAGCGGGCTGATGTTCGGGTGCGAGACGTCCAGCAGCGCCAGTGAAGGCACCAGCGCCATGCCCTCACCCGCACCGACCAACGCCAGCGCGGTCTGGATGTCCTGGTAGGTGTGCACCATCGGGGTGGAGATGTTCAGGGCCCGCCGCACCCGGTGCGTGGCCTCCGCGCCGGCCGCACCCGAGACCAGCCCCAGCCAGGGCAGCGAGAGCCGGCCGATGTCCACCGTGTCCAGCAGCGCCACGTTGGAGGGCACGACCAGCCGCCAGGGCTCGTCCAGCAGCGGGGTCTCGGTCATGTTCTTGGGCAGGCGCGGCGAGGCCTGCTGGGCGTCGAATTCCAGGGTCACCATGTCCAGGTCACCTGAACGGAGCATCCGCAGCAGCTCTTCCTGGTCCTCCTCGTAGACCTCGAAGCGCAGCCGGGGATGCCGGCGCTTCCACTCCGGCAGGTTCGGGGCCAGCGCCACCCGCAGGAAGGTCTGGAAGATGCCGATCCGCACCGTTCCGACCGGATCGATCTCGTCCTCCAACAGCTTGGCCCGCACCAGGTTCAGCGCCCGCTCGATCTCCTCGGCCGCCTCCACCAGGGCATGCCCGGCCTCGGTCAGCAGCACCCCGTGCGTGGTGCGCGTCACCAAGGCGAACCCGGTCTCGGACTCAAGTCTGGCCAACTGCTGGCTAACGGCAGAGGGCGTCAGGCCCAACTCGTCGGCGGCCGCGAGCACGCCGCCCTCACGCGAGATGGCCAGGAGGAACCTCAGCCGCCGGGGGTCGATCCGCATGTTCAGAAACGCTAAACGTCCGGTGCAGTGATTTGCAATTGTGCTGAAGTCCGCGAAGCCTCATAGTCATCGGCGGGGATCGGCGGTCCGGTCTCCTCCCTCACGCTTGAAAGGGCTGCTGAAATGGCGGCATTGCTCGGCTGGCTGGGCACGGTGGGCACCCTCGGGGCCTACGTCCTCCTCTGCCGGGGGCGCTGGAGCGCCACCTCCCTGCGCTACTCCCTTCTGAACGGCATCGGCGGCACCGTGGGTGCGCTCGGCAGCGCGATGTACGGGGCCTGGCCCAGCGTCGCCTCGAACCTGGTCTGGGCGGCGATCGGCCTGCACGCCGTGGTCGTTGAACTGCTCGAGCGCCGCCGCGCGAAGCTGGCGACGCAGCAGCTCAGCTGCAACGCCACCGACTTCGTCCCGGCCTCCTGATCCCCCCGGCCCTGGTTCCTGGCCGTTACCGCTGCGGCACAGCGGGTTCGATCGCCGGGCAGTGCGTGCCCGGCGCCGGTACCCGGAGCCTGATCAGGTAGTCGTCGATCGCCTGCTGGGCGCACGGGCTGCTGTTGTAGGTGCCGTGCCCCCAGCCGTCGTAGGTCAGCAGCACAGCCTGGTCGCCGAGCTGTTCGGCGACGTGGGTGGCCCAGTTGTAGCCGCTGGCCGGGTCGTAGCGGGCGTTGGTCAGCAAGATCGTCGGAGCACCGTTCACCCGCAGGTCCCGCTGCGGGTTACGGACCGGCTGGGGTGAGCCCAGGCAGGTCGAGAGCGCCAGCAACGAACGTGGGTAACGCATTTGCGGGGCCCGCTCGGCAATACGTTCCATCAGCTGGGCGTACTGGGCGTGGTCGCGCACCGGCAGGGACCAGTCCTCGCAGAACACCGCCATCGGGTACGTCTGGAGTTCTGGCCCGGGTTCGGCGTCGGCTTGGGCCTTGGTGACGGCCGGCTGATTCAGATCGGCGAGCTGCTGGGCGAACTCGGCCCAGTCCGGTTCGTAGAACGCCTTCTGGGCCTGCACGGTCAGGGCAAAAGCGCTCAGGCCCGCCAGCTCACCGGCCTCAGCCCTGGCCAGCAGCCGGTCCCACACGGCGTTCACGTCCTGCCCGTGCAGGGCACACGACTCGGTACGCCCGCACCAGGCCACGAACTGCTCGAACGCTTCCTGCTCGGTGCCGGCCTGGGTGTCCATGAACGCCCGGGTGCCGAGGCTGTGATCGACCACGCTTTCCAGCACCAGGGCCCGCACTCGCCGGGGGAACTGCTGCGCGTACTGCTGACCCAGCAGGGTGCCGTACGAGCTGCCGTGAAAGGTCAGCTTCTGCTCGCCGAGGGCCTGCCGGAGCGCGTCCAGGTCCCGGACTGTGCTCAGGGTGTCCAGGTGGTCGTACACCGGCCCGGTGTGGCGACGGCAGTTCGCGGCCAGCTTCTGGTTGAAGACTTTGGTGGCCTTGAACTCGGCCTGGCTGCGGATCAGCGGCGAGGGCTGTTGCTTCAGCAGGTCGCTGGAGCAGCGCACCGGACTGCTCGCGAGCACTGGGGCGGACGCCTGGAGAAGACCGAGCCTCACGGAAGCGTTCTGCTGCGCCACTACTCGCTTCCTGTCCGCACCTCGGACAAGGGCCTGTGATACGCGCCATGCCAGCGCTTGACGCTGATTCTCGCGGCCGAGGACGGGACGCTGCACGAGGCTGATCTGCGTGTTGCGAACGGACGTTTTCCTGGACCAGTAGGTACCGTGCCGCCTGTGCTGAACAGCCCTGCCGAACTCATGGCCGCCTTCCGCGGGACGGCGCTGGACGGACTGCCGGTCAAGCGGGTGCCGGACTGCGACGACGTGCTGGTGATCGAATGGCCCGAGCCGGAAGACCTGCTCACCGGCTGGCGGGCGGCCCGGGACGTCATGGCCGTGACGGGGCGGCGGCCGGTCGCGGTCAGCGGAGACGACTACGGCATCCATGCCGACGGCTCTGATGTCAGTGACGACGTTCTCCATGACTGCAACCTTGAGTTCTTCGGCCCCGGGCCGGACGAACTGCCCGAACTTGAGGCAGCGTCGCTCAACCCGGACCCGTGGCCGCCGCTGAACCGTTGGGACACCGACGAGCCCGAGGAACCTCTCGACCTGGAGACCGTTGAACACCTCCTGGACTTCTACCAGGCCGGACCGGACTGGGACGCCCGAACTGTGGCCCGGGACCTGCTCCCCGGTATCACGCCCTCGGCCACGCTGGACGTCATTCAGCGCCACCTGCTGGAGAAGATCACCAGCGACCCTGCCCTGAGCACACCACTGCACAGCGATCAGGTGCTCAAGACGTCCGGCGCGCTCGATTGGTACGTTCCCGGTCGGGTGCAGTTGGCGCTGCTACCCACCACCAGCCCCTGGCTCGCGATGGCCTGGCTGTATTACTTCGGTGAGGACGACACCGCCACCCTGGTCGCCTGCCTGCGGCACTGGCACGAGAGGTGGGGCGCCGAACTCGTCGCGTCCTGGGACACCATGCTCCAGTTCACCACCACACGCCGCCCGGACTTCGGGCCCGAAGCTCTGGAACTCGCCCGGCAGCAGCTCTCTTTGGCCGGAAACCTCGACATGCCCCAGATCCACCTGGCCTGGGATCTGGCCCACACCAACGCCTGGTTCCTCCACGACCGCCCTTAGGGACTGTCCTGCGCCATCGCAACGGTGTGCCCGTGCGGTGGCCAACTCGGCATGGGTGCCACGCCGCACCAGCAGACGAGCGACCACGGCGGACTTCCCGTCTTCTCCACAGCATCCCATCGGGAACCGTTATCATTCTCCCCACGGCGTCGCCGGGCCGGTAGAGTGCGACACATTGCAAACTGCTTATGCGATGGAGTGACTGCGGTGCAGGCGGAACCCGGACTGGCGGAGGCCGCCCAGCTGTTCAAGATCCTCGGCCACGAGTCCCGGCTGTGGCTGCTGCGGCTGATCAGCGCGCAACCAAGCACCGTGGGCGAACTGGCCGAGCGGACCGCCATGTCCCAGCCGCTGGTCTCGCAGCACCTGCGCACCCTGCGCCAGGGCGGCCTGGTCACCGCCGTGCGCAGCGGCAAGGAGGTCACCTACGAGATCGCCGACACCCACGTCACCCATGTGGTCGCCGATGCCGTCGCCCACGTCCTGGAAGGCAGCAAACCGTAGGCCCTTTGACCGTCGAACCGCCCGTCAGGATTCTTCATGCCCCAGCAGCACCCGGCCCAGGTCCGTCCCGCTCCGGCGCCCCCGTACCGTGAGCCGGCCGGCCTACTCGCTCTCCTGGTCGTGGCCGGTTTCGCCGCCCTCGCCCTGGGGCGCTTCTGGCTGGCGGACTGGGGGCAGCACCACCCGGCCGCGCAGGCCTGGGTCACCGTGTTCGTCTCGATCACCCTGCAGTCGCTGCCGTTCCTGCTGCTGGGCGTCACGCTCGGCGCGGTGATCAGCGTGCTGGTCCCGGCCCGATGGCTGCAGGCGGCCCTGCCCCGCCGTCAGGCTCTGGCTGTACCGGTCGCCGGCGCCGCCGGGGTGGTCCTGCCCGGCTGCGAATGTGCCTCTGTGCCGGTGGCCGGTGCTCTGATGCGCCAGGGCCTGCCGGCCGCCCCGGCCCTGGCCTTCCTGCTGGCGGCTCCCGCCGTGAACCCGATCGTGCTGGTGGCGACGGCAGTGGCCTTTCCCGGGCGACCGGAGATGATGGTGGCCCGACTGGTGGCCTCACTGCTGGCCGCCACCGCGATGGGCTGGCTGTGGCTGCGGTTCGGGCGCCCGGAATGGTTACGGCTGCCCTCGCTGAACCAGGATGCCCACCAGCACGGTCGGGCCTCGGCGTTCGCGCAGGCGATGCAGCACGATCTGCTCCACGCCGGTGGGTTCCTGGTGCTCGGCGCGATGCTCGCCGCCACCGTGAACGTGCTGGTGCCGACCGACTGGCTGGCCACCCTGGGCGGGCAGGTGGTGGTGTCGGTGATCGTGCTGTCGCTGCTGGCCGTGGCGGTCGCCATCTGCTCCGAGGCCGATGCCTTCGTGGCCGCCTCGTTCACCCAGTTCTCGCCCACCGCCATGCTGGCCTTCATGGTGGTCGGCCCGATGGTCGACGTGAAACTCGCCTCGATGCAGGCCGGGACGTTCGGACGGGCTTTCGCGGCCCGGTTCGCGCCGGCCACCTTCGTGGTCGCCGTGGCCTGCGCCGTCGCCATCGGTACGGTGCTGCTGTGAGGCGGCAACTGCAGTGGCTGGTCCTGGTCACGCTCGGGTGCGTGGTTGCGCACGTGGGCCTGACCGATCTGCACCTACGCTACGTGCAGCCGTTCATGCGCCCGGCCCTGATCGTCACTGGAGCAGTTCTCGTGCTGCTCGGGCTGGCCGATCTGCTGATGGCCCTGCGCCGCGGTCACCACGAGCAGGGGCACGGGGCGGCGCCCCGGACGACGTGGCTGCTGCTGTTGCCCGTGCTGTGCATCGGGGCGCTCACCCCACCAGCGCTGGGCTCGTACTCGGCTCAGCGGGCGGTCGACGTGTCGGCGGTGGACAACCGCAGCGACGAAGAGATCGAGGCCGGGTTCGAGGCACTGGCCCAGGACGATGTCCTGGAACTCACCCTGGCCGAATTCAACGAACGGGCCTACTGGGACGAGTCGAAGTCCCTGGAGGGCCGCACGGTGCGGCTGGTGGGTTTCGTGTCCCGGTCCGGAGAGCAGGACTGGGAACTGGCCCGGATGATGATGCAGTGCTGCGCGGCCGATGCGGCCGCCATTCTCGTCACCGTCACCGGGCAGGCCTCGCCGGCGAGGGACCAGTGGGTTGAGGTCGAAGGCGTGTGGCAACCGGACGACGCCTCGATCGATCCGGGGAGCCAGCCGCCCACCTTGGCGGCCACCCGCGTGACCGCGATCCCCGCTCCCCGCAACGGTTACGAGTGAGCCGACCGGACCGGCTCGCAGACACCACCGAGGCCGCATGAACCCGATGTAAATATCCCAGACGTCACGTCGCTTGTGCCCCGCGGCGATGTCTTTGCCGCTGATGCAGCTGCGAGCTAAAGGCCGCACTACGCCCGATCAATGGACGGCGGAGGTGCCTGGATCCGGGACGGCGGCCCCGCCTCAACTCGAGGCCTCGATGGTCCAGCCGGCGCCGCCATCCCGGATCCTCTCCGAGCGAGCTTCTTAGTGCTCGTCGTAGTGGTCCTCGTGCACCGCGTGGCGGTGGCCTTCGTGCACGTAGTCGGTGTGGTCACCGTGCTGGACGGCCTCATGCCCGCAGTCACCACCGTGCGTGTGCTCGGCGGTGCTGTGCTCGGCCACGGACTCGTGCTCGTCGTAGTGGTCGCCGTGCTCGGCGTGACGGTGCGTGCCGTGCAGGTAGTCCACGTGGTCACCGTGCTGGACGGCTTCGTGGCCGCAGTCGCCGCCGTGCTGGTGCTCGGCGATGCTGTGCTCGGCGTGGGTCTCGGTGACGCTCATCGGACCGTTTCCTCTCGTCGTACGGCTTTTCACCCCGGACAACCGGGGCGGACGCCGACTCGATGCGCGGCGCGAGGCAACAGTTCACCAGACGCATGTCGATATTGCAATATGAACATGCAACTGGGAGTCGCTCTCAATAACGGACGGTTGCGGCCAGGGCAGTCTCCGAGGACCAGGCCACCGAGGCGCCGGCCGCCCGGCAAAGACTTTCGACCAGCGCCGAACTCAGCGACGCAGCCACGTTCACGCTGAGACTTCCGCCCACCCACGCCTCCCGGACCAGCCAGGCTGGTACTTTTAGGGGCAGGCGGGAAATGCGGACATCGGTCATCCTTCTTGGGTGACACCAGGCAAGGAACTCGGAGCCGCGCTCCGGCGCTGGCGTGAGCGGGCCACACCGCCGCCCGGCAAAATCGGCTCAACCACTCCCCGGCGTACCCCCGGGATGCGTCGCGACGAACTGGCCGCCGAGGCCGGCGTCTCCGCCGAATACGTCAAGCGCATCGAGCAAGGGCAGGGCCGGCCCTCGCCGCAGGTACTGCATGCCCTGGCCAGAAGTCTGCGCCTGTCCGGCACCGAATACGAGTATCTCTGCTCACTCGCCGGCCACGTGCCCACCCGGGAAGGCCGGGTACCCCACGAAATCGGCCACGGCGCCCGTCATCTGCTCGACCGGCTCGGCGACGTGCCTATCTGTGTGCTGGACGCCGCCTGGACACTGCTCGCCTGGAACGCAGCCTGCGAGGCCATGTGCGGGGTCGCCATGAGAGCCGACGGGCGCGAACGCAATCTGGCCTGGCAGACCTTCACCGCCGATACAGCGCACAACCGGCCCACCGCCCTGACCGAAAAGCGTTTCGAACAGGCCATCGTCGCTGACCTTCGGGCTACGGCCTTGCGGTACCCGAAGGACGAATGGCTGGCCGACCTGGTCGCTGATCTGCAGGCAGTGAGCGAAACGTTCGCTGCCATGTGGGAATCCCGGGTGGAATACCCCGATCGGCGCCACCGGGCCACCACCAACCATCCGCTCGTCGGCGAGTTCACCGTCGACTGCGACGTCCTGACCATCCCCGAAGGCGACCTGCGCGCCATCGTCTACACCGCGGAACCCGGCTCGATCGATGCCATCCGCCTGGCCGCCACCCTGACTCAGCCCAGCCAATTGGGCTGAATTCTCCTCTCAACGAAGGACGAAATGACCGGCATGAACGACGCGTTGCTCGATGCTGCCCGCAAGACGGTCTCAACGCTGGCGGCGAACGCGGCACGTACCGAACGCGACCTGACGCCCGCACCGGAGAGTGTGGCGGCAGTGCGGGCCGCCCAGTTGTTCGCGCTCACGGTGCCCCGCGCCGCAGGTGGGCAGGAAGCCAATCTGCACACGCTGGTAGCGATTCTGGCCGAACTCGGCAAGGGATGCCCGTCAACCGCCTGGGTAGTCGGCCTGAACGCGGCCAACAAGAGTGGCGCCCGACTGATGCTCTCCCCCGCAGCCCAAGACGCTGTTCTGGCCGATCCAGACGCGGTGTTCTGCGCTTCCAACGTGATGTCACGGGACAGCAACGCGGTCCGCGTTCCGGGTGGCGTGCGGATCTCTGGGCGGTGGGCGATGGCGTCCGGTTCCGAGGTGGCGTCCTTGGCCATGGTCCCCGTGCCCCTGCCGACCGACACGACGTCGGCGGTGGCCATGGTCTTGGTTCCGGCTTCCGACCTCACGGTGGAACGAACCTGGCGAGCTGCCGGCCTTGCCGGTACGAGTAGCCATACCTTGGTGGCCAAGGACGTTTTCGTACCCAACCACTTCGTGGCCTACCCAGACGCTGATGGCCCGGCTCAAACGCTCTCTCCGGAAGCGATGTTCGTGGGCGGCCTCGCAACACTCGCCCCGATGATCGGAGCCGCCCACGGAGCACGCGACCTGGTGGCGGACGCGATCGCCGGCGGCCGGGCACCGTACATGACCACCTACACCCGAATCGCTGACTCCCCACTCGGGCGGTACTGGTTCACCGAGGCCCTGCAACGCACTGATTCGGCGATGCGGCGCACGCTCTGGGTCGCCGACGTCCTCGACGCCCTGCCTCAGGGTGACGAAATGTCCGTCACGGAACGGGCGCAGTTGCGCATCGAGCTGACGACGGCCGCCCGGGAATGCCGCGAAGCCATGGAACTACTACTCGACCTGCACGGGGCCAGCGGGTTCGCGGAAGACAATCCCTTGCAGCGCTTCTGGCGGGATATCGCCGTTGGCACCCGGCACCCGTTCTTCACGCCCTACATCCTGGCCGAGGACTACGGTCGGCTCACGTTCGACGTGACCCCCACCGTCTCGCTCGCCCTCTGAAATGGACGATGGGCCTTGATTCGCGCTCGGCAGCCGCAGAACGCGAATCAAGGCTCTCACTCGGATGTTTGGAAAGACTCTGACCCGCTTCACTCTCCGTCCAGCAGCACGGAATGCGTACGGTAGTTGACCTCAACTTCCAAGCCGTCACCGAGAGGACAGTAGAAGGCCGTCCACGTCGCACCCCAGACCTCGAAACCGTCACTGATCGGCCCCGGGGCATACCCGGCAGCGTCGAGATCGCGGTGCTTGGCCAGGACCTCCTCCCGGGACTCTTGCATCAGGCCAAAATGAAAGCCCTTCGGGTACGCCGGGCTACCGTCCGGAGTGGGAGCGATCTGGGTGATCACCAGTTCTGAGCCGTCGGGGCCAAGGACCGCAGCGAATCGGCTTGCGTCGTCCGAGCCGTGAACGATGCCCGAATCCACGAGCCGATAGCCGAAATGCTCTACGAGCGTGCGAGTCAGGGCGATGACGTCGCTGGTACAGAGATTCACGTGGTTGAGCTTCACGCCATAAGCCTATGCGACAAAGACACTTTGTGACATAGTCTCTTGTCATGCAGATGGCGGAGGTACGTGGTGGAACAGGCTGAACGGATCGTGGCAGGGCTCAGCGCCTACGGGGCTGCCCAGAGCGAACTCGGACGCGTGTTCGCCCGCCGCATGGGTATGCATCTGACCGACTCGGCGGCGGTGGTGGAGATCCTGCGCGCCGAGGAACGCGGCGCCCCGCTCACCCCTGCGCGCCTGGGCGAGCGCATCGGCCTGACCAGCGGCGCGACGTCGATTCTGCTGAACCGTTTGGAGAGTGCCGGGCACATCACCCGGGAACGTGGGCATGCCGACCGTCGCCTGGTGACGCTGCGCTCGGCACCCGCTGTGCACACCGATGCCAACGCGTTCTTCTCGCCGCTGGCCGAGCAACTCAACGCGATCCTCCAGAACTGCACCGCCGAGCAACTCGACCTGCTTGAAGACGTCCTTGAGCAGTTTCGCGACGCCACCGAGACGTACGTGCGGGAAGAGGATCCTCAGTGAGAACGCCCACAGCAGCGGACGATGTGTACGTCACCTCGCGGGACGGCACCCGGATCGGCGCGTTGCGCCGAGGACAAGGGCCCGGGATTCTGCTGGTTCAGGGGGCCATGGGTACCGCCCACACGTATGACCAACTTTCACAGGCCCTCTCGTCGCACTTCACGGTCTATGCGCTCGATCGCCGAGGTCGCGGTCTCAGCCCGAGGCCCTACGAACAGCAGCACACCATCGCCCGGGACGTCGAAGACATCGACGTCTTTCTCGAGCACACCGGCTCGAGCTTCGTCTACGGCCTCAGTTCCGGGGCGGTCATCACACTCGAGGCCACGCGCACACTGCCACGCATCACCCGGGCCGCGGTCTACGAACCGCCCTTCTACCGAGACGGAATCTCCCTGGAGGGGGTCCGCCGACTCAACGCCGAGATCGAGCGGGGCGATCTGCCCGCCGCCCTCGTCACCTCACTGCTGACCTCGGGCACCGCCCCGGCCCCATTGCGCCTGCTACCTCGACCTGCCGCACGAACACTGGCGGCTCTCGTCCTAGCCGTGGATGCCCGGAAAGCACCTTCAGAACAGCGTTTGCAGGACCTTCTGCCCGGGATCCGCTACGACTTCAACGCGGTCGCCGGTCAGGACGGCCGAATGTCCACCTTCGCATCGATCGAGGCGCCGATGCTGCTGCTGGGCGGCACCAAGAGCCCAGCATTCCTGCGACAGGCGATCCGGGACCTGGCCGAGACCCTCCCCCAGGCAACGCTTGTCGAACTCGAAGGCCTCGACCACGCGGGATCCTGGAACTCGGCCCGAGGTGACGGACCAGAGCGCGTCGCGTCCCAGCTGAAAGACTTCTTCACCGGCTAGGCACCCTGCGACAGCCAACCCGTTACCTGCTCAGGACCGGTCCCCAGACGAGCTGAGCACGAAGTGCGCGTGCCGCCCGCGAGCGGCCGAGCCCCGTTCCAGCAAACCGTCATTGGCCATGCGGGTCAGCATCTGCAGGGCCCCTTGCTGGGTCAGACCGGTGATCTGAGCGAGATCGCTGCTGGAGATCCGCGCCGCCTCGGCCAGGAACGCCAGAACCAGCCGCTGAGCGTCTTCCGGGCCAGGGCGGTACCACCGCAAGAGCCCCCGCCGCTGGGCGAGGGCCAGGGCTGTGGGATCGGAGGTAGCTCGGCGACTGACCACGGTTGCCGGCAGCAAGGTTGCCCCGCTACCGCTGACCATGAGTGTCTCCCCGTCGATCGAACTCTCCAGGGCGACGTCCAGCGCTTCGGCGGCCTCCGTCGCGGGCACTTGCAGGAGTTCACCCAAGCTGTTCGGGCCGACGAAACCATCACGCAGCAAGGCATGCACGGCCAGTGACACCCTCACATCACGACGGCGCGAGGCTGGCTCAACGGCGCCGGTCACGGCCAGGATCGCGTCCAGGGGACGGCCTCCCACCAAGCGGGTACGCACCTGGGGTCCCGGTTCCTGCCGAATGACGGGCGCGCGGTGGCCCAGGGCCACCATCTCGCGATACATCCGGTCAACGCCCACTCCCTGACGCTCGACCAGACCAAGTGCTCTGGCGAAGTCAGCCAGCGCCGGATTGCGGGAGTACCGGGCCGACAGAACGGTGGCATCAGTGACTCCGCCGGCGAACCCCCCGGGCGAGACGACATCCAGGCTGGCGTCTTCCTCCACCCACGAGACATGGATCGGTTCACGTGGCAGCCAGTCACGATGGACCACCGCGTTCAGTACGGCCTCACGAACCGCGAGCCAGGGAATCTGACGTACCGTCCCCAGGCGCAACCCCCGTGCCAAAGTCACCGAGCGGTCCAGCGACTCCAATCGGGCTTCCACGTCGGCGAGTTGCTCAACCAGGCTGAGTCCGCTCAGGTCCGGCATGGTCACAGTGACGTCCCCGCCCGGAACGTCCAGCGCTACCAACTCGATGACGGTCCTCGGTGCGGGCAGCAGGAGATGAACACCAGCGGCCGTCAGGTGGCCATCGGGCAACAGCACCCCGACGCGAGTGAGGAATTCGCGCTGCGGCAGATCCAGCAAGTCTCCCCCAGCGCCCTCCGTGGCCCGGATCAGCCGCCGCAGAGCTGCAAAAGCATCGCTGGAGACATCACCAGCCCGTCGGTCGCTACGGCTGGCCAGTGGGTCAGCACCCTGCCGACGCAAGCGTTCCTGCCACCATTCCGACCGGTCCACCGGCGCACACCGTGCTCCTACCCGCCATCGGAGGTTGCCGGACACGTTCTCGACGGGCTCGCGGGCCGCAGCCACCAGGAGCACCAGCAGGCGCGTGCGATCAGGCAGCCACCGTTCTTCCATCGCTGGGGCGATGTCGACACGTTCATGAATTCGCTGGCGCAACCAGTCACGATCGGAGGTAGCACCAACCGCCGTACCGTCGTCGGCCACGCCGACTATGAGAGCGCCACCGGACGGAGTGTTGGCCAGACAGGCGACTTCGTTGGCCAACTGAGTGGCAACCGCCTCGCTCCGCTCCTGCCCGGGCAAGAGCACACCACCACGCCCGCGCCGGCCCGCCTCCTCCTTGAAGTTGAGTCCTTCGATCTCGAGACTGTCGGCCGCTGCCCCAGCGCTGAGGATCGCGAGAGTTCGCTCGACTGCCTCGACAAGTCGGCGTCGATCCTCGACGACTTCCTCATCTGACTGCAGGGTCACATCCACTCCCAGACTTTCAATTGAAGCACCATCCAATTGAAAGTCTAGGACGATCCAGCGTGCATCCGACCGCTTCAGGGACCACTGGGCTCGCTTCGACACACCCGGTACCTCAGCAAGCGCAGACCCTCGAGCCGGAGAGCCATTGGGTAGACCAGTTCCGGATCCAGCGCCACACCGCCCCAGCATCAGTCCGTTCTCGATCCCGCCGAAAGTGAAGGACCTTCAGCCGGGCCGGTACCAGGTCGACATCAGCAGGTATGCGGACCGCTGCGCTGACCGTGCCCTGGCCCCTGCACGCAGGAAACGAGAGGATCGCCGCCGCCCTGCTCACGGCGTACTTCGGCCCAGCAGACGCAGGAGGTGTCCCGCCCTACAGCGGCGCCCTGTTCCAGACTCTGGGCGGGCCCGACCCCGACCCGTTCCGGTTCACCGCCCTCGACCTGGTCGCCGTCAGCCTGCTCTCGGTCACCGTGCCACCCCCGACCGCCATCACCATTCTCCAGACCGACGCCCATCTGCTCGGCTCCTACCTGATCCAGATCGACAACAGCCTGGCCCTGCCCGATGCCGACGACGAGTTACTCGAAGGGCAGCGCTCACCCCTGGTCGGCATCTGGCAAACCCTGCGGGACTATCCCGGCGTCGGCCGCACCCTCGCCAGCAAACTCCTGGCCCGCAAACGTCCCTCCTTGGTACCGATCTGGGATTCCGTGGTCGCGCAGGAATACGGTCTGCGCAGCAGCCAGGGCTACTGGCGGGGACTGCGCGACCAACTGACCGCGAACGACGGGGAGCTGTGGCGTCGGGCGCTGGGCTTGGTGAGCGAAGGCAGGCTTGCGCATCGGGTCTCACCGCTGCGCGCGATCGACGTCGTGACCTGGATGCACGGCAAGGACCCGGATCGGAGCCGGCGCCTGGCAGTCCAGCGCCAACGGGCCCTGCCAACTCCCCGTGCTGCAGCCGACTGACTCACGACGCCAGGCGCAGGCAATCACCGAGGGACAGATCGAGCCGCTGGGGCCGTCGCCGGAGCGTTCAGGGCATCGCGAACGAGGTTGAGCAGCCGCAGAAGTTCCTGCTGCTCAGCGGAACTCAAGCCGGCGATCGTCCGCTGCTCCAGTTCTTCCCACGCGGCCTGGGCCTGGGGTGCAGCCGCAGCCCCGGCGGCCGTCATCGAGACGATCATGGCGCGTTTGTCGGTCGGCGACGGACTGCGGGTGACCAGGCCGGAGCGTTCCATGGCCTGCAGGGTGGCGGTCACCGTGGAGCGGTCGCGGGCCAGGTAGTGCACCAATTCGGTCTGCGGCACGGGGCCGTGCTCGGCCAGGTACAGGAGGACGATCTCGTGGGGTGGCGTGACGCCGGCGGCGGTCAGGAGTTCGGTTCCGACGCGGGCGTGGGCACGCAGGGCCTGGAGCAAGGCGGAGCCGATCGGGGCGCCGGCGATGGAGGTGCCGACGTGGCGGGAAGACGCCTCTGAGCTGGTCACCTGGTCAGGCTAGCAATGTTTGTTGGCATGCCACCAAAAAGTCGCTAGCTTTGTTGGCATGCCAACGGAAGCCTCGGAGCGCGAGTTGCTCCGACTGGTCGGGGTGCTGCTGCTCGGGGCGATGGCGGCGCTGCTCGACACCACGATCGTCAGCATCGCCTACGACGATCTGACGCGGGCGTTCCGGGCCGGAGTCTCGCAGGTACAGTGGGTCGGCACGGCCTACCTGCTGGCCATGGTCGCGGTGATTCCGGCCATGGGCTATCTCAGCGAGCGTTTCGGGACGCGACGGCTCTGGCTGGCGACCCTGAGCCTTTTCCTGACCGGATCCGTCCTGTGCTCGATGGCCTGGTCGATCGAGAGCCTGATCGCGTTCCGGGTGGTCCAGGGACTGGGAGCCGGGCTGATTCTTCCTCTGGTGCTGGCGATCCTGGCTGCCGAGGCTGGGCCGCGGCGGGTCGGGCGGGCGATGGGGCTGGTCGGGATACCGGGGCAACTGGCGCCGATGCTGGGGCCCGTGGCCGGCGGGGTCATCGTGGCGTCGCTGGGCTGGCGGTGGATCTTCCTGGTCAATGTGCCCATCGGCGTCACCGCGATCCTGCTCGCCCATCGGCACCTACATCCGAACAGCACCAGGACAGACACCCGGCTGGATCGGCGAGGGCTGGCTCTGCTCATACCGGCCGTGATCCTTCTGATGGCCGGGCTTTCGATCGCGGACCAGCAATGGACGATGTCAGCGGGTCTCGCGGCGATCGGGGCGGTGCTGGTGGTCGCCTTCATCGGGCACGCCCGGGCACAGGGCGAAAAGGCGCTGGTGGATCTGACTTTGCTGCGGAAGGGGTCGTTCGCGATCGCCGCGCTGCTGGTCTTCCTCAGCGGAGCCTGCCTTTACGGCCCGATGCTGCTGATGCCGCTCTTCTTTCAGCGCGCTCGAGGGTTCGAGGTCGATCAGGTGGGCTGGCTCCTGGCCCCGCAAGGTCTTGGCCTGATGCTCGCGTTGTGGTTCGCCGGACGTTGGGCCGATCGTTCGGGTCCGCGGATCGTGGCCACGCTCGGCGCTGCCGCCCTGGTGGGCGGGCTGGCCCTGTTCGCCTGGTTCGATGAGGCGCCCACCGGCGTCCTTGGTTGTGCGCTCTTCGTCATGGGAGCCGGGTTCGGCGGTATCGGGGCGGGGACCTCGACGGCGAGCTACCGTGACGTGGCGAAGGACAGAATTCCCCGAGCAGCCAGTCTGCTGAGCGTGGTACAACGCATCGGGGCATCGTTGGGAACGGTGGTGGCGGCGCTGATTCTCGGAGCAACCGGAACCACTTTCGGCCCCGCATTCACCGCGATCCTGGTCCTCACTGTCGCTGTTCTCGTCGTCACCCGCTTTTTGCCTTCCAGTCCGGTCGAGAAAAGGGAATAGCCAATGCGCGCAGTTGTCGCCGAAAGCACCGGCGGTCCGGATGTTCTGAAGCCGGTCGACCTTCCTGATCCGCGGCCCGGCGAAGGCCAGGTGCTGGTGCAGGTCGAGGTGGCCGCCATCACCTTCATGGACGTCATGCGGCGTTCCGGCAGCCCGATTGCGCCACCGGCACAGTTTCCCCTGGTTCTGGGCAACGGAGTTGCCGGCCTGGTGAACCTGGCCACCGGCAGAAAGCGGGTTGTCACCAGCACCGGTGGTTCTGGCGGCTACGCCAGTATGGCCTTGGCCAACCGCACCGATCTGCACGAGATCCCCGACAACGTCGATTCTCAGACTGCGGCTGCGCTCCTGGCCGACGGGAGAACGGCTCTGGGACTGTTCGAGGCGGCCCAGATCCAGCCCGCAGAGGTGGTCGTGGTCACCGCAGCGGCTGGGGGCGTGGGCAGCCTGCTGGTGCAATTGGCGCAGGAGGCCGGGGCCCAGGTGATTGGACTGGTCGGCAGCCCGGCCAAGCTTCGCCACGTGCAGGCCGAGTCGAAAATGACCTATTCAGAGGGTGGATGGAAGGCCGACGTCGTCTTCGACGGCATCGGGGCCGACCTCGCACCCCAGCTTTTCGACCGGGTCAACGACCACGGCCGCTACCTGCAGCACGGCGCCGCCGGCGGCCGCTTCGGCCAGATCGACGCCGATCAGGCCCGGCGTCGGCGGATCGAGGTGATCGGGCTGGACCAGCTCGGCGACAGCTTCGACCTGACCGAGCGGGCCCTGGCCCGGGCGGCCGAGGGAAGGCTGCAACCACTGATCGGCCAGATCTATCCACTCGACGAGGCGGCCCGGGCGCACGCCGCCATCGAGCAGCGAACAGCCGTCGGAAAATCCCTGCTGTTGCCCTGACCGGCGCACTTGGAGGTGAACGATCTGCGAACCACAGCGTGACCGATCTGCGGGACGTTCCATGAACGATCTGCGAAGACTCAGCAGGAGCGTGGACCGACTCGTCCGGTGGGGCATACGGCAGAATGTTCGCGTTCTTCCACCCACAGACACCAGCAGGTTTGACCTCGCGAACGGAGCACCTCACATGACCCGGCGGATCTGCATTTCCGGCGCCAGCAGCGGTATCGGCGCACGGATCGCCGTGGACCTGGCGCGGGAAGGTCATCACCTGACTCTTCTGGCCCGGCGCCAGAATCTGCTGGACGAGGTCGCCGAGCAGGCGCGGGCGGCCGGTGCCACCTCGGTCACACCACTGGCGGTGGACCTGACGGTGCCGGAGCAGGTTCGGCCGGTGCTCGAGCAGGCTGGTCGCTTTGACGTCGTCGTGGCCGCGGCCGGGGCCAATGCGGCGCTGGCGGCGGACGCCCAGACCCATCTGAAAGGAATGGCGTGGGCGGCCTGGCACTGGGAGGCCAACTTCCGGGCCAATGTGCTGAGCGCAGTCACCCTGCTGGAAGGGCTGCGCGAACTGGACGCCCTGGCCGAGGGCGCGAGCATCGTGCTGCTGAGTTCCATTGCCGCGTATCGCGGTTCCGGTAGTGGATCGTACGGAGGCAGCAAGGCTGCGCTGCATCCGTACGCCTACGACCTGGCGGCCGCGCTCGGGCCTCAGGGAATCCGGGTGAATGTCGTGGCGCCCGGATACATCGCCGAGACGAACTTCTTCCAGGGCCAGATGTCCGAGCAACGGCACGAGACGCTGGTCGGGCAGACCCTGATAGGACGGGCCGGCATGCCGGACGATGTTTCCGAGACCGTGCGCTGGCTGACCTCTGCGGGCGCGCGTCACGTCACCGGGCAGATCATTCAGGTGAACGGCGGCGCCTCGCTGGGCCACTGACGGCAGTCGGGTACCTGAGCATCCGACCTGCGGACTGCTACGACCGCCGGGTGGCAACAACGAGGACGAACCCCCTACCGAGGCGTTCGTCCTCGTGCGCTTTCAGCTTTCAGCTTTCAGCTACGAGCGGCGGCACCCCAGCCGTGCCAGCGGTCAACGGTGAGCCAGGCGCTGACCCGCGGCCGGTCCCGCGCACCGTAGGGCTGACCCTGGTAGAGCTGGGAGAGGCGGTCGATGTCGGCCAGGCCCTCGTCGTCGCGGAACTCGGTGATCGTGCCCTGCACGCTGACGTGGGTGTACCAGTTGTCCGGGTCCAGCGCGGTCAGGGAGACCTGCGGGTTGGCCTGGATGTGCTTGAGCCGGGCGCGGGCGGCGTCGAAGTTCAGCAGCACCCGGCCGTCGTCCTCGAGGAGATACCAGGTGGCTACCGTGACCGGGTATCCGTCGGGATGGATCGTGCCCATCACGGCGTGATTCGGGCGGGCGAACATCTGGGCGACCTCGGGCGGTAGCTGACCCTTGGGCATGGTGATCTCCTTGGTTCGGTAAAGCGTGTACGGATGAAATCACGGTTCGCCGAGGAACACCTGCGCTGACAGGCTCTAGCGGAAGTCCTTGCGGATCAGTTCGGCCGCCTCGAACAGGCGGGTGCCGATGCTCGCAACGTCAACGGCGTTCCCGGTCAGGTAGACCACGGCCAGAGCGGCGGCCGGGTGGCCGGGGATGTCGAGAGGAACGGCGACCGAGGACAGGCCCGGGGTCACCTCGTCGTGGCTGGTCTCGTACGGCAGTTCGCCGGCCTCGCGCTTGACCAGTCGCTGAATGGCCCGGCCCGGGGCTCCCCGCTCCAGGGCGTGGCGGGTACCCGGACGCTGGGCGACGGTGGCCACAGCGGCGCGGGGTTCGACGCTGACCAGGGTGACGATCTCCTGCGCATCGAGGACCGTGACGAACGCGGTCATGCCCAGCTCGTTGGCGATGACGGTGAGCTCGGGCAGCGCCGCGGTCTGCAGGTCGCGCGAGACGTTGCGGGCCAGCGTGGCCAGCCCGGCGCCGAGCACCAGGTCCCCGGCCGCATCCCGGGCCACCAGGCCGTGCCCTTCGAGGGTGCGCACGATCCGGTAGGTGATCGAGCGGTGCAGCCCGAGGCGGGTGGCCAGTTCGCCGATGGACAGCGCTTCGTCGGCTGCGGCCAGCACCTCCAGCGCGGTGATCCCCCGCGACAGCGTCTGTAAAGGGGCTTCCGGCCTGCCGTCGGTCACCAAAACTCCTCCGAACCCTTGCGCGCGATCTCGCGGAAACATACCGTCTCCACAACGTCTCAATAATCGGTCTCAGTGTTCGATTATAGAACTAGCCAAAGGCGGCGAGTACTCAGAGATGCAGTTTCATCACAGCGGCTACGTGTCTGGTGATCCCCGCGTGGAGCCGGCTGCAGACCCGGAACGTCCGCAGCACCTGCCTGACGAGGTTGACGTGCTGATCGTCGGCGCCGGTCCGGCCGGGCTGGCCGCCTTCGCTCAGCTCGCGCAGTTCCCCGGGATCAGCACCCGCTTGATCGAGCGGCGCGCCGGGCGGTTGGAGATCGGTCAGGCCGACGGTCTGCAGGCCCGTAGCATCGAGTCGTTCCAGGCGTTCGGGTTTGCGCAGCGGGTGATCGAGGAGTCCTATCGGATCTACTCGATGGCGTTCTGGCGGCCCGATCCGGAGCGGCCCACCGAGATCGTCCGCACCAGGCTGGTGCCCGACGACCCTTCGGGGATCAGTGAATTCCCGCACCTGATCCTCAATCAGGCCCGGGTACTGGACTATTTCGCCGAGTTCGCGTTCAACTCCCCGGCCCGGGCCGTCCCCGACTACGGCGTCGAGTTCGTCGGACTCGAGGTCACCGGCGATGCCGTGCTGGTCACCGTTCGCCAGAACGACCAGGAACGGGTCATCCGCGCGAAGTACGTGCTGGGCTGCGACGGAGCCCGGAGCCAGGTCCGGGAGGCAATCGGCCGCAAGCTGGTGGGCCAGGCCGCCATGCACGCCTGGGGAGTGATGGATGTGCTGGCCAACACCGACTTTCCCGATTTCCGGACCAAGTGCGCGATCCAGTCGCACGACGGCCGCAACATCCTGCTGATCCCCCGCGAGGGCGGTTACCTCACCCGTTTCTATGTGGACCTGGGTGAAGTACCTAAGGACGATGCGGGCTCGGTTCGCAGGACACCTCTGGTCAGCATTGTGGAACAGGCGAACAGGATCCTGCACCCGTACCGCATCGAGGTGCAAGACGTGCCGTGGTGGAGCGTGTACGAGGTCGGGCACCGGCTCACCGACAAGTTCCATGACGCCGACGAAAGCCCGAAGGTCTTCATCACCGGCGACGCCTGCCACACGCACAGCGCGAAAGCCGGTCAAGGAATGAATGTCTCGATCCAGGACGGCTGGAACATCGCCTGGAAGCTGGGGCACGTCCTGGACGGCCGGGCCCGGCCAGAACTGCTGGAGACCTACTCGGCCGAGCGGCAGGTGGTCGCCCAGAACCTGATCGCCTTCGACAAGGAATGGTCGGCGCTGATGGCGATGCCCGCCGACCAGATGCCCGACCCGGCCCACCTGGAGGACTTCTACGTGAAGACCTTCGAGTTCCCGGCCGGTTTCATGACCCAGTACCAGCCCTCGATGCTGACCGCCCAGCCTACGCACCAGCATCTGGCCACCGGCTTCCCGATCGGCAAACGCTTCAAGTCCGCGCTGGTGCACCGGGTCAGCGACACCACTCCGGTCCACCTGGGCCACCACGCCCGGGCGGACGGTCGCTGGCGCATCTATGTCTTCGCGGACAATGGCGAGAAGGCCCACGGGCTGGCCGCAGAGCTCACGGTGCAGGAAGCCTGGTTCGACCTGAAAATCATCTACCAGCAACCGTTCGCAGAAGTGCAGATCCAGAAGGTACCCGCCGTCTTCCGGCCCAAGCAGGGACGACTGCAGGTCACGGACTGGGAAAGGATCTACGCCACCGGCGACGGTCACGACATCTTCGCCGAGCGCGGGATCAGCCGGGACGGCGCGATCGTGGTGGTCCGGCCCGACCAGTACGTGGCGAACGTCCTGCCGTTGACCGCCGGGGACGAGCTGACCAGCTTCTTCGCCGGCATCCAGGTCTGAACAGGTCTGACACGTCTGAATACGTCTGAAAGGGAGCCAGAGTGCTAGACCCTCAGCACATCGAGGCGATCGCCGAGGAACTGGTGCAGGCCGATCGTGACCGCACGACCGTTCCCCGGCTCACCGCCCGCTATCCGGGCATGAGCATCGAGGACGCCTACGCAGTCCAGGCCCGGTGGGCCCGCCGCCGCAGCGAGGCCGGGCACCGGGTGATCGGCCACAAGATCGGGCTGACCTCCAGGGCCATGCAGTCCGCGACCGGCATCACCGAACCCGACTACGGCGTGATCTTCGAGGACCAGGTGTACGAGAACGGCGCGGTGGTGCCGTTCGACCACTACTCGAACGTGCGGATCGAGGTGGAGTTGGCGTTCGTGCTCGAGCAGCCGCTCAAGGGCGGCCAGGTCACTCTGTTCGACGTGCTGGACGCCACGAAGTACGTGGTGCCCGCGCTGGAGATCCTGAACTCCCACATCGAGATGGCCAACCGCACCGTCGTGGACACGATCAGCGACAACGCGGCGCTGGGGGCGATGGTGCTGGGCGGGCGGCCGGTCGCGGTGGACGCCGTGGATCTGCGCTGGGTCAGCGCCCTGCTGTACCGCAATCAAACCGTCGAGGAAACCGGCGTTGCTGCAGGCGTTCTCAATCATCCCGCCACCGGCGTGGCTTGGCTGGCCAACAAGCTCGACCAGCACGACAGCGGACTGGAGGCCGGCGAGATCGTCCTGGCCGGCTCGTTCACCCGGCCGATGTGGGTGGAACGCGGTGACACCGTGCACGCGGACTACGGAACCTTGGGAGCCATCACGTGCCGTTTCGAGTAGAACCGACGTTCGCCCAGCTGCTCGGCCAGACCGATCGCGCTCTGGTCGGGATGTGGGTCTGCAGCACCAGCCCCCTGGTGGCGGAGATCTGCGCAGGCAGCGATCTGGACTGGCTGCTGATCGACGCCGAGCACAGCCCCAACGGTCTGGAGTCGATCCTGGCGCAACTGCACGCCATCGGCCCGAAACCCGCTCTGGTCCGGCCGCCGTCGGGTGACCCGGTGCTGCTGAAGCAGTACCTCGACCTCGGGGTGCAGAACCTGCTGATCCCGATGATCGACACCCCCGAGCAGGCTCTGGCCGTTGCTCAGGCCGTGGCCTACCCACCCGACGGAATCCGCGGCGTGGGCGGCGCTCTGGCCCGGGCTTCCCGCTGGAACCGGGTGGAGGACTACCTTTCACGGGCACGCGAAACCATCTCACTGTTCGTCCAGATCGAGAGTGCCGAAGCCGTCCGCAACGTCGAGCAGATCGCGGCAACCCCCGGTATCGACGGCATTTTCATCGGCCCGTCCGACCTCGCCGCCTCACTCGGGCTCCTGGGTCAGCAGGACCATCCGGACGTGATCGCGGCGATCGAAACCTGCATAGCAGCGGCCTCGAAGCAGGGCACCAAGCTCGGCGTCAATGCCTTCGCCCCGGCCTTGGCCCAGCGTTATCTGGCCGCCGGCGTGAACTTCATCCTGGTCGGCGCTGACGTGCAGTTGCTCGCCCAGGGCAGCGACAAGCTGGCGGCCACGTACCTCGGGGAGGCTCGATGAAGATCATTGCCGTGCACCTGAACTACCCTTCCCGGGTCGCCCAGCGCGGCCGCAAACCGGCCTTTCCCTCGTACTTCCTCAAACCCCCGTCGTCGATCGCGGCATCCGGTGACACGATCGAACGCCCGCTCGGAACCGAACTTCTCGCCTACGAAGGTGAAGTGGCCCTGATCATCGGGCGTCAGGTCCGCCGGGTTTCTCCCGAAGCAGGCTGGGCCGCGGTCTCCGGGGTCACAGCTGCGAACGACTGGGGTGTCTACGATCTGCGCTCAGTCGACAAGGGTTCCAACCTGCGTAACAAGGGCGGTGACGGCTTCACCCCGCTCGGCTCCACGATCATCCCGACCGAGGGTCTGGATCCGGCCGGCCTGCGCGTGCGTACCTGGGTCAACGGCCGGATCACTCAGGACGACACCACCGCTGACCTGCTGTTCCCGTTCGGCGTCCTGATCGCTGATCTGTCCCAGCTGATCACCCTCGAACCTGGAGACGTTGTGCTCACCGGAACCCCGGCCGGCTCGTCGGTCGCGGGGCCGGGTGACACCGTCGAAGTCGAGGTCGATGTTCCGGACGGCCCCAGCAGTGGACGATTGGTCACCCACGTCGTCGAAGGCCAGATTCCGTTCGCGGGCTTCGGGGCCCAACCAGCAGTGGACGATCTCCAGCGGGCCGAGGCGTGGGGGTCGGCTGAAGCTGCTGGGCTGCAACCGGTTCTGAGCGACGAGCTGCGGGCTCTGCTGAACGAGGTCGCGGTGGCCACCCTCAGTTCCGAGCTACGCAAGCGCGGCTACCCGCACTCCAGCATCGACGGAGTGCACCCGCTCACCCCTGGCACGCGGATGATCGGCATCGCGCGGACTCTGCGTTTCGTCGCTCACCGGCCCGACCTGTTCACCAGCCACGGCGGCGGATACAACGCCCAGAAGAAGGCTTTCGACTCGCTGAAGACCGGCGAGGTGCTGGTGATCGAGGCCCGCGGCGACGCCACTGCGGGTACCGTCGGCGACGTCCTTGCCCTGCGGGCGCATACTCTCGGCGCGGCCGGGGTGATCACCGATGGCGCTGTGCGTGACAGCGCCGCCGTCGCCGACATCGGTCTGCCAGTCTTCGCGCAGGGCACGCATCCCTCGGTCCTCGGCCGTAGGCATGTGCCCTGGGAAGTCGACGCCACGATCACCTGCGGCGGAGCAACCGTTCAGCCCGGCGACATCCTGGTCGGCGACGACGACGGCGTGGTGGTGATCCCACCGCACCTGCTCGACGAGGTAGCCCGCGCCGCCGCCGAACAAGAAGCTCAGGACGCCTGGGTAGCCGCCCGCGTCGCCGAGGGCAATCCGGTCGACGGCCTGTTCCCGCCCAACGCCGCATGGCTGGCCCGGTATCAGTCCGAGAAGCGCAACCAGAGCTGATTTTCCGACCGGACCTACCCCGTCCCCCATTTTCTGTGCAAGGAGTGACATGCCCCAGCGCATCCCGGACGATCTGCCCGAGCGCATCCAGCACTTCATCGACGGCGAGTTCGTCGACAGCGTGGACGCCGAGACGTTCGACGTGATCAACCCGTCCACCAACGAGGTCTACATCCAGGCCGCCTCCGGCCAGCAGGCCGACATCGATCTGGCCGTCGCCGCCGCCCGGCGGGCCTTCGACGGACCCTGGTCAAGGCTGCTCCCCCGCGCCCGCTCCCGCATCCTGCACAAGATCGCCGACCTGATCGAAGAGCAGGACCAGCGCCTGGCCGAACTGGAGACCTGGGACACCGGCCTGCCGATCACCCAGGCCCTGGGCCAGGCCCGGCGCGCCGCCGAGAACTTCCGGTTCTTCGCCGACCTGATCGTGGCCCAGCGCGACGACACCTACAAGGTGCCCGGGCGGCAGGTGAACTACGTCAACCGCAAGCCCAAGGGTGTGGCCGGCCTGATCACCCCCTGGAACACGCCGTTCATGCTGGAGTCCTGGAAACTGGCTCCGGCTCTGGCCACCGGCAACACCGTCGTGCTCAAACCGGCCGAGTTCACGCCGCTGTCGGCCTCGCTGTGGGCTGGGATCTTCCGCGCCGCGGGCGTGCCGGACGGGGTGTTCAACCTGGTCAACGGCTTCGGTGAGACCGCCGGCGACGCCCTGGTCAAGCATCCGGACGTGCCGCTGATCTCGTTCACCGGCGAAAGCAGTACCGGTCAGCTGATCTTCAGTAACGCCGCGCCCTATCTCAAGGGCTTGTCCATGGAGCTCGGCGGCAAGTCACCGGCTGTGGTCTTCGCCGACGCCGACCTCGAATCAGCCCTGGACGCGACGGTCTTCGGGGTGTTCTCACTGAACGGCGAGCGCTGCACCGCCGGTAGCCGGGTGCTGGTGGAGCGGTCGGTGTACGACGAGTTCGTGGCTGCTTACGCTCGAAGGGCTTCTGCGATCAAGGTCGGCGACCCGTCCGACCCGGCGACCGAGGTGGGTGCGCTGGTGCATCCGGAGCACTTCAAGAAGGTCGTCAGCTACATCGAGATCGGTAAGAGCGAGGCGCGTCTCGTGGCCGGGGGCGAGACCCTGCCGGGCAATTACGTCGCCCCGACCGTGTTCGCGGATGTGAAGCCCGAGGCCCGGATCTTCCAGGAGGAGATCTTCGGGCCGGTGGTGGCGATCACCCCGTTCGACAGCGACGAAGAGGCTCTGGAGCTGGCCAACGGCGTGAAGTACGGTCTGGCCGGCTATGTCTGGACCAACGACCTCAAGCGGGCTCATGCCTTCGCCCAGAATCTCGAGGCCGGGATGGTCTGGCTGAACTCGAACAACGTCCGGGATCTGCGCACCCCGTTCGGTGGGGTGAAGGCCTCGGGGCTGGGCCATGAGGGCGGGTATCGCTCGATCGACTTCTACACCGACCAGCAGGCGGTGCACATCTCCCTGAGTGACTCCCATTCGCCGCGTTTCGGGGCCGGCCCGGAGTCCGCCACCTCGTTCACGACCCAGAAGTGAGGGCACCGATGTCCGAGAGAATCCCCACCCCGCAGTCCCCCGCGCCGGACATCGTCCGTTGTGCCTACCTGGACCTGGTGGTCACCGATCTGGCCCGGTCCCGGGATTTCTACGTGGACCTGCTGGGTCTGGTGGTCACCGAAGAGTCCGACGAGGCCATCTACCTCAGGACGTTCGACGAGTTCATTCACCACAATCTGGTGCTGCGCCAGGGCCCGGTCGCGGCGGTGGCAGCGTTCGCCTACCGCGTGCGTTCCCCCGAGGAACTGGACCGGGCGGTGGACTTCTACACCGAACTGGGCTGCCGGGTCGAACGCCGCAAGAACGGTTTCGTCAAGGGGATCGGCGACGCGGTGCGGGTGCAGGACCCGATCGGCTTCCCGATCGAGTTCTTCTACGAGGTCGAGCACGTCGAGCGGCTGGCCTGGGCCTACCACCTGCACAACCCGGGCGCCCTGGTCCGGCTCGACCACTTCAACCAGGTGACCCCGGACGTCCCTAAAGCGGCGGCCCATCTGGTCGATCTGGGGTTCCGGGTGACCGAGGACATCGAGGACGGCGAGGGGACGGTGTACGCGGCCTGGATGCGGCGCAAGCCGACGGTGCACGACACCGCGATGACCGGCGGCGACGGGCCGCGGATGCACCACGTGGCGTTCGCTACCCATGAGAAGCACAACATCCTGGCGATCTGCGACACGATGGGGGCGCTGCGGATCTCGGACCGGATCGAGCGTGGACCGGGCCGGCACGGCGTCTCAAATGCTTTCTACTTGTACATTCTCGACCCCGACGGCCACCGGGTGGAGGTCTACACCCAGGACTACTGGACCGGTGACCCGGACAACCCGCTGGTGACCTGGGACGTCCACGACAACCAGCGGCGGGACTGGTGGGGCAACCCGGTCGTCCCCAGTTGGTACACCGAGGCGTCCGCCGTTCTGGACCTGGACGGCAACCCGGTGTCCCTGGTCACGCGTACCGACGACAGCGAGATGGCGGTGACGATCGGCGCCGACGGGTTCTCCTACACCCGGGAAGGCGATGTAGAAAAGGGTTTCAAGCTCGGTCACCAACTCTGAGGGGACGACGATGTCTGAGAACGATCTGCTGGCCCGGGTGAGCGTCCCGGGCGGGCGGGAAATCTTCGAACCCGCCACCGGCGACCTGCTCGGCCATGCCCCGCAGGACACGAAGGAGGATCTGGAACGGGCGGTTGCGGCAGCCCGGGCGGCGCAGCCGGCCTGGGCGGCACTCGGGCACGAGGAGCGCAGTGCCCGCCTGGTCCGGATGGCCGACCGGATCGACGCCGAGGCCGAGTCGCTGGCCCGGTTGCTGGCCCGTGAGCAGGGCAAACCGCTGAACGGGCCGAACGCCCGGTTCGAGGTGGGCGCCTGCTCGGCCTGGCTTCGGGCCACTGCGGCGACGGTGCTGGAGGACCAGGTCGTGGTGGACGACGGGAAGCAGGTCTCGACGCTGACCTACCGGCCGATCGGGCTGGTCGCGGCGATCGGACCGTGGAACTGGCCGCTGATGATCGGGATCTGGCAGATCGCACCCTCGCTGCGGATGGGCAACACCGTGGTGGTCAAGCCGTCCGAGTACACGCCGCTGAGCGTGCTGGCGCTGATCTCCATCCTGAACGAGGAGCTGCCAGAGGGTGTTCTGACCGCGTTGTCCGGTGACCGGGAGGTGGGGGCCGCGCTGGTGGCCCACCCCGACGTCCGCAAGATCATGTTCACCGGCTCGACCGCGACCGGGCGCAAGGTCGTCGAGGCGTCCGGGGCGAACCTGGCCCGGCTGACCCTGGAGCTGGGCGGCAACGACGCCGGGATCGTCCTGCCCGACGCCGATCCCGAGGCGATCGCCCAGGACCTGTTCTGGGGCGCGTTCATCAACACCGGCCAGACCTGTGCCGCGCTCAAGCGCCTGTACGTGCACGAGTCCATCCACGACCGGGTGGTCGAGGCGCTGGCCGGGGTGGCTGCCAAGATGCCGCTGGGCCCGTCGCTGTCCGAGGAGAGCGTACTGGGGCCGGTGCAGAACGCCATGCAGTTCAAGATCGTCTCAGACCTGATTGAGGACGCTCGGGCGCGGGGCGGCACGATGGTCACCGGCGGTGCCCCGGCCACTGAGCTCGGACCGCTGTTCTACCCGATCACCCTGGTCACCGGCCTGCACGACGGCGACCGACTGGTGGACGAGGAACAGTTCGGCCCGGCTCTGCCGATCATCAGCTACGCCGACGTGGAGGACGCGATCGCCAGCGCCAACCGTCTCGACGTCGGCCTCGGTGCTTCGGTGTGGAGCAGTGACCCCGACCAGGCACAGGCCGTGGCCAATCGGCTCGAGGCCGGCTCGGTCTGGATCAACGGGCACGGCGGTGTGCATCCGATGGTCCCCTTCGGCGGGGTGAAGGCCTCGGGCTACGGGCTGGAGTTCGGTGTCGAGGGCCTGAAGGCAGTCGCGGTCCCGAAGGTCGTCACCCGGAAGGTCAACTGACCTTCAGGCGGGCCAGGAAGGCGTCCAGTTGGGCCAACTGTCGTGGCGCGGTGGTGTAGTCCGGAGCCATCACGGCCTCGATCTGCAGGCCGAGCAGGAACGAGGCGAGGGCGTCGACGGTGGCGGGCCCGGCTGCGGCCGGGATCACCTCACCGTCGGCCTCCGCCTCGCCCAGCCGGGCCGCCATCTCGGTGCGCCAGCGCTGCTGGACCGCGGCGTGCAGCGCGGCCTTGTCCGGTGAGTTCAGGGCCTGCTGCCAGAAGTTGATCACCAGCCGGGCCTCGGTCAGGCGCTGCTCGTCCAGCGGCATGATCTCCAGGCACAGGGTGCGCAGCCCGCCCAGGCCGTGCCGGTGCGAGTCCGCCTCGTCGGCCCGGCGGTTGGTGGCGTCCACGACGTACTCGAAGGCAGCGGTGAGGGCGGCCTCCTTGTTCGGGAAGTAGTAACGCAGGCTGCCGTTGGAGGTGCCGGAGACCTCGGCGATCCGCCGCGTGGTGACCGCCTGGATCCCCTCGCGGGCGATCAGCCGCCACACCACCTCGACGATCTGCCTGCGTCGCTCGTCGTGGTCCACGATCTTCGGCACTGTGCCCGGCCTTTCCCTTGCCCGCTGTCCCGGTCAGCCTAGCCAGAGCCCCCGGGCCCCGACCGTCGGGCTACAAGTGTCAGTTTTACCTCGACGTAACCACCCAGGGTCTTTATTTTGTACATCTGTTGATTTTACTTTCTCAGGTAGCAGCCCCCGGCCCGCTCACAAGGGAAGTCACTGTGGCAGAACCATCTTCATCCCACCCGCTCGGCCCCGTCGCAGAGGCGGAGATCCACGCTGTCCGTAGCCTCCTCGACCAGCACGGCCTGCTCACCGAAAGCACCCGCTTCGTCTATGTCGGCCTGGAAGAGCCGACCAAGACACAAACCCTGGCCTGGACGCCCGGCGAGCCCGTCGTCCGTTGCTTTCGCGCTCTCCTGCTCGATGTGCAGGCTCAGATCTCGCGTGACGTGCTGGTCGACATCACCTCCGGCACAGTACTTTCGGACGCTGTGCTCGATCCGGTGAGCACCGGCCAGCTGCCCGTCCTGGACGAGGAGTTCGAGCTCGTCGAACAGCTCCTGCGCAAGGACGAACGCTGGCTGGCGGCGATTGCGGCCCGCCACCTGGACATCGAGAAGGTCCGGGTAGCACCGCTTTCGGCCGGCTTCTACGCCGACGAGTATCCGGAGGAGGCCGGGCGTCGCGTGCTGCGCGGACTGGCCTTCTACCAGGAGCACCCGAGTGACTCGGCCTGGGCCCATCCGATCGACAACCTGCTGGCCTACGTGGACACCATGAACCAGGTGGTCGACCAGGTCATCGATTTCGGTGTGGTGGCCCTGCCGCCGGAGTCGGGCAACTACGACGATCCGGCGGTCAGCGGGCCGCCGCGCACCACCCAGAAGCCGCTGCACATCACCCAACCCGAGGGTTCGAGCCTCACGATCGACCAGAGCAACCTGCTGACCTGGGAGAAATGGTCACTGCGGGTGGGCTTCGACGCGCGCGAAGGGCTGATCCTGCACCAGGTCGGTTTTGACGAGGGCCAGGGCGTTCGCTCGATCATTCACCGGGCCTCGATCAGCGAGATGGTCGTGCCCTACGCCGATCCGGCCCCGGTGCGCTCCTGGCAGAACTACTTCGACACCGGCGAATACCTGGTCGGGCGCTACGCCAACGCGCTCGAGCTGGGCTGCGACTGCCTGGGCGAGATCACCTACCTCGATGCGGTGATCGCCGACGAGAAGGGTCAGCCCCAGCGCCTTCCCAACGCCATCTGCATCCACGAGGAAGACTTCGGGATCCTCTGGAAACACTCCGACCTGTGGGCCGGCTCGCGCCACGTCCGCCGCCAGCGCCGTCTGGTGGTCTCGTTCTTCACCACCATCGGCAACTACGACTACGGCTTCTACTGGTACCTGTACCTGGACGGCACGATCGAGTTCGAGGCCAAGGCCACCGGCATCGTCTTCACCAGTGCCCACCCCGGCGGCGAGTACCCGTACGCCTCCGAGATCGCACCCGGCCTCGGCGCGCCTTTCCACCAGCACCTGTTCAGCGCCCGCCTGGACATGGCCGTCGACGGAGTGAGCAACCGCGTTTCCGAAATTGACGTCGCCCGGGTACCGATGGGCCCGGACAACCCCCGCGGCAACGCTTTCACCACGTCGGCCACCGTTCTCGCCCGCGAATCCGAGGCCCGCCGCGACGCCGACCCTTCCAAGAACCGCGTCTGGCACATCAGCAACCCCGGCCGCCTCAACCGGCTGGGCCGCCCCGTCACCTACGCCCTCATCCCCGAAGGCCTGCCGACCCTGCTGGCCGACCCCGGCTCGTCCGTTGCCGCCCGGGCCGCCTTCGCCACGAAGCACCTGTGGGTCACCCAGTACGACGCCTCAGAACGTTATGCCGCCGGAGATTTCGTCAACCAGCACCCGGGCCAGGCCGGCCTGCCCACCTACACCGCGCACGACCGCGACCTCGACAACCAGGACCTGGTGCTCTGGCACACCTTCGGCCTCACCCACACCCCACGCCCGGAGGACTGGCCGATCATGCCGGTCGACTACACCGGATTCACGCTGAAGCCGGTCGGCTTCTTCGACCGCAACCCGACCCTCGACGTTCCCCCATCCGAGAGTGGCCACTGTGCCACAACGTCCACTGGTGGTTGCCATGACTGAAACGACTGACCAAAGACTCACCGGCACCCTCGGACCCGGCGCGATCGTCTTCATGGTGGTCGCCGCCGCAGCACCCCTCACCGTCGTGGCCGGCAGCGTCCCGCTGGGCATGGCCCTGGGTAACGGCGCCGGATACCCCGCCATGTACGCCTCCGCCGCCGTCATCCTCGCCCTCTTCGCCGTCGGTTTCGTGGCCATGACCCGCCACGTCCCCAACGCCGGAGCCTTCTACTCCTACGTTGAACAGGGCCTGGGACGCGGCCCCGGACTGGGAGCGGCCTTCCTCGCCCTCGCCACCTACACCGCTGTGCAGGGCGCGGTCTACGGCTACCTCGGCTTCGCCGCCAACGAACTGTTCGTCTCCTACGGCGCCCCGTCGCTGCCCTGGTGGCTGTGGACGCTGGTGGCCATCGCGATCGCCGGTCTACTCGGTTTCCGGCACATCGACCTGTCCGGCAAGGTACTCGGCGTGCTCCTGATCGCCGAGATCGCGATCGTCCTCCTGCTCGACCTCGCCGTGATCCTCAAGGGCGGCAGCGACACCGAAGGCTTCTCCACCGGCGTCTTTCAGCTCGACACCATCACCGCAGGCGCACCCGGCATCGGCCTGATGTTCGCCATCGCCGGATTCATCGGCTTCGAGGCCACCGCCGTCTTCCGCGACGAGGCCCGTGACCCCGACCGCACCATCCCCCGCGCCACCTACGCCGCCCTCGCCGTCATCGGCACCTTCTACTCGGTCTCGGCCTGGGCCGTGATCAGCGGCTGGGGCGAGAACGCCGCCGTCGCCGAAGCCAACGCCAACCCGGGCACAATGGTCGCCACCACCACCGAGAACTACCTGGGCTCAGCCGCCGGCCACGTCGTCCAGGTCCTGCTCGTCTCCAGCCTCTTCGCCTGCGTCCTGTCCTTCCACAACGTGCTCTCCCGCTACTTCTTCGCCCTCGGCAACGCCAACGTCCTACCCTCGCGCCTCGGCCGCAGCCACCCCCGCCACCACTCCCCGCACCTCAGCTCCCTCACCCAGACCGCCTGCGCCGCTGCCCTTCTCCTGCTGTTCGCCGCGACCGGACTGGACCCGGTGACCGAGGTCTTCGCCTGGCTCTCCGGCGCCGCCACCCTCGGCATCCTCATGCTGATGCTGCTGACCAGCATCGCCATCCTGGTCTGGTTCCAACGCTCCAGGGCCGACAACCGCTTCTGGCAGACCCGTCTCGCACCCGGCCTCGGCCTGATCGGCCTGGCGCTCAGCCTGATCATCACCCTGCAGAACATGCCCCTGCTGGTCGGCGGATCCCAGACCCTGGCCCTGACCATCGATGCGCTGCTGGTGCTTTCGGTCGTCGCCGGCATCCTCCTGGCCGCGCTCAAGCCTTCCGCCAGCACGGCCCTGCTCGAAAACACCGAATGAGCCACCGGACCGTCGCTGCCCTGGCAGCCGTAGGTGGGGCAGCACATCTGAGCATGCTGCTGCCCCACCTGGCGCTCTCGGCCCATGCATGGCTGTTCGGCACCATGTCACTGGCCTGCCTGGCCTGCGCCGTTCATCTTTGGGTGCGGGCCGAGGGCCTGGCTCTCACGGCCCTGATGGCCGGGACGATGATCGTGCTGCACCTGGGCTACGCCTTCACTGTCGCCCAGCCTTTCGGGGCCACAGCTTCCCATCACGGCGTTGCGGCGGTTGACGTTCATTCGCACGGAGACTCGCCGGCAGTGCTGGTGCCACTCCTCCCTGAACTGGCCGTGCTGGCCCTCGCAGGCCCTCTCTTGCGACGTCAGCGCGTGCTGGCCGCGGCTCAGTAGGTTGCTGCCACTGGAGCTACGAGTCGGTGCCGCCGCTTCCAGCCTTCCGCAGGCCGTTCCAACTGCCGGTCATGTGCTCAACGCTGCGCAGGGCCGTGGCGAAAATGGTCAGCACCGGGTTCACGCCGCCGTTCGTCACGTGCACGGAACCGTCCATGACCCGGACGTTCTCGTGCCCCCACACCCGCCCGTACTCGTCCACCACCGAGTTCGACGGGTCAGAGCCCATCCGCAATGTGCCCGCCTGATGCTGGCCGCCCGAGGGTCCGGCGCGCTTGCCGCCGAACTCGAAAGTGTCCACCGCCCCGGCCGCCCGTAGCCATTCGCCGCTCATCCGGCTGGTGAAATCGCGCGCGCGAAGGTCTTCGGCGTGAACGCTTCCACTGAAACGCACCACCGGAAGGCCGTACTGGTCCACGACGCCGTCGTCCACGCGCACCCGAGATTCGGCCGACGTCACTTCCTGGACCGGGCCCATCAACCGCAGGCTGCGCCGAAGGTAGCGCCGCATGCCCTGTTTGCCGGCCAGCCCGGCGCGGGGAATAAAGCCGCTGCTGACCAGGTACCAGTAGGTGTTGGCAGGCAGGGCCACGAACTCGTCGGCGATGATGCCGCCGCCCACGAGATCGCCGTTGCGGTGCCGGTAGTCGGTGGTCGCGATCGACGGGCCGGGACCGACCAAGTCCTCCACCACGTCCTCGAACAGACCGAAAGCACCACCGTAGACGTGACCCTGCAGATGACGTCCGACCTGGTCGTTGTTGTTGCCGATGCCGTGCGGTTCACGGGTGCTGCGGCTGTTCAGCAGCAGCCGAGCCGATTCCACCGCGCCTGCCGCGACCACGATCTCCGCGGCGTCGATCTCCCGACTCCACATCACCCCGCCCGTCTCGCCGACGAGAGTTACCCCGACAACGCGACCGGAGACGTCCGTTCGTAGTTGTGAGGCTCTGGAATTGAGGACGATGTGCGCCCGTTTGGTCGCGAAAGCGCGGGTGAGCATGGTGTTCTGCGAGCCGTTCTTGGCATCGTCGGGGCAGGCGAACCCGATGCAGAGGTTGCAGCTCGAGCAGGCCCGCCGGCCCAGGTAGGGCTGTGAATTGATCAGCATCGGCACATGCACGGTCGAGAACCCGAGCGATGCCGCGGCTGTGGCCAGGCGGTCGCGCTTGGGGCCGGATCTCAGCGCCGGCATGGGGAACTCGCGAGTGCGTGGCCCAGCCCAGGGCCCGTCCTCGGGGCCGCCGCTGACCCCGATCTCCCATTCGGCCCGTTCGTAGTACGGCTCCAGATCCTGGTACGAAATCGGCCAATCGCTCAGCGCACTGCCGTCGGGAACCCCGTACGTGCTGGCCATCCGGAAGTCGAGCGGGCCGAACCGCCACGCTTGAGCACCGTAAACCCGGGTACCACCACCCGCCGTGAAAGCGTTGTTGTTCCAGGCACCCTCGAACGGACGCACGATGCGCCCGTTCTCGAGAACCCGCACCTGCCGCTCGTCCACCGGCCCGCTCAGCGGCGCAAGTCCCCAGTCCGAACGCGGGTTCCGCAGGTGATCGCGATGCAGGCTCTCGATGGACGGCCACTCCCCCGCTTCCACCACCAGAACCTGGCGGCCGGCCTCGGCCAGACCACAGGCGGCAACCCCGCCGCCGGCCCCCGAGCCGATCACGATCGCGTCGTAGCGACTTTCCAGATCCCGCGGATGGACGATCGCGGGCGCGGCTTCTTCGGCTGGCACCTTCTCCGGCCAGCCACCCAGCGGTTCCGGCTGCCAGTCCACCATCCGCCACGAGGCCGCATCGGTATTGCCGCCGTTGGCCGGATCGGCGTAGTAGCCGCCGGAGACGATCTCGGCGAACCAGTCCCAGTGCTCGCTCGCTTCCCCGTCACGCGCCACCGCGTCCAGCCTTGCGCGCCAGTCCGGGCGTTCCTCCAGCAACGTGGCCAGGAAGTGCGCCCCGCCTGCCTGCGAGGCCGAGGGGTAGTCGTCGGCCGGGACGACGTAGTCCATCAGGGCGGTCAACTGTTCCCAGACGGCCTCGGGCAGTGGGTCGACAGGCGGCACCGGCAACTCCTTCGTCACGGGACCAGCATTGCCTGACAACTGTCTGCTGCACCATCGGCCGCCCTTGCCGCAGGAGAGTGAGGCACCTCTCATAGGTTAAGTTATGATAGATGGAGTTACGAAGGAGGCTGCGTGCTGGAACGCCCCGCTGAGATGTTCGACCGCCATCGTGAATGGGAGGCCCTGACCTCCTTCGCGACAGATCCCTCACCTTCGGGCGCTCGGCTGGGAGTGGTGTCCGGCCGCAGGCGTCAGGGCAAGACGTTCCTGCTGCGCGCGCTCTGCCAGGCGACCGGCGGTTTCTTCTTCGCTGCCGACGAGGCGACCGACCGCGAGTCCTTGACCCGGCTGGGCTCAGCGTTGGCCGACCACCTCGATGCCCCGGCCCCGCTGACCTTCGAAACCTGGCACGCTGCGGTCGACGCCCTGCTGGCGCTGGGGCGCGAGCGTCGGATCCCGGTCGTCATCGACGAATTTCCCTACCTGGTCAAGGCCAACCCGCAGCTGCCCTCGATCATTCAGAACGCTCTGGCGCCGTTGCGCCCCGAGCGCGACAACAGTCAGGTCAGTCTGTTGTTGTGCGGATCTGCCATGTCCTTCATGGGGCGTCTGCTCAGCGGTAACGCCCCGCTTCGGGGCCGGGCCGGACTCGAGCTCGTCGTTCCGACCCTCGATCACCTCCTCGCCGCGCAGTTCTGGGGCATCACCGACCCGCTCACCGCGCTGAAGGTCAACGCCGTTGTCGGTGGGACTCCCGCCTACCGCCGGGAGTTCGCTCGTGACGACGCCCCGGCCGGCCCCGAAGACTTCGACGCGTGGGTCGTGCGAACGGTGCTGTCCCCCACCACTCCGCTCTTCCGTGAGGCCCGGTACCTGCTCGCGGTCGAAGCGGAACTGCACGATACCGGCCTCTATCATTCGGTTCTGGGAGCCATTGCGGCCGGCAACACCCACCGCGGGGGTATTGCCTCCTATCTGGGCCGTAAGTCCGGCGACCTGGCTCATCCGCTGACGGTGCTGATGGATTGCGGTCTGGTCACCCGAGAGCCGGACGCCTTCAAGGACAATCGGACCACGTTCCGGATCGCCGAACCGCTCGTGACCTTCTACCACGCGGTGATGCGCCCGATCTGGAGCGACCTGGGACAGGCCCGGGACGCAACCCGGTTGTGGCAGCGCAGTCAGCGTCGCTTCACCGGGAACGTGATGGGCCCACACTTCGAACGCATCGCCCGCCAGTGGACCAGGCACTTCGCCGGTCCGGAATTCTTCGGCGACTATCCCTCGGACGTCACCAGTGGCACCGTGAACGACCCGGCGGCCCGCACCAGTCACGAGGTCGACATCGTCACCACCGGACTGGACGACGATGACCGCCCCTACCTGATGGCCATCGGTGAAGCCAAGTACGCCGAGCCGATGGGGCTGGGGCACCTGGAGCGACTGCGGCATATTCGTCAGTTGCTCACGGCCCAAGGTCGTCACGGCGCGGAGACGGCCAAACTGGTCTGTTACGGCGCGGGCGGATTCTCTGAGCAGTTGCAGGAAGCGGCGCAGGGAGATCCTGAGATCGTTCTGGTGGGCGTGGACGATCTCTACCGGGCCAACTGATTCACAGGGCCGCGGAACGCCCCAGGTACGGGTCGGCCCAGGCGCTGATCAGGCGGGCGGCCCGGTCAGCCTCACCGGAGCCGGTCAGGAAGTGGTTGGAGCCTTCCAGGGAGACGAAGCTGCGCGGGTGGCGGGCGATCTGGAAGATCTCGCTGGCGTTCTCGATGCCGACGGTGTTGTCGGTGGGTGAGTGCATCACCAGGAGGGGCAGGCGCAGGTCACGGATGCGATCGCGCAGTTCGGCGGCGCGGACGTCCTCCACGAAGGCGCGTTTGAGGGTCAGGGCCTTGCCGCCGATGAACCACTCGGCCTCGCCCTCGGCCAGGACTCGTTCGACCACCGCGTCGTAGTGGCGTTCCACCCGGCTCGGGTCCACCGGGGCGCCCACGGTGGCCACGGCCTGGATGCCTGGGGTCTGGCGGGCGGCGGCGATCACGGTGGCGCCGCCCCAGGAATGGCCCACCAGCAGTTCCACCGGGGTTCCCCGTTCGGCCATGAACCGGGCGGCCTGGATGGTGTCGTCGATCTTGACGGTGAACGATCCGTCACCCCAGTCGCCTTCGGAGTCGCCCAGGCCCAGGTTGTCGTAGCGCAGCATCCCGATGCCTTCGCGGGCCAGGCGCCGGCAGACGCGGGTGGCGGCGGGCGAGTCTTTGCCCAGGGTGAACCCGTGGGCAAAGACTCCCCAACCGCGCACCGGCCCGTCCGGCACCTCCAGCACGCCGGCGAGCGCGGGGCCCAGTGAACTCGGGAACGACACTTTCTCGATCATGGGCACATCGTCCACCACTACCTGGTGGTACCCGAACGTCAGGGGACGTGGGAACGTCCCCTGACCCGCTCGTCCACAGTTCGCAACCGGCCTCAGAGCGAGGCGATGGCCTCGACCGGTGAGACCTTGGCCGCCCGCCGGGACGGCAGCACCGATGCGAGCGCACCGGAGAGGGTGGCGCCGATCAGGATCGCTGCCAGTTGGCCGACCGGGATCACCGCGGGCACGTCGCTGCCGTCGGAGTTCAGCAGCCGGAAAAGACTGGTCACCGCGCCAGTTCCGTAGAAGGCACCCAGCGCTACCCCGATCGCCGAGGCCACCGCGGCGATCAGCATCGCTTCCCACAGCAGCATCCAGCGCAGTTGGCTCCGGGTCAGGCCCAGGGCTCGGAGGACGCCCGATTCGCGTCGTCGTTCCAGTACCGACAGGGCCATCGTGTTGCCGACGCCGATCACCGCGATGATCACGGCCACCCCGAGCAGGCTCAGCACGATCAGCAACATGGTGTCGAGGAACTCGTCGGCGGACACCCGGGCCTCGGCCGAACCGCCCAGGGTGCTGTCGGGGTCCGCGTCGGCCGAGGCGCGGGCGATGGCGTCGACCGCATCGGCCCGCTCGCTCTTGCCCAGGTCGTCGGCCAGCCGGACCCAGATCTCGTAGACCTCGGCGTCGGCGGTCTTCAGGGTGGCCAGGTCGTTCCTGCTCATCCGGACGTCGTTGAGGTTGTCGCTGCCCCGGCGCACGGTCAGCTCGACCTTGCGTTGACCGGCCCACAGGGTGATCTTGTCGCCGTCGGCGTAGTCCCAGCCACCTTCGTCCGATCCCCAGCTCGGGAACACGATCGTGCCGTCGGTGGGCATGTCCTGCCCGACCGCCCGCATCACCTGGCTCGCCTCTTGCGGGTTGATCGCCTGGACGTTCTGGCTGTCCCGTTCCCCTCGTCCGCGGCCGATCTCCAGGTAGGCCGAGGTCACGGTCAAGGCAGCCTGCACGTGGGGCAGAGCGGTGACGGTGTTCAGCATGTCGTCCGGGAAACCTTGGCCCGCCGAGACTGCCACGTCGGTCGGGTAGGTCTCGTCGATCTCCGATACGCCGTAGGCGCGTACGGTGGCCGCGGCCGAGACGATCGTGGTGCTGAGCGTGACTCCGACGATCAGTGCAGTGGCGGTGGCGGCGGTGCGGCGAGGGTTACGGGTGGCGTTCAGTGCGGCCAGCCGACCTGGAACCTGTCCGGCCGGGCCGACGATCCGGCCGACCAGGGAGACCAGGAGCGGAACCAGCCAGCGGGCGAGCAGCAGGGTGCCCAGGAACGTGGCCATCCCGCCGCCGATCACGGCGTGAAGGGCGTACTCCTGGTGGCCCCACCAGATCGCTCCGGCCCCTGGGATCAGCAGGAGCAGGCCCAGCAGCCGGCGGATCAGGCCACCACCGCTGCGGACCGGGGCATCGTCGAGCGGACGCATCGCGGCCATCGGTGAGATTCGGGTGGCTTTCCAGACCGGCATGAACGCCGCGATCACCGTGACCACGACGCCCACGGCCAGACCGATCGCCAGCGGTGGCCAGGTGATCGTGATCCCGGCCAGCGGGACGGGGGTCTCGTAGCGGGCGGCCAGGGCGGAGATCCCGGCCGCGACGCCGAGCCCGCCCAGCAGGCCGAGCAGTGAGGCGATCAGCCCGATCGCCAGAGATTCGGTCAGCACGCTGATCCGCAGTTGCCCGGCTCCTGCCCCGACCGCGCGCAGCAGAGCCAGTTCTCGTACCCGCTGGGCCAGGAGTACCGAGAAGGTGTTGGCGATGACCAGGGCGCAGACGAACACCGCGATGGCCGCGAAGACCAGGAGTACGTTGGCCAGGACGGCCGTGTCGGAGGTGAGGGCATCGGCCAGCGCCTCGGCTTCCTGCTCGCCGGTGCGTACGTTCAGTCCTTCGGTCTCCGGAATCTCCTGGATGGTCTGCCGGACGGTCAGGGCCAGGTCTTGCGGCGTGGTGCCGGCTGTCGCGGCCACTCGCAGGGCACCCCCGGACGTCGCGCCCCAGGCCCGGGCCTGGTCCGAGGCTGCCCAGAACAGCGGAGTTCCGATGCTGGCGATGTCGGAGGAGCGTTCGGTCAGGCCGACCACCGTGGCCTGGACGGTCTCCTGGCCGGGCTCGGCGCCGAAGATCCGGATCTCCACGACCGAGCCGACCTCGAGGTCACGGCCGACCGCGGTGACGATCTGGTTCGGCTCGCTGGGCCAACTGCCCTCCTCCAGTTTCTGCCAGCGCAGCACCTCGTCGTTGGCCAGCCCGGTGACCTGGGAGAACTGGTAGGCCGCGCGGCCCGGTAGGCGGGCGCTGACGTAGGTGCTGCTGTCGAAGGTCAGCGCGGCCACCGCGGGGTTACCGGTGATCGCGCTGGCGACCTTGGCCAGCGTCTGGGGCGCGACCTCGCCGGTGTCGTCCGGTGCGACCACCACGTCGGTGTGCAGGTACTGGCTGGCCAGGGCCCCGAGGACGGTCTGGCGGGAGGAGTCGTTCAGCACCAGGGTGGCCACCACGAAACCGACCGCGATGACGATGGCCACAGCGGTGGCGACCAGCCGGTGGGCCTGGCTGCGTAACTGCGCAAGGCTGAGTGAAAACATGGTCAGCGCCCCAGCCGGCGCAGCGCGTCCAGAACACTGTCGGTGGTCGGGCTGAACAGCTCACCGGCCACCGCCCCGTCGGCCAGCAGCACCACGCGGTCGGCGTAGGTGGCCGCGACCGGGTCGTGGGTCACCATCACCACGGTCTGCCCGGCCTCGCGCACGCTGGAACGCAGCATGCTCAGCACCTCAGCGCCGGCGGTGGAGTCCAGGTTGCCGGTGGGCTCGTCGGCGAACACCACATCGGGGCGCGGCAGCAGAGCCCGGGCGATCGCCACCCGCTGCTGCTGGCCGCCGGACAGTTCGGCCGGACGATGCTGCAGGCGCTCGGTCAGACCGAGACGCCGGACGATCGAGTCGTACCAGCCCTGATCCGGTTTGCGCCGCGCCAGGGTCAGCGGCAGCTCGATGTTGGCCTTGGCACTCAGCGCCGGGATCAGGTTGAACGCCTGGAAGACGAACCCGATCCGGTCGCGGCGCAGCCGGGTCAGCCTGGCGTCGTTCAGCCCGGTCAGCTCGGTCTCCCCCAGCCAGACCTGGCCGTCGGTGACCACGTCCAGACCGGCCAGCACGTGCATGAGCGTCGACTTGCCGGAGCCGGACGGGCCCATGATCGCGGTGAACGCCCCCTGCTCGAAGTCCACGTCGATCCCCCGCAGCGCCGCCACCTCGGAGGCGCCCCGGCCGTAGATCTTGCGTACGCCCCGGGCCCGGACCGCTACCTGCATCGGCCGCCGGTACTGCTGGCCCGCCCCCGGTTGCCTCTCATCGGTCCACCCACCCGGTTGCTGGTGTTGCGGCGACGACCAGGACATAAAAGTTCCCCCCTCGGAAACCGTTTGCTCCAACCGCCGACGGACGTCCGTTGCCGGGTGGACGTTGCATCCCCGACAGTTGGTGCGGTGGTCGTCACTCCGCCGGATCAGCGTGGTCTCGCTGCGTGAGGGCCGCTCACCAAAGCGGTGACCGCCGCGCAGACCTCGCCGTGGCCGGTGCCCAGAGCGCCGCCACCATCCCCACCGCTTTCTCCAACTGCTGATGACGGCAGCAGCCGTTCACCGGGCCTCCACGTCCCGGACGATTGCCGGGCACCGGGCCCAGCTGGCATTGGCGGGTGACGATCTCATCTTTCGCCCGTCCCGTCCGGGTCTGTCTCGCGGCCCTTGCGCTCCTGACGGTTGCCACGGTGGCTCCGAACGCCGCCTCGGCTGCCGACGCGCCGGCCAGGCAGCCGACCGGCCTGCGTTTCCTTGGTGAGCAGCAGATCCCGTTCGGCACCACGTACGCCTCGACGCCGGTCGGTGGCCTCTCCGGGATCAGCTACGACGCCCGGTCCGGCACCTACTACCTGATCAGCGACGACCGATCAGCGCTGGCCCCGACCCGGTTCTACACAGCCGAGATCGGCCTGAAGAACGGCAAGCTCGGCCCGGTGCAGCTGACCGGGACCAAGCCGCTGCTGGACCAGGACGGCTCCACCTTCCCAGCCACCGACGCGGCCAAGGGCACCATCGCGCCGGACGCCGAGGGCATCGCGGTGGACCCTCGCAGCGGCAACCTCTGGTGGACCAGCGAAGGCGAGCGGGTGGTGGGCGCGGACGGCACGGCGCTGGCCGACCCGTGGCTGCGCTCGGCCAGCCCGAGCGGCACGTACCTGGGCCAGGCGGAGCAGCCGCCGCAGTTCCACGTGAACACGCAGGAAGTGGGCCCGCGGCGCAACATGGCGCTGGAGGGACTCTCGATCACGCGTGACGGCCGCACGCTGTACACCGCCATGGAAGATCCGCTGTACCAGGACGGTGCGCTGCCGAGCGTGGCGAAGGGTGCGCTGACCCGGATCACCCGCTACGACCTGAAGACCCAGCGGCCCCAGGCGCAGTTCGCCTACCCGCTGGAGAAGCAGTTCCAGGCCGGGGCCGCCACCGACACCAACGGCCTGACCGATGTTCTGGCCCTGGACGACGGCAACCTCCTGGTGATCGAGCGGGCTTCGGTGTACGCCGAGAACGAGTGGAAGGTGCGCATCTACCTGGCCTCACCCCAGCGCGCCACCAACGTCCTGAGCCGCGACACCCTCACCGACGACGTCCGGCCGATGTCGAAGAAGCTGCTGCTGGACCTGGATTCGGTCAAGGGCCTGCCGGTGGTGGACAACGTCGAGGGCATCACGTTCGGGCCGAGGCTGAAGGACGGCACGCAGACGGTCGTGCTGGTGTCCGACAACAACTTCAACGAGAAAGAGGTCACCCAGGTCATCGCGCTCGGCCTCACCTACGGGCGCAACTAGCTCGGTCTTACGCTGCCCGGGTGAACCCGATCGAACTCGTCTCCCGCAACGGCGCCACCCGGGCCTGGATCGACCCGCACGGTGGCGGCATCCAAGGACTTGAGGTCGACGGCTGCCCGATCGTGGACGGATACCCGGCCGGGCAACCGGCACCGCACGCAGCCGGAGCGGTGCTCTTCCCCTGGCCGAACCGAGTGCGTGACGGCCGTTGGCGGCTGGACGGCGAGGAACAGCAGCTGACGATCGACGAACCCGAGCGCAACAACGCCAATCATGGCCTGGTGCGCTCGCGTCCCTTCGACGTCAACCACGTCTCCCCGCACTTGGCCCGGCTGCGCATCAGCGTGTCGGGCGATCCGGGCTATCCGTTCGAGGTGGATCTGACCATCATCTACCGGGCTCTCAACGACGGCCTGCATGTCCGAACTGCAGTGGAGAACCTGGGGACGCGTCGTGCCCCGGTCGCGCTCGGCTTCCACCCGTACCTGCGTATAGGCGACGTCCCGATGCACGACCTGGTTCTCGAAGTTCCGGCCGGCCAGGTTCTGGACCTCGACGAACGCCTGCTGCCGAACGGCTCTCGTCCGGCCGAGCCCCGCCATTTATCCTTAAGCGGTGCCGTTCTCAATCATTGTTATGGCGGCCTGGACGTGGTCGACGGACAGATTCATCACCGCCTGCGAGCACCCGACGGACGTTGTGTGGAGTTGCGGGCCGACGAAACGTATCGCTGGTTGCAGGTTTACACCTGCCCGGACGTTCCCCGCGCAGGTGAACTGACCTCGTCGTCGTCGTCCGTTGCTCTGGAACCCTTGACATCCTCCCGCCCCTGAAAAGACGGGATTCCAACGACTTACGCGACCGTGGGGACGCGTTTTCGTTGAGGTTCACGCTTCACCGACCGGGCCGACTTCACCCTGTCTCCACGCGCTGTCACCGCAAGCCCTGCGGCGATATCCCTGATATTACGAGCAGCGTTCACATCAGCATTCGCCTGATACCCGCAGGCCACACACCGGAACACCGCTTGACTCTTGCGGTTCTCCGGCGCGCGATGCCCGCAGGCGTGACAGGTCTGCGACGTAAACGCCGGGTAGATCCTCACGACCCGCTCAGGCGCCTTCTGCTCTAGACGGGCCACCAGCAGGCCCCATCCGGCGGCGAGGATGCCCCGGTTCAACCCCGCTTTCTGCCGGACGTTACGGCCCGGCGTAGCTTCGGTGCCGCGCGCCGAGCGGGTCATCGCCCTGACGTTCAGGGCCTCGACGCCGATCACGTCGAACCGGCGAGCCAGACCGGTACTGGCCTTCTCGGCCCAGTCCTTGCGCCGGTCGGCCTCACGCGCCCGCAAGCGGGCGATCTGCCTCTTGACCCGCTCACGCCGACCGGACCCCTTCCGGGCCCGGGACAGACACCGCTGAAGCCGCAGCAACCGCTGAGCTTCTTGGGGACGCAGGCCAGCCGGGGACGACAGTTCGCCCGTGGACAACGCGGCGGCGACCTTCACACCCCGGTCCACACCGACCACCTCACCAGTACCCGGCGCGGGGATCGGGTCCGGGATCGCAGCGAACGCGATGTGCCAGCGCCCTGCCCGATCCCGCGTCACCCGATACGACTTGAAGTCCGGCAGATGCCGGGAACGCTTGAACCGCACCCAGCCCACCTTCGGCACGCTCACCGCCGACCAGCGACCATTGTCCCGACGCACCCGCTGCGCCTCGCCGCCGACGATCCGGAACCCCTCGCTCTGGCCGCGTTTACGCCAGGTCGGCCGACCATGCGTACCAGCGAAGAAGTTCTGCCACGCCTGGTCATGATCCCGCAGCGCCTGCTGCTGCACCGTGACCGAACCAGCCGCCAACCAATCAAACTCACGACGCGCCTCGGTCAACTGCCTGGCCTGCGCCACATAACCCGGGGCGTGCGGACGGTCCCGCCGCCACATGTTCCTCTGCTCCAGGGCCAGGTTCCACACGTACCGGGCATGCCCACACGCCTCCAGCAACAGCACCTCCTGCGCCGCAGTCGGATACAGCCGGAACCGGGACATACACTCAAAACTACCATTAACCCTTCGTTATCAAGAACTAGCACAGTGTTATCAACGGCGGCCTATTCACCCTGCACCAACCGGCTAACAGATCTCAAGGACATCCCAGCACAACACCCAACGCGCCGCGTACACCAGCCGGATCAACCACCCCACGACCACAGCTGAATACCGTCCTTCTTGACCACAGCGCCGCCGACGACGTCAAGAAACACCCGACTCATCACGCCCAGGCGTGACCGTCATTCCTCCCGGACCTGAAGGACCGGGTTCCCTGACGGTGATCCGTTGACCGCACCACCCGACGCTTTGCGGTCGGGAACCGATCTGGCCTGGCTCGAGCCAGGTGGCGAATGGTTCACGACCTGGTCGGTGCATCTGCAGCCGGCGCCCGGAGACTGAGGGAAGGAGAGATACGCATGGCCGCCACAGTGCTGACGATCGGCGAGATTCTGGTGGAGATCATGGCCACCACCCCGGGCGAGGGCTTCGGCGAGCCGCAGCCCCTGGTCGGCCCGTTCCCCTCCGGTGCCCCTGCCATCTTCATCGACCAGGTGAGCCGCCTCGGCACCCCGGCTGCGATCGTCTCCCGGGTCGGCGACGACGACTTCGGCCGGCTGAACCTGAATCGTCTGCGCGCCGACGGGGTCGACGTGTCCGGCATCGAGGTCGCGGCCGGCGAGACCACCGGGTCGGCGTTCGTGCGCTACCGGCCCGACGGTTCCCGGGCCTTCGTCTTCAACATCGCGCACAGCGCCACCGGCCGTCTTTCGCTCACGCCGTCGGCCGAGGCCCTGATCGAGCGGTGCGACCACCTGCACATCATGGGCAGCGCCCTGTCCGCGCCCGGCATCGCGCACCTGGCCCGCGAAGCCGTCCGCAGGGTCAAGGCGCGCGGCGGCTCCCTGAGTTTCGACCCGAACCTGCGGCCCGAGATCCTGCAGGCGCCCGGCCTACCCGAGGCGCTGGACGAGGTTCTGGCCCAGTGCGACGTGTTCCTGCCCTCCGGCGAGGAGATCTTCCTGTTCACCGAGTCCAAGGACGAGGCTGCGGCGGTGACCGAACTGCTGCAGCGGGGCATCGGCACGGTGGTGATCAAGCGCGGGAATCAGGGGGCCAGCCGCTTCGATCAGCACGGCCGCATCGATGCGGCGGCGCTGACGGTGGACGAGGTGGATCCCACCGGCGCCGGAGACTGCTTCGCCGGCGCCTACGTTAGCTTCTGGCTGGCTGGCGCCGACCCGGAAACCACACTGCGTTACGCCAATGCTGCGGGCGCTCACGCGGTGACGAAGCTGGGGCCGATGGAAGGCGCGGCCACCTTGTCCGGCCTGAACGCGTTGCTGGCCGCTCAGAACGGGAAGGACCCGCGGGGGGTGTGGGTACGGCAGACCAGGGTCCAGTGACCGGTGCCCCAGACGTAGACCGAGGTGATGAAGGCGTCGTAGCTGGGCAGCCAGTCGGCCTCGAAATGGGCCTCGTAGCGGATCACCAGGTTGCCGCCCTCGATCACGGTGAAGCTGGGTTCGCCGAGGGTCCAGGACTTCAGGGGCTTGCGGTCGTGCCAGCCGTGCACCAGGTCGTCCCGGTTGACCACCCGGTTGGGCAGGACGATGAAGCCGTCGGTCTCCATGTACTTGGCGAACCACTGCTGCGGGCCCACCTCGTCGGACGAGGCCTGCCAGAACTCCTGCTCGATCTGCCAAGCCTGATCCATTACCCGTCAATCTGTCGCCCGGCGCGTGTACTGCCCCGCGATCCTAGCCGTGCGGGTCAATCAGCCCGAAACCATCACTTACCGCGCCCACCAAACACAACCTTTTCCGGGGCTCGGGCGTCGTTCTTGTGTGATCACGAAGTCCGAACGGAGCGAGGGCACCGAAGTCCCTTCCCACCGCCCACTCCCGACAGACGCCGAGAGCGCCCTGCGCGTGCTCTTCGACCAGCACCACACCCCGATGCTGCGGGTGGCCGCCGTGCTGGTGCGTGATCATCAGGTGGCGCAGGACGTGGTCCAGGACGCCTTCATGGCCGTCTACACCAACTGGCCGAAGATCCGGAACCAGGACGGCGCGGTCGGCTACCTGCACCGCAGCGTGGTGAACGCCTCCCGGTCCTATCTGCGGCGACGCCCGGTGGCCGAGCGGCTGGCCCGGCTGCGTCAGCACGAGCAGGCCAGCGCGGAGGAGACCGCGCTGAAGGCCGATCTGCCACCGCCGTTGTTCGCGGCGATGGTCGCGCTGCCGCGGCGCGAACGGGAGGCCGTCGTCCTGCGCTACTACCTCGACCTGCCGGAACGAGAAGCGGCCGAGGCGATGGGGCTGAAGCCAGGTTCGGTCAAGGGGTACGCCTCACGCGGTTTGGCGAAACTGCGCGCCGTGGTTGTGTCCGGCGCGAATACCGACGGGGAGCAGCGGTGAACGACGAAGAGGTCCTGGGCCGGCAACTGCGGTCAATGATGGACGGGGAACTCGCCTTCGTGAGTACGTCGGCGAGCGCGTGGCATCAGTTGGTGCGACGAGTGCGCCGCGAACGTCGTGTCGGCTGGGTACGGCCGGTGATCCTGCTTCCGGTCGGGGCGGCTGCGGTGGTCGCGACTCTGGTGCTCTCGGTCCAGTTCCTGTTCAGCGGTCAGCCGAGCGGTCAGGTGGTTCCGGCGGTCGCTCCTACGAACTCAGTGTCCCCCAGCGCCGCGAGCACGGCCACGCCCACCGAGCCGCCCAGCACCACGCAACCGACCGCCGCGCCGAACCGTCCCACTGAGGCGAGCACACCGTCCTCAGTTGTGGACCAGACGCCCACCGGAGCGCCCGCCCGGACTCCCAAGCCGTCGATCCCGGTCTCCCCCGGGCTGGACGGACTGGATGGGACGGCTGTTTCACCGGGATCCACCGGGTAACTCGTGCGAAAACTGGCGCCTGCCGCAGGTCTGATGCTGTCGCTGGCCTGCGCCGTCTTCGTCATGCAAATGGCCCGCACTCCCGAGCCCGCCCGGACGGGTACCGCCCGGCCGTTTACCCCGGCCCCCGATCTGGTGACGCCGGAAGGACAGGTGCTCGCCCTCGTCCTTGATCAGGTCTCCCCGGGCGTACCGGTCTACTGCGCCGGTGAGCAGGTCTGCCGGGTGCTGGCCCCGAGCCTGGCGGGCATCGTCGTGCTCGAGCCCGGCGCCGTTGCCGGTACGGTTCGGCAAGCACCGGCCGCGAGCATCGTCGTCCTACCGTCGGGCAGCCGTGAGGACGCGGCTCTCACCCGCACCATCGGCCGGGCGGACTGGCAGGTTGTCGGATCACCAGGGCGCGCGGGGTACTCGGTCTACCGGGTCTACCGGCATGCTTGAACCCGGCCCGGCACCCCTTGAGCGAAATGGAATACCCGAACGTGACCATCACCGCCGAAGCCCCACCGGCCGACCCCGTGGCGGGGCCTGACTGGACCAACCGGCTGCTGGTCGTCTTCGCGATCGTCGCCATGGGTTTCGGTGTCGCTGCTACCTCCGGGTTGTGGAGCGCCCCGGGAGCGCGGATCATCGCGCCGAACACCCCGGACGCCTTCCATTACACCTGGTGGCTGGGGCACACTCCGCACGCGATCAGTCAAGGTGAGAGCCCGTTCTTCACCCGGGACATGAACTGGCCCACCGGTGTGAGCGCGATGAACAACACCACGCTGTTGCTGCCGGCGGTGCTGCTTTTCCCGGTTACCGCGCTGGGTGGGCCGATGCTCACCCTGAACCTGCTCAATTTCCTGGCCCTGCCGCTGTGCTTCGCCGGTGCCTACTGGGCCCTGCGCCGCCCGCTGGAGCTGCCCACCGGGCCGGCGGCGGTGGGGGCGGCCTGCTTCGCGATCAGCCCGGCCGTCGTGAACTCGCTGACCGGGCACATCACCATGTCGCTGGCGGGCTCGCTGCCGGTGCTGATCGGTCTCAGCATCCAGGCCTGGCGGGTGGACCGGCCGGCCGGGCGGACCGGGCTCTGGCTGGGCCTGGTCGCGCTGGCCCAGGTGTTCACCGGTGAGGAAGTGCTGTTCCAGGCCGGGCTTGGCGCTCTTCTGGTGCTGCTGAGCGCGGCGGTGAGCCGGCCCCGGCTGATCCGTTCGGCGGCGCCCCGCCTGGCCCGTCACCTCGGCCTGGCCTTCGCGGTGTTCCTGCCGGTCGCCGCCTACCCGCTGTTCCTGCAGTTCTTCGGCCCGCTGAAGCATCACGGCAGCCCCTTCCTGCCCGACTACTACGCCGCCGACGTCACCGCTTTCACCACCGCGACCCGTGGCGTGCTGCTGCACTCGCAGGAGGCCGTCCAGCGTTCGGAGCAGTTCCCCGGCGGCATCGAGGAACACCTGGCCTACCTGGGCTGGCCCCTGGTCATCCTCTGTCTGGCCACCCTGGTCCTGGGCCGCAAACGGATGGCCGTGCAGTGCGCCGCGGTGGGCCTGCTGGTCTCGGCCGTGCTCTCGCTCGGGGCCAAGCTCTGGGTGGACGGGGTGCAGACCACGATCGGCGGCCCCTACCGGATCCTGCGCGATCTACCCGTTACCGAGGCGTCGCTAGCCAGCCGGTTCGGCCTGCTGGTAGCGGTTTTCGCCGCCGCGTTGCTGGCCCTGGCCGTGCACCAGCTGAGCACCGCCCGCTTCCCCTTCGCCGCCCTGACCGCCGCGGTGATGTGCCTGCTGCCGCTGCTGCCCGCCAAGATCCCCACCGTCGAGGCGCCGGACGTGCCGGCCTACTTCACCGGCAAGGCCCAGGAACTCCCCAAGGGCACCAACGCTCTCGTGCTCCCCTTCCCGCTGCCCGGCACCGCGCACGTCATGTATTGGCAGTCCCAGGCCGACTACCGCTTCGAGATGCCGGGCGGCTACTTCCTCGGCCCCAACGCCGAGGGCGAGGCCCGGATCAGCGGCGGCCCGCCCCTGCCGACCGCCCAGCTGCTGGCCGACGTGCAGCGCACCGGCGAGATGCCGTTCATCGACGAGGCCGCCCGGGCCCAGGCCCGCCGGGATCTGCAGACCTGGCAGACCGAGATGATCATCCTGGGGCCGGACTACCACTACGAGGCACTGAAGGAGGTGGTCACCAAGCTGGTCGGCACGCCCCCGCAGACCCACAGCGGCGTGAACATCTGGATGGCACCACGCCCATCCGGAAACTGACTACACGCAGAAATCCCACAGCAACAATCCGCGACACCCGTAACGTACCGGCAGCATTCGGGCGCAGCGGGTGAAATGGAGCGCTCGTAGGTTCCTGTCTGGATCCAGGGCTGTATACATCCCGGCCCCTCCCCCGACAGCTTCCACGAAAGGCGCTCCCTTGCCTCATTCTTCGAAGTCGACCCGTCGAAGCGCCGTCACCATCGCCCTGGCCGCGGCTCTCGCGCTCAGCGCCTGTGGAGCCAAGGCCGGGGAATCCGGATCCGCCGCCCCGGCCGAGAGCTGCGTGGACACCTCCGGCAGCGCGGTGAAGATCGGCTTCCTGAACTCGCTCTCGGGCACCATGGCGATCTCCGAGCAGACCGTGCGCGACTCGCTGGACCTGGCCGCGGCCGAGATCAACGCCGACGGCGGGGTTCTGGGCAAGCAGTTGCAGATCGTTGCCGAGGACGGCGCCTCCGAGCCCACCGTGTTCGCCGAGAAGGCCGACAAGCTGATCTCCTCGGACTGCGTGGCAGCGGTTTTCGGGGGCTGGACCTCCTCCTCCCGCAAGGCGATGCTGCCGGTCTTCGAATCGAAGAACTCGCTGCTGTTCTACCCGGTGCAGTACGAGGGGCTGGAAGCCTCGAAGAACATCTTCTACACCGGCGCCACCACCAACCAGCAGATCATCCCGGGCATGGACTACCTGAAGGAACAGGGCAAGAGCAAGGTGTTCCTGGTCGGTTCGGACTACGTCTTCCCGCGCACCGCCAACAAGATCATCAACGCCTACGCCAAGGCCAACGGCATCGAGATCGTCGGTGAGGAGTACGCCCCGCTGGGCCACACCGACTTCGCCACCATCGTCAACAAGCTCAAGGCCTCCGGTGCCGACGCGGTGTTCAACACCCTCAACGGCGACTCGAACGTGGCCTTCTTCAAGGAGTACAAGAACGTCGGGTTGAAGGCCGAGACCGTGCCGGTGGTCTCGGTCTCGATCGCCGAGGAGGAGGTCGGCGGGATCGGGGTGGAGAACATCGAGGGCCAGCTGACCGCCTGGAACTACTACCAGACGGTCAAGTCGGCCGAGAACGAGACGTTCGTGAAGGCGTTCAAGGCGGAGTACGGCGCCGGCCGGCCCACCTCGGACCCGATGGAGGCGGCCTACACCTCGCTGTACCTGTGGAAGGCGATGGTCGAGAAGGCCGACTCGTTCGACGTGGCCGCGGTGCAGACGGCCGCCGACGGAGTGACTTTCGACGCCCCGGAGGGCACGGTCACGGTGAACGGCGAGAACCATCACATCGCCAAGACCGCGTACATCGGCAAGATCGACCAGGACGGCCTGATCTACCCGGTCTGGGAGTCCGAGGGCGCGATCGAGCCCGACCCGTTCCTCAAGGGCTACGACTGGGCGGCCGGACTCTCCTGAAACCCCTGCGGCCGGAAGGACGAAGATGGACGCACTGTTCTCGCAACTGTTCGCCGGGGTGAGCCTCGGCTCGGTCCTGCTGCTGGTCGCGCTCGGCCTGGCCCTGACCTTCGGCCAGATGGGCGTGATCAACATGGCTCACGGCGAGTTCATGATGGCCGGCGCCTACACCGCTTTCGTGGTGCAGCACGTGGTCTCCAACGCCGGGCTGTCACTGCTGATCGCGCTGCCGCTGGGGTTCCTGGCCGGCGGGCTGCTCGGCCTGCTGCTGGAGGCCACGCTGCTGCGGCGGATGCACAGCCGCCCGCTCGACACCCTGCTCGTCACCTTCGGCGTGGCGCTGGTGCTGCAGCAGCTGGCCCGGGACATCTTCGGCGCACCCAACGTCGACGTCCGGGCGCCCGCCTGGCTCCAGGGAGCCGTGCTCGATACCACCATCCCCAAGACCCGGCTGTTCATCCTGGTCCTGGCCGTCGTCGCGGTCTCGCTGCTGGCCCTGGCCCTGAAGCTCACCCCGCTGGGCCGCCGGATCCGGGCCACCGTCCAGAACCGCGACCTGGCCGAGGCTTCCGGCATCTCCACCACCTCCGCCGACCGGATCACCTTCTTCCTCGGCTCCGGCCTGGCCGGGATCGCCGGAGTCGCGTTGTCGCTGCTGGGCTCGATCGGGCCGACGCTGGGGACGAACTACATCGTGGACGCGTTCCTGGTCGTCGTGGTGGGTGGGATCGGGCAGCTCAAGGGCGCCGTCATCGCGGCCTTCTCGCTGGGCGTGGTGCAGGCCACCTTCGAGTACTCCACCACCGCCAGCCTGGCCAAGGTGCTGCTGCTGGTCGCGATCATCGCCTTCCTGCAGGTACGCCCCCAGGGCCTGGTGGCCCTGCGGACCAGGAGCCTGGCGTGAACCCGGCGCTGAAGACCTGGGCCGGTTTCGGCGGGGCGGCGGTCCTGCTCTTCGCGGTGGCCCCGGCCGCGCTATCGGACTTCCGGCTGAACCTGCTGGCCAAGTTCCTCTGCCTGGCCATGGTCGCGGTCGGCATCGGCTTCGCCTGGGGCCGCGGCGGCATGCTGGTGCTCGGGCAGGGCGTGTTCTTCGGCCTCGGCGGCTATCTGATGGCCATGCACATGAAGCTGGCCGACGCCGGTCCGGGCGGGGTGCCGGACTTCATGCTGCTGTACGGCAACGGGGTGCTGCCCGGCTGGTGGGAGCCGATGCGCAGCCCGGTCGTCACCGTGCTCGCCATCCTCGTCCTGCCCGCCGCCCTGGCCCTGGTCCTGGGCTACGCGGTGTTCCGCCGCAGAGTGCGCGGCGCCTACTTCGCCATCCTGTCCCAGGCCCTGGCCGCGGCTTTCGCGCTGCTGCTGATCGGCCAGCAGACCGTCACCGGAGGCACCAACGGCCTGAACGGTTTCCGCTCGTTCTTCGGCTACGACCTGGCCGACCCGCTGAACAAGCAGACCCTGTACTACATCTGCGCCGGGGTGCTGCTGGCCATGGTCGCCGGGGTCCGGCTGCTGATGAACTCCCGCTACGGCGAACTGCTGGTGGCCGTGCGCGACCAGGAGAACCGGGTCCGTTTCCTCGGCTACGACCCGGCCCTGATCAAGGCCGGCGCCTACGCCCTGGCCGCCTGCTTCGCAGCCGTCGGCGGGGCCCTGTTCACCCCGGTGGCCGGCATCATCTCCCCGGCCGACGTCGGCGTCGTCCCCTCCATCTCGCTGCTGATCGGTGTGGCCATCGGCGGCCGGGCCACCCTGCTCGGCCCGGTGATCGGATCGATCGCCGTCTCCTGGGCGGAAACCGGCCTGTCCGAGCGATTCCCGTCGATCTGGACGTACTTCCTCGGTGGCCTGTTCATCGTCGTGGTCGCCTTCCTGCCCAACGGCCTGGCCTCCCTGACCTTCCGGCGCCGCCCCTCCCCGGCCACCGGGAAACAGACCCAGCCGGCGACGTCCGTTGATCTGCCCGCTACTTCGGGAGGGCACCCGTGACCGAGGACATCCACGTCGAGGCCCTGGAGAACGTCCTCACCGAACCGGCGGCCGCATTCAAGCACGACTACCTCGAAATTCGGGATCTGAAAGTAGTTTTTGACGGATTCGTCGCCGTGGACGGCGTGGACCTGACCGTCACCAGCGGCGATCTGCGCTTCCTGATCGGCCCGAACGGCGCCGGGAAGACCACCCTGGTGGACGCCGTCACCGGCCTCGCGCCGGCCGCCGGATCCGTCCGCTTCGGCGGGGTAGAACTTCTCGGCCGCAGCTCGCACCGGATCGCCCGCTCCGGAGTCGGGCGGACCTTCCAGACCGCCAGCGTGTTCGAAGAACTCACAGTTCTCCAGAATCTGGACATCGCGGCCGGGGCCGGACGGAAACTCAGAACGCTTCTTCGCCGCCGCACCTCGGTGCCCACCGAAGTAGAAGCAGCACTGGAGACGATCGGACTGGGTAAAGTAGCTCACTTGCCTGCGGGGGTGCTGGCGCACGGGCAGAAGCAGTGGCTGGAGATCGGCATGCTGCTGGTGCAGAACGCCCACGTGCTGCTGCTGGACGAACCGGTGGCCGGGATGAGCCAGGCCGAGCGCGAGCAGACCGGCCTGCTGCTGCAGCGGATCGGGCAGCAGCGCACGGTCGTCGTGGTGGAGCACGACATGGAGTTCATGCGCACCTACGCGTCGTCGGTGACGGTGATGCATCAGGGCAAGGTGCTCGCCGAGGGGTCGGTGAGCGAGGTGACCGAGGACGAGCGGGTGATCGAGGTGTATCTCGGCAGCCGCTCGCACGGTCGCGGAACGGCAGTGATCGAGAACGGGGAGACGAAGTGATGCTCGAGATCAGTGACCTGAGGGTCGGTTACGGTCGCACGACGGTGGTGCACGGTGTCGATGTGAAGGTCGGCACCGGTGAGATCGTCGCGGTGATGGGCCACAACGGGGCCGGCAAGACCACCCTGCTGCGGGCCGCGGTCGGCCTGCTCCCGGTCGAGACCGGCACCATCCGGCTCGGTGGTGAGGACGTCACCCGGGCCAAACCGCACCGCCGGGTACGGCTGGGCCTGGCCTACGTGCCGCAGGGCCAGCAGTCGTTCGGCCAGCTCACCACCCGGGAGAACCTGCAGCTCGTGGCCGACACCTTCGGCGCCGCCGGAACCGCGCGGATGAACGAGGCGCTGGACCTGTTCCCCGCCCTGAAGAGCCTGCTCACCCGCCGGGCCGGGCTGCTCTCCGGTGGGCAGCGCCAGCAGCTGGCGATCGCCCGGGCGCTGATCGTCGGCCCGAAGATCATGCTGCTGGACGAGCCCACCGAGGGTATCCAGCCCTCCGTGGTCGGCGAGATCGAGGACGCGATCGTCCAGCTGGCCGGCTCCGGGATGTCGGTCCTGCTGGTCGAGCAGCACATCGGCTTCGCCCTGGATGCCTGCGCCCGCTACTACGTGCTGGAGTCCGGCCGGGTCAGCACCCAGGGCGCCGGCGGCGCGGCCAACGAGTCCGACGTCCGGTCCGCCATGGCCTTGTGACCGCTGCGTGAGCACGCCGCTGCGCGAACAGGTCTACCGGTCGCTGCGCGACGACATCCTGAACGGCCGGGTGTCGTCGCGCGACCGGCTCACCGAACCCAAACTTTCCCGGCGCTACGAGGTTTCCCGTACCCCGGTCCGCGAGGCCCTGTCCCGGCTGCTGTCCGAGGGCCTGATCGAGCGCACCGACTTCGGCTACGCCATCACCGTGCCCTCCCCCGACGAGCTGCAGAACCTGCACGAGCTGCGGATCACCCTGGAGCTGCACGGGATCACCCGCTGCCTGGACACCCCCGACCGGGTGCACGACAAGGCCCTGCTGGACGACGAACTCGAGCACTGGCAGGCCCGGCAACGGCAACCCCCTGATCCCGGCCCGGCCTTCGGGCTGGAGGACGACCGCTTCCACCGCGTGCTGTCCCAGGCCGCCGGCAACCCACAGCTGACCGAGGCGCTGGTCACGGTCCTGGAGAAGATCCGGCCGAGCGGCCCCGAGCCGCTCCATCTTCCCCGCAGCATCGCCGAGCACATCGAGATCCTCGAGCTCCTACGGCAGCAGGACCTGCCTGCCGCCAGGCAGGTCCTGCACCGTCACCTCGCGCGAACGGCCTGAACCATCAGCGCAGGCTTTCCGCCGCGGCCACCAGGTTGGCCAGCGACGACTTCACCTCCGCCTCGTCCCGGGTCTTCAGCCCACAGTCCGGATTCACCCAGAGCCGCTCGGCCGGAACGTGTTCCAGAGCCTGGCGCAGCATCCGGGTGACCTCGTCGCGTCCGGGCACCCGCGGCGAGTGAATGTCGTACACCCCCGGACCGACTCCCGAGGGATACCCGGCCGCCGACAGATCCGCCGCGATCGACATGTGTGAGCGGGCGCCCTCCAGGCTGATCACATCGGTGTCCAGATCGATCACCGCAGAGAGGATCTCACCGAACTCGGCGTAGCACATGTGGGTGTGGATCTGGGTGTTGTCCCGCACGCCGCTGGTGGCCAGCCGGAAGGCCGCGGTGGCCCAGCGCAGATAGCCGGGCCGGTCCGAGGCCCGCAGCGGCAGGCCTTCGCGCAGCGCCGGCTCGTCCACCTGGATCACTGCGGTACCGGCCGCTTCCAGGTCCGCGACCTCGTCGCGCAGCGCCAGCGCGACCTGCTGGGCGGTCTCCTCCAGCGGCTGGTCGTCGCGCACGAACGACCAGCACAGCATCGTCACCGGGCCGGTGAGCATCCCCTTGACCGGCTTGTCGGTCAGGGACTGGGCGAACGACGTCCATTCGACCGTCATCGGCTGCGGCCGCGAGACGTCACCGATCACCACCGGGGGACGCACGTAGCGGGTTCCGTACGACTGCACCCATCCATGCTGGGTGGCGACGAAACCGGTGAGCTGCTCGGCGAAGTACTGCACCATGTCGTTGCGCTCGGGCTCGCCGTGCACCAGGACGTCCAGGCCCAGCGTCTCCTGCAGCCGGATCACGTGCTCGACCTCGGTGCGCATCCGCTCGGCGTAGCCGTCCGGGCCGAGTTCCCCACGCCGGAAACGGCCCCGGGCCGCGCGCAGGGCCTGGGTCTGTGGGAAGGATCCGATGGTGGTGGTCGGCAGGCTGGGCAGGTTCAGGCGTTCGGCCTGCTGCCGGGCCCGCTGCGGATACGATACGGCCCGGTGCTCGTCGGCCGGGGTCACTGCGGCCACACGTTCCCGCACGGCCGGATCGCGGGTGATCGGCGAAGCCGCCCGGTGGGCAAGGATTTCCTGGTTGCGCTGCAGCTCGGCCTCGATCGCCTGCGGGCCGGCCGAGATCCCCCGGGCCAGGACCGCGACCTCGTCGAGCTTCTGCCGGGCGAAGGCGAACCAGCAACGGACGTCGGGGTCCAGTCCGGTCTCCAGGCTCACGTCGAGCGGTACGTGCAGAAGCGAGCAGGACGGCGCGATAACGATCTCGTCGGCCAGACCATGCAGTGAGGCCAGGCGAGCCAGCTGCGCCCGCAGGTCCGCCGCCCAGACGTTGCGGCCGTCGATCACCCCGGCCACCAGACGCTTACCGGGCAGACCACCCGCGCCGGCCAGATCACGCAGGTTGGACTCGGCCGGGCCGGTCAGGTCCAGGGCCACGGCCTCGACCGGGGCCTGACGCAAGATCGGCAGGGCCTCGCGGACCGAACCGAAATAGGTGGCGATCAGCAACTTCGGCCGTTCCGGCAGACTGCCCAAGCGCCGCAGGACGAGCTCGGCCTGAGCTTGCTCCGACACCAGAACCGGCTCGTCCAGCTGGACCCAGTGCACGCCCTCGGCCGCGAACTGGGCCAGTGCCTGCTCGTAGACCGGCAGCAACCGCTCCAGCAGGGTCAGCGGGTCGAAGTCCGCCGCTACTCCCGGCGCGACCTTGGCCAGGTGCAGGAAGGTGAGCGGGCCGAGGAGCACCGGCCGGGCCTCCAGGCCGAGGCTTCGGGCCTGCCGGTACTCCTGCAGCGGCTTGCTCAGGTCCAGGGTGAACTCGGTGTCCGGAGCCAGTTCCGGCACCAGGTAGTGGTAGTTCGTGTCGAACCACTTCGTCATCTCCAGCGGGGGCACCTCGGCGGTGCCCCGGGCCATGGCGAAGTAGGTGTCCAGCGCGTTCAGGCCGAGGTCACGGTGGCGCGGGGGCACCGCCCCGACCATCACCAGGGTGTCGAGCACCTGGTCGTAGAGCGAGAAGTCGTTGCAGGGGACGTCGGTCAGGCCGGCCGACTGCAGCGTCTCGAACACCGCCCGGCGCTCGTCCACCACCGTCCGCTGCAGGTTGGCGGCGCTCAGCTCACCGCGCCAGTAGGCCTCGATCGCCTTCTTCATCGCCCGGTTGCGGCCGATCCGGGGATACCCCAGGACGGTCGCGGGCAAGGGGTTTCCGCTGAAACTGCTCATCACGTGCTCTCTCCTCGCGAGCTCGGTCGTTCCGGCGACCGGGCAGCAAAGAGCGAGCGACGGCGTCCACCGTTGCGCGCGCTGACCTGCCCACGTGGTCACCGGAGAGCCGGGCGCCTGGTGGCACCGCGGCATTGCTGGCAGGTCTTCGGACTCGCGGGCCCGTGCTCACGAAGCACACCTACTGGCCGTCGCTTCCCAGGCTCGCGCCCAGTGCTGTTGACGGCGGTCGTTCCCGCTCACCGCTGCGGGGCAGTCCCGGACTCACACCGGGTTCCCTCTTGCCTCCCCCTGCCTGGCGGGCAGGGGGAACCAGCAACCACACCACCCTAGAACACCCCGATGCCGCAGCGCCCGCGGTCTTCGCCATCTGTCTCTATTCACCGCGAGCGGGGCGTGGCATGATGCCCGAGCCCGTCATAACCACATATTCACCGCGACGGCAGTGAAGGAAGCCGGTGTGAATCCGGCGCGGTCCCGCCACTGTCACCGGGGAGCAGACCCTTTGCCGTGCCACGGCCCTCGATCGGGCTGGAAGGCCGGGGTGAGCCTCGATCCGGGAAGCCAGGAGACTTCAGCCGTCGCATCCGATCCAGGGCGAGGACCCGAGGAGATCCGATGACACACGTCTGCCGTTGCGAGGTGCCCGGTGCACATCGCTGAGGGCTATCTTCCCCCGCTGCACGCCGCTGCCTGGACCTTGGCGGCGGCCCCGTTCGTCGTCCACGGCGCCCGCTGCGTGGTGCGAGAGGTGCGCGAACGACCCGAGTCCCGGCTGTTGCTGGGTGCGGCGGGTGCTTTCACCTTCGTCCTCTCGGCGATCAAACTGCCCTCGGTCACCGGCAGTTCCAGCCATCCCACCGGTACCGGCCTGGGCGCCGTGCTGTTCCGGCCTCCGGTGATGGCGATGCTGGGCACGATCGTGCTGTTGTTCCAGGCGTTGCTGCTGGCCCACGGCGGATTGACGACGCTGGGGGCCAACGCGTTCTCGATGGCGATCGTCGGTCCGTGGGTCGGGTACGGGGCCTACCGGGCCTGTTCGGCCGTGGGCCTGTCGTTCTGGGTCGGGGTGTTCGCCGCCCTGTCGCTGTCCGACCTGGCCACCTACGTGGTCACCTCGGTCCAGCTCGGTCTGGCCCACCCGGATCCCACCGGCGGGGTGCTCGGCTCGATCGGTGAGTTCCTGGGCATCTTCGCCCTCACCCAGATCCCGCTGGCGGTGGCCGAGGGCCTGCTGGGCGTGCTGGTCTTCCGGATCCTGGCCCGGATCGCCCCGGAGGAACTGCGTTCCCTCGGCCTGCGCAAGGCTCTGGACGAGAACGACGAGAACACCGTCACCGCAACGGCTCAGGAGCGTGACTGAGATGGCTTCCCGTACCCCTCGTCGGCTCGCCGTCGACTTCGCCCTGCTGCTGCTCGTGGTCGCGATCTTCGCCGTCCCGCTGGGCCTGCGGCTGAACACCGACGGCCAGGAGGAGGGCGAGTCCTACGCCGGCAGCGACTCTTCGGCGGCCACCAAGGTCGAGGAGATCAACCCGGACTACGACGTCTGGTTCAGCCCGCTGTTCGAGCCCTCGTCCGGCGAGATCGAGTCCGGCCTGTTCGCCCTGCAGGCCGCGGTGGGCGCCGGAACCCTTGGCTTCGTCATCGGGCGGCTGTCCGGAAAACGCCGTCGTTCAGAGGTTCCCGAGAAGGCGTGAGCGCACCGGCCCTCGATACCGCCGCCTGGGCCAGCCCCTGGCGGCGGTACTCCCCCGGTGACAAGGTGCTGCTGAGCCTGGGACTGGTGATCAGTGCCCTGGTTCTGCCGCCCTGGCCGGCCTCCGGTCTGGTGACCGCGATCGCGCTCGGCCTGATCCTGGGGCCGGGCCGGGTGCCCCCTCATCTGTTGCTACGGGCGGCCCGAGGCCCGGCTGCGTTCATCGTTCTCGGTACTGTGTCTATTGCGATCACCTGGCGCACATCAGGTTTTGGCCCGACCGTCACCTCCGAGAGCCTCACCGCAGCAGCATCGACCCTGTCCCATGCGGTGGCCGGAACCTCGGCCGTGCTGTTGCTGGCCGCCACCACGCCGATGACAGACCTGTTGTCGTGGGCCCGGCGGCGCGGCGTCCCCGAGGCCGTGGTGGATGTGGCCGGCCTGACCTATCGCCTGCTGTTCGTCCTGCTCGAATCGGTCAGCGCCGTCCGCTCCGCCCAGACTGCCCGCCTGGGCTACACCTCTCGCCGCGCCACTCTGCGCTCCGCCTCCGGGCTGGCCGCGGCCACGCTCACGCGCGCCTTCGATCGCGCCCGACGCCTGGAGACCGGATTGGCCGGGCGGGGTTTCGAGGGGGTGATGCGAACGGTCGGTGAGCAACAATCGTCCTCACGCAGTTTTGAATTGTGGACGTTCGCGAGCCTGGCGCTCGTGGTCGCAGTATCGCTCGGGGTCGCGTAATGAACACCGAAGTTGCCGGCCTGACGTTCGCCTACACCGGCGGTCCGCCCGTTCTGGCCGGGGTCGACCTGAAAATCCCTTCAGGCTCGCGGATCGCCGTGCTCGGCGCCAATGGGTCCGGTAAAAGCACCCTGCTGCGCTGTCTTTCCGGCGCGCTCAAGCCGACCTCCGGCCGGATCAGCGTCGGCGGCCACGAACTGCGGCACAACCGGTCCGGTCTGCGCCGGCACCGGCACCTGCTGCAGCTGATCACCCAGGACCCGGACGACCAACTGTTCTCCGCCTCGGTCCGCGAGGACGTCTCGTTCGGCCCGGTCAACCAGGGCCTGAGCGAGGAGGAGGTCCGCGCCCGCTGCGAGGAGGCCCTAGACCTGCTGGCCGCCACCCACCTGGCCGATCGTCCCACCCATCAGCTCTCGTTCGGCGAGCGCAAGCGGGTGGCCATCGCCAGCGCCGTGGCCATGCGCCCCGCGGTGCTGGTGCTCGACGAACCCACCGCCGGTCTGGACCCGGCCGCCGGCATCGAGGCCGTGGACGCTCTGGCCCGCCTGCATGAGCAGGGCACCACCTTGGTCATGGCCACCCATGACGTGGACCTGGCTCTGGCCTGGGCGGACGAGGTGGTGGTGCTGAGCCGGGGCGTCGTACGGCAGGGTGCTCCGGCTGAACTGCTCGATTCCGATCCGGTGCTGGAGGAAGCCCGGCTGCGGCGGCCCTGGGTGCTGGCCGTCGCGGCCCGGTTGCGGGCGCTGGGCGTGATCGAGGCGGAGTCCCGGCCTCGCGACGAGAGTTCTCTGCTGGCGCTTCTGGCCCGCGAGTAGCCCACGGCAGGGCATACTGTCGGGCACCCATGACTCATCTCCAGTTGTGCCGAGACAGTCTCGACGGCCTTTCCGTGGGCGACGCCTTGGGCGCCCAGTTCTTCGTCCCCGGCACTTCGGTGAGCGAGCTCGTGGCCGGGCGGCCGCCGGCCTCGCCGTGGCCCTGGACCGACGACACCGAGATGGCCTGCTCGGTCTTCGCCGAGCTCCGCGATTTCGGGAAGATCGACCAGGACCGCCTGGCCAGCGCCTTCGCCCACCGGTACGAGCCCTACCGCGGGTACGGCGCCGGATCGGTCGTACTGCTGAGACAGGTGCGGGACGGCGCTGCCTGGCAGCAGGCCGCAGCGGCGGCGTTCGACGGCAAGGGCTCGATGGGCAACGGGGCCGCGATGCGGGTGGCTCCGATCGGCGCCTTCCATGCCGGCGACACCCGCACCGCCGCGCTGGAGGCGATGCGCTCGGCCGAGGTCACTCATGCTCACCCCGAGGCCGTGCTCGGCGCGATCGCGGTGGCGGTGGCTGCCGCCGAAGTGGGCCGGGCCCGGCTGAGCGGGGCCGGCCTCGAACCCGCGCAGCTGCTGGATGCGGTGCTCGATGTTGTCGCGACCGGCCAGACCGGCGCCGGTATCGCCCGCGCCCGGAGCCTGCTCGGTGCCAGTGTCGCCGAGGCGAGCTACGAGCTGGGCAACGGCGCCCGGCCGCTGGCCCAGACGACCGTTCCGTTCACCCTGTGGGCAGCCGCCACCTATCTGCACGACTATCCGCGCGCGATCATCGCCTGCATCGAGGCCGGTGGTGACGTGGACACCACCGCAGCCATCGTCGGCGGGATCGTCGCCACCTTCACCGGAATCGGCGACCACGGGGTGCCTCGCGCCTGGCTCACGGCCCGTGAACCGTTACCGGCGTTCGGAACTGGCTAGGCCTGTCCTGTGGATCCTGGCCGTAGCGAGGAGGCGCCCGGGGCGTCGGCTGACGTGGCCGGTGGGGCCCCTCGCAATGGTTTTGCGTGGGGCCACGCCGGACGCGGTCAGACGGCGTCACGGGTGCCCCGCAGTAGGCAAAGATCCGCAGGACAGGCCTACCAAGTAGGTCAGGGCCGCACGGGCTGGGGGCGCCCAGCTGGGTTTGCCGCCCGGGCCTGTATCGGTGCCGATGCTGAGGCAGGCCAGGGCTTTCAGCGTGGCCCAGCCGCGAGCGCGGCGGCGGGTGGCGTCATCGAGCTGGGCGCTGAAGTGGTCGATGCCTTCGGTGGGCAGCAACAGCCAGGCGCCGGCCAGGTCGACAGCTGGGTCTCCGGCGCACAGGGCGCCGAAGTCGATGATGCCGCAGATGTTTCCGTCTTCGGTCAGCACGTTCGCAGCGTGCAGGTCGGCGTGCACCCACATGGGCGGCCCGTCCCACACCGGTGCCTGGAGCGCGTCTTCCCAGATCTCGGTCAGTGCCTCGGCCTGGGCCGGTACCTGCTGCCGGAAACGCCGGAATCCGTGATCCACAGCGGCCAGTGGGACTCCTCGACGGTCCGCGTCCGCCGGTGCGTCGCTGGGCGCGGGCTGGTGCAGCGCTGTGAGGAACGCCGCCAAGCGGTCGGCTGATTCGATGCCCTTGGTCACCGGTGCCCGGTCGGCCGGCTCGCCCTCGACCCAGGTGGTGACGATCCACGGGTGATCGAAGCTCTCCGAGGGCCGGCCCAGGCGCTGCGGAACCGGGGTCTTCAGCGGCAGTGTCCGGCTGAGTTCCGGCAGATAGGTGTACTCCTTCACCAGCAGCGCGCCCGCGTGATGGGTGGCCCACGGTGCCCGGACGGCGAGTTCCTCGCCGAGGCGCCACAACTGGTTGTCCCAGCCGCTGGCCGCGAAGGTCACCGGCAGATGAGCCAGATCCGGATGCTGTTCGCGCAGCAGGTGGGTGATCAGGTCAGCGGTGATCTCAGCCACGGGACGAGCCTAGTCACTGGGCACAGGCTTCGCACAGCAAAGGTCCAGAGAGCCCCCAAGCAGCGCTGACACCTTGTTCCCATGACCGCGACACTGATCAAGACGCACCGCCGCCGGTACCTTTCCCTGGCCTCGGTGGGACTGGCCGCGCTGCTCACGGTGAGTGGCTGCGGCTCCGCGACCTCCACCTCCAGCTCCAGCGCCAGTTCGGGCTCCGGCTCCTCGATCTCGGCGGTTTCGGTGGCCTCGACCACCAGCGAGTCGACCACCACCGCACAGACGATCACCGAGACCGCCGCCGCTGCCGAGGCTTTCCTGGAGACCCTCTCGGACGAGCAGCGCGAGAGCGTGCTGTACGACTACGACGACGAGACCAAAACCACGTCCTGGTCGAACTTCCCGGTCACCTTCGTCGACCGCGCCGGCCTCAATCTCACCGACCTGACCGAGGAACAGCAGACAGCGGCGATGAAGGTGCTGCAGGCCCTGCTCAGCGAAGAGGGGTACGAGACGGTCACCGGCATCATCGCCGGCGACGAATACCTTCTCGAGAACAGCACCACCACCGAAGACTCTCTCGGCCAGTACTACATCGCCCTGTTCGGCGACCCGTCCGACTCCTCCGCCTGGGAGCTGCAGTTCGGCGGTCATCACCTCGGCATCAACGCCACCCTCGACGGCACCGGTAACGCGATCACCTTCGCCCCCACCCACCTCGGCTCGCAGCCCGCGGTCTACACCAACGAGGACGGTGAAGAAGTCCAGCCCCTGGCCGGCATGTACGAGGACGCCTTCGCCTTCTACAACAGCCTCACCACCGAGCAGCAGGCAACCCTCTACCAGAGCGAGGACGTCTCCAACCTCACCTGCGCGCCGGGAGACACCTGCGACTACCCCACCGGCACCGGCATCTCCGGCGCCGATCTCACCGACGAGCAGCAAGAGCTGCTGCTCGAGGTGATCGCCAACTGGGTGGGCCTGTCCGACCAGGAGACCACCGACGCCGCGCTCGCCGAGATTGAGGCCACCCTCGACGAGACGTACATCAACTGGTCCGGCGCCACCAGCTACGACATGAGCATCGGCGAAGGCATCTACTACCAGATCTCCGGCCCCGACGTCTTCATCGAGCTCTCCAGCCAGCAGGGCTCGGCAGGCGCGGACGTCGACGGCGTCACCACCGCCGGCTGGGGCCACATCCACACCATCTACCGCGACCCCAGCAACGACTACGCCGGCAGCGTCACCCAGCAGGCAGCGTCTGGGATGAACGGTGGCCCGGCGGGCGGCGACGGTGGCGCTGGTGGCACTCCCCCGGCCGGCGAGTGATCGGTTTCAGGGCGGCGGTGGGCCGGGCTGGCAATGCGAACACCACCAGGTGCGCCGCCGCTCGGGATCACCGCTGACCTCGGCCACCACCTGAACCCGGGTACCGCAGCGGCGGCAGGGCTGACCAGCACGCCCAGCTACCCAGTGGGTATGGCCCGGGCGGGTGTCGCCGGTCGTGACCTGAGCGGCGCCCGGGGTGTTCACCGAGAAGCGCAGCAGCCGCACCGCCAGATCGACCACCGCGGGCAGGTCGACCTCGCGGACCGGGGTCCACGGGGAAACACCGCGCAGGAAGCACAGTTCGTTGACCCAGAGGTTGCCCAGCCCGGCCATCCGGGTCTGATCGAGCAGGGCCGCGCTGAGCGCCCGGTCTCCGTCTGCACTGAGCCGGGCGAGTGCTGCGTCCCGGTCCCAGTCCGGTCGCAGTGGATCGGGACCGAGGTGGGCGGTCACGCGTCCCTCATCGGCCGTCTTCAGCAGCTCCACCACCGGGAGCTTGAGCCCGGCCGCGCTGAGCCCGTTCTCGAAGCGCAGCAGCACCCGCAGGTCCGGCAGCACCCGGCGCGGCAGGTGTTTACCCGGGTTGAGCACGGTCCACGAGCCGTCCATCCGCAGATGGGTGTGCAGGGTCAACGGCCCGGTGCGCGGACTGTCGAAGCGGGTGAGCAGGTGCTTGCCGTGCGTATCGGTGCCCAGCAGTCGCGCCCCGCCCAGGTCGGCGGTGGCGTGCTGCGGCACCCGGAAGTCCGATTTCAGCACCAGCTGAGCACGCAGCCGGGCATTCAGCCGTCGAGCCAGCAGATACACCGTGTCACCTTCGGGCACCCGGCAAGCTTTTCCTACGCATCGCCGAGGCGCGATACCAGCCGGGCCATCAGGTCCGCCCGGGTTTCCTGCAGCAACGGCCAGGCCCGCCGCAGCCGCCGCAACTCGGTCAGATCGAGGTCGACGTCCAGCACGCCGGGCTCCTCGCCGAGTTCACCGATCACGTCTCCGGTCGGCCCGTACACCCGCGATCCGCCCCAGAACCGCTGACCGCTCTCGACCCCCGAGCGGTTCACGAACACGACGTAGGTCTGCAGCGTCACCGCGGCGTGCTGGAGCAGCAGCTCCCAGGCGTGCGACGTGGGTGTCCCGATCTCGCTGACCACGCTGTTGGCGGGCACCAGCAGCACCTCGGCCCCGTCGTGCGCGGCCACCCAGGGCAGTGGTGGCTGCCAGGCGTCGTTACAGATCAGGGTGGCGACCCGGGTGCCCACCACGTCCATGCATTCCAGTTCGGAGCCCGGCCGGAAGTGCTTGCGTTCCTCCCAGGCCCGGTAGTTGGGCAGGAACAGCTTGCGCTGCACCCGCACCTGGTCGCCGGAGATGATCGCTGCGCTGTTGTAGCGGTGCAGCCGGGTGCTCTCGGCGAACCCGGCCACCACCGTCGGCCCGTGCCGGCCCAGCGCGAGCAGGCGGGGATCGTCCGCGCCCAGCTGCTCGGGCTCGTCCAGGTCGCCGAGGTGGTAGCCGTGGGTGGCGAGCTCGGTGGCCACCACCAGGTCCCGCCCTCGCGCCTGCGCCACCAGCTCGTCCAGGTGCCGCAGATTCCCCTCGACGTCGCCCAGTGTGGGATCGGTCTGCAGCAGGCGTATCGACACGGTGGTTCCAGGCACAACCCCGAAGAGTAGGGCCTGTGAGTTGCCCCTCGCTCCCGGCCGGTCCGGCATGAAGCCCGGGGCCCGGCAGTTGGCCCGAAGGTGACTTCTACATCTGCCGAACGCCGGCACGGCGAGTTCAAGGTCCCGGGTGGCAAGCTCGTGGTCGCCGACCTGACGGTCCAGGACGGCCGGCTGGCCGACATCGTCCTGTCCGGCGATTTCTTCCTGGAACCGGACGAGGCGCTGGGCCGCATCTCGCAGGCGCTGGAGGGGCTGTCCGCCGAGGCCCCGCTGGCGGCCCTGGTGCAGGCCGTGGACGAGGCTCGGGCGGACGCGGTGATGGTCGGCTTCGACCCGCCGGCGGTAGGTCTGGCCGTGCTGCGGGCGCTGGGCCGTTCCACCGCCTGGCGCGATCACGCCTTCGAGCTGCTGGACACCGGCCGGCAGCACCCGCACATGCAGATGGCCCTGGACGAGGTGATCGCCCGCCAGGTGGGCGCCGGTACCCGCCCGCCGACGCTGCGGGTGTGGGACTGGGCCTCCAACGCGGTGATCATCGGCTCGTTCCAGTCGCTGTCGAACGAGGTCGACCTGGCGGCCGCCGAACGGCACGAGGCCACCGTGGTGCGGCGGATCTCCGGGGGCGGGGCGATGTTCGTCGAGCCCGGCAACACCATCACCTACTCGCTCTACGTGCCGGCCACCCTGGTCGAGGGCCTGAGCTTCGCCGAGTCGTACGCCTTCCTGGATGCCTGGGTGATCCGGGCGCTGCGCGAGCTCGGGGTGGACGCCAGCTACGTGCCCCTGAACGACATCGCCTCCCCCGCCGGGAAGATCGGCGGCGCGGCGCAGAAGCGCCTGGCCTCGGGGGCGGTGCTGCACCACGTGACCATGTCCTACGACATCGATGCGGCCAAGATGCTCGACATCATCCGGATCGGCCGGGAGAAGCTCTCCGACAAGGGCATCAAGAGCGCGGTCAAGCGGGTCGACCCGATCCGCAGCCAGACCGGCCTCTCGCGGGAGAAGGTGATCGAGGCCATGCTCGGGCACTTCCGCGACAGCTACGGCCTGGAGCCGGCCTCGCTGGACGCCGACACCCGGGCCGAGGCCGAGGAACTGGCGGCCGGCAAGTACCGCAGTGACGAATGGCTCAGGCGAGTTCCGTAGCCGTTCATCACCCTCCGATTCCGCACGGCGCGTCGCCGCTGCGGGTTAGTCCTCTCCCAGCTGCCCGTGGCATGCTCAGCGGCCGATGAGCCTGAGGACGACACCTTAACCGACCATCTGGTTTGCTATTCCGACCAGATGGTCGGTACGGTTGGCGGCCTCAGTACCCCGGGATGCAGATGTGGAAGGACTCTGGATGTTCACCGTTCGTGCGGCATCACGTGAAGAAGCCGCCGAAGTAGCAGACCTGTTCGCGCGGGCCTTTGAGGACGATCCTTACTGGCACGCGCTGATGCCCCGGGAGAGCCGGCGGCAGAGGTTCATCCACCGCAGCGTCACCAAGGACCTCGAGCGGGGTGGCATCAACTCCCTCGACGTGGCCGTGCACCAGGCCAGCGGGCACCTCGTGGGCGCCCTGCGCTGGGAGGCCCCGCAGCCGCACCCGGACGACCAGGACCCGGCGCTGCGCCGCGAACCCGGCGTCTGGGATGCACTCAAGGCGCTGTTCGACTGCGGAGCCGGGCACGAACTGGCCGTCAAGCGCTACCGCCCGCAGGAGCCGCACTGGGCCCTGCTGGAGGTGGCCGCCGATCCGGAACTGCGCGGCCTGGGCATCGAGTCGGCCCTGCTGACCCATCGGCTCGACCGGATCGACCGGGCCCCCGCCCCGGTGATCGCCGAGACCACCACCCATGCGGGCGTCCGGCTGCACAAGCAGTTCGGCTTCCGCACCGTGGGTAAGGTCGCCGACCTGCCCGGCACCGACTGCTCCGTGATGCTCCGCCCCCAGGTCCCCACCCTGACCTGACGCCCGGGGCGGCCGTCGATCACAACGGAAGACGGCCGTCCAGGGCTCCGGGTTCGAGCACCTGGGTGGAGTTGTGCTCGCGGACGATCCGCCAGCCCTGCGGCGTGCGCCGCCACACCAGCGACGACGTGGTCCGGATGTCGGTCACCGCCTGCGCGGTGGCGATCCGGGCCACGAACACCAGGGTGGACGCGGCCAGTTCACTTCCGGCCACCACCTGTGGGGCACTGTCGATGGCGTGGCGGGCGTAGAGCATCGCGTTGAACGCCGGGGTGAAGATCTCCCCGTACCCGGCCGCGCTGGTCGCCACCCGGTGCTGCGGGTCGTAGTCGTCGTACAGACGGACGCCGGAGCCGGCGAAGTCGTAAAAGTCGCCGAACGTCGCGGGAAAGTCGAAGGGCGGGTCGCCCTCGTTGCGCTCCCAGCCGAACACCCAGCGGCTGTGCAGATCGGCAACGATGGCGGAGACGTTCTCGGTAGCACTCATGCCTCGACCGTAGGTATCTGCTGGCTTAGGTGGGAGGCCGCGCCGCACCCACCCTGCACTCTTCGCGACGCCTGGAAAAGAACCCGGACAAAGCGGACGATGGCGTATGACTCATCAACCCGCCGCCACCGACGCCGGCGTCTTCGCGCTCAAGACCGGCAACCTGCCCGAACCGCAGGTGCGAGAACTGCCCGACCCGCCCAGAAGGATGTGGCGCCTGATCGGGCCCGGCATCGTGGCCTCGGGTGTGGGCCTGGCCTCCGGCGAGTTCATCCTCTGGCCGTACATCACCAGCCAGGTCGGCCTGGTCTTCCTCTGGGGCGCCGCGCTCGGCCTGACCATCCAGTGGTTCCTGAACATGGAGATCGAGCGCTACACCCTGGCCACCGGCGAGACCGCGCTCAGCGGCTTCAACCGGTACTGGAAGCACTGGGGCCTGTTCTTCGTGGTCCTGGCCGTGTTCCAGAACCTCTGGCCGGGCTGGGCCACCGCGGCCGCCACCATGTTCACCTACCTCTTCGGCGGCAACGCCACGGTGGTCGCGGTGATCATGCTCCTGGCGATCGGCGCGATGCTCACCCTGGCGCCGGTGGTCTACACGCTGATGGAACGCCTGCTCATCGTCAAGATCGTCGCGGTGGGCCTGTTCTTCCTGGTCGCCGTCACGCTGGCACTGAAGGCCGACACCTGGCAGGCACTGCCCGACGCGGTGACCCACGTGGGACAGTTCCCCGGCGACATCGAATTCGCCGTGCTGATGGGCGCGATCGCCTTCGCCGGGGCCGGCGGCGGGCAGAACCTGTGCCAGAGCAACTGGATCCGGGACAAGGGCTTCGGCATGGGCTCGTACATCCCGCGCCTGGTCAGCCCGATCACCGGGGAGAAGGTGGCCGCCCCGAGCACCACCGCCTTCGTCTTCGAGCCGACCCCGGCGAACCTGAGCCGCTGGCAGCGCTGGTGGCGCTTCGCCAACCTCGAGCAGGCCCTGACCTTCGCCCTGATCACCTTCCTGACCATCCTGCTCACCTCGATGCTGGCGCACTCCACCGTGCTGGGCAGCCCGGGCCTGGAGAACTCGATCGACTTCCTGAACGTCGAGGGTGAGGCGCTCAAGGGCGCGGTCGGCGGCTGGTTCGGCACCCTGTTCTGGGTGGTCGGCATGTTCTCGCTGTTCGCCGCGGCCGCCGGGATCGTCGACTACACCAGCCGACTGGTCGCCGACATCCTCAAAGGCACCTACCTGGGCCGCCGTTCGGTCAGCGAGAACCGGCTGTACTTCGGCGCGGTCTGGGTGCTGGTCCTGACCGGCGTGACCATCCTGGCCGCGGGCCTGGACCAGCCCCTGGTGCTGCTGGTGATCTCGGCCTGCGTGGCCGGGCTGAGCATGTTCTTCTACAGCACGCTGCTACTGGTGATGAACCGCGGCGCCCTGCCCCGGGCGATCCGGGTGGGCCGCGGCCGGGCCGCCGTCCTGATCTTCAGCACCGGCTTCTTCGGCGTGCTCTCGGCGGTCACCATCTACCAGCAGATCCAGAAGTTCTGACCGGGCGGCTGGGCCCGGGCCCCCGTGGTCCGGGCCCAGCACCATCCGGCCGAATTCCCGCTGAAATCCGGCCGAATCCGGCTACGATCCTGCAGTGAGCATGACCGACCACGACATCGCCGCAGACCTCACGGCAGCCGGCCTGCAGTTCATCGAGCGCCTCACAATCGAGTTCGCCGATTTGCTACCGCCTCTCGAGTCGCCCGCCTCCTGCCATCCGACCGAGCACAACCACGGCCGCTTCGACTCCTCCCCCGACAAGACAGCCCAGGTCGACGACCCTGACGGCACCGCCAAGATCAATGCCGGCTGGTGGCAGATGGCCGACGAGTTCGGGCTGCTCGACGAGAGCCGCGAATTCGCGCTCGCCGTCGACGTCAGCGATATGGGCTCGGTCGAGTCCGAGTACGTCTGGGTACGAGTCCGGCTGGCCGAGACCTGGGACATAGCCGGCAGCGGCTCTGCAGTCCTGCGGGGCTGGTTCGGAACTCACTTCACAGACCGCTACCTGCCCGAGTTCACCATGCACTCGCTGGACCAGAAGATGCTGCTGCAGACCGCGATCTGGGGCGACGGCAGCGTGAGCACGATCGTCATCCGGCCCGACCGGGCCGCCCAGTCAGGTCGCTGAACGGCTGAATCGCTCGACCAGATGCTCGCGCCCGGCCGGAGGCTCGTACGCCTCCGGCCAGAAGTCCGTGACCCTGGTGATCAGCCCCTGAGCCGACAACTCCAGCCAGGCACAGGCGTCCATCAGTTCCGATCCTGACGAAACCTGCATCCAGACAGCAGCATTCGCACCGTCGGCGACGATCCGGCCGACGGACAGATGCCAGTCGCCGGGATACTCCCGGTTGAACTGCAGGAAGCGCTCACGGCTGCGAATCCGCTCACCGGTCTGCGGCATCTCGTACACCATGTCCTCGGCCAGCAACTGCGCCAGGCCGGCCCAGTCGCGCTGCTCGCTGCGCTCCACATACGCGCGGGCGACCTCACGTGTCCTGGCGGTGTCATTCATCTGCCGATCCTATGCCCCGGCCACCAGAGCAGCCGTCAGCGCCCATACACCGGAAGCGTTCCACCGTAGCTACAACCCTCAGGCCTCCGCCGTCGGGCCGAAAAGACGCCCAAGGGCCTGATGCTCACCGGCCTGGACCGGTAGCCAGGCCCGCACCAGCCAGCCCGGGCCCAGTTGCGGCCCGGCGTCGAGTTTGCCCTCGTGCAGATCCAGCTGATCGCGCATCCAGGCGATCCCCTGCCCACCCTCCGGCTCCTGCTCGACCAGACGCAGCGCCGGAGGGGCGCTCTCGGTGCCGCCGTCGTCCGTGATCTCGAGCATCAGGTAGGTCGGCTCGAAGTACAGCCGGATCTCGGTGACGGCATCCTTCGGAGCATGACGGCGCACGTTGGCCAGGGCCTCCTGCACGATGCCGGCCAGCAGACCCTGTTCCTCCTCGGTGAGCTCGTACGGCGCCGGGGGCAGGTCGGTCTCGATCCGCATGCCCTCGCTTTGAGCCTGCCGCGCAAGTCTCTCGATACCCATTGAAGACACGTGTCTTCTCCGCTTCCGTGCGATGGGCGCGATCCGGCACCGGGCCCGCACCCATCGTCCCCAAGCTCGATGCCGCAGTCGTCAGACTTCGATCGGATCCGCGGAGAAAGCCGTACGACCTTAGTCGTAGAAGCTCCCGAACCAAGGCCGTGACTCACATCACGACAGCATCCATCACCGCCAATTCTCATCCTCCCAGCGAATTTCACCGAGGCACTTGCAAAGATGGCCCAGCGCAGGATCTTTGGCCAGGACATATTCCCGTAACACTTCCCGTTACGACAACGATGTCCTCGGCGCAACCTGATCCACTGAACGCCCGGTTGATCCCGGGCCGGAAAGGAACCTCGTGCTCCCCGCAACACCCGCCGTGCCCGGACCCTCCACCGACACGGCGGCGACTGCCACTCCCTCCCCCACCGAAGTCTGGAACCAGGTGTCGGACGCTGCCCACAGCGGCCCGGACGCCCTGACTCATCTCCTGCTGGGTGCCGGTGACACCCTGCTCCGGTTCACCCTCAAAGCCCTGGTCATGCTCGCCGTCCTGCTGCTGATCCGGCTGCTCATGCACCGGGTGATCAAGTCGGTCGCCGACCGGATCGCACTCAGCGTCTCGCCCGAACGCGGCACCCTGCAGACCATCTGGAAGAGCATCGTGCGCCGCCCGGCCTTCACCGAGGAGGCCTGGAGCGAACGCCGCAAGCAACGCGCCCGGGCGATCGCCTCGCTGCTGTCCCACCTGGTCACCGCCGCGCTGGTGGTGACCGGCGTCCTGCTGCTGGTACAGGGCACCGGGCTGTCGAAGGCCGGGGTGTTCACCGCCGGCATGCTCGGCGTGATCGCCGCGGTCAGCGTGCAGGGCCTGGCCAAGGACATCGTGGCCGGGCTGTTCGTCCTGGTCGAGGACACCTACGGGATCGGCGACTACGTGGACACCACCTTCGGCGCGGCCGGGGTGGTCGAGGAGATCGGCCTGCGCACCACCCGACTGCGCGGCAAGGACGGCACGATCTGGCACGTGCGGCACAGCCAGGTTCCACGCCTGGGCAACCGCACTCAGGCCCAGACCCACCTGACCCTCGACATCACCGCCGGGTTCCCCGAGTCCCCGGAGTCGGCGCTGCCGCCCACCGCGGCCGGGCGACTGGCCGCCGCCGAGCGCGTGGTGCGCATGAGCCTGGACCGGCTGGACCGCGACCTGGCCTCGGCCTCCGGCCCCAACCTGATCAACCGCGGCGACGTGCCGGGCACCCTGGTCGAGATCCTGCCGGTGCTGGTCCCACGCGCCCCGCGCAAGGCCCTGGCCGCGCTCGCGGCCGCCACCTCCAGCGCCGACCTGGTCGACACCAAGCCGCTCGACCTGGCCCCCGGAACCCTGGACGACCTGGAGCGCCTCAGCGACCTGCTGGAGGACGCCCAGGTGCCGGTGCTGACCAACACGGTGCTGAACGGCCTGATCAACGCCGGCGAGGACCACGTGGTGCTGCGGGTGACCGGCCGGGTGGCCGACACCTCGGCCGAGCGGGCGCTGGCGGTGCTGCGGCGCCGGCTCTACCTGGACCTGAACACCGCCGGCTTCAGCACCTCGTTCACCGTTCCCGGACCGGCCGACCTGTAGGGAGATACCGTGGCGGCCCATGAGTGTTCGCCGCGCCACGACCGATGACGTCCCCGCCCTGATCGCCTTCCCGGACACCCCGGGGGTGCAGAACCTGCCGCGCGATCAGGTGCGGGACGACTTCGCCACCGGGCGGATGCGGCCCGAATGGTCCTGGCTGGCCGAAAATGACGGACGGCTCGTGGGCCGCGCGCTGTGGTGGGGACTCGGTGGGTCGCGGCCGGAGTCCCTGGACACGCTCGATGTCCTTCCGGAGCAGCCGGACCCGCGATCGGTTGCCGCCCAACTGCTTCAGGGCGGCCGGGCAGACCTGGGGCAGCTACCCACCTACCGGCTGCGGATCCCGGTCGGCGAACGGCACGGTCACCCGGTGCGGTGGCGGTGCGAGGCAGCACAGGACGCTGGGCTCACCGAGACGCTCGAACGTCTCCAGTATCAGTGGTCGCCTCCGGCCGGGGTGCCGCAAGCGTCCACCCGGCTCACCTTCCGCGAAGGCTCGGACGAAGAGTTCGTGAGCCTCTTCGGTCAGGCCGCCCGCGGTTCACTCGATGTCGAGACCCGGCGCGCTCTCGAGGAGACCGACGAGATCAGCCAGGCCCGGGACGACCTCGCGTTCTACTTGTCCTGCCCGGGCGAACGGGACTGGTGGCGGGTTGCGTTCGACCATGAGCATCAGCCGGCCGGTTTCATCGTTCCCTCCGCAACTCCCTACCACCGCAACGTGGGCTACCTCGGGGTGCTGCCGGACCACCGTGGGCAGGGCCTGGTGCACGATCTGCTCGGTGAGATCACCCGGATCCACGCCGCGGCGGGCGCGCAGCGGATCACCGCCACCACCGACCTGGTCAACCTCCCGATGGCCGCCGCCTTCGACCGGGCCGGCTACCAGATCACCGAGATCCGCCTGGTGCTGCAGCAACCACGCGTCGGCTCTTGACCATGCCGCGACGGCACGGCGTGGGATAGCCCCGTCCGTAAAACGGTACGGGAGGCTGATCATGTCCTATCGCAAGCGAAAGACGTTGTCGGGGGCCGCTGTCCTCGCCGCGATAGCCACCACCCTGCTGGTTGCACCGGCTCAGGCCAGTGAGACACCGGTCCGGAGCTCGGTGAAATGGGGCGCCTGCCCGGAGGAGGTGGCCGCCAAAGGGCTGGAATGCGCCACGGTGAAGGTGCCGCTGGATCACCGCAAGCGCGAGGGCCAGAGCATCGAGATCGCCCTGTCCCGGCTGGCCAGCACCGATCCGGCCAAGCGCCGGGGTGTGCTGCTGACCAATCCGGGTGGGCCGGGCTACGAGGGCCGGACCTTTCCCACCCTGATGCAGGAGGTTCTGCCCAAGAGCGTGCTCAGCAGCTACGACGTGATCGGTTTCGACCCGCGCGGAATGGGCGCCAGCGCACCGGTGACCTGCGACATGACGCAGGAGCAGCTCCGGTACGGCAACATCCCGCCCTGGGCGAACGGGCCGAAAGACGTGAAGAAGCGCGCGGCCGAGGTGAAGACCGTGGCCGAGCAGTGCCTGACCTCGGAAAGCCGGGCGATGCTGCCCTATATCAGCACGGCCAACACCGCTCGCGACATGGACCTGATCCGGCAGGCGCTGGGTGAGCCGAAACTCTCGTACCTGGGCTACTCCTACGGCTCGCATCTGGGGGCGGTGTACACCTCGCTCTTCCCCGAGCGCAGCGACCGGATCGTCCTGGACAGCAACACCGGCCCGGGTGGTCTGGACCGGGACGGCTCGATCCTGTTCGCGCAGGGCCTGAAGGACCGCTTCCCCGACTTCGCGAAGTGGCTGGCGGCCCGGGACGAGAAGTACGGCATGGGGTCCACCCAGAAGGAGGTCAAGGCCACGTTCTTCGAACTGGCCCGCGAACTGGACCGCAAGCCGCTGAAATGGCTCACCGGATCGGACTTCCGGATCGCCGCCTTCGCGTTCACGTACTCGGACTCCCAGTTCACCGATCTGGCCGAGCTGTGGGACGCGGTGAAACAGGGTGCCGACGCCGATCCGGGTCCGGTGGTGCCGGTCGCCGAGAACCAGATCGCCGGTCACCTGCACGTGATCTGCAACGACTCGTACTGGCCGAAAACGGTGAAGTTCTACCAGCGCGATGTGAAGGCCAACCGTGCGCGCTACCCGATGCTGGGAGCGGCCGCCGCCAACATCCGTCCCTGCGCGTTCTGGCCCGAGCCGATCGAAGCTCCGGTGACGATCACCGACCGGGGCCCGGCGAACGTCCTCATGGTCCAGAACCTTCGGGACCCGGGGACGCCGCTGGCCGGCGCCCTGAGGATGCGTAAGGCGTTCGGGGAGCGGGCCCGGATCGTGACCGCCGACCAGGGTGGGCACGGCACCTACGCGCTGGGCACGAACCGGTGTGCGAACGACACGACCACGAAATTCCTGGTCACGGGCCGCTATCCGGCCCAGGACGTGGCCTGCAAGGCCGAGAAGAAGTAGCCGAACGGCCGGCGGTCCCTGGAGCAGGTGCCCAGGGACCGCCAGCCGTCATGGAAATCGTGGGCTCAGCTCTGTCCAGCAGGCTCTGCAGAGGCCCCACGCAACACTGCTCCGGCCACCACGAGGTCCTGCCAGGCCATCCCGACACTCTTGAACACCACTGGCTTTCCGCTCGGGCGGGCGCGTCCGGTGACCACGTCGGCCATCGGGATCAGGTCGTCGGCGGTGAGGGCCTGTTCGGCGATCGCCATGATCACGTCGCCGGCCTCCCGCAGGGCCGTCTCCCGGCTCTCGACGATGACATGCGCGCGGCCGAGCAGGTCTGCCTCCAGCTCGCGCCCGTCCGGGTCATGCGAGCCCACGGCGATCACCACGGCATCGTCCTTGATCCAGTCGGCCGGGAACAGCGGCTCGGAGGCGGTGGTCGCGCAGACCACCACATCCGCTTCCCGCACGGCCTTTTCGGCCTCGTCGAGGCCGATCGCCGCGACATCGGCATCGCCCAGAGCCGCCACGGTGACGGGTCGGCGCACCAGGTAGCGCACGCTGGCCACGTCCCGCACTGCAGCCAGGCATTCGGCGTGCCCGACTGCCTGCGGGCCGTGCCCGTACACCGCCACCCGCAACGGCCGCTGCGGCAGGGCGTCCAGCACCGCCGCCACCGAGACCGCGGGTGTGCGGAGGGTGGTGATGGCGGGCCCGTCCAGGATGGCCGACGGCGACATGGTGGTGCCGTCGAACATCAGGTAGAGCCCCTGGATCCGGGCCGGCGCTTGGTCGAGCCCAGGGTCGGCGACGGTCAGGACCTTCACACCCAGGGCGGAGCCCCGGCTGGCGGGCATGAGCAGCATCACCCCATTCTCGACCGGAACGAACTGCCGGGCCGGGTCGGCCAGGGCGTTGGTGGGCGTGCTCATTGCGGTGCGCAACGCGTCCACGGCCTCGCGGTAGCCGCAGGCGGCGAACACCTCGGCCGCGCTGAGGTGGGGAACTGAGCTGCGGTGGGGTTCTGGGTGGCCGACTGTCGTGATCATCGTGAGCACTCTGCCGATCCGGCCACCTCAGCCGCAACATCCGTTCAGATCAGAGGACGATGTGGGCCAGTCGGGAAACGTCGTCACGGTCGTCGGTGGCGGGCAGGAAGATCAGTTCGTCGGCGCCGATCTGCGCGAACTCGGCCAGCGTGGTGTGCAGGGCCTCGGGGGTGGTGGACACCGTCCCGCTGACCATCGCGGCGAATTCCGGCCCCATGTCGCTGTAGTACTCGTGCACGTCGGCCCGGCCGGCCTCGCCGTCGCCCAGCGCGAAGTAGGCCACCGCGATCAGCCGCGGCTCACCCTCGCGACCTGCATCCTTCCAGCTGGTCCGCACGGCCTCGAACGACGGGGCCACCATCGCGGCGGGCAGCGAGCCCGCCACGTAGCCCTCGCCCACCCGGGCCGCCCGGTCGTAGGCGGCCTGCACGAGGCCCCCGATGATCAGGGGGATCTGCCGTTGCCCGGCGACGACGGCCGGGTTGGTTCCGCTGATGGGCTCCCCGCCCCAGACCCGGCGGTAGACCTCGATGTCCTCGTCGAGGCGTTTACCGGCCCCGCGTTGCCCGCGGCCCTCGGTCACGAAGTCCTCGGTCCGGCCGCCGAGCCCGAGGCCGAGGGTGAGCCGGCCGCCGGAGATCGCGTCGATCCCGGCGAGTTCCTTGGCCAGCAGGACCGGTGGCCAGGCCGGGCCCTGCAGCACGGTGCTCAGGAGCCCGATGCCGGAGGTGGCGGCGGCTGCGGCGGCGAGCGCCACGGTGTCGGCCACCCCCGGATAGGCCAGCCGCGAGACGGTGCTCAGGGTGGAGAAGCCGGCCTGGTCGGCGTCGGCCGCCCAGCCGGGAATCACCTTCGCGTTCACGTTGTGTACCAGGTTCGGAAGACCGATACCGATTCTCACCGTGCCACCTCCGGATCGCTCACGGACTCGCGGGCATGCTGAAATGCTTGTGCAGAGATACTTCGGCAGGCAGAGTTACTTCGACAGCAGGTCTTCCATGCTCTCGGCGCCGGCTGCCTTCAGAGCGTCCGCCCGCACGTCCGGGCACTGCTCTTCCATCGTGGAGTCCAGGTCGGCGTCCTTGATGCTGTCACTGCTGCGCTGGGCGCCCTTGAGAACGCTCTCCAGCACCTGGCCCAGGCCCTCGGCGACCGCCGCCTCGTCGGCCGCGCCGCCGGTCACGCCCATCACGCCGCCCTTGACCGACTCACAGGTGATCGCGCCGAAGCCCTCCGGGCCGGCCTGCTCGGCCGCCTGCTCGAGTTGGGCGTTCAGCTCGTCCAGGGCGGCGGAGGTGTCCACCGCGGCCGGGCTGCTTTCTTCCGAGGGAGTGGACTCGGGGGTTGCCGTGGCTTCCTGGGTGGCGCTGGGACTGGCCTGATCGGCGGGCTCGTCGTCACCGCCGTCGCCGCACCCGGCCAGCAACAGGGCTGCTACCGGAATCGCCACCGCAGCCTTCAGCACGGAGTGCCTCGCCCGGAACATCACGTCGTCCTCCCACAAGCTGTCACGAAACCCGCCGGGCGTATCGAACGCCCGGTTCATACCCAAACGGGCATTTCGCTTTTCGGCAACTCGAAGGCCCTGGTTCCGCACTTGTCCGGTGGATCGAAAGCCCTTGCCCCGCTGCTTGTCTCGAAGCGGACGGAGCACTCCCCTTGATCAGGAGCTGCTTTCAGACCGGCTGCTGGGCGCCCCGCAGATCCAGCGCGGTCTTGGCGGTCTGGCGGCGCATGTGATGCCGCCGGCACAGCACCTCGTAGGCCACCGCCGCCACCGCGCCCCCGGCCACGTCGCCCACGACCACCTGCTGCCCGGCCACCACCATCACGCCGTCCACCGTGCGGGCGTTGTGCGTGGCCCGGGCCCCGCACCAGCACAGCGCCTCGGCCTGGGAGCCCACGATCCGGTCGGCCAGCTCGATGAACCGGGCCGAGGCCGGGAACAGCTTGGTCCGGAAGTCCGACAGCAGCCCGAACGCGAACACGTCCACGCCGTGGTCGTCCACCAGCAGGGCCAGCTGCTCAACATGCTCGGGGGTGTAGAAGTGCACCTCGTCACAGACCAGGTAGTCGACCGGGTGGCCGGCGGCGATGCGCTCGGTGACCAGGGCGTGCAGATCCGTGTCGTCGTGCACCTCGTTGGCGGTCCGGGACAACCCGATCCGGCTGGAGATCACCGCCTCCCCGGACCGGTCGAACCGGCTGAACAGCAGGCCTTTACGGCCCCGGATGCGATGGTTGTGATCGGTCTGAAGGGCCACGGTCGACTTGCCGCAGTCCATCGTCCCGGAGAAGAACACGAGTTCGGACACCGGGGTATCTTGCCAGGTCCCGGGCCCTTGGTCCTGACACCTGCGAATGGCTCAGGCCGATGACTCAGAGCAGAGCCGGGTCCAGCCGGACCGTCACCACCTCCTGGTCCCGGCCCGCGGCCACCGCCAGCACCGTCCCGTCCGGTGCACAGGCCCCCGAACCACCGGCCGAGCGCTGACCCAGCGGATACCCACCAAGATTGGCGGTGACCGAGAACATCCCGTGATCCACCGCCCGGGCCGCCATCCTCACGTCCAGGCGCCGCTCCTCGCCCTGCGTGAACAGGACCGAGGCCACGTAAGCTTGCGCACCGCGCTCCTTGGCCTGCTGTGCGTGAGCTGGGAAGGCCGTGTCGTAACAGACTGCTAAACCCACATTCCAGCCCGCGACCGATATCACCACCGGACCGGTCCCCGGCTCGACCAGGTCGTTCTCCGCCCCGTGCAGATGTGTCTTGGCCGCCACCACGTCCGGAGCATCACCGGTCAGCACCATCGAGGCGATGTGCTGGTGCTCACCGACCCGGACCGGGGCGCCCACCACGACGGTCGTGCCGTGCTCGGCCGCGATCTTGCGAACGGCGTTCAGGCGCTCGTCCCCGGGGGTGAACCAGTTCCGTTCGTCCGCCAGCAGGCTCAGGTCGTACCCGGTGAGAGACAGCTCGGGGAAAACAATCAGATCGGCGCCCGCAGCCGAGGTCACCAATTGCTCGACCAGGCTCTCAGTGCCGCGCAGGTTCGCTTCCAGATCACCGTCGACCGGCACCGCCTGGACCACTGCCACGGTCAGCTCGCTCAAGATCATTTTCCGTATCCTGCCACCGCAGCCCCGACGGCACCTACGCGGCCGGAGCGCTCAGCAGCACTGCTCCGCGGTAGCCGTCCAGGCTGTAGGCGGCCATCGCGTCGAGCTCGTCGAACGTGATCGGCAGGAGATGGCCGTCCACCCAACTCTCGCCCTTCGCCGGATCGACCGCCGGATCGTCGATCACGACCGTGGGGCCGGCCAGCCCGCAGCACCGCACCCAGTGCGGCACGGCGAAGCCCCGCATCAGGTCCAGCGAAATCAGCAGCAGCACTCCGGTTCCGGCCGCCAGCGCATCGGCCACCTCGGCGATGGCGAGCCGCTCGGAGCGGATCGGCACACCCAGCTCAGCGGCCTCCCGGCGAGAAGCCCGCTGCAGATCGGCCCGCCAGTCCCGCTCCGCACCGTCCAGATGCTCCAGGACGACCGGTTCCTCGAAGTCCAGCGCGATGGTGACGTCCAGATCGGGCCGCCGACGGGCCAGCGCCACTCCCAGGCCGACCGGTTCGACGGCCGGATGGTTGGTCGCTTCCTTCCAGAAGGCCATCTCCCGCTCGGCATCCAGTCCCCGCCGGTCCGGCCCGGACAGCACCGCCAGCACGGACAGGGCGGTCACCGCCCCGCAGGTGTAGTGGGTGGTCTGACCGTAGTAGGGCACTGTGGAGAGCGTGACCTCCGGCGTCAGCCAGCGCACCGAACCGCTCGCCGGGCTGTCGGTGCCCGGGCCGGACACCAGCGGCGGGTTCAGCGGAGTGAAGCCCGGCCCAATGCCGCCTTCCCACTTCACCTGGGCCAGCCCGGCCTGCTGGGCGTCCTGCACGACCGCCTCCACCACCGCCGCCCTGGCCGCTTCGGTGCCCACCACGTCCACAATTTTCAGGTAGGAGGTGTGCGGGCGGGCCGAGACCAACGCCACCGCCACCCAGTCGCCCGATCCGGATCCGGCCGAAGAGACGGACGAGGCGACCACCAGACGCGGGTTCGCCGCCGAGCGGTCGATGTCGCGCCAGCCGGCCAGCACCGACTCCGGCACCAGCCGCACGGCCTGCTCAGGCACCGCGGTGCGATCGAACGGCAGGAAACGAATGCTCAGCGGGTTACTCACGGGCGGCCTATCGCAGGAGGGGACCTGCGCCAGTATGCCCGGCGCGCCCTGCACCCCAGCCTCGGGCCCGGGCTGTCAGTCCAGCCCGACCAGCTGCCGCGGCATCGGGATCACCATCACCGGACGATAGGCGCTCTGCAGCAACTGCACCGGAACCTCACCGAGCACCGCCTGCGCCCCGGAGGACTCACCCCGGCTGCCGATCAGAATGACGTCGGCGTCCACCTGGTCGGCGACCTCGGCGATGGCGAACGCCGGCCCGTCCTGGTACGTCGTGGGCGTCATCAGCTGGGTCTTCACGCCCTCGGCCAGCAGTTTGGCCACGCTCTGCTGCAGCCGCTCCACCAGTTCCTCGTCCTGGGCGGCCCGCCGGGTGGTGCCGGCCCGGCCCGTGACCAACTGGGCAACGTGCACCACGGTCAGCTCGGAACCCAGATCACGGCTGACCAGTGACCGGGCCACCCCGAAGGCGTGATCGCCGCACTCCGAACCGTCGACCGCAACCAGCACACGCTCGTACATGTCTCTCTCCTCCAGGAGGGATCATCGTGCCCGCGGCACGTCCGCGTGCGGCGGGACGGACACCTCAAGATTCCGCCCGGCCACAGCTGCGCCACAGGGACCAAGGTCCCCAACCGGCCGGGAACGTCAAAGTGACCAAATGACCTATGGTCTCGACGAATTCGACGGCCGCAGCCGAAGGGCCTTAGCCCCTGCCGATCAGCCGCAGCCAAGGTGGACCATGAAGCCCATGGGGCCGAAATGATCGCGTTCGCAGTCCTCCTCGCCGCAGGCCTGATCGTCGCCTGGGCAACCTGGGCGGACGCCCGGCACGTCCATCACGACCTCCGGGAACGACGCGGGCGCCGGATCAGCCCGCCACCCGACAACCCCAAGGCCCGGCCACAATCCCTGGAAGGCGTTCTTACCCAGCAACTCCTGTCCGCTGAGATCACCCGCGGGCAGTACCAGCAGGCGATGACCGCGGCCGCCCTGCGCGAGGCCGTCCGCCACCCCGGTCCGCCCCCACTCCCCTGAAGTGACCTTTTGCCCGATTTGACATGCTCTCCGGCCGGTGCGCCGCGCAGCACCCGGTGAAACCGTAGGAGCCATCAGGAGACATTCTCATCGAGGAGACACCATGGCTCTCCATTCTCCATCCCCACGAGCGCAGGACGCCCAGCAGTCACCGGCCGAGCACGGCACCGTGATGACCACCGCAGCGGCCAAGGTCCTGGCGGTGACCAGGATCGCCGTCGGATTCATTTTCTTGTGGGCCTTCCTGGACAAGCTGTTCGGCCTGAACTACTCCACCTCCAGCGAGAAAGCCTGGGTCAACGGCGGATCCCCGACCAAGGGCTTCCTGTCACACGTCTCGGTCGGCCCGTTCGAGTCGCTGTTCCAGGACATCGCCGGCGCCGCCTGGGCCAACGTCCTGTTCATGCTGGGCCTGGGCGCGATCGGCGTCGCCGTGCTCGCCGGTGTGGCGCTGCGGATCTCGGCGATCAGCGGCACCGTGATGATGCTGCTGATGTGGGCCGCGGAATGGCCGATGGCGCAGTACAACAGCGCCGGAGAACTGACCGGATCGACCAACCCGTTCATGGATTACCACATCGCGTACGCCCTGGTCCTGATCCTCTGTGCGCTGACCTACGCCGGAAACACCTGGGGTCTGGGCCGCATTTGGAACAGCCTGCCGATCGTTCAGCGGTTCGCCTGGCTGCGCTGAGATTTCGACGCAAAGGGCGGTGGGCATCCATGCCCACCGCCCTTTTCAGGTGCCCCGTTGATACAGCCATGGATACCCCGCTCGCTGCTCAGTACGATCCCGGCCATGACCAACACCGCTCTGCCCGCAGCGATCGACTCCCACACGCTGCTCGTCGCTGCCGTCATCGTCCACGACCAGAGCCCGGACAAGAACACCGACAGCGTGCTTCTGCTGCGGCGGGCGCCAGGAGCCAAATTCGCTCCCCTGCTGTGGGATCTCCCCTCCGGCAAGGCTGACAAGGGAGAGTCCATCACCGCCGCGGCCGTACGGGAACTCCGAGAGGAGACCGGCCTCGAGGTCGACGAATCCGACCTACAGGTGAGCGGAATCATCCACGGCGCCTGGGGAATCGAATCCCCCAACGGCTACCTGACCGTCGTCTTCGCCACCCGCCGCTGGCGCGGCGAAGCCGTGAACACCGAGCCGCACAAACACGACCGCCTGATCTGGACCCCCGTGGATCAGCTCCCCACGGAGTTCGTCCCCACCACCGGCGCCACCCTGAACAACTACCTCACCGGCGGACCCATGGTGCACCTTCGCGGCTTCTAATCCATCTTGATGAAGTCCTTCCCCGGACCACCCGAAACGGTGTCCGTCCCCGGACCGCCGTAGATCTTGTCGTTACCGCTGTTGCCGTAGATCGTGTCGGCGCCGCTGTTGCCGTACAGCGTGTCGTTCCCCTGCTCGCCGCGAAGGACGTCGGCTCCCTTACCCCCGTAGATCAGGTCGTTACCCGGGCCACCGAAGAAGTCCTGCCGCCCCACCCCGCCGTACAGCTTGTCGTTGCCGGCGTCGCCGTGCGCGCCGTTCCACTCGCCGTAGGTACGGATGGTGTCGTTGCCGTTGCCGCCGCTGATCGAGGCCACATCGCCGATCTGCTCCCCGGTGGTGATCGAGTCGTCGCCTTCACCGCCGAAGATCGAACTGCCGTCGACCTTGCCCAGCGTGCCGTCGTAGCTGTCGTTGCCCGCGCCGAGGTGGAACAGGTCGTTCTCGTAGTGGTCCCCGGCCTGGTCGTTGAACCTGACCTTGTCGTTCTTGTCGCCCAGCCGGAAATTGCTGATCGTGCCCGGGTCCTGCCCGTAGTCCACCGTCCAGGTGCACTCCACCACCGTCCGGTCGGACGCGGTCGGATAGATGCACCGCTCGGCGGCAGCAGCGTCGGTGGTGGCGTCGATCGGCACCACGTCATCGAGCCGGTACTGGTACGTCGCCTGGCCGTAGGCACTGCCGTCGTCCGGTGGCCCCTCGACGAAACGCCTGGTCACGGTCAGGTTGTTCACCTGCCCGGGCACAGCCTGGTACTTCAGGTCGTTGGTCAGGCTCACCACCGCCTCGGTCTCCTGAGCCTGGGCGTTACCGGCGATTCCAACCACACCAGCAACAACTAGGGACGTTGTGGTCGCCGCACCGGCGAAAAGGCGGACGTTGCGGGAGACAGACATGAGTTGAACCCCTGTGCTCGACAACCCTGTGTTCGTTCTCTGTGCTCTGGGAACGGGTGTTCGCTGCGGCCGTTCCTTCTCAGCATTCTCTCTCGCGCAGGACTATTCCGGGGCCGAACGACGCTTCAGGCCATCATGAGCGAAACAGTTGAGTTCAGCCCCGAACCTCACGTGCGCCGGCAGACCGAGCAGGTCCTGGCCAGCGGCACCACCGAGATGCTCACCGGCCCGGCCCCCTCCGTCCTGCTCACCGTGCATGGCGCGAAGACCGGCAAACTCCGCTACCAGCTCGTGATTCGGGTGCAGCAGGACGACATCTACGTGGTGGTGGCCTCGAACGACGGCTCGGACCGCAACCCGGGCTGGTACTACAACATCAGGGCCCATCCCGAAGTGCAGCTTCAGGACGGCACCGTGACCCGGACGTACCAGGCCCGCGAGGTGCTCGGCGAGGACAAGCAGCCGTGGTGGGACCTGGCCGTCCGGACCTTCCCCCGCTACGGCGAGTACCAGACCAACACCGAACGGCAGATCCCGGTGTTCGTCCTGGAACCCAAGGACTGACTCACTTCTGAACCTCGACGTGCTCCGGTACGACGTCGACGATCACGCGTCCGTCCTGGTCCAGGGCCTGCACCGGCAACGGAACCCCGTCCTGGTCATCGTTCTTCGGTAGCTCCAGAATCCCGATCCGGTGCTTCACCTCGGCGCTCTGGTCACCGACCCGGACCTGCACCGCGTTGTCCGGGGCAAGCACCACATAGCGGTAGCGGTCGCCCTCGGCCGTTCGCAGGGCCGCCATCACCTCACCCTGTTCCAAGCCGGCCGGGTACGTGCCGGCGGCGTGGCTGAAGCTGACCGCCTGGCCGGACTGATTGATCTCCGCGATCGCGTACAGGAACGCCCCGCTCGGCGAACGCAACAGGCCGGCCAGGGCGCGCCGGTTGGCATCCGTCGGCACGACCGCCCCGTAGACCGGTTGGTCCTCCAACCCGGCCAGAACGTCGGGCCCGGACGCGAACAGCAGGTTCACGTTGGACTGGTCCATCGCGGTCGTGTCCTTCGGAACCACCACCGACCCGAAGTCAGGCTCGAACGACGTGCCTGCCTCACCGTTCATCTCCCGGTTGTCGCCCGCCCGAGTATCCGCGTAGCGGAGCTCGTCCGTGGTCACCGCATCCGCCCAGACCCCTTGCGCTACCTCCGGCAGTTCCCGGCGCTCCTCCACATACCGGCCGTCCGCCTCCACCCGCCGCGCGGACAGAACTGAGGCCGAACGCTCCTGAGGCGCGCTGACCAGCACCACGTCGTCCCGGATCGTCATGAACGGGCCGACCGGCACCGAATCCCGGGCCCCGGCCCTCGTGTCAGAAGCCATGTCCTTCACAGCGGCACCCTGCTCACCGATCCAGAACTTCTGCTCCCAAGCCTCCTTCATCTTGGTGACCGTAAGCGCATAACGCAGTTCGCCCTCGACATCCCCGGCCGCCACGACGTAGACGTCAGCTTTCGACACGATGTACTCGGAAGACGTCGTGAACGCACGCTCTCGCATCTCCTCCAGCCAGGCCGCATCCTCCGACAGCGAGCCGGACGCCTTGGCCGGGTACCCTGCGTCCTCTGGTGTTTGGGGGTTGTCCGGATAGTGCTGCTGCGGATCGTCCGGGGTATTGGCCGGAGCCGAGTTATCGGGGGTGTTGTGACCACGAACCGCCTCCCCCACGAGCACCGAGCCGGTGGCCACAGCCGCCACCACGGCCATGGCCGCGGCTATGCCGGCGAACCGCACCCGGCGCTCGCGCCGGATGGCCCGATCCACACCCGGGAACGACTGGCTCCCGTCGGTCTTCTTCTCGGCCAGGAGCTGGATGCGGGTGGCCAGACCGTCGGGCAGACCCTGCTCCGGTTCCAGGTGCTTGGTCATCGCGATCCCTCCACGAACCGGAACGACTGGGGCTTGTGAGGCCTGTGCTGGTTTCTCTCGCCAGGGCTGATCTCGTCCAGGCGGACTTCGCCAGAGCGCCCTTCGTCTGTGTGGCCTTCGTCTGGGTTGATCAACTCGGCGGTCATCGACGGCGTTCGCGGGGACTGGGCGTTCTGAGTTTTCTGGCTTTGCTGACCTTCCACCGCCCCCAGCGCCACCCGCAGCTTGGAAACCCCACGGCTGGTGGCGCTCTTGACCGCGCCGACCGTGCATCCGAGCAAATGCGCGGTCTCCATCTCGGAACGGTCCTCCACGTACCGCAGCACAACCGCCGCTCGCATCTGCGGCGGCAGCGAGCGCAACGCCGCCACCAACTGGTCGTCCGCGTCCAGCATCGACAACGTCACCGGTTCACCCGCCGCCTGCGCTCCCGCATGCTCCAGCGGGACCTCCCGCACCCGACGTTTTCGGCGCCAGGAGAAGGCCGCGTTGACCACCGCCTTGCGTACGTAGGCCTCGGGGTTGTCCATCACCGCGGTACGATTCCATCGGCGATGCACCCGGGCCAGGGCCTCCTGCACACAGTCCTCGGCAATGCCCCGGTCCAGCGTGATCAGGTACGCGCTCTGCACCAGGGCAGGCCAGCGCGCATTGACGAACTGGCGGAAGCCGGATTCGTCATCCATGAAATGGGTACATCCTTCCCTTTGCGTCGTAAGTTGCTCGATGAACCGAACGCCGGGAAGCGACGGGCAGGTTGCCTGCGTGAAGAAAAATCTGGCGGACCTGGACCAGGAAGGTCGCCCTCAGGGCTGGACGCGACCCTTTGACGGCGCGAGAACCGTCTGGCCTGGTCAGGCCAGATCACTTCACCGCTGAATTCGCCCCACCGCCGCAGTCACCCACCACCGCATTCACCCCACGACGGCGTTCACCGCGCCACCACGTCCACCCCACCACCGCATTCACCCGCCACGGAGATCGCCCCACCACCGGGGTCCCCCGCTCACGGACGTCCTCAATTTTCTTTGGCCGCCCCCGGCGCAGCCGTCGACTGCTCCGAGCGCCGGACGGTGTTGTGAAGGCGCTCGACCCTTCGTAGGGTGTCGCTGAGCGCGCGCTTACCGAGGGAGCTGAGCTGTGCAACGTGGCATCTACGACGCCGACCACGAGGCGTTCCGGCGTTCGGTCCGGGCCTTCCTCGAGCGCACCGTCCTGCCCGATGTGCAGCAGCACGCAGCCGATCGGCAGATCCCGCGCAGCGTCTGGCTCGAGGCCGGCAAACACGGTTTCCTCGGCCTGGCCATCCCCGAGGTGTACGGCGGCTCGCAGGCTCCCGACGGCCGGTTCATCGCAGTCATGGCCGAAGAACTGGCCAAGGTCAACGCGGCCCTGGTCTCGGCCTGGGCCATCCATTCCGACATCACGGCACCGTATTTCGTGCAGCTGGGCACCGAGGAGCAGAAGCAGCGCTGGCTGCCGGGCATCGCCTCCGGTGAGACCTGGCTGGCGATCGGGATGACCGAGGCCTCAGGCGGCTCCGACCTGGCCGCGCTACGGACCACCGCGGTCCGCGAGAACGGAAAATGGCTGATCAACGGCTCGAAAACGTTCATCACCAACGGCTACTCGGCCGACCTGGTGCTGACCGCGGTACGAACCGCGCCGGAGAAGAAGGCCCGCGGCATCACCCTGTTCGCCATCCCGGCCGAGGCCGAGGGCTTCAGCCGGGGCCGCAAGCTGGACAAGGTCGGCCAGGACGAGGCGGACACCGCCGAACTGTTCTTCGAGAACGTCCGGCTGGGCGACGAGCACGTGATCGGGGAGGTGGACAACGGCTTCATCCACATGATGCAGATGCTCCCCCGCGAGCGCCTCGGCTCGGCGATCAGCAACGTGGCCCACGCCAAGCAGATCCTCCTGGAAACGATCGAGTACACCAAGCAGCGCAAGGCTTTCGGTGCGCCGGTCGGATCGTTCCAGCACAACAAGTTCCTCCTGGCCGAACTGGTCACCCGGATCGAGGTGGCCGAGGCCTTCGTCGACAAATGCATCGAGGCGCACGCGGCCGGTCAGCTCAGCGCGGTCGATGCGGCAAAGGCCAAGTGGTTCACCAGCGAGACCCAGAACCAGGTGCTGGACCGCTGCGTCCAACTGCACGGCGGCTACGGCTTCATGAACGAGTACCGCGTGGCCCGGGCCTGGCGGGACGCACGGGTGACACCGATCTGGGCCGGCTCGAACGAGATCATGAAGGAACTCATCGGCCGCGACCTCGGTCTCTAGCGCCGAGGACGATGCTGTCCGGCAAGCGGTTCAGGGCGCGATGACGGTGTCGCGGTCTCCGGCCAGCAGTTCCTGGGGGATCTGGCCGAAGACGTAGCTCGGTGACCCGTTGTTCGGGATCAGGGTGAAGGTCCAGACCACGTCGAAGCGGTCGTCCGGCCAGGTCGCGGGGATGTCCGCGGGGTTGATGGTGGGCAGGGCGCGGGCGATGTCGGGGATGTGGTGGTGCTCCCAGCAGATCAGGATCACGCCGCTGCCGTGCTGCACCACGTGGTCGGCCAGTTCTGCCTCCAGTCCCTCGGCGAACTTCGAGGTGATCGGGACCTCGGTCCGAGCGCTGATTCCCTGGATCGTCTGGTACGTGCGGTGTTTGGCGGTCTTGTGGTAACCGCCGTAGGTGGGTGAGATCAGGTCGGTGGGTCGTTCCAGGCGGGCCGGGGGCAGGCTGGGTGGTGGGTCGAACAGCACGGTGAGGGCTCCGGAGCGTTGCCAGCCCCTGGGTAGGAGCGAGTGCTCGCATGCGATGCCTTCGTAGTCCACGCCATGGGGTGGCTTCGTGGAGTCCTCGGGTTTCTCGGCGTGGCGGATGATGTAGATGACTTCCGGGGGCGCTGAGTGAGGCTGGTGCATCGGGAGCTCCGAGACGTTGTCGGCGGGATACGCGGACGCTAAGCGGTTACCTGCGGGTCGGGGCGCAACCGATCATTTGATCGGACCTTGGCCTGCACAGCCGGAGCACAGTTTCAGGCATAAGTCCGGGCAAAGGGGCAGATTCGCCCAGCGTTAACCCTGGCACGACCTGATGTTGGTCAAGCCGTGCGTCGGCGCCAGCAAGATCGGCGCAATGCCAGCGTCACCCACCTTGAACCGCCGCGCCCTCCTGCGGGCCGCCCTTGCGACCTCCGCCGGTATCGCCGCGGGCCCGGCTCTGCTTTCCCGGCCTGCCTCGGCGGCGCCGCTCACCGCCCCGACCGTGACCGCCCCGATCGTCTCGGCCGCGAATCGGGCTGTTGCGCAGGCGTTCGTCGACTCCTACAAGACCAACACCACGGCGAACCTGACCGCCGAGACCAATGCTGCTGTGCGCATCCTGGCCGGGATGGAGCAGCTGTGGCGCACCGGCGACGCCTGGAACACCGGCACCGTGCGGTCGTCCTCCGTGCTGCGCGCCAACATGCGTCACATGGTCCAGATCACCCGGACCCGGACCAAGGCCGACGCGGCCCGGGCCTTCGTTGCTGACCGGCAGCACCAGAGCTACGCCACGATCGTCGGCCTCGGCCCGCTGGCGGCTCACTACCGTGCGGGCGCGCTGGCGGTCACCGGGATCACCGAGGCTCCGACCGGTACGCCCGCCACCAAGATCGAGGACGCGATTCCGGCCGGGGCAGCGCCGGGTTCGGCTCTGGGCGCGGGCTCGGCTGACTCCGAGCTCGGGCAGGTGGTGAACCTGGTCGGCCGGCTGCGGGGAAACTTCTCCTCCGGAAACCCCGGCAAGTTCGCCTACCTGTACCCGCGGCCGTGGCGGATGACGCTGGACAACAAGGTCGTCGACACCGGCAAGACCGACGAACTCGGCTACCCCGTCTACAAGTCCGACGTCAAGGTCATCGCGCAGCTGCTGCGTCAGCGCAGCACCACCCCGGCGGAGGACGGTGGCTACCCCAGCGGCCACACCAACGCCTTCTACTTGAGCGCCCTGGCCTACGCCTACGCGGTGCCCGAGCGCTTCCAGGAGCTGTTCACCGCGGCCGTCGACCTGGCCGACACCCGCGTGGTCTCCGGCATGCACTCGCCCCTGGACGTGATCGGTGGCCGCATCCTGGCAACCGCTCTGGCCGCGGCCATCCTCAACGACCCGGACAACGCCGAGCTCAAGACCGCCGCGCGCCAGCAGGCTCACGACTTCTTCACGGCCCGCGTGGGTGACGACCTGGCCCAGTTCGCGCACTCCGGCAACCGCAAGAACGACGACTACGCCGACTACACGGCCAACCGCCGCCTGGTCGAGGAGAAGCTGACCTACGACCTGCCGGCCAAGCGTTCGTCGGCGTCCATGGTTGTGCCCAAGGGCGCGGAGGTGCTGCTGGAGACCCGGCTGCCGTACCTGAGCGCTGACCAGCGACGTGAGGTGCTGCGCACGACCGCTCTGGAGGCCGGGCACCCGCTGCTGGACGGACCGGAGAACTGGGGCCGGCTGAACCTGTTCGCGGCGGCCGACGGTTACGGTTCCTTCGACCGCGACGTCAAGGTGAGCATGGACGCGTCCATCGGTGGGTTCGCGAGCAGTGACACCTGGCGCAACGACATCGACGGCCGCGGCGGCCTGACCAAGTCCGGTAGCGGGTCGCTCACGCTGGCCGGCAGCAACACCTACCAGGGCGGGACCACGCTGGCCGCGGGCACTCTGGTGGTGGCCAAGGCCAAGTCGCTCGGCCGGGGTGACGTGAGCGTCGGCGGGGGTACCCTGCAGCTCGACAGCTCGGTGCGGGTTGACGGCGAATACCGCCAGACTGCTGGCGTTCTCAAGGTCGACGGGTCCACGAAGGTTGCGGTGGACGACGATGTGGTGCTGAGCGGCAAGAGCGAGCTTCACATCGGCGGCAAGGCCGGCGACATCGTCCTGATCTCGGCGCGCCGGGTTCGCGGGACGTTCACGACCGTGCGCGTTTCCAACGGTCTGCGGGCCGACGTGGACTACTCGCGGACGACGATCAAGGTGCGCCTGCGCCGGCGCTGATCGAAACGGTCGGGGCTGCACAGAACCCGGCCCCGACCGTTCCGGCCCGTCAAAACCGTTGAGCCCTTTAGACTCAGCCCATGGGCCGTCGCCGAGTTCGCCGTCTGACGGTTGCCTCTGACCGGTATCTCTGGTCGGTCTCCCCCAACGACACCGCCCCCGCGGTTCACCTGCGCAAAGAGGGCTCGCGGGGCGAACTGGTAGTGACCTTCGAGCTCGGCCCGGGCCGCTTCGGGCCCGATGGCCTCCTGCCCTCGGGCATGCTCATGCGCACGGACGGGCAGGTGCTGAACCTGAACGAACCCGGCGTGGTCCGGGCCCTGCTGGACCAGGCGCTGGCCGGTGGATGGGCCGCCGACGATCCGACCCGCACGACGCTCGACGGCTGGGACTTCTTCGACGCCGCGAGCATCCGTCCGTAGCGCTGGCAAGGGGTGCCTGCATGTCAATGTACTGGCATCCTGGCCTGCTTCTTCGTCATGCGCCCGGTCCCTAGCGTTGAGGGCAGTCAACGGAAAGGACCAGGCTCATGCGGTTCCAGGTCAGCAAGACCAGCAAGGCAGCCCAGCTCGCCGGTGGTGTGGCCGCCCTTTCGGCCCTCGCCCTGATCGCGGTCAATGCGCAGGCCGACGACGCGCAGGCCCGGCCGAAGAACGACACCTCGCACAAAAGCGCCGTGGAGCAACGGGTCCGGGCCGAGCTGAACGAGTACTTGGAGACGTCCGGCGAGACCGAGCACGCAACGGCGGCTTCAGTGCGGATCACCTACCCGGGCCGTCAGGCCGATGTTGCCGTGACAGCCGGTGAGGCCCGGAACAACTCGCTGTGGCAGATCGGCAGCAACACCAAGGCGATGACGTCGATGGTGCTGCTGCAGCTGGAGGCCGAGGGCAAGCTCTCGATCGACGACAGCCTGGGCCGGTGGCTGCCGCAGTACGCGCAGTGGAAGGACGTCACGATCCGGCAGCTGCTCGGGATGACCAGCGGCATTCCTGGGTACACGGAGTCGCCCGAGTTCATCGCCACGCTGCGCGAGGACCCGGAGCGCACCGCCACCGCCGAGGAGCTCATCGCCTTCGTGGAAGATGCCGAGGTCGGGGCCAACACCTACGCCTACTCCAACACCAACTACCTGCTCGCCCAGCTGGTGGTCGAGGAGGTCACCGGGGACAGCTACTTCGACCAGGTACACCGCCGGATCCTCAAGCCGCTCGGGATGAAGACCAGCTGCTTCGCCCCGGAGACCTGCTCGCCGAAGGTCGCGACCAAGATTCCCGACGGTTACAGCATGCAGTCCTGGCTGCCCGAGCTGGAAGGCCAGGCCGTGCCCAAGCTGGCGCTGAGCTGGGGGCAGGGCGCGGGCGGTCTGGTCTCCTCGCTGGAGGACATGACGACCTGGCAGCGTGCGCTCTACACCGGGTGGAAGCTGCCGGAAAAGCAGCAGACCGAGCTGAAGTCGCTGACCTCGGTGGTCACCAGCCGGCCGGTCACCGAGCTGAGTGCCGAGGACCCGGTGGGCTTCGGTCTGGGCGTGGCACAGAAGTACAGCGAGGTCTCCGGGCAGACCTGGGCCTACGAGGGCGCGACATTCGGTTACCGGGTGCTGCACATGTACGTCCCGGAGACCGGGGTGCTGCTGGCGGTGGCGGTGAACAGCTCAGTCGACACGAGTACGCTGCCTGAGCTCGCAGACCAGATCTACCAGGCCGTGAACGCCTGATCACGCTCGAGGCCGGTCCTCCGGCGGCAGGCCGTTCCGCACGCTTCAAGCAGGTGACCATGATCCGCCAGGACCTCGCGCTCCTGCTGTCGAACGCGCTGACCGGCCTGCGGGTGCTACTGATCGTGGCCGCCCGTGACCGTAATGCCGTGGTGCAGAACGTCATCGCTCGGCAGCATCGCAACGACAGCCGGGCGCTCGGTCCGGGAGATCCGGCCGGCCTGAGAACGCCGGTCACCGTCAGCACGACCTGGCTGATCGCCCAGGCCGTACTCGGGCCGGGCCTGCTGGCGCTGAGTCTCCTGCTGTGGGGCGGCGCGCTCGGCACCGTGGCCATTCCGCTCTGGTGGAACTTCGCCTCCGAAACCCCGTTGCCCGGCCTGCGCGTCGAGGTCGGCAGTACCCGGAACTCCTTCGTGCTGGCCGGTCTGGGCCTGGTGTTCGTGGTCATCGCGGCCGCCTGCAGTCACGGGCTGCCGCGCTGGCACGCCCGGGTCAACGAAATGCTCAGCAGCGCAGGACGAAGTGCCCGGCTGGAACGGCGGGTGGCGGCGCTGACCCAGTCGCGCTCCGGTGCACTGGAGGCGCAGGCCACCGAACTGCGCCGGATCGAAAGGGATTTGCATGACGGCGCGCAGGCTCGTCTGGTCGCTCTGACCATGACTCTGGGCGTGCTCGACCGGAGGCTCCGGGATGCTCCGGCGAGCACTCGTCAATTGCTGGGCAGTGCCCGGGGCGAGGTCGAGGAGGCGCTGCGGGAACTACGGGAACTGGTCCGCAACGTCTATCCGCCGATCCTGGCCGACCGCGGGCTGGCCGGCGGTCTCGAATCCCTCGCCGAACAGGTCACTTACGACTTACAAATGGACGTTGTGGTCCAGCAGCGCCTTCCGGTTCCCTTGGAGTCGACGGTCTATTTCGTGGTGGCCGAAGCCTTGACCAACATCAGTCGGCACAGCAACGCCGCTCACGCCTCGGTCGAGGTGCGCAGCGACGGCCAGCAGGTCACCATCAAGGTCGTCGACGACGGGCGCGGCGGAGCCGACGAGACTCAGGGGTCAGGTCTGACCGGGTTACGCCGCAGAGTAGCAGCTTTCGACGGAACCATGACCCTCAGCAGCCCGCCGGGTGGCCCGACCCACTTGTCCGTGGAGATACCGTGCGCGTAGTCATCGCCGAAGACCTGCTTCTGCTCCGGGAAGGCCTGAAACTGGTGCTGGCCGAGCTGGACTGCGAGGTCACGGCCGCCGTCGGTGACCCGGACGCGCTGCTGCAGGAGCTGGAACGCGAGCGCCCGGACCTGGCCATCGTCGACATCCGTCTGCCCCCGACCTTCCGTGACGAGGGTCTGCGGGCCGCGTTGGAGGCCCGGCGTCGTTGGCCCGGTCTGCCCGTGCTGATTCTGTCGCAGTACATCGAGCAGGCGTATGTGCGGGAACTGCTTGAGGACGCCGGTGGCGGCATTGGTTATTTGCTCAAGGACCGGGTGGGAGACGTGGAGCAGTTCCTGGCTGCCCTTCGTACGGTCGCGGCCGGTGGCACGGTGCTCGATCCGGAGGTGATGCGTGGTGTCCTGGCCAGGGCCGATGCGCTGAACTCCGATGCCCTGAACGATCTCACGCCCCGCGAGCGCGAGGCCCTGGAGCTGATGGCTCGTGGCCGGTCCAACGCTGCGATCGCCGCGGAGATGGTGGTGACCGAGCGGGCGGTGAGCAAGTACATCAACCGGATCTTCGGCAAGCTCGGCCTGGATCCCTCGGACGACACCCACCGCCGGGTCGAGGCGGTGCTGCGGTACCTGGGCAGCCGGTCCTGACGAATCTGCTCACCTGCGGGGCATGGGTGCACTACGTTCGCGAGCATGCTGATCTATTCGATGGGTGTGTCGGTCGACGGCTTCGTGAAGGACCGCCAGGGCAACTTCGCCTGGTTGCCGGTGACCGACGACCGCTTCCGCTACAGCCTGGAACAAGTCAGCGAGCTCGGCTGCTACCTGCTCGGGCGCCGGCTGTACGAGGACATGCTGGTCTGGGAGAACGACCCGGCGATGCGGACAGATGCGGACCGGACCGCGTTCGCCGAGGTCTGGAGCGCTCTGCCGAAAGTCGTTTTCAGCCGTACCCTCACCAGCGTGCAGGGCAACGCCCGGCTGGCTCAGGGCACGGTGGCCGAGGAGGTAGCGGCTGCGCTGGGCGCGAGCGACCAGAAGGTCTCGATCGGCGGCCCGGACCTGGCCGGTCAGGCGATCGAGCTCGGCCTGGTCGAAGAGTTCCACATCGTGCGGTACCCGCTGCTGGTCGGCGGGGGTACACCCTACCTGCCGGCGGTCGCCAAGAACGTGCCGCTGCGGCTGGCCGAGACCAGAACGTTCGAGCAGGGCGTGGTTTACGAGTTCTACCAGCGGGCCTGAACCCCACCCGAAGGTGGGACGCGCTGCTCAGGCGCGCACAGCGTCCTTAGTTCTGAAAGGCTCCGGCACCGGAAAGCCGGGCCGGAGCCTTTCAGCACGAGATCAGACGCTCTTCAGCCGGGGAACGACCTTCTCGACCATGCCGGTGGCCCACGGAATCGGGTCCACGTAGGCCGGCGGCGTGAAGTTGACCAGGTCGATGCCCAGTGCCTTGTACCGCTCGACGTCGGTCAGGAAGGCGTCCGGGTCTTCCACCGGGTTGCTCCGGTAGAGCATCGTCTTCTCGATAGCGTCGTAGTCGGTGCCCAGTCGCTCGCAGTGCCCGCGCAGCACTTCGAGCTTGTGGCGCACGGTCCCCAGTGCCTCGTCCCCCGGTCCCCCGAAAAGGTTGCAGGCCTGGGCGTACTCGGCGACCATCCGCAGGGTCTTCTGTTCTCCCCCGCCACCGATCATCACCGGCACGCTGCCGCGCACCGCGGGAGGCAGGTTGATCGTCTCTTCCAGCTGGTAGTGCTTGCCGTGGAAGGCGCCGTCGTTGTCCGACCACATCTGCCGGCAGATCTGCAGCGTCTCCTCCAGGCGCTCGAACCGCTCGGCGGTGGGCGGGAACGGCACTCCCAGGCCGGCGTGCTCGCGGTCGTACCAGGCGGCCCCGATGCCGAGCATCGCGCGGCCCTTGGAGAGCACGTCGAGGGTGGTGACGGTCTTGGCCAGCAGGCCCGGGTGGCGGTAGGTGACGCCGGTGACCAGCAGGCTCAGGCGCACGTTCTGGGTGACGCCGGCCAGGAAGCCCAGCGAGGTGTAGCCCTCGAGCATCGGCTCGAACGGGCCTCCGGCGTGCAGCATCTGGAACCAGTGGTCCATCACCGTCAGCAGGTTCACCCCGCCCTGGTCGGCGATCTGGGCGGTTTCCTGGAACCGGTCGGCCAGCGTCGTCTCCCACTCGGGGTGGGTGAACGTGAAGTAGTGAATCCCGAGATCCATGACTTGCCTTCCCTCACTTGCGGACGGGGGCGCTGCCGGTACCAGGCCCGATCAGATGTGCACGGACGAGCCTCCACTCTAGAACCCGAAGCGGAGGCTCGTCCGTTTTTTCCAACCGCGCCCTACGGCGAATTCATTCCGGATCGTCGGCCAGAAGATCCAGCAGCGTCCGGACCGTGACCGGCTTCGGGTCCGGGGGCGCCCACCCCCTCACCTCGTCCGGTCAGTTGAGTGGACGGTTGCGCTCGCCAGGATTCTCGTTGGGGGCCAGATCGCACATGGCGCTCACCTCGATCTTGGTCAGATCGATTTCTTCCGGCATGTAGTCCTCGCCGGCCAGCATGCGCGCCGTCGACATCCCCGCTGTACAGGCATTTCCGTCCGGGGTCCCCCCAGTCTCGGTGAAGCCACCGATCAAGGTCCCGGAGGAATCCCGGTAGAGCGCCGAGTACCCGCGAAACACCGAGCTCCTGCAGTTCGTGTTCTCCACTGCCAGCGGAATCTCCACCTGACTGGACACCGAACTCTGAGCGGCCCCCGGGTCGGCAATTGACACCTTCACAGGTGCGAGGCCGTTTGTTGTATCAGCTCGGTCCAGCCACTGTGTGACGCTTGCAAGCACCGAGACCTCGAAGGTCCGGGCACCCAGCGAAGGAGCCAGCACGGTCCCGACCCGCACCTGTTCGCCAGGATTCATCACCGGAACCTCGACCGTCTTGAAAATGCCGTCCGGTTCGGCGAGGTTCGATGCGCCGGACTTGTTCAGAGAGTCGAAGACGACCCGCGTACGGTAGGCGACACGGTCACTGGTGTTTTCGAGCACCGCTCCTGCCGACACGATCGAGTAGCTCGGGTCGTACTCCTTCTTCCGGACCTCCGAGAACCCTTCTTCGACGACCTTGATTTCTGGGGACGGCTCGCCCGAGTTCTCCGTCTCCGGGATCGAGAGAGCCTCACAGGCAACTGCTTCCGGTTCCTCGCGCGACGAGCAGCCCGCCAGGGTGCCGGTCAGCAGCACCGCGCTCAGCCCTGCCGTCCAGGCGTTAACCTTCATTATCAGCCATCACTTTCCAGGTCAGTCGGGCCAGCCGTCGTAGTGCTTGTTCTTCAACGCGGCCACGGCATCGGCATGATCACGGATCAACGCACCGGCAGCCTGGCCGACCCCGGCCAGGAACTCTGCTTCATCCAGCTGGCGAAGGGTGCCGGGCTCAACGGTGGCCCGCCACTGCAGCATCCCTGTGGTCTGCAGAGCCACGCGCCCGTCGGCCGAAGAGCCCGCAGCCACGATCTCGTCCCGCTCTTGGGCAAACGCAATGTCCCGTGGAGATATCGGTCGTGCCGCTCCCGCTGACGCCTGACCGGTGACATCCGCGAAGATACGCCGGTACTCCCGGGTGCGGGCAACCCAGAGCAAGCCGGCCAATGTGGTGAGCCGCCATTCCAGATCGGCATCACGGGATCGGGTATACAGACCCTCCTGGATACGCGCGGTCACCTGGCTGCTGCCCAGCAGTTCCGCGGACATCCCCTGGTCGGGCATCGTCACCGAAACCCGCATACTGGCGAGCCGATCTGCCAGTTCGCCCATCAGTACGCCTTACCCATGCCGTTGTACTCGTGCGTGATGCTGGAGCTTGTCTTGTCGGCCAGCAGGGGACGGGCCGAGACGAAGCGGGACTGATTCGCCGGATCGGTCATCACCGCAATGTTGGCGTTCACCGCGGCCTCGATCGCTGCTTCGGCCGTGATGATCTCTCCCCGCAACGCTTCCGCAGCCGAGCGAACCTGGGTCTCGATCTCCTTGAGGGAACCGCCAAGGACGATCTCCTGGGATCCCACGCTGTGCTTGATCTCCTTCTTCTCGCCCGGGAGCGAACTGGCGATGGACAGCGCCTCACCGACAAAGGTGAGAGCCAGTGCGCCAGCCCCGCTGGCCGGAGTCGCCACGACCGAGACGATCGAAGCCGCCACCGTCAGGTTCAGTGCAACCTGCTCTGGTGAGCATTCACCCGCAGCGTCAACCGCGTGCTGCGCCTTCTCGACCAGGTCGACGATGTTGGCGCGAACGTTCTTCCAGATGGTGGCTTCAGCTTCCACAGCGCCGTGCAGAGCCAGCACCATCGCCGACTGGTTCGCGGTGATCGTCGGCCATGGGGAGAGGAAGTTGTCCTGGAAGCTCTGGGACGCGTACCCACTCCAGTCCTCCACCAGGCTCCGGACATCGGCCATGCCGGCCAGGCCGGTACCGCCCAGGACCAGGTTCCCATCATCGGTCTTGCTCGACTGGCCGGTGTTGATAACACCCGCCACACTTGCGATCTCTCGCATAGCATCTCGAAAGTCAGCGGGATCAGGCAACGCGACGAACGGTGTGAAGATGTCGGCGACGCCGGAGAAGGACTCGTGCACCCGGTCGATCTCCTGGTCGATCAGAGGTACGAGGTTCGGGTTCTCGCCTGGGCTCTCGTAGCGACCGGTCTGGCTGTTCTTGGTGATGTTGCCCGCCTTCAGGTAGGCCTCGACCATCGACTCCTCAAGCCTGATCGACTTCTCCCGAAGCTGCCCGTACCGCTGCAGCAGCAATCCCTGCTCGTCTGCGGCGCTCACGACAGGCCCTCGTGAGCCCGCTGTTCGGCGTAGTTCTCGCGCTCTTTCTCGTACTTGATCCGCGCTGCCTCGTCGGTCTCGCTGTACCGGTCGGCCGCCAGGATCAGAGCATGGCCGGTGTCCTCGAGGTTGTTCGCGGTCGAGACGAAGATGTCAGCGAGAATCTGGCGCATCTCCTCCAACGGACCGGCCACCGGACCGCTCAGCCCGACCGCTCCCTCGGCCGCCATGTACGCACGGGACGTCATGGAACGCGCCGGCGCAACGGCCAGATCATCATGCCGCAGCAGAACCGTGTGCATCTGGGGGACCGCCTGAAGCGCCCTACCCATGTCCCGGTACTGACCGGAGATCGGGATCAGCTTCTCGTTCCCGGCCCTCCACAGGCCGTAGATGCTGACCCCAAGATCCTCGCCTTTCCGAGCCACCGCATTCCTCTCAACGACGAATGCTGAGCCTATTCAGGCGCAATACCGACACGCAAAGTAACATCAAACGCAGAGCTGCTCTTTCACCACGAACCTATCCCCAGGCCGGAATGTCCGTGCATGAGACAGAGGACTTTCGGGCAACCGCAGTCAGGCAGGGCCGCCCCGGCGACCCGGGTACGAAAGCCTCACCGACGTCTCACATTTACACCGCGATCCGGGACCCGATCACCACGGTGCGGTCGCTGGGCAGCCGGAAGTAGTCGGCCGCGTCGGCGGTGATCCCGGAGGTGGCAACGAACAGCTTCTTGCGCCACATCGGCAGGCACTTGGAGTCGCCGACCTGAAGGTCGATGGTGGACAGGAAGTACGAGGCGTCCTTCAGCGAGTCCGGCATCTCCGGCGCGTTCCCGCACAGCCGGGCCAGTGCGCTGGGTACATCGGGTTCATCCATGTAGCCGAAGTAGGCCGTGACGTGGGTGATGCCGTCGTCCGCGTAGCCGAGCTCGTCCAGAACCACCTGTTCGGCGGGTGGGACGTAGGGCACCGGGCAGGTCTCGATCGAGAGGATCACCGCGTGCTCGTGCAGCACGTGGTTGTGCTCGACGTTGGCCCGCATCGCCAGCGGGGTGGTCTCCTTGCCGCGGTTCAGGAACACCGCCGTGCCCGGCACCCGGACCACCACCGGCTCACGGTGGTGCAGGCTGTCCACGAACTCCCGCAGCGAGCCCTCCTCCTGCTCGCGGCGGGCGGTGACCACGGCCCTGCCGCGCTGCCAGGTGGTCATCACAGTGAACACGGTGATGCCGATCAGCAGGGGCAGCCAGGCGCCGTGCACCAGCTTGGTCAGGTTGGCCGAGAGGAACAGCAGGTCCACCGTCAGGAACAGCCCGCCCAGGCCGTAGACCAGCCAGGCCGGCTTCTTCCAGCGGTGCCGGGCCAGGTAGAAGAACAGCAGGGTGGTGATGGTGATGGTGCCGGTGACCGCCATCCCGAAGGCGTAGGCCAGCTTGTGCGAGCTCTGGAAGGCGAACACCAGGGTCAGCACCGAGCACATCAGCACCCAGTTGACCCAGGGCACGTAGATCTGGCCGATCGCCTGGGCCGAGGTGTGGGTGATCCGCAGCCGGGGCAGGTAGCCGAGCTGGATGGCCTGGTGGGCCACCGAGAAGGCGCCGGTGATCACCGCCTGGGAGGCGATCACGGTGGCCAGGGTGGCCAGCAGCACCAGCGGCAGCCGGGCCCACTCGGGCACCAGCAGGAAGAACGGGCTGCTCAGGTTGGCCACCGGGTCCTGGATCACCAGGGCGCCCTGGCCCATGTAGCTGAGCAGGCAGGCCGGGAAGACCAGGATCAGCCAGGCCCGGGCGATCGCCGCATGGCCGAAGTGCCCCAGGTCGGCGTACAGCGCCTCGGCCCCGGTGATCGCCAGCACCACCGCCGCCATCGAGAAGAACGCGATGCCCGGGTGGCCGAACAGGAAGCCGAGCGCGTAGGTGGGCGACAGCGCCTTCAGGACCTCGGGGTTCTGGGTGATGCCGTGCACACCGGCCACGCCGATGGTGGTGAACCAGATGATCATCACCGGCCCGAACAGCCCGCCCACCCGGGCCGTGCCGAACTTCTGGCCCAGAAACAGCAGCACGATGACCACCGCCGTGATCGGCACGGTGAGGCTGCCCAGCGAGGGGTTGACCACCTCCAGGCCCTCGACCGCGGACAGCACCGAGATGGCCGGGGTGATCATGCTGTCGCCGAAGAACAGCGAGGCGCCGAAGATGCCCAGCCCGGCCAGGACTGCCTTGGTGCGCAGGCTGCCGGGTACCGCGCGGCGGCGGATCAGGGTGATCAGCGACAGGATGCCGCCTTCGCCGTCGTTGTCGGCCCGCAGCACGAACGAGACGTACTCCAGCGTGACGATCAGGGTCACCGACCAGATCATCAGCGAGATCACGCCCAGGACGTTGTCCGGGGTGGCCGGGACCGGGTGCGGGTCCTCGGGGTTGAAGATCGTCTGCACGGTGTAGATCGGGCTTGTCCCGATATCACCGAAAACCACCCCGAGGGCGCCGATGGTCAGCGCCAGCCGGCCCAGCGACGGGCCGTGGGCGGAACTGGCCGTACCTCTGGCCGGGCCCGGTGAAGGGTCCGGGGCGGGGCTCTGCGGTGCGGCGGGGGCATGGCTGGACACGACCAGCGACTTTGAGGCCAAAAGCGTGAAGCCGCAACCTTTTGACAAAATCTTGACAGGGCCGGACGCGGTTCGCTGATTACTGAGAGTTCTTGCCCAAGCGCGGTGCAGCCGCGGATCTGGCCTACGACAGCTCGCGGGTTTCAGCCGACGCGTTGGCAACCAGCGCGGCCGGGCCGCCGTCGATGCGGTGGCTGAAGACGGCCTCGACTGCGCGTAGTCCCTGGGTCAGGGCCCGCAGATCCTCCAGCGAGAGGTTGGCCAGGATGTCCTCGGAGAATTCGGGACGTGCGCCCACCAGTTTGCGGACCACCTCCCGGCCCTGCGGGGTGGCGTGGATCCGGCGCACCCGGCTGTCGGTGGCATCCACGTCACGGCGGGCGGTGTCCTGCGCCACCAGCCGGTCGAGCATGTTCGACATCGAGGCCATCGAGACCCCGAACGTCTCGGCCAGGCCGCGCACGGTGACCCCGTCGGGCAGGGTGACCAGCACGGTGAGGACCTTCAGCTGCTGGAAGGTGAGGTCGGAGGCGAGCAGGTCACGCACGGCCCCGGGCAGGCGGGAGGTCTGCATCGTCTCGACCAGGTCGCCCAGGATCTGCACCAGCTCTGCCCGTTCCGCCTCCACGGCGGCCAGTATGCCGGACCGCTGGCCCGCGGGGGCCTGGAGGGCAGCGAGATACTTAGCCTGATGCTAAGTTGTTTGCCGACGGCATCGAGGCAACGACGCATCGTTGGACGATGTGGCGCGTGCTGCCTGTCTTCGTCCGGCGGGCGCCGGGATTGAGGACGGCCAGTGGCAACGAGCACCGAAACCTTCGAGAACCTGTCCGCGGACATCGATATCGAGGCGCTGCGGGCGAAGTACCGCCACGAGCGCGACCGGCGGATCAGACCCGAAGGACTCGGGCAGTACAGATCGGCCGCCGGCGAGTTCGGCTACTACGCCAAGGACCCGTACACCCCGTTCACCGAGCGCGAGCCCCGCCAGGACCGGGTGGACGCCCTGGTGATCGGCGCCGGCTTCGGCGGGCTGCTGACCGCGGCCCGGTTGCGCGAGGCCGGGCTGGAGCGGATCCGGCTGGTCGACGAGGCCGGTGACGTGGGCGGCACCTGGTACTGGAACCGCTACCCCGGAATCCACTGCGACATCGAGGGTTCGGTCTACCTGCCGCTGCTGGAGGAGCTCGGCCGGATGCCGAGCATGCGCTACGCGCCGGGCGAGGAGATCCGCCAGCACGCGATCGCGATCGCCGAGCACTACGGCCTGTACCCGGACGCGCTATTCCAGACCCGGGTGAGCCAGCTGGAATGGCTGGACGCAGAGAACGAGTGGCAGGTCGAGACCGACCGCGGCGACCGGATCCGGGCGCAGTACGTGGTGGTCTCGCAGGGCACGCTGACCCAGCCGAAGCTGCCCGGCATTCCGGGGATCGAGACCTTCCGCGGGCACACTTTTCACACCAGCCGCTGGGACTACGCCTACACCGGCGGGAGCGCCGACGGTGGCCTGGCAGGCCTGCGGGACAAGCGGGTCGCGGTAGTCGGCACGGGAGCGACCGGCGTGCAGGTGATTCCGCACGTGGGTCAGGATGCAGCTCATCTGTATGTGTTCCAGCGAACCCCATCAGCGGTGGACGTGCGGGGTAACCGGCCGCTCGACCCTCAGTGGGTGCAGGGGCAGGAGCCCGGATGGCAGCGCCGGCGGATGGACAACTTCCTGGCCGCGATCACCGGTGAGCCGGTGGAGGAAGACCTGATCGGGGACGGGTGGACGTCCAGTTCCCGGCTGCAGCGGACGTATCTGTCCGGCGTGGTGGATCAGAGTGTGTCCGAGGCCGAGCGTGAGCTCACCGACGAGTTGCTCGACGCGCACAAGATGAACCAGATCCGGGCCCGGGTGGACGAGGTGGTCGCCGATCCGCAGACCGCCGAACTGCTGAAGCCCTGGTACCGGTACATGTGCAAGCGGCCCTGTTTCAGCGACTACTACCTGCAGACCTTCAACCGGCCGAACGTCACCCTGGTCGACACCGCCGACACCGGGGGCATCACCCGGATGACCGAGACCGGCGTGGTGGTGGGCGAGACCGAGTACCCGGTGGACTGCCTCATTTTCGCCACCGGTTTCGACGTGGGCATGTCCGGGATCGTCACCGGGGCCCTGCCGGTGCTCGGCCGTAACGGTGTGAACCTGCTGCAGACCTGGCGAGGCGGCCCGCAGACCCTGCACGGCTTCTACAGCCCGGGTTTCCCCAACCTGTTCCACCTCGGCTCGATGCAGAACGCCAACTCGGTCAACTTCGCGCACATCCTGGGCGAGCAGGCCGAGCACATCGCCGCGGTGGTGGCCCGGGCCCAGGAGAAGGGCGCGGTGGTGGAGCCCAGCGCGCAGGACGCCCAGCAGTGGGTGCGCACGATCGCCGAGGTCTCGGCCGACACCACCAAGTTCCAGAGCGAGTGCACCCCGGGCTATTACAACGGTGAGGGGCGTACTCGCAAGATCCTGACCTTCTCCCCCGGGCCGGTGAAGTTCCACGACCTGCTGCGCCGGTGGCGTTCCGAGCAGATCGACGACGTGCTGACCCCCGTTAAGGAGACCCGATGAAGCACCGCATTCTGGCCGCTGTGGCGGCGACCGGTCTGGTCCTGACCGTCGGTGGAGCCGGATCCGCCGCCGCTGCACCCGCCGGGCGTGACGTCACGGCCAAGAAGCTGCTCAAGGTGAGCGATGTGCACCCGCAGACCGGGATGACCCTGCTGGAGGGCCCGGTGTTCACCGAGGACGGCTCGCTGCTGGTGGTGGACGTCACCGCCCCGGCCGGGCAGCCCAAGGTGATCCGCATCGACACCGCCACCCGCAAGGCCAGTCCCTTCTTCACCGACCAGGCCGGCGCCTACACCTCGGCCCAGGTCAGCCCGCACGACGGCCGCATCTACCTCACCGACTTCGTCTCCGGTGCGATCGTCAGCATCGCGGCCGACGGCACCGATCCGCAGACCTTCTTCACCGGTGACGTGGACGGCTCGGCGATGAAGCCCGACGACCTGGCCTTCGACGAGCAGGGCAACCTCTACATCAGCGACACCACCGGCCACGACGATCCGGGCGGGCAGGACCGCGGCCGGGTGGTACGCATCGACCGGGACGGCCAGTCGGCAACGGTGGTGGCCGGTGGGCTGCCCGCACCGAACGGCATTTCGTTCGACGAGGACTTCGGCGGGCTGTGGGTGAGCCAGTACACGGCCAACCGGATCGACTACATCGGACTCGCCGAGGACGGCACCACGGTCACCAGCCAGCACCCGGCGATGTACGTGAACGCCGGGCGGGCTCAGGTCGACTCCAACGCGGTGGACGCCGCGGGCAATGTGTACCAGATGTTCCACAACCAGGCCCGGGTCATGGTGTTCAGCCCGGAAGGCGACCACCTGGCCACGGTCGAGGCTCCGGTCCCGGACGACGGCAAGTATTCCGCGACGAACCTGGCCATCCGCCCGGGCAAGAAGGATGCCTACCTGACCGTCAGCGGGCCTTCGGGTGGATTCGTCTACCGTTTCGAGGCCCTGGCCCAGGGCATCCGGCAGTCCAACGGCGGCTGATCCTTCCCTACTGGCGGGTCACGTCTGTGGCCCGAAAACAGTTCCTGCTCCGGCCGACTCGGCTTTCCGAAGTGAGCCGGCCGGAGCAGGAACGCGTCTAAGCTGATCAGGGTGAGGATTCGCGGCCGACGACGCTGGGGGCAGCTCCGCCGAGCCGAGCGGGTGGATCTCTTCACCCGGGTTCTGCTGCAGAGCAACCTGTGGGCCGGGACCCTGCTGTGGTTCTCGTTCGGATTCATCGAAGCCTCCAACGCCGGACTGGCGGTACCGGCCCACGTGAGCCTGGCCTCGCTGGGCGGCTGCCTGTTCCTGACCGCCGTGTGCAGTTCGACGATGCGGGCCATGACCGCGTTGGCGCCGTCCTCTGCCCAGCGTCGGCCCTTTCCCAGACGCCGGATCGTGGCGCTGGCCATCGGCAACGTCGTCTTCTTCGGGCTCTTCGGCCTCACCGCCGATCCCCTGGTCCGGGCGAATGTCGCCCTTCTCGTCGTCCAGAACCTGTCTTTCGCGCTGAGCGGCCTGCCCGGCCGGCTCATCGTCGTGGGCCTGCTGGCCGGCTCGGCGCTCTTCTGCACGGTGAACGCTGGCCCGTGGTTCTCGCTCTTCAACGGACTCCTGAACTGCAGTGGAGCCATCATCACCGTCCGGGCGGCGACGTGGCTGAACCGCACAGTCGCCGAACTCGACGCCAACCGCCACACCCAGGCCAGCCTCGCGGTGGCCGAGGAACGTCTGCGCTTCTCCCAGGACGTGCACGACGTCCTGGGCCGGTACCTGTCCACCATCGCCGTGCAGGCCGAACTCGCCACCGCCCTGGCCAACCGCGGCGACGACGAGGGCGCCGGGGCCCAGATGCTGAGGGTCCGCCAGAGCGCCCTGAACGCCATGGCCGAGGCCGACGAACTCGCTCGCGGCTACCACCCGACCAGCCTCCCCCAGGAACTCGAGAGCGCCCGCACCCTCCTGAGCTCAGCCGGGATCGAGACCACCCTGGACATCGGCGACATCCCGCAGCCATGGCAGGAGGCAGCCGCCTGGGTCGTGCGCGAGAGCGTGACCAATGTGCTGCGCCACTCCAAGGCCGGCTGGGTGCGCATCACCTACCACAACGGCGAGCTGCGGATCCTGAACGACGGCATCAAACCCACGGCCCGGCCGGGGAACGGTTCCGGTCTGCTGGGTCTGCGCGAGCGCCTGGAGCCGATGGGAGGACGGGTGGAGGCGGGACGGGACGGTCCGTACTGGGTGGTGGTGGCTCGGCTGCCCGCAACCGGCCCCCTCCGGGCGGCCGCTCCCACCGAGCCCGCCAGAGGCGTCCTCTAATCAAGCAGACCGAGGCGAGACCGGTTCTCCAGCAGCCACATCGCCACTCCGTCGGCGCTGTTGCCCCGGATCACCGCCGAGGCGGCCGCCAGCACCGCGGGCGCCGCATTGGCCACGGCCAGGCTCTCGTCGGCGGAGGCGAACATGCTCAGGTCGTTGTGGTTGTCCCCGAAGCAGATCAGGTGCTCGTGCGGGACCGTGTCCGCCAGCCGGGCGATCCCGGCCGCCTTGGTGGCCCCGACGCCGGTGATCTCCAGCCACACCTGTTCCGGATGGTAGGTGTCCGGCTGGGCATTGAAGGTGCATTCTGCGTGCAGGTTTTCGGTGATCAGGGGGATGAGTCCGGTGATCTGCTCGGCGGTTCCCATCACCGTCGCCACGAAGGCATCGGCGCCGAACAGGTCCGAGGCCTCGGCCACCAGGGCAACCCGAGGATCATCGGTACGCTCGCGGAAATACTGCGCGGCTTCGGGGTTCTGGTCGTGCTCGACCGCGCTCACCCGGTCATGACCGTGCTCGACGTGAAAGATGATCGGCGTCAACCGGAACTGGGCTGCCTGCCGCATCACGACCTCGGTCACGCCGGGTTCCAGCAGGACGCCGTCGGTGAGTTCCCCGGTGCGTGGATCGGTCAGGAAGGCGCCGTTGTAGACCACCGCGGGCAGGGTGAACGGCAGATCGCGCAGCAGGGGCAAGGCGGTCTGCGGAGACCGGGCCGTGGCGAACGTGAACTGCAAACCCTGCGCGAGCAACCCAGCCACCACGTCTGCAGTTCGCTCCGACATCCGACCGTCCGGCGCCAGCAGGGTGCCGTCCAGATCGGTGACCAGCAACGGACGCAGGGCGGCGGTTGAGGATCCCATGCTCACTGTCGTGATTGTACGGTTGGGTTCATGCCTGATTCCCTGGTCCCGCAGTGGCAGTTGCGAGCGCAGTTCGCCCTGCGGCTGGCCGCGATGTACGGCACCGAGGTGCCCGCCTACACCACGCTGGTGGAGGTTTCGCGGGCGGTCAACGAGGACGTCGCGGCGGCCCGTGGGGATCAGGCTCGGCGGCTGGGCAGCATCGAGCGGGTCTCGGCGGAGCGGCACGGGGCGATCCGGGTGGGTTCGCGGCGGGAGCTGGCCCAGGTGGCGCGGGTGTTCGCGGCGTTCGGGATGCATCCGGTCGGTTTCTACGATCTGCGGGACGCCTCGAAGAGTTCGGTGCCGGTGGTCTCCACCGCGTTCCGCCCGGTCGAGGCCGGGGAGCTGGCCCGTAACCCGTTCCGGGTGTTCACCTCGATGCTGGTCACCGAGGACCGGCGGTTCTTCGATGCCGAAACCCAGGGCCGGCTGGAGCAGTTCATCGCCGCGCGGCGGCTGTTCGGGCCTCGGTTGCTGGAGCTGGCCGACCGGGCCGCTGATCTGGGTGAGCTGTCCGCAGCCGAGGCGGCCGAGCTGCTCGAGCTGGCCACGGGGGCGTTCGCTTTGTCGGCCGAGCCGGTCGATCAGGACTGGTATCAGCATCTGGAACGCATCTCGTCGGTGGCGGCGGACATCGGCGGGGTGGCGTCCACCCACATCAACCACCTGACGCCGCGGGTGCTGGACATCGACGACCTGTACCGCCGGATGCAGGCGCACGGCATCACGATGATCGACGAGATCCAGGGCCCGCCCGCCTGGGACGGTCCGGACGTGCTGCTGCGCCAGACCTCGTTCAAGGCCCTGGCCGAGGACCGGGTGTTCCGCCGAGCCGACGGCACGATCCAACGGGGCCAGCTGAAGGTGCGTTTCGGGGAGGTGGAGCAGCGGGGGATCGCGCTGACCGTGGCCGGGCGGGAGCTGTACGACCGGATGGTGGCGCAGGTGGACGAGGTGCGAGGTGATCGGGTGCGGACGGAGGTGGCGCGGCAGGTGTGGCAGGAGCACTTGCCGAACACCGAACTGGAACTGGCGGCGCAGGATCTGGGGTTCTTCACCTTCCGGCCGGGCCCGGCCCGGCCGCGGTCGGAGAGCGTGCCCGAGTTGATCCGGCAGGGGGCGCTGATCCCGGAGCCGATCGTCTACGAGGACTTCCTGCCCCGGTCCGCGGCCGGGATCTTCCAGTCCAACCTCACCGACGACGGTACCCGAGACGACGAACAGGCCGGGGCCGAGTACGACCTGCAGCGGCTGTCCGAGGTGATCGGCCGGGAGATCCACGACCCGAACGACCTGTACGCCCGCGAGCGCAACGCCTCGCTGGCCCAGGCTCTGCAGCGTCTTTAACCGCGGAGGTAGGCCAGGACGGCGGAGACGCGGCGGTCGGTGGCCGGGGCGAAGTCCAGTTTGGCGAAGATGCCGCCCACGTGCTTGCGGACCGCGGCCTCGCTGACCACCAGGGCCTGGGCGATCGAGGCGTTGGTCCGGCCCTCGGCCATCAGTGCCAGGACTTCGCGCTCGCGGTCGGTGAGTGAGGCCAGTGGGCCGTCGTCGCGGCGGCGGCCGAGCATGTGCACCACTACCTCGGGGTCGATCACGGTCTCGCCGGCGGCCACCCTGTCCAGCGCGGCGATGAACTCGCGGACGTGGCCCACCCTGTCCTTGAGCAGGTAGCCCACGCCCGCAGCGCCGGCGGTGGCCTCGAGCAGTTCCGGTACGTAGGCCTCGGCGACGTACGCTGAGAGCACCATGATCGCGATGTCCGGGTGCTCGGCGCGGATCCGGGCGGCGGCACGCAGGCCCTCGTCGGTATGGGTGGGTGGCATCCGGATGTCGGTGATGATCAGGTCGGGGCGGTGGCGGGCGGTGTAGGCCAGCAGGGCCTCGGCGTTCTCGACCGCGGCGAGAACCTCGTGGCCGCAGCGCTCCAGAATGCCGGTCAGTCCTTCGCGCAGCAGCGCAGCATCTTCGGCCAGGACGATCCTCACAGCGGGCACTCCATCCGTACTTCCGTCGGGCCGCCCGGTGGGCTGGTCACGTTCAGCGTTCCGCCGAGGGCGTCCAGGCGGACCACCAGGCCGGCCAGCCCGGTGCCGGGGCCGGAGGCGGTGGCCTCGCCCACGCCGTCGTCCTCCACCGTCAGCACGAAGGTCGATCCCTGGCGCCAGGCGTGCACCCCGGCCCGGCGGGCCTGCGAGTGTTTGGCCACGTTGGTCAGCGCCTCGCTCACCACGAAGTAGGCCGCGTACTCGACCGGCGCGGGCAGCCGTTCCTGCAGCCGGACGTCTACCGTGGCCGGAACCGGTGAACGGTCGGCGATTTCGTTGACTGCCGCGGTCAGCCCGTGGTCCACCAGCACCCGGGGATGGATGCCGCGGATGGTGCCGCGCAGGTCGGCCAGGGCCTGCTCGGCCTGCCGGTGCGCGTCCTGCACCGCGAGCAGCCCGGGCCCGTCCGGTACGTCCAGCTCAGCCCGGCCCAGCGTCATCGTGAGCGCGACCAGACGCTGCTGGACGCCGTCGTGCAGGTCTCGCTCGATCCGGCGCCGTTCGGTCTCGAAGGCGTCCACCAGATCCACCCGCGAGCGCCGCAACTGCGCCACAGTGGCCGCCAGATCGCCTTCCCGGGAGTCGAGCAACGCCCTGGCGAGCAACGACTGCCCGGCCACCACCAGCGTCATCAGGTACAAGGCGGCCACCCCGACCAGCAGGCCCAGCAAGCTCGCCAGCAGCGCCTCGGCGCCGGAAGAGACCTGCCAGTTGCCGACATTCATCGTGTCGCAGTGGACGATCAGCGGCGCGAACAGCAGCACCCCCGGCACGAGCAGGCTCAGCACCAGCAGCAGGAGGTCGAGGAGCCAGAGCCCGGTGGCCAGGAGCAGCACGTAGGCGATCTCGAACCAGGCCACCGGCATCCGGCGCCGGGCCCGCAGCCGGATGCGCAGCCCGATCGCATCGGCCGGGCGCTGCTGGACCAGCCGCAGCCGGGCGCGTTCCAGCACCGCGATCAGGGCCACCAGGATCCCGCCGAACAGCAGCGACAAGGGCAGCAGGAGGAACGCGGCCAGCCCGGTCACCACCGTGCTGGCCAGGTACGCCAGCGAGCGCAACGGCCAGGACGAGAACAGGAAACGCAGGGGGTGGCCGCGCAGTGCCGACCACGCGTCCGTCATGGGCCTGACAATACGGGGATCAACGGACGATTGGGGTAGCGTCGGCGCTACCCCAGACTCGCGCTGGCACCCGTGATCATCGCGGCGTTCGGCGCTGAGATGGTCTGCATGACCCGACCACTCACCGAACCGGCGCCCACCAGCGTCCACCATTCGGCTGTAGCAGTGACTCTCGACGGAATCTCGCACACCTACAAGTCCCGGGCCGGGCACGTACCGGCGCTGCGTGGCGTGACCCACACGTTCGTGCGCGGCACCTTCACCGCCGTGATGGGGCCCTCCGGTTCCGGCAAGTCCACCCTGCTGCAGGTCGCCGCCGGCCTCGACCGGCCCACCCAGGGCGAGGTCCGGCTCGGTGACGTGGCTTTGGGCGGGCTCTCCCAGACCCAGCTGACCAAGCTGCGGCGGACCTCGATGGCGTTCGTGTTCCAGGCCTACAACCTGCTGGACGCGCTCACCGCCTTCGAGAACGTGGCCCTGCCGGCCCGGCTCGCCGGACGACGGGTGGACAAGGCGGCGGTGCGCGAGGCCCTGCGTCAGGTCGGGCTGGAGGAGAAGACCAAGCGCCGGCCGCCGGAACTGTCGGGTGGCCAGCAGCAACGCGTGGCCATCGCCCGGGCCCTGCACCTGCAGCCCGAGGTGCTCTTCGCGGACGAGCCGACCGGCGCGCTGGACCGGTCCTCGGGCCGCCGGGTGCTGGAACTGCTGCGCGAAGCCTCGGACGTACGGGGGCAGACCGTGGTGATGGTGACGCACGACCCGCTCGCCGCCTCGTACGCGCACTCCACGTTGTTCCTCGAGGACGGTCAGATCGTGGGCCGTCTGGAACGCGCCGACGCCACCCAGATCGCCGCCACGATGAGCGAGTTGGAGCGGTGATGCTGCGCCTGAGCCGGCAGACCGTCCGTTACTCCTGGCCGCCGTACGTCGGTGCGCTGGTGGCGCTGACCTTCGGTATCGCCCTCCTGACGACCGCAATCACCGTGATCGCCGCCGTGGACGGCACCGCGCAGCAGGCCGGCCTCAGCGCAGCCGAGCGCTCGCAACTGGACGGGCTGGCGTCCCTGATCGGGATCATGGCCGGGGTGGCGCTGTTCATGGCCGTTTTCGTGGTCGGCAGCACCTTCGGGTTCGTGGTCGCGACGCGCCGTCGTCAGCTCGGGCTGCTGCGTCTGGTCGGGGCCACGCCCCGGCAGGTGCGGCTGATGGTGCTAGGCGAGTCGACGATGGTGGCGCTGCTGGCCGCGGTGGCCGGATGCCTGCTGGGTTCGGTGGCCACACCCGCGTTCCTGGCGGTGCTGAAGTGGCGCGGTCTGCTCACCGTCGACCTGACCCTGCACACGCCGTGGCTGCCCTGGACCATTGCGGCATCGTGCGGGTGTGTGGTGGCGGTGCTGGGTGCCTGGCGTTCGTCCAAGCGGGCGGCCAAAGTCTCGCCGATGGCGGTGTTTCAGGAGGCCGGGCTGGAACGGCGCCGCCCGAGTGTGTGGCAGTTGCTGATCGGCACCACCTGCCTGGGCGGTTCGGTGGTGACCCTGGCCCTGAGCACTCAACTGGACCCGCTGTTCGCCCTGGTCGCCGGCATCCTGCTGCCCGAAGCCATCGTCCTGGGCCTGTACTGCTTCGGCGGCTGGCTGTTCCCGCCGCTGGCCGGGCTCCTGGGCCGGCCCTTCGCCGAGCGGGACGTGGCGGCGCGCCTGGCCCGCGACCACGTCCGCACCGCGGTTCGGGCACCGGTCGCGCTGGCTGCCCCGATCCTGGCGATCTCGGCCATCGCCGGCTCGATGATCGTCACGCTCAGCTTCACCGCGGACTGGGCCACGGGCCTGGACCGTGAGCACCTCGCCACGCCTTACGTGGTGGAAGGCGGGACCGAGGCCCTGCGCGAGCTTCCGCTCGCCGATCCCCGGACCACGCTGACCCTGCCGATGGGCCTCGAGCGCGAGCAGGAGCAAGTGGACGTCCTCGAACCCCGAACAGCCGTCGCAGCACGAGGTTTGCATGCGGTCAAGGGATCACTGAAGGACGCTCGGCGCGGCGTGGTGGTCACCGACAGCTGGGCGCTGGACTCGGGTGTGCGTCTGGGTGATCGGCTGCTCGGCGGCCGGGTGGTGGCGCTGGTGGCCGACGCTCCCGGACTGCACAGCGACGTGATGATCGGCCGTGATCTAGTACCGGCCGACCAGCGGGACGTCGCACCCCAGCTGTGGTTCGTCGATCCGGGTACGGCGAATCTGCCCAAGCTGCTGGCGGGTTCGGGCTCGCGGATCCTGACCGCCGAGGAATGGCTGACCGAGACCGAGGCCCAGACCCGGCAGAACAACAACCTCGCGCTCTGGGTGCTGCTCGGGCCCTCCGGTCTGTACGCGGCAATCGCAATCGTGAACTCGGTCCTGGTGAGCGCTTCTCAGCGCCGTGCACAGCTGCGCACGGCCGGGCTGCTGGGCGCCACCGGGCGGCAACTGCGGCGGATGGCGCTGTGGGAAGCCGGGCTGGTCGGGGGCTCTGCGCTGCTGGTGGGTGCGCTGGTCACGGCGGTGGTGGGCTGGACGATCCGCAGCGCCACCGCAGCCGACGTGGCCGAGCAGAGCCTGACCATTCCCTGGCTGCCGGTGCTCGCGGTCGTGTTCCTCTGCGCGGCCCTGACCCTGCTGGCTGCACTGGCCGGGAGCCGCCGCGTGGGCTGACTGCTGCCCATCATGCATACTTTGCACAGTGTGCAATACTGAACGGGTGACGACGAACTCGGCAGACCTGCGCGAACGCCGCCGCCGGGCCACGGCGCGCGAGATCCACCAGGCCACCCTGCGGTTGTGCGCCGAGCACGGGTTCGAGCACGTCACCGTGGACATGATCAGCGCCCAGGCCGGCATCTCCCGGCGCACCTTCTTCAACTACTTCCCGTCCAAGGAGGCCGCGGCGGTCAGCGGGCCACGGGGCCTGCCGGACGATGCTCTGGCCGAGTTCCTGGCCGGTTCCGACCGGGAGCCGGTGCCGGTCCTGCGTGACCTGACCCGGTTGCTGCTGCGCGAGCTCGCCGAGAACCAGCCCGAGCGGGAGGAACTGCGTCAGGTCATGGAACTGGCCAAGGCGTACCCCACGCTGATGGCCGCGATGCTCGGCAACTTCGACCGGTTCGAGCGGGTGGTGGGTGAGGCGGTGGCCCAGCGCCTGCAACTGCCGGCCGGGCACGTCACCCCGACGCTGATCACCTCGCTGGCCTTCTCGGCCATGCGGACCGGCCTGCACTGCTGGTCGGAGGCACCGGAGTCACCCGCGAGCCCGGTTGCCCAGGTCGAGCAGACCGTCACCCTGCTCCACAGCTTTCTCGCCGACTGAGGCGAGTTCCCAGCGCGAAGGCGCGCACCCGTCCCCCATTTTCTTTCCCCCGGAGAAAACACCCCATGGCCGAATCCATCCCGGCCGCCAGAACACCCGAGAACAGCGGCCCCTCTGAGGTTCCCGCCAACTTCTGGGTGATCTTCAGCGGCCTCATGCTCACCATGCTGCTGTCCGCGCTGGACCAGACCATCGTCAGCACCGCCCTGCCCACCATCGTCGGCGAACTGCACGGCGTGCAGCACATGGCCTGGGTCACCACCGCCTACATCCTGGCCGCCACCATCGCCATGCCGGTCTACGGCAAGATCGGCGACCTGATCGGCCGCAAGACGCTGTTCCTGTCCGGGATCGGGATCTTCCTGGCCGGCTCCACCATCGCCGCGCTCGCCCAGGACATGACCTGGCTGATCATCGGCCGCGGCATCCAGGGCCTGGGCGGCGGTGGCCTGATGATCACCTCGCAGGCGATCATCGCCGACCTGGTGCCGGCCCGGCAGCGGGCCAAGTACATGGCCCCGATCGGTGCCGTCTTCGGCCTCTCGTCGGTGGCCGGGCCGCTGCTGGGCGGCTGGTTCACCGACAGCATCGGCTGGCGCTGGGCGTTCTGGATCAACCTGCCGCTGGGCCTGCTGGCCCTGGTGGTCTGTGCGATCGTGCTGAAGCTGCCCAAGCGTCAGGTACAGGCCCGGCTGGACGTACTGGGCTTCGTGCTGATGGCCGCCGCCGTCACCGCCACCGTGCTGGTGGCCGACTGGGGCGGCACGGAATACGAGTGGACCGATCCGATCGTGCTCGCCACCGCCGCCGGTGGTGTGCTGGCCTGGGTGCTGTTCTTCGTCTGGGAGTCGCGGGTGGCCGAGCCGCTGATCCCGCTGTACCTGTTCCGCAGCCGGATCTTCAACATCGCCACCCTGATCGGCATGATCGTGATCGGCGTCGGGATGTTCGCGATCATCGGTTACCTGCCCACCTACCTGCAGATGGTCTACGGGGTCAGCGCCACCGAGTCCGGCCTGCTGCTGATCCCGATGGTGGTCGGCATCATGTCCGCGGCCATCCCCTCGGGCAACGCGATCAGCAAGACCGGCCGTTACCGCTGGTACCCGATCGCCGGTGTCGCACTGGTGATGCTGGCCGCGCTGCTGATGAGCACCCTGACCGTGGACACCACCGTGGCGCTGATCTGCGTGTACGTGTTCGTCCTGGGCGCCGGGCTGGGCCTGATGATGCAGACCCTGGTGCTGGCCGTGCAGAACGACTTCCCCTCCTCGGACGTGGGCACCGCCACCTCGGCCAACAACTTCTTCCGGGAGATCGGAGCCACGCTGGGCATCGCAGCGGTCGGCGCGGTGTTCACCAGCCGGCTCACCGACCAGCTGGCCGAGCGCCTGACCGCCTCCAGCGCCCAGGCCGTGGGTAACGCCGACTCACTCACGCCGGCCCTGGTGCACGCGCTGCCCCAGGAGGCCCAGGACGCGGTGATCGCCTCCTACCAGCACGCCCTCACGCCGGTGTTCCTGTACCTGATCCCGATCTTCGCGGTCGGACTGGTGCTGGCATTCCTGCTGCCGGAGAAGGAACTGGCCGACGGGCGCGCCCCCGAACCGGAGGTCGAGGAAGCCACGGTCTAGAACTTCAAAGAATGGGGGACGACGTGCGCACGTCGTCCCCCATTCTTGCTTTGGTCTGTGGTCAGGGAATGTACTGCTCAGCCAGAGCCAGCACCGGCCCACTGTTGGTGGAGGTGTCCGTGTGCCGCAGCCAGACCGCGACCCCACGGTTGGAGTCGCTGTTGAAGCTCTTCACCAGCTCCTCGGCCGTGATCTCCTGCCGCTCCACCGCGCCGGGCTCCGGGAGCAGGGTGTTGACGCCGACCAGGCTGGCCTGAGGGTCGACCACGTAACGGAACTCCCCCATCGTCGCGTCCTCGGCCACCACGTAGTCGTTCGGCGGAGTGATACCGCCGTTCACCGTCTTGGCCGCCTTGCCCAGGTAGAACTCGGCCTGGCGCAACGTGATCCGCAGCTTGCCCCCGTCCAGCTCGGCCTTGGTGATGAAGCCGAACTCCAGGCCGGTCTTGGCGTAGCCCAGCTCGTCGGTGGGCTCCTCCGGGATCGGCTCGTAGCTGGCCCCGACATCGGCCGGACCAGCCTGCACGGCATTGCTACCGCGAGTGCTGACCACCTCGACCGCATCATCATCGGACCGGTTCAGGGAACTGACCGCCGCGATCGCGCCGACCACGAGCACACCAGCGGCAACGGACAGCAGGATCGGCCTGGCATTCAAGGGGACTCTCCTCGGGAAACCGTCAATGCGCGCCGATCCTCCCACGCAGCCCCGGTCACCGGTTGTTCCCCTTCCTTAACTGTACCGGCTTGAGGGGGGCTTGCAGCAAGGGCCCCGTTGTGCGGCAGAGTACCTGCGGCAGAGATGTTTTCGGGGAGGAAAAACATGGTCACGCAGGAACTGATCGCGATGATGACCGAGCAGAAGGAGCTGATGATCCGGACCGGGGCGGGCGCGCCGGGCCCAGTCGCTCTGGAGGCCAAGCGGGAGCAGCGCGAGGTGTTCGTGCGGCACGCCGACCGATTGCGCGAGCTACTGCAGACCCACGGCTGGCCGAGCGACGAGCAGGCGGCGCGAGCGGCCTGGCTGATCGCCCAGCACGCCGACACCCAACTCGATGTGCAACGCCTGGCCCTTCACCTGCTGCGCCAAGCCGTCGCCGAGGGCGCGGCCAACGCTCGTGACCTGGCGTTCCTGGAGGATCGAGTGGCGATGAATGAGGGCCGCTATCAGGTCTACGGCACGCAGATCGCCGATGTGGTGGACGGGCAGCCGGTGCCGTGGCCGTGCACCGATCCCACCGGCCTGGACGAGCGCCGGGCCGAGGTCGGCATCGAGTCGTTCGCGGCCAACGCGGCCCGGTACAGAACGCCGTAGTTAGCCATCGCCCAGACCTTGCGGTGCCCCAGGCCGGATGCCGTCGCCCCTCACTGCAACTACCAGAGGACGCCCGCCGGCCGCAGCTTCTTGGGCGAGGGTTGGCGCGTGGTGGGGTGGGTCTGGAGCGAACGGTTGAACCTACCTGAGCCTTAGCGTCCGAGGGACAGGCCGGTGTCAGGGCTGAGCCGGGCCAACTCGGTTCGGGTGCGGATGTTCAGTTTTACGAAGGCGTGCCGCAGGTGAGTGCTGACGGTGTGCGGGGAAAGGTGCAGTTCGTCGGCCACCTGGCGGTTGGTCCGGCCCAGCGCGACCAGGCGGGCAACCCGGGTCTCCGATTCCGTCAGACCGGCCCATCCGGTCTGAGGGCCTTCCGGGGCTCGCCGACGCACTCCGTGCTGGCGCAACAGACTCCGCACCCGTCCCGCATCATGGTCTGCGCCCAGCGACGACCACTGGTTCAGCGCGGAATCCAGTAGAGCAACGCCCGCGCTGCGGTCAGTGCGGGCCATCGCCACACCCGCGTCCTCGTAAACCCGGGCTTTCAGCAGGAGCCGCTCATCGGCGTCATACATTTCGACCGCTTTGGACAGCCGATCGGGATCGGCCAGCAGCATTCCGCGGGCGTGCATTTCCGCCGCTGCGACCAGTCGGTCCTGCGGATGGCGGCTCGCCTCTGCTGTGAGGCGCTCGACGGCCGCCTCGGCTCGTTCGGGTTGGTCAGCGCGCAGCAGCAGACGCACCAACGTGGCCGTCTCCGCGTGACCCGAAAGTGCCACGATGTCCACGCAACCCGAGAACAAGTCGTCCATTGCTGGGTCTGGGGAAACCGCTGGAGTACCGGAGGCTTCGTCGAGCAGTGCGCGCAGCCACTGCCCGCGCCCTTTCCAAGCTTTCCCAGGGCCCATCGTTGCCGCATGTGACCTGGCTGCTGGCAGCAAGTTTGGGTCACCGCGGTGCAGCGCGACATGAGCCAGCACAGAGGAGGCGAAGCCACGGAAGAGCGCTGTGCCGAGCTCTTCGGACATCGCCTGGATGCCTTCCGCCTCCGCCTGAGCTTCGTTCAGACGGCCGCTGCGCAACAGGATTCGCGCCCGGATCATCGCCCACGTCCACTCGTTGGCGTGCTGACCATCGGCTCGGGCCAGGCGCAGGCCTGCCTCGGTGAGCTGCCAGGCTTCGCTCAGACGACCCATCGCGTCCAGCATCATCGCTTTGTAGCCGTCGGGCAGCCACAAGGCCCGAGCACCCGGAACTTGGTCTCGTAGGCGGATGGCCTGGTCGGCCTTGTGGAGCCCGGTTTCCCAGTCGCACTGCTGGAAGCCGCTGACTGCGTCGGTGATCACCACCGCCGACATCAGCAACGGGTCGGTGTTCTTCGCGGCCAAGGCTTGGGCGGCCTGAGCGTGCCGGCGGCCGCCTGCGGCGTCACCCGAGATGATCAGGGCGTTGGCCAGGGCCGCGCAGAGCCGGGCACGCAGGTGTTCGGGCAGATCAGGCAGGGCTAGGGCCTCGTGGCAGAGGGTGGCTGAACGGGTTGCGTCAGCCGGCAGAAGCACCTCGGCGAGCAGGCAACGCAATCGGGCCGCGGTCGGTGGCTCCAGTGCGGCTGCGGCATAGCGCTCGAACAGCGCTGATGCCTCGTCCACCTCGCCGGCCAGGACCAGCTGGGTCACGGCGTCGGTGAGCAGCGCGCCTTTGGCAGCTCCAGGGCGGGCCAGGTCCAGGGCGCGGGTGCTGAGGCGGGCAGCGACCAGCGGCGAGCGCGGGGCGATCTCGGCGGCGGCTAGCTGTAGCAGGGCGATGGATCGGGTGTCGCCGTGGGTGGCGGTCTGCAGGACCAGGGCAGCGACGTCGGCGGCCGGTGCGCCTTCGGCCAGGCTTGCTTCGATCGCTTGTCGGCGCAGGTCACGGCGTAGCGGCTCGGGCAGGCCGGTCTCGATCGCTTCGCGGACCAGGTCGTGCCGGAAGGCGAACCGATCGCTCTGCTCGAGGATCAGTTGTGCGTCCAGGGCTTCTCTCAGTGGGCTGAGCAGGGTGGCCGGGCTGCGGTCGAGCATGCGGGCGAGTTGGCCGGCGGTGAAGGTGCGGCCCAGGATGGCGGCCAGTTCCACGGCCGCGCGGGCTGGCTCGGACAGCTGCCGGACCTGTCGGCGGATCGACTCCCGGAAGCGCTGTGGGGCTAAGCCTGAGCGGGTCACGGCTTCGCCCGCTCTCAGCTGCCCATCTTTGATGTCGTGCAGCAGTTCGCCCAGCAACAGCGGATTGCCTTGGGCACCGGCCAGCAGTTCACTCAGGTGCGGGTGCGGGGTGGTGCCGAGGACATCTCGCGCGACCTGTTCCACAGCTGCTTCGTCCAGGTCACCCAGGCTCAGGACGTCGGCGTCAAGGTCTCGTGAGGCGCTGGGGCGGCGGGCGATCAGCCAGAGGACGGGGTCGGCGGCCAGGCGGCGCAGCAGGGTTCGCACCGCAGTGGCGGCTGCCGCGTCGGCCCATTGAAAGTCGTCGAGCACCACCAGAACGGGAGTGTCCAAGGCGGCGCGCTCGAGGCCTTCTTGCAGTTCTCGGACCACATCGTCGGGGCCTGCGCTGGTGCTGGTGCCGGGTAGGCCGTCGAGTAGTTCCAGCACCTGCCACGCCTGCTGACCAGCGCCGGTGAAGACCCGCAACCCCTGTGTCCGGGCCTGCTCGCTCACCTCGGCCAGTAGCCGGGTCTTGCCGCTACCGGCCGTCCCCTCGACGACGACTGCGCCACCGCGGCCTCCGGCAAGGAGGTTCAGGCGGCGGCGCAGTTCAGTTAGCTCGGTTTCCCGGCCCCGCAGAGGTGGCCTGGTCATCGTTTCTCCCGGCCGCCGGATGACGGCTGGCCGGGTACGGCCGGGTGGCGGCTTCGGCCCACGATATCGGTGCCCGGTCTCGAGCCCCGTTTCGGCCTCGTGCCCGAGCGGTCAGCCGGCTACTGGGCGATCATCAGGTCCCCTGTCGGCAGGGTCTGGCAGGCCAGGGTCCAGCCGGCGTCGATCTCGGCTGTGGAGAACTGGCCGCGCGGATCGCTGTCGGCGGGGCCGCTCAGAACGCGGATCTTGCAACTGCCGCACACTCCCTCCTCGCAGGACTGCTCCACCTCCACCCCGGCATCATTGGCTGCGGTCAGCAGCGACTCCCCTGGGCGGCACGGGAACGCCTTCCCGTCCGGCATGGCGATGGTGAACTCGTCGACCGTGGCGGCCAGGGCGATAGCGTGCGCGCGCTCCAGCCGGGTCTGCTTGCTGTCGCCCGACACGAAGGCCTCGGTGTGCACACGGTCACGAGGAACGCCCAGGTCTGCGAGGTGGCCGAGGATGGCCTGCATCATCGGCGCCGGTCCGCAGACGTGCACTCGGCTTACATCAGCCACGTATGGCGTGAGTTGCTCGGCCCCGATGCGCTGGCCTGCTTCGGAGGGGAAGAGTTGCACCTCCAGGCCCGGCAGCGCCGGCAACTCGTCGGCGAAGGGCAGCTCACCGCGGTAGGCCGCCAGCAGGGTGATCCTGCCCTGGTGTCCGGCCGCGACGGCAGCGTGCAGCACGCTCAGCAGCGGGGTGATGCCTATCCCTCCGGCGATCAGCAGCAGCGGGCCCGGGTCCTCGGCGAAGTCACAGGTGAAGTCGCCGAGCGGGCCGCTCGAGCGCAGCACCTGCCCCGCCGCCAGCTCGTCGTTGAGGAAGACCGAGCCCAGGCCCTCCGGCTCGCGCTTGACCGCGATCTCGACGAATCCGCGCTCGGCCGGGCTGCTGCAGATTGAGTACGACCGGGCGATCGGGTCGATGGCGACCGGCAGGTCCAGGGTGAGGTACTGCCCGGCCTGGAAGGTGAAGGGCAGCTCATCACCGTTGAGTGGCTCCAGGCGGAAGCGCTTCACCGAAGCGGTCAGCTGCTGCACCGCAGCGACTTTCAGGTAGCCGGATTCGGCTGGAGCGGCCTGGTAGGTGCTGACCGTTTCCCACATCGTCCCGGTCTGCTCCGGCTCGAGCACCAGCCCGGCAGCTCTGAGACCACCCGACAGCGCGCCGACCACGCCAGGCATGTCCGCGTCCTGGCCGGCCAGGATCAGCCCTTCCACCGGCAGGAGCGGGCCGGCCGCCGTCGAACGCAGGCGCTCGGGTGTGGCGGGAAGGCCGTAGAAGATGCCGCGATCGCTGTTCTGGTAGGTCTCAAAGGTCAGCGGGGTTGCCAACTCGGCGAACACGATGGCCTCACGCAGGCCCGGCCACTGGGTGTCCAGGCGGGTGATCAGTTGTTCGATCTTGTCCCGCTTGAACTGTCGATAGCTCTCGTCTTTGGCGTCGCGCCAGCGATCGAAGTCGGCCGGGTCGACCATGGCGAAGGCCTCGACCGTGTGATGCCGGGCGGCCGGGTTGTTCAGCGAGGCGAAGGCGACGTAGAAGGTTTCGTCATCGTCGGGCATGAACCAGTGATTGCCGCCGCGGGGCCCGAACTCGGCGGGTGAGCGGTCCAGGCCGAGAAACAGCGAGACGCAGGAGAAACCACCCAGGCTCTGCAGGGGAGCCGGCCGGCCGATCAACTCGTAGGTCTTGACGTGCCCGGCATCAGAGATCACGGTCTCGGCCTTGACCTGATAGAGCCCTTCGGGGCCGAGCACCTCCACCCCCACCGCCCGGCCGTCCTCGATCAGCACGCGCTGAACCCGTTGCCGAGCGCGCAACTGCACCCCGCGCCGCTGCAGCGCCTCGATCGAAAGCCGGCCCACCTCTTGGGCGCCGCCCACCGGATGACAGCCGCCTTCGCCGTAGTAGGAATGCGTCACCGCCGCGTGGTAACTGAAGGTGCCCAGCTCTGGCGGCGGCCCGTAGAGCGCCCAGCGCGCACCCAGAATGGCCCGAAGCCTCGGGTTCCGGAAGCTCAACTGCAGGTGCTCTTCCAGCGTGCGATACACCAGCGGAAAACGCTTCTCGTGCTCAACCAGGTCGGCGCCCGGCAGTGAGACGAGGTCATTGCGCTCGTACAAGGCATCGGTGGTCGCCAGCGCCTGCCCGAAATACCTGGTGATGGCTTCTGCCTCGTCCGGGAACAGTTCGCACAGCCGCCGCTCGTACTCCCCCAGCCCGCCGGGGACAGCAAAATCGAACCCGGTGAAGTGCAGGATGTCGAAGTCCTGGGGCATCGGCGCCAGTTGCAGTTGACCCTCGGTCAGGTACTGCAGGAACGGCTCGTGGCGGGCACTCAGATAGTGCAGCCCGGTATTGAAATGAAACCGTCCCTCCCGGGAGAACTCGTGGGTCATTCCGCCCAGCGTGTAGTGCTGCTCCAGCACCAGCACGCGCTGCCCGCCGAACTCGGCCAGGGCCCGGGCCGCGGCCAGACCGCCCACACCCGAACCGATCACAACGGTGTCGACTTCTTCGGACCTCATCGCCGTGCGCCTCCTCGATCTCGATCACCAGCCCTTCGCCAGCGCTGCAATCCGATCAAGAACGGCCCTCCGGCCACATCGCACAAATCAAGTATGTTTGGAATCGGTCGGCTACCTGCACGAACTTCGCCAGCGCCCGTGAGTGGCTGTGCGGCCTCGTCGGTGAGTGAACCGGAGAATGCGACCAGCGTGCCGGTTTCCGGACCGTCCCCAAGCTGCCTGCGCTCATTCGCCGGCGTTTCTGCGGTCCACCTCCTCCCGCCAGGCCCTGGCCTCGCGCTTCAGAAGGTCTCGCACCAGCGCAGCCGGTAACGGACGGACCGCCGAAGGCCGGAGCACAGTCTCGGTCTGCCAAGCCTCCGCCTCGGCCGTCAGCAGGTCCTCGATGTTGTCCGGCAGCCGAACCGCCGATGACGTGGCTTCCCAGTACACCGGCTGACGTGGGGTGATCAACCCCACCGGATCCTTCACCCGTTTCCCCAGCAGATGCCAGGGAACCTGCTCGGTCAGTACCTTGCCCAGGTCCCCCTCGTAAGTCAGGGCAACGGAACCGTCCCGGGGGTAGAGCACGATCTCACCGTCGACATCCACAACGGGTCCTCGCCGGACCGCCCGCAGGTGCCCGTCCTGGCGCCAGGCATGCGGGGTGGCCATCACGTCCGTACCGGTCAACTCCGCCAGACGGCTCCCGAATTCGTGATCGACCCCGCCCATCACGAGCAACACCGGCCGCGGAGCCGGGTCACCCGCTGCCGTCCAGCGATCCGGGAACAGGTCCAGACGGCGGGCGAACTCCTTCACCGTCAATTCCTCACGAATCACCTCCCGTTCGCGGTTGGACGTGAGCAGGACATGCCCGGGCCCGCCGGCCGAAGCCGGACGATAGGTGCCCGCGACCGGATACCACTCGCCGTACCGAGGCAGGGCGAAAGCCGCCTGCAAGAGCGTCAGTTCAGCGCGGAACCGATCTGATCCGGGTTCCGGAGCCTCGACCGGCAGGTCCGGAAGCCACCGGCCATGAGCGGTCGGGGAACCCAGTTCCCGGTGCAGAAGCCGGTTCGTCACCACGGTCTCGCTGTCCACCAGAATCTCGACCGCTTGGTCCAGTCGATGCACCACGTTCCAGTCGCCCTGCCCGTGCGACGACGAGCGGCGCTCGCGATGAGCACCGAACTCCTGAGCCACCAGCAGCCCGGCCTGAACTCGCATGAACGGGGCCAGTCGCCGGTGCGGGCTAGGGTACGGCAGCCGCTCGTTCACGGTTTGGATGACGTCTTTGCCGTGATCGCCGCCGGCGCCCGCGCCGAAGGTGAACAGCACCGAGGGTGTTGCCAGCGGCTTGTTCACCACGCCACCGATCGTGCCGCTGAGGCTGTCCCCGAAGATCTTCAGATTCGCCTGTTCCCGCATGCCGTTGGTCTCGGTCAGCATCGCGCTGGTGATCCAGTCCACTGTCTCGGCATCGTAGAACCGATGGGTCAGATGCAGACTGCCCCGCGGGTCGGACAGCGAACCGTCTTCCAGAACGAGCGGTGGATAGGTGTGGCCGTCCCCGGTGGTCAGGTGAAAACTGGTCACGGTCTGGGTGTGCCCCACCATGGCCGAGTACGCCTCCCTCGGCCCACCGGTGACCGCCATCAAAGTACGGACGATGCCCGGCGCCTGGGTGCCCAGCAGATGCAGGGTGGAGTCGTACAGTTCACGCAGAGCTCTCGGGCTGAGGTTGGAGACCACCACGTTACGATCGAAGATCTCGGCCCGCGACACGGGAAGCTCACGTAAACCGTTCTCCCGGAGAATCTCCGACAGATCCCCGATCCCCTCAAGCACAACCGCAGAACGTCCGGGAACCGGGCCCGGGGCCCGCAGCACCCTGTCGAGAACATGAACCGTCTCGGGCACGTACACCCTCACCACCGCAGGACTACGCTCCTGGGCCACCCAGTTCAGGGCTCGCCCAGCCAGGCCCAAGCCCACTGCGCGAACCGGCTTGGAAGGCCGGAAATAGCGCTCGGCAGACACCGTGATCTGGTACATGCCCCGGTAACCGTGCACCTGTCCGCTGAACTTCAACAGGTCCCGGGTACGCAGCATCTTCGCCCGACTGCGAACCTCCGAGATGTACGGGTTGCTCATCACCGAACCAGACACGTTGCCCCCGCTGGTTCCGGGCAGCACCGGAAAGGCCGACACGGTTCCGGTCGCCGTGTTCATTCGCATGGTGAACCAGTTCTTGAGAGTCACGCCTTTCTGGGTGTTCACCTTGCCGATGTACTGGTCGCCGGTCTGCGAACCGTCGTAGAGGTAGCTGCCGTCCGGTGCGATCAGGCCCGCCTCGACCCATTCCGGGCGGATTTCCTCCGGCGGAATCTCCTGCGAGCGAAGGGTCAACGTCACGTCCTCGATCCCACCGGGAACCGAACGGCTCTGGTGCAGCAGCAGCCCGGGCCCTTCCATCGGATACCGCTCCCCCAGCACCGCCCCCTCGTCCAGCAACGTACTCAGCCCGGCGTTGAGCCCGACCGGCACCCGCCCGTCCTTCCCGGCAACCCATTCCCCGTCGAGCAGTTTCGGGTCGATCCCGACCAGAACGGCCCGGACTGCGGCCAGCACGTCGTTGATCGTGCCCGGGGCCTCCTGCGGGACGTCCAGGGTGATGGGCAGCGTGAAGAGTGGGAAGCTCTGGGGAGACAAGGTCTGGGGAATGCCGGTGGGCTGGGGCTGCGGAAGGTCGGCTTCCGGACGCAGGACCAGCAACCCGCCCAGAACGACCAGACGGGCTCCGCCGTGCCGGGTGTCGGCCGAATTGAGCGCCAGATTGGCGTCGGCGCTGTCGACCTGGATGTCCCAGACCATGCCTGAACGAACCAGGGTGTGCTCCCGTTTCTCGAAATACAGGCGTCGGGCACCGATTGGCTCGTTCAACTGGATCTTGCTGATCTCGGTGTCACGCACCGTGCGAGTGCTCGTGGCCGTGAAAGCACCGTTTCCGGTCCGGACCGGGTCGAGGCCGGTGGTGGCCATCTCGGTGGGCCGCACCCGGTACCGGGAGAAGGTCGCGGGCTCGGCCTGAACCACGACGGTCTGCTGGAAGGTGCCGTGGCCGGCCTCGACATGCTCGGTGAACGGCCGGCCGACCAGGGTGACCCGGGCATGCCGGTTGGCGGTCGCGCCGGCGGCGAAGTAGTGGTTGAACGAGACGATCTCGCGGTTGATCATCAGCCGGCCGAGGAACTCGTCCTCGTTGATCCAGGTCTCGAGCGGGTTGCGGTAGTCGCTCTCCGGGATGCCGGCCGCTTCCAGCAGCCGGGCGGTCGTCGCCGCAATCTCCGGTACGCCAAGGACTTCCAGAGCGAGATCGTTGCGCCGCAGTCGTGGGGTCTCCAGCACCGGACCATTGGTCAGAGCGGCCAGATCCATCGGGGGCAGGGGGCCCGGACCGGGCGGCACGATCGTCTGAACAGAACCCAGAACGGGGGACGCCGGTGCTGGGTTCCCGGGGTCGGCGGTGGGGGAGAGTCCTTCCGGGACGTTGTAGCGGATGATGCCGGCGATGTTCCGGGATCCTGACCATGAGAAGGCCTTCGGAACTGCTCCGGTCGCGGACTTGACCAGTGCGGCCGAGACCACTCCCCCGGTGGCCACGTGCGGTTCGAACACAATCGAGGTGTCGATCCTGAAGCTGGCCGGGAAGGTGAACGACCGGAAGGCCCCGCTGTACTGGTAGCCGTGGGTGATCGAGGTGCCGTTCCGGATCATCGCCTCGACCTGGTGCCGGTTGCGCCAGCCGACGCCCAGAGTTCCCCGGGCGTCGGTCACGCCACCGGACGAACCACCGAAATTGCCGCTCCAGGTGGAGGACACGTCGGCCAGAAGCCGCTCGATGTTGGCGAAGTCGGAGTAACCGATGTGCGTGTGGTCGATGGCACCCTTGGCAAGTTTCGCGCCTTCCCAGGTAGTGCCCTGATCGGAACGCACCTGTACGGCCAGTTTCAGCCGGCCGCCCGGCGCGTCGAGGTATGTCGTGCGCGAGTGATGGTGGCTGATCAGCTGGCTGGTGAACGGCAGGGCCGTCCGGACCGAGAAGTTCTGCATGATCCAGCGTTCGAGGTCGTGCGCGTCCCAGGCCGAGAGCCCCTGAGCACCCAGCAGTCCTGAGCGGTTGAGCCCCTCCTGCAGCAGCTCGGTGGCTTCACCGGCGATCCGGTAGTAGGTGCCGAGGACGTCCACCACCCCTGGCCCCCGGCTCTTTCCGGCCAGGACAGAGGGCGGCGGCTGCCGGTCACGGGCGCTGTCCGCGTCCACCGGCAACCGAGAGCCAGGGCGCACGGTCAGGTCGTCGGTACTGTTCACGACCGCCTCAACCTCCTTCTCGAAACGATCGGCCTCGTTCTCACCGACCCGCAGGTACCGGATGAGCCGGGAGGCGATCGGCTCCCGGGCCGTGTGGTCGTCGGACCGGACGTCTGTCTCCAGCTCTGCCTCGATGCGGTAGGTGCGCCATTTCCCTTCGATGTTTCGCACGCGCCAGTCACCCGCGCCGCTGGAAGCTCCCTCCTCCCGGGTGCGGGCGCCCAGCGGCCCGCTACTGCCTCCTAGGCCGAACGACGAACTTCCCTCCGGAAGACCAATCTTCGGGAACCGGACCGACCCACGCCCCGCACCCCCCTGCGTCCCCTGGTAGTTCTTGGTCTCGCTCCCCCAGAACAGATGCCGAGCATCCTGGCGCATCGATCCTTTACCGGTGTCGACCAGTTGTACCGACAGCGCCTGGCCCTTGAGACGGAAGGCGGCCCAGCCACCGTGATCGTCGGTCTCCATTGCGGGAGTCAGGTAACCGGATCCGAAAATGTCCATCCGATGCCGTAATAGCGAGGAATCTGTGAAGAGGTCGTCCAGAGCTCGCCGGGTCTGTTCGCCGATCCCGGTGAACCTTCCGGCCAACTGCCGGGCCGGGTCGTCGGCCGCGTCCAGACTGATCGACTCGTCGATCGGGACGACCCGCCAGAGGACGTCCATGAGCGCCTCCCGCTGCATCGGTGAGGCAGCCTCCGGGAGCCGGAACAGACGTCCTTGATTGGTTCTGATCTCCTTGGACTCGGGAGACTCGTTGTCGGGGAAGGCCAGCAGGACGTTCTCGGCGGCGGTCAGATCCTCGGCCCCGGCCCGGGTCAGCCGCCAGCGGCTTCCGGTAGGACCGCGGTCCGCCCTGGTGCTGAAGTAGGCGAACTGAGCGGTCTCGACGAAGTGCTCGGTGGTGTAAAGACCGCCCTCCCACCTGGCCTGCAGCTTCTGACCGCGCGCAGTCAGCCGGCCGCCCACACTCAGCGTGGCCGCACCGGGCAGGTTCACGTCCAGGCCGGCATTGAGGTTGGCGGAACGGCCGTCGTAGGTGGCGGCGTAGGTACCCGGGATGTGGATGTGGGTGGGGTCGCTGGTCTTGGTCGGCTTCTGTCCGATCCGCAGGTTCTGCATGTCCTCGGGCTTGCGGTACGTCACCGCGCCGTCCTCGTGCAACGGTCCCAGGTCAAGATGCAGGCGCACGCCGTGCCCCAGGTCCAGCCCTTCCGGAGCGCTCAGGCGCCGTCCGGCCTCCCATCCGGACTGCTGGTCCTCGTATCCGTGGTCGGTCTGCTCCACCGCTGGGACGTGCTCCGGCGGCGGTGCCTGGTTGATCAGAGCCAGATTCGAAATCTCCTGACGGATAGCTGTTCTCACCGTTTCGTCGATCCGGTCACCGAAGGCGATGACTGCCCGGTCGGCAACGCGGTCGAGGGCCTGGACCGGAACGTCGCCCACGCGCACCACATGACCCAGCTCACCCCAGGGCACCGGCCGCCCGGCCTCTGTCTCGACCAGGACCCGGCCAGGCAGACGGCGGCCGGCTGCGGAGGCCTCCGGCTGCGGCTTCGCAGTATCCCCTCCGGCCGCGGCATGATGCGTCTGGTAGTCCTTCTCCAGTTTCGCCAACTGCTCCTGCAGAACCGCGGCGCGGTCGGCCACGCCGGCGTCCGGGCTCAGAACGGCCAGGCGGTTGAGGCCGGTCTCAATGTCGTTCAGGGCCGCGCGCGCGGTGACGACGTCGGCCGCCGTCAGCGGACCCGGGGCAACCGGGCCATGAGTTGCCCCGGGCGGACCGTAGCGATCGGCATACTGCTGGCTCAGTGCGCCGATCCGGTGGGGCAGGTCAGAAGCCTGCGTGACGGCTGCGCCGTGGATGGCGGTGAGTTCGTCCTCCACGGTCCGGACGATCCGCTCGAAGGTGTCGCGTTCCTGACAGCTGGGCCGTTGCAGGATTGTCAGTTCCTTTGCGGAGGAGAAACTTTCGTTCAGAGACTGACGATGTTGCTGCTGTTCCGGCAGCGGAAGCAGGGCTAGCGAGCGACCGGTGTCACCGATCCGGACCTTGAGTTGCTCGAGATCATAGATGCGCTGCTGAGCCAGACGATCGTGCCAGTCACTCCAATCCTGCTGCAGGTAAAGACGTTCGGCCCGGGTGCCGGCGTTCGCCAGGTCGCGCACCAGTGCGTCCAGCCCTGCCTGGTCGGTCGAGAATGCGGGGACCGTGACCCTGGCCAGCTCTCTCAGGTGAGCCGGGGACAGTTGGCCGTCCACCGAGACGACCGCGCTGCGCAAGGTCGGGTCGTCAGCGACCATGGCCCGCAACCGCTCCATACCGCGCAGCTCGCCGACCGTGTATCCCTCGGGGTAGAAGTGCCGGGCCAGCACGGCGTCGTTGAGCAAGTCCGAGCGCCGGGCGCCGACCTGCTCCGCCAGCCGGACTGCACCTTGCGGGCTGTCGGCGCCAAGGTCCCGCAGGTGCTGAAACGCTTCCCGCTGGGCTTCGAACCAGCGAATTCCCCGGGCTGCGGGCAGATCCAGCACACGTTCGGCCTCAGCCAGAATCCGGTTGCCCGGCAGGGCTTCTCGCCCAAGTGGGTGATGGGACGTGCTCGGCAGGGTCAGCGCGTCGGCCAGCCTGCCCAATCGGCCGGTCTCGGGAAGTTCCACGACCCGGCCGGCGCTGTCGAGCACGATCGCCCGGGCCTCGACCGGCATCTGAGGGGCCTGATCGACGGCCCGGATCTGCTCGCCGCGCGGCGCCTGCGGATCGACCCAGAGCACCTGCCCACCCCAGTTCGTCACCGCGAACGCGTGCTGAGGGCGCTCGGGCAGGCGTGAATAGACGAAGGCAGTACTACCCGGCCCACTGCGCTGCACGGCTTCGGTCACGGCGCCCCAGGTGTTTCCGACCGGCTGCCATCGTCGCGCTCCGAGTTCCTGGGCGAGCTGAGCCTCCGGGGTCAGGGCCTGATCCGCAGTCGCAGCGAAAGCCGGACCCGAACCGGAGTACAACCGTTCGTGCAGGCGCCGCAACAGGTCCAGGCAGTCCTCCAGGTATTGCCGGCGCCGGGCCAGCAGTTCGGCGAGGTGCTCGGCCAGGCTGCTGTCTGCTGCCTGTTCAGTTGCCCACGCACCCAAGGCCGGGGTTTCCTCCCCGGCGGCCGAGCGCGGTGCTTCGACCGAGAGATCGTTTCGATGAGTCTGTTCTGCGGCGCGGACTCCGGGACCGAAGGCCAACGTTGCCGGGGAAGTGAGCGGGGCCGGTTCGGTTCTCTCGCGGGGAGGGACCGCAGATGGTGAACCGGCCCGCTCAGCCGACACGCCCCGTTCTCTGTCTTGTTTCGGCGTCCGAGGCAGATCGTTGAGTCCGCTCTGCTTGTTCAGCAGGGCCAGCGTGCCGATCCCGGCAGCCCCGGCGACCCCGGCACTCTCGATCGCTGCCGAGGTCACCGCCGACCAGCCCACCGACCAGGTGCCGTACAGGATTCCGGTGGTCAGCAACTCGGCCACGACGTCCGTACCGACCGCCAGAGGCAGGTCCCGCAGGGCGTTGGCGAACGACCCGGTCTTGCCCAGATCGGGGCCCAGGTTCCGACCCAGCGCCGACAGTCCGCTGTCGAGCACCTTGGCCGCCGTCAGCCCAAGGCCCAGACCGAGGAAGCCCTCAGCCACCGCGTCCACCACTTTCTTCTGGTCCAGGCCCTTGGTACGCAGACCGACCGCGATCTGCTCCAGCTGGGCCAGCAGCACCGGCCCGACCTCAAGCACCATGACCTGCGCCGTCACCCGCGCCATGACCGCAGCCGCGGCCCTGGTCACGGCGGTGCGGGCGATCGTCTGGGCGGCCAGGATCCGGGCAGCCGCCCCCGGCGGGTTGTAGAGCACCTCGACGTAGGCGATCGCGATCTGGATCGCCAGAAAGACCATCATGTATCTCATCAGGCGCTTGAGATAGTCGATCTCCAGGGCAACCGCCTCGGCGTGCCGGCCGGACTCCGAGAGATGGTCCGCCGTCCTCTGCAGCAGACCCGGCTCCTGCAGCACGAAAGGGGCAACCCGCTGCCGGAAAGCTCTTCCGGTCTGGCCGTTCAGATCGCCCTGGACCGCGTGCACGACGGGAACGAGCAGGTCAGCGATCTCCCCCACGTTGACAGCGGAACGCGACAGGACCTCGGCGACGGCCCGTAGCTTGACTTCGTCGACCGCCGGATAAGGAATTCCGGTGACGGCTTCCAGGAAGCGCCGGAGGTCTTGGTCGCGGATGTCGTTCACAAACGTTTGCAACGTCGGCGACCGCGCTGAAGGTTCGCCGAATTTGCCGATGAACAGCCACCATTCACGTGCTTTCGCTAACAACTGTCAGAGCGCCGTCAAAATGCAGCAGATCAGTGAGATCGTTCCCACGATCGTCAGAGACTTGTCAACGAAACCAGTGGCGAGGCTGACCGTTTCGATGGGATTCAGGGTTCGAAGCGGTAACCCATGCCCGGCTCGGTGAGCAGATGCGCGGGCGGGATCCGGGCCAGCAACTCGTCCACACTGAAAGGCCCGCACGACCCTTCCAGCCCGGGCGGGGAAGAGCACCAAAAGAACTCCGCTACAAGACCCCTTGACAGATTCCTGACAGCAAATCCACGGATCTTGACCGAATCGTCCGCTCATGCCTGTCAGAGCATGCCAGAGTCATCATAAGTGCAGTATCTTTCGCGTAGAATCAATGAAACATTCTCCCCAGCAAGCTGATATCCGACGGACGATCATGCATGCTGGGGCGATGAACGTGCACCTGATCACCGTCGACGGCATCCATCAGCACGAACCCGGAGACATTGCCGTGCTGCGGCAAAGATCCGACGGGTTCGTCTGGGTCGACGCCCAGGCCGAGGACCCACGTACGGCGAACGTGCTGGAGTCGGTGTTCCAGTTCCATCCTCTGGCGGTCAAGGACGCGCTGGAACGTAACCGTGTCCCGAAGATGCACGCTTACACCGACGTCATCCTCGTGGTCCTGCACGCTCCCGAGCGCGGCGACCGCGGGCATGTGCACTACCTCGAACTCGACCTGTTCATCGGCCACGGCTTCCTGGTCACGGTGCACGGTCCGGTGAATCCGGCGGTTACGGCGGCCACGGCCGAACGGGAGACCCGGGCTGTGCTGAAGCGTCTGGCGGCCAGGCGGTTCACAGCTGGTTCGGCGATCGCCCTTTCGCACGCCATCGTCTCCGAGGTCACCCGCAATCAGGAGGAATACATCGAGCAGGCCACAGCTGACGTCTGGCGCCTGGAACAGCAGGTCACCGGCGGCCGAGTCAGCGAACCCGAGATCTTCCTCGAGGATCTGTTCCAGGTTCGGCACGGCTTGCTGGCGGTGCGGACCATGGCTGCCCTCAGCGGGGCGATCTACGGACGACTGGCTTCACTGCCCGGCCTGCCGGCCGAGGGGGCACCGCTGATCACGGAGAACGCCGAGCAGTTCACCCGGGTCCGCCAACTCGCCGACGGTGAACGCGAATACCTGCAAGGTGTCATCGACTTCTACCAAGGGGTGCTGACGGTGCGGAACACCAACACAGCGACCCTGCAGAACGAGAAGATCGAGCGCCTCACCGAGGCCAGCTACGCCCAGAACGAGGAGGTGAAGAAGATCTCGTCGTGGGCGGCCATCTTCTTCGCGCCTTCGCTGGTCGCAGCGGTGTACGGGATGAACTTCGAGCACATGCCCGAACTGGGCTGGCAGCTCGGGTATCCCTTCTCGCTCTTGCTCATGGTGGGCTCGGGCGTGGCCCTGCATCACACGTTCAAGAAGCGGAACTGGCTCTGAGAAACCGCCCGGCAGCCCGCCCGGCCAGCGCAGCGACAGTCAGGGCGGCCAGGCACCACACCAGCGTGTCCGGCCCGCCGACCAGAAATCCGCTGACCAGCGCCCCGGCTGTCGGCACCAGAAACAGCAGGGTCAGAAGGTCGCGACTGCACCCGGCCACCGCCATCACGGCGAAAGCCACGACCAGACAGCGAGCTTCGCTGGCCGACGACGGCAGGCGAGCTGCGAACAGAGCCGCAGTCACGATGATGAGAGCTCCAGCCACGAACTCAATTCCCCAGTGGGTGGGCTCTCGGGCTTCAGAGGACGATCGGGGCTCGGGAACCGTCACATTCTGCTGGAATTCGTGGTTGGGGCCGTCCGGCTCGAACGGCATAGCCGCGCCCATGATCGTTTCCTTCGGTGCTCCATCCGCTCCGCCTTCCGGGAGGTTCGAGCAGTGAACCGCCGATCTGCTGCCGGATCATGCGCCTTGACACATTTCTGACGCCCGGACCACCGATCCTGACAAGATCGTTACCTCGAGAGGCTCGATTTCCCGTGACTCACGCCGCCGAGTCCCAGGCGGTCCAGAGACGGGCGAACACTCCGTGCTGGTTCAGGAGTTCGGCGTGGGCGCCGACCTCGACGATCCGGCCGCCGTCGAACACCGCGACCAGGTCGGCGTCCCGGGTCTGGGACAGGCGGTGTGCGATGACAATCGAGGTGCGCCCGGCGGTCACCGCATTGAGGGCCTCTTCCATGGTGTCGTCGGCGGTGGCCTCGTCGAGGATCACCACCGCGGGGTCGGCCAGCAGCACCCGGGCCAGGGCGATCCGCTGGGCCTGATCCACCGGCGCTGCGTCGAGTTCGGCGTTCAGGCCAACCGCTCGCAGTGCCTCGCGCAGTTCCTCGTCCGAGGCGTCCGGGCGGGCCAGGCGCAGGTTCTCGGCCAGGGTTCCGGTGAAGAGGTGGGTCTCCTGGGTGACCAGGAGCACGGCCGGCCGGCCGTAGCGCCGGGCCTGGAAGGCTGGCTCGCCGCCGATCAGTACATAGCCTTGGCCGGGCTTCTCGAATCCGGCAAGCAGTCGCGCCAGTGTGCTCTTGCCCGAGCCGGATGCGCCCACCAGCACAACCTTTGATCCGGGCTCGACGGTGAGTGTGACGTCGCTGAGTACTTCGCGTTCGGGGGCCACCGCGTAACGGAAGCTCACCCCGGAGACGTGCACGCCCGCGTCCTTGATTTCCTGCCCGGGCTCCCCGTGAACCGGTGCGGTCTGAAGGACTCCGACCAGGCGTTCCAGCCCGGCCATCGCTCGTTGCAGGTCGTCGATGCTGCCCAGGAGGGCGCCGATCGGGCCGAACAGGCGGTGGAAGAACAAAGCACCGGCGGTGACCGAGCCGATGGACAGGCCGGCGGTCGTGGCGCGCCAGAAGCCGGTGACCAGAACTGCCGCCAGCCCTAGGTATTCGGCGCCGTTCAGGCCGGCGAAGAAGCGGTTTCGCTCGCGGGCGGCGGTGCGCTGGGTCTGCACTGCGGCGGTGCTGGCGACGGCGATCCGGTCCAGATGCTCCTGCTGCTGGCGGTAGGCGCGTACGGTGTCGGCGCCGGCCACGGCTTCGATCAGCACCTGGCCGCGCAGGGCTTCCTCTCGGCGCAGGCGGATGTAGAGGGGCCGGGATCGGCGCAGGAATCGTACGGTGGCGAATGCCTGGACGGGCACGGCCAGCAGGGCAGCCAGGGCCAGCCAGGGGTCGAGCACGGCCAGGCCCACGGCGGTCAGAGCGATGGTGAAAAGTGCTTGCAGGAAACGGGGAAGCACGCCGGAGACGGCTTCGGTGACGGCTTCGACGTCGCCGGTGACGCGGGAGACCACGTCGGCGCTGCCGGCTTCCTCGACCACGGCCAGGTCCAGGGTCAGGGCGGTGGCGAAGACCTGCTCGCGCAGTTCGCTCAGCGCACCTTGCAGGCAGCGCACCAGCAGCAGCCCACCGGCCCACTCCGCGGCGGCCGCCAGCACACCTGCCCCGAGCAGCGCGGCGCAGACCGGCCAGAGGTCGCGCACCGGCTTGCGTTCGATCACCGCATCCACCAAAGCGCCGAGCAGCGGCGGAATCAGCAGCGCCGTGGCCGCACCCAGAACCAGCAGCGCCACGGTCAGGGCCAACAGCCGGCGGCGCCGTGCCAGCAACGCGAACCCGACCCGGGCGGTCTCCCGGGCACCGGCCACCTTCAGGACGTTCACGGCTGCACCACCAGATCACAGGCGTCGAGCAGAATCCGGCTGGAAGTGACCACAACAATGGGACGTTTCAGCTCACGCAGGCGGTTGGCCACCCGTTGCTCGGTGACCGGGTCGAGTGCGGTGGTGGGCTCGTCCAGCACCACCACCCGCCCGGGGGCGTGCAGGGCGCGGGCCAGAAGCACGCGCTGTCGTTGCCCACCCGAGAGCCGACGGCCACCCTCCCCCACCGGCGCGTCGGGCGTCCCCCATTGATCGATCACGTCGTCGAGCGCGCTGGCGGCCAGAAGATCCGCGTCAAGTTCGCGCCCCGTAACGATGTTCGAGCGCAAGGTGCCGCTGAAGACCATCGCATCGTGCGGCGGGGCAACCACGTTCTCGGCGTAACGCTCAGGCCCGATCTCTCGTACATCCTGGCCGCGCAGCGTCAGCCCGTGAGCCGCCACCCGGAATCCGAGAACCTCAGCCACGCGCCGGGCCTCGATCGCCGAGGAAACCTTCACCCCGGTAAGCTGTTTCGCACCCAGATCGATCCCCTGCCAGCGCAGCGACGACTCGCCCAGCACAGCCTCGGGGGAACCGGCCGGCAGCACGAAGGGCTCGGCAACGAAGCCGTGCAGCCGCCGGGCGGAAGCCCGCTTGTGCGCCCAGTTGGCCCCGAACGTCCCCACGTGGTCCAGCGAGCCCTGCAGGAACTGCGCCAGTCCCACCACGGTGACCAGTTGCCCCGGAGTGATCTGCCCGGCCACGGCCAGCCATGATGCCGCCAGCGCGAGCACCGCGAGGTAGATCACCGAAACCGCGGTGCTGACCGCCTGATATGCCAGCAGCATCCGGGCAGCAGCGATCGCCCCGACCCGAGATGCCTGACTGGCCAGGCGATAGCGCCGGATCATCTCGGCCTGGGCGCCGAGGCCGTGCACGATGCGCAGCCCGGCAAGCGTGTCCGTGGCCACCTCGCTGGCTGCCGCCACCGAAGCCTGTTCCGCCATGCCTACTTTCTCCAGCGGACGGGCCAGTGCCTGCATCGTCCACAGCACCAGCACCGCCCCTGCCAGCACGCCCAGGCCGAGCGGCACCGAGATGCGCAGCAGCACGACCGTGGCGAAGCCGACCGCGGCCAGTGTGGCCGACTGCTGGGCGATGCTCCAGGCCACGCCCGCCACCCGGTAGGTGTCGCTGGTGGCGACCGAGAGCACCTCGCCCTCCCGCTGCAGCGCGGCCTGACGGCGCGGGTGCAGGATGCGGGCGATGGTCAGCTGCCGCAGGTCGTGCTCGCCGTAGCCGTACACCCCGACCATGCCCAGACTGGCCCGCTGATAGCTGAGCGAGAACACCAGGAACACCACCGCGAGCACGCCCAGCCACAGCAGCAGGGCGCCCCGGTCGCCGGGCGCGACCGCGCGGTCGATCACCACGCCGATCAGGACCGGCACCGCGGCCTCGCAGGCTTGGTGCAGCATCAGCCCGGTCGTGGCCAGGCCCAGGCGGGGGCCACGACCGTTACGCAACAACGAAATTCTCAGCACCGTCCGGATCCGCAGATCCTCCGGCCGCTCGATCAGGCTCCACATCAGCGGCGACGCTATCCGCGATGGGGGCCGTGGCACCGACAGCCTTTGTCGAGAACCAGACAGCCCTTGCTAAGGTTCGCCTTACCTAACTGCCTGAGGAGCGTCATGCTGGTCGAAGAGAAGATCCCGGTTCACACCGCTGTCGTGCCGGAGGGCTACTCGCTGACCACCCGCGCCCTCGCCTACCAGTACCTGGACGACCGTGACGGCTGCCAGGACACCCCGCACGCGCATCCGGAGCACACCGTGTTCTGGCCGGCCCGGGGCAGTGCGGTGGTGGAAATTGAAGGACGTCAGTGGAGCCTTTCGACCGGGCAGGGCCTTTGGGTCCCGGCGGGTGTGGTGCACCGGGCCGACCGCGGCGCCGGGACCACGCTCAGCGCCACCTATGTGATTCCGCAGGCCTGGCCCCGGCCGGTGGGTGAGGTCGGGCCGGTGGTGGTGAACGCCGCGCTGCGCGAGATGCTGATCCACCTGGCGGTCACCGGCATGCCTCGTGAGCAGCGGCTGCGTGCCCAGCGGGTGTGTCTGGAGCTGATCACCGATGAGGAGCGCCCGACCATCGAGCTGCCGCTGCCCCGCGACGAGCGCATCGCCCAGATCGCGCGCAGCATCATCTCCGACCCGGCCGACGACCGTTCGATCGAGCACTGGGCGATGCTGACCTCGCAGAGCGCCCGTACCATCGCCCGGGGCTTCCGGGCCGAGACCGGCCTGACCTTCAGCCAGTGGCGTACCTATGCCCGCCTCACTCAGGCGGTTTCGCTGCTGGGTGACGGGGTGGCGGTGGGCACGGTGGCGCGCCGGGTGGGTTACACCACCAACAGCGCCTTCACCGCGGCCTTCCAGCGGGTGATGCGCCAGCCGCCGCGTGCGTTCATGCCTACCCGCAACCCGTGAGGGGTTGGTGTCCCGTGCGCGACGAAGCCTGTCCGTTCGCCGACAGCGATCCGGACTAGCGTGACGGCCGCAACCAACCCTCCCACGAAAGAGATCGGGGCATGTTCCGTTTCCGACGCCCTGTCGTCCTGGCCGCCGCGGCTGTAGCCGCTGTGCTGGCCCTTTCCGCCTGCGGTGGCGGTAGTTCCGAAAGTTCTACGGCTGCGGCCGCCACCGGTGAAGGTGTCTTCCCGGTGAGCCTGGAGCACGTCTACGGCAAGACCGAGATTCCCGAAAAGCCCCAGCGGATCGTCACGATCGGCTGGATGACCCACGACATCGTGGCAGCCCTCGGCACCGCGCCGGTGCTGGTGCCCGAGACCTGGGGCGGTGACGAGGAGGGGCACACGCCCTGGTTCCGCGACCAGGTCGAGAACGTGCTGAAGGCCGAGATGCCCGAGGTGCTCAACGCCGGCGACGACCCGGACTACGAGCAGATCCTGGCCGCCCAGCCGGACCTGATCCTGGCCCCGCACTCCGGGGTCACCGAGGTGCAGTACCAGCGCCTGAAAGAGATCGCCCCCACCGTGGCCTACGCCGACAAGCCCTGGTTGTCCGGCGGCTGGCGGGAACTCACCGAGGTGGTCGCCACCGCCATGGGTGAGCAGGAGAAGGGCGAGGAACTCATCGCCCAGACCCAGAGCGCCATCGAGACCGCCTCTGCCAAGCACGAGAACCTCAAGGACGCGTCCTTCGCCTACACCCTCTCGCTGGGCGAAGGCGTCACCGAGGCCGGTTTCTACGTCTCCGACGACCCGCGGGTCTCGTTCCTGCGTGAGCTGGGCATGGTCGACAGCCCCACGCTGACCGAGGCTTTGGGCGACATGGACCCGGACCAGTTCAACGGCGGGGTCAGCCTGGAGAAGCTCGACGAGGTCGACGCCGACGTGGTGGTCGGCTGGTCCAGCTCCGACGCCGACACCAAGTACACCGTCGAGCACCCGACCTTCTCGCGCTGGAAGCCGATCGCCGAGGGCAACTACTACTTCATCGCCGACACCACGATGGGCATGGCCACCAGCGGCCCCGACCCGCTGAGCATCCCCTGGGCGATCGAGAAGGGCTACGTGGACGACATCTCCAAGGCCCTGGACGGCGGCAAGGTCACCATCTCCGAGACCGGCGTCGGGGACTGAGATGGCCAAGGCGAGCAGCGTGCGCGGCCGCTACCCCGGACTGCCCGAAAGCTACGAGCCGCGGGTGCATCTGGCCGAGGTGACCCAGGTGCGCCGGGTCAGCGAGGGCATGGCGCGGGTCACGCTCGGCGGTGAGGACATGCACGACTACCCCACCACCGGAATTGGGGACGAGTACGTGCGGCTCTTCTTCCCGGACGAACCCGATGCGGGAGTGCGGCTTCCGTACGTCACCGCGCAGGGCTGGGAGTATGCCGAGGGCGTGGAGCCGTCGCAGATGCGCACGTACACCATTCGTGAGCACCGAAGCGGTTTCGTGGACGTTGATTTCGTGCTGCACGAGGGTGGGGTCGCGGCAGCCTGGGCGCTTCAGGCTCGGGCCGGTCAGCGGATCGGGCTCAACCCGCCGAGCGCCCTGTACGCCCGGCCGGAATGGGCGCGACGGCAGATCCTGGTCGCCGACGAGCCGGCACTGCCGGCGGCCCTGCGGATCGCTGAGCTGACCGCCGGGCAGGTGCCGACCACGCTGATCGCCGAGGTACGCGGTCCGGCCTACCAACTGGAGGCGGCCGGGGTGGACATCCGGTACGTCTGGCTGCGGGGCACTGGAAACGGGCATGCGCCGAGCGAGTTGCTGCCGGCGCTGCTGCGCTCGGGCGTGGACGAGCAGACGTACGTGTGGGTGGCGTCCGAGACCCGGCTCAGCCGGCACGCCCGGAAGTACCTGCGGCACGAACGCGCGCTGCCCGCCGAGGCTTACAAGAGCATCGGGTACTGGACCGACAAGTCCGAGGAATGGTCGGCCCGGTACGACGCGCTCGGCGACGAGTTCAAGGTGAAGGTCCGCAAACTCTACGACAGCGACCGGGACACCGAGGACATCGTCGACGAGGTGGCCCGGCTCTACGAGGCCGCCGGGCTGTGAGCACGCTCGTCACCTCGCAGGCCCAGGAAGACCGCTCGGCCCCGGCCGGGCTGGCCCGGGGGAACGGCCTTCGTTCCCTCGGGCTCCTGGCCGCCACCGGAGTGCTTCTGGCCGTCACCGTGCTCAGCATCGGCGTGGGCGCCCGGGCGATCAGCGCCAGCACCATCTGGCACGCGCTGACCGCCTACGACAACCGCATCGACGAGCACGTGATGATCCTGGAACTGCGCGTCCCCCGGACCGTGACCGGCCTGATCGTCGGACCCGCCCTCGGCCTGTGCGGCGCCCTGATCCAGGCCTTCACCCGCAACCCGCTGGCCGATCCGGGCATCCTCGGAGTCAACGCCGGCGCCACCTTCGCGGTCACGGTCGCCGTCGGCCTGCTCGGGGTCACCGCACCGCTGAACTACGTCTGGTTCGCCCTGGCCGGAGCGGGCGCGGTTACCGTGCTGGTGTACCTGCTCGGCTCGATCGGCGGCACCCAGGCCACCCCGGGCAAGCTCACCCTGGCCGGGGTTGCGATCAGCGCTGCCCTGGGTGGGGTGACCACCGCGCTGATCCTGTCCAACCGCGACACTTTCGACGACCTGCGTTTCTGGGGCGTGGGCTCGATCGGTGGCCGCCGTCTGGACGTGACCCTGGCCCTGGCCCCACTGATCCTGATCGGTGTGCTGATCGGCCTGGCCTGCGCCCGGGCACTGAACAGCCTGGCCCTGGGCAACGAGCTGGCCGCCTCACTGGGTGTGCGGGTCGGCCGGATCCGGGTGGCCGTGGTGATCGCGGTGACGCTGCTCGCGGGCACCGCGACCGCCCTGGCCGGACCGATCGGGTTCGTCGGGCTGATGGTGCCCCACATCGTCCGCTGGTTCATCGGTCCCGACCAGCGCTGGATCTTCGCCTACACGGTCGTCGTCTCCCCCGCCCTGCTGCTGGTCTCGGACATCATCGGCCGGATCATCCTGTCCAGCGGAGAACTGCGAGTGGGCCTGGTCACCGCGATCGTCGGCGCGCCCGTGCTGATCCTGCTGGCCCGGCGCCGGACGGTGAGTGGCCTGTGATCGACCACGGCTATCGCACCGTTCAGGTTCGCCGGGGACGCCTGTCCGGTCTCTGGAGCACGCGCAGTCTCGTGGTCTGTACCGGCCTGGTCGCGGTCACGTTCCTGCTGATGGTCGTCTCGCTCGGGATGGGCACCTATCCGCTGGCTTTCGACCGGGTGCTGGGCGCGCTGCTAGGGGTGGGCGACGACTCACAGGCCCGGCTGCTCGTGGTGGGCTGGCGGCTGCCGCGGGCGCTGTTCGCCATCGTCTGCGGCATCGCGCTGGGCCTGTCCGGCGCGATCTTCCAGTCGCTGACCCGCAACCCGCTCGGCTCGCCCGACATCATCGGTTTCTCCTCCGGCTCCTACACCGGCGCCATCGTGGTGATGCTGGTGATCGGCTCGACCCGCTACCTCGAGATCGCCGCGGGTTCGCTGATCGGCGGCTGCCTGACCGCGGCCGTGGTGTACCTGCTGGCGGTGCGCGGGCGCACGGTGCAGCCGTTCCGGCTGATCATCATGGGCATCGGCGTCGGCGCCGTGCTCTCGTCGCTGAACTCCACGCTGATGCTGTTCGTCAACGTGGACACCGCCATGCTGGCCGCGGTCTGGGCCGCCGGATCGCTGAACGGGCTGGGCTACGAACAGCTCCGGCCGACCGTCCTGATCCTGGTGCTGTTCCTGGCCCTGCTGGCCTTCGTCGCACCCCGGATGCGTCAGCTCGAGCTCGGCGACGACGCCGCCCAGGCCCTGGGCACCCGCACCGGCCGGGCCCGATCCGGCGCCGTGGTGCTCGGGGTGGCCCTCACCGCGCTGGTCACGGCCGCCGCCGGCCCGATCTCGTTCGTCGCCCTGGCCGCTCCGCAGATCGCCCGGCGGCTGGTGCGCGGTCCCGGGCTCGCCCTCGTTCCCTCGGCCCTGGTCGGCGCGCTGGTGCTGCTGGCCTCCGACGTGCTCGCCCAGCGCCTCGGCTTCCCGGTCGGCGTGGTCACCGCCACCCTCGGCGGGGCCTACCTGGCCTGGCTGCTGGCCGACGAGTTCCGGGCTCAAGCAAGCAGGAGAAAGTGACATGACCATCCTCGCCACCGACCACGTCAAGGTCGGCTACGACGGCCGCATCATCTGCCCCGACGTCAGCCTGCAGATCCAAACGGGCTCCTACACCGCAATCATCGGCCCCAACGCCTGCGGGAAGTCGACGCTACTGCGGGCGATGGCGCGGATTCTCCCGATCGCCGGCGGCAGCGTGGTGCTCGACGGCCAGGACATCGCCCAGGTGCCCACCCGGGAACTGGCACGCCGGCTCGGGTTGCTGCCGCAGACGTCCATTGCTCCTGAAGGTATCCGGGTGGCCGACCTGATCGCCCGCGGCCGCTACCCGCACCAGCGGATATTCGACCGCTGGTCGGCCGCCGACGAGGCGGCGGTGGTGAGCGCGCTGGAAGCCACCGGCACCGAGGAGCTTTCGGGACGGATGGTGGACGAGCTCTCCGGCGGACAGCGCCAGCGGGTGTGGCTGGCGATGGTGCTGGCCCAGCAGACGCCCTTGCTGCTGCTGGACGAGCCCACCACGTTCCTCGACATCGCCCACCAGTACGGGCTTCTCGACCTCTTCCAGCGGCTGCGCGCAGAGCACGGCCGCACGATCGTGGTGGTACTGCACGACCTGAATCAGGCCGCGCGGTACGCCGACCACCTGATCGTGATGAAGGAAGGGGCGATCGTCGGCTCGGGCCGGCCGGCCGACGTGCTCACCGCCGAGATGGTGCAGGAGGTGTACGGCCTGCCGTGCCGGGTGGAACCCGACCCGGAGACCGGCACCCCGATGGTGATCCCGAAAGCTACCGCCCCTCGAGCGTCTTCACCCGCTTCTTGCTGATCTGCAGCATCTTCTCGGCCACCCGCAGCGAGTCCAGGGAGCCGCCCTGGCGGGCCTGGTCCGCCTTCTTGGTGCGGCTCTTCAGCCAGGCGGCGTCGTTCTTCAGGTAGGCCTGGCGCTGCTTCTTGGTGATCGCGTAGCCGAAGCGCTGGCGCTGCAGCACGTCGATCGTGTGGTCGGTGGCGACGACCTTCTTCAGAACGCAGTTGGTCATCTGCTGGGTGGTGCCGTTCTTGTCGCACTTGCCGACCGGCGTGGTGAACGGCTCCTTGATCTTCTTGTACGTCAGGCCATCACCGCTCTGCGCGGCCACACTCACTGTGGAGCTGGTGCTCGCCTGAGCAGACGCGGCTCCACCGGCCAGTGCGGTGAAGGCCACCCCGGCGACGACGAACGACGAAACGCTGCGACGGACAAGCTTGCTCATGGCGGAACTCCTTGAGAGACACGGTGGAACAGGCGTCCTTGGTAGGACATTAACTGAGATGGCGAGCGGGGCCTGGAAAGTTCGGACCGTCTCAGGTGACCTGGACCACGTGTCTTCGTGGCGGTGCCTCAGCTGGCCAGGAGTGCGGCCCGGCTGGCGGAGGCGAGCAGGTCGGCGAGTTCCTGGATGAGCTCGGGGTTCTCCGGCAGTTGGGGTGTGCCGATCCGGATCAGGGCCGGGGTGGGCGGGGTGACGAAGGTGCGGTTGCTGTGGCCCAGGACGACGCCGCGGTTGGCCAGTTCGGCCAGGGCCTCGTCCTCGTTCTCGGCGGGCAGCCAGACCACGAACTTGCCGGGTGGGGTCAGCGTGGGCACGTCGCGTTCGCCCAGGGCCCGGGTCAGGGCCGAGGCGCGGGCGGCGTACTGCTGGGCGGCCGTGCGGACCAGGGTCAGGGCCTCGTCGTCGGTGAGCAGGTGGGCCAGGGCGTTCTGCAGGATGCGGCTCTGGGCGAGGATGCCGTGGCTGCGCAGTTTGCGGACGCGTTCGATCAGTTCGCGGGAGCCGCCGAGGACGGTGGTGCGCAGGTCCAGGCCGAAGGCGCGGCAGAACGAGGCCAGGCGCAGGACGCGGCCGGGCAGGACGTCAGCGAAGGTGGGGGCGCTCTGGGTGAGGAGGGGGCCGAGGACGTCTTCCTCGATCACCCAGACCTCGTGGGCGTGAGGTTCGAGCACTGCGGCGATGGCGGCTACTCGCTCGACGCTCAGCCAGGAGTCGACGGAGAAGGTGCCGGCCGGCTGGAAGATGAAGGTGCGGGCGCCTTGGGCCAGGGCGGCGGCCACGGATTCCGGCAGTGGGCCGTCCTGGTCGCAGTCGATGCCGACCACGGTGTAGCCGAGGGTGCGGAAGTTGCCGAGGGTGCCTGAGGTCATCGGCTGCTGGACCGCGACCAGGCCCTGGGCCTCGGTGGCGGCCTCGGTGGAGAGCAGGACTGCCTCGGCCGCGCCGCTGACGCTGACCCAGTCCTGGGCGGCGAAGGGCCAGGTGGCCTCGCAGGCCTGCTGCAGCAGCGCGGTGATCGGCTCGCGCTGCAGGGAGTTGGTGCTCGGCTCGCGCAGGCTGCGGTCCAGGGCCATCCGCAGGTCGGGCAGTTGGTCGGGCCGGGGGTGGGCGGAGCTGACATCCACGCTGGACCAGCCCTCGAACGCGCGGGGTGGGCCGGCCAGGGGCCAGCGCGACAGGGTGGCCACGACGGTGCCGCCGCGGCGTCGGGTGGTCACCAGGCCGCGGTCGGCCAGGCGGGCCCAGACCTGGGCCACCGAGGATGTGCCCAGGCCGGTGCTGGCCGCGAAGCCGCGGATGGTGGGCAGTTGGGTTCCGGCCGGCAGGTCGCCCGAGGTGATCCGGGTGGCGATCAGGTCGAGCACCTCGCGAGCGCTGAGCCCCGTGGTGTCCCGCACCAGTGTCTCGACGGGACTGCTGTTGTCCATGCTTCCCCTCTGGCCCGGCTCAGTTATGTACCGAACATAACCGATGAACTTGCCTCGTCGGCCAATGTGTTGGAAATTGTGTCACATGGCAAACGATCGCGGCGCCCACTTGTGCGCCCCTGAACTGTACGTATAGCTTCCCTAGCGTGCCAGTAGACATCGAAGAACATATCTCGGCGGCAGCCCTTGCCGCCGGGATCCGGCGAGGCACGTGGACGGCCCGTGAGGTGGCTGAACACTTCCTGGCCCGCGTCGATGCGCTGGACCCTGCTCTGAACTCGATCGTCTGGCGCGACGACGAGGCCACGCTCCAGGCCGCGGACCGGATCGATGCCGAAGGCCCCCGGGGGTTGTTCGCCGGGGTCCCGCTGACGATCAAGGACACGTTCGCCGTGGAGGGGCAGCCGCACACCCTGGGCTCCCACGCCCGCGACCTCACTCCGGCCCCGCAGTCCGACCTCCTGGTGCAGGCCGCCCAGAAGGCCGGTTTCGTGCAGCTGGGCCGGGCGGCGACCCCGGAGCTGGCGATGACCACGTCGTGCGAGAGCGAGCGCTACGGCATCACCCGCAACCCGTGGAACGTCGAGCGCTCGCCCGGTGGCTCCAGCGGTGGCTCGGCTGCTGCCGTGGCGGCGGGCCTGGTGCCGGTGGCGCTGGGCAGCGACGGTGGCGGTTCGATCCGGCTGCCCGCCGCGTTCTGCGGCGTGGTCGGGCTCAAGCCTACGCGGGGTCTGCTCCCCCAGCGCATCGCCGGCTGGGAGGGCGGCTCGACCGAGGGCTTCCTGACCCGGACGATCGCCGATACCGCCGCGGTCTACGAAGCAATGGCTCAGCAGCGAGATGAGTTCGCCTGGTCGCTGGCACCCGAGCCCGAGGGCTTCACCCAGGGCCTGGCCGCGCGGCCCGATCCCCTCAGGATTGGCCTGATCACCACCGCGTTCGACCCGGGCATCCCGGTCGATGCGGCCTGCGCCGAGGCCGCCACCGACGTGGCCCGCACCCTGCAGCAGGCCGGGCACGAGATCGTCGAGCTCAACCCGATCGCGGCGATGGCCGAAGTGATGGACATCTACCCGCGCACAATCATCCCGGCCTGGCTCACCCAGACCCCGCTGGATCACCCGGAGAGGCTGCAGGCCTACATCCGGCGCACGATCGAGCGCGGCCGGCAGATCGACGCGGGCACGTACCTGGCCGAGGCCCGGCGGTTCAAGCTGCTGGCCCGGGAGATCTCGCAGTACCTGTTCGGCGATCTGGACCTGATCGTCACCCCGACCGCGGCCACCCGGGTCCCCGGGATCGGGGTGGTCTGGAACGAACTGCGCGAGAAGGCCCCCTCCCGGGACTGCCAGGTCTACGAGCAGTGCCTGGCCTTCACCACCGTCCCCAGCGTGATCGGCTCCCCCGCGATCAGCCTGCCCACCCACGTCGACGCCGACGGCCTCCCGGTGGGCGTCCAGCTGATCGGCCGGCAGTTCAGCGAGACCCTGCTCCTGCAGACCGGCCAGCTCCTGGAACAGGCCTACGCCTGGCCCACCCGTAAGCCCTGAGAACCCCGCTCCGAGAAAGAGAAAGAGACCCCCGTGCCCAGTTCCCGTTTCCCACGCCGTGCCGGCCTGCTCGCCACCGGGCTCTCCCTCGCCCTGGCCCTGGCGGCCTGCGGCGGTGGCTCCTCCGACGAGGCGGCCGACCCGAACGCCCCGTTCAAGGGCAAGACACTGAAGGTCGCCGCCTACGCCGGTTCCTGGGGCGAGTCGCTGACCAAGGCGTTCGTCGAGCCGTTCGAGGAGAACACCGGCGCCACCGTCGAGCTGGTCCCCGGTGACCCGGCTTCCTGGCTGACCGGCCTGCGCTCGGCCCAGGGCGGCACCCCGCCGTACGACGTGGTGGCCTTCACCCCGAACGTGATCCCGAACGCGGTCGACGCCGGGGTGGTCCAGGCTCTGGACACCGCCAAGGTGGAGAACTTCGGCGAGCTGAACGAGGTGCTGGTCGAGCAGTCGAACATCGGCGGCCAGCAGTACGGTGTGCCGCTGAGCGTGGGCTCGACCGGGATCGCCTACCGCACCGACAAGGTCAAGACCGCGCCGAAGGACTGGTCCGACCTGCTCGACCCTGCCACCTGCGGGCACGCCGGGCTGAACCCGCTCACCTTCAACATGGGTGTGGAGTACCTGGCCGGGCTGATCCGCGAGAACGGCGGCGACATCCAGAACCAGGCCGACGTGGACGCCGCGTTCGCCGAGCTGGCTGCGGCCAAGGACTGCTTCTCCGCCTTCCCGGCCGACGCCCCGAGTGTGGAGAGCGGGCTGCAGAACGGCGACACCTGGATCTCGGCGCACTGGGACGGCCGGGCGTTCGTGATGCAGAACAACGGCGACCCGGTGGACTACGCCTACCCCGCCTCCGGTTCGGTCGGCGCGCTGACCAGCTTCTTCGTGGCCGAGAACACCGAGGAGCAGGACCTGGCCTACGAGTTCCTGAACTACCTGGCCTCCAGCGAGTACCAGCCCACGTTCTCCGAGGGCACCTGGTACGCCACCTCCAACGACAGCAACGAGTACCCGGCCAAGTTCGAGGAGCAGATCAAGCACGGCAAGGGCGCCTACGACGACTTCCAGTGGATCGACTACCAGGCGCTCTCGCCGAAGCTGGCCGATCTGCAGGCGCAGTGGCAGAAGACCTTCGGCTCATGACGCAGGGACTCGTCGAGGTTCGTGACCTCGCCCTCGGCTACCACGGTGAGACCGTCCTGAAACTGGACGAACTCACCGTGGCGGCCGGCGAGTTCGTCTCGGTCCTGGGCCCCTCCGGCTGCGGAAAGACGACTCTGCTGAACGCTTTGGCGGGATTCGTCACCCCGGACGCGGGCCGGATCCTGGTGGACGGGCAGGACGTCACGCACGTGGCGCCGCAGCACCGGCAGATGGGCCTGGTGTTCCAGAACTACGCGCTCTTCCCGCACCTGAACGTGGAGAAGAACCTCCATTACGGGCTCAAGGCCCGCAAGGTGCCCCGGGACGAGCGCGAGACCCGGGTGCGGGACGCCCTGAAACTGGTCGGCCTGGAGGACTTCCGGGCCCGGTTCCCGGGGCAGCTGTCGGGCGGTCAGCAGCAGCGGGTGGCGATCGCCCGGGCGCTGGTCACCCGGCCCAAGGTGCTGCTGCTGGACGAGCCGTTGTCCAACCTGGACGCCAAGCTGCGCCGGCAGATGCGGCACGAGCTGCGCGAACTGCAGCGCGAGATCGGCACCACGACGATCTTCGTGACGCACGACCAGGCCGAGGCTCTGGCGATGTCCGACCGGGTGGTGCTGCTGGCCGGCGGCGGTCTGGAGCAGCACGGCACCCCGCAGGAGCTCTACCGCACCCCGCGCACCACGTTCACGGCCGACTTCATCGGGGCGGCCAACATCGTGAAGGCGACGATCGGCACCGACGGACGCGCCGACGTCCTCAAGCGGTCGGTTGCAGTTCCGGAAGGCCAGGGTCTGGAAGCGGGGACGTCCGAGGTCGCCCTGCGTCCGGAGGCGGTCACGGTCACGGCGGCGGAAACCCCCGGAACGGTGGCCGCCGAAGTGATGTCGGTGGCCTTCGGCGGGGACCGGTACGAGTACCGGGTCCGGGTGGACGCCGAGACCACGCTTCTGGCCAGTGCCAGTGGGCGTGAGGACGCGTACGCGCCGGGTGCGACGGTTGGTCTGGCTTTCGAGGACGCCAGTGTGATCTGGCTCGGGGGGAGTTCGTGAGCATCGCCCTGGCAACCCGGGCTCCCCGTCTGCGGCGGGGCCAGGTCGCCGCGATCGTCCCCACTTTGTTCATGATCGGTGCGTTCGTGGTGCCGCTGATCGGTTTGGCGATGCTGAGCCTGCGTCCCACGAACGACCTGAACACCCCGCAGCCGGGCTGGACATTCGAGCAGTACCAGCAGGTCTGGGACACCGGCTACCTGCGCTCGTCGGTGCTGGACAGCCTGTGGCTGAGCATCCGGGTCACCCTGACCTGCGCGGTGGTGGCCTACCCGGTGGCCTGGTTCCTGGTCCGCACGTCCTCGCGCTGGGCCCGCACCGCGGTCTTCGCGATCGTCCTGTCGCCGCTGCTGACCAGTGAAGTGGTGCGCTCGTTCGGCTGGCGGGTGGTGATGGGCGGCCAGGGGCCGGTCAACGCCGCGCTGCAGGCCCTGCAGATCACCGACGACTCGATCCCGCTGCTGCGTTCGGGCTGGACGGTGTTCCTGGCGATCGTGCACGTACTGCTGCCGTTCGCGATCATCACGCTCACCGCCTCGCTCGGCGCGATCGACGACGCGCTGCTGCGGGCCTCGGCCAACCTGGGCGCCTCGCGGACCCGGACGTTCTTCACCGTGGTGCTGCCGCTGTCGGTGCCCGGCCTGACCGCCGGGCTGATGGTGGTCTTCTCGCTGGCGATGGGCATTTACGTGACCCCGCTGCTGGTCGGCGGCGCCACCATGTCGCTGGCCGGTCTGCAGATCCAGAACATGGCGATGGTGGTGTTCGACCAGCCCGGCGCCGCGGCGCTGAGTTTCGTCCTGCTCACCGTGACCCTGGTGGCCTGCGCGCTGATCGCCCTGTTCGGAAGCCTGACCAGCCGCAGGAGGACTCGTGGCTAAGTCCCACATCGACGCCGCCGTGGCCCGCTGGAGCAACCGGATCGCGGTGCTGGTGGTCTGCGGTTTCCTGCTGCTGCCGCTGTTCGCCGTGGTGATCAGCTCGTTCAACTCGGCCAACAACTTCCGCTTCCCGCCCGAGGGTTTCTCGTTCCGCTGGTACGAGGAGGCCTTCGCCGGTACCGCCTGGGCCGAGTCGCTGCAGTTCTCGGCCCTGCTGGCGTTGATGGTGGTGCCGTTCGTGGTGGTCCTGGGCACCCTCGGCGGTTACGCCGTGGCGGCCGGGGACTTCCGCGGCCGGGGCCTGCTGTCCTCGCTGTTCCTGGCCCCGATGGCGGTGCCCGGCGTGATGCTCGGCCTGGCCCTGCTGTACCAGCTGCAGACCTGGGGCCTGGTCGGCTCGACCACCGGGATCTGGCTGGCCCACCTGGTGGTCTCGTTCCCGTTCTGCGTGCGGGTGGTCGCGGTCAGCGCGGCCTCGATCGACCCGCAGCTGGTGCGGGCCGCGCGCAGCCTGGGCGCCTCGGAACTGCGCGCCTTCCTCACCGTCACCGTGCCGCTGCTGCGCCCGGGCATCATCGCCGGGGCGTTCCTGACCACCGTGGTCTCGCTCGGTGAGGTGGCCACCTCGGTCTTCGTCTCCGGCAGCAACACGGTCACCGTGCCGGTGCGGATCTACTCGGCCGCCCAGGTGCAGATCGAGCCCACCATCGCCGCCGTGTCCACCCTGCTGCTGGTGGCCAGCGTCCTGGCGATCGCCCTGATCGACCGCTTCTTCAACGTTTCCCGGCTTCTCTAGGACCACCCTTCATGACTGAATCCCAGGCGGCCGGCTGGCGCATCGGCATCGACGTCGGCGGCACGTTCACCGACCTGATCGCCGTGCAGACCACCGCCGGCGGGTGCCGCCCGGCCGAGTCCGTCCGGCACAAGACGCCCTCGGTGCCCTCCGACCCGGCCGCGGCCGTCGAGCAGGGCCTGCGGGAACTGCTCGAGCGGGGCATCGCCGCGCAGGACGTGCTGGCGGTCACCCACGGCACCACGATCGGCCTGAACGCGATCCTGCAGGGCCGGGGCGCCCGGGTGGCGCTGCTGACCAGCGCCGGGCACCGCGACATCCTGCAGATCGGCCGGGCCCGGCTGCCGCGCTCGTTCGACCTGCACGCCGTGCCGCCCCGCGCGGCGGTTCCGCGGGACCGGGTGGTGGAGCTGGAGGCCCGGTTCACGCCCTCCGGCGAGGCCGTCTCGGGGGTGGACGACTACGCCAGGGCACTGGCCGAGCTGCAGCAGGCTCGCCCCGATGCCGTGGCGCTGAGCCTGATCGGCGCCTACACCAGCCCGGCCGCCGAGGGTGACCTGGCCGAGCGCCTCACCGCCGATCTCGGCGTGCCGGTCACCTCGGCCGCCACGCTGTGGCCGGAGGCGGGCGAGTACGAACGCACGGCGCTGGCGGTGCTGGACGCCCAGATCGCGCCGCTGATGCAGGGATACCTGTCCCGGCTGGAGGCGGCGCTGCAGCGGATCGGCCTGACCGCGCCGTTGTACATCACCACCTCCAACGGCGGTTCGGTGTCGCTGAGCTCGGCCGCGCGCCGCCCCATCGACACCGTGCTGTCCGGCCCGGCCGCCGGGGTCGGCGCGGCCTCGCGGTTGTGGCCCGGGCTGGACATGGTGACCATCGACATGGGTGGCACCAGCAGCGACATCGGGGTTCTGGTCGGCGGCAAGCCCGCGCTGACCACCACCGCCTCGGTCGGCGACCATCCGCTGGTGACGCCGGTCGTCGAGGTGACGGCCATCGGCGCCGGTGGCGGTTCCGTGGTCTGGGCCGACCTGGACGGCGCCCACCCCACCCCGCGCGTCGGCCCTTCCAGTGCCGGTGCCGATCCGGGCCCGGCTGCGTACGGCCGCGGCGGCGACCAGCCCACGATCACCGACGCCTACGTGCACACCGGGATCATCGACCCGGACGCGTTCCTCGGCGGCGCGATGCCGCTGTCGCGAGAGCTGGCCGATGCTGCCCTGACCCGCGTGCAGCAGGCCCTCGACCCGGCCGCCGGTCCGGAAGCCGCCACGAAGACCAGTGACAACGCCCTGACCCTCGCGACCGTGGGCATGGCCAGCCGCCTGCGCACGGTGCTGGCCCGGCACGGCGAGGTACCGGACCGGTTCACGTTCGTGGCCTTCGGTGGCGCGGGCGGTTCGCACGCCGCGCTCCTGGCCGACGAGGTGGGCGCCGAACGCATCATCGTGCCCGCCGCGGCAGCCACGTTCTGCGCGCTCGGTGCCGCCATCACCCCGGTGCGCCGCGACTTCGTGCGCACCGCCCGGCTGGCCCTGGACGCCGACAGCCTTCCGGAACTGACCGACGTCACTCATCAGCTCACCGACGAGGCCCTCACCTGGTTCCAGAAAGAAGGCGCGGGCGCCCGGGGTTCGCTGGTGCTCAGCGCTGACCTGAAGTACGCCGGGCAACCGTCCACGCTCACCGTCCCCTTGACCACCGGCGGCCTGCAGTCGGCGCTCTCGATCGACTTGGAAGCCGGCCTGGCCGCGTTCGCCGAGTCTCACCGCCGGCACTACGGTTTCGTCGACCCGGCGGCCGAGGTGCTGATCGAGACCGTCCGCCTGACCCTGACCGCCGAAGACCTCTCCATTGAGGACGCCGGTGGCACGCTCGGTCTGCAGAAGCTGGGACGGCGCCGGTTGCGTACCTCCCAGGCCTGGAGCGAAGCCGACGTTCTCGCCGTGGTGACCGATCCCGAGGCCCCGGCCGAACTGAACGGCCCGGCCGTGGTCGAGCGCGCCGACACCAGTGTGCTGGTGCCACCGGGCTGGCAGGTCCGGGTGGACACCGCGGGCAACCTGCACCTGAACCGGCTCCCGAAGAAGGAAGACTGATGTCGCTCTCCCCGCTTGACCGGGATCTGGCCCAGCAGCGGCTGGTCGCGGCCACCGAGCAGATGTGCCTGGCGCTGCAGCGGGCCAGCCGCAGCCTCTACGTGCGCGACGCGGCCGACTTCTGCTGCGCCATCGCCGACCGCACCGGCCGGTTCATCGCCTACCCGCAGGGCATCGGCGTCTCCGGCTTCCTCGGCCTGGACGTCAGCGCCGCGGTGCAGCGCGTGGCTGACCGCGAGCCGCTGGAACCCGGCGACGTGATCATCACCAACGACCCGTACGCCTCGCAGGGCCTGTCCACCCACCTGCCCGACGTCCACGTCATCGCGCCCTACTTCGACGGCGACGAGATCGTCGGCTACGGCTGGTCGTTCGTCCACGTCTCGGACGTCGGCGGCCGCGTACCGTCGTCGGTCAGCGTGAAGAACGACTCGATCTTCGCCGAGGGCCTGCGCATCCCACCGGTGAAGTACGTGCGGCGCGGCACCATCGACCCGGGCGTCGAAGCACTGCTGCTGGGCAACACCCGCACCCCCGCGGCCAACGACGGCGACCTGCGGGCCATGCTCGCGGCCCTGGACACCGGCCGCGGCCGGGTGCAGGAAGTCCTCGCCCCGCACGGCCAGGGCGCGCTGGACGAGATCGGGCAGTACGCCCGGGAACAGACCGCAGCCCGGGCCCGCAAGGCCCTCTCCAGCCTGAACGACGGCGTGTACACGTTCGAGGACTACCTGGACAACGACGGCGTCAGCGAGATCCCGCTGCGGATCAAGCTCACCGCCACCGTCGCCGACGGGCACCTCCACCTCGACTTCACCGGCACCGATCCGCAGGTCGAGGCCGCCCTCAACGTGGTCACCTTCGGCCGGGCCCACACCTGGGTGGTCACCCGGCTGTTCGCGCTCATCGGCACGCTCGACCCGGACATCCCGCTGAACACCGGCCTGATGGACGTGGTCTCGATGTCCGCACCGGTCGGCACCCTGCTGAACCCGGTCGAGCCGGCTCCGGTGGGCGTACGGCACGCCACCACGTCCCGGGTGAACGACGTCCTCTCCGGTGCCCTGGTGCAGGCCGCCCCCGACCTGATCCCGGCGGCCTCCAGCGGACTGGTCGTGCCCGTGGTCTTCGCCCGCAACACCGCCGAGGGCCCCTCGGTCCACGTGGTCGAGCCGATGGTCGGCGGCACCGGAGCCCGCTCCGGCAGCGACGGTATCGACGGCCGCGACTCAGGCATCTCCAACCTGTCCAACAACCCGGTCGAGGTGGTCGAGGCCGGGGTCGGCGTGAAGGTTTTGGCCTACCGGATCCGCCCGGACTCCGGTGGGGCCGGACGCTGGCGCGGTGGCTGCGGTCTGGAACTGCAGTTCGAGGCGCTCTCGCATGGTTCGCTGCTGGCTCGGGGCCTGGAACGCCTACGTTTTCGGCCGTGGGGTGTCCAGGGCGGCCTGCCCGGCCTGGCGGCCGAGCTGATCGTGAACGAGGGCACGCCCGACGAAGAACGCATCCGCCTGATCGACACCCATCCCCTGCAGCCGGGCGACCGGGTCACCCTGCGCACGTCCGGCGCCGGGGGTTACGGCGACCCGTTCCTGCGGGATCCGCAGGCAGTGCTGGCCGACGTCGTCACCGGCCTGGTCTCCCGTGAACAAGCCCGGAACCTTTACGGGGTCGCGATTTCCGACGGCCAGGTCGACGCCGGACAGACCGCTCTGCTGCGGGCCGAGCGGCCGACGAACGACGGCTGGGGCCTGGGCGAGGACCGCCTGCGCTGGTCCCGGGTGTTCCCGGCCGAGCGGCTGGACGAATTCGCCGACGTGCTGGCGGCCCTGCCACCGACCGAACGGGCCGCCGCGCGCCGCCAGGTGCTCACCGACGTCCTCACGCAGTTGCCCGAAGGTTTTCCGGCTGCGCAGGCCACCGGCGAGCAGATGGATCAGGCGGCCGCCCGGTTCGTCGACCTTCTGTCCTAAGCAAAAGGTGGCCGGCCGCGTTGTGGCCGGCCACCTTTTGCTTAGGCTCTGTCCTGGTTCAGGACGCAGCGGGCGATTTCGTCGGCTTCGATGACGAAACGGGACCGCACCCCCGCTTTGCTCGCCATGGCGGTGTTCCAGCGGGCTCCTTCGGTCGCGGCGCCCAGCACGAACCGGGCTGGGTGCGGGCCGGAGTCCAGAACCATGCGGCTGGTGGGCTCTTCGACATCCACCGCGCCGGTCTGCACGAAGGTCTGGTTCGGATCGGGACGCTGGTAGGTGCGAGCACCACCGGTGGCTCGCAACTGCTGCCACAGCGGGTCCGCGGCCACCCGCAGGTCCGGGGACGGGACGAAAGCATCCAGGACGTAACGGGTGTGCAGCCGGTACCCGGGCAGCGAGCTGGAGGTGACGACGAAACCTTCCTCCGCTGTGCCGATCTCCACGTCTGCACCGAGGAAACGGACCACCCCGGCACGAGCCAGAGCCGCCAGCTGCTCGGTGCGGACCCGCGGCGGGCCGTTGCCGATGTTGCGCAGCAGGGCGTGGAACCAGCGAGCGTCCCGACTGTAGGAGGTGCCCGAGACGCCTCCGGCCGCCATCAGCGGATACACCTTGCCCCGGGCCACGCGCAGGAACTCCCCCACGCCCGCGCGCGGGCCGTCGGGGTTCGCCGAACTGGCCAGATCGCGGCCCAGGTGGCCGATCATCCAGTGGTCGAGCTCGCGCTGATCGCCGAAAATCTTACCCAGCAGCGGCGCTTCCATCGCATCCAGATCCAGGCGGTCGGCCTGGCGGGGCTCGATCCGGGCGATCATCGCGTCCCACTCCGGCGTCTGCGGAGTGAGCTTGCGGAAGTCCTCCTCGTTGACCGCGTCCGGATGCAGCCGCCAGTAGTAGATCCAGGAGGCCTCGCGCAGCACCGCCGGCCAGACGTCCCGGCGCAGATCGATATCCGGCGCCTGGGCCAGCAACCGTTCGATGACGGCCTGGTCCAGGAACGAGACCCCGCTCGTCGGGCCGGACGTGTCGATGCGGGAGTAGGAGGGGATGCCGCGCCGGGATCCGGCGTGGATCACCGGTTCCTGCCCGCTGGGGACGTACCGCACCTGGCCGTCGACGCGTTCGAAGTGCCCACCCCGTCCTTCGGTGAGCATCGCGACCAGATCGAAGAAGTTCAGCGCCATTCCGCGCAGCACCACGTCCGCACCGGCCGGCACTTCGTCGACCGGCGTCTCGGTGGGCAGGGCCGGTGGGCCGTAGACGACGTCCTGGGCCTGGGCATGGGCGTGGAGGTGCTGATCGCGGGCGCTCAGCGCGGTGTCGGTGTGACCGGTGGCCAGCACCACGGCATCCGCCACCAGGCTGCGGCCGTTCGCGGTGAGCACCTGCTGGGTGCCGTCCGGGCGATCGGTGATCTGCGTGACCGTGTCGGCGAGATGATCGGCCTGCAGACCCTCGGGCAGCCGGTTCAGCAGATCCTGGAAGCTGTAGTGGCAGTAGGTGCCGAACAGGAACCGCGGGGCGTAGTCCTGTTTCTGCAGCGTTTTCATGGCCTGGAGCTCGGCTTCGGTGAGCCCGGGGGCGTTCTGCGCGGCCTGCGCCCAGGACCACAGATCCGGCCCGAATCCGCCCAGTTCGGTGTGGGACGGGTCAGCGAAGATGGTCGAGTCGCCCGCGAAGGTGTTCATCAGCAGCTCGGCCGGCTGGTCCCGCCGCCAGATCCGGCCACCCGGGCCGTACGGGTCGATCAGCGTGACCCTGACTCTCGCGAACCGGATGGCCAGCCGGTCCAGGACCGAGATCGCGCGCGGGCCGGCCCCGACGATCACGACGTGCCGTGTGGCGATCATCACCCGCTCGGAAGGCCAGGTTTCGGCGGGCACGGGCGAGCTCCTCGTTCTGACTTTCTGCGGGAGTCCAGCCTCGCAATCCGCACCGCACAAGTCAACAAGGCGTACGGCCCGACGCTTTCGCCGTTGAGGCGCCAGGCCGTCACGGTCTCAGCCCAGGGTGTCGGTGGTCGCCTTCCCCAGCGCGACGGTGTCCGGGGTGAACGACTGGTGGGCGAACATCCCCGCGTCCACCTGCACCTGAGCCCCGTTCATCGAGGCCGAGTCGGACGAGCCCAGGAACGTGTACACCTTGGCCACCTCTTCCGGCGTGTTCAGCGTCGGGGCCGGCGTGTGGCGCCGGTAGATGTCCAGCACCGGCTCGGGCGCGAGCTGCACCTTGGGGCTGGTGGTCACGCCCGGCACCACCACGTTGCAGCGCACCCCGGCCGCGCCGTACTGCGTGGCGGTGTACTGGGTCAGGGCCAGCACCGCGGCCTTCGAGGCGCCGTAGGCGGTGAAGCTGGTGTCACCGGCCAGCGCGTGGGTGGAGGAGGTGTTGACGATGACGCCCCGGCTCTTCAGCAGCTCCGGCAGCGCGTACTTCGTGGTCAGCATCGTGCCGCGCAGATTGACGCCCATCACGGTGTCCCAGGTCTGGCTGCTGATCGAGGCGAGGTCGCCGTCCTGAGGGTGGAACAGCGCCGCGATGTTCATCAGCACGTCCAGCGCCCCGAAGGTGCCGACCGTGAACGTGATCAGGTCGGCGATCTGGTCCTCGGACATGAGGTCGACCGGCCTGGCCACCGCCGAGCCCGCCCCGAACTTCTCGTTCAGGTGCGCGGCCAGCCGCTCACCACCCTCGGCATTGCGGCCGGTCACCACCACCCGGCCGCCTTCGGCCACCACATCCGCCGCCGTGGCCCCGCCGATGTTGTAACCCGCTTCGTCGGCCATCGCCGCTCCGGTGACGATGACTACTTTCTCGTTCAGACGTCCCACGCGTTCTTCCCATCATTAGCCACCAACCGCCCATACCAGGGCGGTTGGTGCAGATGTTAACGCTGTGGCCTATGGGCCGAAAACGACCGGACTTGTGCGACGACCGTCAAATCCGCTAGTGCGGCAAGGCCTCCGAGCCGCTCAGTCGCTCTGGATGTGCAGCCGCACCGAGGTCAGGTCCGCCGAGGAGACGCCGGTCTGCAACTCGACAGCACCGGCCTCGAGGTGCTGCTCGGCATCGGCCAGTTCCGCCGCCCCGATCGGGAAGACCACCGTGGTGGCGCCGCCCGCCGGCACGGTGACCCGCCGAAACCCCCGCAGTTCCCGGGTGCGAGGCCAGATGGATGCCGTGATCCGACGCAGATAGAGCTGCACCACGGTGGAACTCGCTGTCGAGCCGTCGTTACGGACCGACACGTCGCAGGTGATCGTCCGCCCGGCCCGAAGATCGGCCAGCCTCACGTGATCATGGGACAGACGCGGCGCGGAAAGGATCAGCTCTCCGGTGCCGAGACCAGCCCCGAACGGCAGCAACGGCCCGGGTGGGGCATCGAGGTATCCGGCCCAGTCGTGATCGCGATGGTTGTAGTGCACCGGCAGCGAGGCCGCCTCGCGCGGGAGCGAAACCGGCAGCCGGCCGGTGGGTTCGCGGCGGCCGAGCAGCACGTCCGCCACCGTCTCGCCCAGCGCCGGCCCGGGATAGAAGGTGCTGAGGCAGGCCCCGGCCAGGTCCAGGACCTCGCCCAGCACATGTGGACGGCCTTGCACCACAACGGCTACCACCGGGGTACCCGTGGCCGCGACCTGGCTCAGCAGGGCGCGCTGCCCTCGGCCCAGTTCCAGCCGGGCCAGGTCAACGCCTTCCCCAGCCGTCATCTGCGACGTGTTCGAGCCGCTGCGGGCGGCGCCGTTGGTGTCGAACGTGGTGGTGCTGTCCCGGGCGCTGGATCCGCCCAGGCACACCACCGCGACATCGGCGGCGCGGGCCAGGGCCACCGCTTCGGGGATTCCGGAGCCGTCGGCCGTGGCAATGTCACTGCCCGGGACCGTACTCATCGCGTTCAGGGCCTGAGCGATGGTGGGCCCGAGATCTGCGGGCTGGGGTGCGGTGTAGTCGCCGAGCGCATGCTCCAGGGTGTCGGCGTGCGGGCCGAGAACCGCGATGCGGTGGGCTCGCAAGGGCAGAATGCCTTCTCGATCGTGCAGCAGGGTGATCGCTGAGGCCGCGATCCGGCCCGAAAGGGCGGCACTTTCGCGCCGGAGGTTCTCAGTGCCTAAACTTGCGCGAGGGCTGTCGAAGAGTCCCAGCCGGAACTTCAGTGAAAGCACACGAGCGACAGCCTGATCCAGGTCCTCCTCGGAGGCCAGACCGCGCTCGATGGCCTCTCCCAGGTGCGGATACACCTCGTCCCACAGGCTCAGGTCCACGCCCGAGCGCAACGCCAGCGCGGCGGCTGCCACCGGGTCACCGGTCATCCGCAGCAGCCGGTCCAGCGCGGTGCCGTCGGCCATCACCAGGCCGGGAAAGCCCATCTGGTGGCGGATGATCTCGGTGAGCAGGCGCCGGTTCGCGGCCACCGGCAGGCCCTCGACTTCGCTGTAGGCCGCCATCAGCCCGGCGGCTCCGGCCTCGACAGCAGCCCGGACCGGCGGTAGGTGGATCTCGGCCAGTTCCCGCCAGCCGAGCTCGGTGGCTGCCCAGTTGCGACCGCCGACCGTGGCGCCCTGTCCCGCAGCGTGTTTGAGTACCGCTGCGACCTTGCCGTTGTGCTGCATGCCGCGCACCGCTGCTGTGGTGAAGGCAGAGGCCAGCCAGGGGTCTTCGCCGAAGGTCTCCTCCGCCCGGCCCCAGCGCGGATCCCGGAGCACGTCCAGCGTCGAGACCAGGGCGACATGCACCCCACGGGCCTGAACCTCCGCCGCCACGGCGCGGCAGGCCTCTTCGTACAGGTCCGGATCCCAGGTCGAGGCGACGGCCAGGGCAACGGGCAGCACCGTGCCGTCCAGGGCCTGGTGCCCGTGCGGTACCTCTTCGACGAACAGCGCCGGAATGCCGAGCCGGGACTCAGCCACGATCGTCTGCTGGATGGTGGCCGTGAGCTCAGCCGCCTCGTCCGCCCGTACCCCGGTCTCCCAGCCCTGGCCCGACCAGGCATCGGCCCGCTGCAGCCCGTACACCGCACCGATACCGCCGAATCGCCGGGCCTCGGCGAGCAGTTCTTCGGTTGCTGCGAAACCCTTTCCGGTCCGACGCCAGGCCCGCCATCCGCACAGCCGCTGATTGAGCTGGCCGACCTTCTCGGTCAGGGTCATCCTGCTCAGCAGGTCGGCGACCCGCGCGTCGATCACTGCGCGAACATCTCGGTATCGCTCACCGCGCTGTACACGCCGGGGGTACTCACCGAAGCCGGTGGCAGCAATCGCTCGAACGTTTCACCGCCGTCCAGCACCAGCGCCGGCCGCTCACCCCGCTCCGCAGCCTCCATCCAAGCCGTGAACACCACTCCGCCCGGAGCCAGCATCGACCGGCTGAAGCCGTCCGGAATCTTGACTGCGGTGGTTCGTTTCGCCGGCGCACTCTGGGCTTTGACCTCGGCCGCCACCTCGGCGAAGGCCCGGCCGATCGGCTTAACCGCGCCTTCCGCATCGAAAAGTCCGAGACTGTATTCCAGTTCGGGGAAGTCAGCCAGGCCGGGTGCCACGTCGTGCGAGCACCACCAGGTCACGCCCCACAAGGCGTCGCACGAGGCCGCCGCCCGCACCGCCTCCTGGCAGAAGCGTGGCGCATCCGCTTCCTCGAGTACGTTCAGCGGCGCGCCGATCTCCTGCAGCCAGACCGGCCGCGAACGATCCACAGCGAACGCCCGCGAGAGCTCCATCAGGTACTCGGCGTGCCGCACGCTCGGCCCGGACATCGCCCCGTAGTACTGCGCGGTGCCGTTGAAGATCCAGGAGTGAATCGCGGTGACATCCCCGTAGCGGCTGGCGTGCTCCGGCTCGAACGGGTGCCCGTCCTGATACCACAGAGCATCGTAAGCAGCGTGCAGTCGTTCCCCCGAAGGAGCTGCGGCCAAGAGCTTTTCCAGCCAGGCCGACGCTTCACCCGGGGTTGCGCTCATTGGCGTGGGGTGCGGACGGGACGAGAACTGGTTCACCTCGTTGCCCAGGGTCAGCCCCAGATACCCCGGCAGATCGGCGATCGCCCCGTGCAGCGCCGCCACGAGATCGGCCTGGGCCTGGACGACGTCCGGATCGGTGAACATGTTGCGCCGGTGCCAGGACGAAAGCCAGGACGGCAGGAAGTCGAAGCTCGAAAGATGGCCCTGGAGAACGTCTACGCTTGAATCCAACCCGGCTTCCCCGGCCAACTCGACCACCCGGCGGACATCGGCCAGGGCCTCGGGCCGGATCAGCGTCCGGTTGGGCTGCAGCACCGGCCACAACGGCAGCACCCGCACGTGATCCATGCCGAGCGCGGCGATCGAGTCCAGGTCCCGGCGGATGGAGTCCCACCGCGGCGAGAGCCACGAGTAGAACCAGTCGCCGGAGGGCACGTAGTTGACGCCGAAGCGGGGAGGTTTCTGCACGAGTTTCAACCCTTAATCCCGCCGGCCTGCAGCCCGCGGAAGAAGTAGCGCTGGAGAAGAGCGAACACGGCGATGATCGGCGCCAGCGCGATGATGGTGCCCGCCGCGATCAGCCGTGGGTCGGAGAAGAAGGTGCCCCGCAGGCGGTTCAGGCCCAGGGTGAGGGTGTAGTTCTCCTCAGAGGAGAGCACGATCAGCGGCCAGAGGAAGTCGTTCCAGGCGCCGACGAACGAGAAGATCGCCACCACGGTCATCACCCCGCGCACCTGAGGGGCGCAGATGTACCAGAAGCGCCGCCAGACCCCGGCGCCGTCCACCCGGGCCGCCTCTTCGAGCTCGGGCGGGATGGCCTGGAAGGCGTTGCGCATCAGCAGGACGTTCAGCGCGGCCACGCAGGTGGGCAGGGCCACGCCGAGCAGGGTGTCGGCCAGGCCGCTGGAGCGCACCAGCAGGAACTGGGCGATGATGATCGACTCGATCGGCACCAGCAGGGCCACCACGAACAGGCCGGTGACCAGCCCGCGGAACCGGAACTTCATCCGGGCCAGGGCATAACCGGCCAGGGTCGCACCGATCACGTTGCCGCCGACCACCATGAGGGCGACCAGTCCGGAGTTGGCGACGTAGCGCAGGACCGGCACCCGGTCCAGCACGTCGCTGTAGTTGCCCAGGGTGGGGTCGGACGGAACCAGTTGCGGCGGCTGGGCGTACAGGTCGTCGCCGGCGCCCTTCAGCGAGAGCGAGAGCTGCCACAGCAGCGGACCGGCCAGCAGCAGGAAGAAGCCGAGCAGAACACCGTAACGAAGCGCCTTCTGGCCCCGGGTCATCACCGCTCACCCCGGTTCTGGTACCAGAGCTGCCCGGCCAGCAGGCCGCCGAGCACCACGAACATCACCACGCTGATCGCGCCGGCGTAGCCGGTCTCAGCCTGCAGCCCGGTGCCCTCCTGCTGGATCAGCATGGTCACGGTGACGTTCTGCCCGCCCAGGCCCCCGGTGCCGCCGGTGAGCACGTACACCTCACCGAACACCCGGAACGCCGCCACCGAGGAGAACAGCCCGATCAGCGCGGAGGTGGAGCGCACCCCCGGCGCGGTGACGTTCAGGAACCGGCGTACCGGCCCGGCGCCGTCCACCGAGGCCGCGTCGTACAGGTCCTGGTCGATGTTCGCCATCGCGGCCAGGTAGATCACCATGTAGTAGCCCAGGCCGCTCCAGATCGTCACCAGCATGGCGCTGAACAGGGTCAGCCAGCGGTCGCTGAGGAAGCCGACCGGCTCGTTCACCAGGCTCAGCCAGCGCAGCACCTCGTTCACCAGGCCGCGCTGGTCCAGCAGGTTGGTCCAGATCAGGCCGACGATCACCGAGGACATGATCACCGGCAGGTAGTACGCGGTCCGGAAGAAACCGAGCAGCCGGCCGCCGCCGTTCACCAGCGCGGCCAGCACCAGCGGGGCGGCCACCATCACCGGCACCACGCAGACCACGTACAGCAGCGAGTTGGTCATCGCGGTCCGGAACCGCTCGTCGTCCCACAGCCGCACGAAGTTGTCCACGCCGATGAAGTGGCCGGGCTTGAGCAGGGTGGCGTCGGTGACCGAGAGGGCCAGCGTGTTCACGAACGGGAACAGGATGAACGTGACCACGATCCCCAGCGCCGGGGCCAGGAACAGCCAGGGCGCCCACCAGCGGTCGTGGGTGCGGCCCACGCCGCCCCGGCCCTGACGGGTCGGGGGCGGCACGGGCTTCACCAGGGTCGGGGTGCTCACTGGGGCAGGTTCCCGTTCGCGTACTCCACCGACTCGTCCAGCGCCTCCTGCACGTCCTTCTTGCCGAGCACCGCCAGCGCGATCTGCTCACGCAGGTAGTCCACGCTCTTGGAGCTGAAAGCGGCCGGCCAGTAGACGATCGCCTCCGAGACGGCCTTGGCCGACTCCAACCGCAGCGCGGTCTCGTCGGTGCCGTCGTCCTTGGTGAAGTACTCGTCCTCCAGAGCGCCCGCGGCCGAGGGGAAGATGGCCGCCTGCTGGCTGAACGCCAGCTGGTTCTCCCGGTCGGTGGCGAACTTGGCGAACGCGACCGCGGTGGCCGTGTTCTCGGACTTCGCGCTGACCGCCAGCGACTCGATGTACATGTTCGGCTGGTCGTTGGTGATCTGCGGCGAGATCTCCGTGGTCTCGGCGATCTTCGGCGCGGTCTCCTTCAGGTCCTTCAGGGTGTAGGAGCTGCCCGGCAGCCAGCCCACCTGCCCGGCCTTGAACGCGTCCACCTCACCGGTCTGCAGCTCGTTCAGCGTGGCCTCGGTCAGGCCACCGGCCGCGAACAGCTCCTTGTAGTGGTTCACCAGCTCCACGCCCTTGGCGTCGTTGAAGGTGAAGGTGGTGCCCGCCTCGTCCATCAGCGGGACGCCGTACGAGCCGAAGTTCTCGATCGCGGGCAGCCGGCCGACCATCGAGGCGTCGGACTTGCACTTCTCGGCCATCGTCATTCCGGCGGTGAAGAGCGCGTCGTAGCTGGTGGGCAATTCGCCTGTCACGCCGCACTTCTCCAGCACGGCTGTGTTGAAGAACGAAGGGCCGGTGTTGAGATACCAGGGGTAGGCGTAGGTTCCGCCCAAGGACGGGAAGTGGTTGGCTTCCCAGGCCTTCGGCAGGTAGTTGGCCTCGGCCTCGGCGTCGGTCTTGGACAGGTCGAGCAGCATGCCCGCACTGGCCAGGGTGAACGCTGCTTCCGGGCCGACATCCACCACGTCGGGCAGGGCCCCGGCGGCCGCGTCGGCCGAGAGCTTGTCCTGGTAACCCTCCGCCGGCTGGTCGATCCACTTGACCGTGGTGCCCGGGTTGGCCTCCTCGAAGTCCTTGACCAGGCCGTTGAAGTACTCCTCGTACCCGCCCTTGAGATTCCAGGTCTGAAAACTGATCTCGCCCTTCACCTCACCGCTCACGGTGGACTGAGCGTCGGAGTCGTCGGACGAGCCGCCGGCGACACCGCAGGCGCTGAGCGAAAGGGCGAGAACCGCGGGCAGAGCCAGAAGAACACGTTTACCGGACATCATTGCTCCCTTGCAGATGGTCGGACGAGGCGGAGGGTGGCGATCTGGTACGGGCCGAGCGTGATCCGGCCCTCGTGCAGAGCCGCCGGAAGATCTTTCTCAGCAACAAAAGGACGTTCGAGCAGGTCGGTCTCGACGGTTGCGTCGGTCTCGAAATGGGGGACGATGTGCGCGCCCGCGCGGCCACCGAGCGTTTCGTGAAGGCGAACCACGACGTCACCGCTGCGATCGTCGGCCAGCTTGATCCAGTCGATCACCGCGGCCCCGTGCTTCAGCTCGAGCGAGACCAGGGGTTCGACGTCGGGCACGGCCGCCAAGGTGGGCGCGTTGAGGTCGTCCGCAGTGCAACGGGTCTGGGTCTCGTCACCGGCCACCACGGCGAAACGGAAGGTGTGACGGCCATGATCGGTGTCCGGGTCGGGGAACCGCGGCGCTCGCAGCAGCGTGGGACGGATGTCGGTGCCACCCTGGATCCGCCGCACGTCGCAGCCGTAGGTGGAATCGTTGGCCACGCCCACGCCGAAACCGGGCTCAGAGACGTGGACCCAGCGATGCGAGCAGACCTCGAACTGCGCCTCGTCGGCGGCGGTGTTCTCGTGGGTCGGCCGCTCGATGGCGCCGTACTGCGCCTCGAACCGGGCCTTCAGGGAACGCACCGCCACCGGCAGTGAGAGCTTGAGCAGATGCTCGTCCTCCTGCCAGTCCACGTCCACCGTGATGTCCAGGCGGGCCTCGCCGGTGGGCATGGCGTACGTGGTGGTGAAACGGGACGACCCGTGCACCCGGGTGACCACGACATCACGCTCGCCGACCGCGACGGTGACCGCCCCGTCCATCGGTGTGCGGTTACCGGCATTGCGAATCACGTGGCGATCGAGATCCCAGGCATCCCAGCGGGCGGGCTGGTCGCGGAACAGTTGCAGCGCGCCGAAACTCTGCCCCGGAATGAGCAGGCTCCGGCCGGTCGTGAGCTCGGTCAGCTCCGCAACCGTTCCGTCGGGGGCGATACAGACCCGCAGCAAGCCATTGTCCAGGACGACCCCACGGCCTGGCTCACTGCCCACCGGCACAACCGTGGGCTGGTCGCGCACCACGGCGAAGTTCACGATCCGGCCGGCAGCTTCCTCCCCGGCGGGCCCCTCCCCCGCCACCAGCGACCTCAGCGAATCATCGAGCCCGGCGTACGTTTCCCGAGCTTCGCGATGCACCCAGGAGATCGAAGATCCCGGAAGAATGTCATGGAACTGATGCAGCAGAACGGTTTTCCACAGCTGCTCCAGATCTTCGTAAGGGTAGGCAACGCCCTGCCGCACAGCCCGTTCGGCCGCCAGGTACTCGACCGTGCGCAGCAGTGCCTCGGCCCGGCGGTTGCCCTGCTTCATCGCGATCTGCGAAGTCAGCGTGCCGCGGTGCAGCTCCAGGTACAGCTCGCCCGACCATACCGGGGCCTCGTCACCGAGCTCGGCCTCGACCTCGCTGAAGAACGTCTCCGGGGTCCCCAGCTGCACGCTCGCCGCGCCCTCAAGGTCGGCGAAACGATGGGCCCGGGCAAGCATCTGACGGTTGGGGCCGCCACCGCCGTCGCCGTAGCCGAACAGCAGCAGCGACTGCGACGAGATGGCCTTGTCGCGGAAGTTGCTGACCGCGTGCTTCAGTTCGGCTGCCGTGACCTCGGCCGCGTACGTGTCGGCGGGCGGGAAGTGGGTCAGGATCCGGGTGCCGTCCAGGCCTTCCCAGCTGAAGGTGTGGTGCGGGAAGGTCGTGGTGTCGTTCCAGGAGATCTTCTGGGTGAGGAACCAGCGGTAGCCGGCCCGGCGGGCGATCTGCGGCCAGGCGCCGGAGTAGCCGAAGCTGTCGGGCAGCCAGACCAGCTGGGACTCGTGCCCGAACGCCTCCTCGAAATAACGCTTGCCGAGGCTGATCTGGCGCACCAGCGACTCCCCGGAGGGCATCACCGCGTCCGACTCGACCCACATGCCGCCGACCGGCACGATCCGGCCCTCGGCGATCCGGGCCCGCACCCGCTCGAACAGTTCCGGGTGGTCTTCCTGCACCCAGGCGTACTGCTGGGCCGAGGACATGGCGTAGACCAGGTCGTGGTCGGTCTCCATCAGCGTGAGCACGTTGCTCAGCGTGCGAGCCACCTTGCGCCGGGTCTCGCGCAGCGGCCAGAGCCAGGCCGAGTCGATGTGCGCATGGCCCACCGCCGTCATCCGGTGCGCGCTGGCGTGCGCGGGCTTGGCCAGGACCTCGACGAGCGCGGCCCGGGCCTGGGCCACGTCAACCGCGTCCAGGGCCTTCTCGACCGCCCGCAGCACCTGCCAGTAGCGCGGTTCGGCCTGGTCCAGGTGCGGCAGCAGGTCGCCGGTGGCCTCGAGATCGCTGATCAGGCCGAAGATCTCGTCGTCGAAGGCGCACAGCTGGGCCGAGACCAGACAGTACGGTTCGGGTTCGCCGGGGCCGGGCTTCTCGCCCAGGGAGGTCTCGACGAACGGCGGCAGGCCGAGCAGCAGCGGGTTCGCCGCGGCCTCCACGAAGAGAGTGAACGATCCGTCGTCGGCCAGCACGTCCGGCGCGGCCCCCGGGCCGGTCAGTCGCACCCAGCCGTTGCGCGGGTGCAGGGCTTTCACCGGCACACCGTCGGGCCGGAACACCAAGCCTTCGCAGTGCCCGCCCACCGAGTGGTCGAACCAGCCCAGGTCGAGCACGAGTTCCACCGGACGGTCGGTGGCCGGGACCCGGCCTTCGACCCGCAGCCAGGTGGTGCCCCAGGCCGGGCCCCAGGTCTCGCCCGGGGTCAGCGGTTCGTAGCGGGCCGGGTCGAGCCCGATCGCGTGCGCGGCCGGCACGGGCTCACCGTCGCCGTCGACCCGCCAGGCGGACACGGTGACGTCGGAAAGAGGTTGGTGAAGCTGGGGAGTGATGCGATCACGCACCACCCGCTGCAGCCGGTCGACCACGTGGGACGGATTCAGGTGCACTGGGCCACCTCCGATCTGCAGCGAACGCTAAAGCGCTTTAGTAGGCCGCGTCAATGGATCCGCCCAAAACGGGACCTTCAGCGCTGCGGGGTGCTCTCGCGCACCACGATGGTCGGCTGCTGTGCCTCGATGTCCGGCCGGGCCGCCGGGCCGTCCGGGGAGTCGACGAGGCGCAGCAGCTTGCGGGCCACCGCCTCGCCGAACACCGTCGGGTCGCGCCGCACGGCGGTGAGCGAGGGCTGCAGAGCCACGCAGATCGCCGAGTCCTCGCAGCTCGCCACCGAGATCTCGGCGAGGAGCCCGGCCGCCCGCAAGGCCCGCACCCCGGCCACCGCCAGCACCTCGTTGTCGAACACCAGAGCATCGGGCCGGTCGTCCGCCTCGATCAGCCGACGGGTCGCGGCCAGACCTTGTTCCTCGCTGTAGTCGGTGTGCACCACGCCGGGATCGGCCAGCACCCCCGACGCGGCCTTCCGGAACGCACCGATGCGCCGATGGACGTGCAACAGTTCGGCCGGGCCACTGACGTAGGCCAGGCGGCGGCAGCCGGTCTGCTGCAGGTGCTCCACCAGCAGCCGCATCGCCACCCCGTCGTCCACCGTCACGGCCGGGAGCAGCCGTTTGGGGTCAGGGCCACCGGCCAGCACGGCCGGCAGACCCAACTCCTTCAGGAACGCCGGACGAGGGTCGGCCCGGCGCAGGTCGCTGATGATCACACCCTCGACCCGGCGCTCCTTGCTCCAGCGGCGCAGCACGGCCAGTTCCTCGTCCACCGAGTGCGTCATCTGGAACAGCAGGGCGTACCCACGGCTGCTGAGCACGAACTGGGCCCCGGTCAGCAGCCGCAGGTAAAAGCTCTCCATCCCGAACTCCTGCACGTCACGGGTGAGCACGAAGCCGACCGTCATCGAGGTGATGCCGGACAACGTGCGCGCCGCGTGGTTGGGGGCCCAGTTCAGCTCCTCGGCCAAGGCCAGGACCCGCTCACGGGTCTGCTCGGACACCCCGGGCCGGCCGTTGAGCGCGAACGAGGCCGCGGTCTCGGAGATGCCCAGCCGGGTGGCGAGGTCCTTCAACGTCGGGCGGTGCTGTCGCGGCGGCATGAAGGACCTCGTCAGGGGCGGTTCGGGCAGAATCCCAGCACGGTACCTCTACCGGATCACGGTCGTGGCCCGGTTGCCGGAGTAGTCCTCGATGGTGGCCGTCACCTTGGAGGTGGCGCTCTTCAGCCCGACGTTCAGCGCGGCCGAGGTGGTGCGGCCCCGGATGATGTACGGCTTGGCCCCGGAGGAGTACGTCGTGGCGAACTGCAGGGCCACCCCGTCCTCCTCCACGTAGATCTTGTACCAGTCGTCCGTCGCCGGGGTGGCGAAATGCGCGCTCGTGCCGGAGACGGTGACCAGATCCTGGGAGTACGGCTCGACCTCGGTGTCGGCGAACTCCCCGCGGAAGGCGACCTCGCTCCCCTTACCCGCGTCGACCGTCACCTTGTAGTGCCCGCCCTTGGTCGGCAGCCCGGTGAGAGTGGCCGACGTGGCCTTCTTCGTCACCCGGACCGTCTTCGTCACCGGCTTGTCGTCGTAGGTCGACTCCAGCAGCACGCGGGTGTTGTTGGTCGGCGTCGGCCAGCTGACCTTCACCGTGCCGTCCTTCTCGGCCACCGCCTTCACGTCGCCGGTGCCCTTGGTGAAGTCGTACTTCAGCTGGGCCGGCTTGCTGAAGCTGCCGTCGTGCCCGACCGCCTTCAGCTCGAGCGTGCCCTTGTCCGAGGTGAAGTGCTTGAGGTAGAGCACGTCGTCATAGATGCCGCCGACGTAGCTGCCGTTGTCGTAGACCGCGTACTCCGCCACCTTGTCGTAATCGCCCAATTTCCAGCCCAGTTCCAGCTCGTCGGTGCCGGTGAGCGCCGAGGCGATGTGGAAGTTCTGGGGTGTGGACGGGGTGTGGTTGCGGCCGTCGGTGATGCTGATCTGGCCGACGTTGAGCTGGTAGCCGCTGACCGCGGACTTGGCCTCGACCGCCAGGCCCAGCGTGGCGATCTGCTGACCGGCGTGCGCACCCAGGTCGAGCGTCGCCGTCGTCCATTGCTTGCTCTGTTTGCCGGAACCCTTGACCGGCAGGTGCACCACCTTCTCGGGGGAGTCCTTGAACGTGACCGCAACGCTCAGCTGTGAATCGTCCGAGGCCGAGACCTTGCGATAGGTCAGTTCCACCTCGGACTTCTTGGCCACCGACAGATCGGTGCGGTACAGCTTCAGCTGGTTGGTGGCCTGCAGATCACCGCTCAGCACCAGCGAGTTGCCGCCCTCGTAGGCACCCACCGGCTGATAGTCGAAGCGCTCGGCCTGGGTCGCCTTCGGGCCGTAGTCGTAGTCCACGCCCAGCGCCTGCTTGCCCTCGGCCGTGGTGATGTCCCACTGCCAGGTCACCGGCTCGTCCTGGATGTTGATGTTCGACCACTCTCCGGAACCGGAAACCTTGCCCTGCGAGACGTATTGCAGACCGCGGCCGGTGTTGAAGGTGGTGTCGAAGACGCTGCCGCCGATCGTGGAGCGCTCGGTGATGTAGGACGAGATGCCCTTCCAGGTACCGGCGTCCTGCTCGCCGCCGGTCGAGCTTCCCGTCCACCAGCGGCGTTCCCGGTCGTAGGCCTTCCACTGGTTGGCGTCGTCCTCCTTGTCGGCCATGTCGGCGTGGACGAAATCGCTGCCCAGGGTGGCGATCGCGTTCATCGGCACGCCCTTGGCGTCCAGGTTGTCGTCCAGGTTGTACGGCTGGCTGAACTGGTACATGCCGGCCTCCAGCCCGGCGAACACGCTCTTGCGCGGATCCAGGCCCAGCGACTTGGCGTGCTCGGCCGAACTGCTCAGCCGGTTCTTGTTCCACCAGTAGTTCAGGAACATCGAGTCGCTGACGTCGCCGAGCTCCGGATCGCGCACGAACGGGCTGTTCAGGCTGTTGAAGGCGTTCTGGTAGACCCGGTCGCCGGTGGTGTTGTGCACCGAGTCGTAGAACTGGATGTAGAGCCCGGCATCCTTGATCACCTTCAGGAACTGCTTGTAGCGCGGGATGTCGGCCGGGGCGACCTTGGGCTCTTCCTGGTTGATGAAGTAGCCGTCGAAGCCGTACCACTGGGCCAGCTCCACCAGCTTCTCGGCCACCGGATAGCCGCCGTCGGCGTCCTGCTGCAGCAGCTCGGTGTACGTCTGGGTGCCGCGGTCGTTCTCGGAGAAGAAGATCCCGCCGAGCGATTTCACGCCGTTCTTGTGGGCCGCGTTGGTGTAGGCGGAGTTCGGCAGATTGAGCATGCCGAACTCGAACCACTTCTCCTTCCAGTCCAGGGTGGGGTCGTAGAACTCCTCCGGGACGCCCTCGCTGGCCATCCCGTGCCAGGCGGCGTAATAGTCGGTGTACTGCCAGAAGTTGAACGCGTAGGCGCTGAACTCGTTGTTGTACGGGTAGCTTTCGAAGAAGGCGTTGCCGTAGTCCCCGGCCAGGGTCAGGTGTTCCACCCCGGGGTCGAGATCCGGATCGGCCTGGGTGTTCTGGTCGGCTGCGATGCGCTGCTGCAGCGGAACTCTCGAGCGGGTCAGATCGCCGAACAGGTCGGACTTCGGGGTCCAGCGCAGCAGATCGGCGGCGGTGTAACCGTGCTGGAACGGCTGGTTCGCACCCTTGGCGGCCGCACCGGTCCAGGGCAGGGTGTCGCTGGCGGTGGCGGGAACGGTGGCGCCGACTACCAGAGCGACGGTCGCGACCATGGTCAGAGTTCTTCTGCGAGACACACGTACCTCTTCCGCGAGGTGAACTAATGCGCTTTAGTTTAGGAACGGGTTCTCGCCGACAGCAAGGGCTGCACGACCCGGAGTTGTCGGACGACAGTAAATCTGGGCTACCTTGTCCCTCCCCCTGATCTTGTGAGCACCCGGAGCAACCCGTGAAGCGCACCACCCGAGCGGCCGTTGCCCTGCTCCCCCTGATCGCCCTCGCCGCCTGCACCGGCTCGTCCACACCGACTTCACCCGCCGCCCCGGAAACGAGCGTTGCCCCCGCGCCCCCCGTCGCGTTGCCCGCATCCGTCACGCAGAAGCAGAACGAGCGCGTGCCCGCGGGCGCGATGTGGTCGGAGCACTATTTCCCCTCCACCGACGGCGTGGAACTGCACGCCGATGTCCTGCTGCCTGCCGGGCTGAAGGCCGGCGACAAGGTGCCGGTGATCCTGATGGTCGGCCCCTACTTCGCCCACGCCGGCATGGCCCAGCCCGAGGGTCACAAGAGCGCGGGGCCGTCCGGACGATTCGTCGGGCTGATCGACGAGGGCCGGATCTTCGAGCGCGGCTACGCCATGGTGATGGTCGACCTGCGCGGCTTCGGCGGCTCCACCGGCTGCCACGACCTGTTCGGCCCAGGCGAGCAGGCCGATGTGCGCGCCGCCGTGGACTGGGCCGCCACGCAGTCCTGGTCCAGCGGCTCGGTCGGCATGTTCGGCTCCTCGTACGACGGCACCACCCCGCTGATCGGCAACAACCTCAACCACCCGGCGCTGAAGGCGGTCGTCGCTCAGGCTCCGATCTGGCAGCCCTACCAGTACTTCCGTTCCGGCGAGGTACCGCGCCTGGCAATCAAGAGCCTCGCTGACGTGTTCACCGACATCGCCACGATCAAGCCGATGAAGGACGACACGAAGAAGTACAAGGCCAACGCCACCTGGGAGAAGAGCAACCCGGACTGCCTGGAGCAGATCCAGCAGACCTACCGCACCCCCGACCTGGACTCCGGCTTCTGGCAGGCCCGCGACCTCACCGCCCAGGCCACCGGCACCCAGACCCCGATGCTCATCGCCATGGGCTTCCTCGACCTGAACGCCGAGCCACGCGCAGTGCAGCAGTTCCTGGCCAACCACGAGGGCTCTGAACGCGCCTGGTTCGGCCCGTGGGACCACGGCGGCGGGGCCCGGGTCACCGAGGACGGCAAGCGGGCGACCGGCCGCACCGGCTGGGTCCAGGAGGAGGTGATGCCCTTCTTCGACCAGTACCTCAAGGGCACCGACCCGACCACCACCAGCCCGGCCTTCCAGATCCAGGACAGCAACGGCACATGGCGCTCCCAGGACAACTGGCCGGTGGCCGACCAGACCGTGCATCTCCCGATCGGCGGCGGCACCTACACCGACAAGGGCGAGGCCATCACCTCCGGAACGGTTTTCACCCGCCATGCGCAGCCCCAGGCCAAGGCTGTCCGGATCACCGGCACTCCCAGGATCACCCTGACCGCAGCCGGGAAGGGCAACGTCATGACCAAGCTCTACGACGTGGCCCCGAACGGCGAGGCGGTCATGTTCAACCTGCAGGTCTCCCAGATCTCCTCGGGCGAGACCATGCTGGAGTTCAAGTCCAACGACTGGACGCTCAACCCGGGTCACGTGCTCGCGGTCACCATCGGATCGATCGACGACCGCATCGAGTGGTACGGCAAGCCGTCGAACCAGAAGATCACGATTGAGGACGCTGTGCTCGCCCTGGACCTCGACGACCCAGCTGACGACGTGGTCGCCAAAGGCAAGAAAGCGCCGGAACTGAGCCTCTACCGAGAGAATCACACGGCCACCCTTGACCTGGACGAAGCCGAGGCCACTTTCGAGATCGCCCTCGACTGAATCCGCGCCTCGAGTGCTCGGGTGAACCCGCCGCTGCTTGCGGCCTGGCTGGCGCGGCCAAGGCGATGCTGGCCCCACCGATGCGAAGCCGAATGGCGCGGTCATTGAACGTTGCCTGCGTCGTCGTACCGGTGTGGCTTGCAGGTGGGGCAGGGCCTGGGCGCGCCCGTCACGGCATCGTCAGGCAGCCAGCCGCCCGTGCAGGCTTCGCACCCCGGAAGGGACTGCCCCCGGTTTGGTTGACTCCTGACTCGCAAGGACCACGGTCCTTGCCGAGAGGATGTCAACGTGCCCAAACCGTTCCCCGAGGAGTTCCGCCGCGACGTGATCACGGTCGCCCGTAAGGGCGATGCCACGATCGAACAGGTCGCGAAGGACTTCGACATCTCCGCCTCGGCCCTGCACCGCTGGCTGAAGATCGCCGACGACCAAGACAGCACCCCAGGTAGCGCCCTGGGCGACTCCGCGGAACTCAAGGAACTTCGTAAGCGCAACCGGCTGCTGGAGTCGCTGACGTAGGTCTCTTGGGATCCGCTCTGGACCGACGACGGCATCCGCGCCACGGTCGCTGTCCTCATAAGTGCCGGCCTGCACTCACTGATCCGGCTCGACACCTTCCTTCGAGGTCATCTCCCCGACGGCGCGCCGACTCCCCTCACCGTCACCCGGTAGCGACTTACCCCCTGACCGCGAAAGCCCTCATGAACGTGGCGGTCCCGTCAATCATGGTCTGACGCACCCGGTTCATATCCATTTCCATGACGTCGGGTTGCTCATGAACCGCCAGAAGAACCGTGAGGGCAGTGAACTGGGAGGCCGCCAACTGGCTGTCAGGCACGTCCAACAACCCCGCATCGCCGAAACCTTCGAGCGCCTCGGCCAGCATCTGCACGAGAACGTCGATCGAGACGTCCTCACTGGAATCCGACTGCCAGCGTTGCTGACTCACGAGCGCGGCGACGGCAGAATAGTCCGACACCCCCATCACGGTCTCGCTCACATCGATAGCCAGAGCGGTCAGAGCGATCGCAAGTTCATCGTTGCTCGTGATCGCCCGGGCATTCAGGTGTTCCTCGATGGATGCGCTCGCTGTAACGGTTAGCATGTCTGAAGCGTCGTCGATGATGGCCTGGACCAGGCTCTGCTTGTCACCGAAGTAGTCGTAGACCGTCGCCTTGGAGACTTCGGCCTCGGCCGCTATGGCGTCCATGCTGACGCGGTCAACGCCCCTGCGCACGAACAGGTCACGGGCGGCGGTGAGGACCGCTCTTCGCTTTCGGACTCCCCTCTCGGTTCGGGGTCGTTCCCTCATATGCATCCTCCCGGGGTCAGGGACATCCCTGATTTCAGGGACAAACCGTCATCCAACCATACTAGACGGTCTAGTTTAGTTCTGAGACCACGTTCCACCGTCCACGGAAGGACAGCCATGTCTCAGGCAAGAGGCACCGTCACTCAGGCACTGGTCGGCCGGCCCGCCCGGGTTGTCGACGTGCAGCAGATCGTCCCCGGCCTGCTCGAGATTCACCTTGCGGCGCCGCCCCCTCTCCGGGGCTGGCGCACCGGACACAACATCCAGTTGCGGGTCAGCCCGTCCGAGAAACGCCACTACACCGTTTGGCGTACGAGCCAGGACGAGATTGTCCTGATCGCAACGACACTCGGCACCGGACCCGGCAGCCGATGGCTGAAGAACCCCACGGGCGAGGTGACAGTGGTCGCAGGCCCACACCTCCCCCTGAAACAGAAGGGGATCCGCCGCCTCTACCTGGGAGACGCGTCGACGATCGCCACCGTCGACGCGTACGTCCGGGAAGCCCCCCTCCACGTAGTGGGTTTCGAGGTTCTCCCCTACATGGTCGAGCAGCTCACGTCACGCTGGCCCGCATACCACTTCTTCCCGACCGGAGGACTTCAACACTGGCTCGAGAACACTTTTGAGGAAGAGGTCCCGCTGGATGGGGCGGTTCTGCTCGGTCAGGCCGAGGCCCTTCAGGGGTTGCGCCGCACGGTGATGGCGCATCAGTCGGTGCCCAGGCAAGGCATCACGACCAAGGCCTTCTGGGCCACCAGCAGGACGGGACTCTAGGAGCCGTCATGGACAGCATCGCCAGCCTGCCGGCTCATCCCCTGATCGTCCACGCATCTGTGATCCTCATACCGGTCGCAGCCATTTCGGTCCTCCTCGCCACGGTCTGGCCCGAGTTCCAGCGCCGGGCGGGGCGGTGGCCCCTCGGTGCCACCACGGTCGCGATTCTCCTGCAGGTCCTCACCGATGAATCGGGCAGGTCCCTACAAGACGCACTGGGAACAGACCCGGCGATTGAGCGACATGCCGAACTGGCCCACCAACTGGGCAATTGGCTGTTCTTCCTGTTCCTTGCGTCGGCGGTGGCGACCTGGCTCTGGCGGCGCCAGCGAAGCCGGGCCGTACCACGAGCCCTCACAGCATGTGTCGCCCTCCTGGCCGTGGTCGCATCGGTCGGCACATTGCAACAAGTCGTCCGGGTAGGTCACAGCGGCGCACAGGCCGCTTGGGAAGAGCCAGCCGAACACTGAGTTGAGGCATGTCTGCAAAGCCTCTGTGCCTGATGATGAACCGCCCCGGCCTGTCGGGAGGCTCCTTCTCTTGAGAAGATGGAGTCATGGGGGAACGTCGCAAGGGGCATTGTCCCGACGAGCTTCGCGAACGTGCGGTGCGCATGGTTCAGGATTTATCTGGAGAGCATTCGTCCCAGTGGGGCGCGATCACGTCAATCGCGCAGAAGCTCCGGATCAGTTCCGGCGAGACGCTGCGTAAGTGGGTGCGTGAGGCTGAGGCAGCCGCCACGAAGTCGGGCCGGAAGCAAGCCCCGGTGGAGGACTCGCCTGAGGTCAAGCGCCTGCGCCGGGAGAAGGCGGAACCGAAGCGGGCCAGCGAAATTCGCAAGGCTGCAGCGGGTTTCTTCGCGGCCGAGTTGAGCCGGCCACGCAGGTACTAGTCCGTTTCATCGCCGAGCACGCCGGCCGGGTCACCCAGATCGAGGCCGGCCCAGCCGGTAGGGCATGTGGCGACGTAGGCCGGGACCGTCCACGTGGCCTTCGTGATCGACGCCTTCTCGCGCCGGATCCTGGGCTGGCGGGCTTCCACGAACAAGCGCGTTGAGCTTGTCCTGGACGCTCTGGAGATGGCCATGTGGGCCGTGGCCGCCAGGGTGCGGACGACCTGGCCGGGCTGCGGCACCACACGGACGCCGGGTCGCAGCCGAGGTCTTGATTGCTTCCGGCGACGAGGGCAGTGACGGTGGTGAAGTCCACAGGTGGTCTTGTTCTCGCGTGCTGCTGAGGTGTGTGCGCTGCGGGGGCGGGCGGCGGAGCATGCCGAGGCCGCCGCCCGCCCGTCTGGCTTCAGATCGTCGAGGCGATGTCGCGGAGGAATTCCTCGACGTGACGTTCGTTCTCGGGGGCCTGCATGTTGGCGGCTCCGGCAGCGGTCATGATCTTCTGGGCCCGCTCGTTCTGCACGAGCTCCCACCACGCGTCGTTCTCTGCGTTGAGGCCCGCGGTGAGGTCGGCGGCCGGAATGGCTTTCTTCGCTCCGGCGATGACTGGCATGCCGAGGGCTGCGATGTTGCGGGCGGTGGTCGCCACGAACTCGTCCAGTTCGGCTGCGGGCACGGCGCGATTGATCCAGCCGTAGTCCGCGGCGGTGCGGGCGGTGAGGAGCTCGGCGGACAGGACCGTCTCCAGGGTGCGGTTGCGACCCATCCGCTCCAGTCCGTACTGAGTCGCTCCGCCACCGGGAATGATGCCGAGCAGCACCTCGCTCTGCGCGATCCGCGCCGTCTCCTCAGCTGCGTAGGTGATATCGGCGGCAACGACGAACTCTGCGCCGCCGGCGCGCGCGATGCCGGCGAGCTTGACGATGCTGACCTGCGGCTGCTTGCGCAGCAGTTCACCGATGCCCTGGTGCACGTTGACGTTCGGGTACTTCGTTGCCACGTCCTGAAGCTCACCCATGCTGTCGAAGATGCCCATGTCGACGTGAGCGAGGAAGAACTCCTCGTGAGCGCTGGAGAACACCAGGACCACGACGGAGGGGTCGTCGCGGAACCGCTCGAGGAGGTCGTGCAGTTCGACCATCATCGTCGCGTTCAGCGTGTTAACGGGCGGGTTGTCCAGGACGATGTCAGCGACACCCTCGGTGACGGTCACGCGGAGGGTGGTGTACGTGGGAAGGCTCATGGTTCTCTCTGGTAGTTGCTTTCAGAGGTGTAAGTTCCTCTTGAATACCAATCGTCAGCTGGGCGGCGAACGTCGTCAAGGACGCACTTTTCAGGCACCACGTATCCCGGAGGACACCATGGGGACACCGACACCACGGGACGCACCACGCTTCGTTGTGGACTGCCCGACGCGGCCGATCCTCGATCAGATCGCCGACAAGTGGTCGATGATGGTGCTCACCGTCCTGGAGGAGCCCACGCGATTCAATGAGATCCGCCGCCAGCTGGAAGGTGTGACACAGCGCGTCCTCACCCAGACACTTCGAAGGCTCGAGCGCAACGGCATGATCGCCCGGACAGTCCTCGAGACCTCCCCCGTCGGGGTGGAGTACTCACTGACCCCACTCGGCCAATCCTTCCGTGAGCCCTTCACGCGCCTCTACGAGTGGACCCTTGCCAACAGCGACGCCATCGAGGAGATGCAACGCGCCTACGATCAACGCAACGCGCGCTAACCAAAGAAGGCAAAGGGTGGAGGATCGGGGCGGTCCGAGGAACACGGCCAGCATCACTCCTTGGCGCGCAGGGCGGACACGATCCAGTCGATCATGTCGTTGAGGTCTGCTGCGATGGTGAGGGGCGCGTCCGAGGGCTGGCCGTTGATCGTGGCCACCAGCGCCAGGTACCGACCGTGTGTGGCGTCGTACTCCTCGTCATTGTTCAGTTGGGGCTGCATCTTCTGAAAGATTTCGTAAGCCTGGGCCATCCGTTCGCGGCGTTCCGGGCTGTCCTCGACGCCGAAGGGCTGGCCGCTCTCGCACACCAAGCGCCTGACAAGCTCCTGCGCGTGCGGTGTTTCGGGCGCCAGGCCGCTGCGCCGGGCTGCAATCATGTGTTCCACGACCCCAGATCCGAGTTGGTGCGTCATGTCCTGCACCGGCCCTGAACTCATCTGGATGCCGGGGCCTTGCCCATGTACCTCGCGCAGGTACTGGCGGACCTCGGAGCGGAAGCTCCTGTCCTGGAGCAGTTCGGCGAGCTCGACCCAGGCTTGCAGTTGTGTTGCCGAGGGGTCCTCCGGCAGAGCCGGGCGCATGCGGCCCAGGCGGTGGACGAAGTCGGTAGGCAAGTCGGCGCCGACTTCGTTCCAGAAGTCGTCAACCAGTCGCTCTCGCTCGACGTCAGGCATGGCGACGAGCCGGTGCATCAGGGTCGCCCGTTCGGCTGGAGCCTGGTGTTTGACCAGGGCCCGCAGCACTGCTCGTCGGGCCAGCAGAGCACTTCCTTGCTGTTCGACGAGTTCTAGGTGCTCGGCCAGGACGTAACGCAGAGTCTTTTCACCGGTGAGCACCTGGCGGATCTCGTCCAGCCCGGTATCCAGGTCCCTCAGGGTCCGGATGAACTCGAGCTGGGCAACGGTGTGCAGGTCGTACAGTCGGTGCCCGGCGGTGTTCTGCCCGGCCGGGGTCACGATGCCTTCGTCGGAGTAGAAGCGGATGGCGCTGACCGCCAGTCCGGTGCGGCGGGCCACGTCGCCGATGGGGTAGAGGTTCTCTGCTGCGGTTTCCATGCCTGTGATCCTGCTGGCTCAAGTCGCTTGAGGCGCAACCCCGTCGGTCGACTTGCGCTGATCGTTCTTCGGGACGAGGCCGAGATTCACTGGTGCAGGCGCGGATCGCACCTGACAGCTCCTGACCCTCGACAGTGACGCTACCCTCTTGCCGCCGTCTCCCATGGCCACACCGCGTGCAGGCGCAGCGCAGCCAGTCCCCGCTGCGTACTGCTCCCTCGTCGGCTGGTGTCGGTCAGAGCTGACTGATGACGATGCGCCTGCTGCTGTCGGCCGGGAGCGACCATGCGCGTTCGATGTCGTGAAGCGGGACGGGGCACGGCTCCACGTTGTATGTGCCGTTGCTGATCAAGGCAGCGACGGCGGGGATTTCGGCTGTCATGGTGGCACCGGTCAGCGATCCTTGGCCGCTGCCGACGATCCGTAGCCTTCTCGAGCGCAGCGCGCTGGCCGGCAGGGTCGCTCGTGCGCCGGCCATTTCGCCAAGATTCATCCAGGCCATGGGGCGTGTCGGGTCAGCACGCCCGGCGACCAGTGCGGCCATGACTTCAGTGGCCGGATCTCCCCAGAGGAAGTCGAGCACGATGTCAGTTTCGGAACCGATCCGGGCGATCGTCTCCGAGTCGCTGATCCGGGCGATGGCAGTGGCGCCGGAAAGTGCTGCCAGGCGGCTGATGTCGCGTCCCACGGCGACCACTTGGCCAGCGCCGAGTTGGCGGGCCACTTGCACAGCCATGCTGCCCGTGCCGCCGGTTGCACCGAGAACCAGCACGTTCTGCCCGGGGCGCATCGTGACCCGCTGGGTCAGCGCCAGCCAGGAGGCGATCACGCAGTTCAGCGTTGCTGCCATGGTCAGCGGGTCGGTGTGGACGGGCAGGACAACGCTGTGCCGGGTGTCGATGACCGCGCGTTCGGCCATCGAGCCGTACCTGCTGTTCAGTGACATGAAGTACCAGAGCTGGCCATCGGCGGCGCGTCCCACGCCGTCGATGCCGGGAACCAGCGGCAGGCCGGCTCCGACGCTGGTGTAGTGAGAGCCGCCGGCCTGCATGCGAACCCGGGGGTGCAGGCCGGCGGCCAAGACCTCGACGACGATCTCGTGCTCATTCGACGGCTGCGGATCGGGGAAGTCCAGGTAGCGAGGGACGAGTCCGTACGCGGTGACGACAGCTGCCTTCATGGTCAGTTCGCCTTCTCGAGAAGCGCGGCCAGATCGGCGGCGGAAGCGGGGCGGGCAGGCGCGGCGAACATGCCGTCGGGATGGAGATAGGCCAGTTGCGCGGGGGTGCCGGGCGCGAACCGGCGGCTCTCAGCCATCGTTCCCACGTCGTACGCGTCGAAACCGAGCGAGTCGATCAGCGCGGCGACCGCCGCCTTGGCCGGTACGTGCTCGCCCGCGATAGGTACGGCACTGCGATCGGGCGCCCCGGCCGGCCGGGCGAGTTGCGGTAGGTGCTGGAAGAACACGGTGCTGAATGCCTTGACCACGTATGTGTCCGGCAGGTGCGCCTGCAGCAGCAGGTGCGGCGGGATACCGCTGGCCTCGATCTCAGGGACTGCGCCCTGACGTGCCGGGTCGTAGTTCAGCGTGTCGATCACGACCCGGCCGCGCAGCGGTGCGACCGGTATCTGCCGATATGCGCGGACCGGGATGGTCACGACGACCATGTCGCCGGCGGCTGCGGCCTCGGTGGTGCTCGCCGCCTGCGCCCGGGATCCCAGCTGGGCCACGATCTCCTGCAAGCTCTGCGGACCGCGGCTGTTACTCAGTACGACGTCGTGCCCGGCGGCGACGGCCAACTGCGCGAGGGCACCGCCGATCCGTCCGCTGCCGATGAAGCCAATCGTTGTCATGATCCGAATCTAGGCCGCCCTCTCCGTACCTTCTATGCTCAGGAGTCGATGTTTTGTTCGCGATCGTCCGGGAGGTGGGGTGGACCCGCTCAGCGACGTGTTGGCGCTGCTGAAGCCGCGCAGCTACATCACGGCCGGGTTCGACGCCGCGGGCGACTGGGCGCTGGAGCTGGACGATCTGGCCGGCCGGATCAAGTGCTACGCGGTCGTCAAAGGTTCCTGCTGGCTGAGCGTGGCCGGCGATGCACCGGTGCTCGTGCCGGAGAACTCCTGTTTCGTGCTGCCCACCGGCCGGACCACCGTGATCGGCAGCGCGCCGGACGTCGAGCCGGTGCGCGCCTCGGTGGTGCTTGACCCGAACCGCAGCGGCGAGGTCGTCACCTATCAGGGAGGCGGTGACGTCTACCTGGTCGGCAGCCGCTTCGAGGCCGGCAGCCCGCACGTCGAAATGCTGCTGCGGGACCTGCCGCCGCTGATGCTGGTCGAGACCTCCGGCGACCGAGCCCGGCTGCGCTGGTCGATCGAGATGATGATGGAAGAGTTCCGCGAGCCGCGTCCCGGCTCGGCCCTCATCGCTCAGCAACTCGCGCACATGATGCTGGTTCAGGCCCTGCGCCTATATCTGGCCGAGCCCACCCGCCAGGACGTCGGATGGTTCGCCACGCTCGCGGACCCTCGCATGAACGCGGCGCTCACCGCGATGCACGCCGACCCGGGCCGCTCCTGGACCGTGCGGGATCTCGCCACGACCGCCGGCATGTCCCGGTCCACGTTCGCCGAACGTTTCCGGGCCCGGGCCGGTGAGACCCCGATCGCCTACCTGGCCCGCTGGCGGATGATGCTCGCCGCAGAGCGACTCCGGCACGGCGACGACACCATCGCACGGATTGCCAGTTCCCTGGGCTACGAGTCCGAGCACGCGTTCAACACCGCCTTCAAACGGATCATGGGCACGCCACCGCGCCGCTACGCCCGCTTCGCAAGGTCGAACGACTCCGGCGCAGCCGAAGCGTGAGCTGGCACGGCGACGGGACACACCGAGGGCTCGTGGCTCTTCAACACCTTGATGCTGCGGGAAGCAGCCACCGACAGGCGACTGCCCTGTCGACCCAGGGCAGCTGTATCGTCCCCGGGCATCCGGAGGGTCACAGCGTCAACGGCGGCAGGTCGGGCGCGGCCTCAGCACCTGATGATCGCCAAAGGCACGCCAAAACCCAGGCTCACCGCGGGGGGACGATGCCGGGCGTGCAGGTCTCCGGGTCGCAAACCCACCTTGCGGCTCGTAGTAGACGGGAGGCGTCAGGTTCCGGAGAACGTGCCGTTCTCGGCGTGCCCCGCGCTTCGGTGCCTCCTTCGATCGCAGTGCCTTCCTGCCAGCCGTACGAGCGGACGATCTTGCTGCGGGCCGGACCTCTTCGCGGAAGGCGTGGCCGGCGGGGGTGAGCCGGACCTCGTGCGACCAGTTCCACACCCATGTCACGTTCGAGTGGCTGGCGGCCGCACCGCTGGACAGGTGAGCACGACCACATCCGGACGGTGCCCGGACGGTGCCGCCGCGCAGCCACCCGATGCCGACCGCCACGCGCCCGTCCTGAGCGCACCGGGCGCCGGCCGACCACCGGACCGGGAAGTCAGGGCTGGAAGCGATAACCCATACCTGGCTCGGTGATCAGATGCACCGGCCGGGTCGGATCCCTCTCCAACTTGCGGCGCAGCTGGGCCATGTACTGGCGCACGTTCTGGGTCTCTTCCCGGTAGGTCGGTCCCCAGACCTTCTCCAGCAGGTAGCGCTGGCTCAGCAGGATGCCCGGCTCGGCCACCACGACAGCCAGCAGCTGCCACTCGGTCCGGGTCAGGTGCACGTCGCCAGGGGTGACCGTGTGGCTGACCAGGTCGATCTCGTACTGCCCGATCTTCACGGTGTTCTCGGCCTGCGGAGGCCCCTGGCGACGGGCCACCACCCGGATCCGGGCCAGCAGCTCGTCCACACTGAACGGCTTGGTCACGTAGTCGTCGGCGCCGGCGTCCAGAGCGTTCACCTTGTCCCGGCTGTCGGAACGGCCGGACAGCACGATCACCGGTACCGAGGTCCACCGGCGCAACCGACGGATCACCTCGACACCGTCCAGATCCGGTAACCCCAGATCGAGAACGACGATGTCCGGGTGATCCTCCCGGGCCGACTCCAGGGCGCTGAGGCCGGTGGCGGCGCTGACCACCTCGTACTGGCGAGCCAGCAGGTTGATCCGCAGGACCCGGATCATCTGAGGCTCGTCGTCCACCAGAAGGATCTTGGTCACGATGCCCCGGCCTGCGGGTCGCCCACGAAGGCCTGCTTACTCTGGGTCTCGAGTTCGGTCTCCGGTAGAGGGCCCGACTGCAGCAGGGTCATGACCATGGTCAGTCCCCCACCGGGCGTCACATCCGGAGTCAGGCTGCCACCCATGGCCTCGGCCAGCCCTCGGGACAGAGCCAGGCCGAGACCGACCCCGGTGCCGTTGTCCCGATCGCCCAGACGCTGGAACGGCAGGAAGACGTCCTCCCACTTCTCGATGGGAATACCCGGCCCGCGGTCGATGACCTTGGTCTCCACCTCCCCGGCGTGAGCACTCACCATGATCATCGGTGGCGAGTCGTCCGGTGAGTACCGCAGGGCGTTGCGCAGCAGGTTCACCAGCACCCGCTCGATCAGCACCGGATCGCCGTGCACCTCCAGGAACTCCTCCGGAAGATGCACCTCGATGTCCTTGGCCGGCGACCCGATCTCGTCCAGGGCGATCGCCACCGTCTCGGCAATGCTGGTCGGCTGCGGGTGCATGGCCAGCGCGCCGGCCTGCAGCCGGCTCATGTCCAGCAGGTTGTCCACCAGCCGGGTCAGCCGGTCCAACGACTCCTCCACACTGGCCAGCAGTTCGGCCTGATCCTCAGGGCTGAACTCGATCCCCGGCGCCCGCAGGCCACCGACCGCGGCCTTGGCCGAGGCCAGCGGGGTGCGCAGATCGTGGCTGACCGCTGAGAGCAGGGCCGTGCGCATCCGGTCCACCTCGGCCAGCGGTCCGGCCGCGGCGGCCTGCTCGCTCAGCTCCTGCTGCCGCAACGCGACCACGGCCTGATTGGCGAAAGCCTGCACCACCCGCCGGTCCTCGGCCGCCAAAGGATGACCGCACAACGCGAGCGACACCGTCTCGTCCACTTGTACCTCGGCATCGCCCTCCCCCGGGGCGAACAGGGTCCGGCCGACTGACTCGACCACGTGCCAGGCATCCCGGTCGTGCTGCAGGTCCGGGCTGGGGCCGGCATCGGGTCTGCGCTGCAGCAGCGTGGCGCCGTTGAAGTTGAAGGTCTCGCGGAGCTGGTTCAGGAGGGCGGGCAACGGCTGGGCGCCGCGCAGCACGTTCCCGGCGAGCGTGGACAAGGTTTCGGCCTCCGCTTGGGCGCTCGCTGCTTCCCGGGTGCGCCGGGCGGCACGGTCGACGGTCGCGCTCACCGCGACCGCCACGATCAGGAACACGGCCAGAGCCAGGATGTTCTCCCAGGCGGCGATCGTGATCCGGTGGATCGGTGGGGCGAAGTAGTAGTTCAGCGCGACCGTACCCAGCAGGGCCGCCACCAGGGCCGGCCAGAGCCCGCCGACCAAGGCCACGATCACCACCGCGGCCAGGTACAGCAGGACGTCGCTGTCCAGGGAGATCTGCTCGCGCAGCTGGGCCAGCAGGACCGTGAGCACGGCGATGCCGATGGTCGCCAGGAGGAACCCGGCCACCCGGCGATTGGCGCTGAGGGCGTTGCGTACCTTGGGCAGGGCGCGGCCCTTGCGGGCCTGGGCATGAGTGACCAGGTGGACGTCCATGCTGCCGGCGCCGTTGGTGGTGGTGACCCCGACGCCGGGAGAGAACAGCGACTGCAGCCGACCCCGACGGGAGACCCCGAGCACCAGCTCGGTGGCGTTGACCCCCTTCGCGAAAGCGAGCAGCGCCTTGGGGATGTCGTTGCCGACCACCTGGTGGTACGTGCCGCCGAGGTCCTCGACCAGGGTGCGCTGCGCCACCAGGTTGGCGTGGCTGCCGCCGCTGCTGAGGCCGTCGTTACGGGCCACGTGCACGGCCAGAAGGTCCGTGGGCTGTGGGCCCCGGGATCGGCTGGCCAGCCGGGCGGCCCGGCGGATCAGCGTCTCGCCCTCCGGGCCTCCGGTCAGCGCCACCAGCACCCGTTCCCGGGCTTCCCAGGTGTCGGAGATCCCTTGGGCCGCCCGGTAGTTCTCCAGTTCGTCGTCGACCTTGTCGGCCAGCCACAGCAGGGCCAGCTCGCGCAGGGCGGTCAGGTTGCCGACCCGGAAGTAGTTGCCCAGGGCCGCGTCGATCTTCTCGGGTTTGTAGATGTTGCCGTGGGCCATCCGCCGCCGGATCGCCTCCGGCGCCATGTCGACCAGTTCGATGGCGTCGGCCCGGCGCACGACCTCGTCCGGCACCGTCTCGCGTTGTGGGACTCCGGTGATCTGCCGGACGATGTCGTTGATGGACTCCAGGTGCTGCACGTTGACCGTGGTCATCACCGTCATCCCGGCGTCCAGCAGTTCCTCGATGTCCTGCCAGCGCTTGGCGTTGCGCGAGCCCGGCACGTTGGTGTGGGCCAGCTCGTCCACCAGCACCACCTCGGCCCCCCGGGCGATCACCGCGTCCACGTCCATCTCCGTGAAGGTGGTCCCCCGGTAGTGGACGGTCCGCCGCGGGAGCACCTCGAGGTCCTTGATCATCGCCTCGGTCTGCTCCCGGCCGTGGGTCTCGACGTACCCGACCACGACATCCGTGCCCCGTTCCCGGCGCCGGTGCCCTTCTTCGAGCATCTTGTACGTCTTACCCACACCGGGGGCAGCCCCTAGGTGCACCCGCAGCTGGCCGGCCACTTGTCTCCCGCTCCTTACGCCTGGTCCAGAGCCAGGTTCAGTTCCAGCACGTTCACGCCCGACTCACCGATGAAGCCCAGCGACCGGCCGGTCGTGTACTCCTGGATCAGGCTCTCCACCTCGGCCACGTCCAGCCCGCGTTCCTGGGCCACCCGCTGCGCCTGCAGCTCGGCGTAGTCCGGGCTGATCTGCGGGTCCAGGCCGGAGGCGCTGGCCGTGACCGCGTCGGCCGGCACCTGCGGGCGGTCCGGGGCCGCGCCCCTGATCGGCTCGGCGACGTAGCCGGTGTACTCGGTGTCAGGCTCGGCGGCCTCGACCTGAATCCCCTCGTAGGTGCTCAGGAACGGCGTTCCGGTCTCGTTCAGGCTGACCACCCGGGTGACCGTGCCGGTCGCGCCGTCCGAGTACCAGACGCCCAGAACCGCGCCCACGCCTCCGGCCGTGCAGTAGGGCCGGGAGCCGTCCACACCTTCCAGCTCACCCACGGCCAGGCTGCGCGAGCAGATCTGAGTGAGCAGGCTCTGCGAGGCGTTCTCCTCGTCGGTGCTCAGGGTGTCCACGACGTCTTCCGGACCGAGGTTGGACGCACTGGTGGACAGCGGGTCGTAGCCGTCGCCGGCGGCGGAGGGACGGGACTGGAAGTACTGCGGCAGGGCGTTGCCGTCCGCGTCGGTGAAGGACTGGCCGATCAGGGACGAGCCCACGACCGTGCCCCCTTCCTCCAGCAGCGAGCCGTCGGCCTTGCTCTTCAGTCCCGGGATCTGGGCCACCAGCGTCACGACGAGCGGGTAGGCCACCCCCAGGATCACGGTCATCACCAGCAGCAGCCGCAGGGCGGCGAGGTGCTGGCCGATCCACGATGGAATACGCATTTTCGTTCTTCCTCAGGAGATTCCGGGGATGGCCGAGATCAGCAGGTCGATGAGCTTGATGCCGACGAAGGGGGTGATGATGCCGCCGAGTCCGTAGACCAGCAGGTTGCGGCGCAGCAGGGTGGCGGCGTCGGACGGCCGGTACTGCACCCCGCGCAGGGCCAGCGGGATCAGCGCGACGATCACGATCGCGTTGAAGACGACCGCGGACAGGATCGCCGAGGTGGGGCTGTCCAGCCGCATGATGTTCAGGGTGTCCAGGCCCGGGTAGACCGCGGCGAAGATGGCCGGGATGATCGCGAAGTACTTGGCGATGTCGTTGGCGATCGAGAACGTGGTCAGCGCGCCGCGGGTGATCAGGAGTTGCTTGCCGATCTCGACGATCTCGATGAGCTTGGTCGGGTCGGAGTCCAGATCCACCATGTTCCCGGCCTCTTTCGCGGCCGCGGTGCCGGTGTTCATCGCCACGCCCACGTCGGCCTGGGCCAGAGCCGGCGCGTCGTTGGTGCCGTCACCGGTCATCGCGACCAGCTTGCCGCCCTCCTGCTCGCGCCGGATCAGGGCGAGCTTGTCCTCCGGGGTGGCCTCGGCCAGGAAGTCGTCGACCCCGGCCTCCTTGGCGATCGCCTCGGCGGTGCGCGGGTTGTCGCCGGTGATCATCACCGTGCGGATGCCCATCCGGCGCATCTCGTCGAACCGCTCGCGCATCCCGTTCTTGACCACGTCCTTGAGGTGGATCACCCCCAGGATCCGGCTCTCCTCGGCAACCACCAGCGGGGTTCCACCCGCGGAGGAAACTTCGTCGACGATCCCCTTCAGATCGTCCGGGATGCGTCCACCGTTCGAGCGCACCCACTCGGTGACCGACGAAGTGGCGCCCTTGCGCAGGACCCGGCCGTCCACGTCCACTCCCGACATCCGGGTCTGGGCGGTGAACTCGATCCAGGTCGCGTCGTGGATCTCCCGCTCGCGCAGGCCGTGCGCGGACTTGGCGTGCACCACGATCGAGCGGCCCTCGGGCGTTTCGTCGGCCAGACTGGACAGCTGCGCCGCATCGGCCAGCTCGGCTACCGAAACGCCATGTACGGGGACGAATTCGCTGGCCTGGCGGTTGCCCAGGGTGATGGTTCCGGTCTTGTCCAGCAGCAGGACGTTCACATCGCCCGCGGCCTCGACCGCGCGGCCGGACATGGCCAGCACGTTGCGCTGCACCAGCCGGTCCATGCCGGCGATCCCGATCGCCGACAGCAGCGCGCCGATCGTGGTCGGGATCAGGCAGACCAGCAGGCTCACCAGGACGATCCCGGTGACGCCGTTGGCGTTCAGCACCGCGTCGTCGGTACCGAAACCCTGCTCTCCGACGGCGAAGATCGCCATCGGCTGCAGGGTGGCCACCGCCATCAGGAAGATGATGGTCAGCGAGGCCAGCAGGATGTTCAGCGCGATCTCGTTCGGCGTCTTCTGCCGGTTCGCGCCCTCGACCAGGGCGATCATCCGGTCCACGAAGCTCTCACCCGGCTTCTGGGTGATCCGCACGACGATCCGGTCCGAAAGCACCCGGGTGCCACCGGTCACCGCCGAGCGATCACCGCCCGACTCGCGGATCACCGGGGCCGACTCACCGGTGATGGCCGACTCGTCGACACTGGCGATGCCCTGCACGACCTCGCCGTCCCCGGGGATCACCTCGCCGGCGTCCACCACCACGAAGTCGCCGAGCTTGAGTTCCGTTGCCCCGACGGTCGTCTCGTCGAGGACGTTGGCTCCGGGCTTCCAGTGGGCGAGCTTGCGGGCAACGGTGTCCTGCTTGGCCTTACGCAGGGTGTCGGCCTGCGCCTTGCCCCGGCCCTCGGCCACGGCTTCGGCCAGGTTGGCGAAGACCACGGTCAGCCAGAGCCACACGGTGATCACCCAGGCGAACACCGACGGGTCGGTGATCGCCAGGACGGTGGTGAAGACCGAGCCGATCTCGACGATCAGCATCACCGGGTTATGCCACAGGGTGCGCGGGTCGAGCTTCTTCAGGGCGTCCGGCAGTGAGATCCACAACTGCTTGGGGTCCAGCAGGCCTCCGCCGACCTTCTTCTTGACCCCTTCTGGCGGATTGGGTTGCGCCTGGGGGCGTTCGGTTGTCGCAGTACTCATCTCAGATCCTCAATGGGCTTTCAGCTCAGGCCTTCGGCGATCGGCCCCAGGGCCAGCGCCGGCAGGAAGGTCAGGGCGACGACGATCACGACCACGCCGACCAGCATCCCGACGAACAGCGGCTGGTAAGTCTTCAGCGTGCCCGCGGACTCCGGCGTGGGCTTCTGTGCGGCCAGCGAACCGGCCAGGCCGAGCACGAAGATGATCGGCAGGAACCGTCCGAGCAGCATGCAGATCCCCAGCGCGGTGTTGTAGAAGCCGGTGTTCGCGCTCAGACCGGCGAACGCCGAGCCGTTGTTGTTGCTCGCGGAGGTGAAGGCGTACAGCACTTCGGAGAACCCGTGAGCGCCGCTGCTGAGCATGGACTCGCGGGCGGTGGGGTTGGCCATCGCGATCGCGGTGCCGACCAGGACGAGGGCGGGGGTGGCCAGCAGGTACAGGGAGGCGAACTTGATCTCCCGCGAGCTGATCTTCTTGCCCAGGTACTCCGGTGTGCGCCCGACCATCAGGCCGGCCACGAACACCGTGATGACCGCGAGCATCAGCATCCCGTACAGGCCGGAACCCGTTCCACCGGGCGCAATCTCGCCGAGCATCATGTTCAGCATCGTCAGACCGCCACCGAAGGACGAGTACGAGGAGTGGAACGAGTCCACCGCACCGGTCGAGGTCAGCGTGGTCGCCGCCCCGAACGTCGCCGAGTTCAGTACCCCGAAACGGGTCTCAGTGCCCTCGGTACCCGCTCCCGCCGCGGCCGGGACCGTGTTGGCGCCCAGGCCGTTGCTCAGGTTAAGCAGGAAGATGCTGGCCAGGGCGATGACGCTCATCGCGGCGATGATCGCGTAGCCCTGCTTGTTGCTGCCGACCATCCGGCCGAAGGCCCGGGGCATGGCCACCGGGATCAGCAGGATCAGGAAGATCTGAATCCAGTTGGTCCACGCCGTCGGGTTGGACAGCGGGTGGGCGCTGTTGACGTTCCAGAAGCCACCACCGTTGGTGCCCAGCAGCTTGATCGCTTCCTGGCTGGCCGCGGGGCCGCCCGGGATGGTCTGTGTTCCACCGGCCAGCGTGCTGATCTCGTCACTGCTGGAGAAGTTCTGCACCGCACCGGCGGCGATGAAGACGATGGCGGCCACGGTCGCGACCGGCAACAGGATGCGCAGGCAGATCCGGGTCAGGTCGACCCAGAAGTTGCCCAGGTGCTCGGTGCGGTTGCGGGCGAAACCCCTGACCAGGGCTACGCACACGGCGATACCGACCGCGGCCGAGACGAAGTTCTGCGCCGCCAGGCCGGCCATCTGCACCAGGTGGCCCATGGTCGACTCACCCGAGTAGGCCTGCCAGTTGGTGTTGGCGACGAAGCTGACCGCGGTGTTCCAGGACAGTTCCGGGGTGAGGCTGTCGAAACCGAGCGACAGCATCAGCCGGCCCTGCAGCCGCATGAACAGGTACAGGAACACGATCGAGATCGCCGAGAAGGCGAGCACGCTGCGGGCGTAGACGCCCCAGGGCTGCTCGGCCTCGGGGTCGACCCCGATCACCTTGTAGATACCGCGCTCGGCCCGGGAGTGCTTCGTCCCGGTGAAGACGCGGTACATGTAGTCGCCGGCCGGCCGGTACACGGCGGCGAGCACGACGACGAGCGACACCACGAAGATGACGCCCGCAGTGGTCGAGTCCATCAGAATTTCTCCGGGAAGAGCAGAGCAGCCAGCAGGAACAGGGTCAGGCCGAGAGCGATGACGAGACCGGCCAGGTTGACGATGGTCACAGCCGCTCCACTCCCCGCACGATCAGCGCCAGAGCGCCGAACAGCGCCACTGTCAGCACCAGATAAGCCAGATCAAGCACTGCTATCCCTCACAGTTCGAATGTGCGTTCCGGCTTCGGAGCCGGCCCGCTGAGAAGCACACCGCCTCGCCGCGCGCGAGAACAGATGCGTTGACGGGTCCTTGACGGGTGCGGGGGCGTTTCCGACAGCTTCTTGACACCTGGCCTGCAAACGACGGAGGGCCGGGCCGGAGGCAGTGCTCCGACCCGGCCCTCGGGCGCCCGGTTCACACCAGAAATGGGCGATCCCCAGAAACTAATCTTTACCGAGCTCCTTGCCCTGCTGCGGGTGCACCCGGGAGCAGAGCGGAGACCTGCCGCAGCGCCGCCGCTACGTCCTCCTGCGTGCCGGCCTCGTGCAGCGCAACGACGGGTACGGTCAGCGCCCGCATCACCCGCCAGCTCACTTCCGGGTGCAGACTGCCGCACAGCACGATCGCTCCCGCGCCGCCCTCCAGCATCGACTGGGACCGCTCGACCAGCATCGCAGCGGCCGCGTCCCACTCCACGGTCACCTGGAGATACTCCAGTTCGTGGTCGTCCACCCAGTCCAGCAGCAGACGGCCACCTTCGGGCCGCTGACGGATGATCTCCTTGGCCAGACGGTAGTAGCGCGCGGTCTCCGACCAGTTCGTCCCGCCGAGCAATCCGATGGTTCCCACTGCCGACCTTCTCTCCCAGAACTGCGCGCCCCGATGGGCGCCGACACCCCAGTAACGAGCCTCTGGGCGAGCATGGATCCGGCCTTGACGGGACCCTGACGGGACGCGGGTGCTTCCTGACGAAACGTCTACACCGCGGGCCCTTACAGGGGCAGGACCTTGGCCTCGGCGAGCAGCGGTGCCCCCGGGGCTCCTGGCAAACCCGTGATGGTGACCAGCGCCCAGCGCCCCTCGTGGGTGTGCACGCAGAACTTGTCCCCCTCCCGGAGCGTCACAACATCGGCGTTGCCCTGCCCCGAGTCCGGGATGTTGCGGCAATCGGTAACGTCCTTGTCCCGGCTCAGCGGCTGGAAGGTGTTGAAGCCGCCGGAGCCTTCGAGTGTCGTCGGCCACCCGCTCAACCGGTCCTTCACTTCCTTCTGGCGGTACAGATCACCGCGGTTGGACTCGGGAGAACCGATCGGCTGACCCCCAGGCAGAAGCGTCTCTTCCCACGAGACGACGTCCAGGTCGTGCGCATTCCCCGGCAGCATCTCCAGATTCAGCGTGGAGTAGAGCTCGTCTGATCCGCTCAGGTCATCGGCCTGTTCCGGCCGCATGGTGCTGAACCCCAGAACCCCCAGGACAACGACGAACGCAGCGGATGCCGCGACCAAGGCTCCTTTTCGACGGGGCGGGATGGCGGCAACCGGTGGACGCGGTGGACCTTCGGGAATGTGCACAGGGTCCGCCACCGTCGGGGCCTGGAGGATCTTCCGATGGACCTCCCACAGTCCTTTCCCCGGGTCCACACCGAGCTCCTCCGCGAATGCCCGTGCGGTTGCGTCGTACAACCGCAGCGCCTCGGCTGTGTGCCCGCATTGCTGCAGGGCCAGCATCGACAGCCGCACGAGATCCTCGTCGTACGGATGCAGTGCCCGCTGGCTGCCCAGCTCCGTCAGAACGCTTTCGCCCCGGCCTATGTCGATGCGAGCCTGGCCCCAAGTCTTGACGGCCCCCAGACGTTTGCGGGCCAGCTCGTCGATCATTGTCCGGACCGGGTCGGGCTCGGGCTGCGTGACATCGGTGAAGGCTTCGTCCGCACGCCACAGACCCAGGGCAGCGGTCAGCGCCTCGTCCGCCTCCATGGCTTGTCCGGCGCGCAGCAGTGACGTTCCCTTGTCCACCTGGGTTTCGAACGCATGGACGTCGAGGGCACCAACGTCAAGAAGGTAGCCGTTGGCCTCGCGGCGCAACACCCGCCACGGCTGGCCCGCTTGACGCTCCGGTTCCAATTTTGGACGTAGGTGCGAAACGTACGTCTGCAGGGTGTTCTTTGTTTCCGGACGGGTTTTCTCGTCCGGCCACAGACCGTTGATCAGCCATTCGCTCGTGGCCAGACGACCGGCCTTGACCACGAGCAACGCCAGCAACGCCCGTTCCATCGGTGCGCTGATGCCCTGCCGCCGCTCACCGATCCGCACCAGAAGCGGCCCCAGCGACTCGATCTGGACGCCGTTGTGCTCACCCACCCTGCATCCCCCTGTTGTCATGACCAGATGTCAATGCGCAGAACACCCGCCCCCGCGACTCAACCGTAGAGCGTCATCCATCGCCATGTCGTCGGAATACCTACCCAAACAAGGCAACTCGCAGGTAGCAAGAGCCGTCAAACGCCCGATGAGCTGTGGCTTCAGCGCACTCCAGCCACTCTCCAGCGCCCCTTACGTTCTCCCGTGCAGGTTTTAGCCCCCATCCCCTACTCCGCCGGAGAGAGATCCAGAATGAGAATCAGCAGAGGACGATTGGCAGCCGCGACAACCGCAGCAGCGGTACCAGTGCTGTTGGCACTGTCCGCGACGAGTGCGCCGGCCCGGCCGCTGCCACAAAAAGCCGCCGCAACCAGCACCGCCAGCATCATCCGTCCCCAAGCCGACATCCAAAGGCAATGGCCCGGCGGCACGGCAGGCTCAGCCGCCGCCGCGATCGACGACGCCGTGCAGCAACCCACTGCTGTGCCGGGAACCGACTTCATCTATGCCCGGAACGCCAACCGGATCACCGAAGTGAGTCTGGCCAACCTGGCCCTGGACGACCGCGTCCCCGGCAGCGTCACCGCGTGGTTCTACGCCAACACCGGCGCCACCACGCGGCTGAAGGTCGACCTCGTGCGCGGCGAGCAGGTCCTGAACACCACCACGCTGACGGGCGGCTCCGGGTTCGCCTGGCGATCGCTGTCCACCACCCAGGGTCTGGACCAGGCGGTCATCAACGCCCTGAGCCTGCGCTTCACATCCCTGGACGGCGGCGACACCAACCTGCGGGCCGCCTACGCCAGCGTCGCCAGCGCCCCCTGCGACTCCACTCACCCCGCGCTGGGCGGGTACGGCGGCTTCGGCGGCACGCGCTGGCCGGCCGCCTGCTGGAACCCTTTCACCGCGCAGAGCCCCTTCAACCGCGCTCTCCCGGCGAACGCCAGGCTGCACCCGCGTTCGGCCCAGATCGTCCAGCGGATGCGCACCGACCTGCCCAAGAACAAGCAGGTGGCCAACTTCGTCGCGCACAACGACGGGAGCTCCGGCGAGCCCACCTACTACGCCCGGTCCAGCGATCCGCTCTACACGATCCATTGCACAGCCAACACCGACGACCCCAACGGGTTCGGATCGTCCCCTTGCCCGATGGAAGGCGAGAAGATCCGGATACCCGCCCAAGCCGTCCCCGAGGGTGGTCGGGCCGCGGACTCCAGCAAGCCCCTGTACGAGCGAGCGGACGCCCACATCACCGTGGTCGACCAGAGCACCGGCAAGCTGACCAGCTTCTGGCAGGTGCAGACCGTGCCCCTGCCGGCGGGAGGCGGGCGGATCAACGTCGCCTGGGCCGGTGACAGCCCCGTCGACGGCACGGGGCTCAGCACCCGGGGCAGCGCCACCGCGGCGAACTACTCCAGCCTGGCCGGGCGGATCCGCGCCGAGGAACTCCAGGCCGGAAAGATCGACCACGCCCTGCTGATCGGGGTGCGCTGCGACTCAGGACAGTACGTCTTCCCCGCCAATCACAGTGGCCTGCCCTGCACCAAGTCCAAGCCCGCCCTCGCCACCGCGGACGCCCCGGCCATGGGCAGCCTGCTGCGCCTGAACATGACCACCGCCCAGATCGACGCCCTGCCGGCCGCCGTGCCGACCTGGAAACGCACCATCCTGAAGGCCATGTCGCAGTACGGCATGTACATCGGCGAGACCGGATCCTCGTTCTACTTCAACGTCGAGACCGAATCCGGCAACCAGTACACCAGCAGGGGCGCACCCGACGCCTGGCTCTCCTTCGCCGCCAGCAACAACTGGCCCCAGGTCGCCGCCAATGCTGACTACCCCTACGCGCACCGGCTGGGCTCCATGCGGGCCAACGCCGACGGGATCGACTGGGACGCCATGGTCTGGTCGAAGCTGGTCGTGCTCGATCCTTGTGTGACGCAAGGGAACTGCTGACCATTCGGGCCCGCCGTTGCCACATACCCGTGAAAGTCTCGCCCTGGCAGCCGTAACCCTTTCGGATCGAAGTCTTGAAGCGAGAACAGGGACCGAGGTGCGCTGATACGGTCCCTTAT
>NZ_JAJOMB010000059.1 GCF_021129305.1 Kineosporia babensis | reverse complement strand
CGGATGGCAGGTCATCGCCCTGCCTGACCAGCCCTACCCGACGATCATTCGCGACGCCCAGGCCGCCGCAGACGGTGAACTCTTCACCGACCTGAGCGTTGCCGAATGGAAGGCCCTCGATGCCTTCGAAGCCCCCGACTACCTCCTGACCAGGGTCGACACCACCGCCGGGCCGGCCTACATCTACGCCGCCCCCGACGACCACGGCCTCACCCCGGCCCCCTGGGACCTGGACGACTTCCGCGAACAGCAGTTGCCGAACTACCTCGACCGCTGCCAGAGATGGCGCCAGCACTACAACGCCCAGCAGCAGTAGAGAACGAAGCCAGACCGGGATGACCCGCCGGGCATGCGGCACCTACGGCGCCGACCCGACGGTCCACCCGGCAGCTCGACCCCAGCAACAGCCCTGCACTGCCGAAAGAATCTCTTCTACATCAAGCCGGTTGCTGATTTTCGCCCCCCACGTCATTCGCACCGGATACGTCTGTACCACCCGAGAAACTTGGGTAATCGGATCGTGTGTGCCAGCGCTTCGGCCAGCCTTGCCAATACGGATCCTCACCGGAATGTTTGCGAATATTGAATCGCAAAGGACCACGAGATGCAGTGGTTGCCTTATTGAGAACAACCACCGTTAATGGATTCACCGGCATGCGTGGCGCAACGGACCAGTGCGGATTCTGGAATGTCCTCTCCTTGCCACTGCACTTATACGTGTAAAAAGCGCGCCCAAACTCATCCACGAGCGTATTCGACAAAACATAAACTTGAGGGAAGAGGCCGGACTCTTTGAGTAGCTCCGAAAATGTCATAAGGCTATTGCAGCAAGTCAATATTCTCTCGGCGGACGGAAACTCGCCCTTATCGTGTGCGGTGGCATTTCGAACGGTTGTAACACTTTCTCCCTGGATTAGCTGGGCGACGCCTTGGAGGGCGTTTAAAATCTCCGATCTGGATGATTCGGCGAGATCAAAGAACGGGACTTGATAGGGGAATTCAAAAGGGCGCCCAGCCGCTTCGCATACCGGGGGTATTTGCAGAGGCGAACGCACGAATTCGCTTGAATCAAGCTTACGTAAAACCTTCGCCAAGCGAGCGAACCCAGCCGATAGGGCGGTGATATCATTTTGGCCATCCACCCTTAAGCGCAACTCATGCCCCGATGCGGGCATTCGCGTTTCAATAAACTCGGTAACCTTGGAATTTAACGCAGGATCATAACTGAAGCCCGCATCGGCAGTCATGTGATCCGTCGTTAATGCCCATATGGAAAAATTGAGAGCGCGACGCAGGGCGCCCTCTAGCGCAGCGAACATGTTTATCAGATTGCCTCGGATGATTTCTTCTGACTCAGCTTTGCCTACGCAATTCTCCACTTCGCTCTTGTGACGTTCAAGTCTATCTAATTCGTTAAAAGAAACAGATCGAGCGACACCGAGCTTCCACAAGAGTTGGCGCTGAAGACTCTCTCGCGACGGGTTCTGTGCCGTGTCAATGCCCAACTTCTCCGCCGCCCTGCGGGCGACCCGACGGTTAGACACTACTAACTTATCGACCATTTCTTCGGGCGAAAAGGTCCGAATGGTCTCTTGCAGAAGTTCACCATCGGTAAGGCTTGTCTCGATTTCCAGGGCATACGCAAGATCTTCTGGACTGACATCTTCCGACTCAAAGTAGGTTTCATGCAGCAGTTTTAGAAGCCGCATTGCCAATGTTCCTTTTTGGATGGCTGCCACAGGGCGTACTCCGAGACTGCCAATCTCTACGGCTGGTGACGAGGCGCGACGCCAACGCCGTAACCGGGATGTCCTGACTTCGAACTCTTTAAGCCCAACTCGACCGCTTGCTACAGCCTCATCAACGGATGACACGATGTCGCGATCGGTATGCACCAAAAGGAGTTGAAGCAGGTGCGCTCGATCAAGAGACATGACAAAATCGGTTGGGCTCGCTATGACTGCATTCAAACGTTTAGAAAGTTCATTTCGCCAACCTTGCGTTGCGAGTCGCTTACGGAGCAAAATATCCGCAACGTCCCGAAGCTCTTTCTCGCTCAGTCCGTCAGATAATACATTTACAAGATCCTCGTAATCGAAAAATTGGTGCCTCACGAAATATCGATACTGTGCATCGCGAACTACCGAAACAAACCGGTCCCCTCCTCCAGAGTAGTTTTTTGACAGAAAAGCACTTAAATGACTACGGCACTTTGCAATGCTCGAGTCACCAGTGTTCAAGGTCAGCGTATGAATATCATGACAGGATTCCCGATCGCAAAGATAGCCGGGGACGTTCAGCGAAGGAGTAAGGGACCGAGATTGTTCCGATTCCGCGCAACCGAACGGTCCAGATACTGTGTCGCCTGCCTGGAATACGCCGATAGGGAGTTCTTTAAGGATTTTAATGGTCTTCCGATAGTCAAAATGAATGCGTTCCGGAAATAGTTTGGCGGCTTTATCGTGCAATTCCCGCCCGAAAACATACGGAAGTAATATGTTTTTGCGCAGCAACTCTTCCGATAGTTTACGACGTAGCGCCTCGTAATCGGAATCCAGAGAGACCAAAAGGCCTTCCGAGTGTCCGAACTGCAAGAAGAGCGCTAATGCGGCGTCATTTACCTTGATGCTCGGCCTGGAAGCCCGAAACTCGTCAAGAACTTTATGTCCAAGCGCAGTAAATTTTAGCGGCCTAACCCAGTCGTCGGATATGCGGTATGTTCTGTCAATGACGCACCGGTTCAGAAACGTCACCATTGCAAGAAGTTCCGCGAGTTTCTTTTGCTCTCCGGTGTTGCTCAACTGTTCGCGAAGCTCTTCGACGCTGGAAGACATTGGCCTGAGTTCCCTTAGTTTGCCGACCGGATTTCGGTAGATGGGCGTAATGCCCGCATATAGTACTGGTAAAATTTCGCCGTGTCATTAATGCCGGGCGACGACGGCGATTAGTGGGTCTGTGGCACGGCTAGCGACCCGATCGCGCTCGACCGCCCACGTTCTTTCTGGCATCTATCTTTGTCGGAGTAATAATTTGAGACCTGAACCGAGGCGACGCGGCATTCACCCGTTGCTTCAGCCTTCCGGTACCGCACCTCGGCTCCCCATCTACCCGGCAGCCCCAGCGTAGTCCCGGTCTGCACTCCGTGCAGACGTGTGAGGACTGAGCGGGCGTAGTTGATTGCGAGCTGCCGGGTGCGCGGTTCCTAGCTCCCAAGGGAGAGCCGCACGAACAGCTGGCGCCACCGTTGGCCCACCACGGGAGGTCGCGGTCATGCCTGAGCAACGCAGCAGCCTGCGCTTCTGGTTCCCCATCTTGCTATGCAACGCGCTCGGCCGGTTCGCCAAGCTCTGCCGGCCACTGCCACCGATCCGACGTCCGACCCCCGCCGGTCTTGATCTAGCTCGAGCTAAACCTGGTGTAGAAGCAACGACCCGGACTAAACCGCAGGAATCAACGTCAGCGAACGCGAGACAACGGCAAGCAACAGCAGGTCCAAACAGGCCCCGGACCTGGACAACGGCGGAAACCAAACGACGTCCGGAACCGTTAGAAGCCACGGATCCCGAACAAAAACACGCCCCAGGGCGTGTTCTCTGGGCTGCTTGAGCTCGGTTCAGATGGCCACACCACGGGTAGACTGACGCCGAACCTGTGCAGCCAGGAAGGTGGTATGAGCGGTGAGCGCTTCAGCGGAGCAGTACCCGGTGCCGGCCCCTCGCCCCCGCCGCACGATCGATGAGCTACTAGCGGCCAAGGGGACGCTTCCGTTCGCCTCGGTCGAGGAACTGTCAGCCAACGCTGGCATTCCCGATCCAGAGCTGGACGAGTTCCTGGTCACCTATCGGGCCGAGCGTCACCAGAACCAGGCCTGATCGATCGTGCTTCAGCCCGTCATCCTGGACACAGACGTCGCGTCGCATGTCTACAAGGGCAGTCTCCCCCATCAGCTCTCGGCCCGTCTGGTTGGTCGCCGGCCGCTGCTGACCTTCGTGACTCTTGGCGAGCTCACGAAGTGGGTCGAGGTTCGCCATTGGGGCAACACCCGCCGTCAGAACTTCTCCGACTGGCTGTCCGGGTTCGCCGTGATCGAGGGCGATGCGAGCATCGCGACCACCTGGGGACGGATCGCAGCCGCAGTCCAGTTGCGAGGGCAGACTGGTCCGCAGAACGACAGCTGGATTGCGGCGGCGTGCATCGCCCACGACCTTCCGTTAGCGACGCTGAACGTGAAGGACTATCAGCGGTTCCTCGACCACAGCGGACTACGCCTGATCACGCCCGAATAGGTCT
>NZ_JAJOMB010000058.1 GCF_021129305.1 Kineosporia babensis | reverse complement strand
ACTGGCCGGGTCCTGCCCGAGATCGGTCAGAACCCGGGGGACGTCCAGGACCGAGGTCGGCTCCACGATCCGGGCGATCACCAGCGAAGCGAACACCTCGTCCGTGACCGGGGCGAACCCCAGGTCGGCGAACACACGAGCCAGGGCCTGGAAGAGCACGTCCGATCCGGTCGAGACCACACTGGCCGGCGCCACGACCTGCCGATCAGGGCGCCCGGCTGCCTCCTGCAGGTCGAACAACGGGGCTTCACCGCTGCGGGCGGGCCCGATCAGATCGGCCTTGCGCGCCGCTGGGGCGATCCCCAGATCAAGTTCGCCCTGGCCAGGATCATCGAGCAACTCCTGTGCCTGGCGCATCAACAGCCCCAGCTCGGCCTCGGTATGCGCCGACCCGACATGCGCCACGATCCGGCGGCGACCGTTCACAGAGTCAGCAATCTGCACAGCCGTCGCTCCAGAAGACGTGCGGACCCGCCGAATCCACGCCACGCACCCCACCGTAGAGCACGATTAGTGCCTCAGATCCGCCCTTCGCGGAACCATCACTGCAGGTCAGCAAACCGCAGCCCGAGAAACCGAACGGGTGTGACCAAACTCAGGACGCACTCCACCGTAGAGCACGATTAATGCCTCAGATCCGCCCTTCGCGGAACCATCACTGCAGGTCAGCAAACCGCAGCCCGAGAAACCGAACGGGTGTGACCAAACTCAGGCTCGAGAACGACGGCGAACCTATTCCGATGGAGGCGTTTACGACCCTGCGGACGCCACCAGTGGCAACTTTGACCACGGGCATGTCTGCGCAGGTCGGTGAGCTCCGCTGGCAGAGAAGGCCGAGCATTCGTTCTGGCTCTTCACGAGCAGGTTCCGGCAACGGCCAGGCCAGCAACGAGGCTGGCCGTTGCTGGGCCTAAATGGCCAGGCGCCTCGGACGCTGCTGTTCCCACGTCGATGCCTGACCACCCTACGGTCTTCTCGACCCGGCTTGAGGTTCGCCGAAGTCATCGCGGATGGGAGTGATGTCACCTGTCATCCAACTGTTCTTCGCAGCAATCACTGCAAGCGCGTCCAGTCTCTCGAGCTTCCGGAAGGACTGAGCACGGGCCAGGTCGACGACGGGACCCGGCCAGTCTTCCACCGACTCCAGGATTTCCTTTGAACGTCCGACCGGGGGAGTTCCCGAAACAGCAAGATAAGGTCCATGGTCATAGATCCGACCGCCTCGCGCCTGGTGCCAAGGAACTTCCGCGGAGAGCCACTGCGATTGTTCGATTGCTGCGCTTCGAATCGTGCTGCTGAGAGGCAGCAAGGTCGCCAACTGGCCGGAGACTAGCTCAACGAGATGTCTCTTGCTGAAATCGGTAACCAGTGGAACCAACAGCATAGCCAGGCGAGCAGAGGGGCGAGCAGCCCCCGAACGGAGCGCTGCAATGATGTCCAGTCGGCGAATGAAAACAACACTTTCGAGGCGGCGAGTTGCTGCTGCGAGCTGGCCCAACCTGAAGGGGTGAAGCGTATTGATGCGCTCGTCTACTTGGGGTAACAGCTCTATTAGAGCACTTGCCTTGACCGTGCTTATAAGGACTAAAGCCCAGTGAGACCAAGCAAGGCTTTGCACGTCTGATGGTTCTTGCTCGCGCCACCATCCAGCGTCGTCGGAAAACAGTTTCGCGGTTGCCACCCACCCTGAAACTTGCTTAGGTGAACTTCCTTCCGCAGGCGTCTTGGCGGAAGCACTGGGCGTGAGACCGGAATCTGGAAAGAGTATGGAGGACTCCCGAATGATCCAGCAATCGCCAGTCACTTCGTGAAGTACATTCTGGGCTTCGAGCCAAGTCTTAGCCATGCTCCAGTCGTGCGATTCCGCGTGTGCGGCTATCAAACGGCTGCACAATTGGGATGCGTAGGAGTCGCTTGCCAGGATCTCAGAGACATCCTCCGCTGCACTTCTGCCATGAATAGTTGGACGGTAGGTGCCCACCCGCTTATAGAACGGCGCCGGAGACACCCAGTAGGCCACGACAAGTACGGAGGTACTCGCAGAAGACCTGGGAATCCAGTCGTCAATTGTGTGATTTGCGAGTTCCGTGACACAAAAGCGGATGATGGACTCGGCCGTCGTCTGCGATGCGGATCGGACGAGTAGATCTACAAGCAGTTCCGGCGATTCATTGGTTAGAAGTCGTGCACAAGCAAGAACATGCTCGACCTCCTGATCGTCCGCTGGATCGAGGGCGTAGAAATCAGCGGCTGTGGTCAGCCAACGCTCCGAAACCCGGCGCTGCTCTGTCCACCACCACTTACGAAGCTCGCCTGCATCCGAATTTACTGTCAGGAGATGGGCGACGGCATGCCCCTCCATGAATGAAACCGGTTCGCTCAAACGCTTCTTCAGGTGGTCTACAGCCTGATAGCCGCCTGCGCTCGCCGTGAATCTTGCAGAACCGGCCTGAGCTCCGAACGCCGAGCCTGAAAAGAAGTGAGCACCGTTACCCTCCAGGATTAAGTCAACCACTTCTCGCTTTACAGCGTTGGACAACCCAGTGAAGACTTGATCATGAAGAAGTTGAAGCGCGAGTTCGCCGGCGAAGGGTGTACCAGTGAGACGCATTTTGCCGGCAAGTTCGCGAAGATTGGACGGTAGTCCGCGCACTTCGCCGTCAGTGAGCATACCGGCAAAAAAGCGAGTGACGTTGTTCCAGTACGTCCTCGCCAGCAGAGCGCTCAAGCAATGATCCTTCGTGTTCTTCTTGCCGCCACGACTGGTCGCTGTTTCAAAGATGCGGCGCGCTGCAAAGAACTCTCGAAGCGGCTGCACCTCGAACTCGTAGCCATTTTCGCGATGAATCAAGAACATGACACGAGCCGAAATGCTTGTATATAGACTCTCCACGGAAAGTGATTCTGGTTGACCTCGATCCCTTAAGAACCGCTGAACCAACTCGCGCAGTTGGGCAGGTGACAGTGACCCCATGCTATCGCCGGTCTCAGAGTTCGCCTGCAAGTACCATGCAATATAGTCGTGCAGTTCCTCAACAATCTTGCGATGCTCCCGCACCACAGCTTCCTTGGTGCCCTCGCGGTCAAAAAATACTTCGACGTAGCCTTCGTACAGATCCGTACGTTGCTCCGGTGCATGACCGCGCCGACGCATAAGGTGCAGCAAAATGGCTAGCTGCATAGGACTACCGGAAAGCTCCTCAATGTGAGGTTGTGTAAGGCCGCGCTCAAGCTTATCCAGCAATTCGCTCGTGGCTTCTTCGTCGAGTCGAGTTTCTCTCGACCAGAGTTGCACATAGCGACGTTTTAGCGACGTCGTCAGATCCTGAAGGACGAGTGTTTGGAAGCCGTATTTTCCGGGCGTACCAATCTTGGGGATGCCAATGCCCGGGCGCGTACTGGCGACAATTGATAAGTCTTTGGCGTCTCGACAAAGACGATGACTCATCTGAGAAATGGCCTTGGCGCACATCTCGCGAAGCGAAGTAGGCGTCACCTCGTCGAGTCCATCAAGGGCAATGAGGCACGAATGGCCGAGCAGAAAGCGGACCATATTTCTGGTGGAAATCTCATTCCCACCAGAAAGTTGAGTCACTTGAATTGACAGGTATCGCTCGAGGCTAGGAAGCGCGGTCTCGGCCTGATCGCCGTCGCGCACTGAGGACGGAGAAGCATCATACGCGGTCCCCCCAATCAGTTCAGCTTCGAGCCAACGTGCATAGCGTCGCAGGTCCACTCGGAAGGGAACCCGGGCGCCGGTTGACGTTGGGTGTGCGAAATTGGCGGCACTGAGCAGCTCGGTCTCGCCCAGTTGTAAAGATCGATGATACTGACAAATGTATTGAAGAAGAGTTGTCTTGCCTTGACCCGGGCCCCCTACGATCAGGGCATTACCCGACCAGGCTCGATGCAATAGCAAATTGGCGGCACCCATGGAGTGGCGGGTCCCTGGCTGCTGATCGCTCATTTTCGCAGAACTCTCCGCGATGATATTCTTCGCGTACGAGTTCGGCTCGGCGTAACTGGCAGGCACGTCCACGAACAGAGCTGCAAGCGACGCTCTCTCTAGGTCTGCCTGTTCGAATCTAACATCGTAGTCTTGATCGTATTGTGCCGACAGGTAGGCACGGATGGATTCCTGCCCCTCCACCTCGGCCCGGGCGGATACGAGCAGGGTCTGTGCCAGCAGGTCGTCAAGGGGCAGTGCCCGGAGAAAAGCGATTTTCAGCGAGCTCGGCGCTCTATTCATCATCGTGTTCAAGTCGTCGCGCCACCAGACCTGCAAGGAATCCAGGGACCAGGCAGTCCTAAGATGGCTCAGTTCTTCGTCTACCTTGTCGATGGATCCGGTCCTAGATTTGCCGGAGCCTCGCACGTTCACAACAAGTGTGTAGTGTCTCACGCCCTCATCCACCAGGCGGCGAACCTTTTCTCGTTCCCCTCTGAGCGCGCTCAGCACCCACTGGTCTGCGGCGTTCATGCGTGCGCCGTTCTGCGAATACTTCACCTGGTAGTTGTGGTCACCCACCAAGATGTCGCGGCCTCCATCGGCCTGGCCCAATGGGAAGGTTCGTTGCGCGGTTCCCACCCCGTCAGAACC
>NZ_JAJOMB010000057.1 GCF_021129305.1 Kineosporia babensis | reverse complement strand
AGAACGCCGCGTCGATCCACAGATCGTCGTCGGCCTGCTCGTGGATCGAGGCGGGTTCCGGCTGGAGATCGGATGTTTCGAAGGTCTGACTGCCGAGACCACGACAATCCTGCCGATCATCCGGCAGTTCAAGGAACGCCATCACCTCGAGCACATGGTCGTCGTCGCCGATGCCGGGATGCTCTCGGCCGGCAACCTGCGGGAACTGGATGAGGCCGGGTTCGGGTTCATCGTGGGTTCCCGCACCACCAAGGCACCCATCGACCTCGCCTCCCACTTCCGCTGGCACGGAGACGCTTTCACTGACGAGCAGGTCATCGACACGATCACCCCGAAGACCACCCGGACCATCGAGAACGGCCCCGCCACCAAGGCCGAGCCCGTCTGGCACCGCGATGAGCATCCCAGGTCCTGGCGGGCGGTCTGGGCCTTCAGCGCCAAACGCTCAGCCCGGGACGCCAAGACCCTCACCGCCCAGGAGAACCGCGCCCGGGCCGTCGTCGATGGCGAGAAGGCCGCGCGGACACCAAGGTTCGTGACGCTCAAGGGCGACGCCACCGTCCTGGACGAGGCGGCCTTGGCCCGCGCCCGCCGCCTGGCCGGGCTGAAAGGCTACGTCTCGAACATCCCCGCCACCCTGATGAGCGCCCGCGAAGTGATCTCCAGCTATCACGATCTGTGGCACGTTGAGCAGTCGTTCCGGCTCTCCAAGACCGACCTGGCCGCCCGGCCGATGCACGTCCACACACAGGACACGATCGAAGCCCACCTGACCCTGGTCTTCACCGCCCTGGCCGTGGTCCGTGAAACCCAGGCCCGCGCCGGCCTCGGCATCCGCTCCATCGTCCGCCAACTCCGGCCGCTGCGCTCAGCCACGATCGCGATCAACGGCACCCAGCAAACCTTCCCGCCACAAATCAACCCAGAACAGAAGGCCATTCTGGATGCGATCCACAGGCCCAGAACTCAGGCACTAAGCGATTGACCAAACTCAGGATCACCGCGGCGCCGTCCATGTTCGTGGGGTCAATGTTCGTGACGTAGCCCTTGAGCTCGGCCAGTTGCCGGGCGCGTTCCACGGTCTCCTGGTTCAGTTCCTTGGTCTCGCCGGTGACCTTCAGGAACCTGACTCTGGCCATCGGTGCCTGGCCGGCGGCGCTCTTCTCGGCCTTGGCGATCATCGCGTTGATGTTGCGGTCGGGGTGTTCCCCGTCCCACCAGTCGAGCGGGGTGACCGGGGTGCTATCGGCCAGGGTGAACAGGTGCAGATGGGCGTGGTCCCAGCGAGCGAAGGCATCGTCGATGGACTCCGCGGGCTGAGCGAAGGTGTGTGACCGGGCCGCTGCCAGGATCCGGCCAGGTCGAGGCCAGAGGTCGTTCCCGTGTCCTGAGACCAGGTCGGCCCGGATCGACAACCACGTCCGAGCCATGCCGCTACCCCGTCCTCCCCGCAGCCGCGATGAAGCTTACCGAGAGTGTTATGCGGGCGGGGAACTTAACTGGCCGTCCACGGGGAATCGGTCGGCTCTGGCCCAATTTCCGTGATCTTGTAACGCGCCGTTACTGTGAGCATGATCTTGAGCAGTCGATCATGCTCGTCCGTGGGAACGGGGAGACTACTGCAGGGTCTGCTTCCGCATCTGCGGGAGCTCGTCATTGACCGGGTGGACACGAGCGGGCCGACGGTCTTGATCGAAGCGCGTTCGGAGGTGCCGGATTTCGGGTGTACCGCTTGCGGGGGAATGTCGAATCGGGTTCATAGCCGCTTTGTCCGGCGGCTGGCGGACGCGGCGATCGCTGGACGAGAGGTCCAGGTTCTGCTGACGGTCCGCCGGCTTCGTTGCCTTGAACCAAGCTGCCTTGAGGCTACTTTCGTTGAGCAGGTGCCTGGCGTGGCTGGACGCTATCAGCGACGCACTCGTCCGCTGAGGGGCGTTCTGGAGAAGGCATCTACAGCGAAGTGTACTCAGACGCTACCCGGGCAGCCCTACAACGACTTGGCGATCATTTGAAGTTGCCAGTCACCACGGAACTCTAGACCTCGCCAACGATGTCAGTTCATTTCAACTGCGGGCGCCTTTCCGAATGCCCGGTCAGGCGTCCGCAGCTTCGGAAGAATTTCTACTTGCGAGGCCACTCGCACAACTGCTGGCGTGTCACGATGAGGTCTTAAAATAGTTCAAATCCTTGATGGTTAGACCTCATCTAGGAGCCATCCTTGATGGCAACTTCGCGGGAACGTGCTCGATAGCATCGCAGATCAGCAGTAATCCGATCGAGTTGTTCCGTCAAATTCTTGACGCCATCCTGAGATGAGGGTATTTTTCCGCGTGACAAGAAATTACGTCGCACAGAGAGACAGCGAAACCAAATTTCTTCATCCCTCGGCGCCCATATACCCAGCGAACCGGCCGCCGCCGCCTTCTCAGGGGCAGGCATCTCTCGTATGGCCTCACCAAACTCTTCTTCATAAATCTGGTCAAGCATTGTCAAGATGCAATCGATTGTCCGAATGAGGCGCTCGACAGGATCTCTGCTTTTTCCCTCTTGTCGATGCTTCGAAATGCTTTTAGGTTCGCTAAGCGATCTTTCGGTGGCCAAAGCCTCAGACTTGTCGATATTATTCACATTGAATGCCGTCGAGGAGGAGGACAACGAACGCTCCATTATCGGCCCTAGATGATTCAGAACGGCCGACTTCGGGACTTCATTTGTTGACGATGCTTCAATCGAGCCCCCTGCGATAAGGAGACTCGATATACCGGAACCAGTTTCAGTGCAACGATTTGAGAAACGAATTACCTTCCCATCTCGGCCGCCGTGATGGTCGATTCCCGCTTTGTCCTCGGCCAGGTTCTCTAGCATCGTTTTCAGTTGAGACTGAATCCGAGCATTCGCTCGTAGGCGTTGCATCATCTGAATTTGAATGGAGGCAATCAGACATAATGCGGCGCCAGCCACGAAGACGCCGAGTAGGCCGATCTGAGCTGAGGACTTCGCGCGGGCTTCCGTGGCCAACCCAAAGCTGATTCCACCAAACGCAAGAGCTCCGGCCACCACCAAGGCGACACCTGCAACACGTGCACCTATTAGCGAATCCCGACTTAAGGTCAGTGACAAACTCAGATTTTCGGGAATCTTCGCCGTGCCTGCTTTCCCTTGAGCGGCACTCGAGCGCACACGAACGCTTATGAACTGGCGATCTGCAACCCTTACGCGCGGACTTGGCATAGCATCAACCTCAAACTTGGACCAACTATCGGCCAGTGGTCGCGCATGTGTGCCAATAGAGGGTCCGGAACAGGTCACGCCATAGCCAACGGTTCTTTGTGGGCTCATCCCGCCTCAACCTTCCGTCGCCGCATTGTGCACAGCAGATGAGCATGCAGCGGGGGAAAGACTCACGCCTACATGCAGAAGCGAACCGACGGCACACCCCCGAGCGCTCAAATGCGGAGCCATATCGTAGCGACACAATCGAGCGAGCAACAGCATTTGGCAACTCCGTGACATGCGAGGTTCATGAGGTCCGGCTTGCAGTTGTTTCAGATGAGGAGGCGACTGCCTACCGGAAGCGCTTCACGGGTACGCAATCACAGAGCCTCGGCGAGTACGTCGACTACGCCTGAAACTGCGCCGAAGGGATGATTTGCGCTGCACCTTCGGTGCAGCGAGAAAAATTGACAACAACCCCATTGCGGCAGTAAGGACGTCGATGGCGATATGCAATTGAAAACTCTCATTACAGAATGAAATTCTCCAACAAGTGTGGGAGATTCCCCGGCGTCGAGGCGTATTCCTCCCGAGTAGGGTTTGCAGGGCCTGCATATTGCAGCGCGAACCTCCCGGATGTCGACCTTCCTACACGACCTGTGCAAGGATCACATTCGGGTGCAGTTAAGCCCACTTGGCCGCAGGGTTGATGCCCTTCGTAAGATCAGGAGCCAAAAGTGTCCCAACCTTCCTCAACGGGGCCCTTACCGCAGATCCCAGCCTCGTTGGTGCCGTCGAGTCATGAACTTGACGATGTGGTGGCCTACATCAACTACTGGGTCCCCTTGAAGGTGCAGGAGCGGCTTCGTGACATGGCCACTCCGGAAGGCCAGAAGCGTCATGCCGCCCGTATTGAGGCGCTCCAAGACGCCATTCTCGGTGAACTTCATTTGATCCAGACTGAAGTTCGGCGCGATAAGTGGGGCGAGTCGCCCAAACTCACCACAAAGAACATTGATAACGCGATCGATGCTGTTCTGAACAGAGTTGAGAACGGTCTCCGAGCTGAGACAGATGAACTGTTAAAGCGTCTAGAGACGGCGGATGAAGCTCGGAAGGCGGAAACCCTCCGAGCCGATAGGGAGGCTGAGCGAGCGCGAAGGGCCGAGGAGCGGGCTGCCGAGGCTGAAGCCCGGGTTACTGATCTTGAAGCGAGAGCTGGCCAAGCCGAGGAGCGGGCTGGTGAGGCTACGAAGCGAGTTGACCAGGCGGGAGTGCGACTTCAGCAGGTCGAGGACCGCGCTCATCGGGGCTGGGTGGCTACGGCGTGTATCGCCGGCGCCTTCCTCGTCTTCCTGCCGGTCATCATCACCTTGCTGATGAGCGGGCCTGCCAAGTCCATCAACTCTCCGTCCGCCTGGTTGGGCGCGAGCATCGCCGCCATGTTCGCTTGCGCCGTAGTCGTTGCAGTCGCCGGTATCCTGAATCGTAGGCGCGGCAAGTAGTTTGTAGCGAGCTGCCGCTGGTACCTGGGCTGAGACTCCGTCTTGGCCCAGGTGCATTTTGCGGCGAGTTCTGTGGCTCGGTTCGTCGTCAGCCGGTCGGCCCGTTACCGTCGGCGCAACCAAAACTCGACGAGGTGCCTCCATCGGGACGGACGCGGTAGGTCGAGGCCTCCCGGAGCCGTAGCAGACGCGACGGCGCGTGGCTGGGGCGTGTGCGCTTCGACCCGACGGAGGCATGTCGAGACAAGCGTTGCTGTACTCCGTAGCTTACAAAGCCGGAAGGGGCGATCCCCCGAAACCGGGAAACCGCCCCTGACCTGCGGTGGACCTATTGGGACGTTATTCAAACCATATGCCGTGGTTGGGGCGGTTGGCCCGGATCATGGCCGATCTGGCCGGCACCAGGGACGATACAGCTGAACCGCCGATGCTTGGGCGTCGAATGGCGCCTCGGTTGACGGCCGGGCAGGTGCAGGAGTTGGTCGAGGGGTACGTGTCGGGGCTATCGACGTATGAGTTGGCTGAGCGGTTCGGTGTGCAACGGCAGACCGTGTCGCGGCATCTGCGTCTGCAGGGAGTGGAGGTGCGTCGGCGAGGGCTGGACGAGCAGGGCTTCGGCGAGGTGGTGCGGTTGTATCAGGGGGTTTGTCGTTGGCGCGAATCGGGGAGCGGTTGGGTGTCGATGCTGAGACCGTCCGCACCGTCCTCAGGAGGATGGGCATTGCCCGGCGTGACCCGCAGGGTCGCGCTCGCTGAAGGGTGAGTGTGTCAAGAGACCAGCGGCGCCCACCCCTCGCGTCACCCAGGAATGGGTGCGGGCGCACCAGCAGCTTGGAACGGGTCTGACCCCGCTGCAGGATGGCTTCCTGCCCGGACGGGAACCGCAAGGT
>NZ_JAJOMB010000056.1 GCF_021129305.1 Kineosporia babensis | reverse complement strand
CATGACCTGATGGTCGAGGCTCCCGAAACAGTCGGAGATGTCACCCTCGATGAACCAGTGCGTGCCCGACCACACCTCAGTGATCTACCGAAGCGCGGTATGGCACCCCCGTCCCGGCCGGAAACCGTGACTGTGATCGGAGAACCGGACGTCGTAGTACGACTCCAGCAGCATCCGGACCACTTCGGCGACCAGCTTGTCCGACCAGGTCGGCAGTCCCAGCGGGCGCCGTGTCCCGTTCTTCTTCGGGACATACACCCGCCGGGCGGGCTGCCATCGATATCGTTCATCGCGCAGCGCGTCGATGATCGACTCGATCCTGGCCACGGACATGCCGTCCACGGTCTCCGGGGTGGCCCCGGGCGTCATCGCCCCCGTGTTGGAGTAGATCCGCCCGTAGGCCACCAGGAACAGGTCCAGGTTGAACAGTTGCCGATACAGCCTCTCCAGCGGCAGACGTTGCCTGCCGCGTTCCCGGATGACGCCCAGCACCGTTGCGACCTCACGCATCTCGCGTACCTCCCATCGCTGGACATCATGACTACCTGTGCCCCTTCGCCCTGCGGACGGCTTTCCCGTCCTCCCTGGCCGGCCGTTACCCCGGCGACTACTACGGGCACTCCGTCGCCCTAGGACTCGCGTCCCGTAGGCGATCCCGTGGTACGTCTTCGCTGTACGTATCGAGCACGACGTAGGCCGTCTCTTCGTCTCCTCGCCCGTCCTCGCTGGACGGTGCCCGCCACCGCGAAGGTTGCACCAGCCTCACGGGTTCATGCCGGTGCACGGCGACGGCATCGGTTACAGGCGCAGTTTCGATGGATGCGCACTTTCATCGCTGGAGACCAGACTTCAGGCAATCCAGCCTTGGCCATATCGCGCGGGTCCCGCGGTACCACGCCCCAGCGCCTGGGCACGCCCACCGCTTTCCTGACATGCTATTGCCCCTTCAGTTTTCACGTCCAGGTAAGTCATCGGACCCAGGAACACTCCCTTCAAGTTCCTCCCGACTGCGTCGGGGATACAGCGAAGCGCCTCACGGCGCACACCGGACGTGCGGCTTTCACCGCATCCGGCTCAAGCAAGTCCCTGTGGGCGTCGCAGGGTGTAGGGCGGAAGACCGGGTGCTGTGGGAGTGTCCGGTGGCAGTGGACGTCGTCGTCGCTGTCGCCAGTAGTAGGCCAGGGCCGGGTCGTCCGGGGACGCGTCGGCATCGACCATCTGGTGACGGCGGATGGGGGTCCAGGACAAGCGGGTCAGGCAGGCGCCGGTTTCCCGGTCGCCGAAGAGCCATCGGTCTTGCCTGGTCGGGTGGAACCGCCCGAAGTAGCGGTTCACGATCCATCGGTACGACTTCGTCTCGTGCCGGTGCTTGGCCCACTTCAGCATCGTCCACACGAGTGTGGAGTCGATGTCGCCGAAGACCTCCTTGGACACACCTGTGCGGTAGTACGCGGCCCAGCCCCGCAGTATCGGGTTGAGCCTGCTGATCACGGCCATGGCGTTCGCGCCGTAGAGGCTGCGGACCTCGGTCCGGAGCCGGGCACGAAACCGCTTGACCGCTGCCGTCGACGGCGGGATCAGCAACTTCCCGGGGTTGCGGTAGTGGCGGACGGTGAAGCCGAGGAAGTCGAACCCTTCGGACAGGTGCACGATGCGTGTCTTGTCCTCGTTGAACGTCAGTCCCCGTGGTGCCAGCCACTGCGCGAGGCGTTCCTTGACCTGCTCGGCCTGCTCCTGGCTGGAGCAGAGCGCGACCAGGTCGTCGGCGTATCTGACCACGACCGGGGTTCCGGGAACCGACCATCCCCTTCGTGCGGGGGTGGTGTATTGCCGGGCCCCGGCTGCTGTTTCGATCCCGTGCAGGGCGATGTTCATCAGCAGCGGGCTGATCACCCCGCCCTGCGGGGTGCCTTCCAGGGTCGGGGCGTATCGCCGGTTCTCGACCACTCCTGCTCTCAACCACCGGGCCACGGATTGCCTGGCGGGGAATCCGTGCAGGTGTTCCAGTAGCCGATTGTGGTTGATCCGGTCGAATGCTGCGGTCAGGTCCGCGTCGAGGACCCAGGCCCGCTTCGGGCTCTTGCCCTTGCCGACGGCGAAGATCGCCTCGATCGCGTCGTGACAGCCCCGGCCGGGCCGGAAGCCGTAGCTCCTGGACTCGAACCGGGCCTCCCATTCAGGCTCCAGCGCGTTCAGCACCACGGCTTGCGCCGCCCGATCGGAGATCACGGGGATCCCGAGCGGACGCCGATTGCCGTTGGCCTTCGGGATGTAGATCCGGCGGACAGGTGCGGCCGGCGGCCTGTTTCCGCGCTGCTGGGCCCAGCGGGCCAATGCGATCCGCTGGGAACCGAACAGCGCGGTCCGGCCGTCGATCCCTGCCGTTCCTCGCCCCTGGTTGATCTGCGTGACCCGACGCGTGCTGATCAACGCGTTCGCCCGGGACCGCAGCATCAACCGCTGCAGGCTGCGCACTTTCCGGTGCTCACCTGCTCTCGACGCCGTGAAGATCCGTTGCCGCAGCCGCCGTACCTCCGCCTCGGCCCGGGCCCAGTCCACCTGGTCCCAGTCCTCAGGAAAGCCCCGCGATCCGTTCACCACTGAGACAGCGGCGTCCAACGTCCCCGCGGATGCTGGCGTTACGGTCATCATCATCTCCACAGACTCACCTGAGCCGCGTGGGCTCCCTCTCGGGCCGAGCACCAGGCTCGTATCCGGCCGGTTCGACACCCCACAGCCAGGAGGCTGGCTGTGCACATCGGGTGTTCTTCCCGTTGCCTTTCGGCGCACCGGCATTCGCTTTTCGGGTCATCCTGTTCCCGGCCGGGACATACGCCTTCCTCGCGGTCGGCCTACCAGCACTGTCAAGTGCCGGGTTTGGTAGAGGGTCTGATTACACGGTGATCGGCTCGGTAGCTGGGGTTTTGGTGTAGTAGTTGGCCTCGTGCTCGGCGGGCGGGACATGGCCGAGGGCCTCGTGCAGTCGGTCGTTGTTGTACCAGTCGATGTATTCGGTGGTGGCGATCTCGAGGTCGTCGATCCCGTTCCAGGGGCCCAGGTTGCGGACGAGTTCGGCCTTGTAAACCGAGTTCAAGGCCTCGGCCATCGCGTTGTCGTAGGAGTCTCCCTTCGAGCCGACCGAAGCAACGGCCTCGGCCTCTTCCAAGCGGGCGGTGTAGCGGACATCGACGTACTGAACGCCTCTGTCCGAGTGGTGAATCAGGCCGCTCAGGTCGCGCCCGGCACGCTGACGGGCCCAGATAGCCATCTGCAGGGCGTCCAGAGCCAGATCCGTGCGCATGTTCCTCGACAGGCGCCAGCCGACGATCTTCCGGGAGAACACGTCCAGGATGAACGCCGCGTAGACCCATCCGGAAAGTGTTCTCACGTAGGTGAAGTCGGCAACCCACAGCTGGTCCGGCGCCGTGGCGGTGAAGTTCCTCTTGACGTGATCGGCGCGGGTGTCGATACCCTTGCCGGCGACGGTCGTTCGGGGTGTCTTGCGGCGGGATACTCCTTTCAGGCCAGCCGCTTTCATGAGGCGCTGGATGGTGCAGCGGGCGACGGGCACGCCGTTGACGCCACCCAGGCGGGCCAGGGCGGCATACATTTTCCGGATGCCGTAGACGCCGTAGTTGCGGGCATGGACCTCCCGAAGTTTCGCCGTGACGGCCTGGTCCCGCACCGCCCGGTCTGAGGGCGGGCGCGCCTTGCGGGCGTAGTAGGTACTCGGAGCGATCTTGGCGCCCATCCCGGTCAGGACAGCGCAGATCGGCTCGACTCCGAACTGGTCTTTGTGCTGGTCGATGTACTCGACGATCAGCGCGAGGGACGGTCCGTAAAGTCGGCCCGGGGACGCGGTGCCAACCACTGATGGGAGTGGCTGATCCGTCTTCCCCGGGCCGCTTCCCGAACCCGGCGTGCACCTTTCAATGCACCGGGCTCTCCGCTCGTCCCGTTAGAGACCGGAGGCGACCATCGTCGCGGCCGGTTCGGGCCAGGGCGCAGGGATCTGCTTTCCCCGATACAGGTAACGAGTGGTCGTCACCTTCTCCGGGTCGTACAAGCTCCTGCGTGAACTGGCCGGCCACCATCCACCACCGCAGTAGATACGCCGTAGTTGCCTCCACGTGCTCTTACGGTGCTTTCGGCGCATCCATCGCCAGACCGTCTGCCATACGTAGTGACTCAGGTAGGAGAAGGTCGCCGAGGACACCCCCGCACGGAAGTAGGCACACCATCCCTGCAACACCAAGTTGACCCGGCGCAGCAGATCGTCGATAGGGACAGTGATCTCGATCTGTCGGCACAACGCCTTCACCTTGCCCGTCACGGCCCGGACGGCCTTCTTCGCCGGATAGGTGTAGACGTAACGCTTGTCCGTTCCCCGCTTGCGGTGGCGCTGGATGCGCCACCCGAGGAAGTCCAGCCCTTCGTTGATGTGGGTGATCAGGGTTTTCCCCTCGGACAGGCGCAAGCCCATCCCGGAGAGCACCTGCGCGATCTGCTCACGCAACTGCACGGCATGGTCCCTGGTGCCACGGATCATCAGGCACCAGTCGTCGGCATACCGGACCAACCGAAAGTTGGCCTTGCCCTGCCGATACCGTAGGGTCCTGACCCCGGGACTGCTGGACGGCCCGCCGGGTTCCTGGGCGATGAACTCGTCCAGGACCGACAACGCCACGTTCGCCAGCAACGGGGACAGGATCCCACCCTGCGGGGTCCCGGCGGTGGTCTCCTTCAGCAGCCGATCCTCACCGAGGATGCCCGCTTTCAGGAACGCCTTCACCAACCCCAGGACACGTTTGTCCCCGACACGATCTCTCACTCGCGCCATCAGCGCGGTGTGGTCGATCTCGTCGAAGCACGCCGTGATGTCACCCTCCAGCACCCACTCGTAGTTCCGTGGGCGACGGGCCAGGTAGTTCACCTCGGCGACCGCGTCATGGGCCCGGCGCCCGGGACGGAACCCGTAGGAACACGGGAGGAAATCCGCCTCGAAAACCGGCTCCAGCACCAGTTTCAAGGACGCCTGAACGACCCGGTCGGCCACGGTCGGGATCCCCAGACGGCGCAGCTTTCTGCCCGCCTTCGGGATCAGCCGCTCCCGCACCGGCAACGGCCGGAAACGACCGCTGCGCAACTGCTCACGAAGATCGGCGAGGAACACCCCGACGCTCTGCTTCTCGTGAACAGTCCCGACGGTCAGCCCGTCGATCCCGGCTGTCCTGGCTCCCTTGTTCCCCGCCACCCGTTCCCAGGCCACCATGAGGAAGGCCGGGTCAGCGACAAGGTTGAACAGATCATCGAACCTGCGATGAGGATCATCGCGGGCCCAACGGTGCAGCCCGGCCTGGATCTTCAGTACCCGATGCTCCGCCGCTACGCGCACGGACACCGGTTCGCCGGTATTCACCAACGATGAGCCCACTTCTGGCTCTCCTCCTGACATTCCAGCCTCCGACTGCTGCATAACAAGCTGGTCCCCTTCGCCCTGCGACCGGCTTTCCCGGCCTCCACCGGCGGGTCGTGACGCCCGCGACTACTACGAGACCTCCGCCCCACCCCACGGCCATCGATCAGCGACGGACCTACCCACCCGGACCAGACTGGCGGCCTGCCCGGACGGGAACCACGAGAC
>NZ_JAJOMB010000055.1 GCF_021129305.1 Kineosporia babensis | reverse complement strand
AGACACCCCCCTGGACGTCGCGGCCTTGGTCCTCTGGTCCGGGCTGTTCGTCCACCTCGAGCACGAAAGAACACCGGCCAGCTGGAACTCCGCCTGCTTTTGGACCGTGACGGCACCTGGGACGGCCCGGCCCCCTTGCCCGTCTACCTGGGACCGCCCCACCCTCGGGCAGGCCACATCCGACTTCGCCGCAGTCACCCTCGCCGAGGCCACCACCGGACCCCCAGCGACCTGCGTTCGATCGGACCCGCGTCGGCCCCCGCCACCCAGATCGGTCTGATGGTCTTCGCCGTACTGCCGCTGGTGCTGGCCGTCGTGGACGAAAACGCCCTCATCACCGGCGCCGAACTGCCCGGCGCCCGGCCGGTCCTCACTCAGCGACCTCAGCGTCAATCTGGACCCTCACCGGTGTCACCGTCTACATCTGCGGGCCCCTGCCCCACGAGCACGACATGGGCCCAGCCGCAGAGGTATTTCTCGCCTGGCACTCCGGCAACGTGCGCAACGAGGATCTTCCCTTCGACACCTGAGCATGGGTGTCGTGTTCACCGTCCGTGCTGAGGGTTGCGCTCAGTTGTGTCGCCGAGGAGGAAGACGTTCGTCGAGCCCTCGTGTAGGCCGGCCACCGCTCCAGGGGTGCTCCTTTGCGCGGCCTGCTGCACGATGAAGTCGGTCCGGGTGCGGGCGTCTCTTCTTTGCGGTAGCCGCCGTCCAGGCGTAGGACGATGTCCCGCTTGCGCCCTGGCTCCGGGTGCGGCACCACGTGGACTTCCAGGCGGTGCTCGTCGACGCCGCCGGCCAGGTGGATGATCTGCTCGAGGCGAGGGTGCATCCGGTCAGGGTGTCGATCGCTGTGGCCGGGAGGTAGAGACCGTGCTGATGGGTGCGGCGTGCGGACCTCCGACGAGCCTCATACGGGGGATCAGGCTCGGCGCTGTTCGGTTCGGACGGTCAGCGCCGAGCCGCATGTGAGCCTAGGGTTTCCGGGCTTGCTCAGGTGTCAAATACCGGGTGAGCCACGGGTGAAGCGGCTCGAGTGGTAGGTCCCGCAGCACCAGGTACTTTCGGCCGTCCACGGCCGAGCCGGGCCCGGCGAGGTTCCTGCGTGTCAGGGTGTGGTGAGGACTGCTACTTGTTCTCGCGGATGACTCTGGCTACCTCGAACAAGGCAACAGCGACCGCGCTTACACGGCACTCCCGGCTTGCGCCGTTAGGTATGCGAGGAGGCCGTTCTGGCGAACCGCTCATACTCCGGCGTACCAGGTTTGGCGCTGAGGATCTGCTGCACCTGTTCGCTGGGCAGTCCAGTCACCGCGCCGATCTTGACCACGAGCTGGGTCGCCTCTGACTCGTGCAGATGGTGGTCGGGTGCGGCGTCCGGATCGCTGGTGTCGCGGTACATCTGCGCGTACCAGCACCTCGTTCCGCTGTCCCACCCCCAGGTGCTGTAAGCGGCCCATCCCGGGATCCAGACAGGGTCGATGGAGTCTTGCTTCTCCCCGAATTGCTGCATCCCAGAGACGCTACTTCGCGGCGCCTCGCCGCTGCATCGTCCCTGTGTGCATCTCTGAGGCACGCAACGGGTTGAATGACTCAGTGTGACGATCTATCCTAATTGGACGGGTGGCCTGCGCCCCCGGTTTCTCCTGCCTCGCCGGCCCACACCCGGCCTCAGGCATAGAGGGACAAGGCGATCGTCACGCAGGGAGAAGAGTCCTCCGGTCCGTCCAACAACGCCGGTGGTCGTGTGGGCCCATCGGGAATGGATGAACCGTGAGCAAGGACTACGTGGCCAAGCATTTGGCTCGTGAGCAGGACATCTCCTACACGGAGGCTCTGCGTCGTGTTCAATCCGCGACCGTTCAGGAGAATCCTCTTCTCACTGAGGTCAAGCGGGAGTGCTGGGACCTGATAGGTGAGAAGGTCTCGTACCGGTTCGGGAGCGGGATCGTCGCCAGCGTGCAGTTCGCCGACGAGCTCCGGCTGCCATCGCCGCCGCGCATCGAACGTTTGAAGATCCACGTCATGGAAAACGACTACTCATCGTTGACGTGGTGTCCGACCGAGACCATCCCAGGTATCCGGCTGGGCGGCGAGACGTTGCCCGGCGTGCAGACCGGTGACGTGACCATTGAATCGCGCATCGGGTTCCGGTGCGAGATGAAGAAGTCGGAGCCGATCGAGGACCCAACCTTGGACTTTCCCCAGGAGTACCTGGATGAGGATCATGTACTCGTCTCGCTTGAGCGAGACGTGCTGCTGCGCTGGCATGCCGTGCTGGTCGAGGGCAAGCGACCTGACCTGATCTTCAGTTGTGGCGAAGCGCGCCAGCCTTCCACCATGGTGAGAGCCTTCTAGGATGATCGGACACCGTGCTCTACGCGGGCTCCCCGTCGTCGGGTATCTCCTCGAGGATCATGTCCAGCGATCGTGCAGGGATCATGCTGGCCGAGGCCCGGGCTGAGGACCGGCGGCACCGGCTGCACCCCTCCGACCTGCCGCCGGCGATGGTGGAGCAGATGACGGCTGAGCTGCTTGAGCAGGTGGTCGAGTTCGAGGCCCGTCACCAGCAGTCGTCCTGACCGTTGGCTTACCGCGTCATCCCGCATCGGCTTCTACGAGGCGGTCTTCCGGTACCTGGGCAATGAGCCCCGATCCGGAGCAGATCATGCCGACCCGGGCCGACTTCCAGGAACAAGTGTTCCCCGATCTGGTCGAACTCGTGCAGTCGGGCTGGGACTTTGCCCCGCAGCTGCCCGGCCGTGGTGACTACCGGCAGCTGTGGCACTCCGACCTGGCCGATGTTGTCTACACGGTGACCGTGTGGCGTGAAAGGCCCTCGGGGGTTCTAGAGCTGCGAAATATCGTGATCAAGCCAGGCCCTCCGGCAGACGCGAACTACCAGGACAACGACTGGGACGAGTAGTTCAACCTGGCCGCCCGTTAGAACGGTCGCTGCTCGACACGAGCGCTGACGGCAACGGAGATCGAGGTCATCGTCAACCCCGACCATCACTTCCCCACCCGCCTGGGAACGCTCATCAGCGTCTACCTGGGACTGGCCTCCGCCCGGAACCGGCAGAAATTCCTGCGGGCCTGCAACGCCTCCCACGCTGCCGACATCGGCGCCAGCCTCCTGGAGGCCTGAGTTCACCGTGCAGCCACTGGTGAACGCGGGGATGGTCACGAGGATCCGAGCGAGTTCACGGCGGCTGAGGCGCAGCAAGGCACAGCGATGACGATGCTGTGTTGTTGATCCAGGAATCCAGCACACTTCTGGATAGATGGTTTTTGGATTCCGTGAGACATCTTCGAGAGTCGTGCGACAATCATGGTCGGGGACGCATACGCACGGGGGAACCGCAACTATGAGCGAATTTGTCACGGAACTAGTCGACTTCGTCATCAGCTACGGTCTAGATAAGTATGCGGGCATCAGTATCGATGGCGGTGGCGTGGATCTAGCACCGGTTCTGGCTACGCTACAAGAGTTGAACAGCCATAGCAGCAACCTGTTCACCGCCATCTCTAGGCCAACCCAGACCGCCAGCGAAGAGATGGCCGAACGAGCAGTAATCGCATATTCAGCTGGCTGGTTCGATGATTCTCTTCGCGATGCTCAGGCAAGCATCGAGATGTACCCGTATACGGCTCGGCCGCGCTTGGTCGGTGGCCTGGCTGCCTTGATGCTTGGCCGCGGTGAGATCGGCCTAGACCTCCTGGTATCGGCGGTCAAATACTCCAAGAATGGCCAGCCCGAGATCGGGGCAATCGCCGCACTCGTTGCCTCTCGTGTGGCAAGCGCCGTTGGCGGCAAGAATTTGGCACAAAGCCTTCTTCAGGAGGCGGATACAGTAACCAATGGACGCTGCCCGGCTATTGTCGGCGCTCTGTGGCGCCACGGCGTCGTGGTACCGCAGGCCTCACCCGAGCAAAGGCTCAAGGATCTCTGGTGGCAAGAACACGGGACTACCCTTACCTACTCACAGGAGGGCTTCGAGAAACTACTGACCGCTACGACGACACCTGGGCCCGACTATCTCACCGCCGGCACCTCCTTCCAGGACTATCTAGACGACATCGCTCAGAAGGTCGGCGCCGCGCAGTCGGCTCATCAAGCACTTCTGATTCAGCTAGGACGATTTCATGACCGCCGAAAAATGCAGATGGACGATTGGAGCGTAAAAAAGGCGCTGTCCTATACCACTCTTGGACTCAAGATTGGCCTGTGGGATTCAACCGGGGCGGCTATCCTGAAAAAGTGTCGCACTCTCGCCGACACCCCTGATTGGCCCGGAGATTCAGTCTGGCATGAGCCTACCCGAGCCTTACCCGCCGACGCCTTGAACCTATTCACGTACGTCCACGGCGCAAGCGAGCTTTTGATCGCAGCCTTACGTGAAGTGAGAACCCGAGCCGAGGAGACACGCGAAACTCCACATCACCAGCAGATGGTTGACGGTCGCCCTAATATCGAAAAATGGATAACAGCAGTGGCTTTTATTCAAGAAACGGCCGATATGGAGATCGCGCGCGAAGCCGCGGGCACCCTGCAGGTAATGCTCGCAGATCGACCATTGAGTTCGGCTGCTCCCGTCCTTCACCTTGACAGAGTGAGCGCTGGGCTGTTCGAGCAGATCGGCAACCAGATCAATGCTGGCCCCACCCACCCTTTGATCATCGATATGGAAGCCGACCCGGTCCCCCGCCAAGCGGTACATGAGAAAGGCGGCGAGGGTTTCTCAACTCAGTAGCGACCGCTTTTCAGGACCGTCATATGTAGCCACGGCGGTCACACCGGGACGAGATGCTCGCCAGGCTATTGCCCTGTCACATCATGGAAAGCCCGGATAGTTGCTCACACCAGGGCAGGCATAAATGTACAGCCCTTGGATACTGTCCCGGAAGGTGAGCACTTGTTTCCGCGTCGCCTTCGGATGCGTGGCGAACCATTCGCTCCAACGAGCGTTGTACGACCTTGCCTGCGATTGATGGTTTGTGTTCACCCCTTTCTTTGAGCACCACCATCGCATCTGCCCCGGGTCATCTATATCCAGATTCAGGCTTTCGAACTTGCTGCGGAATTTCTGCGGCAGTGTGTGGTGGGCCTGGGAGGTTTTGGGCGGCTTTCGGGTTTTTAGTCCGAGATTGTAGCGAATATTATTACGGGTGAAAGGCTTTCCGATCCAGAAGAATGACGAGAAAGTACCCTGCACCCTCTGCCCTGCGACTCCGAAATCGGCCGCGAAATAGCCATCCCACGTGGGAATGCCAGGAGTATCCTCCTGCGCAGCACAGGAGGCAGGGATCTTGAGTTTTCCTTTGACCTTACGCAGAATCTTGGCCCCCGGAGGCCTGCTGAGATCCGGTGGCACGTTGACCGTGACAGCCGGCCGCTTGAATTTCACAAACTTGCTGTCCCGGGTCCAGCATCTGCCATGGAACTGGACACGAACCCGGACGCCCGTTCTTTCCGTATTTCCCAGCCCGATAACCAGAGGAACCTTCATCTTCGGTCGCACGACAACCGGAGAGACAATCTCTCCAGTTCCCAGGCCCGGAGTAGGGACTGCTGATGCAGGAGCAGCACCTGCCGTCAGAATCCCCAGGCAGAGCAGAACGGACCCCAGCCCCAGTCTCAGCGTTTTCATCGGCCCCCCAGTCGATGACGGAGAATCTAACATTGCAGTGAAGTAGCAGAAGAGATCTCACGCTATTCATCTCGGACCGCGTCGCGCCAGGATCATGCTTACCTCCCAGCACAGACGACCAGTCTGGACCAGCCTGGGCATCAGCTCCTGGAGACACGCGAGGCTTCCGCGCAACGGCGACGCCTGCCCACAGTCGAACAAGAAACCCCATCGGAAGGCCAGGATCGAGGTTGAGGCAGGTTTCAGTACCTGCATCCGTTGCGGCCTGTCATTGGTGCGGGTTCCCGGCAGCGCCGGGCGGGCTGGGTGTTTGAATGCGCCAGGTCAGGGCTTCTTTCTGGCTGTGCTCAGGCGCTGCACGGCGTGGGTGGCTGCGGTCTCGAAGAGGTCGTGGGCCCAGGAGCGGATGTCGTCCCGGGTGGGGTCGTGCAGGTCGAAGTGTGGTGACCTCGAGCAATATCTTTCCTGGTTTACCGCGTCGTACGCGGGTAGTGGTCTTGGTGC
>NZ_JAJOMB010000054.1 GCF_021129305.1 Kineosporia babensis | reverse complement strand
TTCTGAGTCTCTCCAAGGGACTCGAACGGCGCGGGCCGCCCCTTCTGCGTTTTGCCAGCCACAACGTCCATTGGCTTTTAGGCAGTAGCAGTCCACCAATTCTGGCCGGCCTCGGGTAACTGGTCGATCGGGTCGTAGTACGGGTAGCCGCGGGTGAAGGCCTCGTCGTCGGTGGCCTCGATCGAGGTGCGATAGTTCTTCGTCCAGGTGGAGATGCCGCGGACCTGGTCGTAGGACTCGGCTTGGTGCACCCAGCGCTTGCCCACGAACGGCACGTCGCAGACGATTCGCGCGGTGGCGAAGCCGGGCAGGTATCCCATGATCGCGTGCTGCAGCTGCTGCGCCTTCGACAGCGGAACCCGCCAGTGCTCCGAGGCCGGGATCATGTCGCACATGTAGAAGTAGTACGGCGTGATCATGGCTTCGTCGAGCAGTCCGAAGCTCAGGTCGAGCAGCGCCTCGGGTGAGTCATTCACGCCACGCAGCAGCACGCCTTGGTTGCGCACATCCCGAACCCCGGCTTCCAGCAGAGCCTTCGATGCCTTGGCCACCAGCGGAGTCAGCGAGTTCACCGTATTCACATGGGTGTGCACGGCCAGGCTGACCCCCTGGTGCCGCGCCCTCTGAGCAACTCGCTCGATGCCAGCCAGAACGTCCGTTTGTAACCAGTGTTGTGGAAGCCCCATGAGCGCCTTGGTGGCCAGACGGACGTCCCTGATCGAATCGAGCTCCAGGAGCCGCATCAGGAACGACTCCAACTGCCGCCAGGGCACGTTCGCCACGTCGCCTCCCGAGACGACTACGTCACGTACCCCAGGATTTTCGCTTAGGTAGGCCAGCATCGCGTCGTAGCGATCGACCGGCTTGCCGGCCAGCCGGAGCTTGGTGACGGTGGGCGTCGATGTCCCCACCAGGTCCATCCGGGTGCAGTGCCCGCAGTACTGGGGGCAGGTAGGGACGAGCTCGGCCAGAACTTTGGTGGGGTAGCGATGAGTGAGCCCCTCGGCCACCCACATGTCGTGCTCATGCAGCGAATCCCGGCTCGCCATCGGATGACTGGGCCAGATCGGATGTCTGTCCCTGGCCATCGGGAGCATGTACCTACGCACCGGGTCGTGCTCGATCGCCGAAGCGTGCCAGCGCGACTCGCGGGGCAGCATGGTGTTGAGCATCTGGGGCGGCAACAGCATCGACATCGTCGCGAACTGCTCCTGGTCGCGGCCGAGATCTTCGTAGAACTCGGCCGGGGCCAGGTCACCGAGCACTTCGTGCAACTGCTTCAGCGACTTCACGCAGTGCGCCCGCTGCCACTGGGCGCTCGACCACTCCTGAGACGTGACGGTGCGCCACCCTGGAAACCGCGTCCAGTCCGGTTCGGCGAGCTCGTGCCGCTGGTACTGGTAAGGCTGGGCCATCCGGGGGATGGAGCGATTTGCCGTCATGAGTTCCGTCACAGCTCGATCGTAAGCAAAGATTTACGGAACTTGGAGAGTTTGACAGGAGGATTTTCGGCATGACGCAGCAGTGGAGCGAGTTGGGCCTGCATCGGGTGCTGGAACCGGAGGGGGTGCTGCCGCAGGCGGCCTGGCGGCTGGATCCGGCTGCGCCGGTGGGCGAGGACGAGGTGGTGCTGGCGGTCGAGCGGCTCAATCTCGATGCTGCGAGCTTCCGTCAGCTGTTCGAGGAGCATCAGGGTGATGGTGCGGCGATCCGCGCGGCGGTGCGGGCGATCGTCCAGGAGCGCGGAAAGATGCACAATCCGGTCACGGGTTCGGGCGGCATGCTGATCGGGACCGTGCTCGAGGTGGGCCCGGCCTCGCCGCTGGGTCTCAAGGAGGGGCAGCGGGTAGCCACTCTGGTGTCGCTGACCGCTACCCCCTTGCGACTCGACGACCTGTCGGAGTGGGACGGGCGGTCTGAGCAGGTGCCATGCTCCGGGCGGGCGGTGCTCTTCGGTCGCTCGATCGCGGCCGTGCTCCCCGAAGACCTGCCGGCCGAGCAGGCCCTGGCCGTCTTCGACGTGTGCGGAGCTCCGTCCCTGACCGCGCGGGTGGTGGGTGAGGTGGGGGCGAAGGGTATGACGATCGGCTACCCGGGGAGAGCGCTGCCCGACGAGGGGGATCTGACTGTGGTCTCCGGCAGCAGAACCGGCCAGAGCACTCGTCCCGGCTCGGTGGTTTGCGTCATCGGTGCAGCTGGCAAGAGCGGAAGCCTCTCCCTCGCCGCGGCCCGCTCCGCCGGCGCCGCCCACCGGATCGGTGTAGTCCGCTCCCCTGAGGAGCGTCAGGCCCTACTGGCCGCCTCGCGCCTGGACCCCCAACCATTGGCCACCACCGTGATTGTCGCCGACGCCCGCAACCCGGTGCTCCTGGCCGAAAAAGTCCGTGCCGCAGGCGGTCCAGCCGACGTCACTGTGCTCTGCGTAGACGCGCCTGGATGCGAGCACGCGGCTGTACTGGCCACGGCCGAGCGCGGCACGGTCGTGTTTTTCTCGATGGCCACGTCGTTCAGCGCCGCGGCGTTGGGAGCGGAGGCCCTGGCCGCGGATGTCACGATGCTGGTGGGTAACGGGTACTCCGTGGGGCATGCCGAATTGGCTCTGCGGGAGTTCAGGGCGTCCGCGGGGGTACGGGCCCTGTTCGCCGGCCGGGGGTGAGCGGCCGTAGGTAGGCCAGCCAGTACAGACCCCCGACGATCAGCGCGCCACCGATCAGATTGCCGATGGTCACGGGCAGCAGATTGGCGATGAAGGGCTGCCAGCCGACGTGGGCGAAATCGCCTGCGTCGGCGTGGATCGAGCTCCAGAACGATTCGGGGGCAGAGTTTTTGATCATCGCGGCCAAGGGCAGAAAATACATGTTGGCCACGCTGTGCTCGAACCCCGCCGCGACGAAGGCAGCCACCGGGGGCACCACCGCCACGATCCGATCAGCCGTGGTGCGAGCCGAGTAGCTGAGCCAGACCGCCAGGCAGACCAGGGTGTTGCAGAGCACCCCCAGAACCACGGCCCGCAGGAACCCAAGGTCCCCCTTGCCGTCAGCCAGGTGCAGCGCGGCATAGCCGACCCCGCCGTCAGCCGAGCGGTACTGCTGCGAGAGCACTACGAGTCCGGCCGTGAGAAAAGCACCCACGAAATTGCCCAGGTAGACGATGACCCAGTTCCGCACCATCGCCGCGCCCTCGATCCGCCCGGACACCCAGGCCATCACCAGCAGCACATTGCTGGTGAAGAGTTCGGCTCCGCCGACCACGACCAGAATCAGCCCGACCGAGAACGCGCACCCCATCAACAATTTGGACAAGCCGTACGGCAGACCCACCGACTCCGGGGCGGTCGAGATGGCGATCGTGGCGAACATGGCCCCGAGCGCCACGAACACCCCAGCCAGAACGGCCAGTGCGAAGGTGGTCAAGGGGTGCCCACCGGCCTTGGCCACGCCCACGCTGACTGCCTTCTGGGCAATCTCGCGAGGCACCAGGGCATCGGGCGTGGCTGGAACGGCTGGGCTGGAGGTCGTACTGGCCATCGGAGGGGCTCGGTTCTCCGTATCCACGGCTGGGCGGCAGGAACGACAAAAGTCTCCTCCAGTCCAGGGCCCGCCCAGGGCCCGCATCAGACCGTGAAAATCCCCGTTATTAAGGCCGTTTGACCCTTCTTCAGGGTTCCGGCCAGCCGTGCATGGTCAAGCTGACCTCGCCACGGAGATATCCGTGTAATCCCGCCGCCGGGTACGGAATCAAGTCCTCGGGCAGGTTGTGCACCGCGAACCACCGCAACTGAAGACATTTGTCCGGTTCCCGATTCACCGGTTCGTTTTCCCATTCGGTGGCCTCGAAGAAGAAACCGATCCGATCACGGGTTCCGTCGCTCTGGTGATGATGCACCGTATGCACCAGTCTGATCCGGTCCGGATCAACCACGACTCCGGTCTCCTCGTAGGCCTCACGGGCAGTGGCCAACGTCAGCGATTCCCCCGGCTCGAGCTTGCCCGAGGGTGCGTGCCACTGCCCGTACCCGTACGAGCCGGCCCGCTGCGACAGCAGGATCTTGTCCTCATCCCGCAGGATCAGGTGCACGTCGATCACCGGGCCGGTCGGGTCGCTCGAACTGTCAGCCACGGGCACGCTCCTGACTAGGGCCGACGATCAATTCTTGGACGCTGTGACGACGGCTTCCAGCCGGGGTTCGATCGCTTCCGCCATCATCGCGATCTCGCGTTCGGCGACCTTGTTGCGTCGGGCCTGTTCCCGCCAATCCGCCAGAGCCGCTGCCACGTGACTCAGCCGCTGCCGGGCCGCCGCCAAGTCCAGACTGCAGTCCTCGGCCAGCGCCAGCAGGCCTTCGATCTCGTCGGGTTGTGAATCGGCCCCGGCGATAGAGGTGGAGCGTTGCCGGGAGACGTCCGGGTTGGGATTCACGTCGAAAGCCGGGCTGAGCGTCCAGGCGCCGTGATCAGCGAGGAATCCGTGATTGCGCAGATGGTCGTCGGTATTGCCCAGTGCCACGCTGGCGATGATCCGGTCGTAGAGCTCATGGTGATCGCGCCGGGGAGAACGGGAGATGTCCCGCATCGCCTCAGCGATGTCGGCGTAGTCGCGCTGCTCGCCGTCGGTGGACCCGGTTGCCGTCATCGCACTGATGTAACCGAGACGCTCGCCTGCGCTCAATCGGTCGAATCTCCTCAGGATCAGCACACTTCTTTCACCGACTCGGGTGAGCCGACGCTCCGGTGTCCGGATCCCGGCCTGTTCCAGCAGATCAAGGGTGGTCGCTTCCCAGGCCATCACATCCCAGCCATCACTGGCATGCGGGAACTTCGCGATCGCGAGACCCCCGTCGTCCAGACGCACCGAAGCCTTCGGCCGAGCGCCACCCAACCCGGTCGTCCCGGTGTTCAGCAGTTGCTTGACGGCCTTGGCAGGATCCTCGTCCAGGGCCAGCTCATCGCTGGCGCGGAGTAGTTCTGGCAAGGAAATGAGCCGCGGCACCCTCGACGGCTTACCCAGGAACTCGTCGTGGCCCGGTAACCGGAAACGCAGAGCCCCTTGGCGGGTGTCGTCGCTGACGCCGAGAAGGAAGTCCAGGTCGTCCAGCCTGCGGGGCGCTCTGCGAGCTTCGCGCGCGTGCGTCCGTTCCGCCTTCTCGATGAGGTTGCGCCCCCACCGATCGGGCGCGCTGTCGGCGAAGGCTCTGAGCAGGCCCGTCTGATGCTGCGAACCGGACATCAGGAGCAATGCCGGATCGATGTTCATCCCGCTGTCGACCAGGTAGGCCGGGTCATAGAGGAAAGTCGTGGAGATCGCGCCGCGCCCCCGGGTGAAGTGCACCTGACCGACCAGACGAGTGCGGCCGGCCTCCTCGACGAGCACCTCGACGGTGCTCACCGGGCGCGCCTTCTGGTCAGGCTGGCGGCCCGGAGCCTGCCGATGTCGCTGTTCAGCGGATCGATCGCGGCCACGCTCTGATCAAGCACACCGAGGGCGCGCAGCACCTGAGCGACATTGCTGAAGCTGACGTTCGGGTTGCCCGACTCGATCTTGCGCAGTGTGTCGCGGGTGATGTCCGCTCGTTCGGCCACCTGCTGGGCGGTGAGGCCCAGGACCATGCGCCACCCGCGCACGTGTTCACCGAACGTCGTGATCTGACGGTCGATCTTGTAGCCGGTCATAGCCACCTACCTTCCGGCGACCAGGATATCCATAAAGCTCCATTGTGACGACTCTGATCGCCATAGCGATCTGATCTACGGCTCTGGCGCGAGGGTGCAGTGGAGGGGAGAACGGTTCATAGAGCCCGGGTGTGAGTCAGGTCAGCTGTACGTGGCCGCCGACCTTGATCACGCAGGTATCCAGGTTGGCGCCAGGGCAACTCCGGCGCCCTGTCCGATTTCGCTGCATCCAGTTCTGGGGTGCCGCACCGATGTGGTCGGCCGATCCCGCTATTCGGGCCGGGCGTAGCCATGCCTCGAACGTGTACACCCAGGACACCTGGTACCGAATGTCTCGTACGTACACATCGTGGGTGAGCCTCTCGGCCTGACATTTGCTGGGTGCTGCGGTGAGTGCTCGTACCCAAGTAATCGCGGTACTGCCGGAGATCCGCTGACTTCGATGGCGGTTGGCTCTGGCCGGCCGGCTGCACCGGCCGGTTGACGTGGCGTCGAGTGTGCTCGGCTCGAGCTTGCTTCGAGCCCGAAACTGGCTGGAATAAAGGCCATTCGGAAGGGAACAAACCGAGATCGGGACGCGTGGGATCCGGCTCGGGCGTGGACGGGCTCTTCGAATCGGTGACGGCGGGCTCTCCTGCGCCGTTTCGGTCGGGGCTGGAAGGAGTCGGTCGCACCAACCCCACCTTGGCGCGGGGCCCGCTCCGGTTTGCAGCGGAAAAGATCGAGCACTGCCCCCGTGTTGCACCTGGATCAGAGGGCGACCTGGCAACCGCCGTTCTCGTGATCAGACTGTGACCGTGACCGCACGGCCGTAGGTTTCGAGGGGGCCGGAACGCTGGTAATGTTTTCCGAGGCCCTTCCGCCAGGCACCTTGTGTGAGTGGCGGGCTTCGGGAGCAACGGACGCGTCAGCGGCCGGTCTCGAGGTTGATGGCCTTCATCTTCTGCAATCGTTGAGCAGTGCATGCTCATGCCCTTCGCCGGGCATGTGATGCTTTGCTTTGTCTATTGCCGTGGGTGAATGTTTTACCGCCGGTAATAACCGCGAAACGCGGATTTGACCGGTTGAACGAGAAGGGCTAATGTTCTTCTCAGTCGCCCCGAGCGAAAGCCACTCAGCTAGACAACAGAGTGGCCGGAAGTCGG
>NZ_JAJOMB010000053.1 GCF_021129305.1 Kineosporia babensis | reverse complement strand
GAGCGCTATCAGCGCGCGAGTTCGCCTGACCCGATCTCCACCGCTCCATCGTCATCCAAGAGGTGACGATGGAAGACAGCACCGAGGTCACTGTGACCAGACCGTCCGAGTTCCCGGGCTTTGGCTCCATAGCAAACAAGGCCAATGCAGCAGCACAGCTGCGGCTAAAACCATCGAGCGACTAAGCCGGCCCATCAATTGGTGGTGACGGACCATCTGTCAGAGGGTATTCGTGATGCGCTGGTGAACGCTCTCCTTGCTGTGGATAACGGAGGAGTAGGTGGGGATAAGGCGGGTCACCTAGATGTAGGACATGCCCTCGATGCTGTGGATAGCCGATCGGTGAGCAAGACGAGCAAGCCGAAGCCGAGCCTGTGGAACGTGAATGAGGCTGTGGATACAGCCTGTCCTTGCAAACTCGCCCTCGCCTAACGAGGGGGTTGAGCTCTTCGTAGACTGCGCTGGCATCGGGTGCTGGCCACTACGGGTATCGTCTTTCAGACCTTCTAGCGGCTGCCGCGAAGCGTCGCCGCCACATGCGGGGCTGCGTCCATGCAGATACCCGCCCGCTCGGTGTCACCCGCGTTTCGGGATGCCGTCAGCGACAGCCGGCACGATCTGCGCCCGCCCCTGATCCCGGTGCGCGACCCGTCACTCATAAGGCCTGGCCGCTCAGCACCTGTCGACGTCAGTTGGGACAGTCACGTGTGACATGGGAACAGACCTTGGCAGCGAAGAGCCGCGCAATCCATTCCAGAGCGCCGCTCCAGCACACCGGGAACACCGCGTCACCTCTACCCAGCGACAGAATGGAGGCGATGGCAGTGGAGTTCCCCAAATCGACCAAGCGTCCCTGCGTCAGTGACTGCGTGCACGTGCCCGCGAACGCTGACCTCAGATAATCCCGTTGAACATCCGGCACTACGGCCCGTTCAACGTGAATTGACGCCCGCCTCCACAACGGGTGCACCACTCGCCTGGCCCGGCTTCGCTACACCAGTTCCGCTCACACCTGGCAGTTCGCGATCGACCGCGCCCGCCACGCGACTACCGCCATCCCTATACCCCACCGGCCTGACATCGCCTGCGGTGTCTCAGCGATCCCACCGCTTGGAGCCACCTCAGACCCGACGAACCAACGACGAGGGCTACTAGCCACGGGATCACGATCGGCAATGCGATGGCATCAATTGGATCGCCGGGATGTATCTAGCTGTCTCCAGCTAGATACATCGTCTCGCGTAACACCCTTACCAAGCCCAAGCGCCCTCCTTGTTCCACGTGAAACGAGCGAGAGGCTTTGGTGCGACCCCGGCAAGTTCGTCCGTCCTTGTCCAGGGGTCCGCGCTGTACGAGCGACGATGTGGAGACCGTCAATGGGCATGCATATGGCGTCTCGGCCTACTTCTTGTCCATGCCCAATCACAGCGTCGATACGAGCACGCGCGCAAAGGGTCCTCTCCTCCGGCGCTGCCGACCGAAGCTCAGCCCTGTCACTTGCCGGCTGCGTCAACCGCATGGATACCTGACAACCGCGCTTGAAGATCCTCGTTCAGGACTTCGAAAGGTAGTAGCCAGGACCCAAAGACGGGTCTACGTAGCATTGACACTTCAGAGTCCGAGACGGCGTTCGTTCGTCACGTTAGCCGGAACCTGTGTGATGAGCACCAACACTTAAGAGATCGGCTACCAGCCGCTCAGACTCATCCACCGAAGTTACCCACAGAGATGATTCGTTCACACCACGCCTGTGGATACGGCAGTTTGTTTTCACGGGCCTGATCGTTTGACCTGGGAACTTTCCACTTTCCACCTGTGGATAACCCTGGGGACAACCCCGGGATGACACCACTAGCTGGGCAACTTACCTGCAGTTTCGAGGAGTCACTCTCGGCTCCTCAGCAGGATGCACTGCCGTCCATCGATCGCCATCTACTGATGAACGCCGAAGCCATAGCGCTCACGTCGATTCTCGATGCAGTGTGCCGTGTGAAGGGTTCTATCGGTCATAACCGCGATCAAGGTCACGGCTACTCCGGCTTCCTATGTGCCCTTGAACGAGCAACTTGCCAACGTTCCCGGGCAGCGCCGGGCCGCCCACGGCTGCGCAGTGACGACATAGCCGCTGCCGGGCAAATCCGTCTGGTCGGCTGATAAGAATCGAGGGCACCGCTCAGCAGCTGGAAGGCATGCCGCTGAGCATCTCAGTCCGATCTGCAGTGGCTGGCGCCCCGGAAACTCCTAGCCCACCCGTTCCAAGAGAGTCAGATCGATCTAGTTCAAGCCGTGCAGGAGCTCCCCTTCAGCGAGTCGCTCTCAAACGCTAGGCCGCGCTTGCAGCGACAACAGTGGATCAGCCGTTCGGTGGGTCTAAGCAGGACACAGTCTGGTGCGACTAGCTCCAGCAAGATTCTTGTGCGAATGCGAGAAGACCGTATTCAGTTGGCTGCCTCGGCTCCATGACTTCTGCTCAAAACTGAACGTGTTCACCGCGATCGCGCTTGAGAGAGTTGGCTTCGGGCAAGCCAGCCTGGTGAGATGAGCGCCCGATTGAGGCCTGCCAGCTTCAGCACCTCAGGGGATCACCGATTCAGCAAGCCGTCTCATCGGGATATCACCGGGACCAAGGACGAATGACCTTGCGACGCTAATGGATGATCTCGTGGGTTGCAGCCAGCCACTACCTCAGAGGCCTACTCTGCAGTCTCTGCCGACCACCCATGCATACCCGCCGCATGGCGGACAGTCTCAGCAGCCAGACCTCGTCGACGGACCAGTCGGTAAGGCATGTGGCGATTGGACCGGCCGTTCGGTCAAGCACATGCCCTTAGCGACAGCAGCTCCGTTCCACGTGAAACGCCCAGGCTTAGATGCAGGTTCTCTGGTCGACGCAGCAGTCACGACGATGTCCGAAGCAGCTGGTATCAGAGCCCAGCGCTTAGCTTGCTTCACCGCGGCACTCCCCGCTCTTCGCCGCAGCAGAGTTCACCGATTCATTGGTTGCTACCCAGCCAAAGCTCGACGTGCCCTGCCGTATCCCCTGCGGGGACTCGGCTTCGTCAAGCAGCCGATTCGCTGACTTTTGCTTCGGGACCTCCCGTCCACCGATCAACCTAGCGCAGGCTCCCCTCGGTTGATTGGCCTGACGAGCTTTGCTGGCAGTGAGCGCCGGGTTTCTTTCTGGCAGGGCTGACAAGGGTCAGACCCCGCAACTGTTTCACGTGGAACCTTCTCCGTTTACAGTCGCGGTCGTGGCATGCGCTGGCTTGATCCGCCGCCGATCCATTGCGCCTAGGGTCGGGCCTCGATCTCATAGTGCTGGTCCTCGCCGTAGCGCACGGCCAGACCGCCGGTGCCGTTCGAGGCGTCGGCCGTGCGGGCTCGACCGCGATCTTCAGTTTCCGTCGTCCCACGAAGGCCGGGCGCGTGATCCGGCCGGCGGACTGCCACTACAGGCAATCGCTAGTCCATCTATACGTTGATGCGCATCGAATTCAGCGTCATCACTTGATGATCTATAAGTGATTGATCTTGCCTCCGATCACTCAGAGGTGCGCGGTCTACATCCGGGTCGGTGAGAGTCGGCGGGTTGCTCCTTGAAACCGCCGAAGGGGCTCGCATGCACTGGTCGCTAGACCACCTCAACAGCAGTAGAGAAGCCTCATTCGGCACCGCTGGGCGAGAGGAGCGCCAGGCCAGGTCGTTGTTAGGCGGCTAGCGATGAAGAATCTGCTCTAGCTCGTCAGGCGCTGCCAAGTCAGCAATGGGCAAAGTCGGTTGTCGCCGACAGGCCTCTCCGCCACTGGCGACGGCACGTCTGATCCGTGGCCGCCGATCCAGTGGCTGCCGTACGGGGTGCGCTGGATCGACTCGACGTCGCCGCCGGTTCATCTAGGTGTTGCTGTTGAATCGCGGTCTTCCTACCAGTGTTGTTGTAGCTCGGAGAGCACTGCCACCAGAACCCTGTCAACGCAGTTCGCTGCATGCATGTGCTGATCACCGGAGCCCAAGGGTTCATGGGGTCACTTTGGGTCCTCGCGAGACGTCTTTCGTCAGCCAGCTGGCTTGGCGCTACTGACGGATTCTCGGCAGCATCTCGCCTGGAGCAGAAGGACATCGGCGTAGCCAGCGGATCGCTATCCACAGCTTCGTCCACTGCTGTGGATGAGACCTACCTGCCTCGAATCGGTGCTGGGCCGCTCGGCCAACGTGTGCAACTGCTTTAGATATGGAGCACAAGACCGAACCTCACACCCAACATTGCCTTCTCATCCGCGTGAGTACTGCTAGAGGTGGCGAGCTGGATCCGATGCATGTCTTACTTCGCTCGAGTCGCATGATCATTGAGGTCGCGGGCGCTTAGGTCGACCGAGCTTCGACTTTGACTAGCCTGCCTAGGTCCGGTCCTTCATGAAGGTTTCACGTGAATCACCGAGCATGGTCGCGGAGGAGCAGATCCTCCCCCTCCGCGGTCGCCGGCGAAGGTCGAGGGGTGGATTCGGTCTACCCAGGACCAGCGCAGCACTCGGATTCTTCTTCACCTACATCCGGATCGCGTAGCTCGGATTACGATCTACGCCGGCAGACATCCTCCCTCTGGCATCTACCTTCCCGATCTGGCAGTGCCATCAGTTCTGCACCGCTGCTCCGAATCAGAAACTGCGCTCAGTCGAATCGCAGTTCCAGTCCTGGTGCCCGGCTGATCTCCGATGGACATTCCGAAGGATCGCTCAAGTTCTAGGAGCGATCGTCAGCTTCAAGAAGTAGGTGCAAACTTGATCCTCCGAGTTTTCACCTACGCAGCCCCGAAAAGGCATGGAGCTTCAGGTACGAGAGTTCGCAGGAGAGACGTCCAAGATCCAACGCCGGCGTCGGCTGATCCCGTGCGAAGCACCGTCACGACCGATCAGCGGCCAAGCGCGGCGAATCGCGCTCTGGATGTGGCGGCAACACCCTCAGGGGTGGGGATGCCTCTGTTCGTTCTTCGTCTCGAACCGAAGTTGCCGGCGCTGCCAGGACCACGGACAGTCGCTCCTCATTCAGAGATCGCTTCGTGGCGGCGCGACCAGAGCATTGTGGAGACCGTTGAACTGCTGCCGATCCACAGCCTCTTTCCTTCCCAAGAGAAGGAGTTCCCGCAGAAAGCGCGGCCACATCCGCTCCGGCCACCGATCAGGCAGAACATAGCGAAGAGCGAGGTCAGGGTGGTGCGGATAGGAATTCCACCACGACGTTCACCATCAATTCCCAGCTCAGCGATCAGTAGGTCATCACCAAGTTCGCCAGAGGATGACCTACTCACCGCTGCTTCTCTAGAGGACGCCAGAGCAAATGACATGGCGCTTCGCATGCCACCGGGCTCGAGCACTCACCGCGAAGGCGCGCCGTCACGATGGATGCCACTAGCCAGATCAAGCCAATGCCATGAACCCGCGGTGGGACCTGCCATTGGCCAGAAGCTCATCTGCCGCTAGGAACGATGACTGACCAAGCGGTGGAGCGTGATGCGACAGCCACTCGACTGCCGGCTACGCGGCCCTCGCCACATAGCGAGACTGCCTTCCACGGGCGACCACCGACAAGGAAGTCGTCCCAGTGATAGGCCAGCCGAACCAGCGGCGATCCACTCTCAGTACCGCTGGCATGGCTGGGCATGGTGCACGCGTCCCAGGCCATTGCGGCTCCAGCACCGACTGTCCTCGCGCCAGCGCAGCCATCTGCCGCGGCACGGTCTGAGTCGTACAGCCAACCAAACGCACGCGACACCGTCCCCAGTCGTGCCGAGCGCGCCATTCGAGGAGTCAAAGCCAAACCGGGGAATCGACGAGCCATTGATCTCTGGGCCAGACCTCGAAGTTCGGCAGCCTAAGGTTCCTCTTCAGGACGACCTCCGCATCGGGCCCGCGAGACGCACGCCACCACTGGGGTAGATGGTGGTCAGTCAGCGTCGAGTATGCGCAGCGCAAACCGCGGTGCTTCCCCTCCGATGTAGTCGCCTCAAAACGGAGCTACCCCTCAAGAAGAGCAGCTTCTAGAGACTCACCCACGACGTCGGCAGTGCTCCCTGCTCTGGGTGATGTTGGCGCCAGGTCGAACTGCTACCAAGCGCTGCTAAAAGAACTGGCCCAGTCCACCAGCACGGCTTGGTGCTCTGACCGGGGCGGGACCATCGGCAACAGAGCGGAAGCAGGCGACATGTGAAAGGGCGGCTCGCTGGATTCACGTGAAACACGCTCGACCACGGAACAGCGATGGGCACTTGCCGCACGGTTGGTACACGTCGACCGGCCCCCAGAAACGACTCAACGATCGAACGCCAGCAGTCCGAAGACGCAGTCGGCAAGTTCATCGTCTGCAGGCCCTTAGCGACTGGCAGAGCATGGCTAACCGGAGCGCTCGTCCTAGCCAGCAACAGCCGCAGAAAGACAAGCGGCTTGGCCCGCCACGTAGCCATACACACCTCATCCAGGTGGTAGCCCATGCACTGCATCAGGCGCCTAGGGTCAACTCCCGGCCGTCGTGAATCCCCGATTTCAGTAGCCCAGCACACCGGCAGGCAACACAGCGCCCCCTGGCTTCGCAGAGGGCCGAGAGGACAGCAACCTACGGGGCAAGTACCCATGCTCCGAAGCACCTCGCCGGACGGGCCAATTACGTCCTCCTCAGGGCCACATAGCCGCTTGGATCAGAAGGAATCGATGGTGCTGCGCCCTCTGAGATGCCGCGTGACGCAGCGCCCTGGCTTCTGGCGATCATCCCGTTGCTTGAGCACGGCAGCGGAGATGAAGGCGTCCCGGCAGGGCGACGGGCGACGGGCGACGGGCGACGGGCGACGGGCGACGGGCGACGGGCGACGGGCGAC
>NZ_JAJOMB010000052.1 GCF_021129305.1 Kineosporia babensis | reverse complement strand
AATTCTGTAACTGCACTATCGGGATGGCAGGGTCAGTGCCCTGCAGACCAGCCCAGATCCACCAGGTTTCGAGCACGGCTTCGCGCTTACGGAGCGTCAACCACTGGTTCGCTTACGCTGCACCTTCTGACCTCGCCGCCAGGCCCGTACCGTCTGGCAGTGCCAGCACGGCCTGGTTCGTCGGGGCCGCTTGCTACCCGGAACCGGACGTCCTCCCGGCCAGGCTGCCCCCAGGCTTCATCAGGCCGCTGCGACGACCCGACGGGAACGGTCTCTCACCGCCCCTCGATCCACACGGCGCCTCGTGGCGCACAGCTCCGCCGCGAAAAAAGCCGAAGCGGATTTCAGGATCGCGTTCGCGCGCTTGAGCTCACGGTTCTCCCGTTCCAGCTCCGCGATCCGCGCGGCATCCGTGCTCGTCGTTCCCGCCCGCTGGCCGGCATCGACCTCGGCCTTCTTCACCCAGCTCCGCAAGGCCTCCGGATGGATCCCCAGCTGACCGGCGATCCGCTGGATCGCCCCGGCCGCGGTCTGCGGGTCACGGCGGGCCTCCACGGTCATCCTCGTGGCTCGTTCCCGCAGCTCATCGGGGTACTTCTTCGGTGCAGCCATGCTCCAATATCGCCTTCCAGGTTTGATGCCCTCCATCAAACCCGGCACTCTTCAGTACGCGGCGACGACCTCGTCGCTCGACTGGGCGGTGACGAGTTCGCGATCTTGCTGCCCGGAAGGTCTTCGCCGGAGGGAGAGCAACAAGTCGCCGATCGCATCCGGTAGGTCTTTGAGCATCCTGCCGACCTGAACGGTGTCACGGTACCCATCCGGGCGGTCATCGGTCTCACCTGGTCGGAGCCGGATGACAGTTGCGACGCGGTGCTTCACCGGGCCGATCTGGCCATGTACGAAGCGAAGCGCGCGGGGCTGAGAGGCTCGGACGAGCGTGCCGCGATTTCCGGGCACCACACCGACCAGTCGGCCGGGCTGGTCGGGGCGAAACCCCTGATCCGTCAGGCGGGCTGCGTCCAATCTCTCTTCGATCCGGGCATCAGATGCCGTTCGACGGGCCGGATACATACTCCAGAGGGGGTAGTGGCTGCTTGAGATCCTCATAAAGGTTCGACCATGTCGAGTCTGGCCGCGTCGTAGCCAGGAGAGCAAGGGTTTCACGCAGATTGTCGCGAGCCCTGTCCCCGACTCGGTGCCGATCATTCAAGTACCGCTGCATGGTCGGCTTCAGTTCCGGGTACCGGGATGGCTGCAGCATCAGTGCGATGGATGCCGCGAAGTCAGGGTGGATATGGGGAAAGGAGCGAAGTAGCCTCAATTGTTGCTCGGCACTGGCCTCGGTCACGAGGGCCGTCAGCTCCTGGCTCCAACTGGCTGCCAGGTCGTGCCCAACGCGTGTGCGCTGGGTGTCGCTCGTCAGTCGGCGTCCCAAGGCTTCCAGTAACGCCAGTTTCGTGTTCATCGACGGCTCGGCACCACGCCGGTGTCGAGAATTCAGAAAACTACCGACACTGGCCAAGGCGCCAGTCTCTATCGGTTCCAGCAGAGCAGTTTCCAACAGGTCTTCCCAGGCAGATTCCTCATCCCAGATCGAACGGAGCCGAACCGCCACGCGCCAGGCAGCATCGTGTTCCGGGCCCCGCTGGAAAGCAGTTCCTTCCTTGGCCAGGGCGACGACGGCTCGCCAGTCGTACTGACCGACCCGTACGCCGGCCGAAGCGATCAGCACAAGGTTCTCTCGGATGCCGGGTTCACGCCGCCCGAGGTAATCGTCTCGTACTGCGCTCCATTCCGGCATCGGCAGCACTCCGGCCTCAACGAGATGCCGCCAGAGTCGGTAAGCGGCGCGCTGTTCATCCGAACTCTTCGCCCTTCGCCCAGCCAAGATTTGCTGCTCGAGCAGGGCAACGTGGGGCTGGAACAGGGTGAAGGGCGGCCGTGAGCCAGGCCCTTTCGGATCGGTACGGTCGGCCAGAACTTCAATCGCGCCGAGTTGAATCAGGGCGTGAATTGCCTCGGGCCAGCCCAATTCGGCGCCACCTAGATCCTTGACGCATCTGATCAGGAGTTTGCGCTGGCCTGGGGAAAGGGCAGCGACGTCAGCGAGCGCAGTGGACCAGGCATCGGCGGCTGTCGCGTCACCGGCGGCTACGGCTCGGACGAGCACCGTCATGAGCCCGTCGGTTCGTAGCCACAGTTCGTTCACAGTACTGAAGGGGGCCGGGAAGGAGCGAGGGACGACGCGGCTCACGACCTGGGCCACTGCCTCTGGCGGCATGCTCGGGCTCTCGAGCGAACGACGCACCAGATCGGCCCGTCGAGAGGCGAGTTCGGGTGTCCTGCCCGGCTCAGCGGGAAGGCCCTCGACGAGCCAGCGTTCCGCGAGAGCCTGAAAGTGTGGACTCTTCGTCATGGCGGTCGCGAAGACGCCGTTTCCCCACCACGCGATCGTGTTCGCGTCGGCCAGATTCTCAACGGCGTTGAGGAGTCTCTGGACGATCTCAGCCGGTGCGTCCGCTAATGCGGCCAGGAGAGAGGCAGTTCGGGCCCGTGCGTCGAGCGAGATCTTGGTTGCCTCGGAGCGCAAGGACTCCTCGAACTGATCGACCTGGCGGACTAGATCTGCGGTTTCGGTGTGGCCATGGATATGCATCAGCGTGTAGAGGTCCAGGAGGTTCCTGGCCGTCGGAGCCGGTGGTACTCCGACATCTCGCGTCTTGTCCCGCTTCTGCTTCGCCTTGACCTTCTCAGCTTCCGCCACCAGGTGGCCTGCCCAGACCAAGACGCTCTCGCCCGGAGCGATCCTGGTCGCGCGCATCTCGTCGACCATCCGGTCGAAATAGGATCTTGCCGCGCTGTTTCCGAGCCTGCCGAAGCATTCCTTGATCATATCCAGGATCGGTCCGGGGCTGGAAGGTAGGAGCCGGACCATCAGACGCAAGAACTCGCGTCGCTCGGAGATCCTCTCGGCATCCAATCTCCTGAGTTTGCTTGGTAATCCGATGGCGTTGAAAGTGTCGACCGCCTGGCCGACATCGCGAACCGACATCCTCTCCACCGTCGAGAGAACAGTGATCCATGCCGCATCGTCGCGAGCGACACAGGCCTTCAGCAGCCGATCATCCGACGGCTGATGGTGGCGCCCCGGTGCCGGAAGTCGGCTGAGCATGTGCTTGACGATGGGAAGGTCAGAACGGGATATAACTTTCGCGAGCGTCTCGTTGAGCTCCGGCGGTGCAGTCGACGCCTGACTTGTCACCGAGATTGCTACTCGGTCGAATGAGTACTCGGCTTCCGTCTGCTCGCCCTCGTGCGACAAGGTCTGCTGATAAGAAAGTTCGGTCAAGCAGTCCTGAGCGAGAGCGACGGCAGTGCCTTGCGTGGGCTCGTACCCCCAGGCAAACAACCAGGTCTGCTCGACCACAGACAGTAGAAAGTAGTCCTCAGGTCGTGAACGGGCCCGATCGAGGGCAACTCGGAGTCCCGTGGCCGGATACGTCTCGACCAAGTATCTCCCTGCCGCGAACTCGAAAAAGGTCTGGTGAAAGAAGCTGATGCGATCTCGGTCGCGGTCGATCACACCGCGCATCTCCAGCAGTTCGATCTCATGGAACAGAGGGTCGTCAGGGCCTCGATGAGGAATCAAATCCGGGACGATCCGCACCTCACCCTGTTTCAGCATTTCAGCGCCGATACGACGCGCCGTTTCGGAAAGGTCGCGGTTGCTCTCCGGTGGCGGCATCTGGCCACCCAGCCGCGACCAGTCGCGTCGGTCCTCCTGTACACGAGACCGCCAGTACCGCAGGTACAAGCCAGTCGTGTCGATGTTGGGCGGTACAACCTGTGTGTACACTTCGAACAGCATGCGCAGTGTGAGTGGTCGAAGACATAGATCTTTCGTTCCGTACCGGCGGCTGACCAAGTGTGTCAGTTGACTGACCAGTTCGGTCCCCTTAATACTTCCGCCGTGATAGTGAAGGGCATGAGCGGCGACCGCGCGCTCGAACTCTGAAAGCGGTTCGCCGGTTTCAGCCTCTCGCGGCTCCTCCGCATACGGGCCGAGCGGCTCACGGCGCCAGGACGAGGGAAGGTGTGAGGCTTCGGCAGGGCGAGAGCTGAGGAGCACGTTGGCGCCGCCTTCAATCGCGAGGCGTACCACGTCCTGGAGTTCGAGCAGATCAGCGTCTTGCGCGAGCAGATCGACAGTGTCGAGTATGAGCACCGGACGTTGCCCCGCCCGCCCGGTGCTCGACAACCAGACGGCGAGCATGTCCCGCAGGGATCCGCCGCCGTCCGTGCCCTGGCGTACATCGCCGGCGGACAGCATCCGAACGTCAGTGTCGGGCTCATCCTCCAGATGGCTTGAAATTCCCCATAGCACACTGGTTTTTCCGACGCCCGGCTCGCCGACCACGATCACGGGCACAGGATCATCGGCCCTGAGATGATTCAGGATCGAGCGCTCCTGATCTCGTTGGACGTACAGGCCATCGGCGAAGTCGTCCCTGATCTTCGTGAGAGAGGAGAGGCGTGTCGAACTTACAGATCCGGCTGAGCGTCGGGTTCTTTCATTGAGGTCCTGTAACCGAGCCAGCAGTTCCTTGGCACGCGCGAAGCTCCCCTCGGAGGAGGAGGCCCCGTCCTCGCTGAGATCGCAGTCCTGAGTGAAATCAGGTGACAGGACGCCGAATAGGGCAGGGGCCTGATGACGGACTCCGGCACGGGCCAGGCTGACGAAATAGGGGACTGCGGCGTGGTAGACCTCGACGAGGGATGGTGGCCACTCGTCATTCCTCTCGGCGGCTTCCCCGAAACAGCCGAGTACGAATTCGGAGAAGCGGCCTGTCCGTTTCGCGTCGTCCTGGTACGCACGCCCCCAAGCCGTAGCCTTGAGTAGTTGCCAATTGGGACGCTTCTGGTCTCTGTGAAGTCGTGGCGGGAGCCTTTCCAGGGGTAGGAGGGAGTGCCACTTCTCGTTTTCGGGCACGGCGCAGGCATCAACGATGAACTTGGAGATAGGGAAGCGGTTATCTCTGGCAAAGTAATGCAGCAGGTCCTCGACGTGAAGATTCCGCTTGTCATGCTCGGTCGCGTTGGCATAGAGGAGTCGCTGACTCCCGTCAGCGGCGATGAGACCGTGACTACCCCAGAAGACAATGAGTTCACAACCGGTCCTGGAAGGCAGACCACCAGTCAGGCGGTCTCGAACGTCATCACGAGTGGCTGAGTGTCGGACCAGGCCGGGGCACAACTCATCCAGTATTGCCTCGTTCTTGGCCAGTGGCGCGACGTGCAAGAAAATGTTGGAGTCCGGCACCCCTTGACCGCGCAGATGCGCTGCGAAGCGAGCGGCATCCAGGGCGGGCCCGTTGACATCCCAGCCGGAGGGCAAACTGGGATACGTCTCGATTCCGACCACGACCGCAATAACATTCTGCGGTTGGCTCACCGGTGCACGTCCAGCACAATGTCGGCGAGGAGACGATGGAACTCGTCGTTCACGAAGTACGAGCGGTGAGCCCGCGGAAACGCCACTCCTGACGAAATGTTTTGGTCACGAACTCCTCTGGCATGAACCGGTTCCGCCATGAAACTGAGCAGATCGCTCGGATCGTAGACATTGGTCCACGGCGGGAACCCGGTCGGCAGGGCTTTCCCTCTGTTCAGCGACGGCAGGGCGTCGATGTCCTGAAGGTAGGTTGCCTGGGAGCCGACGGTCAGCAGATGGCTGACCGGTACTGGTGGATCTTGCACGAGCAGGTCGACCGAGGCGACGCCGCCAAGACTGTGTCCGACCAGGACCGTCGGCTCAGATGATTCCGCGATGATCTCCTTGATCGAGGACCGGATCCGTTCTCCGCGGACAAGGTACGTGAAAATGTCACCTGCCTGCATGGTCACGCGATCGGTCCACGGCAGCCGGAAGTGTCCACCAAGCCGGCCCAAACCTTGCGCTCCAAAAGCGGTTACTGAACCACACAACCGCATGGCGGCGTCGCGGGGCCGGCCCCGGCTCGTCTCCGTGACGGCGGAGGCAACGGCCGTGGCGAGTGCGTCGCGAACAGCGGCTGTCACCGGGAAGGGCTCGCCGAAATGAGCGTCGGCCAGGTGCAGAGCCTCCGTCACGGTCGCCCGCCCGAACATGTCCTCAGCGCTCTCGATTTCGCCTTTTACCGCTTCCTGGAACTCCTTCGACGAAGCCACCGTCATCGCGGCGCTCGAAAGCCAGGGATGAAGACCCGCATCCTCGACCAGCACGCCTACCTGTGAGTCTGCTGCAACGGCCTCCACCCACCGTTCGGCCCGGGGTGTTGCAGCCTCATAACCCGGCGGCAGGTCCGGCCCTGACGGAGCGGCGTCGACGGCACCCCGGATCTCGATCAGCGGGTCCGTCTCCAATGCAGCCCAGACGACCTGCTCAAGATCGAGGTCATCGAACTCGGCCTCGGGCCCGGATGCAGGTCCGCGAGAAGAGTCACGCCTCGGGATGGTCCGGTTCCCGGCGCCGGGTGGCACCCCCAGCACGTCTCCCCAGTTGCTGGTCGTGAACTCGACGGTCACAGCAGCCGGAAGAAGCTTGCGAACTCCGCAGACCATAGGTCTGAAGTAGGTATCCACCTGCTCGCCGCGCACACCGGTTCCGTGCACGAACACGATCCGAACCATGTTTTCCCCCGAGATCTCACCGTATGCAACGTTCAACGCCCCCGTGTGAACCCGATGCTATCGATCGCCGAGACGCGACGAAGGAACATCGGACGTGCGGTTAGCAGGGGCGGAGCCATTAGCCCTGGCTGTGCATAGAGAGCCGTGTTCTAGCGGTCGAAATAAGAAAAGTGCCCCGCCACCTGTGACGATGTTGGTGTCTAGTCATCATCGGCGCAGAGTTCGGGGGGACTTTTCAGGTGCATCAGCTTAGCGGATGGGCCCGTGATCTGCGGGTAGAAGTTGCCGGCGGTGGGGTGGTCGCGCATACCGGTTCGGCGGTAAGGCTCTTGGACGACCGGAGCGGCCTGACCGATCGCCTGGGTAACAATCTGAATCCGAAAGATACTCTGGTGCTGCATGATCGAGGCAGGATCATGACCGATCTGGCCGTCACGATCGCTGACGGAGGCCGGTTCATGTCGGACCTGGCCGTGCTGCGCGACCAGGGCGAGCTGTTCGGCTCCGTCGCCTCGGACACCACGGCGTGGCGGATGCTGAACGGCTTGCCTCTCTCGGCCTGCGGGACACCTCCGTCCCGGCGATCGCCCGGCTGGTTGCGGCGGACGAAGTGACCTGCAAGCTCATCCGTGCTGGCGCAACGCCAACGCCCGCCACCCAGAAATCCTGGCTGCTCGACACCGCGAACGCGCCCGCATCTACGCCGAAAAAGCCTGCGCTAGGGCCGGCCACGCACCCAGTACTGGTTGGTTACCTCGATGCTGTCCGAGTGCCCGAGTGGAAGAACTGGCTCTACGACCTGACGATCAATGCGGCGGCGAACGTGATCGTTGCAGTTAGCGCGTACGGGATCGCCCGCTGGGCTGGTGTTGTCCCAAATGTCGGCGGTCTGGACGTGGCGGCCGTCACCGTCGGCTCGTTCCTCGCCGGGATCCTCGTGCTTGGGCTCCTCTTCTTGGATAGCAAGCTCAGCCACCAGTGGGGCACGGCGAGGCTCCGGATTTCTGCTGTCCTTGTCCTTGTGCTGCTGGTAATTGTTGCTTATCAGGCACGCGGTGACGTGCTCATGGTGGCCCTGACGTGTGCGGCTTTCGGGTTGTTCGGGATGTCGGAGTTGATCCGCAGGGAGCGCAAGCGATTGGTCGCGAAGCGTCTTGCGCGTCGCCGACGTATCGCTCGCCATCACCCAGTGCGGTCGCGAACGACTGGCCCAAGGCCGCGTTCGCTGCGGCGGTCCTGACCATTTGCTAATTCCTACTGGCCAGTCGCCGCGATGCTGCGGGGATGCAGATGAGCGACGCCGACTGGGGCGATGTGCCTGGGTGGATCGAAGCGATCTCGACGTTCGGTGCCCTGGTGGTGACCGCCTTCGCCTTGCGGTACGTCGTGAAGACGTGGCGGGCGACCAAGGTTCAGTTGGAGAACGCCGACCGGCAGCTGGAACTAGCTCGACGGGCGGCACACTCGGCACATGAAGCGGCCCAAAGCGCCGAGATGCAGGTGAATGCAGCCTTAGATCAGTCGAAGGTGAGCTACGAGATGTTGGGCATCGAGAAGCGGCGTGATCAGGCTCGGGAGGACGCTGAGGCGGAGGTGCGGTCGGCTCGCGAAGCTGCGGTTGCGCGCGCCCAAGCCGATCAAGTGGCGGCATGGGTTACGAGAAGCCCGTTCGCCAGTGGCCCGCCCCCTCAGATCCGGGTGGTCAATCAGAGCAGCCAACCGGTGTTTCAATTCCGAATGTGGTTCCAGGCTGGCGATCGTGTCATCACACGGCCAAACCATCGTCAGACGTTATCCCAGTGGATGCTGGCCCCTTCGGCGGCCCCTGGGATCCAGCCGTTCGAAACGGGCTTCAACCCGAATGAACTTGCGGCCGTTGAAGCAGCCGAGAAGCGAGGGGAACCGTTTGGATTGTGTTTCTCATTTAGGGACATCCATAGCCAAGAGTGGACTCGCCTCTGGAACGGGGAGCTGATCCCAGGACGTCACGAGCCTGCGGAATGAGCCCATTCCAGCCTCCTGAGTCACAGGGGTTCTAGGGGCGGTAAGGGTGCACGTGGCGGTGGCGCGGACATGAAGAAGCTCCTGGTGGGATCCGGATTGTTGAGATCAAGATCCGCCACCAGGAGATTCGTGTGCTTGTCTATCGCTCGGGCATGAAGGTGTCCACCCGTTCGCTGAGGTTCGTGACGAACGCGCTGCGGACCCATCGCCGTCAGCTGAAAACCCGCTGGCGCGTGTTGTCCTCTCACCAGCAGGCTTTGATGCTCCTCGCCTACCTGAAGAAGGGCGAGACCTACCGCGACCTGGCCGCCGGTTTCGGCGTCGGCGCAACCACGGCCTACCGCTACCTTCGCGAAGCTCTACAGGTCATCGCCGCGCTGGCCCCGACCCTGGAGCAGGCCATCCAGACCGCCGCCGAGAAGGCCTACGTGATCCTGGACGGCACCCTGCTGCGGATCGACCAAGCGGCTATGGCTTCCGGCGTCGACCGCATCTATTACTCCGGCAAGGACAAGGCCCACGTGGTGAACGTGCAGGTCATCTCCGATCCAGTCGGCCGGCTGATCTGGGCATCACCAGCCCTGCCCGGCGCCCGCCACGACGCCGGCGCCGCCCGCGAACACGGCATCCCGAACGAGTAAGGCCACTGGGGCGGGGGCAGACCGGGTCATCGACCTGCGCCGCTCCCTGGCGGCCCAGCGGGAGATCTTCGAGCAGTCGGCCTGACAGACAGGAGCCAGCCATGTGAGCGGTTACGACTGAGACCGGGATCGCGTGGTTGGCGGGCGGGCGCGTTTTGATCTGGGCGGATGGTGCGCCGGAGGTGTCATGCGAGGAGCTCTTGGCGTTGCTGCTGGGTTAAGGATGCCTGGATCATTGCGCTGCCGGTGCAGGGCGGGAGTTGACCGCGCAGGTCCAAGCGCTGGTCCTGAGGTGGAGAAGAACGCCTGCACGTCCTCGGGAACCATCCTCTCCCGACGGCTAGGACCGGCGCCCGCGGGGCAGATCCTCTCGCATGCAACCGGCCGAAAACAGCCCGGGGAGGCCGGAGACTGCGCTGCGGCAGGTTGAGGATCCGGACATGCCCCGTCTGAGTAGCAGCTTTACCCGTTGGCATGGTCGATGGATCATCGGCGCCGTAATCGGGTGGAATGTCACCGCGTCGTCGGACGAGGCTGATGAAGTCTCCCTCACCGCGGATATCCACGATGGCGCCCGTGCACCTGGGGCTTAAGTTCCTTAAGCTGAGGCGGGCGAGCACTGGGCAGGGAAGTCTCTGGGGGAGAGAAGTTTCTCAAAAGCGGATTTTCGTGCCCTTGACATGCCATACGGCATATTTGTTGAAGACCTCGTCGCCTTTAGAGTTGAGCATGCGGGTGCGGCCCTGCTTCCAGCCGGAATCCGTCCAGGCGTACTCGGTGATGCTGCCTTTCCATCCATTTCCGGATGCC
>NZ_JAJOMB010000051.1 GCF_021129305.1 Kineosporia babensis | reverse complement strand
GGGCGACGGGCGACGGGCGACGGGCGACGGGCGACGGGCGACGGGCGACGGGCGACGGGCGAGCGTAGCCCGGAAGGCAGTGAGTTCGACAGACGGACACAGTCTGTCTGGCACGAATGCCGATCTTGGTTGAAGGCCTCGCCCACTAGAACGAGATGGCTTGGTCGATCATCACTGAGCCAGCGCCGACCACACTCGATGAGTTCGGCGGACCCTTCCGGTGCAGAGCGTGCTTGGCGAAGCGATAGATCCGGTGGCTGGCTCTGGCTCTGGCTCTGGCTCTGGCTCTGGCTCTGGCTCTGGGCAAGCCAAGACCTCGCTGTCTGAGCTTGCTCTGGAGCACCCAGCCGCTAGGCCTCGATCTGGCTCTGCACCCACCCAGCGGCAGTGCATACCTTCCGGGCCAGGCTGCTGCTTGCCCTGGATTCGCCTACATGGCCGGAGCTACTCGGGTGCTCTGAAAGGTCTGCCTGCGTGGCTCTGATCTGCTGGCAGTGCCGCCGGCCCTCGCCGAGGTAGATCCAGCCACGTAAGTAGAGGTCCTTGTCCCTCAGCCACGTCAGCGAGCTGGTCACGGCAGGTCACCCCTCCAACTCAGCATGTTCAATCGCCTCGGCTGGCCAGCCGCGTGACTGTCCCAGTCACGGATCGGCGAATCGACCTTGAGCAGCCGACCACAGCCGCAGGGGCCACCCATCCCTTGGCCCGAGGCACGGTGGAACGGCTGTGGCTCTGGCAATTGGCTAAGCGTCGGTTCATCAGGTCAGGGTCTGTGGCTGGCGGGATACGCACGTGGCTGTGCTGCAGATCCGTGAGCTGATAAAGCAGCTGAGCTGACACATAGGCACAGTCAAGACACCCGCACAGGCACTTACGACGGACAGGCAACCCGGGCACAACCAACCCCAGTGACACTCGGATAAAGATCCTCAGACGCCCCGCCTGCCAGTGCCCTGTCGCCGAACACGACGCCATGGCATGTGGCAACGATCCCCCACCAAAAGCAGAAGCAGAGGACGCGGTGGGAACCGAACGCTCGAGGTCTCAGCAGGACAGTTGGTCGGGAGCTAGCAACAGCTGACGGAATGGTCCAGCAGCCGCCCCAGAGACGCCTGCCAAAGAGCGGTCACGGCTGGATGTGGGCCGCTGAAGCCCTTCACCTGAACACCAGAGCGAACTGCCCTCACCTGTGCCCGAGGCCCGGAGCCGGGCCAGCCATGCAAGGTCGTCTCCTTGTTCCCGGGCTCTGCTCTGGCGCCGCGGTCATCAGCGCTGTCCCTGGCCCTGTCGCTCCGGCCCCACACATCGGTCCAGGCGCTGACCCAGCTCTTCTTGCCAACGCTGTGGTCCGCAACTCTGGCTCGTGGAGGGCGGCACGACGCGCAGAGCAGGGACACCCCGCTAATCCGCGTTGGGCATTCGCAGCTGGCAGTAACGCTCTCTTCGGAGTCCGATCAGAGTTGCTCAGCAGAGTCCACGAGCCGTCAGCGCAAGGGCCAGCGGACGGCTGGACCAGTTGACGACCAGCTTGTGATCACCTTCGGTCGCCGGGCCGAGGGCACCGACTGCTCTGTGGCTCAAACAGTGAACGGGGCCCTTTGTGACCACGACTCTGCTGGCAGAGCTCTGCACGAGCGCCACCGCTTGGGAACGTCCCGGGGCTGAGCGCCAAGAAGGCTGTGCCAGCGAGGGCTGAGCAAGACAGAAGCTATGTGGCTAGTGCCGACGAGAGTTGCCGGGCGAGAGCTGCGCTAGCTAAGGACCGAACGGCCAAGACCTGAGCTGGCAAAGGACAGGCCAGAACCAGGGTCGTGACGACGCAGACGGTACAAGCAAGGAAGTGAGCCGTCTCCTCTGTGACTGTGCCGGGGGACCACCAGAGGACGACGTATCCAAAACGATCGGGCCAGTACCAACGACGCGGCGAGTTGGCTCAGGGACTAGGGCTGGGAGCGGTCATCGCGTCCGGGGCAGATCCGCGGCGCGGTGGCCGCGGTGGCCTGGCCCAGGAGCGCTCGGACCATGGCTCAGTTCTCAAAGCTCAGCCCCTTGCGAACCCGGCAGCAGCAGGTCGCGCTCACCAACGTCTGGCCCGAGCAGCTGTACGCCAGCCCAAACAATCAAGAGCACCACCTGAGCAAAGCACCAAGCGATCAGAACAAGACGCCCCAGCCAATGATCAGCTCAAGGCCAGACACCCGCTCACACCGGCTAGACGGCGCCAGCCCACCCAAGCCACCCCCAGGCAAGCCAGGCTCCGCCCACAACGGCCAGCCACAACGTCCCTAGTTTTGCTCTCTTACCGTGACCGAACCGAGAGCTGCACACCCTTGTGGAAAGTCAGCCGCTATCCACCGTGGTCACGAGTTTTTCCACAGCGCTGAACACCGGTGGAAAAGTGTGGACGAGCTAGCGCCGGCAACTGCACAGCGTGCTCTCACGCGCACGAATCCGCAGGTCAAAACCAACATCGTGGCAGCTCGGCCTTTCACAGCGGCGCCGGCCGACGCGTCTCTCATCAGCCGCTGTGCACAACCCACAACAGTTATCCACAGGTCTGTACACAGGGCGGAACTGTCCTGTGCAGGACTGGGGATAACTGCAGGTGAGGTGACCGCCGGTAGCCAAGCGGGCCACCCGACGTCATCAGGTAATCACGCAAAGAAGTGCGCGGCGGATAGATCCCCGGGCATGTGGACACCGGGAGAACAAGCGCGCACTGGTCAGCATCGACCGATCGGCCGTAGATGAGCTAACCACGCTCAAACAGGAAAACCGCTGTTCCTGGACCCCCGGTGCAGCGACAGTGCCTCGAAACGAGTCGAGCTGCAATCCGTCTGCAGGCAGCAGAGGCCCAGGTCAGCAACTACACCGAACTAACGACGACGCCCAGGCGAAGACGAGGCCCGCTTGGCCCCAGCCCGAGAACCAGAACCTGAAGACCCGGCCCGCGACTTGGCACCGGAACCAGGAGCCTTCTTACCCGCAGCCGAAGCAGCCTTCTTCTTGGGTAGCTGCCCCTGCCGGCCAGCCACAATGCGCACCGCCGTCGTGGGCGTATCCAGCACCGACTCGCCACAGCGAACCACGTCCGAAGAAGCCGCCCCCAGCGCAGTCAGCACCTCAGCCGCCGCCACGAGCTCTTCCTGCGCAGTGTCCCCCTTGATCGCCAGCAGCTGCCCGTCCTTGCGGACCAGCGGCATGGACCACTCCGCCAGTGTGGGCAGCGCAGCGACAGCGCGTGAGGTGACAACGTCGAAATGCTGTCCGGACTCGGCCACGATGTGGGCCTTGCCGCGGATGATCTCGACGTTCTCCAGACCCAGCTCGGTCACGATCTCGCGCAGCCAGGTGGTGCGCCGCAGCATCGGCTCGATCAGGTACACAGTCAGATCCGGCCGGGCGATGGCCACCGGAATCCCCGGCAGGCCGGCCCCGCTACCCACGTCACCGAGCTCGACGTCGGCGGGCACCAGCTCCTGCAGCACGGCGCAGTTCAGCAGGTGGCGCTCCCAGATCCGCTCCGCCTCACGGGGGCCGATCAGACCGCGCTCCACCCCGGCCGTCGCCAGGGCCTGGGCATAGGCATGAGCAAGGTCGAGGCGGGGCCCGAAGATCGTCCGGGCCGCCGCCGCCTCTACCTCGGTAGGTTCGACAGTCACGAAGCTCAGGACTCAGCCGGCAGCACGACGACGTGCCGGTTCGGGTCGACGCCTTCGGACTCGCTGGTCAGGCCGGCCTCGGCGACCACGTCGTGCACGATCTTGCGCTCGAAGGCGCTCATCGGCTCCATCGCGACCGACTTGCCCGAGCTCTTGACCTGCTGGCACACCTTGGTGGCCTTCTCGGTCAGCTGGGCCCGGCGCTGCGCCCGGTACCCGGCGACATCCAGCATCAGACGGCTGCGCTCGCCCGTGTTCGCCTGGACGGCAAGGCGGGTGAGCTCCTGGAGAGCCTCGAGCACCTCACCACTGCCCCCGACGAAGCGACGCAGGGCCCGCTCGTTACCGCTGTCACCGACGATCGCGACCGACGCCCGGCCGTTCTCCACGTCGATGTCGATGTCCCCGTCGACGTCCACGATGTCCAGGAACTCTTCGAGGTAGTCGGCGGCAACTTCGCCTTCTTCCTCGAGGTCCTTGATCGAGGCCCGCGAGCGGGAGGCCTTCTTCGCCCCAGCCGCGGCGCCGTCGGCCGACTCAGCGGTCTCCCCCGCAGCGGACTCTTCGGCAGCTGCCGAGGCCTGTGCGTCTTCCGGACGGTCCTGGACCGACACTGCTTCGGCCTGTTCGCCGCTCTCCATGAAACGTCTCCTCACATCGCAGCCGGCCCGCCGAGCGGCAGGCCTGGCACCGGTCGTCCCCAACGACCGGCCACATGGATTTCATGCTGTCTGACGAACGATTCGCGACCGGGACTCCCCATCTTGCACGGAGAGTTCCGGTCGCTGCGCCGAACGATTTCCCGACGCTCAGATGCCCGAGACTCTTCCGGTCCCAGGAGGACCGGAAGAGACCTACTTTACGTTTCGGTCACATTTCCCCGGGCAGGGCCCTGCGTCTTGGATGCCTGCTGCTTGCCGTTCTTCTTCCGACCGGACTTGGGCTGCGTGCCGGGGACCGGCGCGTGCCCTTCCTGCGCGGTTTCCGGAGCCGAAGCCGCCGAAGCGGAATCGTCGCTCTTCGGGGCCGCTGTCCCGGAGCCCTGCTTGGCCCGCTGGGACTTGGTCTGCTTCTTCGGTTGCACCCGCGGCGGGGCGGCCGCAGCCGCCTCTTCCCGGGCCTTGGCCTCCTCGGCCTCGACCGCGCCCATGCCCAGCAGCGGCTTGCCCCGCTTGGCCCGGCGCTCGTTGAGCGCCTTCTCGGCCGGTGAGCCCGGAGCCGGCATCCGCCGGATCACGTAGAACTGCTGTCCCATCGACCACACGTTGGTGGTGAGCCAGTACAGCAGCACACCGATCGGGAAGTTGACGCCGGAGACCGCGAACACCAGCGGCAGCACGTACAGCAGGATCTTCTGCTGCTGCGCGAACGGGTTGTCCAGCGCGGCGGCCGGCATGTTCTTCATCATCAGCTGGCGCTGGGTCATGAAGGTCGCGGCCGACATCAGGATGATCAGGACGACCGTGAGGATCTTGGTGCTGAGGTCGTCGGAACGCAGGAACGTCGCCGACAGGGCGGATCCGAACAGCGTCGAGTTGTTCAGCTGCTCACGCAGGGTGTCGGTCAGCGGGCCGATCGCGAAGTCGCCGTTCAGCACGCGGAACAGGGCGAAGAAGATCGGCGCCTGGAGCAGGATCGGCAGGCAGGAGGCGAACGGGTTGGTGCCCGTCTCCTTGTAGAGCGCCATCGTTTCCTGCGTCATCTTCTGACGCGAGTCCGGATCGGTCTTGCCCTTGTACTTGGCCTGGATCTTGCGCAGTTCCGGCTGGATCAACTGCAGCCCGCGGGAAGCCTTGATCTGCTTCACGAACAGCGGGATCAGGACGATCCGGATGACGATCACCAGACCCACGATCGACAGCGCCCAGGTCCAGCCGGAGGTGGGCGACAGGCCGATCGAGGTGAACAGGGAGTGCCACGCCACCATGATCCAGGCGACGACGTACTCGAGGGGTCTCAGGATCTGAAGCATCGGCTCCTCGCCGGATCAGGCGGCACGTCGCGAGGCGGACGGCGCGCAGTTCTGGTCAGTGGGAGCCATCCGGCGATCGGCCGGGGTGGACTCGGACGAGCCGGGTTCGGTGACGAGCGACGCGGGCGAGGAGGCCTGCTCAGTTACCCCGTGCTCGCACCCGGACTTGCTCCTGACCGGTGGAACGTGGTCGATCCCACCCGGGTTCCAGGGGTGGCAGCGCAGCAGACGCCGGCCGGCCAGCCAGGAACCGCGGACGGCTCCGTGTCGCTGCACGGCGGTGAGCGCGTACTGCGAGCACGACGGGTAGAAGCGGCAGGTCTGACCGTAGAGCGGTGAGATCAGCGCGCGGTACAGCATCAGGAAACCGACGATCAGGAGCTTGGGGACGTCGGCCAGCCAGTGGGCGGCTCGGCGCACCCAGGTAGCGGTGCGGCCACGGCGAGAACCAGAGGACGATTCGTCCCCGGTGGATTCCGGCTGTGGCTCAGCCACGCGGTTCTCCAGCTACCTGCGACCGGCGCCCGCGGCCGCTGTTGCCCGTCGAGGGGCGTAGGGCAGCGGCCAGAGCGTCGTCGAAGTCGGTGGCGAGGGTGGTGGAACCGGCGGCCGCGGGGTTTGCCCGCACCACGACGAGAGCGCCCGACGGCAAGGCCGCCAGGCGTTCCCTCGTGATGTGACGCAGTTGCCGCTTCACGCGATTCCTCACCACCGCCGGGCCGACCGCCTTGGACACGACGAAACCCACTCGTGCCGGAGCGGCCGGGTCCGAACCAGTGCGGTTCAGATGGATGACCAGGGTCTGCCGACCGGCGCGACGGCCCTTGCGCACAGCAGCCGAGAATTCGCTGCTGTGGCGCATCCGGTGAACGCCGGGAAGCACCCTGAGACCGGGGCAGTCGGTCAGGCGGAGAGTTCCGCGCGACCCTTCCGGCGGCGAGCGGCCAGGATGGCGCGGCCGGCGCGGGTGCTCATACGCAGGCGGAAACCGTGCGTCTTGGAACGGCGCCGGTTGTTCGGCTGAAACGTCCGCTTGCTCACTTGAGGACTCCCAGATAGATAGTGCTTCGCAGTCGGCGCGGCTGGTGACGGAATGACAACAGCCGCTGACACCGACCTCCATCGGACGCCCACGCAAGGATCTGTGTGGACATGCGAAGAGAGGTCGCCGTCAAGCCCTCTCACGGTACGGGCGCACACGCCCTCGGTCAAACTCATCCCCAGGGCGGGCCATCGGCACGGCGATTCCACTGATCAAAGCACTGATCAAAGCCAGGAGCAACGCCGTGGCGGGATCGCCGGACGAGCGGGCCGGAACCAGGACTGCATCGCGACCAACCAGCGCTGAACGAGCGGCAGCCGCAGGCTGAACCACCGGACGCTGCGCGCCACTCACAGCTGCAAACATGAATTTGATGTGATCTGCGCCGCTGGAGTTATCCACAACCGGGCAGGTCGGAGCGGGCGAAACGGATTTGCCGGCCCACCGTTCGAAGGCCCGGCCCCGTTCGGTCGCTCCCACGTCCCGGCCCGAGGGGATATCGTCCTCTTCTGCGCTGCACGACCCGCAACGACACGCCGAACTGGCTGGTCATTGACTTCTGGGGCGGGTGAGGCGGACCGGGGGCCCGTCTCTTGCGACGGTGGGGTCCCGGACGGGTTCGACCGAACTCGAGTGCACACTTGACCGGTCCGGCCTCTCGTTCATACACAGGGTGTGGACAACGCTGTGGACGAACGACCGGATACGGACTGGTAACGGAGGTGAGCGGCGTGGCAACGCCGAACGAGGACTTCCCCTCAGTCTGGCGCCGGGCCCTCGATTCGCTCGATTCGGTGGGTGTGACCCCGCAGCAGCGGGCCTTCGTGCGGCTGGCCCGCCCGGTCGGTCTGCTCGACGGCACCGCGATCCTGGCCGTCCCCAACGACCTGACCAAGGAGATCCTTGAGCAGCGGGTCCGGGACACGATCACCGGCCTGCTCTCGGAGCACCTCGGCATCCCGATCCGCCTGGCCGTCACGGTCGACTCCTCGCTCGCCGGCGGTGAGCCCGTGCACGTACGCACGCCCGCCGGCGGCATCCGGATGTTCGACTCCGAAGAGAACGCGACCTACGAGGTCCGCGGCCCGATGTCCCGTTCGGGCGAGAACGGCTTCGGTACCCCCCGAGCCGACTTCCGCGCCGAGCTTCCGGTCGAGGGCACTGGGCCCTGGAACTCCCAGCAGTCCTCCCGATCCGTCCCGGACATGCGCGACCTGCGCCCTGACGGCACCGACCGCGCCGAGCGCAACCACTTCGACCGCTATCAGGACGAGTACCCGGCGGATTACCGGCAGGACTACCCCAGCACCTTCGGCAGCTACCCCGTCAGCCGCCTGGACGCGGAGCGTCCCGACCGGGGTTACGAGAACGACCGGGGTTATGAAAGCGAGCGCCCTCGCTACGAGAGCCGGCGCGAGCTCCGTCAAAGCGGTCGCTTCGAGGAACAGCCAGAGTTCCCCCGTCACGAGAACGACCTAGGTCAGCCCGGGCACAACGCTGGGCATGAGATCGACCGTGCCCCTGACGAGCGCCCCGAGGCGGACCGTTTCGACTTCGAGTCCGGCAACGACGACTACCCCGCCACTCGCTACGACGGCTCCCGTCTGGACCTCAACCGTCAGGAGGGGACCCGCTTCGACCTGGGCCTCACCTCGGCCGAGCTGTCTGACCAGGAACCTACCCCCGCCGAATCCCCGGAGCAGCCGGAAGAACAGACGCAGTCCGGCGAACCGCTTCAGGGAGACCTGTTCGGCCAGGACTCGTTCAACGCCGAACGCCGGTTCCGCTACGACGGCGCCGGATCCGCTCCCGGACGCGATTCCCAGCCCGACAGCGGTTTCCGTGGGGACTCCCGTCCCGGCCGGGGTAACAACCCCGACTCGATCATCGACATCCGCAACCTCGAGCGTTCCAAGCCCCTGGAGGGCACGCCGCCGGCGATCCCGTCGAACTCGAGTCCTCTCGGCGTGCACAACCACGGCGGCCTGTCCACCGGTCTGCCCGCCTCGTCCGAGCCCGCGCCGCACCCCGAAGACCGGCCCGCCCGGCACCGGGCCACCAAGCCCACGGTCGAACCAGCCCGGCTCAACGCCAAGTACACCTTCGAGACCTTCGTCATCGGCGCCAGCAACCGGTTCGCCCACGCCGCTGCCGTCGCTGTCGCCGAGGCTCCCGCCAAGGCTTACAACCCGCTGTTCATCTACGGCGAGTCCGGCCTGGGCAAGACCCACCTGATGCACGCCATCGGGCACTACGCGATGAACCTCTACGCCGGGGTCCGGGTGCGCTACGTGAACTCGGAGGAGTTCACCAACGAGTTCATCAACAGCATCCGCGACGACAAGGCCAGCACCTTCCAGCGCCGCTACCGCGACGTCGACGTCCTGCTGATCGACGACATCCAGTTCCTGCAGAACAAGGTGCAGACCCAGGAAGAGTTCTTCCACACCTTCAACACCCTGCACAACGCCAACAAGCAGGTGGTCATCACCTCCGACCTGCCGCCCAAGCAGCTGGCCGGGTTCGAGGAACGGATGCGCTCGCGCTTCGAGTGGGGCCTGATCACCGACGTCCAGCCGCCCGACCTGGAGACCCGGATCGCCATCCTGCGCAAGAAGGCGATCGGCGAACGTCTCGAGGTCCGCGACGACGTCATGGAGTACATCGCCTCGCGCATCTCCACCAACATCCGCGAGCTCGAGGGCGCCCTGATCCGGGTGACCGCGTTCGCCAGCCTGAACCGCCAACCAGTCGACCTGTCCCTGGCCGAGATCGTGCTGAAGGACCTGATCCCCGCAGACGACACCCCGGAGATCACCTCGAGCACGATCATGGCCCAGACCGCCGCGTACTTCAGCGTCAGCATGGACGACCTGTGCGGCCCTTCGCGCTCGCGCACCCTCAGCAACGCCCGCCAGATCGCCATGTACCTGTGCCGCGAGCTCACGGACCTGTCCCTGCCGAAGATCGGCCAGCTCTTCGGCGGCCGCGACCACACCACGGTCATCCACGCCGACCGCAAGATCCGCACCCAGATGGCCGAGCGCCGGTCGACCTACAACCAGGTCACCGAGCTCACCAACCGGATCAAGCAGACCTCGCGAGTCTCCTGAAAACCCTTTAACTAGAGACGTTCTGGCTGGCACTACAGCCAAGTCCCCCGGGCCTTCGGCTGAGGTTCGGGGCCCTCGAACCGGCTGCCATTCCCCACCCCTGAGGCTTTCTCCCGTCCAGTCGCCTCACGTGTGCTGCACCCGAGGTAGCCCCTTCTCGACTCGTAGCCCAAGCGCGAGATCAAGGCCCCCGTCTCAACACCGCCTCTCAACCCTGGCTTGCGATCTTCAGCGGCCTGCCTGCTACTCAACTTCGCCACGGTGCCCCAACACCAGTCACTCCCCGCGGGCTACCTCCCACCAGCTGATCCTCCAAACGATCTGCAGCGCTCGCTCACACCACCTACCCATCGCTGCCGCCAACGCTGCTCGTCCTCACCGCCCACGCCCACCAGTCGCGTTCACTGCCTGGATGTCGAGCCACCCATCCTCAACATCCAGCCCCTCGTCGCCCGCCCTGCACCACCCACCTCAGTGCCCGCCCTGCACCGCTCACCTGCGCTCTCACTCTCACCACGTACCTCGCCGGTTGCCTTCCCCGCTCGTCCTGCCTCCCCTTGCCACTCACCCCAGCACTCGCTCCCATCAAGCGCCTGCACCACCCACCGGCCCCGCTCGTACTCGCCAACTCCCCTTCGGCGTTGCCTCGACCTCCTGGTCCCGTAACTCCCCCTCGTCGCCTTACTCGAGTTCCGGGGCAGTGCTCCCTCCGACTCGCGCCCCTCCAACCCACTAAAGCCGGCGGCCTGCCACACGCCCACCAAGCGGTCCTCGCAAATAACGCCAACCCCCGACTCGAGTCCCTCCCCGACTCGAGTCCCTCC
>NZ_JAJOMB010000050.1 GCF_021129305.1 Kineosporia babensis | reverse complement strand
ACTGGTGAGCCGCTTCCAGTTCGTTGATGATCACCGGGACACCTTCGAGGTGAAGCGGATGTGCCAGGTCCTGGACCTGCAGCGTTCCTCCTATTATGCCTGGCGCAAGGCCGCGCCCGGCCGGGCCCGCAGGGCCGCCGCCGACCAGTGCCTGGCCGAGAAGATCCGGGTCCTGAACCGGGCCGACCGGACGCTGGGTGCGCCCCGGATCACGGCTGAGCTGAACGAGGGTGTGCCGGCCGGTGAGCGGATCAACCACAAACGGGTGGCCCGCGTCATGCGCGAGCACAACATCACCGGGCTGCGGTTACGGCGCAAGGTCCGCACCACGATCAGCGATGAGTCCGGGCAGAAGTTCCCTGACCTGGTCAAACACCAGTTCTGGGCGCCCGCACCGGGCTGTGTCTATGCCGGTGACATCACGTACCTGCCGCTGGCCGACGGCAGCAACCTGTATCTGGCGACCGTCATCGATTTGGCCTCACGCCGCCTGGTCGGCTGGGCCATCGCCGATCACATGCGTACCGACCTCGTCATCGCCGCACTCAACGACGCCGTGACCACGCGAGGATCGCTCCAAGGAGCGATCTTTCACTCGGATCACGGAGCTCAATATACGTCGAACGCCTTTGTGGAACACTGCAGGAAACTCGGGCTGCGACAGTCCATGGGCAGGATCGGCTCCAGCGCCGACAACGCCGCGGTGGAGCCCTGGAACGCCACCTTCAAACGAGAAACCCTCCAGGGCGAGCCGTTCTGGATCGATGCGGCCACCTGCCGCCGGGACAGTTTCCGGTTCTGCACCCGGTACAACACCCGCCGAAGGCACTCCTACTGCCAGAAAGTCTCACCCAACCAGTACGAGAACATCCTCAACGCTGCTACGTTCGTCCTGGCAGCCTGAAACACTCACCCGCGTGTCCAAGTTCCGGGGTGAAGGCCCGACCGCGTACTGACGTGGTTCCTCAGCGAGTTCGAGTACACGCTCGACGCCCTGAAATGGAGATATCTCGTTGTCTTGGGTCATGAAGCCCTGCGGGAGATGGATTTGCAGGACCTGATCTTCGGCGCCGTCGAAAGAGGTTTTTGGTCCCAGCCCGAGCTGGACACGTGGCGGGGATGCCTGAGCGTCCGCACCCGCATTCTTCAAGGTGAATCGGTCGAATTGGTGGACAAGTTGGCCTTGCGCGTGCTCTGGCTCCGCGGCCTGACTATGCGGACCGCGGTCCTCGCGGGTGACGGCTCCCTTGCCCCTGAGCAACGGCCTTAATCAGCCGGACGCGCCATGATGGGAGACCCACGGTCTGTAGATGTGAAGACTTGGAGATGACTCTCCAAGTCTTCACACTGCCGGAAACTCCTTGGCGGCAACGTCCTTGGCGGATTTGTCCGTTGTCAACGGAGGCAACGTTGTCGGAAATGTTCGACCCTCGAGGTCGATGAGTTCGAGCACAGTAAGTAGATCGGTGGAAACGCTCGGCGGCGGTGATTGTGTGCTGACAGCCATGATCAACAGCACGCAGTGTCGGCGTCGGTAGTGATACGGGCGCGAGCGGTGCTCGATTTCCAGCAGTGAACCGTCTGGTCATGTTCCTCAGACGGGGCCGGACTAGGCTAAAGTTCGTGGGCAGATGTACCCGTAGTTGCCACTACGGGTACATCTGCACCCGCACATTGTTGCCAATCGGGATCAGCAGCACGGTGCCTTCACGCTGCCAACTGTCCGGGATCAAGAACATCTGGTCGCCGGTGGCTGTGTAGAGTCGCCAGCCAGACGACCGGTAGTTGAAGTCCTGTCCCTCGGGTCCGTCCAGCCTGTCCTCACGGACGACGGTGGCCGGGAGGCGAAGGGACTCCTTGGTGTCCAAGATGATCTGAGGCTTTTCGTTCAGGCGGCGTACGTCCACGGTGGCTTGGCCTCGCCCGTACACCCACGCGAAGGAGTTGATCGCCCAGAAACTGCTGAGTGCGACGATGAGCCAGACGCAAACCCACGCGGTGGTCTCGTGCCGGGGGTGGTGGTCGGCGGCGGTTCTGGTCGACGTGCGCAAGTGTAAGCGCCGTCCGGAAGCCAGGAGTAGCGAACCCAGGGCGAGGCAACCAGGAGTGGTTGCTGGGGCCTCTGTTTCGGCGATCGTTGGGATTACCATCCCAACTGTGCCCCTGGTCAGCAGGATGCATCCGAGCGCGACGAAACCGTAGGCGACCCCGCGCAGCACCCGTCGCCGACGTCCGGTTCGAAGCGCTCGTTCCAGCGTGACGTGCAACCAGATCCCTAGGCCGACGATGGCCAGGGCGAGGACAAGGGGCGGGAACATGACGCCCACACTCTGCATCAGCAGGGCCTGCTGAGACAGCCCGAGCAGGTCGAGGTCAATCCCGAAGTAGGCGAACCGCGCGCGGGTCGCGACGTACCCGAAGTAGTAGAGCAGAGCGCTGATGACTGTCGTCGGGGCGATGACCTGGACACCGAGTTTGATTAGTTCCGTCTGGGGATCCTTACCGGCGGGGGCAGTCAGTTCGGTTTGGGCTGAAGGACTGGCCGAACCGTGGGTGGCTGCCGGTGAACCGGTGCGGGCTGGGGCGGCGGTGGCCCGTGGCTTAACCGCCGCGGCGTCAGGACGACGCCGCTTGCGGGTCGGAGGTTTCATCAGCACACATGTTCGTCAGTTCGAAGTCCCAGTACGAGTTCCCATTGGTAGGTCGGCCCGCCGCCCAGCAGGCCAGCAGGGGCGTGCTCAGAACATCCCACTGCACTCGAACGGGATTTTCCTGGGTTGGGTTTCGATCTGCTGGCACCTCGGTGCACGGCCTGGGTGCTCGGTCGGTGCAAAGCCCTTCCGCCATCACCACGATCTCGGACCTGTGGTTCTTGGCATCAAGCGGCGGTGCCTGCACCGGGAAATGGCAGAACGTTCCCGGGGCGATGTCGCCGGATCTGCACAGCGGAGCCTCTGATGCCTCCGATTCCACGCAGTCGTCAGGAGTGCCTTCGGCTTCCAAGAAACCGCCGTCCCCTTCCAGAGACGTAATGGCAACTGAGGCAATGCGGAAGGAGATTTCCGCTCGGTTGGTCAGAATGAGGCAGTGCACAAGATCGGTCTCGCCATTCACACCTGTGAAGATCCTCGGGTCCTGCCGGTACGTTACGCTCTGGTCCGGCCCGGCTACTACCACAACCGGGTCGTGCTCGTCGGTACTGCGCGTTATCGATGGGCCAACTGGCGGCCTCGTGGTACTGGTGGTCGTCACCGGCGGATGACTGGTGGGTGAACCCCAGGGTGAAAGGGTCGGCGTGGACGGCCTTGGCGGCAACGATGGTGGTCTCGGATCTCCTGTGGCGGTCGGGCCCGAAGTCGACGTCGGAGGCGTCCCCGGATCGAGCACCACGGGTGGCGAGATCGGGGATACCACGCTTGAGGGACTGCTCTCCGGCAAGTCCTGCGAGTCGTTGGTTTCCGTCGTCACCGGTGGGTGAAGGGCTTTCGGTACCGAGTCGTGAACCGAGCCCTGTTGCTGCGGCGCGGTGGACGGTGCGGTGCTGGAGGGCAACCTGGTCGGACTGCTCGGGGCAAGGCCAGGGACGCGTCTGCCGGTCGCCTCGGACGGGGTTTCTCCTCCAGGAAACAGGATGGCCCATCCGCCCACGATGACGGTGAACGCGCAACTACAGATAAGGATCATCAGCCAATGCCGGCGAAGCCGGGCTTTCAGGTTCGTCAGAGAGTTGTCCACGATCCGATCCACAGACGGGACTCCGCGCCCACCGAGGGCGGTATGCGGAGCCGGAAATATCAGTAGCGAAAGCGTTCTGGCACCGGTCAAGGCGTTGAGTGCACACTCCAGCGATTGACCTGGTCACTGCAGTAGCCCTCTACGCTGACATGGCGATCCGGTTTCACCGAGGTAGGGATTAGTTGGGGGAGAGATCTGCCCGCCCTGGAGTCCTCCCAAAGGTCAATGCGATGCCCAGGATTACGAGCCATGCGGGCCCGACAATGCCTCCGAAGCCCGGTAAACCGGTGCCGACGACCCATCCCGTGACGAGCAGGACCGCGACAAGGCTAGCCAGTCCTAGCCAGCGGGAGAGGAGCCGCAGTCGCAGCGCAAGGTACGCCACCCCTGCTGCCGAGACGATCACGCCGAGCCACCCGATGTAGGACCCGAAGTCGTTCAGGACGTAGTAGATGAAGAGGCCGTTCTCATCAAACAGGCCGCTGTCCAGGCCTTCTGGAAGGTAGATGGCGAGGGCTCCCTTCCAGCCGTAGCCCAGGGTCAGCGCACCTGCCGCCGAGACGAACCCCAGCCGAACCAGATTCGACGCCACACAGTTGAGGCGAGGCTGCAGGTTATGCTGCCACTGCGCGGCGAAGACCAGAAGGGAAGCAACGCAGGCATAGCCGGCGACGACACCGATCCATGCCGTGGTTTGGCTTAACTGACCAACCTGGCTGAGTGTTGGAGGCTCATGAATGGTGCGCTGGTCGGTGCCCAGTGTCGCGAGCGTCCCCAGCAGGCCCGCGGCCACACCTGTCAGAGGCCAGCGAGCAGACGGTGACGCTGGGCTGTGAAGTCGCTGCCCATATATTTGTGAAGTACTAACAGGCAACGGCTTCCCCCGATTTCAACGGCTATCGCCGGATCCGACGTCACCCACCTTCCTGCGCGCGACCTCCCGATCTCCAGGGGAGAGATTCCCGGTTTTCCGGGATTCTCGCAAGTAACCCTCACGACGGTTCGATGCCTGCCTCACGATTGCCAGTATGAGCCCAGAAGTCGCGGCCGCGCCGGTTCCAGGCCGGATCGATCGAGTACTGAGGCTCCTGGCACACGTGTGTGTCATGGGGGTACTGGCCTGCTTCTGCGTGGCATTGGTGCTGCGGGCTCAAATCCCGGCGGGCAACACGCTAGAGCCGCTGTTCCTGTCGGACTTCACGCTAGGGCTGCTCTGGCCTGTCGTGGGCCTGATGATCCTGCGTCGCAAGCCACGCCACCGGATCGGCTGGCTCATGATGCTGCCGGCTACCTTGGGTCCCTACCATCTGCTTTCACACTATGCGGCGTACGCACACTATGTTCCCGGCTTCCGTCCAGGAGCCGACTGGGCAGCCTGGATCGGCTGTTGGTCATACTGCTCGTTCTTCTTCGTCGTCCCGCTCCTGCCGTTGCTTTTTCCCAACGGTGAGGTCGTGTCTCGGTGCAGGAGAGCCGCTGTCGTCCTGTTCACGATGTTCGCCACCCTCGCGCTCGCCGCTGCGATGATCGGCTACCCGTTCCTGGACGTGGATAACTCGGTGACCAATCCCTTCCTTCTGATGGAACCGACCTGGCCGATCCGGGTCCTCATGGCGAACTCAGCAACCTGTCTGCTCCTGGGACCAGTGGTCGGAGCCGTCGCACTCGTGCGCAGCACACGCCGTGCCGAAGGGCGGGAACGGTCCCAACTCCAGTGGCTCCAATTCGCCGGTCTGACCGTGGCTGCGCTCGCCCTTTTGCAGGTTGTCCTGCTGCTCACGTACGGCACCGTGCCCTTCGCACTGGAAGAACTGCTCTTCACCGGCGAGATAGCCGGTCCGGCTGTCGGTGTTGCCATCGCCATGTTCAGGCACCGTCTGTTCGACATCGAGTTGATCCTTAATCGCGGCGTCGTCTATATCGTTCTCACCGGACTCGTCCTCACTGCCTATGGCCTGCTGGTTCTGCTTGCGAGTTCGTATACGGACTCTTCACACACTGGCACCATCCTCATCGCGGTAGCAGCACTCCTGGCTGCAGCCGTCCGAAACACCGTGCAGAAGCTCGTCGACCGGCTCCTCTACGGGCACCGCAACGATCCCTTCGCCGTCCTGAACCTGGTAGGTGGCCACACAGCGGAGACCACCACCGAACCCGAAACAGAATTGAGGACGACGGTCGAGCGTTTACGTCAAGCATTGTCGCTTCCATACGTCACCTTTCACGGGACCGCGCAGTACGCGAGGGTCGCGGTGACCGCAGGCAACCGTTCCTCTACCGATCCACACATCGTCCCGGCCCGAGCACTGGGACAGACCATCGGCGAACTACACCTCGGCCGCCGAAGCCGCCACGAGCACCTTCAGCACGGTGAACGTCTTATCGCTCAGGAAGTGGCGAGTCGTGCGGCGACACTGGCCTATGCCGCACTCCTGGTGGAGGACGTCGCACAGAGCCGATCACGTATGGTCCTGGCCAGGGAAGAAGAACGCCGTCGTCTGCAGGCCGACCTGCATGACGGTTTGGGACCCGCCCTGGCTGGCACGGCCCACCTCGTGGACGCGCTTGCTCATCGCATCGACAAGGCCGGGCATCAGGTCCTAGCTCGGCAGGCCGGCCTGATCAGCGAACGCATACGACGGACCACAGCAGACATCCGCAGCGTGGCCTACGGACTGCGGCCCCCTGTACTGGATCAGATCGGCTTGCAGGCCGCACTCGAAGAAATCACCCGAGACTACGAGACACCCAGCTGCACCACCGATATCAACCTTACCCACGAAGTTCCCGCAGCCGTTCAGACGGCTGCCTACGCCATAGCCTCGGAGGCGGTCATGAACGCGGTACGCCACAGCCACGGAACACACTTGCATGTACGGGCCCGTCTGACTGACAACACTCTTCGAGTCGATATCGAGGACGACGGAGTGGGTATCCCTGATGTCCCTCGAACTGGCATCGGTCTGCGTAGCATGAGCGAACGAGCCAGTGAGGTAGGCGGCCGCCTTGAATTTCGCCAGAGACATGAGGGCGGCACCACCGTGTCAGCATTCCTTCCGGTCGGTTCCCGATGAACGACGGTGTGGTGCGCGTCGTAATTGCCGATGATCATCCCCTCTTCCGAGCAGGCGTGGCTGCGATCCTGGATGGCTGGGACGACATCGAGGTTGTGGCCCAGACCGCCGACGGATTGGAAACGGTGAAGGCAGCTGACTCCCACCGACCGGATGTGATCCTGATGGACCTGCGGATGCCCGTGCTGAACGGGCTCGCCGCGACAGCCCAGATCACCACCAGCCACCCAGACATTGCTGTGCTCGTCATCACCATGGACAACGATGACGAAAGCGTCTTCGCCGCGCTTCGCGCCGGAGCCAGCGGCTATCTGCTCAAGGAGGCCAACGGAGACGAGTTGCACCGCACCATCCACGGCGTCGCCCGCGGAGAAGCTATCTTCGGCCCCGGCATCGCTCGGCGAGTCCGAGCGTTCTTCAGCACCTCCCGGCCCCAACTGGACCCGTTCCCGCAACTATCCCGCAGCGAATGGGAGGTACTGAACCTGTTGGCCCGCGGCGACACGAACCCACAGATCGCGATCAAACTTGGCCGAACGGACAAGACGATCAGCAACAAAGTCAGCAGCATCCTGACCAAGATGCAGGCTGGCTCCCGCGCGGAGGCCGTAGCCATGGCTAGGAATGTGGGGGTGGGCGAACGCTGAATCTGCTTCATCCTCGACTCGATTCCATGTCAGGCTACCCTCCGTCTTCACGGTAAGTACGGACCGGTCTCAGCGTCGCTTCAGGAATCAGCTGTGGCAGCCTCTGCACCATAGGAACCATCGACTCCCGTTCGCCATCGCTCGGTGGAATTCAGTGAAGTCTGAGAACGCTTCCTGCACCCGGTTGAACAAGGTGGCCACGATTCCCGTCGCTACTACATCGACCATCCAAGAGGGGGCGCAGGGAGACCATGGAAAATATTCAGGTGGGAGTCATCGGCGTCCTGTTCTCTCAGTTCTCGGCAGCAATGGCCGCCGTGGCTTTCACAGCCCTGGTCCTGATCCTGACCTTCAGCGGGGAGATGAGAGCTCGGGACGGCGGCCCTGAGGTTCCATCGGGTAACGTGCGAGACGGAGCAGCTTCTCTCTTCTTCGTCAGCTTTACGGCTTTCGCTTTCGCCCAGCAAGCCTGGAATATGGTGGGCGGCGAGGAGGAGAATACCGAGCGCGCGTACTCCGAGATCGTCGTGGCTGACCTCATGTTCGCGCTAGCTTTCGTCAATATCTTCTTCGGCATCCAGTTCGCCCTGGCTGCCTCGGGACTTCATCATTCGGCCCGACTTGCCCGCCTGATGGCGGTCATCGTGTTGCCTCCCGTTGCGTTCGGATTCATGTATGGCGACTTGGCCAGAATTTTCCCAACGCACGTGTGGGCGACTTGCCTGGCATTCGGCAGCACGGTCTACATCGCGACGGTCTTAGTCCTGCTCTACCCGGGACGACTACCACGAAAGTTGGTGGCGACGATTTCGGCGCTCAACCTAATCGTGCTGACGTTTCTGGTCGCAGTCATGGGAGTCTTGATCTACTCGGCCGCCAGGGACACGGGATTCCTACTACCCGGGATTGCCGTGGCCTTGCTGATGGCCATCTTTCATCTACTTACGGCCCTATACGCTATCGCCGCCTTCGCGCATCGCTTCCAATTAGCCGCGCTTGTGATCGATCTGAAGGGCGCCAAAATCAAGGAAAACGAGGGAGCGAGCACAGATCACTCTCGCACTGACGACTGCCAGGAAGAGCGCAGGCGACAAACTGGCCATGGCTAAAGTCCAGTCCGCTATCCCGCAGGGTGTGTCGGAATGATTCCACCATCATCCCAGCACCACGGACATCCTTGATATCGTTGCGCCGTTGAAATATTTCAGCGAACGCGGCCTTTACGGCCTCTCCTGGCGACCCCAACCGCTTCGGGATCGTGCGAACGGTCTCCGCACCGGCATTGAGAAGCTCATCCAGCAGGGCGGGGTCCTGATCGAGACGGATGCAGTTGGGGGCCATGCTGCGCCTGCGATGCGGGTCCGGCCGAGCGGGATGCGGCCGGACCCGCCTAGTGCGTGGTGGTGCTACAGCCCAGCGAGATGGTCGAGCTCGCCATCCTTGGCGCTTGCGATCCAGGTCGCGTACGCGCTGCGGCTCATGCGCAGCGTTGGGCCCTGCCCGTGTTGCTTGGTGTCACGGACACTGACCTGGGTGTCAGGCCGGCACTGTTCAATGCAGCCGTTGCTGTTCTGCGAGCGCTGGGCCTTGAGCCAAACTGCAGGGTCCGGCGATGCTGCCGTCATAGCTGAAACTCCCTGATTGGTGTTGCTTTACGACGAATGATGCCGAACAGGCGTGCGTATTCCTCGACGTGGTGGACGTCCTCGTCGAACCTCCCTTCTACTTGGTTCTCGGTGTAGGCCACGTGCGGCCATTCGCCGTCGGACTGCAGCAATGTGAATGCGCCTGACATCCACTGATGTAGGCCATCTTTGAATCGCCACACGCGGACATCTATGGATCGCTGCCGCGAGAGGTTCACCACGTGAGCGAACTGGTCACTCATGAGCGTGTCTGATCCCACGTGCGCGCGGAAAATCGCTTCGTGAATGATGAAGTGCATTTTGGGTCTGGGATTTCGCGTGAGGAGGCGTGTCTGACGCTCGAGGCGGAAGTTGAGGTGGGCCTGTCGGCGCTCGGGGGATACCTGAGTTGCTAGGCCGATGACATGTTCGGCGTAGGCTGGGGTTTGCAGCAGGAACGGCATGAATTCTGTTTCATACTGGACCATTGCGGTGGCTCGCGCCTCGATGTCGGCTAACGCACTGACTTGCTCGGGGATGACGTCGCGGTAGGAGACCGTCCATCCGGGTGCGCCAGGGCCGGCCGCTCGCGCCGCAAGTTCGTCCGCCACTTCTGTGGGGAGTCCATAGATGCGGGCCATTTCGCGGACCAGCATCGGTTTTACCGACGTATGGCCATTTTCGATCTTTGAGAGCGTCACAGGATGCAGCTCAAGCATCTGCGCGGCATCATCCTGTCTGAGGCCGGCCGCAGTGCGTGCCGTTCTGAGCCGGTCCCCGAGCTGCCGGTGTCGGATCGAGACCTGCTTGGCCGTGCTGGGCGCCTTCCCTTGTGTCCGCTTCACTCCATGTCCCCTCGTGACCGTTCCGTGGCCTAGCCAGTCTCTCGACTTAGTTAGCCAAACGCTAGGTTTACGTCGCGCTGCTTCAGCCGCCACGCTGTGTCCAAGTGAACACTACGGCTTGAGAGGGGAGTAGCGGGATGCTTACACCGCTGAAGGCAATCGCAAATCCACGCTCTAGAGCGACTTTCGGAGTATGGCTGCGCAGGCGAGGCAGCCGGCATGCAGGCACGCCTGCGCAGCGGCGGGAACTGTTGTCCGAGGTGGCTGAGCTTGACTCGTGGCTTGCTGAGAAGATTCCTGGACCAGGGGATCGCCTCGACTCGGGCCTCGACCAGCGTGCCGAACTGCGCCGTACCAGGCACGTGATCGCCTTGGTGCCGCGCCTCATCGATGCTCATCCGGTCGATGGCGACAACTGCTGCACCCGCTGTTCGCGTCGGGGCCAGGAGTGCCCCGTGAACGATGTGCTCCGCACATGGATCGGCTCATGGGCCGGCACCGGTGGCCTGGCCGAGCGTCGCGAAGGTGACCCATCAGCGGTCTCCACCCGCCGGCTGCAGTGACCAGCGAGCGGGCCAACCGGCTGCGCGAGGACGTCGAGGCACGCCTACGTGCCGCTGATGTCCGTCCCCTCTTGGTCGCGCACTCCTTGTTCGACAGTACGCGCCTCAACGTGATTCTCGAGGCAGCGCTCGGCCGCCAGGACGTCGCACTGGCAGTCGCTGCCGAGATCGATGGGGTGAAGGCAGTCCGGTTCCTGCCTGGTGGTACGGGGCGATCGATCATGCGGCTAGAACTGCGCCCTTAGACCCGCTGTCCTGTCACGGCTGCGTCATCTGCACGGATCAGCTGGGACTGCGGCTCCAGCCCGCGAGGCCACCGCACAGGCTGGCGCGGGCACGAAGGGCACCGCCAGCCCTCCTGGCGGCGCCGAGCAGGGGCGGGCCCAGCGGGTCAGCACCAGGGCCCGTCCCTGCACCAAGCCCACCCGCCCCCGGCACGTCAACGATGCCGGACGCCCAGCGGGACGTATGGGGGCACTGCCGGGGCAGCAGCGCCATCGGGTGACGGGCCGCCGCAGTGGGGAAGCTGCGGGGCCCGTCCCCGTCGACGGAGAGGACAGCGATGATGCTGAGAGCAGACGGCCAGTGGCAAGAAGCCGCAGGTGCCAGCGGATACGGGCGCGTGAGGGTGCGGCGAGACAGCCGCGGCGTCGGCGTCGAAATCGCGCATCCGCTGTCACCTCAGGTCCTGCCGTTCGACTTCACGCGAGCCCGGTGGGTCGAGTTCCTCGACGCGGTCAAGGCCGGGGAGTTCGATCTCGACGACGTTTAGGCGCCGACGCTACTGAGCACGCGCAGAGCTTGCAGGGCCGATAGCACGGGCCCCGCCTCGTCCATGCCGAAAAGGAGGTTGAATCCCTGTGCGCCAGATCCACATCACAGCTGCGTTCCGGGCGCTTGCAGACACCGGTGATATCGAGGCCTTGCGGCCTGTGGTGGCCGCCATCGCTGACGGCAGGATTGAGGTCACTCACCGGCTGCACGGAACGGTTCTGCGGGCTGTCGCAAGCCCGCAGGCGATGGAACTCGCCCAAGCGCTCGAGGCGCTACGACGCAAGGCTGGACGCAGCAATCTCGACGTCGCTGACGAAGTGGGCCTGAACAGCACACAGGTCGTGCGCCGCATGAACGGTCTCGTGATCGGATCATGGCCAACCCTCGCCGCGATCGTGGAACTCCTGAGCGGGGACGCCGAGCACTTCCGGCAGTTGTGGGAGCAGGCCAGGGCCCAGCAACGACAGCCGCGCACCTGACCCCCTGCTGAGGAGTGAACCGAGTCATGTCACCGCACGGTACCCGTGGCCGCTCTGTCGGATCCGGCTGCAGATGCGGGCCCTGCCGACTCGCGAACACCGCCTACGAGCAGGACCGGGCGGTGCGCGGCGAGCGAGGGCACCGGCCCCTGCTCGCACCTGAGTTTGGTCACACCCGTTCGGTTTCTCGGGCCGCGGTTCGCTGACCTGCAGTGATGGTTCCGCGAAGGGCGGATCTGAGGCACTAATCGTGCTTTACGGTGGGGTGCGTGGCGTGGATTCGGCGGGTCCGCACGGCTTCTGGAGCGACGGCTGTGCAGATTGCTGACTCTGTGAACGGTCGCCGCCGGATCGTGGCGCATGTCGGGTCGGCGCATACCGAGGCCGAACTGGGGCTGCTGATGCGCCAGGCACAGGAGTTGCTGGATGATCCTGGCCAGGGCGAACTTGATCTGGGGATCGCTCCCGCAGCGCGCAAGGCCGACCTGATCGGGCCCGTCCGCAGCGGTGAGGCCCCGTTGTTCGACCTGCAGGAGGCGGCCGGGCGCTCTGATCGGCAGGTCGTGGCGCCTGCCAGGGTGGTCTCGACCGGATCGGACGTGCTCTTCCAGGCCCTGGCTCGTGTGTTCGAGGATCTGGGGTTCGCCCCGGTCACGGACGAGGTGTTCGCCTCGCTGGTGATCGCCCGGATCGTGGAGCCGACCTCGATCCTGGACGTCCCCCGGGTCCTGACCGACCTCGGGCAGGACCCGGCCAGC
>NZ_JAJOMB010000005.1 GCF_021129305.1 Kineosporia babensis | reverse complement strand
ACCATGACCGTCCAGGGATTGGGTCATGCGCTTCGATCTTGATCCTTGAAGGGTTCAGCTGACCCTCAAGTTAAAGAATATTGTCCGAAAAGTTGCCAGATGCGCATGGCTGGACTCCGCAAGCCCTGCAGACGGTCAGCAGCACCCGGAGGCACGACATTCGCGACTGATGTCAAAGAATGAGGGCTGACCAGGGGCTCGAGTCTCTGGTCGGGACCCTCTCGTCGCCGTCGGCCGTTACTGGCACCGGTTCCAGCGGTTCCTCCAGCGGAGAGTTCTCCATCGCACTTAGCTTGGGATTGTCGCCTGGTGGCGGACATCGGCGGTGCTGGCGGCCTTGTGAGCCGTCTCAAGCTGCTTGACGCCCTTCTCCTGGACCACGCCGGACTTCTCGAACTCGTTCTTGACCTGGGCGGAACCTGGTGCGCAGTGAGTCCAGGGCTGGGCGTTCGCCCGGTCTCGGGATGTGGCGACCAGGCGTCACTGCAGTCGGTGGCGTCACAAGCGTCAACGCTGTCTGACCGAAGCTGTTTGCCCCTTCAGCCGCTGGCCGCGTTGCTGCAGCTGAGCCGCAATATCTGATCCGAGTTGTGGGACTTGCTTCAGAGCGGATTCCTGCCGTCGTATTCGGCAGGAATCCGCTTCAGGAGGCCGAGCGTCGAGGGCGCCTGAAATCGTCCACCATTTGATCTTGTAGGTGGCGCTCCCAAGGGCTTCGGGCAAAGGGTTCGCTCGTATTCTTGGGCGGCGAGGGCGGCTTGCGATAAGTGCCTGGATCCGGCCAGGGTGCTGCCGATGGATCTGCGGACGACCCTCTACTGGCCACACGTCATTCGGGAGCGGGCGATGGACCACGAGATTCAGCTGATCAGCGACGGTGACGGGCTGGCGGTGATCGGGCGTCCGGCGGACGTCGAGCGCTTCTTGGCCTCGGAGCAGCTGGAGTCACGGGACCTCGGGCTGCATCGGCTGAAGAGCTTGGCCCACGTCGGGTCGGTGGCGGCTCAGGCCGGAGCGGTGATTGCCGAGAACTCTGGTCGTTGGGTGAAGATGACCCAGGACTCTGCGGACTTCGCGCGCAAGTACGGGCTGCGCGAGAGCGCTGGACGCAACCTGCCTACGGGCGTGGTCAACGGGCAGTCTGGCCAGATACGGAAGATCGTCGAATTCTCGCAGGGGCCGGGTTCGGCACCGGCGCTCCTGGCCAACCCCGCAGTCCTGGCCGGCGCCGCGGGCATCATGGCCCAGGTGGCCATGCAGCAGAGCATGGCCGAGATCACCGAGTATCTGGAACGGATCGACGCCAAGCTCGACGAGGTGCTGAATGCGCAGAAGGACGCTGTACTCGGCCGCATCGTCGGGTCCGGGTTCGCGATCGACGAGGCGATGATCCTCTGGGAAGCACGCGGCCGGGTCGATCCGGTCAGCTGGTCGAAGGTACAGACGGTTTCGACGACGCTCGGCGAGGTGCAGGCGGACATCGTCCTGCGGCTGGACCGGCTTGCCCGGAAGCTTGAGAGCGAGGGCAGTATGGCCGAGCTCGCGGGGACCGTCGGCCCGGCCGCGGTCGAGGTTCGGGATTGGCTTGTCGCCCTGGCCCGTTGTTTTCAGCTGCTCGATGCGTTCGCCCTGCTCGAGCTCGACCGGGTGCTGGACGATGCGCCGGAAGAACTGGACGCTCACCGGCAGGGGCTGAAGGCTGCTCGGGCGAAGCGATTGCAGGTGATCGCGCAGAGCACTGAGCGGTTGCTGGCCAGGATGGGCGACGCGGTCGGCCGGGCCAATGAGAACGTGCTGCTCAATCCGATGCAGTCGCCGGCCATCGTGCGGGCCGGGAACCAGATCTCGGCCGGGGTCCACGAGTTCTACGTTGGGCTGGGGATTGAGTCCGGTCACGAGGACGCGGCGACGCGAGCCTGGACAGATGCTGCGTCGGAGGCGATGGACAAGGCGCTTGTGGTGGGCGGGCAGGGGGTCGAGGCGGTTCGCGGGTTCGGGGGCGAAGCTATTGGGCAGGCTGGGGCTGTTGCGGGCAAGGTCTCCAGCGGGCTTGCTGGGCGGGTGCGCAAGTGGCGTGGGGGTTCCGAGGACTGAGATGAACCGTAACCCCCTGTGCCTGCCGACCCCGCCGGGCCAGCCTCGCGGCTTCTGAAAAGTCCTCTTCGTCAGAGCCGGTCGCGCAACCTCGAAGCAGACCGTAGCCACCGTTGCGGCAAAGGCTGCGAACCCCGGCGCGTCCTGATCACCTCTGCCCCGGTGCCGACGGTAGTTCCGACCAGAGCCGTCTTCCAGATCCGGGGACTCCATGAGCGTTCGCACCCTCACCTGCCCTTCGTGTTCAGAAGCGCTGCCGACGAATTCTGCCTTCTGCGGTAATTGCGGTGCCAACCTCAGAGCAGTGCCGAGCCCTAGATCAGCGCCCCAGGAAGAGTCGATCGTCCAGACGCCGACACCGGGAGGTCGGAAACGGGTCTTGTTCGGGGCGTTGAGCGTGATCCTGGTGGTCGGCCTGGTCTCGGGCGGTCTGGCCGTTGCCGGCGTGTTTGATCGCGGACCGAGCGAGGCGGAACTCAAGGCACAGCGCGAAGCGGCAGCAGCGGCGGATCTTGCCAAGCAGCAGGAGGCGGTCCGCGCAGACTTCGAGAACCTGATGTCCCACCGAGATGTCTTCTTCGCCGCGGAACGCCAGTTCCTGCCCGCCATGAAGCGGGCCACTGCGGCAACCACGGCCTACAACAAGAAGGTCGCGGACGTGGAGGCCGAGAACGAGCGGATCCGGGCTGCTTACGCGCCGGCCTACGCCGAGTGCGCCCAGTACAGCTACGTCAGTTGCCCGAATCCCGACTACGCCGACATGCCTGATGCCCCGGACATCAGTGACGAGGTGAAGCAACTCGAAGCCGTGTCGAAGTCGATGAACGCCTTGAAGGCGGAGTTGGTCGGTGTTCAGGCGGAAGGCGACATGGCCACGGCCTACGCCCAACTGCAGAGTGCGGCCGAGACGCTGGGCGAGGATGCGAAGGAGAACGCGACCATCCTCAACGAGGCAGTCCAGATTTATGACGAGGGTGAGGGAGCTGGGTACGTCGACAAGACGAAGCTGAAAGCCCTCAACGGCAACGATGCTCTGCCGTCGATCAAGCAGATGAACGCCACCCTGGTCCAGGTGCTGAAAGACGCCAAGATCGCGGTGGGTACGTACGACCTGCCCGGTGGGCGCGACCTGGACAAGGCCGACCACAGCATGAGCATCTGATGGCCGAGAGATTCTGCATCGAGTGCGGCAGCGCCCGGGTCGACGACGAGCCCTTCTGCACGGCTTGCGGTGCCCGCTTCGACACAGCCCAGGCTCACTCGCCGGCAGTAGAGGCTCATGCATCCGGGGATCACCACGCCGGCCGGGTGATCGGCCTGGTGGCAGCTGCGGTCACGGTGGTCGTCGTCGGAGCCATCGCCGTCATCGGCCTGGGCCGTGATGACGAGTCCGTCGCGCCGGCAGCTTCGAGTCCGCGGTCGAGCTCTCGGTCGAGCGCGAGTGCGTCTTCGCCGCCCGTGGAACCCAGCGCCACGATGCCCACCGAAGATCCGGAAGCCGCCGCCGAAGAGGCCGCTGCCAAGAAGCTCGCGCAGCAGAAGAAACAGGCGAAGTCCCTGGTCAAGGTGATCAAGCAGAGTGAGAAGGCACGCGGCAAAGTACGCGAGGGCGTTCAGTTGGTCTCCTCGTGCGAGGACACAGTGCGGGGCGCAGCGCTCCTACGGGAGGCCGTGGGCATCCGGGCGGCCGTTCTCAGCCAGTTGGTAGACGCAGAAGCCGGTGCCCTCCCGGACGGGAAGAAGATCGTCACTGCGCTCAAGGACGCGCAGAGCGAGTCCCTACGCGCCGACCAGTCGTACGTGCGTTGGGCGGACAACGGCTACTGGAACTGCTGGGAGAGTGCAACCGCCTACCAGGACAGCGACTACCAAGCCGGAGCCGACGCGTCCGTGCAGGCCCAGGCCGCTAAAAAGCGCTTCGTGAAGTACTGGAAGCCCGTCGTCGAACTGACTGGTGTGCGCACGTTCACGGTTGATCAGGTCTAGCTACGTCGTCAGAAGGGCGGCTCACCCCACGGAGCCTCGGCCGGCGCCGATTGCGGCGGAGGATCAACCCGTCGCAGCTCTTTGTCCCAGGCTTCATCACGCAGTCGGGCCCTGGTTACAGCGTCGGCCTCGTCCTCGGCGGACCCCTTCTGATCGGTGAGTCCGGCAGAATCCGGCGGTGGTTCGATGTGACGCTGCCCCAGCCGACTACGGAACTCAATGCTGCCGACGGGGTAGGGCTCGTCGGACCGGGTGAGGCGAAGTGACCAGCCGCCGTTGGTCTTGAGCCGGTGATGCGTGCGGCAGAGCGGAATCAAGTTGCAGGGGCAGGACTTTCCACCCTTGGCGAAAGGAATGGCGTGGTCAACGTCGCAACGGGCGGCGTCGAGCGTGCACCCTGGGTGGACACACTGCGGGAAGCGACCGAGGACCTGATCCAGCACGGTCTGGCGGGGCTTGTAACGAGTGGACGTCTCGGTGCAGTTGGCCTGGTCGCCCGGACCATGGGTGAGTGGTTGCCTTCCCTCGCGCAGGACGAGAGTTATCTTGGCTGCTTGCCGCAGTAGATCGCGGCCGAGCGAGGCAGGTACCAAGCCGTGCGCGTGCAGTTCGGTGAGGTGGTCGTCGAGGTGGAGCGCGGTCTCTAGACCGATGGTGAGGTGGACGTGGGGCCTGCGGCCTTGCTGCATGGGCAGGGTGGCTGGGTCTGCGTTCAGGACGAGCCGACGCAGTATGTCGGCGCGGCGTTGCTGGTGGCTTCGTGGGTCTGGGGTGCCGGCGCGGCGGGCACGGTCTCGCTGGGCGTCGGCCAGAGCGTCGAGGGCGGCGGTGATCTGCCTGATGTCGTCGGCACGCATCTTGACGTTCAGGCCGCCCATGCCGTCGGGTAGTGGGAACGCACGCACGTAGCAGTCTTTCTGCTCTACAAGGTAGCGCTTTTCGGTGGCTCTCGGGTCGACGGCGTGGATCTCCCGCTGGGTGATTCTGCGGGCTGAGTCCCAGGTCTTGCCCGGGAGCTTGTCGGCCAGGGCGGCTTCGACCGTGCGCCACTTCGCGGTGCCCGGCTGCATGACGTGGATCATCCGCTCGTGGGTCACCACTGCAATTCTCCACTGCAGTCTGCCTTGACGCGCGAGCTGCCAGAGCAGGGGGAGATCCTGAACAACAGCAACGGCGTCGCCGACGAGTGAGACCGCCTCACGCTTGTGCAGGGCCAGAGCCAGGCCGATCTCGGCCGCGACGGAGTCAATGCCCTCGACTGCAGCGCCCACCGGATAGTGGCCGGGGAAGGTCAACTCGACACCGGCGATCTCGGCCGCACGTTCCAACGTTTTCGCCTGGATCGCGGTAAGGCGGTTCAGTAGCTGTGATGCTGCGACTGCTGCCCCCAGAAGCACCTTTTCAGGAGCACAGTCGAAGTTCAGCGCCTCGAGTGCAGTGCAGAGCTCGGTATCCGACCACTCGCTGAACTCGACCTCGGGCCACGAAGCCAGCCCACCATCGTCTCTCATCGGTGACAGCACCCCCCAGTACGTCTGCCGCGTACATCCAGTGTAAGTCACATCTCGTCAGACATTTTCGGCTGTGGATAACTGTCCAGCGCCTGTGTGCCCTGACCAGGTCGTCTCCTTGGGCGGGGGAGTGTGCCGGCTAGCACGATGGCCATGCCGAGACAGGCCATGGGGCTGGGAATCTCGTTGAGAATGAACGCGGCGAGCGTCATCACGATGGCTGGGGTGATGGCACCAGCGAGGCTGCAGAACCAGGCGCCGAGTTCTCGCAGGGCAATTGCGTAGCTGACGGCAGAGAGGATGCCGCTGGCGATGCCCTGCACGATGACGAAGAGCCAGATTTCGGTGGCGGGAGCGTGGCTCAGGCTGGACCAGTCAGCGAGTAGGAGTGCTGGAATTGCCCAGGGGGCCGACATCAGCAGCACGGTGGTCAGGGGTGAGAGTCGGGCCTTGCCTTGGGTCAGGGTGTAGATCGTCCAGAGGGCTGCTGAAGCCAGGAGGATCAGGACGCCGGCGCCGCTTCCTGGGGTGCCCAGGGCCAGAACGGCTATGCCGGTGGCGATGATCGCTGGTTGTGGGCCGAACCGGCGGGATGTGAGGGCGATCAGGAGTGGGGCGGCGCCGAGGTTCACGATGGACACATGGGCGGCGCTGGAGAGACCGGCTCCCCAGGCGGTGATCAGGAAGAACGGTAGGCCGCCGCCGACTGCGATGCCGAGGCAGGCCTTCGGGTCGGCCTGGGAGATCTCTTGCAGAGCTTTTCGCCACCAGGGCAACAAGAGGACGGTCGGGGCCAGGAAGCGGATCGCGGCGACTTCGGGGGCTTCCAGTTGGGTGAAGCTGATCGCGCGGGTGCTCAGGGCGAAGCCGACCCAGGCCGTCATGGCCAGGGCCAAGGCCAGGAATCCTTTGGCGTTGCTTCGCATGGCTCGTATAGTAACCACGAACAGCTCGCATAGTGGCAGGAGATGTGGTGGACGATCCCTTCGCCTTGGCGTTGGCCTCGACGATCCAGGCGGTCCGCGCCGAGCGTGACCTGTCGGTGGCAGCCCTGGCCTCGTCGTCGGGGGTGTCGCGGGCGATGATCGGCAAGATCGAGCGGGGCGAGGTGCAGCCGACCGCTGCCTTGCTGGCGAAACTGGCTGTGGCGTTCGGTATTACCCTGTCCGGTCTGCTTGCTCGGGTTGAGGGGCAGCATGAGCGGGTTGCGCGGCGGGCCGATCAGCCGGTGTGGAAGGACCCGGAGCAGGGGTACCTTCGTCGGGCTGTTTCGCCGCCGGCGGCATCCTCGATTGAACTGGTTGAGGCTGAATTGCCGCCGGGTGCTGAGGTTACGTATCAGCCTGAGATCTTCCGCCTTGCCGATCAGCAGATCTGGATGCTGAGCGGGCACTTGCGGTTCATTGAGGGGGAGCAGGTGCATGAGCTCGACGCTGGTGACTGTCTTCAGCTGGGCCCGCCGGCCGTCTGCACGTTCGTGAATCCCGGCGAGTCTCCCTGCCGATACCTCGTTGTTCTCAACAAGTCTGGCCGCTGACCTTCACTTCGCCCGATCGGAAGTATGTTTCATGTTCATTCGCGATGCTGTCGAGGCCGACGTCGAGGCGATCACAGCGATCTACAACGATGCCGTGCTGAACAGCACGGCCATCTGGAACGACAAACCGGTGGACGTTGCGGACCGGCTTGCCTGGCTGGCGGCTCGGCGGGCGGCCGGCTATCCGGTGCTGGTTGCGGACGACGGCTCGGTGCTGGGGTACGCCTCGTTCGGTGACTACCGGCCCTTCGAGGGCTACCGTCACACGGTTGAGCATTCCGTGTATGTGCGAGAAGGACAGCGCGGAGCGGGAGTGGGCCGGAAGTTGTTGGAAGAGCTGATTGTTCGCGCTCGCGGTTTGGACAAGCACGTGATGGTGGCGGGGATCGAGGCCGGGAACGTGGCGTCGATCCGGTTGCACGAGCGGTTGGGCTTCGAGCAGGTGGGGTTACTGAAGGAAGTTGGGGTCAAGTTCGGTTCTTGGCTGGATCTGGCTTTCCTGCAGTTGACGTTGGGCTCTGGGCCGGTTTCGGACTGAGCATCGCGAAGCGCTACTGGTTGACCTTGGACATCTGGGCAGCGAACGCCTCCAGTTGCGGCAGGATAATCAGGATGAGTCGGGCGGTGGCCACAGCGAACAGGAGTAACGCCGCGACGGCGCCGAGCAGGACAGAAGCGATACCGATACGACGCCCGGTGGAGAGCTTCTGCCTTGCTGCACGATCAGCCGAGCTGGTCCTGCGAAGACAAGTCACGGTGACATCCTTCTGGGCGGGTCTTGATCGGATTCCGCCTTGGGCTGAAGTCTTTGACCGATCAGGCAGGGGGTTGTTGCCTCCAGTGTTGTGTTACCGCGGGTTCGAAGAGTGACTGAGGCCCCGGTCTCGTCATCTCTGATCGAGAAGCCGTCAGAAGGCTTCGACCAGTTGTCCGGCCTGTCCGAGACGCCGTGACGGGCCGCGACTTCGACGAGTTCGCTGCGTAGTTCGGGCCAGAGCTTCTCCGGGACAGCGCCTTCGGCCCTCCCGAGGCTGAAGGTTCCGATCAGGGTGTTCTCGATCTCGTCGGCGGGGTACGGGCACTTCGCTTGCTCGATCTCCCGGAAGCCGTCCTGATCCCACCGCAGTTCGGGGGCGTGTTCTTCGATCGCATCACGCATCTCGGAAAGCATCGCCTGGTATTCGGCGGCGACTTCCTGGTACGGCGGCCTCGCATCAATGATGGCCTGTTCCTGAGCGACAGCTTCCTCTTCCTGCCTGCGTTGGTCGCGTTCCCCCTGGGCCAGGCCCACGAGGAGGAGGGCACTCGGCCCGAGGACGATCAGCAGCGCGGGTATGGCGATCAGGAGGCCGATGAAGTTCCCGACACTCATGGAGGGGCGGCTGGGCTTTTCTGGCTGCGTCATGCCCGGTTCCGGACCGGGGTGACGCCGGGGTTCTGGCTGGGTCGTACGAGTAACACGGAGCCTCTTCGCCTGGATCTTCCTGGACCACCTGATCGATGCGGCGTGGGCGTTCGGCGTTGCATTGATCATGGTGTTTATGGGCCAGGTCACGCGGGATAGCGGGTACGGCAGGTTGGCTCTGTGGCGAAACGGTCATAACGCACTCCTGCCAGCCGCGCGCCCCGGTGCGCGCAAACGTCTTCAAGCATGGTGTTTTGGTTGAGGGCTCTGCGGGTCGTGCAACAGGTCGGGGGAGCGGCGCGTCCTTGCTGCGACTTGTGGCCTGGCTTTGGGCTATGACGCAGAACCCGGGAGACCCCTTGCAACCTCAGCAATACCCGCCGTACCTGCCAAGGCCCAACGAGCCGGCCGAGAGCACGCTCGCGGTCGGGTACCTCAGGAGCTCGATCTTCATGATCTTGCTCGTCGTGCTGCTGGGGGTCTGGCTGGGGTATCTCTCGTTGTGGAAGGGATGGTGGGTCTTCTTCCTCATCCCGGCGCTGCTGCCGGTGATGGCGATCGAGATCGGCACCCAGGCTGCTGCGCTCACGGCTCTGCGGGTGCACGGCGAGCCGCCCCGGATGTCCCGGCGCATGGCGGCACTGATCGAGGTGCTGGCGGCGGCTCAGCTTGTGGCCGTGGCGGGGACGTACCTGTGCTTTCCGGCTCTCGCAGATACCACCGACTCCTCGGCCTTCACGTTCATCTGGGCTGACATGGACACCTTCATCGTGAAGCTCTCCTGGGCCCTGACCGTGGTTTCGGGAGTGGCGGCCGTAGGGGTGACCGTTGCGCTGCTGATCCTGCTGGCTGTGCTGCGGGGCCGATCGAGTAGTTGGAGCTGAGGAGTGAAGCAGACGAATCAGCACCTTGCTGTGGAGATCCCGCCGGGCTGGCCCCAGCCCCGGCTGTCCTGGAAGCTGGGCACGAGCTTGATCGTCTGTGCCCTGATGGGCTGGGGGTTATGCAAGTTCGCTGAGGTGGGGATGCAGGCAGGGGATACAGCATTGGCCATCATGTTCGGTTCGATGGGAGTGCTGCTTCTCGCCATAGTCGTCTTCAATCTCTTCATGTTGTGGCAACCGCGTCCTTCCCGACGGCCGCCCCGGCTGGGCTGGAACCATCGGGACGAGCGCGGGATGGCGTTTTTCTATGCCCGGAAGCCGATGATCGTTTTCCTTCTCTTCCTCGAGCTTTGCGTTGTCAGCCAGGGGGGAAGGCTTTTCGCGATCGAAGATCTCCATCCGGTAATTCCTGGCCTGGTCCTGACGGTGTTCTTCCTGGTGTTCAATTGGATACTGGTAGGGACTTACCGCGACGGCCGAGGAAAGCTGGTGTTGACTCCGAGCGGGGTGTACCACCGTTCGGGGGTATGGGAGCAGTTCGTGCCCTGGGAACTGGTCACCGACGTGAAGGCCGTGAAAAGCAGGCCTCAGCCCTCGATCGAGGTGGCGTATGTGCCTGCGGTGACCGTTCTCTCGCGAAACCACGGGACCTGGCTCGGTGTTGGCGTGGATCCTGGTTGGCGGATCGTGATCGGGACGAGCCCGTTGCGCGGTCAGGCGGTGCCGGCCTATCGAGCGCTGAGGTTCTACTTCGAGAATCCGCATCTGCGCTCGGAGCTCGGGCAGGGCGATCCGCAAGCGGTCACGTCAGTTAGAGTTTCGGATCGTGGGTGCGGGGCCCCGGCCGAGTGAGCCTGTGCGCCTTGGTGCGCGCATACGTTTTCAGTTGGAGAGCCCGTGCAGTCTGAGCATTACATGCATCACCCGCGGAATCCACCACCCCCTGTTCACGAAATGCACGCGGTCGGCTACCTCGCCGACAAATCCGGGATGCTCTGGACCATCCTGCTGACTGCCGTTGTGATGGCCCTGATGTCGATGACGAAGGGCTGGTGGCTCTTCTACCTGATCCCTGCGCTGCCTTTCGTCGTGGCGGTCGAGTTCGCCACGCAGGATGCCGCGATGATCGCCTTGCGTAAGCGGGGTGGGCCGAACGAGATGTCCAAGGCCATGGCCGTGCTGATCGAGACGCTGGCGGCGGTCCAGTTGCTGGCGGCGGCCGTGACCTACTTCTGTCTTCCGAGCCTCGCCGACACCACCGCCTCCACGGCCTTTTTGTTCGTCGAGGCCGATATGCACACTCTCATCGTCAAGCTTTCCTGGATCGTGACGCTGGTGTCGGCATCTGTGGCGGTAGGGACGACGATTGCGCTTGGGATGCTCCTGGCAGCCCTCCGCAAGCGGTCGCGTCCGGCTGATCGGCCTTTTCAGGGGTTCAGTTAGGGGGTTCGGATCATGGCCGGCGTGCACGCCGGGTAGGACGGTGCCGGCAGTCCTGCGGTACGGCATGCTGCTCACGTGACGGAACACCTGGAAGCCGAACTCGTGAAGTACCTCTCTCAGCCGGACCTGGACCACGTCGAGCTGGTCGCCGGCGACGACCTGCGGTTGCGGATCGATGTGGTGCAGGCCGGGCAGCTCTTCTACTGGGTGAGCTTCATTGCGGCTGACGACGCGGCGTTCGACACCGCCTTCACGGCGAAGGCGGCCATGCGGTCGTTCCCGTGGACCATGCCGTTCCGCCCGAAGCTGGAGCGGGGACAGGCCACATTGCCGGCGCTGTGCCGGTGGCAGCGGGCCTACGCCGACGACACGGCCGGGCTGTGCCTCACCTTGCTCACCGAGCACTTCCGCGTGGACCTGGAAACGGTTGAGCTGGTGAACGCCTCGAACGGCCAGCCGGGCCCGTCGGCGAACGAGCCTTCCGAAACCGCGGCCAAGACTCAGAAAGCCTGGCTGGGCGCGATCACGGCCTGGTACATGCGCTCGCGGAAGTAATCAATACATCCGCTGGATCGATTTCTCGCGCTGGCGATCCGCGGCCTCGCGCAGTTCCGGCAGCGGGGCCTCGAGCTCAGCCAGAGATTCTTCAGCGGCACCCAGCGATGCCTGCACTACGGCCAGCTTCTCGCGCAGTTCGTTGCGGCGTTTGGTCAGCCGATTGACCTCGAACCGGGCGTCAGCCGCGGCGTTGTGGGCTCGGTCGTAGGCGTTGGCCGCCGAGCGGGTCACCAGTTCCCAGTCCCAGCGCGCCCGGAATTCCTTGCAGCTGATGTAAAGCATCGAGGGCGACAGCCAGAACTGCTGGCCGTACCGCTCCCATTCGACGTCGAACTGGGCATCGCCGACCGGGGACAGGCCCATGCTGCTTCGGTCGTGCATCCGGACCAGCCCGGTAGCGTCGACGTCGGGCTCGACCTCGGCGATCTGTCCTTTGGGGTAGCGACGCACGCGGATCACGTCACCACTGTCCGGCCAGTCGATCCGGCGGTAGGCCGGCATGGGCACCTCCTCGGCATGCTGCTTCTACGTCATAGAAGTACCCCCAAGCGTGATGAATTGAAACGCTGAGTGATCAAGCTGTGAGGCAAGGTGAGGATCGGTATTAACGTGGCGAACCGTGTCATCAGCTTCCCGTTTCGCGCAGATCATCACCGACCTCCTGTCCCCGTTCCACCTCGTCGCCTTCACCGTGCTTGTGGTTGCCTGTACCGAGTCCGGCCTGGTTGCGGGGCTGGGGTGGGCCCTGCTCACCCTGTTGTTCACCCCGGGCGTCCCACTCGTGCTGGTGCTGGTCGGCATCCGCGGGGGTTGGTGGACCGATCGCCACGTCCACATCCGCGAACAGCGACTTTGGCCGATGACTGGCGCACTCGCGTCCATAGTTCTGGGTCTGACCGTGCTTTCCCTGACCGGTGCTCCCCGCGCCATCGGGGCACTGGTGATCGCGATGACGGCTGGGCTCACGGTGACGCTGGCGATAACGACGGTCTGGAAAATCTCGGTGCATTCGGCGGTGGCGGCCGGTAGCGCGGTCTGTCTGGGTATCCAATGGGGGACGTTCGGCGCGGCGATCGCTGTCGTGCTGGCTGCGGGGGTGGCTTGGTCGCGGATCGAGCTGCGGGCGCACACCCCGGGCCAGGTTCTGGCCGGGGCCATGGTGGGGGCTGGAGTGGCGGCAGCGTTGTTCTGGCCGCTCAGCGGGTGATCGGGCGCGGTTATCCACAGTGGGCCGCGGCTTGGGCGGGGCCGCGGTGCTGGCGGGGGCGCCGAGCTGGGTCGTTCTTTGGAAGTCACGCCGGCCTTGACGGCTTGTTCGGCGGATCTGCCACCCAGCCTTGGCGAGACCGCGCCAGCCCGATCCACCCGGGCGAATTCACGACACCGCGTAAACAAAGCGTCTCTGGCAGCACTTTGTTTACGCGTTCCCCTGGAATCGCCCGCGCAGAGCCGGCCAACGACCGCTCACGATGTGTCAAGGTGGTCCATCCGGTACCAGGTGTACACATCATCTGAGTGTCCCCGCCCACCGCTCACGGTCCGGGACGGCTTTCCGGTGCGGTGAGCACCAACCTTGGCCAGGTCAACTCCGCCCCGGCAGTAGGCATGGACTTCAAAACACGCTCTAGGCAGATCGCCCGTGCTGTCTCGTTCATTGCGCGTTCAACGAGGATGGGCGGCGCGTCCACATTGGGCGTGCAGCATGGACGAAGCGTCCGGATCAACGTCCCCCGGGTGCAGAAGGAAGTTCTGTGTCACGCCCCGTCCTCATCTTTGACTTCGACGGCACCGTCGCGCTCGGCCACGGTCCGGTCTTCGCCTACGCTGCAGCGGTCGACGAAGCCGCCGGCCTGAACGGCGAAATGGCCAGCAAGGCAGCGGAAATGATTGCTGCCGGCACGGACAACGGCGCCATCGACGCCTACGACCTGGTCAGGATGCTCGCGGTGGAAGCGGGCGCCGGGCCGGAGGCGCTCGACCTGGGGTACAAGGTCAGCCGGGCCCAGCTGGGTACCGATCAGGCCGCGATCCTGGCGCCGATCGGGCTGGCCGCGTTCCTCGGGCAGGTCGACGCCGAGCGCATCCTGATCACCAATGCCCCGGAAGATCGCCTGGCCGAGGCGATTACGCTGCTCGGTCTGGACGGCTGCTTCGACCGGGTGCTCAGCTCGGGCGGTAAGCCGGACGGGCTGGGCCGGCTGATCGACGAGCTCCTCGCGGCAGACCAGAAGCGCCGGATCCTCTGCATCGGGGACATCTGGCGCAACGACCTGGAGCCGGCCCACGCACGAGGTCTGGACACGGCGCTGGTCGGCGGCTGGGGTAGCGAAAAACGCCCGGCCACCTACCAAGCCGCCGATGTGGCCGAGCTGCTGCCACAGATCCAGGCCTGGGTCGGCCAATGACCAGGGACTCGCGCTGGGCCTACCTGTTCATCGCCCCGGCGGTCGCGGTGTTCGCCGTGTTCACCATCCTGCCCTCGATCGCGACCTTCGGGATCTCGCTGTTCGACTGGAACTGGCTGAACATGAGCCGATCCGAAATGGTCGGCGCGCAGAACTATCTCGACATGATCAAGGGAGCGACCACCCCGTCCTTCTGGTCCACCCTGGCCACCACCGCAGTCTTCGTGATCAGCATGGTGGCCGGTGGCACCGCCCTCGGCCTGGCCATCGCCATGCTGCTGCGAAAGTCGAACAGGATCAGCATGTTCGGCCGCTCCGCGGTGTTCCTGGCCTTCGTGACCCCGCAGGTGGCCACGTCGATCGCCTGGATCTGGATGTACAACGACCGGTTCGGCGTGCTCAACGCCCTGCTCCAGTCGCTGAACGGCCCGCGGATCGACTGGCTGGGCGACCCGGCCTTCGCGATGCCCGCGATCGTCATCTATTCGCTCTGGCACGGCACCGGTTTCACCATGATGATCTTCATCGGCGGGCTGACCAGCGTGTCCAAGGAGCTCGGCGAGGCCGCCCGGGTGGACGGGGCCAACCGCTGGCAGGAGTTCTGGCACGTCACCCTGCCCGAGCTTCGCCCGTTCGTGATCTTCGCCGTGGTGATCGCCACGATCAACGCTCTGCAGGCCTTCACCCAGTTCTTCGTGATGACCAGCGGCGGGCCCGGGCACTCCACCTCGACCCTGGGGTTGCAGGTGTACCAGCAGGCCTTCGTCTCGCATCACGCCGGTTACGCGGCCGCCCTGGCCGTCGTCCTCTTCGCCATCACCGCAGTCATGGCCTTCGCACAGCAGCGATTCAGCCGCCGTCTCGAGCAGTAAACCCGCATCAGCAACAAAAGACACAGAACCAGGAGCACCACCATGTCCGCATTCCGTCTGGTCGGACTCACCGTAGTGGCCGGGCTCGTCCTCACCGCCTGTGGTAGCGGCGGGGAAGACGCCGCGAGCACCGACGGCAAGGTCGAGATCACGTTCATGCACGCGATGTCCGGCGGCGCCCACAAGCCCGCGCTGGAGGCCGCCACCGAGCGTTTCGAGGCCGCCAGCCCCGACATCACCGTCAACCTGCTGGAACAGCCCGACTACAGCACCCTGAACACCAAGCTGCAGTCGCAGGTGGCGGCCGGCGACTCGCCCACGCTCTCGCAGGTCAACCCCAACTGGACGGTGGCGCTGGCGGACAGCGAGGTGATCGTGCCGCTGGACGAGCGGATCGCCACCTCCAGCACCTACGAGTCGTTCTACCAGGGCATCAAGGACGACATGAAGCTGGTGGACGGCAAGAACTGGATGTGGCCGTTCAACAAGTCGATGTACGTGCAGTACTACAACACCGACATGGTCAAGGACGCCCCGGCCACCTGGGACGACCTCGAGTCCACCCTGGTCGACGTGTCCAAGGACGGGGTGGTCGGGCTTTCGACGGACGTCGGCGGAGCGACCGGGATCGCCGGCGGCAGCGAGATGGTCGGCATCATCGCCAACTCCAACGGCGGCAGCCTGTTCGACGCCGAGGGCAAGCCCACCTTCGACGACCCGAAGGTCGTGGAGGCGCTGAACTCGTTCGTCGAGCTGCAGGAGAAGGGCGCGCTGGCGGTCGGCAAGAACTACCCCGGGCAGCAGGCTCTGGGCGCGGAGAAGGGCGCTTTCGACCTGAGCACCGTGGCCGCGCTGGAGTACAACCTGGCCGCGATCGACGGCAAGTTCGAGATGGGCGTGGCGCCGCTGCCGGAAGGCACCGAGGGCGCGTCGAACCTGATCTCCGGCACCAACATCGCGATGTTCGCCGACACCACCGAGGCCGAGCAGGACGCGGCCTGGCAGTACCTGGAGTTCCTGGCCTCGCCGGAGGAGATGGCCGAATGGGCCTCCGCCACCGGCTACCTGCCGATCTCGTCCGAGGCCACCGAGCAGCCGGCCTACCAAGAGTTCGTGAAGGAGAACGCCTGGGCCACCGACGTGGTCGCGCAGCTGGACACCGCCACCCGGCCGACCCCGCGGGAGTGGACGCAGGACTCGCTGAACATCTTCGCGACCGCTGTGTCGAACGCGCTCTCCGGCTCGGCGAACGCGGCGGACGCCCTGGCCGAGGCCCAGAAGAACGCCACTGCGCTGGTCAAGTAGGTGACGGTGTCCTGGCGGACCAGGCGGCTGGCCGGCCGCCTGGTTCACTCCGCCCTGATCCTCGCTCTGGCCACGGTGTTCCTGTTCCCGCTGCTGTGGGTGCTGAACACCAGCCTGGCGCACGAGGGTGACGTGTATCAGGTTCCGCCGTCGTTCATCCCGGGCTGGGACTGGGAGAACTACACCCGGGCCTGGGAAGCCGCGCCCTGGCCGCGCTACTTCGGCAACACCTTCTTCATCGCCGGCTGTGTGTCGGCGCTGAGCATGCTCACCTCGCTGATGGCCGGATTCGCCTTCGCCGTGATGCGTTTCCGGGGCAAGGCCCCGGCCTTCGGCTTGGTGCTGTCGGTGCTGATGATCCCGCAGACGGTGCTGCTGATCCCGAACTTCCTGCTGGCCAGCAACCTCGGTCTGCTCGACACCTACACCATCCAGATCCTGCCCTGGATCGCCACCGCCTTCGGGATCTACCTGGTGCGGCAGGCCTTCGAGAAGGTGCCGGGTGAGCTGTTCGAGGCCGCCGAGATCGACGGGGCCGGGCCGGTGCGGATGCTCTTCTCGATCGGTGCGCCGCTGGTCGTGCCGAGCCTGGCGATCGTCGGCCTGAACTCGTTCCTGGGTTCGTGGAACTCGCTGATCTGGCCGTACATCTTCACGTCTTCGGACGAAAAGCGGCCGATCGAGGTGGGTCTGCAGCTGTTCTACGGTGCCGAGGGCACCGACTGGACCGGGCTGAGCGCGGCCGTGGTCTTCACCACCGTCCCGCTGATCCTGATCTACCTTTTCGCCCAGCGCTATTTCATCAGCGACGACTTCGGCGTGCACGGCGCCGTTCGGGGCTAGACCTACTTTCAGACTAAGGACGTTCGTGAGCACTTTCGCTGAAACCAGAGTTGAGATCCTGGGTGGGATCGGGATGATCGGCGGCAGCGTCATCCTGGTCAGCACCCCCAAGGCCCGCGTTCTGCTGGACTTCGGGATGCGCGGCCTGAACCAGGGGCTGCTGCGTTCCCCCAGCGGCCCGCGGCCGGGTTACGAGCTCGTCGATCTGCTGCGCGCCCAGGAACTTCCGGACGCGCCGGGGATCTACGACCCCGCCCAGCTGACCCTCGACCCCACCCTGGCGGCGGCTCGGGCGGCAGCCGCGGACCCCCGTCCCACTGCTGTTTTCCTCAGCCACGCGCACATCGACCACGAGGGCGCACTCGGGTTCCTCGACCCGTCCATTGCTGTGTACGCCTCGGTGGACACGGTGAAGATGCTCGACGCGCTGAACGACACCGGTCAGCCGCGTCCGGGCCGTACCCTGCGCCCGATTCCGGTGGCCGAGGGTGAGCGGATCCAGCTCGAGGACATCACGGTCGAGGTCGTCCTGGTCGAGCACGACGTGCCGGGCGCCAGCGGCATCATCGTCACCACCCCCGAGGGCACGCTGGTCTACACCGGCGACATCAACTTCCACCGCAACGAGGGCCGGCGCTCGCACGCCTTCGCCGAGCGGATCCGCGGCGTGGAGATGCTGGTCACCGAGACCACGATGCTCTCGCACGGCAAGGGCAACGACCGTCCGGTACGCAGCGAGGCGGAGATCGACGAGATCTTCACGGCCACCCTGCAGCGGGTGCCCGGTCTGGTGCTGCTGTCGGCCTACTCCCGCGACGTCGAGCGGGCCGTGCGGCTGATCGAGCTGGCCCGCCGCAACGGTCGCGAAGTGATCTGGCCCAGCCGCGATGCCGCGCTGCTGCACGCAATGGGGGCCACGAACGTCTCCAGTTGGGCTCCTGGACGTCCCGAGCAGGACCCGCGCCCGCTGCCCGAGAGCGTGAACCGGGTGAGCATGGAGCAGGTGGTGGCCGAACCCGGTCGTTACGTCGTGCAACCGGACGGCCATGACGCCCCGGCCCTGGCCGATCTGCCGGTGGTGGCCGCCAGCACGGTCTGGGTGCACTCACAGGGTGAGCCGCTCGGCCCGTTCATGCCCAACTGGCACGTGTTCCAGGACTGGCTGGGCAAGCTCGGCATCGACGTGGTCGCGGCCGGCTCGAGCGGTCACGCCACCCGCGCTGACCTGCTGAAGTTCATCGAGTTCGTGGCTCCCGGTTGTGTGGTGCCGATCCACGGCACGCGGCCCGAGGACGTCGAGGTCTCGGTGGCCCGGCTGCTGCCCGAGTACGGCGCGGTCTACCGGCTCGACGGCAGTGTGGTTGAGTAGGCCTGTGTCAGCCGACATTCCGGACGCGCCGACCACCGTGCGGGCGGCCTCGTTGCGTAACACACTGCAGCCGACCGAGCGCCGGGTGGCCGACTTCATCGTCGCCGAACCCGAGACGGTGGTGGAGCTGACCGCGCAGCAACTGGCCGACCGGACGGGGGTGGCCCGCTCGTCGGTGGTGCGCGCCTGCCAGTCGCTGGGCTATCGCGGCTACCCCCAGCTGCGGGTGGCCCTGGCGGCGGAACTGGGTGCGCAGAAACCGGTCGAGCACGGAGACGGCGCGTTGGGGCGCCTGCGTACGGCGATCGACCGCACGGCGCAGGCGCTGCAGACCACCACCAGTCTGCTGGACGCGGTGGAGCTGGATCTGGCGGTGCAGGACATTGCTGCGGCGCGGCGGGTGCTGGCGGTGGCCAACGGGCTCTCGGCCACGGTGGCCACGGATCTGGCCATGCGGCTGACCTCGGTGGGGCGGCCGGCTGAGGTGGTGGCCGACGCGCTGTCACAGCAGATCGCCGCCCGCCAGCTCGGCCCGGAAGACGTCTGCGTGGTGCTCAGTGGTACCGGGGTGAACGAGTCGAGCCTGCGAACCGCCTCTGCCGCAGCGCATGCCGGGGCCAAGGTGATCGCCCTGACCTCGTTCCAGGACTCACCTCTGACCCGGCTGGCCACTCGGGTGCTGGTGATCGCCCCGGCCAGCTTCCGCAGCGAGCTGGAGAACTACTCCCGGGTGGCGCATGCGGCCTTCGTCGAGGCGCTGGTGCACGAGGTGAGCGATGCCCTGGGCGAGCGCTCGCAGGCGGCTCGGGGGCTGGTTCTGGAGATCCTGTCCGATCACCTCGGCGAAGGCCCCTCGTAAAGCTGGACTTGGGGACAACGTCGCCGTGGCAGTGGGAGAGGCGGTGTTGTGCTTCATGCTTTGTTTACGCACTGAGGCTTTCGGTGGCCCGGCGGGAAAAGTGATGTGGTCAAAGCGGGCATCTGACAGGGTGGCGGCATGGTCATCGACGACGTTGCGGAGAGGCTGGCAGGGCTACCCGGAGTGGAGGGTGTGACGCTGGGTGGCTCCCGGGCGCAGGGCACGGCTCGTCCGGATAGCGACTGGGATCTGGGTCTGTACTACCGCGATGGTTTCTCCCCGCAGCATCTGCGCGATCTGGGCTGGGAGGGAACGGTTTCCGAGATCGGCGACTGGGGCGGCGGGGTCTTCAACGGTGGAGCCTGGCTGAAGATCGGGGGTGTGCCGGTGGATGTGCACTTCCGGGATCTGGGCTCGGTGGAGAGCGAGATCGCGCGGGCCGAGAAGGGAGAGTTCGGGATCGAGCCGTTGATGTTCCATCTGGCCGGTATCCCGACCTACCTGGTGGTGGCCGAACTGGCGATCAACCAGCAGTTGCGCGGCAGGGTTCCGATGATCGGTGAGTATCCGCCGGCTCTGCGGAAGGCGGCGGCCGAGCAGTGGAAGGGCCGGGCCGAGTTGCATTTGGGGTACGCCGAGGGGCGGTCAGGTCTGCAGGCCCGGGGATTGGTGGCGGTGGCGGCCCACGAGTTCGCCCATGCGGTGATGGCCTCCCGCGGGCGATGGGCCACGAACGAGAAGCGGCTTCTGGAACAGGCCGGGCTGTCGGACCTGAACACCGCCAGTGAACCGGCCCTGATGCTGCGGGACATCGTTAGCAGCACGCCGGTGTGACCGGAGCGGCCCGGCCCGGCGCGTTGGTATTTGATCAAGAAACAAACGAGTACCCGAGTTTCGCTCCCCCTCTTCGGCGCATGGTCCCGGCCGGGCGCCCTGCCTAGAGTTCTGGGCGTTTGGGAAGGCACTACCTGAGGGGGATTCCATGGCATTTTTCGCGTTCAAGCAGGCTAGCGGCGGGGACCGCGAGTTCGTCTTCGAGCTCAAGGACGAGGGGCGGATCGCCAAGGCCCGCAAGATCCTCTCCGGCGAGGAGACGAGCGAGGTCCATGTGATGGGCCGGTTCCGTAAGGAGTCGAAGGAGTACAACCCCGGCTTCAGCTACCACCTCGACCCCGACACGGTCTATTTCTTCTCGTACGCCATCGAGGTGTGCGATGCCAACATGAACTACTTGGAGGAGCACCTCGACGAGGCCGGTGGCGCCTTCCTGCCCGGCGCCTACTGGTGCCCGTGGGACTCGAGGCTCAGCCGGGAGATCGAAGCCTGATCGCTTTCGGTGCCGGGGTAATTCGATTGCCCCGGCACCGACAATGGGTGGATGACGTTCGCCTGGCGTCGGCTCACCGAGGCCGACTTCCCGATGATCCGCGGCTGGCTGGAAGAGCCGCTGGTCAAGCGCTGGTGGAACCACGAGACCACGCCCGAGGCGGTGCAGAACGACTTCGGCGCCTCGGCCCGCGGCGAGGAGCCCGGCCAGGACTGGCTGGCGCTGTTCGAGGGCGAGCCGTTCGGGCTGGTGCAGCGCTCGGTCTACGCCGACTACGCCGAATATCTGGAGCCGCTTTCCCGGCTGACCGAAATGCCTGCGGGGGCGATCAGTCTCGACTATCTGGTGGCCTCACCCGAACATCGCGGTAAAGGCCTGGGTGTCCTGATGATTCAGTCGATGCTGGCCAAGACCTGGATCGATGCGCCGGCTGCGCCCTGCGTAGTGATTCCTATTGCTGCGGGCAACCAGAGGTCCTGGCGGGCCTTGGAGAAGGCCGGCTTCCGGCGGGTGGCCGAGGGCGATCTGGAGCCGGACAACCCGATCGATCCGCCGCTGCACTTCGTGTACCGGATCGACCGGCCGCGGCTTTCGTTCTGACCTGCTCGAAAAGTTTGTTTTAATGTGCTTTTCGCAGGGTGAACCAGGAACGACGGATGAGGAACGGTTGCAGTGAGCCGACGAGGTAAGTTCAGGCCTCCATCGGACAAGCTGTCCGACGCAGAGCTGGGGCAGCTCATCGCCGGTGTCCACGATCTGAGCGGCGAGGAGGTCTGGAGCCGGATTCTCTCGGTGCCCGCCGACCACTGGGATGGCGGCGCGAACTGGGAGTTCAAGAGCGAGCACGAGGCCGAGTTCGATGCCTTTCTGCAGAAGGCGTTCTCGGCGATCCCGGTACCGCCGCCGATGGCCTACATCGACTCGCTGGCCTGGAACTACATGTTCGCCATGCTCGGGTCGCCGGACTCCGAGCACAAGGGCCTGCGGGCCTACGAGGCGGCGTACCGGAAGATGATCGAGGCGATCACGGTCTCGATCGAGCAGAACCTGGTCTTCATGGCCGAGGATCCCTGCTGCGAGGTCCGGCCGGAGCAGATCCGGGCCGAGCTCGAGCGGTTCCGGAGCGAGACGAAACCGCCGCAGTTCTTCAGGTGACCGAACGAGAACGGGACCCGGGCGCGCTGCCCGGGTCCAGCGTCCGTTGCTCTTAGAACTTGCCGTTGCTCTGGCAGGTGACCAGCTGGCGCACGCAGCTTTTCACCCGGTCGGCCATGGTTTTCGTGTCCCAGGCGATGAAGACGTCACCGTGCATGGAGGACGCCATCCCGGACGAGAGCGTGTAGCCCTCCTTGACGCCGTGGGTCGGGTAGTAGATCGACTTGGTGATCGCGGGGATGCGCACCGGGTGGCTCTTCGGGCAGTCGCCCATCGAACCGTAGGCCACGTGCGACTTGTGGTCCGGGCTGTCCAGGTGCTTGCCGTCCCAGCAGTCGGGGTAGCGCATCATGAAGTGCACGGTGCCGCCGTCGCCGCAGACCGGCCAGTTGCCGTCCTTGCTACGGCTTTTGCCCTCGACCGGGCCGCCGGAGCAGTAGAACGCGTCGCGGGAGCCGGCCGGGGTCTTCTTCTGCTTCGACGCGTCGCCCCAGATCATCCGCATGCCGTTGGGCATCGGCATGGTCTTCTTCTTGTTCTTGTCGTCGAGCAGGCTGCCGTAGTAGACGATGAACTCGCTCGGCTGGACCGCCTTGCCGGTCTTGTTGTTGGTCAGGGTGGGCACCCAGTACGAGGAGAAGTCCTTCTTGGGGACGCAGCTGGTCGCCTTGAACTCCATCAGGCTCGCGGTGGTGGTGGCGTGGTTCGTCTTCTTGTTGCCCATGAACGAGTGCATGTGCGACTTGCCCTTTTGGCCGGGGAAGACGATCGGGTCGTTCTTGCCCGAGTGGCTGTACTTGCAGGTGGCGTTGAACTCGGGGTTGCGTTTCGCGGTGGCCGGCACCTTGCGCGCCTTGACCTTCTTGAACTCGGCCTTCTGGGCGTTCCAGGCCTTCTTGTCCACCTTGATCCACTTGCCCTTGGGCGCGGCGGCGTGGTGCACCGTCTTGCTGTCCGCCGCAGCCGACAGCTCAGCCGCGTTACCGGGCCCGATCCGCAGCGCCACCGCCCCGACCGTTGCAATGACCAGCGCGACCAGCGCCGCGATGAGTGCGCGCGCGGGGCGCAGCCGCCTGCGTCGTTCTGCCACGAGCCTGTACTCCTGTCCTGACCGGATGCTGAGGACAGGAGTTTCGTGCTGGTTGGCGGCTTGGCCGTAGTCCTAAAGTCCCAGCGGTGTTCAGCCCTCGGCCACCACGGAGTCGAAGGCGGCGACTGCGGCCCCCCGGGCCCCGGCCATGTCGAGGTCCGGCACCAGGGCGAACGAGGCCGCGGCGACCTGCTCCTGCCGCAGCTGGGTGTAGTCGCGGACCATGTTCAGGAACCACTGGCGGAAGCTCGGGGCGGCCTCGACCACACCGCCGCCGATGAAGTAGACGTCCGGGTCGGTGAAGTTGGCGGCGATCGTGAAGAGCTTGCCGATCGCCTTGGCCTGCTGCCCGAACACGGCCAGGGCCAGCGGGTCCTCCCGCTCGGCGTACCCGCGCAACTGCTTGGCCGCGCTGGGGATGCTCTCGCCGGCCAGCGGGTGGTCGGGGAACCGGGGCAGCCAGTACGGCAGCAGGTTGTTCTTGATCCCGGTGAGTGAGGCGATGCTCTCCACGTCGCCCAGGAAACCGCAGTTGCAGCGCGGCACCGGCTGACCCGGCTCGATCACGTCCTGCAGCGGGATCTGCACGTGGCCGAGCTCGCCGGCCATCCCGGCGGCGCCCTTGATCACCCGGCCGTCGTGCACCACGCCGCCGCCGAACCCGGTGCCGACGATGCCCGCGACCGACGACTTCTGCATCGCCTGCTCGGGCCCGAAGTAGCGGTGATGGGCGTAGAGCGAGGCGGCGTTGGCGTCGTTGTTGTAGACGACGGGCAGGCCCAGCCGGCGTTCCAGGGCGGCCCGGATGTCGAAGCCGTGCCAGCTCACCGCCGAGAAGTTGGTGGCCCCCTTGGACGAGATCACGCCGGTGGCGCTGGCCGGGCCGGGCGTGTCCAGCCCGATCGCCTTGACCAGGGTCAGGGGCGTGTTCGTGATCCGGATGATGTTCTCGAACGAGTCCGCCAGTGCTTCGACGGCCAGCTCGGGCCCGTCGAGCACGCGGCTCGGGATCTCGACCAGCTGATCGACCAGGAACTGCCCGGTCGCGTCCAGCACAGTCGCGTTGTCGGTGGTGCCCCCGTTGTCGAGACCGACGACGACCCATGAGGCCGGTGTGCGGATCCCCTCCGTCTGCGTCACCCCTCGAGCTTAGGGTCCGGGCTGCGCGGACGGCCCGGTCAGCGGTTCACGCGTGTTCCCGACGCGGTGCTCCGCCGGGGCGCGTCTTGCCCGGGTTTAGGGTGACCAAGATCCTTGTCCGTGCCCCTGATGAGCCTCTGGAGGCCCGCCCTGAAACTCGGCGAACACCTGGCACATCTTACCCGTTCGGCCGAATCCGCGCAGAAGCCGGCCCTGGTGGTCCAAGGAGGTGGGATGCGTGGCGTGTACTCGATCGGGGCCCTGGCGGCGCTGGAGGACGCGGGGCTACGGGAAGCCTTCTCGGTGGTGGTGGGCAGCAGCGCGGGAGCGATCAACGGTGCCTACTTCCTGGCCGGGCAGGCGAACGAGGGCCTGCGGATCTACGTGGAGGAGCTGAGCCACCGGGCCTTCATCAACCCGCGCCGGCTGTGGCGGGTGGTCGATGTGGACCATCTGATCGACGGCGTGCTGAAGGGCGCGCGCCCGCTGGACGTGGCCGCCCTGCACGCCGCGCCGATCCCGCTGCTGACCGTGCTCACCGACGCCGCGACCGGCGCAGCCTGCACGGTTTCCAGCCGGGATTCGCAGTACGACCTGTACGAGGTGCTGCGGGCGACGGCGGCCCTGCCCGCGCTGTACAACAAGCGGATCCGGCTGGGCGGCGATCTGGGCGAGCGCCGCTTCATCGACGGCGGCATCGTCGCCCCGGTGCCGGTGGAGCAGGCCCTGGCGCTGGACGGGGTGAGCGAGGCCGTGGTGGTGATGACCCGGTCGTTCGACTTCAAGCAGGACGACCTGAGCACCCCGATGCGGATGCTCGGCCGGATGCTGGCGCGGGGCCAGAAACCGTTCGTCAAGGACAACATCTCCCGCCCGAGCGAGCCCTACGCCGAGCTGCTGGCCCGGCTGAAGGTGGAGAACTCGCTGGAGCGGCGCTCGACCTGGACGATGGCACCGAGCAGCATCGTCACCGACCGCACGACGATCGACGCCAGCGTGCTGGAGGCCACGGCCGAACGGGGCCGTCAGGACCTTTTGGCCCTGCTCGAGCAGGAGTACCGGCCGATCTCCGCCGAGGCGGGTTCTGGGCGACAGGCCGTCCAGGTCTCGACTGGGCCACCGAGCTCCTCAGCGGTCCAAGCTTCGCCGCAGCCGATCTCTTCGTCGGTTCAGGTCTCGGCTTCCGACGTCTCCCTGCCCTCGTCGACCACCCCGCTCACCGAATAGTCCGGCAGCACCGGCCGTTCGAACGTTTCCCAGGCCGTGCCTTCCGGAACCTCGGCCTCGGCCCGGATGCGCCCGGCGGCGACCTCGGTGGCGCCGACCCGGACGTGCCAGGCCCCGTCCGGCGACGCGCCGACCACCACGAACACCCAGGACGGGGTACGGCCGGTGGCCTGATCGACCTGCAACGCCCGCTGCCAGTCGTAGTTCTTGTGCCGGCGCAGCTCCAGGCGCAGCTGCTCGGCCCGCCGGGAACGCGACCAGTCCACCGTCTTCTCGGTGAGCACCAGCATTCTCGCGGCCTGGGCGACGATCGCGCCCTTGGTGCGCTCGTGCTCGTTGGCGATCTCCTGCCAGGTGTTCTGGCCCCGCAGTTCGGCGACCAGGCGCTCGACCTCCCGCACGCCCCAGCGCTCGCCGTTGCGGGGCGGGCGCATCAGCCGTTCCTCCAGGGTCTTGCGCCAGTCGTGCCCGTGGCGAAGCTGCACCCGCAGCCAGCCGATGACCTCACCCGTGCCCAGGCCCAGATCGGCCGGCGCCATCTTCACCGCCTGACTGCGAATGGCCCCAGCGCTGCGCCCGGTTCGCGCGGCGATCTCGCCGATGCTGAGGCCCTGCATGAGCCGCGCGGCCAGCAGTTCGTTCTCTTCGGCCGTCCAGGCCGGTGCGGAATCGTCTGTTTCCCCCATAACGGCACGATAGCCGCCCGGACCGGTCGCCGACGGACGCCTGTGGATAGTGCTTCGCGGTACGAACCAACAGCTACGCTCGTCGGATGGAGGCATCGGCCGGCCTGGTTGCGGCACTGGTGCGCGGCTCGTTCCTGATCGAGCGTACGTACGCGGAAACCGCCAGGGCGCAAGGGATAACACCGCAGCAGGGAGTTCTGATCTGTGCTCTCATGCCCGGGGCGCTGGGCATGGGTGAACTCAGTGAGGTCCTGGGGTTGGCCAAGTCCAGCCTGACCGGTCTGGTCAGCCGCACCGAGGCGAACGGCCTGGTGATTCGCTCGGCCGACCCGGACGACACCAGGGCCGTGAACGTGGCGCTGACGTCGACCGGGGCGGCCGTGGCCGAGGAGTTCCACACCGCTGTGAGCAGCCGGATATCGGCTCTGGTGCAGGAACTTTCCATCGCGGAGCGCGATGCTCTGGGCGTGTTGCTGCACCGGATGCTCGGGCACAACGCGGTGCCGGTGGTGTTCACGGACCAGCGCCGCTGGTGATCAGACGTGGATCAGGACCTCGCCGTGCAGGATGCTGATCCAGCCGTCCGGATGCGCGGCCCATTCGCTCCAGGCCGACGAGATCGACTTGAGGTCGTCCTCGGTAGCCAGCCCGCTCGTCAATAGTTGTTGCGTGATAGCCGAATTGACGATCCGGTCGGCCCACATGCCACCCCAGCCCGCACGGGCGTCGGGGTCTGCGTGGCACCAGGTGGCCGAGGACACGGTGACGTTCTCTGCCCCGGCCGCCCGCGCCCAGGCCAGCAGACGCCGTCCGGCATCGGGTTCGCCGCCGTTCGCCCGGGCGGCCGCGTAGTACAGCTCCAGCCAGTGGTCCAGCGCGGGCAGTTGCGGGTACCAGACGAATCCGCCGTAGTCGGAGTCGCGCACGGCCACCACGCCGCCCGGACGGCAGACCCGGATCATCTCACGCAGCGCCTGCACCGGGTCGGCCACGTGCTGCAGCACCTGGTGCGCGTGCACCACGTCGAAAGAGTCCGTCTCGAACTGCAGTTCATGGACGTCGGCCACGACCGGATCGACGTTCGGCACACCCCGACGCTCGGCCTCGGCTCGGGTGATCGCTGCTGCATCCGGGTTGATCTCCGTGGCTGTAACCCGCCCCGGTGCAACCAGTTCAGCAAGGTCGACGGTGATCGTGCCCGGCCCACTGCCCACGTCGAGCACCTGGTGCCCGGGCTTCAGATGAGGCAGCAGGTAGGCGGCGGAATTCTGCGCGGTGCGGCTGCGATGCGATCGCAGCACGCTCTCGGCGTGGCCGTGCGTGTACTTGGGCATGCCTAGGACGGTACGCCTGCTTCTCATTATTTGAGAGTGGCGTCTTGAATAATGAGACTCCGTGAAGATCGGGGCAACAAAATCTGCGGGGGGCAAACTTTGTTGCCCCGATCTGGTCAGCGCTCCGTGCAGCCGGGACCACATGGGCGAGGACGCCCGTTCCAGCCGCGCGCGGTGAGCACCGTCGAGACCTGGGCCGCGACGGAGCACGGCCGGCCGCTGACATCGCGCCAGCCGTAACGCAGCACGGCTTCGCCCTCGACCACAGCCACGTTGTCTCTCCGTAGATCGCGAAATGCCTCCTGGGGTGGGTGCGCGGTCCGGCCATCGAGCTCCACCACCAGTAGGAATTCCTCGTAACGGATATCGCGGTAGCGGCGACGGCCGTCCGTATCTTTCCTGGGCAGGTTTCGTTGACCGCGGGGCAGGCCGTGCGCGCGCTCAACGACATGCGCGTAACGCCGTTCCAGCATGGAATGCACACCGTCGGCGGCATCGGTGAGCACCTCGGTGAGCAGGGTGCGCCAGCGATGCCGGGTTCTGGTGGCAAGGCAGGCGCGGACCCGGTCGGCGGTGGTCAGTCGTTGCTGGAGGATTCTGAGCACCACGTCGCAGACGGCGTCGGGAGTGGTCTTTCGTTCGGCGGCGTCTATCAGCGCATGCTCAATCTGCAGGCGAGGTGGACCTTTCCGGGCATCGCGACGAGGGTCCAGATTACGGACGCGATGAATGACGACGCCAGGTGGTGCGCGGACCCGGCGCGGCCAGGGTACGCAGATCTCGATCGGGCTCGGGCACTCAGTAAGTGCTCCATGTAGCCATAAAGCGGTGCTGTCTCCGGCAAGAGCTCCGGCACCTGAATACAGCACGGCGGCCCAGACTCGGGGCAACGGTGTGATCGGCCCTGAATGGGTGAGATAGGCACCAGGCAGGAGGGTTTGCCAGCGGGCGTTGTCGAGATTGGTGCGGGTCTGCTGCGGAGTGAGGCCCATTTCCAGGAGTTGCCAGCGGGACAGGACTCCGGCCTGATCGTCGGCGACGCGATGCCAGGCCTCTCTTCGCATCCCACCAGGATGGCGGCTTTTCGACTGGTCGGAGTCCCCCTGTGGATAAGCCGGATCGGGGCAAGAAAGTTTGTCCCCGGCAAACTTTCTTGCCCCGATCTAGTGATCGCCCTGGCGGGAGAGATGCAGCCGCATCCGCACGGCCTGCTCGATCTGGTTGGCGGAGTCGCCGGGTGCCTGCCGAGCCTCGCTGTGCACTGCTTCGTCCAGGGTGGAGCGCTGGGCCTGCGGAAAGTCGATCAGCAGCTCGGCGATGACGTCGTCCAGTTCCTGCTCGGTGAGTGGCTCGGTGAGGGACATGCCTGCAACGGTCCCGCCGCCCCGGCCTGATCACAAGTCGCCCGACGGGTGGATGCGCTCGTGCGGGATCGGTGGCAAGCTGGACCGGAACCCGACGTGGAGGAGGGTTTTTCCGATGGGTCGCTACGGGAACGAGGTGGCCGGCCCGGCCACCCCACTCAAAAACGCCGACGATCCGGGCATTCTGCCGGCCCGGATCGGCAACATCGACGAGTCGCACGCCCTCCGGCCTCGACTCGGCATCGTCACTGGCCTCGCTCCGACGACGCTCGTAGCCGGATGATCGTCTTCGCCGATCGGGACGAGGCCGGCCACGAGCTGGGCAAGTACCTGATCGGCAGGCTCGGTTTCCTGGTGCCGGATGCGCCCGGCGAGCCGGAAGGCGGAAAGTTCGGCCGGAGAACGGAACGTACACACGGAACTCATCGGCCGCTGGTGCTGGCCCTGCCCCGAGGTGGGGTGCCGGTGGCCACGCACGTGGCCGCGGCGCTGGACGGTGAACTCGATCTGGTGGTCGCGCGCAAGATCGCGGCGCCGTCACGGCCGGAGTACGGCATCGGGGCGCTGGCCGAGGACGGGCCGCCGGTCTTCGACGGTAAAGCCTTGCAGTACCTGGGTTTATCGGAGGACGATCTCTCCGGGGCGGTGGAACGCGAGCGCGCCGAGGTGAGGCGTCGGGTTGAACGGTATCGCCACGGCCGGGATGCTGCGCCGGCGCAGGGCCGGATGGTGATCGTGGTGGACGACGGTCTCGCGACCGGGGTCACCGCCAAGGCAACCTTGCGGTGGCTGCACGACCACCAGCCGGCCTATCTGGTGATGGCGGCGCCGGTTTGCTCATCTCAGGCACGGCTTTCACTGACCGGGGACGTGGACGCGATGGTCTGTCTGCAGGAGCCGGAGGCTTTTGCGGCAGTCGGGGACTGGTACCAGGACTTCCGGCAGTTGTCCGACGAGGATGTCGACGAGGCGCTGCGGCGATTCCTGGGTTAGGGCGTACCGGTCGGACCGGGGGAGGACTCCAGTTCGTCGACCAGGTCGCGCAGCCGCTTCTGCTGTTCGCGCGTCTCCTCGTCGATCAGTGAGGGGAACGAGAACGAGACGGTCGGCACGGGTGGGATGGTGATCTCCAGGCGGGGTGCGGCCGGGTCATCCGAACGGGCCGAACCGGGGTTGTTCGCCGGAATGAACGCCACGGCCGATACCGCGATCACGGCGCCGATGAGCATGGCCTTACGGCTCGGCCGGTGCCGGCCGCCGGTGATCTTGTCGCTGTTGACGATCACCCGGCGCACCTCGCGCGGGGTGGTGAACCAGATCGCCAGGCCGACCAGGTTGCCGATCAGGATGGCCACGGCCAGCGCCCAGCCCCAGACGTGCCGTTCCACCGGGGCCCAGGCCGAGAACACCAGCACCAGAATCGGGAACGAGACCACCCCGGCGGTGATCGCGGTGCCCCGCCGGTGTGCGCTGACCTGGTCCATCATCCGCCGGCCGTACTTGCCGACATCGGCCGTGGCGGCCCGGTTCAGCGTGCGCACCCAGCGCAGCGAGTACGGGTGGGCCGAGCGCTGGGCCCGCGACAGGCCGGCCAGGGCGTCGGCATCGTCCGGCGAGACCGTCAGCAGGCGCTGCCAGGCCTCGGCCTCTTCCTGGTAGTGGCGTTTCGCCCGGGCCAGCCGGGCCGACAGCTTGCCCTCGTCGATCTCGTCGTAGGTGCGCGAGCGCAGCAGATTCAGCGCGTCCTCGGCCAGCACCAGCTGCGAGCGGTTGAGGTAGGCGGTGACCAGGGCCCATTCGGCCACCTGGTTCTCGATGGTCTCGCGCAGCGCCGCCTTGGCCACCCGGGCCGCCTCGGACGGGTTGATCGTGGTCAGCACCACCGCTCGCCAGGCCAGCACCGCGCCGGTGGGCGGTGCCTGGGCCAGCGCGGCCAGGGCCTGCAGCGGCAGACCTTGCTTGAGCAGGCAGCGCGCGGTCACGATCAGCACGGCCGGTTCCCCGGTGACCAGGAACGAGCCGACCATGGCCAGCCCGGCCTCGGCCTGACCGGCGTCCAGCAGCACCCGGGCCCGCGCTACCGCCTCGTCGGGGCCGCGGGCGCCTACGGCAGACGGGTTGTTCTTCACCGCAGTACGCAGACTCTCGTGCAGGCCCACCAGATCCGGTTCCGGCACCCCGGACGCCACCGGGATCAAGGCCTGCGAACCGGCGATGAGCTGCTGACGGCCGTTCGGATCGCGGGTCAGCAGCAGGTGCGGGTCGACCCCGATGTGGCGCAGCGAGCGCAGCCGTTTCAGGGCGTCGAGCCCGGCCGCGGTGACCTGGGTGCCGCGCAGATCCAGCCAGCGCAGATCCTTGCAGCGCCGGGCGATGAGCTGGATGTCCTGATCGGTGGCGGGCAGCCCGACCAGCGACAGGCCGCGCAGGTGCATCGGGATGTCGCCGAGGCGGCGCAGCACCTCGGGCGAGGCGTCCAGGGCCAGCGCCAGGCGCCGGGTGTCGAGCGGGCCCTGGGCGTCGTACCAGCGTTCCCAGCCGTTGCGCCCGGCCAGCAGATAGGTGCCGAGATAGGTGCCGTCGTGCCAGGAATCCATTGCCCAGGTGGGCCGGGGAGCCATGATCGGCCCCGGCAGGCCGGTACTCGCCATCGTTGCCGGACTCAGCCGATCTTGTGGGTGCGCAGGTAGGCCCGCAGCTCGTCGAAGTCCTCGCCGGTGCCCGCGTGCGCCAGATAGGTGGCGGCGGTGGAGAGCCAGGCCCGGGTCGAGGGCGGGGTGTCGCGCAGCGCGGCCTGGAAGTCGGCGTTGGTGACCGGGCTGACCATGCCGACCTGCATGGATCGCTCCAGAGCCCGTTCGGTGGCGGCCTCGACCAGGCGCACGAGGTCGGCGCCGGAGAACATCTCGGTCCCGCGCACCAGGGGCGCCAGATCGATGTCGGGGGCGATCGGCCGGCCGGCGAACTGCAGCCGCAGCAATGCCTCCCGGGCCGGCGCGTCCGGCGGGAGGACCAGCACCGTACGGTCGAACCGGCCCGGCCGGCGCAGCGCCTCGTCCACGTCCCACGGGGCGTTGGTGGCGGCCAGCACGTAGACCCCGTCGTTGCTGGCCATCCCGTCCAGCTCGACCAGCAGTTGGTTGACCACGGCCCGGGCCTGGTCGGTGTTACGGCGGGAGCGGCGGCCCCCGATCGCGTCCAGCTCGTCCAGGAAGATCACGCCCGGCGTCTCCAGGCGGGCCTCGATGAACAACCGGGCGATGTTCTGCTCGCTCTGGCCGAAATAGCTGCCGTAGACGTCGGCGGGCGTGGCGGAGAAGAATTTCGCTCCCAGCTCGCCGCTGAGCGCCCGGGCGATGAACGTCTTACCCGTACCGGGCGGACCCCACAGCATCAGGCCGCCCCGCAACTGCTTGCCGAACGCCTCGCGCAGCTGCGGGTTCTGCATGGGCCCGAGCAACGAGCGCTGCAGGCGCTGCTTCACGTCGTGCATGCCGGCGACATCGGCGAGCGTGACCACGTTCGGGTCGCTGGAGTCCCAGCCGCCGGGCTGGGAGACCGGCTCGAGGACCGGGGCGGGTGGCTGGTGACCACTACCCTCGGCGACCCCGTTTACGGACGGCGCGTCGGGCGTCCCCGGTTCTGCAGAACCCCACGCATTGGTTCCCTGGGAGGGAGATGGCGAGGCGGACGTCTCTGGTTGGGCTGTTTGATTTGAGGACGTCTGCGGAGACGCCGGCGCGGACGTCCCCGATTGGTTCTCTCCCGGAGACAGCAGAGCCGCGTGGATGGCGCGGTACCCCTCGGCCAGCTGCTCGTTCCCCTGCGCCGAAGCTGCCGCCGCCGCTACCGACAGCGCCGTGGTGTCGTGCGGAGCTGCCGCGAGCGCCGTGGTGGCGTGCTTCAGTGCCTGATCAGCCTCCCCGGCGCTCAGGTACAACCCGGCCAGGTGCACCCGCAGCGGAACACTCGTCGGGTCGGTAGGCGCCATGTTCTGCGCCGCGCTCTCCAGAGCCTGGAACACCGACCGGTCCACCGTCATCCGCCCGAAACCCTCTCATCCGCACACTTCGCCGTGCTCGCCGCTCTTGCCTGCGTTGCACAGTACCGACGAGTCTGAAGAACCGGGAGCATTCCTGGCGAGCCGACCGGCGAGGAGGACATCGGCAGGTCAGTACCGGCTCCTCACCCCGCGACCCAAGGTTGTCGGCGGTGACTGAGCGCATCAGGGTGACCGTTTGCGCCGAAACCCTGACCGCTTGGCGTGCGGACTGGGGCCACGGGCCCCGAAGTCCTATCGTGATCAGCGTGGAATCTGTGAAAGCGACGCCGCTGAGCCAGAAGACGCTTGCCGACCTCGACCCGAGGGTGGCCAGGCCGAAGTACGACAGATCCGAAGTGAGCGTCGGCATCGTCCATTTCGGGGTGGGTGGCTTCCATCGCGCCCATCAGGCGATGTACCTGGACGAACTGATGAACCGGGGCGAAGCCCGGGAATGGGGCGTGTGCGGGGTCGGGGTGATGCCCTCGGACAAGGCCATGCAGGATGCCCTGAGCAAGCAGGACCACCTGTACACCCTGCTGGTCAAGGACGGTTCGGGCGGCCTGGACGCCCGGGTGATCGGCTCGATCAAGGACTATCTCTACGCCCCGGAGAACCAGCAGCGGGTCCTCGAGGTGATGACGGCCCCCACCACCCGGATCGTCTCCCTGACGGTCACCGAGGGCGGGTACAACATCGACAACGCCACGGGCGCCTTCGACGTGGACAACCCGGTGATCAAGGCCGAGGTGGCCGGTTACGCCAAGGGCGAGCCGCCGGTGACGATGTACGGCTACGTCGCCACTGCCCTGCAGCTGCGCCGTGAGCGCGGCCTGGCGCCGTTCACGGTGATGTCCTGCGACAACATCCAGTCCAACGGCGACGTGGCGCGCTCCTCGATCGCCTCCTTCGCCGGGCTGTACGACCCGGAGCTGGCCCAGTACATCCGCACCGAGGTGCCCTTCCCGAACGCCATGGTCGACCGGATCACCCCGGTCACCACGCCGGACGTGCTGGAGGCGGTGGCCGGGTTCGGGATCGACGACGCCTGGCCGGTGGCCTGTGAGCCGTTCACCCAGTGGGTGCTGCAGGACTCCTTCGGGTCCGGGCGGCCGGCCTTCGAGGAGGTCGGCGTGCAGATGGTGGCCGACGTCGAGCCGTACGAGCTGATGAAGCTGCGGCTGCTGAACGCCGGGCACCAGGCGATCGCCTACGCCGGTCATCTGGTCGGCTACACCTATGCCCACGAGACCGCCCAGGACGAGCTGTTCGTGCAGTTCCTGCGGGACTACTGGGACGAGGCCCGGCCCACGCTGGCACCGGTCGAGGGCATCGACGTGGACCAGTACTGCGACACCCTGATCGAGCGGTTCGCCAACCCTCAGGTGCGCGACACGCTGGCCCGGCTGGCCTCCTACGGCTCGGACCGGATCCCGAAGTTCGTGGTGCCGGTGATCCGCGCCAACCTGGCCAACGACGTGGTCAGCACCCGGGCGATCGCGATCGCGGTGACCTGGGCGCGCTACGCCGAGGCGATCGACGAGCAGGGCGGCCCGATCACGGTGGTCGACGTGGAGCTGGAGGACGTGCTCGCCCGCGGGGCCCAGCAGTCGGCAGACCCGCTGGCCCTGGCCCGTTCAACTCGCTGGTTCGGTTCGCTGGCGGACGACCCGCGGTTCGCCGCGGTGTACACCGAGCAGCTGGCGCTGATCCACGAGATCGGTGCGCGGGAGTTCCTGACCCGGCTGAACGCTTCGCCGAAGTCCTTGTGAAACCAGCCAGAGGACGCTGGCGGCCCCCTTGGGTGCCACCAGCGTCCTCTGGTCGGTTCGGGGCTCTACCTCAGCGGTTCGCGGTGAACTCGCGGACCTCGGCGTACTGCTCACGCACCTGCGGGGTCAGCTTGTCCACGGCCAGGGTCTTCGGCGCCCCGGAGGCGGACCACTGCGGCTGCTCCGGCTGCTCGGACAGCACCCAGGCGGCCTGACGCGCGGCCCCGTCGGCCACGTACTCGCCGGGGGTGGGCACCAGAACGTCCAGGCCGAGAATGCCGGGGGCCAGCTGCTGCACCGCCTCGGACTGCGCGGCGCCCCCGATTAGGAACGCCCGCTGGACCGGGACACCCGCCGCCCGGACCGCGTCGATGCCGTCGGCCAGGGAGCACAGCAGCGCCTCCACCGCAGCCCGGGCGATGTGCGCCGGCGTGGTGTTGGACAGGCGCATACCGTGCAGGGCCGCGGTCGAGCGGGGGCGGTTGGGGGTGCGCTCGCCCTCGAAATACGGCACCAGCACCAGGCCTTCGGCGCCGGAGGGAGCCTGCAGCGCGAGCTTGGCCAGGCCTTCGTGGTCGACGCCGAGCAGATTGGCGGCCCAGTCGAGCACCCGCGCGGCATTGAGGGTGCAGGCCAGCGGCAGGTAGCGGCCGGTGGCGTCGGCGAAGCCGGTGACCAGACCGGAGCCGTCGGCAGTGGGGGCGTCGGCGATGGCCGAGACCACACCGGACGTGCCGATCGAGACCGCCACGTCGCCCGGCTGCAGCGCCAGGGCCAGCGCAGCGGCGGCGTTGTCGCCGGCGCCGGGGCCCAGCACGCCCTGGAAGAGCCCGGTGTTGCCCGTTCCGGCCCGTTCCCGTGGTCCGAGCACCCGCGGCAGCACCGCCCCGTGGCCCAGCGCTCGCTCCAGCAGATCCTGCCGGTAGCCCTCGGAACCGGGGGACCAGTAGCCGGTGCCGGACGCGTCCGAGCGGTCGGTGACCAGGTGCTCGAAGTTCGTTCCGCCGGCCAGTTGCCAGGTCAGCCAGTCGTGGGGGAGGGCCACGGCGTGGGTGCGGGCCGCGTTCTCCGGCTCGGCATCGCGCAGCCAGCGCAGCTTGGTCACGGTCAGCGAGGCCACCGGGACCGAGCCGATCGCGTCGGCCCACTCCTGCTCGCTGAGCTCGGCGATCAGGTCGGTGGCGGCCTGGGCGGAACGGGTGTCGTTCCACAGCAGGGCCTCGCGCACCACCTCACCCGCCTGGTCCAGGGCGATCATGCCGTGCTGCTGGCCGCCCACTGCCAGGGCAGCGACGTCTTCCAGGCCACCGGCCTCGGCTGCCGCCGTCCGGAAGGCCTCCCACCACTTGCTCGGGTGCACCGAAGTGCCGTCGGGGTGCGGTGCCCGGCCGGAGCGCACCAGCGCCCCGGAATCGGCATCGCGGATCACGATCTTGCAGGACTGGGTGGAGGAATCCACACCGGCGACGAGGGTCATCATGCTCCTGAACGATCAGCCTGGTCGGTCGACACTGGCCGCCTGATCACGGTCGGGTTCAGGATACTGGCCGGTCCGGTGGGGCTTCGGGTCCGTATGCCGGTGCGAGTTCTGGTGCGGCGATGAGTTCCGGGTGACGCCTGCGTCCTTACTGGTGAGGGATGCGAAGGGCAGGGGGACGTCGTGCACGCACTGGACGAAGTCACCGTCGTGGTCACCGGGGCGGCCGGGGGATTCGGGCGGGCCGTCGCCGAGGCGATGACCGAGGCCGGAGCTCGCGTGGTCGGGGCGACCGGGCTGCCGGAGCTGGACGGGTTGCTGGTGCAGCACGCCCCGCAGTTGCTCGTGATCACCCCTGGCCCGGGCGCCCGGCAGCTGGACCCGCGCGAGGTAGCCGACTGGACCGGTGCGGTGCGGCGCCAGGCCTGTCCTGCTCTGGTGATCGCAGTTTCTGGTGAAGCCTACGGCGCCGAGGCCGGCCGACGGCCCGAGATGCAGTTCCGGTTCGTCAGTGTGGTGGTGCCGCCGCGCGGCGGAGGGCTTCTGGTGCGAAAGTTCGAGCAGGTCAATGCCCGGCGCCCGCCGACGGGGTGGCTGCGGGGCGACGAGCCGGCCCTGCTGGCGCTGCTGCGCCCGGCCCTGGCCGAGCTGGAACTCGGGGCCGCGCTGGTGGATCTGGCGGTGCGGGGCCTGCAGCCGGGTGAACCGCTGGCACCCTCGTACGAACTCACGGTGCAGGGCCTCGTCCCCTTCACCCCAACAGGCTCGCCCCAGCAGTGAATCCGGGCACCATGAGTATCAGCCGGCCTGTGTGAGGCATCTCTACCAGCAGCCAAACGTGTCGGATGAAGCTGGATTCGGGCTGGTGAGCCGATGAAACGCGGACTTGAGTCAACGGATTTCCGGCGAAAACCCTGACCGGCCGGGCGGGTTCATAATCAGTGCCCGTCGGTGACGGCGCCGGGTGCCCAAAGGGTTAACATGGAGCATCGTGGGCGGAAAGTTCTGCACGGCCCGACGATGTTCCGTTGGTCCCGGCGGCCCCCACAGACGGTGGCCCGGGCGCCGCGTATTGCAGTGGCGTGAAATCACTGATGATGTGCTGGGTCTTCCGTGCCCGCCTGCCGATAGGTGGAGGTGAACCGCCTCGGCGTGCGGTGAGCAACACGGTCATTGGACAGGCGACAACCGAAGATCGGGACTGACCATCATGGTGGCGGACAGTACAGACACATCAGCCCTATTCAGTGCGATCGGTGGGGTCATCCCGCCGATCTGCACCCCCCTGACGCCCGACCGGCGCCTCGACCTCGACTCGCTGCGCAACCTGCGCAGCCATCTCGTCGAGCAGGGGGCGAGCGGGATCTTCGCCCTCGGCACGATGGGCGAGGGGCACTACCTCACCCCCGGCCAGTCGGTGCAGGTGGTCGAGACGCTGGCCGCCGAGAAGCGTGACGAGCCACTGCTTGTCGGGATCGTCGAGCCGAGTACCCCACGGGTTCTGGAGGGGATCGACCGCCTCGTCTCCGACCGGGTCGACGGGATCGTGGTCACCGGCCCGTTCTACGCCAACGTCAGCGAGCCGGAGATCCTGCGGCACTTCGAGCTGATCGCAAAGCATTCTCCGGTACCGGTTCTCGCGTACAACATGCCCAGCAACACCGGCTACGCCCTCACCGCCTACAACATGATCGAGCTGCTGGCCGAGGACCTGATCGTCGGCATCAAGGACAGCTCGCTCGACCTGACCAACCTGCGCCGGGTCACCGTCGAGGTGCCCAACGTGGACAAGAAGCTGATCTTCACCGGGTCGGACACCCTGCTCGACTGTGCCCTCGACATCGGCGCGAACGGCGCGGTTACCGGTCTGTCCAACATCGCCGCCGACCACTTCGCCGGGGCGATGGCCGCCCACGCCGCCGGCCGCCGGGCCGAACTGTCCCGGATTCTGCGCATCCTCAACATTCTGGTGCAGGTCTACGTGCCCACCGAGGTCGAGCGCGGCCCGAACAGCACGGCGATCGGGGCGCTGAAGTCGGTGCTGATGCAGCAGGGCATCATCGCCTCGGACGCGCTGAGTGAGCCGATGACACCGGTCACCGAGGGCCGGCGAGAACATGTGCGCTCGGTGCTGGAGGAGGCCCGGCAACTGGCCGAGATCGTCGAGCCGCCCTCGGGCCTGACCGTCTGACGGTGGGACGAGGGCGGTCGCCGGCCGCCCTCGTCCTCTGCTTCGGTTGGATGCTCGTTATCGGGCGCTCTTTGTTCACGCGCCGATGAAGCGGGCGGTCGTTCTCGGTGCGGCCTCACTGCTGGTGCGCTGCGCTGGGCTTGGGCCGTTCGGGTCACGGCCGTCCGGGCCAACCATTCCGTTACGTCAGCCGTCCGGGCCAAACGCTGATCCGCCCCAGGGCAACCCGGAGTGTCTCAGGTTCTCTCAGCTAACTCTCCCCTTACGTAAGGTTAGATTTCTGGGGTGCTTGGACAGCTGACACCGGTCCGCCACCACACCGCCCGGAGTCCCACCCTCGCGACCGAGTTCGATCCCCGGAACAACGCCCTCAACATCATGAGGCTGCTGCTGGCGGCCCTGGTGGTGGTCGTGCACGCGATGTTTCTGGGCTTCGGCAGCCAGCCTCACCTCGGGGCGACCGAGGTCGGAGCCCTGGCGGTGGACGCGTTCTTCGTGCTCAGCGGATTCCTGGTGGTGCGCAGCTACCTACGGCTGGACTCGCTGCCTCGTTACGTCTGGCACCGGGCGCTGCGGATCATGCCCGGGTTCTGGGTGTGTCTGGTGCTCACCGCGTTCGTGGTGGCGCCCGTACTCGCGGTGATCATGGGCCGGCCGAGCGACTCGGTGTTCACCGGGCCGGACAGCGCCCAGGGGTATCTGGCCTCGAATGCTGCCCTGTTCATCGGCCAGTTCGGCATCGACGGCCTGCCCGGCACCGGCGGCAACTCCGACGTGATCAACGGATCGCTGTGGACGCTGTTCTACGAGGCGACTTGCTACGGGCTGGCCGCGCTTCTGGGGATCACGGGCGTGCTGAGGTGGTGGCCGTGGATGGTGCCGGTGCTGATCGGCCTGCTCTGGGTGGCGACCGTGGCCGCGGCCGCGGGGGTCGACGTGGGCTCGACCTACATGCTGCGCTTCGGCCTGGTGTTCCTGCTCGGCACGGCGGCGTTGCTGTATGCCGATCAGGTGCCGATCAACGGTGGGCTGGCGCTGGGCAGCCTGGCCGTGGCGATCACCTCGATGCTGCTCTTCGAGGATTACCGGGTGGTCGGGGCGCCCGCCTTCGCCTACCTGTGCGTGTACCTGATGGTGCGGATGCCGGTTTTCTGGGAGCCGAAGTGGGACCTGTCCTATGGCCTGTACGTGTGGCACTGGCCGATCGCGCAGGTTCTGGTGGCGTTGGAGATTCCCGAGTTCACCCACTTCCCGTTCGTGGTGCTCACCCTGGCCCTGGCCGCCGGGGCGGCCGCCCTGTCCTGGCACTTCATCGAGGAGCCGGCGATGAGTTTCAAGCACGCGGCCTGGGTGACCGGGTGGGCGCCGGCGCCGTCGAAGCGCCGGCACCTGGCCCGATAGGGCTTCAGGCCAGGGTCTGGGGATCGGTGTTGGCGCCGCAGATGATCACGGCGACCTTCTCGCCCTCGGCCGGGGTGTAGGCGCCGGAGGCGATGGCCGCGTAGGCGGCGGCCGCGCCGTGCTCGGCCGGGATGCGGTAGTCGCGCCACAACCGGCTGCGGGCCTCGACGATCGCCTCGTCGCTGACCAGAACCGAAATGGGAGACGTTTGCTGCGCCAGCTCCCAGGCGATGTCACCGGTGCGGCGGGCACCCAGCGAGTCGGCCGCCACACCGGAGACCGCGATGTCGACCGGGCCACCGGCGGCCAGCGCCGAGTGCAGGGTGGGGCAGTTCTCCGGCTCGACCGCCACGACCTTGGCCCGGTGGTGGGCGGACGCGGCGATACCGGCGAAGAGCCCACCGCCACCGACCGCGACCACGATCGTGTCCACGTCGGGGGCGTCCTGCAGGATCTCCTCGGCCAGGGTGCCCGCTCCGGCCACGATCTCGGGCTGGTCGTAGGCGTGGCAGAACAGGGCGCCGGTACTGGCCGCGTGCTCGGCCGCCGCGGCGTAGGCCTCGGCGTACTCGGTGCCCACCTGCACCACCTCGGCGCCGTAGGCCTTCAGCCGGGCCACCTTCACGGCCGGGGCGTTCAGCGGTACGAACACGCTGGCGCGCACGCCCAGCACAGCCGCGGCGTGGGCGTTGGCCAGGCCCGCGTTGCCGCCGGAGGCGGTCACGATGCCGGTCTGCGGATCGAGTTCACCGCGTTCCTGCGCGGCCAGTTGCCGGTTGAAGGCCCCGCGGGTCTTGAAAACGCCGGTGCTCTGCAGGAACTCGCACTTGAACTGCAGGCCGTCGGCGGCCAGCAGGGGAGTGTGCCGGATGTAGGGGGCGATCCGGGTGGCGGCCGCCCGGACGTCGTCGCGCGTTATCACCGGTTCACTCTACGTCGGTGCTGACCGAGGGCCAGGACCAGTCAGCCGGCTGCTGCACGTCGGCGAACGGGGTGCTGGCGTACGTCATGGCCAGCAGCAGCTCGCGCATGTAGGCCAGCTCCTGATGCTGGTGGCCGCCCTCGTACAGCCCGGCGATGCTGGCCCCGTCGGTGGCCCGCTGGATGACCAGGATGCGCTGCAGGTCCAGGCCGTCGGCGGCGAAGAACTCCTCCCAGCGCTGCTTGTCCCGCCGCATCAGCTCGGACACTCCGGGCACGTTGACCACGGCGGCGGTCATGGCCACGTGCTCGGCGGGGGAGGTCTCGTCGCGGATCGCGTCGAACGAGGCCCGGACGTAGCCACGCAGCAGCCGGCCCTCCGCCCGGTCGGCCGGGTCGACGGCGGCGTGGACCATGGCCGCGAACTGCTCCAGCATGTCCTCGGCCAGGGCCAGGATCAGCTCGTCCCGGGAGCGGAAGTGGTGCAGCAGGCCGCCCTTCGACACCCCGGCTGCCCGGGCGATCGTGTCGATGCTGACTCCGGCGCCCTTCTCGGCGACCACCCGGGTGGCCGCGTCCAGCACCGTGCGTCGCGTCCTGGCCGGATCGCGCTCGCGAACTGCCAACTGTGTTCCTCCCGGTTCTGCGGGTACCCGCCCTTGGCGCATTGTGCTCCGGGTGCCCCCGCGCACTCTCACTCTAATAGCCGACCGAATGGTTTGCTGAACGGACCACATGGTCGGTAAGGTGTCGGCATGAGTGCTTCAGTCATGCCGGCGGCGGATCAGCCGGCCAAGCTGGCCGGCCCGCGGGAGTGGGCTGCGCTGGTGCCCCTGACGCTGGCGGTGACCCTGCTCGCGGTGGACGGCACCGTCCTGGCGCTTGCGGTTCCCTCGCTCACCGCCGACCTGGGCGCCACCGGCAACCAGTTGCTGTGGATCGGTGACATCTACTCGTTCGCCCTGGCCGGCCTGCTGATCAGCATGGGCACCCTGGCCGACCGGATCGGCCGCAAGCGGTTGCTGGTGATCGGCGGTATCGGTTTCGGCCTGGCCTCGCTGCTGGCGGCGTTCGCCCCCGGGCCCGGCTGGCTGATCGCGGCCCGAGCCCTGCTCGGCGTGGCCGGTGCCACGCTGATGCCCTCCACCCTGTCGATCGTGCGCAACCTGTTCCCGGACGACCGGCAGCGCACCCGCGCGGTGGCGATCTGGTCGACCGGTGGCGCCGGTGGCGCGGCGCTCGGCCCGATCGTCGGCGGCGGGCTGCTCGAGCACTTCTGGTGGGGCTCGGTCTTCGTGATCAACCTGCCGATCATGGCGCTGATGGTGGTCTCGGTGCTCTGGCTGGTGCCGGAGTCGCGCAACCCCCGGCCGGGCCGGTTCGACCTGCTCAGCGCGGTGCTGTCGGTGGTCGCGATCGTGCCGCTGGTCTGGGCGGTCAAGCACACTGCGCACGAGGGGCTGGACGGGTTCGGCCTGGGCGCGGCGCTGGCCGGGCTGGCCTTCGGCTGGATCTTCGTGAACCGGCAGCGCACCCTGAGCGATCCGCTGGTAGACGTCACGCTGTTCCGCCGTCCGGCCTTCGCCGGGACCGTGCTGGCCTCGTTCATCGCGATCTTCGCCTTCAGCGGGCTGCTCTACTTCTTCTCGCAGTACCTGCAGCTGGTGAAGGGGTACTCGCCGCTGCAGGCCGGGCTGCGGGAGCTGCCGCTGACCATCGCCTCGATCGCGGTGGTGGTCGTGGCGGTGCCGCTGATCAACCGGTTCGGGGTGGGCCGCACGCTCGGATCATCCTTGCTGGTGGGCGCTTTGGGGTTCGGGGTGCTGGCCTGGTTCGAGACCGCCGAGGGGTACAGCGGTCTGGCGCTCGGGCTGGTGGTGATCGGCCTGGGCGTGGGCATCGTGTTCACCGCGGCCACCGATGCGGTGCTCAGCTCGGTGCCCAGCGAGCGCGCCGGGGCGGCCTCGGCAATCTCCGAGATGGCTTACGAGCTGGGGGTTGCTGTCGGTATCGCGGTGCTGGGAAGCCTGCACGGTGTGCTGTACCGCAACCACTTGCCAGACCTGTCTGCCTTGTCCGGTTCGGTGCGGGAGACGGTGTCCGACTCGCTGGCCCGGGCGTCCCAGGTGCTGCCCGAGGGCGAGATCATCACCGCGGCAAGGCATTCCTTCGCCGAGGCGATGCAGGCCACCTCGTGGATCGCGGCGGCCCTGCTGGTGGCGGCCGGCCTGCTGGCCCTGAAGGTGGTGCCATCGCAACGGCGTTGAGAGTTCGTTGCTGAGCGCCGGGCTCGTGGCTGCGAGGTGGCGGGGAACGTGTTGCTCCCCGCCACCAGCAGTCACCAGCCCTTGGCCTCGCGCACGGCTGCGGCGACCTGGTTGTAGACCGGCTCGGACAGGGCTGCACCCTCACGCCGGACCGCACCGGGCTCGAGCTGCAGCACCCGGTCCAGCCGTACTTCGCTCGGACGGTTCTGCCGGTCCCAGGCTCCGGTCCCGATGTCCATCCACAAACGTCCGTAGCGGGCTTCGTGGGCGGCGTCGCGGTCGTGGTCCTTGCTGGTCAGCATCAGGCCCAGGACCTTGTCGCGGTGCAGGGCGATCACCAGCACCGGGCGGTCCTTGCCCTGGCTGTGGTCCTCCTCGAACGGCACCCAGGCCCAGACCACCTCGCCTGGGTCGGGGTCGCCGTCGGGGGTCGGGGCGTAGCCGAGCTTCGCCTTGCCGGTGAAGTCGCCTGCGTAGTCGTGCTGCTCCTGGGTTGCGGCCCTGGGGGCGGGGTTGGACGCGGCCTTGGGCCGGGGGCCGGGCTTCGGCCGAGGGGTGGCTTCGCTCCGAGGTGGCCGGCTGTTGTCTGCCGCTCGGTTGTCGACCGTCTTGGTCCTGGCCGTCCTGGTCCCGGTTGCCTTGCTCCGGGTCGACGGTCGGTTCTGCGGTGACTGCTTGGTGCGGGCGGGCTGCTGGGCCGGGTCTTGTCCCAGACCCAGCAACCGGGCCAGCGCACTCCAGAATCCGTTTCCCATGGTCGGGCACCCTACTTCGAAGTAGAAGAGCTGCCCGTAAGTGGCTACGGGTCCTGCCGGATCCGCCAGAAGGCGAAGCCGCTGAGCAGGAGCGCGCCACCGGCGAGCAGTCCGGCCTCACGCCACTGCAGCGCCCAGAATCGGCTCTCCGGGTGGTAGATGATGTGCTGCTGGTAGCCCTCGGCGCTCAACCGGTCGATGCAGGCCTGTTTCGCCCTCTGGACCGAAGACGCCGGGTCCGGGTTCAGCCCCGGTTCGGGCATACAGCCGCTGACATAGCTCGGCAGCGAGGCCGGGATCAAGCCGTTCCTGTCCACGGTCTCGTCGTCCAGGATCCAGTCCGCCGGCCCGGCCCCGGAGATGTGGAAGGTCTCAAGGGTGACCTCACCGGCGCCGTCCGGGCGGCCCTCCAGACCGCGCAGGTTCTCCAGCGTGATCGGCACGACGGCGTCGACCGGGGCGGCCAGGTGCGCCCGGACGAACATCGGCACGCACACCTGGAGCACCACCAGCAGGGCCATGGTCACGCCGAGCGCGACCAGCGTGCGCCGGGCCAGCATCCCCACCACCACGCCGAGGGCGAAGGCGAACAGCGCCCAGCCGATCGGGGCCACACCCCGCACCCCGAACAGGAACGGGCTCATCCGGTAGAACGAGAACACGCCGGTCGGGCCCTCGATCGGCATGGCCTTGTCCATCGGGCCCGCCCACCAGGTGATCGCCAGGGTGAGCAAACCGCTGACGGCCAGCACGGCGGTCGCGCCGATCCCCAGCCGGAAGGCCAGCCAGCGGGTCCGGCTGACGCCCTGGGTCCAGGCCAGGCGATGGGTGCCGGACTCGATCTCGCGGGCCACCAGGGGAGCACCCCAGAACCCGCCGATCAGTGCGGGCAGGCCGTAGGTGAGCAGGATCGTGGCCACGTAGAGGAAGCTGTTGGCCACCCCGTCGGAGGCCTGCTGCAGGAACTTCTCGGTCTTGGCCAGCTCGGCCAGGTGCGGGCCGGTCAGCGCCAGCCCGGCGGCGACCACCGCCAGGGTGACCAGGCCGATGCTCAGTTGCAGCCGGGTCTGCCGGTAGCTGAGCCAGATCATCGCTGGACCTCCAGGGCCGGGCGCGTCGGGGCGGAGCGCCGGTTGGCGTCCAGGTAGGCCAGCACCAGGTCCTCCAGCGTGAGCTTGGAGACCGTCCAGGCCGGGTCGAGGATCGGCTGGTCGGTGCGGACGATCAGGGTGCTCTGCCGGTCGGTGTGGCTCTGCCCGATCACCTCCTGGTCGCCGGGCAGCCGGCTGGCCTCGCGGCGCGGGCCGACCAGCCGGTGATGGGTGGCCAGCAGGTCCTCGATCTCTCCGGCCACCCGGATCCGGGAGCCGACCATCACGATCAGGTAGTCGCAGACCCGCTCCACGTCGGAGACCAGGTGCGAGCTCAGCACCACGCTGAGCTCGTGCTCCACCACCGAGCTCATCAGGCCCTGCAGGAAGTCGCGCCGGGCCAGCGGGTCGAGACTGGCCACCGGCTCGTCGAGGATCAGCAGCTCGGGCCGCTTGGCCACGCCCAGGCAGAGCGCCAGCTGGGCGCGCTGGCCGCCGGAGAGCTGGCCGGCCTTCTGGGCCGGGTCCAGGCCGAGCTCGGCGATCCGGGCCTCGGCCAGGGCCTGGTCCCAGCCGGGGTTCAGCCGGGCGCCCAGCCGTAGGTGCTCGGCCACCGTGAAACCGGCGTAGGTGGGGGTGTCCTGGGCGACGAACCCGACCTTGGCCAGCTGCTGCGCCCCGGAGGCGGGCTCACCGCCGAGCACCTCGATCGTGCCCGCCGTCGGCCGGATCAGGCCCGCCGCCAGGTTCAGCAGGGTGCTCTTGCCCGCCCCGTTCGGGCCGACCAGCCCGACCACGTGCCCGGCCGGTACCTCCAGGTCGCACTCCGACAGGGCCCACCGGCGCCGGTACCGCTTGCCCAGGCCCCGGGTCTGCAGCGCGTTCATGCCACCCCCTCGTCCGCCGCCGTGCGAAAGCTGGCCAGGAACAACGCCTCGATGCTCTCGTCGTCCAGACCGGCGCTGCGGGCCCGACCGAGCCAGCCCTCCAGCTCCTGCCGCAACGGGCGGATCACGGCAATCCCCGGGCCTTGGAGTGCACCGGTGACGAACGTGCCCACTCCCGGGCGGGGCGCCACCAGGCCGTCGCGCTCCAGCTCTCGATAGGCCTTGAGCACGGTGTTCGGGTTGATCGCGAGGGCCGCCACCACGTCCTTGACCGTGGGCAGCTGATCACCGTTCTGCAGAAGACCGAGCCGCAGGGCGTGCCGTACCTGCTGGACGATCTGCAGGTAGGGCGACACCCCCGACCGGCCGTCCAGGTGGAACTCGATCATCGATTCCTCCATTGAACTAGGTAACTAGTACTTTAGATAAAGGGTGGAGCGGACGTCTCGCGTAGCTGCGGATTCGTCCGTACCGGTGGTCCGGTCTGCGGTTTGCGGCCCGGTGCGGGATGGTGAGTTACGGACGTCTGGGGGAGGCGTAGGTGGGAACACAGCTTTCGTGGCCGGTGGCGACGTACCTCAAGACCACGCGCCTGGACCTCGAGCCGATCCGGGTCGAGCACGCCGAAGAGGCGTACCCGTGGCTCTCGGACCGTCGCATCCACGCGTTCACTGGTGGTGAGCCGGACACCCTGGAGCAGTTGCAGGCCAAGTTCCGCAGGCGGGCCGAGGGGCACTCCCCGGACGGCCTGCAGGGCTGGCTGAACTGGATGATCCGGCACCGCACCGGGCGTCTGGTGGGCACCGTGCAGGCCACCGTCACGCTCGGGACCGGACAGCGCAAGCAGGCCCAGCTGGCCTGGGTGCTCGCCTTCGACGCGCAGGGCCACGGGTTCGCCCGGGAGGCGGCCGGGGAGATGGTGGGCTGGCTGAGCAGCCAGGAGGTGCGTCGGTTCACCGCCTCCATCCATCCCCGGCACAAGGCCTCGAAGGCCGTGGCCCGGGCGGTCGGCCTGCACCCGAGCATCCAGGTCGTCCAGGGTGAGATCGAGTGGACGAACGACGCCTACTGATCGGTCAGGGGAGCGTCGCGCCGGGTGACCGGCAGACGTCCGGCGAGTGACACCTGGCACGTATTCCCCAGGATTGGGAACCTTTTCACCCCCCGTGGTAGTCGTTTCCGTGTGACCCTCGCTCTGCTACCGACGACAACCCTGCCGCCGGCGCTTCTGGCGTCCGCCACCGAACCCGTCCAGACCGAAGGCGACGTCGGTGGGATGACCGGCTTCACCCTCGACCTGATCGCCAACATGGGCGAGATCGGCGTCGGCGCGCTCAGCTTCCTCGAGGTGGTGTTCCCGCCCATCCCGAGTGAGATCGTCCTGCCCCTGGCCGGTTACCAGGTGCAGGTGGGCGGCCTGAACATGTACGGCGTGTTCATCCTGGCCACCCTCGGCTCGGTGCTCGGCTCGATCGTGCTCTACTACCTCGGCGCGATCATCGGCCTGGAACGCGCGGCCTGGATCGCCTCCAAGATCCCGCTGATGGACGCCTCCGACGTGCACAACTCGGCGGAGTGGTTCAACAAGTACGACTCGGTGGCGGTGTTCACCGGCCGCTTCGTGCCCGGCATCCGCAGCCTGATCTCGCTGCCCGCGGGGGCGGCCGGGATGCCGCTGTGGAAGTTCAGCGCCTGGACCCTGCTGGGCACCGGCATCTGGAACGCCCTGCTGATCGGCGGTGGCATGGCCCTGGGCACGCAGTACGAGAAGGTCGAGGAGTACGCGCACTACCTCGACTACATCCTCTACGCCGCCGTCATCGCGGTGCTCGCCTTCGGGATCGGCCGCCGGATCGTGCAGTACCGCAACACGCCCTCCCGGCACGGCACGGCCCCGCGCTCGCGGCGCGACAGCGAGCACACCGGCGTGTGATCACGCTGCACTCCTGCTGAACCCGTGGCTGGGGTCCGAGTGACCCTGGTTGCCGGTGAGAAGCCCCGTCCGGACGGTCACCAGACCCGTCCCGGCGGGGCTTTCGTGCTGTTCGCAGGCCTTTGCCCCAAGGCGCACCGGCTCGTCGTCCGCCGGATGGGTGAGCTTGCCCCGCCATAGCGTGATGTCAGCTCGCTCTCAGCGCGGAGCACCTAGTCTCTCGCCGCGTAAGGGTTTCCGAATCGTGGAGTGATGGTGACGCAGCTCGTGGGGGCCGGTGCGGGCGTGATGTCCGAAACGGCGCAGCCCGGGCAGGCGGTGGATCCGATGCGCGCCCGCGCCTGGTGGAAGGTCGCCGACCAGATTCTCTCCGGCCTGAGCGTGGTCGGGCTGTCGTTCGTGGTGGCCCGCAGCGTCGGGGTGAGCCACTTCGGCGTGTTCGGCGTGGCCCTGCTGGCCTCCGGGTTCGTGCTCGGCCTGTCCCGGGCGATGGTCAGTGACGTCTTCCTGATCCAGTTCAGCGACGTGGTGCCCCGGGTGCGCCGGCAGGCGGCCAAGGAGGCGACCGGCGCCGCGGTCCTGCTCGGCCTGGTCACCGGTCTGCTGTGCTGCCTGGCCGCGGCCCTGCTGCCCGGGCGGGACCTGGGGATGGCACTGTTCGCGATCGGTCTGGCGCTGCCCGGTCTGCTGGTGCAGGACGCCTTGCGCTTCGTCTTCATCGCAGCCGGACGCCCGGCGCCCGCCTTCGCGCTCGGCCTCAGCGGCGCCGGAGCCCAGTTCGGCGTGGTCGGCCTGCTGGTCGCCGCCGACCACGACTCGATGTTCCCGATCACCCTCGGCTGGGGCGCGGTCGCCCTGCTCACCGCGGGCCTGGGCTGTCTGCTCGCCAGGCTGCTGCCCTCGCTGCGCCAGGCCCGGCTGTGGTTCGCGCTGAACCGGCACCTGACCGTCCGGGGGAGCCTGGAGTACGTGCTCAGCCTGGGTGCCCTCTACCTGGCCTACTGCCTGATCGGGGCCGTGGTCGGGCTGGCCGCGATCGGCTCGTTGTGGGCCGCGCAGATGTTCCTGGTGCCGGCCTACGTGGCGATCACCGCCACCGGTTCGCTGCTGGCCTCGCGGTTCGACACCTGGGTGCAGCAGGGCCGCCCGCTGCGCCGCCCGGCCCTGCTGACCGGGCTCGTCCTGGCCGTGATGGCGGCGTTGTGGGGAGCGGCGATCACGGTGGTGCCCGACGCCGTCGGGATCCATCTCACCGGCCCGACCTGGCAGGGGGCCCGCGCCGTGCTGGAACCAGCCGTCGTCGGGGTGGTGATGCTCGGGCTGGCCAGTGGGCCGGGCCTGGCACTGCGGGCGGCTGGGCACGGGACGCTGCTGCGGCAGGTCGCCCTGCTGCAGGCCATGCTCCTGCTCGGTCTGGGTCTGCTGGGGGCGGACCTGCACGGCGTCCGGGGAGCAGCGATGGGCCTGGTGGCTGCCCACGCCATCGGTGCGCTCACGCTGTGGGCGCTGTTCCTGCGCGAATCCGGCCGCCGGCGGGACGTTCCCGTGGCGTCCGTCCAGCCCTGAAGGAATGTGACTCACGTCTCTGGCCGGCGGCTTCCGGTTTGAGATCGGGCAACTGTGCCGCAACGTTAGAGTCTCGTTCGGTTCTGAACTTCTGAAAGGTGGCCCATGAGTGCGGTTGTGACCGATCCGCCGGTTTCGGGATCGGGAGCCGGATTCGGCCGGGCGCCCTTGCGCCGGCCGCAGTGGCTGCGTTCCTGGACCGTGCTGCGGGTGGAGATGCTGGCCGGTCTGGTCACCGCCTTCGCCCTGATCCCCGAGGTGATCTCGTTCTCGATCGTGGCCGGGCTGGACCCCCGGGTCGGCCTGTTCACCTCGTTCGTGATGGCGGTGGTGATCGCCTTCACCGGCGGGCGCCCGGCGATGGTGACCGCGGCGGCGGGCTCGACCGCGCTGGTGATCGCGCCGCTGGCCAAGGAGTACGGCCTGGACCACGTGGTCGCGGCGGTGCTGCTGGGCGGGACGATCCAGCTGGTGCTGGCCCTGCTGGGGGTGGCCCGGCTGATGCGGTTCATCCCGCGCAGCGTGATGATCGGCTTCGTCAACGCCCTGGCCATCCTGATCTTCAGCGCCCAGCTGCCGCACCTGTTCGACGTGCCGGTCGCGGTCTACCCGCTGCTGGTGGGCTCGATCGTGGTGATCGTGTTCGCCCCGCGCTTCGTCAAGGCGGTTCCGGCGCCGCTGATCTCGATCGTGGTGGTGACCGCGCTGGCGATCGGCCTGGGCCTGAACGTGCCGACCGTGGGGGACGAGGGGGCGCTGCCCGATGGCCTGCCGCTGCCCGGGATCCCGGACATCCCGTGGACCCTGCAGACGCTCACCACCATCCTGCCCTTCGCGCTCGGCCTGGCCCTGGTCGGCCTGCTGGAGACGCTGCTGACGGCCAAGCTGGTCGACGACATCACCGACACCGGCTCGGACAAGACCCGGGAGTCGGCCGGTCTGGGAGTGGCCAACCTGGCGGCCGGATTCTTCGGCGGGATGGGCGGTTGCGCGATGATCGGCCAGACCATGATCAACGTGCAGAACGGCGGCCGGCACCGGCTGAGCACCTTCATGGCCGGCGCCTGGTTGCTGATCCTGGTGCTGCTGCTCGGCCCGGTGGTGGCCGACATGCCGATGGTCGCGCTGGTGGCGGTGATGGTGGTGGTCGCGGCCACCACCTTCGACTGGCACAGCGTGGCACCGGCCACGCTGCGCCGGATGCCGCGCAGCGAGACCCTGGTCATGGTGGTCACCGTGGCCGTCACGGTGGCCACCGACAACCTGGCCTACGGTGTGATCATCGGGGTGATCACCGCCAGCGTGCTGTTCGCCCGCCGGGTTGCCCACCTGGTCAGCGTGACCGCTCAGGACGACCCGGACGCCCCCGAGGGCCCGGTGAAGAAGTACCAGGTGCACGGTCAGCTGTTCTTCGCCTCCAGCAACGACCTGGTGCACCAGTTCGACTACGCCGGGGATCCCGAGCGCGTGGTGATCGACCTGACCACGGCCCACATCTGGGACGCCTCGTCGGTGGCGGCGATGGACGCGATCACCACCAAGTACGCCGGGCGCGGCAAGCAGGTCACGATCGTCGGGATGAACCCGACCAGTGAGGCGATGCACGGTCGGCTGGCGGGCAAGCTCGGCTGATCGTTCCCGGCGCCGGTGGGGGCGGATCAGGCAGAATCCTGCCTGATCCGCCCCTACGTCTTCGGGAGGCCTCGAACATGATGGAGCACAACGATTTCCGGCCCCGCGCCGCGATCGTGACCGGCGCTCAGTCGGGCATCGGCAAGGCCACCGCGCTGGCTCTGGCCGCGGCGGGCCTGGATGTCGGGCTGACCTGGTTCGACGACGAGGCCGCGGCCCGCACGGTCGCCGCCTCGATCGAGGAGCAGGGACACCGGGCGCCGCTGGCCCGGCTGGACACCGGGGACCCGGGCTCGTGCGCCGGGGTGATCGAGGCACTGATCGGTGAGCTCGGTGGGGTCCAGGTGTTCGTGAACAACGCCGGAACGGGACAGACCACGCCGTTCCTGGAGATGGATCTGGACGACTGGCGGCGCGTGGTGGCGGTGGATCTGGACGGGGCGTTCGTCTGTCTGCAGACCGCAGCCCGGGCGATGGTGACGGCCGGGCGGGGTGGCCGGCTGATCGCGGTGACCAGCGTGCACCAGCATCAGCCGCGGGTCGGGGCGGCGGCGTACGACGCGGCCAAGGCCGGACTGGGAGCGCTGATCCAGACCGCCGCGCTGGAACTCGGTGAACACGGCATCACGGCCAACAGCGTTGCCCCGGGCGAGATCGCGACGGCGATGAACAAGGCCGAGGGCGTGGACCCGCACACGCAGCGCCGCCCCGGGGTTCCGCTGGGCCGTCCGGGCGATCCGCGGGAGGTGGCCGCAGTGATCGCCTTCCTGGCCTCGCCCGCAGCCAGCTACGTCACCGGGGCGTCCTGGCCGGTGGACGGCGGGATGCTCAACATGGGCCCGCAGGGCGGCTCGCACCTGACTTCGGACCAGTGGCGCAGGGTAGAGGGCGCCGGTTGAAAAGTGCCGAAAGTCACAAATCGTCAGGTCAGCTGAGTTCGGGAGGCAGCGGTCGGGGCCCGGCCGTTGCTCTTGGGTTACTGATCAGTCCCCGAACAAGTGCGAAGAACATCTGTAGTGCACAGTTGACACGTGAGTGTGCCGCTTCTGGCTTCCGAGTGTCCGGCCGACATGGATGTCGCGCAGCCCTCCGAGGAAGCGCGCCCAGTCCGCCGGCGTCGCCGCGACCGGCCGCTGCGGCTGCTCGCCGTGACTTCGGTGCTGCTGGTGATCAGCGGCCTGGTGGTCTGGCACGAGCAGCGGCAGGAGCACTCCGAGAACGCCGTACTGCGGCTGATGAGCCAGGTCGTGGCGATCGCGCCGGACGGCGAGCGGATCCTGATCCCGCCGGAGACCGATCCGGCGCAGGTGCAGTTCCATCCGGGAACCCGGGTGCTGACCGCGGATTCCGCGGCCGTCCTGACTCGCACCACGGTCTCGGTGGACGACGTCGCCCGGTCCGAGGAGCTGGCCGCCCAGCAGCGAGAATGGCTGGAGTCCGGGGTGATCCCGGGCCAGGGCGGCCCCTATGAGGACATGGTCCGCACCGCACTGCTCGACATTCACACCCACCTGCTGGACAACGGGGCGATGCTGGCCGGCTGGGCCGGTCCCTGGCGTTACGTCTGGCCGCGCGACGCATCGTTCGCGGCGGTCGCGCTGGCCGGCACCGGTCATCCGGACGACGCCCTGCGGATCCTGGAGTTCCTGCAACGGCAACAACCTGAGGACGGGGTGTTCGAGGCCCGCTATCGACCGGACGAGGGCGGGGTACCCGACGATCGCGGCAAGCAGAACGACGGCGTCGGCTGGGTGCTGTGGGCGGCGGTGGAACTGCTCGACACGCTTCCCGAGGCGGAGGCCGAACAGGTGCTGACCCGGCTGCGGCCGACGATCGACGCATCTACCGATGCGCTGCTGCGGCTCACCGACGGGCCGGACGCGTTACCGCCGCACTCGCAGGACTACTGGGAAGTGTCCATGTACCGGCTGAGTCTGGGCACGGCCGCGCCGATCGCGCTGGGGCTGCGTTCGGCCGCGGAGCTTCAGGAACGGCTGGGAGCGCGCACCACCGCCCGATCCGCCGCGGTGCGGGCCAAGAAGCTCGAGCAGAGCATCGACGTCCGGTACGGCGCCTACGGGTACCCGCGGGAACTCGGCGGGCATCAGCGTGACGCGTCGGTCGCTTTCCTGCTTCCGCCGTTCACGGCCAAGGCGCGCAAGCCGGTCGTCCAGGCCTGGGAGCGGGCGGCGCTGGGGATGAGCCGCATCTCCGGAGGGCTGGCCCCTGGCGTGGGGTGGCGAAACGACGGGGTCAGCTGGTCGCCCCAGACGTCGTTGTTCGCCCTGACTGCCGCTGCGATCGGCGACACAGAACGGGCGACGGCCTGGATGAGCTGGCTGAGCGATCACCGCACCGCGTTCGGGTCGATCCCGGAAAAGGTGCTCAGCAACGGTGAACCGGCCTTTCCGGCCCCACTCACCTGGTCGGACGCGCTCGTGGTGCTGGCCGCCGCCGAGCTGCCGAACTGAACATCTGCTTTTGACCAGGAGGAACTCGGCCGACTGGGGGACACGCGAGCCTCAGTAGTCACGCAGCGGAGTGCTACGTTCACGTCAAGTAGCCAATCGGGTTCTGTGTGCCTCGGGGATGTCGTGAAAACCAGACGCTGGGTTCGGTCCGGACTTGTCACTTCGATCGGTCTGGGGATGGCCGCCGCCCTGGCCGTCACCACCCTGACCGCGGGGACAGCCCCGCCGGCCACCGCCGCGACGCCGCCCAAGCTGCCACGCAAGCTCTCGGGCATGGCCTGGGCCAGCGGCGCGTACATGCCCGAGTACGTTCCCTCGGCGCAGGCCGACTTCGGCAAGCAACGCGGGGCCCGCTCGGACGTGGCCGTGACGTACTCCGGCCGGGCCAACTGGGGCGAGATCTCCAGCCCGACCTGGCTGTGGCACACCTGGAAGGACGCCCGGCAGACCCTGGTGATCAGCAGTGCACCGTTCCCGGAGGTCGGGGGCTACTCGCTGGCCGCCTGCGCCCGGGGCAAGTACAACAAGTACTGGCGCACGTTCGGCGAGAACGCCGCCCGTTCCGGCATGGCCAACCGCACCGTCGTGCGCCTGGCCTGGGAGTTCAACGGCACCTGGGTGGCCTGGGCGGCCTACAACCCGGTGCACTTCGTGAAGTGCTGGCGGCACGTGGTCGGCTCGGCCGAGTCGAAGGCCCCCGGGCTGCGCTGGGACTGGTCGGTGAACCGGGGGATCGGCGATGCCCTGAGCGACGCCACCCGGGCCTGGCCGGGTAAGAAGTACGTGGACTACGTGGGCATCGACAGTTACGACGGCTACCCGGCGGTGACCACCAAGGCCGGCTGGGACAAGCAGCTGAACGGCAACCAGGGGTTGCGCTACTGGGCCCGGTTCGCCAAGCGCAAGGGCAAGCGGCTGAGCATGGCCGAGTGGGGGCTGTACCCCGGGTACGCCTGGAAGGGCAACGGCGGTGGGGACAACGCCAACTACATGAAGAAGATGTTCGGCTTCTTCCGGGAGAACCGGGCGAACCTCGCGTACGAGGCGTACTTCAACTCCCCGGACCCGGCCCACGCCGGTGCACTCAGCCTGAACCCGAAGGCCCGCGCGGAGTACCGCAAACAGGTCCGCTCCGCGATCCGGCTGGCCCAGGTGAAGAAGTGATCCTGCAGCTTTCGCAGCGTATTGTGCGCTCGATTGCCTCCAGTTGAAAAGTCGTGGCAGACAGTGATGTTCGCCGCTGGAAGAACTTTTCCACAGAATCGCCTGGCGCGGCCCAAGTTGTCGGTGGGTACGCCTAGTCTCATCTCCACCTGAGAGGAACGTCGGTAGGGAGCGGCAAGGGTGGAGCTCATCCAGGCGCGGGCACTCGCGGTCGGGCTCATGCGGCATCACGGGCTTTCCGACTGGCGCCTTGTCTTCGACAACGCCAAGACCAGGGCCGGCATCTGCCGGGCCGAACCCCGGGAGATCGGGCTGAGCCGGGTCCTGGCCCAGTTGCACAGCAGGGCCGAGGTCACCGAGACGGTGTTGCACGAGATCGCGCACGCACAGGTCGGCCCGCACCACGGGCACGACGAGGTATGGCAGGCCCGGGCCCGGGCGATCGGCTGCTCGGGCACCCGGTGCCTGCCGGTCGACGCGCCCCGCCCACCCGGGCCGTGGAAGGGCACCTGCGCCCGTGGGCACTCGATCACCCGGCACCGCCAGCCGGTCCGGGTGCAGTCCTGTGGGGAATGCTCACGCACCTTCGATCCGGACGCGTTGCTGGACTGGACGCGCAACGGCGAGGTGGTGCCGATGCACCCCAGCTACGTGGCCGAGCGGCGCTGGATCGCGGCCCGGGTCCGGGCCCGGCCCGAGCCGGCGGTGGCGGCCCGCGGGGCGATTCCCGAACCGGCCGTCACCGGGCGCGACGCTGCCCTGTTCCCGATCGGTACCCGGGTCCGGCTGATCTGCCCGGGCAAGTACTCGGGGGCGCTCGGCAAGGTGGTCAAGATCGGCCGCACCCGGTACCACGTCCAGGTCCGGCGGCAGCTGCTCACCGTGCCGTTCGCCCAGGTGGAACGCTACTGAGCGGCCTGCGTAGGCCGGTCAGGAGAAGGGCGCCACGGCCCGGTAGGAGACGAGATCGGCGGAGCCGCCCAGCTCGTTCGTCGGACGGGTGAGCAGGTCGTGCACGCCGTTCTCGTCCACCGGCCGGGACCAGTAGTAGCCCTGGCCGATCGGGCACCGCACCTGGCGCAGCCAGGCCGCCTGCTCGGCCACCTCCACCCCCTCGGCCACGGTCGAGAGGTTCATCGTGTGGCTCATCGAGATGATCGCCTCGGTCACGCTGGCGCCCTGGGCGTCCGAGGCCACCCGGTCGATGAACGACTTGTCCACCTTCAGCACGTCGATCGGCAGCTCGGTCAGGTAGGCCAGCGAGCTGTACCCGGTGCCGAAGTCGTCGATCGCCACCCGGATCCCCCGGTCCCGCAGCTGCGAAAGCCGCGGGACGACGTCCTCAAGATCCTGCAGCACCACGCTCTCGGTGATCTCCAGGGTCAGCCGGTCGGCGCTCAGGCCGGACTCCGACAGCGCCCGGTTCACCTGTTCCACGAAATCGGTGCGCACCAGCTGCTGGGCCGAGATGTTGACCGACATGGTCGGGCGCCGCCAGTCGTTCTGCAGCACCGCGGCGAACCGGCAGGCCTGGAACAGCACCCAGGTGTTCAGCTGCACCACCAGCCCGGTCTCCTCGGCCATCGGCACGAACGAAGCGGGGGAGAGCAGCCCGCGCACCGGGTGCTGCCAGCGCACCAGGGCCTCGAAACCGGTGATCCGCCCGGTCTCCAGCTCGACCGTGGGCTGGTAGTGCAGCACCAGTTCGTTCTGGAAGATCGCCCGCTGCAGATCGGCCCGCAGCTCCAGCCGGTCCAGCGCCTCGGCGTGCAGCCGGGAGTCGTACGCGGCCACCGTCGAGGGGCCGCGATCCTTGGCCGAGTACATCGCCACGTCGGCGTTACGCAGCGCCTCTTCGCTGCTGATCTCGCCGGGGACCGCCTCGGCCAGCCCGATGCTCGCGGTCACCGGCATCCGGGTGCCGTCCAGCACGATCGGCTCGGCCACCAGCCGGAGGAGCCGGTCGGCCAGGTCCTCGGCGTCGCGCAGGCTCGCGCCCTCCATCAGCACCGCGAACTCGTCGCCGCCCAGCCGGGCCGCGGTGTCACCGGCCCGGGTCGCGGTCCGGATCCGGCGGCCGACCGCCTCCAGCACCCGGTCGCCGGTGCCGTGGCCGAGCCGGTCGTTGATCTGCTTGAAGTCGTCCAGGTCGACGAACAGCACCACCAGCGGCTGGGCGGTGCCGGCCCGCCGGGCCAGGGCGTGCGAGAGCCGGTCGGCGAACAGCTGACGGTTCGCCAGGCCGGTCAGCGAATCGTGAAAAGCCTGGTGGGTGAGCCGTTCCTCGAGGGCCTGGCGCTCGGTGACGTCACGGAAAGTCAGGACGAATCCGCCCACCACGTGCTCGTGCAGCAGGTTGGCCAGCATGCCCTCGACCACCAGCATCCGGCCGTCGGCGTGGCGCATCCAGAGCTTGACCGCCGCGTCCGCCCCGGGCTTGAGCGTGACCAGCAGATGCACCAGCCGGTTCACGTCCTCGGGCTGCAGCAGGGCGGACAGCCGGGTGCCGGTGAGCTCGGCCGCGCTCACCCCGAGCACGGCCCGGGCCGACGGGCTGACGAAGCTGGTCCGGGTGTCCAGGTCGAACACGGTGACCACGTCGGTGCCGTTCTGCACCAGCGCGAGCAACCGCTGTTCACTGGCGCTCAAGGCCTCCTGCGCGGTGACCGCCTGCTGCAGGGCGCGGTGGCGTTGCACCAGCCGGCGGAACCAGATGAACCAGCCGATCGAGACCACCACCAGCAGGCCCGCGTAGATCAGCTGGGCCTGGCGGTCGAGCCGGCGGTGGCGGTCGGCGAGTTCGGAGCCGAGGGCCCGGGCCTGCCCGGAGAGTGCGGCCAGCCGCTCGGTGTCACCCGGGGCAGCCGCCAGGTCGTTGATCGCCTGACGGGTGCCGGCCAGGTCGTCCTGACCCAGCCCGGCGTCGGCGAGCTGGTCGAGCGAGCGCTTGGTCTGCGGCACGAGCTGGGTGATCACCAGATCGGCCTGGGCCCCGGCCCGGTCCGCGTCGGCCGAGCGGCTGAGGGCGCTGATCGTGCCGGCCACCTGCTGTTCGAGGGCGGCCTGGCGGACCTGCTGGCGCTGCACCGGCTCGTCGCGCTTGTACACCCCCACCAGCAGGGCGAACTCGGCCAGCACCAGAGCCACGGTGAAGACGAAGGTGACGGTGATCCGCAGCGGCGAGATGCTGGGCGCGGTTTCGGTCGGCTGGCTGTGCTGCGGTTCGTCCTGGGTCACACCTGAGCTCCCTCCCCGTCGAGCAGGGATCGGCTCTCCGGGGTGGGACCTTGAGCCTGGACCGGCCCTCCTCAGGCGCGCTGCAGGCGTTGCTCAGGTGCTGCTCAGGCCTGGACGACCTGCCAGCTGACCGAAGCGGTGGTGACCACGTCACCCGGGCGGAGCTTGCGGCCCCGGCGGGTCTCGGGCTCACCGTTCACGTCGACGTCGCCGGAGGCGATCATGAGCTTGGCGTCACCGCCGGTCCCGATCGCCCCGGCCAGCTTGAGGAACGAACCGAGCTGGATGTACTCGTCACTGATCTCGACTTCAACCACGGGCCCATGATGCAGGCACAGTGGGGGACGCCCCAAAATCGGAGGGTGGAGACTCCGGTGCGGCGAGCGTCCTTTGTTCTGCATGACCATCGAGTGCCCCGGCCGCACTTCGATCTGCGGCTGGAACAGGACGGCGTGCTGAAGTCGTGGGCGGTGCCGCGTGGGCTGCCGGACTCGCCGACCCGTAACCGGCTGGCGGTGCAGGTGCCGGACCACGACCTGGACCACCTCACCTACACGGACGAGAACAAGTTCATCGCTGACATCGGCTGGTGGGAGGAAGAGGACCGTACCGACCGACGGTTCGTCTTCGTGCTGCACGGCCGGGAGAGCTCGCTCCGGTATGCCCTGATCCGCACGGACACCGACTGGCTGCTGCACCGGACCAAGGAACAGCCGCGAGTCGCGGGTGCCCCGGGCCCGGGCCAGGCTGCGCAGATGCCGCAGCTCAAGGTGGGGGACAAGGTCTCCTGGAACACGCCCCAGGGAACCACGCACGGAGTGGTGAAAGAGATCAGGAAGAAAGACTTTCAGCTGGCCGGGCAGAAGTTCACGGCGAGCCCGGACGAGCCGACGTACGTGGTCGAGAGCGAGAAGAGCGGTCACCGGGCGGCGCATCAGGAACAGGCTCTGACCCGGCATTCCTGAGTATCTTGGTCCGGTGGCGAAACGGAAGACGAAGCGCTCACCGAAGCCGGCCCCGATCCGTCAGTACGGTGACCCGGTTCTGCGAACGAAAGCCGACCCGGTGACGATGTTCGACGATGCCCTCGCGCAGACGGTCGAACTGATGTTCGCGTCGATGTACGAGGCTCGTGGGGTAGGGCTGGCGGCCAACCAGATCGGGCTCAGCCACTCGCTCTTCGTGATGGACTGCGAAGGTGTGGTCGCCGTGGTCGCCAACCCCCGCGTCACTGATCTGTCCGAGGAGACGGCGATCGGGCCGGAGGGATGCCTTTCCGTCTCCGGACACAACTATCCGACGTCGCGGGCGGTGCGGGCCACCGTGGTGGGGCAGGATCAGACCGGGGCACCGATCGAGATCACGGGTGAAGGCGAAGTGGCGCGCTGCCTACAGCACGAGACGGATCACCTGAACGGCAAGGTTTACCTGGATCGGCTTTCCGGTGAGGTACGGCGGCAGGCCCGCCAGGAGGTCGAGACCGTCTGATCAGGTCGAGAGCCTCTGATCGGAAAGATCTTCACCGGCCGATCTCAAAACCGGTGGGTAGAAGAAAATCCCGGTTGCTCGTGGGGTTGTCGAATAGATGGTTCGTTTCATAGGGATGAAAATTCTGGTCACTCGGCCAGTAATTCTTTTCGGAATTCGGCTGGCGGCGGAGGCCGGCGAGTTCCGCGCGGGTTTCGCCGGCCTCCGGATCAGATCGGGCTCCTCATGGTCGAAGAGTTCAGGACGGTCAGATGTCGAACTCGCCGTCCTGGGCCCCGCCCACGAACGCCTGCCACTCGGCGCGAGTGAAGGCGAACGGTGCGACATCTGGGTTCTTGCTGTCGCGCAGGAGAACTTGACCCGTGCTGGGCAGCAGGTTCGTGGCTACCTCGACACACGCGCCGCCGTTACCGCTGCGGCTGCTCTTGAACCATTCGGGAGTGATGTTCTCCGTCACTGTGCAATCCTTCCAGGAAGGTGGTGATGACCGAGCGACTGGCGCCTGGGTCGAGCGCATTGAGCAGAACATCTGACCAGACCAGTCGGTAACTGTGGACCTCCGCCGGTTTGGTGAGATACATGGCGCCAGTCAGCGAGTCAGAATACGCCATTGGTGGTTCCAGAGGCTCGTCCGTGATCGGGTCGCGAGGGAAATGCAGAAGAATGAACGAGCCGCTTGCCATGCCGCCATGCATTCCTGCCGACAAGGGAACGATGCGTAGTTCGACGTTCGCCCTTTGTGTGACGTCGAGAAGATGCTGGAACTGCTCGCGGGCCAGGGCCCGGCCCATCCGGCTGAGCCGGTACAGCGCGGCCTCGCAGATCGCCACCTCCAGGCGGGGTGCCATCGGCCGGGTCAGCAGGCTCTGGCGCTCCAGCCGGGCCTGGACCCGGCGGACCGCCTCGCCCTCGTCGAGGAAGCCGGGCGGGACCTGCATGACCCGCTCGGCATAGCTCTGGGTCTGCAGCAGGCCGGGGATGAGTTCCTGCTCGTAGTACTGGATGACGGCCGCCGAGTCCTCCAGGGAGACGTACATGGCGAACCAGGGCGGCAGCGAGGTCTCGGTGTAGTCGTGCCACCAGGACTTGCGCGGGCCGAGCCGGGTCTCTGCGGTGAGCGCCATCAGTACCTCGCGGTCGGTGGCGCAGGCGCCGTACTGATCGAGCATGTGGCGGACCTGGACGTCGCGGAACTTCACGCCGTCGTTGCCGTTCTCCATCCGGATCAGCGTGGACTTGCTCAGCTCGACCCGCTCGGCGGCCTGGTCCTGGGTGAGACCGGCCTGGATGCGCAGCCGCTCGAAGTGTCGCCCGATGTGGCGACGCAGCAGGGCTATTCCGATGGCTCCGGCCGGTTCAGCCATGGTGCTAGACCTTTCCATCTGATTTTTCTTGTCAGGCAATTGAACACTATCTACTGGCGGGTTCGTTGTTCTGGCCGGAATTTGCTCAAACTTTTTCAGCAAACCGCTTCTGATAGTTGTCAATTCGCCGCAGGAGGAGTTAGATGCACGTCATCTCGAGAACCGGGAGCTGAACCGACGTGCGGCACCGTGAGAGAGGCCTAGTGTGGTGGAAGATGCAGAGGCGCATGTTCCTGAAGTGAAGGCTGGTTCGGGATCGTCTTCCGGGGCGCGAGAATTCGCTTCTGCCCCACCTGGTCCTGCCGTGCCTGTTCCTGATCGGCCGGTTGGCGGGGTCGAAGGTATTCCGCAGCAGGTCGCGCGGGGTGCCGGGTGGGGTCTGCGTTCGCCCGGTCTCGTCCCGCGCATCCTGGATCCGTGGCCCGGCGGGGAAACGGTCGAGTGGGTCGGCCGCTTCCGGATCGATCTGCTCAACGGCCGGGGCTGGCCGGCGCCGCCTGCGGAGATCGAGGTGCGGCGCGAAACCGTGCATCTGAAGCATGAACTGGTCGAGGTGGCGGTGATGCCGCGCCGGTCGTTCGCGGTCTGGCTGGCTGAGGCGGCCGAGGTTGCCGTGCGGCCGCTGGCGGCGGGAAGCGTGGTCTGGGCGCTGGACCTGGGGGCGCTGCTGCTGACGGTGGGTTGCGCGCGTTACCGATTGACGGATGAGTCCCGGCGGCAGGTTGTGCTGTTGGTCTGAGTCTCGGACCGGGCGGGCCGGAAACGGTGAATCGGCTTGGTGCGATGGCCCAGTGGATCGACTTGCCTGGGGTCGATCAACTGGAGTGAATCAGCAGGGCGGGTTGGGTGCCCGATGCGGCGGATTCTTGGTCGATGGTGGTGCGTTGCCTTTCGCGACATGGTCTGATTTCTTTTTCTTGGCAGGAGCTTTCGTGTGATGGGAGGGTGGTCCGGATGCTGCTGGGAGTCTGGCCCGCTCTGTAGGATCGGGGCACCGGCTGCTCGGCCACTGTCGGGCTGGTTCCGGCCTGGCTCACGGCATCGACGTTGAAGGACGGCTCCTGTGGCTGGTGACTGTCATGGGCGTCGCCGCACCGAAACGTCCTCTGCTGTTGAATCTTTACTGCTGTTGCACCGCTTTACCGCCACGTGGAACGGCGGCCCCTGATCGGCTCGGTCCTCGCCGACGCGCTTCCCTCCGCGCGTTCGTCCCCTCCCCGGGGGTGGCGAGGACCGAGCCTTCCTTCGTTCGGCGGACCGTTGGCCTTCGGACGGAGCCGAGCGTCTTATCTCCTCATTTCATGGCGGGTTAGTTCGTGGCGAGCACCAGGGGGTAGACCGCGCTGGCCCCGGCCTGACGCAGTTGCCGGGCCGCCACTGTCAGCGTCCACCCGGTGATCGTGCGGTCGTCGATCAGCAGCACCGGTGCGCCATCAATCGCCGGCCCACCGGGTTCGGGGGTGAAGGTGTAGCGGCCGGCCACGGCCCGTACCCGCTGGGCCGAGTTGGCCGCGCCCTCGTTCGGCGGCACCGACCGGTCCGGCACGAGCCGGGCCGAGACCGGCAGCCGCAGATACTTGGAAAGGCCCTCGGCCAGGTGACGCACCAGGTGCGGCCGGGAGAGCGACTCGATCACCACGATGCTCTGCGGCTGCTCGGGGATCTCCCAGTGCTCGAGCACCGCCACGATCGCGTGCCGTAGCGGAACCGGAACTTCGCCGTCGGGTGAGTCCGGATGGAAGAGCTCCCGCAGTTGCGCACCCCAGCCCAGGTCGGTGACACCGGCGATGGCCCGCCCCGGCCCGGCCTGCTCACCCGGAGGAATCCGGCCCTTCAGCGCGACCCCCACCTCGGACAGGCCGTTGGGCCACTGCTTACGGGGGTCCACCGGCACGCCGGGCCGGTCCAGCACCTGGCCGGCCGACTGCACATCGGCCTCGGCCACCTGAAGGTCGAGTTGGACCCCGCCGCACCGGTCGCAGCGGCCGCAGGGCGCCGCCGCGTCGTCGTCGAGGGTGCGCCGCAGGAACTGCATGCGGCAGTGCGGCGTGTGCACGTAGTCGAGCATCGACTGCTCTTCGGTGCGGCGGGCGGCCCGCACCCGTTCGTAGCGGTCCTCGTCGTACTGCCAGGGCCGGCCGGTGCTGACCCAGCCGCCGCGCACCCGCTGCACGGCGCCGTCCACGTCCAGCACCTTCAGCATCATCTCCAGCCGGGTGCGGTTCAGGTCGACCCGGGTCTCCAGCAGCTGGGTGGACATCGCGCCCTCCCGGTCGGCCAGCGCCTCCAGCGTGGCGCGCACCTGGTGCTCGGCCGGGAAGGCCAGGCCGGCGAAGTAGTTCCACACCTCGCGGTCCTCCCGGCCGGGCAGCAGCACCACGGTGGCCTGGGACAGGCCACGCCCGGCCCGGCCGACCTGCTGGTAGTAGGCGATCGGGGAGGGCGGCGCGCCCAGGTGGATGACGAAGCCGAGGTCCGGCTTGTCGAAGCCCATGCCCAGGGCCGAGGTGGCGACCAGCGCCTTGACCCGGTTGCCCAGCAGGTCGGACTCGGCCGCCCGGCGCTGCGTCTCCTCGGTCTGGCCGGAGTAGGCGGCGACCTCGTAACCGGCCTGCCGCAGATGCTCGCTGACCTGGTCGGTGGCGGCCACGGTGAGGCAGTAGATGATCCCCGACCCGGGCAGCGTCCGCAGGTTCTGGGCGAGCCAGGCCAGGCGCTGCGCCGGGTTCGCCAGCTCGACCACGGCCAGGTGCAGCGAGGCCCGGTCCAGCGTGCCGCGCAGCACCAGCACGTCGTCCAGAGTCGAGGTTCCGGTGACCGACAACTGCTCGGCGACGTCGGACGTCACCCGTTGGTTCGCGGTTGCCGTCGTGGCCAGGACCGGGATGCCGGCGGGCAGTTCGGCCAGCAGCGTGCGGATCCGCCGGTAGTCCGGCCGGAAGTCGTGCCCCCAGTCGGAGACGCAGTGCGCCTCGTCGATCACCACCAGGCCGGTCGCCGCGGTCAGCCGGGGCAGCGCCCGTTCACGGAAGTCGGGATTGTTCAGCCGCTCCGGCGACACCAGCAGCACGTCGACCTCGCCGGCCTCGATCGAGCGGTAGACCTCGGCCCACTCGTCCAGGTTGGAGGAGTTGACCGTGACCGCCCGGATCCCGGCCCGCTCGGCGGCGGCTATCTGGTTACGCATCAGCGCCAGCAACGGGGAGATGATGATGGTCGGCCCGGCCCCGGCCGCCCGCAGCAGAGCGGTGGCCACGAAGTACACCGCGGACTTGCCCCAGCCGGTGCGCTGCACCACCAGGGCCCGCCGGTGATCGACCACCAGCGCCTCGATCGCCGACCACTGGTCTTCGTGCAGTGTGGCCTGCGGGGAGCCGACCAGCCCGCGCAGTGCCTCTTCGGCGCGGGCGCGGACCTCGTGGTTGCGGGTGGCGGTGGGTGTTGTCGTCACGGCATCGAGACTCCCACGCACCCCCGACAGTTCTGAACCGCCGGACCCGCGCCTGTGGACAAAGGAGCGTTCGTACGGGCCGGGAGACGTCTCAAGCGGACACCGTCGCCGACCGATCTTTTCCTGGTGAGTCCTGCCTACCTCGCGCCCAAAGCCGGCGACGCCACCAGCCTCGGCCTGCCTCGTCTGTGCCTCGGCTTCGCGGTCATCCACGCCGTCAGCGCCGTGCTCGGCCTGTTCATGGATGTCGGCGGCTACCGCGGGGCCCTGATCGCCGTCGACGGCGTCTGCGCGGTGCTCTTCGTGCTGATCGGCTTCCTCGCCTCGACCCGTCGGCTGCCCGGCTGGCGCCGGGAGACCGCGGCGGCCGTGGTGCCGATCATCGCGGCCAGCGCGGCCTGTGCCCGGGCCGGGCTGATCGACCAGTACTGGCCGGCCGCCGAGCTGATCCTCGCCGCCGCGGCGGCCTGCGTGGTCACCGCGCGGAACTGGTTCTGGGCGGTTCTGGCGGCCTGCGGTGCGCTCTGGGCGGGTTGCGTGGTCACCGCGGTCGGCCGGGGCAACTTCACCGTCGACGAGGCCGCCCGCTGGGGAAACATGCTGCTGCTGGTGGCCGCGGCGGGAGTGCTCGCCGCCGCCGTCCGCCGGGCCCGCACCAGCGCCGCGATGGCCCTGGTGGACGCGCATCGTCAGGTCATGGAGCAGTCGGTCAAGGACCCGCTGACCGGGGTGGCCAACCGCAAGGGCCTGGAACTGGTGGCCCGCCCGATGATCGACCTGGCCCGGCGGCAGGGACACGCGGTGCACGCGCTGGTCGTGGACGTGGACACGCTGCGCGGGATCAACGAGGAACACGGCATCCGGGACGGCGACAAGGTGCTGGTGGCGGTGGCGGAGGCGCTCGGGGCGGCCACCCGGGCCACCGACATCGTGGCTCGCTGGGCCGGGGACGAGTTCGTCATGATCGGCCCGGGCACGGGTACGTCGCCGCTGGAGATGGAGCGGCGGATCCGGTCCCACCTGGGGGAGAAGGTCGATCTGCCGCGTGACATCTGGCAGGGCCGGGTCAGTGCCGGGATCGCGACGCTGGTGCCCTGGGACGCCGACGACCTCGAAGGACTGCTGGAACGCGCCATCCAGGACCTGTCGCTGCGCCGTTCGCTGAAGCGCCGGGCCGCGGCCCGGATGAAGGAAGAGGACGAGACACCGGCCAGCGTCCCCTCCCCGGAGGTGCGCGAGAGCGCCGGCAAACCGGAACCGGAAGCCTGATCACCAGAAGATCGCCGGGCGGCCTGCCGGTTCGCCGGCATCCGCGCTAGCCTCGGCAACCATGGCCGGTTCCGTTGCCGTTGTCACCGATTCCACTGCCTACCTGCCGGCTGCGATGGCGGCCGAGCTCGGTGTCACGGTGGTTCCTTTGCAGGTAGTCGTGGGCGGAGTCGCCCGTCCGGAGGACATCGGCTCGGGCACCGAGATCACCTTCGGCGCGGACGAAGTGGTGGCGGCCCTGCGTGCAGACAAACCGGTCACCACCTCCCGACCGTCTCCGCAGGTGTTCATCGACACGTATCGGCGGCTCCAGGCCCGTGGTCACCGGGCGGTGGTGTCGGTGCACATCTCCGGGGACATGTCGGGCACGGTGGCGGCGGCCCGGCTCGCAGCTTCGGAGGTCGCCGCTGAGGGGCTGACGGTCGAGGTGGTCGACTCGCGGTCGCTGGGGATGGGGCTCGGCTTCGGGGTCCAGGCGGCGGCGCAGGCGGCCGCGGCCGGAGCCGAGGTGGAGGACGTCGCCCGGCTCGCCTCTCGGCGCTCGCTGAACAGTTCTATCTACATCTACGCCGACACGCTGGAGTTCCTGCGCCGTGGTGGGCGGATCGGGGCAGCCACGGCCTGGCTGGGCTCCGCGCTCACCATCAAACCGGTGCTCGCCCTGGCCGACGGACGACTCGAGCCGCTGGAGCGGGTTCGTACCACGCAGCGTGCTCTGACCAGGCTGTTCGAGCTCACGGTGGCCGAGGTGACCGGGCCCGACGAAACCGGTGACGGGGTGGGAACCTCGGTCGCCATTCATCACCTGCGCGCCCCCGAACGCGCCGGTGAACTGGCCGGTCTCCTGCATGAACGGCTGCCCGGGCTGGGTGAGGTCCCGGTGGCCGAAGTCGGGCCGGTGATCGGCGCTCATGTCGGACCGGGGGCAGTGGGCGTGGTCGTCGCCCGCGACGTCTGAGATCTCCCGCGCCCGACTGACGTACACGAGGGCTGGTTTATCCACAGTTCCTTTTTCTGGCTGGGTTTCGGGTGGCCGGGCTGTCTAACGTCGGTTCATGCGATCCGAGCGTGAGAGTGACGAACCCGCAGGAGTTCTCGATGCTCCGGGGGAGCCCGAGGAGTTCGCGACCTGGCCGCGCGACTGGTCGAGCGGGGGTAGCAGGGACGATGAGCAGGCCCTGCGTGAGCTTCGGGAAGGGTTGATCCGGGGCCGGGTTCCGGGCGGAGCCCGCTGGGAGGTGCCGGTTCGGGCTGCGGTCGCGGCGGGGGTCGCGGCTCTGGCCGTGGTGGCCGTTGTGGTCGTGCTGGCGTTACGCCCCAGCGATGACGGCACTGCGATCGGTGAAACTTCGTCGCTGGTAAGTACTTCAGAGGCGGTCCCGGAGGATTCGCCAACGCCGGTTCCCCAGGCGACGCCGCAGGCCGGATCCTCGTCGGCGCAGCCTGCTGTTGCGGACGGCGCTGCACAGGCCCGGGTGCATGTGGTCGGTCAGGTGCGCAGCCCAGGGGTGGTAGCGCTGGGGTTGGACGCCCGGGTGCAGGACGCGATCGAGGCGGCCGGGGGAGCGACTCCGAAGGCTGATCTGGCACGGATCAATCTGGCCCGCAAAGTGGTTGACGGTGAGCGAATTCTGGTTCCCAAGCCGGGGCAGAAGATTCCCGACGAAGTTGCGGTGGGGCCCGATCCGGGGACCGGTTCGGCCGGCGGTGGTGCCTCGGGCGCCGGATCCGGGGCGCCGGTGGATCTGAACACGGCCACGGTTGCTCAGCTGGACGAATTGCCTGGTGTGGGGCCGGTGCTGGCTGGGCGGATCGTCGAGTGGCGTGAGAGCAACGGCAGATTCACCACGGTCGACGATCTCAACGAGGTGTCCGGCATCGGTGACACGACCATGGAGAAGCTGCGACCACTGGTCCGGGTGTGATCCGCAGAGGGGGTGATGTGGTGAGGGCCGGAGAGCGGTCGGAACGACGGGCTGGGCCGGGTTTGCGGGGTTGGCGCAGGTCGCGGGGTGAATCCGGCAGAGCAGGACCTTTGGACGGGTCACAGGAGCAGGGTTTCTGGGCTGACGTACGGCGGTGGTCGGGTGGGAACGGCAAACCTCCTCAGCGGCGGCGGGTTCCGCGGCCTCACCCGGATCTCCGTCTGATTCCCGGTGCGGTCGCGGCCTGGTCAGCCACCTGGGGTGTGCTGCTGCTCCCGGCTCGGACGGTACTGCTGATCGCTGCGGTGCTGGGATTCCTCCTGCTCGCCGGATTGGCGCTTGCAGTTCGGATGTCGCAGCTACCGAGGCTGTCCCGGGCGACAGGATCTCCGCGGTCAGTTCGCCCTTCCAGTTCGTTCGCATTGCCGGAAGCCATGCCGCTCCAGCCTGATGCCCTGGACCTTCGTGCGGGTCGGCGGCGAGGGCGCCGGGTGGCGAACAGTTCGTCCGGCGGTGCTTCAACTCGCTCCAAGGCGAAGCGATCTGGCGGCGTTGTTCAACCGACGGAAGGATTCGGCCGTCGTGGGGCGGGACGGTTCCGGGCTCGAACGCCACCTCAGGCCTGGGGTGTGGGGGTGTTGCTGGTTCTTGCGCTGATCGTTCCGGTGCTGACAGTTGCCGGGTTGCGTCTGCTGCACCGCGAGCGTGATCCGCTCACCACAGCTGCTGAGGCCGGGGCGTCGGTGCGATTCACCGGTCGCATTTCCGGAGATCCGCGTGAGCTGGCCAGTAGTTCCTTCGGCGGTGATCCGCTGTACGTGGTCCGGGTCAAGATGGAACAGCTCGAGGTCCGGCAGAATGTGCTGGACAGCGATGCGCTCCTGGTGGTCTTCGCTTCGGGAGCCTGGGGCGAAGTTGTTGCGGGTCAGCGAGTCACAGCGTTGGCCAGGCTGGAACCGGGTGGCTCCGGGCAACCCGAGGCCGCGATCGCCTTCCCGAGAGGCAAGCCGGTCGTCACCGATCCAGGTTCCTGGCCCTGGCGATTTGCCGAGCATCTGCGCCAAGGGCTGCGGGAAGCCTGTTCTGGGCTGCCCGCCGATGCGCGGGGCCTGCTGCCTGCGCTCGTGGTCGGCGACACCTCCAACCTCGATCCGGAGCTGAAGACCGACCTGCAGGATGCCGGACTGACTCACCTCACGGCCGTAAGTGGCAGCAACGTCAGTATTCTCGCGGTGATCTCGTTCCTGCTCATCGGTGTCGTCAGCAAGAACCGGTACTTGCAGGCCGGAGGCACGGTGCTGGTCATCGCGGGCTTCGTGATCCTCGCCCGGCCCGAGCCGAGTGTGCTGCGGGCCGCCGTGATGGGGGTGCTGGGCCTGGTCGCGGCGTTGCTGGCGCGGCGTGGGGCCGGGGTGCCGATGCTGGCCGCCACCGTGATCGTCCTGCTCGGCGTCGATCCCTGGCTGGCCCGCAGTTTCGGCTTCGCGCTCTCGGTGCTGGCCACTTCTGGCCTTCTGCTGCTGGTTCCGGTCTGGCTGCATCGGCTTCGGCGCTGGCCGCCCGGGCTGGTGGTCGCGCTCGCGGTGCCGGTAGCCGCGCAGGTCACCACCGCGCCGGTGACGATCCTGCTCGATCCGGTGGTCAGCCTGGTCTCGGTACCGGCCAACCTGCTGGCCGACGCCGCGGTGGCACCGGCCACGGTGGCGGGCGTGGCAGCAGCCGCCCTTTCACTGATCTGGCCGGACGGGGCTGCCGCGGTGGCCTGGATCGGAGGCCTGGCCACACAGTGGATCGCCCTGGTGGCTCACCGCGCGGCCGATGTTCCTGCGGGCTCGTTGCCCTGGCCCGGCGGTCTGTTCGGATCAGTGCTGCTGGCCGCGCTGACCCTGCTGTGCTTGAGCCTGCTCATGCGACGGGCCTGGCGCACGGCCGCGCTTCTTCCCCCGGTGGTGGCGGTCTGCCTGATCCTGCCGCGCTGGGTACCGGTGTTCATCGGTGGGGGTGCACCGGACGACTGGCTGGTGGTGCAGTGCGACGTCGGTCAGGGCTCGGCCACCGCCATTCGCAGCGGCCCGGACCGCGCCGTTCTCGTCGACGCCGGTCCGGATCCGGCGCTGGCTGATCGATGCCTGCGCCGACTCGGCGTGCGACACCTCGACATGGTCCTGATCACCCATTTCCATGCCGATCACGCGGCCGGTCTGGAAGGCGCGCTCGGCGGGCGAGGGAGCCCGGTGGTCTTCGTCAGCCCGGTGCCGTTGCCCGACCCGCAGGCCGACGAAGTGACCAGCCTGGCGCAACGAGGACGGGTGATCCCGGTGTCCAGCGAGCTCAGCGGTACCGCGGGTGCTGTTGAATGGCAGGTGAATTGGCGTCTGGTACCGCCTTCGGCCTCCGCGGTTCGGCAAGGGCTTGCGGCCGGCGCCGATCCGGAGGGCGAGGAGATCAACAACGCCAGCGTGGTGCTGTTCGCCCAGGTGCGGGGCGTGCGGATCGCTGCGCTCGGAGATGTCGAGCCCGAGGCCCAACGCGCTCTGCTGCGTACCCTCGGCGCGGTGCCGGGCACGGCCTATCCGGTGGATGTCGTTGTGCTTTCGCACCACGGCTCGGCCAATCAGGAGGAGAAGCTGTACCGATTCCTGCAGCCCAAGGTCGCACTGATCGGGGTGGGGGCGGACAACGACTACGGTCATCCGGCGCCTGGAGCTTTGGACATGCTGAAACGTTTGGGGGCCAAGACTTTCCGTACTGATATCCAGGGCCAGATCGCGATCACCGGCGGGCCGGATGAACTGCGGGCGGTGACTGCCCGGTGATCGTGGTGCCGACAGCGGAAGTGGGTGTTAGGGCCGGTCGTGAAGACGAAAGGTGCTGGCGTTGCACTGTCTTCTCGATGTCGCGAGTTGGGGGATGTCGAGGGTGGTACAGGCGCGGGAACGAGGGTGAGGCGGGGCCGGCAGGCGGCCGGGCTGCCTCGGGCAAGAACACGCGAGACGGGATGGTGGGGCGGGGTGGCGTGTGGTGCCGGGGTGAGGTGACACGGGAACGAGGGTGGTGCCGGACGAGGGCGAAGTGGTTCGGGAACGAGCGTGGTGCCGGGCGAGAGGTGGTGCGGGGACAAGGGCGGTGCCAGGGCGAGGTGGTGCGGGGGCGAGGTGGCGCGGGAACAAGGGCGGTGTCAGGGCGAGGTGGTGCGGGGGCGAGGTGGTGCGGGGGTGAGGTGGTGAGGTGGTGCTGGGGGTGAGGTGGTGCTGGGGATGAGGCAGCGTGGGATGGCTGGTGCGGGGCGGTTGGCGCGGGCCAGGACCAGGACATGAGCGGCGTTATGTGCACTTGGTCCTTGATCCCGATCCGGACCGAAACCGGGCGACTAAGGTTGGGGCCGTGGCAGCAGCAGGAACAGGTCGATCGCGCAGCACGTCGAAATCGGCGTCCAAGTCCGCGTCCAAGTCGACCAGCAAGGCGAAGAACCCGATCGTCACCCCTGACGAGGTCAAGCCTGCTCCGGTGCTGCTGGTCGTCGGGGCCGAGGGCGTGCTGGCCGACCGGGCCGTCGGCAACGTGCTGGCCGCTGCCCGGGCCGCCGATCCGGAGACCGAGGTGGAGCGGATGGAGGCGGCCGGGTACTTGTCCGGCAAGCTCTCCGTGGCCACCAGTCCGTCGTTGTTCGGTGGCGGCAAGGTGGTCGTGCTGGAGAACGTCGAGCAGGCCAACGAGGCGCTGGTCAGCGACGTCACGACCTATCTGAAGGACCCGGCGCAGGAGGCCTGCGTCATCATCCGGCACTCCGGGGCGTTGCGGGCGCGTCCGTTGCTGGAGGCGGCCCGGGCGATCAACGCGCCCGAGGTGCAGTGCCAGCCGATCACCCGGGACGACGAGAAGGTCGAGTTCGCGAACAACGAGTTCCGGCGCGGCGGGCGCAAGATCTCGGCGGCGGCGGTGCGGGCTCTGGTCGACGCGGTGGGCAACGACCTGCGGGAGTTGTGGGCGGCCTGCTCCCAGCTGATGGCCGACGAGGAGAAGGACCGGATCGACGTCGACTCGGTCGAGCGGTACTTCGGCGGCCGGGTCGAGGTCACTGGTTTCAAGGTGGCCGATGCGGCGGTGGCCGGCCACGCGGAGGAGGCGCTGGTGCTGCTGCGTCATGCGTTGGCGACCGGGGCGGACCCGGTGCCGCTGGTGGCGGCCGTGGCGATGAAGGTGCGAGGGCTGGCGAAGGTGTCCGCGGCGGGGCGGGGGGCCTCAGCATCGATGGCCAAGTCGCTGGGGATGGCGCCCTGGCAGATCGACCGGGCCCGGCGTGAGCTCAACGGCTGGAACGAGGAAGGGCTGGCGCGGGCGGTGATGGCGCTTGCGGAGGCGGACGCGGCGGTCAAGGGTGGCGGCCGCGATCCGGTCTACGCGGTGGAGCGGCTCGTGCTGACCGTCGCGCAGAGCCGTCGCTAACTGGTCAACCGGGCGAGATCGGGGCAAGAAAGTCTGCTGGGGACAAACTTTGTTGCCCCGGTCCGGGCGGACCAGGGCGTTGTGAGCGGTGGGCGCCCACAACGTCCTCCATCAAAGCCAAAAACAACGAAACCCCGGCCCTCCCACGAAAGGAGGAACCGGGGAACCGTCAGGAAGAACTCAGGCGCTCAGCTTGGCGACGGCCTGGGCCAGCGCCGACTTGCGGTTGGCGGCCTGGTTCTTGTGGATGACACCCTTGCTCGCGGCCTTGTCCAGCTGCTTGGAAGCAACGGCCAGGGCGGCGGAGGCGGCCGCAGCGTCACCGGAGGCCACGGCCTCACGGGTCTTGCGGACGACGGTACGCAGCTGCGAGTTCACAGCCTTGTTGCGCAGACGGCGCTTCTCGTTGGTGAGGTTGCGCTTCATCTGGGACTTGATGTTTGCCACTGGATCTTCTCTCGCGATCGTCTAAGTCTGGTCAACGGTCTGTAGGCACACCGGCAGCACCCAAGGGGCTGGGCGCAGACCTATCAGGCTACCAGCCGGGGGCAGCGGCCCTGACCAAAGCAATGGATGCGGGGAACCGGCCCGGGACGTGGGACGATGGAGAGTCCGAGCAGTTCCGTCGAGCCACACGAACGAGGTAGCGCAGCAGTGTCTCCGATGGCCCACACGGCGCCCGAGCCGTCCGCCACCGCTCCGGAACTGATCCGGAACTTCAGCATCATCGCCCACATCGACCACGGTAAGTCGACCCTGGCCGACCGGATGCTGCAGCTCACCGGCGTCGTCGAGGCCCGGCAGATGCGCGCGCAGTACCTCGACCGGATGGACATCGAGCGTGAGCGCGGCATCACGATCAAGTCCCAGGCCGTGCGGATGCCCTGGGAAGAGGACGGCGTCGCCTACGCCCTCAACATGATCGACACGCCCGGCCACGTCGACTTCACCTACGAGGTCTCCCGGTCGCTGGCCGCCTGTGAGGGTGCCGTGCTGCTGGTCGACGCCGCGCAGGGGATCGAGGCGCAGACCCTGGCCAACCTGTACCTGGCGATGGAGAACGACCTCACCATCATCCCGGTGCTGAACAAGATCGACCTGCCCGCGGCTCAGCCGGAGAAGTACGCCGAGGAGCTGGCCAAGCTGATCGGCTGCGAGCCGGAGGACTGCCTGAAGGTCTCCGGCAAGACCGGCGTCGGCGTGGACGCGCTGCTGGCCCAGATCGTCAAGCAGGTCCCGGCCCCGGTCGGCGACCCGGACGCCCCGGCCCGGGCGATGATCTTCGACTCGGTGTACGACACCTACCGCGGTGTCGTCACCTACGTCCGGGTGATCGACGGCATGCTGCACCCGCGTGAGCGGATCGCCCTGATGTCCACCAAGACAACGCACGAGCTCCTGGAGATCGGCGTCAGCTCCCCCGAGCCGATGCCGACCAAGGGCCTGGGCGTCGGCGAGGTGGGATACCTGATCACCGGTGTGAAGGACGTGCGCCAGTCCAAGGTCGGCGACACCGTCACCAACAACGCCAAGCCGGCCAAGGAGGCGCTCGAGGGTTACCGCGAGCCGCTGCCGATGGTCTTCTCCGGCCTGTTCCCGATCGACGGTTCGGACTACGGCCCGCTGCGCGAGGCCCTGGACAAGCTCAAGCTGAGCGACGCCGCGCTGGTCTACGAGCCGGAGTCGTCGGTGGCCCTGGGCTTCGGTTTCCGCTGCGGTTTCCTCGGTCTGCTGCACCTGGAGATCGTCCGCGAGCGGCTGGAGCGCGAGTTCGGCCTGGACCTGATCTCCACCGCCCCCAACGTCATCTACGAGGTGACGATGGAGGACGGCACCGAGATCACCGTGACCAACCCGTCCGAGTTCCCGGGTGGCAAGATCAGCGAGGTGCGCGAGCCGATCGTGCGGGCCACCATGCTGGCGCCGTCGGAGTACATCGGCTCGATCATGGAGCTGTGCCAGGAACGGCGCGGTTCGCTGCGCGGGATGGACTACCTGTCCGAGGACCGGGTGGAGATGCGGTACACGCTGCCGCTCGCCGAGATCGTCTTCGACTTCTTCGACCAGCTGAAGTCCCGGACCAAGGGCTACGCCTCGCTGGACTACGACACCGACGGCGAGCAGGTGGCCAAGCTGGTCAAGGTCGACATCCTGTTGCAGGGCGAGGCGGTGGACGCGTTCAGCACGATCGTGCACGCGGACAAGGCCTACTCCTACGGCGTGATGATGACCGGCAAGCTGCGCAAGCTGATCCCGCGCCAGCAGTTCGAGGTGCCGATCCAGGCCGCGATCGGGGCCCGGATCATCGCCCGCGAGAACATCAGCGCGATCCGCAAGGACGTGCTGGCCAAGTGCTACGGCGGTGACATCAGCCGGAAGCGCAAGCTGCTGGAGAAGCAGAAGGAAGGCAAGAAGCGGATGAAGATGGTCGGCCGGGTGGAGGTGCCGCAGGAGGCCTTCATCGCCGCGCTGTCCAGCGACACCCCGACCGGGGAACGGAAGAAGTAGCGCTCCGGTATGGCTGGTCCTCCTCCCGACGGTGAACCTGCGCCGCTCGACGGTTCGCTGCCGGCCTCCGCTGCGCGGGGGTCGGCCGAGCGGGCTTTCGGTGTGTACCTGCACGTTCCGTTCTGCGCGGTGCGTTGCGGGTACTGCGATTTCAACACCTACACCGCGAAAGAGCTGGGCGGTGGGGCGAGTCAGGCTGCCTACGCGGGGACGGCCGTCCAGGAGCTGTCTTTCGCGGCCGGAGTGCTCGATCGGGCCGGGGTAGCGTCGCGGCGGGTCTCCACCGTGTTCATCGGCGGGGGTACACCAACTCTGCTGCCCGCCGGGGATCTTGCCCTTCTGATCGCCGGTGTGCGTGACAGTTTCGGTCTGGTGGACGGCGCCGAGGTCACGGTCGAGGCCAATCCCGACTCGGTGACGCCGGATTCGCTGGCGGCACTCGCCACAGCGGGGGTAACGCGGGTTTCGTTCGGCATGCAGTCGCAGGTACGGCACGTGCTCGCTGTGCTGGATCGCACGCACGACCCCAAGCGCATTCCGGACGTAGTGCGCTGGGCCCGTGACGTGGGCCTCTCGGTGAGCCTGGACCTGATCTACGGCACCCCGGGGGAGAGCCTGGACGACTGGCGCGCGAGCCTCGAAGCGGCGCTGGCCTGCGAGCCGGACCACCTTTCGGCGTACGCGCTGGTGGTGGAGGACGGCACGCGGCTGGCCGCCCGGGTGCGGCGCGGTGAGGTGAAGGCGCCGGACGACGACGATGAGGCGGACAAGTACGAGCTGGCCGACGAGCTGATCTCGGCCGCCGGGCTGACCTGGTACGAGGTCAGCAACTGGGCGCGTACCCCCGCCGATGCCTGCCAGCACAACCTCGCTTACTGGCGGGGGGACGATTGGTGGGGGGTAGGTCCGGGCGCGCACTCGCACGTGGGCGGGGTGCGTTGGTGGAATGTGCGGCACCCCAGCACTTATGCCGCACGGGTGGAGGCCGGGCAGAGTCCTGCGCAGGGGCGTGAGGTGCTCGACGCCGACGCCCGTCAGCTCGAAGAGGTGTTGCTGCGGTCCCGATTGCGCGAGGGTCTTCCGCTGAAAGATGCCGGGTTGCACGGTGAACCGGGCATTGTGCTGGGCGAGGTGCTGGCCCGCGGGCTGGTCGAGCCGGAGCCGGCCGAGCGGGGCACGGTGGTGCTGACCCGCCAGGGCCGGCTGCTGGCGGATGCGGTCGTGCGGGCTCTCCTGCCCTGAAAGAGCTTTCAAGCAGAGGACGTTGTGCGCGAGGCGCGCTGAGAGCGTCCTTTGGTTTTCAAAAGTGAGTTTCAACCGCCCGGACGCTTGTGCGCAAGGCGCGCACGAGCGTCCCGGCGGTTTCTCAAAGGCCCGATCAGTCGATGAAGCGGCGGGTGAACGGGTACTTGTAGTGGTCTCCGCGGAGGGCGGCCACCCCGCCCAGCGAACCGAACAGCGCCGAGGCCAGCCAGACCAGCAACGTGAAACCGTCGAGGATCGGCAGGGCGTCGATGAGCGACGCGGCCACGAAGGCGATCAGGACGCAGATCTGGAAGTTGATCGCCTCCAGCGCCTGTTCCTTGATGTAGGCGCTGCGGTCCTTGTAGCTGGCGTAGATCGCGACCGCCGGGATCAGCGGGGCGACCGGGATCCAGGCCAGCCAACCGCCGAGATGAGCGCCGGCGGCCCACTGATTGACCTGCTTCTTGGTCAACGGAGGCAGGGGAGCCGGGGGAGCCGGGGGAGCCGGGGGAGCCGAGGGTGCAGGGGGAGCCGAGGGAGTCGGGGGAGCCGAGGGCGCAGGGGGCATCGGGGGTGTTGAGGGCGGCGGTGGGGCCGGCTCCTCAGCGGAAGGAGAACTGCTGGGCTGCCAGCTGAAACCGTCCGTAGATTGCGCACCCTCGCTGTACTGTCGGCCCTGCTGTGTCCAAGGGTTCGGCCCACCCATGCTGGAGGGGCGCTCGTCCAGATCCTGGCCGGGGATGATCGGCGTGTACTGGGTCGACTGCTCGCCCTGCGAGTACCCCGGCGCGCCGTAACCAGGCGGCGGCGGGGGAGGATTCGGCGCAGCGCCGTGCGGGCCCGCATCCCCGTAGACCGGACCGGTCGGCCGGCCCTCGTCCGCCTGGTTGTTCTGTGCGTTCACGTCCTGCTTCCCACCGGGTTCGGGATCGTCCTGCCGTCGGCTCATCGCTCAGCCCCTTTCGGCGTGCCGTCGAAGATCAGAACGGGCGAGGACCGCACAACGATCCGCTCAGCGGTCCTCGGCGTCCCCGGTGACGAAGTCGATGAGTTCCTCGACCCGGCCGAGCAGGTCCGGCTCCAGGTCGGCGAAGCTGTTCACCGAGGCCAGGATGCGCTGCCAGCCCTCGGCCACGTCCGCCTGCTCGGCGTGCGGCCAGCCGAGCGCTTCGAGCACCCCCTCCTTCCAGGGCAGCCCGCGCGGCACCACCGGCCAGGCCGGGATGCCCAGGCACTTCGGGCGGACCGCCTGCCAGACGTCGACGAACGGATGCCCCACCACCAGCACGTGCTCCCGGGCGCCCGGGACCCGGGTGACCGCCGCCGCCTCGTGCCACTCCTTGCTGCCCGCCACCAGATGGTCGACCAGGATGCCGAGCCGCCGCCCCGGCCCGGGCCCGAAGTCCGCGACCGCCTCGGCCAGGTCGTCGACCCCGTGCAGCGGCACCACCACGACGCCCTCGACCCGCAGGTCATGGCCCCAGATCTTCTCCACCAGCTCGGCGTCGTGCTTGCCCTCGACCAGGATCCGCGAGGCCCGGGCCACCCGCGCCCGGTGGTCCTTCACCACCCGGGAACCGGAGGCGGTCCGCAGCACACCCGGCTTCGAGGCTCCACCGGGCTGGGGCGCCACCAGTTGCACCGCCACGCCGTCCACCCAGAATCCCGGCCCGAGCGGGAACGAGCGCAGCTTGCCCTTGCGGTCCTCCAGCACCACCAGATGCATTCCGCCGCTCTTCTCGGTGCGCACCACCGCGCCCACGAAGCCGGTCTCGACCTCTTCCACCACCAGGCCGGGCTCCGCCGCCTCCGCCCTGAGCTGGGGTTTCTTCCGGGCGTTGGCCAGCACGTCACCCGTGTAGCGATCGCCCGAGGACGAGCCTGAGACCTGCGGAGGGCGGGCCGAACCGGGCATCCTGGGCAGACTGGGAACCATGGCGCGACCGTAGCCAGCCACCGGTTCGAGACCTAGCCGACCCGCCGGAGACACACATGGGTGCCGCAAGGGTCGTAAACTGGCACTCCAGCGGTGTGAGTGCCAGGGTTTCCCGGTTGCCGGGAACTGGCGTCGCATCGTGACCCAACATGACAGGAGAGGTGGGTGGCATGAGCGAGGAACGTAAGCTCGCCGTGCTGCGCGCGATCGTCGAGGACTACGTCGAGACGCGCGAGCCGGTGGGTTCCCGCGCCCTGGTCGAACGGCACTCGCTCGGGGTCTCGCCCGCCACCATCCGCAACGACATGGCTGCGCTGGAGGACGAGGGCTACATCGCCCAGCCGCACACCAGCGCCGGGCGGGTGCCCACGGACAAGGGCTACCGGATGTTCGTCGACCGGCTCAGCGGGGTGAAACCGCTGTCCCCGGCCGAGAAGCGGGCGATCCAGACGCTGCTGGACGGCGCGGTCGACCTGGACGACGTGGTGACCCGCACCACCCGGCTGCTGGCCCAGCTGACCCGGCAGGTCGCGGTGGTGCAGTACCCGTCGCTGAGCCGCTCCACGGTGCGCCACGTCGAGCTGGTGGCGCTGGAGGGTGGCCGGCTGCTGGTCATCCTGATCACCAACACCGGCCGGGTCGAGCAGCGGATGGTGCCGCTGAACGGCGATCCGGCCGAGAGCGTCCTGGCCGCGCTGCGCTCCCGGCTGAACCAGGCGGTCGCCGGGCGGCGACTGGCCGAGGTCCGGGCGCTGATCGCCGATCTCGCCGAGCAGTTCGCCCCTGCGGACCGGCCCCTGGTCCGGGCCGTGATCGAGGCCCTGGAAGACTCTCTGGACATCGAGCGCGAGGAGCGCATCGTGCTGGCCGGCACGGCCAACCTGGCCCGGCACGGCCCGGACTTCGTGCTGAGCATCGGCCCGGTGCTCGAGGCCATCGAGGAACACGTGGTACTGCTGAAGCTGCTCACCGAGATGGGCGACGGCGCCGGTGGCGTGGGCGTGCTGATCGGCAGCGAGACCGCTCACACCGGCCTGCAGGAAGCCTCGGTGGTCTCCAGCGGTTACGCCTCGCAGGGAGAGGTCGTGGCCCGCCTGGCCGTGCTCGGCCCGACCCGGATGGACTACGCCAACAACATGGCGGCCGTACGCGCGGTCGCCCGCTACGTCTCCCGGATCCTGGCATCGTGATCCATCCTGGGAGCCGGGCCGGCCCGTGACGGGCGCCGATTCCCGAAACCTGACCGCACCCTTTCATTGCACCGATCTGGAGAGAACATCACCGCCGTGAGCGATTACTACGAGGTGCTCGGGGTTTCCCGGACGGCCAGCCCCGAGGAGATCAAGAAGGCGTACCGCAAGCTGGCCCGCCAGCTGCATCCGGACGTCAACCCCAGCGAGGAGGCCTCGGAGCGGTTCAAGGAGGTCGGCCGCGCCTACGAGGTGCTGTCCAGCCCGGAGAAGCGGCAGGCCTACGACAACGGCGGCGACCCCAACGGCTCCGGCGGGTTCGGGGCGGGATTCGGCTTCACCGACATCTTCGAGACGTTCTTCGGCGGGGCCGGGGGCGGGGCCGCCCGGGGTCCGCTGCCGCGTCAGCGCCGCGGCCAGGACGCCCTGATCCGGATCGAGATCGACCTGTCCGAGGCGGCCTTCGGCGGCCAGCGCGAGCTGCAGCTCGACACCGCCGTGGTCTGCCCGGTCTGCTCCGGCAGCTGCTGCCAGCCCGGTACCCAGCCGCAGATCTGTGACGTCTGCAAGGGCCGGGGCCAGACCCAGCGGGTGGCCCGCTCGTTCCTCGGCCAGGTGATGACCACCCAGGCGTGCGTCGCCTGCCAGGGCTTCGGCACCGTCATCCCCAGCCCCTGCCTGGAGTGCTCCGGCGAGGGCCGGGTGCGCTCGCGTCGCAGCCTGACCATCAAGGTCCCGGCCGGCGTCGAGACCGGTACCCGGATCCAGCTCTCCGGCCAGGCCGAGATCGGCCCGGGCGGTGGCCCGGCCGGTGACCTGTACGTCGAGATCGTCGAGAGCCAGCACGCGGTGTTCACCCGGCGCGGCGACGACATCCACTGCACCGTCGAGGTCCCGATGACCGCGGCCGCGCTGGGTACCACGATCCAGCTGGAGACCCTCGACGGCACCGAGAACTTCGAGGTCCGTTCCGGGGCCCAGGCCGGCGAGGCCACCACCATGCGCGGGCTCGGCGTCACCCACCTGCGCGGCGGTGGCCGGGGCGACCTGGTCGTGCACCTGGCCGTGGTGACCCCGATCAAGCTCGACGAGCAGCAGGAGGAACTGCTGCGGCAGTTCGCCAAGCTGCGCGGTGAGGACCGTCCGGCGGGCCGGATGACCCCGGTGCACACCAGCGTGTTCTCCAAACTGCGCGACCGCTTCTCGGGCCGTTGAGTCGTTCACTGCTGGAGGACGTCCTCTGGCTTGAGGACGTTTGCGGGCTGCGGTTGGGTCGGGCGGTCATGGGCCGCGATGTGAAGGCGGGATCATGACGTTGCCCCGGTTCTTCGCCGAGGAGGGCGCGCTCACCGGGGTAGTGCCCGATGCCGCCCTGGTGCTGGGCGGTGACGAGGCCCGGCACGCGGTGGCGGTGCGCCGGATCCGGGCCGGCGAGACGGTCGAGATCGCCGACGGCTCCGGCACGGTGGCCCGCTGCGAGGTCACCGCGGCCGTGAAGGAACGGCTGGACCTGCGGGTCGGCTCGGTGCAGCGGTTCGAGGCCCCGGCCCTGCGCTTCGGCCTGGTCCAGGCCCTGGCCAAGGGCGGGCGGGACGAGCAGGCGGTGGAGACCGCCACCGAGGTGGGCATCGATCTGGTGCTGCCGTGGCAGGCCGCGCGCAGCGTTTCCCGCTGGGAAGGGCCCAAGATCGCGAAGAACGAGAAGCGCTGGGCCACGATCGCCCGGGAGGCGGCGAAACAGTCCCGCCGCCCGCGGATTCCGGCGCTGGAACCGCTGCGCGGCACTGCGGACCTGGCCCGGCGGCTGGCCGAGGCCGACCTGGCGATGGTGCTGCACGAAGACGCCGAGACGCCGCTGGTCGAGGTGAAGCTGCCCGACGCGGGCGAGGTGCTGCTGGTGGTCGGACCCGAGGGCGGGATCGGCGAGCAGGAGCTGGCTGTGCTCACCGATGCCGGGGCGATGCCGGTCCGGCTCGGCCCCGAGGTGCTGCGGACCTCCTCGGCCGGCCCGGTGGCTCTGGGGTACCTCGCTGCGGTCTCCGGTCGCTGGGCCTGAGCACGGACAAATGCCGGCCGGTCTGAAAACCGGTCTGGCTGTTCCGCGATAGCGTTCCGGTGTGAGCGCTGACCCGGACTGCCTGTTCTGCAAGATCGTCGCCGGTGATCTGCCGTCGGACATGGTGTATCGCGGTGACCGGGTGGTCGCCTTCCGCGACATCAAGCCCGCCGCCCCCACCCACATCCTGGTGGTGCCGGTGGACCATCATCCCGACGTGGTGCAGCTGGCGGCCAAGGACGAGCCCCTGCTGACCGAGCTGGTCACCGTGGCCGGGGAGATCGCCAAGGCCGAGGCCGGGGGCGAGTTCCGGCTGCTGTTCAACACCGGGGCCGCGGCCGGCCAGACGGTCTTCCACGTGCACGGCCACATCCTGGCCGGGGAAATCACCGGCCTCACCGCCTGACCTGCCGCCCGGCCGCCCGGTGAATCGAATTCGGGCGGAAATGGGGGAGCCGCGGAATGGGCGTGCGAGCTACGATCGTTGCCGTAGAGGCTGCCGATCAGCAGGTAGCGAGCCGAACCCGGAAGGCGGGCGCAACCCCAGCTCATGACGGAACCGAAGAACGCTCCGCAGAAGGCGGCGGAGGCCGTCCACCGGATCGTCGTGCCGGCCGAGGTCAACATGGTGGCTCTGCTGGGAACCCGGGACGAGGTTCTGCGGGCCCTCGAGCGCGCCTTCGGCCGGGCCGACGTGCACGTGCGCGGCAACGAGATCACCGTCTCCGGCCCGTTCGGTGAGGTCGCCCTGGTGGAGCGGCTGATCGACGAGCTCCTCGCGGTCGTCGCCTCCGGCCAAGCCCTCACCCCCGACGCGGTCGAGCGCTCGATCAAGATGCTGCGCCAGCAGACCGCCGAGCGCCCGGCCGACGTGCTCACCCTCAACATCCTCAGCAACCGCGGCCGCACGATCCGGCCCAAGACGCTGAACCAGAAGCGCTACGTCGACGCGATCGACGAGCACACGGTGGTCTTCGGGATCGGCCCGGCCGGTACCGGCAAGACCTACCTGGCGATGGCCAAGGCCGTGCAGGCGCTGCAGGCCAAGCAGGTCAACCGGATCATCCTGACCCGGCCCGCGGTCGAGGCGGGGGAGCGGCTGGGCTTCCTGCCCGGCACGCTGACCGAGAAGATCGACCCGTACCTGCGGCCGCTGTACGACGCGCTGCACGACATGCTCGACCCCGACTCGATCCCGCGGCTGATGGCGGCGGGCACGATCGAGGTGGCGCCGCTGGCCTACATGCGCGGGCGGACGCTGAACGACGCCTTCATCATTCTCGACGAGGCGCAGAACACCTCGCCCGAGCAGATGAAGATGTTCCTGACCCGGCTCGGTTTCCAGTCCAAGATCGTGGTCACCGGTGACGTCACCCAGGTCGACCTGCCCAGCGGTACGCAGTCCGGCCTGCGCGTGGTGCAGGACATCCTGGAGGGTGTGGAGGACATCCATTTCGCCAGGCTGACCAGCACCGACGTGGTGCGGCACCGGCTGGTCGGGGAGATCGTCGAGGCCTACGGCCGCTGGGACGTGGAGCAGCAGATCAGCCAGGAGCGGCCCGGGCCGCGCCAGCCCCAGGACCGGATGGCGCCGCAGAACCGGATGGAGCGGCGCAGCCACCGCACCGGTCGCTGAGCACGGGTGCCCCGGCCGCCGCCGATCGGGGCGGTGGCCGGACCACACCCGGCGATGCGAGACAATGCCCAGGTGAGCATCGAGGTCAACAACGAGAGCGGCGTCGCCGTCGACGAGGCGGAAGTGGCGTCGCTGGCGCGCAGCGTGCTCGACGCGATGCGCGTGCACCAGCAGGCCGAACTGTCGATCGTGATGGTCGACGAGCCCTCGATGGAACAGCTGCACGTGCAGTGGATGGACGAGCCGGGCCCGACCGACGTGCTGTCCTTCCCGATGGACGAACTGCGCCCGGGCAAGGACGACGAGGACCCGGAACCCGGTCTGCTCGGTGACATCGTGCTGTGCCCGCAGGTGGCGCAGAAGCAGGCCCGGGTGGCGGGTCACTCCTTCGAGGAGGAGCTGCTGCTCCTGACCACGCACGGCATCCTGCACCTGCTCGGCTACGACCACGCCGAGCCCGAGGAGGAGAAGGAGATGTTCGGCCTGCAGCGCAAGCTCCTGCTCACCTTCCTCGCCACCCGCGGCAAGGGCTGAGGTCCGCCGGATGGTCGGTCTGGTCTTCCTCGCGATCGTTCTCACCGTCGTGGCCGGTCTGGCCGCGGCGTCCGAGGCCGCGCTCTCGCGGATCGGCCGATCGCACGCGGCAGACCTGCAGACCCAGGGCCGGCGCGGGGCGGCGGCCGTGGTCAAGGTGGCCGACAGCCCGGCGCCGGTGCTCAGCGTGGCCACTCTGCTGCGGGTGGTCGCCGAGGTCGGCGCGGTGGTGGCCGTCACCTTCGCCACCATCCGGGTTCTGGGCCTGCACTGGCCTTCCGGCCTGGTCGCCGGGCTGATCATGGCCGGGGCGTCGTTCGTCATGGTCGGAGTCGGCCCGCGCACCCTGGGCCGGCAGTACGCCGAGAACGTGGCCCTGGTGGTGGCCCCGCCGCTGGTCGCGCTGACCACCGTGCTGGCCCCGCTGACCCGTCTGCTGGTGCTGATCGGCAATGCGGTCACCCCCGGCAGCGGGCTGCGCGACGGGCCGTTCGCCTCCGAGGCCGAGCTGCGCCAGTACGTGGACATCGCCCAGGAGAGCCAGCTGATCGAGCTGGGCGAGCAGAAGATGATCCACTCGGTCATCGACCTGGGCGACACCCTGGCCCGGGAGGTCATGGTGCCGCGCACCGACGTGGTCTCAGTCGAGCGGGACCGGAATCTGCACGATGCGATGTCGCTGTTCCTGCGCTCCGGGTTCTCCCGGGTGCCGGTGGTCGGTGGCGGCCTGGACGACCCGGTCGGCATCCTCTACCTGAAGGACGTGGCCCGGCGGATGCACGAGCACCCCGACGCCGGCCTGACCCAGCGGGTCGAGTCGATCATGCGGCGCCCGGTCTTCGTGCCCGACAGCAAGCCGGTGGACGCGCTGCTGCGGGAGATGCAGCACGCAGGTCACGCGGCGATCGTGGTGGACGAGTACGGCGGCACGGCCGGCCTGGTCACCATCGAGGACATCCTGGAGGAGATCGTCGGGGAGATCGCCGACGAGTACGACCAGGCGGAGGCCGAGGTGGAGAACCTGCCGGACGGCCGGCACCGGGTCAGCTCCCGGATGCACCTGGACGAGCTGGGCGAGCTGTTCGGGGTGGAGATCGAGGACGAGGAGGTCGACACCGTGGGCGGTCTGCTGTCCAAGGGCCTGGGCCGGGTGCCGATCGCCGGCTCCACCACGGCGGTGCAGGGTCTCCTGCTCACCGCCGACACCTTCGAGGGGCGGCGGCACAACCTGGCCACCGTCCTGGTCGGCCGCGATGACGAAGCGCGGGCCGGCAACGATCACGAGCGCGCCGAGGACCGTGCGGCGGCGGAGGGAAGCCAGACCCGATGACCAGGCAGAAAACCCTTGTGGTGCTGCTGAACGCCGCACTGATCATGATCTTCCTGACCGCGGCGCTGCGTGGTGGCTGGTGGCTGCTCCTGGTGCTGCTGACGCTGTCCCCGGCCTGGCGGATCTACCGGGTCTACCGTCCGGGCGGCCCGGCCCGGGTGGCCGAACGCTTCACCGAGCCCGGCCGGCACCGGGTCGTGCTCCAGGTCGCCGGATCGAGCCCGGTTGCGGTCGTGCGCGAGCTGCGCCGCACCACCGGCCTGGACCTTCAGGCCTCGATGCAGCTGATCAAGGAGGCCCCGGTCGTGGTCCGGGAGAACCTCAGCGAGTCCAGCGCCGGCCTGGTCGTCGACCACCTGCAGAAGGCCGGGGCACGAGCCGTGGCCGCACCCATCGGAGAACAGTGACAGCCAAGAAGAGCACCGCCCATCGTTCAGGGTTCGCCTGCCTGGTCGGCCGGCCCAACGCCGGTAAGTCCACCCTGACGAACGCGCTGGTCGGCGAGAAGATCGCGATCACCTCGGACCGGCCGCAGACCACCCGGCACACGATCCGGGGGATCATCCACCGGCCCGACGCCCAGCTCGTCCTGGTCGACACCCCGGGTCTGCACCGCCCCCGCACCCTGCTCGGCGAGCGGCTGAACGACCTGGTCCGCGAGACGCTGCTGGAGGTCGACGTGGTCGGCTTCTGCCTGCCCGCCGACGAGAAGATCGGCCCGGGTGACAAGTTCATCGCCGCCGAGCTGAAGGAACTGCGCCGCACCCCCATCGTCGCCATCGTCACCAAGGCGGACAAGGTCAAGCCGCAGCGGCTGGCCGAGCACCTGCTCGAGGTGCAGGAGCTGATGGAGTCGAACGACATCATCCCGGTCTCCGCGGTCGACGGCTTCCAGGTCGACGCCCTCACCGACGTCCTGATGGGGCACCTGCCGGAGGGCCCGCGGATGTACCCGGACGACGAGCTCACCGACGAGCCCGAGAACGTGATGATCGCCGAGCTGGTGCGCGAGGCCGCGCTGGAGGGTGTGCGCGACGAGCTGCCGCACAGCCTGGCCGTGGTGGTCGAGGAGGTCAGCGAGCGTGAGGGCCGCCCGGCCAGCGCTCCGCTGCTCGACGTGCACGTGCTGCTCTACGTCGAGCGCGACAGCCAGAAGGCGATCGTGATCGGCCGCGGAGGAAGCCGCCTGCGTGAGGTCGGGACCAAGGCCCGCAAGGAGATCGAGGCTCTGCTGGGTACCCGGATCCACCTGGACATCCGGGTCAAGGTCGCCAAGGACTGGCAGCGTGACCCCAAGCAGATGCAGCGTCTGGGCTTCTGACGATCGGTGGGGCCGGCAGCGGCTCGCCCGGGACCCGGAGCATCACCCCGATCCCGGCGGGCCGGGTGTCCGCCGAGCGGGGGTAAGCAGGTTCGTCGGTGGGCGGGTCGACGTCCACTACTTGCCCTTGCGCCCAGGAACCGAGCCGCCCCGAGCGGGCGACCCGGACGACAACCACGCCCAGCACGGCGCCGATCAACCCGCCCAGGCCGTTGGTGATCACGTCGTCGATGTCGGTGGCGCGGCTGTAGATCGGCAGCTGCAGCAGCTCCACGCCGATCGAGACCAGGGTCGCCAGCGCCGCGCACAGCAGCATCCAGCGGCGCAACGCCAGGTACAGGAACAGGCCCAAAGGAATGAACATGGCCACGTTTCCGCCGAGGTAGATCAGGAAGTCGGCGGCGTCGTGGGTGTAACGCCGTAGCGTGCCGAACGGTTCGAGCTGCAGGTGCCCGGGACTGGTCGCGCCGGCCCGCCGGGTGAGCGTGCTGATCGCGATCACCCCCAGCGTGCCGGCCACCAGGCACAGCGCCCAGACCTGCATTCCGCGAACCGGTTTGCGATTGCGCAGCAGCAGCGCGATCCCCAGGGCCGCGCCGGCCACCAGGAAATCGAGCAGGAGCTGGGCACCGAAGCTGCCGCCGAACTTCAGGGCACTCGAGAACCAGTACCCGTCGGCCGCAACCGGCGCGATGGCGTTGAGAGAGGCGTTCAGGAAGGCCACCGCAGCATGATGAGCAGGCGGCACTGAGAAGGCGCTGAGGCAAACACCGATGGCGCAGTTCCCGGACGGGCTCGATTGTTGCCCGGGCCCGGCGCCCATGTATCGTGTCGATCGTGCGTTCGGAGCTTCTCCTCCTTGGTCGCCGCGGCGGGACCTGCTAGGCCGGTCCTCTCGTCGCGGTGGTTCTTCTGCATGCCGGCCGACCGTCCTGGAACGCGAAGCAGATTCAGACCAAGAAGAGGCACCAAGCGATGAAGAACACCCAGAAGCCCTCCGGCATGCCGGTGCACAAGTACGTTCCGTTCCACGAGCTGATCAACGTCGCCGTGGAGAACCGGACTTGGCCGGACAAGCGCATCGAGCAGGCCCCGCGCTGGTGCGCGGTCGACCTGCGGGACGGCAACCAGGCCCTGATCGACCCGATGAACTCCGAGCGCAAGCGCCGGATGTTCGATCTGCTGGTCCGGATGGGCTACAAGGAGATCGAGGTCGGTTTCCCGGCCGCCAGCCAGACCGACTTCGACTTCGTGCGTGAGCTGATCGAGGGCGGGCACATTCCCGACGACGTCACCATCCAGGTGCTGACCCAGGCCCGGGACGCCCTGATCGAGCGCACCTTCGAGTCGATCAGGGGCGCCAAGCAGGCCATCGTGCACCTGTACAACTCCACCTCCACGCTGCAGCGCAAGGTGGTGTTCAACGCCGACGAGGACGGCATCGTCGACATCGCGCTGAACGGCGCGCGGCTGTGCAAGAAGCTGGCCGACGAGATGACCGGCACCGACGTGTACTTCGAGTACTCGCCCGAGTCGTACACCGGCACCGAGCTGGAGTTCGCCAAGCGGATCTGCAACGAGGTGCTGGCCGTCTTCGAGCCCACGCCAGAGCGCAAGGTGATCATCAACCTGCCGGCGACCGTTGAGATGGCCACCCCCAACGTGTACGCGGACTCGATCGAGTGGATGAACCGGAACCTGGCCTTCCGGGAGAACGTGATCCTGTCGCTGCACCCGCACAACGACCGGGGCACCGCGGTGGCCGCGGCCGAGCTGGGCTACCAGGCCGGGGCCGACCGGATCGAGGGCTGCCTGTTCGGCAACGGTGAGCGCACCGGCAACGTCTGCCTGGTCACGCTGGGGATGAACCTGTTCAGCCAGGGCATCGACCCGCAGATCGACTTCTCCGACATCGACGAGATCCGGCGCACGGTCGAGCACTGCAACCAGCTGAAGGTGGCCGAGCGTCACCCCTACGGCGGTGACCTGGTCTACACCGCGTTCTCCGGCTCCCACCAGGACGCGATCAAGAAGGGCATGGAGGCCCTGGCCGGGGTGGCCAAGGCGCAGGGCAAGACGGTCGACGAGATCGTCTGGGAGGTCCCGTACCTGCCGATCGACCCGCACGACGTGGGCCGCTCGTACGAGGCCGTGGTCCGGGTCAACAGCCAGTCCGGCAAGGGTGGCGTCGCCTACCTGATGAAGAACGAGTACCAGCTGGACATGCCCCGCCGGCTGCAGATCGAGTTCAGCCAGGTGGTGCAGAAGCACACCGACTCCGAGGGCGGCGAGGTCACCCCGGGCCAGCTGTACACGATTTTCTCGGACGAGTACCTGCCTTCCTCGGCGCGGCAGTGGGGCCGGTACGCGCTGAAGTCGATGCAGCACACCAGCGACGAGGACGGGGCCGACCGGCTGCGCGTCGAGATCGTCGACGACGGTGCGCCGTTCACCCTGCAGGGTGTCGGCAACGGCCCGATCGCGGCGTTCGGTGACGCGATGTCCGGGCACGGTGTCTCGGTCCGGGTGCTGGACTACAGCGAGCACGCGATGAGCGCCGGTGGCGACGCCAAGGCTGCGGCCTACGTGGAGTGCCAGGTCGGCGACCAGGTGCTGTGGGGGGTCGGGATCGACGAGAACATCGTGCGGGCCTCGATGAAGGCTGTGCTGTCCGCGGTGAACCGTTCCGTGGGGCGCTGAGTTTTCTTTACTGCTTGAGGACGCGCGCGGTCACCTTGGGGTGGCCGCGCGCGGCTTTTCTTGCTGCTTACGGACGGTTGCGGCCGGCTTTTCTTCGTAGGGTCCTCACATTCGGGTCTCCCACAGCGTCTACCAGGTATGAGGGAGAATCAGTTCCGTGCCGGTGATCTATCGAGACGAGGCGATCGTGCTGCGCGCCCAGAAGCTGGGCGAGGCCGACCGGATTGTCACGTTGCTCACCCGCGAGCGCGGTCAGGTCCGGGCGGTGGCCAAGGGCGTGCGCAAGACCATGTCCCGCTTCGGCGCCCGGCTCGAGCCGTTCATGCTGATCGACGTGCAGTGCTACGAGGGCCGCTCGCTGGACACGGTCACCCAGGTCGAGACCATCGGCCCCTACGGCCTGCAGATCGTGGCCGACTACACCCGCTACACGGCCGCCTCGGCGATGCTGGAGACCGCCGAGCGGCTGACCGAGACCGAGCGGGAGCCTGCCCTGCAGCAGTTCCTCCTGCTGGCCGGCGGCCTGCGCACCCTGGCCCAGGACCTGCACGAGCCCGGCCTGGTGCTGGATGCCTACCTGATCCGCTCGCTGTCCGTGGCCGGCTGGGCCCCCAGCTTCACCGACTGCGCGCGCTGCGGGCAGACCGGTCCGCACCGGGCTTTCTCCCTGGCCATGGGCGGGGCTGTGTGCCCCTCCTGCCGTCCTCCGGGCTCGGCCGCCCCACACCCGGAAACCCTGCAACTGCTGTCGGCCCTGCTCACCGGCGACTGGACCAGCGCCGACGCCAGCGAGGCCCGGCGCCGCCGCGAGGCCAGCGGGCTGGTCGCGGCCTACCTGCAGTGGCACGTGGAACGCCGGGTCCGCTCGCTGCGGTGGGTCGAACGTGAGGGCGACAAGCCGATCATCGACGTGGCCGCGATCGAGCGCGCCCAGGCGGCAGTGGCTCCCGCAGTGGCCCCCGCAGTGGGGCCAGGCGTTAGATCGGCTGTGTCGAACGAGCAGCGGACCGTGCCGAACGAGCAGCGAGCCGCATCGAACGCACAGCCAGCCGTGGCGAACACTCATCCCGCCCCGGCGAACGGCCAGGCCAGCGAGCGGGCGAATCCTTACGGCCAGACTCATCCTCAGCGCAGCACTCACCTCCAGCCCCAGAGCCATGCCGGGGGCCAGGGCCACGCTCAGGGCCAGCGTCAGGACCAGGGCCACACCCAGGCTGCTGTCCGGGCCCATGCCTCTGGATTGTCTGAGCGCCAGGATCCGACTACCGCCCGGCCGCGCCCCTCGGACCTGCACACCACAGGCCTGGACACCGCAGGCCCGGACACCACAGGCCGGTACCCCTCGGACCCGCATCCTACGGAACCGCATCCCACTGTCTCGGAACAGGTTCCGGCCCGGTCCGAGGAGCCGCCGCGTCCTCAGGCCCGGATCTGGTCCTCGGACGGTCCGTACCGCCCCACCCATGGCGATGACGAGCCGCCCTGGTGACGGGACTACGATCCTGACGCCCCTGATACTCGTCCGCTGAAGAGGTTTCTGTGGCGCTTCGCCGTCGCTCGTCCCTGCCGGTCCGCACCACCCCGCCGATCGCGCCGCCGCCGCACCCCTCCGGGGCCCGGCCGCCGGCGATCCCGGCTGCCCTGGTGCCTGAGCACGTCGCCATCGTCATGGACGGCAACGGGCGCTGGGCCAACCAGCGCGGGCTCAGCCGTACCGAGGGGCACAAGATGGGTGAGGCCTCGCTGCTCGACGTCGTGGCCGGCGGCATCGAGATCGGGGTCAAGCACATCTCCGCCTATGCCTTCTCCACCGAGAACTGGAAGCGCTCGCCGGAGGAGGTGCGCTGGCTGATGGGCTTCAACCGGGACGTCATCCGGCGGCGTCGCGACCAGATGCACGAGTGGGGGGTGCGGGTGCGCTGGGCCGGCCGGCGTCCCCGGCTGTGGGCCAGCGTGATCAAGGAGCTGGAGGTCGCCGAGGAGCTGACCCGGGGCAACGACACGATCACCCTGACCATGTGCGTCAACTACGGCGGCCGGGCCGAGATCGCCGACGCCGCGCGCACCATCGCCCAGCTCGTGGCGCAGGGCAAGCTGGATCCCGACCGGATCGACGAGCGCACGATTCAGAAGTACCTCGACGAGCCGGACCTGCCCGACGTGGACATGTTCCTGCGCTCCTCGGGGGAGCAGCGCACCTCGAACTTCATGCTCTGGCAGTCCGCCTACGCCGAGATGGTGTTCATGGACGTGCTCTGGCCCGACGTGGACCGCCGCACGCTGTGGGACGCGGTCCAGATCTACGCCGAGCGGGACCGGCGTTACGGCGGCGCGGTGGACACGCCCGACGCCAAGGCCTGAGCGCTGACCGATAGTGGCTGACCGATGGCCGCCGACCCATAGCCACTGACCGGTGACCGGTGACCGGTGACCGGTGACCGGTGGCCGCTGACCGGTGGTCGGTGGTCGCCGACCGCGTGCCGCCGACCGCCGCGGCCGATGGCCAGGAGGTCATGCGGGAGAACGGCGCTCCGGCGACCTTGAGGTCACCCGATCCGGTCTGGCAGGCGTGGAATATTGAGAACTGTTCTCAAGTTCTTCTGGCTGCGACCGGATCGGCCGGGCGTGTGAAGGAGTGATCGAGATGGCGAGCCGCACCGAACTGCGACCGATCGTGAAGCTGCGTTCGACGGCGGGCACCGGATTCACCTACGTGACCCGTAAGAGCCGCCGCAACACCCCCGACCGGCTGGTGCTGCGCAAGTTCGACCCGGTGGTCCGGGCCCACGTGGACTTCCGCGAAGAGCGCTGAGCCCAGAGCAGGAAGGGCGCCGGCAAAAGCCGGCGCCCTTCTGCGTCCAGAGGCATCCGTCGTTAGGCGGCGGGGACGAGCGGCCGCCACGGGCGACTTCTGAACGCGACAGCGGCATCCGTTCGGCATCGGCTGTGGCGACCAACCGGCATCGGTAACTTCGCCGTGTGACTGGTGCGCCGCGTCCTTCGTCGGCTGTGGCGACCAACCGGCGTCGGCAACTTCGCCGTGTGACTGGTGCACTGCGTCCTTCGTCGGCTGAAGCGACCAACCGGCGTCGGCAACCTCGCCGCGTGACCTGCGCACCGCGTCCATCGGTGGTCGAGGAGCCGGACGGTGTCGGCGACCTGGCAGCGTGACCGGCCGCATCCGTCCCCTGGTAGTAGCCCGTGAGCCGGTTCAGGCGAGCTTGGCCTGGCACTCCGCGCAGATGCCGGTGATCTCCACGACGTGGTCCACGTCGGCGAACCCGTTGGCCGCGGCCACCTTCTGTGCCCACTTCTCGATCGAGGGGCTCTCCACCTCTACCGTGCGCCGGCAGGAACGGCACAGCAGATGGTGGTGATGACCCCGGCTGCACCGGCGGTACATCGCCTCGTTGTCGGTGCTCTTCAGCACGTCCACCTCGCCGTCCTCGGCGAGTTGCTGGAGCGTCCGGTAGACCGTGGCCAGGCCCACCCCGTCGCCGGCGTCGCGCAGGATGGTGTGCAGCTGCTGCGCGCTGACGAACTCGTTGACCTCGTCGAGCGCCGCCGAGACGGCCACCCGCTGTTTCGTCTCGCGCCGGTTCGTGCTCATGGGGTGAAGCTTTTCATGTAAGGGAAGCCTAAGAAAGCAGTTGGGCGTTCGCCCTGGGCTCAGAGATACGTTTGCCGGGTGTTCGTCGTCACCCGATACCGCGTTCCGGAGCCCGAATCCGAACAGTTCGCGCAGCTGGCGCGCCAGGCCCTCGAAGCCCTGGCCGAGCGCCCGGGCTGCCTGGAGGGCCGGGTGAGCCGCTCGATCGACGAGCCGGACCTGTGGCTGCTGTCCACCCGCTGGCAGAGCGTGGGCACCTATCGCCGGGCCCTGTCGCACCCGGAGGTCAAGGTGCGCGCGGTGCCGCTGATGTACCGCTGCATCGACGAGCCCACCGCCTTCGAGGACCAGGTGAGCTTCGCCGCGGGGCAGGGGCTCACCGAGCACGAGAGCGACCTGATCGTCGAGTAGGACCTTCCGGGGCGCGTACGCTACGTCACGTCCTTAACAACCCGTCGCCCGCCGACACCCAGCCGGATGGAGTGAGCCGTTCGTGGCCCCCAAGCAGGAATCTCGCCTCGATGCCGTCGTCAATCTCAGCAAGCGCCGGGGGTTCGTCTTCCCCAGCGGCGAGATCTACGGCGGTACCCGCTCGGCCTGGGACTACGGCCCGCTCGGCGTCGAGCTGAAGGAGAACATCAAGCGTCAGTGGTGGCGCTACATGGTCACCGGTCGCGACGACATCGTCGGCCTGGACTCCTCCGTGGTCCTGCCCCGCCAGGTCTGGGAGGCCTCCGGCCACGTCGACGTGTTCACCGACCCGCTGATCGAGTGCCAGTCCTGTCACAAGCGCTACCGGGCCGACCACCTCGAGGAGGAGTTCGAGGAGAAGAAGGGCCGCCCGGCCACGTCGATGGACGAGATCGTCTGCACGAACTGCGGTACCCGGGGCGCCTGGACCGAGCCGAAGCAGTTCAGCGGCCTGATGAAGACCTTCCTCGGGGTGACCGAGGACGAGTCCGGGATGGCCTACCTGCGCCCGGAGACCGCGCAGGGCATCTTCGTCAACTTCAAGAACGTGTACCAGGCCGCGCGCCGCAAGCCGCCGTTCGGCATCGGCCAGATCGGCAAGTCGTTCCGTAACGAGATCACCCCGGGCAACTTCATCTTCCGGACCCGCGAGTTCGAGCAGATGGAGATGGAGTTCTTCGTCGAGCCCGGCACCGACGAGGAATGGCACCAGTACTGGATCGACCACCGGATGGCCTGGTACACCGACCTCGGCATCAGCGCGGACAACCTGCGCCTGTACGAGCACGCCAAGGAGAAGCTCTCGCACTACTCCAAGCGCACGGTCGACATCGAGTACCGCTTCGGTTTCCAGGGCTCGGAGTGGGGCGAGCTGGAGGGCATCGCCAACCGCACCGACTACGACCTGAAGACGCACAGCGAGAAGTCCGGCACCGACCTGAGCTACTTCGACCAGGCCAGTAACACCCGGTACCTGCCGTACGTGATCGAGCCGGCCGCCGGCCTGACCCGCTCGCTGATGGCCTTCCTGGTCGAGGCCTACGCCGAGGACGAGGCGCCGAACACCAAGGGCGGCGTGGACAAGCGCACGGTGCTGAAGCTGGACCACCGGCTGGCCCCGGTCAAGGCTGCGGTGCTGCCGCTCTCGCGCAACGCCGACCTCTCGCCGAAGGCCCGCGACCTGGCCGCCGAGCTGCGGCGTTCGTGGAACGTGGACTTCGACGACGCGCAGGCGATCGGTCGGCGCTACCGCCGCCAGGACGAGATCGGCACGCCGTACTGCATCACCGTCGACTTCGACACGCTTGAGGACGATGCGGTAACGATCCGTTCCCGCGACACCATGGAGCAGGAGCGGGTGCCGCTGAGCGGCGTCACCGCGTGGCTCGGGGCCCGCCTCCCGGGCTGCTGATACTCCGCTGAGCTGATCGGCCGTCACGCAAAGTTGTTGCGTGGCGGCCGTTCTGCTGTCCGTCACGGAAACAGCGACACGCCGCTGTTCCGGTACATTTCGCCAGTGCTCAACCTGGATGACGTCGACTGGTCGGGGCTGCCCCATGCCCACGGCGAGGCCGACGACGTGCCGGAGTTGCTGGCGCGGCTGGACGACGGCGACTGGGACGAGGCGAGCGACGAGCTCTACTTCGCCCTGCTGCACGATGGGATCGCCTACCCGGCAACCCTGGCCGCAGTGCCCTTCCTGACCCTGATCGCCCGGAACTCCGCCTCGGACGGGCAGCTCAGCGCCCTGCACCTGCTCGGCCACTTCACCGGGTTCGCGGCCGACGGGGGACCGGAAGCGGTTGCCGTGCTGGAGCGCTCGGCCCAGGAGCTGGCCCCGCTGCTGCACGACCCGGACCCCAGCATCCGCCAGACGGTCTACGGACTGGCCCTGGGCTGGCCGGATCCGGCGCCGTTGCTGCGGGCCCGGCTGCACGACGAGCACGACGGTGACGCGCTGCTCGAGCTGGTCCGGATCCTGGCCCGGATCCATGCCCTGAGCGCGGACGATCTGAGCGGGTTCGGCGACGACGTGGTGTTCGCCGGGGCCCGGTCCAGCTTCGTCCACGGCCACGAGATGCCCGGCCTGATCGAGCTTCTGGCCGGGCTCTGGGCCGGCCAGGCCCAGGGCGACTACGGCTCGGGCTCGGGGTATCCGCTCTGCCGCCTGGTCGAGGACGCCGGTGGCCGGGCCAGTGGGCTGCTGACCCGGTTGATGAGCGAACCGGGAATCTCGGTCGGCGAACTGGCCTGGGCCTGGCACGATGTCGCCCGGATCTCGCGGGCCGCCACCGAGCCGGCGCTGCGCGCGCTGCTGGCCCTGCTGCGGCGCGCGGACGTGGGCCCCGACGACGTGGAAGACCTGCTGGTGGCGCTGATTCCGCTGGTGCCGGTGGCCGGTGAACTCGGACCCGAGCTGGCCGAGGCGCTGACCGCGCTGCCGAGCGCTCCGGAAAGCCAGGCCACCCTGGCCGTTGCGCTTTTCGCCCTGGGCGATGCGCGCTGGGTCACTCCGGCCCTGGTGGCCACCACCGCCGAGCAAGTGCCGTGGGTGACCGTGAACGGCACCTCGCTGGAATTCACGGCCGCGCTCGCCGCGCTGGTGAAGGCCACTGCACCAACCGGTCTGACTTGCGTCGCCCGGGCCGGGATCGCAGCCTGGCCCGAGACCGCCGGCACCTGGATCGATCTGCTGGCCCAGCTGCCGCCCTCGGCCGAGATCGTGCAGGTCCTGCTGGAGCCGGCCGGGCCGACCAAACCTGCTCTGCGGCTGCTCGCCCGAATCGCGCTGACCTGCCCGGATGCCTTCGATGTGGCCACCTTCCAGGCGGTCCAGGCGATCCCGGTGCCCGGCGGCGACGCCGGAGCCTGGCTGCTGGTCGCCCAGGCCCTGCTGGATTCCGGTGATCCGGCGGGCTTCTCGCGGGCCTGGCGGGTGAGCGAGTCCGGCGACGGCGAGGACGAACTGCTGCGGATCTGGGCCACCCATCCCTCGGCCGAGCTGGAGAAGGTGTGCCTGGAGCTGGCCACCCGCACCAGCTGGGGGGTTTACCGCAACCGGGCCGTGCAGGTGGCGGCCATCGAGATCCTGCTGAGCAACGGCCCGGAGCACCTCGAGCTGGTCTGGCCGGCCGTGCCGGACCTGCTGCCGGTGCTCAAGGGCGAGGCACTGGACCGGCTGGTGGCGCTCGGCAACCGGCTGGTGACGGTCAGGTCCGAATGGCTTTCCCAGCTGCGGGAACTGACCGGGAGCGAGCGGCCGGTGGTGGCGATGAAGGCGCTCGAGGCCCGGCAGGCTCTCGGTGACATCGTCCCCGAACAGTCTCTGGAACAGGCTTTGAGCCGGCTTAACGCAACCGTCGGGGCGCGCGCCCGGGTGGTCGCCGACGTGGTGCCGCTCGCCGCCCGGGTGATCGGCAATGCGCTTGCCGCCCAACCAGATCTGCGAGTTCGGGCGAGTGCGCAGGTCACGCCGCTGATCGCGGGGGACGAGCGGGTGCTCGAACCAGGTGATGTCGCGACTGATACACGCTTGGTACGCATACTGCATGAAGCCTTGACGAAGTGATCGCTACTCTGCGGTCATGATCGATTCGCTCGACGAGATCGACTGGTCGGCCCTCGACCACGCCTACGGTCACGCCGGGGACACCCCCGGCCTGATCCGGCAGTTGAGGAAGGACGACTGGTCGGAGGCCGTCGAGGAACTGCTGGCCTCGATCCTGCACCAGGGCGGCGTGTATCCGGCCACGGTGGCAGCACTTCCGTTCCTGCACGAGGTGGCCACCGACCAGCAGGCACAGGGCCGGATCGGCGCCCTGCAGTTGCTGTGCTTCTACGGGCAGTCGGTCGCGGCCGGTCTGGAAGACCCCCGGATCGAGGCGGAAGCCCGCGCCGGGCTGGCGGCTTCGGCCCGGATCCTGCTGCCGTTGGCCGAGGATCCCGATCCCGAGGTGCGGATCGCGGTGTACGAGTGCGCCAGCTACTGGAACGACCCGGCCGCGCTGGAGAAGCTGCGCGAACGTCTCGCGGCGGAGAGCGACCGGCCGGCCCGGGTGGCGCTGATCGAGCCGCTGGCCCGGCACGGTCTGCTGCGGTCCGCCGATCTGGAGACGCTGCTGGCCGACGATCAGGACGAGGTGCTGTTCGCCGCGCTCTGGTGCGCGCTGGCCCTGGGCGTCGAGATGCCCGGGGCGCTGGATCATCTCGTCCGGCTCTGGCCCACCCAGGCCCAGGCGTACCCGGGGCTGGGGGCGTCCAATTCGCTGGCCCTGCTGGTGCAGAGGGCCGGGGCCCGGGCGTTGCCGTTGCTGGAGATCCTGGCGCAGCGCCCTGGTTCCGGCCTGAGCGTGGGCGATCTGGCTTATGCCTGGTGCGATGTGGCCCAGATCTCGCGATCGGCAACCGGTTCCGCCCTGGACGCGCTGATCGCGCTGGCCAAGCGGGAAGAGTCGGCCGAACTGGCCTCCGCCCAGCCGATCGTCGCTGCGCTGGCCTCGGTACTGGCGGCCGCCGAAGAACGAAGATCGCCAATGGCAGACGCTCTGGCTGGGTTGCTGGAACGGGTCTCGGCGAAAGTGCCGGGCGGCGAGCGTCCGGGTGTTCCCGCACCACCCGCCCTACTTGAGCTGCAGGCGTCCGTTGCCTGGTTGTTGTTCGCCCTTCAGGACCCCCGATGGGCAGTCCCGGCCCGGGCCGCGGTGGCCACCGGCGCCCACCTGATGGTCAGCACCGGGCTGAACAGCAGCACGAGTTTCCCGGTACAGCTCGCCCGGGTCTGCGCCTTCCGCCCGGTGGCCTGGGCCAGGACCGAGATCATCGAGGTGACCAGGACGGCCCTACGGGCCCGGCCGGCCGCGGACGGAGCGTGGGCCGAGGTGCTGGGCCAGCTTCCACCCGGCGCCGACGTGCTCGAGGTGCTGCTGGAGAACCTGAGCCCGGCCTCGGAACCGGTCGTGCCGAAGATCCTGGCGCAGTTGGCCGCCGCCGAGCCGGAAGCCTTCCCGGCCGAGGCCCGCGACCGGATCCGGGCCCTCGTCCCGGATCAGAACGAAGCGGGCGCCTGGCTTCTCACCGTTCAGCATCTGATCGATCCGGCTCCCGAGACCTTCGCCCAGGTGTGGGAGCTGGCCGGCGCCACCCTGGACGCCGACGAGTTGCTGCGGATCTGGGCCGCCCCCGGGGTACCGGCTCTGGAGCGGGCCTGCCAGGAACAGTTCACCGGCCGGGCCCGCAACTCCTTCCCCGAGCGCCATCGGCAGCTGGCGGCGGCCGCGATCGTGCTGGAAATCGGAGATCCGGCCGCGGTCAGAGCGGCCTGGCCGACCGTGCGGGCGGTCCTCGACCGAGCCGGTGAGCCGCTGACCCGGGCGGCCACGATCGCCGAGCAGATGGTCCGCCTCGACCCGGCCCTGCGCCCGGAATGGGTGGCCCAGCTGCGCGACATCCTCAGCAACGGCCGGGAGAGCTGGTCCGAGCCCGACCATGTGGCCACCGCGCTCGCCATCGGTTACCTGGCCGAGCTGGGTGAGCTCACGGCCGAGGAAGCGGTGCAGCGCGCGCTGGCGGTCGAGGTGGAGGCGGTACGGACCGGCCGGGCGGTGCGGGTGACACCGGTGGTGGCCGGCGTGCTGGAGTTCGCATTGCGCAGCCGTCCCGATCTTCAGCCGGTGGTTGCGCAGGCGCTGGAACCCCTGGTCCGGGGCGACGAACGGATCCCGGCCCCGGCCGACGAGATCGCCACCGACACGCATCTGGTCCGGATCCTGCAGAACGTGGTCTTCGGTGGCCCGGCCGCGGGATGATGCGCGGTATGACCCGTAGCGGCGAGTTCGACGCGATCCTGTTCGACGCCGGTGGCGTGCTGGTCACGCCGAGCCCGCAGAGTCTCGGCCCGGTGGTCGCCTCCTTCGGCGGCTCGGCCGAGCCGGAGGTGCACCTGCGGGCGCACTTCGCCGCTGCGCACGCCATGGATCATGCCCGCGCGGACGGGAACGAGTCGGACTGGCACGCCTACGGCCGCGCCTACCTGCGCACCACCGGGGCGAGCGTCGACGAACCGGCGCTGGAGGCGTTCCGGCAGGGCTTCAACGACACCTACTGGCGCGAGCCGGTACCCACGGCGGCCAAGACGTTGCTGGCGCTGGAGGAGCAGGGCATCCCGATCGGGATCGTCTCCAACGCGGAAGGCCAGGTCGAGGGCGACCTCGCCGCTCTGGGCATCTGCGGGGTGGACACCCCCGGCGCCGCCCGGGTGGTCTGCGTGGTCGACTCGCACGTGGTCGGCGTCTCCAAACCCGACCCCGCAATCTTCCTGCACGCTCTGGACGCAATGGGGATCCCCGCGTCCCCACGCATCGCCTATGTGGGTGACACGGTGTTCTACGACGTGCGCGCCGCCACCGCCGCCGGTCTCACCCCGTTGTTGCACGACCCGTTCGGCTACCACCAGCGCGACCCGCACCCCAGCGGCCCGCACCGGGTCCTGCCGCGTCTGTCCGACCTGGTTGCGTAGCTCGGGCTCCTGAGCCGTCCCCGACGTCCCGAATCCCTGCGGTCGCGGCCCGTGGCACATCCCGGGCCGGACCGTGAGCGAGAATGGGGGACGTGAGAGCACTGCAGGTCGGACCGCACCGGATCGCCACCCCCGTCGTCCTGGCCCCGATGGCCGGGATCACCAACACGGCCTTCCGGCGGCTGTGCCGGGAGCAGATGGCGGCCGAGGGCGGGCAGGGGCTGTTCGTCAGCGAGATGGTCACCTCCCGGGCCCTGATCGAGCGCAACGACGAGTCGATGCGGCTGATCCAGCACGACCCGGACGAGAACCCGCGTAGCGTTCAGCTCTACGGGGTGGACCCGGGCACGGTCGGCGCCTGCGTGTCGATGCTGCTGTCCGAGGACCGGGCCGACCACATCGACCTGAACTTCGGCTGCCCGGTGCAGAAGGTGACCCGCAAGGGCGGGGGAGCGGCCCTGCCCTGGAAGGCCGGGCTGTTCGCGGCGATCGTGAGCGCCGCGGTGAAGGCCGCCACCCCCTACGGCGTGCCGGTCACGGTGAAGATGCGCAAGGGCATCGACGCCGACCACCTGTCCTACCTGGACGCCGGCCGGATCGCCGAGGCGGAGGGGGTGGCCACGGTGGCGCTGCACGGGCGCACGGCCGCCGAGTACTACTCGGGCCAGGCCGACTGGAGCGCCATCGGCCGGCTCAAGGAGGCCGTCACCAGCATTCCGGTGCTGGGTAACGGGGACATCTGGTCGGCCGACGACGCGGTCCGGATGATGGCCGAGACCGGCGCCGACGGGGTGGTCGTGGGCCGGGGCTGCCTGGGCCGGCCGTGGCTGTTCGCCGATCTGGCCGCCGGGCTGCAGGGCCGGGACACCCGCCGCCAGCCCCCGCTGGGCTACGTGCTGGCCACCATGCGCCGGCACATCGAGCTGCTGATCGAGCACTACGAGGGCTACGAGAAGCCGTTCAAGAGCACCGACCGCGACGCCGACCGCAACTCCGAGAACCGGGCCTGCCGCGACTTCCGCAAGCACATCGCCTGGTACTTCAAGGGGTACGTGGTGGGCAAGGAGACCCGGGCGGCGCTGGCGATGATCAGCTCGCTGGCCGAGTTCGACGACCTGGCCGGGCAGCTCGACGGCTCGCAGCCCTACCCGGGCGAGGGCGCCGAGGGGCCGCGCGGGCGGGCCGGGTCGCCGCGCCCGGTGTCGCTGCCGCCCGGCTGGCTGGACAGCCGGGAGATCGACGGTGAGCTGGCCGGGATGCTGCGCGAGGCCGAACTATCGGTCAGCGGCGGATGAGCCGGTTCTACCGCGGGCCCGAGAGCGGTTACCGGCCCGAGGACCAGCAGCGCTGGTTCGCCGAGCCGCCGAAGGACCCGCGGCGGGGACAGTTCTCCCGCGACCGGGCGCGGGTGGTGCACTCCTCGGCGCTGCGCCGGCTCTCGGCCAAGACGCAGGTGGTCGGCCCGGGCTCGGACGAGTTCGTGCGCAACCGGCTCACCCACAGCCTCGAAGTGGCCCAGGTGGGGCGGGAACTGGGCGCCGCGCTGGGCTGCGACCCGGACATCGTGGACGCCGCCTGCCTGGCGCACGACCTGGGGCACCCGCCGTTCGGCCACAACGGTGAGACCGCGCTGGACGAGATCTGCTCGGCGATCGGCGGTTTCGAGGGCAACGCGCAGACCCTGCGGTTGCTCACCCGGCTGGAGCCCAAGGTGGCCGGGCCCGATCGCGGCCACGGCCTGAACCTGACCCGTGCCACGCTGGACGCGGCCACCAAGTACCCCTGGCCGAAGGGGCCGGACTCCCGCAAGTTCGGGGTCTACGCCGACGACCTGCCGGTGTTCACCTGGCTGCGGGCCGGCGCGCCCGAACGCCGGCGCTGCATCGAGGCGCAGGTGATGGATCTGGCCGACGACGTGGCCTACAGCGTGCACGACGTCGAAGACGCGATCGTGTCCGGACGTTTCGACCCCCGGCTCCTGGAGGACGAGGACGAGGTCGCGCGGATCGTGGCCCAGGCCCGCGCCTGGTACCTGCCGCAGACCCCGGAGGACGAGATCGCCGAGGGGCTGGCCCGGCTGCGCAAGGGGCAGTTCTGGGTGACCTCGTTCACCGGTGACTACGCCTCGCTGGCGGCCCTGAAGAACATGACCTCGCAGTTGATCGGCGACTTCCTGCGTACGGTCGAGGCAGCCACCTGGTCCGCGTACGGCGCTGCCGCCGAGGTGCCGCTGACCCGCTACCGTGCCGACCTGGTCGTGCCGGAGGAAACGGCGGTGGAGATCGGCGTGCTCAAGGGGCTGGCCGCGGTGTACGTGATGACGCTGGAGGAACGCCAGCCGCTCTACGCCCTGCAGCGCGAACTGCTGATGGAACTGGTGCAGGTGCTGGAGGATCGCGCGCCCAAGGTGCTCGACCTGCCCTTCGCCACGGCCTGGCGGGATGCGGCGGACGACGCGGGCCGGCTGCGCGCGGTGATCGACCAGGTCGCCAGCCTCACCGACGCCCGCGCGGTGGCCTGGCATCACGAGCTGGTGGGCCGGCCTGACGCTGGGTGATTTGATCCGTTCTTGCGCTGCGCAAAGCACTCAGTGACATGCCCGGGTGCCAGCATGAGCAGTCACCGGGCGGCAGGGCGGAACAGGCGGGCATGACGTGAGCAACACAGACTTCTTCCAGGAACGAGCTGCGAGCTTCGAGCAGGCCCGGCGCCGGCTGGAGAGCCCGGGCGAGCGCAGCCGGGCCACCGGCTCCATCCCCCGGGCCGACACCGGCTCCCAGCCGCTGACCCGGGCCAAACCGCAGGTCCTGGCCCCGCGCACGATCACCTGGGGCACCACCTTCAAGATCAGCGTTGCGGTGTACTTCGCGGTGATGGGCGTGCTGGTCACCGTGGCCCTGCTGGTCCTGCTCGGGCTGCGGCTGGTGGGCGACCTCACCACCTTCGACGGGATCAACGTCCAGTGGCGGAGCCTGCCCGCCGCGGCCGGGGCCGACAAGACTTAGACTCACTGGGTGAGGATCCGCCGCGAGGACGTCGAGACCGTCCGGGAGCGGTCCCGGATCGACGAGGTCGTCTCCGAGTACGTCACGCTGCGCACGGCCGGCATCGGGGCGCTGAAGGGGCTGTGCCCGTTCCACGACGAGAAGACGCCGTCGTTCAACGTCCGGCCGAACGTGGGCTTCTACAAGTGCTTCGGCTGCGACAAGGGCGGCGACGTCATCTCCTTCGTGATGGAGATCGACCACCTGAGCTTCGCCGAGGCGGTCGAGCGGCTGGCCCAGCGGCTGGGCATCGAGCTGCGCTACGAGGACGAGGCCGGTAACGACGGCAAGGGGCCCAACCGCGAGGGGGTCAACCAGCGCCGCCGGATGATGGAGGCCAACCGGGCCGCCGCGCAGTTCTTCGCCGAGCAGCTGGGCACCTCGCCGGACGCCTCGATCGGCCGGCAGTTCCTGGTCGACCGGGGCTTCGACCAGGCCGCGGCCGAGCACTTCGGGGTCGGTTTCGCGCCCCGCGGCGGCGAGGTGCTCACCCGGCATCTGCTGGGCCGCGGGTTCACCAAGGACGAGCTGGTCGGCGCCGGGATCTCCGGGCAGGGCAAGCGCGGGCTGTACGACCGGTTCCGCGGCCGGCTGATCTGGCCGATCCGCGACCTGACCGGCGAGACACTGGGTTTCGGGGCCCGGCGGCTGTTCGACGACGACCGGATCGAGGCCAAGTACCTCAACACCCCCGAGACCGCGCTGTACAAGAAGTCGCACGTGCTCTACGGCGTCGACCTGGCCAAACGCGAGATCGCCAAGAGTCATCAGGTGATCGTGGTCGAGGGCTACACCGACGTGATGGCCTGCCACCTGGCCGGTGAGGCGACCGCGGTGGCCAGCTGCGGAACCGCGTTCGCGGCCGACCACATCCGGATCGTGCGCCGGCTGATCGGGGACGACCGCAGTTCCGGCGGGCGGGTGATCTTCACTTTCGACGGTGACGCGGCGGGGCAGAAGGCGGCCCTGCGGGCCTTCGAGGACGACCAGCGGTTCGTGGCGCAGACCTTCATCGCGGTCGCCCCGAGCGGTATGGACCCGTGTGACCTGCGGCAACAGCGCGGTGACGAGGCGGTCCGGGAGCTGATCGGCACCCGCCGGCCGATGTTCGAGTTCAAGATCCAGTCGATCATGAAAGAGGCGGATCTCTCTACTGCCGAGGGACGCGTGCAGGGGCTTCGGCTGGCGGCTCCGGTGGTGGCGGGGATCAAGGACCCGACGCTGCGCCCGGAGTACGCCCGTGAGCTGGCCCGGTGGCTCGGCATGGACGTCGAGCCGGTCAAGCAGGCGGTCGAGCGGGCTTTGCGCTCCGGGGCGGGTTCCGCCGGCGGCTCCGGTGGTGCGGGTGGTCCGGGTGGTCCGGGTGCCAATGGGGGACGGGGTGGCTCGGGCGGTCCCTCGGGTTCCGGTAGGGGGTACTCGGGTAACGGCCGACGTGGCGAGGGCGGCTGGCAGAAGGGGGAGAACCGGCGTAACAGCGGTCCTCCCGGGGGAGTACGGCAGCCGGACGGGTCGTTCCTGATGCCGGACGGGTCGTACCACCTGCCGCCGCCGGAGCCCAAGAAGAAGTGGAAGCGTGGCGAGGACGGGGGCGGCCGGGGCGCCGGGGGTAACCGTGGTGACTGGCAGCGCGGTGGTTCCGGTGGCGGTCAGTGGGGCCAGAACGGTGCCGGGGTGCAGGGCGGCGAGTGGTCGTTCGATGGTCCGGGCAGTCAGTGGGCTCTGGACGGCCAGTGGGGTTCGGGCGGAAACAACCAGGGGACGTTTGGGTACGGTCAGGCTGGAAACGGCCAGGCTGGTGGTGGTTACGGTCAGGGCGCGAACGGTTCGGGTCCCGGTGGGCAGGGGGGTCAGGGCGGAAACGGTCAGGGAGCGGGCGGTTACGGCCAGGGGGGCCAGGGGGCGGGCTCTGGTGGGTCTGGGCAGGGTGGCCGTGCCCAGGGGTATGGCGGTTACGTCGGGGTCGGTAATCGTTCGGGCAGCAACGGTTCTGGGCCCAACGAGAACTCCGGACGTGGCGGGGCAGACAACTCAGGTGGGCCGAACAACGCGGGTGGGCCGAACCACGCGGGTGAGCAGAACAATTCAGGCGGGCTGAACGGTTCGGCTGGGCAGAACGGCGCTGGGGGCCAGTACGGCGCTGGGGGTCAGTACGGGCCCGAGGCGTCGGACGATCATGCGTGGCACAACGACGAGCCCCCGCCGGACGACATGCCCCCACCCCCGGACGACGAGCCTCCGTACGATGAGCCCCCGTACGACGCCTACGACGACGCGGCCTTCAACGAGGCTGCCTACACCCCGGACGCGTACCTAAACCCCGGCAGCCAGACTGGGCTCAGCGGCCAGACCGGGCGCGGCGGCCAGAACGGCAGTGGTGGCCAGAACAGCGGTGGTGGCCAGAACAACGGTGGTGGCCAGTTCGGCCCCGGCGGTCAGGCCGGACCCAATGGTCACGGTGCGCCGGGAGGGCCAGGCGGCCAGTCCGGCCCCGAAGACCACAGTGGTGCAGCCGGCCAGGACGGGTCGGCTGCCCAAGGCGGCCCCGCTGGGAGTGCACCTACCCCGCCGCGGCGGTTCGAGCGTCCCAAATTGGTTCGCCCTAACCGCAACGACCCCGTGGCCGCGGTGGAACGCCAGGCGTTGGAATGCATGCTCCAGGTACCCCGGCTGGTGCCCTCCGTAGAGACCGACGAGCTCCCGGACGACGCTTTCCAGACGCCGCTGTTCCGGGCCATCCATGAGGCGATCCAGGGCGCCGGGGGCATCGCGGTCGCCGTCGGCATGGACCCGGCAGCGTGGGTGACCTTGGTGCAGGACTTCTCTCCGGACGAGGCCGCCCCGATGGTCACCGAGCTCGCGGTCGCGCCGCTGCCCTCCCTGGAGGACGAGGTGGCGCTGGCCAAGTACGCGGCCGGAATGGTTCTGCACATCGCCGAAGGGCAGGTCGCGCGCGAGATCGCGGATCTGCGGACGGCCTGGCAGCGGGGCGAGGACGTCGGGCTGCGTCTTCTGGAACTGGAAATGCGTAAGCGCGCTCTGGCCGAGCGCAAGCACGGTGCCACATAATTTCCCGAGTGAGTGGTGGGTAACAGACATGCGACTCCTTCCGCGACTGCCGCGGATGATCAAGCTCCCGCAGCGGGTCACCATGCCCGCCGAGATCGAGCAGGCCCTCGGCCTGGACCGGCCCGGGACGCCCCGGTTGCTGGCCTGGTCGATCCTGGTCGGTGGCGGCGCCGCTGCGGCCACGGTGCGTGACCTGCGCATCGTCACGCCGAGAGGGGAGACGATCGTGCGTAGCTGGGACGCGGTGGACCAGGCGGTCTGGGACCAGGACTCGCAGATGCTGCTGGTCTCGTGGGTCGGTACCCGCAAGAACACGCCGCTGGAGATCCAGGACGACATCGGCCGGCTGCCCGAGGTGGTGCGCGAGCGGGTGCAGTCGTCGGTGGTGCTGGCGGCCACCGTGCCGATGCCCCGGGGCAAACCGGCCCGGGTGGCGCTGCGCCGCGATCCGGAGGGCCGGCTGCTGGCGCAGTCGTTGCTGCCGCCGGGGGTCAAGGCGGACGCCCCCGAGGTGAAGTCGGTGATCGACGGCGCGCTGGCCGATCTGTGGGCCGAGGCGGGGGAGCAGGGTTTGAACGCCGGCGCTCCGCCGGCCCTGTGATCCGGTGGCGATGATGGACAGCGCAGACGGGGTGAGTGGCTCGGACGACTTCCAGTTCGCGCCGATGAACTGGTCGCGGGGTCAGCGGTCGGCGGACGAGCGTCCCCGGCCCCGGGACAGTCGGCCCCGACCGGAAGCAGAACCCGAATCCCAGTACCAGTCTCCGAATCAGCCCGAGGGGCAGTCCTGGGCGGACCAGCAGCCGGAGTCCTGGAGCGAACCGCCAGGACAGTCCTGGGCCGGGGAGCCAGGGCAGTCCGCGGAGCCGGGGCAGACCTGGTCCGATCCGCAGGCCTGGCTCGATCCGCAGCATGAGGAGCCCTGGGCGCCGCAGCAAGAGCCATGGCCTGGTCCACAGACCCAGGGCGAGCCCCAGCAACCGGTTCAGCCCGGGCAAGCTGCGCAGGTCGAGCCGTGGCCTGGTCCGCAAACTCAGGGCGACCCCTGGCCCGAGCCCAGGCAACCGGTTCAGCCCGGGCAAGCTGCGCAGACCGAGCCGTGGCCTGGTCCGCAGACCCAGGGCGATCCCTGGCCGGAGCCCATGCCGCCCGCTCCGCCCATCCAGCCCAGGCAGGCTGCGCAGCCCGAGCCCATGCAGCCCCCGCAGCCCGAGCCTTGGTCTGGGGCGCAACCCCAGGCCGACAACTGGCCGGAGCCTGCGCCGGCCACGCCGCCCGCTCGACCGGTTCCGCAGTCGCCTCCGGAGCCGTGGCCCGGCCCGCCGCAGGCCGGTCAGTGGTCCCCGGAAAACGATCAGCCCGAGCCGGAGGTCTTCGAGGAGCCGGAGGCCGTCACCGCCGAGCAGCCCCCGGATCCGCTGGCCGAGTCGGAGCTGACCTACCTGCTGCGGATGGCGCTGCAGACGGTGCGGGCCGAGACCACGGCCGAACTGGTCGCGGTCGGCCTGGAAGAGCTGCGCCCGCTCGACAACATGGTCTTCACCGTTCTCCAGGAACGCGGCGGCCTGACCGTCGAGGACTTGGCCGAGGCGCTCAGCCTGACCGCCCCGGAGGCCGTGCAGCTGACCAAGACGCTGGAGAAGCGGGGGTACCTGCGGCGCACCCCGGGTCCACGGGGCGCCCGGCATCCGTTGTACGTGGTCAACAGCAAGGCCCAGCAGTACATGCGGGCGGCCGGCTACGTGCAGGTGCGGCAGGAGGCCCGGCTGGTCGAACGCCTGGGTGAGGACGGGGTGGCCGAGTTGCGCACCCGGCTGACCCAGCTGATCCGGGCCCAGACCGGGGACGACGTCCCGCCGCTGCGGCCGACCTGGTAGCCGGTTCAGAAAAACTTTTTACGGACGTGTCGAGAACCGGTGCGTGCGTTCGTCGAGTTCGGTGAAGGCTGAGACCAGCCGGACCGTACCGACGAGGGAGAAGCATCGTGCGTTACCTGATCCTGCTCAAGGCCGCCGAGAACCAGATGGGCGGCACCCCGCCGCCGGAGCTGTTCGCCGAGATCGCCAAGCTCGGCGAGGAAGCCACCAAGGCCGGGATCCTGCTGGACACGGCCGGTCTGACGCCGTCCGCGGCGGGCACCCGGGTGCAGTTGGAGGGCGGGAAGATCTCGGTCGTCGACGGCCCGTTCACCGAGGCCAAGGAGGCGATCGTGAGCTACGCGATGTACGAGCTGCGCAGCCAGGAGGAAGCGATCGAGTGGACCACCCGGTTCATGCGGGTGCACCAGGAGTTCTGGCCCGGCTGGGAGGGCACGTCCGAGGTGCGCAAGGTGATGGGCCCGGAGGACTTCGCCAACTTCCCGGAGTAGATGTTTCACTGCCGGGGTGCAGACCCGCGCCCTGGTAGAAGGTGTCTGGAAGGTCGAGGCCACGCGGATCGTCGCGACCGTCGCCCGGATGGTGCGCGACGTCGGCGTGGCCGAGGAGATCGCCCAGGACTGCCTGGTCACCGCGCTGGAGCAGTGGCCGGTGAAGGGTCCGCCGGACAACCCGGCGGCCTGGCTGATGACCACCGCGCGCAACCGGGCCGTCGACCGGATCCGGCGGGACCAGAGGCTGGCCGCCAACCTGGCCGAGCTCGGGCACCGGCTGCCCGGCGAGAGCGATCTCGAGGTGGAGCCGGACCAGATCGAGGACGATGTGCTGCGGTTGGTCTTCGTGGCCTGCCACCCGGTGCTGGCCGCGCAGAGCCGGGTGGCGCTGGCCCTGCGGTTGCTCGGCGGCCTGAGGGCCGCCGAGATCGCCCGGGCCTTCCTGGTTCCGGAAGCCACCGTGGCCCAGCGGATCAGCCGGGCCAAGCGCACCCTGGCCGACAAGCAGGTGCCGTTCGAGGTGCCCACCGGTGCGGACCGGCCGCAGCGGCTGACCTCGGTGCTGGAGGTCATCTACCTGATCTTCAACGAGGGCTACAGCGCCAGCGCCGGGGACGATCTGCTGCGCCCGGCGCTCTGTCAGGACGCGTTGCACCTCGGCCGCAGCCTGGCCGCCCTGATGCCGGACGAGCCCGAGGTGCACGGGCTGACCGCGCTGATGGAGCTCCAGGCCTCGCGGCTGCGCGCCCGCACCGGACCGAACGGCGAGGCGGTGGTGCTGGGCGAGCAGAACCGGGCGCGGTGGGACCAGTTGCTGATCCGGCGGGGGCTGGCCGCCCTGGAGAAGGCCCAGGCGCTGGGCGGGAGCTTCGGCCCGTACACCCTGCAGGCCGCGATCGCCGCCGCTCACGCCCGGGCCCGCACCCCGGAAGAGACCGACTGGAAACGGATCGCGGCGCTGTACCAGGTGCTGTTCACGGTGCTGCCCTCGCCGGTGGTGGCGCTGAACCGGGCCGTCGCGTTCGGGATGGCGTTCGGCCCGCAGGCCGGGCTGGACGCGGTGGACGTACTCGCCGAGGCCGACGAACCGGCCATGCGCAACTACCACCTGCTGCCCGGAGTCCGCGCCGACCTGCTGGCCCGGCTGGGCCGCACCGAGGAGGCCCGGGCCGAGTTCGAGCGGGCGGCCGCGCTGAGCAGCAATCGCCGCGAGCGCGAGGCCCTGCTCGGCCGATTGCGTGAGCTGGCGTGACTGACCGTGCCGGGGTTAACCCTGATTCTCCGGAGTCGAACCGCAACCCCTGGGATTCGCCTATTGTCCTGCTGTGCTGAAAGCGGTCGGTGAGGCGTTCTCCGTGGTGGGAGCCGGGGCGAAGCTCTGGCTGAAGCACTGGCCGGTGCTGCTGACCATCGCGCTCCTCGCCCTGGCGGGCCGGATGGGCGCGCAGTGGGCCGCTCTGCGCCTGAGCGACATCTACAACACCCTGGGCTGGCTCGCCCTGGTGTTCGGCCCGCTCTCGGCGGTGACCGGCATCGTGCTGATGCTCTACACCCTGCGGCACTCGATGCCGGCCCTGACCCGGGCCGCCGACACCACCGCCCCGGAAGACCCGCTGCGCCATCGGGAGCGCCGGCTGATCGACATGCTGGCCAGCGTCCTGGTGCCGTTCCTGGCGGTCTACGCCTCCTACGGCTTCCTGAAGGAAGACCTGTTCCGCTTCTACAACTCGCTGTACGGCGAGGAGTACGCGCAGGCCGACTTCTTCAGCGGGGAGCTCAGCGACGGCTCCCGGTTCGAGATCGGCACCGGCTGGGTCCTGCCGGTGGTCATCGTCAGCGCCGTCGTGCTCAAGTTCGGCCTGGCCAAGCTGGAAGGACGCAAGTCCGGCTGGGGGCTGGGGCTGCTCGGGGCCTACGTCGAGGCACTCTGGCTGGCCGCGATCGCCACCTACCTGACCATCTACAAGGACATTGCCTGGGACTGGGTGGAGAGCCGCCGCGGGGTGGAGATGTTCGTCGACGGCTGGGAGGCGATGTTGTCCAAACTCGGCCCGTTCGCCGACGTCGTCGATGCGGTGGGCAGTTTCGCGATCAACGTGGCGGCCAACGTCGACTCGCTGATCATCGTGCCGATCGCCTGGCTCACCGTGGGCGCCGTGGTCTACGGGCACAAACTGGTCGAGCCGTCCCCGCCGCCGCAGCCGCGCCTGCTGCGGATGGTGCCTGGTCCGGTGCGCCGGGCCGGCCTGGAGCTCTCGAGCGAGGTGACCGAGCGCTTCCACGGCCTGTTCGGCGGGCTGCGGCAGCTCGCGGTGGCAGGCCTGGCCCCGATGCTGATGTTCGTGGTGGCGTTCCTGGCCTCGAAGCGCCTGGAGGACGGCCTGAACGAGCTGGCCCGCTGGATCATCGGGCCGCAGAGTGCCTCGCAGTACCTGGCTTTCACCCCGCACATCACCATCTTCACCCGGGCGATCGGGCTGACCGTGACGATGTGCCTGCTGGCCGCCGCGGTGGAGCGGGTGCTGGCCACCGGCGGTGCCGTCCGGGACGACGAGGAAGAGACCGAGCGGACCAGGCAGCCGGCCTGAGAACCGGCCAGGGCGGGTCTTAGCTGCCGGCCCGGAAGGCGATGTACTGCGGGACCGTCCACCACAGGTCGACCTCGGTGACGACGGCCTTCTCCGGCAGCACCCAGGCCCGCTTGACGCTGTACTTCTCCGGCCGTTCCTTGTCGTCCGGGCCGGGCATCTCGAGCTCACCGAACAGCACCGAAGGTCCACCGGCGCCCACCGGGGTACAGGGCGAGCCGGCCTCGACCGCACCCACCCGGTCCTGCTGGTAGGTGTACTGGGTGCCGTCCTGGTCGCGGACCATCGCCTGACAACCGCCCAGTGGGGTGCCCGGGTCGGCCTCGAACGACATCGTCACCTCGACCGCCTTGGTGCCCGGGGGCAGCTCTTCGCCGAGCGGGTCGGCGAGCTCCTGCTCGCTCATCGTGCGGACCGAGTCCAGCCGCAGGCGCAGCGACATGGTCTGCTCACCGGTCTTCAGCTCGTACGGCTCGGAGTGGCTGAACCACTCGCCCTGCACGGCCGGCTGCGGCTCGTGCAGATCGGAGTCCCACCAGTACGGCTTCACCCGGTCGGAACTGGCGGCCAGGGCCAGCACGACGGCCAGCGGCAGCAGGCCCAGCCCCCAGCGGTTACGTGAGAGCCAGCCGGTGCTGCGGTTGGAATGCCGCGCGAAGACGTTCATTCCGGTACCACCGGACCCGCGCAGGCGGCCAAGGGCTCATCAGTGGAGTCGTCCGGCTGCTGACCGGGCGGGAAGTTCGACGACTCGGTCACCGCGAGCGTCTCCTGGTTGCGCACCCAGCCGTCCACGTCCTTCTGGGTGATGCCCAGGTCGATGTCGGTCATGTCGTCCTGGTTCAGGTACAGGTCGTTGAGCGCGATCCGCAGCCGGGCCCCGGCCACCCGGTCCTTCGGCATCTCGATCGCCACCGTGGCGTAGCGGGTGATCCCGGCCTGGGCGGTGCCGGCCTCGAACGAGGAACGGCCGTTCGTCGAGGTGGTGTACAGCCGGCCCTCGGAGTCCTCGATGGCGGCGTACTCCATGTTCGCGGTCTTGCCCTTGGCCACGATCTTGACCGGTACCACGACGAAAACCCCGGGGGAGCGGAACGTCCCGTAGAAACCGGCCGAGACGCAGGCCGAGCCGTCCACCTCGGTGGCGGTGATCTGGGCCGAGCGCAACTCGACGGCGGAGCCGAGGCGGCCCTCGAGCAGGAACGGGCGGGTCTGACCGAAATCGTCGGTCTCGAACTGGCTGACGAACCGGCCGACCGCGAGCGCAGCGACGATCAGGACCGCCGCTCCGGCCCGGCGCCGGTACCCGATCCGGCGACGAACCTTCTTGCCGCCGTTCGGAGGGTTGCCGGGAAAACCCGGAGCCTGACGTTGCTGTGGGGGCAGCCCGTCGTGGCCCGCCTCGTAGTCGTCGTACTCATCGCGGTCGTAGTGGTCCGGGCCGGGGCTGTCGAGCAGCCGTCCGCCGCGCTGCCGGATCTGGTCGTATTCGCGCTCAGGATCGGGGAAACCGCCGGTACGCGACTCGACCGGCGCACCCCCGTAGTAAGGACCGGAGGCAGCGTACGGGTCAGGCTCGTAAGGCTCCTGAGGGGCCGGCGGCGCCCACCCCTGCTGCTGATGGACGTCCGGAGCGTCGTCGGCCCACGGCCGGATCTTGTTCCGGGCGTCGTTGCTGTAGTCGTTGTTGTAGCCGGGGTTCTGGCCGCGCCGCTGCATCGGGCCGGTGGCGTCGCTCCAGTCCGCGCGCCGGGTCTCGTCCTGCGCGGGGTAGCCACCGGTGTTCGCGTAACCGCCGAGCTGCTGCGAGGGCTGAACCTGCTGCCACCCCGGCGTCTGCCGATCGTCCTGGTACTGGTCGTCCTGATATCCGCCCGGGTGGCCTTCGTATCCCTGCGAGTCCCGGTCGTCCCAGTCCTGAACCTGTGGCTGCGCGCCGGTCTGGTAATCCTCGAAAGGCGTGTATGGCTGCCGCAATCCCCCAGGAGCGGTCTGCGGGTAGTCATCGTAAGGGCTTGCCTGCGGCTGAACAGCCGGAGGCGGCGGAGGCTGAGTCTCCGGCCGTGTCTTCTCCGCAGCGGGGTACACCGGCTGAGCGCCGGACTCTGCTCGCGCGGTCTGCTGCTCACTGGCGGCCTGCCGGGCACCGGAGAAGAACGCGCTGCCCCCGGCCGTGGCCGGGTACGAAACCGGAGGCTCGTAGTCCGTGCCGGACTGCCGGGTGTCGGCCGCGAACAGGCTGGCGGCCTCGTCCTTCATCGCCGCCGCGGCACCGGCCCACCGTTGATGGGCGTGATCGCGCGGGCGCTCGCCGTCCGGCCTTTCCCAGCCCGCGGCCAGCGGAATTGGCCGCCCGGTGACATCGCGGTACACCGGCGGCGGCCAGGCCGCGTCGCCGGAACCGTTCGGCTGAGCACCCGGCCGCGCGCTGGACAGCTCTTCCGGCTCGTTCCGGGGAGCCGAAGTCCCGCCCGGACCGGTGACTGCCACCGGCGGTCGACCGTAGTCGTTCTGGTTGCTCATCCGGCGGCCCCCTCGCCGGCCGCAACGGTGTCAAGCGAATCAGCCGGCTCGCTCGTGTCTTCCGGGGGCAGCACCGGCAGGCGGGACTCGGCGATCACCGTCGGGTCCAGCCACATCTCCACCTGGTCGAAGGCGTTCGGCCGCAAGGTGTGCCCGACCAGCTGAACCGACACCTCCGCCGCGGCGTCGGCCGAGCCCTTCTGCTCGTACAGGTACACGGCCTGATAGGTCAGCCCCGGCTGGAGCGGGTTGAGCAGCGTGCTGTCGGGGAAGTGCACCAGCCGGTCCGAGGACACCCGATCGGTGCGGTCGTCCAGGTCGCGCGTCGTGGTCAGGTCCGGCTCCGGCGTCTTGGTCAGCCCCTCGACCCCGTTGACCGTGATCGCCTCGCCGGCCAGATACGGCAGCAGCGTCTCGTCGCCGGTGTTCGTCACGTCGGCGACGATCGCCAGCCAGCGGTTGCCCTCGTCGTTGGTCGGGTAACCGGGCAGCTCGTTCACCCAGAGCAGGCGCTTGACGGTGATCTCGAACGGGTCGGCGGTCATCGTGGTGCCGACCTTGACCTCTTGGGTGGTGCTCGGCCGGGCCTCTTCGAGACCGCCGAAAGCCGCGGTCGTGCCCAGCACGACCGCGGTCACACCGACGCCGAGGTTGCGCAGGGGCTGCTCGAGCAGGCGAGCGGCCACCCGGCTGCCGGCCGGCGCCGGTTCTTCAGGGGGCAGGGACGGTTGGGACATCGGGACGGATTCTAGGGACAAGCTCACTGGGTTGGACGCGCTTATTGGGGTATATGACTGCCCGGAGCAGTCCGACTACAGCGGGTTTACATCTGGTGGCTCACCGGCGCCGGATTCACACCGTGAAGTCCACGCCCTGCGCCAGCGGAAGCTCGCCCGAGTAGTTGACCGTGTTCGTCGCCCGCCGCATGTAGGCCCGCCAGGCGTCGGATCCGGACTCCCGGCCGCCGCCGGTCTCCTTCTCGCCGCCGAACGCCCCGCCGATCTCGGCGCCGGAAGTGCCGATGTTGACGTTGACGATGCCGCAGTCCGAGCCCTCGGCCGACAGGAACAGCTCGGCCTCGGCCTGGTCACGGGTGAAGACCGCCGACGAGAGGCCCTGCGCAACGGCGTTGTTCAGGGCGATCGCCTCGGCGAAATCGTCGTAGGTGAGCAGATAGAGGATCGGCGCGAAGGTCTCGGCCTGCACGATCGGGCTCTGCCCAGGCATCCGGACCAGGGCCGGCCGGTGGTAGAAGGCCTCCGGCGCCGCGGTTTCCAGCTCCCGATCGCCGCCGGCGACAACGCTTCCGCCCTCTTCGACGGCCTGTTTCAGAGCACCGATGAGAGACGTGTGTGCGCTCGCGTCGATCAGTGGTCCCACCAGAGTGCCCTCGGCCGTCGGATCACCCACCGGCAGCCGTCGGTAGACCTCTTCGAGGCGTCCGGCCAGCTCGTCGGCGATGCTGCGGTGCACGATCGCCCGGCGCAGGGTGGTGCAACGTTGCCCGGCGGTGCCCGCGGCGGAGAAGACGATGCCGCGGACGGCCAGATCCAGATCGGCCGAGGGCGCGACCACCGCCGCGTTGTTCCCGCCGAGTTCCAGCAGGCTCCGCCCGAACCGCTGCGCCACCTGCGGCCCGACCTGGCGGCCCATCCGGGTCGAGCCGGTGGCGCTGAGCAGCTTCACGCCGGGATGATTCACCAGCTCGGCGCCCAGCGCACCGTCGCCCAGCACCACCTGCGACACGTCCTCGGGATGGCCGCTTTCCCGCAGGGCCCGCCGCAGCAGGGCGTCGGCCGCCAGCGCGGTCAGCGGGGTCTTCTCCGAGGGCTTCCAGACCACCGGATCGCCGCAGACCAGGGCCAGCGCGGTGTTCCAGGACCAGACCGCCACCGGGAAGTTGAACGCGCTGATCACCCCGACCACGCCGAGCGGGTGCCAGGTCTCGGCCAGCCGGTGCCCGGGCCGCTCGGAGACCATCGTGCGGCCGTAGAGCTGCCGGGACAGGCCCACCGCGAAGTCACAGATGTCGATCATTTCCTGCACCTCGCCGAGCGCCTCCGAGGTGATCTTGCCCGCCTCCAGGCTGACCAGCGTGCCCAGGTCGGCCTGGAACTCGGTGAGCAGCTCGCCGAACCGCTTGATCACCGCGCCCCGGGCCGGAGCGGGCACCTTCCGCCAGATCAGGAACGCAGCCTGAGCCCGCTCGAGTGAGTCGTCGACGGACGTCGCCCAGTCCACCGCGCCGATCGGCAGGCCGTTGACGGGGGAGAGCACAGGGTGCGAACCGGCCAGCGATTCACCGTGAACCCCGCAGCGTTCGGCGGCGGTACGGGCACGCAGACTCAGGGCTTCGGAACCGGGGATCAGGCTGCTCATGGCTCTCCGATCAGACGACGCGGTCAGACGGCGGACTCAGACGACGTTGTGCTCCGGGCGGAGCCGGTCGTGGGCGAAACGGGTTGCGGACAGGCCGCTCACGTCGATCGCAGGGGTCACCCCGAGGTAGAGGTCGCGCATCACCTCACCGGCGGCCGGGCCCATCAGGAAGCCGTGCCCGGAGAATCCCGTGCAGTACAGGAACCGCGAAACCCCTTGCGCCTCGCCGATCAGCGCGTTGTGGTCGGGCGTCATCTCGTAGAGCCCGGCCCAGCCCTTGCGGATCCCGACCTCGCCCAGCGAGGGCACCCGCGCCGCCATCGCCTCGGCCAGATCGCCCAGCCAGTCCTCGGTCGGGTTCTGGTCGAAGCCCCAGGTGTCCTCCTTCTCCGCGCCGCCCAGCAGCAGGCCCGGGCCCTCCCGGTGGAAGTAGAACGAGCTGCCGAAGTCGATGGTGAACGGCAGATCGGCCGGCAGGTCGGGGATCGGCGTGCTGATCGCCACCTGCCTGCGCAGCGGCCGCACCGGCAGGTCCACCCCGGCCCACTCACCGATCCGGCCCGACCAGGCACCGGCGGTGCAGATCACCGTGTTCGTGCTGATCCGGCCGGCCGGGCTGAGCACCGCCTGGATCTGGCCGCCCTCGATGTGAACCCCGGTCGCCGGGGTCCCGGTGAGAATCTCGACGGCGAGTTTCCGCGCGGCGCCGGTGTATCCGGCCACCACCGACTCAGGTGTGCAAAACCCGTCCTCTGGTGAGAAAACCGCCCCCTGCAGACCGTCAGTACTGATCAACGGGGAGAGCCGCTTCGCCTCGGCAACGTCGATCAGCCGGCTGTTCACGCCCAGGGAGTGCTGCAGCTCGACCCCCGCCGCGAAGGCCTCCAGATCGGCCGCGTCGTCCAGAAGGAACAGATACCCACTGATCTCGAGGTCGACGTCCTTACCGAAGTCCTGGCCGAACCGGTGCAGAGCCTCCAGACCGCGCTGCCCCAGCCGGATGTTGACCTCGTCCGAGAACAGCGCCCGCACCCCACCCGCGGCCTTGCCGGTGGAACCGCTGCCCAGCTGCCGGCCCTCCAGCAGCACCACGCGCTCCACCCCGGCCGCCGCCAGGTGGTAGGCGGTGCTCAGGCCCATCACCCCGCCGCCGATCACGACCACATCGGCCTGGGCGGGCGGAAGCGGGCGGGCGGAACGGGACGGTGTCGAGGTCATGCGCAATGGTACGAAATCCCGCCCGCCGGTGTTCCAGGCATCGCCGGACCAACCCGGCTGCACCCGTCCGTCATCGGTGCCCTTAACTCTGCGTCGCCCTGATCTGAGCCGACCGGGTGAGGTGGGCCGAGCAACTCAGGCGCAAGCACGCGTCCCCCGATCGTTGAAGTGAATCAGGCAGGGATCGGGGCGAAGCGGAGGGCGAGGGTGCCGAGGCTGGGTGCGCGCACCATCGTGTTCCTGGCCACGGCCCTGGCCGCGCTCGGCTTCAGCTGGATGGGCCTGGAACCGCTGCGCAACCCCGGCGCCGGGCAACCCGCCTGGTGGCCGCTGGCCGCCTTCGGCGCCGCGCTGCTGGTCTACAGCCCCTCCCGCTGGTGGCCCGCGATCGTGGCCGGTATCGCGCTCGGCTCCACCACGTCCGTTCTGGTGCTCTCGCAGACCGTGGTCAACTACGCCGGCCTGACCGCCGGGCTGTGCGAGAACTTGTTGGTCGCGGTGCTGCTGCGCCGTCTGCGACCGCGCCAGGCCCTGGAAGAACGGCTGATCGACGCGGTCCGGGTCCTCATCTGCCTGCTGGTCGCCAGCACGGTCGCGTCGGTGGTGTTCGCCCTGCTCGGCAGCCCGGGGGACCGGACCGCGCTCGGCCTGTGGTCCGAGTTCGTGCGCAACCACGTGCTGGCGCTGATGCTGATCGGCCCCTGCCTGGTGGTCCACCTCAGCCGCGGGGAGGTGCTGGCCCAGCTGCGCGATCACCGGCGCAACCTGGAATGGCTGGCTCAGCTGGCCGCGACCATGTCGGTTGCGGCGCTGCTGTTCCTGACCTACCAGCGGGTGGTCTCCAGCACGCTGCTGGTGCTGCCGCTGATCTGGGGCGCGACCCGGCTGGGGGCCCTGCGGGCCACGATCAGCCTGCTGGCCTCGGCCCTGATCATCACTCTCGGCACCAACCACGGCCTGGGCCGGATCGCCCTGCTCGACCGGTCCGCCGAGGAACTGCTCACCCTGCAGACCGCGCTCGCCACGCTGTCGCTGGTGGTGATCGCCACCTCGATCAGCGCGCGGCTGCGGGAACGGGCCACCAACCTGCTGCGCCAGCGCACCCAGGACCTGAACACCGCCGAGCGGCTGGCCGGCCTGGGCTCGGTGCGCTGGGACCCGACCACCGACGCCCAGGCCTGGAGCGACGGGCTGCATCTGCTCCTCGGGGCCGACCCGGCCAAGGTCAGACCGAGCGCGGCGGTGTACGACACGTTCGTCCATCCGGAAGACCTGCCCCGGGTGAGGGCCGACGGTGAGCGGATCCGTAACGACATGGGCAACGCCGAGGCCCTGGAGTACCGGATCGTCCGGACAGACGGAGACGTGCGGACCGTCGCCATCCAGACCGTGATCGAGCGTGCCCCCGGAGGCGTCCGGGACCAGGTCTTCGCCACCGTGCAGGATGTCACCCAGGCCCGCGCCGCCGCGGCCGAGGTGACCAAGGCGCACGCCGAGCTGGCCGCGGTGCTGAACGCGGTGACCGGTACCGCCATTCTCGGGACCAACGGAAAAGACGGACGAATAAGCTTTTTCAACATCGGCGCCGAGCGGATGTTCGGCTACCGGGCCGAGGAGGTGATCGGCCGGATGCGCGCCCTGGACCTGCACGACCAGGCCGACTTCGACGGTCAGGATCCGGGCGAGGAGATCCTGGCAGCGGTCCGGGCCCACGGAACCTACAGTGCCCAGAGGAATTTCGTCCGGCAGGACGGCTCGAGGTTCCCCGGCCAGCTGACCATTACCTCGCACCAGGGCTCCGACGACCGGCCGCTCGGTTTCATCGGTGTGATCACCGACCTGACCGGGGTGCTGCAGGCCCAGGAAGAGCTGGCCGAGAGCGAAAAACGTTTCCGCCTGGCCTTCGACACCTCACCGATGGGCATGGCGGTGGTCTCGCTGGCCCCCGCCGAGCCGGGCCGGTTCCTGCGGGTGAACGACGCCCTGTGCGAATTCGCCGGGGTCGGCGAAGCGGTGCTGCTGGGCTCCACCGTGGGTGACTTCCTCGGCGACGGCGAACATCTCCAGGAAGCGATGGCCAACCTGGTCGCCATGATGAACGGCAGCCGTGACTCGGTGACCGTCGACCGCCACCTGTACCGCCCGGACGGCGGCGAGCGCTGGGGCAAGGTCTCCGCCTCGGCGGTGCGCCCCGGCCGGGGCCGCGACCCCTACCTGATCCTGCTGGTCGAGGACATCACCGCGCGCAAGGCCCTGACCGAGCGGCTCCAGCACGAGGCCGCCCACGACTCGCTGACCGGCCTGCCCAACCGCCTGCACCTGCACCGCCAGCTGGAACGGGAACTCCAGGAACGTGATTCGGGCGGATCGGTGGCCGTGCTCTACCTGGACCTGGACGGGTTCAAGGCGGTCAACGACTCGCAGGGGCACGGCGCCGGGGACGAGCTGCTGGTGCAGGTGGCCGACCGGATCGCGGCCTCGGTGCGCTCGGGCGACGTGGTGGCCCGGCTCGGCGGCGACGAGTTCGCGGTGCTGTGCCCGGGCATTCCGGACGTGGAGACGGCGATGCGGACCGGCCGGCGGATCCTGGCCGCGCTGTCGCTGGAGTTCGACCTCTCGCAGACGCGGGCGCGGGTTGGGGCGAGCATCGGGGTGGCGGTGGCGGTCGAGGGGGACACCGGGCCGGAGTTGCTGCATGCCGCGGATCAGGCGATGTATGCGGCCAAGCGGGAGGGGAAGGGGGTGGTGCGGCTCAATGCGCGGTGAGCGGCTGGATCACCGCGATGGTCTTGTCGTCGTGACACTTGGCCCGGGGCCAGCGCTGACCGTTGGGGTCGCTGTCCTCGACTCGATGGACGTCCGCGATGAACTGCGCCGGGCTGGTGATCGCCGACTGCCGTGCTGTGGCCCAGTCGGCGGGCGACCCGTACTCGTCCACTCCGGCCGATGCTCCATCTGACAGCAGGAGGACGGCGGCAACCTGGTCCAGGGGGTACTCGGCGGTCAGGGCGTGATGGGCTGCCGCCGGTACGGCCCCGGCAACCCAATGGCCCCCTTCCCGGTTCCGCTCCCGGCGCTCGTCCTCCTGAAGCCGGGCGAGCATCGGCTTGAGTTCGGGACCGTACCCGTGGCCGGCGCGGAGGTAGTCGCGGTAGATGGTTCGAGCCTGGACCGCCGCGCACTGCAGACGTTCATCGAGCAGGATGACCGGATCGGCTTCGGGGCTGAAGATCACCGCGGGGCTGTCGCACAGTACGTAAACCTCGACGTGCTGGGCATCCCAGCGAGCGATGGTGACGGTGCTCTCCGGTGACTGACCAGGCTCGAGACCGAACGTGCGGCACATGTCCTCGATCGCATCGTGAACGATGTCGGCCAGGGGCCGTTCCTCGTCCAGCGAGTTCATCAGCCGGGCACCCAGGTTCTCGGCGTACCAGCCGCCGTCCCGACCGGGTGCTTGTGGGTACCAGGCTGATGCGCCGTCGAGAACTGCGGCTGCTCGATCGGTTACGACGACCGAGTCCTGGTTCCTGAGCCCGTCGCCGCGCAGTGTGGCGGTGCTGACGAGCATGTACGGATTCGTGGAAGGCATACCAACTCGCTCCGGCCGGCGCGCTTGGGGAACTCAAAAAGGCCTCGCCGTTGGCGAGGCCTTGAGAGGTTAGCCGCTGATCTGCGACTCAGGCTCCCCCGACTGGACTTGAACCAGTAACCCTTCGATTAACAGTCGAATGCTCTGCCAATTGAGCTACGGGGGATTGTTCTGTTGTGTTTGCCGCAGTTCCCTCCGGCGAGAAGAACTCTACCAAAGATCCGACGGTGCTCTTGACCAACCCGTACAGGGCGTGGCGTCCGGGCTCTGGGAGCTGGATCACAGGGGTAGCACAGCGTGCTCACAGCTTCACAGGGAACTGCCAGGGGCGGCCAAGCCGGGCCACAGGTGGCAGGTCGAGCTTCGATGGTGGAGGACGGTCCCCACCCGGTTCAGGTCCGGGGAATCAGCGTGGACGGTCCGTAACGAGGGGAAAACAGACATGCGCACCAGACGTCTGACTGTGGCGGTGGCCTCGGGGGCCATCGCCTTGGGGGCGGCGGGCTTTGTGGCCTACCCCGCCTTCGCCGATGACACGCCCGGCAGTCCGCCGGCAGCGAGTACCGAGCCCAGGGGCGGCGACCGGGAGGACCGGATCAGCGAGGCGCTGAAGAATCTGGTCGAGGACGGCACGCTCACCCAGGAACAGTCGGACAAGGTGGCGGAGGAGCTGTCCGACGCCGATCTCAGGGGCCCGCACGTGAATCCGCGGGCCGGGGGACCGTTCGGGGTAGCGCTGGACGAGGTCGCGGAGGTGCTCGGGCTTTCTCGTGCGGAGGTGGAGAGCGGCCTGGCCGACGGCAAGTCGGTGAAGGAGCTCGCCGAGGAGCAGGGTAAGGACGTCGGCGCGGTGGTCGACGCTCTGGTCGCGGCCGCTTCGGAGAAGGTCGACGAAGCAGTGGACGAGGGGCGCATCTCCCAGGAGAACGCGAACGAGGTGAAGTCTCACCTTGAGGAGCGGATCACGGATGTCGTCGAGAACGGCCTGCCCAAGCTGCCAGGTAAGGGGGGCGACGGGCCGCGCTTCTTCCACCGAGGCGGCCCTGGGGCGACGGATGAACAGGGCAGCGATCAGAACGACGAGGACGGCGGGACTCCGGGGTCCAGCGAATCGTCCTTCCTGGGCGCGGCCTGAACTGACCTGAGCTACGCGTGGCCGGTACCTACGCCGGAGTGGCCGAGGGGATCGTGCTGGCGGCGCTGGGTTCGGGGGCGGCGGACAGCCCGTCGCCCCCGGGCCGAGGGCGTCTGAGATCCGGTTCAAGAGCTTCAAAACTGGGGACGGGGTGCGCGCCGACGCTCGTCGACTCACCTGACGATCTTGGGAACCTCCTGATCAGACCCTCCGTTGTCACCCGACAGGCCGAATCGTTATCGGGATGTGACAATATTCCGGGCAGGTGCGGGTTTGAACAAGGAGTCGGCAATGGCGGACGCGATGTCGCGGGCTTCAGGAGACATGTCACCGGAAGAACTGGCTGCGCTCTGGGGCCCTCCGGGACAAGAACCAGTGATCATCTCCACCGGTGCGAGCCGGGATGGCCGAGTCGCTGCACCGCCGTCCAAGCCGCCGTCCCAGCCCCAGTCCGAGCCGCCGCCCGAGGCGAACGAGCCAGGTGCGGCCGGTTGGGAGTCATCCGACTGGGCCGCGCCGGGGGCGTCCGGCTCTGCGACTGACGACCAGGCTCCTGTCATCGAGGTGCCCAGCGCGGACGCTCCCCAACTGGTGGCCTCGGGAACTGGACGTGTGCTCGGCGCGCCGCCCTCGACGTCCCCCATTCTGGCCGCTCAGCATGGCGGAGGCTCAGCCCCGGCCGTGGAGGCGATCGACGGTCAGGGAGGGGTCTGGGAGTACGACCTGGGCACCCGCCCGTCCGCTCCGCTCCCGACCGACGACCTACCCCAGGGCAACCCCTCCAACTGGGCCACCGACCTCGATCAGCCCGACGGATGGATCGACGAAGGGGGTAAAGCCGCACCCCCAGACCCCCTCCGGCGCAAGGTGTTCATGGTCGCGGCGGCGGTACTCGCGGCCGTGGTGGCCGGTCTGTCCATTCCCGCGATCCTGTCCGACGAGCCGGAAGAGCCCGAAGGCGAGACCGTCGTCCTAGGTTCACACCTGGCCGCCCCCGTAGCTCTGAACCTCCCGGAGGGCGCAGTGGCCACGGCCGACGAAAGCTACGTAGGGGTGAAGTTCTCCAGCGGGGGCTGGGTTCTGGCCACCGTGCCCGAAGAAGTGGTCCTACCCAGCGGCGAACGTGCCCCGATGCCGCTCGACCCGGCAGGCTGGCTCCGTAGCCACCCAGACGTCTTCGTGAGCGGGGTACGCACGGTCGAGATAGACGGCCGCACTGCCACCCAGATGGACTACCGGCGTTCGTCGATGGCCGAACCGCAGAGCCGCTACGCCCGGCTGCCCCTGTTCTGCGGCTGGAAGAGCCAGGACCTGAACAACACCAGCGTCTACCGTTCCAGCTCGCGCCCCTCCGGCCGGGAGTGCACCCAGATCACCAACGACGCCCGGGTCCGCGCCACCTTCATCCCCGTCGAGGGCCGGATCCTGCTGGTCGAGGCGGTCTGGAAGCCGTACGGGGTCTGGGGCTGGCGGATGCCCAAGACGCTGAAGACCTCGTACGACGAACTGCTCGGCGGGCTCTCACCACGGGTGGCCGAACCCGGTGAGACCACCAGTCTCACCAGCTTCGGCCAGTCCCGCCGCTAGGCCCTAGAACTGGTCGGGCCAGGCCTTGCTCCTACGCACCAGCCTGGGCCGGGCCTGCTCCCGGCGCGGGCGGGCCTCGGCCGGGTCCCGCTGCTGGGCCGGCTCCAGCTGCTCCCAGATCACCTCGGAAGTCTTGCCGGCGAACGGGTCCCGCAGGATCGACATGTGGTCGCCGGGCACGTGGGTGAGCCGCCAGGTGCCGGTCAGGTACGGCGCCCAGGCCCGGCGCTCGTGCTTCTCCTCGCTGTCGGCGGCCACGATGATCAGCGTCTCGCCGTCGTAGGGCTTGGCCCGGTAGCGCTGGTGCAGGTAGTTGCTCTGCCGCCAGAACCGCCAGTACTGGTCGTCGCCCGGCGTGCCGCGCAGGCCGGTGGTGGCCACCCCCAGCGCGGTCCGCAGCTTCTGCACCGTCGAACCCTCCAGCGGTGCATGGGATTTGCGGTCCGGCGGGAACGAGTCGATCACCACGAGGAGCTCGACCTGCTGCCCGGCCTCACGCAACTGCTGGGCCACTTCCAGGGCCAGCACCCCACCGAACGAGTGCCCACCGATGAAGTACGGCCCGACCGGCTGGATCGAGCGCAGCGTCTTGATGTGCCGGCGGGCCGAGGCCTCCACGCTCCAGTCCGGAACGCCCCGCGCCTCCAGCCCGTAGGCCTGCAGCGCGTAGACCGGTAGGTCTTCCGGCAGGTGCCGGACCAGCGGAACCAGCGTCACGCCGAGCCCGCCACCGCCGGTGAGCAGGAACAGCGGGGGACGGGAACCGCTGCCGCGCAACGGGACCAGGGTCTGGTTGGCTGCGCTGACCTTGCGGGTGACCCGCTCGGCGAACTCCCGCAGCGTGGGCGCCTGCACCAGCACGGTGGTCTGCGCCTCAGTGGCGGCCACCCCGAGCTCGGAGGCCATCCGGCTCATCAGGCTCTCGGCGGCCAGCGAATCCCCACCGAGCTCGAAGAAGTCGTCGTCCAGGCTGATGTCGGGCAGCGCCAGCACGCTGCACCACAGCGCCCGGACCACCTCTTCCCACTCGCTGAGCTGCTCGGTACTACCCCCGGCAGTCACCTCGGGCGGCTCGGGAAGCGCGTTCCGGTCGAGCTTTCCGCGGTCGGTGCGGGGCAGGGCCTCGATGAACACGATGCTCTCGGGGACCATGTACGAGGGCAGGACCCCGGCCAGGTGCTGGCGCATCGCGGCCGCGCTGGGCCGGTCCGCGGTGGAGACGATGTACGAGACCAGCCGCTTACCCCCGCTCTCGCCGCTCTTCTCAGCCCCGATCGTCAGCGATTCGCGTACCTCGTCCAGCGCCGACAGGGCGGCGTCGACCTCGCCCGGCTCCACCAGATAGCCGCGGATCTTGACGCTGTGGTCCCGACGGCCGAGCAGCCGCAGCGCACCGGTCTCGTCCACCGTGCCGACATCGCTGCTGCGATAGGTGCGGGTGAGCCCGTCGGGGTCGGGGGTGAAGGCCCGGTCGGTGGCCTCTGGATCGCCCAGATAGCCGGAGGCCAGGTTGCGCCCGCTCAGCGTGACCGTGCCGGAACCCCCGGGCGGAACCGGAACCCCTTCGGCGTCAACGATTCTGAGCTCGATGTCCGGGATCGGGCGGCCGACCGGCAGCAGCCCCTCCAGCGGCGGGTGCGTGCAGTCCACCTGGTACTCGGTGAGCAGGCTGGTCTCGGACGAGCCGTAGCGGTTGCGCAGCAGGCAGTCGGGCGGCAGCAGGCTGCGGGCGGCCTCGATGTCCGGGCCGTAGGCGGCCTCACCGGCGATGGTGATAGAGCGCAGCCGGGCCAGGTGCTGCGGGTCCGGGGCGATGCCGACCAGGTTGCGCAGGATGGCCGGGCTGGCCTGGACGATGGTGACCTGATTCTGCTCGATCCAGCCGGGCAGGCTGTTGATGCCGCGCGCCCGAATGTCGTACATGGCCAGCGTGGTGCCGACGAGAATGCCTGCGCAGGTGGCCATCAGCCCGGCGTGGAAGGCCATCGGGAGGGTGTGGGCGACCACGTCGTCGGCGTCGTAGCAGTCGGTGGCCCGGGCATTGGCCCAGGCGTCGCGCACCAGCATCCGGTGGTCGTTGACCACGACCTTGGGCCGGCCGGTGGAGCCGGAGGTGAATGCGTAGGCCGCAGCGTCACCCGGGCGCGGCGCGGTGGCCCACATCGCGTCAAGATCGGCTTCGGTGCCGGTGTTCTCGGCGGAGGCGTCCACCAGGACCTGCTCGACGAGCTCGGCGGCGGTGGCCGCGTTGGCCTGGTCGGTCAGGCACAGTCGCACGTCCACGCGATCGACGAACGCCTGCAGGCGGGCCGGGGGAGTACGCGGGTCGAGCACCAGGATCGGCTGGCCAGAGGTGACGATCCCCCAGAGAGCGGCTACGGCGGCCGCGCCGTGCGAGTACAGCAACGCGACCGGGCGCTCGGCCGGGGCGTCGGCCTCTTGGTGCACTGCGGCGAAGACCTGACGGCGCACGGCGGCCACTCGCAGCGCGAACTCGCCGTAGGTCAGGCTCAGTTCGTCGTCGTAGACAGCGACGGCATCGGACTGGGCGGTGACTACATGGCGTAGTCGTGCCACGGTCCCGGCCTCGATATCCGCATGGGTCAGCGGATCAGCCCGGCGTCCGGTCCGCACCGTCGGCGCTGTCATGGATCCCCTCCCGATTGCTCCCGCCCCATCAGAAACTTGCATTTCGGATATTCCGGGAGTGTTGAGTCCGTCGGCAACCAATATGCCAAGGAATCCTGGGTCCGCGCCCCTCCGGTTCACAAGAGTGCTGGTCAGAGGCCTGGGAAATGTCAGACTTAAGCGCGGATATGGTGGTTTCGGTAGTCAGGATAGTCACTAATGGCTGAGAGAAATCGGAGAAGGGCTTCACCGGTTCCATTGATTTCGTAGAGTGAACGGATGATCGACGCTCCCGGCCCCTGGTCCACCCGCCGTGCTCCCGTTCGGACCAGTCCCGTCGATCTGAACTTATCGGCGATGACTCTGCGTTACGTCGGCTTCTCCGATCGAGTGCTCGCCGCGGCCGCCGCGGGCTTCACCGGCATCGGTCTGGGCGCGGTCGACTACCTCGACGCCCGCCGTTCCGAGTTCTCCGAGGAGCAGCTGGCCGACTACGTGGCCCGGCACGGGCTGCGGGTGGTGGAGCTGGAGTTCCTCACCGACTGGTGGCGTGAGGCCGACGTGCGCGGCGTGCGCCTGGAGGAGGATCTGCTCTTCTACCTGGCCGACCTGCTCGGCGTGCCGCAGATCAACGTGGGCCTGTTCGCTGATGTGCCGCTGGAGGTGCAGAAGCAGCAGTTCCGCCGGCTCTGCCGCCGGGCCGCGGACCACGACGTGAAGGTCGCGCTGGAGTTCATGCCGTACAGCTCGCTGCGTAACCTGGCTCAGGCCCGCGAACTCGTCTCCCACGCCGACACCGGCAACGCTGGGCTGATGCTGGATGCCTGGCACTGGCACCGCTCGGGCGGCACCCTCGAGGAACTACGCACCCTGTCTGCCACCGAAGTGCTGGCCGTGCAGCTGTGCGACGCCTCGGCCACACCCGCCGAGGACCTGCGCGAGGAAGGCCGCCACCACCGTCTGCTGCCCGGTGGCGGTGTGGTCGACCTGCACGGATTCCTCGGTGCGCTGAGCGAGATCGGGGTGAACCTGCCGCTTGCGGTCGAGGTGCTCTCCGACGAACTGGACGCCCGCAACCCGGTCGAGGTGGCGATGCTGGCCGCCCGTTCGGTCGAGCAGCTACTGGCTGCGCGAGCCGCCGCCTGAGATCGTCCGGGAGGTTTCCTTCACCGAAAACCGCCCGGACCACTGCGCTCTCGGCGCCCACAACGTCTCTAGTTACTGCTCTTCATCGATCCAGCTCTGCACCTGCGCGGCGCTGGTGCGCGGAGCGTCGATGAAATGGGGGACGAAGCGGGCCTGGGTGTCGGTGATCAGCCGGCCTGCGTCGGTCTCCCGGATACCGAGACCGGCTGCGTGCCCGCCGATCACCCAGGTGCCGAGCACCGGAAGGCAGTCGCCGATCCGCGGGATCTCGTAGTAGTGCTGGAAGATCGCCTGCTGCCCCTCGGTGTGCCGGTCGGCCACGCTGGCCGCGGTCTCGCCGTTGCGAATCACCTTGACCCCGGCGCCTTCCCAGCCGTGCACCGGCTTCATCACGTAGTCCGGGCCGAGCTTGTCCGGCGACCAGTACGCGGGCAGCAGATTCGGGTGATCGGGGTACAGCTCCCACATCGTGGCCAGCACCGCCTTGGAGCCGGTGAGCACTTTGTGCACCGGTTCCAGCCAGTTCACGGCGCTTTCCAGGGCCGCCCGCCCGAAGTCCTCGGCCAGCATCCATTCCCACGGATACATCGCGAAACACAGGCTGATCGGGTCGTTCTCCAGGCCGACGAAGGTGTTCGAGCCGGGTACCAGGCCGATCTGGTCGATCGGCAGGGTGATCGGCCGCCCACCGGCCTCGCGCACCGTGTCGGCCAGGTAGGCAATGGTGTTCCAGTCCTCCAGCGGCTCGGCGACCCCGGCCACCAGGTGCACGAACTCGTTGTCCTTCAGATGCCGGCGCCAGGTGTGAACCAGCCGCTCGTGCAGCATGTTCCACTGATCACGCTCGGGCTGGACCGTCTCCAGCCAGGACCACTGCGTCACCGCGGTCTCGACCAGGGCCGCCGGGGTGTCCGCGTTGTACTCCAGCATCTTCGGCGCGCTACTGCCGTCCCAGAGCAGATCGAAACGCCCGTACAGCGTCCAGTCCTCCTCCACGGACTTACGCAGATACGGCCACGCGTACTCCGGAATCCGCAGGCGCTGCAGGGTGGCGGGGTCGTGACACATCACCCGGGTGGCATGCATCGCCATCGCGTGCAGTTCGTCGGTGACCCGCTCCAGCTCGTCGATCTGCGGCTCGGTGAACCGGTAGGCCGCCCCCTCGAACCAGTAGGGCAACTCGTCGGAGGAGTCGTTGCGCTCCCGGGCGTAGGCCAGGCCCTCGGCCTCGACCAGCTGGTACGCGTCCGGGCGGGGGGTCTGCGGCAGCCGGATCAACCGCCCACGCTCCCGCTGCTGCTGCGGCTGGTCTTGCCGAACCCGCCCCGGTCGGCCGCCGTCTTCACGCTCGACTTGCTCACCGTGCCACCGTTGCGCTCGGCCCCGCCGAAGGTGGCTCCGTGCCCGGACGGCAGCGTGCTCACCGACCCGGGGTAGTCCGCGATCCGGCCCCCGACCGGCGGGAACCGCAGGCCCGAGCCGTACAACCGCCAAGCGTGGGTGCCGCCGTAGTACCCGCTGCGCGCACCCTCGTCGTCCTCGTCGCACTCATCGTCGGCAACACGCTTCTGGGTGCTCTTGTCCACGCAGACGCCCTGATGATCGCGCTCTACGCTGTTCCCGCACCCGGTGAGTACCGCCGCTGCGAACAGCGCCGTGCCGCTGGCCACCACCAAGGTGCTGCGTCGTCGAGTCTTCACCCGTACCGATCGTTCCCGTCTGTCGTCCGCCGGTATCAGCCTCTCAGACGCACCGACGTGCTGACAGCGTTGCATGCAATGCCACAGATCGGTGTTGTTGTCCGGATCACTCAGGCCTGGGTTGAGCACGGGTAGGACTCTGGAGGACGGGAGTGGGGCAGGCGGGGTTCGAACCCGCGACCGACGGATTATGAGTCCGCTGCTCTAACCTATTGAGCTACTGCCCCGGTCTGCTCACGCCGATGTGGGCAGGCAGCACCCAAGGGCGCCGCGAAGCAAGGTTACCGGCAGTGTGGGTACGCCGTGGCAAATCCGCAGATCCTTCCCAGTGTGTCCCGCGCCGGACACGGAACCCGGTGCGGCCGGGAGTCGTCCAAGCAGGGTGCCGACGAGCGAAGGACGGGTCATGAGGCGTGGTGCATGGATGGTCCTGCCGGCTCTGCTCCTGGCCGGCTGCGGTGAGGACAAGGCTGATCAGGAGGCGGTGACGGTGGGCGCGGACCCCCGGGAGGCGATCGCGGGCACCTGGTATCCGCAGGAGATTGCCGGGTACACCGTCGATCCGTTGAACGCGGACTCCTACGCCGAGGCGTATCTGGAGTTCAGCGACGGCAAGGTGGTGGGCAGCGACGGGTGCAACCAGGTGCGCGGCACGTACCGGCTCGAGGCCGACGGGGCGTTCGAGCTGGAGCAGTTGACGTCGACCAGGATGGCCTGCGCCAACGTCCCGCACCACACCGTGATGGACCGGGCCACCCGGGTCGAGGTCGACGGGCAGAGCCTGATCTTCGGCGCGACGGACGAGGTCGCGCGCTACGGCCGCAGCCAGAGCCCGCCCGCCGAGCCGATCGTCCGCAAGAAGACCGAGCCCGAGATCCCACCGGGAACTTGACCTCGATTTGACCGACCGGCAAGCAACCTCGCCGGGCCGGCAACCGACCTGATCAGCATCGACCGGTATCCAGCCGGTCCGGTGCATCAGGAAAGGTGCCATGTCCAGCGTCTTCTCAGCCCGGCCGAGGTCCCGGTTCCGGCTGGCCGGGCTGCTTGCCGCCGCCCTCGTGATCGCGGCGGCCGTCCCGGCCGTCCTGCACATCCGTTCTGCGGACGCGGCCGAATACCCGGGCCCGGGTGTGGTGTCGGGGAACATCACGGTGCACGACCCCACGATGGTGAAGGGCCCGGACGGCACCTACCTGATGGCCGCCACGGCTCCCGGGATCGCCCTGCGCACGTCCACCGACCGAACCAAGTTCAGCTACACCGGCCTGGCCTTCCCCAACGGAAGTGCCACCTGGACGGATGAATACACCGGCACCAAGGACGGCAACCTGTGGGCGCCGGACCTGTCGTACCGCAACGGCAAGTACTACCTGTACTACTCGGCCTCCTCGTTCGGGAAGAACAAGTCGGCGATCTTCCTGGCCACCAGCACCACCGGCAGGCCCGGCAGCTGGACCAACCAGGGCAAGATCTACTCGACCACCACCAGCAGCAACCACAACGCGATCGACCCCAACCTGATCGTCGACCGGCAGGGCAAGTGGTGGCTCTCGCTCGGATCGTTCTGGTCGGGCATCAAGATGATCGAGCTGAATCCCAGCACGGGCAAGCGGATCTCGGGCAGCTCGACGGTGCACAGCATCGCGAGCCGGCCGGGCAGCACCGCGCTCGAGGCGCCGGCGATCATCTACCACGCCGGCTACTACTACCTGTTCACCTCGTGGGACAGCTGCTGCAAGGGCAAGGACAGCACCTACAAGATCATGGTCGGCCGGTCCAAGACCATCACCGGCCCGTATAAGGACCGGCCGGGCAAGCTGCTCACCGAGGGCGGTGGCACTCAGGTGCTGGGCACGCACGGCACCGTCATCGGCCCGGGCGGGCAGTCGCTGATCCAGGACGGCGACGGTGACGTGCTCGTCTACCACTACTACGACGGCGCCGACAACGGCGTGGCCAAGCTGGGAATCAACCGGATCAGCTGGGATTCGTCGAACTGGCCCTTCGTGAGCTGACACTCGCCGACTCCGAGGCGGGCCGACAAGCGTCCCTCGGCTGAACTCCCGACTCCCGGCTGCCCCCGTCGCCGGGAGTCGGGCCTGCGGGTTTCGGGTATCCGGTTTCAGTATGCCTGCGGCAGAACCAATTGCGGACGCTGTGGTCGGCCGGAATCATAGGTTCCCCAACGCTCGGCAAGGGGAAAGCGAACGACTGGTGAGCCGTTTCGATGCCGGGCAGATGAAACCTCTGCTGGACCTGCTCTAACGCACGTCGAGCTTCGTCGTCTGCTCGGCCACCTTCAGGCTCAGCGTGTCCGGGTCCTCGTTCGAGGGGATCAGGAACTGCAGCTTCACCGTCCTGGTCTTGCCCGCCGCCACTTCCACCGTCTTCTCGGTCAGGCTGTCGTAGGACTTGGCCAGATCGGTGCGCAGCGACTGACCGGGTCCGGCCACACCGATCGGCTGCTCGGAGGTGTTCTGCACCCTCACCGCAACAGTGGCCACGTGCTGGTCCTCGGCCTTGTCCTTGGGCTCGGAGATCTTGGCCTTCTCCGGCACCGACACCACCAGCGTGACATCCGTGACCGTCGATCCGTTCGTCAGTTGGCCCTCGACCGTCGCCTCCTCACCCAGCGCGGTGGCCGGGGTCAGGAAGACCGGGAGCTTGCCGTAGTGCAGGGCGATCGCGCCGCCGAACAGCAGTCCGGCCACGGCCAGGGCCGAGAGCATGGCACCGGGCCCACCGCGGGGATCGGGACGGCTGGGCGGGCTGGGACGGCGCCGGCCGTTGTCGTCCGCCATGAATCACCCTTCTGCGCACATCTCGGGCCAGCATCGTGCTCAGTGAACGGCTGATCTGACAAGGGCCGCGGCCGTCGGCGGGCACGCCTTCCGAGGTGCGCGTGACTGTGGATGTGAACCACGCCACTCGTCCGTTATGTGCCCTTCACCTCGATGACACGTGATGATGTCGGCGTGGACGTTCGCGTCGCCACCGCCGAGGACCTCCCCGCCTTGGCGGCGACCCTCGCGGACGCCTTCGGTCAGGATCCGGTGTGGACGTGGATGATTCCCGATCGCGACCGGCACCGGCGCCTGACCAGGCTTTTCGGGGCGTTGCTCGGGCATGCCCTGCCTCGCGGGCAGGTCCGGACGACGCTGGACCGGCAAGCCGTGGCGGTGTGGTCGGCGCCGGGCCAATGGCAACTTCCCCTGCCCTCGGTAGCGCGTGCGGCGCCGCACCTGATCCGCAGCGCTGGCCCCCGCCTGCCCCGGCTGCTGCGCCGGCTCGGCGAGATCGAGCGAACGCATCACCAGCAGCCGCCGGGGCACTGGTACCTGGAGTTCATCGGCACGGCCGCCCCGGTTCGGGGCCAAGGGCACGGAACCGCCCTGCTCGGCGAGGCGTTCGGGCGGTTCGACGGCGCCCCGGTGTACCTGGAGTCGTCGAACCCCCGAAACCTGCCCTTCTACCGGCGCCACGGGTTCGAGGTGACCGGCCAGGTGCCGGTGACCTCAGGCCCGCCGCACTGGATGATGTGGCGTCACTGACGCCGGTAGACGCTGACCGCCCATTCCTCGATCGTGGCCAGATCGGGCTCGGCGGGCAGGGGAGTGCGCCCGGTCTCCAGCGCCTGCACCACCTCGGCCGCGACCGCGTCGATCTCGGCCAGCACCACGCTCAGCTCTCGCACCTGCCCGGACTTCACCTCCAGCACCCGCTGCCGCTCGTCCTGCGGCATCGGCAGAGTCAGCCGGCCGTGCTGCACCAGTTCCCGGCCCTGCATCGCCAGCCGCAGGGCGTGGGAGGCGTACTTCACGTCGTATCCGAACCGTTCGACCAGCTCAGGTCGGTTCGGCACCTTGCGCCCACCGTTGGTCAGGGCATCGCGCTGGGCCTGCATGAAGCCCAGGAAACGCCGGGCCGCCTCCTGCGACAGGAACGCCTGCTGCAGCCCCCGCAGCTCGTGCCCGAGCTCGTTGCAGAACATCAGCTGCGACTCGGGGGCGAACAGCGGCAGCAGCGCGGTCGGGTTCCCCTTCACCGCCAGCTGCAGATACTTGCGCAGGCCGTACATCACCAGATCGGTGTCACCTGGTCCGGAGCGCGCTCCTTCGGCCTGCGACCGGGCCACATAGCTGTCGCGCACGCTGCGCAGCCCGAGCAGCCAGTGGGCCGGCTCGACGTACACGCCCATCTCGTCATGGTCGTCGGTGCCCGCGATCGCGATGCCGTGCAGCCCCGAGCCCACCGTGGAGCGCAGGATCTGGCCGGTCTCGGCCACCTCCCGGTCCCCGTACTCCAGTACCGGAACGGCCAGCAGTTCTCGCGCACCCATGACGACCTCCTGGTTTTGGGCAGTCGGATATCGTGCAACATCCGGCGCCCCCGGCGCACGCGATTTGTTTTCGGTCCCCCCAGAAGAACGGTGCGGTGGTACGGCAGATGAGCCGAGTGATCACGAACGAGGCGCAGCTGCGCGAGATCGTCGAACTGCCCCACCCGGACATCGCGAACAAGGCGGTCGACCGGATCGACCCCGAGTCCCGGCGGTTCATCGAGCTCAGCCCGTTCTTCCTGCTGGCCACCACCGCGCCGGACGGCAGCTGCGACGTCTCGCCCCGGGGCGACCCGGCCGGCAACGTGCTGGTGCTGGACGAGAAGACGATCGCGTTCGGCGACCGCAAGGGCAATCGCCGCCTGGACAGCCTGCGCAACATCCTGCAGTCGCCGCGGGTGGGCATGCTCTTCGTGGTGCCGGGGATCAGCGACACGATCCGGGTGAACGGCACGGCCCGGATCGTCGCCGAGGCGCCCTACCTGGAGCGGATGACGGTGCAGGGCAGCACCCCGCACCTGAGCGTCGAGATCACCGTGGAAGAACTGTTCAGCCACTGCAGCAAGGCGTTCGTGCGCTCCAGGATCTGGGACACCGGCACCTGGCCCGAGCGCAAGGCGGTGCCCACCGGTGGCCAGATCGCCAAGAGCCAGCGCAACCTCCAGGTCGAGGCCCAGGTGATCGACGACATGCTCGCCCTGGACTCCCGGCACGGCCTCTACTGAAGGTGCTGGTCCAGGAAGGCCAGTAGGGCGTCGAACGTGGGGGCGGGGCTGTCGGACCGGCTGACCTGGCCGTTGCGGCTGGTGTGGACCACGACGCTCGGGGCCGGGTCGGCGCCGCTCAGGTAGGCATCGGTGTGGCCGACGTCCTGCACGAGCGTGAAAGTGGCTGGGGCGCCGGCGTTGTTGTAGGCGGCGAAGAGCAGCTGGGACTGGTTGTAGGGCACGAGGGCGTCGGTGCTGCCGTGCGCAATCCAGATCGGCGGCGCGGAACTGGTGACGTACGTGGTCGGGTTGGCCCGGCGGGTGGCCTTGGGATCGGACTGGATGGCGAAACCCATCAGCTGGGATTCCGGGGACGAGGCGGGGTTGTGCTTCTGGCCGCCCCGGATTCGGTGCTCGTCCATGGAGAGGAAGTCCGTGGGACCGAAGAGATCGATGACCGCCTGGACCGCGCTGGATTCCGAGGCATTACCGAGATCGCCCTCGAGGAAGTCACTTCCGGCCGATACCCCGGCCATCACGGCGCCCCAGCCTCCGCTGCTCGTGCCCATGGCCGCGAAACGGCTCTTGTCCAGGTTGTATTCGCCGGCGTGGGCACGCAGCCAGCGGATCGCGGCCTTGATGTCGTGCACCTGGGCGGGGAACTTCGCCTGGTCCGAGCTGCGGACGTTCACGCCCACCACCGCGTAGCCGTGCGGGGCCCACCGATCGGCCAGGCCTTCGGCGGTGGTGGCGCCGCTGAGCTCGGACGAGGTGGATTTGGTGTCGTCACTGCCGAAGGCCGATCCGGCCTGGAAAAGGACGACCGGAAAAGGCCCTTCGCCCACGGACGGGACGTAGAGATCGAGGAGGTGCCCTCGTCCCACATTTTCGGCGTAGGAGAGATCGATGTGACGAGTGTAGACGTCGGCCGGGCTTTCGGTAGTTTCCGCGGTTTGCGGGGTTTCGGCGGCGCTGTCCTGAGATTTTCCTGTGCAGGCGGTCAGTCCGGCGGCCACCAGCGCACCCAGTCCGGCCCGGCGGGTGAAGCGGGGTACCGGGATCAGGCGGGCACTGGCGGCGGGGAAGGACATGTCCCCAGGCTACGTTCGCAGCGCCGGAATCGGGAGAACGCCGACTCAGGGCTCTCTCAGCTGGACCGAAACGCCTCAAGTGCTCCGGTGATCGGGACGACAACCAGCTGGGGCAGATTCGGGCGGGGGATCGGACCAGGGATGCAGGATCCGGAGGGGACCAGGGTGTCGTGGACCGGGCGTTCCGGCACGACCCTGGAGCGGTCACGATGGATCTTCGGCGTGCTCACGCTGGCCTCCACCGTGTTCACCATGCCGCACATGCTGGCCGCGGCCGCCGACGACTGGGACACCCTGAGCGTCTCGCTCGTCATCCTGCTGGTGTCCTGGACGGTCAGCTACCGCCTCGCCCGGGTCGGCATCTTCAACGACGTGGCCGAGGCCCTGGCCCTGATCGGGGTGATGTCCAGCCTGGACGAGCCCGCGGTGGCGTTCGGCTTCGTCTTCCCGATGATCTGGTTCCGCTCGCTGTACGGCTCCAACCTCCAGGTGGCGGTGCGGATCGTGCTGTACGAGATCTCGCTGATCTTGGAGGTACCGGCCTCGCACCTGCTCGGGCAGCCCGACGATCCGCACGCCTGGGCCTTCCTGCTCGGCGGGATGACCGGTTACGTGGCCAGCGGTCTGGCCGGTCGCTGGGTCGGGGCCGAGAGCATCGGCCGGGACCTGAGCGTGGGCCGTGAGCGCATGGTGGCCGAAAAGGGTACCGCTCTGCTCGGACTCACCGATCCGGCCGCGATCCGCGAGATCGCCTGGTCCGCCCATGCCGAGATCGTCCGTTCGTCCAAGGATTTGCGGATAGTCAAGCTCGACATGCGGGGCGAGGGACTGGTCCTGGACCGCACACTGGGGACTTTCGCCGCTGAGGTCGGGCCGATGACCTTGGCCGACATCGGGGTGGACCCTTCCGAGGGGCTGGACCACGAGGACGGGGTGATCGGCCCGCTGGCGATTCCGCTGCTCGACCGGGCTGTCGGCCGGGCCTGCACCTGGATGGTCCTGCGGTTCAGCAACTACGGTTTCGTGGCGTACATCGTTCTCGGGCACCCGCAACGGCTGGAACCGGAGCTGCTGTCCGCGGTGCGCAGCGTGTGCAACCAGACCGCGCTGGCCATGCAGAACAGCCGGGTGCACAGCCAGCTCAGCGAACAGGCGCTCACCGACGGCCTGACCGGGCTGGCCAACCGGGCCGGTTTCACCGAGGCGGTGCACCAGATGTCGGCCCGGCGCGAAGACCAGTCGCTGGCCGTCCTGTTCGTCGACCTGGACGACTTCAAGGAGGTCAACGACACGCTCGGCCACAAGGCCGGCGACGAACTGCTGCTCCAGGTGGCGAATCTGCTGCGCAGTGTGACCCGGGCGCAGGTGGACGTGGTGGCCCGGCTGGGCGGCGACGAGTTCGCCGTCCTGTTGCACAACACCCCGCTGGAGATCGCTGAGCAGGTAGCCGAGCGGATCGTGCTGGGCGTCTCGGTGCTGGAGGTGACCAACGGCCTCGAGGTGGGGGCCAGCATCGGGGTGGCGATGGCCTCGGCCAAGGTGCGGATCGAGGACCTGCTGGTGCATGCCGACGTGGCCATGTATGCGGCCAAAGCGCACGGCAAGGGCCGGATCCAGGCCTACCACCCCGGGCTGCTCAAGAGACCGGAGCCCGATTGAGGACGGTGTGCGCACCGGCCGCTGCCGGGTTCAGTCGTCGAGGCTGCCGGCCCGGTCGAGGGCCGGTTCGGTGTTGGCCGTCGCCTTGGCCGCGAGTTGCCTTGCCTTGTCCAGGGTCTCGGCCTCGGAGAGGCTGCCGGTGGCGCTCAGGTCCAGGTAGTACGTGCGCTGCTGGGCGTACCAGTCCAGGCTGCGGCTACGCGGGTTCCAGACCGCGAAATCGCCGAGGCCTGGGATGAGTTCGAGTTGGCCCTCGGCCACCTCCTGCTCGGACGCGGCGATGTCCCGCTCCCGCAGTTCGGTGTCGATCCGGTCCAGGGTGGAGGGGCGTGAGGTCATCGTCATCGTCGCGTCCTCGCCCAGGACCGAGTCGTCCAGGCTCCAGGTGCACCAGCCGTCGTGCTCCGAGCGCTCGTAGTCGGCCTCTCCGCCGAGGATCTGGTTCACGTCCGCCAACGGCAGCATGTAGCACTCGAGGCTGTCGTTCCCGGGCCGGTCGAACACGCTGAACGCGCCCCAGCCGACCAGGCCGATCACCACGGTGCCCACGCTCATCACTACCATCTGGGCCCACTCGGGGGCACCGTTGCGGCGGCCCCAGGGCACCTTCCGGCGCCGCAGCTGCGGGGAGTTCTTGGCCTTCGCCTCGCCGGGAGTTCCCCAGCCGGGGGCCTGGTGTTCACCGGCCGGCCGATCCTGAATACCTTCGCCGCCCGGTGACTTTGCGGCTTCTTCCGGCGTTCCGTACAGCGGGTTCACAACTGCGGCCTCGGGTCGGCAGAACAGAGCGGGTCCGGTCATTCCCTCACAGTCCGCGCGGTCGTCGCAAGGCCCGCTAATCACTTGGCCGGAGTCCGCTGGAGTCGCCGGATCCGGGTGGTCCAGTAGCGTGATCGATGAGCAACGTTCGGTACGGAAAAGTGCCGGACGTGCTCTTGGCACCGGTTTCCAGCAGGATGGGCGCGTGAAGTTGGTTCCCCTTTCGATGCGGATCCGCCGGCTGGCCCGTACCCGGCTCGGCCTGCCCCGCCTGCGCCCTGGTCAGCTCGAGGCCGTGAAGGCCCTGGCCAAGGGCCGGGACGTGATGGTCGTGATGCCCACCGGCGCGGGCAAGTCGGCGGTGTACCAGCTGGCCGGCCTGCTGCTGGACGGCCCGACCGTGGTGGTCTCCCCGCTGATCGCCCTGCAGCGCGACCAGCTGGCCAACCTGGCCCGGCACGGAGAGAACGCGGGCCTGGGCGCGGTCGCGGTCAACTCGGCGCAGAGCCGGGGCCGGACCGACGAGGCCTGGGAGTCGCTGACCGCCGGTGACGCCGAGTTCGTCTTCCTGGCCCCGGAGCAGCTGGCCAACCAGGACGTCCTGAAAAGGCTCTCCGAGCTCAAGGTCTCACTGATCGCGATCGACGAGGCGCACTGCGTCTCGGCCTGGGGGCACGACTTCCGGCCGGACTACCTGCGCCTGGGCGACGTGGTCGAGACGCTGGGCCGCCCCCGGGTTCTGGCGCTCACCGCCACCGCCGCCCCGCCGGTGCGGGCCGAGATCGTCGAGCGGCTGCGGATGAGCAACCCGGTCCAGCTGGTCACCGGATTCGACCGGCCCAACCTGGAGCTGGAGGTGCGGCGCTTCACCGAGGCCCGGCACAAGGAGAAGGCGGTCGTCGAGCGGGTCGCCGGGCTCGAGGGCAGCGGCCTGGTCTACGCGGCCACCCGGCGTGCCACCGAGGAGTACGCCGAGCAGTTGCGCGCCCAGGGCCGTACGGCCCGGGCCTACCACGCGGGACTGAAGGCGGCCGAACGCGAGGAGGTGCACCACGCGTTCCTGGCCGGTGAGGTGGACGTGGTGGTGGCCACCAACGCGTTCGGGATGGGGATCAACAAGGCGGACGTCCGGTTCGTCGTCCACGCGGACGTCCCCGATTCGATCGACTCCTACTACCAGGAGATCGGCCGGGCCGGGCGCGACGGCAACCCGGCCCTGGCCTGCCTCTACTACCGCCCCGAGGACCTCTCGCTGCGTAATTTCTTCGCCTCCGCCGGCGCGGACGAGGAGTTGCTGGCGACGGTGGCCGGTGCGGTACTCGAGCACACCAAGACGGACGGGTCGGTCGGCGTGGTCGAACTGCGTCGCGAACTGGAGTTGACCCACACCAAGCTCACCGGCGCCGTCAATCTGCTGGAACAGGCCGGGGCGCTCGCGCTGAAGGACTCGGCCCTGTCGTACACCGACGTGGACGTCCCGGCGGCGGCTGCTGTCGCGGCGGCCGAGGCGATCGACGAAGAGCACACCCAGATGGACAAGTCGCGGGTGTCGATGATGCGGGGGTACGCCGAGACGACGGGGTGCCGGCGCGACTTCCTCCTGGGCTACTTCGGCGAGGAACACCCGGACGGTGGCTGCGGCAACTGCGACTCCTGCAAGTCCGGCTCCACCGCCGAGCAGGAGGCCGAGGCCGAGGAGGTGCCGCCGGAGGTCGCGGCGGTGCAGTTCGAGACCAACCAGCGGGTCCGGCACCGGGAGTGGGGCCCGGGCGTGGTGATGCGGGACGAGGCCGACCGGATCACCGTGCTGTTCGAGCAGGTGGGCTACCGGACGCTGGCCCTGGCCGTGATCGCCGCGGACGCAACGTTGCTGGTCCGCGAGGACTAGGGCGGTTGTCCACAGGCGAGAAAAGCGGTCGCCCGAAACCGATAGAGTCTTCGGCATGGGAAGCCCGAAATCTGCAGTCGACGGTCTCGAAGCCAAATGGGGCGAGACCTGGGAGCGAGAAGGTACGTACCGGTTCGACCGGACCCGTGAGCGCTCCGAGGTCTACTCCATCGACACCCCGCCGCCGACCGTATCGGGCTCCCTGCACGTCGGCCACGTCTTCAGCTACACCCAGACCGACACCATCGCCCGGTTCCAGCGGATGTGCGGCCGTGAGGTCTTCTACCCGATGGGCTGGGACGACAACGGCCTGCCCACCGAGCGCCGGGTGGAGAACTTCTACGGCGTCCGGTGCGACCCGTCGGTCCCGTACGTCGAGGACTTCACGCCGCCGGCCAAGGTTCCGTCCAAGCGGCAGGACTTCGTCGCGGTCAGCCGGCGCAACTTCGTCGAGCTGTGCGAGCAGCTCACCGCCACCGACGAGAAGGTCTTCGAGCAGCTGTGGCGCACCCTCGGCCTGTCGGTCGACTGGTCGCTGACCTACGCCACGGTCTCGCAGTACTCGCAGAAGATCAGCCAGCGGGCGTTCCTGAAGAACTACGAGCGCGGCGAGGCGTACTCCTCGGACGCGCCCAGCCTGTGGGACACCACCTTCCAGACCGCGGTGGCCCAGGCCGAGCTGGAGGACCGGGAGCGCCCGGGCGCCTACCACGACCTGCGTTTCCACCGGGCCGACGGCCAGAGCGTCACCATCTCCACCACCCGGCCCGAGCTGTTGTCGGCCTGCGTGGCGCTGGTCGCCCACCCGGACGACGAGCGGTACCAGCCGCTGTTCGGCACCACCGTCACCACGCCGGTGTTCGGGGTCGAGGTGCCGATCGTGGCGCACCGTCTGGCCCAGCCCGACAAGGGCACCGGCATCGCGATGATCTGCACGTTCGGTGACACCACCGACGTCATCTGGTGGCGTGAGCTGGAGCTGCCCACCCGGGCGATCATCACCAAGACCGGCCGGCTCACCTCGGAGACCCCGGCCTGGCTGGAGACCGAGGCCGGGCGCGCCGCCTTCGCCCGGATCGCCGGCAAGTCGGTCTACGGCGCCCAGCAGGAGACGGTCGAGATGCTGAAGGAGGCCGGCGACCTGCTGGCCGACCCGAAGCCGATCACCCACCCGGTCAAGTTCTTCGAGAAGGGTGACCGCCCGCTCGAGATCGTCACCAGCCGGCAGTGGTACATCCGCAACGGTGGCCGCTCGGAGGAGCTGCGCACCGCCTTCGTGGGCCGCAGCAGCGAGATCGAGTGGCACCCGGAGCACATGCGGCACCGGTACGACAACTGGGTCGAGGGCCTGAACGGCGACTGGCTGGTCTCCCGGCAGCGTTTCTTCGGGGTGCCGATCCCGCTGTGGTACTCGCTGAACGCCGACGGCGAGCCGCAGTACGACAAGCCGCTGGTCCCGGACGACGCGCAGCTGCCGGTCGACCCGCAGTCGCACGTCCCGGCCGGGTACACCGCCGAGCAGCGCGACCAGCCGGGCGGTTTCACCGGTGACCCGGACGTGATGGACACCTGGGCCACCTCCTCGCTCACCCCGCAGATCGTCACCGGGTGGAGCGAGGACGAGGACCTGCACGCCCGCACCTTCCCGATGGACCTGCGCCCGCAGGGCCACGACATCATCCGGACCTGGCTGTTCTCCACCGTGGTGCGCAGCGCCCACGAGTTCGGCCAGGTGCCGTGGAAGCACGCCGCGCTCTCGGGGTGGATCCTCGACCCGGACCGCAAGAAGATGTCCAAGTCCAAGGGCAACGTCGTGGTCCCGACCGACCTGCTGGAGCAGCACGGCGCCGATGCGGTGCGGTACTGGGCCAGCAGCGCCCGCCTCGGCGTGGACACCGCCTTCGACCCGGGCCAGATGAAGATCGGCCGGCGGCTGGCGATGAAGATCGTCAACGCCTCCAAGTTCGCGCTCGGCTTCGGCTCCGCGGCCGGGGCGGTCACCGAGGGCACGATCGTCGAGCCGGTCGACGAGGCCGTGCTGACCCAGCTGATCGTCCTGGTCGAGGAAGCCACCAAGGCGTTCACGGCCTACGACTACTCGCGCGCGCTGAAGCTGACCGAAGAGTTCTTCTGGCAGTTCTGCGACGACTACCTGGAACTGGTGAAGGACCGGGCCTACGGCGAGGGCGCCGGTGCGGTCTCCGCCCAGACCGCGCTGCGGACCGCGGTCTCGGTGCTGCTGCGCCTGTTCGCGCCGTTCCTGCCCTACGTCACCGAAGAGGCCTGGTCGATGGCCACCTCGGAAGACGGCAAGCGCCTGCCCGGCTTCGGGGCCGGCTCGATCCACCGCGCTGCCTGGCCCGCCCCGGTCGAGGTCCGCGAACTGCTGCAGAACTCCGACGAGCCCGCCACCGGCGAGCTCTCGGTGCTCGCGGTGGCCGCCGACGTGCTGCGCCAGATCCGTAAGACCAAGTCCGACGCCAAGAAGTCGGTCCGCGCCGAGGTGGAAAAGGTCGTGGTCTCCGACACCCCGGCCCGGATCGCCGCCGTCCAGGCCGTGATCGGAGACCTGCGCGCCGCCGGCACGGTCGCCGAGCTGGTCACCGTGCCGGTCGACGAGGCCGACGCCAAGGTAGAGGTCACCCTGAAGGAAGCCGAACCCACCGCCGGCTGACCTTCTTGCCGAGAGCCGGTGCCTGGACGCTGAACAGCGTCCAGGCACCGGCTTTCCGCTTTCCAGGGGGCTCATCGCGGCTGCTCCATCCCGGAGAGCCTGCGCTGGGGGAGCGTGCGGCTGGGGGAGCGTGCGGCTGGTGGAGTGCGCGCTGGTGGAGTGCGCGCTGGGGGAGTGCGCGGCTGGAGGGAGTGCGCGGCTGGGGGAGTGTGCAGCTGGAGGGAGTGTGCGCTGGGGGAGTGTGCGCGGCGCCGGGGTCGCCTTGGGGTGGCGGCCTTGCGGGTATGGGCGGGCCGGGGAGTGTGCGCCACCGCATCGCGCCCGGCAAGGAGAGGCAGTCCCCGACCGTGAGGGGTTGGGCGGGCGCTGGTTCGGGCGATTCGAGAGTGCGTAAACAAAGTGCCGGAGGGCGCACTTTGTTTACATGATGTCGTGATTTCGCCGGGTAGTGGCAGGGGTGGAGAAGGAACAAGCCAGGGCTGGGTGGCGGTACGGGCCCAGATTTCCGCGGCTTCTTGTGGGTGGCACCTCAGCGAAGCTGACGAGCATTCGAAAATGTGTACACCTGGTACCGGACGTACCACATGGACACGTTGCGGCCGCCTCCCCAGCGGCCGCCCATTCTCGGTTTTGCCGGCGAACCGAGTCGCAGCCCTGGTCCGGCTCGGCGGACGGGCCCTTGCCCGCGCTGATGAACTCACCCCGCACCTGCGCCCACACTCCGTATCCACATTCCGTGGCCACGCCTCGCAACCCCGCGGCCCGTTGCCGGCCTGCACCGGCGCTCCACGCGCCGCCCAGTGAACTCGCGCCCAGTGAACTCGCACCCAGGCAACCCGCACCCAGGCAACCCGTACCCGGTCCCCGCACAGTCCCCGCGCCCACGTCTGTCTGTGCTTCTGGAACTGCCTGTGCCGCCTGGGGGAGTCGCCCGAAACTCGCCCTCCTCTCGCGGCATTGGACCGCAGCACGGCGTGGAGGTGCGGATGGGAGGCGCGGGGTTAATCTCGGGAGGAAGTGGACGGGCGGGAGTTTTGCGGGTGATGAGGCCCCGGCCACCCGGCGAGGCGGGAAATGGCCGGGCGTGCAGGGCGGGACGTGGAGGATGGTCGTGGCTCGATGACTCGTACTGGCGACGGCGCTGGTGAGCGCGATCTTGATGGCCTGCCCAACGTTGACGAAGAGGGGGAGGCCGCGCCGGACATCGATCCGGAGCCGGACATCGACGTGGCGGGTGTCGATGAGGCGGAGGACCCGGCCACCCGCACCTGGTTCCTCACTCCGAGCGAGCGGGGCAACCCCTCGTCCTCGATCGACCGGGTGCCCAGGGACGACGGCCGGGGCTGGGTTGCCGGTAATCAGGTGCGCCCGGTGGTGCACGGAGCCCAGTATTTCCGCCGGCTCCACGAAGAGCTCGACGCGCTGAAAAGTGGCGATCGGCTGTACTTTACCGACTGGCGCGGTGACCGGGACGAGAAGCTGCTGGAGGACGGGCCGACGATCGGGGAGATGCTGACCGGTCTGGCCAAGAACGGCGTTGAGGTGAGAGGGCTTCTGTGGCGCTCGCATTCGGACAGCTTCGCGTTCAGTGCTCAGGAGAATCAGCGGCTCGGCACGGAGATCAATCTGGCCGGTGGGGAAGTTCTTCTGGATCAGCGGGTTCGGCGCTTCGGGGCGCATCATCAGAAGCTTTTCGTGATCCGGCACCGGGGTGAGCCTGATCGGGACGTGGCCTTCGTCGGCGGTATCGACCTGTGTTATTCGCGCCGGGACGATGCCGAGCACCACGGGGATCCGCAGCAGGCGCCGATGGATCAGCGGTATCAGGGGCGGGCGCCCTGGCACGATGCAGCGCTGGAACTGCGCGGGCCGATCGTGGGTGATCTGCTGCGGACTTTCATTGAACGCTGGGATGATCCGACGCCGCTGGATCGCCGTACTCCCTATCGTATGCTGATCCAGCGCCGGGCCCATATGCCGCGTCGGCCGAAGAAGTTGCCCGAGTCCTTCCCGGATCCGCAGCCCAGCGGCCGTCATGCCGTGCAGATCCTGCGTACGTACGGTGCCAAGCGGCCGCGGTATCCCTTTGCCGCCGATGGCGAGCGGAGTGTGGCCCGGGCTTACGAGAAGGCTTTTCGCCAGGCCAGGAGCCTGATCTATTTCGAGGACCAGTACTTGTGGTCGAAAGTCGTGGCCGCGGGCATTGCCGAGGCTCTGCGGCGGGAGCCCGAGCTGAGGGTGATCGCGGTGGTGCCGCGGTATCCGGACCAGAACACGCCGCCGAATCGGCTGGGTCAGCTGGATGCCATCCGCACGCTGAAAGAGGCCGCGCCGGAACGGTTCGCGGTGTACGACCTGGAGAATGCCGAGGGCGTGCCGATCTATGTGCACGCCAAGGTGTGCGTGGTCGACGACGTGTGGATGACCTGCGGTTCGGACAATTTCAATCGCCGGTCCTGGACCAACGACAGCGAGCTCACCTGCGCCGTGCTGGACCCGGAGCACGATCCGCGTGAGCCTCGTCAGCTGGGCGCCCGTAAGCTGCCGCGCGAGCTGAGGTTGCAGCTGTGGGCGGAGCACCTCGGCCTCGGAACCGACGACCCGCGCCTGCTCGACCCCGCTTCGGCCTTCGACCTGTGGGCCGAAAGAGCACAAGCAATGGACGATTGGCACGCCGGCGGTCGCACGGGGGAGAGGCCGGGCGGGCACGCCCGGGTGCACCGCCCGGAGCCGATCGGACGACTTACCCGCCTGTGGGCCACCCCGGTGTACCGGACCGTCTACGATCCGGACGACCGTCCCCGTCGTCTACGCTCAAAGATCCAGTTCTAGCGGCCGGCGGACGGCTGCGCTCAGCGCGTCGAGAATCGGCAGCTGGCCCTTGACCAGCTTGGTCGCGGCGGTGGGCAGGTCGAACCAGGCCGCCCGGTCCATCTCCGGGAACCACTGCATCTTCCCCGAGCCGCGCGGCCACTCCATCTCGAACAGGTTGCTGGAGAAGGTGCTGACGTCGTGCTCACCGTGCACCGCGAAGGTGGTGATCACCTTGCCGCTGGACTGCTTGGTGTCGCCCAGCTCCAGATACGGGCCCTCCGGCGCGGGCGAGCCCATCTCTTCCCGGAACTCCCGCAAGGCCGCGGCCAGGGCGTCCTCGCCCGGCTCGAACAGCCCCTTCGGGATCGACCAGGCGTGCTCCTCCTTGCGCGCCCACAGCGGCCCACCCATGTGTGCGATCAGCACCTCGAGGTCGCCGTCGTGGTCGAACCGGTAGACCAGCATCGCTGCGCTTCTCTTCACCACGGGCGCCATCATGCCGGAACCCGGTTCACCGGCCCATCCAGTTCAACGAGCCTTCAACTGCGGCGTGCGTACCAGATCCCCTCGGCCACCCTCTGGTAACCCAGACGTTCGTACAAGGGCAGCCCGGCCACGGTCGCGACCAGCGCCGACGCCCGTTCGGGCCGGGAGGCCAGGATCGAGGTCATCACCGCAGATGCCAGTCCGGCGCCCCGATGCTCCGGCAGGGTGGCCAGCCAGTAGATGCCCAGAACTTCGCCGTCGTCGTAACTCACCGCCGCCGCCCCGGGCACTCCGTCCCGCCGGGCCAGCCAGGTGCGCCAACCGGGATCGCCCAGCACAGCCGGGGGGATGAATCCGCCCTTCACCCAAGGCTGCACCTCCGGCCGGGGGAACCCGTCCACGATGACGCGCTCGGCCGTCTCCAGTTCGGCCTGAGACGACACGGCAACCACCTCGACGCCCGCCCGCAAGGCCACCGCCACCGGCCCGGCCGGGCGCACCATCACCGGGTAGGTTAACGGCGTCACGTCATCCGGCACCCGCACCCCGCCGACCCCGAACGTGTCCTCGATCATGTTCCGGCGCCCGCGCACCGGCTCGGCGAAGAGTTCTTCGATTCGGGCCGCCGGCAACGGACGGCGCACCACGATCTGACCCCCGCCGAAAGTGTGCCGGGAGAAAACGTCCTCGGTGTCGGGCAGGCCGCCGGTGGGAAAGCCCATGGCGCTCCACCGGGCCAGATTGTTGTCGTTGAACTGGTGGATCCCGATGTCGCTCATGCGCTCTTCCTATCCCACCGTCTGACATCATCGACGCCGTGGGGTCACGTGGTCAGGTACGGCGTATGGATGCGCACGCCCGTAAGCAGGTAGCACAGGGCACGGCCGAGATCGTCCCCGACCCCGAGCGCCCCGACTCGTTCACCCTGACGGTCGAGGGCACCGCCCAGTCGCATGTCGACCTGGCCGACCCCACCCGTCTCGAGTTCGAGTACATGCGCTGGCTGGGCTTCCTGATCGACCTGGCCGCCGAACCCGGGCAGCCGATCAACGTGCTGCATCTGGGCGGCGGCGCCTGGACCCTGCCGCGCTACGTCGCGCACACCCGGCCGGGCTCGCGGCAGCGGGTGGTGGAGATCGACGAGCCGCTGATCGAGTTCGTCCGTGAGCATCTGCCGTTGCCGAAGAACTCGAACATCCGGGTCCGGGCCGGGGACGCCCGCGAGGTGCTGAGCGGGCTGACCGAGGACAGCGTGGACCTGATGATCGTGGACGTGTTCAGCGGCGCCCGGATCCCCGCCCACCTCACCTCGGCCGAGTTCACCGAGCAGGCCGCGCGCGTGCTGCGGCCGGGCGGGATCTACGCGGCGAATCTGGCCGACGGCCCGGGTCTGAACTTCGCCCGGGGGCAGGTGGCCACCGCCCAGACCCTGTTCCGGGAGACCGCCATCGTGGCCCAGCCTCCGGTGCTGCGGGGCCGCCGGTTCGGCAACCTGGTGCTGGTCGCCGGTACCGGGCCGTTGCCGCTGCGGGTGCTGGCCCGGCGTACTGCTTCGGACGTGTTCGCGGCCCGGGTGCTGGCCGGCACCGACCTGGAGAACTTCGTGGCCGGGGCCGGGCCGGTCAGCGATGCGGTGGCCGAACGCTCGCCCGAGCCGCCGCAGGGGCTTTTCAAGGGCTAAAGCGGTTGCCAGGCGGGCCGGTTGGCCCAGATGTCGTCGTAGTACTCCCGCAGCCGCAGACCGGAAGCCGCCGCCTCGTCGAGCAGAACCGTTGCGTGCCGGTGCAACTGGACGATCGAGGCCGGGCACACGGCCGCGAGCGGGCCCTCCAGCGCCTGGGCCACCGCCTCGGCCTTGCCCTCGCCGCTGGCCAGCATCAGCAGGTGGCGAGAACGGCCGATAGTGCCCAACCCCTGGGTGAGGACGTGCCTGGGCACCTCGTCGAGGGAGCTGAAGAAGCGCGCGTTGTCCTGCCGGGTACGGGCGTTCAGGGTCTTCGGCCGGGTCAGCGAGGTCAGCGCGGAGCCGGGCTCGTTGAAGGCGATGTGCCCGTTCGAGCCGATCCCGGCGATCTGCACGTCGATCCCGCCCGCGTCGATGATCGCCTGCTCGTAGCGGGCGCACTCGGCGATCGGGTCCTCGGCCGAGCCGTCCGGGCCCTGCACGGCGGTCGCCGGGATGTCCAGCCGGTCGGTCACCTCGCGCTGGATCACCGCGGCGTAGCGTTCCGGATGGTCCTTGGGCAGGCCCACGTACTCGTCGAGCATGAAGGCCCGGGCGTGGGTGAAGCTCAGCCCGCCGTCCTTGTGCCGGCGGGTGAGTTCCTCGTACAGCGGGCCCGGGGTGGAGCCGGTGGCCAGGCCGAGCACCGGGTCCGGCTTGGTGCGCAGCAGCGTCTCGATGATGTCGGCGGCCAGCGCGGCGGTCTCGAGAGGGGTGGGGAGGACAATGACTTCCATCAGGCGACGGTCCATTCTGCTCCGGGAGGAGCGGCGGTGGTGGCCTTCACCGCTGCCTTCGCCGAGGGCGGATCAGCCGGGCCAGTTGGTGCAGGCGGGTTGGCCGGGCCGGCGGTGTCGATGGGCAGCAGAGGTGGGTTGAGGGCCAGCAGTGCGGCGCCGATCGCGGCAACCGGCTGGTCGCGGGGCACGACGGTGAGCCGGGCCGCCAGATCGAGGCCGCGCAGGAAGGCCGAGCCCGTCGCCTGCCGTTCCAGGGCCTTGGCCACGGCGTGACGCAGCGGTTCACCGATCTCGGCCACCCCACCGCCGAGGACGACCAGGTCTACGTCGACGGTGAGCGCCAGCATGCGGACTCCGGCGGCCAGCGAGTCGGCCACCTCTTCCCGCAGTGCCTTGGCCGAAGGATCGCCGTCGGCGGCGGCCGCGAACAGGTCCTGGCCGGACGGCAGGTCGCTGCCCGGGCGGGTGCTCCAGCGTTCGGCGATCGCGCTGCCGGAGGCCACCGATTCCAGGCAACCGCGCTGACCGCAGCTGCACACCGGACCGGCCGAATCCACCGGGATGTGCCCGATCTCGCCGGCCGCATTGTGCGGCCCTCGGCGCAGTTCACCGTCGAGCACGACGCCCGCCGCGATGCCGGTGCCGATACTGAGGTAGGCCATGTCCACCCGGCCCAGCCGCAGGTGCGCCGCCGCCCCCAGCGCGGCCGCGTTGACGTCGTTCTCCACCACCACGGGCAGGTCCAGCCGTCGGCCGAGGCGCTCGGCCAGGGGAAGCCCGCCGGGGCCGACGCCCAGGTTCACCGCGTGGGTGATGTGGCCGCGGGCGGCGTCCACCAGGCCGGGGATGCCGATGCCGACGCCGCTGAACAGGTCACGAGGTGGTGGGACGACGCGGCCAGGCCGGGCCGGCAGCGGGTCGGAAGCGGAACGCCCGGCGCCCCGGTCCGACAACCGCTCGGCCAGAGCCTCCAGGGCCCGGGCCGCGGTGTCGACCACACCCTCCGGCCCGAGACCGGTGCTGAGCCGAACGGATTCGATCACCTCGGCCCGGCCGTCCGGCTCCGCGATCTCCACCGCCACGGCCAGCACCTTGGAACCGCCGATGTCCAGCCCGGCCAGCACCTTGCGCTCACTCACCGGGAATCGCCCGCACCCGTACCCTGAGCCCTCACCTGAGCCGTACCCAGTCTTTCCGCAGCCGCTCGCAGACTCACCGACGATCCTCCGTACGTCCATACCGCCACTGCACCTGGCACTCCCGTGGGCCGGCCCTCGGCATCCACGACCGGCCACCCGGTCTCGACCGTGATCAGGTCCGGGCGGGCCCGGGCGATCTGCTCCAGCCGGTCGGCCACCCAGGCGTGCCGATGCGCGTCCCGCACCAGCGCAACCACCGGCCGCTCCGGCACCTGCGCCAGCACCGCCACCACGTCGTCGGCGGGGGAGAGAGAACGTTTCACCGCGACCTCGAGTGGCAAGGTCCACGGTACCTCTCCCGCGGCGATCCCCGGTGTGACGTGAAACTCAAGCAGCAGAGCATTTTTCAGGTCGGGGATCTGGCTCTGGCCGCGAACGTGAAGAGCCCGTCGCGCTGCCTCCAGGCTAGCGTCCGCGACCGGCCCGGTCCCGTCCACCGAACCTGACGTCGCATTCCCGCCATCCCCGGGCGTCGGTCCGGTCGGCAGATCGCCCGACCGTACCGCGGCAACCAGCGCATCCACCCGCCGAGCAGCCTCCGCGAGCCGCTCCGGGGCCAACCGGCCGTCCGAGACCGCGGCGAGGACATCGTCCACAATCCAGCTCAGTACTGACTCCATCTCGCCGGGCGCCCGTTCCGGACCGATGCACAACAGATCCGCCCCCGCCGCCAGTGCAGCCACCGCCGCCCGCCCCGGACCGCCGTAAGGCCCGGCCACCCCGGCCATGTCCAGCGCATCGGTCACGATCACGCCGTCGAAGCCCAACTCGTCCCGCAGGATCCCGAGCACCGCCGAACTGGTCGTGGCCGGATTGGCCGCATCCACCGCCGCCAGCACCACGTGCGAGGTCATCACCGCCGGCACCCCGGCGGCCACCGCGGTCGCAAAGGGGGCCAGCTCACGCAGTCGCGCCGTCTCCAGTTCGATGTCCAGCCGCGGCATCGACAGGTGTGAGTCCTCCACCGTGGCCCCGTGACCAGGGAAGTGCTTCACACATGCCGCCACCCCGGCCGCGTGCAGCCCGTTCGTGTAGGCCACCGCATGCCGTCCGACCAGCTCAGGGGTGGCGCCGAAACTCCGCACCCCGATCACCGGGTTGTCCGGCTCGCAGTTCACGTCGGCCACCGGGCCCAGATTCAGCCCGATCCCGATCTCCCGCAGACGTTTACCGATGTCCTGGCCGACCGCCCGGGTCAGCGCGACGTCGTCCACCGCCCCGAGCACCGCATGCCCGGCCGTGCTACCACCGCGCCGGGCGTCCAAACGAGTTACGTCGCCGCCTTCTTCGTCCAAGGTGACCAGGCAGCCGTCCGTCGAGCTCTGCTGGATCTGCCCGGTCAGCTCGGTGGCCTGGGCGTCGGAACCGCTCAGGTTGGTCCCGAACAGGCACACCGAACCCAGCCCCTGCTCCAGCCTGCCGGCCAGCCATCCGGGCAGCTCCAGGCCGTGGAAGGAGGCCATCAGCACCCGGTGGGCCTGCCGCGCTACGTCGCTCATCCCTTGACCGCTCCCGCTACCAGACCCTCGGTCATCCGTCCCTGCACGATCATGAAGAACACGATGACCGGGATCGCCATCAGCGTCGAGCCGGCCATCACCCCGCCCCAGTCGGTGCCCTTGGCGCCCTCGTTGAACGTCTGCAGCCACACCGGCAGGGTCTGGTTCGCCGGCTTGTTCATCAGCACCAGGGCGAAGGTGAACTCGTTCCAGGCCTGGATGAAGGCGAACGTGCCGGTGGCCACCAGCCCGGGCGCCATCAGCGGGAACGTCACCTTGGTGAAGGCCTGGAAGCGACTGCAGCCGTCCACCATCGCGGCCTCCTCGAGTTCCAGCGGCACCCCGGCGACGAAACCGCGCAGCGTCCAGATCGTGAACGGCAGCACCACCACCAGGTACACCAGGGTCAGGCCGAGCACGGTGTTCACCAGCTGCCAGCCGTCCAGCACCTTGAACAGCGAGATCACCATGGCCTCGGCCGGGATCATCTGGACCACCAGCACGGCGACGATGAACGTGGTGCGGCCGCGGAACCGGAATCGGCTCACGGCGACCGCGGCCAGCAACGCGAAGACGATCGCCACCACGACCGTGATCAGCGTGACGGTCAGGCTGTTGCGCAGGGCGCTGAGGAAGTCGCCCTGCTCAAAAGCCTTGCGGTAGTTGCCCAGGGTGGCGTTCCAGGGCAGGAAGTTGGGGGTGTCGCTCTGGATGTCCACCCCGCGCTGGAACGAGGTGTTGATCATCCAGTACACCGGGAACATCGCGATGATCACCACGACGACGGCGGCCAGGTTCGCGGCCAGGTCACCGGGTCGGCGGCGCTTGGTCTGTTTGATCGGGGACGTGGTGGGCGCCTGGGGCGGCTGGCTCACCTTGGGTGGGCTGGTGAGGCTCACAGCTCCTCCTGACGGGTGATCTGGCGCAGGTAGAACACGGTGAACAGCAGGGTGATCAGGAGCATCACCACGGCCACCGCGGCGCCGACGTCGAACTTGTTCTCGCCGAAGGCCAGCCGGTAGGCGTACACCCCCAGAACGTTGGTGTCCCGGGCGATTCCGCCGGCCTTCTGCAGCACGTAGAACTGGGTGAACACGCGCAGGTCCCAGAGCACCGACAGCGCGGTGAGGATCAGGATCACCGGGCGCAGGAACGGCAGGATCACGTAGCGGAAGCGCTGGGCGGCCCCGGCACCGTCGAGCTCGGCCGCCTCCAGCACCTCGCCGGGCACCTGGGTCAGGCCGGCGTACAGGGTGAAGGCGACGAACGGGATGCCCATCCAGACCACGATGATCAGCGCGACACCGAAGAACGACCAGGGGTTGCTCAGCCAGGAATGGCCGTGGAAGTCCCCGCCGAACTGGGAGAGCAGCCAGTTCACCAGGCCGTAGCGGGTGTCGAAGAGCCACTGCCAGACCACGGTCGCGGACAGCGGGGGCATCGCCCAGGCGAACAGCAGCGAGACGATCAGGGCCATCCGCAGCACCCGGCCCACCCGGCGGGTGAGCAGGGCCACCAGCATGCCCAGGACCATCGTGAGGACGACGGCGGCGGCGCAGAACCCGATGGTCCGGGCCAGCACCACCCAGAACTGCGAGTCCTGGAAGATACCGGTGTAGTTGTCCAGGCCGATCCAGTCCGGCGGGGCGCCGAACTGCTGCTTGAGGCCGAACTTCTGCATCGAGAGCACGAACAGCCGGCCGAACGGGTAACCCAGAACCAGGATCAGAACCAGGGACGCCGGTAGCAGCAGCGCGTACGGGAGGGCTTTGAGGCCTGCGGGCTTCTTGGGGCCCTGCCCCGCCGCAGGCTTTTCGGCCTGCGGCGGAGCGAGCGGGGGAAGGGTGCTCATTACTGGTTCAGGGCCGCGGCGATGGCTTCGTCGGCGGTCTTGGCCTCGGCGGCCACGTCCTTGCCCTGAGCGATCGCGACCAGCATGTCCGGCAGCACCGAACCGGCCTCGATCCCGGCCCAGTTCTCGCTGGCCGGGGTGAACCGGGTGTTCTCGGCCGCCTTGGCCTGGGCCACCGCGGCCTCGTCACCGGAGACCTCGCTCAGCAGCGTCTTCTTCACCGGCAGCAGGCCCAGGTCGGCCAGCTTGGTCTGGTAGCCGTCGCCGGCCAGGATCTTCAGCAGGCTGGTGGCCAGCTGTGGGTGCTCCGACTTGGCCGAGACGGCCAGGTTGGAGCCGCCCAGGAAGGCCGGGGCCGTGCTGCCGGCGGTCTTGCCGGGCAGGGCGAAAGCGCCGATCTGCTTCTCCAGCTCGGGGCAGCCGTCCTCCTCGTTGATGATCTGGCCGAGCTTCCAGCCCGGGCCCATCAGCATCCCGACCTTGCCCTTGCAGAAGTCCAGGTAGTCCTTGGCCTCGTCGGCGTCCTTCGGGGCCCCGGAGGCCTCGTCCATGATCTTCTTCACCGTGGTCAGCCCGGCGATCGACTCGGGGCTGGAGAGCTTGCCCACCCAGCTCTCGCCCTCCTTGACCGCGATGTCGCCGCCCTCGTCCCAGATGAACGGCAGCGCCGCGTACCAGTACTTGCCGGGGTAGTAGATCCCCGAGAAGTCGGACTCGCTCGCGTTGTCCTGCTTGAGCTTGACGCCGGCGGCCACGAACTCCTCGGTGGAGGTGGGGATCTCGAGCTTGGACTTCTCCATCAGGTCCTTGCGGTAGAACACCACCCGGGCACCGCCGTAGTAGGGCACGCCGTAGAACTTGCCGTCGTAGGTGCCCGACTCGACCAGGCTCTGCACCAGGTCGTCGCCGCCCAGCGCCTCCTTCTGGTCGGTGATGTCGAGCAGCGCCCCGGCTGCCTCGAAGGCCTGCGCCTGGGTGTTGCCCAGTTCCACCACGTCCGGGCTGTCGCTGCTGGACAGCGAGGTGGTCAGCTTCTCCACGATGCCGGTCCACTGCTGCCGCTCGAACTCCAGGGTGGAGCCCGGATTAGCCTTCTCGAACTCGGCCTTGGCGTAGTCGACGAGTTCCTGCGGGGTGTCCTCGCCGTTCAGCCAGAGCCGGATCGTGCCGGTCTGCGCTTCGCCTTCACTGCCGGCGTCGTCGCTGTCGCTGCCGCCACCACAGGCCGAAAGGGCGAGGGCGGTGGCGAGGCCCACTGCGGCCAGAGCACGGATCTTCACTGTTTCCTCCGTTGGAACGAGAGCGAAAATGGGTGTGTGGGAGCACCGGTCCGGCTCGCTGCTGCAGCCGGACCGTTCTTGCCTGGTTCTGGCGGGACCTGTTTTGAGACGTCCTTACTGGCGTTTCGCCGGTTGCGACCGGGACGTCGCTGATGTGGTTCGGTTCAGGAGACTCCGAGTTCACCGGAGAGCACCAGCACGGCCGAACCGAGCAGGATGCTGTTCTCGTGGAGCGTGGACAGACGGATCTCGAGGGCCTGCCCGACCACCGGCAGCACCCGCCGCCGGATCGCGGCGCCGGCCGCCTCGAGGAGAGCTCCGCCGAGCAGGTCCGGCGGGCCGGTGAGCACGACCTCGGCGAGGTCGAGCGTGCTGATCACCGGGGCGAGCGCGGTCCCGAGGCTGGTACCGGCCTGGGCCAGCACCTCCTGCTGCTCGGAATCGCTCAGGCCCTCGAGCCTTTCGCGCAGATGACCGACCGAGAGCAGCCGCTCCAGGCAGCCGGAGCGACCGCAGGCGCAGGGCAGACCGGGCTCCTCGACGATCAGATGACCGATTTCCCCGGCGGCGAACCGGTCACCCTGGACCAGCGCACCGTCGAGCAGGATCCCGGCCCCGACGCCCATGCCGACGGTGAGTACCAGCACGCCGCTGGACCTTTCACCGTCCGTCCGCCCACCCGAGCCCTCGGGACCGGAGACCGTTCTCGTCCCGGCCCCACCGAAGCTGTGCTCGGCCAGGGCGGCGGCGTTCGCGTCGTTGGCCACGTGCACCGGCCGGTCGGTGGCCTTGCGCAGAATCTCGGCCAACGGCATGTTCGACCAGCCGAGGTTGGGCGCGTTGATGACGGTGCCCTGCTGGTCCACCACACCCGGGCTGCCCACGCCGATCCCGAGCACCGGACGCTCGGCCAACTCGAGCAGTTCCAGCGCCAACTCGATGACGGCCGTCGCCGCCGCCTCGCCGGTGCGGCCCTCACGAGGAACCTGGCGGGTGGCCAGCACGGTGCCGGCCAGGTCGAGCACCGCACCGCGGAACACCACGTCGGGGTTCAGGTCAAGACTGACGATGTGCGCCGCCGCAGGCTCGAAACCCACCAGCGTGGCCGGTTTCCCGACCCGGGCGGTGCCCGCCCGAGTGCCCAGCTCGACCGCCAGCCCCTCCGCGATCAGCTCGCTGACCAGGGCGCCGATCGTCACCGGGGTGAGTGACGTGACCCGCGCCAGGTCGGCCCGGCTCTGCGGGCCGTCGCTGTACAGCGACTGCAGGACCAGGGACCGGTTGTAGACGCGGGCCTGGCCAGGCATGACCTTGGTGGTCGGGCGGAGCGCCTTCCCGGGGGTGGCTGGCATTTTTTTAGTGAAGCGTCTTTATAAAACGCCGTCAAGGCCCGATCTGCCCAGCCTTGCCGCTGTCGCCGGTAGCTGGTGACGGAGAGTAGCGCGACCTCTGGGGCCTATTCCGAAATGTGTCACCTTGGTACATCGAGTACCAGGTGTACACAAAAGGATGAGGGGCGCTCGTGGGCCAGGGCCAGGGCCAGGGCCAGGGCCGGGGGCCGGGGGCCGGGGGCCAGAGGGCCAGAGGGCCAGGGGGCCAGGGGGGGGGCAGGGGGCCAGGGGGCCGGGGCCACAGGGTCGGGGGCCAGAGGGTCGGTCACCTGAGGGGCGCTCGTGAACCGATGGCTCGCCGGTCATCGGCTCTGCTCTCTTGCCGCGCCCGAAGGTTCCTGGCCCACGGGCCCGGCCGCGGACGTCCGTTGCTCTTGAACTTACCCGTGGCCGTGCGGAACTCGCCCTGGGTTCCGCACGACCGCGAAGGGAAGATCAGGCCAGGGCGGCCTTCACGGCATCCTCGAGCGAGGTGGTGGGGCGGTTCAGCAGGGTGGAGAGGTCGCCGGTGTCCACCTGCAGCTCACCGTCGCGGATGCCGCGGTCGCAGTCGGCCAGGACCTGGGCCAGGGGCGCGGGCAGGCCGATCCCGGCCAGCAGCTCGGCGTACTTCTCGGTGGGCAGGTTCTGGTACTTGATCTCCTGGCCCGACTGCCGGGTGATCTCGGCGGCCAGCTCGGCCAGGGTGAACGACTCGTCACCGCCCAGCTCGTAGACCTCGCCGCCCTTGGCCGTGAGCAGTGCTGCGATGTCGGCCTGGGCCAGATCGGCACGGCTGGCCCCGCTGATCCGCCCGCTCCCGGCGGCGCCCGCGATCGTGCCGCGTTCCAGATAGCCGGGGATCTGCTCGGTGTAGACCTCGAGGTACCAGCCGTGCCGCAGCAGCACCACGGGCAGGCCGGACGCCTTGAGGGTGGCCTCGGTGGCCAGGTGGTCGGAGGCCAGCTTCATGGTGGTGCGGTCGGCGTTGGCGATGCTGGTGTAGGCGATCAGCCCGACCTGGGCGGCCTTGGCGGCGTCGATCACGTTCTTGTGCTGCGGGATCCGGCGGCCGGGCTCGCTGGCCGAGATGAAGAGCAGCTTGCCGGCACCCTGGAAGGCCTCGGCCAGGGTCTCGGGCCGGTCGTAGTCGATCACCTTGAGCTGGACGCCTTGGTCGGCGAAGGCCTGCAGGGGCTCGAGGTTGCGGCCGCCGGCCACGATCTCGGCCGCCGGGACACCCTGGTCGAGCAGTGCCTGCAGGGCGAGACGGCCGAGCTTGCCGGTGGCGGCGGTGACGACGATGCTCATGTGGTTCCTTCGCTTTCGCTGACGGTGGGCGACAGACTATGGGAGGACCTAGAGCAGGGCGCGGCGGATGATGTCCGCGAGGGAGGTCGTGGGGCGGCCCAGTAGGTGGGACAGGTCGCCGGAGCGGACCAGCAGTTCACCCTCTTTGACGCCGCGATCGGCGTCGGCGAGCAGATCGTCCATCGGTGGTGGGATCCCGATGCTGCTCAAGACCTTCTGATACTCCTCGGTGGGAAGATCCTGGTAGCCAACTGTTCTGCCGGTCTGGCGGCTCACTTCGGCGGCCAGTTCGGCCAGAGTGAAGGCCTGGTCGCCGCCCATCTCGTAGATCTCGCCGCCCTTGCCGTTCAGCAGCGCAACCACGTCGGCCTCGGCCAGGTCAGCCCGGGTGGCCGCGCTGACCCGTCCGGAACCGGCTGCCCCGATGATCGCGCCGCTCTCCAGCGCGGCCGGGATCTGGTCGGTGTAGTTCTCCGCGTACCAGCCGTGCCGCAGCAGAACCGTAGGCAGGCCAGAGGCTTTCAGCGCGTTCTCGGTGACCAGGTCTTCGGAGGCCAGCCTGACCGTGGTGGTGTCGCAGCGGGCCACGCTGGTGTAGGCGATCAGGCTCACCCCGGCCGCCTTCGCTGCGTCCACGACGTTCTGGTGTTGCTGGATCCGGCGGCCGATCTCGGTTCCGGAGATGAACAGCACTCGCTCGGCGTCCTCGAAGGCCTGGGTCAGCGTCTGCGGCCGGTTGTAGTCGATCACCTTGAGCTGGATGCCCTGGTCGGCGAAGGGTTTGAGAGGAGCGAGGTTTCGACCGCCGGCGACGATCTGCTGGGCCGCAATGCCATGCTTCAGCAGGGCTGGGAGTACGAGTCGGCCGAGCTGACCGGTGGCGGCGGTGACGACGATAGTCATTGTCGGTTATCCCTTTTCAGATCAGTGCGAGAGTGAGACAGACGGAGGCGGCCAGGCAGGCCGCGGTACGGACGTGGTTCCAGGCGGTCCAGCGGGTCAGGTAGTGCTGCCAGTGCTGGGCCACGTCGGCGGAGGTGGGGCTGACGGTGTCCAGGGCGTTGTTCATCGGGACGTTGAAGGCACCGGTAATGCCAATGCCGCCAAGGAGATACAGCACGGCCCCGGCCAGCAGCAGTGCCCGCGTAGAGCCGTCCGTGCTGCGAAGCGCGATCACCGTGACGGCGATGGTGCCTGCTGCGGTGGCGAGCATGGCCAGCATCAGCGGTGGCCGGACCGCGGTGACGTTGATGCCCTGCATCGCGGCGACCGCCTGGCCGGGCGGGAGCCGGTTCAGCCCGGCCATCACGAAGCCGGAGAAGGCGAAGAGCACGCCGGCGAGCAGACCGCAGCCGGCGGCGGTGAGGACCACGACAAGTTCCGAGGTGCGGCTGATCTCGTTCATGACGTCTATTGAGCCCGGACCGCTGAGCGTTCTCCATGGCCGAACCGCGCAGTGGCATACGCAAGCGTCTACGATCTTCACATGGACGGAATGTCGGCGCTGCTCGACGGGCCGCGCGCCCGGGAGGCGTTCCTGCTGCGGGCCTCGCTCACCCCGCCCTGGTCGATCCGGGTGGTGGACGAAGCCCCGCTCACCCTTTGCACGGTGGTCTCCGGCTCGGCCTGTGCGCTTCCCGCCGAAGGCGGCGTCCACCGGTTGCAGGTAGGTGATGTGGCGCTGTTCAAGGGCCCTCGGCCGTACACGCTGGCCGATGAACCGGGTACCCCGCCACAGATCGATGTCCTGCCCGGGCAGGACTGCCGGCCGGTCGCCGGCTTCGACGGTGATCTGCCGATGGCCTCCTTCGGGGCGCGCAGTTGGGGCAACCACCGCGACGGCGGCACCGTGCTGGTGATCGGCACCTATCAGCTCCCGGGGGACACCAGCCGCCGCCTTCTCGATGCACTGCCCGAACTGGTGGTGCTGGCCGGTGCGGACTGGAGCAGCCCGCTGCCCGCGCTGCTGGCCGAGGAGATGCTGCGGGACGAGCCGGGGCAGAGCACGATGCTTGACCGGTTGCTCGACCTGACCCTGATGAGCGTGCTGCGGGCCTGGTTCGCCCGCCCGGAGGTGGCGGCCCCGGGCTGGTACGCGGCCTACGCAGACCCGGTGGTCGGCCCGGCGCTGCGGCTGATCCACGCGGACGTGGCCCGGGCCTGGACGGTGGAGTCGCTGGCCGCCGAGGTCGGGGTGTCCCGGGCCGGCCTGGCCCGGCGCTTTCGCGAGCTGGTCGGTGAGCCGCCGATGGCCTTCCTGACCCACTGGCGCCTGACTCTGGCCGCTGACCTGCTGCGTTCGCCCGATCTGACGTTGGCCGCGGTGGCCCGCCAGGTCGGCTACGCCACCCCGTTCGCATTGAGTGCGGCCTTCAAACGGGTGCGCGGGATGAGCCCCAGTGAGTACCGGGTGTCCGCCTGAGACTGTCGGACCCAGGGCATAGGGTGACCAAATACCCGCCCTGTACATGACAGATGGGACTACAGCAGTGAGTGAGATCCTGGTCGTTCTGGAGCGCGATGTCGTCGCCCCGCCCGACGTGACGTTCGACGCCCTGGCCGACTACTCGATCATGCGGCCGAAGATCCTGCCCGAGCAGTTCACCGGCTACCAGGTCACCGCCGGAGGCACCGGTGAGGGCACGCACATCACCTACGACCTGCACGCCACCAAGAAGCGGGTGCGGCACGTCGAGGCCGTGATCACCGAGCCGCCGGCCGGGCAGCAGCTGCTGGAGTCCGACACCCGTTCCACGCTGCGGGTGCTGTGGGACGTGGCGGCGGCGCCGGCGGGCAGCAAGGTCACCGTGAAGATCACCTGGCAGGGCGCGGGCGGGGTGAAGGGCTTCTTCGAGCGCACCTTCGCGCCGGGCGGGCTGAAGAAGATCTACGGGGCCAAGCTCGACCAGCTCCAGCAGCAGATCGCCCAGGACGCCCCGTGACCTCCGGCCCTGGTCAGCGCCCGGGTGAAGGCGTTGTGGCCACCGTCTCCGGCTCGGCCTACGCCGAGGCGATGCCCGACCGGGCCCGGCTGCACCTGCGGGTGCGGGCGGCCGAGTCGTCGGCGAAGGCCGCGGCGGATGCCTTTGCCCAGGCGCTGGCCGGGGCCCGCGGGTTGCTGGACGAGCTGGGCTGCACCTATCAGGTGGGCTCGGTGGCCTCGTGGGACGGTGGCCGGCAGGAGGATCGGCGCTCGCGGCATCAGGTCACCGGCCAGATCACCGTCACGGTTACGGATCTGAGCCTGCTGGCCGGTCTGGTCGAGCGGGTGCTGGAGGCGGAAAGGCTTGGCCTGGAGCACCTTCAGTGGGAGGTGGCGAATCTGCGGGAGCTGCGGCGGCAGGCCCGGGTCAAGGCGATCGCCGAGGCCCGCGAGGCGGCGGAGGACTACGCGGCGGCGCTGGGTCTGCGGCTCGGGCCGGTGCTGAGCGTGAACGATCCGGAAACCGGGTGCGCGCGGCCGATGTTCGCGATGGCGGCCGGATTCGGGAGGGCGCATCGGGAGAGCGCTGCGGACCGGCCGGAGATCGATCTGAGCAACACCGAGCCGGTACGGGTGGAGGGGGCGGTCACCGTGGCGTTCCTGCTCCAGGACGTGGGGTAAGTGCTTGAGGACGCGCGTGGCTGGCTTGCGGGGCGGCCGGGCGTGAGTAGCGGCGTGGGGGTAAGTGCTTGGGGACGTGCGTGGCTGGCTTTCGGGGAGCCGGGCGTTGATGGGGGCCCGAGGTAAGTGGTGAGGACGTGCGTGGCTGGGCTGAGTGGGCAGCTCGGCGGGGCTGAGACGGGCAGGGCGGGGGTGGGTGCCCTGGCGGTCCGGGGCGGCTCGCGGTACTTTCGGCCGGCGAAGATCTTGCCGGACGGTCCAGGGACGGGATGCAACCATGAGTGAGAATGCCGACTACCAGGCTACTTTCGACCTGATCGACGTCGACGGCGACGGCCTGATCTCGGCCGCCGAGCTGAAGGGCCTGATGGTCGCGCTCGGTGCCGCCGAGGTCACCGACGAGGCCGCCCTGGCCGCGCTCGCAGCGATCGACGAGGACGGCGACGGGCTGGTCTCGCTGCCCGAGCTGGCCGACTACCTCAGCGAGAACGCGCCCCGCTGAAGCAGACTCGAAAAGGCCCGGCTCCCATCCAGGGAAGCCGGGCCTTCTCGCGAACTGCGGGTGCTCAGGCGGTCGGGGCGACCTGGGAACGAGCCTGCTGCAGGTTGGTCAGCACGGTGTCGAGCACCGGCTTGTAGGTGTCCGGGTCGGCCTCGGCCAGCGAGCCGACGATCGTGGCCACCTCCTCCAGCGAGGCCACCGCCGCGGCGATCTCCCCGGCCCGCACCTGCAGCGTGGCCAGGTTGTTGAGCGCCACCGCGAGCGGCTCGCGGTACTGCTGGGGGTTCTTCTCGGCCAGCTGGCGCACGATCCGCGCGGCCTCGCCCATCGCGGCCAGACCACCCTCGTGGTCGCCGGTGCGGAACCGGATGGTGGCCACCCCGCTGAGCGCGTTCGCGGTCGGCAGCATCGCCTCGTCGGGCACCACGGTCTGCAGGAAGGTGTAGATCTTGACGGCCTCGTCGACCGCCTTGAGCGCGGCCACGTCGTCGCCGGCCGCCGCGTACTGGTCCGACATCGCGGTCAGGGCCAGGCCCAGGTTCGGCATGCCGACCGCCTGGTCCTCCTCGGCCACCTGACGCCACAGCTGGGTGGCCTCGGTGATCGCGGCCAGCGCGGGCTCGGCCGAGCCGGTGGCCGCCAGCACCAGGCTGCGGCTGTACAGCGCGTTCGCCAGGGCGTTGCGCGCCTGGCCGTCCGGCGTGCCCTCGGCCCGGCGCAGGCTCACGGCCTCGTCGATGGCCGCCAGAGCGCCCTGAGTGTCGCCGGACTCGGCGAGCTCGGCGAAACGCTCCTCCAGGGTTCTTGCCTGATCGAGCTCCCGCTCACCCAAGGGTCCGGCTCCTTACTGTTCCAACGATCACGACTGATCACCGTAACGGGCCGGACCGGGCAAGTGCCAAAAAGTCGACGCTGCGTAGCGGAAGCCGACGCAGCGCCGGTTCGGTTCATATCACCGCAGGTGGGCACGGAACACCCAGGTCCGCAGCAGGGTGAAGCGCAACGCGGTGGCCAGCAGGCTGGCCAGGACCAGGACTGTGACTTCGACGACGTGGTGCGCCGAGCCGGCCACCGAGCCCAGCAGGGCGAGCGAGCCACTGGTCAGGACCAGGGTGAGGGCGAAGACGGCCAGGCCCTGGAACTGGTGGCGCCACCAGCGGTGCGGGCCGTGCACGCCGAAGGTCAGGCTGCGGTTGGCGGCGGTGTTGCCGATGGTGGTCAGCAGCAGCGCGATCAGGTTGGCGGCCTGGGCCCCGAAGCCGTAGCGCAGCAGGGCGTAGAGCACCACGTAGGCCACGGTGCTGACCAGGCCGACGGTTGCGAAGCGGATGAGTTGCCCGGTCAGGCCCGGGGGTACGCCCTCCGGGTCGACGGTGCGACCGGTTGCCGAGATGACCGAGCCACCAGAGGACGGCTGGGCGCCTGGCAGGGGGACCGTTGCCCCCGAGGTGGCGACTTCCGTCGCCGGGTCCGCAACGACGTCTCCAGTTGGCCGGAAACCCAACGGGCGCAACTCGGCCCGGACCCCTGCCAGCGGAAGCTGCCCGGTGGTGAGGGCCTTACCTACCCGGACCACGCCGCGTAGGTCGGCCATTGCCGTGGCGACGATGTCCACGCGGCTGTCGGGGTCGTCCACCCAGTCGACCGGGACCTCATGGATGCGCAGCCCGCCGCGTTCGGCCAGGACCAGCAGTTCGGTGTCGAAGAACCAGCCGGTGTCCTCGACCAGCGGCAGTAGACGCTTGGCCACGTCGCCGCGGATGGCTTTGAAACCACACTGGGCGTCGGTGAACCCGGCGGCCAGGGTGCCGCGCAGGATGAGGTTGTAGCAGCGTGAGATCAGTTCGCGCTTGGTGCCCCGGACCACCCGCGACCCCCGGGCCAGCCGGCTGCCGATAGCCAGTTCCGAGTGCCCCGACAGCAGCGGCGCCACCAGGGGGAGGAGAGCCGTCAGGTCGGTGGAGAGGTCTACGTCCATGTAGGCCAGCACGGTGGCGTCGGACGCCGACCAGACCGCCCGCAGCGCTCTACCCCGGCCCTTCTGGTCCAGGTGTGCCACCTCGACCTCGGGGAAGCGCTCGGCCAGCTGGGTGGCCACCTCGAAAGTGCGGTCCACACTGGCGTTGTCGGCGATGGTGATCCGGAACCGGTAGGGGAAGTGGTCGCTCAGGTAGGCGTGCAGCCGCTCGACGCACGGCTGCAGGCCGGCTTCCTCGTTGTAGACCGGGACGACGACGTCCAGGGCGGGCACGGAAAGAGGCCGGGGGTCACCGGCCGCCGGGATCGGGGCGGGCACCGGCAGGGTCTGTGAGGTCGCGGGGATCGCCGTCATGGTGACAACCATGTCGGCCGTCGCTGGCACGTTCGTGGATCCGGACTGAGGGTCTGCTGTGAGACATTTCGGTCACCGGGAGTGACCGTCCGCCGTTCGAGTGAACCCGGTTCCTGTACCCATATTGCACTCGAACATGTGTTCGAGATCGACTACCGTTGAGTTCTGGGTCGAGCGTATTGTCTGAAATGTCCACACTGGAGAAAGTCGGGATCCGATGCCCAGCGTCCCTCGTATCCGCCGCGCCGCCCCGCACGGTGCGGTCTACCGCCGCGAGCTCGGAGAGGGCCTGCCGGTCGTGGCCCTGATCCGCTGGCACCACGGCATCAACCGCACCGTGCCGGCCACCGCCACCGCCTGGACCAAGGACGCCGTGGAGATCAGCTGGGAGCCCGAGATCGGAGCGGGCCTACGCACCGACTGGATCGCGGCCACCGACGTCACCCGGGAGATCGATCTACCCACCCTCGCCGACGACGTGGTGCTACCCCCGCACACCGTCTCCGGGCAGAAGGGCCGCTGGTAGCCAGGCCGGTGGCAGGGCCCTGGGATACTGCCGCGGTGTCCGAAACGCCTGAGGAGATGCCCGACCCGTTCGCCTCCACCCAGCCCTGGGCCATGCAGCTGGCCATGCGCGACGAACGCGCCGCCCGGCCAACGCATCTGGCCGTCTGTGAGGCCGCCGCGCGCGCCGTGGTCGGGTTGCTGACCGATCCCCGCAGCGGGCCGGGCGGGGAGTGGTACCCGTTCGTGCACCACTGGGCTTCGGGGCCGATCCGTAAGGTCGTGCGCCGGGGTAGGGGAATTCGCTTCACCCAGGTCCAGGAGTTGGACGGGGTGGAGGTGGAGCATGCGGGGGCTCAGGTGCGCGCGTTCGTGCCCGGCCCGATCGACCAGGTACCTGCGGCGCTGGCCAAAATGCAGGTCGGGGGTACCGACATGCCTGAGCCCGGAAAGTCTTCTGAACCGGTGGACGGCGGGCTCACCATCGCGCTGACGGCGCTGACTCCGATGACTACAGGGAAGTCGGCGGCTCAGAGCGGTCACGCGGCCCAGTTGGCTTTGCGGTCGATGGGGGACGAGGCGCGCTCACGTTGGGCGGAAAACGGCTGGGCGGTGCGGGTGGTCACCCCGGAGGGAGCCGGCTGGGCCGAGGCGGTGCGCCGGGCGAGGGTCGCGGTGCACGACGGCGGGTTCACCGAAGTGGCTCCTGGTACCCAAACTGCTGTGGCTTGGTGGTGAGCTGCGCGCTTTGGTGCGCGCCGCGTCCTCAATCAGTTCTTGTCCTGCACGTGGTCCAGGCAGATCGCGGCGGTGACCACCAGGAAGCGTTCCAGCACGGTGATCTCAGGGCCGAACTGGATCGGGTAGTGGTGGGTGCCGCTGAACATTCCGTTGCTGAGTCGCTGCACGGTGGCCAGAACGGTCTCGTCCGCGGCGTCGATCACCTCGAACTCGCTGCTCACCCACGACGCTCCGGACAGCAGCATCTGCCGGCCGGTGACGCAGAGAATCCGCAGCCGGGAGGAGAAAAGCGCGAACTCCCGGGAGATCGAGCCCAGCGCCAGCCCCTGCGCGTCGTACAGCTCGTAGGTGCCGTCGTTGAACAGTGAGCCGCTGCGCTGTAACTCGGCCGCGATCACCCCGTCGGCGTCGTGGAAGACCTGCCGGCTGGTGACCAGACCGCCGAAGAACATGCTGGCGGCGGAGGTGTCGGCGCTTAGGGAGGCGACCGGCTGGTGCTGCGGGGTGTGCACTGTGTAACCGCCCTCCCCGAACATCGCCGCGTTCTCGAGCACTTCGAGTTCGGCGTTGTTGAAGAGCGCGGCCTCCAGGGAGGAGGTGAGCCGCCCCTCGTCGGCCGCTGGTGGCGGGGGAGCCTCGCCCCCTGGGGTACCCCAGGCCGGCGCGTCGGTGGAAGGCGTGGGGTTACCCCACTCGGGAGCGCTCCCGGAAGGCTCCGGTGTGCCCCAGATGGGGTTGCCCTGGTCTGTCATGAAACCGAGGTTAGACCGCGCGCCGTCCCCAGACCTCGGCGTTCACCTTCTTCTTCCGCCCGAGTTCGTCGAGAAAAGTCACCGCCAGGAGAGCCAGCATCCGGTTCGGGGCCTCCAGCACCGGATCGAAAGTGAGCTCGTACCGGAAGGTGCCGGTCATGAAGCCGTTGCTCTCCCGGGCGACCTCGGCCAGCACCCGGCCGCCAGTGTCCTTCAGGCGATAGTCGGGGGCGGCCCAGTCGTGCCCGCTCAGCCGCATCAGCCGTTCGTCCGCAGTGACAACGATCAAATGGGGGGACGTTGCCGGCGCCTCGCGCACGATCGTCCCGATCGGCTTCCCGGACTTGGGATCGAAGACGTCCAGCCGGGGCCGGCGTTCGTACCGTCCGGCTCGTACCAGGTCGGCGATCTTCCGGCGGGTCTCGCGCTCGGTGAGCACGTGAGGGGTGGGCGGCAGCGCGCCGAGGAACCAGTTGGCCGGGGCACTCAGCTTCTCCAGCCGGGCCAGCACGATGTCGTGGCCGGTGGGGCGGATCTCGTGGGAGTGCTGCGGCGAGGAGGTCTCCGGATCGCGGTCCGGGGCGAAGCGGGTGACGGTGAACGTGCCGGCCTGGGCCAGGCTCTCCAGCAGCGAGCCCGAGGTGAACGCTTTCGCGGCGGGGCTACCCCAGTCGGGGGTGGTCATACCCCGACCCTAAGCCGGGGGTGGGTGGGCATGATCGCGGCGGTGGCAAAGTTCTTGGGCCGTTTGCCGCGATCATGCCCTGCGGTTCAGTGCCCGCGGGTGACCCAGGCGTCGTAGTCCTTGCCCTCGGTGCCGATCACCGTGGAGTCGCCGTGCCCGGTGAGCACCTCGGTGTTCTCCGGGAGGGTGAGCAGCCGGGTCCGGATCGAGTCCAGGATGGTCGGGAAGCTGCTGTACGAACGGCCGGTGGCGCCCGGTCCGCCGCAGAACAGCGTGTCCCCGCTGAGCAGCTTGTTCAGCGCCGGTACGTACAGGCAGACCGCGCCGGGGGAGTGCCCCGGCGTGTGCAGGACCTGGACCTCGGCCCCGGCCACGGTGATGATCTGCCGGTCGGACAGCTTCTTCGGCTCGTAGTCGGAGTGCACCACGTCCCAGAGCATCCGGTCCTGCGGGTGCAGGTACACCGGGGCGTCCCCGGCCACCTCGATCGCGGCGTTGATGTGGTCGTTGTGCCCGTGCGTGCACACCACGCCCACCAGCGTGCGCGAGCCGATCGCGGCGCGGATCGGGGCGGCCTGGTGGGCCGCGTCGACCACCAGCACCTCCTCGTCGTCGCCGAGCAGCCAGACGTTGTTGTCGACGTCGAAGTTCTGGCCGTCCAGCGAGAACACCCCGCTGGTGACCACCTTCTCGACCCGCAGCGGCCCGCTCACAGCAGGACCACCGAGCGCAGGACCTCGCCGGTCTTCATCTTGGCGAACGAGGCCTCGACGTCCTCCAGGCCGATCGTCTCGGAGACGAACTTCTCCAGCGGCAGCCGGCCCTGCAGGTGCAGGTCGACCATCGTCGGGAAGTCGCGGCTGGGCAGGCAGTCGCCGTACCAGGAGGACTTCAGCGAGCCACCCCGGCCGAACACGTCGATCAGCGGGACCTCCAGTTGCATGCTGGGGTCCGGCACCCCGACCAGGACCACGGTCCCGGCCAGGTCGCGCGCGTAGAACGCGGTCTTCCAGGTCTCCGGCCGGCCGACCGCGTCGACCACCAGGTCGGCGCCGAAGCCACCGGTGAGCTCCTGAACGGCCTTGACCGGGTCGCCCGACCTGGAGTTGACCGTGTGGGTGGCGCCGAACTCCCTGGCCCATTCCAGCTTCTGGTCGTCCAGGTCGACGGCGATGATCGTCTTGGCACCGGCCAGCCGGGCCCCGGCGATCGCCGCGTTGCCCACGCCGCCGCAGCCGATCACCGCGACGGTGTCGTCCCGGCCGACGTTGCCGGTGTTCAGGGCCGCGCCCAGCCCGGCCATCACGCCGCAGCCGAGCAGCCCGGCCACCTCGGGCTTGACCGCCGGGTCGACCTTGGTGCACTGGCCGGCGGCGACCAGGGTCTTCTCGATGAACGCGCCGATGCCCAGGGCGGGGGACAGTTCGGTGCCGTCCTGCAGGGTCATCTTCTGCTGGGCGTTGTGGGTGTTGAAGCACAGGTGCGGGCGCCCCCGCAGACACGCCCGGCACGAGCCGCACACCGCGCGCCAGTTCAGGATCACGAAGTCGCCCGGGGCCACGTCGGTGACCCCCTCGCCCACGCTCTCGACGATCCCGGCCGCCTCGTGGCCGAGCAGGAAGGGGTAGTCGTCGTTGATGCCGCCTTCTCGATAGTGCAGATCGGTGTGGCAGACCCCGCAGGCCTGCACCTTCACCACGGCCTCGCCCGGACCCGGATCGGGGACGGTGATCGTCTCGATCGACACCGGCGCGCCCTTCGCCAGTGACACAACTCCGCGCACCTGCTGCGACATACTCGTCCGGCCTCCTGTTCGTTCTGACTCAACCGGCTGCTGACGACCCTATGCGCTCGGTGTGTCACCACGGCAGAGGCGGTCACGGGCGTTGCGCCGAGTTGCGCCCCGACCTCAGCCACGGACGGCGATCCCGCTGTGCGGTTCCACCGCGCGGGTGCCTCCTGGCCCTCACCTCGAGGGTGGGGGCATCTCCGCTGATCGGTGGAGGGTTCGACCCTGGCGGTGAGAGACCGACTCGGGCACAATGATCGGCGACACGCGTCCGTGGACGGGTGCCTGCGGCTCAGAAGCCTGAGTTGAGGTCGTTGGGGAAGACGAACCTCAAACCGGGTCGAGGAGGGCCAGATGTCGGGTGCCATCACGCGAGGCGTGCTGTTTGTGCATTCCGCGCCGAGCGCGTTGTGCCCACATGTGGAATGGGCAGCGGGCGGCGTACTAGGGCTGCGCTTGTCGCTGGACTGGATCGAGCAGCCGGCGGCGCCAGGGTTGTACCGGACAGAGCTGTCCTGGCAGGCACCGCAGGGTATGGGTGCGCGGCTGACCTCTGCCCTGCGCGGCTGGGCGCATCTTCGGTTCGAGGTGACCGAGGAGGCCAGCGCGGGGGTGGACGGCGGCCGTTGGAGCCATACCCCGGAGCTGGGGATCTTCCATGCCGTGACGGACGTCCACGGCAACGTGATGGTGCCCGAGGACCGGATCCGGGCCGCGATGGAGATCGGTCATGCCGATCCGCTGCTGATGCAGCGCGAGCTCGACCTGGCCCTGGGCCGGGCCTGGGACGACGAGCTCGAGCCGTTCCGCTACGCCGGTGACGGCGCCCCGGTGCGCTGGCTGCACCGCGTCGGCTGAACTTTCGGCAACGTCGGAAAGGGCCGGTCCCCAACCCGGGGGGACCGGCCCTTTCGACGTTCTGCCGGCTCAGGCGCTGCGGAACACCAGGCCGACGTTGTGACCGCCGAACCCGAAGGCGTTGTTCACCGCCGCGCGCTCACCGTCGGGCAGCTTGCGCGGATCCTTGTTCACCACGTCCAGGGTGATCTTCGGGTCCTGGCTGTCCAGGTTGGTGGTCGGCGGGGCGATCCCGTCCCGCACGGCCAGCACCGTGAAGATCGACTCCAGCGCCCCCGCCGCGCCGAGCAGGTGCCCGGTCATCGACTTGGTCGCCGAGACCGCCACGCTGTCGGTCGCCTCGCCCAGGGCCAGGCGGATGGCCTGCGCCTCGGCGACGTCGCCGACCGGGGTGGAGGTGGCGTGCGCGTTCAGGTGCACGATGTCCGAGGCGGCCAGGTCGCTGTCGGCCAGCGCCGCCCGCATGGCCCGGGCCGCGCCCTTGCCCTCCGGCTCGGGAGCCGAGATGTGATAGCCGTCGGAGGTGACCCCGACCCCGGCCAGCACCGCGTGGATCGTGGCGCCGCGGGCCTTGGCGTGGGCCATCGACTCCAGCACCACCGCGCCGGAACCCTCACCCATCACGAAGCCGTTGCGCTCGACGTCGTACGGGCGCGAGGCCCGGGTGATGTCGTCGTTCCACTTCGACAGCGCCTGCATCGCCGCGAACGCGCCGATCGTGACCGGGTGGATGCAGCCCTCGGTACCGCCGGCCACCACCACGTCCGCCAGACCGCGACGGATCAGGTCGGCGCCCTGGGCGATCGCCTCGGCCCCGGACGCGCACGCCGAGACCGGCGTGTGCACCCCGGCGCGGGCACCGAGGTCGAGCCCGACCGCGGCGGCCGGGCCGTTCGGCATCAGCATCGGCACGGTCATCGGCAGCATCCGCCGCGCGCCCTTGTCGTTCAGCGTGTCGTACGCGTTGAGCACGGTGTGCAGGCCGCCGATGCCGGAGGCCATGCACACGCCCAGACGCTCCTTCTCGACCTCGGGGGCGCCGGCGTGGGCCCACGCCTCCCGGGACGCGATCAGCGCGTACTGACCGCTGGGGTCGAGCCGGCGGATCTCCTGCGGAGTGAGCTTCTCCGAGGCGGGCTGGGCCAGGCTGCAGGCGAACGTGACCGGAAGCGTGGGGTACCGCTCCGTCCAGATCTCACCGATCGGCCGGGCGCCGGAGCTGCCCGCGAGCAGCGCGTCCCAGGTGGTCTGCACGTCGCCGCCGAGCGGGCTGGTGGCACCCAGCCCGGTGACGGCGATCGCCCTGTCGTCTGAACCCGGCATGAAGGTCAGGCCTTCGCCGTCTCGGCGTTGCTGATGTAGGAGACGGCGTCCTGGACGGTCTTCAGGCCGCCCACGGCCTCGTCCGGGATCTCCACGTCGAACTTGTCCTGGGCGTTGACGACGATCGTCATCATCGACAGCGAGTCGATGTCCAGGTCGTCGGTGAAGGACTTCTCCAGCTGCACGTCGCCGGCCGGGATGCCGGTCTCCTCAGCGACGAGCTCGGCGAGTCCGGCGAGGATCTCGTCCTGGGTGTGCGCCATGGTTTTGCTCCATTTCGTCAGTGTTGCTTCTTGCGGTGCGATGTACGGCGTGAGGACTGTACGGCGTCGGCGCCGGCCCCACCCGTGTCTGCCCCGGCCGAATGCACCAGGGGCGAGAAAATCAGGGGAGCGCGACGACCTGCGCCGAGTAGCTCAGCCCGGCGCCGAAACCGATCAGCAGGGCGAGCCCTCCGGAGGGTACCTGGCCCTCGGTGACGACGCGGTCCAGGGCCAGTGGGATACTCCCGGCCGTGGTGTTGCCGGCGTCGACCACGTCGCGCGCGACCACCACGTGCTCGGGCACCTTGAGCTGCTTGGCCATCTGGTCGATGATCCGGATGTTGGCCTGGTGCGGGACGAAGGCGGCCAGGTCGGCCACGTCCACCTCGGCCGCCTCGAGCGCCTTGCGGGCCACGTCGGCCATCTGCCAGACCGCCCAGCGGAAGATCTTCGGGCCCATCATGGTCAGCACCGGCCAGTCCGGTTCGCCGCCCGCCTGGACGGCGTCGCGGTACTCGGTCCAGGAAGCGGTCTGGTACAGCGCTTCCCACTGATCGGCGTCGCCGCCCCAGATCGTCGGGCCGATGCCCGGGGTGTCGCTCGGGCCGATCACGGCCGCGCCGGCGCCGTCGCCGAAGATCATCGCGCTGCCCCGGTCGCGGGGGTCGATCACGTCGGTCATCCGGTCCACGCCGACCAGCAGCACGTGCCGGGCGGAGCCGCCGCGGATCAGGTCGTTGGCCACGGCGACGCCGTGGGTGAACCCGGCGCAGGCGGTGGACAGGTCGAACGTGGTGGCCTGACCGGCGCCGATCCGGGCCGCGGTGAGCGCGGCGGCGGAGGGCATCGAGACCATGTGGGTGCTGGTGGCGACCAGCACGGCGTCGACGTCGGCCGGGGCCAGCCCGGCCCGCTCGATCGCCTGCTGCGCGGCCGGCGCGGCCAGGTCGACGACGGTCTCCCCGGGCGCGGCGAAGCGCCGGGTGATGATCCCGGTGCGCTCCCGGATCCACTGGTCCGAGGAGTCGAGCACCTCGCAGATCTCGTCGTTGGTGACGATCCGGTCGGGCCGCCGGGCCCCGGTGGCCAGGATCCGGGCGTACTCGGCGCCGCGCCGGCTGCCGATGCGGGTCATGATCCCTCGCTCAGCAGTGACTTGGCGGGCTCGGCGTGCTTCTCGATCAGTGCCTTCGCGGCGGGCAGGTCGTCCGGCGTCTTCAGGGCGACCAGCTCGACCCCGGGCAGCGCGCGCTTGGCGATCCCGGTCAGGGTGCCGGCCGGCGGCAGCTCCAGCAGGCCGGTGACGCCGAGCTCGCGGAAGGTCTCCATGCACAGGTCCCAGCGCACCGGGCGGCTGATCTGCCGCACGATCCGGCCCAGCACCTCGCGGCCGTCGTCGACCACCGCGCCGTCGGCGTTGGAGGCCAGGCGGACCCGGGCGTCGTGCGTGCTGATCGCCCGGCTGTAGCCCTCGAGCACGTCCACCGCGGGGGCCATGAACTCGGTGTGGAAGGCACCGGCCACCTTCAGCGGGCGCACCCGGGCCTTGGCCGGCGGCTCGGCCTTCAGCCGCTCCAGGTTCTCCAGCGTGCCGGCCGCGACCACCTGGCCGGTCATGTTCATGTTCGCCGGGGTGAGGTCGAGGCGCTTCAGGGTCTCCAGCACCTCGTCCGGGTCACCGCCCAGCAGCGCGCTCATCCCGGTCGGGGTGGCCGCCGCGGCCTGGGCCATCGCCCGGCCGCGCTCGCGCACCAGCACCATCGCCTGCTCGGCGGTGATCACGCCGGCGGCCGCGGCCGCGGTGATCTCGCCGACCGAGTGCCCGGCGCCGACCCCGATCTGCCGGTAGGCGTCGGCCGGGCTCGGGAACAGGGTGAGCAGCGAGACCAGCCCGGCGGCGACCAGCAGCGGCTGGGCGACGGCGGTGTCCTGGATGGTCTCCGCGTCCGAGGTGGTGCCGTGCCCGACCAGGTCGATGTCGGCGACCGCGGACAGCCAGTTCAGCCGGTCGGCAGCCGCGGGCTCCTCGAGCCAGGGCTGCAGGAAGCCGGGAGTCTGGGAGCCCTGTCCGGGCGCAACGATGACGAGCACGGACTCAACGATGCGCCGCCCAGCGGCTCGGCGGACGGCATGGAGCGCACGAAGCTTTTCGCATGCCTTTGGAGACTTCCTACAAAGAGTCGCTGGACGACATCCGGTCAGGTCTGCGGATCGCTGACCCGACCTGCGATGATGGCAATGCGTAACACGAAGGCACCCCGCGCGTCAGTAGGGTCCCACCTAGTGATGTCACTCACGCGCCGGAGCCGGTAGCGAACCGTGTTGGGGTGCACGAACAACGCCCGGGCCGCCCCCTCCAGCGATCCGCCGAGCTCCACGTAGGTCCAGACCGTGTCCAGCAGGTGCGCCGCGCCCTCGGTCAACGGGCGGTAGGCCTGCTCGATCAAGGTGCGGCGGGCCTCGGTGTCCCCGGTCAGCAGCCGTTCGGGCAGAAGGTCGTCGCTCTCCACCGGCCGGGGGGCACCCGGCCAGGCCCGGGCCGCGCTGAGGCCGGACACCGCCGCCCGGGCCGACTCCGAGGCCGCCATCAGCCCGTTCACGGCCGGGCCGACCACCACCGGGCCGGGGCCGAAGTACTGCACCAGGTCGGTCACCAGCGCCCCCGGGTCGTCGCCGTGGCCCAGGATCAGGATCAGCCGTTCGCCCTGGAGACCGATCAGCAGGTCGCCGCCGCCGCTGCGGGCGGTGCTGCGCAGGCTTTCTCTGCTCTCCTCGAGCGTGGCCGCCGAGGCCTCACCGGCCACCACGACGACCTTGGTGGTGGCGCCCCAGTTCAGCGCCGCGGCCCGGGAACGCAGGTCCTCGCTCTCGGCCCCGCGCATCACCGCGTCCACGACCATGGCTTCCAGGCGGGCGTCCCAGGAGCCTCGGGACTCGGCCGCCCGGGCGTAGATCTCCGCGGCGGCGAAGGCCACGTCCCGGGAGTAACGCAGTACGGACTCGCGCAGGTGCTGCTCGGCGTCGGGGGCGGCGATCGCGGGGACGTGCTCCTCGACGGAGTCGACCACGGTGCGGACCATCTGCAGCGCGTGCTGCAGCGAGATGGAACGGGTCAGCTCGCGCGGGGCGGTGCCGAAGACGTCGGCGGTGATCTGCACCTCGCCGTCCGGCTGCTGGTACCAGGCGATGAAGGCGGAGATGGCGGCGTGGGCGATCAGCCCCACCCAGGAGCGGTCCTGCGCGCTCATCGCGCGGTACCAGGGCAGCGTCTCCTCCATCCGGCGGACGGCCTCGCCGGCGAGGGTGCCCCGGGCCGCCCTCAGGTTGGCGATGGTTGCCTCGTCCGCTGTCACCACGCTGACGAGATTAAGGCCTGACCTGCGTGAGCGGGCTCCGGGTGGGTCCTGTCAAGGAGTCCTCGGCCCCGGTCGCCGACCGGTTACGGCGGCGTACGCTGCACAGACGCCCGCGGCACAGGGCAGCACCGGTCGCCGTGGGTGGGCAGCACGCGTTAGGGTCGAGACGGTCCTACGTCACACAGGAGGCACTCAGAGGCAGCACCCGGGTCACCTGGCCGTCACCCGACGGGCCTGTATCTCCGGTGAGGCGTGGCGGATCGATTCTGCACGGAACGCACCACGAATACAGCCAGCACACACAGCACCAGGACTGCACCGCAGGTTGCCGAAAGGGGCGATATGTCAGCGCTGGATCGGCTGAAGCGGCGCTCGGCGGACGACACCGTCGCCGGCGGCGGCCGTCTGGAGACGGTCGCGGCTCACTCTGTCGAGACCCCGGTCGAGCTCGGGGGCGGCGATCTGCACGCCACCGACGAGGACCGCAGCGAGGAGGAAGCGCTGCGCGCCCGGCTGGGAGAAGACCCCAACGACGTGGTCGCGTTCGACCGGCTGGCCGAGATCGTCGGCGCCATGGCCGCGGAGAACCACGAGGGCGGTGACCCTCAGCGCGCGGCGGAGGACTCCGTCTGGGCGCTGGCCGAGGAGGTCGCCCAGAGTCAGCGGGCCTGGTACCCGCTGATCCAGCTGGCCCGGCTCTCGATCGACGACGACCGGGAGACGGCGCTGCGCCGGCTCAGCACGGCGGCCGACCGGGACAGCACCGGCGACGCACTGGCCCAGGGCCTGGAGATGCTGCGCGAGGCCGGGCACCCGAACGACGCGCTGAACCTCGGGGTCGGGCACTGGCGCCCGAAGGAGCACGTGCTCCCCGCCGCTCGCGAGCTGATCCTGGCCGCGATCGAGGTGGAGCGGCTCAGCGAGGCCCGGCGCCATCTGGCCGCCCTGGCCGAGCACCCCGACCAGCAGGCCGTCCAGGCCCTGCGGCAGGAGATCGGCGACCGGCTCGGCCCGCCCACCGGCTCGATGCCCATCACCGGCGGCGCCTCCGGCATCGCCACCATCTTCTAGCTGCACCTTCTGAAGGGCCGCCCCGGGCGTTCTCGGGCGGCCCTTCGGCCTGTCCGGGCCCCTGCGGTTCGGAGGCGGGATCGGGAAGACAAAGCACGTCATAGCGTCGTTTTGTCTTCCCGATCAACACGGCGAGCGATAACAGGCCTTGCTAGCGGGTGGGTGGAAGGAGAGCGAGTAGAAGAGCTGGCCCCGAGCGGAGGGGCTGATGGGGAGCGTGGCTTGTGGTTGGAGAAGCCCGTCAGGACAGGGGTTGTGTGAGCGTGGGTTGGGTTGGAGGAACTGGCCCGGTGTGAGTCCGGGTTGCGTTGGCCAAGCCGGCCCCGAGCGGGAGGGCCCGGTGGGAGCGTGGGGCGGGCGAGCGTCCTCAATCAGGCAGGCAAAAGCCGAGGGGCCGCCGGGAAGTCTCCCCAGCAGCCCCTCGCCTGACGAACGGACTACGCGTCGCCGCCCGCCGTGCCGGTGGTGCCGGCCCGGACGTTCAGCAGGTCGTACTTGTCCACGGCCTTCTGCGGGATGTCCGCGGCGATCTCACCGCGGGCGGCCAGCAGCTGCAGCACCCGCACCACGACCGACGGGCTGTCGATGCCGAAGTAGCGGCGGGCCGCCGGGCGGGTGTCGGAGATGCCGAAGCCGTCGGCGCCGAGGGAGACGAACTCCTGCGGCACCCACTGCCGGATCTGGTCCGGTACCGCCCGCATGTAGTCGGTGACCGCGACCACCGGACCGGCGGCCCCCTCGAGCTTCTGCGTGACGAACGGCTTGCGGGCCGGCTCCGAGGGGTTCAGGAAGCTGTGGTTGTCCGCCGCCAGGGCGTCGCGGCGCAGCTCGGTCCAGCTGGTCACGCTCCACACGTCGGCGGCCACGCCCCAGTCGTTGGCCAGCAGGGTCTGCGCCTCCAGGGCCCACGGCACCGAGACCCCCGAGGCCAGGATCTGGGCCTTCGGGCCGGACGCCTGACCGGCCGGCCGCAGCTGGTAGATGCCCTTGAGAATGCCCTCGACATCGACGTTCTCGGGAGCCGGGGGCTGCACGATCGGCTCGTTGTAGACGGTCAGGTAGTAGAAGATGTCCTCCGGCGACTCGCCGTACATCCGCCGCAGGCCGTCCTTCATGATGTGCCCGATCTCGTACCCGTAGGCCGGGTCGTAGATCACCGCCGCCGGGTTGGTCGAGGCCAGCAGCGGGGAGTGCCCGTCGGCGTGCTGCAGGCCCTCGCCGGTCAGCGTGGTCCGCCCGGCGGTGGCGCCGATCAGGAAGCCCCGGGACATCTGGTCGGCCGCGGCCCACAGGCTGTCACCGGTGCGCTGGAAGCCGAACATCGAGTAGAAGACGTAGACCGGGACCATCGGCTCGCCGTGCGTGGCGTACGAGGTGCCGGCCGCCTGGAACGCCCCGACCGAACCGGCCTCGTTGATGCCCACGTGCAGGATCTGCCCGGAGACCGACTCGGTGTAGGCGAGCATCAGCTCACGGTCGACCGAGGTGTACTGCTGGCCGTGCGGGTTGTAGATCTTGGCGGTCGGGAAGAACGAGTCCATCCCGAAGGTGCGCGCCTCGTCCGGGATGATCGGCACCACCCGGGGGCCGAAGTCCTTGTCCCGCATCAGGTCCCGCAGGATCCGGACGAACGCCATGGTGGTGGCGACCTGCTGCTTGCCCGAGCCCTTGTTGGCGCCGGCGTAGGCCTTGTCGTCGGGGAGCTTCAGCGAGCCCGCGCTGTGCCGGCGCGAGGGCACGGCCCCGCCGAGCTTGCGCCGGCGGTCCTTCAGGTACTGCAGCGTCTCGTCGTTCTCGCCCGGGTGGAAGTACGGCGGCAGGTACTTGTCCGCCTCCAGCTGGGCGTCGCTGATCGGGATGCGCAGGCCGTCGCGGAACGCCTTGAGGTCGTCCAGCGTGAGCTTCTTCATCTGGTGGGTGGCGTTACGGCCGGCGAAGTGCGTGCCCAGGCCGTAGCCCTTGATCGTCTTGGCCAGGATCACCGTGGGCTGGCCGTTGTGCTCGACCGCCGCCCGGTAGGCCGCGTAGACCTTGCGGTAGTCGTGCCCACCGCGCTTGAGGTTCCACCAGATGTCGTCGTCCGAGAGCTTCTCGACCAGCTTGAGGGTGCGCGGGTCACGGCCGAAGAAGTGCTCGCGGATGTACGCGCCGTCCTCGGCCCGGAAGGTCTGGTAGTCGCCGTCGGGCGTGATGTTCATCAGGTTGACCAGGGCGTGGTCGCGGTCGGCGGCCAGCAGCGGGTCCCACTCGCGGCCCCAGACCACCTTGATCACGTTCCAGCCGGCGCCGCGGAACTGCGCCTCCAGCTCCTGGATGATCTTGCCGTTGCCACGCACCGGGCCGTCCAGGCGCTGCAGGTTGCAGTTCACCACGAAGGTCAGGTTGTCCAGCTCTTCCTGGGCGGCGACCTGGAGGAAACCGCGGCTCTCCGGCTCGTCCATCTCGCCGTCGCCGAGGAAGGCCCAGACGTGCTGCTGGGAGGTGTCCTTGATGCCCCGGTTGTGCAGGTACTTGTTGAACGAGGCCTGGTAGACCGCGTTCATCGGGCCCAGGCCCATCGAGACGGTCGGGAACTCCCAGAAATCCGGCATCAGCCGCGGGTGCGGGTACGAGGACAGACCGCCGGCCGGGTGCGAGCGCTCCTGGCGGAAGCCGTCGAGCTGGTCGGCGGACAGCCGGCCCTCGAGGAACGCCCGGGCGTACACGCCGGGGGAGGCGTGGCCCTGGAAGAAGACCTGGTCACCGCCACCCGGGTGATCCTTGCCCCGGAAGAAGTGGTTGAAGCCGACCTCGTAGAGCGAGGCCGAGGAGGCGTAGGAGGAGATGTGACCGCCGACGCCGATGTCCGGGCGCTGGGCGCGGTGCACCATCACCGCGGCGTTCCAGCGGACCCACCGGCGGGCGGTGCGCTCGGCCTCTTCGTCACCCGGGAACCAGGGCTCGGCCTCCGGCGGGATGGTGTTGACGTAGTCGGTGGCCGTGAGACTCGGCACACCGACACCGCGCTCGCGGGCGCGCTGCAGCAGGGACTGCATCAGGTAGCGGGCCCGCTGACGGCCCTGACCGTCGATGGCCGCGTCCAGGGACGCGATCCACTCAGCGGTCTCCTCAGGATCGATGTCGGGCAGCCGGCTCGGCAGCCCGTTCAGGATCGGGCCTGATGATTCTCGTCCGACCACGACGTCCCTCCTGGATTTAGGACAACGATGTGAAACCATGCCGAACCCGCCGGATCGCGACCGGTCCGGGCCCTATCTTGGCTGACGGGCGGCGGTGACGTCACCGGTACCCCGTCGTTCACGGCGTCCGTGGCGGCCTTGCCCTCCAGCCTCCAGTGTGCCCCTTCGGGATCGGGGTGGGCACGGCGGGGCGGGTCCTGATCACCGGGCCCGGGCGTGTCGGCGGCGTGTCGCGGTGGTTACCCGGGCATGTCGGGCGTGCAGCCCGATCCGGAAAACCATGTGCGGGAGGAAGTGCCGGGGCGGGATGCTCACCCTGTGTCGGCCGCTCGCCTGTGCACCGGCCGTCGATCGTTCGGGCAAAAACACGACGTGCGAGGTGGCGGGGCGGTTGCGCGGCACCGAGGGGATGGAGTCCACTAGCCTGACCAGCCTGGTGATGGTTGCATCATCGCTGGACCACCGAAGTGGTGGGCGAGCGGGTCGGACGATCCGTTCGGGAAGACGAGCGGCCCTACGGGGCTGCCAGTGCCGCCGCGCGGGAGCGTTGGCAGCGGAGGAGGTCAGTGAGGTGGGCGCGACCGCGGAGCCCGCGGCTGAGCAGTCCATGGCCGGCCGGCTTGGACTCAAGCCCGGTCAGTTCGTACAGGAGTTCGGGTACGACGACGACGTGGACGACGAGCTGCGGCTCGCAATCGAGACGCTGACGGGCAACGAACTGGCCGATGAGGACGCGCAGGAGGTTGCCGACGCAGTCCTCTTCTGGTGGCGAGACGACGACGGCGATCTCGTTGACGCGCTCATCTCTGGGCTGACGAACCTGGCCGAGGGCGGGATCATCTGGCTGCTGACGCCGAAGGCGGGCCGGGAAGGCCACGTCGAGCACAGCGAGATCGAGGAATCGGCCCCGACCGCCGGGCTGCACGCGACCAGCACGATCAGCGTGTGCCGGGACTGGACCGGGACGAGACTGGCCACCCCGAAGGCCGGCCGCCGCTGAGGTTCCTGACAGACTGGGTTCCGCACGCCGGATCATGATCCGGCGTGCGGAACGGTCATGGGCCCGGGCGAGAGGAAACAGGCGCAGATGTCACTCCAGATCGGTCAGCCGGCTCCCGGCTTCGCTCTGAAGAGCGAGCACGGCGAGGTGGTCGAACTGTCGGCCTTCCAGGGCGAGAAGAACGTCGCGCTGGTGTTCTACCCGTTCGCCTTCTCCGGGATCTGCACCGGTGAGCTGTGTGAGATCCGGGACAATCTGGCGGCCTTCGAGGACGGCGGGGTACAGGTCCTGGCGATCTCCTGCGACCCCATGTTCGCCCTGCGGACCTGGGCCGATGCCGAGAAGTACCCGTTCCCGCTGCTGTCCGACTTCTGGCCGCACGGGGCGGTGGCGCAGGCCTACGGGGTCTTCAACGAGACCACCGGCAGCTCGGTTCGCGGTACCTTCCTGATCGACAAGGACGGCGTGCTGCGCTGGAGCATCGTCAACGGCATGGGCGAGGCCCGGTCGCTGGACGGCTACCGCGAGGCCATCGCCGCTTTGTAGAACGTCGCTCCGGACCGCTTGCCGGTCCGGAGCCGGGGCCTGTAGCTCAGTTGGTAGAGCACCGCGTTTACACCGCGGGTGTCGTCGGTTCGAGACCGGCCGGGCCCACTTTCTCCCTGGAGAGCTGCATGATGCGTCAGGTGGCGCACGCGAGGTTCTTTTCAACCGCGGACGCCGTGGGCACCGCCCGTAGGTGCCGGCAGGTGCGGTAGTGGGCGGGTTTTCGTAGCGGTTCGTTCAGACCGGCATCTGCTGTTCCGGTGCCCCGGAGCCCTCGCGCGGGCCGGATGCGTAGACCGACAGCGCGGTGGCCTGTGGAAGCAGGGTCCGGGCGGACGGGCCGGGCTGCCAGGCCCCACCGGTGCGCTCGGCCAGGTCCAGACCGGTCAGCGCCGGCAGCAGGTGCATCAGGGCGTTGCGGATCTCCTGCGGCCCGGCCGGGTACGCGCGGTCGGTCTCGCTGAGCACGATGCCGACCAGCGTCTCCTCGTCGAGCGCGCCCCGGGCGGCCAGGGCCCCCACCCCCAGCCCGGCCACGCTGGCGGTGAAGGTTCCGGGAGCGAACCAGGAGCGGAGCTTGCGCACGATGAACAACTCGTCGCGCACCCGGCCGGCCCCGGCCACCAGCAGCCCGCAGCTGCGCAGGATGCCGTGCAGCACGGACAGCGGGGGCATCCCGGTGAAATGCTGCCAGCGTGGGCGCAGATCGTGCATGCTGCGCACGATCTCGAGCGGAAGGTGGCTGCCGGAACCCAGTTCCGGAGCGTCGTCGGCCAGCCGGAGCAGCTGCTGCACGGATTCCGGCACCACCCCGGCCATTTGGCGCACCCGCAGATCGGTGAGCTCCTGATCGAACTCCGGCGAATGCGGGGCCCAGAACATCTCGCGCATGCTCTCGGGCAGCTCGCGCAGCCGGGCCGCGTACTCCCGCGGGCCGCCGGTGCTGTCCGGCGGGCAGACCCCCTCGCCGTAGACGCAGCCCACCCGATCGCCACCGGGCCCGAGCACCAGCACGTCGTGCGCCCAGCGGGACTGCGGATCGTAGAGGTAGCCGAAGCTGCGCCCCAGGTCGGTGAGCACGTCCTCGACGGCGCCGGGCAGGTAGGTGACCGGCCCCGAGATGAACTGGTACGGCTCCAGACTCAGCCAGCCGACCCCGATCTGGAGCAGGTCGTGTAGCTCGCCCAGCGTGCTGTCGGCCGGGACGTCGAGCACCCGCAGAACTCTCGGTTCGACGTCGCGGAGTGTCACTTTCAGGCGGGTCGTCTGCACTTGCGGGAGATTACGTCAGGCGGAACGGGTTTTCGTGCCTGATCGGGCGAAACTGCAGCGGGCGTTGCAGTAGGAGTGCAGAGACCGGCGAGTAGACGATCAGCGCCGGGGTGGGGCGGTCGAGGCGCGGACCACCAGGCTGGTGGACAGCTCCACGTGGTGCGAGTCCACCGAGGCCCCGGCCGCCAGTTGCAGCGCGGTGCGCACGGCCACCCGCCCCATCTCCCGCAGCGGCTGGCGCACCACGGTCAGCGGGGGCGAACAGAACTCGGCCAGCTGGGTGTCGTCGAAGCCGATCACGCTCACGTCCTCGGGCACCCGCAGGCCGCGGCGGCGGCAGGCCTCGATCAGGCCCACGGCGATCTCGTCGCTGCCGGCGAAGACCGCGGTGGGCGGGTTGGGGGAGTCGAGCAGGGCGCCGCCGCCGTTCAGCCCGGCGGCGTAGCGGAAGGTCAGGTGCTGGGCCAGCTTCGGGGCCACGGGGTAACCGGCAGCCTCCAGGGTGGCGCGAAAACCTTGCCAGCGCGCCTGATTGCAGCCCGCCTCGGCATCGCCGCCCAGGTAGGCCAGGCGGGTGTGCCCCAGGGAGAGCAGGTGCTCGGCGGCGGTGGTCCCGCCGGCGTAGTTGGTGGAGCCGACACTGGTGACGTCGGCGCCGGCCGGGGTTAGCGGGTCCACCACGACCAGCGGGACGTTGGCCCGGGCCAGGGCGGTGGACTCCTCGGGGGTCATCTCGTTGCTGACGCTGATCACCGCGCAGCGCCCGGCCTTGGCCACCGCCAAGGCCCAGGCCGTGGCGGTCGAGGCGCCCCGGCCCTTGCTCAGCATCACCGACACGCCGGGCTCGGCGGCGGCCTGCAGCACGCCCTCCATGACCTCGTTGCTGTAGGCCGCCAAGGGCCCGGCGAAGACCACCTCGATGGTGGTCTGCCGGCTGCCGCCCCGGCCGGTGTAGTAGTGCTGGCGCAGCAGTTCCTCGACCATCGCGCGGGTGCCGGGGGAGACGTCGTCGCGCCCGTTCACCACCTTGGAGACGGTGGCGATCGAGACTCCCGCGGCCTCGGCGATGGTCGCCAACGTTGCCCGTGCGGGCCTGGAGCTCATGTGAGCCTCCTTCACCAGGGCTCCAGGCCCATAGCAGGTCAGCGGCCGAAGCCGGCGGTCAGACCGCTCAGCAGCTGTCGCCGGCCGATCACGTAGAGCGTGAGGATCGGCAGGGTGGTCAGCACGACCGCGGCGGCCACGGCCGGCACGTTCACGCCGTACTGCCCCTGGAAGGACCACAGCGCCAGGGGCAGGGTGCGCTGGTTCGGATCGGTGGTCAGCACCAGCGGCAGCAGGAAGCCGTTCCAGATCGTCAGCGCGTTGTAGATACCGACCGTGACCAGCGCCGGCCGGGTCAGCGGAAAGGCCAGCGACCAGGCGGTACGCCACTCGCTGGCCCCGTCCAGGCGCATCGACTCGAACAGTTCCTTGGGCACGTCACGGATGAAGTTGGACAGGATCAGCACGGTCAGCGGGATGGCGAAGGCGATCGAGGGCAGGATGATCGCCAGCAGGGTGTCGTACATCTGCAGCCGGATGATGATCAGGTACACCGGGATGATCACCGCCTGCAGCGGGATCGCCAGACCGGCCAGGAACAGCAGGTTCACCGAGCGCAGGAACCGCCCGTCACCGGCCCGGACGATCGCGAACGCGGCCATGAACGAGATCAGCACGGCCGGCACCACCGCGCCCAGGGTGACGATCGCGGTGTTCGCGAAGTACCGGGGGAAGCCCGACTCCATCACGAAACTGTAGTTCTCGAAGCTGATCTCACCGGGTGGGGCGAGCGGGTTGGTGGTGTAGTAGTTGGCCCGGGTCTTCACGCTGGTCAGGACGATCCAGTAGACCGGCAGGATCACCACGACCAGCCAGAACAGCCCGCCCAGGCCACCGATCCAGTTCAGCTGCAGGAACTTACGGACGTCGGTGCGCGGCTCGGGCGCCCGGGTCCCGGTGGGTGCCGGGGCGGTCACGGTGCTCACATCCCCTCCAGTTGGCTGCCGGCGTCCCGGCCGCCGCCCAGGCGCCGCAGGGCCAGCGCCAGCAGCAGGCCGACGACGACCAGGATCACCGCGATCGCGCTGGCCGGGCCCATCAGGTTGGCCCGGAAACCGCGGATGTACATGTCCAGGGCCAGCGCCCGGGTGGCGTCGCCGGGACCACCGGCGGTGAGCACCCAGATCAGGTCGAAGAAGGTCAGCGACCCGATCACCATCAGGGTGGAGGAGGCGATCACGGTGTTCTTCAGCTGCGGCAGGGTGATGCTGAAGAACTGCCGCAGCCGCCCGGCCCCGTCCAGCTGCGCGGCCTCGTACAGCGAGACCGGGATCTGCCGGACCGCGCCCTGGTAGATCAGCGTGTGGAACGGGATGAACTGCCAGGACACCACGAACACCACGGTGGCCAGGGCGAGAGTGGGCTCACCGAGCCAGTCCTGGACCAGGAAGTCGATCCCGAGCCCGGCACCGAGGCCGAAGTTGGGGTCCAGCAGCGCCTTGAAGGTGATCGCGATCGCGGCCTGGCTGAGCAGCAGCGGCACGAAGAACAGCACGGCCAGCACCCCGCGGTAGCGCTGCTTGCCGGCCAGGAACACGCCCAGCAGCAGACTCAGCGGGGTCTGGAACGCCCAGGACAGCGCCATCACCTCGAACGTCACCCACAGCGCGTTCGGCAGACCGGGATCGGTGAGCACCTCGCGCCAGCTGTCGAACCCGGCCGGGCGGATGTCGCCGATCCCGTTCCACTCGGTGAAGCTCAGGGCGAACACGCCGATCAGCGGGATCACCGCGAAGGCCACGAACATCACCAGCGCGGGCAGCACCATCCAGGCGATCGAGCCCTGCCGGACCGTGTGCGAGGCGGTCCGGCCGGGAACGACCTCGGAGGGTGGAACCTGAACCGGGACGGTCATTTCCCGATGACCGCGTTCATGCTCTCGGCGAACTCTTCCGGGGTGATGTCGAGCTGGAAGAGCTTGGCGATGTTGGCCAGCAGTTCCTCGGCGGCGGTGGGGCTGAGCGCCTGGTCCCAGGACTGCGAGAACACCGAGGCGGTGCTGGCCGTGTCGTAGACGAACTGCAGCCACTCGGCGTCGTCCAGACCCTCGAACTTGCTGTCCACGCCGACCACGATCGGGACCTGACCGGCCATGTTGACCCAGTCGGTCTGCTCGGCGTCGGAGAGCACCTGGGTGGCGAAGAACTCCTTGGCGGCGGTCTTCTGCTCCTCGGTGGCCTTGGACGAGAGCGAGTAGTACTGGCCCGGGTTGCCGTAGGTGTTGCTCGCGTCGCCGGTACCGCCGGCCACCGGCGGGAAGTTCATGTAGCCCAGGTTGCCGCTGCTGACGATGTCGCTCTCTTCCTTCATCGAGCCGTACGTCCAGGCGCCGTGCAGCATCATCGCGGCCTTGCCCGAGGTGAGCAGGGCCTGGTCGGCGTTGGTGTCGGCGGTGATCGAGGAGAAGCCCTTGATGAAACCGTCGGCCTTGACCAGCTTCTGGATCTCACCGAGGGCCTTGATCGCGGCCGGGTCGGACCAGGCGTTCGGGGTGCCGTCGAACACCGCCTGGAAGATCTCCGGGCCGCCGATCCGGTCGAACAGGAACTCCAGCCACATCATGTTGGTCCAGCGGGACTGCCCGGCCAGCGAGAACGGGGCGATCTTCTTGTCGTTGAACTGCGGAACCAGGGCGAGGATGTCCTCCCACGACGTCGGCGGCTGCAGCCCGGCGTCGGCGAAAACCTGCTTGTTCCAGAACAGCACGATCGGGGTGACGGTCTCGGCCGGGACCGCGTAGATCTTCCCGTCGACCGTGGCGGCCGCGAAGGCCGCGGGGAAACGCCGTTCCTTCTGGTCCGGGTTCTCGTCGAACCACGGGGTCAGGTCCTCCACCGCACCGGCGTCCACCCAGCTGGCCAGGCCACCGCCGCCCCAGCCCCAGATCACCGTCGGCGCCTGCCCGGCCCCGATCGCGACCTTGATCTTCTCCTTGTACGCGTCGTTCTGGAAGGCCGTGCCCTTGATCGCGGAGTCCGGCTCGGCCTTGTTGAACCGGTCCAGCGAGTTGCGGCGGATGGTCTCGTTGGGGTCGACCGAGAGGTACCAGTAGCTGCCTCCCGAGCCCTCGCCACCTCCGCCGTTCTCGGTTCCGGGACCGGAACTTCCGCAGGCGGCCAGCGTGGCCCCGGCGATCGGGAGTCCCAGGCTGAGGGCGAGGAAGCTTCTGCGGGACGGGCTGGGCTTGCGCATGGGATCCACGGTGATCTCCATCGGGTACCGGCCGCGGCGGCCGCGGCGCAACGGACGCAGCGGGGCGGAACAGCGCCCCGATGCGCTGGGAGAGTTCGGTAGAGCAGGAAACTGTCGTTCGGATCGGCCGCTCCTCCGGGAAGAAGAGATGCCGCATTTGTCGGAAGTTCTCGAAAGCTAGTTTCGCCGCCGGGCGGTGTCAACCCTTGCGTCCGGGTCTGTCCCTGCCGGACAGTGAATCCGTCGACGAACGGACAACCGTTGTCCGGAACAGTTTTTGAGGACGTCCGGATCGTTGGGCGCTCGAAAACTTTTCGACGTCTCACGAAGGAGTGAGCAGTGCAGCCTTGGCAGGATCCCAGTCGCGCAGTGGCCGAGCGGGTGGAGGATCTCCTCGCCCGGATGAGCATCGAGGAGAAGGCCGGGCAGCTCGGCAGTCGCTGGCTGGGTAACACCCCGCGACCGCCGGCCGACGGTGCTCAGGAGCCCGGGGCCCAGAGCGCTCCGATGGAGGACGCGTTCGCGCACGAGGGTGGTCAGGTGTCACTGGAGCAGGCGGCCCGGTTCGGGCTCGGTCACCTCACCCGGGTCTACGGCAGCGCACCGGTGAGTCCGGCCGAGGGCGCGGCGGAGCTGGCGCGGCAGCAGAGCGTGGTGGTGGAGAGCTCGCGGCTGGGGATCCCGGCGATTGCGCACGAGGAATGCCTGACCGGCGTGACTACCTACGGGGCAACGGTTTATCCGGCGGCTATCGCCTGGGCGGCCACCTTCGACCCGGAGCTGATCGGGCAGATGGCCGCGGCGATCGGCCGCGACCTGGCCCGGCTGGGTGTGCATCAAGGGCTTTCACCGCTGATGGACGTGGTGCGCGACTATCGCTGGGGGCGCGTCGAAGAGACCCTCGGGGAAGACCCGTACCTGGTTTCGGAACTCGGATCGGCTTACGTCCAGGGGCTGCAGAGCGCGGGAATCATTGCCACGCTGAAGCACTTCGTCGGTTACTCGGCCTCGCGGGCCGGGCGTAACCACGGGCCGGCCTCCCTGGGGCGGCGCGAGATCCTCGACCTTCTGCTCCCGCCGTTCGAGGCCGCGGTGAAGGCCGGAGCCGGTTCGGTGATGCACTCCTACAACGACAACGATGCGGTACCGGCCGGTGTCGACCACTGGTTGCTGAACGAGATTCTCAGGGAGGATTGGGGTTTCGAGGGGACGGTGGTGTCCGACTACTGGGCCACTCCGTTCCTGGCCAGCATGCACCGCGTGGTCGAGGACTACGCCGGGGCGGCAGCCGAAACCCTCAAGGCGGGAATGGATGTCGAGCTGCCCGACACGATCTGCTTCTCGCACCTGCCGAACCTGGTGCACGACGGCGAGCTGGCGCCGGAGTACCTGGACCGGGCGGTGCGCCGGGTGCTTACCCAGAAGGCCGAACTGGGCCTGCTGGATCCGGGGTGGAACCCGAAGCCGGACGCGCCGGAGACGATCGAACTGGACCCGCCGGGCAACCGGGCCATCGCGCACCGGATCGCGCAAACGTCCATAGTTCTGCTCGACCCGGGAACCGCCCTGCCGTTGCGCCGGCCTGCCAACGTCGCGGTGATCGGCCCCTGTGCCGACGATCCCCGCACGTTCATGGGTTGTTACGCCTTCCCCAACCACGTCCTGCCCAAGTTCCCCGAGCACGACGCCGGGCTCGGCATCGAGATCCCGACCGCCCTGCAAGCCCTGCGCTCCGAACTTCAAGGTGCGCACATCGTCCATAGTTCTGGTTGTGAGGTGATGGGCCAGGACCGCTCGGGCATCCCCGCCGCGGTTGCCGCCACCGCCGAGGCCGACCTGTGCATCGCGTTCGTCGGCGACCTGGCCGGCATGTTCGGCCGCGGTTCCTCCGGAGAGGGCTGCGACGTCGACGACCTGAAACTGCCCGGTGTGCAGACCGATCTGCTCGACGCAGTGCTGGCCACCGGCACTCCGGTGGTCGTCGTCGTGGTCTCGGGGCGCCCCTACGCCCTGGGCGACCTGGCCCCGCGCGTAGCGGGCCTGGTGCAGGCGTTCATGCCGGGCGAAGAAGGCGGCGCGGCGCTGGCCGGGGTACTTTCCGGCCGGCTGGAACCGGGCGGACGACTGCCGGTCCAGATCCCGCGCAGCCCGGGCGGCCAGCCGCACACCTATCTGCAGCCGCCGCTGGGCGAGCCCAGCATGATCAGCAGCGTCGACGTGAGCCCGCTGTTCCCGTTCGGGCACGGCTGCTCCTACACCACGTTCGAGCTGAGCGAGTTCGAGGTCGATCAGACCGAGATCGCCACCGACGGCAGCTTCGAGGTGGGCGTGCTGGTGCGTAACAGTGGCGTGCGGGCCGGCACCGAGGTGGTCCAGCTCTACCTGAGCGACCCGGTGGCCTCGGTGGTGCGGCCGGTGCGCTGGCTGGCCGGTTTCGCCCGGGTCCGGCTGGAACCGGAGGAGCGGGTGCGGGTGCGGATGCAAGTGCACGCGGATCGCACCGCGCTGGTCGGCCGCGACCTGCGCCGGGTGGTCGAGCCCGGCCGGATCCGGGTGAGCCTGGGCACCTCGCTGCGTGACCTACCGTTCGAGCAGGCCGTCACCCTCGGTGGCCCGGCCCGGGTGGTCGGCGCCGACCGGGTCCTGAGTACCCCGGTGGTGCTCGAAAAAGCCTGACTTGCCGGGAATCGGCCGGTGGTTTACCCCTGAGTCGGGCCCGGGCAGATGCACAGCACCCCCTTCAGACCGTTACCGTCACACGAACGGTCGTCACACCTTTGGCGGATCATCGCCGCACGGTGATCAGACGACGGATAGGGAAGTATTTCGGTCCGGTTCGGAAGGGGTAACGACGTGGCGGTGGCACCAGCCATGCCGTGGGCCCAGGCTACCGGCCGGCCCCGCCGGGGTCGGCACCGTCTGCCCGACACCCAGGCCTCCAAGCCCGAACCGCTGTCCGGCTGGGCCAAGGCGATCCTGGCCGACATCGCGGTGCCCGCAGTCACCATGCCCGCGGAGATGCGGGTCACCGAGCTGGAGGACTGGTTCCGCGGCAACCCGCGGGCCACCACCGTGGTGGTGCCGCTGGCGGCCGGGCCGATCGTGGTCGACCGGGCCTGGTTCGACCGCTGGGTGGCCGGGGCCCTGGGGTACGGCCGCTCGGTGTTCAAGCGGATGACCCTGGCCGACCTCGACGACGTGCCCAGCATCTTCCTGAGCGCCGACACCACCATCGACGCGGCCGCGGCGGTGGTCACCGACGAGGCCCCCAGCGAGGAGTCCTCGGTCAGCACGGTCGGGGTGATCGCGACCGACGGCACGCTGATGACGGTCTCGGTGACCACGCTGTTCCGGGCGCTGTCGTACAGCTACGCCTACCAGGCCCGGCACGACGTGCTGACCGGCCTGCCGAACCGGGCCTCGCTGATGGAGTGGATGCGCGGGCACGACGCCCAGTCCGGCGACCTGACCGTGCTCTACATCGACCTCGACCGGTTCAAGGACGTCAACGACAGCCTCGGCCACGCGGTCGGCGACCAGGTGCTGCAGCTGTTCGCCGAGCGGCTGGGCAACATCGCCCGGGCCGAGGACCGGGTGGCCCGGCTCGGCGGCGACGAGTTCGCGATGGTGCTGGCCGGGGCGCTGACCCCGGAGGAGGCCCGCTCGGTGGCCGAGCGGATCGTGCACGAGGCCTCGATGCCGTTCAGCGTCACCGTCGACCACGGTGACGGCCAGCTCCTCGAGGCGGTGGCCACGATCGGCGCCAGCGTCGGGGTGGCCGGCGCGGACTCGGTGATGACCGGGGTCAGCCTGGAGGACCTGGTCTCCCAGGCCGACCTGGCGATGTTCCAGTCCAAGTCGCTGGGCCGCAGCCGGGTCACCCACTTCGACGCCGAGGTGCTCGCGGTGCGCGGCTCACAGGCCGAGCTGCGGGCCCGCCACCACATGGAACGGCGGCTGCGCTCGGGCATCGTCAACGGCGACCTGCGGCTGCACTACCAGCCGCTGGCCGAGGTGGCCAGCAACCGGATCGTCGGCGCCGAGGCGCTGGCCCGCTGGGCCGACGACGAGCTCGGGCCGGTGGCCCCGATCGACTTCATCAAGATCGCCGAGGAGACCGGCCTGATCGTCGACCTGGGCCGCTGGGCGCTGCGCAGCGCCTGCCGGGAGGCCGCGACCTGGCCGATGTTCGAGTCCTCGGACGGGATCCGGCGCCGGATGAAGGTCACCGTGAACGTCTCGGCGGTGCAGCTCTCGCAGCCCTCGTTCGTCCAGGACGTCTCCAACGCCCTGGTCGAGTCCGGCCTGCTGCCGCGCTGCCTGTGCCTGGAGATCACCGAGACCGCGGTGATCGGCGACATGGAGGCCACCGCCAAGATCCTGCAGGACATCCGCGACCTGGGGGTGACGATCGCGCTGGACGACTTCGGCACCGGCTACTCGTCGCTGACCATGCTGCGCGACCTGCCGGCCGACGTGGTCAAGATCGACAAGTCGTTCATCGACAAGATCGCCGACGAGACCTCCACCGACAGCGTGCTGGCCCGGCTGGTGATCGAGACCGCGCACTCGCTCGGGATGGGGGTCTGCGCCGAGGGCGTGGAGACCAACGAGCAGGCCGAGCGGCTGGCCGACATGGGCTGCGACACCCTGCAGGGCTGGCTGATCTCCAAGCCGCTGCCCGGATCCGATGCTTTCACCCAATGGCTGCCCACCGCCGTGCTGCCCGAGTGCCTGGGACAGCGCTGATGACGATCGCCCTGCCGCCGGTCACCGGCGCCGTTCTGAGTGACATCGCCGAGCCGGCGGTGGCGATGCCCGCGAGCATGCGGGTGCTGGACCTGGACGAGTGGTTCCGGCGCAACCCGCACGCCGCCGGGGTGGTGGTGCACCGGGCCGGCGGGACGGTGGTGATCGACCGGATCTGGTTCGAGCGCTGGCTCACCGGCCGGCTGGGTTTCGGCCGGGCGGTGAACACCCGGCTGACGCTGGGCCGCCTCGGCGAGGTGCCCACCGTGCTGCTGCCGGCCGGTACCAGCATCGCCGAGGCCGCGGCGGTGGTCACCGACGAGTCCGGGCAGACCATGGTCAGCACGGTCGGGGTGCAGCTGCCCGACGGCGAGGTGATGACGGTCGGGGCGACCACGCTGTTCCGGGCGCTCTCGCGGGACTACGCCTTCCAGGCCCGGCACGACGCGCTGACCGGGCTGCCCAACCGGTCCTCGCTGATGGAGTGGGTGGCCCGGCCGGACACCCTGGCTCCCGAGATCACCGTGCTCTACGTGGACCTCGACCGGTTCAAGGACATCAACGACGGTCTCGGTCACGCGGTCGGCGACCAGGTGCTGAAGCAGTTCGCCGACCGGCTGCGGCGGATCGCCCGGCTGGGTGACCGGGTGGTCCGGCTGGGTGGTGACGAGTTCGCCGTGTTGCTGAACGGCCGGCTCACCCCCGGCCAGGCCCGGTCGGTGGCCGAGCGGATCGTTCAGGAGGCGGCCCGGCCGTTCGCCGTGACCGTCGACGAGGCGCAGACCCTGGTGACGATCGGCGCCAGTGTCGGGGTGTCCGACGCCGCGGACGGCCCGCAGCTGCCGCTGGCCGATCTGGTCACCCGGGCCGACCAGGCGATGTTCCAGTCCAAGACGCACGGCCGGGGGCGGGTCACGCACTTCGACGCCGATCTGCTGGCGGCCCAGGCCCGGCTGGCCGAGCTGCGGGCCCGGCGGCACATGGAACGCCGGCTGCGCGCCGCCCTGCAGCACGACGACGGGCTCAGCGTGGCCTACCAGCCGCTGGCCGGGGTGGCCAGCAACCGGATCATCGGGGCCGAGGCGCTGGCCCGCTGGGAGGACGCGGAGCTGGGCCGGGTCTCACCGGCCGACTTCATCACCGTGGCCGAGGAGACCGGGCTGATCCTGGACCTGGGCCGCTGGGTGCTGCGCACGGCCTGCTTCGAGGCCGCCACCTGGCCCGCGGTGCGGCATCCGGACGGCAGCCTGAAACGGCTGAAGGTGACCGTGAACGTCTCACCCGTGCAGATCGCCCAGCCCTCGTTCTTCCGCGAGGTGCTGGCCGCGCTGGAGGACTCCGGCCTGCCGCCGCGCAGCCTGTGCCTGGAGATCACCGAGACCGCGGTGATCGACGACCTGAGCGCCACCGCCGAGCTGCTGCGGGAGATCCGCGCCCTCGGGGTGAGCATCGCGCTGGACGACTTCGGCACCGGCTACTCGTCGCTGACCATGCTGCGCGACCTTCCGGCCGACGTGGTCAAGATCGACAAGTCGTTCATCGACCGGGTCACCGAGTGCTCCACCGACAGCGTGCTGACCAAGCTGGTGATCAGCACCGCCCATTCGCTCGGCATGCGGGTGTGTGCCGAGGGGGTGGAGACGGCGCCCCAGGCCGAGCAGCTCACCGGGATGGGCTGCGACGTGCTGCAGGGCTGGCTGATCTCCCGGCCCTGCCCGGGCTCGGCCGACCTGGTCGGCTGGCTGCGCTCGCGCAGTTAGGTGCTTCGCTCAGAATGAGTGACATGTACGTGATCAAGGAACGCTTCTTCGACATCGGCGACGACTTCGACATCACCGACGAGGACGGCCGGCTGGTGCTGCACGTGGACGGCAAGGTGTTCAGCCCGCGCGGCCGGCTGGTGATCGAGGACCCGTCCGGCCAGGAACTGGCCTCGGTGCACCGGCAGCTGATCGCGCTGCGCGAGACGTACACGATCAAGGTCGGCGACGCCAAGGCCGCCGAGGTGCGCAAGAAGTTCTTCACCCCGTTCGTGGACCGGTTCACCATCGACGTGCCCGGCCCGGACGACCTGGAGATGAAGGGCGACCTGTTCGACCACGAGTACACCGTCTCCCGCGGCGGCCGTGAGGTGGCGAACGTGTCCAAGCGCTGGCTGTCGTTCCGGGACACCTACGCGGTGCGGATCGACGAGGGCGAGGACCACCTGCTGATCCTCGCCTCGGTGCTGGCGCTGGACCTGGCCGCCGCCCGTAAGGACGACGCCAAGGACTAACGCGGGCGCGGGGCGGCGGAGCTGTCCCGGAACACCAGATGGGTGGGTACCAGCACGTTTTCGGGCGTGCTGGTACTCGCGCGCAGCGGCCCGGCGTTCTGCCCGGTGCGGATGCCGTGGATCAGCATGTCCACGCTGCGCCGCCCCACCCCCTCGAAGTTCTGCCGCACGGTGGTCAGCGGCGGCCAGAAGTTGCGCGACTCCTCCATGTCGTCGAAGCCGACCACGCTCACCTCGCCGGGCACCCGGCGTCCCTGCTCGTGCAGGGCTCGCAGCAGGCCCAGCGCCATCTGGTCGTTCGCGGTGAAGACGGCAGTGACTCCGGGCCGGTGGGCCAGCACCAGGCCGGCCTGGTAACCCGAGTCGGAGGACCAGTTGCCGTCGATCACCGGCGGGACCGGGCAGCCGTGCCGCTGCAGCGTCTCCAGCCAGGACTGGCGGCGGCGGTTGGCGGAGTAGGAGTTCGCCGGCCCGGAGACGTGCCAGACCGTCTCGTGGCCCAGCTCCAGCAGGTGCTCGGTGGCCAGCCGGGCGCCTTCGGCCTGGTCGGTGTCCACGATCGGGTGCGGCAGGTCGGCGCCCGCGTCGATCACCACCACCGGCAGGCCGGTCGGCCAGTGCACCTCGGCGGTGTCGATCAGGCTGGTCTCGATCACGATGATCACCCCGTCCACCGCCTGCTCGTTCAGCCGGGCGAAGGCCTTGGTGACGTCGGTCTGCGAGGGCCGGCGCACCGGGATCAGGGTGATCGAGTAGTTGGCGTCGGAGGCCGCCATCGCGATCTCGTCGAGCGTGCGCATGTTGCCGAACGACGAAAGGGTGAACATGATCACGCCGATGTTCCCGAAGCGTCCCAGTCGCAGAGCGCGCGCAGCATTGTTCGGCCGGTAACCGATGCTGCGCATCGCGGCGAGGACGCGACTGCGCGTGCCCTCGTCCACATTGTTATGTCCGTTCACGACCCGGGAAACCGTCTGTCCGGAAACCCCCGCAATTCGGGCAACGTCGGCCATAGAGGGCCCGCGCCGTCGCGGTTTTGCCTGTACAGCGGGGGTTTCGGAGGCGGTCACCGTGTCGTCCGGGTGATTCACCGTCGGCCGCCCGTGGTCATGTTCACGTAAACATGCTAGCTTCCGAAGACCGAAATGTTGACGTAAACATTGCGGGTCTTTCCAGAGAGGTAAAGAGGATGACGATGGCGTCGGCGACCGCCGCTACGGTCCCGCCCACGAGTCCGCCCGTTCGGCGGAAAACGCGTAGGAACTGGCGTGGTTGGATCTTCGTCGGGCCGTTCATGGCGGTCTTCGCCCTGGTCTTCATCGCCCCGCTGGCCTACGCGATCTACCTGAGCCTGTTCCGGCGGCAGTTGATCGGTGGCAACAGCTTCGTCGGCCTGGACAACTACGTACAGCTCTTCCAGGACGCGGCGTTCTGGACCTCGCTCACCCGGGTGCTGCTGTTCCTGGTCATCCAGGTCCCCATCATGCTGATCATCGCGCTGGTCGCGGCCATGATCATCGACGGTGCCCGGATCTACGGGGCGAACCTGTTCCGGATCGCGCTGTTCCTGCCCTACGCGGTGCCCGCGGTCGTGGCCGTGCTGATGTGGGGCTTCATCTACGGTGACCAGTTCGGTCTGGTCGGCCAGCTGAACGACGCGATCGGCACCGGGTTCAACCCGTTCGACCCCAGCTGGATCCTGGTCTCGATCGGTAACATCGTGACCTGGTCGTTCGTCGGCTACAACATGCTGCTCTTCTACACGACGCTGAAGACCATCCCGGCGGAGCTGTACGAGGCGGCCGAGCTGGACGGCGCCAACCAGCTGTGGATCATGCGGGCGATCAAGCTGCCGGCCCTGCGCGGCACCCTGGTGATCGCCACGATCTTCTCGATCATCGGCAGCTTCCAGCTGTTCAACGAGCCGAACATCCTGCGCCCGCTGGTGAAGAGCATCATCACCACGGACTACACCCCGAACATGTACGCCTACAACCTGGCCTTCAGTGGCCAGCAGCAGAACTACTCGGCGACCGTCGCGATCGTGATGGGTCTCGTCACCGCGATCATCGCGTACGTGGTGCAGCTGCGCGGTTCGCGGACGGAGGACCGCTGAGATGAGTTCGTCCACGCTGTCGCGGCCCGATTCGGAAGGCCGCGCCGCGCGCCGCAAGGCGCGCAAGGACCCGGGTCGTCCCGGGGCCCAGAAGTCCATCGCGCTCACCGTTCTGATGGGTGCGTTCCTGATCTACACCGTCCTGCCGCTGTTCTGGCTGGTGGTCAACGCCTCCAAGACCCAGGAGCAGCTGTTCGACTCGTTCGGCCTCTGGTTCGCCGACGGGTTCTCGTTGTTCAGTAACATCAGTGACACGCTGAGCTACCAGGACGGCATCTTCGGCCGCTGGATCCTGAACACCCTGCTGTACGTGGTGATCGGGGCCGGCGGGGCCACGTTGCTGGCCACCCTGGCCGGTTACGGCATGGCCAAGTACCGGTTCCCGGGCCGGGGTGCGGTTTTCGCGATCGTCCTGGGCGCGGTGGCCGTGCCCGGTACCGCGCTGGCCGTCCCGACCTTCCTGATGTTCAGCAAGATGGACCTGACCAACACCATCTGGGCCGTCATCATCCCCTCGCTGATCAGCCCTTTCGGTCTGTACCTGATGTGGGTGTTCGCGATCGAGGCGGTGCCGACCGAGATCCTCGAGGCGGCCCGGATGGACGGTGCCAGCGAGCTGCGCACCTTCTTCACCATCTCCGTCAAGCTGCTCGCACCGGGTATCGTGACGGTGCTGCTGTTCACCACGGTGGCCACCTGGAACAACTACTTCCTGCCGCTGATCATGCTGAGCGATCCGGATCTCTACCCGCTGACCGTGGGTCTGAACCAGTGGAACGCCCAGGCCCAGAGTGCCGGTTCACAGCCGGTGTTCGACCTCGTCCTGACGGGTTCGCTGCTGTCGATCATCCCGATCGTGGTCGCCTTCCTCGTCCTGCAGCGGCAGTGGCAGTCCGGTCTGTCCGCCGGAAGTGTGAAGTAACTCGCCCCACCCAGTTCCGACCCCGGTGCTTCCCCCAGCGCCGGGCTCCCAAAACACAGTGAAGTGAAGGGAAGCAACGCGATGTCCCGCAAGTTCTTCAAGCCCCGGTCCCGGGCCGTTGCCGGCCTGGCCGCAGCGGTCGCCCTCGGTACGGTTCTGGCCGCCTGCGGTGGCGGTTCCGACTCCGACGGTGGCGACACCGCGGCCGCCGGTACCCAGGCCGACCTGGACGCCGCGCTCGAGGCGGGTGGCGAGCTCACCTACTGGAGCTGGACCCCCTCGGCCAAGGACCAGGTCGCCGCGTTCGAGAAGGCCTACCCGAACGTCAAGGTCAACTACGCGAACGTCGGCACCAACGTCGACGAGTACACCAAGCTGACCAACGCGATCGAGGCCGGCTCCGGCGCCCCGGACGTGGCCCAGGTCGAGTACTACGCGATCCCGCAGTACGCGCTGTCCGAGTCGCTCCTGGACCTGAACAGCTACGGCCTCGGCGAGCTGGAGAGCTCGTACACCGCCTCCACCTGGGGCCAGGTCACGGTCGACGGCAAGCTGTTCGGCCTGCCGCAGGACTCGGGACCGATGGCGATGTTCTACAACGAGAAGTCGTTCGAGGCGGCCGGTGTCACCGAGGTGCCGAAGACCTGGGACGAGTACATCGCCGCGGCGAAGAAGGTCAACGAGTACAACCCGGACTGGCACATCACCTCCGACACCGGTGACGGTGGCCAGACCCTGAGCATGATCTGGCAGGCCGGCGGTCACCCGCTGAACGTCGACGGCGACAAGATCAACATCAACTTCGAGGACGAGGGTTCCAAGAAGTACACCGCGATGTGGAACCAGCTCCACGAGGCGGACCTGCTGTCCGACCAGGTCGGCTGGACCGACGAGTGGTTCCGCGCGATGGGCGACGGCTCGCTGGTCACCCTGCTGTCGGGCGCCTGGATGCCGGGCAACATGATCGCCAACGCCGCGGCCGGCTCGGGTGACTGGAAGGTCGCCCCGATGCCGACCTACGACGGTGGCACCCCGGTCACCGCCGAGAGCGGTGGCTCCTCGATGGCCGTCATCAAGCAGAGCGAGAACCCGGCCCTGGCCGCCGCGTTCGTGCGCTGGCTGAACCACGACCCGGAGAGCATCAAGATCTTCATCGAGTCCGGCGGCTTCCCGTCGACCACGGCCGACCTGAGCGACCCGGCCTTCACCGGCGCCGAGTCGGAGTACTTCGGTGGTCAGAAGATCAACGAGGTGCTCGCCGCCGCGGCCGGCACGGTCCAGCCCAACTGGTCCTACCTGCCGATCCAGGCCTACGCCAACACCATCTTCGGTGACACCGCGGGCAAGACGTCGTACAACAACAACAGCGACCTGAACGCCGGGCTCGCGGCCTGGAAGGCCAAGATCGACGAGTACGCCACGCAGCAGGGCTTCACCGTCGAGTAAGACCGAGTTCCACGCGAGAGCGGGCCGGGCTGTTGCGCAGCCCGGCCCGTTCTTTGTCCGAAGAGAGGTGTGAGAAACGATGATTCCGGCAGACCTGCGGGTCCGGCTCGGCGAGACGGTGGCGGACGTTCCGCCGCGGCTGTTCGGCGGTTTCGTCGAGCACATGGGCCGCTGCGTCTACCAGGGCATCTACGAACCGCAGCACCCGAGCGCCGACTCCGAGGGGTTCCGCGCCGACGTCCTGGAGCTCGTCCGTGAGCTCGGGGTGACCGTGGTGCGTTATCCCGGCGGCAATTTCGTCTCCGGCTACCGCTGGGAGGACGGGGTCGGCCCGCGCTCGGAGCGCCCGGTGCGGCTGGACGCGGCCTGGCACCAGACCGAGACCAACCAGGTCGGGCTGCACGAGTTCGCCTCCTGGGCCGCTCAGGCCGGGGTCGAGGTCATGCAGGCGGTGAACCTGGGCACCCGGGGGATCGAGGCGGCCGGCGACCTGCTGGAGTACTCCAACCACCCGGGCGGCACCGCGCTGAGCGACCGGCGCCGGGCCAACGGCGCCGAGGAACCGTTCGGGATCACCCTGTGGTGCCTGGGCAACGAGATGGACGGCCCCTGGCAGATCGGTCACAAGACGGCCGACGAGTACGGCCGGCTGGCCGCCGAGGCCGCCCGCTACATGCGCTTTCTCGACCACCGGGTCGAGCTGGTGGTGGCCGGCAGCTCGAACATGGAGATGCCGACCTTCGGGGAGTGGGAACGCACCGTCCTGCGGCACACCGCCGACCAGGCCGACCACATCTCGGTGCACGCCTACTACGAGGAGTCCGACGGTGACGTGGCGAGCTTCCTCGCCTCCGCCGCCGGGCTGGACCGGTACCTGGACACCGTGGCCGCGATCATCGACGAGGTCCGCGAGGAACTGGGTCTGCAGAAGCAGATCGGGATCAGCGTCGACGAGTGGAACGTCTGGTACCAGCGCGACTGGAACGAGAACCACAAGGACGCGGTGCTTTCCGGCGGCTGGCCCGAGGCCCCGCGGCTGATCGAGGACGAGTACAACGTCACCGACGCGGTGGTGGTCGGCTCGCTGCTGATCTCGCTGCTGCGGCACAGCGACCGGGTCACGATGGCCAACCTGGCCCAGCTGGTGAACGTGATCGCCCCGATCCGCAGCGAACCCGACGGCGCCGCCTGGCGGCAGACCACGTTCTTCCCGTTCGCGCTGACCGCGGCGCGGGCGCGCGGCCGGGTGGTTCCGCTGTCGCTGGACGTGGCCTCCGGGCCCACCGCGAAGTACGGCGATGTCGAACTGGTGGACGCGGTGAGCACCGTTGCCGAGGACGGCTCGGTGTCGCTGTTCGTGGTGAACCGCTCCGTGGACTCGGTGTCGGCCCTTTCGGTCGAACTGGACGGTGCCGAGCTGGTTCTCGAGGACGCGCTGACCCTGACCGTGCCCGAGGGCGGCGACCGCTTCACCACCAACACCCAGAGCTCGCAGCCGGTTGCCCCGGTGGCCCTCGCCGGCGTGACGGTGAGCGCGGCCGATTCGGCCACCCGGCTCTCCCTGACGCTTCCCCCCATCTCCTGGTCGGTGCTCACGCTGCGCCCGGCTGCTGCCCCGAAAGAGAACCCCAGTGCCTGAACTGAAGATCGGTGAGAAGGACTTCCTTCTCGACGGCGAGCCCTTCCAGATCATTTCCGGTGCGCTGCACTACTTCCGGGTGCACCCGGACCAGTGGGCCGACCGGATCCACAAGGCCCGGCTGATGGGCCTGAACACGATCGAGACGTACGTCCCGTGGAACCTGCACGCACCCACCCGGGGCGAGTTCGACACGTCCGCTGGTCTGGACCTTGAGCGGTTCCTGAAACTGGTTGCCGCCGAGGGGATGCACGCGATCGTCCGGCCCGGCCCGTACATCTGCGCGGAGTGGAGCAACGGCGGTCTGCCGCCGTGGCTGCTGCGTATTGAAGGTGTCGAGCTGCGCCGCGCTGAACCGCAGTACCTGTCGGCGCTGACCGAGTACCTGCAGGCGGTCTACCAGATCGTGGCCCCCCTGCAGGTCGACCGCGGCGGGCCGGTCTTCCTGGTCCAGATCGAGAACGAGTACGGCGCCTACGGTTCCGACAAGGAGTACCTGGCCGAGCTGGTCCGGGTGACCCGCGAGGCCGGGATCACCGTGCCGCTGACCACGATCGACCAGCCGGACCCGCAGATGCTCGAGGACGGCCGGCTGGACGGGCTGCACATGACCGCCTCGTTCGGGTCTCGCAGCACCGAGCGGTTCAAGACGCTGCGCGAGTTCCAGCCCACCGGGCCGCTGATGTGCATGGAGTTCTGGGACGGCTGGTTCGACAGCTGGGGTTTCCACCACCACACCACCACGGTGGAGGACTCCGACACCGCGCTGGACGAGATCCTGCGGGTGGGTGGCTCGGTGAACTTCTACATGTTCCACGGCGGCACCAACTTCGGGATGACCAACGGCGCCAACGACAAGGGCGCCTACGTTCCGCTGGTGACGTCGTACGACTACGACGCGCCGCTGGACGAGGCCGGTAACCCCACCGCGAAGTACCACGCGTTCCGCAAGACGATCGCCAAGTACGCGCCGGTGCTGGACGAGCTTCCGGCCGAGGCAACCCCGGCGCCGGTGTTTGACGCGAGCCTCACCCCGCGGGCCTCGCTGCTCGACCTGCTGGGTGAGATCGGCGAGGCGCGCCCGGGCGATCACCCGGCCACCTACGAAGAGCTCGAGCAGGACACGGGTTTCGTGTTCTACCAGGCTCCGGCCGTCGACATCGCCCCGGGCACGCTGCGGATCGGCGAGGAGGTGCGTGACCGGGCCTACGTGTTCCAGGACGGCATCCCGGTCGGGATCATGGCCCGGGACGCGCACGAGCGGGCGCTGGCACTGCCGCTGCTGGCCTCGCCGGTGCAGATCCTGGTGGAGGACCAGGGCCGGGTGAACTACGGACCGCGCCTCGGTGAGGCCAAGGGCCTGATCGGCGAGGTCACCGTGGACGGGATCCCGCTGACCGACTGGACATCCTGGCGCCTGGACGTGGACCGGCTGCCTGAGCTCGACCTGGAGGGCTGCTCCCTCAACCTGGGGCCGCAGGTGCTGGACGGCGAGTTCGAGCTGGCCGAGGCGGCCGACCTGTTCCTCGAGACCAGCGCCTGGGGCAAGGGCCTGGTCTGGGTCAACGGCTTCAACCTGGGCCGGTACTGGCGCAAGGGCCCGACCCAGACGCTCTACGTGCCCGCCCCGGTCACCCGGGCCGGGCGTAACCGGATCGTCGTGCTCGAGCTCGAGGCCATGGCCCACCCGTCCGCGCAGTTCGTGGACGGGCTGCGGCTGGGGCAGATCGAGTTCTGAATCCTCTGGTGGGGCCGGTCTGCGCCGGCCCCACCAGAACCCCTGAACAGTGTCTTTGGACGCTTGTCGAAGACCACGCCAAGTCATGACACATGAACGCGCTGTGCCCGATAGAGTCTGAGAGTGACCACCGAAGCCGCTTCACCTTCGCTCGCCGACGTCATCGCCGTGCTGGAACGGATGTACGACCCGGCCTGGGCGCGCGACTGGGACGCCGTGGGGCTGGTCTGCGGTGACCCGGACGCGCAGGTCCGCCGGATCCTGCTGGCGATCGACCCGGCGCCGGCGGTCGTCGAAGAGGCGCTCACCTGGCGGGCCGATCTGCTGATCACCCACCACCCCCTGCTGCTGCGCGGTGTCCACGGCGTGCCCATCACCACGCCCAAGGGCAAGGTGATCCACCAGTTGATCCGCGGCGGCTGCGCGCTCTACACCGCTCACACCAACGCCGATGCGGCTGCCCCCGGGGTCTCCGACGCGCTGGCCCGGGTGCTCGGCCTGACCGACCTGGTGCCGCTGTCGGCCGACCCCGCCGATCCGGTGGACAAGCTGGTCACCTTCGTCCCGGAGACCGCGGTGGAGAAGGTGCTGGACGCGCTGTCGGCGGCCGGCGCCGGGGAGATCGGCGAGTACGCGCGCTGCGCCTGGACGGCGGTGGGCACGGGAACGTTCGTGCCGGGTTCTTCGGCCACCCCGGCGATCGGTACGCCGGGCGAGCGTGAGGTGGTCGAGGAGCGGCGGATCGAGATGGTCCTGCCCCGCAAGCGCCGGTCCGAGGCGCTGGCCGCGTTGCGCACCGCGCACCCCTACGAAGAACCCGCGATCGACCTTTACGAGCTGTCCACCTGGTCCGGCCCCCGGGGCATCGGCCGGGTCGGCACCCTGGAGCAGCCCACCAGCCTGCGCGAGTTCGCCATGCTGGTCGCCGAGGCCCTGCCCAGCACGTCTCAGGGGGTGCGGGTGGCCGGTGATCCCACGGCCGAGGTCTCCCGGGTGGCGGTCTGCGGCGGTGCCGGCGATTCGTTGTTCGCAGCGGTGCGGGCCTCCCAGGCCGATGTCTACGTCACTGCCGACCTGCGGCACCATCCCGCCTCCGAGGCCCGCGAAGCGGCCGGCGACGGCGCGCCCTACCTGGTCGACGTGGCTCACTGGGCCAGCGAATGGCCTTGGCTGAACGGGGTTTCCAACCGGCTGGAGGGCGCTCTGGCTGATTCCGGCCGGGCGGTCGAGGTGCTGGTCTCGGCCCGCAGCACCGACCCGTGGGTGTTCCGGGTGCCCAGCCCAGGCGGCATGGTTCGCTGAGACCTGCCCTGCCCGGTGGTGATCGCAGGCCCGCCCCGCCCTCTAAGCTGATGCTCCCGCGGGGGACTTTAGCTAGGAGGATGGTTGCTGTGGTAACGGCGGCGGCTCAGGATCAGTGGCGGCTGCTGGACGTGCAGGCGCACGACATCCGGCTCACTCAGATCGCGCACCGGCAGCGCTCGCTGCCCGAGCTCGCGAAGATCGCCGAGCTGGAGAAGAAGCGCCAGGGCATCGACGACGAGCTGGTGGTGGCCCGCACGGCGCTCACCGACGCGGCTCGCGAGCTCACCAAGGCCGAGGCCGACGTGGAGCAGGTGCGCCAGCGGGCGGCTCGTAACCAGGCCCGGCTCGACGCCGGTCAGGGCAGCGCGAAGGACCTGCAGGCGATCCAGCACGAGCTGGAGAACCTGGCCAACCGGCAGAGCGTGCTGGAGGACGCCGAGCTCGAGGTGATGGAGCGCCAGGAGGCGGCCCAGGCCTCGGTCGAGGAGGCCACCACCCGGCGCGAGGCGGTCAGCGCCGAGATCGCCGAGGCGGCCGCGGCCCGCGACAAGCAGCTCGAGACGCTGAGCGGTGAGGCCGAGGGCGAGAAGCGCGACCGCGAGACCGCGGCCGGGGGCATCCCGAAGGAGCTCCTGGCGCTGTACGAGCGCATCCGCGAGAACAGCAACGGGGTCGGCGCGGCCCGGCTGTACCAGCGGCGCTGCGAGGGCTGCCAGCTCACCCTGCCGCCGAACGACCTGAACCGGATCCGCGCCGCGGCCGAGAACCAGGTGCTCCGCTGCGAGGAGTGCAGCCGGATCCTGGTGCGCACGGCCGAGTCCGGCCTCTAGACGGTGGCGGCGCCGGACCTCGGTCAGCCGTTGACGCTGCACCTGGTCCGGCACGCCAGCACCGCGCACACCGGCTCGGTGCCCAGCGGCGGCGACCGGCACGGCCCGGCGCTGAGCGAGCAGGGCGTGGCCGAGGCCGAGGCTCTGGCTCGGGTGCTGGGCCCGGCGGACGCGCTGCTCACCTCGCCCTTGCTGCGCACCTGGCAGACCGCCTGGGCGCTGCGCGCGGCGGTGGGCTGCGAGCCGGTGGCCGATCCGGAACTGGCCGAGCTCCGGCTGGGGGAGTGGGACGGCCTGTCCTACCGGGAGATCGCCGAGCGCTGGCCGAAGGAGTACGCGCAGTGGCGGCACTCCCCGTCGGCCCGGCCTCCGGGTGGCGAGTCGGTTCAGGATCTCGCAGAACGTACGGACGCCTGCTGGCGGCGGTTGCGCTCGTCGTACCCGGGAAAGTCCGTCGTCGTCGTCACCCATACCGGTCTGATCCGCGCAGCCGTCGCGAGCGCCCTGGACGCCGGTCCCGCCGCGTTCTGGCGCCTGCGGATCGACCCGACCGGGATCACCACGGTACGGATGTGGGCCGACGGTGGGATCGAGGTCGCCGGGGTCAACCGGAGCACCCCGGCGTGATCCAGCGTGATCCAGCGCTGCCCCCGAACGGCTGATCGTGGTGAAAGTTACGGGTGATCAGGCAAGCGGACGGGTCCTGCGCTTAAGACTGTCGGGGCGCTGAGGTAGAACTGGTTCATGGCAGAGACCGAGCCGTTGCGTTACAAGCTGCTCACCGGCCCCGACGACCGCAGTTTCTGCGAGCGGGTCAGCGCCGCCCTCGCCGAGGGCTACGTGCTGCACGGTCCGCCCACCCTGACCTTCGACGGCGAGCGGGTGATCGCCGGGCAGGCCGTAGTGCTGCCCGAACCACCCGGTCGTCCCAGCCCGAACCGCCCGCACATCCAGGAGGCCTGAGCCGTGCCGTACGCCGGAGATCTTTCCCCCGAACAGGCCTGGGAACTGGTGCAGTCCAACCCGGGCGCCGTCCTGGTGGACGTGCGCACCCGGGCCGAGTGGTCCTACGTCGGGGTGCCCGACCTGACCGCGCTGGCCAAGGACGTGGCCCTGATCGAGTGGACCTCGTTCCCCGACGGCGCCCGCAACCCCGCCTTCCTGGACGAGGTCGGTGCCGTCTCGGCCGACAAGTCCGCGCCGGTGGTGTTCCTGTGCCGTTCCGGGGTGCGCTCGGTCGCCGCGGCCGAGGCCGCCACCGCAGCCGGGTACACCGCTGCGTTCAACATTCTGGAGGGCTTCGAGGGCCCGCCCGACGAGCAGAGCCACCGTGGCCGCAAGGCCGGCTGGAAGGTCCGCGGCCTGCCCTGGAAACAGGGCTGAGTCCGGCCGGGGCGGCCGCCTGGTTCTCCGGCCGGCCACCCCGCCGGTTCGCCGTGCCCGAACCGCCCCACCCCCGTCCCACCATTCGAGGAACGAGCAGATGAGCAGCGACACCCCAGACCCCCGCCGACCCGACACCCTGAGCGTGCGGGGCGGCACCGTCCGGTCGAACTTCGCGGAGATGTCCGAGGGGCTGTTCCTCACCCAGGGGTACACCTACGGCTCGGCCGGCGAGGCCGAGTCGGCGTTCAAGGGCGAGCTGGAGCACTTCGTCTACTCGCGCTACGGCAACCCCACCGTGTCCATGTTCGAGGAGCGGTTGCGGCTGATCGAGGGCGCCCCGGCCGCCTTCGCCACCGCCACCGGGATGTCCGCGGTCTTCAACGCCCTGGCCGCGCTGCTCGGCGCCGGTGACCGGATCGTCGCCTCCAAGGCGCTGTTCGGCTCCTGCTTCGTCATCCTCGACGAGATCCTGCCGCGCTGGGGCGTGGAGACGGTGTTCGTCGACGGCCCCGACCTGGCCCAGTGGGAACAGGCGCTCAGCCAGCCCACCCAGGCCGTCTTCTTCGAGTCGCCGTCCAACCCGGCCCAGGAGCTGGTCGACATCCGCGCGGTCAGCGAGCTGGCGCACGCGGCCGGGGCCCAGGTCGTGGTGGACAACGTCTTCGCTACCCCGCTGCTGCAGAAGCCGCTCGAGCTGGGCGCCGACATCGTGGTCTACTCCGCCACCAAGCACATCGACGGCCAGGGCCGGGTGCTCGGTGGGGCCATCCTCGGCCCGGAGGAGTACATCAACGAGAAGGTGCAGAACCTGATGCGCCACACCGGGCCCTCGCTCAGCCCGTTCAACGCCTGGGTGCTGCTGAAGGGCCTGGAGACGCTGCGGCTGCGGGTCGACCACCAGTGCGCCGGCGCGCTGCGGATCGCCGAGTTCCTCGAGGCCGACGCCCGGGTCGGCGCGGTGAAGTACCCGCACCTGCCCAGCCACCCCCAGTACGAGCTGGCCAAGTCGCAGATGAGCGCGGGCGGCACGGTGGTCACCTTCGAGCTGGGTGGCAAGGAGAAGGCGTTCAGCTTCCTGGACCGGCTGCGCGTCGTCGACATCTCGAACAACCTGGGTGACGCCAAGTCGATGGTGACCCACCCGGCCACCACCACCCACCGCCGCCTCACCCCCGAGGCCCGGGCGGCTGCGGGGATCAGCGACGGCACGGTGCGCATCTCGGTCGGTCTGGAAGACGTGCAGGACCTGCTGGAAGACCTGGACAACGCGCTGAGCTGAGCCGGGCCGGCCGCGGGTGAGTGGATCTCGCTCACCCGCGGTCCGGTTGGCGTCTCGCCGGAGTGCGAGGGCCTGCGGTTGCGGGAGGCCCAGCTGCACGGTGAAGTTCCGGCATGGGCGATCCGGACTTCTGGGTACCGGTGCTGGTCGTGGTCCAGATTCTCGGTGTCGTGCTGGCTCTGGTGGCTGGTGGCCGGCTCTACCGCAGCAACATCGAGGAGGCTGAGCGGCGGCGCGCTGCGGGGTTGACCGACTTTGCCCCGGGCGATCACCGGGTCTCGGTGCGTCTGCTGCAGGCCAAGGCCGACGAGGAGTTGCCCGGCCGAGAGCTGGTGGTGCTGCAGACTCTGGCCAAGGCCCTGGTGGCCCGACGTCCCGTTGGGCTGGTGATCGTGGGTCTCGTGCTGGGGCAGGCGGCCTGGATGTTCATGGATGTCTCCATCTGGCTCAAGCTTCTCGTGGCGCTGTGGGCAGTGCTCTACGCGGCGGCGGCCTTCCGGATCGAACGTGATGCGAGGGTGGGCGCCGCTTTTCTGCGGCGCCACCCTCTGAGCGTTCAGGCCTGAGCGGCCAGCTCCTTCGCCGCGGTCCAGACCGCTTCCACGTCAGACCATTCCGTGCTCTCCACGCCGATCGAGATCCGGACCATCCACTGCCCGGCCAGCTTCGCCGGGGTCACCGTGCCCACGCCGCTGCGATTCAGCGCGTCCGCCCAGGCCAGGGTGTGCTGCTCGAGCGCCTCGCCGTCCAGGGTTTCGCCGTTCGGGCCGGAGGGCGTGTGGCGGATGCACACCGTCTGCAGCGAAACCGGGGCTACGACAGTCCAGTCCGGCTCGGCGGTCACCAGGCGGGCCAGGCGCTGGGCGTTGGCGAGGTCTCGGCGTAGGCGCTCGCGGATCGCCTCGACGCCGTCCAGGCGCAGGTGGAACCACAGCTTCAGGGCGCGGAACCGCCGGCCCAGGGGAATGCCCCAGTCGCGGTACTCGGTGGCTACGACCGCCCCGGAGTTACGCAGGAAGCTGGGGTTGGTCGACATCACCCGGATCAGCCGCTCCGGCTCACGCACGTACAGCAGCGACGTGTCCAGGATCGTGCCCATCCACTTGTGCGGGTTCCAGCCCAGCGAGTCCGCGGGCGGCACAGTGAACCCGTCCGGCGTCGTGAACCCCTCGATCCCCTCGACCAGCCAGCGATATTCGGGCAGCAGCAGGGCGGATCCGGCCATCGCGGCGTCGATGTGGACCCAGATTCCGTAGCCCGCGGCGATCTGCATGATCTCGGCCAGCGGGTCCACTGCGGTGGTTGCCGTCGTACCCACGCTTACGACGATCGCCGCGGGCCGACGTCCCTCATTGACGTCCTTCTCGATCGCCGCGCGCAGAGCCGCGGGGTCCAGCGCGTGGGTCGCGGGGTCAGTGGCGATGCTACGGATGTTGTCGCGGCCGAAGCCCGCCAGCAGAGCGGCCTTTGGGGTGGCGGAATGTGCGTGCTCGGAGGAGTAGACCGTCAGGGGAGCTTCGAGTGACTGTAGACCGCCGCGCTCGCTGACGTAGTCGGCCGCGCGCTCCCGGGCGGCGAGCAGGGCCACCAGGCAGCCGGTCGAAGCAGTGTCCTGAATGACGCCGCGCCAGCCCTCGGACAGGCCGGTCAGCTGACGCATCCAGTCGCAGACCACCTCCTCCAGTTCGGTCAGCGCCGGGGCGGACTGCCAGGAGATACCTAGGGCGCCGATGCCGGAGGAGGCGATGTCGCCGAGCACGGAGGCGAGCGATGCGTTGGAGGGGAACCAGCCGGTGTGGCGCGGGTGCTGAACCTGCATCAGGCCCGGCACGATGATCTCGTCCAGGTCGCGCATCACCGCGGCCAGATCCTCGGGCGCGGTCGGGGGAGTGGCGGGGAGGGCGCCAGTCACGTCCCCGGGCTTGACCGTGGATTGCACCGGACGGTCGGGGAGCCCGGTGCGGTAGTCGGCGATCCAGTCGATCAGCTGATGGCCTGCAGTGCGGAACTCTTCTGGGGTCACGCGCTCAGTCTGCCCCGAGTGATGATCGGGAAGACAAAGCGACGATATAGCGTGCTTTGTCTCCCCGATCATGGTTGGCCGTCGTGATAACAGGCCGTGGAAGATGGCGAAGTCGGGCCGGGCGGCAGGCGGATATGGGTGGGCCACGGAAGGTTCAGAGAGCGGTGGATGAGGAGGGGCCGGGCCGGAAGATGGCGTGGTTGGCCGTGGATCAGTCGTGGAGGACGACGTCCAAGGTCCAGGAGGAGCCGGCGCGGGCTGGCTCAGACAACTCCGCGGGCCAGCGCGAGCCGACCAGGTCGCGCAGGGCGGCAGGGGTGAGCGGATCAGTGTCCTGCTCCAGCAGGTAGCGGGTGACCTCGCCGCGGGTGTGCTTGGCCAGGTGACTCACCACCGAGCGCTTGCCGTTGGTCTCCCGCAGCACGCGCACCGCGACCGTCCGAGCAGCCACGTCGGAGGGGAACGAAGTAACCGGGGCAGCAGCGGCGTACGGCCCGGAGCGGCAGTCGACGATCACACCGCGCTTGCCGGCTGCAGCGGCCAGCACGCCAGGGAGTTCGCTACGCCAGTGCCGCGCCAGCGGGCCGAGGGAGGGCAGTTCGCCGTCCATGGACAGCCGGTACGACGGAACCCGATCGCCCGGGCGCAACGCACCCCACAGCGCCGAGATCACCAGCACCCGGTTGTTACCCCGCCGCCGAGCCGCCGGGGAGAGCGAATCCCAGCCCAGGGCGTCGTAAAGAACCCCCGTGTACACCTGATGCGCCGGGCGCGCGGGCGCGGTGTGCAGGGTGAGGTTCCGGGCTACCTCGTCGGCCAGCGAGGCCCCCACGCCCAGCCGCGTGAGAGCGTCGGGCTGGGCGCTGACCTCGATCAGCGCTTCCAGAGCCTGCTTACGCAGATCGGTCAGCTCTGGGAACGACAGCTGCGCAACCTCGACGGGCTTACCCCGCTTGGCCGGGGCAGCTTTGGACTCTGAAGGGGGCAGCAGGACGAGCACTCCGGGAGTGTACGGCCCACTGCCCGCCCCACTTACAGCGAGCGGATCCGCGTACCCCGGGGCAGACCGAGACCGGGGTTCTTCTTTAGGTACTGGGTCAGGGCGTCGCGCTCCAGGACGCCGGTGACCTTGTTCTTGCCGTCCGGGAAGCCGGCCAGGCCGCTGCCCCCTTCGGAGAAGAAGTCGATGGTGGTGACCCGGTACTTCTTGTCCGCGTACATCCGCTCACCGTTCAGCCGCATGTCCCGGATCCGGATCTTGTGGCCGCACTTCTTGTCCATGTCGAAGCTGAAGTAGAAGCTCTTGCTCACCTCGATCGGCATCCGCTGGTCGTTGTCCACCGCCGCGTCGTGGCAGAACGTGCTCTCCAGCGCCGCGTCGATCTGCCGCCCGGTCAGCGTCATGGTGACCAGCCGGTTGCCCATCGGCTGGGCGTCGAACACGTCGCCGTAGGTGACCTTGCCCTTCTCCAGGTTCATCCGGGCCAGGCCGCGGTTGATGACGGCCAGTTGCGCGCCGCCGTTCTTCTTGGACTTGGTGGCGGCCAGCTGGGCGTCGCCGATCACCCGGCCCAGGTACGTCTCCCCGTGGCGGGTCAGGGTCCGGGTGAGGGTCTGCTTCAGCGTGGTGACCTTCTTGGAGGCGATCGGGTCGGTGGCCTTGCGGTAGCGGTCCACCACCGCCGAGACCTTCTTGTCCCGCTTGCCGGTGTGGCTGATCACGACGTTGTTCGCCTTGATCCTGGTGACCTGGTGCTTTCCGGTGTCGACCGTGACGTCGATCTTGGTCAGCAGCCGGCCGTAGGAGGCCGCGCTGGTCAGCAGCGTGCCCTTGACCTTGCAGTTGTAGGCCTGGTGGGTGTGCGCGCTGAGCACGGCATCCACACTTCCGGACACGGCGGCGGTCAGGTCACGGGCCGGCCCGGCCAGCTTCTCGCAGGAGTTGATCGGGGTACGCGGCGTGGGGTCGGCACCGGAGTGGGTCATCGCGATCACCGCGTCCACCCCCTGGCTGCGCAGCTTCTTGGCCAGGTCACGGATGATCGGTGCTTCGTGCTTGAACTTCACGTCGCGGATTCCCTGCAGGGGAACCAGATCGGTGGTGTCGGGGGTGACCGTGCCGATGATGCCGATCTTGGCCCCACCGACGTTCTTGATCACGTACCCCGGCAGCATCGACTTACCTGTCTTCCGGTCGATCACGTTCGCCGCGAGCATGTCGAACTTGGCGCCGGAGTACTTCGGGGACGCGGGGGAGCAGCCGTCGTCTGGGTGGCAGCCACCGTTGACCAGGCGCCGCAGTTCGGCCGTGCCCTCGTCGAATTCGTGGTTACCCACCACCGCCACGTCGACGAACTGGTTCATCGCCTCGATGGTGCCTTCATCGTGGTAGTACCCCGAGATCAGCGGGCTACCCCCGACCTGATCGCCTACGGAGAGCACCAGCGAGTTGGGGTTGTCCTTCTTGGCGGCGGCGATCTTTCCGGCCAGCCAGGGCGTGCCACCCGCGGTGACGTAACCCGAACCCTTGGACGTAGACGTCTTGGCACTGATCGACAGTCCGTCGGACGTCATGTGGCCGTGAAGGTCGTTGAACGCCAGCAGCTGGGCGGTCACCTTCTTCCCGGCGGGGGCCTGAACCGCAGAAATTTGAGACGGGGTGCTCGCCGCCGGGGGAGTGTTCGCCTGGGCGTTGGTCACCAGCCATCCAGGAACGGCGACCAGCCCGGCCACGGCTACAGCGGTGCCCACTCTGGCCCGGGTGCCCCACTTGCTCTTGTTCTTCGCAGCCGTCATGTTCCGCGCACCTCCACGGGCCGTCAGGGAGTAATCCGTCCAAGCTTCCCGACCCCAGTGACGCGGAAGGTGAACGAATGTGTGCGCTGAGCGACCAGGAGACGAAGGGAAAGATGAGGTGATAAACGGGCGAATGGCGCGCCGGAACGCGATGAAGGAAGGCTGTCCCGCTGGTGAACGAGCCTCCGGACGGCCGGGCGGGAAAGCTCGGGGCGGTACCGGCGGACTGCTCGCACCGCCGGGAGGAAGGATGCCGAGCCGGTTCCGGAGGTGGGCTGGTCCGGGTGAACAGCGCAAGGCCCTAGGATGGCTACTGCGGACGAGTTGGACGGGCGACCGCGTCGGACGGTTCGCCGTCCGCCGAGGAAAGTCCGGACTCCACAGGGCAGGGTGGTGGGTAACGCCCACCCGGGGTGACCCGCGGGACAGTGCCACAGAAAACAGACCGCCGATCGGCCCGCAAGGGCGGATCGGTAAGGGTGAAACGGTGGTGTAAGAGACCACCAGCGCTCCGGGTGACCGGAGCGGCTAGGTAAACCCCACCCGGAGCAAGGCCAGACAGGATGCGCTCGAGGGCTGCTCGCCCGAGTATCCGGGTAGGCCGCACGAGGACGCCGGCAACGGCGCCCCGAGATGGATGGTCGTCGCAGGCCGGGTTCGCCCGGCCTGGCACAAGATCCGGCTTACAGTCCAGCTCGTCCGCCTCAGAGATCACTCACCGTGATGAGCTCCATTCACCCCACTGGGGGTTTGGTGCACCACCAGTGAGGTCTGACAGGGACAGATGCGCATACTGAGAGCCCGGGGGAGTCGACCAGAAGGGTTCTCGTGTTCAGCCCAGAGCAACGTGCCGCCGCCCTCGCCAACCAGCGGGCCGCCGCGTTCATCCGTTTCCAGATGCTCGGCGACCATGAGGCCATGGGCTTCATCCTGCGTGATCTGCAGGGCCCGGCCCAGCTGTCGTTCGTCACCGCGCTGGCCTCGTTGTCGGCCACCATCGCCAGCAAGCACATGGGCGAGGCACAGGCGATGGACTACTTCCGGATGGTCGCCGAGACCAGCGCGAGCCTGGCCGAGCCGCTCGACTGAACGGCCCGGCCGCTCGATCAGGCGCCTGGCGGGACGAGGTCCGGGCTCTCGGCGGCCAGCGCGGCCGCGCCGATGATCCCGGCGTCGTTCAGCAGCTCGGCCGGCACGATCGGGGTGCGCAGGTCGAGCAGCGGCAGGAACTTCGCGCTCTTCTTGCTCACCCCGCCGCCGATCACGAACAGGTCCGGCCAGAACAGGTTCTCCACCGTGCGGAAATAGGTCTGCAGCCGGTGGGCCCACTTCTCCCAGGACAGGTCCTCACGCTCGCGGGCGCTGTCGGCCGCCCGGGTCTCCGCGTCGTGGCCCTCGATCTCCAGGTGCCCCAGCTCGGTGTTCGGCACCAGCTTGCCGTCCAGCAGCACCGCCGAGCCGATCCCGGTACCCAGCGTGGCCACGATCACCGTGCCCTTGACCCCGCGGGCGGCGCCGTAGCGGGCCTCGGCCACCCCGGCCGCGTCCGCGTCGTTCACCACGTGCACGCTGCGGTTCAGCCGGGCGGTGAACAGCGTGTCCACGTCGGTGTCGATCCAGGTCTTGTCCACGTTGGCCGCGGTCCGGGCCACCCCGTGCTGGATCACGGCCGGGAAGGTGACCCCGATCGGCCCGGTGCCTGCGTCCGCGCCGAAGCTCTCCACGATCTGCGCCACCACGTCCGCCACCGCACCCGGGGTGGAGGGCTGCGGCGTGGGGATCCGCAGCCGCTCGGCCGCGAACCGCCCCTCGGCCAGGTCGACCGGCGCGCCCTTGATCCCGGAACCACCGATGTCGATCCCGAAACCAGTGGTGAGCAGAGGCTGTTCGGTGCTCATAAACGTCCCTAGTTCTATGCAGTTAAAGGAGGATCAGGGCAGGGTGAGGATCTCGGCGCCGGTCTCGGTGACCAGCAGCGTGTGCTCGAACTGGGCCGTCCGCCGACGGTCCTTGGTCACCACGGTCCAGCCGTCGGCCCACATCTCCCACTCGTGGGTGCCCAGGGTCAGCATCGGCTCGATGGTGAAGGTCATGCCCGCCTCGATCACCATGTCGAAGTTCGGCGCGGCGTCGTAGTGCGGGATCACCAGGCCGGTGTGGAAGCCGGTGCCGATGCCGTGACCGGTGAAGTCACGGATCACGCCGTAGCCGAAACGCTTGGCGTAGGCCTCGATCACCCGGCCGATCACGTTGATCTGGCGGCCCGGCCGGACCGCCTTGATCCCGCGCATCATCGCCTCGTGGGTACGCTCGACCAGTAGCCGCGACTCCTCGTCGACGTCGCCGGCCAGGAAGGTGGCGTCGCAGTCGCCGTGCACGCCCAGCCCGTCGCGGGTCAGGTAGCCGGTGATGTCGATGTTGATGATGTCGCCGTCCTGGACCACCGTGGAGTCCGGGATGCCGTGGCAGACCACCTCGTTCAGGCTGGTGCACAACGACTTCGGGAACCGCTTGTAGCCCAGGGTGGAGGGGTACGCGCCGTGGTCCAGCAGGTACTCGTGCCCGATCCGGTCCAGCTCGTCGGTGGTGATCCCGGGCTGCACGTGCTTGCCCACCTCGGCCAGCGCCGAACCGGCGATCCGGCCGGCCTCGCGCATCAGCTCGATGGTGGCCGCGTCCTTGACCTCCGGGCCGGTGTACTTGGCCGGGGCGGGCTTGTCCACGTACTCCGGGCGCGTGATCGAGGCGGGGACCGCCCGTCGCGGGCTGATCTCTCCGGGAACCAGCGTGCCCAGTGGCGCAGTACTCATGGTGGGTGAGTTTATTGCCTTCTCGCCCGGGGCGAACCACTCACGCCCTACACCCGGTAGTCGACCCAGGTGCCCTCGGCCCGCGACATCGGCACGGTCTGGGCGCCACGCACGTTGCCCGGCGAGAACGGGTTCTCCACCGTGCCGCGCTTGGGCCCCCGGTAGTCGACGTACTGCACGTACATCGCGGTGAGGTAGTCGTCCGAGGCCGAGGGCTGGGCGCCCTTGGGGCCGTCGGCGATCAGGCCGAAACCGACGGTCCGGCCGCCGGTCTGAGTGGTCTCCCCGTTGCCGGAAGACCAGGCACCGGCCTGCGACCCGGCCGGGTTGGCGTCCGGGTCGGGCGAGGTGGTCTGGATCAGGCTGGTGCTGAGCGGTTGCCCGCCGATACGTAGGTCCATGGCTGTGTGCCCCCGAGCACGATGGTCACGGCCGGTCTCATCCGTGAGAGCGGAAGGTGATGGAGATGACATCGGTGAATCCTCAGATCATCTTGAACATCAGTTTCTGCGCAGGCGGAGGGCGGCGGGCCGGATTATCGTCGTGATCATGAGCGAAGGCGCGCAGCAGTACTGGTACAACCTCGCGACCAACCAGGTCGAGGTGACCGACCACAAGGGGCAGGGCAAGGACGTGATGGGTCCTTACCCCACCCGGGAGGCGGCCGAGGCGGCCCTGGCCAGCGCCAAGAGCCGGACCGAGGCGTGGGACGAGGAAGACCGCCGCTGGAACGACGAGGACTGACTACTCCTCGAAGGAGTGCTCCGGCGCGGGGAAGGTGCCGTGCCGGACGTCGCGGGCGTATTCCTGCGCGGCCTGGGTCAGTACGCCGCGCAGGTCCGCGTACTTCTTGACGAAGCGCGGGGTCTTCCCGGCGGTCAGGCCCGCCATGTCGGTCCAGACCAGCACCTGGGCATCGCAGTCCGGTCCGGCACCGATCCCGACCGTGGGTACGTCCAGGGCCTTGGTCACGGCGGCCGCGGCGGGCGCCGGCACCATCTCCATCAGCACGGAGAACGCACCGGCGGCCTGCAGTGCCAGGGCATCTTCCAGCAGCCGCTCGGCCGCCTCGCCCCGCCCCTGCACCCGGTAACCGCCCAGGGCGTGCTCGCTCTGCGGGGTAAAGCCGATGTGCGCCATCACCGGGATGCCCGACTCGGTCAGCAGCTTCACCGTCGGGGCCATCGCCGCCCCGCCCTCCAGCTTCACCGCGTGGGCCAGGCCCTCCTTCATCAGCCGGGCCGCGGTGGCGAAGGCCTGCTGGGGTGACTCCTGATAGGTGCCGAACGCCAGATCGGCCACCACCAGGGCGTGCTCGGCCGCGCCGGCCACCGCCCGCACCAGGGGGATCATCTCGTCGGTGGTGATCGGCAGCGTCGTCTTGTGGCCCAGCACGTTGTTCGCCGCCGAGTCGCCGACCAGGAGCACCGGGATCCCCGCCGCGTCGAAAACGGCCGACGAGAGCTGGTCGTAGGCGGTCAGCATGGCCCAGCGTTCTCCCCGGGCCTTCATCTGCTGCAGGTGATGGATCCGGATCTTCTTGGGTGTGACCGTGGCGCCGCCGTAGGGGGCGGTTTCTTCCGGCTGCTGGCTCATCGATCTACCTCCTCGCAAAGGTGCACCTACCTATCGTCCTCTGCTTGTACTGAACCACTACGGCCAGGTGCGTGCGGGCGATCACAAGGGGACGCCTTGCGCGCCTGCAGCGGTCGGGCGCGGTAGCGGGGGTAGGGGCGTTTAACTGGGGACGGCTCGCGGCACCTGTGCGGGTGGGTTCGGCTGATCGGGGTTCACCGGCCGGCGTCCGGTGCCGATCCAGCGGCGTCGGCGGAGGTGTTAGGTGCGCCACGCTGAGCTGCTGAACAGGGACCGAGCGGTACGGCGGGTGCACCGAGCGCGGCGCGATCTGGCAGGCTCGGCACCACCGGTTATCGGTGAGCCAGTTCGTTGGACAGGGAAGAGGAAAGGACCGGCATGGACAGGCAGCAGGAGTTCATTCTCCGCTCGATCGAGGAGCGGGACATCCGGTTCATCCGGCTCTGGTTCACCGACATCCTCGGATCGCTGAAGAGCGTGGCGATCGCCCCGGCCGAGCTGGAGGGCGCATTCGCCGAGGGCATCGGGTTCGACGGCTCGGCGATCGAGGGCCTGGCCCGGGTGCACGAGGCCGACATGCTGGCCAAACCCGACCCGGCGACCTTCCAGGTGCTGCCCTGGCGCGGGGAGTCCCAGGGCACCGCCCGGATGTTCTGCGACATCCTCACCCCCAGCGGCGAGCCGGCCATGATGGACCCGCGCAACGTGCTCAAGCGCGCGCTGAACGGGGCGGCCGAGCACGGCCTGAGCTTCTACACCCACCCCGAGATCGAGTTCTACCTGTTCAAGGAGCCGACCACGGAGGGCCAGGAGCCCGAGCCGGTCGACCAGGCCGGGTACTTCGACCACGTCGCCCGGGGCACCACCCACGACTTCCGGCGGGCCGCCATCGGGGTGCTGGAGTCGATGGGCATCTCGGTCGAGTTCAGCCACCACGAGGCCGGCCCGGGGCAGAACGAGATCGACCTGCGCTACGCCGACGCGCTCACGATGGCCGACAACATCATGACCTTCCGGACCGTGATCAAGGAGGTCGCGCTCGAGCAGGGGCTGTACGCCTCGTTCATGCCCAAGCCGCTGAGCGCCCACCCGGGTTCGGGCATGCACACCCACTTCTCGCTGTTCGAGGGCGACCAGAACGCCTTCCACGAGGCCGGGGCCGAGTACCAGCTCAGCAAGATCGGCCGGCAGTTCATCGCCGGCCTGCTCAAGCACGCCGCCGAGATCACCGCGGTGACCAACCAGTGGGTGAACTCCTACAAGCGGATCTGGGGCGGCGCCGAGGCCCCGGCCTACGTCTGCTGGGGGCACAACAACCGTTCGGCGCTGATCCGGGTGCCGATGTACAAGCCGGGCAAGGGCCAGTCCACCCGGGTCGAGTACCGCGGCCTGGACACCGCCACGAACCCCTACCTGGCCTTCGCGCTGATGCTGAACGCGGGCCTGAAGGGGATCGAGGAGGGCCTGGAGCTGCCCGACGGGGCCGACGACAACGTCTGGTCGCTGACCGAGGGCGAGCGCCGGGCGATGGGGATCACCCGGCTGCCCTCCAGCCTGGGCCAGGCGATCCAGGTGATGGAGGACTCCGAGCTGGTGGCCCAGACCCTGGGCGAGGGCGTGTTCGACTTCTTCCTGCGCAACAAGCGGGCCGAGTGGGACGAGTACCGCTCCCAGGTCACCCCGTTCGAGCTGAAGCGGTACCTGCCGCTGCTGTAGACCGTCGCCGGGCGGCCGGGCCTTCGCATCGGCCCGGCCGCTCTGCTTTGCCTCAAGTGGTGACCAAGGTCTTGCCCCGCCGGTGGCCCGGCGGACTACGGTTGGTCAGGTGACGACTGCGCGTCAGGCAAGTTTCGCGGCCCGGCTCGCCCGGTTCGGGTTCGCCGACCCGGCCGCTGCCGAGCAGGTGCTCAGTGCTCCGGTGATGGGCGAGCTCCGGGCCGGCCCCACCGACGAGAAGCTGCTGTCCGCGCTGGCCGACAGTCCCGACCCCGACCTGGCCCTGGCCGCACTCGGGCGGCTGGCCGAGTCGATGTCCACCGGTGGCCGCGCGGAGGCCGGTCTGGGCGGGCTCACCACCCAGGCCCTGCAGAGTCTGGGCGAGGGCAGTGCGGTGGCCCAGCTCGGCGACGCCCTGCACCGCGACGACCTGACGGCGCGCCGGCTGTTCGCAGTCCTGGGCGGGTCCGCGGCCCTGGGCGACCACCTGGTCCGCCACCCCCGGCAGTGGCCGGTGATCGACGGCGAGCTGGGCGGCGACGATCTGCCGCCCGGCCCGGCGAACCCCTCGTCCGACTTCGAGGCCGACCACCACGGGCACGCCCGCGAGTTCCTGGAAGGCGTTCCACCCCGGCCCTTCTCGTCGTTCACCGCCGACCAGATGCGCTCGGAGCTGCTTCAGGCCGTGGGCGCCGACCCCACCGCCGCGATGCCGGTCGGCGAGCTCCCGCAGGACGAGGCCACCGACGCACTACGGGTGGCCTACCGCCGGCGCCTGCTCGGCCTGGCCGCTCGTGACCTGGCCGCCGACAACCCGCTGGCCATCCTGCCCACCGTCGCCGCGATCCTGGCAGACCTGGCCGCCGCGGCGCTGGAGGCTGCGCTCGCCGTGGCCCGCGGATCCCTGCCCGGCCACGGCAAGGACTGCCGCCTGGCCGTGATCGGCATGGGCAAGTGCGGCGGCCGCGAGCTCAACTACGTCAGCGACGTGGACGTGATCTACGTGGTCGAGGCGGTCGAGGGCGCCGACGAGCACAAGGCGATCACCGAAGGCACCAGGCTGGCCAGCACTCTCGGCCTGGTCTGCTCGAAAGCCACGCCCGAGGGCACACTCTGGCCGGTCGACCCCAACCTGCGCCCCGAAGGCCGCCAGGGCCCGCTGGTGCGCACCCTGGCCAGCCACCTGACGTACTACGAGCGCTGGGCCAAGACCTGGGAGTTCCAGGCCCTGCTGAAGGCCCGGCTGGTGGCCGGCGACGCGGATCTGGGCGCGCGCTACCTGGCCGGGATCGAGCCGATGGTCTGGAAGGCGGCCGAGCGCGAGAACTTCGTCGCCGACGTGCAGGCCATGCGCCGCCGGGTGGAGGAGACGCTGAAGGGCCCGGACGCCGACCGGGAACTCAAGCTCGGTGCGGGCGGCCTGCGCGACGTGGAGTTCTCGGTCCAGCTGCTGCAACTGGTGCACGGCCGGATCGACGCGCGGCTGCGGACCCCGAACACCCTGCTCGGGCTGGAGGCGCTGAGCACCTTCGGCTACGTCGGCCGGGCTGATGCGGCCGAGCTCGACCGGGCCTACCGGATGCTGCGCGCGCTGGAGCACCGGATCCAGTTGTTCCGGCTGCAGCGCACCCACGTGGTGCCCAGCGGTGAGGCCGATCTGCGCCGGCTGGGCCGGGAATTCGGCTTCCGGGCCAATGCCGGGGAAGGGCTGAGCGCGCTGTGGCGCAAGCAGGCCCGGGAGGTCCGCCGCCTGCACGAGAAGCTTTTCTACCGGCCGCTTCTGGCGGCCGCGGCGGAGCTCACCAGCGACGAGGCCCGGCTCACTCCCGAGGCTGCGCGGGTCCGGCTGGCCGCGCTCGGCTACCGTGACCCGGCCGGGGCCATGCGTCACCTCACCGCGCTCACCCTCGGGGTCTCGCGCCGGGCGGCGATCCAGCGGCAGCTGCTGCCGGTGATGCTGGGCTGGTTCGCCGACGGCGCCGATCCGGATGCCGGCCTGCTGGACTTCCGCCGGCTCTCCGAGGCGCTCGGCTCCACCCACTGGTACCTGAAGATGCTGCGTGACTCGGGGGCCGCGGCCGAGCGCCTGGCCCACGTGCTCTCGTCCAGTCAGCTGGTGGCCGAGCTGCTGCAGCGGGCTCCCGAGGCGGTGGCGCTGCTGGAGACCGACGAAGTGCTGCAGCCGCAACCCCTTTCGTCGATGATCGCGGGGGTGCGCAAGGGCGCCGCCCGGCACGAGGGTGATCCGGTGGCCGCGGTGATGGCGGCCCGGGCCGTGCGCCGGCGCGAGATCATTCGCACCGGGGTGGCCGACGTGGTGGGGCTGAGCGACATCGACTCGGTGGGCCGGGCCCTGAGCGACTGTGCGATCGCGGCGGTCGACGGGGCGCTGGTCGCGGCGGCCGATTCGGTGCGGGCCAAGCGGGGCGATCTGCCGGTGCGGATGGCGGTGATCGCGATGGGCCGGCTCGGCGGGCGGGAACTGAGCTACTCCAGCGACGCCGACGTCATGTTCGTGGCCGACCCGCTGCCCGGTGTTGACCCGCACGAGGCCCAGGCCGCGGCCACCGACCTGTGCTCGGAACTGCGCCGCCTGCTGTCGATGACCGGTCCGGAACCGGCGCTGGCGGTAGACGCGAACCTCCGGCCGGAAGGGCGTAACGGTCCTCTGGTGCGGTCCCTGGCGTCCTACCGCGACTACTACGCCCGCTGGTCGGTGGCCTGGGAGGCGCAGGCCCTGACCCGGGCGCTGCCGATCGCCGGGGAGAAGGACCTGGGCGCCGAGTTCATCGAGCTGATCGATCCGCTGCGCTGGCGGCCGGGTGGTCTGCCCGACGCTTCGCTCAAGGAGATCCGCCGGATCAAGGCCCGGGTGGAGTCCGAGCGCCTGCCCCGCGGCGCCGACCCGCACCGCCACCTCAAGCTCGGCCGCGGCGCGCTGGCCGACGTGGAGTGGACGGTGCAGCTCTACCAGCTGCAGCACGCCCACGAGATTCCGGAGCTTCGGGTCACCGGGACGATGGAGGCGCTGGCGGCGGCGGTCGGGGCCGGGCTGATCTCCGCAGAGGACGGCGAGGTGCTGGCCGAGGCCTGGCGGCTGGCCGCCCGGTTCCGCAACGCGATCATGCTCTGGAAGGGCAACGCCTCGGACGTGCCGCCGACCAACCACACCTCGCTGGACGGGGTGGCCCGGATCATGGGGTACCCGCCCGGGTCGGCGGGGCGGCTCGACGACGACTACCAGCGGGTCACCCGCCGGGCCCGGACCGTGGTCGAGCGGCTCTTCTACGGCTGGGACGTCTAGGGCCTGTCCTGCACCTGTCCTGGAAGGGCAATATTCATAGCCCATTCCCAGCAATACATGGGTGGCCGAAGAGAGCGGTGTGCCCTCACCGGTAGACTGCCGGTGATGACGCCACGTATCAGCCTGCGCCCGGCCGGAGCCGCCGCCGTGCTGATCACGTTTGTCGCCGTCGTCCTGACTCTGCTCAGCGTGAGCAACCTGGCCCTGAAGAACGGCCCGCACCTGGCGGCCGGGCGCTCGGCCGGCGCGCAGGAGCGGCTGGCCTGGGCCGTGCCCGAAGAAGGCCGGCACGCGGCCAACAACCGCCCCGGTTCGATGGCCTCACCGGCATCGCACCGCGCCGCCGTCCAGACCCCCGAGCGCCGGCTCACCGCCGCCACCCCGGGCCACAGCGCCGAGATCCACTTCCCCGGCGGCTCGCCCGACGTCCCCGTCGCCCTGGCCACCCGGGACTGGCAGCTCCTCACCGACCTGGTCGATCTTCCGGTAGACGCCTCCGCCCAGGTCCTGAAGACCCAGGTCAGCGTCTCGCACCGGGGTCGGGCACCACCAGTCGTGCAGTACGGCATCTAAGGGCCCCCTTTTCCGGGGGTAGTCACACCGGTCACTGAATCCCGCGCAAGAACTGCGTTGGGGTGATCGGTGCTACCCCCGCCTCGGGGCCCACCCACCCCTCCTGAGGCTCTTTGCCGTGAGCCACTTCCTTCGGGAGGGGGTGCCTGTCACCCCTGGCCCGGAGGAATCATGAAAGCCGTCCCCGTGGTGCGAGCCCTGGCTGCTGTGGCCGTGGTCGCCCTTTCCCTGTACATAGCGCTGACGATGTCCCCCCGCCTGGGGCTCGACCTGCGTGGCGGTACCCAGATCGTCCTGGAGACCAAGAGCACCGAAACGGTCGAGGCGAACGCCGAGTCGACCGACCGGGCCCTCGGTGTCCTGCGCAACCGGATCGACGCGCTGGGCGTCACCGAGCCCAGCGTGACCCGTTCCGGCGACAACCGGATCATCATCGAGCTGCCCGGGGTCCAGGACCCGCGGGAGGCGGCCGAGGTGGTCGGCCGTACCGCCCAGCTGACCTTCCATCCGGTCGTCAACGCCGACCCGCCGCCGGCCGCCGAGGCCGAGGGCGAGGAGGCTCCGGAGGAGAAGCTCGAGGAAGGCCAGCAGCGCCTGGTCGACGAAGACGGCATGCCGCTGGTCATCGGCCCCCAGGTGATGACCGGTGAAGGAGTCAGCGACGCGGCCGGGGTCACCGACCCCACCCGCGGTGGCGGCTGGTTCGTCACCATCGACTTCAAGAGCGCCGGCGGTGAGACCTGGCGTCAGCTGACCGCCGACGCCGCCTGCGCCCAGCCGGGTGACCCGGCCCGCCGGATCGCGATCGTCCTGGACGACGAGGTGATCTCCTCCCCGCAGGTCGACCCGAGCATCGGCTGCGGCGTCGGGATGTCCGGCAACAGCACCGAGATCACCGGCCAGTTCAGCTCCGAAGAGGCGCAGGACCTGGCCATCCTGATCAAGGGCGGCGCCCTGCCGCTGCCGGTCGAGGTGATCGAGCAGCGCACCGTCGGCCCGACCCTGGGTGCCGACGCGATCGACGCCTCGATCCAGGCCGCGATCATCGGCATGATCCTGACCGGCCTGTTCATCACCGTGGTCTACCGCGTGGTGGGGTTCCTGGCGACCATCGCCCTGGGCTGCTACGCGCTGATCGCCTACGCCTTCATGGTCTTCCTCGGCGCCACCCTGACCCTGCCCGGCCTGGCCGGTTTCGTGCTCGCGATCGGGATGGCGATCGACGCCAACGTGCTGGTGTTCGAGCGCGCCCGGGAGGAGTTCGGCAAGGTCCCGGCGGCCAACCGCAAGCGCAAGGGGGCCCTGCCGAACGCCCTGCAGATCGGGTTCGACAAGGCCTGGACCGCGATCATCGACACCAACGTCACCACCCTGCTCGCCGCGGCCCTGCTGTTCTTCCTGGCCACCGGCCCGGTCCGGGGCTTCGGGGTGACCCTCTCGATCGGTGTCATCGCCTCGATGATCTCCGCGCTGATCGTGGCCCGGGTGTTCGCCGAGTGGGCGGTGCGCCGCAACCTGGTGCGCAAGCGCCCGGCGATCAGCGGTCTGGCCGGCAACGGCCGGCTGCGGCAGTGGCTGGCCACCTCCGGCCCGGACCTGATGAAGCGCGGCAACCTGTGGCTCGGCGTCTCGGCCGCGATCGTCGTCTTCGCCTTCGCCGGGATCGCGATCCGCGGGCTCAACCTGGGCGTCGAGTTCACCGGCGGCCGGCTGCTGACCTTCAGCACCAGCCAGGCAGTCACCGCCGACCAGGCCCGGGAAGCAGTCAGCGAGGCCGGTTTCCCGCGCGCGGTGGTGCAGACCTCCTCGCCCACCGGCGGGGCCGCCGAGAGCATCAGCGTGCGCACCGAGGAGCTGACCAACGAACAGGCCCTCGACATCGAGAACGCCCTGGCCGGGGTGGGTGGCGAGGTCACCAAGGAGACCGACGAGCTGATCGGCCCGAGCCTGGGCGACGAGCTGCGGACCAAGGCGCTGATCGCGCTGGGCGCGGCGATCCTGGCGCAGATGCTCTACCTGGCCGTGAGATTCCGCTGGACGTTCGGAATATCCGCTGCTGTAACGATGTTCCATGATGTGCTGGCGGTGATCGGGATCTTCGTCTGGCTGGGCAAGCCGATCGACGGCGTGTTCCTGGCAGCGGCCCTCACCGTGATCGGCCTGAGCGTGAACGACACCGTCGTCGTCTTCGACCGGGTCCGTGAGATGCGACGTGAGAACCCGCACGAGAAGTTCGGCAAGGTCGTGAACAGCGCGATCCTGCAGACCTTCCCGCGCACGATCAACACCGGGCTGGGCGCCGTCTTCATCCTGGCGGCACTGACCTTGCTGGGTGGTGACTCGCTCACCGACTTCGCCCTGGCCCTGCTGATCGGCCTGGTCGTGGCGTTCCTGTCCAGCGTGTTCACTGCTTCGCCCCTGGCCATCCTGCTCGAACGGTTCTGGCCGGACGAGCCCGACCTCGAAGACGACGAAGACGAGCCGCACCGCCCGACCAACGGTCAGCGCCCCGAGCGCCGGCCGCTGAAGCGTGGCGCCGTCGACCCCTACGCCCACATCCCTTCCGGTCGAGAGACGGAGGACAGCAATGCATCTCGCTGAAACGCTGATGGTTCTCCAGCTGAGTCGCGGTCCGGTCGCAAAGGAGGACACCCGTGCATCTGGCTGAAACACTGATGGCCCTCGGTGGTGCGTTCCTCGCCGCCGGGCTGGCCGCCCGCCTGGGCCGACGAGTCGGTCTGCCCACGATCCCCCTGTTCATGGTGGCCGGCCTGCTGCTCGGCCCGCACACCCCCGGTCTGGCCCTGGTCGAGGACCCGACCGAGTTCGCCCTGCTCTCCTCGCTCGGCCTGATCCTGCTGCTGTTCTACCTGGGCCTGGAGTTCCACCTCGACGACCTGCTCGGCGGCGGCAGGAAGCTGCTCGCCGCGGGCAGCCTGTACCTGCTGATCAACGTCGGTCTCGGCCTGGGCTTCGGCTACCTGCTGGGCTGGGGCAGCCGGGAGGCCTTCGTCCTGGCCGGTGTGATCGGCATCTCCAGCTCGGCGATCGTCACCAAGGTGCTGGTCGAGACCGGGCGGCTGGGCCGGCCGGAGAGCAAGCTGATCCTCGGCATCATCGTGGTCGAGGACGTGTTCCTGGCGCTCTACCTGGCCCTGCTGCAGCCGGTGCTCAGCGACGCCAGCGGATTCTGGGAGGCCGCCCAGAAGTTCGGCGTGGCGCTGGCCTTCCTGCTCATCCTGACCGCCATCGCCCGCTGGGGGGCCACCCTGGTCGGCCGGCTGGTCGAGACCCGCGACGACGAGCTGCTGATCGTCACCTTCGTGGGTCTGGCCGTGCTCAGCGCCGGGGTCGCCGAGTCGATCGGGGTCTCCGACGCGATCGGAGCGTTCATGATCGGCCTGATCCTCGGCTCGGGCAAGGCCGGGGTGCGGATCCAGAAGCTGGTGCACCCGCTGCGCGACGCCTTCGCCGCGCTGTTCTTCTTCACCTTCGGCCTGACCATCGACCCGGGTGACGTGTTCAGTGTCTGGGTGCCGATCGTGATCGCGGTGGTGATCACCATCGTCGGGAACCTGGTGGCCGGCACCCTGTCCTCGCGGATCTACGGATTCGGCACCGAGCGGGCCAGTTTCGTCTCGCTGACCGTGCTCGCCCGCGGTGAGTTCGCGCTGATCCTGGCCTCGATGGCGGCCGCTGCCGGGCTGGATCCCCGGATCTCCGCGTTCGTCGCCGGTTACGTGCTGATCCTGGCCATCCTCGGCCCGCTGGCGGTGAGCCGCTCGGACTACTTCGCCAAGGGGATGGAGAAGGTGCTGGGCCGCTGGCTGCCCGAGCGCCCGGAACTGATGGCCGACGTGCCGGGCAACGACGACGGCGAGGGCGTGGACCGGGGCGACCCGCCGGGCAACGGCCCGATCGGCGCCGACGGCCGGGAGATCGGCGAGCTCGGCCAGAACGGCCAGTTCCGCGGTGTGATCTCCGGCTCCTCCGCCAAGGACGGCAGCTGATCTGAAACATCCCGGAAACCCGGGAAATCAGTTCTTCACGCTCCGGCAACCGTTGCGCAGCATCTTCCGGCGAAGGTCTTAGCAGGAACGGTTGTACGCCGCAGGAGCGGCGATCGACCGGCCCCCGGTTCAACCGGGCGGCCGGTCTTCGTCTTTCGAGGAGCCCGAATGCCCTACCGCGCTGAATACATCTGGATCGACGGCACCGCGCCGACCCCGCTGATGCGCAGCAAGACCCGCATCGTCGCGGACGGGAAGGAGCCGGAGATCTGGGGTTTCGACGGCTCCAGCACCAACCAGGCGCCCGGTGAGAACTCCGACTGCGTGCTGCGCCCGGTGTTCACCTGCCCCGACCCGCTGCGCGGCGAGAACGACGTCCTGGTGCTGTGCGAGGTCGAGCTCACCGACTTCACCCCGCACCCCACCAACACCCGCGCCGCCAACGTCGCCGCGGCCGAGAAGTACGCCGACCAGAGCCCGATGTTCGGGATCGAGCAGGAGTACACGTTCATGCAGGACGGCCGCCCGCTGGGCTGGCCGGCGGTGGGCTACCCGGCTCCGCAGGGCCCGTACTACTGCGGTGTCGGCGGCGGCAAGATGGTCGGCCGCGAGATCGTCGAGAAGCACACCGACGCCTGCCTGAAGGCCGGTCTGGCCATCGAGGGCACCAACGCCGAGGTGATGATGGGCCAGTGGGAGTTCCAGATCGGCGTGCTCCCCGCCCCGCTCATCGGTGACCACATCTGGGTCGCCCGCTGGCTGCTGGCCCGGATCGCCGAGGACTACGACGTCGAGGTGTCGTGGGACGCCAAGCCGGTGAAGGGCGACTGGAACGGGGCCGGCGCGCACACCAACTTCTCCACCGCCGCCACGATGGAGAGCTACGACGCCATCGTCACCGCCTGCGAGGCCCTGGGCAAGAAGGCCGCCGAGCACGTGGCCGCCTACGGCGCGGGCATCGAGGACCGCCTGACCGGCGCCCACGAGACCGCCAGCTACCAGACCTTCAGCTGGGGCGCCTCCGACCGCTCGGCCTCGATCCGGATCCCGTGGGCCGTCGAGAAGGCGAAGAAGGGCTGGCTGGAGGACCGCCGTCCGAACGCCAACGTCGACCCGTACGTGGTCTCCCGGATGCTGATCACCACCTGCTGCGCCGCCCTGGCCGGCGAGGAGAGCTGAGCACTTCCGTCACCGAGAGGGTCCGTGGCCGGTCACCGGTCGCGGGCCCCTCGCGTTTTGCGCCCGATTGAGGACGTTTCTCCGCCCTGAATTTTCGGTTCACCGACGCGTGTGGTCGAGATCATTTCTCCGACGGTCGTCGCATAGCGCAAGCTGAGGGCTCAATTGATGAGGTTCACGGCTCGTGTGACGGTGGAGGAAGACAATGGCTGGCGCGTTCGAGGTCAGGTCTGATGATCTGAAGGAGTCTGCTGCCCAGGCCCAGCGGGCCGCAGATCTTCTCAAGGACCTGAAGCCCGCATTCGCCGTGGCCGGTAACGGGATGCCGGGCTCGACGGCGAGTGCCTTGCTCGATCTGGTCCAAGAGCGGGTCACGTCCGCTCTGGAAGGCTGGGTGCTCGATGAGTCGTCCTACTCCCGGAGCCTCACCCGGGCGGCCGAGACGTACGAAGCCACTGAGCGGGCCGCCGCTCAGGAGTATGCCCGTAGCCATCCGCTGACGCCCCCTCAGACGTACTACCCCGGAGTCAGCCGGGATCGGCAGTACGTGCCGACCAGGCCCTTGCTTGAGACCGAACGGATTCCGGGTTACCGGCTGCCCCAGCTCGTCGAGAGAGACTCACCGGAGAACACACAGCCATGAGTGCCCTCCTGAGCTGGGCCGAAGTGAGCCGCTGGGACACCAACCCGGTCGAGTCGGGGTACACCGATGCGACCAGAATCTCCGGCGCTCTGGACCGGACCGAGGCGAGCCTGCCGCAGACCGAGGTGAAGACCTGGAGCGGTGACGCCGCTGATGCGGCCGCCACCGCGGCCCGTCAGCAGCGCAAGACGATCGAGGAGTACGGCGAGGCCGCCGAAACGCTCAAGAATGGCCTGCGCGACGCGGTCGCCGACGTCCGTGAGGTGGTCGACGAGGTGCGCCGGATCAAGGAGTACGCGGCCGGTCCAGCGGTCTCGCTGACGATCGCCGATGACGGCACCGTCAGCGACGAGCTGGAACCGGCGTTGTGCGCCAGCGAGGAAGAGGCCGCAGAGTACACCGCCGGGCGCCAGGACCTGGTCGATCAGTTGGCCCGACGGATTGCGAAGGTAGTCGAGAAGGCCAAGGACGCCGACAACTACCTGGTCAAGGCGATTGACAAGACGATGACCTTTGACGAGCAGTTCAAGGCTCCGGCGAAGGAGGTCAAGGAGCTCTACTCCGGGGTGACCGGCACTGTCGACTACGCGAAGTGGAAGGCGGCCAGATCCGCGGCTCACGCTCCCAGCGACTACGGCAGCTATCTGCGTGAGCTGTCAAGGTACGCGCGGATGCGACCGGCCGGGCCGGATCTGGGGGTGGGACAACTGACCGATGCCCAGAACCTGCTTCCGCTGAACAGTTCGGTCAAGCGCATCAATCAGGCGGTCGCCGGGCTGGACAGCGCGGCCTCACTGGCCGACGTCGAGCGGATGTACGACACCAACAAGGCCTACCTGCTCTGGGACCAACTACGCGGGGTCCAGGGCGAGAAGCAGGCCATGAAAACGGTACAGACCTTGTACCCGACGGTGGTCGCCGACGACGTCACCCGGATGATGAGCAAGTTCGACAAGAACTTCTTGGTGCGGGGCGCTACCAAGGTGGGGGCGTTCACCGGGGCTGTCATGGGGCCGGTGGAGGTCGGGCTGGGAGCGAAGGACGTCTACGACGCGGTACGGGACGACGATGCCGCGACCGACCAGCGAATTGCGAAGGGAGTCGGTGGAGTGGCGTCCGCTGTCAGCGGCGGCACAACTACTGTTCTCGCTCTCGGACTGATCGCCCCAGCAGCAGCGCCGGTTGCTTTGGGAGTTGTGGTGGGCGGTAGCGTGATCGCCGCTGGCGCTGCTGCTTACGAACACCGAGAGCAGATCGGTCACGCGCTTTCCAGCGGTCTGGATACGGTTGGCGATGTGGCCGGCGCAGCTGGCGACAAGCTCGGAGCAGCCGGTGACAGGGTCGGTGGCTTGGTCTCCGGCGGCGTCAGCAAGTTAGGAAGCATTTTCTGATGGCAGGTTTCCCGCAAGGACCTCTCAACGGCATTCCTGGCGGCGCAGGACAGCTCACCCGCTGGGATTCGGAACTGCTGGTCGAAGCAAGAATTTCCTTGCTGAAGCTGGCGGTGCCAGGGCCGATCGAGGTGGGTACTTACACCGACGAAGAGGTAGCCGTTCTGGAGCAGCCGGGTGGGAACCCACCGGCGCCCGCTCCCTGGCTGGCGCAGCTCGACGCGCAGCAGACAGAAATCACTTTGGCGACCGCCAGGCGTGGGCTCAGCGCGCGGGGCCTGTACCGAGTGACCTCTCGTGGCCAAGATGCAACCGAGTTCGATATCGAAGTCGGCGTCATGGCACTGGCCCTGATGAGTCTGCGGCGTCTGGTGTCGTCCATAGTGATGGTGGAACGACACATCGGCGACCAGGCGGACTGGCAGGTTTTCTATCCGCAGGCCGGGCAACTCTGGCTTCGGGAAAGTATCGACGGCAACGGCATCCACCGGTTCGGTCTGGCCCGGCCGGAACACTGGGTGGACAAGCTGATGCACTGGAGCGAAGTAGGTAACGAGAACCGTTCAGCGCCATACTTTGAAACGCTGGTCCCCCCGGGTGAGGCCCGACTGCCTTATGCAATTGAACAGTGCTCGACGATGATGCTCATCACCCGGTTCGACGCCACGGCGGGGGAGACCAGTGTCGGCGAAAGCTGGAGTTCGCTTCATGTGGGTTCGGAAGGCTGTTTTCTCGGTCGTGCGGGGGCGAGCGGGGTGCAGTACGTGGGTGTTGGTGACTGGGACGTTCGTCGGCACTGGTCGGACATTCTGGTGAACGAGACGGAGGAACGGTGACAGCGGCGCAGGAGGAGTTCTTCGAGCTCAAGAATGCGGAGGATCCTCGGCTGAAGTCCGGGCTGGAGCACTACCTGATGCTTGAGCGCCGGGACATGGGTCTGCAACGGGTGGGCTTTCGTGCGTGGGCGACCTGGCGGCGGCTCGGTTGGGTGATGCTGATCAACACGGTGGTGGCCCTGGCATTCTTCGTCTGCTGGCCCGGGAGCCTTTTCGACCGGGTGACGATCGCCTGGATCACCTACACTCCCTTCGCGCTTCCCTACCTGATCATGGTTCTGCTGAGCGGGGTCTCGTACAAGCAGCGGGTCTGCCAGAACGGTCTGGTCCTAGGGTTCCGAGGGCGAACGGTCATTCCCTGGGAAACCATCGATCCCGGCCGGGTTCATCACATCGACAACTTCTCATCGGCGAGCTGGCACCCGGATCTCAGCCTGCCGGTCACCCATCACGCTGGTATTGCTGACCGGGGGTTGGTGGTTTGTGGCAAGTACCCGGGGAATCCGCCTTTCGCGTACTGGCTGATCGGAACGCGTAGCCCGGAGAAGCTGGCGGCTGAGATTGAGTCGGCGATGTGCGATTTCGGGCTGCCGGCTGAAGGTCTGGCGGAGAACGCGGTGCGGACCAAGGTGCGGGCGAAGAAGCGTCTGGGCAAGGCCGGTCAGCCGCTGTTGCCGCCGCTGCGTGGGCTTTTCGATCCGGTGATCGGGGTGCCCAAGGTTCAGTAGGTGGCGGCGCGTAACGGGTCCGGCTCGTCGATCACGTCGTGCAGCACCGAGAGCACGATGTCGGCGAGGTCCTGCTCCATCACGGCGCCGCCCAGGTCGTCGGTGGCGATGAACGGCCCGGGCATGTTCTTCGCCCGCCAGGCCCGCTCGATCGCCGAGTGGGTGCCGCCCACCGCCTTGGCCGAGCCGATGATCGCGACCAGATCGTCGTACTCGGCCGCGGCGGGGGAGGCCTGGGCCACGTGCCGGATGTACTCGGTGCGCTTTTCGCCGTAACCCCGCAGCAGCGCGATCACCTTCTGCCGGAGCACCTCCGGATCCGGGGCCGGCGCCGGGGGAGCCAGGCGGTCGAGCACGCTGCGGGCCTTCTCCACCTCGGCCGGGTTGTCCGGGTCGAAGGTCAGTGTGATCGTGGTCATAGCCGCGATGATGCGCCCGGTCTACTTAGAGCGCAAGTGCTGTCCGGGTAGATAGTTCTGCGGCTTACCGGACGTGCAGGGTGATCCGGTCGTAACGGGTGAGCGGGTGCCTGCCGTTGTCGGTGGCCTCGACGATGACCGAGACGGTCTGCCCGCGCTTGGCGTCCTTGGGTACGGTCACGGTCACCGCCCGGTCGGACGCCTTGCCGAAGCGGACCGAACCCGGGTAGGTGCCCTCCTCGCCGTACTGCCACCACAGGAGTTTCACCTGGTCCCGGTCCGGATCCTTGACCGCCGCCGAAAGTTTCACCGACTGGCCGGGCCGCACCTTCACGCTCGAGGCCGCCGCCCGCACCGAGGGCGCGTGATTCCCGTTCTGGTACTTCGGCTCCAGCGTCCAGCGCATCCGGGCGGCGAAGTCGTTCTGCGCGGCCCCCGCCCACCGCAAAGTGGTGAGATCAGAGACGTCCTTACCTGATTCGTCCTTCTCGGTGGCAACCAGTTCCCACAACTCGGGGCTGGAACTCACCTTCTCCGAACGTCCGCCCCAGCCGCCGATCGCCGGGTTCGACGGATCCTCCAGACCGGTACGCAGCAGCGGGTTGAACGCCACGTTGTCGCCCTCGGAAAGGAAGTCGTACGGCTGCAGCGGCTTGCACCAGCCGGTCGGGGCCAGTTCCGGCAGGCCGAAGATGTCCAGCTGGTCGCCCGGCATTGCCTGCCCGTCCAGCCACGAGCGGTACAGCGAACCGTACGGGCCGACCTGGATGTTCTTCCGGGTCCAGGCACCCTGGAAGTACTTACGGTCCTCCGGCAGCCCGCGCACATTGCCTTGGCCGCGCTCGCAGTTGTAGCCCCAGGTGGCGTAGCCGGCCGAAAGCTCCTGCACCCGCAGGCCGGGCCAGTTGGTTGCGATGTAGTCGGTGTACGTCTCGTCCTGGAAGCCGCTGGCCAGGATCACCGCCTTGGCCGAGATCTTCTGCTTCAGCGCGGGCCATCTCGGGCTCTTGCCGTACTCCTCCTCCAGCGACTTCAGCGCCCGGCCGATGGTGCTGCTGCCGCCCCAAGCCTGTAGGTAGAGCGGGCGGGGATCGTTGTCCAGCAGCAGTTTACGGATCAGGTCGGAGCCCGGCGTGTCCTTACTGATGTCGCCCTCGAACTCTATGTTGCCGATCTTCACCGTCTTCAGAAGTTCCTGCGGCGAGGGGTAGTCCGGGTCGTGCCGACGCAGGTTCGGGTACACCTTGGCGTAAGCCTTGAGCACCTGGTCCTCGATGGTGCGGGTGCCGGTCCAGCGCCAGGAGGTCTGCGGGGTGTCGTACTCCCGGTCCGGCAGGAAGAACTCGGTGCCCTTCCCGTCCCCGGCCCAGTGGAAACGTCCACTGGCGTAGATGATTCCCTGCGTCTCGACGTCGTTCGTGTAGAGCAGGTAGCGGATCAGGGAGGCCAGGTCGTCCTGCTCCATGTCGGTGGTGACCACCGTACGCGGGCGCTCCTCGGCCGACCGTTCCAATGCCGGGATCTCAGTGGCTGAGGCTCCGGGAGCGGTGATCAGACCGAGTGCGGAAAGGCCGGTGATCGCTGCACAGGCGGCGAGTTTCAGCCGCGCGGACCGTCGGGGCATGCGCATCCTCTTCCTTGAGGCATGAATATGCATTCGTCATCGAATGCATATCTCAAGCATCTTGCGGCGAGGGCGGCCGGGCGTCAAGAAGTGCATAGCGATTCAGCAGTTGACCTTCAGCGTCCAAGCGCCTCGAGCATCGCCACCATCTCGTCCTCGGAAAGATCGGCCGCCCGGGCTTGCGCCCGGACCGAGGGCGCAACCAGCGCCAGTTCGGCGTTCAGCGCTGCCGTGGTGGGCGGATCGGAGTTGTCCAGCCGAACCCCTCGCCGCTCGGCGTGCCGATAGGCGGCCGCGTGCAAGGTGGCTGCTTCCAGCGGCCGGCCCAGCCGGAACAGGGCCAGCGCCGCAGTGATCACGCAGACCAGGACCTGGGCAGCGTCGTCCTCGTCCCGGAACCAGGCCACCGCCTCCCGCAACGGCCCGAACGCGGCCCCGGGATCGTCCCTGATCAGAGCGCGGGCCAACAGGACGCTGGCGAAACCGCCCGCCCAGCCGTAACCGTTCTGCCGGGACTGCGCGATGGCGCCCCGAAGCGTCTGTCGGGCTTCGCTCTGGTGCCCGAGGCCGTCGAGCGCCGCGCCGAGAATGGCCTGCGGCACGGTCCCGAACCACGCCTCGTCGGTGCTCCGCGCCAGAACGATCGATTCCCGCGCACTTTCGGCCGCGCGCTGGTAATCGCCGAAATAGATCCAGAGCATGCCCTCGTAGTAACGCAACTGCCCGAGCAGCAGGCGTCCCTCCGTGTCCTGCGGTTCCCCGAGGATCTCCAGCGCCCGCAGCACCAGGTTCCGCCCCTCGGAAAGGTCACGCCCGAGCCAGAACAGCGTGCCGCAAGCGGCCGTGGCCCGGGCCCGATCGACGGCCGGAGCCTCCGGAGCCCGTTCGAGCGCCTGATTCAGCAGCCGCAGGCCTTCGGCCACGTGCCCGGTCCGCAGCCAGAACCACTCCAGCAGACCGGCGGTGCGCAATGCGGCCGAGGGGCGAACGGCGAGGTCGTGGACCAGACCGGCGCGCAGGTTGGGCAGTTCGCGGTTGAGCACCCGGATCGAGCGGGCCGAGCGCTTGCCCCGCAGGTCGTGCACGATCCGGGCAACCAGGTCGCGGCTCCAGGTGGCGTGCCGGTCGCGGCTGTCGGCAGGGTCGGGATCGTGCTCGCGGCAGTAGGCCCGGATGATCTCCAGCATCCGGTAGCGGGTCGGCGTGGACGTGGTGTCGGCGCTCACCACCGAGCGAGAGACCAGCGACGACAGCACATCCAGATCGCAGCCGACCGCCTCGGCGGCCTCCAGGGTGAAGCCGCCCTCGAACGGCCACAGCCGAAGCAACGTGTAGCGCTCGTTCTCCGGCAGCAGATCCACGCTCCAGGCGACGGTGGCCTCCAGCGTGGCGTGCGGCGTGACCGCATTGCGCGGAACCTGGCCGAGAGATGGGAATCTTGACCCCAGCAACCCGGTGATGTCGCTCAGGCTCAGCAAACGAGCCCGGGCCGCAGCAAGTTCCAGCGCCAGCGGAATGCCGTCCAGCGCCTCGGCCAGCCGGTCGAGTTCCTGCGTCTCGGTGGCACTCGGTTGCCAGCCCGGTCGTACGGCGGCGATCCGGTCGGTCAGCAGGGCAACTGCATCGTTCTGGGGCAGCGGATCGACCGGCAGCAGACGTTCCCCGTCCACCCCGAGCCCTTCGCGACTGGTCGTCAGCAGGCTCAGACTCGGGTTGTCGGCCAGCAGCGCCGTTGCCAGATCGGCCACCGCACCGGTCAGATGCTCGCAGTTGTCCAGCACCAGCAGGCCGTCCAGGCCAGTGAAACGCTCCGGGATCTCGAGCAGCCCCAGAGCCTGCGCGACCACCGAGGGCAGATCGAGCGGCGAGTGCACATCGGCCAGCCGGGCGAACGGGGCCGGTCCCGCCCACTCCAGAGCCAGTCGAGTCTTGCCGGCCCCACCCGGGCCCACCAGCGTCATCAATCGGGATTCGGTCATTGTCGTTCGCAGAAGGGCCTGTTCGCGATCGCGACCGACGAATTTGGTCAACGGACGCCGGGGTGCGGGCGGCCGGGCGGTGGCATCCAGGAGCAGGGTCGGGTCCTGGGCGAGCAGGCGTCGTTCGAGGCTCTGCAGTTCGGGGCCGGGGTCCACGCCGAGGTCGTCGGCCAGCAGCGCGCGCACCTGCCGCAGTGCCGAAAATGCTTCGGCCTGGCGGGCACTGCGGTACAGACCCAGGATGAGTAGTTCCCAGCGGCGCTCCCGATACGGGTCTTCATCGACGGCGGAACGCATTTCGCTGACTGCTACCGGGGCGTCGCCCAACGCGAGCAGGGTGGCGGCGTGGTCTTCGATGGCGGTGGCGTGTTGTTCGGTCAATTGATGACGCTCGGCGTCGCCGAACGCTTCCAGGTCGGGATACGGGCGTCCTCGCCACAGTTTCAGAGCGTTACCGAGTACCTGCATCCGGTCAATCGGGCGCTGGACGGTTCGGGCCTCGGTGAGCAGGGCCTCGAAATGGAGGACGTCCGAGCGCGCCTGGAGCGCGTAGCCGCCGGGAGAGCGGGTGAGGGCTTGGGCGCCGAAAACTTTTCGCAGGCGGGAGACGTAGGCCTGCAACGATGCGGCCGGGTTGGCCGGCGGAGCAGATCCCCAGATCGCCTCGGCCAGAAGGTCTTCCGCCAGCGGTTCGCCGCGCGCGATGATCAGGGCCTGCACCAGGCGCCGCGGCTGCGGCCCGCCGACCTCCACCGGGGTACCGGCGACCGTGACCTCGAGCGGTCCGAGAACCCGGCAGATCAGCACGAGGCGTGATGGTATCGGTTGCAAGAAGACTGCAAGGACGGCTCGGCAGCCTGAGGGCATGACGACGAGTACCGAGACCGTGGACACCTGGGAAATGGTGTTCGCCCACAAGATCTACCGCCGCGAGTTCCGGATCCTGCCCGGCATCATCCGGGCCGTGGCCGACAGCGACCGGCGCCGCGCCGAGCTGGTCGGAGCGCACCTGCAGTTGGTGGTCGGCGCTCTGCACCACCATCACGAGGCCGAGGACGACCTGCTCTGGCCGATCATGCTGCAGCGGGTGATCAGCACCGACTCCGAGATCGTGCTGCGGATGGAGTCGCAGCACGAGCGTCTGGAAAACCTGCTGAACCAGGTGAACACGCTGAACGCGGGCTGGCGGGGGAGTGCCGCGGGGCCGGCCCGGGACGAACTTGCCGACGTGCTGGCCCAGGCCTCGGCGGCGCTGGACGAGCACCTTGCCGACGAGGAGCGCGACTTGCTGCCGCTGGTGCCGGGTAACGTCAGCCCGGCGGAATGGGAAGCGCTGAACGAACGGGCCCGCTCCGGGATGGCGGTGAAGAACCCGAAGCTGGCGCTGGTACTGCTGGGTTTCGCCCTGGAGGACGCCACGGAGCAGGAGAAGCAGAGCATCCTGGCCGAGCTGCCGGCTCCGATCCGGCTGCTGTGGCGCTGGCCTGGGCAGCGCTGGTTCGCCCAGGCCCGGGACGAGCTACGGCACGGCTGATCACCAGCCTGGGTAGCGCTCGTTCCAGCGGGGGTCGTTGGCCGGGCGGTTGGCGCTGCCGCCGGGGTTGGCGGTGAGCTGACGTACGAAGTCCCGGGCCAGCGTGTCCAGCACCCAGGTGAGCTCGTGCCGGAGCAGTACCCCGGCCGGCCACACCTCTACCCCGTGCATCGCTCCGAGCACCGCCCCGGCCATCGCCGAGACTCCCTGCGGTTCCTTGGCCGTGCCCGCGAATCGCATGGCCTGGTAGATGCCTCCGCGCCCGGGGAAGCTCGCGGCCGCGTACACGCCACCCATCAGCACGGAGGGCGCGGTGCTGTCCCCGGCGATGCTGAACAGCACTTCGCGTTCTCCCGGCCGGGTGCTGGCCGCCCACAAAGCTGTGTGCAGCCCGGCCGCCACGTCCTCGTCCAGCTCGGGCAGGGCCTCGGTGACCACCGCGGGCAGGTCCTCCTGCCCGGTGAACGAGGCCAGTAGCCGGTTCAGCAGCCGGACCCCGGCCGCGGCCGACGACCAGGCCCGGGGATGGCCGTGGGTCAGGGCCGCGCACTCCGTTGCCATCTGCACGTCGGACCAGTGCGCCTGCCCGGACAGCGGGGCGAAGGGCAGGCCGCGGACCAGCGCGTGCCAGCCCATGCTGCCGTTGGTCGGCGCCTCCCGGCTGCCCGGCCCGGTGTCCAGCATCGAGCTGACCGTCGCCGGGGCGTCTCCACGCTTCTCCCGCAACACCGGCACGGTGACCAGCCACCCGTCCAGCGCCATCGACGCCTCAGGCAGCAGCTCCTGGAGTCGGCCCCAGCGGCAGTAGGCCGACCACAGCACCGACGGCGGATGACATGCCCCCTTGTGCAGTGAGCGCAGCGCCGCCCGCACCGTGCCCTCCACGGTGAAGGCCGCCAGCTGGGTGCACGGCCCGGCCAGGATCGGGGCGTCAGGCTGGTCGGAGGGCTGGCTGAAGGCCAGGCTCTCGCCGAGGGCCAGGCCGAGCAGGCTCCCACGTACGCGGCTCTCCCAGACCAGCGGATGAGGATCCAGGGCGTTGGTCACCTGCCGATTGTGGCCCAAGATGCCTCGAGAGGTGTGTCGCGACTGGCGGCCGGGCCCCGGCGTGACCGAGACCTCCAGGCCCGCGACCCTAAGATCCCGGCACAACGCAGGCCGCCGCCCCCGCCTGCTCGGGGAGGATCAGGGCTGACCGGCACGTCCGAGGCCCCTCGGGGTGCTGCCCTCGAACTCCCGCAGGCTGATGTCCCCGCACCGTCCGGCTGCCTTCAGCTGAGCTGCGATGGCCGCCGCTTGCTCCGCCCCCAACTCCTCGGCGTCCACGCGCTCCCACAGCAGCCGCGGCGTACTCCAGGGAAAACAGATCCTGACCATGGCGAAAGCTGCCGCCCGGGCCTCGAAGTCTTCGGTGAGGAAGATGTACTGCTTCTGGGAGCCCCCGTCCATCGCCTTCTGCATCAGGGCGATGGCGACGGACTCGGCCAGATGCTCGTCGTCATGCCTTGGCTGCGCAGGATCGGCGATGCGTTGCTGCACCTTGTAGACATCCGCCCGCGCCACTGACCTCAGTCCCGGGACCAGAGGGCCGAAGCGTGTGTTGCTCAACGGGCCAAGATTCTTCAGCGCCAAGGCTGCGAATGGCGCCATGTCGGTGCGGAGTGTGGCGAGGCGGGTCAGCTCATCGATCACCTCCTCCAGGAGGATCACGTCGTCGTTGCCGATGGCCAAGGTGATCTGCTGGTCGAGTTCAGGGCAGACGGCAGCAGAGATCAGTGCCGACGTGTCGAGGACCCATACCCACTCGGCATCCTCGGCCTCGGGAGGCTCGGCCGGTGGTGGTGCAGGGACCGGCCTCACCCGCGGTTCGCCCGACGGCGAGGACGGCTTGGACGGGCAGGATTCGCCGCCTCTCGTGCGCCGGCCTCATCGGCGACGGCCATGACCTCGTTGTGCAAGGCCTCGTCGTCTTCTCGCTCCAGCAGCGCCGCCAGAATTCTCGTACCCGTTCGCCGATCGCGGGCCGCGTCGAGGGCTGCGTTGAGCAGCCGCTCGGGCGGACGGACGACACCGCAGGCGGACTCGGTCAGAGGCGCTCCGACCGGCGGAATGCTTCGGGACAGCCGCCGCCGGGCCATGGAGGGCTCGACCCGTGTGACCTGCAGTTCTCCGCGCAGGCGATTCACATCGTCATGGGTGAGTTCGCGCATCTCCTCCAGCTGAACGAGCAGGGCTGCCAGCGACACGTTGAAGCGCTGCATCAGACGGCCCAGAACCCGCTGGGCCCGGAAACCCCCGGCGGCCAACTCATCAGGAGTCAGGCCGCTGTCAGCGAGTACCTGTTTGACTCCTACGACGGGCATCAGCAGGTGAGCAGCAAACGCGTTGACCCGGCGCTCGATGCTGTCTGACGAGAACATCTGAGCGTTGTCCTCGGCGATGAGGTCACGGGGATCGCCTGCGATGTGGTGGCCCAGTTCGTGGGCCAGAGTGAACCGCACATGCTCTTCCGTGAAGTCGGTGCTCGCGATGATCAAGGCCTGGTCGCCGCTGTGGGCGCAGAGCCCGTCCACAGCGGTGCCCATCGGGGACAAGACGACATCCACCCCGAAGTTCGCCTCGATCAGAGCGGGGAGATCGCCGATCTCGTCGGAGCCCAGTTCCAGCTCGCGGCGCACCTTCAACGCCAGCTCGCGACCTTCCCGTTGGGCATGGGCACGGTCGTGAGGATGCGTGGGCAACTCGGCCTTGGCCTCGGTCATGAGCTTTCGGCCAGCAGTGCTCACGCGGGCCGGGGGAACCGGCACGATCCCAGAGAGAATGCGGTCAGCCTCCAGAACGGTCAGCGCCCGCGTCTGGGTTGCCGGCAATCCGTCCGGAGCGGCTTCCTCGCCGTTCGCACCTCGTGAGAGCCGGTGCGCCAATGCCATGCGCGGTGACTCGTCCTGCCCGAGGAGCCAGCCCAGTGTCACTCCCAGCGCGCGGGCGAAAGCAGGTGCCTCGACACCGTTGAGTCGGCGGCGGCCGTTCTCGATCTTGCTGATCTGGTCCCGGGCCAGGCCGACCTTCTCCCCGAGAGCGGATCCCGACAGGCGGGCACGGCTGCGGGCCTCGCGTACCCGAGCACCTACGACGCTGTCTTCATCCGCCGTAACGGGCGTGGATCGCAGGCCTTCGTCCTCGGGGGTCTGGGGCAGTCCGAGCATGTCCAGCACCTCGGCGTGGCTGCGGTAGGACTTCTGCTCCTCGGTAGGCAGGTCGGTGGGGACGCCGTGCTCGAATCCAGTCATCAGGTCCTCCAGCCTTCGGGCCCGAGCGCGCTCCGCGCACCCATCGGCAGCAGTCTTCAGCTGCGACGGTTCCAAGGTAACACTGCTGCGCAACTTTTTCCCTTGACCTGTTGCGAACGAGGCTTGGCAAAAAGACGGCCGCCGCCCCCACGTGTGTGAGGACGGCGGCCGGATTCGTGCTGGGCGACGATCAGACGTCGTAGTACAGCTCGAACTCGTGCGGGTGCGGGCGCTGCCGGATCGGGTCGATCTCGGCGGTGCGCTTGAACTCGATCCAGGTCTCGATCAGGTCCTCGGTGAAGACGCCGCCCTCGACCAGGTACGCGTGGTCCTTCTCGAGGTTGTCCAGCGCCTCGTCGAGCGAGGCCGGCAGCTGCGCGATGCCCGCGTGCTCCTCCGGCGGCAGCTCGTAGAGGTCCTTGTCGACCGGGGCCGGCGGCTCGATCCGGTTCTTGATGCCGTCGATCCCGGCCATCAGCATCGCCGAGAACGCCAGGTACGGGTTGCTCGAGGGGTCCGGCACGCGGAACTCCACGCGCTTGGCCTTCGGGTTGGAGCCGGTGACCGGGATCCGCACGCAGGCGGAGCGGTTCCGGGCCGAGTAGACCAGGTTGACCGGCGCCTCGAAGCCCGGCACCAGGCGGTGGAACGAGTTCACCGTCGGGTTGGTGAAGGCCAGCAGCGACGGCGCGTGGTGCAGCAGGCCGCCGATGTACCAGCGCGCGATGTCCGAGAGGCCGCCGTAGCCGCTCTCGTCGTAGAACAGCGGCGCGCCGTCCTTCCACAGCGACTGGTGGCAGTGCATGCCCGAGCCGTTGTCACCGAAGATCGGCTTCGGCATGAAGGTGACCGTCTTGCCCGCGGCGTGACCGACGTTCTTGATCACGTACTTGAACAGCATGACCTTGTCCGCGGACTTGGCCAGGCTGTCGAAGCGGTAGTTGATCTCGGCCTGACCGGCGGTGCCGACCTCGTGGTGGCTGCGCTCGACCTCGAGACCGAGGGCGTCCAGCGCGAGGACCATCTGGTCGCGCAGGTCGGAGTAGTGGTCGACCGGCGGGACCGGGAAGTAGCCACCCTTGTACGGGGTCTTGTGCCCCAGGTTGCCGCCGTCCTCGGCGCGCGCGGTGTTCCAGGCGGCCTCGATCGAGTCGATCTCGTAGAACGAGCGGTTCTGCGAGGTGATGAACCGGACGTCGTCGAAGATGTAGAACTCGGCCTCGGGGGCGAAGAACGCCGTGTCCGCGATGCCGGTCGACTTCAGGTACGCCTCGGCCTTCTTGGCGATCTGGCGCGGGTCGCGGCTGTACGGCTCGTTCGTGTACGGGTCGACGATGCTCATGTTGATGTTGAGCGTCTTCTCGACCCGGAACGGGTCGATGTAGGCGGTGTCGAGGTCCGGGATGAGCTTCATGTCGGACTCGTTGATCGCCTGGAAACCGCGGATCGAGGAGCCGTCGAACATCTGGCCGTCGGTGAAGAAGTCCTCGTTGACGGTGGAGGCCGGCACGTTGAAGTGCTGCATCACACCAGGCAGGTCGCAGAACCGGACGTCGACGAACTTGACGTCGTTCTCCGCGATGTACTTGGTGACCTCTTCGGCGTTGCTGAACATCCAACCTCCACGGTCGGGGATCGGTCGCGGTGACAAGGGCGGAAACCAGCGGCGGTGCACCGCTTGATACCGCTGCCAATTGCGCCGGAACGAGTGTTCCGGACAATTCGCGGCGATTACGGCGGTACCCCCGTCGTGTCCAGCTCTGCGATCGGCGCTGATCGCGGGGCTACTGAGGCAGACCCTACCGCTCGGGCAGGGCGTTGTGTTCACCGGTCGGAGCAAGATCGACCAGACGTTTCAGTGCCTCGAAATAGGTGCCTGTCGGTCACTTTCGTGACTCTCCGGGACTTCTTGTCATCGCCAGGAAATGGACTTGTGACAAGCCGGAAACAATTGCGAGTGGATGGCAGGTTTCTCACTTTTACCTGAGCCCGCGAGTCGTGGTAGCGGGCAAATACAAATGGACGATCTGCGCACCCGGGTGCGCCGGCGTGGGTGCGGGGGTGGCCGGGTGGTGGCGGGGCCGTACCCTTTGTGGCGTGGTGAACAGGCGTGATGTCGGGTCGTGGCTCGAAGGTCCCGAGGCGGTGACGGGTGCCTCCGGGTACCCGGGCGAGCGCCTGGGCTTCCCGGAGGAGGGTCAGGGCTCGCTGGCCCGCCCCGGCCGGCGGTTCGCCGCCGTGCTCGTCGACTGGGTGATCTGCCTGGTCATCGCCCGGGGCTTCTTCCCGGAGATCGCGGCGCCGGGCACCGCCGGGTCGATGATCCCGGTGGGCGTGCTGCTGGTGATGAACTTCCTGCTGGTCGGCACCGCCGGTTACACGATCGGCCAGCGGGTGCTGCGGATGCGGGTCGAGCGGGTCAGCGTCGGCGGGCCAATCGGTCTGCTCAAGAGCCTGATCCGGGCCGTCCTGCTGGTCCTGGTGATCCCCCCGGTGACCATGGGCTGGGACGCCGACCGCCGCGGCCTGCACGACCTGCTCTCCGGCTCGGTGGTCGTGCGCACCTGAGGCGCTTTGCGCCGAACGGTCTGTTCGGAAACCTCGCTCGACCCCAAACCAAAGGACGCTCGCGAGCGTGAGGCTCGCGAGCGTCCTTTGTTGATGGCTCTGGTTTCAGCGGCCCTTGGTGGCGCGCCGGTCGGGCCGCATCCGCATCGGGTCGACGCCCTTGGGGATCGGCAGGCGGGCGTTGCCGAGCGCCCGCAGCCGCTTGCTGACCTCGGAGACCTCCTGCTTGGAGATCACCGGGCGCTTGCGCATCAGGTGCCGGACCAGCTTCTGCATCGGGACCTGGCCGTCGCCCTCACCGGCGTGCACCACGATCACCGGAACCTCCGGCAGCAACCGGGCGGTGCGCTTGCGCTCGGTCTCGGCCAGTTTCGCCACTCGCGGCATCGGGCCCTCGGTGACCAGGACGACACCCGGACGGCCGACCGCCCGGAAGAGCAGGTCCTGGCTGCGCGGGTCGACCGCGACCGGCTGCTCCTCGACGTTCCAGCCGCGCCGCAGGCCCTTCAGCGCGTAGCCGACCACGCCCTTACGGTCGCCGATCTGGGTGTAGGCGGCGCGCTCGGCCCGCCGGCCCATGATGATGATCGCCACCAGCAGGCCGACCATGAAGCCGAGGATGCCCACGTAGATGGGGTGTCCCAGGGCCATACCGATGAGGACACCGGCGACCGTCAGGCCGACCAGCGCGACCAGCATCCAGACGACCGCCATCGGGTCGGCCTTGCGCAGCATGCTGAACACCGCGCGGAACTGGGCGAACCGGCCCATCTTCTCCGGGTCGACGGGTTGTGAGGGGTTGTTGCGAGCCATGAGCGAAGAATACTTCCCGGGCGGGTGTCAGTGTGACGGTCGGCTCAGCAGGCTGGTGGCCTCCTGGCGGGCGGTGGTCTCCTGAGCCAGGTGGGCCATGTTCGGCGGGATCTGCTCGCCGCGCTTGCTCATCGCCTGGGCCCAGAGCCGGCCGGCCCGGTAGGACGAGCGCACCAGCGGACCGGACATCACACCGGCGAAGCCGAGCTCCTCGGCCTCCTGCTTCAGCTCGACGAACTCCTCCGGCTTGACCCAGCGCTCGACCGGGTGGTGCAGCGGGGAGGGCCGCAGGTACTGGGTGATGGTGATCAGGTCGCAGCCGTACTCGGCCAGGTCGGCCAGGGCCTGGGAGATCTCCTCGCGGGTCTCGCCCATGCCGAGGATCAGGTTGGACTTGGTGACCTGGCCCTTGCTGCGGGCCAGCCGGAGCACCTCGAGCGAGCGCTCGTACTTGAAGGCGGGCCGGATCCGGCGGAAGATCCGCGGGACGGTCTCCAGGTTGTGGGCGAACACCTGCGGCTGCGCGTCGAAGACCTGCTGCAGCAGCTCGGGGTTGCCGGAGAAGTCGGGGGTGAGGATCTCCACGCCGGTGTCGGGGGACTCCTTGTGGATCGCCCGGATGGTCTCGGCGTAGAGCCAGGCACCCTCGTCGTCCAGGTCGTCGCGGGCCACCCCGGTCACGGTGGCGTAGCGCAGGCCCATGGTGGCCACGCTCTCGGCCACCCGGCGCGGCTCGTCGGTGTCCAGGGGCTGCGGCTTGCCGGAGTGGATCTGGCAGAAGTCGCAGCGCCGGGAGCACTGGTCGCCGCCGATCAGGAAGGTGGCCTCGCGGTCTTCCCAGCACTCGAAGATGTTGGGGCAGCCCGCCTCCTGGCAGACCGTGTGCAGGCCCTCCTTCTTCACCAGGCCGGTGAGGGAGGTGTACTCCGGGCCCATCTTCGCGGTGGTGCGGATCCACGACGGCTTGCGCTCGATCGGGGTCTCGGCGTTACGGGCCTCGACCCGCAGCAGCCGCCGGCCCTCCGGTGCGATCGTCACCTGTGCTCCCTTGGGATCTCCCGGGCCCGGGATCAGGTCCGGGTCGGCGTGCGCGGCGGGTTCCGCCGTTCACGTGCTCGTGGCTCTTGGGCGTGACGGCGGTCGGCCGCCGTTGCCGCTGTCCACTCTAAGCGTCCGAGGGTGGGTGACTCATTCCGGGCAGGCGTGGACGTGGGCGCTATCACGTGGCCGGCTGGGGGTGCTTGCGGCTTGGCCGGGCGCCGGCTGCGTGCTCAGGCGTGGGTGGGGTGCTCGTGGTCGGCGTGAGTGGCGGCCTCGAACTGGAAGGTGGAGTGCTCCACGTCGAAGTGCCCGGCCAGGCAGCGCTGCAGCTCGTCGAGCATCACGGTGAGGTGCCCGTCCAGGAAGCAGCCGTCCTCCACCACCACGTGCGCCGACAGGATCGGCAGGCCGGTGGCCACGGTGGAGGCGTGCAGGTCGTGCAGGCCGCGCACGTGCGGCACGGCCAGGATGTGGGTGCGCACCTCTTCCAGGTCGACCGTGCCGGGGGTGGCCTCGAGCAGCACGGTGACGGCCTGGCGCAGCAGCAGCCAGCAGCGCGGCAGGATCAGCGTGCCGATCAGGATCGAGGCCACGGCGTCGGCCCGGTGCCAGCCGGTGAGCCAGATCGCGGTGGCGGCGACCAGGACGGCGACCGAGCCGAGGGCGTCGTTGATCACCTCGAGGAAGGCGGCCCGGGTGTTCATGTTCTGCTCGTGCACGCCGCCGCGGGTGAGGATCAGGATGGCCACGGCGTTGGCGGCCAGGCCGATCACGCCGAAGACGATCATGCCCGGACCGGCTACTTCGGGCGGGTCGATCAGCCGCTGCACACCCTCCACCAGGATGTAGACGCCGATCGCGAGCAGGGCGGTGGCCTGGAGGGCGGCGGAGAGCACCTCGGCGCGTTTCCAGCCCCAGGTCAGGCGGGCGGTGGGTGGGCGCTCGGCGAGGATGGCGACGACCAGGCTGAGGGTGAGACCGGCGGCGTCGGTCAGCATGTGGCCGGCGTCGGCCAGCAGGGCCAGGCTGCCGGTGATCACGGCCCCGGCCACCTCGACCAGCATCACCGAGAGGGTGATGGCCAGGACGACGGCGAGACGTTTGCGGGCGCCCGGGCCCTGGGGGAGGTCGTGCGAATGGCCGTGCCCGTGGCCGTGGCCCGCTTCGTGGGAGGCGGTGTTCGTGGCCTGACGGGAGAGCGGTGGGGCGCACGGGGCCTGAAGGTTTCTGGGGGTGATGGCCTGGGCTTCGTGCGGGGCGCAGGTCAGGCTCTTGGGGCGGCCGGTGGGGGGTTCTGCAGGCTGGTCGTGGTTTCCGTGGCTGTGTTCGTCGTGCGCGTGGCTGTGTTCGTCGTGCTCGTGGGGTGCTTCGACGTGGTCGGCCGGGCCGGATTCTTCGTTCCGGGCCGGGGTCATGCCTGGGGCTCCGGCTTCTCGTGCCCCAGTTCCATACCGGGGTGCTGGGCTCGGCGGTGGTTCGGCGGGCGGTGAGGTTCGGCCGTCGACGCCTCGCCGATGTCATCAGCGGCGCTGTGCTCGTGCCCTGCGTGATGGTCGTGCCCGGTGCCGTGCTCGTGGCCGGTGCGGGCGCGGACCTCGGTGTGGTGCAGCACCACCCGTTCGCCGGTCGCTTCCAGGAACGATTCGGTGGCGTCGAACAGGTCGAGCAGTTCGGGGCGGGCCAGGGAGTAGAGCGAGGCCCGGCCGCGGGCCCGGGACCGCACCAGACCGCAGTCACGCAGGCAGGCCAGATGCCCGGAGACCGTGGACTGGGCCAGCCCCAGGTGCGACATCAGATCGACCACCCGGTGCTCGCCCCGGGCCAGGTGACGAAGGATCAGCAACCGGGTGGGATCGCCCAGGGTGCGAAAGAGGAAGGCCGCCGCCGTCACGTCCTCGTCGCCCTCGGGCGGGTTGGCGCTGGCCCTACTGCTGCGTTGGGCATCAGCATTGGTCAGCCCGGTTGGTATCGCCATGCGCCGATGATAGCGACGAGGTGTGCTGACATCCAGAGGCGGGCCGACAAGCGTCCGTTGCTCTGGATTCTGGGGTGGACATGACGAAGGGGAGGGCCGCTGATCTGCGGCTCTCCCCTTACGTGCGGGTGAAGCGGTTAGGGCCTGCCCTGCGGATCTCTGCCTACTGCGGGGCGCCCGGGACGTCGGCTGGACGCGTCCGGCTTTGCCCCACGCAAAGCCATTGCGAGGGCCTCACCGGCCACCTCCTCGCTACGGGCCAGGATCCGCAGCAGTCCCTAGTTGCTCCGGCTGAGCTGCCGGGACAGGTCGCTGATCGCGCCGCTGACGGTTTCGATCGGACCCGGCTGGGGCTTGGCCTCGGTTTTGGTCTCTGTTTCGGCTTTGGGCTCGGCCTTGGTGGCAGCCGGGCGGGGAGCGGGGCGCCGGCGCTGGTGGTGGTGCCCGGGCAGGTCGTGGCTGGGCAGCGCGGCCTCGATCAGCGGAACGATCTCCTGCACCGACACGGTGCGCCCGGCCTCGGCGCTCAGCGTGGTCACCCCGGCGTCGGCGATGCCGCACGGGATGATCTGCCCGAACGCCCCCAGGTCGGAGTCGCAGGTCAGCGAGAAGCCGTGCATGGTCACGCCCCGGGCCACCCGGATGCCGATGGCCGCGAGCTTGCGCTCCGGGCGTCCGGCGCCGGCCGGGATCCAGACTCCGCTACGCCCGTCCACCCGGGTGCCGTGCACGCCGACCTCGGCGCACACGTCGATCAGCACCTGCTCCAGGCGGCGTACGTAGGCGACCACGTCCACCGGCTTGGCCAGCAGCACGATCGGATAGCCGACCAACTGCCCCGGACCGTGCCAGGTGATCTTGCCGCCCCGGTCCACGTCGACCACGGGAGTGCCGTCGACCGGCCGTTCCTGCGGTTCGGTGCGCTTGCCGGCGGTGTAGACCGGCTGGTGCTCGAGCAGGAGCACGGTGTCCTCGGCCCCGGCCACGACCTCGGCGTGGACCTGACGCTGGCGTTCCCAGCCGGCCGTGTACTCGACAGCATCGGCACCGAAGCCCAGATGTTCGATCCGCAGCGAACCCATGCGCCGAGGGTACGCCGGATGCCGATGACAGACGCACCGGTGCGCTGTGAGCAGGGGCACCAGCGACGTGGCCCGCTCAGGGGAGCGGCCACAAGTGCCGTGGCCGGTCGCCGTGGCCGGTCGCCGTGGCCGGAGGGTCGTCCGCCAGCCCCTAGGCTTGATGACCATGGACGCGCGCAAGGCGTTGCTCATCGACGCATACCGCCGGTTCAACGGCCGGGATCTCGATGGGCTGCTGTCAATGATGACGGACGACGTGGAATGGCCGGATGTGCCGAACCAGAAGGTACTCACGAGCAAGGACGAGATCCGGGAGTACTGGCGCGGGCAGCTCGCCGTCACGGATCCCCAGGTGGTTCCCACCGACTTCGAGCCCGGTGCCGATGATGACGAGCTCGTGGCCGTGGTGGAGCAGGAGGTGCGCGGCCTGGGCGGAGAGATGATCCTGGAGCGCCAGGAAATTCGGCACCGGTACTCGTTCCGCGACGGGCTCGTGCGTCGCATGGTGGTGGAGTAGCCGGTAGCGTCGATCCCGGCCGTCCGGCCGAGGAACCAGCGACTGCCCTCGCACCGCACCTAATCTGCTGGCCAGCGCCACCTTGTCCTTGCCCCAGCACCACCTTGTCCTTGGCCCGGTGCCGTCCTGCCCCAGGCTTGGTGCGTGGTTCCGCCATTGGGCCTGGTGCTGCGCTGCTTTTGGTCAAGCGTCGGCCGGTCCTCATCGTGCCGGCAGGGGCTCTCGAGGGACGGCTGGTAGCCCCAGTTCTGCCAGGACGGCCTCGGCGGTGCGACGGCCCGAGACCAGGGCGCCCTGGATGGATGCGGTGTCACGGTGGTCCCCGGCCACGAACATCCCCTCGCCGAGAGACACCGGCCGCCGGATCTCCAAGGGCACCGGCATCGCGGTGAGGGCCTGGGGGATGGCGTCCCGCCGGATCAGCTCCCACCAGTGCGTGGGCTGGTCGTAGATCAGCGCGAGCTGAGCCAGCACTGCTCTTTCGGTGGCCAGGTCCGGATCGCCGCCGAGCACGGTGGTGGCGATCAGGGCCCGCTCGTCCGGGCTGTAGCTGCGGGCCCGGTTGCTGATCACCAGGGTGTTGATCACCGGCCCGCGGCGATCACCGTCGACATGCAGCGCGCCCGAGCGGGTAGGCGGCTCGGGGCTTACATGCCAGTAGGTGGTGAGCCCCCGTGACTCCACCGGCGGGAGGTCGAGCAGCCTGGTGGCGGTCTTGGGATCGGTGGCCACCACGACTGCGCGGGCCTGGATCTCCCCGGCGTCGGACCGCACGAGGCCCGGCCCGGTTGACTCCACCCGGACACCACAATGAATACCCGGCACCTGTGCGGCCAGCTGTTCCGGCAGGGCGCGCATCCCGCGCCAGGGCACCGAGGGCGTACCCCGGACGAACGACCGCACCAGGAACTGCACGAATTGGTGCGAAGAAGCGCCGTCCTCCTCGCCGAGCACCCCGGCCAGGAACGGCGTGACCACCCGCTGCCGGAGCTCACCCTCGACCCCCTGCTGGGCCAGTGCCTCGCCCCAGGGCAGATCGGCCTTGGCCAGGATGTTCCGGGGCCGTTCGCGCGCCGCTCGCAGCGCCCACCGTACGAAAGCGGCCTGCTCGCGCCACGATCCGGAGGCCTCGCGCAAGAGGGCGGCGGCGGTGGCCGGCAACAGACCGGGCGATCGACGAGGATCGGCCAGAGTCTGACGACCGTCGGCTCCGGCCACCACGACAGCGGCCGGGAACGACTGCAGCCGCAGCGCACCGACATCGAGTACCCGCCGAACTTCCGGGTAGGCCGGGTTCAGCAGCTGGAAGCCACGGTCGCAGACGAAACCGCCCACCACGTCGCTGCGTACGCGACCACCAGGCTCGTCGGCGGCCTCCAGAACCACGACATCGATACCCCGGCGGGCCAGTTGGCGGGCACAGGCCAGTCCTGCCAGGCCGGCTCCTACCACGACGACGTCGGCCGCCGAAGGCAGTTCGCGGGGCGCGGCACTGCTTGGTCGGCTCTGCTCGGTCACGACTGCCTCCGGTGCGCTCGAACGCTGCTGCGCTTGCAGTTCGAAGCATGTCAGGTTCGGTGGCTCCGGCAAGAGCGACAACGCCGATCTGTGGATAACCCACCCTGTGGATAACCAAAACGGACTGTCGGTGGTTCGCGGCACAGTGTGGGCATGGATCTCACGCAGTTCGACGGGCCGGCCGCGCCGCCACCGGACGTACCCGGTTTCCGGTTGTACGAACTGCTGGGTTTCGGCGCCCATGGCGAGGTCTGGCGGGCCGAGGATCTGATCTCCGGCGACGAGGTAGCCCTGAAGATCGGCCGTCGGCGCGGCCATCCGGAAAGCGAAAGCATGGTGGGGGAGGGGCATTCGGCGGGCTCGCGGACGGGGACTGACTACGAGACATCGCTGCGGAGCCGCATCGAGCATCCGCACATCGTCCGGTTGCGCCGCGTGGTCGCCCTGCCCGACGAGAATCTGGCTCTGGTGCTCGATCTCGCGGTTGGGGGCAGCCTGGCCGCGCTCGTTGCCGCGCGCGGTCGGCTTCTGGCGGAAGAGGTTGTCACGCTCGCCATTCCGATCGTTTCCGCGTTGGACCATCTGCACCAGAGCGGCTTCACTCACGGGGACGTCTCGCCCGGCAACCTCTTGTTCGATGCCGCCGGCTGTCCGCAACTCGGCGATCTGGGTGTTGCCCGCGTCCTCAGTGAACGTAACGAGGATGTCTGGAGCACACCTGGTTTCACCGATCCGCAGCTGACGGCGGCAATCAGGTCCGGCCCGATCCCGGCCGAGGTGCTACGCGCGGCGGACCTGTGGGCACTCGCGGCCTGCTGCTGGTTCGCCCTGACCGGCGCTCCGCCGGAGACGGCACCGGTGCTCAGCGAACAACCGAGCGAACTGCGTCGGCTGCTGGCCCGGAGCCTGTCGCGCGATCCGGACGATCGGCCCGGTCTGTCCGAGTTCGCAGATCTGGCCTGGCGTTCGGCGCATCCGATACCGATCCGGCTGGAGCGCCCGGTGGGCGGGGCAGCGGCGGCCGGCAGATTCCCGGCAATGGAAATGCGCACCACCCGAAGGGTTCCGATGGCTCCAGAGGTGGAGCCGTCGGGGAACCTGCATGGGTTCCTGAGCGCCGATCCGGCTCTGGGAAACGGTGAGACAGGGATGGCGGTCAGGCCGAAGTCGCTCACCCGGCGCACGGTTCCGGTCTGGAGGTTGCTGCTCCTGCTCGGGGCCATCGGGCTGGTGGGGGCGGTGACAGCGGGCGTGGGGTGGTGGTTCTCGCAAGAGTCGAGGACGGGTGGCGGCGGTTCCGTACAGGTCTCACCGAGGGTGGTGGACGGGAAGGCCGATTCGCCTGATCCAGCGAATGAGGCGGACCCTGCGGAGAAGGGGGCTTCGGCGGGTGGTGAAGCATCTGAAGTGGATGGCCCGGTATCTGAACCGTCGCCGGAGAACAAGAAGCTCACGAAACAGAGCCCGGATTCGCAAAGCCGGGCCGACGAAGACCGGGGTGCCGAGTTCGCCCAGACGCTCGCACGGATCGCCCGGGCGCGGGCACAGGCCTTCGAAATGGTCTCACCCGGCCGGCTGGCGCTGGCCGACGAACCGGGCTCGCCCGCCGACCGGGCCGACCAGGGGCTCCTGAAACGTCTGCGCGAGAGCGGCTATCGCCTCGAAGAGCTCGACTACCGGATCACGAAGGTCAAGGTGCTCGAGCTGGACGACGACACGGCGGAAGTATCTGCGGTGGTCAGCACCACAGCGCACCGGCAGGTCCGGGTCAGCGGGGGATACGCCGCCGGCGTCCCCGCCACCGAACCGGCGGTCATGGTGTTCACCCTGCGTGCGTCCGGCCGTCCGGCCGAAGGCGCCGACCGGTGGCGGGTGCACGACATCAGGACCGAGACGTGACCCGCCCGCAGCCAGGACAAGGCGACCGATCAGCGGCCGTAGGCCCAGGCCGCTGCCTTGTCCAAGGTGTCGTGCTCCCAGCGGAATCCGGCGGTGCGCAGCTTGCCCGGATCCACCCGCTGACTGGCCAGCACCTCGGTGGCGAACTCGCCGAGCACGGCCCGCAGCGCGAACGCCGGGGCAGGCACCACTGCGGGCCGGTGTGCCGCCTTGGCCAGGGCCTTCATCACGTCGATGTTGCGGGCCGGCACCGGTCCCACCAGGTTGACCGGTCCGCTGAGGTCGCTGTCCAGCATCAGCTCGAGAATCGCCAGCGTGTCGGGCAGGGTGACCCAGCTCCACCACTGACGTCCGCTGCCGATCGGGCCCGCCAGACCCAGCTTGGCCAGCAGCAGCAACTGCTTGAAGGCGCCGCCGTCCTGGGCGATCACCAGCCCCGTCCTCGGATGCACCACCCGGATCCCGGCATCCGCGGCCGGTGCTGCCTCGGCCTCCCAGACCTCCACCACGTCGGTGAGGAAACCTTCACCCGGGGCCGACTGCTCGGTGAGGATCTCGTCGCCACGATCGCCGTAGAAGCCGATCGCCGAACCGCTCACCAGAACCGAGGGCCGGGCCTCCAACGCGGTCAGGGCTCGTACCAGGGTCCGGGTCCCCAGCGCTCGCGAGTCCCGGATCTCGCGCTTGTACGAGGCCGTCCACCGGTGGTCGCCCACCCCGGCGCCGGCCAGGTGCACCACCCCGTGGACGCCTTCCAGCTCCTCCAGGTCGACGCTCCCGCCGGCCGGGTCCCAGCGGATCTCGTCCGGGGCCTGCGGGCTCCGGCGCACAAGCTTGACCACCTCGTCGCCGCGCGCTCGCAGGCGCTCCACCAGGGCCGAGCCGATCAGCCCGCTCGAACCGGTCACTGCGACCTTCATGAGGTGTCATCTCCGTTCCGCGGACAGGCCGTGACCCGCCCAGAGTGCCGTGTCCAGGATGTTCGGGCGCGCTGAGAACGATGCTGAGAACGATCAGGTGACCATACGGGACCCGAAAGCTTCGGCCGGCAAGAGGCCGACGGCCCGGCGAGCCGTGTCCGGTGCGTGCTCCGAGCACAGGTTCGGGCCAGCACCGGTGCACCCGGCCGGGAAGGCAAAAGCCGTGCGGCCGGCACCCTGCCCCGTAGGGCTGAGCACCGGCCGCACGTCGAGCCTTGCGAGTCGTGCCTTCAGCAGCGACTGGTCACAGACCCAGGTCGCCCTCGAACGCGCCCTCTTCCAGCCGGGCCTTGATCGTGCCCAGGAAGCGGGCGGCGTCGGCCCCGTCGACCAGACGGTGGTCGTAGGACAGCGCCAGGTAGACGATCGAGCGGATGCCGATGCTCTCCACCCCGTCGGTGTCCTTGACCACGACCGGGCGCTTGACCACGACACCGGTGCCGAGGATGCCGGTCTGCGGCGGGAACAGGATCGGCGTGTCGAACAGGGCGCCGCGGCTGCCGGTGTTCGTCAGCGTGAACGTGCCGCCGGACAGGTCGTCCGGGCTGAGCTTGTTGGTGCGGGTGCGCTCGGCCACGTCGACGATCTTGCGGGCCAGACCGGCGATGTTCAGGTCACCGGCATTCGGGATGACCGGCGCGGTCAGACCCCGCTCGGCGTCCACGGCGATGGCCAGGTTCTCCTGACCGTGGTAGATCACGTTCTCGCCGTCGATGCTGGCGTTCAGCTTCGGGTGCTGCTTCAGCGCCTCGATCGCGGCCAGGGCGAAGAACGGCATGAACGAGAGCTTGACGCCCTCGCGGGCCAGGAACGCGCCCTTGGCCCGGTCCCGCAGCCGCGCGATCTTGGTGACGTCCACCTCGACCACGCTGGTCAGCTGCGCCGAGGTCTGCAGCGACTCGACCATGCGCTTGGCCAGGACCTTGCGCAGGCGGGTCATCTTCTCGGTGGTGCCCCGCAGCTCCGAGACCTGGATCTGCTTCGGCGCCGCCGGGGCGGACTGACCGGAAGGAGCAGACGCGGCGACCGCAGCGGCCGGGGCGGCGGCGGGCTGCTGAGCCTGCTTGGCCTTGGCCGCGTCGATGACGTCCTGCTTGCGGATCCGGCCGCCGACCCCGCTACCGGTGATCGTGCTCAGGTCCACACCCTGCTCGGCGGCCATCTTGCGCACCAGCGGGGTGACGTAGCCCGGGCCGTTGTCCGACGAGCCGTTCGACTCGCTGGCGGCGGCCGGGTTGGCAGCGGCCGGGGAACCGGCCGGAGCCGGAGCGGCCTGGGCTACCGGAGCCGCCTGCGGGGCAGGGGCCGGAGCAGGCGCCGGGGCCGCCTGAGGAGCCGGGGCAGCAGCCTGCGGCTCGCTTTTCGGCTGAGGCTCAGGCTTGGGTTCCGGCTTGGTCTCGGCCGGAGCCGGGGTGCCCGAGCCGACGATCGCCAGGGCGGCGCCGACCTCGACCGTCTCGTCCTCGTTGACCAGGATCTTCTGCACGACACCGGCGACCGGCGAGGGGATCTCGGTGTCCACCTTGTCGGTGGAGACCTCGAGCAGCGGCTCGTCCACCTCGACCGACTCGCCCTGCTGCTTCAGCCAGCGGGTGACGGTGCCCTCGGTGACGCTCTCACCCAGGGCAGGCATCGAGACGGTGGTGCCCTCGGCGTCGCCGGCCGGGGCCGGGGAAGAGGCCGGGGCAGCAGGCTCCGGCTGGGGTTCGGGCTGAGCCGGCTGGGCGGGGGCTTCCGTCTGGGCCGGGGCCGCCGCGGCGGGGGCCGAGCCACCGCCGGAGCCGTCGCCGATGATCGCGAGCTGTGCGCCGATGTCCACGGTCTCGTCCTCCGAGACCAGGATCTGCTCGAGCACACCCGCGAAGGGCGAGGGGATCTCGGTGTCGACCTTGTCGGTCGACACCTCCAGCAGGGGTTCGTCGACCTCGATACGGTCGCCGACCTGCTTGAGCCACCGGGTGACGGTCCCCTCGGTGACGCTCTCACCCAGTGCGGGCATCTGCACGGAGTCCGACATCTGCTCTCCGCTCTCCTTTGTGGTTCGTCGGCGTCATAACCGCCGTGGCGCTGTCTCGGTCAACCGCTCAGGGTGCTGGGAGAGCGGGTACATCTGTAGGCCCAATCGGCACGAACTATGCCGGACGGGTCGCTGCGCGGCCCTCCGGCAAGGTCTGCACCGGCTTCTCAGGCATGGGCGTGCAAGGGCTTACCGGCCAGGGCGAGGTGAGCCTCACCGATGGCCTCGTTCTGCGTGGGGTGGGCGTGCACCAGCTGGGCGACCTCTTCCGGGAACGCCTCCCAGTTGACGATCAGCTGACTCTCGCCGATGAGTTCACCCACCCGTGCGCCGACCATGTGTACACCCAGCACCGGCCCGTCCTTACGGCGGACCAGCTTGACGAACCCGGTGGTGGCCAGGATCTGGCTCTTGCCGTTGCCGGCCAGGTTGTACTCGTAGGTCTGCACGTCCTCGCCGTGCTGCTCCCGGGCCTGGGCCTCGGTCAGGCCGACCGAGGCCACCTCCGGGTCGCAGTAGGTGACGCGGGGGATGCCCGACTCGACCAGCGGGGCGGGGTTGTTCCCGGCGATCTCCTCGGCCACGAAGATGCCCTGGGCGAAGCCGCGGTGCGCGAGCTGCAGGCCAGGGACGATGTCGCCGACCGCGAACACCCCGGGCACGTTCGTGCGCAGCCGCTCGTCGGTGGGGACGAAACCCCGGTCCATCGTCACCCCCGCCTCCTGGTAGCCGAAGCCGTCCGCGTTCGGGCCGCGCCCGACCGCGACCAGCAGGAGATCCGCCCGCAGGGTGTCGCCGGACTCCAGCGAGACCGTGACCCCGTCGTCGTCCTGCTGCGCCCCGGCGAACCGGATCCCGGTCCTGAACGCTATGCCACGCTTGCGGAAGGCCCGCTCCAGGGCCTTGGACGCGGCGGGATCCTCGGCCGGGACCAGCCGGGGCAGGGCCTCCACGACGGTGACCTCGGCCCCGAACGAGCGCCAGACGCTGGCGAACTCGACGCCGATCACGCCACCGCCGAGCACGACCACGCTCTTCGGGGTGAAGTCGAGGGTCAGCGCCTGGTCGCTGGTGATGATCCGGCCGCCGATCTCCAGACCGGGCAGCGTGCGGGCGTAGGAGCCGGTCGCCAGGACGACGTTGCGGCCGGTGTAGCGGGTGCCGGCCACCTCGACGGTGTCCTTGGCGACCAGCCGGCCCTCGCCCTCGACGTAGGTGATCCGGGAGCCGGCGATCAGCCCCTGCAGACCCTTGTAGAGGCGGCCGATCACGCCGTCCTTGTACTTGTTCACGCCCGGCATGTCGATCGACTCGAACGACGCCTTGACCCCGAAGCGCTCGCTCTCCCGCGCGGAGTCGGCGACCTCGGCGGCGTGCAGCAGCGCCTTGGTCGGGATGCACCCCCGGTGCAGGCAGGTGCCACCCACCTTGTCCCGCTCGATGAGGACGACGTCGAGGCCAAGCTGGGAAGCGCGCAGCGCCGCGGCGTAACCGCCGCTGCCGCCTCCGAGGATCACGACGTCGTGCGTCTGGCCGGGTCCGGATTCGGACACCTGGGTGCTCCCTCGCGTTCACACGCCACCGGCGCCCTGGTTGCCGGTGAGCCTGTTGCCATCCTGTCATCACTGTGGTGGGGGGTCACGTCGGATCCGGCGTGCCCCGACCGCGTCATTCGTCACGTCAATGAGTCGTGCGACACAAATCCGGCGCCGATGGGCGAAATGCTTGCGGATTTCAAACTAGTACGCCCGTGTTAATTTGAGTACATGGTACGGACGATCGACGCCGGGGAGCGTCGTCGGCTGCTGGCCGACGCGGTGTGGCGGCTGATGCGCTGGGGCGGTCTGGAGGCGGCCTCGGTGCGTTCCGTGGCCGCCGAGGCGGGCCTGGCCACCGGCTCGGTCCGGCACTTCTTCAGCACCCAGGACGAGTTGCACGAGTTCGCGATGCGCGAGCTGTTCCGGATCGTCGCCGAGCGGGTCCAGCGGGTTCTGGCCCAGCCTCCGGAGGCCTTCGGCTCCACGACAACGGCCGATGAAGGACGGGGCTTCTCACCCGGGCAGGCCCGGGCCCGGGTGGTGGCGGTGCTTCTGGAGACCCAGCCGATGTCGCCCGAGCAGTCCGAGCTGTTCCTGGTCAGCCTGCAGTTCGTGAGCAAGGCGATGGTCCACCCGGCGCTGCGGCCGGTGGCCAGGGAAACCGCCGATCTGCTGCACGACACCTACCGGCAGTTGTTGGAGTTCCTGGTCCAGACCGGCGCAGCCCGTGCGGACCTGGACATCGAGCGCACCGCCGGTGACCTCGGCGTCGTCCTGGACGGCCTGGCCATGCGCCGGCTGACCGCGCCCCACCTGCTCGAGGTCGAGGACATCCGCGCCACCGTCACCACGTTCGTCGACCGTCTCCGGGGGGACCAGCCATGATCGTCGCCATCCTGACCGCGGAGATCGGCTTCTGGGTCTTCCTGCTCGGCGGGCTGCTGCTGCGCTACCTGTTGCGCCGCAATCGGCTCAGCACCTTCGTCCTGGCCTGTGTCCCGCTGGTCGACCTGGCCCTGCTGGCCTTCGTCACGATCGACATCGCCCGCGGTGCCGAACCCTCCCGGGCTCATGCCCTGGCCGCCGTGTACCTGGGCTTCACCGTCGCTTTCGGGCACCGCACGATCAGCTGGGCGGACGCCTGGTTCCAGCACCGCTTCGCCGGCGGCCCGCGTCCGGTGAAACCGCCGAAGGGTTCGCGGGCCGCGGTCCGGGCGCTGTGGGTGGAATGGGCCCGGGTCGTGCTCACCGCGGTGATCGCCGCGGTGGGTCTCGGCCTGATGATCCTGGCGGAAGGGCACGGCGTGCCCCAGGGTTTCGACGAAGCTGCTCAGCACCCCTACTGGTCCACACTGCTTCAGCTCGGCATGATCGTGCTCATCTGGTTTCTGGCCGGTCCTGCCTTCGCGGGCCGCGGCCGGGCCGGTGACGACGGGACGGGAGAGGACCCTGCGGCCGATCCGGCCGTGCGGGAACGCCCCGGGACAAGGCATCGTTGATGCTGGGAGAAAAGGTGAAGAGTTGGTCGACCGACTCCGGCCGGTGAGGGAGGTGGCGGATGGGCTGGTTCTCGCGACGTAAGTCCACGCCGCCCGAGGGGCGTGCAGAGCAGCGGGCCGAGGTCAACCGGGTGCGCGAGCACCTGGAGGAGTTCGTCCGGACCAGGCGGGGAGTCGAGGCGTTCGTCGAGCCCGCCACGACGATGAACCCGCCCACGGTGCTGCTGGTGGCCTCGACGGGGGAGTGGACCCGGCGCCGCGTGCCGCACCCCGGGGTGCTGCGCGAACTCTCGGAGCGGCTGATGATCCCGGTCTACGACATCCAGCTGGTGGGCTACCCCCAGCGCAAGCGGGACTGGGACGCCCGGGAGAAGCGGGGCGAACCGCAGCCGGTGGAAGACACCGAACTGCCGCCCTGGCCCACGTAGAGCTAGAAATGGGTGAGGCCCGGCCGTGACGAACGGCCGGGCCTCACCCATGTGTCAGCAGGTCAGTGCAGCGGAGACTCGGCCAGCGACTCGCAGAGCGCCACCATGGTGCGCACCCCGTGCCCGGTGCCTCCGGCCGGCGTGTAGCCGTACGCGGAACCGGTGTTGTAGGAGGGGCCTGCGATGTCCAGGTGCGCCCACGAGACCTGAGCGCCCTCGTCCGTCGAGGGCACGAACTCCTTCAGGAACAGCCCGGCCACCAGCATCCCGCCGAAGCGCTCACCGATGTTGGCGATGTCGGCCACCCGCGAGTCCATGCTCGGGCGCAGCTCGGCCGGCAGCGGCATCGGCCAGAACGCCTCACCGGCCTGCTCGGCAACGTTGTGCACCAGGCCCCGCAGATCGTCGTCGTTCGCCATGATCGCCGAGGTCCGCGAGCCGAGCGCCACCAGCTGGGCCCCGGTCAGGGTGGCGATGTCGACGATCACGTCCGGCTTCGTCTCACCGGCCGCCACGATCGCGTCGGCCAGCACCAGCCGACCCTCGGCGTCGGTGTTCAGCACCTCGACGGTGCGCCCGCCGCGGATCGTGATCACGTCGGAGGGCCGCTGCGCGGTACCCGAGGGCATGTTCTCGGCCAGCGCCAGCCAGCCGCTGACCTGGATCGGCAGCCCGAGCTCGGCGATCGCCGCCACCGCGTGCAGCACGGCCGCGGCGCCCGACATGTCGCTCTTCATGTCGTCCATGTTCGCGGCGGGCTTGATCGACAGGCCGCCGGAGTCGAACGTGATGCCCTTGCCGACCAGCGCGACGTGGGTGGTGGCCCCGGCCGGCTTGTAGTCCAGCCGGACCAGCCGCGGCGGCCGCGAGGAGCCCTGGCCGACCGCGATCAGGCCGCCGTAACCGCCCTTGAGCAGCTTCTTCTCGTCCAGCACGGTGACCGCTACGGGCAGGTCCTTGACCAGCTGCTGGGCGTCCTCGGCGAACTGGGCCGGGTACAGGTCGATCGGCGCGGTGTTGATCAGGTCGCGGGTGCCGTGCACCGCGTCGGCCAGCACCTTGGCGCGGCGGATACCGGCCCGCGCGGCGGTGTTCGCGGCAGCCGGGCCGGCCACGACGATCGCGCCCACCGGGTTCTTGCCGCCGCCGTTGCTGCGGTAACGGTTGTACGTGTAGGCGCCGAACAGCGCGCCTTCGGCCACCGCGGTGACCTCTTCACCGGTGCTGACCGGCAGTCCGAACACGACCTTGCCGAGACCGGCGAGCTCGCGGGTGGCGGCGCCGGCGGCGCGCCGCAGGGTCTCCAGACCCACTTCGCGCACCGGGCCGAGGCCGACCAGGACCACCGACTTGGCGGACACCCCGGCGACGGAAGGAATCCGGTGCAGCGTTTCCTTGGCTCCGGTGGCTCCCACCGCCTTGAGCGCCTGGGTCAGCGACGTGCGGACAGGCGTGGGCAGCGCCTGTGCTCCGGCGACGACCGCGCCGGAGTTGTTGGTACCGATGCCGATGACCAGAGCATCGGCAGACTGACTTACAGCATCCTTGGCTGTGACACTGAGCGAGGGCAAGGGGAGTCCTTTGACGTCAACGGGCTGACCGACGAATCCTAGGCCCGCCCCTGACCGGCTCGCAGAACGTGTCCCCCCAACGCCACGTCGCCCCCTGCCGCACAACTACGTGACTGGCAGCCGGGAAGCGTCCACAATCCTCATCGATACGGTTCGTGCGGTCGCCCGAGAAGGGAAGAACGGATGCCCGAGACGTTCGACGGCATGGGCACGCACCTGCGACGTACCCCGCTGTACGAACGGCACCGGGCTCTGGGCGCCAAGCTCGCCGATTTCGGTGGCTGGGAGATGCCGATCGAGTACGCGGCGAGTGGCGTGCTCAGGGAGCATCAGGCGGTGCGCGAGCGGGTCGGCGTGTTCGACGTCAGCCACCTGGGCAAGATCGAGGTGCGGGGCCCGGGTGCCCGGGACTTCGTGAACAGCTGCCTGACCAACGACCTGAACCGGATCGGCCCTGGTCAGGCGCAGTACACACTGTGCTGCGACGAGAAGACCGGCGGTGTGGTGGACGATCTAATCGCCTACCTGAGGGCGGACGACGACATCCTGCTGGTGCCCAACGCGGCCAACTGTGCCGAGGTGGCGCGCAGGCTGACCGTGGCTGCCCCGCCCGGTCTGGAGATCAGCGATCGGCACGACGGGTACGGCGTGATTGCGGTGCAGGGGCCGAAAGCGGACGAGACGCTCGCCGCCGTGGGTCTGCCCGCCGGATACGAGTACATGAGTTTTGTGGACGTAGTGTGGCAAGGCCTCCCGCTGATCGTCTGCCGTACCGGATACACCGGCGAGCGGGGGTACGAGCTGCTCCCCGCCTGGGAAGTTACTCCCGCGCTCTGGGACCGGCTGATTGAGGCCGCGCAGGAATGGGACGGCCTGCCCTGTGGTCTCGGCGCGCGGGACACACTTCGTACCGAGATGGGTTACTCGCTGCACGGCCACGAACTGACCGAGGAGATCAGCCCGGTACAGGCCCGGCTCGGCTGGGCGGTGGGCTGGAAGAAGCCCACCTTCTGGGGTCGCGATGCGTTGGTCGCCGAGAAAACCGCAGGTCCGCGCCGGATCGCCCGCGCTCTGGTCGCGCTGGGCCGGGGGGTGCCCCGCGCCGAGATGGACGTGCTGGACACCGAGCAGAACGTCATCGGCCGCACTACCTCCGGCACGTTCTCGCCGACCCTCAAACAGGGCATCGCGCTGGCCTTGCTGGACCCGTCGGTGCCAGAGGGCGCGGAAGTCGCGGTCTCGATCAGAGGACGAGCGTTGCCCTGTCGGGTTGTCCATCCCCCTCTCGTCGAGGCAGCGACCCGTCAGATCTAAACCAGAGGACGTCGGCGAGACTCAGGATTCGCCGGTCACCGACGTCCTCTGGTTCAGGAAACCGCGACCAACGCGAGTAATGCGGCCGCGGTGCCGAGTTCTACTCCCGCGCCGATGATGTCGCCGGTTATCCCGCCCAGTCGATTGGTGGCGCGGCGGGCAAGAATCTGGGCGGTCAGCACCGTGGTGGCCACGGCGACTGGCCCCGCCCACCAGGAGAGGCCAGCTGCAAGCCCGGTGAAAGCCGTGACCAGAAGCGTTATCGCCACGCACCCGATGAGCAGCGTCCAGGAGACCGAACCCGCCACCATCGCCCCGAGCCCCTTCGGGCGGGCCGAAGGGACGCCGGAACGACAGAGCACGGGGATGGCCACCCGAGCGACCACGGCCACGGTGACGACGACAAAGGACGCGGCGAGGTCACCGCGCCAGCCCAAGTTGCTTCCCTGCTGAGCGATGGCCAGTACCTGGCTCAAAGTCGTGACCTGAAGCAGCAAGACCACCACGAGCATGACGGCCCCGGCCGGTCCGCTGTCGCCGCGGCGCATGACGTCCAGAGCTTTGCTGCGGTCGTAACTGGCCGTGAATCCATCGGCCGTGTCGGCCAAACCGTCTAGGTGCAGCGCTCGTGTGGACAGGGCGAACACCGCGACGACGAGCACCGCGACAACCAGGAAGCTGAATCCCAGCCGTAGGGCGACGAACGCGACCAGCCAGCCGCCCAATCCGGGGACGAGCCCGGCCAGCGGCGCGAGCACCATAGCCCGCCCTGGCACTGGTGGTGCGATGCTCGTGGGGGCAGGTACCGGGAACGCGGTGAGGGTTCCGAAGGCGAGCCGTAGGGCATTGGAACCAGAGGACGCGGAAGAACCCAGGACCCCTTCGCCCTGGGACGAGGACATCAGCGTTGCTCGTTACTGTCGGAGTCCGGCTCGGCGTTAGGGCTGTCCTCTTGCCTGTCGGCCGGATCGGCCGGGGTAGAGCCGCTCTCGTCCGCGCCAGTGGTGAGGCCATCTAGGAGCGGCGCCGCAAAGTCCGAGCCGGGCATCCCCGCCACCGCAGCATCGACGGCCGCTGCTTCCGCCCCACTTGCCTCGAGCCCGGCCGCGCCAAGCCCGGCCGCGCCAAGCCCGGCCGCGCCAAGCCCGGCCGCGCCAAGCCCGGCCGCGCCAAGCCCGGCGGCACCGAGACCAGCCGCATCGCTCAGCCCACCGGCCGGCCCGCCATCCCCGGAGCCCTCGTCGTCCGCGCCCGCAGATTCCTCGGCCGGGGCGTCTTCGTTCTCAGCTCCGGCTGCTTCGCCACGCTCCTGCGCCCGCAGCACCGCTGTCTCCAGCAGTTGCAAGGTGAAACGAGCCGCGGTGCCGTCGCCCTCGTCCAGCCCCAGGTCGGTCAGCGCCGTCAGCCGCAGCTCTTCCAGCATCCGGCGAGTCAGCACCGCCCGCCCGGAATCCGCTGCCATCCACCAACTCCGCGACGCCGGAGCCAGCCGAGCCGCCAGGAGCCCGCACGTAACCGCCACCGGGCCATCAAGAACCGCCGGGGTACGCCGGGCCGCCGCCTGGAGCAGCAATCCCGTCCCTGCCAGCAGTTCCCGGTTCTCCAGCAGGTGCAGCAGCTTGAACGGGTCCTTCCGGTTACCCCGGACGACCTTGATCCCGTCACGGATCCGCGCCACCCGGGCGATCCACTCGTGATCGGTCTGCCCCGGCACCGGCCAGCCCGCCGCCTCTACCGCGTCCAGCCCGAGCACCTGCGCCGCCGCGACCTGCCAGGTCACATCGTCCTCGGGCATCGGCACGCTGAACAGGATCAGGTCGGTGCCGTCGTCCACCGCGTCGTCGGCGGTGGCGATACCCCAGTCCAGCGCGTCCGGCGCAGACTGCGGCGCGGTGAAGCGGTGCAGCACCACCTCGGAACGCACCGGCCCGGCCACCCCGGTGTGAGGCAGCCAGAAATGCTCGACCCGCTGGGGGAGCTGCTTACCCACCACCTCGGCCCACCACCGGGCCACCTCGTCCAGCCGGTCCCCGCCGGGGCTGGGCACGCTGTTCCGGGGGCGGGCCCGCAAGCCACCCGAGGAACCGTCCGGCGTGGTGATGAGGGCAGCGATCCGGGTGAGTTCATCCTCCTGCACGGCGCCCATCATGACGGCCCGACCTGAACCCTGCCGAACGGGGCCACCGCCCCCGGATCGATCTGCCCCCGCGGCCCACAAAAAACCAGCTCAGGGGTCGGTGCGCAGGAGCCGTCCGGCGACCACGACGAAGACGTCCTCGCTGGCGTCGGCCAGTTTCGCGTTGAGCCGGCCGAGCTGATCCCGGAACAACCGCCCGGACTCGGTGGCCGGCACGATCGACCAACCCACCTCGTCCGAGACCGCGACCAGCGGGGCCGAGCGCCCGGTCCAGGCCTGCAGCAGCTCCTCAACATCTGCGTCCAACTGCTCCCGCCAGCCCGGCCGGTCGTCCCAGGCGCCGCAACGGTCCAGCACGCCACTCAGCCAGGTGCCCACCGAGTCCAGCAGAATCGCCCGCCCGTCCTCGGCCAGGGGCTGGACCACGTCGATCGTCTCGAGTGTGCTCCACCACGCCGGGCGCCGGTCCTGATGCTTGCGCACCCGGGCGTTCCACTCGTCGTCTTCTGGGTGCTCGGTGGGCGACTGCTCGTCGTCCGGGCCCGGCAAGGACGAGACATCTTCGGCAGCAGTCGGTTTGGGGCCGGTGGCCAGATACACCACCTCGGGCGCGGCCGAGAGCATCTGCTCCGCGAAAGCCGACTTGCCCGAGCCCGAACCACCCAGCACCAGCACCCGCCCGGCCGTCGCCCCGACTCTGGCCACCGCAGCGGCTGACGAAGCCGCAGCGCCGTCGGACTCCAGATCCAGCGTCTGCCCGAGCGCACCGAGTTCAGCGCCCCAGACCGGAAGACAAGCAGCCAGTCGCGCCGGATGGGTCTCGCGATGCCCGAAACCGAGCAGAACGCAGCGGGTGCCCGGCCCGATCACCCCGGCAGCGCGCAGCCGGGCCAGAGTGCGGGCGCACCCCACCGAAGGCATCTCCCCGTCGTCCGCCGCAGCGTTGGGCACCGGCCCCAGGTAGATCGCCCGCGGAGCCTGACCGCCCAACTGCCGGTTCAGCGCCTCGACCACCACATCATCGGGTTCGCCTACCTGGGGAGCCCAGACCACCGTCCCCATTACCGGTGTCTGGACTACCACTACACCCGCGCCGACCTCAGCAAAGTCGACCCCGGCGAACCCAGCACCATCGGACAGGTTCCGCGAAGACGTACCCCCGCCCGACGCGTTCCCCGATATTGCTCCATCGACCCCGATCGCCCACCCGTCGGAGGACTCCAGCCGCGCGGGTTCGCGAATCTCGCCGGCGCGCCGAGCCCGGGAGCAGGCGGCGCAGGCGCACACCTTGGCAGGAAAACCCTCCGCCGGGCCGATACCGGTGAGCGTAAGCCGCATCGCTCGGCCTCCAAGGTCGAATCAAGGCGTAACGGGTCAGGAAAAGTGACCGTAGAACAGCTGGCCCGCAGGGCCGTTTCAATTACCGTAGGAGGGGTGAACTCCTGGACCTGGCGGTACGAGGCAGCGGACGGCTCGACCCTGAACGGATCTGAGCTACCCCGCACCGGTTTCCCCAATCAGGCCGATGCGGAGAGCTGGGTCGGCGAGAGCTGGCACGACCTGCTCGCCGCCGGAGTTGAACAGGTCAGCCTGCTCAACTCCGGCGAGAAGGTCTACGGCCCGATGAGCCTGCGCCCGCTGGCCTGAAACCGGCCCGGGGGCGCAAGCCCTCAGCCACCTCAGCCAGGAGTCAGACTCGGGGCTGCACCGGCGGACGGCCCTTGGGCGCCCGGCGGCTGGTCCAGGTGGGGTCGTTGTTCACCGCGTCGCCCAGCACCTCGTCGATCCGGGCCAGCAGCTCGGGCTCGAGCTTCACACCGACCGCGGCGACGTTCTCCTTGACCTGCTCGGGCCGGGAGGCGCCGATGATGGCCGAGGCGACGTTCGGGTTCTGCAGCACCCAGGCCACCCCGAGCTGGGCCATGGTCAGACCGGTCTCGTCGGCCACCGCCTTCAGCCCCTGCACCCGGGTCAGCACGTCGTCCTTCATCCAGCGGGAGATGAAGTCGGCGCCGCCCTTGGTGTCGGTGGCCCGCGAGCCCTCCGGCGGCGCCTGGCCCGGCTGGTACTTGCCGGTGAGCACGCCCTGCGCGAGCGGCGAGAAGACGATCTGCGAGACGCCCAGGTCCTGGCTGGCCGGCACCACCTCGGGCTCGATCACCCGCCAGAGCATGGAGTACTCCGGCTGGTTCGAGATCAGGTGGATGCCCAGGTCGTCGGCCAGCACCCGGCCGGCCCGCAGCTGGTCGGCCGTCCACTCGCTGACCCCGATGTACAGCGCCTTGCCCGAGCGCACCACGTCGGCGAACGCCAGCATGGTCTCTTCCAGCGGCGTCTCCACGTCGAAGCGGTGCGCCTGGTACACGTCCACGTAGTCGGTCCGCAGCCGGCGCAGCGACGCGTTGATCGACTCGGTGATGTGCTTGCGGGAGAGCCCGGCGTCGTTCGCGCCCTTGGGCCCGGTGGCCCAGTAGACCTTGGTGAAGATCTCCAGGCTCTCGCGGCGCTCACCGGCCAGCGCCTCGCCGAGGACCGACTCGGCCGCCCCGTTCGCGTACCCGTCGGCCGTGTCGAACGAGGTGATGCCTACGTCGAGCGCCGCCCGCACGCACTGGGTGGCCACGTCGTTCTCCACCTGGAGCCCGTGGGTGATCCAGTTGCCGTACGTCAGCTCACTGATTTTCAGGCCGCTGCGGCCCAGATACCGATACTCCATGCCGGTGACCCTACGGGGCGCCACCGACAGAACGGCCTCAGGAGGGGTAGTTGCCCCGCTCGACCATCACCTTGGGCATCCGGCCGCGGCGGAACTGCAGCGCGCGCATCATGCCGTAGGTGCCGGCCCCGGCCGTGCCCGGCACGTTGCGGCCCTCGAACTTGGCGTCCACCAGGCGCTGCACGCGCTTGCGCAGCAGGTACGAGTCAACCGCGATGACCAGCACGAAGCCGTACAGCAGGACCAGCGAGAACAGCCGCAGGGCGGGGATGTTCACCACGCCGAACAGCAGCGAGAACAACGCCACCGGCAGGAAGTACTCGCCGAGGTTGCGGCGGGCGTCGATGTAGTCGCGCACGAAGCGGCGGGCCGGGCCCTTGTCCCGGGCCGGCAGGTAGCGCTCGTCGCCCGATGCCATCGCCTGGCGCGCCTTCATCCGCTCCTCGCGGGCGACGGCGTTGCGGGCCTGACGGGCGGCCTTGCGCTCGGCCCGGGTGGCTCCCTTGGGCGCCGGCGGGGCACCGATCAGCGGGCGCTTGTTCCGCATTTCCGACTCGCGCCGGGTGGGTGTGGGGCGGCCCTTGCCCCCTGCCTTGACCGGCTGCGGCGCCTGGGGCTCCTCGGGGGCGGCAGTCGCTGCGGCCTTGCTACGTCCGAACACGCCATCAGGGTAACCGCCCCCGGCCGGTGCTGGGCTCATCCGCAGGTCACCGCCCGATACCGATCGCGGCCGGACCCCCGGCCGAGCGGCCGACCGTGCAGTAGCCCGTGCACCCGATCATGCAGCCAGGCGGAATCGGAGCCGAACCGGCTGTGCGAAGAAGCGGACAAGGATGCCTCCGACGTGGGAGCGTTGTCCTGCGGTCATCGTGCTTCCGCAGCCCGCCGGGCGGGTAGGCAGCTGGGAGCACCACCCGGTCCTGAACCAGGACCTGGCGTGGGATGCACGGTGCCGTCCGCGGGGAGACCGTCCGGGTCGCGAGCGACCAGGACCGGTCGAACGGGGTGGCATCGGCCAAGGCGCGTGGAGGGACCGCGCCGGCACCGGTGCCTGTTCTCCCGCGGGCATCACGCGTCAACCGGCACGGCGTTGCACAACGGGCCAGCACGTCTCGACGTGATCCATGGGACAGCCTCCGGAATCGAACCATTCGGTGATCCGGCTCGTTGGAATTCACTGTGTCGTGCACTGTCCGTATCCGAGCAACAACAGCATTGGGGGGTCGAGATGCCGGTCATCCAGCGGCGTGCCCAGGACACCCGCTCTGCGCTGCTCCACGCGGCCCGGCAGGTGTTCGCCGACGTGGGGTACAGCGACGCGAGCGTTGCCGAGGTGGTGTCGCGGGCCGGGTCCAGCGTGGGCAGCATGTACCACCACTTCGGTGGTAAGGCCGATCTGTACACCGCGCTCTACGACGGTTTCCAGACCAGGCAGGACGCCCGCGCCGACGGTGCGGTCCGGGCGGCCATGGCCGAGGGCGAGTGGGATCCGGTGGCCCTGACGGCCGCGGGTTCCCGGGCGTTCCTCCAGGGTGCCTGGGCCGAGCGGGATCTGGCCCGGTTGTTCCTCACCGGGGACGGCCCGCCCGGGTTCGACCAGGTGCTGCGCGACGGCTTCACCGGCTGGGCGCAGCGCAGCGGGGCCAGCCTGCGCACGGCCGAGGGCCGTCCGCTGAACCAGGCTCATCTGCTGGTCATCGGCTCGGTCATCGCGGCCGGGGCCCGGGAGGTCACCAACCAGCCCGACTCGCTGGCGGCCGCGGCCTTCACCGAGGACGTGGTGGCCATGCTCGACCGGCTCTGCCGGCCGGGCGCGGACATCCGCGAGCGGGACCTGGCCGAACAGCCCGGCTAAGCGGGATCCGGTCATTCGGCCGGACGTACGAAGCAGCGACGGTGTTACGCGCCACACCGTCGCTGCTGGATAGTTTCAGGGGCATGAGCAACAAGCCGTACACCCCTGATACCGAAGTTCTCCGCACGCGCCTGGCCGAACTGATGCCCCAGGTGCGGGCGGACCTGGAACGACTCGTCCGGATCCCGAGCGTCTCCGCCGACGCCTTCGACCAGTCCACGCTGGAGCACAGCGCCGACGCGGTCGCCGAGTTGCTGCGCGGAGCCGGGATCGAAGATGTCGAGATCCTGCGGGCCGAAGGTGGCCGCCCGGCCGTCGTCGGCCGTCGCCCCGCTCCCGCGGGCGCCCCCACCGTCATGCTGTACGCCCACCACGACGTGCAGCCGCCCGGTCCTGAGCAGGACTGGGAGAGCCCGGCTTTCGAGCCGACCGAGCGCAACGGCCGGCTGTACGCCCGCGGCGCGGCCGACGACAAGGCCGGAATCATGGCCCACGTCGCGGCGCTGCGGGTGCTGGGCGACGAACTCGGCGTCGGGCTGGTGCTGTTCATCGAGGGCGAGGAGGAGATCGGCTCCCCGACCTTCACCCCCTTCCTGATGGAGTACCGCGAGCGGCTGGCCGCCGACGTGATCGTGGTGGCCGACTCGGCGAACTGGAAGATCGGGGTGCCCGGCCTGACCACCACGCTGCGCGGTCTGGTCGACGGCACGATCACGGTGCGCACGCTGAAGCACGCGGTGCACTCGGGCCTGTACGGCGGGCCGGTGCCGGACGCGATGCTGGCCACCACCCGGCTGCTCAACTCGTTCTGGACCGAGGACGGCACGCTGGCGGTGGCGGGCCTGAAGACGGGGGAGAGCGATCCGCTGGAGTACCCGGAGGCCGACTTCCGCAGCGACTCGGGCCTGCTCGAAGGGGTGGAGCTGATCGGGACCGGTTCGCTCACCTCGCGGATCTGGACCCGCCCGACGCTGAGCATCATCGGGATCGACGCGCCCTCGGTGGCGCAGGCCTCCAACACCCTGATCCCCGAGGTCACGGTCAAGTTCTCGGTGCGGATCGCGCCCGGCCAGGACCCGGCGGCGGCGTTCGCGGCGATCGAGGAGCACGTCCGGGCGAACACCCCGTTCGGGGCCCAGGTCCAGGTGCGTGCGGGCGAGGCCGGGCACGCGTTCCAGGCCGATGTCAGCGGTCCGGTCTACGACGTGGCGCGCTGGGCGATGGAGCAGGCCTGGGGTACGCCGCCGGTGGGTATCGGGATCGGCGGCTCGATCCCGTTCATCGCCGACCTGCTGGAGGTGTACCCCGAGGCCACCGTGCTGCTGACCGGCGTGGAGGACCCGGACTCGCGGGCGCACGGGGCGAACGAGTCGCTGCACCTGGGCGAGTTCGAGCGGGTCTGCCTGGCGGAGGCTCTGTTGCTGGCGGCCCTGGGTTCAGATCAGAACTAGGGACGTTGTGGTGGGCGATCCGGGCCGAGTCACCTTCGGCCCGGATCACCCGGCGCTCAGAACGACTTCTGCAGCTCAGCGGCAGGTCACAGGCCCGGCAGGGCCAGCATCTGGTCCAGCGCGACGCGGGCCCAGTGCGCCACGTCCGGGTCGACCACGATCCGGTTGACCGGGCGCCCGGCGGCCAGCGACTCCAGGGTCCAGACCAGGTGCGGCAGGTCGATCCGGTTCATCGTGGAGCAGTAGCAGACGGTGCGGTCCAGGTAGCTGATCTTCAGGTCCGGGTGGGCCTTGGCCAGCCGGCGCACCAGGTTCAGCTCGGTGCCGATCGCCCAGGCGCTGCCGGCCGGGGCGGCCTGAATGGTGCGGATGATGTACTCGGTGGAGCCGACCTGATCGGCCTGGGACACCACCTCGTGCGTGCACTCGGGGTGGACCAGCACGTTCACGTCCGGCACCCGGCGGCGCACGGTGGCCACGTTCTCGGCGGTGAAGCGGCCGTGCACCGAGCAGTGCCCGCGCCAGAGAATCATCCGGGCGTTCTTCAGCTGCTCGACGGTGAGCCCGCCCATCGGCTTGTGCGGGTTGTAGACCACGCAGTCGTCCGGGCTGAACCCCAGGTCGCGCACCGCGGTGTTGCGGCCCAGGTGCTGGTCGGGCAGGAAGAACACCTTGGCCTGCGGCCGCTGCGCGAATGCCCAGTTCAGCGCGACCTCGGCGTTGGAGGAGGTGCACACCGTGCCGCCGTGCCGGCCGGTGAAGGCCTTGATCGCGGCCGAGGAGTTCATGTAGGTGATCGGCACGACGTCCTCGGCCACCCCGGCCTCGACCAGGGTGTCCCAGGCCTCCTCGACCTGCCCGATCGCGGCCATGTCGGCCATCGAGCAGCCCGCGGCCAGGTCCGGCAGCACGACCTGCTGGTGGGCGGCGGTGAGGATGTCGGCGCTCTCGGCCATGAAGTGCACACCGCAGAAGACGATGAACTCCGCGTCCGGGCGATTGGCGGCGTCACGGGCGAGCTTGAACGAGTCGCCGGTGACGTCGGCGAACTCGATCACCTCGTCGCGCTGGTAGTGGTGCCCGAGTACGAACGCGTTGGAGCCCAGGGCCTGGCGGGCGGCGTGGGCGCGGGCCACCAGGTCCGGGTCGGAGGCCGCGGGCAGGTCGCCCGGGCACTCGACGCCGCGCTCGCTGCCCAGGTCCTGAGCGCGGCCGAGCAGGAGCAGAGCGGCCGGGGCAGAAGCCGGTTCGGCGAACGAGGACGGGCCCGGAAGCCGGCTCTCGGGGAGGGACTCGACCGATCCTTCGGTCCTCGTAGTCATCCAGACATCATCCCATGACATGATTTTCGCGTGCGTGTGGTAATCGCCCCAGACAGCTTCTCCGGTTCACTCACCGCGCCGGCCGCGGCCGAGGCCCTGGCGGCGGGCTGGAGACGTCATGCACCCGCCGATGACCTGGACCTTTGCCCGCTCTCGGACGGCGGGCAGGGTTTTGTCGACGCGCTCGCGGCGGCGCTGCCGGGCCGGCTGGTCCCGGTCGAGGTCACTCCAGCGGTGGGTCGTCCGGCACTCTGCGTTATCTTCGTCACGTCGGACGAAACCGGGCAGACCACCGCATATGTCGAGTCGGCGCAGGCCTGCGGGCTGGACCAGGTGCCGGTCGCCGAGCGCGACCCGGGCACCGCCACCAGCTTCGGGCTGGGCACCCTGATCGGCGCCGCCGTGCAGACCGGAGCCACCCGCATCGTGGTCGGCATCGGGGGAGTGGCCAGCAACGACGCCGGAGCCGGGCTGCTCGCAGGTCTGGCCGCGGCGCTCGGCCTGGAGCTACCCGAACGGCTCAGCCGGGGCGGGGCTGCGCTGAAGGGCCTCACTGCCGAGGACCTGCCCGGCCTGAACCTCCTGCGTGAGCGCCTGGCCGGGATCGAGTTCGTCGCCGCCACCGACTCCGACGTGGTGCTGCTCGGCTTCAAGGGGGTCAGCGCGCTGCACGCCAAGGAGAAGGGTGCGAGCCCGGAACTGGCCCAGGAGCTGGACCTGGCGCTCGCCGACTTCGCCCGGGCCGCGGTGGATGCCACGGCCCAGCCGCAGAAGCTGGTGGCGCTGGCCGGGTCGGGTGCCGGAGGCGGTCTCGGCTTCGGCCTGTTCCTGCTCGGCGCCACCCGCGAACCCGGGGCCGCGCTGGTCACCGAGGCCGTGGGGCTGGCCGAACGGCTGGCCGGGGCCGACGTGGTGGTTACCGGCGAGGGCCTGCTGGACTGGCAGTCGCTGCGCGGCAAGGTGGTCACCGCCGTGGCCAAGCACGCCCTGGACAGCGCCGTACCCACCGTCGTGGTCGCCGGGCAGGTGCAGGTCGGGCGGCGTGAACTGCTCTCGGTCGGCGTGGAGTCGGCCTACCCGGTGGCCCGGACCCCGGCCGAGATCCAGGCCTCGCTGGCCGATCCGGCCGGGCGCCTGGCCGACCGGGCCGAGCGGGTGGCCCGCACCTGGTCACCCCGGAGGTGACGTACGCTGGAAAACGGCGTCCGGACCGGGCCAGGATTTCCGGGGTAACCGGGAATTACCCGGAGCGGAACACCGCTGATGCGATGTGCAGATGTGGTGCCCGCCCCGACCGGGGACCGGGTGCACGAGTGAACCGGCCGACCTGACCGTTCAACGAGCAGGAGATCTACGCATGACCGTCAACGAGACCGAGCAGAGCGCCACCGAGACCGAGGCGAAGCCGGCCCACGGCGTGCTGCTCACCGACGTCGCCGCCGGCAAGGTGAAGAGCCTGCTGGAGCAGGAGGGCCGCGACGACCTGCGGCTGCGGATCGCGGTGCAGCCGGGCGGCTGCTCCGGCCTGGTGTACCAGCTCTACTTCGACGAGCGCTCGCTCGACGGCGACCTGGTGCGCGACTTCGACGGGGTCGGCGTGGTCGTCGACCGGATGAGCTCCCCGTACCTCGAGGGCGCCACCATCGACTTCGCCGACACCATCGAGAAGCAGGGCTTCACGATCGACAACCCGAACGCCGGCGGCAGTTGCGCCTGTGGTGACAGCTTCCACTGATTCGCCCGATCACGGCAGTCCGCACCCCTCGGGTGCGGACTGTTTCGTTTTGTGGCACTCACGGGCCGTTGGTCACCCGTTCCGGGGCACCTGCACCGGTAGGCTCCACAGTCGTGCGTATCGCGGTTACCGGGTCCATTGCGACCGACCATCTGATGACCTTCGACGGCCGTTTCGCCGACAGCCTGCTCGCGGAGCAGCTGGAGAAGGTTTCCCTCTCCTTCCTCGTCGGGGACCTGCAGATCCGGCGCGGGGGCGTCGGCTGCAACATCTCCTTCGGCCTGGGCAACCTGGGCCTGCGCCCGTTGCTGGTCGGCTCGGCGGGGGAGGACTTCGCCGAGTACCGCTCCTGGCTGGAGCGCCACAACGTGGACTGCTCCGGGGTGCGGATCTCGCAGACCCAGCACACCGCCCGGTTCATCTGCACCACCGACTCCGAGCAGGCGCAGATCGCCTCCTTCTACCCGGGGGCGATGTCCGAGGCCAGCCAGATCGAGCTCGGCCCGCTCGGCGCCGAGGCCCCGATCGAGCTGGTGGTGATCAGCCCGAACGACCCGGAGGCGATGCTGCGGCACACCGAGGAGTGCCGCAGCCGCGGCATCCCGTTCGCGGCCGACCCCTCGCAGCAGCTGGCCTGGGCCGACGGCCCGCTGATCCGGCAGTACATCGACGGCGCCACCTACCTGTTCAGCAACGACTACGAGGCCGGGCTGATCGAGTCCAAGACCGGCTGGAGCGCCGGGGAGATCCTCGAGCGGGTCGGGATGCGGGTCACCACGCACGGCGAGAAGGGCGTGTTCATCGAGGCCAAGGGCGCCGAGACGATCCACGTGCCGATCGTCGAGGCCACCCGGCTGGCCGACCCGACCGGGATCGGCGACGCCTTCCGGGCCGGTTTCCTGGCCGGTACCGCCTGGGAGCTCGGCCCCGAGCGCAGTGCCCAGGTCGGGGCCACGCTGGCCACCCTGGTGCTGGAGACGGTGGGCCCGCAGGAGTACAACCTGTCCCGGGCGAGCTTCCTGGAGCGCTTCACCGCGGTCTACGGTGCGGCCGCGGCGGCGGACCTGGAACCCCACCTCGTCACCTTCCGCCCGTAACTGCCGGAGGGTTGTGCGCGAGCAGGAGCACCGGCAGCAGCTCGAAGGCCGGCAACGACGTGAGGAACGGTTCTTCGGGAGGCCGGCAGAGATGACCGAGCAGCCCGTCGAGCCGGTGGCCAGCCGGTACGCCTTCGACCTGTCGGTGGCGGTGCCGGGCGAGGACCTGATCGGGGTCGGCGCCGACCTGGAACCCGGCACCCTGCTGGCCGGTTACCGCTCGGCGGTGTTCCCGATGGGCCTCGGCCGGCACGGTCGGGGCCCGCTGGGCTGGTGGTCGCCCGACCCGCGCGGGGTCCTGCCGCTGGGCGGGCTCAAGGTCAGCCGGTCGTTGCGCAAGACCCTGAAGACCTTCGAGATCCGGGTCGACACGGCGTTCGAGGAGGTCGTGGCCGGTTGCGCGGACGTGCGCCGGCCCGGCCGCTGGATCACCCCGCGGATCGCCGAGGCCTACCGTCGCCTGCACGACCTGGGGTGGGCGCACTCGGTGGAGTGCTGGCGCGACGGACGGCTCGTGGGCGGGCTTTACGGCGTGGGTATCGGCGGCCTGTTCGCAGGGGAGTCGATGTTCCACCGGGAGACCGACGCCTCCAAGGCCGCGCTGGTCGGACTGGTCGGGATGCTGATGGAAGACGGCGACGAGCGCAGACTGCTCGACGTCCAGTGGCGCACCGACCATCTGGCCAGCCTCGGGGTCGTGGAGCTCGGCCGGTCCGAGTACCAGGCCCGGCTCGAGGAGGCGCTACAGCTGCCGCGCCCGTCGATCTTCAGCCAGCCGCCGCGCTGACCTTCACCTCGCTGCGCAGGAAGCCACCGTTCTCGTCGGCGCTCCACTCCTGACTCACCACCTCCGCGCCGCGCATCCGGCACCAGGCGGCGATATCCGGTTCCGCCGCCGGGTCGGTGCTGAGCACGGTGATCGTGCTTCCCGGCACGGCCAGGCGGGCGGCGGCGGCCAGGCGGATGATCGGCAGGGGGCAACGCAGTCCCCGCGCGTCCACGATTGGGTGACCAAGCTCGTCCATTGTTGGAGAACCTACAGATCGTCGGCGCCCAGCATCGTCCTTACCCGCGCAACCGCGCCCGGCAGGGCGGCGCAGAACCGCTCCACGTCCTCAGGCCGGACGTCTACCGGCAGTCCGACCCGGATGTTGCCGTGGGTGAGTACCCCCATCGCCGCCAGCACATGACTCGGCTCCAAAGTGGATGCGGTGCAGGCCGATCCAGAGCCGACCGCGAACCCCTGACGGTCCAGGTCGTCCACGACGGCTTCCCCGTCGACATAAAGACACGAAAACGTGACCAGGTGCGGGAGTCGGTCGTCCGGGTCGCCCACGACCTCGGTGTCGGCAATTGCGGACGCTGCGGTGCGGATCTGGTGGGTGAGTTCACGACGCCTGTGGCCAAGTTGTTCGCGCTGCGCGGTGACCGTTTTCAGCACCACCGCCGCGGCCAAGGCAGCCGGGATCGCGACCGAGCCGGGAACCTGCTCCGTACCGTCGTCGTCGGGGTAGGGCGAAAGCCAGCGGGTACCGGCCCGGATCGCCAGTACCCCCAGGCCGTCGGGTGCACCCCAGGATCGGGGATCGGCAGTCAGCAGGTCCCAGTGCGGATCAATGGACGTGTGGCCTGCAGCGGCTGCGGCGTCTACCAGTAAGGGGACGCCGGACTTCCGGGTCGCCTCGGACACCGTCCCCACCGGCTGCACCGTACCTACCTCACCATTCGCCGCCTGTAGGCAGGCCAGCGCGACCCCCGGTTCGGAGACGGCGTTAGCGAAGGCCGAAACATCGACACGCCCGAGTCGATCCACGTCTATGAGGGATGTTTCACCCGCAAACCGGGTGCCGTGCAGCACTGCTGAGTGCTCCACCGCCGACATCACCACTGTGTTCCCGACGCGGTGCCGGGCCCGCAACGTGCCCAGGACCGCCGCGTGCACCGCCGCGGTATGCGATCCGGTGAACACCAGTTCCTCGGTGCGCGCCCCCAGATCGGCGGCGATCGACTCCCGCGCGCCTTCCAGCAGAAGCCGGGCCGAGCGCCCTTCGCGATGCAGCCGCCGGGGGTCTGCCCAGCCCTCCGATACAGCTGTAAGCCAGGCCTCCCGCCCGGACGGGTGAAGCGGCGCGACCGTCGATGCGTCCAGATAAGCCCGCTCTGCCCGTACGCCGGACGGATGAGGATGACCGGTCTGAGCAGGGGGGCCGTAAGTCATCCCCGCAGTGTCTCTCGTCTCTGGCGCGCCACGCCGATACCAACCCTGACCCATCGCGGGCGCTGTCACAGGCACCCGCTACTCTGCTCGCGAACGAGAAATCGGGAGCATGAAGATTCAGCAAAAGCACTCGGGGTCACAGGCGATGACCGGGCACCGGGACGAGACCGTGGGAAGGCCGCCGTTGCGTTCGCACGAGGGGTTCAGCAAGGCGCGTCGGCGCGCCCGTGCAGTTGCCGTGGGTTTGGCCGGCGCTGCTCTACTGACTTTGTCCGGCTGCACCGATGCGGTGCAGCGAGGGTGGTTCCCCGCCGACAGCGTGGGCGCCACCAACCACACCGAGCGGATCAGCGATCTGTGGCGTGGTTCCTGGATCGCCGCACTGATCGTCGGTGCGATCGTCTGGGGCCTGGTGATCTGGTGCATGATCGCGTACCGGCGCCGTAAGGGCGAGACCGGTGTGCCGGCCCAGATCCGCTACCACCTCCCGCTGGAGGTGATGTACACCGTGATCCCGGTGATGATGATCGGGGTCCTCTTCGGGTACACCGCCCGCGACCAGCGGGAGATCCTGGACACCAGCCAGACGCCCGACGTCACGATCGGCGTCGTCGGCAAGCAGTGGTCCTGGGACTTCAACTACAAGGACGCGGACGTCTACGAGTCCGGTGTGATGGGCCAGCTCGACGGCCAGGAGGGCGCGGAGGCCGCGCTGCCCACGCTGTACCTGCCGGTCAACCAGCGGGTCCAGTTCGACCTGACCGCCCGTGACGTCATCCACTCGTTCTGGGTGCCCGCCTTCCTGATGAAGATGGACATGATCCCGGGCATCGAGAACAAGTTCCAGGTGATCCCGACCGCCGAGGGCGACTTCAAGGGCAAGTGCGCGGAGCTGTGCGGTGAGTACCACTCCGAGATGCTCTTCAACGTCAAGGTGGTCAGCCAGGCCGAGTTCGACCAGCACATGGCCGATCTCGAGGCCCGCGGCCAGACCGGTCAGCTCGGCGACGACCTGAGCCGCAGCAAGATGGCGCCGTCCGACTCCGAGGCCGAAGAGGCGGGCAACAGCGACGCGCTGAAGACGTCGGCCGAATCGACGACGGCAGAGGTCAAGTGATGACAGCGACCCTCGAAGCCCCGCAGGCGGGCTACGTCGCCCGCCCGGTTCCGCCCAAGAAGGGGCTGAACGCGGTCAAGTGGCTGACCAGTACCGACCACAAGGTGATCGGTAACCTCTACCTGGTCACCTCGTTCCTGTTCTTCCTGCTCGGTGGCCTGATGGCGGTGCTGATCCGCCTGGAGCTGTTCACCCCGGGCATGCAGATCGCCAGCAGCAAGGAGCAGTACAACCAGCTCTTCACCATGCACGGCACGGTGATGCTGCTGATGTTCGCGACTCCGCTGTTCGCCGGCTTCGCCAACGCGATCATGCCGCTGCAGATCGGCGCGCCGGACGTGGCGTTCCCGCGGCTGAACATGCTGTCGTACTGGCTCTACCTGTTCGGCAGCCTGATCGCGGTGGCCGGTTTCCTCACCCCGCAGGGCGCGGCCTCGTTCGGCTGGTTCGCCTACGCGCCGCTGTCGAACTCGGTGTACTCACCCGGCCTGGGTGGTGATCTCTGGGTCTTCGGCCTGGCGATGAGTGGTCTGGGCACCATCCTCGGTGCGGTCAACTTCATCACCACGATCGTCTGCATGCGTGCCCCGGGCATGACCATGTTCCGGATGGGCCTGTTCAGCTGGAACATCCTGATCACCTCGATCCTGGTGATCATGGCCTTCCCGCCGCTGGCCGCCGCGCTGCTGGCGCTGGGCGCCGACCGGCGTTTCGGGGCAACGATCTTCGACCCGGAGAACGGCGGCGCGCTGCTGTGGCAGCACCTGTTCTGGTTCTTCGGCCACCCCGAGGTCTACATCATCGCCCTGCCGTTCTTCGGCATCATCAGCGAGATCCTGCCGGTCTTCAGCCGCAAGCCGATCTTCGGTTACAAGACCCTGGTCTTCGCCACGATCGCGATCGCCGCCCTTTCGGTGTCCGTGTGGGCGCACCACATGTACGTCACCGGCCAGGTGGCCCTGCCGTTCTTCGCGTTCATGACCATGCTGATCGCGGTGCCCACCGGGGTGAAGTTCTTCAACTGGGTCGGCACCATGTGGGGCGGCTCGATCACCTTCGAGGCCCCGATGGTCTGGGCCATCGGCTTCCTGGTGACCTTCCTCTTCGGTGGTCTGACCGGCATCATCCTGAGCTCGCCGCCGCTGGACTTCCAGCTGTCCGACTCCTACTTCGTGGTGGCTCACTTCCACTACGTGGTGTTCGGCACCGTGGTGTTCGCGATGTACGCCGGCTTCTACTACTGGTGGCCCAAGTTCACCGGCAAGATGCTGAACGACAAGATCGGCCACTTCCACTTCTGGCTGACCTTCATCGGCTTCCACGGCACCTTCCTGATCCAGCACTGGCTGGGTGTCGAGGGCATGCCCCGCCGGTACGCGGACTACCTGCCGGAAGACGGCTTCACGCTGGAGAACCAGATCTCCACGGTCTTCTCCGTGGTGCTGGCACTGTCGGTGGTGCCGTTCCTGTGGAACATCTACATCACCGCCAAGAGCGAGCAGAAGCCGCTGGCCGACGACCCCTGGGGCTTCGCCAACACGCTGGAATGGGCCACCTCGAGCCCGCCGCCGCGGCACAACTTCAACTCGCTGCCGCGGATCCGGTCCGAGCGTCCCGCGCTCGACCTGCACCACCCGGAGATCGCCGCGGCCGACCACCCCACCCCCGGTGGCAAGGGTCTGCTGCAGGAGATCTACGGCGAGGGCGATGTCCACGAGCGGGGTCCGGGCCTGAACGCCAAGGACGAGCCCGGCAACGGCTCCGGTAACCAGGGGGTGCAGAAGTGAAGGTAGAAAGCTGGATCTTCATCGGCGGTACGCCGCTGTTCCTGCTCTTCGGCGTCGTCTACGGCGCGGTCACGGGCTGGGACGAGCCGGTCGGCACCTCCTGCCTGTTCCTCACCGGTGGCCTGTCGATCATGATCGGCGCGTACCTGGCCTACACGGCCCGGCACATCGACGCCCGTCCTGAGGACAACCCCTACGGCGAGATCGCCGAAGGGGCCGGCGAGCTCGGCGAGTTCGCGCCGCACTCGTGGTGGCCGCTGGCCGTCTCCGCCTGCGCCGCGGTGGTGTTCGCGGGCATGGCGGTCGGCTTCTGGCTGGTCGGGATCGGCGCGATCTTCCTGTGCGTCGCGATCGTCGGCTGGGTCTTCGAGTTCTACCGGGGCGAGCACGCCCACTGATCACTGATCCACCCAGAACGCCCACGGTCGGTGACCGTGGGCGTTCTTCGTTTGCCCGGAGATGGCGTAGAAGGCGCATATATGGGCAGTGATGCTTGAGGAAAACATGATGTTTCAGGTGGTTCTCATGAGCTGCCGATAGACTCTCTTAAGCGAAACATTGCAACCGATGCCCGCCTACGACGCGTCTTAGGGGTGTCGTTGCGTCAACGGCGAAGTCGGAACTTGTCTGAATCAGGTGGGTAGAAGTGATGAGTCGTGTCGTCGGCCGCAGAGGCCCGCGCGCAGCCGGGATGGTCGCGGCCGCCACAGCCGTGCTGATTGCCCTGGCCGGATGCCAGTCCGGGGGGTCCGACGAGGCTGCTCCGGGTGGCTCGGGCGGGTCCGAGGGCACCGCGCAGACGACGCCGGCGGCCGCTCCGGCCTCGGTCACCGTCACCCCCGGCGACGGCGACAAGAAGGTCAAGCTCGCCAAGAAGATCAAGGTCGCGGTGGCGGACGGCACGATCTCCGAGGTGAACGTCTCCACGGCCACCGGTACGAAGCTCAAGGGCAAGATAAGTGAAGACGGTACGGAGTGGACCAGCAAGACCGCTCTGAAGGCCGCGATGGGCTACACGGTCCAGGTCAAGGCGGCCAACGCCGACGGCGTGGAGACCGAGGAGCGCTCGTCGTTCTCCACCCTGACCCCGGAGGGCACGGTCTCGGCCTACGTGGTACCCGGTGACGGCTGGACCGTCGGCGTGGGCATGCCGGTGGTGGTGGAGATGTCTCAGGCGATCGGCGAGAGCCACCGGGACGACGTGGTCGAGGCGCTGAAGGTCGACACCGGCGAGGACGAGGTCGAGGGCGCCTGGCAGTGGATGAGCGGCACCCAGGTGTGGTGGCGCCCGGCCGAGTACTGGAAGCCCGGCACCGACGTGAAGGTCACGGCGAACCTGGCCGGGGTCGAGGTGGCCAAGGGCGTGTACGGCAAGAAGCAGAAGGCCGAGTCCGACTTCACCATCGGCGACGAGATGATCAGCACCGTCGACGTGGCCGCGCACAAGATGACGGTCCGCAAGAACGGCAAGGTCCTGCGCACCATCCCGGTCACCACCGGCAAGGCCTCGATGGCCACCCGCAACGGGATCAAGGTGATCATGAGCCGGGAGACCTCGCACCGGATGCGCTCTTCGACGATCGGGATCGAGAAGGGCGACGCCGACTACTACGACATCGAGGCGAAGTACGCGATGCGCCTGACCTACAGCGGTGAGTTCATCCACGCCGCTCCCTGGTCGGCCGGGCAGCAGGGCGCCGCGAACGTCAGCCACGGCTGCACCGGGATGACCACCGAGGCGGCCAAGTGGCTGTTCAACCAGTCGAAGGTCGGCGACGTGGTGGTCTACAAGAACAGCGACCGCAAGCTCGAGCACGGCAACGGCTACACGGTCTGGAACGAGTCGTTCGAGAACTGGAAGGCCTGATCCACCAAGCGCGAAGGTCCGGTCCGAGAATACGGACCGGACCTTCTGCGTTCTGCACCGGGACTGCCGCGAAAGGCGACGGCTCGAGCGGATGCCGGGGACGAACGTCCTCAAATTTCAGGCGTTGGTGGCTGCTACCCAGCGTTCCAGCACCCCGGCGGCCGCGCCGCTGTCGATCGACTGGGCCGCCTTCTGCACGCCCTCGCTGATCTGCTTGACCAGGTCGCCCTCACCCGCACCGCCGGCCGCCAGGGCCGCCCCAGCGTTGAGCAGCACGGCATCGCGCACCGGACCGGGCTCCCCGGCCAGCAGCGAGCGCACCACCCCGGCGTTGTGCTGTGGGTCGCCGCCCCGCAGGTCTTCCAGCGTGGCGCGGGACAGACCGAGGTCGGCCGGGTCGAACATCTGCTCGCTCACTGCACCGTCACGCACCTGCCAGACCCGGGAGGGACCGGTGGTGGACAGTTCGTCCAGGCCGTCCTCGCCCCGGAAGACCAGCGCCGCATCGCCACGCTCGGCCAGCACCCCGGCCATGATCGGGGCCATCCGCAGGTTCGCGCAGCCGATCGCCGAGATCCCGGGCTGGGCCGGGTTGGTCAGCGGGCCCAGGAAGTTGAACGCCGTGGGCACCTTCAGCTCCGCCCGGGTGGGACCGGCGAACCGCAGCGCGGGGTGGAACTTCATCGCGAACAGGAAGGTGATGCCCACCTCGGCGGCCACCTCGATCACCCGCTCGGTGGGCAGGTCGAGGCGCAGCCCGAGCGCCTCCAGCACGTCGGCCGCCCCGGAGGAGGAGGACGCGGCGCGGTTGCCGTGCTTGATCACCCGCACGCCGGCGCCCGCCGCCACCAGGGACGACATGGTCGAGATGTTCACCGTCTTGTGCATGTCACCGCCGGTACCGACGATGTCCACCGCCGGCCCGGGGATCTCGATCCGGACCGCGTGCCGCAGCATCACCTCGACCAGCCCGGCCAGCTCCTGCACCGTCTCACCCTTGGCGCGCAGGGCGACCAGGAAGGCGGCCAGCTGGACCGGGTTGGAGCGGTCGGTCATCACCTGCTCCATCGCCCACTCGGTGTCCTGCCGGGACAGGTCCTGCCCGGAGATCAGGGTGGTGATGAGGTGCGGCCAGGAGTTCGTCAAGGTTTCAGCCTCTGCGACGTCGGGCCAGGACGGTGATCGCCTCGGCCAGGGCACGGGGGTCGAGCGGGTGCGCGACCGCGGCGTCGGCCCGGGACCAGGTGGCCAGCCAGGCGTCCTGCGGACGGCCGGTGAGCACCACGATCGGCGGGCACTCGAAGATCTCTTCCTTGAGTTGACGGCACAGGCCCATGCCACCGGCCGGAACCGCCTCGCCGTCCAGCACCAGGACGTCGAACCCGCCGGCGTCCACCGCGCTGATCACGGCCGGGGGAGTGGCGCACTCGGTCCACTCCACCGGGGGCAGATCCACGGCCAGGCGCTTGCCGATCGCCATCCGGACCTTGGCCCGGGTGTCCATGTCGTCGCTGTACAGCAGCACGGAGATCGGCCGGGGGCCGGAGACCGGCTCGGAGCCGGAGAGCCGGGGGTCCTCGTGGTCACCGGGCGCACCGGCCTGAGCGGGCACCAGGTCGTCGCCGGAATGGTGGCCGGCGACGGCCTTCGCGTCCGGGCGGTCCGAGGTCATCGTCATCGATCGTCTCCTACTGGAGTGATTCTTCGCCTCACACGTCCGCCCGGCCCGCTTGCTGCACACGTTCTGATGGGTCCGGCGGATGCCTGCGTGTCGCTGGTGATCGTACCGAAGCGCCGGATCGTCCCCTCACCCGCATGGCGCAGTGCGCCGGTGACCGACAGCGACCCCGCCCCGATCGTCCGGGGGCCGGAAGAGGCGACACGCCGGTTGAGGGAAAAGTCATCGGGATGGCCGGTGAATCCGTCGGCGTGTCGGAGGTAAAAGGGCCCCGAACGTGGGTCGAGGGCAACAGGAAGACGTCAAGGGCGCCGATGAAGCCTGACGTGAAGCAGTGGTCCGAGCAGTTACCTGCCTACCGAGACACCTGTCCGGAAGTAGGCGACGAATTACGTGATAGCGGGCTTGCGAAACCCCGTGCGACCTGCGGGAAGCCCGTTCAGGCAACGGTTAGGACACGGCGCGGGGCACGCAAGGGCCCCCCGCCCTACATCCGGATCGGCGTGAGGCCATAATGACGCCCGTGGCATCCGTAGCGGCAGTAGACGGCCCGGCTGGGCCGAACGTTCATGCGACTCTCAACCGACCCAACATGGTTCAGGTCGGCACGATCGTTTGGCTCAGCAGTGAGCTGATGTTCTTCGCGGGGCTCTTCGCGATGTACTTCACGATCCGTGCTGTCCAGCCCGACCTGTGGACGGTCGAGACCGCCAAGCTCGACATCCCCTTCTCGACGATCAACACGATCAACCTGGTGCTCAGTTCCGTCTGGTGCCAGATGGGCGTGTTCGCCGCCGAGCGGTTCCAGCCCAGCGCCCTGGGTAAGTGGTGGGCGCCCTGGACCCGTGAGCACGGCTTCCGCAACTGGGGCATGCGTGAGTGGTACCTGCTCACGTACGTGGCCGGCGCCATCTTCATCTGTGGCCAGGTCTACGAGTACGCGCACCTGATCTCCGAGGGCGTGACCCTCAGCAGCAACGGGTACGGCTCGGTCTTCTACATGACCACCGGATTCCACGGTCTGCACGTCACCGGCGGTCTGATCGCCTTCCTCCTGATCATCGGCCGCAGCTTTGCGGCCCGGCGGTTCGGCCACCAGGAAGCCACCAGCGCCATCGTCACGTCGTACTACTGGCACTTCGTCGACGTGGTCTGGATCGGGCTCTTCTTCGTCATCTACGTCATCAAGTGAACAACCTGATGGCTGCTGCGGAGCAGGCCGTTTCGCCTTTACCTACCTCGGAACGTAGGAGTTCTACATCGTGAGCGCACTCGCTGCCCGGCGGCGGCACCCGTTGGCCACAGCCCTGATCGTGGTGCTGGGCCTGCTCGTGACGGGCGTGGCCTACGCCGCCGTGATGCCCAGCACGGCGGATGCCTCGACCAGCACAGCCTCGGCCGACGACATCGAAGAAGGCCGCAAGCTTTTCCTCGCCAACTGCTCCACCTGCCACGGCATCGACGCGGAGGGCCGCAACGAGGCCCCCTCGCTGATCGGTGTCGGCGCCGCCTCGGTCGACTTCCAGGTCGGCACCGGCCGGATGCCGCTGGCGATGAGCGGCCCGCAGGCCCCCGAGGCCCCGGTCCGGCTCAGCGACGAGCAGACCAGCCAGCTGTCCGCCTACGTCGCCAGCCTGGGCGCCGGCCCGGCCATCCCGTCGGAGGAGGCGATCGACCCCGCACAGGGTGACGTCTCCAAGGGCGCCATGGTCTTCCGTACGAACTGCGCCATGTGCCACAACGCGGCCGGTTCGCGCGGGGCCCTGACCCGCGGCAAGTTCGCTCCGCCGCTGACCGACGTGGAGCCCAAGTACATCTACGAGGCGATGGTCACCGGCCCGCAGTCGATGCCGGTCTTCCCGGACCAGACCATCACCCCGGATCAGAAGCGTGACGTCATCGCCTTCCTGAGCACGATCAACGAGGCTCCGGACCCGGGCGGCATGTCGCTGGGCCGTCTCGGCCCGGTGACCGAGGGCCTGGTGGCCTGGGTGCTCGGCCTGACCGTCCTGATCGGCTTCGCGGTCTGGCTGGGGGCGAAGTCCTCGTGAGCAAGGAAACGGGTGGGACCATGAGCACCAACGAACCGGACCACGGTGGGTCCGACGTCGCCGTCCACGACGGCGACCTGCCGGCCAGGTTCGAGAACCCCGGCCTGCCGGAGCACAAGCACCGCCTGACCGACACCGACCCGAAGGCCGCCCGGCGCGCCGAGAAGCAGGTCGCCCTGCTGTTCGTGCTGTCGATCGTCGGCACGCTGGTGATGATCGTCGGCTACTTCGCGGTCAAGATGGATCACGGTCTGGGCTTCCTGGACTACCTCGACCGGCTGGCGCTGTCGAACCAGATCCTCGGCATCGGCATGGCGGTCTCGCTGCTCGGCATCGGCGTCGGCGCGGTCCACTGGGCCAAGACGCTGATGCCCGACGAGGAGCGGATCGACTACCGGCACCTGCAGCGCGGCACCGACGAGGAGCGCGCCGACGCCGTCGAGATGCTGAACACGGGTGTCGAGGAGTCCGGCTTCGCCCGGCGCCCGCTGATCCGTAACACGCTGATCGGCGCCATGGCGCTGTTCCCGCTGCCCGGCATCATTCTGTTCCGCGACACCGGCCCGCTGCCCGAGAAGGTGCTCACCGAGACCTTCTGGAAGGCCGGCGACCGGCTCACCCTCGACCCGGAGGGCGGCCCGATCAAGGCCTCCGACATGGTCCTGGGTGCGGTCGCGCACGTCATGCCCGAGGGCATCGAGGAAGCCGAGCACGTGCTCAACGAGAAGGCCAAGGCAGCCGTGCTGCTGATCCGTCTCGAGGAGGACCAGCTGGCCCCCGAGTCGCTCGACGGTGCCTACGGCGGCATCGTCGCGTACTCGAAGATCTGCACCCACATGGGTTGCCCGGTCGCCCTGTACGAGCAGCGCACGCACCACCTGCTGTGCCCCTGCCACCAGTCGACCTTCGACCTGACGCAGAACTGCAAGGTCATCTTCGGTCCGGCCAAGCGGGCGCTGCCCCAGCTTCCGATCACCGTGGACGACGAGGGATACTTGGTGGCCGCAGCCCCGTTCGGCGAGCCCGTCGGCCCGAGCTACTGGGAGCGTTCATGAGCACCACCAGTCCTCTCGAGAAGGCCGGTGCCACCACCGGTAACTGGCTGGACGAGCGCGTCGGCGCGTCGAAGGTCGTCAAGGGCTTCTCGCGCAAGATCTTCCCCGACCACTGGTCGTTCATGCTGGGTGAGGTCGCGCTCTACAGCTTCGTCATCCTGCTGCTCAGCGGTACGTTCCTGACCTTCTGGTTCGTGCCCAGCGCGGGTGAGACCACGTACACCGGCCCCTACGCCCCGCTGGCCGGTCAGCACGTGTCCGAGGCGTTCAACTCCACGCTGCACCTGTCGTTCGAGGTCCGTGGCGGTCTGCTGATGCGGCAGATCCACCACTGGGCGGCGCTGGTCTTCGTCGTCTCGATCATCGTGCACATGTTCCGGATCTTCTTCACCGGCGCGTTCCGCAAGCCGCGTGAGCTGAACTGGGTCATCGGCATGCTGCTGGCCATCCTGGCGCTGATCGAGGGCTTCCTCGGCTACTCCATGATCGACGATCTGCTGTCCGGTAACGGCCTGCGGATCGCCCAGGCGATCGTGCTGGGTATCCCGGTGGTCGGCTCGTACGTGAGCTTCTTCCTGTTCGGCGGGGAGTTCCCGGGCGAGGCGTTCGTGCCGCGCTTCTTCGTGCTGCACGTGCTGCTGATCCCGGCGATCATGCTGATGCTGATCACGATCCACCTGATCCTGGTGGTCGTGCACAAGCACACCCAGTACCCCGGCCCGGGCCGGACCAACAACAACGTGGTCGGCTTCCCGCTGTTCCCGATCTACACGGCCAAGGCGGGCGGCTTCTTCTTCATCGTCTTCGGCGTGATCGCGCTGATGGGTGCGCTGTTCCAGATCAACCCGGTCTGGATCTACGGGCCGTACGACCCCTCACCGATCGGTGCCGGTGCCCAGCCCGACTTCTACATGGGCTTCCTGGACGGCGCGGTCCGAATAATGCCCGGTTTCGTCGAGTTCGAGATCTTCGGCCATACGGTCTCGCCGAACATCTTCATCCCGACGCTGGTCGTCCCGGGCCTGATGGTGACACCGGCCCTGCTGTACCCGTGGATCGAGCAGTGGATCACCGGTGACAAGCGCGAGCACCACCTGCTCGACCGCCCGCGCAACGCCCCGACCCGGACCGCCCTGGGGGTCATGGCGATCACGCTGTACGTGCTGCTGTGGATCAGTGGTGGTAACGACATCGTCGCCACCCACCTGCACCTGTCGATCAACGACATCACGTACTTCATGCGGGTCGGCGTGTTCGTCCTGCCGGCGCTGGCCTACGTGATCACCAAGCGGATCTGCATCGGGTTGCAGCGCAAGGACCGCGAGAAGGTGCTGCACGGCCGGGAGACCGGCCGGGTGTTCCGGACCGAGGAGGGCGAGGTGTTCGAGCTGCACGCCCCGCTGTCGGCCCACGACCGCTGGCTGCTGGTCGGCTTCGACGCCCCCGAGCCCGCTCAGGCGCTGTCCGCCACCGACGCCGCGGGAGTCCGTCGCCCCGGTGGCCGGCTGGAGAAGCTGCGCCAGAAGATCAGCAAGTTCTACTTCGAGGACCGGGTCGCCCCGGTGACGCCGGCCGAACTGGCCTCCGCTCACCACCACGGCGACCACGAAGAGGTCACGGCCGGCGAGGGCAGCAAGCCCGCGGTCGGCTCGGGTCACTGATCCGCTCGTAGTTTCCGAAGGCCGGCGTCGATCCCTCACCGGGATCGGCGCCGGCCTTTGTTTGCTTGAAGACGTCTGTCCGCGCGGCTTGGGTGGCGGCTGGGGTGGTGCAGCCGATTCTGACGCGGGTCGTTGTGCTCCACCGGTTGCCTTGGCGTGGAACTGCGTTGGTGTCACTCGGCCGCTTTCTGCCCCGGGTACTTCAGGCCTCTTGCCAACCACCCGGCGACCGACCTCTGATGTGTACACACGGGACGCCTGGTACCAGGTGCGCAGAACATTCACGCCTGCTGATTCCTCGCTGCGGCCCTGATCCACAGGGCAAGCCCGGTAGCTTCGGTGGCGTGGAGACTCCAGAGATCCTGACCGGCGGGGTGAATCAGGTGACGCGGGTCGGTAACACGGTCCACCGTCCCACCGGAGCGTGGACACCTCTCGTGCATGGCCTTCTCCGGCATCTCCGATCACAAGGTTTCACTGCCGCCCCCGCCGTGCACGGGGTCACCTCGGACGGCCACGAGATCCTCGACTTCCTGCCCGGCGAAGTGAGTAACTATCCGCCTACCCCGGCCGCCGCATCTTCTCGGGCGTTGATCAGCGCTGCTGAACTGCTTCGCGCCTATCACGACAGCACGGTCGGCTACGGATCGGATGTGACGGAGGGCTGGATGCTGCCGGTGCAGACACCGGTGGAGGTGATCTGCCACGGCGACTATGCCCCGCACAACTGCGTACTGTCCGGCGAAGAAGTGGTCGGGATCATCGATTTCGACACCGCCCACCCGGGGCCTCGTCTCTGGGACGTGGCCTACGCCGTGTACCGGTGGGCCCCGTTGACTGCGCCCACGAATGACTCGGGCTTCGGAACCGTGGCGGAGCAGGCGGTTCGGGCCCGGCGCTTCTGCGACGCCTACGGCCTGGCGGCTGCTGACCGGGCTGGTCTGCTGGAGATGGTGGCGATCCGGCTGCAGGCCCTGGTGGACTTCATGCGGGCACAGGCTGCCGCTGGGTCGGCGGCCTTCGCATCGCACGTGGCTGATGGGCACGACCAGCTGTACCTGGCGGACGTGGCCTACCTAAGGACGCATGCACAGGAGTTCGAGCAGCATCTGCGGTGAGGCCTGATCAAGGCAGCTGGATCGTGCGATGGATCTCCTTCGGTAGGCCGAACCGAGCCTGTGCCGCCCCTTTGACCGGCCAGGCCCACGTGCCCTCGATCTCGACCAGACGCGTCCCTGCTTGTTCGAGCCAGTTGAGCACGATCTCGGTCTCTTCTGGGTGAGCCGAGGGGTACGGCACGTCGCGAGGCTGCACCACCTCGCCGGTAAGGCTGAGTGCTTCTACGTACGGCATCGGATCGGCGCCGGGTGGCGAGACGCTGGTGCCCGCCAGACGGCCGTACCGGACCAGGGCGAACTCCCAGCCGCCGCGCTCCTGACGGCGAGCGCCGATCAGGTGGGAGACCGCGGCGATCGGCGCCAGACGCTGGGCCCGGGCGGCGCCGCGAAGGTAGGCGAGCAACCGGTCGCGATGCTGCGCGGCCTCTTCGTAGCGCTGTAGCTCGGACAAAGACGTGGCCCGGCGTAGCGAGGCCTCGACCACCGGTCCGGCATCGCTGAGCATGGCGGCGCGCACCTGCTCCACCACCTCGGAGTAGGCCGGGATGTCGATGCCACCCGTGCAGGGGGCGCCGCAGCGGCCGATCTCGGCCAGGATGCACGCGCTGGCGTTCTTGGCCGGGCGCCTGGGCAGTTTCGGCGTGCAGCGCCGCAACGGGTACGCCTCGTGCAGAGCGGCCACCGCCTGCTCGGCCTGCTCCTGCGAGGTGAACGGCCCGGTGTAGGTGGCGCCGTCGGCCTGGACCTCGCGCACCACGGACAGCCGGGGAAAGGCCTCGGTGGTCAGCTTCAGCCAGGGCTTGCGCTCGGGGGCCTTGGAACGGCGGTTGTAGGGGGGCGCGTGCTCGGCGATCAGCCTGATCTCGCGGACCTTGGCCTCCAGTGTGGTGGCGCAAGGGATGGGAGTGACCTTGGCGGCGCGGGCGACCATCTCGCGCATGCGACTGCGTTGTTCCGCGGCGGTGAAGTAGTTGCGCACCCGGGTGCGGATGTTGACCGAGGTGCCGACGTAGAGCACCTCGCCGCGCTCGTCGCGGAACAGGTAGACACCGGGACCGGTGGGCATGCCGTCGGCGAGATGCCGCTTGCGGCGCGTGCTCTCGGGCACCTTGGCGGAGAATCCGCGGAGCTCGCCCAGGGTGGTGACGCCGAGGGTGCCGATCCGGCCGAGTAGGGCGTGCAGCACGTGAACGGTGGCGCGGGCGTCGTGCAGGGCGCGGTGGTCGGGCTCGATGGGGGAGCCGAAAAGCGTGGCCAGCGTGTGCAGTTTGCGGTTGGGGGCCTCGTCCCGGCTGACGATGTGCCGGGCCAGCTTGACCGTGTCGATCACCGTGGGGGAGGGCCACGGGTGGCCGAACCGCTCGCACGCGGCCTTGACGAAACCCACGTCGTAGGGGGCGTTGTGAGCGACCAGGACACTGCCCGAGCAGAACTCCAGGAACGAGGGCAGGACGGCGCCGAGCGAGGGGGAGTCCGAGACCATCGCATCGGTGATGCCGGTGAGTATCGAGATGAAGGGCGGGATCGGGCTCTCCGGCCGGACCAGGGTCTGGAACTCGCCCAGCACCTCGCCGCCGCGCACCTTGACTGCGCCGAACTCGGTGATACCGGCGTCGGCCGGGGCGCCGCCGGTGGTCTCGAGGTCGAACACCACGAAGGTGACCTCGGACAGGGCCTGGGCATCGTTCTTGCCGGCGCCGGTGACGACGACTTCTTCAGGCCAGAGCGCCTCCTGAGTGGCGACGGACGACTCGGTACTGCTCATGCCAGGACCGTATGCCCACCCACCGACAGTCTTGGCGGCGGGCATCCTTTCTGCAGCTCCGGCCGGCTCCGGTCCCGCTCGGTCCGCCAAGACTGTCGGTGGTCGCCCTTAGCGTTCTCGACATCGGCACCGCGCCGTTCGGGCAGCACGATCCCGTGTGATCGCCAGGCCCGTGAGCACTCTCGGAGGGGCACCATGCTGATCGACTGCGAGTCCTGCGCTGTTCGCGGCCCGGCCTGCCGTGACTGTGTTGTCAACGTACTGCTGGGGGCGCCTGCGTCCCGGCGTACCGGGCCTGCCGCGCACCCTGACCGCTCTGCTCAGGCCGGCCAGCAGTCGCACCCGGTTCACGGATCGCACTCCGCCCACGGCAGGCGTCCGGTGCAACTCGAGCTCGGGCGTAAACCCGCACCCGACCTCGCCGCCGCTGCCGCTGCCGCTGCCGAAGAGATCGACCTCACCGCTGAGGAGCAGCGGGCGATCGCCGTACTGGCCGGCTCCGGTCTGGTGCCCCCGCTGCGGCTGGTGGCTCGTCCGGTCGACCCCGACCAGGCCGGGCCCCTGAACTGGGACCACGAGCCTGCCCAGGGCGAAAGGAGCCCACGTCGGCGTAAGCCCACGCCTCGGCGTAGCGAGGGAGCGGCTTGAGTCTGCGCGCGGCTGCTGGTTCGGCCGCCGCCCGTCTTGGTGCGCCCGCGGTGCGAAGGGCGGGGATGCCTGCACATCCGCTCTGAGCGTGGGTTCCAGGCCGGCGAGATGCCGACCGACGGCGGCCGAACCAGCCCTGCCAACGCGGCGGGCCTATGTCTCGCGACTGGGCCAGGTGCCGAAGGCTTGGGGCGGCGACCCCGGGACTCTGGAAACCCGGGAAACCCTGAGACTCGGGAAATCCTGGGGACTTGGGAACCGTGGGCTCGGGGAAATCCTGGGGACTTGGGAACCGTGGGCTCGGGGAAATCCTGGGGACTTGGGAACCGTGGGCTCGGGGAAATCCTGGGGACTTGGGAACCGTGGGCTCGGGAAACCCTGGGGACTCGGGAACCGTGGGCTCGGGAAACCCTGAGGCTCGGGAAACCTTGGGACTTGGGAAACCCTGGGGACTTGGGAACCATAGGCTCGGGAAACCCCGAGACTCGGGAAGCCCCGGGCCCCGGCGCCCCGACACAGAGAGCTCATCGACGGGCGCGGGACAGCACGGGAGTGGTCGCCGGGACTGCAGCCGCCACCGCGCGATCCCGACCATGGGTCTGCAGTGATGGCCCGGGGGCCGGCGCGGAATCCCTTCGCGCACAATCCGAATGTCGCCGCCCTGAATTACGTTGCCGAGGCAGTAAACGCCACCTCTGTCACGCTGCGTCCCGGTCTCATCACGGCATAGGCGCGCTCACAGAACCGGGTCGCATCGGACCGAAAAGGGCAAAATGCTTCTAAGAAACGCTTGGGTCAACGTTAAGAATTTATGTCCCTAGTTAAGGATGTGGTGATGGTATGCGGGTCTAGCTGCGGAGATGACGCTCCGCACACCTGTTGGGGCAAACTGCTGACTTTGGCAGGGGTGTCCGTGCCCGATATCTTTCCTCCGTTCACAGACCGTCGCCGCTGCGGAGGGCATGAGGCCCTCGTTCGCGGTACGGCTCAGTTTCCGTTGCGGCGATTCTCCCGTCGTGCGGGCACCAGAACGGAGAGCTCGCGCCTTGCGATCGGACGGTCCGAAATCCGGCCAGCCCGCTGAACAGCGGTCTGATGTCCAGCACTCCGAGTCGCGCGATCCTGCGCGCGGGTCCCGGCCCGGTGACGTGAGTGCACCGAGAACCGGCGGCTCCTTCTTCAGAAGAAAACCCCTTGGGGTCTTCCGGCTGACCGGCTGGCGTCGTTTCGCCGGTGTCCTGGTTCCCCTGGCTCTGGCCGGTGGCGCGATCTTCGCCTCGCCGACCGCCAGCGCGGTGCCGAGCCCGAGCGTCAGCGACGTGAAGAAGAAGGTCGAGAAGCTTCAGGACGAAGCCGACCAGGCGGCGGAGGCTCACGCCGAGACTCGCGAGAAGCTGAAGTCCACCCGGGTCAAGCTGAATGCGGCCAAGAAGGAGCTCAAGAAGCAGGAGGGTCGCGTCCAGACCCTCAAGGAGCAGGTCGGCCTGCTCGCTGCCGAGAGCTACCGGCGCGGTGAGCTTTCCGCGCTCGACGTCATGCTGTCCGACGACCCGGAGTCGGCGCTCGCCCAGGCCGGCTACCTGCCGTCGCTGTCGTCCCGGCAGAGCGGCGCGCTGAACAACCTGGCCGACGCGCAGAAGAAGCTCGAGGACACGAAGAAGTCGATGGAGGAGCAGGTCGTCTCCATCGAGAAGTCCAAGAAGAAGATGGAGAAGGACGAGAAGCTCGCCAAGGAGCGTCTGAACGAGGCCAAGCAGGAGCTGAACACGCTCGAGGCCGCTCAGCGCACCACGGTGAACAACGCCCTCGGTAACGGGGGCATGCCTTCCGACAAGGCCGGCGGCACCTGCACCGCAGCTGCTGCCGCGGCACCTTCGGCAGCGGCCAAGGCCGCGATCAACTTCGCCTGCTCCAAGCAGGGCGATTCGTACGTCTGGGCCGCAGCCGGCCCGACCACGTGGGACTGTTCCGGTCTCACGATGAAGGCGTACGCGGCCGGTGGCGTCTCCCTGCCGCACAGCTCGGGGATGCAGGCCGGCTACGGCACCTCGGTGAGCACCGGCTCGCTGCTGCCCGGCGACCTGGTGTTCTTCAACTCACCGATCAGCCACGTGGGTATCTACCTGGGCAACAACACCATGGTTCACGCGCCGTCCAGCGGTGACGTGGTCAAGGTGGCCACGCTCTGGAAGGCACCGGTGGCCGCGGCTCGCCTCGGCTGACACCTTTCCGGAACGGCCCGGTTCCTCGGCACAACGCTGAGGAGCCGGGCCGTTTCAGATTTTGCTGAACACGGCCAAGGCTTCGGCGTCGGACGGGATGCTTAGCAGGTTCTCGTCGATGAACTCAGCCAGCCCGGGGTAGTCCGGGGCCTGCGCCCGGAACAACCTGGCCGCCGCCTCAGCGTCGTACTCGCTTCGCCGCAGAACCACCGAGGGCCCGAGCAGCGCCCAGTACGCACCCGGAACCCCTGCATACGGCATGCCTACGCTGCCGGGATTGACGAATCGGCGGCGGTCGGCGAGGCGATCGAACGGCATGTGGGTATGGCCCAGCACCACGGTCGCTTCGCTGGTACTGGCGAACGCCTCCCGGTACCGGTCGACTGACGAGTCCACCAGCACGATCTCGGTATCGCTGCGAGTGGTGGCGTGGCAGAAACGCACCGGACCCAGGTCGTCGATGTCCAGGCGCACCGATAACGGCAGGTCGTCGATGAGGTTGCGGTGGGCCGGGGACAGTTGCGCCGCCGCGTACTCAGTGGTGGCCCAGACGCTCGACGGCTGAGACCCGTCCGAAATTCCGCCTCCGTAGGCGTGCAAGACCTCGCGCTCGCAGTTTCCGTGCACCCAGATCACACGGTCGCCGAGTGCGGCCAGTCGGTCGAGGGTCTGCGCGGGCATTGGACCGGTGACGAAGTCGCCGTTGAGCACGAACGCATCTACCCCCGCCCGCTCTGCGTCTACCAGCACTGCATCTAGTGCCGGCAGGTTCCCGTGAACGTCAGCCAGTACCGCGACTCGCATCTGTACCTCCCCGTCCCCTTGGCAACGAGACCCCAGCCAGAACCCTGACCGGGGCAAGGAGATCTGCTGACTGCGAAGCGAAAGACCTGCGTGGTTTCACAAACGCGCTGGGTAGTCTGTTTGGATGCGGCGTGTCCTGATCCTCGGCGCTGTGCTGCTTCTGGCCGCCCTGGCCGTCTCCTTGGTGGAAGATCCCGCACCTGCCACCAGTTCGCCCACGGGGAGCCCGCTGGCCCCGGAGACGACTCAACAGCCCACTGAAGTGAACGCGATCTCGGACCGGTGCAAAGCGAATGGCCCGGAGCAGATGCGGGAACTCATCGAGCAGCTCGCCGAGCTGTGCGAACCCGCCGCGGCCACTGTGGACCAGGCTTGGGGAACCAGTTGGGCGCAGGGGAGCAGGCAGCGCACCCAGCTCACTATCGCCGGCGGCGTGGACGAACTGGCGGAGCTGCTGAAGCGGACCGACACGAAGGGCCTGGTCGAAACCGCCGCAGTAACGGTCGGACCTAAGAACGCTCCGGCTGACGCGGTGTTCGTGAACGGTCCCGCGTTTGTAGAACTCAGCGACCTAGGCCGGGAAGTGGTCCTGACCCACGAGCTGGTGCACGTTGCGGCCCGCGCCACCGGGGACTCAGCGGCCCCTACCTGGCTTGAGGAAGGTTTCGCGGACTACGTGGCCTACCGCTACACGGATCTGTTGCCGCGTCAGGTTGCTGAGGAGGCGCTGGCGGCACCCCTCCCGGAGGCATTGCCGGCTACGGACGACTTCGATGCGGCCGGGGCGGAAGTTGCCGTGGCTTACGGACGTTCGTGGGCAGCGGTCATGTTGCTCGCGGAGCGTCTGGGGAGCGATGCGGCGGTGAAGAGCTTTTACGAACGGACGGTGGACGCGGGTATCGGGGACGCGTTGCGTTCGGCGGGGTTCGAGAACGAGAACGATTTCGTGCAGGCCTGGCGCCAGGAGATCGAGGAGCTTGCGGCTGCCTGAGAACGTCCGGCCAGAGCTCCGGCGAACGAGCTGAGCAGGTAGGACGTCGCCCGAACGAACTGCTGGACGGCAGCGATTGGGGTTGCTGACCTGGGGGTGGGACAGTTGAACTGCGCGCACATCCGCGTTCACGACAAATCCCGCGAAAGGATCCGGCCGAAGTGGTAGCCCAATGAGCGGCCGCACGCTCATCATCACCAATGACTTCCCTCCGCGGACCGGCGGTATCGAGTCGTTCGTGCTGGCGATGGCCCGCCGTTTTCCGCCGGGCCAGGTCGTGGTGCATACCAAGCGGCAGAAGGGCGACACCGACTTCGACGCCGGCCTGGACTTCCCGGTGGTGCGGGACAAGTCGCCGATCATGCTGCCCACCCCGGCCATCACCCGGCGCTCGATCGAGATCGCCAAGGCCGAGGGATGCGACCGGGTCTGGTTCGGGGCGGCGGCACCGCTGGGCCTGATGGCGCCGAAGCTGCGGGCGGCCGGGATCGAGCGGATGGTTGCGACCACGCACGGGCACGAGGTGTGGTGGTCAGTGGTGCCGGGCGCGAAGGGCCTGATGCGTAGGATCGGGCGCCACGTCGACGTGCTGACTTACCTGGGGGAGTACACCCGCAGCCGGATCGCCCCCGCGCTGGACCCAGCCGCGCTCACTCGCTTCGTGCAGCTCACACCCGGTGTGGACGATGTGGTGTTCAACCCTGAGGTGGACGGCCGGCAGGTCCGGGCCGAGCTCGGGCTGGGGGACCGGCCGGTGGTGGTGTGCGTCTCGCGGATGGTCGCCCGCAAGGGGCAGGACACGCTGGTCGAGGCACTGCCACTGATCCGGGAACGGGTTCCGGACGCGGTTTTGCTACTGGTCGGCGACGGTCCCTACCGTTCCGAGGTGCAGCGCCGGATCGAGAACGCAGGTCTGGAGGAGCACGTCTTCGTGACCGGGCGGGTCTCGTGGACGCGGATTCCCGAGTACTTCGCCGCCGGTGACGTGTTCTGCATGCCGGCCCGCACCCGGATGGGCGGGTTCGACCTGGAGGGTCTGGGCATCTGCTACCTGGAGGCGGCCGCGACTGGTCTGCCGGTGGTGGCGGGCGACTCCGGCGGTGCCCCCGATGCAGTGCTGGAAGGCGAGAACGGCTTCGTGGTCAGCGGTACCGATGCCAAGGCCGTGGCCGACCGGTGCGCCACGCTGCTGCTGGACAAGGATCTGGCCAGCAAGTTCGGGCAGCGCGGGCGCGAGTGGGTGCTGCAGAAGTGGCGCTGGGACGACCTGGCCCGGCAACTGCAGCGCATGCTCGCCGGAGACCGCCTGGTCGGCTGAGGCCGAACCAAGCAGACAGCCGAACCAAGCAGACAGCAGCCAACGGCAGCAGGTCGAGGCAAGCCGAGCCAGGCCAAGCCGAGCCAGGCCAAGCCGAGCCAGGCCAAGCCAGGCCAAGTAAGGCCAAGCCAAGCCGCCAAGTAAGGCCAAGCCAAGCCGAGCCAGGCCAAGCCGAGCCAGGCCAAGCCGAGCCAGGCCAAGTCAGGCGAAGCAGAGCCAGAGCACGAGCCAGGTCAACCCGACCCGACCCGAGCCAGGCTCAACTCTGGCCAGACCCGAGCCAGGCCAGGCTCAACTCTGGCCGAGCTGCTCTCCCTAGGCTTTCAGCTCCGAACTCTGCGCAGGCTCCGACTCTGCACCGGCCCGGTCGGCGTCTACCGGTTCCGGTGCGTCCCCTTCCGGAGCCGGATACCGCGCCGCCGCCAGCGAGATCACGATCAGCGCCGCCACCAGCCAGTACTGGTTGTAGAACGCCTGCTTGTTCACGAGGTTGGCCACCAGCAGCACCATCGCGGCCCAGCGCAGCACATTGGCCAGGTCCGGCTGCTGGCGGTGCACCCGCAGGATCGCCGTGCCCAGCGTGATCAGCACCGCCGCCCCGGTCAGGTAGAACGGCGGGGTCCAGCTGAGTTCGTTGATCGCCGCGATGAACAGGGTGTTGGCAAAGATCAGCGGCTGGAAGTCGATCAGCATGGTGACGGTGTCGTGCAGCATGTCCGCCGGCGAGGCGATGAACCAGGGCAGCACGAACACCCCGGCCAGCCCGGCGGTACCGATCGCCCGGCGCCAGCCGAAGACCGGCCAGACCGCGAGCACCGGCAGCAGCACCGCCAGGTGCTGCTTGCTGGCCAGCCCGAGGGCCAGGAAGACCATCGCCAGCACCATCTTGCGGCGGCGCACGGCCAGCGCCCACCCGGCCAGGCAGGCCATCAGCATCGGCTCGGTCCAGGCCTGCTCGACCTGGGTGGCAGTACCCGGCATGACCAGCAGCAGACCGGCCGCGCCGGCCGCGACCAGAGCCCGGATCGTCATCGGGGAACCGGACGAGCCGATGAAGCCGGCGAAACCGCGGGAGCCGGCAAAGCCGGAACCGGTGGAGGGAGCGCCCTTGCCGGTACGCCCGAGCAGCAGCACCGCCAGCGCCCCGAGCAGGGTGATCACCATCAGCGCCCAGCGCACGTCCCCGGCCAGCCAGCGGCCCGGGGCCAGCAGCAGCGCGGTGAACGGCAGGTAGGTGAAGGCGTCCTGCACACCGGGCGAGTCGGTCCAGGTCTGCGCGTACATGTTCTTGCCCTCGAGCATGCCGTCGGCAGCCTGCTGCAGGGTGATCCAGACGTCGATCTTGGGCTCGGGATCCCAGTGGATCAGCATCGCGGCGGCGGCCACGTAGCCGACCACCGCCAGGCCCAGAGCCGCGTACGCCGCGGTGATCCGGCGCTGCGCGGTGGAGATCGCCGTGCCGAGGGCCAGGACCAGGGCGGAGACCGCGTAGACCCAGCGAGTCAGCCAGCCCTGATCGGGCGTGAGGTAGGTGTAAGGCCGCATGGTGACGTGGACGACGGCCACCACGACGAAGGTCAGGGCCAGGCCGTACCCGATCCAGGGCAGGGGTGATCCGGGCAGCCGCACCGAGGCGGACCGGGGCTTACGGGCGCTGCCGGAGACCACCCACGCCCCGAGCGCCACCGCCAGCAGCGCGTAGATCACGACGATCCACAGTCTGTAACGGACAACACTGTGCGTAGCCACGGCCATTCCGAAGATCAACAGCAGCGCAACCACGCTGGTGACCACTGGAGAGCTGCGGCGCAGTCCGGGACGGGGCTGGGGATCGGCCTGATCCGGGAGGCTGGGCGGAACCATGCGCTCCACTGTAGGGGCCCGCGCCACCTGGTCCGTGATGCCTGTGGATAACCGCTACGGCCTCGGTACCGAGCTGTTACCCACCGGCCACCAAGACCGCGAAGGATGCCGGTTCTGCGGCGTTTCCGTGCGGCCCGGATGCCGGATTAAGGCGAAATCACTTGCCCGACGGGTCGCAGTCCGGCATCGACTGCCGGTTCTCGATGCAGTCCGAAGTGCTCTGAAAGGTGTTGTCGAGCAACTGCCCGAAACCGAACACCACCGCGAAGATCACCGCGGCGATGGCGGCCACCATCAGGGCGTATTCGACGGCGGAGGCGCCGCGGTCGCCGGCCGAGAGCACGATCCGGCGGATCCGGGATTTCATCCGTTCCTCCTTCGGTTCCGGCGCGGCTGCGTCCCCCGCCGGGTGTTGCCCCCCGTCACTGACTCCACACTGGCACAGGGTGCCCGTGACATTCAGTCATCCCGGGAAGGATCGGCTGAACACCTGATCAGTAGAGGTCGGCGGCGGTACGGACCGGGCCGGAGGGGGCGAATCGCTTTCCTACTGCCCGGTCATTCTGCCTTCGGATCGGCGGTTTCGGAGGCAGAACCGGAAAGTCCGGGCCGAAAACCGTGCAGGTGTAACGTCAGCAACTCCAGCCCCAGAGCAAAGAGACCCGAAAGCCCTTGACGGCTCCCGGGTCTCCCGTCGTCGACGCTAGTCGTCCTCCCCGTCGCCCGCGGCCTCGCAGCCCGCAGGTAGTTCGGCCTGCGTCCCGGCCGAGAACTCGGAGCAAGTCTTGTTGAAGGTCTTGGACACCACGGTCCCCAGGCCGAAGACGACGGCCACGATCACGGCGGCGATCGCGGCGACCATCAGGCCGTACTCGACTGCCGATGCGCCGCGGTCCCTCGCGGATGACAACACCTTGCGGAGTCTGGTGAGCATGCGGATCCCTCTTTCGTGATGCTCGGCGGGGTGTTTCCCGCCGAAACATGCCCAGCGTGCCAGTCCGGTAGCGGTGTGTACGCAAGGTGCATAAGGGATCGAGCAAAGAGAGAGCCCCAGTCCTCCGCCGAACGGCCGAGGACTGGGGCTGGTGTTACGAAAACTTCTGTCTGACAACGAGATACGAAACCTCAGCGACGTTTGGCGTCGTCCACCAGGCCGAGCCGGACGGCCGCCATCACCGCCTGCGCGCGGTTACCGGCGCCGAGTTTCTCGTAGATGTTGGCCACGTGGGTCTTGGCCGTGGACTCGCTGATGTACAGCCGCCGGGCGATCTGCGCGATCGCCAGGCCGTCGACCAGCAGGTCGAGCACTTCCCGTTCTCGCGGAGAGAGTTTCGGCCCGGCCGGGGCGCTCATCCGGCGCTGCATGGCCCCGGCCAGGTCGCGCGCGGTGAAGGCCCGTGGGTTGGCCGCCGCGTGCCGGGCGGCCGCCACCACCTCCTCGGCCGGGGCGTCTTTACCGACGAAACCGGAGGCACCGGCGTCCAGAGCGGCGAAAACCTGCTCGTCCCCGGCATACATGGTCAGGACCACGATGCCCATCGTCGGATTGCCCGCCCGCACCTGGGTGGTCAGCGTGATCCCGTCGCCGTCCGGAAGACGGACATCGGTCACGAGAACGTCCGGCCGGAGCCGTTCCAGGGCATTGAGCGCGTCCGCGACCGAAGCCGCCTCGCCGACCACCTCGATATCACCTGCCCGGTCGAAGGCCCGCCGAAGGCCCTCGCGGATCAGCTGATGGTCGTCGACGAGCACAACCCGGAGGTTCGCCGTTGCGCTGGTCAATTAGTCACCTCCTGGTCGGCCCGGGCCGGTGAGGCCGCCCGGGTCCTGTCTGCGTGCTGATGGGCCTGACTGGATCTCGGAACAATCGTGGGTATGCCGTGCGGATCGGTGAGGGCCACCCGGGTCACCGCCGGGCGGGCCAGGTGCCGCGGCTCGAAGGCCGTGGTCTCGGTACCCAGGCCGACCTCGACCAGGGTGCCGCCCTCGGGGCCCGGGCCGACATGCAGGTTGGCGCCGATCCGCCGGGCCCGCTCACGCATCCCCTGGATGCCGAAACTGTCGGCCCGGCCGGGTTTCAGCCCGCCCCCGTCGTCGATCACGGTGATGTGGGCCCGCGGCGGCTCGACCGTCACGGTAAGCCAGAGGTTGGTGGCCTGGGCGTGCCGGCGCACGTTGGTGATCGCCTCCTGGACGATCCGCAGCAACTCCACCTCGACGGTGATCGGCAGCCGCTTGGGCGACTCGTCCATCGACAGGTGGATCGCCAGGTCGGACTGGGCGGCGATGCGCTGGGCGTGCTCGCTGAGCGCGGCGCCCAGGCCGACCGTGTCGTTCACCCCGTGCCGCAGGTCGAAGATGCTCATCCGCAGGTCGGCCACCATCGCCTGGAGCTGCTCGCGCACGGTCATCACCTGCTGGGCCACCGCCGGGTCGGAGTTCTGCCGGATGTCGTCCAGCGCGTAGCCGACCGAGGCCAGGTCCTGGGCGATGCCGTCGTGGATCTCCCGGGCCAGGCGCATCCGCTCGTCGGTGGTGGCCAGCCGGCGCACGTCGTCGAACAGCATGGCCGAGGCCAGCCGGGGCCCGGACTGCTCGATCACGGTGCGGCAGCTGCGCAGCGAGGCGGCGTCCAGCCCGGTCGTGGTGATCACCAGGACCAGCGCCACCACCCGCTCACCCATCAGCACCGGGATCGCCGCGAAGGAACGCCCCTGCGCCTCGCGCTTGACCGGCTGGGCGCTGACCCAGGCGTCCTCGATGGCCAGTTCGGCGGCCTCCGGAGGCTCCTGCCCGGACAGGGCCACGAACCGGCCGCCGGTGGAGCGCACCAGCACGATCGCGTCGGCCTGGGGCACCACCGAGCGGATGTCCTCGGCGAGCGCGGTGGACAGCGTGCGCGGGTCCAGGCCGAGGCTGAGTTGCCGCGCCACGACGTGCAGTTCGGACAGCAGCCGGTGCGCGTCGGCGTAGGCGGGCTCGCTGTCGGGCGCCACGTCGGCCCGCAGCCGCCGGATCCAGGCGCCCACGGCCGGCACCGAGACCAGGATGAACACCCAGGCGACCAGGGCGTTGCTCTGGTTCAGCTTGGCGATGTCGATCTCCGCCGAGGTGATGATCATGCCGCCGAACGCCACCGCCGCGGTGGCCGCGGTGGCCAGGCCCAGGACCATCCCGGAGGTCAGGCCGGCCATGAACAGCGGAACCGTCAGGTAGGGCAGGAACAGCAGGCCGCTGGTGCCGATGCCGCCGATGATCACCGACGCCGTCAGGGTTTCCGCCAGCAGGGGGATGATCGGCGGCACGGATCTGGGCAGTGGCAGCGAGGCGAGGGCCGCCACGCAGAACAGCATCAGGGCCGGGATCACCGCATCGCGCGGGGTGACACCCCCGTTGCCCGCCACGATCCCGAGGGCGACGGCGGTACTCGCGAAGATCAAGATGATTCCGGCGCGGATCACGAGGGGCACGAAGATGCTCTTCACTCGCAGTTCCAGCACGGCCACGGTGACAATCTGCCACACGAGGGATACTCGTGGCTTGGGATCGTCCAATACGACCGCTAGATCCCCCAAGGTTTTAGGAATGTCACGAACCGATCTGACGGTATAAGTCCGATAAGGAACTTTTGCCGCGGCGATCCACATACTGTCATCGATCGGTGTCACTCTGGGGCCGTGGCTCGTGACCGGTAGGTAGAGGAGCAGAACTGGGGACGCGGTGGGCGCCGATGCGTTCATCTCCACCGAGTTGCGGCGACCGGTGGCCACAAACTGCAGAACTGGCCGGTGCCAACCCTAAAAAGGTTCGTACCGGCCAGTTCTGGCGGGTCTAGGACTTGTTGCCCGGGCGTCCCGTTTCGGATTCCGGCTCCCGCAGGGAACTGAGTGCCCGGGCCAGCCGCCGGGTCTCGATCGCCTGGGCCAGCAGGACTGCGGAGTCCCGGACCGGGGGGTGCACCGCGATCAGGTCGCTGCCGGTGAAGGCCTGGCCCTCTTCCTTACGGGCGAGCACCACGATCACCCGCACGTCGGGCACCGGCACCGCCATCAGGTGCCGCCAGGCGGCCAGGGGCGCCCCGGCCAGCTGCTGCCGGACGATGTCGGTGTCGTCGACCAGGATCGCCCGGCCGGCCCCGCCGACCTCGGTGATCAGCCAGTGGGCGGCGGTCAGCTCGAGCCGACGCTCCATCGGGCGCAGGCCGACTCCGCCGCTGACCCGCCAGATCTCGCCGTCCGGCACCAGCACGGCGGCCGCGTCGGCGGAAGCCCGCTCGAGGACGTCGTCGGCCAGCACCTGGGAGGTGTCGCTGACGCCGTACAGCTCGCCGGAGCGCTCGTGCAGCTGCCGGATCAGGTCCAGCGTGCGCACCGCCGGCTCGCCGTCGGGCCCGGACCGGCCGTTGACCGCCGAGGCCGCCTCGGCGTCGAGCCGGCGTTCGAGGGCGCTGACCGGGAAGCCGTACGGATCGGTGCGCGGGCCCAGCGGGTCGGTGACCAGACCCCGGCCCGGAGTACGAGGGCCGGCATCGGCCGGATTGGCCGGGCTGGGCCGGCGCTGCAGCTTGCGCGGCCGGTCGCCGATCCGGCCCAGCCGGCGGTTGGCCGCGATGTTGCTGCTGTCCATCGAGATGCTGCCGGTCTCGGGCGCGGGGTTGCTGCGCCAGCGGCTCTGCCGGCCGGTCAGCGGCGAGGCCGGAGCAGCGGCCGGCGGCGGGGACGCCGGGGCGGCGGCCTCCCGCTGCGCCAGCGCCCGCTCGAACGGGAACTGCCCGGTCGGCGGCTGCTCGGAGAAGGGCCGGGCGACCGGTGAGGAGTAGGACAGACCGGCCACCGGGGAGGGGGTGACCTGGATGGCCTCCGGAGCGGGGCGGGCTCCGGGCCGGCGGGCGCGATCGTGCTGCGGCCCCAGGCCGGCGTTCTGGCCGAGTCGCCGGGCGGCCATCTGCTGCCCGAGCGTGCCGGTGGACGGGCCGAGCCGGTTCGGCCCGGGGGCACTCCCGCCGGAAGCCGTCGGCCCGGGGGCCTTCTCACCCGGGGCCTTCGCCGGCGCGTCGTCCGCCTGGGCCGGTTTCTCGGCCGGGCCGTCGGCCTTGGGCGCCGCCGCAGCCCCGGAAACCGGCCGGGCGGCCGCAGGCTTCGCCGCCTGCTTGGTCGGCTCAGCGGCCTTGGCCGCTGCTGTTGTGGCGGGCGTGACCTTGACCTGCGAGGCCTTGGTCGGCCCGGTCGTGACCGGGGCCACCTTGGGCGGGACAGTTTTGGGGGCCGAGGCCTTGGCCGGGGTGGCCTTGGAAGGTTCGGCCTGGACCGCGGCGGCCTGGTCGGTCGGCACCGGCTGGGTGGGTGCGGCGATCACGGTGGCGTCGTCGGAGCTGTCCGCCGGGCCGGTCCCGAGCGCCGGGAAGTTGCCGGTGGGCTCCACGGAGATCAGGTCCGGATCCTCGTCCATCAGGATCGCCACCCCGCGCAGCAGCGCCTGCCGGGTGATCGGCAGCGGCACCACGTGCACGCCCTCGACCTGCTGGGCCTCCACCTGCTCCCACTCCGGCTGGTAGCCGGAGATGAGCATGACCGGGACGGCCTGCTCCTCTTCCCGCAGGGAGTTGACCGTGTTGACGGCGAGCACCGGATCGCCCACGTCCAGCACCAGGACGTCGAATCCCTCGACCCCGGGCAGATGTTCCTCGAGCTCGTCGGCGGCCCGCTCGTCGACCTCGTGCAGGTCGGTGAGCCGCATCCCGAGCGCGAGGGAACGCGAGATGATCAGCAGTCGCGCCATCTGCCCCTCACATACCTGAGAACTGTTCGAAGATCCTGATCCCTGCCGGCCCCATGACCACGATAAACAGCGCCGGCAGGATGCAGAAAATCAGTGGGAAGAGAATTTTTACCGGCACCTGCTGTGCCTTCTCCTCCGCCCGCTGACTCCGCTTCACCCGTAGCTGAGCCGACTGCACCCGCAGCACGTTCGCGATGGGAATGCCAAACTTATCTGCCTGGAGCAGCGCAGCGACAAAGATCCTCAGTTCCTCCAGATCGGTGCGATCTGCTAAGGCACGCAGCGCGGGTCCCCGGCCGGTCCCCAGCTGCATCTCCTGCAGCACCCGGAACAGCTCCTTGGCCAGCGGTCCTTCGCTGCTGCGGGCCACCTGGGCGAGCGCCGCGTCGAAGCCCAGACCGGCCTGGACCGAGATGGTGAGCAGGTCGATCGCATCCGGCAGTTCACGGCGGATCAGTTCGTTACGGTCGTATCCGACCTGATAAATCCACGCAGCCGGGCCGAACCAGCCCAAAGCTGAGAGCCCGCTGAATGTGATTACCATCCCACGCGGGCCTGCGCCGAACAGGCTAGGCAGGCTCAGCCCGAGTAACGCCCCGGTCACCAGTCCGAGCGTCTTGGCGCCCACCACCCGGTCGACGTCCCAGCCCGGCGGATTCCCGGCCAGGTCGAGCCGGGCCCGGATCCGCTCGATCCGCTGCCGTCCGGTGAGTCTCCGCCCGGCCGCCGAGAACCGCTCGATCAGCGGATCGAGCACACGCTCGGTGAACGGCTCTTGCAGCTGCACCTCGCGCATCGGCGCCGGGGTGGCCCGGAAAGCGGCCAGCAGCGCCTGCCGCGACCGGGCCTGACGGTGTTGCCGGAAAGCCGGCAGCAGCACCGCGAACGCGCCGCAGAGGCCGAGGAACAGCAGGCTCAGGCCGGACAGCAGCAGCATCAGACGTCCACCCGGATCAGCTTCGCCATCCAGACGCCTCCGGCCCCCAGCGACAGCACCCCCAGGCCCAGCAGCCCGATCCCCAGGGGCGTACTGAACAGCGGGTCGATGTACTCCGGCCGGGCCAACAGCAGGTAGCCGGCGAACACCACCGGCAGCGCGCCCAGAATCATCCCCGACAGCCGCCCCTCGGCCGACAAGGCCGCCACCTGGCGGCGCAGCCGCTCCCGCTCCCGCAGCGTGTCCGCCACCGAGGTGAGCAGTTCGGCCAGGTTCCCGCCGACCTCGCGCTGGATCCGGATCGCCATCACCACCCAGGCGAAGTCCCGGCTCTGCGTCCGCTCGGCGACACCGTCCAGCGCATCCTCGGCGGCCAGACCCAGCCGGGTCTCCACCAGCGCCCGGTTGAACTCACCGCGGATCGGCGGATGCGCCTCCCGCACCACTGTGTCCATCGCCTGCGGCAGCGAGTGCCCCACCGTCAGGCTGCCGGCCAGCAGTTGCAGCGTGTCCGGCAGCTGGGCCAGGAACCGCGCCTCCCGCCGGGCCCGGGCCGCCAGCAGCACCGCCCAGGGCACGGCCAGCCCGAGCAGCAGACCGAGCACCGTGGCCGCCACCTGGCCCTGGGCCAGCACCGCGAGCAGCAGCGAGGCCCCGACCGCGGCCGACACGTGCAGCAACATCCACTCACCGGGCCGTAACGGGAAACCGGCCGCCTCGAGCCGGGAATCGAGTGTCCCCTCGACCCGGCCGGTGCGCGCCACCCGGCTCATCAGCCCGACCGCCGAACGGGTCAGTGGACTGTCGCCCAGCCGGGAGGCGGCCTCCGGCGCCGACGACACCGTTACCGAAGGCCGGGCCGCGGCAGTCGAGTAGTCAGCGATCCGGCGCAGGGCCGACGACTGTGCGCGGCCGGAGCCGGTCAGGGCACCGACGGCCAGGAAACCCAGCCCGGCCAGCGCGACGAAGATCAGGGCCAGCCCGGCGATCAGCACCGCCTCACCGCCCCGGGCGCGGGTAGGAACCGAAGGCCCGCAGATCGATCGGCACCCCGCCGCGGGCCAGTTTCTGCAGAAAGGCCGGCCGCAGCCCGGTCCAGCGCAGCTGCCCACCGGCGTAGTCGAAGGCGAACACGTCCTGCAGGGTGATCACGTCGCCCTCCATCCCCAGCACCTCGGTGACCGCGGTGATCCGGCGCGAGCCGTCCGGGAACCGGGCCTGTTGCACGATCAGGTCCAGAGCGCTGGAGACCTGCTCGCGGATCGCCTTCACCGGCAGGTCCATGCCGGCCATCAGCACCATCGTCTCCACCCGGGACAGCACGTCGCGCGGGCTGTTGGCGTGCACCGTGCAGATCGAGCCGTCGTGGCCGACGTTCATCGCCTGCAGCATGTCCAGCGCGGCCGCGTCCCGGATCTCGCCGACGATGATCCGGTCGGGCCGCATCCGCAGCGCGTTGCGCACCAGCTGGCGGATCGAGATCTCGCCGCGGCCCTCGATGTTCGGCGGGCGCGACTCCAGCCGCAGCACGTGTTCCTGATGCAGCTGCAGCTCGGCCGCGTCCTCGACGGTGACCACCCGCTCGTCGGCCGGGATGAAGCCCGACAACACGTTCAGGGTGGTCGTCTTCCCGGCCCCGGTGCCTCCGCTGACCAGGATGTTCAGCCGCCCACGGACACATCCGGCGAGGACTTCGGCGACCGCCGGGGACAGCGTGCCCAGCTCGATCAGGTCGGCCACCGCGAACGGCTCGGTGGCGAACTTGCGGATGGTGAGCAGCGAACCGTCCACCGCCAGCGGCGGGATGATCGCGTTCACCCGGCTGCCGTCCGGGAGCCGGGCGTCCACCATCGGGCTCGCTTCGTCGACCCGCCGGCCCACGCGTCCCACAATTTTGTCGATCGTGCGCCGCAGGTGCGCCTCGTCGGCGAACCGGCCGTCGGCCGGGTGGATCCGGCCCTGGCGCTCCACGTAGATCTGCCCGGGCCCGTTCACCATGATCTCGGTGATCTCCTCGTCGCGCAGATACGGCTCGAGCGGCCCGTAACCGAGGATGTCGTCGGCGATCTCCTGGGCGATCCGGGCCCGGTCGGCCACGGTCAGCGGGGTCTGCCCGGTCTGCAGCACCTCCTGCAGGGTCTGGTGCACCCGCTGCTCCAGCTCGGTCTGGCTGAGCCGGGAGTCGTACAGCTGTGGGCCCAGTCCTTCCAGCAGCGTCTGGTGCACCGTCCGGCGCAGGTCGGCGAAGGGATCGGCGGCCGGGGCCGGGCGGCGGCGGATCCGGGCCGGGCCCGACGGTGGGTCGGGCAAGGAACCGGACACCCGGGGGCGCTCGCCGAAATCGGTTCGCTCCAGCCGGGCCTGGGCGAGGCGGTCGGCCAGGCTCACGGCCGGAACCTCCGCCTCACCCGGCGCGGCCGGGCCAGATCGGGCCCGAGGCCGAGCACCTCGCTGCGGGCGAACTGCGTGATGCCCTCGCTGACCGGGTGCCGCGGGTCGTCCAGAACGATCGGCACCCCCCGGTTCACCGAACTCGGCACGTCCCGCGAGCTGGGCACCAGCCCGGCCAGCGGCATCAGCGCGGTCTTGGCCACCTCGGCGTGGCTGATCCCGACCCGGGCGTCGCTGCGGTTCAGCACCAGCCGCAGTCGCTCCTGCGGGCAGCCCAGCTCCAGCAGGGTCTCCACGGTGATCTTCAGGGTCTTCAGCGCCGGGACGTCCGGGGTGACCACCAGGGTGATCAGGTCGGAGACGTCCAGGGCGGCCAGCACCTGGTCGTCGAAGGCCGCGGCGGTGTCCACCACGACGTAGTCGAACTCCGCGCGCAGCACGTCCAGCAGGTGCGAGATCAGCCGGGGACTGACGGATTCGGCAACGCTGGGCTCGGTCGGGGCGACGATCGCGCTGAGCCCGGCCGAGTGCTGGGTCAGCAGGGCGGTCACTGCGGACGCGTCGATCTCACCGCCCAGCGGCACGGCGTCGGCGATGGTGTGCGCGGGGAAGAGTTGCATGGCGATGGCCACGTCGCCGAACGCCAGGTCCAGGTCGACGATGCAGACCTGCCGCTGGCCGTGGTCGGCCAGGACGGCGGCGAGGTTGACCGCCAGCATGGTCTTGCCGGAGCCTCCCTTGGCGGCGAACACGGTCAGCACCCGGCCACGCCGAGCGGGGGAGGGCGCCGCGGGCTCGGCTGAGGCGGCCCGGCCCAGGCTGCGTTTCAGTTCGGCCCGTAGCTGCAGGGGATCCTGGTGGTCGATCACAGCTGCCAGCCGGGTGCGCAGCGCTTCCTGCAGCAGGGGAGTGGTGATCTCCCGGCGCACCAGAATCACCTCTACCCCCGGCCGCTGCGTGCGTACCAGGCGCGTCACGTCGAACGCGGCCCGCTCGTCCAGGTCCGGCCCGAGCACCAGGGTGTCCTCGTCCGACATCTGGCCGAGATGCTCGTGCAGGTCCGCAACCTCGCTGAGCACCGTTCCCGCGCCGCCCGTCTCCACACAGAGCGCGGCCCCGACCGGCGGGTGCGGATCGAAGAAGACGGCCGCCCCCATCAGCGGCCCGCCGTGACGTCGCCGCTGGGGATGAGCGCGAAGTACATCGGCTGCTGCTGCATCTGCACCCGCATCAGGACCTCGGCCTGCTCCTGCGGCACCGACAGCCCGACCACGGCCTGGGGTACCGCGGGGGAGCCGACCCGGTGCTGCCCGTCCGGGCCGGGAGCCCCGGAGTCCTCCAGCGTGGCGCCGATCGAGATCACCCGGGCCTGCCGGACGATCTGCTGCACCTTCTCCTTCTTCAGGGTGAAGACCCTTACCTGCGAACCCACTCCGAGCAGACTCACCGCCCGGTTCGGGTCGGCCAGCTGCACGTTCACCCCAAGCTCGCCGGCCCGGACTGCGGCCGGGAGGTCGACGTCGGCCCCGGGCCGGCTCAGCACCCGCTCGTCGACGGTCGCCCCGGCCAGGATGCCGGCCACCGCTCGGCGGCCGATCACCGTGTCGAGACCGGTTGCGGTGGTGCCCGGTTGGTCGTCGGCCCGCATCGGCCGGGTGTGCACGTCCTCGGCCGTGATCGTCTCGCCCGCCGCGATCTCTCGGGTGGCCACCACGAATGTGCCCAGCGCCTGGCCCTGGGTGGCCCGGCTGTCGGCCCCGCGCACGTAGAGCGCGACGATCGCGGTGCCGGCCGCGGCCAGCAGGACCGAGCCGATCAGCGCCAGCGTGCGTCGTCCCATTGCGGTGCCGTCCTTGTCGAAAGTGGTTTCCCGGCCAGCCTGAGCTCCACCGAGGCCGGCGTGAGAAGTGTCTTTCGCACACCGCCAGGATGGCATTCTGTCGCATGTCGACTGCGCAGAGTGTTCGTTGTTATCCGATCGCTACATCGGGGGTCAGTACGGCTTCGCGGGGCATGTCGCTGCCCAGGAACGGCCCGACCACGGCCGAGCCGGACACCACGGCCGGCAGGTAACCGGGATCGACGACGTAGCCCTCGAGTCCGGTGAATCGGCCGTTCTCCCACAGCAGCCCCCGGTCCGGGCTGTCCGAGTCGATCCAGACGTACCGGAAAGAGGCGATGCGATAACCGTTCCCGTCGCCGAACGGTTCGTCCTCGATCACCGGCAGCACGGCCAGGCGGTGGCTGCGCACCGCGGCCGAGGTGATCCAGCCCTGCTCGTCCGGGGTGGCCGGTTTTCCTTGTTGCAGGAGTGTTTTGAGAGGTAGTCCGGAGCTGCCCGCGGAAAGTGGGTCGAGGAGATGCGGACTTTCGAACAGGTCGGTGGCGTCGATGGCGTATCCGTTGCTGTGGTGCACCCCGTTGCCCGTGCTGCCGATCAGCCGGCCGGTGCGGTGGCCGGACGATTCGAGCAGGCCCTTGCGCAGGGCCTCGGGAAAGTCGTTCGGCGGGGCGAGGTTCAGGCACCAGCTGGTCCGGGCGAAGATCTGTCCGGCGCAGTCCTTGGTCTGATCCCGGTCGGCCAGCAGATTCACCTCTGGCCCGGTGCGCACGTTCCGTTCAAGTGCGGCGGTTGGGTCGCCGGTGTCCTTGCGGGCCAGTTGTGCTACCCCGGGCGAATTTTCGCAGGGGAGGTCTGGTGCTCCCGGGGAGTAGGTGCTCGCGTAGGTCAATGAGAGGACGTTGGTGGTGAACGAGGAGGCACGGAGGAACCTTCCGGTCGCCCAGACTTCCAGCGTCGAGCCGGCCGATCCGGGTGGCAGGGTGAGGCGGTACGTCCGGTGTCTGGTGCGGGAGACAGACAGGGGAGTGACGGAGCCGTCGGCCGTCTTCAGATGGAATTTGATGTTGCGCAGAACCCGCCAGCGATTGGTAGTGCGCAAACCAAAGGACGCGTCTGCTCCCGTTTCCGGGAGACCCTGCGGAAATGCGGTGTTGAGCTTGAGCCGGACGGGACCATCGGGTGGCGGGTTCACCGATCCTGGGTCACGGACGCAGAACCGGCCCGCCGCCACGTCTTCTTGGGTGAGGGCGAACGGCAACAGGCCGGAGCCCAGCGGCGTGCCGATCCGGGCCGAGGCCGAGGCCTGGATCCGGGCCTGGCCGAAACCCAGCAGACCGGCCAGACCGAACTGCACGCTCGCGGGCGGCAGCCGCACGCGCAGGGCCTGACCAGGGGTGGACAGGCTGGAGACAGCATCGGCGCGGCTCACCTGGCCGTCGGAGTCGGTATCCGCGTAGAAGGTGAGCTCGCCGTTGCCGGGGTTGCCGTCGGTCCACTGCGCCGCATCGGTGCTGCACAGTTCCCCTTCCTCCTCGCCGGATGCACAGACCGCCGCGAGTGAGGTGGTGAGCTGGTCGATCGCGCCTTCCGGACCGGTGATCGTGGGCAGTCCCCGGGCCCCGGCCAGGGCCAGCCGGTCGGCCAGCGCCTGCAGATCGTTCTGCCGCAGGTAGGCCTGCCCGAGATCGACGGCCAGCGCGGCGATCCCGAGCAGGAACGTGGAGATGGCCAGGGTTGTCACGATCGTCACCACGCCGGCATCGCTGCGGCGCATCAGCCCGGGCTCGAGGCGGAGGCGCCGATCGGCAGGCAGCCGGCCAGGCCGGAGCTGAGCACGCCCTGCACGGCCGTGGTGGAACTGCGGGTGATCGTGTCCGGGAAGGGGACCAGGGGGATGCCGAGGTCGAAAGGCCGGTAGGTGGCGGTGATCCGGACCTGACCGAGCACCCGCTGCGGTGCTGAGGTGACCTGGCCGTCGGAGCCCAGCCACTCCAGCTTGGCGTCGGTGACCTCGGCCGGGCTGATCCCGTTCTGGCTGACCGCGGTGCCGAGCAGCCGGTCGAAGTCGGTGCAGTCGCCGATCCCGGTGGAGGCGCCGCGACTGACCTCGGTGAGCGCGGCGCCGAACGACTGGAGCTGGAACAGGCCGTACCCGTACTGGATCACGCCGAACAGGAACAGCATCAGCAGCGGCAGGACCAGCGCGAACTCGACGGCGACGGCCCCGCCGTCCGCCCCGCGCCCGGGATCGGCCGAACCCACCGTGATCCTCCCAGCAGCAAAGACATCTGCGGCCACCGGAAGCGGTGCTCACTGTGCGCACCCACCCGGTGTCGCACAGTCTGCACCATCTACGGATCAGTCAGGACCGCCGGAGCGGATCGACCGGTTTCCCCCACCACGAGCGCGACCGGGACGGACCGCACCGGTGCGCAGAAACGTCCCCAATTCCGCTCTTGAAGGTCTGCTCAGCTGTACAGCTTCTCCACCTCGGCGGCGTAGTCCTTCAGGATCACCGAACGCTTCAGGCTCTGCTTGGGCGTCAGATGCCCTGACTGCTCGGTGAAGTCGATGCTCAGCACGTCGAACTTGCGCACCGACTCGGCCCGGCTGACCAGGGTGTTGGCCTTGTCCACGGCGGTCTGCAGCTCGGCCCGCACCTCGGGGTCGGCGGCCGCGGTGCGCACGTCCATCGCCGGCTTGCCGCGGTTGGCCAGCCAGGTCGGCAGCATCTCGGCGTCCAGCGTGATCAGCGCGGCCACGAACGGTTTCTGGTCGCCGACCACGATGCACTGCGAGATCAGCGGGTGCCCGCGCATGCCGTCCTCCAGCACCGCCGGGATCACGTTCTTGCCGTTGGCGGTGACCAGGATCTCCTTCTTGCGCCCGGTGATCGACAGGAACCCGTCGTCGTCCAGCGAGCCCAGGTCCCCGGTGGCGAACCAGCCGTCGTGCAGCGCCTCGGCGGTGGCCTCGGGGTTGTTGGCGTACCCCCGCATCACGCCGACGCCGTAGGCCTCGATCTCGCCGTCCGCGTCGATCCGCACGCCCATGCCCTGCAACGGCCGGCCGACCGTACCGATCCGGTTGACCGCCAGGGTGTTGCAGCTGACCGGGGCGGTGGTCTCGGTCAGACCCCAGCCCTCCAGCACCGGCAGGCCGACCCCGCGGAAGAAGTGGCTCAGGTCTTTACCCAGCGGGGCGCCGCCGGAGACCGACGCGCGCAGCCGCCCACCCGTGGCGGTCCGCAGCTTGGCGTAGACCAGCCGGTCGAACACGGCGTGCTGAAGCTTCAGGGCCACGCCCGGACCGCCGGCGTCCAGCGCATGGCTGTACTGGACGGCCACCTGCGCGGCGCGGGCGAAGATCTTGCCCCGCCCGCCCGCCATCGCCTTGGCCTCGGCGCCGTTGTAGATCTTCTCGAACACCCGGGGCACGGCCAGCAGGAAGGTGGGCTTGAAGCTGTCCAGGTCGGCCAGCAGGTTCGTGGTGGTCGGGGTGTGCCCCAGGACCGAGCCGTTCACGATGCACAGCGCCTGGATGTAGCGCGCGAAAACGTGCGCCAGCGGCAGGAAGAGCAGAGTGCTGGCCTGGTCGTTCACCAGATCGCCGAAGCCCACCCCGGCGGAGCGGGCGCCGGCCACGAAGTTGCTGTGGGTGAGCTCGCAGCCCTTGGGCCGGCCGGTGGTGCCCGAGGTGTAGATCAGCGTGGCCACCGAGTCGCCCTGGGCGATCGCCCGGCGCTCGTGGATCTCCTCGTCGCCGATCTCGGCGCCCAGCTCGGCCAGCGTCGCCACCGCGCCGTCGTCGATGGTCAGGACCTCGCGCAGAGCGCTCAGCTCGCCCCGGATCTGGCCGATCGTCTCGCGGTGGGCGGCGGTCTCCACGACGATCGCCACGGCCTGGGAGTCGGCCAGGATCCAGCGGGCCTGCTCGGCCGAGGAGGTCTCGTACACCGGCACCGAGATCCCGCCGGCGAACCAGACGGCCACGTCCAGCAACGTCCACTCGTAACGGGTGCGGGCCATCAGGGCGACCCGGTCACCGGGCTGCACGCCCAGCGAGACCAGGCCCTTGGCGGTGGCCACCACCTCACCGAGGAACTCGGCCGCGGTGACGTCCTGCCAGCCGGCCGGGACCGGCCTCCGGAACGAGACGTGGTGGGGCCGGTTCTCGGCATTGGCCACCACGATGTCGCAGAGGCTCTCCTCGGCGTCGAGGGGAAAAGACCTGGGGACGATGATCTCGCGCACGAGTGCGAGCCTATGCTGGAGAGCGGATAAAACCGAGCGATCGGTCACAGTCGTGATGACCGGGTGGCGCAAAAACGGTGAAAAGCAGGGAAAATCCTCGAAAGTTGCGGTTGGCAACGATTGCCTGAGGCATTTTCCGCCTCACCCGTACGGCGCAGACCCTCACCCGGACGGCTCAAGGCCTTACGGATCCGGGCCGACAACCAGGGTCGTGACCCCACCTCCTCCGCAGAAGGCCGGCGGCTCACTGCGCTGCCGTCAGTGCGGTGCGCGCCTGAGCAGCGGCGACGAGTGGTGCTCGCTCTGCCTTACCCCCACCTCCGAACCGGAGCCTGAACCTGAACCCGTGGTCCAGGCGCCGAGCGAAACACCTCAGGGCCGGCATGCCCGGGCGGCGGACCCGCGTGATGCGGCCGCGGTCGAGGCGCGGGCCCAGGAGATGCTGGCCGGACTGGCCGCCGACGAGGCCGCCGTCACCGATCGCTCAGTGTTCGCGGTGATCAAGGCGCACTTGGCGCTTGGGCAGTTACCGGGGGGACGTTACGCCGTGGCCTTCGGGGCGACGCTGCTTCTTCTCGTTCTGTTGATGGGCGGGCTCACCGCGCTGGGGATGCTGCTGTGAATCCGGCCGCCGCGCTGGGGTGGAGCGGACGGACGCGGCGTCTGGTGCCGTAGGGGGTAGCCGGTAACGTTCGGCAGGTACCCCCTTACGCGAGACCCGCCCGAGCAGAGCCAGAGAGAGGCCCCCATGGCCGACCAGACCGAGTCGAGCGTCGTCATCGACTCCGCACCGGGCACCGTGCTCGACGTGATCGCCGACTTCGAGCGCTATCCGCAGTGGGCCGGGGCGGTGAAAGAGGCCACGGTGCTGGAGGAGCAGGCCGACGGCCGGGCCGCCCGGGTGCAGTTCACCCTTGACGCCGGAGCGGTCCGCGACACCTACTCCCTGGACTACACCTGGGACTTCGCCGACGACAGCACCGGCCAGCTCTCCTGGCAGCTGGGCGAGTCCGGGGTGATGCGGACGATGGACGGCAGTTACCGGCTGGCCTCCAGCGGGACCGGCACCAAGGTCACCTACACCCTGGCCATCGACCTGCGGATCCCGATGCTGGGGATGCTGCGGCGCAAGGCCGAGAAGACGATCATCGACACCGCCCTCACCGAGCTGAAGAAGCGCGCGGAGCAGCGCTGAGCATGCCCCGGCTCGTGCTGCTCACCGGCAAGGGCGGGGTGGGCAAGACCACCACGGCGGCCGCGACGGCGCTGCATGCAGCCGGGCAGGGGCGCAAAGTCCTTGTCGTTTCGGTGGATCCGGCGCACTCGCTGGGCGATGTGCTGGGTGTCTCGTTGGGGCCGGAGCCGGTCGAGGTGGGCGCCGGGCTCTGGGCGCTGCAGGCGGATCCGGCACTGACCGTGGCCCGGGCCTGGGCTCCGGTGCGTGAGCTGGCTCAGGACGCGCTGGAAGAGCTGGGCGTGGATCCGCTGGCGGCGGAGGATCTGACCGGGCTGCCAGGGCTGGACGATGTGTTCGCGTTGCTCTGTGTTCGCGACCAGGTGCGGGACGGGCCCTGGGATCTCGTGGTGGTGGACTGTTCGCCGTCGGCCCAGGCTTTTCGGCTCCTGTCGGCTCCGGATGTGCTGGGTCGGTTGCTGGAGCGCCTGTTGCCGATGGAGCGTCGGATCGGGCGTTTGCTGGACGAGGGGCGCGCGGCAGATCCCCTGGTGGCGGCGGTTGACCGGCTGAGCTCGGAATTGGCCACGGTGGGCACAATGTTGGCTGATCCTCTGGCTTCGGTACGGCTGGTGCTGACGCCGGAGGCGGCGGTGCTGGCGGGGACGCGGCGGCTCTACACGGCGCTGACCATGGGTGGGTTTGCGGTGGACGCGGTGGTGGTCAATCGGGTCATGCCAACTGTCGGGGCTCAATGGGAGACGTTTGTGCGCGAGCCAGCCACAACGTCTGCCATTGATTGGTTGCGTGAGCGAGAACGCTCGCAGGGGGCAGCGCTGGCCGAGATTGCCGAGTCATTCGCGCCGACGCCCGTCCTGCAGGCCGTTGACGTGGCGGGCGAACCGCGCGGGGTAGAACGACTGAGCGATCTGGGAGCGGAGATCTACGGCACGGATGTCGTCGAACCTCCCGCCGAAGTTCCGGCTTTCGAGGTCGAGCACACCGCTGGCAGCTTCACACTGCGCCTACGGATGCCGTTCGCCCAGCGCTCCGGACTGGATCTGGGCCGGCGAGGAGATGATCTGGTGGTGACCGTGGATGGCTACCGCCGGGTGATCTCGCTCCCCAGCGTCCTACGCCGCTGCGAGGTTTCCGGCGCCCGACTGCGCGACGGCGTCCTGGCTGTGGAATTCATGCCTGACCCCGCCGAGTTCCCCTCCCGGTGGCTCTGATGGAACACCACCGTCATCTCGACCCCGCGGCGCTCGCTGCCGGGTTGCCGAAGGAATGGGCCGAAGACGCTCGTCTTGCTTTGACCGCGCTGCAAGAAGCGCTCACCGCCGAGGAAGACGGTTCCTCCTGTCCGGTCTGCGTGGGCGTAGCGGCCGTCTGTGACCATGGGCCGGTCTTGCTCGACCGGGTCGCCGAAATGGCCTCCGGGCTGGCTCGGACGCTCCGGGAAATGGCGCCCGAGAACCAGGACGAGTCGGATGTCTCTGGGATTGAGGACCATAGCCGGGGTACCGCGCCGACCCGTCGCCCGCCGCCGCCCACTACGGTTCCGATCAACGTCTCGGACTGAAGCGCTCCCGGCCGGCCCGGAAGGCGCTCGACGGACGTAGCACTGACGAACGTCCCAACCAGGGACACAGAGGGGTAAGGGGATCCGCGCAGTGGAACTCACCATCGGGGTAGACGTTGGCGGCACCAAGATCGCCGCTGGTGTGGTTGACGCCGAAGGGCGGATTCTCGAGCGCCTGCGCGTGCCGACTCCCGAGACCGTCGACCAGATCGACGGGAGCATCGCCGAGGCCGTCGAGAAGCTGCTCAGCGCCCACACCGGCCAGATCTCGGCGGTAGGCGTGGCAGCTGCGGGGTTCGTCAACGAGCACCGCACCACCGTGCGCTTCGCCCCGAACATCGCCTGGCGCGAGCACCCCCTGGCCGATGCCGTAGGTAAGCGCGTCCAGCTGCCGGTGATCGTCGAGAACGACGCCAACGCCGCTGCCTGGGCCGAATACCGGTTCGGCGCCGGACAGGACGTCTCCGACGCCGTCACGGTCACCGTCGGCACCGGGGTAGGCGGCGGCATCGTCTTGGACGGGCAGCTGTTGCGGGGGGCCTTCGGCATCGCCGCGGAGATCGGCCACCTGAGGGTTGTGCCCAAGGGCCGTCCCTGCGGCTGCGGCCAGCTCGGCTGCTGGGAGCAGTACGCCTCCGGCCGTGCTCTGGTCCGCTCTGCCCGCGACCTGGCGATCAGCGACCCGGAGGCCGCCGAGCCGCTGCTGCAGGCCGCCGGGGGCAAGGTCGACCGACTGGTCGGCAGCATGATCACTGAGGTCGCGCTGGCCGGAGACCCCGCCGCGGTAGGCCTGTTCGCCGAACTCGGCCGCTGGCTCGGTGAGGGCGTGGCGTCGCTGGCCAACCTGCTCGACCCGGCCGTCGTGGTGATCGGCGGGGGTGTGGCCGACGCCGGTGACCTGCTGCTGCAGCCCGCGCGCGAGGCCTTCGCCAGCCATCTCTCCGGTGGGGCCAACCGCCCGCACCTGGAACTGCGCCTGGCCCAGATGGGCAACGACGCGGGCATCATCGGCGCCGCGGACCTGGCCCGGACGCGATGACCGCTTCCGGCCCTTCCGGCCTGGCCATCGGTGTGGACATCGGTGGCACCAAGGTCGCGGCCGGGGTGGTGGACCCCAGCGGCGCGGTGATCGCCCGGGCCCGCCGGGCCACCCCGTCGCGGCACGCCTCGGCCCGGGTGGTCGAGGCCACCATCGCCGAGGTGGTGGACGAGCTGCGCCAGGGCCGCGAGATCGTCGGGGTCGGGATCGGCGCGGCCGGTTTCGTCGACGCCGACCGCGCCCGGGTGCTCTTCGCCCCGCACCTGGCCTGGCGTAACGAGCCGCTGCGGGACGGCGTGGCGGCGGCCGTCGGGCTGCCGGTGATCGTCGAGAACGACGCCAACGCGGCGGCCTGGGCGGAGTGGCGGTTCGGGGCCGGGCGGGCCGAGTCACGGCTGGTGATGGTCACGCTCGGGACCGGGATCGGCGGCGGGATCGTCACCGACGGGGTGATCCAGCGCGGCCGCTACGGCATGGCCGGCGAGTTCGGGCACATGGTCGTGGTGCCGGACGGCCGGCGCTGCGAGTGCGGCAACCGGGGCTGCCTGGAGCAGTACGCCTCGGGCAACGTCCTGGGGCGCGAGGCCCGGGAGATGGCGGCGGCCGGTTCACCGGTCACCGTGCCGCTCGTGCAACGGGTCAAAGGCGATCACTCGGCGCTGGTCGGGCCGCTGATCACCGAGGCCGCGATGGACGGGGACCCGGCCGCGGTGGAGCTGTTCCACGAGGTCGGGCACTGGCTCGGGATCGGCCTGGCCAACCTGGCGGCGGCCCTGGACCCCGGGCTGTTCGTGATCGGCGGCGGGGTCTCGGACGCGGGCGATCTGCTGCTCGCCCCGGCCCGCGAGTCGTTCCGGCGCACGCTGACCGGGCGCGGGTTCCGTCCGTTCGCCTCGATCGTCAAGGCCGCCCTGGGGCCGGAGGCCGGTCTGGTCGGGGCGGCCGACCTGGCCCGAAGACAAGCCGCCCAGGAGATCTGAGATGCAGTCCCGGATCAGGGTGCTGAGCTGGAACATCCGGCATCTGCAGGGCGATCCGCTGGCCGTGCACCGGGTGGTCCGGGCGGCCGCGCCGGACGTGTTCTGTCTGCAGGAAGGCCCGCGGGTCCCGGGTTCGCACCGCCAGTTCGAGCGGCTGGCCCGGGCCTGCGGGCTGCACCATCTGGCCGGGGGCCGCTCGGCCGGCAGCAACGCGATGTTCGTTTCCGGGCGGATGCAGACCAAGGACGTGGCCGCGTTCACCTTCCCGCTGGGCCACTGGCGGGACAACCGGCGCGGCGCCGTTCTGGCCACGGTGCAGCCGGTGAGTGGCGGCCCGGCGCTGCGGATCGCCTCGGTGCACCTGCCGCTGGACCAGGCGCAGCGGCTGGCCCACGTGCGCACGCTGAGCCGCCAGCTGGGCGACTTCGGGCTGCCCGCGGTGCTGGCCGGCGATCTGAACGAGGCCCCCGGCGGGGCGTCCTGGCAAGCACTCGAGCCGCTGGTGGCCGACCCCGCTCCCGATGCGCCGGTGACCTTCTCGACGATCAACCCGCGCCGGCGGATCGACGCGATCCTCGTCGGGCGGGGGATCGAGGTGCTGGAATACGGCACCTGGGCACCGAGCCCGGCCGACGCCCGGCTGGCCAGTGACCACCTGCCGGTGGTCGCCGAACTGCGGGTGGTTGGTTAGATCACGGCGCCGTCGTCGTCCTCGTCGTCGCGGTGCTTGGGCATCCGGGCGACCAGGGTGACGAAGCCGCCGGCGAAGGCGGCCAGCGCGATCAGGATGAACAGCTGCGGCGGGCGCCAGATCAGCACCGACATCAGCATGAACAGCGGGCCGCCGATCACCGCGGCCCAGGCCAGCCGGCCGATCAGGTCACCGCGGGGCAGTGGCGGCGGCTCGGGCGGCTCGTACCCCTGCGGCTCGGGCTCAGCGGTGGGGGAGTAGTCCCGCGGGCCGGCGCTGCGCAGTTCCTCGGGCAGGTCGTCCGGGTCGTACTCGTCCAGCGGGCCCCGCGCCCCCGCGCCGCTGGGTACCGGCTCGTCACCGGCGAACTCCCAGTCGTTGCCCCACTCCGAGCCGCGCATCCGGCCCGGAGAAGGGGCGGCGTCCGGATCCTCGTCCTCGTAGTGCCGGCGGGCCTCGGCCGCCTCTTCCGGGGTGGGCCAGGCCGCGGCCGGCTCGTCACCCCAGTTGGCCACGATCGCCGCGAAGGTGGCGTCGATGTCCAGCCGGTCCGGCTCGTCTGGCTTGCCCTTGTGCTCGGCGTCGGTGTCGGGGTCCCGGTCCGGCGGGTCGCCTGCCGTCGTCATCGTGTTCTCCCGGCCGTGCCGACCGCCGGGGGCGCACCGGCCAGGTCGGTGAGGAAGCCCAGACTGCGCCGCAGGATCGCGCCGGCGTCGTTGTCGATCGTCGCCACGTGATAACTGTCTCGCAGGATCACCTCGTCGGCGCGGGAAGAGGTCACCCGGTCGAGGATGAGAGCACTGCTGCTGGCCGGCACGACGTGGTCCTCGGTTGAGCGGAAGAGCAGCACGGGCTGGCTCACCGCGGGCAGGTCCGCGACCACCGTGCGGTAGCCACGCAGCATCGAGTGTAAGGCGTGGGACGGGATCCGGTGATAGGCATCCTCGCTCACGCCGGGCCGTTTCACGTCGTTGCCGACCGGCGGTAGCCAGGGCACGACCCAGCGCAGCACCGGCAGCGCGAACAGGCCCCGGGCCTCCACCCGGACCGCCGGGTTGACGAGAATCACTCCGTCCACCCCGGACGGGTGTTTCTGGGCCAGGGCAAGGGCCAGGGCGCCGCCCATCGAGAGCCCGGCGACGACCACTACCCGGCACCGGGCGCGCAGTTCCCGGTAGGCGCCCTCGGCCTCGGCCAGCCAGTCCAGCCAGCCGGTGCGGGCCAGGTCGCGCACCGCGGTGCCGTGTCCGGGCAGCCGGGGCAGGCGCACCGTGAAACCCGCTGTGGCCAGGCCTTCGGCCCAGCTCCGCAGGCTGCTCGGGTTGCCGGTGAAGCCGTGCAGGAGCAGGACCCCGACGTCGTCGCCGTCCCGGGCGAAGGGCTCGGCTCCCGGGCGGACGGTCACGGCGGCTCCTGGTCCTCGGCGGCCAGCGGTGGGACTCCAGCGCCATCGTTACACGCCGCCGGGCAGTTATCGAGCGGAACTTCCGAATCCGGTCCAGGACGCACGCGACCGTTCACGTCAAGTCCGGCACGCCCACCGACTCCTCGGCGGTTCGCGGTCGTTTGCGGATGAACCGGACGCCCGGATGGTGCATCTTGGCGGTCGGGCCGCCGACAATGGATAGTGTGCGCGTCGGCCGCGCGGTGTTGGTGGCGGCCTCACAATCATTTCTGTTGCGCACCTGTGCGCGCGCGGTCAAGGAGGTGTCGATGCTCTACTGGCTGCTGCGGCGCATTCTGCTCGGACCACTCATCCGAGTGCTGTACAAGCCGTGGGTGAAAGGCCTGGAGAACATCCCGACGAAGGGCCCGGCCATCCTGGCCAGCAATCACCTGTCGTTCTCGGACCACTTCTTCCTACCGCTGCACGTGGACCGGAAGATCACCTTCCTGGCGAAGGCCGAGTACTTCAACGGCCGCGGGATCAAGGGCTGGCTGACCGCCTCGTTCTTCCGTGGCGTCGGGCAGATCCCGATCGAGCGCTCCGGCGGCCGGGCGTCCGAGGCGGCACTGCGGACCGGCATGAAGGTGCTGGACAAGGGTGAGCTGCTGGGCATCTACCCGGAGGGCACCCGCTCGCCGGACGGCCGGCTCTACCGCGGCCGCACCGGGGTGGCCCGGATGGCGCTGGAGTCCGGGATCCCGGTCATCCCGGTCGCGATGATCTCCACCTTCGAGGTGCAGCCGCCCGGCCGGCTGATCCCCCGCCTGCTGCCCAAGGGCCAGGTCGGCGTGGTGATCGGCGAGCCGCTGGACTTCTCCCGCTACGAGGGGATGAGCACCGACCGGTTCGTGCTGCGCTCGGTCACCGACGAGATCATGTACCAGCTCATGGTGCTGTCCAACCAGGAGTACGTGGACATCTACGCGGCCACCATGAAGGAGCGCCTGGCCTCGGCCCGGCGCAGCGGTGCGGAGACCGGGCTGCCGTCCGGGCACGCCGAGCTGTCGGTGACGCCCGGTGGGCACGCCGCCACCCCGTCGCCGGCCGGTGAGTCCGACGCGGTCAGCCCGGCCGAGGCGGACCCGGACAAGGGCAAGAAGAAAGCAGAGGACGGGGACGCGGCCTGAGTCGCCTCCTTCGGGCCCGGTACGTGGTTGCGTACCGGGCCCGCGCTTTGTCTGCCGGTCCGCGCGATCCGGCGGAAAGGGCTTGCGCAGTGCCCGTACTCTTGTCGTCGTGAGCGCCCCACTGCATCCCATCACCAGTGCCGATCTGTACCCGACGAGCACTCCGGACACGGCTGCCGCTGCTCTCGAGGCCGGTCTCGACCTGTGGCGGGACAAGCCCGCCGCGCAGCAGCCGGAGTGGCCGGACAAGGCCCAGCTGGAGGCCGTGGTGACCGAGCTCGCCTCGGTACCGCCGCTGGTCTTTGCGGGGGAGTGCGACCTGCTGCGCGGTCAGCTGGCCGCCGCCGCGCGGGGTGAGGCGTTTCTGCTCCAGGGCGGTGACTGCGCCGAGACCTTCGCCGAGGCCACGGCCGACCGGATCCGCAACAAGATCAAGACGATGCTGCAGATGGCCGTCGTCCTGACCTACGGCGCGAGCATGCCGGTGATCAAGCTGGGCCGGATGGCCGGGCAGTACTCCAAGCCGCGCAGCAGCACCACCGAGACCCGGCAGGGCGTCACGCTGCCCGCCTACCGGGGCGACGCGATCAACGGCTTCCCGTTCGACGAGGCCTCGCGCGTGCCCGACCCGCAGCGGCTGCTGAAGGCGTACCACACCTCCAGTTCCACCCTGAACCTGATCCGGGCGTTCACCAAGGGCGGCTTCGCCGACCTGCGCCAGGTGCACGAGTGGAACCGGGGCTTCGTGGCCAGCCCGGCCAACGCCCGCTACGAGGCGATCGCCCGGGACATCGACCGGGCGATGAAGTTCATGATCGCGGCCGGCGGCGACTCCGACGCGCTGCGCACCGTCGACTTCTGGTCCAGCCACGAGGGTCTGCTGCTGGACTACGAGCGCGCCCTGACCCGGATCGACTCGCGCACCGGCTCGCCGTACAACGTCTCCGGCCACTTCATCTGGATCGGTGAGCGCACCCGTCAGCTCGACGGCGCGCACGTCGACCTGATGTCCCGGGTGCGCAACCCGATCGGCGTCAAGATCGGTCCCAAGACCACCCCGGACGACCTGATGGCACTGGTCGACAAGCTCGACCCGGAGCGCGAGCCGGGCCGGCTGACCCTGGTCAGCCGGATGGGCGCGGGCAAGATCCGGGAGAACCTGCCCGCCCTGGCCGAGACCACGAAGCGGGAGGGCCTGCCGGCCCTGTGGATCTGCGACCCGATGCACGGCAACACCTTCGAGTCCGCGTCCGGCTACAAGACCCGCCGGTTCGACGACGTGATGGACGAGGTGCGCGGCTTCTTCGAGGTGCACAACGCGGTCGGGACCATCCCCGGTGGCCTGCACGTCGAGCTGACCGGTGACGACGTCACCGAGTGCCTGGGCGGCGCCGAGCACATCGACGACGCCGACCTGGCCACCCGCTACGAGACGCTGTGCGACCCGCGGCTGAACCACCAGCAGTCGCTGGAGATGGCCTACCTCGTCACCGAGATGCTGACCGGCCGATGAGCCCGGCCGGTTCCCCGGTGGTGGACCTGCGCAGCGACACGCTGACCAGGCCCACCCCGGGCATGCTGGAGGCGATGGTCACCGCCGAGGTCGGCGACGACGTCTACGGCGAGGACCCGGAGATCAACGCCCTCGAGGCCGAGGTCGCGGCGCTGTTCGGGCACGAGGCGGCGCTGTTCTGCCCGACCGGCTCGATGTCGAACGTGCTCGGGGTGCGCTCGCTGGTGCCGGCCGGCCAGGAGATCATCTGCGACTCCCTGGCCCACATCGTGCGCGCCGAGCTGGGTTCGCATGCGATGGTCGGTCAGGTCACCACCCGGACCTGGTCGTCCGAGCGCGGTGCCGTCGAGGCCGACGCGGCGCTGGCGATGGCGGTACCCGACGCCGGGCCGTACTTCGTCTCCACCGCGGCGATCGCGATCGAGGACACGCACAACTTCGGCGGCGGCACGGTGCAGGCGCCGGACGAGCTGCGCCGGTTGCGCGCCGGGGCTCAGGCCCTGGGGCTGTCGGTGCACCTGGACGGCGCCCGGTTGTGGAACGCGCACGTCGTCACCGGGGTCTCGTTCCAGGAGTACGGCTCGTTCGCGGACACGATCTCGGTCTGCCTGTCCAAGGGGCTGGGCGCGCCGGTCGGCTCGGTGCTGGTCAGCAGCGCCGAACGGATCGCCGAGGCCCGGATCTGGCGTAAGCGGCTGGGCGGCGGCATGCGCCAGGCCGGGGTGCTGGCCGCGGCCGGACGCTACGCGCTCAAGCACAACATCGAGCGCCTGGCCACCGACCACCAGCACGCCCAGTCGATCGCGGTGGCCCTCGCCGGGGTGGACTCCTCAATCGTCGAGCCCGAGCTGGTGCAGACCAACATCGTGGCCACCACCTGGCCCTCCGCCGCGGCGGCGAAAGCCTTCATCGCCGGGTGCACGGCGGCCGGGATCCGAGTTGGGGCGGTCGGCTCACGCGTGGTCCGGCTGGTGACCCATCTGGACATCGACGAGGCCTTGGCGGGGCGAGCGGTCGACGAATTGCCGGTCATCGCCAAGCAGGCCCTCACCGCCTGACGCTCTGCTCACTGCGCCGTGCCCCTCGTGGGGTGCGGCGCAGTTCTGCGTTTGGCCCGGGTCTGGCGGGCATCCTGCGGCGGCTGTCGATGCTCGGTGCGCGCGGCTGTTGGCACTGCCCATGTTCGAGCATGCCCGCTGGGAAGCCAGTTGGATGTTGCGGTGCAGCTGAATGTTGCAGTGCGCGGCTGGATGTCGCACCTGGCGGCGCTTGGTCGCAGTTGAAAGCTTTCGAAGGGCTGATTTTTGCGACTTCGGGCCGCGAGTTGCGACTTCGGGCCGCGAGGTGCGACATCCAGCCGCGAGGTGCGACATGGGCCGCGAGGTGCGGCAAGGCAGACTTGGGCGGGCCAGGCGGGCCAGGCGGGGAGCGTGGGCCAGGTGGGGAGCGCGGAGCGTGGTCAGTCGTGGCGCAGGCGGCTGTACTGGACCAGGTCGTGCCACTCGCCGCTGCGGAACTGGGCGCCGCGCAGGATGCCCTCACGGGTGAAGCCGGCCTTCTCCAGCGCCCGCTGGGCCGGCCGGTTCGTCACGTCGGTGCTCGCCTCGATCCGGTTGACCGTGGTGTGCCCGAAGAGCCAGGCGCAGGCCAGGCGGGGCGCGGCCGATCCGACCCCCTTTCCACGGGCCGCCGGGGCCAGGGCGATCCCCAGATTCAGGGCCTGACTGCCGCGGTTCGGGCCGTAGTGCACCGGATGCCAGCCGATCGTGCCCACCGGCTCGGCCTCTAGGCAGACCATCAGCAGTCCGTCGTCCTCACTGAGCAGTCCGTTGACCTCCCAGCGCTCGCGGTAGGAGTTCTGCCGCCGGATCATCGGCAGGAAGTCGCCGTAGACCGACTCGTGCTCCGGGTCGTTGCGCCAGCGGCCGAGGAGATCAAGGTCCTGCGCGCCGACGGCGCGCAGGCTCACGTCCTCTACCAAATCTTGATCACGATCTCGGTGCCGAGGTCGACCAGGCCGGAGTTCGGGGACTGCTCCTGCACGTGGTCGGCGAAGGGGTTGTAGCGCTCCTCCTTCACCCGCAGACCCAGACCCTCGAGCGTGGCCCGGGCCTGATCCTTGTGCTGGCCCTGGACGTTCGGCACCTCGACCTGCGGCGGCTGCTTGACCACGTACAGCTTCACCGTGCTGCCCTTGGCCACCTGCTGGCCGGTCGCCGCCGGATCCTGCGCGGTGACCGTGCCCGGAGCCGGTCCACCCTGCTGGTATTCCTGCTCCTCGACCTCCACGGTCAGCCCGCGGCTCTCGATCAGCGGCCGGGCCTGGTCGATGTGCTGGCCCACCACGTTGTCCAGCTGCACCGGCTCGATGCCCTTGCTGATCACCAGCTTGACCTCGCGGCCGGGGGAGACCTCGTTCTCGGCCTTGGGGGCGGTGGAGATGATCTTGCCCTCTTCCACATCGGCGCTGAACTTCTCCGACGTCTCGCCCACCTCCAGCCCGGCCGCCTCGAGCTCGGCGGTGGCCTCCTCGAGCGTCTTGCCCTTCAGCGCCGGCACCGCCACCATCTCGGGGCCCTTGCTGACGATCAGGGTGACCGTCCCGTCCTTCTTGACGTCGTCCCCGCCGGCCGGGTTGGAGCCCATCACCGTGCCGTTGGCGACGTCGGCGCTGAACTGCTCCTCCACCTTGCCCTCGAGGCCCTGCAGGGCGACCACACGCTGGGCGTCGGCCACGGGCATACCGGTGACCGAGGGGGTGCGGATGTACGAGCCCGGACCGCCGGTGAACCACCAGATGCCGGTGAAGACCACCGCCAGCACCAGCAGCACGGCGATCAGCGCGGTGATCGCGGTCCGGCGGCCGTTGCTGAAGAAGCCCGGCGGCGGCTCCTCCTCGTCGTGCACCCGCAGACGCGGGACCATCGACTCCTTGCTGGCCAGCCGGCCTTCCCGCCGCGACATGGCGCGGGTGGGCTGCGGACCGGTGGCCGGAGCCGGGGCCGGGCCGGGCTGGTACAGCGCCGTGGCCTGCTGATCCGTCGCCGGCGGGAAGAAGGCGGTGGCCTGCTCGTCCGTGACCGGCTGGTAGAGAGCGGTGGCCTGGTCGTCGCTGTGGTTCGGGTGCGACAGGGCCAGACCGGCGCTGTTCGGGGTGACGATCCGGGTGGGCCCGGCCGGGCTCAGGTCGGGCATGTCGGCCCGGGAGTAGACCGCGGTGGCGTTGATCGCCGCGGCGGGGGCGACCGCGCCCATCTCCTGCGTGCTGTCACCCATCGCCAGGGTCTGGGCGCTGCGCAGGTCGTCGGCGTCGGCGGCACGCTCGTCGAGCAGGTGCGCGGGCACCGAGGCCCGGGCCATCCGCACCTCGGTCAGGGCGGCGTCGCAGGTGGGCGGCCGGTTGTCCGGGTTCGGGTCGGTCAGCCGCCGGACCAGCGCGTCGAACGCGTCGGTGAGGTTGGGCGCGATCGAGCTGGGGGTGGGGACCCGTTCGTAAACATGCCGGTAGGCGACCTGCACCGGGTCCTCGCCGGTGTAGGGCTGACGGCCGGTGAGCAGCTCGAACAGGATGATGCCGGCCGCGTACACGTCGGCCCGGGCGTCGGCGTGCCCGTTGGCCACCAGCTCCGGGGGCAGGTAGGCGACGGTGCCGAGCAGTTCGTCGGTGGCGGCGCTGGCGATCGGCGCGGTGACCGCGGCGGCCAGGCCGAAGTCGGCGACCTTGATCCGGCCGTCGTCGGTGAGGATGACGTTCTCGGGCTTGACGTCGCGGTGCACGAAACCGGCCCGGTGAGCGGCGCCCAGCCCGCTGAGCACCGGCTCCAGCACCGAGACGCTCTCGCGCGGGGTGAGCGCACCGCGCTGCGACAGCACGTCGCGCAGCGTGCGCCCCGGCAGGTACTCCATGGCCAGGTACAGCACCCCGGACGTCTCGTCGGTGCCCTGGTCGAACACGCCGACCACGTTGGGGTGCGAGAGCTTCGCCGCCGACCGCGCCTCACGCACGAACCGGGAGACGAACTCGGGGTCGTCGGCCAGGTTGTCGTGCATGACCTTGAGAGCGACTTCCCGGTCGAGTCGCCGGTCAACCGCGAGGTAGACCGTTGCCATTCCACCGCGAGCGATCCGGGACCGGACCAGGTACCGCCCGTCGACCAGCCGGCCGACCAGTGGATCCTGGAGAGTCATGTCCACGATCGGCAGTCTAAGGCCGACCGAGAGGGCTCAGTCCACATACCGGGCGAACCTCAGGTCACAGGTGTATCGCAGACTGCCGGCGGCAGAATCTGTCATCAGCGGAAACGCAGTTTGAGCGTGCGGACGGTGGCCACGTAGCGCCGGGTGTCGGGAAAGGTGCCGTGCCGGCGCACCGAGGCCAGGCCCTGGTAGTAGCCGGCCAGGGCGGTCTGCTCGTCGGTGCGGTGCCCCAGCGCCAGCAACAGCACCACGCCCGCGGTGATGTTGTCCTTGGTGTCGAGCAGGTCCAGCGGGCGCCCGAGCAGCTCCCCGGCCCAGGCCCCGGCCGAGGGCAGCAGCTGCATCACGCCGATCGCGTTGGCCGGGGAGACCAGACGCTGGTCGAATCCGGACTCCATCGAGGCCACCGCCACCGCGAGGGCCGGATCCAGGCCGAAGTGCACGGCGGTTGCCCGGACCAGCCCTCGTACGGTGGCCCGATCGGGCACATCGGCGCGTTTGAGCGCATCCCGGTTGGTCACCGCGGCCCGGGTGACGGCGGCCGGATAGGAGCGGCGCGGCAGGTCGCCGGCCGGAATCACCTCGCCGCGGCGGGTTCTGCGCCGACGGGCGGCCTGTTCGCGGGTGGTGTCCGGCGACTCGAGCCGTCTTCGCCGGGCGGAGGGGGAGTCGGGCGCGAGCGCCGGCAGGCGGATCAGTTGCCCGGCCTTCAGGGTGGCCCCGGGGCGCATGCCGTTTGCGGCCAGTACCGCGCGCCCTGAACAGCCGGCCACCCGTGCCACGCTCTCCAGGTCATCCCCGGTCTTGACCCGGTAGGACAGTACGGGTGCACCGCTGGTGTCCACCGGGTGCAGCCCGGTCGCGGCTGCGCGCCTGCGGGCCAGGCTGCTCTCGTCCGGATCGGCGGCCACCAGCGCATCGAAGAGGACGCGCAGGCCAGCGGTGCGCAGAGCCGCAGTGGGCGCAAGCGGCGCAGCGGCCAGATGCGGAATGGAGTCCGGTGTGGTGCCGGGGCGGCCAAGCAGCACCAGGGGAGGCGTGGGTTGCGCCGGAGGCTGACCGACGATCGACGTCAGCCGGGTGCGACGCAGCAGCAACTGAATCCCCGGGCCCGGGCGCTGGGCGCGATGCCGGGCGGCGGCCGGGAGGACAACCGGTGGCGTCGCAGGGGCGACGCGCGAGACGTCCTCTGGTGTGAAAGCTCTTGAGACCGACGACGGGATCACCCCGGGGGCGCGCTCAGGAACCTGGGGCGAGGGTCGGGGCGCAGCGGCGGGGACGCCGAGAAAAGCTGCGTTGGGGTCGGTCATGAGCCGGGGCGTCCTCTCGGGTGTTGTCCTGCCCGGTGCTACGTCTGCTGCGTCCTCTGCGCTGGAACGGGCGGTGAAGCCGGTCCACCAGGGCACATTGTGCAACAGAGGGTAGGTGATTGGCGACGACCGGTGACATGGGCATGTCTTCGCCTGCCTCGAGGGCACCGGACGTGGCACTCTGGCCCGGTGTCAGACACACCCCAGGAAAACAACGACGTACTCAGCCACGGCCCCGAAGGCGAACGGGTCTGGCTTCCGCTGCCCGACGTGGCCGAACTGATCGGCACGGACTTCGGCAAGGTCCGCCGCATGCTGCAGGAGCGGGTCCTGATCGGGATGCGCCGCGGGGAGCGCAAGATCATGTGCGTGCCCGAGGAACTGATCAAGGACGGGGCCCCGCTGCCCGACCTGCAGGGCACACTGGTCGTGCTGGCCGACTCCGGCTACTCCGACGAAGAGGCGCTGCGCTGGCTCTTCACCGAGGACGACTACCCCGGCACTCCGGTCGACGCGCTGCGCTCCGGCCACCGCAAGACCGAGGTGCGGCGCCGGGCGCAGGCTCTCGCCTTCTAGACCCGCTCGGGGTCCTCCACCGGCAGCGCCACCTGCTGGTCCGCCTTCCGGGCCTTCTTGGCCCGGCGGGCGGCCGGCAGCGCCACCGAGAGCCGGCGCGGCAGCGACACCGAGGCCCGCCGGGTGAGCACCTGGTAGTCGATCTGCTCGACCGCGTCCAGGATCTCGCCGTACAGGGTGAACGCGGTGCGCATGCAGTCCTGCGAGGTCGGGTGCAGCATCGCGATCCCCGGCTCGGCGAAGGCGTAAAGCCGCCGGGTGCGCTCGATCTCGAACTTCAGCAGCTCGCGGATCATCGGCGTGACCACCCGGGCGTTCAGCGCCTCACGGGTCACCCCGAAGCTGTCCAGGTCCTCCTGCGGCAGGTAGACCCGGCCGCGCTGCAGGTCCTCACCCACGTCGCGGATGAAGTTCGACATCTGGAAGGCCTCACCCAGGGCCCGGGCCCGGGCGGTGGCCTCCGGGGTCTGCGGCTCCAGGATCGGCAGCATCTGCAGGCCGATCACCGCCGCCGACCCGTACATGTACTGCTCCAGGTCGGCGTACGTCTGGTAGCCGGTGATCGTGGCGTCCATCTGCATGGACTCCAGGAACGCCTCGATGTGGGTGCGCGGGATCGACCAGCGCCGCACGGTGTGCAGGGTGGCCACCGCGGCCGGGTCCTGCGGCACCGGGCCCCCGGACAGCGCCTCCAGGAACTCGTTGCCCCAGGCCTGCAGCGCGGCCGGGTCGGGCGCGGTCAGCGAGTCCACGAACTCGTCGGCGGAGCGGGCGAAGGCGTACAGCGCCCAGACGTACGGCCGCTTGGCCGGGGGCAGCAGCATCGACGCCAAGTAGTACGTCTTGCCGTGCTCGGCGTTCACCTTGCGGCACGCCTCGTAGGCCGCGCGCAGCTTCTGGTCGCCGATCTTCGCGGCATCCAGCGCCTGTTCGGTCATCCGTGGCATCCGTACCTCACCTGCCTCATCATTCCCCCGTGATCACTGTGGAGACTAACCGCCTCAGCCCCGCGGCACGACCCGCAACGGCTCGGGCAAGGAGGCGAGATTCTCCAGGGTGACCTGGAAGAGCCGCTGCTGCAGGCCGTCGATGTCGGCCACCACGGCGGCCCGGTCGTCCAGGATCTCGCCGGTCACCTCGCCCAGCCGGGCGGCCAGGTCGGGCTCGTCGACCGCGACCCCCCACTGCGGCCGCTCGATGTCGGCCAGGAAGTAGGTGAGCTTGGGGTGCGAGACCAGGCTGACGATCGGGGTGCCGCAGCCGAACGGGATCATCCCGGCGTGCCCCCGCATCCCGACCACCAGGGACGCCCGGCGGTAGGTGCTGTGGATCTGGGCCACCGTCATGTCGTACATCGGGATCACCGGCAGGCTCAGCCCGTGCTCGCGGCGCAGATCCACCACGAAGTTCTCGTCGTCCACGCAGTGCGCCGCGTACTGCACCTCGGCCCCGCGCCTGCGGGTGACCAGGATCCAGTCGCGCAGCCCGGTCAGGAACCGGCCGTAGCCGTCCCCGAAGCGCCGGTCGGAACGGTCGTAGGCGCAGTTCAGCAGGACCGGCCCGAACTCGCCCAGATCGCCGGGAATCTCCCAGGCCGGCCCGCCGAGCCGGGAGATCACCGTGGTCGGGCAGGGCTGCCAGCTGACCTTCTCGGCCAGTTCGGCGGGCAGCATCTCGCGCACCCGCTCGATCGAGCCGGAGTTGCGCAGCCCGACGAACGAGGCCTTCTCGACCAGGGTCCGCAGCGCCCCGGAGAACCGGTCGCCGTGGAAACCCTGACCCTGGAACGTGTTGTAGCCGACCGCCCAGACCACCAGCGGCACCCGGATCCGGCGCAGCATCTCGTCCGGCACGTTCCACTGCCAGCCCGAGTTACCGTTCGGTGCGGTGTCCGGCAGGAACAGGCCACCGCCGCCGAGCACCAGCCCGTCGCCGGCGTTCACCTCGGCCAGCCGCTGCTCGTCGAACAGCTGGTGCACGTGCACGTCCCACCAGCGCGGGAACGACTGCGGCTTCTTCAGCGCGCTCTTGGACAGCCCGGTGCGGGGTCTCGGTTCGTACTCCAGGTCGAAGCCCCGCCGCACCGAGTCGACCAGGCCCAGGTCACCGGCGTTGCCGTGCGGGTCGGCGTGAAAGGCCGCGTGCGCCACCATCCCGCTGGTGTCACCCAGCGCGTTGGCCGCCGTCTCGGCCCTTTCGTTGCGGCGCAGCTGGATCCGGTTGCCCCGGCTGGACGGGTCGAGAGCCAGGCCCTCCAGCGCGTAGTCCCGCCCGCGCACGTGGTCGTGCCGGACCCAGGCGATCTCGGAGAGCTTGGCCAGCGCGTTCGGGGCCTGCCCGGGGTCGATCGCGGCCAGCAGCAGGTGCGCGTTCGCCGCCTGGTAGTCCGAGACCGCGGCCAGGCAGAGACCGGCCTCCAGATGCAGCTGGGCCGGGACCTCGGCCGGCAGTTCGGCCCGCACCAGGTCGGCGGCCTCGGCGAACCGGCCCGCCTTGCGCAGCCGGCTCAGCCGGGTCCCCAGCGGGACCTCTTCCTCCACGGTGACCGGCTGCTCCAGGTCCTCGGCGGCGGGGGTGCTCATCGGACTCCGATCGCGTGCTCGTCGAGCCGTTCCAGTCGGGGGTTCAGCCAGGACCTCTCGGCGGCGCCGAAGTCCTCCTCGGGATGGAAACCGACCAGGTCGACGCGCTCGCACACGGCCAGCAGGTCGAGCAGCCGGATCAGCTGGTACGCGTCGCTGACCTCGTCCGTCGCCGGTTCCGAGGGATCGGCGTCGGCGATCAGGGCGGCGGTCTCACCGGGCTGGGGCGCGGCCGCCACCGGGTGCCGCAAGGGCCGGCGCAGCACCTTCTCGGCCACCGCGTGCTGCTTGCCGGGGACCAGGCGGGTGCGCAGCCCGGTGACCCAGTCACGCGGGTCGTCGGCCAGGATCAGCCGCAGCCAGGCCTGGACGTCCCAGCCGTCGATCGCGTCGTGCTGGATGACCTGCAGGTCGGTCCGGCTGCCGGCGTCGGCCGGGACGTTGCCCGAGGGCCCGAAGCGGACCACCACGTCGTACTCGTCCACCCGCTCGCCCAGGCCGGCGTCCAGCAGCCGGTGCCGCAACGGGGTGACCAGGCAGACCTTGCTGCCGGCGAGGCGCTGGCGCAGGTCGTTCAGCCGCAGCACGAGGAGTTCGCGAGCGTTGTCCTCGGTCAGCGGGGCAGGCTTCAGCCGGGCGTGACGCCGCCAGCGCACCGCCCCGTGCAGGACGTCCTGCAGATCCGGCCGGGCCAGCTCGGCCACCGGCAGCGCGGCCAGGGCCACGGCCAGCTTGGCCACCGCATCGTCCAGAACCCGCCGCGGGGTGGGCTGTTCGAGCATCTGCAGGGCCAGCGCGCCCTCGGCCGGCAGCGGGGCCCTGGCCTTGGTCGCGGTCCGGAGCGCGATGGCCAGCCGCAGCCGCCGGTCGTCGCGCTCGGTCAGCGCCTGGACCCGCTCGATCACGCCGAGCCGGTTGTTGTGGGTGATGTTCAGGTAGGACTGGTGGGCGTGGATCGCGGTGGGCAGATCACCGGTGTTCTCGGCCGCCAGGGCCCGCTGCCGCCAGGACGCGCGCGAGCCCGGCCGGGAGGCCAGGATCACCCCGGTGATCGCCACGCTCAGCCCGGGGGCCTTCGCCTTGGCCGCCTCCCCGCAGCTCAGCAGCTGCTCGACCATGCCGGGCAGCGCATCGGCCCAGGCCCGTTCGCCGGAGACGATCGCGGCCGAGCCGGGGCCGTTCATCACGGTCTGCACCTGCGCGGCGATCTGGTCGAGCTGCTCGCGCACCTCGGCCGGCAGGTCCGGCCAGGCGCCGGACTCGGTCCAGGCCGCCACCGCGGCCAGGAACGGGGCGTTCAGCTGCTCGGCGACGTGTTCCTGCAGCGCCCTGATCTCCGCCTGTTCGCGGGCGATCCGGGCGGCCTCGAGCTGGGCGGCCCGGCGTTCGGCCTGGGCCTCGGCCCGGGCCTGGCCGATCGCACGGGGCGTGAGGCTCTCGAGCTTGCCGAGGAGGTTCATCGGCGACCTCCGGAACGGGTCTGGAAGGGGCAGGCAGGCGGGCGCACACGCTGAGCGTACCGGTGTGGCCGAGTGGCTACGTGCGGTAGTACTTTTGGACGAGGGGACGCCCGCCGGCCGGCTTGGTCCCGATATCGGGACCAGGACTTCAACGTGCTGAGCCTTCAGCGCCAGGCCCGGGACGCGTACACCGGGTCCGGCCCGGTGATCCGCTCGGCCGCCAGCCGCCCGGAGACCAGAACCATCGGCACCCCGACGCCGGGCTGCGTCCCCGATCCGGTGAACACCACGTTCTCGCCCCACAGGTTGCCCGGCCGGAACGGGCCGGTCTGGAAGAACGAGTGGGCCGCCGCGAAAGGTGCCCCCCGTTCCATCCCGCGCTCGGCCCACTCGAGGGGAGTGGTGACGTCCTCAACCTCGATCGCGTCGCCGAAACCCGGGTAACCACGCGCGTCCAGCATCGACAGCACGTGCTCGCGGTACACCGGCCCGACCCGCTTCCAGTCGATCGGGGCGTCCAGGTTCGGGGTCGGGAACAACACGTAGTGGATGTGCCGGTTCGCCGGGGCGAGCCGGGCGTCCGAGATCGTCGGGTTGCTGACCAGGAACGACGGGTCGCTCATCAGCCGGCCCGAGGTCAGTTCCTCGAACGTGCCCTTCCAGGAGCCGCCGAAGTGCACGTTGTGGTGTGCTGCCCCCGCCCAGTTCTGCCGGGTGCCGGCCAGCATCAGGTAGCAGGAGGGGGAGTACTTCAGCCTGCGCACCCGCAGCGGGGTCTTGCCCAGCAGGTCACGGTAGGCCACCGGCAGGTCGGGGTTGAGCACCACGACGTCGGCGGGAATGCGCTCGCCCCCGGCGGTGATCACGGCGACCGCCCGGCCGCCCTTGTGCTCGACCTTGGTGACCTCGGTGCCGTACCGGAACTCGACCCCGTGCTTCTGAGCGGCGGCGGCCATCGCGTTGGGCACCGCGGCCATACCCCCGGCTGTGGTGAATACCCCGGCCACCGAGTCCATGTAGGCGATCACCGAGTACAGCGCCATTGCGTCGTACGGGGAGAGCCCGGCGTACAGCGCCTGGAACGAGTAGATCCGCTGGGTGCGGTCGTCCTTCAGGTACTGGGCCACCTTCGGCGCCATCCGGCGGAACCCGCCGATCGCGGCCAGCTTGGCCAGGTTCACGGTGAGCAGGTCCAGCGGGGAGTCGATGTTGCGGTCGATGAAGTCCCGCATCTCGTACTTGTACAGCCGGGAGACGAACTGCACGTAGCGCTGGAAGCCGGCCGCCTCGTCCGGGCCGATCTTGGTCTCGATCTCGTCGGTCATCCGGGCGACGTCGGCGTGCACGTCGATCGTGGTGCCGTCGGCGAAGCTGGTCCGGTACAGCGGGTCGATCGGGCGCAGGTTGAGCCAGTCGGCCATGTCCTCGCCGAGCGCGTCGAAACAGTCCGCGATCAGGTCGGGCATGGTCAGCACGGTCGGGCCCGGGTCGAACCGGTACTCGCCGTTGCCGCCGGGGGCGGGGATCGAGCGCACCGCGGCCCGGCCCCCGGGCACCAGATCACGTTCCAGGACGATCACCTGACGCCCGGAGCGGGCCAGGCGCATCGCCGCGGACAGCCCGGCCAGGCCGGCCCCGACGATGACCACGGTGTCGGTGGGGCCGGTGACAGTCCGCGGGCTCTTGCGCCCGGCCAGCAGGGCGGCGGGGGCCAGGCGCTGGGAAATTGCAGGCATCCGGTTCACTGCACCCGATCGGTAGCGGCCACCAGCAGTCCGGTGAGCACCTCGCGGGCGGGGCCCTCGGCCAGATCGGCGCCGGCCAGGGCGGCCTCGGCCCGGTCGATCGCCGCGCCGATCATCTTCTCGATCTCGGTGTCCGCGCCGGTGGCGACGATGATCTCGCGCAGCGTCTGCACCCCGTCCTGGTCCAGGTCCGGGTTGCCCAGCAGCCGGTGCACCGTCTCGGCCTGGGCCGGGGTGCTGTGCTGCAGGGTGCGGCCGATCAGCACGGTGCGCTTGCCCTCACGCAGGTCGTCGCCGGCCGGCTTGCCGGTGGTGGCCGGGTCGCCGAACACCCCCAGCACGTCGTCGCGCAGCTGGAAGGCCTCGCCGGTGGCCAGGCCGAACTCGGAGTAGACGGCCAGCAGCTTGTCGTCGGCCCCGGCCGCGCTCGCGCCGATCAGCAGCGGGTGCTCGACCGAGTACTTCGCGCTCTTGAACTTGATCACCCGCAGCGCCCGGTCCACCAGGGCCAGCGGATCGGCCTGGGGGGCGACCTGGCTGAGCACGTCCAGGTACTGCCCGCCGAGCAGTTCGGTGCGCATCCGGTCGAACATCGGCCGGGCCCGGCCCAGCTGCTCGGCGCTCAGGCCGCTGGCCGAGAACAGCTCCTCGGTCCAGACCAGACACAGGTCGCCGGTGAGCACCGCGCCGGCCAGCCCGAACGCCGCCTCGTCGCCCTGCCAGGACTGCTGGGAGTGCAGCGCCTCGAACTGCTTGTGCACCGCGGGCATCCCGCGCCGCAGGTCGGAGGCGTCGATCAGGTCGTCGTGGATCAGCGCGGCGGCCTGGAAGAGCTCCAGCGCGGCGGCGGCGTTGACCGCGGCCTGGCTGTTCTCCCCGCCCGCGCCGCGCCAGCCCCAGTACAGGAAGGCAGGCCGCAGGCGCTTGCCCGCGCTGGTCATCGACGTGATCCGGTCGACTATCTGGACGCACTCGGGGGCGACCTCGGCGAGCGCGGCGGAACGCAGCAGAAGGAACTCCTGCAGGGTCGTGTCGACCCGTTCCCGCAGACTCTCCGCCTGGAGGGGGTGGCGGGGGTGGCCTCGGTCGAGTCCCGTTACCGGGGCGAGCGACGTCATGCTGTCGGGACCTCGTTTCGTTCCTGCTGACGACCCGTCGTCACGGGTTCGCGGGGGCCGGCCGTCCGACGGCCGGGCACCCACCCTCTCAGGTCCGGTGAGCGGTTGCCCGTCGGTAGGGCCGAGCGACCGTGACCGGGGACCGTTTGACACTGGTTCCTCCTGCTTCGCACTGGTGACATGGCCGGGTGTTCCGGTCCGGGTTCGGGGCCGAGGCCACCACGGATTGGTCCGGGTGACCCCTAAACTCTTCGTATGCCTCAGGACCGACCGGCGCTGCACGAGCAGCTGCACGAACTCATCGCGACGAAGCGTCCTTCGATCTCGTTCGAGTTCTTCCCGCCGAAGACCGACGAGGCCGAGGCGATTCTCTGGCAGTCGATCCGCCGCCTCGAGCCGCTGAACCCGACCTTCGTCTCGGTCACCTACGGCGCCGGGGGTTCCAGCCGGGACCGCACCACCCGGGTCACCCAGCGCATCGCGCAGGACACCACGCTGACCCCGATGGCCCACCTGACCTGCGTCGGCGCGAGCACGGCGGAGCTGCGGGCGGTGGTCGCCGACTACGCGGCCGCCGGGGTCAAGAACGTCCTGGTGGTCCGGGGGGATCCGGCGGGCGGGCCGCGGGCGGAGTGGGTGCAGCACCCGGGCGGCCCGCGCTACGCGCTCGAGCTGGTCAAGCTGGTGCGTGAGCTGGGCAACTTCAGTGTCGGGGTGGCTGCCTTCCCCGACATCCACCCGGCCAGCGCCGACCTGGAGGCCGACGCCCGGGTGCTGGCGATGAAGGCCGAGGCGGGCGCGCAGTTCGCGATCACCCAGATGTTCTTCCGGCCGGAGACGTATTTCGAGCTGGTCGAGCGGGCGGCCGCGCTGGGCTGCACGATGCCGATCATTCCGGGGATCATGCCGGTCACGAACGTGCGCCAGGTCGAGCGGATCGCCGAACTGACCGGGGTGGCCCTGCCCGCCGAGGTGGTGCAGCGGTTGCATGCGGTGGCCGACGAGCCGGCGGCGGTGCGGCAGGTGGGCGTGGAGATCGCCACCGAGCTGAGCCAGGAACTGCTCGACGGCGGGGCGCCCGGGCTGCACTTCATCACGATGAACCGCTCCACGGCGACGCTCGAGGTCGCGGATGCCCTGGGGCTCACGGCGCGGGTCTGAGGAGTTCCCACGGGTTTGAAATGGCAGACGTTGTGGTCGGCTTCGGTCTGACCGCGTGGGTTCGTAGGTTCAAATGGCAGACGTCGGTGGTGGGCGTTCGCTGGTGACCGAGGGTTCGGTTCTCGATGAGTGAGCCCAAGGGCGACTTCGACGACTGGTCCGCGCTGCACGGCAACGCCGCTGCGACCGGGCTGGTCGGCGGCTGGCTGCGGTTCGTCTACTTCCTGGCCAAACCCCTGGTCCGGCTGGGCATCCCACCGAACGCCATCACTCTGGGCGGGCTGGCGGTGGGAGTTGCAGCTGTGTGGCCCGCGAGCGCAGGCGCCCGCTGGCCGTTGCTGGCTGCCGCGCTGATCGGCTTGTCGGCGCTGCTCGATGGGCTGGACGGAGCGGTTGCCGTTCTGGCGCAGCGAGTTTCTCGGTTGGGCGGACGTCTGGACCGGGTGTGCGACCGGGTGACGGAAGTATGTTTCGCGGCCTGTCTCTGGCTGGCCGGTGGTTCGCTGCTCTGGTGCCTGGCCGGGGGGATTGCCGGCTTGCTGCACGAGAGCGTCCGGTCGTGGGCGCGGGCTCGGGGGATGACCTCGATCGGGGTTGTCACGGTCTCCGAACGTCCTACTCGGGTGCTCGTTTCGGCGATGTTCGTGCTGTCCGCGGGGGTCTATCCCGAGTCCGCCCCGGATTGGGCGCTCGTGGGCGGCGTGGTGCTGACGGTGACCGGCGCGCTGGGGCTGCTGCAGTTACTGGTGGTCGTCCGGCGTTCTTAGGGCCTGTCCTGGGCCTGTGGATAGTGGGCTTTGCCCACAGGGCCGACCGCTGAGCTGATTCTGCGGGTCCGCTTCGGCCAGTGTCGGTTTCGTGAAGAAGGAACCCGATCGGCCCGGCCCGATCTACGACCGGGTGATGCGTCGCCTCGTCGAAGGTGATCTCCCGGCCTTCTGCGACTGGCTCGAAGTGAAGTGGGACATCGCGCCCAGGGTCCTGCCCGGCACCTTTCCGGCCGAGTCGCTCACCGCCGACCTGATGGCCAGGATCGGGCCGAAACACATGCTGCACGTCGAATACATGCGCCGCCCCACCCCAGACGTGGGCGGCCGGATGGTGGCCTACCGAGCTCAGGTCATGCGTCGGTATCCGGGGACGCAGCTCACCCAGGTCGCGATCGTCCTGGGTGAGGGAAGGCTTCAGTCGCCCGATGACCCGAAGAACGGATTCCAGCTCGGCCTTCGCACGATCTACCTGCGCGAGGCTGACCCGGACCGGCTCATTGCGGTGCCTGACCTCGCACCCCTGGCAGTGCTTGCCCGCGGCAGCGAGGGTGAGCGGAGCCGGCGGTTCGCCGACACGATCGAGCTGATCCGGAAGCAGCCTGAGGAACGGCAGGGCGGTCTCTACGAAGCCGCCGTGACGCTGGCCGGGATTACGCTCAGTCGCACTACCATCGACAACATCGGGAAGGAGCTGGGTGTGAGCATCGACGAGGTCGTGCACTTCTACGAGGGCACCGAGGTCGGCCGGGCGTTGCAGGAGCGGGGGCGCAGCCAGGGCCGTGAGGAGGGGGTGGCGCAGACTCTGATGGTGCTGCTCACCGGCCGCTTCGGGGATCGGCCCGGGCTGGTGGACCTGGCTGAGGAACTGGCCCGGGTGGGTTCGGTCGAGGCGGTGATCCGGGCGATCGGTACGGCCGAGACGCCGGACGATGTTGCTCTGGCGGTTCTGGGCCGGAGGTGATCTGACGTCGGGGGACCACACGGTGATTGAGTCGCCGAAGTTCGGCGGGTTTTGTGCTGCTCAGGCCTTGCCTACGAGATCGGCGACGATGGCGGCCGACAACCCGACCAGGGGTAGCCCGCCGCCCGGGTGCGATGATCCGCCGACCAGGAAGAGCCCGGGAATCGGGCTGCGGTTGGCCGGGCGCAGGAAGGCGGAGCGAGCACCGTTGCTGCTGGAGCCGTAGATCGCGCCTCCGGTCGAGCGGGTGTCGCGCTCCAGGTCGGCCGGGGTTCGGATCTCCTTCCAGAGCAGGCGTTCGCGCACGTCCAGGCCGCGGCGGGCCATGATGTCGAGGATCTTCGTGGCGTAGGACTCGGCGAGATCGGGGGCGTCCCAGTTCATCCCTGTGGCCGGGTCGTGACGAGGGGCGTTGACGAGGACGAACCAGGCCTCGTGATCATTGTCGGGGCGCAGTTGCGGATCGTCGGGCGCGCTGATGTACACGGTGGGATCCGTTACCGGTGCAGGGGTTCCGGCCTGAGCGCCGGTGCCGAAGACGTGGTCGAACTCGGCGTCATAGTCGCCGGGGAAGAGCACGGTGTGATGCCTCAGACCGGGGGTGCGCCCGCGCAACGCCAGAAGCATGACGAATCCGGACAGCGAGGGCGCTGCCTTGTCAATGACCCGGCGGCCTCCGCGGCCCTCGGGGCCGGGCAGCAGATCCCGGTAGAGATGGGCGGCTTCGACGCCGGACACGACGACGTCGGCCGGCAGCACCTCGCCACTTTCCAGCCGGACACCTTCGACCTTGGGATCGGCCAGCACCTTCGCGACCGGTTCCGAGGTCCGGATCTTGACGCCGTGCGAGAGCGCTCGGTCGGTGATGGCGGCGCCGAGCTGCCACAGCCCACCAGGGATGTACCAGGCGCCGAAAGAGTGCTCCACGAAAGGGATCGTGGCGAGCGCGGCCGGAGCCCGGCGAGGATCGGAACCGGTGTAGGTGGCGTAGCGATCCAGGAACATGCGTTGCTCGGGTGCGCTCAGGTACTTGCGGCCGAGCCCGCGAAGACTGAGCCAGGGCGCGACGGTGCGGACGTCGGCCGGGTTGCGGGCCAGGCCGAGCAGCGTGCGGACACCGTTCAGCGGTGACTCGAGAAACGGGTCACGGGTCAGGTCCCAGATCTGGGCGGCCCGGCGATGGAAGGCCGTCCAGTCCTGCCCGGCCTTGGCACCGAGCGCCGCGGACCAGGCGCGGGAGACCCCGGCCGGGCCGTCGTTCGGAATGTCGAGTTCGAGGCCGCTCGGGAACCGGTAGTGGCAGGTCGGATCGAGCGGAACCAGTTCGAGTTCGGTCTCCAGCGGCTTACCGGTCTTCAGGAACAGGTCCCGGTAGACGGCGGGCAGGGTGAGCAGACTGGGGCCGGTGTCGAAGCCGAAACCGTCGCGGCGCAGGAGCCCGAGCTTGCCCCCGACCTGCGCGGCCTGTTCGAGCACGGTGACCTGATGACCCAGCGCCCCGAGCCGGGCCGCGGCCGAGAGCCCGCCGAGGCCGGCCCCGACCACGATGATCCTGGCCACGTGTCAGCGCCCCTGAGCCGGGCCGGTGGGGTCCACCACGGCGGCCCCGATCGGCCTGCCCCGCCAGGTCAGCTGCCCGCGGCTGCGGGCGTTGACGGACCGGGCGACCAGCCAGCCGAACACCGCGATCGAGGCCGGGTGCGCGAAAGCGTCGGGCAGGGAACGGCCACCGGTGCGCTCGGCCACCAGGTAACGACCGAGCACCCCGGCCAGGTAGCCGCTGAGGCCGGTGAGCGAACCGGTGAGCGCGGCCACCGGGGGAACCAGGTAGACCACCCCGAGCCCGGCGACCACGGCACCGGCGCCGGCCTTGGAGCCGAAGGCCGACCAGAGCGACTTGGCGTAACCGTTGCTCAGCTGCGGCCAGTCGCCGTACATCCGGCAGACCGCGAGCTGCGTGCCGTCGACCACGCCACCCTTGCCGCCGGCGGCCTTCACCGCCCGCAGCAGAGCGATGTCTTCCAGCACCGCGCCGCGCACGGACTGCGCGGAATGCCCACCGCTGTTGCGGTAGGCATCGGCGTCGACCACCAGGAACTGGCCGTTCGCGGCGCTCAGGCTGGGCTTCGGCGAACGCTCGGCCAGATTCAGCGGCAGCGTGGTGAGCCAGGACCACTGCAGCAGAGGCTGGACCAGACGCTCGCCGGCGCTGACGGTGAGCTGCCGAGGGTAGGGCGAGACCAGTTGCAGCTGAGAAGTTCTGAGCAGGTCTACGGCGGCGGCCAGGGCGTGCGGCGCGAACCGGACGTCGGCATCCACGAAGACGAGTACCGATCCGGTGGCGGCCTGCGCCCCGGTGGCACAGGCGTGGGGCTTGCCCAGCCACCCGGCCGTAGGTTCGCCGGCCTCGATCAGCCGGACCCGGGGATCACCGGCGGCGGTCTGGCGCACGACTTCGGCCGTACCGTCGGTGGAACCGTCGTCGATGACGAGGATCTCCAGGTCGGGCACCCGGATCTGGTCGAGCAGAGAAGCCAGGCCGGGCGCGACCCGATCGGCCTCGTTCCGGACCGGGAGCAGCACGGTGACGCGTTCGCCGATCTCGGCCGGATCATGGCTGGGCCGGCGCAGAGCCCGCAGATTCAGCACGGAATGGATGGTCAGCCCGACCGCGGCCAGGCTTCCGGTGCGGACCAGTCCACGCCAGATGCGAGCGGCTGCTCCCCGTTCAGGGTGAGCTGTGTCCCGCCTGCGCCGGGCTGCTTCTCGGCCCGAACGTCCGGATCGTGCATCTGCCCGCATGGCTGCCGCGTTCCCCCGTCCGGTCACCGTTCCCCACCGTTCTGCGCCGATGCTGCGCCTACACCGTCCGGATCGTCCTGACCGCCCGGGGCCGGCCCGGAGGCGGCAGCGAGCGCATCCTGTTCCGCTCTGGTGGCCGCGGCCAGCCGACGCAGATAGGGGAGCACGGTGAGGCCCATCACCAGCCCGCCGTACAACGCCACCCAAGGACGTCCGAAGAACACCAGATTGCCTACCGCCGAACCGATCCAGGTCCAGGCCAGCACCGCGGCCGCAGGCCACTCCCAGTCGGCCCGGCGGGTGGGGCGGACCGGCAGCGCCCGGTCCAGTGCCGCGATCATCACCAGCGAGACCAGCACCCAGCCCGCATAGTTGGTCAGCGGGATGCCGGGAACACCGGGCAGGTTCGGCGTCGGATCGGCGAAACGCCAGGCGTCCTGGGCAATCATCTGCGGGTCGAGGTACAGGTCCCACGAAGCCAGGGTGATCCCGCCGAACAGGATCGTGCGCAACCGGTTCGGGGTGCCGTCGGCGCCGGTGGCCAGCCTCCGCCCGAGAAGGAGCGCGGGGTAGGCGATCATCGTCCAGGCGATCGGCACCAGCACCGGTACGCCGACGAGCTGCAGGCCCAGCCGCTCGGTGTAGAGGTACTCACCGAACGGGTAGCCGGTCTTCACGCCGACTGTCTCGGCCAGCAGCCCGATCCCACCGGCCACCAGGAACAGCACCATCGCCCGCGGGATGTTCCAGCGCAGGGCCGCGTGCAGCAGCCCGGCCGAGGTCAGCAGCAGCACGCTGATCACGGTGACCGCCCGCAGCGCCTCGCCGGAGGTGAGCGGATAGCTGATCTGAGTGAGGATACCGGCGGCCACCAGCACGATCACCGCGCGAGAAGGAAGATCGCGGTTCCTGGTGATGGCCACCTGCTCCGATCTGAGGACCGCGGTTGCGGCCCGGCCTTGCTGTCCGGCCCGGCCTTGCTGTCCGGCCCGGCCTTGCTGTCCGGCCCGGCCTTGCTGTCCGGACCGGACGGATGCCGCCTCGGCCGGGCTCGGCCCGGTCGGCTGTCTGCTCACTTCTCCCACCGCCTGCTCGGGTCTGCGGTCATCCTAGGGTGCGGCTCACCCGGAACCGGCGCCGTGACAAGCGCCGGATCGCTCCGGAACCTGCCGAGGGTGCCGGTGACCGAGTGCACGGCGAACCGGGCGAAAAGCTCTTCCGAGTACCAGCGCTCGGGGCCGGTGCGGCGTACGACGTCGACGTGAGCGGCCCGGCGATAGGCGAAATCGTTCAGGGCGGCGGACGATTCCCACAGCGAGAACGTTCCCTGCAGGCCGATCGGGGCTTCCCCGATGCCGAGCGCCAGTTGCAGGCCGTCGACCGTGGCCAGTTCGCCGGAGACCGGTGGTACCGCTCTCCAGAACGACAGTGCCCGGCTGGGCCGCAGGCGAGCCCGGGTGATCGAGGCCACCGCAGTGCCGGTTTCGGCCTTCGCAGCAGCCGGTGAGCCGAACGGTTCGGTCCGGGCCCAGCGTCCTCTGCTGGAAAGAGGGCTCATCGTGATCTCCAGGCGCTCGGAGGCGATGTCGTTCCACCTCCGGTGCACTCGGCTCGAGCTGAAGGCGGCTGCCTGATCAGGGTTTTCCCACACGGTGAGCAAACCCCAGTGACAGGGGTCGGCGTCGCGCAGGGTGAAGGTGCGGCCGTCACCGGTACCGAGCAGTTTGGCGAAGCGCAGACCCGGCACGGACCGCAGGAGAAAGCGGTCCAGCCCCATCCTGAGCAGGGCCGAGGGCACCCGGGCGAGTGACACGCCCCAGACGGTGAGCACTACATGGACCATGCCTGCTCCACCACCTGTTCTGCCGCAGCCTTCATCCTGCTCTCCTCACCACTGACCGCCACCCTACGCGGGCGCACCGACAGTCTTGCGGCGGGCGTAATCTGCCCAGGTGACGGCAGAGACGGACGTGCAGGTGGTGCCCTACGCGATCGGGATGACCGACCGGTTCCGAGGCATCACGGTCCGGGAGGGCGTCCTGCTCTCCGGCCCGGTCGGCTGGGGCGAGTTCTGCCCGTTCCCCGAGTACGACGACACGGTGGCCGCCCGCTGGCTGGCGACCGCGGTAGAGGCCTGCACCGTCGGCTGGCCGGCGCCGTTGCGGCAGGACATCCCGGTGAACTGCATCGTGCCCGCGGTCAGCCCCGAGCGGGCGGTCGAACTGGTGCTCGCCTCCGGCTGCGCCACCGCGAAGGTGAAGGTGGCGGAGCGGCCGGACTCTCTGGCCGAGGACGTGGCCCGGATCGAGGCGGTGCGCTCGGCGCTGGGCCCGGGCGGTGCGATCCGGGTGGACGCGAACACGCGCTGGGACGCGGATCAGGCGGTGCGGGCGCTCCGGCAGCTGGTCAGGGCCGCCGGCGAGCTGGAGTACGCGGAGCAGCCCTGCCGCACGGTGGAGGAACTGGCCGAGGTGCGCCGCCGGGTGGATGTGCGGATCGCCGCGGACGAGTCGATTCGGCAGGCGGCGGACCCGACCCGGGTGCCGCTGGGCGAGGCCGCCGACGTCGCGGTGATCAAGTGCACCCCACTGGGCGGTGTGCGCCGCGCGCTGGAGGTGGCCGAATCGACCGGGCTGCCCTGCGTGGTCTCGTCCGCGCTGGAGACCAGCGTGGGTCTGGCCGCCCAGGTGGCGCTGGCGGCAGCTCTTCCGGAACTACCGTTCGCCTGCGGGCTGGGCACCGTCTCGCTGTTCCGCGAGGACGTGGTTGCGCCCGGCGAATCGCTGCGCCCCCAAAAGGGTTTCATCCGGGTCCCGGGTGCAGCGCTGGTTCCCGACGCAGCTGCGCTGGCTTCGGTGCAGATGTCCGACCCGGTACGTCGTGCCTGGTGGCGGGCCCGGCTGGAACGCGCGGTGGACGGGCTGCCGCAGCCGTCGGCTGCTCCGATCGGATGGCGTCGCACCTAGGCCTGCCCTGGACCGGCCCTGCCGTTCCGGACCATGATCCGACCGCGGCCTGCAGCGCTCACTTTGTGTATCCGATCGAGTTCTCAGTGTCGCCGGAACGAGGGTCGCGTTGCGGTTGACGGACTCCCGGGAGGCCGGTGTACATTCGAACCGTTCGAACATCTGTTCGAACGGGCTCGCCAGGGATCACAGCGCGCCGGCTGCCCCGGGTGAGTAGGTCGACGACGAGGTGAACTCGACCCCACCTCGTCGTCGACCGTCCCGGTGTCATGTCTCGCCGGTCCGTGGAGCAGGGGGAGACCACGGATCGGTGAATCGCCCGCCTTCCCCCGGGCCCGGTCGCGTCGTAAGGGTTTTCGTGCGACGCACCGGTTCAGCGTCAGTTTCGGTCGGCACAACGGACTCCAGTCGGCAGCGGTAGCGGGAAGCGCAGGTGCAGAGCAGATGGCTCGTCGGGTGAGCGAATTGGTCGATGTCCGGGTTGTCCAGGAGGAGGGGGACGCGCCGATGGCCTTCCTCTGGCGCGGGCGTCTCTACGTGGTGCGTGGAGTGCTCGGGCACTGGCGGGAGCGGCGCGACTGGTGGTCCACCGCTGCGGCGCGCGCCCTGCACGGTGATGAATGGTCGGCCGAGCGGCCGGTGCGGTCCGAGGAGGAGCCCTCCTTCGCGGCCTGGTCCGCAGGCCCGGCCGGGGCCTGCGGTGAACTGCCCGGCGGGGTGTCCGGTGGTGCTCCGGGGGCGGTGGCCGAGCGGCGGGCGTCTTCGCACCGTTCGCACGAAAAGCACTACGGCGGAGGACATCGTCGCTCGCACGGCCGCTCGGTCGTGACTGAGCGCGGTGGGCGGTCCGGGCCGGGCGCGGTCGGCCCGGAAGGCTCCGGCGGCACCGAGTCGCCTCAGGAGTTCCTGCTGGACACCGAGTGCGAGGTCTGGCGGGTGGAGGCAAGCACCGGCCGGGCCTTCGGCAGCGGGGTGTATGACCTCTCCCGCACGCCGTCCACCACGCCGGCGACGGACTCCTGGCGCCTGCTCCAGGTCGCCGATTGAGTTCGCCGGGGACACGGGCCTGAGATGGCCGATCCCGGAAGCGGTTCGGGGCAGAAGGATTCTGCGCCCTCGCAGTCCGCGGCCAGGAAGGTCAGGAAGACCAGCAAGGCCGAGAAAGCCGAAGCAGCCAGGAAAACCAGAGGAGCCACCGGCTCCGGCGAGACCGGACCGGCCCGGGAGACCGAGCCGGCCGACGAAACCGGATCGGCCGCAGACGACGGGCCGACCGGGAAAGCCGGTAGCACCGGGCCGAACGAGGCAGTGCCGCAGCCGCCACTGTCTCGTCCGCCTTCCTTTCACCCAACCGGCTCCGGCTCCACGCCTGCTCCGCCCGTTCACCCGTTCGATCGTCCCGAAAGCTTTGACCATGAGGAGGCCGACATGTCGGCGACCACTCTGGCTCGGCCGCCCGTCTCCACCGCGGCCCGGATGCTGCTCGACCGTTCTCGCACCGGCCTGACCCAGGCCTGTGCCTCACGTACCCCGTCGGAGCGGTACGTCACCGCGCACCTTGCCGCTCTGCGGGCCGCCGCCGCGGTCCTGGCCGTACGCAGCCGTCCCGGCGGCCGAGGCGGGCCCCGCAGCGTCTGGGAAGTCATGCCCCGGGTGGCGCCCGAACTGGGGGAGTGGGCCTCGTACTTCGCCTCCACCGCCTCGCGTCGCGCCGCCATCGACGCCGGCCGCACCGGCGTGGTCAGCGCCGCCGAGGCCGACGACCTGCTCCGAGACGCCGAGGCGTTCCATCACCTGGTCGAGTCGACGCTCGGCCTGCCCTACCAGCAGGTGCTCCCGTTGAGCCTGCCGAGCTGCGAATGACCACGAGATGTCACACCGCTTCACCCACCTGCACGTCGCCTCCGGGTACTCGCTCCGGTACGGCGCATCGAGCCCGCTTCAGCTGGTCGAACAGGCCTGCGCCGAAGGCCTGACGTCACTTGCCCTCACCGATCGCGACGGCCTGTACGGCGCGATCAAGTTCGTCAAGGCCTGCAACGGCGCCGGCATCTCACCGGCACTCGGCGTGGACCTGGCCGTCGAGCCGATACTGCCGGGGGGCCGGCGCCGGCCCCCCGGATCAGGTGTACCGGAACCCGCTCGCCGGGCCCCGGTGCGGGGCGGCGCCAGCGTGGACCCTCGTCTTCCCCGGGTCACCGCGCTGGCGCTGGCCTCCGGCCCTGGCACCGGACTGCAGCCGGGCCAGGGCTGGGGACACCTGTGCCGTCTGGTCACGGCCACCCACCTGCGAGGGGAGCGCGGCCGCCCGGTCGCCACCATCGACCTCATCGCCGAGCACGCCATGATCAGGGAGAGCTTCGGGGAGGAAACCCCGCGATCGCTCGGAGAGCCGGCCCTCATCGTCCTGCTCGGGCCGGACTCGGAATACGGCCGGGCGGTGCTGGCCGGCCGAGCTGATCTGGCTCGCGCCGTACTGGAACGCTGGCAGGCCGTGCTGCCGCCCGCCGGCCTGGCTGTCGAGATCGTCTGTCACCGCGGACCACAAGGAGCTCCGGCCAGCCTCGGGCACGCGGCCCGGATGCTGAACCTGGCCCGGCAGATCGGCGTGCCCACCGTCCTCAGCAATGCGGTCCGGCACGCCACCCGTGACGGCGCCGTGACGGTCGACGTCCTCGACGCCGCCCGTCGGCTGGTCGCCATCGGCTCGCGCCACCTCGACCGCACCACCAGCGAGGGCTATCTCACCGGTGAGGCCGAGATGGCCTGCCGGGCACACGAGATCGCCGAGGCAGCAGGCGATCCCGCTCTGGCCGGGCAACTGCTGGCCATGACCGAGGCCCTGGCCGAGCGCTGTCTGCTGCCGCAACCCTTTCAGGAGCTCGACCTCAACAGCGCTCACCTGCCGGAACCCGAAGTGCTCGACCTGGTGGGTAAGGACCCCGACGCCGAGCTGGAACGACGCTGCCGCGAACAGATCCCCGCCAGGTACCCCCGCCCGGGTCGCGACGAGGCTCTCAAGATCGAGGAACGGCTTCACGAAGAGCTCGACCTCGTCCAGTTCTTCGGCATCCCCACCTACTTCCTCACCATCGCGAACGTCTGCGATCTGATCCGGGGCATGGGGGTGCGCGTGGCGGCCCGCGGCTCCGGGGCCGGCAGCCTGATCAACTACCTGCTGGGTATCTCCGGCGTCGATCCGCTCCGGCACGACCTCCTGATGGAGCGCTTCATCACCCGGCTGCGCTCCCAGCTGCCCGACGTCGACCTGGACGTCGAGTCCGACCGGCGCACCGAGGTGTACGAGAGACTGCTCGAGGTCTTCGGCGGCGACCGGGTCAGCTGCGTCTCGATGATGGACACCTACCGGGCCCGTCACGCTATCCGGGATGTCGGTGCCGTCCTGGGCATGCCACCGGGTGAGATCGACACCATCGCCAAGTCCTTCCCCCACATCCGGGCCCGGGATGTGCGCTCGGCCATCTCGGAACTGCCCGAGCTACGTGCTTCCGGCCTCGGTCACCCCCGGCTCGGCCTGTTCTTCGACCTGGTGGAACGGCTGGACGGGCTGCCCCGGCACATCGCCCTGCACCCGTGCGGGGTGCTGATCTCCGACAACGGCCTGCTCGATCGCACCCCGGTCGAGGCGAGCTGGATGGGCTTCCCGATGAGCCAGTTCGACAAGGACGACGTCGAGTTCCTCGGCCTGCTCAAGCTCGACATCCTCGGGATCCGGATGCAGTCGGCGATGTCCTACGCGATCACCGAGATCGCCCGGGTCGACGGCGCCGACACGATCACGGCCGGCCGGCACGACCGGGGCGCGGACTACTTCGACCCGAACGGCACGATCATTCTTGACGCGGTGCCGCACGACGACCCGGCCACCTTCGCCCTGATCCAGAGCACCCGCACGCTCGGCTGCTTCCAGATCGAATCGCCCGGCCAGCGGGAACTGGTGGGCAAATTCGCCCCGGAATCTTTTCACGACCTGATCATCGACATCTCGCTGTTTCGCCCCGGCCCGGTGAAGTCCGACATGATCACCCCTTTCCTGCGCGCCCGCCAGGGCTGGGACGAACCCGAATACCTCCATCCGATCCTCAAACCTGTACTCGAGGACACCTGGGGCGTAGTCGTTTTCCACGAGCAGGTCATGCAGATCGTCAGCGTCAGCACCGGCTGTGATCTGGCTACCGCAGACGGATTCCGGCGCGCCATGGGCGTGCCCGCCGAGGCCGAGAAGAACGAGAAATGGTTCCGGCACCACGCGGCCCGATTACGGTATTCCGACGGCAAACCGGTCTTCGACCAAGAGGCAATCGAGCGAATCTGGGATGTTCTCAAGGCTTTCGCCTCCTTCGGATTCTGTAAGGCCCACGCCGCCGCCTTCGCCCTGCCCACTTACCAGTCGGCCTGGCTCAAGGCGCACCATCCGGCGGCATTTCTGGCCGGTGTCCTCACTCACGATCCGGGTATGTACCCCAAGCGCCTGATCCTTGACGATGCACGCAATTTCGGCATCAGCGTGCTGCCGCTCGACGTGAATCATTCCGACAGCACATATCGAGTAGAGAAAATAGTGGACGAGTGTGCTCCGGAAAGCGCACCGGTGAAGTCGGGTGGCGGGTCCCGGCAAGACGAGACGGGCCCAGGTGAGAAGGATGTGAGCGGAACTGATTCGGCCTTGCAGGCCGAATCTGTCGGCCAGCAGGAAGAATCGATCGTCTGGGGGCAGGAGGGACGGCCCGTGGCCCAGGAGGAGTCGCGGGTCGCATTCTTGCCCTCCGAGACGGAGCTTGAGGCGTCGCTTTCGTCACCCCGAAACCTTCCGGACGGCAGCCCTTACGGCATCAGGATCGCCCTGGCCGAGGTGAAGGGAATCAGCGAGGCCGAAGTAGAGCGCATCGTCGCCAACCGCCCCTACCGTTCCCTGGCCGATTTCTGGCACCGGACAAGGATTTCCCGCCCGATCGCGGAGCGCCTCATCGTCACCGGCGCCTTCGACTCCATCTACGCACTGGGCGACGCGCTCGCTGTGCAACCCCGCGGCCACACCACCCGTCGTGACCTCCTGCTCCAGCTTGCCGACCTGGAACGTTGGAGCAAAGCCCTGGACAACAGCATCCCCAGGAAGAAGCGCACCCTTCGCAAGGAACTCCTCGGCGGGATCCATAACCGCGCAGGGCTGAACGACGCATCTCTGAACGGGGTGGCTCTGAACCGCACGGGCCTGAACAGCACACGTCTGAACCACAGAGATCCGATGAGCAGAAGCCTGGGTGCCGTTGGAGGCCCGGGACGCCGGGGTCCAGAGATCGAAGTCCAGGACCGCCGTGACCAGAGCGGCTGGGTTTCAGTTGGCGAGAACCAAGAAGACCAAGATCAGGACGGCCGGGATCGGGGCGGCCGGGATCGAGATGGCCGGGGCCAGGAAGACCGAGGTCGAAGTGACTGGGGGCAAGGCAACCGGGAACTGGGCAACTGGGAACTGGGCAACTGGGAGCAGAGCGGAGGAGGTCAAGGCCGCGACCAGAGTGGCTGGGGCCGAGACAACGTGGCGCGAGGCGGCCGGGACCGGGACGAGTTGACCCAAGACGACCGGGAACGAAGCAGCCGGGCCCCAAGCAGCCGGGGCAACCATGACCGGGACGCCCGGGACGCCCGGGACGCTCAGGACACCGAGAGCAGCCGTAACAGAGGCAGCACCGGCAGCAACCGGGACAGCAGCAACCGGGACAGCAGTGGAGTCCGATACGCCGCCGCCCTGCAGTCCCGCTCGGCCGCTCCGGTGCTCCCGGCCGATGAGCAGTCCGTCCAGCTCTCCCTCGACCTCGGAGACTCCCCGGACCAGATCATCCCCAGCGGACTGCCAGAAATGACCAACGCCGAACGCACCCGAGCCGAACTCGAAGTACTCGGGCTGGACGCCAGTCGTCACGTGCTCGAGTTCTACGAGCCGATGCTCGAGGCGCTCGCCGTAACCCGGGCCCGTGACGTACGCACCCGCCGCAGCCGCGCCGAGATCCTCATCGCAGGGGTCAAGGTGGCCACCCAGACCCCGCCGATCCGAACCGGGCGCCGGGTCGTCTTCCTCACCCTCGACGACTCGACCGGTCCGGTGGACGCCACCTTCTTCGAGGATGTTCAGGGGCCGTACGCGAGCACGGTATTCCACTCCTGGCTCCTCGTGGTTCGGGGAGTGCTGCGCAAGACCGGAAGACGTGGGGTGTCGCTACGGGCAACCGGAGCCTGGGAACTGCCGGTGCTCTGGGAAGTCTGGATGGAGTCCGGGCTGGACGGCGTGCTGGAGATCCTGCACGCCGACGAGCCCACCGAACGTCAGGCCCGGCGGCCGCTGCCCAGCAGACTGCCCGCCACCGCCTTCCACGCGGGCATGGTCCCGGCCGACGCAGGTGGACCGACACCTGGCCGGGTCCTGGGTATCAGCCGCGACGACGGTGCACTGCCCGGCGCCGAGCCCAGAGACTGGGAGGCCCAGACCGGTCTGCCCAGCGGTGACCGCGAAGGCACCGGTGTACGGATACCCGGCGCCCCGAACCGATCGGCGGGCAAGAGGCAGACCAGCGATGCGCCGAGCCCCGCCGCTGCCGGTAACGGCGGAACCGAAGAGATCAGGAGCCGGAGAGTGCTGGTGCACCCCAGCGGCTTCCGCCAGTCCCCGTACGCCGACCTCCGCCCGCCCGGCGGCGACACCAAGCAAACCCGGCAGATGCTGGCCGCCGAACATGAACGCCGCCGTGAGAGCCCGCCCGGCCGCGGGACCCAGTCCGGCCACGAGACTCAGCTTGGCAATGAGAGCCAGCCCAGCCGTGAAGACCAGTCTGGTCATGGAAGCCAACCCGGCCCCGGCGACCATCCCGATCAGCCCAACCAGGAGTCCCTCCAAAAACAACACCGCCAAGAAGCAGCCCGCCGCCGTCGTGAGCCACCCCGCAAGCTCTGGCACTCCAGCCCCGGAAGCTCCGGCCGTTGAGCCGCCACCCCTACCACCGCTCCGGCGCCGCACTCTCCGGCGACGATTCCGGCTGCCGGATCCTGCACGCCGACATGGACGCCTTCTACGCCTCGGTGGAGCTGATCGACCGTCCGGCGCTTCGTGGTCGCCCGGTCATCGTCGGCGGTGGCGGCCGCGCGGTCGTTCTCTCCGCCTCCTACGAAGCCCGGCGCAGCGGCATCCACGCCGCCATGCCGATGAGCCGGGCCCGACGCCTCTGCCCCGAGGCCGTCGTGATCGAGCCCGACCACGACCGCTATGCCGAGGTCTCGCACGGCGTGATGGAGGTATTCCGCTCCGTCACCCCGCTCGTCGAGCCGCTCAGCCTGGACGAGGCCTTCATCGACGTCTCCGGGGCGGTACGCCGGATGGGCAGTCCTTCCCGGATCGCCGCCCTGATCCGCGACCGGATCGCCGACGAGCAGCGGATCACCTGCTCGGTCGGGATCGCCACCACCAAGTTCGTGGCCAAGCTCGCCTCGGCCCAGGCCAAGCCGGACGGGATCCTGGTGATCCCGCGGGACGAGACGGTCACGTTCCTGCACGGTCTGCCGGCCGGCGCGCTGTGGGGCGTGGGGGAGAAGACCGAGCAGGCGCTCGGCCGGCTCGGGCTGCTCACCGTGGCCGACATCGCCCACACCCCGGCCGCCACCCTGCGCCGGGCGCTCGGTGACTCGGTGGGCCGCCAGCTCCACGACCTCTCCTGGGGACGTGATCCTCGTCCCGTGGTGCCCTGGCAACCCGAAAAGAGCATCGGCAACGAAGAGACTTTCGGCACAGACGTCGACGACCCAGAGGTGATCGGGCGCGAGCTGCTGCGGCTCAGCGAACGGGTCGCGGCCCGGGCCCGGGCCGCCGGGCTGATCGGCCGGACCGTGGTGATCAAGATCCGGTTCGCCGACTTCACCACGATCACCCGTTCGCGCACGCTGTCCGAGTACACCGATCTGGCGCGCGTGGTGCACGCCACGGCGCTCGGCCTGTACACCCGTCAGGGTTTCGACCGCGCTCGATTACGGCTGGTGGGGGTGCGTTTGGAGGGATTGGTGGAGGCCTCTGCGGGGCACCATCAGCTGACCTTGGACGAGCGCCCGCTCGGATGGCGGGAGGCCGAGCGAGCGATCGACCGGGCCAGCGCCCGCTTCGGCGCCGGGGCGGTCCGGCCCGCCAGCCTGGTGGCGCAGCCCACATCCGAGGAGGACACTACGCAGCAGCACCCCGCCCCCCGTTCCGGCCCCGCTCGGGGTCCCCTCCGGTATCAAGCCCCACCTTCGTATGGACGAGAATGGGGAGACCATCCGGGTGGGATAGCCGATCGGCTTTCGCGGTAGGCGAGTGCGACCTATTCTGTGACCATCGCCGGAACGCATGTGGAACGACCGGTGTGACCGTCAGGAGGTCGAAGTGCCGCTCTCCGATAACGAGCAGCGTCTGCTTGAGCAGATGGAGCGCGCGCTCTATGCCGAGGATCCGAAGTTTGCCTCGGCAATGCGTGGCGCCAACCGACGGCCAGGGGCCGGTCGGCGGCTTGCTATTGGGGGCACGGGTATCGTGCTCGGGCTCGTAGTGCTCGTCTTTGGCGTGGCCAACAACAACATCCCGATCGGGGTGCTCGGCTTCGTCTGCATGCTGGGTGGTACGGCCTATGCCGTGTCCAGCAAGCGCAGAGGTCCAGTAGGCGTGGTCAATGCGGCCGGCACGGTCCGTCCCCCGGTGAAACGCAACAACCGCAGCAAGGCGAGCTTCATGCAACGTCTGGAGCAGCGGTGGGATCGTCGCCGGGACGAACGCTGACCCGGCGCCGCAGCACGGCATGAAAGATGCTGGATAGCAGGTGGCCCCGCCTGGCGGGGCCGGCAAGCTGAATGCAGGTTCATGTAGGCGGTACCGCATCACGCGGTACCGCCTGGTGCTGTTTGCCGCTGTACGCAAGCGGGTCGTCGTACGCAAGCAGGCCGCCCGACACGAGCGAACCGCCCGGCGCAGGCTGGTCGAGCTGCAGGCGGGAGGCCTTCCACGCCAGATCATGCCCGATCGGCAGCCGGTGTGGGCGAAGCGCGCGTGATCCTGAGGCAAACAAGAAGACGTCCGTCGCGGACCTGACGAGCCCGGAACCGGCCCGGACAGCGACCTTTCGTGATCGCCCGGAACTCCTCGTGATCATGGTCGGGAGGGCCCGCTCCCACAGCCCGCTGTCGGCCGGCGACCGATGGTCCGGACATGCGGCTTTAGGACGTCTGTGGTCAAGGGCCAGACCAGCTCCACGGACGATGGTGGCTGAGGAGGACAACCGGACGCAGCCACTCACCAGCCAGCGCGCGACACCTGAGCTCACGGTGATCGAAAGCAAACCGATCGAGGCTGTCTCCAACCCCCACCAGCGCACCGAGCGCCCGACGCCCACAAACGTCTGTAAGCACTCCTAGGAACTCGCGCCGACCTTCGCCCGCGCAGCCGAATCCTCGTCGTCCGAGGAGCCAGACCCCCGCTGGAACTTCGACGTGACCCAAGCTCCCAGCCCAGCCAGAGCGCTCAGCCCGGATGCCGGCCACAACCGCGCCCGCCACCGCGTCTGCGAGGACTTCTGCACCGCCACGGCCCCAACGATCAGCGCCACATCCTGCTTCCGCTCCTCCGCCGACCGGCCGTCCAGATCCGAAGGCGGCGCGTAGAGCGCGTCTTCCAGCTCTGCCACCAGCCGGTCCAGCGCCTCGGCCTGTTCCGGCGCGAGCTGGTAATCGTCGTTCAACCGCTGCCGCACCGCTCGCGGCGTCCAGGAAGCAGCCCAGCGCACCCCGATATCGCTCAACCCCAGCCGCAGATCGTCCCAGGCGGCCGCCGCCAGCGCAGGCGGCGTCTTGGCCTGCTTCCAGCGCCGCCGGGCCGCCAGCGCAGAGGCCGTGCGGGGAGTGGCCAGGACGAGCAGAAGCACCAGCACCGCCACTACCGGCTGCCAGGGAACGCTGAATCCGCCCGACGACTGGGTGGCCGTGGCCGCAGCTTCCTCCTCCGGGGTCTGCGTCTCGGCGGCGGCGCCTTCGTCCTCCTGGCTGTCCTCCGGCGCGGTGGTCGTGCTGGTGTCTTCCTCGGTGGTGGTGCCGTCTTCCTCCGACTCCGGGACCGTCCACTCCGGCGCGGCCTGACCATCGCGCGGGGTGGGCTCGAAGCGCGTCCAGCCGACGCCCTGGAAGTACAGCTCGGGCCAGGCGTGGGCGTCGCGGGAGGAGATGATCCGGGTGTTCTCGCTCTGCACGCTGCCCGGCAGGAAGCCCACCGCGACCCGGGCCGGGATGCCGAGCTGACGGGCCATCACGGCCATCGTCGAGGCGTAGTGCACGCAGTAGCCGACCCGCTGGTCGAGGAAGTCCATGATCGCCGAGGCGCTGCCGTCGCCCTGCTCGTTCTGCGGCGCCCGGGTGTCGTAGCGGAAGCCACCGTCGCGCCGGAAGAAGTCCTGCAGCCGGACCGCCTGCTCGTACTGGCTGCCGCCGCCGGCCACGTCGCGGGTGATCTCCTCGATCGACTCCGGCATGTCGTCCGGCAGCTGGGTGTACTTCTCGACGATCTCCTGGGGCGGGCTGCCCGCGTTGGCCAGCTGCCGGGAGTTCGGGGTGACGTTGAGGAACGACACCCGGTACTCGGCCTGGGTGGTGTCCACCTTGTTGCCGATCACGTTCAGCGTGTCCGGGTCGTACAGCCACTCGCCGTCCAGACCGCTCACCTGGACGGTCGGGTAGGGCAGCGGCAGGTAGGTCTCGCGCAGCCGGTAGATCTGGATGTCGGAGGTGGCCGACTCGGTGGTGACCGCGGCGGTCAGGCCGGGGGCCGAGGGCATGCCGTCGTTGATGTTGTTGGCCCGCGGGATCTTCTTGCCGCTGGGCTTCCAGGTGCGCCCGTCGTACTCGTCGGCGGTGACGATCCGCAGCGGCTCCGGGTTGGCGACGGTGGTGGTGTACTGCAGCAGATCGGTGTCCACCGGGTCGTTCAGGTCGCGGCGCATGTCCAGGATCGGGTTGATCCGGGTGATCACGGTGCCGCCGGAGCCGTCCCCGTCTCCGGACCCGCCCAGCAACTGGTTGTCCAGGCCCGGGATCACCGCGGGGATGGCCACCGCGACGGCCACCGCGGCCAGGCCCACCCGGCGCCCACCTCGGGCCAGGGCGGTGTCGCCGCCCGGCCGGGCGGCGGTGCGTTGCCCGGCGGAGGCCAGGACCCGGCCCCAGGCGCGCACGCGGTCCCCGGCGTCGGCCGACAGCAGGAGCAGGAATCCGGCGGCGGCGACCAGGAACAGGTACCAGGGGAGGCCGTCCTCCAGCAGGGCGGCGGGCACGCAGTACATGGCCAGCAGCGGCAGCCCGGCCAGCGCGGGCTGGCGGAAGGTGGTGGCCAGGATGTCGACCGCGAGGGCCACCAGCCCGGCGCCGCCGGCGACCAGCAGCACGATGCCGCGCTCGGCGTCCACCGGGGGCGACTGGCTCTGGGTGACGTTCATCCCGGCCTGGAGCATCTCCTGCAGCGCCTGCACGGCCCCGGGCGGGTTGATCAGCTCACCCCGGGCGAACAGCACCACCACGGCCAGGAACAGCAGCACGGTCTGCAGCCCGACCACAGCCGGCCACCAGCCCCGGGCCAGCTGCCGCCCGACGATGCCGGAGACCATCACGGTGAGCACCATGATCGCCGCGGCGAACAGCCAGGTGCCCCCCTTGACCAGCGGGGCCAGGGTGAGCGCGGCGACCAGGCTGGCCGCCGCGGCGGTCACCGCCATCCGTTCGTCGGATCCGTTCGTCATGCCAGCAGCCGCCCAAAGCCGTCGCCAGAACCGTTCACATGGCCATTAGTAGACGCCGAAGCTGTGCCGGGGGGAATCCGCGGTGCAGTGATCTCGACGCCGGTGTCCACCGTCGTGCCGGCCGCCCCGCTCCAGACATCGGCGATGGTCTGCTGCGGTCCGGCCTCGACCACGGCCCAGCCGCCCTCGCGCAGCAGGTTGCGGGCGCGTTGCCGGTCCTCCTGCGAACCGCGGGCCGATCCGGCCGACCACTGCGGGGTGTTCAGCAGGACGGCGATCCCGGCCCGGCCGGCCAGCCCGAGCTCGCCCAGCTTCAGCGCCACCGTCTCGTCGATCTCGCCCAGCACCGCGATGATCAGCCCGTCGCCGCCGGCCCGGTGCAGCACGCCGATCGCGTCGTCCAGCACCTCGTCGTCGGCGGTGTGCACGGTGGCCAGCCGCTCCAGCAGCTCGCTGGAGGCCTCGCCGGAGTGCGGGTTGGACCAGTTCGCGGGGGAGCCGTCGGTCAGCAGGCGGATGCCGTGCTTCTCCTCGGCGAAGTGCACCGCCACCGACGCGGCCGCGCTGACCGCCCACTCGAACGACGAGGTCGGCCCCTCGCCGCGGTGTGAGCGAGCCCTGGTGTCCAGCAGCACCGTGGCGCGCATCTGCCGGGGCTGTTCCTCGCGGCGCACCATCAGCTCGCCGCGCTTGGCGGTGGAGCGCCAGTGCACCCGGCGCAGGTCGTCACCCTCGCGATACTCCCGGGTGGCGATGTCGTCCTCGCCGCTGACCGCGGCGGCTCGGGCCAGCGAGTCGCCGGCGCCGCCCCAGGTACCCCCGGCGGTGAGCGGGACCAGCGGGTACAGCCGGGGCACCACGGTGACGTGGTCGTTGCCGGTGAACGAGCGGGTGAGCTCGCACATCCCGAACGGATCGGTGACCCTCAGCCGCAACGGGCCGATCGGGTAGCGCCCGCGCATCGCGGCGGTGAGCGAGTAGGTGACGGCGGCGCGTTGCCCGCCGGGCATCCGGTCGAGCACAAATCGTGGGGGAGCCCCGAGCGCGGGCGGCACCCGGTCCTCGGCCAGCAGCACCCGGGTCCGGATCGAGGCCAGGTTCTGCAGCTCCAGCCGCACCCGCATCGGCGCCCCGACCGAGACCCGGGCCGGGGTGGTGGTCCGGGTCAGGCCGATCCGGTAGTGCGCCCGGGTGAGCATGTACACGCAGGCCAGCGGCAGCACCAGGAGCAGCACGGCGATCCGCAGCAGGTCCTGGCGGCCGAGCACGACCGCGCAGATGCCCGAGGCCACACCCGCCGAGAGGAAGGAACGGCCTCGGGTGGTCAGCCCGGACAGTGCCGCTCGGGCCCGGGTGACCATGGACCTCATGCCGGCCAGGCGGTGCTGGCGGTGGCGCGCGGGGCGGGCACCGGGACCTGGCCCAGGATCGAGCTCAGGACGTCGGCGGGGGTACGCCGGGCGAGCTGGGCCTCGGCGCTGGGCATCAGCCGGTGGGCCAGCACCAGCGGGGTCAGGGCCTGCACGTCGTCCGGGATGACGTGGCCGCGACCGCTCATCGCGGCCCGGGCCTTGCTGGCGCGCAGCAGCTGCAGCGCCGAGCGCGGGGAGGCACCCAGGCGCAGCTCCGGGTTCGAGCGGGTGGCCCGGACCAGGTTGACCACGTACTCCTTGATCCCGTCGGCGGCGTACACCGCGCGGCTGACCGCGATCAGCGAGCGCACAGTGTTGGCGTCGCAGGCCGGGCGGACCACGGCCAGCGGGTCGTGCTCGCCGTGGTGGCCGAGCATGTCCAGCTCGGCGTGGGCCGAGGGGTAGCCCATCGAGACCCGGGCCATGAACCGGTCGCGCTGCGCCTCGGGCAGCGGGAAGGTGCCCTCCATCTCGACCGGGTTCTGGGTGGCCACCACGATGAACGGGCTCTCCAGCCGGTGGGTGACGCCGTCCACCGTGACCTGATGCTCCTCCATGCACTCGAGCAGGGCGGACTGGGTCTTCGGGCTGGCCCGGTTGATCTCGTCGCCGACCACGATGTTCGCGAACACGGCGCCCGGCTTGAACTCGAAGTCGTGCCGTTCCTGCCGGTAGATGCTGACCCCGGTGACGTCGCTGGGCAGCAGGTCGGGAGTGAACTGGATGCGCTTGACCGAGCAGTCGACCGCCCGGGCCATCGCCTTGGCCAGCATCGTCTTGCCCACCCCGGGCACGTCCTCCACCAGCAGGTGCCCCTCGGCCAGCAGCACGGTGACAGCGAGGTCGACCACATCAGGTTTGCCCTCGATGACCGACTCGATCGCTGACTTGATAGCTCCGGTCACCCCGGCGAGGTACTCCAGTTCCCGCGGGCCGGCCATGGTCGTCACGTGTGCAGCCTCCGTGCCTCCCGGTCCGTGGCCGGGGGTACCTGTCGTCCGGGTAGGCCCGGCAGTCTCATGCAGTCTGATGCGCTTATCGGTGCAGTGCTTGGTGCCGATCAGTCTCTCAAACGCTGAGGCATCGTGCAGCGTCCCTGAGGGGTGCCCGCGGCCGGGCCGGTGGTCAGTTATAGAGCAGAACTTGAGGACGGTTACCCGCCCGGGTGCCGACGCTCACCCTGCGCAGTGGCCGGGTCACCGGGGGCTCTCGCCCCCACAACCCACCACCTGCGGGCGTTCGGGTACCCACCTTCCCCCACCGCGGGCGTCCTTCATCTTCCCGCACCCCCACTTCGCCCCACGACGGCCCGCCCGAACGGGCGCAAGGGCCTGCGAAGGGGACATATGACCGATCGGGTGGCTCTTGTCAAGGCTGTGGATGACACCCGGTCGGAAACCTTCCCCACTTCCGCCCCTGTGCCTGTGACCTGCACGTTCGTGCAGGTGGCGGCTGTGGAATCCGCCGTTCCGCCATTGCGTGTGGGGGGAAGTGGAGTAATGTGGAGGCCACTGGAGCGGAGAGGAGTTTCACGGATGACGCCTCACGCTCCAGCTGCTCTGAATAGGGAGGGGCGAGGAGAGGGGACCGCCGATGTTCCTCGGCACCCACACACCTCGCCTCGACGACAAGGGCCGGCTGATTCTTCCGGCCAAGTTCCGCGAGCAACTGGAGGCAGGGGTGATCGTGACCAGAGGGCAGGAGCGTTGTCTCTACGTCTTCCCGGTCGACGAGTTCTCCCGGATCGCCGGCCAGTTGCGTCAGGCTCCGGTGACCAGCAAACAGGCCCGCGACTACCTACGGGTGTTCCTCTCCGGAGCGTCCGACGAGGCGGTCGACAAGCAGGGCCGGGTCACCATCCCGGCCATGCTGCGGACCTATGCCGGTCTGAACCGCGACTGCGCCGTGATCGGCGCGGGGGAGCGGATCGAGATCTGGGACCTGGCGGCGTGGGAGTCGTACCTCAGCGAGCAGGAACAGGCGTTCGCCGAGCAGGCCGAGGAAGTCGTCCCCGGGTTGTTCTGATGCACATGTCACCCCGCAGGAGCACCAACCCGAGCGAGCGTCCGGCCGCTTCCCCGGCCGGCCCACCGAACCACCGACTGTCCCGACGACGTGCCGCGTGCACTCCTGACCTCAGCAGAACCGCCGAGCTCCTTCCGGCCGGCCCACGCCGGGCCGGATAGGGCACTGCGGACGACGAGCAGAACTCCAGTGCTGGACAACCGGCCGGTCCGACTCGCCGACGATGAGGTCTCCAGCCGCCCGAGGCGTCCTGACACACCTTCCCCGGTGTCAGGCCGCAGTTCGGTCGGAGCGGATGGAGACCTGATCGCCGGACGTCGGTCCCGGACCGGCTCCGGTGGCTGTCGAGTCCGGCCGGCGTCACCGGTACCCAGCCGGCGAGGGCGGAGGGCGATCAGCTCGAGCTTCTGACTCCCGCGTGGCTTCCTGCCCGAAGCCCACCAGCACCCGGCCACGGACGGCCGGGTGCCTTCCCGTCCCCGAGGGGAGGTCGCGATGACCCGCCCTGAGCGCCCCGAAAGCTCTGAGAACACCACGAAGATGCAGCACGAAGACACCGCCCAGGCGCACGAGCGCCACGTCCCCGTCATGCGCGATCGTTGCGTCGAGCTGCTGGCCCCGGCCCTGGCCGATCCCGGCTCGATCGTGGTGGACGCCACGCTCGGGATGGGCGGGCACAGCGAGGCCCTGCTGACCGCCTGCCCCCAGGTCACGCTGGTTGGGATCGACCGCGACCCGCAGGCCCTGGAGCTGGCGGGCCGCCGGCTGGCGCCCTTCGGCGAGCGGGTCCGGCTGGCTCACGCGGTCTACGACGACATCCCCCAGGTGCTCGAGGACCTGGGGATCGAGCAGGCCGACGGCGTCCTGATGGACCTGGGCGTCTCCTCACTGCAGCTGGACGAGGCGGACCGGGGGTTCGCCTACTCCGTCGACGCCCCGCTGGACATGCGGATGGACCAGAGCACGGGGATGTCCGCGGCCGAGGTCCTGAACACCTACGACGCCGGGGACCTGGTCCGGGTCCTGCGCGACTACGGCGAGGAACGGTTCGCCAAGCGCATCGTCTCGGCGATCGTCCGCGAACGCTCGCAGCGGCCCTTCACCACCAGCGCCCGGCTGGTCGATCTGATCCGGGACAACGTGCCCGCCGCCACCCGGCGGACCGGGGGCAACCCGGCCAAGCGCACCTTCCAGGCACTGCGGATCGAGGTCAACCAGGAGCTGGAGGTTCTGGAGCGGGCGGTTCCTGCGGCGGTGGACGCGCTTGCGGTCGGCGGCCGGATCGCGGTCCTGGCCTACCACTCGCTGGAGGACCGGATCGTCAAGCAGACGTTCGCCGAGCAGGTCCGCAGCACCACCCCGCCGGGGCTGCCGGTGGAACTGGCCGAGCACGCACCGCGGATGCAGCTGCTGACCCGGGGCGCCGAGGTGCCGCCGGAGACGGAGAACGCCGAGAACCCGCGGGCGGCCTCGGCCCGGCTGCGGGCGGCCGAGCGGTTGCGCCCGGCCCCGAAGTCCTCAGGATCGGGCAGGTTTTCGGCAGGTGACAAGGCGGGCTACCGCAGGCGACGGGGAGGGGACGCAGCATGAGCACCAACACCGCGACCGCAAGGGTTGCGACGGACCATCTTTCGGGGGCGGCCGCAGCCGCGGCCCGGGTTCGTCAACCCGCCCGGCCGCCGGTCCGTGCCGTCCGTCCCCGGCTGCGGGTGGTGCCCGCGCCGCGGCGCTCGGCTGCCGGGTTGGCGCTGTTCTGCGTGGGTCTGCTCGGGACCGGCCTGCTGATGCTCCTGCTGCTCACCATCAGCATCGGTGAAGGCGCCTACGAACTGCGGGAACTGAAAGACCAGCAGCGCGAGCTGGCGGAGCAGCGGCAGGCGCTGACCGAGCAGGTGCAGCAGCAGGCCGCGCCCGGCCGGCTGACCGCCGAGGCGCGCAAGCTGGGCATGGTGCCGGCGCCGAACCCGGTCTTCCTGAACCCGGACAACGGCAGTGTGAAGGGTGAGCCCGAGGCCGCTACCTCGCCGCCGACCCCGGAAAAGAGCGACGACACGCAGACGGGTGAGCCGTCGCGATGAGCCCCAGAGGTAGCGGCGCCGCCGCTCGGTCCGGGGCCGAGTACCCGCGAGGGGCGGGCCGTTCCGCTACCAGTTCCACTGCCAAGAAGACGGCGAAGAAGCCGGCGGTGAAGAAGCCGACGGTGAAAAAGGCTGCGGTGAAGAAGGCCGCGGCGAAGAAGCCGGTGGCCAAGAAGAAGGCCACGGCGAAACCGGTCGCCCGGAAAAGTGTTCCGCGGCGCCCGGTAGCGCGCAAACCGGTCAAGAAGGCCAAGGTGCTGACCCGGTCGGCGCTCGGCCCAGTGGCGAGAACTGCTCGGGCGCAGAAGAAGCGGCGCCGGTCGGGTTCAGGTGGTCCGCGGGGCCCGCGCGGGCCACTGCTGAACCTCGGCCCGCCGCGGGCCGGTGCCCCGGACGCCCGGCTGCGGCTGACCGCCGCCGTGGTGGTGCTGATCTTCGTGGTGCTCGCCGGAAGACTGGTGCAGCTGCAGACTTTCGAGTCGGAGAAACTCTCGGCCGAGGCGCTGGACAACCGGATGCGCACCGAGACCCTGTACGCCCACCGCGGCGACATCCTGGACACCGAGGGCACGGTGCTGGCCACCACGGTGGAGCGCCGGCACATCACCGTCGACCAGACCCTGGTGCCGCTGTACAACAAGTACGCCAAGGTGGCGGAGAGCGAGAAGGGCGTGGCGGCGGCCGCCCGGGCCCTGGCCCCGGTGCTCGATCTGCCGGTGGCCGACGTCCAGAAGTCGCTGGAGGGCACCAAGCGGTTCGGGTACGTGGCCAAGAGCGTGGAACCCACGGTCTGGCGCGATGTCTCGGCCCTGCGGATCCCCGGCGTGATCGGGGTGCAGGCCAGCCGGCGCACCTACCCGGCCGGTTCGGTGGCCTCCAACGTGCTCGGTTTCATCAACAGCGAGGGCAAGGCGGTCTCCGGGATCGAGAGCTCGCAGAACGAGCTGCTGCACGGCACCGACGGCGAGTCCAGCTACGAGCGCGGCTCGAACGGCCAGCCGATCGCCACCGGGGTGAGTTCGCAGACCGACCCGGTGGACGGCAAGCAGGTTCAGCTCACCCTCGACCGGGACCTGCAGTTCAAGGCGCAGGAAGCCCTGGAGAAGGTGGTGAAGAGCTCCAAGGCCGACTCCGCCCAGCTGGTGGTGATGAAGCGGACCGGCGAGATCCTGGCGCTGGCCGACGTGCCCACCTTCGACTCCAACTCGCCCGGCAGCTCCAAGGTCGAGAACCGCAACAACCGGGCCCTGCTGGACGTTTTCGAGCCCGGCTCGACCAGCAAGGTGATCACCGCCGCGGCCGCCCTCGAGGAGGGCGAGGTGGAGCCCACCACGCCGATGAAGGTGCCCTACCTGCTGGACCGGGGGGCGGCCGGGCAGATCCGGGACTCGCACGAGCACGAGACCGAGAAGCTCACTTTCGCCGGGGTTCTGGCCCAGTCCTCGAACACCGGCACGGTGATGGTCGGCGAGAAGATGAGCTCGCAGACCATGTACGACTACCTGACCAAGTTCGGCCTGGGCAGCAAGACCGGGGTGGGGCTGGCCGAGTCGGCCGGCATCCTCGGCACCCCGCAGGATTGGGACGGGCGGACCCGGCTGAACGTGATGTTCGGGCAGGGGCTCTCGGTCACCGCGCTGCAGTCGGCCAGTGTCTTCGCCACCGTCGCCAACGACGGGGTGCGGGTGCAGCCGAAGCTGATCAAGGCGGTCACCGGGGCCGACGGGCAGCTCGAGGCCGAGCCGGCCGGGGAGAAGACCAGAGTGATCAGCCAGAAGACGGCCGAGGACCTGAGGCTGATGCTGGAGAGCGTGGTCAGCGAGGACGGAACGGCGGTGGACGCCGAGATCCCGGGCTACCGGGTGGCCGGCAAGACCGGTACCGCTCAGCGCTACAGCGCGGAACTCGGCCGTTACGACGGGTACACGGCCAGTTTCGTGGGGATGGCCCCGGCCGACGACCCGGAGCTGGTGGTCGCGGTGTTCGTGCAGAACCCGACCAAGGGTCACTACGGCGGAACCGTGGCCGGGCCGGTGTTCCAGCGGATCATGACTGATGCGCTGATCTCGCAGGGGATCGAGCCGAGCGGGGCCAAGAAGCGCCAGTTCCCGCTCACGTGGTCCTGACCGGTAGCCAGAACCGGATAGCCTCGACCACCGTGCCGGTCCCGCCGCGCGATCCCGCGCCCGCTCAATCCTTAGCCGACGTCGCCGACGTCCTCGGTACCACCGTGCCGCAGGCCTGGAGTGACGTCACGATCACCGGTGTCTGCCTGGACTCCAGAGCGGTGCAGCCGGGCGACCTCTACGCCGCGCTGCCCGGTGCGCGTACCCACGGCGCGAAGTTCAGCGCCGGGGCCGCGCAACTGGGCGCCACCGCGGTGCTGACCGATCCGGAGGGCGCCGAGCTGGCCGCCGAGAGCGGTCTGCCCCTGGTGGTGGTGCCGAACCCCCGCGAGGTCCTGGGTGGCCTGGCGGCCTGGGTGTTCGGCCGGCCCGCCGAGCAGATGCTGATGTTCGGCGTCACCGGCACCAACGGCAAGACCACCACCACGTTCCTGCTGGACGGGGCGCTGCGGGCGGCCGGGCGGCGCTGCGGCCTGATCGGCACGGTGCTCACCCGGATCATCGACGAGCAGGTGGACAGCGTCCGTACCACCCCCGAGGCCCCCGATCTGGCCGCGCTGATGGCGCTGATGCTGGCCCGTGGGGTGGACGTCTGCTCGATGGAGGTCTCCAGCCACGCCCTCACCCTGGGCCGGGTCGACGGGATCCGGTTCGACGTGGCCGGCTTCACCAACCTCTCGCAGGACCACCTGGACTTCCATCCCACGATGGAGGACTACTTCGCGGCCAAGGCCGAGCTGTTCACCCCGCAGCGGGCCCGGCAGGGCGTGATCTGCGTGGACGACGAATGGGGGGTCCGGCTCGCCCGCGAGTCCGCCGTCCCGGTGGTGACTTTCGCCACTAAGCCCGGTGTCGAAGCCGACTGGAGGGTGGCCGAGGCCGATCCCCAGGAGGGCGGCACCGACTTCGTCCTGGTGGGCCCCGGTGGCGAGAAGGTGCTGGGGCACTGCCCGCTCCCGGGCGACTTCAACGTCGCGAACACCGTGCTGGCGCTGCTGATGCTGGTCGCTTCCGGCACTCCCGCCGTCGATGCGGCCCGTCAGCTGGCGGCCGCCCCGGCCGTTCCGGGGCGGATGGAGCAGGTCGCCAGCGCCCCTCTGGCGGTCGTGGACTACGCCCACACACCCGACGCCGTAGCCACCGCTCTGAAGGCCCTACGGCCCGCCCGTAAGGGCCTCCTGGTGATCGTTCTGGGTGCCGGGGGAGACCGCGACCGGGCCAAGCGCCCGAAGATGGGCGCCGAGGCTGCCTTCCACGCGGACGTGGTCGTGGTGACGGACGACAATCCCCGCTCCGAGGTACCGGCCGAGATCCGGGCTGCGGTGCTCGAAGGGGCACGAACGAACCTGGACGCCGGTTGCGGGCTCACCGAGGTCGTCGAGATCGCCGACCGGCGCCGGGCGATCGAGGCCGCCGTCGCGTACGCCGGCCCCGAGGGAACCGTCCTGGTGGCAGGCAAGGGGCACGAGCGAGGTCAGGACATCGCCGGGGTGGTGCACCCGTTCGACGACCGGGAGGTGCTCGCGGACGTGATCGCCCGGGCCGACCTGAGCCTGACCGGCCCGGCTGCGGACCGAGGTCCCGATCGGCTCCCGGAAGGGCGGAACCGGTGAAGCAGGCCCCGCCCCGGCTCGGTACGGTGAGCGCCGGACGATGCGCCCCCAGGACTTGCGGGGGTCCGTCCAGCTGATGTCCGGCATGCGCGCAATCCCCCGTTGCACCGCCCCGAAACACCGCACGTACCCGAAGCCGCCGATCCCCGGTCGGCGCCGAACGAGAGAGACCGAGGCAGCGTCGTGAGAACGGTCCTGATCGCCGCGGCCGTGTCGCTGATCTGTGCACTCTTCGGAACCCCGTTGTTCATCCGGTTCCTGGTGCGGCGGCGGTACGGCCAGTTCGTCCGGGACGACGGCCCGACCTCGCACCACGTCAAGCGCGGCACCCCGACCATGGGCGGCGCCGTGATCATCATGTCGGCGCTGATCGGCTACGTGGTGGCGCACGCGATCACGCTGAGCCCGCCGACCGCGTCCGGCCTGCTGGTGCTGTACCTGATCACCGGCATGGGCCTGGTCGGGTTCCTGGACGACTTCATCAAGATCAGCAAACAGCGCAGCCTCGGCCTGACCGCCGGCGGCAAGCTGGCCGGGCAGTCGTTCGTCTCGATCACCTTCGCGGTGCTCACCCTGCAGTTCCCGGACGACGGCTTCCGCACCCCGGGCTCGACCGCGATCTCGTTCATCCGTGACACCGCGGTCGACCTGGCCTTCGCCGGCCCGGTGATCGGCCTGATCCTGTACGTGGCCTGGACGTACATCATGATCGCGGGCGCCAGTAACGGGGTGAACCTGACCGACGGCCTGGACGGTCTGGCCACCGGCGCCAGCGTGATGGTGTTCGGCGCCTACGTGATCATCGGGATCTGGCAGTCCAACCAGTCCTGCCAGCTGGCCTCCGGGGCCGGCCCGCAGTGCTACGAGGTCCGCGATCCGCGCGACCTGGCGGTGGTCGCGGTCTGCATGGCCGGCGCCTGCTTCGGGTTCCTGTGGTGGAACGCCTCCCCGGCCAAGATCTTCATGGGTGACACCGGCTCGCTGGCGCTCGGCGGCGGCCTGGCCGGCCTGGCCATCACCACCCGCACCGAACTGCTGCTGGTGCCGCTGGCCGGCCTGTTCATCATGATCACGCTCTCGGTGATCATCCAGGTCGGCTCGTTCAAGCTGACCGGTAAACGGGTGTTCCGGATGGCCCCCCTGCAGCACCACTTCGAGCTGGTCGGGTGGGGCGAGGTGACCATCGTGATCCGGTTCTGGATCATCGCCGGACTGTTCGCCGCGCTCGGTCTGGGCGTGTTCTACGCCGAGTGGGTGGTGGGCATATGACGTCCTTGAAGTGGGACGGCCTCAAGGTCGTCGTCGCGGGGATCGGGATCTCGGGCTTCGCCTGTGCCGACGCGCTGCTGGAACGCGGCGCCCAGGTGACGATCATCGAGGCCGACGACTCCGGCAACCGGCGCGACCGGGGCACCGTGCTGGAGGTGCTGGGCGCGGACATCCGGTTCGGCGCCGAGCACGTGGCCGGGCTGCCCGATGTCGGGGCCGAGCTGCTGATCGTCTCCCCGGGCTGGGACTCCGAGCACCCGGTGGTCCGCGACGCCCTGGCCGCGGGCATCCCGGTCTGGGCCGAGGCCGAGCTGGCCTGGCAGCTGCGCCCGGCCGAGGAGCCCGCGCCCTGGCTGACCATCACCGGCACCCGGGGCAAGGCGACCACGGCCACGATGCTGGCCACCATGCTCTCGGCCCACGGCCGGCGGGCCACCTCGACCGGCCAGGCCGGCACCTCACTGCTGGAGTCGGTGCTGCACCCGCAGCCGTACGACGTCCTCGCCGTGCAGTTGTCGGCGCACCAGCTGCGCTGGTCGTCCTCGCTGCAGCCGCTGGCCTCGGTCTGCCTGAACGTCGGCCCGGCCGAACTCGCCCAGGACTACGGGCGGATCTACGAGAACACCGAGGTCGCCTGCGTGTACAACGTGGCCGACCCGGCCACCGAGGAACTGGTGCGCGAGGCCGACGTGATCGAGGGCGCCCGCGCCGTCGGTTTCTCCGGCGGCACGCCCGCGGTCTCGATGCTCGGCCTGGTCGAGGACGTGCTGTGCGACCGGGCTTTCGTGCCTCAGCGCACCACCTCGGCGGCCGAGCTGGGTACGACTGAGGACGTCCGCACCGCGGGCGCCGGGGTGCTGGCCGCCCACAACGTGCTCAACGCGCTGGCCGCGGCCTCGCTGGCGCGGGCCTACGGGGTGAACCCGTCGGCGGTGCGTGACGGCCTGCGGCACTACTACCCGCTGACCCACCGGCTGAACCTGCTCACCCGCAGCGCCGAGGTGGACTGGGTGGACGACTCCGCCGCCACCGACGCTTTCGCGGTTGCCGCAGGGCTTTCCAGCTTCGAGTCGGTGGTCTGGATCGCCGGTGGACACGGTCCGGCTCCGGTGGACCTGGACGCGACCGTGCAGAAGTACGCGGGCCGGCTGCGGGGCGTCGTGCTGCTGCCGGGCGAGGGCTCGGTCGCGATCCGTGAGGCGCTCGGTCGACACGCCCCTGATGTCCCGGTCTTCGACTCGGCGGTCCAGGAGACTGGTGAGGTGCCCCAGATCGAGCCCGTGATGCGTGCCGCGGTCGAGCAGGCCGAAGCGGTGGCCCGTGCCGGTGACACGGTGCTGCTCAGCCCGGCGTTCCCGGCGCCCGCGGGAGAAGCCTTCTCGGCCCGGGGGCAGGCCTTCGCCGCCGCAGTGAAGGACGTGGCGTGACCGTCACCGCCGATCCGCCCCGGGCCGGCGCCTCGCCGGGTCTGGGGCAGCGGGTGGCCGGCCGGCTGAACGCGCCGCTGACCTCGTACTACCTGGTGCTGGGGGCCACCGTCACGCTGACCTGCATCGGTCTGGTGATGGTGCTCTCCAGTTCCAGCGTCACCTCGATCGCCAGTGGGGCCTCGCCGTTCAGCGAGTTCTGGCGCCAGGCGATGTTCGCCGCCATCGGTTTCCCGGCCCTGGTGATCTGCTCGCGGATCCCGGTCCGCACCTGGCAGGTGCTGTCCTGGCCGCTGCTGCTGTTCTCGTTCGTCCTGCAGTTCCTCACCCTGATCCCGCCGTTCCGGGCCGGTACCAACGGCAACTACGGCTGGATCTCGATCGCCGGTTTCAACCTGCAGCCCGCCGAGGTGGGCAAGTTCGCGCTGATCGTCTGGTCCGCCACCGTGCTGGTGCGCAAGCGCTCGCTGATGGACCAGCCGCTGCACGCGCTGATCCCGGTGGTGCCGGGGGCCGGGGTGCTGCTCCTGCTGATCATGGGCGGCAAGGACCTGGGCACCGCGATGGTGGTGATGGCGATCGTGGCCGGGCTGCTGTTCGTGGCCGGGGCCCCGCTGCGGATCTTCGCCGCGGCGGCCGGCGCGCTGATGTTCGCGGTGCTGATGCTGGTGCTGGTCAGCGGGAACCGGCTGAGCCGGATCGGCACCTGGCTGCAGGGTTGCGACGCCTCCAGCGAGAGCGTGATGGACGGCTGCTTCCAGAGCGTGCACGGGCAGTGGGCGCTGGCCACCGGCGGCTGGGGCGGCGTCGGCCTGGGCGGCAGCCGGGAGAAGTGGGGCCTGCTGCCCGAGGCGCACAACGACTTCATCTTCGCCATCATCGGCGAGGAGCTCGGGCTCATCGGTACGTTGCTGGTGATCGGTCTGCTGCTGACCCTGTGTCTCAGCCTGGCCCGGATCGTGCTGCGCACCGAGGAGCTGTTCGTGAAGATCGCCACCGCAGGCGTTCTGGTCTGGGTGGTCACCCACTCGGTGATCAACATCGGCGGGGTCGTCGGCCTGCTCCCGATCGTCGGGATGCCGCTGCCGCTGGTCTCCAGCGGCGGTACGGCACTGGTCACGATGCTCGCCGCGATCGGCATGGTGCTGGGCTTCGCCCGGCGCGAATCAGGAGCGGCCGAGGCACTGGCCGCACGGGCCGGACTGGTACAGCGTTCCCTCGCTGTGCTGCCGGTACGCAGGGAAGGCAGGAGCCGATGAGTCTGTCCGTCGTACTGGCCGGGGGTGGCACCACCGGCCACATCGCCCCGCTTCTGGCACTGGCTGACTGCCTGCGCCGTCGCGACCCGGCCACGAAGATCACCGCGCTGGGCACCGCCGAGGGCCTGGAGGCCCGGCTGGTCCCGGCAGCGGGCTACGACCTGGAGCTGATGCCCCGGGTACCGCTACCGCGCAAGCCCTCGCCCGAGGTGTTCAAGCTGCCGGGCAAGCTGAAGGCTGCGATCGACGCGGCCGCCGCGGTGCTGCGTGACGCCGACGTGATGGTCGGTTTCGGCGGCTACGTGTCCTCGCCGGCCTACCTGGCCGCGCGCCGCCTCGGGGTGCCGATCGTGGTGCACGAGGCCAACGCCCGGCCCGGTCTGGCCAACCGCCTCGGTTCCTGGCTCACGCCGCACGTCGGTGTCACCTTCCCGGGTACCCCGCTGCGCAACGGCCAGGTGATCGGCCTGCCGCTGCGCCGGCAGATCACCACTCTGGACCGGTACTCGCAGCGTGAGACCGCCCGGGTGGCGCTGGGCCTGAAGCCCAACCAGACCACGCTGTTCGTGACCGGCGGCTCGCTCGGCGCGCAGCAGCTGAACGACACCTTCGGCAAGACCGCCTGGCTGCTGAACGGCGCCGGGATCCAGGTGCTGCACACCGCCGGCCGGGGCAAGAGCGTGCCGTTCGACGGTGAGCCGCCCGCCGGCTACGTGGTCACCGAGTACCTCGACCGGATGGACCTGGCCTTCGCCGCCGCCGACATGGTGGTCTGCCGCTCCGGCGCGGGCAACGTCAGCGAGGTCACCGCGCTGGGCCTGCCCGCCGCCTACGTGCCGCTGCCGATCGGCAACGGCGAGCAGCGGCACAACGCCGAGCCGGTGGTCGCGGCCGGTGGCGGGCTGCTGATCGACAACGCCGCCTGCACCCCCACCTGGGTCGCGAACGTGCTGGTCCCGCTGCTCAGCGACCCGGCCCGGCTGCACGCGATGGGCGATGCGGCGGCCCGGTTCGGCATCCGCGACGCCGACGAGCGGCTCGCGTCCATGGTCGAGGTGGCTGCGGCCCGCTCGCACGCAGGAAGGTAACAAGCCCGATGACGCAACCCGAGCAGGACGCCGAGCTGAGCGTGCCCACCATCGGTGGCCAGCGGGTCGGTGGCCGGATCTCCGGCGAGGCCACGGTGACCAGCGCCGACGGTGCGCCGCTGGTGGACGAACCGATCCTGGCCGCGCACCTGATCGGGATCGGCGGGGCCGGGATGTCCGGCATCGCCCGGCTGCTGCTGGCCCGCGGCGCCGTGGTCTCCGGCAGCGACAGCCGGGACAGCCCGGTGCTGACCGGGCTGCGGGCCGGGGGCGCCGCCGTGTTCATCGGGCACAGCGCCGACCAGGTGCCGGCCGGCTCCACCGTGGTGATCTCCACCGCGGTCCGGCCGGACAACCCGGAGCTCCTCGAGGCGCGGGAGAAGGGCCTGCGGGTGCTGCACCGTTCCGAGGCGCTGGCCGCGCTGATGACCGGCCGCCGCCCGGTGGCGATCGCCGGTACCCACGGCAAGACCACCACCACCGGCATGACCACGGTGCTGCTGCGCGAGTGCGGGCTGGACCCCTCGTTCGCGATCGGCGGCGAGCTCACCGAGGGTGGGCAGGGTGCGCACGACGGCTCCGGCGACATCTTCGTGGCCGAGGCGGACGAGTCGGACGGCTCGTTCCTGCTCTACCGGCCCGAGGTCGCGGTGATCACCAACGTCGAGCCCGACCACCTGGACCACTACGGCAGCGCCGAGGCGGTCGAGGCCGCCTTCGTCGAGTTCAGCCAGAAGGTGGTGCCCGGCGGCATGGTCGTGGGCTGCGGCGACGACCCGGGCGTGCGCCGGGTGCTGGAGCAGGCCCACGACGAGCTGGCCGGCCACGCCGTGCGGATCTGCCGTTACGGCCTGGGCGAGGACAACGACGTACGCCTGGTCGACCTCGAAGAGACGCCCGAGGGTGTGCAGTTCGCGATCGAGGCCCGGCCCGACGGCACCCGGATCGGCCCGGTCACGCTGCGGGTCCCGGGGGTGCACAACGCCCTGAACGCGGTGGCGGCCTGGTGCGTGGCCCGGCACTTCGGGGTCTCCGGCGCGCCTGCGCTGACCGCGGTCCGCAGCTTCGGCGGCACCCGCCGGCGGTTCGAGGACAAGGGCACCGAGCACGGGGTGCGGGTGGTCGACGACTACGCGCACCACCCGACCGAGGTGCGGGCGGTACTGAAGGCCGCCCGGGCCGTGGTGGGGGAGGGCCGGGTGCTGGCGGTGTTCCAGCCGCACCTGTTCAGCCGGACCCGGATCTTCGCCGACGACTTCGGCGCCGCCCTGTCGCTGGCCGACGAGGTGGTGGTGCTCGACGTGTACGCCGCCCGGGAGGATCCCGAGCCCGGCGTCACCGGCGAACTGGTCTCGAACGCGGTACGCCTGCCGCAGTCCCAGGTGGCCTACCGGGCCACGGCCGCGGCCGCGGTCGAGGAAGTGGTGGCCCGGGTGCAGAAGGGCGACCTGGTGCTGACCATCGGCGCCGGCGACATCACCACCCTGGGCCCGGCCATTCTGGCGGCCCTGCGCCACAGCGACGGCGAGCACCGGTCGGCATGAGCCGCAACGCTTCCAGCGGACCTGGCCGGCGACCGGGTCGAAGCGCCACGCCCCGCACGGCGACGGGCCGGGGATCCGCTCCCCGACGCAAGCCGGGCGGGGCCGCGTCCGCTGGTAAAAGCACTGCTCAGCCGAAGCCTGGGCCGAAGAAGAAGCCGACTCCGAAGAAGAAGCCGGTGGCCAAGGCCAAGGCGAAGCGCACGGTCACGGCCAGTCGCTCGGCCGGCCTGGCCGCGGCCCCGGTCCGGACCCGCTCGGTGGTGTCCAAGACCTCGGCCCAGCGGTTCGCCGCGCGGGCCCGGGCCCGCCGGCGTCGGCAGACCCTGATCGCGGTGACCACCGTGATCGCCGTCACCGCCGGTGTGTGGGCGGTGATCTTCTCGCCGTGGGCCACGGTCAACCAGGTGCAGATCGCCGGGCTGGACCGGGTCAGCGAGTCCGAGGTGCGCGCGGTCGCGGAGACCGAGCTGGGGCACTCACTCCTGCTGGCCCGTACCGGGGAGATCGGTGCGCAGGTCGGGAAGCTCCGGCTGGTCAAGGATGTCGAGGTCAGCCGGTCCTGGCCGGGTGTCCTGCAGGTCGAGGTGAACGAGCGGCGGCCGGTGGCGGCGCTGCCCTCGAGCCGGGTGGCGGGCAACTCCACCGCCGGGGAGTCGACCGGCCCGATGCTGATGATGCAGCTGGTCGACGACGAGGGCGTGGTGATCGAGACCCGCCCGGCCAAGAACGTCCCGGCCGGGGTGCCGCAGATCGAGGTCGAGCTCGGCCACAAGAACAGCGTCGCCAACCTGCGCGGGGTGCTGGCGGTGCGCGAGGGCCTGCCGGAGAACCTCAGCAGCCGGCTGAAGGCGATCGGCACCAGCTCCCCGGACGGGATCTGGCTGAGACTCTCCGCCCCGCTGAAGAACGCCGGGAACCGCACCGTGCTGGTGCAGTGGGGCGATGCGGAGCAGGGCGAGCAGAAGGCCACCGTGCTGACGGCCCTGCTCAAGCAGAAGGCGAAGAGCTACGACGTGCGGGCGCCGGAGATGCCGTCCACCGCTTCGTAGTTCCCCGCGAACGCAAGGTGATCGAAGGCTTCGGCCCGGTTGCCCGGCCAGGGGATTGACTCCGCCGGGCGACACACCCCCGAGGTCGTTGAAAGGCCCCGGGAGGACACCTACGTTCGCTTATCAGGACAGGCTGACATAACTATAACCCTCCAGTTGAGGGTGAGGGTCTACGGATCCGGCGAGCGAGAGGCACCCCGACGTGGCAGCTCCGCAGAACTACCTCGCGGTCATCAAGGTTGTAGGTATCGGTGGCGGCGGCGTCAACGCGGTCAACCGGATGATCGAGGTGGGACTCAAGGGCGTCGAGTTCATCGCGATCAACACCGACGCGCAGGCGCTGCTGATGAGCGACGCCGACGTCAAGCTCGACGTAGGCCGGGAGCTCACCCGTGGCCTGGGCGCCGGCGCCGATCCGGAGGTCGGCCGCAAGGCCGCCGAGGACCACGCCGAAGAGATCGAAGAAGTGATCAAGGGCGCCGACATGGTCTTCGTGACCGCCGGCGAGGGTGGTGGCACGGGCACCGGTGGTGCGCCGGTGGTCGCCCGGATCGCCCGCTCGCTCGGCGCCCTGACGATCGGTGTGGTCACCCGGCCGTTCACCTTCGAGGGCCGGCGCCGCTCCACCCAGGCCGACTCGGGCATCACCAGCCTGCGCGAAGAGGTCGACACCCTCATCACCATCCCGAACGACCGGCTGCTGTCGATCAGCGACCGGCACGTCAGCGTGCTCGACGCCTTCCGCTCGGCCGACCAGGTGCTGCTGTCCGGTGTCCAGGGCATCACCGACCTGATCACCACCCCCGGCCTGATCAACCTGGACTTCGCCGACGTGAAGTCGGTGATGCAGGGGGCCGGCAGCGCGCTGATGGGGATCGGCTCGGCCCGCGGTGAGGACCGGGCCATCCAGGCGGCCGAGACGGCGATCTCCTCGCCACTGCTGGAAGCCAGCGTGGACGGCGCGCACGGTGTGCTGCTGTCCATCCAGGGTGGCTCCGACCTGGGCCTCTTCGAGATCAACGAGGCGGCCCGGCTGGTCCAGGAGGCGGCCCACCCGGAGGCCAACATCATCTTCGGTGCGGTGATCGACGACGCCCTGGGCGACGAGGTGCGAGTCACCGTGATCGCGGCCGGCTTCGACGGCGGCAGCCCGGTGAAACGCTCCGACCAGAACGCGTTGGGGCAGGTCAGCGGGCGGCAACAGATACCTCCGAGCTCCGGCCAGCAACGCCCGGCGCACGTCCAGGCGGCTACCCCGCTGCCGGCCGGCGCTTCGGCGCCGAGCCAGTACGGCACCGGGCCGATCCCGCAGCAGCCGGTCACCGCGCCCACCCCGATCCCGATCGCCGGCAACGGCTACGGGCAGGGCGGCAACCACGGCTACGCCCAGCCGACGCCGCTGAACCCGCCGGCCCCCGAGCCGGAGGCCGAGAGCTGGCGGCACTCCGGCGAGGCCGAGTACGCCGAGCAGTCCGAGGTGCACAACGACCCGACGCCCACCCCGCCGCGGGTGATCGAGGTGACGGATCCGCGCCCGGCCCGCACCCCGCGGCCGATCGTGCTGGACGACGACGACCTGGATGTCCCTGATTTCCTGAAGTAGGACACCGGGACCGGGGCGACGAAGTGTGCTGCAGCTCACCTCGTCGCCCCGGTTTCGTTTGCCCGACGCGCCGAACGACACGAGCGAGACCAAGTCGTGATCTTCGGATTCGGCGAGCGGTCCGGTGACGGGCGTGATCACCGCCCGTGTCGGGTCCGTCGGCCCGCAGTTGTTGTGACTTGGGCCCCAGATCGGGGCGATTGCGAACTTTTGCGGCTCTTCCTGCATCTACTGATCAAGCACCCGGAGGCAACCGCCTTTTCCGGTGGCGAGACCGGGGAATTTGTGCAAGCGCTGAGTCACGGAGCAAGTCATCTGCGTGTCGGAAGCGTGGTCCCCGGTCCGGGGCCGCCCCTCGGGTAGCTTCGTCGCAGGGTGAGCGAACATGCGGAGGTTTCGATGAGCGGCGCACTGCGCAAGACCATGGTGTACCTGGGCCTTGCCGAGGACGACGACCGCTACTCGGCGTACGACGAGTACGAGGACGAGGACTTCGATCCGGTCGTGGACGACGAAGATGAGCGCGAGGAGCGCCGGGCGGCGGTCACGCCGATCGGCCGCGCCGCCGGCCAGGGGAACATCGCCCGGGTGGTCGCGCACCCCTCGGCCGAGATCCACCGGATCACCACGATCCATCCCCGGACGTACAACGAGGCCAAGACCATCGGCGAGAGCTTCCGCTCCGGTACGCCGGTGATCATGAACCTGACGGACATGGACGACGCGGACGCCAAGCGTCTGGTCGACTTCTCCGCCGGGCTGGTCTTCGGTCTGCACGGGTCGATCGAGAAGGTGACCGGCAAGGTCTTCCTGCTGTCCCCGGCGAACGTCGAGGTGGCGACCCCGGAGAAGCCCCGGCCGACCGAGCGCTCGGCGTTCTTCAACCAGTCCTGATCTTCCGGGGTACGGCAACCGCCCGCTGACCGGGCGGATCTGCACTCCCGTCGCACCTGCTTGGCGCAGGGGTGGACGGTTTCTTTCGTGTGTCCGGGCGGATCCGGGCATGCCAGTGGGCCCGCCGGGGCAGCCTTCGCTTGAAGCTTGCCTGCCCGTGCGGGCGGTGTTGCGCGGCCGATGGGCCGCCCGAGGTCGCTTTCCGCCGGACGGGCGAGTGTGGGCACCGCACGGCCAGCCGGTGCGTTGTACCGGCTGATGCATAGGACGACTGTTCCCGTCGAATCCGGCCGGTCGGGCCGCCGTGACGGGCAACATGGATCATCCTAGGCGATCCGGGCGGATACATCGATGCCCGGTTCGCTACGGTGAACGCCGTTCGACTGCAGCCGTCCTTCTCGGCCGGCCCGCCACGAGACGTGGTCCGGGCCGGACCGTTCCGAACCTTGAGTGCAAGCGGAGTCGTAACCGTCGTGGACGTGATCAGGTACCTGCTCTATTACGTCGTCTTCCTGTTCTTCATCATCCTGATCGGCCGGCTGGTGATCGACTGGATCCAGGTGTTCGCCCGGGACTGGCGCCCGCGGGGCGTGGTGCTGGTGATCGCCGAGGGGATCTACTCGGGCACCGATCCGCCGCTGAAGGCGCTGCGCCGGCTGCTCCCGCCGCTGCGCATCGGGGCGATCCAACTGGATCTCGCCTTCATCGTGTTGTTCCTCATAGTGAGCATCCTGATGCAGGTGCTGCGGCCGTAGCCTCGAATGGCGTACGTCGCACCTTTAGGTGACACAGCGTGCGTGACACATGACGGTCCGTTGCTCCGGAAGTGGTCTTCTGCTCCGACCTTGTGTAGCGTCAGCTTCCGGTACGGTGGCGTAGCAGCGGCTCCGCACTTCCGATTGAGTGACCAACGCGAGGTGACCAGATGGCGTTGACGCCCGAAGACGTTGTTAATAAGCGCTTCCAGGCGACAAAGTTTCGTGAGGGCTACGACCAGGACGAGGTAGACGACTTCCTGGACGAGGTCGTCAACGAGCTGCGTCGTCTCGGCGAGGAGAACGAGGAGCTGCGCGGCAAGCTGAGCTCCTGCGAGCGCCGCGTGGGCGAACTGTCCCGTGCCAACGTGGCCCGCGAGTCCGCCCCCGAACCGCCGGCGCCCGCCCCGATGCCGACCCCGCAGCCCGCACCGCAGCCGGTGGCCGCGGTCGCTCCGGAGCCGGTCCGGGTTCCCGCCGTCATGGAGTCGCCGGCCCAGGGCCCCGAGGCCGCAGCCGGCATGCTCGCCCTGGCCCAGAAGCTGCACGACGAGTACGTGCGCAACGGTGAGCAGACCCGCGACCGGATCGTGGGCGAGGCTCGCGAGCACTCCAACCGCCTGATCCGTGAGGCTGAGGAGAAGCAGCGTCAGACCCTCGGCTCGCTGGAGCAGGAGCGTTCGCTGCTCGAGCGCAAGATCGACGAGCTGCGGGCCTTCGAGCGGGAGTACCGCAGCCGCCTGAAGTCCTACCTGGAGGGCCAGCTGCGCGAGCTGGAGTCCAAGGCCGCCGTCGTGCCCACCCGGGGCCCGCAGCAGCCGCAGTCCCAGCCGGCCGGTGTCGGTGCTGCTCCCTACGGAGCGCCCCTGCCGACCCGGGGTGGTTACGACTCCGGTGCCGACGCCCCCGCGCAGTACCCCTTCGGCGGGCAGAACTGAACATCGGCTGGCCGTGACGGCTAGCCACCACGGCTCGGCGGGTTCAGACTTGTCTGAATCTGCCGCTAGCCGTTTTGCGAGCGGTGCCGGGTCCAGCCTCGACCCGGCGCCGCTTCGCGTTGCCGTAGGGGGATGGTTACGTGCCACGGGCCGAGCGCAAGAGTGTTGCCACCGCGACCACGCAGACGGGTAGAAGCCCGGCGAGCAAGAGCGCGAAGCCGGCCACCGCAGCCAAGGCGGCCAAGCGGACGGCACCGACCACCGGCTCACCCACCGCCGTCCGGAACAAGACCGGCCAGAACGGCCAGTACGAGGGCATCCGCGCCGAACTGCAGGCCGACCTGCTGCGGATGCAGGGCGAGCGGGAAGCCGGCCTGGCCGGTCTGGCCGAGGTGATCCGGGACAGCCAGGTGGGCTCGGGCGACGACCCGGCCGACGCCAGCGGCAAGACCTTCGAGCGCGAGCATGAGCAGGCGCTGCTGTCGCAGATCGACGAATCCATCCGGGACACCGAAGCGGCCCTGGGCCGGATCGAGGCCGGTACCTACGGCGTCTGCGAGTCCTGCGCCGAGCCGATCGCGCTACCCCGGCTGGAGGCCTTCCCCCGGGCGGCGCTGTGCGTGAGCTGCAAGCAGAAGCAGGAACGGCGCTAGGTGCATCGGCGCATGCCAGTCATGGCACCCTATGAGGACGATGACTGAGCCCACCCCGCCCACGCAGACTCCGGACGCCCCGGAGGACGGGCAGACCCCGCCGCCGCCCCGGCGCCGCCGCGCCTACTCCGCCGCCGTGCCGCTGATCGCCCTGATCGTGCTCGGGGTGGATCAGCTCACCAAGTACATCGCGGTGGAGGAGCTGGCCGGCCGCGGCCGGATCGACGTGGTCGGCGACCTGTTCGGCTTCTACCTGATCCGTAATCCGGGCGCCGCGTTCTCCATGGCCACCGGCGCCACCTGGATCTTCTCGGTGATCGCGATCGCCGTGGCGATCTTCATCATCCGGATGTCGCGCACCCTCGGGCACTGGGGCTGGGCGGTCGCGCTCGGCCTGCTCCTGGGCGGTGCGGTGGGCAACCTGACCGACCGGATCTTCCGTTCGCCCGGGGTGTTCCGCGGTCACGTGGTCGACTTCCTCGAGCTGCCGAACTGGCCGATCTTCAACTTCGCCGACGTCTCGATCACCTGCGCGGCGGTGCTGATCGCGGTGCTCAGCGTGATCGGCATCGGCCTGGACGGCCAGAAGGTGACCTCCGAGAAGCCGGAGAAGAAGAACGAGAAAGACGACGATGCCTGAGGTGCGCTCGATGCCGGTGCCGGACGGGCTGGCGGGGGAGCGCCTCGACGCCGGCCTGGCCCGGCTGTTCGGCCTGTCCCGCAATGCCGTGGCCGACCTGGCGACCGACGGGGCGGTACTGCTCGACGGCTCGGCGGTCGGCAAGTCCGAGCGCCTGCGGGCCGGGGCCTGGCTGGAGATCACTCTGCCGGGTGCCGAGAAGGACGAGCTACCCCCGCCGGAGCCGGTTCCAGGGATGCGGATCGTGCACGACGACGACGATCTGGTGGTCATCGACAAACCGGTCGGCGTGGCCGCGCACCCCAGCCCGGGCTGGACCGGTCCTACGGTCACCCAGGGTCTGGCCGCGGCCGGCTACTCGATCGCCACCTCGGGGGCGCCCGAGCGGCAGGGCATCGTGCACCGCCTCGACGTAGGTACCAGCGGCCTGATGGTGGTGGCCAAGAGCGAGTACGCGTACTCGGTGCTCAAGCAGGCCTTCCGCGACCGCACGGTGGACAAGACGTACCACGCGATCGTCCAGGGCCACCCCGACCCGCTGCGCGGCACCATCGACGCGCCGATCGGCCGCCACCCCACCCACGACTACAAGTGGGCCGTGGTCACTGGAGGCAAGGCGAGCGTCACCCATTACGAGACGCTGGAGGCGTTCCGCGCCGCGTCCCTGGTCGAGGTTCATCTGGAGACCGGGCGTACCCACCAGATCCGGGTGCACTTCTCCACCCTGCGTCACCCCTGCGTCGGCGATCCGATGTACGGCTGCGACCCCAAGCTGGCCGCCCGCCTGGGCCTCAGCCGGCAGTGGCTGCACGCCATGCGGCTGGGGTTCGACCACCCGGGCAGCGGCGAGTGGGTCGAGTTCGAGAGCGAGTACCCGGACGACCTGGCGGTTGCGCTGGAACGACTCCAGGCCGCCAGTTAGAACGACCGCGAGCCGCCGGCTGCAACCCCTGATTTGAGACGTCGGTCCCGCCTTGGGTGCGAATCGCGTGTTGGGTCTCGCGAGGCAACGGCGGGTGCCTAAACTGGCCACTTCGAGCCCCCCGACATCGAAGTGCAGGAGCAGCACCCGCCGTGAGCGACTTCGTCCATCTGCATGTCCACACCGAGTTCTCCATGCTGGACGGGGCGGCGAAGAACAAACGGCTGTTCGCCGAGGCGGAACGGCAGGGTGCGCCGGCCATCGCGATGAGCGACCACGGCAACATGTTCGGGGCGTACGAGTTCTACCAGACCGCCAAGAAGGGCCCGGTCAAGCCGATCATCGGGATCGAGGCCTACCTGGCCCCCGAGTCGCGCCACCACAAGCGCCAGGTGTTCTGGGGCAAGGGCGGCCAGCGCGGGGTGGCGGCCGACGGCTCCGAGGCCGGTAAGGACGTCTCCGGTGGTGGCCGCTTCACCCACATGACGATGTGGGCCAAGAACGCCACCGGCCTGCGCAACCTGTTCCGGCTCTCCTCGGTGGCCTCGTACGAGGGGCAGTTCCCGGCCGGCAAGCCGCGGATGGACATGGAGCTGATCTCCCAGCACGCCGAGGGGATCATCGGCACCACCGGCTGCCCGTCCGGCGCGATCCAGACCCGGCTGCGGCTGGGCCAGTGGGACGAGGCGGTCGCCGTCGCCTCCAGCTACCAGGACATCCTGGGCAAGGAGAACTACTTCCTCGAGCTGATGGACCACGGCCTGGACATCGAGCGCGAGGTCCGGATGGACCTGCTCAAGCTGGCCAAGCACCTGGACATCCCGTTGCTGGCCACCAACGACAGCCACTACGTGCTCGAGGAAGAGGCCGACGCGCACGACAGCCTGCTGTGCATCGGGGTGGGCAAGAACAAGGACGACCCGAACCGGTTCAAGTTCTCCGGCAGCGGCTACTACCTCAAGACCAGCGAGCAGATGCGCGAGCTGTTCTCCGAGCTGCCCGAGGCGTGCGACAACACGCTGCGGGTGGCCGAGATGGTCGAGGGCTACGACGAGGTGTTCACCTACGTCGACCGGATGCCGCAGTTCGACGTGCCGCCGGGCGAGACCCAGGAGTCGTACCTGCGCCAGCGGGTCGAGGTCGGGCTGAAGGCGCGTTACGGCGACCCGCTGCCCGAGCACGTGATCGAGCGGTACGAGACCGAGATGAAGGTCATCGGGCCGATGGGGTACTCCAGCTACTTCCTCATCGTCTCCGACATCTGCCAGTACGCCCGGGACAACGGCATCCCGGTGGGCCCGGGCCGTGGTTCGGCCACCGGCTCGATCATCGCCTACGCCACCCGGATCACCGAGCTGGATCCGCTGGAGCACCAGCTGCTGTTCGAGCGGTTCCTGAACCCGGACCGGATCAGCCCGCCCGATGTCGACCTCGACTTCGACGACCGCCAGCGCGACCGGATGGTCAAGTACGTCACCGAGAAGTACGGCGCCGAGTACACCGCCCAGGTGAACACCTTCGGCACGATCAAGGCCAAGGCCGCGATCAAGGACTCGAACCGGATCCTGGGCTACCCGTTCGCGATGGGTGACCGGATCACCAAGGCGATGCCGCCGGACGTGATGGGCAAGGGCGTCCCGCTCGGCGACCTGTTCAACAAGGACCACGGCCGGTACGCCGAGGGCGGCGAGATCCGCACGCTGATCGAGACCGACCCGGACGTCAAGAAGATCTACAACACCGGCCTGGGCGTCGAGGGCCTGATCCGCGGTACCGGCGTGCACGCGGCTGCGGTGATCCTTTCCTCCGCGCCGCTGCTCGACCTGGTCCCGATGCACAAGCGCGCCTCCGACGGAACCCTGCTCACAGGCTTCTCCTATCCTCAGTGCGAGGAAATGGGCCTGATGAAGATGGACTTCCTGGGCCTGCGCAACCTGGGCATCATCGATCACGCGATCAAGATCATCAAGGCCAACCGGGGGGTCGAGCTCGACACCCTGACCATGCCGCTGGACGACGAGAAGACGTACCAGCTGCTGGCCCGGGGCGAGACCCTGGGCGTGTTCCAGCTGGACGGCGGGCCGATGCGGGCGCTGCTGAAGCTGATGGAACCCACCCGGTTCGAGGACATCGCGGCCGTGCTGGCGCTGTACCGGCCGGGTCCGATGGCGGCCAACGCGCACATCAACTACGCGCTGCGCAAGAACGGCAAGCAGGACGTGGTGCCGATCCACCCCGACCTCGAGGAAGTGCTCGAGCCGATCCTCGGAACCACCTTCCACCTGCTGGTCTACCAAGAGCAGATCATGGCCACGGCCCGGGCGGTGGCCGGGTACACCCTGGGCCAGGCCGACCTGCTGCGCCGGGCGATGGGTAAGAAGAAGGTCGAGATCCTGGAGAAGGAGTTCAAGAACTTCGAGGCCGGGATGAAGAGCAACGGCTACCGCGACGAGGCGATCAAGGCGCTGTGGGACGTCATGCTCCCGTTCGCCGGGTACGCCTTCAACAAGTCGCACACCGCCGGTTACGGTCTGGTCGCCTACTGGACCGCCTACCTGAAGGCCAACTACCCGGCCGAGTACGCCGCCGCCCTGCTCACCTCGGTCGACGACAGCAAGGACAAGGCCGCGATCTACCTGGCCGACGCCCGCTCGATCGGGATCAAGGTGATGCAGCCGGACATCAACGAGTCGGTGGCCGACTTCACCGCCGTCGGCGAGAACGTCCGGTTCGGGATGAAGGCGATCCGCAACGTCGGGGTCAACGTGATCGAGTCGATCGTCGAGGCCCGCCAGGAGAAGGGCGCCTTCACCTCGTTCGCCGACTTCCTGGACAAGATCGACCTGCCCGCCTGCAACAAGCGGGCGATCGACTCGCTGATCCGCGGTGGTGCCTTCGACTCCCTCGGCCACACCCGCAAGGGCCTGGTCAAGGTGGCCGAGCCGGCGATCGACGCGGTGATGGGGGTGAAGCGGGCGGCCGGGATCGGCCAGGACGACCTGTTCGGCACCCTGGACACCGAGGCCGACGAGTCGTTCGGCCTGCAGCTGGATCTGGACGAGACCGAGTGGTCGCGCAAGGAGCTGCTGGCCTTCGAGCGGGACATGCTGGGCCTGTACGTCTCCAGCCACCCGCTGGACGGCACCGAGCGGATCCTGGCCCGCGAGCGGGACCTGACCATCGCCGAGCTGCACTCCCAGGACGGCGCCCCGCAGGGCAATGTCACGGTGTCCGGGCTGATCACCACGGTGGAGCGACGGATCTCGGCGAAGTCCGGCAACCCCTGGGGCAAGATCTTCGTCGAGGACAAGGACGCCTCGATCGAGGTCTCGTTCTTCGGCCAGTCGTACATGGCGATCGCCCCGGAACTGTCCGAGGACCTGGTGGTCTCGGTGACCGGGGTGATCCAGGACCGCGACGGCGTGTTCTCGATGATGGGCCGGGAGCTGAAGATCCTGGACGTGTCCGGGGTCTCGGGCGGGACCGCGCCGATCGTGCTGACCGTGCCCACCCACCGGGTGGTGCCGGAGCTGGCCGAGAAGATGCGCCAGATCCTGACCAGTCACCCCGGTGACACCCCCGTGCACCTGTGCCTGAAGTCGCACAACCGCCGGGAGACGGTGATGGAGCTGCCGGACTACCCGGTGGCGATCAGCGGGGCGTTGATGGGTGAGCTTAAGGCGCTGCTCGGCTCGACTGCGGTCGTGCTGTGACCGGGCGGTCCGGCGACGAGGTTCCGGTGACGGTGGAGACCACCCCGGAACCCGCCCCGGACTGCCCCGAATGCGGTACCCAGGGCATCCTTTCGGCCCTGGTCCCGGAACCGGGCGGCGAATCGCGAACCGTGGTGCTGTGCGAGGCGTGCGACATCGACGACCCGGACGGCGGGCCGCTGGTGACCTACTTCGCGGTGCACGGGGCGATCGGCGCCGACACCTTCGAGCAGGGCACCGCACTGCTGGCGAACTGGCTCGCGACGGCGCAGGAAAAGAACAGCTGAGAGATGAAGCAGAAACGATCCGGCGAGACCCCGGCTCTGGTGGTCCCGCTGTTGCTGGGCGTGCTGATCGCGGTGATCTGGCGGGTGATCCTGCCCTCGACCCAGAACCTGGGCGATGAGCAGGAGGTTCAGGCGGCGGTGGACGGAACGCTGGCCGGGCTGGGCCTGGTCGCCGGGGTGCTGACCGGCGTCTACCCCCTGGTCTGGCCCGGGCGTCGGCCGGTGGTGCGGGTGGTGGCGCTGCTTCTCACCTGCACGATCGGCGCTGCGATCGCCTGGCAGCTGGGCGACCGGCTGGACAATCCGGAGCTGCCCCTGCGGGCGATCGGCTCGGCGTTCATCTGGCCGGCCACCACTGCGGTGGTGATCATGATCGGCGCGATCATGCCCTGGACCTCGCGCCGGCTCGAGCTGGCCTCCCGATCTGACCTGCAGCCGGATTTCAACTGACCCGCGCCGGATGTGCGGGTACGGGCGGGATCTGAGCAGCGAAGCGTCGGGGCGAGATGCCGTAGGCGGCGCTGAAGGCCCGGCTGAACCCGGACAGATGGGCGTAGCCGACCTGGCGTGAGACGGCGCTGGGCGGCAGTCCGCGTAGCAGAAGTTCCCGGGCGAGCGTGAGCCGGGCCTGGCGGCGCCAGTTCGCAAAGTCCAAGCCGGTGGCCGCCCGGAACGCCTGGGCGTCCACGCCGGAAAAGTCGGCCAGACCCCCGTGCTCCAGCGGGTTCCGGGCGATTCGAACGGCCAGGTCGGCTGCCGGATCCAGGTTGGGCAGGATGGTCGTACGGGCGGCAACCAGATCGAAGACGTCGGTGCTGCGGTGTCCGCCTGGGCGCAACTGGGTGTACGTGGCGATGAGGTGGTGCAGCAGATAGTTCTCGTCGGCTGCGGAAAACCGCGTGGTGGTGAGCGAATCCACCGATAGGGGAGCGCCGCCTCCGGAGCGGAAGCCCAGCGGCAGCAAGAGAGAATCGGCAGCAACCCTTACCTGCGTGCTGATTCCGGCTGGCAGGATCAGAGCATCGCCTTGGGTCAACGCGAAAGCCCTCCCGCCGACGACTGCTTCGGCTGACCCCCGGTACATCCACACCGCAACATGCGATCCATTGACCCGGGGCCAGGTCTGCGACGGGGGAACGGCTTGCGGAACCGAGACCTGACTCGCCCCGCTCCCTGAGGTGGAGTTTCGGCGGAACTCGCGCGCCGACGTCCCCTGGTGTTCTCGAAAGGCTCGGGCGAAACCGCTCGCACTCCGAAAACCCACCTGCGCTGCCACCCAGCTCACCCCGCGTCCCTCTTGCAGGTGTTGCGCCGCGATCTGGACTCGCAGCCGGCTGCGCCACGTGGAGAACGAAAGCCCTGTCTCGTCGGCGAATCGGCGTTGCAGCGTGCGCTCGCTGATCCCCACGCGGGCGGCGAGCGCTGCGGGGGAATCTTCGCGCGTCGGGTTCTCCAACAACAGGCGAGCTACGGCGAACGCGTCCGGTGACCGGGGGAGCGAACCGGCGGGGACCGCGTTCGTCGGCTCAGGGAGATCGAGGTAGCCCAGGTTGCGGGCGAAAAGGTGGACCAGGCGGAGATACCAGTCGGGGGAGACATAGCTAGGGACGGGATCGGTGGTGCTGCGTAGGTCGGGCGGAAGGTCCTCCTCGTTCAGGCCGGCTGCCAGGCGGATCGGCAGGGCGACTGTGTCCGCTGCGGTGATGATCGTGTGACTGGTGCCGGGCGGGATCCGCAGCGCCTGGCCCGGACCCACCTTCACCGTGGCTGACGAGGCTCTGACCTTGGCCGATCCGGTCAGCACCACCAGCAGAACGCTCTCCGGCCCGGCCTCGGCGGTCAGCCTGCTCGGCGGGAGCACCTGTTGTCCGGGTGATAACACCATGGCGCCTCCCGCAAAGTCTCTGGCCAGGCAGAAGCCTAACTTGAGGTCTCAGAGCCACCGATCAGGAGCCGACATGACCGAGACCGCCCCACTGCGCAGCGCCGACCACAACCGCGCCATGCACGACGCCACCGCCACGATCACCGGGATCCACCACCCAACCCCACACCTCCTCCGGTTCACCGCCGAACTGCCGGCACCGGTAGCGGCCGATCCGACCTGGGGCACCCCGAACGTCACCCTGCGGCTGGAACTCAGCGCCGACGTCTCCAGGGTGTACACAGTCCGGCGATTCGACCCGACCGCCGCCACGATCGAGGTGGACGTGGTGCTGCATTCTGGCGAGAGCCCGATGATGCAATGGGCCGCGGGTCTCAGGCTCGGGCTGGAGGTAGCCTTTCGCGGTCCCCGTCAGCATTTCGTCATCCCGGACGAACCTGCTCGCCCGGTAGCGCTTTTCCTGGACGCGACAGCAATTCCCGCGCTGTACGCCATCCTCGCCCACTGGCCGGAACGTGTCGGGGGAGTGGGCTGGGTCCGGACCGAAGATGCCGCTGCCTTCGCCGAACTGCCGTCCGTCCCGGGCCTCGAACTGCACCGCATCGAAACCGGTCTCCTGGAGCGCGCCCACGTACTGCCCAACCCCGAGCAGTACGTGGTCTGGGGCGCCGGGGAACGCGAAGACATGCGGGCCCTGCGCTCACACTTCCGCAGCACGGTCGGTCTGGCCAAGGAACACGTGGCGCTGTACGGCTACTGGAAGCGCGGGCTCAGCAACACCGAGATCGACCAGTACCGGCTGGCCAACTACCAGCGGATCCTGGCCGACGGCGGGAACCTGGACGACATCGACGACCTGGCCATCACGATCTAGTTCGCGCGCCCGATCGGTGCGGTGCGGGCCCGGGTCAGCCGCACCAAGTCTTGCGGGGCGAGCTCCAGGTCCAGCCCGCGCCGGCCCCCGCTGACGAACACAGTGGGGTATTCCAGGGCGGAGGAGTCAACCACCGTGGGCAGAGCCTTGCGCTGACCGAGCGGGCTGATGCCTCCCACCACATAGCCACTGCTGCGCTCGGCCGCGGTGGGATCAGCCATCGCGGCCTTCTTACCGCTGGCGGCCGCGGCCAGAGCCTTTAGGTCGAGCTGCCCGTTCACCGGCACCACCGCCACCCACAGGGCGCCGTCCACGTCGGCCATCAGCGTCTTGAACACCCGGGATTCACTGACCCCCAGCGCGCTCGCCGCCTCGGCGCCGAACGACACCCGCGGCGAGGACGAGGACCGGCTGCGGTCTTCCGCCTCGAACGTGTGCGTCGTGAACTCAACCCCAGCACCGGTCAGAACCTTCACCGCCGGGGTCGACGCCCCCGCATCTTTCTTCTTGGCCACGCGAGGATTCTGGCCTACCCGAACAAACGAGAGATACGAACGTCTTGAGGGCCTGTCCTGTGGATCTTTGCCTACTGCGGGGCACCCGGGACGCCGTCTGGACGCGTCCGGCGTGGCCCCACGCAAAACCATTGCGAGGGGCCCCACCGGCCACGCCCAGCCAGCGCCCCGGGCACCTCCTCGCTACGGCACTGATCCACAGGACAGGCCCTAATTGGGAGTCGGAGGCTCTTTGGTCAGCTCCACCGCGGGCAGCGAGTTGAACGCGTTCAGCATCGCGATCTCCCGCCGCAGCAAACCCAGCTCCGCGGTCAGGCGCTCGTGCGTACTGGGCGCCTCGAGCAGCGCCTGCCGCTCCGGCAGCTCCAGGACAGCAGCAGCGGCGACCAGGTACGACAACACCCGGGGCTCGGTCGGGACCCCGGACTGCTCCACCCGCAACCGGTCTCGGTAGGCGGCGAAGCGCAGCCCCACCAGTTCGGCGGCGGCGTCGATGTCGCCCGGACCGTCCGGCTCACCGATGAAGTCCACCAGGCCGGTGTGGTACGGCGTGTCCGCCTCCTTGTCCAGACCCTGCAGCGAGAACCGCATCTGGCCCACCGTGACCAGGTCGTACCTGCCGTCGTCGTAGGGGGTGACTTCGCGGATCTGGGCGGTGCAGCCCACCGGGTACAGGCCCTCCAGGGTCTCCGGGTCCTTCCCCGGCCGGGTCGCGATCACCCCGAAGTGCCGGGGCGCTCCCTCCGGCAGGTCGAGCAGCGCACCAACCAGCAACCGGTAACGCTGCTCGAAGATGTGCAGCGGCAGCACGAGCCCCGGCACCAGCACGGTGCTGAGCGGAAAGAGGGGAAGCCGGGTCGCCACGGGACCAAACTAATCAAAGTTGCAGCGTTCGCGCCTGGGGTAGAGCGGACCTTCCGTCTGTCCCGATCGCCAGCCCCTAGGATTACTGCCGTGATCCGCCGACTTGACCTGCGTGGCCAGCAGCTGAGCTCCCGTGACCTCCGGGCCGTCGTGCCCCGCGCCGAGATGGACGTGGAGCATGCGCTGGAGACCGTGCGCCCGATCTGTGAACGGGTCCGCACCGAGGGCGTCCCCGCGCTGATCGAGCTCACGGAGAAGTTCGACGGCACCCGGATCGATTCCATCCGTGTTCCTGCAGAGGCGCTCACCCGGGCGCTGGCCCAGCTCGACCCCGACGTGCGGGCCGGCCTGGAGGAGTCCATCCGCCGCGCCCGCCTGGTGCACGCCGACCAGCGCCGCGAGGACAAGACCACCAAGGTGGTCAACGGCGGCACCGTCACTGAGCGCTGGGTGCCGGTGGACCGGGTCGGCCTGTACGTGCCGGGCGGCCGGGCGGTCTACCCCAGCAGCGTCGTGATGAATGTGGTGCCCGCGCAGGAAGCCGGTGTGCCGGGGATCGCGATCACCAGCCCCGCCCAGCGCGAGAACCCGGCCGGCTTCGAGGGCCTGCCCAACCCCACCATCCTGGCTGCCTGCGCCCTGCTCGGGGTGGACGAGGTCTACGCGATCGGCGGCGCTCAGGCCGTGGCGATGTTCGCCTACGGTGCCAAAGACGCCACCGGTGAATGGATCTGCGAGCCCACCGACCTGGTCACCGGCCCGGGCAACATCTGGGTCACCGCCGCCAAGCGGCTGCTGCGCGGCGTGATCGGGATCGACTCCGAGGCCGGGCCCACCGAGATCGCGGTGCTCGCCGACGACACGGCCGATCCGGACCACGTGGCCAGCGACCTGATCAGCCAGGCCGAGCACGACCCGATGGCCGCGGCGGTGCTGGTCACCGACTCCGTGGCGCTGGCCGAGGCGGTCGAGGAGGCCGTCGCGGTCCGGGTCGCCCAGACCAAGCACACCGAACGGGTCTCCACCGCGCTGTCCGGGCCGCAGTCGGCGATCGTCCTGGTCGACGGCATCGACCAGGGGCTGAAGGTGGTCGACGCCTACGCCGCCGAGCACCTGGAGATCCAGACCCGCGACGCGGATGCGGTGGCCGCCCGGGTGCGCAATGCCGGGGCGATCTTCGTCGGCCCGTATTCGCCGGTCAGCCTGGGCGACTACTGCGCCGGCTCGAACCACGTTCTGCCGACCGGCGGCTGCGCCTGCTTCTCCAGCGGGCTGAGCGTGCAGTCGTTCCTGCGCGGGATCCACGTGGTCAGTTACGACCGGGCGGCGTTGCAGGACGTGGCGCCACACGTGGTGGCGCTGGCCAACGCGGAGGATCTGCCGGCCCACGGCGAAGCCGTGACGGCCAGGTTCTGATGAGGCTGGCTCTGCTGCTGCGGGGTGTGAACCTGGGCGGCAGCCGGAAGCTGGCGATGGCCGACCTGCGCGCACTGCTGGCCGACCTGGGGCACACCGAGGTGAAGACGCTGATGGCCAGCGGTCAGGCGATCGTGGCCACCGAGCGTCCGCCGGCCGAGGTGGCTGCCGAATTGGAGACGCGTCTGCTCGCCGATGTGGGTCTGCGCACCGATGTGATGGTGCGCTCGGGCGCCGAACTGTCGGCGATCGTCGCGGCGAACCCCTTTCCCACTGCGGACGCGGACGGTTCCCGGCACGCGGTGGTGTTCCTCCGCGAGCCGCTCGAGGTCCAGATCGATGCGGCCGAGTACGCCCCGGACGAGCTGGTGGCGCACGGCACCGAGCTGTATCTGCGCCTGCCCAACGGCTTTGCCGACAGCAAGCTCTCGATCGCCGTGGGCAAGGTGAAGGGCTCGCCCGCCACCACCCGGAACTGGAACACGGTGAAGAAGCTAGAGGTCCTGACGAACCCGTAGCCCGTCCATCAGCAGGTCGAGCATCCGCCCGGCCTGCTCGCGCTGTTCGGGCTGGGCGGTGGCCATGGTGATCCCGCTGATCGAGAGCAGGACGTCTTCCGGCTGGGCGTCCTCGCGCAGGGTGCCCGCCGCGGCGCCCGCGTCCAGCAGCAGCTTCACCGCCGCCGTCATCCGGTCGCGGCTGGTGGCGTACGGGTTGCGGCCCGAGGCGATCACCGCCCGCAGCGCATCGGCCATCTCGCGCTTGGTGCTCATGTAGTCCACGAAGCGGTCCATCCACCGGCGCAGGGCCTGGTCGGTGGGCAGCACGGCGTGCAGTTCCTCGGCCGCGTCGCAGAGTTTGGCCAGCTCGTTGCGGTAGGCCGCCTCGACCAGCTCGTCCCGGCTCGGGAAGTGCCGGTACAGCGTGCCGATGCCCACGCCCGCGTCCTTGGCGATGCCCTCCAGCGAGGCCTCGGTGCCGTCCCGGCTGAACGCCCGCACCGCGGCCTGCAGCAGCCGTTCCCGGTTACGCCGGGCGTCGGCCCGCAACGGCCGGTCCGCGGAACCGCTCATCTACACCTCCTGCGCCGAAGCCCATTGTTACTCAGCAAGAAACCTGTCGTTCAACGCAGGGGTTCAGGTTCGGCCCGGCGGATCATCGGGGAGTCTTGCCGCGCACCACGGCCATGGCCGCCAGCGTGGAGCGATCCGGTACCCGGTTCTTCTCGAAGGCCCGCAGCGCCTCGTCGGGGGAGAATCCGGCGGCCCACCAGTCGGCCGGGTGAATGCCTTCCGGCCCGCCCAGCCGCGCGACCGGGCGCCAGCGTTCCCAGCGGGTGATCGGGTCCCGCTGCGAGTCCTGCACCGAGAACAGCAGCGCGGCCTGCGACGGGTGCGAGATCCAGCCCGCCGTCTCCCATTCCGGTACCTCGTGGATCCAGCGGCTGCCCAGCACCACGTCGATCCATTCGCCCGCCATGCCCGGGTCCGACGCCCCGCGGGCCTTCACTGCGGTCTCGAACAGGGTGAACGGCACATACCGGCGGGCCATGGCCAACGCCGTGCCGGGATCGATCTCCAGCGGGGAAGCCAGGTACGGCGCCAGCACTTCCATGATCCGGGAGAGCCCGAGCGAGCGGAGTTCGGTGCTGGTGATCCCGGTCAGCCAGGCGCGGTCCCGGGGGCGCAGCCGGGCCCAGGCCACCAGTTCGCCGAAGGGGAGTTCGTTGCGGCGGGGTAGGTCGGGCCGGGTCGGCGGTGGAGACCAGCGGCGTTCGGGGGCGTGCGGATCCGGGTGCTCCTCGCTGATCGCCTGCGGGTCGGGCATCAGCCGGCGGGGTCGCTCAAAACGCACCAGGCGGGCCAGATCTGCCGGAGTCCAGCCGAGTTGTGCCAGTTCCTCCGCCTCGGCCTGGGTAAGCACGCGGGACACCAGGTAGGCCTCGACCCGATCGCCGCCGGCCACTCGCTGGAGGGCAGCCGCCTGCGCCGGGCGACGAAACGCCCAACCGGCCGCAAGCACCGTGATCCGGCCGGTGCCGACCTCGTCCAAAGGTATTGCCCTCCTGCCACGTGAGTCCCCGCGCGACCCCTGCGGATCATGCCAGGTGCGGCGGCCTCCGGACACGGCCGGTACCTGCACCCCGTGCTCCCGGGCTCGCCGACTGTGACTGATGAGACCTACCGGCTCGCGGTCGGTCCTGTCGGTGGTGGTAGCTAGACTCGCGGCCGTGAACGAGTCCAGGAGCGACGTCCTCGCCCGGCTGCCCCTGCGGGAAGACCTGCGTGGCCGCACCCCTTACGGTGCGCCGCAGCTCGAGGTGCCGGTCCGGCTGAACACCAACGAGAACAGCTACGACGTGCCCGGCGAGGTGGTCGCGGCGATCCTGGACGCGGTGCGCCAGCAGGCCCGCCAGCTCAACCGCTACCCTGACCGCGAGTTCACCGGCCTGCGCGAGGACCTGGCCAACTACCTCGGCCACGACCTGGAGGCCGACCAGATCTGGGCCGCCAACGGCTCCAACGAGGTCATCCAGCAGCTGCTGCAGGCCTTCGCCGGGCACGGGCGCACGGTGCTGGGCTTCACCCCCACCTACTCGATGCACTCGATCATCACCGTCGGCACCGGCGCCACCTGGGTGGACGGCAAGCGCGGCCTGGGCACCGAGAACGCCGACGACCCGAACCAGTTCGACCTGCACGTCGAGCAGACCGTGGCGCAGATCGAGCAGCACCGGCCCGACGTCACGTTCCTGTGCTCGCCGAACAACCCCACCGGCACCGCGCTCGACCTCGAGGTGGTCAAGGCCGCGTACGAGGCCACCGACGGCCTGCTGATCGTGGACGAGGCCTACGCCGAGTTCGCCCGGCCCGGCACCCCCAGCGCCCTCACCCTGCTGCCCGGCCGCGAGCGCCTGGTGGTCAGCCGCACCATGAGCAAGGCCTTCGCCCTGGCCGGCGCCCGGCTCGGGTACTCGGCCGCGCACCCGGCCGTGCAGGACGCGATCCGCCTGGTCCGCCTGCCGTACCACCTGTCCTCGCTGACCCAGGCCGCCGCCCAGGCCGCGCTCTGGCACTCCGACGTGCTGCTGGACACGGTCGAGGCGATCAAGGCCGAGCGCGACCGGATCGTCACCTCCGCCCAGGAGCTCGGCCTGAAGCCGGCCCCGAGCGACGCCAACTTCGTGCTGATCGGCGGGTTCGCCGACGAGAAGGCGCTGTGGCGCTCGCTGCTCTCGCGCGGGGTGCTGATCCGCGACAACGGCCTGCCCGGCTTCCTGCGGGTCACCGCGGGCACCCCGGGGGAGACCACGACCTTCCTGGACGCCCTGGCCGACTCGCTGCTGGACGCCCCCGTGCCGGCCTGAACCTGCGTCCTCCGGACCGGGGAACGGCACCGCAGGTGCCGGTACCGGCGTTCGTGCCCCCAAACGTCTCAAATCAAAGCTTTTCGAAGGAGAATCCATGTCGCGCACTGCCCGGATCGAGCGGACGACCAAGGAGTCCAGCGTCGTCGTCGAGCTGGACCTGGACGGCACCGGCAAGGCGGAGATCTCCACCGGCGTGGGCTTCTACGACCACATGCTGAACAGCCTGTCCAAGCACTCGCTGATCGACCTGGCCGTGCGGGCCACCGGCGACCTGCACATCGACGCGCACCACACGGTCGAGGACGTGGCGATCGTGCTGGGCGACGCCCTGAAGATCGCGCTGGGCGACAAGGCCGGCATCCGCCGCTTCGGCGACGCGATGGTCCCGCTGGACGAGGCGCTGGTGCAGGCCGTGGTCGACGTGTCCGGCCGGCCCTACTGCGTGCACAGCGGCGAACCCGAGGGCCAGCAGTTCGTGCTGATCGGCGGCAACTACATCGGCTCGCTGACCCGGCACGTGTTCGAGACCATCTCGCACCACGCCGCGATCGCCATGCACATCCGGGTGATGGGCGGCCGCGACCCCCACCACATCGTCGAGGCCCAGTTCAAGGCCCTGGCCCGGGCCCTGCGCGTGGCCGTCGAGCCCGACCCCCGCGTCACCGGCATCCCCAGCACCAAGGGCTCGCTCTAGATCAGGCAGGCGCAATCAACTCGGTGCCGGGAGGCAGCGTCCCGTCCACCGAAGCCGAGCCCAGGTACCCCAGCAACTCGGCCCGCAACTCCTGCGCAGCCCGGGAGGGCTGAGCCCCTCGCCGATGTGCCAGCCCGATCGTCCGCGACAACCCCGGCGCAGCAATCGGCGTAACCCGGTGAGTGGACCGCCCGGCGACAACTGTGCTGGGCACAACCGCCAGCCCCAGCCCCGCCTCGACCATGCTCAGTACTGCGTCCATCTCCCCACCCTCAACCGCGAGGGACGGCGCGAAACCGGCTCTCCGGCAAGCCCCGACCGTCACGTCCCGCAGCTCGTACCCGTTGCGGAACATCACCAGGGGCCGGCCGCGCAACTGGGCAATGGCGATCGGCCGCCCGTCGGTGGGAGCCGGCTCACGGAAAGAAGAAACCACCACGAGGTCTTCGCGCAGCAGGGGAACGGTCTCCAGCGCGGGGTCGTCGGAGTGCAGCGGCAGTACCAGCAAGGCCAGATCGATCAGCCCCGAGGCGGTCTTGGCCACCAGATCGCGCGAGCCGCTTTCCTCCAGAACCAGCCGGATCGCGGGGTAACGCCGCCGGTACCGCCGGGCCACCTCCGGCACCAGACCGGTCAGCAGGCTCGGCGTGGCCCCCAGCCGAACCCGCCCGCTGCGCAACTGGATCAGCTCCCGCACCTCCTGCTGCGCGGTCTCCACGTCGGCGGTGATCCGCTGGGCGATCGGCAGCAGCGCCTCGCCGGCCGGGGTCAGGGTGATGTTGCCGCGCACCCGGTCGAAGAGTTCGGTACCGAGTGATGCTTCCAACGCCCGGATCTGTTGCGAGAGCGAAGGCTGGGCGATCTCCAGCAGCTGGGCCGCACGGGTGAAGTGCTTGGTCTCCGCGACCGTGAGGAAATACACGAGCTGCTGTAGTTGCACAAGCACAGGGTAACCAGGTCGATAGCCCCTGCCTATTGAGATCCAATGTGTCATCTCTTGGACCTAATCAGCCTCTAGGGAATACCTTTCCGCCGTGGTAGAGACGCTGAGCAAGAACCCGCGAGTGACGGGATTCGGCACCCTGCACCGCTCGACCATCGGGCGGAAAATGATCATGGCCGTCTCCGGGCTGGCCATGCTGGGGTTCGTCGTCGTGCACATGGTCGGGAACCTGAAGATCTTCTTCGGGGAGACCGAGTTCAACGAGTACGCGCACTGGCTGCGCACCATCGGTGAGCCCGCCCTGCACCACGAGTGGTTCCTCTGGATCATGCGGGTCGGCCTGATTGTCGCCCTGGTGGCGCACTTCTGGGCCGCCATCACGCTGTCCCGCCACGACGTCAAGGCCCGCCCGGTCAAGTACCAGGCCAAGCGCAAGGGCGGCTACGCCACCACCCTGATGCGCTGGGGCGGCGTCACGCTGGCGCTCTTCATCGTCTACCACATCCTCGACATGACCACCGGCACGGTGAACCCGGCGACCACCAACGAGCCCTACGACCGGATCACCTCCGGTTTCGGCGAGTGGTACAACGTCGTCTTCTACACCCTGGCGATGGGCGCCCTGTGCGCGCACATCTGGCACGGCCTCTGGAGCGCGGCCAACACGCTGGGCTGGAACCGGGCCACCACGGCCGGTTTCCGCACCTTCGCGGTGGTCTTCGCGCTCGCGGTCGCGTTCGGCTTCCTGCTCATTCCCTACAGCGTCGTCTTCGGGTTGGTGGACTGAAATGACAGACCAGACGATGGTCGGTGAAGGCGAGTTCTACAGCGTCGGCGGCCCGCTCGCCGACGACAAGGCTCCCGACGGCGAGATCCAGACCCGCTGGGAGCGGCGCAAGTTCGCCTCCAAGCTGGTCAACCCGGCCAACCGGCGCAAGCACAAGGTGATCGTGGTCGGCACCGGCCTGGCCGGCGGCGCGGCCGGCGCCAGCCTGGCCGAGCAGGGCTACCACGTGGTGCAGTTCTGCTTCCAGGACTCGCCCCGCCGGGCGCACTCGATCGCCGCCCAGGGTGGCATCAACGCCGCCAAGAACTATCGCAACGACGGCGACTCGATCTACCGGCTGTTCTACGACACGGTCAAGGGTGGTGACTTCCGCGGCCGCGAGTCGAACATCTACCGCCTGGCCGAGAACAGCGTGAAGATCATCGACCAGTGCGTGGCCCAGGGCGTGCCGTTCGCCCGCGAGTACAGCGGCCTGCTCGACACCCGCTCGTTCGGTGGCGTGCAGGTGCAGCGCACCTTCTACGCCCGCGGCCAGACGGGTCAGCAGCTGCTGATCGGCGCGTACCAGGCGCTGTCCAAGCAGATCGACGCGGGCAACGTGGAGATGCACGCCCGGCACGAGATGCTCGACCTGATCATCGTGGACGGCCGGGCCCGCGGCATCGTCGCCCGCAACCTGGTCACCGGCGAGCTCAGCACCCACCTGGGCGACGCCGTGGTCCTGGCCACCGGTGGCTACGGCAACGTCTTCTACCTCTCCACCAACGCCAAGGGCTCCAACACCAGCGCGATCTGGCGGGCCCACCGCCGGGGCGCGTACTTCGGCAACCCCTGCTACACCCAGATCCACCCCACCTGCATCCCGCGCTCGGGCGACCACCAGTCCAAGCTCACCCTGATGAGCGAGTCGCTGCGCAACGACGGCCGGATCTGGGTGCCGAAGAAGCACGGCGACAACCGCCCGGCCGCGCAGATCCCCGAGGACGAGCGCGACTACTACCTGGAGCGGATCTACCCGGCGTTCGGCAACCTGGTCCCGCGTGACATCGCCTCCCGGGCCGCCAAGAACGTCTGCGACGAGGGCCGCGGCGTCGGCCCCGGCGGTCAGGGCGTGTACCTGGACTTCGCCGACGCGATCAAGCGGATGGGCGAGCCGGCCGTGCGGGAGAAGTACGGCAACCTCTTCGACATGTACGCCCGGATCACCTCCGAGAACCCGTACAAGCAGCCGATGCGGATCTACCCGGCGGTGCACTACACCATGGGCGGCCTGTGGGTGGACTACGACCTGCAGACCACCATCCCGGGCCTGTTCGCGGCCGGCGAGGCCAACTTCTCCGACCACGGCGCCAACCGGCTCGGCGCGTCCGCGCTGATGCAGGGCCTCTCGGACGGCTACTTCATCCTGCCGACGGTGCTGAACAACTACATCGGCAGCCAGAAGTTCGCCCCCGTGGCCGCCGACGCCCCCGAGGTCACCGAGGTCGAGACCCTGGTGAAGGAGCGGATCGACAAGCTCCTGTCGATCAACGGCGACCGTACGGTGGACTCCTTCCACCGCGAGCTCGGCCAGATCATGTGGGACTACTGCGGCATGGCCCGCAACGACGCCGGCCTGCGCAAGGCGATCAGCGAGATCCGCCAGCTGCGCGAGGAGTTCTGGAAGCGGGTGCGGGTGCCCGGCACCGGCGCCGAGCTGAACCAGTCGCTGGAGAAGGCCAACCGGGTCGCCGACTTCATCGAGCTCGGCGAGCTGATGTGCATCGACGCGCTGATGCGGGAGGAGTCCTGCGGCGGGCACTTCCGGGAGGAGTCGCAGACCGCCGACGGCGAGGCCGAGCGCCAGGACGACAAGTTCTCGTTCGTCGCCGCCTGGGAGTACGCCGGCGAAGGACGTTTCGGGGGCACCCAGGAGCCGGTCCTGCACAAGGAGGACCTGATCTTCGACTACGTCCACCCGGCCCAGCGCACCTACGCCTGATCGTCCGAAAGGCAATTCGATGAAGCTCAAGCTGAAGATCTGGCGCCAGAAGAACGCGGTCGACGCCGGCGGCATGGTCTCCTACGACCTGGAGGGCGTGTCCACCGACATGTCCTTCCTGGAGATGCTCGACACCCTCAACGAGAAGCTGATCATGGAGGGCGAGGACCCGGTCGCCTTCGACCACGACTGCCGCGAGGGCATCTGCGGCAGCTGCGGTGTGGTGATCAACGGTGACGCACACGGCCCGGAGCAGACCACCACCTGCCAGCTGCACATGCGCTCGTTCAAGGACGGCGAGGAGATCATCATCGAGCCGTGGCGCGCGGCTCCGTTCCCGGTGATCAAGGACCTGGTGGTCGACCGCGGCGCGTTCGACCGGATCATCGGCGCCGGTGGCTACATCACCGCCCCGACCGGTTCCTCGCCCGAGGGCAACAGCACCCGGATCCCCAAGCCGGACGCCGACGCCGCCTTCGCCAACGCCACCTGCATCGGCTGCGGCGCCTGCGTGGCCGCCTGCCCGAACGGCTCGGCCTCGCTGTTCGTCTCGGCCAAGGTCACCCACCTGAACCTGCTGCCGCAGGGCCAGCCCGAGCGCACCACCCGGGTCCTGGACATGGTCGAGCAGATGGACGCGGAGGGCTTCGGCGGCTGCACCAACACCGGCATGTGCACGGTGTCGTGCCCGAAGGAGATCCCCTTCACCAGCATCGCCAACCTGAACAAGGAGTACCGGCGCGCGGTGCAGCAGTCCAACAAGGCGTAGTCCTGAGGGGGTACCCCGGCAGTGGCCGGGGTACCCCCTTCGCTCATTAGAATCGTCCGTATGACTTCACCCCACGTGGTTGTTCTCGACTACGGCTCCGGCAACGTCCGGTCGGCCGTGCGGGCGCTGGAGCGCGCCGGCGCCGAGGTGGAGCTGACCGCCGACTTCAAGCACGCGGTCGACTGCGACGGCCTGGTGGTCCCCGGCGTCGGGGCATTCGCCTCGGTGGTGGAACAGCTGCGCGCGGTCGGCGGGCACCGGATGATCGGCCGTCGGCTGGCCGGTGGCCGCCCGGTCCTGGGCATCTGCGTGGGCATGCAGGTGCTGTTCGAGCAGTCGGTGGAGTTCGGCCGCGACGACGTGGAAGGCCTGGGCGAATGGCCCGGCACCGTCGAGCGGCTGCCCGCCGCCGTGGTGCCGCACATGGGCTGGAACACCGTCGCGGTGCCGGAGAACACCGTGCTGTTCAAGGGCATCGAGGACGAGCGCTTCTACTTCGTGCACTCCTACGGCGTGCAGAAGTGGGAGCTGCTGGAGCCCGGCGACCCGCTCGCCACGCTCAAGCCGCCGCTGGTCACCTGGTCCGAGCACGGCGACCGGTTCGTCGCCGCGGTCGAGAACGGCGCTCTGATGGCCACCCAGTTCCACCCGGAGAAGTCCGGCGAGGCGGGGAGCCAGCTGCTGCGGAACTGGCTCAACACCTTGTAACTGGAGACGTTTGTGGTTGCGCCGGGCGCTCGCGTCCAGTTTTCGTAGCTGCTTACGGACGGGGTGCGCGCCTTGGGCGGCAGACCTCCAGCTGAGTGCCCGGTCCAGTCCCGCTCGACCCCACGTACCCGACTTCGCGGGGCCGGTGCACCTCGCGATCATCCCGCGATATCGGGAAGACAAAGCACGCACTGGCGTTGTTTTGTCTTCCCGATAGAAGTTTCGGCTACCGCGTGGGCGATAACAGGCTGTGGGCGGTTGGAGGTCTGAGGCCGGCGGGGCGATGGCAACGAGTCGCTCGGCGGCCGGGGCGCCGTCAGCGGGCGGCCGACGGTCGTGCCCACCCCTGCGCTCCGTGTCCGCACCGAGACCGCGATAGCGTGGCTGCCGACTTTTACCGCCGGTCTACTGCCCGACCGGCGCCTCGCTGGGAAGGGTTCCACCATGTCTGACACCGCCGTCGCACCGCCCGGCAAGCTCGAGCTGCTGCCCGCCGTGGACGTCGTCGACGGGCAGGCCGTGCGCCTGACCCAGGGCGAGGCCGGCAGCGAGACCGGTTACGGCGACCCGCTGGAGGCCGCCCGGTCCTGGCAGCAGGCCGGCGCCGAATGGCTGCACCTGGTCGACCTGGACGCGGCGTTCGGCCGGGGCAGCAACCGCGAGCTGATCACCCGGGTCTGCGCCGAGCTCAGCGAACTGGGCGTCAACGTCGAGATGTCCGGCGGGATCCGCGACGACGCCAGCCTGCAGGCCGCGATGGACACCGGCTGCCGCCGGATCAACCTGGGCACCGCCGCGCTGGAGCAGCCGGAGTGGACCCGCGACGCGATCGCCCAGTTCGGCGACCGGATCGCGGTGGGCCTGGACGTGCGCGGCACCACCCTGGCCGGCCGCGGCTGGACCAAGGAGGGCGGCGACCTCTGGGAGGTGCTGGAGCGCCTCGACGCCGACGGCTGCGCCCGCTACGTGGTCACCGACGTCACCAAGGACGGCACGCTGAAGGGCCCGAACCTGGACCTGCTGGCCGAGGTCTGCCGCCGCACGAGCAAGCCGGTGGTGGCCTCCGGCGGCATCTCCAACCTCGACGACATCGCCGCCCTGCGCGCCCTGACCCAGGTCGGGGTGGAGGGTGCGATCGTCGGGAAGGCGCTGTACAGCGGCGCTTTCACGCTCGAGCAGGCTCTGCACGTGGCCGGGTGAGCGCAGTGGCCCACGGAATCAACTCCAACCCCGAGGGCGACTCGGCCGGCGTGCCCTGGGCCGGCCGGACGCTGACCGCTCAGCCGTTCCCGGGCGACGACGGCTCCGCCGACCCGGCCTTGCTGGAGGCCCTGGCCGGCGGCGACCTGGCGGCGATCACCCGGGCCTGGGCGCCGACCCGGGCGATGGTCCCGATCGTCGCCGTGCTCGGCGAGGGCGACGACGACGCCGAGCTGGTGGCCGCGCAGGGCGACAAGAGTGCGGACATGGCCCTGGTCACGCTGGTGGGTGAGGACGAGGCCAAGGTGCTGCCGGTCTTCACCAGCGTGGCGGCCCTGCAGAACTGGAACCCGAAGGCCCGGCCGGTCCCGGTCGAGGCCGCGCGGGCGGCCCAGGCGGCGGTGGTCGAGGAGTGCCCCCGGATCGTGATCGACCCGGCCGGTGCCTCGGTCGAGCTGCCCCGGCCCGCGGTCTGGGCGGTGGCCCAGGGCCGGGACTGGGTACCTCCGGCCACCGACCCGGAGCTCCTGGCCGGTATCGCGGCGCTGGTCACGGCCGTGCCGGAGGTCAAGGCGCACCGCTGCGAACCGGACGGTGAGGCCGGCCTGATCGTGGTTCTCGGCCTGCCCCCGGGCCTGGAGCGTGAGCAGGTGCGGGCCACCACCACCCGGATCGGCGAACTGCTGCTGACCGACCAGATGGTCACCGAGCGCACCGATTCGGTCCGGCTGGCGGTCCGCTCGGTCTGAATCGTTCCGAACCAATCGGAACCGGCCTGAACCGATCTGGCCGTGGCCCGGCCTGACCGGGCGGTGAACGGCACAATCGGATCATGGCCGTCTCGGACCGGGAAAGTCAGGTGCTCGCGGCCCTGGGCGAGCACCTGACCAACGCCGAGATCGCCGCGCGGCTGTTCATCTCGATCCGCACGGTCGAGAGCCACGTCTCGTCGTTACTGCGCAAACTCGGCGCCGACGACCGCCGCGCCCTCGCCGCCCTGGCCCACACCCCATCCCGGGCGATGCCTACCCCGCTGACCCCCTTCATCGGCCGGCAGACCGAGCGGGAAGCTCTGAAAGCGGCACTGAGGCACCATCGCCTGGTCACCGCGGTCGGCCCGGGCGGGGTGGGCAAGACCCGGCTGGCGTTGAGCGTGGCCACCGACCTGAGCAGCGACTTCGCCGACGGCAGCGGCTACGTCGACCTGGTGCCGGTGCTCGACCCGCAGATGATCGCCCCGGCCATCGCCGAGGCACTGGGGATCGGCGAGCGCCCCGGCGGGTCGGCGGCCGACGGCGTGGCCGGATGGCTGGCCACCCGGGAAACCCTTCTGCTGCTGGACAACTGCGAGCATCTGCTCGACGGTGTGGTCGTTCTGGTGGAGCGCCTGCTGGCGAGCAGTCCGGGCCTGCGGGTGCTGGCGACCAGCCGGGCCCGTCTGCTGGTGCCGTTCGAGCAGGTGTTCCCGGTGCCAGGGCTGGCCGTGGAGACCGACGCCGTCGAACTGTTCAGCACCCGGGCCACAGCCGGCGGCAACCCGGTGGGCCACGAACAGACGCAGCGGGTGGTGGCACTGTGCCGGGCCCTGGACGGCATGGCCCTGGCCATCGAACTGGCCGCCGCCCGCTACGCCTCGCTCGGGCTGGACGGCCTGGAACTCGGCCTGGCCGACCGGTTCCGGCTGCTCACCGGCGGGCGCCGGATGGACGACCGGCACCGTTCGCTGCGCACCACCCTGGACTGGAGCCACGCTCTGCTCAGTCCGCCCGAGCAGACTGCGCTACGCCGAAGCTCGGTCTTCGCAGACCCTTTCCCGCTGCCGGCCGCCATTGCCGTGCTGCAGGACGAACTGCTCCCGCCCGAGAGGATCCCCGCCGCGCTGGCCGCGCTCGCCGATCAGAGCCTGCTGATCGCCGTCCCGGGCCCGGACGGGATGCGCTACCGGGTGCTGGAAACCGTTCGTCAGTACGGTGGCGAACTGCTCAACGAGACCGGCGAGACCGAAGCCGCTCACCGACGTCACCTGTTGTGGGTTCGAAGCCGGCTGGAAACCGACTGGTCCGACACCCTGATGAACGAGGCCCGCAGCGCCCTGACCTGGGCCTGCACCCAACCGGAAAGCCGCGCCGAGGCCTTCGCCCTGGCCATCACCACCGCCGAGCTGAGCTTCCGGCACGGACGGCCGGCCGAATCACAACGCCGCTACGAACAAGCCGCAAGCCTGGCCGAGAACGACGCCGTAGCCGCCGAGACCTGGCGCAGCGCAGCCGGCGCGGCGGTGGCCCGGCACGTCGGTCTGGATGCGCTCAGGCTCAGACTTCAGGCCTCGGAAGCCGCGCTGCGAGCCGGTGACCGGGCCGGTGCCGCAGCCGACCTCGCCGGCAACGCCGAGCTGATCAACCGAGGGCCGGGCCTGATGGCGACCGCCCCGCCCGAAGGGGAGGTGGCCCGGCTGATCGCCCGCGGCTGGGAACTGGCCGGCGACGACCCGAGCGCCCGGGCCCACCTGCTGATCGCCGAGGTGTCCGTGCACCCGATCGCCGAGCCCGGCAACCGGCAGCGCATCGAAGAGGCCATCGCCCTGGCCCAGCAGACCACCGATCCGCTGACCGAGAGTTCCGCTCTGGACCAGCTCACCGCCATGCAACTGAGCCAGGGCGACGTACGCGCGGCGGCCACCAGCGCGATCCGTCGTACCGAGATCCTGGCTCCGCTGCCGCCGACCTCGATGACTGCGCTCGAGATGTTCGACAGCCTGCAGATGGGAGCCGACTGTGCCGTCGCCGCCGGTGACCTGCCGACCGCCCGGGCCCTCGCCGTCCGTTTGCGCGCTCTGCCGTTCTACCGGGAAGAGCTGCACCTGGCCGCGTCCCGGCTGCTCATGGTCACGGTGTTCACGGGGGAGTGGGACCGGGCCGATGAGCTGGCCGGACAGTTCATCCAGGGGTGGGAACGAGCCGGGCAGCCGCAGGCAGGTAACTTCAGCCGGGCGGCCTGCGCGGCGGCCGGGATGTACGCCCTGCGCGCCGACGAGGCCCAGCACCAGGAATGGCTGCGGGTCATCGACGGCCTGGTGACTCCCGGGCGTCCGATCTCGCAGATCCATGTGGACGAGTTCTTCGACGCCCAGGTGCTCCTGCACCAGAACCGGCCGGACGAAGCAGTGCAGCGCCTGGCCACCCCGCCCGAGGAACTCGACCAGTGGTTCAGCGCCCTGTGGCGGCCCTGGTATGCGGCGTTGTGGGCCGAATCGGCGGTGCTGGCCGGGCTTTCCGACCCGCAAGAGCGCATTCGGCGGGCCCGGCGCTCGAGCGAGGGTAATCCGCTCGCGACGGCCATCGTCGAACGGGCTGCCGCCCTGGCCGAAGGTGGCGACCGCGGCCGATTACTGGCCACGGCCGCCACCTTGCGCCCCTGCCGCTACCAGTACGCCCGGACGCTGGTGCTGGCCGGGGAACCGGAAGGCGAGCAGGTGCTGGCGGAGCTGGGGGTCAGGGCCGCACCTGGAGAATGATGTTGAGCGGGGTTGCCGCCACCTGCCGAACGCTGGAGAACCCGGCCTCGGTCAGGAGAGCGGTGAGTACCCCCGGCCCGGCCTGAGCACCCAGGCCGAGTCCGACCTCCTGCGCCAGCGAGCCCGGGGTACAGATCGCCGTGGACAGGCCGTAGTAGGTCCGCCCCACCGGGTTCAGGTTGTTCTCCAGGCCGTCGTTGGCGTTCGGCTCGACCAGCAGCAGCGTGCCGTCCGGGGCGAGCGAGCGGTGGATCTGCCGGGCCGCGCCGACCGGGTCGCCCAGGTCGTGCAGCGCGTCGAACACGCAGACCAGGTCGTAGCCCTCGCCCGGGAAGTCCGTGGCCGCCGCCACCTCGAACCGGGCGCGGTGGCTCACCCCGGCCGCCTCGGCCGCCCGCCGGGCCTGCTCGATCGAAGGCTGGTGCAGGTCGAACCCGGCGAAGCTGGAGTGCTCGAACGCCTGCGCCATGATCACCGTGGCGGCGCCGAGCCCGCAGCCCACGTCGGCCACCGAGGCCCCGGCCCGCAGCTTGTCGGCCACCCCGTCGAGGGCGGGCAGCCAGCTCTGCACCAGGTGCGCGGCGTATCCGGGCGCAAAGAGCCGCTCGACGCCGGAGAAGAGCCGGTCGTCGTGCTCGTGCCAGCCGATCCCGCGGCCGGTCCGGAAGGCCCCGGCCAGCCGGTCGTGATCGGAGTAGCAGGAGGCCACCGCCTCGAACGCGCCGCCCAGGAACACCGGGCTGGTCTCGTCGGCGACCACCAGGCTCTGCTCCGCGGGCAGCTCGAAGGTGGCCTGGGCCGGGTCGTAGACCACGTAGCCCCCGGCCGCCTGGTTGGCCAGCCACTCGCGGACGTAACGCTCGGCCGTGCCGGTGCGCCGGGCCAGTTCGGCGGCGGTGATCGGGCCGGCTCCGGCCAGAGCCTTGTACAGGCCTAGCCGGTCACCCAGGTGCAGCATCAGCCCGGAGATGGCGGCGCCCAGGTCGGTGACGGCCTGGCCCACGAAGGCGTGCAGCTTGCTCTCGTCGACAGCGGTGATGGTCACGGTCTAACCCCTTCGGCTCGTGATCGGGTACGGGATCGAGCCTGGGCGAGGGCTGGTGCGCTGGCATCCGTGCTCACCACGGAACTCCCACTCAGTGGTCGCTACCTGCGGAGATCGCCGGTGCCGCCGGTCGCGGTCGCCGGTACGGCATCGGTACTGGTAGTCTGGCCTACTGACCGACCGAGTTCAGTCGTGGAGCCTGCCTCAACCGCAGAGTTCCCGGCCGGGTTCGGTGCGCCAAGTGGAGTCTCTCCCACCCGGCGTCAGAGTCCGGCCCCGGCCGGATCGCATGGCATCGGGTCCCGGTCCGCTCCTCCCGACCAGGAGGAGCTGTCCCGCCGTACCTGGGTGGGGCTGTACGGCAGTGGAATACCTGGCTGTCGTACGACCGTTGATGAGGCTCCCGAGCGCCTGCGACCGGGAGCCTTCTCCTGTTTGCCGGCGGTCTCCGTAACCGTACGAAGGAGTAACACATCAGCGAGCCCCGGATTAACGACCGTATCCGCGTCCCTGAGGTGCGGCTGGTCGGCCCCAACGGGGAGCAGGTCGGCATCGTCCGGGTCGAGGACGCGTTGCGTCTCGCCCAGGAGGCCGACCTCGACCTCGTCGAAGTCGCGCCCCAGGCGCGGCCGCCGGTCTGCAAGCTCATGGACTTCGGCAAGTTCAAGTACGAGTCCGCGATCAAGGACCGTGAGGCCCGCAAGAACCAGGCCCACACGATCCTCAAGGAGATCCGTCTCCGCCTGAAGATCGACCCGCACGACTACGAGACCAAGAAGGGTCACGTCGTCCGGTTCCTCGAGGGCGGCGACAAGGTCAAGGTCATGATCATGTTCCGGGGCCGCGAGCAGTCGCGCCCGGAGATGGGCTACCGCCTGCTGCAACGGATGGCTGCCGACGTCGCCGAGGACGGCTACGTCGAGAGCAACCCCAAGCAGGACGGCCGCAACATGGTCATGGTGATCGGCCCGAACAAGAAGAAGGCCGAGGCCAAGGCCGAGCAGAAGGACGTGCTGGACGAGGAGCGGGCCGCCCGCGCCGAGAAGCGTCGCCAGGAGGCTGCTGCCGCCGCGGAGAAGACCGCTGCTGCTGCCGCCGCTGCCGCCGAGGCGCTGAAGGCCGAGAACGACGACGAGCCGATCTTCATCAAGCGCGCGACGCCGCCTCCGGCTGCCGCTGCGCCCGCGTCGTCCGGTGCGCCGTCCTCGTACTCCTCCCGACCCTCCGGTGGCCCGGGTGGCCCGCGTGGCGATCGTCCGTCCTACGGCGACCGCCCGTCGGGTCCGCGGGGTGACCGTCCGTCCTACGGCGACCGTCCCTCGGGTCCGCGTGGCGATCGTCCGTCCTACGGCGACCGCCCGTCCGGTCCGCGTGGCGACCGCCCTGCGGGTCCGCCGCGTGGCGACCGTCCGTCCTACGGCGACCGTCCCGGTGGTCCGTCGTCGCGTCCGGCGCCCAGCAGCGCCCCGCGTCCGGCGGCTGCTGGTCCGTCCGGTCCGCGTCCGGCGGCTGCCGGTCCCGGCACCGGTACGCCGGCTTCGGGTCCGCGACCCACCCCGGTTCCCGGTGCGCGGCCCACGCCGCGCCCGATGCCGGGTCCGGGTCCGCGGCCCACACCGGGCTCCATCGGCCCGCGTCCGACCCCGGGCCCCGGCCCGCGCCCCGGTCCGCGTCCCACCCCGGGGCCTGCGGCCGAGGCGAAGCCCGCGGAGGAAGCCGCCAAGCCGGCTGCTTCCCCCGAGCAGCAAGCGGCCGCCGACGCCTGACGGCAGCCGCGTAAGCCCGGTGACCGGGCGAACTTCAGCACTGCAGTTCGCCCGGTCCCGACACACCTTCCGCGCGCGGATCACCCGCGCGCGGATCGATGAGGAGACACAGACGTGCCGAAGAACAAGACGCACAGCGGTGCGAAGAAGCGCTTCCGGGTGACCGGCAAGGGCAAGCTGATGCGTGAGCAGGCCAACCGTCGCCACCTGTTCGAGGGCAAGCCGTCCAGCCGCACCCGGCGCCTGGCCTCGGACGAGCCCGTCGCCGACGGCAACCTGAAGGCTGTCAAGCGCCTGCTCGGCCTCTGATTTCCCGCTTCCCGTAACCCCCGTCGCCGGTCGTGCCGACCGGTGATCAGAACCAAGGAGACTCCACGTGGCACGCGTCAAGCGGGCAGTCAACGCCCAGAAGAAGCGCCGCGAGGTCCTCGAGCGCGCCAGCGGTTACCGCGGCCAGCGCTCACGCCTCTACCGCAAGGCCAAAGAGCAGGTCACGCACTCGCTGGTCTACGCCTACCGCGACCGTCGGGCGCGCAAGGGTGACTTCCGCAAGCTGTGGATCCAGCGCATCAACGCCGCTGCCCGCGCGAACGGCATGACGTACAACCGCTTCATCCAGGGCCTGAAGGCCGCTGAGATCGAGGTCGACCGTCGCATGCTGGCCGAGCTGGCCGTGAACGACGAGGCCGCCTTCGCCGCCCTGGTCGTGCTGGCCAAGGCCGCCCTCCCGGCGACCGCCGAGACCTCTGCGGCCTGAGCCACACGCGCGCCCGGAAACGGGCCTGCGGCCAGCGGGAAACAGAAATGACCACGGAACGCCCGGCACTCGAGGCGCTGTCCAACCCCCGGTCCGACCGGGTGAAGGCGGTGGCCCGGTTGTCCGGGCGTTCCGCACGTCAGCGGGCCGGCCGGTTCCTGGCCGAGGGCCCGCAGGCGGTGCGTGAGGCCGTGACCGAGCACGCCGCCAACCACAGCGACGACGGCCGGCGCCGGACGGTGGACGCGCCGGGTGCGTTGCGCGAGCTGTACGCCACCCCCGAGGCGGCTGCCCGCTACCCCGAGATCATCGATCAGGCCATCGATTCCGGCATCTGGGCCCGCCTGGTCACCGACGAGGTGCTCGAGGCCATGCTGGCGGGGGCCGGAAGCACCACCCCGCAAGGGCTTCTCGCGGTCTGCGACCTGATCACCGTGCCGTTCGAGACCGTCCTGGAGCAGCAGCCCCGCCTGGTCGCTGTGCTGTCCCAGGTCCGAGACCCGGGCAACGCCGGCACCGTGATCCGCGCGGCCGACGCCGCCGGGGCCGATGCGGTGGTGCTCACCGAGTCCAGCGTCGACGTGCACAACCCCAAGTGCGTACGGTCCACTGCGGGCAGCCTTTTCCACCTCCCGGTGGTCACCGGCGTGCCCCTGGCCGACGCGGTGCAGGCGCTCAAGGCCCAGGGCATCACCGTGCTCGCCGCCGACGGTGTGGGGGAGCACGACCTGGACGTGCTCGGCGACGACGCGGAAGACCGCGCGAACGCGACCACCGACTCGTCCACGCCTGCCCGATCGGTGCCCACAACGTCCAAAAGCAGCCCGTATCTGGAGAACCCCGTTGCCTGGGTGTTCGGCAACGAGGCCTGGGGCCTGCCCGAGACGGACCGCGAACTCGCAGACGCGGTGGTCCGGGTACCGGTGCACGGCCGGGCCGAGAGCCTCAACCTGGGTACCGCCGCCACCGTGTGCCTCTACGCCACCGCGCGGGCCCAACGCCGCCAGGAGCGCCGATTTACCAAGGCGGACCCGGCAGCCGGCTGATCAGCCACCCGGGCTCCGCCGTCAACTCACTTCTGCCCGCAGGCCGGGGAGAACAATCCGCTGGCCGCTGTCTGAAAAGATGACGCACGTGAGGATCACATTGTGAGTACCAAGGACTACGACCCGAAGCAGGTCGCGGTGCTCTCCGAGGAGAAGCTGGCCGAGTTCGTCGCGCAGGCCCTGGCCGCCTTCGCCGCGGCGGGCGACCTGGACGAGCTGAAGCAGGCCCGGCTCGGCCACGCCGGCGACCGCAGCCCACTGGCCCTGGCCAACCGCGAGATCGGCGCCCTGCCCCCGGCCGCCAAGGCCGACGCCGGCAAGCGCGTCGGCAAGGCCCGCGGCCAGGTGAACAAGGCCCTGGCCACCCGCCAGGCCGAGCTCGAGGCCGAGCGCGACGAGCGGGTGCTCATCGAGGAGTCGGTGGACGTCACGCTGCCGGTCGACCGCCGGCCGGCCGGGGCCCGGCACCCGATCTCCACCATCTCCGAGCGGATCGCCGACGTGTTCGTGGCGATGGGCTGGGAGGTCGCCGAAGGCCCGGAGGTCGAGGCGGACTGGTACAACTTCGACGCCCTGAACTTCGGCCCGGACCACCCGGCCCGGCAGATGCAGGACACCTTCTTCGCCAACCCGGCCGACAGCAACCTGGTGCTGCGGACCCACACCTCCCCGGTGCAGGCGCGCACCCTGCTGGACCGGGAGCCGCCGATCTACATCGTCTGCCCCGGCAAGGTGTTCCGCACCGACGAGCTGGACGCCACCCACACCCCGGTCTTCCACCAGATCGAGGGCCTGGCCGTGGACAAGGGCCTGACCATGGCGAACCTGCGCGGCACCCTCGACCACTTCGTGTCGGAGATGTTCGGCCAGGGCACCGTCACCCGGTTGCGCCCCAACTTCTTCCCCTTCACCGAGCCGAGCGCCGAACTGGACCTGCGCTGCTTCGTCTGTGAGGGCAAGGACGCGAACTGCCGGGCCTGCAAGGGAACCGGCTGGATCGAGTGGGGCGGCTGCGGCATGGTCAACCCCAACGTGCTGCGTAACTGCGGCCTGGACCCGGAGGTCTACTCCGGCTTCGCGTTCGGCGTCGGGGTCGAGCGGGCCCTGATGTTCCGCAACGGCGTCGAGGACATGCGGGACATGGTCGAAGGCGATGTCCGGTTCAGCCTGCACTACGGAATGGAGGCCTGATGCGCGCCCCACTGTCATGGCTGGCCGAGTACGTCGAGCTGCCCAAGGGCGCAACGGCTCTCGAGGTGGCCGCCGACCTGGTCAAGGTCGGCCTGGAAGAGGAAGCGGTGCACGGCGGCGGGGTCACCGGCCCGCTGGTGGTCGCCCGGGTGCTCGAGTTCACCCCGGAGAAGCAGAAGAACGGCAAGACGATCCGCTGGTGCCAGGTGGACGTCGGTGAGGCCGAGCCGCGCGGGATCGTCTGCGGCGCAGGCAACTTCTTCGAGGGCGACCTGGTGGTCGCGGTGCTGCCGGGGGCCGAGCTGCCCGGCGGGTTCAAGATCGCCGCGCGCAAGACGTACGGCCACAAGTCCGACGGAATGATCTGCAGCGCGCTGGAACTCGGCCTCGGCGAGGACCACGACGGGATCATCCGGCTCACCGAGTGGGGCTTCGACGAGGTCAAGCCCGGCGACGACGCGATCGCGCTGCTCGGCCTGGCCGAGGAGACGGTCGAGGTCAACGTGACCCCCGACCGTGGCTACTGCTTCAGCCTGCGCGGGATCGCCCGGGAGTACTCGCACGCCACCGGCGCCGCCTTCACCGATCCGGCGCTGATCGAGGTACCGGCCCCGGCGGCGGACGGCTTCGAGGTCGAACTGGACGACCAGGCCCCGATCAACGGTGTGCTCGGCGGCGACCGGTTCGTTGCCCGGGTGGTCCGTGGGGTGGACGCCACCGCCTCCAGCCCGCGCTGGATGCAGCGTCGGCTGGAACAGGCCGGGATGCGCCCGATCTCGCTGGCCGTCGACGTCACGAACTACGTGATGCTGGCCGTGGGGCACCCGCTGCACGCCTTCGACCTGGACAAGCTGGTGGCGCCGATCGTGGTGCGCCGGGCGGTGCCGGGCGAGCAGCTGACCACGCTGGACGACGTGAAGCGCAAGCTCGACGCCGAGGACCTGCTGGTCACCGACTCGCCCGAGGGGCGCGGTTCGCGCGTGCTCAGCCTGGCCGGGGTGATGGGCGGGGCCAGCAGCGAGGTCTCCGCCGAGACCACGAACCTGCTGGTCGAGGCCGCGCACTGGGACCCGATCACGGTGGCCCGGACGATGCGCCGGCACAAGCTGTCCACCGAGGCGGGTAAGCGCTACGAGCGCGGGGTGGACACCCAGCTCGCCGATGTCGCGGCCGAACTCACCGTGCGGCTGCTGGTCGAGTACGGCGGCCCGGCGGTCGAGGTCGGCCCGGTCACCGATGTCGGCGTCGCCGCCGAAGGTGCGGTCATCGAGATGGCAGCGGACTTCCCGGCGCGCGTGGTCGGCCTGGACTACACCCGCGAAGAGGTGGTCTCCAGCCTCGAGCAGATCGGCTGCGAGGTCAGCGGTTCCGACGTGCTGACGGTGAAGGCGCCGAGCTGGCGGCCCGACCTCGGCGTGGGCGTGGACCTGGCCGAAGAGGTGGCGCGGCTGCGGGGGTACGACCAGATCCCGTCCGTGCTGCCGGTCGCTCCTCCTGGCGGCGGTCTGACCCACGGGCAGCGTCTGCGTCGTTCCGTGGCCCGGTCGCTGGCCGAGCACGGCATCGTCGAGGTTCTCACCTACCCGTTCATGAGCGGATCCGTTCACGACGCGTTCGGTCTGCCCAAGGACGACGAGCGGCGGCAGGCGCTGCGGCTGGCCAACCCCCTGTCGGACGAGCAGCCGTACATGCGTACCTCGCTGCTGGCCACGCTGGTGGATGCGGTCAAGCGCAATGTCAGCCGGGGCAACACCGATCTGGCCGTGTACGAGATCGGCTCGGTCACCCGGCCGAACGGTACGGAGGCGAAGGCCGGTCACCCCCAGGCCGGCAGCCGCCCCTCCGACGCCGAGCTCGAGCAGCTGGACCAGGCCATCCCGCACCAGCCGCTGCGCGCTGCGGTCGTGATGACTGGTCAGCGGGAACTGCAGGGCTGGAACAGCGCGGGCCGGGCGGCCGACTGGTCCGACGCCCTGGAGGCGGCGCTGCTGGTGGCGCGGGCGGCCAAGATCGAGCCGACTGTGGTCAAGGACCCGGATCACGCTCCCTGGCACCCGGGTCGCTGCGCGCGGCTGGAGATCGACGGCAAGCTCTTCGGTCACGCCGGTGAGCTGCACCCCAAGGTGGTCGCTGCCCTGGGGCTCCCGCCGCGTACGGTCGCGGCCGAGGTCGACCTGGACGTGCTGATCCAGGCGTCCGGCGGGATCGTCCCGGCACAGCCGATCTCGACCTTCCCCCTGGCGAAGGAAGACGTGGCGCTCGTGGTCAAGGACGAGGTCCAGGCGCAGGACGTGCACGCCGCTCTGGTCGCCGGGGCGGGGCAGTTGCTGGAGTCCGCGCGGCTGTTCGACGTCTACGTTCAGGCGCCGATCGAAGAGGGGCACAAGTCGCTCGCCTTCGCGCTGCGCTTCCGGGCGCCGGACCGCACGCTGACGGCGGAAGAAACCGCGGCTGCGCGCGATGCTGCTGTCGCGGTGGCGGCCGAGCGTACGGGTGCGGTGCAGCGGGGGTAACAACCCCAATGGTGGACGTCCCCGCTCAACTTGAGCGGGGACGTCCCTGTTTTGGCGGTTCGTGCGCGACTGGGGCAGGGGCGACGTCCCCTGATTGGAACCACGCTCTCGCCCGGCCAGTTCACCAGGGGTATCGTTCATGGTTCCCTGTGTCACACCGCACTATGCATACAATTACGTTGCTGTGTATAGTCATGCGCCATGGGCATCACGGCAGCAGTGGCAGGAGCAAGCGGGTACGCCGGCGGTGAGCTGCTGAGACTCCTTCTGCAGCACCCACAGATCGAGATCGGTGCGCTCACCGCGGGCAGTAACGCGGGCACCCGGCTGGCCGAGCATCAGCCGCATCTGCTGCCCCTGGCCGACCGCGTGCTCGGGCCCACCACGGCCGAGCAGCTCCAGGGCCACGACCTGGTCTTCCTCGCCCTGCCCCACGGCACCAGCGCGAAGATCGCCGCCGAGCTGCCGGCCGACACGGTGGTCATCGACTGCGGCGCCGACCACCGGCTCTCCAGCGCCGAGGCCTGGCAGGAGTTCTACGGTGGCGAGCACGCCGGCACCTGGGCCTACGGCTTACCTGAGCTGCCGCATCCCGGTGGTGAAAGACAACGTGAAACCTTGCGCGGCGCGCGGCGGATCGCGGTGCCCGGTTGCTACCCCACGGCTTCGAGCCTGGCCCTGGCCCCGGGCTTCGCAGCCGGACTGCTGCAGCCCGACGACGTGGTGGTGGTCGCCGCCAGCGGAACGTCCGGCGCCGGTAAGGCCGCCAAGACCAACATGATCGGCAGCGAAGTGATGGGCTCGATGAGCCCGTACGGCGTGGGCGGCGTGCACCGGCACACTCCGGAGATCGAGCAGAATCTGGGCCTGGCGGCGCAGGAGGCGGTGCGGGTCTCGTTCACCCCCACGCTCGCTCCGATGTCCCGCGGCATCCTGGCCACCTGCACCGCCAAGCTGAAGCCGGGGGTCAGTGCCGAGGCCGTACGTGAGGCCTGGGTCTCTACCTACGCGGACGAGGCGTTCGTCCACGTCCTGCCCGAGGGCCGCTGGCCCCGCACCGCCGACACGCTCGGCGCCAACACCGCGCTGATCCAGGTGGCGGTGGACGAGCGAGTCGGCCGGGTGATCGTGGTCAGCGCGATCGACAACCTGGCCAAGGGCACGGCCGGGGGCGCGATCCAGTCGGCCAATCTGGCGCTCGATCTGCCCGAAACCCTGGGGCTGCCGCTGGTCGGGGTTGCACCGTGAGCATGGAGGCGTTCTCGTGCATCTGATCCAGTACCGCCAGGCGATGGCCCTGGTCCGCCTCACCCCGGACAGCCCGGAGCCGGACTGGGCGGTCGGCGCCCCGCTGGTCAGCGTCTCCCGCACCGCCGACGAGATCAGCGTGGTCTGCCCGACCACCAGCCTGCCCGAGCCGGTCCCCGGGCCGGTGGAGGGGCCGTTCACCGTCACCCGGGCCGCCGGGGCGCTGGAGTTCTCGCAGATCGGCGTGCTCATGCGGTTGCTGAAACCGCTCGCCGACGCCGGGATCCCGGTGCTCAACGTCTCCACCTTCGACACCGACTGGGTGCTCGTGCCCGCCGCGCAGTCCGTGGTGGCCGCCTCGGTCTGGCGTCACGCCGGTTACACCGTGACCGAAGACGCCGAATAGCCCTTTCTGGAAAGAGGAAACAGATTATGAGCGTCACCGCGGCCAAGGGCTTTCGCGCCGCCGGGGTGGCCGCCGGGCTGAAGAGCACCGGGGCCCCCGACGTGGCACTGGTCCTGAACGAGGGACCGAACGACGCGGCGGCCGCCGTGTTCACCAGCAACCGCTGCAAGGCCAACCCGGTGCTGTGGAGCGAGCGCGCCGTCGTCGACGGCCGGCTGCGCGCCGTGGTGCTGAACTCGGCCGGCGCCAACTGCTACACCGGCCCGGAAGGGTTCCAGACCACGCACGCCACCGCCGAGGAGGTGGCCAAGCTCAACGGCATCGACGCGTTCGACGTGGTGGTCTGCTCCACCGGCCTGATCGGCCCGCTGCTGGAGCGCCCCAAGCTGCTGGCCGGGGTCGCCGACGCCACCTCGAAGCTGACCGCCGACGGTGGGGCGGACGCCGCGCAGGCGATCATGACCACTGACAGCGTCTCCAAGCAGGCCTCGGTCACCTCGCCGCAGGGCTGGACGGTGGGCGGGATGGCCAAGGGCGCAGGCATGCTCGCCCCGGCGCTGGCCACCATGCTGGTCGTGATCACCACCGACGCCCAGGTCGATCCGGCCGGGCTGGACTCCGCGCTGCGGGCCGCCACCCGGGTCACCTTCGACCGGCTGGACTCCGACGGCTGCCAGTCCACCAACGACACGGTGGCGCTGCTGTCGTCCGGCGCCTCGGGAGTCACCCCCTCGGCCGAGGAGTTCACCGCCGCCGTCACCGCGGTCTGCCACGACCTGGCCCAGCAGTTGCTGGCCGACGCCGAGGGCGCCGACCACGACATCGCGATCGAGGTGCTGCACGCCGTTTCTGAGGAAGAGGCGGTGGAGGTCGGCCGTTCGGTCGCCCGCAGCAACCTGTTCAAGGCCGCGATCTTCGGCAAGGACCCCAACTGGGGGCGGATCCTGGCCTCGGTCGGCACCACCACGGCGGCCTTCGACCCGGCCGACCTGGACGTCGCGCTGAACGGCGTGTGGGTCTGCCGCAAGAGCGAGCCCGGTGAGGACCCCTCCGGCATCGACCTGAACCCGCGTCAGGTCAGCGTCACCATCGACCTGAAGGCCGGCGACGCCACCGCCACGGTGTGGACCAACGACCTCACCCACGCGTACGTCCACGAGAACAGCGCGTACTCGTCGTGATCGGCCTCCCGCACCTCAGCGCCGGCCAGAAGGCCGAGGTCCTGGTCGAGGCGCTGCCCTGGCTGCGCCGCTTCCAGGGCGCGATCGCGGTGATCAAGTACGGCGGCAACGCGATGATCGACGACGAGCTCAAGCGCGCCTTCGCCGAGGACGTGGTGTTCCTGCGCGCGGCCGGCCTGAAACCCGTGGTGGTGCACGGCGGCGGCCCGCAGATCTCGGCCATGCTCAAGAAGCTCGGCATCGACAGCGAATTCCGCGGCGGCCTGCGGGTGACCACCCCGGAGACCATGGACGTGGTCCGGATGGTGCTCACCGGTCAGGTCGGGCGGGAACTGGTCGGGCTGATCAACCAGCACGGCCCGCTCGCGATCGGGATGTCCGGCGAGGACGGCGGGCTGTTCCTGGCCGAGAAGCGCGACGCCGTGGTGGACGGTGAGCAGGTGGACATCGGCCTGGTCGGCGACGTGGTCGAGGTCGACCCGGCGGCGGTGATCGACCTGATCGACGCGGGGCGGATCCCGGTCATCTCCACGGTCGCGCCGGACGACGACGGCCAGGTGCTCAACGTCAACGCCGACACCGCGGCCGCGGCCCTGGCGATCACCCTGCAGGCCCGTAAGTTCGTCGTGCTCACCGACGTCGAGGGGCTGTACGCGGACTGGCCGGACAAGTCCTCGCTGCTGTCCGAGATCACCGACGACGAACTCGAGACCATGCTGCCCAGCCTGCAGTCCGGAATGGTGCCGAAGATGGAGGCCTGCCTGCGGGCGGTGCGCGGCGGCGTGCCCACGGCCACCGTCATCGACGGCCGGGTGGCGCACAGCCTGCTGCTGGAGGTCTTCACCTCCGAAGGCGCGGGAACCATGGTCGTGCCCTCCTCCGCACAGAACGGAAGTCCTTCATGAGCGCCGACCTCAGTGCCCAGAGCAGCCCGCTGGTGGATCTGAACCAGGACGATTCGGCCGCCTGGCTGGCGCGCTACGGCCGTTCGGTGCTGGGCGTCTTCGGTACCCCGCAGCGGGTTCTGGTGCGCGGCGAGGGCTCGTACGTGTGGGACGCCGACGGCCGGCGCTACCTCGACCTGCTCGGCGGGATCGCGGTGAACGCCCTGGGGCACGCCCACCCGTTCCTGGTCTCGGCCGTCACCGCCCAGATGGCCACCCTCGGCCACGTCTCCAACTTCTTCACCCACCCCCTCCAGATCGCCCTGGCCGAGCGGATTCTCGAGCTCGCCGGCGCTCCCGAGGGCTCGGCCGTGTTCTTCTGCAACTCCGGTACCGAGGCCAACGAGGCGGCGTTCAAGCTGACCCGCCGCACCGGCCGCACCCGGATCATCGCGGCCGAGAAGGCCTTTCACGGCCGGACCATGGGCGCGCTGGCACTGACCCACAAGCAGGCCTACCGTGAGCCGTTCGCCCCGCTGCCGGGCGACGTCGAGCACGTGCCCTTCGGTTCGGTCGAGGCCCTGGAAGCAGCGGTGGACGACAGCACCGCCGCCGTTTTCCTCGAGCCGATCCAGGGCGAGGCCGGAGTACGGATCCCGCCGGCCGACTACCTGGCCGCGGCCCGCCGGATCACCCGGGCCCACGGCGCGCTGCTGATTCTCGACGAGGTGCAGACCGGAATCGGCCGCACCGGAACCTGGTTCGCTCACCAAGGCGTCACCCCTGACGCGATGACTCTGGCCAAGGGGCTGGGCGGCGGCATCCCGGTCGGTACGCTGGTGGTCTACGGCGCCGAGAACGCGGCCCTCCTGAGCCCGGGCCAGCACGGCACCACCTTCGGCGGCAACCCGATCGCGGCCGCCGCCGGCCTGGCCACGCTGCACGTGATCGAGCGGGACGGCCTGCTGGAGAACGCCGTCACGGTCGGGAACCAGCTGTCCGCCGGCGTCCTCGGGCACCCGCTGGTGGCCGGTGCGCGCGGGCAGGGCCTGCTGCAGGCGATCGAGCTCACCCAGCCGGTCGCCGCCTCGGTGGCGGCCCACCTGCTCGAGGCCGGGTTCATCGTCAACCCGGTCGCGCCGGACACGATCCGGCTGGCCCCGCCGCTGATCCTCACCGCCGAACAGGCGGAATCCTTCCTCGCGGCCCTGCCCGCCGCCCTTGACCTTGCTTCGCAGGAGATCTCATGACCGTCCGGCACTTCCTCAAGGACGACGACCTTTCCCCCGACGAGCTGATCGAGGTCCTCGACCTCGCCGACCAGCTCAAGGCCGACCGGGCCGCCGGCCGCCTGGACACCCGTCCGCTCGAAGGCCCCAAGGCCGTGGCGGTGCTGTTCGACAAGTCCTCCACCCGCACCCGGGTCTCCTTCAGCATCGGCATCGCCGAACTCGGCGGCTACCCGCTGATCATCGACTCCGGCAGCAGCCAGCTCGGGCGCGGCGAGCCGATCGAGGACACCGCCCGGGTGCTCACCCGCCAGGCCGCGGCGATCGTCTGGCGTACCGGCGACCAGAGCCGGATCGAGGCGATGGCCACGCACAGCACCGTGCCGGTGGTGAACGCGCTCACCGACCAGTACCACCCCTGCCAGCTGCTGGCCGACCTGCAGACCGTCCGTGAGCACAAGGGCAAGCTGGCCGGGCTGACCCTGTCCTACCTGGGCGACGGCGCCAACAACATGTCGCACTCGTACCTGCTGGCCGGGGCGAACGCCGGCATGCATGTGCGGATCGGCGCCCCGGAGGGTTTCCAGCCCGACCCCGCCGTGGTGGAACAGGCCGCGGCGCTGGCTTCGGACACCGGGGGATCGGTCTCGGTGTCCAAGGACACGGCGGTCGCGGTCAAGGGCGCCGACGTGGTGGTCACCGACACCTGGGTCTCGATGGGCCAGGAGGCCGAGAAGGCCGAGCGCTCCGCGATCTTCATTCCGTACCAGGTGAACGACGAGCTGATGGCGCACGCCGCACCGGACGCCATCGTGCTGCACTGCCTGCCCGCCTACCGCGGCCTGGAGATCTCCGCCTCGGTGATCGACGGCCCGCAGTCGGTGGTCTGGGACGAGGCGGAGAACCGGCTGCACGCCCAGAAAGCGCTGCTGACCTGGTTGCTGGAGCGCTCGGGATGAGTTCGCCGAGGACGGCCCACACCAAGGTCGCCCGGCATCACCGCATCGTCGAGCTGCTGCGCCTGAACCGGGTGCGCTCGCAGGTCGACCTGGCCCAGATGCTCGCGGAGGAGGGGGTGGCCGTCACCCAGGCCACGCTCTCGCGCGACCTGGTCGAGCTGAGCGCGGTCAAGGTCCGCCACCCCGAGGGCGGGCTGGTCTACGCCGTGCCCGCCGAGGGCGGCGACCGCACTCCGCAGGCCGGCCTGGAGCAGGAGATGCTGGTTTCCCGGCTGGCCCGGCTCTGCGAAGAACTGCTGGTCACCGCCGAGGCCTCGGCCAACCTGGTGGTCCTGCACACCCCGCCCGGCGCCGCCCAGTTCCTGGCCTCGGCGATCGACCATTCGGTCCTGCCCGACGTGCTGGGCACCATCGCCGGTGACGACACTGTCATGGTGGTCACCCGCGACCCGGTGGGCGGGGAGGCGGTCGCCGACCGTTTCCTCTCGCTCGCTGCCGGTACATCTGATTGAAGACGTCTGTGAGCCCGTTCGCGGGGTCCGTTCACTAAGGAGCACGTTGTGACCGCCGAGCCCAAGGTCCTGTGGGGTTCACGTTTCAGCGCCGGCCCGGCCGACGCCATGTTCGCCCTGTCCGTCTCGACCCATTTCGACTGGCGGCTGGCCCGTTACGACCTGGCCGGCTCACGGGCCCACGCCCGGGCGCTGAACCGGGCCGGGCTGCTCACCGACGAGGACCTGGCCGGGCTGCTGGCCGGGATCGAGGCCCTGGACGCCGACGTCGCCTCCGGTGTGGTCACCGCCGCGCCGCACGACGAGGACGTGCACTCGGCCCTGGAGCGCATCCTGATCGAGCGCCTCGGGCCGGAGCTCGGCGGCCGGCTGCGGGCCGGGCGCTCGCGCAACGATCAGATCGCCACCCTGCTGCGGATGTTCCTGCGCGATCACGCCCGGGTGGTGGCCAACCTGCTGCTCGACCTGGCCGAGGCCCTGGCCGCCCAGGCGGCCGCGCACCCCACCGCGCCGATGCCCGGCCGTACCCACATGCAGCACGCCCAGCCGGTGCTGCTGGCCCACCACCTGCTGGCCCGCGCCTGGCCCCTGGTGCGTGACGTCGACCGGCTGCGGGACTTCGACCGCCGCGCCGCCGTCTCGCCCTACGGTTCGGGCGCCCTGGCCGGTTCCACCCTCGGTCTCGACCCCGAAGCTGTGGCCGCCGACCTGGGTTTCGACTCCTCGGTGGCGAACTCGATCGACGGTACGGCCTCTCGCGACCTGGGCGCCGAATTCGCCTTCGTGGCCGCGATGGTCGGCGTGGACATCTCGGGCCTGGCCGAGGACATCATCATCTGGGCGACCAAGGAGTTCTCCTTCGTCACGCTGGCCGACGCCTGGTCCACCGGCTCCAGCATCATGCCGCAGAAGAAGAACCCCGACGTGGCCGAGCTGACCCGGGGCAAGGCCGGCCGGCTGATCGGCGACCTGGCCGGGCTGCTGGGCACGCTCAAGGCCCTGCCCCTGGCCTACAACCGCGACCTGCAGGAGGACAAGGAGCCGGTCTTCGACGCGGCCGACACCCTCGAGGTGCTCCTGCCCGCCCTCACCGGCCTGGTCTCCACCCTGACCTTCCACACCGAGCGGATGGCCGACCTGGCTCCCCAGGGCTTCGCGCTCGCCACCGACATCGCCGAGTGGCTGGTGCGGCAGCGGGTGCCCTTCCGTGACGCCCACGAGATCGCCGGGGCCTGTGTGCAGCGCTGCGAGGAGCGGGCGGCGGCCGAGGGCAAGCCGGTCGAGCTGTGGGACCTGACCGACGAGGACCTGGCCAAGGTGTCTTCGCACCTGACGCCGGCGGTGCGCGAGGTGCTGAACGTCGAGGGGGCCCTGGCTTCGCGGGACGGCCGGGGTGGCACCTCGCCGCGCCGGGTCGCCGAGCAGGCTTCTGAGCTTGCCGGGCAGATCAAGACCCTGCGAGAGTGGGCCGCCAACTGAGGCCGAACCGTGATCAAACCCGTTCCGGGGACGATGGATTCGCCTCGGGGGAGTGAGCGGTAAAACTGCGGGTTCGTGGCGGTTGCTGTGACAGCCGGTCAGGTTTGTTACGTAAAGCAACCGTCACGAACCGTCTGCGAAACATTTCTGAAATAGATAAAGCGCTGTGCCGCAGGGTTTTTGGTGTTGCGGGCAAAATTGGTGTCTTGTCGTCTGTGAGAGCAGGGGTAAGACTGAGCCGTGCGTGGGTCGCAATGGCGCGGTCCACGCATCAGAATTCCCCACCTCACACGAACAGCCGCCCATGGCGCGGGGTTACGACCTCCATGAGAGGCTCGCCCTGTGCTACCCGCCCCGCTGCCGCGCTCGTTCTTCGCCCGTGAACCCCTGGTCGTGGCGCCTGCCCTGCTGGGCGCGATCCTGCGGCATGAACGCGACGGGCAGACGGTCGAGGTCCGGCTGACCGAGGTGGAGGCGTACCTCGGCGAGGGCGAAGACCCGGCCTCGCACTCGCACAAGGGCCTCAGGCCCCGGAACAAGACGATGTGGGGCCCTCCCGGCCACCTGTACGTCTACTTCACCTACGGCATGCACTACTGCGCCAACCTGGTCTGCCGCCCGGAGGGCACTTCCGGCGGGGTACTGCTCCGGGCCGGCGAGGTGGTTTCCGGGCTGGACGTAGCTCGCTCCCGGCGTCCCTCCAGCAAACGCGACAGCGATCTGGCTCAGGGGCCCGCGCGGCTCGCCAGTGCGCTGGGCTTCGTGCGTGAGGACGATGGGCGCGACGTCTGCTCGGGAGGTTCCCTCGAGGTTCTGGCCGGCAAGGCGGTCCCGCAGCGGCGGTTGCGCAGCGGTCCCCGGGTGGGAGTGGCTGCCGGGGCGGAGTCTCCCTGGCGGTACTGGATCGACGGTGATCCCACGGTCTCCGCCTACCGACCCGCGGTCCCGCGCAAACGGCGACCACCGGCGTCCCCAGGTAGTTAATGCGGTTCCCATCCAGGGTGAGGTCGGCCCTATGTTTGGGCGCGTGACCGTGAGTACCGAAGAATCCGTGACCTCCGCGCCTGCGGCCAACGTCTGGGACGAGCTGACCTGGCGCAACCTGATCTCGGCGTCGACCGACGAGACGGCGCTGAAGCAGATGCTCGGAGCCGGGCCGGTCACCTATTACATCGGCTTCGACCCGACCGCCCCCAGCCTGCACATCGGCCACCTGGTCCAGATCCTCACCATGCGCCGCCTGCAGCAGGCCGGGCACAGGCCGCTGGCCCTGGTCGGCGGCGCCACCGGCCTGATCGGCGACCCGCGGCCCACCGCCGAGCGGGTCCTGAACTCGCCCGAGGTGGTGGCCGGCTGGGTGGACAAGCTGCGCGCCCAGATCGAGCCCTTCCTCGACTTCACCGGCCCCAACGCCGCGACCATGGTGAACAACCTGGACTGGACCTCGGGGATGAGCGCCATCGAGTTCCTGCGCGACATGGGCAAGCACTTCCGGGTCGGCAAGATGCTGTCCAAGGACGCGGTCAGCGCCCGGCTGAACTCCGACGCCGGCATCAGCTACACCGAGTTCAGCTACCAGATCCTGCAGTCCATGGACTACCTGGAGCTGAACCGGCGCCACGGCTGCACCCTGCAGCTGGGCGGCTCGGACCAGTGGGGCAACCTGACCGCGGGTATCGACCTGATCCACCGGGTGCGCCCCGAGCAGAGCGTGCACGCCATGTCCACGCCGCTGATCACCAAGGCCGACGGCTCCAAGTTCGGCAAGAGCGAGGGCGGCGCGATCTGGCTGGACCCGACGATGACCTCGCCCTACGCGTTCTTCCAGTTCTGGGTCAACGCCGAGGACGCGAAGATCGTCGACTACCTCAAGGTGTTCACCTTCCGCACCGCCGAGGAGATCGCCGAGCTGGCCGAGTCCGCGGCCACCCGCCCGCAGGCCCGCGAGGCCCAGCGCGCCCTGGCCCGGGAGATGACCACCCTGGTGCACGGCGAACTGGCGGCCACCCGCGTCGAGGAGGCCAGCAAGGCCCTGTTCGGCGGGGGCGACCTGTCCGGCCTCGACGAGGGCACCCTGGGTGACGCGCTCGCCGAACTGCCCAAGGCCCAGCTGCCGCGCGGCGAGCACTCGGTGATCGACCTCCTGGTGGCCACCGGCCTGTCCAAGAGCAAGTCCGAAGCCCGGCGCACTCTGTCCGACGGCGGCGGCTACGTGAACAACGCCAAGGTGACCGGGGGAGAGGCCGCCACGGTCAGCACCTCGGACCTGCTGCACGACCGCTGGATCCTGGTCCGCCGAGGCCGCCGCCAGCTCGCCGCGGTAGAGCTGGTCGGCGAGTAAGGCAGTTCGTCCCGCAGGGCCCGCACACCTCACCGTGTGCGGGCCCTGTCATCGTTTGCGCCCAGAAATCAGCTTGTCCGCCGGACATTTCAACTCAGCCCGTGACCTGAGCTGCCACCCGGGCCGGCGCCCAGTCGCTGAAGATCCGTCACCGGCGACCGCAGAGGTTCTGGCTTTTCTGCGGGTCCGCGACAACGCGTAAACCAAGCGCGATCTGGCCACACTTCGTTTACGTGATTCGGCGAATCTTCGCCGACCTGGACGAACGACTCGGCCCATCCTGCTCCGCCTGGCAAGGTCACAGGTCAAGCGGTCATTCCGCCGGGGGCTCTCTTGGGATGCGACCTGGCCGGGCAGACCTGCGCGCCCGAATGAGCCATCAGGGTCATCTCCCACTTCTCAACTTCCACCACGGGCCTGGGCTCTGTGCCTGCGGGGAGGGAACCGAACTGTGTACACACGGCACGCCCGGTACGCGATGTACATGCGTGGAGTTGGTGTCCACCGGAGGCTCGCCGACACGCCGTGGCTGCATGTGCTCGGGCGATTCCGGTGCGTCATATAGCCTGGTCGAGTGGTGCTTGACACCAGGATTTGACCTGCCCGTTGGCCATCCGTAAAGTTCTACGTGTTGGCAGCGCGGGAGCGACGGACACGAAAGTGGCCGGTCCCGGAGCCAGCTCCCCCGGAAGTCTCAGCAGCTCTAGCCTCGCGGCTCGAGTCGCTGAAGTTCGCTCGGGGTCGGATGGAAAAAGCAGTGAAAATCTTCTGGTAAGGTTTACACCGCTGGACCAGCCGGGTAGGTTGGAAAGGTTGCCCT
>NZ_JAJOMB010000049.1 GCF_021129305.1 Kineosporia babensis | reverse complement strand
ACTTTGTTTCGCGCATTGGTCCGACACTTGAGAAGCCGAAGATCTTGCAATCTCGCCTCTGCCTGCGGACCCATTTCCAGAACCAGCTGAAGAAGCGGGTAGCTCAGCTTCCGCGATTCCGCCACCGCCAAGAGAAATCCTTCCCGAGGAGTCGATTTCTCGCCACTGCGAATCAGGCAGTGAGTCAAGATTCTGAACGAGCGGCGAGCCGTCTGCGTCCGCTCTTGCTGCTTGAGGGGCCAGTATTGGGAGCCCTAGAGCGAGTATCAGAACTGAGATGCGAAACAAGCCCTTCGGCCAGCGCACTGTCGACATCGAATCCCTTCCGAGTGAGCCATGGTTGACAGCACCGTAACTTCACGCTGAAAGGATTCAAATCTTGACTTGTTGCGCTCTTTATGTGCGTCGAAAAGATGCAGATTAGATGCCCGAATGGGCACTTACGGCGTGATCTAGATCAAGCTTTTCTGCCTACTGATCCTTTGCCGACATCCCTCAGGATCTGATAGTCAGGGCCTGAACAACATCAGGGCTCCGACGTGAAGCCGGCTGGTCTGGTTTGACCGGTGTGGATCGGGGAGGTTGGGCGGGCACGTCGCTGGTAGTCATAGGGATGTCTAAAATCTCTATGAACGGGGTGCGACGTACCCGGATTGACGTTGTCGCGTGCGGGGCCTGCGTCGTCGAGTACGACGAGCCGGGTGTCGCTGGTGTTCCGAGCGAGGTCTGGTCGTGTCTGGAATCCCTGCCTGATCCCCGTGCGCCGCAGAGTTTAGTGCATCCGCTGGCCGCTTTGGTAGCCGCCGCGTTGTGCGCGATGACGGCCGCGGGGCATGACCGGCTGACCGCGGTCGGGCAGCGGCTCAAAGGTGCGAATCAGGTGGATCTGTCCCGGCTGCGGATGCCGTTCGACCCGCCACAAGGCCGGTTCCGGGTGCCGGACGAGAAGACGATCCGGGTGACCCTGGACCGTCCCGTACGACTGGTCCGAGGGCGAGCTTGCGTGGATGGGCGAGGACCAGATCGCCCTTTGGGAAGCCGAACTCGAGGCTGCCGAGGACCTGAAGCGATAGCGCCTGCTCGCTCAGATGATGTGCGGGCTGCGGCGTTCGAGCAGCATGACGTCGCGCCAGGTGCCGTGGTGACGGCCGATACGTTCGCGACTACCGATGGTGCGAAAGCCAAGGCGCCGATGCAGAGCCAAGCTGGCGGTGTTCTCACGGAAGATGCCGGACTGGATCGTCCAAATGCCCGCCGCCTCAGTGGAGGCGATGAGGGCGTCGAGCAGCCTGGTGGCCACGCCGCGGCCCCGGGCGCTGGGGGCGACGTAGACGGAGTGCTCCACGACGCCGCTGTAGACCAGGCGGTCGGAAACCTTGCTGGCGGCGACCCAGCCCAGGACGGTGTCGTCCTCGAGTGCGACGAACCGATGCTCAGGCAGTTTGGTGTGGTCGAAGGTGAGCCAGTCCGGTGCGCTGGTCTCGAAGGTGGCGTTGCCTTCGTCGATTCCGGCTTGGTAGATGTCCAGTACCTGCCCGGCATGCTCAGGCGTCATGGGCGTGATCATCGGGCGGTCGGCATCTGGGGAGCAGTGAAGTGGCCCAAGGCTGAGGCGATGTGGGCTACGCGCTCGGGCACAAGGGTGTAGTAGGCCCATACGCCGCGCTTTTCGCGGGTGAGTAGGCCGGCCTCGACCAGGATCTTCAGATGATGCGAGACCGTGGGCTGGGACAGCCCGACCGGTTCGGTCAGGTCGCACACACATGCCTCACCGCCCTCGTGCGCGGCCACCAGCGACAGAAGCTGCAACCGGGTGGGCTCGGCGAGTGCCTTGAGTAGGCTCGCCAATTTCTGCGCCTTCTCGACGCTGGGGATCGGCCCGCTCCCTGAAGGGGTGCAGCACGACGTGTCCTGGGCCTTGGGTGCCTGGCGGGCGATCTGCACGGACGTCATGCGCACCAGTCTGAGCCAAGACATTGACGATTGTCGATCCCTGGTCCAGGATCAGACATCGACAGACATCTATCTCTTGGAGTAGGTCATGACGTCACCGACCCAGCAGGGCGATCAGGCTGGAGATCTCCGCGAACAGGTCCGGGCTGGGTACGCCGCTGCCGCGATCGCTGTGACCAGCACGGGTGCGCGGGCTTCGTCGGCTTCGTGTTGTGGTCCGGATGCTGCGGCTGACTCGATGGCTCTGGACGGTTCGTTCGGGGCCGGCCTGTACGCGAGTGAGGACGTGGAAGGCCTGCCTGCTGAGGCGCTGGCCGCGTCGCTGGGCTGCGGGAACCCGATGGCGGTCGCCTCGCTGCGGCCGGGCGACCGGGTCCTGGACCTGGGCTCGGGCGGTGGGATCGACGTGCTGCTGTCGGCGAAGCGGGTGGGCCCGACCGGTCGGGCCTTCGGGCTGGACATGACCGAAGAGATGCTGGCCCTGGCCCGCGCCAACGCGGCGAAGGCCGATGCCGCGAACGTGGAGTTCTTGAAGGGCCAGATCGAGGCCATCCCGCTGCCGGCCGCCTCGATCAATGTGGTGATCAGCAACTGCGTGGTGAACCTGTCCACCGACAAGCCCGCCGTCCTGGCGGAGATGTTCCGTGTCCTGATCCCGGGCGGGCGGATCGGGATCAGCGACGTCGTGGCCGAGGACCATCTGTCCCCGGCCGAGCGGGCCGAACGCGGCAGCTACGTCGGCTGCATCGCCGGAGCTCTATCCAAGAGCGAATACCTTGACGGCCTGACCGCCGCCGGCTTCGCCAACGCGGGAGTCGAATTCACCCATGAGGCCGTCCCGGGCATGCACGGGGCCATCATCCGCGCTACCAAGCCCGCCGACGCGCCCCCAGTCCGGCCGCTCATCAGCCAGACCGGCCAGCACGAAGCGCAGCTCGGTAGGCCAACCGACTGCTGCTGAGCCCCACTCACCGCGACCACCCCCAAGGCGCACAGCGCGACGCCGGAGAACGCTCCCGCTTCGGCGCCGCGCACGGGCCGACTCCAGAACAAGGATTGCCTTGAGTTCCAACCCCACCCCTGTCCCACTCTCGGCGGCGCCCGGGCAGCCCGGACAGGCGCCGGTGATGGCACGGCTGTCAGTGCTGGACCGGTTTCTACCGGTCTGGATCATCGCGGCCATGCTGCTAGGCCTGGTGCTGGGCGCGGTCGTGCCCGGCCTGGACCAGGCACTGGATGCGGTCAAGGTGGGCTCAGTCAGCCTGCCGATCGCGATCGGGCTGCTGCTGATGATGTATCCGGTCCTGGCCAAGGTCCGCTACGACCAGACCGCTGCCGTGACCAGGGACCGGCGCCTTCTGGTTGCCTCGCTGGTGCTGAACTGGCTGCTCGGCCCGGCGGTCATGTTCGCGCTGGCCTGGCTGATGCTGCCCGACCTGCCCGAGTACCGCACCGGCCTGATCATCGTGGGCCTGGCACGCTGCATCGCCATGGTCCTGATCTGGAACGACCTGGCCTGCGGGGACTCCGAGGCCGCCGCCGTCCTGGTCGCCCTGAACAGCGTCTTCCAGATCGTGGCGTTCGCCGGCCTGGGGTGGTTCTACCTGCAGGTCCTGCCCGGCTGGCTGGGTCTGGCCACCACCAGCGTCTCCTTCTCCGTCGGCGCAATCGCTGTCAGCGTCCTGGTGTTCCTCGGCATCCCCCTGCTGGCCGGCTACCTGACCCGCGCCATCGGCGAACGCCGCAAGGGCCGCACCTGGTACGAGACCCGCTTCCTGCCCAGGATCGGGCCCATCGCGCTGTACGGACTGCTGTTCACCATCGTCATGCTCTTCGCCCTGCAAGGCGAAGCCATCACCAGCCAGCCCTTCGACGTCGCCCGGATCGCGCTGCCGCTGCTGGTCTACTTCACGCTCATGTTCGGCGGATCCTTCGCCTTCGGGCACGCCCTGGGCCTGGGCTACGCCAAGACCACCACGCTCTCGTTCACCGCCGCGGGCAACAATTTCGAACTGGCGATCGCGGTGGCCATCGCCACCTTCGGTGTCACCTCCGGACAGGCCCTGGCCGGGGTCGTCGGTCCTCTGATCGAGGTCCCCGCCCTGGTCGCGCTGGTCTACGTTGCTCTGTGGCTACGCGGCCGCTACTACCCCGCCGCGGGCAACGCTCAAAGAATTGACAACTCAACAGAAAGGCAAGCCCAGCGGTGACCAAGGTCTTGTTTGTCTGTGTCCGCAACGGCGGCAAGTCCCAGATGGCTGCTGCCCTCATGCGCCAGCACGCCGGGGCCAGCATCGCGGTCGATTCCGCCGGGACCGATCCCGGTAGCAAGCTGAACGCCCAGTCCGTGCAGGCGCTCGCTGAGGTCGGCGCCGACATGTCCGGTCAAACGCCCAAGGCCCTCACGTCGGACATGGTTGCCGATGCCGATCTGGTGGTGGTCCTCGGGGCTGAGGCCCAGGTCGAGCCGGTCGGTGGAACACCGGTGATCACCTGGGAGACCGACGAACCTTCCCTGCGCGGCATCGAGGGAATGGAACGCATGCGCCTGGTCCGTGACGACATCAACACTCGAGTTTTGGCTCTGGCACTCCAGTTCGGTTCCTGATGCAGGACCCCACGCCGACGCTGTCGACCCGCCATCCTTGACGATCTTCAGACCGTTGTGGCCCACTGTGACGGACAGACAAGCCAAAACCGCCCTCTCACGTGATCGCTGAAGTGATCGATCATTCATCCGCGTGGACAGGTCGAAGCCGGCCAAGGGCCTGGGTGATGTGGTCCATCCGCTCGGGAACAAGACTGTAATATGCCCACACACCACGTTTTTCGCGAGCCAGAAGACCTGCGTCCACCAGTATTCTCAGGTGGTGGGACACGGTCGGCTGGGACAGCCCGACCGGTTCGGTCAGATCGCAGGCACAGATCTCCCCACCGTTGCGGCCGGCCACCAGGGACAGTAGCCGCAGCCGCGCAGGCTCGGCCAGGGCCTTCAGCAGGCTGGCAAGTGCCTGCGCTTCCTCAATGCTGCGAATCGACCCACCGTCCTCGGTCGAGCCGCAAGCGGCAGCATTCGTAGCGCAGGACGTGGACTCCGACTGCTGGCGAGCGGTCTGCGCAGACGTCATGCACATCAGTCTGACCACAGCATTCACAATTGTCGATCCTTGGCCGAAATGCCCAAGGGTCGGGCACCCCGGCCACATTGTCGCCGCCGATCAGGCCGCCCTGCAGCGGCACACGTGTTGCCGCCGGTTGCCCCTGGGATCATTGATCGATTATCTTCGATGATAGATCTGCTGGTTGGACTCTCCGACCGCTCACCGTGACGTCGCCACCCGTCCCTCGAAAGGTCTGCCTTGAGCGATCTACTGAACCTTGCCGAGTTCGTGGCAAGTGAAAGTCTGCATCTGGCTCCGTGGTTCCTGTTCGCGATCGTGCTGGGCGTAGCGGTCCAGAAACTCTCGATCGATGTGCTGGCGCGGCGCAGCTTCCGCCGACGCGGCGTGACGGGGATTGCCGTGGTCACGGCCATTGGTGCTTTCAGCCCTTTCTGCTCCTTCACCGTGATCCCCCTGATCAGGCGCTTCCTGATCGCGGGAGTGCCGCTCTCGGCGGTGATGGCCTTCTGGGTCGCTTCTCCGTCCATGGACCCGGAGATCTATGCGCTGTCGGCTTCTCAACTGGGCTTCCCGATTGCCACGGGTCGTCTGGTCGGCGCACTGATCCTGAGTTTCGGTGCGGGCGTGCTGGTGCTGGTGCTGGAGCGCCGGGGCTACTTCGCCCACCCGCTCAGAGGTGCTGAACAGGTCAAGGCCGAAGCCGAGACGTCGTGTTCCTCAGCTCCCTCAGCTGCGGTGACCTCTCAGGCCCAGACCGACGCGGGCCAGACATCCCTTGCCGTCACCACCCTGGAACGTGAGCCTCAGCCAGCAAGCAGCAGCTGCAGCGGCGCCCAGCCCGAGCAGAGCTCCTGTTCATCATCCCCGTCCGGGACTGACTTCGTCGACGACGGAACCCCATGGCTGACCCTCGCCCGACGCGACCTGCGAGCGCTACGCGCCCAAGACGTACTGAAGGACATCGCGACGGACACCTGGCAACTGGGGCGCTGGTTGTTGCTGGCCATCGTCCTGGAGGGACTGGTCGTGATGTACGTGCCCGACACCGTCGTGGAGCACATCCTGGGCGTCGACGGCTTGGTGTCGATTGTCGTGGCAGGGTTGATCAGCGTTCCGCTCTACCTCAACGGCGTGGGCGCCATCCCCGTCGTCAACGGATTGCTGGAGCAGGGCATGCTCCCCGCCGCTGCTGTCACGTTCCTGCTGGGTGGGGCCGTGACCACGATCCCCGCCATGGTGGCGGTGCGCAGTGTGGTCAACACCAGGGTCTTCCTGGTCTATCTCGGGGTGGGTCTGATCGGCAGCGTCAGCATTGGCCTGGCTCTGCTGCCGTTGCTCTGAGCGCTCTCGGACTGGTACGTGCGAAGGCCGTTGCAGGAGTTTCTGCAACGGCCTTCGTCGTCGATGCGGTTCTAGATCGGCCGGTCCGCCTGAATGATGGCGGTGTGCATGCCGTCTGCGGCCTGCTGGGTCAGGGTGATCGTGACGTTCTCCAGTCCCACCGCTTCCAGCAGGTGGCGGTACTCGGAGATCGACAGCGCGCCGGCGATGCACTCGCTGTGGCTACCGCGCTCCGAGCGGTCGGCTGGGGACAGGTCGTCCTCGGCCACCACGTCACTGATCCCGATGCGCCCTCCAGGAACGAGAACCCTGGCCATCTCACCGAAGACGGCGGGCTTGTCCAGGGAGAGATTGATAACGCAGTTGGAGATGATGACGTCGACAGTCCCGGCGGGCAGGGGGATGGCTTCGATGTTGCCTTTCAGCAGCACAATGTTCTCGACGCCGGCGTCGTCGATGTTTCGTGCGGCCAGTGCCAGCATCTCCTCGAGGAAGTCCAGGCCGAACACCCGCCCGTCCGGTCCGACCCGACGGGCGCTGAGGATCAGGTCCAGTCCCCCACCCGATCCGAGATCCAGGACGGTCTCGCCCTCACGTAATTGGGCGACGGCAGTGGGATTACCGCAGCCCAGGCTCGCCAGCACCGCGGCATCCGGTGGAAGTTCGACCTCGATACCGGCGTAATTGCTGGCGCCGAAGGCCTCCATGGACGGGGAACAACAACTGGCACCGCCTTCGGCCTCGGCGGCCTTACCCCGGTAGTACTCCTGAACACCCTGCAGCAGATCGGTTTTCGTCTCGGTCATACCTCGTCCGTCTCATTCGTCATTCGTGCTCCCGGTTCAGGCGCCGGCCGCAGCGAGCCGATGCACCGGGGTCGGGTACCCGGGCTTGAACGACACGGGGGACGTCGCGGACGATGTCGCGCCCGTGGCGAGGTCCGCAGCCGCAACGGCGGCGGTGACGGCGGTGTCCAGCTGATCCGGCTCGACAGCCACCCGTGCGTTCACCACAGCTCTGACCTCGTCGCTCGTCGCCGCTGCCGTGCGGTCCGTCGTGGGCTCGGCCCCGGCCTCGGTGAGGCTGAGTTTCACGAAGTCACCGTCGGGAAGCTCGACCGTCAGCTTGGCGTGACCGATCACGGCGCCCTGCTGCGCCGACCACTGGGACAGATGGGTGAGGACCTGGTGAGCCCAGGCCGTCGGATCCAGACTCTCGCCCGAGGCAGACACCTGCAGTTCCTGGTTCATCCAGGCAAGCTGGGCCTCGGCCGCGGCGTAGCGGTCGTAGTCGACGTCCAGGATGACATCCTCGTTGGTTGAAGGGCCTTCCCAGGCGTTCAGCAAGGAGGACACGCCCTCGCCCTGGGTGGCGGAGTACCCCACGACCACGGCGTTCGGGTAGTCCTGACGCAGTTTCCCGAGCATTGTCGTGGCCTTGTCCGCAGGCAGCAGGTCGAGCTTGTTCAGGGCGATGACATCGGCCTCGATGAGCTGCTGCCGGAACAGGTAGGACAGGTCCGACTCGGGTTCGCCTCGTTCGGCGGCCCGGCTGAAGGCCTGATAGCGGAACGGGTCGAGCACGGTGGTCAGCGGGGTGACCACCATGCTGTCGCCGTAGTAGCGCCGCAACGGCCGCACGACGGTCGCCTGGAGGTCGGTACAGCTACCCACAGCCTCGGCGATAACGGTGTCGACCGCGTCCGAGTCCACCAGCCCGACCACGGCCTCGACGAGGTCCTCGAAGCGGCAGCAGAAGCATCCGCCGGTCACCTCGGCGACGCTGTCCAGCTGGCTGCGCGCGAGTTTGGTGTCGACCAGCTCGACCCCCTGGTCGTTGGTGATCACGGCGACCTTGTGCCCGGCTGCCTGGAGGGCGAGCGCGGTGGCGGTCATGGTCGTGGTCTTGCCGGCGCCGAGGAACCCGGTCAGGGGAATGAAAGTGATCATGAAGCTCTCCGTCTCATCCATGAAGTCGTGCTGGAAGCGCTGGCGAGGAGGAACTCGTGAAGCTGGGCTCAGCCCGTCGAGCAGCAACCGCCATCGGAACTGCCAGGCTGGATCAGGTTCAGGACCGGCACTGACCGCTCCGGTTCGTCGCCGAAGGCCGTACGCCGGCCCGCCGAGAAGTCACCCAGCCAGCGGCCGATCGTGGGCCGCAGGCTGGCATCCGAGACCAGCAGAGCGGTCGTCATGGCCCGCGACTGCGCTCCCCGCAACGTCTTGGCCCGGTGAGCTCCCGCGCCGCACTCCACGACGCGTAGCCCTTCGGCGTAGGCGTCACGGACCGGCGCGTCCAGGACCAGGACGAAGTAGATGCCGCTGCGGTCGCCGATCGCGTCGTAGTCGAAACCGGCCCACTTGGTGAACAGCCGATGTCCCTTACGGATGGTCACTCCGACCGCGACCAGCACGTCGTTGTCGAAACCGCAGTAGGCACGCAGGTCGGCGCCCTCGTCCAGCAGAGCGGTGATCAGGCCCAGGATGTGCCCTGGTTCCTCTCCGGCACCGTTCTTCTCACGGTTCAGGCAGATCAGTTCGGCAATACGCGAGGCATGCGGGCGGATCTGCTCGCCATCAATACGGCGCACGTCCAACCCGGAAGCCTCGGCCTTGCGCAGGTCCGCGGTGATGCGGCGCTTCTTCTTCACGGGAAGGGCGGCCAGATGCCCCTCCCAGCTGTCTGCATCCAGGGGAATGTGGTCCTCGTACCCCCAGAAGCCGCTGCTGGCTCCTGCGTCTTCCAAGGCGGTGACGAGCGCTTCGTTACCCCGTCGATCCGGGATCCACGGCGCAACGATGCTCTTGACGCCGGCCTCGAGCGCCGCCGGCACAAGAGCATTGACCATCGACGCCATCAAGGTGGGAGTCCAGAAGTTGTAGGCAATTTCGGACCGGTACCCCAGGGGCGAGCCCAGCAGCAGGGAAGGAAAGAACGGGTCAGTTCCCAGAGCGTCCACTTCGGCACTACGACCGGCATCGGCGTCCGCCCCGCAGCACACTTCCTCCCCGCTGGGCGCTCGCCAGCCGAGGTAGGTCCGGGGTTCGTGATCCACGGCTGGAGCACTGTCCAGGACGTACCCAGGCAGCAAGGCAAGCTCACCGCGCGCCCGGGTCGCGATCGTGTGCCACGCACGAGCCTCCGGCATTGCCTTTTCTGTGGCCCCCAGATAGGTCGGCCCCAGGTAGGGCCAACTGTCGGTGAGCGTGGTCATCTCCCCCGACCAGTCCAGGTCGGGCAGGGGTTGCCCGGTCGTCACGACCGTGCGCGGTGAACCACCCATGATGTTCTCCCTTCCGCAGCAGAATCGGTGATCAGCACTTCACGCAGCAGCGGATCTTTCCCGCGCCCTCGGCATCCGTACGGCGCTCCTGCCACAGCTCCTCGACCCGCTGGTCCGGGTGTTTCCACTCGACCCAGAAGCCGCGATCGACCGTCGCCACGTCCTCCATCCATGGGGACGTCAGCAGTGGCGAGCCCTTGAACAGCAGAAGCCGGGTCTGCAGCGCGGTCGGATCGGTGACCCGCGCCAGGCCGGTCTCGACCAGGAAGTCCTCGAAGGTCAGCAGTTCCTCGTACTCCACCCAGGGAGTGAAGGGGATGAACGTCGGGATGAGCTCGAAACCCAGGCGCCGGGACTCCTGCACGGCCGCGCGCATGTGATCGACGTCGATGTGCTTGTCGAAGATCCGCAAGACCCGGTTGGACGGGAACTCCAGGGCACAGGTGACCCGGCGCAGGCCCAGCGAGACCAGTTCGGTCAGTTCCTTGGGATAGCTGAGGACGTGGTCGACCCGGGTGGTGAACTCGAAGGTCACCGGGCCGATCTCCTCAGTCAGCCGACGGATGACCCCGACCCCGATGGTGCGGGAATTGAAGAACTCCGCGTCGATGAAGACGAAGTGCCGCACCCCCTCCTCAGCCAGCTGGAGAGCGTCCGCAAGCACGGTTTCGGCACTGTAGGCGGCGATGCCGCCGTCGTAGGCGCCGTACACCGAGCAGTAGGTGCACTTGTGGTGACACCCCCGGGAAGCTTCGATGTTGCCGGTCAGACCGAAGGCCGAGTGATGAGCCGGGTAGTGCACCAGGGACGGGAACAGCTCGCGGGCCGGCCGCTGCACGTCGATCCTTCGCCGAGGCGGCTTGGGACGCATGCCCTGGCTCGACATCATGGCCGGCACCTGGGCGAACCCGGCCCCAGCAGCGGCCGCCTGGACGATTTCCGGCATGACGGCCTCAGGTTCATCCATGACGACGCCGTCCGCGACGTCAAGGAAGGCACGATGATTCATCTGGGCGTACTGGCCGAACGTGATGACCGGAGCACCCGTCTGCGCGGTGATCCGCCGGGCCAGGTTCATCCCTCGCTCCAGGCCCTCGAACTGTTGCACGGAGACCAGGGCAAGATCGAAAGGTCCTTGCGGTTCGTCATCGGGACGCAGATGTGCGTCCCAACCGACGACCTCAGCACCGGCTGAACGAGCAGCTGCGGCCACGCAGGCGGAGGTCAGAGGTTGTAGTTCCGCCTCGAAGGCCGAGGCGACGAGCAGACGCGGGCTGGACACAGATCCTCCTAGAACACGGGACGGTGAAGAAGCGCCGAGCACAGCGCCTGGCCTGTTGTCGTTTCACGCAATGATCGAATATGGTCAATACGTCATGTCTGGATCGCTGAATGCCCAACCGCTGAACCGGGACACCGCCGAGGAGTACGCGTCCTGGTTCAAAGCGCTGTCCGATCCCAGCCGGGTGCAGATTCTGAACCTGCTGGCTCTAGCTCCCGAACCGATGAGCGTCGGTGAGATCGTCGAACGGATGGGGGTCGGGCAGTCCACCATCTCCCACCACCTGAAGATCCTGGCGGACGTCCGTTTCGTGTTCCGTGACCGTCAGGGCACTTCGGTCTACTACTCGATCAATGTGGCTTGCGTGGCTTGCTTTCCCAGCGCCGCCGACGCGGTCATGGGCCGGCCGACCAGTTCTCTGAGCAGCGAACCGGTATCAGCCGGGTCCGTTCCAGGTCCAGCCAAGCGCTGAGGTCGACGACCGCTCAGACCGCTGTCTTGATCTCCGCGAAAGTTGTTTCCTCATGGGGAACAACGACGTTCTCGGCCGCCGCTTCGACGTCCGGGTAGAGCGCGACCACCAGTGCCGCACCGATGAGGGCCCCGACGATCTGGGCCGCGATGAACGGCGCCACCGATGCCGGTGCGATGCCCGCGAACGTGTCGGAGAAGATCCGGCCGATCGTGACTGCCGGGTTGGCGAACGATGTGGAACTGGTGAACCAGTACGCCGCTCCGATGTAGGCCCCGACAGCAGCGGCTGACAGCGATGCGCGCCCGGTCCTGGCCAGAGCGAAGATCAGCACGATCAGTCCAGCCGTGGCCACTACCTCTGCCAGCAACACCGGAGCGGTCGCCCGGTCATGACCAGAGATATCCACTGCAGCAAGGTCATACATGAGATTGGCCAGAACGGCGCCCGCGATGGCACCCAGGATCTGCGCAATCGCGTAGAGCCCGACGTGCGGCAGCGGCAGACCGCCCGTACGCCGGCCGAACCACCAGTCCACCGTGGTCACGACCGGATTGAAGTGTGCACCGGAGGCTGGGCCGAAAACCAAGATCAGGACGGCCAACCCCAACACCGTCGCGGTGCTGTTCTGAAGCAACTGCAGCCCTGTATTGCCAGGCGAAAGTTGTTCTGCAGCAATGCCGGAACCAATTACCACGGTTACCAGCATCGCGGTTCCTACGAACTCGGCCAGTAGCGCTCTGCCAGGAATACCCGAAGACGAACGTGACCCGGACATACGCATGCCCCCCAAATGGACTGCACGAGCAACGCGACGGAGAAGACACCAGCCCCACGGTGGCGTCGACGACGGTGTCGATACCCATGAGAACCGACTGTGATCGAAGATTGACGATATTCGATCCTTAACTGCCGGTCAATGTCCGGTATGGAACCAATCGACGACCTTCGCGCAACGGTCTCGTCACAGGCCAGGACACACACATGCAGTCAATAGACCCCCTGAGGACGTGGGTGGCCGGCTTTCCCGGCCACCCACGTCCATGGTTTCACGGTCGGGTTAAGCCGGCCGGCCGCACCTGGTCGAACAGAGCCCGCAGACGCACCGGGAGCTGCCCGGCCAACCTGTACCCGGGCTGCCCCGGGAAAGGCAACCGCCACAAGAAGCTGGTCCCGATCACAGTCAGCACCTCCTCGCCCCAGCGGTCGACATGCTCGTCCAGGAACTCCAACTGCTGACGCCAGTTCGGGCCGTCGCCCAGGTAGGCCTCGACGATCCGGTCGGTAATCCCTTCTCCGGCACCGAAGAACAGATGCCCGAGCAGGCCACCCTCATTGTCCAGATGCACCTCGTAATCCAGCCGGAACTCGGGGAACCGCTCCACGAAAGCCAGGACGAACCGGACCACAGGATCCTCCACCACCAACCGCCTCCGCAGCTGACCTTCCTCGATCGCACCGATCCCCCGCATCGCCACGAATCTTTCTGCGGCCGCCAACACCACCGCCTCGAACTCCACGTCCCGGGCCTCGAGGCCCAGCAGCACCGCGCAATCGGGCACCCCGGCCGGATGCCGGGTGTCGACCCAGAACCAGCCCACCGGCGTGTTGTCCGCCTGCACCGCAAGCATCAGCAAATGGTCCGGCGAATCCCAGGTCGGCCCGGTCGGCTCAACCCCTGGAGCCGGGCCACAACGCTCTCGCCAGCCGTCGTAGTCGCCCCGCGACATCATGCGAATACGGATCTCCGACACAAGAGCGATCATCTCAGGCCGGAACCGTTACCCTCCTGTGGCACCAGCACGAAGTCCGGGAACGACGTGGACCGCAGCCACTTCGATCGGGTCGACCACGGCGATGTGGGCCAGCGGTTGTCCATCGACGTTGCGAGGCCATTGCTCGTCGTCCATTCCGCAACGCAACGCTCCGGAGCACACTGATGGCGCTCAGGTGAACGTGGCTCTGGCACAAATTCCGTGATCTTGTAACGCTCTGTTGCCGTGGGCATGATCTTGGGCAGTCGATCATGCTTGTCCGTGGGCACGGGGAGACTACTGCAGGGTCTGCTTCCGCATCTGCGGGAGTTGGCTATTGGCCGGGTGGACACGAGCGGGCCGGTGGTCCTGATCGAAGCGCGTTCGGAGGTGGCGGAGTTCGGGTGCACTGCTTGCGGGGGCATGTCAGATCGGGTTCATAGCCGCTATGTCCGGCGACTGGCGGACGCGGCGATCGCTGGACGAGAGGTCCAGGTTCTGCTGACGGTCCGCAGGTTTCGTTGTCTTGAACCAACTTGCCTTCAGGCTACTTTCGTTGAGCAGGTGCCTGGCGTGGCTGGACGCTATCAGCGACGCACTCGTCCGCTGAGGGGCGTTCTGGAGAAGACAGCGGTGATGCTCGGAGGGCGACCAGGCGCACGTCTGGTGGAGCGGTTGGCGATGAGCGCGAGCCGCTCGAGCAT
>NZ_JAJOMB010000048.1 GCF_021129305.1 Kineosporia babensis | reverse complement strand
CTGATACCGATCGTTGTCGATCTGGTCGCATCTGCGGGCCAGCCAGCGACTCCACCAGTCAGATTTCTACCGGCTGACCTCGGCCGGGACAGGAATGGGCTCGGGGCAAAAACCAGTGTCTCCCCGGCCCGGGTGAGGGGCGGGGAGACACTGGGCTCGAGATCGGATGGTTAGGGATGGGGGGATTCAGATACTGAGCCCCACGGCGGCGTCAGGCGACGCTCGACAGGACGCTGCTCGTCACGGTTGCCAGGACCGTGATCGCGCCGGTCATCGACGTGAAGACGGCAGCCAGCGCCATCAGAGTGCTGGGTCCTCGCGGGATCGCCTTGGCGGTCAACCACATCAGACCGCCGGCCACGACCAGCAGGATCCCCAGCACCAGATAGGTGGGGGTCACGTTTCGTTCTCACCTCCGCTCCAGCTACAGCCGGGCTTGTGCGCATCCGGGAGCGCGTCGTCACCGCGGGGCCGAACGTGCGGAGGGTGGGCTGGCCGGCCCGTGCCCTCTTCGTCCCGTGTGCGGGAAGCTGAACTCCCATGACACAAGAGTACAGATCACGGAAGGCCCTAAGGGCAAGTCAGGCAGGTGCCTACCGCTCGCCCTGGATCTCCATTCATCGCCATTAAGCCCTCACATCGCGTCGGGGAACCAAAACCGACCGGGCAAACCCGACCGGCAGGCGGTGGATTGCCCGCTCCGGTGTGGTAAGGTCACCGACCCTTTGCCCGGGAGAATGGTTTTCAGGGCCCAGGGGGACCGGCAGGCCAGAGCAGGGACAGCCATCTGACCAGCACCGATCACCTTGAGTATCCAACCTTTACATTGCCTCATGCTCGCGGTTGGGTGATACCGGCGAACACCTTTGATAATTACCCTGGGCGACCGTTGAATAGGCGAGGCAATCGACCTTTGGCAATTGCTAAAGAAAGCAGCCGTCAGGGACATTCGAATGCCCCGCAGCCCCACTATCCATAAACCGATGAATTCGCCTCCCGTTCTTCGATATATTGCAGGGCCGAGTTCGGGGGAGTGCAGTGATGATGTACGAACTTCTTGCTTCGCTATTTCGTCCGCCATCGGCGCAGGTCAGGGCTGGCATCCTCCACGAAACGGAGACTCGATCGCTGTTCGCAAACTTGACTGTTACGGCCATAGGTCAGACGATGAAGACTGTCTCTAGCTCAGCCGGGCTCTAGGCGCATTTAACCCCCACTGGCCGGTGGGGGTTTGGTGCTTTGGCGACCCCCTAGCGCACCTTTAGCGGGCAGCTGCCTCGGGGCAATCATCTAAGCCACCCCATCTGAGCTGGGCCGATCGGGTGATTTTAGATTCGCCTGCTGACACTGCTACTCAAGTGCTACCCTCCGCGGTTCGCCGCTTTCGCCCGATTCGCAGCGCGTCTCATCGTGTTTCGCGTGTTTCGCTCCACAGCCGTCAGTCAACGGTCATGTGCGGACATCGGCATGGATGGCCGTGCGTAGCGGCCCACCCCTGGTCTGTTTCGGCGACCTCTCCCGGCCCGATGCAGCACCTCATCCGCGACCGGTCGTGCTGGCCCGCGACGGCTTGTACCCGCTCAGCCGGCCGAGCCGCAGTCCAACCGATGGATCAGCTTCTGGGCGCCTCCAGGTGGACAGGGCGACGGAGGCCTTCCCTGGCCGCTTCGCTGAAGACCTGCAGGAGCCGCCCCATTCGAAGGTCAAACAAGAACAAAGGGCTGCTAGTTGGGGCCAGTTAAGCCGGAAGGACGCCCCCTGGTGTGGGAGCGCCCCTCGGGGCGGAGCGTTGTGGTCAGGCTGCGCGTGCTTCGAGCCAGCGGGTGGCCTGCTCGTCGCTGAGCACGTAGTGGGCCTCGGCCGGGTAGCCGGCGCCGAGTTGGGGGCCCCACCAGAAGGTGAGCATCCAGCCCCGTCCGTCGTAGTGCTTGTTGATGTGGCGGGTCAGGGCAGAGAAGGCCCCCTTGAGGTTGGGCCGGGGTACGCCGGTCAGCTGCTCGAGCTGGGTGGTGGAGAAGTACTCGCCTGGCTTGGCGGCGAGCACGTCGAGGACCTTCCCGATCGTCACGCTGGTCGCGGTCGGGGTCTCGGCGAACCGGCGCAGGTCCTCGACGGGCCAGGTGACTTCCTCGGCCTCCGTGTCCTCGGCCTCCGCCTGCGCGCCGTCGGTGGGTGCCGAGTCGAGCTTGGCGATGAGCCCATACACGGCGGACAGGTACCGGCGGGGGACGTGGACGGGCACGAGCGCGTCGTTCTGATCGGCGGACATCTCTTCTCCTGCGATAGACGAGTGGACTGTCTCTTCTGTCTTCACTGTGCACTAGTAAGTGGGAGACATCAAGCACTTCGCTCGCCTGGAGTGCTCCTATCTGCGCTCTATTAGCGCTTCTGACTGCTCTGGAGTACGCATGGAGTGCTCTTGTCTGCTGCTCCAAGATGTGGGCTCAGCGCTTGAGCGGTTATCTACGGAGCGCTGCTGGAAACGTCGGCCATCTGCTGCACGGTGTGCTTGTGCTCACCGGCGCCGTACAGCGTCCGGGGCTTGTTGGCATGGTCGCGGGCGAGAGGAGGGCCCGGCCGCTCTTGCGGTCCCCTCGGACCAGGGCTTTTCTGGCCAATGTCACCATTTGTGCATGGGTGATGAGCGTTCGGGTTCAGGGGCTGGTCGTTCGGCGGCGGGGTTCGTGCTGGCGCACGCCGGCGTGCGCCAGCGGACGCTGGATGAGGCGATGTTCGACCCGCGTCACGCTCGGGCCCGGTTCACCCGGTTCCGGCTGCAGCTGTTCACCGGGCCGGGCCTTCGGCCGGTGGCGGTTGTCACGCAGGCGGTCGGGGAGGGGCTGTCACTGACCAACGGCGCGGAGCGTTTCGCCGAGGCGGTGTGGTCCCGGTTCTTCGCCGATGATCCGCAGCCGCCGCTGTGGATCCAGATTCTGCTCATGGGCGAGGGCTCCCGGACCCGGTTCACCCCGGTGCAGTTCACCGTGGCCGGAGCGCATCAGCTGGCCAGCCCGCCGCGGTGGTGTCAGTCCTTGTCGAGCGAGCAGCTGGCGCAGCTGGTGGGCGGTCCGGTCGAGACCGGCCGCGGCCCGTACACGCTCCCGCAACGGCCGGCCGAACCGGTCGCGGTCCTGGAGCCGGCCTGGGTGCTGGCTCTTCCACGCCCTGACTCCGACGCCGATCGCGCCTGCAACTCCCGCACTGTCTCCACGCGCCAGGCGCTGCTGCGCCAGGTGTGGCCCCGGCGCGGACCCGGAGCATGCACGCGCCCGGCAACGTGCTGGTACCACGGCGGGGACTGGCACCTCGTCTCCGGCACGGCCCTGCGGCTGCTGGCCGCAGCCCGGGCTGAGAACATCGCGCGCGAGGACATCCTGCACGTCGTCCTGGAACGTGGCCGAGAGCTCGTGACCGGATGGGAGATGGAAGCGCTGGAGTCCCTGCTCATCGAGCCCATCCACCCCCAGCGCGAAGACGGCACGTTCGTCAACGGTCGCCACCGCACCCGCGTGATGCTGGAGACCGGAGTACGCCGCACCCTCATCGAGTAGCTCCGCATGCCACCGGCATCACCTCAACCGAGCTAAACCGGCCGGAGGCTAGAAGGAGCCTTCGCTAGGGCTTCCCTCTCCCGTGGGCCCGGCAACCTGGCCTCGACCGTGGGACACTGGCCCCTCTCAGGAGAAGGGAAGCGCCGATGCCGCAGCAGTGGAAGGGCCACACGTTCTACAGCCCGGCCGAGTTGGCCGAGCTCGCCCCCGAGGAACGGGAGGCCGTGCTGGCCGAGCACCGCGCGAACCCGGTCCAGGCCGAGGAGCTGTCTCCTGCGTACCGGGAAGCCAGTCTGGCCCGGGCCCGGGCCCGGCTGGTCGAGGAACTGACCGGCGAGCACCGCGAGGCGTCCTGAAACTGTGGCCCGCTACCTGGTCTACCCGCACCGCGACTTCTACAACGACCTGTACCGCCAGCTCGACGCGCAACCCGGGCGCCTGCCCAGCCGGGACGAGTTCCTCGAACGTGACCTGTACGCCCTGGGCATGCACGTCGCCGACGTGTGGGACCAGGCCACGGAGATCATCCCGGGCCGCGCCGATTACCGCCTGATTGAGTACACCGACATCACCGGTGCCCGCTACGCCGTGACCGTCTGGTGGAACCGGGTCGGCCGTGTCCTGGTGATGCGGCGCGTCGAGATCACCCCGATGCCACAGGAGCCCGACGACGAAGACTGGTAACGACGGGCTTTACGGCTCCGAGTTCCGGCCAGCTCGCTCATCGCATCTGTGATCAGCCTGGCCACGTGGTCGTTGTCCAGCCGGTGAAGCCTCATGCGGTCGAGCCCGACGCAACCTGTTGCCGCCTGTTCCGAGCCAGTTAGGACTTTCCGTTGCACCAGCCTTCGGGCCTGCAAGTAGCCCTGCTATCGGCTCAGATAGCAGGGCTACTTTTTGTGCGCGGTCCCTGGCCGGCGCTCAGTCGGTGATGATGGTGATGCCCGGTTCTGGCATCGCCCGTCCGCCTCTCAGCTCACCCGGGCGGGCCGGCCGCCCGTCGGGGCATGCCTATAGGAAGGTCGCCACCGCGCTCAGCAGGCCCGCGGTGGCGGTCAGGACCGCAGCGATGGCCAGGACTGTGCGGGCATCCCGGGCTACGGCCCGGTGTAACAGCCAGAAAACCGCAGCCAGGATGGCGACGACCAGGGCAAGGCTCGAACGACTGGGCATGACCATGACGTGTCCTGTTCTGTGTCGCTGAAGTTCGTGAGAAGGCGGGGCGATTGCTGCGGAACGGGGCCTGGGCCCGCCCTGATGATGACTTCAGGGCGGGCCCAGGCAGGGGGATCCGATGGAGAGCAGGGGATCTCAGAGTTCGCGGCGGTTGAGGGTCGATTGCAGAGCCTTCGTTGTTGCCGGCCCCCACACAATGTCCACCTGGGCACCCACATTGCGCTGCAGTGCCCGGACGGTCTGCCGGCCGATCTGGCCGTCGACCGCCACCGGTGGGTTGGTGTGGTTCAACCGCGCTTGCAGAGCCCGCTTGCTCGCGGGCCCGAACCTGCCGTCCACGGTCAGGACCGGGCGGCCACCGGTGCGGTTGAGTGACTGCTGCAGTCGGGCGATCGTGGCCGGCCCCAGGTCGCCGTCGACAGCAAGCCGACCGGCTGCCGGGGTTGCCGGGGTTGGGGGGATAGTCACCGGTGGTGTGCTCCCGTCGTAGTTGGGGTATCCGTACCCGGCGATGTAGGACCGGCGGATCTTCCGCATGACCCGGCCCCCGGTCCGGCTGCCCTGGGCATCGGTGTTGCCCTCGATCGTGACGATGGACCCGTCCGATCGAACGGCCTCGACCAGCCCGACGTGGCTGATCCGGCCCATCCCGGGCCAGCGGAAGTACACCACCGCCCCGACCCGCGGAGTGCTTCCCCACCGGCCGCGGGCCTGGAACCAGGCCGCGCCGCTGGGGGTGTAGGCGTGCTTCGGGATGACCGCCGTGGCTCCCGCGACGGCTGCCACCCAGGACACGAATACCGCGCACCAGGCGTAGGAAGACCCGTAAATGTGTCGGCCGTAGTACCAGTCGTTGAACTTGACCTCGTTCGCTCGAGGCCCTTCAACAATCCCCAACTGCGACCGGGCCACGGAAAGGACCTGGTTCGGTGAGCTCATCGCGCACCTCCCGTCATACCCTGAACAGAATGACCCGCAGCGTCCCACTGCGAGTCCTGGCTGATGTCGTCCTCTTCTGCGGAGGACCACGACGAGGTTTCTTCCACGAGATCGTCGAGGTCGGTCCGCTCGACACCGACCTCACGGTTTTCCAGGCTGGCAGACATGCTGCGCCTCCTTCATGAATGGGATTGATTGATCCGCTCCTGCAGCGTGGTTTCTCAATGCCGCGGCGGTCACATCAGTGAATCAATTCCCGCCATGAAGAAAGGCTTATCCGGGAACTCCGGGGACGCCCGGAGTTCCCGCCCCGCGCCCGGAGGGTCCTGCTGTCAGCAGGCTCTGGCCTAGCTGCGGCCAGTCCGCCCAGCGCAGACGGCCCGTCCTGAACTCACCCGGGGGTCGTTCAACCGCATCGCTGCGATAGGCGGGCGTAGCCTCTGCCATCACCACCAGCATCTGGCTCTGCGGGAGATACGGGGGGTACGCAAACAGGGTTCCCGCACCTCCCGGACCTGTGATTGCCTGCTCCGGGAGCAGCATCCACCGGTCGCCCCGTCTCTTCAGGGGACCTGCCCGGGGAGGCTTCTGGTGCTGACAACGACGCTAGAAACCCCAGCTAGCGTGCTCTATGGGGTGACCTCGACGTCGTCCACCGTCCAACTGCACGTTTGTTCACGTGGTCCGCCACCCAGCGTGAGCCCCACGGAGCCTGGATTGGTGACGAGGTCGTCGTGAACGTCGATGGGCCAGGTCTCGGGTTCGGGGTCTTCTCGGCGCCAGACCTTGGCTTTAATGCTGGTGTCATGGACATCCAGCTTCGCCTTGTACCAGACACCAGAGTCGATTGAGAACTGCCGAGTTTTGCTGGAGTACTCTGGCCGGTAATCCCGGAAACCTTGAATGAAGAACTGGCCGGGCTGGAGGAAGAGGGCATAACCGCGCGCTACGTCGATCGCGTTATCGGCCCTAACGAAAATTTGAGGGAAACAGTCGAACTCTTTTTTGAAGATGAATGACAAAGTGATGGCTGCGTTCATCCGGGGTGATATATCCAGTCGCCTCGAGATGCGGTTGCCGGCATTGTCGGGCGCATCGGATGTCGTCAGAATGCCGACTCCTTGATCGACCTGGGCGCCGAACCCAGTGCCCGCGCCCGGGTCCCTGCCCCGGGTCCAGGGGGCAGGCCAGTCGGACGCATCATCTGTGTCGAACCTTGCTGCCAGGAAGTGCCCTGTAGCGTCCGACTGAGCGGACAGGGAGCGATGCGTGGTCGGTAAGACCGGGGTCGGGTAGGAGTACGTCATGATGAAGGAAAGGCAAAGGAGCATCCCCAGGACGGTTCCTGCCCGATGGGTCCAGCGCCCCGGATGCCGACGATCCCGGTTCACCGGCACCGTTCGCGGGTGGGCCATGGACGGTGATGCTGTCGTGACGCCAGGAGCGCTGCTGCCCGGGGATGTGTCGCCGATGTGCTGCGGAGTGGGGCTGTTCCGGCGGGATTTTCTGCGCGAGGCCCTGGCTTGGTCGACCAACTCTTTCAGGTGTGCCAAGTCCTCGTGGGTGGGGACAGGATCCCCGGCCCACTGTGCCCACACCCGAACGAGAGCCCATAGGGGCTCGTAATCATCCGGAACGGTCTCAGGATGATCCCTCAGCCAATCACCGATGCGCTGGTCACGTACCGGGACTTTGAGCTTGGCGCAGGCCTTGGAAGCCTGCGTACGCGAGTAGCGCTCACCCGAGGCCAGCAGCCCTGCCTTGGCGCGCGCCTCACAGTCGCGAAGGTACTCACGCAGCCGGGCCCGCGCATACTCATCACTCATACACCGGCCCCCACCGACATCCTTCCTGGCTGAAGCCTCACGCCTCGGCCAGACTCCTGACTCACAAATCATGAGCGTTACTGACCGGTTAAAAACGGTGTTCACGCAATGACTGTGGACACCGGCACCCGCCCCGGTCATCGGCGACCTAGAACTGGACGAAGTGCCTCGCTACGGGCTGAGCGACGTGGCCACCAGTGAAAAGGTCACGGCCGCGTGGCCGGCCTATGGTCGCCGCCACCCAGCACGTTTCGGCGCCGGACCTGCGCGAGCCAAAACCGACAACCCGTTTCAGAACCCCTCCTGGCGCCCCGGACCAGGCGCTTTACCGACTCAGCCGGGCGATCGGGAATCTGGTGGTGACTGCGATCGCTGCTCTAGAGGCTGGGCCCGCCACGACCTCGGGACGGCGGTGGCGTCCCGCGCTTCCTGGAACGCTGCGGATCCTGATCCTGGTCGTAGGCACCGTCGAGCCGCTGGGCCCTGGTGACCTTCTTCGCAGCTTTCTTGGGCTTTTGGGCCGGGGCCTTATTCGCCTGTTGCTCGGTCTGCGCCCCGCCCCGGTGTGCTGCCGTGCTGGCGGCTGCTGTGTTGGCAGCAGGCTTGGTGACCGGCTCACCAGTCGGCGTGGGGGCCAGTCTGGCGGTGGGATTGCTGGCCGGTTTGTGCGTGGGCTTGGTGCGGGCCAGTGCTTCGGGGCTGGTGGTGTCCTGCTGGGCGTCTGTGAGGCGGGCCTCGGTGCGGGTACGGGGCCGCGACTGATCGAGCTGATCAGGGGTGTTTCTGCGCTGGGGGCGCTGCCGGGTCCCACCCGGTTCAGGCGCGTGCTGGCTGGGCGCGCCAGTCGACGGGCTCGTGCGGGGCCGCTGGGCGGAGGTGAGATCGGGCCGGTCGTAGGCCAGCTGTAGACGCTCCTGCGCCGAGGGCGACTTGGCCTTCGTGCCGGCCTGGCCGGTGGTTGACGGCTGGGTGTTGGGTGCGCTGGTGTGCGGGGTGCGCTGGCGGTTGGCATTGCGGGTGACGTGGCGGTCGTCGTCTTCGCGGGCGCGGCGCTCGGGGGGGTGTCTCTATGGTCTCGTCAAGCGGCAGCGGTAGCTGCTGCAGGCCGGGCCGTAGGCCGGGGCTGGTAGGGCTTGCGGTCGCGGATCATGGCGAAGATGACGTCGGTGCGGCGCCGGGCCAGGCAGATCAGGGCGGCGTTGTGACGCTTGCCCTCGGCTCTCTTGCGGTCGTAGTAGGCCCGGCTGTCGGGGTCGGCGAGACTGGCGAATGCCGACAAGAACAGAGCGTTCTTCAAGGCGTGGTTGCCGCCCCGGGAGGGAGACTCCCCGCGGATCGAGGTCCCGGATCGGCGGGTGACAGGGGCCAGGCCGGCGTAGGCAGCCAGGTGCCCGGCGGTCGGGAACGAGGAGCCGTCACCGATGATGGTGAGGATCTTGGTGCAGGTCCTGACGCCGATGCCGGGCATCGAGGTCAGGACCGAGGCAAGAGGGTGGGCCTCCAGGCGGGCCTCGAGGTCAGCGGCCAACTCGGCGCGCTGGGCGCGGATGTCCCGCAGTTGCGCGGCGACTCCGGCGATCACGCGCCCGAACTCGGCGGTGGCGGGGATCGTCAGGGTCTGCGCGGCCAGCGCGGTGGTGATCTGCGCGGGCAGGGTCTTGGCCACCCGCGGCGATCCGCCCTCGGCGATGAGAGTGCTCATCGCCGAGGGGCTGAGGCTGCGCAGAGCGTCGGGGGTGGGTGCCTGGGCCAGCAGGGCGATCACGCCGGGACGGTCAATGTTCTTGCCCAGCAGGCGTTCCAGCGCCGGATGGACATGCAGCAACGCGTCGCGCAGCCGGTTGGTCAGGCGGGTGGACTGGGCTGCGAGGTCGTCGTCGTAGCCGGCCAGGACCGACAGACCGGCGAGGGTCTCGTCGTCGGTGCCGACCCGGCGCAAGGTGTGAGGCATGGTGCGGGCGGCGTCGGCGATCACGTAGGCATCACGGGCATCGGTCTTCGCGTTGCCGGGATGCAGGTCAGCGATGCGGCGCATGGCCAGGCCCGGCAGATAGGCCACATCAATACCGAGCAGACGGGCCACCGCAATCACCAGGGCCCCGATCGAGGCCGGCTGGTCCACGATGACCAGGACCCGGCCACGGGCCTGCAACCCGGTCAGGACCGCCACCACGTCAGCCTGCTCGTTGGGCAGAGCCTTGTCATGCAGACGGCGCCCGGACGCATCCAGCGCACAGGCGTGATGCTCGGACTTACCCACGTCGACGCCGCAGTACACGTCGTAGCCGCTGGCCGGGCCGGGCCCGGTGTTCTTGTTGATTTCCGACAAAGTCGTCCCCCGTGCTCGTCCCCCAAGCAGGCCGCCCTGGCACCCGTGCCGGCAGCCACGTTACGGCAGACCTCACGTTCGGGTCGGGTCTCTATCAGCGGTCATCTGGCGCCTCCGGTCCCGGTGACAACACCCCCCGGATCATCAATGACAGGGGAAGTAAGTCATGCCGGCCCCAGTGGCCTGCAACCCCGTTTGGGGCTGATCAAGAAGACCTCCGATGTTCCTAGGGGTCAAGCCAAGACTTGCTGTTCGACGGGAATCGGCATGGGAAATGCGCGGTCCTGGTTGAAGACTTGCTGGTGCTGAAGGCAGTAGTGCAGTTGGCCGAGCAGGCGATTGAAGAGGTTGCGTAGGGCTGCTGAGTGCCGATCTCCATGATCACGGCGGCGTCGGTAGTGGACCTTCGCTCGTTCGCAGTGGGTTGAGGCGTTGAAGGCCCAGATCCATCCGGCCGCTGCCAGCCGGTCGTTCTTGACCCGCCGGTAAGTGACGGAGGTGGATCGCCCGGACGCTCTGGTCACTGGCGCAGAACCGGCGTAAGCCTTCAGGCCTCGGGCATCAACGAAGCGGGATCTGTCGTCGCCAATCTCAGCGAGGACTCGCGCGCCGGAGGAGTCTGCCAGCCCGGGGAAACTCGTGATGATGGCATAGTCCGGGTGGCCGCGAAATGCCTCTGCTGCAGCGTCTCCCAAGGTCTGAGCGCTGGCGCAGGCGGCGTTCAAGGCTGCCAGGAGCGCCAGGGCTTGCTGGCCGAAGGCGTCCTCGACGAGAGGAAGTTGGCGCAGGCGCGGCTGGCGCAGCTTGGCGTGAATGTCTGCGGCGGCTTGCTCGATGCCTCGGCTGCGCCCAGCGCGCTTGAGAGCGGTCGCGATGCGGGTCTTGGTCAGTTTCGTGGCCGCGGCTGGCGTCGGGGCGATGGCCAGGACAGCACGTGCCTCGGCAGTGGCGAGGTTCGTGACGGTGTTGGCGGCGAAGGACTCCAGGAAGGCTGGGTAGTACTCGCGCAGCACGGAGCGCAGTTCGTTGCTGGCGCGGGTGCGGCGCCAGATGGCGTCCTGGTGGGCGCGGGCGAGAACCGAGATGCTCTGGGCGAGTTCGCTGTCTGCTGGCAGGCGGCGGTGGACGTGGGCATCGACGCGAAGGATGTTGGCCAGCGTCATGGCATCCGCATGGTCGGACTTCGCCCGAGCAACTGAATGACGTTCTCGGTAGCGGGCCACGGCCATCGGATTGATCGCAAAGACCGGTCGGTGGCCGCCGGCCCTCAGGGCGGCCACGAGCAGGCCACGCGACGTTTCGATGGCTACCGGGATCGGTTCCTGATCGGTATCGCCGAGATCGGCCAGAAGCGTCAGCAGTTCGGTGAAGCCTTCGACGTCCTCGGTGATGCGCTTCTTGGCTCGCAGGACGCCGTCGGTATCCACAATCGCAACGTCATGGTGGCCTTCGGCCCAGTCGATCCCGCAGAACATTGGCATCAGATCATCCCCCAGTTGCTTGGCATCGTTGCAGGTCACGGACCCGTTGAGAACGTGCAGCGCCCTAATGACGAGGCTCGAGGCCTTCCCTCCGATGAGCTGTTCACGATCCCAGCGACCGCCACGATGACCAGTCTTCGCTTCAGAGCTCGAAGCTCTCGTGAACTGAGATCAGTACCGTGACAGCGGGCTCGAACCACGACCAAGACTCTTCAGGGATCCGTACCAAGGCATCGAGGCGACACGCTGCTTCAGGATCAACTCATCCGCTCCTGGGAACGGTCCAGCCGGACCAGGGCGCCGATCTTTTTCAGGGCCTCGCTGGGCCGGGTAACGGGAAGGCGTCGTCGGGCCCGGCCGGACCGTTCACCTCTCATTAGGTAACGGGGGCAACTGCTCGCGCAGGCGCAGCTCGGCCCGTAGCTGGTCGGCGTGCTCGGCGAGTTGTTCGCGCAGCTCGACGTCGGCGTCGGGGCGGTTCTCTGCCTGGGGGCGGGGCTCGGGGGCGGGGTTGCTGCTGGTGGCCGGCGGGGGTGTGCGGGGGTGGAGCTGGCGAGCGTGGGTGTCGCTGGCCCGGGTGGCGTCCAGGATTTCGGTGTCGGTGAGGGCGCCGTGGGGCGTTCCTGCCATGCGCCGGCGGTGGTGAGGCGGTGGGCGATCTGCTGGCGGGCGTGCTCGGCGGCGCGGGTCTGCTCGCGGGCGGTCAGGGCCGCGGGTGCGGTTTCCTGGACCCGGGCCTGGGTCGCGGCAGCGGTCTGGTTGGCTTGTTCGGCCTGGTCAAGGGTCTGGCGGGCGTGGGCTTCGAGTTCGGCCAGGCGTGCATCGTCCACGCCGCCGTTCCCGTCAGCACCCTGGGGGCTGGGAGGGTTCTGGCGGGCGGTGGCGAGGCGGTTGGCGGCGTCTTCGGCGGCTTGGTCGGCGGCTTTCTGGTGGGCGGTGGCCACGTGGTGCGCGGCGATCGCGGCGGCGGCTTCGGCGGCGGCGACCTGTCCGGCGTTGCCTTGGCCGATGATCAGATCGAGGTGTTCGCCGTCGAGTTCGGCCAGCTGCGGGGTGGTCTTGACCCAGCGCCAGGCATCCAGCGCGCGGCGGGCGGTGGTCCAGTCGCGGGCCTGGACGGGTTCGCTCGGGGGTTCGCCGATGGCAGTGTTCTCGTGGCCGTGGTCCCACAGGGTTCGGTAGGTGGCCACGGCGGTGACGGCGTTGGCCCAGGCCTGCCGGGTGGGATCGCCGGGTGCGGGCGGGGCGCCGATGGCGTCCATCCAGGTCGCGTCGGCGGTGCGGGCCAGGGTCAGGGCCTGCCGGTAGGCCTCGGAGGAGTCGGGGTTCTGTTGCGCGGCTCGCCAGAGGCGCCCTCGGAGTCAGTGAGGACCGGATCTACCTCGACCACGGCCTGACCGGAACCAATCGCGCCCGACCCGGCCTGGACCAGGCCCTGGCGGCGGTCCGCACCGGCGACACCCTGGTCGTCCCGAAACTCGACCGCCTGGCCCGCTCGGTCCCCGACGCCCGCTAGATCGGCGACACCCTCACTGCCCGCGGCATCCGCCTGTCGCTAGGCGGCACGATCTACGACCCGACCGACCCGATGGGCAAGATGTTCTTCAACATCCTGGCCACCTTCGCCGAGTTCGAGGTCGACCTGCTGCGGATGCGCACCCGCGAAGGCATGGCCGTGGCCCGAACGAGGACGGCCCACGTTCCGGGGTCGATGTCCGACGGGCATCAGCACCCGTACTGGACGATCTTCACCCAAAAAGAGCCCGAAGTCTGATGTTTGCCGGGACCCCAGTCTCCCGAGGTTAGCCGTTTCCAGTTGCTGTCATTCCAGCCCGGCAGGGCGCTCTTGGTGTTGGTGTACACCTGTGCGTGGCAGCTACCGCCGAGGTAGATGCCGTACACGCCGCCGTTTGCGATCTTGTTGGCAGGCACTACGACGTCGTAGTTGTACGACTTTGGCCAGCCAGCCTGAGTAACACCCAGCTGCAGGGACGAGGCGTTGAAGACACCGTATACGGGCGTCGCGGCCGAGGCGCTGCTGGCGACACCGACGCTGGCGACGAGCATCGCAACGAGGCAGAGGATCACGGAAGGCAAGAGGCGCAAACGGGCTTTGATGGCGAACGAATCGGTCAGGGAACGCATGCAGGCTCCAAGCGTAAGTGAACCGTCGGGGAGGCTAGCCCTTACTAGCGACCTCCCGGCACGTTACCAAAGGTACATAACGCCCAATAGCCCCAATCTTCGTGAGGGCAAACAGGCGCTGAGGGCTACAAGGGGCTTCGTGCTGAATAACACTAGTTGTGAAAACGTGCAGTAATTGTCCGGTCGGGTGTAGTAGGTGCCGCTGCGTCAGACCTGCAGGAGCGTCATCGACTGGGATGCAACATGACGTTCGACCCGACGATATCATCGTGACGGGTACCCACGAAGGCCTGGCTGCCGCCCGGGACCGCGGCCGCATCGGCGGGACGCCCCACTGCCATCACGCCCGAGCTCTTCCCCAGCATCCGCGGGTGTTCCGGTAAACGGGCGATTACCGGAACACCCGCCCTACGCTGACGCCTGACACTTCGACCCGGATCACGCGGCATCACCTAGGGCCGACGCTCCGCGACGAGCAGCCGACCACTCCCGCTTCCCATGTCAGTCGGTCGTGTTCGAGAACGCGTTCCCCTCAGCCGGACCGGTGGTCACGCTCGACCTGACCGCGTCGGTGGGGATGTCCTGCGGTACCGCCGTGCCCTGCTCAGCCAGCTCAGTCGTGTTCCGCGGCTGCTCGGCCGCCTGCGGGGCCTCTATCGTCACCTGCTCGCCGGTCGGGGCG
>NZ_JAJOMB010000047.1 GCF_021129305.1 Kineosporia babensis | reverse complement strand
CCCCCCCCCCCCCCCCGCCCCCCCCCCCCCCCCCGCCGCAAACGCGCGGCGTTCCCCACCGGTAAGACCTTCGGTGACTGGGACGAGGCCAAATCGTCCATCCCGCGGGCAACGCAGGACGCCCTCAAGGCCCTCGAATGGATCGGGCGCCGCGAGAACCTCTCCATCTGCGGGCCTTCCGGCACCGGCAAGTCCCACTTCAGCGAAGCCATCGGACAGGCCGCGATCGAGGCCGGGATGAGCGTTGCCTGGTTCACCATCGAAGACCTCGGCGTCCTGGTCCGCCGCCACCGCGCCGACGACTCCATCGCCCGAGCCCTGAACCGGATCATCCGCTCCGACCTCATCATCGTCGATGACATCGGCCTGCTCCCGGTCTCACCCGACGCCGCCGAAGGCTTCTACCGCCTCGTCGATGCCGCCTACGAACGCCGATCCGTGGCCGTCAGCAGCAACCTGCACCCCTCCGGCTTCGACGAGATCATGCCAAAAACCCTCGCCACCGCAACCGTTGACCGGCTCCTGCACCACGCCCACATCGTCGTAACCGACGGTGACAGCTACCGACTCGCCCAGGCCACCACCGGCCAAGGCGTCAAGCCCTTCAGCTAACCCAACCCACCCCAGGCCGGGGAGATATCTGGCCGCCGTTGGGGAGAACTACCTGGCCGCCAGCGGGGAGGAAAACTGGCCGCCTACGGGGACGAACGCTTGGCCGTTGACAGAAACACACCAGTAGTTTTCGAGCTACGCGTAGATCCCTCAGCCAGGTCATGCCAGCACTCGCCCTCGTCGGATTAGTCGTCCTTTCCTACTCGACACCACGACACCGAAGCTTATGAACGCACATGATCTCCTTCGGAAGTTCGCGAACGAGGTCATGTTCCGTCACTCAGGCCCGATACAGATCCTGAGGGCCTGCGGTTGGCGCGGCCCCGGGCGTGGCTGGAGGAAATGTGTCCCGAGATCTCTCGCGCGGGCCCCTCGCCGGTGGCCGGATCAGCCGCCGAGCACTTCTCACCGCGGGTGCTGCCGCCGTCGGAATCGGAGCGGCCGGTATCGGCGCCGGCCGTGCGCGCGCCACCGGGGACAAGAACACCACGACACTGCGCCTACTCACCTGGGACAGCTACCACCAGGAGCCCTGGCTGCGGCAGTTCCATGAGCAGACCGGAATCCGCGTCGTCGCCGAGAGCGCCACCTCTCCGACCCAGATGCTCGAGGTCGTCACTGCCGAACCCGACGCCTACGACCTCGTCCTGGCGACCACCGGCATGTACGACTCCTACGTCAGCGCAGGACTCTTGACGGCGATCGACGAGAGCCGGATCCCGGGCCTGGACACCATGATCGATCTGGGCTTCGACTGGAGAAGCACCGCGACCATCGACGAACGCCTGTACGGGGTTGTCTACAACTGGGGAACACAGCCACTGGCGTACTCGCCCGAGATCCTCACGAACGCGGCGGCCGATCCCTACCGGGACGACAACGGCGTGGTCCTCGACTGGACCATCCTGTGGGACAAGGCCTTTGAAGGACAGGTCTCCCTGTTCGACGATGTAGTCGGGGTCTTACCCATGGTCGCTCTCGCCGCAGGGGTAGCCGATCCCTACAACTTCACGGAGGACGACTTCCGGACGGTGCGCCAGTGGCTGAAGCGTCTGGTTCCCCAGGTTGCCTCCCTGGCCAGCGGCATCGATGACCAGACCGATGACTTCCGTGAGGGGACCGTCAGGCTCGGATACCTGAACAACATCGCCACGGTCGCTTCTCTGGCCTCCGACGACATCCCTCTCAACGTCACCAACACCCCGGCTGCCGGGATGCCGGCCTGGACCGACAGTTACGCGGTGACCCAGCGCGGAGCTCAGCACCTCGACGAGGTGTACGAGTTCATCTCGCACACCTTGAAAACCCCCTGGCAGGCCAGGCTCGTGGGTCAGACCGGCAACAGCGGTGTGCTGAGCTACCAGCAGGCCATCTCGCCCGCCGCGCAGGACGCCGGCCTGACCGCCGAACAGATCGCCTCAACCATCATCCCGGCCACTCAGGTGGGCGAGGAGTTCTTCGGCAGTCTTCGCTTCTACGAGGCGGTCGAGAACATGGAACGCCGCCAGCAACTGTGGGCGGAGTTCACCGCGGCGCTGGGATAGTTCCCGCAACAAGAGCCTGACTGCTTCGCTTAGCAACGCCGACCACTCAGCAGTGGCCACGCCCCAAGCCCACACTCCACCGGTAAAGCCGCCCAGGCCGACCTTGTGATCACCTGACGACATCGCCTACGGCGGAGCGCAGCCCATGGGCGCCAGTGAGCAGGATGGACGTCGTGCCGATCCCGGCAACTCGCAGATCGTTCACAGCTCAGATAACGACCCCAAGACGTAACGAGCCCTCCCCGAGTCCGGACCGGGCCCGGGGTCCGGGGTCCGGGGTCCGGGGTCCGGGGTCCGGGGTCCGGGGTCCGGGGTCCGGGGTCCGGGGTCCGGGGTCCGGGGTCCGGGCACGCCATATCAGCGGCCTGGCAGCAGTCAATGGCAGCGCAACGGCACCCCACAGGATTGGGCTTGGAGATCGGCGCAGGCACCCCGTTTCACAAGAGTTCCTGCGCCGGAACCTCTTCAGATTCAGCCCGGTCCTGTTGGTCCCGTCCGATCCTGTCCGGTCCCAGGTTGTGTCTTACGGCGATGAGTGTGAGCGCTGAAGTCTCGGTAGGACCTGGTGCGCGAACTCGGTGACCTGTTCAGGTTCTCGCCCGGGAACCGGCAGAAGGATGATGCGGTCCACCCCAGCTGCGGCAAGAGCTTCGACGGCATGAGCACACTCCTGTGCGGTACCGATGGCACCGAGCTGAGTGATCCATTCCGGCTCCAGCGCCGCCGCCCGATCGTGGGGCGTGTGCGCCCGTTCCAGACGCTCGGCCAGCTCCGCGGCGAAGGGCAGGTCGTGCAGCTGCCGCGGGAGCTCGGGGTCGGCCAGGTTCTCGCTCAGGAGCTCGCGGACGGATGCTTGCGCCCGCCTGGGATCCTCATCGATGGACAGCCACATGTAGGCGGCCACCTGCGGATCCGCACGCCCGGCAGCAGACGCTGCGGCCTGGGCCACAGCCTTCGACCGAGCCACGAACCCGGGCGTGGCCGGTTCGGCCAGGAGCACCCCTGAGCACAGCCGACCGGCCAGCTCCAGAGATTTCGGGCCACGCACCCCCGCATACACAGGAGGGGGCACGGCCGGAGGCCGGTTCAGACGCACCCCGTCGGCGCTGGCGTAGCGGCCCTGCACGTGCACCTCCTCCCCCGCCAGGAGACCTGAGACGATCTCTACCGTCTCCTGCAACGCGGTGAGCGGTGAGGCCACCCGCTCACCCACCTCCTGCATCCAGCTCTGGACGCCATGCCCAATGCCCGGAACGACGCGGCCCGGGTACACCCGTTCCAGGGTGGCCAGTTCCATGGCCAGATAGGCCGGGGTCCGGACCCGTGAGGCGAAGATGCCTACCCCGACCTGCATCCTCTCGGTGGCGGACAAGGCCAGCGCGGCCGCGCTGATCCCACCGGTGAATGGCAGATCCTCCACGACCCAGGCCTCGTCGTAACCGAGCTGTTCCAGATGCCGGGCATAGGGGGCAATGTTCTCGGGCGCGAAGGTGCGGTCGATACGCACGCCCACGGAATACGTCATGGGACAGTCTCCATCAAGGACTCCTTCAACGATGCGCAGCCCGTCGGACTGCACGTCAGGACCACACGGGTCAGCGACATCACCAGGCGCTGCAGGCCGCGCCCCGAAGCCCACCACCTCGTCGTGCCGGGCATCAGGACGCCTCCGCCGCCGTGGCTCACACTGGCGCAGACTCATGAAACATGCCCTGACACATGGGCTGGGGCAAGGCCTGCAGCGTTCATCGGCGCACGCGCCATGGTGTTCTCAGGCAGGGGCTCCGGAGGTCATCGATGTGAGCAGGGCGCCGGCGTCCACCCTCAGTTGCGCCCCGGTGACGTAGCGGGCCCCGTCGGAGGCCAGGAAGAGCACGGCCTCGGAGATGTCACGCGGATCGAGCGTCTGCACCGGGATCTTGTGCATCGACCCGAAAGCGGGCTGCGCGTCCTCACGGGTCGGGTTCTCCAGGTCTGGCCGGAAGAGCCGGTACATGGACTCGTTCTGCAGCATGTCGGTGTCGATGTTTCCCGGGTGCACGGCATTGACCCGGATCGATCGGGGCGCCAGGTTCAGCGCGAGATTGTGCACCAGCCGCGCCACAGACTGTTTGGCGTACCCGTAACCACTGGCGCCAGGCCCTGCCGAGGGGCTGTCCATACTTCCCGGCATCATCGCGGCCATCGAGCCGATGCACACGATCGAGGCGCCCGACTGCAGGTGAGGGTAGGCCGCCTGGAGAGTGTTCACCACACCGGAGAGATTCGTACCGACGGTCTCGAACCAGGCCATCATCTCGATGTCCGGACCGATCGGGCTGATACCGGCATTGGCGACCACGACATCCAGGTGCCCGAGCTCGGCCACGGCCGAGTCCACGAATGCGGTCAGCGCCGCGCGGTCTCGCACGTCGGCTGCCCCGGCGACGACACGGCGGTCGAGGGCCTCGATGAGCCGCACGGTCTCGGCCAGATCGGCCGGGGTGCCCATCACGTGATTGACGGTCTCCAACTGCTCGCAGATATCGACCGCGATGATGTCCGCACCCTCTTCGGCAAGCCGGACCGCGTGACTACGACCCTGCCCCTTCGCGGCACCGGTCACCAGTACCACCTTGCCGTTCATCCGTCCCGCCATTGGGCGCTCCTCGACTCGTAACGCTCGACCCGACCTGACCGACCATTGTGGTCGGTATTAAAACCATACAGGTCGGTGGACTCTAGACTGGGCCGATGCCTGGCCCCTTCCGTTTTCTGGCTGACGAACAGATCCTCGAGGCGGCAGCCGGTCTCTTCGCCCGCCACGGCTTCACGCAGACCTCGGTCCAGCGGGTCGCGACGGCCGTCGGGCTGTCCAAGACCGGCCTCCTGCATCACTTCCCTTCCAAGGACGCGCTAGCCGAGGCGGTCACCGAACGATCGATTGCGCTGATGAGCGAGGTACTCGAGGCCGTCCGCGCGCTGCCGACCGGACCGGAGCGTGATCGCCTAGCCCTGACACTCCTGGTGGATCAGGCCATGTCCCGCCCGGGCCTGACGGCGTTCTCCCTCAATCACATCACCACCGGCTCGCGTCCCACCGCGAGCGACCATCACCTGATCCTCGAAGCGTTCGGCCTATCAGCCGACTCCGGCCTGTCCGAGCGTCGCCTGCGCGTCATCGGAGCCTTGGGCGCCCTGGCCATCGCCAGCCTGACAGTCGTCGGGACCGGCCAGGCCGGCAACTGGCGCTCCCACATCGTCGCCACCGCCTACGACGCTCTGGGCCACGACCAGGCCTCACGAACAACGCCGAAACAGGCCAAACGCCCAGGGGCCGGAAGCTGAACGGCCCGCCACGGCCCGGACACAACTGCCTGCAGCCTGGAGGCCGAACCGCGCTCGACCCGCGCCCTGACCTGCGGGCCTCGTGGCCCATCAGCTCACAAGCCGTGGGCCGAGGGCTACGGCCAGGACACGCTTCACACCGGCCCCGACAGGAGAAATCTCCGCTCTGGCCGTCACCTGTGTCCTTCCTCCTCAGCGCCCCCACCCTCCAGGGCAGCCCCACCGCCTACGAGACCGAGATCAGCTGCCAGGAGCGTGCACTGGAGCAGCAGTCGTGTCCCGAACCACGAGACGGGTCGCCAGCTCTATGCGCTTGGTGGCCATGTCCTCCCCGCGGATACGGCGCAGCAGCGTGGTGACCGCGGTGCGGCCCATGTCCGAGATGGGCTGATGCACCGTGGTCAGCGGCGGCGTGCTGGTAGCGGCCAGCAGTGAGTCGTCGAAGCCCACCACGCTCAGGTCGCCAGGCACACTCAGGCCCAGTCGCCGGGCCGCTTCCAGGGCACCGATCGCGCAGGGATCACTGCCGGCGAAAATAGCTGTCGGGCGCCGGTGCGGGGGTTCGCCCAGCAGCTGGGTGGCTGCGGCCAGGCCGTGCTCGAAGGTGTAGCTGCCGTGCGGCACCGAGTCCAGGTCGGCCCTCAGGCCCGCTTCGGACATAGCCGCCGCCCAGCCGTGAGCTCTGACAACGTCGCAGCGCGCCCGGCCTGGTCCGCCAAGGTACTGGATACGCCGGTGCCCGAGACCGAGCAGGTGCTGAGTGGCTGCGTAGGCCCCGGCCCAGTTGGTGGCCCCGATACTCCAGGTCGAATCGCGGGGAACGTCCACCGGGTCGATGAGCACCATCGGTAGGCCCTGGGCATCCAGGGCCGCCTCCCGCGCCGCAGAGTAGGCACTGGTCACCTCAATGACCCCGCCCCTGCCGATCTGAGCCACCTGCCCGGCCCACGTCCGAGGCGATCTGTCCACGACCGCCTCGATGCTACGCAACACCAGCGCCACCCCGTTCTCGGCCGCAGCCTGCATCGCACCGACCAGCACCAGCGTCAGGTACGGGTTGGACACGCTCAGCGGATCCACCACGATCTCAATACTCACTTCCGAGACCGCCGGCCCCGGGGCAGGGTTCTGACCAGCACGCTTCCCCACCGGGCTGACATACCCCAGTTCGTGAATGACTGCCTGGACCCGGGCACGAGTGCCGTCCCCCACCCCCACACGCCCGTTGATCACCTTCGAGACCGTGGCGATCGAGACCCCAGCCGCCCGGGCCACCGCCGTCAGCGTCGGCCCCTTCCTCCCAGGCTCCCCCGAGTCACGCTCCGGCCGGTCCGACAACGCCTCTGCTCCCACGCTCGCGCTCACCTTCGCGTCCATCTCCCGGTCCACATTGACCCGCCTGTTCACCCACGCCGCAGCTACACCCGCCGATCCCTCCGGCCGCCCCATCCACCAGCCCACCGGCCGGCAGACCGACAGACCGACAGACCGAGTAACTGACACCGTCCTGCCTGCCACCGAGACACGCTGCTCACGATGAGGGTTCCCATCATCACGCGGGCCGTTGCAGCTCTGCCGCGAGGCCGCCCACCGCCCGTGCCGAAGATCGGCCACCGCCGGGGGCCGTCCACCCCGCCCGGAAAACAATCCCTTGTCACGAAACTTTTCGCGGATTCGGCTGCCAGCACCAGCCAGCCCCGAACGCCATCTCCCGACGAAAATCGCAACAAGCAACAGGTGTAGGCGCAAGCAGTTCGAAGGGCCGGATCTCTTGACAGGCCAGGAGCAAGAATCTTAGCTTGACATCACCTCCCGATCACGAAAACTTTCGCAGCTTTTCGCGTTGTTGGCAAGTGTCGGTGAGACTTACTCGTGGCCGGTGAGCCGGCCCCGTCCCCGGAGGTCAATGTGGATCGAAGGACTCTGTTCGCGCGCTCGGCTGAAGCGGCACGCCCGGGCGCGGCCGGCGCCGCGGTGCCAGGTCTGTCGCGGCGACGTGTTCTGGGCCTGATGGCTGGGATTCCGCTGGCCGGGCTGTCCCTGGCGGCCTGTGGCAGCGCCGGTCCTGGCTCCAGCAGCGCATCGACCGGTGCCACGTACTGGTCGCTGACCGGCCAGCCGCAGGAGGGCATCCGCCAGGCGACGGTCGAGCGGTTCAACGCCGCGAATCCGGACAGCACCATCGCCACCACGGTGTTTCAGAACGACGCCTACAAGACCAAGATCAAGACTGCACTCGGCGCGGGCGAGGCGCCGACCATCATCTACGGGTGGGGAGGCGGAGGCCTTCGCACCTATGTCCAGGCAGATCAGGTCGAGGACCTCACCGACTGGTTCGCTCAGGACCCGCAACTGAAGGATCGCCTGTTCGCGTCCTCGTTCGCCGCGGCGACGGTGGACCAGAAGATCTACGCGGTCCCGTGCGAGGCTGTGGCCCCCATCGTCCTGTTCTACAACAAGGCTCTCTTCGCCAAGGTCGGGGTCCAGCCTCCGAAGACCTGGGACGAGGTGCTGGCCCTGGTGCCGGCCTTCAACTCCCAGGGCATCGCGCCGTTCTCGCTGGGTGGGCAGTCACGCTGGACGAACATGATGTGGCTGGAGTTCCTGTTCGACCGGATCGGTGGCCCGGAACTGTTCGAGTCCATCTACGCCGGTAACAAGGACGCCTGGAATGCACCGGCCTCACTCCAGGCCCTGAGCGAGGTGCAGAAGCTGGTGAAGGCCAACGGCTTCATCAAGGGATTCTCCTCCATCACCGCCGACTCCAACGCCGACCAGGCCCTGCTGTACTCGGACAAGGCCGCCATGATGCTGCACGGCGCCTGGACCTACGCCCAGATGAAGGACAGCGCACCCGACTTCGTCGCCAAGGACCTCGGTTTCGTCAACTTCCCCACCGTCACGGGCGGAAAGGGCGACCCGAGCAACACCGTCGGCAACCCCGGCCAGTACCTGTCCATCTCGGCCAAGGCCAGCGACACCGAAAAGGATGTGGCCAAGAAGTTCCTGTCCACCACCCTGCTGGACACCACCGAGCAGAAGGCCTGGATCGACAGCGGCAACATTCCCGTCGTCAACGGCTCCGACTCCCTCATCGGTGATTCCCCCGACGCCGCCTGGCTGCAGTTCGTCTACCAGACCTCCAGCCAGGCATCTACTTTCGTCCAGTCATGGGACCAGGCCCTCAGCCCCGCCTCAGCCGAGGTCCTGCTGGACAACATCGCCAAGCTCTTCCAGCTCTCGATCAGCCCCGAGCAGTTCGCGACCAGCATGAACGCGGTGCTCGGCCAATGACCACCCCCGCTCCCAGCCCCAGCAGAAGCTCCAGCAGTTCCCCGGCCGGCCAGCAGTCCCTGACGTGGTTCGCGTTACCGGCGCTGATTTTCGTGGTCATCTTCGGGGTGGTGCCGTTGGTGGGGATCGTGGCCCTGTCGTTCACCACGTGGGACGGGATCGGCTCGGTCTCCGCCAACGGCCTGAGCAACTGGAAGGACGTGATCACCGACCCGGGCATGCCGAAAGCCCTGTGGGTCACGTTCCTGGTGATGGCCCTGTCCTGGCTGGTCCAGACCCCCATGAGTCTGCTCATCGGGGTGTTCCTGGCCGGCCACCAGCGCTACCGCGCCCTGCTGGCCGTGATCTACTTCGTCCCGCTCCTGCTGTCCTCAGCAGCCATCGCGATCACCTGGAAAGCCTTGCTGGATCCCAACTTCGGCCTGGGAACCGGCCTGGGGATCGGGCTGCTCAACCAGGACTGGCTCGGCAAGGGCCCGCTGGCCCTGAGCATCGTCATCTTCATCGTCGCCTGGCAGTTCGTGCCGTTCCACTCCCTCATCTACCAAGGCGGCGTGCGCCAGATCCCCGCCTCGCTCTACGAAGCCGCACAACTGGACGGCGCCGGGCGCATCCGGCAGTTCTTCTCCATCACCCTGCCCCAGCTGAAGTTCACCATCATCACCTCCTCGACCCTCATGGTCGTGGGCTCCCTGACCTTCTTCGACCTCATCTTCGTCCTCACCGCCGGAGGCCCCGGTGACGCCACCCGAGTCCTGGCCCTGGACATGTACATCCGGGGCTTCCGCGGCAACCTCATGGGACCAGCCAGCGTCATCGCGGTCATCCTCGTCCTCGTCGGCCTGAGCCTGGCCCTTCTCCTGCGACGCCTGGGCGGCACCAACAACAACGAATCCATGCTCGAGGGAGCCTGAGATGAGCCCCACCACCACAGCTCCCGCACCCGGCACCACCCCGCCCACCGCCACCCAGCAACACAACGACCACACCACCAACAGACTCCGCAGGCTCGGCAGGCTCCGACAGGTCAACTGGGCCGGAGCCAGCGCCGCCTGGTTCTGGCTCCTGGTCGTGGCCCTGCCCCTTTACTGGATCGTGGCCACCAGCTTCAAGGAGCAGGCCTCCTACTTCGGGTCCAACCCCCTGTCCCCGCCCAGCTCCCCCACCCTGGAGAACTACCGCCTCGTCATCGAGTCCGACTTCGTCCGCTACTTCATCAACAGCACGATCGTCGCGCTCGGCACCGTCGTGCCGGCCGTGCTCGTCTCGTTCATGGCAGCCTTCGCCATCGTCCGCGACGGCAGCAACCGGTTCCTGCGGGCCACCAACGGACTGTTCCTGGCCGGGCTCGCCATCCCCCTGCAAGCCACCATCATCCCCGTCTACCTGATCATCATCCGGCTGCACCTGTACGACAGCCTCCTGGCGATCATCCTTCCCTCCATCGCCTTCGCCATCCCGCTGTCAGTCCTGGTCCTGTCCAACTTCATCCGCGACGTGCCCAAGGAACTGTTCGAATCCATGCGCCTGGACGGCTGCACGGACTGGATGACGATGTGGCGCCTGGCCTTCCCCCTGGTCCGTCCTGCCCTGGTCACCGTGTCGATCTACAACGGACTCACCGTGTGGAACGGTTTTCTCCTGCCCCTGGTCCTGACCCAGAGCCCGACTCAGCGCACCCTGCCCCTGGCCCTGTGGACCTTTCAGGGCCAGTACGGCGTCAACGTCCCGGCGGTCCTGGCCTCCGTCGTCCTGACCACCGTGCCGATCCTCGTCCTGTACGCCCTGGGACGTCGCCAGATGCTCTCCGGCCTCACCGCCGGCATCGGCAAATAGACCGCCACCCCGAAACGAACCCGTTTTATCCCCCAGGCACGCAGCGCCCTCATCAACCCCCACACCCGCTAAAGGGCAGGCCTTTTCGAGGCTCGCCGCCACGAACCCACGGTCCCCGCAGACCATGAAGGACGATTCATGCCCACCACGTTCCATGTTGCCGTTTCCGGATCCGACACCGGCGACGGTTCACAGGCCCGCCCCTTGCGGAGCATCAACCAGGCGGCCGCGACTGCGCAGGCCGGGGACACCGTCCTGGTCCACGAAGGCGAATACCGTGAATGGGTCCGCCCCCGCCACTCAGGCCTGAGCGACCAGCGCCGCATCACCTACCAGGCCGCCCCCGGCGAGCACGTGGTCATCAAGGGATCCGAACGCGTCACCGGATGGGAGCCCACCGAGGGACACGTCTGGAAAGCCACGCTCCCCAACACGCTCTTCGGCAGCTTCAACCCCTTCGCCGAGAAGATCGCCGGGGACTGGCTCGTCACCGGATCCGACGGTGCCCCCGTTCCCCACCTTGGCGAGGTCTACCTCAACGGCACCAGCTTCTACGAGGTCTACAGCCCCGCGGATGTCTCCTCGCCCATCGGGCACACCGACGTCCTCGACCACTGGACCGGAACCCTCGACCACGTCCGCAACCCCGAGCAGACCCGGTACGTCTGGTACGCCGAGGTCACGACCGACACCACGACCGTGTGGGCCAACTTCCAGGGCGCCGACCCCAACACCGAACTCGTCGAGATCAACGTGCGCCGCTCGGTGTTCTACCCCGAAGCGCACCACCTCGACTACATCACCGTGCGCGGCTTCGAGATGGCCCACGCCGCCAGCCCGTGGGCCCCGCCCACCGCCGATCAGCCCGGCCTGATCGGACCCAACTGGGCCAAAGGATGGATCATCGAGGACAACATCATCCACGATGCCAAGTGCTCAGCCATCTCCCTGGGCAAAGAGGCCTCCACCGGGCACAACTACTCCACCCAGCGCGGGGACAAGCCCGGATACCAGTACCAACTCGAATCAGTCTTCGCGGCCCACCAGATCGGCTGGGACCGCGAGCATGTCGGCTCCCACATCGTGCGCTCCAACACCATCTACGACTGCGGCCAGAACGCCATCGTCGGGCACCTGGGATGTGTCTTCTCCACCATCGAGGACAACCACATCTACAACATCGCGCTCAAACGCGAGTACTACGGTTACGAAATCGCCGGTATCAAACTGCACGCCGCCATCGACGTCACCATCCGGCACAACCGCATCCACGACTGCTCCCTGGGCACCTGGCTGGACTGGCAGACCCAAGGCACACGCATCACCCGCAACATCTTCTACTCCAACAACCGCGACCTGTTCGTCGAAGTCAGCCACGGCCCCTACCTCGCCGACCACAACATCTTCGCCTCCCCCGCCTCCCTCGAGCTCTTCAGCCAGGGCGGCGCCCTGGTCAACAACCTCGTCGCCGGCACCCTCCAACTCGAACCGGTCATGGACCGCGCCACCCCCTACCACCGCCCCCACAGCACCCAGGTCGCCGGGTACGCCGTGATCTACGGCGGCGACGACCGCTTCGTCGGGAACCTGTTCATCGGCTCACAACGCCCGGCCTACGGCCCGAAAGCCGAAAAGACCAACCCAGCGGTCTGCGGCACCTCCGGCTACAACGGCCACCCCGCCTCCTTCGAGGAATACCTCCAGCGCCTCGAGCAGCAGCCGCCCGGCGACCACGAACGCTTCCTCACCGTCAAGCAGCCCCTCTACGCCCGCCATAACACCTACCTCGCCGGCGCCAGCGCCTTCGCCGGCGAAACCAGCCCCCTCGTAGCCGGACACGCCACCATCACCATCGACGACACCGGCACCGAGGTCTTCCTCGACCTGGACCTGCCCGAGGAGTTCGAGCACTCCCACGCCCCGCTGACCGAGGGCCGCGACCTCGAACGCGTCCGGTTCACAGACGCCGACTTCGAAGAGCCCGACGGCACACCCGCCCGCATCGACACCGATCTCATCGGTGCCGTCAAGACCTCCCCCGGCCGCTACCCCGCCGGGCCCCTCACCCGCCTCAACCCCGGACACTCCCGCGTACGCATCTGGTAGCGCCCCGGCCGAAGACAGGCCAGCAACGCCCGACCTCGACAGCCCACACCAGCAGTAGCACCGGGCCATGAGAACCACACAGCACCACATCGGGCTGAACCGCACGGTCCCGAGCCCCATCGCAGGGCTCTGGGTCGTTCCACTCACTCGTCAGCCCCAGCCAAAAGAGAGGGTGACTGGAACGGCCCTGGCCCCAGCACTGCACGCCCGTCGCGGGCAGTCCACGCACCCCGTCTACCCCGCCCGCATCCGGGCGTACCAATGCTCAGGAGGAGCATCGTGTCCATCGAACAGCGCGACATCAGCGGCCAAGTCATTGTCCTGACCGGCGCCGGTTCCGGAATCGGTGCCGTCACCGCCCGAGAACTCCTTGCTGCAGGCGCCAACCTCGTAGTCGGTGACCTGCACGCCCAGCGCCTCCAGGCCCTGGTGCAGGAGCACCCCGATCGTGTCGTCGCCGTCGCCGGTGACGTCGGCGACCCTGCGACCTCACGACAGCTCATCGACGCCGGCACCGAACGCTGGTCACGAGTGGACAGCGTTATCGCCAATGCCGGCGTCGGCTTCTACGGGGGCCTGCATGACTACACCGAACAACAGATCCAGCTCATGCTCTCCACCAACGTCCTCGGCACCATCTGGCTGGCCCGCGCCGCTATCGAGCACTACCGACAGCACACCCGCGCAGGAGACATCACCATCATCGGATCAGTCGCCGGCCTGGGAACCGGAGGCGGCAACGAGTCCGTCTACGCCGCCACCAAGGCAGCCCAGATCCAGTTCGGAATCTCCCTGGACCGCGAAGTACGCGCGGAGAACATCCGCGTTACCGTCCTTGCCCCTGCCGGTGTCAACACCCACTTCGCCGCCGCCACCGGACGATTCGGCGACACCCCACCCGAACAAGGACAGTTCCTGCAACCCGAGGACGTCGCTCACGCCATCGTCACCACCTTGCGTCAACCCCGCCGCATGCGCACCTCCATGTGGAGCATGTGGAGCCTCGCAGAAGCCAACGGGTAGGGTCCCCAACGCCCACCACCACACTGAACCGCCCCGGAGTGTCCGGAGACTCAAGCGGTTGACGGCAGCAGCGTAGCCAAGGCCGGGTGGGTTCCGTAATGGATCTGCTCAAGCTCGGCTGGGGTGAGGTCGCTGCAGGCGCCGTGCAGCCTTCGGTGGTTGTGCCAATCGACCCACTCCAGCGTGGCCAGTTCGACGTCGTCCCAGCCTTTCCAGGGCCCTTGTGGATGGATGAGCTCGGTCTTGTAGAGGCCGATCTCGCTCTCGGCCAGGGCGTTGTCGTAGGCATCGCCCACGGTCCCGACCGAGGGCAGGATGTCGTGCTCGGCCAGGCGCTCGGTCATGGCCAGCGCAAGATATTGCGACCCGGCATCCGTGTGGTGCCGTAGCCCGGTCAGGTCGCCCACGCCCTGTCGGCCGCGGGTCCACATCGCCATCTCCAGGGCATCCAGGACCAGCTCAACGCGCTTGTTCGTGGAGGCCCGCCAGCCCAGGATCCGGCGCGAGTACGCGTCGATCACGAAGGCCACATAGACCGTCCCGGACCACGTCGCGACATACGTAAAGTCTGCCACCCACAACGAATCCGGCCGCGCGGGCGTGAACTGGCGATCGACCAGATCCGGCGGCTTGGGCGCTGTCGGGTCGCTGATCGTGGTTCGAGGCTTCTTCCCACCCCGGCGGGCGCCTTCGATTCCCATGAACCTCATGAGCCGCTCGATCGTGCACCGGGCCACCGGGATGCCTTCTCGGTTGAGTTGCAGCCAGATCTTCTTCGCCCCGTAAACCCGGTAGTTCGCGGTGAAGACCCGGTGGATCTCGTTGCACATCAGAGCATCACGCCACTCAGCGTCGGACAGGCAGCCGTCCATGACACGGGCGCGGTGCTCGTAGTAGGTGCTCGGGGCGATCGGCGTTCCGTACTCGGCCAGCACGGCGCAGATCGGTTCGACTCCCCAGGCCAGCTCCATCACCGCGCCAGCCGGGCCACCCTCGATCTGGGTGACCCGGCCGACGTACTCAGCAACGAAACGGACTAGTACTTGCGTGGCCGGTCGG
>NZ_JAJOMB010000046.1 GCF_021129305.1 Kineosporia babensis | reverse complement strand
AGTGGTCAGAGGCATGAAAAGTGCCTCTGACCTTTTTCTTTTCCACTGCCAGGCTTCCCCACCATGTGCAGTTGAGTGCCAGCGGGTGCCACGAAATGCCACTGTCCCTGTCCCAGCTGTGTCCCAGATCTTGCCCCAGGCTTGCCCCTGGGATCGCCGCGCCCGTAGACATGGCGAGAGGGGCGCAGCAGCTCCGCTACGCCCCTCGCCCGACTCCGCCTAGCCCCTGATGGGCGGAACGCCCTGTTAGGCCGCCGAATCACCCTTCTCGCCCGCTTCAGTCGGCGCGTCCCCGCCTAGCGCCCGCTCGATCTTCGCGTTGGCCGATGCAGTGCCGTCGTCGATACACCCGGCGTAGATCTTCAGCAGCACATCGGGGCTGTGACCGGCGCGCCGGGCCACCTCGGGCACCGGCACCCCCGAGTTGAGCCAGAGCGTCACGCCACCGTGCCGAAGGTCGTAGGGGCGCTGCCCCATCGGCGTTGCGGCCAGCTTGGGCGGTAGCCCGTACCCGCGCGCCTCTTGCCAGATGACGTTGTACGCCTTCTGCGTGTAGCGGTTGCCCGTCGCCGTCCGGAACAACGGCGCCCCGGCCGCGATCTTGTACCGGGCGATGTGATCGCGCAGAACCCGGACACAGATCGGCGGGATCGGGACGGGCCGCGACTCCGACCGGGCGCGCCACTTCAGCCCGCGCGAGTCGTTTGCGCTGCCGTCGTCGGTCCAGCCGCTCCCGGCCTCGGGCTCCGACCGGGCAAAGATCACTTCGCCCCAGCCCTTCTCCGGGAGGTCGAGATCGGATTCGAGCAGGGCCAGTGCTTCCGCCGGTCGCGCCGAGGCGTAGAAGAGCAACGCGAAGAATGCCCGCAGCTTCATCCCCCGCTCGTGCCCGCAGTAGGTCACTCCGGTGAGACAGTGATCGAACCGCGCCGGCGACAGGACGACACGCCGGTCCACTTCCTCGGCAACCTTCTCGACCTTCCATTGCACGGTGGTCACCGGGTTCACGGTGAGGTGTCCCCGCTCTACCGCATATCCGAAGTAGTTGAACAGAACGGCGCGCTTTCTCCGCATTGTGGCCGCAGCAGCGGGTTTTCCGTCCAGTTTCGCCGCGCAGGCATCCAATGCCCCACGGACCAGATCGGGACGCTTGGCAACATCGTTCAGGAACTCCAGCGGCAACGAGTTCTCGCGCATCCACTCCAGCGCCGCCGCGATCTCGCCTGGCTGGTCTTCGTCGCGCCTCGGCGGATTGAATGCATAACTGATCAAAGCCTCGCGCAAGGTGTCGGGTGCGGGGTATGCCGGCGTCCCGTCGGGCACCAGCGTCGGCATCACCGTTGCCAGGGCTTGCGCGGTCCCTCTCCGCGTTTTCGCCGCCGCACCAGACCATTTCATCTTGGTGTACGCAAGGGCAATCGCGTAGGCCGTAACCACCTCCTCATCCTTTTTCGTCATCGACTCCGGCAGGCCGGTCTCCGTGTCGAACCCCTCGCCCTTACGCGCTGCCTGCATCAGATCGGAGCGGAAATTCTCGGCCAATCCACGGGTTTTGAAAGATCGGCGCTTGTAGCTGGTTTCCACTCGCCACCGGGCACCGTAGGGCTTCGCCCGATCCTTGCGGATCTCCAGCTGATAGATATCCACCCGGAAACTAATCACGCTGCCTCCTTGAGACTTTCAAGCCAGTTGTTCAAGGCCGTTCGCCGAATTCGTAGGTCCCGGTTCGGGAGCCGGATGCATTCCGGGCCAGTACCCAACTCACGCCACCGCTGCCAGGTGCGCCGCGGGATCTGAAGCTCAGCCAGCACGTCATCCACGGTCAGGAACTCGGGGGCCGACGTCCTGTCGCTCCGGTTCTTGGTTGCCACGGCACCTCCAGCCGTCGCGGGCGGGGTATTCAGGGACACCTCCCGCCGAGGTGTCCCTGTCTTGCGGTGCGTTTTCGCTGGTCAGAGGGTTTCGGGGACAGTAGGGACAGGTGGGACACCCCCGGTACGGGTGTCCCTGTCGGTGCCGGGCAGTGCCACCGCGCCGGGTGCCGGCGCTTCGTACCTGCCGTTGCTGACGGGCCAGATCTGCCCGGCGTCGCTCATCCGTTGCACGGTCTTGCGGACCAGGCTCGGATCGAGGTCGGTTCCCCGGGCGATCGCGGCCGGCCCGAGCGGCTTCCCGGCCTCACGCAGGTGTTGGAGGATCGCGGCGCGGGTGTCCCCGAGCTTGACCTCATCGGCGGGCCGGTCGCTTTGGAGCCAGTGGCCGGTGCTGGCGTCGTGGGTGAGGGCGATCTCGGCCTCTTCGACGTCGCGGCCGGTGATGGACAGGGTGCCGTCGGCCTGCCCGCGGGGGCGCTTCAGGATCAGGGTCGCGTCCGCGGCCCCGGCGATCCCGTTCGTCCCCGAGACCTCCTGCAAGAAGTCTTCGGAGCCTGCTTTACGCACGTGGTGGATCAGGACGACGGCGATGCCGTAGTGATCGGCGATCTTCTTGATCCGCCCGACCGCGGCGTAGTCGGCGTCGTAGGCCGATAGCGAAGGGGACGACGGGCCGCGGACTTTGGCGAACACGTCGATCCCGATCATCCGGGCGTCGGGGTGGCGGTCCAGCCAATCGGCGATCGCCACGTCCCCACCGGCGGGCATGGTCGGCCACTCGGTCGCCAAGTGCAGCCCGGACGGCGCCGGCCGGTCCCCGAGCAGTTGCCCCATCCGCGACTTCAGCCGGCGCGGGGTGTCCTCCAGTGCGAGGTACAGCACCGGCCCCTGTCGCACCGGGATCGCGCCCAGGGCTTGTCCGCCCGAGGCGACGGCCAGCGAGAGGGCCAGCAGCAGCCATGATTTGGCCACCTTGGGCGGTCCGGCCAGCAGGGACACGCCTTCGCAGAGCAGGCCGGGGACGGCCCATTTCGGGGGCGGGAACTCGGTTGCCATGATCTGATCGGCGGGCCACAGCTGGGGGCGCCAGCGGGGCGGCTGGTCGCGGTCGACGGCCTGAAGGTGGCGGCCGGTGGGGGCGTCGGTCTCGGCCGGTGCGGTGCTGCCGTAGGGCTCGTGCTCGTTCATGCTGCGCTCCTTTCGGTGCTCGCTGCGGTGAGGGCGTTCATCAGGTGGGCGCCGATGTATTCGGTGTAGGCCGGTGGGATCGCCTCGGCCAGTGAGCGCCGGTTGGCCGTCCAGTCGATGCCCATCGCCTCGCGCCACTCGGCGATGCTGCCTTTGCCCCCGCCGTCGCCGTAGACGGCCAGATACGGCCCGTCGTAGTACGTTCCGTGTCGCCACCCGCGGGTGCGTCCTCGGCTCCGCGGGATAGCCGGTTGTGGCACGGCGAACCCGTGCAGCTCGAAATACCTGGGGCGCCAGACCTTCAGCAGGTGCTCACCGGTCGGGCCGGTGAACATGTCCCCCACCAACTTCAGGTCCCGCCGGATCGGGGCACCGGCGGTGTTCTCGATCACCCACGGCCGGCCGGTGGCCTGCATCGCCGCTCGACCGGCCGGGATGAGCTGCGGGTGATCGCGCCGCCCGCGGTTCGTCCCCGTGGTCAAGGGGTTGGCCGCCTGGCACGGCCAACTCGCGGCGATCGCGTCGAACTCGTGCCCGTGAGCGGTGACGTAGGCGATCGCGTCGGCCCGGACGAACGTGAACGGGTAGTCCGGCTGATCGGCGATGTCCACGCCGGTCACGTCGAACCCGGCCCGGTGGTAGCCCACCGATGCCCCACCCACGCCGCAGCACAGGTCCAGCAGCCGTAGGCGTCGTCCCAGCGGCTGGACGGTCCCTGCGGGGCTCACGCCGCCGCTCCCGTGCTCTGCCCGGCCTGCGGCACGTACCGGGGCCGTTCGCTGCCCTTGCGCATCCCCGAGGCGATCGTGCGCACGGCCTCGGTCTCGCGCTGCCCCACGGCGATCGCGGCCGGCAGCAGCGCACCGGTCACGGTGGCCTCGTCCAGGGCACCCCCGGCGACCAGCTGCCCGAGCTGGACCGCGGCCCCGTACACGGCCCGGTTGCGCTGCCCGCCCCCCGCGGCGTGCACCGCCGCAACCGCCCCGTTGATCGCCGATTCGAGGTAAGCCCGCAACCGCTCGTCCCCACCCACGCCACCCGAGTTGCCGGCCCGGAGGCGGATCGGTGTGGGTTCCTGCGTCGGCAGCGGCGCAGGGGTCAACCCGGTGGCCAGCCACGCCGGCAGCGGTGCGGCCTCGGCGCTCTCGTCGTCGGCGACGTAGGCGCGCCCGGCCACGGTCGAGGGCGGGGCGACCACGTAGCCGCCGTGGGCGCGGGTGTCGATCAGCCATCCCAGATGCCCGGCCGTGCACCGCAGCTGCGGCGCTCCGTCCCCGGTGGGTGCGGTGAAGTACAGGTGTGTCCCCCCGCTGCCGGTGGTCACGGTGTAGGTGTCCAGGGGGGTTTCGTGCCCGTGGCGGGAGCACATGGCGGCGAAGACGTCGGCGCCGTCGGTGATGCCGGGCTCGTCCCAGTCGGCGGGCCGATGCGCGGCCCCGCCGGGCTTGGGCTGGTCCAGGTCGATGACCAGCAGCCCGGACGGGCCGGTAGCGATCCCGATCCCGAACGGTGCCGACGTCCACGCCGCGCGGATGCGGGCAGGGTCGGTGGTCGCCCGCTCTTCCCACGTCACGTGCCGTGCGGCCCGGCCGCAGCGCGGGTCGGTTCCGGTGCACCGGTCGGCGGAGTGGTCGGGGAACGCGGGGCGCTTGTCCCCCGGGCGCAGGGGGAAGACGTGCCAGCCTCGCGCGGCGTAGGCCAGCGCGGCCGGCACCAGCAGATCGCGGCGGGCGCTGCCGGAAGTGCCCCGCGGCGCGGGCGCCGGTTGCGGGGCCGGGTGGGTGTTCGTGGTGCGCGGTCGGTTCACGGTGACCTCCATCGGTTCAGGTAGGACGGGGGGCGGATCGGGGTGTGGCGTCGGTGCGGGGACGGGGAAGACCAGCGCGACGGCGCTACGCCCGTCGTGCGCGCCGGTTGCGGTGATCGAGGTCGGCGCGGTGGTGTCGGCCCAGACCTCGCCGCGGGCCTGCGGCCACTGGCGATGGGCGATCGTCCGGCCGGTGGCGGCGTAGTGGTTCTCGGCCGGGCGCTGGCCTCGTTCGGTCATGCGTGCGGCGGCCCGCAGGCGGGCGTCCCAGTCGGGGCCGGTGAACCACTGGCCGTTCAGGACGCCGCCTTCGCAGGCCACCAGCGGGCCGAATACCCAGGCCGGGGGCGTGTGCGGGCGGGCGGAACCGCGGGCGGCCACGGCCGATCACCCGCGGCGGCGGCGCGGGTCGAGGGGACGCGGGTCGCCGGTGATCTTCGTCCAGCGCCCGCCGGGGTCGGTGTTGAGCCGTTCCAGCAGCTTTCGGCCCGGCCGCACCGCCCGCCCGGTGCCGGCGCATTGGCTGCACTGCCGGAAACCGCCGCCGGTGATCCGGTTGTGTCGCACGCCGCGCCCGCCGCAGCGCCGGCAGGGTCGGAAGGGGAAGATCACGACGGCCAGCAGGTAGACGAGTGCGTAACCGATCGTGACCAGAACGGCGAAGGTGATGACCGTGTTCATGGGTGCCTCCGGGCCTCGGTGGGAGGTGCTGATCGGGGTTGTGGGCGTAGTTATCCGCACCGGTGGCGAGTTAGGTTTCTAACCCGCCACCCGCGGGTGTCGATATGGGCTCTGAACTGGGAAGAGTTACGAGTTAACCCGGTTAGATCGGTGCTGGTCAGAGGCTCGAATCGGCCTCTGGGGCGTGTTTTCGGGGCCGTGTGGCGGGTTAACCGGCCAGCAGGTGCGGGCCGGACTCGTCCCCGTTGTCGCCGTGCCGGTCGATGGTGTCGGGGTCAGGCCGGCGGGCGATGGCGTCACGGACGGTAGCGGGGTTGAGGGGGTAGCGGTTGCCGGTCGAGGGGACCTTGATCCCGTGGTCGGTGGCGAGGATCTTGCGTAGGCTCGTGCCGCTCATGCCCTGGTAGGGCCGGTGGCCGGGGAAAGCGCGCTGCAGGAGGGCGGGGACGTTGGCCACCTGGACCGGGTCGGCCCCGAGCACGGCGTCCAGGTCGGCCAGCAGATCCCGCACCGTCACGGTGATCTCGGCCGGGCGTGCCCGGCCGGTGCCGGGGACGGCCCGGCCGTGGTCGGCGATCAGCTTCAGGGACCGCTCGATGATCGGGGTGATCTGGTCGTTGTCCTTGTCGATGTTGATGAAGTAGACCTGGACGATCTCGGAGCGCTGACCCGAGAACCCCTTGACCACACAGGTTCCCCGGTCGGTCCCCGGGATCAGCTCGGTCGCGCGGTGCCCGCCCCGGTAGGCGCCCTGCCCGAGTAGCGCGTCGTTGGCCACGTGGTCGCCGACGGCGAAAGCGATCCCGTTGGAGCAGTTTCGGGTGACGTCCCGGGGGATCGAGTCCTTCGTGGGCGCCTGCGTGGACACGAACAGGAAGATCCCGCGCTTGCGGCCCAGCCGGACGATGTTGATCGCCAGTTGCTGCGCCTCCTTGCCGAACTCGGGGTGCTGGAACAGCACGTGCGCCTCTTCCAGCAGGCACGCCAGCGGGTGCAGCCCGACGTCCCGGCCGGCGTACTCCCGGGTGACCGAGGGGATCTGGTACTTGATCAGCAGCTCGCCGCGGCGCTGGACCTCTTCGTGCAGGTCACGCAGGTCCTGCAGGATCTCGGCCAGCTTCTCGTCCTCGGCGCCCATCACGTACCGGGAGCACCGCGGCGCGAACGCCTCGAAGTCGAAGTTGGCATCCGGCACCCAGATCCGAAGCTCTGCCGTCGGGTCGAGGGCGATCCCGGCGAACCCCACCCGCGCCGAGGACGACTTGCCCTGCCCGGGCATCCCACCCCCGATGGCGTTGCGCTCCATGATCGGCATCGTGATCGGCAGTCCCCGCAGGGTCTTGCCGAACGGGACGCCCTTGAACACGTCGCACGTGCCCTCGCTCAGCAGTGGGTACTCCCCGGCGCCCTCGGCCAGAGCGCCCTTGTCGGCCACCCACAGATCGAGGATGCCCTCTTCGCTGCCGGTGGTCGGCCAGACCTCCTTGGCCTGCCGGTACAGCGCGCCGGCCAGCTGCGTGCGCTTGGCCGCGATCTGCTCCGTCGTCACCCCCAGCGGCAGCCGCACCACCGCGTGTGTCCCCCGGCCGTCCCGCCGGGCGGGCGTGATGAACTGCAAGGGAGCCGCTTTCAGCGCGTCCTTGATCGCCGCGATCCGCAGCGCCAGCAGCGCCTGAGCGATCGAGTGCTCATCGATCGCCGCATCGAGATCGGCGTCCGAGGCCGTGGCCAGCCACGACGGCAGCGGCGCCCGCCGGCGTCCCTCGTTCCACAGCACCGCCAGCAGTACGAACGGGGTAGCGATCACCACCGGCGTCCACAGGAAGACCACCACGGTCGCGATCAGGTTGACCAGGGACAGGAACCCGTTCAGCGGCGCCAGCAGCGCCCCGGCGTCCTTACGGGCCAGAGCCAGCAGGACGCCCAGCCCCAGCAGGAAGAAGAACAGGGCGAACGTCCCCACGATCAGGCCCTTGGCAAGGATGAACGGCGCGGCGATCCAGTCCATGACCCGACGGTGCCGGTGGTTGCGGAACGCCTCGGCGCGCGTCTCCCACTCGCTCAGCAGCTCGGCGTTGCCGGACAGTTCGGCCTGACGCATCATCCGCTGATGACGGGACGTGGTGCCCGCCTCCCACACCCGCCGCGCAACGCTCACCGCGCCACCCGGCACGTACAGGGCGTGCCGTGCCACGGCCTTACCCACCGACCGGCTCTGCTCGCTCGTGATGACCGCGTGCACCACCTCGGCACGGCTACGGCCCGGCGAGATCACACGTCCCTCCAGCACCTCCCCGTCGCTGGTCGAGGCCGCTTTCGTGTCCGCGACGATGTCCGCCCGCTGGTCCGCCTCGCGGTCGGTGATGGTGACCGGGGCGGGCAGCAGCCGCACGGGCTCCATGTCCGCGCCCACCACCGGCCGCGTGTCCGCCCCGGTGTCCGGGTCGGTGTCCGGGGAGGGGGTGCCGTAGGCGGGCACCTCCTGCCGCCCGGTTGCCCGGGCGGCGTCGTGGTTGTCGTGTCCGGTGCTCATCGCGTGTCGTCTCCCTTCAGGATGTCCAGTTGCCGCTGACCGATCCGGACTCGCCCGCCCGCGCGGGTGACGGTGATGTCACCGGACTTGATCAGCCGCTGGAGTTCGCTTCGCTCCCAGCCGGTCACCCGAGCGGCTTCCGAGACGCTGTAACCGTTCTCGGTGTTCCCGCGCGTACCGGGGCCGGCGTTCTGGCCGGTGCTCATCGGTGCATCCCCTCTGTCCGTGAGTCGGGCCGTGCTTAGGCCGCGGCAGTGCTCGGTGCCTCGCCCGAGGCGCTCGGGTCGGTGGGCGTGGTCGAGGTGTTCAGGTGCCGGCGCACCGTCCGCTCGGTCACCCCGGCGCGCGTGGCGATCTGCGCCGCCGTCCACTCCGGGTGCTTGTCCCGCAGCTTCTGCACCCGGGCCGCTGTGTCGGTGCGCGGCTTACCCCCGCCCGCCCCGGTCGTGGTGGCTCGCACGACCGGGCGAGGCACGGTGGCTGCGGCAACAGGCTTCGGCGCGCTCTCCTCGGCCCCGTCGACCCCGTCGGTCTTGCCGGGCTCCGCCGGGTCGGTCGCGGGCTCCGGGGTGCGGGTGCGAGGGGCCGGGGTGGGCAGTTGCCCGCCCTCGGCGGCCAGAGCGCCAGCGATCTCGGTCACGGTCTCGGTCGGCCACTGCGGGTGCCGCTCGCGCATCGCGTTCTCGATCACGATCCGCTCGGTCCGTGCCTCGGCCTCATCCGGCGTGTCCCCGCCGTTGACCGCCTCGGCCGGCGCGGGCGCCTCGTGGGGGTCGGCGCTCTCGCTCACCAGGTGGTGCAGCGCGGCGCCCATCCCGAGCACGGCCACCGGCAGGCAGGCGACCACCGCCGTGATCCACCACGGCGCCTGAACGATGCCCGCGGCCTTCATCAGGTGGTAGGCGATCTGCCCGCCCGCCCCGAGGGCCAGCGATCCCAGCGCCGATGCCCGGGCGAAACGGGTTGCCCGCCGCGAGGTGCCGCCGGACAGCCACACGTTCAGCGCGTACGCGGCGTAGGTCTCCACCCCGATCGGCAGCGTGATCGCCGTGTTGATCACGAACCCCTCGGCGATCCCCGGCAGCGGCTTCACCTCACCGAACCCCGTCATCCCGCCCAGCTCGACCCAGCCGGACCAGATCGCCACGAACGCCGGCAGGGCCAGCAGCAGCACCGGCCACGCCCGCCGGCGCGGGCTCACCACCGCGCGGGAAGCCTGGCGGGCGTCGGTCTCGTCCCCCCGGTCAGGGGTGACGTCGGACGTCACGTTGACGTCGTGCATGATCAGTCACGCTCCCGGAAAGTGTTGATGGTGACATCGCTCTCGACCACACCGGCCACGAAACCGATCTGGTTGTTCTCACCGATGTTCTGGACGATGTGGTACGAGCCGCCGCCGGTGTTCCCCGAAAACTCCCGCCGGCTGCCACGGTTGCGGCCCGAGTCCCCCGAATCACCCGAGTCCGCCGCGTTCGCACCGCTGGAGCCGCCGCGACCCGACCCGCCCGCGCCAGCGGTGCCACGGATGATGCGCCCGGTGTTGATCCCGATCAGCGTGCCCAGGGTCTGCCCGTCCGTGACGACCTGATGCACCACCCGCGGCGAACCGTCGTCGCTCTGGTCGTGGTGGTCGTTGTTCCCGCTGAGACCGCCGGTCTCGGCTTCCCATTCGGCGACCAGCCGGGCCGCTCGGGCCTCACGGGTCTCGCCGCCGGTCTCGGCCTGCCACTCGGCGACCAGCCGGGCCGCACGGGCCTCACGGGTCTCCGGGGCGTCGGTCGGAACGGCGTCGTTGGTGGTGGCATTCGCGGTGCTCGTGGTGGCTCGGCCCGAGCGGGAGCCGGGGCAACGACGCCCCCCGTTGGCAGTGGAGCGGCACATAGGTATGTCCCTTCCGTGGATGACTGGCATGTACGCGATCAGGGCCTACCCTTGAGACGCCTGACGCTGTGAGAGTGGTGGGCACCGGCCGGTCAGGTGTGCGACCACCTGACCGGCCACTTGCCGCCCGTGGGTGGCGTTACTTGGCCTGCGAGGGGCCGTTGCTCGACCCGTGCGTGTTCTGGTTGTGCACACCGGACAGGTGCTGCGCCTCGGCGCCCGAGACGTTCGGGTTGCTCAGTCCGCACTCCGAGCAGTTCATCCCCATGACGTTCTCCTTCATGCGTTGTGAGAGTGGCTTTTTCGGTGCCTTGCGTGCCGTGGTGTGCGACCACCGTCGGCGCGGACGATTCAGGTTCAGATGGAGCTGTCGAGGTACTGCCGCAGCAGGTCACAGTGAGCGGCGAACACGCGCCCGCCGCGATCGGCCAGATCGGCGACCACCGCGTGGTAGGACTCGGCCCGGATCCAGGCCGCGCGGCGGGCGTCGTCGGCGCCCTTCACCTGCGGCAGCCGGCCGACGTGCAGGTGTGTGTGAGCCACGACGGTCACCGCCCATGCCTCATCCGAAGCCCGGGGGTCCGGCACCCACCGCGGTTCCGAGCACTCCCACCGGGCGAACAGCACGGCGAACGTGGTCTCTTCGGACAGCTCACGCGCCGCGGCCTGCTGCGGGCTCTCGCCCGTCTCGATCGACCCGCCAGGGACCGCCCAGCCGTGCCCGTCGCCGCGCTCGACCAGCAGCACCCACCGGACACCGTCGTCGGTCTGAGCCGTGACCAGCGCATCAGCCATCGGGTTCTCACCCCACAGCCCCAGCCCGTTACGTCCCCGGTCGATCCCTGTCGAGGCACCCGGCGTGACCGGACGGCCGGCGCGCACCTCGAACGGCAGCAGCGCCGCAGCCTGCCGCGCCGTCCAGTCGATCCGGGTCGGGTCGGTCTCCGCCTCGGCCCAGCCCTCGGCCACCCCCGCGGTGAACGTGGCCGGGTCGGTGTACTCCACCAGGGGACGCCTTCCGTCGTTGCAGGTCATGCCGCCACTCCAATCTCAGTTGCGTAAGAGGGGGTTTCGTCCGCCGGGCCGTAGTGGCAGTCCACGCATTCGCCCAGCCGGAACGGGATCACGTACCCGGCATCCACGCCGCAGGTCGGGCAGATCCGCCGCGCCCGGTTCGCCGCGGCCAGCGCCCGGAATTTCGCCGGCGTCATCGGCCTCTTGGCCTTCGCCGTGCTCACGTCGTACAGGTAGGCCACCCACCGGCCCCGAGGACGGGCCAGCGCCGCCACCGGCGGGCAACCGCCAGGCCGCAGACCCATCGCCGACAGCTGCCGCATCGTGGCCAGCCCCGTCGGCGCCAGCCCATAGCGGTAGACCAGCCACTCGCCCGTGCCGATCGGCGCCGCCTTGTGATCGAGAGTCACCCCGACCGGGCCACCGATCCCGGCCACCATCCGCGCCACCGACTCAGCAGCTTCCGCGCCGATCTCCCGGGCCGACATCAGCACTCGATCCCGGTGTCTTTGGCCAGCAGCAACCCATCCGGCCGACCGGTGTCGATGCCCTGCTGAATCCGCCCGTTGGAACAGTGCGACCGCACAACCCGATCCACCACCGGGGCGGGAGCCTCATCCCGAACGGCCAGCACCGCGGTTGCGGCCGGCGACACCGCCAGAACCGCCACGTAGGCGATCGCCACCCGACGCACCGCACGCTCCCACGGCGTCCGCTCCGCAGCCCTCTCCAAGGCCACCGCCTCGGGCGTCTTAACGACGGCGCTCACGCCGCATCACCCCAAGGCGTACTGGCCAGCAGCGAACGGGCAGCCATCGCCTGCACCCACTCGTCCACAGCCCGCGCCATCCGCCGGCGACTGAACGGCGATTCGTCCTCGATCAGAATCAGGTCGATCTCGGCATCGAGAACCCGCTGGTCCGCAGCGATCTCGGACCACTCCGCCTCGATCGCACGCAACTGCGTGCCTGTCGGCTCGTCTCCGAACTGCATCACTTCCTCCTTCTCCGTGGTGCAACGTGAACTAGCGTGCACTAGTACAACCTAGTACGCAAGACCCATGGGCTAGCTCGCTCTAGGTTGCGCTGACATGTAGACTTGGTGTATGAGCCTGGCTGCCGATGACCCTCGACCGCCTTATGTGCAGGTCGCCGACGCGCTGCGGCAGGATGTTGCTAGCGGCGCCCTAGCGGCCGGCCAGCGTGTGCCGTCTATCCGCGATCTGGCCAGCCGTTTCGGCGTTGCTCAGATGACGGTGCAGAACGCTCTGCGGCTACTCAGGGACGAGCATGTCATCGAAACCACACCCAATCGGGGCAGTTTCGTATGCAGAACCGAACCTGAAGCGACCACCGATGACCTCAGCGCCCTAGCCCAAGAAGTCCGTGCACTGAGGGAGGACTATCGGGATCTGACCCAACGACTTTCGGCCCTCGAAGAACGGGACCAGCTGCCATAGCTTGTGTCCGAATCATGGCGGAAAGACTGCCCTAACTAGATATCTCCACATCAGTGACACTTTCTGGACACGAGGGGGACACGGGGTGACTAGCAACTTGTCACTGGCGCTTGTCACCCGTCGGCGGTCAGGATGGATACCTCGCTCGCACCGCGAAAGAGAGGCACCTTAAGTGACTGACAGTCGCCCACATTGGGCACAGCGAATTAGTGTCGAGCGAAAAATTCGGGGATGGTCGCAGCCTGCTGCGATAAGTGCCATGCGCCTCCACTCCGAGCGAGAATTGCCGGACGATTCCAGCTTGCTGCGGCAATGGAAAAGGTGGGAAGCCGGCGAGACGATTCCTGGCGACTTCTATCAAGGTCTCATCGCAAGCACATTTGGCACCGTCACTCGCGCACTCTTCCCAGCACCCGGGCATAGAAACGGCGCTATCGAGGTGGCCGATGTTGCAGGCATGGAAACCCTCGAGATTGTCAGCCGCCTGCGACGCTCAGATATAGACAATGCGACATTAGACGCGCTGCGAATTACTGTCGATCGCCTTTGTTCCGAGTACGCCTACCTACCAGCCGATCAACTGCTCATTGAGGGCAGGAACTGGTTAAATCGCATTGCTTCGATGCAGTCTCAGCGCCTGACGCTCAGCCAGCACCGCGAAGTGCTAACCCTGGCAGGCTGGCTGGCCTTACTCGTTGGCTGCGTTGAATATGATCTCGGGGACCGGCGCGTATCCGAGGCTACTCGGAAGTCTGCGTTGTCGCTCGGTCAGGAATCCGACAACACCCATGTGTCGGGATGGGCCTATGAAATGCGCGCCTGGCAGGCACTCACCACCGGCGACTATCGAGGCGTCATCGCAGCAGCACGAGCCGGAGGTGAAATTGCCGCGGACCAAAGCGTCGCAGTCCAGCTTTTCGGCCAGGAAGCTAAGGCTTGGGCGCGTATCGGCGATCGCCGTCAAACTGAAGTTGCACTCGATAAGGGTCGCAAGCTACTAGAGGGCATGGAACATCCCGAGAATCTTGAGAATCATTTCGTGGTCGATCCGGCGAAGTTCGATTTCTATGCCATGGATTGCTATCGAATCCTCGGCGAGGATCCGATAGCCGAATCGCTGGCCCATGAAGTGATAAGAGCCGGAACGGATTTTGACGGCACGGAACGATCACCGATGCGGATCGCCGAAGCCCGGATAACGTTGGGCGTCGCCGCCGCGCGGCAGGGTGATCTGGATTCGGCCGTTGCCCACGGTCAGCACGCGCTCCTAGGGGAACGAAAGTCTTTGCCCTCACTCCTGATGGTCAGCAGGGACCTTGCGAGCGTCGTGAACGATCGGTACGCCTCAGAACCCGCGGGTCGCGACTACCTAGACAGCCTTAAGACGCTCGCGGGCAATGCGTGACCGTTGCCGCCGTAGGTGTCCCACCTGTCCCTACTGTCCCCGAAACGCTCTGACCAGCATAAACGCGCAACTTGGCTGGGACACCTTCGCGTGAGGTGTCCCAGCCGCGGTATGTCATGCCAGCTGGGGGTACGTGGCCTCATGCCTCCCGCTCACGCCGGCGGGCTGCCTCCTCCCGCATCTGTTCAGCCCGCGCAGCGTGACCTCCTTTCGGCGCAATTCCAGCCTCCCGCGCCTTCTTTCGGACATAGCCCTGCGACCAGCCGGAGAGCGTTGCCGCCTCGGTGACCCCACCCCCCTCACGCATGCGGATGTAGTCGAGAACGGCTGACAAGAGATTATTTTCGGCCTCAGCCAGGGCTTCAGCCTGCCCGTCGCGAAGACGCTTCAGGTCTCGAATCCCCTCCAGGGGATCTGTCTCACTCATGGGGCAAACATAGCGCAACAGTGAAGCGAAAACAATAAGCGCTTCACTGTTGCGCTTTCTCTCCCTAGCGTGGCATCGTATTCACATCAGGAAAGCGAATCGCCAAAGCGAAACGGGAGATCGAAGTGAAGATCACGAAGAGCCAGGCCAGCGCCGCGATCGTCACCGGCCTCAGCGTTTACGCCTTCGCCAACAGCTACATGCACGGCGTTCACTACGCCACGCAGCACGGCGCCGGCGCCTGGGCCTGGGGCACCGCCGCGATCCCCGAACTGCTGCTGATCTCAGCCCTGCTGCGGGACCAGCGTGACGCCCGCTTCTGGATCGGCGTCGTCGCCCCCGTCCTCTGGACGTTCTGGGTGAACGCCGCTGCGGCTCTCGACGGCGGCGTACAGGGCCTGCTGGTCGGCCTCATCGCTCCGGCAGCTGCAGTGCTCACCGCGTGGATGTCCGGCCACGGCTCGAAGCCGAAGAAGGCACCGGCACGGAAGGCACCGAAGAAGGTGGGCGTAGTCGAGGGTGGCATCGCTTGGGCGAAGCGACAGAAGACGCTGCCGGACGTGGCCAAAATCCAGGCAGCCCGGAACTGCTCCCTTGCATCGGCCCGCAAGATCTACCAGGGCACTCTTGCAGCTCAGACCGCTTGATCAGCCCAGCGCCAGCAGCTCCCCGCCGAAATGATGGGGAGCTTTCGTTTTGCCGCTCCCGGTCACAGTTGAACAGGACGGCAGGCTGAAACAGTCGGCGCTCTGTTTCAGCCGCTCTGTCCCACTCGTGTCCCTGGATAGGTTCAGATGAACGTTTCCGCAGGTCAGGGGCAGTTTGTACCGTGATTTCGTAATGAGCAGGTCATCGGTTCGAGTCCGATAGGTGGCTC
>NZ_JAJOMB010000045.1 GCF_021129305.1 Kineosporia babensis | reverse complement strand
GTCCAGCAGGTGGGGCGGGCCGGGCAGGTCGAGCAGGTCGAGCAGGTCGGGCAGGCGGGGGAGGCAGGGCAGGGCCGGCTGCGGGTGGAGGACAGCGGCACGGACTGGCCGGCCCGGGTGGACGAGGTGATCCAGGCCCGGTTCGACCTGAGCACGGATCTGCCGGTCCGGGCCGTGCTGCTGCGCATTGCCCCGCGCGAGTGGGTGTTCGTGCTGGCCATTCACCACCACGCGGTGGACGACTGGTCCTTCCCGACGCTGCTGAACGACCTGCAGACCGCCTACCAGGCACGGCAGGTAGGCGAGACCCCGGCCTTCCCAGCGGCAGCCGTGCAGTACGCCGATCACGCGATCTGGCAGCGGGAGGTGCTGGCCGGGGAACTGCCGCAGCTGCTCGCGTACTGGCGGCAGGAGCTGGACGAGGCGCCGCAGGAGTCGATGATCGCGCTGGACCGGCCTCGCCCGGCCTCGCCGACGCATCGCGGGGCAGACCTCACGTTCACGGTGAGCCCGCAGGTCACGGCCGGGCTGAAGAAGACGGCACAGCAGCATGGCCTCACCACGTTCATGGTGGCGCACGCCGCGACCGCTCTGGCCGTGTCGGCCCTGGGCGGCGGGAACGACCTGGTGATCGGCTCGCCGGTGGGCGGGCGTACCCAGGACGAGGTGCGCGACGTGGTCGGGTACTTCGTGAACACGCTGCCGATCCGTCACCGCCTGCAGCATCACTACACTGTCGCCGACCTGCTACGGCGCACCCGCGCTCAGGTGCTGGACGGGTTCGCCCACCAGGACGCGCCGTTCGAGGAGATCGCCCGGGCGGCCGGGGTGGAGCGGGACGCCGGACGCAACCCGCTGTTCCAGATCATGGTCAGCCACCGCACCGGGCCGGACCAGGACGAACTGCAACTCGGTGACGTCACTGTCGAGCGGGTCAAAGCGACCCTGGCCGCGGCGAAAACGGATCTGGAACTCGACCTGGCCGACACCGGTAACGGGATGGCCGGGCACCTGACCTATGCCACCGACGTCCTCAATCCCGATTCTGCGCAACGATTCCTGACCGTGTTCCAGCAGGCCCTGCAGACCATCGCCGAAGCGCCGAACACCAAGATCGCGCAACTTGAACTGCAGGAGACCAACCAGGCCTGGTCGGTCGGCGCGAAGCTTGACGCACCGGCGGCAACGCTGGACGAACTGTTGCGCAGCCAGGCCGAGAAGACGCCGGATGCAGTGGCGGTGGCGGACGAATCCGGCGCCGAGACGAGCTTCGCGCAATTCGACGCCCGGGTGAACGCTCTGGCGCAGGTGCTGCTGGAGCAGGGTGTGCAGATCGGCGACCGGGTAGCGGTGATCCTGCCGCGTTCGCTGGATCTGGTGGTGGCTCTAGCAGCAGTCATCAGGGCCGGTGCTGCCTTCGTTCCGGTGGACACGTCCTACCCGGTCGAGCGGGTGCGGGCGATTGTCGAGGATGCCGGTCCGGCGCTGGTGATCGACGAGGCCTGGCTGGCGAGCACGAGCATCATCGAGAAGGCCGAAAAACCTGTGCTGCAGCGACCGGTGAGCCCGCAGGACACGGCCTACGTGATCTTCACGTCGGGTACCACCGGGCGTCCCAAGGGCGTGGCGGTGTCGCACGCCGCGATCGTCAACCTGGTGCGCTGGCGCCAGGACACATTCCCGATGGCGGTGGGCGACCGGTTCCTGCAGACCACGTCGGTCGGTTTCGACGTGGCCCTGCCGGAGTTCTTCTGGCCGCTGGCCACCGGGGGCACGATCCGGCTGATCAAGGCCGGCGGCGAGCGCGATCTGCCCTACCTGGCCGGGGTTTTCCGGAGCGAGCGGGTGGACTTCTCCAACCTCGTACCCACGGTGCTCCAGGCTCTGTTGGAGGCTGGTCTGGACCTGGTCGCGAACGAGGTCAGGCATCTGGCCGTTGCCGGAGAGGCCTTCCCGGCTGAACTGAGCCGGCAACTCCATGGCGTCCCCGGCGTCTGGAACATGTACGGCCCCACCGAGGCTGCGGTCTACGCGGCCGCCGTCGAACTGGCGCAGACCGACCCGGTGTCGGTGGTGCCGATCGGTCATCCGGTGGCGAACGTGCGCACCGTGGTCCTGGACGACTGGCTGCGGCCAGTGGCACCCGGCGTTCCGGGCGAGCTCTACCTGGGCGGAATTCAGGTGGCCGACGGGTATTGGGGACGCTTCGGGCTCACGGCCGAGCGGTTCGTCGCCGATCCGTCGGGAGAGTTGGGAGAACGGCTCTACCGCACCGGCGACCTGGTGCGCTGGAACGCGTCCGGGCAGTTGGAGTACCTGGGCCGCAACGACGACCAGGTGAAGATCCGTGGCTTCCGGATCGAACTGGACGAGATCCGCAACGTGCTGGAGGCGCACGAGAGCGTCTCCGGAGCAGCAGTTGTCGCGCTGGAACGACCGGCCGGGGGCAAAGTACTGGCCGCCTACCTGACCGGATCCGGCGACGAAGCACTAGTGCGCGCGCATGCCCAGGACCGGCTGCCGGAGTACATGGTGCCGACCAGTTTCACCTGGCTGGACGCCTTCCCGGTGACGACCAACGGCAAGCTCGACCGGGCTGCCCTGCCCTCGCCCGAGCTGTCATCGGGTCTGAAGGGCCGAGAGCCGCAGACACCGAGTGAGCGCGTGCTGGCCGAGGTCTTCCGCGACGTGCTGCAGTTGCCGGCCGAGGTGCCGTTGTCGGTCGAGGACGACTTCTTCCGGCTCGGCGGCGACAGCATCCTCTCCATCCAGGTGGTCTCCCGCGCTCGCCGCGCCGGCGTGACGGTGACCGCGGCGCAGATCTTCACCGCCCGCACGATTGCTGCCCTGGCTCGCCTGGCCGATCAGCACGAAAGCCACTACACATCGCCAGAACTGGCGGAACGCACGGAATCGGTGCTGGGGCCGATCGCTGCGTCGATGGTGGATCAGCCCGGGTTCAGCGAGTTCACCCAGGCCTTCACCTTCGTCACTCCGGCCGGGCTGACCAAGGAAATCCTGCGCGGCGTGCTCGCGCGGGTGGTCGCCCGGCATCCGGTGCTGCAGAGCCGACTGATGGCGGGTGAGCACGGCTGGTCGCTGCAGACCGGTGTTCCGGCTGAGATGGCGGAAAGGCTGCTCACGGTCGACGATGCGCCGGAGTGGTCGTCGGCGCAGTGGGTTGAGATGGTCGAGTCCACCACTGAAAACCTCTCGCAAACAATGGACGTGGTGACTGGCGTCCTTTGGCAGGCTCGGTGGTTCTCGGGCCGGGACGGGCAGGAAGGCCGTCTGCTGTGGGTGATTCACCACCTGGTCGTGGACGGTGTCTCGTGGCGCATCCTGGGCGACGACCTGCAGCTGGCCTGGGAACTGGAGACCGGGCGGAACACCGAGGCGCTGCCGTCGGCCGGAACCGGGTACCCGACCTGGACGCAGGCCCTCGTGGCGCGGGCCGGTGAGCCGGACGTCCTCGATCAACTCGACTACTGGACCGGCGTGGCCAACGTGCCCGACCCGTCCATCGGTCCTGCTACTGGGACAGCTCAGACGTTCGCCGACATGGCCAGGCTGGAGGTGTCGGTTCCGGCGGAGGTCACGCGGGCGCTGCTGACCGATGTGCCGCGGCTGCTCTCGGCCGAGGTCGACGACGTGCTGCTCGGGGCTCTGGCGACGGCGGTCGGAGCCTGGCGTCCGCGTCGGGAGGTGCTGATCGCGCTGGAAGGGCACGGCCGGGAGGAATCGCTCGTGCCCGGTGCTGACTTGTCGCGTTCGGTCGGCTGGTTCACCAGCTGGTACCCGGTTGCCCTGCCCTGCGGTTCCTTCGACTGTCTGGCTACGAGCGTGCTTGAGGTCAAGGAGCGGTTGCGGGCGGTTCCTGGTCGAGGTGTGGGCTACGGCCTACTGCGGCATCTGAACCCGGAGACGGCCGAGGGGCTGAAGGTTGCTCCGCAGATCGGGTTTAACTACCTCGGGCAGTTCCAGGATGCGGCTGCTGCGGACTGGGGCTCAGCTGCGGAAACCGGCGGCCTGAGCGGGTTCACACCGGATGTGATGCCTGCTCCGGCGGTGGTGGACATCAACGTTGCCGCGGTTGCAGGTGAGGGTGGCCTGGTGCTCAGTGGTTCGGTGGGCTACTGCACAGGTCTGCTGGGTGAGGCGGACGTGCAGGAACTGGTTCGGCTGTGGACGCAGGCGCTGGAGCAGTTGCACGCCTACGCCCAGGTGGAGACGCAGCGCCGGGTATCTCCGTCCGATCTGAGCGCGCCAGGTCTGGTGCAAGCCGATCTTGACCGCTGGGAAGAGCGTTTCGGTGAGCTCAGCGATGTCCAGCCGCTGACCCCGTTGCAGCGCGGCCTGGCCTTCGAGGCGCTGATGGGGCAGGACGAGGGCGCCGTGGATGTCTACGTCACCCAGACCGTGCTGCGGATTTCGGGCGAGCTGGACCCGCAGCGGCTGCAGCAAGCGCTGGACCAGGTCGGCCTGCAGTACCCGAACCTTCGGGCCGCGATCATGTCTACCGAGAGCGGTGAGTACGTTGCCGTTGTCCCGTCCGTGGTCTCGACTCCGTTCGATCTGGTGGACGGCCCGCTGGACGAGGCGCTGGAGCTTGACCGGGCCCAGCCCTTCGACCTTTCGGCGCCGCCGCTGAGCCGCGCAAAGCTCCTCAGCACCGCGCCGGACGAGCACACACTGATCTGGACCCGCCACCACGTGCTCACCGACGGCTGGTCGAGCCCGAGGCTGGTCGAGGCGCTGCTGGAGGCCTACCGGGCACCGGCGGCCGTGGTCGAGCCGGATGCGGTGTACCCGAAATTCCTGGCCTGGCTGGCCGAGCAGGACGAGGCCGGCTCGATCACCCGCTGGGCCGAGCTGCTGCGCGAGGTCGACGAGCCCACGCTGATCGCACCGGGCGCCTCGAGCACGTCGGTGGTGTTCCCGCACGAACTGGAACTGCTGGTCGAGCCCGATCAGTTCGCCGCGCTGCAAGAGCGGGCCCAGGCGGCGGGTGCGACCCTGAGCAGCCTGATGCAGGCGGCCTGGGGCGTGTTCCTGAACGCGGTCACCGGCCTGACCGACCATCGCCAGGTGGTCTTCGGCAGCACCGTGTCCGGCCGTCCGGCCGAGATCGAGGGCATCGAGGACGCGGTGGGCCTGTTCATCAACACCGTTGCCACGCGGGTCGATCTGGACGGCGATCCCTCGCTCGGCGAACTCGTGGCGCAGGTGCAGCGGCAGAACACGGCCATGCTGGATCACCACCAGGTGCCGCTGGCCCGGGTGCAGCAGGCGATCGGCCTGAACCCGCTGTTCGACACCCACATCGTGTACGAGAACTATCCGTACGACGAGGATCAGCTGGGCCGGGCCGCGGGCGAGCTGCGGGTGGCACAGGTGCAGGGCTGGGACGCCACGCAGTATCCGCTCGGGCTCTCGGTTCTGCCGAAGGCCGACTCGGCGGTGCTGTTGCTGTCCTACCGTCCGGACGTTTTCGACCAGCTGCAGGTGGCCCGCTTCGCGGCGGTGTTGCGGAGGGTGCTCGAGGCGCTGGCCGGCGATCCGGGCGCCCGGGTGTCTTCGCTGGACCTGTTGCCGGCCGAGGACCGGCATGCGCTGGCGTTGTGGTCCGATGGCGGTCGGCCTTCGGGTGAAACAACTTTGGACGCTCTGGTGCGTGAGCAGGTAGCGGCCTCTCCCGCTGCGGTTGCGGTGGTTTCGGACAGCGGTGCCTCGCTGACCTACGGCCAGCTGGATGCCCGGGTGAACGCCTTGGCCGCGATCTTGATCGAGCGTGGCGTTGCCGTCGGCGATCGCGTGGGTGTGCTGCTGCCGCGTTCGACCGACCTGGTGGTGACGCTGTTGGCCGTGGTCCGGGCCGGAGCTGCCTATGTGCCGGTGGATACATCCTATCCGCTGGATCGAGTGCGGTATGTGCTTGCGGACGCAGGTGTTTCGGCGGCGATCACGGATCCGGCGGGCGCACGGGCTTTCGGGACGGCGCTGCCGTCGGTCCAGGTTATTCTGGACGGCTCGCTGAAGGCGAGCGCTGGGCGGACGGTGACGCCGAAGCGTCCATTGTCGGCTTCTGATGCGGCTTATGTGATCTACACGTCGGGTACCACCGGACGTCCCAAGGGCGTCGTGGTTTCGCATGGCGCGATCACGAACACCATTGCTGTGCGGCAGCGCATGTTCCCGCTGGCCGAGGGCGATCTGGTGTTGCAGCGCAGCGCGATCGGCTTCGATGTGGCTGTGCCGGAGATCTTCTGGCCGCTCAGTGCGGGTGCCGTGGTACGGGTGATCCGGCCCGACGGGGACAAGGATCTGGCCTACCTCGGGCGGTTGCTGCGCGAGGAGCCGCTGGCGTACGCCGACTTCACGCCCACCCATCTGCAGGCGTTGCTGGCTGCGGGAGATGACCTGCGGCAGTTCCGTACTCGGCATCTGACCGTGGGTAGCGAAGCTGTTCCTGCCTCTCTGGCAGCCGCTTTGGTTACGGCCGGGCGTGATGCCTGGAACCTGTACGGACCCACCGAAGCTGCGGTTGAGACGGTTGGGCTGAACCTTTCGGTCCTGAACGCGGCCGAGTTGGCCGGGACGGTGCCGATCGGGGTGCCGCTGGACGGTACGCAGGTGGCGGTGCTGGACGGCTGGCTGCGACCGGTGGCGCCGGGTGCCGCGGGCGAGCTGTATCTGGGTGGCGCGCAGTTGGCGGACGGGTATGTGGGCCGGGCTTCTTTGACAGCACAGCGCTTTGTAGCGGCGGACGATGGCGCGCGGTGGTATCGCACCGGTGACTTGGTGCGGTGGAACAGTTCGGGTCAGCTGGAGTATCTCGGCCGGATCGACGACCAGGTGAAGATCCGGGGCTTCCGGATCGAGCTGGACGAGGTGCGTAACGCCCTGCTGTCGCACCAGGCCGTGGATGCTGCTGCGGTGGTGGCGCTGGATCTTCCCGCCGGTGGTCAGTTCCTGGCGGCGTACGTGGTGGCTTCGGCTGCCGTGGAGGAGCTGCGGGCCCATGTGGCCGGCCGGTTGCCGGAGTACATGGTGCCGACCACCTTCACCACGCTGGCGGCGCTGCCCATGACGGCGAACGGGAAGCTGGACAAGCGGGCTCTGCCGGCGCCGGAGTTCGGTGCTGGCGGACGGGCTCCGGTCACGGCCGCTGAACGTGTGCTGGCCGAAGTGTTTCAGGAGGTTCTGCAGCTAGCGGAGCCGCTGACGGTAGATGCTCACTTCTTCCGGCTGGGCGGGCATTCGCTGCTCGCTACGCGGGCGGTGCTGTTGGCCAATGCGCGGCTCGGGGCGTCGTTCACGCTGCGCGACCTCTTCAACCACCCGACCATCGCTACCCTGGCTGAGGTTTCGTCGGTCGCCGATGCCGTGGCGGTGCCGAGCCTGACCGACGTGGTGCGGCCCGAGGTGCTGCCGGCTTCGTACGGGCAGCAGGCGTTGTGGCTGACCGAGCAGGTGGCCGGGTTGGGCACCTATCGCTCCGGGGACGTTCTGCAGTTCGCCGAGCGGGCCGATGTGGGTGCGTTGGAGCGGGCGCTGGGGCGTCTGGTCGAGCGGCATGAGGTGCTGCGGACGACCTTTGCGTTCGATGACGCTGGTGGTCTGATTCAGCTCGTGCAGCCGGCCCCGGATGCGGCTGGGTTGCTGCGGGTGGAGGACGTGGCTGCCGACGGCCTGGCGACGCGGATGCTGGAACTGCTGGAGCAGCCGGTCGACATCACCGCTGAGTTCGGGCTGCGGTACACGCTGCTGCGCACCCCGAGCGCGGACGTGCTGGCCGTGCATGGGCATCACATCGTGACCGACGAGCAGTCCAGCGCGCCGTTCCTGCGGGATCTGGAGGTCTTCTACCGCGCTGAGCTCAGTGGGGAGCAGGCTGAACTGGTGCCGATGCCTGCGCAGTACGCGGACTTCGCGCTCTGGCAGCGTCGGGTACTGGGCGACCGGCACGACACTGACTCCCGGTTCGCTGCGGATGTGGAGTACTGGCGGCAGACCTTGGCGGGGCTGCCGGGCGAGACGGCACTGCCGCTGGATGAATTGAGGACGGTTGGCGAGACGCGGACGATCCGTTCAGCTTCCGTTGTGCTCACCAGCAACGAGGTTGCGGCGCTGGTCGATGTGCTGGGGGAACGTGCGGCCACACCGCTGCATGCGTTGATCGGTGCGCTGAGCCTGGCCTTGTGGAGTGAGGGCGCGGGTTCGGCGGTGCCGGTGGGCACTCCGGTGAGTCTGCGGGACGACGCGGTGCTGGACGACCTGATCGGGTACTTCGTCAACACGGTGGTGGTGCGCACCGACATCGCGCCGAGCCTCGGGTTCGAGGGCATCGTGCGCGGGGTGCGGGAACGCACGCTGGAGGCCGGCGATCACAAGCTGGTGCCCTTCGAGAGCGTGGTCGAGGCGCTGAACCCGCCGCGGCTGGCCGGGGTCAGCCCGCTGTTCCAGGTGATGGCTGCCTTCCTGGACCAGGCCGAGTCCGCTGAGACCGGGGTTATCGCTCCGTACCGGGCCGAGCGAGTGGTACCGCCGGTCGACGACGATGGTCAGGACGCCCCGGGTGCCCTGTTCGACCTGGTGTTCGCCTTGGCCCGCGAGGCCGAGGGCGGGTACCGGCTGCATCTGGACTCCGTGCGCCAGCTGTTCTCGGCACCGACCACGCAGCGGCTGCTGGATGCCACGCGCTGGTTCCTGGTGCTCGGGGCCCGGCATCCTTCGCTGCCGGTGGGTCAGCTGGCTGAGCTGGTGCGCCTGGCGCTGGCTGGCGCGGCCGGGGTGACAGGGGCAGCCGGTGTGGCTGGAGCGGCTGGGGCGGTGCCGGACGTGGTGCATCGGCTGTCGGCCGGGCAGCTCGATCCGGCTGAGGCCGGGTTGTGGCGGGCCGCGGCTGAGCATCTGTCGCTGGCTTCGGACGGTGCCTTCTCGCTCAGCATCGATGCTTCGGGCGCGGTGGTTGCTGTTGGGGCCAACCCGGAGGTGCTCGACCGGGCGGTGCCGTTGCTGGCCGAGTTGGTCCAGGCGTATCGGGCCGGCACGGTGGTCACCATCGCTTCCGACCTCGTTCGTGATCCCGCAGCGAAGCAGGCCACGGGCCAGGAGCTGCTGCAGGACCCGTTCTGGGACAAGCACGTGGATGTCCTGGCCGAAGCCGAGCCGTGGCAGCCCTCCGGCACTGGTTCGGTGGTGGCCGACGGCCTGGCTGAGGCTTCGGCCCTGGCAGCGGTCGGTGCTCTGGCCGAAGTGCGGGCCCGCCTGGCTGCTGCAGTGCTCAGCAGCCTGGAGGCGGACGACGAGGATGTGGTGTTCGAGTTCGCCGAGCCCGACGCGTCTGGACGGCTGCGCGGCTTCCCGGCCGCTGTCCCGAGCTCGTCGCAGGAGGCCGAACTGCAGGAAGCACTGGCCTGGGATGAGCGCCGCGCGGACGAGTACCAGCTTTTGCGGCAGGACCCGTCCCTGAGCCGGTACTTCGACGATGTGCCCGACCCGAGCGTGCGCCTGAGCCTGTTCCACACCGACGCTCTCGGGCTCACACCCCCAGCCGCCGAAGCACCGGTGAGCGTGCAGGTCCTGGTCTCGACGAGCTCACCTGCCCGCGTCACGGTGCAGGTTCAGTCGAACGCCGGGATCGACGCGCAGCAGGTGGCTGCGGACGTGGCCGAGTACCTGGCCGACGCCGGCGTTCTGGTCCCGGACCGCACGCCGGCCCTGGGCGCGGTACGTCGCACCGATCGCCTGCCGATCTCCGCGGCCGAAGCCGAGCAGGTGCGCGAGCGCTACGGCCACGACGCAGACCTGATGCCGCTCTCGCCGTTGCAGAGCGGCCTGCTCTATCACATGGTCCGGGCGCGGGAGACCGACGACCACAACGCGTACGTCTCCCAGGTCACCCGCGACGTCACCGGGGCGGTGGACCCGGCGCGGATGAGCGCGGCCGTCGAGACGGTGCTGCTTCGTCATCCCAACCTGCGGGCCGGGTTCGTCGCTCTGGCCGACGGTGAGGTGCAGGTGGTCCCGGCGCACCCGCCGCTGCCGTTCCGGGTTGTCACACGGGCGGACTGGCAGGGTGACCCAGCCACGTTCCTCGCCGGTGAGCGGGAGACGCCCTTCGACCACGAGCGTCCCCCGTTGGTGCGGTTCGTCCTGCTCGAGCGCGCGCCCGACGAGTGGACGCTGGCCATGACGTTCGAGCACATCCTGATGGACGGATGGTCGCTCAACCTGGTGATGGCCGAGGTGATCGCCGCCTACCACGAGCCGGCCCGGGCCGAGCGCACGCCGGTGGTGCCGTTCCGGAACTACCTGCACTGGCTGGCCGATCGCGACACCGACAGCGCCTACCGGGCCTGGCGCGATCATCTGGCCGACCTGTCCGGGCCGTCGATCGTCTGGGCGGCCGGCGGGGACCTGGGCGGCAGTCGGGTCGATACCGGCGAACTGCATCACGACCTCGATCCGGCCTTCGCCGCCCAGGTGTACCAGGCGGCCCGCGCGGCCGGCAGCACGGTGGGCACGCTGGTGCAGGCGGCCTGGGCGATCACGCTGGGCCGGATCACCGGCAGTTCCGACGTGGTTTTCGGCAATACCGTTTCGGGTCGTCCGCCGGAGCTGGCCGGGTCGGAGCAGATCGTCGGGCTGATGTTCAACACCCTGCCGTTGCGCGTGGGTCTGAGCCCGTTCGAGAAGGTCGGGGCGCTGCTGAACCGGATGCAGATCGAGCAGGCGCAGGTGGTGGACCACTCCTACGCCTCGCTCAGCCGGATCCAGGACGAGGCGGGCCTGGGGTCGCTGTTCGACACGCTCTTCGTCGTGCAGAACTTCCCCTACGAGGTGGAGGACGAAGCCGGAGCCGACACGAAGGTGACCGGCGGTGGGCTCAACGACGCCACTCACTACCCCCTCACCTTCGCCGTGAATCCCTGGGAATCTGGGCCCGAGACGTCCGTACATGTTCGGTTGTCGTTCCGGCGTGATGCTTTTGATGTAGCCGAGGCCGAGAGAGTGCTGCAGCGGTACCTGACGGTGTTGCGGTTCCTGGCTGAGAACCCGGACGAGCCGGTGGGCCGGGTGCCGGCCCTGCTCCCGTCCGAGGACGCCTCGGTGCAGGGCCTGGAACCGGCCCGCCCGATCGAGCCGGTCACCGTGGGAGATCTGCTCACCCGGCAGGTTGCTCTGTCACCGGACGAGACGGCTCTGGTCGCGGGCTCCAAGCGGTACTCGTTCGCCGAGTTCGCCGCCGAGGTGAACCGTTACGCCCGGCTGATGATCGAGAACGGCGTGCGGACGGAGCATCGGGTGGCGCTGCTGCTGCCCCGCGACGAGCGCATGGTGATCGCCATGTTCGCGGTGTTCGCCGTGGGTGCCGCCTACGTGCCGATCGACGCCGAGCACCCGGACGACCGGATCGGCTACATGCTCTCCGTGGCCCGGCCGACGGTGACGCTGGTGACCGACCGGGACGTGGCCCGCCTGGGTTCCCCCGCAGGGGGCGTCCTCAATCTGGACCTACCCGAGGTGAGGGAGAGAATCACCCAGATCGACGCGTCTCCCATTGATTCCAGCGGCATTTCGCTCGACAACCTGGCCTACGTCTTGTTCACGTCCGGCTCGACCGGGCGCCCGAAGGGCGTTGCGGTGGGCTATCGCGGGCTCACGAACATGTACGAGAACCACGTGGAGAAGATCTTCGACCGGGTGGTGGCCCATCAGGGCGGCCGGCGAATGAAGATCGCCCACACCACGTCGTTCTCGTTCGACGCCTCCTGGGAGCAGCTGTTCTGGCTGCTGAACGGCCACGAGGTGCACGTGATCGACGAGGAGCTACGGCGCGAACCGGCCCGCCTGCTGGCCTATTACGACCAGACCCGGATGGACGGGTTCGACGTCACTCCCTCGTACGGGCAGCTTCTGGTGGACGAGGGTCTGCTGGAGCGGGATCGCCCGGCCGGGCGATCGGTCTCGTCTGAAGCCCCGGGCGTGGTGTTCGTCTCGCTGGGTGGTGAGGCGGTGCCGGAACGGCTTTGGCAGCAGCTGCGGGAGGCGCCGGGCGTGGAGTCGTACAACCTGTACGGGCCCACCGAGTACACGATCAACGCGCTCGGTGCCGACCTGGCCGACAGTCCCACATCCAGTGTGGGAACACCGATCTTCAACACCCGGGCCTACATTCTGGACGAGAACCTGCAGCCCGTGCTACCAGGCGTTCCGGGCGAGCTGTACCTGGCCGGTGCCGGTACTGCCCGCGGGTACTGGGAACAACCCGCGCTGACGGCCGAGCGGTTCATGGCCTGCCCGTGGGAGCCGGGGGAGCGGATGTATCGCACCGGTGACCTGGCCCGTTGGACTCCCGAGGGCAACATCGACTTCCTCGGCCGCGCCGACGACCAGGTGAAGATTCGCGGGTACCGGATCGAACCGGGCGAGGTTGCCGATGTGCTGGCTGCGGCACCGGGTGTGGCGCGGGCGGCGGTGATCGCTCGAGACGGTCAGCTGTACGGGTACGTGGTGCCGGCCGGCGCTGATCTGGATGCGGTGCGCTCACACGCTCGGGATGTGCTGCCCGACTACATGATTCCGGCCGGCCTGGCTGCGGTGGCGGAGATCCCGCTGACCGTGAACGGCAAGGTCGATGCCCGGGCCCTGCCGGTGATCGAGGCGGCCGGCTCCGAATACGTGGCACCGGCCACTCCGACCGAGACGCTGGTGGCCGAGGCCGCGGCCGAGCTGCTCGGGGTGGAGAAGCTCTCGACGACGGCCAACTTCTTCGAGGTGGGCGGAAACTCGCTGCTGGCAATGCGTCTGGTGGCCCGGGTGAATGCGGCGGACGACTACGGCCTGCTGGTGAAGGACGTGTTCGCACACCAGAGTGTGGCTGCGCTGGCCAGGCTTTTGGACGGGGGCCGCGCCGCCGGTTCGTTGCTGGACTCCGTGGTGGTGCCGTTGCGCGAAGGTACGCCTACGCTGTTCTGCTTCCACGAGTACACCGGTGTGGCCACCATGTACGGGCGCCTGGCCGGGCTGCTCCCGGAAGGCTGGGGTCTGTGCGGTATTCAGGACCCGGCGCACGGCGGCATCGAGTTCGACGTGGAGAACTTCGCCGAGGTGTGCCGCCTGTACGCCGACGCCGTGCTCCAGGCCCAGCCCGAAGGGCCGTACCACCTGCTCGGCTGGTCGTACGGCGGGCACATCGCGCACGGGGTGGCCAAGGAACTGCTGGCCCGCGGCCTCACGGTCGGTGGGCTCGGCATCATCGACGCCGTGCCGATCGCCGAGGGCCCGCTGCAGGAAGACGTGGATGCGGTCCCGGTGAACTCGTTCGCCGAACTGCTGGCCGACGTGGACCTGCAGGATGCGATCGCCCGCTCGCTGGAAGAGGACTCGGGCCCGGAACTCGGCGAGCGCATCTTCGGCGGCCTGGACGTGGCCCAGCGCCGGGCCATCGCCCTGGCCGGCACCCGCTCCGACCTGCTGCTCACCGAGCCCACGGTCGGCGTCGTGCCGGTTCCCGCGCTGCTGGTGGCGGCCTCGGACGATCCGGACAAGAGCGCCGGGTACGCCGAGGACCTGGCCGGGATGTGGTCGCCGTTCCTGCCCACGCTGCAGGTGGTGTCGGTGCCCGCGCCGCACTCGGAAGTCGTTGTCGAAGAAACCTTTGCCCGGCAGTGGATGCCGGCATTCGTGGAACTGCTGAAAGGAAGCAACTGATGAAGGTGACCGAAGACCAGGCCCTGGCCGACATCGCCGACCAGATGAACATCCCGGTCGCCGAGGTCGATCACGAACTCGACCTGCGTGACCAGGGAATGGACTCGGTGCGGGTGATGGAACTCGTGGAGAAGTGGCGAAGCGAGGGCGTGACCAAGGTGGACTTCATCCAGCTCGCCGAGGACCAGCGGGTGACGCACTGGCTCACCGTGCTGCGGGAGCTGCAGCGGGCCTGAGCACGGGGCTCCAGCAGCGTGAGGCTTCTGCCGGGCGTCGAGGCTGGCCCGGATGCGCACTGGAATGGGTGGATCCGGGGCTTCTACGGCTGCTCCAGATCTGCTCCGTAGCGTTCGTGCAGCGGCCCGTCATCGCCGAGCCGCGCCGCTGCACGATTGTGGTGTTCAGTCGGTGCGGATCATGCACCAGGCGCGGGCGAAGTCTCTTGCCTGAAGGTCTGACTGGCGCATCCAGATCTCGAGAGGGGAAGCATCCCCGAACCATCCTTCCAGAGTTGTCCAGCTCTCGAGGTCGGCGATGAGGCGGTACTCGTCGGCCTCGGACTGTAGTGGCAGGACGACGGGGAGGACTTCTTGGCGGGGAAGGCCTTCTCCGGCCTGGCTGTGGCCGTAGAGGTGGCTCACGGGCAACGGCTGCGTCTGGGTGCCTTCGGTGCGTTGGAATCGCCACGTCGACTGGTAAGCCTCGATCGCTGATTCGGCTGCATTGAAGGCAGATTCGTTGTCGGCGGCGATGTCGAGGGCAGACGGCAGGGAGAAGGAAGCCATGGGAAGGACGACCTGGGCGGCCGGCTGAGGAAGATCAAGATCCTCGGGTGGAACAGCGAAAGTAAGGCCTTCACGGGAGGAGAGCCAGCGGACGAGCCAGCCCTGTCGGGCGCTGTCGTCGGGTTCGTAGCCGTAGGTGCTCAGGTCGTGAAAGATCTGGAGAAAGCCGGTGTTCGGCAGGTCCGCGCGCAGTGGGGGGTTCTGCCACTGCTTGCGGCTTTCGGGGTCCAGGACGCCGCTGATGCCGGCCAGATCGAAGGTGGCGATGTGGGCGAGCGGGGCTCCCTCACTGGTGCGTGGCCAGGTTTGCGTGGTGGGCAACAGTGCCGGCCCGCCGAGCCAGGAGACCTGCGCTCCGCTGGGCCAGAAGTCGCTGCGGAGCTCGTCCTCGCCCGGCTCAAGGCTCTGCTCGGAGAACACGATGCTGAAGGCAAACTGATCTTGGAGATTCGCCGGGGCGAACTCTTTCCGGCTGAGCCATTTGCTGATCAGATGGGGTGCGCCGTTGATCGGGGCGTCGGTGCTCATCGGCTTCCTCGTGTTCGTTGTCCACCGGCGCGCTCGGCGCCATGTGTTCGATGACAGGTAGGGCAGTCGGGATCGGTTGGGGGCGAGAAGGGTATCCCGCCCCCAACGGCTGATCAGATGTTGACGCCGCAGTGTCGCAGGAGACGGATGCCGATCTCGTGCTGCTTGCTGAAGCTCTGGTTGTGTGTCCAGGCGCGCATGGTCAGACTTTTGGAAGTGACCCCGAACATGGTGACGTTCTTCTTCGCCATCCAAGAGTTGATACATGCCTGGTGGACCCGGGTGGGGATTTGGATCAGGTTCTGTGGGTTGTGGATCGCCCTGGCATCCCAGCCCCGCTTGGCGATGGTTGATTGCTCGAC
>NZ_JAJOMB010000044.1 GCF_021129305.1 Kineosporia babensis | reverse complement strand
CGAAGGGGCGGCCATTCCTCCGAAGCCACCGTGCGGCAGAAGCGAGATCAGCCACACCCCGTCGGTCCGGGCATCCGGGGTATCAACCTCGGACACCGTAATCTTAGGGAAGCGAGATGATCGTCTCGTGGCAGGTAAGTCGTATACGGAGGAGTTCCGTCAGCAGGCGGTGGATCTGGTCCGGTCCACGCCTGGCGCGACGGTCAAGGGCATCGCTGCTGATCTGGGGATCGGCCGGGGCGCCCTGAGCAAGTGGATGCGGGAACGTCCAGCTGCGCCTGGAGTGTCCGGGGAGCAGGCCGCGGGCCAGGACGCCCCGGCAGAGCCTGCGGGGCCTGCGGCCGGCCTGGCGGGGCGTGCCCGCGGGGCGGGACCTGCGAGTCGGATGGCGCAGCTGGAGGCCCAGGTGGCCCGGCTGGAGGCGGAGGCCGCGCGGCGGGACGCGGCCGATGCCCGGCGGGAGGCCGAGCATGCCGCTGAGGTCGAAAAGCTCTCCACGGAAAGGGATATTCTCCGGAAGGCAACAAAATATTTCGCCTCGGAGACAAACTGGTGAACCGCTTCCAGTTCGTTGAGGACCACCACCAGGCCTTCGGGGTCAAGCGGTTGTGCGAGGTACTCGAGGTCAAGCGTAGCTCGTTCTACGAGTGGCGAAAGGCCGCGCCCGGCCGGGCCGCCCGAGCTGCCTCGGACCAGGAACTGGCCGGGCGGATCCGGGCCCTGCACGAGGCCGACAACACGCTCGGTGCGCCCCGGATGACCACTGAGCTGAACCAGGGCCTGCCCGAGCAGGAGTGGGTCAACCACAAGCGGGTCGCCCGGATCATGCGCCAGGAGCGGATCGCCGGTCTGCGGCTGCGTCGTAAGACCCGCACCACGATCAGCGATGATTCCGGGCAGACGTTCCCTGACCTGGTCAAACGCCGGTTCAGCGCGCCCGCGCCCGGCTGCCTCTACGCCGGGGACATCACCTACCTGCCCCTGGCCGACGGGAGGAACCTGTATCTGGCCACCGTCATCGATCTGGCCTCCCGTCGTCTGGTCGGCTGGGCCATCGCCGACCACATGCGCGCCGACCTGGTCGTCGCGGCCCTCGATGACGCCCTAGGCACGCGAGGATCACTGCGAGGAGCTATCTTTCACTCCGATCACGGTTCTCAATACTTGTCGAAGGCGTTCGTGAAGCGCTGCAAGGACCTCGGCCTGCGTCAGTCCATGGGCAAGGTCGGCTCCAGCGCCGACAACGCAGCGGTGGAGTCCTTCAACGCCACCTACAAGCGGGAAACACTCCAAGGGGAACCGTTCTGGCCCGACGAGGCCTCCTGCCGCCGAGATGCCTTCCGTTTCTGCACCCGCTACAGCGCACGACGCAGGCACTCCTACTGCGGGAACCTGTCACCCGCTGACTACGAGAGGACCCTCAAGACTGCTACCTTCGTCCTGGCAGCCTGAAACAGTCACCCGCGTGTCCAGAGTCCGGGGTGAAGGCCCAAGACGTCCTTGATCGCGCAGAGATACAGTTTTCCTTCGTTGGTGCGGTGTTCTGTTATGTCGGTCAACCAGACGTGGTCGGGTGCGTCGGCGGTGAACTGTCGGCGCACGAGGTCATCGTGCACAGGCGGTCCGGCCTTACGATTGCGGCCCTTCTTCTTCGAGAAGACCGACCAAATCCGTTGTGCTGAGCAGAGTCTGGCAACCCGGTTCGGGCTGGTCTTCCAGCCGGCCTCGTGGAGTTCGTCGGCGATGAACCGGTAGCCGAACTCCGGGTCGTCGCGGTGGATGTCGAGGGCGGCGTTGATCAGGTGGGCCTGGTCCCAGTCCCGGGCCGGGACAGGGTTCTTGCGCCACTTGTAGTAGGACTGTTTCGAGAAGCCCAGCACCCGGCAGGTCACCGCGACAGGAATCGGATTATCCTTGTCGGCGGCCAGTTCACGGACCAGCGGGAACATCATTTTGTGCCCCTATGGTATTCGTCAAGCGGCGGATGTTCCGATCGGCGTGTAAAGGGCATGATCGCGGGTCATGGCGAACAAGACATCGCAGCGTCGGCGCGCCAAGGCCATCAGCGCTTGCTTATGGCTTTTTCGTTCCGACCGCTTACGGTCGTAGTAGGCCCGCGAGACAGGATCTTTGAGAGCAGAGAACGCGGCAAGATACAGTGCTCGCTTCAGACGCTTGTTCCCGCGTCGGGAAGGGTGCTCGCCGCGGATCGAGGTTCCGGAGCGTCGGCTGACCGGTGCCAGACCGGCGTAGGCAGCCAGGTGCGCTGCAGTCGGGAAATCCTTGCCTGCGGTCTCGGTGATGAAGCAGGCTGCCGTTCGGAAACCCACGCCGGGCAGAGACAACAGGACATCGGCCAAATGGTGATTACCAAGTGAGGCTTCGACTTGCGCTGCGACCTCGCTGCGCTGTTCGCGCAAAAGGGTCAGCTGCTGCGCCAGACGCGGCAGGACCATAGCAGCGGAGGCAGTTCCGGTTACGATGACGGTTTGCTCGGACAGGGCTTGCCAGATACCGTCAGCAAGCTTCTCGGCCATGCGTGGAGCCTTCTTGCGCAGACGGGCTGCGATCCGGGCTTTTCCGGCAGCCTTTAAGGATGCCGGCGAAGGGTAACGCTGAAGCAGATCGAGAACTGCCGGATGCTGCAGTGACGGTCCCAGAGCTCGTTCCAACGCCGGATGGATCTGGGTGAGCAGTCCGCGGATTCGGTTGCTGACCTGATTGATCTGCTCGGCCAGGTCCTGGTCGAAGCCCGAAAGCATGGACAGTTCAGATGTGTGCTCGTCGTCCTCACGAAGCGCGCGGAGCGCATGAGGCATGGAGCGAGCCGCCTGCGCGATGACCGCAGCGTCCCGCGCATCTGTCTTCGATTCCCCGGTATGAAGGTCGGCGATCCGGCGCATCGCCAGTCCTGGCAGATATCCCACCTCGACGCCGCTATCACGGGCTACCGCCAGTGGCAGCGCCCCGATGGTGGCCGGCTGATCAACGACGAACAGCACCCGTCCATGGGGCGCCAGCCGCGCGATCAGCGCCCGCAAGCGCGCCTCGTCTTGCGGGAGCGCTTCATTGAGAAGCTGTTTCCGCTGGCTGTCAAGGCGACAGCATGATGGGCAGACTTTCCGACATCCACGCCTACGAAAACATCGATGCTTGAGTGCAGTTGAACCATTCTCAAACCTCCAGGTCGTTCCGGATGACGGCGCGGTCTGGGCGAGAGGTCTCGGCATCCACGTTACAACGGCCTGAAAATGTTTGACCCGGCCCCTATCAGCGATGACCTACCGCCCCGGACTCCTCGGTGGCATCACAAAATAGATCATGAGCGACAGGTTGATTCGACTGCCATGCCGAGGAGCCCGAGCCGTCGCCAGCAAGGTCATCCTCGCTGACTGGAACAACGTAACGGGTTGATATCCCTGGCCAGATAGGCAGCTGCCCTCCGGAGGATCTCGTTCTCCTGCTCCAGCAGCCGGTTGCGCTTACGTAGTTCCTTCAGCTCCGCGGAGTCACCCTGGGCACCACCCGGTGGGGTGCTGTCGTGATCGTCGGCGAGCTTCAGCCAACGGTGCAGGGTCGAGGCGGAGACACCGGAGTCCTTCGCGACCTGCTCGATCGTGGCATCGCCCTGACGGGCGACCGCGATCACGTCGCGGCGGAACTCCTCGGGGAACGGTTTGGGCACGTTGACATCCTCTCAGCAAGGACCGTGATCCTTGCGAGTCAGGAGTCAGCCAAGCTGGGGGCAGTCCCTCCAGGTCCAGGTCGGGCACGAGAGCGACAGCTCCACAGCGATTTACACGCACGTATCTGACGACTTCATGAACACCGCACTCCACAAGGCACTGGCACCGGCTCTGGACCCGGACCCGGACCCAGGTTCGACGCCGATGGACGGGAAGAATCGCTGATGACCGAGAAGCTGGACTACCGATGGCACCTGCGTCGGATCATGGCCGACCGCGGCTTGTTCCAGACCACGGACCTGATCAAGCCGCTGGCCCAGCGGGACATCAGATTGTCCTCCAGCCAGGTGTTCCGGCTGGTCACCGAGCGGCCGGAGCGGTTGAGCCTGAAGATCCTGATGGCCCTGCTCGACATCCTCGACTGCGCGATGGACGACCTCATCGAGCCGGTCGCGGCGGCCGGTACCCGAACCAGACCGAAGAAGATGGCCGCCGGCGGCGACCATGACGTCAACGCGGCCGGCCTGGGCGCGCTGCGGCCGAAACGGGCCAGGATCACCAGGACCTCCGAGTGAGCACCGAGTGACGGCCAGGATCGACCGATCGCTGCTCGGGCAGCAGGTCGGTCCCCTGCTCGTGCTGCTCGCCGATCTCGAGCCCACCCTGGAAACCGAGGCAGTCCTTGCCGCGCTCTGCCGGGCCGCCGCACACCCGGCCGGGCAGCGCGCGATAGCCCACGAGGTCGCCGAGCGACCGGAACTGCTCACCAGTCACGGCGCCGCCGCAACGCTTCCCGGCGTGCTGCGTTTCATCGACGCGATGCTCCTGGCCGGCGCCACCACCGTGGTCGCGCCGCTGTGCCCTCGCTGCGGGAAGCAGCGACGCCTGGGAAGACCTTTCGGTGGGCTTCGGCTCTGCGACGGCTGCACCAGACAAGCCGTGGCCATGACGTGCGGTCGATGTGGGAAGCTGCGGCCGCCGGCTCGCCGAAACGACAACGGCCACCCGATCTGCCAGGCGTGTTGGTCACGCGATCCCAGAAGCTGGAAAGCCTGCACCAAATGCGGCGATCAGCGGCGGGTCGCTGCGATGACCGACGCCGGACCGGTCTGCACCCGCTGCCGGACACGACCCGAACATGTCTGCGGCATCTGCGGTCGCACCGCCCGGTGCACCATCTCACGCGCGAACGGCCAGCCGATGTGTGACCGCTGCCGCGAACGCTGGGCCGTCTGCTCCCACTGCGGCACCGGTGCCTCCGTCAAGGGCGGCACGCTCGAGGCGCCCTTGTGCGCCCGCTGCCTCAACCCCGACCCGGCGTTCTGGAAACGCTGCGGTACTTGCGGAATCACCTGGCAACTCACCACGGCCGAATGCGCCCGCTGCTCCCTCGATCGCCGTCTCAGACGGATCCTCACCGCCACCAGCGGCACCTCAACCCAAATAGACCAGCTGCGAGAGGCCTTCGCACGGGTCGAGCGGCCCGACCACGCGCTGGACTGGCTGAACAAACCCGGCGTCCGCGACACCCTGCACGCCGTCGCGCTCATACAGCCGGCCATCACCCACCAAGCTCTGGACGCGTTGCCAGCCAGCGGCACCCTCTCGCACATCCGCTCCATGCTCGTCGTCGCCGGAGCGCTGCCACCCCGTGACGAGCGGCTGGCCGCCCTCGAACCATGGATCAAAAGAGTCATCGCAGCAAGGAAATCCCTCGAGCATCAGCAAGTCCTGCATGCCTACGCGATCTGGCATCACCTGCGGCGCCTCCGCGCCCGCCTCGCCGACCAGCCCGCTTCCCACCACCAAGTCACCAACATTCGCCACAACGTCTCCGCCGCGGCAGCCTTGCTGGACTGGCTGCATGAGCGCGGATCAACCGTGGCCACCTGCACCCAAGCCGACCTGGATCAGTGGCTGGCCAGCAAGCCCGCACACGCCGCCCGATCCACGAACTTCGCGCGGTGGGCCACGACCCACCACCACGCACCCCGGCTCACCGCTCCGGCAACCCGCTGGACCGGCCCCGCCGGGCCACTCGACCAGGACCAGCGCTGGGCAGACACACGGCGCCTGCTGCACGACGACACCATCCCGACCGCCGACCGGGTCGCCGGCCTCCTGATCCTGCTCTACGCCCAGAAACTCAACGTCATCACCACGCTGACGACCCAACACCTAAGCCACGCCGACGGCCAGACCCTGCTCAAACTCGGCAGCCGACCCATCGTCCTGCCCGCCCCGCTCGACCGCCTCGTCAACGACCTCGCAGACGCCACACGCCAGCCGCCCAGCGGCAGCCTGATCAACACACCGTCCACCTGCCTCTTCCCTGGACGATGGCCCGGGCGCCCACTCACCGAAGGTGCTCTCGCCAGACGACTCCACGCACACGGACTACAACTGCGCCAAAGCCGAAACACCGCACTATTCATGCTCGCTGCCGAGGTCCCCGCCGCGATCCTGGCCAAGATGCTCGGCATCCACATCAAGGCAGCCGTCCAATGGCAGCAACTCTCCAGCGGAGACTGGACCGCCTACGCCGCAGAGGTCAGCCAGCGAAACCCGGAGGAATTCCGGCAGTTCCAATAGCTGATCTCACCATTAGAGGCCATTCGGGATGGTACACCGGATGCGGTTCAGGTCAATGATCGCTGGCACTTGTGGCACGGACTGGGCGAGGCCGTGGAGAAGGTCGTGGTCGCTCACGCGGCTTGCTGGCGTCCGGCCGTGGGGAAGGCACTCAAAGAGCCTCCGAGTCATCAGATGTGGCACAGCCGGGCGATTGACGAGCGAACGGCGGCCCGCCATCGGATAGTCCATGATCTCTTGGCTCAAGGGCTGAGCCTGATGGAGTGCCGGCGCAGGCTGGGCTGGGGCTTCAACACGGTGAAAAGGTTTGCGCGAGCGGCCACACCAGAGGAACTGCAGCGCCCACCACGCTACCGCACGACGCTGGTGTGTCCTTACCGCGACTATCTGCGCCGTCGTCTGATCGAGGAGCCTTCGGTGCCGATTACGCATCTGCTGGGAGAGATCCGCGCCCAGGGATACTCGGGCAGCCAGAATCTGCTGTTCCGGTACATCAACCAGGGCAGGCTCGATCTGGAGCACACGCCGGCCCGTCCCCGAAAAGTCACCTCCTGGCTGATGACCGCGCCCGAGAATCTTGCTCAGCACGATGCCGAGCGTCTGAGTGAGGTCCTGGACCTGTGTCCCCATCTGAACGAATCCGCCAATCTGATCAAGCAGTTCGCTCACATGATGATGAACCGGGCCGGTGAGAAGCTCGCCGGTTGGATGGAAGCCGCACAAGCGCTCGAACAGCCTCCTCTGAGCAGCTTCGTCACCGGCATGCGCCAGGACCAGGCCGCAGTCACGGCGGCCCTGAGTCTGGAGTACAGCAACGGTCCGACCGAAGGGACGAACACGAAAATCAAGCTCCTGAAACGACACATGTACGGGAGAGCTGGGTTTCCGCTACTGCGGCAACGCATCCTGCTCAACTGAGATATTGCTGGGCGCCACGACCACCGTTTGTGCGCCAGAGCCGGATTCCGGACAGTCCCGGTCAGGGCCAGGTTGATCGGTCGTTGCTGGTTGTTGGCGTGGTGGCGTAGGCCGGCGGCTATGTTGGTGGTGCCGGTCAGTCGTAGGAGGTTGATGGCGGTGTTGCGGAGGGTGGCCATGGTGTGGGGGCCGTTGCCGGTGCGGACGCGGGAGCGGTCCTCGTCGAAGTCGACGTCGCGGACCCAGTGCGTCTGATTCTCGATGCGCCAATGGTTTTGGATCCAGGACGCGAAGACGTCCGGTGGCGCGGCATGGTGGTCGGCGGACGTGATGATGTAGACGGTCTCGATGGTCTTCTTCGTCTTGCCGGGCTTTTTCGGGTGTGGCCGGGTGACGGTCCGGCGGACCTGCGCGACCTGGGCGGCGCCGGTGAAGGTGATCCAGGCGGGAACTGCGATGACTTTGATGGTGCGGCAGGCGCGTCGGCCGTGGCCTTTCTGGATGCTGGTGTGGCGACGGATCTTGCTCCAGGGCAGGGCTTTGCAGGCGGCATAGAGAGTCGGCTGGTTCAGCTTGACGGTAAACACGTAGTTGCCGCCACCTGCGATGATGACCTCGGCGGTGTCGGTCTGGGTGTGCATGGCGTCCACGGTGACCACGACCCCGTTCAGGTCGAAGGTGGCCAGGAGGGTCCGGACGGTGGGGATCTCGTTGCTCTTGGCTGCGGTGGCCAGTTGCCCGACGATCACGCCGGTGGCGTGGTCCAGGGCCGCGACCAGGTGCGGGGCCGTCTGGGCGCCGGTGCGGGCGCCCCTTACCGTCTTGCCGTCGATCGCGATGACGCGTCGCCCGCTCAGGACGCTGGTCCTGGTCCAAGATACGCGCCGATCAGCGCGTCCAGCACTTCCGCGTCCAGGCGCGACAGGATCCGGCGGAAGGTACTGGCATCCGACGCTTTCGCCCGGGTCAGGCCCAGTCGGTGCAGGTCAGCGGCATCCAGGTCGGCCGCCCACTGAGCGATCGCGGCGAACGAGCGTGACCCGGCCAGCACCGCGCACACCGCTGCCGCGATGATCCCGGCCAACGGATGACGCCGGCCACGTCGTCTGCGCGGGTCAGGTACCTGTTCCAGGACATCGATCAGGCAGGTCAGTGGGGATTGCGCGGGCGCAGGCGTGATGGGGCAAGATGGCATCGACGGGCGTGGTCCTCGGCTGGCTGGTCTTGGTGTGAGAACCTCCATCCAAACCGCAGTGGCCACGTCCGTCACCGCGCCACGCCGCCCAGGTCGCCCTAAATCAGCAGGTCACAGACGCTTCGTCCGACTTTGCCGCGCCCCCTGAAGCGGAACCGAGGCTAGGCTTTCATGAAGGTAATCGACGTCCACTGTTGCCGGTGCGGTAGCCGTGCTTGATGCACCTCTGCGAGAAGCCATTGAGAGGATGCGCCACGGGCGGCACCGACATTGATGAAGCGCGTGCTCTCGTCGATCTCGATGCGCCGACCCGGGTTGCCCTGAATGACGTGCACTGCTCCGCCGGGTCTGCTGGATCGGCTCACCACCAGGGACTGGTGGGAATGCCCTGCCACCAGCAGGCGTCCGGACCTGTCGGGTCCTCCCGGGAGCCAGGACCCGTCACTGCGCCGTGACCAGGCCAGTTCGTGTCCGTGGACGAGCAGTGCACCGCCCAATAGACGGCGTCTTGGTGCACGCACGAGTCGGGCTAGGTCGCCGACCAAGCCGTCGCTCGGGACCAGCGCCGCAATACGCTCCTCTTGATTTCCGAGAATGCAAAGCTGAGGCGTCAACTGCCCCCAGAGTTCTTGATCGACGTGGACGACATCCGAAAGCGTGGGACGTCCCCCGGCACGAGTGATCTTCGACGCCGCGCACTTCGAGACCCTGCAGTCCAGGTAGTCACCTAGAAGAACCATGACTTCTACGTGGCACCGATCCGTGGCGGCCGTGATCCTGCGCCACGCCGCACGATCTCCGTGCAGATCGGCTATGATCGCTACCCGCATTGGCGTCAACCACAGATTTCAGGTCTGCAAATGCGATCTAAGAAGGGAAACTCGTTCCTCCACGGCCACTTTCGGGAGCACCAGTAACGAGTACCCAACTTCTTCGTATGCCCGGCACATGAACTCACACGAGCGTAGGGCCTGATCCGGACCGGAATCGCGCTCGGAGTCTTGCAGGTATATCTCCGGCCAAAAAGGGGCGACAATGACGGTCGAGTCGTACCGGAGCTGCTTCGCGGCCTCATAGAAATGATGAGGCACCTCCTCGCCGATCATCATGAGGTAACCGATCGCATCGACGACCGTACGATCGAAGAACACCGGGCCGGCGAGCCTCGACGCCTCGCGGAACGAGCGGATTTCCCAATTCAGCATGAGTTCGGCGTACAGGAGAGAATCAAGTCCCGGCTGCGCCAGTCCACCGATGGAGACCTGTTCACGAACAATAGCTCGGGCACCTTCAGCCATCGTCGCGAAACCATCCGCAGCGAGGTGTTCGAGCATCGTCGTCTTGCCTGCTCCTGGAGCACCGGTAATCGCGACCAGGCGATTACCGTTCGTCACGCGCGTCCGCTCACACGGCGGCGAGCAACTGGATCTGTTCGGCGGTGAACCTGGCTTTCGTCCCGGCAGACAACGCCGTACGGTGATCAATGACCGACGGCACCTCCGGCCGAGAGTAGTACGCGTTCACCGCGGTCCGCGGCGCGTCGCTCCTGTTCTCCGTCCCACCGTGCCAGATGTGCGAATTGAAGACGGCCACACTTCCTGCTTGCGCAGTCACCAGCACCTCGTCGGGATGAGTTGCCGAACGGTCCCTCAGTTCCACGCGTGGGCATCCCAGCCTGTGCGATCCAGGAACGAAGCGCGTGGCGCCATTGACCGCCGTGAAATCATCGAGCAGCCACATGGCGTTGACGACGAAAAACTCACCGTCCCGCGGCGGTTCGTCGTCCCAGTCGGCGTGCAATTTCTGAGCCTTCTGCCCTGGGAACGCGCAGCGTATGTTGAGCATAGAGAGCTTAAAATGGGGCAGTACATGCCTGACACAGGCAAGCACGAGCGCATCCTGGAAGAGGCGGTCGAAGGCCAAGGACTTTTCCAGCAGATTGTGCAAACGAAAGGCGCCGTCGTTGCATTCCGTGTACTCCGAGCCAGCCAGCGCACCTTCCTGCTCGCGCAACTGTCGAACGCTTTCCTTGCAGGCGTCGATCTCGACTTTGCTCAGCATCTTCTCCAGCACGACGAGCCCGTCTTTGTCTAACGCTCGCGTCACATCTCCCAGATCACATCGGCGGGAATCAAATCTGACGACGGAGGACGCAGCGGAGCTTGCATTGGTCAATGTCGGTCTCCCCTGACGGCGCTCGCCTCGTCGGCGCAGCGACAAGCCGTCACCTATGATATTCCGGTCTTACGCGAAACACCAGGGAACGTCTCTCGCACGTCAGAACATCCTGGAACGCGCTGCCTGACTGGCTTCGACCATGGCACGAAGGCTCTTCCATGCGGCGCCGCCCATGATCGATTCCTGTATCTCCGGAATGGCTCCGCGAAGTGCTTCCACGGGATCGGAGCCCGGCTTCCGTTCCGTGGCCAGCGCAGCCGCCGCGTTGACCACGACGGCGTCCATGACGGGGCCCTCCCTGCCGTCCCGGACGACACTCCGCACTACCTCGGCGTTGAACACGCGATCGCCCCCCCGGAGTGCGGTCAGGGCCACACGCGGGACTCCCATGTCCTCCGGCACGACTACATGCTCGTGGGCAACACCGCCCTCTGCGGTCCAGACACTCGTGGGGCCGCAGATCGACAACTCGTCGAGTCCCTCGTGTCCGTGCAGCACCAACGCCGTGGTCCCGCACTTCTCGAGAGCATCCGAAACCGTTGCTCCGATGTCCCGCTTGGCGACGCCGACTGCGGCGTTCGTGGGTCTGGCCGGGTTGAGCAGCGGGCCCATGTAATTGAATACGGTTCGTACACCGAGGCTGCGACGAACAGGTAAAACCGCTGCCATAGAATGATGGAAGCGACCTGCGAAACAGAAGCCCATCCCCGCTTGTGCGACAACCTGCTCCACACCGGCGGCATCCAGTTCGATGTTCACCCCAAGTTCTTCCAGCACATCCGCTGTTCCGCACTTGGACGAGGCCGCCCTGTTGCCGTGCTTGACCACGGTCCGGCCGGTGCCCGCCACCGCAAGCGCGGCCATGGTGGAAATGTTGACCGTGTGATACCCGTCCCCGCCGGTCCCCACAACGTCGAACGTGACTCCAGTGACATGCACGCGCTCCGTGTATGTCAGCTGCGTGGCAGCGAACTGGACCAGCTCGCCGGGCTGCACCCCTTTCGCCTCCAGCGCCACGAGGAATGCTGCAGTCTGTGCCTCGTCCAACTCTCCGCGAATAACGGTCTCGATCATATGCGCCGCGGTCTCGCCATCCAGCGAGTGGCCTTGGATGAGGGATTGAAGTGTCTGACTGAATGCCTTCACCACAGCTTGATCCTCGTCATTTGCTGAAGGGGCGGCCGTTGGGTTCCGCCACCGCGATCCAATGGACTCGCCAACGCGAGACTACAGCGCACGAGGTGGGGGACGCCTCACCGAAGATCCAACATTGGAATCGGCGGCGGGTCAGTCGGCCGCGCTGTCCATGATCCTGCCGATCATGTGAGGGAGGTTCAGGATTGGTAGGCCCAGCCGCTCGAACGCAGCAAGGTGCGGTCGTTCGGTGAGAGCGGTGGTAGCCAAGACCCCTGGAGCCAGCATCTGTTGGAGATGACTCACAGTGGCATCCGATGCGAATGAGCGATGCACCAGGAGATGGGTGCGGCCCGCGCCGTTGCGGCGCAGGACATCGACGGCACCGGCGGCGGTCTGCCCGGTCGTGAGTTCGTCGTCCACGAGCAGCACTCGCTTGTCCTGCACCGCCGGGCGCCGGCTCACGAGCGCCTGCGGACGATCTTCATGATCATTCCGGTGCTTCATCAGAACCTCGGCCAGGATCCCGGTCCGGTGCGCGATGTCGACCGCCTGGGCAGCCCTGCCCCGATCCGGAGCGACGACGACCTCGGGACGGACGGTGTCCTGGATCCAGGGCACAACGTCGTCAATCACCGAGAGGCAGTCCACCGGTCGCGTCGAGAACCCGGCCACGGCAGAGTTGTGCGGCTCGCACAGCACGTAACTCCTCACCGTAGGAAGTGCGTCGAGGTGCCGGAGCAACGCTGCCGCACCCAGTGACGCGCGCGGAATCGGGGTCTCGCTCCTGCTGTACGGCAGGTAGGGGATCACGAGGCGCGACGTCAGCGCCGGATTGCAACGCCACAGGACGTCCAGCGTCATGATGAGTTCTTCGAGAGCGGAACCGGCGGCGCGGCTCGCTGCCCAGACGATGTCGAGAGTATCGGGTACCGTGTCCGGCACCTGGACGAGGAGATTCGTGTTCTGGAACGTCGTCACCTGGGGCCGGAGTTCGCGGCTCAGCTCCGACAGAGTGTCCAGCAAGGGAGAGGACGTGCCGCCGGGCACCCTGACGAATCTCGGAACCGCTGAGTCAGTCGGGCGCACGGGCCGTCCAGAGTGCCGCATCTCCGGTCGGCCATCCGTCCTGCCCCGCGTACCGGCGCACCTCACTGAGCCCGGCGTCTCGAAGCAGCGCCGACATGGTGTCGCGCCGCGGGACGAACTGCCGATAACAGGCGCGATCCCTGCGACCGGCGCCGGTTATTGTGGCGAGGACGTGCTCGACCTCCGCACGCGCATCCCACACCAGCCGTTTCGACACCGAACCGCCAGCAGGCCATGCCCGCACCTTGTCTAGCTGCGTGACGCCGGCATAGCGCGCCTCGGCGCAGAAGATCTCTGTACACAGCAGCGCCGCCGGAGCCATGATGTCGCGCATCCTCTCAATCAGACGGAAGGCGTCCGCGCGCCCGGCGTTGATACCGAACGACGTGCCGAGACAGAGCACCATCTCGTATGAACCCTGAAGCGAGTCGGTATCGACGTTCGCCTTGATCGTCCGCACCGCGACGCCCAAATCATCGGCAGCGCGGCTGAGGCGCCCCAGCAAGGAGGCGTCCATGTCGATCGCGTCCACACTCCATCCACGTCTCCCGAGCGCCAAAGCGTGTCGCCCCGGCCCTGACATGACGTCGGCCACGAGACGGGTGCGCGGCGACCAGTCACCGACGCCCCTGGCAAGGATGAAGTCCAACTCCCGATCCGTGCGCTCCTCGTCGGTCGGCCTGTACGCCATGTAAAACTCGGAGAGCAGCTCGAAGTACCGCAGACCGGTGCAGGTCCCCACACATTCACCTGCCCCTGCCCTCCACGGACCAGTCGCAATCATGAAGACCCACGCCGATCGAGAAGAAGTTCCTCCACGAGCGTGAGTGCGTCGCGCGCCGCACCGGGTCGATCCGTACGCAGGACGTGCCCGCCGTTGCGCGACGCGAGGCTCACGTACGCCTCTCGGCTGCGCTCGACATATGCCCGTTGCTGATCCCAGCGCCGAGGGTCGGACCCGTCACGCTCGATCACCCGCTCCAGCAGGACGTGCGTCGGCGCATCGAGCACGATGAGGAGGTCAGGTCGCAGCAGGTGCGCCAGCACGGGCCTGAGCGCATCCAGGTCGAGGTCACCCTCGACCATGAAGTGCGTCAGCAGGGAGAACACGTAGCGATTGGTGAGAACCGGCCGCCCCGCGAGCAGGGCGGGCTCCACCACTCGCACTTGATGTTCGAAACGGTCGGCCAGCGAGAACAAGGCCAGGGCCATCGGGCTCAGACCCTCGTCCGGATTCCGCCGGGTCTCTGCGACCTTGGGATCGTCGCGCCACCAGCGGGTGGGCTGCTGGGTCAGCACCGATGACAGGCCCCGTCGCCGGAGCGCGGATTCGACCACTTCTTCGAGCGTCGTCTTGCCCGATCCGTCGGGCCCTTCGATCGCGACCAGCAGACCGGGCATGCCGTGCGGACGCAACTCGATGATCATCGGCGTGCCCTCGTCCACCCATCGATGCGCCGCGAAGGCCAGGCGCCGGTCACTTGTACCGCCGCGGCCCCGGCGATCATGCCCGCTCGACACCCCGACTCCGGAGAGAGCCCCCGCGCTATCACGGCCGCGTAGGCAGCAGCGAAGGCATCCCCGGCACCCGTCGTGTCAGCGACCGGAACTGCCGCCGCGCGGAAGGCCTGCACACCCCGGGCCGACCGGGCCACCGCCCCCTGATCCCCGTGCGTGACCACCAGCGTGAGGAGCCCATCGCGAATCCGGTCGCCGATCATCCGCAGGGCAGTCAGATCCTCAGCCTCGTGCCGGTTGCAGACGGCGTGCAGCGGGGCACCGATCTCGAGGGCTATGCGCATCACTTCGGCGGTTCGCCCGCCGGGTGCGAGTACCACGTGTGGTCTTCCTGCGTCCGGCGCCCGCGCGACCTGCTCCAGGAGGCGGCGACACGCGGTTCCGGGCACGTCCATAAGGAGGAGGCAGCTACCCTTCAGGACGGTGTTCATCACGCGTGCATCCAAATCGTCGAATGCCTCGGCATTCGCGCCGCCCTCCAGCATCATGAAATGACCGCCGGGCGCGTTGACGACGAGTGCCTTCCCCGTGGGCTTGGAGGTGATGACTCTCACCAGCGAGGTGTCCACCCCCCGGCCGGCAAGGTCCTGGCGCAATCTCTCTCCCGCTGCGTCGTCACCGACCCCGCCGACGAGCCGTACCCGGCAGCTGGTTCGGGCGAGCCAGGCCGCCGCATTCGCACCGTGTCCGCCGGGTGCTTCGCTCCGCCGGAGAACGACGAGCGTTGCGTCGTCCGCCGGCCACTTGTCGCACTCTGCGATGGTGTCCGTGTTCATGCCTCCCAACACCGTGACCGAGGGGGCCTTGAAGGACGGGCGCACCTGCGGAGGATCACGCCGTGACAAGGGCGAATCCCGAGATTTCCACGAGGTGGCGGGGATCTACGAGGCCGGCCACGATGACGACAGCACTGGTGGTTCTGGCCCCGGCGACCATGAGCCGACCGTCCCGCACTGCATTGAAGCCAGAGAAATGTGCCCTGTCGGTAAGATAGATCGTCATGCTCACCAAGTCGTCCAGACCAGCACCGCCAAGAGCGAGGACGGCCTCGATATTGTCGAACACCTGCTCGGTCTGCTGTTCGATGCTTCCGTCACCGACGAGACCCTTAGCGGTCATGGAGACCTGCCCGGAGAAGGAGACCAGGCTGACGGCCTCCCCCAAGGAGACAGCCAGACCAGGCACGTATTCCGCGACAGGGAGGCTCATGCCCGCGGGCCAGAGCTCCTTCACGTGTGCACCTCCTGCGCCTTCGACCACGCTACCCACCGATCGAGAACGTCGACGGCTGCTCCGGACCGGATGCTCTCCTCGGCTACGGACAGACCTTCCTGCAGATTCTCGGCCCGCTCTGCAACGACGAGGGCAGCCGCCGCATTGAGGAGAACGATCTCGGTCCGCGCCCGGCCCGCGGTGCCGTCGACGACGGACCGGAGGATGCGTGCGCTCTCGGCTGGCCAGCCGCCCTGGACCTCGGCCAAATCGATGCGTCGCAGGCCGAGTTCCCGAGGGTCCACGACCAGCTCGGAAACAGCGCCGCGATCCACCGTAATGACATCGGTGGGAGCCATGGTGGACAGTTCGTCGAGCCCGTCCCGCCCGTGAACGACCCACGCCTTCAGGGTCCCCGTTGCAGCGAGACTCCGCCCGACGAGCTGCAGATCCCGCGCATCGTAGATTCCGGTCATCTGGCGCCGCACGCCCGCAGGGTTGGCCAGCGGCCCTAGAAGGTTGAAAAGCGAGTGCAGGCCGAGTTCCCGGCGCAGGGCGATCAGGTGACGCATGCCGTCGTTGAATACCGGCGCATGCATGTACGTGATACCCACGGCCGCGAGGCAGCTCCGGACGTCCTCCGGCCCGGAGACGACCCCAATTCCCAGAGCCTGCAGCGTGTCACTGCTCCCCGAGTTACTCGAGATCGCGGCGGTGCCGTGTTTCGCCACCGGCACTCCTGTGCCGGCGACGACGATGCCTGCCGTGGTCGAGATATTGAAGACATGCGCACTCGGTCCGTCGCCACCAGTACCGCAGAGGTCAACGGCGCGTTCGCTATCAGACCCCAGTTCGACCCGCCTGCCGCGCGCACGTACCACATGGACGAAGGCAGAGAGTTCGTCTACGTGTTCGGTCTTCATGCGGAGCGCCGCCAGGAGGGCCCCGAACTGGGCCGGCGTGAAGTCCCCGTCGACGAGTCGCTCCATCAGGGCCGTAGCCTCGTCGAATGCCAGATCCTCGCGACAGGCCACCAGCTTGTGAAGCACTCGCCGGAGATCGATCACGTCATCCGTTGCCGAGCTCATCTCGCCTCCTGCCGATCGCCCGGTCCGTACCTGTCGAGCACGGACGCTAGTCGTATTTCGCGAACCTCGACTTCATCGGGCTGCTTAAATACATTCGCGACCGAACGCCCGACAGCCGCAGCTGAAAGCCCTTGAGGCCGGTCGCCCGGTCGCTTGCCGCCGAAGTATGTATCGACTCGCGCCGGAGCGACCACGGTCACATTGATCTCCGAGGCGCGATATTCCTGTCTCAAGCACTCCATCATCGCCACAAGCCCTGCCTTCGATGCGCAGTACGCCGCGCGCCCGGCGAACGGATGGAAGGCGGAGTCTGAAGCGAGGGCTACGACACGAGCCGGACGACCGCGCATCAGCAGCGGAAGGCAAGAACGGATGGTCAGGAATGCCCCTGTCAGGTTCACTCCGATCGTGCGGGCCCAGACCTCGTTGCTAGTCTCGGCCAGCCCTGCCCAGGTGCCGTTGCCCGCATTGACGACGATTCCGGACAACGCGCCGCACCTCTCCGCCAGTTCGGCCACGGCTCTCGTGACGCTGGCCGCATCGGAGACGTCCACGGTCTGATCGATGATGTGCGTATCGGTAGATTTCCCCTCCCCCTCCGTGGCCCGGACACTCCGGGACCAGCGGATCACGTGCCGTCCGTCGGCGGCGAGGGAGGCGGCCGTCGCGTGGCCGATGCCTCGCGAGCCACCCGTGACCAAGATGGGCGGTCTCATGGTTCGAGCAGTTCCATACGGGCCCAGACGGCGGATACGTGCTCCGGCGCGATGTGGCGCAGGAGCTGGTGCGCGAGCCGCAGGCTCTTTGGACTCGCGTGGGCGACTCCTCCGACCGTCACCGCGGACTCGGTGATCAGCAGGCCCGATCCGGGCACGACGCCTGCAGCGTTCAGCAGATCACGCTTGTCACCGTGGATCGCAGCACCGGTCCCCGCGGGAATGACGCCTGCCCGCGCAAGGATTAGCGATCCGGAGCAGACCGCATAGAACGAACTCCGCCCGGACAGTCCCGCCAGCCAGGCACGTATGTCCGGATCCTCCGCGGCGCCGTGCGCCCCCCTCCCACCGGGAACGACAACGACGTCGCACGTGCCCCCGAGGCGCCCGACCGCATTGACCACGAGTCCTGCCGACGTGCGGATTGTCGGCGAGATGCCCCTCATTGCGAGGTCGAGGGGCGCTCCCACGTCGCTTGCCATGTGCACCGGGGTGACGACGCCGGCCAGGTCCAGGTCATTCACACCGTCGTAGACGAGGACGTCAACGGTGAGCGTCATGGCCCCAGCTCGGCGTAGGCCACTCGAAGATCGTCCTCGGTGTAGCGATGACCGCCCGGCGGCGACTTCAATTGGGGGAACGAGGCCACCAGCGCGCCACCGAGGCCGCGGCGTTTCCCGGCCGCGGCGATGCGCACGAGGTCGATGATGACACCGGCAGCGTTGCTCGAGTCCTGGACCTTCAGCGTCAGATCAATGATCGCCGGAGTTCCGCCCCAACCGCGGCTCTCGATATTGATGTGACAGAATTTGCGGTCCTGGATGTAGCCGATGTGCCCGCCCGATGGAACGACTTCGACCCTTTCGACGTCGATGCCGCTGTCCCGCATCGCATTAAGCTTGGATTCCCGCTTCGTTGAACCATGAGAGCGGAGATTCCGGAAATCCTCGTTCCCTCCCAGATTCACCTGATAACTCCCCTCCAGCGACAGGCCACGCTGCGTCACAAGATCCAGCAATGCCCGGTGGACGACGGTTGCCCCGAGGTGACTTGCCAAGTCATCACCAATGAGCGGAAGGTTCTCGTCCGAGAAGCACTTCAGCAGATCGTCGTCACGCGCAACCTTTTCCGGTGTGCAGTTCACGAAGGCGGCACCCGCATCGAGGGCGGCCCGCGCGTAGGACTCTGCCAGTCGCTGCCGACCCGTGGGGAGGGAATAGAGGAGAACCTCGGTTCCAGTGGATACGAGACGTTCACTGACCGCCGCGATCTCGTCCGGATCACCGTTCATCATGCCTGATTCGACCACGACACCGGTCGGCGGCAGAGCCGGCACGAGTTCAGGGAAGTTGTTGGGAGTGGCCATCACTGCCTCGGCGAGATCTCTACCAACCTTCGCCTGGGCCACATCAAGTGCAGCCACGAAGTGCACGTTCATGACTGACAACCCACCTACGGTCTCGACACGGACTCCGGGCAGTGCCGCCGATGGGTCGGATAAACGCAAGGCGCGGTAAAAGGCAATTCCCTGCAGCAGTGCTGCAACATTATTGCCGACCCCCGCCACCGCAAGTCTGAAACTGTCCTTCACGCGATCTCCTGGAGGGCCGGTTCCTACGCGACGACATTCCGAGTATCTGTCGAGAGACCCGAGTTGCGGACGCCCTCCCAGTGAGCTGCGGTTACGACGAAGATCAGGGCCGACGCTGCCACAATTATGCGGCAATAGCACATAACAGTTATAGCACACGATAGGTGATGAGTGTAATGGTCTGTCGATATTTGGCTTCCGTAATGGGGCATGCGGTGACAACGGCGCCGGTCATGCGCCGAACTCGCGGTCGGGGTCCAAGGGGCCGACGACGGCGATCGGGCGGTTGCTGAGGCCGGCTAGTACTCCAACGTCACTTCGTGATCATGTGCTGTCGGTAGCGAGTTGCCTCCGGACGTGACTTTGGTGGGCTCGGGCTTGGGTGGTTCG
>NZ_JAJOMB010000043.1 GCF_021129305.1 Kineosporia babensis | reverse complement strand
CCGGAGCTGAAACGGCAGACGCCGCTGGGCCTTTATCGGCCCAGCGGCTTGGTCATCTGGTTCAGCGACGGGGTTCCCAGCGGAACATCCTCAGCGCCAAGGCGATCGAGACCACGACCCAGGCCAGAGTGGGGGCCATCAGGGTCAGGGCCTCACCGGCCGCGATGCCGCCGTTCCAGGCCTCGGTGAGCAGCTCGGTGGCCGAACCGCCGGGCAGCGCCCGCTTCAGCGCGGTCATTTCCTCGGTCCCGGAGATGCCGACCCAGCTGGCCACGCCGATCACGCCCAGGCTGACCGGCAGCGTGGTGACCTGTGCGTGCTCGGGCGAGTTGGTCAGCCCCGCGGTGGCCAGGCCCAGCCCGACCAGCATGGCGATCATCGACAGCACGGTGACGATCAGCAGCGGGATGTTGCCCGGCTCACCGGTGACCACGCCCAGCACCACCAGGATGACGGCGACCTGGATCAGCGCCAGCAGGACGACCGGTGCGACCAGCCCGGCGATGATCCCCGCGTCGCTCTCGGCGGTGGAGCGCAGGCGCTTGAGGAACAGGTTCTGCCGGCGCGAGGCGATGGTGGTGACGATCGTGGTGTAGAGGCCGAAGGCGCCCACGGTGAAGGTGACCAGGGCGGCGATGTAGCCCAGGCTGGCCAGCTCGGCCCAGGTCTCGTGCTGGCGGATGAACAGGGCGCTGACTGCCGCGGGCATGATCAGGCTGGTCACCAGCACCAGACGGTTACGGAAGATCTGGATCAGCTCGGCGCGAGCGATCGAAAGCATGGCGGTGGTCCCCTTCTCAGGCTTTGTCGATGGAGCGGAAGACGTCGTCCAGGCGGGTCGGGCCGGCCTCGAGCTCGAGCAGGTCCAGGCCGTTGTCGTGGGCCCAGCCGAGCAGCAGGTGCAGGTCCTTCTGCAACTGCTGGGTCTGGACCCGGTACTTGCCCTCGCCGGTCTGCGTGGCCTGCACCGGCAGCCCGGCGACCAGGACCGGCAGCCCGAAGCTGATCACCGCGGGCAGCGTCTGGGTCAGCTCGTGCACCGTGCCCTCGCGGTAGAACGTGCCGCGGTGCATCAGGCCGATCCGGTCGGCCCGCTGCTGGGCCTCTTCCAGGTAGTGCGTGGTCAGCACCACGGTCGAGCCCTGCTCGCGCAGCCGGTCGACCGACTCCCACAGGTCGTCGCGGGACTGGATGTCCAGGCCGGTGGTCGGCTCGTCCAGGAAGACCAGTTCCGGGGTGCCGTACACCGCGGTGGCGAAGTCCAGGCGGCGCTTCTCCCCGCCGGACAGCTGCGAGACCTTGGTGCCGGCCTTGCGGGTCAGGCCGACCACGTCGATCACCCGGTCGGCGTTGTCCTCGCGCCGGGTCAGCGTGCCGATGATCTGCACCGACTCGCGCACCGTCAGATCGGGCGAGAAACCGCTCTCCTGCAACATGATTCCCATCCGCGGCCGGACCGTCTTCCGCTCGCGCGGGTCCTGGCCGAACACCTTCACGGTGCCGGAGGTGGCCTGCCGGTGGCCCTCGATCGTCTCCAGGGTGGAGGTCTTGCCCGCCCCGTTCGTCCCCAGCAGGGCGTAGAGCTCACCGCTGCGGACCTCGAACGAGAGGTCCTTCACCGCGTGGAAGTCGCCGTACTTCAGGTTGAGTTGCCGGACCTCGATGACTGGTGTGGTGGACATGACGTCCATTCCACCGGCGACGAGCAGGACCGGGCAGTGCGACCACGTCACCACCCGGCCATGACAAAGCCACGGGCCGGGTATGACGTGGCGTCACTGGTCGGCGATCGCGCGGTGGCCGATAGTGGGTACTTGGATCACCGACCTGTCACGGAGAGACGTGCCCGAGACCCAGACCACCGAGCGTCCCCGCCGCACCCCGGCCGAGCAGCAGCTGTTCCAGCTGAACATGCAGTCGCTGCCCGCGCTGGCCATCCCGGCCCTGATGTTCCTGGTGATCGACGGCCGCACCTGGGTGAGCGCGCTCGCGTTGACCGTGATGACGGGCGTGGCCCTCTTCACCTTCTACCGCTGGGCCCAGCAGGACATGGGCAAGGTGGCCACCCCGTCCCTGATCTTCCTGGTCATCGCCTTCCCGATCGCCTCCCTGGTACTGGAGGCGCCCAACTCCTACTTCGCCCTCGCGGTGGTGGCCGGTCTGGTCATCCCGCAGATGGACAGCCACCGACGGCTCGCCGCGGTCGCCGTGGTGCTCTACGTCGTCCTGGTCGGCTGCGTCGGGGCGTACACCCACGAGATCGGCGAGCCGGGCAAGTTCTGGCCGGTGTTCATGGTCTACCTGGCCGTGCCCACGCTGGTCACGGCCGGCTACGTGGCGTCCATGTTCCCCAACGAACGGCTGTTCACGATCGTGAGAGAGCTCGAGAAGTCCCGCCGCCGTGAGGCCGAGCTGGCCGTGGCCCGCGAGCGGATCCGTTTCGCCGGCGACCTGCACGACATCCAGGGCCACACCCTGCACGTGGTCAAGCTGAAGACCAAGCTGGCGCAGAAGCTGGTGCACACCGATCCGGCCCGCGCCGAGGCCGAACTGCAGGAGATCCACGCCCTGGTCAGCGACACGATCGCGCAGACCAAGGAGCTGGCCTACGCGCAGCGCCGGCTGAACCTGGCGGTCGAGCTGGAGAACGCCAAGAACCTGATCGAGGCGACCGGGGCCGAGGTGCGGATCACCCGGCAGGCCGAGGTGGACCCGAGCGCCGGTGAGATGCTCGGGCAGGTGCTGCGCGAGACCACCACCAACGTCCTGCGGCACACCCGGGCCCGGACGGTGCGGATCACCCTGTCCGAGCGGAGCATCACGATCGTCAACGACGGGGCCGGGGACGAGTCGCTGCCGCAGCTGCGGGGCCTGGCCACCCTGCACAAGCGGCTCAGCGACGAGGGTGGTGAACTGTCGGTCGAACAGCACGACGGAACATTCACCACTTCGGCAACTTTCGGAGCGAAACGATGACCACCGTGGTCCTGGCCGACGACGAGGCCCTGCTGCGCAAGGCGATGGCCGCGCTGCTGCCGATGGAGGGCGACGTGACCGTGCTGGCCGAGGCCGAGGACGGGCAGGACGCGGTCCGGGCCACCTTGCAGCACCGGCCCGACGTGCTGGTGATCGACCTGGAGATGCCGAACGTCGACGGTCTGGGCGCGGTGACCCAGATCCGGCAGGAGCTGCCCGGCCAGGTGATCCTGATGCTCACCCGGCACGCCCGGCCCGGGGTCCTGCGCAAGGCCCTCAAGCTCGGCGTGCAGGGTTTCGTCAGCAAGTCCGCCGAGCCGGCCCACATCGCCCAGGTGATCGCGGCCCTGCACGGTGGCAAGCGCTGGATCGACCCGGACGTGTCCGCCCTGGCGGTGATCGACGACTGCCCGCTGACCGACCGCGAACTGGACGTGCTGCGGGTGACCAGCGAGGGCTACTCGGTGGCCGACATCGCCCAGCAGCTGCATCTGGCTCAGGGCACGGTGCGCAACTACCTCTCCAGCGCGATGCAGAAGACCCAGACCCAGACCCGCCACGATGCTGCGCGGTATGCCCGAGAGCACGACTGGCTGTAGCTCCGTTCATCGGTACTGCTCGGGCACCGTAAGGTTGAAGCGTTCACACAAGGCCCGGACATCGGCGCTGTCGTCCGCATCCCCTGGATACGCGTCGTGGAACCGAACGGCCCACTCGGGCGAGATACACCGGACGGACCGATCAGCCAAGGTGCCTCGTCCTGCGAGAGATTCGGCAGGATACACAGTGCCTCGGGCAGCCGGGCCCAGAACACCATTGCCCTGCTCGTCGAGCACGATCACGTGGAGATCGACGACGGCGCCATCAGGACGCGCCATCAGGAAGTTCCAGGCCGTCGCACCGTCCTCACCGACCTCGACAAAGGCGGAGCGCCGGAGCCCGTCGACGAAGACACTCAGGTTGCGTTCCTCGATCGCGACATCAAGGTCACCATGCAGGCGCGTCGGTTTGCCCAGCAGGGCGTCGACGCCCCATCCGCCGTCGAGCCACAGGTCAACGCCCACAGCTTCGGCCAAGACCAACACCTCGAGAACAGCGGCCAGCGTCGTCCGGGCCCCCACCGGCGTGCTCGTCATAAACTGAAGTCTGCTCCTGCCGCCTGCCCGCGGCCAGTGAATATGCCTCCAGCGAGGCCGCAAGAGCAGTGTCACCCTCTTCCCCCAGCGAAGAGCCCGTTCCAAGACCTGCCGTTCGGATGATTCTGGCCGAATTCCATCGCACGAGGCGGTGAACCGTCAGACTGGCAAGACTTTTCGGGCTGCTCAGATGCAGACCGATTCAGCGCCGGAGGTCCATGATGCCAAGGTATTCCACGCTTCTGTCGGCTATGGCAGCCGGAACGTTCGGCCTCGCCTTCCTCAGCCTGGCCGCACCGGCCGGCGCTGCCTCCACCAGCGCCGACGACTGCACCATCACCGATATCACCCCACGCCAGGCTGTGATCGGGATCGAGGGCAAGCGGGTGCAGTTCGGCGTGGTGACCGACTGCGACGGCACTCGCGACCTGAAATGGCAGGTCGCCGGCGACTTGTTCCCCGGCTCCCCACACGTATCCTGGTTCGCGGCCTGTACCTACATCTACGCCGGGCCGGCCGTGGTGGACTGCAGCGACCGCGGATCAGCCGTCATCGACCCGATCGCCCATGGCCTGAAGACCGGGAATGCCAACGCGGGCGAGAACACGGTGCACGGATACGTTTTCGACGACGCCAACCACAACGGCTACGACGACGACTCCGGAGCTGCCATCGACACCGACACGGGGACGATCGAGCTGCTGCGCGAGACGATCTGGCGTGACAGCTTCGACGCCTCTCCCGAACCACGACGCAAGGGCCAGCCCCTGCACCTGAACGCCGAGCTGTCCACCGCCAACTGGGACACCGGCCTCTTCGAGAACACTGATGCCACGGTGAAACTACAGTTCCGCAAGGCCGGCCAGACGAAATACCGCACCGTGGGCAGCCTCCACGCCACCAACGGGATCATCGACGAGACCATCAAGGCCAAGACCAGCGGCTACTACCGGCTGAGCTACGCCGGAACCGAGACCACCGCCCCCAGCGTCTCGAACGTGGACTATGTGAAGGTCCTGCCGAGGAAGTAGCTCAGGTCGTGCGCGGGGTCAGCTGGACCGTCAGCACCACGCCGCTGGTGCTCAACCTGCTGCTGCCCACACCGCGCGGCGTACCAGTGTCAGCGGTCGGCGCGAAAAAGTACGTCTTCCCGGCCTTCAGGGCGGGGACGACGAACTGCACAGAGGACGAGTCCGTGGCAGTACTCGGGGCCAGCGGCCAAGGTACTGAGGGACGTGTGGTCAGGTCGTGGGCGTCCGCTCGGGTGCCCGCGCTCAAGTCGAGCGTGAACGGACCGCGGCCCTTGGTGCGGTAGCGGAAGGTGATCGTGACCAGCGCGTCGTACGCTGCTGCGTCCGTCGGTACCGTGACCGGAAACGGATCGACTTTCCCGTACATACCCACCCCGTCCATCGGACCGGTCTCCACATCAGCCGTTGGGCCGTGCGCGTAGGTCCGGGTGGTCTGCTGTACGGACGCGAGTGCGGTGGTAGAGGTGCGATTTCCGCTCGCGGCGAGTGCGGCTCCGCCGGCCCCCAGGCTCAGGCAGCAGACCAGCACGACGGCGCCCCATGCTCGAGGCCCTCGGGAAGGGCCCGGCCGGTGCTTCGTGTTCACGTCTTCTCCCCCGCTCGACTTCACAGCGTTCGGCATCGGGGAGCTGGACTTGAGGAACGTCGAGACGTGAATATCCCTGCCCGGTTTCGCCTTCAGGGATGTCGGGCAGCAGTCAGGCGGGTTGTTCCTGCAGGAAGGCCGCCAGGCTGGCCAGTTCGGGGATCTCCTGGGCCTTGTCCAGCGATTCTTTCAGCACGCGGTCGTGCGTGGGCCGAGCCTGGGCGAGGAGTTCCTGTCCGGCTGCGGCGAGTTCGGTGTAGATGCCGCGCCGGTCGTCCACGCACAGGAATCGGGCCAGCAGCCCGCGTTCCTCCAGGCGGGCGACCAGGCGGGTGGTGGCGCTGCTGGACAGCGCGGCGGCCCGGGACAGCTGCTGCATGCGCATGTGCAGCTCGCCGTCCTGGCGGCTCAGGGCGTCCAGCACCGTGTACTCGACCACCGACAGATGATGGGCCGCCTGCAGCTCCTTCTCCAGAGCCGTCTCGATCAGAGCGTGCAGCGCCGCCATGCGTCGCCATCCGTGCGCACGTACCTCCACTGCGTCGTTGCTGAAGCTCATGTCCGGTCCTTTGGCTGTCGGGTCGCGGCCAGTGTACCTGCCTTGCGCCGATAGAACGCGTCTGCAACTATCTCCGAGTACTTGCACACGCAAATACCAGCGTGTGCGACTGTTGCATACACAAAAGGGGCATTCTCGGTCGATGTCCCCTCGTTCGAAGGAAGCTCATGACCCACAAGCTTTTCGAGCCCATCACGCTGCGCGGCGTTCAGGTCCGCAACCGGATCTGGGTACCGCCGATGTGCCAGTACGTGGTGGAAAAGCATGACGGTGTCGCCAACAGCTGGCACATGGCCCACCTCGGCGCGCTGGCCCAGGGCGGCGCCGGAGCGATCATCGTCGAGGCCACCGGAGTCGTCCCCGAAGGCCGGATCTCACCGCGCGATCTCGGCCTCTGGAACGACGCCCAGGCCGAGGCGCTGGCCCCGATCGTCGCCTTCCTGCGCTCGCAGGGCGCGGTCGCCGGGATCCAGCTCGCCCACGCCGGCCGGAAGGCGAGTGTGCACCCCGAAGGTTCCCCGCTCGACGGCCAGAGCATCCCGATCGAGGAGGGCGGCTGGGAAACCGTTGGCCCCTCAGCCATCTCCTTCGAAGGCCTGCGCGCGCCCCGCGAGCTCGACCAGGCCGGGATCGACGCCGTGGTGGCAGCCTTCGCGGCCTCCGCCCGGCGGGCGGTCGAGGCCGGATTCGAGCTGCTGGAGATCCACGGCGCCCACGGCTACCTGCTGCACGAGTTCCTGTCCCCGCTGAGCAACCAGCGCACCGATTCCTACGGCGGCTCCCTGGAGAACCGGGCCCGGCTCCTGCTCCAGGTCGTCGACGCGGTCCGCGCCCAGATCAGCGAGGAACTACCGCTCCTGGTCCGCCTCTCGGCAACCGACTGGACCGAAGGTGGCGTCACCATCGACGAGACCGTCCAGGTCGCCGAGTGGCTGCGGGAGCGCGGCGTCGACCTGATCGACGTCTCGACCGGCGGCAACGTCCTCGCACCGATCCCGTCCGGCCCCGGCTACCAGGTCCGGTTCGCCACGGCCACCCGCGAGCGCGCCGGCATCCCCACCGGCGCGGTCGGCCACATCACCAACCCGGCCCAGGCTGAGCAGATCCTGGTGACCGAGCAGGCCGACATCGTGTTCGTCGGCCGGGAAATGTTGCGAGACCCGCGCTTCCCAATCCGGGCCGCCCAGGCCGTCCGCTACCCGACCCCGCCTGTCCCCCTGCCCTACCTGCGCGCCCACCGGTAGTCAGCGACGTCGGTGGAGCGTCGATCCCGGTGCGGGCCGAATGGTGCCGTCTGACAAGCTGCCCGAATGCTTCGCACCGCCCTTGCCCGGATGTGGCTCGCCGTCGGCCTCGGGCTGGCAGTTCAGCTGACCATCGCCGCAGTCGCCTGGTCGCGGGTGCCCGACGAGTTACGGGTGCACCGCTACCGGCGTCGCGGCCGCGACACCACCAGCTGGGAAGAGCGGGGCGAGGCGCTGTTGTTCATGCCGGTCGTGCTGTTCGGCCTGGCTGTGCTCATCACGGCGCTGGTGCTGCTGTTCCGAAGGAACATCCACAAGTACTTCGTCGTGGACCGGCTGCCGGTGATGTTCCTGTGGGTCGCCGGCATCTGGACCGTCCTTCAGATCCTGACGGTCATGGACGCGCTCTGAGCCGTCCACTCTCAGGTCGGTGACCTCCCGCGAACCCGACTGGGTGTAGGGCTATTCGGCGATCCAGTTCTGCCGGCCGGCATCCGCGTCGCACTCGGCCAGGACGAGTGCGGTGTCCTGCGCCGCGATGCCGGCCTTCGGGTCCTGGGTGAGGCACAGGCCGCTGCTCAGGTGCACCAGCGGGCTGGGCCCGGCCGTGATGTCGTTGGAGAACAGCTGGTTGTCCGAGGTGCTCGGGTCGCAGGCGAAGGTGAGCACCGCAGTGCCGGCGGGAACCGTTCCGTAGTCGGGAAGATCAAGGCACAGGCCGCTCTTCACGTTCTTGATCGCGAAGTGGTTGCCCCGGTGCAGCATCTGGAACATCTGGTTGTCGGTGTCACCGGCCTGACAGTCGTACTGGGCGACCTTCGCGCCGCTGTCGACGCTGCCGTAGTACGGGAGGTCGATGCACAGGTTCGAGGTGACGCTGCGGATCAGATAGGACTTCCCGGGCTTGCCCACCGGGTCCGGCACCTTGCTGTCCGGCTTCTCCGGATCCGGCGACTCGGCCTGCGTGGTCGTAGGCACCTTCTTGGGTGAGTCATCGGTGTGCTCGGCCGGGGCGGGCTCGGTCTGCGGCGGTTCGGGGGCCTCGACCGGCTCGGTGGTGGCGTCCGGGCTCGCCGGCAGCTGGACGGGTTGCGGACCAGCGGCCGCCAGTCGCAGGCTCGGCTCCGCGCTGTCGCTGGGCCACAGCAGCAACCCCACGGCCATCACCGCCACGGACGCGCTGGCCACCGCGGTCACGGCCACCAGCTTGGCGGTCGCGAACCGCCCGGTCCGTTCGGACGGCACGGGCGGGGGACCTTCGTGGGGAGCAGGCACGTACGTGGCCCTTCGTCAGTCGATGACCATGATCGAAGGCCGAAGGTAGGCCATTGCCTGCAAATCGGGCAATTACGGCTCTGATGATGCTCAATTCAGTTGGCGCACCGTGCGCTCGTCGGTCAGTGTGCCGGACATCCGCCCGCGCACGTGGTCGGCCAGGCGGGTACTCAGGGCCACGATGGTCAGGGTCGGGTTCACGTAGCCCAGGCTGGTCGGGAACACCGAACTGCCCGCCACGTAGAGGTTGTCGATGCCGTGCACCTTGCTGTTGGTGTCCACCACGCCGAACTGGGGGTCCTCGTGCATCCGGGTGCCGCCCATCGGGTGATGCATGCCGCCGAAGCGGGGCTTGAGCGGGCCGTCGAAGCGCATCCAGGGGTCGAAGCGGCCCAGCCCGCCCTTCTCGATCGCCACGCCGAAGTGCGCCATGCTCCGCAGCAGGTTACGCTGATCGCTCTCGGACCAGCGCAGGTTCAGGTGCAGCCGGCGGCGGCCCAGGGCGTCGCGCTGAGCGCCCAGGCTGAGCCGGTTCTCGCGGTCAGGGGACTGCTCGGCCGCGATGTGCACGTGCAGCGTGGAGTACTGCGAGCGATCCACCTCGGGCCGGGCCCAGCCGCCGCGGAACCACTGGTAGGCGTCCGGCGACTCGTGCCAGTTGGCCGGCGTGGAGCGGTCGAAAGTGCGCAGCACGGCGGCGGCTTCGCTGGGGTTTGACAGCAGGGTGCGGGCCTTCTGCAGCGGTTGCGAGACCGGGCGGCCGTGCAGCAGCGGTTTGAGCGAGCGCAGGGCCCGCTCGGCGGTGGAGTTGAAGCCGGGCCGGCGCGGGATCACCACCGCGCCGATGTTCAGCAGCTCTTCCTGGCGCTTGAACTCCTGGTCGAAGGTGAGCACACCGTTGACCATCTGGCCGTCCACGTAGTGCAGGTCGTACAGGCCCAGGCGGTTCAGCACCTCGGGCGATGAGGGCTGGATCGCCCCCAGGCGCAGCTCGGGGTGGTCGGTGACCCAGCAGCCGACGTTGTCGTGCCGGTTGCCCGGGCCGCCCGGCCGGAACGGCAGCGACGAGAGCAGCACCTGGCTGTTCTCCACCCCGCCGCCGGCCAGCACGAACATCTCGGCGTTGACGTAGAACGTGGTGCCGTCGGCCCGGACCACCTCGGCGCGGCGGATGCGGGTGCCGTCCACTCCCCCGTCGAGGGCGGCGACGGTGCAGCCGACCATGACGCTGACGTTGTCGGCGGCGGCCAGCTGGTCGCGGGCCCGCAGGGTGAAGCTGTCGGCGGGGGCGTACTGGGCCATGCGGGTGCCGAGCCGGCCGAGGGTCAACGGCTGGGTCGAGTCGGTGACATACGTCTGAGGGTCGTCGTCCACCCGGGTCCCGGCCCAGGTGCGGTGGGCCCGGTCGTAGTAGGGGCCGAGCTCGTTCAGCCCGATCGGCCAGCCGCTGCCCTCCTGCCACGTCCTGGGCTCGAAGTCGACCGGTTCACCGGTGAGCGTGCGCGCGTAGACCCGGGTCTTGCCCGGCCAGGTGACGTGCACCCAGTCGTTGGCGGTGCCGCCGAACTGCCGGCGCCGGGCCCCGGCCATCGCGTGCGGCTCGTAGAACGGCGACTCCAGGTGGCTGCCGGCCAGTTCCTGCGCGGCCTCGTCGGGTTCGTACTTCCCGCTCTCCAGGACCAGGACCTCGAACGACGATCCGATGAGCTCGCGAGCGACGGTGAGTCCCGCCGGGCCCGCGCCGATCACACACACATCGGTGTGCACCTCTGGGCTGCTGGACACGGTGGTCTCACTCCTACGACGTCATCAGGGGGTGTCAGGGGATGACGACGGTACCAATGAGACAGCTGTTAGCGGAACGAAAATGTCTCTGCCGCAACCGGCTTCACCGGACAACCCTCCAGCGACGTCAGACTGACGGAGGTTTCACGTGCCTGGCGAGGCCGGATACCTGCCTGACGCTAGGTAAGAGATTTCCCGGCGGGCACCTTGCGTTACTTCAGGCATACTCACGGTGAGCAATGGAGGATCGAAACCTCGCGCTACGGAAGACCTTTGCAGGGAGAACGGCGCTGAATCCCTGACGTGGGCGGAGGAACTACGGCTGCAGCATGAATTCATGGGCACCCCGTAGACGAACGGCGAGTCGGGCCTGCGTGGCAGTGCAGTCCAGCCGTACATCCGCCGGTCCACCCACCCCGGAATCGGCCCGCAGGCCGGTCGGCAGCGCCGTTTCGTCCAAGCCGTCGCGGCGGGCGATCAGCACGCCGAGTTCGTGGCGGCTGATCGCCTCGGCCCCCGCGACGTGATGAATGCCCGCCGCCGATTCCGAGCGGGCGAGTTCCAGCAGCGCGGCCGCCAGATCGGCGACGTGTACCGGGGACTTGATGTCGTCGGTGAAGAGCACACCGGGCTTGGCCCCGGAAGCGATTGCGTGAACGAACTTCTCGGTCGGTGAGTCGCCGTTACCGACGATCAGCGACGTGCGGACGATCGCCGCGGCGGGGTGGAGGCCGGCCACCGCGACCTCGGCGGCGGCCTTCGCAGCACCGTACATGTGCACCGGATCAGGGCGGGCTGTTTCGTCGTAACTCGTTGCTGCGCCGGAGAACAGGGCGTCGCTGGAGACATGCACGAACCGGCAGCCAACGGACGCGGTGGCCGCCGCTACATGCATCGCACCTTCGGCAGTGGTCGCCCAATCGGATTGCCGGTAGGCCGCATTCACCACCGCCTCGGGCCTCAGGCGGGTCACGAGCTCGGCCACGTCCGGCCGCCGGGTGATGTCCAGCCGGTGCGCGTCCACGCCCGGCGGCGGAGTCGAGAAGTAGCTCGCGCTCACCTCGTCGCCGGCCACCACGGCCTGCCGCACGACCTCGCGCCCGAGATACCCACTGCCACCGATCACCAGAAGCCGCATGCCCCCAGCCTAGAGTTGGAATAGGTATTCACCGATGGCCTACTATGCGGCCGTGACCAGCACTCCTCGCCCGGACCTGTCCCCGCCAGGTCGGGACATCGAGCCCGAGCAGCTGCGCCTCCTGGTGCGCGTGGCCCGGCTCTACCACGAGCAGGGGGTGCGCCAGCCGCAGATCGCCGCGGATCTGCACATCTCCCAGCCCCGGGTCTCCCGGCTGCTGAAGCAGGCCACCCGCCTGGGCATCGTGCACACCGTCGTCACCGTCCCGACCGGGGTCCACGCCGACATCGAAGAACAGCTCAAGAGCCGCTACGGCCTGCGCGACGCGGTGGTCGCCGAGGTCCCCGTGGGCGACGAGGACCGGCTGATGACGGTGCTGGCCGGGGCGGCCGCCGCCTACCTGGACGCTACCCTGCACGGCGGTGACGACATCGGCCTGTCCGCCTGGAGCGCCAGCCTGCTGGCCACCGTCGAGGCGATGCGGCCCAAGCGCCCGGCCGTGGCCAACAACGTCTGCCAGGTACTCGGCGGCATCGGCGACCCGACCGCCCAGATGCGCGCCACCCGCCTGCTCACCCGCTTCGCCGAGGTCACCGGCGGCCAGCCGCTGTTCATGCCCACCCCCGGCCTGGTCGGCAGCCCGCACCTGCGCGAGGCCCTCACCCAGGACTCCTCGGTCGCGCAGATCGTCAGCACCTGGCAGAGCCTCACCCTGCTGCTGGTCGGGATCGGCGCCCTGTCGCCCTCGCCGCTGCTACGTAGCAGCGGCAACGCGATCACCGAGGAAGACCAGCAGGAACTGCGCGAGCACAACGCCGTCGGTGACGTCTGCCTGCGCTACTTCGACGCCGACGGCCACCTCGTACCCTCCCGCTTCGACCAGCGCGTCGTCGGCATCACCCCGGAGGCGATGATGCGGGTCGAGCGCCGCCTCGGCGTGGCCGGCGGGCCGGACAAGCACGCTGCGATCCGGGCCGCACTGGTCGGCGGCTGGGTCAACATCCTGATCACCGACCTCGACACCGCCGGCGCCCTGCTCGCTTAGCAACGTCTGGCTTCTGCCTACCCGGGCCGGCCGACCTCGTTGCCCAGCACGTGGGCGCGCGCCGCCTCCGCAGACAACCGGGACCTCAGCGGGGCTCGGGCCGGATCCGCCGCAACCAGTTCTCGGACTCGATCACGTGCCCCGCTGCCGCCAGGCTCGCCGCCGCCGGATCACGGTTCTGGATCGCCGTCGCGATCGCCCGGTGCCCCGCGTTGCTCCCGGTGCGCACCTGATCGGCGGCCGGCCCTTCCAGAATGCGGAAATGCCCGCCCCGCGAACGGAACAGCCGCACCAGCCCGGTCAGCGTGGCATTTCCCCCGGCCCCGCAGAACGCCTGATGGAACTGCGAATCCAGCTCGGCGTAGCGCACGCCGTCGGTGGTCTCCTCCATCTCGTCGCACAGGGCCAGCAACTGACGCACGGTGGTGGGAGCGGCGTTCGCGGCGGCGGTGGCCGCGGCGTGAGCCTCCATCAGCCGGCGAATCTCCAGTACCTCCAGCAGCCCGTCCAGCGGCAGCAGGTCCACCAGGAGCGAGAAGCTGCGCAGGATCACCGCGGGCTCCAGTGACGACACGTGAGTACCCGAGCCGTGCCGGGTCTCCAGCACCCCCAGCGCACACAACGCTCGCACCGCCTCGCGCAACGAGCTACGCGAAACTCCCAGCTGGGCGGCCAGTTCGCCCTCCGGCGGGCACTTCTGCCCGGGGAGCAGCTCCCCGTCGGCGATCTTCTGCTGCAGCCGTTCCATGGCGGACTCGACCGCACTCACAGCTTCTCCTTCCGCTGGGCGATTGCTCGGACCATTGTCCGACAACTACCCCCAGGATGGACAGGCACTGTCGGATACGGCCAGGTTTCCAGCGCAATTCATCGGACAGCTTTTGGGAATCGTCCGTTGTCTCCCGATCCATCCCGGGTTAGTGTTCCTGCCACTCACCGAGTCCCGAGCACCAGCCCTTCATCCGAAGGAGTTGCCTGTGTCCCTGACGCACCGCCCGGCTCCACCCGCCCTGCTCACCGCCGAGGGCCGTCCGGCGATCGCCGACTGGTCCCTCACCCCGCACCGGATCCACCTGAATCACGGCTCGTTCGGCGCAGTTCCGCGGGCCGCCCAGGCCGTGTTGCAGAACCTGCGCGATCAGATGGAGGCCAACCCGTGCGCCTGGTTCATGCCCCTGCCGCAGCGGGTCAAGGCCGCCCGCACCCAGGTCGCCGCCTTCCTCGGGGTGGCCGCCGAGGAAACCGCCTTCGTCCCTAATGCCAGCGCCGGCGTCAGTACCGTCCTCAACACCGTTGTCCGAGAACCAGGCTCGCGAGTCCTGACCACCAGCCATGCGTACGGTGCGGTGCGCGAGGCCTGCGCCCGGGCCGCGAAACGGGTGAACGGTCACCTGGACATCGCCGAGCTACCGCTGGGCGCCGCGGCCGAAACCGTCGTGAGCGCCCTCGAGAACTCCCTCACCGAGCAGACCGCGCTGATCGTGATCGACCAGGTGACCTCCGCCTCGGCCCGGCTCTTCCCGGTCGGGCAGATCGTCCGCCTGGCCGCTCAGCGCAACATTCCGGTCCTGATCGACGGCGCCCACGCCACCGCCGTCATCGAGCGACCGGTACCCGAGGGCGACGTCTTCTGGGTCGGCAACCTGCACAAGTTCGGCTGCGCACCCCGCGGAACCGCCGTGCTCGTCGCCCGCGGTGCGCAGGCCCCGCAGCTCACCCCGCTGATCGATTCCTGGGGCTTTCCCTACCCGTACCCGGACAACTTCGACCACGTCGGAACCCAGGACAACGTGTCCTGGCTGGCCGCGCCCGTCGCGCTGGACTTCATCGAGCAGAACTACGGCTGGAACACCTTCCGGCGTCATGCCCAGGAGCTGTGCGACTACGGCGAGGACGTCATCACCGGCGCCTTCGAGGCGGCCACGGGTGAGAACGTCCGGGTCGACGTGGGCCTGCCGGTCGGCCCGATGCGGCTGCTCGCCCTGCCCAGCGGCCTGGCCGAGACCCACGAGGACTCGCACCTGGTCCGGGCTTTCATCGCCGACGAGTTCTCGTTCGAGACGGCGATCACCTCATTGGACGGCCGGGGCTACCTGCGCCTGTCCGCCCACCTCTACAACACTGCCGGCGACTACGAGACCTTCGCCGAGAAGGTCGTCCCCGCGTTGGTGCGGTTCGCCCGTAACCGGGCCTGACGCGTCCTCAAGCGATCCCTGGAGGCATCATGCGCAACAAACTCCGCTTCACCGCGGCCGCCGCCACGGCGACCGCCCTGGTCCTGTCCGGCTGCGGCTCCAGCGGCGGATCCGGCGACGGCACCACCATCACCATGGTCGAGACCCTCACCAATCCCGGCCGGACCCAGGTGATCCGGCAACTGATCAGCGATTTCGAGAAGGCCCACCCGGACATCGAGGTCGAGCTGATCTCACCGCCGACCAACCAGGCCGACCAGAAACTGCAGCAGATGCTCCAGTCCGGCCGGGGCGTGGACGTCTTCGAGGCCAAGGACACGAAAGTCGGCCCGTACGCGGCGAACGGCTGGGTCTACGACATGACCAGCGATCTGGAGAGCTGGGACGGCTGGGACGAACTCACCGAGAACGCGGTGACGTACTCCAAGCAGGACGGCAAGACCAACTACATTCCCTACGGATTCTACGGCCTTTCGCTCTTCTACCGCACCGACCGGGTGCAGGAGGCCGGGTTCAGCGGACCGCCGGCCAGCTGGCCCGATCTGCTGGAACAGGCCCAGGCCCTGAACAAACCGGACGAGAACCAGTTCGGCTACGCGTTCCGGGGCGGCACCAACGCCCAGGGCAACGCGGTCGCGGTGATCGAGGCCTACCTGGCCGAGGACGTCGACACCGAGAATGCCTTCCTGCTCAAGAGCGGTGGGACGATCTTCGCCGACCCCCGGGCGAAACAGGCAATGGACGACTACTTCCAGCTTTTCGCCAAGGGCTCACCTCCCTCGTCGGTCGCCTGGGGATACCCCGAGATGGTCCAGGGGTTCTCCGGTGGATCCACCGCGTTCCTGCTGCAGGACCCGGAAGTGATCGCCACCGTGCGTGGTTCGGATGCCATCACCGAAGAACAGTGGTCGGTCGCGCCGATGCCGGTCGGGCCCTCCGGCAAGGCGATCCAGCCCATCGCCTCGGCCGGCTGGGGCATCGCCGAATCCAGCGAGCAGAAGCCGGAGGCGATCGAGCTGATCAAGTTCCTCAGCTCCGGTGACGCCGCCACCACCTTCGACAAGGAGAACAGCCTCGTCCCGATCCTGAGAACCGCTCAGGAGGACGAGTTCTACAGCACCGGCCCGTGGGCCGCCTACGTCGAGATGACCAACGCGCCCGAGACCTACATCAACGCCGTCCAGCCGCGCGGCGTGGCCTGGTGGACGGAGTGGGAGCAGAAGGCCGACAGCGACATCCAGCGGGTTCTGGTCGGCGACCTGAACACCGCGGACATGCTCGCCGGCTGGGACGAGTACTGGACCACGAAACTTGCGGAGAACAAATGATGACGGGCGCCACCGCGGCGACCACCCCGTCTCACATTTCGCCGCCACCCCAGCGAAAACGCCGCTTCAACGCCCGCACCACCCTGACCATCTTCGGATTCTTCGCCCCGGCCGTGCTCTTCGTGGCTGTGTTCACGTACTACCCGATGCTGCGCGGCAGCCAGATGGCCTTCCGCAACTGGAATCTCACCAACCTGTCGGACACCTCCTGGGTGGGTCTGCAGAACTTCCGTGATCTGGCCGCCACCCCAGAGTTCGGCACGATCGTCCGCAACACGCTGATCTGGGTGTTCGGCTCGCTCACCCCGCAGGTGCTGATCGGCCTGGCCATCGCCCTGCTGCTGAAGCGCCGGTTCCGCGGCCGGGGCATCTACCAGGCGTTCCTGTTCTTCCCCTGGGCGGTTTCGGGATTCCTGATCGGCATGCTGTTCCGCTGGATGTTCAACTCCGAGTTCGGCGTGATCAACGACCTGCTGGGCAAGGCCGGCCTGATCGAGCGCCCGATCCCCTGGCTGGCCGATCCGGCCTGGGCGATGGCCGCGGTGGTGATCGCCAACATCTGGTACGGCGTCACGTTCTTCGCGATCATGATTCTGGCCGCGCTGCAGTCGGTCCCGGACGAGCTCTACGAGGCCGCCGCGCTCGACGGCGCCGGCCGGATCCGCTCGTTCTGGTCCATCACGCTGCCCAGCATCGCGGTCACGCTGGCGCTGGCGATCCTGCTGCGGATCGTCTGGATCTTCAACTTCCCCGACATCATCTTCGCGATGACCGGCGGCGGCCCGGCCAACCAGACCCACACCATCAACACGTACATGATCAAGGTGACCCAGGACGGCAACTACGGCCTGGCCTCCGCCCTCGGCCTGATCGTCATGGTCACGCTGCTGCTGTTCTCCGCCTTCTACCTGATGGCCCTGCGCCGCACCCGCCGGGAGCCGGTATGAGCTTACGTGAACGCCTGGGCCGCTTCGGTTTTCTGGGCCTGTGCCTGCTGGTCACGATCTTTCCGCTGTACTGGATCCTGAGCACGTCGCTGAAGGCGCCCGGCTCGATCTACCAGACGCCGCTGCGGTACTGGCCCGAGCAGCTGTCGTTCGAGAACTACACCAACCTGTTCAGCGGCTCGGACTTCGGCCAGTACTTCATGAACAGCGTTCTCGTCTCGACCGTCTCGGCGCTGGTGGCCACGCTGATCTCGCTGCTGTCCGGCTACGTGCTGGCCCGCTTCGAGTTCCCGGGCCGGGGCGCGGTGCTCGCCGCGTTCCTGGTCACCCAGATGGTGCCGGGCTTCATCGCGCTGGGGCCGCTGTACCTGATGATGACCGACCTGGGTCTGGTCGACACCAGGACCGGGCTGGTGCTGATCTACATCGCGATCTGCATCCCGTTCGGCGCGATCATGCTGCGCGGCTTCTTCGAGAACGTGCCGGACGAGCTGGAGGAGGCGGCGATGATCGACGGCTGCTCCCGGCTGGGGGCGCTGTTCCGGGTGATCGTGCCGGTGATGCTGCCCGGGATCGCCGCCACCTTCACCTTCAACTTCGTGAACTGCTGGAACGAGCTGTTCCTGTCGGTCACGCTGATGAACAGCGACTCGAACAAGACCATCCCGACCGCCCTGGCCGGGTTCATCTCCAGCTACGACATCGACTGGGGCACGATGTCCGCCGCGGCCGTGCTCACCGTGCTGCCCACGCTGGTGCTGTTCGGCCTGGCCAGCCGCTACGTGGTGCAGGGCCTGACCGCGGGCGCGGTGAAGGGGTGATCACTTCAGCTCGATGACCGGGGGCGGGGCCAGGTTCGACTCGGCCTGGGCCACCTCGGCCAGCGCCTGACGGAACGCCTCCACCGCACGATGCGTCGCCCGTCCGGATCGCACGGCGGTGAACAGCGTGCGGTGGGGGTTCCCGGGTAGTTGCACCAGTTGCAGCCCTTCCAGCACCGAGCCCATCAGGCCGGGCAGGAATGCGACCGCATGCCCCTGCCGTACCAAATGCACGTGCAGCGACGGGTCCGGGCTCTCGAACCGCACGCGTGGCTCGAACCCGGCCTCCCGGCAGGTGATGTCGGCCCAGCGGCGCGCGGTGGAGTTCGGCGGGTCCAGCGCCCAGGGCAGATCGGCAAGATCGGAAAGCACCGACGGACGCCGGCTCAGCGGTCCCTGCCGCGGCAGGGCCAGCAGCATCGCGTCCTGGGTGAACACCGACCGGTCGACCCCGGCCCGCACCGGTTCCGGCACTCCCGGGTGTTCTTCGCCCATGATCAGGTCGAACTCGTGGGCCAGCAGCCCGTCGTAGGCCGGGGCGACCTCGCGCTGGGTGATCTCCACCTCCAGCCGGGGATGGATCTCGGCCAGCACGCTCAGCGCCACCGGGGCCAGGCTCAGCACCACGCTCTGGAACGAGGCCACCCGCAACGTGCCCCGGATCTGCGGTTGCGCCACCGACAGCTCGGCCTCGGCCAGCTCCAGCTGGGTCAGGATCACCTCGGTGTGCTGCACCAGCATCAGCGCCTGATCGGTCAGCCGGACCCGTCGCCCGGCCTTCTCCAGCAGGACGACGCCCGCCTCCCGTTCCAGCTGGGACAGTTGCTGGGAAATGGCGGACGGGGTGTAGTTCAGGACCCGGGCAACCTCCGCGAGCGTGCCAGAACGGTTGAGTTCGTGCAGGATTCGCAATCGGGACAGATTGAGCACCGCGGACCATCCATCAGCTGAGCTAACGTTTTAGGGTGACTAACGTTCACTAGACTAAACGAAGCGGGCGGGCCGATGCTGGCTGCATGCCCGCCGTCGCTCCTCGTGGTTCCAACCCGGCCGTGATCCTGGTTCTCGGCTCCTGCATCTCGCTGCAGTTCGGGGCCGCCTTCGCCGCCCAGCTGTTCCCGATGCTCGGCAGCTGGGGCACCACCACGCTCCGGCTGGGCATTGCCGCGCTGGTGCTGCTGGCCATCGCCCGGCCTGCGGTGCGCGGCTGGAACTGGGACCAGTGGCGGGCCACTTTCGCCCTGGGCCTGTCCCTGGCCGGCATGAACGGCTTCTTCTACGCCGCGATCGAGCGCATCCCGCTGGGCGCCGCCGTCGCCATCGAGTTCCTCGGCCCGCTCGCCCTGGCTGCTGTCCTCACCCGCAAGGGGCGCGACCTGATCTGGGTGGGCCTGGCTCTGGCCGGTATGGGCGTTCTGGCGCTGGAAACCTTCACCACTTCGGCGACTCTCGACCCGCTGGGCGTGTTCTTCGCCCTCGTCGCCGCCGTGTTCTGGGCCTTGTACATCCAGACCGGCTCGCGCGTCGGGATTCTCGTGCCGGGTACCGGCGGGCTGGCCGTGGCCCTTCTGGTTGCGACGCTGACCGTGGCCCCGCTCGGTGCGGCCGGAGCTTCCGCCGTGATCGAGGCCCCGCACCTGCTGCTGATCGGCCTCGGGACCGCCCTGCTGGCCTCGGTGATCCCGTACACGCTGGAACTGGCTGCCATGCGGCGGGTTCCGCGCAACGTCTTCGGCATCCTGCTCAGCCTCGAGCCGGTTGCGGCCACTGCGGTGGGCTGGCTGCTGCTGCATCAGCACGCCGGGCCGATGCGCCTGGCCTCGGTGGCTCTGGTGGTCGCCGCCAGCGTGGGCTCCAGCCTCTACGCTTCGGCCGTCTCAGCCGATCAGGACCAGGACCAGCGTGAGAGCCGCCGGGACGAGCTGGCCCACAGCTGACTTCAGGTACTTGCGGCCGGTGCTGATCAGCACCAGGCCGGCCCAGGTCATGCAGCCCGCGCCGAACACCACCAGGGTCTTGCCCACGATCAGCGCATCCCCCTCGGCCTGCAGCAGGACCAGGCCGACGGCGACGCCGATGGCCAGGGCCAGGTTGTAGAAGCCCTGGTTGTAGGCCATCGGCCGGATCGTCTCGGCGTCGGCCGAGCTGGCGATGTTGAACCGGCCGTACACGGCCGGGCGCGTCCACAGGATGCTCTCCAGCACGAAGGCCATCACGTGGAAGAGCACTGCCAGGACGCCGAAGACCGTTGCCGCGATGAGCACTGATTCGCCTCTCGTTCTGAAGCTTTTTCTGAACCGATCGGTCCGATTCGATACTCTGGACCGATCGGTTCGGAATGTCAACGCGAGAGGGGCTGCTGTTCGTGGCGCGAAGCAAGGAGTTCGACGACCTCACCGCGGTGACGGCCGCCCGGGACGTGTTCTGGGAGCGCGGGTACGCCTCCACCTCGCTCAGCCAACTGCAGAGCGCCACCGGGCTGAGCAAGTCCAGCCTGTACGAGACCTACGGCAGCAAGCGAGGCCTGTTCGCCCGCGCTGCCTCGAACTACTTGGACACCGTGGTCGGCCCCCGCCTGGCGCCGGTCGAGGCCGCCGGGGCCGGGCCGGCTGAACTGGCCGGGTACTTCACCGGCCTGGCTGAGTTCTTCGACCGGGCTCCTTCGCAGATCGCCCGGCGCGGATGCCTGCTGCTCAACACCGCCATGGACCTGAACGACCTGGACGAAGAGGCCGCCACCCTGGTCCGGAACTACCGTGCGCGGGTGCAGGCAGCCTTTCTCGGGGTGTGCCGCGGACGGGTTCCGGATGCCGAAGCCGAGATCCTCACCGCCGCCCAGATCGGCCTGATGGTCACGTCCCGCCTGGACCCGGCGCTGGCCTGTTCGCTGGCCCGGTCCCTTGCCGCACGAGTCTCGGCCTGGCCCGCAGATGAGGCTCCCCCGGCGTCTTAACCTTCTCCGGCGTCGCAGATCTGTGTGACCTGGGACTGGGTGCGCCTGATCCAGCCCGCCACCTCGGTCACGCCCTTCCACCGGCCGTTGGCGTCCCGCTTCACGTACGCACGCACCAGTTCGTCCCTGACCTCGGTGGCAGCCCGACGCCGGGCCTGCGCCGTGAGCAACTGGGACGTGACGTCGAAGTACCGGTCCTGCGCGTCCGCGAGACTTGCCGGTTCAGGGATGCCGCGCTCTGCAGCCAGCGCTCTGAGCCCACGATCGTCCATGGTTTTCAGCTCTGCCGCCGAAGCCAGCGCCTCGGTCCGGGCCGCGAAGAACTCGTCCGGCTGCCAGTGTCCCGCCTTCTGCAGACCCTGCCGCGCCTTGGGGTCGAAACAGGTCAGCTGCCAGGCGACGTCAGCCCGTTCGGCCCGTAGCCGAGTTGCTGTCCTTTCCAGTTCGTCCAGCAGGCCCGCCACCAGCTTCAGCTGGGCCTGCTGCTCTTTGATCCCGGTTTGCTGCCCCTGCGTTCCTGCCCGTTCCTTTTGCGGTTGCGGCGGGACTGGGGTCCGGGACACCTCACCTCTGACCCAGACCTCTTCCCTCGTCGCGATCACCTCCGCGTCCGGGATCCGCAGCCCTGACCGCGTCTTCTTCGCCGGGGCGGGGGCCGATGGCACGGGAAGCCCGGCCAACGCGGCCCGATACTCCGGGAGCAGTTCCCGCCCCTGCTTGCGCCGCTTGGAGATCGACTGCCGCGAAGCACCCAGCAACCCGGCCACCGTCTCGACGCCCCAGCCCGCATCGTCGATCAGTACCGCGACGTACGCGCTCAGCAGCGCGGACTTCGACCGATCGCCCTGAAGCTGCTTCAGCTGATCCGCCACCACCGCTGCGACTGCCGTCTCCTCCACCCGGGTGAGCTTAGAGCCTGTCCTGGCTCCCGCCCGGATGATGTTTCGGTGTTGTAAAAAGCACAGGTGGGGAGCATGTGGTTCGACCTCGCTCCGCCTCTAGGGTGGGACGCTCACCCCGAAAGTCCGGCGGAACGGCCACGGCCGTTCACGACCTGTTGTGTAAGGAGGCCGCGGTGTCCGTCCTGGACGAGAAGCTGCAGAACGAGTTCGACAAGGTGCTGCGGCGCAACCCCGGTGAAGGCGAGTTCCATCAGGCGGTGCACGAGGTCCTCGACTCGCTCGGGCCGGTCGTCGCCAAGCATCCCGAGTACGCCGAGGCCGCGATCATCTCGCGGCTGTGCGAGCCTGAGCGGCAGATCATCTTCCGGGTGCCCTGGGTCGACGACTCCGGCCAGGTCCAGATCAACCGCGGCTTCCGCGTCGAGTTCAACTCCGCGCTCGGCCCCTACAAGGGTGGCCTGCGCTTCCACCCGACGGTCTACCTCGGCATCGTGAAGTTCCTCGGGTTCGAGCAGATCTTCAAGAACGCCCTCACCGGACTGCCGATCGGCGGCGGCAAGGGCGGCTCCGACTTCGACCCCAAGGGACGCTCGAACGCGGAGGTCATGCGGTTCTGCCAATCGTTCATGACCGAGCTGTACCGCCACATCGGCGAGCACACCGACGTCCCCGCCGGTGACATCGGCGTCGGCGGCCGGGAGATCGGCTACCTGTTCGGCCAGTACAAGCGGATCACCAACCGCTACGAGTCCGGCGTCCTGACCGGCAAGGGCCTGACCTGGGGCGGTTCTCAGGTGCGGACCGAGGCGACCGGCTACGGCGCGGTCTTCTTCGTGGACGAGATCCTGCGCAGCCGCGGAGACAGCCTGGACGGCAAACGCGTGGTGGTCTCCGGCTCCGGCAACGTCGCGGTCTACGCCATCGAGAAGCTCCAGCAGCTGGGTGCGATCGTGGTCGCCTGCTCCGACTCCGGCGGCTACGTGGTCGACGACGCCGGCATCGACCTGGCGCTGCTCAAGGACGTCAAGGAGACCCGGCGCGAGCGGATCTCGACCTACGCCGCCGAGCGGGACGGGGCGACGTACGTGGAGCGTGGCTCGGTGTGGGACGTGCCCTGCGCCATCGCCATCCCGGCGGCAACGCAGAACGAACTCCACGGTGCCGACGCCAAGACGCTGATCGCCAACGGCTGTCAGGTCGTGGCCGAGGGCGCGAACATGCCCTGCACCCCCGAGGCCGTGCGCGCGTTCACCGAGGTCGGCGTCGCCTTCGCCCCGGGCAAGGCGGCCAACGCCGGCGGTGTGGCCACCAGCGCGCTGGAGATGCAGCAGAACGCATCGCGGGACTCGTGGTCCTTCGCGCACACCGAGGAACGTCTCGCCGAGATCATGCGCAACATCCACGATCGCTGCCTGACCACCGCCGACGAGTACGGCAAGCCGGGCAACTACCTGGCCGGCGCCAACATCGCGGGCTTCACCCAGGTCGCCGACGGCATGCTCGCCCTGGGCGTCATCTAGGTTTCAGCTGAAGAAGGGCCGGCCGGGCTTCAAACTGGCCGGCCCTTCTTGACTCTCAGGTGCACAGACATTTGACCCTCCTGCGCGGGAGCCGGAATGCTTCCGCCTGCTCAAACCGCGCTCAAACCCGACGGACCGCCACTCTGCCTGATCGGGCTCAACGAAACCATCACCGCTGGAAGTTTTCCCGCGTGAGCAATGATCTCTCCCTTCAGATCGACCGGCCTCGTCGCAGCTTTGACGCAAGCTCGAGCGGGCTAACCAGGTTCTTCTCCACCGGCCAGCAGGATCTCCCCGATCGCCGACAGCAGTTCCGGATCCAGGTCCAGGGCCTGCAGGCGCAGCAGCCGAGCGCCCGAAGAAGACCCGGCGCCGATCACCTCCATCACTCGCGCCTTCAGCTGATAGTCGATCTGCGCGCGGTCCAGCAGCCGGAAAGTCAGCCCCGCCACATCGTTACCCCGTAACCGGGGAGTCGGGCCCAACTCCACACGGAGCTGGGCCGTGACCGGCACCTCGTCCACCGTGACGCTGCACCGCGTCTCCCTCTGCTCGACCCGGGCCGGTACGGGATCGCCGTTCACGAACGCGGTCGGACCGGACCTGGTGTTCAACCCTGGGAAGGTAAGGGTCCAGCGTCTGTAAGCAGGCACCCCAGCCACCCCGGAGGCCGGCCCGACCACCAGGCTGCCGCTCTCCTGGTCGTAAAGGATCGGGGTGGCGACCGGCGTCCCACTCGTCTGGCCGTCGTCCTCCACCAAGTCGAGATCGCCGTCCGCACCCACGATCACGAGCACTTCGAGGTGATCCGGATTGACGGGATCGTTCTGCGGCACCTCGGCCCCGTCCAACGGCACGATCGCACCGCTCGTGGCCAGCACGGGGATGCTGGTGAGGTCGCGGTGCAGGTAGATCTCCCGATCGCCGTCGTAGACCCGGTCGGTCAGGATGTCCACCCAGCGGCCCGCCGGCAGCCAGGCCTTGACCTTCGCCAGGCCGAGCTCGCGGTGGGCCGGATCGGTGATGGCTGCCACCAGGAGCTGACTGCCGAACTGGTACTGGTTGGGCACCTGATAGGCCTCGCGCGCCTTCGGAAAGCCGTAGTACATCGGCAGAACCAGCGGCAGGCCGTCTGCCGCGGCCCGGTGGTTCATGGTGTGCAAGTAGGGCACGAGCCGGTGCCGCAGACGCAGGAACGACGTCATCACGTCCTGGAACTGCCGCGGGAACGTCCACGGCTCCTTGGTGATGAACGGGTTGTTGCCCGAGTGCAGCCGCAGGATCGGTGAGAAGGCGCCGAACTGCAGCCAGCGCGTGGCCAACTCGTCGTCCCGAGCGCCGAAGAAGTGCCCGCCGATGTCGTGACTCCACCAGCCGTAACCGATGTTGGCGGCGGTCGCGGTGAAGTACGGCTGGAAGGCCAGGGCCTCCCACGAGATCACCGTGTCTCCGGAAAAGCCCACGGGGTAACGGTGATTACCCGGCCCGGCGTAGCGGGAGAAGGTCAGGCCGCGCTGCTCGTCCCGGGCATTGTCCAGGTAGCGGAAGTGGTTCAGCATCCACAACGGGTCGATGCCGGCGATCCGTGAGTAGGGGCCGGACTGCCAGTCCAGCCACCAGAAGTCCACGCCCTGCTTCTCCAGGTCACCGTGCAGCACCTCGAGGTATGCGCCCATGAACGCGCGATCGGTGACGTCAAACGCGATCGGCTCCCCGGGCTTACGATCGAGAGCCGCAACCATCGCCGGGTAGGCATCCTCGAACGGACGCACGCCGTCCGCCGGGTGCACGTTCAGGGTGACCCGCAGGCCACGCTGGTGCAGCTCGCTCAGGAACCCTTCCGGATCGGGGAAGAACTCGCGGTTCCAGCTGTACCCGGTCCAGCCGCTGCCGTGCTCGGGGTCGATCTCGACCAGGTGCCAGTCCATGTCGAGGACGCTGACCGAGAACGGAATGCCCTCATGCCGGAACCGGTCCATCAGCTCGAGGTAGGTCTCGCTGGTGTAGCGGAAGTACCGGCTCCACCAGTTGCCCAAGGCGTAGCGAGGCAGCACGGGTACCGGGCCCGAGACGGCGTAGAAGGCTTTGAGTGCCTCGGCGTAGTCGTGCCCGTAGGCAAAGACATAGAGATCCGTGCGCGGAACGTTGTCGGCCGACACCCAGCCGTCGTCCTCGAACAGGAACGAACCCGAGTCGTCGATCACCGCGAAGCCGTTGCGGGAGACCACGCCCGGCTCCAGCGGGATCGGGCCGTTCGTGTCATCAAGGGTGCGGGCGGTCCCGCCCAGGCCGGCCTCGTCCTGCCCGAACCGCCAGATGGAGTGGTAGCTGCTGACCCCGCCCAGCACCGCAACGCTCAGCCCGCTTGTGGTGAACGGGCCCCGGTCGTAGGTGAGGCGCAGCCGGGAGGTCACGACCTCCAGGTGAGTCTCGGTCTCCAGCACGCGGAAGTCCGGCACGGGCTGAAGCCGGTTCACCGCGAAGGTCGAGGCCCGATCCTCGAAGACGCCGTGCTCGGAGTACTCCAGACGGACCAGCCCGTCGAGAAGGATCGTGATGCGGTAACGCGCGCCGGTGATGACCGCCGCTGGATCGGCCACCGGACGTGCGGGCATCTGCCTGGGAAACGTCATTGATTCGTGATCCCCTTCTCGACGGCTGGGGCCCGTCATCAGGTCCGGTGCGAGCCGCACGCTACTTTCCGCGCCAGGTCTTTGACAATGGGTGGTCCACGGCGCGGCTGCAGGTTGCCTGATCACCTCGGGCGCGGGCGCTGCACACGAGGTGCAGTGGCACCTGAATCAGTCGTCGAACTCGATCCCGGCGTTCTTCGCTTCGGTGATCAGAGCCAGCAATGTGTCTGGCGCGTTGGCTACGCGCGCCATCGCCTCGCCGAGGGTCGCCAGGGCTTCGCGATCGGTGCCGTAAGCGCAGTACATGCCGGCTTCCGAGTCGGAGTTCACTCGGCCCTTGACCTCGGGCACCTGGTTGCGGATGACCCACTCAGCCACACCGTCCCAGAAGTAGCCGTTGGGTTCGTGACCTGATCGGCTCACTGCTTCATCGGTGGGGAGGCCGCCGGTGCTCATGATGAGGGAGTACTTGCCGGGGGTGGTTTCGAGTAGCTTGAGCGGTTTCATGGCCAAGATCCTGCCAGAGACCACCGACAGTCTTGGTTTTGGCCAAAATGCAGAAGGGGCGGCCCGCGCCGGCCAAGCTTTTCAAGCTCGGC
>NZ_JAJOMB010000042.1 GCF_021129305.1 Kineosporia babensis | reverse complement strand
CCTGGACAAGAGCGGCGATCGGCAAGGACAGGGGAGGGGCGGTTCTGGCGGTACGCGCCCGAGGGGAGCGTCAGGCTCTACCGACGGACGTCCAGCCACCTCAGCAGGAGGAAAAGCGGGGCAGCAGACGAGTTCGGCGGGCCCGAACAGCACAGCTGTAGGTGAGCCGGTCGATGTCGGTACCGGTGACATGTTCCTCTCCGAGACCGACGTGCGGGTCGAGGGTCGGCTGCCGTTGGTCCTGGCCCGGCGGCATGTGTCGGGGTGGCGGATCGGGCAGTGGTTCGGGCCGACCTGGTCCAGCACACTCGATGCTCGGCTGGAGATCAGTACCGGCACGGTCCGTCTGATCACCGCCGATGCGCAGATCATCAGTTTCGCCGCACCTGAAGAACCCGAGAGCTCAGGCACAGCGGCTGACCCACACCCGGCCGAATGGCCGGCAGATACCCCGGTACTGACAGCCGCTGGCGCGCCTTGGGAACTGAGCCCTGTCGGGTCCAGGCCGGCGTTCGAGGGGACCGAGGTCGTGGTCCCTGAGGTGTTCCTGACCCCAGCACGACTGTGGTGCGCCCGCGAACCAGACACCGACGTCCTCTGGTGGTTCACCGAAACCAGTCCTGCGACGGAAGAATCCCTGACCGGCACAGCTGTTCTGGCAGGAACCTCCACCCTGGACGGCTGCCAGTGGACCACTGTGGAGTATCACCCGGGCCAGCAGATCCCGGCCGCCCTCGTGCAAAGCGACGGCACCCGCATCCTCATCGATACCCAGGACGGCCTGATCGCCGGCTACCGCCTGCACGGGTACGAGCCCCAAGTCGACAACCATGTTCCTGCGCACGCACGGCCGGGCGCCGACGGGCTGATCCGCTCCTTCACGTACGACCAGGACCGGCGCCTGATCGAGGTCGCCGACCCGGACGCGTCCGTTCACCGTTTCGCCTACGACGGTGCCGGTCGCATCGTCCGGTGGGAAGACCGGATCGGACATCACTACGCCTACCGCTACGACGTGTGGGGACGTGTCGTGGCCGGGGAAGGCACCGACGGCGTCCTCAATGTGGCGATCGAGTACCAGGACACGCCCGGACACGGCGACGGCCGCCGGTTGCGACGCGTTACCGATGCCTGCGGTGCCGTCACCGTTTACGACATCGACCGACGGGGTCTGGTGACAGCGATCACCGACCCGACCGGGGCCCGCACCACATACGCCCGCGACCATCGCGGTGAACTCACCCTCGTGAACGACCCGCTCGGCCGCATCACCCAGGCCGTGCGCGACGAACGCGGCCGGATGCTCTCGGTTACCGGCCCAGATGGGGCCCGCACTCACCGGACCCGCGACCGCTGTGGGCGCGTGGAAACCGTCACCGACCCGGTAGGCACGAGGACACGTTATGCCTGGGACACCGCTGGCCATTGCCTGAGCATCACTGATGCTCTCGGCGCGGCTACTCACTTCGAGTACGACCCACTCGCCGGATCCCTCGCCCAGGTCACCGATCCGCTCGGCGCGATCACCCAGATCAGCACCGACCGTGCCGGGCGCCCGATCACGGTGCTGGACTCTGACGGTGGCGCCAACCGCTACGGGTACACGCCTTTCGGGCATCTAGCCTGGCACTCCGACCCCGAACAAGCTCGCACCACCTGGCAACGCACCATCACCGGCCTGCCCGTCGAGCAGATCCTCGCCGACGGCACCCGCACCACCTGGACTTATGACGCCGAGGAAAATCTCCTCACCACCACCGACCCCAACGGCGGCCAAACCCACTACACGCCCGGACCTCTGGGGCTCACCACAGCGCTGAAGCGTCCCGATGGCGCGTTCATCCAGGTCCGTCACGACGGCCAGAAGCGTCCCATCGAGGTCATCGACCCCCGCGGCCTGTCCTGGACCTATAGCTACGACGCCGCCGGCCGTCTGGCTGAACAACGTGACTACGACGACGTTCTCACCCGCTACACCTACGACGCCGCAGGGCAACTCGCCCAACGCATCCAGTCAGCCGACACCCCCGAAGCCATCACCACCAGCCACTCCTGGGATCTCGCCGGACGTCTGGTCAGCACCATCCACCAGGACGAACACAACAGCCGGAGTACTCGCTACACCTACGACGACGCGGGCCGCATGACGCAAGCCGTCAACGACGACCACACCCTCGCCTTCACCTTCGACATCCTCGGCCGGACCCTCACCGAATCTGTCGACGGGCGAACAGTCGCCTCCACCTACGACACACGCGGACAGCGCACCGGCCGAACCTTGCCCGACGGCACCGCGACCACGTGGGAATGGAAACCGTCCGGACTACCGTCCTCGATCACGACCGGCCAGCATCAGATCACCTTCGCCCACGATCTGTCAGGCCGCACCACCAGCATCGCCCACCAGATCGCCGCTCCCGGTCCAGGCCCGCACCGCTCGTTCGTCACCGAACAGCAGTACGACCCCGCAGGCCGGCTCCTTACCCAGGTAGCCTCACTCACCCAGCTCAGCCCGGGCCTGCCCACGAACAACCCGGCCCAGCCAGGAATTTCGTCGATCTTCGAAACTCTGACCGGCAACCCCCAGACTCCCGCAACGCCAGCGCTCCCGGCCACCTCCGCGAGCCAGGTCCTGCACACCCGACACTACGACTGGCGCCCGGACGGCTACCTCAACACCATCCAGGACAGCACCACCGGCCGCCAGGACTTCGAGCTTGACCCTCTCGGCCGGGTCACCCACATCACCTACAACGGCAAGTCAGCCGAACGCTACGCCTACGACGCGTCTGGATCCCTGATCCAGTCGCACCAGAGCGCTGCCGCTGACAACCAAGATGCACCCTGGGCCGAATCCAGCGGCGCTCTGACCTATGCAGTCAGCCGCGTCACCCGAGTCGGCAACACCAGCTACACCTATGACACCCACGGACGACTAACTCGCCGCACCACTCACTTGCTCTCTGGGACCATTCGCAGAACCCACTTCGCCTGGAACCCCGAGGGCACGCTGGCAGCCGCGACTATCGACGGCGTCACCTGGCATTACACCTATGACCCCCTCGGCCGTCGAGTCACAAAAGGCTCTGAAACCGCGGAAGTCTCCGTCCAAGTATTCACATGGGACGGTCCGACCCTCGCAGCCGAAAGCCTTCCTGATGGCGGCACACGGACCTTCAGCTACATACCCGGCTCATATACCCCCATCGCTCAAACCACCGGAGCTGCCAATCATCAACTGAAGGTCCGGGCTGTCCTCACTGATACCGTCGGTACTCCGATCCACCTCGCAGACCCCGTTACCGGGCACATCACTTGGACCCGCCGAACTACTCATTGGGGCATCCCCCGCCAACGGGTCAACATTGACACGTCTGAATACTGTCCTCTTGACCACCCGGGCCAATACCGTGATCCTGAAACGGATAACCACTACAATCATTACCGCTACTACGACCCCACCACCGCTAGTACCGACCCGTTGGGCTTGGCGCCAGACTCCAACAACCGTGGGTACGTCTGTAACCCGCAGACCTGGATTGACCCCTTAGGGCTGTCCTCGCAGAATTCATGTGCTACGCCAGCGTCGGATTCCTTGTCGCTGGTACCAGTTGAATCATTGGAGGTCATTGCAAGCATCGAAAAAGATGGTGTGATTGCTCAAAGCGGTGTTCGTGGTCCAGTCGTTCCAAAAGAATTTCGCAACGACGGGGGCACCGGTGGGCAAGTTCTACCGTCGGCAACCACCTCTGGTGCACCCATCAAATATCGCGAATGGGGAACAATTCCCTCGGCGGCCAACGAAAGGCCAGGAGGAGAAAGGATTGTTACAGGCTCCGATGGAGCAACTTATTACTCACCCGACCACTATCAGACATTTGTGAGAGTTTCTTGATGCCACATATTGCCTCGCTGACATCTCTTGAATCGCCTTGGGTGCACACAGCACTCGGAGGGGCAGACATTTCGCCGGCTGTTTCAGCGATTAGTCAGGGGTCCGGGAGGGTCGTCCACTTTGACGGGGGGTTAATGCAAAATGCAAATGACCTATTTCGCGAATACTCGCGAGGGTTTCAATTCCCAGAGTACTTTGGCTGGAATTGGAACGCCTTTCATGAGTGCATGACGGAGCTTGAAGGGCTGCCGGCCCGTGCCTATCTAACTGTTATATCAAATGCGGACCTATTGTTGGTCGAGAATGGTCAAGACTTGCAGATCTATTTAAGTCAACTCGATTCGATTGGTAGTACGTGGTCGCGATCATTTGCCCTAGGACCTGCTTGGGGGGGTGGTGAGGTCCCTTTCAACACAGTCTTCCTGGGAGGTAAGGATTGGGTCGAGCGATTTGGGCGGGAGGGCAGCATCATCTCGGCCAGTTAGTTCAGCATGAGATGGTGAACTATCGCTACGGTGATCAGCCGGAACGCCTACCCCGGTCGATGATTCGCCCTATTCGCTCGCCACGGCCAGGAAAGCTCGTGTCCTGGGTAGGGGCAACCGGCGTTGAATTTCTGTCCGAAGAAGATTTCCACAGATTCGACCGAGAAGCATTGGGGCCCTTCCCGCGCAACTCGGACGGTTCGGTGGACTGGTCACAGGTTCCTGAAGAGTTCGTCCTGGAGGCATGCTGGGCAGACGAGTTCGCATGGTCCGAGGTCGGAAGCAAATGGCTCGACTCCGCTACGGAAAACATAATTTTCTGCTGGGGTGGTGGTCGCCCAAGTATTCGCTTGTCTCCGGATATGCTGGAGCAGCATCTGCCGGCCGTGGTCGAAGGGATTCAAGAGTTCTGCATTTACGCCCCTGAAGTGGGAATCCTTGTCGAGAAGACACCGTTCGCTGGAGTTACCGTAGCTCGCATTCCGGCTAAAGACACGTGACCCCCGGCTTTATCGTTGGTAGGACCAGTCCTGATCTTGCAGGGGCGAGAATCGTTCGGGTCTGATCTGTCGGTTTGTCGATCTTTACTCCGGTCTTCTTGATCGTCCAGAAGAAAACCGGAGTGACCGAGGACGAGGGACTCGGGCACGGTCTGAATATTGTCCAGCAGAGCGACGTTGTCGTGGTACAGACCGTTGCGCCGTCCGACGCGTACCTCGGAGGCGCAGTCCTCGGATGGTGCTGGTGATGGGTGCACGGCTGACCACACTGCGGGCGTCGTAGACGGACAGGCGGGTCATCGCCAGTGGGTTGCGCTCCTTGTCGAGTTTGGCCCGCACGATGGGTCGCCGATTGTTGGCCTCGTAGGTGAGGGCGGACTCGATGGGCTCAGTCATCGAGAGCAGGGATCGTGCGACCGTGAGCCCATGCGTCGGCATCGGCGTCTTCGCCCTGCGTCCGATAGATCTCAGCGTCGCGCAGGCCCAGGATGCGACGCTCCTCGTGCAGGAGAGCCAGACGCAGGGCGGCGGTGCGGTCTTTGGCACCGTTCTTCACGACGGCATCAAGTCGTTTCAGATCCGGATCATTCATTGAAATGTCACGCTCTGTGTAGTCACCCTCTCGGTGTAATACGATCGTATGTACGCCACTAGGCGTTGCTGCCCAGGTTCGCTTTGTGGGAGTCGGCAGGCGCCGCCCGTCAGAAGGTAGCGACACTGAGTAGTGAATTGGCATAAGGCCGAATGTCGGATGCGGTGCGAGTTCCTGGTCGTAGTCGGGTCCTCCAGGGCGGCGGCAATCGAGACTTGCCGCGGGCGCCCGGTTGGGTCGAACCCTCCAGGTGTTCTCGGTGAGGTCGACCACGTCGCCCCGGAAAGGCGTTGGCCAGGCCAAACGGGCGCACCGGCCTGTGAGCTATGTACGCATTCTGCGGCGCCCTTGCTTGCGATCATGTGTCGGCTGTTGGAAAGTCTCGGGTCTCCGACACGGTAATCGTGGAGTGGTCGTGGTGGTTTCCGGGCGCACGACGACGAGCTTGAACGAGGTTGCGGCAGAGCGGGGTGCATAGAAGCTGCTTGTCTTGGAAGAGCTTTGGGCGGTCGCGGAGTGAGGACGGAACCAGGCACGCCCGACGTGAGGGAGGCGACTGCGGCCCGTCCGGGGTGCGTGGTGATCTTGCAGTAGGTGAAGGGCTTGATGTTTGCTCGACCTCTGGCTGTGCCCATTGGGGCAGGGCGCCAAGATCGAGTGGTGACGGCGTGACCGCAACTTGGTGATGCGCAACCCGGTTGCGGACGTGAACGGTGTGATGGCCACGGGTCGTGATTAGGCTCGCTGAGTATCGGTTGACTCAGGAGGAGCCAGATTTTCATGACCTCGACGGCGGTTCCCGTGGCTGCTCTGCGCCTGACCAGGAGCGATATTGCCGCTGCGTGCGGCGTCGACCGGTCCACGGTGACTCGCTGGCAGAAGACGCAGAGCTTTCCCAGGGCGGTGGGGCAGGTTCGGGGCACCGGCGAGGCGGCTCTCTTCGCCTTGGGGGACGTCCATGACTGGCTGGCCCAGGAGCGCGCCGATGACGGGGTAGCCATCGAGCGCTTGTATCCCTACGCCTTCGCCCGGGAGGTGGTCTGCCGGCATGCCGGGCAGCCTGCGCTGAATGTTGTGCTGGGTCTTCTGGTCAACCGTGAATCCGGGGGCGTTCAGCGGGTTCCGGAGGCCTTCGACTGGATGGTCGATCACCTCACTCACGGGCCAGGATTCACCCTGCTGGAAAGGCTTCTCGACCTGCGGTCGGCGCTGTTCGGCCCCGGGAAAGCCTGGGATCAGCTGCGCCCTGAGGCGATCGAGCTGATTGCTGGTCTGGTCCAGCCCGGTGAAGGGCAGGTGGAGCTCCATGATCCAGCAGCGCGAGAAGGCGACCTGCTGGTTGCGGTTGCCCGGGCGATGGCCGAGCGCGCGACGGGAACGCAGAAGCTGCTGATCCGGGCTCATGATGACGAACCGTTCTTGCGGACGCTGGTCAACCTGCGTCTGGAAGGGCTGCAGCGTGATCTCGCCGCCGATGGTCGTTCCACCACGCTCTTCCTGCGGATCACCGATACTGACAAGGCGCTGCTGGGCCCGACTGACCGGATCGTGGCGCTCCTGCCGCTGGACTCGGATCCGCGGAGCATGGTGGTGGCGCTGGATGCCCTGCTCAAGCGGCTGCGGCCGGGCGGACAGCTGGTGGTTGCCGGCCCACGTGAGTCGATGGTCGGTGACCTCCCGGCCACCAGCGATATTGGCCGCCGTCGCGCAGCACTCCTGCGAGAAGTCACTCTGAGCGCGGTGCTCCATCTCCCGGGACTGATCCGGGGACCCGTAGACAGGGCGGCCGCGGTCATGGTCATGCACCGCGCAGCGGTGTCAGGCCAGACCACGGTGCTGGATCTGCGGCAGCAGCCGTTGACGTCGGAGCGGGTGCGGACTGCCCTTCAGTCCATCGAAGCCAAGGCACTCGAAGCCGATGGGCAGACCCGGACGATTGCTCAGGCAGACCTGCTGGCCAGCGAGTTCCGACTGGCGGCCACCCGGCCCGCGTCCCCCGTCCCGGTCGAGGGGCTGCTGGAGGCCCTCGGCCGCAGCAGCGGTCTGAAGGAGCGGGCCGAAGAGTTGCGGCGGATCAGCCAGGAGTCCTACCGGCCCGCCCGGCGCAGTCCGATCGGCTCGCGTAGGCGCGGGCAGACCGCGGACCTGCAGGTCCTGATCCCCCCACGCGCCGGGGAGATCAGTCTCGCCGGGGATGTTGTGGTGACCTTCGAGGATGCCAACGCAACCAGCGCCCGGGCCGATCTGGAGGGAGGAGCACTGGTGCATCGTCCGAACCAGATCGTCCGGATCACCGAGCAGGGCAGGCCGCTGTGGACACCACGCGTGCTGGCTGCCCTGATCACCTGGCGTCTGGGCGATGCTGCGGCCGGATCGCTCGACTCCATCTCCGTCGCACCGCCACCGGCAGGCCTGCTGAACGAGTGGGACAAGGCGCTGGAGGCCATCCAGGGATACCGCACGACACTGGGCGAGTTGGCGGCCTCGCTCGACGACCTCGAACGGGCGACCACGAACGCCATGTTCACCGGTTCGGGCATGCCAGTGCCGGTGAACAGCCTTGATGACTAGGCGATCCATGTGCCGAACGGGCCATCTGCCCAGAGGCATTCGACCTGTCCACGGAAGTTCCCGCCGGATCGCTCTTCCTTCTCACACCGGGCTGGCGCGTCTTCACCGAGGGATGACTCGCCGGGGCAGCGGTACGACTACTCTGGGCCCACCTGATGCGGGTCTGTACGGGGTTGCGGGTAGTCGGAAGGATGCGGATGCGCTCGAGGAGCGAAGCGGTTGGATTTGGCCACGGGGACGCGGGGACGAGGACCTCAGCGGCCGCTTCCGGATCTGCTCGTCGGATCTGAAGCCGGTGCCGACTTCCGAGCAGCAACCCAGCACGATCGGGCCTTACCAGGTCGACCGCCGACTTGGGCATGGCGGGATGGGCGAGGTGTTCCTGGGGTTCTCCGCCGCCGGTGATCCGGCTGCGGTGAAACGCATCAAGAGGGACCAGCTCAACCCCGGTACCCGGGCCCGCTTCGAGCGTGAGGCAAAGATCGCCCAGACCCTGACCGGAACCAACCGGGTGGCCAGGTTCCTGGACGCAGATCCGTACGCGGACTCTCCGTGGATGTCCATGCAGTACGTGCCGGGCCTGACCCTGCGCGACTTCGTCGGTCAGCACGGAGCGCTGGAGCTGCCCCTGGTGGCCAGTGTGACGGCCCTGCTCGCCGAGGGCCTAGACGCTGTCCACCGGGTGAAACTGCTGCACCGCGACCTCAAACCGCAGAACGTCATGCTGGGCGCAGAGGGCCCGATCATCATCGATTTCGGGCTGGGGGCCTTCGTCGAGCCTGCCGAGGACTCGTTGTCCACCCCCGGCCAGCTCATCGGCACGGTCATGTGCATGGCCCCCGAGCAGGCCGTGGGCGACCTTGAGCTGACGACAGCCACGGACGTCTACGGGCTGGGTACCGTTCTGCTGTACGCGGCTGCGGGCCGGTACCCCTGGGGCGAGGCCTCTCTCATTGAAGTGCTGGGCCATCTGAAGAACCCCGATGCGAACCCGGATGTGTCTGCCGTGCCCGCCCCGCTGCGGCCACTGATCGCGTCCATGCTGGCTCGCAACGTCTGGGAACGGCCTGCGCTCGCTGACGTCGTCGACGTGTGCGCCGGTCTCTTCAAGGAGTTCGGGGTCAAGCCGTGGGAGGCTCGGCAGGCACTGATCGCCCACGTGAAGAAAAGCGCTGCGGCTGTAATGCGCGAGCCGGAGCCGCCGCCGTGGGACCAGAAGGCGAAGAACTGGCTGATCTCTGATCAACCAGACACCACGGATCAGGGCGACATGGTTCTGACTGATGAACCGGGGTCACAGGACTCACAGAACGAGTCCGGTTCCGAGGGCGAGAAGCCGGCGAAGTCGTCAGTCCGCCGGGTCCTGCCGTCGACGCGCGTAGCTGAGAGGTTACGGTCTGAGTATGCGGCCCGGCCCGGTTTATGAGCCGGGTTCGGATGTGTATTGGTGACATGACGACAGGGGAGCAAGAGCGATGACCGTCCAGTCCCAGGCGGAGGAAACCGGCCAGGGAACGGCGGTGGAGGAAGCGGCAGGCGGCGGTTTCGCCGCCGGTTCGCAGGTGCTGGTGCGTGACGAGTTGTGGATGGTGCGAGCTGTCACCATGACTCGCCACGACGGCGCGATGGTGGAGGTCACGGGTGTCTCCCCGCTGGTTCGGGGCATGGACGCGGTCTTCTACGAGAAGCTCGACAACATCGACACCCTGGACCCGCGCGATACCCGGCTGGTCGCCGATGATTCACCGAACCACCGCAAGGCGCGTCTGTATCTCGAAGCGATTATCCGCAAGTCGGCGCTACCGCAGACCGAACGTGGACTCGCCATGAGCGGTGGCTTCCTGATGGACGAACTGGCCTACCAGTTACGTCCGGCCCAGAAGGCGCTCTCCGGCGCGACTCCGCAGCCCAGGATCCTGATCGCCGATGTGGTTGGGCTCGGCAAGACCCTGGAGATCGGCATCCTGCTGGGGGAGCTGATTCGGCGGGGCCGGGGCGAGCGGATCCTGGTGGTGAGCCCGCAGCACGTCCTGGAGCAGTTCCAGCGCGAGATGTGGACGCGGTTCGCGATCCCCCTGGTGCGTCTGGACTCCACCGGCATCCAGCGCATGCAGCAGGAGATCCCTGCCGGGCGTAACCCTTTCGCCTACTTCAAGCGCGTCATCATCTCCGTGGACACCCTCAAGAGCAAGACCTACGCCGCTCACCTGGGTAGTACCGACTGGGACGCGGTGGTCATCGACGAGTCCCACAACCTGATCAACCGGGGCACCAAGAACAACGACCTTGCCCGCCTTCTGGCCCGCAAGACCGACGCGCTGATTCTCGCCTCGGCCACCCCGCACAACGGCAACGCGGTGTCTTTCGCCGAACTGATCGGACTGCTGGACGAGGCTGCCATCGCCGACCCGACCCAGTACGAGCCCCAGCAGTTGGAACACCTCTACATCCGCCGATCCAAGACGACGGCCGAGGTACGGGAAGGACTGGTCAGCGCCTGGGCGGACAGGGGGCCCTCCGAGCCGCTGCGGATCGAGGCGTCCAGCCGGGAAGAGGATGTTTTCGCCGACCTCATCGAGCGCTGGATCCCGGCCGACCCGGGGACACCGACCGCGGCCGGCTCCGGTCTGATCGCCTACCAGATGCTGAAGTCGTTCCTGTCCTCGCACCACGCCCTGCTGGCCACGATCAAGACCCGGCTCAAGACTCTGGAGGCGGCCACCTCCGACCGCGGTGGGGCCGTGACGCGAGAACAGCAGGCTCTACGCCGACTGCGCAAGCTCACCGAGCGCATAGGTGACAACGAAGCGTCCAAACTGCAGGCACTCGTCCTTCAGTTGAAGGAATGGGGTGTCGGCCCCGGCAGCGACACCAGGGTGGTCGTCTTCTCCGAGCGCATCCCCACCCTGACCTGGCTGGCCGAGACGGTCCCGGCGGCACTGGGGTTCAGTCGAGGCCGTAGTACCGATGAACGACGCCCGTGGCTGGCCTTTGGTGGTGCCGTCCAGGTCATGCACGGCGAGGTCACCTCGGACGAGGACCAGACCACCATCACCGAGCAGTTCGGGCTGCGCGATGCGCCGGTGCGTCTGCTGTTCACCGGTGACATCGCCTCCGAGGGCGTGAACCTGCACCAGCAGTGCCACCTCCTGGTCCACTACGACCTGCCCTGGTCGCTGATCCGGATCGAGCAGCGCAACGGGCGGATCGACCGGTACGGGCAGGAACACGCGCCCCAGTTCCGTGCCCTGATCCTGACCAGCGACCTGCCCTGGCGCACCGACTTGGCCACCAACGAGCCGCGTTCCCTGGACGACCGGTTGGTGGGGGAGAAGCTCCTGCTGCGTGAGCAGGAGGCCCACCGCATCGAAGGTTCCGCCGAGGCGGTCACCGGTCTCTTCCGGGCCAAGGATGAAGAGAACCGCCTGGTCCATGACCTGATCGCAGGTCAGAGCGTGGACCAGTCCATCCTCATCTCCAAGCAAGGGGCACAGTCCTTCCTGGCCGACCTGATGGGTAACCTCGGCACCGAGTCACAGACCGACGAGGTGCCACGGGCCAACGTGCTGTCGGTGTTCGGTTCGCGTGCCGACTACTTCGACGAGGGCCTGCGCCAGATCTGCACCCCCAACCCGGAAGACCAGCTGAAACTGCGCAGGGACGAGGACGGCACGATCGCCTTCGAGCCACCCTCGGACCTGCTGTACCGGCTCAAGGCCCTGCCCAAGTCCTACCTGGACGAGCAGCGGATCCTGCCCAGCAAGGACGAACCGGGCCGGATGCGCGTCACCTTCTCCGAGCAACTCGGGCTCGCCCGCCTGAAAGCCGCCCGCGAGACCACAAAGACCCAGTGGCCCAACGTCTCCTACATCACCGACATCCACCCGGTGATGGACTGGCTCACCGACAAGGTGCTGGCCGAGGTGGGCCGACACCAGGCCCCCGTCCTGGCCGGGGCCGTGGACGAGCCGGTGTTCCTGGTGCAGGGCATCTACTCCAACGCGCTGGGCCGCCCGACCGTGATCGAATGGATGGCGGTCTCCAGCCTGGCCGGCACGCCGCAGATCGAGCCGATCACTCAGGACGTCCTGGAGCGCCTGGGCCTGGGACCCAGGATGCCCGGACGTCGGCAACCGCACGACCTGCCGGGTCTGAGCGCCAAGGTCCCGATCGCCGTGGACGCCGCCGCCGAGTACCTCAACGAACGGGCCGGTCAGTATCGCCAGCAGGTCGCCGACATCCTGCATCCGTACCGCACGCGTGTTGAAGTCTGGCAGCAGACCAGCCTTCTGGTCTCCAAATCCTCCTCGCACGAGCGCGTCACCGAGACAGCCACACGCCTGCAGGCCCTGGCCGCCTCGCTCGAACCGGCCGGCAAACCGATGCTGCGCGTCCTGGCCGTCCTGGAACCACAGACACCCACGGGAACCCACGCATGAGCGCCGCATTCGACTCGATCACCAACCGTGGCGAGTACTTCGCCGCCCACTACTTCGCCGAGCAACTCCCGCAGGACCTGCGCCGCGGAATCCTGGCCGAGTGGAGCAACAAGGAGACCGACGAATACGAGACGCAGCCCACCGCCAGAGAGGCCCTGCGCACCCTGCGCTCGGTGTACCTGAGTGAGGATGTGCGGGCGGCGCTCGCGGTCACGGACGACTCGGCCTCCGACGTCGAGCAGGACCTCCTCACCTACGGCAGCCCGATCTGGGGCAAGACTCTGCGGGCCTGGCACCAGGATGTCCTGCGGGCACTGGGCTTCCAGGCAGAACCGACAACCCTGACCGTCCATCGCTCGGGTCGCGAGCACGAGGTGACGGTCGCCTACCACGGTGACGGCGTCATCGCCCTGGACTGTGGCTGGTCCGGGACGGTCGACGGCGCGGTGGAAGCCACCGGCGCCGGCCGCCTGCTGGATCCCCTGCGGATCACCGGCCAGGAGTCTTACGAGACCGGAACAGCGCTGGCCAGCTGGCTTTTCCAGAGCGAGATCGGCCGCCCCGACGGGCCGCCGCCCAGATTCGTCCTCTTGCTGACCGGCGGCGTCATCGTCCTGGCCGACCGCAACACCTGGAACGAGGGCCGCTACCTCGCCGCCTCCCTCGACGTTGCGATTGAACGCAACGACCGCGCCCAGTACGGCGAACTAGCCACCATCGCAGCCCTGTTCAGCCAGGACATGCTGGGTCCCGGCAGCAACGACCCGGCCCCCGCCCTGGACCGCCTGCTGAAGGCCTCCGGCGACAATGCTGTCGGCGTGAACAAGGACCTGCGCAAGGGACTGCGCCGCTCGGTCGAGATCATCGCCAACGAGGTCCTGCACCGTATGGCCGAGACCGGCAACGACATCACCACCGAAGAACTGGCCGACCGCAAGATCCCCTTCGCCCAGGAACTCACCCGCGAGAGCCTGCGCTACCTCTACCGCATCCTGTTCCTGCTCTACGCCGAAGCCCGCCCCGAACTGCACATTCTGCCCGCCGACGACGGCAGCTACGAGGCTGGCTACTCCGTCGCCCGCCTGCGTGAGATCGTCTCCCGCAACAGCGAACTCGTCGAGGACGAAGCCCGCAACGGCTTCCACCTCTTCGAATCCCTCGACGTCCTGTTCACCAAGGTCAACACCGGCCACCGCCGCTACGGAACCGAACCAGACGACGAACAGCCTGGTGACGACGCCGAAACCCTGGACCTCAAGCGTAAACGACGCAGCGAAGACCGCGGCCTGCGCTTCGAGGCCCTGCGCAGCCAACTGTTCGACCCCGCGTCCGTACGCATCATCGGCCGCCCCGAAGACCCCCGCACCGAGGACGACGTACCCCAGCGCCTGGACCTGCGTCTGCGCAACAGCGCCCTGCACGAAGTCCTGCGCCTGCTGACCATGAAGCCCGCCCGCCGCAACGAACGCGGCGGCTTCATCTCCTACCGCAACCTCGGCATCAACCAGCTCGGCGCCGTCTACGAAGGCCTGATGTCCTACACCGGCATCATCGCCACCGAAGAGCTCTGCGAGGTCGCGAAAAAGGGCGACCCCGAAGAAGGATCGTGGCTCATCCCCGCCGACCGCCAGAGCCAGTACCCCGACGACACCCTGGTCAAGTACGACGACGAAGACGCCCGCCACGGCCTGCGCGGCGTGAAGAAGTACCCCCAGGGCTCCTTCGTCTACCGACTCTCCGGCCGCGAACGCGAAACCTCCGCCTCCTACTACACCCCCGAATCCCTCACCAAGGTCACCGTCGAACTGGCCCTCAAGCACCTGATGGACCAGAAGACCGACGACAACGGCAACACCATCCGCACCCGCGCCGCCGAGATCCTCGACTACAAGGTCTGCGAGCCGGCTCTCGGCTCCGGCGCTTTCCTCAACGAGGCCATCAACCAGCTCGCCGAGGAATACCTGCGCCGCCGCCAGGACGAACTCCAGACCTCCATCCCCACCAGCGACGTCCTGACCGAGAAGCAGAAGGTCAAGGCCTACATCGCCCTGCACAACGCCTACGGCGTCGACCTCAACCCCACCGGCGTCGAACTCGCCGAGGTCTCGCTCTGGCTCAACACCATGCACCCCGGAATGCAGGCACCCTGGTTCGGCCTGCACCTGCGCCGAGGCAACTCCCTCTTCGGCGCCCGCCGCGCCGTCTACTCGGCTGAGGACGTCGCCTCCACCGAAAAGGCCTGGCTGAAAGCCAAGAACGGCCTCGGCCCCACACCGTTGCCCTTCCTCAAAGACGGCGAACCCCAAGAACTACCAGAGGACGCCATCCACCAGTTCCTGCTGCCCAGTCCGGGTTGGGGAGCGGTGGTCACCGGGAAGGAAACAGCGCTCGCCAAGAAGCTGGCCCCAGAAGCGTTCGCCGATCTGGCCGCGTGGCGTAAGGGAATCTTGCAACGCCCTCTGACCAAGGTGCCCAAGGGCACGCATCCCAAGCCCCAGTTCACTCGATTGCGCGAGGTGGCCCGCCGCGTCGAGTTCCTCTGGCACCTCGTGATCCAGCGCATGGAGATCTCTGAACGCGAGGTCGCCCGCCGCATCGACGTCTGGGGAGCCGACCAGACGCAGGACGAGTTCTCCTTCATGCTCCAGCCGGAGCAGGTTGTTCCCAAGGAAAAGATCCTCGACGACCTCTTCAACGCCGCCGAAACACCCTACTGGCGACTGAAGATGGTCATGGACGCATGGTGCGCCCTGTGGTTCTGGCCCTTGGAAGACGTCGGTCTGCTGGACGGCACGGACCCGCTCTTTAAAGAAGTAACTGCTACCACTCTGGCGCTCGCAGGCGAGGAGAGGCAGGCGATTGCAGAAGCCATTCCGGACTCGGTCCCGCCCGCGCCAGTGGCCCCACGAATCGTCGAGGTCATCCCCGAGCAAGCTCCCGTCATCTCACTCGGCGCACCTCGCCTGTTCGCTATGGAAGGCGACCAGATGGCGATCGACGAGGTCGACGTGCCATCTGCAGCGCCAACTCCAGTCAAGAAGAAGGGCCAGTCGGGCCCGCCAAAGCCCAAGGTGCCAAAGCTACGGCCGATCATCCCGCTGAAGGACTTCGCCGACTGGCTCGACTTCCTCGAAGCCATGCTCGGCACCACAGACGTCAGCGACGAGATGCTCACCGCCCAGTTCAAGAGCCTGGACGAACTGAGCACCTACGAGGAGACGCTGCCCGGCTTCATGGGCATGGTGGGCGGTGATCCGGAGCAGCGCTTTCCCTGGTTGGGGCAGGTGCAGGAGATCGCAGAGAAGCAGGGTTTCCTGCACTGGGAACTAGAATTCGCGCTGACATTCGCTCGACGAGGTGGGTTCGATCTACAGGTTGGCAACCCACCTTGGGTGCGGCCGCGATGGGACTTGGATGCGGTGCTCGCTGAGCACGATCCGTGGTTCGAGCTGATCGAAAAACCCTCGGCGTCGGAGAAGTCCGATCGAGTGGAAAAGACTCTTGTTCAGAAGGCTGTCGCTGGTAGCGCTGGGGACGACTTGGTGAGCACCCTAGCCCAAGTCGGCTTGTTGAGTTCACCGCAGATGTACGAACTGCTGGCTGGGACCCAACCAGATTTGTATCGGGGTTTTATGCAGCAGGTCTGGAGGCACATGTCCGCTACAGGGACAGCTGGAATGTTGCATCCGGACACACATTTCAGTGGTGACAAGGAGATGTACCTGCGAGAGGCGGCTTATCGGCGCTTGCGGGTCCACGGGGACTTCGTCAATGCGGGAAATCGATTCTTTCCCCATCCCGTTGGGAGACACACGCACTTCGGGGTGCACATTTACGGGTCGATCGGTGAAATTTCCTTCCAGCACTTGTCATGGCTTTTTTCAACGGAAGCCTTGCGGCTGTCAGCATCGGACAACGGCTCTGCCCCCGCTCCTAGTGTCCGTCACGGTGGTGACTGGGACGAGCGTCCCCACCAGGCCCGTGTTGTTCAGGTGAGTCCCGATGTCTTGGAAGTGTGGCGCCGACTCTTAGAAGACGAAGCTCCGACCTCGCAAGCGCGTCTGCTCTTTCCTGTGAGTACTGAGGAAGCCGATGCGCTGCAGGCTCTTGCCGAGTATCCGAGCCGAATGGCTGCCCTGCACCCACGGATCAGTCGAGGGCTTGAGGAGAGCGGTGCCAAGTCACTTGGCTTGATCGACTACAACGCACCAGTCGCAAGTGGTAGGGCCGTGAGGCCTACCGCTTGGCAGGAAGTCATTCTGAAAGGTCCGCAGCTTGGTGTGGCCAATCCGATGTTCAAGCAGCCGAGTCAGAACGTCGACGGGCGGCCGATGAACGGCTTGAACTTGGAGCTGCTCGGTGCCGACGCCGTTGCCGAGACCGAGTATGTGCGCAGCGCTGATGTTGCGACCTATCGATCAGCTCATGACTCCTGGCTTGATTACCAAGTGCTGGATTCGTTTCTCGCTGATCCGAAGGTCGTCTCGGAAGCCAGGGCGGAGATTGCTGAGGCGGTGTCGAAGCCCGAGTCTGCTGTCTCCGACGATGAGATTGCCTCGCTCCTGAGGTCGCGATCCTTCCGGTCTAGTCTCGACTTCTACCGGCTGGCCTGGCGACGCCAGATCGCGCCCAATACAGAGCGTGCCCTGTATGCGGCACTCGTGCCGCCGGGAGCCTCGCACATTCACATGGTTCATTCGCTGGCGCTTGCAAGTCCGGGCGAGACCGCGATGGTCGCAGGCTTCTGGGCGAGCCTTCCCCTCGACTACTTCCTCAGGTCGACTGGGCGAGGGGATCTCCAGGTTACGGGGGCAAGAATCATGCCCGCTCCCGATTCTGGGCATCCCTTGGCTTCTTCGCTCCTCCTTCGGTCGCTACGCCTGAACTGTCTGACGAACGCATATGCAGACTTGTGGAAAGGTTCGTATGAATCGGCTTGGCGGTCGGAGGAGTGGGCGTGCCAGTGGCCTGGGTTACCACGCTTGAGCGATGTCGATGAATCCTGGAGCGGCGAAATTCCCTTGCGGACCGAGCGGTCCCGGAGATCTGCGCTGGTGGAACTCGATGCACTCGTCGCGGTGTGGATCGGTATGAGCGCTGATGCTCTTGTCGCTGCTTACCGGGCACGTTATCCGGTATTGCAGGACTTCGAGCAGGTCACCTGGTTCGATGCTCAGGGGCACAAGATCGCGGGCCACCCGTACACGGTGGGGTATGGCCAGAAGAAGGAAGATTGGGGCGCCTTTCAGGCCTACCTCAAGGATCCTGAGAAACTTTCCCCGCCGGAGGGATATGTGGCCCCGTTCTACAAGGCCGACCGCGAAGCCGAGATGCGCGAGGCCCACGCAGTCTTCACTGCCCGCCTGAACGATGCCATCGCCCGGGGCGAGTGGGATCCCGAGCGCCGGGAGGTGCCGAAGAAGTGAGGCCGACCCTTGAGGCTCGTTCGCTGAAGGAAAGTTTGCTGCAGTACCTCTCGACGACGTACGCGTTGGCGGACGAGGGGGCGCGGGAGGCGCTGCACGGGTTCCTCGGGGATGAGGTCTCGGGGATGTTCCGGGGGCCGTTCCTGCGGATTCGGACGCCGTTCGCGTCTGCGCCGGCTGATTGGGTTCAGCATCTGGAGTGGCGGCGGGAGCGGTGGACTCCGCATGCGCATCAGGCGGCGGCGTTTGCTCGGTTGTCTACGGTGGGTGGGCGGGAGCCTTTGCCGACGTTGGTGACGACGGGGACGGGGTCGGGAAAAACAGAGTCGTTCCTGTATCCGGTGCTGGATCATTGCCGGCGGGAGAAGGCTGCTGGGCGCCTTGGAGTGAAGGCGGTTCTGCTGTATCCGATGAACGCCTTGGCCACGGACCAGGCGGAGCGGATCGACTCGCTGTTGAAGGTTCATCATGCCGAGTTGGGGCGGGTGACGGCAGGTCTCTACATCGGGGACCGGGGGAGCATCGAGTACGAGCGGTTGCTGACCAAGCGCTCGGACATGCAGGTGAGTCCGCCGGACATCCTGATCACGAACTACAAGATGCTCGATCTTCTGCTGCAGCGTTCGGACGATGCGTCGTTGTGGAAGGACTCGGCGCTGAAGTTCATTGTGGTGGACGAGTTTCACACTTATGACGGTGCGCAGGGCACCGATATGGCGATGTTGCTGCGGCGGTTGGCCGCGGTGGTGGGGGCGTCGCGGCCTGGGCGGCCGCTGGGGGACATCTGCCCGGTGGCCACGTCGGCCACGCTTGCCAGCGGGCAGGGTTCCGATGGCGCTGAGCAGTTGCTGGAGGTGGCCGGGGAGGTTTTCGGGACGACGTTCACGCCGGATGCGGTGGTGGGGGAGAACCGTCTCTCGATTGACGAGTTCGTTCCGGCCAGTGCGTTGGAGCCTCTGCCGTTCCCGTCTCCGGACCTGATTCTCGGGCTGCCCGATCCGGGGCAGGGCTCGGAGGCGATGGCGGCGCTGGTGGAGCTGGTCACAGGCAAGAAGGAACTGAGCCCGGTCGAGCTGGCAGCGGTGCTGAAGCAGCACAGCCTGACTCGCGCGTTGCTGATCGCTCTTGACGGGCAGGTGCGGACGAACGAGGAGATTCTCGGTCTGATCTGGCGGCACGGTGCCGGTAGCTGGTCGCAGGAGATTGCGCAGCGGCCCGATCAGGTCGCGGCTGCGCTGGCCCGGTTCGTGGCGTTGCTGTCTCATGCCCGGGTGGTCGGTCCTGAGGGCTACGAGCGTCCTTTCGTCAACGTCGAGGTTCACCAGTGGGCCCGGTCGGTGACCCGGCTGGTTCGGGGTGTTCTGCCCTGGCCTGCGGCTGAGTTTCGTTGGGATTTGGCTGGAACCGGCCGGATGGTGCTGGCTGATGGTGATCGGCCGGCACCGGCAACCACGGCCACTGCGGCGCATACGGCCAATGTGTTCTTGCCGGCGGTGTACTGCCGTGCTTGCGGACGCTCAGGGTGGGCGGTGTTCTCACCCGAGAGTGACGACGCGGACGTGCAGTTCGACACGGTGAAGATCCGTCGTTCGTCTGCCGGGCAGGACAAGGTCCGGGTTCGCAACCTCATCGCGGCAACGGACGAGGAGGCGCAGGACGCGCTGTCGGTGAAGCCCTCGGAGGGCGCGGGAAGCGCTCTGGTGCTGGACACGGTGGCGCAGCGGTTGAGGCCCATCCGTGCCGAGGATTTCGTCAACGGGTTGCCGCAGGACTCGGCTTTCGTGCTGGCCTACAACGGGGGCGGGAGCGCCAATACCGCTGCTCGTGAGGACTGGTGCCCGGCCTGTTCCGAGCGCAACGCCATTCGGTACATCGGTACCGGCGCTGCTGCTGTGGCTTCGGCGGCGATGACGCAGTTGTTCACCGGCGGGGAGCTGGACCGCGCGGCCGGTGAGGACAAGACGCTGATGTTCAGCGACTCGGTGCAGGATGCCGCGCACCGGGCCGGGTTCGTCGCCAACCGGTCGTTCACCTTCTCGCTGCGGGCCCTGCTGGTGGCCAAGCTGCACCATGATCGGTCGATCACCCTCAACGACCTGATCGGGGACGTGGTTGAGGCGGCCACCGATCTGGACGTGCTGGGCGCGGTGGTGGCGCCGGACCTGCACGGGATCAAGGGCGTTGACCGGTTGTTGTCCGGTGAGGGGCGCACGCCGCAGGCCGCCTGGAACCTGGTCGGGCAGAGGCTGGCTTTCGACACTTTTATGGAGTTCGGGTTCCGTTCACGCAACGGACGTACCCTTGAACTGACCCGGACCGCGGCGGCTCACGTGCGGATCCCGGACCCGCAGAAGCTTGTCGAGGTGGTCGCTCGCCTGCACGCCGAGCACATGGACGAGAGTCTTTGGCCCGAGGACGTAGACGACGCGCGGCGTCTCGCGTTGGTACGGGTGTTCCTGGAGCGCCTGCGGACCCGGGGTGCGGTCATGCACACCTGGTTGAACGGATACCTCAACGAGGCCGGTACGAGCCGGTACTTCATTTGGGGCAAGCGTCCGGAAGGTATGCGCGCGTTCCCGAAACGGGTTGCTGCACCGTCCTTTCTTCTGCTTCAGTCGAAGGAGCGCAGCGAGTTTGACGCTGCCACCGGTCGGTTGTCCTGGTACGAGCGCTGGGTGCAGCGCTGCCTTGGTCTGACGCGTGCTCAGGCGGCCGGATTCTGGTCGGCGCTGCTGCCTGAGCTGACCCGGCTGGGACTCCTTGCTGAACGCGTCCCTAATGATTCGTCGGCCCGTGTGTACGGTTTGATGCCTGGTCACATTGAGGCCCGTTTGCTGACGGACGACGAGGTCGGGGTTGCGTATGTGCGCTGCCCGCGGTGCTTCTGGGAGCAGACGGTGCACCCGGAACTGCTCGGGCAGTGGCATCAGCAGCCGTGCCCGTCCTATCGCTGTAGTGGGCGTCTTGTGGCTGGGGACCGCAGGGAACAGTCGGACGTTCACGTGCGGGAGCGGGACTACACCAAGGACTACTACCGTCAGCTGTACAGCACGGCGGGCCCGTACCAGGTGGTGACGGCTGAACACACCGGGCTGCTGACGCGCGCACAACGAGAGAAGGTCGAAACGACTTTCAAAGAACGGACGCTTCCCACTCACCCGAACGTGTTGTCCTGCACACCGACTCTGGAACTGGGCATCGACATCGGGGACCTGTCGGCCGTCGTCCTTGCTGCGTTGCCGCGGCGTCCCGCGAACTATGCCCAGCAGGTGGGCCGGGCCGGGCGCAAGACGGGAAACGCCTTTCTCCTGACGATCCCGGGACGCAGCCGGAGGGATCTGTACTTCCTGGAGCAGCCTCGCGAACTGATCGCCGGCGAGATCGTGCCACCGGGAACGTTCCTGTCCGCCGTGGAGATCCTGCGTCGGCAGTACCTTGCGCACATTCTGGATCTGGCAGCAGCGGGACGCTTGATCCGCACCGACGGCATCGTGCTGCGAGCGCTGCCCCGCAGTGCCCCTGCGCTGTTCGGGCCTTCCGGATACCTGGTGGACATCTCGGCTGTCGCCACTGCTCAGGCCGATGACCTGGTCAAGGGTTTCCTGGATCTCTTCCCGGCGGGCGTCAACGATCAGGCCAAGGCTGCGCTGGTCGATTTCGCGACGCACGGCTTGCGCAGTGCGTTGGAGGAGGCCGAGCGTGAATGGCAGGGGCGCCAGCAGGCATTGCGGGACCGGATCGCGCTGATCGACCAGGCCGTTGCCGAACTGCAGGGCGACGATCCGGAACGGGAGCAGACGCGGGCCGAGTTGGGGGCCGAGCGCTCCGGTGTCGGCCGAAGGCTGGCTGAGATCGGCGAGACGGCTGCGCAGCAGGCGATGTGCGACCTGGGGCTGCTGCCGAACTATGCCCTGATCGATTCCACCACCACTTTGGCGGCCACGCTGTGGTGGGAGGAGCGATCCGCGGACAAGCCCAAGTACCAGTCGAAGACTGAGACGTACGAACGTCCTCGCCGTTACGCCCTTCAGGAACTGGCTCCAGGAAACACGTTCTACGTCAACGGTTACCGGCATGAGGTCACCGGTGTCGAGATCTTCACCGGGGGCCACCGGGCCTGGCAGAGTTGGCGGATCTGCCCGGATTGCGGGCATGTGCGTACCGAGGATGCGGCCAACGACCGCAGTTCCTGCCCGCGCTGTAACTCAGGGCGGATCGCGGACGACGGCTCCTGTTTGTTCCAGGTGCTGGAACCGGTGACGGTGACGTCTCGGGACCGTCGTGAGGACGCACGGATCCGGGACGACCGGGATGAGCGAGACCGTCGTTTCTACTCGGTGGTGGACGCGGTCGACTTCCCCCCTGAGGCCATCGAAAAGGGCTCCTGGCGTCACCGGCACGGCACCTTCGGAGCCGACTACTGCCGTTCAGCTATGATCCGGCGGATCAATGTCGGCCCCCAGCGGTTCGACGCTCCGACCCGGGACAAGTTTGCGGGCCACGACGTCCGACTGAACCCGTTCCATGTCTGCACGGCCTGCGGTGCCGCGACAGCCGATGGCAAGCCCGTTTTCGACCATGACGCGGATGCGCTGGACAGCTCTCAGGCGCGTAACCCTGCCCTGAAGCATCATCGGCCGTGGTGCCCGCTGCGCCGTGGGCGGGGTAAGGACGTCAGTCAGGAACCGGTGCTGCTGGCCCACGAGTTGCGCACCGAGGCCCTGCGTATTTTGCTGCCGGCCGCGACCGCTGACGTCGAGGTCCGGGTGAACAGCTTCCGCGCGGCACTGCGCATGGGTGTGGACCTGCACTTCAAGGGCGACCCTCAGCACCTGGACACCACCCTGGCCTCGATGCCCGACGCCAGTAGTCAGGAACGACGCTGGTACCTCGTCCTGTTCGACTCACTACCTGGCGGGACCGGCTACCTGGACCGACTGACCGACCCTGAGGCGTTCCGGGACACCTTGCAGGCGGCCTACGACGCGCTGCAGGTGTGCCCCTGCGTTGACGAGATGCGCCGGGCCTGCCACCGATGCCTGCACCGCTACACCGAGGAGTCCAAGCAGGACCTGGTCTCCCGGTACGAGGCGCTGACGATGATCGGCGACCTTCTGTTCAACGACAAGGGTGAGGACGCCTGGCAGACCGATCCCATTGCGGACACTCGCGTGGTGGGGCTCGACCAGCAGATCGAGTCCGACCTTGAGGCCAAGTTCCTGCACTACATCCGGACCTGGGCGCAGCAGGCCAACGAGGTCTCCTTCGACGAGGACGGGCACCACAGCGGTCACCTGCGCTTCGCAGCCGGCGAGCAGATCGGCCACTGGAGACTGACCGCGCAGGAGAACCTCGGCAAGACCCGGCCGGACTTCACCTTCACCCGGGTCGACGGCCCTACCCAGCGGGTCCACGTCTACCTCGACGGACACCGTTTCCACGCCACCCAGGACCACAACAACATCGCCCGGGACGCACAGTTGCGCTCGGCCCTACGGCGTAATGGCGATGTGGTCTTCCAGATCACCTGGCACGACCTGGCCCAACTGCAGGGCGACACCTCGGCCAAGGCAGGGGTTCCGCCAGTGTGGGAGATGCTCCCGCCCAGCTCCAGGAACTACGCCAAGGAAGCGGTGGAAGCCTTCGGCGGTGAGTTGGCCAAGTTCTCTGTGACCGTCCTGACCAACCCCGTGAGCAGCCTGACCGCCTACCTGCGCGATCCCGACGTCCGTACTTGGAAGTCCAGGGCCCAGGGACTGGCAGCCGGACTGCTCAAGCTCCCCTCTGTCCAGCTGGTGGCCTTCGGTAGCGGGGCTGACCTGGCCACTGGGCTGGCAGCTGAACTGAAGGTGCTTTCCGACGGTGGAAAGCCGCCAACGCCCATCGGTAAGAACCCTGCCACCGCGAACCTGTTCCGTTCCCGTATGCCGGGAGGCTTGGTCTTGCTGACCATGCTCAACGCTGCCGACCCCGCATCACCACGCTGGTCCAGCGTGGCCGTCCTGGACGACACCGACACAGGTCTGGCCGACGCCGAAGCCCTGTCAGCGTGGCGGTTCTGGCTGTACCTGACCAACCTCACCCAGTTCCTGCACGCGGGCGGGGGAGAGGGCATCCAGCTGGCGGCCAGCAGCGCCAAGGACTTCGAGACCCAGACCATGGCCGTCACCACGGCCGTGCCGTCCGCGAAAGCGGCCCCCGAGCTGGCGAGTAGCACCAAGGCCCGTGACAGTCTCTGGGAGAAGGACATCCTGCCCATTCTGCGGGACGAGTCGGACGACATTCCCGGCCTGCTCGAGTTGGCCGAGAAGCTCTGGGAAGCGGGCAAGCCCGCACCCGTCTTCGGCTACGAACTCGGCAAGGCACGCTGGATCGCCGAACTGGCCTGGGATGACCTTGACCCGAAGATCGCCGTGGTCGCCGGCGGAGATGTCGACCCCACAACAGAGCAGACCAACCGCGACCGCGCCTACCGCGACGACGGCTGGACCGTGGCCGCGGCCGGCGACTGGCTGACCCGCCTGGACGAACTGCTTGAGCTGATCCCCGACCTGGAGACCCACCACTGATGAGCAAGCACACCGGTTCGACCAGGGCCCGCATCGACCTGCATCACAAGGCCGAGAACGAGCTGTACAAGCTGGAGAACACGGTCAAGGCCGAGTTCTACGACTTCTGCCACAAGTTCCGGCAGAACCCCGACCAGCCTGGACTGGACCTCAAGCAGCTCAAGGGGGATTCGCGGATCTGGCGGGCCAAGGTCACCCGCAACATCCGGGCCCTGATGATCCCGGTCGGTGCTGGACCGAACGCGCGCAACCACTGGCTCGTCATCGCTGTGCGTCCCCGTAAGGAGGTCTACGAGCAGTTGCAGGTCGCGATCAACCGCGTCACCGGTGAGATCGAGTTCGTCGACCTGGCCGTGGTGGGCGACACCGCACTGCGCCGCGCAGGCATCACCCTGACTCCCGCCGAACCCGAGAAGACCACACCCACCCAACCCGAGCCCGACGTCCCCAATCCGGAAGTGGCCGTCCTGCAACCGCTGCTGGCGGGCGTGTCCGCCGAACAGCTGGGCGAGCTCGGTGTGGCCGAACAGCTCATCCCGCTGGCCCTTGCCGTCGTCACCGAAGACGAACTGGACGACCTGCTCAGAGGCGCGCCGATGCTGTCCAAGGACGTCCTGTACGGGCTGGCGTCCGGAATGCCCCTGGACGAGGTCAGGGCCGAGATCACCAGCAAGGTGTCGCTGGATCGCACTCCCGACCTGGACGACCTGGCCAGCGCCGTTGAACGCACCAAGATCACCACGGTGGACGACGACCTCCGTCAGGTGGTCGAGGAGGGAGACTTCCGCGCCTGGAAGGTCTTCCTGCACCCCACCCAGAAGGCCGTTGTCGAGGTCGACTTCTCCGGCCCGGCCCGGGTCACCGGCGGCCCAGGCACCGGCAAGACCATCGTTGCCCTGCACCGGGTGAACATTCTGGCCCAGCGGCTCGCCGCCCAAGCTACCCCCGGCGCCCACCCGATCCTGCTCACCACGTTCACCGCCAACCTCGCGGCCGATCTGCGCTCGCGTCTGTCCTCCCTGATGACACCGGAGCTGCGTGAGCTGGTCGACGTCATGCACATCGACCAGCTCGCGGCCCGGATCACTGGAGAGAACAGCTCCCGCAGGCCTACCCGCAAGCGGGTCGACGACCAGGCGGCGCTCCGGGAGATGAAGGATCTGGTGGCCGAAGTAGGCCACGACAAGTGGACGCCGGAGTTCCTGTTCGAGGAATGGGACCAGATCATCCTCGGGCACTCGGTGACCACCCGTAGCGAGTACTTCCAGGTGCGCCGCTCAGGTCGCGGCCGTGGCGTCACCCGTACCGAGCGCGCCGAGATCTGGAAGATCGTCGATCAGTTCACCGCGCGGATGGACAAGCTCGGGATCGAGACCTGGGGCCAGGCGGCCGAACGAGCCGCCCGCTACGAGATGGCCCGTGCCGCACAGGTCGAGCAACTGCGAGCAGGTACGGACGAAGTCCAGGACGGCGAGAACAGCTCGGGCGCGCGGGCCCGGGACTACCGCTACCAGCACGTCGTGATCGACGAGGCACAGGACCTGCGCGCCGCGCACTGGAAGCTCCTGCGCGCGCTGGTGGCCCCCAGCGCCAACGACCTGTTCATCGCCGGCGACACCCACCAGCGCATCTACGACCACCAGGTCACCCTCGGCGCACTGGGCATCAGCGTGCGTGGCCGACGGTCCCAGCGACTGACCCTGAGCTACCGCACCACCCGGGAAATCCTGGCCCACGCGCTGGCCATCAGCGACGACACCTCCATCGACTACGACGACCTGGACGACGGCCGGGACACCCTGGCCGGGTACCGGTCGATCCTGCACGGGCCCCGGCCCACGTTCGTGGAGTACGACTCCTGGGAAGCCGAACGAGCCGGTCTGGCCGCGACGCTGGAGACCTGGCGTCAGGAGTTGAAGAGCGAGGACCGTGACCCGACCGGGCGCATCGCGGTGTGCGTTGCCGAGCACGGCAAGGTCGGCGAGGTGATCAGCTACCTCAGCAGCCAGGAGAACCTGACCTGCGCGGAGCTGACCAAGGACGGCGTCAAGGGCAGCGGCATGATCCACGTGGGCACCATGCACCGGTTCAAGGGGCTCGAGTACGAGCGTCTGGCCGTGGTCGGCGTCAGCGAGGGGATCATGCCCCGGCGCTATCTGGAGCGGTTCCGTGACAGCGATCCTGAACGATACGAGCGGGAGCTCCGCAAGGCCCGGTCACTGCTGTTCGTCGCAGTGACAAGAGCCCGTGACTCACTAGCCATCAGCTGGCACGGGCAGCGCAGCCACTTCTTGCCCAAGATCGTTGAGGGATGAGTCAGAGACCAGTCTTACGCTTTGAATTCGTGACCGCTTGTTTGGGGTCAGAGGCGGGCAAGAAGATTCGGCCAAATAGCGAGGAAGCCGAACGGCACCAAGAAATAGGTACAAACAAAGACCGACGTCCGTGAGCAGCAACCGTCAGCACTCGCGTAATCCCCTGTCGTCCAGCACCGGTATCGGGGGACGCGTGCGCTCAGGGTGATCGGGATCCGTACTCGTGGTGGTGCCGGTCGCTCCAGACCGGCCAATTACTTGAAGACTCACAGGCGGTTCACAGTTCGGCTGAACTGACGAACTGATCCAGATCAAATGACGGGGCTGCTGCGCCCGAGAAGATCCTCGTCCAGTTCCCACCAGGTGGCGGTGCCGGAGTCCTGCTCGC
>NZ_JAJOMB010000041.1 GCF_021129305.1 Kineosporia babensis | reverse complement strand
GCCACCTCACCTGGCCACCTCACCTGGCCACCTCACCTGGCCACCTCACCTGGACCGGGCGTTCGCCGGTCCAGGTATCGCCGCCGACGTCGGGAAGACAAGAGACGCCATAGCGTCGCTTTGTCTTCCCGATCTCGCTGTTGGGTCGGCCAAAGGAGGCCTGCACTTCGCCGCGGGTGTACACGTGGTCACCGATGCCCCAGATGCACACAACGCAAGCCATCACCCCCGAGGCCCTCAAGAGCGAGCGCCGCACGGCTCTGCCGCAGAACGAGTCGAGCACCGCCCAGAATGGGGTGGGCATTTGCAAGGGTCCATCAGGTAACCAACCTCCGCGGCACCCACTCGTTGCGGCAGCTCAAGCCATTAGTGCAGCCGATGGCGCGGTTCTGAACGGTTCCGGACCGGCAGTTGACGCGATCCGACCGAGGCTTTCGATCAAAAGGTTGAGAGGACCGGCATTACCGAGCTATCAAGCTCAGCTGAGGGAAATGCGACAGGCCTTGATCAATGCCCGACCAGCCGCCCTCCCACCTGGAAAAACACCGCTCACCCGCAGCCAAGAACGCCCGAAGATCAAATACCCGGGCGCTTTTTCACAGGCTGACGATGCGGCGGCCCGGGTTGTTCATCGCGTATCGTCCGTTGCGCCTTATCCCACCGCAGCCGAATACGCATGCCGAGACGCAGGGAGAACCGTGAGCGCGCTGGAAGAGATCGTCTACACCGGCATCCTGGTGAGCGGGGCCATCGCCGCGGGGCAGATCGCCTGGCTGGGCATGGACAAGGTGGTCGGCAAGCTCGGGGTGGAGCCTCGGGACTGGCTGGCGGCGAAGCTGCGCAGCGACGGCTAGACAAAGCGACGGCCGGAGAAAGCGACGGCCGGAGACCACGCCCTGGTCCCATGCGTCCCAGCACTGGCTAACCTCGGTCCTTGTGACCTTGCGGGTGCTGGTGGCGGACGACCAGGAACTGGTCCGGACGGGCTACGCCACGATCTTGTCGGCCCAGCCGGACATGGACGTGGTGGGCGAGGCGGGCGACGGGCGCAGCGCGGTGAACATGACCCGCGACCTGCGGCCGGACGTCGTGGTGATGGATGTGCGAATGCCGATGCTGGACGGCATTTCGGCCACCCGTAAGATCGCCGGGCCGGGGGTCGAGAACCCGGTGAAGGTGCTGGTCGTGACCACGTTCGAGCTGGACGAGTACGTGTACGAGGCGCTGCGGGCGGGAGCCAGTGGGTTCTTGCTGAAGGATGCGCCGCCGGCCGATCTGCTGAACGGGATCAGGGTGATTGCGGCGGGCGAGGCGTTGCTGGCTCCGGCCATCACGCGGCGTCTGTTGGGGCGGTTCGGGGAGCGGGTGCGGCCGTCCTCACCAGCCGACAACGCGATCAAGGCCCTGACCCCGCGTGAGGTCGAGGTGCTGCAGTTGGTGGCGGAGGGCATGTCCAACCCGGAGATCGCCGACGCCATGGTGGTCAGCCGGGAGACGGTGAAGACGCACGTCTCGCGCATCCTGGCCAAGCTGGATCTGCGGGACCGGGTGCAGGCAGTGGTCTTCGCGCATCGGAACGGGCTGGTCAGCGAGACCAAGTAAGTCAGGGCCGAGTAGGGCCGACAACCAAAGTCCGCGGGCAAACGTCCTCAAGCAACAAACCCAGCGCATCCCCCAGGTGAGCTACCCGAACTGCGCTCTCGTGCGGGACGCGGGTGGAGACGTCCGTTTTCTAGCGTTCTTGTGTGGCCGGAACCGGTCGCGAACCCACCACAAGAACGAGGAGAACGCGATGCTCGCCCGCCTGCAGAACAGCACTCCGGTCCGCCTGATCGTCCTGATGATCGCGTTTCTGGCGCTGAATGCCGCGGTGGCAGCGCCGCTGTCGGCCCTGGCCGAGACCACGTCGCCGTTCCTGGCGGTGATCGTGCTGTTGCTCGGTGTGCTGGGGGCGGTGGTGGTGATCCGGCTGTACCGCTGGGTGATCGGCAAGGTGGAAAGCCGTCCGGCCACGGAGCTTGATCCGGCAAACCGCCGCAGTGCTCTGGTGCGCGGCGGCCTGATCGGGGTCGGCATCTTCACGGCGGTGATGCTGCTGATCGCGACGTTCGGTGGCTACGAGTCCCTGGGCTGGGGCTCGTTCTGGGCGACGCTGGCGACCGCGGGCCTGATGACCACCGTGGCCACGATCGAGGAAGTGGTGTTCCGCGGAATCATGTTCCGCCTGCTCGAGCAGCTCACCGGAACCGTTCGCGCCCTGATCATCTCGGCCGTGCTGTTCGGCTTCCTGCACCTGATCAACCCCAACGCCTCGCTGTGGGGCGCGGTGGCGATCGCCATCCAGGGTGGGCTGATGCTGGGTGCCGCGTACGCCGTGACCCGTTCGCTATGGCTGCCGATCGGTCTGCACTTCGGCTGGAACTTCGCCCAGGCCGGAATTTTTGGCGCCCCGGTCTCCGGATCGGACGCCAGCGGCGGCGGCATCCTGGACAGCACGCTGGCCAACGGACCGGTTCTGATCTCGGGGGGCGAGTTCGGCCCCGAGGCCAGTTTGTTCGCCGTACTGGTCTGCAGCGTCCTGACCGTGTACTTCGTCCGTCGGATGAAGCGCCTGTCCGGCAGCGAAGCCCGCGCGCTCGTGAAGGTCTGACCCCCAAGCAGTGGCATTCCGACCTCCCTGAACCGGAGACCGGAATGCCACTTCGACGCGTCTACAAGTTCTGCTCGGCGTACACCTTCAGAGCGTCCCGGACGTATTCCGCGTACGGGGTCGGATCCGCACCCTCAGGGGCGTAGTAACGGCCGAAGCGCTGGTCGGCTACGTACATCTCCCCCAGCCCGATCACGTACTCGCGGCTGGCCTCGCTCGACAGCGACAGCCACTCGACCTGCCGGCGGGCAATGTCCTGAGCCACCGCCCCGTCCGCAGGCTCTCCGGCTTCCCGCGCTACCCCGAAATCCCGGGCCACGTCGAGGCCTTGCTGCTTGAACGCAGCCTTGTCGGCGTCGCTGAGCGAGCGCCACCAGCGGTCCCCCTGCTGGTAGGCGTCCTTACCCCAGCGCTCGGTAACCTCCTGCTCGTACTGCGTGTGGTCGAACCCGTCCAGAATCTCCTCGGCCATCAACGGCTCCCCTCCCTCGATCTTGCGAATCGTCGTCCGGATCGACTCGGCCTGCCGATCGATCCGAACTCGTTCCCGCTCAAGCATTTCCAGATGCCCGCGCAAGGCCGCCACGGCATCCTTCTCACCGCCCAGCACCTCGGCGATCACCGGCAGCCCGAGCCCGAACTGGCGCAGCAGCAGAATCCGCTGCAGCCGGACCAGCGCCTCCTGGTCGTAGAAACGCTGCCCGTTGGGCCCGGTCCGGCTGGGCTCGAGCAACCCCACCTCGCCGTAGTGCCGCAGAGTGCGACTGGTCGTTCCGGTCAGGCGGGCGATCTCCTGGATGGACCACTCCATCGCATGCTCCCGTCGTGGCTACGAGAACCACGGTAGGAGTTGACGCTGCGTCAACGTCAAGTCACCAAGTCCGTTGACTCTTCAACATGCAAAGGTGACCAAATCGGGTGAAGATCATGGTTCAGCGCTTCGGCTGAGACCCGCCTTGTGCATTTCAGGGAGTCACTGTGACGGATCCAGCCTCCACCCCGACTGCCCTCGGCGTCTGGCCCGGCAAGGCCTACCCGCTGGGAGCCAGCTACGACGGCTACGGCACCAACTTCGCGATCTTCAGCGAGGTGGCCGAGAAGATCGAGCTCTGCCTGTTCGACGAGGCCGGTAACGAGACCCGGGTGGAACTGCCCGAGGTCGACGCGTTCATCTGGCACGTCTTCCTGCCCGGTATTCAGCCTGGTCAGCGCTACGGCTACCGGGTTTACGGGCCCTGGGACCCGGCGCAGGGCCACCGCTGCAACCCGAACAAGCTGCTGCTCGACCCGTACGCCAAGGCGATCGACGGCAAGTTCGACTGGGACGAGTCGATGTTCGGCTACCCGTTCGGCGATCCCGAGGGCCGTAACGACCAGGACTCGGCCGAGCACATGCCCAAGTCCGTGGTGATCAACCCCTACTTCGACTGGGGAGTGGACCGGCCGCCGCGCCACGAGTACGCGGACACGGTGATCTACGAGGCGCACGTCAAAGGCCTTACCCAGACTCACCCGGCCGTCCCGGAGGCAATGCGCGGTACCTACTCCGGCATCGCGCACCCGGCGATCATCGAGCACCTCACTGCGCTGGGCGTGACCGCGCTGGAACTGATGCCGGTGCACCACTTCGCCAACGACTCCACGCTGGTCGACAAGGGTCTGTCGAACTACTGGGGGTACAACACCATCGGCTTCTTCGCGCCGGACACCAAGTACTCCTCCACCACCATCCCCGGCGGTCAGGTGCAGGAGTTCAAGGCCATGGTGCGCGCGTTGCACGAGGCCGGCATCGAGGTGATTCTCGACGTCGTCTACAACCACACCGCGGAGGGCAATCACCTGGGCCCCACGCTGTCCATGCGCGGGATCGACAACCGCGCCTACTACCGGGTCATGGACGACGACCCGCGCTACTACATGGACTACACCGGCACCGGGAACACGCTGAACGTCCGGCACCCGCACTCGCTGCAGCTGATCATGGACTCGCTGCGCTACTGGGTGACCGAGATGCACGTCGACGGCTTCCGCTTCGACCTGGCCTCCACTCTGGCCCGCGAGTTCTACGACGTCGACCGGCTTTCCAGCTTCTTCGAACTGGTGCAGCAGGATCCCACGGTCAGCCAGGTGAAACTGATCGCCGAACCTTGGGACGTCGGTCCTGGGGGATATCAGGTCGGTAACTTCCCGCCTCAGTGGACCGAGTGGAACGGCAAGTACCGCGACACCGTGCGGGACTTCTGGCGGGGCGAGCCGGCCAGCCTGGGTGAGTTCGCCTCGCGGATCGCCGGTTCCGCCGACCTGTACGAGCACTCGGCCCGGCGCCCGGTGGCGTCGGTCAACTTCGTCACCGCGCACGACGGCTTCACGCTGCGTGACCTGGTCTCGTACAACGAGAAGCACAACGAGGCCAACGGCGAGGAGAACCGCGACGGGGAGAGCCACAACCGGTCGTGGAACTGCGGTGCCGAGGGCCCGACCGACGACGCCGGGGTGCTGGAGACCCGGGCTCGGCAGCAGCGCAATTTCATCGCCACTCTGCTGTTGTCACAAGGTGTTCCGATGATCGCGCACGGCGACGAACTGGGCCGCACCCAGCAGGGCAACAACAACGTCTACTGCCAGGACAGCGAATTGTCGTGGGTGCACTGGGATGACGTGGACCAGGGCCTGCTGGAGTTCACCCGCGCGGCCGCGGCCCTGCGACTGCACCACCCGGTGTTCCGCCGGCGCCGGTTCTTCAGCGGCCTACCGGTGCGCGCCCAGGGCTCGGACGCTCAGCCGGACATCGCCTGGTTCCGGCCCGACGGCTCCGAGATGACCGACCAGGACTGGGGTTCCGGGTTCGGGCGCTCGGTGCTGGTGTACCTGAACGGGCACGGCATCACCGACCTCAGCACCCGGGGCGAGCGCGTCGTCGACGACTCGTTCCTGGTCTGCTACAACGCCCATGACCAGCCGATCGACTTCGTGCTCCCGCCAGAAGGTTTCGGCGCCTGCTGGGAACTGGTGCTGAGCACCGAGGCCGGCCGGGTGCCGATCGCCGCGCCCGCGGTTGCGGTGCAGGGTACGACGATCTCGGTACCGATGGTGACGATCGAGCCCGGCCCGCTGGTGGAGGCGGGCAAACCACTCACTGTGGACGGTCGGGCTCTGGCGGTGCTTCAGTTGCGGCCCGCCGGCTGAGTTCGGCCTGCTCCTCGGCCTCGGCCCGGCGCTTCTCGGCGAACGCCTGCCAGAAGCCGCCGGCCGAGCCGGCGATGAAGACCAGGCCGGTGATCAGGCCCATGGTGCTACCCGTCCCCAGCTGGGGAATCCCGATGAACAGCAGGATCGCTCCGACCGCCAGCCAGATCTGGTAGTTGCCCTTGTTCCCGTTCACCCCATGCTCAACGTCGGCCCGGGCACCCAGGTGCCCGATACGTCCATCTGTTTTGAGCCGTTCGAAGGAATCCCTACCGGCGAGGAACAAACTTGCGCACCGGAGAACTTGTACAGACGTACTAGTACAGACGTACAGGAGTCTCCGATGGCTTACATCATGCTCGGCGCCGCGATCGCGCTCGAGGTTCTGGGCACCAGCCTGCTCCCTTCCACCCAGGGTTTCTCGCGCCTGACGCCGACACTGTTCTGCCTGGGGGCGTACGCGTCGGCGTTCATCCTGTTGTCGCGGATCGTCGAGCACCTGCCCGTCGGCGTTGTCTACGCCACCTGGTCGGGTATGGGGATCGCGGCAATCATGCTGATCGGAGCCACATTCATGGGTGAGCCGCTGACCCTGGCGAAGATCGCCGGAGCCGCAATGATCATCGGTGGAGTGGTGATCCTCAACGTGGCTGGGGTTCACTGAGGCGGGTGACGAACTCCCGGGACCCCGAAGGCCGGCGCCGCGCTCTGCTCGCGGCCACCGTCGAAGTCGTCGCCGAGGTAGGCGTCGCGCGCACTACGCACCGGGCGATCGCTGCCCGGGCCGGTGTTCCGCTCGGCGCCACCACTTACTACTTCCCTACGCTGCACGACCTCATCTCCGCCGCGCTGGAACAGGCTGCCGAAGCATGGGACGCAGATCTGGTGGAGTGGGCAGCAAAACTCCGGGGCGCCCAAGGCGAGCCCCGGCAGTCGGGGCCCGCAAGCGTCCTTACGCAATTAGTTCTGGGGTACTTGGCCGACCAGCCCCGGGCGCGTCTGGAGTGCGAGCTCTACCTGGCGGCCGGTCACACGCCGGAGTTGCGCTCCCTGGCCACGCATTGGCTCCTGGGGTTGCGCGATCTACTCACCCAGCTCACCGACAAGAGCACTGGTTTCGCCCTCGCCACCCTCGTCGACGGGGTGTTCCTGCAGGCCACGGTCACGGGCGAGGCTCCCGAGGCCGAAGATCTGCGGCTCGCGATCGAACGGCTTTGGGTCTCTGATTAAGGACGTTGTGCTCGCCTCGGTTTCAATTTGAGACGTTCGCACGCGACGGTTCGGGCGCTCGGGTGGTAGCTGCCCGACCTCGGCAGTGACTCAGGAGCGGGCCATCACCGGCAGCAGGAGCGCGGTCAGGGCCCGGCGCTGTTCTTCGTCCAAAGGTTCGAGGATCTTCGCTTCGACCTCGCTGATCACCCTGAAACCGGTTGTCATCATGCCGGTTCCGATCTCGGTCACGGCCAGCTCGGCGGTGCGACCACGTCCGGGGAGGGTTCGCCGCTCGACCGCGCCCAGGTCTTCGAGCTGGCGCAGCGTGGCCTGCATGCTCTGCGCCGTGACCCCCGCACGACGGCCGAGTTCGCTGTAGGACAGGCCCGGTTCGCGGTTGAGATGCCCCAGTGCAGACAGATGCCGCAGCGAGGTGCCCTCGACCTTGAGCCCCGCCTCGACCTCGGTCCGGATGGTCCGGCCGATGTTCATCAGCAGGAATCCGGGGCTGGGCTGGGGCGGTCGGGTCACCGGCTCATCCTGGCAGCTGGCTTCCGACTTTGTCCCGGGCCTTGCGACCCAGTTTAAGTCTGACTGTAACCTGGCCCCATGAAGGCCGTCCTGCTGTCTGTTCACGTCGTGCTGGCGATCATCCTGATCGGGCCGCTCACCGCCGCCGCCAGCCTCTTCCCCCGCTACGCCCGCGAGGCCGTCGCTGCTGGTCAGGACCACACCGGTCCGTACTCCGTGCTCCAGGCCCTGCACCGGATCAGCACCGGCTACGCAGTCGCCGGCGTGGCGGTACCGGTGTTTGGCATCGGCACCGCCTCGGCCATGGGTGTACTCGGGGACTACTGGATCTGGGTCTCGATGGCCCTCACCCTGGTCGGCGCAGCCCTCCTGGCCTGGGCCGTGGTACCCGCCCAGCGCCGGATCATGGAGCTGCTGCAAACTCCCGGCGGCACGGATTCGGTACCCGCCCTGCTGCCCCGGCTCGGCATGGTCACCGGCCTGTTCGGCCTGGTCTGGGCGATCATCGTGGTCCTGATGATCGTGCGCCCCGGCTCATCGACGGGGGTGTGACGTGCGCGCACTACAGACCGCGGCCGCCGTGGAAGCCCTCTCGCTGATCGTCCTGCTGCTCAACCTGGCCACGGTGCACGTACCCGCCCTGGCCTCAGCCCTCGGCCCGATCCACGGCTGCGCCTACCTGATCGCCATCGTCCTGACCTGGACGCTGACCAAAACGACGCGAATCCGGGCGATCTCAATCATTCCCGGATTCGGCGCGCTGCTGGTGCTGTGCTCGCTGCGCAGTAATCCCCAGGTGTGAAAAGTCTTGTGGATTAATCCTCGAAGGTGCGGCGACGGCCGGGCAAAGCGGCAATCTTGGCGTAGAAGTGGTCGATTCGCCGCACCACCTCGGTCAGCCCGTCCAGGTTCATCGGCTTGGTGACGTACGCGTTGGCGTGCAGCGAGTAGCTGCTCAGGATGTCCGACGGCGCCTGCGACGTGGTCAGCACCACGATCGGGATGCTGCGCAGCTCAGGATCGTTCTTGATCTCCGCCAGCACCTGTCGGCCGTCCATCCGCGGCATGTTCAGGTCCAGCAGGATCACGTCGGGGCGCGGCGCATCCTCGTGCACCCCGGTCCGGCGCAGGAACGCCACCGCCTCTTCGCCGTCGTTGACCACGTAGACGTTGCGCGGAGCCCCGATCGTCTCCAGCGCCTCCTCGATCATCAGGACATCGCCCGGATCGTCGTCCACCAGCAGTACGGCCATGGCGCGGGTTGGTGCTGCGAGCATGTGAAACCCCTCGATGTTGCGTCAGAGCGGCCGAGGAACTACTTCGTCTGCTGTAAAGCTCGCGCCTCGGGGGCTGTAACTCGTTCTGCCTACGATCCTAGCCCGCGCACAGCCGATCCGACCCGGCCCGGCAATGCCGGTACCAGATCTTGCCTGACCCCTATTCACGCTTCTGACCTGCTGTGTCGCACTTGGCCCAGCTCGCACCCCCGCTCCTCGCCCCCAAGCCCGGGCAGGTGCGACGCCGGGCAAGCGGCGGCGATGATAATCTCGTCCTGCTCAAGGGGCGGCACAGCTGTCGCCCTCACGGACGGGGAGGAACCCTGATGAAGAAGCTGCTGATGGTCGCGATCGCGTCCGTCGCCGGCGTTGCGGTCTGGCGCAAGGTCGGAGCCACGAAGCCCACCCAGCCCTGGGCCTCGGCAACCGACAAGGTCTGATCCTCCTCCCGTCCCGCGGCGTGCCCAGTGCTCGCTTGCGGAACACGGGGACGTGGCGCAATTGGTAGCGCACCTGCTTTGCAAGCAGGGGGTTGTGGGTTCGAGTCCCATCGTCTCCACCACAAGAACGGCCGTATCGGGACGGCAGAACCCTTGGTTTTCGCGGCCATGATGTTCTCAGATCGATGGGCGTTGCGGCCCGGAGAGTTTGCTACTCGCAGGGGCCTGAGTCAGATCTACGGTTTTTCGATTCACTCTGGCATCAGCCATTCTCGGCGTAGCCAGCACATGGCCCTCTACAGTGCCCACTCCCACCTTAACGATGGCTTTGGCTGGCAGTCGGACGGTAGTTACCTCTACACCGGGTCGACCCGGGAGAAAATGAACGAGGCAGTCCTGGACTCGCTGGATCAGGGGCGCACCCTACATCTCCTCGAGAACCTCCGGAACAGCGCCGCCCAGCGGTACATCGAGCCCTTCGTCCTAGCGAACGTCTTCGAGTTGACTGTCCCTCGCTACTACCCGGGAGGCGAACTCGTTACAATCCCAGTTTTCAAGCTGACCCCGGTCCTGAACGTCGTGCATCGACCTTGGGAAATCTTTGACTCCCTACCCGGTGGAGAGGCCCGAGTTGTGCCCGTCGAGCGTCATGAGCTCATCCGCTGGGAAGATCCGGAGCTCGCCGACGAAGTGGACCGGCTGCGCCCCGAAGCCGTCCTGGAGAATGCGTTCTGTCGGTATTTGTTGAGTCAGGGCATTGCTTTTCATCGATGGCAGATCACCTATGACAGTTCGCACCGGCCCTTGCTCACGGATGTCTGGATTCCTGCGCACCAGCTTTTGGTGGAAAGCAAGGCATCGTCGTCGAGAGAATCCATTCGCGAAGCAATTGGCCAGTTGATCGACTACACGAGGTTCGTGAAGACCTCGCGGCGTGCTGTTCTGGTCCCCGAGGCACCGTCGGCGGACCTGCTGGCGTTGCTTCACAGCCAAGAAATCGCGGCGATCTGGCCTGGGGATTCGGGAGGGTGGGAGGCCAGCGTCAATTGGCTACGGGGATTTGGAAAGCTCTGAGACGCTAGGCCTGAACCAGGAGAAGTCGAGGCGCTTGGGCGCAACGGCGATGGACAACTCCCGAGGAATACCGAGCTCCTCGATCAGCCTGGTCAGGGCCTCGCGAAGGTCTTCGAGAGCGGCCTTTTCGGTGCCGCCCTCACCCATGGTCACCTGCATCGGAGCAAACCTGGCCACCCCGCGCAGCGCGGTCATCAACGCGATCAAGGACGCCGGCTACCTCTACATCTCCGAAGGCCGTCGCGACCACACCCGCCCGATCGATGCCCTTTACCTCCACCGACTCATCCAGTGATCAAACCCGACACAACCACTTCACGCCGGAGCCCTGGAGTCCGACCTAGTTTTCACCTAGGGACTGAACGATTTCCTCAAGCAGAAATTGCACCTTTGCAGCCACGAGGCGGCCGGGATAGCTCCGCTCGACCAGCGTGAGCCCTTCCTCTACTGTGGTGTACCCGACCTCGCGATACAGCAGCGCTATATCCTCTGCGTCCGTTTCAACGCGGGAGGAGAAAAGTTTCATGGCGAGCAGGTATTCGGCGGAGGCGACATCGACCAGGAGGCCGGGCGCCTCAAAGTAACGGATGGCGTTCTGGTCAGTTCCTGGGAGGAATCCTTTGACTGCGTCGTTCAGCCAATCCGGATCGAGGCCCTCCCGGTCAGCGACCGTAGCCGCAGCCTTCCGCACGGAGTCCGTCGGAGCGAACACGGCGTCGAGATCTCGGGTGGAACGGCGACCGTCGAAGCAGAGGGCTATCGCGGCACCGCCCACCAGGAAGATCTCGGCTCTCTGGCCGACGGCGTCAAGTTCGGCGGCCAACTCGGCAAAGAGCCGGTGGATGTCTTGAGCTGTCAGGGGACCGTGGATCATGCCCGACTCAGAGCGCCACTGGTGATGAAGACTCCTCTTGTCCGGAACGACGCAGGCGACTCCTGAAGCGCCGTCGGATGCATCCCCCGCAGCGGAGTGACAAACCACCACTTCGACGAGTAACGCCCCGGTTTGCGGGCCCAGGCAGGCAAGGACCAGCCGTCCCGCCGTGCGAGATACTCGGCCAAAGCAGCCAGAGCAGCATCTACTTCAGTGGACCGCGTCGGGGCTGGTTCCTGGTCGAACCGTCGCGAGGCTGCCTCTGCCCCGTTGCGGCCCACATCATGGCTGTAGTCGTCCAGGAGCTGGATGATGCTGTACCGCCAGACAGCCTGGAGCGACTCGCCCTGCGAGAGCATCTCGTCTGCAAGGCTGGCCGCCTCAGCCGCGTCCATACCGACCACGATGCTTCACCTCCTACGCCATTGGCTCCGTACAGGATATCCGCCGGCACCGAACCCGGGGGTCTGCTGTCCTGGAACCTCAGCGGTCGGGCTGGCTGCGGTCTACCGGACCAAGTCAAGGTAGTCGTGCCGGGCCAGTACCGGGCCAGTACCGGGCCAGTAGCCCAGGTGAACCAGGGACTCTCCAGGCCACTCGCGGCCAGTTGGGTGGGCCCAACCTCGAGCCCGGTCCGGTACCTGAAGAAGCGGTCCTTTGCCTGTTAGAAGCACCATTTGCCGAGCAGGTGGGCCCCTACTGGCGCCAACCTCCCGGCGGGCGAACTATGTCTTTGCAAGCAGGGGGTTGTGGGTTCGAGTCCCATCGTCTCCACCGCAGGTCAGAGGCCGTTTCCGGATCACCGGGAACGGCCTCTTTTCGGTGCTGAGTGACTAAGAGGCTCCGTCAGTAGGTGATCATCTGAGGCGGCGGGTGGTGGGTCGGGTGTCCCATCGGTAGCGTTTGCGGGCCTGCTGGATGAGCTGACGGACGGTGACGAAGGCGGCCGCGAGGTAGAGGTAGAAGTCCACGACGGCACTGTTCTTGTCGGTGCAGCGGCGGAGTTTCCCGTATCCGTTCATCCAGGAATGGGTGCGCTCGACAACCCATCGCCGGCCGGCCTGGATGGGTGCCGGAATGCCTCTGCGGGAGATCTCGCCATCAAATCCACGGCATGCCAGGAGATCTCTGGTTTTCTGGCTGTCGTAGCCGGCATCGAGGTGAAGGGTGACCTGATCGGGCAGGAGCCCGCTCTGGTGCTGGGCAGCGGTGAGTGTGGGTTCCAGGAGCGGGGAATCGTGGCGCTTCGCGCCAGCAGAGACGATGCCGACCGGGATGCCCCGGGCTTCGGTGGCGATCGATCGTTTCAGGCCGCCTCTGCGGCGGTCGACCGGAGAGGGGCCGGCTTTCTCGCCGCCACAGGGGGCCTTGGTCATGCAGCCGTCCACGGACAGGTCCTGAAGTTCCAGCCCGATGATGAGATCGTAGGCGGCCAGGGCCATGGCATGAACATGCTGTGCCACAACGGCTTCGGCCCACTTTTTCAGCCGGCGTCGGATGGTGGAGTCCGAGCACGCGGTGCTGGCGATCCGCTCGTATCCGGATCCGTGGACCAGGGCGTCCACGAGATGTTCGAAGACGACTCTGGAGCTGATGGCCCGGCGATGGCAGCCCAGTGGATGCTCAGGGTCGTACCCCTGACGGTCGGGGCCGATGGCGGCCTCGAACTCGACCCAGATCGGTTCGAGCAGGCATGATGGGACAACAGGCACGGGCATCCTTGGCGATCACTGAGCGTAGAGAACTCCATGATCACCAGAGCCCGTGCCTGCCTCATATCACTGACACGCCCGCTACCAGGCGCTATGCGTCACGTGCACCTATTGCCGGACGCTCTAAGCTTCCGAGCCGCCCTGTCCCTGGCCGCCCCTTGATCACATCGGCTACCCGCCTCCCTATCCGATAAGGCTGTTCAGGAAAGATGAGCGCGAGCGCTACCAAGGATGAAGCGGGTGAGCGCGATGCGTTCTCGGATCAGCGGACCAGCCTCGGGATCGGCCAGACGTTCGTACGGGATAGCGGTGAAGCCGCTGCGCAGCAGCAGATTTCCGGCGTAGGCGTACTCAATGTCGTCGTCGCCGGGCGGGAGGTCGGTACCAGCCAGGCCAGCGCGGTAGCCGGACAGGACAGCGGCTTCGACGGAGGGAAGGCGTTCGACCGGAAGCTGGCCTGCGTGGGCAAGGCCGACCACGAGCTGGCTGAGGTCGGTCCCGAGCGGAGCCGGGGTTTGAAAGCTCAGGTCGATGACCACGAAGTCAGCCGAGCCGTCGCGGGGAACGAGCAGGTTCTGCGGGCTGGCATCACCGTGCGGCAGGCCGTGGCGCAGGGTGGCGAACCGGGCCATGACCTGCGGGATCAACGGCGCGGCGGCAAGCAGTTCGGCCCGTAGGTCGGCGTGGTCGGCCAGCAGCGGATGACCCCAGACGGTGTCGTCCTGCAGCGGGCCCAGGGCTCGAATCGGCAGGCTCTGGACCCACTTCTGCATCGCGAAGTCGGGCGGGTAGGGCGAGGTGACATCCGGGTGACACCGCCGCGCCCCGAACTGGCCGAGCAGGTCAGCAGCTCGGGCGAACCGACCGTCGTTCCAGGGATCGTCCTCGAAGTCGACGTCCTCGCACCAAACGGCGACCCGATCGTCCCCTAGCTCGACTATTCGGTACAGGTGCGGCGGTCGCAGGCCGGGCGGCAGATGTGACGTGGTCTGCGTGTCCCAGAGCGTGAGTTCTTCGCGCCAGGGAAAGATTTCGACGAAGTCGGCGGCCAGGTGCGGCGGCATGAACTGCAGCATCGGCCAGTGCCGGACATGCTGCAGCACCTTGACGAAGGCCGTCCATTCGTGGCCGTCGGGACGCCGGCCGCGGGCTCGGAGCAGGCAACCGGTGGCTGGTGAGCCGAATTCGTACGGGACGACCTCCAAACCGGTGGCGTTCTCGTCGACCGGATGCCCCAGCACCTCGGCCAGGGCCGCACCGCCGAGCAGGCCGGGCACTGACCATTGCATCGTTGCCTCGTGGGATCCCAGCATCTGACCCCTCCCAGATAGTAAGGAAACCTTACGACTGATCATGGTGCCCGAGGAGCGCACCCGCGTCACTGACCTGGCCACTCAAGGCAAGAACCGACGTGCCATAGGTAACTGCGTGCGAGACCATCTCACCGTGCTCCTCGACGTCCGCACCATCTACGCCGAACCCGCCGCCCTTGAACTGGAGCGCGGTCGGCAGATCGTTGCGCGCTGGCCTGAGGCCGAGGTGATCGAGGTGGCCTCGGCGAACCGGATCGACGCGGTGCACAACACCGAGGAGAACGTGCAGCGCTGGGTGCGGACCAAGACCGAGGTGCTTGCCCTGGGCGTACGCAAGACGCTGACCGCCCGAGTGAACGGGCGTTCGGCGGACTGGATCGCGGCGTCGGCGTCGAACGGCTGCGCCATGGCCTGTGCCTACTGTTATGTGCCGAGGCACAAGGGGTATGCAAACCCGATCACGGTGTACGCGAACGTCGAGCAGATGATCGGCTACCTGCAGCGGCACGTGGCCCGGCAGGGACCGAAGACCGAGCCCAACCAGTGCGACCCGCAGGCCTGGGTCTACGACCTGGGCGAGAACAGCGACGCCTCGGTGGACGCCCTGGTCAGCGACAATGTGGCCGATCTGGTCGCGGCGTTCCGGGATCTGCCGACCGCCAAGGCCTCGTTCGCAACCAAGTTCGTCAACCGCGACCTGCTGGCCTATGAACCCCAGGGGCGCACCCGCGTCCGTTTTTCGGTGATGCCCGAGAGAACCGCGAAACTGCTCGACATACGGACGTCCTCGGTCACCGAAAGAGTGGCCGCGGTGGATGATTTCCTGGCGGCCGGGTACGAGGTGCACCTGAATCTGTCGCCGGTCGTGGTGCATGAGGACTGGCTGGCCGACTGGGACGAACTGCTCACCCACCTGAACGACGTTCTCTCTCCGGCGGCGAAGGCCCAGGCCGCGGCCGAGATCATTTTCCTGACGCACAACCAGGGGCTGCACGAGGTGAACCTGGGCTGGCACCCGCAGGCCGAGAACCTGTTGTGGCGTCCGGACATTCAGGAGTTCAAGGTGTCACAGAACGGGATGCGCAACGTTCGTTACCGGGCGGCCTGGAAAGCGGTCTGGAAGCAGCGCCTGCTGGATCTGATCGCGAAGCGCACGCCCTGGCTGAGCGTGCGCTACGCGTTCTGAGCACGGTCAGATGGGGCGGGTGACCTTAAGGGCGTAGCTGCCCTTGCCCTTGATCCGCTCCACCTGCCAGCGGTACTTGCCGGATTTGCCGTTATAGCTCACGCTTTCGGTGGATCCGGCCTTGCTCCCGCCGGCCACTTCCACCCAGCGCCGGCCGTTCCACTTCTGCAGAGCGAGGTCGAAGTTGGTACCCCGCGGACCGGTAAGGCTGCCGCGCTGCCGACCTGATCTCTTGCTGGTGTAGCTGGTCACCGTCACGACCTTGGTCTTCAGGCTCAGCTTGCCCCTGGTGGTCTTGACCGTCTGGGTCGAGGGCTTGGATGCGGCAGGAGTTGAGGAACTGGGGACGGGGGTGGTCGGCGCCGCGGGCTCGCTGGGGGCCGTAGTGGTCGGCTGGGTGGTGGGGGCGACGGTTGGCGCTGTGGTCGTCGGAGTAGGGCTTGGGGACGTGGTGGTCGGCGCCGGGGTAGGCGCGGCCGTCGTTGTGGTCGGGGTAGGAGTGGGGGTAGACGTCGTCGGGATGTCAGAGCCGGTGTAGAGGAGCTTGTTCGGGGTGCCACTGGGGGTATTGCTGATCGCGTTGGGGGTAGCCCGGCTGAGTAGGTAGGAGGCAACCGTGGCCGGGGAAGCGCCAGGGTTGGCATCGAGGTAGAGCGCGGCGGCGCCCACCACATGCGGTGTGGCCATCGACGTTCCGCTGAGCACGTTTGTGTCGGTGTCGCTGGTGTACCAGTCGGAGGTGATCGCTTGGCCCGGTGCGTAAAGGTCCACGCAAGAGCCGTAGTTCGTGAACGATGCGCTGACGTCCGCATTGGTGGACGCAGCGACGGTCAGGGCTTGGGGTACGCGGGCCGGGGAGACGTTGCAGGCATCGACCGCGTCGTTGCCGGCGGCAACGCCGTACGTGATGCCGGACGCGATCGAGGCGGAAACGGCATTGTCCAGCGGCTGATTGGCCTCGCCGCCCAGACTCAGGTTCGCCACCGCCGGCTTGACCGCGTTCGCGGTGACCCAGTTGACCCCGGCGAGCACTCCGGACGACGTACCGCTGCCGTCGCAGCCCAGAACCCGGACCGAGACGATGTCCACCCCAGGCGCGACCCCGTACCTGGTGCCCCCGATCGTGCCGGCCACATGCGTTCCGTGCCCGGTTCCCCTGCTCACGCTGGCGCAGGTGGAGTCGTCCGTCCCGTTGCCGTCGGTGATGGCCGTGTAGCCCGAGCTCACCCGGCCGGCCAGGTCGGTGTGGGTGGCCCGAACTCCGGTGTCGATGACGTAGGCCGTAACGCCGCTGCCGTCGGTGGCGGTGCTGAGCTTGCCGTTCAGGCCCGAGCGCTGATCGATCCGGTCCTGCCCCCAGGAAGTCACCGAGCGGGTATCGCTGGTGGTGACCACCGTGTCGGCCGCGATGTAGGCGACGTTGGGATCGGTACGGACCTTGGCCAGTTCGGCATCGTTCATCGTGGCGGCGTAGCCGTTGATCGCCTCGCCGTACTCCTGCGTGACATCCGCGCCGTGGTCCTCCGCGCGGTCGACCGCGTTCTCCAGGGCGGCGTTGTCCTCGCCGGTGGCCGGCGCCTTGAGCACCACGATGTACTGATCAGGGATGGCGTCGGCGTCGTCCACCCCCACGACCTGGGCTTTGTAGGTGGGATCGGCCGAGGCATCACTCTGCTCAGCACTACCCGGCAGCGATGTGAGCACGATCCCGGCCCCGACGGCCGTGATGATCAGCTTGGTGGGCAGGTCAAGCTTGAGGTGCCGTTCGCCCACGATGAAGTCCCATCCCTGGATTGACGTTCTGCTACCCAAGATTACGGAGCGTCCTGATCGATGATCAGCGGCCGATCGGGTTTGTCTGCCTGGGACGGGCTGTGCCCTCTGCGGTTGAGGCAGTGCGTATCCGCTTGTATCACGGAGTGATGGCAACAATGGACGCAAAGAGTGATCAAGGGGTTGGGGACGATCTGGCCGGGCGGTGGCGGGCCGAGCTCGAGGCGTCTCTACCGGCAGCTATCGCACTGAGGCGTGAGATTCACGCCGAGCCGGACATTTCCGGTCTGGAGGAGCCGACTTCGCAACGTTTCCTGCGCGCACTGGGCAACCCGCCCGCCGAGGTGGTCGCGGACACCGGCCGACTTGTCCGCTTCGGTCCGCCCGGCCCCTCGATCGGGCTACGCGCGGAGCTGGATGCCTTGCCGATCACCGAGATCAGCGGCGCTCCTTACGCCTCGACCCGCCCGGCGATGCACGCCTGCGGGCACGACGTCCACCTGGCCGCGCTCTTCGCCGTCCTCAATTCTGCTCGTGAACTGGACCTTCCGCTGGGACTCCTCGGTGTCCTGCAACCCCGCGAGGAGACCGGGGCCACCGGCGCGGGCGACATCGTGGCCGGCAACCACCTGATCGACCACGAACTGCGAGCGCTCGTCGCCGCACACGTCCAACCGCAGGTTCCCGCAGGTCAGGTGGCCAGTGAGGGTGGCCCGGTGAACGCCTCGGTGGACGAGATCGACATTGTCGTATCCGGCAAGGGCGGGCACGGCGCGTACCCGCATCTGGCCGTCGATCCGGTGCCGGTGCTGTGCCGGATCGTGCTCGCTCTGCAGGAAGCCGCCCGTTCCACGGTGAATCCGCTGCATGCGGCCGTCGTCTCGATCACGCAGTTGCAGGGGTCAGCCGCCACGAACGTCATTCCAGGAACGGCCACCGGCGCCGGAACGGTCCGGGTGATGCAGGCGAGCGACCGCACGCTGCTGCACGAACGCCTGGCCCGCACGGTCACCAGCATCGCCGAAGCACACGGCTGCACCGCGAAGTACGAGATCCGGCGGGGCAGTCCGGCCTTGGTCAACGATCAGCGCCTGGCGTTCGGCACGCGAGCCTGGCTGGACGATTTCGGTTTTCCGGCGGCATCTTTCGCCTCCTGCGGCTCCGACGACTTCGCCAACTACGGTGTTCAGCTGCCGATCCTGATGCAGTTCGTCGGAACCGGTTCTCCGGCGGGCAATCCTGAGATGAGCGGGCCGATGCTGCATGATCCGGCGTTCCTGCCCGGCGATCACGTGGTGCAGGAGGTGGCCCTCGCATTGCTCGCGGGCTATCTGGGCGCCGTCTCGTCTGCTTTCTGATGCGACGGCGCTACCGTGGGTGACATGACCATGCTCAGCGCGGTCCCCTCCCTGCCCGTCCTGGACATCGCCGCGGCGGTGCAGTTCTACACGTCCAAGCTGCCTTTCCAATGTCGCTACCAGGAAACCGGCATGGCGATCCTGATCGGCGACCAGGTGGAACTGCATCTCTGGGCGGCGAATCAGCCGGACGTGCCCGGCGGTGAGCCGCATCTGGCCGGCCGCGCCTCGTGCAGCATCCGCGTTGATGATGCGGCTGACCTGCACGAACGCTGCGAGCAGGCGGGAATCCGGCATCCGAACGGGCCGCTGCACCGCACCGATTGGGGCACCCTCGAGTTCACCGCCCTCGATCACGACGGCAACGCGCTGCGCTTCTACCAGAACGTCTGAGCTCGATCATGCGGGTAAAACCAAATGTAAGACGGTGTGGGCGCCCAGGCGCGAAACCGCACCAAAGCGTTGGGGAACCTGGGCAAACCGGGCGCCCACACCGTCCCTCATCAGTGGTTGCCGGACAAAAATTGCTGCAGAAACCGCCCGGTTCTTGAACAATCGACTCGTGCCCAAGCGCGAGCGCAGCCAGACTCCGCAGCAGAAGAAGGCGCTGAGTCTGGCCCGCGACGGCCGCAACGTCTACGGCGAGAGCAACCGGTCCCGTCGGGCCGTGCGGCTGCGCAAACGCCTGGTCAACCGAGCTAACCGTCGGGCCGGAGCCGTGCTGCTGGCCCCGGCCCGCGATCCGGAACAGGCCGAGGTCGTGGAGATCCGCCTGGTCACCCGCCGTTCAAAGACCTGGCGCAAGGTGCCGGACGTGTCCCTCGCCGAGTTCCTTGCCCGGCGGAAAACCGGTACCCGCTGGGATCTTCGCCAGCGTTAGTTGCCGACTCCCAAGGCGGACATGAACTGAGCCGGGTACCGGTCACCCTTCGCCGAGCCCTTCGGTACCGCCTTTTCGATCGTGGCCAGGTCGTCGGCCGTCAGTTCCAGTTCGGCCGCGGGCAGCGCCTCGGCCAGCCGCGTGCGGGTGCGAGCGCCGACCAGCGGCACGATGTTCTCGCCCTGAGCGGCCACCCAGGCGATCGCCAACTGGGCAACCGTGCAGCCCTTGGCCTCGGCCACCTCGCGCAGCGCCTCGACCAGCGTCAGGTTGTGCTCGACGTTCCCGGCCGCGAACCGGGGCTGCATCAGGGGCCGGGCGTCTCCGGGTTTCTGCTGGTCAGCGGCCCAATGCCCGGAGATCAGGCCTCGGCTGAGCACGCCGTACGCGGTCATCCCGATGCCCAGTTCGCACAGTGTCGGCAGCACCTCGGTCTCCACCGCCCGCGAGATCAGCGAGTACTCGATCTGCAGGTCAGAGACCGGATGGACGGCGTGAGCCCGGCGAATCGTCTCTGCGTTCACCTCCGAAAGCCCCAGGTGGCGCACGTACCCCGCCTCCACGAGCTCTTTGATCGCGCCCACCGTCTCCTCCACCGGAACTGCGGGGTCGAGCCGGCCGGGACGGTAGACGTCGATGTAGTCCGTACCTAGCCGAGCCAGCGAGTAGGTGACGAAGTTCTTGACCGCCTCTGGCCGAGCGTCGTGCCCCGCATAACCGTTGGGGGTAAGCAGCATTCCGAACTTCACGCTCAGCTGGTAGCTGTCGCGCGGACGGCCTTTCAGGGCTTCGGCCAGGAGCATCTCGTTGTGCCCAGCCCCGTAGAAGTCCCCGGTGTCGATCAGCGTTACCCCGGCGTCCAAGGCGGCGTGCACCGTCGCAATGCTCTCGGCGCGATCGGCCTCACCGTAAGCACCGGACATCCCCATCGCGCCGAGTCCGAGCTCGGAGACCACGTTCTTACCCAGGCTGCGTGTCTGCATCCCTCTGCTCCTCATCTTGGGGTTAGCCAAAACTCTGGCCCCGCGACGGCCCGGAGGGGAGAGGAGCACTCATCGTGGGAGAGCCGCTCCCTGGCAAACCAAGCAGGTCAGGCGCAGGATGGAGAGCATGCAGCGTGAGCAGTTGGCCGATTTCCTCCGCCGCCGTCGCGAAGCCATCCGGCCTGCTGAGGTGGGCCTGGCCGACGGACCGCGCCGACGTATCTCCGGCCTGCGCCGCGAGGAGGTGGCCATGCTCGCCGGTATGTCGGTGGACTACGTGGTGCGCCTCGAACAGGCCCGCAGCAGTCAACCCTCCACCCAGTTGCTCACCGCCCTGGCTCGAGCCCTGCGCCTGACCGACGACGAGCGCGACCACCTCTTCCACCTGGCCGGCCACCAGCCCGCACCCTCGACCGGCGTCTCCAAGCAACCCCGGGCCGGACTGCTGCGCATGCTGGACCTCCTTGGCGACACTCCGGCGCTGGTGCTGTCCGACCTTGGCGAAGTGCTGGCCCAGAATCATGCGTCGGTCCTGCTGATGGGCGAACACACCGATCAGACCGGCAATCGGCGTTACCTCTGCTTCCGCTGGTTCACCGACCCCGACACCCGGGCCACACATCCCCCGGCCGACCGCAACCACCGATCCCGCGAACTGGTGGCCGACCTGCGCGTGGTGGCCGGCCGGCGCTCGTCCGACCCCGAGGTGACCGGCCTGATCAAGCTGCTCCAAGCCCGAAGCCCAGAATTCGCCCGGCTGTGGGTCGAGCACGAAGTAGCGGTGCGACGAGCCGACCGTAAGACGATCATGCACGCTCGCGTGGGCGACCTGGTGATGGACTGCGAAACCCTCGAGCAACCGGACCACGCCCAGAAACTGCTCGTGCTCACCCCTGCCGACGAGGAGACCCGCGACCGGCTGGACCTGCTGCGAGTTCTCGGCCTGCAGGAGTTCGCCCGGTCCTGACCTCCTACAGTTTCAGCCGAGGCCCGGGCAGCCTGGTGGTCACCGAAAAACTAGGGCTTTTGTAGGGCCAGCTCTAGGGCCAAACCAAGAAGCCCCAGCCAGACGGTGTGTCTGAGCTGGGGCTTTTCCGGTGGGCCTAAGTGGACTTGAACCACTGACCTCTTCCTTATCAGGGAAGCGCTCTAACCGACTGAGCTATAGGCCCGGGAGCTAAACCGCCACCCGTGGTGACGACCGCTCGTAGAGATTACCGCACTGGACCCGGTCATCCCAAACCGGGTCCAGCGGCGGGTTCTCAGTCGTCGGAGAGCGTGACCCGCACGCCGCCGACCAGACCGGAGCTGAGGTTGTAGAGCAGCACGCCCACGGTGGACAGCGCGGTCATGATGAGCGCGTTGACCGCACCGAGCACGATGCTGATCGACAGGACCTTGGTGAAGCCCACGTAGTTGTAGATGTCGAAGCTGCTCTCGCCGGACTGGTCCAGGCCGAGTGTGTTCAGCATCTCGTTGAGCGAGTCGAACACGCCCATCGCGCTGAGCACGAGCCAGAGCACCGAGACGGCGATCACCAGGGCGATCGCCGAGGCGACAGAGAGCAGGAACGAGATCTTCAGGGCCGACCAGACGTCGATGCTGGCCAGTGTGAGGCGCGCCACCCGGGGGGCGTCGGCCTCGGCGCCAGCGCGCTCGTCGGTGGCGGTCTGGTAGCTGCCACCGCCGCCGCCCTGCTCGGGACGGCCGTTGGGGCTGCCCTGCTCGGACCAGTTCTCGCCACCGGAGGGACGCGGCTGCGTCATCGGGCGGGGCGCGGAGGACGGGCGCGGGCTGTTGCCGGTGGGGCGGGCCGCGGAGGGCGCCGGGGAACCGGCAGGAGCTGCCTGGGGGCGCAGGCCGGCCGGAGCGGCGGCTGCTGCCTTCTTGGTGCTGTCGCCCTGGCTGCCCTGACCGTTGTTGCTGGTGCCCGGGCGGTTGGGGACGTTGGAGCGGGCGTTGCTGCCACCGTTGGCCACTGCGCGGGCGGCGGCCGACTCGGCCGGGCTGCTGCTGGGCTTGGCGGCCGGCTTGCTGCCCGGGGGCACCGGGCGGGTGGCGTCGCCGCTGCTGGAGGGGCGAGCGCCGGGGCCGGACGGAGCACCGGGGGTGCGCTTCACCGCGGGGGCGTTGGCACCCGAGGAAGCAGCCGCCGGGCGGGCCGGGGCGCCGTTACCGGCCGGCTTGCTGCCGGGCTGGTTGTTGCGCGGGGGCTGGGCCGGAGCCTGGCCGGGGCGGGCCGGGGCTCCACCGTTCGCCGCGGGGCGAGCAGGCGGGCCGGCCGGAGCCGAGCCGGAGGGAGCGTTGTTGCCCGGACGCGCGGGACCGCCGTTGCCGGCCGGTCGTCCCTTCGCCGGACCTCCGGAGGACGAGGGCTTGTTGCCGCCCCCGCCGGAGACGCTAGGCGATGCATCGGTCGTCATCGGAGATGCTCCCCCACCCGTTTTCGGTGCTGACGTGCCCGCCGGTCGGTCTTCCTTCTCCGGACTCACGTCTCACCTCCACGTTCAGCAGCCGGCGGTACCCGCCGTCAGAATTCGGTCAGATTCATGATCGGCTGCTCGTTCACTAGCCGAACGTGGGCGTGAACAACACCCGTTTCAGCCGATCCTATCGCTCCAGCATCGACATCCCGACCCTAGAGCATGTCACCCCGGCCGTCTGCTGAGTCCAGTGTTACTCAGCTGACGGCCGGGGCAGGCAACCAATCAGTCGGCTCAGACGTCGCCGACGGTGCCCGAAGTGTCGCCTTCGTCGCTGGCCTGCGGCGTTTCGGCGGTTTCGGCAGCGCTCGCACCAGCATCCGCCGATTCGGCCGACGCAACCGGCGAGTCAGCTGAGAGTTCGCTGAGTGCGCCTTCTTCCGCGCCCTCCTCGTCCTCCAGCTCGGCCGACTCAGTGTTCTTGGCGACCGCGATGATCCGGTCGTTCTTGTCCGGCTTGGCGAACACCACGCCCATCGTGTCGCGGCCCTTGGCCGGCACCCCGGCCACGGACGAGCGCACGACCTTGCCGCGCTCCATCACGATCAGCGCCTCGTCGGTCTCGCTGACGATCATCGCGCCGACCAGGTCACCGCGCTCCTCGGTCAGCTTGGCCACCTTGATACCCAGGCCGCCGCGTCCCTGAACCCGGTACTGGTCCACCGGAGTCCGCTTGGCGTAACCGTTTTCGGTGACGATGAAGACGTACTCGTCGGCGCCGTCCTTCACCACGTCCATCGAGAGCAACTGGTCGCCCTCGCGGAACTTCATCCCGGTGACCCCCGAAGTCGCCCGGCCCATCGGCCGCAACGCGGTGTCATCGGCGGTGAACCGAACGGACATGCCCTTCTTCGACACCAGCAGCAGGTCGTCGTTCTGCCCGACCAGGCGGGTCGAGATCAGCTCGTCGCCCTCGCGCAGGTTGACCGCGATCACGCCGCCGGCCCGGTTGGAGTCGTACTCACCCAGCCGGGTCTTCTTCACCAGACCGTCGCGGGTGGCCACGATCAGGAAGTCGGCGTCCTCGTAGGTGCGCAGGTACATCACCTGGGCGATCTGCTCACCCGGCTGGAACGCCATCAGGTTGGCCACGTGCTGGCCCTTGGCGTCCCGCGACCCCTCCGGCAACTCGTACGCCTTCGCCCGGTACACGCGTCCCAAGTTGGTGAAGAACAACAGCCAGTTGTGGGTCGAGGTGACGAAGAAGTGCTCCACCACGTCGTCGCCGCGCAGCGTGGTGCCCTTCGAGCCCTTGCCGCCGCGCCGCTGGGCGCGGTACTGGTCGGAACGGGTGCGCTTGGCGTACCCACCCCGGGTGATCGTGACCACGACCTCTTCCTCGGGGATGAGGTCTTCCACGTTCATGTCGCCCTCGAAGGGCAGGATCTGGGTGCGCCGCTCGTCGCCGTACTTGTCGACGATCTCCTGCAGTTCCTCGGAGATGATCTGCCGCTGCCGCTCCGGCGAGGCCAGGATCGCCTCGAGCTCGGCGATCTGCGCCTCGAGCTTGGCCAGTTCTTCCAGGATCTTCTGACGTTCCAGGGCGGCCAGCCGGCGCAGCTGCATCGCCAGGATCGCGTCGGCCTGGACCTCGTCGATGTCCAGCAGCGCGGTCAGCCCACCACGCGCGTCCTCCACCGTGGCCGACGCCCGGATCAGGGCGATCACCTCGTCGAGGGCGTCCAGCGCCTTCACGTAACCGCGGTAGATGTGCGCCTGGCGCTCGGCCTCGGCCAGCAGGTACCGGGTACGCCGGACGATGACCTCGATCTGGTGCTCCAGCCAGTGCCGGACGAACTTGTCCAGGCTGAGCGTGCGCGGCACCCCGTCCACCAGGGCCAGCATGTTCGCGCCGAAGTTGTCCTGCAGCTGGGTGTGCTTGTACAGGTTGTTCAGCACGACCTTGGCGACCGCGTCCCGCTTGAGCACGATCACGATCCGCAGACCGGTCTTGCCCGAGGTGTCGTCGCGCATGTCGGCGATGCCCTGGATCCGGCCGGAGTCGACCAGCTCCGCGATCTTCACCTTCAGGTTGTCCGGGTTGACCATGTAGGGCAGCTCGGTGACGACCAGGCAGGTGCGGTTCTGGATCTCCTCGACCGTGACGATCGCCCGCATCGTGATCGAGCCGCGGCCGGTGCGGTACGCGTCCTCGATCCCGCGGGTGCCCATGATCAGGCCGTGGGTCGGGAAGTCCGGGCCCTTGATCTTCAGCAGGAGCTGGCCGAGCAGCTCCTCGTCGGAGGCCTCGGGGTTGGCCAGCAGCCACTGGACGCCGTCGGCCACCTCGCGCAGGTTGTGCGGCGGGATGTTGGTGGCCATCCCAACCGCGATCCCGGCCGAGCCGTTGACCAGCAGGTTCGGGAACCGGGCGGGCAGGATGTCGGGTTCCTGCGTCTTGCCGTCGTAGTTCGGGGAGAAGTCGACGGTGTCCTTGTCGATGTCCCGGACCATTTCCATGGCCAGCGGCGCCATCCGGCACTCGGTGTAGCGCATGGCCGCGGCCGGGTCGTTACCCGGCGAACCGAAGTTGCCCTGGCCGTCCACCAGCGGGTAGCGCAGCGCCCAGGGCTGGGCCAGGCGGACCAGGGTGTCGTAGATCGCCGAGTCACCGTGCGGGTGGTACTGGCCCATCACGTCGCCGACGACGCGGGCGCACTTGTTGTAGCTGCGCTCGGGGCGGAAGCCACCGTCGTACATCGCGTACAGGACGCGCCGGTGAACCGGCTTCAGGCCGTCCCGGACGTCGGGCAGAGCCCGGCCCACGATCACGCTCATCGCGTAGTCGAGGTAGGAGCGCTGCATCTCCAGCTGCAGGTCGATCGGCTCGATCCGGCCCGGTTCGGGCAACGGCGGACTTGCGGGCGGCTGCTCGGTCACGTCGATCCTTCGTTCTTAGCAAGCTGTTTCGAATTGAGGACGCCGTGGGCACCTTGGGTGCCCACGGCTCGTTGGGGGATCAGATGTCGAGGAAACGAACGTCTTTCGCGTTCCGCTGGATGAAGGATCGCCGGGACTCGACGTCCTCACCCATCAAGATCGCGAACATCTCGTCCGCGGCCGCCGCATCCTCCATGGTGACCTGCAGCAGGACCCGCTTGGTGGAGTCCATCGTGGTCTCCGAGAGCTCGTTGGCGTTCATCTCGCCCAGACCCTTGTACCGCTGAACACCCTCGTCCTTGGGCAGCTTCCGGCCCGCTTCGCGGCCGGCCGCGATCACCGCGTCCCGCTCGCGGTCGGAGTACACGTACTCCGGCTCCGCGCCCTTGCCGGCCCACTTGATCTTGTACAGCGGCGGCTGGGCCAGGTAGACGTGGCCGTGCTCGACCAGCGGGCGCATGAACCGGAACAGCAGGGTCAGCAGCAGGGTGCGGATGTGCTGGCCGTCGACGTCGGCGTCGGCCATCAGCACGATCTTGTGATAGCGCAGCTTGCTCAGGTCGAAGTCGTCGCTCACCCCGGTGCCGAACGCGCTGATCAGCGCCTGCACCTCCTGGTTGGCCAGGACCTTGTCGATCCGCGCCTTCTCGACGTTCAGGATCTTGCCGCGGATCGGCAGGATGGCCTGGGTGCGCGGGTCGCGGCCGCTCTTGGCCGAGCCGCCGGCCGAGTCACCCTCGACGATGAAGATCTCGCACTCTTCGGGGTTGGTCGACTGGCAGTCGGACAGCTTGCCGGGCAGGCCACCGCCGCCGAGCAGACCCTTGCGGCGGGTCGCCTCGCGGGCCTTGCGGGCCGCCATCCGGGCCGCCGCCGCCTGGATCGACTTGCGGATCACGTCGCGGGCGTCGTTGGGGTGGGAGTCCAGCCAGTCGGTGAGCTCGTTGCGGACCACCCGCTGCACGAAGGTCTTGGCCTCGGTGTTGCCCAGCTTGGTCTTGGTCTGGCCCTCGAACTGCGGCTCGGTCAGCTTCACCGAGATCACCGCGGTCAGGCCCTCGCGGATGTCCTCACCGGCGAGGTTCGGGTCCTTGTCCTTGATCAGGCCCTTGGCCCGGGCGTACTCGTTGATCAGGTTGGTCATCGCCGCCCGGAAACCCTCTTCGTGGGTCCCGCCCTCGTGCGTGTTGATCGCGTTGGCGTAGGTGTGCACGCTCTCGGAGTAGGCCGTGGTCCACTGCATGGCCAGCTCGAGCGCCAGGCCCTTGTCCTGGTCCTCCGCCTCGAGGTAGATCACCTCGGCGTTGACGTTGTCGTTCTTCTTGGACGAGTTCAGGTGCTTGACGTAGTCGATCAGGCCGTCGTCGTACTTGTACGTGGCGCTGAACTGCTTGCCGTCCTCGTCCGCGTGCTCGGGCCGCTCGTCGGTCAGCTTCAGCTGCAGGCCCTTGTTCAGGAAGGCCATCTGCTGGAACCGGGTGCGCAGCGTCTCGTAGTCGAAGTCGAGCGTCTCGAAGATCTCACCGCTCGGCCAGAAGGTGACGATGGTGCCGGTCTGCTCCTCCGGGATGCTCTCGCCCTGGGCGAGCGGGGCCTGCGGCACCCCGATCTCGTAGGACTGGCGCCAGATCGAGCCCTGCCGGTGCACCTCGACCGCCAGGTTGCGGGAGAGGGCGTTGACCACGGAGACACCCACGCCGTGCAGACCGCCGGAGACCGAGTAACCGCCACCGCCGAACTTGCCGCCGGCGTGCAGCACGGTGAGCACGACCTCGACGGCCGGCTTGCCCTCGGAGGCGACGATGTCGACCGGGATGCCGCGGCCGTTGTCGATCACCCGGATCCCGCCGTCGGCCAGGATGGTCACGTCGATCTCGGTGCAGTAACCGGCCATCGCCTCGTCGACGGCGTTGTCCACCACCTCGTAGACCAGGTGGTGCAGGCCGCGCTCACCGGTGGAGCCGATGTACATGCCGGGGCGTTTGCGGACCGCCTCCAGGCCTTCGAGCACCGTGATCGCGCTGGCGTCGTACGCGACACCGTCCTCGGTGACGACGGTGCTCTCAGCAGAGGACTCAGGGGCGCTCGGTATCGTCTGTTCGGCCACGGGTGGGGGGACTCCTGAAGCTTCAAGGGCCGGTGGCGGGTGCCAGCGCGGCCGACGGTACGGGCCCGAGGGGTGACCCGCTGAGTGCGGTTCCCCCGGCGCCGCCGAACAGCCCCCATCATATCTGGTCCCCCGCCGGATTCGCTCATCAGCGGGCCCAAACGCGGCAGGTATCTACTCCCCTAAGGGCTGCGAGCACATCTCTGGCGCCTCAGCCCGCCCCCTCGTGACTCCCGATACGTCTCTGGGAGGGCTACGGGGCCTGAGCGGCGCCCAGGCTCCGCGCATCAAGCCGATGTCAAGCCAAGTTGAGCCGGGCGATTTGTACGTTCGGTGACGATTGAGCTCACCCGTAGGTGTCGCCCGGTCCCTTGGAACCGGGGGCCACCCGCGGGCCGTGCCGCCACGACGGCGCGGATGGGCCGCGCACCACGATCCGGGTGACGGTGCCCTCACCCACCTCGCGGGCCAGCAGGCCGAGCAGGTTCGGGGTGAGCAGACGCACCTGGGTCGCCCAGGCCGAGGAGTCGGCGCCCACGGTGAGCACACCGTCGACGAAGCTGATCGGCTGGCAGTGCCCGGCCACATCGGCACCGACGATCTGGTTCCAGCGGCCCAGCACCCCGCCGATCGCCACCGTCTCGGTCCAGCCGCGCTCGGCGATCAGCCGGGCCATCACCCGGTTCAGCCCCTGTGGATCACGGGCGTCCGGGTGTGCACCGGAGCGGGTATTGGCTCCTTCACGGCGTTGCCGGGCCAGTGCGGCGGCGCCGACCCGGCCCGGAACCCCGGGTTTTTCCCCACGGGCAGCGGCCGCCGCGCGCACTCTCCCCAGGGCTGCGCGAACTGCATCAGCACCGTTGTCCACATCCCCCTGTGGATTGTGGATTGCGCTTTGACCTGCACTGACGCCCGCCGAACCGGGCGGCGGGAGGGAAACCCCCCGGCTCTTGTCCACACCTGAACGCGAATCTGTGTCCACATGGTTTTCCACAGGAGGGACGGGGGGTGGGGGAGTTTTATCCCCAGCTGACCCGGCGTTTCCCACAGGGTGTGTGGAACCTGTGGATAAACCCTGTTCGTTGTTCGTGACCGAGTTGTTGCCCCGATCCCGGCCGCTCCTAGTGGACACGTGTCACCGCTCCCTTCACCACGTCGACCCGGCCACCGCTGAGCGCCTTCGGCACATCCTCGGCCACCGCCGCCGTCACCAGCACCTGCTCCGCGCCGGCCACCATCTCGGCCAGACGCTCGCGGCGACCAGCGTCCAGCTCGGCAAACACGTCGTCCAGAATCAGCACCGGCTCGGCCGACTCGTCCCCGTCGCCGCGCAGCAGGTCGTACGACGCCAACCGCAACGCCAGGGCGAACGACCAGGACTCGCCGTGACTGGCATACCCCTTGGCCGGCAGCCCACCCAGGCTGAGCAACAAGTCGTCCCGGTGCGGGCCGACCAGACTTACCCCGCGTTCCAGCTCACTGGTCCGCTGTTCCTCCATCGCCGCAAGCAACCGCTCCCGTAAGAACTCCCGGCCGGGGACGTCCATTTGTACTGGGGTATCAGTCGCCGGGCCGCCGATGTCCTCGCCGAGCGTGCTGCGATACGTCAGGGTGGCGTTGCCCTGCCCCAGGCTGACCGCCTCGTACGAGCCCGCAACCAGCGGCGTCAACGCCCTGACCAGGAACAACCGGGCGTACAGCAGCTCCGCGCCGACGTTCACCAGGTGCGTGTTCCAGACGTCCAGCGTGCTCAGATCGGGGGTACGGCCCGACCGCCGAGCCTTACCGGCGGTCTTGAGCAGCGCGTTTCGCTGGCGCAGCACCTTGTCGTAGTCCGAGCGGACCCCGGCGTAGCGCGGCGCTCGCAGCACCAGCAGGTCGTCCATGAACCGGCGCCGACTGTCCGGATCGCCCTTGACGATGACCAGGTCCTCCGGCGCGAAGAGCACCGTGCGCAACATCCCGAGCGCATCCCGGGGGCGGGTGACCGGCGAGCGGTTGATCCGGGCCCGATTGCTTCCCTTGGCCGCGATCTCCAGCTCCACCAGCGATTTGCGGTCGTCCCGCTGGATCGCTGTACGTACCACCGCGCGCGCTGCCCCGGCCCGGATCAGCGGGAAGTCGGTGCTGACCCGGTGGCTGGAGTGCGATGCGATGTAGCCGATCGCCTCCACCAGATTCGTCTTACCCTGCCCGTTCGGCCCGACCAGGGCGGTCACTCCCGGCTCCAGGGGGAGCTCGGCGCTCTCGTAGGAGCGGAAGTCGGCCAACGAGAGATGGGTGACGTGCATCTGGGCGGATCGGTCTCCGGTCCGGGTCGGATGGGGCAGCTGTACCAAGGTGCCTGACTCGTACGTCTTTTTTGTGGACGTACGCGCGCACCGGCGTCCATTGGTGGACTTTCGGATCGCCCACCATCGTCGTGCTCACCCGGCCGGGAGTCCAGCGAGGGTCTGCCGGTCCTTGCCCGACTGGTCTGGTCCTTGCACGACTGAACCGCCGGGCACCCAGGTTTCGGGCGCCCGGCGGTCCGGTCGTTCGGTGCTTAGGACTGCGTGGAACCGGAACCCGAGCTCGGGCCCGCGTCCGCCGCGGCCTTGGCGGTGGTGGCGTGTCCGCCGAACTGGTTGCGCAGCGCCGCCACGGCCTTCATCGCCGGGGAGTCGTCCTGGCGGCTGGTGAACCGGGAGTACAGAGCAGCCGTCATCACCGGCGCCGGCACGGCGTTGGCGATGCACTCCTCGATCGTCCAGCGACCCTCGCCGGAGTCGTTGACGTAGCCGGTGATCTGCGAGAAGCCCGGGTCTTCCTCCAGGCCCTTGACCAGCAGGTCCAGCAGCCAGGAGCGGACCACGGTGCCCCGGGTCCAGGCCTTGAAGCTACCGGTCACGTCCTTGACGATGTCCTTGGCGGCGAGCAGCTCGTAGCCCTCGGCGTAGGCCTGCATCAGGCCGTACTCGATGCCGTTGTGGACCATCTTCGCGTAGTGCCCGGCGCCGATCTCACCGACGTGGACGAAGCCCTCTTCGCGCGGGCCCTCCGGGCGCAGCGCGTCGAAGATCGGCATGGCGCGCTCGATGTTCTTGGCGTCACCGCCGACCATCAGGCCGTAACCGTTCTTCAGGCCCCAGACACCACCGGAGACGCCGCAGTCGACGTACTCGATGCCCTTCTCGGCCAGCGCCTTGGCGTGCAGGAAGTCGTCGCTGAAGCGCGAGTTGCCGCCCTCGATGACCAGGTCACCGGGGGAGAGCAGGTTGCCCAGTTCCTCGACGGTGTTCCGGGTGATGTCACCGGAGGGCACCATGATCCAGACGATGCGCGGGCCGGGCAGGGCGTCGACAAGTTCCTTGACCGAGGCGACGTCACTGACATTCGGGTCGCGGTCGTAACCGGTGACCTTGATGCCGGCCTCGGTCAGGCGCTTGTACATGTTGCCGCCCATGCGGCCGAGGCCGATCATTCCGATGTGCACGGGGTCTTTCCCTTCGGGGCTCAGCCCGCGATTCGCACCGGCATCAGGAGGTACCGATAGCTGCTGTCGTCCGACCCTTCCGGATCGGTTTGCGGCGACAGCACCGCGGGCTTGGTGGGCTGAGTGAATGACAGGCGGACCAGGGGCGAGTTCAGCGCCCCGAGGCCGTCGAGCAGGAACTGCGGATTGAAGGCGATGGAGAGATCGTCACCAACGAGGGTCGACTCAACTGCTTCCGATGCCTGAGCATCTTCTCCTTGCCCGGCCTCCAGCGTCAGGAGGCCCTCCGTGAAGGTGAGTCGGACCGGAGTGTTCCGTTCCGCCACCAACGCGACCCGTTTCACCGCGTCTGTCAGAGCCTGCGTTCCCACCAGCGCATATGTCTCCACCTTGTCGGGGAACAGCGCACGAACCTTGGGGTAGTCGCCCTCCACCAGCAATGAGGTGGTGCGGCGGCCGCCGGCCTCGAAACCGATCATCTCGGTCGCTCCGCCGGTGGTGAGGGCCAGGGTGACGTCGGCGCTGGTGCCAAGAGCCTTCGCCACGTCGGAAAGGGTGCGTGCCCGGACCAGGGCGACGCTGCTCTGACTCGGGTCGCCAGGATGCCAGGGCAAGGTACGCATCGCGAGCCGGTACCGGTCGGTGGCGAGAAGCGTGATCTGGTCGCTCTCGATCTCGCACCGGATCCCGGTGAGGATCGGGAGCGTCTCGTCCCGGCTGGCTGCGATGCTGACCTGCCCCACCGCCTGGGTGAAGATGTCACCCGCGACCGTACCGGACGCATCGGGCATCACCGGCAGGGTGGGGTATTCCTCCACCGGCATGGTCAGCAGGGTGAATCGGCCGGAGCCGCAGACGACCGAGACCTTGGAACCGTCGGTGGTGACGTCGACCGGCTTCGCCGGCAGCGAGCGGCAGATGTCGGCCAGCAGCTTGCCGGAGACCAGGGCGGTGCCCGCGTCCATCACGTCGGCCGGAACCTCGACCCGGGCCGAGACCTCGTAGTCGAAGCTGGAGAGCCGCAGAACGCCGACCGCGTCCGCCTCGAGCAGGAGACCTGCGAGGACCGGGACCGGGGGACGGCTGGGCAGGGCACGGGCTGCCCAGGCCACTGCGTCCGCCAGAGCGTCGCGCTCAACCCGGAATTTCACGGGTAACCCCTCCACAACTGGCCGATGACTTGTCGGAAGACACATCTGCGGCCCGGTCACAGGAGACCGGGCCTCAGATGTGAAGTTCTTGCCCGCCGACATTACGCGAGTTGGCGAGGCGGGGGGAATTCGATCGGCGGGTCGCGGGCTCGGCGGCGAGCGGACGGTCGGGGTCCTGGCTGTCGCAGCGCAGTCCGGCCCGGGCTTGTGGTGACGGTTCGAGCTTGAGGACGTGGTGGTCGCCGCTGCCACTGGTCGTTGCGTGGGCGGGGCGGGCGGCTGTGGGGCCTTCTGGGCGATTGCTGGCAGCCGGGTAGGTAATCACCCGGCTGGTGCGGCTGGGTCGCCTTCAGGGGGCTGTGGGGGTTGCTTGAGGACGTGGTTGCTGGGTCCGGTAGGGCGTGGGCGTTTGTGGGTGCCTGGGTTTGGGCGAACCGGGATCAGTCAGGGCACCCGTTGTGGGTGGGCCGTGACTTGGGTCGGGCTCACCACCGTCACGAGGCTGGCGCTGTTCGCCCGCGGGTGCCTTGGCAGGGGTGTGCAGTTCGGGTTCCGGTGAGGGTCTGCGGTGCCCGAAGAGCCCGCCCCCCGAACCCACCAGCCGATGCATCGGAGGCAGATGCGAGCCCGCCCACGACCGGCTGCCGGAATGGCTTCTGGTCAGCTCGCTGAGATGGCCTCGATCGGCTCCAGTCGTTGGTCTGCCGTCGGCTGCGGTGCGGTCATCACTGGTGGCCGACTGGTAACCGAATTGGTGGCCGCACGGCTCGGCTGCTGGCACGCATGCTGCGCTCGCTGGAGCACCAACCACGCTTTCTGGCCCACTTCGCCACGGCGACGTCGCCATGACCACGTCGCCGGTCGCCGGTCGCCGGTCGCCGGTCGCCGGTCGCCGGTCGCCGAGCGCCGAGCGCCGAGCGCCGAGCGCCGAGCGCCGAGCGCCGAGCGCCGAGCGCCGAGCGCCGAGCGCCGAGCGCCGAGCGCCGAGCGCCGAGCGCCGAGCAACTGAATCAGATGCTTCTCGCTCACCACCACGATCGACAGTCGTGCACTAGCCCTTCAGAGGCCTGGCCCGTCAACGCTCGCCACTTCACCAACGCACTCTGCTGCTGCACCCCGAGCTCATCCCTAGGGCATCCCCTCAAGCGCCGGCGCCGGTCGCCATCAGCGTCGAGAGCTCTGCCTCGACTGCCTCGACTGCCTCGACTGCCTCGACTGCCTCGACTGCCTCGACCTCCTCGACCTCCTCGACCGTCTGGATCGCCTCAACCTGTTGCTCAGGGCCGAGGCACCGTCTGCCGAAGACCGCAGACAAGGACTCGAGCCATTCGAACACTTGTACGTGCAAGGCAGCTTGGTCCTCCTTGCTTATCCCCAACCCACAGGCCGCCCAGGCCGGGCTCGTTCGTCCAAGCCAAATGTTGGCGGAATGCAAATTTTCCTCGAGTTAACTGTTTGGTGTTTGTAGTAGCGCTTGTGGAAACTGTTGATAACCCTTGTTTTTGCAGGTCATCGAGTTAGAGGCCTGTAGACAGACAGTGGATGAATCGGCGTCGTCGGTGGATGAACGGTGGAAAGACCGTGGACTACCAACAGGGTTGTCCACCGTTCTCCACAAAAGACCCACAGATATCCACAGTCCATCCCCAGAAAACTGGCCTTCATCCACGGAAATATTCACGGCGCATGGTTTCGAGTTATCCACGGGTCGTCCGAGCGTTGTCCACGGGCTGTCAACAAAGCTCTCGAGTCATCGTGCGGCACCCCAGCTTTTGCCGTTTTGACCGGTCAGAGGCACAAAGGCGAAAGCGCAGCCCTGTTGAGAACTGCTGTGGACAAGTCCTGCAGGCACCACCTTGTCCACAAAGTTATCCCCACCTGTGCGCGGATCGCGAAGTTTTTCCACTGCTGTGCATAACGCTCCGAGCCTGTGGATAACCGGGCAACTCGAGTCCAGCAAACGACTTTCGCCGACAGCACCTCGTGTCATGCCCTCTCCCACAGGGTTTTCCACAGATTCCATCCCCAGTCTGTACACAGTGTGGACAGACCTGAGACCGAGCCAGTTGGTCAGTTCCGGCTCGCGGCCCCGTCTTTGGCCTCTGAACTGGGGAAACCGTCGAATACGACACTCGTCGATCCCTCCCCTGGCCCGCGGGTAAAAGTATGCCGCCTGTGGAGAACCAGTGGAAAACTTCGTTGGACGCCACTGACCAGTGCAAACAGCCTGTGCAAAAGCCTGTGTACAAGGACTTCGAGGCCGCTGCTTGTTTTCCAAGCGCGTTCAGAAGCACTGCTCGGAAAACAAGTAACAGGCAGGCGAGAACCATGTTTTGGGAGGCCTCAGCGCCTGCGGTCAGGGCCGGCGAGGGCCATCTGAGCCAGGCCCCGAGAGGCCGGAGAAGCGGTTCGACTCAGAGTCCCGGTCACGGGACTCGAGTCGGGGAGGGACTCGAGTCG
>NZ_JAJOMB010000040.1 GCF_021129305.1 Kineosporia babensis | reverse complement strand
ACGCAACGCGTCCGGGACGGGGAACACAGGCGGCTCAGCGTCTGGGTCCGGAGGTGCTCGTGCCAGGTCGCCTTTGACGGTGGTGGAGCATCGTCTGGAAACCCGGAGTTCCCTCGAGACCGGCGACGTTTCGCGCTCGGCCCGAGAGCGGACCACCCATGCCGACCCGATCGACGTGGTCACCGGGCAGATGATCCTGCCGATGCTCGACCTGTGTCTTCCTGGCGTGCTGGATCTGGTCCTCGACCGGACGTATCTCTCGGGCTTCACCGCGGGGCGCTGGTTCGGGCCGGGCTGGTCGAGCCCGCTGGACGACCGCCTGGAGATCGACGCAGAAGGCGTCTACGCCTCGATCGGTGAAGGGGTTCTCCTACGGTATCCGCCGGTAGAGCCGGGTGACTCGGTCCTGCCGACCAGCGGCTCGCGCAGGTGGCCGTTGTCACGCAACGACGAGGGCGAGTACCGGCTCTTGGATCCCGCGACCGGGCGTATTCGGACCTTCGCCTCAGCGGCCGGCGCCGGGGTCAACGTGCTGTTGCCCTTGGCCGCCATCACGGACTTGCACGGCAACCGCATCTCGTACAGCTATGCACCGGACGGGGCGCTCACCGGAATCTTGATGCCGGGCGATGTCGTGCTGGAGATCCAGACCCATGGAGGACGGGTCACCGGACTTGGTATCAGCGGCGAATCACCGTTGTTGGCCTACGAGTACGACAACATCGGCCAACTGACGGCCGTCGTGAACTCCAGCGGTGAGCCTTTGCGCTTCAGCTACGACGATCAGGGCCGACTGACCCGATGGACCGACCGTAACGGTGCTTGGTACGAGTACACCTACGCGTCTGATTCCCAGCAGGTCGTGGCGATGCGCGGTAGAGACGGAATGCTCTCCGGCCGAATGGACTACCACCCGGCCGAGAACTTCACCCTGGCCGAAGACTCCCTGGGCAACGTCACGCGCTACGAGTACAACCAGCTTCACCAGGTCACGGCAGTGACGGATCCGCTCGGGAACACTGTCCGCACCGAGTGGGACGAGCACGATCGCAAACTGCTCCAGACCGATGCCCTCGGGCGCAGCACCACATTCCGGTACGAAGACGATCTCCTCGTCGAAGTAGTCCGTCCAGACGGACTTTCCGCCCGATGGCAGTACACCGAGCGTGGCCGCCTGGAGCAGGCCGTCGCCCCGGACGGCGGCATTCAGCGGTTGGTCTATGACGAGCAGGGAAATCTCGCTGCCACCACTGATCAGTCGGGAGCCGTCACCCGCTTCGGATACAGCGAGAACGGTGCGCTAATCAGCATCACCGAGCCATCGGGAGCGACCACCAGATCAACTGTAGACGCTCGTGGGCTGCCTACCTCGGTCACCGATCACTCAGGCGAGACCACCAGAATTGAACGAAACGCCCTGGGGCAGGTGACAGCGTCCTTCGATCCGCTCGGCCTCCGGACCTCCTACACGTGGACACCGGAGAACAAACTCAGCCAGGTCGAAGGCCCCGACGGCTCGCTGCAGTCCTGGCAGTACGACGCCGAGGGCAACCTCCTCGAGCACACGGACACAGCCGGACGAGTGACCCGAACCGAGTACACAGGGTTCGACCTGCCCGTCGTGATGACGAACGCCGCCGGAGCGAGCGTGCGACTGGCCTACGACACCGAACTCCGGTTGAGTTCGGTCACCGACGCCCGAGGCCTGGTCTGGCAGTACGAGTACGACGCGGCCGGCCGCCTGATCCGCGAAAGCGACTACGACAACCGCAACCTGACCTATGCCTACGACGCTGCCGGACAGCTGACCCAGCGCACCAACGCCGTAGGCGAAACCATCAATTTCCAGCGCGATGCACTGGGCCGCACGGTCAGCCAGCAGACCGAGCGCGGTACTACAGTTTTCACCTACGACGTCTTCGGCAGACTCACCCGGGCCACATCGCCTGACACCGACCTGGAACTAACCCGTGACGCCCGTGGACAGATCATCGCGGAGATCCACGACGGACGAATCCTGGCCTCCCGCTACGACGCCACCGGCCACAAGGTCGAACGCAGTACCCCTACCGGCGCCCTCAGCACCTGGAGCTACGGACCACACGGCCTGGCCACCCAGCTCAACAGCTCCGGACACCACACCACCTTCCAATACGACGCCACCCGTCATGAGATTGCTCGAAACATACCTGGCGCAAACCTTTTCCAAACCTGGAGCACCCAAGGCCACCTCCAGTCCCAGCGACTTCTCACCGCTGGCTCCGCGATCCTGGCCGCTCTCCTTCCCGAGAGCACAGACAGCTCCAATGCCAGCAGCGGAGGCCGCCTCCTCCAAGAACGCCGCTATCACTACCGCCCCGGCGGCGGCCTCACCCAGATCTCCGACCTGATCCGTGGCCGCCTCGACTACGACCTCGACCCGCTCGACCAGGTCCTAGCTGTCCGCAACGGCGGCAATCTCCTCGAGCAGTACGCCTACGACCCAGCGTGCAGCCTGGCCAACGCCGGCCCCGCCAACGGCCCATGGGAGCACCAGGGCGACCGAGTCCGCCGGGCCGGCCCCTGGCGCTATAACTACGACGGTCAAGGTCGCCTGATCCGCCGACACCAGAACCTGCTCTCGGGCGGCCGCCACACGTGGACCTACGAATGGGACGCCCTCGATCATCTCCGCAAGGTGACCACCCCCGAGGGCGACACCTGGGAATACCGCTACGACGCCTTGCACCGCCGCGTCGGTAAGAAGCGCCTGCGCGACGGTGACACCGTCGAGGAGTACACCTACGCCTGGGACGGCTACGACCTCGCCGAGCAGACCCACGTCAACCACGCGGACGAAACAACCACCACCACGGTCTGGGACTGGGACCCCACCACACCCCGAGCCCTGACCCAGCGCGCCTCCACCAAAACCACAGACCGCGACGACCAGTCCTGGATCGACGCCGAGTTCTACTCGATCATCTCCGACCTCGTCGGAACACCCACCGAACTGATCTCGACCGACGGCCGCATCGCTTGGCAACGCCAGACCTCGCTATGGGGCAGCGGCCAAACGACTACGGGTGACGTCGACTGCCCGCTCGCTTTCCCCGGCCAGATCCACGATCCGGAAACCGGCCTCAACTACAACGTCCACCGCTACTACGACCCTCACCTCGGCGCCTACATCAGCCCCGACCCCCTCGGTCTACGCCCCGGACCTAACAACACCCACTACGTCACGTCACCGCTGCAGTCGATCGACCCCCTCGGCCTGATGGACTGCCGGATCCCTCTGTATCGAGGAACGACCAGATGGATCGAGCACCTAATCCACGACCAAACAGGCATGATCTTGAGCGATTCCGGGCACGAACCGCTCCTTAACGGCGATCTATCAGCCGCCTTGGCCGCTTCGGAGGCGACGCATGCACGGGCTCTCAAAGAATTCGGAACGCTGGACAACTACGTACAACAGCACTCTCTGATTGGCGACGACATGCATTCGATAATCGGAGGGCGGTCTTTGATATCGACAACGACAGATCCAACTCTAGCTGCTGGAAATTTTGCCAAGGGCACCGGGCCGGTCTTCCGTGTTACCGATGATGCCGCGGTCAGAATACCCCAAACGCTCACCACATCCACGGAGGCCGAGGTACTGATCCCACACATGTTCAAGGCTGAAAGATTGAGTCCTGATGAGCTCGAGGCTGTAATTCACGATTACAGGAAGCAAAATCCGGAGGCGCAATGAACGGCTATGAGATCAAGATCGACGGAACATCGGTCACGTATCTTCCACCTGGGGCCGAGCCAGCGGACAGTGCAAATATATATGGTCGCGAACGTTTGAGGCTCATCGACGACATGGATCCCGCCAGAACGCGTCAAGTCATTGAACACTGGCATCGTCCTATGCCGTCAATTGTGGCCCATCTGTTTTGGACTGACGATACCGATCTTGAACAGCTGGACTTGAAGGTTGCCGCTGGGCAGGTGACTGACCGCGACTTCTTTGGCGCCATACCGGTCGAGAGGATGGATATCAAGTGCAGGCGATGCGGAACTCATATTGACCTTCTGAAGTGGCAGTTGACGAACCCACTACTTAAAAGTGACTTCATAGAAAGAGATAAGCGGCAGAATTACCTAAAGGAATGCCCGCACTGCGGCAATGACATCCATGCGAAGGCTGTGTACGTCTTTTCGTGGACGCCTCCTGAAGACGGCGGGACTGTCCGGGGATCGGTGTGACGCGGTTATGAGGGCTGAGAGAACTCGCTGATGAGCGTCACGGGATCTAATGAGCGGTATGGCTAACGAGAGGATCGCTCTGGGCGGAGTCTCGATAATCTATCTTCCTCCCGGCGCTACCGTGGAGGACGGGGTACGGTTTACCGACCCCGATATGCTGGAACTGATCCATAATATGGACATCTCCCGGACCCGCCATATGGTGGCGTTTCCTCGGCCGGGATCTCTAGGCATACTTATCCACCTGTTCTGGCCAGACGGAAAGGATCTCATCGAGCTGGATGCCAGAGTAGCGGCAGGAATTGCAAGCGACGAAGACTTTATGGGTGCCATTCCTGTGGAAAGAGCGTCTATGCTATGCCAGAATTGCCTTGTCAAATTCGATCTCCTCAAATGGCAGGATGGCAACTCCATTTTCAGAACAGAATCCTTGGAATGGATCGCGGGTCAAGAGGGGGGAGATTCTTGCCCCAACTGCGGCCATAGACTTGGCATGCGGACCGTGCATATTTTTTTCTGGGCATCCCGCGACCTGAGCCTAGTACCGTCTCCCTGATAGGTATTGAGTCAATGTCGAGAAAATCATGACAGAATTTGGTGCGATGCTCGCATCGTGGCTTGAACAAAAGACCAATGATCTAGCTACACGAGGGCTTGAAGCTGAGCTGGAGTACGACAAGCAAGCCGAGGTAAGGCGGTCATCGTGGGTCGCCATAGACAGCCCTATCCGCTCAGCCAGACTTATTGTCTGGGAATCCGGGGAAGTTTTTGTACAGGTCGGCAGTTATGAGGCAGGTGAAATGCTTCTGGAACGCCACTCGAGAGCTTCCAGCGCGGATGAGGTTCTGACGCTGCTCGACGGTCTTGTCCTGGAATTTTTGTAACTGGATAGGTCATGGCGGCACAGTTGGCTTGCTGGCCGGTTTGTGTCTTATTTCGGAGGTTCGAGAGTGTGAGCCATCCCGAGCAGCGGTTCGTGGCGCAGCGTAGTCGCAGGAGTGATTGACCGTAGGCACAAGGTGATGCTCTGGAGGGGATAGCGCAGCGCCGTGACGGGTGGCACGCAACTTCGGTAGGACAGAAGTTCTCACACTGAGTTCATTACTGAGCTTCTCTCGGACGGTCTTGAGAAGACTAAGCAGCGATGAGGCTGGTCCCGAGGGGTGGGCCAGGTTGTTGTGGGCGGCGCGATAAAACGACCGCCCGGGTTCCCGTAACCACGTGATCTGCCTCAGGTGGAGGATTTGATCGTCTGGCGACTGAACCAGCGCAAGGTCTCGATCGCGGCCGGTAGCCGGTTCTGCTCGATCTCGATCAGCATGGTCATGTGCAGGCCTGCGAGCAGAGCCAGGAAGTCCTGGATGATCACGTCGGGGTCGCGAGTGAGGGTGTGGCCCTCTTCGACCAGGAGATCGAGCCAGCGGCGCACTGTTTCGCCGGACTGGCGGCGCGCGGCTTGAAGTAGCACGCGGGCGCCTTCGTTGGCGTCCGGCCCGACCGCGTGGCGGTGCACCTCGAACCAGCCGAACAGTTCCAGGCGTACGTCCTGCGTGCCGGGGAGGAACTGGATCAGGCATTCGTGAAGGCGTTCAACTGGAGGACGCGTCTGGTCGGCGATGTCGAGGTCGCTCAGGGCGCGCATCACGAACCTTGAGCTGAGGGCCTCGTACAGCAGTGCCTGAGTGGGGAAGTAGTGGCGCAGGGTGGTCGGGCCGATTCCGGCGGCCGCCGCGACCGAGCGCACGCTGAGCGCGCCGAATCCTTCTGTGGTGGCGACTTGCAGGGCCGCGTCGATGATCAGCTCGCGTCGATCCATGGAGGAGAACCTACCAGTACGCCGTACTGGTACGGTGTGCCGGTACGCCGTACTAATGCTCCTTCGGAAGGCGCTGGTCCCCATGCTCGACACCCCGGTTCGCCCGTCTACTTCCCTGCGTCCTGGCTGGACGGAGATTGCGGCCTGCTTCGTAGGCTTCATGGTGGCCATGGTCGCCGGTGGCCTCTGGCTCGTCTCGATTCCCGCTGACCAGCAGGTCTATGCCGGTATCGCGGCCTTCGTGGTCTCCGGCGCGGTCGGCCTGGCCGGGTTCGCGGCCGCGTTCGTAATCCGGATCCGTAACCTGGCGGCCTTCGGTTTCCGCCGGGTGAGCCGGAAGTGGCTGGCCATCGGTGTCGGCGCGGGCGTGCTGGCGTACCTGCTGAACGTGGTGGTTGCGGTGGCCTACGACGCGATCTTCGGTAACGACACGCCGCAGGCCGGCTACCAGGCCGCAGCCAACGGCGGTGCGCTCGCTCTGATCGTCACTCTGCTGGCCGGTGCGGTGCTGACCCCGTTCGGAGAGGAACTCATGTTCCGCGGCGTGATCGCCAACGCCCTGAACCGCTACGGCGCCGCGATCAGTGTGCTGGTCAGTTCCGGGCTCTTCGCGCTGGCCCACGGAATCAACATCATCCTGCCGGTGGCCTTCGTGGTCGGCGTGATCAGCGCGATCCTGTTCCGCAAGACCGCCTCGATCTGGCCCAGCTTCCTGGTGCACGCGGTCTACAACGGCATTACGAGCATCATGTTCGTGGTGCTGCTGGGGTAGTGCGGCTCAGGCCAGCTTGAGCGTGGTCACGCAGGTCGGATCCTGGCTGCCGGTAGACACTTTCCCGCTGGCGCTGAGCCCGTCGTGCTCCACCTCGATGGTGCCCGCGAGATCCCGGGGCAACCAGATGCCGGCGAACCCGTTGTCCCCAGTTCGCGCGTTCTGATCGACCAGAGGCCGGCTTTCGCCGTCCGCGACGACGCGAACGGTGATGTCCTCGTTGCGCAGCTCGCCCTTGCAGGTGGTGAGGCTGTGGTTGAAGCACTCGTGCGTCTCCTCGGCGTAGGGCGCCAACGAGAGGTAGAACTCGGTCTCCGGCATCGGCAGGGACGTTTCGTTGCCGTCCTGGTCAGAGAGCTTGAGGACGTCGGTGCCCACCGACGCTCGCAGGTCACCGGGACGTTCGTTGAGAGTTTGCGACTCCAGGCGCTCGATCACCGCGCGAGCATCCAGCCCGGACAGGCCGTGCTCGGCCAGCAACTGCCCCTCGGCCGAAGGGCTCCCAGCCTGAGCACAGCCCGCCAGCAGCAACACACCAAGGACCATCCGGACACCGGACCTGGGTACCTGTCGCATGACCTTCTCACTCCCGCAGTGGCCGATTCGAAGCAAGCCCGACGTTAGGGAAGCCCTCGGTGACTACAGCACCGGCGACGGTCCTGCGGGAGGCGGACGGACGTCCTCAATCAGTCTTTGATCTTGAACAGTTCAGCGGCGCGATCCTGCACGGCAGCGCTCGCCTTGCGCGTGCTGCCGGCGTCGAAGGGCGGCTGCGGGTCGTACTCCACCATCAGCTGCATGGCCTGGGCGGTCACCGAGTCGGTGAGCAACTCGGCCAGGTGAAGGGCCATATCGATCCCGGACGACACCCCGGCCGACGTGATGATGCGCTGCTTGAGATGTATGACGACCCGCTCCTCGGTGGGGATCGCGCCGAGAGCGGCCAGTCGGTCCACGAGCGTGTAGTGGGTGGTGGCGAGCATCCCAGGCAGCAGACCGGCGGCTGCCAGGAGGAGGGAACCGCTGCATACCGAAGTGGTGAAACGGCTCGTGGAGTGGGTGGTTCGGACCCAGTTGAGGGCCGCTTCGTCCTCCAGAAGATCGACGATACCGATCCCGCCAGGAATGATCACAACGTCGGGAGCAGTGACCTCGTCGAACGTCTTGTCCACGATCAGCCCGAGCTCGCCGTTGTCGGTCCTGACCTCTCCCCGCTGATGGCCCACGAAGGTGACGGTGGTCTCGGGAAGCCGCTGCAGGGTCTCGTACGGACCGATCGCGTCGAGCGCGGTGACCCGGGGGAAGAGGGCGACAGCAATGTTCATGGCGGAGGCTCCAGAAGTGGTGCAGATGAGAACGGCAGGAACGCCGTGCCCACGATCCTGAAGGCTGATACGCACCGGTGGAAGCAGCAGAAGTGCCAGACAACGCAAGGATCCCGCAGCCCGGTCAACCGCGTTTGATACAAGTATCCGGTGACGCCCAAGGCCCGGAATCCCTTCCCTGGAGACGTACGCCGGGTGGCGCTGCTCCTGGACAAGAACTCGAACCCGTTCGAAGTCGGCTGTGCCTGCGAGATCTTCGGGCCTCGCCCGTACCCGGAACTGGAACGGGACCTGTACCGGCTCACCGTGGTCGCGGCGGACGATTCGGTGACCATGCGCGACGGCCTCTTCCAGATTCGGGCCCCAGGCCGCCTGGTCGACATCGACAGCGCCGACACCATCATCGTCCCGAACCGGCCTGAAACAGGAACCGCCTCGAACCCGGCCATTCTCCAGGCAATTCGGCGCGCCCACGCTCGCGGCGCACGTCTGGTGGGGCTGTGCAGCGGTGCTTTCGTACTGGCCGAGGCAGGCGTGCTGGAAGGACGAAAGGTCGCGGTCCACTGGCAACTGGTCGACGAGCTGCGAAATCAGTATCCGGCAGTGCACGTGGCGCCCGATGTTCTCTTCGTGGACGAGGGCGACGTACTGACCTCAGCCGGTGGAGCGGCATCCTTCGACCTGGCCCTGCACATCGTCCGGACCGACCACGGGGCGGAGATCGCCAGCCACGTTGGCCGACGCCTGGTGTTCGCGTCCTTCCGGGACGGTGCGCAGCAGCAGGTGGTCCAGCACGTGATGCCAGAGCCGACGGAAAGCCCGCTCGCTCCCGTTCTCCAGTGGGCCAACGAACGCCTGCCGCTCAAACTCACCGTTGAGGCGATGGCCAGACAAGGCCAGATGAGCCCGCGAGCCCTCCACCGCAGATTCCGCGACGAGATCGGCAGCACCCCCATGGCCTGGGTGACAGCGCAGCGGGTTGCCCTGGCCTGCCGGCTGATCGAGCAGAGCGATCTGAGCATGAACCTTGTCGCCCGCAAGGCAGGCCTGGGCACCGACGCCAACCTTCGCCTTCTCTTCCAGAAACATGTGGGCGTAGCGCCCTCGGAGTACCGGAAACGCTTCGCCCCGGACACCACCCCGCGCCTCCTGCCCGCCGAGTAGTAGACCGCTACCCTTCAGACACCAGCCTCGGCCGCCACGGTGCCGCCGTCGGATCCTCGGCGTGCTGAGCGGCCTGGACCAGCACGGCGGCCAGCTCACGGGCCTGGGCCGGCGTCAGCTCGAACGTCTCGCCCAGCGTGATCCGCGGAGCGCTGGCCCGCCTGGTCACCGGCTCCACGAGCAGGTCGAAGTCTTCGCGCTGGGCCACCCGCACCCGCACGATGTCGTTACCCACTCCACGCACCAATCCGATCTGACGCTCGTGATCGATGGCCTCCTCGTCCACGATCGAGGTCCGCTCCCAGTGATGCCCAGCCGGATGCCGCTTTTCACGCATCGATGTCACCCTCCCCACGGATCGCGCTGAGCAGGATCTCGGCCCGCCCGTGCTCGTCCTCCTGCATCACCCCGTCCCAGTCCAGGTCGTCGAGGTACTCCTGCCAGTCGTGAGGTTCGGCCGCGTTGAACACGTTGCGCCCCTCGGCGTCCTGCACCTCACGCAGCCAAAACCCGTAAAACCCCTGGTCGCTGGACTCGAACGTCGCTCGGATACCGGTGGGGAAGCGTTCGCGGATGGATTGCAACGCCAGATGAAAGTTCGCCTCGTCGATGGTGCGCTTATCCGCCACCCCGGCAAGATTCGCCGCCCGTAGGACCATTTCTCTCTACCCCCGAAAAAGTGTGGAGCCGGGCCCTCCGCCGGAGCGGAGGGATTTCTCGTGACGGAGGGCCCGGCGTCTGGAGGGTGCACGCGATGTCCCGAAACCCCCGTCCCTGGAGGACGATCCGAGCATGCACCCAGCGGTGTGACTGTTCGCGCCCACCGCCAGGACCATGATTAGTCATCCTCCGAAGAATGTGCAAGATTCTAATTATCCGCGGCGGACAAGCTCTTTCACGGCGCACGAAGTCGTTCAGTTCGGGCGGGCAGAGTCTTCTATTTCGGGTGTACGATCCGTTCAGTACCGAGGGGGATGAGGTGCAGACGACTGAGATCACGGGGTCCACGGTTCCGCGGCGTCAGCTGGGCAGGTACATGCGCGATCTGCGGGGGCGGGCGCGGATGACGGTGCGGGCGGCTGCGCAGGAGCTGGAGTGGTCCGAGGGGAAGATCTGGCGGATCGAGACGGGGCAGTCGTCGATGCGCAGCCACGATGCCGAGCTGATGTGCCGGGTGTATGGGGCTGACCTGGAGATCATGGGCGCGCTGAAAGCGCTGGCCAGGGAAACTCGTTCGAGCGGATGGTGGCACAGCTACGGTGACATCATTCCGGAGTTCCTCGACCTGTACATCGGTCTGGAAGAAGTCGCGAGTAGCTTCTGCTGGTACGAAACGCATCTCGTCCCGGGCCTTCTGCAGACCGAGGCCTATGCGCGTGCGCTCATCGAGAACGCCAACCCCGGTGTCGAGGCTGACGAGATCGAACGGCTGGTCAGCATCCGCACCGGTCGAGGAAGTCTTCTCACCCGTCCGACCGCGCGTCCGGACTTCCGAGCCGTAGTCGGAGAGACCGCGCTGCGTTCCCCTTACGGTGGCGCGGCGGTGATGGTCCAGCAGCTGGAGCACCTCTCGCGGATGAGCGAACACGACCACGTGCAGGTGCGGGTGATGCCGTTCGCGGCAGAGCTGCACAGTGGAGTCCACTCCGGACCGTTCATCGCAATGCGGTTTCCGGTGAACGCGAGCGGGCGGGAGAGCGAGCCGCCGACCATCTACGTGGAGTCGTTCACCGGCGCGCTCTACCTGGACCGCCCCGCCGAGGTGGAACGCTATGACGAGGCCTGGCAGGACATCTGGGAGAAAGCCCTGGATGGGACAGCATCGGTCGATCTCATCGAGACAGTAAGAAGGGAGCTCGAAACATGAAAAACCGCATTAAAGGCGTTGCCTGGCGCAAGAGCAGCAAGAGCAATGGGCAAGGGGCGTGCGTCGAAGTGGCGTTCTTGGCGGATGGTGACGTGGCGCTGAGGGAGAGCGACATCCCTGAATCTGTGGTGATCACGAGCGGTCGAAACTGGGATGCCTTCCTGGCCGGTGTCCGGAACAACGAGTTCGACAGGCCCGTTGGGTTGGCGGTTTCGACGCCTCTTTCCCCGACCGTGCACAGGGACGGGGCGGGCGAGACAGAGGTAGATGCAAATGGTCCCACTTAGGACTGCAGGCCGTTGCCGCACTCTGAAGGCTGTAGATGCACTGCGGCCAGAGAAAGATCGAGCTGGCAGAGAGAACAGCTGATTTCGACAGGCTAGTTCGAAGAGATCGCATACCTGACGGACCTGTGCCAGGGCACACCGGTCGATCACGGGGGAACGCGTAGAGCCGGAGCTAGATGGGGTTCGTGTCGCTCTGGCCCGTAGCGGTCACGGATCTCACCCGGACAATCTAGGATGTCTGGATGCCTTCGCCGCCGATCCCCAGCTCGCTGGGCGTCACCTCGAGGATGCGACGCCAGGCGCGCCAAGACACCACCCCGGAACTGGAGCTTCGGCGGCTTCTGCACGCGAAGGGCCTTCGCTATCGAGTCGGGATGAAGGTCCCAGGTATGCCTCGACGCACGATTGACATTGCCTTTACTGCGGTGTCTGTGGCGGTTTTCGTGGATGGATGCTTCTGGCATGGATGCCCGGAGCACGCCACCTGGCCGACCGCGAACTCTGAGTGGTGGCGTTCGAAGATAATGAGAAACCAGGCACGGGACACGGAAACCACCAACCATCTGATGGCGAACGGCTGGTTCGTCCACAGGATGTGGGAGCACGAGTCATTCGTTGCCACGGCGGACATCGTGTTCGAGATCGTGGCTCAGCGACGCTGAACTACAGCAGGACGAGAACAGCCTCATTCTGGTCCCGAGCTGGTTCGGCGCTCATCGCAGCATGCGGATGGTCCTCGGAACGCTGGACCGGAAGAAGGCATCAGACGGCAAGAGCGTCCTGCTGCATCTCGAAGTCGCAATAGTGATGCGGGCCCCGCCAGAGCTTGAGCGAGCGGGACTGCCCCCAAGCCGGTTGACTCACGGGTTGGGTGATCAGGCAGCCAGTGTATGGCCGAGAACGGTCTCGTACTCGATCGGGGTCAGCCGGCCGAGGGCGGCCTGCCGTCGTCGGCGGTGGTAGGTCCGTTCGATCCAGGTGATCATGGCCAGGCGTAGCTCCTGGCGAGTCTTCCAGATCCGGCGGTCCAGGACGGTCAAGCCCATGGAGGTGGTGTAACGGTCGTGTCGCGTGATTCTTCTTGGCTGGTCAGGCGGTGATTGCCTGGATGTCGGGGGTGTCCTCCTTCGTGGTGTTGGCGGTGCGGGCCTGGGCGAGGATTTCGGTGCCGAGGTAGCGGCGTCCTTCGATCCATTCGTCGTGTTGTTCGGCCAGGACGGCGCCGACCAGGCGGATCAGGGCGGCGCGGTTGGGGAAGATCCCGACGACGTCGGTGCGGCGCCGGATCTCCCGGTTGAGGCGTTCCTGCGGGTTGTTCGACCAGATTTGCCGCCAGAGAGACTTCGGGAACGCGGTGAAGGACAGGATCTCGTTGCGGGCGTTCTCGAGGTGCTCGGCGACGGTGGGGAGTTTCTCGTCCAGGGCTTCGATGACCCGGTCGAACTGGGCATGGACCGAGGTGGCGTCGGGTTGGTCGAAGACCGAGTGAAGCAGCGTTTTCACCCACGGCCAGCTGCTTTTCGGGGTCGCCGACATGAGGTTCGCCGCGTAGTGGGTGCGGCAACGCTGCCACGACGTTCCGGGCAGGGTCGCGCCGATCGCGGCAACCAGGCCGTGGTGGGCGTCGCTGGTGACGAGCTTGACCCCGGAAAGGCCCCGGGCGCTCAGGTCCCGGAAGAATGCCAGCCAGCCCGCGCCGTCCTCGGTGGATGTTACTCGTAGGCCGAGGATTTCGCGGTGGCCGTCCCGGTTGACCCCGACCGCGACCAGGGCGTGGACGTTCGCCACGCGTCCGTCCTCGCGGACCTTCAGCACGAGCGCGTCGGCGGCCACGAACGTGTACGGGCCGGCGTTCAGAGGCCGGGTCCGGAACGCCTCGACCTGACCGTCGAGGTCGGCGGCCATCGCCGAGACCTGGGACTTCGACAGGCGGGTGATCCCGAGGGACTCCACCAGTTTCTCCATCCGCCGCGTGCTCACGCCGAGCAGGTAGCAGGTGGCCACGACCGAGGTCAGGGCCGCTTCGGCCCGCTTGCGACGCTCCAGGAGCCAGTCCGGGAAGTATGTTCCAGTACGGACTTTCGGGATCGCGACGTCGAGCGTTCCGACGCGGGTGTCGAAGTCCCGGTGACGGTATCCGTTGCGGGAATTCACCCGCTCCGAGGAGGGAATGCCGTAGCCGGCGCCGCACAGGGCATCGACCTCGGCACCCATCAGTGTCGTGATGAACGCGCTCAGCATCTGCCGTAGCAGATCCGGCGAGGCAGACTCGAGCTGGTCATTGAGGAACTGGGCAGGGTCGATCTGGGTACTCTGGTTCTTGGCCATCGCGTGGTCTCCTACGAGCAGATTTGGTAGGTCTCTCGAAGATTCACGCGATGGCCGCCCTACGTCCGGGTACGCCACGGTCCCCGGATCAGGTGACCCTCGTGATCGTTACACCACTCTCGTGGACTCCACTTCCAGGACGTTCTTCTGCAGCAGGGCGAAGAAAGATTCCATGGCCGCGTTATCGCCGCAGGCACCGACTCTGCCCATCGATCCGCGCAGGTCCGCGTCCTTGAGGGCCTTGACGAACTTCCGGGAACGGAACTGACTACCCCTGTCCGAGTGGACTATCGTCTTGGACGGGTTTCTCAGGGAGACAGCGTTTTTGAGGGCTCTGACGGCTAGTGACGCCTTCATGCGGGAGTCGATGGAGTAGCCCACGATCCGGTTGGAGAAGACGTCCTTGATGGCGCACAAGTAGAGCTTGCCTTCGCTCGTGGCATGTTCGGTGATGTCCGTGAGCCAGACCTGGTCGGGTCGATCGGCGGTGAAGTTCCGTCGCACGAGATCGTCGTGGACGGGCGGGCCCGCCTTGCGGTTCAGGCCGCGTTTCTTCGAGAACACCGACCAAATCTCTTGGGCGGAGCAGAGTCTGGCGACGCGGTTCGGGCTGGCCTTCCAGCCGGCGTCTGCGAGTTCGTCAGCGATGAACCGGTAGCCGAACTCGGGGTCGTCGTGGTGGACGTCGAGGGCGGCGTTGATCAGGTGGGCTTGGTCCCAGTCTCGCTGAGAGATGGGGTTCTTCAGCCACTTGTAGTACGTCTGTTTGGAGAAGCCCAGCACCCGGCAGATCACCGCGACAGGAATCGGATTATTCTTGTCAGCGGCCAGTTCACGGACCAGCGGGTACATCATTTTGGGAGGACGCCCTGGGCCAGGTAGGCGGCCGCCTTTCTGAGGATCTCGTTCTCCTGCTCCAGCAGCCGGTTGCGCTTGCGTAGTTCCTTCATCGACTCGGACTCGCCAGACCCGCTCGCCCCGGGTTGAGGGCTGTCCTGCGCATCGGCGGCCTTCAGCCAGCGGTGCAGCGTAGACGCCGAGACACCGAAGTCCTTGGCGACCTGCTCGATCGTGTCATCGCCCTTACGGGTAACCGCGATCACGTCGCGGCGGAACTCCTCGGGGAACGGTTTGGGCACGTTGACATCCTCTCAGCAAAGACCGTAGTCCTTGACAGTCAGGAGTCAACCAAGCTGGGGGCAGTCCCAGCTGGCATCATTTCATGCATGACTGCCATCTCGCGTACTGGACAGCGAGCGCTGCTCACTGCTGCTCAAATTCGACGCCAACGAAATCGTTTCAAGAAGCATGTAAAGCCTTCCGAGGCAATGTCTAGTAATTCACGTCCACCAGAGGAGTATCGGCAGCTGCCGTCCGAGGAGCTCGCAGGCTTCGTCTCCTGGTTCATGGCTCAAGAATCCGTTCGGGAGCGTTTTCGTTGGGTACTTCGGGACTCTTTGGACGAGCTCCTTGACGGGCAGCGGACCGGCCGATGGAGTTATGGGCATCTGACCAAGACGGAGAAATCGCATCTAGGAACCACCGTAGAAGTTAATCTCACCAAAGAGTTTGCAATTGTTGACGGTAGCGATTTGGACTGGAAAGTTCAAGGTAAAGAGCTGGACTGTAAATTCTCCAAAGATTTCGGAGGGTGGGAAATTCCTATGGAGATGTACAAGTGCGAGGCTCATGCAGAACGTTCGGGTAAGCAAGACTATCCAGCTCTCCTTGTATGGATGTCGGACGACTCCTCCGAGTGGGCGGTAGGGCTGATAAGCGTTACGGACGAGCGCCTAAGGTGGAAGAAGAAAAAGCAAGGCGAAGAGCCGGCGCGTGCCTACAACAGGGACAACAAGCGAAAAATTGATCCGAGAGCTTACAAAGATATCTACTGGTTCTGGGGTGGAATTCAGAACGACCTACCGGTCAATACTCTGCTAAACATGGACGAAATAACGCGAAGCAGAATATTCTCTGACGAAACTTCTGGGCAGCGGCGGGTGAACGAACTGTTCGTCTGTATGCAAGGGGAAATTATTCGCCGGCCGGTTGTCCTCACGGTAGGGCAGCAGGATGATGCTCCAAAACGGGCGCGCGATGCACGTGACCAACTTCGGGACAGAGGTTATCTCATTCTTGGACATCAAGAAGTCGATCCTATAATTGCTCTGCGTCTCGGGTTGCCGCAGTGCGCTAAAGGTGAGTGGTTGGCGGTTCGCCTCGCCCCCGTTGAGGAGAATGACGGGCGGCGCAAGACGCTCATGGGGAAAAAATTCTGGGCCATCGCAGAAGAACATGAACCCGAGACGGCAATTCCCAAGCTCCCGCGAGGGAAACAAGCGCGGTTCGACTTCTTGAACGTCACACCGGAAGAAATCCGGTTCCGTGGTACGGGGGAAGTCGAGAATGAGGAGCTTGCTTCTTGGGCAGGTAGCGAGTCGATGGCCCAAATGGTCTTGGCGGTTGATCAGGTGGACCTCGACCGGGATTAGACGATCGTCGGCGTGATGTTCAACGTGATCTGATCAGTGTGGCTGAGGAATTTGGCGACAATGGTGCTGGCCTCGACCCGCGCCAGAAGCGTGAAGGGTACGTTGTGATGTGGGCCAGAACACATGGGAGGATGAATGTGGACTCTGAAGATTGAGCTGAGCACGGGCAGGATGCGGTCTTGTCCGTTGTCGCACGCTGACAGGGGCGTGAACCGACCAGTGACTCGCCCCGCACGGACACAGACGCGAACATGCGTTCGAGGGCCCTTCCGGGGCAGATACCATCCTTCCTCATGGGATCCGATCTATCGCCGACCGACGAGCAGGGCTCGATCCAGATGGTCGACCTGTTCGCCGGCCCTGGTGGTCTCGACGTCGCCGCGACCTGGCTCGGCCTGAGGGCTTCCGGGGTCGAGTGGGACAGGAATGCACGCACAACGCGGGCTGCTGCAGGTTTGATCACAGCCCCTGAGGGCGACGTGCGCGACAACAAGCCGTCAGATTTTCCTGAGGCTTCGATCCTCGTTGGTGGACCTCCCTGCCAGACTTTTACCGTCGCCGGCTCGGGCGCCGGACGCCGTGCTCTAACCACTGTCCTCGATCTGGTCCGTCGCTTAGGCGATAACGAAGACATAACTGAGACCGTCGATCAGCTTGACGACGAACGCACCGGTCTCGTTCTCCAGCCTTTGCATTGGGCCTTAGAAGCTCAGAAGAACGGTGCCGCCTACAAGACGATCGTGCTCGAGCAGGTACCTGCGGTGCTACCTGTTTGGCAGGGCGTGGGCGAGGTGCTGAAGAAAAAAGGATATGGGGTCGCGACAGGGCTTCTGAAGACGGAGCAGTTCGGCGTTCCACAGACTCGTCGACGTGCAATCTTGATTGCGCGTCTAGGTGAGGAGGAGGTATTCCTCCCAAGTCCTACGCACCGTCACTACAATAAGGGAATGGTCAGATCATCTGGAGATTCTCGGTTGAAAGAATGGGCCACGATGGGCGAAGCTCTGGATCCGTGGCGTTCGCCTTTTACTGTTGTTTCCAATTACGGAACGGGTGGCGATCCGAAGGCTCGTGGACGCCGATCTCACGCTGAACCGGCTTTCACCGTGACTGGAAAAGTGAGCCGAAATCTTCTGGACGACATCGTCCCAGTCTTCAAAGATCGGTTCACCTTGGAGGAAGCAGGTCGCCTGCAGACATTCCCGGCGTTCTACCCATGGTCCGGCATGGACAAGGCACAGCAGATCGGCAATGCTATTCCACCTCGATTGGCGGCCCACGTGCTGGCAGCTGCTCTGGGGATTGATATTAACTTGACGCAACTGGATCTGGCTGTGAAGTCGGCCTGGGACGAATCTCGACTCATCAATATTGTGGACGGCTCCGATTAGTTTGACCGAAGCAGGGGGCTGAAGGCGAGTCGGGGTGACCTGAGAGCCTCCGGTGATCGCGAATATGACCCTCTCGAGCACGACTCGATGTTCTCCGGCAAAGTAGAGGTTCAACTTCGCTGATCGTGCGCTGGTGGTTCGGTTTGGGGCCGAACCATCATGTTGGGTGGTCCGCAAGTTGTACGGTCATCAGACCTGAGTCGTCTCGCTGATTAGTGACCACCGGCCCACCCGCAGGCGCTCCGTCTTTACGGGTGAGACAGGTGATTGATGATGTGCTGCTTGTGGTCGAAGTGGTCGTTTCTACTGTGGCACGGTCTTTCCAAGCGGCGTCGGTGACGCGAAGGATGATTGGGTCGCCGCGCTTGGGCAGCCGTGGTTAGTAACCACATTCTGCCGGATCGGCTAGAACGCTGCAGGTCAGCAGCCAGAGTCCGCCTCTAGAAGGCCATGTGAGACGACTCAGGTCAGACGCGCGAGCGCAGCTCGCCAATCGGTGTGCCGTCCGGGAGTTTCCAGAAGGTCCAGCCATTGACGGACCGCTGACCGGTGAGCCTGATGGCTGCTTGCGTGGGGCTGTCGAAAGTTCGGCCCTGCCAGCGGAGAAATCCACCGGGGCCAATCTCTGTGTGGTATCGGTCTCCGCGATAGACCCCGTACAGGCGCATCCCGACTTCCAAGAGGCCTGAATCAAGCATTTCTCCCAGGACTTCAGCTCGACCGTAGAAGGCACGGCTGCCGGTCTGTGGATCTCCGGGTCGCCGGGGGCGGGGGACGTGCGCGACCGCTTGGGCGACCGGATCGCTGAAGGGTAGGGCCGGCGCTGCTTCGGCGGTGGAACGGATCTCGGAGGCTTGAACGCCCAGGAGATGACGTAGGCGCTCGCGCATGGTGGCGCGACGGATCTCGTAGAAGGTCGGGAAGTCGGCGAGCGTGGGAGGCAGGTCGTAAAGGTCATGTCCGGCGAGCCAGGCGTCGCGAGCCTGTGGGTCCGAGAACCGGGTGAGTACCCATTCCAGCGGCAGCTGTGCCTGCTTCTTGGCGCTGTCCGCGCCGGGTAGCAGCTGAAGGTTAGCCAGCCGTTCGACCTGGTCGGTGATCTTGTCCCATTGGCCTTCGGGGATGCCCTGGTCACGCTGCTTGGCCCGGGTGGCCAGGCTGCGAGGGAAGATATGGTTGACGTGGAACTCGCTGCGCACGTCGATCCAGTCGTACAGCAGGGTGAGCAGCGCGAAGGTCCGCTTGCTTCTGTGCGGGGTGTCCAGAAGATCTTCGATCAACTCGGTGTCGAAGGTCAGCGACTTTCCGCGTCGGGCGAGTTCGGCCTCGATGGCCTCCACAGGGAAGCGGCCGTGTGAGTCCCGGATGATCTGATGCAGGGCGCGCAGGACCTGGTTCAGAGCACTGCCCCAGATCCCGGGCTTGAGGAGCGCGCGGATCATCCAGTGACGGATGACGGCTCGGTCTGCGCGTGCGTTTTCGTCCGTCGAATGCACGAACGTGTCGTCCAGCTTGCGGGTGAAGACGTAGTCGGCGATGGGGACGAGAACGCTGTCCGCCGAAAGCGTCGATTCGGAGAACCCGAACGATGCGATGAGTTTTACGGCTACCCGCAGAGCCCGGTCGACGTCGTCCCACTTCTGGTCGAGGACGGCCATGTTGTTGGCGGTGAAGTTCCCGACGGCGAAATTGATGTTGCCGATGTCTGTGAGCACCAGGCCGGATTTGAGCACGAGGTCCTTGGTGAACCGAAACCCTGGCCAAGTGGCGTTGAGTTCGTCCACCAGGGCGTGAATCTCCTCGCGGGCATCACGGCCGGTGAACTGGGCGGTGGCGATCGACAGCAGCAGGTCGCTCTTGGTCAGCTGTACGCCGCCACTGTTGACCCGCACGAAGATGTCCAGCACACGGGACAGGCTCTGCTCGCGTTCCTCGAAGTAGTTGATCGCCGGGTCTTCGTGGATGGAACGCCAGAGCCGGTTGAGCACATGGAAGGCGCGTTGACTCGTCAGGTCGTGCCGCTGGATGTAAGCGAAGATTTCCGGCCCGTTGTCCGACAGATGGAGAACGTCACTGACGCGGTACCAGTGAAGCGTCTCTGGGGCCGCTTCAGCCTGGGCCGGGGTCAGGAAGGAGAAGGAGTACTGCACGTCGTCGTCTTCGCCCGGTTCGTAGAGCAGATCGACGTACAGGTACTTGACGGGATAGGCCTCCAGCGAGTTCGCCCGCCGCCCCGGCAGTTTGTGGGCCAGGCTCCCGTGCAGGCCGATGTTGAGGGTGCTCAGCCGCTGTTGGCCGTCGAGGATGGCCGTCAGTGCACGCGGCTGATCAAGCGAAACCCGGTCGTTGTGCCGGTGGTTGAGTTCGTGCCATTCGCGCATGAACTCGTAGAAGGTGAACTGCTGGGACTGCTCGGCCGGTACTGACCAGAACAGGAACGTGCCGATCGGGTAGCCGCGCAGGATGCTGTCGAACAGGCGGGTCATCCGCTCCGGTTCTTGGGCCCAGACCAGTTCGCGTTGGATCGCAGGGAGCAGGTACTCGTTGCTCCCGATGCGTTCCAGCGTCTCCTTGATCGTTATCGGTGTCTTGTAGGCCATGGCGCGTTCATCCTCCCGTTCGTGCAGCCTTGTCAACACCTCTGGGATCACTCAGCGGGATTGCCAGAGGTAGTCGAAGTGATGGAAAGCCAATTGTTCTCCGAACTGGCGGAAGTTGTCGTCGACGTTGACGATCAGGACCTCGTCGGAACCGCCGTTCAGAGGGCCGCGCAGGCCACGCCCGATCATCTGTTGGTACAGATTGGGAGTGAAGGTAGGCCGGGTCACGTAGACGGCGCGCACAGCCGGCGCATCGAAACCTTGTGCGAAGACCCCGTAGTTGGTCAGGACACGCAGCTCCTTCTTGCGGAACTGGTCTACGTAGTGGCGGCGCGCTGCCCTGTCTGTCTCGCCCGAGACGGCCATTGCTGGAACGCCTTTATGGCTCAGGACCGCGGCAAGAGCGCGAGCGCTGTCCACCGAGGGCGCGAAGAGCAGGACAGTCCAGTCGGAAGGAAGTTCGAGGATGGACTCCACGATGGTGCGGTTGCGTCGGTCGTCCTTTCCGAGCCGGTCCTGTAGTGAGGGGGCGACGCGCCGGCGTTCCCGTAGCTCGCGCAGCTCGTCGGCGCTCAGGTCGATCTCGGCGCCTTGCAGAACTTCGTGGCGGACCCTAGCCAGAACGCCCATTTCCTGGAGCTCTTCGTGAGGGTCTCCTTCGAAGGCGTCGTCCGTGAGCAGATTGCTGTCGTACCGGCCGACCAGACGCTGGGTCTCCTCCGAGCTCACCCCGCGGAACGGTGTCGCGGAAAGGCCGATCAACGGTTTACCGGATGCGCGGGAACGTCCGCGACCCAGCCATTCCAGAAGAGGGGTGTAGGACTGCGAGATGGACGTGTGAGCCTCATCGATGATGACGACGCTCGCCTCGCGGAGCCAGCGGTACTCATCGCGCCGGAAAATGCTCGTCATCTTGTCGTCCGTGGCAACCACCACGTGGCAGCCGTCCTCGTAGGGTTCGGCGTCGTTGCCTGCCCAGAGCCTGCTGACTCGTAGCCGCTCGGGTGGTCCCACGGAACGCCAGATGAGGGACCAGGTCTGCACGGCCTGCTCGCAGAGCTCGTCGCTCTGAGCCAGCCACAGAACGGGGCCACTGAGGCCCTCGAAGGCCACTGCACGAACGACAGCCTCCACCGCCACCCTGGTCTTACCTGCGCCGGTAGGCAGCGAGACCATGCCCCGGTGGTACTTGTCCTCACCGCGAAGGACGCGTCGGATCCGGTCGGCCACGCGCACCTGGTACTCGTGCAGGTCCGGCAGCGGCACAGGGCCGTCGACATCGACCATGGCATCGCGATTGCCGCCGCTGAAGCCCGCCAGTTCCGCATCAAATCCGAGGTCGGTCACATACCCGCGGGCCTGCCCGGAACCGGCCCACCGGCTGGGCGGTTCAAGTCCTCGTCGTTCCAGGGCCGTCTTGAGGGTCGTGAGTACCTCAAGGCCTAGCGCTGCCCGTGCGGCAGCCGCCAGCTCCACGCCACGCAGGGGTCCCTCGTCTTGCTCGATCAAAGTGATCGCAGCCGCGGGTATGGCCCGACGCAGTTCGTCCTCACCGACCGCAAGCAGGAGGCGCTCGTCGTCGCTCTTTGCTTCGCGGACACCCTTGGTGCGATGGCGGTTCGCCGAGCGGCTGGACTCGTGAACGATGATCTGCTGGTAGGCATCGCTGACCCCGAGTCCCAGCTCAGTGTTGATCCGGTTCAGCAGCGGACCGAGTTCCAGGTCGACGGTGTAGATCTGCTCCTCGAGCAGGAGGAAATCCCTTCTCTGGGTCTCCTGTCCGCCCGGTGTGACTCTGCGGAACTCGATCTCCTCGCAGGGCACTACTTCGTACTGGTCCAGGGGGTCGTTGGTGTGATCGCGCAGCGCCGGCAGCAGGTCCAGCAGCGGTAATGGATCCCGGGACGGGACGTGGTGAATCGCGGAGGTGATGTGACGAGCGGCCGGTTCGAGACCCCATGCGGTGTGAAGTTCTTCGGCCTCAGCAGCGTTGCTCACTCTCACCACGGCGATTCCCTGCTCGCGCAGGATGTGGAAGTCTTCCGTGGTCGCTACGGCACAGGCCTGGGTCGTAGGAACCTCACGTTGGCCGTCAAGGTCCTCCGCCCAGAGAGTGGTTGGAGGATCAGTGTGTTTCACCGCCAGCGCGTACAGGCGACCGCGCTGATCGGTGGACATTTGCTGAGCCCTGCTGAGCAGCAGTTCTGACCACGCCTCGGGGGTCAGGTCTTCGAGCCCTTGCATCAGCTCGCCCAGGAGCAGGTCGGCTGCGCGCGCCACGGGGAAGAGGTCTTCCGGCAGGCCAGGGACAGGCGCGAATGCCTGCCTGGCCTGTCGCGGTCCGAGGGACGTGGGGATGCGGCCGTGTTCGAGGACGAGTGCGATCACGGGGTCCGCGACTGCTTGTTCCGGTCGTCCGGCGGCCCGGACCTTCCAGACCGCCGGACGTAGGAACGCCAGGACGATGGTAGTCATGGCTTCCCTCCCGGATTCGGAAAGGGTGCTGAGCAGATCGAGGTGCGAGGGAATCAGGTGCTCGTCGACAGACACGTTCTCGGGCTTGGGCACGCTCACTCCCTTGGGCAACCCGTGCCGGTAGGCATTAACCGTGTGTTCCCGCCACGTGTCGAACCACTCGTCGTCCAGACCAGGTGCCCGCAGCTCCGGGCGGTCGGACATGCCGATCCCGCGCAGGGTCCGTAGGTTGCCTCGGTGGAACTGATTGTCCAGGCACCCATGTCCGTCGCTCGCGCTGCCTTCGGGGATGACCGATCCCGGTAGCAGGATCTGCGAGGCGTATTTCCAGTCACCGGTCTTCGTCTTGACGAGGCAGTTCATCCACGGGTCCTCGATGTGCTCGCCGAGGATTTTCTGGACGAGATCGCTGTCGATCTGGGCGGAAGCTCGCCAGAACTTCTCCCACTGGCTCGGATCTGGACGGTCCAGGTCCATCCCACCGAGGATCGAGTGCAGAGTGCCGGCCAGGTCCAGCTGCGAGATGCCCAGCATCTCGAAGAGCTCGACCACGTCCGGGTCCTCGATGAGGTCCGGGTGGACGAACGATGTGGTGGAACTGGAATCGCTCGTTCCGCCGAGGAACACACGGCCCTTGATCGGCGGGACGAGACTGCCGTCGGTGGTCAGGACGATGGCGGCCGACCGGCACGCCTCCAGAAGTTTGGGCTCTTCGCGAATGATGCGCCTGGCCAGGCGGAGTGAATTCTTTGAGCCAACGACAGGATCCGGCCCGGAGGTCAACGCCTGCAGCCATTCTGCGATCGTGGCCGTCTCGTCCGAAGCAGCGAGCCGTGCCACCTTTGCTCTGCGCTCGGCTGCTCCGCGATCATCGATACTATGGTGGACCCATTGCGCCGGGCGGGGAGCTCCCTCCAGCCAGAGCGCTTTCCAGGAGTCTCTCAGAGCCTCTGGATGCACTCTCAGCTCGTGCGGGAGGCGAAGTACGCCCAAAGCATCCGGGATGCAGGCGGTTCGTTGCAAAGATCTGACCACTGGTCCGTTGAGGACATCGTCCGCCCATGAACGGCTCTCCCGTCCACGCGCCGGATAGACGTCCAGGATGCTGGCCGGATCCTTGTGGTCGATTAGGTCGGGCACACTCGAAGCTACGAGCTTGGGCAGGACGTCTGTCAGTAGTTCCTCGTTGAAGGTCCCCTCGATCAAGGTCTGACGATCCGGGCTGAGCTTCCATGGGGCGTTGATGATTCCGCCCAGAGTGGCGAACGAATGCGTGGGGAAGAACGCCCAGAGCCGTCCGATCCCGGTGCGGTCCTCCGTGGGCACCGCCCAGACCATGCGGATGTGGTCCCGCTTGGCCATCTTTCCGGCGTCCGAGCGTGCAGCTGAGGATGGCTTGTGTTCCTCGATCCGCACACTCCAGTAGCTCAACTTTCCGTCGACGGACAGCACACGCTCGCTGCCTTGATCGGAGATGACGGCCAACTGCCGGACCTGGCCGCCGTCGCGGACGTCACGCAGCACCAGGGCCTGGATCTGCGGGCTGAAGAGCAGGAACTGGCCCGGGAACTCCGTGAAGTCATTCCTGAGCCAGTCGCTGCTCTCACGCAGGCGCAGTCTGACCACGGTCGTCGCCCAGGACATCAGCTCATTCAGGTGCTCGTCCTGCTCTGCGATGTCGTTCGGGTCGAACGGCTCGGGTAGCCGTAGGATCGGCCACGGTCCGACGATCGGGCCCAGCACGCTCTCAAGTTGCTGCCGAGCTGACTCGCGCTCGAACCGGATCGAGAGCGAGCGCGAGATGATCTCGACCGAGTCGGACAACTGCACGACCGACTTGAACCCGAGTCCGAAGCGTCCGATCTGTTGGTCGGCCTTGTCCGACATGTTCGAGAGAGTCAACGCATCAACGCCGGCCGGTGTCAGCGGTGTGCCTTCGTTCGCGACATACAGGAAGTCTTCGGTCAGCCGAGCTTCGATCCGACCTTGTCCCGAGCCCTCAAGGCCGGCGGAGGTCAGGGCGTCGGCCCCGTTCTGGATGAGCTCCAGGAGCTGCTTGCGTCCGTAGCCGCCCTGCGCCGTCACCAGCTCGATGTTGGCGTGCTCGGTGACGGACTTCGGCTTCTCCCGGTAGGCCTTCAGCGACCGCTCGATCTCGTCCCGTAGGTGCTGTGCCAGCGGGCCGTCCGGGCCGTCCCAGCCTTCCAGGGGCATACGTGTTCCTCCGTCGTCGTGAAGCGCTCTCCATCCCCTTCACGAAGGTCACCACGGCTGGACGAGCGATGTCGGCGCTCTTGGGTATCGGCCGTCCGAGGGGCGGACATCACCGTCCAGGCGAGGCTCACCACCGGTCGGAGTAACGGCGGCTGCCCGCAGATCCGCAGGGCGGTGCGCCCACCCTGCGGATTGATCAGGCGAAATAGGCGGGAACTGTCTCGCTTCCTCCGCCGACAAGCATCGCTCGGTCCAGGAAACTGTTGCCGTTCTCGCAACTGACCTCGGGCAGCAGCAGGCAGGAGTGGCAGGCGGCCAGGTTCAGGCTGTCCGCCCCGGCGGCGTCGGCCTCCATGCACAGTGGGTCGGCCGAACACCAGCGCTGGCGTTCCAGGAGGGCATCGAAGGTCCGCGTGATGTTGCGCAGCTGGCCCAGTTCCACGAGCCCGCCCAGACTGCCCGCCGCGTCGCTGGTGGCGGTGTAGATCAGCAGGCCTGCCATGGTGTCCGAGACGAACAGGCGTTCCCTCATCGAGGACGCCGGGTATCCGGCTTCCAGGGACCACTCGTTGATCAGGGCGTGCGCGAGGGTGTGAACTGTCACGAAACGTGCGCTGACCTGTGACTGGGGCGCATCTTTACCGCGCGGCGTGCGGCGGTTCAGAAGCTCCTGGTGCCGCTCGCGGATGCGCCCGGCCCTCGAAGTCGGAGCGACCTGCTCGGCCCAGGTCTGCAGGAGTTCGTTGTTCAGCCGAAGGAAGACGCCCTCACCCGAGACCTCGAAGCCGGGCAGCCAGGGAAGTTCCTGTTGGGACAGCTTGGCCTCGCGAGAACGGTCCTCGGCAGGCGAAAGAGCCTCGATCCTCGTGAACGACTTCAGCACCCTCACCTCGCGCAAACGGTTCACGAGCATCACCTGTTCGATCCCCGGGGGCGGTGTTACCTGCTCGTGCCCATCCGGGTGGACGCATTCGAACATCTGGTCGGGGTCATGCGGATCAGGTGTGCTCGGGCGTGAGAGCTGCTCGAACTCCTGTTCGCGCAGGACGTCGGACGCCACGAAACCGGACAACGCAGAAGGGTCATCGGCGTTTCCGGCTTCGAACTCCTCGTAAGCCTTGACCGCAGCGATGATTTCCTCGGGCGTGTACCGCTTGAGCTTCGGCTCGGCCTTGTGGACCTGCTTCGCAACGACGGCCTTCTCACTGTTCGAGGTGTCTTGGAACAAGCCGTAGTGCGGTAGCAGTGCGGCGTACAACGTCTGGGAGAACGGTGGGATGGACAAGGCAGAGGCGATCACCGGAAGCCAGGCCGAGGACGAGCCTCGCTGCAGCACCCGGGCCGGTCGGTCGCATCCCTGCTCATTGGCGTCCTTGCCCAGCCACGGTCGCCGTCCGCGGCAGGTGTACCGGATCGCCACCATGGCCTGGCGGCCCATGGCACCTTCCATCGAAGCCGATTCGCCGCAGGAGCAGCTGATCAGGATGGAACGAAGCGCCGAAGTCCGTCCAGTGGTGGTCAGGCTCAACCGCGACTTCGGAGAGTCTGGGCAGTGGCCCCCGGCGTGCACCCATCGCCAGTACGGGAAATCGTCAAGGTGCCCGTTCTCGCAGGCCACGACGAAGCGTGACGGGGTCAAGGACTCGTTGCACGCAGAACACGTATTCTTGCCTGCGGGCGGAGCGAAGTCCTTGCGTAACCTCAGGTTGTTCTCGCACTTGCCCGTCTTGGAGTCACCCCCTGGGCAGGAGTACCACTCCGGAAAGATGCGGGCTCGGACGCCGTCGCCGTTCTCGCCGTCGGGAGGAAGGCGGAACCCCCGGGGCGCCCGTAGCCTGGTCTCCAGGCGGAACTCCCGAAGGAACGCCTCGTCCGGCTGCGGCTGAGGCCAACTGTCCAGTCCGCTGACGACATAGGACTGTTCGCCGGCCGCCAGCATCGAACCTATGCCGTAGGTGGTGACGAGCTGGCTGCGGCGTACCTCCCCGACCTCCCCGATCGGTCGGGATGACTTCTCTGTAGTCTGAAACTTCTTGCGCACGGCCATGTTCTCATCGCTCCAGGTAAACGGAGCACTCGACGTCGACGTCGCGCATGCTCCACATCGTGTCCTGCGCATTGACCAGGTCGTCATCCTGGCCGAACGCCTTCAGTAAGGCAGGTCCGCGCTTCCCGTTCCAGCTCTTGTTCCCGGCTTCGTAGACCAAAGGATCGGAATCGGCCCGATCAACCCAGTCCTGTAGGAAGTCCTCCAGCTCTGAGCGGACCGCATCGGCCAACTGCTTAATGTGTTCGTCCTGGCTCAGGTTCGAGGACGTCCTGACCCGCTCCACGATCTCGTCCACGACCTGCTGCGCCTGGGGCAGGAAGTCGGCGATCTGTGCGGCGGCCGCGTTGGGACGGGCTTCGGGATGACGTAGCCGCAGCAGGCCCACGAGGACAGCGTGCAGTGCCCGGTCCCGTGCTCGGGAGGCCCACGGGGTGACACTGGTCGACTCCACCTGACGGTAGAGCGCGGAGTGGTATCCGGCGAAGTTCTCGTAGTGCGACCGGTCACGTGACCGGTTTGAGTTCAGCATCACCAGGACCAGGCCGGGGTCGCGCCGGCCGACCCGACTGGTCGCCTGGATGTACTCGGCTGTCGCCTGCGGCTGCCCCATCACGGCCATCAGGCCCAGCCGCTCGACGTCCACGCCGACCGAGATCATGTTGGTTGCCAGCAGGACGTCAATCTCGCGCTCGCTGCCGTACTCCTCGAACAGTTCCTTGAGATACTCTGGGATCTTGCTGGAGTCCTTGCGGCTGGTCAGTTCGGACAGGTTCTGGACCAGGCGCATGTCGACCTGGTCCCGGAAAGCCAACTGCTGCAGTCGCTCATCGACGTCGGAGTTGACTTGGAGCTCGGCGGCCGAGAGTAGGCGCAGACTGTTGAAGTAGCCGACCAGAGTCCAGTAGGCGTCTCTGACCCGGTCTGGGCCTTCGAGCACCTTGGCATGGTGCAGCAGAGCCGCGTAGGTGCGGATGAGCAGAGTCGCCTGGCTCGTGCTGGAGGTCATCACCCCGACATACAGGCGCGTCGCCTTGTCCTCGCGGGATCTTTCGACAGCGAACCAGGAATCACGGGCGTCGAGCCCGGCCGGTGGGAACTGTCGCACGCGACGGTCGAACAGAGCTCGCCCCTGCTCATCGGCACGACGGATGGTCGCGGTCGAGGCCACGATCTTGGGGCGCTCGGCCGCGATGTCCACCGCAGCTTCGTAGAGTCCGGCTAGAGATCCCAGAGGCCCTGAGATCAGGTGCAGTTCGTCCTGGATCACCAACTCGGGCGGCGGTGTCCCCTCAGGGGCGCCGGCCCGGTTGAACAGGTTCGCGACTTCTCCGCGCCAGGCGACCTGGGCGAACTTGTCGGCCGTGGCGATCAGCAGGGTCGGCCTGGCGGCATAGATCGTCTCGTCCACGACGTGCACCGGAAGCCCGTCGTGGAACGTGCACCGCGGGTTGGGGCAGGTGATGGACAGCCGGTTCAGTTCGCTGATGACTTGGTAGTCGGTGTGGTCCATCTCGTGACCGCACCAGGGGCATGTGCGCAACTGGACCGGGTTGAGTTTGGTCAGCTGCTTGCGGTCGGCCAGGGCAGCCAGGCTCGTCTGGGCCTGCGCGAGCTTATTGGGGGTGGCGGCCTTCCCCACCCACATACCGATCGACATCTCCTCCTCGCCCAGAGATGAGGTTTCTCGGCGACGGACGTCCTCCATGGCGCAGATCAGTGCTGCTGCTCGCTCGAACTGCTGCAGGGTCAGCAGTCTGAGCGTGTACCGCATTAGGACGGTGACCCCGCCCCCGGTCTGGGGTTGTCCACGGCGAGATGCCCGGATCCTTCGCAGGAATGTTGTGAAGGCGACCAAACCCAGGTAGGCCTCGGTCTTACCACCGCCGGTCGGGAACCACAGTACGTCGGCGATCTCGCGGTCCTCGTGTTCCGGTTCGACGATGCCCCGCAGGCACAGCAGGAAGAAGCCGATCTGGAAGGCCCGCCAGCGTGGGGCGGAAAGGTCAGGTTGACCTTCGCCGCCGTCACGGATCCAGACGGTCCGGGCCCGTTGCTCGGCCATGACCTGGTTACTCAGACGGAAGGCCTGCCAGATCTCGGGGCGGGTCTCGTCCCCGAGGATCTGGATGCCGGTCTCCATCCGGGCCAAGGTCTCCCGGCAGGCATCGACCTGCTCCTGTGCGACCTGGGCGAAACGAGAGCCCACCAGGTCGCGTTGCTGGGCCGTGAGGTCTCCATCGATCCAGGTGCGGTAGCCGGCGACCAGAGAGGTGAGCGCGTTCAGGACCTCGGACTTCTCGGCCCGAGCGAGCCATTGCATCCGGGGGACGTCGACCGCGGGGTTGGCGTCGGTCAGCATCAGTTCGTGCAGCGGCACGAGAGCTGTGGAGACCTCGGCGCAGTGCGCAGTTCCCCCGACACCTGCCTTACCCGGCGCCGGGGGATCCCAGGTCCACCGAGCGGCGCAGGCGTGACCGACAGCGAAAAGTGGTGCGTGCCGGTAGAACATGTCACTGCGCCGCGTCTCGTCGTCGGTGGCGGCGACCCGTGGACGCTCGGCCAGCGCCGGGGCGCCACCCTCGACCGTGATCACGATCTGAGGCTGGAAGAGGCAGGAACCGTCCATGAGGACGTCACGGGCGACCTTCGCCCGGTTGATGAGTGAGACGGTGACCGAGACGATCCCGTCCAGTGCCGGACGGCACCGGACCCGGACCTCGGCGTCCACGTCGGGGAACGGAAAAGGCTGGTCACCCGGTGTCGAGACATCGACTGCAAACGCCTCCGGGGTCCACGGACGCCTGCGCCAGCGGTACTGCGAGGTCTCGATGGTCCTACGCTCGGCGCGTCGAGGCTCCACCGGCTCACCCTTGCTGTTCACGGCCTCGTAGCGTCCTGAGCTCACCGTGAGAAGGACACGGGTTGCCTTGGCCAGATCGACCGCGAACGTCAGGCCCAGCGCCGAGGGGAGAACCCGGTTGGCCAGAGGGACCGCGTCGTCGACGACATCGTCGCGTGCCTCGTCGCCAGCGGTCTCGTCGAAGTCCTGGACCGCGTTCTTGATGCCCTGGCCCAGGTCGGCCTGCGGGTGCAGGACACCGACGACGTAGGCGTTGGCGGGTTCCTCCTCGATCTCTTCGTACTCGCCGCCGGCCGGTCCGACCAGGTCCTCGGTCACCCGCTGGGCCAGCTGGGCGCGGAAGCGATAGTGCTCGCCGTGATCAGCCACGGTCGTCCTCCTCGGACTTGTCGAACGTGAAGCGCGCCAGACCGGTCAGGCGTGGCGCCAGCCAGATTCCCGATGTTTCGAGGCCGGCTCGGTTTCCGGCGGCCTCTCGTCCGGCAACGCTTTCCACCTGGGCGATACGCACGCAGCGAAGGGCTCGTGGAACGCGTTTGCCGAGCCCCAACCATCGGGTCATATCCCGCCCGAACTGCTCGGACGTAACCCCGATGCCCTGGCCACGGTGGGTGATTGAGTAGACCGGCCCTCCCATCGGTTCGAGCCCGACGATGTCCAGGTCCACCTCATCGCCAGCTGCCACCTCGTGCTCGAGGTATTCCTGCAGAGCCGAGGCAGAGCCGTCGAGCAAATACGTACCTGCCGGGTCCTCGACATGTACGTCACCCGGTCCGATCTGAAGGCCGGTCCGAAAGTATTTCTGCCTGCCGGTTCTGCCCCATCGGTTCGTGCCGGGTGCCTGCCTGACCGCGAAGTCCCAGCCGGGCTTACGCAGCGCCAGACGCAGGATGTTCTCACGGGCCCGAGTCAGACCGACGTAAAGAAGACGGGCTTCCTCGGCAGGATCCCAGTCCGGTCGATCCGGCTGTGCCGCTCCCGGGTCCGTCACGATGACCAGGTTGAACTCCAGGCCCTTGGCGCGGTGCATGGTCGAGATGACCACGCCTTGGGCATCCGGGTCCTCCCGCAGCTCGTCCGGAAGACGTTGCTGGGCGATGAGCTCGGAGAGTCTGGACAGGTCGAGGCTGCGTCGACCGGAGGCCGGCGCGGCCCGCAGCAGAAGCCGCCACGCGGTTTCTACGTCGGCCTGCGGGGCAAGATCGTCGAAGGCCTCGCGGGTGAGGACCCGGACACCGGAACGGAACAACCGAGCGATCCAGGCCGGGACGGCCCGGTCCCGGAAGTCGCCACGCAACTGATGGGGTACGCCTTGCTCATGCAGAGCATCGGCGACCTGCAGCGCCTGCCCGTTCGTCCTGGTCAGAACCGCGCAGTCCGGCGTCTGACGCAGCAGGTCCGCCAGCATCGGTTCGTTCAGCGACTCGATCGCGAGTCGATCCAGGAGTACGTCGCGCAGGTCTGCATACAGCCGGGACGGGGTGAGCGAGGATCGTCCCTCAGCCATCGAGAGCAACTGCGGTGCGAGGGGCAGCGCCGCTTTGGCGACCGTGGTTCTGGCCCGGAAGTTGTCGCTGAGCTCCAACTCGAGCAGGCCGCTCCCGAACTCTTGGCGCAGGCCACGCAGGAAGGCTCCGGTCTCTGACGCGCGCAGGGCGAGCTCGGTCTGAAAGCCATATATGGACTGGGCCAGGTCACCCACCACGGTGAAACCCAGCTCCATGCGGTGCAACAGCGACTCCACCAGAGCACGGCGGGCGCCGACGAGGTCCTGGGTCTCGTCGACGAGGACGTGCTGGATCTCGGACAGGTAGTCGTCCGCCTCGCCGGAGCTGATCAGCTGGGTGGCCTGGGTGATCCGCTCCTCGAAGGAGGACGAGGCCCAAGCGCCCTCGGGAGCGACGTTGACCAGCAGTTCGAGGGCCCAGCTGTCGAACGTCTTGGCCCGGGGCGGACGTTCCTGGCCGATGAAGGCCTTCTGCAGCCGGGCCACTGCTGCCCGGGAGAAGCTCAGCACCAGGATGTTTCCCGGTGAGACGTCCAGTTCTGAGATCAGCCACTCGACCCGCCGGGCCAGCGTCGTCGTCTTGCCGGCGCCCGCGCACGCCGTGACCACGGCCAGTGCGTCTGCCGGTAGCTGCACGACCTTCGTCTGTTCGGCGGTGAGGTCGACCTGCTCGCCGTGACCGGTCACTTGTTCCCCCACAGGTGGTCGAACTGGCTGAAGGCCAGTTCTTTGCCGAAGTTCTCGATGTTGTCCTTCACATCGAGGATCAGGCATTCCTTCTCGCCTCCGTTGCGTGGGCCGCGCAGACCTCGACCGATCATCTGCTGGTACCGGATCGGGCTGTAAGTCGGTCGGGCGATCACGACCGCACGGGTGGCCGGAGCGTCGAATCCCTGAGCCAGGACGCCGTAGTTCGTCAGGACCCGGATGCGTCGCTTGCGGTAGTCGTCGATGCGCTGTCGCCGCTGGCCGTCCGGAGTGAAGCTGTCGATCACACCCGAGGCGATACCGAGGCCGTTCAACTCCGCAGCCAAGTAGCGGGCATGATCGACCGAGGTGGCGAAGACCAGGATCTGCCAGTCCTTGTCCAGGCCCTTGATCTCCTTGATCAGTGCGTCGTTACGGTCCTGGTCACGGCCCAGCTGTCGTTCGACCTCCGCCGGCAGAATCTCGAAGGTGTCGGCCTGATCTAGCTGCTCGGCCGAAAGGCTTACGGTCCCACCGCGGATCTGCCGGTGCTCGACATCCGCCAAGATGCCCTGCTCCCGCAGCGCTTCGTAGGGATCCTTCCCGCCGAAGACGTCCTTACCCAGGAGACGATCTCCGAAACGCTTGCGTAGCGGGTCGGACTCGTCGTCGTTCGTCCGGTAAGGAGTGGCACTGAGCCCGATGAGGGGCCGGGCTGTGTGGCGGTGACTGATTCCCAGCATCTCGAGGATTGAGGTGTAGGTGCGCGAGATCGCCCGGTGCGCCTCGTCGACAATCACGAAAGCGGGATGCTGGAGCCACTGGTAACCGGGCTGCTCGAGGCGTCGCACCAACTGGGCGTCGGTGGCCACGACGAGGTGGGGGTTCAGCTCGACCCGCGAGGCGTCCCGCCCACCCCAGAGTCGAGCGATGGACAGTTTCTCGGGCGGTCCCACCTTGGACCAGACGAACTTCCAGCTCTCCACGGCCTGTTCGCACAATTCCTCGGACTCGGCGATCCACAGGATCGGCCCTCTGAGGGGTTCCTGTTTCGCCACCCGGATCGCGGCCTCGACCGCGACGCGGGTCTTGCCGGCGCCGGTCGGCAACCGCAGCATGGCCCGGCTCGGGGTGTTACGGGTGAGGACCTCAGCCATCTCCTGAGCGATCAGCTCCTGGTATTCGTACAGGCGGGGATAGGCCGTCGGTCCTTCCACCTCCTCGAAGTCAGGCACCTTTGGTGGTTCGAGGCCCGCGAACGACTCGGGCAGTCCCAGCTCCGCCACGAAGCGACGGGTGTTGGTCTGGCCGGTGAACGAGCGCGGGGCATCGCCCATGCGCTGGACGATCTCCTTCTTGTGACGGCTGAGCAGCCCGTCCCCGTGTGCGTCCAGGGACAGCTTGGCGACCTCGGCCGGTCGAGCCTTACGTCCTGCACGGCGCTCGTGAGATTCCAGGAGGCCGCCGGGGAGGCCAGCCTTCAGTCCTTCCTCGCCGACCAGTTCAAGGATCTTCTCCTCCCGTGACTCCGCGCGCATGGCACGACGTTTGACGTCCGACTGGGCCTGGCGGGCCTTGCGCTCCAGCACGGTACGACGACCACTGTCGCCGAGCCCCAGGCCCAGAGCGGCGTCCAACTGCTGCAGGAGATGATCGTCGTCCGCGGGCTTCAGGACGCGAACGACCTCGCCCTGCACGACGTAGGGGCGATCCTCGGAGCGTTCCCCGTTCGGTGTGCGCTTGATCTCCTGCAGGGCCTCGCACTTCACCAGCGTTCGGCGTCCGACGAGGGATCCCTTCATCTGCAGGTAGGGGAAGATCTCCAGGATCGGGACCGGATCGGACTCGTCCACCGCCTGGATCCGCTTCTCGATCACCGAAGCCGCGCTACGCATGCCCCAGGCCTCGATCATCCGGGCCGCGCTGTCGGAGTCGGGGGCCAGGAGCGCTGGCAGGCGTTCGGCCCGCAACTCCTCGTACTCACCGGCGTCGCTGGTGACCGTGATCTCATCGTCCGGGAACTGGTCGCTCCAGTCCTCACCGACGCGGCAACGGGTCGCCACACCTTCGGGCCAGTACGTAGAGCCGGTCAGGGTCAGCGCGTAGGCCTGCCCCACGAAAGCATCGTCGGTGCTGGTGACAGCTCTGCGCAGCAGGTGTTCCCACACTCGCGCAGGCACGTCCTCCAGACGCGCCGGAAGCGAGAGAACCTCTGCCACCGGGGTCGGGACGTCGGCGACCGGCAGCATGGCCGAGTGCCGGGAAAGAGCCGGCGACACACAGTCGCGCACCCGCAGGACCCCTTCCTCCGTCTTGAGATACCCGTGCCGACGCGCCATCCAGACCAGCGGTGAGGGCAGGGGAGCAGCCGTGCCCTTCTGACGACCCACCTGACGTTTCCATCGCGCGATCAGCCCGCGCTCCGGCAGCGCTCGCAGGAAGGCTGCTCGGCCCTCGGGCGAGAGGCTGGTCAGGAAGTGCAACGGTCCCGCCGGTGCAGCCCCTTCCACCTGCATCGTGCTCACCTGGGGCCGGGCCTCATGAGCATCGAGGCCGGCCACGTAGGCCTTCCACGCGTACTCGCGATAGTCCTCGAACCAGGGCTCCTCGTCCGGTGTCTGCGCATCGACGGGCCCGGCCAAGGCACCCAGGAGCCCGAGTACGTGACGATCGGCCACGTGGTGCTTGATGTCGATGGTTAACGCGGCATCGGGGCCACCGGAGCCTGGGACGACAACTCCCGGCAGCAGACACTGCCCGATCTCGCGGAACGTTCCCGCCAATGTGGCGACCTTGAATCGGGCACGCGCGGGCGAGGGGATCCGTCCGAGCAAGGATTGAAGCTGTTCGACCCCTACGGACCGGGTCAAGCTCCAGAAGGCTTCCCACTGTTCGTCGCTCCAGCCCGCGGTGCCCTGATCGAGCAGGGCCGCGAGGCGCCCGGCTCCGTCGGCCTCCCTGATACCCAGCAGATCCAGCGCACTTCCCAAGCCGAAGGCCTGAGCGATCTCGTCGTGCACGTACACCAGGTCCTCGGCGAGGGCGTCGCTGATGCCCTGCCGACGGAAGACCTTGCCTCGCACCGGACGGACCAGGCCGTGGCTGTGGGTCAGGACGATCTTGGCCTGCACCGCCTCGGCGGCCAACGGACTGCTGGTGCTCACCATGCGCGCCACCATCTGGACGGCCACGCTCGAGGAAGCGGGGTTTTCGTCGGCGACCAGGGCCTCCAGCCATTCGGTGACAGTCGCAGGTTCCCGGCCCGCACGACTCATGATCAGGGTCACCCGAGCGCGCCGGTCCGTCGCCTCGGTAAGTGGGTGAGTCCAGTCCCGGGGACGGTCCGGGTAGGCGGCCCAGGCCTTCAGATACTCGTCCAGGAGGTCTTTCGGCGGTTGGCGCAGTTCTGCCGGCAGCCGGAAGCGGCCGTCCTGGTCGATCACTGACGGTTCGTGGGCCGCTCGCGCATAGATGGCGGCCGTCAACCGCTCGTCGGCGAACTGGGGCGCTTCGCGGCCACGACCAGGCAGGTAGTCCAGGTAGAGACCGGGGTCCTCGTCGGTCGCCAGCATGGGCAGAGAACTCACGACCAGATCAGCTGCAGCCTGCAGCAACTCCTCGTTGAAGGCATTGCCGTCGAAGATGGCCTGACGGTCCTCCGAGGTCTTCCACGGGGCGTTGAGGATTCCACGCAGAGTGGTGGCGAACTTGGTGGGGAAGTAGGACCAGAAGACACCGCGGGTTCTGCTGCGTGCCGCCGGAACGGCCCAAGCGATCTCCACCTCGTTGCGGTTGTGCAGCTCGCCGGCCGCCTTCATGGCATCAGGACTGGGACGGTGCCGGTGGCGGAAGACCTTCCAGCGGTGCGTCGTGTCGTCGCCGTTGGCCTGCTCTTCCTGCAGATCCGTCGTGACACCGCTGACCTTCTGATCGATCTGGCGGGTCACCGGTGCGCGCCCACTGCGGTCCTCAAGGACGACCGATCCCACGTGAGGGGAGAAGAGCAGGAACTCCGCCGGGAACTGCCTTAGGTCGAGGGCGAGGCGGGCCACGGCCTCCGCTTTGAGCGGCAGACGCACCACCGTGGTGGCCCAGGACATCAACTCGTTCAGGACCGGGTCCTGAGCCCGCCGGGCGTCGACGTCGAGAATCTGCGCCATACGCAGGACCGGCATCTCGTTCGCGTCGGGGGCAATCTGCAGGATCGTCTCCCGCGACCAGGCCCGGTGAAAGCCGAAACCGAACGAACCCTCCGCGTCCTTGCTGAAGAACTGGGGAGCGTCGGTCACCGTGAGAACGGACTTGACGCCCACCCCGAAGCGGCCGATCTGCCCGCCCCGTTTCCGCGAGACGCTCAGCCGGAGAATGGACTCCGCCCCCTCGGGGGTGACCGGGTCTCCCTCGTTGGCGCAGTAAAGATTCTGTGGTGTCAGGACGACGTGAATGGCGCCCAGCTGGGTATTGCGCAGCTCGTCGGCGCCGTTCTGCACCAACTCGAAAATCTGGCGGTCGCCGTAACCGCCCTGGGCAATCCGCCGCTCGCCGTTGGCATGTTCCTCGATCAGCCCTGGGTCGGCCGCGTATGACGCTAGGACCCGCTCATTCTGTTCGGCCACGACGTCCAGAACACGCCGGATCTCCTTGTTGCCCGCACCGCCCACGACCCGCGTTCTCCTCTCACCTACACCGTGTGATGCACGCTAATGCTGAGCACCGACAAGATGGCCTACAGGGGTGCGTCGATCCCTCAACCACTCCGATCGGGCACCCCTGCTGACGTCTTGATCGGCCGTATGAGTCGCACAACC
>NZ_JAJOMB010000004.1 GCF_021129305.1 Kineosporia babensis | reverse complement strand
CGAGCGGCTGACCGAGGTCCGTAAGAGCGGTGAGGTTCCGTACTTGCGCCCGGACGGTAAGACCCAGGTCACGATCGCGTATGACGGTGACCGGGCGGTGCGGCTGGACACGGTCGTGGTGTCCTCGCAGCATGCAGCGGACATCAGCCTGGAGAACCTGCTGCAGCCGGATGTGGTGGATCACGTGATCAAGCCGGTCCTGGACCGGGTCTCGATCGACACGTCGAACTACCGCCTGCTGGTGAACCCGACGGGCCGGTTCGAGGTGGGTGGCCCGATGGGTGATGCCGGCCTGACCGGGCGCAAGATCATCGTGGACACGTACGGTGGTTTCGCCCGCCACGGTGGCGGCGCGTTCTCCGGTAAGGACCCTTCAAAGGTCGACCGTTCGGCCGCGTACGCGATGCGCTGGGTCGCGAAGAACGTGGTGGCGGCGGGTCTGGCGAAGCGGTGCGAGGTTCAGATCGCCTACGCCATTGGTAAGGCTCAGCCGGTCGGCTTGTATGTGGAGACGTTCGGTACCGAGACTGCTCCGGTGGATCGCATTACTGCTGCGATCAAGGAGGTCTTTGACCTGCGTCCGGCTGCGATCATCCGGGATCTGGATCTGCTGAAGCCGAAGTATCACCAGACTGCTGCGTATGGTCACTTCGGCCGGAACCTGGACGGGATGACCTGGGAGCAGACCGACCGGGTCGACGCCCTGCGCTCGATCATCGGCTGAGCTTCCGCTCTGCTCACTGCTGCGGTCGTCGCCCTCACGGGTGGCGGCCGCGGCTGCTTTTGCGGCGAGCGATCTTGTCGGACCCATGCCCTAAGTTGATTTCATGAGCACGGGATCCGACGCCAGCAGTGCCGGCGACCAGCTGGAACTGCTGCGCGCCGCCACCCGGGGCCGCAAGCCCAAGCCCCCGGCGGCCACTGCGGCCGAGCTGCCGGTCGCCCGGGTCACCGTGGACGTGCCGCTGCCGCACCTGGACCGGGTGTTCGACTACCTGGTGCCCGAGCCGATGTCGGCCGCCGCTCAGCCCGGCGTGCGGGTGCGGGTGCGGTTCGGTGGGCAGGACATCGAGGGCTACCTGCTGGAGCGGGTGGCCGAGACGGAGCACCAGGGCAAGCTGGCGCCGCTGCGCAAGGTGGTCTCGCCCGAGCCGGTACTCATCCCGTCGGTGCTGCGGCTCTGCCAGGCGGTGGCCGAGCGCTACGCCGGCAACCTGACCGATGTGCTGCGTCTGGCCGTGCCCCCGCGCCACGCCCGGGTCGAGCAGGCTCCTCGCCCGGATGTGCCCGAACCGCTGCAGGGCCCGGTCGAGCCCCAGGGCTGGGAGAAGTACCGGGCCGGCCCGGCGCTGCTGGCGCGGATCGCTGCCGGTGATGCCCCCCGGGCGGTCTGGACGGCGCTGCCCGGTCCGGCCTGGTGCGAAGACCTGGCCACGGTCATCCAGACCGCGCTGCACGCCGGGCGGGGCTCGCTGGTGGTGCTGCCCGACAAACGCGATGCCGATGCGCTGGACAAGGTGCTGACCAAGCGTCTGGGTGAAGGCCGCCACGCTCGGCTGGAGGCCGACCTGGGGCCCACCACGCGCTACCGCAACTTCCTGGCCCTCTCACGCGGCGACGTCCGGGTGGCGATCGGAACCCGGGCCGCCGCCTTCGCTCCCGTGCACGACCTGGGCCTGGTGGTGATCTGGGACGACGGCGACGAGATGCACGCCGAGCCCCGGGCACCGTACCCGCACGCCCGGGAGGTGCTGGCCGTGCGGGCCGAACTCGAGGGGGCGGCGCTGATCGCCGGGTCGTGGTCGCGGTCGGTGGAGTGCGCGGCCTGGCTGCGCACCGGCTGGGCCCGTCCGGTCGCCGCGGAGCGTTCGGTGGTCCGCGGCGCCTGGCCTCGGATCCAGGTCGCCGCCACTGCGATCGGCGGTCGCGACGATCCCTCGGCCCACGGCCGGCTGCCCAGCCCGGCGTGGCGGGCGATCAGCGACGGGCTCAGGCGTGGCCCGGTGCTGGTGCAGGTCCCGCGGGCCGGCTACCTGCCCGGCCTGGCCTGTCAGGACTGCCGTCATCCGGCGCGCTGCACGCACTGCCACGGTCCGGTCGGGTTCCCGGCGGCGCAGAAGAACGGCGACGAGGCGGGCCTGCCCGAGTGCCGTTGGTGCGGTCGGCACGCCACTGCCTGGCGCTGTGGCAACTGCCAGGGCCGGCGGTTGCGGGCCACCACGGTCGGAGTCGGGCGTACCGCCGAAGAACTCGGCCAGGCCTTCTCCGGCGCGGCGGTGGTGGTGCCGCAGGCCGACGGCCCGGTTCCCAACGTGCCCGCGAACGCCCTGGTGGTCTCCACCCCCGGAATCGAGCCGACGGTCGACGGTGGCTATGCCGCCGCGGTGCTGCTCGACGCCGGGCGCCTGCTCGAGCGGCCGGATCTGCGGGCCAGCGAAGATGCCCTGCGCCGCTGGCTGAGCGCCGCCGCCCAGGTGCGGCCCTCGTCCTCCGGCGGCTCGGTGATCATCACCGCCGACCCGCAGGCCCCGGCCGTGCAGGCCCTGGTCCGGATCGACCCGGGCACTCAGGCCGACCGGGAACTCGACGAGCGCACCGAACTCGGCTTTCCGCCCGCCGTGGTGCTGGCCGACGTCACCGGAACCGCTACCGCCGTGAACTCGCTGGTGCGTACCGCGCAACTGCCCGAGGGCACGCAGACGCTGGGCCCGACCGAGGTGCTGCTGCCCCCGGGCCCGCCCGGCGCATCCCCGGCGCCGAAGCCGGTCAAACCGCCGAAACGCCGCCTTCCCCGCCGGCCCAGCCAGCAGCTGGCCGGGCTGGAGGAGCCGGTGGTCCCTGAGCCGGTCGTGGAGGATGTCGACGAGACCCAGGTCCGGGTACTGCTGCGAGCCCCTCGCCAGGAGATCGCGGCCCTGGCCAAGGCCCTGCACACGGCCGCGGCGATCCGTAGTTCGCGGCGCGAGTCCGGCGGCGCCACCCGGATCCAGCTCGATCCGCTCAACCCGGGCTGAGGTCTCGCGGCCCGGGGGAGCGCCGCGCTGCCCGGGGGATCTGCGGCTGGATCCCTCGCCAGGACCGGCGTACCGCCGTAGGGTCGACGGCAGAGGTGATGGAGATGTCCGAGAGGAAGTTCCGGATCGCCTACGCGCCGGGGATGCGCCAGCTGCTCGGTGTGCTCGGCTGCGGGCCCCGGTTCAGCGGTGTCCTGGTCGACGAGGAAGCCGTCCGCGTCCGCCTGGGCTGGGCGTTCCAGGCCACCGTTCCCCGTTCCGCCATCGCCTCCGCCGATCCGGACGACCGCCCGGTGTTCTGCCTGGGGGTGCACGGCTGGCGTAGTACCTGGCTGGTCAACGGCTCTCCCCGGCACCTGGTCCGGATCCAGCTCAGCGTCGGGGTGCACGCCCGGGTGCTCGGCTGGAAGGTCCCGCTGACCACGCTGTTCGTCAGCGTCGAGGACCGCGACGAGCTGATCCGGCTGATCCGCCCGGCCGGCCCGGCCAACGGGGCCCGCAAGACCTCCCGGGCCCGCCGGATCCGTCTGCCCTCCCCGGTGATGAAGCCCGGCCTGGCCCGCGACGCCCGGGTGATGCACACCCCGAGCCGCCCCACCGTCAGCCACTGAGCGCCTGCCTCGCCCGCCGGCCGGAGCATCGCACTCACGTTGCCCCGTAGACTCGGGCGGTGCCTATCCAGACCATCCGACTGTTCGGCGACCCGGTGCTGCGCACCAAGGCCGACCCGGTCGTCGATTTCGACCGTGAGCTGCGCAATCTGGTCAAGGACCTCGAAGAGACGATGATGGACGCGCCGGGCGCCGGCCTGGCCGCCCCGCAGATCGGCGTCGGCCTGCGGGTGTTCACCTACTACGTCGACGGTCAGCTCGGGCACCTGATCAACCCCGACCTCGACCTTTCCGTCGAGGAGCAGGACGGCGGCGAGGGCTGCCTGTCGCTGCCCGACCTGGTGTTCGACACCAAGCGCGCGCTGCGGGTGGTGGCCAAGGGCTTCGACCAGCACGGCGAGCCGGTCACCATCGAGGGCAGCGAGCTGCTCGCCCGCTGCATCCAGCACGAGACCGACCACCTCGACGGCATCCTGTTCATCGACCGGCTCGACCGGGAAACCCGCCGGCTCGCGCTCAAGGCGATCCGCGAGGCGGAGTGGAACGGTGCCGCGCCGCCGCAGGTCAAGGTCAGCCCGCACGCCACCTTCGGGCGCGCCGTCTAACTCCCTCCAGAACGAGACTTCACCTTGCGCATCATCGTCGCGGGCACCCCTGAGGTGGCCCTGCCCCCCGCCGAGGCGATCCACGCCTCCAGCCACGAGATCATCGCCGTCCTCACCCGCCCGGACGCCGTGTCCGGGCGCGGGCGCAAGATCTCCCGTTCCCCGCTGGCCCAGTGGGCCGACGAGCGCGGCATCCCGGTGTACCAGCCGGCCAAACCCGGCGACCCGGAGTTCCTGGAACAGCTCAAGGAGCTGGCCCCGGACTGCGTCGCGGTGATCGCCTACGGTGCGCTGGTGCCGCAGCGGGCGCTCGACATCCCGCGGCTGGGCTGGATCAACCTGCACTTCTCGGTGCTGCCCGCCTGGCGCGGCGCGGCCCCGGCGCAGCGGTCGCTGATGGCCGGCGAGGAGGTCACCGGCGCCTCGGTGTTCCAGCTGGAGAAGGGGCTGGACACCGGCCCGGTCTACGGCGTGATGACGCAGACCATCCGGCCCCGGGACACCGCCGGCGATCTGCTGGACAAGCTGGCCGAAGGCGGCTCGGGCCTGATGGTCGCGGTGCTGGACGGCCTGGAGGCCGGGGAGATGGAGGCCCGCCCCCAGCCGGAGGAAGGCGTGTCGCTGGCGCCGAAGATCACGGTCGAGGAGGCCGAGGTCGACTGGACCCAGAACGCGGTCGCCATCGACCGGCGAGTGCGTGGCTGTACCCCCGCGCCCGGCGCCTGGACCACGTTCCGCGGCGCGCGGCTCGGGCTCGGTCCGGTCGAGCCGCTGACCGACGTAGAGCCGCTGGCCCCGGGGGAGCTGCGGGTGCTGAAGAAGGCCGTGCACGTGGGTACGGGGACGGCAGCAGTGGCGCTGGGCGAGGTTCGCCCGGCGGGCAAGAAGGCCATGGCGGCGGTGGACTGGGCGCGCGGCGCGCGTCCGGCCGACGGTGAAAAGCTCGGCGCTGACCCGGCTTCAGAGGGAGCATCGTGAGCAAGCAGACATCGGCGGGGCGCCCGTCCCAGCCGCCCCGCCGGACCGGTGGCAAGCCCGGTCGCAGCGGTGGCCGGGACGTCCCGCAGCCCGGCCGTTCCCGCGAAGGCGCCGGCAATCGTCCCTCTGGTGGTCGCCCGATCGCGGTCGACCCGGCCCGGACCGTCGCCTACGAGACGCTCCGCGCGGTCACCGAGCGCGACGCGTACGCCAACCTGATCCTGCCCGGCATGCTGCGCCGCGCTCGCCTGCGCGGCCGCGACGCCGGCCTGGCCACCGAACTGGCCTACGGCGCGCTGCGCGGCAAGGGCAGCTACGACGCGATCATCGCCGCGGGCACCGACCGGCCGCTGGCCGAGATCGACCCGGCGGTGCTGGACGCCCTGCGCCTGGGCGTTCACCAGCTGCTGCACATGCGGGTCCCGCCGCACGCGGCCGTCTCCACCACGGTCGACCTGGTGCGCTCGGTCAGCGGATCGGGTGCCTCGCGGTTCGCCAACGCGGTGCTGCGGCGGGTGGGGGAGCGCGACGAGGCCGAGTGGATGGCCAAGGTCGCCCCCGACGAGCAGAAGAACCCCGACGGCAACCTGTCGGTGCGCTATTCGCACCCGGAGTGGATCGTCCGCGCGCTGCGCGACGCCCTGCGCGGCAGCGGGCGCCCGGCCGACGAGCTTCCCGCCCTGCTGACCGCGCACAACGCCCGCCCGGCGGTGACCGTGGCCGCTCTGCCCGGTCTGTCCGACGTGGACGAGATCGTGGACGGCCCGCACGCTCAGGTGGGCGTGCTGTCGCCGGTCGCCGCCCTGCTCAAGGGCGCTCCCGACGACGTGGCCGCGATCCGGCAGGGCCGGGCCCGGGTACAGGACGAGGGCAGCCAGCTGGTCGCCCTCGGCGCCGCCAACGCGCCCACCGTCGGCCCTGACCGGGGCATCTGGCTGGACCTGTGCGCAGGCCCCGGCGGCAAGGCGGCGCTGCTGGCCGCACTGCTGTCGGAGCGGCACGCCGCCGGTCTGGTCGGGGACGACGCCGAGCTGGTGGCGGTCGAATCCGCCGAGCACCGCGCCGGTCTGGTGCAGCAGTCACTGGCTGCGGTCCCGGCCGCCTACGACGTGCGCGTGCGGGACGGGCGCACCCTGGGCGAGTCCGAACCGGGCCGTTACGACCGGGTTCTGGTGGACGTGCCGTGCACCGGCCTGGGCGCGCTGCGGCGCCGGCCCGAGTCTCGCTGGCGCCGTACCCCCAGCGACCTCACCTCGCTGGCCCCGCTGCAGCGCGGGCTGCTGGAGTCGGCGCTGGCCGCGGTGCGTCCTGGCGGCGTGGTGGCGTACGCGACCTGCTCGCCGCACCCGGCCGAGACGAACCTGGTGGTCGACGACGTGCTGCGCGGGCGCGAGGACGTGGAGCGCCTGGACACCCCGGCCGTGCTGCGCGACCTGATCGGCTCCCGGCGGCTGCCGGACAGCGACGACCTGATGCTCGGCGACGGCCCGGCCGTGCAGCTGTGGACCCACCTGCACGGCACCGACTCGATGTACCTGGCCCTGCTCCGGCGCCGCGCCTAGCCCTCCGGCGGGGCCTCGCCGTCCAGGCCGAAGGTGATGACCCGGCGCGGGTGAACCCGGATGAGTTCACTCGTGCCGCCGTCGGCGGCCGGGATCCCGCGCAGCGCCTCGGCGGTGCCACGGATCTCGACCATCCGCACCCGCCAGGGATTGGTTGAGGGGATGTCGTCCACCACGAACGACACGGCCGGATTCTTCTCGATGTTACGGAACTTGCGCGATTCGCCCAGATTCCAGCCGCCGATGTCGATCGTGCCCAGTTCGGCGTTGTGGGTGAATCCCACCGGGGAGTTCTGCGGCGCGTTCTTCGGGTCCACAGTGGCCAGCCGGCCCAGCGTCTGGGAGGCCAGATAAACCAGGACCGGCGGGGTGAGCTCGTCGTGCGCCTGCTCGGGACGTGTCGAAGCACTCATGGCCCGATCCTGCAGGCTGAAGCGCACTTCAGGTCAAGGCCCCACTAGGCTCGCAGCCGTGGGCATCCAGATCTCTCCCAGCATCCTGAACTCCGACTTCGCCCGGCTCGAGCGCGAACTCGGGCGTATCGCCAGCGCCGACTGGGCGCACGTCGACGTGATGGACAACCATTTCGTCCCGAACCTCACCCTCGGCCTGCCGGTGGTCGAGTCGATCCTGAAGGTCTCGCCGGTCCCGGTCGACTGCCACCTGATGATCGAGGACCCGGACCGCTGGGCCCCGGCCTTCGCCGAGGCCGGCGCCCAGAGCGTGACGTTCCACGCCGAGGCCGCGGCCGCCCCGATCCGGCTGGCCCGCGAGCTGCGCCGCCAGGGCGCCCGGGCCGGCCTGGCGGTGAAGCCGACCACCGCGATCGAGCCGTACCTGGAGCTGCTGCCCGAGCTGGACATGCTGCTGATCATGACGGTGGAGCCCGGTTTCGGCGGCCAGCCGTTCCTGGAGTCGATGCTGCCGAAGATCCGGCGCACCCGGCAGGCGGTCAAGGACGCCGGCCTGGACGTCTGGATCCAGGTCGACGGGGGTGTCTCCAAGGCCACCATCGAGCGCTGCGCCGACGCCGGGGCCGACGTGTTCGTGGCCGGCTCCGCGGTCTACGGCGCCGAGGACGCGGCGGCGAGCATCGCCGAACTGCGCGAACTGGCGGCCAAGGCCTGCTGAGGACGTGATCTGCGCTACCCCAGTGCCTTCTCCCGGGGGACAAGTGAAAACTTCACATTCCCGGGAACAAGGTTGGGTGGCACACTGTTGGCCAGTTCGGCAGCCCCGCAACCGTGGGGCTCGCCGAAGGCAAACACGAGCAACACAAGCAATGCGTGCTCCGGGGTCGGTGAAATTCCGAGCCGGCGGTAACAGTCCGCGACCCGTCCACTGAACGTTGGTGGCCGGTTGACCTGGTGGAATTCCAGGACCGACGGTGAAAGTCCGGATGGGAGGCAGCACGCGGTGCCGTTGGTGATCCTGCGGGATCGTCCTCGGTGCCGGACGACGTATTTCCGGCGAGCGATCGCCGGTCTGCCCACGTCGTGACCCCCGGAGCCCGCGTAACGGCGTGGTAGGAGGGTCACAGATGTTCACCGGCATCGTCGAAGAGCTGGGCCAGGTCGTCGAGCTCGTACCTGGCGAGGATTCCGCGCGGGTCACTGTCCGAGGTCCGATCGTGACCGCGGACGCAGTCCCGGGAGCCTCCATCGCGGTCAACGGCGTCTGTCTCACCGTGGTCGAGCTCAGCACCGACAGTTTCACTGCGGACGTGATGGCCGAGACCCTCCACCGCAGCTCACTGCGCACCGCCGTCCCCGGGGCCCGGGTCAATCTCGAACGTCCCCTGCAGGCCAACGGACGTTTCGGCGGGCACGTCGTGCAGGGCCACGTCGACGGGACGGGCACCGTCACCGAACGCGTCCCGGGCGATCGCTGGGAGCTGGTCCGGATCCGGATCCCCGCCGAGCTGTCCCGCTACGTCGTGGCCAAGGGCTCGATCACCCTGGACGGGGTCTCGCTCACCGTCGCCGGGCTCGGCGACCAGCCTGACGGCAGCAGCATCGTCACCGTCTCGCTGATCCCCGAGACCCTCAGCCGCACCACCCTGGGCCTGCGCACGGTCGGTGAGCCGGTCAACATCGAGGTCGACGTGCTGGCCAAGTACGTGGAGCGGCTCACCCAAACCCCGACAACCACGGAAGAGACGGTGGCGGCGCGATGAGCAGCGACGTGCAGGAGATCGGCCCGGACCTCGGCTGGGAAGACCCGCGGGCCGGCGAGATCCACCTCGACCCGGTGGAGAAGGCGGTCGAGGCGCTGCGTTCCGGCCTGCCGGTGCTGGTGGTCGACGACGCCGACCGGGAGAACGAGGGCGACGTCATCATGGCCGCAGTCCACGCCTCGCCCGAATGGGTCGGCTGGACCATCCGCCACACCTCCGGCGTGCTGTGCGCCCCGATGCCCGACGAGCAGGCCGACGCCCTGCGGCTGCCGCACATGGTCGAGCGCAACGAGGAGTCGCTGCGCACCGCCTACACCGTCTCGGTCGACGCCCGTTCCGGCATCGCTACCGGGATCAGCGCCGCCGACCGCTCGATCACCCTGCGGCTGCTGGCCGACGAGCAGACCGTCCCCGAAGACCTGGTCCGCCCCGGCCACGTGTTCCCGCTGCGCGCCCGCCCCGGTGGCGTGCTCGAGCGCCGGGGGCACACCGAGGCCGCCGTGGACCTGTGCGTGCTGGCCGGCCTGCCGCCGGTCGGGGTACTGGCCGAGGTGGTCGAGGACGCCGGGCCGGTGACCCGCCTTCCCGGGCTGCGCGCGCTCGCCGACGAGTTCGGCCTTCCCCTGATCAGCATCGAGGACCTGGTGGCGTACCGCCGGGAACACCCCTCGGCCGAGCCGGAGACCCCGGTGCAGGCGCCCGCCCGGGTGCGGCGGGTGGCCGAGTCGCTGCTGCCGACCAGCCACGGCGACTTCCGGGCCATCGCGTACCGCGACATGCTCACCGGCCACGAGCACGTCGCCCTAGTGGCGGGCGACCCCTCGGTCAGCGGCGCGCTGGTGCGGGTGCACTCCGAATGCCTCACCGGCGATGCCTTCGGCTCCAGTCGCTGCGACTGCGGCCCTCAGCTGGCCGCGGCGATGGACACGATCGCGGCCGAGGGCGGCGTGGTCGTGTACCTGCGCGGGCACGAGGGCCGGGGGATCGGCCTGCTGGCCAAGCTCACCGCCTACCAGCTGCAGGACTCGGGCCTGGACACGGTGGCCGCGAACACCGCCCAGGGGCTGCCGGCCGACGCCCGGGAGTACGGCGCGGCCGCCGCCGTCCTGGACGACCTCGGCCTGGACTCGATCCGCCTGCTCACCAACAACCCGGCCAAGCTCACCGGCCTGGCCGAGCACGGCATCACGGTGACCGAGCGGATCGGCCTGCAGGTCGGCGTGAACCGGCACAACCAGGCCTACCTGACCAGTAAGCGGGACCTCATGGGTCACCAGCTCGACGCGCTCTGACCCGTACCTATCAGTAGTAGAGCAGGACGAAGGAGAACCAGATGAGTGGCGAGGGTTCGCCCACGATCACGGTGGACGGCTCGCGGCTGCGGGTCGGCCTGGTCCACGCCGGATGGCACGAGCAGGTGATGGGCGGTCTGGTCGACGGCGCCCGCCGCGGCCTGGCCGAGGCCGGCGTGCAGAACGTGGTGGAGCTGAAGGTGCCCGGCACGTTCGAGCTCCCGGTCGCGGCCGCCCGCCTGGCCGCCTCCGGGGTGGACGCCGTGGTCGCGCTGGGCGTGGTGGTCCGGGGCGGTACGCCGCACTTCGACTACGTCTGCCTGGCGGCCACGAACGGGCTTACGGACGTCAGTGTGCGCACTGGGGTCCCGGTCGGTTTCGGGGTGCTCACCTGCGACACGATCGAGCAGGCGCTGGACCGGGCCGGCCTGGAGGGCTCGCACGAGGACAAGGGGCACGAGGCCGCCACCGCGGCCGTCGCGGCCGCCGCCGTCCTCAGTGACCTGCCTTCCCCGGTGCCGGCCTGACCCGTCAGCCGGCCACCGCGTCCGTAAGCAGTTGGACGTAAGCCGGCCACCGCGTCCGTAAGCAGTTGGACCTAAGCCGGCCACAGCGTCCGTAAGCAGTGAAGTGGCGGTCCCGGTGACCCGAGGTGGCCGGGACCCCCACTAGTCTCATCGCTGTGAAGACGTTCGATGACCTGTTCGCCGAGTTGACCCACCGCGCCCAGACCCGTCCCGAGGGTTCCGGCACGGTCGCCGCCCTGGACGCCGGGGTGCACAGCATCGGCAAGAAGGTGGTCGAAGAGGCGGCCGAGGTCTGGATGGCGGCCGAGTACGAGTCGAACGAGCAGGCCGCCGAGGAGATCTCCCAGCTCCTGTACCACCTGCAGGTGATGATGATCGCCAAGGGGATCAGCCTCGACGACGTCTACAAGCACCTGTGACAGTGACGGGCGAGACCGGCGAGAGCGACCGGACCGCCGCACTGCACCGTCCGTTCGTCTCCCGCAAGGGCCGGATCGCGGCCTGGGCGATGGGGATCGGGCAGTTCCTGGCGATCGGCGCCTGGGCCCTGATGCTGCCCTGGTCCGGGCCTACCTCGGTGGGCCTGACCGACCGGCTCAGCATGATGGGCGTGGCCGTGTTCATCGGCTGGGGGATGAGCCGGTTCGGCGGCGTGCGGGCCACCCCCACCGAGGACGGCCTGAAGGTCCGCAACATCCTGCTGACCCGGACGCTGAGCTGGTCCGAGATCGAGGACGTGCACTACTCGGGCAGCGCCCCCTGGGTCAGCCTGGCCACCACGGACGGCGATCCGGTGGCGGTGATGGCGATCCAGCGCGCCGACGGCGAACCGGCCCAGAAGGAAGCCGAACGCCTGGCCCGGCTGGTCGCCCACCACCACCGGAGTTCCTAGCTAGCTCTGCTTTTTCGCCGCCGCTCGGTCAGCATGCCCCAGGGCGTGGCCGGGCGCGGCGATGTCGCGCACCCGGCGCTTCAGCTCCACGATGTCCGGCGTACCGCCGTCGGACTTGCGGTCCCAGACCAGGGTTTCGGCCACCCGTACCTGAAACACGCCGCCGGTGCCCGGGACCAGCGCCACCTCGTCCAGTTCGGTGCCGAACGTCTGCAGCAGTTCCTGGGCAACCCACGCCGCCCGCAGCAGCCAGTTGCACTGCGTGCAGTAGGTGACCGAAACCCGCGCCACTACTTGGCCTTCGCCAGCGCCGCGTCCACCGCGCTCTTCAGCGAGGCGGCGTCCAGGCTCTCCAGCGCGGTGCCGTCGACCTGCACCGTCGGAGTGCTGGCGATGCCGTCCTTGGAGGAGGCCTCGGTGACCCGCTTGGTCCAGCTCTCGTAGGTCAGATCCTCGACCGCGGTGCGGATCTCCGCCTCCGGGGCCCCGGCCTGCACGGCGTACTCGATCAGCTGGTCGTCGGTGAGGCCGGCGCCGCCCTCGGCGGGCTGGTTCTCGAACAGCAGGTTGTGGAACTCCAGGAACGACTCGGGGGCCGAGTTCACCACCGCGCCGACCGCGTTCAGGGCGCGGGTGGAGTACTTGTCGGTGGAGGCGTTGTCCAGGAAGGAGATCGGGCGGTACTGCACCTGCACGTCACCGGCCTCGGTCCAGGCCGCCAGCTGCTCGCGGTTGGCCGCCTCGAACTGCGCGCAGTACGGGCACTGGAAGTCCTCGTAGATCACGACCTTCACCGGCGCGGAGTCCGGGCCGCTGACGATCGAGTTCTTCGCGCCGATGCCGGCCGGGGTGGCCGTGCTCGCGGTGGCGTTGTCGCGGCGGGTGTTCTGCACCACCACGAAGACCCCCACGATCACCACGACCAGGGCCATGACCACGCTGCCGACCAGGAGCATCCGCCGCCTGGCCTCGGCCTTGGCGACCTGGGCGCGCATTTCGGCGGCCTTGGCCTGCCGGGCGTCCCGGCTCGAGCTTCCGCTGACCATCTCTGGTGCCTTTCAGTGATTGCTGGAGCGTGCTTCTTCTGCGTCGATCTCCGGGACGGGCGTGAGCCCGAGCCGCTCGTCCAGCGCGAACCGGCCCGCTCCGCAACGGATCAGCCAGACGCAGCCGAGCATGATCGCGCCGTTCAGCACCAGCTCCCGGACGTAGCCGGGCACCGGGTTCGCGGTGAACCCGCTGTTGCCGAAGCAGCCGCACTCGATCTGCAGCCCCCGTGCCCAGGCCGAGGCCACCCCGATGAAGAAGGCCAGGCTGGTCAGGAAGCTGAGGACCGCGGTGAACCGGTTGAGCAACCCGGCCACCAGCAGCACGCCGAGGATCAGCTCGACCACCGGCAGGGCGGAGCCTACGGTGGGCACGATCGCCTCGGGCAGCAGCTGGTAGTTGCGCACCGAGCGGATCGTGTCGTCGATGTCCTGGATCTTCTTGAAACCGGTGTAGAGGAACACGCCCCCGATGAGCAGCCGGAACACCGGGCCCACCCAGCGCTGCTGCTCGGCGGTCAGGAATTTCGCTCCGCGCTTGGACACGCGGTCAGGGTAGACCGCCACCCTGAGTCAAACCTGGAAGCAACTGCAGGTCTGCCCTTTCCTGGGGACGTTCCCGGGCGAAATACCGGCGTTCCTGGGCGGCCCAGCGCTCCCAGTGGGGCCGATAGCCCTCCCCGTCCCGGGCCATCGCGCGGGCATGTCTGACCTGTTCAGGAGCATTCACGAACACCAGAGCAGAAATTGAGGACGCGGCGGCGAGGGTTCCCGAGCCCACTCCCTCGACGATGGTCACCAGTTTGCTGGGCACTACGTCCCGAATCTGGCCATAACGGTCTTCGGTCCAGTCCCAGCGCGTGAATACCGCCTCCTGTCCGCGCAGCAGCGGGGGTAGCACCTCGTCGGCCAGGCGGTGGGTGGCCGCTTCCAGTCCGTCCCAGCCGGGGTAGAGGTCTTCCATCCGCACCACGGCGGCCGTGTCGCCGAGCTCGGCCGCGACCTGGTCGGCCAGGGTGGTCTTGCCCGCGCCGCTCGGGCCGTCCAGGGCGATCACGGTGGCGGTGTTCGGGGTGATCAGGCGCAGCACCTGGGCTACGGCCGGTTCGGGCCACCGCTCTTGCTCGGACAGCATCCGGCGGACACTACGCTGTCGCCGTGTCGGTTGCTGTGCGAGTCATTCCCTGTCTGGACGTCGATGCCGGACGCGTGGTCAAGGGCGTCAACTTCGAGGGCCTGCGAGACGCCGGTGACCCGGTCGAGCTCGCCGCCCGGTACGACGCGGAGGGCGCCGACGAGCTGACCTTCCTCGACGTCACGGCCTCCTCCTCGGGCCGCGCCACGATGTACGACGTCGTCTCCCGCACCGCCGAGCAGGTGTTCATCCCGCTCACCGTCGGCGGTGGCGTGCGCGCGGTCGAGGACGTGGACAAGCTGCTGCGGGCCGGGGCGGACAAGGTCGGGGTGAACACCGCGGCGATCCAGCGGCCCGAGCTGATCTCCGAAGTAGCCCACCGGTTCGGCGCTCAGGTGCTGGTGCTGTCGGTGGACGCCCGGCGCTGTCAGCCCGGTACGGACACGGCCTCGGGCTTCGAGGTGACCACCCACGGCGGGCGTAAGGGCACGGGGATCGACGCGGTGGAGTGGGCCGCGCGCGGCGCTTCGCTGGGGGCCGGCGAGATCCTGCTGAACTCGATGGACGCGGACGGCACCCGTAACGGCTTCGACCTGGAACTGCTGCGGATGGTGCGCAACGAGGTCGGGGTACCGCTGATCGCCAGCGGGGGAGCCGGTGCGGTGGAGCATTTTCCGCCCGCGGTGGCGGCCGGGGCCGACGCGGTGCTGGCGGCCAGCGTCTTCCACTTCCAGCAGTTGACCATCGGGGACGTGAAGGACGCGCTGCGGGCCGACGGCGTGGCGGTGCGCTGAGTTCGTTTGCTTGAGGACGTCGGCCCGCCCGGTTCGGTTACCGGACGGGCCGACGGACGCTCAGGTGCTCCAGGGGCTGCCGTACTTCACGGCCAGCTCCACCGCCTGCTCGTGACTGAGCATGCGCGGCGAGCGCCCAGCCGTCAGTACGGCCAGTTTGCAGGCCTCTTCGAGCTCCACGGCGGTGTTCACCGCCGACGCCAGATCCGTATGGGCCACCACGGAACCGTGATTGGCCAGGAGCGCGGCCCGGAACGGCTGGTCCCGGGCCTCGAGCTCGTCGGCCTGAGCGATGTCTCCCGGCGGGGCGTAACCGATCAGTGGGGTCTGGCCCACCCGCATCACGAAGTACGGGGTGATCGGGCCGATCGCGCTGACCTCGGACCACGGCTCCAGGCAGGCGCAGGCCACCGCGTTCACGCTGTGCAGGTGCACCACGGCCCGGGCTTCCGGGGACCGGCGGTAGAAGGCCCGGTGCAGAGTGAACTCCTTGGACGGGCGTGGGCCGGACAGGTGATTCCCGGCCAGGTCGAGCTCGGCCAGGCGGTCCTCCTGGAGCGATCCCATCGACTCGTTGGTGGGGGTGATCAGCATCCGGTCGCCCACCCGAACGCTGATGTTGCCCGAGGTACCCGGGCTCAGGCCGAGATCCACGAGCTCGCGGCCGGTCGCCACCAGGGCGGTGCGGGCCTGCGCCATCGACCGGCTCATGCCAGTTCCTTCCAGGCCGAGCTCATCAGGTCCTCGCCGCCGAAGTTGCCGGATTTCAGCAGCAGATTCATCTCTCGGCCTCGTGAGTCGCCGGAGGCCCAGGTGACTCCGGGAGCAACCGGCTGGCCGATCACCAGCTCCCGCACCCCCAGTGCCGAGACCACTGCGCCGGAGGTCTCGCCCCCGGCCACGATCAGCTCCCGGCAGCCGGCGTCGGCGAAAGCTGAGGCCAGCCGGGACAGAGCCCGCTCCACCAGCTCCGAAGCCGGCTCGCCGTCGGACGGAGCCGATTCGACGTCGGACAGCTCCCCGACGGCATAGACCAGCACCGGTTCGGAACTGTTCTTGCTCCAGCACTCCGACGCCCAGTCCGAGAGCTCGCCCACCGCGCCCTCGAAATCTGTTCGGAGCAAGGAGACGTCGAGCTTGCGGTGGGGCATCAGCGATCGGGCGTGAGCAACCTGCCCCCGCGTAGCGGCCGAGGCGCTCCCTGCGAGAACCGCGCGGGGTCCACCGCGAGCAGCCAGTCGCACCGGGGGAGTCCCCGGTCCCTCCAGGCCCAAGGCCAGACCGGAACCTCCGGTGATCAGCGGAAGGTGGGCGGTCGCGGCAGCGATGGCGAGCAGATCGTCCTCAGTTTCGGCGTCGACCACAACCGCCCGTAAGCCAGAAACGTCCGGCAGAGCGTCCAAAGCCGCCCGTAAGCCACCCGAGCGCACGATGGAGAGCGGCACCAGGGAGACCTCAGCTGCGCTCTGGGCCGCCAAGAGCCGGGGTACGTCGGAATCCGTCATGGGGGTGAGCGGGTGATTCCGCAGGGAGCTCTCCGAAAGCGGTGTCCCGTGAACGAACAACTGCCCGTCCACCACGGTTCGCCCGGCGGCCGGGAACGAGGGCACCACAACCGTGGTCCGCGTCCCCAGATCGGCCGCCAACGCGTCCATGATCGGGCCGATGTTGCCGCGCGGCGTGGAATCGAACGTCGAGCAGTACTTGTCGTAGAACCGCGTGGCCCCCAGTCGGCGCAGCGCGCGCAGGGCATTACGGCTGGCCGACACGGCGGCCGAGGGTTCGATGGTGCGGGTCTTCAGGGCGATGACCACCGCGTCGGCCGGCCCGGCAGGCCCGGTGGCCGGGACACCGATCGTCACCACGGTGCGGAAACCGCGGGCGACCAGGGCCATCGCCAGGTCGGTCGCGCCGGTGAAGTCGTCGGCCAGGGCGCCTAGCACGCGTCCCTCCAGAGGATCGATGAGAGATTGTGTGAAAGTACGTTACATCAGTTGACGCATATGTGAATCCTGGTTAGCGTCCGGCGCAACACCTCACCGTCGAGGCGCCACCCTCGGCGGCCCGAACGAACTTCTGGTTAGGAACACCATGAACCTCGGGTTGCTGCTCTCTCAGCACGGACCGGCCACCGTCCGCTACGCACTCTCGGGTGCCGGCGGGGGCTTCGGTCGCACTCTTCTCGCCCAGACGCTCCTGATCGACGCGCTGCGGCCCACCCTGCTCTGCGACGTCGATCCGGAGAAGGTCCGCGATCTCTGCCTGGAACTCGGCTACCCCGCGGACGACCTGGTGATCTGCCGCACCGCCGAGGAACTGGCGGCCACCGGCAAGGTCGCGATCGTCCCGGACGCGGCCCTGCTCGACCCGGAGCGCTACGACATCCTGGTCGAGGGCACCGGCAGCCCGGCCCACGGCTACCGGATGGCTCGCGCCGCGCTGCGCGCCGGCAAGGACGTGGCCATGGTCAGCAAGGAGGTCGACTCGGTCACCGGGGTCGCGCTGGCCCGGCTGGCCGCCGAGAACGACGCGGTCTACACCCCGGCCGACGGCGACCAGCCGGCCAACCTGCTCAACCTGATCAGCTGGATCCGGACCCTCGGCCTGGAGATCGTCGCGGTCGGCAAGTCCGGCGAGTACGACGTGGTGCTGGACGGCCAGGAGATCCGTTACCTGGACACCACCGTCCCGGCCGGTGAACTGCCGGAACTGATGACGATGGGGGCGAGTGTCGCCGAGACGCTGGCCCGGCGGGCGCAGACGGTCAAGAGCCTCAAGCTGCGGGCTGCGGCCGATCCGTGCGAGATGTCGGTGGTGACCACGCACGGTGGTTTCGTCGCGGACGTCGAGTCGTTGCACTACCCGCTGGCCCGGATCAGCGAGCTGGCCGACATCTACGCGCTGCGCGAGGACGGCGGCATCCTGTCCAGGCCGGGCGTGGTGGACGTCTTCACCGTGCTGCGCCGGCCCGACGAGGCCAGCTTCGCCGGTGGGGTCTTCGCGGTGGTGCGGACCGGGGACGCCGAGACCTGGAAGCTGCTGGAGGGCAAGGGGCACGTCGTCAGCCAGGACGGCAAGTACGCCTGCCTGTACCTGCCGTACCACGTGATGGGCGTGGAGACCGCGATCTCGCTGCTCACCGCCGTGCGCCTGCGGGTACCCAGCGGGGTGCTGAACCCGCGCCAGAACGCCGTGATGGCCGGCCGGGCGCGCGCCGACCTGCCGGCCGGAACCGTGCTGAAGATGGGCGGCCACCACCACGAGATCGACGGGGTGGAGCCGGTTCTGCTGCCGGTCGAGGAGGCCGGTGCCCAGACGGCGCCGTTCTACCTGGCTGCGCACACCACCCTGGCCCGTGACGTGAGGGCCGGCGAGCTGATCACCTTCGCCGACCTGGCCGACCCCGACGCCGACCTGGTCGAGGCCTACAACGCCGGGCTCGGCGCATGAGCGGGGAAGTGACTTCGCTGGTCCTGGCCGGGGTGGCCGTCGTCGCCCTGATCCTGCTGATCACCAAGGCGAAGCTGAACCCGTTCCTGGCCCTGACCATCACCGCGCTCGGCCTCGGCCTGGCCAACGGCCTGACCCCGGGCGAGGTGGTCGACGCCTTCAAGGACGGCCTGGGCTCCACCCTCGGCGGCACCGCCCCGACCATCGGCCTCGGCGTGGTGCTGGGCAGCATGCTGCTGGGCTCCGGCGGCGCGGACAAGATCGTCGACTCGTTCCTCGGTCAGCGCCCGGTCGCCTGGATCCCGGCCCTGATCACCGCCGCGGCCGTGATCATCGGCCTGCCGCACCTGTTCGACGTCAGCTTCGTGATGCTGGCGCCCCTGGTCTACACCGTGGCCCGGCGCCGCAACGTGCACCTGCTGTGGGTCGGCCTGCCGCTGGCGGCCGGTCTGTACGTCTCGCACGGCCTGCTGCCTCCGCACCCGTCGCCGACTGTCGCGGTCAGCGCGTACAGCGCCAACACCGGCCTGACCATCGCCTACGGCCTGATCATCGCCATCCCCACCGCGATCGTCTGCGGCCCGCTGTTCACCCGCTACGCCCAGCGTTGGTTCGGCCCGGCCCCCGACCTGGACGGCGGCCCCGCCCCGGTCACCGACATCGAGCCGCAGAAGCCGGGCAAACCGGTCTCGCTGGCCCTGGCCCTGATCTCGGTCCTGCTCCCGCCGGTGCTGATGCTGATCGGGACCATCGGCACCTCGAACACCGCCGAGGGCAGCGCGCCCTACAACGTCTTCGAGGCGCTCAACGACTCGATCATCTCCCTGCTGATCGCCGTGCTCTTCGCCTTCTTCGCGCTCGGGCTGCGCGGCGGTTTCAGCGCCGGGCAGGTCTCGAAGATGTCGGGCAAGGGCCTGAGCGCGGTCGGCCCGATCATCCTGATCCTGGGGGCCGGCGGGGCGCTGAAGCAGATGTTCACCGCCACCGGGGTGGACGCGATCATCGCCGACCACGCGGCCGGCTGGTCCATCCCGGCGGTCGCGCTGGCCTGGGTGGTCGCCGCCCTGCTGCGGATCTGCCTGGGCTCGGCCACGGTCGCCACCACGGCCGCCACCGGCATCGTGGCCCCGCTGCTGGTCGCCGACCCCACGCTGTCACCGGAACTGCTGGTCCTGGCCACCGCCTCCGGCTCGGTGATGCTCTCGCACGTCAACGACTCCGGGTTCTGGCTGTTCAAGGAGTACTACCAGCTGACGGTGAAGCAGACCTTCCGCACCTGGACGCTGTTCCTGTGCATCCAGTCGGTGATCGGGCTGATCGGCGTGCTGGTGCTGGACGCTCTGATCTGATCAACTCTGTGCTGAGATGACCGAGGAGACCCCCCTGATCCCCGACCAGCGTCGGGAACTGCTGCTGCGGCACCTGCAGCGCGAGCGCGTGCTGTCGGTGCACCAGCTGACCGACCTGCTCGAGGTCTCGCACATGACCGTGCGGCGGGACATCGCCAGCCTGGAGCGCGAGGGCCGGGTCGTGCCGGTCCCCGGCGGTGTCCGCATCGCCGGGGCCCCGCACCGCCAGCACCTGCAGGCCGAGGCCTCCCGCCAGGACAAGGCCACCGTCGAGCCCGCGGCCAAGGCCGCGATGGCCGCCCGGGCCGCGGCCGAGGTGCTGAGCAGCGGGATGACGGTGTACCTGGACGCCGGCACGACCATCGCCCAGCTGGTTCCGCATCTGGCCCAGCTGGGCGGGACGACGGTGGTGACCAACGATTTCGCCGTGGTGGACGACCTGCTCGAGGCCGACCTCGAGGTGATCCACGTCGGGGGTGCGGTGGACAAACAGAACCGCTCCAGCGTGGGGCCGCTGGCCACCGCCGTCCTGGAACGGATCACCCTGGACGTCGCGTTCATCTCCAGCAGTTCCTGGGACCTGCGCCGCGGGGTCACCACGCCATACCCCGACAAGGTGGCGGTGAAGCAGGCAGCGATGGCCTCGGCCACCGAGTCCGTGCTGGTGGCGGGCAGTTCCAAGTACGGCAAGTACGGCATGTACCGGGTCTGCGACCTGACCGGGCTCTCGCTCGTGGTCACCGATGCGGCGCTGGCCGAGCCCGACGCCGCCGCGATCCGGGCGGCCGGGGTCGGGCTGGCCCTCGCCGAGTGAGCCGCTGCGGTCCCGGCCGCGGCTCAGGTCCTGGTTCTCAGGTCCGCATCGGGGTGTCGCGGAACCGGGCGACCACGTCCGGCTCACCCACGATCTCGATCCGGGCCTGCGCCTTGCGGCCGAACACGTACATCGCGATCTCGCCGGGCTCACCCAGCAGCGTCACGCCCGGGCCCTCCCGGCGCAGCACCTCGACCGGGGGCCCACCGGGAACCTGGAAGCTGACCCCGATCTTCGAACGGCGCACCATCAGCTTGCCGAAGGGGCCGGCGATGTTCTTCCAGAAGGCCGTCTGCCGGTCCGCGGGCAGCACGCGCGGCTCCCAGCCCTCCTGAGCCCGGCGCACGTCCTCGCAGTGGATGAAGTGCTCCAGCAGATTGATCCGCTCGTCCGCCCCGGGCAGCGTGAACAACGAGATGCGCGGCGGGCCGTTGCGGACCGTGCCGACCAGTTCGGCGTAGGGGCGGGCGGCGGTGGCCTGCTCCTGCCCGCGCGACCAGTTCTTCAGCGGCCCGACGAGCCCGGCCGCCCGGACGTGCGGGCGGCCTTCGCGCAGGATCAGGTGCACGGCGAGGTCGGTGGTGGTCCAGCCGGAACAGAGGGTGGCGGCGCCGGGGCCGGCCTCGGCGAGGGCGTCGGCCAGAGCCTGACGCTCCGCTGCGGAATGCGAGGGCATGCGCTCACCTTGACACAGGAGGCGGTCACTCCACGACGTGACCTTGTGCCCCTTTGCGTCCCTTTGGCGGAGCTCGGGGCGCGGCGGCGATTCTGTCGGTGGTGCCGCCTAGATTCCCTTCAGGGTGGACGCACGGGTCTCGGTCCGCTCTGGAACGTTGCGTGAGCGTTGACAGGAGGTACCCGCGTGGTGAAGCGGGTCGACGGGCAGCAGAGCACGTTGTGGCGTGGTCTCAAGGTGATCGGCATCGGCATTCGGCAGGAGCCGCTGATGTTCTCCGCGGCCGTGCTGGGCTCGGCGCTGTACGGGGCGGGCACGGCCGGGGGTGGCTGGCTGCTCGGCCGGATCACCGACTCGGTGCTGGCCCCGGCGTTCGCGGCGGGGCGGATCGACCGGGGCGACCTGACCACCGCCGGGCTGGTGCTGGCCGGGGTGGCGCTGGTGACCGCGGTGGGTGTGGTCGGGCGCCGGGTGGCGGCCGGGCTCACCTCCTACCGGCTGCAGGCCCGCTACCGCCGGCTGCTCACCCGGCAGTACCTGCGGCTGCCGCTGGAATGGCACCACCGCCACCCGGCCGGGATGCTCCTGTCCAACGCCAACTCCGACGTCGAGGCCACCTGGATGGTGTTCGCGCCGCTGCCGATGGCGATCGGTGTGGTGGTCATGCTGGTGGTCGCCTCGGCGGCGATGCTGGTGGCCGATCCGGTGCTCGGCGCGGTGGGCCTGCTGGTGCTGCCCTGGGTGGTCGTGCTCAACGCGGTCTACCAGCGCTACATGTCCCCGGCGGTGACCCGGGCCCAGGCCGAGCGCGGTGAGGTCTCCAGCGTGGCGCACGAGAGCCTCGAGGCCGCCGCGGTGGTCAAGAGCCTGGGCCGCGAGGAGTCCGAGACCCAGCGGTTCTCCGCCTCGGCCGACCAGCTGCGCCGGGCCAACGTCCGGGCCGGCCGGCTGCGCGCCGCGTTCGACCCGCTGATGGAGGCGATCCCCACACTGGGCACCCTGGCCGTGCTCGCGGTCGGCGCCTGGCGGGTGCAGACCGGGCACGCCGCCACCGGCGACGTGGTGCAGGTGGCCTACCTGCTCAGCCTGGTCGCGTTCCCGCTGCGCTCGATGGGCTGGGTGCTGGGCGAGATCCCGCGCACCGTGGTCGGCTGGGAACGTACCAGCGCCGTGCTGTCCGAGACCGCCTCGATGCCCTACGGCAGCACCGAGCCGGCGCCCGGCGGGGCGGTCCCGGTCGAGCTCGAGAAGGTGGCCTACGCCTACGCGGACGACGAGGGCGCGCCCCACGAGGTGCTGCACGACATCGACCTGCAGGTGAAGCCCGGGCGCACGCTGGCCCTGGTCGGCCCCACCGGGGCGGGCAAGTCCACGCTGGCCACCCTGCTGGTGCGGCTGGTGGACCCGGCCCGCGGCACGGTCCGGCTGGACGGCACCGACGTGCGCGAGCTGCGCCCGGGCGGGGTGGCCGAGCTGGCGGCCCTGGTCCCGCAGGGCACCTTCGTCTTCAACGACACGGTGCGCGACAACATCTCGCTGGGCGATCCCCGGTTCTCCGACGAGGACGTCTGGCACGCCCTCGAGGTGGCCCGGGCCGACGGCTTCGTCCGGCACCTGGCGCACGGGCTGGACACGGTGATCGGCGAGCGCGGGGCCGACCTGTCCGGCGGCCAGCGCCAGCGCCTGGCCCTGGCCCGAGCGCTGGTGCGCCGGCCGCGCCTGCTGGTGCTGGACGACGCCACCTCGGCGATCGACCCGCGGATCGAGGCCGAGATCCTGGCCGGGCTGGGCACCCTGGCCGATCGCCCGGCGGGCTCCGAGCCGGGGGTGACCGTGGTGGTGATCGCCTACCGCCGGGCCACCATCGCGCTCGCCGACGAGGTGGCCTACCTGGAGAACGGGCGGATCGCCGACCAGGGCACGCACGCCGAGCTGCTGGAACGCAGCGCCGGCTACCGGCGCCTGGTCACCGCCTACGACCACGACGACGAACCCGACGCCCCGGCCCGGGACCTGGACGAGGAAGCCGAGGAACTGGTGGTGGACGAGTTGCTGAACGAGGCGGCCGCCCCGCCCGGCGACGGTCCCGGCCCGGAGACCGGCAGCGGTGAAGACCTGACGGAGATGACGCGGCGATGAGCGCCCCAGCAGCAGAGGCCGAAGCCCCGGCCCCCGGCCTGAACGGTTCCCGGCTGAGCGCCTGGGAGGTGATCAAACGCGGCGTGGCCATCTCCCCGGAGCTGGTCCGGGGCATCTGGATCACCCTGGCCCTGGCCCTGATCGCCACCTGCGGGCGGATCCTGGTGCCGATCGCGGTGCAGCAGACCATCGACCGGGGCATCTCCGGCGGCGAGGGCGTGCGCCTGGGCCTGGTGACCGGGCTGGTCGCGGTGGTCGCCGCCGCCGTCGCGCTGACCGCGGTGGCCTCGTACATCAGCAACGTGCGGCTGTTCCAGGCCACCGAGGCCGGGCTGGCCACGCTGCGGGTCAAGGCCTTCCGGCACATCCACGACCTGTCGGTGCTCACCCAGAACAGCGAGCGCCGCGGCGCCCTGGTCGCCCGGGTCACCACCGACGTCGACACCATCTCCACCTTCGTGCAGTGGGGCGGCCTGATCCTGGTGCTCTCGGCCGGGCAGCTGCTGATCGCCACGATCGTGATGGCGGTCTACTCCTGGCAGCTCACCCTGCTGGTCTGGATCTGCTTCCTGCCGCTGTTCCTGGTCACCAAGACCCTGCAGCGCCGGGTGTCGGCGGCCTACGCGGTGGTGCGTGAACGGGTCGGCGACATGCTCGGGGCGATCTCCGAGTCGGTGGTCGGCGCCGACACCATCCGCGCCTACGCCGTGCAGAACCGCACCCAGCAGCGGATCGACACCTCGATCGAGCGGCACCGGCGCTCGGCCGCCCGGGCCCAGGTCCTGGTGGCCGCCTCGTTCACCAGCGGGGTGCTGATGTCCGGCCTGGTGGTGGCCGCCGTGGTGGTGGCCGGCGTGGCGCTGGGGGTGGACGGCGGGATCACCCTGGGCGAGCTGCTGGCCGTGCTGTTCCTGGTCCAGCTGTTCACCCAGCCGGTGCAGATGGGTACCGAGGTGCTGAACGAGCTGCAGAACGCCGCGGCCGGCTGGCGCCGGGTGATCGGCGTGCTGGACACCCCGGCCGACGTGGTGGACCCGGGCGAGGAAGGGGTCAGCCAGCCGCGCGGGCCGATCGGCGTCCGCTTCGACCACGTCACCTTCGCCTACCCCGGCGGCGAGCCGGTGCTGCGCGACGTCAGCCTCAGCATCCCCGAACGGGCCCGGGTGGCCGTCGTCGGCGAGACCGGCTCGGGCAAGACCACCCTGGCCAAACTGCTCACCCGGCTGATGGACCCGGCCGCCGGGCAGGTCCTGATCGACGGCACCGACCTGCGCCGGATCAGCTTCGCCAACCTGCGCTCGCGGATCGTGATGGTGCCGCAGGAGGGCTTCCTGTTCGACCTGAGCCTGGCCGACAACATCGCCTGGGGCCGCGAGGGCGCCACCCGCGAGCAGGTGCTCGAGGCGCTCACCCAGCTCGGCCTGCTCGAGTGGGCCGAAAGCCTGCCGCGCGGCCTGGACACCCCGGTCGGCCAGCGCGGTGAGTCGCTCTCGGCGGGGGAGCGGCAGCTGCTCGCCCTGGCCCGCGCCTACCTGGCCGATCCGGACCTGCTGGTGCTCGACGAGGCCACCTCGGCGGTCGACCCGGCCACCGAGGTCAAGCTGCAGGCGGCCCTGGACGGCGTCACCCGCGGCCGTACCTCGGTCACCATCGCCCACCGGCTCAGCACCGCCGAGGCCGCCGACCTGGTCGTGGTGGTGGACAAGGGTGAGGTGGCCGACGTGGGTCACCACCGCGAGCTGCTGCAGCGCTGCGAGCCCTACCAGCGGATGCACGCGTCCTGGCGCAGCCAGACCTCCCAGCCGGTCCAGGCCCTGGGCTGAGGCAGCCGAGATTCCGGCCGGCGTCCCGAGCGGCCGGCCGGAGATCTCAGCCCCGCACTGCTCAGCCGAAAGGAGTGTCGCTGGCCGCCGCGGAACCGCCGCGCCCCGCGTCCTCTGGTTCGAGCTCTTCGATCTTCTGCTCCGGCGTCAGCTTTCCCCGCTGGGCGATCCGCAGAAGGCGCCGCCGCTGCTTGCGGTAGCGCCAGTGAGCAGCCTTGCGGATCCGCCCGGCCAGCACCTCGCTGATCTCCCAGTTGGACAGCTCCTCCACCCGGGCGGCCTCCTTGCGGGCCGAGCCGGGCAACCCCTCCTGCTCGCCGATGCCCCGCGCCACCTCGTCCGGGAAGAACGCATTACCGCTGCTGGCGCGCGAGACCACGCCGAGGATCGCCTCCACCGCGGTGTCCACCGGCACCAGATCCGGCGCCGGACGGTCCTGCTCGGCCCCGTGGTAGGCCTCGGTGAGCAGATCGGCGTTCCCGATCACCGTCATCCCGGCCTTCTCCAGCTCACCGATCGCCTCGCGATACCCCTGGGCCAGCGAAACCGCCTTCTCCACGGCCCAGTCCGGGGTGTGCACCGCCGCCCCGGCCTCCGAGGGCATCAGCTCGACGGTCCGCAGCACCGAGCCGTAACGGATCAGGTTCGCGTACTCCTTCCACGGGAAGTCGCGGTCGCGCAGCTGCACGTTCAGCCGCCGGAACAGCTCGGTCTCGGCCGCCGACATCGACCGGTTCTGCCGGCCACCGCCCCCTCCGGTCAGCGTCCCGGCCGGCAGGTGCAGCAGCTCGTCGAAGGTCCGCATCAGCAGCCCACGGTCGGCGGGATCGAGCACCACGACGGTGATGTTCTCCGCCCCCACCGCCGCCGCCCACCGGCGCAGCACCGCACCCTGGTCGTGCCGCCGCCAGAACGAGGGCGTGACCCCCTTCTTCGGCGGGCTGGAAAGCATCGCCCGGCACCACTGCTCGTACGGCAGCTGATGCCCGCTCTTCAGGTACTGCTGCCAGGCCGAGGGCATGATCCGGGTCAGCGGCCGCAGGGTGAGTACCACCCGGACCTGGTCCTGCCCGTCCTCGCCGCGCAGATCCCCGACGATCCGCGTGGCGATCTCCTGGGAGGCCTCGCACAGGTACTCGCTGGAGACGAACCGCAGCCCCTGCGCGGCCTCGATCTGGGCCAGCAGACGTCGCCAGTGCCGTTCGCTCTTGGTCCGCTCCGTGGCCTGCCAGCCCACCCCCTGACCCAGCACACCGAGCGCGCCCCGGGCCTGCTCCAGGGGAGTGCCGGGCATGCTCAGGCCGAACGCCTCCAGGCCGCCTTCGGTCCGGGTCTTCAGATCCTCCAGGGACGCCTGGATCGCCGTGGTCCCGGTCTTCGGGGCACCGATGTGTAACAGGGTGGGCATCCGCCCATCATTCAGTGAACGGACAGCCTCGCGCACGCTAACGAAGTGTGAAAGAGCTGTGCATCCCAGGCGACGCGACCAAATCGCAACCTTGGCCCGTGGTCCGGAGCAGGAACCAGAGGACGGCGGCGGTCGGCAATCCGGCGGACCAGGGCAACCGCAGTGGTCCCGGAAACCGGGCGGAGCGGGGTGATGGCACCGGCACCGGACCGGCGGTGCCACTATTGGCCGGGTGAGTTCGCCCCGTGAATCCTCGCCCACCGGCTCCCCGCTCGAGAGCACCGGCTCGCCGCTCGAGCCCGCCCTGGCCGCCCGGCTGCACCGCAACCCCGACGGCCTGGTCTGCGCGGTGATCCAGCAGTGGGACACCCGCGAGCTGCTGATGGTCGGCTGGATGGACGACGAGGCGCTGCACCGCACCCTGACCAGCGGCCGGGTCACCTTCTGGAGCCGCAGCCGGCAGGAGTACTGGCGCAAGGGCGACACCTCCGGGCACGTGCAGTGGGTGAAGTCGGTGGCGCTGGACTGCGACGGCGACGCCCTGCTGGTCACCGTCGACCAGGTCGGCGCGGCCTGTCACACCGGCGACCGCACCTGTTTCGACGCAGACCGCATCCCGGCCGTCACCGGCCCCGTACTCAGCCAGTCCACCGCCCCGCAGAACGAGGAGCCCGTCGCGTGAGCGTCACCAGCCCGGCCGAAGACGTCCCGACCGACCTGGGTTTCGGCGGCACCTGGCCCGACCTCGACGGCTTTCGCCGGCTGGCCGCCGACCGCCGGGTGATCCCGGTGGTCCGCCGATTCCTGGCCGACGGCGAGACCCCGATCGGCGTGTACCGCAAGCTGGCCGGCAACCGTTCCGGCACGTTCCTGCTGGAGTCCGCCGAGCACGGCGGAGTCTGGTCGCGCTACAGCATCGTCGGCGCCGCCAGCCGCGCCACCCTGACCTCACGGGACGGCGTGGCCCACTGGATCGGTGACCCGCCGGCGGGCGTACCGACCGGGGGAGACCCGCTGGCCGCCCTGCGCGACACGGTCGAGGCCCTGCGCGCCCCCCGCCTGCCCGGGCTGCCGCCGCTGACCGGGGGCATGGTCGGCTACGTGGGCTGGGAGGCGGTGCGCCGCTGGGAGAAGCTGCCCAGCCCGCCGCACGACGAGCTGGAGGTCCCGGAGCTGGCGATGAGCCTGGCCACCGACCTGGCCGTGCTCGACCACTCCGACGGCACCCTGCTGCTGATCGCCAACGCGGTGAACTACGACGGCACCGACGAGCGGGTGGACGAGGCCTGGGCCGACGCGGTCGCCCGGCTCGACGCGATGACCGCCCGGCTGGCCGAGCCCGCGCCGAGCACCGTGGCCGTGCACGCCCCGGCCCCCACCGAGCTGAAGCCCCGCGAGCGCAGCCGCCGCGAGGAGTACCTCGACACGGTGCTGCAGGGTAAGCGCGGCATCGTCGACGGCGAGGTGTTCCAGGTGGTGCTCTCGCAGCGCTTCGACCTGGACTGCCCGGCCGACGCGATCGACGTCTATCGGGTGCTGCGGGCCTCCAACCCCAGTCCGTACATGTATCTGTACCGGACCGAGGACGCGGCGGGCCGTGAGCTGGCCGTAGTCGGCTCCAGCCCGGAGGCGCTGGTCAAGGTCACCGGAGGCCGGGCGATCACCCACCCGATCGCCGGAACCCGTCCCCGGGGAGCCACCGCCGGCGAGGACAACGCTTTGGCCGAGGACCTGCTGGCCGACGCCAAGGAGCGCGCCGAGCACCTGATGCTGGTCGACCTCGCCCGCAACGACCTGCAGAAGGTCTGTACGGCGGGCAGCGTGGAGGTGGTCGACTTCATGGAGGTCGAGCGCTACAGCCACGTCATGCACCTGGTCTCTACCGTGGAGGGCCGGCTCTCCGAGGGCAGCACCGCGTACGACGTACTGCGCGCCACCTTCCCTGCGGGCACCTTGTCCGGGGCGCCGAAACCTCGTGCGATGCAGCTGATCGACGAACTGGAGCCGGTGACCCGCGGCATCTACGGCGGCGTGGTGGGCTACCTGGACGTGGCCGGCGACATGGACTTCGCGATCGCCATCCGTACCGCTCTGCTGCGCGAGGGGGTCGCGCACGTGCAGGCCGGGGCGGGCATCGTGGCCGACTCGGTGCCCGAGAGCGAGGACCAGGAGTGCCGGAACAAGGCCGCCGCCGTGCTGCGAGCAGTTGCCGTGGCCGCGACGCTGCGTGAAGTAACTGGGGACGAGGTGCGCGCGTGAGTGCCCCGGGTCACCAGAGCGTCCAGGAGCCTGAGCAGCAGTCCGCTCCCGGCCGGTTCCAGACGATGACCGGTCGCCGCACCGTGGTCATGCTGGGCCTGCTCGGGGCCGGGCTGATCCTGCTCGGGGTTTCCCGGCCGTGGGGCACCGTGACGGTGGACAACCTGGCCTCGTTCGGCGACATCGAGATCTCCGGCAGCCAGGCCGCGCCGGCCGGTACCGCGGTCGCATTGGCCGTGGCCGCGGCCTCCTTGGTGCTCACCATCGCCGGGCGGGTGTTCCGGTTCGTCATCCCGGTCGGCGTGCTGATCGCCGGGGTGGCGCTCGGCTACAGCGGGGTGGCCACGCTGAACGAGCCGGCTGAGGCCGCCTCCGACGCGGTGCGCGACACCCTGAACCTGGAAGGCAACTTCATCGACGGCTTCACCGCCTCCAGCGAGCTGAACAGCTGGGGGTGGATCTACGTCGTCGGCGCGGCGGTGATCGCCCTAGCCGGTCTGCTGGGTGTGCTGGGCAGTCGCTCCTGGCCGGTCACCGGGCGCCGGTTCGAGCGGGAGGACGGCAAGAAAGCACCAAAGGACGTCTCGCGGCCCGCGGTCGGCGGATGGTCCAGTTCCGCTGACGTCTGGGACGCCCAGAACCGGGGTGAGGACCTGACGTCGGATCTGAGCGGGGCCGACCGCAGTTCCGGCGACGACGGCTCGTCCGGTGGTTCGGCGGACACCGGTTCTTCGGGTGGCTCCTCGGACAGTGGATCGTCGGACAGTGGTTCGTCGAGCAGCGGTTCCTCGGGCGGCGGAAGCGACTGACTTCGCAGGGGAGCTCCGGTCAGGGGGTATGTCGCGCCGGGCTCCCGGCGAACCGATATCGTCCGTGCTGGCCCGGCTGAATCCAGCTGACAGAATGTGGGCCATCGGAAAGGGGACGCAATGGCGGGCACGAAAGAACACCCGAAGCCTCCGGAGCAGGACTTCCACGACCCGTACGGGCACGGCCACTCGGTCGCCGCGTGGGTCTCGGTCACGGTGGTGATGTTCGGGGCTCTGCTCATGACCATCGCCGTCGCGGTCGGCTGGGACATGCTCTGGCTCTTCGTCGTCGGCACCGTGGTGGCCGTCGTGGTCGGCCCGGTCAGCGGCAAGGTGCTCGGTGCGATGGGATTCGGCGCGCAGCGCCAGCCCGGTCACTGACCTGCGGGCGGATGCGGGACCGGCCGGAGAACCGGACCGCACCGGGCACCACCGGCCGGCCTGATCCGTTGGCTGCTGAGAGGCCCGGTGAGGGACCGGACCGGACCGGCCGCTCGCAACGCTCGCCCGGGGCGGGAAGGTCGCCTGCGGGCCGGCACTCGTCGGTAATGTGCGATATCGGCGTTGTGCCCTTCAGCCCGTGACGATCAGAGGTGACCATGTCGGAGTACGGCTCCAACCCGCCGCGCGACCCGGACGGCGACAACGCCGGCCCGGACGAGAAGGGCCGGCCGGCCGGTGAGCCGCCGCAGTACGGTCCGCCGGGGCAGTACGGCCAGGGTGGTCCGAGTGACCGGAGCGGGTCCGGGCAGTCCGGTTCGCCGAGTGGGCCCGGCCAGCACGGGCAGCCGGGTCAGTACGGGCAGCCGAGCCAGCCGGGTCAGTACGGCCAGAACCCCTACGGGCAGTCGGGCCAGGCTGGGCAGCCGGGTCAGTACGGCCAGAGTCCTTACGGGCAGCCGCAGTACGGCCAGAGCCAGTACGGTCAGGGGCAGCCCTCCTACGGTCAGAACCAGCCGTCCTCCGGGCCGAACCCGGACCAGTACGGCCAAGGCCAGCCCTCCTACGGTCAGAGCCAGTTCGGCCAGAACCCGCCGCAGTACGGGCAGAAGCCGGAGTACGGCTCACCCGAGTACGACGCCCAGCAGCAGTACGGCCAGAGCCAGCCCGGGCAGGCCCAGTACGGCCAGAGCCCCAGCCAGTACGGTCAGAACCCCTACGGCCAGCCCTCGTACGGCGGCAACGCCTACGGTCAGCAGCCGGGCTACGGCGGCTACGGCAACCAGCCCTACGGCGACCCGCTGAGCAGCACCATCCCCGCGAACGTCGAGTTCGCCAGCATGGGCCGCCGCCTGGCCGCGCAGCTGATCGACGGCCTGATCATGTTCGTGGTGATCATGCTGCTGTTCGTGCTCGTGGGCGGCCTGATGGCCTCCAGCACCGACCTGAACGACCCCGAGGCGATCATGGCCTCGGGCGCCTACAGCGCCTTCTACGGCATCAGCTTCATCCTGCTGCTGGCCTTCCAGATCGGCTTCGTCGCCCTGCGCGGGGCCACCCCCGGCAAGATGATCCTGGGCATCCGGATCGTGCGCACCGAGGACGGCCAGGTGCCCGGCTGGGTCCCGGCCATCCTGCGCTGGCTGGTCCCGTTCATCGGCAGCTGGTTCTGCGGCATCGGCCAGCTGGTGGTCTACCTCTCGCCGTTCTTCGACTCCAGCGGCCGCCGCCAGGGCTGGCACGACATGGCCGCGAAGACCGTGGTGATCAAGGTCTGAGCACCAGGCCAGTGATGCCCCGACGGCCGGTGCGGGAATCCGGGCGGCGACCCGAGCGGTTGCGCCGTCTGGCTTCCCCCACGGCCGTCGCGGTCGTTCTGGCGGCGGCCACGGGCTATCTGGCGGCGGTGGACCCGGCCGAGCCCGGGCACTACCCCGGCTGCCCGATCCTGGCCGCCACCGGCTGGTACTGCCCCGGCTGCGGTGGTCTGCGGGCGGTACACGAACTGTCGCACGGCCACCTGATCACCGCGCTGTCGTCGAACGCCCTGGTCACCCTGGCGATCCCGGTGGCCGTGGCGTTCTGGGCCCGGTGGTTCCTCACCCGGCTCAGCCCGGGTCCGGCGAAATCCAGCTCACGAGCAGAGCCCGGCGGGCCTGGAGTCGGCTCAACAGAATCTGGCTGGGCGGAATCCGGCCCGGCGGAATCCGGCTTGGCAGAAACTGGCTGGGCGGAATCCGGCGGGGCGGGAACCGATCCGGTCGAAACCGGCCGGGCCGGAACGGACTGGGCGGAATCCGGGTTGGCCGAACCTGCGCCGACCGAACCCGCGCCGACCGAACCCGCACCGGTTGCCGCACCGGTTGAGGCCAGGCCGACAGATACCGGAGTGGCTGGGGCCGGACCGAGGGGAACCGGACCGAGGGGAACCGGACCGAGGGGAACCGGACCGAGGGGGACCGGACCGAGGGGGACCGGACCGAGGGGAACCGGACCAAGGGGGCCCCGACCGGCCGAAGCCCAGCCGGCCACGTCCGTCCGCCCCGTACCCAACCCGCCCGGAACCGCAGCGGATCCGCGGTACGCGCCCACCCCGTCCATGGTTGGAAACCCGGCCGCTCGAACCCCGCCCCAACCGCCCCCACGCCCCCAGAACGCCGCCCTGGTTCTCCCCAATGGGCGCTTACCTGGCGGTACCCGGGTGTGGCCGCCGATCGCGGTGGCTTTCGGCCTTATCCTCTTCGCGGTGCTGCGCAATCTTCCCGGGCTCGGGGTACTGGCTCCATAGCACACCCGCCGTGGGCGGGACCTGCGGGTCCTTGCGGACGGTAGGGGCCGGAGCACCCTCCGGGGATCGGTACCATCGACGGGTTGACACCACCGCGTGACTCACAATTGACGAGGAGCCTTGTGTGACTGTGCTCGAAGAGATCCTCGTCGGGGTCCGAGCTGACCTGGCGGAACGTCAGGCCGCCACGCCGCTGGAGAAGCTCCAGGAGCGGGCCGCCCAGCTGCCCTCGGCCAAGCCCGCCGAGTCGGTGCTGCGCCACGGCGACACCGTCAAGGTGATCGCCGAGGTGAAACGGTCCAGCCCGAGCAAGGGTTCCCTGGCCGAGATCAGCGACCCGGCCGCCCTGGCCGGGGAGTACGAGTCCGGCGGCGCCTCGGTGATCAGCGTGCTGACCGAGAAGCACCGCTTCGGCGGCAGCCTGGAGGACCTGGCCGGCGTGCGCGCCGCGGTCGACGTGCCGGTGCTGCGCAAGGACTTCGTGTTCACCAGCTACCAGGTCTGGGAGGCCCGGGCCACCGGCGCCGACGCCATCCTGCTGATCGTGGCCGCGCTCGAGCAGGAGGCCCTGGTCTCGCTGATCGAGCGGGTCGAGTCGCTCGGGATGACCCCGCTGGTCGAGGTGCACGACGAGGAAGAGGTCAAGCGCGCGGTGGACGCCGGCGCCCGGGTGATCGGGGTCAACGCCCGCAACCTGAAGACCCTCGAGGTGGACCGCAACACCTTCGCCCGGCTGGCCCCGACCATCCCCTCCGGCATCGTCCGGATCGCCGAGTCCGGCGTGCGCGGCCCGCACGACGTGCTCGACTACGCCCGCTCCGGTGCCCACGCGGTGCTGGTCGGCGAGAGCCTGGTGGTCGGCAACAACCCCCGGGGCGCCGTGGCCGACCTGGTCGCCGCCGGCTCGCACCCCGCCTTGCGGGCCGGTCGCTCGTCCTGAGCGCACCGCCCCACCTGAGATCTAGCGAGAACTGGAAGCGATGACGGACACCAGTCCTACTTCCGCGCGCCTGCGCGAGGCCGTCGGCCCCTACTTCGGCCGGTTCGGTGGCCGGTTCGTCCCGGAGGCCCTGGTGGCCGCTCTGGACGAGCTGGACGCCGCGTTCGCCGCCGCCCAGGTCGACCCGGCGTTCATCGCCGAGCTGGACGAGCTGCACCGCACCTACTCCGGCCGGCCGAGCATCCTCACCGAGGCACCCCGGTTCGCCGAGCACGCCGGCGGGGCGCGGATCCTGCTCAAGCGCGAGGACCTGAACCACACCGGCTCGCACAAGATCAACAACGTGCTCGGCCAGGCCCTGCTGACCAAGCGGATGGGCAAGCCCCGGGTGATCGCCGAGACCGGGGCCGGCCAGCACGGCGTGGCCACCGCGACCGCGGCCGCCCTGCTGGGCCTGGAGTGCGTGGTCTACATGGGCGAGGAGGACACCCGGCGACAGGCCCTCAACGTCGCCCGGATGCGCCTGCTGGGCGCCGAGGTGGTGCCGGTCACGGCCGGCTCGCGCACCCTGAAGGACGCGATCAACGAGGCGATGCGGGACTGGGTCACCAACGTCGACACCACGCACTACCTGCTCGGCACGGTGGCCGGGCCGCACCCGTTCCCGACCATGGTGCGCGAGTTCCACAAGATCATCGGCGAGGAGGCCCGCGAGCAGGTCCTGGCCCTCACCGGCCGGCTGCCCGACGTGGTCACCGCCTGTGTCGGCGGCGGTTCCAACGCGATCGGCATCTTCCACGCCTTCCTCGACGATCCGGACGTGCAGCTGCTCGGCCTGGAGGCCGGCGGCGACGGGGTCGAGACCGGCCGGCACGCCAGCTCGATCACCGGTGGGGCCGCGGGCGTGCTGCACGGCAACCGGACCTTCATCCTGCAGGACGAGGACGGCCAGACGATCGAGAGCCACTCGATCTCGGCCGGCCTGGACTACCCCGGGGTCGGCCCGGAACACGCCTGGCTGGCCGAGTCCGGCCGGGCCCGCTACGAGCCGGTCACCGACGCCGACGCGATGGAGGCCTTCCGGCTGCTGTGCCGGACCGAGGGCATCATCCCGGCGATCGAGAGCTCGCACGCCCTGGCCGGGGCGCTGCGCGAGGGCCGGCGGCTCGGCGAGGGCGGGATCGTCCTGGTCAACCTCTCCGGCCGGGGCGACAAGGACGTGGACACCGCGGCCCGCTGGTTCGGCCTGGTGTCGGCCCCCGACCTGGTGAACTCCGAAGCCGAACGAGTCGATCTGAAGGAAGCGCAGTGAGCAGCGTCGCGCCGGTCCTGGCCCAGGCCAAGGCGGAAGGCAGGGCCGCGCTGATCGGCTACCTGCCGGTGGGTTTCCCCGACCACGACACCTCGATCGCCGCGATGGTGGCGATGGTCGAGAACGGCGTGGACATCGTCGAGATCGGCGTGCCCTACAGCGATCCGCTGATGGACGGCCCGGTCATCCAGCACGCGGTGGAGGCCGCCCTGGTCGCCGGGGCCCGCCCGCGCGACACCCTGGTCGCCGCCGAGGCGGTGGCCAAGGCCGGGGCGCCGAGCCTGCTGATGTCCTACTGGAACCTGGTCGACCGCTACGGCGTGCCGAAGCTGGCCGCCGACCTGGCCGCCGCCGGGGGATCGGGCCTGATCACGCCCGACCTGATCCCGGAAGAGGCCGGCGAGTGGATCGAGGCCTCGGACGAGCACGGCCTGGACCGGGTCTTCCTGGTCGCCCCGAGCTCCACCGACGGGCGTCTGGCGATGACCGCCGCAGCCTGCCGGGGGTTCGTCTACGTCGCCTCGACGATGGGCGTCACCGGGGTGCGCTCGCAGGTGAACGACGCCGCCGAGGTGCTGGTCCGCCGCACCCGGGCGGTCACCGACCTGCCGCTGTGCGTCGGCCTGGGCGTCTCGAACGCCGAGCAGGCCGCCCAGGTGGCCGGGTTCGCCGACGGGGTGATCGTCGGCTCGGCCTTCGTCCGGGCCCTGAACGAGGCTTCCTCGCCGGCCGCCGGGGTGCGCGCCGTGGGTGAACTGGCCGCGTCGCTGGCCGCCGGCGTGCGAGCCTGACGAACATGCCGAAACGTGACCTAACCGCCGGAACGGGTTGTGAGAAGGTCACGTTGAAGGCGCAGGGCACCTGCCCAGGGAGCCACGAACTGAGGAGGTAGCGGGATGGACGCCGCACTGCTGACGGCGATTCCGAGCCCGGACCAGGGGGTCTGGCATCTCGGGCCGCTGCCGCTGCGGGGCTATGCCTTCAGCATCCTGATCGGGATCGGCCTGGCCATCTGGACCGCGCAGATCCGCTGGAAGGCCCGGGGCGGCGATCCCACCGTGGTGCTCGACATCGCCACCTGGGCGGTGCCTTTCGGGGTGATCGGGGGCCGGCTCTACCACGTCGTCACCTCCCCGCAGGCCTACTTCGGCGAGGGCGGCGACCCGGTCAAGGCCCTGTACATCTGGGAGGGCGGCCTGGGCATCTGGGGCGCCATCGCGCTGGGTGCCGTGGGGATCTGGATCGGCTGCCGCCGGAGCGGAATCGCCTTCCCGGCCTTCGTCGACGCGCTGGCTCCCGGCCTGCTGTTCGCCCAGGCCTTCGGCCGGCTGGGCAACTGGTTCAACAACGAGCTCTACGGCAAGGCGCTGGACGAGAGCAATCCGTTCGCGCTGCGGATCTACCAGTGGGACAACTCGGCCGGGCAGGCCGTCCGCGACGCCGCCGGCGATCCGCTGGTGCTGGGCTACTTCCACCCCACCTTCCTGTACGAGGCGGTCTGGAACATCCTCGCCGCGATCGTCCTGATCTGGGCCGATCGCCGCTTCCGGCTGGGTCACGGCCGGGTGGCTGCGCTCTACGTCGTCCTCTACTGCCTCGGACGCGGTTACATCGAGACCTTGCGCATCGACGAGGCGAACCACATCCTTGGTCTGAGACTGAACGTGTGGACGTCCGTGCTCCTGTTCCTCGCCGGTCTCGCCTATCTGCTGATCTCGGCCCGGCGTCGGCCCGGTCGCGAAGCCTCCCTGTACCTGCCCGGGCGTGAGCCCGCGGGAACGGCGGACGGCGACGCACCGGTCGCCGAACCGGATTCGGTCGAGAAGCCGGGCGAGAAGGCCGAAGAACAGAAGCAGAAGGACGCGGAGGACGGCAAGGGCGCCGTCGCCGAGGCCGAGGCGGTGGCGAAGAAAACCGGCGAGTAACCGGATTTCTTCATTGCCGCGAGGCATCACGCCGAACGTCTTACGGCGAAACAGCCGTGAACCACGATCGCTCGTCAGATAGTTCCCCGGGCACGGCATCTCCCCAGGTGGGTGGGGGATGCTAACCGGGAAAAATCCGCGAAGTCGCAGGTTTCACAAAGGTTTCGAAATGCCACACCGACCCGTTACAGTGTCGACAACCCGAGGGCCATAGGCGTCCCCCTGCGCGGATCATCTGGGCGTTCCTCTTCGGCCCCATCGCGGTGATCATCGACATGGCACCGGGTCGTTCACCACGCTTCGAAGAGCCCCAGCGACCACGAGGTGCAGATCATGGTCTCCCCCTATCGGCGGTTCTCCGCCCGGCCCACCCCCGTGGGCCTGTACGACGGTCAGCACGAGCACGACGCCTGTGGCGTCGCCTTCGTCGCCACCATGCGTGGCGAGCCCGGGCACGACATCGTCGAGGCTGCCCTCACGGCTCTGCGTAACCTGGACCACCGCGGCGCCGTCGGTGCCGAGGTGGACACCGGCGACGGCGCCGGCATCATCACCCAGGTCCCCGACGCGTTCTTCCGCGAGGTGCTGCGCGAGGAGCAGGGCGTTCAGCTCCCGCCGCCCGGCAGCTACGCGGTCGGTACCGGCTACCTGCCGCAGGGCGAGGCGGAGCGGGCCGAGGCCGAGGCCGCCATCGAGCGGATCGCCAAGGAAGAGGGCCTGGCCGTTCTGGCCTGGCGCGACGTCCCGGTCACCCCGGGGCTGGTCGGCGCCGCCGCGGCGTCCTGCCAGCCGGTGTTCCGGCAGATCTTCGTCGCCTCCACCCCCGGCCGGGTGGTCGGCATGGCCCTGGAGCGCCGCGCCTTCCGGCTGCGCCGCCGGGCCGAGATCGAGAGCGCGGTCTACTTCCCCTCGCTGTCCTGTCGCACCATCGTCTACAAGGGCATGCTGACCACCGGCCAGCTCGAGCCCTTCTACCCGGACCTGTCCGACCGCCGCTACGCCACCGAGCTGGCGATCGTGCACTCCCGGTTCTCCACCAACACCTTCCCGTCCTGGCCGCTGGCGCACCCGTTCCGGATGATGGCGCACAACGGCGAGATCAACACGGTGAAGGGCAACCGGAACTGGATGCGGGCCCGGGAGAGCGCGCTGGCCAGCGACGTCATCCCCGGCGACCTGGAGCAGCTGTTCCCGATCTGCGACCCGGAGGGCAGCGACACCGCCTCGTTCGACGAGGTGCTGGAACTGCTCCACCTGGGTGGCCGCTCGCTGCCGCACGCGGTGCTGATGATGATCCCCGAGGCGTGGGAGAACCACGCCGAGATGGACCCGGCCCGCCGCGCGTTCTACGAGTACCACTCGATGTTCATGGAGCCCTGGGACGGCCCGGCCAACGTCTGCTTCACCGACGGCACCCTGATCGGCGCCGTGCTGGACCGCAACGGCCTGCGCCCGGGCCGCTACTGGGTCACCGACGAGGGCCTGGTCGTGCTGGCCTCCGAGGCCGGCGTGCTCGACCTCGACCCGGCCACCGTGGTGAAGAAGGGCCGGGTCCAGCCCGGCAAGATGTTCCTGGTCGACACCGACCACGGCCGGATCATCGACGACGAGGAGATCAAGACCACCCTCGCCGGTCAGCACCCGTACGACGAGTGGCTGCACGCCGGCCGGATCCGCCTCGGCGACCTGCCGCCGCGCGAGCACATCGTGCACACCCACAAGTCGGTCACCCGGCGCCAGCAGACCTTCGGCTACACCGAGGAGGAGCTCAAGCTCATCGTCGCGCCGATGGCCAAGTCCGGCGCCGAGCCGCTCGGCTCGATGGGCACCGACACCCCGGTCGCGGTGCTCTCCAAGCGCCCGCGGCTGCTGTTCGACTACTTCACCCAGCTGTTCGCCCAGGTCACCAACCCGCCGCTGGACGCGATCCGGGAAGAACTGGTCACCGCGATGAGCGTGTCGATCGGCCCGGAGCGCAACCTGCTGGCCGCCTCCCCGGCGCACTGCCGCAAGCTGGTGCTGCCCTCCCCGGTGATCGACAACGACGCGCTGGCCAAGATCCTGCACGTCAACGACGACGGTGACCTGCCCGGCTACGCCACCGGCACGATCCGCGGCCTGTACCGGGCCGACGGCGGCGGTGAGGCGCTGGCCGAGCGGCTGGCCGAGATCTGCGCCGAGGCCTCGGCGATGGTGGCCGAGGGCGCCCGGTTCATCGTGCTGTCCGACCGGGACAGCACCGCCGACCTGGCCCCGATCCCCTCGCTGCTGCTGACCAGCGCGGTGCACCAGCACATGGTCCGGGAGAAGACCCGGACCCAGGTCGGCCTGGTGGTCGAGGCCGGCGACGTGCGCGAGGTGCACCACGTCGCGCTGCTGATCGGGTTCGGCGCCGAGCTGGTCAACCCGTACCTGGCGATGGAGAGCGCCGAGGACCTGGTCCGGCACGGTGTGGTCACCGGGGTCACCCCCGAGAAGGCCGTCCAGAACGTGATCAAGGGCCTGGGCAAGGGCGTGTTGAAGGTGATGTCCAAGATGGGCATCTCCACCGTCGCCTCCTACCGCGGCGCCCAGGTCTTCGAGGCGATCGGCCTGTCCCAGGAGCTGGTCGACGCGTACTTCACCGGCGTCACCTCGCAGCTGGGCGGCATCGGCCTGGACGTGGTGGCCGAGGAGAACGCGGCCCGCCACGCGATGGCCTACCCGCCGGACGGCCAGCGCAGCGCGCACAAGCGCCTGCCCACCGGGGGCGAGTACCAGTGGCGCCGCGACGGCGAGGAGCACCTGTTCAACCCGGACACGGTCTTCCGCCTGCAGCACGCCACCCGCAACCGGCGCTTCGACATCTTCAAGGAGTACACCTCCCGGATCGACGAGCAGTCCGAGCGGCTGATGACGCTGCGCGGCCTGTTCAAGTTCAAGGGTGACCGGAAGGCGATCCCGGTCGACGAGGTCGAGCCGGCCTCGGAGATCATCAAGCGGTTCTCCACCGGTGCGATGTCCTACGGCTCGATCTCCAAGGAAGCGCACCAGACCCTGGCGATCGCGATGAACCGGATCGGCGGCAAGTCGAACACCGGCGAGGGCGGCGAGGACGTCGAGCGCCTGCTCGACCCGACCCGGCGCAGCTCGATCAAGCAGGTCGCCTCCGGCCGGTTCGGCGTGACCAGCATGTACCTCACGCACGCCGACGACATCCAGATCAAGATGGCCCAGGGCGCCAAACCCGGTGAGGGCGGCCAGCTCCCGGGCGAGAAGGTGTACCCGTGGGTGGCCCGGACCCGGCACTCCACGCCGGGCGTCGGCCTGATCTCCCCGCCGCCGCACCACGACATCTACTCGATCGAGGATCTCGCCCAGCTGATCCACGACCTGAAGAACTCCAACCCCTCCGCCCGCGTGCACGTCAAGCTGGTGGCCGAGGTCGGGGTGGGCACGGTCGCGGCCGGGGTGAGCAAGGCGCACGCCGACGTGGTGCTGATCTCCGGGCACGACGGCGGCACCGGTGCCGCGCCGCTGACCAGCCTCAAGCACGCCGGTGGCCCGTGGGAGCTCGGCCTGGCCGAGACCCAGCAGACCCTGGTGCTCAACGGCCTGCGCGACCGGATCGTGGTGCAGGCCGACGGCCAGCTCAAGACCGGCCGGGACGTGGTGATCGCCGCGCTGCTGGGCGCCGAGGAGTACGGCTTCGCCACCGCTCCGCTGGTGGTCTCCGGCTGCATCCTGATGCGGGTCTGCCACCTGGACACCTGCCCGGTCGGCATCGCCACCCAGAACCCGGACCTGCGCAGCCGGTTCAGCGGCAAGCCGGAGTTCGTCGAGACCTTCTTCGAGTACATCGCCGAGGAGGTCCGCGAGCACCTGGCCGCGCTCGGCTTCCGCTCGCTGGACGAGGCGATCGGTGCGGTCGAGGCGCTCGACACCACCGCCGCGGTGCAGCACTGGAAGGCGGCCGGGCTGGACATCAGCCCGATGCTGGCGGTGCCCGAGGCGCCGTACAGCCCGTCCCGCCGGGCCACCACGAAGCAGGACCACGGCCTGGAGAAGGCCCTGGACCACACCCTGATCTCGCTCGCGGCCGACGCCCTGGAGCGCTCCGAGCAGGTCAGCTTCGAGGTGCCGGTACGCAACGTCAACCGCACGGTCGGCACCATGCTCGGCCACGAGGTGACCAAGCGTTTCGGTGAGCACGGCCTGCCCGACGACACCATCGACGTCACCCTGACCGGCTCGGCCGGCCAGTCGTTCGGTGCCTTCCTGCCCAAGGGGGTCACCCTGCGGCTGCTCGGCGACGGCAACGACTACGTCGGCAAGGGCCTGTCCGGCGGCCGGGTGGTGGTCCGCCCGGACAAGGCGGCCAGCTACTCCGCCGAGCAGAACATCGTGGCCGGCAACGTCATCGGTTTCGGCGCCACCAGCGGTGAGATCTTCCTGCGGGGCCAGGTCGGCGAGCGGTTCTGCGTCCGCAACTCCGGCGCCACCGTGGTCTCCGAGGGCGTGGGCGACCACGGCTGCGAGTACATGACCGGTGGTGTGGTGGTGGTCCTGGGCCGCACCGGGCGCAACTTCGCGGCCGGCATGTCCGGCGGCGAGGCGTTCGTGCTCGACCTGCGCGAGAGCCGGGTCAACACCGAACTGGTCGACCTGCTCCCGGTCGAGGGCGAGGACGCCGAGCGCCTTCGCGCCCTGGTCCAGAAGCACCGTGACGAGACCGAGTCGGCGGTGGCCTGGCGGCTGCTGCAGGACTGGGACGCCGCCCTGGCGCGGTTCACCCGGGTCCTGCCGCGGGCCTACGCCCGCGTCACCTCGGTCCGTACCCAAGCAGAGGCAGAAGGCCTGGACCTCGACTCCGACGAGGTCTGGTCGCGAATCATGGAGGCTTCCCGTGGCTGACCCGAGGGGTTTCCTCACCAACCGGCAGCGTGAGCTGCCGGCCCGCCGCCCGGTCCCGCTGCGCCTGATGGACTGGAAAGAGGTCTACGAGGCGACCGAGAAGCCGCAGCTGCAGCGCCAGGCCGGGCGCTGCATGGACTGTGGGATCCCGTTCTGCCACAACGGCTGTCCGCTCGGGAACCTGATCCCGGAGTGGAACGACCTGGTCTGGCGGGACGACTGGCGCGAGGCGATCGAGCGGCTGCACGCCACCAACAACTTCCCGGAGTTCACCGGGAAGCTGTGCCCGGCGCCCTGCGAGTCGGCCTGCGTGCTGGGGATCAACCAGCCCGCGGTGACGATCAAGCAGGTCGAGGTCACCACGATCGAGAAGGCTTTCGAGCACGGCTGGGTACAGCCGTTGCCGCCCGAGCGGCTGACCGGCAAGACGGTCGCCGTGGTCGGCTCCGGTCCCTCGGGCCTGGCCGCGGCCCAGCAGCTGACCCGGGCCGGGCACACCGTGGTGGTCTACGAGCGTGCCGACAAGATCGGTGGCCTGCTGCGCTACGGCATCCCCGAGTTCAAGATGGAGAAGCGGCACGTCGACCGCCGGCTGACCCAGATGGAGGACGAGGGCACCCGCTTCCGTCCGGGCGTGAACGTCGGCGTCGAGATCACCGGGCAGCAACTGCGCGACCGCTTCGACGCGGTGGTGCTGGCGATCGGCGCCACCGCGGCCCGTGACCTGCCCACCCCGGGTCGCGAGCTGGCCGGCATCCACCAGGCGATGGAGTACCTGCCCCAGGCCAACCGCTCGTCCCTGGGCGAGGAGGTCCCGGACCAGATCGACGCCAAGGACAAGGACGTCGTGATCATCGGTGGCGGTGACACCGGCGCCGACTGCCTGGGCACCGCGCTGCGGCAGGGGGCGAAGTCGGTCACCCAGCTGGAGATCATGCCGCGCCCCTCGGAGGAACGTCCTTCCGGTCAGCCCTGGCCCACCTACCCGATGCTCTACCGGGTCGCCTCGGCACACGAGGAGGGCGGCGAGCGGGTCTACGCGATCAGCACCCAGGAGTTCCTCGGGGACTCCGACGGCCGGGTGCGGGCGCTGAAGCTGGTCGAGGTGGAGTTCAAGGACGGCCGGTTCAACCCGGTCGAGGGCTCCGAGCGGGAGATCCCGGCCCAGCTGGTCTTCCTGGCGATGGGCTTCACCGGCCCGCAGAAGGCCGGGCTGCTCGAGCAGCTGGCCGTCGACCTGGACCAGCGCGGCAACGTCGCCCGGGACAACGCCTACATGAGCAGCGTGCCCGGCGTCTTCGTCGCCGGTGACGCCGGCCGGGGGCAGTCGCTGATCGTCTGGGCGATCGCCGAGGGCCGCTCCTGCGCCGCCTCGGTGGACACCTGGCTGTCGGGTTCCACCACGCTGCCCACGGCGATCCCGCCGACCGCGCGGCCACTCACGGTCTGAGGTCGTTCTCGTCACGTCCCCGGCCCCCTTCAGGGGGCCGGGGACTTCGGGTTTTGGCTGACCAATGGAGGACGGCCGGCGCCCGTTTGGGGCGAAGTCTCCCCGAACGTCCGTTGCTGGAAAAGGACCCAGGCACCCACGTCCCGTCCACCATCGGATGACCCCCGGATGAAGGTCTTTGCGACATCCGCAAGAGGACGACCGGTGCATGAAGCCGCCGTCGGGTACAGGGCTAAGCTCAGTGACATGCGCCGCGCCAAAATGGTTTGCACCATGGGCCCGTCTACGCAAGGCCGACTGGTTGAGTTCGTCGAGGCCGGGATGGACATCGCCCGCCTCAACCTCAGCCACGGCTCGTATGCGGACCACGAGAAGATGTACACAGAGATCAGGGCTGCCGCCGAGGCCACCGGCCGCGCGGTCGGCATCATGGTCGACCTCCAGGGCCCGAAGATCCGCCTCGGCCGCTTCGCCGAAGGCCCGGTCGAGCTGGTCAACGGAGCCACTTTCACGATCACCACGGACGACATCCAGGGTGACGTCAGCCGCTGCTCCACCACCTACAAGGGCCTGCCGGGCGACGTGAAGCCCGGCGACCCGCTGCTCATCGACGACGGCAAGCTCGCCCTGCGGGTCACCGAGGTCAAGGGCAACGACGTGGTCACCACGGTCGAGGTCGGTGGTACGGCCTCGAACAACAAGGGCATCAACCTGCCCGGCACCCTGGTCAGCGTGCCCGCCCTGTCCGACAAGGACGAGGCCGACCTGCGCTGGGCGCTGAAGCTGCGGGCCGACATGATCGCCCTGTCCTTCGTCCAGCGGGGTTCGGACATCGAGGACGTCCGCCGGATCATGGCCGACGAGGGTGTCCGGCTGCCGGTGATCGCCAAGATCGAGAAGCCGCAGGCGATCGACAACCTGGACGAGATCGTCCGGGCCGCCGACGCGATCATGGTCGCCCGGGGCGACCTGGGCGTCGAGCTGCCGCTGGAGGACGTGCCGATCGTCCAGAAGCAGGCCGTCTCGCTGGCCCGCCGCCTGGCCAAGCCGGTGATCGTCGCCACCCAGGTGCTGGAGTCGATGATCGACATGCCGCGCCCGACCCGGGCCGAGGTCTCCGACTGCGCCAACGCCGTCCTGGACGGCGCCGACGCGGTGATGCTCTCCGGCGAGACCAGCGTGGGCAACTACGCTCTCGAGGCCGTCCAGACGATGAGCCGGATCATCACCAGCACCGAGGACCACGGCCTGGAGCGGATCCCCCCGCTGGGCACCCAGCCCTCCACCACCGGTGGTGCGGTCACCCTGGCGGCCGCCACAGCCGGCCGTCTGCTGGGTGTGAAGTACCTGGTCACGTTCACCCAGTCGGGTGACAGCGCGCGCCGGATGGCCCGGCTGCGCTCGGCGATCCCGCTGCTCGCCTTCACCCCCGACGCCGACGTGCGGGCCCAGCTGACGCTGGTCTGGGGTGTGGAGACGTACCTGACCGACGTGGTCGAGCACACCGACGAGATGGTGCTGCAGGTCGACCACGAGCTGATGAAGTCCGGCAAGTGCGCCGAGGGCGACCTGGTCGTCATCGTCGCCGGGGCGCCTCCGGGCATCCCGGGCTCGCTGAACGCCATGCGGGTGCACCGGATCGGTGACGCCGTGAACGGTGTCGCCCCGGCGTACGTGCGGGCCACGAACAAGGCCTGAGCCCTACGCGCAAGGGCCCGCCTCCCCGAGGGGAGGCGGGCCCTTCGTCGTGCTGCGGTGGTGCCGGGTGCGGGATTCGAACCCGCACGCCCTCTCGGACGGAGCATTTTGAGTGCTCTGTGTCTGCCATTCCACCAACCCGGCGCAGCTTGCGCTGTCCGGGTGAGCTTATCGCCTGCGGGGGACTGCTCACGACCGGGTAACCGCCCGCACGTGACGCTGACCATGTCCGACAGCTGCAGACCTGCTTGCCCGTTCATGTCTGCGGATAGCTACCCTGAGCACATGACTGCTGGCGACTCCTCCACTGCACCCACTCCGGACGGGTCCGGCCTCCTCGAGCCCGTGCCCGACCCGTCCGACGTCCCCGCGCCGGCTGCTACCAAGGAACGCACCGTCCTCGTCGCCGAGGACGAGGCGCTGATCCGGCTGGACATCGTCGAGATGCTCCGGGAGAACGGTTTCAACGTCGTCGCCGAGGCCGGCAACGGCGAAGAGGCCGTCCAGCTCGCCCAGGAGCACAAGCCCGACCTGGTCGTGATGGACATCAAGATGCCGGTCCTGGACGGGATCTCCGCGGCCGAGCGGATCGTGAGCGCCCGGATCGCTCCGGTCGTGCTGCTGACCGCCTTCTCCCAGCGCGAGCTGGTCGAGCGGGCCCGTGACGCCGGGGCGATGGCCTACGTGGTCAAGCCGTTCACCGCGGCCGACCTGGTGCCCGCCCTGGAGATCGCCGCCAGCCGGCACTCCGAGCTGTCCGCGCTCGAGGCCGAGGTGGCCGACCTGGCCGAGCGCTTCGAGACCCGCAAGCTGGTCGACCGGGCCAAGGGCCTGCTGCAGACCAAGTACGGCCTGAGCGAGCCCGAGGCGTTCCGCTGGATCCAGAAGACCTCGATGGACAAGCGGCTGACGATGAAGGAAGTGGCCTCCGCGGTCATCGCCTCCGGCACCGACGCCTGAGCCTCCCCGGCGAGACGGCTCGGCGGCCGACGTTAAGGCGGCCGCCCGACCGTCCACCGCACGGCCGGCAAAGATTCAATCTCAGTAAAAGCGTGTCACTCCCATGAGGCGACACCTGTCGGGCAGATCATGTCCCCGGGATCTTCGGATCCCGGGGGCTTTCTGTTTTGCCTGCCCGTTAGTGCCATAGAATTCGTTGGATGAATTCCGTTTCTGCTCGTCTGATGCCCGAACGGGCATTACGACGCCATAAAACAATATGTTTCGGGTAGCTCAAAGAATGACTCAAGTCGGACACATTCCCGAAACATAAGAGCGGCCGAAACCCCTTCTGGTCGAATGTCATGCGGTCAAACCCGCCTCAATCCGGGAATCGTTGCCGAGCCTTGACCTTTCGCAAGAACAACCGCCCTACCCATGTCACATCGCAGTGGTAATTTCACCGGCCAACGCCAGTCACAGCGATCGGCTCCGGCCGTGGGGAAGAGGTTCAGACATGGGGAAACCGGTTCGCGCACTTGCCGTCGTCGCAGTAGCGGCGCTCGGCCTCGCGGCGTGCGGCGGCGGCTCGGACGACGACAGCAGCGGCTCCGGCGGTGGTAAGACCCTGGTGATCGCCAGCGAACTGCCGCTGCAGGGTTCCTCGGCCGACGCCTCGACCGACACCAACAACATGATCAAGGTGTACCTGGACTCGATCGGCAACAAGGCCGGCGACTACACCATCCAGCTCAAGGAGTACGACAACTCCACCGCCACGGCCGGTCAGTGGGACGCCGCCACCTGCACCGCCAACGCGCAGAAGCACGTTCAGGCGGCGGACGAGGTCGCGGTCATGGGCGCCTACAACTCCGGCTGCTCCAAGCTGCTGGCCCCGGTCCTGAACCAGGACCCCAAGGGCCCGATGCTCCAGGTCTCGCACGCCTCCACCAACACCGGCCTGACCAAGGCAGCCGACCCGGGCGAGCCCGAGCTGTACGCGCCGAGCGGCAAGAAGAGCTTCGCCCGCGTCACCACCACGGACGACGTGCAGGGCACGGCGGCGGCCGACTTCGCCTCGGAGACCCTCAAGGTCAAGAAGTGCTACATCCTGAACGACAACCAGACCTACGGTCAGGGCATCGCCAAGGCCTTCGAGGACCGGGCCAAGGAGGTCGGTATCGAGGTCGTCGCCAATGAGCCTTACGACGAGAAGGCCACGAACTACACGGCCATGTTCGAGAAGATCAAGGCCACCAACCCGGACTGCCTCTACGTCGGTGGCATCTACGACGTCAACGGTGGCCAGCTGCTGAAGGACAAGGTCTCGGTCCTCGGCGACAACGAGACCGTCAAGATGATGGCTCCCGACGGCTGGACCGGGTACCCGGAGCTGGACAAGCAGAAGGAGTCCGAGGGGCTCTACGCCACCTTCACCGGCCTGGCCACCGCGCAGCTGGAGGAGCAGGGCGGCGCCGCCGCCGAGCTCCTGAAGGCCTACGAGGAGGAGTACGGCTCCGCCCCGCGTACCAACTACGCGCTCTACGGTGCGGCTGCAGTCCAGGTCATCGTCGAGGCGATCGAGAAGTCGGACGGCACCAAGAAGGGCGTGCGCGACGCGGTCTTCGAGGGTGAGGGCATCACCGTCCCGGCCGAGGAGTCGGCCACCGGTAAGGAGATCGTGATCGACCCGGCCACCGGCGACACCACCGCCAAGGACGTGTCCGTGCTGATCGGCAAGGACGGCGCCCAGACCTTCGTGCAGGCCCAGGCCGTCGAGTGATCTGAGAGTTTCACCGCACTGGGTGGGTCCTCCACGGACGGAGGGCCCACCCAGTGTCCTTGCGCCAGAACCAGGTTCTCCCCGCAGCCGCCCGAAAAGAGCGATTCATGACCACATCCGCGATCGCCGCGTCCGAGGTGAAGCCACACCGGCGCCCTCAGGAAGTCGCCGCGAACTCCCTCGGACTCCTGCTGCTGGCCGCAGTCGGCGTCTGGCTGATCTACGAACTGATCGCGCATCCGCAGCAGTTCGCCTCGTTGCTCGTGATCGGCGTCGGCAACGGTGCGTTGTACGCGCTGATCGCGCTGGGCTACACGATGGTCTACGGCATCATCGAGCTGATCAACTTCTCCCACGGTGACCTGTTCATGCTGGCCACGGTGCTGTCCGGCATCGTCGCGGCGAGCTGGTTCTCGGTCGACAGCTTCACCTTCGCGGCGGTCGGTGCCGTCGCCCTCGCCCTGCTGATCGCGATCGTGGTAGCGGCCACGGTGAACGTCGCCGCCGAGCGGGTGGCCTACCGGCGGTTGCGGCGGGCGCCCAAGCTCGCCCCGCTGATCACCGCGGTCGGCCTGAGCTTCATGTACCAGTGGGTCGGGCAGCGCAACTTCATGTCCGGTTCTGCCCCCAAGCAGTGGTCGACGATGTTCGGCAACGGCAGCTTCAGCATCGGTTCGGTCCGGGTGCCCTACACCACCCTGGTCGTGCTGGCCGTGACCATCCCACTGCTGCTGGTCATGGTCTACCTGGTTCAGCGCACCCGGGCCGGCAAGGCGATGCGCGCGGTCGCCCAGGACCAGGACGCGGCCCGGCTGATGGGGATCGACGTCGACCGGACGATCGCCTTCGTCTTCGCCGTCGGTGGTGGCCTGGCCGGTGCGGCCGGTCTGCTGTACCTGCAGTCGGTCGGTACCAGCAACTACAACCTCGGCTTCCGGCTCGGCCTGATCGCCTTCACCGCGGCGGTTCTCGGTGGTATCGGCAATCTGCAGGGCGCGGTCCTCGGAGGTTTCCTGATCGGCGTCCTGCTGAGCCTCAACGACGGCTTCCTGCTGGGCCCGCACTGGTCGATGACCGTGGTCTTCACCGTGCTGATCACGCTGATGGTGTTCAAGCCCGAGGGCATCCTCGGCACGGCGACGACAGAGAAGGTGTAGCCGGTGTCGACCACCACTCCCACTGCGCCGGTGGTGCGCCCACCGGCGCCGAAGACCTCGTTCCTGGCCCGGTTCGGCTGGCCGCTCGGCTTCTTCGCCGCCGGGGTCCTGGTTTTCGTGTTCAACCAGTGGATCCTGCCGGAGACCAGCACCGAGTTCCAGAACGGGTTCGGCTCCTGGCTGCCGATGACCGCGGTCAACGAGGCGCTGATCTGGGCGATCTTCGCGCTCGGCCTGAACATCGTGGTCGGCTACTCCGGCCTGCTCGACCTGGGCTACGTGGCCTTCTGGGGCATCGGCGGCTACGTCGCCGGCTGGCTGATGGCGCCGTTCGCCAACCAGGTGCACCCGTCCTGGGCGAACCTGAGCTTCAGCGTCTGGGGCAACCCGCTGCCCGGCCAGGAACGCGGCATCCACATCAACTTCTGGCTCGTGCTGATCATCGCCGCGCTGGTCTGCGCCGTGGCCGGCGTGATCATCGGCGCGCCCACCCTGCGGCTGAAGAGCGACTACCTGGCCCTGGTCACGCTGGGCTTCGGCGAGATCCTGCCGGAGGTCTTCCGCAACGGTGAGCGGGTCGGCCCGAACGGTGAATGGAACATCACCAACGGCACCAAGGGCATCATCGGCATGGACCAGATCCCGACCGGCCCGTTCCAGTACATCCCCGGGGTGCCGGAGACGATCGGCACCTTCGACCTGAACCTCAAGTTCATCGTCTTCGGCCTGATGCTCGCTCTGGCGATGTTCGTCTCGCTGCGGATCCGCGAGGGCCGGCTCGGCCGGGCCTGGCTGGCGATCCGCGAGGACGAGCTGGCGGCCAGCATGATGGGCGTGCCGCTGATGCGGATCAAGCTCTCGGCCTACGCGGTCGGCGCGGCCTTCGGCGGTATCGGCGGCGTGCTCTACGCGACGCACATCGGCGGTGTGCTCGCGGACCGGTTCAACTTCTCGGTCTCGATCATCCTGCTGGCGATGGTCGTGCTCGGCGGTATGGGCAACGTCTGGGGCGTCACCGTCGGTGCGCTGCTGCTGGCCTGGATCAACTCCACCGGCCTGGGCCAGCTGGGCAACGTCTGGAACGACGTCACCGGCGCCGAGGTGAACTTCGCCTCGCACAACTTCCTGGTGTTCGGTGCGATCCTGGTGCTGTTCATGCTCTTCCGAAGAGAGGGCCTGATCCCCGAGGCCCGCACCCGGCAGGTGCTGCAGGAGCCCGAACGCGGCGAGATCGAGTCGCTGGGCGCCGACATGGAAGGCACCGCTGAGGACACGGCGGCCGAAGGAGGCAAGAAGTGACCACCACCGCTTCCGAGTCCGGCGCCCCCGGAGCCGCCGCCCCGGCCGTCCCGGTGGCGCTCGAGGCCGAGCACATCACCGTGAAGTTCGGCGGCCTGACCGCGGTGAACGACGTGTCGTTCACCGTTCCGGAGAAGTCCGTGGTCAGCCTGATCGGCCCGAACGGGGCCGGCAAGACCACCTTCTTCAACGTGCTCACCGGCCTGTACCGGCCGACCACCGGCAACGTGATGCTCAACGGCAGCACGGTGACCGGCCAGCCGGTGCACAAGATCGCGCACGCCGGCCTGGCCCGGACCTTCCAGAACATCCGGCTGTTCAACCTGATGACGGCCGAGGAGAACGTGATGGTGGCGATGCACAGCCACCTCAAGTCCGGGATCTTCGGCACCGTCCTGCGCACCCCCCGCCAGCGGCGGGAAGAGCGCGAGGCTCGCGAGTTCGCCCGCGAACTGCTGGATTACATGGGCATCGGCAAGACCGCCGGGGACTACGCCCGCAACCTCTCCTACGGTGACCAGCGCCGGCTGGAGGTCGCCCGGGCCCTGGCCCTGCGGCCGAAGGTGCTGCTGCTGGACGAGCCCACCGCCGGGATGAACCCGCAGGAGTCGGCCCAGTTCGTCGACTTCGTGCGACGGGTCCGCGAGGACCGGGGCGTGTCGATCCTGCTGATCGAGCACGACATGAGCGTGGTGATGAAGGTCAGCGAGCGGGTCACGGTGCTGGACCAGGGGCAGAAGATCGCCGAGGGTCTGCCCGCCGAGATCCAGTCCGACCCGCGGGTGATCGAGGCGTACCTGGGTAAGACCGGTACCGAAGAGGGTTACGGAGGCGACCTGTGAGCACTCCCACCGATGCGGCTCCGGCACAGCCGGGGGTCCGCAAGAGCGGCGAGGACCTCCTCACCATCGAGGACATCCACGTCTACTACGGCAACATCGCCGCGGTGAAAGGCGTTTCGATCTCGGTCAAGCCGGGCGAGATCGTCACCCTGATCGGCTCGAACGGCGCGGGCAAGTCCACCACTTTGCGCACCGTCTCGGGTCTGCTGCGTCCCCGCACCGGAAAGATCACCTTCCAGGGCGAGTCCCTGGTCGGGGTGCCTGGGCACAAGGTGGTGAGCAAGGGCATCTGCCAGTCGCCCGAGGGCCGGCGGATCTTCCCGAAGATGAGCGTCGAGGAGAACCTCGAGCTCGGTGCCTTCCTGCGCAACGACAAGGCCGGGATCGCGGCCGACAAGGAGCGGGTCCTGGACCTGTTCCCGCGGCTGAAGGAACGGATCGCGCAGAAGGCGGGCACGATGTCCGGCGGTGAGCAGCAGATGCTCGCGGTCGGCCGGGCCCTGATGGGCAGCCCGAAACTGCTGCTGCTGGACGAGCCCTCGATGGGCCTGGCCCCGGTGCTGGTCGACCTGATCTTCGACACCATCCGGACGATCCGCGACCAGGGCACCACGGTGCTGGTGGTGGAGCAGAACGCGCTCGCCGCGCTGCGGATCGGCGACTACGCCTACGTGCTGGAGTCGGGTCACCTCAAGCAGGAGGGTATTGCCCGGGAGATGCTGAAGGACGACAGCATCGTCAAGGCCTACCTCGGCGGCTGATCGCCGTCTGTCAGTGCGGGCCGGTTCCCTGGGGGAACCGGCCCGCACTGTGCTTTTCGGAGCGGATATCGTTGCGCGGCTGGCGCTTTGATCCGTGCGAGCCGCTGCTCGTCATCCACAAGGGAGTCTCTCATCGGTTCCGACCCGTTCGCCATGCCCAACCCGGTGGTCCTGGTCCTGATCCCGTTGCTCGCGCTGTTCGTGGTTCCCGTGCTCGGTGGCTTCGGCGTCGTTGTCCTCGTCCGAGGGCGGCGGCAGCGGCCCCGCGTCCTGCGTGGCCTTGCCATGGTGACGGCCGCGGCCACGATTGCCGCGTACACATGGGGTGCACTGCACCTGCTTCGGGACGAGTCGGATACCAACAACAGATGCCAGGCGGTGGTCGGCCCCAAGTACGCCGGCGACATCGAGGCCTACGAGCACTCACTCGTCCCGTTGCGGTTCGCCTGTCGAGTGGACGGGGTCGGCACGTGGGAGATCTTCGTGCCGGGGTACGCCAACCTCCTGGTCTTGGCCCTGGCTCTCGCGACTGTCCTGCTCGCCGCGCTCAGTTACAGCAGGCTTCCGCTGAGTAGGTGATCTTTGCCGTTACGTAAGGGTTTTCGTGCACCGGTCAGTGCACTTGATCTCGCAGGCTGAGATTCTCGCGGATTGATCCGCCGGATTCGGCAGGGTTCGCCATGATGTGCGTCGAGCGTGGTGATGCCGGATCCCGATTGAGGACGATGCGGCTCACCGACCACGGTCCGGTGCCAGGAAGCGGTGCCGCGGGGAAACCGGGACCAGGTCCCGGCAGTCGGCCAGGAGGCCACCGGTGTCTCGACGTCCACCTCGGCGTCAGCTGGAGATCGCAAGAGCCGAACCCGAAGACGCCGACGAGGTGTTCGCACTTTGGGAGCAGAGCCTGGGGCAGTCCTCGTCCGGGGCGGTTGCGCTTCAGCGGGCGCGTGAGCGACTGGGTGCGGCGTTACGGACCGGGGATGCGCCGGCGGTGGGGGAGCCCGAGGTTCTGGTGGCGCGGATGGCCGATCGGGCAGTGGCTTTCGTGGTGCTGCGCCAGGCACCGCTGAACCTGCTCACGGGTGCGACCGCCCTGTGCCTGGACGAGTTCTACGTCGCGGCGGCCCATCGTCGGCACGGCGTGGGGCGGGCTCTGCTGGTGCACGTGGCGGGGCAGGCGGAGCGGCTGGGGGTGGAGCAGATCGTCGCCGAAGTGCCGCTGGGGTCCAAGGATGCCCAGCGTTACTTCGCCAAGCTGGGATTCGCCCCGGTCCTGGTGCGCCGGGCCTGCACCCCTGCGGTGCTGCGGCGTCGGCTCTCCGGTGCGGACGCCCGGCGCGGCACCCTTGAGCACCTGCTCTCGCGGCGCCGTTCGCTGCGGGCCCGGGCCCGGCGACTCCCGCCGTCCGACGACGCGCCCCTCGCCGGCTGATCACTGCTGCGGTTTCTTCCCGCGCTGCTTCCCGCGCTGCTTCCCGCGCTGCGGCCTCCGTCCTCGCTCCCTTCTGCCACCACCACCTCCGCCTCGTCGGGGCCAAGCCCACTCCAGTCGTCCCTCCCCAGCCGCCGCAGCTTCCCCCACCTCTCGCCTCGGCGATAACAGGCTTTAGCGAGATCGCTCTCTCGTTACTGCGTGAGAAAGGGTTGCCCAGGAGCATCTTTCTCACGCAATACCGAGTCAGGTGCGCTGGGCCGGGTCCGGCAGGAACATGCAGGTGAGCCGGGAGGTGCAGACCCGCCGGCCGCCCTCGTCCACGATCTCGATCTGGTAGGTGGCGGTGCTGCGGCCGCGGTGCACCGCCTCGGCCGTGCCGGTGACCAGGCCGGAGCGCACCCCGCGGTGATGGGTGGCGCTGATCTCCAGACCCACCGCGACCATGCCCATCGTCTGGGCGTGCGTGTTGGCGGCCACCGAGCCGATCGTCTCGGCCAGCACCGCCGACGCCCCGCCGTGCAGCAGGCCGAAGGGCTGGGTGTTGCCCTCGACCGGCATCGTCGCGACCGTGCGCTGCGCGCTGATCTCGGTCAGCACGATGCCCATCTTGTCGGTCAAGGCCGAGGAGAAGTCCGGCGCGCCTGCGCCGTCGGCCGTCGGGAGACCAAGACTGTCGGACATGGGTCATAGGGTGTCAGACGTGAGCCCGACAACCACCTCGGGGGCTGCCGATCAGGCCTCCCGCCCGCGCCTCCTGCTGATCGATGGTCACTCCCTGGCCTACCGCGCCTTCTACGCGCTGCCGGTGGAGAACTTCGCCACCGCCACCGGCCAGTTCACCAACGCGGTGTACGGCTTCACCTCGATGCTGATCAACGTCCTGCGCGACGAGTCGCCCGACCACGTCGCGGTCGCCTTCGACGTGTCCCGGCAGTCCTTCCGCACCGAGGCGTACGCGGAGTACAAGGGCAACCGGTCCAAGTCGCCGGACGAGTTCGGCCCGCAGGTCTCGCTGATCAAAGAGGTGCTGGCCGCGCTGCGGGTGCCGGTGCTGGAGAAGCCCGGCTTCGAGGCCGACGACATCATCGCCACCCTGGCCACCCAGGCCGGCGCGGCCGGGTACGAGGTGCTGATCTGCTCCGGCGACCGCGACACGTTCCAGCTGGTGCGCGACAACGTCACGGTGCTCTACCCCACCCGCGGGGTCTCCGAGCTGTCCCGGATGACGCCGGCGGCGGTCGAGGCCAAGTACGGCCTGCTGCCCGAGCGCTACCCCGACCTGGCCGCCCTGGTCGGCGAGACCAGTGACAACCTGCCCGGCATCCCGGGGGTCGGGCCGAAGACGGCGGCCAAGTGGATCGGGCTGTACGGCGACCTGGACGGGGTGGTGGCCAACGCCGACTCGATCAAGGGCAAGGCCGGGCAGAGCCTGCGCGACCACCTGGCCCAGGTCATCCTCAACCGCCAGATCAACGGCCTGGTGAAGGATGTCGAGCTGCCGCTGACCCCGGCCGAGCTGCGGCTGCCCGGCTGGGACCGGGAAGAGGTGCACCAGGTCTTCGACGGCCTGGAGTTCCGGGTGCTGCGCGAGCGACTGTTCGCCACCCTGGCGTCCCCGGAGCCCGAGGCCGAGGGCGGGTTCGACCTGGCTGCCGAGAAGCTCACCGGCGCGGCCGTGGGCGCCTGGCTGAGCGAGAACGCGGCCGTGGCGGTCGGGATCACCGTGCTGGGCACCTGGAAGGCGGGGCACGGCGACGCGTCCGGCATCGCGATCGCGGCCCCCGAGCCGTCGCCCGGCAAGCCCGGCCCGGCCGCCTTCGTCGATCTGGTCGAGGCCGACGCCGAGGCGCTCGCCGCGGTCACCGCCTGGCTGTCCGACCGGTCCCGGCCCAAGGTGCTGCACGACGCCAAGGGCCCGCTCACCGCGCTGTCCGACCGCGGCCTGGCGGTCGAGGGGATCATCGGTGACACCGCTCTGGCCGCCTACCTGTGCCTGCCCGACCAGCGCAGCTACGACCTGGCCGACCTCACGGTGCGGCACCTGGGCCGGCAGCTGAAGGCCGAGGAGGTCCCGGCCAACCAGCAGCTCACCCTCGACATGGACGACTCCGGCCCGGACGAGGCGGACCTGGCCATGGTCCGGGCCCGCGCCGTCATCGACCTGTGGGGCGCCCTGCAGTCCGACCTGGCCGAGCGCAACGCGGCCGGTCTGCTCACCGACGTGGAGCTGCCGCTGCTCGGGGTGCTGCGCACGATGGAGCACCACGGCATCGCGATCGACCAGGACGCGCTGGGCGACCTGGACAGCTACTTCGCCGCCGCGGTGGCGGACGCGGGCAAGCAGGCGTTCGAGGCGATCGGCAAGGAGATCAACCTCGGCTCGCCCAAGCAGCTGCAGGTGGTGCTGTTCGACGAGCTGGACATGCCCAAGACCAAGCGCACCAAGACCGGGTACACCACCGACGCCGAGGCCCTGGCCGACCTCTTCGCCAAGACCGAGCACCCGTTCCTGGCTCACCTGCTGCGCCACCGGGACGCCACCAAGCTGCGCCAGACGGTGGAGGGCCTGCTCAAGGCGATCGGCGACGACGGCCGCATCCACACCACCTACCTGCAGACGATCGCGGCCACCGGGCGGCTGTCCAGCACCGAGCCGAACCTGCAGAACATCCCGGTCCGGACCGAGGAGGGCCGCCGGATCCGCGAGACCTTCGTGGTCGGGCCGGGCTTCGAGTGCCTGCTGACCGCGGACTACTCGCAGATCGAGATGCGGATCATGGCCCACCTCTCCCAGGACGAGGGCCTGATCGAGGCCTTCCGCTCCGGCGAGGACCTGCACCGTTTCGTCGGCAGCCGGGTGTTCTCGGTGGAGCCGGCCGACGTCACCGCCGAGATGCGCTCGAAGATCAAGGCGATGAGCTACGGCCTGGCGTACGGTCTTTCGGCGTTCGGCCTGTCCCGTCAGCTGAACATCCCGGTCGACGAGGCGAAGACCCTGATGGACGACTACTTCGACCGGTTCGGCGGGGTGCGCGACTACCTGCACGGCGTGGTCGACGAGGCCCGCCGGACCGGCTACACCGAGACCATCCTGGGCCGCCGCCGGTACCTGCCCGACCTGGTCAGCGACAACCGCCAGCGCCGCGAGATGGCCGAGCGGATGGCCCTGAACGCCCCGATCCAGGGCTCGGCGGCCGACATCGTCAAGGTGGCCATGCTCGCGGTGGAGGAGAAGCTGCGCGAGCAGGGGCTGCGCTCGCGGATGCTGCTGCAGGTGCACGACGAACTGGTGCTGGAGGTCTGGCCCGGCGAGCGCGAGCAGGTCGAGGCCCTGGTCCGCGAGGGCATGGCCGGCGCGGCCGAGCTCAACGTGCCGCTGGACGTCTCGGTGGGCGTGGGGCAGTCGTGGCACGAGGCCGCCCACTAACGGTACGCCCACAGAACGGTAGGAGCAGGCGGTCCCGGCCGGACCAGGCGATCCGGTCGACAGACTGGAAGGCGGCCGGCCGGGACACCATGCCGGCCGGGACACCATGCCGGCCGGGACACCATGCCGGCCGGGACACCATGCCGGCCGGGACACCATGCCGGCCGGGACCTCCAGGCTGGCCGGGACCTCCAGGCTGGCCGGGACCTCCAGGCTGGCCGGGACCTCCAGGCTGGCCGGGGCCTCCAGGCTGGCCGGGGCCTCCGAGATGAAGGACGTCGGTGTTGGCTGACGGTGTCCGGGTGGCCCGGTGGTCCGGGCAGCCAGATCACTCGGCCCGGTCGAAGCCGGGCCCTAGTTCTCCGGCGGCGCGTACAGTTCGCCCGGTGAAACCATGTCCGGTCGCCCGTTGAAACCACGTCCGGCTGCGGTAGCGATCCTGCCTGCCGAACCCGGTGTGTACCGCTTCCGCGACGCCACCGGCAAGGCCCTCTACATCGGCCGGGCCGGCAATCTCCGGCGGCGGGTCGGCTCCTACTGGGGTGCCCTGGCCGACCGTCCTCGCCTGCGCCGGATGGTGCCGCAGGTCGCCGCGATCGAGGCCCTGGTCTGCGAGTCCGAGCACGAGGCGGCCTGGCTCGAGCGAAACCTGTTGCAGCGCAGCAAACCGCGCTGGAACCGGGCTCGGGGCGGGCAGGAACTACCGGTGTACCTCCGGCTCGACGACTCGGCCGCGGCCCCACGTCTCGATCTGGTCTTCGGCGTCGAAGCCCGGCCCGGCGTCAGGTATTTCGGGCCCTACCTGGGCTCGGGCAAGGTGCGGGCCGCGCTGGCCGGGCTCCGGCGTTGCTACCCGCTGGCCTACACCGGCTCCCGGCTCACCGCGGCCGAACGGGACATGGCGGCCACTCGTGGGGTGAACTCCGCCGACCGGGCCACGCTGGTCGCCGCCGTGGTCGCCGCGCTGGAACGGGCCGACGACGACGCAGCGCTGAAGCTCCTGAGCGAAAGACGCGACCGGGCCTCGGCCGATCTGCTCTTCGAGATCGCGGCCGCGGTGCAGGACGAGATCGAGGGCCTGACCTGGGTGGTCGCCCCGCAGCGGATGACCGTCGACGGCAGGCCGGACCAGGTGCTGGCCGGCGAGAGCGACGGGTTCGGCCTGCGGCTCCTCGTCCGGGACGGCCGGGTGTGCGAGTGGAAACAGGGCAGTGGCCTGCGGCTCGGCCCGAAGAGCACAGCAGCCGGCGACTGGGACGTCTTCCTCAAGCGCAACGCAGCCCTGGCCGCTGAACTGGCCACGCTGCCGGTGATCAGAGCTGCCGGTGATCAGAGTTTCTGACTGACGAAGATCGCGGTGCCAGGGATCAGCCGACCGCGCAGGGGACTCCAGGAGCCCCACGCCCGGCTGACTTCGGCAGGCCATTCCGGCTCGACCAGATCCACCAGCCGGAACCCGGCGGCGGCGAGCTCGCGCACCCGGTCACCGACCGTCCGGTGGTGCTCGGAGTAGCTGACCGTGCCGCGTTCGTCCGTCTCCACGTAAGGGGTTCGGTCGAAGTAAGACCGGCGCACAGTCAGTCCGCCCTCACCGGCGTCGTCCGGGAAGGCCCAGCGCACCGGGTGGGTCACGGAGAACACCCAACGGCCGCCGGGGCGCAGTACCCGGGCGACTTCGGCATGGACGCGTTCGGGATCGGCGACGAAGGGGAGCGCTCCGTAAGCCGTAAACACAATGTCGAAGGACGCGTCGGCGAAAGGAAGCACGCGGGCGTCACAGGCGAGGCGAGGAGGCAAGGACGCGGCCGAGGGGGAGCCCGACTCGCACGTCGCGCCTTCGGTTCCGCGCGGCTGGTGGACGACGGTGGCCCGTTGCAGCATTCCGATGGACAGGTCTGTGGCCAGGGCCCTCGCTCCCTGTCCGTGGAGCCAGATCGAACTGTCCGCCGTCCCGGCGCCGATCTCGAGGACGTCCTTGCCCGCTACCGGCCCGAGCAGTCCCGCTGCGGCCTCGTCCAGCAGTTCCGGTCCCCAGACCAGCCGGCCGGCCAGGTCGGCGCCGTGCTCGTGGTGGTACTCGGCCGCGTTGGCGTCCCACCACTCGCGGCCCGCACGTACGCTCTCCTGCGCCCCGGCGTCGCGGTAGCCGGCGGATCGCAGATCGGCGGAAGAAGTCACGGCGCCATCCAAGCGCACTCCGCTCATCAGGTGCGTACCGCTCGAGGGGGCGCCGAGGACGTCGGTGACCACCTCGTCCTCTGCTCGGAACGGGTGGTCCGGGCGCTACCCGCCGGGATCCGTCCCGCGAAGGTCAGAGTGCGTCCCGAGCCCGGGCGTGTCGCAGCCGGGGCGGCTTTGCCCTGCCTTCGCGCGGGGGATAGGCTATGGGAGGCGCAGCTGGGCTTGCCTACCGTCTGAGATCGGCCGAAGCATCACGGACCGGTTCCGGAGCAGCGAGTTCTCCCGCACCCAGAGCACTGAACGTGTCCTGTCCCGTCTACCAACAGTCCGCATCGGAGCCCCTACTTTATGACCACCAGCACGGCCGAAAAGGCGCGCACCCCGCAGATCGCGATCAACGACATCGGCACCGAGGCCGATTTCCTTGCGGCCATCGACGAGACGATCAAGTACTTCAACGACGGGGACATCGTCTCCGGCACGATCGTCAAGGTCGACCGCGACGAGGTGCTCCTCGACATCGGCTACAAGACCGAGGGCGTCATCCCCTCGCGTGAACTCTCGATCAAGCACGACGTCGACCCCAACGAGGTCGTCACCGTCGGCGACGAGGTCGAGGCTCTTGTTCTCCAGAAGGAGGACAAGGAGGGGCGCCTGATCCTCTCGAAGAAGCGTGCCCAGTACGAACGTGCGTGGGGCACCATCGAGAAGATCAAGGAAGAGGACGGCATCGTCACCGGTACGGTGATCGAGGTCGTCAAGGGTGGTCTGATCCTCGACATCGGCCTGCGCGGCTTCCTCCCGGCCTCGCTGGTTGAGATGCGCCGCGTCCGTGACCTGCAGCCCTACGTGGGCAAGCAGATCGAGGCCAAGATCATCGAGCTGGACAAGAACCGCAACAACGTGGTCCTGTCCCGCCGCGCCTGGCTCGAGCAGACCCAGTCGGAGGTGCGCCAGACCTTCCTGCAGACCCTGCAGAAGGGCCAGGTCCGCTCCGGTGTGGTCTCCTCCATCGTCAACTTCGGCGCCTTCGTCGACCTCGGTGGGGTCGACGGTCTGGTGCACGTCTCCGAGCTGTCCTGGAAGCACATCGACCACCCGGGTGAGGTTGTCGAGGTCGGCCAGGAGGTCACGGTCGAGGTCCTCGACGTCGACATGGACCGCGAGCGCGTGTCCCTGTCGCTGAAGGCGACCCAGGAAGACCCGTGGCAGCAGTTCGCCCGGACCCACGCGATCGGTCAGGTCGTGCCGGGTAAGGTCACCAAGCTGGTGCCGTTCGGTGCGTTCGTCCGCGTCGACGAGGGCATCGAGGGCCTGGTCCACATCTCCGAGCTGGCCGAGCGCCACGTGGAGATCCCGGAGCAGGTCGTCCAGGTCAACGACCCGATCTTCGTCAAGGTCATCGACATCGACCTGGAGCGTCGCCGGATCTCGCTGTCGCTGAAGCAGGCCAACGAGGCCGGCTCCGGTGCGGGCGCCGAGACGTTCGACCCGGCCCTGTACGGCATGGCGGCCGAGTACGACGAGGCCGGCAACTACAAGTACCCCGAGGGCTTCGACCCCGAGACCAACGACTGGCTCGAAGGTTTCGAGAAGCAGCGCGAGGAGTGGGAAGCGCAGTACGCCGCGGCCCACGAGCGCTGGGAAGCCCACCGCAAGCAGATCGAGGAGGCGAGCGCGGCCGAGGCCGAGGCCCGCGCCGCCGGTGTCGACGAGGCCGCGGCCTCGTCGTCCTCCAGCGGTTCCTCCTCGAGCTCGAGCTACTCCAGCGAGCAGCCGGCGGCCGAGGGCACCCTCGCCACCGACGAGGCGCTGGCCGCTCTGCGGGAGAAGCTGACCGGCGGCGCCTGATCGCCCGCTGACCAGCTGTAGGTCGTAGTGCCGGAAGGTCCGGTCCCCTGGTGGGGCCGGGCCTTCCGGTGTTTGCGGGCAGAGCAGAACTGTGGACGTCGGTCGCGCCGGCGGGCGTCCCTCACCTTCTGGTCCGGTCGGGAACCAGGGACTACATCGGCGATGCCGAGGGCCGCCGTCGGCACGCCGCCCGGCTGACCGGTGGGTAGCCCGGAGCGCCCTAGACTGCTCGCCATGGTCCGCACAGCGCTCACCGGCGGCATCGGCGCCGGTAAGTCCACGGTTTCCCGGCGGCTTTCCGACCTGGGGGCGCTGATCCTCGACGCGGACGTGATCGCCCGGGAAGTGGTCGAACCGGGCACCGGCGGGCTCGCCGAGATCGTCCAGGTCTTCGGCAAGAAGGTGCTCACCGAGGACGCCCGGCTGAACCGCCCGGCCCTGGGCCAGATCGTCTTCGCCGACGACGAGAAACTGGCCAAGCTGAACCAGATCGTGCACCCGCGGGTGGCCTCACGGATGGAAGAGATCGTCGCGGCCGCCCCGCCGGACGCAGTGCTGGTGCACGACGTCCCCCTGCTCGCGGAGAACCCCAACCGGGCGGAGTACGACCTGGTGATGGTTGTGTTCACCCCGGAGGAGGAGCGGATCCGGCGGCTGATCGCCGACCGCGGGATGACCAAGAAGGACGCCAAGGCCCGCATCCGTGCCCAGGCCTCGGACGAGGAACGGGCCGCGATCGCCGACGTGGTGCTGGACAACTCGGGTTCGCTCGCGGCCACCCTGGCGCAGGTGGACGCCTGCTGGCGCAATCGGATCGAGCCGCTGCGCCATCAGGACGGCTGAACCGGCTCGATAACAGGCCGTGGAGCAGGCTGTTGCCCGGCCCGGCCGCGCTGGGGAACAAGACTGTCGGTGGCTGCGCTTACCGTAGTCGTCATGAGGCCAGTCACCGATCTCAAGCGCACGGTCGCACCCTTCACCGTGGTCTCGGAATACCAGCCCAGCGGCGACCAGCCGGCCGCCATCGCCGAGCTGGCCAAGCGGGTCAAGGCGGGGGACGAGCACACCGTCCTGCTGGGGGCCACCGGTACCGGTAAGTCCGCCACCACCGCCTGGCTGATCGAGCAGGTGCAGCGGCCCACGCTGATCATGGCGCCGAACAAGACCCTGGCCGCCCAGCTGGCCAACGAGTTCCGCGAGCTGCTGCCGAACAACGCGGTCGAGTACTTCGTCTCGTACTACGACTACTACCAGCCCGAGGCGTACGTCCCGCAGACCGACACCTACATCGAGAAGGACTCCTCGATCAACGAGGAGGTCGAGCGGCTGCGGCACTCGGCCACCAACTCGCTGCTCACCCGGCGCGACGTGGTGGTGGTCGCCACCGTCTCCTGCATCTACGGCCTGGGTACCCCGCAGGAGTACATCGACCAGATGCAGACGGTGAAGGTCGGCCAGCAGATCGACCGGGACGACATGCTGCGCCAGTTCGTGCAGATGCAGTACTCCCGCAACGACCTGGCCTTCACCCGCGGCACCTTCCGGGTCCGGGGCGACACGGTCGAGATCATCCCGGTCTACGAGGAACTGGCCATCCGGATCGAGTTCTTCGGCGACGAGATCGACCGGATCTACACGCTGCACCCGCTCACCGGCGAGATCGTGCGCGAGGAGAAGGAGATGTACATCTTCCCGGCCTCGCACTACGTCGCCGGGCCGGAGCGGATGCACCGGGCGATCGAGGCGATCGAGGTCGAGCTGGCCGAGCGGCTGGAGGAGCTGGAGCGCCAGGGCAAGCTGCTGGAGGCCCAGCGGCTGCGGATGCGCACCACCTACGACATCGAGATGATGCGCCAGGTCGGGTCCTGCTCGGGCATCGAGAACTACTCCTTCCACATGGACGACCGGCCCAAGGGCAGCGCCCCGAACTGCCTGCTCGACTACTTCCCCGAAGACTTCCTGCTGGTGCTGGACGAGTCGCACAGCACGGTGCCGCAGATCGGCGCGATGTACGAGGGCGACGCCTCGCGCAAGCGCACCCTGGTCGACCACGGCTTCCGGCTGCCCAGCGCGATGGACAACCGCCCGCTGAAGTGGGAGGAGTTCGCCGACCGGATCGGCCAGGCGGTGTACCTGTCGGCCACCCCCGGGCAGTACGAGCTGGGCCGGGCCGACGGGGTGGTCGAGCAGATCATCCGCCCCACCGGCCTGATCGACCCGCAGATCGTGGTCAAGCCGACCAAGGGCCAGATCGACGACCTGCTGGGCGAGATCCGCGAGCGCGCCGAGAAGGACGAGCGGGTGCTGGTCACCACGCTCACCAAGAAGATGTCCGAGGACCTCACCGACTACCTGCTCGAGCAGGGTGTGCGGGTGCGCTACCTGCACTCCGAGGTGGACACGCTGCGCCGGGTGGAGCTGCTGCGCGAGCTGCGCAAGGGCGAGTTCGACGTGCTGGTCGGGATCAACCTGCTGCGGGAGGGCCTCGACCTGCCCGAGGTGTCGCTGGTCAGCATCCTGGACGCGGACAAGGAGGGCTTCCTGCGCTCGTCCACCTCGCTGATCCAGACCATCGGCCGGGCCGCCCGTAACGTCAGCGGTGCGGTGCACATGTACGCCGACAAGATCACGCCCTCGATGGAGTACGCGATCGGCGAGACCAACCGCCGCCGCGAGAAGCAGGTCGCGTACAACACCGAGCACGGCATCGACCCGCAGCCGCTGCGCAAGAAGATCCAGGACATCACCGACATGCTCGCCCGTGAGGACGAGGACACCGAGGAGCTGATCGGTGGCGGTGGCCGGCAGCGCAGCCGGGGCAAGGCCCCGGTGCCGGGCATGAGCAGCGCCGCCCGCGCCGCCGGGGTGGAGAACGTGCCCGCCACCGACCTGGCCGACCTGATCCAGCAGCTGACCGACCAGATGCACACCGCGGCCACCGAGCTGCAGTTCGAGCTGGCGGCCCGGCTGCGCGACGAGATCCGCGAGCTGAAGAAGGAGCTGAGGGGGATGAAGGCCGCCAACGCCTGAGCCCGGACGGGCCGGGGGATGGGCCCGCCGGGAGGAGCCTGGGCTCGGGAGCTGGCTCGGAACGTGGTCCGGACCTGCGGATCATGCCGCCATCCGTATGTCCTTGCTGCCGTGGGAGGTCTCGGCTTGAGAACATGGCCGGGATGAAACCCTCGCCCATCCTCCTGCGCACAGAGAGCACGTTCTGTCCGCTGCTGCGCCCGGCCGACGAGCGCTCCCACGCCCTGGCCCAGCGGGGCTGGTCGGGGGCCGGGCTGGCGGTGCGGACCGTGCGCGGTCGCAAATGCCGCACCCAGCAGGGTCTGTTCGACGAGTTCGCGGCCGCGCTGCAGTTCCCCTGGTACTTCACCGAGAACTGGGACGGGTTCGGCGACTGTCTGGCCGATCTGGACTGGATTCCCCAGCAGGCCGGCTATGTGCTGATCGTCAAGGAGCCCGAGCTGGTGCTGGCCGACGACGACCCGGCCCAGTTCGAGGTGCTGCTCGACGTGCTGCGGATGGTGTCGGCGGAATGGGGCACCGCGGTCGAGTTCGGCGAATGGCGCGACCGGCCGCCGGTCCCGTTCCACATCGTGCTGGCCTGCCTGCCGCGGCACACCGACGAGACCCGCAACCGCTGGGAACCGCACGCCGAGGTCATCCTGCTGCCGGACCTGCCCGACACCGCTGGCTGAAAACCCCCGATGGGGAACGTTCGCTACCCAACCGGTGGCGAACGTCCCCCATCAAGTACTAAACCGGCGCAGCTGCACTCCAGTCGCCCATCACGTCCTGCGCCGAAGTGTCGGCCAGGGTGCCCAGCACCGGGTGCAGGTCGAGCACGGGGGAGTAGCGGCTGGCCGGGGTCTGCCGGCCCAGCGCCTCCGCCATCGCCCGGACGTGGTGCGGCGCGCCACCGCAGCAGATCCCCACGAACGAGACCCCGAGATCGGCCGCCTGCTGCGCCCACTCGGCCATCTCGAACCGGGTGTGCGCAAAAGGCTCCAGCGCGATCGGGAACGCCCGCCCGCCGGCCGGCAGTTCCAGCGACTCAAAAGCCGGGGTAGCGGCATTCGTCCGATAGGGCACCGGCTGGGCCGCAATGGGGATGTCCACCGCAGCACGGAGCTTTTCGAGCATTGGCTGCATGGTCTCCGGCCCCCGCGAGCAGTTGAACCCGACCACGGCAGCACCGGCGTCGGCCAGGCGCTTGCAGGCCTCGATGTAGTCGTAACCGTCGTAGGTCTGTTCCGGTTGCACGCTGGCGAAGGTGACCACGGCCGGCAGATTCAGCTCCTGGCACACCTCCAGCCCGATCAGCGCCTCCCCGACGAAGTCGTTGGTCTCGGCGATGACGAAGTCCACGCCCTCCTCGACCGCCCAGCCGAGCTGCTCCCGGTACTGCTCCCGCACCACGGCGCCCGACTCCACCGGCCGCGAAGGGTCGTACGACCAGGTGTTGCAGATGTTCCCGGCCACCAGCGCGCCACCCTCGGCAGCAACCTCGTTGGCGATCCGGACGGCCTGCCGGTTCAGCTCCTCCAGCTGCCCGTCGCGGCCGACGGCTTTCAGTTTCTCCCGGTGCGCGTAATACGTCAGTGCCACCATCACATCGGCGCCCGCGCGCAGGAACTCGCGGTGCAACTGCCGCAGCGCCTCCGGCTCGTCGAGGATGACCTCGGGCACGTACGGGCCGGCCTTGATGTAGCCGCGGCGCTCGAGCTCGAAGACGTAGCCCTCGGCGCCGATCATCACGCCGTCTGCCAACCGCTCGGTGAAGCTGCGGGAGCTGGGTCGGGTCATGCTCTGGTTCCTTGTCTGGAAGAGGGATTCAGGTGGTGACGAAGCGACCGGGGTTGAATCGGGCGACGTCGTAGACGGTGCCTTCCTGGCAGGACAGTTCGGCCAGCACCCGGCCGACCCAGGGGGCGTACTTGTAACCGGTGCCGCGCCAGCCGACTCCGACGAACACGTTGCCGAAGCCCGGTACCGCCCCGAGAACGAAGTCGTCGTCGGCGACCAGGTCGTAGTCGCAGCCGTCGACGTCGGTCACCGGGGTGGACTCGGCCCCGAGCAGATCGGGCATGCACTGCTCGACGAAGTCCCCGACGCTGTTGATGCTGGTGGTGCCGCGCGGCATGTCCGGCGGGTTGTAGAAGCCGATCTTCACCGCGTCCACCACTCCCTCGACGATCGGGTGCAGGTAGATTCCGGTGTCCAGGTAGGCGATCACCGGCATCCGGTCCGAGGTGTACAGGTGCCGGGTCTCGGCCGGAGGGGTGTAGTACCGCGCCTCGCTGGGCCGGTCCTTGGTGATCGGTACCCGAAGCTGGTTGCCCGGCAGCAGATCGAGGACGTCGTTGGTCCCGTGCCCGGCGGTGATCACCAGGGAGCGAGTGGTGAAGGTGCCGGCCGAAGTGGTGACCCGTACGTAACCGTCGCTTTCGGCGATCGTGCTGGTGGACGTCCGTTGATGGACCGCAACCCCCGCCTCGGCGAGCGACTTCTGCAGCGTGGCGGTGACCGTGCGCAGATCGACCAGGCCGCCGATCGGGTCCAGATCGGCCAGATCCGCCTTCAGGTTGGGGTATTGCGCGGCGATGCCGTCGGTGTCCAACGAGGTCACCGGAATGCCCAGGCGCCGCAGCACGTCGCTGCTCAACGTGGCGTAGGTGTTCTCGAGGTCCGGGGTGATCTGCTTGCTGGCGACGTTCATGCACCCGCATCGCACCAGAACGTCGGCGCCGGTGGCGGATTCGAACTCGCTCCAGAGCCGGATCGCCTCGTCGGCGAAGCGGGTGTACCCGGCCTCCAGGTAGTCCCGGCGGTAGGAACGGGTGCGGCCGAACGACGCGGTCGCCGGATCTCCGATCTCGCCCACCTCGATCACCGCCACCCGGGACCGGTTGCGGCTCGCCTGGTACGCGGTGAACAGGCCCATCACCCCGCCGCCGATGACCAGCAGGTCAAGGACGTCGTCCGGCTCGTTCGTCATGAACTGTTTCCCTTTCTTTCACAGCTGTAGCCGAAGACTAGGGCTCGTGGGGACGCTGGGGGAGGGGTGTCGGTGAAGCGCTTCACCGATTTAACAATCGCCCCCTTAATGGTGACTGGCAGTCAACTCTGGTGAAGGGGTTGCATGGGTGAAGCTGCGGCCCGTGCTCCCGCGCCACCGGTCCGGCGGCCCGTATCCGATTCGGGTCCGTAACGGCGTCCGCGCTGCTCACCTGCCTTCGGATCGAACAACGGACGTTGTGGCCGGCCGGGGTGCGCAAGGTCCCGTCCGGGGGTCGGTCCTCAGGCGTTCGGACCATCCGGTTAGACCAAGAGTGTCTCTACGTTCACTCTGTGTCAGACTCGCGCCGTGGGGTGGCGTACGAACGATGAAGCCGGGGCGGACCGCGGACCACGGATCCGGATCAGGAGACCGTGGTTGCTGACCGCCGCAGTCGCCATGCTCGCGGTGGTGGGTGCGGGGGCCTGGCTGGCGGTGCGGGCCAAGCAGGTGCAGGGCGCGGTGCAGGTGCTGCAGGCCGACGGCCTGGTGCTGCAGGGGAACCTGGAAAGTTATGACCTGGTCGCCACGGGGGAGTCGCTGGCCAAGGTGCGCGCAAGTGCCGAGCGGGTGGACTCCCTGACCTCTGACCCGGTCTGGGCGGTGGCCAGCTATGTACCTGTCCTCGGCCGTGATCTGTACGCCGCACGCCAGGTCGGCCGGTCGATGAACGACATCACCAAGAGCGCGGCCCCGCTGGAGGCGGCCCTGCCGCGGCTGAAGCCGACCGGGGCGTCCGGTACCCAGGGGCAACTGGACACCGCGGCGATCCAGGACATTGCCGATGCGATGCCTGGTCTTTCGGCGGCGATCTCAGCCGGTGCGGTCCGGGTCGGCGAACTCGACACCAGCAAGCTCCGGCCCGAGGTGGCCCGTGGTGTCACTCTGCTGAACCAGGGGCTGAACTCGGCTCGGGGCCCGTTCGCCGACTCGGTGCCGATCCTGCAGCAACTGCCCGGCATGCTCGGCTCCGACGGTCGCAAGACCTGGCTGGTGCTGCTGCAGCAGGATGCCGAGGCCCGGGGAACCGGAGGCCTGGTAGGTGCTTTCGCAGAGCTGCACACCGAGCAGGGCCGGATGGAGCTGGCCGACGCCGAGTCTCGCTCCAAGCTGGACGCCGGCCCGGCCATCCCGGCCACGGTCGCGCCGGACAGCCTGCGCAAGCACTACGGCCGGGACCTCACCGAATGGGCGGGATTCAACGCCAGCCCGCACTTCCCGCACACCGGTGTGCTCGCGGCCTCCGGCTGGAAGGCCCGGACCCGGGAGCAGATCGACTTCGTGGCCGGGGTGGACCAGAACGTGGTCGCGGCCATGCTCGCGGCCACCGGGCCGGTGAAAGTTCGTAACGTGCAGGTTGATTCGTCCAACGCCGTGCAGTTCCTGAGCCGGGGCGTCTACTCGCGCTGGTCGGATCCGGCGGAGGTGGATGCGGTGACCACCGAACTCGTCGAAGCGGTTTTCGGTAAGTTCTCCAGTGGCGAGTTCAGCCTGCCGACGCTGATCAAGTCGCTGCGCGACCCGGTCCGGGAGCGTCGGCTGCTGCTGTGGGCCGGTGACAATGATGTCCAGGACCAGCTGGAGCAGCTCAGCGTCTCCGGCACTCTGCCCGGTGATCCGGGACCGTTCGCCATGGCCGTGATCAACAACGGTGGTGGCAACAAGATGGACGCCTACCTGCAGCTGGACACCAAGTACAGTCCAGGCTCCTGCACCAACAGTGCCAGGACCGGCCAGATTTCGGTCACCCTGGACAACATGGCTCCCAAGGATGGGAAAGGGCTGCCGTCCTACGTCAATGTCCGCAGCGACCTCCTGCAGAAGGGCATCAGGGGGAAACAGACGCGGGACGGCAGTAATCGGATCGTGCTGGACATCTACGGGCCGGTGGGGAGCACCGCCGTCCTTGCTCAGATCGACGGGACGACGGTCGCGCCCATCATCGGGAGCGACACCAATCATCCGGTCTGGCGGGTGATCGTGCCGATCCAGGCCGGTCAGCAGCGGACGGTGAACGTCGTGATGTCCACTCCGGTCGTCGAGGACGACGCCGGGCTGACCCCGGTCGTGCTGAACCAGCCCATGGTGAGGCCGGCCACCAGCAGCTCCGAACCGCTGACCGCCTGCAAGACCTCATCCGTCGTCGGGGGCTGACCACCGTTCCCGATCGCTCTTCCCGAAGGGACCAGCGAGTCATGGCCTTAAGATCGAGATCCGGAAAACTAGCAATCGCCGGGGCGCTGACCCTGGTCGGGGTCGGCGGTGGCATCGCTTACGCCTACCCGCCCGGGACCCCGATGGAGGTGTCCGCCAGCGCCGCCCCGAACGGGGACGGGACGGCGGACGTCACGGTGACCGTGACCCAGGTGAATCCGACGTGCTCCACCCGCATCATCATCGACGGGGTCGAGTACGCCGTTCTGCCCCCTGGTCAGACGTCGATCGAGGTCCCCAACGTCCCGGCCGAGGAGGGGCGCCAACGGGTGCGGGCCCGGAACGTGAACTGCGCAGAGGGCGACAAAGAGCACGCTCGTGCGGATTTCACGGTCCTGAACGGTGCGATCAGCACCGACAGCGATCTGGTGACGGGTAAGAACGTGCGGTTCGAACTGACCGGGATGGCGCCGGTGGGCGCCGAGGTCTCGGTGACGGCCACCCGGCTGGGCGGGGGCAGTTCCCCGGAACCGCAGAGCGACCGGGTCGACCGGCGGGGCAAGGCCAAGGTGAAGTTCAAGTTCACCCAGTCCGGCACCTACGCGATCAGCGCCACGATCGACGGCCAGAGCGTGGCCAGCACCAGCGTGACAATTTCCTGAGACCGGCCCGGCGCCGCCGGTTTCCACCTGGAGACCGGCGGCACCGAATCCGACGACCGGTGATGGTCCCTTCCGTCACCGGTCAACAGCCCGGCCGGCCGTCCCGACCTCACCCCCGGGGCGGTCGGCCGGGCTGATTCGGCGTGTCCACATTCCCTTCCAGTACCGAGCTCGACACAGAACCACAGGGGATCTCACCGTGATGTCCGCAGGACCCAGCGACACCGAAATGCCCTCCGGCGAGACGGACGACGAGCCGGACCACGGACCCGCCGGAGCCCCGCGAGCCCTGATCGCCCTGGGCTCGCTCGTGGTGCTCGGCGCCATCGTCTGGGGAGCCAGTGCCGTGATCGACAACGGCCCGGCCGAGGACAGCGAACCGCTGGCCCGGAACACCGGCGGGCCGCTGCCGTGGCGGATGGAAGGTTCCCCGGCTCCCGACGAGAACCCGGCTGCGATCGAGCGCCCGGTGGTGCTGTTCGACGATCCGGTGACGATCGAGAGCGGCCTGGGCGTGGACCTCGACCGGATCGACGCGGACAAGCCCGGTGCCCAGGACGTGTTCTGGTCGCAGCGCAGCGGCCTTTCGGTGAAGACCGGCAGCCTCTACCTCGACCAGGGTCTGCCCGCCGACGCCGCCCAACGCTGCGCGACGGCAGTGGCGGAGGTGGCGGACGACACCGAGGGCTACCCTTCGCTCGACGTCTTTCCCGGAGACCAGTTCTGCCTGAGCACTTCCGAAGGCCGGATCGCCTGGCTGCGGATCGGCGAGGGCTCCGCCAAGGCCGACGAACTGGCCGTTCAGGTCACGGTCTGGGACGGCATCCCGAGCTGAGTCCTCAGACCTGGCAGGCCCCCGCGTCGCCCAGATCCGGGGTGCGCAGCGACAGTTCGAAGACATACCTTTCCTCGGCCGGCTTGGCATCCCGCTCATCGCCTTCGGGTTCGAGAGCGACTCGATAGACGTTCCCGGAACCACCCGGCGCGGCGATCTCGAGCAACTCCGGAACCTTCGACTTCACCGGTCCGGCCTCTGGGTAGATCGCGACCACGTCACCATACGTGTCGCCGATGTTCAGCCCCTGAGGAGTTTCGGCCAGCGCATCCACATCGATCTGGACGATCACCCCACGGTCGGCGAAAACTCTTTCCACCGAACCGAATCCCTGGTACTGCAGGCAGGCATTGGCTCGCTCGGTCTCCGGCGGGATCTCGTCCCCGACCACGCCCGCGGCCTGCGCATCGGTGATCGGTATCCCGAGTTGCACCTCGCCGAGACCGGTGTCGCTGAGGACGTCGTACTTGGGCGCGACCGGATCGTCGTCGGAATACTGCCCCGCGATCGCCATTCCAGCGGCGATGGCCACAACGGTCAGCGCCGCCGGAGCCATCGTCTGTACTGCGCGCCGCCGCCTGCGGGCCCGGCGCACCCGCCCCTCGACCATGCCGGTGGCGCCGGAGCGCGGGGTCAGGTCAAGCTGACGCTCGTGCAGCAGGGCCTGCAGTCGGTGCTCCAGTTCGTCGTGACTCATCGGCCACCTTCCTCGACCACCAGGTTGCTGCGCAGCGTGGCCATCGCCCGGGAGGTGTGGCTCTTCACCGTTCCCGTGGAAATACCCAGCGCCGCGGCAATCTCGGCCTCGTTCAGTCCCTCGTAGTAACGCAGCACCAGCACCGCGCGTTGCTTGGCCGGCAGGACGGCCAGGGCCTGCCACAGCGGCTCGTCGTCGAAACGATCCGGTTGGGCGAAACCGCTGTCCGGGGTCACCGCCACCAAAGTCTCGCGGCGCCGGCGGCGCCAGCGGCTGGTCCGGGTGTTCACCATCGCCCGGCGCACGTACGCGTCCAGGTTTGCGCCCTGCCGCTGCAGCGTGTTCCAGCGCACCCCCACCTTCTCCAGCACGTCCTGCACCAGATCACTGGCGTCGTGCGGGTTCCCGGTCAGGGCGTGCCCCATCCGCAGCAGGTCCGGCAGGCGGGCGCGGACGTAGTCGCCGAACTCCACGAACCCGGAGTCGCCGGCCGCGCCGGAACCCTGCAGTTCATCCTGGCCGAAGGTGTGTGCGGAACGATCCGCCTCGCTGCGCACCAGCCCCACTCCGGCCAGTGCTACTCGTAGCATCCGTGATCCTTGGCCTCCAGTGCGATCCGCTCGATCCGCGAGTCCCGGAAGGCACGTTCGCTGTCGATCTCGATCCGGTAGTCGGTGTCGAAGGGAGCCTGCGGCGCCGTCACGTAGACCCGGGCGAACCCCTCGCTCGGCTGCACCCGATCGCCGTACGCCCCCTGCAACTGCTCGTACGTGTCCCCGACCCCGATCCCGGTGTCCAGCCGGACCGGCGGCTCCGGGTAGATGATGAGCAGTTGGTCGTCCACGAAAAAGAGCTGGTCCAGGCCCTGCTCGCCCTCGTACAGCTGACATCCGGGCGCCGATTCGGTCGCCGCGGCCGGGTTCTTCACCAGACCCAGCGCGGTGGCCTGCTTCAGGCTCATCCCGAGCTTCAGTTCCCCGAAGCCGGTGTCGGACAACGTCGGCGATCCCTCGTCCGGTGCCCTCTGGTCCGGTGCCGTCTCGCCCTGGATCGGGTCGCTGGTGGGAGTGTCCCCTCCACACCCCACCAGCCCCCCGACCAGCAGCGCTGCCAGCAGCGCCGCCCCGACCGTCCTGGTCATCCCCGCTCCCTGATTTCCTGCTGCCCCGGGTCCTTCCCCCTCAATACGCAGGGGCGCGCCCTATGGTTGTCATGAGCCACCAGAAATTTTCCCGGCCCGATGAAGCCGCCGAAGGAGACTGCCATGGCGAACCCGGTCCTCGAGCCCATCGACCCGGCCACCACCGCGATCGTGCTGATCGAGTACCAGAACGACTTCACCAGCGAGGGCGGCGTGCTGCACGCCGCAGTCGCCCCGGTGATGGAGAGCACCGGCATGCTGGCCAAGACCCAGTCCGTGGTGCAGGCGGCGCGGGCGGCCGGGGTCACGGTGATGCACGCGCCGATCACCTTTGCCGAGGGGTACAACGAGATCAGCGCACACCCCTACGGCATCCTGAAGGGCGTGGTCGACGGCAAGGCCTTCGTCAAGGGCTCGTGGGGCGCGGCGATCACCGACGACCTGGCCCCGCAACCCGGTGACATCGTGGTCGAGGGCAAGCGCGGACTGGACACCTTCGCCAGCACCAACCTCGACTTCATCCTGCGCAGCAAGGGAATTCGCACGGTGATCCTGGGCGGCTTCCTCACCAACTGCTGCGTCGAGTCGACCATGCGCAGCGGGTACGAGAACGGCTACCGGGTGATCACGCTGTCCGACTGCACGGCCGCCACCTCGGCCGAAGAGCACGAGAACGCCCTGCGTTTCGACTTCCCGATGTTCTCGGTACCGGTCACCGCGGACGAACTGCTCGGCGCTCTGACCTGACAGCAAACCAATGGGGGACGTGCGTGCGCACCTCGCGCACGCACGTCCCCTGTTGGTTCTTTCCTCACCACCAATGAAGGACGTTGTGCGCACCGGGCGCACACACGTCCCCCATTGGTTCGTGGTTCAGACCGCGTCGGCGAGTGCCTGGAACTCCTCGTCGGTCAGCTGGATGTCGGCGCCGCCGAGGTTCTCCTCCAGGTGCTTCACCGAGGACGTCCCCGGGATCGGCACCATGACGGGGGAGCGGCGCAGCAGCCAGGCCAGCGCCAGCTGGGACGTGGTGGCGCCCGGGTGATTAGCGGCCACCTTCTCCAGCGGACCGCCGGGCCGGGCCAGCGTGCCGGCGTTCACCGGCGCCCACGGGATGAACGCGATGCCCTGCTGCTCGCAGTACTCCAGCACGTCCTCGGCGCTGCGGTCGCCCAGGTTGTAGCGGTTCTGCACCGAGGCGATCGGCAGGCCGGCGGCCTGCGCGGCCTTGATCTCCTCGACGTCGACCTGCGACAGGCCGACCTGCAGGGCCAGCCCTTCGTCGATGAACTTCTTCATCTCGCCGAAGATGTCCTCGCGCGGCGTCTTGGCGTCGATCCGGTGCAGCTGCCACAGCGGGATCTGCTCCAGGCCGAGGCGCCGCATCGACATCAGGATGCACTGACGCAGGTATTCCGGACGGCCCAGCTGCGGCCAGACATCCGGGCCGCTGCGGGTCAGGCCGCCCTTGGTGGCGATGACCACGTCGCCGTAGCCGCTGCCGTCGTGCAGCGCCTCCTTGATCAGGTCCTCGGAGACGTAGGGGCCGTAACTGTCGGCGGTATCAATGAAAGTGACACCGAGCTCGACGGACCGGCGCAGCACCCGCAGCGCCTCGTCGTGGTCCTTCGGTGGCCCCCAGATCCCGTCGCCGGTGATCCGCATGGCGCCGAACCCGAGCCGGGCGACCTTCTGGCCGCCGAGGTCGATCGTGCCGCTGTCAGCTACTGACATGAGGTGCTTGCCTCCGGTGAATCAGGCGGTGTCTCGGATCGTTCCCGTCCCCGAGCTTCCTCGCGTAGGGGAACGTCGTGGCCAACTCGCCGGCCCCCGGATCACTTCCCGCTGCGCGGTACGTCCTTGACGATGCGTTCCAGCCAGCGCACCAGCAGCGAGGTCTCCTCGGACTCCAGCGCCCCGCTGCCGTTCAGCGCCAGCTGGGAGTGCAGCTGACGGGCGGCGTCGGAGATCGGGTGCTCCAGGACGCTGGTGGCCGGCTCGGTGAGCACGGCCCCGAACACGGCGTCGCGGGCCTGGTGGGACAGGCTTTCGGGGAACAGGCCGGGCTGGGCGATCCGGTTGAACGCGACCCCGACGTTGGCCGAGAGGATCAGCTGGGCGGCCTGGTCCACCTCGACCTTGAGCGCGCCCACCGCGGAGCAGCGCAGCAGCGCGGCCCCGAGGAGTTCGAGGATGCGGGTCCGGGCCTGGCTGTGCGAGCGCGGCCGGGGCGTGAACATCAGCTGGTACAGCGCCGGATTGGCCATCGCGAAGGCCATGTGGTCGTCCCAGCCGACGTACAGGTCGGCCACCGGGTCGGCGGTCTGCTCCAGCTGGGCCTTGTGCCGGGCGTAGCGCTCGAAGCCCGCGTCGGCCACCGCGTCGAGCAGGCCGCGCTTGTCGCCGAAGAGCCGGTACAGCCGCGGCTGGGTGGCCCCCACCGCCTCGCACACCGCGCGGGTGGCGATGTCGTTGTCGGTGGACTCGGCCAGCAGTCGTTCCGCGGCCTGGAGCATCGCCGTCCGGAGCGCGGAGTCGTCGTCGGCGCGAGGGGAGCGAGGGGCTGTCTTCTCCGCGGGCGTCATGGATCGATGATACGGCATTTGCGTAGCGTTTTTTGCCGGAGGTGGACAGGCATGCGAGGATCCCGGCATGGGGGAGATCCGGGATTACGTGTCCTGGCACGACGAATACGAGCGGTCCGGGTCGGCTCTGGCCTGGCGGCTGTCCCGGGTCCGGCACCACATCGGGCTCGCCCTCGACCTGGCGTTCGACGTGGCGGACCTGGCGCTCGATGCGGTGGACCTGGCGCTCGATGCGGCGGCCGGGCGTGAGCTGACGGCCCTGAGCCTGTGCGCGGGCGACGGGCGCGATCTGATCGGCGTGCTCTCGGCCCGGCCGGATGCGGACCGGGTCCGGGCCACGCTCGTCGAGATCGATCCGGTGCTCGGCGGCCGGGCCCGGGCGGCGGCCGCCGAGCACGGGCTGCGGCTGCGGGTTCTCCAGGCCGATGCCGGTGACGCCGCGCTGTACCAGGGGTTGATCCCGGCCGATCTGGTGCTCATGGTGGGGATCTTCGGCAACATCAGCACCGAGGATCTCGAGCGCACCATCCGGTCGGCCGGAGCCTTCTGTCGTCCGGGGGCCCGGCTGATCTGGTCGCGCGGGCGGGACGAGGACATCCACGACCTGAACGACAGCGTGCGGGGCTGGTTCGCCGCTGCGGGTTTCCGCGAGATCGCCTACGAGGCGCTGGAGCGCGACGAGCGCCCGGCCCTGGGGGTCATGGAGTACGCCGGCGAGGCGGTGCCGCTCGATACGGCGCGGAGGTTGTTCGCGTTCATCCGCTGAGCGCCCGGAAGGCATCGCAAAAAGCCTGCGGCCGTGTCACGATCCGGGCATGCGGGACGAAACGCCCACAAGGCTCGCGCGCGGCAGTCATGTCGTGCCGGTCGCGGGCACGGGCTGGTGGCTGGCTGCGGCCTTCAGCGCCATCGCGTCCTTCACGTTCTGGCTGGCCGACCTGACCGGCGGGATCCTGATCGTGCTCGGCGGTGTCGTTCTGCCCGGCCGGGTCCCGGTCGAGGTCTTCGCCTTCGCCGCGGTGGCCCTGGGTTCGCTCGGGGTCGCCCGGCGGCGCTGGCCCGGTGCCCGCCGGGTGGTCGCCACGGGCAAACCGGTTCTCACCCGGCTGGACAAACTCCTCCCGGCCACCGCCCGGAAGTTGCTGGTCCTGACCGCGCTGCTGCTGAGTACCGTGGTCGAGGGCGCCCACCTGCTGTACTCGTCCAACACCACCGTGCTGAACCCGCCGGCCCCCAGGGGATGCCTGGTGATCGCGGGGGAGAACAGCTTCCTGCGGGCGGGCGGCGGTTCGCTGTACCAGTCCGACGGTTCCTGGGGCCTGGCCCACAAGGTCACCACCTTCGCCACGATCGACGGCTCGCAGCCCTTCCAGGCGGGCGACTACCGGCTCACCTGGAGCGGCGACCTGGGCGCGCTGACCGAGATCGAAAGGGTGGTGCTGCCACCGGAGGTACTGCCCGGGCCCGAAGACAGTTCGCCGGAGTCGGGCCCGTTCTACGTGCTGCGGCTGAACTGCCCCTGATCGGCCCGAGACCTCAGAATTCCCGTTTTCACCACCCTTTTCACCATGGACCGGGATGATGAGTCGGTGGCTCGCTACCGGCGTCTTAACCATTCGGCTCCCCGTCGTCCGCCGCAACCACGGCAGACCGATCTGGCCGTGACTCTGCCGGAGACCCGGGCCTTCATCGGACGGATGCGGCTGGCCGACAAGAAGGCCTACGCATGGCAGCTGTTGCACGCGATGGAGGAGGGCCGCGCTCTTCCTGATCCCGCGACCAAGCAGCAGTCGGCCGCGTACAAGGACATCCTTGAACTGCTGAACTGGCCCACCAGTCGTTGCGGTACCTGTCAGGGTCTGGCTCCGGTAGCGGTGCAGGATTCTCCCGCCGTCCTGTGCCGCCGGTGCCTGACCTTGGACTGGGTCAAGCGCGCCCGCGAGAAGGCCGAAGCCCTCGCACCCTGCACGCACACCCGGAACCGGCCCTGGTGGTTGCAGCCCGACCGGCAGCAGACCCGTGAGCTGAGCGTCGTGCCTCGCCAGACCTGTGCGGTCTGCCTGCTCGCGGGCCCCGCCCGGATGTCAGCGTTACGGCTGCGTCTGCTCGGTGCCATCAAGTTCGCCGTCCCACGGGCGGGTGCCGCGGTGGTGGCGGCGTCCCTGCTCTTCGGCCTGGTCCACCTGCTCACTCCGACCGCCGAAGGTGACTTCCCCGTCGCCGCGTCCAGCCCCGAACACGACTTAGGCGTTCAGGACGAGGCCGCCGAACCGTACCTGGGCGCAAGTAGTTCGGCCCGACACCCGGGTGCGGGCGGTGGTTCGGGTCAGGACTACGGTCCCGGCGATACGCCGAGTTTCATCTGCGCGGACGGGGCGATCAGCTACGCCCAGCACGCTCAGGGGGCCTGTTCCCACCATGGTGGGATCGCCGGATCAGCCAGCATCGACGTCCATAGTTCTTCGACGCCCGCACCCACTCCCGAATCGACCCCCGAACCGACCCGGGCGCGCTCCGGTCTCGAACCCCAGTCGCCGGAGGGCGACACCGAACGCGAGAAGCTGGTGCGGGCGCGGATGAGGTCCTACTACCGGTCGTTGTCCCAGGGTTCCTACCGCGACGCCTTCCGGAACCTCAGTCCCGGCCAGCGGCAATCGGCCGCAGCGGTGCAGCCCTGGTCAGAACGATTTCGGGGGAAGATCTACCGGAACTTCGAACTGCACTCGGCCAAGCCGCGGCGTCGGCCGGAGCTGGTGATCGTCAGCGTCGACGAGCACTCCGACGCCACTCATGGCCGTACCGTGGCCGACTGCCGGCGCGTCACAATCCGGTTCCAGATCAGCTGGGAGAAGGGCCGGCCTTACCTTGGGAGCGAGAACCGCACCTACTACCGTCGCTGTTCCGAATCTCGTTGACCGGCAGGCAATTGCGAGCAACGGACGGGTGTCACGGCTTCTGCGGTTCGGTCCCGGGATCCTCGCCCCGGCTCTCACGCCACTTGCGCAACGCCTCGTCGTGCTCGCGGTCCACGCGCTCCTGATCCCGGCGCAACTGCTCGTCGATCGCATCGGTGGCGGCCCGGTGGGTCTGCGGCCGCTCGTACTCCGGGAACCCCGCGGTCCCGGTGGAACGCCAGGCCACCTGATTACCGGCCGCATCCTTGGGCCGCCCGGCCACCAGCCAGGCGATCCCACCGACGATCGGGAAGAACAGGATCAGCAGGATCCAGCCGACCTTGGGCAGGTTACGGACCCGGTCGGAGTCGGTCTGGATGCACTCGATCAGGCAGAAGATCATCAGCGCGAGCTGGATCAGAACGGGCAGGAACCGGATCACGGCGGTCGTTCTCCTCGCATCGAGCTCGTGATGCGAGCTGTCGGACGGCAGGTGCCGGGCCGGATCCTATGGCTTGGCTGTGCCGGGCGGCTACTGCCGAGTCGGTGGCCCGGGGCCGCCTCAGCCGGCCGGCCTCAGGCACCCCGGGCCACACCATCACCAGCCGCGCTCGTGCCACGCCGCCAGGTGCGGGCGCTCGACCCCCAGCGTGGTGTCCTTGCCGTGCCCCGGGTAGATCCAGGTCTCGTCCGGGTAGACGTCGAACAGCCGCTGCTCCACGTCCGCGATCAGTGACGGGAAGGTGTCCTGCGTCGTCTTGCCGACTCCGCCCGGAAACAAACTGTCCCCGGTGAAAGCGTGCACGCTGCCGTCGGAACTGGTCAGCACCAAGGTGATCGAGCCCGGGGTGTGCCCCCGCAGGTGCACCACTTCCAGGGTCAGCTCACCGATCGCGACCTTGTCACCGTGCCGCAGCCGCACGTCGGGCTGCACCGGCAGTGCATCGGCGTCCTCCTCGCCGGCCAGTGTCGGCGCCTTGGTGACGGCGGCGACCTCGGCCAGGGCGCGGTGGTGGTCCCAGTGCTGGTGCGTGGTCACGATGCCGCGCAGCACCCCACCGCCCTCGCCGATCAGGGTGCTGATCCGCTCCGCGTCCTCGGCCGCGTCGATCAGCAACTGCTCGCCGGTGGCCCGGCAGGTGATCAGGTACGTGTTGTTGTCCTGCGGCGAGACGCTCGCCTTCCGGATCACCGCGTCGGGCAGATCACGAACGTCCGCAGGCCCGCCATGGGTGACTTCTCCGCTGTAGACCATGGGCATACCCTGCCAGCCCACCAGGCCCACCCGGACCCGGGACCGCGACATCGCCGGGTGATCCATCGGGTCCGGCACCCTGATCGCCCGGCTCGACGCCGGGCGATCCCGAGTCCTTTTCCGGTGCTCTGGTGCCTGATGTCCACTCGCCGGACGGCGATGGGCCGGTTCGACGCGAAGACTGTCGGTGGTGGCACCTAGCATGTCCGTCGTGAGTGACCGACTTATCGTTCGCGGAGCCCGCGAGCACAACCTCAAGGACGTCTCGCTCGATCTTCCTCGTGACGCGCTGGTGGTTTTCACCGGTCTGTCCGGGTCGGGCAAGTCCTCTCTGGCGTTCGACACCATCTTCGCCGAGGGGCAGCGCCGGTACGTCGAGTCGCTGTCCGCCTACGCCCGTCAGTTCCTCGGCCAGATGGACAAACCCGACGTCGACTTCATCGAGGGCCTTTCCCCGGCCGTCTCGATCGACCAGAAGTCCACGTCGCGTAACCCGCGCTCCACGGTGGGCACGATCACCGAGGTGTACGACTACCTGCGCCTGCTCTGGGCCCGGGCCGGCCGGGCGCACTGCCCGACCTGCGGCGAGGCGATCACCAAGCAGACCCCGCAGCAGATCGTCGACCGGCTGCTCGACCTGCCCGAGGGCACCCGGTTCCAGGTGCTGGCCCCGGTGGTGCGCGCCCGCAAGGGCGAGTTCGTCGACCTGTTCGCCGATCTGCAGACCAAGGGGTTCTCCCGGGCCCGGGTCGACGGTGACGTGGTCTCGCTGGCCGACTCGCCCACCCTGGACAAGCGCTACAAGCACACCATCGAGGTGGTGGTCGACCGGCTGGCCGCCAAGGCCTCGTCCAAGCAGCGCCTGACCGACTCGGTCGAGACGGCTCTGCTGCTGGCCAACGGCATCGTGGTGGCCGAGATGGTGGACGAGCCGGAGGGCTCCCCGGGCCGCGAGCGCCGCTTCAGCGAGAAGATGGCCTGCCCCAACGAGCACCCGATCGCGATCGACGACATCGAGCCGCGGGTGTTCTCGTTCAACAACCCGTTCGGGGCCTGCGGCGAGTGCACCGGCATCGGGGTCAAGCTCGAGGTCGACCCGGAACTGCTGGTCCCCGACGAGGACCTGACTCTGGCCGAGGGCGCGATCGTGCCCTGGACCCAAGGCTCGGCCGAGTACTTCCTGCGGCTGATGAAGGCGCTCGGCAAGGACCTCGGCTTCACCGTGAACACGCCGTGGCGGGCGCTGCCCGAACGGGCCAAGAAGGCTCTGCTCGAGGGGCAGGACTACGAGGTCCACGTCAAGTTCAAGAACCGGTTCGGCCGGGAACGCTCGTACACCACGGGTTTCGAGGGTGTCATCCCGTTCATCCAGCGCCGCCACTCCGAGACGGAGTCGGAGTGGAGCCGGGAGCGGTACGAGGGTTTCATGCGCGAGATCCCGTGCCCGGTCTGCAAGGGCACCCGGCTCAAGCCTGAGGTGCTCGCGGTCACCGTCGGCGGCCGGTCGATCGCCGAGGTCTGCTCGCTGCCGCTGGCCGAGGCGGCCGAGTTCCTCGGTTCGCTGCAGCTGAACAAGCGCGAGAAGCAGATCGCCGACCAGGTGCTGAAGGAGATCCACGCCCGGATCGGCTTCCTGCTCGACGTCGGCCTGACCTACCTCTCGCTCGACCGGGCGGCCGGCACGCTGTCCGGCGGTGAGGCGCAGCGCATCCGGCTGGCCACCCAGATCGGTTCCGGTCTGGTCGGTGTGCTGTACGTGCTGGACGAGCCGAGCATCGGCCTGCACCAGCGCGACAACCGGCGGCTGATCGACACGCTGACCCGGCTGCGCAACCTGGGCAACACGCTGATCGTGGTCGAGCACGACGAGGACACGATCCGCGCGGCCGACTGGGCGGTCGACATCGGCCCGGGTGCCGGTGAGCACGGTGGTCACGTGGTGCACTCCGGCACCGTGAAAGAACTGTACGAGCACCCGGAATCGCTCACCGGCATGTACCTGTCCGGGCGCAAGGCGATCGAGATCCCGCAGATCCGCCGCCCGCGCGACCCGAAGCGTCAGCTCACCGTGGTCGGCGCCCGCGAGCACAACCTCAAGGGCCTGGACGTCTCGTTCCCGCTGGGCTGCCTGGTCTCGGTCACCGGGGTCAGCGGTTCCGGTAAGTCCACGCTGGTCAACGACATCCTGTACACAGTGCTGGCGAACAAGCTGAACGGTGCCCGCCAGGTGCCCGGCCGGCACAAGACGGTCAAGGGCCTGGAGCACCTGGACAAGGTGGTCCACGTCGACCAGAGCCCGATCGGCCGCACCCCGCGCTCCAACCCGGCCACCTACACCGGGGTCTGGGACCACGTGCGCAAGCTGTTCGCGCAGACCCAGGAGGCCAAGGTCCGCGGCTACCAGCCCGGCCGGTTCTCGTTCAACGTCAAGGGTGGGCGCTGCGAGGCGTGCTCCGGTGACGGCACGATCAAGATCGAGATGAACTTCCTGCCCGATGTCTACGTGCCGTGCGAGGTCTGCCACGGGGCCCGGTACAACCGGGAGACCCTGGAGGTGCACTTCAAGGGCAAGACCGTGGCCGACGTGCTGGACATGCCGATCGAGGAGGCCGCGGAGTTCTTCGAGGCGGTCCCGGCGATCGCCCGGCACCTGCGCACCCTGGTCGACGTCGGCCTGGGCTACGTGCGGCTCGGCCAGCCCGCGCCGACCCTGTCGGGTGGTGAGGCCCAGCGGGTCAAGCTGGCCAGCGAGCTGCAGAAGCGCTCCACCGGCCGCAGCGTCTACGTGCTCGACGAGCCGACCACCGGTCTGCACTTCGAGGACATCCGCAAGCTGCTGGTGGTGCTGCAGGGCCTGGTCGACAAGGGCAACTCGGTGATCGTGATCGAGCACAACCTCGACGTGATCAAGAGCTCCGACTGGATCGTCGACCTCGGGCCGGAGGGCGGCAGCGGCGGCGGCACCCTGGTCGCCGAGGGCACCCCGGAAGACGTGGCGGCCGTGCCGGAGAGCCACACCGGCCAGTTCCTGGCCGACCTCCTCGAGATCGAGAACCCGAACGCGGTCGAGGCCCGGGTGGCGGCGATCAAGAAGACCCGGCCGGTGGCGGCCGCAACGGCCGGAGCCCGTAAGACGGCCACCAGCAAGACGGCTCCGGCGAAGGCACCGGCCACCAAGACGGCCACCAAGGCAGCAGGGGCCAAGGCGCCAGTGGCCAGGGCAGCGGCCAAGAGCACAACAGCCGCGAAGACAGCCCCGGCCGCCAAGACGGCCGCTACGAAGCCGGCGGCGAAGAAGGCTCCGGCCAAGAAGGTGACGGCGGCCCGGACCGCGGCCAAGCGGATCGACCTGGACACCACCGAAAAGGTGAGCACCCGGCGTCGATAACCCCACCGGCGGAATGCTGCGCGGGAGCCCGGAAGGGCTCTCGCGCAGCATTCCGCGTTTCGGCGGGGTGACGGCTCTCACCCGTCGTTGACGGACTTCGTGGCCATCGGTCAGGATGTCCGCCCCGGCGCCGACCTTGCCTCCCAAGATCGCATCTTCCCAGGTCAGCGCCATCGGAGTGGCAGGAGCGCGAGCAGTGGCGGAGCAGAGTCGACAGACGCGGGTGCTGACTGGGGTAGCCGTCTCCGGGGTGGTGGTGGCCGGCTTGGTGCTGGCCGGCGTCATGGTGGCGCGCGGTTCCGGCACATCCGCCGACGAGGTTGCCGGGACGGTGGAGCGACCTGCGCTGGTGTTCCACGAGCCCACTCCCGCCGCCACCGCGGCAACTTCGTTCGGCGCGGGCAGCTACATCGTCGGCCGTGACATCGAGCTCGGCCGCTACTCCGGCGGCCTCGACCGTGAGGTGATCGCCAACTGCTTCTGGAAGCAGACCGATGCCGAAGGCGGAGACCTGGACAACGACGGCAAGGACCGCCCCAACCAGGTGCTCAGCCTGATGACCGAAGGCAGTCACCTGGTGGTGGCCGGCGAGAACTGCACCTTCAGCCGGCTGCCGGACCAGGTGGCTGTGTCTTCCCGCTGAGCGCCGGCGGTCACAGAACTACCGCAGAGAAGACAGCAGGTCCCGCACCCGCAACGCCACATCGCCGGGCATGCCCAGGTGGGGCGAGTGGTCGCTGTCGATCTCCTGCACCGAAGTGGCACGCGCGGCCATCAGCCGTTGCTGAGCCGGTGCGATGGCCTTGTCCTGCAAGGTCAGCAGATAGGCGGAAGGGATGTCCCGCCAGGCCGCCCGCCCGACCGGCTCGCTGAAGCTGCGCATCGACTGCGGCCGCAGGGTCTGCACCATCTGCTCGGCCAGCCTGCGCGGGGTGGTGCCGTAGAACATGCTGATCGGATCGGTGGCCTCGAGGTAGAGGCCGTCCTCGCTCACCCGGGACTCCGAGGTCGGCTCGCCGCGGTCGGCCTGCGGCACCGTCCACACGCTCTCACCTTCAGCCGGCATGAAGGCAGCCAGGTAGATCAACAACTCGACGCCGTCGGAAGGCAGCACCGCGTCCGTGGTCGGGATGCCGCCGTAGGAGTGGCACAGCACCATGCGCGGGTGGTGCTCGACCAGCCTGGCCCGGATCGCCCGAGCGTCCTCAGCGACACCAGCGGGCGGATGACCCGGGCCGGCGGCGCTGGGCAGATCGACCGTGGCAGTGCTGATCCCCAAGGCGGTCAGGGCGTGAACCAGCGGCTTCCAGCAAGTCGCATCATGGCTGCCTCCGTGCACCAGCAGTACGTCCACCTTCGGCTCCCCCCGTGGCCCCATTCGTCCCCTAAGTCGCATGAGGAACCCTGTCCCGCAACGACTTTCGTCAGGAACTTTAGCGGGAGGCCGGTGGAAGCGCTCCGCTTCGGTCGAGGGGCCAATCAGGGACGTCGGCGCGACCGTTGCGGGGGTGCGCTCGGTAAGTGGACAAAAGGTCTATCCGTGAGCATTGGTCGTACGTCACGATGTCCCCGTGTCAGACCAGCCCCCCATCCTCGACAGCGTCTACTTCGACCGCTGGTACTCCGACATGGAGACCTCGCCGGTCAAGGACGCGCTCCAGGCGCGCCACCTGGGCACCCCGGCCGACTATGTCGCGATCACCGGTTTCCTGCCCTGGGAAGCGCTCGACGAGATCAGCGCCGAACTCCGCCTGAGCCCCGGAGGTCTGCTCGCCGACATTGCCTGTGGCCGGGGTGGCTACGGCATAGCGGTGGCAAAGCGCAGCGGAGCAAGGCTTTCCGGCGTCGACTTCTCCGCCGTGGCGCTGAAGCAGGCACAACTGGCCGCGGCCACGTTGCTGGGGGAGGGCTGGGCCCAGTTCACCGAGGGCACATTCACCAGTACCGGGCTGGCCGAGAGCACCGTCGATGCGCTGCTGTGCACCGACTCCGTGCAGTTCGCCGAGCCCCGGGTCGACGCCCTGACCGAGTTCCGCCGGGTGCTCCGGCCGGGTGGCCGGCTGGCCCTGACCACCTGGCAGGCCATCCGCCCGGATCCGGCCCTGCCGACCCGGCTGCGCAACCTCGATCTGCGCCGGGATCTGCAGGCCGCCGGCTTCACCGAGATCGTGGTGGCCCGCCGGGCCCGCTGGCTGGCGCTCGAGCGGGCCCTGCACGAGGAAGCGGTCAGCCTGCCCAACGACGGCGAGGACGCGGCACTGGCCGACCTCCAGGCCGAAAGCGTTCGCTCGCTGTCCACCTTCGGCAGCATCCAGCGGATCGTGGTGTTCGCCACTGCGCCGTAAGAGGCACATGGTGCACCGTTGCCCGGTTGTGACCATAAACGCCCGGCCGCGTCTTTAGCCGCACTTCATACTTCTCCTGATCACACGGGGGTGGGCGTCGGATCCGGCGCCCGTTCTCGCTGTGCGCGTTCCCCTTCCTCACCTCATCAGGAGTTGCTGCGTGTCGTTCTCAGAGGCCGTCGTCACGGTTCTCAAGCGTAAGTACGCCAAGTTCTCGGGCCGCGCCCGGCGCTCGGAGTACTGGTGGTTCTGCCTGGCCTCGATCCTGATCAACGCGGTGGCCACGATCGTTCTGGCGCTCGGCCTGGTGGCGGGCCAGGAGTTCCCGGCCGCGATCGTGGTGGCCGGAATCATCTACGCCGTGGTCTATTTCGGCCTGATCCTGCCGAGCCTGGCGGTTGCGGTCCGCCGCCTGCACGACATCGGCCGCACCGGCTGGTGGATGCTGCTCAGCCTGGTGCCGTTCGGTGCCCTGGTGCTCATCGTCTTCGCGGTGCTGGAAGGCGAGCAGGGGACCAACAAGTGGGGCCCGAACCCGAAGAACGCCGACCCGGCCTACGGGCAGCCGGACTTCGTTCAGTAGAGCCACGAACCAAACAAGAGGACGCGTACGGGCGGTTCCCGTACGCGTCCTCTCGTTCGAAACCGATCCGGTTCAAACCCGTTTCAGTTCAACCAGATCCAGGCCGGTCAGGCCGGGTCGTAGGCCAGGTTCGGGCGCAGCAGCTTCTCCACCGCGGCCCGGCTGAGCCCGCGCCGCTCGGCGTAGTCGGCCACCTGGTCCGAGCCGATCCGCCCCACGGTGAAGTACCGCGAGGAGGGGTGGGCGAAGATCAGGCCGCTGACCGCCGCGGCCGGTGACATCGCGTAGCTCTCGGTCAGCGTGATGCCCACCTGCGGCGCCTTCAGCAGATCGAAGAGCTCGGTCTTGAGCGCGTGATCGGGCGAGGCCGGGTAGCCCAGCGCCGGCCGGATGCCCCGGAAGCGCTCGGCGTGCAGGTCGGCCAGCTCGGGCCGGGCGTCCGGCTCGAACCACTCGCGCCGCGCCTGCAGGTGCAGGTGCTCGGCGAACGCCTCAGCCAGCCGGTCGGCCAGCGCCTTCACCATGATCGCCCGGTAGTCGTCGTTCTGCGCCTCGTACGAGGCCGCGAGCTTCTCTGCACCCTGGATGGCCACCGCGAAACCGCCCAGGTGATCGCCCGATCCGGCCGGGGCGATGTAGTCGGACAGGCAGCGGTTGGGCCGGCCGTCCGGCTTCACCGTCTGCTGGCGCAGCATCGGGAACTTCACCCCGTGCTCCGGCAGCACGATGTCGTCGCCCTCGGAATGCGCCGGCCAGAACCCGTACGCGCCCTGGGCGGTGAAGTGCCCGGCCTCGATGATCTCGTCGAGCAGGGTCTGCGAGTCCTCCCAGAGCTCACGCGCCGCCGGGTTCTCCAGCACCGCCGGGTACTTGCCCTTGATCTCCCAGGCCAGGAACAGGAACGTCCAGTCGACCAGGGAGCGCAGCTCGTTCAGGTCCGCGTCCACCGTGCGCATCCCGGTGAAGGCCGGGGTGGGGATCTCGGAGAAGTCCACCGGCTCGGGGTTCAGCCGGGCCTGGGTGAGCGAGAGCAGCGGGTTCGCGCGCCGGCTGGCGTGCGCCTCGCGCAGCCGTTCCTGCTCGGTGCGGGTCTCGGCGACGAAACCGGCCTTCTGCTCGGCGCTCAGCAGCTTCGACGTCACCCCGACCACCCGGGAGGCGTCCAGCACGTGCACGGTGGTGCCCTCGTAGGCCGGGGCGATCCGGACCGCGGTGTGCTGGCGTGAGGTGGTGGCACCACCGATCAGCAGCGGCAGGCTCATGCCCTTGCGCTGCATCTCCTCGGCCACCGTGACCATCTCGTCGAGCGAGGGCGTGATCAGCCCGGAAAGGCCGACCGCGTCGGCGTTCTCGGCGATCGCCGTCTCAAGAATGCGAGCCGCCGGCACCATCACCCCGAGGTCGATCACCTCGTAGTTGTTGCAGCCCAGCACCACCCCGACGATGTTCTTGCCGATGTCGTGCACATCGCCCTTGACCGTGGCCAGGACCACCTTGCCCTGCGCGCTGCGCCCGGCCGGAACCTTTCCCAGCCGCAGCATCTCGGCCTTCTCGGCCTCCATGTAGGGCTCGAGGTAGGCCACCGCGCGCTTCATCACCCGGGCGCTCTTGACCACCTGGGGCAGGAACATCTTGCCGGCCCCGAACAGGTCGCCGACCACCTTCATCCCGTCCATCAGCGGGCCCTCGATCACCTCGAGCGGCCGCGCGGCCTGCTGCCGGGCCTCCTCGGTGTCTTCCTCGATGTAGTCCACGTTGCCGTGCACCAGGGCGTAGCTGAGCCGTTCGTTCACCGGCGCCTCGCGCCACGAGAGGTCGACCACCCGCTTGGTGCCCGAACCGCTCACCGTGCCCGCAAACGTCACCAATCGGTCGGTGGCGTCCTCGCGACGGTTGAACAGCACGTCCTCGATCAGCTCGAGCAGGTCCTTCGGGATGTCCTCGTAGACCGCCAGCTGGCCGGCGTTCACGATGCCCATGTCCAGGCCCGCGCGCACCGCGTGGAACAGGAACGCCGAGTTCATCGACTCGCGCACCACGTTGTTGCCGCGGAAGGCGAACGACAGGTTGGAGATACCGCCGGACAGGCGGGCGCCCGGGCAGCGCTCCTTGATCCGCGGCAGCGACTCGATGAAAGCCCGCGCGTAGTCGTTGTGCTCGCTCATCCCGGTGGCCACGGCCAGCACGTTCGGGTCGAAGATGATGTCCTCGGGCGGGAATCCGACCTCGTTGACCAGCAGGTCGTAGGCTCGCCCGCAGATCTCCACCCGGCGGTCGGCGTTGTCGGCCTGGCCGGTCTCGTCGAACGCCATCACCACCACGCCCGCGCCGTACCGGCGGATCCGGCGGGCGTGCTCGAGGAAGACCTCCTCGCCCTCCTTCAGGCTGATCGAGTTGACGATCCCCTTGCCCTGCAGGCACTGCAGCCCGGCCTCGAGCACGCTCCACTTCGAGCTGTCGACCATCACCGGGATCCGCGCCACCTCGGGCTCGGTGGCGATCAGGTTCAGGAAGGTGACCATCGCCTCCTGGCTGTCCAGCAGGTCGGCGTCCATGTTCACGTCGAGCACGTTGGCCCCGCCGCGGACCTGGTCCAGCGCGACCTCCACGGCCGTCTGGTAGTCGTCGGCCTCGATCAGCCGGCGGAACTTGGCCGAGCCGGTGACGTTGGTGCGCTCACCGATCATCACGAAACCGGTGGTCTCGGTGATGTTCATCGGCTCCAGACCGCTGAACCGGGTCTGCGGCTGCACCCGCGGCACCTGCCGGGGCACCAGGCCCCTGACCTTGGAGGCGATCGCCGCGATGTGCGCGGGGGTGGTGCCGCAGCAGCCGCCCACCACGTTGACCAGCCCGTCACTGGCGAACCCGCCGACCAGGTGCGAGGTCTCGCCCGGCTCCTGCTCGTACTCGCCGAACGAGTTGGGCAGGCCGGCATTGGGGTGACTGGCGGTGTAGGTGCCGGCCAGCCGGGCCAGGTCGGCCACGTAGGGCCGCATCTCGGCCGCCCCGAGCGCGCAGTTCACGCCCACCACGAGCGGGTTCGCGTGCTCGATGGAACGCCAGAAGGCCTCCACCGTCTGCCCCGAGAGGGTGCGGCCGCTGGCGTCCACGATCGTGATCGAGAACCAGACCGGCAGATCGGGCGCGACGTCCTGGGCCGCGGCCGCGGCCGCCTTGGAGTTCAGCGTGTCGAAGATCGTCTCGATCAGCAGCAGGTCCACGCCGCCGTCGCGCAGGGCCTCGATCTGCTCGGCGTACGAGGTGTAGACCTGCTCGAAAGTGACCGCGCGGTAGGCCGGGTCCTCGACCTTGGGCGAGAGCGAGAGGGTGACGTTCAGCGGGCCGACCGAACCGGCCACGAAGCGCTTCACCCCGGTCTTCTCGAAGGCCTCGTCGGCCGCCTGGCGGGCGATCCGGGCCGCTTCGAGGTTCATCTCGCGCACCCACGACTCCAGGCCGTAGTCGGCCTGCCCGATCGTGGTGGCGGTGAAGGTGTTGGTGGTGGTGATGTCGGCCCCGGCGTTCAGGTACTGCCGGTGGATGTCCAGCACCACCTCGGGCTTGGTGATGTTGAGCAGGTCCGGGTCGCCGGTGACGTCCTTCGGATGGTTCGCCAGGCGCTCGTCCTGGTAGTCGGCCGGGGACAGCTTCGCGTTCTGGAACATCGTGCCCCAGGCGCCGTCCAGAACGGCGATCCGGCTGTCCAGAAGCTCGCGCAGCGCGCGCGTACGATCCTGACTCATCTGTTGCAACCCCACTCCGACACGGATGACGACTCGTTCTGAGAGGGGCGCCCTTGTGATGCACTAAGCCGCAGGTGAGCGTGGCGGGAACTGCTCCCGCAGTGCCCGTTGCAGCGCCTCTCGACCCTGGCCGACTTCAAAGTTTACGTGGTAACGGCTCAAATGCCGAGTTGCGGGTGAGCGGGTGGCGCTCGCGGCACCAGTTCCGCACGTCTGCTTGAGGACGGGGTGCGCACCGAGGCCGGCCGGGTCACCTGAGCGACCGGTTGGGGTGACGGCGGACGCGGGGGTGCGGGGCCGCTGTTCGGTGACGGTTTGTCCGGTGGTCGGCAGAAATATTCGCAGGCGCTGGGAGTGTGGCGCCCGGCACACTGCTGCGCGTGCGAATGCTCTGGTCAGAGATCCCGGCTCACGTCCGCGACAAGGTCACGGAGTGGCTCGGCGCGGCCGTGGTGGGGGAGACGTCACAGCCCGGCGGCTTCTCGCCGGGGGTGGCCTCGCGCCTGCTCCTGAGTGACGGCCGGCGGGTGTTTGTCAAAGCGGTGGGGGCTGTGCGGAACGTGGACGCGCCGGTGCTTTACCGGCGGGAGATCGCCGTTATGGAGTACCTGCCGCTGTCTGCTCCAACGCCTCGGCTCCTGCACAGCTACGACGACGGGGAATGGGTCGTGCTGGTGATGGAAGACGTTGATGGCGTGCCCCCGCGTTTTCCCTGGGACGCGGCGGAACTGAACAGAGTCGTGTCTGCGCTGGAACGCCTGGCGGAAACGCTGACCCCGGCTCCGGCGGTGGCGCCGCAGATGACCGAGACCGTGGCCGAATACTTCACCGGATGGCGCTCGTTCGCCGCCTCGGCCCAGCTCTCCGAGGTACCCGACGCCTGGGCCCGTGAGCACCTGCCCGATCTGGTGGCCCTGGAGTCGCGCTGGCCCGAGGCCGCCCGCGGTGACACGCTGCTTCACATCGATCTGCGGGACGACAATCTGCTCCTTACCCCCGAAGGTGCTGTGGTGGTGGTCGACTGGCCGCACGCCGCGGTCGGTGCGGCCTGGTGCGATCTGCTGCTGATGCTGCCCAGCGCGGCGATGGGCGGCACGGTCGACCCGGAGGCGGTCTGGGCGTCGTTCGGCCCGGCGCAGAACGCCTCCGCCGACGACGTGAATGCCGTTTTGGCCGCCGCGGCCGGATTCTTCCTGTATCGCTCGACTCTGCCGGTGCCGCAGAACCTGCCAACCCTGAGGGATTTTCAGCGATCTCAAGGAGATGCGGCGTTGCGCTGGCTCCGCGCGCGGCTGGATGCGTAGGGTCCGTAATGTCCGATCGCATAGCCGCATGACGTGGGAGAGTTGGTCGACGTGAAGAGCCTGACCCAGACCGAGGCCGCCGAACGCGCCGCACTGCTGAGCGTGCAGCGGTACGACATCGCGGTGGATCTGACCGATCTGCCCACCGGCCCGCACGTGCGCACCACCTCGACGATCACCTTCACCTGCCGCACGCCGGGCGCGCACACCTTCGTCGACGCCGCCGCGACCGTGCTGCGGGCCACGCTCAACGGCCGCGAACTCGGCCCGGCGGACGAGGCCCGGCTCACCCTGGAGGACCTGGCTGCGGACAACACCCTGGTGGTGGAGTGCGAGCAGGCCGACACCCGCGCGGGCGCCGGGGTGCACAAGGCGGTGGACCCGGCCGACGGCGAGGTCTACCTGTGGATGAGCTTCGAGCCGGACCAGGCCCGGCACGTCTGGGCGTGCTTCGACCAGCCCGATCTGAAGGCGCCGCACACGTTCACCGTGAAGGCCCCGTCCGGGTGGACGGTGACCAGCAACACCGGTACCGCCGAGACCGAGGCGAGCGGAACGTCCACGGTCTGGAAGTTCGCCGCCACCCCGCCGCTGTCGCCGTACAACACGGTGGTCAACGCCGGCCCGTTCCATCAGGTGCGGCGCACGATCGAGGGTTACGACCTGGGCCTGTACAGCCGCCGTTCGCTGGCTGCGGTGCTCGATCGTGACGCCGAGAAGCTGTTCACGGTGACCGCGCAGGGCCTGCGGTTCTTCGGCGAGCAGTTCGGGATGCCCTTCCCGCAGCCGCGTTACGACCAGGTGTTCGTCCCCGAGTTCGGCGGCGCGATGGAGAACTTCGGCTGCGTGACCTGGTCGGACTCGCACCTGCGGCGCAGCACGCCCTCGGCCGGCGAGGACGAGCTGCAGGCCCGGATCCTGCTGCACGAGATGGCCCACATGTGGTTCGGCAACATCGTCACGATGAGCTGGTGGGACGACCTGTGGCTGAACGAGTCGTTCGCCGAGTTCGCCGCCAACTGGGCCGCCGCCGAGGCCACCGTGCACACTGACGTCTGGTCCCGGCACCTGACCGACGGCAAGGTCGAGGCCTACCTGGCCGACCAGGGGCCGATCTCGCACCCGATCCGTCAGCCGATCCACGACGTGGCGCAGGCGATGTCGATCTTCGACGCGATCACCTACCCCAAGGGCGCCTCCGCCCTGCGGCAGCTGCAGGTGTACGTGGGGGAGAAGGCCTTCCGGGCCGGGATGACCTCGTACTTCGCCCGCTTCGCCTGGCGGAACACCACGTTGCAGGACTTGATCGACGAACTTGCCGCCGCCTCGGGCAAAGACCTGGACGTGTGGAAGGAGGGCTGGCTGGAGACCGCCGGCACCGACCGTTTCAGCCTGGACCTGACGGGGGAGCAGCCGGTGCTGGTGGGGAGCGGTCCGGCCGGACCGCCGCGGCCGCAGGTATTGGCCGTCGGTGCCTACACAGTGACGGGTGACGCGTTGGAGCGCACCGATCTTCAGCTGGTAGACGTCCAGTCCGAGCGCACGCCGGTGAATCTGCCCCAGGGAGCGGATTTCTACCTGGTGAACGACGACGACCTTACGTTTGCTTCGACCCGCCCGGTGGCGTCGGCCGCGACGGCCGGAAAACTGCCCACCACCATCGCGCGGGCCGTTGCCGCTACATCAATGTGGGACGCTCTGCTCACCGGAGAGGCTGGCGCTCAGCAGACTCTGGACGGCTTGGTCGCGGTGCTCCGGGTCGAGACCGCGCCCTCCATCGTCGAGACGTACCTACAGATGGCGGCCGCCGCGGCCGAGCTCTGGACACCCGCCGCCCAGCGTGAGCGCAGCGCCGAGCAATTGGCCGAGGTCTGCCGTCAGCTGGCCGATCAGCCCCAGCTGCGGCGGCCCGCCTTGCGCACCCTCGCCCGGTTCACCACCGACGTGGAAGAGCTGATCGGCGACGACATCGACCTGCGCTGGCGGGCCCTGGTCCGGCTTTCCGAGCTGGGGGTGGACACCGCCGGCCCGGTGGCGGACCTGCTGGCCCAGGACCCGGACCCGGACGCCAAGAACCGGGCCGCCGCGGTCCGGGCGGCCGCACCCTCGGCCGCGGCCAAGGCCGAGACCTGGCAGGCGGTGGTCGAGCACACCCTGCCGCTGGGCGCGGTCTACCCGGTGATGAGTGCCTTCTGGCGCCCCGGCCAGGAGGATCTCCTGGCCGGTTACGGCGAGCAGTACCTGACCCTGCTGCCCACCCTGCACCAGGGCGGGATGATCCCCGGGCTGTACTTCACCGCGGCGCTCTTCCCGGTCTTCGGCATCGACGAGGCCTTCGTGGCCCGGGCCGCCGAGGTCAAGGACGGACTCGCCCCGGTGGTGGCCACCACCCTGGCGAGCCGGGCCGACGAGGTCGCCCGGATGCTGCGGGCCCGGGCACAGGGCGAGACTGTCGGTGGGGGCGCCTAAGGTTGTTTGCGTGGCTGATCCATCGACGTACCGACCGGCGGTCGGAACCATCCCCGAGCAACCGGGCGTCTACCGGTTCCGTGACTCGTCCGGGCGGGTCATCTACGTCGGCAAGGCCAAGAGCCTGCGGCAGCGGCTGAACTCGTACTTCGCCGATCCGGCCGGGCTGCACCCGCGCACCCAGACCATGGTGTTCACCGCCGCCTCGGTGGAGTGGACGACGGTGAACACCGAGGTCGAGGCGCTGCAGCTGGAGTACTCCTGGATCAAGGAGTACGACCCGCGGTTCAACGTGAAGTACCGGGACGACAAGTCCTACCCGTACCTGGCCGTCACCATGGGCGAGGAGTTCCCCCGGGTGCAGGTGATGCGCGGGGCCAAGCGCAAGGGCACGCGGTACTTCGGGCCCTACGCGCACGCCTGGGCGATCCGCGAGACGGTGGATCTGCTGCTGCGTGTGTTCCCGGTCCGCACCTGCAGCAACGGGGTTTTCAAGCGGGCCGGGCAGATCGGCCGGCCGTGCCTGCTGGGCTACATCGACAAGTGCTCGGCGCCGTGCGTGGGCAAGGTCGACGCCGAGCAGCACCGGCGCCTGGCCGGGGACTTCTGCGACTTCATGGGCGGGCGCACCGAGCGCTACGTCAAGCGCCTGGAGCGCGACATGCTGCAGGCCTCGCACGACCTGGAGTTCGAGCAGGCGGCCCGGCTGCGCGACGACATCCAGGCGCTCTCGCGGGCGATGGAGAAGAACGCGGTGGTGCTGCCCGACGGCACCGACGCCGACGTGTTCGCCCTGGCCGACGACGAGCTCGAGGCCGCGGTGCAGGTGTTCCACGTGCGCGGCGGCCGGATCCGGGGCCAGCGCGGCTGGGTGGTCGAGAAGGTGGAGGACGTCACCACCGGCGACCTGGTCGAGCACCTGCTGCAGCAGGTCTACGGCGACACCGGGGGCGAGGGCGGCAGCGAGACCAACGGTGAGGCGGTGCCGCGCGAGGTGCTGGTGCCGCACGAGCCGCCGGCCCTCGGCGAGGTGGAGGACTGGCTGTCCGGGCTGCGCGGTTCCCGGGTCGAGGTCCGGGTGCCGCAGCGCGGCGACAAGCGCACCCTGATGGAGACGGTGGCCCGCAACGCCGGGCAGGCGCTCACCCTGCACAAGACCCGCCGGGCGGGCGACCTGACCACCCGGTCCAAGGCGCTGCAGGAGATCCAGGAGGCGCTCGACCTGCCCGAGGCGCCGCTGCGGATCGAGTGCTACGACATCTCGCACATCCAGGGCTCGAACGTGGTCGCCTCGATGGTGGTCTTCGAGGACGGCCTGGCCAAGAAGCCGGAGTACCGCAAGTTCACGATCAAGAGCCTGGCCGAGGGCAGCTCGGACGACGTGGCCTCGATCCGGGAGGTGATCAGCCGGCGGTTCCGGCGCTTCCTGAGCGAGCAGGAGGCCATTGCCGGCGAGCAGGAGGCTGGCGCCGCGCTCACCGCCGGGGCCGACCCGGCCACCGGCGAGATCCTCGACCAGGCACCCTCTCTCGACGACGAGGCGCCCGAGGGCCGGCCCACCGCGATCGATCCGCAGACCGGTCGCCCGCGCAAGTTCTCCTACGCCCCCAACCTGGTGGTGGTCGACGGCGGCGCTCCCCAGGTGGCCGCCGCGGCCGCCGCGATGCGTGAGCTCGGCATCCAGAACGTGGCCCTGTGCGGCCTGGCCAAGCGGCTGGAGGAGGTGTGGATCCCGGACGACGACCAGCCGGTGATCCTGCCGCGTTCCAGCGAGGGCCTGTACCTGCTGCAGCGGGTGCGCGACGAGGCGCACCGCTTCGCGATCACCCATCACCGCCAGCGCCGCAGCACCGCGATGACGGCCAGCGAGCTCGACGCCGTGCCCGGTCTCGGTCCGGCCCGGAAGAAGGCGCTGCTGGCGCACTTCGGCTCGGTGAAGAAGCTGCGGACCGCCTCGGTCGAGGCGATCGCCTCGGTCCAGGGCGTCGGGCCGAAGGTGGCCCAGGCGGTGGTCGACACCCTGAACCCGGCCCCGGGAGACACGGCGATAGCGGACAAGCCTGTCGCGGTGGACATGGCCACCGGGGAACTGCTCGACTGATCGCGAACACCCGACATCGAGAGACAAACCCGGTCCTGGACCCGGAGCACCGCCGGACCGGCGGTGGCCCCCGACGAGATTTGGAGACGCAAGGTGACCAGCACCCCGGAGGGGTCCGAGTCGACGGGCTCGGAGTCCACGGTGCCCGCGATCGCGGAAACGGTGGCTTCGTCCCACCACGTGCCCGCCACCGACCCCGCCGCCGAAGCAGCCGCCGAAGCCGGCGCCGGCCCGGACGGCCGCCCGGCCCCCGGGCCCGCGGCCTCGTCCGAGCTGCTGATCATCACCGGCATGTCCGGTGCCGGGCGCAGCACCGCGGCCAAGGCCCTGGAGGACCTCGGCTGGTACGTGGTCGACAACCTGCCGCCCCAGCTGATCGCCGAGCTGGCCATGCTCGCGGCCACCGCCGAGCCGCGGGTGCCGCGGATCGCGGTCGCCGTGGACGTGCGCGGCCGGTCCTTCTTCAGCGCCCTGGCCGATGCGGTCTCCACTGCCGAGAACAGCGGCATCCGCACCCGTCTGCTGTTCCTGGACGCCACCAACGAGACCCTGGTGCGCCGGTTCGAGTCGGTGCGCCGGCCGCACCCGCTGCAGGGTGACGGCGCCCCGCTCGACGGCATCCGCGAGGAACGCCGGGTGATGGGCGAGCTGCGCGGCAACGCCGACACCGTGATCGACACCTCACGGCTGAACGTGCACGAGCTGGCCAGCAAGATCATCGCGCTGTTCGGCGACGCGGGCGACCCGGCGATCCGGATCCTGCTGATGTCGTTCGGCTTCAAGTACGGCCTGCCGCTGGACGCCGACCAGGTGGTCGACATGCGCTTCCTGCCCAACCCGTTCTGGGTGCCGGAACTGCGGGCGCACAACGGCCTCGACCAGGAGGTGGCCGACTACGTGCTGTCCCAGGAGGGGGCCGCCGACTTCGTCGAGCGCTACGCCCTGGCCCTGCAGCCGGTGCTGGCCGGGTACGTGCGCGAGAACAAGCGTTACGCCACGATCGCGGTGGGCTGCACCGGCGGCAAGCACCGTTCGGTGGCGATCACCGAGCTGCTGTCCCAGAAGCTGGAGGGCGACGGGGTCGCCGTCACCACCGTGCACCGTGATCTGGGGCGAGAGTGACCCTTCCCACCCCCGGCCGCGGGCCGAGCGTCCCCTCGGTCAGCAGCAGTCGGGGCCCGAACGTGGTCGCCCTCGGCGGCGGTCACGGCCTGGCCGCGTCCCTGTCGGCGCTGCGGCACCTCACCGACCGGCTGACCGCAGTGGTCACCGTGGCCGACGACGGCGGGTCCTCGGGCCGGCTGCGCCGCGAGTTCGGGGTTCTCCCCCCGGGCGACCTGCGGATGGCCCTCTCGGCGCTGTGCGACGACAGCGAATGGGGCCTGCTGTGGAGAGACGTGCTGCAGCACCGCTTCGCCAGCGCCGGGGCGATGCACGACCACGCGCTCGGCAACCTGCTCATCGTCACGCTCTGGGAACTGCTCGACGACCCGGTCAGCGGGCTCGACTGGGTGGCCCGGCTGCTCGGGGCCCGGGGCCGGGTACTGCCGATGGCCGCGGTGCCGCTGGACATCGAGGCGACCGTGCTGGGCATCGACCCGGACGACCCGGGCGGCCTGACCACGGTGCGCGGGCAGGTCGCCGTGGCCACCACCCCCGGCCGGGTGATCGGCGTGCAGCTGAGCCCGAACGACCCGCCGGCCCGGCCGGAGGTGCTGGCCGCCGTGCGCGATGCGGACTGGACGGTCCTCGGCCCGGGCTCCTGGTACACCAGCGTGCTACCGCACCTGCTGGTGCCCGAACTGGCCCGGGCCCTCTCGCGCACCGACTCCAGGATCTGCCTGACCCTCAACCTAGGCCAGCAGCCGGGGGAGACCGACGGTTTCTCCCCGGAGAAGCATCTGGAGGTGCTCGCCGCGCACGCCCCCGAACTGCGGATCGACGCGGTGCTGGTCGACCCCTCGCAGATCGAGGACGAGGCCTCGCTGGTCGCCGCGGCCCAGGGGATGGGTGCGGTCCTCGTCACCCGCGACGTAGCAATCGGTGACGGCACGCCCCGGCACGACCCGCTCCGGCTGGCCGCCGCCTACCGGGATCTGTTCAGCGGTTCGATCACGCTGAACGCCTGAGCCCGCCGGCCGGGCGCCGGGCCGATCCCTGCGGGGGCGCCGGTGCCCGGCCCGGGCCCCGGAGACCATCCGGCGCCCGCCGGTTTCACAAGTTCACGAACCATGCTTGCGCGCGGTGGCAAGATGCTGTTCATGGCATTGACGGCACTGGTCAAAGACGAATTGAGTCGGCTGCAGGTCACCAAGCCCTGCTGCCGCAAAGCCGAGGTATCGGCCACCCTCCGGTTCGCCGGTGGGCTACACATCGTCGGCGGCCGCATCGTCGTGGAGGCCGAGCTCGACACGGCCGCCGCCGCCCGGCGGCTGCGCAAGGACATCAGCGACGTGTTCGGGCACAACAGCGACATCGTGGTGCTGGCGCCCGGCGGTCTGCGCCGCGGCAGCCGCTACGTGGTCCGGGTGATCCGTGACGGAGAGTCGCTGGCCCGCCAGACCGGTCTGGTCGACGGCCGCGGCCGCCCGGTCCGCGGGCTGCCCCCGCAGGTGGTCTCCGGCGCGACCTGCGACGCCGAGGCGGCCTGGCGCGGTGCGTTCCTGGCCCACGGCTCGCTCACCGAACCCGGCCGTTCCAGCGCCCTCGAGGTCACCTGCCCCGGCCCGGAAGCGGCCCTGGCGCTGGTCGGCGCCGCGCGCCGGCTCGGCATCCAGGCCAAGGCCCGGGAGGTGCGCGGGGTCGACCGGGTGGTGATCCGCGACGGGGACACGATCGGCGCGCTGCTCACCCGGCTCGGCGCCCACGACGCGGTGATGTCCTGGGAAGAGCGCCGGATGCGCCGCGAGGTGCGGGCCACCGCCAACCGGCTGGCCAACTTCGACGACGCGAACCTGCGGCGTTCGGCCCGGGCCGCGGTGGCGGCCGGCTCCCGGGTGGAGCGGGCGCTGGAGATCCTCGGCGAGGACGTGCCCGAGCACCTGCGCTCGGCGGGCAAGCTGCGGCTGGCCCACAAGCAGGCCAGCCTCGAGGAACTCGGCCAGCTGGCCGAGCCGCAGATGACGAAAGACGCGGTGGCGGGCCGGATCCGGCGCCTGCTGGCGATGGCCGACAAGCGGGCCGCCGATCTCGGCGTACCCGGCACCGACGCCAACCTGACGCCCGACATGCTGGACGCCTGAGTCGCCTGGAGGATCCAGGCGAGCCGGCTACCGGTGCCGGGGACGAGCGTCCGTCGGTTTGAGCTCTGCTGAAAACCCGCCGGACCCGCTCCGACCAGCGTGCCATGTGTCGGTCGTCCCTGATTCATGGCCCGTTGGTCCCGGGATCACCAGCCGGAACAAGGGTCCGGACACGGGACCCTCACAGGGTCTGTCTGGACATCCGTCGTAGAAAGCCACCCCGTAGGGTGAGTGCTGCACACCACAGGAGCAGCACCGGTCAGCCCGGTGCGATGTGGATGACGAGAGGAAACGAGAAGTGACTGTTCGCGTTGGCATCAACGGCTTCGGCCGGATCGGCCGTAACTTCTTCCGCGCTGCCCGGGCGGCCGGTGCGGACATCGAGATCGTTGCCGTCAACGACCTCACCGACACGAAGACCCTCGCGCACCTGCTCAAGTACGACTCGATCCTGGGCCGTCTGGACGCCGAGGTCTCCGTCTCCGGTGACGAGATCGTCGTGGGCGAGAAGAAGATCAAGGTGCTGGCCGAGCGCGACCCGGCCAACCTGCCCTGGAAGGACCTCGGCGTGGACGTCGTGGTCGAGTCCACCGGCTTCTTCACCGACGCCACCAAGGCCAAGGCCCACATCGACGGCGGCGCCAAGAAGGTCCTGATCTCGGCCCCGGCCAAGAACGAGGACCTGACCATCGTCTTCGGTGTCAACCACACCGAGTACGACCCGGCCAAGCACCACATCGTCAGCAACGCCTCCTGCACCACGAACTGCCTGGCCCCGATGGCCAAGGTGCTGAACGACGAGCTGGGCATCGAAAAGGGTCTGATGACCACGATCCACGCCTACACGCAGGACCAGAACCTGCAGGACGGCCCGCACAAGGACCTGCGCCGCTCGCGCGCCGCGGCCCTGAACATCGTGCCCACCAGCACCGGTGCCGCCAAGGCGATCTCGCTCGTGATCCCGGCCCTGAAGGGCAAGCTGGACGGCTACGCGCTGCGCGTTCCGGTCCCCACCGGCTCGGCCACCGACCTGACCTTCGAGGCCGGTCGCGAGACCACCGTCGAAGAGGTCAACGCGCTGATCAAGGCGGCCGCCGAGACCGAGGCGTTCAAGGGCATCCTGAAGTACACCGAGGACCCGATCGTCTCCAGCGACATCGTGACCGACCCGCACAGCACGATCTTCGACGCCGGCCTCACCAAGGTGATCGGCAACCAGGTCAAGGTCGTCGGCTGGTACGACAACGAGTGGGGCTACTCCAACCGCCTCGTCGACGCCGTGACGCTCGTCGGTACCGGTCTCTGATTTCATGAAGACCATCGACGACCTCACCGCCGAGCTGGGAACCCTTGCCGGCAAGCGCATTCTGGTCCGCAGCGACCTGAACGTGCCGCTGGACAAGGAGACCGGCGCGGTGACGGACGACGGTCGCATCCGGGCGTCGCTGCCGACCTGGCAGCGGCTCCTGGACGCGGGCGCGAAGGTCATCGTCGTCGCCCACCTCGGCCGCCCGAAAGGCGTTCCGGAGGCGAAGTACTCGCTCGCTCCCGCGGTGGAGCGCGCCAAGGAACTGCTGCCGGGGGTTTCGATCTCCCTGGCGCAGGACACCGTCGGCGAGGCCGCCCAGGCCGCCGTCGCCGCCCTCGGTGACGGCGAGCTCCTGGTGCTGGAGAACCTGCGGTTCAACGCAGGGGAGACCAGCAAGGACGACGCCGAGCGGGGCGCCTTCGCCGACCAGCTGGCCGCTCTGGCCGACGGTTTCGTCAGCGACGGCTTCGGCGTGGTGCACCGCAAGCAGGCCAGCGTCTACGACGTAGCGCAGAAGCTGCCGCACGCCGCCGGCGGTCTGGTGCTGGCCGAGGTCGAGGTGCTCAAGCGCCTCACCGAGACCCCGCAGCGGCCCTACGCCGTGGTGCTCGGCGGGTCGAAGGTCTCCGACAAGCTCGGGGTCATCGACAACCTGCTGAACACCGCCGACCGGCTGCTGATCGGTGGCGGCATGGTGTTCACCTTCCTCAAGGCCCAGGGCCACGAGGTGGGCAAGAGCCTGCTCGAGGAGGACCAGCTGGAGACCGTGCGCGGCTACATCGAGCGCGCGGCCGCCCAGGGCGTCGAACTGGTGCTGCCGGTCGACGTGGTCGCGGCCGCGGCCTTCGCGGCCGACGCCGAGCACTCCACCGTGGCGGCCGAGGAGATCCCCGCCGACCGGCTGGGCCTGGACATCGGGGCGGAGTCGGGCAAGCTCTTCGCGAGCAAGCTGGCCGACTGCCAGACGGTGTTCTGGAACGGCCCGATGGGCGTCTTCGAGATGGAGCCCTACAGCCACGGCACCCGTGCGGTGGCTCAGGCCCTGGTCGACGGCGACGCGTTCAGCGTGGTCGGTGGCGGCGACTCGGCCGCGGCCGTGCGCACGCTCGGCTTCGACGAGAAGGGCTTCGGCCACATCTCGACGGGTGGCGGCGCCAGCCTGGAGTTCCTCGAGGGCAAGACGCTCCCGGGCCTGACCGTTCTGGAGAGCTGATGGCCACCGCACAGGGCCGGACCCCGCTGATGGCGGGGAACTGGAAGATGAACCTCGACCACTTCGAGGCGGCCCACCTGGTGCAGAAGCTGGCGTGGACCCTGGACGACGCGAAGCACGACTTCGACGCCGTCGAGGTGGCGCTGCTGCCGCCGTTCACCGACCTGCGCTCCGTGCAGACCCTGGTGGACGGCGACAAGCTCGGCTTCAAGTACGGCGCACAGGACCTGTCGCAGTACGACAAGGGCGCGTACACGGGAGAGATCTCCGGTGCGATGCTCGCGAAGCTGAAGTGCACCTACGTGGTGGTCGGGCACTCCGAGCGGCGGCAGTACCACGCCGAGGACGACGCCGTGGTCAATGCCAAGACCAAGGCGGCCCTTCGGCACGACCTGATCCCGATCGTCTGCGTCGGCGAGGGCCTGGAGGTGCGCAAGGAGGGCCGTCAGGTCCAGCACGTCCTGGCCCAGCTGGACGCCGACCTGGCCGAGGTGCCGGCCGAGAAGGCGGCCTCGATCGTGATCGCGTACGAGCCGGTCTGGGCGATCGGCACCGGTGAGACGGCCACCCCGGACGACGCGCAGGAGGTCTGCGCGGCGATCCGCAAGCGGCTCGGCGAGCTGTACTCGGCCGACGTCGCGGCTGCGGTCCGGGTGCTGTACGGCGGCTCGGTCAAGGCGCAGAACGTCGCGGCGATCATGGCGCAGGAAGACGTCGACGGGGCTCTCGTCGGCGGGGCGTCGATCGATCCGGGTGATTTCGCGTCGATTGTCCGCTATCGGGACCATAAGACAGCCTGAGGCACACGCTTAGGTCTGGTAAAAACCGCGTATCACGCGGCGCGCGGCCCCGGATCTGTCCGATCCGGGGCCGCGCATCGCCTACGCTGTGTCTCGAGACTGCTTTCTGAGCATCCTGACCAAACCAAGCAAACGAGATAGAGGTCCGCGTGTCCGTGCTACGCCTGAGCCTTCAGGTGCTTCTCGTCATCACCAGCCTGATCCTGACGCTGCTGATCCTTCTCCATAAGGGGCGGGGTGGCGGCCTGTCGGACATGTTCGGTGGCGGCATGTCCTCCAGCATGGGCAGCTCGGGGGTCGCCGAGCGCAACCTCAATCGGTTCACGATCGCGATCGGCGTCACCTGGGGCATCGTCATCGTCCTGCTGAACCTGATCTACAGGTTCTTCCCCGACGCGTTCTGAACGACATACGGCAACCGGCGCGAGTCCGGGTACTGAAGGAGAGGATTCACGGTGGCGAGTGGCAACGCTATCCGCGGCAGCCGAGTTGGCGCCGGGCCGATGGGCGAGGCGGAGCGGGGCGACACAGCGCCCCGTATGCGCATCTCCTACTGGTGCGCCAACAAGCACGAGACCAAGCCGAGCTTCGCCGAGGAGGCCGGGGTCCAGCCGCCGGAGACCTGGGACTGCCCTCGGTGCGGTTTCCCGGCCGGGCAGGACCGCAACGCCCCGCCCTCACCGCCGCGGAACGAGCCGTACAAGACGCACCTCGCCTACGTGAAGGAGCGTCGTAGCGACGCCGACGGCCAGGCGATCCTGGAAGAGGCGCTGAGCTCGCTGCGCTCGCGCCGCATCATTCGCTGAGTTCCACCGCAGGTTCTGCTTCCCGATCGGCTTCCGGCACTGTGCCGGGGGCCGATCGTCGCGTTTGGGGTGTTGGATGGGCGTCATGACTTCCACGGCAGACAACAGCACGACAGCGGCGTCGTCCGGGCAGCCTCGGCTCGGAGTCGCCTTCGTCCCCGTCGTCCCGCCCGAGCGCCTGCGTTCCCTCGTGGTCGCCGCCGAGGAGTCCGGTCTGGACGACTTCTGGGTCTGGGAGGACTGTTTCAAGGAGAGCGGGGTGGCCAGTGCGGCCGCGGCGCTGGCCTGGACCGAGCGGGTCCGGGTCGGGATCGGCCTGATGCCCGCGCCGCTACGTAACGTCGCGCTCACGGCGATGGAGATCGCCACGCTGGAACGGATGTTCCCGGGCCGGGTGCTGCCCGGGGTCGGGCACGGCGTGCAGAGCTGGATGGGCCAGGTCGGCAACCGGGCCGCCTCTCCGCTGACCCTGCTGCGTGAGTACTCCGACGCGCTGCGCCGGCTGCTGCACGGCGAGAAGGTCACGGTCGAGGGCAAGTACGTCAACCTGACCGACGTGAAGCTGGACTGGCCGCCGCTCACCCCGCCGAAGCTGTGGGTCGGGGGAGAAGGCCCGAAGACGCTGAAGCTGACCGGTGAGGTGGGCGACGGCTCGATGCTCAGCTTCGCGGGGTCGGACACCGAGCTCGGCGAGCGCGTGCAACTGGTGCGTGAGGGCGTGCAGGCCAAGGCACCGGCGCTGGCCGGCGTCGGGCACGAGATCTCGGTCGGCCAGATCGCCGCCACCGGTCCGGATGCTCAGGCCCGGGTCGACGCCGAGTTGCCGATCTGGGGCCGCAAGCCCGGGCCGGGCAACGGAGTCGCCGGTGACGCGGCCACCGTCGCGGCGGATGTGCGGCGCCTGCACCGGCTCGGCTGCACCACGGTGATCCTGCAGCCCACCTCGGACGAGCCCGACCTCGAGGGTTTCATCCGGTTCCTGGGGCAGGAGGTCCGGCCGCTGCTCGCGCCGTAGAGCCGCCAGGACGGGGTGGGCGCCTCGGGCGTCTGCCCCGCCCGGGCATCGCCCGCTCGGCTGGGAAGTGCTCCCGAAGAGTGGAATCCCGCTCCTTTTGGTAATCGCGTGGTCACAATGGTGGCTCACGACGAAGTGGGGGCGAGATGACGAATCGTGCAGGCAGAAGAACGCTCACGGCGGCCGCGGTCACCGCGCTGGTCCTCGCCCTGACCACACCGTCGGCGCAGGCCAGTGACAACTCCACGCCGGTACCGCTGCATCCCACCGAACAGGTCTCGATCACGCTGCTCGGGGGTTCCGCCGAGGGCTACGCGGCGCAGGTCGCCAAGCCGGTCAGCGGTGGCTACGGCATCTTCACCAGCGCGAACGGCGAGCAACTGGTGGAGCGCCAACTGCCGGTGCCCGCCGACCGGATGTGGGACGTCACCTTCCTCGGGGTGGTCGGTCAGCAGCTGGGCTACGTGTTCGACCAGCCCGGCAACCCCACCCGTTACGAGATGCACCGGCTCAACGTGGTCACCGGGGTCGACGCCGTTCTGGGCACCGTCACCTCCCGCCCGCTGGCCTTCACCGCGGACAGCTGGATCGGTACGGCCGACGGCTATCTGGTCTCCACCCGCTTCGACAACGGCGCGGCCACCCGCCTGGCCAAGGTCCCGCCCAACAGCTACGGCTTCGATCTGACCACCGACGGCCTGCTGGCCCAGACCAGCGGCACGGACGGCGAGACCCATCTGGACCTGGTCGATTTCACGAGCGGAACAACAGAACGGGTGGCCACCGAGAAGGCCGGGATCCTGGGGTACGACATCTCGCCCACCACCATCACCTGGTGGCGTAACCAGACCGTGGGTGAGCCTCAGCCCATCAAGATCCGCGCGCGTTCCGGCGGCCCGGTGACCACGTACGAAGAAACGGACGACTGGGCCGACAACGCCCAGAAGGTGGCCGGTTCCGACGGGATCGGCTACGTGTACAAGAGCAAGGACAACTGGCGGCTGCGCACCGTCTCCACCTCGGGCGCGGTGGAAACCGTTGTTCTGCCTGACGAATCGGGATCGTTGCGGGCCGACGGCTCGCGCTGGCTCTTCAGCGTCGGTGGCCGCGGCCAGGACGCGGGGGTGTACACGGTCGAGGGCACGACGCCGACCCGGGTGGCCACTGTGGACGCACCGGACGCACCGGTTTGGGGCATCTCGATGGCGGCCGGGCGGGTGTACTACTCCGACAACCCGATCTTCGACAACGAGGACAACTATCCGCTGGCCCGGCCCACGCCCATGCATGTCTGGTCGAGGCCGGTGACCGGTCTGGGCCGGCCGGTGCTGGGCGACGAGGTCGAGCTGGACTACGGAACCGCCTTCCTGCCGGGCGATCCGGCCCGCAGCATGTCGTTCTCGGCCGGCCGGGGCGTGGTCAGCGACCAGTTCACCGGAGGCTGGTTCAATTGGCGCCTGCTCGACCGGGGCCGGACCAGCGCCACGATCAAGCAGGAGTGGTCGTTCCAGCCCACCGGGGAGAGCGACGACCGCTATCCGAATCTTTCCGGGCCCTACATGATTTCCGCCGGGCACGTGTTCGACGCCGCGGGCCGGCAGATCTACTCCCGGCCGGGCGCCGCGGCCGGTGAGCTGTTCACCTGGTCCGGCAACGACGATCTCTACGGGCCCCGGCTGGTCTACACCAAGCGGGCCAAGAACGGCGATACCGATATCTGGCTGCGGGATCTGGACCGGCCGAAGTCCAAGAAGAATCCCGGCAAACTGGCCTCGAGCAAGGTCAGTTCGCCGAAGGTGACGATCTGGGGCAACACCGTGGCCTGGCAGTCCGGTGGGCGCGAACTCAGCGTGCGGAACTTGAGTTCCAGCAAGGTGCGCAAGGTGAAGATCACCGGCCCGCTGGTCGAGCTGACCAGCGGCGAGGGCACGCTGGCCTGGAACGCGAACGCCAAGACGTACACGCTGAACCTGAACAGCGCCAAGTCCGTGCCGTGGGCCTACGCCGCGGCCGGGCGCACCATCCGGCTGGACGACCACTACCTGGCCCGGCGGGTCAGCACCGGGGCCGTGGTGGTCTACCGCAGCTACGCGGTGCCCTACCGGCCGAGGCTGATCGGTACGTTCGCCCCGGCCGGTTTCACCCCCAACGGCGACGGCCGGGCCGACACCTGGACGCCCCAGTTCGACCTGTCCAAGCCGGTCAACGAGGTGAAGCTGACCATCCGCAGCACCCGGACCGGCAGCACCCTGCGCACGCTGACCGGCACCGGGCCGGACGGCAGCATCCGCGACCTGGTCTTCGACGGGCGCAACGGCGCCGGCAAGGCCCTGGCCAACGGCAGCTACAGCTGGGAACTCACCGCTGAGGCGAAAGACGGCGAGGGGGCGGCGATCGGCATCCGAGGAGAGAAGAAGATCACCGGCACCTTGAAGATCAGCAAGGTCTAACGACCTCCCGACAATTTGCGGCTGCGCTGCACGATGCCCAGCTCTCCGTAGGGGTAGTCGGCCACCTTGGGCAGGCTGACCTCGTCGAGGTGGGCGGTCTCCTCGGCCGTCAGGTTCAGTCCGGCCGATGCCAGGTTGGTCTCCAGTTGTTCCACCGTGCGGGCGCCGAGGATCGACGCGGTGACCCCGGGCCGGTTCGTCACCCAGGACAGGGCGACCTGGGCCATCGGAACTCCGCGTTGCCCGGCGATCTGCTGCACGGCCTCCACCACGGCCCAGGTCTGCTCGGTGCTGCGCCGGTCGTAGGCCTCCATGCCCCGCTGCGGATTCTCGCCCAGCCTGGTTGCCCCGGCCGGGCGCTGGTCCCGCTGGTACTTACCGGTCAGCCACCCGGCGCCCAGCGGGCCCCAGGGCAGCATGCCCATCCCGGCATCGAGCACGGCCGGCACGATCTCCCACTCGATCTCGCGCACCAGCAGGTTGTACTGCGGCTGGAGGGTGACCGGGGCCGGGATGTTCAGGGCCGCGGCGCGGTGCACCAGCTTGGTCAGCTGCCACCCGGTGAAGTTCGACAGGCCGTAGTAGCGGATCTTGCCCGAGCGGATGAAACCGTCCAGCGTGCGCAGGGTTTCGTCGATCGGGGTGTGCGGGTCGAAGGCGTGCAGCTGGTAGAGGTCGATGGTCTCCACACCCAGCCGAGCCAGCGAGGCGTCCAGCGCGGAACTCAGGTGCCGCGCCGACAGGCCCACCCCGTTGGGAGAGTCGTCCGTGGGGAAACGGGCCTTGGTTGCGACCACGACGTCGGCCGCGCGCCGGCTCAGCCAGCGGCCGACGATCTCTTCGGAGCGCCCGTCGTTGTACACGTCCGCGGTATCGATGAAATTGCCGCCGGCCTCGACGTACCGGTCGAGCATGGCGTGCGCGGTGGCCTCGTCGCTCTCGTCGCCGAACGTCATCGTGCCCAGGCAGAGCGAGGAGACCGAGCAGCCGGAATGACCCAAAGTCCGAAAATCCATCACCCGTCCGGACGCTAGCACCCGGATCCGGCTGGGCGGCAGGGCCGCGCCCGTTCTTTCCGGCCGCACCGGAAACGGCCGGCCGGACCGCGGACGCCCGCCCTGGCCCGAAAGTCTTGCCTTGCCCGAAAGTCTTGCCTTGCCCGAAAGTCTTGGCAGGCGTCCAACAATTGGGATCCGGTCCGGTCGGCGCCGGGCATTGACGAATGCCCGGCTCGGCCCGCAAGGTTGCTGGTGGGGGTCGGACACCGGCACGGTTGAGGCACGCGGGGGCCGCGGGGAAACCGGTACGGAATTCGTGAAAGTTGAACGCGCACTGACCGTGCATTCGGGGTGGCGGCAGCCATAATGACACGGTGCGTACTGATCGCCGGGACAGTTCTGGAGAAGTGCTCGTCCCGGAGCCGGGGGAGGGTGGACGCGGTCGAACTGTGATGCACCACGGCGGCGGGCAGCGGGCCTGACCGGTCAAGAACGGCATTCCAGCGACCGATGGTCCTCATGAGCAGATCTTCAGGAAGGCGCGGGGTGTGATCGAGGTGAAGCAACCCCGTGACGGCCTGACGGTGACTCCCTCACCGCCGGCCGTACTGCTGACCCCGGCCCAGCTGACCCAGGAGCTGGCGGCCCTGGACGACGTGGTCGGCTTCGATCCGGCCGGTGCGCTCCGGCAGGCCACCGCGCTGCGGGCCCGGGCGGAGGAGCTGGCCGATCACGACGCCACCGTCAGCGCGATCCTGTGGCAGGCCGAGGCCTCTCAGCGCGACGGTGAGCCGGCCGCCGCGTCGGTCCTGATCAACCAGGTCCGCGACGCCTTCGCCCCGCTCAGCGCGGAACACACGGTGCGGGCCGCCTGGCTGATGTCCCGGGTCTACACCGACCTCGGCGACCGGCCCGCCGCCCTGGAACACGCGATGGACTCGGTGGCCGCTTTCGGTGAGGACGTCTCGCGCCGGCTGCGCACCCGGGTGCTGATCAAGGTCGGTGACCTGCTCGACGAGCTCGGTGCCCGCGAGGACTCGCTGATCTGGTACGGCCGGGCCGAGGAACTGGCGGTCGGGGACGGCCGGATGCACATGCTGGTGGTCAACAACCGGGCCTACGGCGCTCTGGAGGCCGGCGAGGCCCAGGTGGCGCTGCACGAGGCCCAGGCGCTGATGACGCTCAGCACCCGCTACCAGCGCCCGCTCAACGCCGATGCGCTGGACACGATCGCCCGGATCCATCTGCTGCGCCGCAATCCCGGCGCCGCCGCCGAGACCGCCCAGCAGGCGGTGGACGCCGCCCAGCAGCTGGAGACGAAGGTCGCCGATGCGCTGCCCGAGTACCTGCTCACCCTCGCCGTTTCGCAGCGCCAGCTCGGCCTGCCCGAGGTGGCCTCGGCGACGCTGAAACGCGCCGGGCAGATGTGCGGGACCGAGGCCTACGCCCGCACCCGGGCCCGGATTCTCGAGGAGGAGGCCGAGGTCCAGGCCGCGCTGGGGGATTTCAAGGCTGCCTTCCAGACCCACAAGGCGTTCTACGCGGCCGATCAGGAACTGCTCTACCAGCAGCGTGAGGCCCAGGCCAAGGCCCGGCAGACGATCTACGAGACGATCACCGCCCGCGAGGAGGCGGCGCGCTACCGGGAGGAGGCCCGGCGGGATCCGCTGACCGGCCTGCGCAACCGGCTGTACGTGGAGGAACGCCTGCCCGGCCTGCTCGACGACCAGCTGACGGCGCCGGGTCAGGTCAGCGTGGCGCTGCTCGACCTGGACCACTTCAAGCTGGTGAACGACACCTTCTCGCACGAGGTCGGCGACGAGGTGCTCCGGATCGTGGCGACTCTGCTGGAAGAGGCCGCCGAGGCGCCCGGGGCCGGATCGTTCGCGGCGCGCCTGGGCGGCGAGGAGCTGCTGCTGATCGTGGTGACCGCAGACGTTGCGCAGGCTTTGGCGATCGTCGACGGTCTGCGTCGGTCGGTGGAGAACTACCCATGGACGAAGATCACCCCCGGCCGGATCGTGACGCTGAGCGGAGGAATGGCCACCGCCGGCCCGGAGGACACCCGCTCGTCGTTGCTGGCCCGGGCCGATGCCCAGCTGTACGCGGCGAAATCGGCCGGGCGCAACCGGATCTGCACCGATGGAAAGACGTCGGGTGCCGGGTGAGCGAGGGCCAGCAGGATCTCCTGACCGGGGTGCCCGGCGAACCGGCCCGGATCCGGGCCGAACTCGCGGCGCTGGACGAGCTGATCGGCTCCCAGCCCTCGCAGGCCCGCAAGCTCGCGCACGAACTGCAGAAGCAGGCCGAGGACCTGGGTGATGCGGCCGCGGTGGCCAGTTCGCTGATCTGGCAGGCCGAGGCCGCGGGCCGGGAAGGGCATCAGGCCACCGCCGCCGAGCTGGTCAACCGCAGCCGGGAGAGCGGCGCTCCCCTGGAACCGGAACTCGTGGTGCGCGGGGCCTGGGTGATGTCGCGGGTCTACAACGACCTTGGAGACCAGGCCGCGGCCCTGGAATGCGTGATGGACGCGGTCGCCGCCTTCGGCCCGGAGGTCTCCCGCCGCCTGCGCACCCGGGTGATGCTCACCGGCGCCGACCTGCTCGACGACCTGGGAGCCCGCGAGGACAGCCTGATCTGGTACTCCCGCGCCTCCGAACTGGCCGAGGGCGACATCCACATGAGCATTCTGGTCGCGAACAACCGGGCCTACAGCTCGCTCACCGCCGGTGATGCGGCCGACGCGCAGGCCCAGGCCGAGGTGCTCACCGAACTCAGCCGCAGGCACAACCGGCCGCTGAACGCCGGTTTCCTGGACACCATCGCCAATGTGCACCTGCTGAGCGGCGATCCGCGGGCCGCCGCCGAAACCGCCCAGAAAGCAGTGGACGCCACGGCGGCCATGGACACGAAGGTCGCCGACGCGCCGCCCGAGTACCTGCTCACGCTGGCCGTGGCGCAACGGCGCCTGGCCCAGGCCGCCGAGGCCGGGCACACCCTGCGGCGGGCCCGCGCGGCCTGCGGCCCGGAAGGCCACGGCCGGGTGAAGGTGCGCATCCTCGAGCAGGAGGCCGAGGTGCTCGCCGACCTGGGCAACTTCGAGGGCGCCTTTCACGCCTACAAGACATTTCACACCGCGTACGAGGAACTGCTCTCGGCCCAGCGCGAGGCCGCGGCCCGTTCCCGCCAGACCCTCTTCGAGACCGACAAGGCCCGCGAGGAGGCCGCGCGGTACCGGGAGGAGGCCCGCCGGGACCCGCTGACCGGCCTGCGCAATCGGCTCTACGTCGAGGAACACCTGAACCAGCTGCTGGAGAAGGCGGACTCGATCGGCGTGGCCCTGATCGACCTGGACCACTTCAAGTCCATCAACGACACGTTCTCGCACCAGGTCGGCGACGAGGTGCTGCGGGTGGTGGCCCGGGTCCTGCAGGCCTGCGTCAGCGAGGCCGGAGGCCCGCCGTCGTTCGCGGCCCGGCTGGGCGGCGAGGAACTGCTGCTGGTGATGGCAGACGCTGCCCGCGGTGTTCGCGAGGTCGCCGAACGGGCCCGGGTCCAGATCGAGGCGCAGGACTGGTCCGGCCTCACCCCGGGCCGGGTGGTGACCTTCAGCGCCGGCACCGCCGTCGCTGGGCCCGGCGACACCCGGGCCAGCCTGCTCTCCCGCGCGGATGCTCGCCTGTACGAGGCCAAATCAGCCGGACGAAACCGGGTACGGGGCCACTGAGTCCGCCCACCGATGAGTTTCGCGGCCGCGACCGGTCTATCGACGTATGATCACCACACCATCTCATCTGGACCCGGCGGTCCCGAAGGCGGCGCCGCCGGTGGTCTCCCGCGAGGAATGGCAACGGTCCCTGGCCGAGCTGCTGGTCGAGGAGAAGAAGCTGACCCGGGCGCTGGACGCGCTGGCCGCCCGGCGTAGGCGGCTGCCCATGGTGGCCATGCCGGATTATGAGTTCGCCGGTCCGGACGGCCCGCTGAAGTTGTCCGACCTGTTCGCGGGCAAACGTCAGCTGATTGTTTACCAGTTCATGGACTCCGGGCCCGATGCACTGTGCCCCGGCTGCAGCACGATGATGGACAACGTGCCGCACCTGGACCATCTGAACCGGCGGGACATCAGCTGGTGGATGGTCTCCAACATCCCGATCGACCGGCTCCAGACCCTGGCCGGGCGCTTCGGCTGGAAATTCCCCTACGCATCCTCGGCCGGTACCACGTTCAGCGCCGACTGCGGAGCGGGCGAGTACTTCGGCCTGAGTGCCTTTCTGCGCACGGCCGAGGGGGTGAACCAGACCTACTTCGCCTCGGGCCGGGCCGGTGACCGGGTGCGGTTCGACTTCAACATGATGGATCTGGCACCCTACGGTCGCGGCGAGACCTGGGAGGACTCACCCGAAGGCTGGCCCCAGACGCCACCTTACGAATGGTGGCGGCCGCGCGACGAAGCCTGATCCCGCAGATCGCCGCTGGGGGCGGAGCGCTCGCACTGGTTGCGGAGGGGAGTGCGATCGCCCGGCCCCAGCGGTTTCAGGCGTGGTCGAGGCGTCGGCCGATCCGGCGGCAGGCGAGGCGGAGTTCATCGGGTTCGACCACCGTGAAGTCGGCGTCGAAAGTGGCCAGGATCCCGGCGATCCCGGCCCAGGACCAGGCTCCGACGGTGAAACGGCTCTGCTGCGGGCCGATCCGCTCGACCACCGAGCCGCCCGGGGCCCAGCGGGCCACCACGTCCGACGGCAGATCGATCACCACCGTTCCCAGGCACTGCCACGGGGCGGGGGTGTCACCGCGATCGTGCCTGGTCATCAGATAACGCCGGACGTCGGGATCCGGGAGCGCCTTGCGGGTGAAGGGTAGTCCGGTGGGATCGGACGGGCGGATGCGGTCCACGCGGTAGATGGCCCAGTCGGCCTCCCGGCTGTGGGCGATCAGGTACCACCGTCCGGCCCAGAGCACGAGGTGGTGGGGTTCGACGCGCAGCGGCGGATCCTGCCGGCTGCCGTCCGGGCCCAGATAATCGAAGCGCAGCAGGTGTTCTCGGTGCACGGCCGTCCCGACCGCTTTCAGCACCGCAGGGTCGATCGGCGGCGCGGCGAAGTCCCAGTAGTTGCGGATCGCGGTCACCCGGACGGCCTCGACCTGTGCCCGCAGCCGGGCCGGCATCACCTGGGTCAAGGTGGTCAGGGCCCGGGTGGCACCCTCGTCCACACCGGAAACTGTGACCGGGGCGGTCTGCAACGCCAGAGCCAGGGCCACCGCCTGCTCATCGTCGAACAGCAGCGGCGGCAGGCTGGTTCCGGCACCGAGCCGGTACCCGCCGTCCGGGCCCAGCCGCGTCTGCACCGGATATCCCAGTTCCCGCAAGGACTCCACGTCGCGGCGCAGCGTGCGGGTACTGACCTGCAGCCGCTCGGACAGTTCGGGACCGGACCATTCCCGGCGCGACTGCAGCAGCGAAAGCAGTTTGAGCGCGCGGGCAGAGGTCGTGGCCATAAACCTCATGGTGCCTGACAAGGGCCTGTCCTGTGGATCTTTGCCTACTGCGGGGCACCCGGAACGCCGTCTGACCGCGTCCGGCGTGGCCCCACGCAAAACCATTGCGAGGGGCCCCACCGGCCACGTCAGCCGACGTCCGGGCGCCTCGTCGCTACGGCCCTGATCCACAGGACAGGCCCAAGGCGGACGCTCGGTGTCCGCCACCCCTGCCAGCCTTGGTCCATGAGCCGATTCACCGGATCCCGCATCGACCATCTCAACCTCGCCGTGCCCGACCTGCCGGCCGCGGTGGCCTTCTACGAGCCGGTCCTGGCCTCGATCGGCATCGTCACGATGATGACGGTGCCCGCCTCGCCGGAACTGGCGGCGATGCACGGGTTCGGCTGGGAACACAAGCCGTACTTCTGGCTCGTCGCCGACGGCCAGGTGGGCACGAACATGCATCTGGCCTTCACCGTGGACACCGCCGAGCAGGTACGCACCTTCTACGACACCGCCCTGGCGCACGGGGCCACGAGTCTGCACGCCCCGGGCGATCATCCTGCTTACCATCCCGGCTACTACGGGGGCTTCGTCCTCGATCCGCACGGCATCAACCTCGAGGCGGTCACCCACGACCACGTCTGAAGCTGGGTCTTAGGGCCCAGCCCGGCCACCCACGGTGACGTCGCAAAACCGGCTTGCTGTAAGAAGATCCAGCCGGAGCGCTAAGAATTCCCTAAACCACCACGCACGGCCCGGAATCGCCGGAATCCACTGGTAGCGTCCCGATTTGTTGATCGGCGCGGAAGGATTTCGGTGACACGTTCTCGGGTATTCGGTATCAGGGCCGCGGCTGCGGTGGCCGCCCTGGCCCTGGTGGGTGGCGGCGTGTACTTCGCCCAGTCCAGTTCGGCCGCCAATCCGGCGGCCGAGCCTGCTGCCACTGGCTCCACGGTCAGCGCCGCGGCCACCGACTCGAAGGACCGGATCAAGTTCGGCAAGAAGTACCAGGGCGTGGCCACGTCCTACGCCGCCGACGGTTCCGGGGCCTGCAACTTCAAGCCGGGCGGCAGCATGATGATCGCCGCGCTGAACGCCCCCGACTACCAGGGCGCCCTGATGTGCGGCGCCTACGTCAAGGTGACCGGCCCGGGCGGCAAGAGCATCCGGGTCAAGATCGTCGACCGCTGCCCGTCCGGTACCGGTACCTCCGGCTGCCGGGTGAACCAGCTCGACCTGTCCCGGCAGGCGATGAACAAGCTGGCCCCGGGCCAGGGCAAGATCAACGTCACCTGGCGTCTGGTCAGCCCGAAGCTGAAGGGCCCGGTGCAGTACGTGTACGAGAAGGGCTCGACCAAGTGGTGGTGCGGCGTGCAGGTGCGTAACCACCGCAACCCGATCCGCACGGTCGAGTTCAAGACGGCCGGCGGCTGGCACAAGGTCGCCCGCCGCGACTACAACTTCTTCGAGTCGAAGAACGGCAAGGGCTGCGGCAACACGATCCGGATCACCGACGTGAAGGGCAACCGCCTGGTGGACAAGGGCATCAAGATCTCCACGAAGGTGCAGAAGGGCAAGAAGCAGCTCCCGGCGGTCTGATCCGCGGCGTCCCTCGCAGTAACGGGCCTGCCGGGCTGCCGCGTCCCGGTGGAGGGTGATGGACGAGGCGACCCGGCAGGTATGGCGACCCGACCGAGGGTGGTGGGTGCCCCTTGAGTACCCGACCTGCCTGGCCGGCGACCACTTCCCGGCTCCAGATGTTCGTTTTCCGAAGGCCCCCGTCGTCATCGGTGCGTAGCTATACGATGACGCTTCGTCAGTTCGCGAAGGCGGGGGCGTCCCATGGCACATTCCGAAGGCGGCGTCCGCACGTCGTCCGTGGTGACCGACCGGCCCGACGTGGCCGGCGAGCTGATCGGGCGGATCTTCGCCCGCACCCGGCTGGACCTGGATGCCGTGGACGAGGACTTCGAGTTCCGGGTGGTCCGGGCCGAGGCCGGCGAACTGGCCTGCGGCATCCAGCAGTGGGGTTTCACCGGCCGCTCGGTCTCCGAGCCGCTCAGCACGTTCGCCACGATCCTGGTCACCGGCGGGTCGATGAGCCAGGCCCGCCCCGGCCGCCCGGACCTCGTCCTGGGCCCGGGCCAGGTGTGGCGCAGCGACACCGTCCAGGCGACCAACGCCACCTGGACCCCGCACTCCACGTTCACCACCGTCCATCTGCCGTTGGCCAGCATCGCCCAGGCCGCCGAGGAACGGGCCGACGGCCCGGGCGCCGAGGTGCGCTTCCTGGACAACACCCCGGTGGACGCGGCGTGCGGACGTTACTGGGCCGATCTGATGCGGATGACCTACCGCGAGGCCATCGCCGCGCAGTCCGGCCTGGCCAGCCCGATCCTGCGGGCCCACCTGATCCGCACCCTCACCACCGCGGCCCTGAACGTTTTCCCGAACAGCACCCTGACCAGTCAGTACCTGCGGGACAGCGGCCAGGTCGGCCCGGCCACCCTGCGCCGCGCGGTGGCGTACATGTACACGCACAGCGCTCAGCCGCTGACCCTCGGCCAGATCGCGCTCGCGGCCGGGATCAGCGCCCGGGCCCTGCAGCGAGCCTTCGTCCGGCACTACGAATGCACCCCGATGAAGTTCCTCCAAGGGCTGCGGCTGGAGCAGGCCCATCGAGAACTGCAGGCAGCCGACCCGACCTACGGCGACACGGTCACCGAGATCGCCCGGCGCTGGGGGTATGCCAGCCCGGGCCGGTTCACCATCGCCTACCACCGGGCGTACGGCGTGCATCCGAGCGTGACGCTGCAGAAGTGACCGCCTGCCGCCGGACGAGCCCGGCGCATCTGTCAGAATTCGGAAGTGCTTGACCATCTGGACACGTCGATCCTGAACGACCGCCAACGGCAGATCCTGGCCGTCATCCAGAAGTCTGCGCTGCGTAACGGCTACTCACCCTCCACCCGCGAGATCGCCGACGCGGTCGGCCTGGCCTCCACGTCCACGGTCAGCCGGCACCTGCGTCTGCTCGAGGAGCACGGCTTCCTGCGTCGGGGCCGCGCCACCCGCCCCGTCGACGTCCGGATGTTTCTGGCCCCCGAGGAAGCCCCCACCAAACCGGAGGCGATCGGGGTGCCGGTGCTCGGTGACATCGCCGCCGGCGCGCCGATCCTGGCCGAGGTGAACTCCGACGAGGTCCTGTCGCTGCCGCGCGAACTGGTCGGCAAGGGAACCCTGTTCGGCCTGCGGGTCCGGGGCGACTCGATGATCGACGCGGCCATCTGCGACGGTGACATCGTGGTGGTCAAGCAGCAGTCCGAGGCCTACAACGGCGAGATCGTGGCCGCCATGATCGACGACGAGGCCACCGTCAAGGTGTTCCGCCGCCGGCACGGCCACGTCGTCCTGGAACCCCGCAACCCCGCCTACGAGGACATCGACGGCGACCGGGCCACCATCCTCGGCAAGGTCGTCTCCGTCCTGCGACGTACCTGATCCCACACAGAAGGTTCGATGCCTGGGCGAGGCGGACTCGGTGCAGAGCCCCGGACTTGCTTAAAGTCGCATGTGTGGAAATTGTGCACGAAGGCATGTCCGAAGGGATCGGACGGGATGAAACACCACCGCAGCGGATGATCACCGGGGCAACTCTCGATCCGATGGCGGCCGGGGTGGTGGCCCTGGCCGTACAGCCCCTGCTGCGCACCGGCGAGAAGATCCGGGCCGTGGTGGCCGAGGACCATTCCCAGCGCCGATTGCACGTGGTCACCCAGCAGCGCTGCATCTCCTTCGACAAGCGGGCGCAGAGCATCGCCTCCGCCTTCGAGATCCTCACCGTCGTGCGGGCCGAGCTCACCCAGGACGGAATCGGTCACCGCGCCGACGTCGAGCACTCCAACGGCCGGTTCACCGAGCTGCGGACCACCAGCGCGCAGGACGCCCGCACCCTGGGCACCGCGGTGCTGCGCGCCTGCAACGAGGCGTTGCTGCACGTCGAGCAGCTGCTGCCCGCCGAGATCCCCGACCCCTCCGCCAACCGGATGCTCGCCTCCGGGCAGGACCGCTGGTCGGTGGTGGTCTCGCGGGTGGAGATCCGCTCCCGCGACGTCTCCGGGGTGCTGCGGGTGCTCGCCCCGATGCTGACCAGCCCGGTGCTGGCCCGCCGGAGCGTGGAGTCGGTGAGCCTGGACATCATCGGCTTCGAGGACCGCCCGCAGGAGCTGTGGGAGATCGCCGAGGTCAGCACCTTCCTGCAGCACCTGGACGCGCAGTTCCCGTACTGGTTCGTGTTCCTCGACAAGAGCGAGCCGGGTCTGCAGCACGTGGTGAACAGCGTGCTGCCCCCCGGTTTCTCCGCCGAGGAACTGAGCGAGCGCCTGAGCACCTGGTGGATCCCCGCGCTCGAGCAGATCATGGACTTCGCCGCCCTGGACGAGGAGGTCAGCGACATCCTCGTCGAGCGCAGCCTGGCCTACCTGCGCCAGGGTCCCGGTGAGCCGGTCGCTCCCGAACTGCCTTCGCTGGTCTTCGCCCAGGACGATCTGGAGGAGCACGAGCCGCTCGACGCCGAAGAGGTGATGGGCGACCTGGCCGAGCTCCTGGCCGATCTGCCGCCGACCTGGCTGCCCGAACCAGAGGACGATCTCCTCGTCTTCCTGTGGTCCGTCCTGGATGCGAAGGGTCTGGTCCGACACCGCACCCAGGTCGAGCACGTGCGGGCGGTGGCTTCCGTGCTGGCTCTGCACAAGCTGCGCTCCCGGTTCCACGGGTACGCCTTCGGTGGGGGAGAAGCAGAGGACGATTATCAGTTCCCTTCTGCGTCTCTGGTCGGCCGTTACCCCCGGGCCGAACCGTTCTGGATCGGCGTGCACGCCGGGTCTGATGCCACGTTCGACGCCCCGCTCGATCCGCAGGCCGAGCCCCCCGGAGCGGTAGAAGCCCTGGAAGAACTGGCCCGCAATCAGTACGACGAGCTGGTGCCCGCCCTGCGGCGCACACTGGGCGAGAACGCGCTGTTCGCCGCCCTGCTGGCCTCGCGCACGGAAGACGCCCGGTACCCGATCCCGCAGGCCATGGTCGACGAACTGCGCAGCAGCGACCTGGACGGCCGGCTGGCCGAGGCCTGGGACTGGCTGGGGGAACAGGGCCGGTAGCCCGGCATGATCCAATCCTGAGACTGCCTGAAGGGTGACATAACCGGACAAGCTCTAGCTTTCATCCGTGAAGCGACGTACCAGCGTGATCCTTGCCGCCGCAGCCTCTCTCGCCGTCACCGGTGCCGTAGCCCAGGGGCTGGTCAGCCACGCCGAACCCGCTGCCCCGGCCGCTGCGTCATCGCTGTCCCAGGCCGCCGCCGCACCCTCGGCCGTGTCGGCGGCGGCGGTCAAGTCGCTGCCCAAGAGCATGACATTCTACGTCGACCCGAAGTCGGGCCCGGCCACCTGGGTCGCCCAGAACAAGAGCGATTCCCGCGCCGCCACGATCCGGTCCGGGGTGTCGTCCAAGCCGATGGCCAAGTGGATCGGCGGCTGGTCCGGCGCGCCCAAGGCGGCCGTGAACACCTACGTCACGGCCGCGGCGAAAAAGAAGAAGACCCCGATCCTGGTGGCCTACAACATCCCCGGCCGGGACGCCTGCGGCGGGCACTCCGCGGGCGGTACCTCGGCCGCCCAGTACCGCACCTGGATCAAGGGATTCGCCGGCGGAATCGGAAAACGCAAGGCCCTGGTCATCCTCGAGCCCGACTCGCTGGCCGACTTCCAGTGCATGAGCACCGCCGACGCCAACGCCCGGCAGAAGCTGCTCACCTACGCCACCGAGCAGTTCAAGAAGAGCGCCCCGAACGCCCTCGTCTACCTCGACGCCGGCAACTCGAACTGGGCCTCCGCGCAGGACATGTCGACCCGGCTGATCAAGTCCGGCCTGAAGAACGTGCGCGGCTTCTCGCTGAACGTGTCCAACTACCGCACCACCGCGCAGGAGAACGCCTACGCCGCCAAGGTGAACGCCCAACTGCGCAAGAAGGGGGCCAAGGCCAAGCCCTACGTGGTCGACACCAGCCGCAACGGCAAGGGCAGCAGCGGCGAATGGTGCAACCCGAGCGGCCGCAAGCTCGGCGTCACCTCCCGCGTCAACCAGACGCCCACGGCCAAGAGCCCCGAGGCCCGGCTGTGGATCAAGACCCCGGGCGAGTCGGACGGCAACTGCGGTATCGCCCCCAACGCCGCCGCCGGCGTCTTCGACCCGAAGATCGCCGTCAGCCTGGTGAAGGGCAAATGATCCTCACCCGCCCGAAAACCGGATCACGAGGTCAGGAGATCCAACCGGACCACCCAGCCCTCAAGCGTCCATAGTTCGTCGCCCTGAAGCCCTTCCGGAACGTCCGTGTCGGCCGCCACCGGCAGCGGACGTCCGGAACCCACCAGCAAGGTGCCATTTTCGCGGAGGCAGGCCACCACGTCGATGTGCGAGATCCGGCCGGTCACCGCGCCGTCGGGATCATCGCCGTGGTGCTCCTGCACGTAGCGCACGCCACCGGCGTACTCGGCGTTCATCCGTACGGCCAGACCTTCGTATCCCGGCTTCTCGTTGACCTCCCAGGACACGACTTCGCCGGTCCGGAACGGCTCGCCGCAACACTGCTGCTGCCCGGCGTCGATCCACACACTGACCCGCATTCAACGATTGTCGCAGGTCAGACTGCCTCAACCGGTGGCCCGTCACCCGGCTCGGGATAGCGATCGAGAAACTCCCGGCCCAGGCGGACCTGGGGCTGCGTCATGGCAAAGCTCACCAGGACGAGAACGCTCATCACACCCGCGACCGCGCCGCTGAAGGGGTTGGGGTTCAGGATGAAGACCCCGACGAACAGAAGGCAGTGGCCCACGAGGCCAAAGGCTGTGCCCAGCCAGAGCAGCCCGTTCACCGGGTGGGCATGCTCTGGCTGGCTTCCGGCGGGTACCGAAGCAGAAAAGCCTTGGCAACTCGCACGTTCCGCTCGACCCGGAGGACGGCCGGTCCGATGATCAAGGCCGCCAGCACGGCAAAGGCAGCCCGACCGAGGCCAGGATCTGCGATCATCGCTCCCACCTGGATGATCAGCCCAGCCGCGAAGAACAGCTGAACCGAGTGGTTCTTGCGGAGCGCCTGAGCCTGAAGCCGCAGGTCGGTCAACTCAGCGGGGCTCGGTTCCTGCTCGAGCGCGCGTTCGAGTTCGGCTCGCTGAATGAGGGCGGGCGGCGCCTCCGGGGAGAGGCCCGCCGCGCGCCGTTCTTCGGCCTCCTTCATCGTGTTTCGGTACCAGGCGATCAGCCCAGGTATCACCAGGAGAAGGCCGACGAACTGCAGCACGGAACCGAGCAGGGTCGATATGTCCGATCCACTCATGTCCTTACTTCACCGTGAATCCGCAGATCCGCAAGCGCAGCACCGGCGAGGTTCTCGCACCGGCCATCCTGTCGGTGGTCCCTGCCATCATGATCATCGACCGGTCGTGACTGGAGGGAATGCCCACGCCCAGCGTCGAACCTCCGAGAGTGATCTGTCCAAGGAGATCATCACCGTGAACGGCCGGGCCAACTGGTCGCGCTCGCACTACACCCTGTCTGTCAGCTTCTACGGAGTTGACAGCGCCGAAGATTATGGGAATTATCGGTTTCGGATCGGAATATCCGAATCTATGCCCAGGCTAGGTGCAACCTTGGGGAGGGGCGGCACTTGCGTCGCGTCCAGTCAAGGCAGGTTTCGGAAGCCTCCCACGAACCAGCGGACGCCCTCTCGGGCCATCCCCCCGTCCGCCCGCGTCCCCGGGGCGTCCGCTGTCAGCATGTGAACGATGAAGTGGGGCCCCGGGAAGGCCGTCAATCCCGGGGCCCCATGGTCAGAGATGCGTCTGCTCAGGCCCTACGCGCTGATCGATCGTGATCCGGTCCACCCAGCCCGGTCATTCGGCCCCGGTACTCCTCGACCAGCAGCGCAACATAGCGCGCCCGGGCATTCCGGGCCGGTGCCCGATCAGCCCACGGCGTGCGAAGGCCTCACCATTCCCGGCGGACGGTGGCCTTGGGGCCGGTGACGAGGCTGGCCGCCGGAACGTCTTCGGCGACGATGGCGCCGGCCGCGATGACGGCGTCCCGTCCGATGCTCACACCAGGCAGGATGGTCGCTCCCGCGCCGATCCACACGTTCTCGGCCACGTCGATCGGTGCGCCGGTGAGGAAGAGCTTGCGCTCGGCCGGGTCGACCGGATGGCCGGCGGTGATGAAGGTGACGTTGGGGCCGATCATCGTCCGGGGCCCGATCCGGATCCCTGCGTAGTCCAGGAACGTGCAGTTCTGGTTGACGAAGACGCGTTCGCCCAGTTCCAGCTTCAGTCCGTGATCGGTGAAGAAGGGCGGGTAGATCGTGACATCCGCCGGGAGCGGCTGCCCCAGGATCTGCTCGAGCAGATCTGCCCGGCCCTTCTCGTCGCCGAAGGGCAGGCCGTTCAGTTGCGCAGTGAGTTCGTTGGCCTTGAGCACCCGCTCGGACATGGCCTGGAACTCGGGGCTGCGGATCTCCATCAGCCGGTTGGCGTCGCTGTTGCCGGTCAGGGTCGAGTCCGGCGCCGGCAGAATCCATTTCCAGATCTGCAGGGCTCCGGCCGTCCCGATCAGCAACGCACACAGCACCAGCGGATAACTGTAGGAGTTGAGGTAGGCCGCGAAGACCGCGCCGGTCAGATCGCGCGGATCATAGGTGAACTCGAACTCGGCGTAGTCCGGCAGCAGCCCGACCCCCAGGGTGCGGGCCAGGAGACCGGTGAGCCACAGCACGAGGGCGGTGAAGCCGATGAAGATCGGGGTGATCAGCTGGCTCAGCTTAAGGGTGAAGGCGATGAACGCCACCAGGGCGAAACCGACGGTCAGCGGGAGGGTGTAGGCCGCCACCGAGACAATGATCTCCCGGCCGCCGGGTCCGGTCTCCTGCTCCAGGGCAAGGTGTCTCAGGGTGTCCCACCGGGTCAGGGCGCCACCGAGAACAGCGACCAGGATGAACACCCCGAGCCAGACCCAGGTCGTGTCCCAGCGGTCGAACCGCTTCTGGACCAGGTCCGCCCAGGTGGACTCTCCCTCGGTCTCCGCCGGGTCTGGAACGTCCTCGTCTTCCGGGGCGGAGATCTGGGTGTGATCCGGTCGGTCGTCGCTCACGGCAGGCGGGTCCTTCATCGGGGACGGGTCTGGGCGTTATGGGTGTTTTACGCCCGTGAGCTTACCGGCCGCCCCGCCGACGATCTGAGGTCAGAGGCCGCGCAACCGTTCGTTGATCTCACCGAGGTCGAAAGCCGCGGGGTCGAAGTCATCGGGGTCGGCAAGCCCCATCCATTCCAGCTGCACGGCGTGCTCAGGATGAGAGGGATCGGCAAGGGCCTCGATCGTCTCCTGGTAGCCCCAGATGCCGCCGCAGTCTTCGGGCGGAGCCGCGCGGCGTCCACCGGTGCAGACTGGATACTCGACCATAGGGTCGGCGGGGGAGATCTTTTCGACCAGGATCTGATGTTCCCAGTCGTCACCGAAGTCGTAGGTGTAGACGATCTTGTCCTTGACCGAGGGAGCGACCTGTTCCAGCGTGATGGAACTGTCGGCCTGGTGCCCGAGTTCGGGATCGGCGTGACCGAAGTCCCCGTAGGGGGTCTCGAAGGCGTGCAAGTGGCTGTCGTCCCAATTGAAGGACGATTGGATCACCTTGTGAAGGTCCGCGAGGGTTACGTCTGCGGGAACCAGAAGACGCCGCCAGATCGGCGGTTTGGCATCGCGCAGGCCGACTTTGATCTGGTAGACGGGGGCCGGGCCGTCCGACTTCCGGCGCCGGGCCGGTGGCTGCGCTGCGTCGGTCAGGGCAGCGAACTCACGGAGAACATCCAAGGCGCTGAAACCGGTGACATGTGCCGGATCTGGAGCACCCTTCGGACGCCGGGCCGCCGGCAGGGTGGCGAGCCGGGCGCGGGTGAGCAGCGCGAGGGTGGCGTAGCCCGGCCCGTCCTCGTCGTCCAGCAGGTCTGGGTCGGCCGGCCCACCGTTCTCTTGGTCATGCACGGCCCGGGAGTCCAGAGCCTGTTCTGCGTGCCAGCGAAACGCCGGGGCGCTCAGCTTCTTGGTGCGTAACGTGATTCCGCCCTGCTGAGTACTCATCTGAAGGGCCGCCACCAGGGACACCAGGTCCTCGGCGTCGACCAGCATGATCTGCCCGGCCGCACCGCAGTTCTCGTGGTCGACCATGATGATCAGGGTGTGCTGTCGCTCGGCTCGCTGTAGGGGGAGGACCAGGATGGACAGGGTGCGGGCGGCGTCGCTCAGTTCGGAGAACGGCCCTGCGGTCAAGGGCTGGGTCAGCTCGTCCGCCCAGGCCGGCGCCGTGATACCGGTGGCCGCGAGCCGGTCGGCGGCGGCCTGGGCAGCGGTCGCGACCGGTGGTGCGGTGGCCCCGGCCATGGCTGCGATCGCGGTGAGCAGGGTCAGGGCCTCGCGGGAGCCGCGCGCTTCGATGGCCGGGACGATCTCCAGCAGGGCGTCCAGAGCCTCGTCGCCCAAGGACGAGGACAGTGACAGGAACGCCGCCCCCGCCAGCTCCGCCGAGAGCGGGTCCTCCTCGTCGGCAAGGAGCGCAACGTCGTCGACGATGCTGGCGAGCAGGGCCTCGGGATCGAGATTCTCGCCCTTGCAGACCTCGCAGTCGCAGGTCTCGTCCGGATCTCTGACCACTGACAGCCGGCTCACCTGGATGTCGTCGGCAGACGTCGGACCGGTGCGTCGCTTCCTCGGGCTCATGGCAGGAGTTTGGCGGAGCCGGTCGGCTGAGTGGTAATCGAAGCGTGACCCACGGTCAGGCGACGAGGTCAGGCCGCACCGTCGGGCAGCTCGTCCGGCTGGTGCGAGGCGCCCTGCTCCTGGACTGCCCGGGCCACGCCCTGCAGATACTCGATGTGCCCGGTCAGGGCGGTGCGTCCTTGCGGGCTGAGCCGCAGCCAAGTGCGGGGCCGCTTACCCACATAACCCTTGTGCACCTCGACGTATCCGGCTTTGCTCAGGTACGAGGTCTGCTTGGACAAGGCGGAGTCGCTCAGCCCCATCGAGTCCCGGACGAACGGGAACTCGGCCCAGTGAGTTGCGGCCAGGAGCGACACGATCCCGAAGCGGGTCACGTCCATCAGGGCCGGGTCGAAGGTGCCCTCAGCCATGCCGGGGACCGTAGTACAGGCGCCGCACCAGAGGCCAGGCGCCGATCAGCAATACCGCCAGCACGCTCCAGGCGATCGAGTTGCCCCACTCCACCCCGGCGTCTTCCATGCGGGTGGCGGCCACTGCGGCGGCGATCATCAGCACCGCCAGGCTGAGCGTTCCCAGCAGCCGCGAGCGGTTCCACGGGGTCACCGCCCCACCCCGGGCCAGGGTGTGCGGGGCCATCTGCAGGCCCATCCGGGCGCCGACCCACCGATTCTGCGACAGATACAGCACGGCCAGCGGAATCAGGAGCAGCCAGGTCGACCAGGAGTTGCCCTCCCAGATGTCCCGCGAGACGCCGGAGGCGGCGATGACCACGCACTGTGCGACCCAGAGCCAGGTCGGCACCGAGGTCGTGCCGACCTGCTGGCGTCGGTTCTGGTTCTCCTGCAGCAGGTGGGTGGCTTCCTCAGGGCTGGGCGGGTTCACGGGCGTCGTCATGGTTCTCTCCTCTCTGGGCAATTACTTTCCTAACAAGAAAGTACTCGCCACTTTCCTAGCGGGCAAGTGCTTGCTCCTTGGGAAGGTGAGGGCTGGGGGTCGGGTTGCAGGAGTGTTCGGACCATTTTTGGAGTTTTCGTGCTTCTCTCGCTGATTTGACAGCTAGTGTCGCCATCCAACTCGCGGGGAGGGGGCGTGGTGACGGGGGATTCCGCCGAGCTTGAACACCATCGGCTGGCCATCATTTGGACTGTCGGGTCGGCGGTGGTGTCCATCGCGATGCTCTGCCTCGTCCTGGTCCGGCGCGACGTGGCTGATCAGTTGATCGGTGTCGTGTCTCTTCTGGTGAGCTGGGCGGCGACGTCGGTGGCGCTCTACCAGGCGCTTGCCCCGTTCTTGCTGAAGCGCTCCGAACGCCGCAGCAGGTCTGGCCGTTTCGGTGGAATACCCTCTGTCCGAGGCGTTTCGCAGGGCGGTAGGCCCTGGAAGATGATCTTCGGGCTGTTGGCGATTGCCCTCGTCACTTCCGGGTTCGGCTGGTGGAAGGCCGATCAGAACGGGCACCTGCGCCAGGTCGCCGGTGCGGCCGCGCTCTCCACCGACGCAGCGCTGCGGCTGGCCAGCGATCCTGCTCTGGCCCAGTCGGTGGCTGCGGATGCTCTTGCGCTGCAGGAGAATTCCCGAAGCGTCGCGGTTGCCATGGACGCTCTGGGTGCGCCCCTGCACAAGGTCTCGACCGTCGCCACCAACCATCCGCTGACCGCGCTGGTCCCGTCTCCCGGCGGCCGGTTCGTGGCCTCTGCCGACGCGGCCGGCGGCCTTCAGGTGCGCAAGACGGATTCGCAGCAGGATCCGCCGATCGCCACGCACCTGGGCGCACACGACGGGAGGGTGAGCGCCCTGGCCTTCAGCCGGGACGGCACCTGGCTGCTCAGCGCCGGAGCCGACCGGGTCCTGCGCCTGTGGGACGCCAAGAATCTGGAGTTGATCGGCGAGGCGTCGGGGCAGGGGCTCGACGAGATCGTCTCGCTGGCCGCCGTGGTCGACGACAACACGATGGTCGGCGGTGGTGTGGACGGCAAGCTCACCGTCTGGCAGTTGGGTCCGGGCGGTCTGGAGCGGATCGGTGACATGCCCACGCAGTCCAAGGGAATCACTGCCCTGGGCGCCAGTCCCGAGGGTGACCGGCTGGTCAGCGGTGCGCCCAACGGGATGCTGCGGTTGTGGGACACCGCGAACTGGCAGGCTGACGACGGAGGGCTGGTCGGCGAGTTCACCCAGCCGCGCTACTACGCCGCGGTGAGCGTGATCGCCTTCGCTCCGGACGGCCAGAGCTTCGCGGCTGCGACCACCGCCAACGACCTCGACCTGTGGCAGGTCGAGGGCCTCGAGCACCTTCGGAACCTCGACGGACAGCACACCGGCGCGGTCACTGCGCTGGCCTTCGAGCCGGAAGGCAAGCAGCTCGTGAGCGGCGCGCAGGACCGCTCGGCCGTGCTCTGGCGTCTGGACCAGCCCCAGGTTTCGGCCGAGCGCCTGGGTGACCTGGCCGGTCCGGTGAATGCCGTGGTCTTCGCCGAGCAGGGAGAACAGGTCTGGACCTCGTCCGGGAGCGAGCCGGTCCTCACGTCCTGGGCCGCCTCCTCGGAACAGGTTCTCGGGCAGCCGCTGATCGGCCATCGGGCACCGGTGAACGCCATCGTCCTCAGCTCTGACCGGCGGACTCTGATCTCCGGCGATGCCGCTGGCAAGCTTCTTTTCTGGGACCTCGCCAGCCGGGAACGACTGGGGGATCCGGTGCTCGACGACGAGAAGAGCCCGGTCACCGGCCTGGCCCTGGATCGGCAGGACCAGGTGCTCGTGGTGGCGCACGAGAACGGTGTCCTGAAGGTGCTGGACGCCCAGACCCACGCTGTGCGGCAACGGATGACCACCCCCGGAAAGACGGCGAAGGTCTGGGGCATCAGCCTGGCGCGCGATGGGCAGACCCTGGCCACTGCCGGTGACGACCACCTGATCCGGCTCTGGAATCTGTCCTCCGGTGAGCAGACCGCGACCTTGACGGGCCACGGTGAACCGGTGCAGGACGTGGCGTTCAGCCCCGACGGCGCCGTTCTGGCCAGTTCCGGCAACGACGGCACCGTACGGTTGTGGGACGTCAACTCGCACGCACCGTTGGGTCCGGTCCTGCTCGACAAGCCGGGGGTCCGGGTCTGGGGAGTGGCCTTCTCTCCCGACGGTTCGCGGCTGGCTGCTTCCGGCCAGGACGGGACCGTGCGGGTCTGGAACGTCGGGAACCGTGCTCTGGTGGCGGAACTCGACAACGACGACGCTCCGGTCGACGATGTGGCTTTCGCCGGCGCCGATCACGTGGTCGCCACGAACGGTGATGGTCTGATCCGCCTGTGGGACGTCAGGAACCGCGCCCTGGTCGGCGCGCCGATGAAGGGGCACACGGGCTGGGCGGACGCGGTCGCCGTCGACCCGGCCACCCGTACCGCCTTCACCGGCGGTGATGATGCAACGGTCCGCCTTTGGAACCTGGACCGCGAGAAGTGGCTGCCGCACCTGTGCCGGCGGGCCTCGCGATCACTCACCGAACACGAATGGAAAATCATCCTGCCGGACAACGACTATCGGCCCCGCTGCGAACGAGCCGCCTGAAAGCGGCTCGAGGTCGGGCCGGTGGTACGGGATGTTGCCCCGTCCGTTGCCCGCAGGACATCTGTCCGTCCTGGACCGGCGGGGTGAGGATGACAACGTGAGCCCGCCCCATTTGCCCATCTTGTTGGGAATCCTGATGCCCCCACGCAAGTCCCGGTGGCGCCGGGCCGGAACGGTCGCGGTGACCGTTGCCTGCCTGAGTGCCCTGCTGCCCACCACCACGGCCCAGGCCGCCGAGATCTCACCGTTCGACGCGGTGAACCAGTTCATCGGTACCGAACTGGACACCGGCCAGAACAAGAGCAACGACGCCTACGGCAACACCTTTCCCGGAGCCGGCGTCCCCTTCGGGATGATCCAGCCCAGCCCGACCACCTGGGCCGACGGCAACGCCAACGTCGGGCAGAAGGGCGGTTACGAGTACACCGCCTCGCTGATCCGGGGGTTCGGGATGACCCGCTACGAGGGGACGGGGTGCACCGGCCGGTTCGGCGGGTACGAGTTCCCGACCATCCCGTACGCCGGATCATTGACGGACGGCGCGCTGCCTTCCAGCCCCGCGTCCAGTATCCGGGACTACTACCTTCCGTTCAGTCACGACAACGAGACCTCGCAGCCGGGGTTCTACGGTGTGAAGGTGGACAACGGTGTGGAGGCGGAACTGACCGCCACCGCCCGCACCTCCGTAAGCCGCTACGACTTTCCCAAGAGCGGTGAATCGTCCCTGATTCTGGATGTCTCCGGCCCGAACAACCGGACGTTCGGCAGCGAGGTGACCATCGACCCGAAGACCCGCACGGTTTCCGGGTGGATGTACGGCGTCGACGTCTGCGACAACGGCAACTACTACAAGGCCTACTTCTCCACCGTCTACGACAAGCCGTTCGAGTCCTACGGCACCTGGACCGACGAGGCCCTGACCCAGGGCTCGACGCACGCGATCAAGAGCACTGAGGACGTCGGGGTGGACTACCGCCACGACACCGGTGCCTGGCTGACCTTCCAGCAGGGCGCGAAAGTGCTCGCCAAGACCGGTTTCAGTTACGTCAGCGTGGAGAACGCCGCGCTCAACCGGGAATCCGAAGTGGGCAAGGACGGTTTCAACGACGTCAAGAACGACGCCAAGAAGCTCTGGAAACAGGCTCTGGCCACGGTCCAGGCCCAGGGCGGCACGACCGAGCAGCGGATCAAGTTCTACAGCGCGCTGTTCCGGGTCTTCGGCAACCCGAACGTGCGTGAGGACGTCAACGGCCAGTACATCGGCTTCGACGGCAAGCAGCACACGATCGAGAAGGGCCACCATTTCTACCGGAACATCAACTGGGCCGGCTCGGGCTGGGACGCCTACCGCAGCCAGGTGCAGCTGATCGCCCTGACCTTCCCTGAGGTGGCCACCGACATCAACCGCTCGATCATGAAACTGGTCGAGCAACGCGGCTCCTGGGCACCCGGCGCGGCCCGCATGCAGGGCGACAACTACCAGGTCATCCTCTCCACCCTGGACGACCTGGGCGCCACCGGCTACGACCGCCAGGCCGCGCTGGCCTCGATGAAGGCCACTCAGGTGCTGCCCGCCACCAGGACCTCGCGATCGGACGGATACCAGTACTTCGCCACCGGCATGATCGAGAACGCCAAGGGCGACTTCGCCACCTCACGGGTGCTGGAGTACTCCATCGACGACTTTGCGATCGCCCAGCTGGCCCGGCGACTCGGGGACGACGAGGCGTACGCGTTCTTCTCGGCCCGCTCGCAGAACTGGATGAACGTCTTCGACCCGCAGACCCAGCACGTGCGGCCGCGCTCCCGCAGCGGTTTCGACCGGAGCTTCGACCTTCGGGTACGGGACGACTCGTCCGGGCGCGGCCAGTTCAACCAGTCCACCGGTTACCAGTACGGCTGGCTGGTTCCGCACAACCTGTCCACCCTGATCGACAAACGCGGCGGCGTGGACCAGGCGAGTGCGCAACTGGACCAGCTGATGGAACAACTGGACGCCGGCGCCTACACCCAGACCGGCAACTACCTCTCCAACCAGCCCGCTTTCGGAACTCCGTGGGTCTACAACTGGCTGCAGACGCCCTCCAGGACCACGGACGTCCTCTATCGGGCCGTTGCCGAAATGTACGACACAACATCGTCGGGCCTGCCCGGGAACGACGACCAAGGCGCGTTGAGCGCCTGGTACGTGTTCGCCAATCTGGGCTTCTACCCGGCGATCTACGGTACCGGTGACCTGGTGATCAGCGCCCCGATGTTCGACCGGATCGTGATCGAGCCGGCCGGGGTCAAGCGTAAGATCACGATCAGGGCGCAGGGCGTGGCCAAGGGCGCCAAGTACGTCAACGGGCTCAAGGTCGACGGCAAGCAGCGCCAGAAGTCCTGGCTGCCCGCCTCGTTCGCGCGCTCGGGCGGCACCCTGGACTTCACGATGAAGGCCACGGCCAACTCCTGGGGCACCGCCGCAGCCGACGTTCCGCCCTCGTACACCGACGGCGCGAATGCCCGCAACAGCATCGGCACCACCCCGGACGGTCAGGGCAACCTGGGCTCGATCGACCTCAGCGACTGGTCGCTCTCCCGCGAGTCCCTGGCCTCCGCAGGTCTCAAGCCGGGCGAAACCGTTGCCGGCACCAGCTTTACCTGGCCCGCGGCCCGGGCCGGCGAGCCGGACAACTGGATCCCGCACGGCCAGAAGATCAAGCCCAGTTCGGTCAAGGGCGAGCAGTTGTCGTTCCTCGGGCTGGCCACGAACGGCCCGGCCTCCGGGACGGCTGTGGTGACCTACACCGACGGCAGCACCCAGGAGGTGCCGTTCGCGCTGAGCGACTGGGCTGCGAACCCGGCGACCGGCGAAACCGTTGTGGCCACGGTCAACGGCCGCAACAACGTCAACGGCACGGCCGGTAGCGGGACCTTCCGGGTCTTCGCCTCGGCACCGGTGACCCTGGCCGCGGACAAGGTGGTCGAGTCGGTGACCCTGCCGGAACAGACCGACAAGGGCATCATGCACATCTTCGACGTCGCGGTGAGCTGACGCTTCGAGGTGGGACGCGGGTGGTCGAGCCACACCGATCCGGGGCAGCCGCCCGCTTCCCACCGAAGAGATTGGCCACCCTCCCCGGGTACTCTGAGCGTCCTCTTGATTGCACAGGGTTGAATTCTGGGAGGGCTTCATGGCCGTCTGGTCCGGCGCGAAGTCGATCCGGAGAGGGTGGATCCTGGCCGCCTTGCTGCTTGCCGCGTGTACTGTCTCCCCCGAAAAGGCCAGTGCCCCGGAACCGACGAACGACGTCATGCAGGAAGTGGCCCGGGAGGTTTTGGAGGCCAACGTTCCCGGGTTCATGGCCCGGATCGGCAACGGTCAGGAGGTGCAGTACACCGCGCTGGGTGTTGCCGACCGGCAGACCGAGCGGGCGATGAAGGCCACGGACCAGTTCCAGATCGGCAGCGCCACGAAGACTTTCATGGCCACGCTGACTCTGCAGCTGGTCGACGAGGGCAAGGTCGATTTGGACGCCCCGATCGAGGAGTACCTGCCCGGTCTCCTGCCCGACGGCGCGGACATCACCGTGCGGATGCTGCTCAACCACACCAGTGGGCTCTACAACTACACCGAGGACGACGGCTACTGGCGAGCGTGGGAAGCCGACCCGCAGCGCCTGTGGACCGAGAAGGAACTGGTGCAGATCGCGGTCGACAAGGGGCTCAACTTCGTTCCTGGAGAGAACTATTCGTACTCCAACACCGGGTACACCGTGATCGGGATGATGCTGCAGGAGCGCACCGGCCAGACCCTGTCCGAGCTTCTCGAGCAGCGGATCACCGGCCCGCTCGGCCTGAAGCGGACGTACCTGCCCCGCCCGGTCGCCACCGACACCGGTCCGGGTTATGCCCACGGGTACGTGCTCAGGTTCATCGGGACCAAGCCGAACTACACCGACACCGTGTCCTGGCCGGTGGACGGTCTGTCCGGAGCGGCCGGGGCGATGGTCGCCGACCAGGACGACGTCGCCACCTTCTTCTCCGCCCTGCTCACCGGCAAACTCTTCTCCGCCGAGCAGCTCGCCCAGATGAAAACCGTGGTGGACCGGCCGGCGGACTTCCCGGTCGGAAGCGGCTACGGCCTGGGCCTGCTCAAGAGCACGAATTCCTGCGGAACGGTATGGGGGCACGGAGGTCAGACCGAAGGTCACCGCAGTCTGTCGGCGGTAACTGAGGACGGTGTGGGCACCGTGGTCATGGATCTCACGGCGGTGCCGATGAGTGAGAATCCGAACGACGGCACGCGGCGCTGGGACGAGGTGGTCGCGGCGGCCGAGGAGACGGCCGTCTGCCGGATGCTCGGCAAACCGGTACCGGCCGAGGTGATGGCCCGGTTGCGGGGAGTGCCGAACTCCGGGTGAGCTGGCTTGACTGATTCGTGACCTTTTCCTGGTTCATTTGCGCACCTTGTGCCAGATGATGTGACGGTATGCCCCGGTCGGCGGCGGGAGACGTTCCGGCCGACCGTGGGCACCTGACCGCCGCCCTCGGGCCGCGTACCGGGAGGACGTGACACGGATGAGCGTCGGCGCCGCTGACCAGGACGAGATCGCCAGCGAGCAGAAGTACTTCGACGCGGCCTGGGAAGCCCGGGAGCACAAACGCCAGACGCTGGGCGGCGCGGCCGGCGCAGCGGTCGGGGGCAAGGCCAGCATCGCCGTCGGGCAGGCGGCCAAGGCCCAGATCGAGCAGCTGGGCGATCCGGACGAGGCCGTGGCGATGGGCCGCTTCGACCAGGACGACGGCGAGACCTATTACGTGGGTAAGGCCGTCATCCGCGACGGCGACGGCGAGCTGCTGGTGATCAGCTGGAAGGCGCCGGGCGCGGCCCCGTACTTCACGGCCAGTTACGACGACCGTAAGGGCGTGGCGCGCAAGCGGACGTTCGAGGTGGAGCGCAACCGCATCGTCAGCTTCGACGACGTGGTCTTCGCCGACCTGGCCGAGCGGGTCGGCGAGCTCACTGCCCTGGAGCACGAGGGCATCGACGACGCGGTGCTGCGTGATCTCGAAGCCGGCCGCGACGGCGAGATGCGCGACATCGTCCAGACCATCCACTCGATGCAGTACGAGCTGGTGCGCAGCGACCTGGAGCAGCTGCTGATCGTCCAGGGCGGCCCGGGCACCGGCAAGACGGTGGTCGGCCTGCACCGGGTCTCGTGGCTGCTGTTCAACCACGCCGAGCAGCTCACGCCCGCGGACGTGCTGGTGATCGGGCCGAACCCGACCTTCACCCGCTACATCCGGCAGGTGCTGCCCGGTCTGGGCGATCACCAGATCGAGCACCGGGACCTGCGGGGCCTCGGCCCGCAGGGCAGCACCGGCCGCGAGGAACACGCCGACGTGGCCCGGATCAAGGGCCAGCTGCGGATGGCCCAGCTGCTCACCCGCGGTCTGGTGCAGCGGATCCGGTTCCCCGAGCGGGCTGCCCAGCTGGATGTAGGCCCGGCCACCGATGTCGCCGCCTCCTTCGACCGGGTCGAGGTGGAGGGAGCGCTGTCGCGTTCGCTGAACCAGGCCCGCAGCTACAACGCCGGCCGGGCGGCGATGCGCAGCTGGCTGACGTCGATGGTGTCGATCCGGGCGCGCCGCGGGGTACAGGTGCCTTCGACCGCGATTGATGCTGCGCTGGAGCGGGTCTGGCCCTCACTCACCCCGCAGATGTTCCTGCGGGATCTGTTCGGGTCGCGGGACCGGCTGCTGGCGGCGGCGGGGGAGGACTTCACCGCCGCCGAGGTGCGGATGCTGTTCCGGCCGGCCGCCGAACGCGTGTCGGACGAGCGCTGGAGCCTGACCGATGTCGCGTTGCTGGACGAGGCCGAGAAGCTGCTGAACGGCAACGGGGTGCTGTTCGAGCACATCGTTGTCGATGAGGCGCAGGATCTTTCGCCGATGCAGCTGCGCTCGGTCCGCCGCCGAAGCCGGTCCGGCTCGTACACCGTGCTGGGCGATCTGGCCCAGTCGACCGGGCCGTGGGCCCGGGACAGCTGGGACGACCTGGTCCGGGAACTGATGTTCCGGCACCCGGCCTCGATCGCGCCGCTGAAGTTCGGTTACCGGGTGCCGCAGCAGGTGTATGCGCTGGCCGCGCAGCTGCTTGCGCATTCCGCCCCCGCCGTCGAGCCGCTGTCGGTGGTCCGGATCGGGCCGGCCGAACCTGATCTGCGCCAGGTCCTGGCCGGTGAGCTGGGCGCCGAGGCGGTGCGGGCGGCCCGGGACTATGCGGCCCGGGGCTTGTTCGTCGGCATCATCTGCGCGGATGAGCAGCGCCCGGGCGTCGTCGCGGTGCTCGATCACAACGATGTGCAGTACCAGGACACCCGGGTCGGGGCACTGGGCTCGAGCATCAACCTGGTCGGCGCGGTGGATGCGAAAGGCCTTGAGTTCGAGGCCGTTGTCGTGGTCGAACCGCAGGCGATCGCGGGGCAGGGGGCGCACGGCCTGCGGCTGCTCTACGTCGCGCTGACCCGGACCACGAAATTCCTCACGGTGGTGCACTCGGGCGTGGTGCTGCCGATCCCCGGGTCGGACCCGGTCGAGGTACCGGCGCTGCAGAAGGCGAGCGCGGACGAGAAGAAGCCCCGGCCGGCGCCCCGGGCAGTGCCGGTGCCGGACGCTGCCCTGGACAAGTTCAGCGCCGACTGGGCTGCGGCGATGGGTGTTCGGCTGGCCGCAGATGTGGCCGCCGCGGCGCAGCCCCGCTTGTGGAACGCCATTGTCGATGCCTTCGCGGACGAGCTGGAGCGCCTGCGCGAGGAGTGAACATTCGGCTGCCCGCAGCGCGATATCGAGTTAATGTCTTAATTGTCGATATCGCGCAAGGCTGCGCGCCCGCTGACGTGGGGAGCCGGACATGAACTGGAAGACACCGTCGACGGCCGCGCTGCTGGCGTCGGCCCTGGTCGTCACCAACCCGGTCAGCGCACCGGCGAGCGTCCCCACGTCCTCGGTTCAGACGTCCATGGTTGTGATCCAGACCCGGCCGACGCTGGACCGGGGAGACTCCGGCCCGGCCGTGCGCCAGCTGCAGAAAAAGCTTAATGCGCTGGGCTATTGGACCGGTGGCAAGGCCGACGGCGAGTTCGGCGGCAACACCGAGCAGGCGGTGTTCGCGCTGGAGAAGGTGGCCCGGCTGAAGCCGGACGGGGTGGTCGGGCCGAAGGTCTGGCGGGCGCTGGAGGAGCAGGTCCGGCCCCGGGCCCGCAGCAGCCGGGGTACGGTCGTCGAGGTCGACAAGAAGCGCCAGGTGCTGAAGATCGTCAAGGACGGCAAGGTCAGGTACACGCTGAACACGTCCACCGGCAGCGGCGAACGGTATGTCAGCGGGGGATCCACCCACATCGCCAGCACCCCCAAGGGCCACTACCGGGTGTTCCGGCAGATCGACGGCTACCGGCACGCACCGCTGGGCCTGCTCTACCGGCCGAAGTACTTCAACGGCGGGATCGCGGTGCACGGCGCGAACAGCGTGCCCACCTACCCGGCCTCGCACGGCTGCGTGCGGGTGAGCAATGCTGCTGCCGACTGGATCTGGGACACCGGCAAGATGCCGATCGGGACCAAGGTCTGGGTCTACTGAGCCTGTTCCCGGCTGCACCACCAGGTCGTGCGCCCGCCGACCGTCCCCTGGGACATCTCGGCCTTGCAGCGCGGGCAGCGAGCCACCTTCTTGCGGTGCGCGACCACCTTGAGGGTGTGCACCCCGCCACCGGCGATCGCGTCCCGGATGGCCGCCCGGGTGGCCCGCAGCAACCGGCTGACCTCGTCGCTGTCGAGTTCGTCGGCCGGCCGGGCCGGGCTGATCCGCGCGGCCCAGAGAATCTGGTCGGCCAGCAGATTACCGATCCCGGCGATCCGGTCCTGGTCCATCAGCCGGGCCTTGACCGGGGCTGCGCTGGTCTCCAGGAGCGCGCGGAAGGCCGGTGGCTTGATGAACTGCGCGTCCGGCCCGAGCTTCTCGACCGGCGGATCCAGGCGGACCCGGCCCAGCCGGCGCGGATCGATCAGCAGCAGGCGGCCGCCGTCCTCGAAGGTCAGGCCGAAGCGGGTGAACCGGTGGTCACCGGCCTGCCGCCCGCGTTCCCAGTAGTCACCGCCGTCGACCTCGGTGCCCTCGGCGTCGCCGATCACGATCTTGCCGGACATGCCCAGGTGGATGCCCAGCACCGGGCCGGCGTCGGAGGAGTCCACCCACATGCTCTTGCCCCGCCGGTGCGCGGCGGTCAGGGTGCGCCCGAGCAGGGCCGTGCGGATCTGCCCGGGGGAGTGCGGACGGCACTCGTAGGAGTCCGAGTCGTCCACGTCGACGATGGTGCGGTGCAGACCGGCCCGCTCGATCACGGCTCGGGCGGACTCGACTTCAGGTAGTTCCGGCACCCGGGAAGCTTTGCACGAAGTCCGGTTCTACCGGGCCGCGATGGCCGCGGGAATCGGGTTCCGCCGCGGCTGCCCCAGCGGCGCCAGTTCGACCCGCTGGCGTTTCATCACCGCGAACACCCAGCCGCCCTCGGCCGACACGATCTGCTCCACCTGGAAGTTCAGGCGTTTCAGCAGCGGCGGCTTGCAGTACTCGATCTCGGCCGGGGTGACCGGCTGGACCACCTGCGAGCAACCTTCCTCGGGCCGGGCCCGCTGCAGCAGGATCACCCGCTGTTTGCCGCGCAGCGAACGCCCGGCCTCCTTCTGCGGTACCGCCGCCGGCCAGATCACGTTCTGGTCCCGCTGCATCCGCTGGGAGACCAGCCGGTCCTCCTGCTCGCGGTCGTAGGCCCCGACCATCACCGAGCCGAACCGGGTGGAGACCACGATCCCGAGCTTGCGGTACTCCGGCCGTTGCGCGATCTCCAGGGCCGGCCGGATGTCCTCACCGTGCCCGGCCGACTGCCGGATCTTGTTCAGCGACTCGAACTGCAGCACTGCGGTACCCAGGATCAGGGCCACCGCAACGGTTGCCGCCACGACCTGGCGCTGGCTCACCCGCCGGGACACGGCATCGGCCAGGAACGTGACCCCGAGCCCGGCCAGGATCGCCCAGGCCGGCAGCACGAAGACCACGTACCGGCCGAGCAGCAGGTTGGGGTACACGATCAGCACCGGGATCATCGCCACCAGCGGGACCAGGGCCCAGCCGGCGGCCAGGCGGGCGACGAACTGGTACTGCCCGGCGCGCACCTGCACCAGGCCGATCAGGGCGAGCAGGATCACCGGGCCGATACCGAGCAGGGGTGTGGGATTCTCGGTGAACAGCCGGGTGAAGATGTAGAGCACGTAGCGTGGCGTGATGTTGTCGTAGACCGTGGTCGGCCCGGTGCCGTTGCTGGAGGACAGCAGGGCCAGGGGTGAGGCGAGCAGGGCACCCACGGTCCCGGCGACTGCTGTGCGCCAGAACACGGGCCAACGGCCCTGGCCGCTGAGGCAGATCACCGAGGCCAGCAGGTGCGCGCCGACGAGAGGGGCGCTCAGCGTGTGCATCACGATCATCGCACTCACGGTGAACGCGTACAGCACACTCCAGCGCCAGCGGGAATCGGTGGTCATGGTGTGCCACACCACAGTCGCGACCACCGCCAGGAAGGCCACCAGCGCGTAGGGCCGGGCCTCCTGGCCGTACCGCGAGAACCCGCTGATCAGAAGCAGCATCACCGAAGTGGTCACGGTGAGGTGGGCCGAGGTCAGCCGGCTCAGCCAGGCGGCCAGGATCCAGACCGCGAGCACGGTGACGACGGCCGAGGGCAGGCGCAGCAGCAACTCGGGATGGTCGGACAGGAAAGGCGCCAGCGCACGGGCGGCGCTGCGGAAGAGCTTCAGCAGGACGTAGTACGGCAGGAGGGGTGCTTCGGGGCCGTCCTTGAGCGTCCAGAGATCGTCCCAGCTGCGCTGCGTGGCAACCACAGTCGCGCCCTCGTCGAGCCAGAACGCGGTGCGGGCCAGGCCCCAGCCGAGGAACGCGGTGGCCAGCAGGCCGCTGATCAGGCCGAGACCCCGCTGTCCGAGGGCCAATTCGATCCAGTGTCCGGCGAATCCGGCTCGTTCCGATCCGGAACTGTGCCGGGCGCCGATCCGCGGCCGGTCTCCAGGTTCGGGTGATCTGGAGCACTCCGGGGCTTTTGTTGCTGTAGAGGCCACGGCGCACCATAAAACTTAAGGAGCCTTAAGGGCAATTTGACCTTTTCGCGGATGAAACCCCTGTCGTTGTGGTAAGGCTCAGATCAAAGACCGAATTGGAGACGCCCGACGCACCGATCGCGGTGCGGTGCGGGGGCGGTTCGGGTGCGGTTACCGCCGGTGCGCCGTGAATCCGGAGCGTGCTTGCAACTTTCGGATGAGTAGCGGTTCTGCGACTTCGGGGCGACGCGCCGCCCGTGACTCGCTTCATAGCCTTCTGGCACACGGAAAATCGCTACCAGAGGCAGGAAACGACCATGATGAAGCGCACTGGACTCACGCTGTTCGCCGGTTTCGGGTTGCTGGCCACCACGGTGGTCGCCGGCTGCGGGAGCGAGGCGGCCCCGGCCACCACCGGCAGCGGTGGGCCGAAGTCGGCGCTGCTCGAGGCCTTCGACTCGATGTCGCAGTCCCAGGGGGTCGGCCTGGAGGTGAAGCTGGACAGCTCGCGGGCGGATCTGGAGAAGGTGAACGCCGCGCAGCCGAAGGCCGAGCAGATGAACCAGGCCGACCTCGACCTGGCCGTGGCCGCGCTGGACGGCCGGATCCTGTCCAGCTTCAGCGCCGCCGACGGTGAGACGCTGGCCGAGGGCCCGAGCTCCTACCAGGTGTCGGTGCAGCTCAAGGAGGCCTCGCTGGTCGATCTGGTGGGGGTTGACGACGACTTCTACCTGAAGCTGGACGCAGATTGGATCGCCCAGCAGTTCGACTCGAGCACGGACGACCTGCGCGGGGCCTTCGAAGGCGCCGACCCGCTGCTCGCCGACCCGGCCAACGCCCTGCTGGAGCACCAGTGGATCTCGATCGACCTGGCCGAGGCCGAGAAGGCCCTGCAGACGAACGACCTGGACGAGCTGCTCGGCTCCGAACCGGACCTGGAGCGGGGCTACGCCCTGATGCAGTCCCTGCAGGCCTCGTTCGAGCAGGAGACCGAGGTCACCGCGATCGACGGCGGTTACCGGGTGAGCGCCCCGGCCAAGCAGATCGCCCAGGCTGTGCAGGACGACCTGGTGGCGCTGGCCGGTGACGGTGAGAGCGACGCGATCAAGCAGGAGATCGAGGCGCTGCCCGACCGGGACGTCACCGTGGACGTGTTCCTCCAGGACGGCAAGCTGAGCGGGGTCAACCTGGACCTGGTGCAGTTCCTGGACCAGCCGGTCGAGGGGGCGAACCTGGCGCTCGACGTGAAGATCGACCAGCAGGCCAACACCGTCCAGGCGCCCAAGGACGCCGTTGCGGTCGACGTCGCGGGCATCCTCGCCGAGATGGGCTGATGGCTGAACCGATCAGGGACGTCGGTAGGCGCGGATCGAGGCCAGGGCGCGGCCGGTGAAGTCGAACTGGGTGAGGTTGTCGTTGGGTGCCCCCGCGCCGGGCTCCCAGCCCACCCCCGGGATCCACGCCGGTTCCCAGGCCAGGAATCCCAGTCCCCGGCCGCCCGGGATCCCGGCCAGCACCTTGCGCAGCGCTTCGTAGTAACCGGCCTGGCCCGCCTCGGTGGCCGGAAAGCGGCCCACGTCCGGCAGCGCCGAGTCGTCGGTGATCAGGTTCTCGTAGCCGTCGCCGTCCTCCAGCGTCCAGGGGTAGCTGGTCTCGGCCACCAGCACCGGCTTTCGGTAGCGGCTCACCGAATCCCTCAGGTTGGCCTCGAGATCGGCCAGCGAACCGTGCCACATCGGGTAGTACGACTGGCCGATGATGTCGAAAGGCACGTCCAGCTCGGTGATGTTGTCGAAGAACCAGCGGGTGTCCTCCAGCTTGCCGCCGCGATCGATGTGCAGCATCACCGGCAGCGGCCGCCCGGCGGAACCCTGACGGGCACCGGTGATCCCGGCCTTGAGCAGGGTGGCGAACTCGCTCCAGCGCTGCGGGCCTTCGGCCGGGTAGAGCTGCCCGACCGGCCAGAGGATCCCGGCGGTGATCTCGTTACCCATCTGAAAGATGTCCACCGGGGTGCCCTGGGCCGCGAACGCCCGGATCAGGTCCCGGGTGTAGGTGCGCACCTTCTCGGCCAGGGCCGGTAGCTCGGTGGGCCACCCGGCCGGGATCGGATGCTTGCCGGGGTCGGCCCAGAAGTCGCAATAGTGCGGATCGAGGACGATTTTCAGCCCGGCCCGCTTGGCTCGCCGGCCCAGGGCGAGGGCGCGCTCGCGGTCGGTGTAGCCCTCCGGCGGATCGACCCACACCCGGATGCGCTGATAGTTGGCCCCGGCGGCGGCGAGAATCTTCTCCGCGGTGCCGGTCCGGCCCTGTCGGTCGCGGTAGCGGACCCCCGCTTCCTCGAGTTGCAGCAGGAACGACAGGTCGGCCCCGCGCACGCTCAGGCCCTGCCTCTTTCCCTGAGCCTGCGCGGACAGCGTTCCGGTCCCGCTCAGGACCAGGCCGCCGGCTGCGGCGGCGAAGACGGAGCGGCGGGACAAGGGAGAGGGCATCGACGACCTCCGGGGGCGGTTGCACGGGGCATGGGGGAGCGCCCACAGTTCATGCGGGCCGGACCGGAATGTCAAGAGTGTTGGCGTTTGTCGGTTATCGGGCCCCGGATGGCGCAATCCGGGCGATTACCCGCAGTGATGAGATGCTTCTGTTTCCTCGTCACGGTGACGAAACTGGGTAGGCTCCGTTGCGTGAATGATTTCCACCGGCGCCCGGAGCGGCCGATCGGCCGCCGCGGTGACCCTGGGAAGTCGGCCCGGGCGGCCGCAGATCGGGAGGCTCTGCACTGCTAGTCCCGAAAAAGCGTCCTTCGCGCGCCGATTCACCGACTCCCGTCCACCGGCGCGTGGGAGTGCTTGAGGCGCAGGTCACATCGTAGCCCGCCGCGGCGAAGACCGGCTCTGCTACCGGTTCGCTGCTGTCCGTGACGGCACGGGCGTCGTCAGAGTTCGCGCACCGGCGCGGGTGAGGCGAAATCCGACGTCGACCGTCACGTTTCAGTAACGCCAGATCCGGGTGCCTCGGATCCTGGTTCCGCCCTGTCCGAAGGAAGCTGATGGATTTCTTCAGTTACGTCTCGCAGCACTGGGAGCGCATCTCGTTCCTCGGGATGCAGCATCTCCAGCTCGTCCTGATCGCGGTGCTGTGCGCCGGCGTGGTGAGCCTGGGGCTCGTCGCGGCCACCGAGCGCCTGCCCCGGGTGCGCGCCGCCCTGCTCTCGTTCACCGGAACGTTGCTGACCATCCCCTCCTTCGCCCTCTTCGCCCTGCTGATCCCGGTCTTCGGCCTGGGGGTGCTGCCCACCATCCTGGCGCTGACCGTCTACGCCGTGTTCCCGATCGCCCGCAACACGGTGACCGGCCTGGAGGGGGTCGACCCCAGCGTGATCGACGCCGCCCGGGGGATGGGCATGAGCGCCACCCGGCGGCTGTTCCTGGTCCGGCTGCCGCTGGCCTGGCCGGTCATTCTCAACGGGTTTCGGGTGGCCACGATCATGGTGGTGGCCACCGCGGCGATCGGCGCCGCGGTCAACGGCCCGGGCCTGGGCGAGCTGATCTTCCGCGGGCTCTCCCGGATCGGCGGGGCCAACGCCCTCAACGAGGCCCTGAGCGGGGTGGTGGCGATCGCGGTCGTGGCCGCCGTGCTCGACCTGATCTTCGTCGCCATCGGCAAGCTCACCACCTCGAAAGGTCTCCATGTCTGACTCCGTCGCGACCGAGAGCATGATCCGCCTGGTCGAGGTCACCAAGCGCTACCCGAACACCCCGGCCGACGCCGTCCGGCCGCTGTCGATGGAGATCCGGCGCGGTGAGTTCGTGGTCTTCGTCGGCCCCTCCGGCTGCGGCAAGACCACCATGCTGCGGATGATCAACCGGCTGATCGAGCCCACCGCCGGGCAGATCTGGATCGACGGCCGGGACGTCACCCACACCGACCCGGACGAGCTGCGCCGGCACATCGGCTACGTGATCCAACAGGTCGGGCTGATGCCGCACATGAGCGTGGCGCGCAACATCTCGCTGGTGCCGGAGATGCTCGGCTGGGACAAGCGCCGCACCGCGGCCCGGGTGGACGAGCTGCTGGACCTGGTCGGCCTGGAGCCGGGCACCTTCCGTGCCCGTTACCCCAAGCAGCTCTCCGGCGGGCAGCAGCAGCGCGTCGGGGTGGCCCGGGCGCTGGCCGCCGACCCGCCGCTGATGCTGATGGACGAGCCGTTCGGGGCGATCGACCCGATCGCCCGGGACCGCCTGCAGGACGAGTTCCTGGCCCTGCAGGAACGCATCCGCAAGACCATCGTCTTCGTCACCCACGACATCGACGAGGCGCTGAAGCTGGGGGACCGGATCGCGATCTTCGCCGAGGGCTCCCGGCTGGCCCAGTTCGACACGCCCCGCGAGATCCTCAGCCGCCCGGCCGACGACTTCGTGCGCTCGTTCATCGGCGAGCGCGCGGCCATCCGCCTGCTCTCGGTGGTCACCGTCGGCGAGGTCGCCGGGCGCGCCCCGGCCACCGACCGGCCGGGCGAGGCACTGAGCGCCCAGCCGGAGGAACCGGTCTCGGCCGTGCTCGACCGGATGCTCACCCAGAACCGGCAGATCCTCGAGGTCGGCGGCAAGCGGGTGCTGGCCCAGGACCTGCTGTTCGCCAGCACCGGTGACCGGCAGGACCCGGCATGAGCATGGTCGCGGTGAACCAGGCCGAGGAGCCGAAGGCGGGCTCCCGCTGGATCCTGCCGCTGATCGTGGTGCTGCTGGTGGCGGCGGTGGCCGGGTACATCGCCGGCGCCGAACTCGACTCGATCGAGAGCCGCGCGCTCGAAGCGTCCAACATTGTCGAGAAGACCTGGCAGCACGTCCGTCTGGTGCTGGTCTCCACCGCCGTGGTGATCGCCCTGGGGGTACCGCTGGGGATCGTCCTGAGCCGCCGCTGGGCCCGTTTCGTGCGGCCGCCGGTGCTGCTCGTGGCCAACGCGGGGCAGGCCGTCCCCTCGGTCGGGATCCTGGTGCTGCTGGCGATCGCGGTCGGCGTGGGCTTCCGGATGGCGGTGGTCGCGCTCGTGGCCTACGCCCTGCTGCCGATCCTGCGCAACACCATCGTCGGCCTGCAGCAGGTCGATCCGGCCGTGATCGACGCGGCCCGCGGCATGGGGATGAGCCCGGCCCGGCTGCTGTGGAAGGTGGAGCTGCCGCTGGCCGTGCCGGTGATGCTCGCCGGGATCCGGGTGGCCCTGATCCTCAACGTGGGCGTGGCCACGCTCGCCACCTTCACCAACGCCGGCGGTCTGGGAGACCTGATCGAGGGCGGCATCGCGACCAACCGGATGCCCGTCCTGGCCGTCGGCTGCGCTTTGACCATCGCTCTGGCCCTGCTCGTCGACTGGCTGGCCGGGACCGCAGAGCGCGCACTGAGCCCGAAAGGAATCTGAATGAAGAAGACCCGAATGGTGGCGGCCCTGGGTGCCGCGACCCTGCTGATGACCGGCTGCTCGCTGGGTGACCAGCAGCCCGCGACCGAGGTCAGCTCCGGCTCCCTGGGCGCGGCCGACACGCTCGAGGGTCTGAGCGTGGCCGTGGGTGGCAAGGAGTTCACCGAGCAGCTCGTGCTGTGCGAGCTCACCGCGCAGGCCCTGCAGTCGGTCGGCGCCGAGGTCGAGCGCAAGTGCGGGATGTCCGGTTCCAGCACCGTCCGCTCGGCGCTGACCAGCGACCAGATCGACCTGTACTGGGAGTACACCGGTACCGGCTGGATCACCCACCTGGGCGAGACCGAGCCGCTGGCCGACCCGGCCGAGCTGTACCAGGCGGTGGCCGAGCGGGACCAGGCCGAGAACCAGATCACCTGGCTCGACCCCTCACCGGCCAACAACACCTACGCGATCGCGACCAACCGCGAGAACGCCGAGAAGCTCGGTGTCACGACCATTTCCGAGTACGCCGCGCTGGCGAAGAAGGACCCGGCCGCCGCCTCGTACTGCGCAGCCGCCGAGTTCCTGGCCCGCGACGACGGCTGGCCGGGCGTGCAGGAGGCCTACGGCTTCGAGCTGCCCTCCAAGAACCGCTCCGAGGTGGCCGCCGGCGTGGTCTACGACTCGGTGGCCAAGGGCGACCCGTGTGCCTTCGGCACGGTCTTCGCCACCGACGGCCGGATCGCCGCCCTCGACCTGGTGCAGCTCGAGGACGACCAGCAGTTCTTCACCCCGTACAACCCGGCCGTGACGGTCCGGGACGAGGTGCTGGCCGAGAAGCCGGAACTGCGTGAGGTTCTCAAGCCGATCGCCGAGGCACTGGACGACGCCACCCTGCAGTCGCTAAACGGAAAGGTCGACGCCGACGGCGAGACCCCGGAGCAGGTGGCCACCGACTGGCTGACCGAGAAGGGCTTCGTCGCCGCCGGCTGACGAGCGACAAGTCGTCTGGGGACGCTGGTGGCTTCGGCCGCCGGCGTCCTCAGTCGTTTGCGTGGTCGCCTTCGGCACCACTCCCGGCCCGGAACCGGCGCAGCCGCCGGGCGCTCCAGGCGAAGGGCCGAAACTTCCTTCCAGCCCGCTCCGGCCGCACCTCGGCGTCCGGCAGCGCCGACCTGTTCTCCCGTAGTGCTCGTTCCCGGCTGATCACCAAAGCTGCCCAGTCCATGGCCCGCTCCATCTCCCGTTACCGTTAACGTGAACGGTAACAGGCATGTGCGCGGACAGATAGGGGATAACCACAAGGTCCGCAAGAGGCCGTCTAGACTGGCCGGACCGTGGAGAACGAGAAACCAGGCGCCCGGCGCGCGAGCCCGCAGCGGCCCACCCTGCGCGATGTGGCCCGCCTCGCCGGGGTCTCGCACCAGACCGTCTCCCGGGCGATCAACGACAAGGGCGAAATCGATCCGGAGACCCGGCGCCGGGTTCTCGAGGTGGCCCAGCAGCTGAAGTACCGGCCCTCGCGTTTCGCCCGTGGCCTGGTCCGGCCCGCCACGACCACCATCGGCCTGATCGTCGACGACATTCTGAACCCGTTCTTCCCCGAACTGATCGCCGGCGTGATCAGTGCCGCCGAGCAGCGCTCCTGGACGGTGCTGATCAGTACTACCCAGAAGAGCCCGTCGAAGGAACTGGAGTTGCTGCGCTCACTGGCCGGGCAGGTCGACGCGCTGATCGGCTACTTGTCGCAGCCGGACGAAGCCGTCGCCGCTGCGGTGGAGGGCGTGCCGCTGGTCGTCATGCACGGCCGGCCCGATCACCCCGTCTTCGCCGCGGTCGAGATCGACCCGCGTCCCGGGATCCAGGCTGCCGTCGAGCGCCTGATCGCTCACGGTCATCGACGGATCGGCATGGTCGACTGCCCGGGCGCGGACTACCCGGTGCGGCTCGACGTCCTGCGGGAAGTTGCTGCCGCCCAAGGTCTTCCGGAGCCGGTCGTGACCGATGCCGATCAGTCCCAGGACGGCGGTGCGCAGGGACTGTCCCGGCTGCTGAAGTGCGACCCGGACGTCACCGCGGTCCTGGCCTTCAACGACATCGTGGCCATGGGCGTCTATCGCTCCGCCCGCAGCCTCGGCCTGAGTATCCCCGGCGACCTCGCGCTGGTCGGCTTCGACGGCCTGAGCTTCGGCGACAACCTCGACCCGCCGCTGACCACGATCAACATCGACAAGTACCGGATGGGCGAGCTCGCGGTGTCCCAGGCCGAAGTTCTGCTGGCCGGCGAGAAGCCGCCGATCGCGATGCTGACCACCGACCTGCTGGTGCGTTCCTCGGCCTGAGCCCAGGTCCGTCCCAAAGCGAGATGTCCCACAAAAAGGTCAAAAGGTACATCTGCACGTTACGGTGTCAGCTCGCGGAACGTGTTCATGTCATCGCTCCTGGAGGTTCGGTGAACTCACGCAAACGGACGACCGTCGCGACCATCGGCGCGCTGGTCGCCATTGCATCGCTCGGCCTGAGCAGCACGGCCACGGCCAGCGCCACCACGGCGGCGCCCCCGGACGGGGTGACGCACGCGGAGAACCCCCGGGTCCCCGAGGGGGCCGTCTGGACCGAGGAGTACTTCCCCTCCTCCGACGGCAGCGGCGTCGAACTGCACGCCGACGTCCTGCGCCCGGAAGGCCTGTCGGCCAAGGCGAAGACGCCGGTGATCCTGGCGGTCGGGCCGTACTTCAGCCATGCCGGCCAGACCGGTCCCGAGGGTTTCACCCAGACCGGCCCCTCCGCCCGCTTCGAGGACTTCACCAGCGGCGCCGACATTTTCGCCAAGGGCTACACCTACGTCATGGTCGACCTGCGCGGATTCGGCGGCAGCACCGGCTGCCTGGACTGGATGGGCGACGGCGAGCAGGCCGACATCAAGGCCGCGGTGCAGTGGGCGGCCAAGCAGCCCTGGTCGACCGGCAAGGTCGGGATGTACGGCAAGTCCTACGACGCGGTCACCGGACTGGCCGGGAACAACCTGAAACTGCCCGCGCTGAAGGCGGTCGTGGCGCAGGAGCCGCTGTGGGACATGTATCCGTACCTGTTCAGCAACGGGGTGCCGCGGCCGAACGTGACCGGTACGCCCAACGCCTACAACTCGATCGTCACGATGGCGCCGCTGGCCGACGACACCGACCGGTACAAGGCCAACGCCCGCTACGAACAGGCACATCCGGAGTGCACGGCCGACAACCTGACGAACAACAACAACCCTGATCCGGAGTCGGCGTACTGGCGCGAGCGCGACCTGGCGAAGGACGCGAAGGGCACGAACACGCCGCTGTTCGTCACCCAGGGCTTCATCGAGAACAACACCAAGCCCGAGGAGATGGAGCTCTTCCTGGACAACCACCAGGGCATCGAGCGCGGCTGGGTCGGGCAGTGGGAACACGTGCGCGGCAACGAGACCAACAGCGCCGGGCAGCTGCTGATGGGCCGCGCCGGGTTCTTCGACGAGGTGATGCGCTTCTACGACCAGCACCTGAAGGGCGTCAAGCCGGCCGTCAAGGACCCGGCCTACCTGGTCGAGGACAACACCGGGCAGTGGCGTGAGCAGTCGACCTGGCCGAAGAACACCTCCACCCTCTCGGCGAGCCTGCCCAACGGCGAGTACCTCGACAACGGCGCCGCGACGACGCTGGCGGCCCGCTCGGCGCCCGGGGACGAGGGCTTCGACATGGAGAACTACACCGACCCGGCGCCGTCCGCCGCCCGCACCGCCACTGAGCTGGCCGCCACCACGAACAGCTACTTCAGCTGGTCCAAACCGGCCACCCAGCGCACCCGGATCACCGCGACCCCGGGAATCACGTTCAACGCCGGGGCCACCGGCAACGTGATGGTGAAACTGTGGGACGTCGCGCCGGACGGTACCGCGGTGATGTTCGACGAGAACGTCGCGCTGATCACGAAGAAGGGCAAGGTCAGCTTCGACCTGAAGTCCACCGACTGGACCTTCGAGAAGGACCACCAGCTCGGCGTCCAGATCGGCACGATCGGCAGCGGCAGCTGGCGGGACGTGCCCAGTGGCAACACGATTCGGGTGACCAAGGCCCAGCTGGACCTGGAGCTGCAGAACCCCAAGGGCGACAAGGCCGCGCAGGGCGACCGCTCGCCGTTCCTGGACACCTACCTGCGGCAGTACACCCGCACTCTGACCGAGGTCGGCGCGGGCACCTTCCCGCTCGGCCCGCGCACCAGCAGCTGATCGCATACCGGGTGGGGCCTGGAGCCCCACCCGGTATGACCGGCGTCACCAAGATTCTTCCGACCCAAATCCGCCCGGCCCGCATCTCACTCTCTGTACGGCGGTCGAGGAGACCGCGGCGACCACGGAGAAGGAGTTGGAACCATGGCACGGCTCAGGGGAGTTACCGCGGCGGGGATCCTCGTCATCGGTGCGCTGGTCACCTCGGCCTGCGGATCCGACTCGGACGAGCGCGCGATCGAGGGCACGGTCACCAAGGTGACCCCCTCCAGCGCCACCACTTCCACCACCGAAGCGCCGGAGTCCACCGAAGCGACCGAAGCCTCGAACACCACCGAGGAGCCGGGCACGGCCGAGACCACCAAGGCGCCGGCCCCCGAAGAGACCACCGAGCCCGCCGCGGGCGACCCGGGCCTGCCCTCCAGCGGCAAGGGCGCGACCATCGTGCCGGTGGACGGTTTCGAGGGCGGCCTGACCCTGGAGGACGAGGGCCTGTCGATGACCGACGACGACAGCGGCCGGCAGCTGTTCACCTTCAAGTCCCTGGGTGGTGACCTCTACCAGGTCAAGGGCACCGACAGCTCCGGCGAGAACGACCCGCTGTGCTGGCGGGCGCCCGACGCCGACGAGATCAGCCCCTCGCCGATCGTGGCCGGGGAGTGCGACACCAGCAAGAAGACGCAGGCGTTCAAGATCGTCAAGTCCGGCGCGGGCTACGTGATCAGCCGCGAGGGCAGCGGCAGCATCACCCTGGGCAGCAACGGCCTGGAGTACAGCGACACCAAGTCCACGAAGTTCCGGGTCAACGCCTGATTCGTGAGCCCGGACGGGCCGGGAACTCCTCCCGGCCCGTCCGTGCGTTCATAGGCGCCCGGCGGCGAGAAGCGGCACCCTGAGTTCATGACCACCGACGAGAACCGGGGAATCATCGCCAACGAGAGCATCGTGCCGCTGCTGCCGTGCGTGGACGCCGACACGACCCTGGCCTTCTGGGAGTCGCTCGGGTTCGCGGTGACCTACCGGCAGCGCAAACCCTATCTGTACCTGGCCTTTCGCTGGAGCGGTATCGACCTGCACTACGGCACCGCCGCGGCCGGGGTGAGACCGGCCGAGGAGAACAGCGGCGGCTGCCTGGTGATGGTGGACGATGTCGCCGCCTACCACGCCGCTTTCGCCGCCGCGATGCGCGCGGCGCACGGCAGGCTGCTGGCCAAAGGACTGCCCCGGATGACCCGGTTCCGGCCCGGGGCCTCGCGATTCACGATCATGGACCCGAACGGCAACTCGATCATCGTGATCGGCCGGGACGAGCCGCTGGAGCTGGAGTACGGCGGCGCGAAGGACCTCACCGGGCTGGCCCGGGCCATCGACAACGCCCGGATCCTGCGCGAGTTCAAGAACGACGACCTCGCGGCCGCCCGGGCGCTGCAGTCGGGCCTGAAGCGGCACTCGCAGGGGGCGTCCGTCGGTGAGATCGCGGTGGCTCTGGCCGGGTTGATCGAGGTCTGCACCGCGCTCGGGAAGACCGATGCGGTGGCTGAGCACGGCACCCGGCTGCGCGGACTGGAGCTGTCCGAGGCCGAGCGAGAGGGTGCCCGGGCGGCGGTGGCGGATCCTGCGTTGCTGGCCGAGTGGTTATCAGGACCTATGGACGTTCGGGAGCCTTGAGTGGGCACGTTCACCTCGACCAGTGCGTTGGGTTAGGCGGATACTGCACAGGGATGCGCACAAGGGGAGGTTCGATGGCGGTGCCGGGGGCGAGACGGGCGGGCCGTCTGCTGGATGGTGCGGTCGACGTCGTGTACGACCGGGCGCCCGCTGTGTCCGAACGGGCCTATCGCACCGTGGCCGGACCGCTGATGGCCGCCGACCCCGACGGCGCGGCCCGCGCGGTCGAGACCCGGCTGGACGGTACTCGCGAGCGGGTGGCCCAGATGGCGGTCCGGGGAGCCGTGTCGGCCTCCGGGGCCCGGCGGGTCCGGCGTGATCTGGCCCGCACCCGGACCGATGTCGAACTGCTCACCCCGCGCCTGCCGGTGGTCCAGGCCCGCTGCCTGACCCAGCGTTCCACCGCCTACCAGGACGCTCTGCAGAGCCTGGCCAACGCCTCGGCGGCCCGGCTGGCCGGACCGGACCTGGCCTGGCACGTGCTCGTCCCGGTAGGTGCCCTGGCCGGCTGGATCGGCGTGTTCCTGCTGATCACCGGCCCACTCGCCGCCGCTCTGCTCGGCCTGGTGGCGGGCGTGGTCACCGCCTCGGTGGTGCTCGGCGCCCGCACCCGCCGGATGGGCCGCGAGCGGATCGGGGCAATCGCCGAGGCCCTAACCCAGGCCGACCTGGTCGGCAGCGGAGCAGCGCAGCAGGTGCCCGGTCTGGACCGGGACCGGCGCGCGCTGCTGCAGCGAGCCCGGAGCTCCGGCCGGCTGGACCAGCGCGGGCTGAGCGCTCTGGAGGCGATCGACGCCCACCTGGACGACCTGCTGGTCCGGCTGATCGAGGGCGAACTGCAGGCCGAGGGCATGCACCTGGTCCAGGCTACGGTCGAGCGCTACCTGCCGGACACCCTCGAGCCGTTCCTGACCATGCGCGACACCCAGGCCCTGGTGCGCGAACGGCCCGCCGTGCAGGAGGTCGCCGACCAGCTGAGCGCGATCGAGACCGCGCTCGCCGACCTGGTCCGGCGCCCGTCCCGCAGCAACCTCGAGCAGCAGTTGCTCATGCAGGGCGAGTTCCTGCGCTCGAAGTTCGGTGCCTCAGACCCCTCCGGGGCCTCCGGCCAGTAGCTGCTCCAGCGTGGTGATCAGCCCCTGCTCGGTGTTGGCGGGAGCGATCGCGGCGGCCCGGGCCAGCACCTCGGGGTGCGCGTTGGCCATCGCGAAGGACCAGGTGGCGGCGTCCAGCATCTCCAGGTCGTTGAGGTAGTCGCCGAAGGCCACGGTCTGGTCGCGGGTGATGCCGAGGCTGCGCTGCAGCTGCCCGACGGCCACGCCCTTGTTCGCTCCGGCGGCCATCACGTCCACCCAGTGGTGGTTGGAGATGACGACCTGCTCGGTCCGCGCGAACTCCTCCAGCCGGGGGCCGGCCCCGGTCTCGGCGTCGCCGAAGTCGTACACCGCGATCTTCAGCACGTCGTCCTCCGGGACCAGCAGGTCGTCGACGATCTCCAGTGCGGCGTAGTACTTGCTCACCTCGCCGACGAACGCCTCGTCCTTACGCTCCACGTACGCCGAGCGTTTGCCGCACAGCACCACGCCGAGGTCGAGCTCTGCCCGGGTCAGGTCACGTAGGTGCTGGATGACGTCCACCACGACGGCCCGGCCGAGCGTGGTGGAGCCCAGTTCGGCCCCCTCGCGCAGCAGGTAGGTGCCGTTCTCGGCGACGAAGGGGGTGTCGGCCGGAGCCCGCTCGAAGAGCCGGGCCAGGGTGGCGTACTGCCGGCCGCTGGCCGGTACGAAGACGATGCCCCGTTCCTGCATCTGCTCCAGCAGGGGCCAGAAGGCGTCCGGGATCTGCCCGCTGCCGTCGAGCAGGGTGCCGTCCATGTCGGCGACCACCATCCGCACATCGAGGTCGGAGAACGGGAACGGCGACACGAATGCGGCGGGGCTCGACACTTCGCTCCTTGCAACGGGGGACGGACGTCATCAATCTAGGTCTCCCCGTCGGGCGAGAGGCACCCCGTCCTGGGCAAACCGGCAGGTGACCCGCGTCACCGGCCCGGCTGTTCAGGTTCTGGCACCCCCGCGCACGTCCACGCGTCCGCCGTTGGTGTTCTGCTCTTCACCCGCCCTCCCTAGCGTCTGGCGGCATGCGAACAATCGTCCGATATGCCTTGACCGGTACCAGCGTGCTGGCCCTCACGCTGTCCCTGACCGCGCTCGGCGCGGCGGCGTCGCAGGCCGACAGCAAGACCGCCGGCAAGACCGACAGCAAGCCGGTGAAGCAGCCCACGCTCACCGGCTGGGCCTCGCTGCCGGCCGGGACCTTCGTGCCGGGCAGCGAGCCGTCCGGTTCGCTGATCACCGGTGAGACCAACGGCTTCAACGTGCCGTTCGCGGACCAGCCGGTGCAGGGTTTCTCGGGCATCGTGGACAACGGTGACGGCACCTTCGACGTGCTGTCCGACAACGGCTACGGCAACCAGGCCAACTCCGGCGACTTCCTGCTGCGCATCCACCGCCTTGCCCCGGTGTTCGCGAAGAACCAGGTGGACGTCCTGGGCGGGATCAATCTGCGCGACCCGGACAGCAAGGTGCCATGGAAGCTGACCCGCGAGGACCGGGTGCTGACCGGGGCGGACTTCGACGTCGAGTCGATCCAGCGCACCCCGGACGGCAGCTACTGGATCGGCGAGGAGTTCGGGCCGTACCTGCTGCACTTCGACCGCACCGGCAAACTGCTCTCGGCCCCGATCGCGCTGGAGGGTGTGGTGTCGCCGGAGACGGCCAAGCGCACCGGGGCCACCGCGAACCTCGGCAGCAGCAAGGGTTTCGAGGGTCTGGCCCAGTCTCCGGACGGGCGCCTGCTGTACTCGCTGCTGGAGGGCACGGTGACCGGGGACAAGGCCGGCTCGCTGCGGTTCAGCGAGTTCGACGTGCGCAAGGAGAAGTACACCGGCAAGAAGTTCAGGTACCAGCTGGAGGACCCGGCCAACGCCATCGGTGACGCGATTGCCGTGGACAGCAACCGTTTCCTGGTGATCGAGCGGGACAACGGCCAGGGTGCGACCGCTAAGTTCAAGAAGATCTACCTGGCCGACAAGCGCGACCGTGACCGCGACGGCGCGATGGACAAGACGCTGCTGGTGGACCTGATGAACGTGGCGAACCCGAAGGGCGTGGGCGGTTTCGGCAAGACCTTCACCTTCCCGTTCCAGACCATCGAGGACGTGGTGATCCTCGACGACCACACCATCGGCGTGCTGAACGACAACAACTTCCCGTTCTCCACCGGCCGCAGCGCCACCGAGGCCGACAACAACGAGTGGATCACCATCGAGCTGCCGAAGTCGCTGAACGCGGACCGGCGTCTGCTGCCCTGAACCCAGCATCTGAGCCAAGGCGGGTCGAAAGACCAACTGATGCACCACGTCTTCAGGCTCTGACCCAAGGACCAGGCGTCTTCAAGTAGGCCTTGATCGGTCCCGGCGGACATCGCCGGGACCGATCAACTCAGGCGGCTACTCCTCCTCGGGCGCCTCTTCCTCGCCTCCGGCCTCGTCGCTGCCCTCTTCCTCGTCGTCGCCGAAGGCGCCGTCGATCATCTCGCTGGCCAGGTAACCGGCCGCCAGACCACCGACCGCACCCATCGCGACCCCGGCCATGCCGGAGCCCATTCCGCCGCCCGAGGGCTGGTGGCCGTAACCGGGCTGGCCATAACCCTGCTGACCGAAACCGGCCTGCTGCCCGTAGCCGGGCTGGCCACCGTAACCGGGCTGGCCGTAGCCACCCTGGCCGTAACCCGGCTGCCCGTAACCACCCGGCGCGCCCTGGCCGAACATCGACTGACGCTGCTGGAGCGCCTGCTGGATCCAGCCGTCCACGGTCTGCAGCCAGTCGGTCTCCTCGGCGTCACCGTGCGAGACGGTGTAGCGGCCGAAACTGTCCTGCCCGGGCCGGAACAGCCCGCCGCGCTTGTCGAACTCCAGCACCACCTGCACCGAGTGCGGGCTGGCGACGAAGGTCAGCTCGACCTCGTTGATCATCCCGGCGTACTGCTGGGCCGGGAAGTACTCGACCTCCTGGTAGAACGGCAGGCTCTGGTGCACCCCGTGCAGCTGCCCGATCTCCAGGTCGGCCGACTTGAACACGAAGCCGAGCTGGGTGAAGGCGTCCAGAATGCGCTGCTGCACCGGCAGCGGGTACACCTGCACCGGGTCCAGGTCGCCCTTGTCCACGGCCTTGGCGATCGACACCTCGGTGCGCAGGCCCATCACCATGCCGTGCAGCTGCTGGCCGTAGACCGTGGTGAACGGCGTCTCCCAGGGCAGCGCGAACTGGAACGGCAGAGACAGGTTCTGCCCCTCGGCCAGGCGCATCGGGCCGCTCACGGTGATCCGGTGGAACTCACCCACGGCGTCCTGCTCACCGTGTTCCATCCGGGTGAGGAGGCCGAGGGAGATGTGCTCGATCTCCACATCGGTGCTGCCCCCGGTGAGGTTGACCTGCCCGGCCAGCATCCCGCCGGGCTGGGCGCCCGGCTGGGACAGCACGGTGTCGACGCTCGGGCCGCCGATTCCGAGGGCGCCCAGCATCTTCTTGAAGACCACGTTTTTCTCCTGCGATGAACGTCGGACACGATGCGGTTGTCAGCCGCATGATCACGAACGCCCGACAGGTCGTGATTGTCCCCCGGGTGCAGTGCCGATTCCGGAAGAGGAGTCGCCGGAACCGGGAACTGCACAACGACATTCACTCTGACAACACCTGTACCGGATTTGTGACGAAGATCCCTCCGCTGTGGCAGTCTCGCCCGGTGCTCATCACCGGATCGCGTGTTCACCTGCAGAAATCCCGCCGCTCCCGGGTCTGGCGCGGCGGTGTCGGCGTGCTCACCGCCGCCACGCTGACTCTGGCCACCCCGGCTGGAGCCGAGGCCGCCCCGGCCGTCGAGCCGGATCTCGGCCCGGCCCTGGCCGGCTTCTCCGAGCTCTGGACCGCCAGCGGCAAGGGCGACCTGCACGGCCGGGCCAAGAACCAGAAGGTCCTGGCCCGCAACGACCGGCTCGCCGTCTGGATCAACCGCAACGCCACCGAGGCGCAGCAGTTCCGGGCCCTGCAGGACGCGATGTACCAGAACAGCACCGCGACCTCGTACGACCAGTCCCTCACCCTGTCCACCGGCCTGGGCTCGGTGCTCGGCCCGCTCTACCGCAAAGGCCGCACCTCCGGCGCCCTTCCGCTGACCAGTGCCCTGATCAACAGCTCGGACGGCACCTCGGGCGCCCACCTGAACGTGAACCCGCTCAAGACCAGGTTCAGCTACCCGCGCCCCTACCTGCCCAGCAACTCCGACACGGCCGCCGTGCCGGGCTTCGCCGAGGAGTGCGACCCGTCCAAGGTGAGCGGTTCCTCGTTGCGCTGGCTCCGGCTGAAGCAGCCCTACGCCACCGCCAAGGGCAATCTGAGGATCAAGCGGGTCACGGACCGCAACGACACGACGCACCAGTTCGCGCCGAACGACGTCTACCTCTCCGCGGGCTACGGTTCGGCCGGTCTGTGCACCGGTGGTTCCTTCCCCAGCGGCCACGGCACCACGGCCTACCAGGCCGGCCTCACGCTGGCCACGCTGCTGCCCGAACTGGCGCCGGAGATCCTCGCCCGCACGTCCGAGGCCGGCAACAACCGCCTGGTCCTGGGCGTGCACTACCCGCTCGACGTGATGGGTGGCCGGATCGCCGCACAGGCTTCCCTGGCCGCGCAGTGGTCCGACAAGGAGTACCGCACCAAGGTTCTCGAGCCGGCCCGGCGTGAGCTCGTCCGCTACCTGAAGCAGAGCTGCAAGAGCACCCTGGCCAAGTGCATCGCCCGGCAGAAGAGCTACCGCTCCAACCCCTACGGCGGCAAGAAGATGCCGGGCGGCACCGCGCAGCTGGTCACCGGCCGCAAGAGCGCACTGAAGGTCTACCGCGAGCGCCTGACCTACGGCTTCCCGCGCGAGGGCAAGAAGAAGTTCAAGGCCTCGGTGCCGGCCGGCGCCGCCAATCTGCTGCTGACCACCTTCCCGACCCTGACCAAGACCCAGCGCACGAGCGTCCTTGCCCAGACCCAGATCCCCTCGGGCTATCCGCTGGACCGCAGCGGTCACAAGGGCAAGTCGTGGCAGCGACTCGATCTGGCTGCCGCGATGAGCGCGACCGTCAAGGTCAGCAAGAAGACGGGCAAGGTCAAGGTGGTCTCGACCGGTGGCCCGGCCCGCGTCCGGAAGGGCTGAAGACCTACTGCTTACGGACGTCCGTGGTCGGTGTTCCGGTGACCACGGACGTCCGTTGCTGTCAGTTCTTCTGGGCCCGGGCGATCAGGGACTTGTACTTGCCCGCGGCCTTACGGTTCTGGGTGGCCGAAAGGGCACATTCGCAGTACGGGGCGCTCTCGTTGAACAGTGAGACGAAACGGATCGAGCCCGGGTCGGACTTCGCCTTCTGCTGCAGCCAGCGGTAGGTCACGTCGAAGAACTTCGGATTGTCGCCGCCCGAGGCCGAAGACGCCGAGGAGACGCTGAACTCGGCCAGGGCGAACGGCAACCCGCGGTCCCGGGCGAACTTGTACCAGTAGTTCCAGCCGTACTTCTTGGTGAAGTGGCTGTTGATGTTCGAGGCCGTGGTGAAGGGCTTCCACCAGTCGTAGCTGTCCAGCGCGATGATGTCGACCTTGCCCTTGACGTAGAGCTTCTCGATCGCCGGGGTGGTGCCGTTCTGCGCACCTCCCTCGTTCGGGTTGAAGACGATCTGCAGGCGCGGGGCGCTGGTGCGCAGCTGGGTCACGGCCCGGGAGAACTGCTTTCGCCACTTCTGGGCATCGGTGGCATGGGAGAAGCAGCAGTTCATCTCCCAGCCCAGCCGCACCAGGCCGTCGGGGTCGACCGCGGAGATCTTGCGGCCCAGCTCCTGCCACTGCTGATCGGTGCCGGCCTGACCGTCGTCGGTCCACAACGGCACCGAGAGGATGAAGTCGTCGCGCGCAGGCTTGAAACTCGAGGGGACGGTGCCGGCCCACCAGTCGTTGAGCTGCTGATTCCAGGTCGCCCGGGAGGTGTAGGCCGTGATGTTGTCCACCGGGGCGCCGCGCCACTGGGCAAAAGCGCTGGCCTTGGCCGCCGAGTGCTCGAAGAATCCGCCGTCGCTCCAGGGCAGGCCCGAGGCGTACTTCGGCGTGCTCCGCGCGTAGGCGGGTCCTGAAGTCGCCCCGGTGAGGAGCACCAGAGTGACGGCCAGGGCCGCGCTGAACGGATGGACGCGTTTCATCAGGATCTCCAGAGCTGGGGTGTGGTGCGCTGGAGGGACTCGGAAGAACGGCGTTCGGACTGGTGCGTAGCTGGGTTACTTCACTCAAAAAGGGGACGTCTTCGGTCGGCTTTGCGGGGTTTGGGAGGCTGGCTTGCTTAAGGTCTTACAGGTGTTAAAGTTTTTACGTGAGTAAGACTCGTCGGGAGAACCCGATCGTCACCCGGTCGCGGGCCGCCCTGACCGAGGCGGCGATCGCGCTGCTGGACGAGCGCAGCGCCGCGCAGATCTCGATCAAGGACGTGGTGGAGGCGGCCGGAATGAGCCGGCCGACCTTCTACCAGCACTTCGCCGACCTGGGCGCGGTGTTCGCGGCGGCCGGGCTGGCCCGTCTGGAGGAGTCCTTCGCCGACCTCGAACCGCCTTCGCAGGCGCCCGAGGGTCTGCAGAACGCCTTCGCCCCGGTGCTCGCGCTCATCGTCGAGCGGATGCAGCGGCACGCCGTGTTCTTCCACCGCGTGCACGCCAGTTCCGGGGGAGCGGCGTACCACGCGCAGGTGGTCACCTTCACCGCGCAACGACTGCGCCGCGAGCCCCTGCTGCAGGCCTGGTCCGACCGCGACGAGGTGTTCTGGGAATTCCTGGCCGCCGGGATGGTCTGGGTGATCAACCGGCAGCTGGCCGCCTGGTGCGCCGGAGAACCAGGCCCCACCGAAGCCGACCTGGCCGAGATCTTCGCATTCATCTTCAACCGCACCACCGGAAAGTAGAGGCACCCCCATGCGCGCCGTCATCCACCACGAATTCGGTGACCCCTCCGAGGTTCTGGCCGTCGAGGACGTTCCCACGCCCGACCCCGGCCCCGGCGAAGCTCGCGTCCGCACCGTGCTGTCTGCGGTGCACAACCACGACCTATGGACGATCCGCGGCACCTACGGCTACAAGCCGGAACTGCCCGCCCGGACCGGTACCGAAGCGGTGGGCATCGTGGACGCGCTCGGCGAGGGCGTCGAGCACCTGCAGGTCGGCCAGCGCGTGGTCGCCAGCAGCATCTTCGGCGTCTGGGCCGAGTACTTCGTGGCCCCCGCCGCCCGCCTCGTGCCGGTGCGCGACGAGCTCTCCGACGAGGTCGCCGCCCAGCTGGTGGCCATGCCGTTCTCCGCCCTGAGCCTGATCGACTCGCTGAACCTGAAGGAAGGCGACTGGATCGTCCAGAACGCCGCCAACGGTGCGGTCGGCCGCCTGGTGGCCCAGCTGGCCAAGCCGCGCGGGATCAACGTGCTCGGCCTGGTGCGCCGCGCGGCCGGAGTGGAAGAACTCGCGGCCCAGGGCATCGACAACGTCGTGGCCACCGACGCTTCGGACTGGCGCGAGCGAGCGGCCGAGATCACCGGCGACGCACCAGTTGTCGTCGGCATCGACTCGGTGGGTGGCTCTTCCGCCGGTGAGGTGCTCTCACTGATCGCCCAGGACGGCACGCTGGTGGTGTTCGGCGCCATGGCCTCACCGACGATGGAGCTGAGCTCGGGCACCATCATCTTCAAGAACATCACGGTGAAGGGCTTCTGGGGCGCCAAGATGGGCCCGTCCATGGCCCCCGAGCACCGCTCGCAGCTGTTCGCCGAGCTGATCGCCCGGGCTACGGACGGTTCGATGACTCTGCCGGTGGATGCGGTTTACCCGTTCGACGAGGTGCGGGCCGCCAGCGTGGCCAACTTCCAGGCTGGGCGGGTTGGCAAGATCATGCTGCGGCCCTGAAAGACCGGATGAGCAGAGGGCGGGGTGGGCACCTTAGGTGTCCACCCCGTCCTCTGTTTGGGCGGCCTATGAATGCGGTCGAGCAGTTACTCATCGACGAGAGTTGGTAAAGGGCCGAAGGATTCAGCGGGGAGACGGTCGATCTGGCCGTCAATCACCGTGGGATAACCCAGCCATTGCCAAGCTCCGGGAGAGGCGTGGACGAGGACCGAGACGGGAGACTCGTGCTCGGTGTGTTCTTGCCACACGGTGTATTCGCTGTTGTTCAGGGTTTGGATGACGAGGCTGGTTTGGTCGGCGAGGTTGCGGTTGCGGATGCTTCCGTCGTCGCTGGTGGTGGCGAGGTGGGTGCCGGTGGGGTGGTAGGCGACGGCCGTGACCCAGCTGGTGTGGCCGGTGAGGGTGTGCAGGTGCTGGCCGGTGGTGGCGTCCCAGATCCGGATGGTGCCGTCGTCGCTGGTGGTGGCGAGGTGGGTTCCTATGGGGTTGTAGGTAAGGGCCCTGACCCAGTCCGTGTGGTCGGCAAGGGTGTGCAGGTGCTGGCCGGTGGTGGCGTCCCAGATCCGGATGGTGCCGTCCCAGCTGGTGGTGGCGAGGTGGGTTCCTGTGGGGTTGTAGGCGACGGCCGTGACAGCGTCGGTGTGGCCGGTGAGGGTGTGCAGGTGCTGGCCGGTGGTGGCGTCCCAGATGCGGGTGGTCTGGTCCCAGCTGGTGGTGGCGAGGTGGGTGCCGGTGGGGTGGTAGGCGACGGCCGTGACGGTGTTGGTGTGGCCGGTGAGGGTGTGCAGGTGCTGGCCGGTGGTGGCGTCCCAGATGCGGGTGGTCTGGTCGTGGCTGGTAGTGGCGAGGTGGGTGCCGGTGGGGTGGTAGGCGACGGCCGTGACGGCGCTGATGTGGCCGGTGAGAAGTTGAAGCCCGCTTGTCGGGCTCCCACTAGCCGCAGGAGCCCTGCGCCAGCCCTCGAACTGCGTCGGCACCGGCGGCGTACAGAACAGATCTTGCGCTCGGTATGCGTGAACCTGTTCCCACCGAATCCCCGCCACCGAGCACCTGCGCAGAACTGTTCCCACGAAAGAGGATTGGTCGAAGTCGGCCGCATCGAGGTTGCAGGTGTGAAACCCGGCCCGGGTGAGGTCGGCCCGCGAGAAATGCGCGCCGGTCAACTCCAGGTCGGTGAAGGTGACGTCCGACAGGTCGGCGTCGGTGAACTTGGCCCCGCGAAGATCCATGCGTTCACCGCCTTTCGATCGAATCTTCCAGCCCTTCAACTGGGCGTCGGTGAAGTCGGCTCCGCTCAGATCCGGGCTGGGCAAGGTGCCCTGCGCCTGCATCGCATAGGCCAGCGCTAAACAAGCAGCACCAGCGCGGCCGGAGCGGGCGATCGCGGTCAGGCTATTCAGATGATGGTCCGAACGTTCGGCATCAGGCAGTCCAGCCATCATTTGCCCTAAGAAGTCCAGGGTTTCAGCACTCGGCACCGGCAGGTCCCAGGCGAGGGCCCTATCCTGCGGCGATCCGGGCCCGCCCAGGGCCGAGCGCAGGTATCGGGCCAGGAAGAACTCGCGAAGGGAGGTGTGGGCGAAGCGGAAGGTGTCGTCGTCACTGCGCACCAGAAAAGTGGCGGTACGAAGATCTTCCTTCCACAGATCGGGCAGCGGCTGGGCATAGTGCACCCGCAGGTCGGGGCGGTCAGCCAGGAACTCCAGGAGCCACTGCTCCACCTGATCGGCTGACCACGAGTTCAGACCTTGGCGCCAGAGTGTTGCCGCCAGGTGCTCCATCAATACCTGCTTGTGCTGCGGAAGCAAGCTGTGCTTGCCCTCATCACGCTCCAGCCAGTCCTGCACGAACCCGGCGTACAGATCGGCCCCGTACACCGTGGTGCCGGTCAGCTTGGCGTGCTCGATCCGTTCGAGCTGCCCGGCGATCAGGGTGAGAGTCATCGGACGCTCAGCGATCTCGCGCAGGTTGTGGACCTCGTTGAGTACCTCCAGCATCCGCTCCACATCCACGCCGGGCACGTTGTTCGCCAGGTACTCGCGGATCTGTTCGTCGCCGAAGGGCTGCATCAGCAGGACGAGATACGAATCTCCACGGTTGTTCTCACGCTGCTGGCCGGTGAAATGGTTGACCTCGTCGCGGATCGAGCGGAAGTAGTGCGTGCGACAACTGAGCAAGAGCTTGCTGCGCGGTGGCCTGGTCGGAGCCGGAACCGGTCCTGCCGCCTCGAAGGTGGGTTCGGCCGCCCGCCAGAGCACTCGGCTGAAGCGCTGGGCATCGGCGGGCGGCATCCGGACGATGACTTCGTCCAGACCGTCGAAGATCAGCAGGGCGCGGCCGGAATCGACCAGGTCGAGCAGGTCGTCCACGGACGGCAGGGTTCCGCGACGGTCATTGGCCTTGAGCAACGCGGCGAGGATCGGCCGCAGCGAAATCCCTTCATCGGTGAGGGTCTGCTGCGGCAGATCACGAAGGTCGAACAAGATTGGCAACGGGATGTCGGCGTCTGTCTGGTGCCGGCGCAGCAGTTCTTCGGTGAGGAGTTTGGTGGTGGTGGTCTTGCCGATGCCTACGTCGCCGAGCAACGCGCACATCGCTGGCCCGGTCCTGTCCAAGGCCCAGCGCACCAGCCGCTCCACAGCCGGCTCGCTCTCACCCAGACGGCGCGTGGGGCTGGTCGCGCTGAGAGCAGCCCGATCGAAGTCGGACTGGACGGCCTCAGGGAGAACCAGGTGGTGTTTCCCCCGGGAGAGGGCCCGTTGCAGCGAGAACTCGCGAAAGCGCTCGTCCCTGGACTTGGCCGGTGTGATCGGCTCACCGGGAGACGAGAGCCGGGTAAGGTGCGAGCGGATCAATGGCACGCAGTCGTTGGCGTAGCTTTCCTTGTCCTGAGCCCGGGCGCGGGACTTGAACGGCTTCGCGGAAAGGTGCACCTCGGCCATCGGCAGTTCGCTCGGCAGTCTGGCTCCGGCTACCAGCTGGGCGAAGGCCAAGAGCATTCGGCGATGGGGGTTTTCGGATCCCCAGAGGCAATCTGCGTGGTTGCGCTGCAGATAGCTGGCGCTGATCAGGCAGACCACAAGGTCCGCCCGGTCCCGCAGGTCGGTGCTCAACTCCGTGCCCAACTGGACGTCGCCGATCCACTGGATCCGAACGTCCTCTGGGTCGAAGCGTTCACGGAGCAACTCCAGCAGGGCAGCCTCATCGCGGTACAGGGGCGTGCCGGGTTCACCACCGGTGCTGAGGAAAACGTTGTAGGGCCGCTGCAGCACCTCGACCGCAGCCGCCGGTACCGTGACCGCATCCGGCCGGCGTCCTGCGCCTTGGGCCGACATGGCACCGAGTTCGGCGACCGTCCGGTCCTCGCCCTCGAACCAGCACCAGCGCGCTGTCGGTGCCCCCTTGTCGCCATCGACCTCAACCTGCAGACGACCGCCGGTGCGCTCGGCCAGGTCGTGGCGAAACTGACGGAACGCGTCCTGACGCTTCTGCAGCGCCCCGGGCCTGGTAGCGGCTTCCAGCGCGAGATCCAGCCGGATCCGGCCATCATCGCCGATCAGCTCCACCAGCTTGGTGATCCGCTGGTACTGCAGCCCGGTCAGCTCCTCGACCAGGCGGTCACGGGCTGCGAGCACCGCGGCACTGTTCATCGGCCTCATGCGCCCGCAGCTTCCGAGGGGCTGTCACCGGTCGGCCAGGACATCACGCCCCAAGTCGGCGGACTGCCCGCCCGGTCCGACAACACCCGCCGTCGGATGGCCTCGGCGAGCTCCCGAGCGAAAGCGTCACGATCACGCGCGTCTGCGAAAGCCCTGTGGTGCAGGGGATCATGAAAGATCTGCCGCAGCTCCACGCCACCGGTCCGGCGAGACCCGTCGAGCGGGACCTGCCGAAGCATCACGGGCAGCATGGGCTTACCAGTGGTCCCGGTGAACCAGGACAGCTCCCGTTCCCGGATGTACACGCTGCTGAAGAACGACGGGCTGAGCAGCAGTAGGCCGTAGTCGCAGCCGGCCAGGCGCTGCTGCAGTTGTTCGTCCCAGTCCAGGCCGACGGCCAGCTCGACGTCCTGCCACAAGGAAAAGGTCAGGCCCTCGATGATGCCCAGGTGGTCTTCGAGGGACCCGATCAGTGCGTTCTTCAGCAGCTTGTCCTTCCGGGACCAGCTGACGAACAGTTCGATCGGCTTGTCGCTCACGGACGCTCACGTTACTTTCACGCAGCGCCGGGAATGGCTCTACTGGCCAGTTGGTGGGGCAATGCCGCACTTAAACCAGGCAAACACAGAGGACGGGGTGGGCACCCAAGGTGCCCACCCCGTCCTCTGCTTAAACGGCTTTTACAGCTTGGAAGCCGCAGCCCGGTCCAGCAGCCAAAGCGTGCGCTCGGTACCGCGCACCGCCCCGGCCGGAAGGTCGACGTCGCCGAGGGCGCCGGCCACGGCCTCCGCCTTCCCCTCGCCTCCGGCGAGCAGCCACACCTGGCGAGCGTTCCCAATCGCCCCGAGGGTGAGGGAGATTCGCACCGGCGGCGGCTTCGGCGACTCGCGCACGGCGATGACCGTTCCCGAGGTCACCGCATACCCCGGGTGTCCCGGGAACAGCGAGGCTACGTGACCGTCCGGACCAACGCCGAGCATCAGCACGTCGAAGGCTGGGTTGCCGGCGGCCTCAAGTTCCGCAGCGTAAGCAGCCGCAGCGGCATCCACGTCGTCACCGTAAGTGCCGTCCGAGGGGGCCATCACGTGCACCCGCTTCGGCTCCAAAGGCAGTGCATCGAGCAGGTACTCGCGGGCCTGCGTCTCGTTGCGCTCGGCGTCACCGGCGGGCAGGAAGCGCTCATCGCCCCACCACAGGTCCACCCTCGTCCAGTCCACCACGTCACGGGCGGGCGAGGCGGCGACGGCCTTGAGCAGAGCGCCGCCGTTCGACCCACCGGTGAGCACGATGTGCGCCTGGCCCCGCGCCGCCTGGGCGTCTACCAGCTCGGTGATCAGCCGGGCGGCGGCGGCATTGGCCAGCGCAGCGCCGTCGGCCAGGATGATCTTCTCGGGCGCGCTCACGCCGAAACCCCCTGCACCAGCGGCATGCCCTTGGTGAGCACATCGGTGAACAGCTCGTCCGGGTCCAGCCGGCGCAGCTCCTCGGTCAGGCACTCCACGTCCGAACGACGGTGCAGGGCCACCCGGCGCACCGGCTGACCGGGCTGGGTCATGGTGGCCACCGTGCCGTCCTCACGGACGATCGAGATCTCGCCCGAGGCCCGGGTCAGCGAGACGCCGACCATGCCGGTACCGGGTTCGGTGTGCTCCACCGTCACCGGGCAGTTCAGCGCGAGAGCCAGCCAGGCGGCCATCAGTTCGACGCTCGGCTTGTCCGAGGCACCGCGCACCACGGCCGAGGTGACCTCCTCGTACGGAGGCTGGTCCAGGGCCGCCGCCAGCAGCGCCCGCCAGCGGGTCAGCCGGCTCCAGGACAGGTCGGTGGTGCCGGGCGCCGCCACCCGGGACAGCTGGCGCAGCGCCTCGGCCGGGTCGGTGGCCTTGGCGGTGTCCACGATCCGGCGGGTGGCCATGGTGCCGATCCGCTCGCTGGCCGGGTCGGCCGGGGGCTCACCGGCCCACCAGACCACCACCGGCGCGTCCGGCAGCAGCAGCGGCGTGACCAGGGCCGAGCCGTGGTTGGCGAGCTCACCGAACAGGCGCAGCACGATCACCTCGCTGGCCCCGGCGTCACCGCCCACCCGGATCTGGGCGTCCAGCCGCGAGTCGCCGTCGGTCGAGCCGCGGACGATCACCAGCACCCGGGAAGGGTGTTCCCGGCTGGCGTCGTTGGCGGTGCCGATCGCGTCGTTGGCGCCGTCCTCGTCGGTGACCAGGATCAGCGTGAGCACCCGGCCCAGGGCGACCGCGCCGCTCTCACCGCGGGCCACCACCAGACGCTTGCTGACCTCGTTGGTGGTGGTGTTGGGCAGATCGACGATCACGGAACCCTCCAGCTACGTCCGTCGCGCGCGAGCATGTCGTGGGCCGAGGTGGGCCCCCACTGGCCGGGGTAGTAGGCCTCCGGCTGCTTGCCGCTGCTTTCCCAGTGCTTGGTGAACGGGTCGAGGATCTTCCAGGAGAGCTCGACCTCCTCGTGCCGCGGGAACAGCGGCGGGTCGCCGAGCAGCACGTCCAGGATCAGCCGCTCGTACGCCTCGGGGGAGGACTCGGTGAACGACTCGCCGTAGCTGAAGTCCATGTTCACGTCGCGCACCTCCATCGCCGTGCCCGGCACCTTGGAGCCGAACCGGATGGTCACGCCCTCGTCCGGCTGCACCCGGATGACGATGGCGTTCTGCCCCAGCTCACCGGTGGCGGTGTTGTCGAACGGCAGGAACGGCGCCCGCTTGAACACCACCGCGATCTCGGTGACCCGGCGGCCCAGGCGCTTGCCGGCCCGCAGGTAGAACGGCACTCCGGCCCAGCGCCGGGTGTCGATGTCCAGGCGCAGCGCGGCGAAGGTCTCGGTGATCGAGTCCGGCGCGATGCCGTCCTCCTCGAGGAACCCGGCCACCGCCTCGTTGCCCTGGTAGCCGCGGGAGTACTGGCCCCGCGCAGCCGCCTGGTCCAGGTCGGCCGGGGGCCGCACCGCGGAGAGCACCTTCTCCTTCTCCGCCCGCAGATCCTTGGCGTCGAACGAGATCGGCTCCTCCATCGCGGTCAGCGCGAGCAGCTGGAGCAGGTGGTTCTGGATCACGTCGCGGGCCGCGCCGATGCCGTCGTAGTACCCGGCCCGGCCGCCGATCCCGATGTCCTCGGCCATTGTGATCTGCACGTGGTCCACGTAGTGGGCGTTCCAGATCGGCTCCCACAGCTGGTTGGCGAAGCGCAGCGCCAGCAGGTTCTGGACCGTCTCCTTGCCCAGGTAGTGGTCGATCCGGAAGACCGAGTCGGGCGGGAACACCGACTCCACGACCTCGTTCAGCTCGCGCGCGGTCTCCAGGTTGTGACCGAACGGCTTCTCGATCACCACCCGGCGCCAGCTGTCGCCGTCCTGCCTGGACAGCCCGGAGCGGGCCAGCTGCTTGGTCACCACCGGGAACGCGCTCGGCGGGATCGACAGGTAGAACGCGTGGTTACCGGCCGTGCCCCGGCTCTCGTCGAGCTCGCGGAGCACCTCGGCGAGCCGGTCGAACGCGGCGTCGTCGTCGAAGTTGCCGGTCACGAAGCGCAGGCCGGCGGCCAGCTGGTCCCACACCTCGGTGCGGAACGGGGTACGCGCGTAGCGGCTCACCGAGGCCTTCACCTGCTCGGCGAAGTCCGCGTCGGACCACTCCCGGCGGCCGTAGCCGACCAGGGAGAAGCCCGGCGGCAGCAGGCCGCGGTTGGCCAGGTCGTAGATGGCCGGCATCAGCTTCTTGCGGGCCAGGTCGCCGGTGACCCCGAACATCACCAGGCTGGAGGGCCCGGCGATCCTGGGGAGCCTGCGGTCACGGTCGTCGCGCAGCGGGTTCTCGCTGGCACTCACCCGGGTCGGGCTCACCGATCTTCCTTTCGGAGCTTCCAAGAACAGAATTGGGGACGATTGCGGGCGCCTTGGGTGCCGACCCGCAGCGCAGGTGGCGGGCGCCGACATTCGCACACAGGATCAAGCAAGTTCAGGATGCCCGGTGGCATTCCCGTCACCTGCACGCGAAGGGTGGGCCAGCTGGTCCTGGGACCGGCCGGCCCACCCTTCGGCGGGCGATCAGTGGTGGTTCTGCGCCTGCCCGGGCGCTCCGGCGGGAAGTCCTCTCCGGAACCGGCCGGCCACCCGCAGAACCTGCGCCCGGGCCGGCGAATTCCGCCGTCGGCGAAACCCGTCGGACCGGGCTCGGAAGTGGTGTGCCGGCCACCGGTGAACCGGTGGCCGGCACCCGGGCCCTAGCGGCTGAGCACCTGGATCAGCTTGGCCAGACCGGCTTCCCGGTCGGCCAGGTGCAGGCGCAGCACCGGCCGGTCGTGCTCGGCCAGCACGGTCGCGTCCCCGGCGGCCTGCGCCGAGATCAGCTCCCCGAAGGTGAACGGCCGGTCCGGGATCTCCAGGTCCTTCGCGTTGCCCGCGGTGATCTGGAGGTAGACCCCGACCGGGGCACCACCCTTGTGGAACTGCCCGGTGGAGTGCAGGAACCGCGGCCCCCACCCGAAGGTGACGGGCCGGTTCGTGCGCTTGGCCAGCGGGTCGCGCACCTTCTCCAGCTCGCTCTCGGCGAGCCGGTCGAGGTAGGCCATCACCGCGAGGTAGCCGCGGCTGGGCAGCTCGGCCAGCAGCGCGTCCACGGCCGCCTCGACCGTGGTGGCGCCCTTGAGCAGGCCGGGCGTGGCCCGGATCTCGATGCCGGCGTCCACCGCGTCGGGTGCGGCCGGTTCCGGGCGGGCGTCGAGCATGCCGCGGGCGGCCTGCTTGGCGCTCTCCACGTCCGGCTGGTCGAACGGGTTGATCCCGACCAGGCGGCCGGCCACCGAGGTGGCGTACTCCCAGAGCAGGAACTGTGCCCCGAGCGGACCGTTCACCGTGACCGCAGACGCCGCGGGGGCGTCCGCCGGGGCGGTGGTGGCGTCCGAGCCGATCGGCGAGAGCCGCACCACGACGGTGTCGTCACCGGGGGAGGTGACGTCCGGCGCGGCGGGGGAGGCGACGACCGGCAGCAGGCCGGTGCCTTCCTTGCCGGTGGACTCGGCGATCAGCTGCTCGGCCCAGTCGCCGAAACCGCTGATCCCCGAGCCGTAGTCGGCGAAGACCACCTTGTCGCGGAAACCGCCGCCCGAAGCCGGCGAGCCGCCGATCACCGCACCGAGCACCAGGCCCGGGTTGGCCTCGACGTCCTCGGCCAGCTGGTCGCTGACCCCGGCCGCCTCGTCCAGCAGGGCACCGATGTCGGCCCCGGCCAGACCGGAGGGCACCAGCCCGAACGCGGTGAGCGCCGAGTAGCGCCCGCCGACCGTCGGGTCGGCCTGGAAGATCGCCCGGTAGCCGGCCTCCTGCGAGGCCTTCTCCAGCGGCGAGCCCGGGTCGGTGACGATCACGATGCGGGTCTTGGCGTCGATCCCGGCGGCGGTGAAGGCCGCCTCGAAAACCCGGCGCTGGCTGTCGGTCTCGACCGTGCCGCCGGACTTGCTGGAGACCACGATGACCGTGCGCTCCAGCTCGACCAGGGCCGAGCGGACCTGGCCGGGGTCGGTGGTGTCGAGCACCACCAGCTCCACGCCGGCGCTCTTGGTGATCACCTCGGGGGCCAGCGACGAGCCGCCCATGCCGCACAGCACGACCCGGTCGACACCCTCGGCCAGCAGCTCGGCCCGCAGCGTCTCGATCGGCTCGACCAGCGGCCGGGAGGTGTCGGCGAGGGCCACCCAGCCCAGCCGGATCGAGGCCTCGGAGACCGCGGCCTCGCCCCACAGCGTGGGGTCCTTCTGCGCGATCCGGGAGGCCACCTTGTCCGCGACCAGGGCGGGCAGGTGCTTCTCGATCGCCTTCAGGGCGTCCACGCCGGCCGGCGTGACGACCACGTCGGCCGCCACGTCGTCGGCGGGCCACACCTCGGCGTCACTCATGCGCGGGCCTTGGCGCGCTCGAGCTCGTCGGTGACCGTGCCGAGCAGGTCCGACCAGCTCTTCTCGAACTTGTCCAGGCCCTCGACCTCGAGCAGGTTCACCACGTCGTTGTAGTCGATGCCCACGCCGGCCAGGGCGTTCATGGTCTCGGTGGCCGCGGCGTAGTTGCCGGTGATCGAGTCACCCTTGATCACGCCGTGGTCGAAGGTGGCCTCGAGGGTGGCGCCCGGCATGGTGTTCACCGTGTCCTTGGCGACCAGCTCGGTGACGTACAGGGTGTCCGGCAGGGACGGGTCCTTCACACCGGTGGAGGCCCACAGCGGACGCTGCACGTGGGCGCCGGCCGCGGCCAGCTCCTGCCAGCGGGCGGCCGCGATGACCTCTTCGTAGGCCTGGTAGGCGAGCTGGGCGTTGGCCACGCCGGCCTTGCTCTTCAGCGCCAGGGCCTCGTCGGTGCCGATCGCGGTGAGGCGCTTGTCGATCTCGGTGTCCACCCGGGACACGAAGAACGAGGCGACGGAACGGATCGTGGACAGGTCGATGCCCTTGGCCTTGGCCTGCTCCAGGCCGGCCTGGTAGGCGTCCATGACCGCGCGGTAACGCTCGAGCGAGAAGATCAGCGTGACGTTGACGCTGATCCCCTCGGCGATCACGGCGGTGATCGCCGGCAGACCCTCGACGCTGGCCGGGATCTTGATCATCGCGTTCTTGCGGTCGACCGTGGCCCACAGCTTCTTGGCCGAGGCGATCGTGCCGTCGGTGTCACGGGCCAGACGCGGGTCGACCTCGATCGAGACCCGGCCGTCCTGGCCGTTCGTGGCGTCGAAGACCGGCTTGAACACGTCGGACGCGGCGCGCACGTCGTCGGTGGTGATCTCGAAGACCGCGGAGTCCACGTCGGCGCCCTTGGCGACCAGCGCGTCCACCTGGGACTGGTAGCGGTCACCCTTGGCCAGGGCGTTGGCGAAGATGGTCGGGTTGGTGGTGACCCCGAGGATGTTGCGCTCGTCGATCAGCTTCTGCAGGTCGCCGCTCTCCAGCAGTTCCCGGGAGAGGTCGTCCAGCCAGACCGAGACGCCGTGGGCGGCAAGGTCCTTGACAGCGTTGCTCATTGAGATGTGCCTCCTGCATACGGTCGCCGTGCGGCGTCCGCACGGCTCATCATCGTGACCGGCCGACCGCCTGTGACAACCTCGGCACAGGCGGCGGACCGGGTGGTACTGGAAAAGCGTTGGTGCTGGGTGTTACTCGACGCCGCGCAGGCTCTCCTTGGCGGCTTCGTAGACCGCGTCCGCGGTCACGCCGTACTCCTTGAAGATGCGCTTGTAGTCGGCGGAGGCGCCGTAGCCCTCGACCGAGACGCTGCGGCCGGCGTCGCCGACGATCTCGCGCCAGCCCAGGGACAGGCCGGCCTCGACCGAGACCCGCGCCTTGACCGTGTGCGGGAAGACGCTGGCCTTGTAGTTGGCGTCCTGCTCGTTGAACCACTCGAAGCAGGGCAACGACACGACCCGGGTGGGGATTCCCTCGGCCTGCAGACGCTCGCGCGCCTCAACGGCCAGCTGAACCTCCGAGCCGGTGCCGACCAGAATGACCTTCGGGTCGCCACCGTCGGCCTCGGCCAGGACGTAACCGCCCCGGGCCACGCCCTCGGCGCCGTTGAAGCCGGGGGCCTCACGGTCGAAGGTGGGCAGGTTCTGGCGGGACAGGATCAGGCCGACCGGACCGGAGTTGCGCTCCAGGTTGGCGCGCCACGCCCAGGCCGTCTCGTTGGCGTCGGCCGGACGCACGATCGAGAGGTTCGGGATCGCCCGCAGCGCGGCCAGGTGCTCGACCGGCTGGTGCGTCGGGCCGTCCTCGCCCAGACCGATCGAGTCGTGGGTCCAGACGTAGGTGACCGGGATGTTCATCAGCGAGGTGAGCCGGACGGCGCCGCGCATGTAGTCGCTGAACTGCAGGAACGTACCGCCGTAGGGGCGGGTGTTGCCGTGCAGCCGGATCCCGGCCAGGATCGAGCCCATCGCGTGCTCGCGGATGCCGAAGTGCAGCGTGCGGCCGTACGGGTTACCGGTCCAGGTGTCGGTGGAACGGTGCGCCGGGACGAACGACGGCTCGCCCTTCATCGTGGTGTTGTTCGACTCGGCCAGGTCGGCCGAACCGCCCCACAGCTCGGGCAGCACCGGGGCCAGGGCGTCCAGGACGGCGCCGGAGGCCTTACGGGTGGAGACGTCCTTGCCGGCCGGGAAGACCGGAAGGGCCTTCTCCCAGCCGTCGGGCAGCCGGCCCGCGGCCAGACGCTCGTGCAGCTGCGCCTGCTCCGGGTTGGCCGCGGCCCACTTCTCGAAGCCCTCGAGCCAGGCGGCCTTCGTCGCCGCGCCCCGCTCGACGGCGCCGCGAACGTGCTTGAACACCTCGGGCGCGATGTAGAAGTCCTCGTCGGCCGGGAAGCCGAGAAGTTCCTTGGTGGCCTTGATCTCGTCCGCGCCGAGCGCGGAACCGTGCGAGGCGCCGGTGCCCTGCTTGGTCGGGGCCGGCCAGGCGATGATGGTGCGCAGCAGGATGATCGACGGCTTCGAGGTCTCGGCCTTGGCCGCCTCGAACGCGTCCCACAGGGCCTTCACGTCTTCGACGTACTCGCCGGTGACGGTCCAGTCGACCTTCTGGACGTGCCAGTTGTAGGCCTCGTAGCGCTTGGCCACGTCCTCGGTGAAGGCGATGTCGGTGTCGTCCTCGATGGAGATGTGGTTCTGGTCGTAGACCACGACCAGGTTGCCCAGCTCCTGGTGACCGGCGATCGAGGAGGCCTCGGCGGTGACGCCCTCCTGCAGGTCGCCGTCCGAGGCGATGACGTACACGTGGTGGTCGAACGGGCTGGCGCCCGCGGCCGCCTGCGGGTCGAACAGGCCACGCTCGCGGCGGGCGGCCATCGCCATGCCCACCGCGGAGGCCAGACCCTGACCCAGCGGGCCGGTGGTGATCTCGACGCCGGCCGTGTGGCCGTACTCGGGGTGCCCGGGGGTCAGCGAGCCCCAGGTGCGCAGGGCCTTCAGGTCGTCCATCTCCAGGCCGTAACCGGCCATGTAGAGCTGGACGTACTGGGTGATGCTGGAGTGCCCGGCCGACAGAACGAAGCGGTCCCGGCCGGCCCAGTTCGGGTCGCTCGGGTCGTGCTTCATGACCTTGTGGTAGAGCATGTAGGCCGCCGGCGCGAGGCTCATGGCCGTGCCGGGGTGACCGTTACCGACCTTCTGCACCGCGTCCGCGGCGAGCAGGCGCACGGTGTCCACCGCGCGCTTGTCCAGGTCGGTCCACTCGAAGGTGGCGCTAGTTGCCGCGGTGTCTGTCACGACGATCTGGGTCCTTCCCTTACATGGTTTTCTCAAGATCGAGCCTAGTCCGGCCCAGGGGGTACAGCTGTTCCAGGCGCGCGTGCACTCTTGCAGGCCGGGCAGCGACCCTGATGTCCGGACAGACCTAACCGTAGGTGAGTGGACTTCCGGCCCTACCCGAGGCGGTACGAAGTGGCGTCGCATCCGACTTCGGAACGCATCCGCCCGGGCTGAACTGGGACAACGCATGATCCCTGGATCCGCCCCGGATCGGTGCGCCCCCAGGGCTGGGGTTACCGTGCAGTTCTGCCGACCTTTGGAGAGCGTTACGGGGTGCCGCCTCATTCCGGGTCCGGGGCCCCGCGTAGAGTGACGCCCGACCGAACTTGAACATCGAGGGAATTGTGACTGCTGTCGAACCTCGCCAAGCGCCGCCTTCGGGGCTGACGGCGCCGCCCAGGCATGTCCCGACCGTGCCGGCGCTGCGGGCCGCCTTCCCGGAGCTGGAGGGGGAGAGCGAGCTCTTCCTGGTCCAGGCCAAGCGCTCGCACAACCTGCGTCGCTCGGTGCTGGCGTACATCGCGCTCACCAAGCCCCGGATCATCGAGCTGCTGCTGGTCACCACGGTGCCGGCGATGATGCTGGCCGAGCGCGGGGTGCCCTCGCTCGGGCTGGTGCTGGCCACGCTGTTCGGCGGCTCGCTGGCCGCGGGCAGCGCCAACGCGCTGAACATGTACATCGACCGCGACATCGACGCGGAGATGAAGCGGACGGTGAAGCGCCCGCTGGTCACCGGCGAGGTCAGCCCGCGCGGCGCACTCACCTTCGGCCTGGCGCTCGGCGCGATCGCCGTCGCGGTGCTGGCGGTGCTGGTCAACGTGCTCTCGGCGGTCCTGGCCCTGGCCGCGATCCTGCTCTACGTGGTCGGCTACACGATGATCCTCAAGCGCCGCACCCCGCAGAACATCGTCTGGGGCGGGGTGGCCGGCTGCCTGCCCACCCTGATCGGCTGGTCGGCGGTCACCAACAGCCTCGGCTGGGCGCCGTTCATCCTGTTCGGCATCGTCTTCCTGTGGACCCCGCCGCACTACTGGCCGCTGTCGATGAAGTACAAGGACGACTACGCCAACGCGGGTGTGCCGATGCTGCCGGTGGTCGCCGACCCCAAGGTCGTCGGCAAGCAGATCGTCATCTACTCCTGGGCCATGGTGCTCTGGTCGTTCCTGCTGATCCCGGCGGCCGACACCGGCTGGGTGTACACCATCGGGGCCACCCTGACCGGTGCCTACTTCCTCTACGAGGCGCACCAGCTGTACGGCCAGGCCAAGCGTGAGGAGCGCGAGCTCAAGCCGATGCGCCTGTTCCACGGCTCGATCACCTACCTGACGGTGATCTTCCTGGCGGTCGCGATCGACCCTCTGCTGCGTTTCTAGCAGCCACCTTTCGTCAAGGGCCCGAGGACGTCCTCGGGCCCTTGGTCGTTTGCGCCCAGTTCCTCAGAGCTTGCGGAAGAGTTGCACCGTGCCCGAGCTGTAGAGCAGTTCGGAGGAGGCGTAGACCTCCGGGGTGATCTTCAGGCCGATCCGGCTGCCGAAGGTGTAGACCACGTGGTCCTCGGTCTGCGAACCGGCCAGGAGCACGTAGTCACCGCGCTTGACCTGGAACGGGAACAAACCAGGGGCAGTGAAGTCGTAGGGGTATGTCGGGTGGTAGCCGTAGGCCGCGGCGAAGTCGGCGAAGTTGACCTTGGAACCCTCCGGAATGTTGTCGCCTACCCACAACACGGCCCTGGTGTCGGCGTCGGTGGGGTAGACCGTGCCGTAGTACGAGCCGGCGTTCTCCAGGCTGAGCTGACGGTGCAGACCCCCGGTGAGCTGCGGCGCCAGACCGGAATAGACCACCAGCAGGACGGCCGGTAGCGCGACCTCTAGCCAGCGCCTGCGCCTCACCCTCGAGAACAGCAGACGTACGGCGACCACCATGGGTATGCCCAGCACCAGGAACGCCTGCATGAAGGCCCGAGGTATGCCGTAGTCCGCGGCCAGGCCCGGCAGGAGCACCTGCAGCCCCACCACGAATGCCGCGGCGAATGCCCAGATCGGGTACAGCACCGGCATCTGCTGGAACCGCTGGCGAATCCGGCGGCTGAACAACAGCAGCAGCGTGCCCACACCGCAGCCCAGCAGGTAGAGCTTGCTGCCCACGCCGTAGTAGAAGAACGACAGCAGGGCTGAGGGATCTACCCCGGTTATAGAGGCCACCCAGCGGCTTGCTGCGGAGACTGGCCGGTCCTCGGTCTCGGCCAGTTCGAGTTCGCGGGCCAGCGCTGGGACATCGGGGTTGTCGACGACCACGCTGGAGGCTACGTACTGCTCCAGTTCGGACTCGGCCCCGGCGTTCGGCTGGCCCAGTGACTGGAGGGCGAGCCCCGGGTCGGCCACCAGTTCGAGGATGCTGGGGGCGGACTTGCCGAGCTTCTGGACCAGGTCGCCAGAGGCCTGGGTGACCGGGCCGAACCAGACTCCCGCCATCAGGACCGTTGCGAGCAGGGCCAGAACGGGAATGTTCGTGCGGTCCTCGGCGGCCGGTTGCCTCTGGCGCAGCCGTCCGACCAGCAGGTACAGGCGGTGCAGCGTGAAGGCGATGATCACCGCGGCCACGAACAGGTATGCGGTGGAGTAATGGGAGACGATCACGCCGCCGGCCATCAGCCCGAACAGCAGCCCGCGACGCCGTTGCACCCAGCCCTCGCCGGTGGTGAACAGGGCGGCCAAGGCCAAGGCGACGAAGACGAAGGCGATCTGCTGGCGGGTGATGAAAGGCACGTCCACGCTGAACGTGGGCAGGCCGACGAACAGGAACGCCACCAGGTAGCCGCCACCCCGGCCGAGGAAGGGCCGGGCCACGGTGAACAACGTGAGCGGAACCACGCAGAACAGCATCTGGTTGACGACCTTGAACACCACTTCGCCCGGCACCCGCAGCAACTCGGTCAGCGAGACCGGCAGCAGGGTCAGGCTCAGGCAGGCGTTGTACGGGTCCCGGTAGGTGCTCACGTCCCAGACCCCCTGCTGGTGCGCCAGCATGAACACCTGGAACTCGTGCTGCAGGTCCTGGCCGCTGGCGTACCAGCTGCGCATCGAGGTGGCCAGCAGCAGCGCCAGCGTGGTCGCGGCGATGACGGTGAGCAGGGTCAGATCGCCCACCCGGTGGCGCAGCAGGAACCCGGCGGGGGCCACCACGACCACCAGGATCAGGGCGCGAATGGCCAGGTCGCTGCTGCCGCCGTTGTTCAGCGTGACGGCTCCGAGCACCGCCAGCACCGCAGCGGCCACGGCGCTCGCCGACAACGCCGGGGCGATCCACCACGGCCCGCGCGGTTTCTCTGCCGCGGAAGGCAACTCGACCGGCGCGGACCGACGTCCAAAAGCGAAACCAAAGGTGACCAGATACCCAAAGTTGAACAGCACCCAGACCGCCGGGGTGTCCAGCGGGCGTTCCTGGCCGGCCAGTTGCGGCAGGAAGTTGGCGCCGAGCCCGACCAGGTACAGAAAGATCACGCTCAGCCCGACCGCGAAAACCCCGTTCACCGCGTTGATCCGGCGCCCGCCCAGGGCCTTCACGATCAGGGCCCCGGGCAGCAGCATCACCGGCAGACCGAGCACCGCGACGATCCCGGTCAGCGACGCGGGCAGGAGCAGCCAGGCCAGGTCCCAGAGGATCAGCGGGACGAGCGCCAGCGCCGTCACGCCAGGGCCTGACGGACGGCCTGACTCATCGCCCGCACCGCGCTGCGGACATCGGAAACGTCGGGTGAGTTCAGGTTCTTGTTCTGCACCGCGCGCAGGGCGGCCGGATCAGCGATCAGCCCGGCCATCGCCGCGGTCAGCGCCGCCTGGTCCTCGGAGGGCACCACCACGCCGCGGGCATCGTCGATGAGCTCGCTGGCACCGGCGGCCGCCGTGACGATCACGGCCAGGCCGTAGTGGATCGCCTCGTTGACCACCAGCCCCCAGCAGTCGTGCCTGGTCGGCAGAACGAGAACATCACTGGCCGAGAACAACTCGGCCTTGCGCTGCCCGTCCACGTATCCCAGGAAGGAGATTCGGGTGTCGCTACCGGCCCTGAGCTTCAAAGCGTTTTCCCGGGGTCCGGACCCGGCGATCAACAGCCGCGCCCGCGGGTCGGTCAGCTCTTGGAAGGCCCGGATCAGCAGGTCGACGTTCTTCCGGTCGGTGAGATAGCCGACGTACAGGAACGTCCGGCCGTCCCGCGAAGGCTGTTCCTGCGCCGGCGGAAGCAGTTCCGGCGGAACTACCTGATGTGTACGGACCACCTTCCCGGCAAAGTCGCTGAGATAGGTGCGGGCAGCTTCGCTGAAAGCCAGAACCACCGTGGCCCGGTTCAGGAACAGCCGCCGGTAGCCGCGGACCAGCCGGGCAAGCCCCGGCACCGGCAACGGAACTGAACGGACGACGTCATCGGTCACCTCCGACCAGACCACCACCGGCCGCCGGCGCAGCCGGGCCAGGAGGAGCCCGGCCAGCGACAGCGGTGCCGTGTCCGGATCGGTGTTGGTGATCAGAGCGTCGAACCGTGATCGCCGCAGGCGGCGAAAACCGCCGGGATTGAGGGCGACCGGTCCCAGCATTGCCGAGGGCAGAACGCGAGCGTCGAACGAGTTGCCGTCGACCGAAGCCTGCCAGAGCCGGTCCTTGCCGGCGCCCTGAGTGAAGAACACCCGCAGGTTCACCTCGGCCGCCAGCTCGCGGAACAGGGCCAGCCGGTACGGGGCGATCATGTTGTGGATCAGGGCGATCCGGGGACGCCGGGCGGCCAGCAGGCTCTGCTCGGTCCGGCGGGCAGCGTCGTCCCAGGTGCTGGTGACCGGCGCCGGCTTCTCGTCAGAGGCCAGAACCTTCCTCAGCTGCTGGGCAATCGAATCCACCCGAGGCTCGGCCAGATTGGACGAACCGACCGTCTGCAGAGCCGCCGGTATCCCGCCCACGTTGGTCCCGATCACCGGGGTACCGCAGGCGCTCGCCTCCAGCAGCACCATGCCGAACCCCTCGGCCATGTTGGTGGAGGGCAGAACGAAGACGTCGGCCGCAGCGTAGTAGGCCGGCAGGTCCTCGTCGGCAACGAAACCGGTGAAGGTCACGTCCAGGCCGAGATTTGCTGCCTGAGAACGATATTCCGGCAGACCGTCGCCGCGCCCGACCACGACCAGCTGCACCCGGGGATTCTCGGCGTGCAGCTCGGCAACCGCCCGCATCAGCAGATCCAGCCCCTTGTGCGCATGGCTGCGGTGCAGCGAGCCGACGAACAGGACGACCTGCCGATCGGGCTGACTGACGGCGCTGGTGTCGACCTGCGGATGGAACCGGCGGGTGTCCACCCCGGGCGCAATCACGTCGACCTTGGCCGAATACTGCTTCAGGAAAGAGGAAGTGGTGGCGTAGCGCTCCGACGTGGTGACGATCCGGTCGGCTCGCTCCAGGGTGCCGTGCCCGAGCAGGCGCCAGTAGGCGGCCACGATCGCCTTCTGCACTCCGGAGTCCTTGGCCAGATCGTTGTGGTAGATCAGCACGAAGGGGGTGCTTCCGGCCGCCCGGGCCGCCAGGTCGGCAATGAAAGGTACTGGGGTATGCGCCATTACCACGTCGGGACGCTCGCGGCCCACCAGCCGCTTGAGCTGCCAGTACCACAGCGGGTTCACCGGTGTGTTGGAGGCCTTGAGCCAGGCTCGCAGCCTGATCACTCCCGGCGAGTTCCCGGTGCCGCTGGTCACCACGACGACCTCATGGCCCTGCGCGATCAGGGCCTGGACGACGTTCAGCGCGTAGTTCTCCAGGCCCCCCACCTGCGGTGCGTAGTAGGGCGCGACCACCATGATCTTCATGTCACTTGTCCTCCGACGCAGGGGATATGGCGTCGCGGACAGCGTCGTACGCGGGTTTGCGGGTGCCGTCGGTGCGCACCAGGCCGAAGAAGTTCTCGATCGAGGACGCGTCGGAGCCGGAGTCCTGGTACGAGTACCAGAACATCGGCCCGGCCCAGGCGATGCGCTGGTACCGCCGGATCGCGTTGCCGGCGATGGTGGCCTGCAGCGGTTCGGAGACATGGCTGACCCCGTCGTAGGGCCGGCGCACGTCCTTCTGGGCCATGTCGGCCGGTCCACCGGTGGGAGCGCCGTATTCGGTTGCCCAGATGCGTTTCTTACCGTCGCCGTAGCTGGACATGATGGTGTGCAGCGCGCTCAGGTCGCTCCAGGCGCCACCGGAATACGCGGTGGCCGGTGAGTACGGGAAGGTGTAGGGGTGATGGGCCACGGCGTCGAAAGAGCCCTGCCCACCGGCCAGGTACACCTGAGCCAGGAACTCCTTGGCCGTCAGGGTGGAGCCGTCCTGCGCTGTTCCGGCCGGAGCCGTGCCGCCGGTGATCACCATCGCGCCCGGATCCACCGCCTTGATCGAGGCGTAGGCGGCCTGCAGCAGGGCGGTGTACCCGGCCGGATCGGGCCGCGGGGCGTAGAACTGGCTCAGGTTCGGCTCGTTCCAGATCTCCCAGGTGCGCAGACCCATTCCGGAGTAGCGGGCGGTGGCGGCGGCCGCGAACGTAGCGAAATCGGCCGCCTCGCGCGGGGCGCAGGCCGGGCCGTTCGTGCAGCCCTCGGCCCGGGCCCACTCCGGCGTGTAGTCGAGAATCGCCAACGGCTGCAGACCTTTGGCGGTCACCGCTGCGACCAGCCGGTCGGGCACGCCCCAGTCGTACTGGCCCGGCCCGGCGGCACCGATCTGACTCCAGTCCAGGTCGAAGCGCACCCAGGTGGCGCCGAGCTCGGCCATTCCCGACAGTTGCTGATCCAGTTCCGGTTCGGTCAGCGAGGGCAGCGAACTTCCGGCGGCAATCCCGAAAGTGTCTGACCCCAGGGGAAACCCAAAACTCTGGTCCGGCAAGACTGAGGCATCCTCAGGGCTGGAGGAGGTACTGATCAGGGTGAGAGCGGCGGTGACGAGCGCGACCAAAGCGGCCAGGACGCCGAGTACGTTCCGGGTCACGGCACGCGCTCCCGGGACGGCCCGATCGGATCTTGGGCGTGCGGTATCTGGCCGGTGCGTGGATCTGCGCGCCGGTGGTGCAGAATCTGAATGGTGACATGGGCTCCGGCGCCGACTGCCGATCCGGTGAGGAAGGCCAGGCCGATGCCCTGCAGCCCGAGCGGCAGGAAAAGGTGCGCGCAGGTCAGGATCACCGCCGTGGTGGCGCCCTGGACCACGATGATCCAGCCGGTGCGCTGCTGCATGTTGAGCATGCTGGTGCACAGCGCGCTCACCCCGAGGAAGATCGTGCTGACGGCCAGGATCTCCAGCAGTCGGGTGCTGCCCTCGGCGTACTCCCGGCCGAAGATGTGCAGCAGGTACGGCCCGGCCAGCAGGGTGATCGCGACCATCGGCACGATGATCGAGAACAGCAGCCGGGCCGCCTTCCAGTGCCTGCGGCGCGCGGGGTCCTCGGCCGCCGAGTTCGAGCCCTCGGCCAGGAAGGCCTGCTCCACCGCCATCGGGACAATGGTCAGGACGTTGGCGATGTTGACCGCCATCGTGTAGTACGCGGCCTCGTGCCCGCCCAGGCGGGCCACGATGATGCTGGGCACGATCTGGGTGGGCAGCCCGGTCAGCAGCAGCCCCACGTAGTTGTTCACCGCGAACCGGCGGGTGCGCCACAACGGCCCGAAGGCCGGCCGGGCCAGGAGCCGGTAGCCGCAGCCGCGTTTCATGTACCAGAGGCTGAGCAGTAGGGCCAGGCAGCCGGCCGCGGTGTAGGCCAGGAAGATCCCCAGCGCCTCGAACCGGACCAGGACCAGGGCCATGATCAACCGGACGGTGCCGAAGACGGTGTAGGCCACGGTGTGGTAGTGCGCCCGGCGGTTGGCGATGAAAACGCTGTCGGTGAGCGAGTTCACCGCGGTGGCGGCGAGCAGCACGCAGAACAGTGTGCCCCGGCCGACGTCGGCGGTGAAGAACGGCAGCGAGGTCGCCAGGGTGGTGCCGACCAGGGCGTACAGCGCGCTGGCGGCCATCGCCACGCCGCCGGCCACCAGCAGCGCGGCGTTGATCTCGGCGCTGGGGGCGCGGGAGTCGGGCAGGAACCGGATCAGGCTGACGTTCAGGCCGAGCATGCTGATGTTGGAGACCAGCAGCGAGATCGAGATGACGGCGGAGGCCATCCCGATCTCCTCGGTCGGGTACAGCCGGGCCACGAAGATCCAGAAGACGAAGCCCAGCACCGACATGATGCCGGTGCTGGCCATCAGGAAGACCGCGTTGCGGAACAGGCTGTCCTCGGCGAACCGCCGGGCCAGCCGGGCGATCCGGCCGCTCACGGGCTCCCCTCGGCAATCGTCGCCTCCAGGCCGGCCGCCAGCACCAGGTTGCGCGCCCGCAGCCCGGCGATCACCCGGGGCAGCACGTTCAGGGTGTTCTCGGCGTGCAGGTGGAAGAGGATCACCGAGCCGGGCCGGGCCTCACGCACCACCTTGGCGTGGATGTAGTCCTCGCTGACGCCCTGCCAGTCGTCGGAATCCACGCTCCAGTAGGCGATCTGGTAGCCCTTGTCGTGGGCCAGGGCCCGGACCTCGTTGTTGTACCGGCCCATCGGCGGGCGTAGCAGCCGGCCCGGCACGCCCTTCAGGATCTCCTCCTCGCGCTGCGTCGGGGGCAGGGCGATCAGGTCCTGGTGCGAGTAGGTGTGGTTGCCCAGGACGTGCCCGGCCCGGCTGATCTCGGCGAGAAGCCCGGGATGCTGCTCGGCCCAGTCACCGACCAGGAAGAACATCGCCCGGACCTGGTGCTCGGCGAGGATCTGCAGCACCCGCTCCACCTGTTCCGGCGAGCCGTGGTCGTCGAAGGTCAGCCAGACCTCGGGACCTTCCTGGTGGGCGTGCTTCTCGGCGTCGGTGACCCCGATCCTGCGCATGGTGACGGTTCTGGTCAGCCAGGATCTCAGCGGGGCGTAACCGGCCACCCGGGGTTTGCGCTGCAGGTATCCACGTAACAGCCCAGCGACCACGGCAGATTCCTCCAGTAGCTGCAGATACGGGTAGAGCAGAGGGTGCGGCCGGCGGCTCTGCCAGGCCCGGTGCGCCCACCACGGGTACAGCAGCTGGGGCGTCAGCAACGCATAGAGCGGTGCTGCGATCCACAGATGCCGGTCGAACCAGGCCAGCCCCAGGGTGCCCAGCAGGACGACGAACGGGGTGGGGAAGATCGGCGGCACGAAACCGTTGCGGCGGTAGTAGGCCAGGGTCACCGGGCCGCGCCTCAGTGCGCGGCGGACCATCCGCAGGGCCGTCATGTGCGGTTCGTGCGCCACCACAGCCCCCGCGACCGAGACCAGACGTGCCCCGGGACGTCTCAGCTTGATCCGCCGGCACAGATCGGTGTCCTCGACCCCGCTCATCGTCTCGTCCCACCCGCCGACCGAGCGCAGTACATCGGTACGGAAGGCCGCGTTCCCGCCGTAGATCTCGGCCACCTCAACGATCTCGCCGGGGGCCGGCGGCGCGGTCCGGTTCTGTCTGAGGTACGACAGCAATCGGGTCCCCAGGGAGTGCCCGGGACTGCTGGAGGACAATGGGGGAGTGCCCGATTCCTTGGCCGCCAGGTAACGGGCCATCGGATTGGTGCGGGACACCGTAGCCCGCAGGACCCCGCCGGCACCCACCACGTCCGTTGATCGAAAGCCCTTGGCCAGTTCACGTAACCAGTCCGGATCGGCCACGCAGTCGTCGTCCAGGCCGACGACCACGTCCCCGACCGCCAGCTCCAGCCCGGCGTTGCGGGCCGCCGCCACTCCGCGGTTGACCGGCAGCCGCCGGTACCGGGCCCGGAAGGGGCGCACCACCGGCGAAAGGTCCTGAGCCGAGCCGTCGTCCACGACGATGACCTCGAACCGCTCGGCCGGGTAGGTCTGCTGCTCCAGCGACTGCAGCGTGCGGCCCAGCGTGGCCAGGCCGTTGTAGCTGGGCACGATCACGCTGAAGAAGACGCTCATCGCCGGGCCCAGGTGCGGATCGTCTGCCCTCCGGCCAGTTCCACCTGCAGCCGGACCGGTTCGCCGCCCTTGGGCAGGACCAGCCCGCTCACCGTGACGTCGAACGTGGCGGCGTCCTGGATCAGCGGCGTGGTGCCCTGCTGCTGGGTGCGGCCGTTCACCGTGACCACGTACGAGTAGGCGCTGGGGCGTCCTTCGGCGTTGCGGATGGTGAATGACATCGTGACCTTCCCGTCGGGCCCGTCGTGAATGGTCGTGGTCCGGGTGGAGTCGGTGAAGTACAGCTCGGTGAAGGTCTGCGGCTGGCGGGTGAGGGCCGGGCGCAGCGGCTGGCCGAGGGTCAGCAAAGCCAGGAGGAGAAGGACCACCGCGACGAACACGCACCCGGCCGGCCACCGGCGCGGCGGCCGCGGGGAGGGTTCGGATGCACGGCCCACGAGGCCCTGATCGTAACCGCGTACTTCCGGCAGTTGGGGCAGAACGGCCGAATTGCCGGTCCCACGCTCATTCACCGGTGCGGACGGCCACCGGCGGGGTGGCTCCGAGCAGCGTGTGGATCGACCCGGCGAGCCGGTCGGCGATCGTTTCCCAGTCGCTGTCGGCCACCCCGGCCCGGGCTGCCGCCCGCATCGGCGCTCCGGCGCTCAGCACCTGGGCGATTCCCTCGGCCACCGCAGCTGCCTGCGCCGGGCCGACCACCCCGTTCACCCCGGGCTGCACCAGCCGGCGTGCCTCGTTGTCCGGGTGCGACGACGTGACCACCGGCGTGCCGCAGGCCAGGGCCTCCAGCGCGACCATGCCGAAACCCTCACGTTCCGAAGGGAAAGCCAGCACCCGGGCGGCCTTGATCAGCCCGAGCAGCTCCAGCCGGTCCGGCACCGGAGGCCGGAACTCCACCCGCTCGGCCACCCCGAGGTTCAGCGCCAGGGCCTGAAGGCGCGCCAGCTCCGGACCCTGGCCGAGCACCAGCAGCCGCAGGCCCGGCAGTTGCGCGAGCGCCTCGAGCACCACGTCGACCTTCTTGTGCGCCAGCAGCCGGCCGACACACAGCACATCGCTGGGCTCACCGGCCGGCGCCGCGGTGATGTGCTGCAGGTCGAGCCCGTTGGGCACCACGCTCACCCCGCCGCGCTCACCCCGCAGCACTCGGATCCGCTCCGCCGTCCCTTCCGAGGCCGCGAAGATGTGGTCGGGCAGGCGTACCGCGTAGGCCTCGATCGCGGCGGCGATCACCCCGGCCGGCCCGAGGTACTGACGCCAGTAGTCCCGGCCCCAGAGCTCGTGCCAGGTCACCAGGAGCGGCTTGCGCCGGATCAGGGCGACGAGCTTGAGCGGGAACAGTTGCAGGAACGGGATGGCGTCGGCCTCGAGCGCGTCGAACCGGCGCAGCAGCAACCGCATCGAGCAGAGCGCGAACACCACGGCCTGCAGCACCGAGCGCCGCTCACCCCGGTACAGCGGCAGCATCGGACTCAGCGCATGCAGGGCCACCCCGTCGTGGACCGGATCCGGGCCGGACCCCCACCACTTCATCGTGTAGAGGTCGATCTGCAGTCCGGAACGGGCCAGGCGCGGCAGCAACGCTGCGTACCGCGCCTCCTTTCCTCCGGTGTGATAGGGCATCACGGCGTCACTGACCACGGCGAGTCTGGGCATGAGCTCAGTCCGCCAGCGCCTGGGGAAACGCGGCCGGTGGCTCGGTGCTCTCGCGCCGGATGGCTTCCGGTGGTTCCATCCGCAGAGCGATCGGACGCTCGGCGCGCGGTGGTGCCGCGGCGAACCGGACCCGAGCCAGAACGACCAGGCAACGGACGCCGTCGCGCCAGTTGATCTTCTTGCCCTGGCCGTGGGTGCGGGAGTAGTAGTGCACCGGCACCTCGAACGGCCGGTGGCCGCTGCGCAGCACCTTGGCGGTGATCTCGGTGTCCAGGCCGAACCCGGCCTCGGACAAGGACATCTGGCGCAGCAGGGGCAGCGGCACCAGCTTGATGCAGGTGTGCATGTCGCTGAGCGCGCTGTCGTAGAGCACGTTGGCCGCCAGCGTGGTGGCCAGGTTGCCGATCTTGTAGCGGAACGACTGGTACACGGTGTTCCAGCCGAACAGCCGCGGGCCGTAGACCACGGTGGCCACTCCGCTGACCACCGGGGCCAGGACCTGGCTGATGTCCTCGGCCCGGTACTCCAGGTCGGCGTCGAACGGCAGCAGGTAGTTCCCGCGGGCGGCCTGGATGGCGGTGCGCAGCGCCGCGCCCTTACCCCGGTTGACCTGGTGCCGCAGCACCCGCAACCGGGGGTCGGAGATCGTGCTCAAGGCCTGGGCGGTGCCGTCGGTGCTGCCGTCGTCCACGACGATCAGCTCGACCGGGCACGGGTAGGCGGCCGAGAGCACCTCGTTCACGGCGGTCCGGATGGTGGCGGCCTCGTTGTACGCGGGCATCGCGATGGTCAGCCACAGACCGTGGCCCGACCCCCAGGCCGTTTCCCCCGGATCCACGGGCCGGACGGGTGTCCCGTTGTCGCTGACGATGCGCACACCGGCGCGATGGGCTGAGTTCGTCACTGGAATCCTTCAGGTGTGAAGTAAAGGCCAGGGCGCTGGGAACCGTTCCGGTCGGGGCGGAGTCGGTTCTCCGGCTACTCGCCAACTACCCGGCGTGCGACATCGCCACGGTCGGGCAGAAAAAGTTTTATCAGCCGAATTGGCCGAACCGTGACCCTTTGTCGGAATCACCATGAGGCGCCCCGGCGGCCGCGATCGCAGCCGGAACGCTGGGTTCACCGTGTGGTTTCCGAGCGTTCCCACAACTTCTCGCAACAATTAACAGCCTTCGAGGTTTTAGGCCGAACTTAACGATGCTTGAAGTGGGTGGAAGCACCTGGCCCGCTAGGCTGCGGACTCTGGCCGGCGCGGGCGAAATATTCCCGGCAGGTTCGCTTTGGTGCAGTTTGGCGATCTTGGCCTGCGGGTTCACCGCACCCCGGGACGCATTCCGGCGCTCGCCGAAAAGGCGCCACAAAATGGTGTCAGAATAAGACGGATGAATACTCTCTTAACGATCCGCGAGACGGCCGACGCAGGCCGGCCGGATTCTTTACGGGAGGCCTCGCGAATCATTGGCCTTTCCCCGCACTTGAGGTGAGTTGTCCGGAACGGGCGCCCACAACGTCCTCAATCAACAAGGCTGGGGTGCGTTCGGGCCGGAACCCCTCGCTCTCAGCAGTCCTGGGCCGGGCCGGACTCGGCCGACTGGGTGTAAGACACGCTGGAGCCACAGATTCGGTGACGCTGTGTACTTGAGTCCGCAGCGGCCCGGCCGAACAACAGGGCATGAGGAAGTCACAGGGTGCCGAAACAGCTCGGCCGGTACCGCTGCTGGTTCCTCTCCTCGGGCTCCTCGGGCTGGCCGCGCTGGCCGGTCTGACCGACCTGCAGCAGTGGTTGCTGCTGGTCGGCACGTGGATGGCCGTGGGCGCGACGCTCGTCGGGATCGGGTGGTACCGGCCCGCCGAACGGATCGCCTGGGGCCTGGTCGCGGGCATGCTGGCGTTGTGGGGCGGTGCAGGTCTGGTCGACCTGCTGGTGAGCCCGGCGGTTGCGGAGGGCGCCGCACTGAGTGCGGTGCTGCAGCTCGCCGGGCAGGCGTGTGCGATCGGCATCGTGATCCGGCTGTCCTGGATCCGGCGCCGCCGGGAAAGTCTTAGTGCAACTGGTGTTTCGAGTGAGCCGCCGGCCGTGGAGCAATCGCGGTCGGCGTTCTTCCCGGGCGCCGACGAGGAGTTCGGCCGGTCTCGTGACCGGCTGCACCGGTCGCTGCGGAGATATGGCGACCTGCTGCTTCTCGTCGGCGTCTTCGGGGTGGTGATCGCCCAGGTGATCACCGGCGTCCGGGCGCTGCCGGCCGGCGGGTCCCTCGCCGCGGCAGTGGTCCCGATCGTCGACGTGGTGCTGACCGGCCTGCTGGCCCGCTTCCTCCTCTCCCGGGAAAGGTTGCCCCGCGCCCTGGTGATCGGCTTCGTCGGCGCCTTCGTGATCGTCGCGAACGATGTGCTGAAGGTGATCGGTACCGGCGGCCGGGCCCCGGTCCCCGACGTGCTCGCCGACATCACGGCGGCCGTGGCGGTCGGCCTGTTCGTCTGGGCTCCGCTGGAACCTTCGATGCGCCTGTCCTTCCAACCCGAGACGCTGATGCGCCGGCGGTCCGAATCCGCCCGGCTGCTCGCTCTCGTCCCGCTGGCCGCGGTGCCGGCGTTGCTCTACATCATCGACGCCCCCGGCGCCGGGCAGCTTCCGCCGCTGGTCTACGTGCTTGTCGGCGTGCTGGTGGCGCTGGTCGCCCTGATCCGTGGCGCCTTTGCGGTGCTGGACACCGAACTCCTGGCCGACCGCGACTGGTACACCGGTCTGCTGAACCGCCGCGGCATGGCCAAGGCGCTGCGCGACCTGGAGATCGACCCGGCCCGGCCGTGGCAGCTGGCGCTGTTCGACCTTGACGACTTCAAGCAGATCAACGACACCTTCGGGCACTACGCAGGGGACGAGGTCCTGGTCACCCTGGCCCGTCGGCTGCGGGGCACGGTCTCCCCGGAGGCCTTCATCGTGCGCCCCGGCGGCGACGAGTTCGTCCTGGTGCTGCCGCCCGGGCATGCCGCGGTCGAGACCGTGCGCGATCAGGTCCTGGCCGAGCCGTTCATCGTGGCCGGCCTGGAGATGCCGGTGCGCACCAGCATCGGCGTCACCGACCTGACCGGGGAACGGGACCTGGCCGAGGTGTGCACCGAGATCGACATCGCCCTGTACGCGGCCAAGGACGCGGGCCGCAACACCGTCGTGCACTACGACCCGAAGCAGCGCGAGCAGGTGCTCGGCCGCCAGCAACTGCTCACCGACCTGCGCCGCACCCTGGACGGAGACGTCACCGCCGGGCACTTCGAGGTCTACTACCAGCCCCTGGTCGAGCTGGGCACCGGCCTGATCACCGGCTGCGAGGCACTGATGCGCTGGCGGCACGCCGAGCGCGGGATGATCCGGCCCGACGACTTCTTCTCGCTGGCCGAGACCAGTGGCCTGGCCGGGGAACTGGACCGCTGGGTGCTGCTGGACGCGCTGAGCCAGGTGGCCGAGTGGGAGGACGAGGGCATCGGCTCGATCTACGTCAGCGTGAACCTGGGCCGCACCAGCATGCTCGACCCGGCGCTGGCCGACGTGACGCTGGAGTACCTGCGCTTCACCGGGGTGCAGCCTTCCCAGCTGCACCTGGAGATCACCGAGCACGACGAGCTGCCGCCCGAGGCGGGTGCGCTGACCCTGGCGCTGCTCACCGAGGCCGGCGTGCGGGTCAGCCTGGACGACTTCGGGATCGGCTACACGTCATTGAGCTACTTGCACCGCTACCCGGTGCGTCAGCTGAAGCTGGACCGTTCGATCACCAGCAACCTGCAGACGGCGCCGAGCTCTCCGTTGCTGGAGGGGATCGTCGCGATGGCCAAGTCACTGCAGGTGGACGTGGTGGCCGAGGGGATCGAGACCGAGCCGCAGCGCGAGCGGCTGGCTGATCTGGGGATCGCATACGGGCAGGGGTATCACCTGTGCCGCCCGCAGCCCGCCGACTGCATGACCAACCTGCTTCGGGACGCCGGCCCGGCCCGGCTGATCTCCTTCGCCCGTCCGGACGAGGTAGAGGTCGAGGTCACCCTGCCCGCCTGAAATCTAGGCGGGCTGCACAGTGGCCAGGTAGCGGTGCTCGGTGGTCCCGTACTGCCGCCGCAGGTGATACCCCTCCGGGCTGTCGTCCAGCCCGACGGTCAGGTACTTGGCTTCCCTGGGCACCTGGGCCGTACCCCCACGGACGTGGGCGAACCAGAACTCGCTGCCCGGCAGTTCGGTGTCCTTGCGTAAAGCCTCGACGATCTCGGTCATCGGGAATCGGCCCCGGGTGTCGGTGAAGCGCTCGCCGATCGCCTCCGGGAAGTCGTCCTCGCAGGTCAGGAACCCGGCCGAGGTCCCGAAGATGTTGCGGATGTCCCGCTCGGCGGTACCGGCGCCGGCCGGGTCGGTGCTGGCGTAGAACGACATGCCCGCGTTCATGATCACTCCGGTTCTCTCGGCTGCTCTGCTGGTGTCTCGGCATGTCGATCACCTCGGCTGACCGCTGGGAACTGCGTAATTGAGGACGCCCGGCGCGCCTGGTCGGCGATGGCTCACTCGAGTAGGCCATGCCTTTGCAGAAGAGCCGGGCCGACCTTGCGGTAGGTCGCAGGGTCGACCGGGAGCAGCCATTGGCGCGCCTTGGTGAGCGGACCGACGTCCAAAAGCAGGTCTTGCAGCACTTCGTGGATGTTGTGCATGGAGAACGGGATCACGCTGGTGCCGCGCGCGTGCTTGCCCTCGCTGAAGGTCTCCATCCAGCGCAGTTGCTCGATGGTCTGAGCTCGCCGGGCGGAGGGGGTGGGCAGGCTGAGCGAACCGAGCAGATGAGCGGCGATCCAGGCCGCGGCCATCTCCGCACCCAGCGGGCTGAAGAACGAGGAGTTGTAGCCGGCGAAGGTCAACTGCGGGACGTCGGGCGGCAGAATGTGGCGGTACAGCACGAAATTCCCCCGCGTGTCCTGGATCTGAGCGGTCAGGGCGGGGGAGAGGAACGGCACCTGCTGGTCGAAGCCGGTGCCGCAGACGATCAGGTCGGCCGGAATGGTGTGGCCGGTGGCCAGTCTGGCGCTCGGCCGGCCCTCGACCGCGCACAGTTCGGTGATCTGGGCGTCGCGGTGCACCCGGAGCCGGCCGTCGGCCACCCGCTCGAAGAAGCCTTCGGTGACCAGACTGACCGTGCTGCGGGCGATGTCGCTGAACGGGCCGTGCGGCACCAGGCCCAGGCGCTGCAACCCGAGCTGACGCACGATCAGGTGCTGCACGGGACCGAACAGGGTGCTGCCCGAGTTCCGCGCGTGCAGGAACTTCTCGAACGAGGTGGGCCGGATGTAGGGGAACAGGCCCTCGCCCATCCGGGTCAGCAGCAGGTACTTGTAGTTCAGCACCCGGGCCAGCCGGCGGGGCATCTTCCAGAGCAGCCGGCGGGCCACCACGGCGGTGCTGCGGGCCACGTCGCTGATCGCCACGGCCACGTCGCAGGCCGACTTGCCGTAGCCGACCACTACCACGTGCCGGCCGCGGGCGTCGTCCAGATCGGCGAAATCCTGTGCTGCGCAGATCTTTCCCCCGGCGGCCTCGAACTCGCCACGGCCGGGGTACACCGGGATCGCCGGGCGCGAGAAGATGCCGTTGGCGATCACCAGATGATCGAAGGTGCTCTGCTCCGGCCGGCCCGCGGGCTGGGTGGTCAAGGTCCACCGGTCGTCCTCGAGGTCGGCCGAGACCACCCGCGTGCTCAGCCGCAGCGCCGGGCTCAGACCGAACCCGGCTGCGTAGCTCTCCAGATATTGCTGAACCTGCTCACCCGAGGGCCATTGCGGATAGTGCGCGGGCATCGGCAACTCGGAGAAGGCGTAGGTGCGTTTGTCGTTCTGGGTGCGCAGGCCCGGATATCGCCGGGTCCGGCTCCACACCCCGCCGACATCCGGCGCCTGCTCGAACACCGTGACCTGGAAACCGCAGCGAAGCAGCATCCGCGCCGTACTCAGACCCGCGTAACCGGCTCCCACAATGGCGACCCGCATCGTGACCCCCGCCTCACTCTCCACTGGTGAGCCGACCGTAGTGCGCCGGTCTCGGGCGAACGCCTGGTTTCCGTTAAACCGGCCGATCAGGCCCGGGAGAACGCGGTGTACGGTCGGGCCATGCGTCTTCCTACTGCAGCAGTCACCGCAGGTTCGCTGATCGGCGGATGGCAGGTCGCCCGCCGCACCGGGATCCGTCCGTTGGGCGGGGCGGTGCTCGCCGTGGGCGGGGTCGTGGCTGGGCGGGAATGGGCGCGCACCACCAACGCCGCCACCACCGGCGCGCTGGTCGCCACCTACCTCGGGGCCTTCGGCCTGTCCCACCCGCTGGCCAAGAAGATCGGCGCCTGGCCGTCGGTACTGGCCGTCTCCGCTGCCACGGCTGCGGTTTCGTACGCGGCCGCCGACCGGCGCGCGGGCCGCTGATCACCCTCGACGGGCGGGGCATGCTCTGCGTGCGGCTGCTGATCAAGCTGCGCGGGGTCGTCGCCCCGGCCGAACCGGGCACGGTGGTGCAGGTGCTGACCACCGACCCGGCGGCCCCGATCGACCTGCCCGCCTGGTGCCATCTGACCGGGCACGAATATCTCGGGCTGGTGCACGAGCATCCGGATCATGCGGTGCACGCGCTGCGGGTGGTCGCCGATGCCCGGGCCACCCGGCCGGACCGGCCCTGGCACCTGGAGCGCGATTCCGGCCGGGATTCGCAGTAAGCATTCGGTGGCTACTCGTGTTCTTCCGGTATTCGGTGTGCTTGGTCGAGTTCCCCGGCCCGGCTTCGCCGTTCGTTCGGCGGTGACCGGTCTTGGGCCGTCCGGGTGAATGCCGAGTTGCCGAATTCGACACGCATCGGCGACCCGAATTACTTCTGCGGAGTTTCCGCTCTATGCTCTGGGGCATGGCGCAGAGAACGGTCGTGGAATTCACCGACGACATCAACGGAAAGCCCGCTGCAGAGACGGTCACCTTCGCTCTGGACGGTAAGACGTACGAGATCGACGTCACCGAGAAGAACGCAGCCAAATTGCGTCAGGCTTTCGAGCCGTACACCGAGGGGGCGCGCCGCCTGACCAAGACCGGCCGGACCATCCGCAAGGTGAGCGCCGGGGTGGACACCGCGGCGGTGCGGGCCTGGGCGGCCAGCAACGGCATCGAGGTCTCCGCGCGGGGGCGGATCTCCTCCACCGTGCTCGAGCAGTACCACGCGGCCGGCAACTAAGGCCTGTCCTGAGAACTGCTTCTGGCGAAGGCGGACGGGTGCCCTAGGGTCCGGGCATGCATCCTGCTCTTGAGCACCTGTTCTCCTGTTCCGGCCGGACCGCGCTGATCACGGGTTCCAGTTCGGGTATCGGCCTGAGCATGGCCGAGGCGATCGGCCGGGCGGGCGCGCGGGTGATCCTCGTGGCCCGTACGGCCGGGGCGCTGGAGCAGAACGTGGCCCGGCTGCAGGCCGACGGGGTGCAGGCCGGCTACCTGGTGGCCGACCTGGAGGACCGCGCCCAGGCGATCGGCCTGGCCGAGCGGGCCCAGGCCGAGTACGGCCCGATCGACATTCTCCTGCACTCGGCCGGCCTGAATCTGCGGCCCCCGATGGGCGAACTCACCGCCACCGACTACGACCGGCAGATGGCCGTCAACGTCGATGCGGCCTTCCTGCTCGGGCAGGCCCTCGGCCCGGCGATGGCCGAGCGCGGCTGGGGCCGGATCATCAACATCGCCTCGCAGCAGTCGGTCAGCGCCTTCGGCAACAGCGGGGCGTACGGCGTGTCCAAGGCCGCCGTCGCCGGACTCACCCGTTCCCAGTCCGAGGCCTGGTCGCCGCAGGGTGTCTGCTGCAACGCCGTCGGCCCGGGCTTCGTCCGAACCCCGTTGACCGCTGAGGCTTTTGCCATTCCGGGCCGTCCCGAAGCCCTGGCTGCGCGCACCCACAGGGGCCGCAACGGCGAGTTGGAGGACTATGCGGGCGTGGCGGTCTGGCTGGCCTCCGACGCCTCGGCCTACGTCACCGGGCAGACGATCTTCGTCGACGGCGGCTTCTCCGTCGCCTGAGCGAATCCTCTGTCCAGCTGGCCGCATTCATCTCGGGCAGACCTGACGAACGTGGCCGGCGTGATGTCGCACCTGGCGGCTCGAAGTCGCAGTTGAAAGCTTTCAAAGCGCCTCATTTCGCGACTTCCGACCGCCGAGTGCGCCTGGCGGCCGCCCTGAGCGACGCGCGTCAGGCGGGACCTGCGCTTGCCAACTGCGAGTGGCCGTCGCCCCTGGAGTGAGCTGCCCGACATCCCCGTTCGGCGGCTGGCGCTGACCCATGTCGATCAACTACCTTCTGGATAGTAGCTATCCACAAGAAAGCATGGAGGTATGTCGTGGCCAAGGTCGTCATCTTCGGGGTCACCGGTTACGCGGGCAGCCGGATCGGGGCTGAGCTGGTCAAGCGCGGGCACCAGGTGCTCGGGGTGGCCCGCAACGCCAAGGAGGTCGCCGAGGGCATCGAGCTGCGCACCGGCTCGATCCACGACGAGGCGTTCGTGAGCGAGGTCGCGGCCGGTGCCGATCAGATCGTCGTGGCGCTGCGCGCGCTGCCGGGCGAGGAGGGCGAGCCCAAGCTGATCGAGGCGCTGCCGCTGCTGACCAAGATCGCGGTGGAGCAGGGCGCACGCCTGAGCTTCGTCGGCGGCGCGGGCTCACTGCTGGTGGCCGAGGGTGGCCCGGCGCTGATCGACACCCCGGAGTTCCCGGACGCGTACAAGGGCGAGGCAGGCAGCCACAAGCAGATCCTCGAGGCCCTGCGCGAGAGCCAGGCCGAGCTGGACTGGTTCTACGTCAGCCCGGCGCCGGCCTTCGGCTCGTGGAACGCCGGCGAGCGCACCGGCACGTTCCGGGTCGGCGGCGACCTGCTCCTCGAAGGCGCGGAGACAGTTTCGGGCGATGACTACGCGATCGCCTATGTTGACGAGATCGAGACGGGCGCGCACCGGCGTCAGCGTCTCGGTGTCGCCTACTGATCATGTGAACGCTCCGCCGAGAGGACGCCGATGGGCAACGAGGACATCGAGTGGGATCCGTACGACCCGAACTGCCCGAGCCGGCAGCTGGTCGACCGGATCGGTGACCGCTGGACGGTCCTGGTGATCGGCGTCCTCTCGGACGGCCCGGCCCGCTACCGGGACCTGGCCGACCGGGTCGCCGGGATCTCGCCGAAGATGCTGTCGCAGACGCTGAAGGCGCTGGAGCGGGACGGGCTGGTGGTTCGCCAGGCCTTCGCCGAGGTGCCGCCGCGGGTGGTCTACGAGCTGACCGAGGCCGGGCAGACGCTGCGCCCGGTACTGCTGGAGCTGGAGCGCTGGGCCCGCAAGCACATGCCCGGCGTGCTGGAGGCCCGCGAGCGTTACGACGCGAGCGCCCAGGGCTGAAGCCACTGCGTGAACGAGGTCGGCCGAATGCCCAGCGCCCGGAGGAATTCGGGCCGGGCGGGCTGGCCGATCTCCCGCAGCATCTCGTGGGATTCCAGTGCCCAGGCGGGCATTCCCGCGGCCAGCGCCTGCGCATCGGTGAGGTCCGGCGCCTGCAGTTCGACGCCCAATGCGGCCGAGAGAGCGCGGGCGATCTCGCTCATCGGCAGATAGTCGCTGGCCAGTTCCAGTTCCATCCGGTCGAACCGGTCCGGATCGGTGAAAGCGGCCGCGGCGACAGCGCCGATGTCCGGCACCGCCACCAGCGAGAGGTGCGTGTGCGGCTTGAGCACGGTGACGATGCCACCTTCCAGGCCCCGCGGCAGCAAGTAGGCGGCCTCGGGCAGGAAATTCTCCATGAACGTGCCGGGCCGGAGAATCGTCCATTGCTGGAAACCGGCCTCACGCACCCGGTTCTCGATGGTGTTCTTGGTGGTGAAGTAGGGCGCCAGCGCGTCCCATCGCCCGGTCTCGTGACCGGGCCAGTCGGTGAATCGGCTGACGCCGCTCGCGGTGGTCTGAACAAAATGGGGGACGTCGGTGGCGCGGGCCGCGTCGATCAGGGTTAGTGCCTGGTCGAGTTCGTTCTGGAAGTCGAATCCGGCGCCGTAAACCGCGGGCATCTGGACCGAGAAGACCCCGCGGACGCCGCGCATGGCCCGCAGCAGCGAATCGCGGTCGAGCAGGTTACCGGCCACCAGTTCGGCGCCGAGTGCTTCGACCTCCTGAGCCGCGGGCGAGGACGGATGGCGGACCAGCGCCCGTACCGGGACTTCGGCCGCCAGCAGCGCCCGGGCGGTCGCACCCCCTTGCCGGCCGGTGGCACCGGTGATCAGGACGGGTTCGGGGGAAGAGTTCATGAGGGACGCCTCCACTCACCTCAGGCGAAACGGCGGGGGTCGCCGGTTCTGGTCGGCTACGATACGGCGGACCCCGCCGGTTAGCAATGCCGAGGTGAATGCCGATGCCCGTCCAGCGTGCCGATGCCCGCCGTAACTACGTCCGCCTGCTCGAGGTGGCCGCGCAAGTGGTCGCCCGCGATGGCGCCGACGCCTCGATGGAGGAGATCGCCCGGCTGGCCGGAGTCGGTTCCGGCACGGTTCGCCGGCACTTCCCGAGTCGGCCGGCCCTGCTCACAGCGGTTTTTGCGGAACGTGTGGACGGGTTGTGTCAGCAGGCGGGTCATCTCGCCGAGGCGGACGACGCCCGGGCGGCACTGCTGGACTGGTTGCGGGAAGTGAACCGTTCGGCCGCAACTTTTCGCGGTCTGGCCGCCGCGCTGGTCCGAGAGACATCGTTGGCCGAGGTGGAGCGCGCGCACTGTGCTTCGGCTCGGCTGACAACGGCGGGCGAACCGCTGGTGCGGCGGGCGGCGCAGGCCGGTGCGCTGGATCCGGCCGCCAGTATCGGCGATCTTCTGGCTCTGGTGACCGGTATTTCGCTGGCCACCGAGCATCACCCGGACCAGAAAGAAGAATCCGCGCGGCTACTCGAGCTGGCGGTGCGCGGGATCAGCCCGACGATGGCGAGAAAACGCTCATGACATGGCAAATCAGCGGGCCGCACAGCAGCACCTCAACCAGCTTACCGGGTGCAGATTTCGCTGGGACTTCCTGGGCGTGAGTCCGCTCACGTAGGGCTCGGACACGTTGCGTGGGCCGGTGCGGTGTGCGGTGCGCCGGCTTCTGCCGGAATTTGCAACGTGGGCAAGAGCTTCCGACGGTGGGTGCGGATCGTTGCAGTTGACGCTCGGTGTGCTCATCCGTTCGACCCAAAGTGGCGCACGTCACAGCATCCCGGTTGCCAAATCCGCCGAGGTCCGGAAGATGGGATGTACGAGGCACTGACGCTCGGTCGTCAGGCTCTACTGGAGGCTAAAAGTGAATGCACTGAGCCCGCTGCTGACCCGGGACGATCTCTTCGAGGGCGAGTTCGAGGAAGAAGAAGTTCTCGAGGAGTCCGAACCCTTCGTCGCCGTCACGCGCGATTCGGAGACCGGCTACGTTTCCGTCGTTCTCAACGAGCGCGCCCGTCAGGCCCTGTCCGCCGTGGTGAACTGCATCGACGACGACGGCCTGAACGAGAAGTACGATCACGCGTGGGACGCCGAGCACGTTCTGGCTCGTCTGCGCGCAGCTCTGTAGCTACAAACCTTTTCGGCGTCATCAAGCCACGGTGGCCCGGACCCGGTCGAGAGACCGCTGGTCCGGGCCTTTTTCACAGCCGTGATCAGAGGCCGCGCAAAGCAGTCGCGCCTGAACGAATTTCGCCGGTGAAAAGTTCCGGCTGTTCCCAGGCTCCGAAGTGCCCACCGCGCGGCGGTTCGCCCCAGTGCACCAGCTGGGGAAAGCGGTGCTCGGTCCATCGCCGTGACGGCCGGGGTACTTCCCGCGGGAAGACGGTAGCGGCGGTCGGCACCAGTACGGGCTCGATCGCGTCCGGGTCGGTGAACCAGCGCCCGACCTCGGCGATGCTCTCGGCGTAGAGCCGGGCCGAGGACGCGCCGGTGCGGGTGAACCAGTAAAGGCTGAGATTGTCCAGAATCTGCCGACGACTCAGGGCGTCTGGGCCGTCGGTCCAGCTCAGCAACTTCTCGCCGATCCAGGCCGCGAGGGCGGCAGGGGAGTCGGCCAGCGCGTAACCAATGGTCTGGGCCCGGGTGCGGTGAACCTCGGAGTACGCCGACGCGTCACCGGCGCGCTCCGAAAGTTCCTGCAATGCAGCTGTTTCGGCGGGGGTAAGATCTTGTCCGGACACAGGGGCAGCTAGCGGTGGTACCAGATGCAGCCCGAAAAGCCGCTGCGGATGCTGCCGGCCGATGCACGTGCTGATGCTCGTGCCCCAATCGCTGCCGGCAGCTATGAACTTGTCGTATCCCAGTCGCGTCATGAGTTCGGCCCAGGCGTCAGCGATGCGGTGGACACCCCATCCCGGCTGGGACGGCTGACCGCTGAAACCGTAGCCCGGCAATGACGGGACCACTACGTGAAAGGCCGGCTGGCCGGAGGTCAAAGGCTCCAGGACGTCCTCGAACTCGAGGAACGATCCGGGCCAGCCGTGGGTGAGCAGGAGCGGGGTAGCCTCTGGATCAGGCGAACGCAGGTGCACAGCATGGATCTTCAGGCCGCCGATCTCGGTGACGATCTGCGGTATCCGGTTGAGTCGGGCCTGGGTGGCCGGCCAGTCGTAGCCGTTGGCCCACTCGTCGCACAGGTCCTGCACCAGGTGCAGCGGCAGACCCTGCGAGGAGTCCGGAGCCGTTCCGGCGTCAGGCCACCTGGTGTTCTGCAGGCGCTGACGCAGCTGGTTCACTGCTTGCGGGGACACGCTGATCCGGAATGGACGCATCACTCGATGATGACTTCCGGGGCGTGCGTCGGCGAACCGGTATCGGCCCGGGCTTGAGCGTGAGCTGCAGCTCGCCGGGCCTGCGGGGCGGGGACATCGCCAGCAGACACATCGCGATCAGGCCGGCCAGGGTGAGGACCACCAGGTCGTAGCGCTGCTGGCCGAACCACACGCCCGGGTACCCGAGTTTCGGTACGTTCAGCTTGGCCACCCCGATCAGGTTCTCGATCGGCACCTCGGCGGTGTCCTGGGTCGGGTTCGCGTCGCCCTTGGTGATCAGGTGCCCGTCCTCGACCGCCTGGATCCGGTGCGAGAGCACCCGCCCCGGTTCGGACGGATCGTTGAAGACAGCCACCATGCCGGGCTTGAGCTCGGACTCCTTGACCGGGCCGGAAACCAGGATGTCGCCGACCTTGACCTTGGGGGACATCGAGCCTGAGGCGACGGTGTGGGCGGACCAGCCGAAGATCAGGGGAACCACCGCCCACACCATCATGCCGCAGATCATCGAAAGGACGTTGATCGACAGGAAGCGGCTGGCGATGAGCAGGCCGCCCCCGAGGCGCCGCGCGATCATCAGGCGGGGTTGCTCTTGGCGGTCCAGACGAACTCGGCTCCCGCGGTCTTGCCCTGCGCGGCGTTGGCGTTGGCGGCCACGTCGGCGGTGAAACGGTACCGCTTCGTGCTGTTGTTGCTCGCAGCGTTCCAGCTGATGGTGGTGCCGTCTCCGGTCGACTGGGAGACCTTCTCGTCGAGCGTCGTCGCTCCGGGCAGGATCTCGTTGGCGCCGGTCTGGCTCGCCCCGGCGCAGCCGCCCGCCGTGTCCACCTCTTCGATCTTGAAGTTGAGGTACTGCCCGAGGTCGTTGTTGCCCGACGGGTACTTCACCGACAGGGTGACCGTGGAGTCGACGCCACCCGTGTAGGTGACCACGACACACTCGGTCTCGGGGTGCCCGGGGGCCATGTTCGTCGCTGAGAAGTTGGAGACCCCCACCATGTTGGCGTTGACGTCTACCTGTGCCGCTTCGAACGTGTTGCCGCCAACGGTGCTCGAGGCGCTGAACGCCGCGTAGGACGTGTGCCAGACCATCATGCCGCTGGCGACGAGACCGGTGGTGATGGCGGCCGGTACGGCGAGGTGCTGACGGAGTACGCGCACTGAAACCTCCCAGTTCAGGCCGGAAGAACCTGTGCGGTCCGGCCTACCAACTTTCTTCGGGGAGCCTTGTCGTCGGCGCCGTGAAAGTCATTACGCAACGTGTTGCATCGGCCTTCGGCTTTATTCTTTCGGAGTAGTCGACCCCCGATCGGCAGCGCACCGTGACCGCAGGCCGGAAGTCCTGAGTTCGGACATTCCCGGGCGAGAAGGTCTGCCACTAGGCCGGTCGGGGGTCCCGGGCTCAAGCCGCCAGCAATCCTTGAGCCGTTCCTGAAGGTAACTAAATCACTGGGGCAGAGCAGATTACGTAGCCCTTCGGGTCCCGCCACACCCTCCCGCCGGGCTCGAACCAGGCTTGCGCTTCCCGCCGGATCGCCCCGATTACCTCGTCACGGTGCGGAAAGTCCGCGGCCACCCCGCAGAACGTCAGGGCTGCCTCGGCAAAAGCCGTCAGCGGAGCGGGTTCGTGGAAAACGAGCGCATTGTCCACGCGCACGACCCGCACTTCGCCGTAAGCAGTTGTCATCAGATCGGGCAGAGAGCCGGAGTTGACGTCGTTCAGCCCGGTGTCGTTGGTGTCGGCGCCGAAACGGGCGGCGACGTGGCGCACCCAGTCCATCGTCCGGGCGCAGTTGCGGGCGTGGTTCACCACCACCGTCACCCGGCCGCCGGGCCTGGTCACCCGGCCGAACTCGTGCAGCGCGGCCAGCGGGTCCGGCACGTGGTAGAGCATGTGGCGGGCGGTACAGATATCAACGGTGGACGTTTCCAGCGGCACCTTGAGTGCACTGCCGCGTAGTGCCTGCACCCCCGGGATCCGGGCCGCGGCGCTGACCGCTGCCTCCGAGGTGTCCAGCCCGATCAGCCGGCCGCGGTGCCCGGTCGTGGCCAGCTGCTTCAGGAAGGTGCCGGTGCCACAGCCGACGTCCAGCAGCGACTGCTCGGAGGGCAGGCCCAGCTCCGCCATCACCTCGGCCTCGGGATCGTTGGCCTGTTCGCTGAAGTGCTGGTGGGTGGCGATGCGGACCTGGAGCGGAGAAAGGTCCGCGTACTCCTTCAGTACTGCCGCGGTGTCCAACCCGGATCCCTTCTGATGGGTTATGGTCACTCTCAGCGTCGCGTGTCGATGGCCGTCCGGGCCAGGCATGGAGGCGCCGGATGGCAAGGAGCACGACGATGACTACGTCGTTCCCTTCGTCCGCCCGTGTCTGAGGGCGGAGAGAAGGCCAGGCTGATCGCCTGGAGTCAGGAACTGCTGCGGGTGCACGCCCGGCTGCGGGAAGCCCTGCAGATATCCCGTGCCGCGGGGGTCGAAGACCTGCTGCTGTACTGCCACGGCTTCTGTGCGGCACTGGACAGGCATCATCGGGGTGAGGACCGCACCCTGTTCCCGGCCATCGCCCGGGCCCATCCCGAACTGCGGGGCACCCTGGAGAAGCTGCAGCAGGACCATTCGATGATCGCCTACCTGCTGAGCGGCCTGCAGGCAGCGGTGGACCGCAAGGCCGGCCCCGAGGAACTGCAGCGGCACATCGAGGGGGTCGGCGCGATCATGGAGAACCACTTCCGGTTCGAGGAAAAGGCCCTGCTGGCCGTGCTGGAAGGCCTCGGCCTGCAGGCCCGGCCGGAGGACGCCCTGGGACCTTTGTGACTTTCGGCCCCCGACTACGATGCCTCCCGGTAAGCATCACCGAACTTGCGGGAGCAGCAATGACTCAGGAGAACCTCTGGCTCCGGCGGATCGCCGAAGATCCGGGTCATTCCCAGTGGTACATCGAGCGGTTCCGGGCGATGGCGGCCCAGGGCGCCGACCTGAACGGTGAAGCCCGGCTGATCGACGCGATGCTCGGGCGGGGCTCCCGGATTCTGGACGCGGGCTGCGGCCCGGGCCGGGTCGGCGGCTACCTGGCCCGGCAGGGGCACCAGGTGGTCGGCGTGGACGTGGATCCGGCCCTGATCGCCGCCGCCGAGAAGGACCACCCCGGCCCCACCTGGCTGACCGGCGACCTGTCCGAGCTGGACCTGCCCGCCCAGGGCATCGCCGAAGGTTTCGACGCGATCGTCTGCGCCGGTAACGTGATGACGTTCTGCGCGCCGAGCACCCGCCCGGAGATCCTGCGCCGCTTCCGCCTGCACCTGAACGAGCGGGGACGGGCGGTGGTCGGTTTCGGCTCCGGCCGGGGCTACGAGGTGGACGACTTCCTGAACGACGCGGTGAAGGCCGGCCTGAACACCGACCTGCTGCTCAGCACCTGGGACCTGCGCCCGTTCTCCCCGGAGGACGACTTCGTCGTGGGCGTGTTCTCCATCGCCTAACCAATCCGGGGGTCCACGTGCAGCTTGGGCCCGGCACCGGCTGGACGGGAGCCCTTGAGCACCTCGCTCACCCCGTCCAGCCCCACGGTGGTGGCCACCAGCGGGCGCGGATCCACCGCACCCTGGGCGAACAGCTCGACCACGCCGGTCAGACCACCCGAACCGGACAGCACGCCCACCGCGGTAACATCTTTCAGCGCCAAGGATCGGCTGTCCAGGAGACTGGGCTGCGCGGAAAGACCGATGAACACCACCCGCCCGCCCGGATCCACCACGTCCACGGCCAGGCTCGGCACCCCAGAACCGTTCGACGCGTCCAGCACCGCGTCGAACCCTGGGGCGTCGCGCACCGCATCCCCGGCCAGCAGCTCCGAAAACCCCAGCGAGGCAGCGAAAGCCAGCGAAGCGTCCGTTGTTCCGGCGATCGTCACCGAGAAGCCCAGCGCCTGACCGATCTGCGCGGACAGCAGGCCGATCGTGCCCGGCCCGATCACCAGCAGCCGCTTGCCGGGGCCAGGATCAGCCCCGCGAACCGCTCGCAGCGCATTAGCCGCCGGTTCCACCAGGGCGCCGGCCACAACGTCCACTGTTGGAGGCAGTTCGACCAGCGCGGTCACCGGCACCGGAAGCTTCTCGGCCAGCGCCCCCGGCCAGCCGTTCCGGATCCCGATCTCGTACCGCTCAGCGCACAGGTGCTGCCGATTGCTGGAACACAGCCGACACGAACGGCAACCGAGCATGGTGTCCGCCGCGACCCGCCGCCCCAGCCACGCCTCGTCCACCCCAGGACCGACCGCGCTGACCCGGCCGCACCACTCATGCCCGATCCGCAACGGGTACGCCGCCTGACCGGTGTGCAGGTAGGACATCTCGCCGGAGAAGAACTCGGCGTCGGTGCCGCAGACCCCCGCGCGTTCCACGTCCACCACCACCTGGCCAGCAGCGGCCTCGGGTTCGGGCACGTCCCAGACCTCGCCCACGCCCGGCGCGGTGATCACGAAAGCCCTCACAGCACCCGCTCAAGGGCCTGGATGCCGCTTTCGCTGCCGAACGCCGATCCGATCGCCACCGCCCGACAGCCAGCAGCCAGGAAATCACTCGCGTTGGCGGCCGAGATCCCGCCGGTGGCGACGAACCGCACATCGGGGAAGGGGCCGAGCTGAGCGCGGATCCAGCCTGGCGTGAGCTGCTCGGCCGGAAAGGCCTTGAGCCAGTTCAGGCCGTAGGAAAGCGCTTTGGCCACTTCGGTGGAGGTGGCCACACCGGGCAGGATCGGCACACCCCGGCGCAGGCACTCGGTGACGACCTCCTCGTGCAGACCTGGACAGACCACGAACGAGGCGCCGAAGGCCAGCACCTCCTCCAGCTGGTCCAGCCGCAGCACCGTGCCTGCCCCGACCAGCGCGCCACGCTCCTGCGCGGCCTCCACCGCGGCGCGCAGACTGGGCACGGCCGCGGGCGACTGCACCGGGACCTCGACCAGTTCCACCCCGCTGTCCCAGGCCCGATGGCACAGCTCGACCGTCCGTTCCGGGCTCTGGCCACGGAAGATGCCGATCACCCGGCGCCGGGTCAGGTGCGCTGCGAAGAAGTGGTCCACACCGGCACGCTACAGCTCGCGCACTTTGTGTGAAAGGGTCGACGGGGTAAGCCCGTAGCCAGCCGAAAGGGCGGTTCAATGCCGAATCTGCGCAGCGACGCGTGGTACGCCGGAGAAGATCGCAACGCCTACATCCACCGGTCCTGGATGCGCCGGGGCGTTCCGAACTCGGCCTTCGAGGGCCGGCCGCAGATCGCCGTCGCCAACACCGCCTCCGACCTCACCCCCTGCAACTCGCACCTGAACGAGGTGGCGCAGTCGGTGAAGAACGGCGTGTACGAGGCCGGGGGCATCCCGCTGGAGCTGCCGGTGGTGTCGCTGGGCGAGACCAATGTCCGCCCCACCGCGATGCTCTGGCGCAACATGGCGGCGATGGCCACCGAGGAGATGCTGCGGGCCAACCCGATCGACGGGGTGGTGCTGCTCGGCGGGTGCGACAAGACCATTCCCTCGCTGCTGATGGCCGCCGCCTCGGTCGACCTGCCCGCGGTGGTGGTACCCGGCGGGCCGATGCTGACCGGCACCTTCCGCGGTGTCCCGCTGGGTTGCGGCACCGACGTCTGGCGGCTGTCCGAAGAGGTCCGCGCGGGCACCCTGTCCCAGGAGGACTTCCTGCTCTCGGAGTCGGCCACCATCCGCAGCCGGGGGCACTGCAACACGATGGGCACCGCGTCCACCATGGGCCTGGTCGCCGAGGCATTGGGCACGGTGATTCCCGGGACAGCAGGCACGCCCGCGCCGGACAGCCGACTGCTGGCCGCCGCGCACCACACCGGCAGCCTGGCCGTGCAACTGGTCGCCGAAGGCCGCCGCCCCAGCGACTTCCTGACCAGGGCCTCGTTCCACAACGCGATCGTGGCGCTGGCGGCGATCGGCGGCTCGACCAACGCCGTGGTGCACCTGCTGGCCATCGCCGGGCGCCTGGGCATCGACCTGACCTTGGACGACTTCGACCGGATCGGCTCCCGGGTACCCCTGCTGGTCGACCTCGCCCCGGCCGGCCGGTTCCTGATGGAGGACCTGCACCGGGCCGGGGGCCTACTGGCGGTGCTGAAGCAGGTGGAGGACCTGCTCGACCCCAGCGCCCTGACCGTCACCGGTAAGCCCCTGGTGGAATACCTCGGCGCGGCCGCCATCTGGGACGAGCAGGTGATCCGCCCACGCCCCACCCCGCTGCTCGACGAAGGCGGAATTGCCGTGCTCAGGGGCAATCTCGCTCCCTCCGGCGCAGTGATCAAGCCTGCCGCCGCCTCCGCGCACCTGCTCAAGCACCGGGGCCGGGCGGTGGTCTTCGACAGCATCGAGGACTTCCACGCCCGCGTCGACGACCCCGAGCTGGAGATCGACGCCACCTCGGTCATGGTGCTGCGCGGATGCGGGCCCAAGGGCTACCCGGGGATGCCCGAGGTCTCGAACATGCCGCTGCCGAAGAAGCTGCTGGAGGCCGGGGTTCGCGACGTGGTGCGGATCTGCGACGGCCGGATGAGCGGAACTGCCTACGGCACAGTCGTTCTGCACGTCGCCCCGGAGTCCGCCGCCGGAGGGCCGCTGAGCCTGGTCCGCAACGGCGACTGGATCGAGCTCGACGTGGCCCGGCGCACCCTCACCCTGGACGTGCCCACCGAAGAGCTGGCCACCCGCCGGCACAGTCCCGAGGCGGCCGCCGGTTACGCCGCTCCGGGCCGGGGTTGGGAGAAGCTCTACGTGGAGCACGTCATGCAGGCCGACACCGGCGCCGACCTGGACTTTCTGATCGGCTCCAGCGGTGACCAGGTGGCCCGCGAGTCGCATTGAGGTAGTGCCTGCTGTACCTCGGCGGTAGGGCAGGCCCCCGGCCGGAGTGGGCAGCAGGAGGCAATGATCTGACCGCTTCCGGCCGACAGGCTTGAACCCATGACGACGACAACCACCAAGACCAAAGCGATCGCCCTCACCGCAGCCGCCGTCCTGGCCGGCTCTGGAGCAGTCATCACCGCGAGCTCGGCCTCGGCGCACCAGAAGCACCGGGAGACCATGGACCAGGTCGCCCGTGAGGTGCTGAAGTCCGGCGCCCCCGGGTACATGGCCCGGATCGACAACGGCCGCCAGGTCCAGCTGACCGCGCAGGGCGTGGCCGACCGCGAGACCGGCCGCAAGCTCAAGGCGAGTGACCGGTTCGAGATCGGCAGCAACACCAAGACCTTCATGTCCGCGCTCACCCTGCAGCTGGTCGACCAGGGCAAGGTCGAGCTGGACAGCAGCATCGAGAAGTACCTGCCCGGGGTGGTGCCGAACGGTGCGAACATCACCGTGCGGATGCTGCTCAACCACACCAGCGGCCTGTTCAGCTACACCGGCGACGAGGCCTTCGCCGAGGGGCTGTACAGCGACCCGGAGCGGGTCTGGACGCCGGAAGAGCTGCTGGAGGTGGCGTTCGCGCACGATCCGAACTTCGCCCCCGGCCAGGACTGGTCGTACTCGAACACCAACTACACGCTGATCGGGCTGCTGCTGGAGAAGAAGACCGGCAAGAGCCTGGCCGACCTGGTGCAGCAGCGCATCGTCAAGCCACTGGGCCTGAAGAACACCTACTACCCGGAACCGGCCGCCACCAACACCGGAAAGGGCTACGCCCGGGGCTACGCGATCAGCTTCGCCGACGGTGAGCCGACTTACGCCGACACCTCGTCCTGGCCGATCGGTGGCTGGGGCGGCGCGGCCGGCGCGGTGATCTCCGACCAGCGCGACCTGTCCAAGTTCTTCTCCGGGGTGATGCAGGGCAAGCTGTTCTCGCAGCAGCAGCTCAAGGAGATGAAGAAGACCGTCGAACTGCCGGCCGACTACCCGATCCAGGGTCGTTACGGCCTGGGCGTGTTCACCATCGAGTCGGCCTGCGGGCCGGTCTGGGGTCACGGCGGCGACACCAACGGCCACCACAGCACGGCGCTGGTCACCGCGGACGGGCGGCGCACGGCGGTCAGCGACACCACCGCCGGCCCGGCCGACCTGACCACGAATCCGGGTGTCGAGCGGTTCGCCCAGGTGGCCTTCGCGGCCCAGGACGTCACCGCCTGCAAGATGCTCGGCAAGCCGGTTCCGCAGACCGTCCTGGACGCCCTGCACGGCAAGGCGAGCTAGCATCCTTCGGGGAGCCGGGCTCGAGGGCTCCCGGCTGGTACGGCCTCAGGCCGGGCCGGACCGGGAGCCCAGCCGGAAACCGTTCCTCACCGAAACCTCATGATCGCTGCGCGAGAGTCTTCCCATCGAGATCACCCTCTGACCGGGAAGGACCGGAGATCATGGACGAGACCTTCGTCGACATCACCCACGAGCGCACCCCCAAGAGCCGCCCGGACGGCGCGCCGGGCTGGATCTTCCTGTCCCTGACCTTGGTGAACGCCGCGCTGACGGTGGTGGCCTACGCCGCGCCGGGCACGTTCTTCCTGCTCTGGCTGGCCGCGGCGGTGGGCTGGCTGGTGCTCGGGGCGGTCTTCGTGATCAAGGCCGGACTGACCCTGGTGTTCGCCGGCTGGAAGTGGAAGCACCTCTGGCGCTGGCTGGCCGTCCCGCTGGTCGTGCTCACCCTCGGCCTGGTGGTGACCACCGGTCTGCCGCTGCGCGCCGGTCTGGCCACCGCGCAGCCGGCGATGATGGACTTCGTGTCCGACCCGCAGGCACCGGCTCCGGAGAAGGCCGGCGTGTTCCAGGTTCTCTCGGCCGAGCGCAGCCCCGACGGAACGGCCCGGTTCATGCTGGCGGACACCGGTTTCATCGACGGCACGGGCTTCGCCTACAGTCCTTACCGGGCTCCGCAGAACAGTTCCGAGGAACTCTACGAGCACATCACCGGCCCTTGGTACGCCTGGACGCAGAGGTTCTGATGAGAGTGCTCCTCCTGGAAGACGATCCGGATCTCGCCCTCGGAGTTGCCGGGGCTCTGCGCCGGGCGGGGCTGTCGGTGGACGTCACCGGCACCCTGGCCGCCGCCGACGAGGCCTTGAGTGTGAACGCCTACGACACCGCAGTTCTCGATCGGATGGTGCCTGACGGTGACGCCCTGCAGCTGGTGGCCCGGATGCGGCAGCGCGGGTTCGGCGTGCCGGTGCTCTTCCTGACCGCCCGCGACCAGATCCACGACCGGGTAGACGGATTCGAGGCCGGGGGAGACGACTACCTGGTCAAACCCTTCGCGGTGCCGGAGCTGGTGGTCCGGGTGCGCAGCCTGTGCCGCCGCTCGGGAACCCTGCGCCCAGCCGTGCTGGAATGCGGCGACCTGCGGATCGACTCGGCCCGGCACGAGGTGGCCCGGGCCGGCATCGAACTCTCGCTCACGCCGAAGGAGTTCGCCGTGCTGGAGTTGCTGGCCACCCGGCCGGGCCAGGTGGTCACCCGCTCCGAGCTGGTCGAGCACTGCTGGGACGAGATGGCCGACCCGGCCTCCAACGTGGTCGACGTGGTGGTCGGCCAACTGCGCCGCAAGCTCGGCCCACCCGCGGTGCTGAGCACCGTGCGCGGGCGTGGCTACCGGCTGGATTCGGCATGAACCTGCGAGCCGGTCCGGCTCCGATGCCCACCGTCCAGGCCCTGAACCGGCTGCGCACGCTGCTCACCGTCTGGTTCACCGCGGTCCTGGCGCTCGGCGTGGTGATTCTCGTGGCCTCGGTGTCCTGGGTCTCGCAAAGCCCAAGTGGCTCCGATGCCTACGCCGAGGAATCCGGTTCCGCGGGCCAGACCCTCGCCCTGATCCTGGCCGGGCTGGGGTCCTTGGCGGTGGCCGGCTTCGCTCCGCTGACCTGGATGCTCCTGGGCCAGCTGCTCAACCCGGCCAACCGGGCACTCACCGCGCAGGAGTCGTTCCTCGGCGCCGTCGCGCACGACCTACGCACCCCGCTGGCCACGCTTTCGGCGCTGATCACCACGGCCCGAGAAGATCCCGAAACCAAGGACGAGGCCCTCCAGCGAGCTTCTCGGCTGATCGAGCGCAGTGGAGACACGGTCGAGGACCTGCTCCTGCGCGCCCGGCTGGCCTCAGGCACTCTGCCCGTGCGTCCCCGTGCCGCCCGGCTCGATCAGGTGGTGGAAGCGGTGATCGCCGACCTGTCGCCGGTCGACCTCGAGGTCGAGATCACCGACGAGGGAGCAGCTTCGGTCCGGCTCGAGGTGGACGGTCACACCGTCAGCCTGCTCGCCGAGCCCACCGTGGCGTTGCTCGACCCGGTCCTGGCCGAGCGGGCGGTGGCCAACCTGGTCGCCAATGCGTTGCGCCACGGCCATCGGCCCGGCGAACCGGCCCGGATCGCAGTCACGGTCGGCCTGCAGGAAGGCCGGGCCGTGGTCACGGTGGCCGACGCAGGCCCGGGCCTGCGCCCGCCCGTCGGGCCGGCTGGCCTAGGGCTTTCCGTTGTGCGGTGGGTAGCCCGGGCGCACGACGGTGCCCTGCTCCTGGGCGCCGGTCCGCAACCGGGCACCCGAATCCGCCTGGCCTTCCCGGTTCCCGCAGGACAGGCCCTATGCTGATCCAGATCGGACAAATGGGGGCGTTGAAGCATGAAGCTTGACCACCAGCTGCACCGGATCGGCAACGACATCGTCGCCGCCTACCTGGTCGTGACCGACGAGGGCATCACCGTGATCGACGCGGGTCTGTCCGGGCAGTGGCGCGACCTGCTCGCCGAGCTCTCCGGCCTGGGTCGCGCACCGGCCGACATCCGGGGCGTCGTGCTGACCCACGGCGACGGCGACCACCTGGGCTTCGCCGAGCGCCTGCGCCGCGAGCACGGCGTGCCGGTGTACATCCACGAGGCCGACGCGGCTCGGGCCCGGGGCGAGGTCAAGGTCAGTCCTACGTTCGGACGCGTGCGGCCCGGTCCGATCGCCCGTTTCCTCTGGTACGCGGCCCGCAAGGGCGGACTGCGCACCACCTACCTCACCGAAGTTCAGGAGATCACCGCAGGCCAGGTGCTGGACCTGCCCGGCGCCCCGCGGATCATCGGACTGCCCGGCCACTCGCCCGGCAGCGTCGCGGTGCACGTACCCGCGGTGAATGCCCTCTTCGTCGGCGACGCCCTGACCACCAAGCACGTGCTGACCGGTCAGGAAGGCCCGCAGCCGGCTCCCTTCACCGACGATCCCGAGCAGGCCCTGGCCTCGCTCGACGAGCTGGCTCAGGTCGAGTGCAAGTGGGTACTGCCCGGTCACGGCACTCCCTGGAGCGGTGGTGTCTCCGAGGCCGTGATTCGAGTGCGCGCGGCGCAGGGGTAGACCCCCGGGCTGACGTATTCTGCGCTGGTGCAGCAACCCCACCCTCTCGACAACCCGGTCTGGTTCACCCTCACCGGCCCGCACGCGTCCATTGCTCTGGGCGATCCCGCGACCAAGGTGCGCCGCTACCCGTCCGAGATCTCACCGTTCATGGCGATCGGCGACCTGGCAGACCCGCAGGCCTGGGCCGACCTGGCCGCGCTGGCCGGCCCGGACCGCCAGGTGTTCCTCAGCGAGATCCCGGAACTGCCCGACTACCTGCCGCCCGGCTGGGAGATCGTGCAGCCGTACCTGGGCATCCAGATGGTCGCCACCGACGCCCTGATCACCGCTCCCGACCCGGAGGCGCTGCGGCTGGGACCGGCCGACGTGGACGACATGCTCGACCTGGTGGCCCGCAGCGAGCCCGGACCGTTCGAGCGCCGCACCGTCGAGCTGGGCAACTACTTCGGCCTGCGCCGTGAGGGCAAACTGGTGGCGATGGCGGGGGAGCGGCTGAACCCGCCCGGCTGGCGCGAGATCAGCGCCGTCACCACCGACCCCTCGCACCGCCGCAAGGGTTTCGCCGGCCGTCTGATCCGCGCCGTGGCTCACGAAATCGTCGAACGCGGCGAAACCCCACTGCTCCACGTCGATTCCCGCAACGCCGGGGCAATTCGCCTGTACCAGTCCATCGGCTTCGCCATCCGCCGCCGCCCCACCTTCTTCCTCCTGCGAGCCCCCGAACCGGCGTAGAAGCTCACAGCTTCGGGGCCGGGCAGGTGGCGCCGGCCGCGGGCGTCTTCAGGTCGACGAGGTAGCCGGTCACGGCATTGGCCACGCAGGAACCGGCGGCCTTGCTGCCGACCACGCCGTGGCCCCAGCCCTCGTAGGTGAGGAGGGTGGCGCCGCTCTGGCGGGCCGCGTTCTGGGCCCACTCGTAGGGCGTCGAGGGGTCGAATCGGCTGTTGACCATCAGCACCGGCGGCACGTTGTTCCAGATCATCGGGGCCTGCGGGTTGCGGACCGGGGTCGGCCAGTTCTGGCAGCTGAGCACGGCGCCGATGGCCTGGCCGGAGACCCGCATGTCCGGGGCCACCGCGGCCGAGGCCTTCAGATGACCGCGCAGGGCGGCGGCGTTGGGCAACTGCACGTTCCAGTCGGCGCAGAAGATGCCGTCGGCGGTCTTCTCCACGCTCTGTTCCGAGGCCCCCGGTGCCGCAGCCTTGGCCGCGGAGGCCTTGGACTCGGCCAGCTTGGCGTGCCAGGTGGACAGCTGCTCCCAGCTCGGCGAGAGCAGGTACGACTGGGTGCTGTCGAGCAGCGTGCTGCTGCCGACCTTCTCCTCGGAGTCCGGGTCGACCAGCTTGCCCTGCGCGGCCCGGGTGCGGAGCTGGGCGAAGGTCTTGCGGGCACCCTGCTGGTGCACCGCACACTCGGTGCTGGTGTCGCACCACTTCACGTACTCGTCGAAGCTGTCCTGTGCCGCCTTGGCCTCGCTGACCAGGAAGGCGCGCAGCGGCAGGCTGTGGTCCATGTTGCTGTCCAGCAGCAGCGCCCGCACCCGATCGGGGAACAGCTGGGCGTACTGCTGGCCCATCAGGGTGCCGTAGGAAACGCCGTAGAACGTGAGCTTCTCGTCGCCGAGAGCCGCTCGGATCGCGTCGATGTCACGCACCACGCTCTGGTTGTCCAGGAATTCGAGCACCTTTCCGCTCTCCTGGCGGCAGGCTCGTCCATCCTGCTGGTTCGCCTTCTTGATCAGGCGTAACTGCTGTTCGTTCAGGGATTTTCCGGTGAATACCGCATCGATCAGGTCTTCGGTGAGAACGGTGCCGCGTACGCCGGGGACCGGGCACTTGACCGCTGCGCTGGATCCCACTCCGCGCGGGTCGAAGCCGACGATGTCGAACTGGCTGCGGATCTTCTTGCTGAACGCTTCGGCACCGCTGCCTTTCAGCATGTCCACACCGGAAGCACCCGGGCCGCCGGGGTTGTAGACCAGTGAGCCGATCCGCCGGCCCGGATCGGTGGCCGGCCGGCGGGCCAGTGCGATCTTGATCTTCTCGCCGTTCGGCTTCGACCAGTCCACCGGCACCGAGATTTTCGCGCAGTCGACCTCGGGCTCGTCTTTGCAGGGTTTCCAGTCGGGAGACTTCACCGAGGAACTGGGGACGCTGGGGGCTGGGCTTGCGTAGGCCGGCAGGACTCCCGTTGCGGTCAGGGCGGCGGTGACGGCCAACGCCACGAGGCTGCGATTTCTCATGGTCGGAACGCTAGTAGCCGACGGACGCCGGGCGCGTCGCCCCGAGGGACCAGAAGGACCCGTCATACCTGGGTTTGACGGGTCCTTCTGTGGTCGTACAAACCCTAGGCGTTGGTGTCCTTCAGGCCGTCCAGGAACGCGAGATCCTCGGCGGAGATGGTGAAGTCGACCTCGGCGTTCTCGACGATCCGCGAGGGGGTGACCGACTTCGGCAGCGGCAGGACGTCCTTCTCCAGCAGGTAGCGGATGCAGACCTGGGCCACCGACTTGCCGTACTTCTCGGCGATCCGGCCCACCTCGGGGTTGTCCAGGATCGCCCCGGTGGCCAGCGGCGAGTAGCCCTCCACCAGGATGTCGTGGGCCTTGCAGTAGGCCGTGGTCTCGTCCTGGGTGTAGCCGATGAACCAGCGGATCTGGTTGACCATCGGCTGGACCTGCGCGGTCTGCTTCAGCGACTCCAGGTCGGCGACCGAGAAGTTGGACACGCCGATCGAGCGGATCCGCCCGGCGGTGTAGAACTCCTCCATCGCCCGCCAGACCGCCTGGTTGCCCTCGGCGCAGTCCTTGCCCCGTTCCTCCCACGGCCACGGGGCGTGGATCAGGTAAAGGTCCACCGGGCCGAGGCCGAGCAGCGAGCTGGACTCCTCGAAGCTGGCCTTGGCCGCTTCGTAGTCCTTGATCTGGGCCGGGAGCTTGGTGGTGATGAAGATTTCGTCGCGCGGGATGCCGCTGTCGCGCACCGCCCGCCCGACGCTGGCCTCGTTGCCATAGGCCCGGGCGGTGTCGATGTGCCGGTAACCGCTCTTCAGCGCGTGCGTGACGGAGTCGTAGGTGTCGGCGCCGTCGGGGATCTGCCAGGTGCCGAAGGCGACCTTGTGGATCTGCACACCGTTGGCCAGGGCGAAGTATTCGTTGAGCACGGACATGCTGCTCACCCTACGAGGGCGGGCCGGGCCTGCCACCGCGGATACCGTAGAAAGCGTGATCAGTGACGTGCAGGTGTGGGCCCAGGAGCTGGCCCGGGCCGACATTCCGCCGATGCGGGCGCGCGGGCCGGTCGCCGAGGACTTCCGGGCCCGGCTGTCCACCACGGCGCTCGGGCCGGTCCGGCTGGCCGAGCTGGCCACGCCGGGTGGTGAGTGTTTCCGCGACGAGTCCCGGGTGCGCGAGCGGGACCAGGAGTTCTGCCAGCTCTACCTGACCGTGCACGGCCACACCCGGCTGGAGCAGAACGGACGGTCGGCCGACCTGGAGGTGGGGGATCTGGCCGTGGTCGATCCGGCCCGGCCGCTGCGGGTGGTCACCACCGACACCCGGTACCTGACGGTGCTGGTGCCGCGGCGTCTGCTCGGCATCGAGGCGAACGATCTGGCCCGGCTGTCGGGTGAGCGGATCCCCGGTACGCAGGGTTCGGCGGCGCTGCTGGCGGCGCTGGCCCGCACCGCGATCGGGTCCGCCGGCGAGTTCGATCCGGAAGAGGCAGCCCGTTCAGGTGTGGCAGTGGCCGAACTGACCACGGCGTTGCTGGCGGCGCGGCTGCCCAGGGCCCGGTACTCGCCGGACGAGGCGCTGCGCAGCCGGATTCGCGCGTTCGTGGCGGCCCGGTTGCCCGATCCGGGCCTGAACCCGGCGACAGTGGCTGCCGCCCATCATGTTTCCGTGCGCCGGCTGCACCAGCTGTTCCAGCGTGAACCGCGCACCGTGGCCGCGCTGATCCGGCACAGCCGGCTGGAGCGCTGCCGGGCCGAGTTGGCCGCTGAGGCGCACCGGCACCGGACGGTCGCGGCCGTCGCGGCCCGCTGGGGGTTCACCGACCCGGCTTACTTCAGCCGGCTCTTCCGGAGCGTCTACGGCTGTACGGCGAGCGAGCATCGGCGTAACGCGCTCATCTCCAACTGATCCTGCGTGCGTCTCCATGGCCGTGGCCCGGGCGGGCGCAGACGATGAAGCGGTCAGATCAGCGGGAGCAACAGGAGCAGAGAAGTTGGAACAGACTGTCGAGACGTTGAGCGCGGTCGCGTCCCGGATGGGCCGGGCCTGGAACGACGGGGACGCGGCCGGTTTCTTCGCCGACTTCGCCGAGGACGGCAAGCTGGTGGAGTTCGAGGGCACGATCGGTCAGGGCCGCCAGGCTCTGGTCCAGGCCCAGACCCCGCTGTTCGAGACCGTGCTCAAGGGCTCGCGGCTGGTGGACAGCTCGGTAGAGTTCGCCGAGATCGTCCAGCCGGGCGTCGGGATCGTGCACCACCGGGCCGTCCTGCTGATGGCCGGCGAGACCGATCCCTTGCCGACCCGGTACCTGTCGCAGCTGTACGTGCTGCACTGGCGCGACGAGCGCTGGCAGATCGTGGCCCTGCACAACTCCCGGGTGCTGTCGTTCCGGAGCATCGCCCAGCTGGACGCGCTGGCCGGGTAGCAGCGAACGTGAGAACGGCGGGTACGCCGCGCCAACAGCCCCCGCCGTTCCCACGAGTTCTTCGGCCCTGATCCACAGGACAGGCCCTAATCAGTAGCGAGCAACTCGAGCGTGTCCACCACCCGGTGGGAGAAGCCCCACTCGTTGTCGTACCAGGCCACCACCTTGATGTGATGTCCGTCCACCCGGGTCAGGGCCGCGTCGAAGATCGCCGAGGCGCTCTGCCCGGTGATGTCGCTGGAGACCAACGGCTCGTCCGCGTACTCGAGGATGCCCTTGAGCTTGCCCTCGGCGGCCGCCCGGTACGCGGCCAGCACCTCGTCCCGCGAAACCTCGCGCTCGACCGAGGTGTTCAGCTCGACCAGCGATCCGACCGGAACCGGTACGCGGATCGAGTCGCCGGAGAGCTTGCCGTCCAGTTGGGGGAGGACCTTGCCGATCGCCTTGGCCGCACCCGTGGTGGTGGGCACGATGTTGACCCCGGCCGCCCGGGCCCGGCGCAGGTCGCGGTGCGGGCCGTCCTGCAGGTTCTGCTCCTGGGTGTAGGCGTGCACCGTGGTCATGAACCCGTGCTCGATCCCGGCCAGTTCGTCCAGCACCGCGGCCAGCGGGGCCAGCGCGTTGGTGGTGCACGAAGCATTGGAGACGACGACGTGCCGGGCCGGGTCGTACACCTCGGTGTTCACACCGAAGGCCAAGGTGACGTCGGCCCCTTCCGAGGGCGCGCTGACCAGAACCTTGCGGGCTCCGGCGCTCAGGTGGGCCCGGGCCGCCTCGGCCTTGGTGAAGCGGCCGGTGGCCTCCAGCACCAGGTCGACCTCCAGCTCGGCCCAGGGCAGGTTGGCCGGATCCCGCTCCGAGAGCAGCCGGATGCGGTGTTCGCCCACCACCAGATCAGCGCCGTCCAGGCGCACCGGCAGGTCCAGCCGGCCCAGGGCGCTGTCGTACTTCAGCAGGTGGGCAGAGGTTTCCGGGGTGCTCAGGTCGTTGACCGCCACCACTTCGAGCTTGCTGTCGCGCTCCAGCAGGGCGCGCAAAGTGTTGCGGCCAATCCGGCCGAATCCGTTCACGGCGATGCGGGTCATCGCTCCCCCTCTCCATCTCGCCACCCATCCTGAACGAGCTCCGAGCCAGGCGACAGTGGCCTGAACGACAGCATGCGCAAGCTTCACGCCAGCGTGAATGCCAGCGAGCGCAAGGATCAAGCCAACCAGATCGCCACTGAGCGCAAAGATCCAGCCAGCCGGAGCGTCTGTTGCTGGAGAAATCAGGCCGAGAAGGTGTGCCGGTACTCGGTGGGCGATGTGCCCAGAATCCGCTGGAAGTGCAGCCGCAGATTCGCCCCGGTGCCCAGCCCGACGCGTCCGGCAATTTCTTCTACCCCCAGGTCCGAGCGCTCCAGGAGCTCGCGGGCCACGTCGATCCGGGCCCGTAGTACCCACCGCATCGGCGTATGCCCCGTGCTCTCCGCAAACCGGCGCGAGAACGTCCGTACCGAGACTCCGGCATGCCGGGCAAGATCGTCCAAAGTCAGGGGTTCGGCCAGACGCTCCAACGCCCACTGCCGCGTATCGGCGAACAGTTCCCCCACCACTTCCGGAACCACCCGGGGCACGTACTGCGCCTGACCCCCGCTGCGAAACGGCGCTGCCACCACCCGTCGTGCAACCTCGTTCGACAGGGCAACCCCGTGATCGGTACGCACCAGATGCAGACACAGGTCGATCCCCGAAGCCGCCCCCGCCGACGTAAGTACCTGCCCCTCGTCCACAAACAGCACGTTCTCGTCCACCCGCACCAGGGGATGCTTCTGCGCCAGGGCCTTGGTGTAGTGCCAGTGAGTGGTCGCTCCCCGCCCGTCCAGCAAACCCGTCGCCGCCAGAGCAAACGCCCCCGTAGAGATGGCCGCCAGCCGCGCGCCGCGCTCGCGGGCCTCCAACAAAGCCCCCACCACGGACGCCGGCGGTTCTGTGTTCGCCGGATCGCGGTAGCCGGGGATGAAGATGGTGTCGGCGTGGCTCAGCGCCTCCAGTCCCTCGGCCACGTGGTACGACAGTCCATCGCCCCCGGTCACCAGGCCGGGGGCGGCGCCGCAGACCCGCACCTCGTAGGGCATGGTCGGACGGTTGGCGAACACCTGGGCGGGGATGCCGACGTCAAGCGGCTTGGCGCCCTCGAGGACCAGAACGGCGATGCGGTGGTTGCGTTCGCTCACCCGGCCACGATCTCACTCCACGCGTACTCCGGGCAGCGTGCGCTGCAGCCAGCGCGGCGCCCACCAGGCTCGCTCGCCCAGCAGGCGCATCACCGCGGGCACGATCAGGCAGCGGATCACCAGCGCGTCGAGCAGCACGGCGGTGGCCATGCCCAGGCCCATCATCTGCAGCATCCGGTCCGGGCTGAGGACGAAGGCGCCGAACACCACGATCATGATCGCCGCGGCGGCCGTGATCACGCTGCCGGTGGTGGCCAGGCCCTCGCGGACCGCAGTGCTCGCAGTGCCGGTGCGCAGCCATTCCTCATGCATCCGGGAGACCAGGAAGACTTCGTAGTCCATGGACAGCCCGAACACGATGGCGAACATCATCACCGGCACGAACGCCTCGATCGGGCCGGGCTCGGCCCACAGCAGGCCGTGCTGGAACACCAGGACCATCACCCCGAGCGCGGCCGAGATCGAGAGCAGGTTCAGCACCGCGGCCTTGATCGCGATCGCCACCGAACGGAACACCATCAGCAGAAGCAAAGCCGAAAGTCCCACCACCGCAGCCACGAACAGCGGGAAGCGCTCGCCGACGGCCGAGGAGAAGTCCACCGTGGCCGCTGTCGGGCCACCCACCAGCACGCCGTCGGGCAGGTCGGCCCGTAGTTGCGAGACCAGGTCTGCGGTCTCCTCGTCCTGTGGGGCGGTGGTCGGGAAAGCGAGAGTGGTGAACAACTGGCCATTTTCGGACGCCTGCGGCGGGGTTGCCGCGGCGACCCCGGAGTGCGCATTGAGGACGTCGAACGCGGCTTGCGCCTTCGTCTCGTCGGCGTTGCTGGTCACCACCACGAGCGGGCCGTTCGCCCCCGGGCCGAAGGCCTCGGCGATCAGGTCGTACGCCTGGCGGGTGGTGCTGCCTGGTGCGTCGTTGCCCTCGTCGGCGAAGCCCAGGCGCAGGTCCAGAGCGGGAGCGCTGAGCGCGAGCAGGGCGACGACAGCGATCAGCAGGGCCGGCAGCGGACGGCGCTGCACCAGGGTGGCCCAGGCCCGCCAGCGCTTGCCGTTGCCACGAGGGCGCTTTCGGATGCTGCGCTCGATCCGCCGGCCGAAGATGGTCAGCAGCGAGGGCAGCAGGGTCAGCGCGGCGAGCATGGTGGTCAGCACGGTCAGGGTGACGCCGAAAGCCACGCCCTCCAGCGCTTTCAGGCCGAGCGTGTACAGGCCCAGCAAGGCGATCACGACCGTCGCCCCGGCGAAGAGGACCGAGCGCCCGGCGGTGTCCAGGGCGATGCGGGCGGCGGTTTCCCGTTCGGCGCCGTGCAGCAGCTCGGCCCGGTAGCGGGCGAAGACCAGCAGCGAGTAGTCGATCCCGACGCCCAGCCCGACCAGCATCAGCACCGGCGCGGTGTAGTCGGGGATGGTCATCAGGTGCGAGAACAGGGCCACCGCACCGAACGTGGTGCCGACCGCGAAGATCGCGGTGATCAGCGGGAGTGAGGCCGCCAGCAGCGAGCCGAACAGGAACAGCAGAATCACCAGGGCCGCGATCACTCCCGCGCCCTCGGCGCCGCCCCCACCGCCTTCTTCCACCTCGCGGATCGCATCGCCGGAGAGCTCGACTCGCAGGTCATCGCTCTCGTGCCCGAGCGCGACGTCCAGAATCGCCCGTCGGTCGTCGGCCGGGATCGCCCCGGCGGCATCGTCGAGCAGCACTGTGGCCAGGCCGACCGTGCCGTCGTCGGAAACCGGATCGGGTGGCTGGACTGCGGCGACGTGATCCAGGGGGCGCAGGTCGGCCAGCAGCGAGTCGATCGGCGCCTGCTGCCCGGCGAGCCCGCCGTCGGCCTGCAGTGCCACGATGATGCTGTCGCCGGTCTGCTGCGGGCTGTGCTCGGCGTAAGTGTCCAGCAGCTCCTGTGATTCGGTGCCGGGCAGGGTGAAGTCGTTGCTGTAGTCGTTGCCCGCCACGGTGGAGCCGGCGGTGATTGCGACCAGGATCAGCAGCCACAGCCCGATCGCGCTCCAGTGGTGCCGCTGCGACCAGCCGGCCAGGCGGGTCATCCGGGTGTGCCGCTCGTGCGGTGGTGCCTCGCGGGATTCGGTGGCAGTCACGACGGTCCCCCATGTACGTAGGCTGTCTACCTGTAGGCTGCCAATGTATGGCGCGCTTATGTAGGCTGTCTACATGAAGGCTGATGCGGTCCGGGGCCACCTCGACGCCCTGATCCTGGCCGCGCTGGAGCACCGGCCCCTGCACGGCTACGCGATCATCGAGGCCCTGACCGCCCGCAGCGGCGGCGAGCTGGACCTGCCCACTGGCACCGTCTACCCGGCCCTGCGCCGGCTGGAGGCGGCCGGTTACCTGGACAGCGACTGGTCCGAGGCCTCCGGTCGCAAGCGCCGCACGTACACCTTGTCGCGCGCCGGGCACAAACGTCTGGCCGCCGCCCGGGCCGAGTGGCAGGTCTTCGCCCGGGTCGTCGGCGGTGCCCTCGGCCCCGCCTGATTTCAGGGAGTTCCCCGATGCGCCCCGCACCCTTGTTGCGTCACTCTCGTCAGGTGAGCTACCTCGGCGAGCTGGACGCTGCCCTGACCGGGCCGCGCCGGCTCAAACGCGACCTGCTGCAGGAGGCCGCCGACCATCTGGACGACGCCACCGAGGCGCTGGTAGAGGCCGGGCACGCCCCGTCCGAGGCCCGGGCCCGCGCCGAGTCCGACTTCGGCCCGGTCGCCGAGGTGGCCGATGCCTACGCCGGCACCCTGGCGGTGGCGTCCGCCCGGCGCACGGTGGGCCTGCTGTTGTTCGTGCTGTCGTTCCAGCCGTTCCTGTGGGACAAGGGCGTCAACTTCGGCAAGATGTTCTCCAAGGAGAGCCCGGACACGTGGTGGTACGCGGTGCTCGACCTGAGCATGGAGATCGGCGGCGGCATCGCCCTGTTCGGTGCCGCGCTGGCCCTGGTGGTCACCGGCCTGGGCGGCCGCTGGTTCCCGGTCGGCCGCCGCACCGCCCGCGCCGCTGCCTTCTTCACCGTCGCCGCAGCCGTTTTCGTGCCCCTCAATGCCTCGGTCATGCTGGTCAGCGATGGTGTTCAGCCACAACTGTGGGGCCTGGCCGCCCTGCTCATGGTGATGCCCCTGGCGATTACCGTCGTCAGTGCCTGGGGCACCATCGCCAGCGCCCGGACCGTCGTCTCAGAGCCAGAAGCCGTCCGGCAGCAGGTCTGATCCAGGGCACACCGGAATCTCGAGGGCGCCCGGCTACGGGGCCCGGATCGTCCGTTCCCGGGTGGCCAGCCAGTCGTCCAGGGCCGAGGCGGCCAGCGGGCGCGCGATGAAGTAGCCCTGAGCCTGGTCGCAGCCGTTCTCGGCGAGCGCGGTGAGCGTGGTCTGGTCCTCCACCCCCTCGGCGACCATGTGCAACCCCAGGCTGTGGGCCAGTTCGATGGTGGAGAACACCAGGGCGGCGGCCCGCGCGTCCTCGGCCATCGGGAACACGAACGAGCGGTCCAGCTTCAGGTCGTCCACCGGTAGTTCCCGCAGGTAGGCGAGGGAGCTGTAGCCGGTACCGAAATCGTCCACGGCGATCCGGATCCCCAGATCGCGCAGCCGGGTGAGGATCTCACGGGTGCGGTCGTGGTCGGACATCAGGAACTCTTCGGTAACCTCGATCTCCAGGGCCTCGGCGGGCAGCCCGCGCTGGTTCAGCATCGCGGCCAGCTCGTAGGGCAGATCGGCGTCGACCAGCGAACTGGGGGAAAGGTTGACCGCCACCGACAGCGGCCGCCGGGCCCGGTGCCAGAGCGCGGCCTGGTCCAGCGCCTCGGTCAGCACGGCCTGGTTCAGCCGCCGCATCATGCCCGCGTCCTCGGCCAGAGTGAGGAACGAGTCGGGGTAGAGCAGGCCGCGTTCAGGGTGGCTCCAGCGCACCAGGGCCTCGACCGCGTGCACCTCGCCGGTGACCAGGTCGAGCTTGGGCTGGTAGTGCAGGGCCATCTGCCCCTGCTCCAGGCCGCTGTGCAGTTCCTGCAGGATCCGCAGCCGCATCGGGCCCGAGTCGTCGCTGTCGCCGGAGTAGACCAGTTGCCCCCGGCGCTGGCGTTTGGCCTGGTACATCGCGATGTCGGCGCGGCGCAGCAGCAGGGTCAGGGTGTCGCCGTGCTCGGGGGCCAGCACCATGCCGATGCTCGCGTCGGTGCGCAGGGCGATGCCTTCCAGGGTGAACGGCCGGGCGATCTCGGCGCGCAGGCTCTCGGCCAGCAGTTCGGCCCCGGGCTCGTCCACGTCCTCGATGAAGATCGCGAACTCGTCGCCGCCGAGCCGGGCCAGCAGGTCGCCCGGCCGGGTGGCGGCCTCCAGCCGGCGGCCGATCTCGAGCAGTAGCCGGTCGCCGATGTGGTGCCCCAGGCTGTCGTTGACCTCTTTGAACCGGTCCAGGTCGACCAGCAGCAGGGCGCACGAGCGCCGCCCGCTCAGCCGCCGCAGCCGGCCGTCGGCGTCGCCGTGGAACGCCCGCCGGTTGGCCAGGCCGGTGAGGTCGTCGGTGCTGGCCTGTTTGCGCAGCAGCGTCAGGCGGCGCAGTTGCCGGAAGGCGTAGAGCGTACGGACGCCCGCGGCCACCTGGGTGAGGACGGCCAGCCCGAGCGCGAGACCGGAGACATGGTCGCCCTTGAACCCGGTACCCGCCGCCACCAGCACGGCGAGGCTGGCCAGGGTGGCCAGGCCGGGCAGGAGCAGCGCGGGCTGGTGCTCCGTGTCGGGGGCGGGTTCGTGCGGGTCCACGGTCCAGGTGGCCATCAGCACCAGTCCGATGGTCCACAGCACGTCGGTGCCGCCGCCGGGCTGGTAGGAGTTGGTCAGCAGGGACAGCGCGGACATCATGTCGATCACGGTGAAAGCGGTCAACCCGCCGAGCAGCAGCAGCCAGTAAGGCCTAAGCCGGCGTCCCTGCATCGCGATCATCCCGAGGACGAACGCGGCCAGGAAGAGGTCGCAGAGCGGGTAGAACAGCGCCAGGCTGGCGCCCAGCGCATTGCCGGAGGCGCGCAGCAGCACCTCGTTCAGGACCATCGCGATCACGGCGCCCGAGCCGAGCATGCCCAGGGCGCTGTCCATCCAGACCTCCGGCCCGGCCCGGGTGTTCAGTTCGCGGCGCGCGGCCAGCCCGACCGCGATCAGCACCAGCGGGTAGAACAGGGCGAACCCGTAGTCGGTGGGGGCCGGGAAGTCGTATTCGATGCCCAGGGCGTAGAGCCAGACGTACACGCCGTTGCTCAGGGCGAAAACGCTCACCGCGGCGGCCATCGCCACGATCTCCGGCCGTCGGCGGCCCGCCTGACGCAGGTGCGACCAGGCCAGGGCGGCAGCGGCGATCTGGGTCCCGATGTCGAGGATGCCGTCCAGCAGCAGGCTCGCGTCAGCGCCGGTGCGCACGGTCAGCCACAGTGCGTACACGGCGAGCATGAGCCAGGTCAGACCCAGCAGTAGGCGATTCAAGACTCTCCCGGACCGACAGACGCCTCTCGTTCAGGGGAATCGGCCGCTCAACCCTGAGCCTTGATCACCGGAGCTGACGATCCACCGGCGGGTGGCGCGCACTCACCACGACCGGCCCACCCGGCGGTCCAGACCGGGCAAAACGGCACGTAGACTCACAGAATGTTGTTCGGACGAGCTTCCGGACTGAAGGTGATCGACCGGGTTCTCGGTCGGGCCCGGTTCGGTTGCGCCTCCACGCTCGTGATCCGGGGCGAGGCCGGGATCGGCAAGAGCGCGCTGCTGGCCTACGCGCAGACCCGGGCCGCAGACCTGACCGTGCTGAGCGCCCGCGGGCAGGAGGCCGCCTCCACCGCGCCGTTCGCCGGGCTGGCCCAGCTGTTCCGGCCGGTGCACCCGCAGATCCAGCAGTTGCCCGGCCCGCAGGCCCAGGCCCTGAACGCCGCGCTGGGATCGGGGCCGCCGGCGGCGCCGGGCGAACCGGTGCACGTGGACCGGTTCTCGCTCTGCGCGGCGACCCTGAGCCTGTTGCGCGCGCTCGCCGCGGAGAACCCGCTGCTGGTGGTGATCGACGATCTGCAGTGGCTGGACCCGTCCTCCCGGGAGGCCGTGCTGTTCGCGGCCCGGCGGATCACCGATCAAGGGGTGGGTCTGCTGCTGGCGGTCCGTACCGGCTTCGGGCCTGCCGAGGTGCTCACCCGCCAGTGCGCCGGCCTGCCCGAACTCGCCCTGACCGGCCTCGGCGCCGAGGGCTCGCGGCAGCTGTGCCAGGCCCTGGCCCCCGGCCTGTCCAAGGAGCAGGCCGATCAGATCCATGCCGACAGCGCCGGCAATCCGCTGGGCATCCAGGAACTGTGTGCCTCACCGGGCCGGCTGCCCGGCCAGACGCTGACCCAGATCATGGCCGGGCGGCTGGCCGAACTCCCGGCCCGGACCCGGAAGGCTCTGCTGCTCATCGCCGCCGCCGGTCACGGCCGCAATCTCGATCTGGTCCGCCGGGCCCTGCCGGTGATGAACCTGGGCCTGGCGGACCTGGCTCCGGCCGAGGCCGGCGGCCTGCTGGTGGTCGAGGGCGCGAGCGTCGAACTGCAGCATCCGCTGATGCGCTCGGCGCTGAACACGAACGCCGCCCGCAGCGAACTCGTCGAAGTGCACGCGGCTCTGGCCGAAGCCCTGAACCACTGGCCGGGCGCGGCGGCGGCCGACGCCCGGGCCTGGCATCTGGCCCAGGCCGTGCCGGCCCCGTGCCCGCAGGTCGGTGAGCTGCTGGCGCAGACCGCGGCGCGGGCCCGCTCCCGGGGCGGAAATGCCGAGGCGGCCAGGGCGTTCGAGAAGGCTGCGCACTTCGGGGAACCGGCGGACCGGCCGGCCCGGCTGGTCCGGGCGGCCCGCTGCTGGCAGCTCGCCGGGCGCACCGGGAAGATGATCCCGCTGCTGGACGAGGCCCTGGAACGCACCGACGATCCGCACCTGCGGGCCCTGATCCGGCACATGCGCGGCTACGTCCGGATGTGGCGGGCGCTCCCGCGGGACGGGATGAACGAGATGATCCGCGGCGCCCACGAGGTGCAGCAGGCCGATCCGGCCCGCGCCGCACTGATGTTCGCCGATGCCGCGATCGCCCACTTCATGCTCGGCGAGCCGGCCGAACTCCTGGCTGCCACCCGGCGGTCGTTCGAGCTCAGCCGGGACACCCAGGGCCCGGCCGCTCTGGTGGCCGCCGTGGCCCACAGCGCCGGCCTGGTGATCAACGGGCACCGCGCCGAAGGCCAGAAGCTGCTCAGCCAGGTAGTGCCCGCCCTGCTGAGCCAGCCGCCACTGCCCCGGGTGCAGGAGTACGCCCACGCCGCCTGCGTGGCGATCTGGCTGGAGGACTACCCGCTGGCAGACCGGCTGCTGCAGGCCGTCATCACCGAGGCCCGCGCCCACGGTGCCCTCGGCGTGCTCCCGCAGACCCTCGCCATCGCCTCCGAGCTGGAGTTCCGCCTCGGGCACTGGCAACGGTCCCTGGCCTGCGCGGCCGAAAGCGTCGAACTGGCCGAGGAAACCCGCCAGGCCAGCGTGTACGGAAGGTATTTCGCGGCCCGGGTGCATGCTGGGCAGGGGCGCAGCGAGGTGGCGGTGAAGATGCTGGCCCGCACCGGCGAGGTCACTGCGCGCTGCCAGGCGCCCGGCCTGGACCTGCAGATCACCCACACCCGGGCGCTGCTGGCGTTCGGCCGGGGTGATCTGAAGGAGGCCATCGCCCTGCTGGAGGCGGCGGCCCAGTTGCCGGGCACCCGGGAGCAGAGCATCGTGCCGTGGGCCTTCGACCTGGTCGAGGCCTACGCCGGGGCCGGTCGCCGGTCCGAGGCCCAGCAGTTGCTCGACGACATCGCGGTGGACGAGCCGGCCCCCGGCTGCCGCGCGGACCTGCTGATCGCCCGGACACTGCGGTGCCGGGCCCTGCTGGCCCACGAGCCCGAGGCCGTCTTCGCCCGGGCCCTGCAGGTGCACGACCGCCTGCCGATGCCCTTCGAACGGGCCCGCACCCTGCTCAGTCTCGGCCGCTCCCTGCCCCGGGGCCCGCAGGCCCGGGCCGTTCTGGCCCAGGCCCTGTACATCTTCGAGGACCTGGGCGCCGCGCACTGGGCCGAGCAGACCCGCACCGAGCTGGCCGGTCCGACCGGGCCGCTGACCGGTGGGACGAGCCGGGAACTGCTCGGCGCCACCAGGACCCGGACCCGGCCGGCCCGCACCGCCACCCGTCAGCAGCTCATCCTGAAAATCACCGCCACCAGAGCCTTCCCACCGGCGAAGTCCAGATGCCGGTAGTCCCACTCACGGCGTGACGATGTTCTCGACCAGCGAGGCGATGTGGGCGGCCCGTTCCTGCCGGGAGGCCGGTCGCCCGGGAACTCCCGGCCGCTGCTGCCACGGCTTGGGCCCGTCGGCCGGCCGGTACTCCACTCCGAGCGCGTCCAGCCGGGCCAGGTGATGCTCCAGCCGACGGCTGAAATCGGCGAAGTCACGCTCGGCCGGGCCCCACAGCGCCTCGGCCACCGCGCACAGCCGGGGGTAGGCGAAGAAGTCCACCGTGCGAGGGCTGTCCATGTGCTCGGTCCAGATGTTCGCCTGCCCGCCCAGCACGTGCTTGGCCTCGTCCGCGCTCAGCTCCGTAGGCACCGGCTCGAACGCGTAAACATCTTGCACGGTCAGCGGAATCGACACCGGGATCGGCTCGTCCGGTGACTCGGACTGCCGGTAATCCAGATAGACCACATCATCTGGGCAAGCGACCACATCGTGCCCCCGGCGGGCCGCCGTCACCGCTCCGGCCATACCCCGCCAGGAAGCCACGGTCGCGCCCGGAGCCAGTTCACCCTCGAGGATCTCGTCCCAGCCGTACAGCCGGCGCCCGGCCTTGCTCAGGTGCTCGTCCAGCCGCCGGATGAACCAGGTCTGCAGATCGGCCTCGCGAGTGATGCCGAGCTCCCGCATCCGCTCCTGGGTGGCCGGGTCGGCCTGCCACTGATCACGCGGGCACTCGTCGCCGCCCACCCCGATGTACGGGGACGGGAACAGCTCGAGCACCTCGTCGAACACGTTCAGGAAGAACTGGACCGTGGACTCTTCCAGATTGAGAACGTTCGGGTTGATACCCCAGTGCGGCCACACGTCCACTGGTTGCTTGTGGACGCCCAGCTCGGGATAGGCGGCCAGCGCGGCCTGGACGTGCCCGGGGGTTTCGATCTCCGGGACCACGGTGATGAACCGCTCGGCGGCGTAGGCCACGATCTCGCGGATGTCGTCCTGGGTGTAGAAGCCGCCGTGCGGACGTCCGTCGGTGGGGCTCTCGGGTCCGGCCCCGACCTGCGACTCCTGGCGCCAGGCGCCGACTTCGGTGAGCCGCGGGTAACGCTTGATCTCGATCCGCCAGCCCTGGTCCTCGGTCAGGTGCCAGTGCAGGGTGTTCAGCCGGTGCACCGCCATCAGGTCGATGAAACGCAGCACGTCGTGCTTGGGCAGGAAGAACCGGCACACGTCGAGCATCACGCCGCGCCAGCCGAACCGCGGCGAATCCGTCAGCCGGACGGCCGGAACCGCCCAGCGAACACCGGAAACCGCTGCCTTGCGGTAGATCTGCGGCGGTAGCAACTGCAGCAGGGCCTGGCACCCGTAGAACACCCCGGCTGGAGCGCCCCCGATGATCACCGCACCCTGGGCCGTCACCTCCAGCCGGTAAGCCTCCTCACCGAGCGCCTCGTCCAGCCGCAGCTCCACGGTACCCACCGGCGATTCGTGCAGCGGCAGACCGGTGGCCGGGCGCAGCGCCTGCTGCAGCCAGGCCAGCGCCCCGCTGAGCTGGTCAGGAGCGGACAGCGTGGTGCTGCGGTCGAGAACGAGTTCGCCCTCGTCGTAGACGGATTCGAGCGGACGGGGAATCAGCATCGATCAACCCTTCTAACCCTTGACGGCGCCGGCGGACATACCGGCCACGAGATTGCGCTGGACGATGAGGAAGAACACCACGACCGGCAGCGAGAAGATCACCGAGGCGGCCATCTGCCCGCCGTAGTCGGTGCCCACGTTCGGGTTGGTGAACGAGGCCAGCCAGACCGGCAGGGTGTAGTGGTCCTGGTCCTGCATGAAGGTGTAGGCGATCAGGTAGTCGTTCCAGGCCGCGATGAAGGCGAAGATGCTGGTCGCGATCACTCCCGGGGCCACCAGAGGGAACAGCACACTGATCAGGATCCGCCAGGTCCCGGCCCCGTCGCAACGGGCGGCCTCCTCGATCTCCACCGGGATGGCGACGAAGAACCCGCGCATCACCCAGATCGAGAACGGCAGGGTGGTGGCCAGGTAGGCGAGGATCAGCGCGTAGTAGGTGCCGAGCAGATTGGCGGTGTTGAAGAGCGAGAACATCGGGATCAGCAGGGCGGTGCCGGGCAGCATCTGCACCGCCAGGATCACCACCAGGACGGCCCGGCGCCCGGTGAACCGGAAGCGGGACAGGGCCGCCGCGGCGAAGATGCCGATCGCGATCGAGAGGACCACCGTGGCCGCCACCACGATCACGCTGTTGCGCAGGTTGGTCAGGAAGTTCTCCTGGGTGAAGGCGGTGACGAAATTGTCCAGGGTGGGGTGCGCGGGGACGAAATACGGCGTGGTGCTCTGCAGTTCGTCACGGCGTTTGAAGGCGCTGTTGATCATCCAGTAGACCGGGAAGACCCAGACCAGGCAGAACAGCGCGGCCAGCAGGTCGGCGCCCCGCTTCACAGATTCTCTCCCGACTTCAGCAGGTTGCGGATGTACAGCGCGGTCAGGCCGAGCAGGATCAGCGTGGTCACCACCGAGATCGCGGCGCCCTGGCCGATGTCGAAGCCGATGAACGCGGTGCGGTAGGTGAACACGCCCAGGGTGGAGGTGGCCTCGCCCGGGCCGCCGGCCGAGAACAGCCAGATCTGGTTGAACACGTTGTAGTCCCAGATCACCGACAGGATGGTGACCAGCAGCAGGGTCGGGCGCAGGAAGGTCAGGGTGATCACCCGGTACACGGTGAACTCGCCCGCCCCGTCCAGCCGGGCCGCCTCCTGGTACTCCGGGGGCACCTGCTGCTCGGCCGCGTTCAGGGTCAGCGCGATGAACGGCACCGCCTGCCAGACGATCAGCAGCCAGATCGCGGTGTAGGCCAGCATCGGGTCGTCGGCCCAGTTCAGGTCGGTGGTGTCGCCGAACACCCGCAGCTGGGCCAGCAGCCAGTTCAGCACCCCGTAACCGGGCTGGAAGAGCCAGTTCCAGACCAGGGTGGAGGCCACGTTCGGCATCGCCCAGGCCAGGATCAGCACCACCGTGGTGGTGTAGCGCCAGAACGTGCTCACCCGGGTCAGCAGGTGCGAGACGGCCATCCCGATCAGCATGCTGCCGGCCACCATCGCCGTGGTGAACAGCACGGTGCGCAGCAGCGAACGCCAGAACGCGCCGCTGCTCAGCAGACTCGTGTACTGATCGAGGCCGGTGTAGGTGAACTCACCGGTGAACAGCGTCCTCTGGTTGTAGTCGGTGAAGGACGTGTAGACCAGGTAGAAGATCGGCGCGATGGTCACCACGGTGATCACCAGGCCGGCCGGGGTCAGCAGCCACAGCGGGGTGAGGTCCCGGCGGCGCCCCCGCGCACTGGGCGCGGGGGCGGCGGAAGTGCTCGGGGGAGCGGGGGTACGGACGCTCACAGCGTGTCGGCGAGGTGGGCGTCGAACTCCTTGGCAGCCTCTTCGGGTGTCTTCGCCCCGGTGGCGATGGCCGAGAAGAGCTGGTTGATGCTCTTGTCACCCTCGATCGTGGCCCACTGCGCGGCCGCCGGGGTGGCCTTGGAGTTCAGCGCGGCGTCGTAGAAGCCCTTCAGCGGCTCGGTCAGGGTGGCCTGCGCGGCCTCGATCGCCTCGGTGCTGTTCGGGATCCAGCCGTCCTTGCCGTACACGTACTCGTCCTGGAACTGCGGGCTGACCGCGATCTTGGTCCAGGCCAGAGCCAGGTCCACGGCATCGCTCTTGGCCGCGATGCCCCAGTCCGAGCCGCCGAGCATGGCCGGCTGGGTCTCACCGGAGATCCCGGGCAGCGGGAAGGTGCCCAGATCCTCCTCCTTCAGGTCGGGATTGCGCTCCAGGATCAGCGCGATGCTGCCGGTGGTGGTCAGCATGGCCGAGGTCTTCTCGTCGGCGAAGAGCTGGTTGAAGTCGGGGTTGTCGGTGTGCAGGGCCTGAGAGGCCTTGGCCGAGTACTTGTTCTGGATCGCCTTCCAGTCGTTCAGGCCCTTCTGCGCCTCCGGAGTGGAGAAGCCACCGGTCCAGGTATCACCCTCGGCGGTGGCGATCTCGGCGCCGGCGTCCCAGACCCACTGCATGCCGGCCGCCCAGTACTGACCGGGCAGGTAGAACGGCGAGAAGTCCGAGGCGGTGTTGTCGGCCTTGATCTTGTCCAGCGCCGCGGTGAACTCGGCGTAGGTGGTGGGGGCCTCGGTGACACCGGCTGCGGCCCAGATCTTCTTGTTGTAGACCACGGCGCGGGCGCCGGCGAAGCCCGGCACGGCGTACAGCTTGCCGTCCACGGTGGCGGGTTCCTCCAGACCGGCCAGCCAGGTGCGGCCCTGGGCCAGGTCGTCCCGGTAGTCGGTGACGTCGACCAGGCCCCCGTTGGCGGCGAAGCTGGCCACCTGGGTGTTGCCCAGGTCGAGGACGTCGGGGGTGTTGTCGGTGGACAGGGCGGTGCTGATCTTGGTGGTGATCCCGTCCCACTCCTGCATCTGCACGTCCACCTCGGCGCCGGTCTGCTCGGTGAACTCGGCGTTGATCGCCTCGAGGGTCTCGGGCGTGTAGTCACCGTTCATCGACCAGACGGTGAGGGTCTGGCCCTCGCCCTTGGCTGCTGGGACGGCCTTCGGCCCGCCCCCACTGTCGGTCGATCCGGAACTGGAACCGCTGCTGGCGCAGGCGGAAAGGGCCAGCGCGGCAGTGAGACCGAAGACGGCGGCGGTGGTGATGCGACTCATGGTTCAGGACTCCTCAGGAAGCGGGACCGGACGGGTACGGCGAGAACTGCTCAGGCCGCTGCTTCAGCCGCGACAGCGGTGGCGACGGCGCCCAGAAGAGCGGCCCGGGTTCCGAGCTGGGCGGGTAGGACGGTGATTCCCTCGGCGGTGCGAGGTTTGGTGTAGCGCTCGACGGCATTGCGGATGGTGTCGGCCAGATGGGTTCCGCCACCGGCGAGTTCGCCGCCGACCACCACGGCCTGCGGGGCCAGCACGTTGCACAGGGCCGCCACGGTGCGGCCGATCGCCAGACCGGCGTCGGTGACCACCCGGATCGCCGCGCGGTCACCGGCCTGGACGAGCTCGGCCAGGTCGGCGGCGGTGCGGACCTCGGGCCGGACCACCCGCAGCGCGCTCAGCACGTTCTCCAGCGAGGCCTGGGTCTCCAGGCAGCCGCGGTTGCCGCACAGGCACAGATCGCCGAACTCGGCCACCTCCATGTGCCCGAGTTCGCCTGCGCCGCCCTGGTAACCGCGGTAGAGCCGGCCGCCCAGCACCAGCCCGGCGCCGATCCCGGAGGAAGCCTTCACGTAGGCGATGTCGTCCATCCCCAGCGCCGCGCCGAAGCTGTGCTCGCCCAGGGCGCACAGATCCGCGTCGTTCTCCACGTAGGTGTCCAGGCCGGTCGCGGCGGCCAGTACCGGCCCGGGGGCCAGCTGTTGCCAGGCCGAGACCCGGGCCGAGCTGATGTAGCCGGTGCTGGTCTCCACCACGCCGGGTACTCCCAGCACCAGCCGGGTGATCGGTCCGCGGACCGCCCCGGCCGCCTCGTTGACCAGAGCGGCGATGCGGGCCAGCGAATCGGCTCGGTCCACCTCGACCGGACGGGTCTGTTCGGTGAGAACCGCGCCGGACAGGTCACAGACGGCCGCGGTGACCTCGTCCCGGGTCACCCCCAGAGCGATGACCAGTCCGCGTTCGCCGACCAGTCGCACCAGCCGGGCCGGACGGCCGGTCCGCCCGGTCCGGCTGTGATCGTCCACCCCGCCCTCGGCCACCATGCCCTGAGTCGCGAGTTCGGTGATCAGGCTGGAGACGGTGGTGGCGGAAAGCCCGGTGCGCCGGGCCAGATCGGCGCGGCTGAGCTCACCGTGCTCGCGCAGCAGGTCCAGCAACCGGCGGCGGTTGGTGGAGCGCAGCGCCTTCAGCCCTCGCGATCCGGACAACAACGACATGAGCCGCAACGATCACAGTTAGCCCAGTGACCGTCAATATTCCTCGTGTATGAACGCGGTAAACGGTTTGTTTCTCCAAAGTCCGCAGAAACCGCCAGGATCTACGGACGTCGGCCCGGTTGTTTATCCGGGAGGGCGGCCGAACTCGGTCGGGTAGGGCGCCAAACGACTGCTGTTCTCGTCGATCGCCAGAGCCTTGCCGATCTGCGGCACCGCCCGCTGGGCGCAGTCGTCGCGCACGCAGGTCCGGCAGCCCGGCCCGATCGGCACCGCGGCGGCCCGGTCGGTCAGGTCCAGGCCGCTGGAGTAGACCAGGCGCCCGGCGTGCCGCAGTTCGCAGCCGAGGCCGATGGCGAAGGTCTTGCCCGGGGCGCCGTAGCGGTGCGGGCGCTGGGTGACCGTGCGGGCGATCCAGAAGTAGTGCTTGCCGTCGGGCATCACCGCGATCTGGCGCAGCACCCGGCCCGGCGCCGCGAACGCCTCGTAGACCCGCCACAGGGCGCAGGTGCCGCCGGTGCGGGTGAAGTGGAAGCCGCTGGCCGACTGGTGTTTCGACATGTTGCCGGCCCGGTCGACCCGGATGAACGAGAACGGCACGCCCCGGGCGCGGGGCCGCTGCAAGGTGGACAGGCGGTGGCAGATCATCTCGAACCCGGCGCCGTAGTGCTCGGCCAGCCGCTCCACGTCGTAACGGAAACGCTCGGCGGTGGCCAGGAAGTCGCCGTAGGGCAGCAGCAGGGCGGCGGCGAAGTAGTTGGCCAGGGCGATCCGGGCCAGGGTGCGGGTCTCGTCCTGATCGATCTGCGCGGTCAGCTCGGCGATCTGGTCCTCCTGCTCGATGAAGGCCAGATGCCCGGCCATCCGGAACGCCTGCCGGCCCGGACCTAGCCGTTCGGACAGGTGCAGGACCCGGGCCTTCGGGTCGAAGCGGTGCAGATCGTCGGCGTTTTCGGGGCTGACGGCGATCCGCACCCCGTAGATGCCGAGCCGGCGGCTCAGCACCTCGTGCGCCCGGCGGTCGGGCAGGTCCAGCAGGGCGGCCAGGCTCTCGGCGGCCTGGTCCAGGCCTGCGAAGTGATTCTTGTGGCGGTACAGGAAGGTTCGCACCTCTTCGTGCGGCATCGGTGTGCCCGCGGCCGGCTCGCGGTCCCCGGACAGCGCGGCCACCTGTTCGCTCGCCTGCCGGTAGCGGTGGTGCAGCAGGGTCACCGCCCGTGCGCTGTCCGGGAAGTGCCGGGCCAGCTCGGCCGCATCGGCGGTGGACACGCCCAGATCGGCGAACACGTCGCGCAGCTCGGCGCTCAGCCGGGTGGTGTCGTCCCCGGAGAAGAAGCTGGTGTCCACCCCGAACACCTCGGTCAGCTTGAGCAGCACCGGCACGGTGAGCGGCCGCTGGTTGTGCAGCAGCTGGTTCAGGTAGCTGGGCGAGATCTCCAGCAGGCGGGCGACGTCGACCTGGCTCAGCTGCCGATCGGTGATCAGCTGACGCAGGCGCGGCCCGGCGAACGTCTTCTCCACCTCGGCAAGATAACCACAGCGGGAAATCCGCAAATTCGCAGTCCGCAGCGAAAACTTGGCCGGAATTGGCGGATTGGGCCCCTCGTCCGTCCCCGACCGGACTGCGATGGTGGAACGAAAGCTACCGAGGAGGCCGACATGACCAACGCCAATCACCTTGCCGCCCAGTGGAAGTCGGACGAGCGCTGGCGGGGGATCGAGCGCACCTACTCGGCCGAGGACGTGGTCCGGCTGCGCGGCACGGTCGTGGAGGAGCACACCCTGGCCCGGATCGGGGCCGAGAAGTTGTGGCGTGCGCTACACAGCGAGGACTACGTGCCCGCCCTGGGCGCGCTCACCGGCAACCAGGCGGTGCAGCAGGTGCGGGCCGGGCTCAAGGCCATCTACCTCTCCGGCTGGCAGGTCGCGGCCGACGCCAACCAGGCCGGCCAGACCTACCCCGACCAGAGCCTGTACCCGGCCAACTCGGTGCCCCAGGTGGTCCGCCGGATCAACAACGCGCTGCTGCGGGCCGACCAGATCGCGCACAGCGAGGGGCAGCAGGGCACCGACTGGCTGGCCCCGATCGTGGCCGACGCCGAGGCCGGGTTCGGCGGCTCACTGAACGCCTTCGAGCTGATGCGGGCGATGATCGCGGCGGGCGCGGCCGGGGTGCACTGGGAGGACCAGCTGGCCTCGGAGAAGAAGTGCGGCCACCTCGGCGGCAAGGTGCTGATCCCGACCGGGCAGCACGTGCGCACCCTGAACGCCGCCCGCCTGGCCGCCGACATCGCCGGCGTGCCCAGCCTGATCATCGCTCGGACCGACGCCCAGGCGGCCACCCTGATCACCAGCGACGTGGACGAGCGGGACCAGGAGTTCATCACCGGCGAGCGCACGGCCGAGGGCTTCTACCGGGTCCGCAACGGGATCGAGCCGTGCATCGCCCGCGGCCTGGCCTACGCCCCGCACGCCGAGCTGCTGTGGATGGAGACCTCCAAGCCCGATCTCGACGTCGCCCGGAAGTTCGCCGAGGCGATCAAGGCGCAGTACCCCGACCAGATGCTGGCCTACAACTGCTCGCCCTCGTTCAACTGGCGCAAGCACCTGGACGACGACAGCATCGCCAAGTTCCAGCGCGAGCTCGGGCACCTGGGCTACAAGTTCCAGTTCATCACCCTGGCCGGTTTCCACGCGCTCAACCATTCGATGTTCACCCTGGCCCGGGGCTACGCCGAGACCGGGATGAGCGCCTACGTCGACCTGCAGGAGCGGGAGTTCGCCAGCGAGGCCGACGGCTACACCGCCACCAAGCACCAGCGGGAGGTCGGCACCGGCTGGTTCGACCTGGTCAGCACCGCGATCAACCCCGCGGCGGCGACCACCGCGCTGGCCGGCTCGACCGAACAGGAGCAGTTCTGATGCAGATCCTGGGCACCACCGGCGGCCGGTACGCCGAGATCCTCACCCCGCCGGCCCTGGCCCTGATCCAGACCTTGCACGAGGCCTTCGAGGAGCGGCGGCAGGAGCTGCTGGCCGAACGAGTGGCCCGGCGGCGCCGGCTGGCCTCAGGCGAGGAAAAGCTGGACTTCCGGCCCGAGACCGCCTGGATCCGTAACGGCGACTGGCGGGTGGCCGGGGCGGCCGAGGGGCTCCGGGACCGCCGGGTCGAGATCACCGGTCCGCCCACCCCGAAGATGACGGTGAACGCGCTCAACTCGGGCGCGCAGGTCTGGCTGGCCGACTTCGAGGACGCGTTGGCGCCTACCTGGCCGAACCTGGTCGAGGGGCAGCTGGCCCTGCTCGACGCTGCGCGGGGACGGCTGGACTTCACCGAGAACGGCAAGCGCTACCGGGTCGGTGCGAACCCGGCCACGGTCGTCGCCCGGCCGCGGGGCTGGCACCTGGACGAGCAGCACATCCTGGTGCACGGCCGTCCGGTCGCCGGTGCCCTGGTCGACTTCGCCCTCTTCCTCACCCACGCCGGCCGCGAGCGTCCCTACTTCTACCTGCCCAAGCTGGAAGGCCACCCAGAAGCGCGACTCTGGAACGACGTCTTCAATCTGGCTCAAAAGCAGCTGGGGATGCCGGAGGGGACGATCCGGGCCACCGTGCTGATCGAGACCATCACGGCCGCGTTCGAGATGGAGGAGATCCTGTACGAGCTGCGTGAGCACTGTGCGGGCCTGAACGCCGGGCGCTGGGACTACCTGTTCAGCATCGTGCGCACCTTCGGCGAGAAGCAGGTGCTGCCGCAGCGCGACCAGCTGAGCATGACCGTGCCGTTCCTGCGGGCCTACACCGAACTGCTGGTCAGCACCTGTCACCGCCGGGGCGCCTACGCGATCGGCGGGATGGCGGCCTTCATCCCCAGCCGCGACGCCGAGGCCAACGCGGTGGCCGAGGCCAAGGTGCGTCAGGACAAGGAGCGCGAGGCGGAGGACGGTTTCGACGGCTCCTGGGTGGCGCATCCGGGGCTGGTCGGTCTGTGCCGGGAGGTCTTCGACGACGTGCTGGGGCCGCGGCCGGATCAGCTGCACCGGCGGCGCCCGGAGGTTTGGGTCAGCGCCGAGGAGCTGCTGGACTTCAGCTCGGCCGGAACTCTGGTCACCGAGGACGGGCTGCGGGAGAACATCGCGGTGACGGTGCGCTACCTGGATGCCTGGCTCAGCGGCAACGGCGCGGTGGCGATCTTCGGTCTGATGGAAGACGCCGCCACCGCCGAGATCTCGCGCTGCCTGGTCTGGCAGTGGGTCCGGCACGAGGTGTTCCCGCGGGCCCTGGTCGAGCGGCTGGTCTGGGAGGAGACGGCCGGCCTGACCCACGGCGGCAAGGTGTTCGACCTGTTCGTCCAGACCGCCCTGGGCCCCGACCTGCCCGCCTTCTTCACCCCGCGGGCCTACGCCCAGCACCTGGTGCAGCTGGAGGATCTGAGCTCGGCGGCCTGAGCTCGGTGTGCCGCTCTCCGTCCAGCGGTGAGCGGCACACCGACGAAACGTGCATTCTGCGAATATCGGACCCTCATGAGGTTGGAGGGGCGCATGAATCTGCCGCGGGACTTCGTCTTCGGGACCAGCACGGCCGCCTACCAGATCGAGGGCGCGATCATGGCGGACGGCCGGGGCCCGAGCATCTGGGACACCTTCAGCGCCGAGCCGGGCCGGATCGTCGACGGCACCAGCGGGGCGATCGCCTGCGCCCACTTCGAGCGCTGGGCCGAGGACGTGGAACTGCTCAAGCAGCTCGGGGCCGGGGGCTACCGCTTCTCCATCGCCTGGCCGCGGATCCAGCCCACCGGCAGCGGAGCGGCCAACCAGAGCGGCCTGGCCTTCTACGACCGGCTGGTGGATGCGTTGCTCGAGGCGGGAATTGCGCCGATGGCCACGCTGTACCACTGGGATCTACCGCAAGAACTTGAGGACGTGGGTGGCTGGCTGAGCCGCGACGTCGCCTTCCGCTTCGGTGAGTACGCGGCGGTCGTGGCTGACCGGCTGGCCGATCGGGTGACGCACTGGTGCCCGGTGAACGAGCCGAACGTGGCTGCGCTGCAAGGGTATGCGCTGGGGGAACTGGCGCCCGGGCGGACCTTGCTGTTCGATGCCCTGCCGGCCGCGCATCATCTGCTGCTGGGGCACGGGCTGGCGGTTCAGGCGCTGAGCTCGGCCGGGGCGGCGCAGATCGGCACGGCGACCAACCACTTCCCGGTCCGGGCGATCACCGACAGCGAATCCGACCGGGTGGCAGCCGCATTCCTGGATCTGCTGTGGAACCGGCTGTTCGCCGACCCGATCCTGCTGGGCCGCTATCCGGACGGCCTGAGCGAGGCGATGCCCGGCCCGCTCGAGGAGGACCTGGCCCAGATCGCCCAGCCGCTGGACTTCTACGGGGTGAACTACTACAACCCGATGGGTGCGCGGGCGGCCGCCTCCGGAGCCGCGCTGCCGTTCGAGTACGCCGATCTGACCGGCTATCCCACCACGGGTTTCGGCTGGCCGGTGGTGCCCGAGGCGCTGACCGAACTGCTGCTCGACCTGCAGGCGCGCTACCCGGGCCTGCCGCCGGTGATCATCACCGAGAACGGCTGCTCGTACCCGGACCGGCACGACGACCAGCCCCGCATCGACTACCTCGAGGCCCACCTGGAAGCGGTGGCCGAGGCGGTGGCCCGCGGGGTGGACGTGCGCGGGTACTACTGCTGGTCGCTGCTGGACAACTTCGAATGGGCACACGGGTACACCCAGCGATTCGGGTTGGTGCACGTCGAATTCGAGACGCTGGTGCGGACCCCGAAGCGTTCGTTCCACTGGTACGCCGAGCGGGTCCGGGCGCACCGCGCCGGATCGGCGTGAGATCCCGGCTCTGGGTCTTCGGGCTCTTCCTGGCCAGCATCGGTCTGTGGTCGGGGTTTTTCGGTCCGATCCAGGTGTTGCTGGCCCAGCAGGCCGAGGCTCTGGCGCCGGAGCACAAGGAGTCGGCGCTGTCGCTGGTGACCGGGGTGGGTGCGGCGGTCTCGACGGTGACGAACCCGTTCTGGGGCGCGCTTTCGGACCGGACCACGCTGCGGCTGGGCCGAAGGCTGCCCTGGGTGCTGGGCGGGGCCGCCGGCGGGGCCGTGGCCATGCTGCTTCTGGCCGCGGCCGAGAACATCGGGCAGATGGTGGCGGCGTGGGCGCTGGCCCAGGCCGCGCTCAACGCCATGCTGGCCGCCCTCACCGCCACCGTGCCCGACCAGGTGCCGGTGGGCGAACGCGGAACCGTCGGCGGAGCGCTCGCGGTCGCTCAAACCCTGGGCGTGGTGGCCGGTTCCGGTGTTGCCGCGGCCACCGGGAGTATTGCTGCCGGCTATCTCGCCCTCGCGGCACTGCTGCTGATCACCACTGTTCCCTACGCCCTGAACTCGCGGGACACCCCGAGGACCGAGCCACCCACGTCCTTTGCCTGGTCGTCGTTCTGGGTCTCCCCGCGGGCCCATCCGGACTTCGCCTGGGCCTGGATCACCCGGTTCCTGATGAATCTGGGCAACGCCCTGCTGATCCTCTACCTGCTCTACTACCTGCAGGACGCGGTCGGCCTGCCCGACGACGAGGCCGAGAGCACGGTGTTCGCGCTGACCGCGGTCTACGGCGCCTGCACGGTGCTGACCGCCTTCGCCGGCGGACTCGCCTCGGACCGGATCGGCCGGCGCAAGGTCTTCGTGATCGGCTCGGGCCTGGTCACCGCGGCCGCGCTGCTGCTGTTCGCCCTGGTGCCAACGGTTCTCGCGGCCTGGGTCGGGGCGGTGGTGCTGGGCATCGGCTTCGGCGCCTACACCGCCGTGGACTTCGCCCTGATCACCCAGGTGCTGCCGGCCGAGGACGACCGGGCCAAGGACCTCGGCGTGATCAACATCGCCGCTGCCCTGCCGCAGGTCCTGGCGCCGGTGCTGGCTGCCGCCGTGCTGGCGGTGGATCTGGGCTACGCAGGCGTGTTCGGCCTGGCCGCGGGGATCAGCGTGCTCGGCTCGGTGCTGGTCGGGCAGATCCGCTCGGTGCCCTGAGCGGCTCTACGTATCGCAGATGAACGAGGCATGGCCTGGCGGTGACATTTTCCCGCCAAGACCGACGTCGGGGGTATCTATTCGGTAACTAAAGGACGTACGTCACTTATGTGGTGGACCGTGGAGGCCGGACGCACACACCGGGGGGTGGAACTGATGCGCAAGGTGCCGGGCCGCTCCATGCTCGGACTGCTGCTGACGGTGGTCGGCGTCCTGGGGATGCTCCTGGTCGGGCTCAACCCGCCGGAACCGGTGCCGGTCGCGCCGGTCGTGGACGAGGACGCGCGGGTCGAGCTGAAGATGCTGGCCGGTTCTGAGCTGCGTGACCTGCTGGACCCCGAGGACGCGGCCGACCCGGAGTTCCGCCGGCGGCTGGAGCGGGAGACCGGGGTGAGCCTGAAGGTCGAGTTCACCGGCAGTCTGAGCGGGGCCGAGAAGATCGCAGCCTCCCCGAAGGCGTACGAACTGGCCTGGTTCGCCAGCAGTTCCTACCTCGACGTGCTGCGCAAGTCCTACGTCCAGGACCGTGAACCGGTGATGGAATCGCCGGTGGCGCTCGGCGTGCGTCCGGAGGTCGCGGCCGAGTACGGGTGGGATCAGGAGGCGCCCACCTGGAAGGAGATCGCGGCCAAGACCCAGCCCGACCCGCAGACCGGCGAGGGTTTCGCCTTCGCGATGACCGATCCGGCGATGTCCAACTCCGGCCTGTCGGCGCTGGCCGCGGCGGCGACCGCGTTCAACCACGGCGAGCCGCTGAGCACCGCGGCCATCGACGCGGTCGGCCCCAGGCTGACCAGCCTGTTCCGCGGCAACGGGGCGACCGGTGGCCTGCAGCGGATCTCCGACAGCTCGGGCTATCTGGCCGACCAGTTCCCCGCCCTGATCGACGTGGACGCGCTGTTCAACTACGAGTCGGAACTGCTCACCCTGGAACAGGACTCCGGCGTGGTCGAGCTGGTCTACCCGAGCGACGGGGTGGCGATGGCCGACTACCCGCTGATGCTGCTGAACGAGGTGAGCAGCGAGCAGAAGGAGGCCTACGGTCGGCTCACCGGCTGGCTGATGGACAGCTGGGCGCAGACCCGGATCGTCCAGGACACCCGGCGCCGCTCGGTCGCCTTCCCCGGCCTGAACCAGGACTTTCCCGAGATCGCCGAGGAGGTCGCCATCCCGGCCAGCAAGACCGAGCTGGACGACCTGATTCTGACCTACCAGAACGAGTCACGGAAGCCGCCCAGCACTCTCTATGTGATCGACACCTCCGGGTCGATGGGGAACGAGGAGATCGAGGGCCTGACCCAGACCCGGATGCAGGCTCTGAGCAACGTGTTCCGGGAGTTGTCGGGCGGTGATGCGCGCAGCGCGGTACCGCAGTTCCGCCGGTTCCGTAACCGGGAACAGGTGTGGATCCTGCCGTTCAACAGCGAGCTGCCCGGTCAGGTGGCCGCCGACGGAACGCTGCGCAGCCGGCGCGACCTGATCCTGGCCACGATCACCGGCCCGCCCGGTTCTGCGGCCCAGCAGGAGCTGATGGCCCGGGTGGACGCGATCGAGCCGACCGGATCCACCGCGCTGTACGACGCGCTGTACGAGGGTTTCTACCGGCTGGCCGAACTCGGCCGGCAGGAGGCGCCGGACGGCAACTGGGAAACCTACAGCGGCCGACACTATTCCACCATCGTTCTGCTGACCGACGGAGTCACCGGCAAGGGCATGAATCTGCGCCACTTCGAGGAACTCTGGAAGAAGCTGCCGAACCGGGACGTCCCGGTCTACGTGGTGGCGATCGGTCAGGGACCGGTGGCCACCACCTGCGAGAACCTGAAGGACCCGATCCAGCAGAGCGAGGAGCCGCTGTGCCGGCTGGCGGCTCGGACCGGTGGCCGGGTCTTCGACACCTCGACCGAAAGCCTCCTGGACGTCATGCGTGAGATTCGCGGGAACCAATGAGCACCAGCCGGCCTGCCGACCCCGGGCCCCGATGGCTCGAGGAGGTGCTCAGCTACGCCGGTTCCACCCTGCACCTGAGCGCGATCGGTGCGGCCATGACCTACCTGCTGGCGATCGCGTTGCTGGATCAGGGCGGTTGGCCGGCCGCCCTGCCGGCCCCGGTGGTCTACGGCGGTGTCGTCGCCGCGCTGCTGTATCGCAACCGGACCCCGGACCAGCGGTATTTCGTGTACCTGAACGATCCGCGGATCATCCTGGTGCTGCAGGGGCTGGGCCGGTCGGTGACCGAAGGCTCGGTCACCGTGGTGCAGGGGGCCAACCTCGGCATCAACGGCGTCAACGCGCTCAACGCGGGTTTCAACCGGCAGCGCGAGATCACCCAGAGCCTGAACATCTCGCCCCGCGAACGGTACCGGAAGCTGGAGAAGTACTTACGGATACCGCCGGCCGTGAAGTTCCCCCGGCATCCCGACGGCTACACGATCTACAAGATGCATGTCCAGATCCTGCAGTCCGAGCGGGTCTCCGAGCAGGAGACCCTGCTCAAGGTGTGGGTGGCCGAGGCCGAGGGCGAGGCCTGGACCCGGATCGAGCCCCGGTTCCTGCTGGACGAGGGGGTGATCGTGCAGACCGGGACCACCTTGTCGACCGTCGGATGGCTGCAGGCCGCTCAGCCGCTGCCCGAGGACAGTCCGCTCCGGGGGAAGCCGGACCTGCGGCTGAGGTGCCTGGCCATGTGGTCGCCCCGCGATCCGGAGCACCACATCCCGGCGCCGCCGCAACCAGCCACCCCCTGACCGTCACCGGCCTGATCGAGGCGAGGAGGACGTCTCACATTTCTGCAGCCAGCCCGAGCAACTCCGCCTGCCACGCCTCGCGCCGAACCTGGTTGCCGGTGCTCCGGATACCGTGCAGCGCACTCATCGACCAGCACTCCAGCCCGGCCAGTTCCTCGGCCTGGACCTGTTCGAAGCGCACCTCCTGGGCGCGGCCCGCAGCGATCTGCAGGACCAGGGCCCGAGTCACGCTTGGTAGCAGACCCGGCCCTTCCGGCGGCGCGCACAACACCTCTCCCCGCCACCACATCAGCGAACTCAGTGCCCCCTCCCGCACCCAACCCTCGGGGGAGAGGAGCACCGGCTCCCGGCCGTCCCCGGTTTGCGCCCTCAACTGCACCAGGGTTTCCAGATCCGGTCCCTTGACTGAAGGACGCCGGCGTGGGTCGGGCACGCCCGGCAACCGGAGTGCGACCTCGGTGGCGATCGGTGGGGCGGGCCTGACCTGGACGGTGAACTCGCCCTGAGCCAGTTCCACGCGCGGGAACCAGCGCCCGGACCGGGGCAGCCGGGCCACCACGTCGTCGAAGAACCGCTCACCGCCGCCGCAGGACCGGGTGAACCGCGCGCGGTGGAGGTCCAGCCCGCGGCAGCGCCCATCGTCCACGAGCCACGAGTCGGCCACCTCGACGGGACTGATGAGGTTCGGGGCGGGGGCGAATCGGCCCGGGCCCGTCCAGCGCTCTTTCACGTCGGGCATTGTCACCCATGGTCACGCAGGCGCTGTCACCGCTAGCCTGAACCGGCACAGATGCGACAAAGGCGCCGGACCCTGCACCGGCGCGGATCGGGAGGGGAACCCGTGACCGAGCCAGTGAATCCGCTGGAAGACAGCACCGTCCGTCAGCAGGCGGTCCACCCGGATCATCTGATCCCGAACTCGGCGCGGATGTACGACTACTGGCTGGGCGGCAAGGACAACTACGCGGCCGACCGGCAGCTGGCCGATTTGTTCCTGCAGAAGATCCCCTCGATGCGCGAGATGGCCCGGGCCAACCGCGACTTCGTCAACCGGGCCGCGCACGTGCTGGCCGCCGAGGGGGTGCGCCAGTTCCTCGACATCGGCACCGGCATCCCCACCAGCCCCAACCTGCACGAGACCGCGCAGGGGGTGGCGCCGGACGCGCACGTGGTCTACGCCGACAACGACCCGGTGGTGCTGGCCCACGCCCGCGCCCTGATGATCAGCAACGAGGTGGGCCAGGTGGCCTACATCGACGCCGACGTGCGCAAGGCCGAGGAGATCCTGGCCAACCCGGAACTGCAGGCCCAGCTGGACCTGGAGCGCCCGGTCGCGCTGATGCTGATCGCGGTGATGATGCTGATCGGTGAGGAGGAAGGGCCGCAGGCCTCGGTGGCCAGGCTGCGCGAGGCCCTGCCCTCGGGCAGCTACCTGGCCATCACGCATCCCACCGCCGACTTCGACCCGCCGGTGGTGGCCGAGGTCACCGATGCCGCCCGGGCCTCCGGGATGACGTTCGTGCCGCGCTCGAAGGCCGAGGTGCAGGCATTCTTCGGCGACTGGGAGCTGATCGAGCCGGGACTGGTGCCGGTGCGCGCCTGGCGGCCCGACGGCCCGGTGGAGAACCCGGAGTCGGCCTGGTACTGGGCCGGCATCGCCAAAAAGCCTTAAGCCACGTGGTGGAGCAGTGCCTGCCACTGGCGCAGGTACTGCTCGACCGTGTGCTCGGCGGCCTGCTCGCGTGCGGCCCGGCTGAGCTGTTCCACCAGGCCGGGCTCGCGGATCAGGCGCAGCATCCGCTCGGCCAGCCCGGCCGTGTCGCCCGGCTCGAGGAGAAAACCGCCGTCGCGCACCTGTTCTCGCGGTCCGTAGGCGATGTCGTAGGCGATCACCGGGCAGCCTCGGCGCATCGCCTCCAGCACGACCAGCGGATACCCCTCGAACCGGCTGGTCAGCAGCAGCGCCGTGGCCGTGTGCAGCTCCTCCTTCGCGGCCGGGTCGTATCCCCTGAGCTCAACTGATTTTTCCAGCCCGGCGGCGCGAATCTGCTCCTCCAGCTCGGCGCGCTGGCTGCCCTCGCCGTAGATCTCCAGACGCGCCCCCGGCTCCTCGGCGACCACCAAGGCAAAGGCGCGCACCGCGTCCGCAATCTGCTTTTGGGGTTCCAGGCGGCCCAGAACGACAAATCTCAGCAACGGACGTCGGTCGCCGGGTTCGGCGGTCGGGCCACCATCGATCGGGTTGGGGATCACGCGCAGGTTGTTCGCCGTGGCGAAACGGGCTGCGATGTCTTCGCCTTGGCGTCGGGTGAGGGTGACCAGGGCGTCGAGTTCGGGGATGGCCTCCAGGACCGGCTCGTGCGACGGCTGGATCGGGGAGTCGCGCTGGTAGGGAGCAGTGACGTGAATGTTGTGGACCACGTGGATCAGCCGGACCTGCGGGTTCTGCTTCAGCGGGACGAGACTGCGCACGGCGAAACGACTGTCGCTGATGATGAACACCCTCTGGCCGGGGTCGAACTGCCGGCTCAGCCACCAGCCGCGCAGGGCCCGGACGCTGTCGAACCGGTGGGTGATCCGCTGATCGGGACCGGCCAGGAACACCCCGTCCGGGCTCTTGCGCAGGTAGACGCTGCCGTCCGGGCGGTGGTAGTCCCGGCCCGGGACCGAGAGCTTTTCCTGGGTGGCCGGAAAGTTTTCTGTGCTCAGCGATTCGTGCAGATTCCGGAACTGCGTCTGCTCGGTGACCTTCCCCTCGGCCCGGAGCGTGGCGCGGATCCGCTCCTGATCCACCTGGTCGTCGAAAGAGACCAGGGTGGGCACTATTCCGGCATGCTCGGCGAAAAGCCGGTTGCGCAGCAGGAACATCGCGGTCTGGCCGCCGGCGTCCAGGGCGAGGCGGGAGGTGACGGCGAGGTACTGGCCTTCGGGGAACACTGCCCCATTATGACCGGTTCGGTACCAGCACCCGGGCCAGGGCCGGGTCGATCGCGGCGGCCAGCCGGTCCCGGACGAACGGGGCCAGGGTGGCGGAGTAGGTGCCGGACAGATGGTGGTCGTCGCGGTAGATCAGCACGTCGCCGATCACCGCGGGGCACTGGGAGAAGGTGCACAGCCGGTCGTTGAGGTCCAGCACCGGGTCCCCGGCCCGCTGCGCCGCGGCCTTCACGATGCCGGAGCCGGACAGCGCCTCCACCCGGTCCTTGGCGCAGCCGGCCAGGGTCTGCAGGTTCAGGCTGACGCACTCGGGCACGTCCATCGCCATCCGCGGGGTCTCGGCGAAGGTGACCACCGGAATGCCCTGGCTCTTCATCTCCTCCAGGCGCACCCCCAGCCCGCGGATCATCTCGCGGCGCTTGGCCTCACCCTTGACCACCCGGCCCTCCAGCAGCACCGGGTAGGTCTCCAGCTGGGTGGTGAACAGCAGGTCGGGGCCGATCGCCCGGATCTGCTCGAGCACGCTGTGGTTCCAGGTGATGCAGGAGGTGTACAGCGCCCGGTTCTCGTTGCGCTGGGTGTCGGAGAAGGCGCACCCCGCCTTGGTCATCGAGATCAGCCGCCAGTTCTGCTCCTGGGCGATCTCCTGCAGCGCGGGCACCCACTGGCCCATCTTCGAGTCGCCGACCGCCACCACGGTCGGCGAGGCCGGGCCGGTGCGGAAGTCGAACACGCACGGCCGGACACCCGGGTCGGCGTAGTTGGACGGGCAGCCGCGGGTGTAGATGTCGCCGCTGTCGTTCTTGGCCTCCTCCGGCCGCGGGGTGAGGGCGTTGGCCGTCGGCTGGACCACGATGTCGCCGGCCGCTCCGAGGGCGTGCACCGCCTCCGGTACCGAGCGCTGCTGGGCCAGCACGGAGCCCGAGCCCGCCGCCACCAGCGCCAGGGTCAGGCCACCGGCCAGGCCGAACTTGGTGGGGGCCCAGAACCGGGCGCTGCGGGCCGGATTCTCCACCAGCACGTACGTGGCCGCGGCCAGGGCCAGGCTGATCGCCACGATCGCGAGCCCTTCGGTGGCCGTGAGCTCGCCGTCCACCTGGGCGAACACCACCAGGGGCCAGTGCCACAGGTAGAGCGAGTACGAGATGTCGCCGATCCGGGTGAGCACCCGGTTGGACAGCAGCCGGTGCGAGCCCTGCGGGGCCAGGCCGTAACGCAGGATCAGCACCGTGCCCACGACCACCAGCACGGTGAGCGGGCCCGGCCACATCGTGCTGGGGCCGACCACGAACAGCGCGCCGATGATCATCACCAGCCCGGCCCAGCCGAGCCCGGCCTTGAGCCGGCTCTGCCCGGTGGAGGCGGCCTGCAGGTGCCGGCCGCGGCGCGGGCGGGGCATGGTGATCGCGCACAGCGCCCCGGCCGCCAGCTCCCAGACCCGGGTGTGGGTGGTGAAGTAGGTCTGCGGCGAGTAGGTCAGCAGGGCCAGTCCCAGCGAACCGGCGATCACCGCGCTGATCGCTGCGATCGCCAGCAGCCGGGTGCGGACCAGCAGCACCAGGCTGATCAGCAGCGGCCAGGCCACGTAGAACTGCTCCTCGATGGCCAGCGACCAGAAGTGCTGCAGCGGGCTGGGAGCCGCGCCCTCGCTCAGGTAGTCCACCGACTCGGCGGCCATCCGCCAGTTGATCGCGTAGGCGGCCGAGGCGATCGCGTCGTGCCCGATGTCCTCCCAGCGCGCGGCCGGCAGCCACCAGCGCGCGGTGACGCAGGTGAACAGCAGCACCAGGACGCTGGCGGGCAGCAGCCGCCGGGCCCGCTTGGCCCAGAACGCGGCCAGCGCGATCCGGCCGGTCTTGTGGTGCTCGCGCACCAGCAGCCCGGTGATCAGGAAGCCGGACAGCACGAAGAACACGTCCACGCCGAGGAATCCGCCGCTGGGCCCCAGACCGGTGTGGTAGAGCAGCACCATCAGCACGGCCACCGCGCGCAGGCCCTGCACGTCCGAGCGGAACGGGGTGCGCTCGGCGGCGGCCCGGGCCGGCCGGACCGGAATCGGCTCGGTGCGCGGGGTTTGGAGCGGGATCCAAAGACCCGACGAAGGTGGGCCCAGCCGGAGGGTGCCGGCGGCGGGCGTTCGGCCGATCCGGGCGGCCGGCTCCGGGGCGGTACTCGTGCGCGGGCGAAGCGGGAGGCCGGTGCCTGCTTCCACTGACGTTCCCCCGGGGATGGATCGTGCCGTCCTGGCGCTGCGCATCCCTTGGATCCACGTCACCAGGATGACCTTGATGATCACGCTCGGTGATCTGCTGTCTGCAAGTTACCGCACCCTCCGGGGTGCTGTCGCCACTACCGCCGATCCTCCGCATCGCCTGCGGCAGAACGGGAAAGAAGAGGGTGTTGCGCGATCCGGGGCGAAGTGAGAATCTCCTCCCCAAGAGACACGGGGTGCCCCGATTGCGGCGGCTGAGATCACACCCGTTGAACCTGATCTAGTTCGTACTAGCGAAGGGATGTCTGCGGATGACGGATTTTGCCGTTCCCGTGAACACCGTCGGAATGCCTGCAGTTGCGCGCGTATTGTCGATCGCCGGCACCGATCCCACCGGAGGAGCCGGGATCCAGGCCGACCTCAAGAGCATCGCGGCCAACGGCGGCTACGGCATGGCCGTGGTCACCGCCCTGGTCGCGCAGAACACCCAGGGCGTGCGCTCGGTGCACACCCCGCCGGTCGCCTTCCTGCGCGAGCAGCTCCAGGCGGTCAGCGACGACGTGCAGATCGACGCGGTCAAGATCGGCATGCTCGGCGACCGTGACGTGATCGGCGTGGTGAGCGCCTGGCTGGAGCGGGTGCGGCCGCCGGTGGTGGTTCTCGATCCGGTGATGGTCGCCACCAGCGGAGACCGGCTGCTGAGCACCGAGGCCGAGCACGCGCTGCGCGATCTGCTGCCGCAGGCCGGGCTGGTCACCCCCAATGTGCCTGAACTGGCGGTGCTTTCCGGGGCGGGTGAGGCCGGTGACTTCGACGAGGTGGTGCGGCAGGCGCTGGAGGTGTCGCAGCGCTGGGGTGTGCGGGTGCTGGCCAAAGGTGGGCATCTGGCCGGTGAGGTGGTCAGCGATGCCCTGGTGGACGCGCACGGTCCGGTCGCGGTGCAAAGGCTGGATTCGGTGCGGATCACCACCAAAGCCACGCACGGCACCGGGTGTTCACTGTCCTCGGCGGTGGCCACCTGGCAGGCGGCCACGGGGGAGTGGTTCACCAGTATCGAGCGGTCCAAGCGCTGGCTGACCGAAAGCCTGCGGCACGGCGAGGCGTTGGCGGTCGGGCGGGGCCACGGGCCGGTCAGTCATTTCGCCGGGCTGTGGGCGCGGGGCGGGCTGGAGACCGGCTTCACCGGTGAGTGGTGGGCGCGGATCGCCTCGTTGCGGCGGGCCACCGGTGCGGACCCGTTCCTGGCCGGGCTGGCCGACGGCAGTCTGGACCGCTCGGCGTTCACCGCCTATCTGGCGCAGGATGCGCAGTATCTGGACGGTTATGCGACGGTGCTGTTCCGGCTGGCGCAGTTGGCCGGGGAGCCGGACGAGCGGGCCTTCTGGTCGGCGGCGGCCGCGGCTTGTCTGACGGCCGAGAGTGCTCTGCACCGGACCTGGCTGGACGGCCATGTGGCCGAGCTGGATCCGGTCACCGGTGACTATCTGGCGCATCTGGACCAGGCGGTGGCCGCGGGGTACGAGCAGGGGGTGGCCGCGGTGCTGCCCTGCTACTGGATGTACGCCGAGGTGGGTGTGCGGCTGGCGCCGGCCGCGGCGGGCAATCCCTATCGCGAGTGGATCGACACGTATGCGGCGCCGCTCTTCGTGCAGTCGGCCGAGCAGGCGCGGGTGATCACCGACCGGGTGGCTGCGCGGGCCTCGCTGGTGGTGCGGGAGCAGATGGGGCAGGCGTTCGAGCGGTCGGCCCACCTGGAGCGGGAGTTCTTCGCTGCCTCCCTCCGGGTGGGCCTGCCGGCTTGACCTGCTGCATGATCTGTTCTGTCGACGCGATCCGTTCGTCCAAGGAGCACTTTGCCCGCCGCACCAAACCTGGTCGCCCGCATGGAACGCCACCAGGTCGTCCTCTATCTGCTCGCCCTGGCCGCCGGGGCCCTGCTCGGCTGGGGTGCTCCCGGAGCCGGCCCCACGCTCGAGCACACGATCAACCCGGTCCTGGCCCTGCTCCTGTACGTCACGTTCCTGCAGGTGCCGGTGGCCGAGCTGGGGCGCTCGCTGCGGGACCGCCGGTTCCTGGCCGCCGTCGGGGTGGCCAACTTCGTCGTGGTGCCGCTGGTGGTGGCCGCGATGTTCCCGTTCCTGCCCGGCGACCAGGCGATCCGGCTCGGCGTGCTGCTGGTGCTGCTGGCCCCCTGCGTGGACTACGTGATCGTGTTCAGCGGCCTGGCCGGGGGCAGCAGCCGGCGGCTGCTGGCGGCCACCCCGCTGCTGCTGATCGCCCAGATGATCCTGCTGCCGGTGTTCCTGCTGCTGTTCCTCGGCCGCGACCTGGCCGAGGTGGTCGAGGCCGGCCCGTTCGTCGAGGCGTTCGTCGTCCTGATCGTGATCCCGCTGGTCCTGGCCTGGCTCACCCAGCTGCTGGCGTCGGCCTGGATCCCGGTCCTGAGCGCCACGATGGTGCCGCTGATGATGGCCGTCCTGTTCACCGTGGTCGCCTCGCAGACCCCGAAACTCGGCGACGGCCTGGCCGACGTGGCGCCGGTCGTCCCGTTCTACGTGCTCTTCCTGATCGTGATGGCCTTCGCCGGGGCGGCGGTGGCCCGGCTGTTCCGGCTGCCGGTGGCGGCCGCCCGCTCGGTCGTCTTCACCGGTGCCACCCGCAACTCGCTGGTGGTTCTGCCGTTGGCCCTCGCCCTGCCCGAGGCGCTGGCCGTCGCCGCGGTCGTGGTGGTGGCCCAGACCCTGGTCGAGGTCCTCGGCATGGTGGTCTACGTCCGGGCCGTCCCCCGTCTGGTCGGCGGAAGTGCGCCTGTAGCGAGCAAAAGCGCGAGGGCCGCCAATCGGCCGTAATGTTCTGAGCCGGGCCGGAACGACTTTCGAGAACCCCTTGCGCGCCACGCCGTTCAACCGGGTAATGCGACGGTTACCGGTTTAACCTGATGCCATGTCGCCGGCACCCGCCCCCCGCAACGTCTTGGGTCTGCTCGGCGCCTTCGTGGTGACCTCTCTGGTGGCGGGCATCCTCGCGGCCGGCCTGGCGGTCCCCGCGATCGGCGCCTCCGGACTGGCCACCACCACCGCCATCGACGCCTTCAACGAGCTGCCCAGCGAGCTCGAGGAGCCGCAGGTGGCGGCCAACACCCGGGTGCTGGCCGCGGACGGCTCGCTGCTGGCCACGTTCTACGACGAGAACCGGGTGCCGGTCGACCTGAAGCAGGTCTCGCCGTTCATGCAGACCGCGATCGTGGCGATCGAGGACGAGCGGTTCTACGACCACGGCGGGGTCGACCCGAAGGGCCTGATCCGGGCGCTGGTGGTGAACGAGATCAGCGGCGGGGTCTCGCAGGGCGCCTCCACGCTGACCCAGCAGCTGGTCAAGAACCTGCTCAAGCAGGCGGCCTACCTGGAGGGCGACGAGGCGGCCTACGACGCGGCGCAGGAGCAGACCAACGAGCGCAAGCTGCGCGAGATCCGGCTGGCCTCGGCGCTGGAGAAGAAGCTGAGCAAGAAGGAGATCCTGCAGGAGTACCTGAACATCGCCTGGTTCGGCGGGCAGGTCAACGGGATCGAGGCGGCCTCGAAGTACTACTTCGGCACCAGCGCGGCCAAGCTCACCCTGCCGCAGGCGGCCACCCTGGCCGGGATGGTGCAGTCACCGCCGCAGTTCAACATCGCGGTCAAGTCCCGCCAGAAGGACGCGCTCAAGCGCCGCAACACGGTGCTGAACAAGATGTACCAGCAGGGCATGATCGACGAGGAGACCCGGGACAAGGCGGTCGCCTCCAAGCTCAAGCCCAAGATCACCCCGACCTACCAGGGCTGCGCCAACTCCGGGCGCCGGGCCTACTACTGCGACTACGTGTTCAACCTGCTGACCAAGAGCCCGGACTTCGCCTTCCTGGGCAAGACCGCCGAGCAGCGGGCGCTGCAGATCAAGCGCGGCGGCTACACGATCAAGACCTACCTGGACCCGAAGATCCTCAAGAGCGCCTGGGAGGCCTCGATCGAGGCGATCCCGCCGAAGGACGACAGCCGGGTGGCCACCGCCACGGTCACCGTCGAGCCGGGCAGCGGCAAGGTGCTCTCGATGATCCAGAACAAGTACTACAACCCCGGCAAGGGCCGGCAGAACACCACGATCAACTACTCCACCGACTTCAACTACGGCGGCTCCTCCGGCTTCCAGACCGGATCCACGTTCAAGCCGGTGGTGCTGGCCGCCTGGCTGAAGGCGGGTAAGTCGCTGAACGCCAGCATCAGCGGCTCGGCCCCCTACGTGGCGGCCAACGACAGCTTCAAGACCTGCGTGGACACCCCGCTGGTGGGCACCTGGACGGTGTACAACGCCAGCGACAGCAAGGGCGGCGGCAGCATGTCGGTGATGAACGCGACCGCGCAGTCGGTCAACACCGCCTACGCCCGGATGGAGCAGCAGCTCAATCTCTGCGACGTGGCCGAGACCGCGGAGGAGCTGGGCATGCACCAGGCGCAGACCACCCGCGACCCGTGCATCACCGGCAACCTCGGCTCGGACGTGAAGAAGCCGAAGATGACCTCCAAGATCCCCGGCTGCGTGCCCTCGGTGGTGCTCGGCGTGGCCAGCCAGTCCCCGCTGACCATGGCCAACGCCTACGCCACGTTCGCCTCCGGGGGGATCCGCTGCGATCCGGTGGCGATCAGCTCGATCACCGACCGCTTCGGCAAGGAACTGCCGATCCCGGACGCCGAGTGCAAGCGCACCATGCAGGCCAAGGTGGCCAACACCGTCACCCTGGGCCTGAGCAAGGTGTTCACCGGCGGCACGGCCAGCAGCACCGGCCCGCTGGAGAGCGGGCAGCCGGCCTCCGGCAAGACCGGTACCACCAACAACTCGCAGGACAGCTGGTTCGTCGGCTACACCCCGCAGCTGGCCACCGCGGTCTGGGTGGGCCCGGAGACGGTGAACGGCAAGCGCAAGGAGATGCGCCGGATCTACATCAACGGCAACTACGAGTACAACGTGTACGGCGGCACCATCGCGGCGCCGATCTGGAAAGAGATCATGACCGACGCCCTGAAGGGCAAGAAGATCAAGGAGTTCCCGGAGGCCGACGACGAGCTCACCAAGGTGCCCACCACGAGCGTGCCGTGGGTGGTCGGGATGAGCCCGGACGACGCGCGGGACCGGCTGGAGGACGCGGGCTTCGCGGTCCAGCAGGGTTCGGAACTGGAGACGTCCGACCAGCCGGCCGGCACGGTGGCCCGGATGGATCCCTCGGGCCGGGCCAGCACCGGCACCACGATCACGATCTACATCAGCGCCGGTCCCAACACCGGCGGCGGTGACGACGATCCGGGCGACGACGGCGGCGGGGACCAGGGCGACGGCGGGGACGACGGGGACGACGGCGGCGGGAACGGTGGCAACGGCGGCGGCGATGGTGGGAACGGGGTCGACCAGGCCCAGAACGCCGCCGACCAGGTGCAGAACGCGGCCGAGGAAGCCCGGGACGCCACCGGACGCGGCAGGCCCTGAGCCCGCCCGGCAACGGTTTGGCGCAGATGGACCTTCGGCATTGCGGCGCAGGCGGTTCAGGTGCTGGAGTTCAGTCCCCTGCACTGATCAAGGATGAGGCAAGTGACACCAAGCACGGACGCAGCAGCGCGTGAAGCCATCGAGGCCGGGCGCACCGCCCTGGGCATCGAGCTGGGATCGACGCGGATCAAGGCGACGCTGATCGACGAGACCGGCACGGCCCTGGCCACCGGCTCCGCCACCTGGGAGAACCAGTTGGTGGACGAGGTGTGGACGTACTCGGTCGAGGCCGTGCACGCCGGTCTGCAGCAGGCCTACGCCGACCTGAAGGCCCAGGTGGGGCAGCAGTACGGGGTGCGCCCGGTGACCTTCGGCGCGCTCGGCGTCTCGGCGATGATGCACGGCTACCTGGCCTTCGGCGCCGACGGCGAGCTGCTGGTGCCGTTCCGGACCTGGCGCAACACCAACACCGGCCCGGCCGCCGAGGCGCTGTCGCAGTCGTTCGGGGTGAACATCCCGCTGCGCTGGTCGGTGGCGCACTACTACCAGGCGCTGCTGAACGACGAGCCGCACGTGCCCCAGGTGCGCTCGCTGAACACCCTGGCCGGTTACGTGCACAAGCTGCTCAGCGGCCAGGACGTGCTGGGTGTGGGCGACGCCTCGGGCATGTTCCCGATCGACGCGGCCACCGGTGGCTACGACGTGGCCCTGCTGGAGAAGTTCCAGCAGTTGGCCGCGGCCCAGGGCTCCGACGCCGCGCTGCTCGACCTGCTGCCCAAGGTGCTCCCGGCCGGAGCCGACGCCGGCCGGCTCACCGAGGCCGGCGCCGCGCTGCTCGACACCGACGGCGAGCTGCAGGCCGGCGTCCCGCTGGCCCCGCCCGAGGGTGACGCGGGCACCGGCATGGTGGCCACCAACGCGGTCAGCCGCCGAACCGGCAACGTCAGCGCCGGCACCAGCATCTTCGCCATGGTCGTGCTGGAACGCCCGCTGGCCAACATGCACCACGAGATCGACGTGGTCACCACGCCCGAGGGTCTGCCGGTCGCGATGGTGCACTGCAACAACGGCTCCAGCGAACTGGGGACGTGGGTGGGCATCTTCGCGGAGTTCGCGGCGGCCCTGGGCGTCGAGGCCAGTTCCGACCAGATCTTCCAGGCCGTGCTGGGCGGGGCACTGGAGGCCGGGGAAGGTTCTGAGGGGCTCCTGGCCTACAACCTGCTCTCCGGTGAGCCGATCGCGGCGCTGGACGAGGGGCGTCCGCTGTTCGTGCGTACCCCCGGATCCCGGCTCACCCTGGGCGGTTTCGCCAAGGCCCAGCTGTACGGCGTGTTCGCCACCCTGAGCCTGGGCATGCGCATCCTGGCCTCCGAAGGCGTGGCGATCGACACGATGTTCGCTCACGGCGGCCTGTTCCGTACTGGCGGCATCGCCCAGAAGACGCTGGCCGCGGCCGTGGGCTCACCGGTCTCGGTGGGCGAGAGCGCCACCGAGGGCGGCTCCTGGGGCATCGCCCTGCTGGCCGCCTACACCCGCGCCGTGGCCGACGGCACTGCCGCCGGTCGTGACCTGGGAACCTGGCTGAACGAGACCGTGTTCGCCGCCGCCCAGGCCGAGTCGGTCACCCCCACCGCCGAGGAGATTGCCGACTACGCGGCCTACCTCGAGCGCTGGCAGGCCGGGCTGGCCGTGCAGCACGCCGCGATCGACTCGATCAAGTAGGGCTTGGCGAACTCGGAAGGGGCGGTCTTCGGGCTGCCCCTTCCGAGTTCAGGCCGCCCGGACCAGCTTGTAGTGCAGTCGTAGCACCGAGGCCGACCACAGCTTCAGGTGATGGTCGGTGCGCAAGGTGCCCTCGTCGTCCACAAAAACTCTGAAGGTCTCGTGCAGCGGTACCCGGGCGGCGTGCGCCTGGCCGTTCTCACTGACCGTGACGTAGGCGCCGTCGCTGCCGAACCGGCCGCTGGGCGAGGCCAGTTCCAGAGCACCGCCGGGCAGGACTCGTGGGCGCAGGAACACCTGGACGTTGCCGGACTCCAGCGGGAAGGTGACGTGCACGCTGCTGCGGTCGGCGCCCGGCAGCCGGCGGGCAGAGTAGGCGCCGCTGAACACCCATTCGCCGGTGGCCTTCAGAGTCCGCAGCCAGGCGGCCCCCCACCTGGGCGCCGGAAGCATCGAGGAGCAGCACGACCCGGCTGTCCATCCCGCGAGAGACGTCCAGCGGCCGGGTGGGCAGCGCCAGTTGCTGCAGACGGCGCCCGAAGAACCGGGAGATCAGCTCGCCACCGGGCTGAAAGAGCAGGTTCCACTGCGTCCACGCCTCCATCCGCCAGTCAGAGGTGTGCTCGTAGAAGTCCCGCACCAGCGGATGCAGATCGGCGGCGCAGAAGCCCGGTCCGTCCAGTTCTGACATGTCGGCGTAGAGCCCGGCGCCCGGCACCTGGTAGGAGGCGCGGCCGCCCAGTGACCGGGCCGCGGCCTCGACCCAGCCGTCGCCCACGGTCGAGCCTACGTTGCGCGGTGCGTCCAGCCAGGCATGCTCCCCGCTGAGATCGGCCGGGCGCCCGGTGCGGCGCCAGAAGCTGCGGGTCAGACCGTCGAGAAGATTCAGCGAGAGCACCCGGTCAGCATGCCATCGGAGCAGTCTTCATCCGGGCGTGACGAAAAGATCCTTGTTGTTCGGTTTTAGGGCGATTACGGTCGTGATCATGATGGGGGAATCGAAGGACGATCGCGGGAGCGGATCAGACAGACGGCACGTCGTGGTGCCGTCCCCGACACCTGTACGGCAACTTTCGGCGGCACGGACCGACGATCTCGGCCCCGGGCGACGGGAAACCTATTTCCGGCGGCCGCTGCGCGCGCATCTGCACGAGCACCTGTTCCTCGAGACCTACGGTCACCAGCTGGCCGGCTACGCAACGTTCCTGCCTCCGCCGCAGGACGAGTTGCGCTGGTCGGTGCGGGCGGACGAGCGCCGCGGCTATCTCTTCGCCGCCGGTCACCGGAGCCGGCCCGGCGTGGGCTTCGAGCTCGAGTTCGCCGACCGCACGATCATCGTTCCCCAGCAGCCCGTAACCCTCCCGGCCGAGGCATCTTTCGCCTGGCCGATCCGGCAGCCGTTCGGCGACATCCCGGCGCTCACCGCGACCGCCCAGCCGATCACCGAGATCAAGGTCGGCGAGGAGACGTACGTGCTGTTCGCCGCCACCCCCGGGATCGACGTGGAGCTACTGGTCGAGGGGGTCGAGCCGGACTGGGTGCTGCATGCCGACGTCGAGCCGACCGCGCAGGGCCTGATCGTGCGCCCGCAGCGGGAACCCGGTCTGGCCTGCGAGGTCTGGATCGGCATGACCACGCTGGTCTTCCTCGACGAGGCCACCGCCGACACCGTGCACCGCGGCGAGGTGGACGGTGAGCAGAAGCTCATCATCTGGCCCGGAAACGGCTGGTTCGACGGCGCTTTCCACGCCGTCGTCACCGAAAGGGACCAGTCGCTGCTGGCCTTCCCGACCCTCGATCAGGGCGTGACGCACGAGGGCCAGGGCTCGGTGTTCACCCGCTACATCCTGCCCGGCGAGGACGTGGTGCACCCGCTGAAAACCCCGGTGTTCACCGAGACGGCCACCTTGAGCGTCGCCCCCACCGACCAGGACTTCGCCCGGCTGGAAGCGGTGCCAATCCTGCTCCCGGCCGACGTCCTGGAACGAACCGGTTCCCTGAGCCTTCGGCTGGACTGGACCGGTGACGTCCTACGGCTCTACGCGGGCACCCACCCGATCGCCGAGGCGCTGTGGTCCGGGCGCCTGCTGGAGGTCGACCTCACCCCGCACTGGCCGAGAATCGTCGAAGAGGGCCTGTGGATCAAGGCCTTCGCCTGGGCCGGGAACCCGCAGGTGTTCGTCGACCCGCAGATCCGCCCCCGAAGCGAACGTCCCGTGCTCACCGTGCGCGACGCGTCCATCATCGAGACCCGGACCCACACCGTGCGGTAGGGCTGTTCGGGGTTACCGGGATCACGCATCGTGCGGACGGCTGGGCCCAAACGGTCATGCGTCCGGGAAGTCTGCGGCGCCGGTCCCGGAGCGCCGATGTACAAGCGTGTCCAGACCGCGGCCCACCCTCGACGTGCTCATGCGGATTTTCGGCGTGCTCGCCGCAATCTCGGTGGGGACGTCGCTGCTGCCCGCAGAGGGCACCAAGGCCTCCGCCGTCGCCTACCTGATCTCGCTGATCCTGTCGATGCTCTTCCTGGGCACGGCGTGCGTGCGGATCGCCAGGACGCAGCGCGGACCCTGGCTGTGGCTCATGCTTACGTTGAGCCTGGCCCTGGCCGGGGAGACCTGGCTGAAGATCCTGCAACTGTCGGATCCGTACCAGTGGCCTACTCCGGCGGACTTCTTCTACGCCGCGACCTACGTGCCCATGCTGATCGCCGTGCTCACGCTGGAACGGCGCCGGGGTGCCCGGCAGCAGTTCGGTGCCCTGCTGGACGCGTTCATCGTGGCGGGCAGCGTCGGCGTGCTGACCCTGGTGTTCCTGGTCCTCCCCCTGATCTCCGACACCAGCGAGCCGCTGCTGGGCCGGCTGGTGGGCAGCGCCTTTCCGTTGTTCGACGTGATGATCACCTTCATCACCGCGCGGATCCTGCTCTCGCCCCAGGGCCGCAGCCGCTCGATCTGGATCCTGACCGGTGGGCTGGTGGTGCTGATCGTCGCCGACAACCTGCAGAACATCCTGACCGCCACCACCGGAGGGAACGGCTTTCCCCGCTGGGTGAACCTGATGTGGCTGACCACCTACTTCAGCTTCGGCCTGGCCGCCGCCACTTTCCGTAGTGCGCCGGACTCGCGTCCCCAGGAGCGCACCGCGGCCGGTCTGACCGTGCCCAGACTGGCCGTGCTCAGCCTCGCCGCCGTACTGCCGGCCGCGGTACAGGTGTTCCTCGAGGTCCGGGGCAACGACACCGGCGACACCTACGGCCTGCCCCTGGGGATCGGCTCCATCGCCCTGTTCGCCCTGGTCACCCTGCGGATCTGGGACCTGTTGCAGGAACTGCACCGGCAGGCCGAACAGCTGGCCGAGGTGGCCCGGACCGACCCGCTCACCGGGCTGGCCAACCGCCGCTCCTGGGACTTCGAGCTGGACCGGGCCTTCGCCACCTCGAAGGCCGGCGGCACGCAGCTGCTGGTCGCGCTGCTCGACCTGGACCATTTCAAGAAGTACAACGACGGCCACGGGCACCAGGCCGGTGATGATCTGCTCCAGCAGGCCGCGGTGGCCTGGAAGGCGGCTCTGGGAACAGACGGGGTGCTGGCCCGGTGGGGCGGCGAGGAGTTCGCGGCGCTGCTGCACTGCTCGGACCGGGACGCCGGCACCGACCACCTCGACCGGCTACGGCTGGTGGTTCCGCACCAGCAGACCTGCTCGATCGGGATCGCGCACTGGGACGGGACGGAAAACCCGGCCCGACTGTTGCAGCGTGCGGACGAGGTGCTGTACCAGGCCAAGTCGGGCGGGCGGAACCGCTCGATACTGGCCTCCGGCCCGCAACCGGACCACCTCGAGCGGCCGGTGCGGATCCCGGCACCACGGACCGCGCCGGAGGCTCAGTCGGGAGCCTCGGTGGGTTCTACGGCCGGTGGCACCACGTTGTAGGCCGCCAGCCGGGTACTTTCGCCGGTCAGCTGCAGCACGGTCAGGCTGGCCGGGGCGACCGGGACGATGCGCGTGGGGTCCAGGTCGAGCAGATGCCGCAGCACCGCGCGCACCGGGCCGCCGTGCGTGACCACCAGAACAGTTCCTTGCGGGGGAAGGGCTTTCAGGCCGAGCAGCACCCGCTCGGACAGCTCGTTCAGCCCTTCGCCACCCGGCGGCCGGAAAGTGCCCGCGCGCCAGGCGTCGTACTCCGGGCCCTCGGCGCGGATGTCGGCGGCGTAACGGCCGGCCCATTCGCCCAGATTGGCCTCGGCCCACTGGGGATCCAGATCGTCCTCGCTCGGCGGATGTCCCAGCAGCGCAGCGGTTTCCCGGGTGCGGGAGAGCGGCGAGCAGACCAGGGCGTCGGGCTTGTGCCCGGCGATCGTCTCCCGGAGTGCCCGGGCCTGGCGGCGGCCGTTGTCGGACAGCGGAATATCGGTATCGCCTTGGAGGCGACGGCTGGAGTTCCAGGTGGTTTCGCCGTGCCGGACCAGGAGCAGTTTCAGCATGCGGTGCTCACCACCGTTCCGTCTTCGGCGGAGAACAGCCGGTCCGGGCGCTCGGGGAAGAGCACGCCGAACTCGTCGCCGGGGGAGAGGGCAGGTGGAGCATCGGTGATTACGCTGATCCGCTGGGTGCTGCGGGTGCGCAGAGTTCCGGTGATCACGAAACGACCGGCCAGCGGTGCCGATTCGGCGAACGTGGCGGTGATGGATGCCTCCGGCCCGGCCAGCCGCAGCGATTCGGCGCGGTACATCGCCCGCACCCGCCGGCCGTCCAGGGCCGCGTCGATCCGGCCGATGTCGTGACCGTCGAAAACCGCCCGCCGGGCCTTTACCTCGACATTGAGGACGTTTGCGGCCGGGGTTCCCATGAAGGTGGCCACGAAGTCGCTGGCCGGGTCGGCGAGAAGCTCGGCGGGCGGCCCGAACTGCTCGATCCGGCCGCCCCGCAGCAGTGCGACGTGGGTGGCCATCGACATCGCCTCGACCTGGTCGTGGGTGACGTAGACGCTGGTGGCGCCGGTGGCCCGGTGGATGCGCAGGAGCTCGGCCCGGGTGTCCACCCGCAGCTTGGCGTCGAGGTTGGACAACGGCTCGTCGAACAGCAGCACCGAGGGGTCCGGCGCGATGGTGCGCGCGATCGCCACGCGCTGCTGCTGGCCGCCGGAGAGCTCGGCCGGGTAACGCTTGGCCAGCTCGCCGATGTCCAGCAGGTCCAGCACCTCGGCCACCCGGCGGCGACGTTCGGCGGCCGGGCGGCGGGCGATCTTCAGCGGCCACTCCACGTTGCCCTGCACGCTCATGTGCGGCCACAGGGCGTAGCTCTGGAAGACCATGCCGACGCCCCGTTGCGCGGCGTTGACCGAGATGCCCGGCCCGGCGATCTGCCGCTCACCGAAGCGGATCTCGCCGCCGGTGGGGTGTTCCAGGCCGGCCAGCATCCGCAGCGTGGTGGTCTTGCCGCAGCCCGAGGGCCCGAGCAGCACCAGGAACGAACCGGCCGGGACCTCCAGGTCGATCCCGTCGACCGCGGCCGTGCCCCGGAAATCCTTGCGCAGGGCCTTGAGAGCGATGGACGATCCGCTCAACGTTCCTCCAACCACGGTTGCGACGCCCCTTCGAGGCGCCGGGCGAACAGCGTCGCCGCGAGCGAGATCACGACGATGACCACGGTCACCGCGTTCGCGAACTGGGTGAATCCCTCGGATGCGTACCGGTAGGTGAGCACCGAGAGCAGGGGAGTGGCCGGGGTGACGAGCAGCACCAGCAGCGACAGGTCGCGCACGATGTTGACGAACACCAGTACGCCCCCGGCCAGCAGACCGCGTGACGACAGCGGCAGCACGATGCTGAACAGGCGGCGTCCCAGACCGGCTCCGGCGGTGGTCGCGGCCTCTTCTACGTCGGGTGAGATCTGGCCCACGGCCGAGCGCCCGGCTTGTGAGGCGAACGGCAGGGTGGCGGCCACCCCGGCGATGACCAGGATGGCGAACGTGCCGTAAAGCGCGGGCAGCGGGCCGATCGGGCGGCCGAACTGGGCGATGAAGGCGGCCCCCAGGGCCACACCGGGCACCAGGAACGGCAGGTAGCTCAGCAGGGCCAGGCCCTTGCCCAGCCCGGCCTGCAGCGGGTCGGCCGGGCGCAGCCGGGTCATCACGTAGCCCAGCAGCAGGCCCAGGACGCTGGCGGCGACGGCCACGCTCAGGCCGAGCGCCAGGGTGGTCCAGAAGGCGCTGACGATCTGCGGGTTGCGCAGGATGCCGGCCATGCCCTGGGCCATCGACGGGTCCGAGGCTCCGGTCCAGAAGTGCGTGGTGAAGCCGGAGGTGAACGAGCCGGTGCGCTCGAGCAGGCTGGAGGTCAGCAGCAGGAGGCCGGGCACGATCGAGGTGAGCGCGACCAGGAGCAGCACCGCGGCGGTGACCGGGAGGCGGGCGGCGCCCAGGCGGACCCGTTTGCGGCGGGCGCCCTTGCCGGTGATCGTGGCGAACGACTTTCGGCGTCCGGCCAGCCGGGTGCTGACCAGCAGCACGATCGCGGCCACCACGACCAGCACCACCGAGAGCACGTAACCGCGTTCGGTCTGGCCGGTGGTGATCGCGCCGTAGGCCCGGGTGGAGAGAGTGTGGAAGCGCACCGGCAGACCGAGGACGGCCGGGGCGGCGAAGTTGCTCACCCCTTCGGCGAAAGCCAGCAGGGCACCGGAGATCACGGCGGGCAGGACCACCGGCAGCGCGATCGAGCGGGCCACCCGCAGGCGGCTGGCCCCGGTGAGTTCGGCCGCCTCCACCAGTTCGGAGTTCACGGTGGCCAGGGCGGCCGCGGTGAGCAGGAACGAGAGCGAGTAGTAGTGCGCGATCAGGGTGGCCGAGACCGGCACCGGGCCCCAGGCCAGCCAGTCCGGGACGGTGAGGCCGAGATCGGTGAGCAGGCCCACCCGTCCGCCGACCAAATCGTTGCGGAAGACCGATTCCCAGGCCAGGGCCAGGGCGAAGCTGGGCAGGGCGAACGGGACCGAGGCCAGGAAGGTGATGGTCCGGCGCAACGGCACGTCGGTCATCACCACCACCCAGGCCAGCCCGCCGCCGATCACCACTGCCCCGATCGCGGTGACCGCGCCGACCAGCAGCGAGTTCAGCAAGGGCTCGTGCAGCAGGGCGGGGGCCAGGCGGCCGGTGAGCACGTCGCGCCAGGCGTCCAGGCCCTCCGGCCGCAGCGTGGAGGAGACCAGGCCGGCCACCGGCACCAGGACCAGCACGGCCAGAACGGCCAGCAGTCCCAGGGCCAGCAGCACGACCGGGTCTCGAAGCGTGCGCTTCAGGGTGTCCGAGGGCATCTCAGCTCAGGGTCAGCAGGTAGTCGGCCACGTCGGAACGGATCTCGGCCACCTGGGCGGGGTCGATCGACCAGGCCCCGAGCTCTTCGAGAGAGACCGCACCCTCGGGCGCGAGGACGTCCGTACGGGTGGGATAGTCGCCGGCGACGTAGAACGGCTCGAAGCCCGCACCGCCGGTCTCGGAGTCGTCACCCATCAGGAAGTCGATCAGAAGACGGGCGGCTGCCGGGTTCTCGGCGTCCTTGGTGACCGCGAGCAGCGCCGGGAAGGCGATGCCGGGAGCCGGGGCGACGCCGGTAGCGGCCTGCAGGGCCCAGCCCTCGTCCTCGTTGTCCCGGCGGTCGGAGTAGGAGGTGAAGCCGATCGGCGGGTTCTTCTGACCGGTTTCGCCGATCGCCGCGTTCACCGTGTCCGTGTCGTCCACCAGCACCAGATCGTTGGCGTACAGGTCTTTCAGCCACTGCTCGCCGGCGTTGTTCACGCCCTCGTCGAGCGCGATCGCCGAGCCGTTGAGTTCCTCGTAGGCAGCGGCCATCTCGTCGGCGCGCAGGACCACCTCGGTGGCCAGGTCCAGGTAGTCTCCCCGCACCTGCGGGTCCACCATCACGACCCGGCCCTTCCACTCGTCCCCGGTCAGTTCCCAGAGGTTCGTGACCGGAGCGCCGTCCGGGTGCGCTTCCTCGTTGTACATCAGGGTTTTGGTGGAGAGCCGGTTCGCCACCAGGGGCTCGGCGAACTCCTTGGGCAGGGCCTCGGCCACCCGCGGCGGCACGTAGTTGGTGAGCAGGCCCTCGGACATCAGGTCGGTGAGCACGACCGGTGCGTCGGACAGGTAGGCGACGTCGGCCGTGGTGGTGCCGGCGGTGGCCTCGGCCTTGAGCCGGGCGATCTGCTCGGTGCTGGAGATGTCGGTCGGGATCAGGTCGACCCCGGGGTAGGTCTCCTCAAAGGCTTTCTCCACCGAGGCGATCCGGCTGGTGAAGGCGTAAACCCTGACCTCGCCCTCCTCCTGGGCCTGGGTGTGCAGTTCTTCGATGCCGACGGTGTCCAGCGGGCTGGCTTCGGCAGGCTCGGCGGTGGCTGCTTCGGGGCTGCCGCCGCCGCAGGCGGCCAGGGTGAGTCCGGCCGCGACGGTGAGGGCGAGGGTGGTGCGGGCATGCTTGATGGACACGTCGTCTCCTGGCGTGTTCTCGGTTGCTGCTGGTTGCTAGTTGTCGAAGCGCTCGATCAGGGTGTCGAGGCGGGTCAGGGCGGTTGAGGCGGAGTGCTGGTCGGCGCGGGCGACGGCCAGCACGAGCGCGTTGGACAGGGCCATCGGCACGGTCAGGGACTGGTACTCCCGGCCGTTGCCGCGCGGGGCGGCCAAGACCAGGGTGTCTTGCGGGGCGCCGGCCGGGGTTCCCAGGACGTCGGTCAGAACCATCAGGCCGCAGCCGGTTTCGCGGACGGTCTGAACGATGGCGGGCAGCACGCGAGGAGCCCGGCGGAAGGCGAGGACCACGATCAGGTCGTCCTCACGCAGGCTGACCAGTTCCTCGGCCACGTCCCGGTCGGTCACGGTGAGGTCGGTGACCAGCGTGCCGAAACGTCGGAGCCGACGGGCCAGCAGTCCGGCCAGGACGGTCGCGTTGCCGCGGGCGAAGAGCAGCACCCGGCGGGCCTGACGGATCCGGCCCGCCGCGGTGTCCACCATCTCCTGAGAGACGTTGCGCGGCAGTTCCCGCAGCGAGCTCAGCTCGTCCTCGACCAGATCGGCCAGCAGGTCGTCGCCGGAGGTGCGGTCCAGCCGGGCCCGCATGCGTTCCTCGGCGTCCACCGCCCCCAGCAGCTCGGCCTGTAAGTTGCTGCGCAGGTGCGGATAACCGTTGTAGCCCAGCTTCTGGGCCAGCCGGGTGGCCGCCGCGACGTGCACTCCGGCCCGCTGCGCCACCTGCTCGGCCGGCAGCACCGCGGCCTCGGCCGGATGCGACAGCAGGACGTCGACGACCCGGCGGTCGGCCGGGGAGAAGCGGTCCCGCTGGGCGTCGATTCGGTCCCTCAGAGACCCGGAAGTGAGCACGCCCCGAAGGTAGCTGCAAGTGCACGTGCAAGAGGGTTGCAAGTTGCAAATCCCAGGTGAACACGTGCTGACGCATCAGCGTGAAGCCAGAGTGCCCTTGGCTTCACGCTGATCGCGGATCAGTCGCAGAGGGCAGTGGTGAGGAGGGATTGGGCGGCGGATTCCTGGCGGAGGGCGTTCTCGAGGGTGTCGTGCAGGGTGGTGGACATGGACAAAGTGACGGCGCGCTGGGCATCGGGGGTGACGGCGCCGCGGGTGGACCAGCCGTCCTGGTCGCCGCTGGGCGCGTAATAGATGCCGCCGCAGGGCAGGGGCCGGGAGAAGATGCCCAGTCCGTAGCGGGATCCGGGCCACAGGGTGTTGGTGGATTCGTTGACCGGGACAGTGCTGAGCATCTGCCGCAGCTGAGGCTTGGGCAGTAGGTCGCCGCCGAGCAGCGCCAGGTAGAAGCGGTTGAGGTCGGCGGTGGTGGAGATCAGCCCGCCGGAGGCGTCGGCGTCCACGAGCAGAGTGACGTCGGTGAGGGGTTCTTCGGGTAGGTAGCGGTTGTAGGCCTGGGCGTGAGGTCTCGGGACGAAGGGAGAGCGGCCGGGCCAGCTGGTTTCGCTGAGGTGCAGCGGCTGGACGATGCGGCGGTCCACCTCGGTGTACCAGGGCCGGCCGGTGACCTTTTCGATGATCAGGCCGAGCAGGGCGTAGCCGGTGTTGGAGTACGACCAGCCCTCGCCCGGGGCAAAGGCAGGCTTGAGCTTCATCGCCCGGGCCACCACTTCCTGAGGCGTGTAGCCGTCGAAGCGGCGCGCGCGGTAGTCCTCGGCGGATTCCATGAACGGGTAGTCGTCCTGAATCCCAGCGGTGTGCTGAAGAAGCTGCCGCACAGTCATTTTCCGGCCGTCATTGCCGTTGCCCCGCACCACCCCCGGCAGCCGGCGCTCCACCGGTTCGTCCAGTGACAGGCGGCGCTCGGCGTCGAGTTGCAGCACGACCGTCGCCACAAAAGTCTTGCTGATGCTACCTATGCGCAGATGCTCGTTGCCGGCCAGACGCGTCCGTTCATTGATCTTACGGACGCCGCTGGTCACGGTGCGCTGCCGGCCGTCGGCTTCGGTGAGGCGCACCTGCGCGCCGATCACCCCGATCTTCACGATCGCGTCGGCCTGCTGCTGAAGGGGTTTCGTGGGCGCGTCCACCATCACTGGTGAAAGGGCCAGGATCCCGGTGATAGCCATGATTGTTCCCCGCATGACCGCCATGGTTCAGGCCCTGATCGGCCGTAACCATGGCGGTAGCGGACTCAAAGCTGGTGGGACAACCCCCTAGCGCATCGCCACCAGACGTGAGCGGACCGTGCGCAGCTGGGCCAGGCGGCGTTCGTAACCCGCGCCGAGCAGCAGCAGGGCCAGCCCGATCACCGCAGCCCAGACCCACAGCGGGATCGAGGCCCCGACGTCCCGCAGCCACGGCCCGGTCAGCACCAGGGCCACCATCGTCAGCACCACCGCGCCGATCACGAACGGCGCCTGCATCCGGCGGACCGCCCCGGCCGCGAGCGCCAGCGCGGCCGCGACCATGATCAGAACCGGCCGGGCCAGGGTGCTTTCGAGCTCGGAGAAGTGCACCAGGATGCTCGGGCCGAGCAGCAGGGCCAGGCCGGGGCCGAGAGTGGTCCAGGAGTTGGGGAAGTCGGGGGTGGGCCGGTCCCGCTCCAGGCGCTGGAACAACTGCAGGCCGAACACCAGGAGCAGCAGGGCGCCCGGAGCGGTCCAGGCCTCCACTGTGGTCAGCGGAACCCGATCGCCGTTGAGCGGGCCGAACTCGTTCAGGTTGAACACCGTTCGCAGCAGGCCGGCGCCGATCGTGGCGAACAGGCCGACCAGGGTCAGGGCCTGGGCCGGGCCGGGGCGCTCGCGCAGGAAGTAGCGGCTGACCAGGACGGCCGCCGCGCCCGCGATCATCAGCACGATCGGGCGGATCACCGATGTGGACAGGGCCGAGGCGATCACGCTGGGGATGATGACCATCAGCAGCGGGCGGGCCAGAACGCCGAGATCCAGGTAGCTCTGGGAGATCGGGTCGGTAGCCTTTTTCGGTTGAGCCTGAGCCTGAGCTGGGGCGCGGCGGGAGGCGTAGTAGGTGATCGCGAGCAGCACGGCCGCGGGCGGGACCGTGTACGCCTCCACCACCTGCACCCCGGAATCGGCCAGGCGCAGCCACGACGAGCCGGTGAGTAGAACACCCGCCAGCCAGCCGACCCGGCTGCGCTCCGGGGTGAGCGCGATGGCCGATGCCGCGGCGCCCAGGATCAGCAGGGTCAGCCACATCCGTTCGCTGTCCGCGTCTGCGCTGCTGGTCACTGCCAGGGCGACGACCCCGGTGGCCACAAGCCCAATCTCGGCCCCAAGACGGCGGTCCTTCCAGGGTGATGTCTCGGCTGCGCCGTTCAGCATCGCGACGGTCAGCGCCACTGTGCCCACCGCCGTCGAGAGCGACCACAGCAGGCCCGCCGACACCGCGGTGAAGTCCCAGGCGTCGGCGTTGGTCATGACCAACGCACCGAACAGCGGGGTGGTCAGCCCGGCGAGAACCAGGGGCATCTCCGGGAACGCCGTCGCCATCGCCGGGCGCAGCAACAGCGCTCCGGCCAAGGCGATCACCAGAGCCACCAGAACGATCGCCGGTTCGGTCCAGACCGGGACTTCGTGGGTGCCGGAGAGCGCCGACAGGTAGGAGATGACCAGCATGACGATGCCCGGTACGGCGGCGGTGAAGCGGTCGATCGGGCTCCACTCGGCCCGGCCCGGACGCTGCGGAAGCGGCAGCCGAGGTACCGCGAACAGTGCCGCCGACCCGAGACCGCAGATCAGAGCGGTGGTGACCAAGGACGTCCATTGGTCGACCTTGATCTGATCGAACAGCACGAGCAGCGCCGCCGGGATCAGACCGGCAGCCAGCAGGGCGAGTCCGGCCCTGACGAACCGGCTGTTCTCGTCGGGGGCGTCGATTTGGCGCCGGGCGGCCAGAAGCGCCAGTACTGCGAGCACCGTGACTACCCCGGGCAGCTCTTCGGTGGCCCAGGCCAGAGTGACGCCCAGGAGGCCGACAAGGCTGCCGGCGATCCAGAGGAGCTGTCGGTGGCGGTGGCTACGGAGGGCAAGAACCACGGCGGCCAATGAAAGGACGAGCAGAGCGGCAATCGTGGCAACGACCGGAATCACGGGGGTAAGGGCCAAGAGCACAACTAGGGACGCTGTGGCTGGCAGGGGGATCCGGTTCAGGGGGCGGTGGATGCGTTGGGGCCACGGGCCGTTCGGCCATCTCTCGTGGCGCCCGATCGCCCAGACGACCGCGGTGATCAGGGCGAGACTGGCCAGAGACGTGAACCAGAGTTCGGTGAGGCTCGGGTCGGTCTGGCCGAGATCGCCGAACCGGGTGGTGAAGGAGGAGCTGCGGATCTCGGGCGGGATCGGGCGGACGACCTGCCACAGGGCCAGTCCGATCGTCGGCAGGGCGACCAGGCTGCTGGTGGCGAGTACACCCAGGGCCAGGGCGGTGCGGCGCAGGTTGGCGGTGGGTTCCGGCTTGAGGAACGACACTGCCAGCAGGAGCAGGCCGGGCAGCACGGTGATCGGGATCAGTGTGACGAACCCGGCGATGTCGAAGGACTCGGCCAGAGCGCTGCCGGCGAGCACGGTGGTGCCTGCTGCGGCCACGCCGGTGGCGACGGACCAGTTGCGGTTGAGAGTGAGCGGGTTGCGGGGGCGGGCCGGGGTCGGGCGTGCGGGCCCGCCTTGCTGCGGTCCTTGGGGCCAGCCCGATTGCGGGTTGGGCGGGCCGTGCTGGTTGAACTGCTGCGAGTGGCCCGGCTGGGGCTGGCCCGGCTGGTTCAGGTGGCTCGGCAGAGCTGGTGAGTGCGGGTGGCTGAGTGCTTCCTGAGCTGCGGTGCCGTGGTCGGCCGGGCTCTGGCTCGCGGTGTTTTGGCCGGCGGCGCTGCGGGGTGCGTCGGCCCAGGTCTGAGCGGCCAGCAGAAGCGTGACGAGCAGAGCCCCGAGCGTGGCGCCGTAGACGTCCGGGAAGCCCAGTGCAGCGGGGAAAGCGGCGTTGGCCAGGAACAGCGCGGCCAGGGTGCGGGAGAGTATCCGCTCGGTCCGGCAGTTCTGCGGCAGCGTGCGGCGGGACAACGTGACCGCCGCGGCCAGCAGCATGGCGATCGGATAGGCCCCGATGACCGGGTCAGAGTCTCGCAACAGCGCAAAGGCCAGGTAGAAGACGCCGACCGGGATCAGGCCGGCGCCGGCGTGCGTGGCCGCCCGAATCCTGCTGACCCGGCCCCAGATCTCCACCAGCAGCCCGGTCACGATCATCGCGCCGCCGGCGTAGAGCATCCCGTCCGGCCGGTCGGCGCCGAACAGTCCGGTGTTCCTGATCGCCCAGGCGTCGCCCAGGATCAGGACCACCGCCAGGGCCCCCACCGCTTCGGCGGTCTCCGGCAGGCGAGGACGCAGCCAGGTGGCAATACCGACCGCGGCCAGCGTGATGCCACCGATCACGGCCGCGCGGGCGGCCAGCGGCATGCTCTGCCAGGAGAAGATCAGGAAGCCGATCGCGGCGGCGGCCAGCAGCAGAGCACCGATGCCGACCAGGACGGTGTTGACGCTGAGCCAAGCCGGAGCGGAACGGTCCGGGGTGCGCCCAGGCCAGGGCGGCTGGTTCGGCCCCGCGGGTCCGTTCGGGCCGGTGTTGCGGGGCGACAGGATCGGCGGAGGCGGGGGAGCGCTCCAGCCCGGCTGCTGCTGGCCCGGATGCTGGGCCGGACCAGGATGCCCTGGACCCCAGCCTGGACCTGCGGACGTCTGAGCACCCGAGCCCTGCATGGCTGGGCCATGGGGGAGCGGCCTCTGAGTGGCCGGACCCTGCGCGGCGGGGCCTTGAACAACAGGGGCAATCGGGCCGGCCGTCTGAGGAGCCGGGTCGAGTGGGGGCGCCGCCTGAGTGGCCGAGGTGATCGCGACGGGCGCCTGGCCAGCCGGACTCTCCGGTGCCGGTGTGGCAGGGGCCAGCGTCGCGGGTGCTTGGGCGGCTGAGTCGTGTGTCTGGGCAGCCTGGTCCAACGTGGTGGGTGTCTGGGCAGCCGGGTTCTCGGTGGCCGGGGCTTGCGTGACCAGCATCGGGGCAGCCTGGTCCGCTTCCGTGGGCGCCTGAGCGGCTGGGGCGTTCTGGGTTTGGAACGCCGTCGGCACCTGGGCCCGCAGATGGTTCAGGGTCAGCTCGCGCTGGTTCAGCGCATCCGCCGCAGCACGACTCAGCATGGCGACGCGGGCCCCCTCCGGCCCGCCCAGATCGATCCCGCACGACGAGCATCGAGGCCCCGCCAGCACCACCGCACAGCCGGGACAACGGCCGAGGTCAAGGAGGAGTCGGCGCAGCTCAGGTAGCGCGCCGATCACTCCCTTGCCCAGGTCGGGCTGTCCCCCCACGTCAGAACTCATGGGGGGATTGTCGTGGAAGACAGCGGATGCACACGTACTGGCCGGTCCGAAGAGTCCAACGCCACCCCAAAAGGCGGCCCGGCCCTGCTCAGCGTCACCGACCGTCACCTACCCAACTACATCCGGTCAGGCGGGCTGCGCTCTCAACCCAGCTGCCTCGATCGCGGCCACGGCCGCCGCCTCGTCGTTGTCCGAGCTGTCGCCGGTGATCCCGACCGCCCCGATCAGCGCGCCTTCAGGGCTACGGACCAGCACCCCGCCGGGCACCGGCACCAGCGCACCGCCGACCGCCGAGGTGACCGCGGCGATGAAGAACGGCTGCTGCTCGGCCCGCTCCATCAGCGCTCGCGAGCCGAGCCCCAGCGAGATCGCTCCGTGCGCCTTACCGAAGGCGATGTCGAAGCGCCGGTTCGAGGCGCCGTCCTCCCGTTCGGCGGCAACCACGTGCCCACCCGCGTCCAGCACCACCACGGTGAGCGGTTTCAGCCCGGCTCGACGGCCGTGGTCCCGGGCGGCCGCGACGATGGTGCGGGCGACGTCCAGCGTGAGTGTGTTCATCCGGCCGACTCCTTGATCCGGGGAGCTGCGAAACAATTTCACCAGGTGGAATTTTCGTGACGCATTTCGGAAATTATGGAACGATGTGCGCGAGTTGACCACCTGGCTCCGATCAAAGGCGAGGAGAGGCATGGCCGCCGGCAGGACCACAACTGTGGACGTAGCTGGTTCCGGAACGCTTCTGGCCGAGGCCCTGCGGTCGGATCCGGTGGAGAACCAGGCCGCCGGCCTGGTCCGCTGCGATCTGGTCGAGGTCGAGCAACGTCACGCCGCGGTGATCACGCTGGACCGGCCCGGCCGGCACAACGCGCTCGATCTGCAGGCCTGGCGCGAGATCGAGCGCAACCTGGCCGAACTCGCCGAAGACCGGTCGGTGCGGGCCGTGGTGGTGCGCGGCGCCGGTGGCCGGGCCTTCAGCGCCGGGGCCGACATCGCCGAGTTCCCCGCCCACCGGATCGGGGCCGACGTAGCGGCCGGCTACAACGAAACGGTCAGCGCCGCCCTGGCTTCCGTCGAGGCCATGCCGTTCCCGGTGATCGCGATGGTGCAGGGCCTGGCCATCGGCGGGGGCTGCGAGCTGGCTGCTGCCTGCGACGTCCGGCTGGCCGGGGCCGGCGCGCGCTTCGGCATTCCGGCGGCCAAGCTCGGGGTCACCTTGGGCCTGACCGAAACCCGTGCGGTCAGCCGGGCGATCGGTGCCGCCAACCTGAAGTACCTGCTGCTCAGCGGCGAAGTCATCAGCGCCGAACAGGCGCTGGGCTGGGGCCTGGTCCAGAAGGTGCTGCCCGAGGGCGAACTCGCCGCCGCGGTGGCCGAACTGGTCCGGACCATCTGCCTGGCGCCGGAAGTCACCGTCCGGGCCGCCAAGCAGGTCACCGATCTGGCCGACTCCGACCCGTTCGCCACCGACAGCCACGCCCTGCTGCGCCAACTGCACGCCCAGGCTTACGACGGCGAAGACCTGCGCGAGGGGGTGGCCGCCTTCCTCGAGCGTCGATCGCCGCAGTTCCAGGCCCGAAGGAGGTAGGTGTGGCCGCTCTCGACGGTCTGAAAGTCGTTGATCTGAGCCGCTATCTGTCCGGCCCGACGCTGACCATGCTGCTGGCCGACCTCGGCGCCGAGGTGATCAAGGTGGAGCCTCTGCCCGGTGGCGATCCGGCTCGCGAATCGGGGCCGTTCCACGGCGACGAGAGCGTGTACTACATGGCCAGCAACCGCAACAAGCGCTCGTTCGCCGTCGATCTGCGCTCACCCGAGGGCCTCGACCTGGTGCAGCGTCTGGCCCGCGAGGCCGACGTCTTCGTTCAGAACTTCCGCCCCGGCACGGCCACCCGGATGGGCCTGGGCGCAGAATCGCTGCGAGCCGTCAACGAACGCCTGATCTACGTGGACATCAGCGGTTTCGGCCAGCGCCCACCCGGTTCCGCCCTGCCCGGCTTCGACCAGACCGCGCAGGCGATGTCCGGCCTGATGAGCGTCACCGGCACCGCCGAGACCGGATCCCTGCGGGTCGGGATCGCGGTCAGCGACTCGGCCACCGGGGTTTTCGCCGCCGTAGGCGTGCTCGCCGCCCTCCACGAACGTGACCGCACCGGCCACGGATCGGTCGTCGAATCGTCCCTGATGGAATCCACCCTGACGCTGATGTCCTACCAGGCCCAGAAGTACCTGAGCCTGGGCGTGGTGCCGGTCCAGGACGGCAACGACCACCCGATCATCTTCCCGCAGGGCACGTTCCGCACCGCCTCCGGCTCGATCACCCTGGCCTGCGGCAACGACAAGATGTGGCGCCGCCTGGGCTCGGTGCTCGACCTCGAGCACCTGATCGGCCATCCGGACTACGTGGACAACGCCGCCCGCATGGCCAACCGCGGTGAGCTGCGGCGCCTGATCGAGGAGCGCCTGGCCACCAGGACCGCCGAGGAATGGATCGAGCTGGCCAACCAGGCCGGCGTGCCGTGCGGCCCGGTGCTCGACGTGGGTGAGGCCCTGGACCACCCGGTCACCGCAGGGCTGGACATGGTGCAGACCGTGCAGCACGGAACGCTTGGCCCGATGCAGGTTCTGGGGCAGGCGGTCAAGGTGGAAGGCAGTTCCGAGGGCTGGCTGCGCCGTCCGGCCCCGGTGCTCGGCCAGCACACCGAAGAGATCCTCGGTGAACTGGGCCTGCCCGCCTGGAGAATCGCGCAGCTGCGCAGTACCGGCGTGGTCAGCTGAGCGGGTGAAGCGTGGCCTCGGCCAGCGTCGACCAGTCACCCTCCGCAGGCCCGGTGCTCGCGTCCAGCCCGGCCACCGCCCGCTCGATCCGCACCGCATCGGGGTTCGAGAGGTCGGGCAGGCCCCGCAACTCAGTGGCCGCGGCCAGCAGGCGGGCGGCCTGCTCCGGCCGGCCCTCGAGCAGGGCGAGGTCGGCGATCCCGACCAGGTTGTGCGCGATGGCCTGGACATGGCCGGTCTCGAGCGCGGCCCGGTAGGCCCGGGTGCGGTGGAAGCGGACCTCGTCCGGGTCCCGGGTCAGATAGGCGAGCAGGTCGTGCTGGAGAGCGCGGAAGTCGGCGCGGCCGGCCTCCTCACCGAGCATGCCGGTGGCCAGATCGAGGTGCCGGCGGGCCTCGTCCGGATCGCCGCTCTCGCGGGCGATGGCGGCCTTGGCCATGGTGAGATCGAACAGGGCCAGCGACCAGGTGGAGCGCTCGGCCAGCCGCTGCGCCTCGGCGAGTACGGCCGCGGCGGCGGCCGGATCGCCCAGCCGCAGGTGCAGATGAGCTTGCCGGGCGCGCAGCGTGATCACGTCTTCCCGGGCGCCGAGTTCGGTGACCGCGGTGATCGCCTGCTCGTAGTGCTCACGCGCGGCCGCGAAATCACCGCGGGTGGCCGTGCGGGCGGCCAGTTCGGTGTGGGCGAAGGAGATCCCGAAGCGCTCGCCGACGCTCCGGAACTGGCTCAGGGCCTCTCGCAGGTGGTCGTCGGCCTCGGTTCCGCTGTGCCCGAGCACCACCCGCACCTTGCCCATGTGCAGCCGGGCCAGCGCCCTCACCCAGGGGTCCTGGCTGTCCAGCAAGGGCTCGAAGGCCGACAGGTAGGCGGCCGGGTCCTGCAGCATCCGGTGCAGCGGGTCGATCAGCTCGAGCACCGGGGCGGGCTCGGCCAGGAGCAGGCGGTGTTCGTGGGCCTGCTGGATCCATTCGGCCGCATCGCGCTCGTCGCCCCGGCCCGAGTTCAGGAACATCGCCATCAGCGCGTAGACCATGGCCCGAGCGGCATCCGGGGCCTGGCCGGGGAGTGCGGCGGCCGCCTTCAGGAGTTCACTGCCTTCGGTCTTGTGCCCGCTGAGCCACCAGTACCAGCCCGCCGCGGCCGCCAGACGCAGCGCCCAGAGCGCGTCCTCCGAAGCGAGAGCCTGGCGCATCGCGGCGCTGATGTTGTCGTGCTCGGCCTGCAGCGCGACCAGCCACTCCAGTTGCTCGGCGCGGCGCAGGTGAGGTTCGGCGGCCTCGGCGAACTCGGTGAAGAAGGTCAGGTGCGCCTGCCGGGTCTGCGCGGTCTCGGCGGCCTCGTCCAGCTTGCGGGCGGCGTACTCGCGGATCGTGCCGAGCATCCGGAAGCGCAACCCGGCCCCGGGTTCGGCCACCAGCAGCGACTTCTCGGTCAGTGCAGTGAGCAGATCCAGCACCTGGTCGTCGGCGCAGACCGCCTCGGCCGCTTCCAGGCCGGCGCCGCCGGAGAACACCGACAGCCGGCGCAGCACCCGTCGTTCGTCCTCGCTGAGCAGCTGCCAGCTCCAGTCGATCGCCGCCTGCAAGGTCCGGTGCCGGGGCAGCGCGGTCCGGTTGCCCCCAGTGAGCAGGCGAAACCGGTCGTCCAGGCGATCGGCGAGCTGGTCGGGGGTCATCGTGCGCAGCCGGGCGGCGGCCAGTTCGATGGCCAAGGGGACGCCGTCGAGGGCTCGGGCGATCCGGGCGAGAGTTTCGGAGGTGGCGGCGTCGACGGCCAGATCCCGGCGCACCGCGCGGGCCCGGTCGCGCAGCAGGTGAACGGCCGCCGAGGCCTCCGGGTCGGTGTTCTCGGCCGGGACCGCCAGCGGGACGACCTGCCAGAGCGCTTCACCGGTGATGCCGAGCGGTTCCCGGCTGGTGGTCAGGATGCGCAGGCCGGGGCACTCGCCGAGCACCCGGTGGGCGAACCGGGCGGCCTGCTCGATCAGGTGCTCGCAGTTGTCCAGGATCAGCAGCAGGTCTCGCGCACCGATCGCGGCGATCACCCGGGCGGTGGGATCGGCCCCCGCGGATTCGCCGAGCAACGTGTCGCGGGGGCCGAGGGCGGCCAGCGCAGCATGAGCGACATCGCCGCCCTGGCCCACCGGAGCCAGCTCCACCAGCCAGGCTCCGTGGGTCAGCCGATCGGCCAGACCCAGGGCTGATTCGCTGGCCAGCCGGGTCTTTCCGCAGCCGCCGGGCCCGATCAGGGTGACCAGCCGGTGACTGGTGACCAGGTGGCGCACCTCGGCGAGATCGTCGTGGCGGCCGACGAAGCTGGTGAGCTCGGCGCGGAGGTTGTGGGTGCGGACCTGATCGGATCCCTCGCCGCGCAGCAGCGAGACGTGCAGGGCCGAGAGTTCGGGGGAGGGGTCCACGCCCAGCTCCGAAGCGAGGGCGTTTCGCGAGCGTTGAAAGGCTTTCAGCGCTTCGTTCGTCCGGCCGGCTGCGGCGAGGGCCTGCATCGTGGTGGCCGTGAGGCGTTCGCGGGTGGGGTGGAGCACGGCCAGATCGAGCAGCTGCGCGACCAGCTCGCCAGCTCGGCCCAGCACGATCTCGGCCTCGGCCCAGTCCTCGAGCGCGGTCAGGTGCAGTTCTTCCAGCCGGGCCACCTCGGAGTCGAACCGCGCGCTGTCCTGGAGTCCGACGTCTACCATTGGGCTTGAGCGCCGCAGGCCCAGAGCTTCGCGGAGCAGAACTGCTTTGTGAGTGACGTCGGTTGCGGGTGAACGGCTCTCGGTGACCAGCTGCTCGAACCGCACCGCGTCCACCGCCTCGGGCTCGATCGTCAGCCGGTAACCCTCGGGCAGTCCTTCGAGGGCTCCCGGAGGCAGAATCTTGCGGAGCCGGGAGGCCAGCCGCTGCAGTGCGTTGGTGGCCTCGGCGGGTGGGTTCTCGCCCCAGATCCATTCGGTCAGAGTGCCTTTGGAAACCACTTGCCCGGGGTGCAGGGCCAGCGCGACCAGCAGGCCGCGCAGCCGTGCCCCCGGGACTTCGGCGATGCCGTCCGGTGTGGTGACCTCGAGGTGGCCCAGCATGGCGATCTGCACGGGCCGAGTGTGCCACGTTCGGGCGGTTTGCCCGATCATGCCCGCTGGCTGAACTTGCGGCCGGACCAGACCAGGCTGAGCAGGATGATCCCGGCCGACCAGGCGATCGCCACCCAGGTCTGGGTCAGGTCGGGGCTGCCGGCCAGGAACCCGCGCAGCGACTCGATGATCGAGGTGAAGGGCTGGTACTCGGCGAACTGCCGGACTCCGGTGCCCATCGCGTCGGCCGGGACGATGGCGCTGCTGAAGAACGGCAGCATCACCAGCGGCACCCCGGAGAAGGCCGCGGTCTCGGCGGTCTTCGCGGCCAGGCCGAGCGCCACACTGAGCCAGCTGACCGCGGTGACCACCAGCAGCAGTACCCCGGCGGCGCTGAGCCCCTGCAGCGCCGAGGCCTGCGGCCGGTATCCCAGCAGCAGCGCGACCGACAGCACGGCCAGGATCGCCAGCGAGGTGCGCAGAATCGTGGCCACCACGTGCCCGTTCAGCACCGCCCCGCGGGAGACGTCCATGACCTTGAACCGGTTGATGATGCCGGTGGTCATGTCCGAGTTCACCGCCATGATCGTGGCGCTCAGGCCGTAGACGACGGCGAGGAGCAGCATGCCGGGGGTGGCGTAGTCGAGGTAGTCGCCGCCGACGTCGAAGGCGTCACCGAAGACGTAGACGAACATCAGCATCAGGATGACCGGGAACAGGATCGCGTTGAACACCGCCACCGGGTTGCGGGTGGTGTGGCGCAGATTGCGGCGGAGCATGACCACGGAGTTGTTCTTCATCAGGAGGCACTCGCTTTCGGGGCAGAGGGGGCAGAGGGGGCGGAGGGGGCAGAGCCGGTCAGGGCCAGGAAGACGTCGTCGAGATCGGGCAGGTGGACGGTGAACTCGGAAACCTCGATCGCGTACTCGTCCAGCCGGTCCAGCAGGGAGCGCAACGCCTTCACGCTGCCGTCGCTGGGCACCCGCAGGATCAGGTTCTCCGGGTCGGGGGTGGCGTCGGTGAGCACCCGGGTGGCGCTGGTCAGGGCCTCGGGGCCGGCCAGGCGCAGTTGTACGTGGGCGCCGGGGATCTGGCGCTTGAGCTGCTCGGGCGTGCCCTCGGCGACCACCCGGCCGTGGTCGATCACCGCCAGCCGGTCGGCCAGCTGGTCGGCCTCTTCCAGGTACTGCGTGGTGAGGAAGATGGTCATGCCCTCACCCACCAGCTCCCGCACGATCTGCCACAGGGTGCGGCGGCTGCGCGGGTCCAGGCCGGTGGTCGGCTCGTCCAGGAACAGGATCTGCGGCCGGCTGACCAGGGTCATCGCCAGGTCCAGCTTGCGCCGCATACCGCCGGAGTAGCTGGTCACCCGCTGGTCCGCGGCCTCCTGCAGATCGAAGCGCTCCAGCAGCTCGCCGACCGCCGCGGGCCGGGCCCGGCGCTGCAGATCGACCATCATCTGCAGGTTCTCGCGCCCGGTGAGCAGTTCGTCGACCGAGGCGAACTGGCCGGTCACGCCGATCGCCGAGCGCACCTGCCGGGTCTGGGTGGCCACGTCGAACCCGGCCACCGCGGCCCGGCCGCCGTCCAGCCGCAGCAGGGTGGTCAGCAGGTGCACGGTGGTGGTCTTGCCGGCGCCGTTCGGGCCCAGCAGCGAGAACACCGAGCCGGCGGGTACCTCCAGGTCGACTCCGTCGAGCACGACCTGCTCGCCGTAGGCCTTGCGCAGCCCCGAGGCTGTAATCGCTGAATTCGTCATGCCCTCAATCTGCGGGAGGGCTATGACATGCCGCTGACACCGCCGCCCGGGCCGTGTCAGCGGAGGCCGATCACGGTGTCAGGCGGATCACCAGCACGGCGCAGTCGTCGTCCGGGGCATTGGTGATCAGGTCCCGCAGAATATGGTCGAGCATCTCCTGGGCCGGGCGCTGGTAATGCTCGGAGGCACTGCGGCACAACGCTTCCTGACCGTGCGAGAGGGTGCGGCCGGGCCGTTCGATCAGGCCGTCGGTGTACAGCACGAGGGTGTCCCCGGGGGCCAGCTCGGTTTGGTGGGTGTGCCGGCGCAGGTCGAAGGGGATGCCCAGCAGCAGGTCGGAAGGTTCGTCCAGGAGCCGGGTGCGGCCGTCGGCCTGCACCACCAGCGGAGCCGGGTGCCCGGCGTTGGCCCAGGACAGGGTGCGCGGCCCGGGCCCTTCACCCGGGTGCAGCACGGCCAGGACCAGCGAGCCGTTGGTCGGCATGCCCAGCTCGGTCAGGGCGCTGTCCAGGCGGGTGATCATCTGGGCGGGCGGCTCGGCCCGGTCGATCAGCAGCCCGCGCAGGATGCTGCGGACCTGGCCCATGGTGGCCGCAGCCTCGATGTCGTGCCCGGCCACGTCCCCGATGATCAGGGCCAGGTCGCCGGAGACGGTGAAGGCGTCGTACCAGTCGCCGCCCACCTGGTTGGCGCTGGCGGCCGGCACGTAGCGGGCCACCAGCTCGGCGTCCGGCTGGGCGGGGAGCGTGGTCAGCATGGCGTGCTGCAGGGTGGCGGCCGCGCTGCGGCGTTCCTGCAGGAGGATCGCCCGGTCCAGCGCGGTGGAGGCGTAGTGGGCCAGCGCGGAGACGGTCTCCTGGGCCTGGGCATGCCAGTTCTCGGACAGGCCTTCGCCGACGGTCCAGGGCCGGGCCTTGGCCTCGGTGTCCCAGGTCAGGATCAGCCGCCCGGGCAGGGTGCCGGACAGCGGTACCAGGAGCGTGCGGCCGGGCGGCGGCTCGGGCAGGTCCTCCTGCTCGGCCACGGTGAAGATCGCGGTCTCGGTGTCCAGGTAGGTCGCGGCGGTCTCCTGCACCACCTGGATCACGCTCTTGACGCTGCTGGTGGCGGCCAGCGTCTCGGACAGGGCCAGGAGCAGGCGGGAGTGCCGTTCGGACTCGCGGATCGCCACGGTCTGGCGCTCGGAGCGGTGCTGGGCGATCCGGGCGTCCTGGCCGTCCTGCTCGGCTGCCTCCCGGGCCGACTCGGCCTCCAGCCGCCGGGCGTTGGCCTTGTGGTTGGAGTCACGCAGCGTCAGCTCGGCCGAGCAGGCGGCGGCCAGGCCGGTGAGGATGTGCAGCTCGCGCTGACTCCACTCCCGGGGCGAGCCGTCGATCGCGCACAGCGCGCCCACCACCTGGCCGGCCTCCTGCAGCGGGACCCCCAGATAGGCCACCACGTCCAGCTCGGTGGTGGCCGGGTTGTGGCTGGTGCGCTCGTCGAGCCGGGCGTCGGGTACCGCCAGCGGGCTGCCGTCCTGGGTCACCAGCTGGCAGATAGAGTGCACCAGCGGGGTCCAGCGCTGCTCCTGCCAGGGCTCGGGCAGGCCGGAGGCCCCGACCAGGACCTGGGCCTGCTCCCCGACCAGCGAGACGATTGCGGCGGGGACCTGGAGCGTGTCGCGGACCAGCTGGGTGTACCGGTCGAAGCTCAGCTGAGTGTGGCTGCTCATCGAAGGCCGCCCGCGGTGACACCCCTGCTCTGCACGAGGGCCATTATCCGGAGACCGGCCGGGGCGTCCTAGTAATACCTCGGTGAAGTTACGTATCGTTGCTGATCGACGTGCCCGGACCGGGGGCTTCGGCGTCGGGAAGGAACGATGAAGGACCAAGGGAGCCGTGTGGATGGAAATACCGAGAAGGCAGGGCCGCGGCGAGCGCGCCATCTGCGATCGGTCGACGTCCTGACCGGCGAACTGGGCGGCGGCTCGACCGGTGAGGCCGCTCCGGGCCGCGGTGACGTGTCGGTCTACCACCAGGAGGACACGGTGGTCGTGCTGATGCGCGGCGCGATCGACATCAACCAGGCCCAGGAGCTGGAGGAGGCCGGCAGCTACGCGATCGAGCAGGACCTGCCGATCCTGGTGGACGTGCGGCACGTGGACATGATCGACTCAGTCGGGATCTCGTTCCTGGTGCGGGTGGCGGCCTCGATCCGCGCCCACGGCGGCACCGTCACGCTGAGCGGGCCGGCCCCGGTGGTGGAGGAACTGCTCACTGTCGCAGGTGCTTCGTCCCTGTTCCGGTGGTCCGAGGGCCGGATCAGCCCGGACGGCAAGGCCACTCCCTGAGCCGCTGCGTGGTGCCGTCGGCGCGCGGGGCCCAGGTTCCCCCTCTAGGGTGCTGATACGAGGCCGACCTTCTGCGTGTGGGCTGTCTTGGGCGTCTGACCGGGCCGAGCCGGACGCTGCGACCAGCAGCTAGGAGCGCCGCGATCTCTCACCTTGTGAAGGACATCCCCAGCCGGATCCCGAGGCACCCGCACGGCCTCTGGACCCTGGCCGACCTGGCTGAACTGGCGCCGGTCCGGGAGCAGCTGGGCGGGCTGTGCCGGCGCGAGCCGCCGGTGGTGCTGCCGCCCGATTCACCAGTGATGGCCGAACCCCGGCGCCGGGTGGAACTGGTGTGCACCGAACTGGTCGGCAACGCCCTGCGGCACGGCCGGCCGCCGGTGCGGGTGGAGTTGGCCTCCACCGCCACGCACTGGCTGATCACCGTGCAGGACGCTGCCCCGCAGGAGCACCCGGTGCTCGGTTCACCGGTGGCCGAGCAGATCGGCGGTCGGGGTCTGGCGATCGTGCTGGCGCTCTCGTCACAGGCCGGCTGGTACGTGGAGGGGCCGAGCAAGACGGTGTGGGCGGAGATCCCCGACCTGCCCCCGGAAGAGCTGTTGCGCCGCCTCAAGCTCAGTTCAGCGTAGTTCCCCGGCCAGCGTCTGAGCCGAGCGTCGCAACAGCGGCAAGGCCCTCGTCAAGAGTTCGTCCGACATCCGAGGGGCCGGGCCGGACAGCGAAATTGCCAGGTGGGCCAGGGGATGCGGGACGGCCACGGCGACACAGCGCACGCCGACCTCCTGCTCGCCCTCGTCCACCGCGTACCCCAGTTCGCGCACCCGAGCCAGGTGCGCCACGTATTCCTCGGGCTGAACCAGGGTGTGCTCGGTGTGCCGGGGCATCCCGGTGCGCCGCAGGATCAGCCGCACGGCATCGTCGTTCATCGGCGCCAGCAACACTTTTCCCACCGCCGTGCAGTGCGGCAGCACCCGTCGGCCGACCTCGGTGAACATCCGCATCGCATGCCGACCGGGCGCCTGGGCGATGTAGGCCACCTGATCGCCGTCGCGCATCGCCAGGTTGGCGGTCTCGCCGATCTCCTCGACCAGCGCCCGCAGGTGCGGCAGCGCCACGTTGTTCAGCATCTTGGAGGAGCTCTCGCCGAACAGCAGCACCCTGGGCCCCAGGGTGTACTGCCGGTTCGGCTCCTGCCGCAGGTAGCCCAGGTCGACCATGGTCCGGGCCAGCCGGTGGATCGTCGGCAGCGGGAGCTGGCAGGCGGCGGCCAGCTGGGACAAGGACATCTGCCCCTGGCCGGCCACCGCCTCCAGCAGGCCGAAGGCCCGCTCGATCGACTGAACGCCCAAGGCTTCAGCCCCAGCCCGGGACGACGAAGACCAGCCAGGTGACGATCGGCGCGATCGCCACCATCGAGAAGCCCCACTGGATCAGGCGTTTGTACACGGCGTCGCGATCCTCGTCGGGTGCATTGGCCACCACCAGGGCGCCGCTGGTGGAGAACGGGCTGGAGTCCACCACCGAGGACGAGATCGACAGGGCGATGATCATGCCGACCGCCCCGACCTCACCGGCCAGCAGGAACGGTACGGCCAGCGGGATGAGCGCACCGAGAATGCCGGTGGTGGAGGCGAAAGCGGAGACGGCCGCCCCGATGAAGCAGATCAGGAGGGCGGAGACCAGCGGGGCACCCAGGTCGGCCACCCCTTCGCCCAGCCAGTCGATCGTCCCCAGCCGTTCCATCATCGCCACGTAGGTGACGATGCCGCAGACCAGAAGCACGGTGGGCCAGGCGATCGCGCTGACCGCGCTCTTGTTGCCGGACGGGCAGAGGATGGTCACCGCCACCGCGACCACCAGCGCGGTGAAGCCCACGTCCTGCTCGAAAACCAGTACGGCGACGGCCAGGCCGAGCATCCCGAGCAGGGTGATCAGCCGGTTGCGGTCGAGTTCGGTGTGCTCGGTGCGCGGCGGCGAGGCGACCGTGGTGGTCTGGACCGAAGTGGTGCTGGCCCGGTCCCGGCCGGATTTCGGGGCCGCAGTGGGCTCCGGGGGCGAATCGGGGACGCCGGTGCCCAGGTCTCGCTGCCCGAGCAGCCTGCGCCCGCCGAACAGGAAGAACACCACCACCCCGAGCAGGCTGTTGAAGATCAGCGAGGACAGGAACAGCGCGGTCGGGCTGCCGGGCAGATCGTTGCGCTCGACCACCCCGTTCACGATGCTGCCGAAGATGCTGATCGGTGAGAACCCGCCCGCGCTGGCCCCGTTGATCACCATCAGGCCCATCAGGACCGGCGAGATGGAATACCGCTTGGCGAAATTCATGCCGATCGGCGCAATGATGGCCACCGCGGCCGGTACCACCGCGCCGACCGCGGTCAGGGCGGCGGTGATGGCGAACATCACCCAGGGGATCAGCGAGACCCGCCCCCGCACCGACCGGACGGCCTTTTCGACCAGCCAGTCGACGGTTCCGTTCTCCTTGGCCAGGGCGAACAGGTAGGTGACGCCGACCAGGATGACGAAGAGGTCGGCCGGAAAACCGCCGAGCACAGTGTCCAGGTCCTCGTCGAGCAGTTGCGGCCCGACGACGAAGGCGGCCACCAGGGCCAGCGCCCCCATGTGCACGGGCAGCACGGTGGCGATCAGAAACACCACGGCCAGAACGAGTATCGAGATGAGCTCTTCGGACACGGCGGCTCCCGCGGACGGTCTTCGGATGAACTTCCACGATGCGAAATGGATATTTCGTGTACCTTTTGCACCATCACGTGTAACGCAGGTCACGTCAAGACCCAACCCGAGGAGGTCCTGCGATGGGGCGTCACTTCCTGCAGATCCCCGGCCCGACGAACTGCCCGGACGAGGTGCTGCGCGCGCTGGCCGCCCCGACCATCGATCACCGGGGCCCGCAGTTCCAGGCGCTGGCCCGGCGGGTGCTCGAAGGGATCAAGCCGGTCTTCGGCACCACCGGCCCGGTGGTGATCTACCCGGCCTCCGGCACCGGCGCCTGGGAGGCCGCACTGGTGAACACCCTGAGCCCGGGCGATCGCGTGTTGTGCTTCGAGACCGGCCATTTCGCCTCGCTCTGGCGAGAGATGGCGCTGGATCTGGGTCTGCGGGTCGATCTGGTCCCCGGCGACTGGCGGCACGGCGTTGATCCGGCCCAGGTCGAGGAGCGGCTGAGCGCCGACCCGGGCGGCGAGATCAAGGCCGTGTGCTGCGTGCACAACGAGACCTCCACCGGCGTCACCAGCCGGATCGGGGCGATCCGCCAGGCTATCGACCGCGCCGGCCATCCGGCGCTGTTGCTGGTGGACACCATCTCCTCGCTGGCCTCGATCGACTACCGGCACGACGAGTGGCGGGTGGACGTCACCGTGGCCGGCTCGCAGAAGGGGCTGATGCTGCCGCCCGGCCTGAGCTTCAACGCGGTCAGCGACAAGGCGCTCGAGGCTTCGAAGACCGCGAAACTGCAACGCTCGTACTGGGACTGGCAACCGCTGCTGGCCGCCAACGCCAACGGGTTCTTCTCGTACACGCCGGCCACCAACCTGCTCTACGGGCTGGAGGCCTCGCTGAAGCTGCTGCAGGAGGAAGGGCTGAAGAACGTCTTCGCCCGGCACGAGCGGCACGCCCGGGCCACCCGCGCGGCGGTTCGCGCCTGGGGCGGTGGGCTGGAGATTCTCTGCCAGGACGAGCGGGAGTACTCGGCCTCGCTCACCGCGATCCTGGTGCCGCCGGAGTTCGATGCCGACGAGATCCGGCGGATCATTCTCGACCGCTTCGACATGTCGCTCGGCGCCGGCCTGTCCAAGGTGGCCGGAAAGGTCTTCCGGATCGGCCATCTCGGCGCCTTCGAGGACCTGACGCTGATCGGCACGCTCGGCGGGGTGCAGATGGGCCTGCAACTGGCCGGGGTCCCGATCGACGCCGGGGGAGTGAACGCGGCCCTGGAGTCGCTGCTGCAGGAGAACCGATGAGCCTGGCCGCACGGCTGCAGGCGGAACTCGAGGGCGAGGTCCGGTTCGACGACTACAGCCGGCACCTGTTCTCCCGGGACGCCAGCATGTACGCGATCCGGCCGGCCGGGGTGGTGTTCCCGAAGACCGAGCAGGATGTCAGCGCCGCGGTGCGCCTGGCCGCGGAGTACGGCATCTCGGTCACCCCGCGCGGGGCCGGCACCAGCCTGGCCGGCCAGACCGTGGGATCCGGCCTGGTGCTGGACTTCTCCCGGCACATGAACCAGATCCTCGAGCTGGACCCGCAGCGGCGGCGGGCCCGGGTGCAGGCCGGCGTGGTGCAGGACGACCTGAACCGGGCGGCCGCGCCCTTCGGCCTGATGTTCGGCCCGGACACCTCCACCAGCAACCGGGCCACGATCGGCGGGATGATCGGCAACAACTCGGCCGGCAGCGGCTCGCTGCGCTACGGCATGACGATCGATCACGTGCGGGCCCTGGACGTGGTGCTCAGCGACGGTTCCACGGCCCGGCTGGAACCGCTCGACGAACCGGAGCGTTCTCGACGAGCGGCCCGGCCGACGCTGGAAGGCGCTCTCTACCGGGAACTTCCGAAGATCCTCCAGGGCAGTGCCAAGGCGATCGAGCAGGGCTTCCCGCCCTTCTGGCGACGGGCCTGCGGTTACCGGCTGGACCGGCTGGCCAAGGATTTCGACCTGGGGACGTTCGTGGTCGGCTCCGAGGGGACGCTGGCCGTGGTCACCCACGCGGAAGTGGACCTGGTACCGAAACCGGCCGTGACCATGTTCGCGGTCGGGCACTTCGACACCACCCAGAAGGCGGTCGAGGCCACCACCGATGCGCTGAGCTGCGAGCCGGCCCAGGTCGAGCTGATGGACAAGACCATCCTCGACCTGTCCCGCCAGAAGATCGAGTACGCCGATCTGGGCGATCATCTCGTCGGTGATCCGGCGGCCCTGCTGTTCGTCTCGTTCACCGGGGACGACGCTTCCGCCGTGCGCTCGCGGCTCGAGGCCCTGCTGGCGTTGTGGGCGGCGAACGGGCACGGCTATCACACCCTCTCGCTGGTCACCGCGGCCGAGCAGAAGGCCCTGCTGAAGGTGCGTAAGTCCAGCCTGGGTCTGCTGATGGCGGCCAGCGAGGGCGCCAACCGGCCGCTGGCCTTCGTCGAGGACACCGCGGTACCGCCGCAGCGGCTGGCCGAGTACACCGCGCGGTTCGCCGCGGTGCTGGACGCGCACCAGATGAAAGCTGGATTCTACGGCCACTGTTCGGTCGGGTGCCTGCACATCCGCCCGTTCGTGGATCTGTCCCGGCCCGACGAGATCGAGCGGATGCGCGCGGTGGCCGAGGAGGTGAAGGATCTGGTGCGCGAGTTCGGGGGAGTGAACTCCAGCGAGCACGGCGACGGCCTGGCCCGCAGCGAGTTCAACCGCGAGATCTTCGGCGACGACCTGTACGAGGCGATGCGCTCGGTCAAGCAGCTCTTCGATCCCGCGGGGGTGCTGAACCCGGGCAAGATCGTGGACGCGCCGCCGATGACCTCGCATCTGCGGGACGCCGAACTCGCACCCGCCGTGGGGTTTCGCACCCGGCTGGACTTCGAGGTGGTCGGCGGGATGCGGGGCGCGGCCGACCGGTGCATGAACATCGGTCTGTGCCGTAAGAGCACCACCGGCGTGATGTGCCCGTCGTACGTGGCCACCCTGGACGAGGAGCACGCCACCCGCGGCCGGGCCAACGCTCTGGTGAAGGCGCTGTCCGAGCCGGACCCGGCGGCCGCGCTGGGCGACGAACGGCTGCACGAGATCCTCGACCTGTGCCTGATGTGCAAGGCCTGCAAGGCGGAATGCCCGCTGGGTGTGGACATGGCCAAGCTCAAGAGCGAGACCCTGTCGCACTACCACGACCAGCACGGGGTTCCGCTGCGCAGCCGGGTCTTCGGCCGGATCCGTCTGCTGAACCGGCTGGGTTCGGCCTTCGCCCCGCTGGCCAATCTGCGGTTCCTGAGCCGCCCCTTGGTGAGATTCGTGGGGATCGCACCACAACGTCCGTTGCCGAAGTTCCGCTACCGCAACCTGAAACGCTGGTACGCCCGCGCGCCCAAGCCGGCCACCGCGTCCGTCGGTACTGTGAACTTTCTGGCCGACTCGTTCACCACCTACACCGAACCGCAGATCGGCCAGGCCGCGATCACGTTGCTGCAGCGCTCGGGCTGGGATGTGCAACTGGCCGACGCCGGTTGCTGCGGGCGCTCGGCGCTGTCCAAAGGTCTTCTGGACCAGGCTGCTTCGAGTGCTTCGTCGATGGCCCGGCGGCTGGCCGTGACCGAAGGGCCGATCGTGGGCTGCGAGCCGTCCTGCTTGTTCACCCTGCGGGACGAGCACGTGAGCATGCTGCCCGGCAATCCCGATGTGGTCGAAGTGGCCGGGCGGGTGCGGCAGGTGGAGGAGTTGCTCACCGAGGCGATCGATGAGGGACGACTGCGGCTGGCCGGGGATTCCTGGCTGGCCGGTCGGCGGATCCTGTTTCACGGGCATTGTCATCAGAAGGCCGAGGTGGGCACGTCGGCGACAATGGCTCTGCTGCGCCGGATCCCGGGGGCCGAGGTGGTGGAGCTGGACGCCGGATGCTGCGGCATGGCCGGTTCGTTCGGTTATGAGGCCGAGCATTACGCGATCTCGATGAAAGTGGGTCAGGACCGGCTGTTCCCGGCCATCGCCGCCGAAGGCTCGGCAACGGTGGTGGCGGCCACCGGTACCTCGTGCCGGGAACAGATCTTTCACGGCACCCGGCGTTCGGCCTGGCATCCGGTGGAGCTGATCAGTTCAGCCCTGGACGGCGGTGCGGACCAGGTCGGCCACCACGGTTGAGCGGCTCTGGGCGGGCCAGGCGATCACGTTGGTGACCGGCGCCGCGTCCGCGACCGGCACGGTGATCAGGCCGTGGCTGGTCGCGGTGACCACACAGGATTCGGTGATCACGGCGGTGGCCAGGCCGAGACCGACCATCTGCAGCAGCTGCAGCTGGTTATGGATCTCCGGCCCGGGCCCGTCCGGGTAGCTGCCGTCCGGCCGGGGCCAACGGCCCTGCGGCAGGCCGGGAATCCGGTCCATCTCCGCGAGTGAGAGCGCGGCCCGCTCGCCGTACGGGTGGCCGCTGGGCAGGATCGCCACCCGGTTCTCGATGTCGATCACCTCGTAGTCCAGCCCGCCCGCCTCTTCCAGGGGCAGGGTCAGCAGGCCCAGGTGGGCCCGGCCGTCGCGCAGCATCGGCTCGGACTCGCCCATCGCGGCCAGCACGACCTCCACCTTCACGTCGGGGCGCTCCCGGGTGAAGGCCGCCAGCAGATCGGCCAGCCGCTGGCGGTCGATGCCGGCCTTGGCGACCAGCGTGATCCGGTCCGGATCGGTGCCGGCCTGCCGGGTACGTCGCTCGGCGGCCTCGATCCCGGTGAGCAGGGTGCGGACCTCGTGCAGCAGGACGGTTCCGGCCGGGGTGAGCGAGACGGCCCGCTTGTCCCGCTCGAACAACCGGGTGCCCAGGTGCCGCTCCAGCTGCTGGATCGCCCGGGACAGTGGCGGCTGGGCCATCGCCAGGCGCTGCGCGGCCCGGCCGAAGTTCAGCTCCTCGGCCACAGCCACGAAGTAGCGCATCTGGCGGGTCTCCATACCTCCAGAGTATGACCGCGCACTCAACCGGTCTTGGACCGTCACCTCCCGCGGTACCTAGTTTCGTTCTCATGAGCGAATCAAAGACCGCACTGGTGACCGGTGCGAACAAGGGCATCGGCTTCGAAATTGCCCGTCAACTGGGCCAGCTGGGCTACCGGGTTGCGCTGGGGGCCCGCCAGGAGAACTTGCGGCAGGAGGCGGTCGCCAAGCTGAGGGCGGAAGGCCTGGACGTGTTCGGGGTGGCCCTGGACGTCACCAGCGACCAGAGCGTGCAGGCCGCGGCGGCCGAACTCGCCGAACTGGACGTGCTGGTGAACAACGCCGGGATCAACGGTGGGCAGTTCGAACTGCCCTCGGTGCTCGACCTGGACCGGTTCCGCCGGGTGGTGGACACCAACGTGCTCGGCGTGATCCGGGTGACCAACGCCTTCCTGCCCCTGCTGCGCCGTTCAGCTGCACCCCGGATCGTCAACCTGTCCACCAGCATGGCCTCCCTGACCCACCAGCAGCAGGCCACGCCGTACGCGGGGGCGATCGACGGCACCTACGGCCCGTCCAAGACCCTGCTGAACGCCGTCACCCTGCAGTACGCAAGGGAATTCGCCGACACGAACATCCTGGTCAACATGGTCTGCCCGGGGTATGTCGCGACCGACTTCACCGCGTTCCAGGGCTACCGCTCCACCGCCGAGGGCGCCGCGATCGCGGTCAAGCTGGCCACCGTGCCCGACGACGGCCCGCGTGGCGGCTTCTTCAACGACGAGGGCGAACTGCCCTGGTGATCACCGCTTCAGGCGGGCCAGTGCGATGATCACCCGCTCGTCGATGTCCTCCGGACCGGGGAAGACGCGGGTGGCGGCGCGCTGGTGGGCCACCCCGTGCAGTCCCAGCCAGAGCGCCACCGCGTCCTTGGCCGGGTCGTCGCAGCCCGAGACTCCGGCCTCGATCGCCTCGTGCAGGGCGTCGGCCAGGATCTGCAGCGTCGATTCACCCAGGTCGACCAGGTCTTGCTCGGTGAGTGAGCTGTCCCCGTCGATCGAGGGGATCCAGAGCCCGCCGAACAGGGTGCGGTAGCGGGAGGGGTGGTCGGCGGCGAACTTCAGGTAGGCCCGGCTGATCGCCCACACCTTCTGCTCGGGGTCCGCCGCCTCGGCCACCGCCGCGTGGAGCACCTGCTCCAGCTCCGTCAGGCCGTTCTGGACCACCGCGAGCATGATCGCCGGCTGGTCGGCGAAGTGCGCGTAGATCGAGGGGGCGGCGATCCCGGCCTTGCGGGCCACCGAGCGCAGGGTGACCGACCGCTCGTCCCCGGTCTCGTCCAGCAGAGCGATCGCCGCGGTGATGATCTCCTCGCGCAGTTTCCGGCCCTCACCTCGGCGATTACGAGCACGAACCGGCTTCTTGGGGTCCATGCGAGAACCTTACAGGTCGAAACTTAGATCCGTAAGCTTGCAGGCGTTAGCTAACGTGCGTATGGTTCTGGCCATGGAAGAGACAGCCACCACCGAGGAGCGCACGATGACCGCCACCGAGATCGTTCTGCCCGGCCCGGTCCAGCCGGAGGGCCTGCAGGTGCGCCGCCGTGATCTGCCGACCCCGGCGGCCGGGCAGGTGCTGGTCCGGATGGAGGCCACCGGCGTCTCGTTCGCCGAGCAGCAGATGCGCCGCGGCCGTTACTACGACCAGCCGGCCTTCCCGTTCGTGCCCGGTTACGACGTGGTCGGCACCGCCGTCGCGGTCGGCGCGGGGGTCGACCAGGCGATGATCGGCCGGCGCTACGCATCGATCACCAAGGTCGGCGGCTGGGCCAGCCACCTGCTGGTCGATGCGGCCGACCTGATGCCGGTGCCCGAGAACCTGGACCCGGCCGAGGTCGAGACACTGATCATCAACGGCATCACCGCCTGGCAGATGCTGCACCGCACGGCCCAGGTGCGTTCCGGCGGCACCATCGTGGTGCTGGGGGCCAACGGCGGGGTCGGCTCGGTGCTGGTCCAGATCGCCCGGGCCGCAGGCATTACGGTGATCGGAACGGCCTCGGCCCGGCATCACGACGCGGTGCGCGAGCTCGGCGCCACACCGGTGGACTACCGCGACCCGGACGCGTACGAGCAGATCCGCGCGCTGGCTCCCGAAGGGGTGGACGCGGTGTTCGACCACGTCGCCGGGGAGAACCTGGTCAAGTCGTGGGGGCTGCTACGCAAGGGCGGCTACCTGTGCGTGTACGGCAACGCCTCCACGGTGAACGACGAGGGCGGCAACTTCTGGCCCACGATGGCCCTTTTCAGCCGGCTGCTGCTGTGGAACTACCTGCCGAACGGCCGGGGTGCCAGCTTCTTCAGCATCTGGGCGGGCAAGAAGCTCAACCCCAAGGCCTTCCGGGCCCGCAGGCGCGAAGACCTCCAGCAGTTGCTGAGCCTGCTGGCCCAGGGCGCGCTCAAGCCGCAGATCGCCGCCCAGTTCCCGCTGTCATCGGTGACCGACGCCATGCGCCTGGCCGAGTCGCGCACGGTGCTCGGCAAGGTCGTCCTCACCCCTGACGTCTGAACCGGGCCGCTGCCTGCGGCGCTCATCCCCCTGGGATGGGCGCCGCTTTTTGCTGTGGGCAGAAGGGTTTTGCCTTAGCGGCGAACGGCTGGTGCGGGTGGCCGGCCGGTCGGGAGTATGTGAGGACGTTGTCGGCTCACGTCCGTAGGGGATCGGGTGTTCCGTTATTGGCCAGTGCTGTCCCATCCGGTGCTGCGGCGGCTGTTGCCGGGGATGGCGTTGTCCTACCTGGGCGATGGCATCTCGGTGGTGGCGATCGTGCTCCTGGCGCAGTCGCTGACCGAGAACGCGGCGCTGGTCGGGCTGGCGGTGACGATGTCGGGGTTGCCCGGAGCGGTGGGGGCTCTGGTCCTGGGGCGGGTCTTGTCGGGGCGTAGCGGAGCGGAGCTGGCGCGGTGGGATGCGTTGTGGCGCTGCGTCTTTCTCGGCGCCATCCCGCTGAGCTACGCGCTGGGGGTGCTGAGCATCGGCCTGCTGATCGGGCTGCTGGCCCTGGCCTCGCTGCTGCATTCCTGGGGCTCGGCCGGGCGCTACACGCTGATCGCCGAGGTGCTGCCCCGCCAACACCAGCTCACCGGAAACTCGCTGCTGGCCATCATTTCCGAGGCCGGAACGATCGCCGGGCCACCGGTCGCCGCGCTGATCCTGGTGTTCTGGAACCCGGCCGTCGCGGTGGCCGTGGATGCGCTGAGCTTCGGCATTCTGGCCCTGAGCTACTACTTCGTGCGGCATCTGGACGTCGGAGCCCCACCCAAGGCGCACTCGCGCACCGCCGGCCTCGGCGTGATCCTCCGGAACCCGGCCCTGCTCGGCCTGATCACCCTGAGTTCGGCCTTCTTCTTCCTCTTCGGCCCGGTCTACGTGGCCCTGCCCACCCTGGTTCGCCAGCCCGACGGCACCGCCACCCTGCTGGCCACCTTCTACACCGCGTTCGGCGTGGGAGCCGTGCTGGGCGGCCTGCTCACTCCCTACCTGAGCGACTGGCCGCTGTGGCGCACCACAGTGAGCGGTGTACTGGTGGTGGGCCTGTGCTTACTGCCGCTCGGAATCGGGGCGGCGACCACACCGTCCATTGTTTGCTTTGCCCTGGTGGGCGTGAGCTGGGCGCCCTACCAGGCCACCTCGATGGCCCTCTACCAGCGCATCGCGCCGCCGGAACGGCTGGCCCAGGTGCTGGCTGCGGACAGCGGGATCGCGCTGCTGCTGGTGCCGGCCGGAATCGCCGCCGGGGGAGTGCTGGTGGAGGGGATCGGGGCCCAGGCCACCCTGCTTACCTGTGCTCTGGGCCTGATCCTGCTCGCGAGCACGGCGGCGGCGCTGCTGCTGATCCGCCCGCGCAGCGCTCAACCTACTTAGGCGCTTGTCCGGTGCGGGTCCCGGGCTCCCACCCAAAGCCACTGCAATCACCTCGATCTGACTGGCCTGGGTGCCCTGTGTGGTGCTCAGGACCGGACCAACCGTCAGGTCATCGACGAACTGCGCCTTTTCGGCGCACCGTGATCACTCACCGGTGGCCGGCCTTCCCAAAGCAGGGCATCAGGGCCGGAACCGAGCTCGCGGGCCGGCTTTCGTTGCGCTGATCGTGTCTGTCGGGTGGCGCTGGGTCATACCAGCAGAGCAATCAGGCGCCCAAGCGGGGGAACCGGTCACGCATAGCAATGATCGTTTGGTCATTCCCCTCACTGTTCGCGACCTCGCGCCGAATGAGCAGGCAGTGCCCTGGAGGACAGGCCCGCTACAACGTGGAGTGATCAGTGTTCAGAAGGACGACCCGGACCCCGGCCGCCGAGCGTACGGCCGCCGAAGCCCACGCCGACGTCGTGGCGGTCACCGACGTGGTGGCCCGCCTCAACCAGGCTACGAGCATCGAGCAGGCGGTCAAGACCTCGCTGGAGACGGTGCGCGAGCACTTCGGCTGGGCCTACGGCTCCTACTGGGTGCGCGACCGCAACGGCGGCGACGTGCTGCGCTTCGGAGTCGACAGCGGTGAGGTCGCCGCCGAGTTCCGGCAGGTCACCCTGGAGGCCTCGTTCGCCGAGGGTGTGGGGCTGTCCGGCCGGGCCTGGCGCTCGCGGGACCTGGTCTTCGTCGAGGACATCGGCACCGTCACCGACTGTGTCCGGGCCCCCGCAGCCACCCGGATGGGCGTGAAGAGCGGAGTCTGCTTCCCGCTGATCGAGCAGGGTGAAGTGGTCGGCACCATGGACTTCTTCGCCACCGAGGTGCTCACCCCCTCGGACGACCGCCTGGCGGTGCTGCGGGCGATCGGGCAGCTGGTCTCCGCGGCCCTGGAGCGCATGCACGAGGCGGTCCACCAGGAGAAGGCCGCGCAGGATGTCGACGCGGTGTCGGCCGTCATCCGCGAGCTGACCACGGCGACCAGCGAGGAGGAGGCGCTGCGGATGGCGATGGAGATCATCCGCCGCGACTTCGACTGGCAGTACGGCTCCTTCTGGCGCCTGGACGAGGAGGCGCAGGTGCTGCGCTTCTCCCGGGAGTCCGGCGACGTCACCTCCGAGTTCCGCGACGTCACGCTCTCGGCCTCGTTCGCCCGCGGCGTCGGGCTCTCGGGCCGCACCTGGGCCCGCAACGACTTCACCTTCGTGGAGGACCTGGGCGAGCTGACCGACTGCGTGCGGCGGCCGGCGGCCCAGCGCGCCGGGGTCAAGTCCGGCGTCTGCCTGCCGATCACCGTGAACGGCAAGTTCGTCGGCACCATCGACTTCTTCGCCACCCGGACCCTGATCATGGCCAAGAGCCGTGAGATGGCGCTGCGCAACACCGCCTACCTGATCGGTCAGGCGATGGAGCGCTTCGGGTCCAAGAAGCTGCTCAGCGAGGCCGGCGAGCGGCTGATGGAGTCGATCGGCGAGGTGGAGCGCAACGTCACCTCCGCCTCGGACGTCGCCTCCCGCGGCGGCCGCCTCAGCGAGGAGGCCAACTCCCAGGTCGCCGCGCTCGGCCAGGCCAGCGCGGAGATCAACAAGGTGGTCCAGGACATCCAGACCATCGCCGCGCAGACCAAGCTGCTGGCCCTGAACGCCACCATCGAGGCGGCCCGGGCCGGGCAGTCCGGCAAGGGCTTCGCCGTCGTCGCCGAGGAGGTCAAGGAGCTCTCCAGCCAGACCGAGCGGGCGACCACGAACGTCAGCGAGCGGGTGAACGCGATCCAGAGCCGGGTCGAGGCAGTGACCAGCTCCCTGTCCGACATCCACCACGCGGTGGACGAGATCAACCAGACCCAGCAGCTGATCCAGGGCGTGCTCACCGACCAGGTGAACGTGACCCGCGCGATCCTCGACTGATCTGCGGCTGCGTACCGATCCGGTTCCACCCGGGCCGGCCTGCACGAAGGCGGGCCGGCCCGGTCTCCCCTGGCTTTCATCTAGGAAAGAAGACACATGAGCACGCGCACCGCGACGTCCAAGCCCGCGCAGGTCAAGGCGAAGAGCCTGCCCGGGCAGCGTAAGGCGCAGGCAGTACCCGTCAGCTTCACCAGCGACCGGGCCGCCCAGGCCTGGGCCAAGCTGCAGCAGGGCAACGCCCGCTGGGTGAACGGCCAGAGCCGGGCCGGCCAGAGCCGCAACCAGCAGCGCCGGGCCGACCTGGTGGCCGGCCAGCAGCCGTTCGCCGCGATCCTGAGCTGCGCCGACTCGCGCACGCCCCCGGAGATCGTGTTCGACCAGGGTCTGGGCGACGTGTTCGTGGTCCGCACGGCCGGCCACGCGGTCGATGACGCGGTGCTCGGCTCGCTGGAGTACGCGATCGCCGCCCTGGGCGTGGACCTGGTGCTGGTCCTCGGTCACGAGAAGTGCGGCGCGATCAAGGCCGCGCACCAGACCCTGGCCGACGGCACCGTGCCCGGCGGCTACATCCGCGACGTGGTCTCCAAGCTGACCTGCGACATGGCCACCGGCCAGAACTCCGGTCTGGTCGACCTGGAGGAGCTCACCCAGTGGCACGCGGACTCCACCGCGCAGCTGCTGCAGTCCCGCTCGGGCATCCTGCGTGACGCGGTGGCCGGTAACACCCTCGGCGTGCTGGCCGCGACCTACGAGCTCAGCTCCGGTCTGGTGCACCCGGTCCGGGCGAACCTGACCAACCCCGCCTGATCCTCCGCCGGTCCTCGGCACTGCGGGCCCCCTGATCACATCGTGATCAGGGGGCTCTGCCGTTTTGGTTCCCTCCGCCAGGAGTAACCGGGATCTCATCCCACCCCTCAAGACTGGACTGGATCAAGATAAGCCTCGGGCCCTATAGTCGGGGGCGGCAGCGAGAACGGGCCCGATCCGCTCTGCCTGTGCTGCTTTTCGACTCCCCGTCGGCCGAACCGGACTCCGGATCGGCCTGCCGGGCGCGCTGGCACCGTCGCCGGTATCGATCCCCCCGTCCGCCCGCGATCCCTCGCGCGCGCCCTGAGAAAGAGGACCGGCAGTGTCACTCATCAACTCCGTCGTGAAGCCGTTCAGCGTCAACGCCTACCAGCAGGGCAAGTTCCTGACGGTCACCGACGAGGACCTGAAGGGCAAGTGGAGCGTCATCGTCTTCTACCCGGGCGACTTCACCTTCGTCTGCCCGACCGAGCTGGAGGACCTGGCCGGCATCTACGAGGAGTTCCAGGCGATCGGCTGCGAGGTCTACGGCGCCTCCACCGACAGCCACTTCGCGCACAAGGCCTGGCACGAGACGTCCGAGGCGGTCGGCAAGGTGCAGTATGCGCTGCTGGCCGACATGACCCAGGAGCTCTCCCGCAACTTCGAGGTGCTGATCGAGGACGCCGGCCAGGCGCTGCGCGGCTCGTTCGTGATCGACCCCGAGGGCAAGATCCGCACCGTCGAGGTCCACGACAACGGCATCGGCCGCAACGCCACCGACCTGCTGCGCCGGGTCAAGGCCGCGCAGTACATCGACGCCCACCCGGGTGAGGTCTGCCCGGCCAAGTGGGAAGAGGGCGCCGAGACCCTGACCCCGTCCCTCGAGCTCGTGGGCAAGATCTGATGCTCGACGCTGGCCTGAAGACCCAGCTCGCCGCCTACCTGCAGAACCTGCGCCACCCGGTCGAACTCGTCGCCACCCTGGACGACAGCAAGGCCGGGCAGCAGACCCGGGAGCTTTTGGACGATGTCCGCGCCGCCAGCGCGAAGGTCACCGTCCGGGAGGACCCGGCCGCGGACGTCCGTAAGCCGTCGTTCCTGATTACCACCCCGGGCAGCGGCTCCGGAGTGCGCTTCGCCGGCGTTCCGCTGGGCCACGAATTCACCTCTTTGGTGCTGGCTCTGCTGCATGTGGGCGGGCACCCGCCGCGGCACGAGGCCGAACTGCTCGACGCGGTGCGGGCTCTGAGCGGGCCGCTGCACTTCGAGACGTACTTCTCGCTCACCTGCCAGAACTGCCCGGACGTGGTGCAGGCGCTGAACACGATGAGCGCGCTGAACCCGAACATCACGCACACCGCCATCGAGGGTGGCGCTTTCGCCGCCGAGGTGGCCGAGCGCGAGGTGCTCAGCGTGCCCGCCGTGTACCTCAACGGTGAGCTGTTCGGGCAGGGCCGGATGGAGCTGGCCGAGATCGTGGCCCGGCTCGACACCGGCAGCGCCTCGCGGGAGAGCGCTGCGCTGAACGACAAGGAGCCGTTCGACGTGCTCGTGGTCGGCGGTGGCCCGGCCGGCGCGACCGCGGCGATGTACGCGGCCCGCAAGGGAATTCGCACCGGGCTGCTGGCCGAGCGGCTGGGCGGCCAGGTGCTCGACACCGCCGGGATCGAGAACTTCCCGTCGGTGCCGCACACCGAGGGCACCCAGTTCGCGGCTGCGCTGGAACAGCACGTGCGCGGCTACGAGGTCGACGTGATGCCCCGTCAGCGGGCGGCCAAACTGCACACCGACGTCGAGACCGGGCTGCACGAGGTCGAACTCGAGACCGGGGCGGTGCTGCGCTCGCGCACGGTGGTGGTCGCGGCCGGAGCCCGGTGGCGCACCATGGACGTGCCGGGGGAGCAGGAGTACCGCAACAAGGGCGTCACCTTCTGCCCGCACTGCGACGGCCCGCTGTTCAAGGGCAAGCCGGTGGCGGTGATCGGCGGCGGGAACTCCGGTGTCGAGGCCGCGATCGACCTGGCCGGCCTGGCCACCCAGGTCACCCTGCTGGAGTTCGGCGAGCAGCTGATCGCCGACGAGGTGCTGCAGCGCAAGCTGCACAGCCTGCCCAACGTCACGGTGCTCACCCAGGCCCAGACCACCGAGGTGGCCGGCGACGGCCGCAAGGTGACCGGGCTGAAGTACCGCGACCGGCGCGATGGTTCCGAGCAGGAACTGGCCGTCGAGGGCGTCTTCGTCCAGATCGGGCTGCTGCCGAACACCGACTGGCTGACCGGCGCCCTGGAACTGAACGGCCGGGGCGAGGTCGTGATCGACGCCGCGGGTGCCACCACGGCGGCGGGCGTGTTCGCGGCCGGTGACTGCACCACGGTGCCGTACAAGCAGATCGTGGCGGCGGCGGGCGACGGGGCGAAGGCCGCGCTCAGCGCCTTCGACCACCTGATCCGCACCTCCTGAAGCAAAACCAGAAGCCCCCGCCGCGGCGGGGGCTTCTGCTGTTTCAGGCCTTCTCGCAGGCCACGCCGTCCTTGTCGCGGTCCAGCTTGGTGTTGGCGTTGTACAGCTTGGTGCGGATCGGGATCAGCTTGGCGGGCACCGGGTCGCTCTTGCCCCGGACCTTGTCCTTGCCGCCCTTCTTGCGGATGCCGTGCTTGAAGTCCTTGTTCAGGGCCGTGCAGTTCTTGTACTTCTTGACCTTCTTCTTCGCCGCCACCTGGTACTCGGAGCTGGTGCTCTGGGCGGCGGCCGGCGCGGCCGAGGCGGACGAGGAGACGGCGACCGGGCCGACCAGGCAGACGGCCGCGGTGAGGGTGAGGGCTACGACGCGTTTCATGCCGGTGACGCTATTGCCCCGTCGCTCGCGAGCGCGGGGTTTCGATCAGATAGGGACCAAAGTCCCGATCCGGACAGGTGTTTTCGCCGGGCGATTCGGATTCGCCCGGCGAAAACCTTTCGGTGGCCTCAGAAGCCGTGTTCCGGGGCGGGGAACGTTCCGCCCTTCACGTCGGCCGCGTACGCCTTGGCCCCCTCCAGCAGCACACCGCGCAGATCTGCGTACTGCTTGACGAAGCGCGGCAGCCGCCCGGTGTTCAGCCCGAACGCGTCCTGCCAGACCAGCACCTGGCCGTCGGTGCCGTTGCCGGCGCCGATCCCGATCGTCGGGATCTCCAGCTGGGCGCTGATCTTGGCGGCCAGCTCGGCCGGGACCATCTCCATCAGAACGCAGAACGCCCCGGCCTCCTGAGCGGCCAAAGCGTCCTGCAACACCCGGTCGGCGGCCTCGGCCCGGCCCTGCACCCGGTAGCCGCCCAGAGCGTGCTCGTACTGCGGGGTGAAACCGATGTGCGCGCAGACCGGGATCCCGCCCTTGGCCAGGCGCTCGATCTGCGGGGCCATCGCGGCGCCGCCCTCGAGCTTGATCGCCGCCACCCCGGCCTCTTTCATGAACCGGGCCGCGGTGTCCCAGGCCTGCTCGGGGGAACCCTGGTACGAGCCGAACGGCAGGTCGCCCATCACCAGCGCCCGGGACGCCGAGGCGGCCACCGCGCGGGCCAGCGGGATCAGCTCGTCCACGGTGATCGGCAGCGAGGTGCGGTGGCCGTAGACGTTGTTCGCCGCCGAGTCGCCGACCAGCAGCACGTCGATGCCGGCCTCGTCGAAGACCTGCGCGGTGTACATGTCGTAGGCGGTGAGCATGGTGAACTTCTCGCCGCGCTGCTTCATCTCGCGCAGGTGGTGGGTTCGCACCCGCTTGACGGGTTTTGCGGCAGAAGCGCCGGAGCCGTACGGGGCGGGTTCCTCGGTGCTGGCCATTCGGGTGAAACTTCTTTCGCAGTCAGTGGGTTCGGGCCGCTGGGCCGATGGTCAGTCGGACTCGACGTCGAGGGTGGGGAGCAGGCGCTCGGTGGCGCTGAGCATGTGCTGGCGCATCGCCTCGGCGGCCGCCACCGGGTCACGCTGCTCCAGGCCGGTCAGGATCGCCCGGTGCTCGGAGAGGGTGAGCTGGGCGTGATCGCTGTCGTTCAGCGCCCTTTCGACCCACACCCGGATCAGCGAGCGCACGCTCTGCAGCATGTCGCGCAGCAGCACGTTGTCGGCACTGGAGGCCAGCTCGTGGTGGAACAGCATGTCCGCGGTGACGAACTTGTGGAAGTCGCCGTGCAGGTTCTTCTCCATCGTGGCCACGTGCTCGGCCAGGGTGCGCAGTGAGGCCGCCGAGACCCGGGTGGCGGCCAGCAGCGCGGCCTGGGTCTCCAGGCTCTGCCGGACCTCGATCAGTTCCCGGGTCTTGTCCGAGCGCAGCAGGATGCCCCACGAAAGGGTCTGCGGGAGCAGCTCCGACGTTCCGCCGGACAGGTACGTTCCGGAGCCGGGACGGACCGTGACGATCCCGAGTATTTCCAGCGCCGCCAGGGCCTCGCGCACGGCGGAGCGGCCGACCCCCATGTGGGTGGCCAGCTGACGTTCCGGAGGTAGACGGTCACCCTCGGCCAAGGAACCGCTGCCGATGTAGTCGAGCAACCGCCGTGTGACCTCGGCCATTGCCGTCGAGCTCTTGATCGTGCCCCCGAAGGCGGCATTCAAGCCGTCCATGTTGTCTGCCACGCACGGAAGCCTAGCAACCGGTCGACCAAAATTGGTCAACCGGTTGACAGGTAGACCAGTGCCCCCCACGATGTCCGGACACCCCTTGCCCCAACGCTTCATGGCACCGCCCCTCGAAGGAGAGGTCCCGATGACGACGACGTCGTTCGACGAGTCACACGAAAGTGACGTGGCCAAGTCGGCCATCAAGAAGGTGACGATCCGGCTGGTCCCGTTCGTCGCCCTGATGTTCTTCATCAACTACCTGGACCGCACGGCCATCGGCTTCGCCGAGCCGAACGGCATGGGAGACGACCTCGCGCTGACCGCCGCTCAGTACGGCTTCGCGTCGGGTGTCTTCTTCATCGGTTACATCCTGCTGGAACTGCCCAGCAACATGGCCCTGCACCGCTTCGGCGCCCGCCGCTGGCTGGCCCGGATCATGGTCACCTGGGGCATCGTCGCGGTGCTGTTCACCTGGGTCCAGGACTTCACCCAGCTCGCCTGGCTGCGGTTCGCCCTGGGTGTGGCCGAGGCCGGCTTCTTCCCCGGCGCGATCCTCTTCCTGAGCCTGTGGGTCCCGGCCCGCTACCGGGTCCGCGTGCTGGCCACCTTCTACCTGGCCCAGCCGCTCACCAGCGTGATCGGCGCCCCGCTGGCCGGCTGGCTGATGACCCACGACGGTGTGTTCTTCGGCCTCGAGGGCTGGCGGTTCATGTTCCTCGGCGTCGGCGCCCCGGCGATCATCGTCGGTGTCATCGCCTGGTTCTACCTGGCCGACTCCCCGAACGACGCCAAGTGGCTGAACACCGCCGAGAAGGCCTGGCTGACCGACGCGATCGCCAAGGAGAACGCCACCAAGGAGGGCTCCGAGGAGAAGTCCGGTCACGGTCTGGCCGACCTCAAGGTCGCCCTCTCCAGCGGCCGGGTCTGGACCCTGAGCGCCATCTACTTCGGCTTCATCTACGGCCTGTACACCCTGGCGTTCTTCCTGCCGACCGTGATCTCCGGCTTCCAGGAGCAGTACGACGTCGAGTTCGGCCTGGTCGAGAAGGGCCTGATCACCGCCATCCCGTACGTGCCGGCCGCGATCGTGCTGTTCCTGGTGTCCAAGCACGCCACCAAGGTCGGGGTGAAGACCGGGCACATCGCGATCCCCGCCTTCACCGGCGCGATCAGCATCCCGCTGGCCCTGTACGCCGGCTCCCCGCAGCTGACCATCGCCTGCATCACCGTCACCGCCTGCTCGATCTTCGCCGCGCTGCCCAACTTCTGGACCGTGCCGACGCAGTTCCTCACCGGTGCCGCCGCGGCGGCCGGTATCGCCCTGATCAACACCATGGGCAACCTGGCCGGCTTCGCCGCCCCGTTCGTCACCGGCTGGATCAAGGACGCCAACGGCGGCGACTTCAAGCCGGCGTTCTTCCTGGTCGGCGCGCTGATGCTGGTCTCCTGCGTGCTCATGGTGGCGCTCAGCCGCCGCCAGCAGGTCTCCGCCGACGAGCGGTCCACGACCGTCTCGGCCGGGCACTGACCTTCCTGTAAAACCCCCCGGAGGAAACTGCAATGACTCGCTTGGTCAACGATCCGGCGGCCTTCGCCGACGAGATGACCGAGGGCTTCGTCGCCGCCCACGCCGATCGCGTGGTGGCCGTGCCCGGCGGAGTGGCCCGCGCCACCGAGGCCCCGAACGGGCAGGTGGCCGTGGTGATCGGCGGCGGCTCGGGTCACTACCCGGCCTTCGCCGGTCTGGTCGGGCCGGGGCTGGCGGACGGGGCGGTGCTCGGCAACGTCTTCGCCTCGCCCAGCACCCAGCAGGTGGTCAGCGTCAGCAAGAACGTCGAGCGCGGCGGGGGCGTCCTGCTGAGCTACGGCAACTACGCCGGCGACTGCCTGAACTTCGACGCTGCGCAGGAACGCCTCCGGGACAACGGGATCCAGGTCCGCACCGTCCGGGTCACCGACGACATCTGCAGCGCCTCGGTCGAGGAGATCACCAAGCGCCGGGGTATCGCCGGCGACCTGGTGGTCTTCAAGATCGCCGGCGCGGCTGCCTCCCGCGGTCTCTCGCTGGACCAGGTCACCGACCTGGCCCAGCGGGCCAACGACCGCACCCGCAGCATCGGCGTGGCGTTCTCCGGATGCACCCTGCCCGGTGCCTCCGAGCCGCTGTTCACCGTGCCCGAGGGCAAGATGGCGATCGGGCTGGGCATCCACGGTGAGCCCGGCCTCGACGAGGTCGACCTGCCCACCGCCGACCAGTTGGCTCAGCTGCTGGTCGAGCGGCTGCTCGCCGAGCTGCCCGAGGGCGCCGGGAAGCGGGCCGCGGTGCTGCTCAACGGCCTGGGCACGGTCAAGCACGAAGAACTGTTCGTGACCTACCGCAAGATCAGCAAGCTGCTCGAGGCCGCCGGCGTCACCGTCGTCGGCCCCGAGGTCGGCGAGCTGTGCACCAGCTTCGACATGGCCGGCGTCTCGCTGACCCTGACCTGGCTGGACTCCGAGCTCGAAGAGCTGTGGCTCGACCCCGCCGACTCCCCGGCCTTCCGCCGGGGGTCGGTGGCGGCCACCGGTGAGCGCCGGGTGGTGCTGGCCGCGGACGCCTTCGAGGACATTGCTCCGACCACGGACGATTCGCGCGCCACGGCCGCGGTCCTGGTCGAGTTGCTCGACGTGGTCGAGGCGACCATCGATGCCAACGTGGACGAGCTCGGCCGGATCGACGCGATCGCCGGTGACGGTGACCACGGCATCGGCATGCAGCGCGGGATCAAGGCTGCGGCCCAGGCCGGGCACGCCGCCTACGACGCGGGTGCCGGCGCCGGCTCGGTGCTGACCGCCGCCGCCGACGCCTGGGCCGACCGGGCCGGTGGTACTTCCGGTGCGCTGTGGGGCCTGGCCCTGCGCCGGGTGGGTCAGCGGCTGGGCGACATCGACATCCCCAACGCCGAAACCCTGGCCGAGGCCGTGCATGCCGCCCGCAACGCGATCACCGAGACCGGTGGCGCCCAGCTCGGCGACAAGACCCTGGTCGACGTGCTGATCCCGCTGGACGAGGCCTACCGGGCCGCGGTCGGTGAGGGCTCGGACGGCCTCACCGCCTGGGGCGCTGCCGCTGCCGCCGGCGAGAAGGCCGCCACCGGCACCGCCGACCTGATCCCGCGCACCGGCCGGGCCCGCACCCACGCCGAGCGCAGCCTCGGCACCCCTGATGCCGGGGCCGTCTCTCTCAGCCTCGTGGCCAGGGCCGTCCACACCACCCTCAGCTCCACCCGAACCGGAAGGTGACACAGATGAGCAAGCTCCGCATCGTCGTCGGCGCGGACTCCGCCGGATTCGACTACAAGGAGGCGCTCAAGGCCGACCTGTCGGCCAGCGACCGGGTCGAGTCCGTGGTCGATGTGGCCGACGACCCGGACAACCCCTACCCGGACGTGGCGATCGCCGCCGCCGAGCTGATCGCCAAGGGCGAGGCCGACCGCGCGATCCTGGTCTGCGGCACCGGTCTGGGCGTGGCCATCGCGGCCAACAAGGTCCCCGGCATCCGGGCCGTCACCGCGCACGACAGCTTCTCGGTGGAGCGCTCGATCATGAGCAACAACGCCCAGGTGCTGACCTTCGGCCAGCGCGTGGTCGGCCTGGAGCTGGCCCGCCGCCTGGCCAAGGAGTGGCTGACCTACACGTTCGACGAGACCTCGGCCTCGGCCGGCAAGGTCAGCCGGATCACCGCCTACGAGGACGCCTCGGCCAAGTGAGCACCACGAGTCTCACCATCGGGGTGAGCCTGAAGATGTACATGGGCTACGACCAGACGCTGCGCTGGTGCCAGGACGTAGCCGGGCTGGTCGGGGCGCACCCGGTCCTGACCGGTTCCAAGGCCAGGCTTTTCGTGGCCCCGGGCTTCCCGGCGATCCCGGGGGCGCGGGACATCTTCCGCGGTACCCCGATCACGGTCGGCGCGCAGAACCTGGCCGAGGCCGACTCCGGTGCCTACACCGGTGAGGTCGGCGGCCCGATGCTGCGCGAGGCCGGCGCTCTCTACGTCGAGGTCGGCCACGCCGAGCGCCGCCGGATGTACGGCGAGCACGAGCAGGTGGTGGCGGCCAAGACGGCGGCCGCGCTGCGCAACGGCCTGGTGCCGGTGCTGTGCATCGGTGAGCCCACGCCGGGCTCGGCCGAGGAGGCTGCGGCCGAGTGCGTGCGGCAGCTGGACAGCGCACTGTGGCAGAGCGAGCGGCGGGCCCTCGGCGGCCGGGTGGTCGTGGCCTACGAGCCGATCTGGGCGATCGGGGCGGCGGAACCGGCCGGACCGGAGCACATCTCGGCGGTCTGCGCGGCGTTGCGGGAGTCGATGGACAAGCGGGCCGGCTACCCGGACAGCTCGGTGATCTACGGCGGCAGCGCCGGCCCGGGCCTGCTGGGCAAGATCGCCCCGGCCGCGCAGGGCCTGTTCCTGGGCCGGTTCGCGCACGACCCGCAGGCGCTGAAGACCGTTCTCGACGAGGCACTGGAGGTGTCGGCGTGAGCAGCACGATCGGGCTGAGCACCTACTCGTTCTTCTGGCAGTGGCACGAGACCGCGCCGCAGCCGATCACCCTGGAGCAGATGGTCGACAAGACCGCCGCCCTGGGCGTCACGCTGCTGCAGATCTGCGACTACCCGCTGATCGAGTCGTACACCGCGGCAAAGCTTTCCGAGCTGAAGGCGTACGGCGCGGCGAAGGGCGTCAGCTTCGAGCTCGGCACCCGGGGCGTGACCCCCGAGCACCTGGCCCGGTACCTGGAGATCGCCCAGGCGCTGGACGTGACCCTGGTGCGCAGCATGTTCTACTCGGCCACCTCACGGCCCACCCCGGCCGAGGCCGAGCAGTTCCTGCGCACCGCGGTGCAGGCCTACGAGGCGTCCGGCGTGACGATCGCCCTGGAGACCTACGAGCAGGTGCCGGTCCAGACCCTGGTCGACCTGGTCACCGCGGTGGACTCGCCGAACCTGGGCATCTGCCTGGACCCGGCCAACTGCCTGGCCGCCCTGGAACTGCCGGCCGAGACGGTGCGCCGCACCGCCCCGCTGGTCAAGAACATGCACATCAAGGACTTCTCCTTCTCCCGCAAGGACGGCTGGGTCGGGTTCACCCTGGCCAGCGTCCCGCTGGGCGAAGGGCTGCTGGACTACCACGGCATGGTCGCGGCGGTCCGTCCGGAAGAACGCGGGATCAACCAGATCGTCGAGCACTGGCTCACGTGGCAGGGCGACAGCGCCACCACCTGCGCCCTCGAAGACCGTTGGACCGCAAGCGTTGTCGAAACACTGAGGAGTTACGCGAAATGAGCCAGAAGCTGACCATCGCGGTCATCGGCGCCGGCGGCAAGATGGGCATGCGGGTGTCCAACAACCTGCAGCGCAGCGAGCACACCGTCTACTACGTGGAGAACGGCGAAGCCGGCCGTCAGCGCACCACCGAGGCCGGCCGTGAGCTGACCGAGGCCGCCACCGCGGTCGCCGAGGCCGACGTCGTCATCCTGTCGGTGCCCGACGTGGCCCTGGCCCCGGTCTCCGCCGAGATCGTGCCCCAGGTGCGTCCCGGCACGGTCGTGCTGACCCTCGACCCGGCCGCCGCCTACGCCAACCTGCTCTACGTCCGCGAGGACATCGAGTACGTTGTGGCCCACCCGTGCCACCCGTCGGTCTTCCTGCAGCGTAAGACCCAGGCCGAGCTGGACGACACCTTCGGCGGCATCGCCGCGCCGCAGGACGTTGTCGCGGCGATCGAGTCGGGCAACGCCGAGAAGCAGGCGCAGGCCGAAGAGGTCATCAAGCTCATGTACGCGCCCGTCCTGGACGTGCACTGGGTGACCGTCAAGCAGCTCGCCTACCTCGAGCCGACCCTGGTCGAGGTCGTCGCCTGCATGATCGGTGACCTGCTCAACGAGGCCCTGATGGAGACCGTCAACAAGGTCGGCGTGCCCGAGCCGGCCGCCCGCGCCATGCTGATGGGCCACGTGCAGGTGGCGCTGGCCAACGGCCTGCGCGGCGACAACCCGTTCTCCGACGCCTGCCTGGTCGCGATGGACTACGGCCGCGAGAAGCTGATCAAGGAAGACTGGAAGTCGATCTTCGACGACAAGGAACTGGACAGCGTCCTGAAGCAGATGCTGCACCTGGACCACATCCACCGCTGATCGGTCACCCCTCCGGCGGTTCTCAGGCGCTCCTTCTCCCCGCGGGGAGAAGGAGCGCCTTGCGTTTTGCGCTCCTCGGCCGAGAAGCGAGAGTCCTGCCGGACGGTGACGGCCGGATCGCAAGCGGCTCTGGGGCTGGGACTTTGGGCCCACAAAACCGGTCAGAGGTGTCGAAAAACCCCTCCGTTTGGGTCTGGCTTAGGCGGCGTTTGACATTGCTGGCGCACAGGATCGCTACAAAAGAGCCATGAAGCGCAAAACCCTGACCGCGGTGGCGGCATCGGCCGTCGCCGCCGTGGCCGTCACCACCTTCGTCGCCACCCAGTCCACCGCCGCCCCGGCCCCCAGCAAGGCCAAGGTCAGCACTGCCGCAGCGGCCGACACCCTGAGTCTGGCTCAGAGCAAGGGTTTCTACGTCGACCCGAAGTCGCAGTCGGCGCTGTACGTCAAGGCCAACCCGAACGACAGCCGGACCCCGACGATCCAGGACGGTCTGGCCAAGAACCCGATGGCCCGCTGGTTCGGGGACTGGTTCACCAGCATCAGCAAGTCCGTCGGCGAGCACGTGGACGGCGCCGAGAAGGCCGGCAAGGTGCCGATCCTGGTGGCCTACAGCATCCCGAACCGGGACGCCTGCAGCGGCTACTCGGGTGGCGGCGAGACCAGCGCGGCCAAGTACCGCACCTGGATCTCGGACTACGCCGGGGCGATCAAGGCCCGCCCGGCCGTGGTGGTGCTGGAGCCGGACGCGCTGGCCGACTACTCCTGCCTGACCAGCGCGCAGAAGACCGAGCGCGAGAGCCTGATCAAGTACGCCACCGAGCAGTTCAAGACCAAGGCGCCGAACACCCTGGTCTACATCGACGCCGGCAACTCGAAGTACGCCAAGGCCACCGACATCGCCGACCGGCTGTCCAAGGCCGGGGTGGACAACGTGCGCGGCTTCGCCCTGAACGTCTCCAACTTCCACACCGAGGCCGAGGAGACCGCGTTCGGCACCGCGGTGAACAACGCGCTGGCGGCCAAGGGCAAGGCCAAGAAGCCCTACATGATGGACACCAGCCGCAACGGCAACGGCTGGAACGGTAAGTGGTGCAACCCGACCGGCCGCAAGATCGGCGTCACCTCGCGGGTGGGCAGCACCGACCCGGCCGGCACCGGCCTGGAGACCCGGCTCTGGATCAAGACCGCGGGCAACTCCGACGGTGAGTGCGGCAACGCGCCGACCAGCCCGGCCGGCACCTTCAACCCGCAGATCGCCTACGACATGATCCTCGGGAAGTAGGGGTTGCGGCCGTGGCGGGGAGCTTTCACGGCTCCCCGCCACGGTCGTCTCACCAGCGGTAGAAGCCCTGCCCGCTCTTGCGGCCGAGCTGGCCGGCCGCCACCTTCTCGCGCAGGATGGCCGGCGGCTCGAAGCGCGGCCCGAGCTCTGCGGCCAGATGCTCGGCGATCGCCAGCCGCACGTCCAGCCCGACCACGTCGGTGGTGCGCAGCGGCCCCAGCGGATGCTTGTAGCCGAGAGTCATTGCGGTGTCGATGTCCTCGGCCGAGGCGACTTCGCTCTCCAGCATCCGCATCGCCTCCAGAGCCAGCGCCAGACCCAGCCGGCTGCTCGCGAAACCAGGGGAGTCGGTGACCGTGATCGCGTTCTTGCCCAGCGACGTCACCCATTTCTGGGCCTGATCCAGCACCTGCGGTGCGGTCCGCGCCCCGTTCACGATCTCCACCAGCCCGCTGGCCGGCACCGGGTTGAAGAAATGCAACCCGAGAAACCGCTCCGGCCGGGCCAGACCGGCGGCCAGAGCGTCCACCGACAAGCTCGAGGTGTTCGTCGCCAGAACCGCTTCCGGCGCCGCGGCCTCGACCAGTGCGAGCACAGTGCCCTTCAGCCCGGCGTCCTCCGGCACTGCCTCGATCACCAGGGCGGCTCCGGCCAGATCCGCCGGGTCGGTGGTGACGACGAGCCGATCATGGACGCGTCTGGCCGGTTCGCTGAGTCTGCCTCGGCTCTCGGCCTGCTTGAGTGAGCCGGCCACCCGGGCCTCGGCCGCCGCCGCAGCCGGGGCGGACACCTCCACCACCGTGACCTCGGTCCCGCAGAGCAGGAAGGCGTGGGCGATGCCCGCACCCATCCGGCCACCTCCGAAGACGGCGACCTTCTGGGGCAGGCTCATGCTGCCTCACCTTCGGCGGTTTCCCGCCCGATTGCAAGGGTTTGCCGGGTTCGGGGAAGGTCGGGCCAGGTCAGCCGAGATGCCCAGACGGTGTCTTTGAGGCACTCGAAGGCGGTGCTGCGGATCAGGAAGATGTAGGCCGCCTCGGGCTTGCAGCCCTCCGGCAGCAGTTCGCCGTACGAGGTGAACGCCTTGGCCAGCGCCATGAAGGCGGCCGCTTCGGCCCGGCCGTCGGCCTCGGAGATGCTGTCCTTCACCATCTGCAGCGCCTCAGGGATGTGCTCGCTGGCGCCTTGCAGGATGCGGGTGACCATGGACTGGTCAAACCCCAGGTCGGGGTTGCGGCTCATCACCCCGGCCAGCGCCCCGGTGACCCGGACCACGATCTGGCGGTGCTCGTCCTTGGCCGTGGGGCGGTGCGCGAGCAGGGCCCGGTCGTGCTGGGCCCGCCGCTGCGGATCGTGCAGAGCCGAGTAGGCCTCGGTGACCTTGACCATGGCCGCGGCCGCGCGCATCTTCTGCACCGGGTCGGTGAGGTGATCCGGGTGCAGCGCCCGGGCCAGCCGCCGGTACTGCCGGCGCAGGCTGCTTTGATCGGCCGTGGGCGCTACCCCCAGCACGCTGTAGAAGTTGGCGGCGGTCATGACGACTCCGTTACACCGGACGAATGAAAACCTGAAGGGTGGTCACATTCAGTAGTGTCGGCCGGGCCGGGTCCGCTCGAATCCGCCGAACGGGGGTGCCTGCCTTCGGAACGTCGTCGCGCAGCGCAGAGGCCGCCGCAGGCGCTCAGCCGTTCGGAGCACCCGCGTTACGCTCTGCCCATGGGTTCAGGGCACGGTACGCACGACGTCGAGCTGCCGCCGGATCAGGTGGATCTGGCCGTCGAGGTCTTCCGGATGCTCGCCGACGCCACCCGCGTCCGGATTCTGTGGGCCCTGCTGCACCAGGAGATGTCGGTGGGGGACCTGGCCGCACAGGTGGCCAAGGCGCCCGCCTCGGTCTCCCAGCACCTGGCCAAGCTGCGGATGGCCCGCCTGGTGAAGACCCGCCGCGAGGGCACCACGATCTTCTACCGGTTGGACAACGACCACGTGGCCCGGCTGATCACCGACGCGGTGCACAACGCCGAGCACGCCGGGCCCGGGGTACCCGGCCACCACCGTTCCTAGTGTGCACGGATCAGCTGAGGCTTGACCTGGGCCCGCGGTTTCCGGACGACGAACGCCACGATCGCGCCGACCGTCCCGATCCCGGACAGGACGAGGGCGGTCGCAGACAACCCGATTGTGGCGCCCAGGGTGCCGGCCAGCGGGTACGTGATCATGAAACACCCGTGGGACAGGGAGAACTGAGCGGCGAACACGGCCGTCCGGTTCTGCTCGTCCGAAGCTCGGCGGATCAGCCGCGACGAGGGCGTCAGGATCAGCGAACCCGCCGCGCCCAGCAGGAACCAGCTCGCCAGCAGGGCCGGGAAGTGCTCGGCGCGCAGGCACAGGGCCGTTCCGGCCAGAGCCACAGGCGCCAGCCCGGCCCCCGCCAGCAGGACGCTGTGCTCCGGCTGCCGCTCCAGCACTCGCGGCAGGAGCAGCGCCACGATCATCGAACCGGCCCCATAACAAGCCAGCAGCACCGCCACATCGCCGGCCGGCCTCCCCAGATCGCCGCGCACCAGTACCACGCTGTTCACGATGACCATGGCGATCGACGTGGCCACCACCAGGTTCATCGCCGCCAGGCTGCGTAGTTCCGGAGTACGCCCGAACGCCCTTACTCCGCGGGTGAGCCGCTCGCTGAACGGTGCGCCATCGCCCGTCCGGCTGGTGGGCAGGCGCGTGGTCAGCACCAGCAAGGTCGAAGCGGCGAAGCCCGCGGCGGTTCCGACGAAGAGGTTGTTGCCGGGCATGACCGTGAGCAGAGCGGCCGCCAGTACCGGGCTGATCAGCGATTCGAGGTCGTAGGCCGTCCGGGAGAGGGAAAGTGCCCGGGTATAGCGGCTTTCGTCGGGCAGGACGTCGGGGATCACGGCCTGGAAGGTGGGTGTGAAGGTGGCCGAAGCAGATTGCAGCAGAAAGACCAGGGCGTAGATCTGGCCCACCTCGGTCACGAACGGCAGGCTCAGTGCCATCCCGGCCCGCACCATGTCGGCCGTGACCAGCACCGCCTTGCGGGGGACCCGGGCGGCCAGGGCAGTCATCACCGGCGCCATGCCCACGTACGCGAGCATCTTGATCGTCAGCGCGGTAGCGAGCACGACGCCCGCGTCACCGCCCGCGAGGTCGTACGCCAGCAGGCCCAGAGCGACCGTGAGCAGGCCGGTTCCGAGCAGAGCGATCACCTGAGCGGCGAACAGTTTTGCGAAGACGCGGTTCGTCAGCACCTCGAGCATCGCGGATCACCGTCCGACCGAATCGCTATCTGCATTCATATGCAGATTAATGCATGGCGGCTGTACTGTCACGGGCCCGCCGGGCGAAGAGAACGCTCAGGTGGCGCGCTGAAACACCAGCACCTGCCCACTCCCGGGCGGCAGTACCAGCTTGGACAGCTTGCGGTCCTCGCCCCACGTGAACGCGCTCTGCTTGCGGTAGGCGCTCCAATTGCCAGCCTCCGACTCGGCCCGCGCGGTGAGCACGATGTACGTCTGCACCGAAGCCGTGGTGAACACCTTCGCCTCGAACGAGTTCTGCGGCGGCGGCCATGAACAAATCACCACCTCCGGCTTGCGGGCGCGCAGGGCCGCGGTGGCCTCCTGGCGCTGCACCAGCGGATCGAACGCAACCGTCGAATCCCAGCTGTAGTCGTCGGTGGCGGTGATATCGACGAACCGCCGCTTGAGCAGACGGGTCAGCGCGCCGTCGCCGGCCGCGATCTCCACAGCTGCGCGGCCGTGCACCAGCCGAGCGATCGCATCGAGCAGGGGAGCAGAATAGAAGCAGTAAAGGCCACGATCGCGCACCAAGGGCATCAAGCGCTGCCGCTGCGAGAGCATCGGCCAGGCCAACCGGAACAATGGGTAGGAAACCGCCCGGCGGCGCAAACCTTCCTCGAACAACAGACGCTGCAGCACCGTCCCGTTGACCTTGCCCAGCCTGAGCTTTCCCTGCGAAACGCCGCTCTCGTGTGCGGTTGCGGCCTGTTTGACAGCCTCCAGCAACATGTGTCGTTGCACCGCGTCCTGCACGCGGACACGCTGCGACTTCGAGTGGTCCGGCATTCGCGGCGCGGGCCGGCTCAACTCCTGCAAGTAAGATTTGAGACGTTTGTGGTCCCCATCGGCGACCAGAGCCGAGACCTTGCGCTGCACCAGTTCCCAGTCTTCCGGGAAAGCCTGCCGCAGCGAGGGGAGCGAGGGGGAACTCCGAAGCCAGGCGGCCACATCGGCGGGCCGGTGCGACGTAGGGCCTGCCTGGGACGCTCTGGTCATGGGGCTACGCCATTCTGTCGAGGGCCTTCAACGCCTCAGAATCGGCACCTCACGAAGCCTTCTCAAGGGGCTTGCCCCGTCCAGTCCCCACCTCGCAGCCGTCCCAAAGTCCCGGTCACCGGGGGCCGGTTCACGTCCGGCCGCCGCTGGGCCGCTCGCGCAGGCGGATGTCCTGGCTGTTCTGCAGGAAACTCTGGTGCGAGACCTCGACCAGGGTGGCGCTGTCGTGGAACTGGCGCAGGGTGATCGAGCCGCAGCTGACCATGGTGGCTTTGATCTTGGCGAGGGTGACCGACACGTTCTCGTCGAGGCGCCCGGCGTAGGGCACGTAGCCGTCGACACCTTCCTCGAACAGCAGGCCACTGGCCTGCCCGTAGCGGGCGGCGTTGCGGGCGCGAGCGCTGCCTTCACCCCAGTACTCCTTGAAGAACTGGTCGTCGACGCGTACGAGCGCGGAGGGCGACTCCTCGAAGCGCGCGAAGTAGCGCCCGAGCATGAGGAAGTCGGCACCGAAGGCCAGAGCGATGGCCATGTGGGAGTCCTGGAGGATTCCGCCGTCGGAACACAGGGGCACGTATTCGCCGGTTTCACCTGCGTACCGGTCTCGTTCGCGCACCACGTCCAGGACGGCGGACGCCTGCCCGCGGCCGATACCCTTGGCATCACGAGTGATACAGATCGAGCCACCGCCGATACCGATCTTGACGAAATCGGCCCCGGCATCGGCCAGATAGCGGAACCCGCGCCCGTCCACCACGTTTCCGGCACCGATCCGCACGTTCTGCCCATACGTGGAGCGCACCCAGTCCAGAACGTCTGACTGGTAGACGGAATAGCCGTCGGAGGAGTCCAGGCACAGGATGTCCGCGCCGGCCTCGACCAGGGCCGGGATCCGGTCGCGGTAGTCACGCGTATTGACTCCGGCCCCGACCCGGAACCGCTTGTCGTCGTCGACCGACTCGTTCCGGAAACGCTTGTGCAGCTCGTAGTCGCGGCGCAACACGACCGAGGCAAGGCGTCCCTGATTGTCCACGACCGGCAGAACGTCCAGGCGTTGATCCCACAGCAGGGTGTTGGCCTCTGAGAGCGAGATCGTCGGCGGAGCAACGACAAGGTCCGCCTTGGCCCGCATCCTGGTCTCGACGCCGGCGTTCAGGTCGTGCCGCTGGGGATGGAAGTCCCGCAGCGAGATCAGTCCCAGGAAACGACCGGTGGGACTGCCGTCGTCGGTGACCACGGCGATGTCCCGCTCGGCCTGCTCCAGGAGGGCAGCGACCTCGGCGAGTGTGGCGGTGGGCCGGATGTTGATCTCGGAGTGCCGGAACCCGGCCTTGTTCCGCTTCACCGCCGCAACCATCTCGGCCTGCTGAGCGATCGGCTGATTCTGGTGGACGAACGACAAGCCACCGGCCTGGGCGATCGCAATCGCCAGCCGAGGGGACGAGACCGCCTCCATCACCGCGGAGACCATCGGGATGGCAATCCGGATCTGCGCGCTCTCGCCGACCGGGTGGCGGGTCAGCGGCGCGGACAGATCCACCGCCTCGGGCGTGCAGTTCGCCGTAGTCAGATTCGGTACGAGCAGGTACTCGCCGAAGGTCCGCGAAATCTCGGACAAGATCTGCACGCGCGTTCTCCCCGTCGAACGTGGAGCCCGAACCATCGGCAGCCATGACACAACCGGATGGAACGAACTCACCCATGGTCAGAAGGATGCGCAGAACCTACCAGCGCCCACCGGCCGAGCGAGGGCTCTACCTATCGGTAGAGCCCTCGCGGTCGAGGTCAGCGTTCGCAACGGCGTTGTAGCGGGCCAGCAGCGCAGGTACGGTCTCGGCTACCGGGGCGTCCAACGCGTCCAGATCATGCGCGGCAGCGGCAAAGTGCAGGTGCGTGAGTTCTGCCGGTTCGCCACGTTGTTGCTGACCGGCCAAGTGTCGAGTAAACACCTGGCGGACAGTATCTTCGGTCAGAGCGGGCGCGCTGTAGAAGAAGCCGATGTTGCCATTGGGATTGCGGACGAGGGCCCAGCGCCGTAGATCTGCGGGATCCGTACTGATTCCGGTCTCTTCGGCGAGTTCACGGGCTGCATGGATGCGCAGGAGCTTTTCGCTCAAGGGCTGTCCCTCAGCCGGTGGCTCCATGGTGCCGCCCGGAAACAGCCACTGCGCCCCGGACGCCGTCCACGAGGCCATGCGTCCCAGCGCAACTCCGGCCGGGGTTGGTTGGGCATTGGCCACGAACAGCGAGGCCGGCGCAGTCGCGGCCGGAACGTCGCGCAGGAGGTGACGCCGGTAGGTGGTGCGGGCCCAGGCGAACTCGATCGGCCCGCCTTCGTGTTCGGTGATCGCGGTGATCATGACCGCCGCGCCGTCGAACACCAGTGGATTACGCTCGACCCACTCCTGCCACAAGCGATTCATAGTGCCGCGATGGTCGGGGTCCAGGGCTGGTTCGGGTACTTCGGTGAACACAACGGGGGAACTCTCGTCGAGGAACCGGATCTCGTCCTTCGGCACGAAGCTCCCTCTCGTCACGGCGAACTCAAGGAGCACATCCTGGCAGCAGCCTGCTGCCAGGATGTGCCAGACCCGTTCGGAGGCTGGTGGCGAAACGATGGGTTAGGGTGGCAGTCCTGTCGCAAGCGGAGCGTGTGCGTTGGTGCGTGACTGCGTCGCTCGTGCGGACCGGCTGCCGGTCCTGCCGCCTCCTGGGGTGACGGCGGGGTTCGCCGTCCTGCCGCCGAGGTCTCACCGTGCCCCCATCAGTCCGTTCCTCCTCCGGTCGCGCCGACGTGATCAGCATCCAGGGCGCTCGCACGCACAATCTGCAGAACGTGTCCCTGGACATCCCGCGCAACCAGCTGGTGGTGTTCACCGGGCTGTCCGGCTCGGGCAAATCGTCGCTGGCCTTCGACACGATCTTCGCGGAGGGGCAGCGCCGGTACGTGGAGTCGTTGTCCTCCTACGCCCGGATGTTTCTGGGGCAGGTGGGCCGCCCGGATGTGGACTCGGTGACCGGGCTCAGCCCGGCGGTGGCGATCGATCAGAAGTCGACCAGCCGTAATCCGCGCTCGACGGTGGGCACGCTCACCGAGATCTACGATCACCTGCGGTTGCTGTGGGCCCGGGTGGGTGTGCCGCACTGCCCCACGTGTGGTGAGCCGGTGGTGGCGCAGAGTGTTCAGGGCATCGCCGATGAGCTGATGAAACTGCCGGAGGGCACGAAGTTTCAGCTCCTGGCGCCGGTGGTGGCCGGTAAGAAGGGCGAGTTCGCCGATCTGTTCGCCCGGCTGGAGGCGGACGGTTTCGCGCGCGTGGTGATCGACGGGGAGATGGTGGCGTTGTCCAGCTCCCCTCAGCTGAAGAAACAGCAGAAGCACGATATTTCGGTGGTGGTGGACCGGCTGGCCGCTGGACCGCGTCTGCTGCGTCGGCTCACCGATTCGCTGGAGACCGCTCTGCGACTCGGTGAAGGCGTGGTGGTCGCCGACTTGGTCGATTCCGGTGAGCAGCGGCGTTTCAGCCAGAGTATGGCCTGCCCTGGCCAGCATCCGTTCGGACTGAGCGAGATCGAGCCCCGGACCTTCTCGTTCAACGCTCCCTACGGTGCCTGCCCGGGCTGCGACGGTCTGGGCGCCTACACGGCGGTGGACCCGGAGTTGATGATCGGGGACCCGAAACTCAGCCTGGCCGAGGGCGTCATCGTGCCGTGGGCGACCGGCAGCAAGCAGGCCGGCGAATACTTCGGCCGGTTGCTGAGCGGCCTGGCCGAGCAGATGGGCTTCTCGATGGATCAGCCGTGGGAGAAGCTGCCGGTGGCGGTGCGTCGGGCGGTGCTGCACGGGCACACCGAGAAGGTGGCGGTGGAGCATCAGGGCCGCCGGGGCCGGAAGGTGCGGTACGCGGCGCGGTTCGAGGGCGTGATCCCGTTCGTGGACCGCAAGGCGAAGGAAGCACAGACCACGGCCCAGCGCAGCCGCTACACCGCCTACCTGGCCGAGATCGCCTGCCCGGACTGCCACGGCCGGCGGCTGCGGCCGGAGGTCCTGGCCGTGCAGGTGGGCGGTCTGAACATCGCCGAGGCCACCGACCTGAGCCTGAGCGAGCTGCGGCAGTTCGTCGACGGCCTGCTGCTGAACAACAGTCAGCGAAAGATCGCCCGGGAGGTCCGGCGGGAGATCGACGGCCGGCTACGGTTCCTGCTCGACGTGGGCCTGGACTACCTGACCTTGTCGCGCCCGGCCGGCTCGTTGTCGGGCGGGGAAGCCCAGCGCATTCGCCTGGCCACGCAGATCGGAGCGGGCCTTTCCGGCGTGCTCTACGTCCTGGACGAGCCCAGTATCGGGCTGCATCCTCGGGACAACGACCGGCTGATCGCCTCGCTGCTGAGGCTCAGGAACGACGGAAACAGCGTGCTGGTGGTGGAACACGACGAGGACACCATGCGTGCGGCAGACTGGATTGTAGACGTCGGTCCCGGATCGGGTGCCGGTGGCGGCCGGATCGTTCACAACGGCACTCTGGCCGAGCTGGCCGAGAACACCGGCTCCTTGACCGGTGACTACCTGACCGGACGCCGGGGCATTCCGGTCCCGCCGGTGCGCCGGGCCCAGCAGGACGGGCGGGTCCTGCGGCTGGAAGGCGCTCGCGGCAACAACCTGAAGAACGTGGACCTTCGGATTCCGGTGGGGTTGTTCACCGCGGTCACCGGAGTCAGCGGATCGGGAAAATCAACCCTGATCAACGAAACCCTGTACAAGGTGCTGGCGAACGCGCTGAACGGTGCGCAGCTGTCCCCGGCCCGGCACCGAAAGGTGCACGGCCTGGAGCACTTCGACAAGGTCGTGCACATCGACCAGTCGCCGATCGGCCGGACCCCGCGATCCAACCCGGCTACCTACACCGGAGTGTTCGACCGGATCCGGGCCCTGTTCGCCAGTACCCAGGACGCGAAGATCCGCGGATACCAGCCCGGACGTTTCAGTTTCAACGTCAAGGGCGGACGCTGCGAGGCCTGCCAGGGCGAGGGCAGCATCAAGGTCGAGATGAACTTTCTGCCCGACACGTACGTGGACTGCGAGGCATGTGAAGGCAGCCGATACAACCGGGAGACGCTGGAAGTCCGCTTCAAAGGACTGTCCATCGCCGACGTCCTCAAGTTACCGATCAGCGAGGCCACGACGTTCTTCGCGTCGCACACGCTGATTTCCCGCTACATGAAAGCCCTCGACGAGATCGGCCTGGGCTATGTAGCTCTCGGCCAGGGTGCAACGACTTTGTCCGGGGGAGAAGCGCAACGGGTCAAGCTGGCCACCGAACTCCAGCGCCGCACCCGGGGCCGCAACATCTACATCCTCGACGAGCCGACCACCGGCCTGCACGACGAAGACGTACGTCGTCTGGTCGAACTGCTCCAGCAACTCGTGGAGCACGGCAACACCGTGGTGGTGATCGAGCACAACCTCGACGTGATCAAGACCGCCGACTGGGTGGTCGATCTCGGGCCCGAAGGCGGTGAGGGCGGTGGAACGATCATCGCCGCCGGAACCCCGGAAGAGGTTGCCGCCGACCGTGCCTCGATCACCGGCAGGCATCTGTCACCGGTGCTCCGGACCGTTGATGCCCCGGCTGTTTAGCTATCGGTGATGGGTCTGGCTCGCAGCGTGATCGCCGTCCGACTATGGTCGTACTCCGCTATCGGCCTCGGGTGGGATGTGTCGTGAATGTGCAGTTCTTAGGCTGTTCACCATGGCGAACACCCAGAGCCCGGTCGTGCTGCACGTCGAGATCGTTCACCCGAACCCCGACGCGGCCGCCGGAGTGATCCACGCCGATCTCGGCGCCGAACAGGTCGAGCCGCAGACCGCGGCCCAGATCGAGAAGCTCGCTGAAGGGCTGCGGGTGATCTTGATGCGGGTGGGCGGGGTGGTCTTCCAGATCGTGCGGCCGGTGCCGATCCCGGGCCTGAACGCCTGGTACGAGCACTACCAGGAACACGGGGCCGGGGTGCACACCGTGTCCCCGATGTCCCGGGACGCCGAGGCCGTGCAGCAGGCCGAACGTGACCTAGGTGCGCGGTGGGAGACGGTGGGCCAGCACCTCGAACTCGTCGCAGCCTGATCTGGCCAGCGTGTGCGCGCCTGCTCAAGGCCGCCAGAAGAGCACAATGCGGGTATGACGATCACTGGGGTAGGCGCGGTCGGTAGCACGCTTCAGTTGTGGGTGGGCGATGGCAGTGCCGGACGAGCCTGGTACGAGCGTCTTTTCGGGAGGGCGCCAGATTTCCGCCCCGAGAACGACGATTCCTTCTGCGAATGGATCTTCGTGCCCGGGCACTGGGAAGTCCATGTGGTTGAGCATCCAGAACCGGGTCGGCAGCAGGGACGCTTTCGGTTCGGGGTAGAGGAGATCGACCGGGTCCGAGCAGAACTGATGGACGCCGGTGTGGACGTTTCCGAGGTCACCACGATTGAGAGGGTGGTGAAGTACTGCGATTTCGCAGACCCGTGGGGCAACCGGCTGGGCCTGTACCAGGATCTTTCCCGCTATCCAGCGAGCTGATCGGTCAGAAGCTCTCGGTCGAGTAGCGCCCGCGCAGATCGGCCAGAAGCTCCGCCGTGACGTCCTGGCCTGCTTCAACAGCGGCGTGGACGTCGCGGAAGTACTGCTCGTAGCCGGGAGGGTTGTAGATGCACAGCGCCTGTACCGGATCAGGACCGGCATTACGGAATCCGTGCAGAGATCCGCGCGGTGCATGGGCCAGATCGCCGGCGTACAGCACGACATCCCCGTGCTCCGTGGTGACGGTCAGCCGGCCGGCGAGAACGAAGAACGTCTCGTCGTGGGCTCGGTGCACATGCGGACGGGCGCCGACCACACCAGGCGGGACGAGAAAACGTTCCAGGCTCAGGCCTCCACTCGTCTGACCGGCGGTGAGCTTGAACAGGTGATCGACGCCGGCGGCAGGGATCGCCTCACCTTCGGCCGAGCGCACGATAAAGGCATCCGCGGAGTCCTTCGCCATCACGGCCCCTTCGCTGTTGGGACAGTCCGGCCACCATTGTGGATGGGTCGTCCTGCGTCCCGCCACGAGTGCGGACCTCAGGCCCCCACGACCTGAGACTGTACGTCCGCCGGCCGTCGAGCCGTGGTGCTGGGAAGGCTCACCCATCGCCGCTCAGTTGGGTGAGGACGGGGCAGCAGTGCGGCCGCGAGGGGAGGTCTCGCCGAGGTTGAGGGTGTCGGTGGTCCAGGCCAGGGTTCGGCTCAGCAGGTCGGGGTCGTCGGAGAGTTTCATGCCGTAGGACGGGACCATCGTGCGCAGGCGCTCGCCCCAGAATTCCTGGCGGGCCGGGAAGCATTCGGTGAGCAGGCGGAGCATGACGTCGACGGCGGTGGAGGCTCCGGGGGATGCGCCCAGCAGCGCGGCCACGGAGCCGTCGGCGGCGCGTACGAGTTCGGTGCCGAACTGCAGGACTCCGCCGCGGGGGCCCTTCTTGATGACCTGGACCCGCTGGCCTGCGGTCAGGAGTTCCCAGTCCTGCTCTCGCGCGTCGGGGTAGAAGGTCTTCAGGGCTTCGAGGCGCTGATCCATCGACTGCACGATCTGGCGGCCCAGGTACGTCATGAGGGAAACGTTGTCGCGGGCAACGGCCAGCATCGGCAGCAGGTTGTGCGCCTTGACCGAGCGGGGCAGGTCCCAGAGCGAGCCCTGCTTGAGGAACTTCGGGGAGAAGCCGGCGTAGGGGCCGAACATCAGGGCCTTGGTGCCGTTGGAGTAGCGGGTGTCCAGGTGCGGTACCGACATGGGTGGGGCGCCGACCTCGGCCTGTCCGTAGACCTTGGCCGCGTGCTGCTCCACCACGTCGGGGTTCGTGCAGCGCAACCACTGGCCGCTGACCGGGAAGCCGCCGAAGCCCTTGCCTTCGGGGATGCCGCTGCGCTGCAGCAGGTGCAGGGCGCCGCCTCCAGAACCGACGAACACGAACGGGGTCGTGACCTCGAAGCGGCCCTCGGGGCCCTTGGCCCGGACCATCCATCCGGAATCGCGGCGGCGCAGGGTCTTCACGGTGTGGCCGGTGAGGACCTCGACCCCGTTCTTCGAGGCTCCCGCGAGCATCTGCTGGGTCAGCGTGCCGAAGTCGACGTCGGTGCCGGCCTCGGCGCGGGTGGCGGCGACCTTCTCGTCCGTGGAGCGGTCCGCCACGAGCAGCGGCGCCCACTCCTTGAGCTGTGCGTGGTCGCTGGTCCACTGCATCCCGGCGAACAGCGGGTGCTGCGAGAGCGCCTCGTACCGGGCGCGCAGGAACGGCACGTCGTCGTTGCGTACGAAACTCATGTGCGGGACGGTGTTGATGAAGCTGGACGGGTCGGCCAGCACGCCCCGGTCCACCAGGTGCGCCCAGAACTGCAGGGAGGCCTGGAACTGCTCGTTGATCGCCACGGCCTTGGAGATGTCGATGATGCCGTCCGGGCCGGCCGGAGTGTAGTTCAGCTCACACAGGGCCGCGTGCCCGGTGCCTGCGTTGTTCCACATGTCCGAGCTCTCGGCCCCGACCTGCTCGAGCTTCTCCAGGACGAGAACGTTCCAGTCCGGCTCGAGTTCGGCCAGCATGGTGGCGAGAGTGGCGCTCATCACCCCACCGCCCACCAGGACGGCGTCGTAGTGGTGGTGTCGGGGCATGGCGAACTCCGAGGGGCAGGCAGGCAGCATCAACCGGGCGGCGCCCTGGGGAGAGCGGCCGACCGGAAACGAGAGTCAGCGTCGGTGCGGACTTCAGCTGGAGGGCGTCACACGGGGACGGTCCCGGGCAGCGATGCGATCAGATGGGGGAGCGCCGCGTCCGGGAACGCGTCGTCGGCTGCTGGGGCGCGCCCGGCGCCGGTTCCACCCACATGCCCTCCTCATCGCTGACAACAACAAATGTAAAGGTGGCCGGCGGCCGGGGTGAACCCGGGTTCGACCAAGCGGGGTGTGATTCTGCCCATCGTTGCGGTCGGCGACGCAGCGGTCGCCGTGGTGGCACAGGGGTCGCCGTGGTGGCACAGGGGTGCGGACGGGCGGTCGGCGGGTGGACAGCCGACCGCCCGGCGGATCAGCTCTGTCCGCCGAGGACCGCCCGGTCGGTGCCGTTCCACTCGGTGTCGGTTCCCTTGGTGACCAGCTCGGCGAAGCCGCCGGGCATGGCACCGTCGTCATTGCACATGATGGTGACCGCGTAGAGGCGCTCGGTCTCGGAGGTGTTGAAGATCCGGTGGTTGGACTCCGGGTGCAGGATCAGGCAGTCGCCGGCCTTCAGGTCGACCACGTGCTCGTCGCTGTGGGCCCGGCCGGTGCCCGAGAGCACCACGAAGATCTCGGTGGACTCCTCGTGCGCGTTCACCGGCTGGGCGCCGCCGGGCTCCCAGACCTCGAAGAAGACGCTGGTCGGGGAACCGTCGGCGGGTCCGGCGAGCAGGGCCAGCTTCACCGTGTCGGAGGGCGAGATGAGCTGGGGGACGACGTCCTCGAGGTGACGCAGAATTGGTGCGGGGGCGGTCATTTCGAGTCCTCCAGGGTTGCGGTGAGGTCTTCGGCGTCCACGGAGAAGCCGAAGCACTGACGGGTGTTGTACAGGGTGGCCTCGTGGCAGAAGGCCGGTGAGGTGGTGGCGCTGGCTCCGTCGACGAGCACCACGTCGTAGCCCAGGCAGGCGCCGTCGATCAGCGTGGCGTACACGCACTGGTCGGAGTTGACGCCGGCCAGGAACAGCGTGTCCACCCGCAGGTTGCGCAGGATCGAGTCGAGCGGGGTGTCCCAGAAGCCGCTCATGCGGTACTTGTCCACGTCGATGTCGCCGGGTTCCCGGGTGAGCTCGTCGACCAGCGCGGCGCCCCAGCTGTCGCGGGTGAGCACCCGGGAGCCGTTGGGCATCACCGAGCCGATGCCGACACCGGTGCCCTCCGGGTCGTAGACATGGGCCACACCGGGCGGAAGGTTGGCCTGGTCCAGCCGGTTGCCCCAGTTCAGCCAGATCACCGGCAGGCCGGCGGCTCGCGCGGCCGGGACCAGGCTTTGCAGAGCGGCGGTCGCCGAGGCGAGCGGGCTCACGTCCACGCCGATCCCGTCCAGCCAGCCGCCGGGTGTGCAGAAGTCGTTCTGCATGTCGACGACGATCAGGGCGCTGCGGCTCAGGTCGGCCGTCAGGGGAGTAGGCAGCCCGGCGACCTGTGCGGGGCGGGCAGGCGGGCTCGGTCGGCGCAGGTCGGCGTGCCCGGGTGAGAGGGACCAGGTGTTGCGGTGCGTCAGGGGCGCCGTTTCCAGGCGCGGGGCGGGAGTGTCGGGGCTCACGCGAGACCTCCGGAGATGGCGAGCTGGAGCAGGTCACGGTCGGTGCCGGGGGCTCCGACCAGGCACAGCCCGGCGGGACGGCCGTCGGCGGTGCGGAGCAGGGGCAGGGAGAGCGCCGGGGCGCCGGCCAGGCCTGACAGACAGGTCAGGCGCAGCGTTCCGGCGCGTTCCGACTCCACCTGGGCGGGTGACGCGTCTCGGGCGGGAGCCCCTCCGGCACTGCTGGGCAGGACCAGCACCGCACCGTCGAGCAACTCGCGCAGGTGGCGGCGGGCCTCAGCGAGTACGGCACGCGCGGCGGCCGCCTCGTCGTCGGTGACCTGCGCCGCGAGCGCGAAACGCCCGGCGACGTCGGGGCCCAGCGCTCCTGGGTGGGCTTCGATCCAGGCGCCGTCGGACTGCCAGGCTTCGTGCGCCTGCACGGTGCGGAAGGCGGCGAACCAGGTTTCGAGCACTGCCAAGGGCAGGTCGGCCTCGTGCAGTGCGGGAAGGATGCCGGCGGCGACGAGTTCGGTGCGGCGCTCAGCGCAGGCGGCGGCGACGTCCGGGGTGGCCAGGGCCTCGACGGTGGGCAGGACCAGGGTGCGTTCCGCGGCGCTGCTGGTGCTTTCGGGCAGGAGGACGTCGGCTACCTGCAGGCTGGTGGCTGCGTCGCGGGTGAGCCAGCCGACGGTGTCGAACGACGGGGCGAGCGGATGGACCCCTGAGGCACTGACGCAACCATGCGTCGTCCTCAATCCGACGAGCCCTTGGTAGGAAGCCGGTACCCGGATCGATCCGGCGGTGTCGGTTCCGAGTCCGATCGTGACCTGGCCGAGGGCTACCGCGGAGGCCGGGCCGCTGGTGGAGCCTCCGCTGATGGCGCCCGGGACAGCCGGATTGGGCGGGGTGCCGTAGTGGGTGTTCTGTCCGGCGAGGCTGTAGGCGAACTCGTCGGTGTGGGCGATGCCGGTGATCGCGGCGCCGGCGTCGAGCAGGTTCTGGATGGCGGGGGCGTGCTGTTCCTGGGGGGTCTGCTCGTTGAGCCAGGTGGGGTTCCCGGCGCCGATCGTGTGGTGGCGGATGGCGAAGAGGTCCTTGACCGCCACCGTTTTTCCGTCCAGGGGGCCGTTTTCCGCGGGAGCAACCAGGGGTGCGCCGACCACCCGCCAGATCGTGCTGTCGATGGAGGCTGGTTTGAGCGGCAGGCTGACGTGGGCGGCGGTGACCTTCCAGGCGCCGTCGATCTGCTGCCACAGCTGGCTCTGCAGGCCGGTCGCGCCGGTGGCCGGGTTACGGGTGCTGGCCATCAGCAGTGCGGCGCCCGGCGCGATCGGGCGCACCAGGATCTTGGCCACCCTGCGGGTCGGGATCACGCTGCGGCCCGACCGGAAACCGGCGATCGCCTCGTGCCCGATCAGCAGGTTCGTGCCGTCGCCGCGCACCGTGCTCTCGCCGGGGGCGAACAGATCGTCCAGCACCGCAACGTCATTGGCCAGGAGGGCGCTCTCGTAGGCGTCGAACGCCTCGATCAGCCCGGCTGGAACCTCGCCCGGGCAGTCGAGTTCGGCCTTGCCATCGATCCCAGAACTCACCTCGACCACGCTCATCGGGTGAACTCCTTTGCGACAGCGGCGAAGTCGGAGCGCCGGATCATGGCGTGTGATCCCTTCACCAGGTCGACCACCTGGGAGATCTCGAAGTCGGTCGCGGCGGACAGGTAGGCGTAGGCGATCTCGGGGTGGACCCCGAACATGGCGCCGAGCAGGGTCACGGCGTTCTCACCGCATCGGGCCACGGCTTCGTCCAGGTCGGGGTCCAGGCCGGTGGGTACCAGGAACTCGGGGGTGAGGGCGAACGGGCCGCTGATCGAGCCGAACCGGGCCTGGGCCTCGGCGGCCGGGATCAGGTCAAGGGTGAGCGTGGCTCGCAGAGGGGCTTCCAGTGCGGTGAGGGCGATCTCGCCGTTGCCCTGCGCGAAGTGCGGGTCGCCGACGTAGACCCCGGCCCCCGGCACCTGCACCGGTAGGTACAGCGTGGTTCCGGTGACCAGCAGCCGGATGTCGAGGTTGCCGCCGTGTGCTCCGGGCGGCACGGAGTGCTTGCGCTCGCCCGGGGTGGCCACTCCGACTGTGCCCAGGAACGGCTGGATCGGGAACCGGATCGGTCGCTCGGCCTGCGTGGGGTGCAGCGGGAGCGTGGCCTGCACGCGCTCGGTTCCGGGGTCGGTGAGCAGGCAGAACGTGCTGCTGACGGGGCCGTCGGCGGGGAACCGGGCCGGCAGCAGGCCCCGGTTGTGGCGGCTGGAGATGATGCCGTAGTGGGTGCGCGGGGTCAGCGGGCCCATGTGGACGGCGACCAGATCGCCCGGCTGGGCGCCGCGGACCTCGATCGGGCCGGTGACCACGTGGGGGCCGCCGGTGAGGTCATGGGTGCCGGAGCGGCAGATCGCGATCGCATCGGCCAGCACTTCGGGCGCGGTGACGCCGTGGCGGCCGAAGAAGGCCACCGGGTCGGCGCCCTGGTCCTCGAGAATGCCTTCGTGGCTGACGGTGTCGACCACGACCGTGGTCCCTGGATCGACGCTCATCACGGGCGCGTCGGCGTCCGAGGGCAGCCGGCCCCAGGACGTGGTCGCCGGGGTGGCCGGCAGATAGGGCAGACCGTCCGAGTGCGGGCCGGTCAGCGGCTGCAGGACCGACCAGACCGGTGGGGTGGTTTCGGGCAGGAGCATCAGGGGGTTACCTCATTCTCCGCGGGAGGTGTCGAACTCGTCCCGGGTGAGTGCTGCGACGTCGGCCAGGTGCCGGGTCATGGCGCGGTGGGCGGCCGGTCCGTCGCTGGCCCGCACCGCCTCGATGATCGAGCGGTGACCGAGGTAGGAGACCTCGCGGGCGTAGCGGGTGGAGTGCGAGAGCACCCGGGTGGCCGAGGTCCAGGAACCGACGACGGTGTTGATCGCCGACATCAGCGGATTCTGCGACGCCACGGCCAGGAGCATGTGGAACTCCAGGTCGAGACGCAGCGACTCCTCCGGGGAGACGTCGGCCATGGACTGCTGGAGCACGTTCTCCAGTTCGATCAGGTTGGCCTTGGTGGCCCGGACGGCGGCCAGCTCGGCCAGCCGGGGCTCGATGCTCTCGCGCAGCTCCGCCACGTCGCGCAACTGGTGCTCGGCATCGGACAGCTGGGAGTAGAGCGTCTGGACCCGTTCGGGGGCGGGCAGCACGGTGGTACCCCGGCCGGGCCGGCGCTCGAGCAGATGCTTGGCCTCGAGTTCGTGCATCGCCTCGCGCAGGGAGGCCCGGGAGACGTTCCAGGTGGCGGCCAGTTCACGCTCCGAGGGCAGCCGGTCGCCGGGCCTGAGTTCGCCCACGGCGATCAGCTTTTCCAGGTGGGCCGAGATCTCCGATCCCACGCTGCCGCGGATCAGGACCGGCCCGGTCGGGGGCAGACCCAGAGCGCTCGCGGGAACGGGACGGCGGCCGCCCCGTTCGGCCAGGGAATCGGCCGGTGCATCGGCCGGCGAATCCGGGGGAGTGCTCACGCGGCGTCCTTTCCTGCGTTCCTGGGCCCAGTGGGATCGGCCGGAGTGGCCGGAGCGTCGGGCGAACTTGGCCTGACCAATCCGACCGTAGTTGAGAAAGGCTGATGCGACAAGCATTTCCCGGGCATTCCCTGACGTTTATGGCCTGGAAATCTTCCGGAAACGAGACGTCGGGAAAGGGCTGATGGGAGACGTCGGTGAGAGCTTCCGGGGCACCTCGGGGACGTTGTGTTTCGCTGGCGTAAAGGATTCCTGCTCAGCTTGACGGGCGGGCTCCTCGCGAACGACAGTCATCTCGGTCCGGTTGGTCGGACCAAGCTCGGCAGGCCTCGGGGAAGATCTCCGAAGGGTGCCCTGAGCTGTGACAACGCCGTCGCTGACCGGAACGTGAGCCAGGTCGCCCGGCTCCCGTCGGTCGATCGCAGTACCACTCGCTCGTCACCGAACGGCCCACGACGGTCCGGCCGGAATCATCTGCCATCCGGCGCTGAAAGCCTTTTGCAGCGACCGTCCCGAGGGCCTCGGTATTTCTCCGGAAAGTCTCCCGGCGATTTCTGATGCCATGTGACAGCGCTTTTCTGTCGCTGTTTCACCGGCGGGAACCTGCCCGTTCCCGCCGGTCCTGAATTGACGTCTGGAGCCTTCATGTCTCTGTTTCCCCGCGGTCGGCGCAGCCGTAGCGCCCTCGCCGGTCTCGCCGTGCTCCCCGTTCTGGCCCTGACCGCCTGCGGCGGCTCCAGCAGCTCGAGCGACGCGGCCGACGGCACCACCGACGTCAAGGTGGTGCTCGGCTGGTACGCCAACTCCGAGAGCGGCGGCTTCTTCGCCGCTGAGGAGGAGGGCCTGTACGCGGACAAGAACCTCGGCGTCACCATCCAGCAGGGCGGCCCGACCGTCTCCGGCACCACGATCGTGGCCTCCGGCCAGGCCGAGATGGGTATCGGGGACGCCGCCAGCGTCGCCCTGGCCCAGGAGCAGGGCATCCCGATCGTCGCGGTGGCCGCGGTCTACCAGGACAACCCGGTCGGCGTGCTGGTGCACAAGGACAGCGGGATGAAGTCCTTCGCCGACATGGAGAACCACACCTGGGTCGTGCAGACCGGCAACACCGGTGCCGAGTACATGCAGAAGGACCAGGGCCTGACCTTCAAGACCCAGGCCTACCAGGGCTCGATCGCCAACTTCCTGGCCGACAAGGACCTGGTCCAGCAGGGCTGGCCGACCAACGAGCAGTACGTGGCCCTCAAGGCCGGCGTGGAGACGGACTTCTTCAGCTACGCCGAGGCCGGCTACAACCCCTACAACGACGTGGTCTTCACCTCGGAGAAGTACCTGAAGGAGAACCCGCAGGCGGTCAAGGACTTCCTCGCCGCGTCGATGCAGGGCTGGGCCGACTACATGGGCGACGTGGAGGTCGCCACCGCGACCAACGAGCAGCTCATGAAGGTCAACCCGGAACAGACCTCCGACGCGCTCTGGTACGCCTGGGACAAGCAGCGGGACTTCATCGCCACCGGCGACGGCGAGGCCCAGATCGGCGCCATGAGCAGCGAGCGCTGGAGCACTCTGGTGAGCCAGCTCACCGACCTCGGGGTGCTGACCAAGGAGATCGAACCGGCTGCCCTGTTCGACAACTCGCACCTGCCCACGGTGCCCTCCCCGGCCGAGATGCCGGACGCTCCCGCCGACTCCTACTGACCATCCGGGGACGGGGGACGCCCGCTCACCCGGCGTCCCCCGTCCTCCATTCCTCCCGATGATCGGAGCATCGCATGGTGTCCACCCCCGCCCCCGCACCCGGCGTGGCCCCGCCCGGGACCACCGACCAGGCCGCTGCCCTGATCGAGTTCCGGCAGGTGCAGAAGACGTACAGCAACGGTTTTCAGGCTGTCACCCCGTTCGACCTGAGCGTCGGGGCAGGTGAGATCGTCTCTCTGGTGGGTCCTTCCGGCTGCGGCAAGACCACGGTGATCCGGATGGCGGCCGGGCTCAGCTCGGTCTCCGGTGGCGAACTCGTGCGCCGCACCGACCAGCTGGCCTACGTCTTCCAGGACCCGACGCTGCTGGCCTGGCGCAACGTGCGCAGCAACGTGGAACTGGTGGCCAAGCTGAAGGGCGTGGACAAGGCCACCCGCGCGGCCGCCGCCACCGCCGCGATCGAGATGGTCGGCCTCGGGGCCTTCGAGAAGTCGCTTCCCCGACAGCTTTCCGGCGGCATGAAGATGCGGGTCTCGCTCGCCCGGGCGATCACCAGCGCCCCCGAGCTGATGATGATGGACGAGCCGTTCGCCGCCCTCGACGAGTTCACTCGCGAGAACATGCAGAACCAGCTGCTGCGCCTGTGGCGGGCCAACGGTTTCGGCGCCATGTTCATCACGCACTCGATCAGCGAGGCAGTCAACCTCGGGCACCGGATCGTGGTCATGGCCGCCCGGCCCGGGCGCATCGCCCGGATCATCGACTCACCCAGCCCACCCACCAAGGACGACGCACCCCGCGACAAGGCAGCTCTGGCGGACACCGCCGAGCTGGTGTCCTCCCTGCTGGCCGGAGACAAATGATGACCGACCTCAGCACCCACCAGCCCACCGAGACCGCCCCCGTGAAGGCGGCCCCGCCGGCCCCCAGCCCCGGACCGTCCCGCCTCGTCGCCGCTCGCCGCTTCGTGGTGCCGCCCGTGGTCGCCGCCGTGCTCGGCCTGGCGATCTGGCAGCTCATCATCGAGATCTTCGCCCTGCCGGTCTACCTGCTGCCCGGCCCTGCCGACGTGTGGGCGGCCCTGACCACCGACGCCGGCCCGATCCTGGCCGCGGCGAAAGTCACGATGCAGGAAGCCCTGCTGGGCTTCGGCCTGGCCGCGCTCAGCGGTTTCGCCGCCGCCCTGGTGATGGCCCGCTGGAACATCGCCGAACGCGGCCTGTACCCGTACCTGGTTCTGCTGCAGACCGTTCCGATCGTGGCGATCGCGCCCCTGTTCGTGGTCTGGTTCGGCGCCGGGATCACCACCAACGCGCTGGTCGCGGCGATGATCGCGGTGTTCCCGATCGCCGCCAACACCCTCCAGGGCCTGAAGTCCACCGACCGTAACCTGGTGCAGCTGTACCGGATGGCCGGCGCACCGGAACGGGTGCAGCTGTTCTCCCTGCGGGTGCCCGCCGCCCTGCCGCAGATCCTCACCGGGCTCCGGATCGCCAGCGGGGCAAGCGTGATCGGCGCCATCGTCGGCGAGTTCGTGGCCGGGATCGGCGGCGGCGAGGGCGGCCTCGGCTACGTGATCACCCTGAACGCTACCCAGCTGCGCACCCCCGAGCTCTTCGTCGCCGTGCTGATGGCCAGCGCCGTCTCGCTGATCCTGTTCGCGATCGTCGCGACGATCGAGGGTCAGCTGCTCAAGCGCTGGCACGAATCCGCCCTGCCGACCGAGGAATAAGGACCCCGCATGACCCACCTTCTCGCCCACCTGTCCACCGCCGCCGTCGAGGCCATCGACAAGACCGATGCCGTGGTGGTCCAGCCGATCGGCGCGGTCGAACAGCACGGCGCCCACCTGCCCCTGATCACCGATGCCCTGACCGCCGAGCGGATCAGCGACCTGGCCATCCGCTCGCTGCCCGCCGACAGCAACGTCTGGCAGCTGCCCACGCTCGCCTACGGCAAGTCCACCGAGCACCTGGGCCGGGCCGGGACCGTGGCGCTCTCGGCCGCCACGCTGATGGCCACCTGCCTGGACCTGGGCCGCTCGCTGGCCGCGTCCGGGTTCCGCAAGCTGGTGTTCGTCAACGGCCACGGTGGTCAGCCCAGCCTGCTCGACGTGGTGGCCCGCGACATCCGGGTCGAGACCGGCCTGGAGGTGTTCCCGATGATGCCGGGACGCTTCGGGCTGCCCGAGGGCATCACCCAGGTCGACGAGCACTACGGCATCCACGGCGGCCAGATCGAGACATCGATCGTGTGGGCCCTGGCCCCGGAACTGGTGCGGATGGACCTGGCGGTGCGCGACGGTGAAGCGGTCGGCGCTCTGTACGCCGGCAGCCGTCACCTCACCCTCGAGGGCACGGTGCCGACGGCCTGGGTCACCGACGACCTGTCCGTGTCCGGTGTGATCGGCGACGCGACGGCCGCGAACCAGGAGGACGGCCGGCGCATCGTGGAGCACCAGACCCGTTGTCTCGCCGAGACCCTGCTGGAGATCCGGGACTTCGCGTTCCCGGAACTGAAGGGGTAGGGCGACCGGCCTACTGCTGCTGCAGCTCCTGGTGGCGGGCCAGGAGCCGCAGCGACTGCAGCGTGGTCTCCACGAGTTCGTCCTGGGGTTTGCGGCCGGCGATGAGCGGGGCCAGCTGCGATTCGTCGCCGATCAGGGCCTGGAGCCGGCGCTCCTGAGCGGGCGGGAACCCGAAGTCCAGGAGCAGGGCGTAGAGCCCGGCACGCAGCATGATCTGCGGTGTCCCGCTGGTACCGGCGACCAGGACCTCGACCTGCTCCACCCAGGTCAGATCGTCCTTCCGCGAAGCCTCGACCTGAGTCTCCAGCCGGGAGTGGATCTCCAGCTCCAGCCAGTTCAGCGCCGGGTGGATGCGCTCGAACTCGTCGTAGGGCAGACCCACCGCCCGCTCGACGAGCTTCAGGGCGGCCTCGTCCTGCCCCTTGCCCAGACGGTCCAGAGCCTTGGTGAGCAGATTCTCCGCGGCGTCGAACGACGCCGCGGACTGCTCGCTCAGCTGCTGCCCGGAAGAGCGCAGCGCCGGGCCGAGCGGGCGTTCGGGCAGGTCTTCGTCGAAGGCCACGATGCTCCGTTTCTTGGTGGGCGTAGGCGCCGACAAGCCTACTTGGACGGAATCGACGGGTGTTCGTGGGAGCAGCAGGCTCATGCGGGTGCCTCTCGACATGCGCAGGGCTCACGCGGGGCATCCCGCTACGCTCTCCTCGCCCGCCCACGGAAGGACGCTCATGCAATGCCGGTTCCTGACAGTCTCGACGATCGCGCTGTTCGCCCTCGCCGGGTGCGCCGGTGAGCCCTCGGTGACCGAGGTGAAGGACGCTGTTGCCGCTCCGGGCGGGGTGGAGCAGAGCACCGCTGGCTGCCCGGTCGGCGGCGCCGACATCCCCGCCGACGCCGTCGTGGTGGAGGCTGGTGACCTGGACGGGGACGGCCAGGACGACCAGGTCTGGCTCGCCGTGAAGGGTGACAAGCGTCTGCTCGGCGTGCGTACCGCCAGCGGTTCCAGCCTTTCCACCAGCTTCACGGCCGACCAGGTGGAGAAACATCAGGCCACCGCGCTGGGCAACCGACTGGGCGACGGCACCCCGATCATCGTGCTGGCCACGGGCTACAGCGCAGCGCTCTACACCGTGGCCGACTGCAAGATCGTGCCCTCGCTGACCGCCCAGGGCAACCAGTACCTGTTCGACCTGGGGATGAACGGCGAAGGCACCGGGGTGTTCTGCCCCAAGGACGACCAGGGCCTGTACCTGGCCAGCTACAACGCCAAACCGGACGACCTCGACTCCAGCGACGAGGTGTTCCGCACCCGCATCGAGTTCAGTGAGAACGGCACCCGGGCGGACAACGGCAAGGTCACCGACCTCGGCCACATCAAGTACGACGACCCCCTGTCCCAGGACACCATGGGCGTGGCCTGCGGCGACGCCGAGACGGCACTCGAGCCCGAGCGGTAGCCCACCGGTGCTCAGGACATGCCGGCAAACAGCCACCAGGTGGTCGTCATCGGCGAATTCCCTTATCTCATAGCAACTATCAGGGACGAGCGGCCTGCTGGGTTGTGGTGCGAATCCGATAGAGACTGGAGGTGGCCACGACGTACAGGTCCTGCCCGTCGGGGCCGCCGAAGCACAGATTCGCGATCTTCTCCGGCACCGGAATGCGTTCCACGATGACGCCGCCAGGCGAGATCACCTGCACCGCATCCAGGCTGGAGGACCAGATCCGTCCCTCGACGTCGACCCGGAAGCCGTCGCTGCAACCGGGGACGACCGTGGCGAAGTCACGGCCTTCGCCGACGGAGCCGGCGCGGACGTCGACCGGATAGGCCCGGATCCGGCCGCGCTGCTCGTCGGCGGTGTCGGACACGTACAGGAGTGACTCGTCAGGTGAGAACGCCAGGCCGTTCGGGCGCTGCAGGTCGGTGACGACCGGCCGGAGCTCACCGGTCCCCGGATCGAAACGGAACACGAAGCATCCGCCGTACTCCAGTTTTCCGGGATGTCCCTCGGCCGGGTTGAGGATGCCGTACGGCGGATCGGTGAACCAGATGCTGCCGTCCGAGGCCACGACGACGTCGTTGGGCGAGTTCAGGCGCGAGTGACCCCAGCGATCGACCAGAGTGACTGGCCGGCCGTCGATCTCGTACTCGATGCTGCGCCGACCGTGGGAGCACTGCACGACGCGTCCTTCGCGATCGAGGGTGCGTCCGTTCGTGAACTCGACCTCGCGTCGGTGGACGTACGTTTCCCCGCTGGCGGCGTCGTGTTCCATGATGACGTTGCTGGGGATGTCGCTCCACCGCAACCGCTGCGTTTCTGGCAGCCACACGGGACCCTCGCTCCAGACCGCGCCGGTCCACAGCAGTTCCAGTCGAGCGCCGTCAGCGATGAGTGGGGTGGCGGTCACCGCTTCAGGCTACCGCGACGTTTCTCGGTTTCGTCGTCCTGCTCAGGCCCAGGCGCCCAGTGCCGACATGAGATGGTTCGCCCAGATCGGTATCCTGTTCAAGAGTTTCTGTTCGCTCCAGCTCTTCGTCACCACGGGCCAGGCGATCAGAACCTCACCGGCAGAGCTATGTGCGAAACGCGTCCCAGAGCCGTGACGGAGGTCCGTGGACAGGATCGTCTCGTTACGGCGGGAACCGGCTGAGCGTGGTCCGGCCGAACTGACGTTCGTGCTGGCCAGCCGCCGTCACGCGGGCACTCTCAGGTCGTTGCTGGTCGCCCTGATCGGCGTTTTCGGGGTCATGGCCGCACCCGCCGGAGCCCTGCCGCTGGTCCTGGTCCTGCTGACCGCCACGGTCGCTCTGGCCGCCTTCGAGATCATGCGCCGTTCACCGCGGACCTCCTCGCTACTGGCCGTCCTGCTGGCCGCGGCCATCTGCCTGGCCCAGCCATGGACGGCCCCCATTGGTTATGACGCCAGCGAATGGGCTTTCAACGTCGTCGCAGTTACGGCGATCACTCTGCAATGGCAATGGCCGGTCCGTGTCGCTACACCCCTCGCGGCGCTGCTGATCGCCGTGCAATGGACCCTGGGGGGCGGGCAGACGTTCCTGGCCATCCGCGTTCTGGTCGAGTGCGCCGTCGCCCGGGTCGGCTACGAATGCCTGCTCCTGCTCAGCCGGAGGCTGGACCGACTCCGGCTCGAGCACGACGCACTGCAGCGATCCGTCGCCCTGGCCGACGCCCAGCGTCGGCAACTGCGCGAGCAACTTGCCCTGCTCCACGACACGGTGGCCAGCACCTTGCTGATGGTCGCGAGCTCGCACCCGCAGGCCGAACGCGCCGATGTGGCCCAGCAGGTGCGGCGCGACCTCGCGCTTCTGACCGCCGCCGAGCGCGGGCACCCCGCCGGAGCCGACCTGGTCGCCGTCAGCACCCTGATCGGCAGCGTCGCAGAGCAATCCACGATCACCGTCACCCGCACCACCCAGGGGCAGCCGCGGATGCCCGCCAGGCCAGCCCTCGCCATGCTGCGCGCCCTGCGCGAAGCACTCACCAACATCGAACGCCACGCCGGCGTGACCCGGGCCGAACTCGCCGCCCGATCACACGGCGAGCGGGTGATCGTCGAACTCTCCGACCAGGGAACGGGATTCGAACCGAACTCTGTCTCACCACACCGGCGCGGTATCAGCGCATCCATTGTCGAACGTCTTCAAGCCGTCGGAGGACAGGCATCCATCACGACAACCCCCGGCAGCGGCACCACGGTCAGGCTCGAGTGGCCGGCCACCTGAGCATGAGCCAACGGCCGCACGGCTTCGGCACCGCCTTCGTCCTGGCCACTGTTGTCGTGCAGTTCGGACTCGGCCTGCCACAACTCCTGGCCCACCTGCACACCTACCCCTCGCCCTGGATACCGTGCACCGCGTTCGTCCTGCTCGCCGCGACCATCAGCGCCGGATGGTGGGTGATCCAAGGGCGTCGCGTACCCACACCAGTCGTCGTCGGCGGCGTGACAACCGTCGGCGCAGCCTCGATCGCCATCACCGCGACCCTGCCCGACGGAGCCTTCTTCGACGGCCCTCACTGGTCTTTCGGCCTGGTGGGCTGGCACCTGCTCATGCTGCTCAGCGACCGGCCCGTACGCTGGTCGATGCTCGCGCTCGCGGCCCACACCGGGTTCAGCGTCGTCGCTTTCCTGACGACCGCCGATCCCAGCCGGGCGGTCTGGGGGACCGGCCTGATCACGGTGGTCAGCGTCATGGGGTTTCAGGCCGCACTCGGTCTGGCCGGCGCCGATCACCGTCGGCGGGCCCTTCACCTGGAAGCCCTGGCCGAGGAACAGGCCAGGCTCGCGACTGCCAAGGCGGTCGCTGACGAACTCGACCGGGGACGCGTGGCCCGGGTCCCCGAGCAGCTCGGCTCGGCGCTGCCGCTGCTGGCCGGGCTTGCTGACGGAACGCTCGACCCCGGTCGTGATGACGTACGTCGCCAGAGTGCCGTCGTGGCTGCACAGTTGCGTCGTTTGTTCGCCGAGGGCGACGAGAGCCCCGACCCCCTGGTGCACGAACTGTCTGCCTGCGCCGAGATAGCCGAAAAGCGTGGACTGCAGGTGTCGTTCGCGGTGTCCGGGGCAGTGGTGCCGGTGCCGCTCGAAGCCCGGCGTGCGCTCGTGCAGCCTGTGGTGGACGCGTTGGCTGCGGCGCGTGCTCGAGCCCGGATCACCGTCCTCAGAACCGCTGAATCCGTCCGGGTGGCGGCCGTGTGCGACGGGAATGCTTCGGCACAGACATCGTCGGCGCCCTCGGATCTGGTTGCGGTGGAGTGGCATTCGGTGGCCGAGCAGGTGTGGATGGAAGCCCGGTGGACAGCCTGAGGACGTACCCCTGGTAGGCCCGCCCCGCCGACACCCCTGACAGAGCCATTCGGGTTTTGCCTCTTGCTTTTGCCGAGTAAGAGGTGTTCAGTGTTGACCACTGACAGGAGCCACCCGAGGAGCACTTATGACAACCGTCAACGCAGCCGTCGCCCTGGTCACGGGCGGCCAGCGCGGGCTGGGCCGGGCCTTCGCCCAGGCTCTCCTCGAGCAAGGGGCGGCCAAGGTCTACGTCACCGCGCGCCAGCCCCGCCCAGAGCAGGACCCGCGCCTGGTCCCGCTGCCCCTGGACGTCACCGACGAGGCGTCGATCCTGCGGCTGGGCGAGTCCGCTCCGGACGTGAACATCGTCGTCAACAACGCGGGCCTGGGTGCCCACGGCCCACTCACCGAGGCGAGCCTGGACCAGGCCCGGGCGGTCTTCGAGACCAACGTCTTCGGCCCGCTGCGCGTGGCCCAGGTGTTCGCGCCGATCCTGGCCTCGAACGGCGGTGGCGCCCTGGTCGACGTGCACTCCGTGCTCAGCTGGCTGGGCAGTAACGGCAGCTTCGGCGTCTACGGCGCGTCCAAGGCCGCGTTCTGGTCGCTGACCAATTCGCTGCGGCCTGAGCTCGGCAAGTCCGGAACGCACGTGCTCGGGGTGCACCTGGGCTTCGCCGACACCGACATGGCCGCCGGCCTGGACGTCCCCAAGAACGACCCGGCGGACGTGGCCCGAGGCATGGTCGAAGCCTTGGTGGCCGGGGAGAGCGAGTACCTGGCCGACGACGTCAGCCGGATGGCCAAGACGCTGCTGGCCGGGCCGCCCGAGGCCCTCGCTATCGTGTAGGCCCGGCGGGCGGAAGGAGGCCGGTGTGCCGCGATTCGACGCAACCCAGCGCCTGAGCACCTCGTTCGCCCCAGCGATGCTGCTGCTGACCCAGGAACTGGCCAACACCCAGGGGCCGGTCACCTACCAGATCGACCTGCTGGACGAGCTCGGCACCGCCCAGGGCTGGCTGGACGGGGTCCTCGAGGACTGGCAGACGGAGCATCCGCAGGTCACCGTACCCAGGATCCGGCTACGTAAAGTCGATCTTGAACAACTGCGCACCGTACGGGCCAGCGTGCACCGGCTCCTCTCCCGCGGCCAAGAACGACTGTTCACCCAGGACACCCCCGACCTGGATGCCCCGGTGAACGTGAAGGCCGGCCCGAACGGGGTAGAAGGCTCACCCGTCGGAACCGGCATCCCGTGGATCGCCTCGGCGACGGCGCTGGAGCTGATCCTGGCCCAGCAGCAGGACCAGCTGCGACGCCTCAAGCTGTGCCACAACCCCGGTTGTGATGTCGTTTTTCACGACGGGTCGAAGAACAACAGCCGGGCCTGGCACGACGTGGCCACCTGCGGGAACCGGGCCAATATGCGGGCCTTCCGGGAACGGCAGCGGACCGCCGGAGCCTGAACCCCTCGAAGGCGTGGCTGGCGTCCCGGGGTACGGACGCCCGTCGCTAGTTCGGCGTATCCGTCCGACGATTGTTCTTGCGGGGCTGGGCTGTCTTGGACGGCTTGGGGGTTGCCCGCGCCGTATTGGTGCGAGCTCCCGCCGGGGGCTGAAGATTGCGCAGGGACTGCACCAGGTCAGTCAGCCGCCTCGAGGTCCGCACGGCCTCCGGCATCCGGCCGGCGCGCAACTGGGCACCCAGCAGGCGATACTCGGTGTCCACCATTTCGCTCAACCGGAGGCCGCGTTGTCCCGGGCCGGGCTGTGTCGACGCAGGCGCTCCGGGTTCTGGGGAGTCGGTGCTCTCCGGGCTGTTGACCTGCCGTCCACGTGCAGCCGACCCGTTCGTTCGTGCCATTCGGTACTCCTTGGTGTCTCGAGCGTCCGGCGATTGTCCCCTGCCGACGCTCTGACCCGTGAATCCGTGGAAGGTGACGGATGGGACGCGGTAGCAGGCCGTGCGGGCGCCTTGATCCCGAGGTGGCCCAGGGTCACGGCGCCGCGGCTAGGGCGAGCCGCGTGTGCCAGGTCCTCAGAGCAGGTACACGCCCGCGCACGATCCCTGGCTAGGTGTCATGGCCGGCCGCGGCTCGTGCTTCCAGCTCCTGGAGCCTGGCCTGGATCACGTCGATCTGTGCCTGGTTCGAGGCCAGGTCGGCCTCGGTATCGATCCGGTACAACTCCAGCTGCCGGTTGATGACCAGCAGCACGTCGAGACAGAGCTGTGTGCGCTCCTCGACCGACACGGTGGTGCCGTCGTCCGCGAAGGGGCGTGGGCCGTCCCCAATCAGCTGGTGCAGACGGCGCACCACCGGCTGCGGGAAGGCGTAGTCGACCAGGAGCGAGTTGAGCACCGTGCGGAGCACACCGGCGGCGTGCCCGGTAACTTCCGACAGAAGCTTCTCGCTCCGGTCGATCCAGCGGGTGTCACCGTCGAGGGCGTACTCGATCTGGACGGACAGCTGGCGCAGGAGTTCGGCTTCGAGCCAGTACGTCGCCGGATGTATGTCCTCGTACGTGTCGTAGGGCAGGCGGCAGGCCCGGGAGGCGAACGCCTGGGCCTTGTCGTGCTCGTTGTTCGCGAGGCGGGCGGCAGCTTTCGCGAGAAGATTGCCGGCGGCGTCCAGGCGGGCCTCGAACTCGAGATCGTGCTGGATGTCGGATGCCGCCTGCCCGCGGGCGAAGGGCGAGTCCGAACGGCCGATCGGGGAAGTCAACGGTGCTCCGTCCTGCGGTGGCTGGTCGGTCAGATCAGTACGCTACCGGCCGAAACGGGCGGTCTGCTGAACAAGCGCCACGGGTCTTTTCTGCTGATGGTCCGTACTCAGTTCGCCATCGATTCCGGCAGCAGTGAAAACGGGTTGCCGGCGATCCGCTGCACTGTCACCGTCGGCCTGTGGACCTTGACATCGGACCGTTCGACGGCCGCACGGAGTTGCTCGACGAACTGGACGGTTTCTGGCCGGAGTTCATGCTTCAGGATCACACCGCAGACCTCTACTTCTGCAACTTCGCTGAGCTCTGGCCGGAGTTCACGCTGCTGGCAGTCGACCGAGAGGACGGCCGGGCCGCGGCCAAGGCGTACTCGGTGCCGATCTCGTGCCACGGTGACATCCGCGCGGGACTGCCCGAGAACGGCTGGGACTGGGTGGTTCGCAGGGCCGCGCAGGACCGGATGACCGGCACTGCGCCGACCATCGTCTCGGCGCTCGAGATCCTGGTCCGGCCCGATCTGCGGGGGCGCGGTCTGTCCGGGCTCATGCTCGAGGCGCTGCGTGAGAACACCGCCCGGCTCGGGTTCTCCGATCTCGTGGCCCCGGTGCGGCCGAACGGTAAGTCCGACCGGATCACCGAGCCCATGGACCAGTACGTGCGTGCGGTAGGCCCCGACGGCTTGCCCGTCGACCCCTGGATCCGCGTGCACGTCCGGGCCGGTGGCCACATCGTCAACGTGGCTCACAGCAGCATGGTGATGACCGGGTCGCTGGAGCAGTGGCGCTCATGGACGGGACAGGCGTTCGATCGCAGCGGTCAGGTGCTGGTTCCCGGCGCGCTGGTCCCGGTGCTGTGCGACGTGGAGCACGACCAGGCGGTCTATGTGGAGCCGAACGTCTGGATCCATCACCGCACCTGAGGTCCCGGCGCCGGGACCTGTCTCAAGCAGGTCGCCGACGCAAGGGTTGCGGTGCTCGAAACGCTCGGGTCACGAGGTTGGGACGCTCGCGGTGGCCGGCGCGGTAATCTGGCCTGGATGATCGGGGGCCGGGATGAGATGTGCTCTGTTCGGCGAGGTCTCGTCCTTCGGGCGGGTCCGGTCCGCAGTCGGCCGCGGTCAAGAATTCACATACCGGAAATCCTGGCCGGGCAGCGTTAACACGGCTGCGACCGGAGCGGTTCAGGATGACGACTTCACTCTTCGGCGGTAGACGATGAGTGGCTCAGCCCGGTACGAAGCAGTGTCCAGCTGAAGGGGGAGGGCATGCCCGTCGTTCGCGCCGCGATCAGTCAGACCACCTGGACCGGTGACAAGGAGTCGATGCTCCTGCGGCACGAGAGGTTCGCCCGGGACGCGGCGGACCAGGGGGCCCGGGTCATCTGCTTTCAAGAGCTCTTCTACGGGCCGTATTTCGGGATCACCGAGGACGCCAAGTACTACGACTACGCCGAGCCGGCCGACGGCCCGGTGGTGCAGCGTTTCGCCGCCCTGGCCGCGGAACTGCAGATGGTGATGGTCCTGCCGATCTACGAGCAGGAGATGCCCGGCGTCTACTACAACACTGCGGTGGTGGTCGAGGCCGACGGCTCGGTGCTGGGCAAGTACCGCAAGCACCATCTGCCGCACCTGGACAAGTTCTGGGAGAAGTTCTACTTCCGCCCGGGCAATCTCGGCTACCCGGTGTTCGCGACCTCGGTCGGCAGGATCGGCGTCTACATCTGCTACGACCGGCACTTTCCCGAAGGCTGGCGCGAGCTCGGGCTGGGCGGCGCCGAGATCGTCTTCAATCCCAATGCCACCAAACCCGGCCTGTCGAACCGGCTCTGGGACATCGAGCAGGCCGCGGCCGCGGCCGCGAACGGGTACTTCGTGGCGGCCCCGAACCGGGTCGGCTCGGAGGACAACGAGTACGGCGATCTGGCCGTCAGCTTCTACGGCAAGAGCCAGTTCCTCGATCCGCAGGGCAACTTCGTCGGCGATCGGGGGAGCGAGACCAGTGAGGACCTGGTGGTGCGGGACCTGGATCTGGACATGATCCGCCAGGTGCGCAACGACTGGCAGTTCTTCCGGGACCGCCGCCCCGACAGCTACACCGCGATAACCAAGCCGTAAGGAGCTCCATGGCAACCACTCTGATCACCGGTGGCCTCGTGGTCGGTGCCACCGGTTCGGCGAAGATGGACGTCCTGATCGACGGCGGGACGATCGCCGCGGTGCTCGCGCCCGGTTCCACGGTGCTCGGCCACGATCTGGCCGCGAGCGTGGATGTGGTGATCGACGCGTCCGGCAAGTACGTGGTACCCGGCGGGGTGGATGCGCACACCCACATGGAGATGCCGTTCGGCGGCACCTTCGCCTCGGACACCTTCGAGACCGGCACCACGGCTGCGGCCTGGGGCGGTACCACCACGATCGTGGACTTCGTGGTGCAGTACCCGGACCAGCGTCCGCTGGAGCAGTACCAGGTCTGGCAGGACAAGGCGGCCGGGAACTGCGCGATCGACTACGGTTTTCACCAGATCCTGTCCGACGTCCAGGACGACTCGCTCAAGGCGATGGACGAGCTGATCGCCGAGGGTGTGACCAGTTTCAAGCTGTTCATGGCCTACAAGGGTGTGTTCCTGTCCGACGACGGGCAGATTCTGCGGGCGTTCCAGAAGGGGTCCGAGAACGGGGCCCTGATGATGATGCACGCCGAGAACGGCGCGATGATCGATGTTCTGGTGCAGCAGGCGGTCTCGGCCGGCAACACCTCGCCCTACTACCACGGGCTGACCAGGCCCTGGCAGGCCGAGGAGGAGGCCACCCATCGGGCGATCATGATCGCCGATCTGACCGGGGCGCCGCTGTACGTGGTGCACGTGTCGGCCAAGCAGGCGGTGGCGCAGATCGCGGCGGCCCGGGACCGGGGGCTGAACGTCTTCGGTGAGACTTGCCCCCAGTACCTGTATCTCAGCCTGGAGGAGCAGCTCGGGGCGCCGGGTTTCGAGGGGGCCAAGTGGGTCTGCTCGACGCCGTTGCGCTCGCGGGCCGAGGGGCATCAGTCACACATGTGGCAGAGCCTGCGCACCAACGACATCCAGATGGTCTCCACCGATCATTGTCCCTTCTGCATGAAGGACCAGAAAGAGATGGGGATCGGGGACTTCTCGAAGATCCCCAACGGGATCGGCTCGGTCGAGCACCGGATGGACCTGATGTACCAGGGCGTGGTCAGCGGTGAGATCACGCTGGAGCGCTGGGTCGAGATCACGTCCACCACACCGGCCCGGATGTTCGGCCTGTACGGGCGCAAAGGGGTGATCCAGCCCGGGGCCGATGCCGATGTGGTGATCTACGACCCGAAGGGCCACACCAGTATCGGGCTGGGCAAGACCCATCACATGAACATGGACTACTCGGCCTGGGAGGGTTTCGAGATCGACGGCCACGTGGACACGGTGCTGTCCCGGGGCAGCGTGATTGTCGACGACGGTGCCTTCCTCGGCCGGGCGGGGCACGGTCAGTACGTCAAACGGGGCTTGTCGCAGTACCTCAGCTGACCGCTGCTGTCTTTCGGGAGGGGAACTGCGTATGGACGTCGGTGTGGTCCTTCAGACGAATCCTCCGGCTGCGCGGGTGGTCGAGCTGGCGCGTCAGGCCGAGCTGCACGGGTTCAGTCACGTCTGGACCTTCGACTCCCACCTGCTGTGGCAGGAGCCGTACGTCATCTACAGCCAGATCCTGGCCGCCACCCGCAAGGTGGTGGTCGGGCCGATGGTGACCAACCCGGCCACCCGGGACTGGACGGTGACGGCCTCGCACTTCGCCACGCTGAACGAGATGTTCGGTAACCGGACGATCTGCGGGATCGGCCGGGGAGACTCGGCGGTCCGGGTGCTCAACGGCAGGCCGACCACGCTGGCCACGCTGCGCGAGAGCATTCACGTGATCCGGGAGCTGGGCAACGGCCGGGCGGTGGAGATCAACGGCGCCACACTGCGTTTTCCCTGGGGCGCGGACTCCCGGCTGGAGGTCTGGGTGGCCGGCTACGGGCCGAAGGCCCTGGAGCTGACCGGTCAGGTCGGGGACGGGTTCATCCTGCAGCTGGCCGATCCGGCGATCGTGGAGTGGACGGTGCGGGCGGTGCGCCAGGCGGCCGAGCAGGCCGGGCGGGATCCGGACGCGGTGACGATCTGCGTCGCGGCTCCGGCCTACGTCGGGGACGACCTGGCCCACATGCGTGACCAGTGCCGCTGGTTCGGTGGGATGGTCGGTAACCACGTGGCCGACCTGGTGGCCCGTTACGGCGAGGGCGGGATGGTTCCGAGCGCCCTGACCGACTACATCAAGACTCGGCAGGGTTACGACTACAACCAGCACGGGCGGGCCGGCAACACGCACGCCGACTTCGTGCCCGACGAGGTGATCGATCGTTTCTGCCTGCTGGGGAGCCCGGCCTACCAGGTCGAAAGGCTGCAGGAGCTGAGGGATCTCGGGGTTGACCAGTTCGCGGTCTACCTTCAGCACGACGGCAAGGCCCAGACCCTGGAGGCCTACGGCGAGGCCGTGATTCCCGCGGTCCGCGAGCTGCCGACGGCCAAGGCGTGAGAGCAGCTTTCGTGGTGCGGCTGCGATCGGTCCTGTACGGCGGCGCGGCCTTGGCGGTGATCCTCCTGCTCTGGGAGGGGTACAAGCTGGTCGGTTCACCGCAGGGCTGGTCGGTGAACGAGGTGCGGCTGCTGCCGCGGGCCGACGACAGCTCGATGCCGCACGTCTGGACGGTGGCCGAGCGCTTCACCCAGCCTGAGATCTCGGCCGAGGGCAGTTCTTCGGTGCTGGTCGCGGTGCTGAGAGCGGCCTGGTTCAGTTTCCGGATCTCGCTGGCCGGCTGGCTCGGTGGGGTGCTGGTGGGCGTTGCGCTGGCGGTGCTGATGCAGCGGTTCCGTACCGCCCGCGATGCGCTGCTGCCGTACGTGGTGATCAGCCAGACGGTGCCGCTGGTGGCGATCGCCCCGGTCGTGGTCGGCTGGGGCGGCCAGCTCGCGGTGCTGGGTCAGCCGTGGCAACCGTGGATGTCGGTGGCGGTGATTTCCGGCTATCTGGCCTTCTTCCCGGTGGCGGTGGGGATGCTGCGCGGGCTGGACTCACCGGGGCCCGCCCAGATCGCCCTGATGCAGGCCTACGCGGCCTCCTGGTGGCAGACCCTGGTCCGGCTGCGGTTACCGGCCAGCGTGGGCCACCTGGTGCCGGCCCTGCGCCTGGCCGCGGCCGCGTCGGTGATCGGCACGATCGTCGCGGAGATCTCCACCGGGACCCGGGGCGGGATCGGCCGGCTGATCATCGAGTACGCCCAGGCGGCCACCGGTGATCCGGCCCGGCCCTGGACCGCGATCGCCGGCGCGGCCGCGCTCGGGCTGGTGGTGGCCGCCCTGGTCAGTGCGCTCGACCTTGCTCTCGCCCGTTTCAACCCGGCAGGTGCCTGATGACCGACCAGAGTGTCGCTGCGGTGAGCCTGACCGGGGTGGACAAGACCTTCGACGCGGGGCGGGCCGGGGCGGTGACGGCGCTCAGCGGGATCGACCTCGCCGTCGCGCCGGGGGAGTTCGTGTCGCTGATCGGGCCTTCCGGCTGCGGCAAGAGCACGCTGATGCGGCTGGTGGCCGACCTGGAACGGCCGAGTGCGGGCACGATCAGCGTGTTCGGCAAGAGCGCTCACCAGGCCCGGCTCGACCAGGACTACGGCATCGCGTTCCAGGCCGCAGGGCTGCTGCCCTGGCGCAGTGTGCGGGCCAACGTCGAGCTGCCGCTGCAGGTGCACGGCATGGGCCGCGCCGGGCGGGCCGCCCGGGCGGACGAGCTGCTCGAACTGGTCGGGCTGGCCGAGTTCGCCGGACACCGGCCGGACCAGCTCTCCGGCGGCATGCAGCAGCGGGTGGCGATCGCCCGGGCTCTGGCCGAACGGCCCCGGCTGCTGCTGATGGACGAGCCGTTCGGGGCCCTGGACGAGATGACGCGGGAGCGGATGCAGGGCGAACTGGTACGCCTGAGCACCCAGACCGGCTGTGCGGTGATCTTCGTGACCCACTCGATCCCGGAGGCGGTCTATCTCAGCGACCGGGTGGTGGTGATGTCCCCGCGACCCGGCCGGATCAGCGCGGTCGTCCCGATCGAGCTGTCTGATCGGAACGAGGACACCCGTGAGGAACCGGGGTTCTTCGCCGCCGTGACCGCTGTGCGGGAGGCTCTCCGGGCCCGCGCCTCGGTGGAACTGTCGTGACCATCGTCCTCGCCACCCGGCGGATCCTCACTCCCGTGCTGGCGGGCGTCCTTTTGCTGGTGTTCTGGCAGTTGGTGGTCGACCTGCGCGACATCCCCGGCTACCTGCTGCCCAGTCCGGAGGCGATCGGAACCCAGGTGCGGCAGAACTTCTCGGACATCCTGACTGCGAGCCGGGCCAGCGGGACCAACGCGCTGGTCGGGCTGCTGGCCGGGATCGCCCTGGCGGTTGCCGCAGCGGTCGTGGCGGTCTGGGTACCGCCGGTCGAACGGCTGCTGACTCCGCTGGCCTCGGCGGTCAGCGCCATGCCGATCGTCGCGCTGGCCCCGGTGCTGTCCATCATGTTCTCGGCCACCAGCGACCTGCCGCGCCGCATCGTGGTCGCCATCGTCGCCTTCTTCCCGGTCTTCGTCACCACCGTGCGCGGCCTGACCCGGATCGAGCAGGTGCACGCCGAGCTGATGCGCAGCTACGCCGTCGGCGGCTGGACCCTGACCCGGCTGGTCCGGCTTCCGGGGGCGGTGCCCTACCTGTTCACCGGAATCCGGGTCGCCGCCTCCCTGGCCGTGATCTCCGCCGTGGTCGCCGAGTACTTCGGTGGCCTGCAGAACGGGTTGGGCAGCCGGATCACCTCGGCCGCCGCCAACACCGCCTATGCCCGGGCCTGGGCCTATGTCGTGGCCGCGATCGGCCTCGGGCTCGTGTTCTACCTCGCCGCGCTCGCTGCTGAGCGTCTGGCGAGCCGCGGTCGTGTCCCGATCTCCTAGACGAGCTGAGGTATACCGTGAGCCCCCGATCCAGGATCTCCCTCGGTGCTGCGCTGGCTGCCCTGGCGCTGACCGCCTGCACCACCACCTCCGGTGGAGTGACCGACACGGCCGGCCCCGAAGGCGGGCCGGTCCCGGTGAAGCTGCAGTTGCAGTGGTTCACCCAGGCCCAGTTCGCCGGCTACTACGCGGCGGTGGAGCAGGGCTACTACGCCGATGCCGGTCTCGACGTGACGATCCTGGAGGGTGGCACCGACATCGTGCCGCAGACCGTGCTGGCCCAGGGGCAGGCCGACTTCGCGATCGCCTGGGTGCCGAAGGCACTGGCCTCGCGCGAGCAGGGTGCCGGGATCACCGACGTGGCACAGGTCTTCCAGCGCTCGGGCACCCGGCAGGTCAGCTTCAAGGACCGGAACATCACCACGGCGGCCGACCTGAAGGGCAAGAAGGTCGGGAACTGGGGCTTCGGCAACGAGTTCGAGCTGTTCGCCGGGATGACCAAGGCCGGGATCGACCCGGGCAAGGACGTGACCCTGGTGCAGCAGCAGTTCGACATGCAGGCGCTGCTGAACGGTGACATCGACGCGGCCCAGGCAATGAACTACAACGAGTACGCGCAGGTGCTGGAGGCCGTGAACCCGGACACCGGAAAGCTGTACACCCCGGATGATTTCAGCACGATCAGCTGGGAGGACGAGGGCACGGCGATGTACCAGGACGCGATCTGGGCCAACACCGAGAAGCTGAGCAGCGATGCGGCCTACCAGGACACCACGGTCAAGTTCGTCGAAGCGAGTCTGCGGGGCTGGGCGTACTGCCGGGACGAGGCCGAGGCCTGCCGGGACATCGTGGTGGCCAAGGGCTCCAAACTGGGTGCCAGCCATCAGCTCTGGCAGATGAACGAGGTGAACCGGCTGATCTGGCCGGCCGAGGGCGGCGCCGGGATGATCGATCAGGCGGCCTGGGACCAGACCGTCAGCATCGCCCAGGACACCCGGAACGCCGAGGGGCAGACCGTGCTGACCAAGGCGCCCGAGGGCGAGGCGTTCACCAACGAGTATGTCAGCCAGGCCCTGGAGAACCTGAAGGATGACGGGGTGGACGTCACGGGCGAGTCGTACTCGCCGGAGACGGTCACCCTCGCCGAGGGCGGGGCCTGACCTCAGCGCTGACCGGGCGTCGCCGGCCCGGTCAGCTCGGGTGCGTGGACCACACGTCGTAGGTGCCGACCCCGCGGTGGGCGTGGATTCCCAGCGCGTAGTACCCAGGAGAAGCGTTGTGAGCCAGCTGTTCTTTCGCACTCTTGGTGGCTGAGCTGGCCACAATCACCCAGGCGGACCCGTCCCACCGGAACAGGTGCAGATCCGGGTCGGTGCCGGCCGTTCCCTGGAGCGTGGCGGTGATGTACCCGCTGTTGGCCTGGTACCAGTTCTTGTCGTCCGGCTCGAAATTCACGTCGCCGACCTTGGCCAGCTGGCCGTTCCACTTACGGGCCAGCAGGTTCGAGGACCCGGCCGGGTCACCGACCACGTTCGGCACGGCCGATGTCAGCAGCACCGAGGCCACGGTGAGCGGAGCGGCATACGGGGCGGCCTGCAGATACAGCGCAGCCAGACCCGCGACATGGGGTGAGGCCATGGACGTGCCGCTGATCGTCTTCGAGGCGGTGTCGCCACCGATCCAGGCCGACACGATCTTCTCGCCCGGGGCGAAAAGATCCACGCACGGGCCCTTGTTGCTGAACGAGGAGCGCTTGTCGTTGACATCGGTCGAGCCGACGGTGACCGTGCCCGGCGCGGACGACGGTGAGTAGGAGCAGGCGTTGTCGTTGAAGTTGCCCGCCGCCACCACGTAGGTCACACCGGACAGGATCGACGTGGTGACCGCGTCGTTGAGCGCCTGGTTGTAGCCGCCGCCCAGGCTCATGTTGGCCACCGACGGCCCGGTATGCGTATACGTCACGTAGTCGACGCCCGCCAAGACCCCCGACTGGGCTCCGTTGCCCTTGCAGCCCAGCACCCGCACCGGCACCAGAGTCACCTGCTTGGCCACCCCGTAGGTGCTACCGCCGATGGTGCCGGAGACATGCGTGCCGTGCCCGTTGCAGTCGGTTGTGCCCCGGCCGTCCGACACCGCAGTGAATCCCGCGACCACCCGCTTTCCGAAGTCCTTGTGCTTGGCCTGGATACCGGTGTCGATCACGTAGGCCGTCACCCCGGAACCGGTCGCGGTGTAGCGGTAGAGCTTGTCCAGCGTTCGCCCGCGCTGGTCGATCCGGTCCAGACCCCAGGACGGAGGCTTACTCTGCCCACTTCTGGGGGTGGTGCTGTCGGACGCGCCGACCACCGGGCCGCTCCGCCTGCCGCTCGGAGCCTTCATCGTTGGCACCGAAGGCTTCGGTTTATCCGTGCCCTCGGCCGAGACCGGAGACGAGGCTTGGACGATACCGTCCGGCACGACGTACGCCACTGTGCGGTCGGACCGCACGGATTTGAGTTGAGCCGGACTCAGGCGGGCAGCGAAACCCCGCAGGGCGTGCGTGTAGACGTGCGTGGTGGCCACGGCGTGCCGCCCGGCGACGTCGGCGCCGCGGCCCGCTTCCTTCAGCACCACGATGTACTGGCCGGTGATCACCGGCCCGGTAGCCCTCTCCAGAGGAGCCTCGTAGGGCGCACTCTGGGCCGCAGCCGTACCGGTCAGGGTGAGCCCGGCGGTGGTGGCCGCGGCGATGATCGCCCGCCTCAGGAAGATCGTGGACATGCTGGTAACCCCGATCAAAGACGTTTCTGGAACGCCTCTGGAAGGTAGTCGCCCCGTCGTCCCAGGAGAACGGGCTACCGGCGGGACTCGGCCGTACGGCCGAGTCCGTGGACGCACCGGTGATCAGTTCGGGTGGCTGGACCACACGTCGCAGGTGCCACCCCCACCAAGCAGTGCACACCTGCATGAACCAGGTGAGCATGTCCTTGATCGAAGCGGGCCACGTCGCAGAAGTCGTCTGTATTGAGGGTGCAGACCTTGGCCTCATGGGCTGCTTGATGCAGAAACCACAACACCGATGCTTCTGCAAAAGGGCGTCAAGGTAATAGGGGAAAGACTTCTTCCCAGCCCGAAAGGCGAGCGTTGGGCAATTTGCGCTTAATCAAAAGCATGGGCGTGAGAAGGTTTTTGGCCGACCTCAAAGTTCTGATCTGAGCAATCTCCAATTCGCGCCAGATTGGTGCCAGGTCACGCGCATCCTCGATGGACACCGGAATCTGGCGAAGTCCGGAATCCACGACTTCGTTGACGTTTGTGATCTGCGCAACGGTAGGTGCAGGAAGCTTCAAAAGGAGGGCGGCGATGAAATTTAGGCGGCGGATGATTCCCTCCTCTGTCGTAAGGACGCCAACCTCTTCGGCTGCCTTCAGGGTACTCATGGAAGCCGTCCAAAGTTGCGCAAGCTCTGCAGGCTTTATTTGATCGGCTACGGAGATCGTTCGAGCCGTGATTAATTGAACGAGCGCCAGATGCTCTTGTTTGTCGATATCTTTGCTGCTGGATTGACGGGAGTCGAGGGCGCGGGCAAGAGTTAGTGGCTTCATTTGTGCAAGTTCGTTCAAGGGAATCATTAAAACCCAATCCCTATTGATGCGGCCGGTGGTTTCCGGACCGGGGAGGCCGCTTCGACCACGCGGAGGACGTGTTCGGGGTGGTGGGGCTGATGCCGATGGTCTCGGACCGGTGCACGGTGACGTTCGGGCGGCGGTTGTTGAGCGAAAGGTCCTGCAGACGTACATCGAAGTCGGTGTCGGCGCTCCAGTCTGGGCCTGTCACTACGTCCAGGGCATTCGCCGACAGGCGGGCCGGACGGTGCTCTGGCGTTCAGGTCGCGTACTGGTCGGCCGTGACCTGCTCATGCGTCCAGGCCGGCGCGACCATCTCAGTGGTCATCCGCACCTCCTGATCGATCGGCTACCCAACGGCACGATACTGCGACGAGTCGTCCGGCTTGACAGATCGCTAGGTACCTAACAGGATTGATTTCCGTTAGGTACCTAGCAAAGCTGCATCGGGTGACCCCGGGTCCACGTCCCATTGCGGGCAAGAGCCTCGCCGACCACTCGTTCAGGTTGCACTGACCCCAGATCGGGGGCGCGATCACGGCCGCTCCGTCGGCCCTGATCCATGCCAGGAGGAATGAAGGAGGTGGTCGAACCATGCTGCTGACCTTGACTCGATTGTATGGTCCCTAGCAATATCTGCCGGTGGTCAGCGAACCGAAACACAGTGAACACAGCGAGCCCGTCGAGCACGACTCGGTCGGCGCCTGGGCGAAGAAGTACTACTTCGCCAGCCGCGCCATGATCGATTCCGTTCTACGGCCCTACAGCTTGGGTTCCACGCAGTGGTACGTGCTGCATCACCTGGCCCATCAGGGCCCGACTCCGCAGCGGGATCTGGTCCGGCTCCTGGACATCGAGCGCGCCAGCATGAGCGGCATCGTCGCGACCCTGGTCCGAAAAGGCCTCATCGGCCAGGAAACTGGTCCAGGCGATCAGCGCCAGCGCATTGTCAGTCTCACGCCTGAGGGCGCACGGCTGTGGGAAGAGCTGCCCAACCCCATCGAGCACATTCTCGCCGTTGCGTTCGCCGGGGTGGATCAGGACGACCTGGCCACCACCCTGCGCGTTCTGCGGACCGCGACTGAACGGCTGAACAAAACCGATTGAACCTCCAGAAAGAAGAACCACCATGACGATTTTGGTCACCGGAGCCACCGGCCTTGTCGGCACCCGCCTTCTGCCGCGCCTGCTCGGCGCCGGACATGACGTGCGGGCCCTGGTCCGAGCCGGCCAGCAAGCTCCTGAAGGCGTCGAGGCCGTCGAAGGCGACCTGCTCGAGCCGGCCTGCCTGGTCGAGGCCACCGAAGGCATCACCGCCGTCGTTCATCTCGCCGCGGTCCTGCGCACCCCTGACCCGGACCTCATCCGGCGGGCCAACATCGAGGCCACCCACAATCTCATCGAGGCCGTCAAGAACCAGTCCCCGCAGGCCCGCGTCATCATGGCCAGCACCGGACTGGTCTACGACCACCAGCTCACCCACCCGGCCCGTGAGGACGACCCCACCAACCCCGCCATGCCCTACCCAGCTGCCAAGGTCGTCGCCGAGAAGGAGCTGCGGGAGAGCGGCCTGACCTGGAACGTCCTGCGCTTCGGATTCGTCTACGGCGACCAGGACGGCCACCTCGAATCAGCGCCGAAGCTGCTGGGTGGCTGGAACTGGCACCCGGCCCAGCCGATGAGCCTGGTTCACCACCGCGACATCGCCACTGCCGTGAATCTCGCCCTGACAGGAGTTTTCGACGGCCGCACGGTGAACATCGTCGACGACCTGCCGACCACCTTGCACGAGATCGCCCAAGTCGTCGGCGCGCACTACCCCGAGTCCGCCGAGCCGGTCACCGACCCCTACACGGGAAGTCTCGACGGCTCCCTGGCCCGCAGCCTCGGCTACGAACCCACCGTCCGCACCGTCTATCAGGCAGCCAAGGACGGCCTGCTGTAGCTTCGGGTGACCGCGTCAATGGCTCAGTACGAAACCTCCGCGGCACTCACCAGCGCCGAACGTAGTCGCGGGTAGTCCAGTTCCTGGTGCAGGGAGTACTGCTCCCCGATCTTGGCGACCTCACAACAGATCGTTGGCGGTGTCGAAGCGTTCTCGGGCCTGCTCGACGTGCGGCAGTACCTCGGTCGTCCACCGCAGTAGCCCGTCGACCAGGATGTTCAGGGTGTCTCCGATGGGCGCGACTCGGTACTCGACCGCAACGGGACGCGTCTCGAGCACGACACGCTCGATCATCCCGTTGCGTTCCAGTCGTCGCAGGGTGGTCGTCAGCGATTTCTGCCCCACCGCGGGGATCGCCCGGCGCAGTTCGTTGAAGCGCATGGGCTGTCCGCACAGTTCGTCGAGCACCCGCAGGGACCATTTGTCCAGAACCTGGTCCAGGAGTTCACGATGCGGTGCCTGGACCTCGAGGAGTTCGGGGTGGGTGGTGTAGTCCATGACACCTAGTCTCGTTGAAACGCCTTTCGGGAACTAGGTACACATGGGGAACCGCACAAGGGAAAGGAACACCATGTCAGTACTTCTCACCACTCCCCCCGGAATGTGGACGCCCGTTCCGTACCACCATGTCTCGATCGGCACCGGATCCCGAACTGTCCAGATTGCCGGGCAGGTCGCCCGCGACACGGACGGGAATGCCGTGGCGACAGGCGATCTGGCCGGCCAGGTCGCTCAGGTTCTGCGCAACACCAAGATCGGGCTGGAGGGCGTCGGGGCGGCTTTCGCCGACGTCACCCGGATGCGGTTCTTCGTGGCCGACTGGCAGCCGGAGAAGATGGGTGACTTCATGGCCGGCATCGAGTCGGTGGCCGCGGAGATCGGCCTTCCGTCCCCGCTGCCGCCGACCTCGCTGATCGGCGTGCAGTCCCTCTACGAACCGGATGTGATGGTCGAGCTGGAGACTGAAGCCGTCCTCGACTGACGGACAACGGGTTCCGTCCATCCTCACAGTGACGATCTGGTCGATGAACAGCTGGCCGGGCCGACAGTGTCGGCCCGGCCTCTCTTCTGTTTGGAGTGATCCGTCGCCTGATGGCGTTGTCGGTCTGGATCGGCGTCACTCGCGGGCAGCCGCCAGGTGCGAGGGATCGGGGATTTCCGCGGGGCGGTTCCGGCGGCGCGCAAGGTGAAAGGTCCCGGCCAGGAATACCATCAGCATCACGAACGCGATGTAGCCGTAGGTGGCGTGCCGCAGGCCGTAGGCGTCGACGGCCAGCCCACCGGCGACGGCGGGAACGCTGAACGCCAGGTAGGAGACGGTGTACAGCACGGAGAAGAGCTGGCCGCGGGCGCTGGCCGGCACGTGGGACAGCGAAGCGACGACTCCGCCGTAGGCCGTGCTGAATCCGGTGCCGGTGAGGAAGAGCCCGACGACGTAGCCGAAGGCCGAGGCCTGAAGGGTTCCGGCGAGCTGAACGCCGAGGCCGATCATCAGCAGTGCCAGGCTGGCCGGCAGCGCAACCGGCCGGCGGCCGCTGGAGATCAGCGCGGTGATCGCTGAGACGAAGAAGAAGGTCGACAGGAGCAGGCCCACGACGGCGACGTTCGTGATCTCGAGAACCTGACGGGCGATGGAGGAACCCAGGGACAGGTTGAGCCCGCCGAGCGCCCAGGTGGCGACCAGAACGGGAACACCGGCGGCGAAAGCGGCCCGAACCTCGGGGTGCACCGACATTCTCGGGGCCATGATGCCGAGGGCTTCTCCCAGAGAGGAAATTCCGCGGCGCGAGGACGTCTCCGGCACCAGGGTCGCAGTTGCGACGATCCCGATGATCAGGAGCGAGACCAGCAGGACGAAAACCAGATGACGAGGAGCGGGTCCGAACTCGACCAGTGCCGCGGTGGCGGCGACACCCAGGCCCAGGCCGAACACCATGGCCGTGGTGTTCACCAGGGCGCCGGCCCGCCGGCTCGGCTGGAGATCGACCACGGTGGCGCTGAGCGTTCCCAGCAGTGCACCGGTGGCCAGGCCCTGGAGGATGCGACCCAGCACGAGCGCGCTCACCCCGCCCGCGGTGGCCAGCACGATCATCGAGATGCCCAGCAAGAGCATCGAAGTGATGAGCACCGGACGCCGTCCGATCTGGTCGGACAGGCTGCCCATGGTGAGCAGGGTGATCAGCATGGCGCCGACGTAGACCGCGAAGATTGCGGTCAGGGTCAGCGCTGAGAACTCCCAGAGTTCCTGGTAGATCGGGTACAGGGGAGACGGGGCGCCCGAGGCGAAGGCGGTGATGACGATCGCCGAGGCAATGACGGCGAAAGCGGTGCCAGAACGGGTTTTTGAGGAGGGCACGGAAGATTCTCCAGGATTGGTGGGGCCCGGCCGGGTGAGGGCCCGGGCGGGGCCTCACCCGGCCGGGCGGGCGGGGATCAGGAATAGATGGTCTGGAGTTCCTGGTAGGGCTGGAGGGCGTCCGGGCCCAGTTCCCGGCCCAGACCGCTCGACTTGACGCCGCCGAACGGGGCACCCGGGTCGACGAAGTAGCGGTTGACGCCGATGGTTCCGGTCCGGACCCGCCGGGCGACCTCCATGCCCAGTTCGAGATTCTGGGTCCAGACCGAACCGCCGAGGCCGTAGTCGGATTCGTTCGCCAGCCGGATCGCGTCCTCGACGTCGGTGTAGGGAGTGATCGTCAGCACCGGCCCGAAGACCTCTTCCTGGGCCAGGGCGGAACGGTTGTCGACGTCGGCGAAGAGGGTGGGTTCGAGGAACCAGCCGCGGTCCCGGCCGGCCGGGCGTCCACCGCCGGCCACCAGGCGTGCGCCTTCGCTGATCCCCTTGGCGATGAAGCTCTCGACCCGCTCCCGGTGGGTCTCGGTGATCACCGGGCCCACCTGGGTCGCGGGGTCCCGCGGATCGCCCACCTTCAGCGAGCTCACGAACCGGGCGAAGGTGTCCACGACCTCCTCGTAGCGCGAGCGGGGAGCCAGGATGCGGGTGGCGATGTAGCAGGTCTGGCCGCTGTTCATCAGGGTGGCGGCGTACAGATCGTCAGCGATCCGGCTGAGGTCCAGGTCGGCGTCCTCCAGGATGATCGCCGCCGACTTTCCGCCCAGTTCGAGCGTGACCGGCCGCAGCAGGCGCCCGGCCGTCTCGGCGATCTGGCGCCCGGCCGGGGTGGACCCGGTGAAGGCGACCTTGTCGACGTCGGGATGCACCACCAGATGGGCGCCTGCCTCCCGTCCACCGGGCACGACGTTGAAGACGCCGTCGGGGATGTCGGAGGCTTCGACGGCCTCCGCCAGCAGCATCGCGTCCAGCACTGACTCCGGCGAGGGTTTGAGCACCACGGTGCATCCGGCGGCGAGCGCGGCTGCGTACTTGAAGGAGGCGAGAATCTGCGGGAAGTTCCAGGGGGTGATGGCAGCAACCACGCCGAGTGGCCGGCGGCGTACCGTGGAGGTGCCGCCGAAGGTGTGGGGCTGCTGCTGCTCGGCCGGGGTGTTGCGGGCCAGGTCGATGGAGTGCCGCAGAACGGCCAGCGGGAACTCGGTTTCGGCCTGGCCAATGGTGACCGGCATTCCGTTCTGCAGGGCCAGACGCTCGATCATGGCCGGTCCGCGGGACTGCAACTCGCGGACCAGGCTCTCCAGAGCCTCGGCGCGGCGGGCCGGGTTCCAGGTGGACCAGCCGGCCGGGTCGTCGAAAGCCTGGCGGGCGGCGCTCACGGCGGCGTCGATGTCCGCCTCCACGGCTTCCGGCACCCGTCCGGCGATTTCGCCGGTGCCGGCCGCGATCACCGTGATGGTGGCATCGCTCGAGGGGAGCGTCCACCGGCCGCCGATGAAAAGCCGTTCGTAATGCAGGAGTTCGGACGTAGTGTCTTCTGAGGGGAGAAGTTCCATGGCTCGAAGGTAATTTCGCTCCTGCGAGCCGAACCAGGCCCTGCCAGTAATACAATCCGAAGACCCCCGCGGCTGACGTTGGCGGGGTAGCAGTCGTCTACGGTAGGCCGCATGGAGTATCCGACCGCGTCGACGCCCTCGCCTGGGCAGCCCATGCTCCCCTCAGCGCTGGCCGACCTGCTCGCCGAAGGTGTTGGCCTGGTTACGCTGGATCCCGGGGCGTTGCCGTCCGGGCTGGAGTCGGCAGAGCTCGGCCTGCTCGGCTCTCCCGAGCAGATGGCCGGCTTCTACGAGACCTATGAGTTCGGGATCTACATGCCCGGTGCCTGGCCGTTCGCGCTCGATGGTGGAGGCGGCTTCTTCGCGCTGGACCTGCGTGCCATCACCAGCAGCAGCACTGAGAACGCGCCGGTGGTCTGGGCGCACTCCGGCAACCTCGGCTGGGGAGAAGACGAATACGTGAGCGTGGCAGCTGATTTCAACCAGCTTCTGGCCGCATGTCGTTGAGGGCGGCCGGAGGCTGTTCGCCCGTCCAGCTGGCCAGGAAGGAGAGCGCCTGTTCAGAAGGGCTGTTGGGCTCGACCGTGTAGGTGACGATGATCAGGCCGGGATCTGCGGGCAGGACGAGGGCCTCGCCGGTCAGCTCGATCTCGCCCACCGCCGGGTGATGCATCTTCTTGGTCGAGCGGGTGTGCAGCTTGACGTTGTGGGCGGCCCACCAGGTGCGGAACTCATCGCTGCGGGTGGACAGTTCGCCCACCAGGTCGCTGAGGCCACGGTCGTAGGGGTTCTTTCCTGCCTCGACCCGCAGTGCCGCGACCAGATCACGGGCCACCGTTTCCCAGTGGACGTAGTACTCACGCGAGCGCGGGTCCAAGAACAGGAAACGGGCGAAGTTGAAGCCGCTCGAGGCATCGGAGTAGGCGGTGCTGAACAGCGCTCGGCACAGCCGGTTCGCGTACAGGATGTCCGTATGCGTGTTCCGCGCGTAGGCCGGGGCAGAGATGCTGTCCACGATCCGCTGCACCCCTTCGCGCACTCGTGGCGATCGTGAGGAAGACGACGAGGCCCGTCCCGATTTGTTGGCGATCGCCGCCAGATCGAAAAGGTGGACACGCTCGGCCTCGTCCATCTGCAGGGCGCGGGCCAGGGAGTCGAGGACCGATTCCGAGGCGCCGGAAAGGTTGCCGCGTTCGATCCGGGTGTAGTAGTCGGTGCTCACCCCCGCCAGCATCGCCACCTCTTCCCGCCGCAGTCCCTTCACCCGTCGGCGGCCACCGGGAAGCGGCACCCCAGCCTGCTCGGGTGTCAGCCGCTCGCGACGGGTGGTGAGAAAGGTGCGCACCTCAGCCTGCCTGTCCACGCCATCGACGGTACGGGCCGGACGGCGGGCCAGGGAGGGTCTGGCGTTACCCGGCTAAGGCGTCACTGGTACGGCTTCGCGAACAGGCGTTTCTTGGTGCCGGCGCCGAATGCCTCGGCGCAGCTCCCGAAACGCGAAGGTTCACCATGTCCGTCACGATTCCGGCCGTAAAGCTCAACAACGGCCAGCAGATGCCGATCGTCGGCTTCGGCGTGTTCCAGATTCCCGCCGAGCAGACCGAGAAGGCGGTCAGCGAGGCGCTCGCCGCCGGGTACCGGCACCTCGACACCGCAGCCTCCTACGGCAACGAGGAGGCGGTCGGCCGGGCCATCGCCGCCAGCGGCATCGCCCGTGACGACCTCTTCGTCACCACCAAGCTGTGGGTCCAGGACGCCGGCGAGGAGCCGACCCGGGCCGCGGTCGACGCCTCGCTGCAGCGCCTGGGCCTGGATTACGTCGACTTGTACCTGATCCATCAGCCGTACGGCGACTACTACGGTTCCTGGCGGACTCTGCGCTCGCTCACCGAGGAAGGACGGGTGCGCTCGGCCGGGGTCTCGAACTTCCACTCCGACCGGCTGGTCGACCTGGCCGAGCGCACCGGCTTCACCCCGGCCGTCAACCAGATCGAGACGCACCCCTACTTCCAGCGTCAGACCGATCAGGACGTGATGGCCGGGCTGGGTGTACAGCACCAGTCCTGGGGCGGGTTCGCCGAGGGCCGCAACAACCTGTTCACCGACCCGGTCCTGAGTGACATCGCGGCCGAGCACGGCCGCTCGGTCGGCCAGGTGGTGCTGCGTTGGCTGACCCAGCGGGGCATCGTCGTCATCCCTAAGTCGGTGCGCCCCGAGCGGATGGCCGAGAACCTCGACATCTTCGGTTTCACCCTCTCGGCCGATGAGCTGATCCGCATCGCGGCGCTGGACACCGGGGCCTCGCTGTTCTTCGACCATCGCGATCCGGCCATGGTCAGCGCTCTGGGTTCGCGGCGTATCCACGAGTGAGCTCCGACCTCGAACACCTGGCGGGAAGAGACGTGCGGAAAGACGCCATCCAGGAACGCCCGCAGGCAACCGTGAGCGCCGGCCGACGGGGTGCAGCGCTCGCGGTGGCGATGCTCGGTTTCTTCGTCGTCTCGCTGGATGCCCAGATCGTCAACCTGGCCCTGCCGGAGATCGGCCGGGATCTCGGTGGCGGCCTGTCCGGTCTGCAGTGGGTGGTGACCGGGTACACGCTGGCCTTCTCTGCCTTGCTGCTGTTCGCTGGGACGCTGTCGGACCGGATCGGGGCCAGGCGCTCCTACGGGTTCGGACTGCTGGTGTTCGTGCTGGCCTCGGCCGCCTGCGGCTTTGCGCCCGGCCTCGGCCTGCTGATCGGGGCGAGAGTGGCGCAGGGAGTCGGCGCGGCGCTGATCACGCCGACCGCTCTGGCCCTGATCCGGGAGGCCTATCACGAGGCCGACGCCCGGTCCCGGGCGATCGCGTACTGGGCGCTGGGAGGTTCGGTCGCCGCAGCGGCTGGCCCGGTGCTGGGCGGCCTCCTGACCGGCCTGGACTGGCGGCTGATCTTCCACATCAACCTGCCGGTCGGTCTGCTGGGCCTGTTCCTGCTCACCCGGGTGGCGCCGTCCGAACAGCGGGCCCATCCGTTCGACCCCGTCGGCCAGGTCTGCGCGATCCTGGCCCTGACCGGGCTGACCTTCACCATCATCGAGGGCGCCGAGCTCGGGTACACCAGCCCGCCGATCATCTCTTCCGCCCTGCTCCTGCTGATCGGGTTCGCTGGGTTCGCCCTCGCCCAGGCCCGGGGCACTCATCCGATGGTGGCGCCGGAGGTGTTCCGGTCTCGTTCCGTCGCCATCGCCCTGGTGGTGGGATTCGTCGGGATGGCCGGCTTCTATGGGGTCGTGTTCGTGCAGTCCCTGTACTTCCAGCAACAGCGCGGCGCATCGCCCCTGCAGACCGGGCTGCTGTTCCTGCCGATGACCGCCCTGGTGGCCATCCTGAACCCGGCCGCGGCCCGGCTCGCGAGGCGCTACGGACCGCACGTGCCGATCATCGGCGGTCAGCTGCTGATGGCGGCGGGGCTGGCAGGCCTGGCCGCAGCACCAGCAGACCTTCCGGTCTGGGCCGTGGCGGCCCTGATGGTTCCCGTCGGCGTGGGTGGTGCGGCGACCGTTCCACCCCTGACTTCCCTGATTCTCGATGCGGTCCCGGCCGCGCAGGCCGGAACGGCCAGCGGTGTGCTCAACACGGCCCGGCAGGTCGGAGGCTCGCTCGGGGTGGCGGTCATCGGTGCCGTCATCGGCTCGGCGTCCACCTTCCTGGCCGGTCTGCGCATCAGCCTCAGCGCCGTCGCCGTAATGGTCGCTGCCGCTGCCGTTCTCAGCCTCGCTCTGCGCACCAAGCCCCGAAATCGCCCTACCACCGAAGGAGCGTCGGCATGACCTCCTCCCTGCCCCGACGGCTGCTGCTGCAGGCCGGTCTGGCCGGCGCCGCCCTGACCGCCTCCGCCTGCTCCAGCGACGAGTCGCCGCAAGCCCAGGCAACCACGAGCCCGACTACGGCGACGGCCGGTGTGAACGTCCTGCTCGTGTACTTTCCCGAGCCGGGGAGAACTACTACAACGGCGGCCGAAGGGTTCTCGAGGTCGGCAACACCGAGGTCCTGGCCAACCTGATCACTGAGCGCATCGAGTGCGACGTGTACCGGATCGAGGCCGCTGATCCCTATCCCGAGGCGTACGAGCCCACGGTGCAACGCAACTCCCAGGAACAGGACGAGGATGCCCGGCCGGAGATCGCCGAGGCGCTGCCCGAGGTCAGCGGGTACGACGCCGTGCTGATCGGCAGCCCGGTCTGGGGAACGCGGGCGCCGATGATCATGCAGACCTTCATCGAGAGCGTCGGCCTGGACGGGAGGTCGATCTTCCCGTTCGTCACCTATGCCGTCAGCGGGATGAGCGGGATCGACTCCGACTACCGGGAGGCGCTGCCCGGTGCGCAGGTCAATGACGGTCTGGCCGTGCGGGGCGAGACGGTGGCCGACGCGGCTGGAGAGGTCGAGGACTGGCTCACCGGCATCGGGCTACTGCGTTGAGATCCCCGGTCGAGCCGGCCTTCCCGAGGCAGCCGATGCGGGTACCAACAGAGAGGCGAGTTCGGCGTCCGAGGCGTGCAGGGCGTCCCGGTCGAAGGTTGCGCCGGAGGCCAGGAGCTCGTGAGCGCCGGTGCGCTCGGCCAGTTGCTCGAGCTGCTCGGCCACGGACCGCCGGGTTCCCCAGATCATTCCGGTCCGGTGAGATTCCACCCGCTCGGCCAGCCGCCCGCTCATCGGCTGAGACCTGATCGCGGAGACGGGTTCCAGGGCCGGGAACAGGCCGGTCTGTCGCGAGCGGGCCATTGCCCAGGCCTCCGGCAGAGCCAGTTCGCGGGCTTGTTCCTGGGTGTCGGCGATCAGGACTTCACTGGAGATGATGATGGATGGGCCTGCGTCGCCGCGGAATTGGCTCCGGTAGGACGCGAGCAGGGTCTCCAGTTCGGGGCTGGCCAGGATCGGTCCGCCGATCACGACGGGCAGCCCGAGGGACGCGGCGATGCCGATCCCGGCGCCGGTGGCCAGGACGAAGACGGGGATCGGTTCCCGGGCGATCGGGTGGGCCGTGATGTCGGCGGTGCCGCGTAGGTAGGCGAGCGTCTCGGTGATGTCGGCCGCGAAGGTGTCGGTGCCGGCTTCCTGCCGCAGAGCACGGCGCACGGGGGCGGTGAATCCCAGCGAGCGGCCCAGGCCCAGATCGACCCGGCCAGGAAAGAGTGCGGCCAGCATCAGCCACTGCTCGGCGACGACCAGCGGCTGATGGTTGGGCAGCATGACGCCGCCCGATCCGATCCGGATCGTGCTGGTCCGGGCCCCGATCGCGGCCAGGAGCACGCCCGGTGCTCCGGAGGCGATCCCGGGTACCGCGTGGTGCTCGGCTACCCAGAACCGTCGGTATCCGGACTGCTCGGCCCTCTGCGCGCGCTCGACCGAGTGGACGAGTGCGTCGCCCTCGGCGTACCCGGCGCGGGTGCGGGAGCGATCCAGCAGGGACAGCCCGAGCATCGACCTGGCATCTCCTCACCTCGAGCGGAATCCAACGGCCTGGGGGCCGCCTAGAGATCCTGAACCCGGCGAACTGCGTCGTCATTCCGTGCCCTGGAACCTCAGACCCGGACATGTTCCGGCCATGCGCCATCCCTCGCCGGCCCCACCTGGAGAACAACGGTCACCTCGGGCAGCCCGGCCGAGGTGACCACGACGGAAACACTCCCGGTCGCGGTCGGCCGGACGACGGCCAGGGCCCGCCCGTCGAAAGTGCGCCAGGATCCGGAGTCGAAGCGCTCCTCTGTTCGGGGCTGTGCACTGCACAGGCCGGCCAGCACACCCGAACCGGACACCGCAACCGTGACCTCACGATCATCGGCCGGAACCAGGATGCCGTTCTCGTCTCGTAGTTCGATGGTCAGGAAGGCCAGGTCGTGATCGTCGGCCTTCAGGTGTGAGCGGTCGGAGGTGACCTGCAACTGCGGCGTTCCGGCTGTGCTCAGGCAGGTTCGCCCAGCTTCGGAACCATTCCGGTAGGCAACCGCCACGAGTTCGCCCGGACGGTACACCGCGGGGATGTCGGCCTGGTAGGGGCGCGTCGTGCCCACCGGCGCCCGCCCGATCTCGGTCCCGTCGAGCAGCAGAGCCACTTCGTCAGCATCGGCGTACACCTCGACCACCACCGGTCGGTCCTCGAAACCGGGCCAGCTCCAGGAGGAAACCGCATCGCTCCAGGCCCAGGGTGACTGGTGGGTGATGGTGCGGCCGTGGTGGGCCGGGCGCTGCACCGCGATGTACGGCTCGGACCGCAGCCCGAAAACGATCTCGCGGTAGTACGACACCGGACGCCGCCAGCCGGTGATGTCCAGGTCGCCGGACCAGGCGGTCAGGAACGGGAACTCCCGCTCCAGGCTGGTGGGTTCACCGTCGTAGGCGGTGGAGCCGATCCCCACCTCACCCAGGTAGTCCCAGCCGGTCCAGGTGAAATCGCCGATCACGTTCGGGTTCTGGACGATCATCGGCCACAGCCGGCCGATCTGCGAGGGGAAGGTCTCCGAGCCGACGATCACCCGGTGCGGGTAGGCCTGGGCATCGGGCGCGTAGCGGCCCTCGGCGTAGTTCAGGCCCAGCACGTCCAGGGCGGCGCTGGACTCCTCGATCCGGTCCGAGGCGATCCGGCTGGTGCTGATCGAGCTGAAGAAGTCGCCGCCGGCCATCAGCTCGTTCAGGCCGCCGCCCACTTCCTCCAGCGCTGCGGGCATTTCGTCGATGATCGCGAGCAGGGCGTTCACGCCGTTGGTGACCGGCCGGGTGGGATCGAGCGTACGGACGTGTTCGGCCAGTCGGCGGGCCCAGCGGGCTCCGTGCGGGGTACCGGTCTCGATGATCTCGTTGCCGATCGAGTACATGATCACGCTGGGGTGGTTACGGTCCTTGGCCACCAGCGCCGAGAGGTCCTCCAGGTGCCACTGCGGGAACTCGGCGGCGTAGTCGTAGGGGGTCTTGAACCGCGTCCACATGTCGAAAGCCTCGTCCATGACCAGCATGCCGAGCCGGTCGCAGGCATCCAGGGTGGCTTTGGACAGCGGGTTGTGCGCGGCCCGGACGGCGTTGAACCCGGCGGCCTGGAGCAGTTCGATCCGGCGTTCGTCGGCCCGGCCCACCGCTGCGGCGCCGAGCGGCCCATTGTCGCTGTGGATGCACGCCCCGCGCAGCAGCACTGGTTCGCCGTTGATCCGCAGGCCTTTTCGCGGGTCCACGGTGACGGTCCGGATCCCGAACGAGACGTCGCTTGGCGCATCTTCGTCGTCAAGGACGACCTGAGCCCGGTGCAGGGCCGGGGAGCCGGGAGACCAGAGGGCGGGCTCGGGCAGGTAGAAGCGCTGCCGGACAACGGCCTGCTCGCCGCCGGCCAGGGTCGAGGGGGTGCCGAGCTGGTCGAGCACAGCGCCGTCAGGAGCGAAGATCTGCGTATGGACGCGGGTGGTGCGGGTGTTGATCCCGGCGTTGAGTACCTGGGTGCGCACCTCCACGACGGCCTGGTCGGGCTCGATCCGCACGGTGTCGATCTGCACGCCGTCCGGCCCGACGTGCACCGGCCGGTCGAGGTGCAGCCGGATCGGCCGGTGCAGCCCGGCGCCGGAGTACCAGCGCGAGTCCTCACCGGCCCGGGTCTCGATCCGCAGCACGTTCTCGGCGCCGAACTTCAGGTACGGCGTGAGATCCACGAAGAACCTCGCGTAGCCGTCGGCCCGGTTACCGGCGAACTCGTCGTTGAGAAAGACCTGCGCGCGCCGGTAGGCGCCCTCGATCTCCAGCCGAACGATCTGGCCCTCCCATTCCGCGGGGACCACAAACGTCTTCAAGTAAGTAAAGGCACCGTGCGGGTAGTAGGCCTGTGCCCCCTTGGCCGGGGCGTCGGCGTGGCGCTGCTCGTCGCGCAGGGCGTCGTGCGGCAGGTGAACCGGCTTTTCCGGAGCCGGTTCACCGACCGCGGCGAACGGTCCCATCGGCCGCCGGTAGGTCCACCCGGTGTTGAAAGGGATGACAGCCACGGGAGTGCTCGCTTTCTGGATCGAACGGGTGGATCAGCGGATCGAGTCGATCCGCAGGATGGCGATCGCCCCGAGGAAGGCCATCGCGATCGAGATCGGGAAGATCAGGCCGTAGGAGCCGGTGGAGACCGCCACCGTGGAGGTGATGATCGGGCCGATGGTCTGCCCGAGCGTAGTGGCCAGGTTGAGCACGCCCAGGTCCTTGCCCGCTTCCTCCGGGCTGGGCAGCACGTCCACGTTGATCGCCTGGTCCACGGCCCCGAAGACGCCGTAGCCGAACCCGGCGATCGCGGCGTACAGGAACATGCCGGTGGTGGACGGGAAGATCCACGGCATCGCCACCCCGACGGCGAACAGGCCGGCCGCGGCCACGGCGGGAACCTTGCGGCGCCCGATCCGGTCGGAGACCGGGCCGGAGCCGAGCGAGGCGATCAGGCCGACCACCAGGGTGATCAGCGACATGGTGGAGATCGTGGCGGCCGACTCCACCTTCGACTGCCCGACGTAGTTCTGCACGATGTACAACTGGTAGGCCGCGATCATCTGGTAGCTGATCAGCATGAACAGCCGGCCCACGAACGCCTTGTAGAAGTCCGGCGCGCTCTTGGGAGCGGGTGGCCGGAACGAGGCCAGCAGATCCTTCAGGCCACCGGCGACCGCGGGGGCGTCCGCGGCGGAGCGCTCACGGGGCCAGACGAGCAAAGTGAGGACGCCGGCCAGCCCCATCAGGACGGCCCCCAGGGTGAATCCGGAGAGGGTTTGGGTGATGAAGGCCGCGCCGACCAGGGCGCCGAGCGGGTAGCCGATGGTGGCGCCACCGCCGAAGAACGCCGACATGGTGCCGCGCACGCCGGCCGGGACCCGGTCGGCGATCACGGCCAGGGCCGGGGCGAGCATCATGTTCAGGCCGACCATGGTGACGCAGTACATGACCATGATCGCGACCGGGCTGCTCAGCACGCCGACCGCGAACAGCGAGACCCCGCCGATCAGGCCGCCGAACAGCAGCCAGGGGCTGCGCCGGCCGAAGCGCGAACGGCTGCGGTCGGAGAGGTTGCCGAACACCAGGTTGGCGACCAGGGAGACCACCGCGGTCACCGAGTTGATGGTGCCGAACCAGGCGTCGGGGGAGGACACGCCGATGTCGGTGAGTCGCTGGGGGAGAAGTACATTGGCAACCATGGCCAGGCCGATGGCCCAGCAGATGCCGAAGAACAGGAAACCGGCGCCGAAGCGGACGAGCGTGGTGCGGGAGGGGACGGTCCGGGTGTCCGGGGCGATGTCGTCCGGGATCTTCAGAGCTTCGGGTTCCTGGGGAACCGCCGGAATGGCACTCATGGCAACCTTCTTTGGTTATCCGTGGAAGAGTGGTTCCGGCGGCAGGCCGCCGGAACCGGTTGGGGAAGTTCAGGAATCGGAGCCGGAAGCCTCGAAGCCGCGGAAGCTGACGGTGCCTTCGGTGGCGTACAGGCCGATCACCCGGCCGGTGAACGAGGCAGCGGTCTCGGCCGACAGGTACCGGCCGTCGACCCGGGCCAGGCGCACTTCCTGACCGTCGGCCTCGGCCCACAGCTCCACGTGGTCGCTGGTCATCATTTCCGTGCCGAACTCGGCGCTGGAGGGCCGCCGGGCGTCCAGGTGCAGGGTGACCGGGCCGGCCGGGAGTTCTCCCCGCCATTCCTGGCGCAGGCCGGGGATGGTGGCCCGGGCCACCACCTGGGTGCTCCCGCCTAGGGTGGTGGCCTCGATCTCGTAGTGGTGGTCCTCGTCGTAGCGCACGGCCAGACCGCCGGTGCCGTTCGAGACGTCGGCCGTGGTGCGGGACTCGACCGCGATCGTCAGCTGCCGCCGTCCCACGAAAGCCGGGCGCAGATCGTCCATCGTTGATCCGTCGGCCGTGATCCGCAGCTCGCCGTCAGCGACCGCGGCGATCTCCTGCGGCAGCCGCCGTACCGCGAGCCAGCGGTGATCCAGAGCGTTGTCGAAGCTCACCGTGTCGCTGATCGAGGGGCGGGTGGCCAGTTGCACCGGCTCGGCGACCGGCCAGTCGTCCACCCATTCCACCCGGGTGACAAAGGTTTCCCGGCCCAGCGGGGAGAAGGCCCGGGTGCCGCCACCTGGGCGCACCCCGAGCAGGACCAGCAGCGTCTGCCCGTCCGGGCCCTCGATCAGATCGCCGTGGCCGGTGTTCTGGATCGGCCGGGTGGTGCTGCGCGCGGTCAGGAACGGGTTGGCCGGGCACGGCTCGAACGGCCCCTCGGGGGAGGGGCCGCGGGCGATCGACACGCCATGGCCACGCTCGGTGCCGCCCTCGGCGATCAGCAGATACCAATACTGCCCGCGCCGATACAGGTGCGGCGCCTCGGGGAACATCAGCCCGCTGCCGGACCAGATCGAGCGCGGTTCCTCGAGCAGCTTGCCGGTCTCGAGGTCGACCCGCACCTGCTGGATCCCGAGGTGCTTGCCCAGATCCGGGCCCTCCAGCAGCAGCCCGGAGAAGGTGACGTAGGCGGTGCCGTCCTGGTCCCAGGCCAGGTCCGGGTCGATGCCGTTGAGGCCCTCGAGCACGGTGCCCTCGCTCCACGGGCCGGCCGGGTCGGTGGCGGTGAACACCACGCAGCCGCGGCCGCGGGGGACGGTGACGATGACGTAGAACACGCCGTCGCGGTGACGGATGGTCGGGGCCCAGACCCCGGTGCCGGTGGGGACGTCGGTCAGCTGCAGTTGCTGCGGCCGGACGCCGATGTTGCCGATCTGCTCCCACTCGGTGAAGTCGGTGCTGCGGTAGACCGGCAGACCGGGCAGGTACTCGAAGGTCGAGGTGACGATGTAGTACGTGCCCTCGACACGGACCACGCTGGGGTCCGGGTTGAAACCCGGCAGAAGCGGGTTGGGATACGGGGCGCCACTGGAGGCGTGCTGCACGGCCAGGCTCCTTTGCACTGCATTGCCTTGCTACATTCCGCTGTCGCGAAACTGTTTCGCATGTTTCGCCGGACAAGCTGACTGTAAGAGTGGCCGATGGGCGAAGCAAGGGAGAAAGTCCTGTGAAGCTGCGCGAAACAGTTTCGTGATTGGTAGCCTGAACCCGTTCACCAGGAAAGAAGGATCAGGTGCCCCGCAGTCCGCACGAGCGCGCCACGCTCGACTCCGTGGCGGCGACCACCGGCGTCTCCAAGGCCACCGTCTCCAAGGTGCTCAACGACCGCCCGGGAGTCTCCGAGGCCACCCGCAAGCGGGTCCGCGAAGCCCTGCGCGACCTGCAGTACGCGCCCACCACCCATCGCATCGAGGCGGATTCGGGCCGTCCGCGATCGGTGGTCGTCCTCTTCGACACCCTGGTCAACCTGTACGCCCTGAAAATGCTGGACGGTCTGGTCGCCGAAGCGCAGAACCAGGACGTCGAGATCGTCCCCCTGGTGACGTCGCCGCTCAGTCCCGGCCCGGGGCGCCCACTGGAGCCCGAGCGGATCCGCGACCTGCACCGGCGCGGGCACGCTGGCCTGCTCGTGGTCACCACCCAGCTCTCCCGCGACCTGCTCCGGGTCTGCTCCGAACTCAGCTTCCCGGTCCTGGCCATCGACCCGGTCGACGCACTGGACCAGAGCGTGGTCAGCGTCGGGTCGAACACCTGGGGCGGCGGGGTGCAGGCCACCGAACACCTGCTCTCGCTCGGGCACCGCCGCATCGGCTTCGTCGGCGGCTCGAGCACCCACGCCGGGCTGCGCGAACGCCGGGCCGGCTACCGGGCGGCGCTGGAAGCCGCTGGTATCAGCGAGGATCCGGCCCTCGTGTCCGAAGAGGGGATGGCCGTGGCCGCCGAACCCGCCCTGCGCATGCTGCAACTGCCCGACCCACCCACCGCCTTCTTCGCCTCCAGCGACCCCGGCGCCCTGATGCTCGTGCGTGAACTGGTGCGCTCCGGCCGCCGCGTCCCGCAGGACGTGAGCGTGGTGGGCTACGACGACACCTACGCCACCCTGCCCGCGCCGGCCCAGCTCACCAGCGTGCACACACCGCTCGCGGAGGTCGGCCAGGTGGCCCTGGCCACCCTGCTGCGGATGAGCGAGGGCATCCCACCGGTGGCCAACCACGTCCAGCTCTCCACCTCTCTGGTGGTGCGGGAGACCAGCGCGCCACCACCGTAAAACCCGGCCGGGGTTGGTGTGGAAGGCGCCGATCAGCGGCTCAGCAGTTCGCGAAGGCCTGTCCATGAAAGATTTTCAGATATCGGCTACACCTTTGGCCGCGTATCTGCGGGGTCTTCATCGGGCCGCAGCATTTCTTGTTCAGGTTCTCGTCCCCGTTCTAGGGTCGACGTCGACCTGCAATCGCACTTTCCGAGAGGACGCTCCCGACCTGAGCCCTGCGCCTTCGCCACCAAAGGAGATGTCGGAGTTGCTGACACAGATCGCAAGGACGAGCAGGACCACCCGATCCTGGATGGTTCTCACCGCTGTCGCACTGGCCGCTGTGCTGGCCTTCCTGCTCGACGCCGTACCGGCGGCCCAGGCGGCCACCCCACCCGGCCTGCACGTCTCCGGCAGCAAGATCGTCGAGAAGAACGGTGCCCCGTTCGTGGCGCGCGGGGTCAGTCACCCGCACACCTGGTACGCCTCCCAGACCGCGACGACCGTTCCCGCGGTCAGAGCGGCGGGGGCGAACGCCCTGCGCGTGGTGCTCAGCAACGGCGTCCGCTGGACCCGGACCAGCACCAACGAGGTCAGCTCGATCGTCAGCCAGTGCAAGGCGAACCAGCTGATCTGCATGCTCGAGGTGCACGACACCACCGGTTACGGCGAGGAGGCCGCGGCCTCGACGCTCGACGCGGCCGCCGACTACTGGATCAGCGTCAAGTCGGCCCTGGCCGGCCAGGAGGACTACATCCAGGTCAACATCGGTAACGAGCCGTTCGGCAACGGCAGCAACGTGAGCAACTGGGCTTCGGAGACCTCGGCCGCGATCAAGAAACTGCGCTCGAACGGGATCCGTAACCAGATCATCGTCGACGCGCCGAACTGGGGCCAGGACTGGTCCTTCACGATGCGCGACAACGCCGCCGCGGTGTTCGCCGCAGACCCGGACGCCAACACCGTCTTCTCGGTGCACATGTACGGCGTGTTCGACACCGCGAACGAGGTCAAGGGCTACCTGGCTGCCTTCACCAGCAAGAATCTGCCGATCATCGTGGGCGAGTTCGGGAACCTGCACTCGGACGGCGACCCGGACGAGGACACGATCATGGCCGAGACCACCCGCCTGGGGATCGGCTACTACGGCTGGTCGTGGTCCGGCAACGGCGGCGGAGTCGAATACCTCGACATGGTGACCAATTTCGGGCCGACCGCCTTCACTCCGTGGGGTACCCGGATCTTCAGCGGAGCCAACGGCATCAAGTCCACGGCCAAGACCGCCAGCATCTACGGTGGCCCGACTCCCACTCCGACCGTGACCCCGAGCAGCACGCCCGATCCGACGCCGACTTCCCCGGCTGGTGCATGTACTGCGCTCTACTCCACCAGCAGTTCCTGGGGCAGCGGGTTCACCGGGTCGGTCAAGGTCACGGCGGGATCGGCCGCGGTCACGACATGGTCGGTGACCCTGTCCCTGCCTTCGGGAACCTCCATCACCAGTGCCTGGAACGGAAGCCTCAGCGGCGGTGACAAGGTCGCCAACGCGTCCTGGAACGGAAACCTGGCAGCAGGAGCCAGCACCGAGTTCGGCTTCCAGGGATCTGGCTCGGCCGGCGGGGTGTCGGTGGCTTCGTGCTCGGCCTCGTGAGCGCGGCAGCGCTGGGCAACGGCAGGCCTGGCTAGGGCCTCGAAAGTCTTTCGGGCGGTGGGTGTCCGAGGTTCCGGACAGCCACCGCCCTGTGGGGGCAACGGGTTCGCTCAGGCCTGGGGGCGGGCGACGCTGAAGGTCCAGGTGACGTCGAAACGGTCGGCCAGCATGCCGAACCCGGCCGACCACGCCGAGGCGGCCAGGGGCTCGATGACGGTGGCGTCCACGGCCAGCTGGGCCCAGTGCGTCTCGACCTCTTCCAGCGATGCGCCTTCGACCGCCAGGAAGAAGGGCTCGCTGGTGATGGTCGTGCCGTTCTCGCGGCGGGTGGTGACCTCCGCGGACCCGGCCGGGGCGGGCGCACGGCCGGGGATGTCGTAGGCCATGACCCGGAATCCGTTGTCGGCGACCACCGATCCGAAGACGACTCCGTCGGCGCCCGGTGCGTCTTTCGGCATCCCGAAGTCAGCGTAGGTGGCGATGGTGAGGTGACCGCCGAAGACGGACTGGTAGAACTCCAGGGCGGCCCGCGCCTGGCCGGTGAAGTTCAGGTGCGTGGTGGTGGTGAGGCTCATGACGGTTCTTCTCCGGTGATTCGATGGGCTGGACGGTGCCCAGGGCCTTCTGCCCAGGGGCGGCGGCTCGCCGTTGATGAGAAGAACGATCCCAGGGGTAGAGGTCAGCTTCTGTCCTCTACCCCTGGTGCTTTCTTGGAATGAGCGCGGTGCTGCCGCTGTCAGTGCAGTGCGGCTGGGGTCTGGTTACTGAGCCGCAGCCCTCGTTGTAGCCTCCAGCGCCAGGATCACCTCGTGCCCCGTAGCCTCCCGCCCGAGCCTCACCACTTGGACCCCGGCTGGCGCGCCGGGCCGCTCGGACCCGAGAACGGCGAGCACTCGTAGCTCGGGCAGGGCAGCCCACGTCGCCTCGGTCAGCTCTGCGTCGGCTTCGACGACCAGGACAGACGTTCGGGCAGCAGGCTTACCTCGCAGGCCGGCCATGGTCGCGGCGGCCTCGACGGCGGCAGGGATCAGCTGTGGCGCTCGCACCGTCCGCACCGGCGCGAGCGTGCTCAACCGCTTCCACTGCTCGGCGGTGAACAGGCGCTGGAGTTCGTCCTCGCCCAGCGCGAGCAGGATGCCCAGGGGCGCTGCGGTGGCCACGGGGAGCGGAGCGGGCACGGTGGCCACACTCGTCCCCAAACCGATCTCTTCGGCGGCCACGAGCCAGAAGACGTCGTCGGCGCCCGCTTCGGTGAACCGTCGCAGAAGGTTCGTCTCGATCCGTTCCAGCGCCGCCTCGTCGTCCGGTTCGAGGTCTGCGGCCTCGCGCAGTGCCTGCGAGTAGGCCTCGGCGCAGGCGAGGAAGGTGACCGGGGCGGAGGCGAGGACGCGGGTACTCGCCTCGTCGACCAGCAGGACGTTGCCGGTTGCCGGGTCCACGACCAAGCGGCTGATCGGCTCGTCCTCGGCGACCAGCACCAGCCCGTCCGGCCCGTCCACGGGCTGGATCCAGCGGCCCGGATAAGGGGTGCGCAGGTAGCCTTCGCGAACCGGGGCGAACGTTCGCGAGAGCTGTTCGGGAGTCACGAGACCAGGCTAGCGGCGTGTGCCCAGGCACCGATCACGGCGTCCGCAACCGGAATGACTACGGCAACTGCCGTTTCGCGGTACTGCACAGGGCGAGGGCCTGCTGGCTATTCCAGCGCGGCGCGCAGCAGAGCAGTGAGATGGGCATCCCAGGCGATCGCGACCCAGGAGTGTGGTTCAGCCGTGGCGAGCAGACGGGTATCGCCCGACAGGTAGGGCTCCAGAGCTTCGGCGACCTCCTCGCGAAGATTGGGTTGGGCGGAGATCGCCCGCCCCAGAACCTCTGCGGCCACCGGCAACACCAGCGCGGCCTTCCCAGCCGCGACAGCATCCTGCAGGAGCGCCAGCTCCTGGTGAGCGGCCTTTTCCGCGGTGAGGTCAGCTGCGTCGAGCAAGTATCCGACCGCTGTTGCCGGCGCCGCGGGGTCTTGCCGACCGGAACTGGTCGGCCTGCCGTTCTGGGCGATGTCCCGAGCCTGAGCCAGCCACTCCGGTCGAAGATCCGGGTTGAGAGAGACGATTCGGCCGGCCTGGACTCCGGCCTCGGGCATGAGATATCCCGCGGCGTCGACCAGAGCCCGCATGGTTGGCCAAGCGGCCGCGGACTCGCCGGCCTGGATCAGGGCCGAAGCAGCAGCCAGGTGAGCGAGATCCTGGACGTAGGAGGAACCGACTTCGCCGGCCAGCTGCGTTCGGCACGCTTGCCGGTAGGCGGGGGAGGGCCGGCCGGCCCAGAGGTCGAGCAGGTCCGCAGCTGAGTCGGTGGCCGCTCCGAGAGCCCAGACCGAGCCGAACACGTCGTCGCCGGACAGCAGGGCCTGGGCGGACAGCAGCCAGGCGCCCGCCTCTGCTTCGAGGGCAGGGTGCTCGGCAATCGTCGTCCGGGCGGCAGAATTGAAGACGCTGGGGTCGCCCGCCGCGAGTGCGGCCAGTGCGCGGGTGGTTTCGGTGGACGGGGCCGCGCGCAGCGCCTCCAGCAGCACCTCGACCACCTCGTCCGACGGCTCGAGCAGGACCAGGACGTCGGCCCAGACCGGTGCGGTCGACGGCTGAACCGCGATCGCAGATCGAGCTACGGCAATCAGGTCGTCGTGCGCCCAGGCCACCGGACGAGGAAGTGCCGGGCGCCCGGGTGTACCGCCGAGCAGCGGCTTTCGGACTTCCGGGGTGCGGACCAGCATGAGCGCCCACTGGCCGACCAGAGACAGTGTCACCGGACTGCCGGTCTGGGCCAGGTCCTGGGCGACAGAAGCCCAACGATGATCCTGCAGCGCGAAGAGGCACCGGACCAGAAGCTCGGTGACCCGGTGGTCCTGCGGCGCCGGGTCAAGCCACCTGAGGGCAGCTTCGGCCAGCTGCGGCCCGCGTTCTCCGGCCACCGGCACGACCTGCCACAACACGGTCGCCAACTCGGCCACTGCACCTTCGTGCGCAAGCCCGGCAAGAGCGTCCATGGTTTCCAGGGTCGAAAGGCGTGATGCGTGGGCGACCTGACCCCAGGCCTGCACGAGGTCGGCTGTGCTGACCGGTCTTTCGGACGTGGTGGTGAAGGCGCGCAGGAGCGGCACCGCTCGGGCGCCTGCCTGGGCGACGAGAAGGCTGAGCGAGGATTCACCGGGCACTGGATAGATCGGCGCGAAAGTTGGCCAGAGGCGAACCAGGTGCTCGAACGCCGTCGGGATGTGCACGCCGATGGCCAGGGCGGTCCAGGCCGCGGCGAAGACTTCGTCCTCGTAGCCGGGCTCCTCGGCGAGCTGCTGCAGAGTACCGGGCGAGACGAGCTTCTGGTGGACCGCCGCCTCGATCAGCGGAAGCCTGACGTTGCCGTCCATCTCGTTGGCGAAGGCCTCCAGCAGCGTCTGGCTCACCACCGGGCCGGGCCAGAACCAGGTGCAGGTCCAGAAAGCGCCGCGAACGTCCCGGTCCGGGTCATTGGCCAGCGGCAGCAGCGTACGGGCGACCTCGGCCGGTACCTGCCCCAGCACTCGGCCACAGTCCCGCAACAGGCCCAGCACCCGCACCCGGCTCGGCGCGGCCGGATCCAGGGCCACTTCAGCCAGGTAGGGCAGGGCTTCCCGGATGGCGGCCTGGTTGTTCGGCAGCAGACGCAACTCCAGCCCGAACAGCGCTTGTTTCCACTCGTCGTCCTGCCGTAGTTGCCGGGCCACGTTCGAGAGTTCGGCGGGGCCGACCTTACTTGGGGCGTGCGGCGCATGCTGGGCGGAGTCCGGGCGGGGGATCACCTGCCGCATAGTAGGGCTAAAGGGAATCGCTGGTTGCGCATGCTTACGGCGTGTGGAGACAGCGGATCACGAACGCCTCTGCGATCGGCGTGCCCGGCGACGATCCGTGAGCCTGCCCACCGCGCCTGAACACTTTGCCGTCCAGATGTGCATTACCTGTCGTGAATACCGTGACAGCGCCGAGGAGCTCCGTGGTCTCTGACGTTGATCTGATCGTCCGGTCCCTGGCCGGTGACGACGAGGCGTTCGTCGAGATGATCACTCGCCACGAGCGCGCCATCGGCCGCTACCTCGTACGTCAGGTCGGGGCGCAGGCTGCCCCCGACGTCCAGGGCGAGGTCTGGGTGCAGGCGTTCAGCTCCAGGGCGAGCTACGACCGTGCGTATCCGGATGCCCGCCCCTGGCTCTACGGCATCGCGCTGAACCAGGTGCGCAGGCTGCGCCGGGCTCAGCGGCCGGAGGACCTCGTCCCTGACCTGACCGATCTGCCCAGCCCGTGGGATCCCTGGCCGGCCGTCGAGATGCGGGTCGCCGTTCGCGCCGCTCTGCAGGAGGCCCTGACCGAGCTCAGGTCCGACGAACGAGACGTGCTGATGCTGGTGGCCGGGCAGGACCTGACCGCTGCTGACGCGGCCCGCGCCCTGGGCGTCCCGGCCGGTACCGCCCGCCGATTGCTGCATCAGGCCCGCAACACCCTGCGCGCCAATCCCCAGGTCGCGGCGTTGCTGGCCGACCTCCACACGATTTCTCCGAACACCCAGAAGGAGCGCCGCTGATGGCCGACGAGATGGATCTGCTGACCTGGGCGCTGTCCGAAGGGCCCGACCACGACGGGCACGACCAGGCGCGGGCCCGGCTGCGCGAGCACATGGCCCGCACCACGGAGCCGACGCCCAGCCGCGCCCCCCGCGCCAGGCGGCGGAGCGGGATCATCGGGTTCGGCGCCGGCCTCGGGACCCTGGCCGCCGGTGCGGTCGCGGTCTTCGTGATCGCCTCGGCGATGTCCCCGGACGCCGTGGAGCCGACCCCTCAGGCGTCGGCGGAGGCCGGGCAGCCGGTGATCGAGTCCGAGCTGATCGCCCTGGCAACGCAGGTCAGGACGCTGGACCCGATGGACGAGGGCGATGCGACGCTGATCGCCCGTACCCAGAAGATCGACGGCAAGCTGGACTCGTTCGGCTACGACCTGTACGCCGACAACGGCGCCTACTACTACCGCGTGAAGCGGTCGGACCTGCCGGAGGCGGTGGCCCAGAACGACGACGTCTCCGAGGGCACAAACGCCAAGGGGGTCAAGGCGGCCCGGGGCGCGGTGGACGGTGACCTGGAGGCATCCCGGATCGAGATGACCAACGTCACGCCGAACCCCTGGGGCCTCGGCAAGTCGGAGGAAGAACAGCAGCGACTCTGGGACGAAGCCGGCGCTGATTTCGAGGCCCGGCTGAAGGAGTCTCCCGCGCTGGCCGAGCACTACAAGGGCTACGAACGCCCGACCGAGCCGCCCAAGGGCAAGGAGCTGGAGGCGAGCGTGGACAACAGCGTGTGGATGAACGCGACCGACGCCCTGACCGCCGGTGCCGGTGACCCGCAGGTGCGGGCCGGAGTCCTGCGGGTGCTCTCGACCATCCATGACGTCACGGTCGAGGAGACCACCACCAAGGGCCGGGCCACTCTCACCCTGAACTTCGGCATGAGCGTCTTCGATGACGACTCCTCGCAGAAGCTCGTGGTGGACGCCGAGACCGCCATGCCGATTTCTTCCGTCGTGAAGTCGGGCGATGCGACATCGGTCACGACCTACAAGGTCTCCCGGGTGACGCTCGCCGATCTCGCCGCGAAAGCCTGATCCCGAGAACATCTCTGCGGGTTGACGGGGTCTTGAGCCACGGCTCGGACCCCGTCTCGCGTGCAGTTTGGGCGGCGGGGCCTTCCTGCAGGACCGGTGGGCAGCGGCATGTCGATGCTTTGACCTACTCTGTCTCTGTGGTTCTCGGCGCAGAGCTCGTGACACGGATCGACCAGGCCGTCTCGCTCTACGGGCCCGGTCGGCCGATCCCCGAGCAGGAGCTCCGAGAGCGACTGAGCGGGATAGGACTGGAACCGGACCCGGAGTACGCAGCGTTCGTGGGCCGCTGGGGCGGGTGCTACGTCGGGGTTCCTGTCCACGCCTGGGACCATGCAAGCACTCTCGGCCGAGAGACTTGCGTCGACCTCACGCTCCGGGCTCGGGCCAACTTCGGCGAGGTGATCGACGGCCTGGTGTTCGCCGAGGACGGGTCCGGTAATCCACTCTGGATCGGGGCCGATCGGGCCGTCCACCTCTCGGACCACGACGGCGGTCCACAGATACGGCAGATCGCATCCAGTTTCAGCGCTCTGCTGAGCGAGAACGTTCACGATGAGAGCAGCACGACGTTCGGCTGATGGCCAGGTTGTCGAGATGCCCGTGCCAGACCTCGTCCAGCTGGACCCAGACTGTCGACGACAGCCTCAACATCCTTCATGGCTGCGGCTCAGAGCTCGCAGGACGGGCGCAGCACCGGGGCCGACGTCGGACGACGTGATGGTGCGCTGTCCTACTTCGCGGACGCCCAGGCGCAGGTGGCGCTGGGCAAGTGCGAGATCGCTGAGCAGGACGTGAATGCCGGGGATGCTGCCGCAGCGGAGCTGATCGAGGCCACGACGACTCTGAAGAGTCTGCGGGACAACGTCGTTCGTGCGCTCGAAGCCCGTTGCTGACGGCGCTGAACTGAAGTTCGCGGGATATTCCGGATCTCAGGCCGGCGGCGGGATCAGCGGCCCGCCGGATCGGCCCAGCCCGGACCGGCTCGGCTGGGAGCGGGGTGGTTCTGGACGAGCCGGTGGCTGGTGCGTGGCCGGCAAGATCGCGGTGTCCAGGACACCGGCGAAGCTGTCCTGCCATCCGAAGGGGGCGCCCACCCAGGAACTGGCCACCTCCAGAGCCGCCTGAGCCTTGGACCGGCCGTCAGCCCGCCAGCGCTCGTCCATCTGCTGGAGAACGGCCGTGCTCTGGGCCGGTTCGAGTTTCATCCCGAGGTCGAACATGACGGGGGTCCGTCCGTCCTTGGTATGGATGACGTTGACCCGGCTCTGTTCGGGCGTGTTGCAGATGGTCAGGCTTTCTCCACCGGCGCCGCCCATGGCGTTCTGGACCGGGGCGAGGATGCCGAGGACGGAGCCCTGCTCGAAGCAGAACCCGACGTCGGCCAGCGTGCCGACGCGCAGAAGAAGGTTCACCCCGGGATGGAAGAGCGCGATCGTTTCGGCGTAGCTGCGCGGTTGGACGTGCTCCGGCGCGACGGCGTACGCGGCGAGGACCCGCTGCACGTCCTGGCCGCGGCTGAGGCTCAGGCAGAAGCCGGCGGAGTTGAACGACAGGTCGGGCCAGTCCCACGGGGAGGAGGTCACAAGCAATTATCCGATCGAAGCAGCGGAATGCTGGGCCGGGCGCCCGGCGCGGGACGCCCGACCCGGCCTTGCAGATGTCGTCAGGCGGTGATGTCGAGGTAGTACTTGTCCAGGTCAAGCAGTCGCTGTCCCTGGGTGAAGTTCGACAGTGCGGTGCCGGCCAGCGAGTTGGACCCGCTGTCGACGTGCCCGATGACGCAGCGCTCGTTGCCCGTGGGTACCTTGCTCAGGTACCAATAGATCCCCCAGGTACCGTCGTCTTCCTTCAAGGGGAGGATCTCGGCGCAGCTGACGGCTGTTCGCCCAGTGGCCTCGTAGGTTGCGGCGAAGGGGAACTCGTCGCACGAGTCATTGGCGCCTACGTTCACCAGATCCTTGACGTAGACGCCGTTCTCGCAGGTGTTGTAGCGGTTCGAGTCTTGGATCGAGGTGTCGGCCAGCCGTCGCAGAGGCTGGTCCTTGCCCCATCCGTCGATCAGGACTTCCTGGGCCCAGAAGTAGGTCATGGCCGCACCGCCGTAGGTGGCGACCGACAGCGTCATGCGCGGGGTGATGCTCGGGTAGACGCACCCAGGGTTGTTGGAAACGATGTTGTCGCAGCGGATCACCCGGGGGTTGGTGAAATCGGCGCTGGGGTCGATCGGGATCGTCCCGGTCTGGGTGACGAAAAGAGAGTACTTGGTGGTGGTCTCGTCCGAAAGGCCCGTGGTCAAGGTCGTGGAGTAGCGGACCGTCCCGCTTGCGGACTGGTTCAGCGTCAGGGTACGGGCGCCGACCCACGGCGAGGCGGTGGTGGTCGTGCACTTGGACGAGCAGCTCGCGTTCAGTGCGACGTTCAGGCTGGGCACCCGAGCGGAGGTCGAGGTCAGCGTGACGGTGAGCGTGTCGCTCCAGGCGGTGCTGGTGGCGTTGAGGTTCATCGAGCCGTTGAGCGTCAGGACGGCCGTGCCCAGGGGTGCGCCCTTGTCGTCGTAAAGGGTGTACGTGACGCGGGCACCGCTCAGGCACGAGCTGAACCGGTCATACGTCCAGCTGCCGGGGGTGCAGGTGACCGCTGCCGCGCCGACATCGGAACCCTTGGAGGACTTCAGTTCTGAAGCCGGAATCGGGGTGGTGCGGGTGCACACCTTGGCCACGCCACTACGCGCTTGTGCCGAGGACTCGTCGGGGACCTGGCACTCCTGCCCACTGCTGCCCAGTGGTACCACCTGCTGGACATCGTCGGCGTCACTGGCGCCGGCCGGTGGTAGGTCGAGGGTGGCCCGGCCCATGCCGTCGAGATCATTCGGGTCGGATGAACCGGCCGCAGCGGCCGGCCCTCCGCCGAGCAGGCAGAGCGAGGCCAGCAGGAGCAGGGAAAGAAGGAGAGTGGGAAGAGAGCGTGGGAGAAGCCTTGGCATACGTTTGATTCCCATCAGTCAGGGCTGATCGACGGAATGTGTCGGCGGCATCAAAATATGACAGTTTGTCCGAGTTCAAGGTGTGTGGTGGAACACATTGCGATTCGGTCATCCGTCGTGAGTCGCCAAGCGCTGGGGAGATTCGGCGGAGGTTTCGATGACCGAGAAGCCTCGGCCGCGCAACCACCGACGTTCGTCGCCGAGGTGGGCCAGAGACCGCTCGCAGGTGCCTCGGGAGCGCGAAAGCGTCAGCTGGGAAGCTAGTTCCGGATCGTCGGCGGTGACAGCGTCGACGATGGCCAGGTGATCGTCGCGGGCCTGGGCGCGCGAGGGCGTCGCGCGGACCTCGAGCCAGCGGGTGCGGATGAGTCTGGCCAGTACGTCACGCATGCCCTCGGCCAGGAACGGGTTGCGCGACAGCCGGGACGGTGATGTTGCTCCTGGCCGCCAGCAGCGTCCTGCACCAGCCGATCCTGCCGGATCTGCCTGGTTCGGAAGGGCGCTCGGCATCCAGGACGCCGCGCAGTACATCGCCGAGCGTCTCGGCCTGGGCCCGGTCCAGCCCTGGAACCTCGAGGAAGCCGGACAGGCCTGGGGTGAAGGGTTCGCCCGCTTCGCCCTCGGATCCAACAGTCGGGTACGCGCAACCCGGGCCCGTGACCTCGGCTGGAGCCCTACCCGCACCTCCATCACTGCCTGGATCTGCGACGAAATGAAGATCGGCTGACCAGTTTTCTGACGGCGCCGACCCGGAACCCCGCAGAGTCCCGGCACTCCTGCGCAGGAATGGCTTCAGGGCAGCAGGACCGCGACCTTGCCGATCGCGCCTCCTGCGGCGACCACCGCGTGTGCCTGGCGCAGGGCCTCGGGGACGGGCCCCTCGAACGTGCGGGTCAGCGTGGTGCGCACCGCCCCCTCGTCGATCAGGTCCGCAACCTTGGTCAGCAGGCGTCCCTGCTCGGCCACGTCTTCGGCGTCGTTGGTGATCCGCGCGAACATCAATTCCCAGTGCAGGGCAGCCGATTTGGACTTCAACACCAGCGTCTCCTGGTTCTCTGGCTCGTCGATGGCCACCACGGCCCCGAACGGCTGCAGCAGTTGCGCGTAGATCGGCAGGTTTCCGCGGGTGTAGGGGGAGAAGATCCAGCGGACGCCGGTGGGGGCGACAGCGCGCAGGGCGGTGGGCAGGTCGTCGCGGTCGATCACGTGGTCGGCGCCCATCCGGAGGGCCCACTCCCGGGACTCCTCACGAGCGGCACTGGCGATCACCTGGACGTTCGGGGTGAGGGCTTTGGCCAGCTGGATCATGATGCTGCCGACCCCGCCCGCCGCTCCACCGACCAGCAGCGCACCCTTGTCCGTCGAACTGAGGCGCAGGTGGTCGAACAGCGACTCCCATGCGGTGATCGCGGTGAGTGGCAGAGCCGCGGACTCCGGCCAGGACAGCGTGGTGGGATGGCGGCCGACGATGCGCTCGTCCACGGCGTGCAGTTCGGCGTTCGTGCCGTCGCGGGTGATGTCCCCGGCGTAGTACACCTCGTCGCCCACCCGGAACCGCTGTGCCTGGGGACCGACCGCCTCCACCACCCCGGCCGCGTCCCAGCCCAGTTGCCGAGTCGCGCCGGCGGCCAGACCAGCCCGCACCTTGGTGTCCACCGGGTTCACCGACACGGCCCGGACCCGCACCAGGATGTCGTGCGGCCGCAGTTCCGGCACCTCCCGCTCCACCTCGAGGAACGCCGTCTCGTCGCCGGCGCCACCGAGGACCGGCCAGGCCTTGATGCTGCTCATCGTGCTCGCTCCCTTGATCGGTTTCCGATGCCGCCGACGGTAACTTGAAGACGCCAGTTACCCTCAAGGGGGACAAGTAACCTTTGGGAACCATAGGAGGTCAGGATGCCGACGGCCTGCTCGACCGGTCTACATGACGCACACGACGTCTACAATCCGGAATGCCCGTGCCGCGACCTGCTGGACGTGATCGCCAACAAGTGGTCGGCGCTGGTGATCGGCGCCCTGGAGCCGGGGCCGATGCGATTCGGTCAGTTGCGCACCCGGCTCAGCGGGATCAGCTCCAAGGTCCTGACCGCGACGCTCCGGCGGCTCGAGGAGGCGGGGCTGATCGAACGCGAGGTGTTCGCCGAGGTGCCGCCCCGGGTGGAGTACTCGCTGTCCGAGCTGGGCTACTCGGCCGCGCAGCCGCTGGCGGCGTTGCGGACCTGGGCCGAGGGGTCGCTGGACCGGGCCGTGGCGCAGCAATCAGGGTGAGACGGGTGCGGTGACCCGCAGGCGTCACTGGGTGATATCGGGCAGTGGGGTAGGTGCCTGTCGGCTGGGGCGGAGGCCGTCCAGCATGATTCCTACGACGCGGCGGTGGATCTGGGGGCCGCCCTTGCGCGATGCGAAGTCGATGCTGCTGACCGCGGCCATGGTGAGGGCGAAGAGGTCCGCGGTGGTCACGTCGTTGCGGATCACGCCGGCGGCCTGGCAGCGCTGCAGCATCTGTTCCAGCGAGGTGCGCATGAAATGATGGTGTTCCTGCACGATCTGCTCCACCCGTTCCGGCGAGGCACCCCGGGCCCAGCCGAAGCTGTCGGCATAACCGCTGACCACGAAATCGCGAAAACCCTTGTCCTGGGAGAACAGGCGCACGCCGCCCTCGAAGAACGTGACGAAACCCAGCCAGGGGTCCTCGGCCTCGATCGCCCGGCGCACGTCGGTCTGCGCCTTCTCGAAGTGGATCTCGAACAGGGCCAGGATCAGTTCGTCCTTGTTGGCGAAACGCCGGTAGACGGTGGCCACCCCGACTTCGGCCCGGGCGGCCACGTCGGCCAGGGTGGCGCTGAGTCCTTCGGCGGCGAACACCTCGCCGGCGGCGGCCAGGATGCGCTGCTGGATGTCGCCGGAGGCTCGGTGGACTGCGGTGGCCGATGCTTCGAGCGGCTCGGGCGAACTGTTCACCGGCCTAGCCTAGCAACGCGGAACAGTTATTCCGCTACAGTGGTCGTACGCCGGAACAGCTATTCCGCGTTTCGCCGCGCCTGCTGTCAGGTGTTGGCCCGTATGTACGAAAGGCAGACATGTCCGACCGCGCACGCACGGCGGCTTCTCAGACCCACGTCCCCGCCACCGGCCCAGACGGGCCGCCCGGCACCTCGCGCGCCCAGTGGCTGATCCTCGGGGTCATCTCGATCGCCCAGCTCATGGTGGTGCTCGACGCCACCATCGTGAACATCGCCCTTCCCGCCGCCCAGGCCGACCTGACGTTCGACGACGCCCAGCGGCAGTGGGTGGTGACCGCCTACTCCCTGGCCTTCGGCAGCCTGCTGCTGATCGGCGGCCGGCTCAACGACATGTTCGGCAGCAAGCTCGGCTTCCTCGTCGGCCTGGTGGGCTTCGCCGCCGCCTCGGCCCTGGGTGGCTGGGCGCCGAACTTCGAGATCCTGATCGTGGCCCGCGCCGCGCAGGGCGCCTTCGGCGCGCTGCTGGCCCCGGCTGCCCTGGCTATGCTCACCGTGAGCTTCGCCCACTCGCCCGACCGGGGTAAGGCCTTCGGGATCTTCGGGGCCGTGGCGGGTTCCGGTGCGGCGATCGGTCTGCTCCTGGGTGGAGCGCTGACCGAGTACCTGTCCTGGCGCTGGTGCCTGTACGTCAATGTGCTCTTCGCCGTAGTGGCCCTTCTCGGTGGACTGCGACTGTTGCCGGCCAACGAACGTGAGGGCGGACGTCCCTCGTTCGACTGGCCCGGATCCATCCTGGCCGTGACCGGAATCTTCTTCGTGGTATACGGTTTCGCCCGCTCCGAGACCGAAGGCTGGAGCGAGACGTTCACCCTGGTCAGTCTGATCGCCGGGGTCGTGCTGCTGGCCGGTTTCGTGGTGGCCGAGCGGACGGTGAAGCACCCGCTGCTGCCGCTGCGCATCCTGCTGGACCGGGTGCGCGGCACCTCGTACCTGGTGATGCTGACCGCGGCGATCGGCATGTTCGCCGTGTTCCTGTTCGTCACCTTCTACGTGCAGCAGGTACTCGGCTATTCACCGGTGAAGTCCGGCTTCGCCTTCCTGCCCATGGTTGTCGCCATCGGTGTCAGCGCCCAGTTCAACGGCAGCCCGGCCTTCCAGACCCGGATCGGCTCACGCCTGCAGATCGGGATCGGCTCGCTGCTGGCCGCCGCGGGCATGCTCACCTTTACCCGGTTCGAGGCCGACAGCAGCTACATCGCCGCCCTGCTGCCCGGCCTCGTCCTGGTCGGCCTCGGCCTGGGCTCGGTGTTCGCCGTCGCGATGGGCTCCTCCACGATCGGCGTCGAGGCGCATCAGGCCGGCGTCGCCTCCGCCACCGTCAACACCTCGCAGCAGGTCGGCGGCTCGATCGGGGTGGCCCTGCTGAGCAGCGTCTCGGCCTCGGCGGCCACCGACTACCTCGCCTCGCACGCGGCTGAAGGGGTTACGCCGCTGGTGGCGGTGCAGGCCCAGCTCGCCGCCTACGACGCGGTGTTCGTGTGGTCCGCGGTGTTCTTCGTGATCACCTCGGTCCTGGCCTTCCTGCTCTACCCCGCCCGGAAGGTCACGGCCGCGCTGGCCGAGGCCAACGACCAGGTGGCCGTGCACATGTGATGCGATCGGTGCCGGGCCCTCAGGGCCCGGCACCATCGATCGCGGAGCCCCTTTCTGGCCGAGGCAGAGCATCCGGGCCGCTGACTTCAGACCTGGGTCGAGCCACCGTCCACGTACAGTGCCGAACCCGTCATGAAGCTGCTCTGCTCAGAGGCCAGGAACAGCACAGTCGCGGCGATCTCCTCGGGCCGGGCCAGCCGCCCCAACGGAACCGAAGAAGCCATGCCCTGCTTGAAACCGGTGTTCTGGTCGGCGGGGACCAGGCCGTTCAGTCCCGGCGTCTCGGTCGGGCCGGGCATGATGGCGTTGACCCGGATGCCGCGCCCCTTGAGCTCGTTGGCCCAGGTGCGGGTGAACGAGCGCTGGGCGGCCTTGGTCGCGGCGTAGAGCCCGAACGCGGGTGCGCCCTGGTCGGCGTTGACCGAGCTGTTCAGCACGATCGAGGCGCCGTCGTTCAGGACCGGAAGGGCCTTCTGCACGGTGAAGAAGGTGCCGCGCACGTTGATGTCGAAGTGCCGGTCGTACTGCTCCTCGGTGGTGTCCTCCAGGGTCACGAACTCACCGATCGAGGCATTGGCGAAGAGCACGTCCAGGCCCTGGCCCCGGCTGCCGATCGCCTGGTAAAGCCGTTCCAGATCATCCAGTTTCGCGATGTCTCCGACGACCGGGGTCGCCGCCTCGGCGCCGATGGTCTCGACCGCGGCGTCGAGCTCGGCCTTGCGGCGGCCGGTGATGAACACGTGAGCACCCTCGGCGGCCATCCGCTCGGCGGCGGCCAGGCCGATCCCCGTGCTGCCGCCGGTGACCAGAGCGGTCTTGCCCTCGAGCTGTCCCATGACGCCTTCTCCCTGTTGTGTAGCGATCACTGCAGAACCAATGGACGACGGTGTCGCCCGCCGCTGCCGACTTCCGCATCGATCGATGCGGAATTAGGACCCTAACACTTCCGGATCGATCGATGCAGAATGTTCGGCATCGATCGCTTCAGAACGCTAAGGTGGTCGGCATGGTGACCAGGACGGACAAGCAGCGGGCGCCGATCGGCCGGCCCCGGGAGTTCGACGCCGAGGCCGCGCTGGAGAAGGCCATGCTCTTCTTCTGGGAGCACGGCTACGAGGGCGCCAGCCTGGCCGGCCTGACCAAGGCCATGGGTATCTCCACCACGAGCATGTACGCGGCCTTCGGCAACAAGGAGGAGCTGTTCCGCAAGGCCCTGCAGCGCTACAGCGAGAAGCCCGACTCCTACCTGGAACGCGGCCTGCTGGAACCCACCGCCTTCGGGGTGGCCAGCGTCGTCCTGAACGGCGTGGTGCGCAGCACTACCCAGCCCGAGCAGCCGCACGGCTGCCTCGGCGTCCACAGCGCCCTGGTCACCGGGGCCGGTGCCACCAGCATCCGCGAGCTCCTGGTCGAGTGGCGCACCGATTTCTACGAACGCCTGAACGAGCGCTTTCAGCGGGCGGCCGACGAAGGTGATCTACCCGAGGGCGCAGACCCGGCCGTGCTGGCCCGCTATCTCGCCACACTGGTCGGCGGTATCGCCGTCCAGGCCGCCGGTGGCGTCGCCCGTGAGGACCTTCAGGTCATGGCCGACGCGGCGCTGCGGACCTGGCCGCCCCGCTGAGAAATCGTAGGTGACTCCGAGGCGGTCGATTTCAGGGCATCGCCTCGATGAGGTGCGGGCTCGGTGGTCCCGGTGCCACAACGGCAAGGTCGTGGCACCGGGAGCCAGCTCGTCAGTGGATCGGGACGTCTCCGGTGGTTCCCCACACGGGCGGGTTCTGGCTGTAGGTCTCGGTGGAGCTGTAGAAGACCAGCCAGGTGTTGTTGGACGGGCGGAAGAGGGTGTGGTCGGTGCGGCCGTCGCCGTCGTAGTCGCCTTGGACGACCTGGTCGCCCTTGGTGCCCCAGTAGCGGTTCTGGGCGGTGTTGGTGGAACTGTTGATGACGTACCAGACGCCGTCGGAGGGACGCCAGAGCGCGAGGTCGGTGCGGCCGTCACCGTCGTAGTCGCCCGGGGCGACCTGGTCGCCCTTGGTGCCCCACTGCCGGTTGGTGTTCTTGCCGGTGGAGCTGTTCAGGACGTACCAGACGCCGTCGGAGGGGCGGAAGAGGGCGTGGTCGGTGCGGCCGTCGCCGTCGTAGTCGCCGGGGGCGACCTGGTCGCCCTTGGTTCCCCAGCGCTTGGTGAGCTGGGAGTTGGTCTTGCTGGCGATGATGTACCAGGTGCCGTCGGAGGGCCGGAAGACGGCGAAGTCGGTACGGCCGTCGCCGTCGTAGTCGCCGGGTGCGACCTGGTCGCCGGTGGTGCCCCAGTCGATGCTCTTGGTCCGGCCGTCGGAACTGGTGATGTACGTCCACGTACCGTCGTTGGGGTTCCACATCCCCACGTCGGTCTTCTTGTCGCCGTCGTAGTCGCCGGGGACCGGGACGTGGTCCTTCTGGCCGATGACGACTGCTGGAAGGGCCTTCGCCTGGTTCCCGATATTGGTGCGGGTGTGCCAGGTGCGGGTGGACGGGCGGTAGGTCGTCAGATCGCTCTTGCCGTCACCGTCGCGGTCCACGATGGCGGTCGCCGGATTGGTCAGACGCTTGGCGCTGAGGGCGTCCTGGGCCAGGGCGGCGCCGGAAGCGTGAGCGGCGCTGCTGGCCAGGGCGGGTGCAGGTGAGGCCACGAGCGCGCTCAGTCCGAGTGCGGCGCCGGCCAGGACGGTGGCCCGGGTGAAAGGGCGGTGAATTCTCATGGGCAGAACCATGGGTCAGGGCGAGCCCAAAGCCGTTGCCTGCCATCAAATGAGGGAAGGGGGCCGGGCCGGCGCAGGACGGTGGTGGTGCGATTCGGTGTAAAGTGCCCGTCGCTGGTGATGTGCTGCTGTGTCTTCACTTTCGTGTCACCGCCTGTTGCCCGGCGCCCACGAACGGTACTCATCCATGAACGGTCCGATCCGCCATCTCGCGGCGGTCATCACCCTGCTCTTCAGTGCGCTGTTCGTCGCTGTCACCTACATCCAGGTGATCGCCCGCGCCGACCTGGAGGACCACCCGAGGAATCTGCGGACCCAGGTCAAGGAACGCAGTCGCGAACGCGGCCAGATCCTGGCCGGGTCCACGGTCGTGGCCCGGTCAGAACCGGCCGAGGGCACCTACCCGTTCCTGCGCAGCTACCCCTTGGGTCCGATGTACGCACCGGTCACCGGCTACTTCGGGGTCAACCTGCAGCCGTTCGGTCTGGAGGGCCTGCAGAGCGAGTACCTGTCGGGCACCCACGACTCGCTGTTCCTGCCCAGCCTGGGCAGCCTGCTGACCGGAGAGCAGGCCAAGGGCGCCACGATCGAGACCACGATCAACCCCGAGGCCCAGAAGGCGGCCTGGGACGAGCTCGAGGACCAGCGCGGCGCCGTCATCGCCCTGGATCCGCGAACCGGCGCCATCCTGGCCATGGTGAGCCGGCCGTCCTACAACCCGAACCGGCTGGCCGTGCACGACACCGGGGCGGCGTACGAGGCCTACCAGAAACTCAACGCCGATCAGCTGCAACCGCTGCTGAACCGGGCCTTGCGCCAGACCTACCCGCCCGGCTCCACGTTCAAGATCGTCACCGCGGCGGCGGCCCTGGCCGACGGCTGGCAGGCCCGCTCCCGCGAGAACGTCAACGGCTCGAAGAGCCTGCGCCTGCCCGGTACCAACCATCGGGTCCGTAACAGCGGCGGGCACGGTTGCTTCGGCGGGCGGCCGACCCTGCTGCAGGCCTTCGCAGCCTCCTGCAACACCACGTTCGCGCAGCTGGCCATGGAGCTGGGCAACGACAAGATGCGCGATCAGGCGGAGAAGTTCGGCTTCGGACTCGAGCTGAGCGTCCCGCAGACCGTGACCCCCAGCGTCTTCGCCGACGGTGACCTCGACCAGTCCCAGCTGGCTCTGTCCGGGCTCGGTCAGCTGAACGTGCGGACCACCCCGCTGCAGGTGGCGATGCTGGCCGCAGCGGTCGCCAACGACGGTGTTCTGATGCGCCCCAACCTGATTCGGCGGGTGGTCAGCGCCAACGGGAAGACGGTTTCCGAGCCCGGTCCGGAGGAGCTGTCCACGGCGGTCAGCCCGGACGTGGCCGATCAGCTCGCTGACATGATGAAAGCGGCCGTGCAGAGCCCGCAGGGCACCGGTTCGGCGGCCCGGATCCCCGGGGTCGAGGTGGCCGGCAAGACCGGTACCGCCCAGACCGGTACCACCGACGACACTGCGCCGCACACCTGGTTCACCTCGTTCGCCCCGGTGGACGATCCCCAGGTGGCGGTCGCCGTGGTGGTGGAGAACGGTGGCCTGGCCGGTAACGAGGGCTACGGCGGCACGGTGGCGGCCCCGATCGCCGATGCCGTGACCAGAGCCGTCCTCAAGCGCTGACCAGCAGCCCGGATTGTGGTGGGGGTCTTTCTTGAGTTTCAGGCGGTCAGTCCCCACCAACGGCAGGGCGGCAGCGTCGGACAGCGGAAGGTTCTTGGGCTGAGCGCCCGCGCCTGAGCGATGGCTGAGAGGCCCGATCGCCGCAGGGCTGCTCTTTCTGCGGACTTGGCGCGATGCTGGCGGTGCGGGCCCGGTGCCCGCAGACGCACCTCAAGGACGAGCGTGCTGATCGGAGCGCGCCGCGGCGCCCGGCCGATCGTCCGGTGGTGCCGTCCCGGCCCGCCGCCCGCCATCCGGAAGGTGCGCTCCTTGCCTGCTCGTCGCCCGACCTTCGTCGGTGAACCGTGGATCTAGCGGGACGGCATGTGCGCGCCGCCACCGGAACGGATGCACCGGAGCACCGACCGGCGTCGAACCGCAGCCGGACGCTGTGGACCTTCACCGACCAGGCCCTGGCCAGCCTGTCGAACTTCGGCTTCTCGATCGTGGTCGCCCGTGAGCTCTCGGTGGGCGACTTCGCCTCGTTCAGCGTCATGCTGGTCACCTTCACCTTCCTGATCGGCCTGGGCCGGGCCGCGATCGGCGACCCGTACGTGATCCGGTTCACCGACGTGGCCCGGCCGGTCCGGCACCGGGCGGCCCGGCGGGCCACCGGTTCGGCACTCAGCTTCGGCGTGCTCAGTGGCATCCTCTGCGCGCTCGCGGCCGCTGTCGTCTTCGCCGTCTCCGGGAACGGGCACGCCGCCGTGGGCCTGGCCGGTCTGGCCATCGCCATGCCGGGCCTGATGCTGCAGGAGACCTGGCGCGGCGTCTTCTTCGCCGAGGGCCGCCCGCGCACCGCCGCCGGCAACGACGCGGTGCGCGCAGTGATCCAGTTCTCACTGCTGGCCGTCCTGCTCAGCCGGCCCGAGCCCTCGGTCCTCCTGATCACCCTGGCCTGGGGCGCCGGTGCCCTGGCCGCCGCCCTGTTCGGGATCGTCCAGGCCAAGGTCGTGCCGAACCCGTTCGGCGCCCTGGCCTGGTTCCGCGAGACCCGCGACATCAACGTCAAGATGGCCGCCGACTTCTCCTTCAACCAGGGCGCCACCACCCTGGTCATGTACTTCATCACCGGCATCGTCGGCACCGTGGCGATCGGCGCGATCCGGGCCGCCCAGACCCTGCTGGGCCCGCTGAACCTGGTGTTCTCCGGGATCTCCGCGGCCGGGCTGCCGCTGCTGACCCGGGCCGCGATCGGCGGCGGCTCCCTGATCCGGTTGTCGTTGCTGCTCAGCGGCGCGATCGGGGGCCTGGCCGGGCTGTGCGTGCTGGTCCTGCTGGTCCTGCCTGCCTCGATCGGCGCCGAGCTGCTCGGCCCGAGCTGGGCCAACGCCCGCGCGGTGATGCTGCCGATGGGCGTCATCGTGATCAGCGTCGGCTTCGTGCTCGGGGCCAGTCTGGGGCTGAAGGCCCTGCGTCAGGTGAACCGGATGCTCCAGGTCACCTTCGTGCAGGCGCCGCTGATGCTCGGCCTGGGTGCGCTCGGCGGCTGGCTGGGCAGCGCCCCGGGTGCGGCCTGGGGCATGGCCATCGCGCAGATGGTCGGCCTGGTGGCGTGCTGGGCGATCTTCGTACGGGCCGACCGTGCGCCCCGGCCGTGGATCGTCGAGGAGAACCAGGAACGGGCCCGGGAACCCGAACCGGTGTGATCACAGGGCTGTGACAGCGAGAACCAGTGTTGCGGCCGACAGCACGGTGAAGACCGCGGCCATCGGCATGCCCTTGAACGACCAGGCGCGCAGGTGAAAACCGAGGGCGCCCAGGAAGTACAGGGTGAGGCCGAGCGCGCTGGCGATGCCCAGTGGACGCCAGGCGATCCCGAGCAGCAGGCCAGTGGCACCGGCCAGGTTCAGCAGAGCCAGCGGGACGAACCACGAGCGGGGAACTCCGGCGGCCAGGAGCCCTGAGACGGCGGGCTCCATCCCCCGAATCTTGGCGTTGGCCGTCCCGGCGCTCATCAGGGCCAGAACAACAGCAACGGACGTGTATGCGGCGAACATTCGCAATCCTCAGTTCTTGACGGGGTGGAGTAGCGCGAACACGGGAAATCGTGCTCAAGGCATGTCCACGACGCTAGAAGGCCGTTAGGTACCTCCTGGTACCTTTCGGCTCATGAGCCTGCGCCCCGGCACGGTCTTTCTTGCCGACTGCCCGGCCCGGCTGGCGATGGAGATCATCTCCAGCAAGTGGGCCATGGTCACGGTGTTCGCGTTGAGCCAGGGCCCGGTCCGCCACGGTGATCTGGTGGAGCTGATCGGCGGAGTGTCGCGCAAGGTCCTGACCCAGACGTTGCGCCGGCTGCAGGAGCACGGACTGGTCGACCGGCAGGTGTACGCCGAGGCCCCGCCGCGGGTGGAGTACAGCCTTACCGAGCTGGGTCAGACTCTGGTGGAGCCGATCTCGGCCCTCACGGCCTGGGCCCGCGATCATGGTGAAGAGGTCTCCAGCCTCCATGAGGAGTCCGAGGCCGGCTGAGGTAGCCGTTCCTCACCTTCCGGGAGCGATCGCGTCATCCATGCTGAGGCCGTCTCTCTCGTCGTCCCAGGCCGCTGCGCTGATCCGCCATCCGCTCAGGGTCCGCACGAACTGGATGCTCTTCTTCCCGCGCCCGGTGAAGGAAACACCCTCGTGGATACCGGCCTTGGCGTAGCTGCACCAGTGCTGGGCGATGTCCCCGAAGACCTCGGTTTGCCCGGCCGTCTGCCACTCGCGAAAGTTCGCCAGTTTTCCGTTGGACAGCAAGGCTTTACGGGGAGCGATGAAATCCTCGACGCCGTACACCGTTGGTTCACCGCCGCAGGTTCGGACGATGACCGCGGCCGGCAGGAAGAGCGAGCGCAGGTCGTCCATCCGGGCGTCCAGGTCCGGGCCGGAGGTGAAGGCCGCGAAGAAGGTTCGCACGTGGGCGTCAATCTGCTCCAGGTCGCTGGCCGGAGCGGTTGAGGACGATCCATCGATGCTCATGCTCGAGGATCTCACCACCGGGCAGGACAGGTCCCCCGGTCTGCTGGCGGGACCGCTACCCACCGATGAAGGACGTTGGTGCGATCGGTGCCCACAAACGTCCCCCATTGGTAGTGGTCCAGTTCGGTCAGGTGCTGGGTACCGATTCGTTCGTCGTGCGAGGTGCAATCGAGGGGTAGTTCTGCTCGAGGAATTCGCGGTAGCTGGTGGGCCGGTAGCCGATGAGCTTTTCCAGGTCGTCGGTGTTCTTGCTGAACGAGCCGAGGCCGACGCCGGCGACCCAGGCCGTCAGGAATTCGGCGACGTGCTCGGGAATGCCTTTCTGGAGGTAGCTTTCGTGGAATTCTGCTACCGGCACGGGTAGGTACGGAACCGGCTTGCCGTGGATCGTGCTCAGGGTGGTGGCGATGTCCCGGTAGGACGCGGCCTCGCTCCCGTTCAGGGTGTAGCTCTTGTTCTCGTGGCCGTCCTGGGTGAGTACGGCGACGTTGCCGGCGGCGAGGTCGCGTAGCAGCGCGGGCGCCATCGTGCCCTCGCCCGGGGGAACCCGCACGCCGGTTTCGTAGGCGTCGGTTCCGATGTAGCCGGCGATCTGGTCCAGGTACATGGGGTTGTGGAGGATGGTGTAGGTCAGGCCCGAGGCTCGCAGCGTCTTCTCCGTGAAGACGTCGGATTCGGTGACTCCGACCTGGTTGATGCCCAGTTCGTCGTCGCGCTGGATCGACGTGTAGATCACGTGCTTGACGCCGGCCTGCCGGGCGGCCGTAATGGCCTTGTAGTGCTGGGTGTTTCGGTCCGTGAAAGCCTGTGCCGAGACGAGCAGGAGCTTGTCCACGCCTGCGAAGGCCTTGACGAGGGAGTCGAAGTCGGAGTAATCGCCCTGGCGGATGTCCACCCCCTGCGCGGCCAGGTCGGCGGCTCGCTCGGGGGATCGGGAGAGCCCGGCCAGTCGCTCGGCGGGGACGGTTTCGAGGAGTAGTTGCAGGGTGTGGCGGCCCAGATTTCCGGTGGCTCCGGTGACGAGGAGCTTGCTCATGATTCAGTTCCTGTTCTGGGTGATGACGGTTCTGCTTCGAGCGGAAAGGCTTTCACGGCGGCCGGCGCCTTCACTCGGGGTTCCCGTCCTGGCGCAGGGCGTGCAGGGCGGAGAGGGGGCCTGCGCCGACTTGCATGAGTCGCCCGCCTTCGCGCAACGGGCCCACGTCCACCGTCGCAAAGCCGACGGCTGCAAACGTCCTCTGGAAAAGGTCTTTCGCCTCGGTGTCGTCCCCGGCGTAGAAGAGCAACTGACGGCCCTCGGCATGCCGGGGATCTGCCGCGATGTACTGCCCGTACAGGGTGCTGAAGGCCTTCACCACGCGCGCACCCGGTGCCTGGCGGGCGACGATCTCGCTGCTGGTCTCCCCGCCGAGATCGGCGAGGTCGGCCGGGGTCGGACCCAGGATGTGATTGGTGGCGTCCACCAGGATGCGCCCATTCCATGCGGGCAGACCGGCCAGGGCGGTTGGTACGTCACTCCACCGCACGGCGAGGATCACCAGATCGGCTGCTGCCGCCTGGGCAGCGGTGCCGGCGCTGGCCAGTGGCCCGAGTTCGGCCACGACGGCTTCCAGTGACGCCGGGCCGCGACTGTTGCTCAGCATCACGCGGTGGCCCGCTGCCACGAGATGGCGGGCGATTGCTTGCGCGACGGTGCCGGCGCCGATCGTTCCGACGTCCATGCCTGACCTCACTTCCACTAACGATGACGGTCGTCATCGATATGAACAATGATGCTCGTCATCAATTGTTGTCAAGCCAGGGTGCCGAGCTCCCGGGTGGGCAATGATGACGGGTATCATCGACCGTGGGAGTGGCGTCGTCCCTGGTCGGACGCACGCCGTCGCCGGGAAGGAGATAGGCATGCCCCGCCTCACGCAGGAGCAGAAGAAGCTCAACCACGACAAGATCGTCGAGGCCGCCGGCCGGGGATTCCGGACCCGCGGCGTCAACGGCATCGGCATCGCCGAACTGATGAAGGCCGCCGAGATGACCCACGGCGGTTTCTACAACCACTTCGACTCCAAGGACGACCTCGCCCTGGAGGTGATCCGCGAGGGATTCAACAGTTCCCTTGCGGCCCTGGCGGGCATCCGCGCCGAACATCCCGGCTCGGCCCGGGCGGGACTGGATCACATGGTCGACCAGTACCTGAACGACGTGCACCGTGACCACCCCGAAATTGGCTGCGCATCAGCAGCTCTGGTCACGGACGCCGGACGCGAGGGCGTTGCGGCCCAGTCCGCGTACCAGCACGGGCTCGACGGCTTCTTCAGCGTCATCACGGACATGGTCCTCGAGAACGCATCGCAGTCCGGCACCGACCTGGACGCCGAACAGGCCCGCGAACAGGCCATCACCCTGTTCAGCCAGATGGTCGGCGCACTCGCCCTCTCGCGGGCGGTGGCCAAGTCCTCGCCGGAACTGGCGGACGAGATCATCCAGGCCAACCGCACGCGGCTCAAGCAGGCCTGATCGGAGGATAGCCACTGACCTGGCAGCGTTGGTGCTAAAGGGCTGCGGCCTCACCGGCATCCCCGTGAACCTCCTCGCTATCGTCTAGGCGCGGGTGGCACACCTCCTCCGGCGCGACTGGGTAGCGGTGTGGCATCCGCCATCTCGCCCGTTCGATGAAGGAAACGCAATGCCCGCACTGAAGTCGGTCACCGATGCCACATTCGTCGACGAGGTCCTCCTCGCTGCAGGGCCGGTGCTGGTGGATTTCTGGGCGCCGTGGTGCCGGCCCTGCCGAGCGGTGTCCCCGGTGGTCGAGCAGTTCGCCGCACGGAACCGGGGCAAGATCACGGTCGTGAAGCTGAATGCGGACGAGAACCGTGAGACAACAGGAACTTACGGCGTGAAGACGATCCCGACGCTGATGTTGTTCCGCAGCTGTCGCGAGGTGAGCTCGATCGTCGGTGCGCCGTCCCGGAAAGCCCTGGAGGCGAAGCTACGGGAGATGCTGTAGCCCGTCGCTAGGCCGCGGCGCAGAGCAAGTGTTTGAGAATCTCACCACCGCGCGGGACGAGGGCCCTGGTCGTCAGGAACCTGGCCGGCTGCCGCTGGCCACGGTGTTCGCGAGTGTCAGGTCCACCAGGGCGTCGATGAAGGCGGGGGTGACTGTCTCGCCGGAGACCAGCACACGGTAGTAGATGGGGCCGAACACCTGTGCGGCCAGCAGGTCCGGATCGGCGTTCTGGGGGAGTTCGCCCCGCTGCAGCGCGGCTTCCAGCGGCAGGCGTTCGTAGGTCTTCTGCTCGACCAGGAATTCGCTGCGCAGGCGTTCTGCCAAGTCGCCGTCGTGCTGGGCCTGGGCCAGCAGCGCCCGAAAGACTGCGCCGGCGTCGCTGTTGGCCATGAATTCGGCGACCCGCTGGGCGTGGGCGCGTAGGTCATCGCGAAGGCGTCCGGTGTCGGACGGAATCATCCAGTCGGAGGCGTCCTTGCTGAAGGCGTCCATCAGCAACTCGTCCTTGGAGGACCACCACCGGTAGATGGTCTGTTTCGACACGCCGGCCCGCTGGGCGATTCCCTCGATGGTCAGTCTCGCGTAGCCGATCTCGACGAGCAGTCCGTCCACGGCCTGCAGAACGCTGATTCGTGCCTCCTCGCTGCGGCGGTGCCGGTTGCCGTGGTGCCTGCGCGCGGCGGGGGCCGGTTCGTTCTCCGTGCTTTCCATGGCAGCAGTCTACCGTTGACTAGACGCAACGTTGCGTCTAGCGTAAAAATATGAACACGCTGACTTCCCCCGATGTGGCCGCCGTCCTCCATCACCTGCAGGCCGCCGCCGAGCACAGTGAAACCCATCCGACTCCCTGGACGTTGCCGAACTCCTTCTCGGCCAGTTCCGCCCAGGACCGGGCGGACGCACTCCAAGCCGACTACATGCCGGTGTCACGCTCGGGCTGTCACCTGCTCTATGCCCTCGCCCGCGCGTCCCGGCCCGAGGTGATCGTGGAGTTCGGTGCCTCGTACGGTCTCTCGACGCTGCATCTGGCCGCCGCGGTGGCCGACAACGGGACGGGCCACGTCTACACCACGGAAATGAGCGCGGTGAAGATCGCGGCTTTGCAGGAGAGCCTGCGGCGCAGCGGGCTTGACGACGTCGTGACCATCCTTCCGGGGGACGCCCTGGAGACCCTGAAAACGGTGGACGGCCCGATCGGCATGATCCTCCTGGACGGCTGGAAAGACCTCTGCCTGCCGGTCCTGCGCATGCTCGAGAAAGACCTCAAGCCAGGCGCTCTGGTGATAGCCGACGACACGACGTTCGAGAGCATGGCCGACTATCTGGCCTACGTGCAGGAGGCCGAGAACGGCTATGTCTCCGTGCCTTTCCCGGTCGAGGACGGCATGGAGATCAGCTGCCGGGTGTGAAACTCACCAACGGCACGGTCAGGACACGCGGAACACCGGCCATCCGATCTCGGTGCGCCACGCGGCCCGATCGCTCGTGTCCTGAGGCCGCACGAGGTAAACCTCCCGCACCGGCCCGGCCACCGACATCGCGTTCTCCACGACCCAGGTGCCGAGCTGGCCGTAGGTGACCTCGATGCCGTCGTGTTCACCGGGATGGGTGGTGACCGCCAGTTCGGCAGCAGGCAGGGTCACGGCGTGCACCCGCCCGGTGCGCGGTGGGGCGTCTGTCGGCAGGTAGAGCATGGCGTTGCCCTGGCCCTGCTCGAACAGGGAGTTGTCGTAATTGCCTCCGAAAGGCCCGGTCATCGCGTCGCCGACGGCTGCCTCCAGCTCGGCCATCGCGCCCGCATACCAGGCCGCGACGTCCCCTTTGCCGATCACGCCGGCCACCGCCGCGACGGTGCGGGCGGGCTCGGCGCGCAGCTCCACCGCGATCGGCGCAGGGCTGGGCTGCAGCAGGCGGCGCAGCGCCGCGACCGAGGCCCGGGTGCGCTCGAGCTCGGCCTCCAGGTGCTGCAGGTGGCCGGCGATCAGGGCTGCGCGGGCGCCGGGGTCGGGGGAGCGCAGGATCTGCTGCACGTCGCTCAGCGGGACATCGAGTTCGCGTAGCCGGTTGATGACCTGGGCCGTCGGGATCTGCTCGACGGAGTAGTAGCGGTAGCCGGTGGCCTCATCCACCACGGCGGGCTCCAGTAGGGCGCTGTCGTGGTAGCGGCGCAGGGTCCGCACACTCAGGTGGGTCAGGCGCGAGAACTCCCCGATCGTCAGCACCCCTGAATTATGAAGCCTCCCCCAGGGGGAGAGCCCAGTGCTTGACCCTCCGAGCACGCGAGGCCCCACGGTGGGCTCATGACGCAGAACAGCAACCTCCGCTCCGATCTCCTGCCGAGCACCATCAGCGGTTTCCTCGCCGCTCACATCGCCCTCGATGCCAACACAGCATCGACGTTCTTCGCCGAGAACGCAGTGGCCGTCGACCAGGGGCAGACCTTCCGCGGCCGGAACGCGATCCACGACCTCTTCCGCGACGCCGGCACCGAGTTCACGTACACGACCGAGCAGATCGGCGCTGCCCGGATCGACGACGAGCACTGGGTGGTGACCCTGCGCCTGGAGGGAAACTTCCCCGGCGGTGTCGCCGAACTCGACTACCGGTTCTCCCTGCGCAAGAACGTCATCGGTGAACTCGTCATCGCCAACCACGAGTCCTGACCAGACACGTCCACCAATACTTTTGAAGGAGAAGAAGTGTCCACTTCGGATCGCGATCGTCTTGACGGTCGCCGGGCACTGGTCACCGGAGGGTCGAAAGGCTCAGGCAAGGCCGTCGCGCAGCGGCTGCGGGAGCTGGGCGCCGACGTCTACGTGACGGCCCGGACGATGCCCGAGGGCTACGCATACCCCGACCGCTTCATCGCCGCCGACACCTCCACGATCGAGGGCACGAAGGCGGTGGCCGCCCGCATCGCCGAGATCGGTGGTGCCCTGGACATCCTGGTGCACGTCGTCGGCGGCGCCTCGACACCCTCCGGCGGGTTCGCGGTCATCACCGACGAGCAGTGGATGATCGAGCTGAACCTCAACTTCCTGGGAGCGGTACGCCTGGACCGGGCTCTGCTGCCGGCGATGATCGCGTCCGGGTCGGCGGTCGTGCTGCACTTCACCTCGATCCAGCGTGAACTTCCGCAGTACGACGCGTCTCTGGCCTACGCGGCAGCAAAGGCCGCGCTGCGCACCTACAGCAAAGGGCTGGCCAACGAACTGGCGCCGCGCGGTGTGCGCGTCAACGCGATCAGCCCCGGCGGCATCGAGACCGAGGCCTACGAACGGTTCGTGGACCGGATCGCCGAGGGCAACGGGATCAGCCGGGAGGAGGCCAAGCAGAGCATCTTCGACTCCCTCGGCGGTGTTCCCCTCGGACGGTTCGCCAACACTGATGAGATCGCCGACCTGGTGGGGTTCCTGGTCTCTGACCGCGCCTCGGCGATCGTGGGCGCCGAGTACGTGATCGACGGCGGAACCGTACCGACGGTCTGAGCACCCTGCACCCCGCTGACGACTGCCCTCCGGATGTCATGCGCTCTCAGACGGCTGCCCGAGAGCGCATGACAACGCGGGGTTCTCGTCAGGCCGGGGGAGCGCCCCAGGCCAGGGTGGAGCCGACGTAGGCCGTCACCTTGGTGTTGTCGGCGTAACTCGTGGCGGTGCCGCGGCTGTAGTCGTTCGACTCGTCGAAGTTCGACCAGTCGGTCTTGTTCAGCCGCAACTGGATCTCGCCGCTCTTAGCCCCCGCCGCCAGCGTGCCGCCGGTGAAACTGACCTCGAGGTAGGAGTCGGCGCCGTTCACTGCCGGGCTCAGCGGTACCACTCGCAGCCGGATCGTGTTGCAGTCGATCGTGGCGTAGTCGCACCAGGTGGAGAAGGTGCTGCTGCCGTTGTCCTTGGTGAAGTAGTACCTGGCCGTGACAGATGTCAGATTCAGCGCGGTGGTGCCAGGGTTGACCAGTTGCAGGCCAGGCTTGATCTGGTTGTCCCCGATCGCGGTGTCGTTGTTCTGGTACTGGACCTTCACGGCGCCGGAGCCACCCCCAGTGCCGCTGCTTGCCGTCGTAGCGGTGACCGCCGTCGACGGGCTGGACACGTTGGCGGCGGCGTCCTTGGCGCGCACGGTGTAGGTGTACGCGGTGGCCGCGCTCAGGCCGGTGTCGGTGTAGCTGGTGCCGGTTGTGCTGCCGGCCAGCGTGCCGCCCCGGTACACATCGTACCCGGTGACACCAACATTGTCGGTTGAAGCGACCCAACTCAGCGCGACGCTGCTGGCCGTTTTCGACCCGACTCTCAGGCCGGTCGGAACCGTGGGCGCGGTGACGTCGGAAGGCGGCCCGCTCGTGCCGAGCGGGAACTTGATCGAGGCCAGGTAGGCGTCCTTGGTGGTGTTGACCGTCGTCCAGTCGTCGTTCAGGATCCCTCCGGTGTCACCGGAGTTCGGGTTCCAGGACCAGAACGACCAGTTGAAACTGTCTCCACCGTTCGCTGTGGTGGGCCGGAGGTAGGAGACCAGGCTGCGCAGCCAGGTCTGGTCGATCGGGGCCTGCAAGGTGGTACCGAACTCGCCGACCCAGACCGGGGCGATGTTGTTCTTGTACAGGTATCCCCACGCGGCGTCCCAGATCGCGGGCATGTTCGCCGGGAACGTGGGGTCGTCGAACCAAGGCTGACGATGGACGCTGGTGGCGTACTCGTGCGGTGAGTAGACCAGCCGGTTGGCGACCGAGAGCCGGACCGGGTAGGTGCCTGCACCGCGCAGATTTCCGCCCCACCACGAGCTCGTGCCCTGGTACTTCTCCACCCCCTCGACGAAGATCAGCAGCTTCGGGGCGACTGACAAGACGGCGTTCCCGGCTCTTTCGGCGGCCAGCCGCCAGTCAGTGGTGGTGTCACCCGAACCCCAGGTGGCCGCGCCGTGCGGTTCGTTCATCAGATCGATGCCGATCACTGTCGAGTTGTTCTTGTATCGGGTGGCCAGGTTCTTCAGGCCCGCTATCCAGGTCGCCTCGGACACCGTGGGCGTGTACCAGAGTTCGGACTGGCCCGATGAGTCCGGCCGGTGCCGGTCCAGGATGATCTTCAGTCCGATCTGCCCCGCATAGGCGACAATCTTGTCCATGATCTGCAGCGGACTCAGCCCTTGCAGATCGGCGTTCTTGCCGCTGGAGAAGTCGATACCGTTCGGCACCATGCCGGGCTTGAAGATGTCGTCGCTGTACGGCAACCGGACCGAGTTGTAACCCGTGGTCTTGATCTGGTCGAGCATCGATCGGTAGCCACGGGTCCACAAGCCGTGCACGACATAGTTGGTCGTCTCGAAGCCGAACCAGTTGACCCCGGCAATCCGTACCGGTTTGTTGTTCTCATCGAGCAACTGCCGGCCACTGGTGTGCCAGTAGCCACTGCCGACCGGGTCACCAGCAGCAGCCTGAGCGGGGCTGATCAGCGTCAGCGAGGCCGCCAGCAGGGCCGAGATCATCGCCATGACGGCGACTGGTCGGGTACGCGTAATCGACCCGACCGTTGGTGGATTCGATCTTGCCAAGGTGTGCTCCTGTTCCGCGCCCGGCGACGCTGGACACTCGATGATCGAACGCCTGAGCGTCCATCACGGTCGGTGTCGAAGCAACGACCCGCAACCGTCGGGGCAGACCCCAATTGGGGCTACGCGGGAAGGCTCTCTGTCGTCGCCAGTGGCCGACTCCTTCGCTGAAGGCCATTGCGGTGAAGTAACTTTCGCCGGAGTATTCACCGAAAGATTGAGGTCGTGGGCGGTGTCACCGTGGCGAAGGGCGCTCTGACCGGAGAGCTCACCGACTCCACCGTGGAAGCCGGGCTGATTGATTCAATGCACGATTCCCAAACGATTTTCGCCGGGACCAGGCTTGAGGCCGGCTTGAAATCGGCCTCGATCCGGTGAAACGCGAGCTGCCGGTTGGTGAGCGGCGGAACGTCGAGACAGAACAGCGTGTGCTCCACAGCCGGCGATGGTGCAATCGGTCTGGACGGACAGCTGACGCAGGAATTCGGCCTTGAGCCAGTACGTCGCCGGATGTACGCCCCCGTACGTGTCGCAGGGCAGACGGTAGGCGGCCAGTGCCATGGGGGTGTGCATCAGTGCGGATAAGCCCAGCACCCGGACAGGCGTCATCGGCGAGATCGGTATCGGGAACCCGATACTTGTCGATTAGCTGCGGGAGATCGACCGGCGCAAGCCAGTGGGCACCTGATTCAGCTGACACGGGGTTGGTTGATCTCTATGGTGGTCGGCACCAGGGGCCCAGTCATGCGAGGTTTTCCCGGCTGGGCCTTTTCGTGTGCAGTTGGTGAGCTTTCCGTCAACGTCCCTGTTCTCCGGAGGCCCTGCCGTGGATCTGACCAATAGCAAGCGACTCCTGTTCACGGGTTCGTACGTGCTGACGAAATTCACGCCGGAGGAACAGCAGAAGGCCGAAGCCGAGTCGGGCGGGGCTTTCGTCAAGCTCAATTTGCTGCGGGCTATCGGTCTGACGTCCGATGACCTCGAGCGCCTCGAGCAGGCCCTGAGCGAGTCCAGGGTGGCGCACCAGTCGTCTGCCCTGAAGGAGCTCCTCACCACGGCCCGCAGGCTGGCGGCCTCGGACCGCCCCGGTGAAGGGCTCGATACGGCACCGCTGCTGGCTTCGGTGCCGTACGCAGCCTTCGACCTGCTGACTTCCCTGCTGGAGAGGGCGAATCCGGGCAAGGCCAGCTCGGCCCGAAGGCTGTTGAGGCTGAACAGTATGCGTCGTACGATCTCCCCGATCGGGCGGATTCATCTGGAGCGCATCGAGATGTACCCAGTCGGCGTGCAGCGGGGCGAGTTGGTCTTCACCGTGCCGATGGCGCCGGGGGAGAGCGTCACCATCGCCCACAAGGAATGGTCCGCTTCCAGCAGGGAATTCGAGGACGTCGTCCAGGACTACTTCGAGTCCTACAGCGAACGTGGTGTGGCTGAGACCGTCGATGCCTCGATATCGAGCGAGAACGAGGCCAAGCGCACGAACGGCCTGACCTTCGGGTCGTCACTCTCCGGAAGTTACGTCGGGGTCACCCTGACGACCACGCTCGGGATCACCCGGACCGGGGAGGAACGCGAGTCGGTCAAGCGGTCTGCGCAGGAGAAGCGCGAACTCACCGAGAAAGCCTCGGCCCGCACCCGTAAGGAACACAAGGTCTCGGTCAAGATCGTCACCGAATCCGGGGTGGAAGAGCAGTCGGGCAAGACCATCACCAACCCGGCGGCGACCCCGATCCGGATCGACTACTACCGGATGATGCGTAAGTGGCGCACCGATCTCTTCCGCTACGGCCTCCGGCAGACCTACGACATAGCCATTCCCGCTCCTGGCGTCAGATTGTGGGCCCTGCACCAGCAATTGGCTGGAATCGAGCAGGAGATCCGTAAGCCGCTGCAGTTCCCGTTGGAACCGAAGGACATCAACTGGACCAATTACGACCAGGAAGCCCGGAAGTGGGGAACGAGCGTGCCGGCGCCCCCGGCCGAGTCCATCGAAGAGATGAAGCACGGCCGCATCGACTGGCTCGATAGGAAGGATGCCGTCCGCACACGGTTCGGGCAGATCGAGTTCGATGTCCCCGCCGGATACGTAGTTGCGTCCAACGCTACGCTGCAGGCCGATTTCGCCCACTGGGCCGATACGAACTATTTCTTGCGGGTGATCAGAGGCGGCCCGGACACCGACCCGGACGACGATGTGGTCCGCAGCAATCTGGCCTTCCTCGCCGGCCGGTACGGCCATCTGACCGTGGTGTACTCCTATGCCAACATCAGTATGGGCAGTATCGAGATCAGGCTGAAGTACACCCTGACCCAGGAAGCCCGCCGGCAATGGCAGCAGACCGTCTGGCAGCAACTGCGGGCTGCAGCCGAAGCTCGCCACCTGGAGCGCGTTGCGGTGCTTCAGGAGCAGCGGGACACTCTGTGGCGCCTCCTGCACGCGAAGGACACCCTCACTCTCCGGCGGCTCGAACGTGAAGAGATCCTGCGCCTGGTGATGCAGTGGCTCCTGGGCCCGGACTTCCCGGTGGCCTCGGAAGGAGCCGTCGAGGACCTGGTCAGCCGGTTGCTGCAGAACGAGGTGGACTTCCAGCGAAATCCAGGTCTTTCAGATGCTGCCCGGCCGAACCCGACCTTCGCCGGGGTTCGCGAACAGCACTGGGAGCAGGCCGTGCTGTTCGGGGAACTGGTGAAATTCATTCACCAGGCGGTGGAGTGGGAGAACCTCATCTACTTCCTCTACCCCTACTTCTGGGGATCCGAGACTGTAGGACGCGGCAAGATGCTGTTCGAGCATCCTGATCCCGAGCACGAGCGGTTCCTGCGGGCCGGCTACACCAGGGTCGTACTCCCGGTCCGGCCGGGCTTCGAGGAGGAATTCACCGAACTGCTCGAGACGGGGGCACTGAGCAGACTCGGTTCCTCGCCCTACGTCAGCATCGCCCAGGAGATTGCCAACTTTGCGCGCACCAACTACGCGGGAGTACCGCCGGCGAACCCTGAGGAACACGCCCGGCCCCTGGTCTTTCCTGAGCAACGCGCGACCTGGGACACGATGCAGCAAGCCATGATCGACATCGAAACCTTCAAGAGCACCAACGGCCGCTATCCGACGGCCCTTTCCGAACTTGACAGCGGCATACCCGTCGATGCCTGGGGCAACCCACTCGTCTACACGCTGCCCGGTCTGGGCGCCGACTACGACCTCGTCTCCCTGGGGGCCGACAATGCCGAGGGTGGAACCGGATTGAACGCCGACATCTCATCTGCCGCCGGCGCCTCACTGGTGGCCACCTGGTTCGAGTACACCCCCACGAGCGCCCTGGACATCCACGTCGACACCCCGCTCACCGACCTGGCCTGAACACCGGAGCACATTTCGACGGCCCGAGAGGGAGACGTTGCCGCTGTGAAAAGGAAGAAGTACGAGGGGTGCTACGTCCTCGGTGAGATTTTCGACGTGACCAAGGACAAGGGGCAGATGAACGCCACCTCGGTCTTCGGTCTGGAGGTGGCGGAAAAGGTCATCTTCGGGGACTACGTGATGATGACCCACGAAGTGCCACCTCCATCCCCAGGCCTGAACACGATCGATTGGCCGGATCACGGCGGCAAGGGCGCTTACTGCAGGATGCTCAGTGAGCGCAACCAGAACGTCAGCCTCAGTCAGTTGATGAAACAGCCGATGCAATGGCCCGACATCGTGACCCACAACGGCCTTTCGGGGCGCCTGAGCCTGATCACCGGCAAGATCGTTCCAGCCGCCCCAGGACGTTACGACCGCAAGGAGTACTACGAGATCAAACCCGGCTCGGACGGTGGCCGGTATCGGGGCCGTCAGAAACTGAGGAACATCAAGAGCATCTACGACCAGTTCGCCCTGCCCTATCGACCCGGCAGCCTTTATCCTGCTCTTCGGCAGGTGTGGATTCCGCTGACCGGGGACCGAGCGTTCGGAAATTTCTGTCGAACACTCTGCGCGAGAGAGGGTCTCGCTGCTGTTCACGTAAGGCTGAAGGTTACCCGGCCGCAGGACGGTCTGCTCCTCTACAAAGTCTGCGTCGAGTTCGGCTATCGGGAGGAGCAGACTCAGAAGGTGAACGAAGCTGCCCTGGCCAAGCACATCATGGGCACATACCTCAGATGTATGGTTCCAGATCAGGTCAAACAGTTACTCGAGGAACTGGGCGACACCTCCTACAAAGGCGATCCGATCCCCCGGATCAAATGCCGGTTCGATGCGATCGAAGCACTCCGGCCCTACCAGCAGGCTATCGATGAGTCGCTGTTCCAGCGCGGGGCCGCCTATCCGGGCGACACCTTCCTCATCGTCTGCGACGAAGCCGCTTATCGTCATCTCATGCCGTATTACGGTCCGACCGTCCATTCGGTCTGGGCCAAGATCCGGGCCCTGGCCGAGACTTCGGCAGAGCTCTTCGCCGGACGGCAGGGAAAAACAGACCTGATCCAGCGGGTGATCGTTCCGGTCGAAGAGTTCGCCCGCCTGGCCGCTGAGCTCATTCCTGGGCTCAAGGAGTTCGCTGACGCCGTGCTCCGCTGGATCTACGAAAACCCTGGCAAGAGCGTCGCCATGGTGCTCGTTCCAGTGATCATCACCGGTGGCCTGGCGGTCGCGATCGAGCCGGCCCTGCTCGCTGCCGAGGCATTGATCGCCGAAGAGGCCCTGATCGCCACTGAGCTGACCGCCGGCGAGACCATCGGCGCGGAGATGATCGGAACACTTGGGCGAACTGCCCTTCCCCAGGCGCTGGTCGAGACAAGCTCCGGGAGCGCCGTAGCCTCCATGACAGCAAGCCGCGCAGTCGCCATGACCTTCGAGGAAGTGGCCCTGGCCCAACTAGGTGGAGCTGGGGCCGCCGCCAACACAACGAGCAACGTGGTCCCGCTGCTCACCGCGATGAAAGCCGCCGCACCGCACGTCATGCAGAAAGCTGGTCTCGCTGCCGCAGCAGGCGTTGCCGTCATGACCTTTTCGGCGCAGGCGTACGCGGACCCATCGCGGTCAGGAACACCGGGCTCGGCCAAGGGAGCCGGCACTCTGATCGCCGAGCACACCTCCGGGATCTATATGGTCCCCGAACGGGCGATGCCCGTGGGGCCCTCTCGCGGTCCGGTAAAGGATTCACTGATCAACATTCATGACTACGGGCAGACCCGCCAGAACAGTGGATCGTTGAGGCCCGCTGAGCGCCTGCCACCGCTAAAAGTGCGCTACCTCGGGAAAGTCACCATTTCCTGAACGAGGTACCGGCCTTGGCTGAAGCGCAGGTTCGGCCAGGGGATTGTGGCGCAGCCAGGGAGACTTGGGTAGGGACGAGTCGACGTTCCGTCCTGTCCTGGATCGCGCAGATCCGGTTGAAGCGTCGAAGGTAGGACTCATCGTGCTGCCGGGCCTGGGCTCCCACCAGGTCGTGTTTCGCCGAAGCGGTCAGAACGATCTTGTAGGGCGCAGGCCGAACTCTCGGCGCACCTCGGCGATGGTGAAGACGTCGCCTGCTTCGATGTCGGAGAGGCCTTCTCGAATGGCTGCAATCTCGTCGGGGTCGCTGAGGATCTCCAGGGTCTCCTCCAGAGCCTCGAGATCGTCCGCGGACATGAGAACGGCGTCTACCTCGCCGTTGCGGGTAATGCTGTAGCGGGCGTGCGTAGCCTTGACGTTGTCGAGCAACTCGCGCAGATTCGTCCGGGCATCGGCCATGGACAGGTAGGTCGCGCTGACAGGGATGGTCATGTGTACCTCACCTCGAGTTCAGCCAATGCTGGATGATCCCTCAATAGGGACACCGGTGGAAGACGGCCCCTGATTGACTATAGCCGCTTAGTAGCGGAAAAGCCGATGCGACTGTCGAGGCGATCGCGGCATGGTCGAAGGCGGTGACCTCGGTGTCCACCCGCTCGGCCGGGCAGGGCCGGCCCGGGCCCTCGATAGGCTCGGCGACGTGTCGACGATCCCGCGCCTCCGCAAGCCCAAACCGCCCCAGGTCAGCCGTGCTCTCACTCCAGCCACGATCCCCGACGATGCGTGGGCCGACGAAAAGACCTTGAAAGCAATGCTCTACGAGGGCACCGACTTCAGCGGGGCGCAGATCTACGCCTGCGACGTGGAGGAGAGCAGGCTGGAGGCGGTGCGCTTGTCCAATGCCTCGCTGGAGCAGGTCATCATCTCCGACGCCGTGATCGAGCGGTGTGACTTCGCCAACGTGCAGGGCCGCGATGTCTCGCTGCTGCAGAGCAGTCTGGAGGGATGCCGGCTGATGGGCTCGGCCTGGAGCGACGGCTTGTTCCGGGATCTGGTGTTCTCCGAGTGTCGGATGGATCTGTCGCGCTATCGGCAGAGCAAGCTGAGGCAGGTGGTCTTCGAGCGGTGCGACTTGCGGCAGGCCGATTTTCAGTGGGCCGAGTTGACGCACGTGCGCTTCTCCGGCTGTGACCTGACCGCGGCTCAGTTCGCGAACGCCAGGATGAGCAGCGTACTGTTCGAGAACTGCATCCTGGACGGGGTGGGCGGGGTGACCGGGCTCAAAGGGGCCACCGTGCAGAGTCAGGACCTCACGTCACTGGCCCCGAGTCTGGCGCATGAGCTCGGCATCACCCTGGCCGACTGAAGTGGCAGGACTGCGCTTCTGGCTCGAGGCAAGTGCTGAAACGTGTCGTGGATAAAAAGATATAGCGACGAGAGCACACCACCGTTGACCGGAATTGTGTCGCTGTACTGAACCACAACGTTTCCGGGCTGGACAGTCGCCGGTGCGTCCCGCGTCCTCACTTGTAACTTCTTATTGAGGACGATGGGCGCGCCGCCGCGGGTGGAGTCGCTTTGCGCAGTGGTCAGTTTCGCACTGGGCGAGTGCGGGTGTTCCTGGTCCAGAGGGCTCCGGCCACGGCCAGGAGCAGGGTGGCCAAGGCGGATATCGGCACCAGGTAGTAGCCGCCGCGAGGGCCCCAGTGGTCGATTGCGGTGCCGCCGATCAGGGCGCCGAGGGCGAAGCCGGCCAGGTTCGCGGTGGTGAGCCAGGCCAGGGACTCGGTGAGTCGTACTGCCGGGCTCTGTCTTTCGATCAGGCGGTTGGCGGCGACGCTGAACGGGGCGTAGGCCAGGCCGCCGGCGAAGCTCAGGGCCAGGACCGTGGGCACGTTCGAGGCGAAGGCCAGGGGCGTGTAGGCGATCAGGAAGAGCACGGCGCCGATGCTCACGCCCCGCTGGGGATCGGTGGTGGGGCTCAGCCCGGCCGTGAGGCCGCCGATCACCGCGCCCAGTGAGCCTGCTGCCACCACGGTGCCCGCCAGGCCGGGAACTCCGGCGTCCTTGGTGAAGGCTACTGCGGAGAGGTCGTTCAGCCCGAAGGTGATGCCGACGGCGAACATCGAGGCCAGGACGGCCAGGGCGGCCAGGACGCTGGGCGAGGTGGCGGGCAGGAACGAGAGTTTGCCGGTCGGTGCGGGCTTCGGGTCCGTGGCACCAGGATTCCTGGTGTCAGGGTTCTCGGCGCCGGGTTTCTGGGCGGCGAGCAGGATGCTGCCGAGGGCGCCCATGGCGCAGGCGCCGATCATGGCCAGGCGTGCGTCGGTGAGCGCAGCGAGGGCCGAGACGGTGACCGGGCCGCCCACCCAGACCAGTTCGTCGAGGACGGCTTCTACGGCGTAGGCCGTGCCGAGTCGTGCGCCATTCATCGGATGTCTGTCGGACGGCGTGTAGAGCTGTGACCAGCGGCCCCGGGTGAAGGAGCCGATCGGGACCACGCCCGCGCCGGCCAGGGCAGCGGCGGCCAGGATCGCCGGTGCGGGGGCGTGGGCGCTGGTTGCGAGCACGAACGCGGCCACGCCGAGCAGACTCAGGAGAGTGGCCGCGCGCAGGACCCGAGCCTGCCCGTGGCGATCGCCGAGGCGGCCAAGGGCCGGGCCGGCCGCAGCATTGGCGGCCACCACGACCCCGGAGACGGCGCCGCCCAGAGTGAAACTGCCGGTGGTGTCCTCGACCACCAGCAGCGCGCTGAAGCCGAGCACGGCCAGGGGCAGTCGGGCGAGCAGGCCGGCGCCGGCCAGGGCCTGGTGTGCGGGTGGGGCGAGGACCTCCGCGTAGGTGCGGGGCGAGGTGACCGGCATCGGGCGCTCCGTTGCGTCGCTATGCATTGACTGGCGGATCAGACATCCGATGTCTTGGGTAACGGTGCCGGGCGCGTCCAGGCGCTGTCAAGGAATGCGGGCGGACTCGGCCGATGAGTTCTGCGGACCCGTCCGGTCCAACCCGATGTACCGACGACACCGAACGACTTGGAGAGCTCGATCATGACCAGCACCCAGAACCCCGGCCGCATGTTCTTTCTCAACCTGCCGGTGGCCGACCTCGAGCGCAGCAAGGCGTTCTTCGCCGGTCTCGGGTTCGGCTTCGACCCGAACTTCACCGACGAGACCGCCGCCTGCATGCTGGTCGGTGAGCAGGCCAGCGTCATGCTGCTCACCCACGAGAAGTTCGCGCACTTCTCCAGGCTGCCGATGGGCAACGCCCGCACCCACGCCCTGGCGCTGTACTGCTTCAGCGTCGGTTCCCGGGAGGAGGTCGACTCGGTGACCAAGGCTGCCCTGGCCGCAGGGGCCACCGAGGCCGACGGCCTGGAGGACTACGGTTTCATGTGCTCGCGCAGCTTCTTCGACCTGGACGGTCACGGCTGGCAGGTGATGTGGATGGACCCTGCTGCTGCGCAGGCCGGTCCCGAGGAACTCATGGAGCAGACGGCTGGAGCCTGATCGTCATGCGCAACGGGGGTTCGGTCAGGAGCGGGGTCGCGAGCCGGACGTGGTGAGCTGGTTCTCCGCGAACTCAGCCTCAAAACCAGGCGACTCCGGCCTCGATGGCCGGAGTCGACGCGTCCTCAGTTTCTCAGCCCTTCACACCGCGGCCCGGTTCGCCCGCAACCGGGCGAGCAGCAGTTCCACCGCGATCGGGATCACCGAGACGGCCACGATGGCGATCAGCATCAGCTCGATGTGCTCCTTCACGAAGCTGATCTGGCCCAGGTAGTAGCCCAGCAGCGTCACGCCGCTGCCCCAGAGGATGCCGCCGCCGATGTTGTAGGTCAGGAAGGTGCGGTAGTGCATGTTGCTGGCCCCGGCCACGATCGGGGTGAAGGTGCGCACCACGGGCACGAAGCGGGCCAGGACGATCGAGCGGGCGCCGTACTTGGCGAAGAACTCCTCGGCCCGGACCAGGTTCTCCTGCTTGAACAGGCGCGAGTTGGGCCGGCGGAACAGGGCCGGGCCGACCTTGCGGCCGAACAGGTAACCGGCCTGGTCGCCGGCGATGGCGGCGATCGAGACCAGGAGGCAGACCAGCCACAGCGGCTGCTGCAGGTACTGCCCGTCGGCGACCAGCAGGCCGGCGGTGAACAACAGCGAGTCACCGGGCAGGAAGAACCCGATCAGCAGCCCGGATTCCGCGAAGACGATGACCAGGATCCCGAGCAGCCCGAACGTGGAGATCAGGTTCTCGGGGGTGAGAAACGACGGCATGACCCTCAGTGTGCCCGGACGAGCCTGAATGCGACCTGACCGTCGGTGCTCCGCCCGGGTGATTCGGCCTCATGGTGCGGACCCGGCCGAACGATCCTGCTGAGGTGGCTGCCGCGATGAAACTTCAGCTGTCGGTGCAGAAGTGGGCCAATGCGCCCGAACCGGACCTGAGGAACCAGGTCGTCCTGCTGTACGCCTTCCAGATGTTGTGCCCGAACTGTGTGAACGAGGCCACGCCGATGATGAACCGGGTGCACGAGGTGACCCGGCGCAAGGACGGCATCCAGGTGGTCGGGCTGCACACCGTGTTCGAGAACCACGCCAATATGGGCCCGGACGCGCTGGCCGGGTACATCGCCCGGGCCGGGGTCAGCTTCCCGGTCGGGATCGACCGGCACGACGGCGGCGACGACGCCCCGGTCACCATGCGCCGGCTGAACCTGATGGGCACCCCGAGCATCGTCACGGTCGATCGGGGCGGCACGATCCGGGAGAAGCAGTTCGGCACCCCGACCGAGGAGTGGCTGCTGCGGCGGGCCGACGGGCTGGCGGCCGAGGTGGCCTGAATCTCAAGACCTCAAGTCCGTGCCCGGGCGGTCGACTACTCCGGAGTCTGCTGAGCAAAAGGGGACATGGTGAGGGCCTGGACAGGTCAATGGCGGGCCGGGGCGTGGCAGTCGACGGCGTTCCCGGCCTGGGACGGCCCGTCGACGTTGGTGCTGGTGTTCGGCTCCGGCGAGGTGATGGATGCTGCCGTCGCGGCCGGGAGTGCCGACGCGGGGCCGATCAGTGAGGTACTGGCCGCGTATCCCACCTCGGTGGTGATGGGCTGCTCCACCGCGGGCGAGATCCTCGGCGAGGAGATCAGCGACGGCTCGATCACCGTCGCGGTAGCGAGTTTCGAGGCTTCGCGGCTGACCCTGCGGACCGCGGCGATGCCTGAGGGTGGCGATTCGCGCGCGATCGGGCATTCCCTGACCAGCGGGCTGCTCGAGGACGATCCGCAGATGGCCGCGGTTCTGGTGCTTTCGGACGGTCTGCGCGCCAATGGTGCGGAACTCGCCCGGGGTCTGAGCGAGGGTTGCGCGGGCCAGGCCGTCGTGGTCGGTGGGTTGGCCGGTGACGGGGACCGGTTCGACCGGACCTGGGTGCTGGCTGACGGTCAGATGCGCAACGGCGTGGTCTCGGTGCTGGGCCTGAGCGGCCCTCAGTTGCGGATCTGCTACGGAGCCGGCGGCGGGTGGGGCATTCTCGGCCCGGAACGCCGGGTCACCCGGTCCGAGGGAAACGTGCTGTACGAACTCGACGGCCAGCCGGCCCTGGAGTTGTACCGCAACTATCTCGGCGAGCGGATGGGCAGCACCCCGCAGTCGACCCTGCTGTTCCCGTTGTCGGTGCGCGGTGGCGACAGCGAGCAGAGCGCCGTGGTGCGCACGGTCCAGGCGTTCGACGAGGAGCGGCAGAGCCTGATCTTCACCGGCGACATCCCGCAGGACGGGGTGGCCCGGCTGATGCGCGCGAACATGGACGAACTGGTGGAGGGCGCGGGGGACGCCCTCAAGACCGCGGAGTTCATTCCCGGGGTGCCCACGCTGGCTCTGGTGGTCAGCTGCGTCGGCCGCCGGGCGGTGCTGCGTCAGCGCACCGAGGACGAACTGGAGACGGTGGCCGACCGGCTTCCGGCCGACGCCCTGATCGCCGGTTTCTACTCGTACGGCGAGATCTCGCCGATCGGTGAGCGGTCCTCGGGGCTGCTGAACCAGACCCTGACTCTCACCACCATCCAGGAACTGGCGTCGTGACCGATGAGCGATGAGCCCGACCTGCACCGGGTGCTGCGCCGGCAGCTGCGACGGCTGAAGCTCGGCCGGGACCAGGCCGTCGCCCCGGAGCAGCTGGAGCGGCTGCTCGAGCTGGTGTCCACCACCTATCAGGAGGCGGACAACGACCGGTACCTGCTGGAACGCTCGCTGGAGGTCTCCTCCACGGAGATGCGGCAGCTGCACGAGAGCGCGACCCGCAAGGCCCTGATGGACGAGCTGACCGGCCTGCCCAATCGCCGCGCGCTGCTGGAACGGCTGGAGCATCTGGTCGCCTCGCAGGGCCCGGACGGTCCGACGGTGGCGGTGCTGTTCATCGACCTGGACGGGTTCAAGCTGGTCAACGACAGCCTGGGCCATGACGCGGGGGACGAGTTGCTGGTCACCACCGCGCAGCGCCTGCGCACGGTGTGCCGCACCGACGACGTGGTGGCTCGCCTGGGTGGCGACGAGTTCATCGTGGCCGGCTCGTTCGTGGCCGCCGATCAGGCCCAGGCCCTGGCCGAGCGGATCGCCCACGCCCTGGAGGCGCCGCTGACCATCAAGCAGCGCAAGGTGGCGATCAGCGCGAGCATCGGCTGGACCCTCAGTGGGGTGCAGGACCTGGCCGCCGGGCCCGGTACCGACGCCATCCTGCAGCGCGCCGACCTGGCCATGTATGCCTCGAAGAACGGTGGCAAGGCCCGGATCAGCGCGTTCGACCACCGGATGCAGCAGGTCGTGGACGGCAAGATGCGGATCGTCTCGCAGCTGCGCTCGGCGATCGCGGACGACGAGCTGGCCCTGCACTACCAGCCGGTGATGGACCTGAACCGGCGCCAGATCGTCGGGGCCGAGGCCGGAGTGCGCTGGCAGCCGCCGGGTTCGGCGATCCTGACCACCGCCGACCTGGTGCCGATCGCCGAGGAGTACCGGATCATCGGCGACCTGGACGCCTGGGTGCTGAGGGAGGCCTGCCGCCGGGCTTCGCTGTGGCGTCCGGGGGCGGGCGGGATCTCGGTGAACATGTCGGTGCAGACCTTCGACTCGATCGATGTCGTCGCCCTGGTCCGCGAAACCCTGGCGAAGAGCGATCTTCTGGCCGATCAGCTGGTGCTCGAGCTGACCGAGGACTCGTTCCTGGCCGACAGCCCGGCGGTGATGGACAACCTGGCCGGGGTGCGCGAGCTGGGGGTCCGGCTGGCGATGGATCATTTCGGCTCCGGCCAGTCGGCGCTGTCACGGCTGCGGACCGCCCCGGTGCAGGTGCTGAAGCTGCACGACACGCTCACCGAATCGGTCGACCAGCACGAGGCCAGTGCCGCGATTGCCGGTGCCGCAGTGACTCTCGGGCACGCGCTCGGGCATCTGGTGGTAGCCGAGGGAGTGCGGCGCCGGGCCCAGGCCGAGGTGCTGCGCGCGCTGGGCTGTGATGCCGCCCAGGGCCCGCTGTTCGGCCTGTCCGGCCAGCCCGAGGTGCTCGACTCGCTCTTCGCGGCCGCGAATCCGCAGCCGATCGTCAGGTCGTGAGCGGAAGGCTCATCGCCAGCCGGAAACCGTGATCCGGCAACGGCTCGGCCTCCAGGCGCCCACGCAGCAGTTCGGCTCGCTGCCGCAGTCCGACCAGGCCGTGATGGGCGCCCGGCAGAGCCAGAACCGGTCGGGCCGGAGCGGAATTGGTGACGCTCGCGTGGACTTCTCCTTCTGCGGAAGAGATCTCGACCACCGCGGTGGAGCCGGGAGCATGCTTGCGGACGTTGGTCAGCCCTTCCTGAACCATTCTGTACAGGGCGCGCTGGACCGGAGGGGTGAGTTCGAGTTCGCCCGGCAGGTTCAGCTCCAGGCGGGCGTCCACGGCACTGTTCGCGACCAGGTCGGGCAGTTCGTCGAGGGTGGGCTGCGGGGTGAGCTCGGTGGCCGCGCTACCGGAAGTACGCAGCACGCCGACCATGTGGCGTAGCTCGTTCAGGGTGCGCACGCTGAGCCCACGGATCGTGCTGGCGGCCTCCTTCACCTCCGGGTCGTGGGTGCTGACCTGCAGCGCGCCGGCCCGCACGGCGATCAGGCTGACCTGGTGCGAGACCACGTCGTGCATCTCCCGGGCCAGCTGGGCGCGTTCGGTGGCCAGGACGCTCTGCGTGGTCAGGATCTGCTCGTGCGCCCGGGCTTGCTGGATCTCCCGGAGCCGCTCGGCCAGGTCGCGCCGGGCCAGGATCAGCTGGCCCAGCAGCACCGGGGCGAGCGCGGTGGCGGTGCCGTAGACCGCGGAGACCACGGTGGAGGTGGTGAGCATGTCGGCCAGCCGGGGATCCGGCCAGGGCAGCACCGTGCAGAACGCGAAGGCCAGGGCGCCGGCGATCAGCAGCAGCCGGTTGCGGGTGCGGGTGGCCAGGGTGAACAGCGCGATCAGCGGCGCGTAGATCGCCCAGGTGAGCGCGGCCGAGGGCAGGGTGGCCAGGAACACCAGGTGCGGGGCGCGGTTGCGGAAGGTCAGTGAGAGCGCGGCCACCAGCGCGAGGATCAGGCCGGTGCGCTCGTCGAAGTACACCTGGAACCAGACGTCCAGCAGCGAGACGACGACCAGCGCGGGCGTGATCAGGAACGGCGGGAAACGCCTCACCGCAGCAGGCCGGCCCGCTCGGCGGTCAGCGCGGCCTGGATCCGGCTGGCCACGTCGAGTTTCGTCAGGATGGCGCTGACGTGGTCCTTGACCGTGCCCGCGCTCAGGTACAGGCGCTCGCCGATCTCCCGGTTGGACAGGCCGTCGGCCAGCAGCACCAGCACCTCTCGTTCGCGCTGGGTCAGGCCCTCGACCGCCTTGAGGGCGAGGGCGTCGGCCCCGGCGTCCAGGTAGCCGTCGATCACGGTGCGGGTGACCGAGGAGGACAGCACCGTCTCACCCCCGGCCAGGGCCCGCACCAGGTCGCCGAGGCGTTCGGGATCGGTGTCCTTGAGCAGGAAGCCCGAGGCTCCCCGGCGTAGTGCCTCGGTGACGTACTCGTCGGCGTCGAAGGTGGTCAGCATGGCCACCACCGGCGGGGTGGCCAGCTTGCGGATGCCCTCCAGCACGCTCAGGCCGTCCACGTCGGGCATCCGGATGTCCAGCAGCACCACGTCCGGCTGCAGCGTGCGCACGCTGGCCAGGGCCTCGGCCCCGGTGACCGCAGCCACCGTCTCGATCCCGTCGGAGGCGTTCAGGATGTGCTGGAAGCCGCTGCGGATGAGGGCCTCGTCGTCGACCACTACTACTCGGATCACCCCTGATTGTTACCAGGTGCCCGGCCCGCCGGGTGGCTGCCGTTCACCCCCTGACCGGCGGATCAGGACTGAACCGAAGACGGATGGGCGCACCCCGGCTGGCTGGTCAGGATGGAGGACCGAACCGGTGGGGTCGCCCCTCGCCACGACCGAAACGAAGACATGACCTCCATCGCACCATCGGCGCAGCGCGAGCGACTGGCCCTGCTGTGGCGCTTCGCCCGTCCGCACCGCCGATCCCTGCTCCTGGCCCTGCTGCTCGGTCTCGGCACCTCCGCCTCCGGCCTGGTCAGCCCGCTGGCCACCCGCGAGGTACTCGGGGCCCTGGGCACCGGGAAGTCCCTGGCCGACCCGGTCCTGCTCCTGCTGGCGCTGATCGTCGTGGGCGCCGCGATGAGCTGGTGCCAGTGGCTGCTGCTGGGCCGCCTGGCCGAGCAGGTGGTCTACGACGTGCGGGAAGGGATGATCCGGCGTTTCCTGCAGGCCAAGGTGCTGCCGTTGCTGGCCCGGCCCAGCGGTGAGCTGGTCACCCGGGTCACCTCGGACTCGGTGCTGCTGCGCGAGGCCGCCTCCTCCAGCGTGATCGGCCTGGTCAACGCCTTCATCCTGCTGATCGGCACGCTGGTGCTGATGGCGGTGCTCGACTGGGTGCTGGCGCTGGCCACGGTGGGTGCGATCGCGGTGGTCACGGTGCTGTTCCTGGTCCTGATGCCGGCCATCGGGGTGGCGCAGGAGCGCTCGCAGGGTGCGCTGGGGGAGCTCGGTGGCGAACTGGAGGGCTCGCTGCGGGCGATCAAGACGGTGAAGGCGGCCAGTGCCGAGCCCCGTCAGCTGGAGCGGTTGCTGGAGCACGCTCGCCAGGCCCGGGCCGAGAGCGTGAAGGCGGTGCGGCGCGAGGCCCTGGTCTGGACGATCGCCTGGACCGGGGTGGAGACGGCGATTCTGATCATCCTCGGGGTGGGGGCCTGGCGGGTGGACCAGGGCGCGATGGACGTGCCCACCCTGATCGCCTTCCTGCTGTACGCCTTCGGTCTGATCGGTCCGGTGATGGACCTCAGCCAGAACGTGACCACGCTGCAGACCGGCCTGGCCGCGGCCGGCCGGATCGCCGAGGTGGAGTCGCTGGAGGTGGAGCAGCCGCCGGTGGTCCAGGGCCAGGCCCGGCGCCCGGACCAGGAGGCCCCGATCATCGAGCTCAACGCGGTCACCGCCCGCTATGCCCCGGGCGTACCGCCCGCGGTGAACCACCTGGACCTCAGCATTCCGGCTCGTGGGCATGTCGCCATCGTCGGGCCCTCCGGCGCGGGCAAGACCACGGTGTTCTCGCTGATGCTGCGCTTTCTGGAACCCGAGCACGGCCACCTGAGGCTGCGAGGCGTGCCCTACTCCGAGCTGGATCCGAGCGCGGTGCGCCGGCACCTGGCCTACGTCGAGCAGGAGACCCCGGTGGTGCCCGGCACGATCCGGGAGAACCTGCTCTTCTCCAACCCGGACGCCGACGAGGCCGAGGTGGCCGACGTGCTGCGCCGCATCCGGCTGCACGACAAGATCTCTGAGCTGCCCGAGGGCCTGGACACCCGGCTGGGCGACACCACCGTCTCGGGTGGGCAGCGTCAGCGCATCGCGCTGGCCCGGGCGTTGCTGGCCCGGCCCGCGGTGCTGCTGCTCGACGAGGCCACGGCCCAGGTCGACGGGATCACCGAGGCGGCGATTCACGATGCCGTGCGCCGGCAGGCCGAGGAGGGGGCCGTGGTGACCATCGCCCATCGTCTGTCCACGGTTCTGGACGCGGACGAGATCGTGGTGATGGAGGCGTCTCACGTTGTTGCCCGGGGTACCCACCCGGAACTCTTGGAAAGCAGCCCGCTGTACCGCGATCTGGTGGACGCGTTGCGGATCCGCGACACGCTCTGACCCGCGGGAGAATCTGTTATGCAACTCACGTGAACGTGATGAGTCGGACATATCCTGGCAACAGACTTCGTTCGGGCTTCATGTTCCTGATCATTCGGGTTTTCCTCGGTTCCCGAGCATGTCGGAATGCCCGAGAACCGCGCCCTCTCCGATTCCGCCTCGCTCCCGCTGACCTCGGCGCAGGCCGGCATGTGGTTCAGCCAGCAGCTGGACGACGACCGCGCGCACGTGATCGCCCTGTACATCGACGTGGTCGGCGCTTTGGACGCGGACCGGCTGGAACGCGCCATGCGGCAGGCGATCGGCGAGGTCGACGCGGTGCAGGCCCGGGTGGGGCACGAGGGGGAGCGGCTGCGGCAGTGGATCGAGGAGCCGGCCGGGTGGCAGCTGCCGCAACTGGATCTCCGGACGGCGGCGGATCCGGAGGCGGAGGCCGCGGCGTGGATGCGGGCGGACCTGAATCGCCCGCGCAGCCTGGACGATCGGCCGTATCACACCACCGCGCTGCTGCGGATCGCCGACGATCGGCGTTGGCTGTACCTGAGCATTCACCATGTGGTGCTGGACGCGCTGGGCGCGGCGATGATGGTCGGGCGGATCGCGGCGCTCTACGAGGCGCTGGCCGAAGGTAAGGACGTCGGGGCCGGGGCGCCGGGGCGGCTGGCGGACGTGGTGGCCGAGGATGCGGCCTACCGGGCTTCGGCGGATTTCGTTGCCGACAGGGACTACTGGACGCGGCAACTGGCCGAGTGTCCTGCCCCGGTTGCCCTGGCCGGAACGGTCACCCGGGCCACTCATCCGCCGCTGCGGCGGATGGAGAGCCTCGATCTGGTGATCGAGGCTGGGCTGAAGAAGGCCGCGCGCGCCGCGCGGGGGAGCTGGCCGGCCACGTTCGCGGCGGTGACGGCGGCCTACTTGCACCGGCTCACCGGTGAGCGGGACATCGTGCTCGGCTTCCCGGTGGCGGCCCGGGTCGATCCGGCGGCCCGGACGATTCCGGCGATGACCGCGAACGTGGTGCCGTTGCGGGTACGGATTCCGGAGGGCAGCAGCTTCGCCGATCTGGTCGGCGAGACCGTCGGGGCGATGAAGGAGGCGGTGCGCCACCAGCGGTACCGGCTGGACGACATCATCCGCGACCTGGGCCTGGATCCGGCCAAAGGCCACCTGCACGGCCCGATCTGCAACATCATGCCGTTCGACTACGACGTCAGGTTCGCCGGCGCCTCGGCGGCCATGCACAACCTGAGCAACGGCTGGGTCGCCGACCTGGTGATCAACTGCTACGGAGGACGTCCCGGGCGCAAGGAGCCGCTGCGGGTGGGCTTCGTGGCGAACTCGGGTCTGTACACGGACGAGCAGCTGGATGCCCACCGCGACCGGTTCCTGGCCTTCCTGAACGCCTTGGCCACCGATGAAAGCCTGCACCAGGTACCACTGTCCGAGGTCGAGGTGCTGGCGCCCGGCGAACGCGAGCAGGTCCTGAGCACCTGGAACGACACAGCCGCTGACCTGGCGCAGGACACGGTGCCCGCACTGGTCGAGGCACAAGCTCGCACGACCCCTCAGGCGGTGGCCGTTGAATACGGCGACGAGCAGCTGACCTACGCCGAGTTCTCCAGGAAGGTAGCGGCTTTGGCGTCGCTGCTGCGCTCGTCCGGGGTACAGGCCGAAGACCGTGTCGCCGTGGCGATGCCCCGCTCGGCGCACCTGCTGGTTGCCGTGCACGCCGTGCTGCGGGCCGCCGCGGTGTACGTGCCGGTGGACACCGAACAGCCCGCCGACCGGGTGGCCCAGCTGCTGGAGCAGGCGGCGCCGACCCTGGTGCTGACCATGTCGGGCACCGGCATCGACGGGCTCCGGATCGACCAGCCACTGCCGATCGCCGAGTTCGAGCTGGAACCGGTACCGGCGCAGCAGGCGGCCTACCTGATCCACACGTCCGGATCCACCGGCAAACCCAAGGGCGTGGTGGTCGAGCACCGCGCCATCGCCAACCGGATTGCCGGAATGCAGCGGGATTTCGGTTTGGACAGCACCGACCGGATTCTGCACAAGACCCCGATCGGCTTCGACGTCTCGGTCTGGGAACTGCTGTGGCCGCTCACCGTGGGCGCGACGGTGGTGGTGGCCGAACCCGGGGGACACCGCGACCCGGCCTACCTGGCCGAGCTGATCAGCGTTCGTGCCATCACCACGACCCACTTCGTGCCCTCGATGCTGCGCGTGTTCCTGGACGAGCCGACGGTCACGAGAGGTGCTCTGCGCCGGGTGATCTGCAGCGGCGAGGCGCTGCCCGGTGATGTGGCGCAGCGGTTCCAGCGGACCATCGGCGTGCCCCTGTTCAATCTCTACGGGCCCACCGAGGCCGCGATCGACGTCACCCAATGGCGGTTCGACCCGAGCACCGATGGACCGGTGCCGATCGGCCGTCCCGTGGCGAACGTCCAAACGTATGTTCTGGATGCCGCTCTGAACCCGGTGCCGCCGGGCCTGACCGGTGAGCTGTACCTGGCCGGAGCCCAGTTGGCGCGGGGCTACCGCGACGCTCCGACGTCGACGGCCGAGCGGTTCGTCGCCAATCCGCACGGCCCGGCCGGAAGCCGGATGTACCGGACCGGAGACCTGGCCCGCTGGCGCAGCGACGGTGCGCTGGAGTACCTCGGCCGCACCGACGACCAGGTCAAGATCCGGGGCGTGCGGATCGAGCTCGGCGAGGTGCAGGCTGTGCTGGCCGCGCAACCGGGGGTACGGGCCGTGGCGGTCACCGTGCGCGAGGATCAGCCCGGGCGCAAATACCTGGCTGCCTATGCTGTTCTCGACGACGCTGCAGCCGTGGAAGAACTGCGGGCGGCCGCCGAGAAGTCGCTGCCGGAGGCCATGGTCCCGGCCGCGTTCGTCACCGTTGACGCCTTGCCCACCACCCGCAACGGCAAGCTGGACCGGGCCGCGCTGCCGGCTCCGGACTTCGCCGCCACCTCCACCGCCCGCCCGCCGCGCACCGAGACCGAACGCGTCCTGTGCTCCTTGTTCGCCGACCTTCTCGGTGTGCCGAGCGTGGGCATCGACGACAGCTTCTTCGCCGTCGGCGGGGACAGCGTGCTGGCGATGCGACTGGTCGCGGCCGCGCATCGGCAAGGACTGGCGCTGACCGTTCGGGACGTGTTCGCGCATCCGACGGTTGCCGAACTGGGCGAGTTGGCCCGGCCGGTCGCAGGGTTCGCGGCCGCGGTGGAGCTTCCTGCGCTTGCTGATGACGAGATCGCCCGCATCGAGCACAGGTTCGGGCGGGTGGACGAGATCCTTCCGCTGACCCCGGTGCAGGAAGGTATTCTGGTCGAGTCGCTGCGGGGGGAAGGGCGTTACGTCGTTCAGGCCCGGGTAGAACTCCGGGGACCGGTGAACGAGAACCGGCTACGGCAGGCATGGCGGGCCTTGCTGAAACGGCACGAAGCCCTACGGGCGGTGTTCGTTCCGGATACCGCTCAGGGACCGGTCCAAGCCATCCTGGCCGAGGTACCGGATGCCTGGCAGGAATACGAGGGCGGCGACCTGGACCGGATCGCCGCCGATCAGCTGGCCGCCGGATTCGACGTTCGGCGAGCGCCGCTGATCCGGGCCGCTCTGGTGAAAATCTCCGCGCAGCAGCAGGTTCTGGTGGTGGCCTTCCATCACCTGCTGTTCGACGGCTGGTCGCAGCCGCTGCTGCTGGCGGAACTGCTGGCCTTGTACGACGATGCGGCATCCGTGAGCCAGCCTGCTCCTTCGCTGCGGACGCATCTGCAGTGGCTGGCCGGGCAGGACCGGGCCTCGGCGGTGACGGCCTGGAGGGAGGCGTTGGCCGGCGCGGAGCCGACGCTGACGGCCGCGGCCGAGGGGGCGGGAGCTTCGGTCGAACGGGAACTGCCGGCTGCGGTGACGACGCGTCTGGCGGCGCAGGCCCGTCAGCACGGCCTGACCATGAACACGGTGCTCCAGGGTGCCTGGGCGGTGCTGCTGGGAGCCATGCTGGGCCGTGATGACGTGGTGTTCGACGCGCCGAGCGCCGGCCGTCCGGCCGAGGTGGCCGGGGCCGAGCAGATGGTGGGTCTGTTCCTGACCACCGCGCCGGTGCGCGTCCGGATGAGGGCCGGGGAACCGTTCGTCCGTACGCTGGAGCGGTTGCAGTCCGAACAGGCCGAGCTGGCCGGGCATCAGCATCTGGGACCGGCCGAAATCGTTCTCCAGAGCGGTTATCCGGTGCTGGCCGACACTGCGGTGGTGTTCCTGAACCTGCCGGTGCGCCCGGAGGAGGTTGCTGCGGCTGCGGATGGAGTGCGGCCCGGGACGATCAGCGGTTCGGTGACGACCCACTATGCGCTGCGGCTGGCGGTGACGCCGGGGGAGCGGTTGCGGCTGGAACTCGGGTATCACACGGGTGGGTTGACGGCCGACGCTGCGCAGCGGGTGCTGGATCGGCTGGCGGCGGTGCTGGCTGAGTGTGCGGACGGGCTGGACCGGGTGGTGGCCCGGCACGGGGTTCTGGCGCCGGGTGAGCGGGAGCAGGTGCTGGGGGCGTGGGCCGGGCCGGTGCTCGAGGTACCCCGGCTGAGCCTGCCCGCGTTGATCGGGCAGCGGGCCGCGGAATGTGCGGATGTTCCTGCGGTGGTGTTCGGCGACGAGGTGCTGACCTACGCGGAACTGGATGCTCAGGCTTCGCTCCTGGCCCGGCGGCTGGCTGCGCGTGGGGCGGGCCCGGAGGTGCGGATCGCGGTGTCGATGCCGCGTTCGGCCGCTCTGGTGACGGCTCTGCTGGCGGTGCTGAAGACCGGCGCTGCGTATGTTCCGGTCGATCCGGGGTATCCGGCGGAACGGGTGCAGGCCATGCTCGAGGACGCCCAGCCGTTACTGGTGCTCGAGGACGCTGCCTTGGACGGCCCGGAGGTGGATCTCGACCCGGACCTGCATCCGGATCATCCGGCCTACGTCATTTTCACGTCTGGATCGACCGGCCGGCCCAAGGGTGTGGTGGTCCCGCACCGCGGTGTGACGGACTACCTGGCTCACTTGTGCGGCCCGGCCGGGCTGCGGGCCGGCGATGTGGTGCTGAACCTGGCGTCGATCTCGTTCGACCCTTCGGTGCGCGACCTTCTGGGCACGCTGGCCGCGGGCGGAACGGTGGTCATGGTCGGCCCGGACGAGGCGCGGGATCCGGTGGCCCTGGTGCGGGCGATGCACCGCCACCAGGTCACGGTGCTGCTGTCGGCCGTGCCCTCGATGCTGGCGGCGCTGGGTGATGCGGCGGAGCGGACGTCGGACTCGCCGGCGCTGCGACTGGTGATGACCTGCGGTGAGGCCCTGACCCGGGGGCATCTGGCCTCGATCCAGGCGCTGGGTGGTCCGCGGGTGCTGAACCAGTACGGTCCGACCGAGGCGACCATGACGGCCACGTACTTCCCGGTGGACGACTACCCCGGCACCGCACTGCCGATCGGTCGGCCCCGCCTGAACACCTCGGCCCGGGTTCTGGACCACCGGCTGCGGCCGGCCCCGCTCGGGGTGACCGGCGAGCTGTATCTGGCCGGCCCGGGCATCACGCGGGGCTATGCGGGCCGGCCGGGAGCCACGGCCGAGCGTTTCGTGGCAGACCCTTACGGTCCGGCCGGTGCTCGGATGTACCGCACGGGTGACCTGGCTGCCCTGGACGAGGCCGGGCTGCTGCACTACCGGGGCCGGGCCGACAACCAGGTCAAGGTGCGCGGGCAGCGGATCGAGCCGCGCGAGGTGGAACTGGTTCTGACCGCTCGGCCGGAAGTGTCGGCGGCCGCCGTGGCCGCGCACGGCGACCGGCTGATCGCCTACGTGGTTGGTCAGACGATCGATGCGGCGGCGTTGCGGGAGGCCGTGGCTGAGCAGCTTCCGGCCGTGTTCGTCCCGTCGGCGGTGATGGTGCTGGACGCGCTCCCGCTCACCCCCAACGGCAAGATCAACCGCCAGGCCCTGCCCGAACCGGCCCTCGAAGGACTGGCCGGCCGGGATCCGCAAACGCCGACCGAAGCGAGGGTCTGCGCGATCTTCGCCGATCTGCTCGGCGTGCCCACGATGGACCCGGACGCCAGCTTCTTCGACGTGGGCGGGCATTCGCTGCTGGCCACCCGGCTGGTCGGGCGGATCCGCGCCGAACTGGGCATCGAGGTCCCGATCGCGGAGGTGTTCACCCACCCCACCCCGGCCGCCCTGTCGGCCCGCCTGGACCAGAACACCGCTCCTGCCACCGTTTCGCTGACCCGCTACGCGACGCTGCCCGAGCCCCTGGCGCTGTCCGCCCCGCAACGCCGGTTCTGGGTCCTGGACCAGCTGGCCCCGGACGAGGAATCGGCTGCCGCCTACCACATTCCGCTGGCGGTGCGGCTGCGCGGCCCGATCGACATCGAGGCCCTGCGCTCGGCGCTGCAGGACGTGGCGCAACGGCACGAGGTGCTCCGGACCACGTACCCCGAGCATGACGGCACCCCCTACCAGCGGCTGTCCGCCCTCCCGAGGCTGACGCGGGATCGGCAGGCCGGCCGGTTCGACCTTTCCAGCGATTCCCCGCTGAGGGCAGAACTTCTCACTGAAGGACCGGACGAGCACGTCCTGTCGCTGACGCTGCATCACATCGCGGCGGACGGCTGGTCATTACGCCCGCTGGCCGCCGACCTCGCCCACGCCTACGCCCAGCGCCGCGCCGGTCTCGCACCGACGTGGGCGCCGCTGCCCGTGCGGTACGCCGACTATGCCCTCTGGCACGCCGAACACCTGGCTACCGGCGACGAACTGGGCTACTGGCGCAAGCGCCTTCAGAACCTTCCGGACGAGGTCACCCTGCCCGCCGACCGTCCGCGCCCGGACAGCAGTTCGACGGCCGGCACCGTTCACCTGGACCTGCCGGCCTGGCTGCAGGACGAACTCGGCCGGACCGCCCGCCGGCACGGCGCCACGGTCTTCATGACGCTGCACACCGCCCTCGCCGCGCTGCTCACCCGCCTTGGCGCGGGCACCGACATCCCGATCGGCACGGTCTCGGCCGGCCGCACCGACCCGGCGCTGGAGAACCTGGTCGGCTGCTTCCTGAACACCCTCGTCCTGCGGACCAGCACCGCCGGCGACCCCACGCTCGGCGACCTGCTGGACCGGATCCGCTCGAGCGACCTGGAAGCCTATGCCCATCAGCATCTTCCGTTCGATCGACTGGTCGACGAACTCGGCGTGACCCGGTCGCTGAACCGCACGCCGCTGTTCCAGATCCTGCTGGCCGGTCAGCCCGAGCTCACCGCCGACGAGGTGACTCTCGACGGCCTCGAGACCGAACTGCTGCCCACCAGCGTTCCCGGCGCCCGCTTCGACCTCTCACTCAACGCCCTGGAACGACGCAGCGCCGACGGCGGCGCCGAGGGCATTCAAGTGCGGGCGCAGTACCGCGCCGACATGTTCGACGAGAGCACCGTCCGGCGCTTCCTGGACAGTTGGGTGCTGCTGCTCACGGCCTTGGTGCGGGAACCCGAGGTCCGGCTGCATGCGGTAGAGCTTCTAGCAGAGGACGAGCGACGCGCCGTGGTCGGTGAGTTCAACTCAGCGCGGGTTGATTTTGAAACACCGCTGATTCCTCATGCCTTCGCGCGGCAGGCTGCTTCGACGCCTGCTGCAGTGGCCCTGGTGGAGGGGCCGGACAGCTGGACCTACCGTGAACTGGCCGCCCGCGTCGCGGATCTGGCCGAGGCGCTGCGCGGCCGGGGAGTCGGGGCGGAGGACCGGGTCGCGATCGTGCTGCCCCGTTCGGCGGATCTGGTGGCTGCGGTGCTGGCGGTCCTGATGACCGGCGCTGCGTATGTTCCGGTCGATCCGGACTATCCGCAGGACCGCATCGATCTGCTCCTGAGCGATGCGGCACCGACCTTCACCATCGACCCTGACTTCGTCGCCGGAGTGGTCTCCGGCGGGCGGGACCTGGACGTTCCCGCGATCGAACCCGAGCAGGCGGCCTACGTCCTGTTCACCTCCGGATCGACCGGGCGCCCCAAGGGTGTGGTGGTGCCGCACGCGGCGCTGGCCCTGCGGATCGCGGGCATGCAGCGCGATTACGCCCTGGACGCCTCGGACCGGATCCTGCACAAGACGCCGACCGGTTTCGACGTCTCGGTCTGGGAACTGTTCTGGCCCTTGACCACCGGCGCCGCGATCGTGCTGGCCCGCCCGGGCGGCCACCGCGAACCGGACTACCTGGCCGATCTCATCCGCACCGCCGGCGTCACCACCGTGCACTTCGTCCCCTCGATGCTGCGGGCCTTCATCGAAGAACCGTCCGCCGCCGGCTGCACCGGCCTGCGACGGGTGTTCTGCGGTGGCGAGTCCCTCAGCGGAGACCTGGCCCAGCAGGTGAGTTCCACGCTCCCGGCCATGTTGCACCACCTGTACGGCCCGACCGAGGCGACCATCGACGTCACCCAGGAACCGGATGTCCGCGACGCTGGTGACCTGGTGCCGATCGGGAAGCCGGTCGCCGGCACCCAGGTCTACGTGCTGGACGCCGCGCTGCGCCCGGTCGGTGTGGGCGTCACAGGAGAGCTCTACCTCGCCGGATCACAGCTCGCGCGCGGCTATTTCGGCGCTGCCGGGCTCACCGCCGATCGCTTCGTCGCCTGCCCGTTCGGCGCACCCGGTGCGCGGATGTACCGCACCGGCGACCTGGTGCGCTGGGGGAGCGACGGGCGTCTGGAGTTCCGCGGGCGCACCGATCAGCAGATCAAGGTGCATGGCGTGCGGATCGAACCGGCCGAGATCGAAGCCGCGATGCTGGCGCTGCCGGGCATCAGCCGGGCCCTGGTCCTGGCCCACACCACCGGCGAGGGCGCTCGGCATCTGGTGGCGTATGTCGTCGGACCGGCGCACGGGGTTCGGGAGCGGCTGGCCGAGGATCTGCCGGCGCATCTGGTGCCGACCACGGTGATCTCGGTACCGCAGATGCCGCTGACCGCCAACGGAAAGGTCGACCGGAAGGCCCTGCCGGAGCCGTCCTTCGCTGATCGGCCGACGGGTGGCCGGGCCGTGCAGGGCGCGGTGGAAGAGCAGCTGGCCGGCCTTTTCGCCGAGACGCTGGGGCTGGAGCGGGTCGGCGCCGATGAGGGGTTCTTCGCCCTGGGCGGCGACAGCATCATGGCCATTCAGCTGGCCGGGCGGGCCCGTCGGGCCGGTCTGACGATCGGTCCGCGCGACATCTTCGATCATCAGACGGTGGCTTCGCTGGCCTCGATCGTTGGTCAGGACGTTGCTGTGGTGGAGCCGCTCGATGACGGCGTGGGGCCGGTGGCGCTCACGCCGATCGTGCATCGCCTGCGGGAGCGGCCGGGCGCGGTTGAGGGTTTCTATCAGTCGGTCACGCTCGACGTGCCGTCCGGCCTGGACCGGTCGGCGGTGACGGCCGCGGTGCAGGCGCTGCTGGACCGGCATGATGCGCTGCGGCTCAAGCTGACTCGCAGTGCCGGTGGCCTGCTGTGGGCGCTCGAGGTGACGGCGGCCGGGAGCGTGCGCGCCGAAGACTGCGTCTTCGAGGAGAACTCGGACACCGCGGGACTGGAACAGGCGCTCGCCCGGCTGGATCCGTCGGCCGGGCGCATGCTGCAGGTCGCCCTGCTTCCCGACCGGATGCTCGTGGTGGCTCATCACCTGAGTGTTGACGGCGTCTCCTGGCGCATCCTCCTGCCGGATCTGCGGGAGGCGTATCAGGCGGCGCTCCAGGGGCAGCGCGCCCAGCTGGCGCCGGTCGCAACCTCACTGCGGACCTGGAGCCACCAGCTCGGCGAGCACGCCCAGGATCCGGCCCTGCTGGAGGAACTCACCTGGTGGGCGGAGGAACTGGGGGCACCCGGTGCCCGGATCGGAAGCCGGGCCCTTGACCCGTCCATCGATGTCGTTTCCACCGCCCGGAGCGTCACCGTCGATCTGCCGCACGTTTCCGATCCGGACGACACGCTGCTCGGTACCTTGGCGGTGGCGCTGCATCACTGGCGGGGCGGTGCGGCCCTGATCGACCGGGAGATCCACGGGCGTTCGGTCGATGGTCCGGGGGATCTTTCCCGCACAGTCGGCTGGTTCACCGCTGTTCATCCGCTGCGTCTGCCGGCTACGGGCGACGCTGTCGAGGCGGTGCGGCAGGTACGCGAGCATCGGGCCCAGGTTCCGGGCGACGGCACCGGGTTCGGTCTGCTGCGTTACGTGAACCCCCAGACCACCGCCCTTCTCGCGGCTCTTCCCAAGGCCGAGATCGCGATGAACTATCTGGGCAAGGTGACGGCCGGTGGCGGGCTGGACGGCTGGACGGTCCAGGGGACCGGTGCGGGTACGTCGCCGCAGGCTGCGCTGCCCTACGTCGTGAATATCACGGCGTTGGCGGTGGACGAGAGGCTCACGGCGACACTGACCTTCGCCGGGCAGATCCTGACCGAGGACGAGGTCGGCGAACTGGCCGGGCTGTGGGTGGCGGCGCTGCGCGGGGTGGCCGAGGAGCAGAAGGCCCCCGGTCTGGACGGGGAATCGGTAGCGCGGATCGAGGCGCGGTATCCGGGATTCGCCGAGGCGCTGCCGCTGTCCCGGTTGCAGGAAGGCCTGCTGTTCCACGCTCTGCACGAGACGTCGGACCCGTACACGCCGCAGTTGCTGGTCGATCTGGACGGCCCGGTCGACGGGGCCCGGCTGCGCTCGGCCTTCGACCAGGTGCTGGAGCGGCACGCCACGTTGCGGGTGGCGGTGCCGCACGACCTGGTGGATCGTCCCGTGCAGGTGGTCCTGCCGGGGCTGGGCGTGGGCTGGCAGGAACTGGACCTCAGGGCAACGCCTGGTCAGGCCGAGGAACTGGCGCGCGCTGAGGACTTCGTGCTGCAGGACCGGGCCCGGGGCTTTGACCTGACCCAGCCCCCGCTGATCCGGGTGACTCTGCTGCGCCTCGCCGACCAGCGCTACCGCATGGTGATCACCCACCACCACATCCTTCTCGACGGCTGGTCCATGGCTCTCCTGGCCCGCGAGCTGCTCACCGTGTGGTCCGGTGCTACCCCCGCCGCGCCCGTCCCTTATCGCCATCACCTGGCCTGGCTCGAAAAGCAGGACCGGGAAGCCGCTGTCGCGGCCTGGGCGGAGCGTCTGCACGGGGTGGACGGGCCGACACTCCTGGCCGGGCCCGGCGCCTCTGCTGCCGCTGGGGAACCGAGCATGCATGAGCAGGCGGTACCGGCGGGGCTGGGACGCCGGTTGATCGCCTGGGCCCGGGGGAACGGCCTGACCGTGAACACCGTGCTGCAGGGGGCCTGGGCGCTGGTGCTGGCCCGGCTCACCGGCCGGGGCGACGTGACGTTCGGTGCGGCGGTGTCGGGGCGCCCGGCCGATCTGACCGGGGCCGAAGACATGATCGGGCTGTTCATCAACACCGTCCCGGTCCGGGTGCCGGTGCCAGAGCACGTTGTACCCGTTGATCTGCTGAAGGATCTGCAGCAGGCCCAGTCCGCGCTGCTGCCGCACCACCACCTCGGCCTGTCTGATGTGCACCGCGCGGCCGGGCAGAGCGAACTGTTCGACACGCTGCTGGTGTTCCAGAACTACCCCGTGGCCGCTGACCTACCCTCGCCGCAGCCCGGCGTGGCCGTCACCGGCGTCACCTTCCGCGAGGCCACCCACTACCCCCTGGCACTGATCGCTTCGGACCGGGGCGGCGACCTGACGTTGAGGTTCGCCCACGACCCGGCGGCGCTGACGTCGGCCCGGGTGCAGGAGATCGCCGACCTGCTGGTGCGCGTGCTGGCGGCCGTGGTCGAGAACCGGCCGGTCGAGGCGCTGACCCCGGCTGAGGCGGACCTGGTGCTGCTGGCCAGCACCGGGGAGGACTCTGGCCGCACCCCGGCGGGGATCACCGAGACCTTCGCGCAGCAGGTGCTTCAGCGGGGTGACGAGGTGGCCTTGCGCGGCGACTTCGGCACGCTGACCTACGCCGACCTGGATGCCCGGGGGAACGAGCTGGCTCATCGCCTGGCAGCGCTCGGAGTGCGGCCAGGCGATCGCGTGGGCGTGAGGGTGCCGCGGTCGGTGGAGTACGTGGTCGCGCTGCTGGCTGTGCTGAAGGCGGGCGCGGCCTACGTGCCGGTCGACGAGCGTCTGCCGGATTCCCGGGCGCGGCTGATGCTGGAGGGCACGGCGGCGCTGGTGACTGACACGCCGGAGAACTCGCTCCACGCCACCATCGTGACCGTAGGCGCGTTCTCCGGTGCGGCGGAACCTCCGGCGCCGCATGCCCATCCCGATGACCTTGCCTACGTCATGTTCACCTCGGGATCGACCGGCGTGCCCAAGGGGGTCGAAGTCACCCAGAGCGGCGTGGTCGCGATCTGCACCCAGCGTCGCTGGGGTATTGCGGATGACGACGTGGAGCGGGTGCTGCTGCAGTCCGGTCCCGGCGGTGACCCGGCCACGTTCGAGGTCTGGGCACCGCTGCTGACCGGCGGCGAGATCGTCATTGCGCCCCCGGGCGAGCCCGGTGCCGCCCTGGTCCGCCACGCGGTGGGCAAGCACGGCGCCACCACCGCGCTGTTCACGGCCGGCCTCTTCCGTGTGCTCGCCGAAGAGGACCCCGACTGCCTGAACGGTCTCCGGATGGTCCTGACCGGTGGGGACATCGTCTCGGCCGCCGCCGTACGACGGGCGCTGACCCACGTCCCCCACTTGGCTGTCGCCGACGCCTACGGGCCGACCGAGGCCACGGTCTTCGTCACGTACTACGAAATGACCACCCCGGACGACGTCCCCGATGTTGTCCCAATCGGCAGCCCCGTGCCGGACGCCCGCGTCCACGTCCTGGGCCGCGATCTACGGCCCGTGCCTCCGGGGGTCCGCGGCGAGCTCTACCTGGCCGGCCCGCAGCTGGCGCGGGGGTACACCACGGCCACCGTCACCGCGGAACGCTTCGTCCCCGACCCGTACGGTCCGCCCGGAAGCCGGATGTACCGCACCGGCGACCACGCTCGCTGGACCGGGGAAGGCCTGCTGGAGTTCCTGGGCCGGACCGACGACCAGGTGAAGATCCGCGGCCACCGCATCGAACTGGCCGAGGTGGAGGCCCTGCTGACCGCCCGCGAGGAGGTGGCGGACGCAGTCGTCGTGGCCCGCGAGCAGCGGCTGGTGGGGTACGTGGTGCCCAGCGAGGCAACTGCTTTCGACCCGGAACAGCTACGGACACAGCTGCTCGCCTCGATCCCGACTCACCTGGTTCCGTCAGTGCTGATGGCCCTGCCGGTGCTCCCACTGACCCCACTCGGAAAGGTCGACCGCCGGGCCTTGCCCGCGCCCGCCGCGGTCACGACGAGCGCCGGGCGCGCGCCGCGCACCCCACGCGAAGAGCAGCTGTGCGAGCTGTTCGCCCACGTGCTGGGGGTCGAGCAGGTGGCTCCGGAGGACGGGTTCTTCGCTCTCGGGGGCGACAGCATCATGTCCATCCAGCTGGTCAGCCGGGCTCGCCGGGCCGGCCTGACGTTCACCACGCGCGACGTGTTCCGCTACCCCACGGTGGCCGAGCTCGCGGTGGTCTGCGAAGAGCTGACGGGGGACGAGGCCGCCTCACCTGAGGACGGGGTGGGCTTCGCCCCGTTCACCCCGGTGATGAAAGACCTGACCGCCCGCGGTGTGCTGACGGACCGCTTCCACCAGTCGGTCCTGCTGGCGGTGCCGGCCGGGCTGGGGGAGGAACCGCTGAGGGCTGCGGTGCAGGCCGTGGTCGAGCGGCACGACGCCCTCCGGCTAAGGCTCGACCGGGCCGGCCAGCGCCTGGAGATCCGGGCTGCGGGTTCCACTTGGGCCACTGAAGACCAGAAGCGCGAACCGGCAGGGGGAGGCCAGAACAGCGAACCGGCCGGTGGGGGCAAGAGCAGCGAACTGGCCGGGGGAGGCAAGAGCAGCGAACCGGCCGGTGGGGGCAAGAGCAGCGAACCGGCCGGGGGAGGACAGAGCGGTGAGCTGGCCGGGGAAGGGCAGAGCGGTGAGCCGGCCCGGGAAGGGCAGAACGGTGAACCGGTCGGAAAAGGCCAGAGCGGCGAACCAGCCGGGCCGGAGCAGCCGACGCAGGCCCGACCCGTCCAGCCCGGTCAACTCCTGCTCCGTCGGGTGCCGGTGAGCCCCAGCACCCTGGATCAGGCTCTAGCGGCCGAGGGCGAAGCGGCGGCGGCTGCGCTCGACCCGGAAAACGGCGATGTGCTGCGCGTGATCTGGTTCGACGCGGGCACCGAACCGGGCCGTCTGCTGCTTCTCGTGCACCACCTGGCGGTGGACGGCGTGTCCTGGCGCATCCTGGTGCCGGACCTGTACGAAGCCTGGCAGGCGGCAACCGAGGGCCGGGCGATCGAGTTGGCCCCGGTCGCAACCTCGCTGCGCGGCTGGAACCGGCACCTGGCCGAGCTCGCTGATTCTCCCCAAGTGGCCGGCGAAGTGGAGTACTGGCAGGCCCTGGGAACCGGCCCGGCGCAGGCACCCCGAGGCCCGGCCGTCCGCCATCGCCTCGACATCCCCGCCGGTGACCTGCTCGACCGCATCCCGGCCCGCTTCCACACCGGAGTCGACGACCTCCTGCTCGGCGCGCTGGCCGTCGCCCTGAACCGCGAAGCCCTGGTGGAACTGGAAACTCACGGCCGGGCCGAGCTCCCCGGAACCGACCTCACCAGCACAATGGGCTGGTTCACCGCCACACACCCCGTCCGCCTGCCGCTCACTACCGGCCACGGCCCGGCCGCCGCGGTCAAGCTGGTCAAGGAATCCCGCAGCGCGGTGCCCGGCGACGGTCTCGGCTACGGGCTGCTGCGCCACCTCAAGGGCGTTGAACTGCCCATCCCCGAGATCAGTTTCAACTACCTGGGCCGGGCCACAGCAGCCGGTAGCGCCGGTGCCTGGCACATGGTCCCCAACCCCCACGCTCCCGGCATGGGTGCCGACGTGCCACTCACCCACGTCCTCGCGCTGGGCGTGATCGTCACCGGCGAGACTCTCACCGCGAACTGGACCGCCGACCAAAGCCACTACACCGAAAGCGAACTCCGCGAGATCGCCGACCGCTGGGCCGAGGCCCTGCACCAGCTCCAGCGAACCGACGAGGGCGGCCACACCCCGTCCGACTTCCCCCTGGTCACGACCACCCAGGAAGACGTCGAGCGCCTGGAAGCGGCCTACCCGCAGATCGAGGACGTCTGGCCCCTGGCCCCGCTGCAGGACGGGCTGCTGTTCCACGCGCTGTACGACGAGCAGTCCGCTGACGTGTACACCTCGCAGGTGGAGCTGCGCCTGGACGGCCCGCTGAACCCGGCGGCGCTGAAACAGGCCTGGGAGATGCTGCTACGGCGCCACCCCAGCCTGCGGGCCGGGTTCGCCCACCAGGAAACCGATCAGCCGGTGCAGGTCGTGCTCGGCCACCCGGTGCTCCCGTGGCGGGAAACCACCCTGCCCGAGGCCACGCAGGAGCAGATCGACCAGCTCGCGGCCACGGAACAGGCCGAGAAGTTCGACCTTTCCCGGCCGCCGCTGCTCCGTCTGCTCCTGATCGCGGCCGGCCCGCAGCGCCACCACCTGATCTTCACCCACCACCACATCCTGCTCGACGGCTGGTCGATCGGCCTACTCGCACGCGAACTGTTCGAGCTCTACGCGGGCCGCGCCCTACCGGCCCCGGCGCCGTACCGCGACCATCTGGCCCGGCTGGCCGAGCGCGACCGGCAGGCCGCCCGAGAGGCCTGGCAGGAAGAGCTGAGCACCCTGGACGAGCCCACGCTGCTGGCTCCCGGAGCGCCGCCGGCCAAGGAAGCCGGAACGGTCGTCACCGCCGTGCCGGCCGACATCACCGACCAGCTCAAGGATCTCGCCCGTAGCACCGGCCTGACCATGAACACCCTGATGCAGGGCGCGCTGGCGGTAGTGCTGGCCCGGATGACCGGCCGGGACGACGTCACCTTCGGCGCGACCGTCTCCGGCCGCCCGGAAGACGTGCCCGGATCCGAGTCGATGATCGGCCTGTTCATCAACACCGTCCCGGTCCGGGTCCAGCTCGACGAGCCGGCGGACGCCCTCGACATCCTCACCCGGCTCCAGCACCGGCAGTCCGAACTCAGCGCGCACCACCATCTCGGCCCTGGCGAGATCACTCGTCTGTCTGGTCATCCCGAGCTGTTCGACACCCTGCTCGTCTTCGAGAACTACCCGATCGAGGCCCTGCCCAGCACGGCCGAGGGCCCCACCCTGGGCCACGCCGTGATCCGCGACGCCACGCACTACCCGCTCGCCGTTGCCGTGATCCCCACCGCCGGCAGCTATGAGTTCCGGCTCCGCCACAACCCGCGAGCCCTCACCGAAGCCCGCGTCACCAGCCTGGGTGAGCGACTCGTCCATACCCTGAAAGAACTGGCCGCCGACCCCCGCCGCCCGTTCACCGCGATCGATGCCCTACCTGCACCAGAAAAACACCGCATCCTCACCGAATGGAACTCCGGCACCTCTCCCCGCACGGACGCGTCGGTGACCGACCTGTTCGCCCGGCAGGTCACCCAGCAGCCGCAGGCCGTGGCCGTGCGCTGGGACGGCGGCCGGCTCACCTACCAGGAGCTCGACCGGCGGGCGAATGCCCTGGCCCAGCGCCTGAACCGGGCCGGGGTGAAGCGCGGCGACTTCGTGGCCCTGGCGCTGGATCGCTCGGCGCACGTGGTGGTGGCCGAGTTGGCGGTCCTGAAGGCCGGCGCCGCGTACGTGCCGGTGGAGGACCGGCTTCCGGACGCCCGCGTCCAGGTTCAGTTGGCCCAGGCGCAGGTTCGGGTCGCACTGGTGGACGAGCGACACGCCCCGGGTGCATCGGCGCGACTGGGCACCGAGCACACACTGCTGATGGACGACGCGACGGCCGACGAAGCCCCGCTGGTCCCGAGCGTTCCGGACGACGCGGCCTACGTCATGTTCACCTCAGGCTCGACCGGGGTGCCCAAGGGCGTGCTCATCTCCCACCGAGGGGTGGTCAGCCTGGCCACCGATCAGCGCTATCCGCGGGGCAACGACGAACGGGTGCTGCTGCATGCCCCGTACGGCTTCGACCCCTCCACGTACGAGGTCTGGCGGCCGCTGCTGCTGGGCGGGCAGATCGTCATCGCCCCGCCCGGAGACCTCGACGTGGCCACCATCAGCCGCCTGGTCTCGGACCACGGCCTGACTGAAATCCTGCTCACCGCCGGACTGTTCCGGGTCGTGGCCGAAGAGGACCCGGCCTGCCTGAACGGCGTGCGCGAGGTACTGACCGGCGGTGACGTGGTGCCCGCGGCAGCCGTGCGCCGGGTCCTGACGCACTGCCCGGGCACGCGAGTGAGCGACATCTACGGCCCGACCGAGATCACCCTGTTCGCCACCCAGTACCCGATGGACGAGGCGTCGGCCGTCCCGGCGAACGTCCCGATCGGCCGAGGCCGGGACGGCATGCGAGCGTACGTGCTGGACCACCGCCTGCGCCCCACCCCGCCCGGGGTCTCGGGCGACCTGTACATCGCCGGAGATGCTCTGGCCCGCGGATACCTGCAGGCACCCGGCATCACGGCCGAGCGGTTCAGCGCCGATCCGTACGCGCTCACGCCGGGCGAAAGGATGTACCGCACTGGCGACCTGGCCCGCTGGAGCGACGAGGGAGCGATCGAGTTCCTGGGGCGGGCGGACCACCAGGTGAAGATCCGTGGCTTCCGGATCGAGCTGGACGAGGTCGGCTCGGCCATCGCGGCGTGTGACGGGATCGTGGACGCGGCGGTCGAGGCGAAGCAGACCGCCACCGGCGCCAAGCATCTCGTGGGCTACGTGGTCACCGAGCCCGGGCACGTGCTGGACGAAGCAGCGGTGCTGAACCAGCTGGCCGCCGAACTACCGGACTACATGGTGCCCGGGCGCCTGGTCGAACTGGCCGTGATGCCCGTGACCAGCAACGGCAAGCTGGACCGCCGCGCCCTGCCCGACCCCGAACCGGCCTCCGCGACCGGGGCTGGGGGAGAAGCCCGGACTGCCGGCGAAAAGCTGCTCTGCGACTTGTACGCCGATGTGCTGGGCGTGGAACGCGTGGGCCCGGACGACGGATTCTTCGCGCTCGGCGGCGACAGCATCATGTCGATCCAGCTGGTGAGCCGCGCCCGGCGAGCCGGACTGCGGTTCGCGCCCAAGGACGTCTTCCATCACCAGACGCCGGCCGCCTTGGCCACGGTTGTCCAGGAGGAGCCGAACGGCGCCCCGCACGACGACGGCACCGGCGAGTTGTACCCGACACCGGTCATGGCCGATCTGCGTCGGCGCGGGAGACTGACGAACGATCTGCATCAGTCGCTGCTCCTGGAGGTCGGGCCGGACCTGGGTGAGCAGGCACTGATCGGCGCCGTGCAGACCGTGCTGGATCATCACGACGCGCTGCGGCTGTCGTGGGCCGGTGAGCTGCCGGTGATCTCGGCACCGGGCTCGGTCCGGGCCGAGGACTGCGTTCGCCGGGTGGCCGGTGATTTCCGCCAGGACGACGCGGAAGCCGCTGTAGCGCAGCTCGATCCGGCCGAAGGCCGCCTGCTGCAGGTGGTCTGGTTCGACGCCGGGCAGTTGCTGATCGTGGTCCACCACCTGGCCATCGACGGGGTTTCCTGGCGGATCCTGGTACCGGACCTGTACGAGGCCTGGCAGGGGAACCGGTCCCTCCTCGCCACCACATCACTGCGACGCTGGACCGCGCTGCTGCACGAACGTGCACAGGCTGCCGACGAACTGGCTTTCTGGAGCGATCTTCTGGGGGAAAGGGCTGCAGAACAGAGGACGATCGACGCGAGTGGGTCCGGCAGCGTCACGGTTTCGCTGGATGCGCGTTCGACGGAGCACCTGCTGACCAGCGTCGCTGCGGGCCCGGACGAACTGTTGCTCGGCGCGCTGGCCGTTGCCTTCCGCGGCTGGGACGAGGTCGGCGCGCTGGTCGATCGCGAGAGCCACGGCCGGCACACCGATGACTTCGACGACGTGGATCTGACCCGGACGGTGGGCTGGTTCACCTCGATCCACCCGGTGCGCCTGCCGGTGGGCGAAACCGATCCGGTCCAGGCAGTCCGGCTGGTCAAGGACCATCTGCGCACGATCCCGGGCCACGGCCTGGGCTACGGACTGCTGCGCCAGGCGCACCCGCAGGCCGCCGGACTGCCCTCGGCGCGAGCGTCGTTCAACTACCTCGGCCGGGTGCGGGCCGAGCAGAACATCGGCTCCTGGAAACGGCTTCCGAGCCCGGTCGTGCCCTCGCAGCACCAGGAGCCCGGCTACCCGCTGAGCATCAACGCGGTCACCGCCGAGGACGGCCGGCTCACCGCCACCTGGACCTGGGACCGGCGTTTCCTCACGCACGACGAGGTGCAGCAGGCGGCCACACGCTGGCTCACGACCCTGGAAGCCCTGGCCACCCAGCCGCAGGGCGGGCGTACCCCGAGCGACTTCCCCCTGGTCGAGCTGACCCCGGCGGACGTGGAGGCGCTCGAACAGCGGTACCCGGACCTGGAGGACGTACTGCCGCTCGGCCCGTTGCAGGAGGGCCTGCTCTTCCACGCCCGCGACGACCGCAGCACCACCGACGTCTACACCTCTGGCCTGTCGCTGGAGCTGACCGGCCCGCTGGACGAGCACGTTCTGCGCGAGGCCTGGAACACGCTGTTGCAGCGGCACCCCAGCCTGCGCTCGGGGTTCATCGACACCGAGGCCGGAACACCGGTGCAGGTGGTGCTGCGAAAGCCCGAACTGGCCTGGCGAACGGCCGATCTGCGCGGTGAGGCCAATGCCGAACAGCAACTCGAGGCTCTCACCGGGCAGGAGCGAGCAGCCCGATTCGACCCGGCGGAACCCCCACTGCTGCGTCTTCTGCTGGCGCGGCTGGCCGACGACCGGCATCGCCTGGTGGTGACCCCGCACCACATCCTGGTGGACGGCTGGTCGATGCCCGTCCTCGTCCGTGAGTTGTTGGCCCTTCATACCGGACGCACGTTGCCGGCGGCCGTGCCCTACCGCGAGCACCTGACCTGGCTGGCGCGGCAAGATCGTCGGGCTGCGCAGCAGGCCTGGGCCGCCAACCTGGACGGGGTGGACGGGCCGACCCTGCTGGCTTCGTCCACCGGCACTGCGCAGGAGCAGGAGTACCTGGCCGCGGATGTGCCGGCCCAGACGTCGGAGCGCCTGCGTCAGGTAGCGCGCACGGCCGGGGTCACCGTCAACACCGTGCTGCAGCTGGCCTGGGCTCTGGTGCTGGGACGGCGTACCGGTCGCAGCGATGTGGTGTTCGGCGCCACCGTCTCCGGACGGCCGGCCGAGGTGCCGGGGGTCGAATCCATCGTGGGCCTGTTCATCAACACCATCCCGGTCCGGGTCACCCTCGACCCCACGGCCTCGCTGAACCAGGTGCTGGCCAGCCTGCAACGGGCTCAGGTGGCGCTGTCGGAGTACCACCACCTGGGCCTGACCGAACTGCTGCGTGCGGCCGGTCACCCCGAACTGTTCGACACGCTGCTGGTCTTCGAGAACTACCCCCTCGACCCGGCCACGGCTTCGGCCGGTGGCGACCTGCAGATCAGCGGCGTTCAGGGCCGGGAAGGTACGCACTACCCGGTCAGCCTGATCGTGCTGCCGCGTCAGCAGATCTCGCTGCGGCTGGGCTACCGGCCGGACGTGGTCGGCGCCGCCCTGGCCTCGAGCCTGACCTGCGAACTCCTGAGCGTGCTGAACCGGCTGGCCACCGACCCGGACCAACCGGTGGCTTGCGTGGATCCGCTGGCGGCCGACGAACGGGACCGCGCCCTGGCCGCGGCGATCGGCGCTCACGCAGCGGTTCCCGAGATGTCCCTCGCACACCAGGTGGCTCAGCAAGCAGCCCGTACCCCCGAAGCCCTGGCCATCGTCGACGGCAACCAGCGCCTGACCTACGCCGAGTTCGAGCGGCGCGTCGGCGACCTGGCCGCGCAGTTGCGTGAACTCGGCGCCGGGCCGGAGCAGCGGGTCGCGGTCCAGCTGCGGCGCGGGGCCGGGCTGCTGATCGCGGTGCACGCGGTGCTGCGGGCCGGCGCGGTCTACGTACCGATCGACCCGGACCAGCCGGCCGAGCGCATCGCCGGGCTGCTGGCCGAGGCCGACCCCGTCCACGTCATCACCTCGCTGCCCGAGAGCACCGGCCGCGAGCTGAAGCCGGAGCCGGTGCACCAGCAGCAGGCGGCCTACCTGATCTTCACGTCGGGCTCCACCGGCCGTCCCAAGGGGGTGGTGGTGCCGCATCACGCGATCAGCTCGCGGATCGCGGGCATGCAGCAGGAGTTCGGCCTGGACACCGGCGACCGGGTGCTGCACAAGACCCCGATCAGCTTCGACGTGTCGGTCTGGGAACTGCTCTGGCCACTCACCACCGGCGCGGCCATCGTCATCGCCCGCCCCGACGGCCACCTGCAGCCCGACTACCTGGCCGCACTGATCCAGGCCGAACAGGTCAGCACCGTGCACTTCGTCCCGTCGATGCTCGCGGTGTTCCTGAACGAGCCGGCGGCCGGGCAGATCACCTCTCTGCGCCGGGTGATCTGCAGCGGGGAGGCGCTCGGCCCCGAGGTGGCCGCGCGACTCGACCGGACTCTGAACGTTCCCCTCTACAACCTGTACGGCCCCACCGAGGCGGCCATCGACGTCTCTCATTGGCGTCACGTACCGGGGGAGACGGTTGTGCCGATCGGCCGCCCCGTCCCCAACACCGCCACCTATCTCCTGGACGGCGCGCTGCGGCCGGTGCCCGACGGCGTCCCGGGCGAGGTTTACCTGGCCGGGGACCAGCTGTCCCGGGGGTACCCCGCCCAGCCCGCCCTGACGTCCGCTCGCTTCGTCGCCGACCCGTTCGGAGCTCCTGGCGCACGGATGTACCGCACGGGCGACCAGGCCCGCCGACGTCCGGACGGCGCCCTGGAGTACCTGGGCCGGGCCGATGACCAGGTCAAGGTGCGCGGCGTGCGGATCGAGCTCGGCGAGATCGAAGGCGTTCTGCTGCGCCACCCCGCCGTCGAGCAGGCCTCGGTCCTGGTGATCAACTCGACGCTGACCGCCTATCTGGTGCTGAACCGTCCGGCGGCCGACCTCAGGCAGTACTGCCGGACCCTGCTGCCTGAGGTCATGGTGCCGGCGGCCCTGGTCGAGCTGGACGAGATGCCGCTCACCCGCAACGGCAAGCTGGACCGCGCGGCCCTGCCCACCCCCGAGACGGAGACCACGCACGGGCGGGCCGCCGCCACCCCGCAGGAACAAGCCTGGTGCGACCTTTTCGCCGAGGTCCTGGAGCTCGGACCGGTCGGCGCCGACCAGAGCTTCTTCGACCTGGGCGGCCACTCCCTGCTCGCTCTGCGCCTGATCGCCCGCGCCCGAACGGTTCTCGGCGCAGAAATCGGTATCCGGGCCTTGTTCGAGCACTCCACACCGGCAGCCCTGGCCCAGCTCACGTCGCTCGATGCGGTGGGCGACCCACTCGTGCCGCTGCTGCCTCTGCGCGTGGAGGGCGAGCGTCCCCCCTTGTTCTGTGTGCACCCGCATACCGGGGTGGGCTGGCCGTACGCGGGGCTGCTGCCGGTCCTGCCCGATCGTCCGCTGTATGCGTTGCAGGCCCGCGGACTTCGCGAGATCGACCGGATACCGGCCTCGATCAGCGAGATGGCCAGGGACTACGTCACCCAGCTGCGCGAGGTGCAGCCATCCGGCCCGTACCACCTGCTGGGGTGGTCGTTCGGCGGGCTGGTCGCGCACGAAATGGCCGTCCAGTTGCGCGAAAGTGGCTCGCAGGTCGAACTGCTGGCAATTGTGGACGCTTTCCCGCCCGGTTCGGTGGACGAGAGGGCGCTCTACGGCGACGCCGAGATGCCCGAGCAGCTGCGGGCCTGGATCAGCGGTCAGAACGTGCCCTGGCGCGCAGTGCTCGGGCACCACACCGAGCTGATGAAAGCCTTCCGGCCCAGCGTGTTCGACGGTTCGGCGCTGCTCTTCACCGCCGACCGCGGGCGCGGTGACGAAGGCCCGGGCATCGAGCACTGGCGGCCCTACGTCAGCGGCCCTCTCGTCCGGCACCGCCTGGACACCACCCACCACAACGTCACCGAACCCGCGGCGCTCGCCCGGATCGGCGCCGAGATTTCCCGCAACACAATGGAGGAAACGCAGTGAGCAACCCGTTCGAGGACCCCGAAGGCCAGTACTACGTCCTGGTCAACGACGAGAACCAGCACTCGCTGTGGCCGGTCTTCGTCGACGTGCCCCAGGGCTGGCGGATCGCCTTCGGGGCGGCGCCTCGGCAGGAGTGCCTGGACCACGTCGAGGCCACCTGGACCGACCTGCGCCCGAAGAGCCTGATCGAGCGGATGGACGCGCAGGTGAAGACGCCGTGAGCGCCGGGTACGTCGAGGCCGGCCGCAAGCTGATCGATGCGCTGATCGGGCAGGATCAGGCCGAGGCCCGGCTGCTGCGCCACCGCTTCCTGGCCGAGTACGCCGAGCAGGTGTACGCCGAGCTCACGGACAACGGCCGGGAGTTCCTGCGGGTGGACGAGCTCACCGCGCAGGCAGCCGAGCTGCTGCCCGGCCTGGTCCCGGCCAAGGACGAGCTGGAGCAGGAGTATTCGCTGCCGCAGGCCGAGAAGAAGGGCCTCGAAGCGGATCACGGCATCTTCTTCGGCTCACTGCTGCGGCTGGCCGGTCCGGGTGCTCATCTGACCGAGGCGATGCGGCGCCCTACGACACGGGCCCTGTCGTTGCTGCCCGGCTTCCGCAGCACCGGCCAGGTCGACCTGGGCATCGTCCAGGTACACCGCAACGGCGACGTCGGCGAGGTGACGGTGGCCAACACCTCCGCCCTCAACGCCGAGGACGACCGGCTGGTCGCAGCGCTGGAAGTGGCCGTGGACCTGGTGCTGCTGGACGATTCGGTGCAGGTCGGCGTGATGCGGGGCGGCGTGATGAGCCACCCCCGCTACGCCGGGCGCCGGGTGTTCAGCGCCGGTATCAACCTGACGGCGCTGTACCAGGGCGAGATCACGTTCAACGGCTTCTTCATGGCCCGCGAGCTGGGCTACATCAACAAGATCTACCGTGGGCTGAGCACGTCCGGGCAGTCCTGGGCGCCGACCCCGATCGAGAAGCCCTGGGTGGCTGCGGTGGACAGTTTCGCGATCGGCGGCGGGGCACAGATCGCGCTGGTGTTCGATCGGGTGATTGCCGAGGAGGGAGCCTATTTCACGCTTCCGGCGCTGCGCGAGGGCATCATCCCCGGTCTGGCCAACCTGCGGCTGCCACGGGTGGCGGGCGGGCGGATCGCCCGGCAGTGCATCTTCGCCGACCGCCGGATCGACGCGAGTTCGCCGGACGGGCAGTGGTTCTGCGACGACGTGGTCCGGGCCGAGAACATGGACGCCGCTGTTGTTTCGGCGGCTGAGCGGTTGGCCGACCCGGCCGTTCCCGCCAACCGGCGCGTGCTGCACCAGCACGAGGAGCCCGCGGCGGTGTTCCGTGCCTACCTGGCCGACTACGCGGTGGAACAGAGCCGGCGGCTGGTCTCACCGGACCTGATCACCACACTGGAGCGTACCTGGATCTCCCGGCGCGCAGCCAAACCGGCTTAGACATCACAGGGGTGGCCGGAAGGCCACCCCTGTGATCAATCGCGGCGGGGAAGGTCACGCACGCCCCGCACCGGTCCCAGCAGCAGGGCGAGCGCGGCCAGCGACAGGCCCACCGCTCCGGCCCAGAGCGCCGGCCGCACGCCGAAAGAGGCGGCCAGCGCAGCCCCGGCGAGCGCACCCAGCGGCGCCGCACCGTTGACCAGGGTCATCACCGCTGCGGTGACCCGGCCCAGGATCTCGGGTTGGCAGTAGGTGAGGCGCCAGCCGGCGGTGATGACATTGCTGCCGACCAACCCGATGCCCACGGCCAGGCTGCCCACCGCGAAAAGTGCGATGCCCGGGCCGGAACCGGTCAAGGGCACCAGCAGAGCGAAGGGTGCGGTGCCGGCCTGCAGCACCAGCAGGCCCTGAGCGGTGCCGAAACGCCGCGTCAGCAGGGGCGTCACCAGCGCGCCGAGCACTCCGCCCAGGCCCAGAGCACTCAGCAGAACCCCTGCGGTGGCGGCGGTGAGCCCCACCTCCCGCACCAGGAAGACGACCTGGACCGACTGGGTCAGGGCCCGGGCGAAGGCTGCCAGGGCGGTGGTGATGGTGACGGCTCGCAGCAGCGGATCCCGCAGCACCAGGCGGGCCCCGGCCAGGATTCCGCGCGGACGCTCGCGCGGGGCAGCGAGTTTCGCCGGTCCGGTGGCGGCCATGGTGATCAGCGAGCTCAGCGCCGTGACAGCAGCGAAGACCGCGCCACCCGCCGCCCCGGCCAGCTGCATCACCAGGCCCGCGATGCCCGGACCGCCGGCCCGGGCCGTCCATTCGGTGGCCTGCATCCGGGCGGTGGCATCGGGCAGCTGAGCGGAGGGGACGATCGAGGGCAGGACGGTGCGGTAGGCCAGGGACAGCAGGAGGGCCGAGGTGCCCACGACGAACGCGGCCAGCACCAGGTGCACCATGCTCAGGGCCTGGGTCCAGGCGGCCAGGGCGACGGTGAGCAGGGTCAGAGCGGTGACGGCGTCGCAGGTCAGGATCACCCGGCGGGGCGGGACGTGGTCGACCAGCCAGCCTCCGGCCAGGCCGAACAGCAGGGCCGGGGCGGCCGCAGCGGCGGCGAGCAGGGCCACGACAGCGGCGGAGGCCCCGGCTTCGGTGGCAGCCAGGGGCAGGGCCACGGTGGCGACGGTCAGGCCCAGGGTCTCGGCGGTGGATCCGGTCCAGACCAGGCGGAATCGGCGGTGCCGGGTCAGCGAGCTCATCCGGGTCACTATGGCGGGCACCGGCGGGCTTGAGAACGGGCGGTATCGGACTTTCATGCGCTATTCACCGCAGGCTCGATTGCGCAGCCGCCGGGCGCCCTTTGACCCGTTTAGCGTCACTCCGGTGGTGAAACCCGACCTCGATCTCGATGACCTGCACCCCAGTCTGGCCGACGACGACCTGCTCTCGATGAACTTCCTCAGCGAAGTGGCCCTGCGCTATCCGAAGGCGATCTCGTTCGCCTCGGGCCGGCCGATCGACGAGCACTTCGACGCCGCTGACGTGCACCGCTGGCTCGATCTGTTCCTGGCCCAGGAGAACGTGGACGCCCGTTCGCTGTTCCAGTACGGCCCGGCCAAGGGGGTCATTGCCGGGCACGTGGCCCGGCAACTGGCGGTGGACGAGGGGATCGATGTGGACCCGGCCTCGATCATTGTCACGGTGGGCGCCCAGGAGGGGCTGCACCTGGTGTTGCGGGCCCTGCGCCGGGACGAGAAGGACGCGGTGCTGGCCGTCACGCCGACCTACGTGGGCCTGACCGGAGCGGCCCGCACCATGGACCTGCCGGTGTTCGGGGTGAGCGACGGCGCGGACGGCATCGACCTGGACGACCTGGACCTGGTGGTCGCCCAGGTGCGGGACAAGGGTCTTCGCCCGCGGGCGCTCTACCTGATGCCCGACTTCGCCAATCCCTCGGGCCGTTCGATGGGCACCGCCACCCGGCACCGCCTGCTGGCTGCGGCCGCGGCGCACGGCCTGCTGCTGATCGAGGACAACCCCTACGGCTTCTTCGGCCCGCACCGGCCCACCCTGAAAGCGCTGGACACCGGCCGCCAGGTGGTGCACGTGGGGACCTTCGCCAAGACCGTGCTGCCCGGTGCCCGGGTCGGTTTCGTGGTGGCGGACCAGCGCGTGGCCGGTGGCGCGCTGCTGGCCGACGAGCTGGCCAAGCTGAAGAGCATGGTCACGGTGAACACCTCGACGGTGGCCCAGGCGGTGATCGGCGGGCGGCTGATCGAGGCGGGCTACCGGCTGCGCGAGGCGAACGCCGCCCAGATCGCCGTCTACCGACGAAATCGTGATCAGATGCTGGCCGGCCTGGCCCGGCGGATCACCGACCCGCAGATCACCTGGAACACCCCCGACGGCGGGTTCTTCCTCGTCGTGGACGTGCCTTTCGTCGTGGACGACGCGTTGCTGGAACGTGCCGGGCGGGAGCACGGGGTGCTGTTCACCCCGATGTCCTACTTCCTGCGTGGTGGCCGGGCCACGAGCCAGATGAGACTCTCGTTCAGCCGGGTCAGCCCGGACGAGATCGAGACCGGCCTGGACCGCCTGACCGCACTTCTGTCCTCGGGAGGCGCACGTGTTTGATCCGATCGATCTCGACCCGATCGAGACCGCCTCCCGGGACGAGCTGCAGGCCCTGCAGTTACGCCGTCTGCAGTGGTCCCTGCGGCACGCCTACGACCATGTGCCCTTCTACCGGCGCTCTTTCGACGCCGCGGGCGTGCATCCGGACGACTGCCGTTCGCTCGAGGACCTGGCCCGGTTCCCGTTCACCACGAAGGAAGACCTCCGGGCCGCCTACCCCTTCGGGATGCTGGCGGTGCCCCGTGAGCGACTCAGCCGGGTCCACGCGTCCTCTGGTACCACCGGCCGGCCGACCGTGGTCGGTTACACCCGCCGTGACGTGGACACCTGGGCGGACGTGATGGCGCGCTCGATGCGGGCGGCCGGGGCCCGGCCCGGCGACCTGGTTCATGTTGCCTACGGCTACGGGCTTTTCACCGGTGGCCTGGGCGCGCACTACGGTGCCGAGCGCCTGGGCTGCACGGTCGTGCCGGTCTCGGGCGGGATGACCGAACGGCAGGTGCGGTTGATCGCCGACCTGCGGCCCGACGTGATCATGGCCACGCCGTCGTACCTGCTGACGATCCTGGACGAGTGTGACCGGCAGGGTTTCGACCCGCGCAAGGCGTCGTTGCGGGTGGGTCTGCTGGGCGCCGAACCGTGGACCGAGAGCATGCGGCGGGAGGTGGAGGAGCGGTTCGACATGCATGCGGTGGACATCTACGGCCTGTCCGAGGTGATGGGCCCGGGAGTGGCCCAGGAGTGTGTGGAGACCAAGGACGGCCCGCACATCTGGGAGGACCACTTCTACCCCGAGATCGTCTCCCCGGCTTCAGGTTCCGTGCTGGAGGACGGTGCGGCCGGTGAGCTGGTGTTCACCTCGCTGACCAAGGAGGCGCTGCCGATCATCCGCTACCGCACCCGGGACCTGAGCCGGCTGCTGCCCGGCACGGCCCGGAGCATGCGCCGGATGGCCAAGGTGACCGGCCGCAGCGACGACATGATGATCCTGCGCGGGGTCAACGTGTTCCCGAGCCAGATCGAGGAGATCGTCCTGCGGGTGCCCGGTCTGGCCCCGCACTACGAGTGCGTGCTGGAGCGCCCGGGCCGGCTGGACGAGCTGACCGTGCGGGTGGAAGCCCGCACGGCCCTGGATGCGCGGCAGAGCGAGCAGCGGGCCGCTGCCCTGGCTGCGGTGGTGAAGGACAGCGTCGGTGTGTCGGTGAAGGTGGATGTGCTGGCGCCGGGCGCTCTGGAGCGCTCGATGGGCAAGGCCCGGCGCGTGGTCGACCTACGCTGAGCGAACCGGCCGGAACTCCACCGATTCCCGGGTGAGAATCCGCTCCTCGACGGTGACCGGGCCGTGGCGGGCCAGGTGGGTGAGCACGTCGTCGACCATGGTCGGGGGAGCGGAGGCCCCGGCGGTCAGGCCGATCACGCTGACGCCCTGGAGCCATTCCGGGGCGATCTGCTCGGCGCTGTCGATCAGGTGGGCCGGAACCCTTCGGCGCCGGGCGGTCTCGACCAGGCGCAGCGAGTTGGAGGAGTTGGTGGAGCCGATCACCAGCACCAGTTGCGCCTCGTTCAGCACGGCGATCAGCGCGTTCTGGCGGTTGGTGGTGGCGTAGCAGATGTCGTCGGTGGCCGGGCCGCGCAGGTGCGGGAACCGGGCCCGCAGCGCGGCGATGATCTCGGCGGTCTCGTCCACCGCCAGGGTGGTCTGGGTCAGGTAGGACACCCGGGTCGGATCGGGCACCTGCAGGCCGGCCACGTCGTCGATCGTCTCGACCAGGAGGAGGTGCTCGGGAGCCTCGCCGAGCACCCCTTCGACCTCTTCGTGACCGGCGTGACCGATCAGGAAGGTGGTGTCGCCCCGGGCCGCGTAACGCCCGGCCTCGGCGTGCACCTTGGCCACCAGCGGGCAGGTGGCGTCGATCACCGGCAGCTGTCTCTGCGCGGCCTCGCGGCGGACCGCGGGGGAGACGCCGTGCGCCGAGAACACCACCGGGGAGCCGGCCGGAACCTCCTCGAGTTCGTCGACGAAGACCGCGCCCTGGGCCTCCAGTTCGGCGATGACGTGCTGGTTGTGCACGATCTGCTTGCGGACGTGGACTTTTCCGTGCTCCCGCAGCAACTGCTCGACCACGGAGACGGCCCGTTCCACCCCGGCGCAGAACGAGCGGGGAGAGGGCAGCAGCACGGTTCGTTCTCGGGACATGAGGGCTCCTTGATCAGAACTGCCGGTGCACACACAGATGGGCCAGGGAGCGCAGGCCCGCCTTCCCCTCCGCGGCGAGATTGCCCTTCTCCAGGGCCTTCTCGACCTCCTCGAGCAGCTCCTCGGCCCGCTGCAGGGCCCACCGGCGCCCACCGGACTCCTCGACGAGTTCGGCGGCCCGGGTGGTCTCGGCCGGACCGATCGGGCTCTGGTAGAGGCGGGCCAGTTCCCGCCCGGCCGGGGTGCCGGAGGTCAGGGCGGCCACCACGGGCAAGGACTTCTTGCGGGTCTTCAGGTCGGCCCCGGCGGCCTTCCCGGTGACCTTCGGATCGCCCCAGATTCCGAGGACGTCGTCGGTGAGCTGGAAGGCCAGCCCCAGGTCGCGTCCGGCCTGGGTGAGCAGCCGGACCTGCTGGGGCGAGGCGGCGGCGCTCAGCGCCCCCAGGCCGAAGCTGCTGCCGATCAGGGCGCCGGTCTTGGAGCCGGCCATGGCCAGGCACTCCGGCAGGCTCACCGCCGGCTTGCGTTCCATCGCCAGATCCTGGATCTGGCCGAGGATGAGTTCCTGCACCGCCTCGGCGGTGACCGCGGCGGCCTCCGGGGCCCCGGCCAGCGTCTGCAGGGCCAGGGTCAGCAGGGCATCCCCGGCCAGCACGGCCGGGCCCACCCCGAACACGCTCCAGGCGGTGGCGCGGTGCCGCCGGGTCACGTCGCCGTCCATCACGTCGTCGTGCAGCAGCGAGAAGTTGTGCACCAGGTCCACCGCCACCGCAGCCGCGAGAGCCCGCTCCTGCTGGTGCGATGGATCCACCGCCGCAGCCGCCAGCAGAACCAGGGCCGGGCGCAGCGCCTTGCCGCGCCCGGCGTCGCAGTCGTTGCCCTGAGCGTCCTGCCAGCCGTAGTGGTAGAGCGCCACCGGGCGGACCGATTCCGGCAGGCGCTCCAGAGCGATCCGCAAAGCCGGTTCCACGCGCCGGCGGGTGTCCTCCAGAACCTGCGGCGCCGCGTCCCTGATGATCTCGAGGCCCGTATCGGTTTCGGTGCTCATCGTCCTACCTCCACGGAGTCGAGAACGCCCAGCGCATCGGGTACCAGAACGGCCACCCCGTAGTAGGCGCTGAGCTGGTACGTGATCACCGCACTGGGATCGATCCCCTCGAACCGCAGGCTCAGGCCCGGTTCGAGCTGGTCGGGCAGCTCGGCCGGCAGCAGCCCGACCACCCCGCCGCTGTCGTCCCCGGTGCGCAGCGCCAGGATCGACGTGGAACCGGTGCGCGAGATCGGGATCTTGTCGCTCGGCAGGATCGGGACTCCCCGCCAGGCGGTGTGCTGACCGGACTGGTCGAGATACAGCCCGGCGGCGGTGCACTGGCGCCGGAAGGCGGCGATCGCCCGGGGATGAGCCAGGAAGAAGGCCGTGCTCCGGCGCCGGCTCAGCAGGTCGTCGAAGTCCGCCGGGGTGGGCGGGCCCTTGCGAGCGGTGATCCGCTGGCTCGGGTCGACGTTGGACAGCAGGCCGATGTCCGGGTGGGTCAGCAGTTCTCGTTCCTGACGCTCGCGCAGGGCATCCACGGTCAGGCGCACCTGCTCACGCGTCTGGTCCATCGGCTTGCCGTACAGATCGGCCACCCGCGAATGCACCCGCAGCCGGGTCTGGGCCAGGTTGAGGTCGTACTCGCGCGGCTCGAGGTCGTAGTCCACGAACCCTTCGGCCAGCTTCTCCTCGCCGGAATGCCCCGAGGAGAGGCGGATCTCGCTCTCACCGTACTTGTTGACCCCGTGCGCCGACGGTGGCCGGCTCAGGTGATCGCGCAGAGCCGGGGCCGAGTCCAGCAGGCCTTGCAGGCGCTGGGCCGAAACCGTGAGCAGCAGGCAACTGGTCTCGGTGCGGGCGGTGAACGGCCACTGCAGGTCCGGCCGGGTGAGCAGATCAGCGCCGATCTGCTCACCCGAGCCCAGCACCGCGGTCACCACCGGATCGCCGAACTCACCGGGCACCGAGCGGCTGACCGTCCCGTGCACGATCAGCACCAGCTGCCCCGCCGCCGAACCGGATTCGGCCAGCACCGTGCCCGGCTCGACCTCCTGCGACTCGAACGCGTCGGCCAGCGCCCGCAGCACCTCGGCGTCCGCGAAACCGTCCAGCAGCAGAAGCTGGTTCAGGCTGCTGGCCAGCACCCGCGGCTGGGGCCCGCTGCGGTCGAAGCGGACCAGCCCGTCCCGCACCGGCCGCCGACGCCGGCGGTTCACCCGGTAGGTACCGGCCTCCAGCGTCTTCCACGGTAGTTCGGACAGCAGCCAGCGCGGGCTCGACGAGGTGGCCTGCGGGGCCGACTTCGTCGTGGTGGAAAGGTTCTTGGCGGCGTGTCTCGGCAGGCTGGTGACATCACCGGGATCGAGGCTCACCTCAGCCCTCGCGTCCGACCTCGACGTTCTCCAGCACCGCGAGCGCGTCCGGCACCATCACCGCGGCCGAGTAGTAGGCGCTGACCAGGTAGGAGATCACCGCCTTCTCGTCGATCCCCATGAACCGCACGTTCAGGCCCGGCTGGTACTCGTCCGGCAGGCCGGTCTGGTGCAGCCCGACCACGCCCTGGTTCTGCAGGCCGGTGCGCAGCAGCAGCACCGAGCTGGTGCGGGCGCTGCTCATCGGGATCTTGTTGCAGGGCAGCACCGGTACCCCGCGCCAGCTCGGTACCTGGTGCCCGAACAGCTCGGTCAGCTGCGGGTACACGCCGCGGCGGGTGCACTCCTGGCCGAACGCGGCGATCGTGCGCGGATGCGCCAGGAAGCAGGCCGGCTCCTTCCAGACCAGGCTGAGCAGCTCGTCGAAGTCGTCCGGGGTGGGCGGGCCCTGCCGGGCCTGCAGCCGGAACGAGAGGTCGGCGTTGTGCAGCAGGCCGAAGCTGCGGTTGTTGATCAGCTCGTGCTCCTGCCGCTCGCGCAGGCCCTCGACGGTCAGCCGCAGCTGCTCCTCGGTCTGGTTCATCGGCTTGTTGTAGAGATCGGCCACCCGGCTGTGCACCCGCAGCACGGTCTGGGCCACGCTCAGCTCGTACTCGCGTGGGGCCAGCTCGTAGTCCACGAAGGTCTGCGGTAGCTGGTACTCGCCGTCCAGGCCGGAGGTCAGGTCGATCGCGGCCTCACCGTGCTCGTTCTGCGGCCGCCCGGCCTCGGTGCTGCGCCGCTGGATGTGTGCGCGCAGGCCCCCGGCGTTGCCGTTGAGCTCGTCGAACGACTGCCGGCGCAGGGCCAGCACGGTGACCGCGGTGGCCGCGCGCAGGGTGTACTCCCAGGTGTGGCCGGCGTCGGCCAGGACCTGGTCGCCGAAATGGTCTCCGGCCGCGATCATTCCGTGGGTGGCCGAGTCGCCGTACAGGCCGGGCCGCAGCCGCTCGATCTTGCCGTAGGCCACCAGGCCCACCACGTCGGCCTGCTCGCCGGCGGTGTGCAGGATGTCGCCGGGCTGGTACTCGCGCTGCTCGAAGCGCTCGGCCAGGGCGCCGAGCATTCCCTCGTCCTCGAAGCCGCGCAGCAGCGGCAGTTCGGTGAGTTCCTGGGGGATCACCCGCACCTGGGTGCCCTCGCTGATGAACTGGACCCGCCCGTCCCCCAGAGCGTAGGAGGCGCGCCGGTTCACCCGGAACACGCCGCCGTCGGCCTGGATCCAGGGCAGCATGCGCAACAGCCAGCGCGAGGTGATCGACTGCATCTGCGGGGCGGACTTGGTGGTGGTGGCCAGATTTCGGGCCGCCGCCACGTCGAGGCTGGTGCGCGGGTCGAGCAGGGCTGCGTCGGGCTCGATGGTCATGCTTCTCCAGTCCTTGGGGCTTTCAGGGAGGACGTGCGATGGGCATTCCGCTTGCCGCACAGGGATTCCGGGGGTGATTCCGGCCGGCTGTGTCGGCGGATCGCGCACGCTGCGGCCGATGACGTTGTCGTGACGCTGCGTGCTGGCTGGACCATGAAATACCGGTGAACCGCCGTTCGGCAAGGCTGGTCCGGCGTGTCGGGGTATCACCCCAGGTGAACTGAAACCGATGGGCCGTCTGTGATTTGGAGATTTCACAGCTACTGGTCAGGATTTCGCCCGGGCTGGACAGGTTCGGGTGCGAAGCGTTCTAATCGCTACTGCTCGTGACGGGTCTGTGGTGATCCGGCGGGCGTCCCGACATCTCGTTCGTTCCCAGGGGGTACCCGGTGTCCTTCCAGCTTCCGGACTTCTATCTGCCGCACCCGGCCCGCCTGAACCCGAACGTGGAGCACGCCCGGGTGAACAGCACCCGCTGGGCCCGCGGGATGGGCATGCTGGACGCCGCCCGCCCGGACGGCTCGCCGGTGTGGACCGAGCAGAGCCTGGCCCGGATGGACTACGCGCTGATGTGCGGCTACACGCATCCGGACTGCGACGCCCCGATGCTCGACCTGATCACCGAGTGGTACGTGTGGGTGTTCTTCTTCGACGACCACTTCCTCGAATCCTTCAAGTACTCGCGGGATCTGGCTGGTGGTCAGGCCTACGTCGACCGGCTCGAGGAGTTCATGACACCGGACGGCCTGACGCTGAACGATGCGCAGAACCCCTCCGAGGCCGGCCTGGCCGACCTGTGGGCCCGGACCGTCCCGGCGATGTCCGGGGCCTGGCGCGCCCGGTTCGTCACCAGCACCCACAACCTGCTGGTCGAGTCGATGTGGGAACTGCAGAACATCGACGCCGGACGGGTGGCGAACCCGATCGAGTACGTCCAGATGCGGCGACGGGTGGGCGGCGCCCCCTGGTCGGCCAACCTGGTGGAGTTCGTGACCAACGCCGAACTGCCCTCCAGCGTGGCCGAACGGCGGCCGCTGCGGGTGCTGGTGGACACGTTCTCCGACGCGGTGCACCTGCGCAACGATCTCTTCTCGTACCAGCGCGAGGTCGAGGAGGAGGGGGAGAACTCCAACGCCGTGCTGGTTTTCGAGCGGTTCCTGGACTGCGAGACGCAGCGCTCGGCCGACCTGGTCAACGATCTGCTCACCTCCCGGCTGCAGCAGTTCGAGAACACCGCGCTGACCGAGATCCCGGCGCTGCTCGCCGAGCACGGGGTGCTGCCGGGCGAGGCGCTGGCGGTGGCCACCTACGTGCAGGGTCTGCAGGACTGGCAGGCCGGCGGCCACGAATGGCACGCCCGGTCCAGTCGCTACATGAACGCCGGGGCGCAGACCGCCACCTGGTCGCTGCCGACCGGTGCCAGCGGGCTGGGCAGTTCGGCGGGCCGGGTGTTCGGGCCGGGCGTGAAGGTGCGCAACCGGCAGTACCTGCACGCGCTGTTCCAGCCGGTCGGCCACCTGCCGCTGCCCGACTTCCACATGCCCTTCCCGGTGCGGATCAGCAGCCATCTTGACGCCGCCCGCCAGCACAACCTCGAATGGTCCGAGCGGATGGGCATGTTCGAGGGAGTCTGGGACGCCACCCGCTTCGTCGGCATGGATCTGGCCTACTGTGCAGCGATGATCCACCCCGACGCCTCCCCGGAGCAGCTGAACCTCTCGTCCGACTGGCTGTCCTGGGGCACCTACGGCGACGACTACTTCCCGGTGGTCTTCGGCAACGCCCGTAACCTGGCCGGGGCCAAGGCCTCGCACCAGCGGTACGGGCTGTTCATGCCGTTGGACGGCGGCGCAACGCCCGAGCCGCAGGATCCGATGGAGCGCGGCCTGGCCGACCTGTGGGCCCGCACGGCCGGCCCGATGCCGATCCAGGCCCGGGCCCGGTTACGGCGCGCAGTGCGTGCGATGACGTCCAGCTGGATCTGGGAGCTGGCCAACCAGACCCAGAACCGGGTTCCGGACCCGATCGACTACATCGAGATGCGGCGCCGCACCTTCGGTTCCGACCTGACCATCGCGCTGTCCCGGTTCACCCACGCCGAGGTGGTGCCGCAGTACCTGTTCGAGCACCGGGTGCTGCACGAGCTCGACACCGCTGCCCAGGACTACGCCTGCTTCCTCAACGACGTGTTCTCGTACCAGAAGGAGATCGAGTTCGAGGGGGAGATCCACAACCTGGTCTTCGTCCTCGAGCAGTTCCTCGGAACCGACCGGCTCAGCGCCCTGGGTGTGGTGAACGACCTGATGACCGCCCGGATGCAGCAGTTCACCCTGATCGCCGAGCACGACCTGCCCGCCCTGATCGAGGAACTGCACCTGGCCGACGAGGTGGCCTCGGCCCTGCGCCAGCACGTGGACTACCTGAAGAACTGGATGTCCGGAATCCTGGAATGGCACCGCAAGGCCACCCGCTACACCACCGCCGAGCTCCAGGAGCGGCGCCTGCTGGTGGGCTGAGCCAAGGACTCGCGTCCGCGGTCGAAGTTCAGTAATCTGGTCAGGATTGCTCGGACGAGACCCGATGGCCGGACAGGGGGTTCCTCATGCTGCACATCGCGACGACCATGGTGACCTCCGGCTGCCTGGGGAGCTGTTGTCGAGGCTGATTCTTTTGCCTCGCACCTTTTCCTTCTCGTCCGACGGAGTCCTTCGCGCATGTCCGCAGCCCTGGCCACCCCTGTCCCGCCGCGCTCACTTTCCGGGCATTCGGTGGTTTTCGTCCACGCTCATCCCGACGACGAGGCCATCTTCACCGGCGCCGTGATGCACGCCCTGGCCCGGGGCGGCGCCCGGGTGACCCTGGTGGTGGCCACCGACGGCCACGCCGGGCAGGACCTCAGCGGCGCCACCCGCCACATCGGGCAGGTGCGGGCCCGGGAACTACAGCGGGCCGCGTCCGTGCTTGGCGTGCACGAACTCTTCACACTGGGCTGGGCCGACTCCGGAATGGACGGCCCGCTGCCGGATCGTGCGCTGGCCCGCCAGGCGGTGAGCGATGTCGCTGCCCAGGTCGATGAGATCGTGTCCCGGGTCGGCGCCGACACCATCGTGGGCTACGACGAGGGCGGCATCTACCCCCACCCCGACCACGTGGCCGTACACCGGGCCGTCGCCGAAGTGGCCCGATCACAGCCCGGACTCAGCTACTGCGAGGCCACCGTCGACGCCGAGGGCCTGGCCCAGCGACCGGTTCGCCACCTGGTGCTCGGAGCCAACGACGCCGCCCGCCGGGCCGGCCTGCCCAGCGTTCCGGTGGGGCTGCCCGCCTCCCGCATCGCGGCCAGCTACCCGGCCGACGCCACCGACTTCGCCGCCAAAGTGGCCGCGATGCAGGAACACTCCAGCCAGATCGACGCCGCCCACCTGCAGCAGGACGATCTGTGGTCGGCCTACGGCGTGGAATGGTTCACCCGCACCGGCCCGGCCGGGGCGATCGACCAGTTGCTGACCGCCTCCAAGACTCAGCAGGCTCAGGCCGTGTCGTCGTCGTAGACGGTCAGAATGCCCCACGGGTCGCCCACGATCGCGTTCCTCGGCGCCGAGAGCGTCATGTCCAGCCGGGCCAGCGGCTCGGCCTTGCGGTTGCCGCGCATCCGGATCTCGGCCACTGCCTTGGTCTTTCCGGCCGGGAAGGTGACTTTGACCCACTTGGCCGGCACGCGTCCCTCGCCGTACATGATGTTCGTGTCCACGTTCACCACCACCGGCACCGAGGACGGCCGGGACAGGTTCACCGGGATCCGCACCCGCTGAGACTTGTTGCGCTCGAACACGATCTGATCGCCGATGCTCGCTGCGGGCAGTGCAGTGGGGCCACCGATCACGCTGGACGGCGTGTCGAGAGCCAGATCGGCCAGGACGACGTCCCCTGTTTTCGAGGCCCGGGCGAACGAAACCTGAGCGATCGCACCCGGATCGACCCCCTTGAACGAGGTCAGCGGGATGCGCACGGTCTGCATGATCACCTTGGCCGAGCCCTGCAGCCGGGGCAGCGGGCTCAGCGCGTTGCTGACCTTGGCCACGCTCACCGTGGCCTTGGCGCCGGAGCGATCGGTGACGGTCACGTCCAGCCCGGCCTTGCTGCTCAGGGTGGCCGCGCGGAACGTGAGGGCCTCACGGGCCGTCGGGCTGGAGGCCTTGATCGAGACCAGGGTGCGCGGCTTGGTCTTCGTGGTCCACTTCAGTCGAGCAACGGACGTGGTGGGCACGTCGGGCGCGAAATAGGACGGTACCCAATGGGGAAAGTCGGTCGACCAGCCGTCACTCTTCGCGCAGGCCGGCAGCAGACGCTTGTCCTTGCTGGGCGGGTTTCCGGCGCCCGCGCAGTAACTAGCGGCCTTGGACGTGGTCACCGAGGCCTTGGGCAGGGCGAAGCTGGCCAGATCGGTGCGTGAGGCGGACGGTTGCTGCGCCTGGGTGTAGACCACGGCCTGGCCGGCTGACTTCGCCCGGCCGTTGGTGCCGTCGAACATCGGCAGGAACTGCTGCTCGTCGCCCAGATTGAGCCGGAAGAACCCGCTCAGGTAGGCAGCCCCGACGGCCTGCTGCTGCTTGGGCGAGAGCCGGCCCGGCGCCTTGCGGCCACAGACCGGATCCTTCTTGTCGCCCCAGTCGTCGAACGAACCGGCCTTCGAGGTGGCCGGCGTCCACTCGGTGTTGAAAAAGTTGTGGTTGGCGCCCAGCATCGTCAGGGTCGTGCGCAGCACGTTGTCCTTGCCGGCATACCGCGAGTCGTCGTAGAAGTGCTGCCCCTGCTGATCGGAGACGTCTCCGTCGCAGTAGGGCAGGATCACGGCCATCGCGGCGCCGGGCAGTGTGTTCCGGGCGAAATCGGTCGGGGCCAGCGGCAGCACCGCTCGAATACCGTACGGCGAGGGCCGGGCCGAGTTCAGCGCGGCCGCGGTGACCACGCCTTCACCACCCCGGGAATGACCCATCAGCCCCACATTGGAAAGATCCAGGCGGCCACTGAGCTGGGAATCGCTGTCCGAGACCCACTGACGCAACTGGTCCAGGTGCGCCAGAACCAGTTCGCCCCGGGCCTGAGTGCCCGCATCGGGCGCCGATTCGTCCAGCGTGGCATTGACCCCGTTGGCGCTGATCGAGACCACCGCGTAGCCGTGCGAGGCCAGCGCCTTGGCCGGGGACTCGTAGCCCAGGTAGCTCGGCACCGGCTTCATGCCCTTGGTGCAGGGCCAGTTGATCGCCGGCGTGCCGGTGGTCTTGCCGTAGCAGAACTGGTGCATACCGTGCAGGAACACGGCCACCGGCCGAGCGCCCTCCGCACCCTTGGGCAGGTAAACAGCGGCCCGCATCTCCACCGCCTGCCCACGGAGCCCGGCCAGCCGGACCGCGGTGTCGCCCAGGTCGTAGTCGGCGCGCTCCACCCCGTACGGGCCAGGAGCAGCCGGGTCCTCCTCGAGCACCGGCCCGACCGGAGCCGCCGCCTGGGCCGTCCGGGCCGAGGCTTGATAATTCTGCGAGCCGGCCCCGGCCACAGCGCCGTTCCAGGCCAGTTGCACCTTCTTCGCCTTGACCACCCGGGCGTTCGAGGTCAGCAACGAGATCGTGCGACCATCGGCCGCCCGCTCCGCCACCCCGATCACCCGCCCGTCCACGGCGATCTGCGGCAGAGCCGCCCGGAACACCACCGGCTGGGGCAGACGCAGCTTCACCCGCCAGGTATCACCCTGGCCACGTCTGGTCACGCTCCAGTCGGCCCCGGCCGTACGACCGGACGCAACTGTGCCGTTCGACGGCTTGGGATCGGCCGATGCCGCTCCACCCGGCACCGCGATCAAGGCGACGGTCACCGCGAGCGCCAGCCAGAACGTCCTCAATGTACCGACCACAGCCGCCCCCACCTGATAGTCCGACTTTCCCGGTATATCAGGCTTCTCGGCCTGGGAAAGCTCGAATCCGAATTTAAGTCGGTACCTTCGGCCGCAAACGCGAGCCGGTCCGGGACTTTCGTCCCGGACCGGCTGATGATCAGCGAGCGTTACTCAGAAGTCGAAGTCGCCGATGTTCTCCTTGGTGAACCCGGTCGGTTCACCCAGCAGCACCTCGCCGTTCGCCCCGACGGTGTATTCGCCGAGCTCGCCGGCGGTGAACGTGTCGCCTTCCTTGCCCTCGATCTCGCCCTTGGCCAGGGCGGCCGCGGCGTAGGCGGCCAGGGTGCCCAGGTCGGTGGGGTTCCAGAGGTAGAACTCGGTGACCGTGCCGTCCTCGATGAACGAGCGCATCTGGTTCGGTGTGCCCAGGCCGGTCAGGGCGACCTCGCCCTTGGCCTTGGAGGTGGACAGGTACCGCGCGGCGGCGGCGATCCCGACGGTGGTCGGGCTGATGATGCCCTTGAGGTCGGGGTGGGTCTGCAGCAGCGCGGCGGTCTTGTCGAAGGAGGTCTGGTCGTCGTCGTTGCCGTAGACGGTGTCCACCAGCTTGATGTTCGGGTGGTTCTTCAGTTCGGTCTCCATCAGCGCGATCCAGGCGTTCTGGTTGGTCGCGTTGGCCGAGGCGGAGAGGATCGCGATCTCGCCCTCGTCGCCGATCTGCTCGGCGATCCCGTCGATCTGGGCCTTGGCGATGCCCTCGGGGGAGGCCTGGTTGATGAACAGGTCGCGGTACTGGGGTTCGGTGTCGGAGTCGAAGGTGACGATCTTGGTGCCGCCGTCGCGGGCCTGGGTGAGTGCGCTGCCGACCGCCTTGGGGTCGTTGGCCGAGATCACGATGGCGCTGGCCTTCTGCTGCGCGGCGGTGTTGATGTACTGCACCTGCGCGTCCGGGCTGGCGGTCTGCGGGCCGACCTCGGAGAAGGTGCCGCCCAGGGCCTCGACCGCGGCCTTGCCCCCGGCGTCGCTGGCGTCGAAGTACGGGTTGCCCAGGTTCTTCGGCAGGAACACGATGTTCAGCGGCTGGTCGCCGCCCTCGCCGGAACCGCTGTCGCTCTCGCCGGTCTCGGCCTTGCCGCAGCCGGTCACGGCCAGGGCGAAGGTCAGGCCGAGGGCACCGAGCAGGGTGCCGTTTTTGCTGAAGGTCCGCATGGAGGTGTTCCTTTCACGTCAGTGTGAAGAAGTGGAGCGCTTGGTGCGGGACACGGAATCGGAGATCCAGGTCAGGAAACTGGTGGAGAGCACGGACAGCACCAGCAGCAGCCCGATGATGATGTTGATGACGTTCACGGTGACGCCCTCCAGTCGCAGCGCGCTGGAGATCACCCCGATCAGCAGCACCCCGGCGATCACCCCGGGCAGCTTGCCCTTGCCGCCGAAGATCGAGACCCCGCCCAGCAGGACGGCCGCGATCACCTGAAGTTCCAGGCCGGTCGCGTTGTCGCCGCGGGCGCTGCCGAAGCGCAGGGTGTAGAAGATCCCGGCCAGCGCGGCCACCGTTCCGGTGAGCACGAACAGGATCAGCTTGGTGCGCTGCACGTTCACGCCGGAGAACTCGGCCGCCTCGGTGCTCAGCCCGATGTCGTAGATGCCCCGGCCGAACGGTGAGAAGTGCAGCAGGGCAATGAAGACGGCGGCCAGGGCGGCGAAGACCAGCATGAACGTCGGGATCCCGGTCGAGCCGATGATGCGGGACGTCTGTTCGGTCCAGCTGGTGGGGAAGTCGGTGACCGCCTCCGTGCCCAGGAGCCCGACCGCGACACCCCGGAACAACGCCAGCGTGCCGATGGTCACGGCCAGCGAGGGCAGCCCGACGTAGGCCACCAGAAACCCGTTGAACAGCCCGCAGACCACGCCCACCACCAGCGCGATCAGCACGGCCAGCGGCATGGCCACGCCGTCGCGCACCAGCAGGCCCAGGACCGCACTGGACAGCCCGACCACGGACGCGATCGACAGGTCGATCTCACCGGTCACGATCACCAGGGTCATCGGCAGAGCGATCAGCAGGATCGTGGTCATGTCGATCAGGATGTACGTCAGGGTCAGGGTGTCCCCGAAGTACGGGATGTTGCTGTAGCCGTACAGGTAAACCACTGCGACCAGGGCGATCACGGCTGCCTCGCGGCTGAGCAGCACCCGCCGCCAGACGGGCCGGGCATAGGCGGGAATGGTGGCTGCGCTCATGCTTCGTCCCTCGCTTCGATCAGCTTGCGCGCCTGCCGGGCGGCCAGCACCCGGTCCAGCACGATGGCCGCGATGATCAGCGCCCCGACCAGCGCCTGCTGCCAGAACTCGGAGATCCCGATCAGCGGCAGCGCACTGTTGATGGTCACCAGCAGCACCGCGCCGATGCCCGCACCCCAGGCCGTGCCCGAGCCACCGAAGATCGCCACCCCGCCGACCACCGCCGCGGCCACCGCCTGGAATTCGATACCCGTTCCGGCGCTGGAACTCACCGTGCCGTAGCGGGCCGCGAAGATGACCCCGGCCAGACCGGCCAGCGCCCCGCTCAGGACGAACGCGCCGATCACCCGCCGCCGCACCGCCAGGCCGTAGAGCACCGCGGCCTCTGGATCGGACCCCACCGCGTACAGCTCCCGGCCGGACTTGGCGGTCTGCAGGTAGTAGCCCACCGCCACCACGATCACCATCGCCACGATGAACAGGACCGGGATCGTCAGGATCTGCGCGGTGCCCAGGTCCAGGAAAGCCTTCGGCATCTGCGAGGCGCTGATCAGCTGGGAGCCGGCCCAGGTGAGCACGATGCCGCGGAAGATGTACTGCGTGCCCAGGGTGATCACCAGGGCGGGCACCTTGCCGTAGCCCACCAGCACGCCGTTGATCAGGCCCAGCCCGGCGCCGGCGGCGATGCCGATCAGGAAGGCCAACAGCGGCGGCATCCCCGGATAGGACAGGAACAGGTCTCCGGTCAGCCAGGCGCTCAGGCCGAGGATCGAGCCCACCGACAGGTCGACGTTGCGGGTGATGATCACCACCGTCTGCCCGGCCGCCAGCAGCAGCATGATCGAGGGAGTCAGGAGCAGGTCGCGCCAGCCGGTCGAGCTGAACACGAAGTCCGGGCTCTTGATCGCGGCAGCGACGATCACCAGCAAAAGGACGATCGCCACCGACAGTTCGCGCGAGCGCAGCACGGTCCGGATCAGCCGGTCCCGGTGGGAGAGCGAACTGGGTTCCACCAGAAGGGTGGTCGGTTGCGCGGTCGGCGCGTTCATCACGCCACCTCCTGACTGCCGTGGGTCGCGGCGTGCATGACCCGTTCGGGGGTGGCCTCGGCCCGGGAAAGGTCGGCGGTGAGCCGGCCTTCGCTGATCACCAGCACCCGGTCGGCCATGCCTAGCACCTCGGGCAGCTCGGACGAGATCATCAGGACGGCCAGACCCTGCCCGGCCAGTTCCGAGAGCAGCCGGTGCACCTCGGCCTTGGTCCCGACGTCGATACCCCGGGTCGGCTCGTCGATGATCAGCAGGTCCGGCTCGGTGGCCAGCCACTTGGCGATCACCACCTTCTGCTGGTTACCGCCGCTCATGGTTCTCGCCGGGGCGTCCAGCGCGCTGGTCTTCACCTCCAGCCTGGCCGCCCACGGCCCGACCGCCCGGTTCTCGGCGCCCCGGGTGAGCAGCCCGGTCCTGGCCAGGCCGCGCCGGATCACCCCGGCCACGTTCTGCGCCACCGAAGCCTCCGTCACCAGCCCTTGCTTGCGCCGGTCCTCCGGGATGAAGGCCATGCCCGCCCGGATCGCCGCCCGTGGGTTCTTCGCCGGTACCGCAACGCCCTTCATGGTGACCCGGCCGGCCTCGTACGGGTCCACCCCGAACACCGCCCGCGCGATCTCGCTGCGCCCGGCCCCGACCAGCCCGGCCAGGCCCACGATCTCGCCCCGCCGGACGCTGAACGAGATGTCGTGGAACACCCCGGTCGACTCCAGGCCCGTGACCTCCAGAACCACCTCACCGAGCTCGGCCTCCTGCTTGGGGAAGAGCTCGGCGACCTCCCGCCCGACCATCAGGGCGACCATCTCCGCCACACTGGTCCCGGCGATCGGGCGGGTGGCGATGTACGAGCCGTCACGCATCACGGTGACCGTGTCGCACAACTCGAACACCTCGTCGAAGCGGTGCGAGATGAACACCAGGGCCCGGCCCTCGTCGCGCAACTGCCGGGCCACGGTGAACAGCCGCTCGACCTCCACCCCGGACAGCGCGGCGGTCGGCTCGTCCATGATCAGCACCTTGGCGTCCAGCGAGATGGCCTTGGCGATCTCGATGATCTGCTGGTCGGCGATCGAGAGCCCAAGTGCCGGGCGCCGCGGATCGATGTGCACCCCGAGCCCGGCGAACAACCGCTCGGCCTCGGCGTACATCGCGGCCTTGTCGATCCGCCGCATCCGGCCCAGGATCTGCCGGCCCATGAAAATGTTCTCGGTGACCGAAAGATCAGGGAACAGCGTCGGTTCCTGGTAGATCACGGCCACACCCGCCGCCTTGGACTCGGCCGTCGAACCGAAGTCCGCCGCCTGCCCGTCCAGCTCGAACACCCCACCGTCGCGGCGATGCACCCCCGCGACAATCTTGACCAGCGTCGACTTTCCGGCGCCGTTCTCACCCACGAGCGCGTGGATCGAGCCGGCCGCAACCTCCAGACTGCCCGACCGCAGAGCCACCACCGGGCCGAACGACTTTGACACATCGCTTAACCGCAACGCGGCCTGAGCTGGGCTGACCATGAGCACCTTGCCTCGTTGAAAGGATTCAAAGGCCGAAAATAAGATGGCTGTACACCGCTGTCAAGCAACGGAATATCTCGTTCGGTGAACGGGAGTGCTTTTCCCGCACCTGATTTCGCCAAGCCCTCACTACCTGGGGACGATCGGCGCCAGCAGGTGCGTCAGGTCCCTCGGTCTCGGAGTCGCCTTGGGGGCGGAACAATCCGCCTCACCGGACGTCGTGACGTGCCTCAACCGACGGCGTGGCGGGGACGGCCGGACCCGATTGGCTACCGCGCTGACCAGGGCTTCGCTGCAACGCGCTTCTTCTTCTGCTCGCTCTGCGCACGTGCCGCTGCTCTGGGCGCCGGGAGGGTGACCGCCTGTGTGACGTCGACACCGCATTGCCCGAGTGCTTGGGGGTGGCAGTCGCCGGCGGTGGCACCGACCCCGGTGGAGCCTTGCTCTCGGTGGCGGCCAGCGGTCGGCTGCGGCGGGTCGGTGGTGGGGTCGCACTGGGAGCAGGGGGTACAGCAGGGGCGGCCCAGTCGGGGGTGGGCTGCTGGCCCGAGTTCGCGGCGCCCGGCGGATGGATGACAGGGCCTGCATGCTCGGCTCGTACTGGAGCGACGGCAGCACAACGGACGGGGCTTGGCTGGCTCTGGGACTGCCGGGCGTGCGGTGACCGTCTGCCACGTCGGCCCACTGTGTGCGAGGGCGGAGTCGTCTGCATCGGACTCTCCTTTGAGTCCGTGAGATGAAACGTTTCAGGTACCTTTGGCCAGCGTAACGGGGGCGGTTGGCCCTGGCAACGGATTGAATGGATCGCCCCGGAAAAGATTTTCCAAGGTCGGTAGTGACGGATTGTTCTGTGTCGACGACCCGCTGGCCGGGCCTGTTCGCGGCCGGTGACGCGGCTACGACGGTGCCACCGTCGATGGCTGCCGCTGTTGCATCGGGACATCTGGCCGGGGCCGGCGCGGCGGTTCGTCTGGCGGCGGGCTACTGACCTTCTGTTTCGGCCGCTGCGGATGGGGTTGCCCGGACGCAGTGAGCGCCGCTGTGCGCTCCACAAGTGGAGCGCACAGCGGCGCAGCACAACGAGAACCTGCAGCCTCAGCTGGACTTCGGTGCTGCAGCCTCGGCTTCCACGACCTCTTCCACGGGGTGGAGGGGGTGACTGCGTTCCAGCTTGGCTCCCTCGACGTCGATGTCGGGCAGGATGCGGTCCAGCCACTTCGGGATCCACCAGGCCTTGTCCCCGAGCAGGTGCATCGCTGCGGGGATCAGGAACATCCGGACCACGAAGGCGTCCACCAGAACGCCGAAGGCCAGGGCGAAACCGATCGGCTTGATCACCGTGTCGTGGGAGAAGATGAACCCGCCGAACACCGAGATCATGATGATCGCGGCCGCGGTCACCACGCTGCGGCCGGCCAGCAGACCGCGGCGCACGGCCAGCCGGGCCGGGGCGCCGTGGGCGAAGGCCTCACGCATCCCGGAGACCAGGAACAGCTGGTAGTCCATCGCGAGCCCGAACAGGATGCCGGTGACGATGATCGGCAGGAAGCTCAGGATCGGGCTGGGCTCGTGGATCCCGAACAGGCCGGCCATCCAGCCCTCCTGGAAGATCGCGGTCAGGCCACCGAAGGCGGCCAGGAGCGAGAGCACGAAGCCCAGGGTCGCGGTCAGCGGTACCAGGATGGACCGGAAGACCAGGATCAGGATCACCAGGGACAGGCCGACGACGATCACCAGGTAGACCGGCAGGACGTCGGAGAGCTTCTGCGAGACATCGATGTTCGCGCTCGCGTTACCGGCGACCCCGAGGTCGGCGGTTCCACCGCCGGCGGTCTGCGGGGTGAGGTCCCGCAGGTCCTTGACCAGTTCGGCGGTCGACTCGCTGTTCGGCCCGCCGTTGGGCACGACCTGGAACGAGAGCGCAGAACCGTCCTTGGAGACGCCGATCGGCACCACTGCGGCGACGTCACCGACGTCGTAGATCGCCTGGCCGACGGCAGCCTGCTCGGCCAGCGTGGTGGCCTCGGTGACCGGGGCAGGCAATTCGGCCAGCACCAGCAGCGGCCCGTTGACGCCGTCCCCGAACTTCTCGGACTGGACCTGGTAGGCCTGGTAGGCCTGCGAGTCCTCGGGCTGCCCGGCGCCATCCGGCAGTCCGAGCCGCATGTTCAAGGCGGGCAGGGCGATCACGACGAGCACGGCGATCCCGGCGACGAGCGAGAGCACCGCGGCCCGCGTCGTCATCGGCTTTTCCGCCGGGCGTGAGGTGGCGGGGGCCGCCGTGTCCTCGGTGTTCTCGAGGGCGGCACGCTCCTTGGCCTGCAGGATGCGCATGCCGACCAGGGACAGCAGCGCGGGGGTGAACGTCGTTGCGACGAGGACCGCCACCAGGACCGCGGCTGCGCCGACGGTGCCCATCAGGCCGAGGAACGGGATGCCGGTGACGTTCAGGGCCAGCAGCGCGATCGCGACGGTGAACCCGGCGAAGACCACGGCGTTGCCGGAGGTGCCGTTGGCCAGACCGATCGACTCGTGCAGGTCGACGCCCTGCTTGAGCTGCTTGCGGTGCCGGTTGAGGATGAACAGCGAGTAGTCGATGCCGACCGCCAGGCCGAGCATGATCCCCAGAACCGGGGTGACGGACATGAACTCGACCAGGCTGGAGAACGACATGGCCGCCAGCGTGGCCACCCCGACCCCGAGACCCGCACTGGCCAGCGGCAGGACCGCACCGATCAGCGTGCCGAGCATGATCACCAGAACCGCGGCGGCGACCAGCAGACCGACGATCTCACCGACGCCCAGCACCGAGGGAACCGTCTGCGAGATGTCCTGGCTGATCAGGACGTTGACCCCGTCGATCGGGTTCTCCTCGACCAGGTCCTCGATCGCGGTCTTGCTCTCGGCGGGCACCTCGGCGACCGGCAGGGCGAAGGAGACCGTGGTGACGGCGGCGGAGCCGTCCTCGGAGATCAGCCGGAAGCCGGAGGACAGCTGGGCGACCTGGGAACCGAGGCCGAGGGCGGCGGACTGCTGCTCCAGCTGCTCACTCTGGGTCTGCAGCTCCTTGGCGCCGGCGTCGATCTCTTCCTGAGCCGCGTCGAGCTGCTCCTGAGCCTGAGCCAGGGCGCCGCTCTCCTCGGCCGCCTGACGCTGCTGGTCCAGCTCTTCCTGAGCCTTCTCCAGCTCCGTCTGCGCGTCCTCGATCTGGGCCTGACCCTGGTCCAGCTGCTCGCGGCCCTCACTGAGCTGGGTCGCGCTCTGCTGGAGCTGGGCCTGGGTCGCGAACGGGTCGATCGCCCCTTCGACGTCCTCGATCTGCCCGAGGGACTTCAGCAGTTCCGAGATCTCGCCCTGCTGGGCCTCGGTGAACGCCTGACCGTCCGTGGTCTCGAAGACGATGCCGCCGGAGCCGCCACTGGAGTTCTCGAACTCCGCGGCCAGCTGCTCGGTGACCTTGTTGGTGGGGATGTCAGGGATGGTGATGGCGGAGGTGATCGTTCCCGCGAAGAGAACGAACGTCAGCCCGCCGACCAGCACCGCGGCAATCCAGCCGCTGATCACCGTCCAGTGCCGCCGCGCCGCGAAACGTCCTACGCGATAGAGGAGTTCAGCCATGATGCTGCTCCCGGGTCCTTTCGTCGTGATGCCCCAGGCGGAGCACTTCCGTGAGCTGGCCGACCGCTTCGTTGCGAACAGGACGAGCTCTTGACTGCAACGGGTCCGAGCCCCGGCCAGGTTCTGGTCTACTCGGCCCGGTATCCGTGCTGGATGGCGACGACGAGACGGTCCATGGTGGCGTCCCAGTCCTGCCGGGAGACGGCCGTGACCTGACCGCCGTGCGTCTCCACCCATTCGTGGGCCATCAGACTGGTGCCCTTCATCAGGAACTCGATGGTCAGCCGGAGCGTCAGCCGGTCCAGATCCGGGACGTGCTCGAGGACCTTGGCGGTCAACTGCCCGCCGACCTTGTCCAGGGCGGTCTGCGAGATGGCGTTACGCCGCAGATCGTCCTGAGCCGAACTGGAGAGCGCGCCGACGATCTCGGCCATCACCTGCGGCAGATCGGCATCCCGAAGCGAGGCGCACAGGCAGTCCAGCGCCGCGATGGCACCCGAGGCGCCGCTCAGGCGCCGGTCGAGATGACCCAGCACCTGCTCGACGACCTCTTCGAGGATCTGGTCGCACACAGCCACCAGGAGCGCATCGAAGGACGCGAAGTGGTTGAACACCGTACGCCGCGAAACACCCGCCGCCGCAGCGACTTCGTCCACCGTCAGACCGTCCGGGCTCTGCTTCGAAGCCAGATCCCGGGCCGAGGCGAGGATCGCCTGGTGGTGACGCTCGCGAAGCAGCGTGCGCCCGTCGAGCCGCCGTACTTGCATGACGACGACCGTAACACAAGTTGCATACCGTGCAGCTTGTGGGGTCACTCGTGCGGCTCAGACGTGCTTGAGCCCGGAGAGCGACCGCTCACACCGCCATTCTGGTCGCCTTGATCAGCGCCTCGACATCGTCGGGCGTGGTGTCGAACGACGTCATCCAACGGGCCTGACCCTTGGTGACGTTCCAGTCGTAGAAGTGGAACTGCCCGTGCAACTGCTTCAGGGCCGGGGCCGGCAACTCGACGAACACCGCGTTGGCCTGCACCGGATGGCTGATCGTGACCCCGTCCAGACCATCGGCCAGCCGAGTGGCCATGGCGTTGGCGTGAGTGGCGTTGCGCAGCCACAGGTCCGACTCCAGCAGCGCGAGGAACTGGGCCGAGACGAAGCGCAGTTTCGAGGCCAGCTGCATGGACGTCTTGCGCAGCCGGTCCAGCCCACGGTCCAGAGCGGGATTGAGGACGAGGACGGCCTCGCCGAGCATCAGGCCGTTCTTGGTACCGCCAAAGCTGAGCAGGTCCACACCGACATCGGTGGTCAGCGCCCGCAACGGAAGTCCCAGGTGGGCAGCGGCATTGGCGAGCCGGGAGCCGTCCATATGTACTTTGAGGTCGTGCCCGTGGGCGAACTCGGTGATCGCGGCGATCTCGCCCGGGGTGTAGACCGTGCCCAGTTCGCTGGACTGGGTCAGCGTGATCACCTGCGGCTGAGCGCGGTGCGGGTCGTCGAAACCCCAGGTTTCGCGCTGCAGGACCTCGACGGTCAGCTTGCCGTGCTCGGTCGGTAGCGGCAGCAGCTTGATCCCGGCCATCTTCTCCGGGGCGCCGCCCTCGTCGGTGTGCACGTGCGCGGTGTCCGAGCAGATCACCGAGCCCCAGCGGTCACAAAGAGCTTGCAAACTAAGGACGTTTGCGCCGGTCCCGTTGAGAACCGGATAGGCGCGCGTGTGGTCGCCGAAGTGGACGCGGAACACCTCGGCCAGGCGCTCGGTGTACACATCGGCGCCGTAGCTGACCTGGTGCCCGCCGTTGGCCTCGCTCAGGGCGGCCAGGATCTCGGGGTGGATGCCCGCGTAGTTGTCGCTGGCGAAGCCGCGCAGTTCGGTGTCATGCAGTCTCACCCGGACGATTTTCCTAACCGTACGAGCCGGAGGGAAATGGTTTTCACAAGCGCTGAGCACGAGATCTTCCGATGCTCGGCTCCTCCCGCCTCGATAGGCCGTGCTCGGGAGATCACTTCTGGGGGGCTGCGGGGACGCTCGCGAGCAGGGCCCGGCTTTCGGCGATGTAGCGCGCGTGGTAGTCCGGGTTGCTGACCTGGCGGGAAGCTTTCATGGGTTTGCCGTTGGCGCCGGAGTAGGTGCCGGTGGCGTCCGAGGTGTCGGTCAGGACCTTGACGATGTTTCGGGCTGCGCGCTTCGGCGTGCTCATGGCCGGGAGCAGGGGAGCGATGAGGGTCAGGGACTTCGTCATCAGCTTCATCATCGGTGGCAGGTCTCTGGACAGGCCGGACGCAGGGCTGAAACCGGGTTCGACGGCCCGGAAGTGCAGTTGGGGATGCTCTTGGGCGAGGGTGAAGACGGCGGCCAGGTTGCCTTGCTTAGAGGTGGCGTAGGCGTCGCCGCCGGGCTGGATGCAGCCGCCGGGGCGGTACTCACCACGGGCTGTGGCCTGCGCGGAGAGGTAGCGGCTGCCCCGAAACCCTGCCCGGGTGGCCATCGGGTCCTCCGGATCCTCGGCCGAGGAAGCGATGAAGACGACGTTGGCACCGTCGGGCAGCGCCGGGACGAGCGCATCGGTGAAGGCCAGCGGGCCCAGGTGGTTGGTTGCGAAGGCCAGTTCCCAGCCCTGCTCGCTCCAAGCTGGGCGAGTGGGCATGATCCCGGCGTTGTTGACGAGCCCGGCCAGGGGAAGATCCAGGGAGGCGACCTCTTCGGCTGCACGACGGGCGCTGTGGATGTCGGACAGGTCAGCGTGCACGGAAATCGCTGCTCCACCGGCTGCTTCGATGTCGGCCTGGACCTTCCGCAGTTTGGCGGGGTTGCGTCCGACCAGGACGACGGTGCCGTGCTCGGCGACCTCCAGGGCCGTGCGGTAGCCGATGCCCGAGGTGGGGCCGGTGATGATCCAGGCCCTTCGGGTAGCGCTCTTGTCGTTCATGCTGCATCTCTCGCTCGTTGAACTGGCTGAAGGCTCAGGCGACATCGGTGACGTGCTCGTATCCGGCCTGGCGGTTGAAGTCCCCGGCCAGCCGGGCGATCACGGTCCGGGGGAAGATCCGGGTGAGGAAGGGGTTGAGCCGGTCGGACGGTCGTCCGGGGTAGGAGGCCTGGCGGCCCCGGGCGTAGTCCCTGAGGATGCGGGCGGCGATGTCTTCGGGGGAGACCGCTTTGCTGTTGATGGCCGCGTCCGTGGAGTCGAAGAATCCGGTCTGGACCGGTCCCGGGTGGGCGGCCATGACCCGGATGCCGCTGCCGCGCAGTTCTTCGGCCAGGGCCTCGGTGAAGGTCAGGACGAAAGCCTTGGTACCCGAGTAGCTGGCCTGGTAGGGCAAGGGCTGGAAGCCGGCCATCGAGCCGACGTTGATGATGCCGCCCTGGCCGCGTTCGAGCATGCGGGGGCCGAACTCGTGGATCATGCCCAGCAGTGCGGTGACGTTCAGATCGACCGACTGAAGAGTTGGCTTCAGCGGCCGGGTCAGGAACGGACCTACCGCCCCCATGCCTGCGTTGTTGATGAGCAGATCGATCTCGACGCCGCGCTGGAGGAGTTCGGAGGCAATGGCCTGCGGTGCCTGCGGATCGGCCAGGTCGGCGGGGACGACGTGGAACTGGCCGCGTCCAGGGGCGCCGAGGCGGGCAGCGAGGTCTTCCAGGGCTCTGGCGGAGCGGGCCACGAGGACGAGGTTGGCTCCCTGCGCAGCGAGGTTGTGCGCGAACTGCTCGCCGACGCCCTTGGAAGCGCCGGTGATCAGAACGGTCTTCCCGGAGAAGACGGTGTGCTTGGGCATCGGGATTCCTTCGAAAGTCGTTCATGGGCGTGGCATCGGGCGATCGGCTGGACCGGACGTCCCTCGATGCTTCGAGACTCAAAATATATGTTGCTTCGAGTCTTGAAGCAATCCCCTGGGAAGATTCTTTCGACCCTCGAAGCTTTGCTAGAGTGGCGGCATGGCCACGCCCACGCTCACCGAGGTCGTCGCCGCGACGCACGAGATCTGGCTGCGCACCAATGCCCTGATCAACCAGGCGCTGGCCGAGCATCAGCTGACGCCCGCGACCTTCCAGGCCCTGTGGGCCATCGATCCGGATCAGCCGCCGCCCTCGATGAAGGTCATGGCCGAGCGGCTGTACTGCAACGCCCCGAACGCCACCTTCATCACCAAGCAACTCGTGGAGCGAGGGCTGGTCGAGCGGACCGTGGACCCGGACGACCGCCGCTCGCGCGTCCTGGTGATCACCGAGAAGGGCCGGCGGGTCCGCGAGGAACTCGTCCAGGCGGCCATGGCGGTGACTCCACTCGCTGCCCTCACCGACCGTGAGCTGAGCAGCCTGGCGATCCTGCTCGGGAAGGCTGCCGCCAAGTAGGCAGGCTCCTGATCTGGTGGGGTGCCACGGTCAGCGTTGGCGAGTGCCGGGCGTCGACCAGGATCTGCCGAGTGGGAAGGGATGCCCGGGCTACGTTGCGCGCGCCGCCGGCCCGCAGGCCCAATCCCTCATCCAGGTCGCGCAGGAATCGTTCGTCGATGCATGGCAGCAGACCATGTGGGCTGGAACCGCCGTGATGGTGCTGCTGTTCGTCTCCTCCGCCTTCCGAAGACTGGAACGCGACGAGCTGCCGACCGCGTCACCCGAGCCCGCGCAGGTGACCAGAGAGTGAGCCTCACGTGGCCACCGTGCGCGTGCGGTCGTTGAGAGCATCGTGCTTCCTCTACGCCGTCACGCTGGCGACGGTCCATCGCAGGCAGCGATGCAGCTACGGTAAAGCACCGTGACCACCCACTCCACCGCGTTCGTGGGGCCGGGCGACGACCCGGCACTATGGAGGACGCTGGAAGCGGCGGGCCTGCAGGCCGCGGGGCGCTTCCAGCTCAAGGCCGGCTGGGTGAGTCGCGCGTGGGTCGGGGACGAGTACGTCGTCCGGCTGAACACCGACCCACGCCATCGCGAGGCCTACCGCCACGAGGCCACAGTCGTCGGTCTGCTCGCCGGCAGCGAGGTCCCGCACGCCCGGCTCATCGCGCACGGCGATGGTCCGGACGGGACCTGGTACATCTCAGAGCGTCTGCCCGGCCGGACCCTTCACGACGCCTGGCCGGCAGCGGACCACGCCACGCGGCAGGAGATGATCGAAAGCCTCGGCACAGCGCTGCGGGCCCTTCACCGTGTCCAGGCCCCGGCCGACCTGAGGCCGCCCTGGCTGGTCGGCGCCCTCGCCGGTGAACCGTGGCCAGCGTTCCACCCGCCCGTCGTGAATGCGACGCGACAACTGATCGAGGCCGCCCGACGGTTGCCCGATCGCGACCCAGGCCTGCTCGAGGACGTTACCGAGTGGGTCCAGGAGCGGCTGGGGCTGTTCGCCGCCGATGAACTCGTCCTCGTCCATGGCGATCTGCACGGATCCAACGTGATCGTCGACCAAGGACGCGTTACCGGGCTCATCGACTTCGCGGAGGCGGTGGCCCAGTCGGCCGATGCCGAACTCGACACGATTCTGCGCTGGTGTGCGAGGGCAGGGGAGTACCCACCCACACCCCGCGACACCGGACTCGATGCGAGAACGCTCGTAAACGTCCCCAGTTGGCTGCGTGGCACGTACCCGGAACTGTTCGGGCGCAGGTATCTCCGCGAGCGGTTGAACTTCTACGACCTGTATGTCGAGCTCGCTCTCTACGCCCACCATCCCCGATCCGAGACGCGAGAGGCGGCGCAGGGAAGCCTTACTCGCCTTCTGGCCGGTCGTAACCATCTGGATGAACTCATCTGGTAGGTCGTCAGCAGAGCCCTTCGCGTATCACCGAGCAGCCCAGCTCGTGCAGGCGCCCGATCAGCGCGGCCGGGTCGGGGAAACAGGCCCGGTCGAACTGCCAGGTGCCGTAGTCACAGGCCCAGTTGTCGTCGATCAGGACCACCCTGGGCGGCATTCCGCTCTCCAGCAGGCCCTCGGCGAAGCGGAGCACGGACTCCTGGGCCGGGGCGTAAGAATGCTCGATCCAGGTGTTGTACTGCGGCCCGGCCCGATGGGGGTGGCCTCGTTAGGCGCCGGCCTCGACGGTCTCGACGCAGCGGGCCAGCGCCGCGCGCATGTAGCGGCGCCAGAGGACGGCGAAGGGGCCGGCGACGATCCAGCGGCGCCCCGGGCGCGGCTTGAACTCGTAGGACCACCGGATCAGGGTGCCTTCCCCGTCGGGTGCGAAGGTCCATTCGCCGCGCACCCCGACGGCCAGCTGGGCCAGGGCGTTCGTGAAACCGGTGAGCTGGTAGGCGAAGCTGCTTCCCTCGGTGTACTCGGTGAGTTGCTCGTTCGCCTGTGAGCCGTCCCCGAACTGGGGGTTACGGCTCGGGCCGACGTGGTCCCAGGCCTCGGTCTGGTTGAGCACGCCGGTGACGCCGGGGAAGGGAGCCACCGGCTTGAACACGCTGGACAGGTCGATCGGAACGATGATCCGGAAGGCCTCGGCCGGGGACTTGGTGGTGCGCTGCTGCACGGTGATCGGGACGGTGCGGTCGGCCGGGGTGATGAGGAGAGGAATGTTCATGCCGAAAAGAGTGACGTGAGGGCTCCGGAGGCTGCCAGGGACCAGCAGTGCTACCCAGGTCGGCTGGAACGGGATACTGGTCGGGTGAGTGAACTGGCAACGCTGATCCGGGCCTGGCGGGACCGGCTCACACCCGGCGAGATCGGGCTACCCACGCAGGGCGATCGCCGCAGTCCCGGTCTTCGCCGGGAGGAGCTGTCTGAGCTCGCCATGGTGTCTGTCGACTACCTGGTGCGACTGGAGCAGGGGCGTGCCCAGAACCCGTCCCCTCCGGTGGTGGCCGCGCTCGCCCAGGCTCTGCGTCTGAGCGAGGAGGAACGAGAACGGCTCTACCTCGCGGCCGGGCTCGCTCCTCCGGCCACCGGATCGATCTCCTCACAGCTGAGCCCCGGGTTGCGGCGCATCCTGGCGCGTCTGAACGACACGCCGGTCGGCGTCTATACGGCCGCCTGGGACTTCGTTGAGTCCAACCGGCTGTGGGACGCCCTGTTCACCGGCGAGAAGCAACGGACCGGTCGGGAGGCTAATCTCGTCTGGCGGGCGTTCACCGTGGCCGACCTGCCGATCGTCTGGTCGGAGGGGCAGGCCGCCGGCTTCGCCCGGGAGATGGTCGCCGACCTGCACACTGCCTCCGCCAGGTATCCGCAGGACCGCGAACTGGCCGCGCTCGTCACCGATCTGCGCGGGGCGAGTCCGTTGTTCGGGCAGCTTTGGGACGAGTGGCGGATCGGGCGGCGGGCGAACGAACTCAAGACCGTCAGCTCGCCCGAGGTCGGACCGATCACGTTGGACTGCGACGTTCTGTCCGCTGTCGATTCGGACCTTCGCCTCATCGTCTACACGGCCGAAGCGGGCTCTGCCGACGAGGAAAAACTGCGGTTGCTCAGGGGAATGGGCAGCTTCCGGTGAAGGCGGACGTGAGAGGCTTTGCAACCGCAGTGGTCGTACGCAAGAAGGCTTATGGGAAGGAACGTTTTCACGAAATGCGTTCCAGATCAGGGGACGTCACCTCTCCGGCCAGTTCACCGGTGCGGACGTAGCGTTCGATTTCGTCGGCCACCGAGTGACCGATCCGGCGCAGTTCGTTGCCCAGTGAGCCGGCGATGTGCGGGGTCAAGGTCACGCCGGGCAGAGTGAAAAGCCGGTGACCAGGCGGAAGTGGTTCCGGGGCGGTGACATCGAGGACGGCGCGCAGGCGGCCGGAGGAGACTTCGGCGACGAGTGCGTCGGTGTCGACCAGGGCGCCGCGAGCCGTGTTGATCAGGACAGAGTCGTCACGCATCAGGGCCAGTTGCTTCGGGCCGATCATGTGGCGGGTCTCGGGCAGCGAAGGCGCGTGGACGGTCACCACGTCCGACTGCGTGAACAGGTCTGGGTACGAGACCGGATGGGTGCCGAGCGCGCGGCACTCGTCGTCGCTGAGGGAGGGGTCGAACAGCAGGCAGGTGATGTCGAAGGGCTTGAGGAGTTCGATGACGCGGCGCCCGACCCGTGAGGCCCCGATCACCCCGACGGTGATGCCGTAGGTGCCGAACCGGCCGGTGGGCAGCGAGGCGCGCAGGTCCTGTGAGGTTGTGAAGAGGCGACTGGCCTCGAGGGTGCGCTTGGCGCTGAGCAGGATCATCGCGAGGGTGTACTCGGCGACGGGGTAGGCGTTGGCCTGGGCGCTGCTGGAGACCCGGATGCCACGTTGCCACAGCTCGGGCGTGACCAGGCGTTTGACCGAGCCTGCGGCGTGGATGACGACCCGCAGATCCGGCCAGCGCTCGAGTTCCTCGGCGGTGAGGCGAGGGGCGCCCCAGCCGGTGATCAGCAGCTGGGTCTTCTGGACATCGAGCTGGTCAGCAGGGGAGGGGCTTTCGTCCAGATCGAGGACGTGGCGCAGACGGGTGAGGGTCGCGTGGTCGAACAGATCGGTGAACAGGGTTCGCGAACCGGCCACGAACCGGGCGGGAATGCGCGTCACAGCTCGAGAACTCCTTCGGCCTCGACCTCGTCCACCACCGAGTCGGGCCAGGTCACCGTCACCCGACCGGGTGCCACTTGCAGATGCGGCGCCTGCTGGGGGATTTCAGGCGCGAGCACGACGAGGGCAGCGGCGACCTGTCCGGGCTGGATGAAGGACGTCTGGGCCCAGGGGGTACGCGATGCGCGGGAGAACGGGGTTGCGGCTGAGGTCTGCTGGGAACCCGAACTGTGGATCGCGCGAACAGGCAGGACGCTGCTGCGGATGCCTTCCGCTGTTGCGGTGTCGCTGACGTCGTCCACCGGTAGTTGCCAGCCGTAGAACCGGATGCGCCAGGGGCCTGGATCGGCCGGCCAGACCGCGTCGGCGTCCTCGGCCGGACTGGGATGTGGGGTGGACCGGGCCGGTTGGTGCCAGGCCAGACGGAGTTCGTATGGGCCATGGACGACCGAGGCCGTGGTCAGGATCGGTCCCCGGCGCTGGCCGGCCCAGGAGTCGTTGTCCGGAAGGTTCGCCGATCCGGGCAGGTCGACCCAGTGAACCCGGGACCGGGACACGGCCAGGCGCGAACTCAGTTGCATCGTCTGGATACGGCCGCGGTGCGAGGGCTGACCTTCGGCATCGAGCAGGCAGGTGTGGCTCTCGCGGGGAGCGGTGGTGCCCTCCGGGGAAAGATCGGGCGCGGTGACGTTGGAATAGGCCATCCGCTGGTACAAAGGCCGGTCCACCGGCACCAGGCCGTTGGAATGACGCTCTCCGTCGGTTCCGTGGTTGATCACCCGTACCACCCCGTCGTCGTGGGTCCGCACGACGATCCAACCGGGAGCCCGCAGCGCCCGTTGTCTGACCGGCTCGACCGGGGGCTCTGGTGGATTACGGGTCCACTCCGGGTGATCAGCCGGAAGGAGTAGCCCCAGAAACCCTTTCGACGCCCAGTAGACCGATCCGGACCCGGTGTACAGCTGACGCAGCGGGAGGAACCGGCCGTGCCATCCGATGGACAGCAGGCCGTTCTCGTCGACGGCGCCGGCGTCGAGGAAGTATCGCATCACCCGCTCGGCCAGGGTCCGGACCTCACCGGCGGCCAGGGGGCCGGCTCCGGCGATGGCCGCGGCCCAGAACGGAGCCAGGACGGCGAAACGGTAGGTCAGTGAACGGCCCTGGAGAACCGGCGCCCCTTTGGAACCGATGAGCTCGATGGCCTGCCCGACATAGGCAGCGAGGCGTTCGCGATGCTGGGCGCTCAGGTCGCGGCCCTGGATGCGAGCGTGCAGGAGGGGGTAAACATGCCAGGCCCAGCCTGCGTAGTAGTCGAAGTTCTGTCGGGTACCGGTGGGGCCGGCGCCGTCGGAGTACCATCCGTCGCCGATGTAAAGCGATTCCTGGATGGCCTCGTTACGATCCAGGTCGTCCTGGCTCCACGGGCCTCCCACCTGGGCCAGGAACGCCTCGATCACGGTCTGGAACCACGTCCAGTTGTTGGTGTATCCGGCCGTACCCACCACTCCGGCCAGGTACTCGACCGTCTGTTCCCTCGTGCGTGACGGGAGCTGGTCCCACAGCCAAGGCTTGGTCTCGCTGAGGGCGATGGCCAGGGATGCGGCCTCGGGCACCGACTGGCGGCGTTCGGCGATGGTGGGCCAACGTTCGGCATGGTCAGGGTCGACTCCGGCAGCCAGCCCGCGAGCGTACCGCTGCGCCCATCCGTGAGGGTCGGCTCCACCAGACCCGTGCAGACCGAAGGCAGCCGCCAGGAAGGTTCGGGTGAAGCCTTCGTGCGAGGTGCTCCAGCGGCCGGAAGCGCTTGCCGGGCCAGGAAGATCGATCAGTGAACCGGACGGTGAGGCGTGCTTCCAGGCGGCCTCGAGTAACTGGCTGGCGAACGACTCCCACGCGGCCCGGCCGTCCAGACTCGTTGGCGCACTGCTGGGTCCAGGGTCTGGGCGCCGGGCGGAAGGCGAAGGCATCGTCGTCACAGAGCTGATCGTGCACTAAAGTTTTGTGCGCATTGACGTATCTAACAATTTCGAACAAGTGCGTCATGTTCTCCACGAAGGAGTGGACCAGGCCATGGGCAATCCCCTGCCGAGGACCCGGCACGAACACATTCTGCGGCGCATCGAGATCCACGGGACCATCAACGCCGCGGAGGTGGCCAGGGACCTCGCGGTCTCGGCCATGACGATCCGGCGTGATCTGGACGAGCTGGAACGCGCCGGCCAGCTGGTGCGGGTGCATGGGGGAGCCATGGCCGCCGACTTGCCGGCTGTTCCGCAATCAGCGCTGACCAACATCGGTGTGGTGGTTCCCTCTACGGTGGGCCACTTCTCGGTGATCATCGCCGGGATGGACGCCGCGGCCCACGGTCTGCGGGCCCGGCTGGTGCTGGCCACCTCGCAGTATCGTCCCGAACTGGAACGTCGCCAGGCCGAGCGGCTGATCGAGGCCGGCGTCAAGGGCCTGATCCTGGCTCCTACCCTGCGCGAGCAGACCGAACAGGACCTGGCTCGCTGGGCCCTGAAGCAGCCGGTTCCCTTGCTGTTCCTGGAGCGCCGCCTGGGCTCCAGCGAGATGGCGGCGTTCGACAGCGTGCGCAGCGATCACGCCCGCGGCGCCGAACTCGCGGTGGAACACCTACACCGGCTGGGCCACGACCGGGTGGCGCTGGCCCTGATGGAGCGCACCCCGACGACGCCGCTGATCAAGGAGGGACATACCCGCGCGGTGCAGCGACTGGGACTGCAGGACGCGCCGTTCAGGACCCTGCCCAAGCGGTACGAGGATCATGACGGCGAACTGGACGAGCATCTGCAGACCTTCCTGCAGGAATGCGCCCGGACCGGAACCCGAGCCGCTCTGGTGCACACCGACTCCGAGGCCGCCCGCATCCTGGAGCTGGCGATCGACGGGGGAGTACGGGTACCCGAGGACCTGGCTCTGGTCGCCTACGACGATCACACCGCCGGGTACGCCCTGGTGCCGCTGACCGCGGTCACCGCTCCCCGGAGGGACCTGGGAGCCGAGGCGCTGGGAGCAGTCATGCAACGGGTGACCTGGACGAGCGAACGACCGCGGGCCCCACGACAGCTGGTGATCGTGCCCCGGCTGACCGTTCGTGCCTCGTGCGGTGCGGGTTCCTGAGCGAATTTGTGTGCTTGAACGCAGACGCGCACGCGTCGTGTCAGCATGCAGTCTCTCGCGTCCTTCGACGGCCGAGTTACCGCAGATCGCAGGTCAACTGAGCAAGGAGGCTCCGATGACATCTCGAGCGCGCAGGGGCGCTGGCCCCCGACGGCACCGTGTTGGCCGGATCGCCGGCAGCTTCGTGGCGATCGGTGCCCTTCTGGCCGCGAGCGCCTGCACGGCCGGCGGGTCCTCGGCCCCGTCCACCACGATCGATCCGCAGGAGAAGGTGACGCTCAACTTCACCTGGTGGGGGGATGCCAGCCGGGCCGAGCGTTACGAGAAGGCGATCGACCTGTTCGAGGCGGCCAATCCCAACGTCACGGTGAAGACCAGCTTCTCTGCCTTCGCCGACTACTGGACCGCACGCAACACTGAGGCCGCCAGCCGTACTCTTCCCGACGTCTTCCAGATGGATCTGGCCTACCTGGCCGAGTACGGAGGCTTCGGCCACGTCGCCCCGCTGGAGGACTACCTGGGTGGGCTGATCGATGTCGATGCGGTGGACCCGGCCCTGGTCGAGGCCGGGAAGGTCGAGGGCAAGACCGTGGCGGTCACCACCTCCAGCAGCACGATGGCGGTGATGCTCAACGAACCGCTGCTCAAGACGCTCGGGGTCGAGGTTCCCGACGCCGACATGACCTGGGACGAGTGGGATGCCTTCCTGGCCCGGGCCGGTGCGGCCGGGGCCGGCAGCGACCCGGAGGTCTACGGTGGAGTGGACTACACGGCGTACTTCTGGCTTTTCCAGATCTGGCTCGGGCAGCAGGGCCTGGCCTTCGTCGAGGACGGCCGGCTCGGGTTTGAACCGGCCGACTTGGCGCGCTGGTTCTCCCGTAGCCCGGCCTTGAACGATTCCAGGGCGGTCATGCCGCCGGAGCGTAAGGCTCAGTTGGACGGTGTCGATGCGCTCGGCATCGCAGAGGTCTCGGCCGACATCAACTGGGCCAACTTCCTGCCGCGTTTCGCCGAGGGCCCCGCCAGTCCGGAGTTGTCCCTGCTGCTTCCGCCGCATGACGAGGGCCAGGACACCGGTTTGTTCCTCAAGCCGGGCCTGATGCTGTCGATCGGGGCGAACTCTGATCACCCCGCGAACGCGGCCCAGTTGGTTGACTTCCTGCTCAACGACCCCGAGGTGGCAGGGATCTTCGGGATGTCGCGAGGTGCCCCGGCCTCCAAGACCGCGACCGAGGGGATCGAGGCGAACAGCCTGGACGAGAAGATCCTGGACTACCAGGACCAGATCGCCGGTTCCCTGGATGGCACCGCCCCGCCGGCGGTCAAGGGATTGGGGACGATGGAACAGACCTTCGTCACGGTTGCCGACGAACTGGCCTACGGGCGCACGAGTCCTCAGGAGGCCGCGGATCGCTGGTTCGCTGAAGCGGAAATCGCCCTCGGCTGAGTGGGGAGACGCCATGACTCTGGAACTCACCCAGGTTCCGGCCGGCGAGCGGCGAAGTCACCTCCATCCTCGGCCCAGGAACCGGAGAAGAACTGAGAACGTCCGTGCTGCCTATGTTTTTCTCGGTCCCTGGCTGATCGGTTTCCTGCTGTTGACAGCCGGTCCGATGGTGGCTTCGCTGTACCTGGCGTTCACCGACTACAACCTTTTCACCGCACCCCAGTGGGTCGGGCTCGACAATTTCACCCGACTGCTGGACGACCCCAACTACCTTCAGGCCTGGAAGGTCACCGGCGTCTACGTGCTCGTTGGCACGCCGTTGAAACTTGCTGCTGCTCTGGCCGTTGCGCTGCTGCTGAACGCAACAGTCCGCGGTGCCGGCTTCTACCGGTCGGCCTTCTACCTGCCCTCGCTGGTCGGCGCGTCGGTGTCCATCGCGATCGTGTGGAAGGCCCTGTTCATGGACGAAGGGCCGGTCGACGTGCTGCAGCAGTTCCTCGGCCGCCCGGCCGGAGGGTGGGTGGGTGACCCGGACATGTCGATGCGGATGCTGATCCTGCTGACCATGTGGCAGTTCGGTGGTCCGATGGTGATTTTCCTGGCCGGGCTCAAGCAGGTGCCGAAGGAACTGTACGAGGCTGCTGCCGTGGACGGGGCCGGTCCGGTCCGCAAGTTCCTGGCCATCACCGTGCCCATGCTGTCCCCGGTGATCTTCTTCAATCTGCTGCTGGAGACCATCAATGCCTTTCAGATCTTCGCCTCCGCGTTCATCATCTCCGGCGGCACCGGGGGACCGGCCGGATCGACTCTGTTCTACACGCTGTATCTGTACCTGCGTGGATTCCGTGACTTCCAGATGGGATATGCCGCAGCCATGGCCTGGATCCTTACCCTGGTGATCGCCCTGATCACGGTGCTCTTCTTCAGGACGTCCAGGTTCTGGGTCCACTACGCGGGAGACGAGGGACGATGACCACTGCGGCCACGACCACCCGGACTCTCGTCCACCGGCAGCGACGAGCACGGACCGTGGGTTTCCATGCGGTCGTCCTGGTCGTTCTTGCCGTCATCCTCTACCCGGTCGCGTGGATGGTGCTGTCCACGTTCAAGCCCTCGGCCGAGATCGGCGGCGACGCCTCGCTGCTGCCCACGGCCGTCACCTTCGACAACTACACCAAGGTGCTGGGCGGCGTCGGCGGTGTCTCGTTCTGGACCTTCTTCCAGAACTCCGTCCTGCTGGCGGTGCTCTCGGTGATCGGTACGGTCGCCTCCTCGGCGCTGGCCGCCTATGCGTTCGCGCGCATCCAGTTTCCCGGCCGGGGAGTCTATTTCGCGGTCATGATCGGCACGCTGCTCCTGCCGTTCCACGTCGTGATCATCCCTCAGTACATCATGTTCAACAATGCCGGCCTGGTGGACACCTACATACCTCTGCTCATCGGGAAATACCTTGCGGCCGATGCCTTTTTCGTCTTCCTCATGGTGCAGTTCATGCGTGGGCTGCCGCCGGAACTCGACGAGGCCGCCCGGGTCGACGGAGCCGGCCACTACCGCACGTTCTGGTCGATCATGCTGCCCCTGCTGAAACCGGCCATCGTCACCAGCGCGATCTTCAGCTTCATCTGGACCTGGAACGACTTCCTCGGTCCGCTGCTGTATCTGAAGAACCCGGAGCTCTACACCCTGCCCATCGCGCTGCGGCTGTTCGTCGACCAGACCTCCAGCGCCGACTACGGTGCCCAGATGGCGATGGCCGTCCTGGCCCTGGTGCCGGTGGTCCTCTTCTTCCTGATCTTCCAGCGCTACCTGGTCGAGGGCGTCGCCACCCAAGGACTGAAAGGATGAGCATGAGCCAGACCGCGGTAACGTCCGGCCGGACCGGCCTGTTCGCCGAGATGCTGGTGGTGAGTCTGGCCGTCGCGCTGCTCGCCCTGCCTGGGCTCACCGCCCTTCCCGCGCTGGCCGCGGGGTGCGCGCACCTCCGCCGCCATGTCGAGGGCAGTTCGGACTCGTTACGCTACTTGTGGGCCGATTTTCGGCGTGCTGTGCGTCACGGGTGGGGTTGGGGCGCCCTCACCGCAGTGACAGCAGCGGCAGCGGTCACCACCTTCGCCCGGGCCGACCTTGAAGGTATGCCGGGCGGTGGCAGCGCCGCCTGGATCTCGGCGGCCGTGACCGTGGTAGCCGCAATCGTGCTGCTGCGCGCCGCGGCGCTGTGGAGCCCGGACCAGCGCTGGCCAGACCTGATCCGGGCTGCTGCTGAGGCCACGGTGCGCGACCTGGGCGGCTCAGCGCTGCTGCTCTTAGCCCTGGGGTTGAGCTTTACCATCGTCTGGATGTTCGCGCCCACCGTGGTCCTCGTTCCCGGCATGCTGGTGCTCGCCGCCTGCGCGGTAGTCAGCCGTCAACGGTCACCGTTGCACTGAGCGGCGGGGTCTCGACTTCGGTCGGACGAGCGCCGACCAGGCTTGCTGTGGGGCGTTTCGGAATTGTGGACGCGTGACAGTTGCCTTTGGGTTGTTGTCCCCGGGCCGAGGATCTCCCGAGGACAACGTTCAAGGCCGTTCCTACTTGGAGAGACCGTCCAGGCTGCCGGACTTGGCCGCGCCCAAGAGTTCGGCGTAGGCGTGGCTGCTGATGGTGAGGACGGCGCCGTCGGGGTGCTTGCTGTCTCTGATCTGCCGAACGGGGCCGTTCTGGCGCTGTTCGACGCACTGGCCTTCAGAACCGGATCGTTTCGACTTCGCCCAAGGCGTGATCACGCTGTTCCCTCCCTGATGTCGGTGGTCCCAGCAGCGATAATAGAGTCGGCTACGCGCTTGTAGCGCTCGACGATCCGTGCGTCACTCACCCAGTTCGACCCGTTGAACGACTCCATGTAGATCACGGTCTCTGTGTCGTCGATTTTCATGAGGGTGAAGGCCCCGTAGATCATTGCCTGGTGCGCCTTGTTCGAGGGAATGAACCGAATATCCACGTTCGGAAGACTGGCGATCCGTCGAAGGTGCCTTATCTGTTCGGCCATCACGCTGCTGGAGCCGACCCGCTGGGTGAGCGCGGATTCATCCATCACCACGGTGAGGCTCGCGTCGTCACGCTCGAAAAAGAGGGACTGCCGTTGAGCGCGCAGTTCGATCTCCCGATCGGCATTGGTGAGGGGCGGGATCAGTTCGCACAGACCTCGGTGGTAATCGCGGGTCTGGAGAAGTCCATTGATCACCGTCTCGTGGACAGCAACGATCTCGCGCGCCTCCTGCTCGGTTTCCAAGTACAGCCCGAACCGCGTTCCGTACGGCTCGTGGAAGCTGTTCTCCCGCCACCGTTCGGTCATCTCCAGCAGCTTGTACATCTGGTCAGGCTCCGCGCCGTACCTTCCGCACAGCGCCCTGACCTTGACTTCGCTGTACGGCCCCTGTCCGGACTCCAGGCGCCAGAGCGTCTGGCGCGACATGAAGCCGGAGCGGTCGAGGTCGGGCATGTCGACGCCGGCCTCTTCTCTCAGGCGTTTGAGTTGCGCACCGATTCTGCGGCCGACAAATGTCGTGTTGCTCTTTCCTCGCTCAAATGTGCTCCGGGGCATGTACTCATGATGACCCATCTCTCGGTAACCAAAAGACCGTAGCCGATGGCTACATTTCGTACCCTCAGGTAATTCGGAAAGACTGTACGCAGGCGCACGTCGGGGATTCGCGGTCCCTCCCCGCCCTCCGGCGTGCGCCGTCAGAAACTCCGGTCGACCAAGAAATGCTTCGGGGTCGGCCGGAATGGTTCGGCGGACGGTGAGAAGCGGGTGCCAGGCGCATGGAAATCGTCCACTGGCCCGTTGTTTTCCTGCGGGGATCATCGTCCGCCGGACTGTACTCAAGAATCTTCAGGGGATGCGACGGGGGAGCGCGAGATGCGCGAGGTTCAGCATGGAGAGCAGCACCTCTGGCAGCGGTCGTCCGTGGTCGATGAGGAAGCCATTGATCATGAGCGGGTGATCGCTCAGGTCGAGGCAACCGGCGAGATGGTTCGGGTCCGGGTTGCCCAACGCGTCGACCTCGATCTGCTGGCCGATCCGATCGTCGTTCGGGTCAGCTCGCCTCGTGTCACCGTGGGCGACTGCTTCGAGCTGACGAGCGCTCAGTGCGCGGAGTTGGGCACGAGGCTGCTGGAGGCCAGCCGATTCGTGGACGAGGAGGTCGGTCCGGAGGGGCGGACGTTTCAGCTGGCCGAGGTATCTGCGCCCCGTCTGCGGCTGGTCGCCGGAAGGTGAAAGGCGGGTGCCTGGTCTCTCCTTCTGAAGGCACGGGCTTGTGCGGTTCGCGCTCTGGTTGGTGGCGTAGCGGCACCGTACGATTCCTGGGTGCCGCATGACTCGATCACGCCCGATGTTGAGGTTACGAGAGTGATGACCGCCTCGCCTGACCAGATCTGGTCGGCGTGGATCGACCCGACGGCGATCGCCCGCTGGTGGGGACCTAGTGGGTTCACCAGTACGGTTCTCGAACTTGACGTCCGCGAAGGTGGCCGATTCGACGTGGTGATGCAGGGCCCGGACGGTTCCAGATTCGACAATCTGTACCTGTTCGACGACGTTGAACCAGGTCAGCGGGTCACGTATGTCCATCAAGGCTCTGCCGAACATGGTTTGGCCCCTTCTCGTTCGGTGGTGACGATCGAGGCGGTGGACGCGGGGGCACGAACCTCCGTGACTTTACGGTCGTTCTACGCTTCAGACTTCGACCGGGAGAAGCATCTGGTGGACTTTCAGGCGGTCGCCGGGGCGCAACAACTTCTGGAACGGCTCGAACAGGTTGCTGTGCGCAGCGCGGAGTACCGTTCGGGCGAGGGCGTCTGATCGTCAACGGGCCAAGCGTTGGCATGGCCGCCGTCAGTGCTGGGCGCTGGTGTGGGACCCGTCGCTCGCAGACGGGTCCCACACCGGAGCGGCCTGGATCAGGCCTCGGGGATGTCGCCCTTGAAGGTGTCCAGGGTGATCAGGGCCGGGTCCGGACCGCCACGAACGCCGGTGTCCAAGGCATCGATGGTGGCCAGTTCGCCTGCGGTGAGCTCGAACCCGAAGACATCCAGGTTCTCGGCGATGCGTCCAGGGTTGGCGGACTTCGGGATCGCGGAGCGTCCCTGCTGCAGGTGCCAGCGGAGCATCACCTGGGCCGTGGTCCTGCCGTGGCTCTCGGCGATGGCGACCAGGGTCGGGTCGGTCAGGGCGCTCGGGTGGTTGGTGCTGCCGGCCCAGCCCGGGTAGAAGGTGACACCGCCGATCGGTGACCATGCCTGGGTGAGGATGCCGTGTTCGGCGTTCAGCTTCTGCACGCCCGGCTGGGTGAAGAACGGGTGCAGCTCGATCTGGTTCACGGCCGGCACCACGTTCACCTTCTCGAGCAGCATGTTCAGGGCGTCCACCATGAAGTTGCTGACCCCGATCGCCCGGACCCGGCCGTCGGCCAGCAGAGTCTCCAGCGCCCGGTACGCCTCCAGGGTGCGCTCGAAGGCAGAGGGCAGCGGCTGGTGCAGCAGGACCAGGTCGATCTGCTCGACGCCGAGCTTGCGGGCGCTCTTGTCGAAGCCGTGCAGCGTCTCCTCGTAGCCGTAGTCGCTGATCCACAGGCTGGTCTGGAGGAAGAGATCGTCGCGGCCGATGCCGGAGGCCGCGATCGCCTCACCGACCTGGGGCTCGCTGAAATAAGCCGCTGCCGTGGTGATCTGACGATATCCGGCCGCCAGGGCGCTCTCCACGCTGGCGCGGGTCTCGGCAGGCGGGTTCTGGAAGACGCTGAAGCCCAGGGCAGGCATCGTCACACCATTGTTGAGGGTGAGGTTGTTCATGGGTTCAGGTTCCTGCGGGTGTTCAGGGCGAACCAGTACTCTCCACTACGGTAGGAACCGCGTTACCTGGCAACGCATTCAGGGCACCGACTCGCAGGAACTGCAGGCGCTCGGCATCCGGGCCTCCCGCCGCGGCGGTGTAGACGGTGATCTTCAGGTCCGACCCCGGCACGGTCAGGACGTCACAGTCGAGGACGAGTTCACCGACCAGTCGATGATGCATCGTCTTTCGGGAACTGAAGTGTTGCCCGGCGACTCCTGAGGCCCAAAGGTCGCGGAATCTTGGGCTTGTCTCGCAGACCTGGGCCACCAGAGCCCTGAGATCTTCGTCGTTCGGGTAGGTGGTCACCGCATGGCGCAGGTCGGACACCAGAGCGCGCTCGAGCGCCTCGTCGGTCCCGTGCATGGTCGCCCACGCCGGTGCCTTACAGAAAGTGGCGCTGATCAGGTTGCGTTCGCCCGACGGATCGGCCCCGGGGTCACCGCTCAGCGCGCTCCACAGCGCATTCCAGGTGATCAGGGTCCAGTCAGCTGCGTACACCGCGACCGGGTACTCATCCATCCGGGTCACCAGACGCTGGACTCCGGGCGGAACGTGCACCGGAACGGTCTGGCCGGTCGGCACCGGCAGCCCGGCCGCCCGGTAGAGGACAGCGCTTTCCTGCTCGTCCAACTGCAGGGCTCGGGCCAGCGCAGCAGTGACCGACGGGCTGGGACGGCGTGATCGGCCCTGCTCCAGACGAACGAGGTAGTCGACGCTGACGCCCGCCAGGCCGGCCAGTTCCTCCCGGCGCAGCCCCCGGGCCCGGCGGCGACCGTGAGCCGGCAGACCGACGTCGACCGGTGAGCATCGGTCGCGCCAGGCGCGCAGCAGGGCGCCCAGGTCGTTCTCTGGATCAGGCATGCCCCCATGATGCGGCGCGCACCGGCAGTTCTCCTGGTAATGCCATTCCTACCGTAGCTGCGGGTACTGGTCCGGCTCGCGAGCCCGGCCGAAGCTGAGCTCATGACAGATTCCCTGGCCGGACGCACGGCAGTGATCACCGGATCCAACAGCGGCATCGGCCGCGCCACCGCCCGTTCCCTGGCCTCGCGAGGCGCGAGGGTGATCCTCGCCGTCCGCGATCCGTCCAGGGCCGCGCCGCTGCGGTCGAGATGGGCAGCCGGGCCGAAGTCCGCCGGCTCGACCTGGCCGACCTGGCATCGGTACGACAGTTCGCGGAGCTGCTCGGCGACCCCGTCGACCTGCTGATCAACAACGCCGGCGTGATGATGCCGCCCCTGGGCCGGACCGCTGACGGATTCGAACTGCAGTTCGGGATCAACCACCTGGGCCACTTCGCCCTGACCAACCTGTTGCTGCCGAAGATCCAGGGACGAGTGGTCACGGTCGCCGCGGGCGGGCACACGGCCGGAAAACTGGATCTCGACGACCCCAACTGGGAACGCCGTCCCTACCGTCCTTTCCCGGCCTACGCCCAGTCCAAGCTGGCCAACATGCTCTTCACCGCCGAGCTCCAGCGCCGCCTGAGCACCGCCGGGTCCTCAGTCATCGCCACCGCCGCCAACCCGGGCCTGGCCTCGACGAACCTGCTCCAAAACCAGAGCGGGCTCGGTAGCCGCCTGATGAACATGCTGCTGAGCCCTTTCGCACAGACCACCGAGGGCGGCGCCGCCACGACCCTCTACGCGGCCACGGCGGATCTTCCGGGCGACAGCTACATCTCCCCAAGCGGTTTCCTGCAGGCTCGCGGCGAGCCCGCAATCAGCGAGCGTTCCAAGGCCGCGCAGGATCGGGACCTGGCCCGTGAGCTGTGGTCCAGGTCCGAGGAACTGACCGGCACCACTTTTCCGTTGGCCATTCGATCAGCTCGATCTTGAGGTACAAATCGATGGTCATCATCTGGCCGGTATCGATCCTGGTCCTGCCATCGAGTGCACCCTGAGCGGTCCGGAAATTCTCGATTGACGGCCCGTGACAGAGAATTCCACCGGAACAGCACGAGCCAGCCGCCCGCGATCCGGACATAGCGAAGATACCGATCACAATGGTCGACATCGGCGCGCTCCTACGCCGCCGTCGACTGCTCACCTTACGCATCTTCGCTGTCCCCGCCGCCACGATCATCATTGCGGCGGCTCTGAGCAGCGTTTCCGCCTGGCAGTAGGGGGTGCACAACGGGACAGGTTTCGGCTGGTACTGGCTCCTGCCCGGCGGCAGCGCACTGCTGGTCGGGTTGATCGCCTGGTAGACCGCTTGTTGGTGGTCTCCGGGTCCCTACCGGAGGCCGCCGGCTTCGGACCGGTCTTTCCTCGTTCTCGTCGAGCGGCGCGGTAGTCAGCCGTCAGCGGTCCTCGTTGCACTGACCGGCCTGGATCTCGAGTTCGGTCGGACGAGCGCTGACCAGAGATGTCTTGCCGGTGTGACCGGTGGCAACCAGACGAGCGAACACTTTCAGCGCGATGCGGGCCGAGGTTCGTATCAGCAGAAAGGGGTGGTACTGATCCGCCGCCGCCCTTTTCCGCTTCTGGGTGGTCAGTGCCCCAGTGACGCGCCTCCGTTGACCTGGATTATCTGCTCGCTGACGTGCCGGGTGGTGGGGGAAGCCAGCCAGCGCACGGTCTGCGAGACATCCCTCGGTAGTCCGGCTCGCCCGGTGAGAGTCTGCCCGACCAGGGTGTCGTGCCGGGCCGAGGACATGGAGCCCTGGAAGATCTCGGTCTCGGCGATGTAGCCGGGAGCCACCACGTTGACCTGGCCCGAGCCCCGGTGGGCGGCGATCGAGCTGAACAGGACGATGCTGGCTCCCTCAGCCACGGCGTCCAGTTCGCGTAGCCCCTCGATCAGGGTGACTGCGGTCAGGACGTTAGCCCGGAAGTTGGCCCCCAGTGCCAGGCTGCCCAGGCCAGGCCTTCCAGGCAGGCTGGAACCTGCGGCCCGATCGCCGCTTTGGCCGAGGACGCGGCCACGATCACGTCGTAGCGGCCACCTGCGGCAGCGTCCGTCAGCGCGTCGCCGGGGGCTGCGAGGTCCGCAGTCACCGAGGTGACCGAAGCGGACCGGCCGCGCGCCTGGCCGGCCACCTCGTCCACAAGCTCCTGACGACGTGTGATCAGGGTGAGGTCGGCCTGGTCGGCGGCCAGGCCGAGGGCGATGCGGGCGCCGATACCGCTGCTGGCTCGGGGCCTGCGGATGTGTCGGTCACTACCTGCAGTTCCATACTCTCGCCGGGTGTGCCGAACTGGCGGAGCACGATCTGGGCCTGCTGGGCGGCCGGGTGGCTGAGCGCGGCCTGGTGCGGCTCGTCCGGGTAGAACAGGATCGACAGGAACTTGATCTGCTCGTCGTCGCAGTCGTTCACGGCGAAACCGCGCGGGGCGCCTCACAGGCACTCCCTTGCCTCGCCGCGATCGCCCACCCGGTACCGCACGATCGGGTTCACAAACTCCGCGCAGACAGGTGACCAGGATCCGCCCGTCTACGAACTCCACCTGCTGGTAGGGCAGGACGTGGAAGGCGCCCAGCGGGCACAGGGGCCACTGGTGCCGATCACCCAGGCCCTCGGTGACACCATCGACCTCCGAGGTTGCCTGAACCGAGCCTCCATCAGACCCAGGGTGCTTCACTTCCAACGGCGCCGACGGGCCAGCAGCCCGCATCGCCCAAATCGCCCAGACCCTGGCCGGTCTGGGCGTTTGGCTTAGAAGAACCCGAGCGTTGATCTCGCCGCTACCCGCGATGCCCAGTTTGATCGCCGAAATGCTGCCATTTCTTAGTCTCGCTTGGGCGAGCGAGGAACCTCTCGGAGAACGTCTTCGATACGGCCGTTCCCCTCCTCATAGCCCTCGCCGCCGTCCTCCAACAACATGATCCGGCGAATCTGATGTGGGGATAGACCGCGATCATGCAGGTCAAGTACCTGCTCGCGCCATGCGATGGCCGACATCGCACCGTCGAACTTGAACTGCTGGTTAGCCTGGAGTCGTGCCGCTGCACGGGCTTGGCGAGCTGCAACCGCCGAGACAACAACTGCTATCAGCGCTAGCGCTGCCGTTGCTATGTCGTTCGCTTCCACCTGGATCCCCCCGAGGATCTGGCGCCTCGACTGGCGTCGTATACACAAATGTAGCGCTAGGACCATGCCCTACTGGCAAGTAGTACAAATGCCCCTCTAGTTCTCGGTCTGGACATAGCGATTTGCGCTGCACGGCGTACTCTCCTCCCCTCCTACGGGGAGGTCGCACGTAGGGCCCGAAAGCAGCGACGCCCAGACCGACGCCCAGACCGACGCCACCAGCACCGACACAGCCGTTGCCTGACCGCCAAGCCCTCGCGGGATCGCCAGAGTGGCGTCAAGGAGATTGAGTTGAGGGCTCAAGCTAAAACGTCATCCAAGACGAAGCCGGTCCGGGACTGGGTCGTGGAGTGAACCGTTTCGAGGGGCCAGTCGATCCCAGGTTCCGCCGATATCCCAGAACCAAGTTCAACGGATCAGACGAATCCTCCTCTGGCAGCAACTCTGACGTCCCACGTTGCAATTGACGCCAGGCATTTTCACCTACCGACAGGTGGCGTTTACTGCACCAAGGGATATTTCTGGCCAGTAAGCGCCCCGGCTGTTCTCCGTTGTGGAAAGCTCGCGATACTGGCCGAGGGGGCTCGATGATTCCAGGTATAGAGTATGTGGCTGGTTATGTCGCCGGGTGGCTTGTCCGCAAGACCGGCCGCGCTGCGAGCGCAGCCGATGCACGCTGGGACGACTTGCAGGATCAGGCGATCCAAAAGGTGTACGAGATCGTGGCCATCAAACTGGCTGGAGACCCGGCCCTAAAACGTATCGAGGCTCAGGCTGCCAGCAGCGACATTGTCGCCCCGCAGACGCAACAACACCTTCAGATGGCTATTGAGGAAGCGGCCAGCACGGATGATCAGTTCGCTGCTCGCCTGGGTCAGGTGGTCGCCGCCGTCCACGGCGGAGCACCTTGGCCCCAGGTCGATCTGCGGGGGGCCCAGGGCGTACAAAACATCTATGGCGAAGGTGGCACCCAGACGAACCACTTTTCATGAGTGCGATACAGGACGGGTGGAGATGGGGATGGCGGCCCAGGAACGCAAAGCACAGTTCATTCCGTCCGTCACCCTGCCGCATGCCCGGGGTGTCATCGTCGGACACCATGCTCGTCAAACGAACTGGTTCCTGGCCCGGATCAATCTGCCCCGTAGCGTGGAGATCGCTCTGCTACTGCTGATTGTGTTGGCCATGGTTGCCGTCGGCGGGTGGGCTGTGATCACCAAGGTGCTACCCAGGTTCGCGCCACTATACCGGACAGTCTTTGTGATCGACTCCAGCCTCGCTTCCTCTCCCCAGGCCAACGAGGACGTCATCAGTTCCCTGAACTCGGCGGTAGCGAACTCCGGGGATCGGGATGCTCTGGCGCTGCGAGGGTTTGGCGGGAACTGCGGCGACTCGGGCAACACGCGCAGACTCATCGATTTTACGACCGAGAACCGTGGTGACATCGCGCAGATAGCATCTGCGGTGGAACTTAGCGGTGCAGCCACTCTCCAGAGAGGCATTGTCGGCGCGATCGAGGACCTTTCGCAACCGTGGACGGTAGCGCCGCAACTAGGCAACCGAATCATTGTTGTAACCCGCAACGCCATCGACGCCTGCGATCCGGACAGTGCATTCGTCAGTGAAGATCTGAAAAAACGGATCGGTGCAGCGGATATCGACATCTCGTTCCGCATCGTCGGGTACCAGATTGACAGGGGCCAGCGAACCGGACTGAACAAGACGTTCGAGGGCGTGGGAGACACGCCACCGGTATACGCCGACACCTCGGCCGAACTGGACGAGATGCTGTACTGGTACACCAATGTCGAACCGCTGGTCAGGAGCGCGAACGACATCGCTGACATCCTCAACCCGACCGCCGCCGAGGTGGAGTTTGCCGCGCAGTCCATCCGCGGCGGCCGTCTCGACAACGCCGAGGTCAGTTTGGACGCCGCCGCCGAGGAACTCCAAAGGACGAAGCTGACCTTTGAAGACCTGAGAAGCCGTACGAGCACGACCGAAGGGCAACGTATAGGCGCTCTCGCTGGGCGTCTGCGGCAGCAACAGGAGAAGCTGGTGTCAAGTGTACGAACCCTGCGGCGTCTGGCCGCGCGCGAGCAACCCCTCAGTCGGGCCTTCGAGGACTTCCAGAAGGCCGCGGTCGAGTACAACTCCGACGCGGACGATCTCAATTCGGAGGTCCGCACGTTGCGGGCTCAAGCACCTGAGAGCACTTCGTGACAGGCGAGCAGATGCTCGTGGCGTCCACGCCTGGACACCGATCACGTCGCACATGGTGGCTGGGTGCAACGGCCACCGTCGTCGTACTCGCGCTGCTGCTTGCCGGGGCTGGACTCATCGGCTACCGAATGCGCGCTCCGGAGCACCGCATCGACTTTCTGCTGGACGCCTCCATGCCAGACGAAGCGCACAACCGACTTGGCCTTGAGGACGTCGTGCAGGCCCTGTCGGGCGCGGTGCAGAACGTCGGTGACTCCGATGCCGTATCGCTAAGGCGCTTCGGAGGCAGTTGCGGTACGGCTGAGAGCGAACTACTGGTGCAGTCCAAGGCCGGCAACAGGGACCAGATCCTCGCCGCGGCCGCGGCGATCGAGCCTCGTGGACAGGCGACGCTGAACGCTGGAATTGAAGCTGCGGTCAGGGAATTCTCGGGATACTTTCCACCACGAGGACGTAAGATCAACGAACTCGTCGTGGTCACACGCCACGGCTCGGACGCCTGCAACGATAAAGTCGGCCTGCACGAGGTTGAACGTCTTGCCAAGCAGGCCAAGGTGGATTTACGGCTCCGCATCGTGGGATACCAAGTCCCCCCAAGCGAACGTACCTCGTTGACATCCGATGTTGCCGATTCCTCCACGTCCACGACACCGATCAGCCTTCAGTTCGTGAACGATGCCCAGCAGTTGCACAAGCTCCTCCAACACATCACGATCCCAGACCTGCCTGAGGCTGCCCTCATCGAGGTAGCGCCCCCGCCGACGCTCCTAGGCGAGGCATGGGTAGATAAGGAACAGCCGGACTACGTCATCACCTTCGCGGACAATGGGCTGGGTGGGAAAGCGATCAAGGGAACCTTCGGGGCCTACGTGCGCGACCCTGGCCCCAGTGGATGCCTTGAGTTCGTTGACTACACCTCGGCGCTGAATGTCTCCGAGGTTTACGAACGCCCATCATTCATCCCAGCTGGCGAAGCCACGAACACCACGTTTTACACCGGAATTGCTCGGCGATGTGACGCGTCTGGCAAGAAGTCCACGACTAGGGTGCAGCTCAGTGTCGGCGATCAGTCGGCGACCCTCTGCGAAAGTACGCGCAAATGCCACGAACTAGCAAGAGTCGAGCAGCAAGAGGGCTGGACCTGGAGGACCGCGCGTCAGGTGGACTGGTGGGACGAGTTGGGGGCTTACATTACGGACTGCGCCAGCGATTTCTGGGAGGACTCCCAGCTCAAGGACGTCATCCCAGACCCGACCGAAGACCTTCTGATCAAAGACCTCACCGGCGACGGGCAGGCTGACCTTGTGGTCCAGGCTCGATGCATCACTGGGGCATCCACCTGGCCGCAACACACCATGATCTTCGACGGTGCCGCCGCCCCGACACGGCTGAAGCTGCTACTGAACATCGGCCCCAACACGGACATCATCCTGGCCGACAGCGATGTGCGGTTTGGCCAGGATGAGGTAACCGTGGAAGGCGCTACCTGGGGCCCAGGTGAACCAACCTGCTGCCCAACCTGGTGGGTCACAGGAACATACCGCTGGTCTCAGGGCAAGTTCGTCCGCACAGCGCGCGAACGCTACAGCAGCCCACCCGATATCTGATGCTGCATGAGCGGACTGCTCAGCTCGGGGTGTCCCAGCCTCCTGAAAACTGACTCTGGCGCAGGTTCGGTGATCATGGATCAGGTCCAGGAGAAGGGAGGCGTTCGTATGATCGAAGTCCATTCCTGGGGCAGGAATTCGCAGTGCTTGTTTGAGATCCTGCCGAGGCCAGATCGAGGGCCGCGGGCGGGGCGGCGCGGGCGAAGACCCCTAACCGTGCCTCGGGGCAGGCTGGTGCGACGCATGGCCTCGCTCAGCGAGAGCTTCTGATCGAGCAGGTCATGGACAGTGTGCCACCGTTCTTGATGCCGCGCGTCGAGCCCGGCCATGGGACCCGCTGCGACGATGCTGCTCGTTGCCGGCTTGTTCAGTACCCCTTCTTGCGAGGTCGCTTCCACACCCCTGAGAATGTTGAAGTTGTTCTTCGGACGTGTTTTTCACCGGTGCCGAAGTCGTGTTTGGCTACTTTCTCGACGTGGCCATCGAGGTTGTGCCGCAAATGCCAGCGATCGCCTATCTGCACCGCATCAGGAATTGCGTTCCGCGCGGCCTGCAGGCATTGGATCCGTCACGTCTTCATGGGC
>NZ_JAJOMB010000039.1 GCF_021129305.1 Kineosporia babensis | reverse complement strand
CACCACGCCACGATCCCCAGGCAGAGCACCAGCGCCACCCCGAAGAGCCACTGGGGAAGGCTCCCCAGAACCTTCCTCAGAACGAAGCCAATCAACGCCAGGACCAGCGCCAACGGCGCGATCCAGACAAATACCGCAACAATGATGTCCATTCGATCCCCTCCGCTCCCGAGCATAACTGGCGAGTAGGTGGGGGTCGGGCGAACTGCGCCAACGGGCACCTGGCAGTTCAGGCGAACAGCGTGACGATCAGGCTGGTGAGCACACTGCAGACGATGAAGTACGGCGCGTTGAGCGCGGTGTAGCGGAACGGGTGCGGGAAGTTCGGGTTGATCGCGAAGTCGAGCATGGTGAGCCTTCCGGTGGTCTGAGCGGCGTCGTGCCGTGCTCAAACCATGCCGGGGGTAGAGGTCAGATTCTGGCCTCTACCCCCGGGATCTCAACTCGCCAGGGCCTTTCGGGGGTTGTCGACCCGCAGTGTCGTGATGTCGGCGTCGGTCATCCCCAGAGCCAGCAACTGAGGGACGATGGTCTCGCCGATGTGCGTCAGTCCCCAGCCGCCGTGGCGGGTGAACTGGGGCTTCATCGCGATGTCGTGACTGATCAGGGTCTGCCCGAGGAAACCGGCCGCGGCCAGCTCGAGCAGCATGTCGATGCGGTGGTGGTCGAAGGCCCGGCGGGGGTAGGAACCGTCGGGGCGGCGGGCGCTGACGGCCCACTGCTCCATGCCGAACGTGTCCAGTTCGACCCAGGCGCCGCGGCGGGCCACTTCCAGGGCGAAGCCGGACTCCGGGCGTTCGTCGCAGTGGCTGACGATGATCTTGCCCGGGTCGACGCCGCACTCCAGGAGGAGGTCCACGGCCTCCAGCCCGGCCATCTCGTCGGGAAAGATGGTGCGGTGCACGTTGATCGCGACGCCGGTCTCGAGCTGAGCCAGTGCGGCTCCGCGTAGCACCTTGCGTTCTTCGGCGGTGATCGGGTTGCCGCTGCCGATCTCGCCGATGATGCCGGCGCGGATCCCGGTCTTGCCCACGCCCACGCGTAGCTCGTCCAGGAGCACGTCGCGGATCATCTCGGGGGAGGCGTAGCGCACGTAGGGGGAGTGGGCGGGCTCGACGTACTCGCCGCAGCCCATCACGATGTTCACCCCGGTCATCCGGGACAGCACGGCCAGCGCCACGTGATCCCGGCCGAAGCCCGGAATGCCCAGGTCGACGACCGTTGCCCCGCCGGCGGCCTGGAACCGGGAAACTTCTTCCAGGGCAACGTCGAAGTCCAGCTGCTGCATGGCTGAGCGGTACGAGAACGGCTGGGTCTGCACCTTTCCCTTCAGCTGGGCCGAGAACGGCTGGGTGTACTCGGCCAGATCCTCGTCAGCGGCCGGGACGATCCACTGGGCGTTGGCATTCGCGATCAGATGCTCGTGCGGGAGGACGACTCCCAGCTGCTCGGCGGGAATCTCACCGAGGACGGTGGTCACGTTCACGCCGGCACCCCCGCCACCTTGCGGACCTCGGCGATCAGGTCACGCTGCTCGCTCGAGGCGGCCAGCGCGTTCTGCCGCCCGGTGACCGGCGCGATCAGGCACCCGGCCACTCCTTCGGCCTCGTTCAGCGCGACCACCAGCTCAGCCGCGATCAGGATGCCCTCCTGCTGCGGGTCCTTGGCCTGCTTCAGCCGCTTGAGCAGCGACTCCGGGATCGAGAAGCCCCGCAGACCGGCGTTCACCGCCCGCGCCACCTGCTCGTTGGGCAGCACCGCGACTCCACCCAGCAGCCAGAAAGGCTTCTCGTCGGCCCGCAATGCGTTCACCCCGGCCAGGAAGCTGTTCCAGCGTTCCACGTCGAAAATGTGCTGGCTGATAACGAAGTCCGCGCCGAGCCGGACCTTGCGCAGGACATGCCAGGGCCGTTCCTCGTACGGCGGGGCGAAGGGCGCCGCTGTGGCTCCCAGCAGGTACTCCGGCTTCACGTCCAGCGAACGGCCGTTGTCGTACTTGCCCTCGGACCGCAGCTTCTCGGCGATCGAGAGAAGCCGGGGCGAATCCAGATCGAACACCGGCTTGGCCTCGTGGCTGTCGCCGACCTGAACGTGATTTCCGGTCACGCACAGCACGTTACGTACGCCCAGGCTGGAAACTCCGAGCAGATCGCCCTGCAACGCCATCCGGTTCCGGTCGCGGCAGCCGAAGGTGGTCATCACCTCGATCCCGGCCATCGCCAGATGCGCCGAGACCGCCACGTTGCCCATGTGCACGTTGGCGCCGGAATGGTCGGTCACCGAGACCACGTCCGCCACCGCGGCGATGTCCTGCGCCGCGGAGACCGTCCCGGAGGCGTCGGCCGAGTCGGCGCCGTTGATCTCCGCGATCACCGTGAACCTGCCCGACAGCAGCGACTCGTGCAGTCGGCTGATCGGCCGTTCCGGCACCAGGGGAGCGGAGATCCGGGCCAGCAGGTCGCGTTCGCTGGCGATCACCTGCTGCCGGACCGGCTCGGTGAGCAGGGCGCAGATCATCGAGTCGTCGATCTCGCAGCGATGGTCCTCGGTGACGCCGCCGCACGGCCCCACATTCATGTTCTTGGGGCAGACGGCCACGGGCAGGGCGATGTCGGTCATGGGAAAGTCTCCGGTGCTGGTTCGGAAAAGGGGAGGGCCTCAGGCCAGGGCGTGGATGCGGCGACGGCATTCGTCGGCCAGGGGATGTGTGGAACGAGAGCCGTGGGCGACGGGCCGGCCGCCGACGTAGACCGAGCGCAGGTTGCGCAGGCTCATGGCCAGGACGTAGGACGCGAGTGGGTCTCGTACCGGACCGATGTCGGGGTCGCGGGGGTCGACGACGACGAAGTCGGCGAACTTGCCCACGTCGAGGCTGCCCACCCGGTCACCGACCCCGAGAACGTCGGCGGCGTCTTGCGTGGCCATCGCGAACACGTCGGCCGGGGTCAGTACGGTCGGGTCCTGCTGGTGCGCCCGGGTGCCGAACAACCCGAAACGCATGGCCTGCCAGGGGTCGGACAGGTCGGTGCAGGCCTGGTCGTCGATGCCGATCCCGACCCGCACGCCCGCTTTGCGCAACCCGACGACATCGGCGAAACCCGACCCCAGACGTCCGTTGGCCACTGGTTGCCACGACACCGCCGCGCCCGAGTCGGCGACGGCCTCGACGATGGCCGGGGTGGTCTGCACGAAGTGCCCGAAAATCATCTGCGGCCCGAGCGCCCCGGCGTCGGCGTACCAGGCGAACTTGGACTGCTGCAGTTCGACGTGCTCCGGCGTCTCCAGAAAATGCGCCTGATTGAGGACGCTGTACTCGCCCATCGCCCGAACCTCCAGTTCGGCGACGGCCGGGTTCGGGGCCCACTGCACGGCGCCGTACACCGCGGCGTCCAGGGCCAGCGAGCGGTCCTGCCCGCGCAGGTACTCCACGGTCGCGGCCCAGTCCTCGAAGGCCTTTTCCGGGTCGTCGTTCTCGGACTCCAGCTGGATCGCCGAGATGGTGCGCAGCCCACTGGCGACCTTGGCGTCGAGCTGGGCGGTGCCGAACTCGAACGGCCGCAGCGGCGGGAGCTCCTGCCGGCGGCCCTGCACCATCGGGGCCCACGGCCGGCGCGGGTCGTTGAAGTCGAACAGTGTGGTGACGCCGTTGGCCAGCACGTCGAGGGCGCCGTGCAGGGTGTGCCAGTACATCTGCTCCGGCGTGCACCTTGCGGTGGGCGCGTACATCGCGGTGGCCCAGCCGTACAGGTACTCGCTCGCGCCCAGGCCCCGCGAGGCACTGGTGAACAGGTGGCTGTGCGTCGAGACAAAACCGGGGGCCACGAAGGCACCCTGCACGTCGATGATCTCGGTGCCCTCGACCTGCGGGGCCGGGCCGGAGCCCAGGGCCGCGATCTTTCCGTCAGACACGTGCATCCACCCGTTCGTGACCAGCGTGCTGCGGTCGCGGATCAGGTGGGCGTTGACGACCAGGACGTCGCGCATCGGATTCCTTCCAGCCGGTGTGCGATTCGCTTCTCCGCCAAGGTAAGACCAGTTTGTAACTGGAAGATTTCCCAGGAAGCCGTCGGCGTTAAACGACTTTCCGTGATCGTGCCTCGTAATCCACGGGATGTCCGATTTGGCCGAACCGGGGCTTTACCTGGGGGACACATCCGGCGAGCGTCTGCGTTACTTGCTGGTCTTACCTTGATGCCACCGCCAGGGACCAACGTCCTCTTCGGCGGCGGCACAAGACAGGACATCCGACGGAAGGACCGGCATGAGCGAGGTGACGAGCAGGCTGCGGGCCGTCTGGGCCGACGCCGCGCGTTCCCGGATGCCGCTGCCGCCGGAGAAGGACCTGGCCGCCCAGCTCGGGGTCAGCCGGCCGACCTTGCGAGAAGCCCTGGCCCGGATGGAAGCTCAGGGGCTGATCCGGCGCGACGCCCACCGGGGCACCTTTCCCAACGTGGTCGCACTCGACCTGGGCCTGCGCATCGACGAGAGCTTCGAGTTCTCGGCCGGGATCTCCGAGGCCGGGTTCGAGCCGTCGATCCAGCTGATCAGCTCCGGCTGGATCCGGATGAACACCGAACTGGCCCAGCGGCATTCGCTGCCCGAGGGTACGGTGGCGTTCGAGATGACCAAGCGCTGGTGCGCCAGCGGCACGCCGGTGATGTACGCGGTGGACCACATCCCGATGACCCGCGAATCAGTGGCCCTGCCCGACGCCCGCACTTCCATCTTCCAGCTGGTCCGCGACCTGCGCGGGGAGACGGTGGAGTGGGAGTCGGCCCGGCTGCGGGCTCGCTCGGCCACCGCCCAGGACCAGGACATGCTGCACACCGGGGCCGCCAAACCGCTGATCCAGCTGGACATCACCGGCGTCTCGCGCAGCGGCGAGGTGCTGTACGTGGCGCAGGAAGTGCACCGCGACGACATCATTCCGTACCACATGGTCAGGAGCTCGCGATGAAGGTGGGAGTGCTCCTGCCCCCGCTCGAGGTGACCGGCGGCTTCGCCGAAGGGGCCCGCACCGCCGCGCACAACGTCCAGAAGCAGGGTTTCGATCTGGACGTGCGGCACGGCTACACCGGCGAACCCGACGAGACCTGGCAGGCTGTGCTGTGTCACGGGGTGCAGTACCGGAACTGGCTGGCCGGACATCGGTGCCGGCCGGCGGTTCTGACCGACAGGCCCACCGACACGTCCGGGCTGGCCGGCGTGACTCTGGTGGACTGGGCCTGGCACGAAGCAGCCTACGAAGCCGGAAGATTCGCTTCGGAGCAGGCCGAGGGCGCCCCGATCGGCCTGGTGGCGGGCCCGGCCGTGCTCACCCAGCGCCGCTTCGCCCAGGCCTTCACCGAGGGCGCCTACGAGAACGGCCACACCGGCGCCATCAACGTCGTGCACCTGAAGGCCTTCGACGACACCGAGAACGGCTGCCGTGCCGGGGAAGTCCTGGTCGGCGAGCTGAACTGCGCGGTGATCGCACACGCGGCCGACTCCGCGGGCGAGGTGGCCTGCACCGCCGCCCGCAGCCGCAACGCCCGCACCATCGGCTTCGTCGAGCCGCTGGGCGAGCACCTGGCCACGGTGCACAGCGACATCAGCGGGGTCCTGGAGCATCTGCTCACGGCCCTCGCGACCGGGGCAGCGCTGCCCGAAGTCTACGAATGCGGACTCAGAACAGGGCATCTGGCCCTGGTAACCGAACCGACCTGGTAGTCCCAGCACGATCAGCACCAACTGGGTCGAGCCGAAACTGAGGAGAAGGACGTGTCTGTCGCCACCCCCACCACCGCGACCGGAGTCGGTCTGCGGTTCACCGAGACCGCCATGGAGTACCCGGACGGAACCGTCGCCCTGAGCGGGGTGGACCTGACGGTCGAACCCGGGCAGTTCATCTCGGTGGTCGGCCCGTCCGGCTGTGGCAAGAGCACCCTGCTGCGGCTGGCCTCCCGGCTGGAGGAACACACCGCCGGCGAAGTGGCGGTCGACCCGAGCGCCCTGGCCTACGTGTTCCAGGACGCCACCCTGCTGCCCTGGCGCAGCGTGAGGAAGAACGTCGGGCTGTTCTGCGAACTGCGCGGCGACGGCAAGGCCGACACCGCCCGCCGGGTCCAGGAGGCGATCGACCTGGTCGGCCTGACCGGCTTCGAGGACCACTTCCCGCACCAGCTCTCCGGCGGGATGCGGATGCGGGTCAGCGTGGCCCGCTGCCTGACCGTCGACCCGGGCGTCTTCCTGTTCGACGAGCCGTTCGGCGCGCTCGACGAGATCAGCCGGCAGAAGCTGAACGACGATCTGCAGGCCCTCTTCCACGACCGGAAGTTCGCGGCGCTGTTCGTCACCCACTCCATCGCCGAGGCCGTGTACCTGTCCACCGAGGTGGTGGTGATGTCCGGGCGGCCCGGCAAGATCCTGGACCGGGTCCCGATCCCGTTCGCCTACCCGCGCGATCCGCAGATCCGTTACTCCGAGGAGTTCGCGCACCTGTGCGCCCGCATCTCCACCTCGCTCGCCGGCAAGGAGCACTGATCGTGAGCACCGAGACCGTGGGCGCGAGCGCCCTCGCCCGTCCCGCCGGCAAGACCACCAGGAAGAACCGTAAAGGCAGCTATCTGGCCGACTTCGGCCTGCCGCTGCTCGTGCTGGCCCTGATCATCGGCTTCGCCTACTTCGTCACCTACGTGGTGCTGGCCGAGGACCGGCGCTTCCTGCTGCCGCCGCTGCACGAGGTGATCCAGGTGTCGTTCCTGGACGCCGACAACCGTAACCAGATCCTCGAGGCGCTGTGGCGCACCACCGTGATCGCCATGGTCGGCCTGGCCATCTCGGTCCTGCTCGGCACCGTCTTCGCGGTGGTGATGGCCTCGGCCCGCTGGCTGGAGCGCTCGCTCTTCCCGTACGCGGTCGTCCTGCAGGCCATCCCGATCCTGGCCCTGGTCCCGCTGATGGGCTTCTGGTTCGGCTTCGGCTTCACCGCCCGGGTGATCGTTTGCGTGATCTGCTCGATCTTCCCGATCATCGCCAACACCCTGTTCGGCCTGCAGTCGGTCGAGCCCGGCCACCGCGACCTGTTCCGGCTGCGCGGCGCCAAGCCCGGTACCGTGCTCACCAAGCTGCTGATCCCGGCCGCCCTGCCCAGCGTCTTCACCGGCCTGCGGATCTCGGCCGGCGCCTCGGTGATCGGCGCGATCGTCGGCGACACCTACTTCCGCCAGGGTGATCCCGGCATCGGCATCCTGATCGACCTGTTCCGTTCCCGCCTGCAGTCCGAGCAGCTCTTCGGCGCGATCATCGCCTCTTCCCTGCTCGGCATCGTGGTCTTCGCCTTCTTCACCTGGCTGAGCCGTCGCCTGGTCGGCCACTGGCACGCCAGCGGACGCCTGTAGGCGTTCCGCGCCCACGAACGTCCGTTGCTCGTAAGCCCTTTTCAGACTTCTGGCTCCCGCTGCCCTGGGAGCCAGAACCCCACCCCACCGATCGATGGGATCCAGCATGCCCAAGTACCGCAACCGCGCCCTCACCGGCGTCGTGATGACCTCTGTCCTGGTCTCTCTGGCCGCCTGCGGGGGCGGCAGTTCCGACGAAGGTGCTGACGGCCAGGGCGTCGAGGTCGCTGCCTCCGCGGCCGCCGACTCGGCCAGCTTCCTGGCCGACGCCTGCCCGGCCACCGTGGTCATGCAGGCCGACTGGAACCCCGAGTCCGAGCACGGCGCGCTGTACCAGATGCTCGGCGGCGACGTGAAGATCGACACCGACAAGAAGCGGGTCACCGGCACCCTGGTCGACACCGAGGGCAACGACACCGGGGTCAAGCTCGAGATCCGGGCCGGCGGGCCGGCGATCGGCTACGACAGCGTCACCAACCAGATGTACACCGACCCGGACATCCTGATGGGCTACGTCAGCACCGATGACGCGATGATCGCCGCGGGCACCAAGCAGCCGGTCACCGCCGTGGTCGCGCCCACCGAGATCAGCCCCACCTCGATCATGTGGGACCCGCAGACCTACCCCGACGTGAAGACGATCGCGGACGTGAAGGCGGCCGGGATCAAGGTCCGCTACACCAACGGCCTGGCCTACATGGACTACCTGACCGAGACCGGCAAGCTCAGCGCCGACCAGGTCGACGGCTCCTACGACGGCTCCCCGGGCAACTTCGTGGCCGACGCCGGCAAGTCCGGCCAGCAGGGCTACGCCACCGCCGAGCCGTACCTGTACCAGAACGAGATCAGCCAGTGGGGCAAGGAGCTCGCCTTCGACCTGGTCGCCAACACCGGCTACCAGATCTACGTGCAGGCCCTGTCGATGCCCAGCGCCAAGGTCGCGGAGAACTCCGACTGCCTGGCCAAGCTGGTGCCGATCATCCAGGCCGCGCAGATCGACTTCCTCGAGGACCCGGCCGCGGCCAACGAGCTGATCGTGAAGCTGGTCGAGGAGTACGACACCGGCTGGCAGTACTCGGCCGGGGTGGCCGAGTACTCGGTCCAGACCCAGAAGGACCTCGGGATCGTCTCCAACGGCCCGGACTCCACCCTGGGCAACATGGACATGGAGCGGGTGCAGAAGCTGATCGACGAGATGCAGCCGATCCTGGAGAAGAAGGGCGTGGACGTGCCGGCCGACCTGAAGGCCGAGGACATCGCCACCAACGAGTTCGTCGACGAGAGCATCGGGCTGTAGGTCTTCCGGAGAAGTGGGCCGTCACCAGATTCTGGTGGCGGCCCACTTCGGCGTTCACGCAGCGCAGCGGTGATTGCGCTGTTCGGGTCCGAACTCCTCACCGGGAAGAACCGAGGCCGGTGGGGCGCCGATCTCCCGATCATGACCAGGACCGCGCTCACCCGGCTGCTCGGGGCACTGGCGGTGCTGGCGGTGCCGGTGTCCGTGCTGCCCTGGGCCGAGGGCACGGCGGCGCTCCTGCTGTACCCGGCCGCGATCGCCCTGCAGACGCTGTTCCTGGCGGTGGCCGTGAGCGGGGTGCCCCGGGCCCGCCGGGGTCCTTGGCTCCTCTTCCTGCTGATGGTGACGCTCTGCCTGGTGGCCACGGTGCGCTACCGGATCGGGGTGATCCACGGCGACTTCTCCTACCCGACCCCCTCCGACATCCTCTACATCTCCTCGAGTCTGGTCTTCATGGCCGGGATCCTGCTGCTGGACCGGCAGGAGATCCGTTCGCCACCGACCGGCACCGTGCTGGACTCGCTCATCGTGACGGCCGGTCTGGGCGTTCCGGTCCTGGTCTTCCTGATCCTCCCGGTGGCCAGCGACGAAGAGCAGTCCACAGCGGCCCGGGTGGTCAGTTCGCTGTACCCGATCATGGACGTCCTCACCATCTTCCTGGTGGTCCGCATCCTGATCGGGGCCTCGGCCGGCCGCCGGGACCCGGTGACCAGGACGCGCCGCACCCGGGCGGTGTGGTGGCTCGTCGCCGGGATGGTCTGCACCCTCGCCGCCGACACCTTCCAGAACGTGTACGCCGTCGTGCAGCAGAACAGTGACTACCCGTGGATCATGTTCGTGCTCTGGCAGGGGTACTACCTGTGCGTGGGCTTCGGTGCGTGCGAAGCCCAGCGCTCGGTGCCGCCCCCGCCCCCGCGGCCCGACGGCAGTGGCCTGACCCGGGTGCGTCTGCTCGTGCTGATCCTGGCCGCCGCCGTCCCGGCCCTTCTGCTCATCGTGCTGGACCAGCTGGTGCGCGCCAACCACGTCACCGCGCTGGGGGCCGGTGCGCTGCTCCTGCTGATCCTGGTGGCGCTGCGGATCTGGGATCTCCTGGCCGTGCTGCGCCGCCAGGCCGAGCAGCTCGCCCTGGTGGCGCGCACCGACCCGCTCACCGGTCTGGCCAACCGCCGCTCCTGGGACTTCGAACTGGAACGAGCCTTCGCCCGGGTGCCGGAGGGCGGCGGCATCCTTCTGGTCGGGCTGCTCGACCTGGACTTCTTCAAGAAGTACAACGACAGCCACGGGCATCAGGCCGGCGACGATCTGCTGCGCGAGGCGGGTGCGGCCTGGCAGGGCACTCTGGGATCAGAGGGACGGCTGGCCCGCTGGGGTGGCGAGGAGTTTGCCGCACTCCTGTTCTGCACCACGGTCTCCGAGGGAGCCGCTGAGCTGGACGGCCTGCGCCTGGTGGTCCCGCACGGGCAGACGTGTTCAATCGGAATCGCTCGTTGGGACGGCACCGAATCGGCAGGCGATTTGCTGAAACGGGCCGATGAAGCTCTCTACCGGGCCAAGAGCGGCGGCCGTGACCGCTCGGTGGTGGCCGGTTTGCCGGGCGCCGGCGTGGTGCCCCGACAGCGCGAGAAGACCCGCTCGCCGTCGGAACCCGCGGTCTGAGCCCTAGTGACCGGGGTCTGCGCCCCGGCGGCGCGGGTGGCGTGGGTGGCGCATTGCCCGCCGGGTCATCGTTCCCCAGCGCGCTGCCCTCGGCGCTCACTCGTGACGATCGCCTTCTGGGGCGTTGTCGGCATTTAGGATCGCCCGGTGATGGTTGGGCGAGACGCGGAGCTGGCGGTGTTGTCCGCGTTGGTGGAGGGTGCAGCGGTGGGCCGGGGTGGCGCTCTGGTGCTGCGAGGCGAGGCCGGGGTCGGTAAGTCGGCCCTGCTGGAGTGGGCCGGTGAAGAGGCCGAGCGGGCTGGGCTGCGGCTGTTGAGTACCGCGGGAGTGCAGGCTGAGGTGCACATTCCGTACGCGGCGGTGCATCGGCTGCTGCACGCGGTGCCGGGGGTTCGCGAAGCGGTTCTGGCGGCGCCGGACATGGTGCCTTTCCGGGCCGCGACGATGCTGCTGACCGCGATTGCCGAAATCGGGCCTGCGGTCCTGATCGCGGTGGACGACCTGCAGTGGGTGGACGAGAGCAGCTGGGCCGCACTGGCCTTCGTGGCCCGCAGGCTCAACACCGAAAGCGCCGCCATGGTGCTGACCGCGCGCGACGGCGGTGCGGTCGAGCGGCGCCTGAACGAGGCGGGCCTACCAGAACGACGGCTCGAGACCTTGCCGGAGCCTGATGCGCAGACTTTGCTGAGCGAGGTAGCTCCGCAACTGTCCGGGGTGCTGCGGGCGCAGGTTCTGGACGCCGCTGCCGGTAACCCTCTGGGGTTGATCGAACTGGGTGTCGCCGGGGCGAAGTCCGGCAGCTTGGCCACGCTGCCCGGCTCGATTGCGCTGAGCGAGCGGCTGGAGCGGACGTTTTCCGGGCTGGTCGCTGAGCTGCCGGCCCCGACCAGGGCGTTGTTGCTGGTGGCGGCTCTGGACGACGGCGACGACGTTGACGAGATCGTCCGGGCCGGCGCCGCCCTGGTCAACGACCCGGCCGGTCCCGAGGACCTCGAGCCGGCCCTGCAGGCGCGTCTGGTCCAGGTGAATGACCAGATGCGCCTGCGGTTTCGGCATCCACTGCTGCGCTCGGCGCTGCAGGGTACCGCCGGCCCCGCTCGGCGCCGGCAGGCGCACACCGCGCTGGCGGACGTGCTGGGCGCCGATCCGGAACGGGTTCTCTGGCACCGAGCAGCGGCAGCGGATCGTCCGGACGAGGTGCTGGCCTCTGCGCTGGACGATGCTGCGGTCCGGGCCCGGCACCGTCAGGCTCCGGGGATCGCGCAGACCGCCTTTGAACGGGCGGCCCGGCTGAGCGAGGATCCGACCGCTCGCGCCCAGCGTCTGCTGGCTGCGGCCGACATGGCCTCGGAACAGGGGAATTTCACTGAAACCGCGCGGCTGCTGGCCGAGATTCGCCCGCAGGACCTTCCGGTGGGGGAGCGGGCCGTCTACGAACTCGACGTCGAAACAGTGCATGCCACGCACTGGTCCGGTGGTGAGCATCTGATCCGGGTGGCTGACGCGATCGAGGCGCTGGAGCGATCCGGTGACGTGGCCCGATTGGTTCGGCTGGTGGACCGGATCGCGTTGCGCGCCAACTACTCCGAACCCGATCCGGTCACGGTGGAGCGCTTGGTCGCGGCGATCGAGCGGGCGATGTCGGTGTCGGACGACCCGCAGCTCCTCGGTGGGCTGGGGCTGATCGCGCCGCTGACCCGTGGCCGGTACTGCCGTCCACGGATCCGGGACCTGCTGGCCCGCGGGGGCGTCGATCCGTACAGCACCCACCTGCTGGGGCTGGCGGCCGCAGCCGTCGGTGACACCCCCACCGGGTTCGCTCTGCAGGCGATGGCCCAGGTCGGGCTGCGGGAGCAGGGACGTCTGGGCATGCTCTACACGGCCCGGATCAGCCAGGCGATCGGTGCCACTTATCTGGGGGACGCGCGCACGGCCATGGCGCTGATGCCGGAGGTCGAGGAGCTGGCCCGGGAGGTCCGGGCGCCGAACTGGATCCCGACCGCCTGCGTCGCAGCCGGGGCCGCCCACGCGTTGCGCGGTGAGCTCGACGAGGCCGAAGAGCAAGCAGCTGCCGCCGAATCGATGCTCCTGGCCTACGGTCGCAACCCGCTGCTGGCCGGAGTGCACCAGGTCCGAGGGCTGGCCGCACTGGCCGATGGACGCTTCGAGGAGGCCTTCTCCCAGTTGCACCGCATCTTCGAGGTCGCCGACCCCGGCTTCCACCCCTCCACCGGCCACCACCTGCTGGGATTCCTCGCTGAAGCAGCAGCCGGATGCGGCGGCACCGCCCAGCTACGGCGGCTCGTCGCCGAACTCGCTCCGGTCGCCGAGACCAGCCGATCGCCCGCTCTGCTGACCGGGCTGGGCTACGCCGAAGCTGTGCTGAGCGACACCGCCGAGGCCTACGAGAAGGCAGTCGGCGAGGACCTGACCGGCCGGCCGTTCGAACTGGCCCGACGCCGGCACGCCTACGGTGCCTGGCTGCGCCGTCACCGTCAGCCCGCCGAATCCCGCCCGTTGCTGCGCGCGGCCGCCGCCACCTTCGACTCCCTCGGCGCCCTGGCCTGGGCCGAACGCTCCCGCAACGAACTGCGGGCTTCTGGAGAATCACTGCGCCGCAACAGCTCCGCAGAAGAGCTGACTCCGCAGGAGCGCCAGATCGCCCGGCTGGCCGCGGAGGGCCTCAGCACCCGCGAAATCGCCGAGCGCCTGTCCCTGTCACCCCGAACCGTCTCCACTCACCTCTCGCGGATCTACCGCAAGCTCGGGATCCGCTCACGCTCACAGCTGAGCCGGTTCATCCCGAATACGTAGTTTGACGTACGCGATCTCCCCACGCCGGTCCCTAGCGTCAAGGGCACCCCGGCTCCACCCCATGAGGAAAGCAGACGCAATGAGTTACGTGACCACCACCGACGGCGCCCAGATCTTCTACAAGGACTGGGGCACCGGCCGTCCTGTCGTTCTCGCCCACGGATGGCCGCTGAACTCCGACAGCTGGGAGGCCCAGCAGCTGTTCCTGGCCGAGAACGGCTACCGGGTCATCGCCCACGACCGGCGCGGACACGGCCGATCCACCCAGACCTGGCACGGCAACGAGATGAACACCTACGCCGACGACCTGGCCGCCGTGATCGAGCACCTGGACCTGCAGGACGTCACCCTGGTCGGCTTCTCCACCGGCGGCGGCGAGATCACCCGGTACATCGGCCGGCACGGCACCGCCCGCGTGGCCCAGGCCGTCCTGGTGTCGGCCGTCCCGCCGCTGATGCTGCGCCGCGACGACAACCCGGGCGGCCTGCCGATCGAGGTGTTCGACGGCCTGCGGGCCGGTTCGCTGGCCGACCGCTCGCAGCTGTACCGGGACCTGGCCGACGGCCCGTTCTTCAATCACCCGCGTAAGCCTGTTTCCGCGGGTGCCCGGGACGCGTTCTGGGCGCAGGGGATGGCGGCCGGCCACCGCAACGCGTACGAGTCCATCGCCGCGTTCTCGGCCACCGACTTCCGCGACGACCTGGCCAAGTTCGACATCCCCACACTGGTCGTGCACGGGGACGCCGACCAGGTGGTGCCGCTCGAGGTCGGCGGCCAGGCCTCGGCCGCCCTGGTCAAGGAGGCCCGCCTGATCGTGTACCCCGACGCCCCGCACGGCATCACCGAGACCCACAAGGTCCAGCTCGGTGACGACCTGCTCACCTTCCTGAAGGAATACCCGGCCTGATCCTCGAATGGGAGACGTCGGTGCGCGCCTGGCCACCGACGTCTCCTTTTGATCGCTGCGGTGGCGTCGGCTTGCGGTTGTGCTCAGCCCGGCTACGTTGTCCACGTCGTAAAAGACGTAAATCAGCGCAAGCTGGGCTGATGTTCCGGGGAGCGTGGACTTGAGGCCTGACGATCAGACCGACGACCGGCCCGGCCGCACCACCCTGGCACGCAGATGTGCGGTGATCGCGGGCGTGGCCGTGCTGGGGCTGGGCGCCGGGGTGGTCACCGGTTCTCTGCCCAGCGTGGAGGCCGAAGCCGAGGTCGAGCCGGTTGCCGGTGATGCCGCGCCCGTTGATGCACCGTCTCCTTCGCCGTCCTCGTCCTCCGACGTGGCGACGGAGAAGCTAGTGGAGGCCAACGCCGATGAAGGACCCGCTCCGGTGAGGGGTGAGGCCTCGGTGGAGTTGGGCGAGGCACCGGTGAAGGGGACCTACGCCGTCCCTGATTCGGTGGAGGGCGTCGATGGGGTGGAGCCCTCGGGAACTCCCGAATCGGCAGAGCCTGCACCGGATCCGGATCCGGTGACAGTTCAGGGCCCGGTGCAGTTCAAGAACGCCGAAACCGGCTTCTGCGCGGATCTGCCCGGAGCCGGTTCGGTCAAGGCCGGCGCCCTGGTGTCGCAGGGGCAGTGCCGCTCCGGGGTTGCCGACAACCAGATGTTCGAGTTGCTGCGGATCGACGGGCAATTTGCGATCCGCAGCGTCAAAGCCAAGCTCTGCTTCAATTTTCTGGGGACCGGAGACGTCAAGGCCCGGACCCGGGTGGCCGTCGACCCGTGTGTGGCGGGCGACCAGGAGAACATGATGTTCCGCAAGGAGCCGCGCCCGAACGGCTTCTACCTGGTCCACGTCAAGAGCGGGCACTGCCTGGACGTGTCGAACCACGGCAAGGGCAACACCGTGGCCGGGCAGAGCCTCACCCTCTACCCCTGCGACCCGGCCGACGATCACGTCTGGACCTCGCTCTGACCGGCTGACTGCTGAGCGGAACCCGGCCGGAGCGAGGCCGGGGATTCAGATCACCTGCAGGACGATCTTGCCTTGCAGATGGCCGTTCTCGGCGCGTTCGTGGGCAGCGGCCGCCTCCGGCAACGGGAAGGTGCTGTCGATCGCCACACGCAGGTCGCCGGAGGCGAGCAGACGTCCGATTTGGTCGAGCTGGGCGGCGTTGGGGCGCACCTGGGTAGAGGAAACGGTAACTCCGTACTTCGCTACGTCGGCGGGGTCGACCTGGGCCAGGAAGATCGGGAACAGGGCACCGCCGCGCTTCAGCGTGGGCAGGAAGCGTCCGCTGGTGGGACCACCGACGTTGTCCACGACCAGATCGACGTCCCGGACAACGTCTTCGGGCTTGACCCGGGCGTAGTCGAGGTACTCGTCGGCACCCAACTTCCTCAGAAACTCCTCGTGGCGTGCGGAAGCCACGGCGATCGTCCGTGCGCCCTTCCACCGAGCCAACTGCAAGGCGAGGTGACCGACGCCCCCGGCAGCCCCGTTCACCAGCACCGTCATCCCGGCCTCGAGAGGCACCGGGACGTGCTTGCCCGGCTGAAGCGGGTTCGGGTGATCGTGCCCGAGCTCGATCAGGAACTGCCAGGCGGTCAGGCCGGACATGGCCACGGCGGCGGCTTCGGCATGGCTCACACCGGCCGGCTTGCGGGCCAGTTCGGCGGCGGGGGCGGCCACGTATTCGGCGTACGCGCTGGTTCCTGGGTGAGGAAAACGCAGCATGCCGAAGACCTCGTCACCGACCGCGTGCTCGGTCACACCTTCGGCGACCTCGACGACCACACCGGAGATGTCAGTGCCGAGGATGTACGGGAACGGCAGCTGGGGGCGCATGTCCGGCGGGAGCATGCTCATGCCCTCGCGCAGATACCAGTCCGGGGGATTGAGGCCCACGGCGTGCACCTGGACCAGCACCTCGCCGGCCTGCAGTGCGGGCACCGGTACTTCTTCGTAGCGGAGCACGGAAGGCTCGCCGTGCTCGTGGATCTGGACAGCCTTCATGGTTCACGACTCCTGGTTGCGGCGTTCAACTGCGATGCCCCGAGTCAAGCCGCCGGCCTGCACAACCGTCCAAGACCTGGTTGGCAGGGGCCCATGCCGAAAAGGAATGCCCGCCAGTAGGGTGAAGCGGTGAACGACCTGGGCCTGGATCTCGAGCTACGGCTGGTGCGCTACTTCACCGTGGTGGCCAAGCACCTGAACTTCTCCCGCGCGGCCGAGGAACTGCACCTGGCCCAGCCCTCACTGAGCCGGCAGATCGGGCGCCTGGAACAACGACTCGGTGCTCGTCTCCTGGAACGCACACCGCAGGGTAATCACCTCACGGCCGCAGGCAGGGCCTTCCTGCCCGAGGCCCAGGACCTGCTGCGCGCTGCGAACCGGGCCGCTCACGTGGCTCGCGCCCACGCTGCGGAGGGCCACCTGGTCATCGGCTATCTCGACGACCTGATCATCACCCCGGCCGTGAGTGAACTACGGGTCCGGCATCCCCAGGCCACCATCGAGACCCGGCATCTGACCTGCCAGACCCTGCTCTCGTTCGAGGACGGCCAGATCGACGTTCTCATCGGCCGCACCCCGTTCACCTTCCCGGCCGGCAACCTCTGGACCAAGACGCTGTACGAAGAAGCCCGGGTCCTCGTCGTAGCGACAAGCCACCCCCTCGCCGGCCAGGCTTCGGTGCACGTCAACGAAGTCGCCGATGAGAAGCCCTATCCCTGCACCGCTCCCACGGTGGACGGCTGGATGGTCCACCGGCTTCTGGGCGAGGAACCGCAGCAGACCCGCCCGGTCGAGGCCTACGAGGACAAGCTGGAACTGATCGCCAGCGGCCGGGCGATCGGCATCCAGCCCGCCGGAGACCGGCGCACCCTCCTGCACCCGGGCGTCACCACCGTCGTCCTGGACGGCGCTCCGCCCAGCGATGTCGTGGTGGCTGGGCGGATCGGCGAAGTCAACCCCCTGGTCCAGGACTTCTCCGACATCATTGTTGACCGCTGCAGAACGAGACCGGTACCGGCCGCGCGGTGATGGTCGCTGCGGCGAGATAGCGCTGTACGCGCTAATCCTCAGCGCTCAGAACTTGTTTGGCGATCTCCTGGAGGGCGCGGGTGAGTGGGCGGTGGTCGTCGCGGCGAGTGGCCATGAGGACCTCGCTGGGGGCCAGACCCGCGACTGGAACGGTGGTCAGATCGGGGCGCAGGCGCTGGATGTATTCGCCCGCAGGAACGATGGCGACGGCGCGCCCGGAGGCGACGGCCTCGGACTTGTCCTCGAGGTCTTCCAGCAGAGGGCCGGTGGGAGCAGGCCTGCCGTCGGGCCGGGGATCGATGCGCCAGAACGCGTTCCAGCCCGGATCGCTGGTGCGGGGCATCGGTTCGTCGGCGATGTCGTCGAGAGTGAGGGACGTGCGCTCGGCCAGTCGGTGACCGGTGGAGAGCAGGAGAACCCGGGGTTCCTCACGCAGGACGATGGTCTCCAGTCCCTGGGTGTTCAGCGGCGATCGGGTGAGCACGGCGTCGACCTGGTGCTCGAGCAGAGCGGTGCGGGGCTGGTCCCAGGACAGATGACGGGTCCGGACCTCGGCTGTCGGATGCAGACGGCTCAGCTCCTGTGCCGCCCGGGTGACGATGAGGTTCATGGTGTAGCCGATGGTGATCGCGCGAGAAACGCCGACGGCGTGCGTCTGGGCCAGCGCTCGGCCCGCCACGGTGAGCAACTCGTCTGCGAGAGGCAGGAACGCCTCGCCGGCCGGGGTGAGCGACGTGCCTCGTGGCGAGCGTTCGAGCAGTCGCGTTCCCACTTGATTTTCCAGGCGGCGGATCTGACGGGTCAGCGACGGCTGGGTGGTGTGCAAGGCCACGGCGGCGCGGCCGAAGTGCTGGTACTGCGCCAGCACGCTGAAGCAGTGAACCAGCCGCAGGTCCAGGTCCACCAGCGCTCGGGTCTCGGCCACGGTCAGCCACTTTAACCTGCGGCGATACGTTCCTCGTATCGTGCGCTGCGGATGTTTCATTGGCCAGGGCGGACGGCGGCGAGGCAGCCTGGCCCGGCGCCCGCCCACCACCCAGCTTTTCGATGCATGGAGAAACACCTGATGGACATCGTCGACGCACAACTCCACCTGCCCACCCCGGCCCGACCGTGGCAGCACGGCGATGAGTCACTGCCTGACCTGCAGATCGAGATCCTTCTGGCCCAGCTGGATGCCGCCGGCGTCGACTCCGCAGTGCTCGTCCACACTCCCCACCTGTTCCCGGCCGAGGTGTGCATCCAGGCTGCGACCGCCTACCCCGACCGGTTCGCGACAGTGCTGGAGTACGACGAGAGCGCCCTCGACATCGCGGAGCAGATCGCCGACATCCGTCACCGGCCCGGCGTCGTGGGAGCCCGCATCAACACCATCTTTCCGCCCGCCAACGCCGAGCGGTTGCGCGCTGGCGCGTACGAGAACCTGCTCAGCGCCGCCGAGACGCACGGCGTACCGGTCTGCGTCCTGGCCGCAGGAAACCTCACCGATGTCGCCGACGTGGCCCGCACTCATCCCGACCTGTCGCTGACGATCGACCACTTAGGGCTCGCTCAGCCGCCTTTCGCCCCGGTGGACACCTCGCCATGGCACGGCCTGGACGACCTCCTGTCGCTGGCCGCCCTGCCCAACGTTGCCGTGAAACTCTCTGGAGCGCCGACTCTCTCGACGACCGGTTACCCATACCCCGACATCTGGCCGCACCTGAACCGGGTACTGGAGTCTTTCGGCGTCGATCGGGTCATGTGGGGCACCGACCACCACCGCATCCTTGGGCGATTCCCCGGCATGGACCCGCTACCCAAGTACCCGGGCTACCACTCCTACGCACAGGGCCTGCACTACCTACTCGACAACGACCAGCTCACCATCGACGAGAAGGCTGCTCTTCTGGGCGGGACGACCCGCCGGATCCTCAACCGGTCCTAAGTCTTCAACGCAGCCTGAGTTCTGTCTGCGATTCTGGGTAACACCCCCACCACCGTGATGCTGAACGGCAAGGCCAGGTGGCCGGGAAGCCGAGTCAAGCCTGAAGACAGGTGACGACCATGACCGACCGGGAAGGTGACCAGAGCGGTGGATCCTCGCGACTCGGCCGGCGTTCATCCCCGGTAGGGCCAGCGGGGCGAGACCCCGAATCCCGGCAGCGAAAGAATAAGCAAGTGGGAGGCTTCTGCGGCATCACCGCCGTGGTTGCACGGATCGGTGAGCGTCCCGATGACGTCGACGAAGTCTACGGCGGACAAGTCAGGGGGTCCGCCGATCTCAGGGCTCTGACAGGATGAAAACATCTGTCAATCATCAGGTATGGACAGTTCGAGGACATCTTCCGGTATCTGCGCATCGGGGTCCGGACCGGTCCGCCGACCGGTGTCGAGGTCATCGATATCGGCCAACTCCTTTTCGGACAGGGCGAAATCGAAGATGTTGAGGTTCTCTGCAATACGCTGCGGATCAACGGACTTGGGGATGGCCGAGCGTCCCTGCTGAATGTGCCAGCGCAGCATGATCTGGGCCGGAGACCGGCCGTGGACATGGGCTATCCGTGCGATCACCGGGTCCCGCATCACGTTGCGACGGTCCGCGCCCCAGCCTGGATAGAACGTGATCCCGCCGATCGGGGACCAGGCCTGGGTGATGATCCCGTGCTGAGCGTGTACCTCTCGCAGACCGGGCTGGGAGAAGTAGGGGTGGAGTTCCACCTGATTGACGGCCGGCACGATCGCCGTGCGCGCGATCAGTCGCCGCAGATGCTCGGCCGTGAAGTTGCTGACCCCGATGGCTCTTACTCGCTGATCCGCGAGGAGCTTCTCCAAGGCGCGGTAGGCCTGCAGCGTCTGGTCGAAGCGCTGCGGGGCCGGATGATGAAGGATCAGCAGGTCGATCTGCTCAAGCCCGAGCTTGCGGGCGCTCTTGTCGAAGCCGCTCAGAGTTTGATCGTATCCGAAATCGCTGATCCAGAGCTTTGTCTCGACGACGATCATGGACCGTTGCACACCAGACCGGCGGATGCCCTCCCCGACCTGACGCTCGTTGCCGTACTGGGCAGCGGTGTCCACGTGCCGGTAGCCGGCCCTCAGGGCGGTGGCGACGGCGGTGGACGTCTGCCCGGGTGAACTCTGGTAGACCCCGAGGCCAAGACTTGGCAGCCTGACGCCGTTGTTGAGCGTGATCCAGTGCATGGGAGGAACTTAGAAGCAGGGGGCCGGGTAAGGAAGAGTTGGCACCCCTGCTGCATTTGCCTCGACCGGCCGCCGTGGCGCTGCCCCACTGCCCCGCGGGTGCACCTGATAGCGCCCTTAGGGGCAGCCTAGTTACCGCGAGCAACTGCCGACGGGCTCTCGATGCGTAGAGCCATCCGGCGTGATTACATTGCGTCAATGAACGGTGCGTGCTTCATGTCACACGGGTTACAGAACTGGTTGACACGGGTACAAGCGGATGTAAATCTTTTCCGGGATCGAGGCCGAGGCCGGGGTGGGAATCTCTAAGCCGGGAATGCGGGCATTGCCCATTCTCTGGTGCTGGACCTGGGTCAATGATATTAGGGGGATCTGTGAGAAGCGCTCTGCCGTGGCGATGGACCGATCCAGGCCTTGCTTGCCTGCTTGCCCGCTGGTCTGCGCGTTTGCGGTGTGTAGGGTCGGTCGTGGCTGACCGGTGGCGCTAGGGCCGGGACTTGCCCGGTTCGGGGTCGCCGGTCGGGTACCGGAACGGCCCGAACGAGATTTCAGAGTTCCGGTCCATGTTCCCTCGCCCGCCGGGGGGCCGAATTCTGACTGTGCCTTTCCTGTGAAAGATCTTTATTGCGTTCGCGGAGCGCATGAATTGCGTGCTGTCTCCGGACGGTTGCTCAGGTGATCTCACTCGTTGATTTCACGCTCGCGATTTCAGTCATGTGAGGGCCAGCCAGTGAAGTATGTCGATTCCGGGACCGGGGAAAAACATGATGTGGAACCCGATTCAGTGGATTCTGTCTCCGGTGAACGTCTGCCGCGGGGTACTGCCTTCTATCTCGGGGTTCAGACCGCGATCGAGCGGCTGCTGCTCTTCGTCGTTCCGGTAGCGGTCTACCGGCAGACCGGAAGCCTGAGCAGCAGCGGGCTGGCCTATGTTGCCGAATGGCTCCCGGTCATTGTGTTGCTGCCCTTGGTCGGGGCCGTCGTCGATCGGTCGTCCGGGCCACGCTTGCTGAGGGTCACGAACATCTGCCGGGCTGTGGTGTGTGCCCTGGTGGGACTCTCGACCACGCTTGGTCTCGGGGTTGTACCGCTGGTTCTGGCGGGGTCGGTGCTGGGTGTCGCAAACATCTTCGCCTACATCATTTTCGAGCGCTACGTCTCCGGATTCTCCGGCGAAGGCGTGGCGACGGCGTACTCGTATTTCCAGACGCTGCAGTACACCATGCTCCTGGCGATGCCCGTTGTGGGCGGCCTGGCACTGTCCGGGCACGGACTTCCCTGGCTGTTCGCTCTGTGCGCAGCGGTCTACGCGGTAGCGGCCTTGCTGGGCCCGTCGATGCAGCTGCCGGCCGCGAGCGAACCGGGCGAGGCAGAGCCGAGCTGGCCCGACCGTCTCCGGGCCGCGGTCCAGCTTGCCCGCAATCCTCTGGCCAGAACGGTCATCGTGCTGCTGTTCGCGGTCAATCTCACCTATGGGGTCCTCTACACGGCACTTCCGGCTCTGACCTCAGCAGGTGGGCACGCGGATGTGCTGTTGCCGTTGGGATACGGCTCGGCGGCGCTGATCTCTCTGCTCTACTTCCGATCAGCGGCCTGGCTGCACCGCCATCATCTGGTCGCCAAGCTCGGCATAGCCGCGGCTCTCACCACTGCCGGCGCGCCCCTTGCCCTGGCCACGACGAACACCCCGGTTCTGGCGGTGGTGGTGTTCGCCGTATCCATAGGTCCCATGGTCGCTTTCACCATCTGGTCCCGCGTTGTCCGCAACCAGCTGCTCGATCCTCGGCACTTTTCGCTGCAGGCATCGGTGATCATGACCGGGACTACTGCCGCCTACCCGGTCGCCGGCGCCTACCTGGGCCTGGTGGGCGATCGGGTGCCTGCGCAGCTGGCGGTCGCCGCGGTCAGTGTGGTGTGCCTCGGCATGGTCGTCACGACGCTGGTGTCGCTGCGCCGTGGCCAGATGCTCGGGGCCGCATGATGAATCGGGTAAGGGCCGAGTTGCCGTACTTACGACGTGTGGCTGACCTTGTCACCCGGTTAGGGCTGGACAGCGACACCACCCCCTCGGTCTCCTGGCGGGTCCCGGCTGGACCCCGGGAGACGCTCAGGACCCAGCTGGCCCGCATCGAGGCCTGGCTCCGGGCCGCCGCGGTGGACCGGGCCCTGGCCTGGGTGTTGGACTGCGAACAGTCAGACATCGGGGTCGACATCACCATCGAAGCCGCCGATCACCTGGTCTCTCCGGCAGCGACGGCCCAAGCATCCCGGGGAAGCGTCCCACTCGATCTGAGCACCGTGTTCCGCGCGCACTATGTGGATGCCGCGAACGGAGACGGAGTACTGACTCTTAAGGTCAGCCATCTGATCGCCGACGCCGTGGATGCGAGGGACCTGTTCGTAGCGGCGACGCGGTTTCTCGCCGGTGACGGGGCGGCCCTAGGGATGTACACCTTCGAGTCGGCCTCCGCGCTCGAGCTGTACGCCGTCCCGGGGGCTGATGAAGCTGCGGTGGGCGCGATGCTGGGCGAAGTCCCCGATCCCGTGCGCCCAGGCCTGGGCGGCTTGGGCGAAGTCGCCACGGCCGTTGCGCAGGTGGGCGCGGAGCACCGGTTCGACACCCTGCTGGCGGCGCTCGCCCGCGCGGTGGAGCCAATCGTCGGCCCTGATCAGATCTGGACCTATCCATACACCAGAAGGCGTTTTCGCGACCGGCGAGGATATTTCGCCGAGATCAAGAGCATCCGGATCCCGACGTCCGTCGGCGATCTGGGCGCCACGGTCAGCGCAGCGCGAACCCGGGCCGAGTCCCTGGGCCGCTACTCCGAGGGCGATTTTCCGGCCCTCGCGCGCAGACTCGCCCAGTCCCGAAGCCCTCGCCTCGTCCTGAGCGACACCTCGTTCTACCGCGTTCCGGATTCTCCCTTCGAGTACCTGCCCACCTACAGCCGTCGCAGCCTGGACGACATCCGGTTCCTGTGGGACCGGTCTCCGGCCGCCGACGGCGAGCTCCGCGTCCAGTACAAGCGCAGATTCCTGAATGCTCACGAGGCAGGGGATCTGACGCACCGGATAGAAAGGTTCATCGCGTGAGAGCCCCAGAAATCCTGGCCGCGGCCTTCGCGGCCTGGCCCGATCGCACCGCCCTGTTCAGCGGTGAAGGACCCGGCATCAGTTACGCGGAACTCGACCGGGCGACGATCCGCCTGGCTTCCCGGCTCCAGCAGGCTGCCCCCGGCAACGGGCGGGTGTACGTCCTGGGACACCACAGCATCGAGGCCACGACTGCGGCGCTGGCGGTGCTGCGATCAGGCCTGACGTACACGCCGCTCAATCCCGAGCTACCCGGCGCCCGAATCGACTCGATCATCGAGGAACTGGGCGGCGGGCTCGTGCTGGCCTGCGACGAGCGCTGGCAGGATCGGGGCGAGGTCCCGGCCCGGACCGAATGGCGTCGCCTGGGGGCCGTCGAGCTGGCCGAGACCGCAGCCGATGCGGCGGCCGGACTGCTGCCCGACCCCGGTCTCGCCGTCGCCTACTCGATCCTGACCTCGGGCTCCACCGGCGAACCGAAGCCGGTCGAGGTCGGCCACGAAGGCCTGCTGCACCTGTGCCGGGGACAGAGCGAGGCGCTCGAGATCGGTCCCGGTGACCGCCTGCTGCAGTTCGCGTCGCTCGCCTTCGACGCCTCGATCGCCGAAATTATGGTCGCCCTGCACGCGGGCGCCACCTTGTGCTTGCCTCCCGTCACCGACGGCGGCTGGCTGGCAAGCGTCACCGCCTTCCTGCGCAAGAACCCCGTGGACTTCGCCACCCTGCCGCCGACCGTGTACCGGCTGCTCGGAGCCTCGGCCCAGCGCAACATCCGCACGATGGTCTTCGTCGGCGAGGCACTGGAGGAGAACGAATTCCTGCTCGCACAGTCGCACGGTCGGGTTCTCAACGCCTACGGGCCGACCGAGGCCACTGTCTGCGCCACGATCGGCGAACTGAAGAAGTTCTCCCGTTCGGTGGGGTATCCGCTGCCCGGCTTCAGCCTGTACGTCCTCGATGAGACAGCTCCGGGCGGCGGGTTGAGCGAACAGGGTACCGGCGAACTGGTGCTGTGCGGCCCTGGCGTCGCCCTCGGCTATCACGGTCGCGCCCGTGAGGCGTTCGGTGAACACACCGGCCTGCGCACCTACCGCACGGGGGACGTCGTCACCCTGGGCGAGGACGGGGCGGTCGTCTTCCACGGCCGTCAGGACGACCAGTTCAAGCGGCTCGGGCACCGGATATCCCGCTCGGAGCTGGAGAACCGGTGGAGCACCGTACTGGGCCGGGCCGCCTGGTGCGTGCGGCGTGACGAGGAGGTGGTGCTGGTCTGCGAGCAGGACACCCTCGCCTCGGATCTCCTGGAGAAGCTGCGCCGGGTCCTGGCGCCGTGGGAAGTGCCGAACGATGTCCGGCAGCTGGCCCAGGTGCCGCTCCAGGCCAGCGGAAAACTGGACCGTGAGGCCATCGAGCAGCTGCTCGAAGCCGCTCCGGCAGACGAGCCGCCCCCCGCGCAGACCTTGGTCGCGCAGGTCGAGCTGATTGCCAAGGGCGTGCTGGGCTTCACTCCTGAGGCCGACCGGACGATCTTCGACCAGGGTGCGGACTCCTTCACCTTCGTCACCCTGCAGGTGGAGCTGGGCAAGGTGTACGGCGACGAACTCGTCGAGAGCATCTTCACCAAACTGGATTTCGACTTCGTGAGCAACGATTTCGTCCACACACTGCACGAGCTGACTCAGGCCCCCGACAGCCGCGCGATTCCTGGCCCACCAGCGCCGTCGGCGCAGGACGAGGCCGAAGACAGCTTCCTTCTGTCCACCCGGCTGCTCGAGGAATTCGAGGCGGGTCTCACCACGGCCACCCGGCCCAGCACAACGGCGTCGGCCACCGGGGTGGTGCTCACCGGGGCCCGAGGCTTCATCGGCGGGCACCTGCTGAACCGCCTGCTGAGCGCTGAGCGCGACGTCGTGGCACTCACTTCGTCCGACCCGGCCTCGTTGCCCGTCGAGCACACGCGCCGATTCGGCGGACCCGGGCAGGTCCCGGCCGTGGCCATGACCGACGTGGCCGGTGGCGACCTGCTGGCGGGCCGTGATGTCATCCACAGCGGTTACACCGTGAACCATTCACTTCCATTGTCGGCCCAGCACACTCGAAACATCATCCCGACCCTGGACCTGATCCGGGCCGCTTGCGAGCAGGGCGCCCGGCGGTTCGTCTTCCTGTCGGCCACATCCAGCGGCCCCAGTTTCCGGAAGTGGGGCCGGGAGGCATGGGATGCCTGCCAGGATCCGTACTCCCAGGCCAAGCTGATCTGCGAGGAAGGACTGCACCGGGCGCGCCGGTTCGGGCTGGACGTCACCGTCCTGCGGCTCCCACTGGTCTACGGGCATCGGCCTGCCGACCAGGCATTCCTGGAGAACAACGTCTTCTTGGGCGTCGTCCGGGCCGCCCTGGCAGTAGGCGCTCTGCCCGAAACAACGGGAGCTTTCCCGCTGTGTCATGTCGACACGGTGACCGACGCGGTCCTGGAAGCCCTCGAGAGCCCCGGCACAGAACGCTTTGTCAGCGAAGCGGTCGTCACGGCCCAATCGCTGGCGGGCCTGGCCCCCGGCCGGCTGGTGACCTTGCTGGCGGCCGCCTGGCTGGCCCGGGTCGAGGCGGCAGGCGTGATGGCACCGGAGATGCTGACCCGCGTCCGGCAGGTAATCCCCATGATCGGACAACCAGAAGACGGCGAGCCCGACGGCGTCGCCCTGATCTCGGCCGCGTTGCGGACGATCGGAGCAGCACGATGACTCAGGTGGATTTCGAGCCGTTCCGGCGTGAGGACTGCTGGGATCGCGGCGTTTCCGTGACCGAGGACGACCTGATCCCGGAGCAGGCCCTGCGCCGGCGGCTGGAGAGCGTCTCGGGTCCCTGGGACGTCGGCGCGAGCATGGAGTGGGTGGAACCCTGGAACGCCCATCCCGAGCGGATCTTCCATGTTCGAGTCGGTGGTGAGACTTGGCTGGGACTGAAGACCGTCTCCGACTATGTGCTGAGCGACGGCATCCCCGGCGTGTTCTGCAGCAGGGTGCGCTGGCACAACCTTCTCGGCCGGCTGGAGAGCCTGCGGGTGTCGGAGCAAGGCGTGAGAGTGCGTGCGCGGATGGCGTCACGGGCCGAACGTGAGGCGGCGTTCGAGGGACTGTCGCATCTCGACGAGATCGTTCATCCCTATCCCAAGATGGACGGCGCCGGGCGGGAGACCGGTAGCCCGCCCGAGGGCTGGTTCGTCAACGAGGACCGCGCCGACTTCCTCAGCACCGGGGAACTGCACCTGCGGGCCTACACGGCGGAACGATTCGCTGGACACTGGCCGAAAGACCAGCGTATCGTCGCTTTTGACCCCGCCTGCTCGACAGGGCAGTTCCTCGCCGAGTTCGCCTCCGCGGCCCAGTGCGCGGTGACCACGGTCGGCCAGGACCTCAGCGCTCAGATGGTCTCCTACGCGAAACCACGGCTGGACTCCGTGCACTGCGGCGACGCGCGCTCACCGGTCTGCGAACCCGGGACGGTCGACGTCGTCTTTGCTCGTTTCCTCAACAGTGAGGTCGTCACCAGCGAAGAGGCGCGCCTGATCGCCGGGCCGCTGGCCCGGACACTGAAACCGGGTGGTCTCTTCGTGGCTTTCGGCCACACTCCCGTGCTGATCGATCAGGAGGACCTGGGCGCGCACGGGCTAGTCATGAACCAGACCATCGGACGGCGGGGCACTGACGTCTTCCAGTACTACATCGCAACCAAGGAGTCCCAGTGACGACCTACTCGCTCCGCCCGGATGTGATCGTGGAACCCGGGATCGACGGATGGTACGCCTGGTCGTACCTGATGGCCCCGCACAGTGCGGCGATGTTGCGGCGCAACCACTATCGCTCAATCGTCGAGGGCTACCTGGCCTCTCCCGAAACACACGCGACGGCGCTGCGCAACCCGCGCATGCAGGGCGGGCCGTTCGTCAACGGACTGGGATCCCGTTACGAGGTCATCGCCAAGTGGTGGGCCGATGCGGGCGGCGCCGGCCCTCTCGACCGGATGGCAGAGTCCGTCACCGAGCTTGAGACCAACATCCTGCCCCGTTTCACCGGTGGCAGCCTGGTCGAGGCCTACAAGCAGTTGCCCGCGAATCTGCGGGGCCTGGTCGAATTGTTCTACGCACGGGACAACCACACCGCGGACTACCGTTTCATCGAGCCCCTGGTCTACGCCAGCGAGTTCGGTGACGCGATCCGCCAGCACGTCCGGTTCTCGTTCGTCGAGCAGGACGCTCGCGACTTCGCCCTGACCACACCGCTGCTGGAGTTCGACGACACCCAACTGGTGGTGGACACGGACCTTTCGTCCCCGCTGCTGGACACCATGTTCGCCGGGCGACTGTCCGAGGAGGAACTCAACGCACTGGCGGTTGGGTTCGGTCTCACCGCGGAACATCAGAAACGCTGGAGATCGTATTTCACCCCGGACCAGGGGGAGGTGCGAGCCCGGCCCGCGTCGGCGACGACCCGCGTGCAGTACGCCGGGCACGCCTGCGTGCTGGTCGAGCATCAGGGCACCACCATCTTGGTCGATCCCGTGCTGAGCTACTCCGGCTACGACGAGGTGGATGACGAGCGGGTGACGTTCGAGAAGCTGCCGGCCACCATTGACTGCCTGCTGATCTCGCACAACCACCAGGACCACATGCTCCTGGAGACCCTGCTGCGGATCCGCCACAAGGTGAAGGAAGTAGTGGTCTCCGAATCGAGCAACGGCTCCACCATCGATCCGAATCTCCCGTTGATTCTGGAGCGTCTGGGCTTTCGCGTACGAGGTCTGCGAGACCTGCAGTCCCACCAGGTCGGCAGCATGCGGGTGACCGCGCTGCCCTTCGTGGGTGAGCACGGCGACCTGAGAATCCAGACCAAGTCCTGTTTCCATCTGCAGGCCGGTGACCGGTCGATGGCCTTCGCCGCCGATGCCACGAACATCAACCCGGGGATGTACGACCGGATCGCACGGATCATCGGCCGGATCGACACCGTGTTCATCGGGATGGAATGCGTCGGCGCCCCGGTGAGCTGGCTGTACGGGCCGTTCTTCCCGACGAGGCTGGAACGCGCCTTCGACCAGAGCCGGCGCCTGCGCGGTTCCAACTTCGACCAGGCCCGCGAGATCGTCGAGGCGGTCGGGGCCGACGAGGTCTTTGTCTACGCCATGGGCCAGGAGCCGTGGCTGGGTGCGGTGATGTGCGTCGAGTACGACGAGAGCCATCCGGCGATGGTGGAGAGCGACAAGCTGGTCGCCTACGCGCAGCAGAGAGGAATTCGCAGTAAGCGGCTCTTCCGGTACGAAGAGATCCTGGGCGAACGATGACCGGTCCCGGGGAAGGCACCCGGCACGTGATGCACGTGGGGTTCTTCCCGGAGATCCTCGATCACGTCGACGTGTCCAGAGATCTCCTGAGCGTTCTGCTGCACCAGCGGGCCGCCGACGAGACGGCACCCGGCATCAGCCTCCGCCTGGCTCGTCTGCAGCCGGTCGACGTGCCTCACCGCCTGAACAACAACGACTACGACGACTTCTATCCCGAGTTCCAGGCGGGCGCCGAGAAGATTGCCGAGCAACTCGGTGCTCCTCAGGCTGTGGTGGGACTTTACGAACACACCGTGGTTCCGGCGGCCCGGCTGCGCGAACGCTTCAACCTGCCCGGGACGAGCGTCGACACCGCGCTCAACTGCCGCGACAAGGTGCGGATGAAGCACCTGGTCGCGCAGGCGGGCGTCGCGGTCCCGCAGTGGCTGGATCTGGCCGGTGCCACCGGGGAGCGGATCCGGTCGTGGCTCAACAGCCGACCGGGCCGGTGGGTGATCAAGCCCAAGAGTGAGGGCGGTGCCGTCGGGGTGCAGATCGTGGACAACCCGACAGCCGGCCTGGCGGCAATCTCCCGGATTCCCGCGGCCGAGCTGAACCGTTACGAAGTCGAGGAATTCGTCGAGGGCGAGATCTTCCATCTGGATGCCGTCGTCCGCGACGCAACCATCTCCTTCCACTCCCTCTCCCGATACCTGAACTCCTGCCACGACAGCTCTGTGCACCGCCTGCCGCTGGCGTCGATCACGGTCACAGACGGCGAACTCGTCGCCGGTGCGCGCGAGGTGGCCGACCGGTGCGTGAGCGCGCTGGGGATAGCCGACGCGGTCATCCATCTGGAGCTGTTCCGCAGCGCAGGTGAGTGGATCTTCCTGGAGATCGCCTGCCGTCACGGCGGCGCCGCGGTGGTACCGCACCTGCAGGAGATCTTCGGGGTGGACCTCCTTGACGAATCCTATCGGGCGAACGTTCTCGACCCCAGCCTCGTACCGCCGGCCCGGGAGCAGACTCCGTTGCGTCCCGAGCATGCCTGCTCAGCCTGGCTGCTCGCCCCGATGAAAGCCTCTGGCCAGTTCACCGTGACCGCGGTGCACCCGCCCGAGGACGTACCAGGAATCGTTAGCGCACGGCTGCCTGAAGCGGGGGACGTTGTCACCGACGAGTTTCGACCCTTTCCCCACCTCGGAGTCTTCATTCTCGCCGGCGCCGACGAGGAGACCGTGCGCCGCGACATCCACCAGGTCCTGGCGACCTACCGGGTCGACCTGCAGTCAGTACCAGCCACGAGCGTCCCGCTCGCAGAAGAGATCGGATAGAGGATCACTATGAAGATCACGCGCGTCGGTACTTACCTCGGTGCGATGGTGGAGGACTTCACCCTCGACCCCGGGGATCCGGACCTGGGCAAGGTGCTGCGGCAGCTCCTCACCGCCCACAAGGTGGTCAAGTTCAAGCGGCAGTTCCTCTCACCCGCCGATCACGTCGCGGTGGCCGCCACCATCGCCACTCCGGAGATCCACCCCTTCGGTTCGGAGAAGGACCCAGTGGTGCAGGGAATCACGCCGTTCCAGCCCTATCGGGAACAGCCCGAGGTCTCCGGTATCTACCACACCGCCGAACACACCGGGAACCTGAACGCCTGGCACAGCGACCTGAACTGGCGTCAGTACCCGACCTACGCCTCCGTCCTGATCGCCCGGAAGATCCCGCCGGTGGGCGGTGACACCGTCTTCGCCGACATGTCAGCGGCCTTCCTGACCCTTCCGGCTGAGATCCGGGAGGAGTTGCAGGGCCTCAAGGTCGAGCACGACTGGATGAACATCTACCGCAAGTCGTTCGCCTCGAACCCGGAGCTGCTGGCCACCCTGCGTGAGAAGTACCCTGCCCAGTATCACCCGCTGGTCCTGACCCACCCGGTGTCCAAGGCACCGGTGCTGTTCTCGAACCGGGTCTCCGGACGCCGTTTCGTCGGAACGACCGACGAAAGGTCTCTGGAACTGATGGATCTGGTCCACCGGCGCGCCTCTCTCCCCGAGGTCCAGTGCCGGTTCTCCTGGGAGGCGGGCGATGTGACGATGTGGGACAACCTTGCCGTTCAGCACTACGCGGTGTCGGACTACGCCCCGCATGAGCGCCGCATGGAGCGGGTCACCGTGTCCAGCGAGAGGCTGTGGGACTGATGTCCTCGGGGGCGCGGCGCCGACGGCCGGTGGTCCTGGTGGGGTGGCGATCGGAGGATCGCTGGTACCTGCCGCTGGACGAGTTCGAATGTCATGTCGTGATGAGCACGCGCAGTGGGCAGCGCCTGTCGACGGAGGAGAGGGCCGGGCTGGGGTCGATCCTGGAACTGGACCTGGCCGGGGCTTCGCTGGACGAGTACGAGGCCCATCTGCCCGAGATTCTCTCCTGGATCCGGGAGATCGACTGCGACCAGCAGGATCTGCAGGTCGTCGCGCTGTACGAGCACACCCTGCGCACGGCCGCCCGACTGCGTTCGGGTCTCGGCCTGGCGGGGATGAGCCCCGAGCAGGTTGAACGGTGCCGGGACAAGGTCGCCATGGTCCGGGCGGTCGAGTCGCACGCGCCGGTGGTGAGCACCTTCCCGGTCGACGAGAGCACCGATGCCGGTGCAGTGGTGAACTGGTTGCACGAGTGCGGGGCGGGTCGGGTGATTCTCAAGCCGCGCGACGGGGCGGCCAGCCTGGGGGTCGTTGAGTTTGCGTCCGTCGATGCGTTCCGATCCGGGGTCGCCGCCGGTTTCACCGAGGAACTCGAAGTTCAGCCGTTCATCGAGAAGCCGATCTGCCATCTCGACGGCCTGATCCGGGACGGCGTTGTCACGTTCCTCAGCGTCAGCCGGTTCGTCGGCGACAACCTGCTGTACCACCGCGACCGGATCCCGATGGGATCGGCCGTCATGGACCGGGACGCGCACCGGATGGGCCTCGACTTCGCCAGCCGGGTCCTGACCGGCCTGGGCGTCGAGGACAGCGCCTTTCACATCGAGGCGTTCTTCGAGGGGACCGGTTTCCGGATGCTCGAGGCAGCGGTACGCGTCGGCGGGATCAACATCCAGCCGCATCTGCGCAGGGTCTTCGAAGTGGACCTGACCGCTGAGGCGTTCCTGGCGCAATGCCAGGAGCCGAGCCGTCTCGACGGTCCAGTGCTCGCGTGCGACCGCGTGCCGGGATCCTCAGGATGGCTGCTCGTCCCGCGGGCCGAGGACGAGCCCTGTGTAGTGACCGACGCGCAGTCCCCTCCGGACACCGGCGAGTTCGTCCTTACCGCAGACGTGTTCGAACCTGGTCGGGTCCTGGCCCGGCAGGGAGTCGGAGTGGATGCGGCCGCCGCCTTCGTCCTGGCGGCTCCCGGTGGTGACACCGAAGTCGTCGCGGCGGCCGTCCACCGCCTGGCCCAACAGGTGAAGGTGTCATACCGCCGGCTGGAGGAAGGGTCTGATGGCCGAGACTGAATTCGTGTTCATGCGGCACGCCGAGTCGCAGAGCAACCTGCTCGGAACGGTGACATCGGCCCGGCCCGGTACCGGTCTCAGTCTGGAGGGCGTGCAGCAGGCCGGGCTCGCCGGCCGCAAGAGCGCGCTCGGACGGCTGTCCGTGATCTTATCCAGCCCGCTTCGGCGGGCGCGAGAGACCGCTGAGCACGTGCGGGGCGCAGGCCCCGATCGAATCCGCGAACTGGCGATCCTCGCCGATGACCGGCTGCGCGAGTTCGAGGTGGGGGAGCTCGAAGGACGCACGGACGACGCGGCCCGCCGGCAACTGTGGAGCGCCTGGTCCCGCTGGCTCGACCAGGACGACCTTGGGCACCGTCCGGCTGAGCACTCCGAGAGCGGGCGGGACGCGGTTGAGCGGTTCCAGGACTTCGTACGGGCCACGGCGGCTGCGCGACCGGGCCAGCGGATCCTGGTCGTGAGCCACGGGACCTTGCTGCAACTGGCACTGACCTGCTTGTGCGTCAACATCCCGACGCGCAACGTTCATGACCGGTGGATCAGCAACACCGGTCTGGTGCAGGCTACTCACGTGAACAACGAGCTTATTTGTACACAATGGGAAGCACCCCGACCGAAAGCGGTGGTGTAGAAGGTGCCGCACCACGAACGATCCCGGCCCCGGGTACTGGTCCTGAACGGTGGATCCAGTTCAGGTAAGACGTCGGTGGCCAGGGAACTGCAGGAGACGCTGGACGGGGTCTGGCTGCGTCTGGGCGTGGACACTTTGATCGACGCGTTGCCGGCCTCGTTCTTCAGTGAGGATTCCCTGAGCTTCGCGGCAGACGGCGAAGTGGTGGTGGGCGCGGGTTTCCAGCAGGTCGAGGACTGGTGGATGGCCGGCGTGGCCCGGATGGTCCAGACCGGGGCGCGGGTGCTGATCGAGGACAACTTCGTCTCCGGTCCAGGTGGCCAGCAGCGATGGCAGGCCGTCTTGGCTGAGGCACCGGTGGGATGGGTCGGGGTGCGGTGCGCCCCGTCGATCGCAGCGGCGCGCGAGCAGGTCCGCGGCGATCGGGTGACCGGGATGGCGGCCAAGCAGGCGGACGCAGTGCATGAGGGCATCGCGTACGACCTGGAGGTCGACACCGGTACGCAGTCGTCCGCCGAGGCGGCGGGCCGGATTCAGGCCCACTTCTTCGGCTGACCGACACGTGGTCTGGGCGCCGTCCGCCAATGCGGGAGGCGTCTGACCTCGTGCCCCGTTCCGGACGGCTGGCTCTCGCGTGGATGGACGCGGTTGCTTTCGTCGAAGAAGGCGTTGGCGGTCGCACCGGGGTGGGCCAGCACAACCCGCGCACCGGAGCCACGCAGCTCAGCGGCCAGGCTTCGATGAGGCGAGGGATGGAACTCGTGGATCTCCCCGGATCCAGCCTGGAGTCCGCTCGTCAGGCACAGGTTTTTCCTTCCCGGGGAACGGATGCCACCACACTCGTCTTCCCTGCCTGGCATATGTCTGACGTCCTGGCGCCCACGTATGATTCACGGGTGCCGCAACAGCTTGTGCCCTTTCTCGCTGTAGCCCTGGTCCTGACGCTGACCCCCGGGCCCGACATGGCTCTGGTTCTGCGCAACGGTGTCCGCGGCGGTTCCCGTGTGGCCTGGTGGACGGGCCTGGGTTGCTGCGCCGGCATCGCCGGGTACGCCGCCGCCTCGGCGATCGGGCTGGCCGCGATCCTGGCTGCGTCGGCCACCGCGTTCCTGATCATCAAGCTGCTCGGCGCCGCCTACCTGATCTACCTGGGCGTGACGGCGTTGTGGCACGCCCGCACGAAGCCGGACCAGCACGTCGAACCGGCTGCGGCGGCCGCGGTGGGGCCGGGGCAGGCGTTCCGGCAGGGCCTGCTCAGCAACCTGCTCAACCCCAAGATCGCGCTGATCTTCCTGACTCTCATTCCCCAGTTCGTCTCACCCGGCGAAGCAGCGCTGCCCACCACCGGCACTCTGGCCGTCGCCTTCCTGCTCCTGGCCGTGCTGTGGTGGCGGATCTTCTCGCTGGCAGTCGGAAATTTGGGACGCGTGCTGTCCCGCGAGCGCGTCCGGGTCACGATCGAGCGGGTCACCGGTGGAGTACTCATCGCGCTCGGCCTCCGTGTGGCCCTGACCGCTCGCTAAGCCGGCCCGGAAGAGCGCCGCAGCAATTCGGGCAGCTCTCCTTCGCCTGGCTGCGGTACCCCCGGGGAAACGACGAACTGGGTCGGCGGTCTGGTGATGATCACGGTGTCGCTGCTGCTGATGCTTGCTGGACTGAGCTGCTACCGGCGTTGTGATCTGGCGGGCTGAACGGTCTGTCAGGACACGCCCGGTGGACGGTCCGGCGTGAAGGGCGCTCGCCGCACGAATTCGGTAACGGTGTTGTCAGGATCGCCGGGCTCTGTGTCAGAAAACTGTCAAGACGGGTGATTCGACGGCGGATGGGAGGTTCACTGCTGAAACCGCTCGGCCTTCTGGGGTCGGCCGAGCAACGACAGCACAGACAACACAACAGCGAATGGATGTGGGCGCGGCGATGTCGTCGAGGCAGGACGACTTCGATCCGGGTGCCCAGCGACGGCCCCCGGTTCCTGGGACGGGTAGTTCCGCGCAGGCGTACGGCCGCTCGCGGTGGGGGGTCGAGGTCGCCGCCGGAAGCCTGGTCATCATGACCGCGGCCTTGCTCGCCGACCGTCTGCCGACCTCCGCGAGCGAGGCTCGATGTCTGGTTGTGGCCTTCGCCGTGACGGTGCTGGCCGGATGCAGCCGTAATCCTCTGGCAGGGCTGTTCCTGGTCCCGCTCGCCTGGATGCTGGTCAGCGGATTCCTGGTCACCGGGCCGGACACGCTGGTGTGGTGCCTGGCCGCGCTGAGCGTCGCCGCCCTGACGGGGTGGGGTGCAGGTCGCCTGATTGCGGCCGGTCCGATCCCCTGAAACGCGTTTGGTGGGCGGGTCGGTCACGGCGTCTGATCCGTTGGGGTGGGTCTGAAGGGGTCCAGGAGGACCGGCGCGGAGGTCTGGGCTAGGGTTCTTAACAGGTGTGCCGGGAAGTCTGGTCGGCGATGTCCTTCCTGACCCCAAAAACAGGAGTTTGTGTGTCGACCTCCCCTGCCGGCCTGTTCCGTCGTGGCTCCTGGCCCGAGACCCGCCGCATCGGAGACATCCTCCGCAAAGAGACCATCGGCGGGATGCTGCTCATGGTCGGCGCAGTTCTGGCCCTGATCTGGGCGAACTCGCCCTGGAACGATCTGTACGAGGACATCCGGGCGTTCGAGTTCGGCCCGGCCGCGCTGCATCTGGACCTGTCGGTCGCCACCTGGGCGGCGGACGGCCTGCTCGCGATCTTCTTCTTCGTCGCGGGACTCGAGCTGAAGCGCGAGTTCGTCGCGGGTGACCTGCGTGCTCCCCGGCGGGCGGTGGTCCCGGTCGCGGCGGCGGCCGGCGGCGTCCTGGTACCGGCGATCATCTACACCGTGGTCGCCGTCAGCTCCGGCAGCGGGCAGGGCTGGGCGATCCCGACCGCTACCGACATCGCGTTCGCCCTGGCCGTCCTGGCCGTGGTCGGGCAGCACCTGCCGGCCGCGATGCGCACCTTCCTGCTCACCCTGGCGGTGGTCGACGACCTGATTGCGATCACCATCATCGCCCTGTTCTACACCTCGGACCTGGCAATCCTGCCGCTGCTCGGCGCTCTGGTCCCGCTGGCCCTGTTCACCGTGCTGGTGCAGCGGCGGGTGCGCTCGTGGTGGCTCCTGCTGCCGCTGGCCTTCGCGACCTGGACCCTGGTCCACGCCTCCGGGGTGCACGCGACGGTGGCCGGTGTGCTGCTCGGGTTCGCCGTTCCGGTGCTGACCCGACCGGACGAGAAGGGCGAAGGGCTGGCCGAGCACTTCGAGCACCGTTTCCGGCCGCTGTCGGCCGGGGTTGCCGTGCCGATCTTCGCTTTCATGTCGGCCGGGGTGGCCGTCGGCGGGCTCTCCGGGCTGGGTTCGGCGCTCAGCGATCCGGTCTCGATCGGGATCGTCGCCGGCCTGGTCCTGGGCAAGCCGCTGGGCATCCTCGGCGCGGTCTGGCTGGTGAGCCGGCTCAGCGGCGGCAAGATGGATCAGGGCTTCACCTGGATCGACCAGTTCGGGCTGGCCCTGCTGGCCGGGATCGGCTTCACCGTCTCGCTGCTGATCGGGGAACTGGCCTTCGGCCCGGGCACCGAGCAGGACGACCACGTCAAGGTCGCCGTCCTCGCCGGCTCGCTGACAGCGGCGGTCCTGGCCTCGGTGGTGCTGCGCGCCCGTAACCGTTTCTACGCCCAGACGTACGCCGCCGAGCAGGTGGACGAGGACGAGGACGGCATCCCGGACGTCTATGAGCACGACCGGGCGAGCAACGGTGAGCAGCGCTGAGACCGTGAGAGACACCCGTTGAGAGCCACATCCAGGCCAGCATCCTGACCACCTCGCTGCTGGCTGACCTGAGGGTCAGCAGCATCTGGGTCACGGCGATCAACAAGCAGCACGCCTGGGCTTCACCCATACCACGGCCGAACGGTTCTTGCCTACGGGAAACCATTCTCGTGGTCGGTCCGACCCACAAGGTGGAGCGTTTCGCTGAAGCCGACTGAGGGCGGAGCGCGATCAAGGAGCTGTCAGGAACCACCTGCTCCTCGTCAGGGTCCCGTCAAGAGACGGTTCGCGACGATCGCACGAGACGTTACTGGTACGAGGGGCATTCGGCTGAATACCCGCAACCGGTGGCGAAAGAGAGCAACAGTGGTGAGAATCGGCCTGCTGGGCGGTACCAACTGGTCGGAAACCCTGCGGTACTACCGCCTGGCGAAGGGCTACCTGAACCGCCAGGGTGACGGCACGCGTCTGCTGGTGGAATGGGTGGACGATCACGAGTTCGAGTTCCTGCAGGTGACGGTCGACTGGGATGCCGCCTGCCTGCTGCTGCAGGAGCGGGCCGAGGCCATGCAGCAAGCCGAGGCAGCTGTCATCGTGCTGTGCGGCAGCCTGCACCCACAGGTGTGCGACCGGCTGATGCGAGCCGTGGAGGTCCCGATGGTCTGCCTGCGTGAGGCCGCCTCGGTGGAGGACGTGACGGGGGCCCTGCGACAGGCGCAGTCTCTTGCCCAAGCGGCGCAGCGGCGGGTGAAACCTGCTGTGCTGAGCCAGGGGTGAGGCTCATGCTCCTTCTGCTGACGGTCGCGATCGTTGTCGTCCTGGTGACCAGGCGGCGCCGTTGAGACGCGAATAGACGCGCTGGATGGCCAGAACCAGACAACCGGCGATCACCATGCCCAGCAGGTTCACCGCCAGCTGGGCCACCGCCCCACCGATCTCGTGAGGAACCCAGACCGCGAGAGCCAGGGCGAGGTTCCCGGCGGCCGGCACCGTGGTCACCGAGATGAACACGCCCACCAGGGCATTGGAACGGCTGGCGGTCAGCGACAGCACCCCGGCCGCCCCGGCCAGCAGCGCCACGACGAAGGACCACCGGTCCGGGGTCCAGATGAAGGCCGTCAGTGGGCGATCGGCGGCCACAGCCTCGGCGGTGACCCAGCCGGCGGCCCGCCCGACCAGGGCCACCAGCGCAGTCACCGCTACGGCGAGCAGGAATCCCACCCCCAGAAGCTTGATCGCTCCCAGAACGATGCTGCGCATGCCCAGCACCAGGCCCACCGCGATCGCGGAGATCGGGCCGAACTCCGGGCCGACCACCATGGCACCGACCACAAGAATGGCCGAGTCGGTCAGGACGGCGACGCCCGCGATCAGGGTGGCCAGGACCAGGAACGTGTGGAAGGCCCAGGACCCACGCGAATCCGACCGGGCCTGACCGACGACCCGCTCCCAGACGATGCCGTCGTCGGGGGAGCCGGGCGCGGCCCGTTCGGCGGCGTCGGCCGCCTTGGACCGGATCGCATCGATGTCCTCCATCGCCATGGTGGCGTTCTCGCTGACACCCAGCTGCCTCAGCGCGGCGGCCACGTCGGAGGCGGCCTCCCGGGCGACGTCGCACAGCTCGGGGGTGTCAAGAATCCGTCGGAATCGCAGCGGCACCTGTCAAGAAGCAGTCAAGCCCTCTGTCGAGGCCGAACGGCAGGCGGTGTGCTGTGTCCCGGCCCGGCACGATGTCGGGCCTTCGATCTGAACTGTGAGGGATAGCGGTGCTTGACCTGGTGTTCGTGCTGTTGACGCTGGCGCTGTTCGGCGGCCTGGCGCTGATCGTCAAGGGGGTGGAGCGGCTGTGACCGTCGTGAACGTGGCCGGACTGGTGATCGCTCTCGGCCTGACCGTCTTCCTGCTGGCTGCCCTGCTCTACCCGGAGAAATTCTGATGGACTCCACTGTCGCGGGCGTCATCTTCGTCGTGACGCTCGTCGTCCTCCTGGCGGCTGCCTACCGCCCGGTCGGCGACTACATCTACGGGGTCATGACCCCGGCCAAGCACTCTCGCGTCGAGCGCGGCATCTACCGGGCGATCGGGGTCGACCCGGACGGCGAGCAGCCCTGGGGCGTGTACGCACGCAGCGTGCTGGCCTTCTCCGTGGTCTCGATCCTGTTCCTCTTCGGGTTCCTGCGGCTGCAGGGCCATCTGCTGATGAACAACGGCCTGGGCGGGCTGGACCCGGACCTGGCCTGGAACACCGCGGTCAGCTTCACCACCAACACGAACTGGCAGGCCTACTCCGGTGAGTCGGCGATGGGCCACCTGGTCCAGATGGCCGGCCTGGCGGTCCAGAACTTCGTCTCCGCCGCGGTCGGGATCGCCGTGGCCACGGCCGTGATCCGGGGCTTCGCCCGGAGCCGGACCACCCAGCTGGGTAACTTCTGGGTGGACCTGACCCGCGTCGTGCTGCGCCTACTGCTGCCGATCTCGGTGGCCTTCGCGATCGTCTTCGTCGCGGCCGGCATGGTGCAGAACTTCTCCGCGGGCACCGAGATCACCACCCTGGCCGGCAACTCGCAGACCATCACCGGTGGCGCGGTGGCCAGCCAGGAAGTGATCAAGGAACTGGGAACGAACGGTGGCGGTTTCTACAACGTCAACTCCGCGCACCCGTTCGAGAACCCCACCACCTGGACCAACTTCATCGAGATCTTCCTGATCCTGCTGATCCCGATCAGCCTGCCGCGGGCCTTCGGCCGGATGGTCGGCAGCAACAAGCAGGGCTACGCCATCGTCGCCGCGATGGGCGTGATCGCGATCCTGAGCGTCAGCCTGATGAACCTGTCCCAGGGACTGGGCGGCGGCGACGTCGTGCCGGCCTCGGCCGGGGCGGCGACCGAGGGCACCGAGACCCGCTTCGGCGTGCTCAACTCGGCCACCTTCGCGGCCGCGACCACGCTGACCTCGACCGGATCGGTGAACTCGTTCCACGACTCGTACACCTCGTTCGGTGGCGGGATCACGATGTTCAACATGATGCTCGGTGAGATCGCGCCCGGTGGTGTGGGTTCCGGCCTGTACGGGATGCTGGTGATCGCGGTGATCACGGTGTTCGTCGCCGGCCTGATGGTCGGGCGGACCCCGGAGTACCTGGGTAAGAAGATCGGTGCGCGGGAGATGAAGTTCGCCTCCCTGTACCTGCTCACCACCCCGGCCATCGTGCTGGTCGGCACAGCCGTGGCGATGGCCCAGGAAGGCCCGCGCGAGACGATGAACAACATCGGCGCGCACGGCTTCTCCGAGGTGCTCTACGCCTACACCTCGGCCGGTAACAACAACGGGTCGGCCTTCGCCGGCATCGGTGTCGACACCGGCTGGTACAACACGACTCTCGGCCTGGCCATGCTGTTCGGCCGGTTGCTGCCGATCATCTTCGTGCTGGCTCTGGCCGGTTCCCTGGCGCAGCAGCAGCCCACTCCCGAGTCGGCCGGCACGCTCAAGACGTACCAGCCGCTCTTCGTCGGGATGCTCGTCGGCGTGATGGTGATCGTCGTCGCCCTGACCTTCCTGCCGGCGCTGGCCCTGGGGCCGATCGCCGAAGGCCTGAGCTGAGTAAGGACTCTGACATGACTGCTACCACTACGGAACGCCCAGCGGCCCAGCCGGACCCGTCCCAGCCGCCCCGCAAGGTCGGCGGCGGGCTGCTGGACCCCAAACAGCTGTGGATCTCGCTGCCTGATGCGATCCGCAAGCTCGACCCCCGGATCATGTGGCGCAACCCGGTGATGCTGATCGTCGAGATCGGCTCGGTGTTCACCACGGTCCTGGCGATCACCGACCCGTCGGTCTTCGCCTGGGTGATCACGGTCTGGCTCTGGCTGACCGTGCTCTTCGCCAACCTGGCCGAGGCCGTGGCCGAGGGCCGGGGCAAGGCCCAGGCCGACACCCTGCGCAAGGCCAAGCAGGACACCACCGGGCGCCGGCTGAACAACTGGAGCCCCGGGACCCACGTCCTGGACGAGACCGTGGTCGGGGCCCCGGAACTGCGGCTCGGTGACTTCGTGGTCGTCGATGCCGGCGAGGTCATCCCCGGCGACGGCGAGGTAGTCCAGGGCATCGCCAGCGTCGACGAGTCGGCCATCACCGGTGAGTCCGCGCCGGTGATCCGGGAGTCCGGCGGCGACCGTTCGGCGGTCACCGGCGGCACCCGGGTGCTGTCCGACCGGATCGTCGTGCGGATCACCCAGAAGCCCGGCGAGAGCTTCGTGGACCGGATGATCGCCCTGGTCGAGGGCGCGAACCGGCAGAAGACGCCGAACGAGATCGCGCTGAACATCCTGCTCGCGTCGCTGACCATCATTTTCCTGATGGCGGTGGCCACGCTGCAGCCGCTGGCCATCTACGCGGTGGGGGAGCAGGGCTTCGGTACTGACAACGAGGTGATCGGGGCCGGCGGGGTCACCGGCATCGTGCTGGTCTCGCTCCTGGTCTGCCTGATCCCGACGACGATCGGCGCGCTGCTGTCGGCCATCGGCATCGCCGGGATGGACCGGCTGGTCCAGCGCAACGTGCTGGCCATGTCCGGCCGCGCGGTCGAGGCTGCGGGCGACGTGAACGTGCTGCTGCTGGACAAGACCGGCACGATCACCCTGGGCAACCGCCAGGCCAGTGAATTCGTTCCGGTGCACGGTGTCTCAGTGGACGAGCTGGCCGATGCGGCCCAGCTTTCGAGCCTGGCCGACGAGACACCTGAGGGCCGCTCGATCGTGGTCCACGCCAAGTCGGCACATGGCCTGCGCGAGCGTGAGATCCACGACGCCACCTGGATCGAGTTCACCGCCCAGACCCGGATGTCGGGTGTGGACGTGGACGGCCGGGCCCTGCGCAAGGGCGCCGCCTCTGCGGTGATCGAGTGGGTGCGGGGCAACGGCGGCCGGATCCCGGACGACCTCAAGGGCATCGTGGACGAGGTCTCCTCGGCTGGCGGAACGCCGCTGGTGGTGGCCGAGGAACACCGCATCCTCGGGGTGATCCACCTCAAGGACGTGGTGAAGAACGGGATGCGTGAGCGTTTCGACGAGATGCGCCGGATGGGCATCCGCACGGTGATGATCACCGGCGACAACCCGCGCACCGCCGAGGCGATCGCCAAGGAGGCCGGTGTCGACGACTTCCTCGCCGAGGCCACCCCCGAGGACAAGCTCGCCCTGATCAAGAAGGAGCAGGACGGCGGCAAGCTGGTCGCGATGACCGGCGACGGCACCAACGACGCCCCTGCTCTGGCCCAGGCCGATGTGGGCGTGGCGATGAACACCGGAACCTCGGCCGCGAAAGAGGCCGGGAACATGGTGGACCTGGACTCCGACCCGACCAAGCTCATCGAGATCGTCGAGATCGGCAAGCAGCTCCTGATCACCCGCGGCGCGCTGACCACGTTCTCGATCGCCAACGACATCGCCAAGTACTTCGCGATCATCCCGGCCATCTTCGCCGCGGTCTACCCGGGCCTGGACACCCTGAACATCATGCGGCTGGACAGCCC
>NZ_JAJOMB010000038.1 GCF_021129305.1 Kineosporia babensis | reverse complement strand
CTCGACCACTTCGCTGGAGTACGTGTCGATGGTCTGGGCGTGGGTGGTGACCTGGTCGGGGTCCATGGTCATGGTTCCGTTGGAAGTAGCGACCGCGGCCTTGGCGAGTTGCTCGTAGACCAGCCCGGACACGGCCGCCTCGACCTTCTCTTCCAGAGGCCCGACCGCGGTGAGGATGAGCTGGCCGGTGATGTAACCGACGAGCTGGGTGGTGAGCCAGTTGGTGGTCATCCGCGCCGCAGCGATGGCCGCGGCGGAGGCCGCCTGGGACAGGCCGAACGTGGCCACGGTGGCGGCCTGGGCGGCCGCGACGGTGGTGGCCAGCATGGTCAGGTGGGCGACCGCGGCGGCCTTGGTGAGCTCGATCATCATGGCGGTGCTCTCGAGACCGAGCGCGCAGCCCTCACAGGCGGTCAGCATGGCGCTCATGTGTCCGGAGGAGGCGTTCGACCAGGAAGCGGCAAGGGTGTCGTAGCTGCCACCGGTGTAGGCGGAGCCCACGCTGGAGATCGTGCCGGTCGCCGTGTCCTGCCCGGCCAGCAGGTCGTCACCGAACTGGCGCACGTGCCCGGCCAGCTCACGCACGGCGTCCTCGTCGATGTCAGGCCAGTACACCCCGGCCAGCCCCAGCAGCCAGGTCACCGGTTCCGGCAGATCGATCGACACCCCACGCCCCTCACAGCTCGCCACCATCGTCACCGAACGAAACCGTCAGATTTCGATCGGATTGGACGCTACCAAGGTCGTCCCGGGGCCGATAAGGCATGATCGTCGTGACGATCACGACGTACAGGCTGGGCAACAGGCGTGGAGGAGCGGGCGTGAAACTGCCGGACATCGAGGACCTGAACCCCGATCATCTGAGCGTCTACCGCGAGCGCGCCGCCGCCGCGACCGAGCAGTGGCACGCCATGCGGTCGAACACCGATGCGCTGCAACAAGAACTCGCTGCGGTACGCGGTACCGCCACCTCCCCTGACGGTTACGTGAGCGCCGTGGTCAATCTGCAGGGGCTGCTGCAGGAACTGGATCTGGACCCGCGGATCTACCGCTATACCGACAGCGAGGCGCTTGCAGCGTCGGTGAAAAACACTGTCCAGAAGGCCACCGAAGACGCGACCCAGCGGGCACAGGCCGCCATGGATGCTCGAGGGCCGGGACACAGCCTCGTTGGTCTGATGCGCGGGGAGATTCCCGATTTCTCGGGTGGGGACGGGGCATCCGCCGCATTCTGATGCGCAACCCGGTTGCGGAGAGGAACGCCGCGGTGGCCTCCGGCCGTGATTAGCACGATCACTCCACGATTACCGTGTCGGAGATCCGAGGCTTCCATTAGCCGACACATCATCGCGAGCAAGAGCACCGCAGGATGCTGCTCCCAGCTCGCGGGCGAGCGCGCCGGTGTGCAGGACTCACGGCCGGTGCGCCCGCCTGGCCCTGGCCAGCACCTTTCCAAGGGCGACATGGTCGACATCGCCGCTGCGCGCTTCTTCGAGCGAGGCGCTGGAAGCGCCAATCACACCGGGCCTGACGCTACCCGGCGGCCGTTGAACGATCGTTGCCGTGGGCACGGCTGACGAGGTACAACCCGGTTGCAGCTCACGATGCCGTCGCTCCCTCCTGATGGCACCAGCCTGGGTCCATGAGCATCGAGCGGCACCGTGCCCCCTGACCGAGACCACCGCGGGCGCGAACAAGGGGGAGCGCAAGACCCTCGGAGCTTGGACCCGCCGGTTGCCCGAAGGGCAATGACTCGACGACAGCTGTCATCGACTGGGACTGCTGATCATAGTCTCCAAAACCACCGAATCCGGATACAGTTCGGGTGATTTACCGGTATTGCCGTGTTCTCATCCTGATCAGTGAGCTGGGCTGCCGGGTTCTTGGCCACGCCCGCTCCCACGCGAACACCAACCCATGTCACGAAGGTGAGGATCCACAGGTGCCCGACCGGCAACGCAGCGCCGAACAGGATGTCGTGCTCGACCGCACCAGGCGTTTCCTGGACTACCTGGGCTCCGTCGCTCGCGAGCTCAAGACGAAGGCTGAGCGGGATCTGCGTCAGGCCGCCGCCGGCACCCCGCTCTGGCCGGACGTCGTCCCAGTTCATCACGCTGTCACGCTGGGCCCGGCCCAGGGGCGCGATGCCTGGCTGACAGTCAGGAAGGTCAGCGAGCCCGCGCGGCCGGCGTTGCCCAGGCAGTTGACCGATCACGTCGACGCAGTCTCACTCGATGACCTGGACGAAGGCCCGAGTCAGCGGGCCCCGGAACCCCTGGTCGGGCCGGAACCGTCGGAGGACGCCGAGCCGGAGCAGTTGGAGGCATGGCAGGCACAGCAGCAACTGCACGAGGCGTGGAGGGAACGTCAGGAGCAGCTCGAGACCTGGACCGAACAGGTCTGGAAGCCGTGGGCCGAGAGCATTCCGCCCGCTCGTGCTGCCCGCGCACTGTACTCCCACCTGTTCGATCTGAGCCTGCGGCTCAAGGAGGACCAGGCAACGCACGAGCTGACCTGGGGTCACAGCATCCTGGGTTGGCAGGTCGGCGAGCAGACGATCTTCTCCCCGGTGGTCACCACCCGGATGACGATCGAGAGCGACAGCAGGGACGGCACCCTGCGGGTGCTGCCCGAACGCGGCAGCGAACTTGAGCTTGACGCTCTCGAGGGCCTGGGCATCCCCGCCATCGCCGAGCTGACCGCCTTGCGCGAAAGACTGCGCGCCAACCCTTTGGACCCGTGGCTCGCCGACTCCCTGAACAGCATCAACAGCAGCGTTCTGGCGCCTCTGGGTCTGGACGCGAAACTGAACGAGTCCGGTGAGGTCGTGCAGCCGAACCGGCATCCGGTGCTCACTCCGACCTGGGTGCTGTACTCGCGCAAGCGGGCTCTTCGGCAGGAACGCTTCTACCAGGAGCTCGCCGATCTCATCGACGAGAAGGGCTTCATTCCGGAGGGCGTGGCCGCCATCGTGGCGGACGAGGAGACCATCACGGCCGATAGGGAGGCCGGGTCTACCGGTTACGGCAACCAGAACACGGCCGAATGGACGGCTGTGGCGGACTTCCCGCTGCTTCCGCTGCCCTCCAACGACGATCAGGACCGCATCATCCGGCAGCTGGGTCGCAGTCCTGGGGTCACGGTGCAGGGCCCACCCGGCACCGGAAAGACTCACACGATCGCGAACCTGGTCAGCCATCTGGTCGCCCACGGCAAGCGGGTTCTGGTCACCGCGCAGAAGGAGCAGGCGCTCGAGGTTCTCAGGGACAAGATCCCGGAGGAGCTGCGGGATCTCAGCGTGGCGATGCTGGGCTCTTCGCCCGAGGCGATCGACCAGGTGCACTCGGCGGTCCAGGCGATGAGCAGCATCGTCAGCCGGCTCGACGTGGACCGCGAGACCAAGAAGATCGCCGAACTGAAGACGCAGGTGGAGGACTTGCGGATCAAGATCCGCCAGACGGACCTGAAGTCGGTTGAGGCGATGCGTTCCGAGCAGAGCGAGTTTCCGCTGCCCAACGGTCCGGCCAAGGCCGGTGAGGTGGCCCGCTGGGTGCATGGACAGGCCGATGTGCTGGGCGTGGTTCCGGACCGCGTCCCGGCCGACGTGAGCCTTCCCTTCTCCCCGGCCGAGTGCATCGAACTGCACCGTCTCTGTCGAGATCTGGCTACCAGCGATCTTCGCGCCCTGCGTCAGGACCGGCCCAAGCCCGGGCTTCTTCCGGTCGGCTCGGAGTTGCGCCAGGATCACGAGAAGCTGGACCGGGTGCGGGACAAGCTGGCTGATCTGGAGGCCGAAGGCGTCGACTTCGACGGTATCGATCTCCTCGGCGAGGTCGAACTGACAGCGCTGGCCGAGGTCGCCACCACCGAAGCCGATCGAGTGGGCAAGCTGGAGGAGACATGGCTTCTGGGCATCCGCTCGAAGGTGAGGAGCTCACCCGATCTACAGGAGTACTGGGCTGAGCAGGCCGAGCAGTTGCGGGCCCGCGCCTCCCGGCTCATCGGGCTGCGAAAGGAAACGGTCCGCAACACGTTCGACGTTCCCGATGGTGACGTGCGCACGCATCATGATCTTCTGGACCAGCTGGAGAAGCGGTTCGCCAAGAACAAGGGCGTCCCCCGATTCTCCGGAGGTGGCCTGCGGGACTTCCATGCGAAGACCAGGATCGACGGTGGCGAGATCCGGAGCCTCAAGGAACTCAACCTCGTGCGCTCCTGGATCGACTTGCGCAGCGAGACCACCTCCACCGTGAAGTACCTGGAGCACCTGGCCGACGAGTGCGGTCTGCCTGTCCCGGCGACCGGCGGCACCTTCACGTCAACCGTCGGTCAACTTGCCCAGCAGCTCAAAGACGCTCTCACATGGGAAGAAACCGACCAGCAGGCGGTTGTGAATCAGTTACGCCGGGCACTCCCGGCGCTCGGTAGCATCCTGGACAGCCAGGCCCTTTCCAACGCACAACGACTTCTCCGCGCGGCTGCGGAGCGTCGCCAGGAGCGCGCGTTGACCGCTGCTCTCGAATCTCGCCGTGACCAACTGGACCTTGAGCGTCAGGGCACCACGGCGTCTCCCATTTGGGATCAGTTGTATACGGCCTTCCTGCAGCGCTCCTGGGACGACTGGGACACCGCGCTGAACGAGAACGCTCGTCTCAACAACCTTCTCCCGGATCTGGACCAGTACGACCACCTCCTGGGCTGCCTCACCCCGATCGCCCCCGGATGGGCCGAGCGCCTCGTCGCCCGAACCCATGTTCTGGCACCCGAGCGCTGGCCGGACGCCTGGCACTGGGCCCAGGCCGAAACCTGGCTCCAGGATCTGCGCACGAAGGGTGCTCTGGAGCACTGGCAGCGACGTAGCGAGGAACTCCGCCAGGAACTGGCTTCCACGGTGATCGACATGGCCCGTCGATCAGCCGAGATCGGTCTTAAGCACAACCTTCGCGATGGGCAGCGCCGTGCCCTGAAGGCCTGGCTCAGCGCGCTGGGCAAGGTCGGCAAGGGCACCGGCAAGACCGCACCGCACTGGCAGCAGACCGCCCGTGAGCAGATGCCCGAGGCGATGGGTGCCGTTCCGGTATGGATCATGCCGATCCACCGGGTACTGGACAACTTCGATCCCCGCCGCAGCGACCTTTTCGACGTGGTCATCGTCGACGAGTCCAGCCAGTGCGACCTCCTGTCGGTGGGGGTGCTCGCACTGGGCAAGAAGGTCGTGGTGGTCGGCGACGACAAGCAGACCAGCCCGCCCGGCGTGGGCGTGCTGCGCGAACGGATCATCGGTCTTCAGCAGGCGCACCTCGCCGGCGTCCCGCAGAAGGAACTGCTGACAGTCGACGAAAGCCTTTACGGCATAGCCGAGCGCGCCTACGGCGACGTGGTCATGCTGCGCGAGCACTTCCGTTGCGTTCCGGAGATCATCGACTTCAGCAACCGGTTCTACGACAACCGGATTCTGCCGCTGCGCGAACAGACCCGCACGGACATCGGACCGGCGCTACGTGCGGTCCAGGTTCCTGACGGAGCGTGTATCGGTTCGCCGGCCACTCGGATCAACCGGCCGGAAGCCACAGCCCTGGTGCAGCAACTGGTCACCTGCGCCGATGACCCGGCCTACAAGGGGCTCACTTTCGGGGTTGTCGTGCTGCTCAACTGCGGACAGCGGAAAGAGATCGAGAACCAGCTCAAGGAGCACCTCGGGCTGGAGCGCTTTGCCGAACTGAAGCTCCGGGTCGGCGACGCTGCAGCCTTCCAGGGTGACGAGCGAGACGTCATCTTCGCCAGCGTTGTCACCGACAACAGCAGCTACGCCGCGGTGCAGAAACGTGACAAGCAGGCCATCAACGTCGCTGCATCACGGGCCCGCGACCAGCTCTGGATCTTCCACACCGTCGATCCAGGCACGCTGAACGCCGAGGACCAGCGGCGTTCTCTCATCGACTATGCGCGCACCTACCGTGACGTTCGGCGGGAGGCCCAGGACCTGCGGGAGCGATGCGACTCCGGCTTCGAGCGCGATGTGCTGGACCAGTTGCTGGCCCACGGCTACAAGGTCACGGTCCAGCACCCGGTGGGCAACTACCGCATCGACATGGTGGTCCATGGCGAGAAGGACCGGCTCGCAGTCGAGTGCGACGGCGACCGGTTCCACGGCATCGAGCAGTGGGACGACGACCTGCGCCGCCAGCGGGTGCTGGAGCGTCTGGGCTGGAAGTTCTGGCGTGTACTCGCCTCTACCTACTATCGCTCCCCCGATGAAGCGTTCGCCGCTCTGGTCACGCGCCTCGACCGACTGGGCATTTCCCCCATCGCCCCAACCGAACCGCTCGCCCCTGGCGTTGCCCCGGAGCGCTGACCGCCCGCACGAGGCGACCAGCCCGTCGCAACCGGGTTGCAGCACCGAATAGTTCGGCCGGCGAGCGAGTCAAGAGGTAACGACCGCCTCGCCGTGAGCCGATGAAGCACCCCACCGAAAGGTTCCCGTTCTCATGACGCTGCAGGAAGTCACGGATCAGCAGGCCACCGCGTTCTTCGTCCGTTCGGCCGCGTGGCACGGTCTCGTCGAAACCGACTGCAACCTCGCTCCCGACGCGCAGGGCACCGATGCCTGGTTCATCCTCGAGTCGCCCTGGCCGGACATCAACCGCACGGCACGATTCCTGCAACTGTTCGACCGTGAGCTCAGACGGGCTCACCGCGCCTGGCAGAACGCCTTTCCCGAGGGCGTCCAGGCTGCCTTATGGGAGAGCGACCTCCTCGAGATCCGCGCCGAAGAACTGATAACGACGAAGTTCATGGACGCCCTGATCGAGTGCCCACCACCGCTGAGCGATGGGCACCTGGAAGTGGTGCAGTCATGGACCGAGGGCACAACCAGCGTGATCGCTGTCCCGACCGACGGGCTGCGGTCCTTCCTCTTTCAGATGCCCTTTTCAGCGTTCGCCTACGCGGTATCCGTTTTCGCTCACCCGATGCACATGCGATTCCACTCGCAGTGTGATGTTGAGGGCATCCGGTATGCAACCGGTGCTGCAGTTGGCCGGGAACTCAGCGGGCTGCTCAACGGACAGTGGGCCGGCTCCAACCGAGGCGAATTCCACGAGGCAGAAATCAACGGCCGGCCTACCGTTCGTGGTCCGATCGGTGCACCACCGAACGGGCGCACCGCTCGGCTGGGTCTCGTAACCACCTCCAGCAGGCCGAAAGACAGCTGCGTTGTCACAGCAACTCTCGGTACCGAGCCCGTTAACATCCTTCATTACCGGGGCCAGATCCTGGCCGCAGGCAAATGATCCAGGTCGGATCCAGCCTCATCGACGGGAGATCTCATGAGCGACGAACTTGAGCGCATCAACGATGGCGAGGGCCTTGCGGTCGTCGGGCCGCCATCTGTAGTTGATCGGCTCCTTCGCGAGGCCGGGTTACTCGCCAAGTCGGTCGATCTCGGGCTCTCCAGACTCGGCGACCTGCTCGGCCACGGGTCCACCGTCATCCAGGGGATGGCAGAGATCTCGGCCAATTCCGGGCGCTATCTGAAGATCGATGCCGAGACCGCCGAGCGGATTGCGAAATTCGGTCTGATCAAGACCGACACGCCGGGAGTGAGCTGGGCGATGATCGGCAGCCCGGGCGATATCGCCAGCTGGATCAAGGTCCAGACCGACGTCGGCTCGCTCCTCACCAACCCTGCTGTTCTGGGCGGGATCTCGGGGATGATGGATCAGGCCGCCTCCCAGCAGCAGCTGAAGGAGATCGCCGCCGCGCTGGCCAGGCTCGATGAGAAGGTCGACACCATCCTGAAGCGCCAGGACGATGCGGTGCTCAGCGATCTGATCGGTGTCGGAGCCGCTCTCGACCTGGAGACGCGGATCCGGAATGAGAGCCTCAAGGTGAGCGACAGCGCCTGGGCCACGGTCAGTCAGTCGCTGCAGAAGGTGGAGGCCGGCCGGGCCATCGCGCAGTCCCGGATCCACGAGTGCACCGAACGCTGGGCGAAGGCCGCTGGAGCCAGCTCCATCGGGTGGTCAGGCTTCGGCACGGCGAAGCAGTTGACCAAGGAGCTTGAAGCCGAGGAAAAAGCGCTTCGCAACTGGCTTGCAGTCCTGATTCGCTGTGCCGAAATGGATCACAAGTTCTTCCTACTCCGGCTCGAGCGCGCCCTCGCCGAGGCTCCGGAACACGTCGAGGGATGCCGTCGAGCGATTGCCGAGCACCAGACGGAACGGGAGGCTGCCCTCGCGGAGAACATCTCCAAGTCCTTCGAGAACGTGAACACCGCCCGACAGAAGGCGAACGCCTGGATGATCCTGGACCGGACACGATCTCTGGTGGTCATCGAATCGGCGAACCGACTGGCCGCGGAGCTGGACCAGTTCTGCCAGCTCCTCCAGTTCACTGTGGAGGAACGTTCCTGGGAAACCCGGGAGCTGGGTCGGGCAGCCCGGCTCAGCGCCCAGACCGTTCAGGCGGCGAAAGACTACGGACCCATCGCCGGGGCCCTGGGAGTAGCCGCTCTCCTCGTCCAGAAGACTTCTGGCGATGGAGAGGGAACTGCGACGTAGCCCACAGGCCGCGGTTCAGCAGAAGCTGAACGACATCTCCGCCGCGTTGGCCGGGCTCGACGAGGGGGTCGACACCATGCTGATGTGTCAGGACGACGCCGTGCTCAGCGGAGTGGTGGGGTGAGCAGCACTCTCGAACGAAGCGCGTTCAGGTCGCAACCGGGTTGCAGCGCTGAATGATGTTCCGTCAGAGTCGCTCCCTCAATCTGGACCCATGAGCAACGAATGGCAGAACGCCCCCCGCCACACCAACCCCGGCCAGTACGAGTCCGGCCCCGCCCCGCAGTACTACGGCGGGCCGCAGTACCAGCAGCAGCCCCCGAAGAAGTCCCACAAGCTCCGCAACACTCTCCTCGCCCTGACCGCGCTGTTTGTCCTCGGTGGCCTCGGCTCGTGTGCTGCCCTCGTCCTGGTTGCCGGCAACGCCGTCGACGAGGCCGTCACCGCAGTCGAGGAGGAGGACGCCCAGCCCGGCGGCCCTGACAACCCGCTGGAGATCGAGATCGGGAAGCCTTTCGAGGTGGCCGGTTTCGAGTACAAGAAGGGCTGGAAGGCGAGCGAGGACGTCCTCGGGAGCGTCGACGTCCGCAAGCTCCGGGTGACCAACAACCGCGAGGACAAGGACTCGGCCCTCATCGACATCAAGTTCTGGAAGGGCACCGAGGTCGTCGCCACGACCAGCTGCACCTCCGACCCCATCGACGTCGGCACCACCGTGACCCTGAGCTGCCTCTCGGGAGACGACTGGGTGAAGGGTTTCGACCGGGTCACCGTCAACGACACCTTCTGATCGCAGCACGGGGGCTCCCCGGCAGCAGTTCCGGCGAAGAGCCGCTGATGAGTCGCTGGCCTGCGGCGGCGAGCCGCGGGTTAGAACAAGGGTCGAGAACTTCGAACAGGGGAAAAGCAATGTCGAAGGATCTGATCTCCACCGTCGTCGATGCCCTCAGCAGTCAGGGCATCAGCGACGAGGTCGGGGTGCTGGTGGTCGCGGCGATGCAGGGCGAGAAGGAACTGTACGAGTGCATTGAAGGGGCAGAGGACGCGCGTCCCGAACCGATCGCGCAGCTCACGGAGCCTGCTCCCGAGCCGGCGCGGGCCTACCTGGCCGCGATCGAGGTTGAGGGGTTCCGGGGTATCGGGCCGACCTCCCGCCTGGAGCTGCCGCTGGGACCTGGTCTGACCGTGATCTCGGGGCGCAACGGCTGCGGCAAGTCCAGCTTCGCCGAGGCGCTGGAGGTCGCGCTGACCAGCAACAGCTACCGCTGGAAGAACCGCAACGCCGCCTGGAGAGAGTCCTGGCGCAACGTTCACCAGACCGAGAACACCCGTATCACCATCGAACTCGCGGTGCAGGACCAGCCCCTGACCGCCGTCGGTGTCGAGTGGGAGAAGGACACCAAACTGCAGGACGCCCGCACCTGGACCCAGGCGCGCGGCCAGCGACGCCAGCCCGGCCTCTCAGGTCTGGGGTGGGGTGCCGCGCTGGAGGCCCACCGGCCCTTCCTCCCCCACGACGAGCTCAGTTCTCTGGTCGCTGAGCCGAGCAAGCTCTACAAGGCGCTCTCGCCGATCCTGGGCCTGGAACAGATCACTGACGCTCAGTCGCGGCTGAAGCAGGCGCTCGGGAAGGTGCGCGCACCCAAGGAGTCGGCGAACGACAAGCGCGCGGCGCTCGCACCGCTGCTGCGAGGAGCAAAGGACGAGCGTGCTCAGCAGGCGTTCGATCTCACCCACCAGCGGTACCCGGATCTGGATGCGGTGGCCGAACTCATCATCGGCACGAGTGCGGTGGACCAGCGCGGTCCCTTGGCCACGCTGGCTTCACTGCAGTCCCTGAAGTGCCCGGCCGCCGAGATTCTGCAGCAGGCGATCACCAATCATCACGCAGCACAGCTCGAGCTCAACTCTGCACAGGCAGACTTCGAGGATGCCGCAGCCCGGCGAGTACAGCTGCTCGGGCTGGCCCTGGAGCACCACGACCAGGCCGGCGACACCGCGTGCCCGGTCTGCGAGACCGGCCGCTTGGACGCCGATTGGGCCGAGCGCACCCGGGCTGAGCTGGTTCAGGATCAGGTGCTGAGCAAGCGGCTGGGCCGGGCCCGCACAGCTGCGGCGAACCACAAGCAGGTCTTGCTGGGAATGGCCAGCCCCCCGCCTGCGACGCTGACCCAGCCGATCGAACTCGGCGCGGAGTTGGCGGACGCCGTTCAGCAGGCTCGCGCTGCCTGGTCGGACTGGGCTGCTCTGACCACTGTCGAGCAGCTCGCCTCGGGCGGCGCCGTCGTTCTGAACCAGTTGGCCACGGCCCTGGGCGAGTTGCACAAGGTGGCGCAGGCCGAGATCGAGGCGCGTCAAGACGAGTGGCAGCGCTTGGCTCTGCTCCTGAGCGACTGGCACACCGACATGACGGCCGCAGTCGCCGCCGAGGATCAGATCCGCCTGGTCGACGCTGCCCACGCCTGGATCAAGAGCCAGGCCCAGGCACTGCGGGCAGAGCGCATGCGACCGCTGTCCGAGCGCACTCAGTCCATCTGGTCGCAGTTGCGACACGAGAGCAACGTCGACATCGCCGACGTTGTCCTGCAGCCCTGGGCATCTTCGGGCCGTGTGCACTTCCCGGCGACCGTTGACGGTGAAAAGGTCTCCGCGTTGGGCGTACTGAGCCAGGGCGAGGCCAATGCGCTGGCCCTGTCGGTGTTTCTGCCCAAAGCTACGCTGACCGACAGCCCGTTCGGGTTCCTGATGATCGACGACCCGGTGCAGGCCATGGACCCGGCCAAGGTCGACGGGCTGGCCAAGGTGCTGCACGAGGCCGCCCAGGACCGTCAGGTCATTGTGCTCACCCACGACGACCGGCTCGCCGAGGCTGTCCGGCGGCTGGAACTGCCGGCCACGATGCTCCAGGTAGCCCGTGACCTTCGCTCGGTGGTTCGCGTGCGGGAGAACAGTGACGAGGCCAGGAATCTGCTGGCCGACGCCCGGTCCGTAGCCAAGGACCCGGACATGGACGACAAGGTCCGCCGTCTGGTCCTGCCCACACTGGTCCGCGCCAGCATCGAGTCGCTCTGCCACACCCTGTACTTCAACCGCAGGCTGCGGGCCGGCACCAGCCGGGTCGAGGTGGACGCCGGCTGGGCCAAGGCTCACACGACCAGGGGCATGGTCGATCTGGCTCTCTCGACGGGTGACGTCGATACCTGGAAGCGAGCCAAGCCTCACCGGACCAGGGTCATGGCCATCTGCGCCGCCGGACACCACAAGGGCCTGAACGGCAATCCGCTGACCGCCGTCGACGATCTGCGCGACACACTCGCCGATTTGAGGGCTCACCGTGGTTGAGCACCAGAACCCGGCGCTGACCTTGCTGAGCGCGGCGCGCACGGCGCTTGGCGATCAGTCACCGTTCCCAGTGGATCGCCGGGCCAGAGCAGCCGCCACGCTGACTCGTGCCGCCCTGGAGCATGAAATTGATGATTGGCTCAATACTCTCGGACGAGCCAACGGTGCGGGACCACATGGACCCCGCACCCGATGGGCAAGCAAGCTCGTCGCTCTCCGCGCTCTTGATGGCACCCCGGCCTCCCGGGAGGCGACCTATGCCTGGAACGCCCTGTCGAGCGCCTGCCACCACCATGCCTACGACCTGTCGGCGACCGTCGCCGAAGTTTCCTACCTGACAGCGCTTGTCGAGGAAATCGTCAGCAACCGAAGTTCACGTACCTAACCAAGGAGCTGCACTGCCATGCCGCACCCCACCACGCCGGAACGCCTCGAGGACGCTCTGGCGGCACAGCTCAGCATCGACCGCGACCAGTTCCTGGACGTCTACGGCGCCGCCTGGGAAGTACTCGAGCAGCCGCTGGACCCTGGGGACATCGACCAGGACGACTCCAAGCCTTGGTACGTCGCTGGCAGACCCCTTCAGCTGATGCTCCAGATCGATGGGCCCAGGGCTCTCATCGCGCGCCCGGTGGGCCGCTGGCAGGGCGTCTACCCGCTCGTTTACGGTCCCGCCGACGCGAAGGAGATCAGCGGAGACCCCGCCACCGACAAGCAGATGGTGGCAGCGTTGCTGAAGGCGCGAAGAGCGACCTTCCGGTTCTGCTCCCTGCGCCGTTCGCAGAACGCCCCGGAGTGGATGACCGGGAGCACCTGCATGGGTTGCGCATCGCAGTGGCTGGGTGTCGTGTATACGGGCGGATGCCAGCTCATGCCGGAACACCGATCAACTCGGGAAGGGCACCGTCCCGGGCGAACACCGGGATGCTCTCCAAGGGAGCAGCGACCGTGATCGTGATTCCGCCCTGATGCTCGGTACCGTCGCGCAGGTCGGTCCAGCTCGATCCGGCCGGCAGGTAGACCTCTCGGGAGCGAGCTCCGGGTTCCATGACCGGGGCGATGAGCAGGTCCGGTCCGAAAAGGTACTCGTCGGCCACGTCCCAGGCCGCAGGGTCGTCGGCGAACTCGTAGAACAGTCCCCGCATCACCGGCTGCCCGTCTTCGTGAGCCTGTCGCATCTGCTCGCGGGTGTAGTCCCGTAGGCGTTCCCGTAGCCGCACCAGGCCCTGAAGGATGTCGTACGCCTCTTCGCCGAAGCTCCAGATCTCGTTGTCGGCACCGGTCGCCACCCGGGGCGATCCGTCGGCGGCGATCACTGAGGTGGAGGGCTGGCGGTCACCATGTAGTCGCATGACCGGGGAGAAGGTGCCGAACTGGAACCAGCGCACGAGCAACTCGCGGAAATTCGGGTCGCGGGAGTCGCCGCTGTGGAAGCCGCCGATGTCGGTGGTGAACCAGGGGATGCCGGCCATCCCGATCTGGATACCCGCTACCACCTGACGGCGTAGATCCTCGAAGGTTGATCCGATGTCGCCGGACCAGACCAGGGCGCCGTAGCGTTGGCTGCCGGCCCATGCTGAGCGCACCAGGTTGACGATCTGGTCCTGCCCCGCGTCCGTCATCCCGTCGTGAAAGGTGCGCGAGAACATCTGTGGGTAGAGGTTGCCGATCTGCACGTTGGGGCCGAGGTGGTAGCGGTAGTTGTCGAAATCGTAGACGGCGTATTCGGGTTCGGCCTCGTCGAGCCAGAACAGCTTGATGCCCAGGTCGTAGTAGTTCCGGCGGGCGAGCTGCCAGATCGCCTCGCGAGCGCCCGGGTGGGTGACGTCGACGAATGCGCTGCGCCCACCGAAGGCCATGTGCACATCCAGTCCTCGCTCGGCCCGCACCAGGTGGTTGTTGCGTCGCAGTTCGGCGTAGTTCTCCGAGTCCAGGGCGATCTGCGGCCACACCGAGACCATCAGTTCGATGTCGAGCTCTCGCAGTTCGTCGACCATCGCCTGGGGGTCGGGCCAGAACTCCTCCTCGAAGCGGAAGTCGCCCATCTTCGGCCAGTGGAAGAAGTCGGCGACAATGACGTCGATCGGGATGTCGCGGCGCCGGTGCTCGCGGGCTACTTCCAGCAGTTGCTCCTGGTTCCAGTAGCGCAGCTTGCACTGCCAGAAGCCGAGCCCGTACTCGGGCATCATCGGAACGTGGCCGGTGGCGTCGGCGTAGGCGGCCGCGATCTGCCGCGGGGACCCGGCTGCGGTGATCCAGTAGTCCAGTTGCTCGGTGGATTCGGCGTGCCACTCGGTGCGGTTGTTCCCGAAGGTGGCCCGTCCGATGGCCGGGTTGTGCCAGAGGAAACCGTACCCGGCGTCCGAGACCACGAACGGAACCGAGGCCTGGGAGTTGCGGTGTGCCAGTTCGAGGGTGCTGCCCTTCAGATCCAGCACTGTCTGCTGGTACAGGCCCATGCCGACCAGGTGCTCGTCGCGCCGGGACTGGAACGAGGCGGTGAGCCGGAATGCCTTAGAGCCGATGATGGGGCGGTAGTCGCGGGCCCGCAGCTTGAGGGCGCCGCCGGCCTCGGCCTCACGCAGCAGCACCTTGCCGTCGGCGTCGAGGTAGGTGATGTCCAGACGGTTGAGCGCGTAACCGGTCTGCCAGTCCAGCGTCTCCTCCTGGGTGAGGACGACGGTGAGGCGGCCGTTGACGATTCGGGCGGTGTCGCCGTTCACATCGATCGTCACCTCGCAGGGCTTGGGGGGCAGCAGAGCGAAGTCGTGGTCCGCCACCTCGGGAGCGAAGGTGGCCCGGGTGCGGACGCTGTCGCGCCCCCAGGCATCGACCTGCACCAGTTCTCCACCGCCACGCCAGGTGAGCGAGGTGGACGTCTTCTCGAACATCAGTGAACTCCAATGAAGCTGAGGGAAGCAGATCAGTCCTTGACCGCACCAGCGGTCACGCCGGCGGCGACGTAGCGCTGCGCAAAGATCAGCAGCACGGTCGCGGGCACTGCCGCGATCACGGCCGAGGCCATCACGGCGTTCCAGTCCTGGGTGTTGGCGCCGATGAAGCGGAACAACCCGAGGCTGAAGGGGACGATGCTGTTCCCGGTGGTCAGGGAACGGGCGTTGAGGAAGTCACCCCAGGAGGCCAGGAAGGTCAGCAGCGAGGCAGTCAGGATCGCGTTGCGGCTGAGCGGAACGACAATGGCCCAGAAGGCCCGCCACTCCCCCGCGCCGTCCAGCTTGGCCGCCTCGATCAGCTCGTCCGGGATCTGCAGCATGAAGGCCCGCAGAATGAACACCGCTACTGGTACCGCGCCGGTGGCGTTGGCCAGCATCAGCCCCGGGTAACTGTTGAGCAGCCCGATCTGCTGGTAGATCGCGAAAAGAGCCATCACCATGACAATTCCGGGAATCATCTGGGCCAGCAGGAAGATGAACATGATCAGGCCGCGCCCAGGAGCGCGCAGCTTGGACATGCCGTAGGAGGCGGGCAGGGCGATGGCCAGGGTGATCAGGACGGTCCCGAACGCGATGATCAGGCTGGTCACCAGGTTGGGCAACTGGGTGTCGAGGGCATGGCGGTAGCCGTCGAACGTGGGATCGGTGGGGAAAAGGTGCGGCGGCGTGGAAATCACGTTCTGCGGTTTGGTCAGCGAGACGTTGACCATCCAGTACAGCGGGAAGAGCATGACCCCGCAGACCAGGACGCCGACGAGGGTCAGCAGCCAGCGCTGCCGGCGGAAGATGGCTGTCACAGGTCGTTCTCCCGTCGCTGGGCGCGGATGTGCAGCAACCCGAAGATCAGGGCGATGATCACCAGCAGCTCGCCGATCGCGGTGCCCAGGCCCAGCTGGTGATCGCCTTCGAACGAGATCCGGTAGGCCCAGGTGGCCAGGGTGTCGGAGCTGTTGATCGGGCCGCCCTTGGTGATCACCCAGATGATGTCGAAGGCCTTGACCGTGTACACCAGCCCGAGCAGCAGGGTGATGCCGGTGACCGGGCGCAGCAGCGGCCAGGTAATGGTCCGGAAACGCTGCCAGCCGGAGGCGCCGTCGAGCGCGGCCGCCTCGTAGAGGGTGGCCGGAACGCCCTGCAGGCCGCTGTAGAGCAGGACCAGGTTGAACGGGACCCCCAGCCAGATGTTGGCGATGATGACCGCCGGCAGTGACCAGTTCGGGTCCGAGAGCCAGCCGATGTGGCTGCCCAGTGCGGCGTTGACGATGCCGTAGTCGGGGTTGAACATCCATCGCCAGACCGTGGCCGAGACCAGGACCGGAAGCAGCCACGGCAACAGCAGCAGCGATCGCAGGAGCCCGGACAGCGGGAAGTAGCGGTTGAAGAACAACGCCAGGGCCAGCCCGATGACGAACTGCCCGGCCAGCGAGGCGACCGTGAAGATGACCGTCTGCAGGGCGATGTCGCCGAACTCAGGACGGCCCAGCGCGGTGGTGTAGTTGTCGAACCCGATGAAGGGGGCCTCGCCGGTGATGAAGGACGCGACGGTCCAGTCCTGCGTCGACAGCCACAGGCTGCGCACGATGGGGACAACGAAGAAGATGACGACGAACAGCACGACCGGGGTGATGAAGCCGATGGCCGTCAGCTGCCGGAGGCGGCGCGCCCGCAGGCGCGCCGCGTTCTGGTCAGGCAGATCGGTCCGGGGGGACGCGGTCAAGGTCGAGGACACTGGATCAACCCAGGGCGTCGGCGCCGGCCTTGAGGGCCTCGGCCGGCGTGGCCGCCCCGGACAAGGACTTCTGGATGGCGGTCCAGATCTGCTCCGAGGTCTTGGGGTAGTCCGCGCCCAGATCGGCCGTGCGCCCCTTGGCCACGGCAATGGCCTCGACCCAGGGTTTGAGGGCCGGGTTGTCGGCCGCCTGCTGATCGGCGGCCTCCTCGGTGGGCAGGATGTAGCTCTGGCCCGTCGCCCAGGCCTTGAGGTTCTCCGGATCGACCATGCACTGCGCGAACTCGCCGCTGGCCTTCTGGTGGGCTTCGTCGCTAGCCACCACCTCGATGAACTCCCCGCCCAGGGGGCTGGGGGCCGGGCCACCGTCGGCGGCCGGCACCGGGACGACCGTGTAAGGGGTACCGGCCTCGTCCAGCCCGGCCAACTGCCAGGTGCCGTTGACCATCATGCCCAGCTTGCCCGCGGTGAACTGGTCGTTGATGTCGCCCTGGTTGGCACTGACCACGGCCTTGGAGGCGGATCCGTCGTTCACCAGGTCGGTCCACAGCTGCAGGGCCTGGATCGCCTGCGGTGAGCCGATGTCAGTGAGTGCGGCTCCGGCACCCCAGAAGAACGGCTCGAACTGGAACGTCCCCTCCTCGGTGTTGATCGCCGAGAAGCCGATGCCGTTCACGTCGTCCTTGCTCAGCGCCTTGGCTGCACTGCGCAGTTCGTCCCAGGTGGTGGGCGGTTCCAGCCCGGCCTTGTCGAAGAGTTCGGTGTTGTAGAACAGCGCCAGGGTGTTCGACCCCAGCGAACTGCCATAGACCTTGCCGTCGACCTCCGCCGCCGCCAGCACGTTGGGGCGCACCTCGGAGGTGTCCAGGCCGGTCTGGGAATTGTCCACCAGCAGACCAACATTGGCGTAAGTCGCGATCGACGGGTTGTCGACGATGGCCAGGTTCGGCAGATTACCGGAGCTGGCCCCCTGCAGCATCGTGTCCAGATAGGCCTGATCGGCGGTGCGCTCGATGGTGATGCCGGTCTCGGTCTCGCAGGTGGAGATGAGCTGGCCGTAGGCCGAGTTGTCGTCGTACTGGGTGAAGGCGTCCCAAAGGGCCAGCGAGGTGACCTCACCGCCCGCAGGCGCATCCTCATCACCACCGCAGGCAGCCAGCCCCAAGGCGAGACCGACAACTGCAGGAACGACGAGCAGGGCGCGTGGCGACTTCATCATCTTGTGCTCCTCACTGAGCGATGAGCGGCGCGGATCGAGCGGACCGCCACCGGAGAACCGGTTCTCCAACGCGACCGTAAGGGGTGGAGAACCGGTTCGCAAGAGTCGTCCCGGGCCGTGGCCAGCCCGTTCACCGCCGAAGCGGGACAAATGCCTCAGGGAATTGCGAGGGAAGGCAGAGCGGTCTAGCGAGGAGACCTCGAGGCCAGCGAGCCCCGATCATGGAAAGTCGTCGGCACCAGTTCGAGTACTCCAGGCGCGGCACCACCGAGCTCGTCCAAGGCTCGATTCACAGCGACGTCCACCATCTGGTGACCAGGGATGTCCAGGACGCTGATGGCGGGAAAGCTTCGGGCGAAGTCCTCGGCCGGTGCCAGGGCCAGTAGCGACAGGTCATCCGGCACGACCCGGTTGCGCCGGGCCAGTTCCTCGAGGAGGAGGTCCAGCACACCGACCGCCATGACCACTACCCCACTCACCTGCGGCAGCCGCGTCTGCACCCCGTCCAGCCAGGCCCCAACCGCATCGCGGGTGAGTCCGCACGGGATGAACAACCCCTGCACGGAGCGGGATTCACAGCGCTGGAGGAAGGCCTCCCGAAAGCGCCGTCGGTACGCGAACTCCCGGCCATCAGATTCATCGGGGGTGGCCATCACCACGATCTGACGGTGCCCCAGATCGGCCAGGCGATCCACGGCCTTCTGCGCCGCCCCGGCGAAGTCCAGATCCACCGCGCTCAGACCCAGGGAATCGGGCGGATTGCCGATCAGCACGGTCGGGATCCCCAGGCCGCGCAGCACCGGCAGGCGTGGGTCCGCGTGCAGGATGTCCATCACGACGAGGGCGTCAGCCAGGACGTCGCCCTGCAGTTCGTCCTCGCCTCGGCCCATGGCCAGGACGTCGTAGCCGCGCGGGCGGGCCGCGTAGAGCGCGGCCCGCATGAAGCGCATGAAGATGTCGATGTCCGCGTCCGGGGCTCCGATGTTCACCGACGCCAGAAAGCCCAGGATATTGGTCCGTCCCAACGCCAGCGCCCGGGCGGCCGAGTCCGGCCGGTAGCCCAGTTCGGCGATGCTGGCCATGACCCGCTCCACGGTCGCTGCCGGGTAGCGCTTCTTGCCCCGCAGAATGTAGGAGACCGTGCTGGGCGCGACGCCCGCGGCTGCAGCGACGTCGCGGATGGTGGCCATGCACACGATTCTAGGGCGCAGGCCACCGCTCAGAGCAGGACGGGTTGTCCACCTTTCCAGCCCGGCAGCCGTCGCAGTCCGGTGTGCCGGGCCGGCTCATGCGGGTCGGACTTGGCATGAAACGCGAGGATGAGGTCCTCGCCCTGGTGGGCAAAGCTGACGTGACCCGGCCCCCACTGCCCGGCCACGCTGTGCGAGTCCAGCAGTGGAGCGCTTGCCCGGGTCCAGACGCTCGGGTCCATCAGATCGGCACCCCGTGGGGCCCGCAGCACGCCGGTCGCATAGTGCGGACCGACTCCACCCGCGGCATAGACGAGCGCGACCTCGTCCTCGCTGACCAGACCATAGGGCCCCTCAACGCAGTTCGAGTCGTTGGTCAGCTCCCAGCTCAGGCGCGCCGTCAGCAGACACACCATCGGCGAGGTCAGCCGATGGGGTTTCGCCGGGTCGATCTCAGCGATCCACAGCTCCGCGTCACCCACGAACTCCTCTTCCACGACGCGCTGGGACCACACCACCAGGCAGCGTCCGTCGACCTCCAGGTAGGTCATGTCCAGAGAGATGGCCGGGCGGCCAGGCTCGGGACTGAGCGGGCGACCCGTCATGTCCAGGACTGGGACGGGGGTGCTCCAGTCCTGAGCGCGCTCGGGGTCGCCGCCCGGAGACAGGGTCATGACGTGGCACTGCACAGTGCTCCAGCTCGCTTGCCCCACGCTGGGCGCGAAGAACAACCGCAGCACACCCCCCACCTCGTGCACCTCGGGGGCCCAGAAACAGCCGCCCAGCCCGGCCTCCCCCCGGCTCAGAATGACGTGATCCGGCGCCTGCGCAAGGCCCTGCAGGTCCGGCGCGCTCCGGATCAGCAGGGCAGGCACGTTGATGTTGTCGCCGTTCGTGTCGTCACTGGCCACCAAGTACCACCGGCCGCCATATGAGAAAACCTGTGGATCCGCGCGCTCACGCACCAGCGGGAACGGTTCCACCACCGGCCCCTTTTTCCGCTGGTCGAGCAACGTAGCTGCATGTTCAGGTGAGATCAACACGGGAGAGGGTGAGGACACCGGCGACGGACTGACTTCCGTGACGACGAACGCTGAATCGGTGCCGTGGATCGCCGCCGACCGAGCCGCCCCCGCCGCATCCCTCCAGCTGAGCAGGCACCGCTCGCCACCCCCGACCAGCGAAGCAGCAGTGACCGGCCCCGGGCCAGGCAGGTCCACCACGACCGCCTCCGAGATCTGCACCAAGTCCTCAGAGAATCCGACGAGCACCTGCGCACTCGGCAGTTCATCACCCGCGGCAGAAATCGGTACCGCCACCGCCAGGAACCCCTCCCCCACGCGGGCCAGCATCGGATCCCGCAGCGCCCGCGCCACCTGGCGCCCATCGGCGCCCGTAACGGAGGTAGCGAACCACACCCCGCTGCCACCGTGCACCACCCACTCCTGCCCGGCGCTGCGCAGCCGCAGGTGCATGGCCCCGGTGAGCGTGATGGGTTCACCGGCATCACCGACAGCCCGCGTGAACGGCACGACCTCGACCGGCCCCGACGCCTTCGAAAACTTGGCCTCTCCTGGAATCACTGCCATGTCCCTCATCCAACCCCATTCCATCAGCGCGTTCAGACCATGGACGTGATGCCACCGCCCCGGTGCACGTCGGGATGCAGGACGCCGGCGGCATTGGCGTCAAGCAGATACCGGAAGCCGTCGCGGCCGAAATTATGCTCCAACGTGGCCATTTGTAGCATCGGGCGCTTGCGCAGCTCGAACTCCGCTCGCGAAAACGTTTCTCAGCGGCACTATCTGCACGACAACGCGCCGACGGTACCGCCTGTACTGCTGCAGCGGACGGATCAGACCAGGCTCGGCGAACCAACCAGACGCTTCCGGCCGCTCTGAGACAACAGGAGAGGGAACGCCTCAAGCGCCTCGGAAACACCACTTCCCAGAGTCTTCCAACGCTGGTCGGGCTTCGTGACGTATTCGAGCACGTGCGATGTGCTCCGCTGCACGATCCGCACGAAGGGCTGCATCTGTCGCTGGTAGGCCTCGAAGGCCTCCGTCATCTCTGCGCCGCTGCGCTTGTGCAGCTCGTGGGCAAGCGTCGCCGCCGCCAGAAGCGCCCCGTGCCCGCCCATGCCGGAGAGCGGATCGATGCAGTGGGCCGAGTCTCCCACCAGAACGACCCGCCGGGTGTGCCAGCGAGGAAGCCTGACCTGAGAAAACCTGGTAAGCCTGACATCATCCGAGGTGAGAGCCGCGTCGGCGACTGCCTGCAGATCCTCGCCCGTACGACGAACGACTCCCGCGATGTGCTCCACCAGGTCCCGAATCGGCGGAGCCGGATCAGCGACGGGAAGCGCGGCGACGAGCAAAGCACCAGAGTCCGACGGGTAGGGATAGATCTGCGTCACCATGCCTTCCCGTGTGGAGATGACAGCGCCTGAGCCAATTTTCGCAGATACATTGATCCACACGTGGGAGATGCCATTGTGGTAGACGCTCTCAGCATCCGAAGCCAGCGTGAGGCGCCTGACCGTGGAGTGAAGTCCATCAGCCCCGACCACCATGTCGAAGTCATCGACGGAGCCGTCCTCAAAGCGGGCACGGACATGGTCATCCCGGTTCTCCAGACTGACCAGAGCCGCGCCCAGCCGCTGCTCGACTTCGCCGGGAACGTGCTGGAGCATGGCCTGCGCAAGGGAACCCCGTCGGGCTAGCCGGCTCTCTCCGGCACCCACTGTGATTTCCCTGGGCCTTGGACCACCTTTCCATCGGAAGGCCGTGGCCGGGCCGGGGAAGGTGGCCGCCGAGATCACCGATTGGGCGCCCATCGACTCCAAGATCTTCAGAGCAGTTTCGTCCAGTTGGATGATGAAGCCTCCGACGTGAGGAACCTGCTCAGCATCGACGAGGGTCACCTCCCACCCCGTGCTGTGCAGCCACCAGGCAGCCGAACTCCCGGCAATCCCGCTACCCACCACCAGCGCCCGCTGTCCCCCGCCTGATCCCGCCTGGTTTCGCTTAGCCATGTCTCCCTCGTCCCGTCTCGTTGACAGTTCAGCCAGCCCACGCCGGCTGCTTCCGCTCGGGAACCCCGCGATTGCTCTCAGTGCCGAGCGCGACGTCTTACAAACAAGCTAACATGTATGTATGAGACGTACTGCTGCTCAAGCCGAGCTCACCCGACTCGCTCTACTCGACCGAGCGCTGGACGCTTTCGAGGAAAATGGCTGGCAGGGAGCGACCTTCGATGACATCGCGCGACGCGCGGGCGTGACCCGAGGCGCTCTGAATCACCATTTCAAGAACAAGGCGGAACTACTGACCGCAGCGCTTGATCACGGCTGGTCCATCTATGGTGCGATTCTGTTCGCAGATTTTGGCGAAGGACACGACCCCCGAGAGTTCCTACGCTCGATGCTGGTGCGCTACGTCCAGCTCCTGCAGACCGATCCGAAGTTCCGTACCCTCGCCTGCACCACAGTGATGGTGGTGCCTGAGGCATCGGGCTTGACCGAGTACGTTGCAGCGCCCCTGGACGGGTGGCAAGACTATGTCGCTCCGCTGATTCCGGAGGGTCTCACTGCGCCTGGACTGTCGGTCGAGGCTTCGTCAGGTCTGCTGCTCACCATTCTTCAGGGCTTCACCGTCACTGCCCGCAATCGACCCGAAGCGCTCCCCCAGGCCGACCAGCTCATCGCCGCAGCGGCTGCAGTCGTGCGAGGAATTCTCCCCTGACCCGTCGGCATGCGGGAAAGGCATCGGTGAAGACACAGGTCAGTCGCAGATCACCTGGCGGATAATGCACCCCGGCCTCCCAACCTTGAAACGAATGATGGGCGAGCACATTGATCGTCCCGGAGTCGTCGCTGACGAGGAGATGCGGATCTCGCACGAAACGGTCTAACCGATGGCGGAGAACAAACCCGCCACCGACACTCTGGTCGAGCAAGCCACCGGCTACGTGCTCCCGCTACACCTTCCATTTCCGGACTCGCGAACGGGCCGCTATCTGACGAAGGTGCCGTCCGGACAATCTCGGCGGTACACCAAAGGTGGTCCTGGCAGACCTAGGTTGGACCGCCGGGGTCTGCACGGGCCTGGTACACCCGGCCACGCTGCCCCAGAGCGGAGATCCAACCGAATGGAAGGACTTTTCGTGAGTGACATCCGGAACAAGCACGTCCTGATAATCTCCCACGGCCACGGCGTCGAAAGCCCGGAACTGGTAGATCCTCTCAACGGCCTGCGGAAGGCTGGCGCCAAGGTGAGCGTGGCCTCACCCGGCGGCAAGACCGTGCGCACCCTGATCATGGACGACGCGGCCGGCCCGGAGGTCGAGGCCGACGTGGCCATCGAGGATCTGGACAGCAGCGGCTTCGACCTGCTCATCGTGCCCGGCGGCACGATCAACGCCGACGCCCTGCGGATCAACCCCGACGCCGTCCGCCTGGCCAACGAGTTCGCCAACAGCGGCCGCCCGATCGCCTCCATCTGCCACGGCCCTTGGCTGCTGGCCGAGGCCGGGCTCTTGGTCGGCAAGACCATGACGTCCTGGATCAGCATCCGCACCGACGTTACCCACGCCGGGGCCACCTGGGTGGACCAGGAACTGGTCGAGGACGCCACGAACGGCTGGACGCTGATCACTTCGCGCTACCCGGACGACCTGCCTACCTTCGTCCCCGCGGTCCGGGACCACTTGGCTCAGCTCTGATTTCTCGTGTCAGGATGGGTCGGGCCCACCCGGGTCCGGCCACCCTGGAGAACACCATGCTCAATCACCGAAGCACCGAGGTCAGCGCCTTTCTGAAGTCCCGGCGAGCCCGGGTCTCCCCCGGCGAACTCGGTTTTTCGGCCGAACGGCGCCGGGTGCCCGGCCTGCGACGCGAAGAAGTGGCCACGAGAGCCAATCTCAGCGTCGACTACTACACCCGCCTGGAACAGGGCCGAGCCCTCAACCCCACTCCCGAAGTCCTCCAGGCCGTCTCCAAGGCACTGCTCCTCGAACCCGACGAATACGTCTATTTCAGCGGACTGTTCGCCCAGCCCAAGCCTCCACCGGCCCAGGAACTGCGCCCCCAGCTGAACTGGATCCTTGACGCCCTGCCCCTGGCGCCCGCAGTCGTCCTCAATGCCGACCTTGATGTCCTGGGCGTGAACCAGGCCGCCCGGGTGCTGATCGCGGACTTCGACACCATGGACGAGCCGAACTTCGCGCGCTTCGTCTTCGCCGACCCGAAAGCCAAGGTCAGCTACGTCGACTGGCGCACCAAGGCGGAGAACATCACCGGGATGCTGCGTTACGGCATGCCCGGCAACCCCAGCCTCGGCCAGCTCTCGGACGAGCTGTGCGAGCAGAGCCCGGCGTTCCGCAAGCTCTGGTCCGACCACACAGTGCAGGAGAAGACGTTCGGGCCCATGCGGCTGCGCCACCCCGACGGTGAAGCACTCGACACCCACTTCCAGCACCTCTACGTCGCCGGCGACCAGGGTGTGAGCATCTCCGTCTACAGCCCACCGACCGGCTCCCCCAGCGCCGACCGGATCAGGGAACTGCTCTCCTGAAGAACGTTGGGGCGACGAGCGAGCGTGCATCCCGGCTTGACAGGGCGTCGTCCTGCACCGGGGGCGGATGGTGAGGACGCCGATACGCCCGCTTGGGTCGCCGGTCTGGGAAGGTGATCCACAACGGCGCCGCCGCACCTCATCAGACTTGGAGCCCTTTTATGGTCTTGCCCGTCGTCATCCTGCGGCTCTGGTCGGCGGGGCCTCCATGCTGAGCGTGGTCCTGGTGCCTCTGCTGCTCAGCGCCGGCTCGGCCCAGGCAGCCAAGGGCGGGGGCAACGGCCCGGGTGGCCGCCGATGACGACGGAAACCGGGACGAGTTCATGATCGTCCTTAGGGTCTGGCTGGCGATCGGCATCGTCCTGGTCTTCATCGGCACCCAACGGGCACATCGACGGGATAGGGCTGAGACCACCATCGCGGAACCTGCTCCAGCCTGACCAGTAGGTCGGCGACTGCCCTCATCACCAGAGCGGCCGGCTGATCCATCAGTAGCAGGATCGTGACCCCCTCGGCGCCGCCGCTGCATCTGGTCATCAAGGTCGACCGCGACCAGATACAGCGGCATCTGGCAGTCCGCTCGAGGTGGGCTGCTCCCTGCTTCCGGGCCTGGTCGCCGATGAGGTGTGGGTCGGCGCCGACGGCGACGAACTGATCATCATCGCGAACCTGAATGCGTTGTCCACTCGGCCAGCCTGGACCATCTTCGAGCAAACCTGTTGCGCCCTGCTGCTCCGGCTTCGATGGGCCAGGCATGGACGCTCGTCCCCGGTGGCGCCGACGGCCTGGAATGGCTGCTGGTCAAGGCGTTCAGCGAGGACCCGGTCGACGCTGGTCGGGCCTGCCGACCCAGCCTCGCTCTGCTATAGGTGCTCCTTGGCCCAGCGGGTCAGCTCATCGATGGCCGGCCGCATGGCATACCCGTGTTCGGTCAGCTCGTAGCGCACCCGCCCGCCACCGACGTCCACCGTGGTGCGGGCGACCAGCCGCAGGTCGACCAGTTCGAGGAGCCGTTCGTTCAGGATGCGGTCGTTGATGCCCGGGATGGCGCGCTTGAGCTCGTTGAAGTACATCGGCCCGCCCATCAGTGCGCTCAGCACCACACCGGCCCAGCGTTTTCCCAGCAACGTCATGACCTGCGACAACGGCTCACTGAGCGTTTCACACGGACTGTCCGGAGCGGACTGTCCACCGGTGTCGGAGGTGACCGCAGACACTCCGGGCATGCGCCCTCCTTCGCTTACCTGTTGTGCGTTGCTTGTCGAAACTCGCCAACCGACGTTCCGGCACCAGTGTGCCTCACGGTCTCCGGGCAGCGCGAGGCCGATTGACAACACCGCCGCAATCAACTTACTTTTTTAAAGCAGACGATGAAACATAGCCATGCCGCATGGTTCGGCCAGAAGGGCTTCCCTCATGTCCAACGACACCCTCCTCCGGCGCATCCAGCGCCTCGAGGACCGCACCGAGATCATCGACGTCGTGATCAAGTACGCCACCTCCATCGACGCCGGGGACTGGGATGCATTCGCCTCCGTCTTCACCGAATCCGTCCACATCGACTTCTCCGAAGCTGGCCTTCCGCCGGCGGATTTCGCACGCGAGGCGTTCGCCGGATTCGCCCGTCAGGGCCTGGAGGCCTGGGACGCCCGCCAGCACATCAGCCCCAATCACGTGGTCGAGTTCGACGAGCAGGACTCCGACCGGGCCGTGTGCCACTCGTACATGTACGCCCAGCACTACAAGCAGGGTGCACCCGCCGGCGAGCTGTACCTGATGCGCGGCTCCTACGATCATCATCTGGTGCGCACCCTCGAAGGCTGGAAGATCACGTCACTGACCCAGCACATCTCATGGATCGAGGGCAGCCCCGAAGCCGCCGGGCAGTAGGGCCCAACGGGCGTTCCGCCCGAGTATCTCGCGCGGAACCAGAACCACCGAAGCGATGAACCTGCCGGGCCGGCAGCCGACCGGCCCGGCAGGATCGAGACTCAGGGGCGCATCGCCGGGCTGAGCTCACGTCATTCCGGCGGTAGGCGGTGAGTCAGATCACCACCCGAAGGCCCACTCTCGAGTTGTCTTCACGTCGAGATACAGGCGTAGCCTAAGCGACAGTTGTCGGTCAACGGCAGCTGGGTTCGCTGGTCGCCGACCGGCCTCCGGGCCCTTCGAAGACGAAGTGGGAGCACTCCATGTCTGCCAACAGGTTCGCTGAGCGCGTCGTTCTAATCACCGGAGGCGGATCCGGCCTGGGCCGCGCGAGCGCCGTGCGTCTCGCCTCCGAGGGCGCCAAGCTCGCCCTTGTCGACATCGCGGAGCCTGGTCTCAAGGAGACCGCGGAGGCCGTCTACGAGGTCGCCCCGCAGGCGGAGGTCCTGACCATCACCGCTGACGTGTCCAAGGAAGCGGACGTCGAGGCGTACGTGGCCAAGACCCTGGAGCGGTTCGGCCGGATTGACGGTTTCTTCAACAATGCGGGCATCGAGGGTCGGCAGAACCTGACCGAGGACTTCTCCTCGGCCGAGTTCGACCGGGTCGTCTCCATCAACCTGCGCGGCGCCTTCCTCGGCCTGGAGAAGGTGCTGAAGGTGATGCGTGAGCAGGGCTCCGGCATGGTGGTCAACACCGCCAGCGTCGGCGGCATCCGGGGTATCGGGAACCAGTCCGGGTACGCCGCGGCCAAGCACGGCCTGGTCGGCCTGACCCGCAACTCGGCGGTCGAGTACGGCCGGTACGGCATCCGGATCAACGCCATCGCCCCCGGAGCGATCTGGACACCGATGGTCGAGAACTCGATGAAGCAGATCGACGCCGAGAACCCGCGCGCCGCCGCCGAGCAGTTCATCCAGCCGAACCCGGCCAAGCGCTACGGCGAAGCCCCGGAGATCGCCTCGGTCGTCGCCTTCCTGCTGTCCGAGGACGCGAGCTACGTCAATGCCCAGACGATCGCGATCGACGGCGGCCAGTCGCAGGCCTACTGAGCCGATTGTTCGACAACCGCTACGGACTGGAGGAAGCCGGCTGCCGGTGCAGTCCTCCAGTCCGTTCCTGCTGCGGGCGGTCACCATGCTTGGCGGACCGCTGTGCCTCAAACCCTCGTCGGCCGACGACGTTCCAGCAGCAGAGCCAAAACGCAAAAAGGACGCGCTTTTCAACGCCTCGACCCTTGGTTCGGAAAGCGCATCTACGCGTTCGATCGGGTCGGCCTTCGGAGTAGCCATCGCTGTTCAGGTTCTGCGTTCCAGAGGTGGAACGCGAGATGGCCCAGGCCACAGGGCCGGGCCATCTCGCGCGTGAATCGGGCTGAGCTACCGCCCAGGTCTTTCGGCAGACGGCCCGCGTCGCTGCGGTCCAACGCGCAGGACGTCCGCGAGTTCAGCGGTCACCTTCTCCGCCTTAACGAACAGTCCGTCGAATCCGTTGTTCCTGGTTCGCATCTAGCCTCCAGGTCCGGTCACTGGTTGCCGAGGTTCGGCAGGCGGACGGCGATCGCGCAGAGGGCTTCTGGGTCGCTGGCGTTCAGCTTCAGGATCAGGCGGCCGGTGTCGGTGATCTGAAAGGTGCCGGTGAGCGTTCCCTGGTCGAAGGTGACCCGGTATCCGCCTGCCTGGCTCTCGACGTTGCCCCCGCACATGCCCGCGATGTCGTCGGCCAGTTCCTGATTGACCCTTTTCGCGCAGATTACGCAGGCCGATCGGGCTTTCTGGTGGCCGAGATCGTCAGCGCCGTAGGCGGGTCGCAGGTGGCGGAGGATCTGGGTTGCGCTGTTCCAGACGCCGACGTTTGCGCTGAGGGTCAGGAACCGGTGCGGGCCCTTGTCAAGCCACGGGTGTACTCCGGTGACGGTCAGCGGTCCCTGCATGGGGGCCGAGTCGTACTGGAGGGAAACGATCTCCTGGCCGGCTCCGAAGAGGACGGCCGAGTTCGTGGTGATGCTTTCCTGGTCCAGATGCCAGCTGTCGTTGGACTGTTTGCTGAGCGCCCATTCGATCGAGGTCGCGTGCGAGCGGACTGCGTTGTGCAGTCGCCGGTTTCGCCGTCGCTGCTGCTGGGACGTGAGCGTTTCGGTCATGATCGGTGGTCCCTTCTCTGATTTTGGACGTGCGGGGTCGCCGGACGCCGTGGGCGCCCGGAGGTCGAGAGGAAGGTTCGGAAAAGAGCGGCCGTGCTACGTGGCGGCGGCGTCGTCCGTGTAGGGCTGGAAGTCGTTGCTGGAGTACCAGACGCCTTCGTGCCAGGTGCCGACGTCTTCGTGGATCAGGTAGCCCAGCCCGCCGAACGCGTCGTGGGTGAGGATCACCGCGGTGCAGTCCCTGGGGAGCCACCGCTCGAGGTCGACGCGGTTGCGGCGCCAGCTCAGAGGTTCGAAGGCTGGGATGAATTCCTCGGCTGCGATGCGGGCTTTCGAGCGCAGGTCGGTGCGTCGTTGGTGGACCTGGCGCGGCAGCGGTCCGTCCTGGGCGATGACGGTGTCGTGGTGGTGATCGATCGCGAACGGGTGACAGTTGTCCACGATCCCCCAGCCCTGGGTGGCTCTCAGGGAGTGAAAGAGGGCTGGCGCTCTGGGAAGCTCGCGGCGCAGGACCTCGAGGTCGCGCAGTAGGGACTGGTAGGCGAGTGCGCGGCGGATGATGATGCCCTCGGCGGCGGCCACGGCGAATCCGTGTCCGTCCGGATTGGTGTAGGAGCCGCGGCGGATGGCGCCTTCGTCCAGGACTGCGCCGGCGGGGAGGTAAGTCAGCAGGCTCATGCCGGTGGCTGCCCTGTGTCGGGTCCTGGGTCGATAGTGGTCATGGTTCCTCTTTCTGGTCGGGTCGGGCGTTCCGCAACGACGAAGGGCCACCCAGAACGCTGTGGGGTGGCCCTTCGTCGAGCGCGGAGGATCAGTTCTGGTCGTCTGCTGCCTGCTGGTGGGTCAGCTTCATGACGTAGGCGGCGAAGGTGCCGTCCTCGATGTGCGGGAGCGGTGGTGTGACAGTGAGGGCGTGGTCGTTGCGGATAGCCACCCAGTGCTGTCCGTCGTCGGAAAGGCTGACCAGGCAGAGGTCTCGCCAGTGGAACCCGCTGCCGGCAGGGATCGGGCCGGTCCGGATCTGCTCGGCCAGATCGTCGATTCCGGTGCAGCTGAGGATCTTGATCGGGTTCCGGGTATCCTCGCTGCCGGGCGGGTCCAGGAGTCCCTGGTCCTCGATCTGGGCCAGGTGCTCGAGCTGCCTCGTGGACATCGCGGGAACGACCCGCAGGAGCCTGCTCTGCTGTTCAGGTGAGCGGGCGGTGTAGGTGAGCATCCACTGGTAGGCGCCGAACCAGTCGTCGTCCTGGCCCAAGGAACGCCAGGGACCCTCGGCTTCGGTACTCTTGATTTGCATCTGCAGCCGTCCCGCGGGCATGAGCAGGTTCACCAGTTCTGCTGGGGCGGTGGTGATCATGCCGTCGCCGTTCAGTGCTCCGGTGACCAGAACGGGTCCGTGGAGCACCCCGCGTTCCCGGTGCATTCCGGGGTGGTGGTTCCAGGCCAGGACGGTGGCTCGCCGGTTCTGGGCGAGATGCTTGCGGGCCTCGGGATTGCGGGCGATGAGCAGTGCGTCTGGCCGGTCCAGAACCCACAGGTCGAGGGATCCGGAGAAGTCGCTCCCGTCCTTGCGCACCTCCGCGAGATCCATCAGCGTGATCGGCTGGTGCGGGCCGGCCGGGATGTGGATCCCCAGCCTCGTTTCGGCGCCGGACACTTGGTTCTCCATGGCTTCGTTCTCCTTGCTGTTGTGGTGTGCCGCGCCCGGCCTGGGCCTGACCAGGCCAGGCGCGGGCATGGAAAAGCGCCCCTCGGACGAGGAGCGCTGGATGTGGATGAGGGACGCTGAGCAGTCAGCCCCGGTCGACGGGCCGGACCCGGATGTCGTGGATTCTGTGGTTGTGCATGAGCATCCCGACCGCGAGGGTGTAGGCCTCGTGCCAGGACGTCCAGCCGTCGCTGGTGTCCAGCCAGATGCCGGGCCGATCGCGGTACTCGGCTTGGAGCTGGAAGTGCTGCGCCGAGACCAGTAACTGGCTCAGCTCGGCTGGGACGCTGCGGTTGCGGCCGCCCTCGGCGGGTCCAAGGATGACCGCGTCTGCGGCCACCTGGGTCTTTCCGCGTTCCGCGGGAGCGTGTGCCCAGGCCAGCAGGCGGGCGCGGTCGTTGGTCGGCAGCCCCTGTTCTGCACCCTCTTCGTTGATGTGCAGGGTTGCTTTCAGGGCCGGCAGCCCGATCGAGGCGCTCGTACCACGAACGAGTCTCTGCAGGGCGCGGATCTGCTGCCCTTCGAGAACCGTCAGCCGGACGGGGTCCGCCTTCTGCGCCGGGATGACGAGTGCTGCCACGCGCTCGTGCCACGCGTGGTGCAGTTCTGGCAGTGGTTGTGCCATGGGTCTTCTCCCTGGGTTGTCCGGTCGGTTCTGGGTCAGAGGTCTTCCAGCAGGATGGTCAGGGGTTCCTGGGTGTTCAGCAGGAACTCCAGGACGTCGGCGAGGGCCCCGAGGGCGATGAGTGGGCGCAGCGGGGTGAGCCGATGCGTGACGCCGTCGTGGATCAGCAGCCATTTCTCGTCCCCGTCGGCAAGATTCACCAGGCACAGGTCGAAGAAGGCGAAAGCGGTCCCGGCCGTCAGCGGTCCCTCGGTGATCGCGGTCGCCAGTTCGTCCGCCTCGTAGTGGCAGACGATGTCCTGCGCCGACAGGGGCTGGTTCAGATGCGGGTTGGCCAGAGTCGCCCACTGTTTCTTCAGTTCGGTGCTGGGCTCGGGCACGATCCGGAAGGTGAGCTTCCGTTGGGCCATGCGGTTCGCCTCGATCCCGGCGGCGGCCGTCGTGAACCAGTCGGGGCAGGCGAACGGGAGGTTGTCCCACCGGCTGTGCTCTTTCCTTGCCTTGACCTGCAGACGAAAGTTGCCGTCTTCCAACAGCATCTTCAGATGCTCCGAGTGGACGCTGCTGTACCGGCCTTCGACGGATGGTCCGAGCAGGACCGCCGCGCCGGTCAGGTGCGCTACCGCAGGAACATCCGGTTTACCGCTGGTCCACTCCAGCAGGATCGCGCGCTCGTTCACCCGTTGACCGGATGCCGGTGGCAGCTGGCGCTCGTTCACCACGAGAGTGGCCGGCAGCTGGCTCAGTTCCAGGCAGTGGACGGCTCCGCCCACCAGGTCCTTCAGCTTGCGGTGGGGGTCGCCGATGATGGTGACCTGCTGCATCGGCGCTCGCGGATCCGCCGGGATCACCAGCACCTTCAGGTCTGCCGTTTGCCGTGAAAGTTTCTGCGACATGCTGATCCTCCTGATCGACATCATGAAAAGAGCTCGCCGCCAGGATTGGGCGACGAGCTCGAGTGACCGTGCTCAGTTCTCCGGTGGTGAGACCGGTTCCTCCTTTCTGTTCACCCCTGGGGGACGTGGGTGCAGACGGCGAGAGTCAGCCGACAGTTGGCCGGGTGGCTCCCACGAGCGTGGACCGGCGGTGGTCCTCGACGCGCACGAGCGTGCCGCTGCGCGGCGCGTTGATCATGCGGTCACCGCCGATGTAGAGCCCGACGTGGGTGACGTTGCCGGGGCCGGTTCCGAAGAAGACCAGGTCTCCGGGACGTAGTTGTGTCACGGACACTCTCGGGCCGTGGTCGTACTGCTGCTGCGCGGTGCGCGGCAGGGTGATGCCGCCGGCCTGGTAGGCCGCCTTGGTCAGTCCCGAGCAGTCGAAACCTGACTCGCCAGCGTCTGGTCCGTCTCCACCCCACAGATACGGCTGGCCCAGGTGCCGGTTCGCGTAGGCGATCGCCCGCTGGACGGCTCCGGTGGCTGGAGCAGTGCTACACAGACGGTCGGCCCGACGGGCTTCTCCCCCGCTGCCCGAAGCCATGACCAGAACGGTCGCGGCTGCTTCGTGCCGGGCGTAGGCATCAGGATGGGCGGAATGCTGGACGCTCTGGGCTGCCTCGGTCAGGGACATCCGTTCGTCGGTGTAGGGGATGTCCTGCAGCCCCGGTTGCCCGCCCTGACCGCCGAGGTAGAACATCCGGGCTGCTTCGGCCGGCGTCATTCTGTCCTGGAGGGAGCCCCAGGCCGCCCGTTGCTGGAACAGACCGCGGGAGTCGGGCCCGGCGCTGTCGCCATGGGCGACGTTGCGCAGGCTCGACTCCTGGATGGCGGTGGCCACCGCGATGACCTGGCCCCACAGAGGTACCCCGAGTTCCCGTCCGGTGCGGACGATGATGCGCGCATTCGCCCGCTGCTCGGCGTCGAAACTGCCGGCCGCTGAAGGGCGGGCGGTTGCTCGGCCGGAAGGGCACCCCGCGTCTGATCCGGTGAGCAGGGCCCGGCCGATCAGGGAACCTGGGTCGTCGGCCGCAGCCGTGTACGCGCCTTGGACCAGGAGCGCGACGCCGATCATGGCGGCTACGAAGACCGTCACTCCGGCCAGGGCGAGCTTGCCGACGCTGTCACCCACGGCAGTTCCCGCTGCCCGGCCGCGACTGGTCACCGAGGAAACGCCGCGGCCCCTGCCGTCGCTCGTGACCGACAACCCCTACCCGCACCCGAGTCTGCCTTCCAGCGGTAGCCGCGGGCCGACGTCCCCCATTGGGTTCTCGAGGGTCATCGGCGCGTGAGGTAGTGGATGGCTGGGACCGCTTGCAGATGTACAGGGCTGCGTCGGCCGTGCGGGTCAGGTTCTCGGTGCTGCCCGCGTCGGTGTTCAGCGCCAGGCCGATGCTCGCCTCGATCTTCAGCAGGTGCTTGTCCACCTGGATGGTGGGCCCGACGACGTCGTCCAGAAGATCGTGGGCCTCTTCGGTGGGCCGATCGGTGGCGTCCCACCAGATCACCGCGAACTCGTCTCCGCCCATCCGGTACGCGCTGATCCGATGCCCGGCCGAGACGGCCTGCAGTCGCTGCGCGATCGTGCGCAGAACCTGGTCGCCGGCGTGGTGGCCGTAGCGGTCGTTGACCGGTTTGAACCCGTCCAGGTCCATGATTCCCAGCATGGCGATCGCCGCCCCGGATTCCTGCAGTGCCTCCATCAGCGCCCGGCGATTGCCCAGACCGGTCAGGGCATCACGGCGGGCCTCGTGTCGTGCGGCCTGTAACTGCCTACGCCAGCGCAGGAACACCACGATGTGCCAGAGCACCACGACCACCAGCAGGGTCCCGGTCATACCGTCCTCCCCCGACGTCGCGCTGCTGAAATTCTTTCGCTCACAAGCGCCTCCCCCTAGGAATGGAGGGCCGCGACTCCAGCCAGTAAAGCGCGGCCCTCCTCGACGCTAAAGGCACTCAGGCCATGGGAAAAGGACTGCGGTAGGCCTACAGTCGCCCTCCCATGAGCCCACGGTAGGGAACACCCGACGTGCGGGCGACGTCCCTACAGTGGGCTGATGCAGGGTGCTCAGTAGCGGCCGGCGCGCAGCTTCCTGCGGGTGGCGGACAGCAGCCGGGTGATCAGTTCGGTGAACTGGCCTTCCTCGACCAGGCCCGACAGGGGTGGGACGGGCACCCCGTAGCCGCGCCGGATCGCCAGCCAGTGCTCGCCGTCGTCGACCAGATTCAGCAGGCACAGGTCGCGCCAGTGAAATCCGTCGCCCGCCAGAAGGCTGCCGTCCCGGATCTGCTGGGCCAGGTCATCGATTCCGGTGCAGCTGAGAACCCTGATCGAGCCCTGCACCTGGGGGTTCTCGGACTCCTGCTGCAGCCTGCTGCGGGCGATCCCGCCGACGTCTTCCAGTTCGCCCTGGGACAGCGTCGGCACCAGCCGCACCCGCAGTTTCAGGGTGGTGCGGCTGGCCCGGTACAGGTACTGCAGCATCCACTCGTAGGCGGTGTACCAGTCGTCGTCGCTGCCGACGACCAGCCACGGCCCCTGCTGCGCGTCCTGGAACTGCATCTGCAGGCGGCCGTTGGGGATGATGGCGTTCACCAGCTGTTCGGGTGCCGCGCTCACGTCCCCGTCCACCTCCTGCGGACCCACGAGCAGCGCTGCGCCACCGACCTGCTGCCGCTGCCGGTACATGTCGCTGTTGTGGATCCAGGCCAGCACGGTGGCCCGGCGATTGAACTCCACCGCCTGCATCGCATCCACAGCATGCGTCACCAGCACGGCCTGCGGGTTCTCCAGAGCCCACCGGGTGGCGCCTGCTCGCCACGCCTTCTCATAGCCGTCGCCGACCTCGATCAGCTGGACCGGCTCGTGGATGCTGGCGGGAATGAGGATTCCTGTCCTGGGCTCGTTCTCGTTCCCTGACGACGGGATCGAACGCACCATGGTTTCTTCTCCTTCTGTTTCTCGTGGCCGCCGGGCCCGGTCTCGGCCGGTGGGCATGACAAGAGCGCCCCTCGGGTGAGGAGCGCTCTGACCGCCGGGCCGGGGCAGGCGGGAGTGACTCGTCACCGCATGGGTGGGTGACGAGTCCGTCCGTTTTCATGAACTTTTCAGGTGCTGCTGGACTCTCCTTTCACAGCCGTCGTCGCGGCTATTCAGCGATAGGGCGGATCGGACCCAGACCGGCGGTACCGAAGAGGTCTGCGAAGCGGACGTCTGCGTGCCGGGTGCGGCCCTCGCGGCGGGAGTGACACACGACCGCTACGGCGCACCTGATCCGGGCCTGCTCGTACGCGTTCACCGAGCGCAGCAGCTCGGCGAAGTGGGCCTTCGCTGCGTCCAGTTGTGCCTGGCGCAGCGCGTCCTGGCGTTCGGCCAGTTCGGAGCCGCGGCCGAGCCAGGAGTCGACGCCGGTGAAGGCGTTGCGTTGCTCGTCGTGCCTGACCATCTCGACCAGGAAACGTCGCCAGGCCGGGTAGGTCCGGATGACCTGCCACAGGCTCGGTGCGGTCAGGAAGAAGGTTCCCCAGCAGTGCAGCTGGTACGCCCAGCTGGTCCGTCGGCGCGCCTGCCGGTAGGTCAGCAGCGGCTGCGGTCGGGGTGCCACGATGTAGCTGTCGAGAATGGTCTCCACCTGGGAGTCCCAGACGGCCGAGGCCAGAATGATGTCCTGGTACTCGGGGTCCTTCTGGTTGGCCTGGGCCAGCATCTGGCGGGCCTTGGTCTTCGTGGTGGACATGGCTGTCCTCTGTGGTGTCGAAGGGTCGGATCGCCTCCGGGCGATCCGCTGACGAGTGATCGGTGCGGCGGTTCAGGGATGGGTCACGGATGTCTGGGCTCGACCAGCGATGTGGTGGATGACCGAGAATCCGGTGTGACGGTCCCTGACCTGGTGCTGTGCGAACCGACTCGCAGCCCCGCACGGGGGGAAATTTCTGAGTCAGGACGCTTTTCAAGGTGAAGGACCTATCCTGCGCACGCCCTCGCCGGCCGGCGCCAGACTCCCGAGGGATCCGGCAGGCCTACGGGAGGCCTACGGAAGGGTGCTTTACGCTGCGGTTTTGCCCTACGAGGGCTCGTGCAGCGGATCCTCGTCGGGACCGGCCGGGCCCGGATCGCAGATGGCGTACTCGGCCGGGAATCTCGAAGCCGGGGCGGTGAAGTCGGCCAGGGCGATGCGGGGCACATCCGGGCTGCCGGGCCCGGTCAGGGTGCGCCAGACCGGGCCGGCCGGGCCGTACGGATGCTCCTGGAGGTGTTCACGGCTGGTGGTCAGCACCTTGAGCCGGCTGTAGGCCTGGAGCGTCTCGTGCGACTGGTACGGATGCGCGCCGGACCAGGCCGAATTCCGGGCCTCGGCCGCGGTCTGGTGCAGGTGACGTTCGCGAGTGCTGGTGGGCACGACGATCAGCACGGGCCAGGCCGGGCCGAGGCTGTCGGCGATGATCTGGCGGTAGGCGGGGAATTTGGCGATCAGGCGGGGCAGTGGTTCGGTGCCGCGGTCGTACTCGAGGTAGAAGGGCACCTGCACGCCCGCAGTGGCCCAGACGCCGTGCCCATCGGGTCGCACCCGTTGGTCCATGGCCTTTGCGGTGTGTCGGGCTGACCACCAGCGGGCCAGCCGTGGGGGCTCGCCCGGGGAGTCCTGGGCGAGCAGCCGTGAGGCGGTGATGAGCGCGACGAAGAAGTCGTGGGCTCCGTCGGTGTGCTCGAGCTGGGTGCTGGCGGCGAGTCGTTCGCTGCGGGCTCGGGTCTGGCGGGCTGTGGGTTCGTCTTCTCCGGCGTTGAAGGCTGCCCATCGGCTGCCCCAGTCGTCCAGGACCCAGTGCACGGGCAGGGGGCGGCCGGAGCGCCGGGTGTGAAAGTTGGCGATCCAGCCCTGGCGGCGCAGACGTCCCAGACGCACCCGGGCGGCGGCCGGTGTGGCGAACAGCAAGGCCTGGATCTGGGGGCCGGTCAGGGTGCCGTGCTCGTGCAGCAGCCGCAGTAGGACATGGTCGCGCTCCCGCAGTCGCTGGGCCGCCGGAAGCCAGCTGCCCCGGCCCCGGCCCGGCCCAGACCGGGGCTGGCTCCGGGGCGCATGGGATGGGTCCCGGTCGGGCTGGCCTTCCGCGTTCACGGTTGATGGCCCAGCCGGTGGGTTACCCGCCGTGTCACGGTGAGCGGCCTGTGCCCTCTCCCCTCGTGGGGGAAGCTCCCCTTACAGGGAGATAGTCGCGGTGGCGGCACGGACCTCACCGTGCCGCAGCGGGGCCGTTGACCTGCGAGAACGGCCCTACAAGCGCGTTTGGCCCGGTGTGCGGGTTGATCTGGTGCGGCTCGGGCGGTGGTCGGGTGGTGCTCGCCTGGTGCGCACCTGCCCCCTGGGGCCTGCTGGTCACGGTGGGTGCTCGGCGAGCGCATCACGGGGTCTCGGTTTCGGAGGGCAGGTCTTCGGGGTCGGTGCTGGGTCCGGTCCTGCGGACGTGCTCGCGCACCTGCTGGCGGGTCGTGGCGCCGGGTGCCGGCATCGGGGTGGTGGTGAGGGTGAAGGCCGGCATCTGGCGGTTGCCGGCCATCAGCCGGGTGGCGGCGGTGAAGGCGCCCAGGTGGGAGAGGTCGTGCTCGTTCAGGGTGGGTGTCGTGTGCTCGGCGAGCTGGCGGGCGTCCTCGGGTGAGCAGGTGAAGTAGACCTTGTTGCGGGCGTTCGCGGACAGGCCGGACTGGACCTCTCTCGGTAGCTGGCTGAGGTTCTGGTGGGCCAGGACGAACGACACGTGGTAGGCGCGGGCCTCGGCGAGCATGTCGGTCACCGGTACCGACAGATTGAGGACGTTGTGGGACTCGTCGATGTAGACGGCGGCGTCCTTGCGTCGGGACTCCGGGACGCTCGCGCGGGCGGTGGCGGCCTGCCAGACCGCGGCCAGCAGCATCGAGCCCATCAGTTTCGAGGCGTCTTCCCCGAGTTGGCCCTTGGGGATGCGGACGATCAGGATGCCGCCGTCCAGGACCTGGCCCAGGTCGAACGTCGAGGTCTCGCGGCCGATCGTGGAGCGGACGAAGTCGCGCAGCAGGAAGGAGCGCATCCGGGCCAGGACGGGTCCGATCACCTGGGATCGCACAGCGGCCGGGGCCGAGTCGTACCACTCCCAGAAGCCGCCCAGGCCGGAGGCGTCGTTGAGGTCGGCGGTCAGGGGTGCTCGCACCTGCTTGTTGCTGAGCAGGGCGGGGACCATGCTCAGCCGGGCGCCGGGCCGGCGCATCAGGGTCAGGCAGGCCACGCGCATGGTGTCGTCCATCCTGGGGCCCCAGCTGGTGCCGAAGATGCCGGAGAAGATGGCGGTCAGGTTGTCGACCAGCAGGATCGCGTCTCCCCGGGCCGGTAGCTGCAGTGGGTTGAAACTGGCGGATCCGCTGGGCTGGTCGGGGTCGATCAGGGTGACCCGGGGGATTGCGTGGGTGGGGATCCGGTCCAGGACGTCGAGAGCCAGGTCGCCCTTGGGGTCGATGAGGACCACCCCACGCCCGGCGTTGATGTCGTTCATGATCATCTGGTTCATCAGGGTGCTCTTGCCGACTCCGGTCGCGCCGAGCACATGCAGGTGCTGGCGGCTGTCCGGTACCGAGAGTCCGACAGCCCGGCCGTCCACCAGGCTGTGTCCCAGGACTTTCACGTCCCGGCCTCCGCTGGGCAGGCCGATCGGCGCCGCGACGGTACGGGCCTGAGCACGGTCCAGGCCGGGCACGGCCAGGTCGGTCGGGAGCGCGGCCAGGGAGGCCAGTTCCGGTGTTCCCATCACGAATCCGCTGTCCATCCGCCGTTGTCCGAGGATCCGGGCCGGGTCCGGCAGGGGGCCGGCCCGCAGACCGTTGCGGTCGTCATGGACCATGAGCGCTGCGGCCAGGGCGTGGCAGCGCTGGTGCAGTCCGGCCTGGATCTTCTGCCGCCGCGCTTTCCGGGCCGCGGTCGAACTGGTCTTCTTCGGCTCGGCCACCGTGCGGATGACGCCCAGACGGATCCTGACCTCCCACAGCTGGCCGGTGCGGACCTTGTCCAGTCCTGGCCGCACGTCCTGGTCCTGCAGCGGGTTCGCCCCGGCCGAGCGCACCGGGCCGGACCCACCGGTGGACGAGCGGGTGCTCGGGCGGGAGCGGGGGCCGGCCGAGGGCCCGGTGAGCGTCGAAAAGATGGCCACCAGCATCTCCAGGGCGAAGTCCGCCGCTGCCAGGAACACGCGGACGGCGATGCGGCCGACACCAGCCGCCAGCCCACTGCTGCGCTGAGTTCTTCCGGTTTTCAGGCCGGCTGCTCCTGACCGGATGTGCCACACCCTCCGGCGCGAGAGCGGGCGGACCAGGATCTGCACGCAGGCGCTGTGGCCCGCGCCCAGGCCGGTGCCCTGTTCGATCAGGGCCCGGACCGGGTCCACCCCGTGATCGGTGCGGTGCCGGAAGGTGTACCAGCCTGCCATTTTCGCCGAGACCCATCGACCGGCCTCGAACAGTTCGAAGCCGGCCGGTGCCGACAGCGCACCGTCTTCGTCCACGAGGAGGCTGGCCTGGTCGCTCTGCCCGGCGCGGCTCGTGGACGCGGCCCGTGCCCCGTGACCTGCTGGCCCGGCCAGGACTGTGAGCGGGGTCCGGGCCGCGCGGACCTTGGTGGCTGCGCCGGGCCAGGCCGCCCGGATCGCGGCCACGATGGGGTCGCTCGGGAGGGTGCCGGGAACCCACACGACGTAGGTGAGTTCCTGCTCCTGCCAGCGCAGTTCGAAACCGATGTGGTCGGGGCCGTAGATCAGGCGACGCCAGCCGCTGCGCCGCAGCAGCCCGACGGCTTCGTCCCACCACAGCTTCACGCCGTCGGGGTCGACCTCGGCCGGGGGCAAGATGAGGATCTCTTTCGCGTCCTGCAGACGTCGGCGGTGCTGCCACCTGTGCCAGCGTTCGGCCAGCCGCAGTCCGAGCAGGACCAGCAGCGCCCCCAGCAGCCCGCAGAGCACGATCGGCAGGATCTGGTCCAGACCAATGCCAGGAAGGTTGCCCAGCCACTGCCCCAGCGCCTGGGGACCATCAACAAAAAGCGTCTCCATCGAGGTGGTCATGCGAGCTCCTCCGTTACGGCGAAAGCATTTGCGATGTCGCCCAGTTCGTCGGGCAGGGCGGCGGCGATGGCGTGCTCGGCGGGTGAGGCGACGATGTCCAGGGGCACCCGGGCCCCGGCCAGCAGCAGGGCCTGCCCACGGCCGGCGGTGACCAGGAACTGTGCCTCTCCCGGGCTCAGGGCACACGCGCGGGTGAGCGTCTGGATGGCCTGCGGTGCCTGGCGCAGCAGCAGCACGGTGGCCGCGTTGGCCAGGATCGTCTCCCCCAGATCGCTTCCCAGGACGTCGACCACGTCCGGGGTGATCAGGGTCAGGCCCGCCCGGCGCTTGCGGGCGGTCTTGGCCAGGCGGGCCAGGAACCGTGCTCCTGCGGGTTCGGACAGCAGGAGCGATGCCTCGTCCACCACCACCAGCTGCCGGTCGGGCCGGTTCTGGGTGGTGCGGCGGTCGATCGAGCGCCAGATCGCATCGATGGCCAGAAGCATCCCGACCGGACGTAGTTCCTCGGCCAGCAGCCGCGTCGTCCACACGGTCAGCTGATCCGATGCCGGTGCCTGGTCATCGTCAGAGTCGTCGTGAGGGTCGTGGTGTGCGTTGGGTCGTCCGAACAGTCCGCTGTACGAGCCCGTGACCCACGGCGAGAGCCGCTCGAGCAGACCAGCGGCGACCCCACGTTCGTTGGTGCTTTCTGGGTGGGCAAGCTGGTCGAGCAGGTCCTCGATCGTCGGTGCCCGACGGGTCCAGGTGCGCGGGTCCTGGGTGATCCCCGCGCGGGCGTAGGTGCCGATGACGGCCTGATCAAGAGCCGCCCGCTGGCTCGGGTCGAGCGGTTCGTCGAGCATGACGTCGACGAGGGTGTGCAGAAACAGGCAGCGGCGGGTCAGGGCGTCCGGGTCACCGGCCGGCAGGTGCATCGGGTTGATCCGCACCCCCGGTGCGCCGAGCTCGATCACCCGGCCGCCGACCTGCCGCGCCAGCTCGAGATACTCACGCTCCGGATCGATCACCGAGACCCGCACGCCGTTGTACAGCTCGCGCAGGATCCCGGTCTTGACCGCGTAGGACTTGCCCGCACCGGAGCGCGCCAGGACGACCGCGTTGTGGTTGTCCAGCGCCCACCGATCCCCGGTGACCACCGCCCCGGACACCCGGTTCAAACCCAGCAGAACCGGAAGCCCTGCTGTCCCGGCGAAGGCGCCTGCGTCGTCCTCCATTTCGCTCGGCAGTGGCGCGGGAAGGTCAGGGCCGGCGATCGGGCAGGCGGTGGCGAGTGCTTCGGTGTCCATGACCCGGCGCGTCACGCTGTGGTCGGCTCCGATCGGCAGGCTCGAGGTCCAGCCCTGCAGTTGCCGCCACGTCATCACGTGGGTCTGCAGCAGCATCGAGGCTGCATGGGCGCGCAGGTCTGCGACGTCGGTCTGCAGTTCGGCGCGGCTCGTGGCGTGCACGGTGATCAGGACGCTCGTGAGGAACAGCCGGGACTCGCCGCGAGCGACCTTGTCGGCCAGGCTTTCGGCGTCCTGGCTGACGGCCTCGGTCAGCGGGTCTTCCAGGCCGCCACGTTCGGCCCGCAGCCGCCGGGTCGACTCCATCCTGATTCTGCGCCGGCGCACGCGCGCAGCTGCTGAGGGCGCCGGGATCGGATCGGCGTGCACCACGACGTCGATCACGCCCGGCCAGACGGTCAGTGGTTCCAGCCAGGCCATGCCGACCTCGGGCGGGAATCCCGAGACGGCGATGGTGCTCGACCAGGTGCGTCCGGCCTGGACGTGGTCGGGAGCGACGTGCACGGTTGTGTCCTCTGCGTTCGTCTGAGTGCTGTTCTGGTGCCGTCGGGTCATGCCTCAGTCCCCCGATCGGTGCTCGGCTGGTTCTCGTCTTCTGCAGCCCACCGGGCTTGCCAGTCGGTCTCGTCGGTAAAGCCCCAGGCCTCGGTCAGTCCGTCGAGATCGGGCTCGGTGTCGTTGTTTTCCGCCGGTGAGGCCGGCAGGTGGCAGGCCGACCAGGTGGACGTCAGGACGTGCTGGACCTGGGCGCCGTCGAGGATCTCGGCGCGAACGCCGAGGGCCTCCAACTCCCCCACCGTGCGGGCCGCCCGGCTCAGTGCCTCGGCGCGGGCCCGGGCCGACACCATGACGTCTGACGCGCTGGAGCGCCGGTCGCGGTGGGTGATCTTCTGACGGAGGCGGGCCAGATTCTGCCGTGCCTGCTCAGGCCCGCTCCTGACCCCGCCACCGCAGGCGATCAGGACCGTGCGCTGCAAGGGCCGGTGCGCTTCGTAGGTGTCCAGCAGGGTTTCGGCGTGCTCCAGGGCGAGCGCGGCCAGGGCCGGGTTGGTGATCTCCAGGGCCCGCCGGGTCAGGGCGGTCGCCATCCCCGCCAGGTCCGCGGGCCGGTTGCGCACGACGATCTGCACCGGCCCCGACAGCGAGTTCAGCCACCGGGCCATCCCGGCGGCCAGGATCGCGTCGTCCTGATGGGTCGACAAGGCGGTCGTGATCGTGGTGCAGGCGACCAGGGCCGCATGCCGGCCGTCCGCGTGCACCAAGACCCCGTCGTCGGTGATCCCGGCCAGAGGGCCCACCAGAAACCGCCCGGAGACTTCGGTCTCGAGCCTGGGGGTGAGGTCCTCGGCCACGCTCATCTGGCGGGCGCTCAGCCGGTATCTGAGGGCGGCGACCAGCCAGCGATCCAGGCTCAGCCCGTCACGACGAGCCAGCACCAGCGCCAGCACACCGGCCAGGACGGGGATGCTGGCCCCCAGCAGCACCGGCGCCGGGACCTGACCGGCCAGGGCTCGCCAGACCAGCAGCACCGGAGAACCCAGCGCCACACAGGTCAAGACCTGGCCCGGGCTCAGACCGGCGATCAGCTGGTCGGCGCTGTCGAGGTCGGCGGGGATGCGCGCCCGGACCGGGTCGTCGCGCTCGTCAAGTCCGTGAACAGTCACGGCGCCTCCTGAAGGATGAAGGGGATGGCGGGTCGCCCGGGAACCGTTCTGCACGAGGGCTTCCGGGCGACCGGCCGGGCTTGCGCGATCAGTCGTTCTCGGCCGGGCGGGAGCGTGCTCGCCGTGTTCCGGCCAGGCGCACGGGCCGGTTGGCCTGGGCGGTGAAGGGCCGCAGAGGTCGCTGCGGCCGGCGGGGCTGAACGGGCTGGCCGTGACGGCGGGCAGCTGTCTGCCCGGTCGGGCCGCCGTTGACCGCACGCTGCGTCCGGCTCACCGTGGTGGGCCCACCAGGTGTGGCGGTACCCGAGCGCGTGACCGGACGCGGGTTCGAACGTGCGGCGTTCTGCGGACGGGGCCCGGCGTTTCCCGGTGCCGATACCCGGCTGCGAGACTGACCCGCGCGATCCCTGCGACGGACTGACAAGCGTCCGTTGTTGGCTCTGGAACTGCCACGTACGGACGGTGTGCTCACGGCGGTGGGGTTGCCCGCCGTACGTCCGGGTCGCGGTCGGGGAGCCAGCCGGGCACTGCCGCCCGGTTGTGGTTGTCCGGGCGCACGTTTGCGTCGTCCCAATAGCGTCAGCGCACCGGTGCGCTGCGAGGTCTTGTCATTGCCGGCGATGCGGGGCGACTGCTGACCGGGCTCACTCACCGACCGGCCGGCCAGTACGGCCCGGCGTTGCATCCGCTGACGCCGGACCAGCACGTCGGCATCCGTGGGAGTTCTGACCCTGGAGCGCTTCAGAACGCCTGGTCTCCATCCGGTGGCCGGCCGATCCTGCAGCCTGGAATCGTCTCCGGCCGTCCTCAGCGACTGCCGTCGCTGGAAGCGGTGCGACAGGCGGTCCTGAACCGCGCCCGCCAGGCTGTGCTGGCGGGATCCGGAGCGAAGACCGCGGTTGAGCAGCGAGTACCGCACGACGGTCCCGAACGTTCCCCGTCCGCGGGGCCCGACGGCCGCCGGGAAGACCTGCCGCACCGTCGCCGGCAGCCGGATCACCGCCAGCAGCAGACACAGAATGAGCAGCAGGGTGGTCACGGCATCGCTGCGGTCGGCCTCGGTGGCCCAGGACGGATCCAACTCGGGGGCCAGCAGCAACTGCATCCCGAACTGCAGCAGCGCAGCCTGCCCGACCACGGTGATCAGGATCGCGAACAGCGACCGCCACCACACCGTCGCGACCTCCTCCAGCCAGGGCAGGCCGTGGCAGGCCAGCGCCAGGGGGCCCAGGCCGGCCAGCATGGCCAGGCTCAGCAGCCGGGTCACCCAGCCGATCAGCAGCACCACGAGCAGCGCCAGGACGACGAACTGCAGGGCCAGCAGCAAGAACACCGTCTCCGGGGCCCTAGCGATCTGCTGCACCATCGCCTCAGAAGCGTCCAACCCGCTCAGGCCGAGCTCGCCCTGCGGCAGCAGCGCCCCGCTGAGGGCGTTGACCGCGACAATGCACTTCTCCACGATCCAGCCGGTGTAGTGAGCCGCCGTGAATCCCAGCACCGCCCGCTGCAGCAGCGCCTTGGCCGAGTACTCGCTCTGCAGCCCGCCGTGGGTCATCGTGACGATCCCGGCAACCGTGACCAGCACGACGTAGCTCACCTGGACGATCCCCAGGCTGCGCTCCATCACGTACCGGACCGGCCACTGTTCGGTGACCACCGGGATCTGCACCACGAAGGTGCTGACCAGCATCAGCAAATGCGGCAACGGCTCGAGTACGGCCCGCACGAAGTACTCGAGCACCTCCTGGACCAGCCAGTCCCCCATCAGCCGACCCCCAGGATGTCCTGAAGGATCGACATGATCTGCGGCGCCATCAACGCGACCACGAGACCACCACCGGCCGCAGCCAGCGACGACCGGGCCCGATCGACGTCACCGGGTTCACGCGCCAGCAGCCAGCGGATCCCGGCCAGCGTCCCGAAGAGCACCGCCAGACCCAGGCTCACCCCGCGCAGCCAGTTCGTGGCGTTCGCGATGACCTGCGGCAAGTCATCCGCCTGACCGGGAGCCTCGTCCGGCGGCTCCACCACCGACCGCCGCAGTCCCGTCCCGACCGTCATGGCTGACACCGGCGCCGGGGCCATGACCGGCGCAGAAGCCTCCGCCGGTCTCGACCATGACCGGGCCGCAGCCGCGATGACGGACGGTTCCGTCATCTGACCTGCCGCAATCACCGCCCTCAGGCCGACCTCCGTGCTGACGGGTCTCGTCATGGTTCGCTCGCGCGACGGCTCGGATGACACCGTGATGAACGAGCAGCGCGTCATCGCGCAGGTCGCCGCCGCCAAGAGCGTCACCGCGCCCACCAGCGCCAGCTCCAGAACCACCAGGACGATCACCGCGCCCGCCACCACCCGCCATCCCGACAGCCGTCGTCCCGGCGCCACCGGACTCGTGTGGTCCTGACGAGGCCTGTCAGCCGCGTGCTTGCTGATCCCCGTCCCGTGCCGGGCACCCTCACGCCGGACGCCCGGACCGCGGGGATGACCCGCCAGCCGGGCCCGTCGGTGCACCGGCCCCGGGCTCTGTGACCAGCGCCGCCGAGCAGCCGCCCGCGACCGTCCCCGCCTGGCCCGAACCCGGCGCGCACGCGAGCGCCGATGCAGGACGACCCGCCAATAGTTGTCAGGCAGGTGGTTCCTGCGACTGCGCTTACGACGCCGCTTCTGCTCCCGCTCCTCGGTGTCGTGACGCGACTGCCGGGCGAGCGCCTCGTAGCTGGTCGCAGATGTTGGTGCTGCTTCTTCATCGGGCATCAGGAAACCTCCGCCATGGCCGAACCACGGCTGGGTCGTGAGTGGCCGCCCCGCCGCCAGCCACAGCACGGCGGAGCCTGGACGAGACCCGAAAACGGCCTCACCTAGATACGGCCTCCCAGACCGCCCCGATCATCCGTCCCGGCCGCCCTTCCGGAGGCCTCCTGTAGGCCTACAGAAGGCCTGCTCTCAGGGCTGTGACCAGCGCACTCTCGGCTCGGCGGCGCCTGGACGCCAGGCTCTTGACCGAGAGCTGCGCGCCCTCCAGCCGGAGCGGGCTGCCCTCCAGACGGGTCCGGGCGATCAGGGCAGCATCGCGAGCACTGATCAGCCCCATCCGCACCGCCCGCAGGAGAACCAGCTCAGGATGACCCGTTTCCGCAGCGGCAGGCTCCAGGCCCTCCGGCCACGGAGTCAGACGCAGGCCGATCGGATCAACATCCAACTCCCGCCACACATGACGCACCGCCGCGGCCAGCAGCCGCGAACACACATTCACCTCCGCCCGCGTCTGCAGCAGCGCCTCCCAGAACCCCAGCAGCAGTTCGCTGTCGACGTCCTGCGCCGTCACCCCCGAGACCTTCGCCAGCGCCCGGCGCAACCCCCGAGCCCGCGCAGCCAACCCCGGCAACGCCAGCCACGCACACGGCAGGGCCCACACTTCGCGCTCGCGCTGAGCCAGGCCGGCCAACACCACCCAGACCGCATCCCTGACCTTCTCGTCCGTCCCACGCTCCAACAGCAGCACCCGAAGCTCCGGCAGCGTGTACACCTCGCACGGCAGCCGCAGCCCCGACCCGTGCGCGTCGAACACCGGGAACTCGGCAGTCACGGCACGCTCGACCACCCTGAGCGCACTCCCCCGCCCGAGCCGAAACGCCTGAACGCTTTCTGGGTTCCACGGTCGCGACCGGGCAGACGTTGCGGCTGCACGGTTCGTCTCAGTCCGAACAGACATGGGCACTCCTGCATCACGACGGAACCGAACGGGAGCCCCCGCCGGCACCACCCATTGCTGCACGAAGAACCCTGCAGAAGAACAGATTCGGACGCCTACCGTAGGCCCACCGTGGGCCTACAGTAGGGCTGCTGACCTGCAGAGAAACAGAGCTCGCGACGTCAATCGCCACCGTCCTTGCGCACCTGCACCACGAGGTGGCCTACCCCAACGACGTCGCCCGCATGGCCGGCCGACGACACCCCTTCGACCGGCGGGCGAGGCTGAACCGACCGACTGCCTGAACTGTTCGCATGCTCCGTTGTCCAGCAACCGATCTCAACGGAACCGTCCAACGCGGTCCTGGGTGATGTCCGGGACTGGACGGTGGAGCATCTGGGTGATGAGCGGGCCATTCTGGTGGTCGATGAGACCGGGGATCTGAAGAAGGGCGTTCACACGGTTGGGGTGCAGCGCCAGCACACCGGGACCGCCGGACGGATCGAGAACGCCCAGGTCACGGTCTATCTCGCCTACGCCTCTGAGCGTGGTCACGCGCTGATGGACCGGGAGCTGTATCTACCGAAGGCCTGGACCGAAGACCCCGAGCAGATGGAGGCCGCGGGCGTCCCCGCCGGCACCGCGTTCGCGACGAAACCCGCGCTGGCCCGGCAAATGATCGAACGCACGATCGAGGCCGGCGTCCCGGCGGATTGGGCGACGGGCGATGAGGTCTACGGCCAGGACCCTGCTCTGCGCGCAGCACTGCAACGGCTGGGGCTCGGATACATGCTGGCGGTCGCGAAGGACCACCAGATCCGCACCGGGATCGGCCTACGCCGCGCCATCGATCTGGCCGTCCGCCTCCCGGCGGCGACCTGGCAGCGTCTCTCGGCCGGGCAGGGAGCTCACGGCCACCGCTGGTACGACTGGGCACTCATCGACACCATTGATGAGGAAACCGCTGCGCTCCACGATGATTCCCAGGAGTCGCCGCCCACCGCACCTTCGGTCCGGCACTGGTCGCTGATCCGGCGCAACCGCGGCACCGGTGAGTACGCGTTCTATCGCGCCTACTCGCCCGAGCCGGTCCCACTGCGAACGCTGGTGCTCGTCGCGGGACGCCGCTGGACGATCGAGGAGTCCTTCGCCGCCGGCAAGGAACTGACCGGCCTGGACGAGCACCAGGTCAGAAGCTGGACCTCCTGGCGGCGCTGGAGCGCTCTGGCCATCCTGGCCCATGCCTTCCTTTCCGTCACCGCCGCAACCCAGAATCCGCCAGCCACGACCCAGCCCGACACCACCACCGAATCGATGAAGCCTCTGATCGCTTTGACCCGCAACGAGATCCGCCGCCTCCTCACCTCAGCGACCACCGTCCTGAAGTTCGCCCGGCATGCCCTGCACTGGTCATCCTGGCGCCGCCGACACCAAGCCATCGCCCGCACCAGCCACTACAAGAAAACAGACCGAAATCGACAATCAGTAACGAAGCGTCACTGCAGTACTAGCCGCGAGGCACGTCCGACATGGCAGCATGCGCGCATGAACGCGACCGAGAGCCTGCGCCGTTTTGGCTTCCACCCAGCACCCGGCGACCTGCAGCAGATCCGCGAGCTGCTCCAGGAACAGAGTGAACTGAACGACGAGCAGGACACGATCCTGATGCGGGTGCTCAGTCTTCAGCTCTTCAACGCCGCCAACGCCCCGGACATACTGGCGATCTGGCGGGCCAAGGCGTCGAGCTTTGACGCATATTCGGCAATCGACGTCCAGTTGCTCTGCGGCCCTGGCCTGGAAGCGACGCATGCCTACCTAACGCAGGAGGGTTCCCCCCATGCCCTCGATGCTCGCCAGTACCTTGACGAGTGCATCGCCACCGGAGACTTCGAGGATTTCTCGCCGGACCGGTATGGCCGCATGCTGAATGCGTCTTTCGCGTAAGCCCACATTCTGCGTGGAATGGGTCCGGCGGTCATAAGTCCAGCCCGCCGGACCCAGCACTAGTTACCCTGGCGCGGCCACCACCTGGCCATCTCCCAAACCTGCAGCATAAGACAAGCCGAAATAGACATTTATAACGAAGTGTCACTGCAGTACTAACACCCGATTAGTTCTATCTTTCTTCGGAACGCAACAAATCCGAGACGATTCGTTCCCGATCGACTCGTACAGCGAAACCGACAGAATCCCCGGCCCAGCACCTCAGGGGTTCCGCTCAATTTCCATATCCTGAAGGCCGCGTGGCAGGTGGCCAGTTCTCTCTTGACAGACCTGACATAGTGCTGAACATGCATGGAGGACTGGAGTGGACGGACTACCCGATGAATGTTTCAGTCAGCGCTGTTCCTGGAACGCCCCTAGATGAGCTAATTTCGTGGCAGATATTTTCAGAGACGTGGCAGCCGATAGCGGTGGAAAGTTTGCCTGCTATTGCTTTTGGCCAGGTCGAGCCTCCAGTCGGCGATCATCACATCGTTCTTCATGAACGACCGCAAGGGACGCTCATCTGGGAACCCCAGCGTTCGGAACTTGCCTACGAAAGTAGCATCGGCCAATTGGCTAAGGATCAGAAAAGGCTCATGGGGTCGGTGGTGGGAAACGAAGGCATCGGGGCATCTTTTGCTGTGGCAGATGCGCAGGGATTGGCCGTGGCGGCGTCGAATATCACGCAAGATGAAGTTCGGGGCCATGCCGCGAATGCGTACCGTGCGCAATTTCATGAGTTCGATGTACATCCTGGCGATCTTAACTTCATGCGATGCGTTAATTTCGTTTCCTCGGTGGTTGGACTAGAAATCCTTGCACCACAACTCTGCCCACCCGGTGAAAGATTGCTTTTTGGCTCGTTAGCTACTCATCGTCAGTAGACCGATGGGTGGGTGAAGCCATGGCTTCACCCACCCATCAGTCGGCTATCCTACGCCACTACCTGGACTCGGTACTCTTCGTAATCCATGACTCGGTTAGCGACCGCCCAGCGCCCTAGATCTCCTCCGACCTTCGAGTTCTTGGCTCCCTCGACGTGCCCTCTGGTGCATGGACTTGTCCCTTGCTTAATCACGTCGACCTGATAGACGCCGTCAACTGCGTGCGGCCAAATTTCCCAGCAGGTCGATGGGTCGATACCCAGAGCACCAGCACTCTCCTTGGTGGCGGCGAATGGATACTCGTCACACGAGTCTGTGGTGTGTCCGTATTTCGCGGAGTCTCGCACGAAGGTGCTGTTGCATGTCCTGGTGCGGTTGGTGTTCTGCTGGCCGGCATCACCTTCACGGCGCAAAAGACTGGTCGTGAGACCGGGGACGTTATTTTTACTCCAGAGAATCCCCCACGCTGCTTGGTCGATTGTCGTATCAGATACCGAAAGCACGAAGTCGACTCGGACTGCCGGCACGACGCATCCGGTTGTCCCACCAATGGCATTGTCGCATCGAATGGTTGGGATACTGCGGGGTGATGGCTGATTCGGAAAAGTAGTCTGCCCAGCCGTGTCCAAATATTTAGCTTGTTCAGCAATCACCAGGTTGCGCTGCTCGCCAACGTCAGGCGAGAAGTAGACCGAGAAGGAGGTGGTGTTGTCGAAGGTGCCGGTACTGCTGATGGGAATTGAGTAAGCGGTCCCATTCGTTCGACAACCGGAGCAGGCGAAGGAAAACTCCAGTCTTAGCGTCGCTGGAATGTTCCCCACCTTGTTCGACAGAACGGTGCGATGATGAACCACAATCTCGCCCGAGTTGGCCGACAGCTCGTATTCGATGACCTGATTCACCATGATGCTTCCGGGTGCGGACTGGCCGGTTCCGGTACCGCGGTAATTGAAGGTGGACTGGCTAGCAACACCACAGAGCTTGAACCGTGTCCCCGTCCAGCCAGGACTTTGTT
>NZ_JAJOMB010000037.1 GCF_021129305.1 Kineosporia babensis | reverse complement strand
CCCCTTCGGTCTGGACGCCCTGGCCACTGATTCAGATCTGATGCGAGTCGTCGCTGTTTAGGGACCTGCTGGCGGGGTTGTCCACCGGGGTTGGCCTGCACGAATAGGAGGTGACGGCGATGGTGGACCGGCTACTGCTCTGGGTCGGAATAGACGTGGGCAAGAGCACGCATCATGCCTGCGCGATGGATTCCGAAGGAAAGATCGTCTTTTCGCGGAAGGTCGCCAACAATCAAGCGGCGATCGAGGATCTACTGGCCAGAGCTGCCCGATTGGTCGACTCGCATGCCGGGCAGGTGCGTTGGGCGATCGACCTGACCAGCAACGCCGCCGCCCTGTTGATGGGGGTGCTGTTGGCTTCCGGCCAGCAGGTCGTCTACGTGCCGGGCCGGGTCGTCAATCGCATGAGCGGCGCCTTCCGAGGCGAAACCAAGTCGGATGCCAAAGATGCTCGGGTGATCGCCGAAACTGCGCGGATGCGTTCGGACTTGAGCCCGGTCACGGCCACGGACGACCTCGTGGTCGAGCTCACCCGTCTCAGCGGACATCGCGAGGATTTGATGGCGGACTGGGTCCGCGGAGTTAACCGGCTGCGTGACCTTCTCACTGGTATCTTCCCCGGCCTGGAGCGAGCTTTCGACTACTCCACCCGCGCTCCGTTGATTCTGCTGACCGGCTTTCAGACGCCCGATGCGATCCGTGAAGCCGGTCAGGACGGCATCGCCGGCTATCTGCGTGAGCACAAGGTCTGGGCCAAGGGCATCCCGGCCATGGCTTCCGCAGCTGTGCAGGCCGCTGCAGCCCAGAGCGTGCGACTGCCCGGCGAGAGAGCTACCGCCGAACTCATCGCCCGTCTGGCCCGGAAGCTGCTGGATCTGGACCGCGAGATCAAGGACACCGACAAACTCATCACCAGCAGCTTCCGCTCCCACCCGCAGGCAGAGATCATCGAATCCCTGCCCGGGCTGGGCCCGATCCTGGGGGCGGAATTCATCATCGTGACCGGGGGCAACCTCAACGGTTTCGCCACTTCCGGGCGCCTCGCCTCCTACGCCGGCCTCGTTCCCGTGGCTCAGGACTCCGGCCGCATCACGGGAAACCTACGCCGCCCCAAGCGATACAACCGAAAACTCAGACGCGTGTTCTACATGGCTGCGCTTTCCAGCATCCGTAGCGAAGGACCCTCACGTACCTTCTACGACCGCAAACGCGGCGAACGCCTCATCCATACCCAAGCCTTGCTTGCGCTGGCCCGCAGGCTCGTCGACGTCCTCTGGGCGCTCCTTCGCGACGGTCGAACCTTCACACCTGTAGCGCCGCAAACAACCGCTGCCGCCGCTTGACTTGGTCATTCAGATTCCTCCGACATCATGTCGGGTTCAGCGTGTCCAAGGTCCGGGGGTAAGTCCCCTTCTCCAACCGGATCGTGGGCTACTCCATCGACTCCCGCATGAAGGCATCCCTGGCCGTCACAGCACTCAAAATGGCCGTGGCCCTGCGGAATCCACGCGGAACGATTGTCCACTCGGACCGCGGGAGCCAGTTCCGGTCCAAGAAGTTCGTCCGCGCCCTGAAGAAGGCCAAGCTACGCGGTTCGATGGGCCGGGTCGGCGCCTGCGGCGACAACGCAACCATGGAATCGTTCTTTGCGCTGCTGCAGAAGAACGTCCTGGACCGCCGCCGCTGGAACACCCGCCAGGAGCTGCGCCTGGAAATCGTGACCTGGATCGAAAGGACCTACCACCGCCGACGACGCCAGGCCACCCTCGGCAAACTCACCCCGATCGAGTACGAGAGCGTCATCAGGCATACTCTTGCTGCCTGATCACCCCAACCCGTGAGTCAACCGGCTTGGGGGCAGTCCCTACCGGCCATCGCAGAGGAACTCGTTGAAGATCCGCAGATTTCCCTGGTAGGCGCGGATCGTCGCCGGCGCCAGACGCCGCTCCGACGCCAGCGACATCGACCACTCATCCACATGGGCAGACGTCCAGCGCCACGGGTACTCGTTGGTGAACGCCATGAACTGGCGCACCAGCCGCTCCCGCTCCGCGATGGTCTCCTCACGCAGACCCCGAGCCGTCTGCTGCGCCCGCCAGCCCCGCAGCATCGCCTCGCTCATCGCGTCCTGCGGACGCAACCGGACAACACCCGACAACAGTTCCAGGTGCGCCGCACCTGCCAAGTCGATCTGACGCAACCGGCCCTCCCCCGAACACCCGGATAGCGGGAAGATCATGCATCAGAAGGGATCCCGGCGCCAAACACTCTGGCCAACGGCGTGTCTCACGCCGGATGCGTTAGGTACTAGATCCTCGCCCCACCACGACACCAGCAACGTACTCGCCCGTCTGATGCAATTCCCGAGGGTTCGCATAGGCGTTAGAGCCGTCGCGACAGACGATCTCGATCCCAGGATGCGCCTTCAACCACGTGGCCAGGGTGCTCGAGAGCCGGTCGGGCAGGAGATCCAGCGGACGATGCGTACCGACGTCGATGATGATCGTCGCGTAACGGTGGCCCTTGCGGATCGCGACGTCATCCACCCCCAGCACGGCGGGGACCACTTCTCCTGCGGCCTGGGCCTGCTCGAACGGAAGCGGCAGCCCCATCACGACCCGCAGCACGGTATCCCGCGAGACCTGCACACCCGCGGCCCCCAGAAGCCGGGAACCCGCACGCCCAGCGGCCAGAGTCCCGAACCGGGCGATCATCGATGTGACCCGCTGCGTGCGGCGCGCCCACCGCCGGGTCAGAGAAGGGATCTGCTCCCGGAACGTCCTTCGAACACAGGCGGCCTCGACGCACACTAGCCTTCGAGAACCTAGCTCCAGCAGCACGTTTCTGCCTGCGATCGCAACGTCCTTCAACCGGCGACGACACCAGCCATGAACCCGGCTCGAAAGGGAACCGCACGAAGGGCATGCCACCTCCGCCGCGGTGGAGACGACCTGGATCCGCAGGCCGTCCCCATCCTCGCAAACCCCTTCCACCACGACGGGCACCCCGGGAAACGACACCCCATCAAGATCAACAGCACACTCAACTCAAGATCACATAGAACGTGATTCACCGGAAATCGACCACTTCGACCACCGTTTGTGCGCCAGAGCCGTTCCCCGGACAGTCCCTCTTCCGACTGGCAATGGGTGGACACCGCCTGGCGAGCACGATGACAAAAGCCCGGTGACGGGAGACTGTCACGCCGGGATCTGTGGGAGCCGGGGGCTGCAATGCCCCCGGCCACCCGACCCTGGGTTCCGCTTAGCCAATGCTCGTGGTCGTGCTCGGCCGGGTCGTGTCAGGGTGCCCGTGGCGTACGTGTGGCCCCGACGGATCGCGACGTCGTCCACCCCGATCACCGCGGGCATCTCCTACCCGGACTGACAGGCCTGCTCGAACGGTAACGACTGGGCCATCACGACCCGCAGTACCGTGTCCCTGCTGACCTCAAGCCCTGCCACGGCCAGAAGCCGTGATCCGGCGCGGCCAACCACCCCGGTACCGAACCCGGCGATCAACGTCGTTGCCCGTGTCGTGCGCCGGCGCCCACCGCCGCGTCAGATCAGGCACCTGCCCCCGGAACGTCTTCTGCCCGCAACCGGAACCAGAACAGAGCATGCGGCGAGACCGCAACTCCACCAACACCTTCCGTCCAGCGCCAGCAAGGTCTTTCAACCACCGCGTGCACCAGCCATGAACCCGGTCCGAGACCGACCCGCACGCCGGACACACCGCTGACGAAGCAGTCGAGACCAGCCGAACCCGAAGGCCTTCCTCCGAGGCGTGCACGCCCTCCACCACCACTGGCAGCCCTGGGAACAACACCTCACCAAGATCAAAATCGCACTCGAGCCAAGATCAGATAGAAGGCGATTCACAGAAAGCCATGACTTGACCACTTTTTGCGCCAGAGCTGCCAGCCGGACAGTCCCTGGCCCTGAGGTACTCAGGCATCATCGGGGCGGAACGGCGGCGGGGACGAGAACGCTGTCTCCAGGGTTGCGTCCAGGCGGCGACATCGACGTCCCGGTCAGCCGTCCGAAGCTGTCACGTCGGCCTCGACCTGGCACGAACGCTCGCTCATCTCGCTGGCATTGGGCAGGAACGGGTTGTTCGGCTGGTACACCGAAGGCGGAATGGCCGGGAAGTAACTGGCGAAGTCACTTTTCCAGTTTCCCGCCAGGTACTTCTTGATGGCTTCGTTGACCCGCTCGCAGTCCTCCTGGTGCCCGCCCAGGATCCCGATTCCGTAGTACTGGGTGCGGCCTTTGACGTCCTCGATGATCCGGTAGTCGTTCTTGTAGTCAGGCAGCCCCATGTAGCCGTAGAGCACGAGCGTGTCGTCGAAGACGGCCTCCACGGCACCGTCGTTCAGGAGCTCGATGCACTGGCTCACCTTGTCCCGCGTGGTGAGGTCGCTCAGGCCGCTGGAGTCGGCGGGAGCGGTTGTGCCGGACACGACGCACACGGACCGGCCCTGAAGATCCGCGGGGGTCGCGGACGAGCCCTTCGGGACGAGGAAGGCCTGGCCCGTCTTCAGGTAGGGGCCGGCGAAGTCGATGCCCTTCTGGTTACGGGCGGGCGTGATCGAGTAGGCGGCGGCGACCAGCGTGGTCTTGCGGTCGAGGATGGCCGCGTCGCGTTCACCGACGTTGTTGAGCCGGACCTTGGTCTGCTCGTCGGACGGCATGTCCGGGCTCTTCAGGCTGGCGTACAGGGCGGTGGCCAGGCTCGCGTCCAGCCCCTGGGGATCCTCCTCGCCCCACGAGAAACCGGGGCTGTCGACCACGTAACCGATCGAGATGGCGTTCTGACCGTCGAACAGGCTCTCGCGTTCGTCGCCGCAGGCGGTCAGGACCAGGGCCGCGGCGGACACCGCGGCCACGGTTGCTCTCAGGGATTTCACCGTTCCAGCCTCGCCCTCTCGATGGAGATGTCGACCACGCAGTTGTTCTCTTCCTCGACGTTCGTGACCGTGAGATCGAACTCCAGATCGGCCTGACCGTCACCCAGCGAGCTGGAGATCGCGTACCCGTTCTCGCCGTCCGCCTCGTACTTCGCCAGCCGGACGCGGTTCGAATCCGTCACCAGCTCGGTGTAATTCGCGCACTCACCGAGCGCGTCGTCCTGGTTGACGATCGCCAGGGTGATGTCGAGCCGGCGCGGTCTCTCCTCCAGGCCGTCGGCCCGGACGCCGATCGACTGACCGGTCTTCATCGAGACGACCCGGGAGCCGTCGGCGAACTGCACCCGGTCGCCGACGTCGACTGGCCTGAGGTAGGTGGCCAGGGCACCGATCGACAGGGCCACCAGCACCACGAAGGCCAGCCCGGTGAAGAAGCGGAGCAGGCTGGCGGTGGAGGCGTCCTTGCCGACGGGATTGATCCCCAGGTAGCTGAGCACCTCGAGAAAGGCGATGACGACGGCCGCCACCAAGGCCAGCCGCTGGCTCCACTGCGGGTAGTTGCTGCGCAGGACCCACACGTTGAGCAGGATGATCACCAGCAGGGCAACGATTTCCCAGGACGTGGGCCGATCGTCGTACCCGTAGTAGTAGGAATTCCTCGAACGTCTCATGAGCGTGCCCCCCGGCCGCCGTTTGTTCTCTCCCCCGTCAGAAAGTAGCACCCAATGACCTGAAAGGAATATTGAGAGCGAAAACCTTAAAAAGATTTGAGCTTCCTGTGGAGAACTGCAGCGACCGGCATCGACAGTCTGCGGACTCCGCTGCCTCCGAAAGCCCTCTCGTTTCCGCAAGGTCGCGGGCCACGAGTGAACGACGGGCAGCCGGAGGGCTCTGCGTGGTTTCGGTCTCCGGCCCGGCCGCGGCGCCGGCGTCAGCAGCCGGCCTGGCTCGTACGGCAAACTGGCCGCTGACAACGGTGCCACGAACCGGTTGGCGTTCGCCTACTTCACCTTGACGTAGTCGCTGCCCGAGGTCGAGACCGAGGTGGCGTCGGTGGCGGGGTGGTAGGCCCTCCAGTGGCCCGACTTCCTGACCTTCACGCGGGCGTCCACCTCACCGTCCTCGGCCGAGACGGTCTTGACGGTGCGATACTTCTGCTCGCCGGCCGCCTTGAACTGGATCTCGACCTCGCCGTCGATTTCTTCCCAGGTGCCGTTGTTCCAGTCCGCGGTCTGCAGGGTGGCCGTCAGGTTGATCCGCTTCCCCTTGCGAACGGGCTCCGGGGAGGCGTTGAAGCTGTCGCCGAAGCGGGTCTGGCGCAGCAGGTTGATCGTGCTCGACTCGCCGAAATGCCCGGCGCCGTCGTCGTCCAGGTGGTTGTGGTCGGCATCGACGAAGGCCTCGGCGTGGATCGGGTTCGGGCCGGTGAGGTCGTTGCCGGGGATGAAGTCGTAGCCCCGGTACGTGCCCCCGATCGGGTTGATGATGCCCGAACCACCGTGCGTGCAGTCATAATTGGTGGGCCCCTGGCGCATGTCGTAGTTGCAGGCTGCGAACCAGAACGCGTGGGCCGCGGTTCCCACGCCGGCGCCCCGCACCGAGAACTTGACGTCCTGGTCGTCGCAGGTGGTCCTGACGCCGAACTGCACGCGCTTGGCTTTGACACCGATGACGACCGTGTGCGGCAGGACGTCGGTCATGGTGCAGTTCTCGACGCTTCCGGCGGCCTGAGCCGGACCGGCCATCAGCAAAGTGGTTGAGGCCAGGGCCGTACTGGCCAGCCCGATCATGAAAGTGCGCTTGATCATCGGTTTCTCCCGTCCGATGGGACTGCCGGTGTGCGGTCTTGCCGAGACATGAGTGCGAGTGCTCTCGCATCACGAAGCGCCGCCGGGCAGCATTTTCCGGCTAATGGCAACGAAATTCGCTAAAGGCGGTCTGGACGTCCTCATCTCCCCCGAGACGTTTCCACGGTAAGTCGTTTACAACAGCTTTGGGCCGTTTTGAGGAAACCGGACCGAACGGGTACTGACAAAAGGCAGCGGGCGTAGACCGGTCGAGGCACCGGCCCCTCCGAGCCGGCACGAACCAGTCCCCTCTTCGCGGACGCAGCGAGGGCGTCGCAGCGAGGTCCAGCCGGCAACCGTCCCGTTGGTAGCCTGCAACAGCACACACCCGGGGCCGGGACGGCTCCGTCGCCACCCAGCAGGTGAAGCCGTCCACAGTCCCTGATCTGCCTTGCTTCCTGGGAGGACACTCTTGACTTCGCGACGCCGTCCGACGGTCCATGACGTCGCGAAACTGGCCGGCGTCTCGATCGCGACAGTGTCGTTCTCGTTCCGCCGCCCCGACCAGGTACGCCCCGAGACCCGCGAGACAGTCCTCCAGGCAGCTCGGGAGTTGGGGTACATCCCCAGCGCGTCGGCGCGAGGGCTGGTGCGGGGTAAGACCGGAACGCTCGGCCTGCACTCGTACGAGTTCCTGCTGGAGCGCCCGCTGCATGAGGAAGCAACAAACCCGGCACCCGCGCCACCGGTGGACATCGATCGTCCACTGATCCCCTGGGAGGACATCGCCGACGCCCAGCGCGCAGATCTCCGGGCCTACCCCCTGTACGTCGATGAGGTGCAGCGCGGATTTGAGCTCGAGGCGCGGCGGCATGAGCGGCCAGTGCTGCTGGGCCGCGGCGATCCGTCGCAGGGGGCGATCACCGAGACAGCGGGACGGGTGGACGGGCTGGCGATCTTCCCCGGCCGTTCGGCGGCGCAGTGGCTGCAAGGAGCCACGCTGAACATGCCCGTGGTCCTGCTCAGCCTTCCTTCCGGCAACGACCGGTACCACCACGTTCTGGCCGACAATCGCGGTGGGATGGACCAATTGGTGACGCACCTGGTCACCGACCACGGGATCGGCGACCTTCAGTTCGTGGGCGGGACCATCGCCTACGACTACCAGGAGCGCTTCCTGGGTTTCCAGCAGGCCCTGCAGAAACTGGGCAGGCCGGTGCCGCAGAAGGTCTGTGACGACGCCGACCTGGGCCAGGGGCCACGGTTCACCGGGGTACTGGAGCTCCTGCGCAGTCATCGGTTGCCGCAGGCGCTGGTGTGTGCGAGCGATCAGCTGGCCCTGGAACTGCTGGACGTGCTGCGTCAGGAGGGTGTGTCGGTGCCGGGTGATGTGGTGGTGACCGGATTCGACGGCATCCTGGCCGGAGCGCTGGGCAGGCCGCCGCTGACCACGGTGCGCCAGCCGATGGAGGCGATGGGGCGGGTGGCCGCCCAGCTCCTGATGATGGAGCACGACGCCGATACGCCCGGCGGTCGCACGGTCGAACTGGGCACCCGTCTGGAGATCCGGGCCAGCTGCGGCTGCTGAGAGGCGCTTGGCCCCTTTGCGCATCGTGGCTGGTCGTGCCACAGTGACCTGGTCGATCTAAACGTTTAGATCCGCGCCGCGTGTTCAAGGAGGAACATTGTGAAAGGGACATCTGCCCGGTCCGCCCTGGCCATCGTCCTGACCGCCGGTCTGGCGCTGAGCGCCTGTGGGCGGGCGGAGGAGGCCGACAGCGGCACCTCGGCCGCCGCCTCCACCATCGGCTCGGACCCGGCGACCGGCGAGATCACCATCTGGGCCATGGGCACCGAGGGTGAGTTGTTGCCGAAGTTCGTCGAGGAGTTCGAGAAGGCCAACCCCGACGCCGACGTCGAGGTCACCGCGATCCCCTGGGACTCCGCACACAACAAGATCCAGACCGCGATCGCCGGTGGCAACAGCCCCGACATGGCCATGATGGGCACCACCTGGATGGCCGACTTCGCCGACGACTTCGCCACCGTGCCGACCGATCTGGACACCTCGGGCTTCTTCCCGGGCGCGCTGAGCACCACCGAGTCCGGCGAGCGCAAGGTGGGCATGCCCTGGTACGTGGACACCCGCGTCCTCTATTACCGCACCGACCTGGCCGAAAAGGCCGGCTGGAACCAGGCCCCGGCCACCTGGGAAGAGCTGCAGCAGATGGCCAAGGACATGCAGGCCAAGGCCGGCGCAGAGTTCGGTATCCGGCTGCCCGCGGGCCCGGACGCCTTCCAGGGCACGCTGTGGATGCCGTGGTCCAACGGCGCCGAGATCACCAGCGGCGACGAGTGGACGCTGGACACCCCGGAGATGGTCGAGGCGTACGAGTACTACCAGAGCTTCTTCACCGGCAAGATCGCGGACGCCAACGCGGACGTCTCGGCCGGGGCGCAGGAGAACTCGTTCGTGGACGGCAGCACCCCGATGCTGATCGACGGCCCGTTCATGCGCGGCTCGCTGGCCACCGTCGGTGGTGACGACTTCGACGAGAAGTACGCGGTGGCCTCGCTTCCGGCCCGGGACAGCTCGACCTCCTTCAGCGGCGGCGCCAACCTGGTGGTCTTCGAGGACAGCAAGAACGCCGGCAGCGCCTGGAAGCTGGCGCAGTGGCTGGGCCAGGCCGACACCCAGGCCGCGTGGTTCCAGGCCTCCGGGGACCTGCCCTCGGTCCAGGCCGCCTGGGACGAGAAGGAACTGGCCGACGACGAGGATCTTCAGGTGTTCGGCACCCAGCTGGAGACCGCCAAGGCACAGCCGGTGAGCACCTCCTGGGTGCAGGTCGGCGCGGCCGCGGACCAGGCCCTGGAGCAGATGCGCCGCGAGAGCGTGAGCGCCGCCGACGCGCTGAAGGACCTGCAGAACAAGGCCGACTCCATCGGGCTGGACTGATCCCGGGTGGGCGCCCAGCTCAGGCGCAAGCAGGCCCTGATCGCGTGGGGGTTCTGCCTGCCCTTCGTCGCGGTGTTCGGGCTGTTCATGCTGGTACCGATCCTCGGCTCGTTCGGCATGTCCTTCACCGACTTCACCGCCCGGGACATCCAGACCCCGTTCTCGGTGAACTTCACCGGCCTGCAGCAGTACACCGACCTGTTCGCCGACGCCCGGTTCCGCCAGGCCATGCTGGTCACCGCGCTGTTCGTGGTGATCGGCATCCCGCTGACGATGACCGTGGCGATGGCCCTGGCGCTCGCCCTGAACTCCGGTTCGGGGCGGATCGTCGCGTTCTTCCGGGTCGGCTTCTACGCTCCGGTGGTCACCAGCATCGTGGCGATCTCGGTGGTCTGGCGCTACATCCTGCAGCCCGAGGGCCTGGCCAACCAGGCCCTGTCGGTGGTGGGGATCAGCGGTCCGGACTGGCTGAACGACTCGACCTGGGCACTGCCCTCGCTGATCGTGATGGCGGTCTGGCGCAACGTCGGCACCCTGATGATCATTTTCCTGGCCGGCCTGCAGGCGGTTCCGCAGGACGTGCACGAGGCCGCCACGATGGACGGTGCGGGCGCGTTCCGGCGGCTGATCTCGGTGACGCTGCCGCTGCTGCGGCCCACGCTGCTGCTCGGCGCGGTCCTGATCTCGGTGGGCTACCTGCAGTTCTTCGAGGAAGCCTTCGTGATGACCAAGGGCGGGCCGCTGGACGCCACCCTGTCGGTCGCCTACTACACCTACCAGCAGTTCGGTTTCGGTGAGTACGGCCTGGCCTCGGCCGCCAGCTACGTGCTGTTCCTGGTCATCGCCCTGGTCAGCCTGGTCCAGTTCCGGCTGCTGCGCTCGCAGGACTGAGGGGGAATCATGCCTAGACGTCTGACCTACGGTGTGCTCACGATCGGTCTGGTGGCCTGGCTGCTGCCGTTCGTCTGGATGGCCCTGGGCTCGTTCAAGAACCAGGGTGAGATCCTGCGGCGGCCGCCGACCTGGTGGCCGCAGACCCCGACCGGTGAGAACTACAGCCAGTGGTTCGGCCCGCTGCACTTCGGCACGTTCTTCACCAACAGCCTGGTGGTGGCCGGGTTCACCGTGCTGGGCAACCTGGTGTTCTGCTCGATGGTCGGCTACGCCCTGGCCAAGATGGACTTCCCGGGCAAGAAACTGCTGTTCGGCGCGGTCATGGTGACCCTGATGGTGCCCGGCGTGGTGACCTTCGTGCCGCTGTTCGTGATGGTCTCCAAGATGGGCCTGCTGAACAGTTACGCGGCGCTGATCCTGCCGTTCATCACCGCACCGCTGGGCGTCTTCCTGATGCGGCAGTTCATCCTGGGCATCCCCGACGCCCTGCTGGAAGCGGCGCGGATCGACGGCGCCGGCGAGTTCCGGATCTTCGCCCGGATCGTGATGCCGCTGTGCGGGCCGCCTCTGGCCACACTCGGCATCCTCACGTTCCTCAGCTCCTGGAACAACTTCCTCTGGCCGCTGGTGGCCGCGCAGAGCGAGGACCGGTACACCCTGCCGGTCGCCCTGTCGCTGTACTCCACCGGGCAGAACGCCACCAACTACGGCCTGCTGCTGGCCGGCTCGGTGCTGGTCATCGTCCCGATCCTGCTGCTCTTCCTGGCCCTGCAGCGCTATTTCATCCAGGGCGTCGCCACCACCGGCCTGAAGTAAGGAGATACCCATGCGCATTCCTGAGTCCACCACCGAAACCGGCGATGTCTACCGTGATCTCAACGGCAACGGCGTCCTGGATCCGTACGAGAACCGTTCCCTGAGCGCCGAGGAGCGGACCGAGGACCTGCTGGCGCGGCTGAGCCTGGCCGAGAAGGCCGGCCTGATGTTCCAGACCGTCATCGAGGTCGGCCCGGACGGAGACCTGGTCCAGACCGCGGGTCGGATCAGCAAGTCCCCCACCGGCGAGGTGGTCCTCGGCAAGCACCTGAACCACTTCAACGTGCACCAGATCGAGACCGCCCGCCAGGCCGCCACCTGGAACAACAACCTGCAGGAACTGGCCGAGCAGACCCCGCACGGCATCCCGGTCACGATCAGCACCGATCCCCGTCACGCCTTCGTCGAGAACGCCGGGGTCGCTTTCTCCGCCGGGCCTTTCAGCCAGTGGCCGGAAGGCCTGGGGCTGGCCGCCCTCGACGATCTGGATTCGGTGCGCCGTTTCGCCGACGTGGCCCGCCAGGAGTACGTGGCGGTCGGCATCCGGGCCGCCCTGCACCCCCAGGTCGACCTGGCCACCGAACCGCGCTGGGGACGCCAGGCCCAGACCATGGGCCATGACGCCGACCGGGTCGCCGAGTTCACGGCCGCCTATCTCGACGGCTTTCAGACAGCGAACCTCGGCCCGTCCAGCGTTGCCTGCACCACCAAGCATTTTCCGGGTGGTGGACCGCAGAAGGACGGGGAGGACGCGCATTTCCCCTACGGCCGCGAGCAGGTCTACCCGGGCGGCAGGTTCGACTACCACCTCAAGCCTTTCCGCGAAGCCATTGCCCGCGGAACTGCAGCGATGATGCCCTATTACGGGATGCCGATCGATCTTGAGCTGAACGGTGAGCGGATCGAGGAGGTGGGCTTCGGCTTCAACCGGCAGATCGTCACCGGCCTGCTGCGCGAGGAACTGGGCTACGACGGCGTCGTGGTGACCGACTGGGAACTGGTCAACGACAACCACGTCGGCTCACAGGTGCTGCCGGCCCGGGCCTGGGGCGTCGAATCGCTCACCCCATCACAGCGAATGGCCAAAATTGTAGACGCCGGATGCGACCAGTTCGGTGGGGAGGAGTGTGTCGACCTGCTCATCGATCTCGTGGAACGCGGCGTGATCGAGGAGTCCCGGATCGACGAGTCGGTGCGCCGGATCCTGCTGGTGAAGTTCCGCCTGGGGTTGTTCGACAACCCCTACGTGGATGTGGAGGCCGCCGAGCGTCTCGTCGGGAACGCTGAGTTCCGGCGCCAGGGTTTCGAGGCACAGGCCAACTCGACCACCCTGCTGGTGAACAAGAACGACTGCTTGCCCCTGGCGTCCTCCATTTCCGCCTACAGCGAGAACCTGAGCACCGAGCACCTTTCCGAGTGGGCCAAGCCGGTCGAATCCCCGCAGGAGGCCGACGTCGCCATCGTGCGGCTCATGGCTCCCTTCGAACCGCGCGACGACCTGTTCCTGGAAGCCTGGTTCCACCAGGGGTCCCTGGACTTCCCGCCCGGTCTGGTCCACCGCCTGTCCCGGATCGCCGACCGCTGCCCCCTGATCCTCGTGGTCACCCTCGATCGTCCGGCGATCCTCACTCCCCTGCTGCCGTTCACCTCCGCACTGGTGGCTGACTACGGTAGTTCCGACGCCGCCGTCCTGGCTGCTCTGACCGGCAAGTTCCCGCCCCGCGGGCGACTTCCCATCGAGATCCCCCGGTCCATGGACGCGGTGCGGGCCTCGCGAGCGGACGTCCCCAGCGATACTGAGGACCCGGTCTTCCCGCTCCATTTCGGCCTCGCACTCTAGGTCGTGCTCTGAACTTCCCTGCCGGAGAAGGCCAGCGGCTCCCCGGCGACCGGAAACAAGCTGTGGTAATCCCGGTTCCAGTACACCAGCGGACGCCCGGGAGAAAGATCGACCTGCTCGAGGAGCCCGATCACCATGGTGTGGTCCCCGATCTCGAACCGTTCCCGCGCCGAGCACTCCAGGTGGGCCACGGCACCCGGGATCCGGGGCAACACCTCGCTGGTCAGCCCGACCAGGTCCCGGTCGCCGGGTTCACCCTGGGCGAAGTGCTCGCCGATCCAGGCCTGCTCCTCGGCCAGGACGTTCACCCGGAACCGGGTGAGCCCGTTCAGCAGGCAGTGGCCGCGGCTGCCGCGGGTGAGGCTGAACATCACCAGCGGCGGGCGCTGCGACAGCACGCCCAGCGAACCGACGGTGACCCCGAGCCCGTCCCCGGTAGTCACCACGGCTACCGACGAAGGCACCTGGCGGCCCACCTGCCGCAGACTCTTGGCGTCAACCGGCATGCGCCACCGAGCCCGACGGCTGGGTGCACTGATGCAGCCGCTCCAGAGCCTCGTCATCGGCGGACGATTCCAGGACCGCCGCGAAGTCGGCTGCTGCTTCGGTCAGGTTTCCGCTGTCCTGGTGGACCACCCCACGGTTGAAGCGGAAGGACGGCTGGTCGTCCAGAGCCACGGCAGCATCGAAGTCGGCCAGTGCCCCGGCCAGGTCTCCTTCCTGGTAGGCCAACTCCGCCCGTACTGCCCAGGCCTGAGGGTAGCGGGGGTCGGCGTGCAAGGCCTCGTCCAGGCACTGCCGGGCCGCGGCGCCGGAGCTCAGGATCTGGGCCTTGAGGGTGAGCAGTTCGGGTCGAGCAGGGATCTCGGTGAGGGCCCGGTCCAGCGCGGCCCGGGCTGCGTCGAGCCGGCCCACCTCAACCAGGAGCTCGATGTAGCTGACGTGCGCCTCGAGCCGGGTGGGATCGAGTTCAACTGCTTCGGCGAAGCTTTCCAGGGCCGGTTGTACTCGTCCTTGGGTCAGTTCGGCATCCCCGATGTTGTAGTGGGCCTCGGGGAAGGGCGGAGACTTGGCCAGGGCGGTCCGGTAGGCGTCTACTGCTTCGGCGGGCCGCCCCAGTCGCCGCAGGAGGTTGCCGATCTGGAAGTAGTGCTCGTAGAACTCCGGGTCGGCCTCGGCCACCGCCCAGTACTCTTGGAGCGCCTCCTCGGTACGGTCGCTCATCATCAGGACCTGGGCCCGGTTGTAGCGCAGGACGATCCGGTGCAGGCGGTACTGGCCCGGTTCGAGTTCAGCGTCCAGCCGGCTCATTCCTTCCTCGAGCAGCCGCAGGGCCACCTCCGGCTGCTTCTCCCGGACCTCGATCAGCGCCAGCCCGTTGTGCGCGAACACCGACTCGAACGCCCGCTTGGCCGGATCCTCGACCTGCCGGGTCAGCACGATGTGCATGTTCATCCACATCCGGGCCAGACGCGGGTCCCGCCGCGGCTCGGGGTAGTACCGCGCATACAGCATCGCCATGCCGTACGTGATGTTCGAGTGGACGCCGTGCTTCTGGCTGCGCACGGCCGCCTCCTGGAACTGCTCGGCCGCCTCGTCCGCCCGGGCCAGCGAGGACAGGCACACCGCGACGGCATGCGTGAACTCCCACCACACGTCCTCGTCGGCAACCGGGTCGACCAGGGACACGCCTCGCCGCCCCAGCTCCACCGCAGCCGAGTACAGCCCGAACTCCCGGCACCGTCGCACCGCCTCCCGCAGGAGATTGACCAGACGCTCGTCACCGGCGCGTTCGGCATGAAAGAGAGCGGCCCCCAGCCCCAGTGAGATCTCCCCTTCTTCGTGCACGGCGGACAGCACCGACTCCAGGGCGGCGCTGTGCAGAGCTGCGCGCTCCTCGTCGGACAGCCGGGCGTAGCGGGCAACCGGGCCTGGTGCGTCGTCCAGGCAGCATCCCTCAACGAATTCCTCGAGCTCACCGTCGTCGATGTTCTCCGAAGCGGTCACAGCCCGCGCCTGAGCACATCGGTCCAGCTCACGGACCAGGGAGATCGGTAACTCACCGGGTGGGTCGGTGACCTGCGCGGTGCCGGTGCAGGCCACGACGGTCAGGTCCGGCAGGTCGGTCCGCCGCAGCAGCACCGCGACGAACTCCTGATCGGTGACGTCGGCCTCGTCCAGGTTCTCCAGGACCAGGGTGCGCGGGCCGCCGCCCAGAGCCCGCAGATGATCGCGCAGCAGGGCGGCCAGGCCGTTGGCCAGGTTGAAGGTGTGCAGCCGGGAGTAGTAGCGGGTCTTCTCCTCACGATCGAGTGACCATTCGAACGCGGCCAGCACCGGCGGTACCCGATGGGCCAGTTCCGGCGCGGCGATGGCGATCTCGTTGAAGTGACGCGGACCGATACCGGGATCCAGCTGCAGGGCGTGGTCGATGATCTGCCGCAGCAGGGTGCCCGCCGCCGTGTACGGGCCGCGCCGGCGACGGTGGGCGTCCAGGACCGCCAGCACCGGTGGCAGGTTCATCCCGCTCAGGGCCCGGGCCCGGTCCGCGCGTCGGCCGCCGTGGATCCAGTGGTGTCGCTTCACGCTGTTCTCCTTCATCCGACGGCATTTCGGCGGTCCCGGGCCCGCAGGGCGAACCAGATCGCGAGCTGTCCCAGGGCGGCCGCGGTCACGACGGCCGAATCGATCAGTTCCGGCAACGGTGTCCGGGTTCCGGCGGCGAAGCGTTCCGCCACCCCGGTGATGATGTGCAGCGTCGCCGGGAGCACGAGCCAGGCGAAACTGACCAGGCTGACGGTGTATCCCACGACGACGAGCCAGGCGTACCAGCGTGAGGCCCGCACGTCGGCCGGATCCCAGCCGTCCGGCCCCACGACTCGCTCCGGGTGACCCAGAAGGCGGTGAAAACGGTTACGGATGACTTGTTTCGTCACCCCGTGCAGGTCGTTCAGGCCGAGTACGGTGGTGAACAGCACGTACAGGTCGGTGCGCAGGTAGAAGTTGAACTGCCACAGCACCCGCAGCCACGAGACGAGCGCGACCGCCAGGCACAATCGTCCCACATTGCTGAAACTCCCCTCCGGCGTCCGGGTCAGGTCGGCGATCAGCATCATCGAGGCGATCGAGACCACATCGAACAGCAGGCCGGCCAGGATCGGCAGGTAGCGCTGCCGGCGGGGCACGGTGACCAGGCCGTCCATCGAGGTCTCGAGGACGACGAAGTACAGGCGGCGATCCAGACGCAGCCGGGAGTTCAGGCCCAGCCGGCGTCCGGCCAGGGCGTGAAAAGCCTCATGGACCATGATGAGAGGGATCCCGATCAGGAACAGCCCCAGCTGACTGATCGAGTAGTAGGAGCTGAAGAACATGTGCTCGTACCGGGGCAGGAGGTCCGGCTTCTGGGCGGCCGCCACCGCGGCGGCCACGATCGCAAGCCCGAACGACAGCAGCACGGGCAGGCTGAACAGCACCCGGCCCAGCCTCCTCCAGCGCACGGCCTCCGGCGGTGGTCGCTCACCGGCGTCCGGCGGTCGCAGGAACTGGCATTCCTCGAGAGACTCGACCAGGTCATGGATATCGAGCGTTTCACCGTACTCCGTGAAGTACCAGTCCGCGGTCTCGCGCGGCGTACGGCCTTCCTCGAGGCGCCGGATCACCTCGGCGCCGTCCGGAGGCACCACGATGTAGACGTCGATGTCGCGACGGCCGACCGTTACCTGCTCGCCCTCCGGCTGGTAGACCAGACGGTGCAGGCTCAGCGCCGCGTCGAGCCACTGTTCGCGCGTGGTCACCGATGTCATGAATCCCCCCGGAAAAGCGCCGGAGCGGTCACCGGGGCCACCATCGAGCCCCGGTGCCGCTGACCAGCGAGTCGGCCTACGTCGGCTTCTTGTACGTCGTGCAGGCCGGGGCCGTCATCCGAACCGGGCCGGCCTTACGGATCTCGATCTTCTTCACGTGGGTCACCTCGCTTCCGTCTGGTGGCGGGATCGATTCTGGATCACCGGTACTGGACCCGAACTGGCCGGATTCTGGACCCGACTGTCAGGGCGCCAGCTCCTGAGCCAGAATCCGGTTCAGTCCCGACAGCGAGTACCAGGAACCGCCGCCCTCGTCCAGACCGTCGAAGCGGATCAGCCTCCGGTCGGTGAGCTGACCCAGCAGTTCCTCGACGATGTCGTCGCTGTGGCCCAGCCAGTCGATCGCCGTCTGCTGACTGAAACGCTCGTCCCGCCGGCCTCCGATCGCGTGAAAAGCTTTCCGGGCCGGTTCATCCAGCTGATCCAGTTCGTCCTCGAAGGTTGCCCGCACGCACAGGCCCGGCAGCGACAGCTCGGCCATCCGTCCGCCCGGCCTCGAAAGACGTTGCACCATCCGGCTCAGGCTGCACTGCGGCCGGTCGGCCAGCCGCACCGCAACGATGCGCAGAGCCAGAGGCAACCCGCTGCACAGCCGGACGATCGCTTCCGCCGCGGCCGGTTCCTGCGCCACCCGCTCGGAACCCAGGATCTGGGCCAGGAAGGTAATCCCCTCCGCCAAGGTGAACGAGTCCACCTCACGCACCTGATGATTGGGAAAGTTGCGGCGTCGCCCCCGGCTGGTCGCGACCACGGCGCAGGTCTGGTTGCCTGGAAGCAGAGGAGCCAACTGGGTCTCGTCGGCCAGGTTGTCGAACACCAAGAGCAGACGACGGTCCGCGAGGGCTGAGCGGTACACCACTGCGAGCTCAGCAGCGTCACCGGGTAACTGATCACACGTGTGCCCGAGGGCGTGCAGCACCCGTCGCTGAAGCCGGGGCACGACGGCATCGCCATGCTGAGCCTCGATGTGAACCTGCCCGTCCGGATACTGCGGCGCCAGCCGGTGGGCCAGCTGCACGGCCAGAGCGCTCTTGCCCGCACCGCCGGCTCCGGTCAGCACCAGCGCCGAGCACCGGCCCATCTCCGCGCGCAGCGAGTCGAGAAGCGTTTCCCGCCCGACGAAATCGCTCTGATCGCCGAGTATCAGGGCCACGCCCTGCGACGGTGTGGCCGGTTGCGGATCAGCCCGGCCCAGCGCGTGACGCTGGGCCGCCTGCAGGTGCGGGCCCGGTTCGATCCCGAGTTCCTCAACCAGGCGCCCGCGGATCTGTGCGTACTCGGCGAGGGCAGCCGCCTGGGCTCCGGAGTCCGCCAGTCCGGTGACCAGCCAGGCGTGCACCGCCTCGTTGAGGGGGTTGAGCGCGCTGACCGCTCTCAGATGCGGCACGATCTCGCCGGTGCGCCGCAGCTCACCGGCGATCCGGGCTGTGGCCAGCACCGCGTCGGTCCACTCCTGGTTGAGATCCCGGATCCACGGATGTTCCGCAAGGTGCTCGTCGAGATCGCCCAGGCACGGATCACGCCAGTGCTCAAGTGCGTCCAGCATCAGGCGCAACCGCTGCGGCAGCTGCTCTTCCCGTTCGGCACCGGCCACCAGAGCCCGGAAACGCAGCAGATCCAGATCGCAGAACTCGGTCCGGATCGCATAACCGGACCCCCTGGTCACCAGCCAGGACTCCCGCCCGCGAACCCCACGACCGGCGTCGACCGCCCGTCGCACCCGGCTCACGTAGGTGTGGACCAGGTTGATCCGGGAGGCCGGGGCGTCCGGGCCCCACAGCGCATCGATGATGGTCTGCCGGGCGACCGGCTCACCGGCCCGGACCAGCAGAAGCCCGAGCAGGGCACGCTGCTTACCGGAAGAGATCTCGACCCGACGCGAACCCCGCATCACGACGAGGGGCCCCAGCACCCGGAACGTCAACGGAGCAAGCTCGGTGTCCTTCTGCATCACAACCCCCGGTTCCGTTCTTCAGCACCTAAGGGGTCAGACTATGGGCGAAACTAACAGAACCAGTGAAACCCTCACTATCAGGCCGAATTACCTCCTCGTCCGCCCCGGCAGCCTGAACAGCACCCGTTCCCCCTTGGGCACCAAGAAGTTCGGGCAGCACAGCATCCCCGGGCAATGGCCCGATTCAGGCTCAGCCGTCCCGACGGGGCAGGCCCCTGCGGACCATGAACTCCACCGGCCCGACCATTCCGACCGGTTCGACAACGGTCTGCGGATGCTGCCGTGGCCAAACCCGGACGATCTCGTCCACGAATCCTTGGCCGACCTCCTCCACACCGCTGAAATCCATGGTGACGTGGGAAAAACGCTCCAGCCCGCGCAACAGGCGCTTGGCCTCGGACCTACTCACGAAGCGAACCCCGAAGCCGAAGAGCTTGACCACGGTCCGCGTGCGCGCGAAGTCGAGATCCTCATCTGTATAGGCCGAGAACACCTCTGAGATGGGAATCTCCGTGGACGGATCCATCTCCCAGCGCACCCTGGTGCCTTCAGTGACATCACTGGCACCCACGGCCTGGTCACGGCGCACATTGTCGACGGTCCACCTGATCCCTCCCGACTCCAGCGTGAACACATCGACCGCTTTCGAGGTAAAGAAGATCCCCTCACCGGTATGACGGTCCGGGTCCGTCGTCGTCTTGCCCTTGGTGAGCTCACCGAGCGCGTCGTAGAGATCGCTCAGTGCCAGACGTTCCCTCAGGTGTGGCAGAGCACCTCGGCCTCGATCCGCGACCTCGAAGCGAGCCTCCACACGCGAGATCCAAACACTGACCTGGACTTCCTCGGCCCCTGAATGGTCGATCGCGTTGTTCAGCATCTCGGTGAAGGCGTAGGCGGCCGTGGAGCGGCCTTCCTGACTCATCCGGTCATGCAGGGCCTCAGCCAGAGCGTCCTGCCAGACGACGTCCTCCTGAAGACCGGAAAGTTCGAGCGTGCGATGCCAGTCCGGCCGCGACCATCTGCGAGAGCTGAAGTCCGAGGTCGACATGAGCTGCGCCAGAGCGCTACGGACGGCCCCCGGATCGAAGAGACGATGCCCTCCAGCCGACCGCTCCGAGGGAATGACCCCACTGTCGGCCAATTGACGCAAGCGCGAGGGAGAGACTCCGAGCTCCCGAGCAACCTCCGAGATGCGGATCAGATCAGCCATTCCACAAAGCTACACAAGATTGGAGATTCGCGCGATGCCAATCGCATCAAAACCTTCCATCACTATGGAGGTTCTACTGACGCCAGGGACAGAGAACCTGCTTCACGAGTGAAGATTTTGGAGGCATCGAGCACCCAGCCGCGGACCAGGCTCCAGGGCCAGAGTGGCGCCGCTGACTCAGACCAGCCACAACAACGACCGGATCCACCTGGCCGCCAGCGCCAAGGCGGGCAGGCGCCCGTCGCCCAGCAGCCCACCCAACCGGCGCCCGGCCTACGTCCTCAATGAAAGTTCGCCCGGTGCTGGGCCAGCACGTCGACGCCGAAGTCGTTGTCCGGGTCACGCCAGACCGAGTGGACGTGGTTGGCATCCCGTTGCGTGTTGTCCCACTCGGCCAGCAGTCCCGGCGCCTGCACCCGGAAATAGTGCGGCCGGCCCGGTTCCTTGCTGCCCGCCCAGGCAAAGTGAACGCCGTCGAAACGATTCCCGGCGTACTTGTCGGCCTCCCGCTCGGCCACTTCCCGTGGCACGCGATCGATGAAGGTACCAAGCAAACGCCGCAGCAGACTCTGCTGGGATGCCGACAACCAGCTCGCCGGAATGCCTTTGGGGACAGACGAGTATTCCACCGCCGCCCGATGCTCCGGCTGTATTCCGGCTCTGGTCTCGGCGATCTCGTGCCCGGCCTCCACGCTGTCCCGCAGCCGGGGCGCAGTGAAACGGCTTCGCCAGAGGTCGGCCAGGGGAATCACGTTGTTCCCGTCTCCAATCTGAGGACGGTTGCCGGTCACCAAGTCGACGGGCGCCACCGGGGCGAGCACCGCCTTGGCTGCCTGCTCCTCGTCCAGCGAGCGCACCAGGCCCCCGGCCAGGTCCTCGCTCGCGCCCAACGGGCGCAGGAGCAGACCGCCCAGAAGTGGGGACGAGGCGGGGTCCGCGCCCAGGAAACACGGGGTACTCGCCTGCACGGCTCCGTCCAGAACCAGGTGCTGGACCGAGACGTGATGCCCGCCGAACCGCCAGGACCAGGGACCCTTTCCATCGGGATCCCCGAAGATGCGCAACCGGTACTCCTGAGGGTCACGACCTCGCGGGCGTCCCCAGTCGACTTCCCAGCTGTCGGCCTTGTCCAGCACGTTCTCCAGGCCGATGATGGTGGCCGCGGTGACGTAGCCCGGATCCGACAGGCCGGTGGCCAGCAGCCGCATGGCCAGGCCCTGCTGCCCCGGCTGCATCTTGTGCAGCGAGAGCCCGCCATGATCGGTCGGGGTGTAGAACCAGCGCAGCCGTTCCTCGTCCGAAGGCCAGGCGTACAGGGCCTGGGCCCGTTGCCCGGCGTTCAGGCTGTGCAGCCAGGCGCGGGCCGCTTCGGACATGGTGGCGGCGAGATCCCCATTGGTCACGCACCTCACGCTACGTCCGGTTCGGAGTTGACTCAACGGGTAGACGCCGATGCGTCGTGAGAAAGTTGCGATCACGACGAGCAGGCCGCGAATGTCCCCATGATGACGAATCATCAACCTCAGAATCCCGCTGCGTTCCAGCAGTTTTCGCGAACACTGAATCCGGCCGGGAACAGCGTGCTAACTTCCTGAGCACTGGCAGGACCGTCAGCTGATGGGCCGTCAACCGGGGGAGGCTGATCGATATGGCCAGAAGAACCAGCACCATGATCTATCCGAGCGGAATGCCTGTCGTACCCGACGGCCTGGACATCGCACTGGGGGGAAAGACATTGGTCGGCGACGATCTTCGGATAGCGGGGGCCACTCCCCCTCATCCGCGCAGGCCCGGCGACGACAAGTCGATCCTCGAGATCCTGTCCGAGGGCGGAGGCCAGCTGTCGCTCTACGAGCTGGCCCAGAAACTCGGCAAGAACACCCTGGTGACCTCCGAGATCGTCCTCCAGTTCGAGAAGTGCCGGCTGGTCGTGCTCGACGGGCTCCCGGGCGACGAGAGTGTCCGGCTCCCCCGCTAGAAGCACGATGCGGCCCGGGAGCGGCCGGTCCGGCCGACGAGGGCTGGCTTTCGCCGACGCTGCCTCAGAATGGCGAGGTCGGCACATCCTGGTCTGCTGCGTCATGATGGTCGGGTTCGCGGTGGTGACCGGGTGGGTCATCCGCAGCGAGGAACCGGATTACTGGTCCTTCTACCTGACTGGCCTGCTGGGCTACCTCACCTCACTGGCCGAGTTGGTGTCCCGTTACCGGGACGCACCCGTCGTCGCCTCGGTCTCTCTTCCGGGCATTGCGTATCTACTGGTCAACATCGGCGCGGCGCTCGCAGCCCTGCACATCGTCCAGCGCTTCGGGTGGGACCTGGGGGCCGGCCCTGACCATGAACAGTTCGCCCAGATCTTTCTGGCCGGATTCGGGGCCACCGCCGTGTTCCGCAGCTCGCTCCTCAACATCACGGCCGGCGATCACACCGTCAGCGTGGGCCCGTACGCTGTGCTGCACGTGATTCTGACCGCGGCCGACCGGGCCGTGGACCGGGAGCGGGCCCTGGCCCGGATGCGACACGTACGCCGGGCGATGCACGGCATCTCGTTCCAGCACAACGCGGACACCATGTTCACCTACACGGTCGCGACCTTGCAGAACCCACCGCCGGACGAGGTGGCCCGGGTGAGCTCCAAGATCTCCTCGCTGCGAGATGCCCAGAACGCAGACATCCCCGATACCGCGAAGTCCCACATCCTCGGTTTCTCGCTGATGGCCCTGGTCGGAAGCAAGGTCCTGACGCAGGCTGCGCACCACGTGCGTGAGCTGCGGAGTGTCAACTCGGACCCGCCGGGCGAGGCCACTGGCGGGCCTGAGCACCGGACGATCGTGCTCCCGGACGAATCTGCCCCGACGGACGATCCCGCAACCGTTGTCAACAACGAACTCAGGCAGACGATCGAGGTGGTGCTGGCTCAGCAGGAGCCGATGTTGCTGCGCGACCTGCACAGGCTGACCAGGGCACCGCTACCTGACTTCACCACGCTGGTCAGCGCGTTGGTCGAGAACGAAACTCTCACCATCGAAGGCGCTCCCGGCGGTGAGCGGGTCTCCAGAACGTTCAGGCCGCCCAGCGCCTCCGACATTCACCCCGAGCCCCGAAGCGTCTGACCGGCCTGCTTTCCCAGGTCGTTCAGGGCGTCGATCCAGGATGCGAACATCTGCGCGCCGCCGTGCCCCTCGTCGCCGATCACCACCAGGCGGCTCGCGGGCCAGGCCTGGTGCAGGCCCCAGGCGGTGTCCAGCGGCGAGCTGACGTCGTAACGGCCGTGGATCAGCACGCCGGGGATGTGCCCGATCTTGGCCATGTTCTCCAGGATCGGCGCCTGGTCCAGGAAGTGGCCGTTCCCCCAGTAATGGCTTATCAGGCGGGCTTTGGTGCGCTGGACCTTCATCTCCTGCAAGGAGTAGGAGGGCTCGAAACCGGGGGCCAGCGAAGGGTGCACGTCCTCCCAGGTGTTCCAGGCCTTGACCGCCCGTTCGACAACCTCCGGATCCGGGTCCGCGAGCAGGCGGGCGTAGGGGGCCGAGAGGTCACCGGTGGCGCCGGGCACCAGCGCGGCGAACTCTTCCCATTCCCGCGGGAACACCCGGCGCATGTCCCAAGTGATCCATTCGGTCTCCCGCCGCGTGCCCGCCGTCACCGCCACCAGCACGATGCCCAGCACCCGCTCCGGATGCGCCTGCGAGTAGGCCAGGGCCAGCGCGGATCCCCAGGAGATGCCGGTCACGATCCACCGCTCGATCCCCAGCGACTCGCGCAGCTTCTCGATGTCCGCGATCAGGTGCTGAGTGGTGTTGACCGTCAGATCCACATCCACCGTCTCGGCCGACGGCCGGCTGCGCCCGCATCCGCGCTGGTCGAACAGCACCGCCCGGAAGACCTCCGGATCGAAGAGCTCCCGGATGTTCTCCTTGGCGCCGGAGCCCGGGCCGCCGTGCAGGTAGACCGCCGGAACACCGTCGGGATTGCCGACCGTCTCCCAGTAGATCTCCTGCCCGTCGCCAGGTTTCAGGTAGCCACTGGCGTACGGTTCGATGGCCATCAGTGTTTCTCGACGTTCCGGGCGAGGATGCCCAGAGTGGCCCGAAGACCGGCTTCAGGAATGATCGGAAAATTCACCAGCCCACGATACTGCGGCAGGATCCGGCTCCAGTCGTAGTAGGACCCGACCAGCGTTCCCCCGTCGTTCGGGGTCAGCGTGTAGCCCCACAGGTGCTCGATCGGCGGCTGGACGGTGCCGGAGATCATCCACTCGATCTGGGCATCCGGCCGGTACCCGGTGATGATCACCTCGACGTCGTACTTGCCCATCGGCAGGTCGTTCAGCGCCTCGCGGTCCATGTGCACCACGAACCGGTCCCCCACCTGCCGCACCTTCTTGCCCTCGGCCGACTGGAGCATGCCGGTGGAATCGATCCGGACGTGGCCCTGCGGATCGGTCAGGAGCTCGAAGATCTCCGCCGCCGGCGCCTCGATCTGACGTTGCACCTCAAATCGCTCAATCCCCATGCCGACCAGCCTGACACCCCCGCAGGTAATAGACAAGAGCCTCTACTGACTATTACTCAGGACGCTCGGGCCGAGATCTGCTGAATCGCCCACCCATTGCCGTCCGGGTCCTCGAAGAAGACGAAACCCACGTTGTCCAGTGCTTTTCCACCCTCCTCAAGCTTCGCCGCGTCCCCGTCGACGACCTGCACGTCGCTCACCGGAACGCCTCGCCCCTTCAGCTCGGCATGCGCCGCCACGATGTCGGCCACCACCAGCTGCAGCCCCTTCAACGTGCCCGGTGCCATCCCCGACGCCCAGCCCAGCACGATCGAGCACCCCGACCCGGGCGGCGTGATCTGGACGAACCGCACCCCCGGTGCCGGCGCCACGTCGTGGTCCACCGGCCAGCCCATCCGGTCCTTGTAGAAGGCCTTGGCCACGTCGATGTCGGCGACCGGGACGTTGACGACTTCCAGGGTGTAGTTCACGAACTGCCTCCTCAGCTTCTGGTTTTACGTTCGCTCATCACGACTCGGCCACGCGGCCGAACTCATCGCTGAACCACGAGCCGTTGTGTGCATTCAGCCACCTTTCGTAGCACCCAGTACCGGACGGGCGCAGGATGGAGGCATGGATCTTTCAGAGTGGATCGATGCATACGCCGCTGCCTGGCGGGAGAAGGACGACGTGGCCGTCCTCGAGCTCTTCACCCCCGAGGCCGCCTACCATTCCTCCCCCACCCAACCCCCGCACCTCGGCCACGGCCAGATCGCGGATTACTGGAAACGGGCCACCGACACCCAGTCCGACCTCACCCTGGTCTTCGGTGTCCCGATCACCCAGGGCCCTCGCAGCGTGGTCGAATGGTGGGCCACGCTGCGCGATCCGCAGTGGCAGCCCGAGGCCGCGAACGACTGGGTCACCTTGCCCGGCAGCCTGATCCTGCGCAGGGACGATCAGGGCCGGTGCGAGCAGCTGTGGGAATACTACAACCCGGTCTTCGGCCAGAAGATCGATGCGCCACCCGGCTGGGGCGCCTAAAGGTCAGGCCGGATAACCGATCTCGGCGGCGTAACCCCGGACGTCGTCGAGATCAGCCTCGGGGTTCAGGGCCAGCAGCAGCTCGTCGGTCAACGGCTGCCGGGCGATCACCCGCGTCACGTCGTCCGCTGTCACGACCATCTCGTAGATGTCCTCGGCGAAATCCGGGTAACGGTCGGCCATGTCGTCGAGCAGGATCTCCAGCATCTCGGTGCCGTCCGGGCTCTTCGCCACCGTACCCTCGACCTCGGGAAAGACGATGTTCCGGCCGGTCGCCCACTGCGGGTCACCGAAGCCTCGCCACAGCAAAGCGGTGGCGACGTAGTCCCCGTCGTCACTGAACGCCGGTTCTTCCAGCTGATCGCGAAAAGCCTCGGGCAGGCCGTCGAAGAGACCGGGCCACAGATCCATATCGGAGTCGCGGTACGGCGTCATCTTGGACTCGTGGTCGAAGACCCGGATGAAACAGCCGTCGGGCGTGAAGATGACCGCCCATTCGTCGCCGCCGCCGTTCTGGTGGATGGCCGCCTGCCCTTCACCCCAGACCGGCACGTAGTAGTGGTAGGCGTCTTCGCCGGCCAACGTACGGTCCAGCACCGCGAGCGCCCGGCACCGATCCCGCAGAACCTCGATCGGGGGCAGCTTCGCAGCGAGTTCGTACGCATCCACGCCCGCGACCCTACAGCTACCCTTGAGCCCATGGAGCCCGATCTGCCAGCCATGCTCGACGACCTGCGCACCCTCGTCGAGATCGAGTCACCCTCCAGCGATCTGGCGGCTCTGCAGGCGTCCGCCGCAGCGGTCGCCGGAGTACTCGAGAAGCGGCTGGGCGGTACGGCCGTTCTGGTGGAAAGCCCTGCGGGCCCGCATGTTCGCTGGTCGGGCGGTGGCTCGCCGAAGGTGCTGGTCCTGGGCCATCACGACACGGTCTTCCCGCACGGCACGCTGGCAGAGCGTCCGTTCACCGTGGCCGACGGCAGGGTTTACGGCCCAGGTGTTTTCGACATGCTCGGTGGTCTGGTCCAGGCGATTCACGGGCTGGCCCTGCTGGAGCGCCGGGCGGGCGTGGAGGTGCTGATCACCTGCGACGAGGAGGTCGGCTCGAACGCCTCGCGCGAGCTGATCCAGGAGCTGGCCCTGGAGTGCGGGGCGGTGCTGGTGTTCGAGGGCGCGGGTGAGGGCGGTGCGGTGAAGACGGGGCGCAAGGGCTGCGGCACGTTCGAGGTGGCGATCACGGGACGGGCCTCGCACGCCGGGCTGGAGCCCGAGGCCGGAGTGAACGCGCTGGTCGAGGCGGCGCATCAGGTGCTGGCGATTGCGGCGCTGGCGCGGCCGGAACTGGGTACGACAGTGGTGCCGTCGATGGCGAGCGCGGGTACGGCCAGCAACGTGGTTCCGGCTCAGGCTTCTTTGACGGTAGACGTCCGGGTCGCCTCGGTTGCCGAGAAGGAACGTTTGGAAGCTGGTTTCGGTGCGCTCGAGCCGCGCCATCCTGAGGCCGTCCTCAAGGTGTCCGGCGGGATCACCCGGCCTCCCATGCCTGAGGACGTCTCTGCGCAGCTTTTCGAGGTGGCTCGCCAGTTCGACGGTAACCTGCGAGGGGTTTCGGTCGGTGGCGGTAGCGACGGCAACCTCACCGCAGCGGTCGGGGTACCAACTCTGGACGGTCTGGGCGCCGTCGGCGGGGGCGCTCACGCCGATCACGAGTACCTGGTGCTCGACAGCATGTCCGAACGCGCCCGCCTGACGGCACATCTGGTACGCCACCTCACAGCCGGCTGAGTCAGCCCAGCGCGGCCAGTTGCTTGTCCAGGTGAGCGGCGTAGCCGTCGATACCGGCGGGCACGTCTGCGCTGCGGAAGATGTCGTAGATCCCGTAGTGCTCGAGGACCCGGTAGCCGACGAACTTGTAGCTGGTGCTGATGCCGAGCAGCAGGTCGTCCACGCTCTTGCCCTCGAACAGCACGCTGTCGGGGTTGCTGAAGGTTTCGGCCGGCGCGTTCCAGGTGGCCGCGACGAAGAAGCCCCGGCCGTGCAGGTGGCCGCCCGTTCCGTACTGCTTGGTCGGGTCCGAACGGGTGCGCCCGTCGTTGTCCAGGAACGTCTTGCTGTGCAGGCCGGCGTTGAAGACCTCGTCGACGTAGCGTTTGTAGATCCACGGGGCGCCGAACCAGTTGATCGGGGTCTGCAGGATCACCAGGCCGGAGTCGAGATGCCGCTGAACTTCGATCTCCGGGTCGTAGGACTGCTCGATCCGGGTCTCGGTGACCTGGTGGCCGCGCTCGAGCAGGCGTGATCTGGCTTTCCCGGCCATCGCGGCGTTGAGGGTGCCCTCCGACCAGTCCGGATAGGTGAGATGGGCGTTGACCAGGTGGATCTGCACGGTTTGCTCCGTAAGTGAGGGGTCCTGAACGCCCTCACTCTGCGCGCTCGGGCGCCGCCTACCGAGTCCTTGTCCAGGGGGTCAATCCGAGTACCCCTTTGCCACGCCCGTCCAGCACGTACATTCGTGGCTGTGGAACGCCAGAACGAGATCCGCCAGTTCCTGACCTCGCGCCGCAGCAGGCTCACGCCCGAGCAGGCCGGTCTGCCGGATTTCGGCGGCCGTCGCCGGGTGCCCGGGCTCCGTCGCGAAGAGGTCGCCCTGTTGGCGGGGATGAGCCGGGAGTATTACGTGCGCCTCGAGCGCGGTAACGCGGCCGGGGTGTCCGAGGTGATCTTGGAGGGCCTGAGCCGGGCTCTGCAGCTGGATGCGGCCGAGCGCGCCCACCTGTACGACCTCGCCAGGGTGACCAGCAAGAACTCTGCGCCCACACGTCCTCAAGCAGTTCGGCCCATCGTGCAGCAACTGCTCGACGGGATGCCCGAGGTTCCGGCGTTCGTGCAGAACAGCCGTCTCGACGTCCTGGCCACCAACCAGCTCGCCGCGGCTCTGCTCGCCCCGGTCCTGGGCCAGTCGCCGGCCAACTTGGCCCGCTTCACTTTTCTCGACCCCAGTGCCCCGGTGTTCTACCGCAACTGGAGCGATCTGGCCGCCCAGAAGGCGGCTCTGCTGCACGCCGAGACCGGAAGGTCGCCGCACGACAGCGAACTCACCCGCCTGATCGGAGAGCTCTGCGCCGGCAGCGCAAACTTCCGCCGGCTCTGGGCTGCCCACGACGTGCGCGAGCACCAGGCCTGCGACACCCACCTGCAGCACCCGGTCGTCGGTGATCTCGCCCTGACCTGCGAGGGGATGGAACTCACCAACGACCGGGGCCTTTTCGTGATCGTCTACGCCCCAACCGATCCGGCATCGAGTGACCGGTTGCTCAGGCTGGGTGAGAGCTACTTGACCGCGCCGGCCACCAGCCCGGCCACGTAGTACCGCTGCAGCACCAGGTACAGCACGATGCACGGGATCGCCGTGACCGCTACCCCGGCCTGCATGATGCCCCAGTTCAGGGCGCCGAGCTGGTTGGAGGCCAGCACGGTCAACGTCACCGGCAGGGTGAACTTGGCCTCGTCAGTGATCAGGACCAGGGCCGCGAAGAACTCGTTCCAGCTGGTGAAGAACGTGAACAGGGCGGTGCTGATCAGGCCGGGCACGGCGACCGGCAGCATCACCCGGATCATCGCCGAAAGGTAGCCGCAGCCGTCGATCAGGGCCGCTTCCTCGATGCTGGCCGGCAGGGCGGCAAAGCTGTTGCGCATCAGGAAGATCCCGAACGGCAGCTGGAACGTGGTGTAGACCAGCACCAGCCCGATCAGGGTGTTGTTCAGGCCCAGGGTGTGCAGGATCGAGAACAGCGGGGTGATGATCGCCTGGAACGGGATCATGAACGTGGCCAGGATCAGGAAGAACAGCAGACCGCTACCCACGAACCGCATCTTGGCGAAGCCATACCCGGCCAGGGTGGCCAGCACGATGGTCAGGAAGGTGGCGCCGAACGCGACGAACAGGCTGTTGCCCACGTGCGTCCAGATGCCCACCGCCCCGGTGTTGCCCAGCGCCTGGTAGTTGTCCGGCGAAAGATCGTGCGGGTAGAGGGTGGGCGGGTTCCGGGTCGCCTCCGAGGTGCTTTTCAGCGACTGCGACAGCATGATCCACAGCGGGTAGAGCACGATCACCGACACGCTCAGGCACGCCGCCCACCAGGCCGCGCGCGGGAGCGTGCGACGCACGTCCAGCAGGGTGTTCATGAATGGTCCGTCTTCCTCAGCAGGAGCATCTGGAGCGCGCTGACCGCCGCCAGCACGACCATCAGCAGGGCGGAAAGCGCTGCGCCGTAGCCCAGGTCGAAGTTGATGAACGAGGTCCGGTAGATCTGATAGACGGCCGTGATGGTGGTGTTGGACGGCCCGCCGCTGGTCATGATGAAGAACTGGTCGAACGCCAGCAGCGAGCCGGCCACCGAGAACACCAGGACCAGGGCCAGGGTGGGGCGCAGCAGCGGCAGGGTGACGTGCCGGAACGACTGCCAGGGCCCGGCCCCGTCGATCCGGGCCGCCTCGGTGAGCTCGACCGGGATCGACTGCAGGCCGGACAGCAGCAGGATCATCTGCATGCCGGTCATCTTCCAGACCACCATCAGCACCACCGTGACCAGGGCGCTGGTCGAGGTGGCGAACCAGTTCGACTCCCGGGTGCCCAGGCCCAGGTGCACGGCCAGGTCGGTGAGCGGGCCCAGACCTGGCTGGGCCAGGTACAGCCACAGGTAGGCCGCGGCGGCGAAACCGATCACCACGGGCAGGAAGAAGATGGTCTGGAACACCCGGGCCGGCCGGCCCGGGCGGTTGATCAGCACGGCCAGGGCCAGGGCGGCGACGAACAGCAGCGGGGTGATGAACACGGTGTACTTGAGCGTGAAAATCACCGAGTCGATCCAGGTCTGGTCCTGCACGGCCTGGCGGTAGTTGTCCAGGCCGACCCAGCTGTGCTCACCCAGCAGCGGCCAGTCGTGCAGACTCATCCAGAAGGTCATGCCCAGCGGGATCAGGAAGAACACCAGCACGACGAGCAGGGCCGGGGAGACCAGCGCGAGGCCGACCAGCTGACGGCGGCGGCGCTGAGTCAGCCATGGCCCCTTCCGCCGCTGGGTGGCAGCGGCGGAAGGGGCAGGAGTCAAGGTCGCGGTCATCGCTGCTCAGCCTGCGTCGATGATGGCCTGGGCGGCCTTCTGGGCCTCGGCCTGCGCCGCGGCGATGTCGCCACCACCGAACACCGCCTTGTTGATCATCGTGGCCCAGGGGCCGTTGTTGTCGTTGATGATCTCGTTCTCGACCACGCTGTACGGGGTCCGGCCGGTACTCATCGACTCACCGAGCACCTTGTAGCGCTCGTCGTCCGGGCCGTAGACGGTCTCCACCAGGTCGGTGCGCACCGGCACGATCGAGTTCTCGGCGAGCAGGGTCTGCGCCTCGTCGCCGGTCGACCACTTCACGAAGTCGTAGGCCACCGCCTTGTTCTTCGCCCCGGCGGTCACCGCGATCTCGTCACCGCCGGCGAACGAGGCGGTGCCGCCGTTCTGGCCGACGATCGGGGTGACGCCGAAGTCGATCTTCTCGTCCGCGGCCAGGGTCTGCACGAAGAAGGCGCCCAGGTTGACCATGCCGACCTTGCCGCTCTGGAACGTGCCGCCCTGGGTGCTGCCGTTGTCGGTCTTGGACGAGGGTGCCATCAGGCCCTCCTCCCACATCGTGCGGTAGAACTCCAGCGCCGCAGTCACTTCCGGGCTGTCGAAGGAGGCGGTCCGGCCGTCTTCGGAGAGCACCTCGCCGCCGCTGGCCCACACGTGCGGAGCGAACTCGAAGATGTTGCAGCCACCGCACTGGCCGGCCATCACGAAGCCGTAGTGCCCCTCGCCCAGCTTCTTGATCGCCCGCGCCGCCTCGAGCATCTCGTCGTACGTGGTGGGCGGGGCCGACGGGTCCAGCCCGGCCTTCTCGAAAAGGCCCTTGTTGTAGAAGGTCACCGAGGCCTCGGCGGTGAACGGCAGGGCGTAGGTCTTGCCCTCGTACACGGCCAGGTCCTTGTGCGCCTGGCTCAGGTCGTCCTTCCACTCCAGCTCGTCCAGGACCGGGGTCAGGTCGTCCAGAACCCCTTTGGAGGCGAAGTACGGCAGGTAGACCAGGTCGATCGAGGCGATGTCCGGGCCGGAGCCGGACGCCGCCGCGGTGCCGAACTTCTGCACGAAGCTGGCCGCCGGGACCACCGAGACCTTGATCTTGCCCTCGTGCGACTTGTTGTAGGAGTCGGCCAGCAGGTTGATGAAACCCTTCTGGCTGTCCCGGGCCCAGAGCGTCGCCTCGCCGACCGGCTCGTCCGACGCACTGCTGCTGTTATCGTCCCCGCCGCCGCATCCGGCCAGCCCTACCAGGGCGATGGCCGCGGCCGCGGCTGCTGCCACGAACCTCGTTGTCCTGACCATGACGACTTCGCTTTCCGCCCGCGCCCCGACACTGGAGCGCGGGCTGGGAGAAGGATGGTTTACCGCACGGGCAGCCAGACCCGCATCGCCCCCGGGCCACGGTTGGCCCAGGCGTTGTACGGGATGGCGGTGAACTCGATGGCCGAACCTTCGGTGCGAGCCGGAAGGGTGGTGTAGAGAGCGGGTTCCAGCGCCCGCACCACTCCGGTCAGCCGCAGCCGGACCGGTGCCACGTCACCCTCGGTGGTTTCGGTGGTGATCGGCGCGGCCGGGTCGAGGTGCAACTGCTCGACCACCACGCCCTCGGGCAGGTCGGCCTGCTCCACGCAGAACACCAGCGGACCGCGCAGTACCGCCACACAGCCGCGCACCGCATCCACCCGGTCGTCCGCCCGCACCAGAGTCGCGTTCATGGGCAGGCTGATCCGCAGCTCTTCCCCGTCTTCAATTCTGGTCTTGAAGTACTCCCCGGCGACCAGCTCCACCCCCGAAGCGGTGGCCCCGACCGCCCAGGCCGGGATGCGCACGCTCAGCTCACCCGAGCCGCTGGCCCGGATCACCAGCTCCCCGTCGTACGGGTACTGCGTCTCCACCGTGACCGAAAGCCCATCGGTGGAATAGGTTCCGGCGTGCAGCAGATGCAGCTGCAGAGCACCGGCCGTGCCGGTGGCCGTGTACCCCTGCAGCGAGGCGATCAGCCGGGCGATGTTCGGCGGGCAGCAGGCGCACCCGTACCAGGGCAGCCGTTCACTGGGCGAGTCCTCGTCCGAGCCCTCGTGACCGGTGCGCAGCTGCAGCGGGTTGGAGTAGAAGAACGCCTTACCGGTGTGCGACGTGGAGGCGGCAATACCGTTGAACAGCGCCCGTTCCATCTCGTCCGCGTAGTGCGCCTGCCCGGTGGCCAGCAGCATCCGCCAGCCCCACTGGAAAGCCGCGATGGAGGCGCAGGTCTCGGCGTAGGCCCGATCCGGCGGCAGCTCGAACGGATCGCCGTAGGCCTCGTCGCGATGCCGCGAACCGTGCCCGCCGGTGATGTACATCTTGGTGCCGAAGGCGCTGCGCCACAGCTTCTCCATGGCCCGCAGCAGCGTCTCGTCGCCGTTCTCCAGGTACACGTCGGTGGCACCGGCGGCCAGGTAGAGCTGGCGCACCGAATGGCCGATGGCCTCGGTGTTCTCGCGCACCGGCAGATGGTCCTGGTAGTACAGCGAGCCGAACCGGCCGGGCTCCAGCGAGCGGTGGCCGCGCCGGTCGATCTGCCGCTCGGCCGCCGTCAGGTAGTCCTGCTCGCCGGTCTCGCGGTACAGCTCGACCAGGGCGGTCTCCACCTCGGGGTGACCGTCGATGATCGGGTTGCCCTTCCCGTCGTCCAGCTTGACCACGAAATCGGCCACCCGGCGGCCGATCTGCAGGAACCGCTCGTCCCGGCTGCCGCGGTGCAGGGCGACCGCGGCCTGGATCAGGTGCCCGGCCGAGTACAGCTCGTGCGTGAAGTCAGGATGGGCGAAACGCTCCTGGCCCTCCACCCCCTGCACGTAGGTGTTGAGGTAGCCGTCCTCGGCCTGGGTCTTCTCCATCAGGCCGGCCAGATCGGCCAGCCAGGGCGTCCAGGCGTCGGTACCGGAGCGGCCGATCTCCCAGCCCATCGCCTCGATCGTCTTGTACAGGTCGGTGTCGGCGAACCAGGGCCCGGCGAACGCGCCTTCCGGACCGTTCTCCCCGGCCTCGGCCAAGCGCCGGAAATTGGCGATGGTACCGGTGGCTTCGAGGTTCTCCACGCAGTGCGGGATGGTCGCGGCGCCGTTCAGGTCCTGCCAGCGCCCCAGCGAGGACTCCGGGTGCAGGACGGCCGACCGCAACGGCAAGGGGGTGAGATGTGCGGGCCGGCGGGGTGCGGCCGGGCCCTGCGCGACGAATTCGGTCTCAAGGGTCAACGTGACGCCCTCTCAGATCTGGACCGGCCACGCCGCCGTAAGAACCGGCGCCGTCGCCAGGAAAACTTAGGAAACCGTTTGTCCGATTCACAACGTAGGCCGGGCCCACGAGCGGGTCAACCCCTCGCCGGTATCGGTTCTTGCCGGACAAACGGTTTCCTGTTTAGCTGATCCGATGACGAGCGACACCAGCGTTCCCGAGTCCGGGCCGCCTGCGAACGGTCTGCCCCGCCGGGCCGGCATCGCCGATGTCGCCGCCCGCGCCGGAGTCTCCGTCGGCACCGCCTCCAAGGCCCTCAACGGCCGCGGCAACCTGCGCGAGGAGACCCGGGCCCGGGTCCGAGCCGCCGCCGAGGAGCTCGAGTTCGCCCCCAGCACCGTGGCCCGCAGCCTGCTGACCGGCCGCACCTTCACGGTCGGGATCATCACCACCGACAGCTACGGCCGCTTCAGCATCCCGATCATGCGCGGCGCCGAGGACGCCCTGGGCCTGGGCGAGATGCTGGCCTTCCTGTGCGACAGCCGCGACGACCCGATCCGCGAACAGCACCACATCAAGCGCCTGCTCGAGCGCCGGGTGGACGGGATCATCGTGGCCGGGCGCCGCACCGACGCCCGCCAGCCGGTCGGCCGCAACCTGCCCGTCCCGGTGGTCTACGCCCTGGCCCCGAGCGCCGACGAGAGCGACATCAGCGTCACCAGCGACGAACCCGGCGCCGCCCGCCTGGCCATCGACCACCTGGTCCGCACCGGCCGCCGCCGGATCGCCCACATCACCGGCCCGCACTCGCACGCCTCCTCCCGCGTGCGCGCCGACAGCACCGTCGAAGCCCTGCGCGCGCACGGGCTCGAACTGGTCGGCGACCCGTGGTTCGGCAGCTGGTCCGAAGCCTGGGGACGCTTCGCGGTGGCCCAGTTGCTGCGCAGCGACCCGGATGTCGACGGCATCTTCTGCGGAGCCGACGTGATCGCCCGAGGAGCAACGGACGCCCTGCGCGAGTCCGGGGCATCGTTGCCCATGCAGGTGGGGGTGGTGGGAGTCGACAACTGGGTGATCAGCGCCGAGGCCGCCCGACCGCCCCTGACCACGGTCGATCTCGGCCTGCAGGAGCTCGGCCGGCGTGCCGGTGAGCTGCTGATCGCCGCCATCGACGGCTCCCCCGCACCGGGCCTGCACACCGTTCCCGGGCACCTGGTCGTGCGCGAGTCGTGAGGACTTTGGTCCTGAAAACCCAGAACTCTCCGGCAATGCTCAGCAGCGACACGTAACCTCCCAGGGGCCAGGAAGTTCCTGTCTTGCGCCTGCCATGGAGGGCTGCGTGGACGTCGAAAAACCTTCCGAAGCAGGGTTTCGCTCGTTACACCTTGAATCGACCATGGACGCGGGCCGGCGCACCTTCCGGTTCGTGATCGACGAACGTCTGAGCGCCGCCGCCCACTGGAGCCCGCACGAAGCCCGCCTGGCCTGGCCCGCTCACGGCCCTGCCAAGGACTGGCCCGACCTGCTGCACGAGGCGCGAGCCACCACCTCGGCCGTGGAACAGGCCCGGGCCCCCGAGCCCGACTGGTCCGTCCTCCTGCCCGGCGACATCACCGGCCCGAGCCCAGCCTGGTACGCGCTACGGCGGGCGGTTGCACCTCGGCTGCTCACCGTCCGCGTCGCCGACGGCAAGCTCAACCTGCTGGTGATCAACGACAGCGCCGAGCCTTTCCAGGAAATCGTCACCCTGCGCCGGATCGCTTTCGACGGTTCGGTCCTGGCCGGGGTATCCCTGATTCTCGACGTCCCGGCCTGGGCCTCGCAGACCCTGGAGGTGCCCGGCATCCTGGCCTCCCCGGAGAAACCCTCCTCGCAAGCCCTGGTGGTCGAGGCCGGAACCATGCGCTGCACCCATCTTTTCGCCGACGACCGCGAACTGGACTACGACCCGTTTCCACTTGAAACCGCAGTCCACACCACCCGCACCGGATACGCGGTGCAGGTGCGCGCCCGCTCGTTCGCCCGCGACGTCACCGTGCTGGCCGACCGTTTCCACCCGGAAGCACTGGCCGACGAGGCCTTGGTGACGCTGCTGGCCGGCGAGACGCACACCTTCCGGGTGAGCGCCCCGCCGGGCCTTCCGGCGGCGGCCCTGAGCTCGGCTCAGGTACTGCGCAGCGCCGATCAGATCATCTGAGCGGCGACCTGCTCGAGCACCTTCACATCGCCCGCGTACGGCCCGTCCGGACGGGGCCAGTGGGTGATCACGTCGGTGAAGCCGAGCTCGCCGGCCCGGCCGGTCATGTCCGCGTAGAACTCGGCGCTGGTCAGGGAGAACGGCACGGCCGGACGCATGGTGGGCGCGTCGAGCATGAGGTAGCGCCGCACGCTGCCAGGCTCACGCCCGGCGATGGCCAGTTCCTCGTCGAAGATCTTCTGCTGCCCGGCCAGGCCGGTGAACCACTCGTCCAGGGTCTCGGCCTTGGGGCCGAGGGTCATCCAGCCGTCGCCGGTGCGGGCGGCGTAGCGCACGCCGCGCGGGCCGTTGGCGGCCACGACCAGCGGCATACGGTTGGGCTCGGGCAGGGTGCGGGCGTCGAGGGTGGAGAACCAGCGGCCTTCGGAGGTGACGTGGTCCTCGGTGCGCAGGCGGACGAGGAGGTCGGTGAATTCCTGGAACCGCTCCACTCGCTCCTTCACGCTGAGGGCGGGCAGGTTCAGGATGCGCGAGTCCAGGTCGCCGCCGGTGCCCACGCCCAGCACGAACCGGCCGGCGGAGATGTCGTCCAGGGCCTGGGCCTCGCGGTACAGCGACAGCGGGTGGCGGAAGTTGGGGGCGCAGACCGCGGTGCCGAGCTCGATCCGCTCGGTGATCATCGCGGCGGCGGACAGCATCGGCAGGCCGGCGAACCACGGCGAGTTCGGCAGGCCGCCCCAGACCAGGTGGTCGTACGTCCAGGCGTGGTCGAAGCCCATCTCCTCGGCGGCGAGCCAGAACGGGCCGGCCTGCGCCCAGGACTGGTCGGTGAGGATGGTGACGCCGTGCTTCACGGTGCTCCCTAAGGGCTGATGGTCTGCAGAAATGTCTAGGCTATCGGCCGCTAGAATCGCCGCGGGCTGCCGTCCGGAAGGGACCGCCTCAGACACCGAGGAGACGGTCGGTCATGGATGACGAGCGGGACGAGGAAGAGGCAGAGCCCACCTTCTGGTGGCAACTGCTGCAGGACGTCCTGTTGATCTCGGGCGCCTACGGCACGGTCTCGGCGTGGTACCCCCGCGAGGGCTGGCAGCACTGGGCCGCCTATCCGATCGCCTTCGGGCTGGCCTGGTACTGCTTCGACCGGGCCCGGGACTTGCGGCGGTGGCTGGCCGAGCGCCGCAACACCCCTACGATCCAGCCCTGAGCACCAGGAATCGAAAAGGCTTACCGGCCAGTCACTAACTGGTGTCAACCATTGGCCGAGAAAGCCGCAAATCGGATTCCCGGTTTGGTTGACTTCGTGCGGTACCGGTGCCTGTAATGGTGTGTACGGCCACGGGGAGGTAATGCTTCATGCACGCGGACGTCTCCACCATCGTGTACGAGATCCGCCGCCTGGCAAGAGATTTCCCGGGCGAGTCGTTCCCGCCCGAGATCGTTCCCACGGTCCTGGGCTTCGCCGACGTGGACACGTCCAAGGCCGCGGTGCTGCGCCTGTCACCCGCCCAGCGGCGCGTGCTCGGCCTGGCCGGCCAGGGCTACCGGCCCAGCCAGATCGCGCAGCTCACCGCCAGCTCGCTGGGCCAGACCCGCAGCCGGCTGCGCTCGGCCGCCGAGGATCTGGGCCTGAGCCCGCGCCTGGCGGCGGCCTTCGGTACCGGCGCCCGGCCCGTCATCCCTCGTCCTCGTGCCTGAGCACGTGATGACGACCGATACCGCGGCCCGCCTCGAAGAGGTCCGCCACACCTTCGCCCGGCTGCGCTGTCAGGCCGGCGCCACCTCGGACCCGGAGCAGAAGGACCGTCTGCACCGGATGTCGGCCAAGCTCCTCGAAGGTGCTCCCCCGGTGGCCAAGAGCTCGTTCTACCCTCAGCACCTGACCGGCCGTGAGATCGACGTGCTGGCCGTGGTCGGTGTGGGCGCCACCAACAACGAGGCCGCGCAGCGGCTGGGCGTGAGCACCGAGACGGTCAAGGGCTATCTGCGCACGGCCATGCACAAGCTGCAGGCCACCAACCGCTACAGCGCCGTGCAGTCCGCCCGGCGTCTGCGGCTGATCCCCTAGCGAGCAACAACGCTCCCAGGGGTCGCAGGCGACGATGGGCCCGATGGCAGCGCTGCAGTCGTCGGCCCCGCTCAGTTCGGAGAAGGCCCGCGCGACGTTCGGCTGGAGCACCAGCGGTCCCTCGCTGCTCGAGGAGTTCCGGTCCGACTCGTACCAGGCGCCTCAGTCATGAGCGCCGGCCTGACCAGCCTGCTCCTGGTCGGCGTCCTGCGGCTGTCCGGGATCAAACAGCGCCAGTTTCGACCCGAGGCGGTTCACCACCCAGATCGCGAATCCGGCGGCACCGAAGCTCAAGGGCGCCACCGTGCCGAAGGAGAACTTCGAGGGCTGGCCGCCGTATCGCCTGAGCACCGGAAACCCGCAGGCGTACGCAAATTTCCGGCATGGCGGAGCCTGGGCCGCACCGACCACGAGACAGCACCGGGCGCCGGCCACCCGGATCGCCCGCGAGACCGGGCCGTGGTCCTTGTCAGTCCTCGGACGGGTCCGGCCTGCTCGTCCCCTCCACGAGCTCAGCCGAACGCCTCCGGTTCATCACCAGGTGACAGCCGCAATGGCCGCCGCCTTCGAGCATGCCGGTCCCCTCGAAGGGCGAACAGAGTCCTGTTCGCCATTGATCGAGGGTTTCGTGCCACGATGCGCTGTGAACGCTTTCCACCGCGTGGTCGCTTACGTCCCCCAAGGCGCGACCGCACTGGGCCTGGGCGTGGTCAGCGGAGTGTTCGCTCCCAGCGGCGTCCTCGATCAGCGCCCCGGCCTGCCCACCATCGAGCTGACCCTCTGCGCCCGCCGACCAGGAACCCTGCGGACCGACGGCGGGCTGAGCCTGAACGTCGAACGAGGACTTGACGCGTTCGCCGAGGCGGAACTGATCATGGTGCTACCCGGAATCGGCTTCCGCGAGGACCTCGACGGCTCCGTGGTGCAGGCCCTGAAGACCGCCCACGAACGAGGAACGCTCATCGCCGGCCACTGTGTGGGTTCCTTCCTACTGGCCGCGGCCGGTCTTCTCGACGGACTGGAAGCGACCACCCACTGGCAGTACGCCGATGAGATGGCGGCCACTTTTCCCCAGGTCACAGTCCGGCGCGATGCGCTGTACATCGACCATGGCCAGATCTCCACCGGTGCCGGAGCCACCGCCGGGTTCGACCTCAGTCTGTACCTGATGCGCGCCCACCACGGGGCCACCGTGGCCAACCGCATTGCCCGCCACCTGGTCACCCCGCCGCACCGGGCCGGCGGCCAGGCGCAGTACCTGCATGCCCCCGTTCCCTCCGGCTCTCACGACCAGGCTCTGGACGAGGTCCTTGCCTGGGCCCGCAAGAACCTCGACCGTCGACCATCCGTCGACCAGCTCGCGGCCCGCGCCATGACCAGCCGCCGCACCTTCCTGCGCCGGTTCAAGCAGGCGACCGGCACCTCACCGCACGCCTGGCTGAAAGGCCAGCGTCTGAACCAGGCCGAGGAACTCCTCGAGACGACGGACTTTTCGGTGGAACGCATCGCTCAGCTCGTCGGGTACACAAGCAGCGCCTCACTGCGAGATCAGTTCGTCCGGCACCGCGGGGTCCCGCCCCGTGAGTATCGGCGCACCTTCTTCCGCGGGCCATCACTCGACCGGCCGGGCAAGGCCGTCTGAGATCCTGTTCGGTATGCGACGTCGTCGCTGAGGCATCCCATGCTCCTGGCCGCCGGCATGATCTTCGCGCTGTTCGTCCCCGGCTCCCCAGCCCTCCTGGCGGCGGTGGTCCTGCCGGGAGCCTTGGGCTGCATTCGCCACTGATCTTCCCGCGTCCGGGAACGCGCGCGAGCTGGACGGACTTCGTGCGAAGCAGGCGGCCTTACTGGCCGCCACCATCGGGGCGGCGCGCACGAATTCAGTGCTCGGGACAGGTCACGCGGAGTACAACGGCAGATGCCCTGATCAATCAGACAAGCTCGACGGACATCCTGCACGGCACGAGAACACGCCAGCGCAAGCCGACAATTTCACCCGCGACGGCGACCAGTCACCCGTCGTCCTGGCCCTGTGCCCGCTGGCCACTCATCCGCAGGGGCCTTCTCCACGGCCGTTGTTTGGCCGGCTCATTGCCTTGGACAGGAGTGCTTGCACTGCAATTGTATTCAAGGCCGCGTTGGGATGTCTGGGAGAGGGAGAGCCCGAAAGATGATTTGGCATTATCGCGAACGGTGTGGGATATTTCTGATTCGGCACAAGGGGTGACAGATCGGGAAACTGCCACCAGGGCACGCGGGAGTGTCCACACTGTGCCGGATTGCGGCCATCGCGTCTTGGGGCGGTGGCCGATCGGGGAGCGCCGAAGGGGTGGATTTTGGTGCAGTTGAGTCTGGAGAGCCGGATGGCCGTTGTGGAGCAGGTGGTGGGCATCGAGGATGGGAAAGTGACCGCGCGCGAGGGTACTCTCATCGCCATGATGGGAACGCAGGCAGCGGTATTGCGGCGTCAGATCGATCATGGGGTGCTTCTCGGTAGTGTCAGTTCGACACTAGACGAGCACACGGTCCTGCTGAAAGAGCATTCGGCTCAGCTTGCCGGTCTTCAGGCCGGACAGGAGAAGCTGCAGGCCGGGCAGGACGGTCTGCGAACCGACGTAGGCCAGCTGCAGGCCGGACAAGACAGCCTGCGAACCGACGTAGGCCAGCTGCAGGCCGGACAAGACAGCCTGCGAACCGACGTAGGCCAGCTGCAGGCCGGACAAGACAATCTGCGAACCGACGTAGGCCAGCTGCAGGCCGGACAAGAGAGGCTGCAGGCCAACATAGTTGAACTGCAGGCCGAGACGCGGGGGTTGCGCTCGGACAGCCAGCGGATCATCCAGATGATCACCGATCTTGCGACCGGCGAGTTCCCGAAGAAGTAGCTACACGTCCCTGGCCGCCCCCGTCCTCGCATGTGCGAGATCGGGGGCACCGGGCACTGCCATCAATTGAAGGCCGTTCAGGTTGCCCTGGGTAGATTCGCCTGCTTGTACCCAGGCCTGGTCGGCCACCCCTGTCTCTACCAGGGTGGCCGACCAGGTTGAGCGCACCACGGCGAGGTCAGTCTCGTAAGCGCCCAGATAGATCAGGCAGGGGCCAGACGCCACGGCGTCATCTCCTTGATCATGTCGTTCTGGAAACGGTCTGCTGATCTCGCAAGGAAGAACGTGGCTGGCGTGGTCGGCCGAATGTTAGCCAGGAACCTCTGGGTAGGTAGTTCTTACAGGTCAGTCACACAACCTCGAAGTTCGCCATCATCATCATGTCCTCGTGCTCCAGGTTGTGGCAGTGCAGCACGGCCAGCCCCTGGTGCTCCTCGAAGCGCACCAGCAGGTCGGCCTGGCCACCGTTGTCCAGGTTGACGGTGTCCTTCCAGCCCACGTCCGAGCGCCCGGCCGTGCCACCTGAGCTGCCGAGCACCTGGAATGCGCCCAGGTGCACGTGGAAGGGGTGCTCGTTGTTCTGCGAGATCACCCGCCAGCGTTCCACCGTGCCCACCTTGATCTGCGCCAGCACCCGCTCCGGATCGAACGCCTCGCCGTTCACCGTCCACAACGACATGCCATGAGCCTCGGCCCCGCCCCGCCGGAAGGTGAACTCCCGGGTGGCCACCACGTCCGCCTCGCTCAGCACCTCCAGCTCGGCCAACCGCGACGGCATCCGGCTGTCGTCCTTACCCGGCCCGCTCACCACGAACTGCATGACCTGCGCCGTTGTGCCTTCCCCGCGCTCGTTGACCATGGTGATCCGGGTGCCGGCCGAGTACTCGGAGAAGTCCACCACCACGTCGAACCGCTCGCCCTGGGCCACGTCGATCCGTTCCAGCGTCACCGGCTCGGACAGCAGGCCCTGATCGCTGCCGATCTGGACGAACGAGGGCCCGTCGTCCAGGCGCAGCCGAAAACGCCGGGCGTTGGCGGCATTCAGGATCCGGAAGCGGTAGCGCACCGCCTCGACCTCCAGCACCGGCCATGGCGAGCCGTTGACCAGAACGCAGTCCCCCAGAACGCCGCTCATGAAATCCGCGGTGACCCCGGGCGTCCCCAGTAGAGAACCATCCACGGACGGATAGGCGAGCGAACCATCGGCCGCGAACGAGCGGTCCGCGATCATCAAAGGGATGTCCCGCTCCCCCGACGGCAGCCCCAGAGACTGTTCCACATCGTCCGTAATCAGATGGAAACCGGCCAGACCGCGATACACCTGCGGCCCGGTGAAATCCATGCGGTGATCGTGGTACCAGAGCGTGGCGGCGGGCTGGTCGATGTCGTAAACGTAGTCGCGGGAGCCCTGTTCGCCGTTGAGTCCCTTGCCGTGGCTGTCGGCGACCCGGCCGCTGACCGGATGCAGGTAGTCGGTGGGATAGCCGTCCTGGTCGGCCGCGACCCGTCCGCCGTGCAGGTGTACCACCACCGGCACGGGCAGTTCGTTGGTGTGCTGCACCACGGTTCGCCGGCCGCGCCGGGAAATGATCGTCGGGCCCGGGAATGTGCCTTCGTAGCCCCAGATCTCGGTCGGCAGATCGTCAAGGATCTGCGCGGTGGCGGCCTTCTGGGTGATCTCGTAGTAATCGGTGTCTGCGTCAGTACGAACCGGCTTGAGGACGGGTGGCAGCGGCAGAGCGCGCTGGAACGGCTTCGGGAGCGGGGCCTGACTGGGCAGCAGGCGCCCGGCGCTGCCTTCCATGCTCGTGTTCGCGCTGTTCTCCACCGCTCGCCCGCCGCAACCGGCCGCAACCAGTGGGACGATCGGGGCGGCGAGGGCAAGACGGAACAGGTCACGGCGTGCGGGGAGCATCGGACCAGTCTGCTGTACGGCCCGATGGAGCTACGCAGGGCCCGGCAGCAGACGCTCGACGAGGGTCTGCACGATCTCGTCGGTGGAGGTCTGCGGGTCGATCGGGGTGGTCAGCCGGTCCAGGACCAGGCCTTCGATCGCGTAGTGGAACAGGGCGATGTCCTGCGCGGTACCGGGCAGGCCCGCCTTCTGGTTGAAGGCCACGTCGGCGGCGAATCCCTGACGCTGCCAGGCGGTGAGCGCGTCGGCCACCTCGGGACGGCGGCGGGCTTCGAGGCGCAGTTCGATCAGGGCGAGGGTGGCTTCGGGGGCATTCAAGAGCCTACGGACGATGTCGCGCAGGTATTCGGCGAACAGCTCCTTGGTCGGTTCCTGGGTTCCGACCTCCGCGAGCACCTCCGGCGCCGGGGCCAGCCGCTCCCCGATCCGGTCGACCAGGCCCGCGATCAGGGCATCCCGGGTGCGAAAGTAGTTCGAGGTGGTGCCGGCTGGTACGTCTGCGGCGGCATCGACCGCCCGATGGGTGAGGCCGCGTGCTCCTTGCGTGGCCAGCACCTGCAGACCTGCATCGCTCAGGGCCTGACGTCGCGCCTCGTTCCGTGCCATGCCGGCAGCGTAGACGAATCACTACGGCTGTTGTAGTTTACCTTCAACCACAACAGGCGTAGTGATTGGACGGGTCATGCGCGAAGCGACGTACTACGTAGGGGTCAGCCTGGACGGCCGGATCGCGGCCCCGGACGGCACGTTCGACGCCTTCCCGGTCGAGGGCGACCACCTGCAGGTCCTCATGCACGAATACACCGACGCCATCCCGACTCACATCCAGGACGCGGTGGGGGTGAAGGCGACCACCACGATGTTCGACACTGTGCTGATGGGCTGGGAGACATACACGCCGGCGCTGAAAGAGGGCATCGACAGCCCGTACCGGCATCTGCGGCAGATCATCGCCTCCCGCCGGCAGCGCGAGGTGCCCGAGGGGATCGAGGTGACGGCCGAGCCGTTGCAGCGTCTGCGGGAACTGAAGGCCGAGGACGGCGCCGGGATCTACATCGCGGGCGGGGGTGCGCTGGCCGGTGCGGTGCTGCCGGAGATCGACCGGCTGGTGCTGAAGATCTATCCGGTGGTGCTGGGCGCCGGGATTCCCCTGTTCGGTGGGATCGACTACTCGCCGGACGACTTTCAGCGGATCGAAGTCCGGACGTTCGACTCCGGGATGATCATGGCTGAGTACCGGCGGAGTGCGGCCCGGACGTGAATGCCCCGGCCGCACCCCGCAGGTTCACGGCGCTGCGGTCTCCTTCTCCGGCTTGGCTTCCGGTGCCACCGGCTTGCGGGACAGGTGGCCGGGCCACCAGAACCAGCGGCCCAGCAGCGTCACCATGGCCGGCACCAGCACGGTGCGCACCACCAGGGTGTCCAGCAGGACGCCGATGCCGACGATCACACCGATCTGGGTGAGGACGATCAGTGGCAGCACCCCGAGCACCGCGAACACCGCCGCCAGCAGCACCCCGGCGCTGGTGATCACCCCACCGGTCACCGCCAGGGCCACCGAGATCGGGCCGCGGGAGACGTCGTCGTCGGTTGCCTGCTCGGCCTCTTCCTTGGCCCGGGTGGTCAGGAAGATGTTGTAGTCGACGCCCAGGGCCACCAGGAACAGGAAGGCCAGCAGCGGCACGGTCAGGTCGAGGGCCGGGAAGTCGAACACCTGGGTGAAGACCACCCAGGCCGCTCCCATGGCCGCGGCGTACGTGGCGACCACGGTGGTGACCAGCAGGATCGCCGCCACGACGGAACGCAGCAGGGCCAGCAGCACGGCCAGCACGACGGCCAGGACCAGCGGGATGATCAGCCAGCGGTCGCGATCGGCACTGCGGTCGCCGTCCAGGGCCTCGGCGTCGGTCCCGCCGACCAGGGCGCCGCGGTCCACCTCCGAGGCGGCGGCCCGGATGTCGGTGATCACGTCGAATGCCTCGTCGGTGGCCGGAGCCGCGCCCAGCACCGCCTCGACCACGGTCCGGCCGTCACCCTCGGCCCCCAGCTCGGCCGAGCGCACCCCTTCGACGCTCTTGACCGCGGCCAGGACCTGCTCGGCCTTGTCGCTGGAGGTCACCACGATGGTCGGCTGTGAGACCCCGGCCGCGAAGTGCTCGCCCAGGGTCTCCTGCCCGGTGACGGATTCCGGCGTGGCGCGGAACTGCTCGGTCTGCGAAAGGCCGGTGCGCAGCCCGGTCAGCGGGATCATCAGCACGGCCAGGAACACCACCGCCGCGGCGCCGACCACGACCGGGCGCTTGGTCACGAACTCGGCCACGCGCCACCAGGCCCCGGCGCGAGGACCGGCGTCCTGCCCGGCCTTCGGGATGAACGGCCAGAACAGGGCGCGGCCGGGCACGGTCATCGCGGCGGGCAGGACGAACAGGGCGTAGACCACGGCGGTGATGATGCCGAGCGCGCCGCCCAGGCCGATGTTGCGGCTGGAGGGGCTCTCGGCGAAGCCCAGGCACAGCAGGGCCAGGACGACGGTGCCGGAGCTGGCCAGGATCGCCGGGGCCGCCCGGTCGACGGCGATCTTCATGGCGTCGTAGCGGTTCTCGTGCCGGCGCAGCTCTTCGCGGTAGCGGGCGATCAGCAGCAGGGCGTAGTTGGTGCCGGCGCCGAAGACCAGGACCGAGGTGATGCCGACGGAGGCGCCGTCGGTGGTGAACGGCAGGATCTTGGTGCCGATCGCCACGACGGTGATCGCCACCTGGTCGGCGATGCCCACCACGGCCAGCGGGACCAGCCAGAGCCAGGGACTGCGGTAGGTCAGCAGCAGCAGGACGGCGACCACGATCGCGGTGAACATCAGCAGCCGGGTGTCGGCGCCGTCGAACACGCCGGCCAGGTCGACGGTGAAGGCCGGGCCGCCGGTGACCTGGGCGCGCAGGCCCTCGGTGAGCCCGGCGTCGAGCTTCTCGCGCATCTGCCCGACGATCTCGACGAGCTCGTCGTTGGAGGCCTCGGCCGACAGCGGAACGCCGATCAGGGCGGCCTCGCCGTCCTCGGACGGCTGCTGGAACACCGGGACGCCGCCGACGGAGTACTCCTGCAGCATCTGCCCGAACGACTTGATGACGTTCTGGTCGTCCTCGGTGAGCGGCTGGCCGTTGCGGTCGATCACCACGATCGCCGGGACGACGTCGCTGCCGCCCATCTCGTCGCGCAGGTCGGCGGCCTGCCGGGACTCGGCGTCGGCGGCGACGTTGGCCACGCCGTTGTCCGACTCCTCGGCGGCGATCGGGGCGGACAGGGCCACCCCGGAGAAGACGATCGCCAGCAGGACGACGATCCAGCTCAGTTTCGGGCCGACCAGATGGGGCAATCGGTGTTTGGTTCCACCGTCGAATAGTTCCACGAGCGAAAGAGTATGATGGCTGCGTGCACCACGCCAATCCGCAACGCCCACCGGCCGAGAACGACGCGCAGCCACGACGGCATGCTCACGGTGACCGTCGACCGGAAGCGATCCGGGCGGTCCGGGCGATGGCCGCCTTCGCCAACGAGTCGGAGATGTACCTGGCCGCGACCGGCCGCGACGAGTCGATCCACCGGACCGACCTGAACGGGCTGCGCGTGGTGATGTCGGGAGCCGCCCCCGGCGCCGAGCCGGTCACCCCCCGGCGGCTGAGCGAGGCCCTGCAGCTGAGCGCCCCGGCCACCTCGGCGATGCTCGACCGACTGGAGCGCCTGGGCCACATCGAGCGGCATCCGCACCCCAGCGACCGGCGTTCGGTCGTCGTGACCGCCACCGATCATGCACACACGGTCGGGGCCGCCATGTTCGGACGCGTCGGGTCCCGGATGGCACCCGTGCTGGCCGGCCGCACGGCCGAGGAACTGGCGCTGATCTCGCAGTTCCTCGAAGAGGCGGCCGCGGCCACGCACTCGGCCCGGGCCGACATCGACGACCACCGCTGATGCACTGACGCTGCGGCCGAGGCGGTTGCGGCAACTGGCAGCACGGGCTCAGCTCGCTACGGTCGGGGCATCCGAGTGGGGAGGCTCGTCATGTTCACCGGTCCTTTGCGCACCTGGGTCGTGACGGTTGCCGCGCTCGCTCTGCTGATCCCGCTGAGCGCGTGCACCCAGGACAACCCCTACGAGACCAGACCCGTCCCCAGTTCTGCTTCTGCTTCTGCTTCGGCGACCAGCAGCTCTCCGGGCGACCCGCTCACCGTGGAGACCAGCAGCGGACGCCTGGAAGGCCTGGCCGACGGGCCGGTGCGCAAGTTCCTCGGAGTCCGCTACGCGCAGCCGCCCACCGGCGAGCGCCGCTGGACCTTGCCGGTCATGGCCGAACGGGCTGAGGGGACGGTCGACGCGCAGCAGTCCGGGGCCCGCTGCACCCAGGGTGAGACCGGCGCTGAGGACTGCCTGTTCCTCGAGGTGACCACCCCGGCCAAGGCCGAGCCCGGTCAGAAGCTGCCGGTCATGGTCTGGTGGCACGGCGGTGGTTACACCAGTGGCGCGGGCTCCGACTACGACGCGGCCCGGCTGGCCGAACGCGGCAACGTCATGGTCGTGACCATCAATTACCGGCTCGGAGTGTTCGGCTATCTGTCCCTGCCCGGTCTGGAGGGCAGCGGCACGTTCGGTCTGGCCGATCAGATCCTGGCCACCCGCTGGACCAAGCAGAACGCCACCGCGTTCGGCGGTGACCCGGCCAACATCACGGTCTTCGGGGAGTCCGCCGGAGCGATGAGCGCCTGCGCCTTCCTCACCTCCCCCGAGGCCGAAGGCCTGGTGGACAAGGTGGCGATGTCGTCCGGCGGGAGCTGTCAGCTCAGCTGGCCGGAGAACGGCCTGGTGGTCACGGCTGCGGCACAGACGCCCTACGTCAGCTTGAAGGACGGCGAAAAACTGGGGGCGGCCCAGGCCAAGAAGGTCGGCTGCCAGAAGATCGCCTGCCTGCGCCGCAGCAGCGCCGAGGACCTGCTGAAGATCTCGCCGCAGTTCCACGACGTGCTGGCCTATGACACTCCCCTGCTCCCGGCCGACCCGGCGCAGGCCGTCACCGAGGGCAAGACCCCGCCGATACCGGTCCTGTCCAGCGTCAACCGGCACGAGGCCCGGGCCTTCGTGGGCGCCACCGTGCAGGAGTTCACCGAGCTGACGTACCCCTCCTACGTGGCAGCGGCCTACCCGGGTAAGGAAACGGAGGTACTGGGCGAGTACCCGCTGGAGAAGTACGGCAGCGCCGCCCTGGCCTGGTCGGCCCTGATCACCGACAGCTCCTGGGCCTGCCCCACCCAGAGCGGCAACACTGCCCTGGCCACCAACGGCTCCCCGGTCTTCGCGGGCGAGTTCGCCGATCCGGACGCCCCCGACATCAACCGGATCGCCAGCAAGGGCTTCGACCCGGCGGCCGCCCACGGCAACGACCTGCCCTACCTCTTCGACCTGGCCGGCAAGAACGCGCTGGCGGACGACCAGCAGCAGGATCTGGCCGACACGATGATCGAGTATTGGAGCTCGTTCGCCCGCACCGGCGTCCCCACCGCGGCCGGCCAGCCGGACTGGCCCCAGTTCAACGGACCCAACGCGGAAACTCTGCGCCTGCAGCCGGACGACGTCGACCTGATCGACTTCGCCACCGAGCACAACTGTGCGTTCTGGTCCGATCTCTGATCCGTTACGAAAAGGCCGTTCGGACGAAGGTCAAGCCTTTCTCACCCTGGCCTTGACCCTCCGACCATTACACTCCGGCATGTCACAGCTCGTGCGCCTTGCCGAGTAATGTCCTGATTACTGTCCGGAGAACGAGTTGGTCCAAAGCGTCGCCAGTGCAGATGCACCCGTGCACGGCGTCTCCCCCAGGCTGGTCCCGGCCGGGTTCCCGGGTGTGCAGGCCGCGGCCGTGATCGCCCTGGGCCGGGCGGTCCTGCTGGCCCGGTTCGGGCTCTCCCTGCTCTACGCCGCCGCGGCTGTCCTGCTCAGCGGCCTCAACCCCGACTCGGTACAGCGCTACCTGGTGCCGTTCGCGATCATCGCCGTGGTCACCCTCGCCGAGACCCTGGTGCTCAAGCGCCTGGCCTCCGGCCCACCCCGGGTCGCGCTGGTCTTCGCCGACTCGGCCGTGGCCGTGGTGCTCTTCCTGGTCTGGACCGCCGACCCGGTCTACGTGATCTACCAGATCGGCGCCGCCGCCCTGGCCGGCGCCATGCTCGGCCTGCACAGCACCCCGCTGTGGGGCGGCCAGGCGATCCAGGCCGTCGCCACCTGCTGGGTGGTGCTGGCCGACAAGATCGCGCCGCCGCTGACCACCCTGGCCCTGGTCACCGCACCGGCCCTGATCGTCGCGGCCGGGGCCTCGGCCGTCACCATCACCCGGATCGTGCAGGAACGCCTCAACCGCGACCTCGACCCGTCCCTGCCGGTGCCGGAGATCCACCGCCGCACCCGGCGTATCCTGCGCGCCAGCTCGTTCACGATCTTCCGCTCGCGCCGGCGCCTGCGGCTCGCCGACGAACTGGCCCGCACCCTGGTGCACGACACCAGCGTCGCCATGGACCACGCCGGGACCCCGGTCAACGGCGTGCGCTTCGACTACGACCACGAGGACTTCGCCGAACCCCTCGACGCCCTCTGCATGGAATGGGCGCAGGAGGCCCGCGTGAACATGCGCACCTCCCTGCCCCCGGTGTGGCTGCGGATCCCGGTCCGCCACCAGCTCGCCCTGATCGTCGACGACGCCCTGAGCAACGTCGCGGTCCACTCGCACGCCACCCGCGCCCGGGTGGAACTCGCGGAACGGAGACAGGTCGTGACCCTGACCATCGCCGACAACGGCCGGGGATTCGTGGTCCCGGCCGACCCAGCAGTCCTCAAGGGTGGGCACTACGAAGGGATCCGCCGGATGATCGACCGCTCCTCGTTCCTGGGCGCCGACCTGACCATCAGCAGCCAGCCGCACGGCGGCACCGAGATCAAGGTGCGGATGACCGGGATGCCGTCATGAGGAAATCAGTCACCTTCAAGGCCGACACCACCAGCAAGGCGTTCACCGCCCTGCCCACCGCCTGGCTGTGGCCCGCCGGGCCGCCGATCTGGCAGCTTTCCACCCTCGGCGCGGCCGTCGCCCTCACCTCGGTGGCCGTCCCCGTCCTGCCCACGGTGCTGCCCGACAAGCCCCCGGCAACCGAGACCCCGGCCGCCCAGGCAGCCGACCAGGACGACGAGAACGACTCCACCGGCACCGGCGGCACCGCAGGCAGCCCGGGCAGCGATCCGACCTCGATCCCCACGATCACCGGGGTTACCCCTTCCGAAACCGTGGGCGAAACCCCCAGCGAGAAACCTCGGGCGAGCGAGGACGTCTCCAAGCCCTCTGAGTCCGCCGCCCCGGAGGCGAGCGACGCGCCCACGCCCACCCCCACCGGCTCCGCCGAACCGGAAGACACCACGCAACCGCCCGTCGTCGACGTCCCGGACGTCCCCGTCGTCGAGGCGATCACCGTCGCTGCGACCGACGCGCTGAACAAGCGCTGGCTGGTCAGCGCGGTCGACTGCAGCACCTGCGCCTCGGGCAGCCGGATCATCGGCATCGGCCTGCTGTCCACCCTGACCGTGCCGGTGAACTCCGACTCGGCCGGGACCCGGCAGCTGAACATCGCCTACGAGTCCAAGTACCAGCGCGATCTGTACGTCACGGTGAACGGCGGCAGCTCGCAGAAGGTCACCGTGCCCGGCACCGGCAGCTTCGACGAGCCGGGCTGGACCAGCGTCAGCATCGACCTGCAGGAGGGCTCGAACTCGATCAAGTTCGGCAACCCGCTGGGCCTGGCGCCCGACCTGGACCAGATCACGATCAAGTAGCCGCGACCTGCGCCGGTGCCGGGACGATCGTGTGTACAGTCGTACGCATGACCGACTACTTCGCCGGCGACCCGCGGACCAACCGCGAGCGCATGCTGGCCGGGGACCTGTACATCGCCGACGACCCGGAGAGCGAGAAGATCTACCGGCGCACGCTGCTCCTGCTCGAGGAGTACCGGCTGCAGTCGATCCGCGGCGAGGACAAGGAAGCCCGCGAGACCCTGGCCAGCGTGCTGGGCACGCTCGGCGCGGACGTCGCGGTCCGGCCGCCGCTCTTCGTGGACTACGGCGAGAACATCCACATCGGCGCCCGCACCTTCATCAACATGAACCTGACCGCGCTCGACGTGGCCGAGATCCGGATCGGCGAGGACTGCCAGCTCGGCCCCAACGTCCAGCTGCTCACCCCGACCCACCCGATCGAGCCGCAGCCGCGCCGGGACAAGCTGGAGGCGGCCAGGCCGATCACCATCGGCGACAACGTCTGGCTCGGCGGCGGCGTGATCGTCTGCCCGGGCGTCAGCATCGGCGACAACTCGGTGATCGGGGCAGGGGCGGTGGTCACCCGCGACATCCCGGCGAACGTGGTGGCGGTCGGCAACCCGGCCCGGGTCATCCGCTCGATCTGATGGCCCGGCGCTTCGACCCCGAACGCCGCGAGCGGATCATCGCCGCCTGCCTCGACGTGATCGCCGAGGAGGGCGTGGCCGGCACCTCGCACCGCAAGGTGGCGGCCGCCGCCGGGGTGCCGCTGGGCTCGATGACCTACCACTTCGACGGCATGGACGAACTGCTGCGCGAGGCCTTCACCCGCTTCGCCCACGACGTCGCCGACCGCTTCGAGGTCCTGATGCAGCAGGCCCCCGACCTGGACGCCGCCCGCAAGGCCGCGGTCGAGCTGATCACCAGCGCCACCCTGCAGGACCAGCGCGAGCTCGTGCTCACCCAGGAGCTGTACACCCTGGCCGCCCGGCAGCCCGCGTTCCGCACCATCACCAACGCCTGGATGGCCCGCAGCCGGGCCGCCCTGGAACGCCACTTCGACCCGCTGACCGCCCGGCTGCTGGACGCCCTGAACGAGGGCATGACCCTGCACCGCGCCCTGGACACCGAACCCCACGACGTCGCCACCGTGATCGAGGCCGTCGCCCGGATCACCCGAACAACGGACGATTGACGCACCGAGAGTTCGCCCGATCAGTTCTCCGGAATCACCAGGTTGAACATCTGCGGACGCGGGACGTCGAGGTCGGGGCCGTAGCGCTTGGCGCGGTCGAGCCCGTCGATGACCGCCAGTTCTGCGGCGCTGAGCTCGAAGTCGAAGACCGCGAAGTTCTCCGCGATCCGCCCCGGATTCGTCGACTTCGGGATCGCCGAGCGCCCCTGCAGCAGGTGCCAGCGCAGCAGCACCTGAGCCGGGCTGCGGCCGTGCTCCTTCGCGATCGCGGCGATCGCCTCGTCCTCCAGCACGTTCACCCGGTCCTCGCCCCAGCCGTCGTAGAAGGTGATGCCGCCGATCGGTGACCAAGCGGGTGAGAATGCCGAGTTCCGCATGCACGGCCTGCAGCTCGAGCTGGACGAAGTAGGGATGCAGCTCGACCTGGTTGACGGCCGGAACCACCGAGGTGCGCGCCATCAGCTCGGCCAGGTGCGGCGGCCGGAAGTTGCTGACCCACGATGGCCCGGACCTTGCCCTCGGCCAGCAACCGCTCCAGCGCCTGGTATGCCTCGATCGTGCGCTCGAACCGGTCGGTGGCGGGCTGGTGCAGGATCAGCAGGTCGATCTGCTCGATCCCGAGCTTGCCGGCGGCCTTGTCGAAAGCGTGCAGAGCAGCCTCGAAGCCGTAGTCGCTGACCCAGATCTTGGTCTCGACGAAGACTTCCGAGCGATCGACGCCGGAAGCCCGCAGACCTTCGCCGACCTGACGCTCGTTGCCGTAGGCAGCGGCGGTGTCGACGTGCCGGCCGACCCGCTCCGGTGAACCGCCGATGCACCGGCCAGACCCGAGTGTGCCTCCTCCTCTAACGTGCTTATCCGCAGCCGGTCAAGTGCTCGGGGGCTCAGGACGGACTGATCGGCCCCTTCTGTGAGGGGGAGAATTGCTCAGGATCATGCTGTGCGGGGCGCACGACGTGGACGCTGTCAGACCCAGCTTCCTCAAGCAAGTGCAGAATTTCGGGGCCGAGCCGGCGTTCTACCAGGACGGCACGCTCACCTATGAGAACTCGCGAACGTCCCGGTGGACGAACAACTCGACCGCCACGGTCAGGGACGTGGACATCTGTGTCTTCGTAGTCCTGGAGAAGTACGGCGAGATCACCTGGAACACGGAACTGGATCAGGCCCTCGAGTCCGGACACCCCTTCATCATCATGGTCCTGGAGTCTTCCCTGGCCAAGTACACGGCGTTCGTCCATGGCCTGACCGACCTGAGCGCCCTCAAGTCGCCCGACGACCGGAAACTGGTCGAGATGCTCCAGATGATCAGGTCCGACTACGAACTCACCGTGGTTCCGTTCAGCCACGATTCATTCGGGCTCGTCCTCGGCATGCAGTTGTCGAAGCTGTTCCAGCGCTCGGTGCGGCTCCTGCGTCGTTGCGACCGACGCACCGCCCTGCTCCGAAGTCTTGACAGCTCCGGTCAGCTCAACCGGCGGCAGATCGACCAGTTGATCGAGATCGCCACGAACGACTACGAGGTGGACAAGCTCCAGCGAAAAATGGCTCTTCGGCGGCTGGCCGCGGCCGATGTCCGAGACCGCGACCTGCTGCTCGATGTCTGCACCTCCAAGGAACAGGGAGTACAGCGGCTGGGCTTCGACCTGCTCGACAAGCTCATCCCCCTGCCTCCCGACGAGGATCTGGTGCGTCGACTCGCCGATATCTCGGCCCAGAGTGATGACGTCGGGGTGCCGCGTCGATTCCTGTCCAGCATCGCCGATCTGGAGCCTCAACTCCTGGACGTTGCGTTGTCAGCGGCCGGCCCACGAGACGAAGGCTCGCGTCGACGCGCCTTCGAGGGCCTGGAGAACAACGAGCAGGTCATGCGCGAGGCCTGGGGGCACAACCGACTACGTGAATTCCTCGATCTCTGCGAAGGAAAAACGCCGGACCAACGACGCTGGATCGACCGACTTCGCGCGATGCGTGAGGAGCTGGACCGTCCGGACGAACCGGCCTAATCCCATCAGGGATACTCACGAAGAAGTTCCTCGTTCCACCGCGGCCTTGACC
>NZ_JAJOMB010000036.1 GCF_021129305.1 Kineosporia babensis | reverse complement strand
TGACCCGCCTGATCAACCACTGTCGCGTTGCTATGGAGGCCCGGCCGGTAGGCCGGGAACAGCAGCAGGATCTTCCGCGAGATCGGCGGGAGCTCACCCGTCGCTATGGAGGCCCGGCCGGTAGGCCGGGAACAGGAGCGTGGATGCGCCGCGCAGGCTGAGCCAGGTGACGGCGTCGCTATGGAGGCCCGGCCGGTATGCCGGGAACAGCCGGCCGCGAAGCGAGAGTCCATCGAGCGGATGAGCGCGTCGCTATGGAGGCCCGGCCGGTGGGCCGGGAACAGACGACCCCGACGTGCCGCCCCTTGCCGCAACCGGGCGGGTCGCTATGGAGGCCCGGCCGGTAGGCCGGGAACAGGCGCAGCCAATACCTCATCCTGCAAGACCTTTTCGGTGTCGCTATGGAGGCCCGGCCGGTAGGCCGGGAACAGGGGTGGCGGCTGGTCGGTCGATCGGATCATGCGTGAGGAGTCGCTATGGAGGCCCGGCCGGTAGGCCGGGAACAGGCACGCGCTTGGCCAAGTCCACGACACCACCCTTCGCGTCGCTATGGAGGCCCGGCCGGTAGGCCGGGAACAGGCGGGGCCGGATCTGCTGGCCGAGATCGCCGAGACCCAGTCGCTATGGAGGCCCGGCCGGTAGGCCGGGAACAGGCGCGGATCGCGCAGTCTGAGGATTCGGCCGCCGAGCTGTCGCTATGGAGGCCCGGCCGGTAGGCCGGGAACAGACACCCGGATACTTCCGCACGTCAGGGTGCAGGCCAAGTCGCTATGGAGGCCCGGCCGGTAGGCCGGGAACAGCATGGACGAAGCCATGGAGGGACTGAAGCGCGTGACCGTCGCTATGGAGGCCCGGCCGGTAGGCCGGGAACAGAGTAGTGCGACTGCAGCTTCTTGCGGGCGAGCCGACTGTCGCTATGGAGGCCCGGCCGGTAGGCCGGGAACAGGCGGTCCGCTACCGAGGCCGGGGACGTCGAGGCGATGTCGCTATGGAGGCCCGGCCGGTAGGCCGGGAACAGCTGGCGGGATTCGCCCGGCTCGTCGCGGATGTCTCGTCGCTATGGAGGCCCGGCCGGTAGGCCGGGAACAGGTGGGCGCGGGTTCGTCGGGTGGTGGGTCGGTGAGCCAGGTCGCTATGGAGGCCCGGCCGGTAGGCCGGGAACAGCTGGTGGACAGCATCACTGGCTCGCCGTTCGCGGCGTCGCTATGGAGGCCCGGCCGGTAGGCCGGGAACAGGCCGTCTGATGGCGGCCAAGGCGGCCACGGTGGCGGCGTCGCTATGGAGGCCCGGCCGGTAGGCCGGGAACAGGCACCAGTCGTCCGGTCGACAAGCCGGCCAACCAGGTCGCTATGGAGGCCCGGCCGGTAGGCCGGGAACAGCGCAGTTCGGGTGCCGGTCGAAGCCGCGGTTGTACTTGTCGCTATGGAGGCCCGGCCGGTAGGCCGGGAACAGATGACTTGCCTGCCTTTTCCCATCCTGCGACGAGGATGGTCGCTATGGAGGCCCGGCCGGTAGGCCGGGAACAGCGGGCCGCGCGATGAGCAGCGCCACAACGTCCACCAGGTCGCTATGGAGGCCCGGCCGGTAGGCCGGGAACAGTTCCCCTCACGAACGCGCTGAAGGGCCTCACGGCCCTGTCGCTATGGAGGCCCGGCCGGTAGGCCGGGAACAGTCCTCCACCGTGATCACTCCGATGATGGTCAGCTCGTCGTCGCTATGGAGGCCCGGCCGGTAGGCCGGGAACAGGATCAGAGCGGCTGCAAGGCGTCTGTGTACCTCCTGTCGCTATGGAGGCCCGGCCGGTAGGCCGGGAACAGGTTGCCAGTTCCGAGCTGATGGTTCCGGCGTGGCACGAGTCGCTATGGAGGCCCGGCCGGTAGGCCGGGAACAGGGCTCGCGCGTTACACGGGCCCTGAGCTGCGATTTTACAGCCGATTGCGAGCGCTCACGGTAAGTCACGGGGTTCAAGGTCTCCTGCGGCTGAATTCCTTGATCATCTGGGGTCTGACCTGCGTGCGAGCGCTCAAGCGTGAGGGCGACGGTATCGGAGCGCTCGCGGTGAAGCCATGAGGGCATCGGTTGCGGTTCGCTCGATTCTGAAACCTTTCAAGCGCCTCATTCATACCCGCGCTAACTAGGTACAGAGCATCAGAAGGAGGGCGAGGTTTAATCGAACGGAGCTGGCAGGTTCGCCGTAGCTTCAGGTTGATGTGGTGGGCAGCATCTCGGAGTAAGGGCGTGCTCAGCACGGCTGTGACATGGCTGCCGTGGCCTTTCTCGTTGTAGCGGATTTCATCCGGACACAAGTTCCGGTGGGGCCTTTCGGAGGACACTTTCATGGCCGCTCATCCTGGTTGGGGGATGGGAAGGGGCCTTGAGTATCGGTCGGCTACAGGCGAGCAGGCGTTCAGGTGGCCAGGCCTCGTTCACTTCCGGTCTTGGAATGGGTGGTAAGGGAGCCGTTGGTCTGGTTCCCTGACGTGGGGGAGTGGCCATCCGTGAACGACTTTGATGGGGTTGTTCTTCGAGCCGCCCGTGGTCTTTTCGTTGGTGGCAAACCATTCGTAGATCTTGTTGGTACGGTCTGGGCTGGGGCGTGGGTAGTGGATGGCTGCGTCGGTGGGTGCGACTGCACGGCAGTAGGATTCGACGGCTTCGGCGAGGACCGGGTGGCTGCGGGCTTGAGTTTCGAACCGGTTGGCGAGGATCTTGAGTTTCTCGGGGAGAGCGGGTTGGGGTCGGCCGAGGGTGCGCCAGCTCTCCTTGATGGCGTTCACCTCCCAGAGTTGTGTCTGGTCGGTGCTCCAGTCGATCTGGGTTTCGACGACGCCGAAGCCGAGAGGTTTGCCTGGCCCGAGGCGTAACGGGGCGTTCGAGCCTTGATTGAGGAGCCATATGAGAGCACCGAGTTCGTCGGTGCCGATGCCGTCTACCCGCAACTGCACGGTAAAGCTGCTTTGCGGTGCAACCCAGGAAAGGTATCTCGTCGTCTGCGTGCTGGAGGTTTCGTCGTCGGTGCTGGTCCGGTCGAGGTACTCGCGTGTTTCGGTGGTTTCGGTCGTCGGGTCCCAGTGGTTGTCGGGGAGATTGCTGGACCAGCGGTAGTGCTTGCGTCCGCGCAGCGAGCTGTCGTTCTGGTAGCCGGTCGCCTTGGGGGCTGCCTTGGCCGTCGGCCGGCCGCTCGTGGCGCCGGTGTAGAAGCGGAACTGGGTTGGCTTGGGCGAGCTGAGAGGGCTGAGGACGATTCCAGGTTCGTTGGGCTCTGCGGTTACCTGATCGCTCTTGCTGGTGGAGTGGTTGAGTTCGGTGATCGTGCAGTCGGTGTTGGGCACGATGCTGCGCACGATCAGGCGGCCACGATATCCGGAGGATTTGCTGCTTCGGTCGGGACCTTTGGTGGGAACCCAGCCGAAGACGCGGTCGGCGGCGGACAGTTCGCTGAGAAGTCGGGCGGGGCGTAGCGAGGGATGGAGGATGTCGGCGGGTGTGTTGTCGTAAGGGATCCTTCCGATCATGACGGGGTAAACACCGGTGATTTTGTTGCTGTTCATGGTGACGTAGAGCGGCGTTCCTGATGGCAGGTTCATGAGTTGCTCGGCCTGGTCAATGTGCCGGGAGCGGGCGAGCCCTTGTGGGACCGTGTTATAGGTGGCCGCTTGGCGGTAGGCGTGAAGAATGGCGTTCCAGAAGTCTTGGTGCTCGGAGGTCACCGGCTGAAGGGGGATCTCGGGGGGGCCTTCGGAGGGGAGGACGAACAGGCGTTCGTCGTGCTTGGTCCTGATGGAAGCGCCGGTGACAGACAGGATCCCTTCGACGAAGCGTGGCGGTTCGGTGTTCTCCAGTTGGTACTTGCCTTTGGAGAGATGGTCGTCGCTCTCCTGGGAGAGGATCCGTTGAAGGGCCTGCGGTGAACTGTCGGACAGGTGTGTTGCCTGCCAGAGGAGAAAATGGGATCCTTTTCCGCGCGACATGAGACGGATTCGTGCGGTGACCTTTCGCCCGTGCAAGTCTGAGAGCACCTGGCCGGAAAGGCCGTTCAGCAGTCGAAGCTGTTGCTTGCGGTCCCTGTAGGCCGGAACCCAGACGGCGTTCAGAACGCTGCCTGTGATGCTTGCGGTTCTCGGCTTCCGGTCCGGCCACGGGCAGAGGTGAAAGTAGCGCTGGTCTCCCTCGCCCTGGACAACGGCGGGGACGAGATCAAGAGCGGCTCCCGGGGGCATCCGGTAGGCATAGGGCAGGGCCGGCTCGGTGAACACGCCGTAGCGGCTGGCGGTGATGGTTTCGTAAGCGGACCGTATTGCGCCCTTGACCGAAGTCGGAGCCAGCAGAGGGCGGCCCTGATGGTCGGTCAAGGTCCGGTAGGTGGTGCGCTTGCAAGAATCCTGCAGAGAATTGGCGGTATCAGGCAGGAGGAGCGGGGTTCGACAGGTGAAGGTCACCGTGATGGTGCCATTCCACTGCCCGGAGGTGATTCGGGCGTGGCTGTTGGGCGCTCGATCGGCGAACGCTGCCGTGGCAGGCGAGTCCTGCAGCGAGGTTCGTTCGGGCGTGGGGACGAAGGTGTAAGGGTTGACGAAACCTTCCCGGGTTCCGTCAGGCCCCGGTGCATCAAGAGCCTTCATGCGCTGTGGGTCGTTCGGGATCTCGGGAAGGATGGTTTCGGCCAGGAGTCGGACCTGCTCGATGTTCCCGCTGATCTGCAGCTTCACGCTGATCTGAACCTGCGCGCCGGGTTCGGCGTTGGCGAACCATTCTGCCAGGGGGCGGCTGAACTTCGGCTGAGGCAGCTTGCGTTCTTTGATGTTGGTTGCTGGGTCGGGCGAGACCGAGAATGCGGCTGTTAGATGGTGTCCCTGGTGGACGGCTGTTGCGACCCGTGGTGGCATGTTCTTGTCGATCATCGCTCGCCTTCCGCGTGATTCGTCGGGTCCCAGGGCGGATCGCCAAGGAGCATTGCCTCCTCGGAGAGGAAAAGTAATGAGATCAGTCGTGTTTCGGTGACTGAGACGTTGCCATATTCATCCTCGCTGATGTACTCACGGCTTCGAAGGGCGATACCTGCCGGTGGTGCCGATGCACTGCTCCAGTCGATCGGGATGTCTGCCGATCGGTACCGCTGGCGGCGAGCCTGCAGTCGAGTCCATCCAGGTGCCGTCGGGACGGGAAGGCCCGCGAGCAGATGGTGACGATCTCCGAGGGGTTCGTACTCACGAGACCTTTCACAGCCCGTCAGTTGAGGCCCTCTGGGCAGATGGTCTGGTTCTTCGCCGAGTACGACAGCACGCCCTCGCCCATGATGCTCCTGGAGCCACCGAAGTTCACAGACGCCGTCGAAGGCGACCACTTCATAGGCATCGTCGAGCGAAAGAAGTCCCTGGGCAGTGTGTGGGCCATCGGTTGTGTATCGCCACCAGAGGGCCTGATCGGTGGCGTAACTGAACCCCACGACAGCATCGGATGTGACCGGGTCGGGCCAGCACCAGGCGAGTGCCTCGGCAACAGTGCACAATTCCTGGCTCTCGACGGCCCGTAACAGGTGGCTCGTGAGGTTCTGCCCGGCCGGGCGTGCCATGGGCTTATCAGTAACCGCAGAGGCGACTGGTGCGTAGCTCACGGGGTCTCTCCTGAGAGTGAGGATTCGGTGGTGAGGAGATCGCTCCAGTGCTCGAGAGCAGTCACGACCGGCTTGGGCAGTTCGCCGAGGATGTCTTCGAGGGTCAGACCGGTCAGCGCGGACCAGGGTGCAGGCAGGTCGCTTCCAGTGAAATGGATGTCCTTGGCTGCGGCTGTGATCTGGCCGAAGCCGCGAGTGGTGTTCGTGCCGATGTCCACTCGTCCCTCGACGATTTCACGTAGGACGTTGATCAGAAGAATCAGACAGATGTCGGCTTGGTGCTCACCTGGCGCCAGCGACAGACGGTAGGTGTCCAGGGCCAAGATCAAGGGCGACCATCGGGTGGCCACCGGTTCGAGGACGGAGAACAGTCGCGCGTCGGCCGCGCCACCCGTCCATCGGTCGATGGAGTTGTGGTCGCTGACCCGAAGCTGCAGACCGTCCTTACCTCCAAGACCGTTGAGAACGCTGTTGAGGACATAACGGTCGTCAAGTCGTTCGATGCTGCGCTGGTCTCTGGCCGCCGCTGCGCTGGAGCGTGGCTCCTTACCTCGAGGGCGCGGTCCAGGACGCGGGCCGGGCCGTGGGGAACGCCCGCCGGACGCCGGTGAACTGACCGGTGCGCGGGGCGATGGTTGCGACTCCGAGATCGGCGCCTTGGTCAGAGCCTCGGTGAGTCGCTGCCAGTCCAGGAGGCCGACATGGCCATGGCTGAGGCAGTCCTCGATCTGTAGGACGCCCCGCCAGCCTGATTCGTTGGTCTTGTCGCCTGGGTTGCGGGCCGGTGGGCGGCCGAAGAGCGGTCCAATTCCTGGAAGATCCTCTTCCAAGGCAGCTCCCAGGCCTGCCGATGATCCGGCGGCGTCAGCCGGGACGTCGCGCTCGAGAAGGGTTCGGACGATCTTCTCCGCGGTCGTTCGAAGGGATCCTTTCAGGGAGCTACCCGGCAGCACTAGCCGGACCCGGCCGTATCCGTTGGGCGCGTACTCGTGCCTGGTCAGCGGGAGAGTCTTCACCACCAGTCCGGGATAGGACTCGCGAACCATGACCGGAGACAGGGGTTTCCAGTTGATGCTCACGGTCAACCATCCTGGTCGGGATCCGGTTTCTGAGGTCGCTCCGCTCGCGCCACCGCCGGCGGCCGGAGCCTGGTAGGGCTGCCAGGGGCGGGTCCCGCTGAGCCAGGACAGCAGTTCCTTGCGGGAGGACAGGTCGATCTGCCGAGTCCTTACTCCCGTCAGACGGATTCGTCCCAGCCCCTTGCTCTGACCGGCGCCGATGGACAGCTCTGCGCGCGAGAGCATGTGCAGTATCGCTTCGATGGCCTCGGCCGTGTCCTGTGCCGGTCGGAGGGCCTGCTGGTCTGGCGTATCCAATCGAGCCCGGGAAAGGGGTTCTTCACCAATCATCCGGAACCGGAAACAGCCTCCAGACGGCACCATTTCCTGGGTGTAGAGGTATCCGGAGGCAGCCGATCCGGTGACACGGTCGATCCCCACTCCGGTGCGAATCGTGGGTACGGCTGCGCCCGGGCCGAGGAACACCGCGTCGTCGAAACGGATGCGTGAGGCTGTTCCGTGCTGGGTGCGTGGTTCCACGAAGCCGAACAGATCATCGATGGGCTGGGAGTCGTGCCCGAGAACGGTGTACCAGCGTTGCAGCGCGTGGCGCAGGACGCCCGCCAGGGCAGTTCCCGGGATGAGAAGTTGACCGGTGGCGTTTCGGGCCAGAGGAAGATCAGCGGTAGGACTCTCACCCCACCCACCGACGCTCAACGGCGATTCGCACACCAGAATGCCGCTGACCTCGTAGCGATGATGGACGCCCACGCTCACGATGGTGCCTCCCCGGCAGCTGAAGTCTGGGCCTGGTGGTGACGCAGCAGACCGAGCAGGACGGTCGACTGGGCGTCACGCAAGAGTGCGCGACGCAGAAGAGGTTCCCGGCCAGCAGCCAGGACGAGGTCCGGCTGAGCGCCGCTCAGACCGAGATAGTCCCAAACCGGGTGCCGTTCCCAGCGGTCGTGCAGCGGCTCGTCACCGCCGAGGCGACCGTGGTGGGGCGAGACACCCAGCAGCAGGGCTCGGGCTGCCTCGTAGGTCTGTGGGGACCAGGACAACCGGGCCAGAGACGCTTGCAGCCCTCGGAACCACTCATGGACCTCGGTCTGCGGCATGGTGGCGTCCAGCGGCAGGCGAGACAGTTGGGTGCGCAGCGCACCTAACTGCGAACGTCCAGGGGAAAACTCCAGAGGCAGTAGCGATGACGGCGGCGAAAGAACCAGTTGGGCTGTACGGCGCCGTACGATCTCTAGCCAGCAGGCCTGTTCGACGGGGGTCGGTCTGCTGATGGGGAGATCATCCAGGGGCGTGTGAAGGGACGGACCGGGGGCGGAGCTGATCGGCTCGACGATCGCGGGTGACTCAGTGGTGAGCTCCAGCGGATCGATGCGGACCTGACCGTAGCCCTCGGCGACCCGTTCCCCGACGCCTGTCCGTTCGAGTTCGGCGATCAGATCACCATCGATCATGCTGCCGTCGATGGTCGCGAGCGTCACCACAGATCCGGCGCTGAGGGCAGTGTAGGCAGGCCGAGGGCGATGCCAGCGGGGCCGGAAACCCTCCGTTCTCCTCACCGCTGTGGCTGTCAGCAGGCGCGACCCCGAACCGTCCGAGAAGGTCTCATCCATGAGCACCTGCAGGTTCTTGTTGAGTCGGCGACCGACCTCGCGAGCCAGCCCACGTGGCGTCGGGTCCGGCTGGAGCCGTTCACCGCGCAACAGGACGTCACTGATGCACCACACCTGGAGGCGGGAGCGGTCCAGGGCCTGGGACGACGGGTGCACGGAGTCCGGTGAGCCGGTCACCGATTCCACACGGAGCTGACCGAAGTCGTCCTTGCGAGAGCGGCCTATCCGTAGGACGTCTCCAGACTTCAGGCGCAGACCGGCTCGCTGAGGCAGACGGATTTCGCTCACCAGGAGCGTTCCCGCGGCGATACCGAGGTAGGTGAACAGTCCTCCTCCGGCCGACTCGACCGGTCGTCGCAGCCGGTCGTCGATCACCGGATGGGTGCTGTCGGTGAACTCAACAGCAACAGCCTGCCACGAGACATCCTGCGAGCGGGCGTATCGACCACGTGCCGGCTTCGCCCGGCGGGATCGGTCCTCACCCGTGCAGGAACGGTTGATGATCAGCGGGCTGCGACCCTTGTCCGGGTTGAACCAGGTCAAGGGAGCCAGGTGTGCCGCAGCGACAGTGCCGTCCGGGACCTGGACCGCTGGTACGGCGTTGCCCACGCTGATCTCGGACAGGCCCACTTGATCATTCGAGGTCAGGCGTTCCAGGACAGCAGGAAACAACGTGGTGCCCGGGATCTCGGTGGAACTTTCTTGCACGTTGCCCTGCCGGCGGACTGCCGCCAGCACAGGAGTCTGAACCCGAAACACGACTCGGTAGGTCCAGGCGTCCTGGACGTTCCCGGGGACGGGTGAGGCAGCGGATCCGCTGCCCAGAGGCAGCGCGGGTGGCCGTTGCGGTGGTGGGGGTGTCGGTCCAGGCGCATCGAGCAGGTCCGTGTCAGCCAGGAGCTCCTGCAGGCGTAGGTCCTGTGGTTCAGCCGGGTCCCAGCCGGTGATGCTGCCGTCGGCCGTGGCCTCGGTCAGGGTGGCGGCGAGGTCGTCAGCCATCTCGACCCCAGGCAGGATCAGATGGACGCGCCCGGCCCCGCGGTTGCGTTTGCCGCCCAGCCCATCGACCAGACGGGCACCTGCCCGCAGCAGCAGCTCGGCCGGCTCGGGCAGTTGCGTTTCGCCGCCGGAGACTGTGGCGCGGACCTCTGCGCTCAAGGGGAGCCCAGCCATGACACGTTCCTCCAGGCGGAGGTGTTCCTCGCGTGCAGTGCCGCTGACCGGGTCAAGGGCCACGCCCGGGCGTAGACAGAAGAGCCCTTCGATCAGGGCAGGCTTGCCACTGAGAGTTTCGCGCCAGCGATCAGGGAGTACGCCTGGGCCGATCCCTACCGATGCAGGCAGGGGCACCCAGCTGTCCAGAGCGGTGCTGGCATCAGGTGTTTCCCCCGGCAACCGACTTCCGGTGCCTTCGGGACCGCCCTGGTTGTCGGTGCCGAAAAGCCATTCGGCCCACTGCGCCCACGATCGTGTGTTCGTGGTGGTGGCGCTGGTGGTGTCAAGGGCATCTGCGACAGTCGCGCAGGCATCACGCCAGTGCCCGGTCAGGCTCTTGCCGGGCACGTAGGGAAGGCCTGCCGGATCGCGATGCACGGCCGCGTCCACGACGCCGGCGCGGCCGTCGCCCGTGCCCACATGCCAGTCACTGACGAAGCGGATATTCACCCGGAACGGCAGAGTTAGAGGCCTCGCGAGATCTGGGGCAGCGGATGACGATGCAGTCATCGGGTCTGAACCTCCTGATCATCGCGGCGATGCGTGGTGATGCCGCTGAGCATCAGGGCATCGGGCAGGAGGACGTGAGCTTCCCCCGTGCCGGGGTCGTCCTGCACCTGCAGCAGCGCCTCCAGTCCGGTGATGTCAGGGTCACCCTCGTTGCGGCACCGTGCGAGGGCGAGCTGGAGCTGCTGCTGGTATTCCTCGACTCCCCGTCCCCATGCGTGACGGAGGTCGTGGGCCCGGGCGGAGGAGATCCGCCCGGACACCAGCGCCTCGACCAAGCGGAACAGAGGAGCCTCCGGGCGGTTACGCGGCTGATCGGTCGTAGCCTTCAGATCTGAAGTCATTTCCGGGGTGAGGGTCACCGGGCCGCAGTGCCCTTCGACGGTTCGCCCTGAGGTGGCGGTACGGCGCCGGCGACTGCGTACGGCGCTGAGCGCGCCGAGGGTGGAGTCCTGGGCGATGTGAAAGTCGTAGGTCGAGAGTGATCTGCTCTGCTGCAGCCCAGGGACGGGTTGCTTGGCCGAGGCCGTGAGTTCCTCGGCCAGGCGGTAGGCGTAGGAGAAGGGATGATGGCGCCGGACGAAGGCGATCCCAGCAGCGGCAGTGAGCCCGCCAGGCTCCTTTTGCGAAGCTGGGGCCGTGGCGGGTTCCTGCGCTGCGGCAGGAAGAGACGCTGCGGTTTCCACCAGAACCTTCACGGTGTGCCCCAGGGAGCTCTGGTGGTGGAAATGGCGCAGGTAGGCCCTGGTCAGGGGTAGCGCAAGGTCTGCGTGACACAAGAACGTGACGTCATCTCCGCCTACCACGATGGGAATGATCCGAGCACGGGCCAGCGGCGCGGTTTCGCTGATCTCGGCCACAGCCCGGGAAAAAGCCTGCCGGGTGGCTTGGTCCAGCTCCTCGGAGAACCGGGCCAGATACTCCTCATAGGCCTGCAGCGGCAAGGAGGCCTGTCCCGTGGCCGCGAGGACGAGGTCGGCGAATTGGTGGAACAACGAGCCGACTCCGTTGCCGTCGGCGTGGACCACCGAGATCCATGCGTCCTGGGTGATCTCGTCGACGATGGAGGGGGCCTGGGATCCGACGAGACTCTCCAGGCGGTGGCGAGTGGATGGCTGCTCACGGGCCGACCACTGAGCAAGGAGAGTGTCATTCGCCGGGTGGTGCCCGAGGTCTGCCCGGCTCTGCTCGGCGCGTCTGCCGAAAGGTTCCAGAGCACGGGCCGGCAGGCCCGTCTCCCGGCACAATTCGTGCCAGGGAAGGGTCCGGAATCGCAATTCGTGAGGGTCTCGGTTCGCGCGGGCGTGACGCTGGCGGGTGAAGACCTGCCGGAGAGCCTGGACGTGAGTGAAGTCGGTGGTTGCGCCCGGGCGGTAGGCCTCGGTTGGGTCGAACGGCTCGCTGATCGCGCCGGTGACCTGAAGGCCGGGGGCCTGGACCAGAGCTCGCCGACTGATGCTGCGGATCAGGCGCTTTCCGTCCTCGAACGACTCGGCCAGCAGAAGTGCCTTGCCGGAGATCAACTGAACGGCGCGGACCGGCCGGGCGAGAGTGCCGGACCTCAGGGCCTCCTGGACCCAGGCCGTGCCTGAATCGTGAATCAGCTGCGAGGCACCCACGATGTGCCGGATCCGATTGCTGGAGAACACGTACTGCTGTGTTGCACCGGTCTCGAGGACGACCCAGTGGAGCTTCGGTGGCATGGATGCCTTCCCGGTCCGAAGTGGCGCTGAAGACTGCACCTCATGACGGCTGGGCAGGCTGCTGCGACGGCCTTGCACGCCCAGTCCTTGACAGGTGTTGTTCTGAGTGACCTTTCGCCAGGGACTCTACATCGAAGGCGGCGGCAATAGAGATACTTTTTTCTCCGAACTACATTCTGTTGTGGATTCTTATGGCCGACGGCGGTCTGAAGAGGTAGCTTCCATATCGTGCATCCCTTGCCTGCCGGCGTGCCGGACGGAGAATTCCCTCGCGCCGAGATCGTGGCCGTGCGGCTAGCACGCAAGATCGCGGTCCTTTTCGGAATTCCCTGGAGAGGAAACATTTTCGGAAGAACCTGGGTCTGTGACTTCGAGGCGCTGACGTTGGGCGAGATCGCGCGGGGCGCGCCTCAGCCGTCCCGGGAGGACGCTGCGCGCCTTGAACAGGAGTACCAGGAGGCCGGTGATCCCGTGCGGGGTGCCCCCGTCCCGGAGTGGTGCTGGAGTGGGCGATCGGTGTGGATCTCTGACCGGGCCAACCCCTCCCTGAGCCTGGCCAACGCCACGCTGAACCGGTTCGGGCCGCACACCAAGGCCGCGGTCGTCCTGGTTGCTGCAAACCGTCTGCTGCAGGAGGCGACCCAGGCGATCTGCGCGGTGAGCCAGTACCTTCGTGCTGCGGGTGTCCCGCCCCGGCTCCGGCTTGCCATCTGGGCAGGCCTGGTGCTGGAGGTCTTCCATGCTCAGCCGGCTCTGGTGGTGGCGGCGATCCAGGCCCGGGCCATCCAGCGATCGATGAGCTCGCGCTGGGCCTCCGACATCGCCAAAGCCGGATCGATCGTCACCTATGCGCGATGCGAGGTCGGGGCCGGGGAGAGCACCGCTACCGCTGATCCGTGGCGTCCCGATCAGCTCGATCTGGTCGACCGGACTCTCAAGGAGCTCGGGCTTGAGGAGAGCGAGGGCGAGACCGGCAGCGAGCGTCTGGACGGGATCGCCGACGCCTGGTGCCGCCGGCTCCTGCGGGTCGGCCGTCCCGGAGCCGGAGTGATCTGGATTCAGGAGGACACGGACGGCAACCGCACGGCCCATACCTACCAGCGGGTGGGGGCCGTCGTAGCGCCGTTGATCGAAGAAGTCCTCCCGCAGACGGGAACACCACAGGCATCGAAGCCGATGCTCCCTCCCTGGCCCAGCGCCGGAGAGTTCTCCTCCCTCAGCACGTTCCAGGCGCGAGCCCATGTGCTGGCAGCGTTCACCGCCGTCAACTATCTGCGCTTCGTGCGAGGGCACGAGAAGAGCAGGATGCAGGCGCATCGCGACAGCCGAGCACTCATCCACCAGGCGGCTCAGGGGGCCGCCGACCGGCTCGGGCCATCGGATCCGGCCACCCTGCTGGTCCAGGGGTACAGCGAATATCTCCAGCTGTGGGACCTGGTCCACGACGGGGACACCGCAGAGCAGAAGCTCACGTCGCTGGCCAGGCAAGCGCTGGCAGGCCAGCGCCGCACCAGCGCTGCCCTGAAGTCGGCCAACCTCGATCCAGGAACAGCCAGCTACCTGCTGGAGATCACCAGCGTGGCCCTCGCCGAGAGATATCAGGAACTGCAGGCCGAGATTCCCGATCTACCGAGGCTCCTGGCGCGGGCCTGGCGAGAGACCTTGAACGCCCGGGCGGCCACGGCTGCGCTGTCGGCCGATGCCGAGAGCCTGAACCCGGCCCAGCGCTTCCACATCGCCAGCTATGCCAACTACCTGGCTCTCAGAGGCACCACAGCGGACCTGCGCAAGTCGATGAACCTCAACTTGGCGGTGCTGGCGGTCCGTTCCCCGGCCATCACCGCCGAGTCAACGGCACCAGTTGCCTCGCACGCCGCGGTCCGTGACGTCCACCTGAACATCGCCAGCACCGCAGCACGCCTGCTTCCGCTGCTCCCCGCACGGGAGCGCACAGAACGGGCTGCGACACAGGATCGTGCAGTTCAGCATGCCCTGGCGGTCATCGACGACCGATCAACGGTCGACCTACTGAACAGGAGCAGCAGGGACCCGCTGCTGACCCGCATCGCTCGGCGTCTGGCACCCGCGATGGACCTCGTCCTGAACGAACAGCCGCACACAATCACCGGCGATCGGCGCGCCCGGGCCCAGCGCCTTTTCGACCGGGCCGCTGGAGCAACTGCCGTCGCGGAGGCCGATGAGCGGCCCGAGCAGCCGGCCAGCAGGGCCACCAGGGATTCCCTAGACGACCTCGTGGCAGAGATCAGCCGCCGACTGGCCGGAATCTGAAGCCATACCTACCTGGAGAGGCAAGGACGCACATGGACGCCATCGATGCCCCTGCGCCACGGACCTGGATCCTGCATCCTGCGGGGGAGGGCGACTTCGGGGTCGACTACTTCCGGGAGGACCGTACGGCCCTGCTGCGCTCACGTCACGCCGCCATCCGGCACAGTCTCGCTGCCAACGATGTACGGGCCGTCGAGAGGGCCCTGCTCGAGGGCCGCTGGAAACATCTGCTGCGCAGCGACGAATTGTGCAACGAGGGCAGGCTGCCCCCACTGAGCAAGGTGCTGACAGCCCTGGCCGACAGCGACTGGGGGAGATCACCGACCACGCTGGTACTGGTACATGCAGCTTCCGAGGTCACGCCCGAGACGAAGGACCCGGCGAGCGTGGTCACGACCTTGGACCCGAGTCTGATGTCCGAGGCAGGTGGGCTGCTCGCCGATGCCTTTGTGAAGCTGGGAGGTGTTGCCGGCCCGATCGACTCGGTGCTCCGAGTCGAGGCCCTCAGCACGGGCGAAGACAATGTCGTCGCAGCCATGACTCGCCACCACCCGCAGTTCTCTCCTCAGTTGGGGGATCGCCTGTTGGTGTCCTGGGGCAGCGGAGCAACGGCCGTATGCATGGGACTACTGACCACGGCCATGAAGACTGAGCTATCGACCTGGGTGGCGCTCGCCGGGCTGCACATTGAGACCTCGCTTCTGGAGTTTCCCCGACTTCGTGAGGCTGGCGACCATCTGCTGCCCTTCATGCTGCGCTGGAGACTCTTCAGCGAGATCGAGAAACTGCTCCTGGCTGGTGATCCGGTTGTCTCCCATCTGGACGCCCAGCAACGGCAGAGCATTCGCCGGCTGGCTCAACTCCACGAGGAAGGAGCACAAGGAGCAACACCAGCCGGGCTGCTCTCATCGGTTGCCGATGCCTTGGTCCGGCAGGACGGCACCACGGTGTTCGGGATGAGGCGCTACGTGGAAGTTCGGTCCGAGCAGATGAGCCGCACCGCTGCGCGAGGTGATGCCGGGGGGCATGCGGATCCGCTGGCCTGGATCAACGAGAACCGGCATCTGTGCGGTGTCGCCGAGGACAGTCATTTCACTCTGGGGGCGCGGCTGGGGAAACTGACGTCGCTGCAGGACCAGGGTTCCCCCGCGCTGCGGGAGGTCGATACGGCCACCTTGACCTGGCTGCTCTCGGACGAGGTCACATCCCTGAACACCATCGGTAAAGGAGGCCACGAGCTGCGTGCCCAGGGGGCTGACGACCGTGACCAGGTGGCTCGTTGGCTGCCAGGAGAGGCCCGCGACCAAGGGCTTCCCGCTGCTGTGGAGGGGATCGGTCCTGTCGGACTTGTTCCGGCACAGCGAGTTCTCGTGGCCTGGCCAGTCGGAAACCGGGACATTGGCAGGGTTCCCCTGAGTCAGAAGCTGATGGAGTCCGGGGTGCCTTCGCAGATTCGTGGTTTCGTCGGTATCGATGCCCGCGATCCGGTCCAGGTGTCCGTTCTTCTCCTGCACACGTCGCAGAGCGGTGGACAGGCGGAATCCCAGGCCGCGCGCCTGCTGATGCGCACCGATGACGAGGCGCCCGTGACGATCGACGGAACAGAACTGCTGACTGTGAGCCTGGACGCCGACCGCAGCGATCCGATGGCTCAGGCCCACTGCATCAACGAGGCGATGACCGCGATGGAAATGACCCTGGGCGGCCCCGAACAAGCTGGATTCGCTGCCGTCCTGGTCATGCCGACTGGACCGAAGACCTTGCTGTTCGACCTCGCCATCGCGGCTGAACGCTTTGCCGCGCAGCGCTCGCTGCCCCTGTTCGTGGCGGATCTCGAAGCAAGGATCCCGACCGGGCCCGATGCTGATCGTCTGCCGTTCGGCGTTCATCAATGGCCCATTCTCACCGGCGGGAACGGGACGATGCTGGCGTCCGCCTGGCATGCCCTGCAGAGGCTGGAACTCGATACCGCGGCGCGGATCCTCTCGGCTTCCGCACACACCGAACTCGCCGATCAGGCCCGAGAGCTGGCCGATGAGTTCGCTGCACGGCGCGAGCCGGACGGGAGCGGTGATCCTTCGTCGCAGCGGGCGGCCGCGGTACGCCGACTGCACGAACGTCTCCAGTTGGTGAAGGAAAAGGCCGGCGAAATCCCTGAGACCGCGGCCTCTCGGCTGGTGGTGCTCGCGTGCTCGCTGATCGACATCTACAAGAACAAACATCCCGGGAAACCGGTCATCCGGAAAGCAGCTCGACCAAAGGCCGACGAGGGACTGTGGAAGCTCCACGCGCGAGCGGACTTCCAGGCGCTACTCACGGTCGAGGTGCTGTTCACTTTCCGGAACACCCTACCCATCACTCACGGCTCGGACCCTGACCTGTCCCAGGTCCTGACCGGTGCCATCGACGCACTGCAAGAAGCAGCTCGTAACTACTGCACCGTGCCGGTTCAGGAGTTCCCCCGTCCACAGACCTTCGACGAACTTCTGGGTCTGGTCCTTGAATTCATCGAGGGGATCGCCGCCGTGCCCTCGCCACTGCCCACCCTCAGCGACCGTTATCGAAAACTCCTGGCAGAAATTGATTCTGCTCTCGGTCGTTCCGGTCGCCGCACCTCCGACGAAGGATGATGATGAAGGACACGGAAGACTTGTACGACGAGCTGGTCGAGGCTGCCTCATGTCGTGGCCCCCGCGCGCTCCTGAGGATCAGGACCACCTACCAGCCGGCTGGAGGGACAGGGACGAAGGTCTATCCGCCGTCATTTCCCGATCCTGTCCGGACGAACCCCAACCGGTACCTGGTCGAACCACGATTCCACGCCGGTTCCGAGCGTAGCGCCGTCGTCCTCGACCAGATTCCCGCTCAGGCCAACCGGTGCGAGGACGCTCTTCTGCAGGGGCAGCGCGCCGGGGCTTTCCAGATACCGCTCCTGGAGCTTCGTCATGACGGGGAGAGCGAGAGCGTTCTGACGTCACTGGAGTTCCCACACCGCTACGCGGACGCCTACTTGCGGGACAGCGAGTTGGACGGGGTGTCCTTCGACCGATCGCCGCTGGGACGAAGCGTCATCGGCAGCAGCCGGGACGACGCCAGCGCCTTGTACAAGCATGATCCAGGGTCACTGGTCTACGGGGCCTGGAACTCTCACCGTAAGGGCCGTCAGGCCAAGTTCGCCCGCACCTACGCCAGCGAGATCCTCGGGTGGGACCCGGTCCCGGGAGTACGGGCAGCCGGCCGGATGGATCCGTACAACCTCACCGGTGCGGCGAAACCAGGCAAGAACGGCGGCCCCTGGACCTACGGGCCGGTGCCCACCAAGGCCAAGGGGGAGAAGCTCAGCGAGATCGGGCACGGCAACATCGCTCCGCAGGACTCGCACGGAGGGATGACGGTCAGCGGCGCTGAGCGGATCGCGACGATCTCTCTGGCTGGACTGGATCGGATTGGCTTCGGCCCGGTCAGCGCCGAGGCGGCGGTTGCCGCGCGGGCTTCACTGGCGGCCTATGCGCTGCTGGCAGATCGCCTGGCGTTCGGCCGTCCCTCGGTGTGGCTCCGCAGCGGATGCGAACTGGTCACCGTGACCGAGAGCATCGAATGGGTGCTCAGAGGAGACGAGGTGGAACCGTTCGACCTGCGCCTCGATCAAGCCCTCGAGCTGTTCCAGCGCTCTGTTGCCGAGGCCGGGAAGCTAGGACTGCCGATGAGCACGGAGACCGTCCAGCTCACCCCTGCGGCCAACCTGGCCAAGGCCATCGATTTCGCCTTGCTCAAGGCGACGGACGGGCAGGACTGAACTCATGCCTCTGACCCTGACCATCGACTTGCTCACCGGGACGTACGAGGCCGCCCAGGTCGAGGACCCCGCACATCCGGAGTGGCCGCCACATCCGGCTCGCGTGTTCTGCGCACTCGTTGACGCTGCCCGTAGCAGCGCTGACGACGAGGCCCTGACCTGGCTGGAACAGCAGCTCGAACCCTTGATCATTGCGACTGAGCGGGCACAGGGCTTCTCCCGGACCGGTTACGTGGTCACGAACAAGGTCGTCACCAAGGGCGGAAGCCAGACGCACCTGGGCCGGACCAATGGCCTGAGGACCCGGGCCGGCGCAGTTCCGGAATCACCGCGGGTACGGATGGTCTGGGGTAACGACTGCCCTCCGCACGTAGCGCAGAGCATCGACGACATGGCACGACGGGTACCGTATCTGGGTCGATCAAGCGGAATCGCCCTGCTGGGTGCCCAGGCGGAAACGAAGGAACCCCTTGTCAGCGCGGGGGAGTCGGTGTTTTCCCGCTGCGACCTGATCGACTGCGACCAGATGGTGCGCGTGCCGTACCCCGGGTTCCTCGATGAGTTGCGTGAGAGCCACGACTTCGGCCGATCGTCCTGGGAAACTGCTCGCTACAGCGGATACCGCTGGCGCCGCCCAGCCGTCGTCCCGCCCACCAGTCATCCGGTTCGTCCTTCCGTGTACTCCGACATCGTGATCCTAGGATTCTCGGGGAGTGCCCCGGACGGCCGCCTTGCTGTGCGTTACACCCAGGCGCTGCGCAGCGCCGTCCTGCGCAACTGCCGTGGCGAGGCACCCGAGGCTTTGCACGGCCATGAGGCGGACGGCACCCATAGTCGTTCCGGGCGCCCGCACGTGGCGTTTCTGGCGTTGCCGGATGTCGGGCATCAGTATGCTGACGGCCACCTGCTCGGCCTGGCGGTTGCGGTTCCTGATCTGCCCGAGCCGGAACGCCGCCAGATCCTGGCAGCGGTTCTCGGGCTGCGTCAGAACGACCGAGGGCTGATACAGCTGAAGGTGCGTGACCTGGGGTCGGTCGACCTGCTGCACCAGCCCGGACTTGTGCATCCCTGGGGCGGAACACCCGAGAAATGGCGTCAGGGCAGCCGTCGCTGGATCACCGCCACACCGTTCGTGTATGACTACGAGCCGAGACGGCCTCGAGACCTGGCCCGCATCCGCCGCTCGGTGCGGATGATGGGCCTACCGGAACCGGCCGAGGTGATCTTCAGCCGCGATCCGCTCCAGCGAGGCGCGGTCCGGCTCCGCCCGCAGGATCTTCCTCGGCGGTCTCTGGGGCGTTCCTACGGTCACGTCGAGCTTCGCTTCGAGGAGGTCGTGGCAGGACCGCTGCTGCTGGGAGCAGGGCGCTACCTGGGAGTCGGCCTTTTCGCGCCGGCGCCCGAAAACGTGGACAAGGACGCTGGCCACGGTGTGTCCCCCTCGATGGTGACGTCGGCGTGAGCGGAGCTGGGCGTCTGCGGGCTGAGGATTTCGGTGCGTTCTATCGGGCGGTGCACACCGTTGACCCGTTTCCCTGGCAAGAAGAACTCACAGCGCAGATCCTGCGCGAAGGGACCTGGCCCGCGCTCGTTGATGTCCCCACCGGTCTGGGCAAGACCTCGCTGTTGGACATCGTCCTGTTCGTCACCGCGGCCGAAACCGACCCAGGAGCACGTGCCCGGGCAGGGCGACGGCGGATCCTGTTCGTCGTCGATCGTCGTCTCGTCGTCGATGAGGCATTCGAGCACGCCAGCTCAGTCCTGAAGGTCCTGAGCGACCCTGAGCAAGGGAACGCCTCGCCGGTCCTGAATCGCGTGCGCGCCGGCCTGGCCCGCTACGCGCCAGATGCTCCGGACATCACGACGATGCCGTTCACCCTTACCCGGATGAGAGGAGGGACGACCTGGGACGCGTCGTGGGCAGACCGACCTGACCGGGTCGCCGTGGTCCTGGCAACCGTGGACCAGGTCGGCAGCCGATACTTCTTCCGCGGCTACGGTGTTGCGCCCCGTCGTCGGTCCATCGACGCTGCCCTGGTCGGGACCGACGCGCTGCTCCTGGTCGATGAGGCCCATCTGGCGGTGCCGCTGACGACGAGCCTACGAGCTGCCGCCCGCCGGGACCGGACAACCCTGCCTCTTCCCGGCCTGTCGATAGTCTGCCTGTCCGCAACCGACCGGACCTGGACGGAGCAAGCGGGGGAGACGACCTTTACCCTCGACGTTCTCACCCATCAGGAGCACCCTGTTGCTGGGAAGAGGCTGACCGCCGTCAAGAAGCTCGATCTGCTGCCGGCCGCCAAGAACCGCGTCGTCAAAGCCGCTGTCTCCGCGGTCACGGATCATCTGAGCATGCTGGAGGGAACGTCGCCGGACGGCTGGGCGCCGGTCGCCCTGGTCGTCATGAACACGGTCGACGACGCCAGGGCGGTCCACACCCAACTCCTGCACGAGATCGAGACCCACAACCGTCCAGAGTCAGCACCGAACGCAGCTGACGTCCTCCTTCTCATCGGACGCTCCCGTCCGGCCGACCGCGCTCGGATCCAGGAACAGGTTCTACAGCTGTTCGGGACCACGCGGAAACCACGCACCCGGGCAGCAGTTCTGGTGGCTACCCAGACCGTGGAGGTCGGAGTAAATCTGGACACAGATCTTCTCGTCACCCAGACCGCGCCCTGGGACGCCCTCGTGCAACGGCTGGGACGCCTCAACCGCATGGGAACCATGAACGAGCGTTTCCCCGGCGGCACGGCCCGAGCTGTCGTGATACACGATGGCAGCGAGCGAGTCCCGGTCTACGGGGGCTCCGCCGTGGCTACCTGGCAACGTCTGCTCGACCTCAGGCGCGAACATCCGGAAGGGCTGCCGGTCTCACCCTTGCAATGCCGGGAACTGAACACGCATTTCGCCGACGGAACCTGCAAGGTAGCGCTGCCGGAGATTCCTGTTCTGCAGAGCCCGACCCTCGATGCCTGGGCCCGCACCGCCCCCGTTCCACTCAACGACCCGCCGGTTCACCCCTTCCTGCACGGGATGGACGGAGGCACCCCACCGGTTCTGATCGCCTGGAGGAGCCGCCTGCTCGACGAGGGCGCCCCGGCGAAACAGGAGTACAGGGACACGGATCCGTTTGATGACGACTTCGGGCCGGTCGGCCAGAACGCTCGTCTCGCGGCGGCCTGGCTGACCGAAGTTCCGATCCGATCCTCCGAACAGGTCGAAGTCCCGTTCATTGCTGCCCGCAACTGGATCGCAGGGCTCGTCTCTGTCCCGATCGGGGACGTGGACATCGGCGGTGAAACCGAAAAGCGTTTCAAAACTGAACGTCCCGCCTTCAATGTTCTGGCAAGACGAGTACGTGACGATGCCGGTCAAGAGGACGGCGAAGTCGGCTGGCAATGGATCGGCGCCGACCAACTGCGCCCCGCCGACGAGATCGTGGTCCCTGTCGAGTTCGGTGGCCTTGACCCGTACGGCTGGCACCCCAGCAGCACCCAGCCGGTCCAGGACGTCAGCGAGGCAACCACGTTCGCCCCAACTCGCTCGGCGCATGCCCGAGGAAGCCTGAGCTTGGACACTACCCTGATTGAACGCCTGGGAATCGCCCCGGCATCATCGAACCCTGGCCAGGGGCAAGAACTGTCCGGTGCGCAGACTGACGGACCAGAGCATGACGCACCCGGCAGGATCCATGAGACCATCTCGGATTTCCTGGCCGCCTACGACGACTTCGCCGATGTCACTGCCCTGACGTCCGAACTCGCGGAGGTACTACCGGCGATGCCTCCTCCTGGGCGTGGTTGGACAAGAGACAGCTGGCGACGACTGCGTCGCTGGTTGGACTCACCTCCCCATGCCGTGGAGGTACTGGCTCGCAGCGACGTTCACGGAATGGGCTACCACCGGCTCGGGATTCTGCTCAGCGGGCGCATCCCGAGCGAACCGATACTCAGCGGCACCGACATGCCCGACTGGGACGAGAACGACGAAGTCGCAACGTCGGTGGCCAGACCGAGAAGGAACCTTACTGGCGCTGCTCGACAAGTCACTCTTCAGGATCACCATCAGGCCGTCCGGGCCCGGGCTGGTCAGATCGCCTCAGCGCTGGGCCTGCCGGACGAACTCAGGACCGTCGTCGAGGATGCTGCCGGCTGGCACGACCTGGGCAAGACGGAGCACCGATTCCAGGTCATGCTTCACGCAGGTGACGAGACTCAGGCGCTTCTTGCCGACGAACCACTGGCCAAGTCCGGGATGGACCCTGCCGACCCCCTGATCTGGCGGCGATCACGAGCACAGTCCGGACTGCCGGCCGGTGCCCGCCACGAGGCATGGTCATCAGCCTTGGTCCAAGCCCATCTCGCGACCCGCGAAGCAGCCTACCCGGGTGACACTGACCTCCTCATCCACCTCGTCGCCAGCCATCACGGCCATGCCCGCCCTCTGCTGCCCGCCGTCGTCGACCCCAGACCCCGGCTCATCAAGGCCGACATCGCCGGCTCGACGGTCTCCGTCTCCTCCGAGGACACCGTCGATCTCACACATCCCGGCCGATTCGACGACCTCAACCACAGGTACGGACGATGGGGCTTGGCCCTGCTGGAGACGATCGTCCGGTGCGCTGACATGACTGTCTCGGCGGAGGGATCATGACCAGGAAAGCCACACCACCATCCGAACTGCCGATCGAGCACCCAGACACCACTACCACCGGCGAAAGCGTTCTCTCCCTCCCTGCTCTCGACGGGCGCACCGTTCTCGGTTTCCTGGCAGCTCTGGGAACATCCCGGCTCCTTCGGACCGTTCTGCCCACCAGTCGAATCCGTCTCTCCTGGTCCAGGGAGAATGCCAGCGCGCTGCTGCACTCGCCGCTGCCCGACCTGGACGCCGTCGTGGACATGCTGTACGGAATCGTCCTGAGCATTCCTGAGGGCGGTGTCCTGCCAGGGCTCCCAGCGGACCTTCCACCCCGCGGTGAAGCACCCGACCGGTTGCGCTTACCTCGAGCGGACTGGCGGTTCTATGCCGAAAGCGTTTTTGAGGCAACCGGTGATGCTGGTGAACGGTGGCTCTCCTGCCTGATCACGGACCTGAGCACTGACCGCGATAACCTTGTTCAGTTCGGTGTCTTCACCGCCACCTCGGGAAAACAGTCATCCCGCACGATGCTCGAGAAGCCGTTGGCGCTGGTGCGGGAGAACCCGCAATTCCTGTTCGAGGCGTTCACATCCTGGCGCCGGGTACCAGGCGTCAGCGGTGAATACCTCGATCACCGAGTGCTGTTCGATGCTGCAGACGCCCCTGATGGCACATCCGCCGAGCGAGGTGTTCCCGGCGCGACCTGGCTCGCCCTGATGTCCTATCCCCTCCTGCGCACCACCGTGACGCGACAACACCCCACCAGCAGCGGATGGCAGCCACTGGGCCCGACGCAGGCCGACCATCGACTTGTCTGGCCGCTCTGGAGCCGTCCCTTGGACAACAGCGCTGCTGTGACGCTGCTGGAACACCCACTCCTGGAGGGGGTTGCCCCGGGCCGCCCTGAAGAACCCCGCGCCGCAGCTCTGGAGAAACTCTCCATCTTCTGGATCAACCACGCCGAACGGCGACTTGTCCCCGACCGGCAGTTCGCGGGTGTGCTTGCCCCGACCACACAGATGCCCACATCCAGGCCGTCGCGGCGCGTTCATCGGCGCGGACCCCGATGAACCACGAATTCCAGGACAAGCCGACTGAGCCACAAGAAGGTGACCCGGACCAGAACATGACGTCCAACTTGGAGTCGCTGCCAGATCTGGTCCCGGCTCGGATGGTCAACGAATTCGTCTACTGCCCACGACTGTTCCATCTTGAATGGGTCCAACAGCGCTTCGTCACCAGCGACGATGTCGAAGAAGGGCTCTACGTCCACAGGGTTGTCGATCAACCGGGAGGCGACCTTCCCGAACCTGGCCAGCACGACCCGGAGCACGCCGCCGGACGTACGGTGCGTTCCTACTGGCTCTCATCCCCGGACCTGGGCGTCACAGCCAAGACGGACGTCATCACTATCGCAAACGATGGCACCGTGACCCCGATCGACTACAAGAAAGGATCCCCCGACCCGCGAGGCCGTCCGTGGCCGAGCGACGAGATCCAGTCCATCATTCAGGCGCTCCTGCTCAGCGACGCCGGCCACACGGTTCGCCACGCTGAAATCTGGTACGCCGAAACGCGCCGACGGGTGACCATCGAAATCACTGAGAAGCACCGCGAGCGTGTCAGGGCGGTTCTGGCCGACCTCAAGGAAGTCGCCGCGTCCGACAAGCCGCCCCCACCCTTGAAAGACAGCCCCAAATGCCCTGCATGCTCACTGGTGTCGATCTGCATGCCGGACGAGATCAACACCCTCCGAACACGCACGTCCCCAGCGCCTCGTCGCGTCATGGTGGCCGATCCCGACAGCCGCCCCGTCTACGTCAGTGAACAGGGTGCTCTCGTTGCGGTCCGCCGTGGAAGGCTCGAAATTTACCGAGAGAAAGAGAAACTCGGAAGCTACCGGCTCATCGACGTCAACCAGGTCAACGTGTACGGCAACATCACCATCTCGTCCCAGGCCATGCGCGAGCTCTTCGACCGGGAAATCCCCGTGGCCTGGTTCTCCTACGGAGGCTGGCTCACCGGCATGGCCGCTGGCTTGCCCAGCAAGCATGTCGACATGCGCCGCGCCCAATACACGGCAAGTACCGAGGTCACCCTGGCCATCGCGAGCCGCATGATCAACGGAAAGATCCGAAACTGCAGGACGCTCACCCGAAGAAACAGTCGCCCAGACACCCAGCGGATCATTGAACAACTGGGGCACCTGGCCGAGAGAACCATGCAGGTAGAAGGGTTTCCCTCGCTCCTCGGTGTGGAAGGAACCGCAGCCCGGCTTTACTTCGCAGCCTTCACCGGCATGCTGAAGCCTTCCACCGATGTCGACATCACCAGCTTCGACAGCAACGGCCGAGCCCGACGCCCGCCCCCGGACCCCGTCAACGCTCTTCTCTCCTTCACCTACGCGCTCCTGGTCAAAGACATCACCGCAGCCATCCACCTCGTCGGACTCGACCCGTACCTGGGCGTCTACCACCGTCCCCGATTCGGACGCCCTGCCCTGGCCCTCGACGTCGCTGAAGAGTTCCGTCCCATCATCGCCGATAGCACCGTCATCCAACTGATCAACAACGGCGAGATCCGCCAGCACCACTTCACCCAACGCGGCGGCGGATGCCAACTCGAACGCGAGGGCAGAACAGCCGTCATCGGCGCCTACGAACGCCGCCTCAACCACGAGATCCGCCACCCCGTCTTCGGATACCGAGTCAGCTACCGGCGGGCCATCGAAGTCCAGTGCCGGCTCCTCGCGGCACACCTTGTCGGCGAACTTCCCGAATACACACCACTCACCACCCGCTGACCCCCAACGCCGGGAGGAAACATGGCCCGCCGCCGCCACCTGATCGCCTACGACATCCGCGACCCCACCCGCCTCAGGCGAGTGGCCAAGACAATGGAGGAGTATGGCGAGCGACTCCAGTACTCGGTCTTCGTCTGCGACCTCAGCCGAACCGAACTCATCCACTGCAGAGCCGCGGTCGAAGAACAGATGCACCTCACCGAAGACTCTGTAATCATCGTCGACATCGGCAGCCTGAACGGCCAGCAATTCACCTTCGTAGGACAACCCCTGAAGCTACCGAGCAACGGGGTACGGATCCTGTGAAGCCTGCGAGCGGTCCAATGACCGCCCGCGCACGCTTGAGCGCTCGCATGCAGGTCAGAGGCATGATGATCAAGGAAGCCTGCGGAGCTCACTGCAGAAACCCAGTCACGGATTGTGAGCGCTCGCAAGTTGCTGTAAAGATGCAGGTCAGCTACGCCAAATATGGCGAGCCCCGTTCCCGGCCACCCGGCCGGGCCTCCATAGCGACGGGGACAGCATCATCGACCCGAGCACAGCACACTCGGCCGTTCCCGGCCACCCGGCCGGGCCTCCATAGCGACGCCGAGTTCCGTGGTCAGACGGTCGATCACGTCGGTCCCGTTCCCGGCCACCCGGCCGGGCCTCCATAGCGACGTGCGGGTTGTGGAAGAACGGGCGCCGGTCCAGGCCCCCGTTCCCGGCCACCCGGCCGGGCCTCCATAGCGACGTCTGCCGCGCTGCTGCAACCCCCGGGCCTGGCCCACCCGTTCCCGGCCACCCGGCCGGGCCTCCATAGCGACCGGCGGCGGCTCCTGGATCGTCTACGAAACCCCGAACCGTTCCCGGCCACCCGGCCGGGCCTCCATAGCGACCGCTCGGCGAGCGTCCGGACGACCCGGTTGACCTCGGCCGTTCCCGGCCACCCGGCCGGGCCTCCATAGCGACCTGTGAGCATCGAGTCCCTAACAGTGGTGATGCACCACTCCGTTCCCGGCCACCCGGCCGGGCCTCCATAGCGACATGTATGACCCGGCGTCTCCGTACACCCAGTCCTGCCTCCGTTCCCGGCCACCCGGCCGGGCCTCCATAGCGACGCCTCCAGCAGTTCCTCGGGCGCCTTGTAGGTAGGCGCCGTTCCCGGCCACCCGGCCGGGCCTCCATAGCGACAACGCCTCCGCGTACTTCTCCGGGTCCTCGCTGGCGCCGTTCCCGGCCACCCGGCCGGGCCTCCATAGCGACACGTCGGGGCGGAGGTCGCCGTGTCGCACGAGCTGCGTCCGTTCCCGGCCACCCGGCCGGGCCTCCATAGCGACAACCTGCATATCCAATGCGATGGAAGTAACCCGCGTCGAGCCGTTCCCGGCCACCCGGCCGGGCCTCCATAGCGACGTCACCTTGCCGGGCCTGCAGTTACAGGGGTGAACGATCCGTTCCCGGCCACCCGGCCGGGCCTCCATAGCGACCAGTAGCCGCCAGTAGTACGTCCGCTTCCCGTACTTCCCGTTCCCGGCCACCCGGCCGGGCCTCCATAGCGACCGGTGCGTGAGAGCTTGTACCGCAACAGCATCCGGCGACCGTTCCCGGCCACCCGGCCGGGCCTCCATAGCGACCGGTGCGTGAGAGCTTGTACCGCAACAGCATCCGGCGACCGTTCCCGGCCACCCGGCCGGGCCTCCATAGCGACGTCGACATCGGCGCCCTGATCAAGAGCGGCACGGACACCGTTCCCGGCCACCCGGCCGGGCCTCCATAGCGACTTGTCGGGCCCGAAGGTGATGAAGGTGCCGTCGGCGGTCCGTTCCCGGCCACCCGGCCGGGCCTCCATAGCGACCGCTAGGTCGTCCTCTTCGAGACGCAGCGGCATGAGCCGTTCCCGGCCACCCGGCCGGGCCTCCATAGCGACGTCATGTACGTCGTCCTCCACGAGACGGCGGTCAGCCGTTCCCGGCCACCCGGCCGGGCCTCCATAGCGACGACGCCCACCTCGGCGACATGCAGGCCGAAGCCGCCGGCCCGTTCCCGGCCACCCGGCCGGGCCTCCATAGCGACGCCACCTCGAGCAGCACGTCGGCGTGGCATGGCTGGCCCCGTTCCCGGCCACCCGGCCGGGCCTCCATAGCGACCTGGTGGTGCGGCGGGTCCAGGCCCGATGTTGTGGCGCCGTTCCCGGCCACCCGGCCGGGCCTCCATAGCGACCGGAGAGTCCCGCCCGGGTGAGCGCCATTGGTGTACCCCGTTCCCGGCCACCCGGCCGGGCCTCCATAGCGACTCGGCTTGTACGACCGAGGCTGATTCGGTGAACGACCGTTCCCGGCCACCCGGCCGGGCCTCCATAGCGACTCTCGTCTGCGAATCGTCTAGAACCACACCCCCGCCGCCGTTCCCGGCCACCCGGCCGGGCCTCCATAGCGACTACTGGGTTCGCCAGGCTGGCGTCCACGAGGACCGCCCGTTCCCGGCCACCCGGCCGGGCCTCCATAGCGACACCCTCACATGATCTTCGCCGGGGCTACGGGGGCGGGCCGTTCCCGGCCACCCGGCCGGGCCTCCATAGCGACACCAGAAGCGCTCGAGCACCGGATGATGGGCAACCTTCCGTTCCCGGCCACCCGGCCGGGCCTCCATAGCGACAAGCCCGCTGGCCTACGTCGAGATCGCCGGCACCAACGCCGTTCCCGGCCACCCGGCCGGGCCTCCATAGCGACCGCCATTCGTCGGCGGCGACCGCCGCTGAGACGCGGGCCGTTCCCGGCCACCCGGCCGGGCCTCCATAGCGACCCAGTACGGGAACAACGCATCCCACCTCGGATGCAGGGGACCGTTCCCGGCCACCCGGCCGGGCCTCCATAGCGACGACGACCTGTGGGTCCTGCCGTCCTGCCGCATCGACCACCGTTCCCGGCCACCCGGCCGGGCCTCCATAGCGACGACGGTGCAGCCGCGGGCGGTGGCCTGGACCTTGGAGTCCGTTCCCGGCCACCCGGCCGGGCCTCCATAGCGACGCACATGGACTGTGCGGTGGTCGGTTACTCGTCGCCCGTTCCCGGCCACCCGGCCGGGCCTCCATAGCGACATCGCGAGCCATTGCTCGGCGGGCATCCGGTCTCGCCACCGTTCCCGGCCATCCGGCCGGGCCTCCATAACGACCGGAACGCGATCCGGCAGCGGACCGCCGACGAACCGACCCGTTCCCGGCCCCTCGGCCGGGCCCCATAGCGACTTGAGGGGAACGGGGTCGTCCATTCGCGATGCCCGTTCCTGGTCAGGGACTGTCCCGGTCAGGGGTCCTGTAGATCCGTTGGCCTGGTTGACCGTGGTGCTTCGACTGGGACGGTCGGTCGTGTGACGCAGTTGGCCGAGTTGGCTTCGCCGTTGGTCCTGTTGATCTGGTCAACAAGGAAACGGAGAAGGCTGGATAGCGGGTAGCCGGGCGAGCCGGTGTCTTCGAGTTGTGGAGGTTCGTTGTGGCTGGTGCCTCGCTGCCGCATCAAGAGCGAGCGGTGTGCTCGCGTTCGGGATGGAGGCCCGGTGGTGGGCTTCTTGCGGGTGTTGAACGTGCTGTCGAGGCCAGCCCTGTTCTTCCGGTGCTCTGGCCGTCCGGAATGGTGATGCCGGAAGCGACTGCATCGGGTGAAGAGCACAGACCCGTGACTCCCGCGGTTCTGCGCAAGGTGCTGATGTCGCCCAATACCTCGGGGGATCTGCAGGACGAGGTGTGGCGACGCCTGATTCGGTGGGCACGCGAGGTCGGCAGCGACGGGAAGCCTGTCTGCGTGGCAGTGGCGGCTCCTGCGTTGTCGCGGCAGGTTAGCCATTTGGCGGCTGGTTGCTCGGCTAGCGCTGTGGTTGGTCTGGATGACCTTGAGGCCGAGGTGGTCGTGGGATTTCTGGAGCGGATCGGGACGCTGGACATTGACGATCTTGCGGTTCGGCGAGTGTGCGGGCGTCTGGTTGATGCGGGTGTGCGCAGGGCCCGGCGTGCCGTGCGGTTGGCGGATGCTGAAGCCCGGGACGACTTGGACGCTTGTGTGAGTCTGGCCGCGGCATCGGGGCACCCGGAGACGGTGTTGTGGCGTGCGGTCAGGGCCGGGGTGATGGCGCCGGAGGAGAGCGAACTGATCGCTCGCACCCGTCTTGAGGGTCGCACTTTGAGCGCGGAGGCGGTTCGTCAGGAGGTGGGCCTGCGAACGGCGTGGACCCGTCGGCGTCAGGCTGAGACTCAGCTGCTCGAAGCTCTGCGCATCGACAGCATCTGAGCAAATCGGCTACCCGATCGCGTCCACCTCATGGACACGTCACTAACTTGGTTGCTGGAAGACGGATTTCGCTAGCAGTCTTCTGGGGTCTGCGCAGGAAACGGTCATCATGCAACCGGCATCGATCGTCTTTGACGGGCGTCGCTGAAGGGTTCGGCGACACCGTGACCCAGCAGACGATTGGTTCTGCAGCAGCGCCCGGAGAAAGCTCGTGGCCGGTGCTTGTTACCAACGGTTGACGTGGTGGATGGGGCTGGTTGATCGGTTTGTACGCCGGTGAGGCGTGCACATGCCAACCAGCGGGCTTTGGACAGATGAAGCCGCTCGCGGAAAGGCATCCCTGAAAAGCACTGTTCGAAGGTTCGGGGAGTCGCGGCGTCTCATGTTCTGTCGGTTCGGGCCGGCAGAGCCCGTCCGTCCTGTCCGGCCGGTTGCGTCCTTCTCTGATGCAGAGAGCGGCGGGCCGGCCATGACCGTGTCCCCGCTGACGCTTTAAGTGCTGGAGCGGGGGCTGGAGGAGCCCATGACACAGCCGTCCGACCCCTACCCCGTTCCACCAGTGTGTTCGCGCTGGTTCCTGCGGCGGGTGCCGCTCCATGGCCCAGCAGTCGGTCAGCGGAGCCGGCACCGCGCCCCACAGTTTCGCTCCTGTGGTCGGGCGGAGCGTGGACTTGGTCCTCGGCGTCCTGGCCCGGTGCACCGCAACGATGTTCTCTCGCGTGGGTTCTGGGTGGCCCGCCGGGGCCGTTGCTGGAGGACCGAGCATCGGCGCCATCGGGACGGGTGGCTGCGCTGTGCGAGAAGGATGGCTGCCGTGCGCAAGCGCTGGATGGGCCTGCTGTGGGATGGACGGATCGCCCTGTGGTGGGCGCAAGAATGGGTGGCTGCCCGGCTTCGCCCCGTCACCGGGAGGGCGACGGAACGTCCCGTGAAAGGGTACTGGCGCGGAGGGGCTCGCCGGGGATGCGTGCTTGGGCTTCGGTCTGCGCGATGGTGGTGGGGACGCAGAGCCCGGGGGTTGCTGCTGATGACGATCATGGTGGCGCTGCTGGTGTATGTCCTGCTCGTGCTGGCTGCCCCGGGCAGAGCGTCAGCGTCATCGAGTCGGGTGTTGACGGCGAATCTTGTTGTTGCGGCTTCGAGGCCGTGGAATGCGGTCCCTGCTGCAGCGACATCGGGTGGGGCTGGGGTATTGGTGCGCTCTCAGCAGTTGCCGGCGCCGCAGGATCCGGGGCAGGCTGCTGATCTGCCAGTCGTCATCAACAACGCGACGGACTGGCTGCGTCAGATCGCCCTGGTGGTAGCCACCTGTGCGCTGACATTGGCGGGCCTGTTCTATCTAGTGGCGCGTGATCCGCAGTCGGTCGACCGGGCCAAGGGTTTCGCCTCGGCGGCTGTTCTGGGGTATGCGCTGGCGTTGCTGGCCCCGCAGATCCTGGCGATCGTTCAGTCGATCCTTGGGGTGGGGTGATCTGGTGCCCGATTTCGTGATGCAGGATCTGTTCGGGTTCTTCTGGAAGGGTTTTGCCGGGCCGCTGAACGTTGTCCTGCTGTGGGTGAAGGACCTGATTCTGCGGGTGCCGGCGGTGACCACGCAGCAGCCGGTCATGGATCTGGCTGCGCGTTCGCTGCAGATGGTGCAGGCCGGGTATGTGGTTCTGGCCATGATCGCGGCGGTGCTGGCCCTGGGGCACGGCGGTTTGAGCGGAACGTTCTCGGCCAAGGATGTCCTGCAGCGGATGGTGCTGGGATTCGTGGCGGCCCACGAATCCACCTGGATCGTGCGGCAGTTCACGGACGTGACCAACGCGCTGATCACCGGACTGGCTCCGAGCGGTCTGGAGACGCTGGGTGATCTGGGAGTCAGCGAGATCTCGGTGGACGACGTTCTACCCAGCCATCTGATTCTGAGCACGGTCCTGTTTGCGCTCATTCTGTTCCTGCTGTTATGGCTGGTCGTCAGCTGGCTGGTCCGGTTCGCCGGGCTGTCGATTGCGGTCGGGCTGGGGCCGTTGGCGCTGGCCTGTCATGCGGTGCCGTGGCTGGATCCGATCGCGCAGGCGTGGTGGCGTGATGTCAGTGCGGTCATGCTCACTGTCTTGGGGCAGGCGCTGACCATGCATCTGGGCATTCTGCTGTTCATGGATCCGGGTCCGCAGGGCACGGACCTGGCCGCCTTCAGCGGCACCGACAACCTGATCAATCTGCTGCTGACCCTGTGCCTGCTGATCATGGTGCTGCGAGTGCCTGCTGTGGTGGCTCGGGCGTTGCCGGCCGGTGGTTTCGGTGGGGGTGGGCGCGGATTCAGCGTCTTGGGTGCTGTCGTGCGGGTCGGCCTGGCTCGCCAGGTCACGGCGGCAGGGGTCGCCTTGATGGCACGGAAACTGAATCCAGGTCGTCTGCGTGGTCTGGACGGCCTGGATGGGGTCGGTCTGCTGCGTCGGATCCCGGGTGGGCGGCGCTTCGGCCTGCGGGCGCGCAGCGTTCCCGACGGCGCTCGTGCCGGCTCGCGCTTGCCTTCCCGTGGCCGATCGGGCCGACGGTCGCTGACGGGCCGGAGCGCGACGTTCGGCATCGCTGCTCCGGCGCAGTCGGCGGTGAAGGAATCCCGTACCGCCCGCACCGCATCATCGGGACGGCGCTCGGGAGCCCCGAACGCTGGTGGCCGGCAAGAACGGGGCGAGGCGACGGGCCAGGGCGCTCAGAATCCGCCGGGATCCGGTCGGCGGCGCCGCCGCAATCCGGAAACAGCTGAGGAAAGAGCTCAAAGGCTTGCCGCTCAGCAGGTCAGAAGGCGCGCTGGGCAGCGCGCAAGGGCGACCAAGCGACGCAACCGTCTGCGTAACGCCGAGATCGGTCGGCGCATAGAAGCGGACAAGCGGCTGGCCAAGCGGGGGAAAAGTCGTCCACCCCTGGACTCACCGTCTCTGCAGGCCTGGCGGGCCGGAGCGCAGGATCCCGCAGGCTCGCGCGGAGAAGGTCGCTCAACCGGTGGCGCTCGGGCCGGGAACCGTAAGCCTGCCTCACCGCGGTCCCGGCCGTCAGGACCGTGGTCAGGCCTCATACCGCCGTTCTCACGGCGGCGCAGGAAGAACGACAAGCCCGATTCCTGACACCCCCTGTTCCTGCCGAGCACGTGCTCGGCAGGAACAGATGGGCGAACGGGTCATGCGTTCACACCCGGCTGTTCCAGCGGTGCACGTGCCATCACCCCGACGCACCGCACCGGAGACGGGCCCTGCGGTCTGGTGCTTTCACGGCAGAGGTGTTGGGGCAGTAGTGATCACGAGCGAGGGAGATAGGTGTGTCTCAGAACGATAGTCAGGACGAGGAGCCGGTGCGCGCGCGGATCAGCGCGGATCTGGATGCCCCGGACCGGATCCTGGCCGGGCTCAGCGCCCGGCAGCTGCTGGTGCTGTCGCTGGCGGGTGCGCCGGTCCTGCTGGCCTGGCGGCACCTGGGGGACCAGGCTCCGTGGCAGGTGCTGCTGGGCGGGAGCCTGATGGCGATGTGCCTGGCTTTCGTGGCGTCGCTCGGCTCCCGGGACGGGTTGAGCCTGGACGGATGGGTGCTGGCTGCGGTGCGCTACCGGCTGCGGCCCCGCCGGCGTTACGGTCGCGCCTACGAACTTTCGGACGATCCTGGTTCCGAAAATGACTATGTGGAGGGTCTTTTCCTGCCCGGTCCGGTCCAGGGGGTCGACGAGCGGGGTGTGATCGTCACCGACGATGGTCGATGTGTCGCGCTGGTGGCCTGTACAAGCGTGCCCACGACGCTCAGCACGCACGCCGATGACGCGGTCCTGGCCGCCAGGAACGCCCAGTGGCTGAACTCTCTGTCCGGGCCGGTGCAGGTCCTGCTGCAGAGCCGTCCTACCGACCTGACCGCTGCGGCCCTGGACCTGGCCGGCGCGGCCGCTGGACTGGCGCATCCTGACCTGGCCCGTGCAGCTCTGGATCATGCCGAGTTCTTGCTGGACATCAACGAGTACGAGCAGCCGCTGCGCCGTGACGTCCTGATCGCCTGCGGCGGGAACACGTTCACCCCGTTCTCCGGCGGAGACGTTTTCGCCCGGCTGCGCGGGCTGTGGTCACCGCACCCGGTGCCATCGCATGGCGGGCCGGTCTTCTCCCGGGCCACGACAGCCGCGGGTTCCCAGGCTCTGGCCAACGCCAGTCGCACGCTGGAGCACCTCGAAGCTATCGGGGCGCGCGCCAGGATCCTGACCAGCGATGAGGTTCTCGACGTGCTGGACACGGTCTGGGACCCCTTCGCGACGGAGCCGCTCGAGGACCGGAACCTCGACGATCCGCACCTCAGCGACCGCGAGACCCTCAGCGAGTTCCGCAGCCCGGCCCGGCATACCGGGCCCGCAGTGCCAGATTCCCCTGCGCTGGGGGACGGGTGGGGTGAGCGCCGATGAAGCGGCATCTGAGGGGCGCGCCGGCGTCCACGCTCACCGAGTCGCTGCCGGCCCCCTCGGACCCGTCGAGTGCGGCTGCGCCCGATCGGCGGGAAGACGTCACGGCTGGTGGTTTCGACGACGAGGTGCTCGATGGTGATGATCTGGCCGAAGGCGAGGTCCTCGTGACCGCGACCTGTCTGCGGGTGCGAGGTACGTGGTCGGCATCGCTGGTAGTGGACGGTTTCCCGCCGGAGGTGTCGATGGCCTGGCTGAGCCCGTTGACGTCGTGGCCGGGTGTGGTGGACGTGAGCCTGCACGTGGAGCCCATTCCCACGGCCACGGCCATGTCCCGGATCCGGCGTCGGAGGGTGCGGATGGAGTCCACCCGCCGGCTGGAGGCCGACAAGGGCGCCCTGGAGGACCCGTTGACCGAGGCGGCCAGCCAGGACGCCGGGGAACTAGCCGACAAGGTCGCCCGTGGTGTGTCCCGGTTGTTCTTCACCTCGCTGGTGCTGACGGTGCACGCCCGGTCCCGTGAGGGGCTGCAGGAGGACCTGGAGGACCTGCGGGCGGCCGCGGCGGCGATGCTGCTGAACACGCACGTGCTGACCTGGCGCCAGGAACAGGGCTGGGTCAGTTCCCTGCCGGTCGGGGCCAACCGGAGTGGCTCGCGTCGGATCATGGACACCGACGCTCTGGCGGCGGCCTCGCCGCTGTCCAGCGCTGACCTTCCCGGCCCGCTTCCGGGAGAACCAGCGGTCGCCCATGTCGGCACCGGTGGTGTCCTGATGGGACTGAACCTGGTCTCGGGGGCGGTCGTCGGGCTGGATCGCTGGAGCCTGGACAACCACAACATGGTTGTCCTGGCCCGATCGGGCGCCGGTAAGTCGTACGCGGTCAAGGTGTCCATCCTGCGCGAGCTGTACCGGGGCACCCAGGTGTCGGTCATCGACCCTGAGCGCGAGTACCTGGAACTGGCCGAGCAGGTCGGCGGACGGGTCATCGAACTGGGTGCCCCGGGCGTCCAGGTGAACCCGTTGACCCTGGCGGCCGGTGACCCTGACGCGTACGTGCGTCGCTGCCTGTTCGTCCACACGCTCATCGACGTCCTGCTCGGTGAGGTGATGTCCCCGCACGAGAAGGCCGTCCTGGATGTGGCGGTCCGGCTCACGTACGCCCGCGCCGGGATCACGGCTGAGCCTCGCACGTGGTCCCGAGGTGCCCCCAGCATGCGTGACCTCGTGACCGCTCTGCATGACCTGGCGGAGGGCACCGACGGCGTCGCGTCCCCTGCCGCAGTGTCCTTCCCCAGGGCACCTGTCGGTGAGACACCAGGGCAGACACAGCCCGGGGCAGAGGCAGGGACAGGGGCAGGGGCGCCGCGTCCGGCGCCCTCACCGGGCGCTGACCGCCTCAACACCGCAGGGGCACCGGAGGCGGCCGCGGCCCTAGCCGCCCGGCTCGCTCCCTGGGTCACCGGGTCGTTCAGTCGTCTGTTCGACGCCCCTGCTCCCGGGGCGGCCTCACCCGGTGAGGGGCGTCCCGTCCTACCGGCTGAGACGCCCTTCGGGGCGCCTCAGGGCGCCCCGTCGCGCCCAGAGGAAGGGCACTTGGTGGTGTGGTCCACGCGCCTGCTGGCCGAGGAGTTGCGCCCGGCCGGGATGCTCCTGGCGATCGATGCGATCTGGCGGAGCGTGGACCGCGGCGCGCCTGCGGGCGAGCGTGCACCCACGACCCGGGCGGACGCCCACATGGCCGAGGGGCACCTGCGTGAGGGGCACCAGGGCACCGCTCATGGGGGCACCGGCGCTCCGGAGATGGTGCCCCTGGACGGGCACGAGCAGGACGCACGGGGCGGTACTCGTCCGCGGCGGCTCGTGGTGGTGGACGAGGCGTCGCTGTTGCTGTCCGAGCCGGCCGGGGCACGGTTCCTGGCGCGGTTGGCCAAGACCTCCCGCAAGAGGGTCGCGGGGCTGACGCTCATCACTCCGGACGTCCTGGACCTGCTGGGCAGCGACCTGGGGCAGGTCATCCTGGCCAACGCCGCGAGCGTCCTGCTGCTGCATCAGTCCCCGCAGGCGATCGGTGACCTCACCCGGGCCTGCGCCCTCAGCCCCGGTGAGGCCCAGTTCCTCACCACCGCTCGCCGCGGCCAGGCACTGCTGCTGGCCGAAGGACGTGTCCCCCTCGAGATCGTCGCCTCCGCCCTGGAACACCAGATCGCCGCCGCCCCACCCCGGGATCTGCACGAACCAGCCCACCACCGGACCTGAGGCCGTAACCGCCCCTACGTCAGTGATCGACAAGCCCCGCCAGTCTCCAACGTCAACAGGACCCACAGACCCGAAGGTCCACAGGGCCCGCCGGTCACCACGACCCACAGGCTTGCGCAGTCAACAGCGTCCACGGGACCAACAGCGTCCCCGGATCAACAGATCCACCGGGTCAACCACGTTCACCAGGTCAACAGCGCTCACCGGCCTGGAACCGCGACAGCCCGTGTGCCAGGGCCACGAGATCGCCCGCAGCACCTCCCACCTGCTCCTGCCCTTACCGTCGAAGGAGATGATCGTGACCGTTCGAGCGTTGCTCCTGCTCCTGTCCCGCCCGTTCGAGATAGAGGTGCCTTCGCCCTCGAACCCGGTGGGCGAGCGTCTGAGCGGGTGGGGTGATCGCCTCGCCCGGATCATGACCTGGCTGCAGGCCGAACCCGGCCGGGGCCTGCTGCTGTCGGTGCTGGCCGGGATGGCGGCGGCCGGTGCGAGCATCGGTGCGGCGCTGCTGTACCGGTGGTGGCAGGAACGATCCCACCGGTGGCTGATGGACGGCGCCCAGGAGATCGTCCTGTACCTGCCCCTGGAGGTGGACCCGGGCGGCGTGCAGCTGTGGTGGACGCAGGTATTTGCTCATCTGCGGCGCGCACCTCGCTGGCGGCCCTGGCGGCCCTGGCGGCCCTGGCGGCCCTGGCGGCCCTGGCGGGCGCCGGCTCATGTGGCCTTCGAATTCCGTTGGACCGGTATCCAATTGACGCTGGCGGTATGGGTGCCGGGCGCCTGCGACGTGCAGGCGTTCGCGGCCGCCGCGAAGGCGGCCTGGCCCGGCAGCGAGACCATCATCCGGGATGCCCGTTCCGGGTTCGCGCCGGTCGCTCCATCTGCGCAGGGCGGCCGGACGCACGACGTTCAGCAAGAGGTGCCTGCGCTCGCCAGTGCAGGTCTTGCGCTGCAGTCTGCGCGCGTGGACTGGCTGCCGTTCGCTGCTGTGGGCACTCTGCCGGTGGAGCCGGTGCGGGCCCTGTTGGAGCAGGGAGCGCGGCTGGAACGTCACGAGAGCGCGTGCGTGCAGGTATGTGTGCGGCCCGTCGGGCGGCGGGCCGAGCATCGTCTGCGGGCCGGCGCTGCTGGGACCAGCAGCGGACTGCCCGGTGGGGCGCGCGTGGTGGAGTCCGCGGCGATCGGGTTGATGCGTGGGGCGGCGTTCGTGCTGGGGGCGGCCTCCGGTCTGCTGTCGGCGATCTTCTCGGGCCCTTACGGGGGTGCACGCGCTGGCTCCGGGACGCGTTCGGCGTCCCGGTTCGGTTCGTCCCCGACGGGTTCGGGCGTGGGGTACGGACCGGGGGCCGGCAGGGGCGGCGCGGCGTCCCTGGATCCGATTCAGACACGCCAGCGGCGTGAGGGGGTGGAGAAGGCGCTCTCCGGGCCGTTGTTCGAGGTGGGGGTGCGGGTCGGGGTGACCCGTCTGCCTCGTCCTACGGCTGCGCCGAAAGAGCGGAGTACGGCGTCCCGGTCAGGTGGGAGAGGGCGCAGGTGGCGGGCGGTGCTGCCGCGAGGACGGCAGACGATGGAGCCGGCTGGGCAGGTGGCGGTGCGACGTAAGGCATGGGCGCTGGCCGACGCTCTGGGGGTGCATCAGGCGGCCAACCGGTTCGTGCACCGGGCGGTGCCGCAACCGGTGGCGGTGATGAATCGTCGGCGTCTGGCACGTCCGTTCGTGCTGGGGCTGGCGGAATTGGCTGCCGTGGCGGCGGTGCCCACGGACATGGCGGTGATGGGGCTGGAACGGGCCGGGGCGCGGATGGTGCCGCCGCCGGCCGAGATCCTGGCCGGGGGCCGCTCGCTCAAGGCGCTGGGCCGCGCCAGCCTGGGGGAGCGGGCGGTGGGCCTGGCGGTGGCCGATGCCCGTCAGCACGTGCACATCGTGGGTTCCACCGGTGTCGGCAAGAGCACCCTGATCGCGCGAATGGTCCTGTCCGACGTGCACGCCGGGCGCGGGGTGATCGTCATCGATCCCAAAGGTGACCTGGCGCTGGACATCCTGGACCGGCTACCCGCCCAGGCCGTACCCCGGCTGACGCTGATCGATCCTGCTCAGGGCCAGTTCGGCGGTGGATCGGCCCGCTTCAACCCCCTGGAGGTGGGACACAGCAGCCCCGAGGTGGTCGTCGACACGGTGGTGTCCATCTTCCGCAACATTTTCCGCGAGTACTGGGGCCCGCGCATGGACGAGGTCCTGCGGGCCTGCTGCCTGACCCTGATGCGCTCGGAACACAACCGGCTCGACCTGATCCCACGGCTGCTCAGCGACACGACCTTGCGCCGGGAACTGGCCGCGAGCGTGGCCGACAACCCTGGCCTGCACGACTTCTGGTCCCGGTACGAGACGTGGATGCTGCAGGGCCAGGTCGAGCAGCTGACCGGCGCGGCCCGGGCCCGGCTGCGGCAGGTGCTGATGCGCCCGTTCGCGACCGACACGTTCGCCGGTGGCGTGTCCACGTTCGACATGACCGACGTGCTCAACGGGGGCGTTCTCATCGCCCGCCTGCCCTCGGGGGAGATGGGCGCCGATACCTCCCGCCTGATGGGATCGCTGCTGGTGGCGCTGGTCTGGCAGGCGGCCACCGCCCGGGCGGCCCTGCCGGAGAGCCGCCGGCGTGATGCGGCCCTGTACGTCGATGAGGCGCACACCATGCTGAACCTGGACACCAGCCTGGAGGACATGCTGCCCCAGGCGAGGGCTTTCCATCTGTCGATGGTCCTGGCCCACCAGAACCTCGACCAGTTCGACCCCGCCGCCCAGCAGGCGTTGGACGCCAACGCCCGGACCAAGATCTTCTTCACCGCCTCACCGCGTGATGCCCGGCAGATGGCCCAGCACACCGAGCCGTACCTGAGCGAGCGCGATCTGACCCGGCTTCCCGCGTACACCGCGGCGGTGCGGCCTCTGATCAGCAACAAGGTCGCGCAGCCGTTCACCATGAGTACCGTCCCCCTGTCCGAGGCGCCCCGAGGCACCCGGCGCTCCTGGCGCAGCCAGGTGGCCCAGCACGCCCCGGAACCCCAGTCCACCCGCCCGGACCCGGGTACCCACCAGCGGCCTGAACGGCCTGAACGGCCCGGTGGCAGCGGCACGGTGAAAGACGCCGGGACGGAGGGCCGGTCGTGATCGCGCGGGCACGGGGCCGTGCTCCCCGGTGGGTCCACACCCCTAGCGCTACTCCTGCCTGTACCCCTACGCCGCTTCCTGGGCGCGGGGGTGCGCACGCCCGCTTCGCCCGGCGCCACGTCAACAGGACCAACAGGGCAGGTCACGGGCCCTTTACGTGGTCTGTTCGTCAGCGGGTGCAGGTCCGACTATCTCTGGGGGAGATACCCCTGGAGGGGGCGGCCCCCGTACGGCCGCACCTGACATCGCCGGGCTGGGTTCTCTGCTGCGCTCACTCCCGCGGGCCCTCCGTGCTCTGGCAGTGGCCTGCCGCAGCCTGTTGGGCGTCCGGACGGCGTGAAGGAAGTGCGCTGATGTCTCATCGGTGCGCTGGGCTGTCAGGGCTGTCAGGGCCGCCACGACGCGGCACGGATGGCATCGGGGCGGCCAGGCCGGCCGGTGAGAGGTTCGCGGTCGGGGGAACAGCATGAAAGACGAACACCCCCAGCCGCTGACCTCCATCCCGAGCCCGGACGCTGACGCGGCGCCCGGGTCAGCACCGCAGCGGCAGGGCGGCGTGCGCCGTCCCCGCGCACCGGCGCCCGGCCGCGCCCGGCGGGCGCCGTCGCCGTCGTCGTGGCTGAAACGAGCGCACCACCTGCAAGCTCGTGACGAGGTCGTCCTCGTGCACCTGTATCGCCACACGACCCTGACCAGCGGGCAGATCCGTGACCTGGTGGGCGCCTCGGTGAACTCCACCCGCAGGCGGCTGGGTATTCTGCGCCGGCAGGGCTGGATCGACAGCTTCTGGACCCGCCGGTCCGGGCTCCTGCTGCCCCAGCACTGGGTCCTGGCCGAGGCCGGACACCGGTGGGCAGCCTTCCACGAACACGAACAGCCCCTGACCGCCCGGCAGTTGCGGGTGCGCACCGAGGCTGTGGCCGCCGGCACCCAACTGGCCCACACCGATGGCATCCACGACTTCTTCGTCGGCCTCGTCCGAGCTGCACGGATCCTGAGCAGCCCGGACAACGAGCCACTGGACCTGCCGTCGCACGCAGGAGCACCCGCCTCGCCCGGCCGCCGAACCCTGTTAGCGCCCCAGGACCCGACCGAGGCCGAAGCTGAACCACTGCGAGCCCATCCACCGGGCCGGTACCGGCTGGCCCGGTGGTGGTCCTCCGCCCATGTCGGCAACCGGCTCAACATGATGGTCCGGCCCGACGGTCACGGCGTATGGGAATTCCAGGCCGTCGAAGCCGTTCCGAGCCCGGATGCGCCCTCCTGCAGTGATGAACCGGTGGAGGTCTGCGCGGATCAGAACGGCACGCGCCTGCCTGCGCCGGAGACGACGGCTGCGGAGGGCTCGGAGACCGAAGGCGCGACATCACCGGCTGTCCCCAGGGCCCATCAGGTGGGGTTCTACCTCGAATACGACCGGGGCACCGAGACCCTGGAACGGCTCGTCGCCAAGATCGGGCCCTACCAGCGGATGCGCACCGAACGGTTCGGCCCCGACTGGGTGCTGCTGTTCGTGCTGCCCACCCTGAGGCGCGAGAGCAACGTGCACCGTGCCCTGCACGGGCTCACCGTCTTCGGTGGCCCAGCCACCCCGGCCCCCAGCATCCCGCGGGGCGATCTGCCGGTCTTCACCACGAACCAGCACGAGATCGATGCCCAGCAGCTCCTGGGGCCCGCTGCAGCTGTCTGGTGGCCGCTCACCCCTCCTCAGGAGCCGCCGGGCTCGTTCAGCCCGCCACACCCGCGCCTACGGCTGGCTCAACTCCCCGCCGGGCGGGACCTGCACTGGTATCTGGACCCCGGAGCGCCCACACCAGCTGACGACCCTCTGCGCCCTTTGCGGGAGCAAGCCCACCGCATGGGCAGCCCGCCGCGTCCCTGATCGCCGGAGACCCACAGCGCTAGCCACGGCGTTTTTGCTGGTAGACCGGCGTAGGTCTGGTGGTGAGGCTCGTTTCTGGCCCCGGGAAGCCCGAGCCGCTGAGCGGAGAACAGGTTTCACCCACGTGGCCAACCAGCGGCGCCAGCGCGCGCCGGTGAACGCCGTTGGTCTTGCTGAGTGGACGCTGTTGGTCCTGTGGACCGGAACCCTTCAACGAGAACCCCCTCGAAAGGCTGAGCAGGTCGCACGCTGGCAGGCAGCAGCGACGTGGGCGCAGGACGCCAGCCCCGATGGACCCAACACATCGCACCCACTGCGCCACGTCATCGACGGATCTCGACGGATCTCGACGGAATGGGGAACCCATGCACCTGACCAGCCTGATGCTCGATGCTCCCGGACGGCCGCTGAGCACCTACCTGCTCGCCGACGAGGGCGAGGTGCTGGCCCGGCTTCGGGAGCAGTTCCCGTCGGTATCGACCTCGGTACCCGACGAAGAACTCGTGCACGTCCTGAACACGCAGGGGGTGCGCACCAAGATCGTGCGCCACGACATCTCGGACCTGATCGCCGCCCAGATCCCGGCGGGTGAGGGCTCGAGCACGTACGGAGACCTGTTCCGTTACGACACCTATCTCTCCCCGAACAGCGCCCGCCAGGGTCAGTTCCTGCGCCCGGCCACCGCTCTGGAGGCCGCGTACTCGCGCAGCTGCGCTCGCCTGGACGGCGGCCTGGGCGTCTTCGGTGTCCATCCGGTGCTCGCCGACGGCCGTGCCGCCCGGGCGACCGGCCCGGACGGTTGGCAGAACGCCCACCGCGGATTCCTGCACCACGGCACACCGGCCTGGGACCGCGCCCTCCTGTCGAGCAGCGTCCGCTACTACCGGGTCGATGCGATCCCCGCCGAGGCCAACCTGCCGGACCTCACCAGCATCAGCGAGATCAGCACCAGCATGGGGGAGACGAGCTCCAGCTGAGACCCGTTGCGCCACCCCACTCCACGACACGCCCCTGCGGCCCGCCGTCCCGCGCCGCAGGGGCGTGTCGTTTGCCTGCGCACCGTGCCCCGCTACCCGCCGCGCGGACAGTCCCAACCGGCAATCGGCCGGGACCGCCCGCAAGCCCTGGCCGCTCACCTCAGCGCCTCCCCGGAAGGCCGACGATGGACGAACGCTCACAGACGGTGGCACTGGGTGCTGTGGCAGTGGCTACCCTCACGGGCCTGCTGCTGCTCGGTGCCCTGGCCCAGTCCGCCGCCACCATGCTGGCCGCAGCACCCCAGCATCTGCTCGGGTCCCTGCTCGGGGGCAGCAGCGAGCAGTCGTGCCTGGACCTGACGGGTTTCTCGGATGGCACGAACGACTCGAACGACCTGGCGCTTCTGGTTGAGGTTTTCGATGACGGGCAGCAGGCCAATGCTGGTGCGATCATCGACAGCGCTCGCCGGGTGGGTGCTCCGCCGCGAGCCTGGGTCATCGCTGTGGCCACGGCGATCCAGGAGTCCAGTCTGCGCAATGTCGGGCACGGGGATGCCGTCGGCCCGGACTCGCGGGGGCTCTTCCAGCAGCGCTCGCCCTGGGCCGGTGAGAAGGAGCGGATGGACCCGGCCGCGGCCACCGCGCTGTTTATCCACGGCGGTCACGGCGGTCAGCCGGGATTGATGGACGTGCCCGGGTGGCAGAACTCGGCCCTGATCAGTCCTACCCAGGCGGGCAGGGCTGCCCAGCAGGTGCAGAGATCGGCGCACCCGGACGCCTATGCCAGGCACATGGAAGAGGCGCTGGCGTTCGTCGCGGCCTACGCACGGAGCAACGACCTGTCCCGGCCTCCGCAACCACACGCAGGACAGGCCAGCGCGAGCACATCAGCGCGGGCCTGGACGAGCACGAACTGCCAGAGTCCCCCCGGGCAGAGCACGAGCGTCCGCGCAGCCCTGGACTTCGCCCGCGCCCAGCTCGGGCTGCCGTACCAGTGGGGCGGCAACGGACCCGAGCACGGCGACAACGGGTTCGACTGCTCAGGCCTGACCGTGGCCGCCTACCAGGCCGCCGGCATCACGCTGCCCCGCACCGCGCAACTGCAGTACGAGCACGGGCCCCGCGTTCCGCTGCACAGCCTGCAGCCGGGGGACCTGGTCTTCTTCGGCACCGACACCGCCCACGTCACACATGTCGGTCTCTACCTCGGCGAGAACCGGATGATCGACGCCCCGCACACCGGCGCTGTCGTCCGCATCGAGGACCACCGGTGGGACAGCCTCCTGGGCGCCACCCGGCCTGCCCAAACCGGCTGAGACGCTGCCGATCACGTCGACTACGGGCGCACTCCCGCCCGCGAGCAACGCCTTCCGTCAGCACCGGGCCCGGACCGGGTGTACGCAGAGACCGGTGGCGTTGGTGAGAAGCAACCGCGTCAACAGGACCCACCGTGACTGACTCAGGCCCACGGGGCTCTTGCCGGTGACCGGCGTCGTCGCCGATGCTGAAATCTCTTTTACTCAGTATCACCTCGTACGACCGGTCCTCGGTTCCATCGGCCGGTGCCCGGCCAGCCCACCGACACGGTCGGCACCGGAGCACCCCGATCACGCACCTGGGCCAACGCTTCACCCGGCACCACCCTGATCCACTGCACGGCCGTTGCCGGTCATCGCCACCCGAGACGGCTCCCGTCAGCCAGTACACACAGGTCGCACCTGACCTGATGACACGCTGACAGCGGCCTCTCCCGCACGCGGCACAGCCACGGCGGTAGCCGGGCATTCCCGTTCCACGGGACTCCCGACACATCTGCCCGATCTCCGGCTACGAGCGTTGTGCTCCTCGTCGGCGTCAGTGCCGAACGCACGACCTGATCGCGCACCGGATCCACCGCTTCCTGCGGATGGGACACGCACGCACAACGTTTGATCGATGTGCTCGCCTGCAGGGTGAGGTCCGGCACTGATGCGTGAGCCTGCCGAGACTCCGCGGCCAGCATCAGGAAGGACCGCTGGGCCGGTGATGCGTGCGTCTCTCGAGCCGCAGAAGTGAGCGACCCCCAGAAGCTTCTCAGCCACCGCCTGGCCCGATCGTGATCGGGTCCGGCGGCCCATGCCCTCGATGCGTCCGCACCGCAGGGACAACCACCCATCAGAAGGAGAACGACATGCAAGCCATCATTGTGCATGCCTCGACTGACGAGGCTTTCGTGATCAACGTCGACGCCGCAGACAGCGTCCATGTCCTGCGCGAGTACTCCGGCGCCGCCGGCGAGCAGTTCCTCGAGGGTACTTGCGGCCTGGAGTACCACCGGGCGGTGCTGCTGTACGACGAGAGTGCGGCTCACCGTGGCGAGCCCATTAACAATACCGCGCTGGAGCTCCTGCCGGAGAGTTTCATGACACCGGGCGGGGGCTGGCCGGTGCGCGGAACGATCGCCATCGTCGGTCTGCGCGACAAGCAGGGACACTGGACGGGCGTGCCTTCACGCGTGATCGCCGAGCTCGTCCAGGCCAACACGTTCTGGGTCGAGGCGCGCCTGTCCGCGGGCGAACCCTACGTGTGGGTGGGCCCCTGTTACGCCGACCACGCGAGCGCCTGGCGTGATCGGGATCGCTGGCGCCAGGAACCTCGCCGGCGAGGCATGCTCGATGCCAACGCGCGTGTCGTGGCCGATTTCTGGCCGACGCCACCGCAGCCGTTGGAGCTGCACGCCCGGCACCAGGCGCAGACCCTCGATCGTTGGTGCGGCGAGGAATCCACGACGGGCCCTGATCGCGCGCAGGCTCCCGCACACTCCTGGCACCACTCGCGGGCGGCCTGGGCGCTGCAAGCGCTGCGGCGCTCGTGGCTGTTCGAGAAGGTAGCAGCGCTGGGGAGCCCTCTGGGTCGAGTTTTTCAGCGGCAGTGGATGTCACAGGACGAAAAGAACCAGGGCACTGACCCGTTGACCGGCCTGGCCAACCGCTGGCTCTTGGAACGAGAGCTGGCAGGTCAGCGCAGTGGCCGCCCGCCGGTCATGGTGGGCCTGCTGTCGTTGGAGATGGTGATTCCGTGGAAGTTCTGGTGGTCGGTGCAGCGCAGGACTCGCTACGTCATGGGCGCCGATGACCGTGACCGTGAGCTCGCGAAGCTGGCCGGCCCGCTGCGGCAGGCCATGCGTCGTCACGGCCTGGTTGCCCGGCTGAAGAACCTGAGCGGTGGTGAAGCCGCCTTGGTCTGGCATTCGTTGCCGGGCCTGGCACCCGGCACCCCGATCACGCCCGCAGCCGCCCAGCGTGAAGCCCAGCGCATCCTGGCGCTGATCAGCGAACAGCCCGGATACGGCAGCGATGACACCCCGTACGGCACGGGGCATCTAGGGATAGCCATCACCCAGGCCTGCACCCCGTGGCAGGGCTCGCGGTTCCTGCGGATGGCAGACCGGGCGGCGGGCGTGGCGCGCAGCCAGGCCGAGGAGGGACAGGAGCCGCTGTACGTCGTGACCGCCACCAACGTGGCGGAGCCCGAACACCAGCGCGACGCCACCGGATGACGACCGCAGCCATCCACCGGTCATCGCGAAAAGTTCAACCACGAAATGAGAACGGAGCAGTCATGAACGTGATCGTCATCCCCGCGAGGATCAGCGAACCGCTGCAGGAGGTCCACCTGGACACGAAGAACCTGGATGCCTACGAGAACCTGGTGGACGGCATGATCGAAGCGATCGACCTGTACCACCCGGAGGCCAGCTTCTACATCAACGAGGAGGGCAAGCTGCGGCGCATGCCGTTTAATGAGCGGGCCACCGCCTTGTGGTGGGCGCACAACAGTGCCGCGCGCGACCAGGACTGGATTGTCGGGCCCGCGGTCCTGCACGGTCCGGTCGGCCAGGACGGTGAATCAACGTCAGTGCCGGAAGAACTGGCTGCCCTGCTGCTGCACACCCGAACCTTCAGGATCGAGACGGCCACCGCCCCGGACGGTCCCTTCGACCCTCAGGCCGGGCGCTACGACGACTGGTTCATCGCGTACCTGCACGGGCTGCGCCTGAGCGATCCGCTCTCGCCGCATCAGCGCTTCCGTGTGCTCCCGGCGCAGTAGTGAAGCCCGACTCGCTGCACAGGCACCGCAGCTTTCCCGGCCGGGAGCACCCCGTGCCGGCGCGCTCATCCGTCCGCGGCTCGTTCCCCGATGAGAGGACTCGCATGAAAGCGCACGATCTGCAAAGGATGTCATCGCAACATCGCGCTCACCATCGGCTGGTTGTCCTGTTGTGGTGGGCGACCGGCATGATCGCGATCTGGCAGGCCCTGGCCGGGGCCCGTATGCGCCGCTCGCTCCAGCATGCCGAAAAAGCCCGGGACACGGACATGCTGACCGGCCTGCCCAACCGTCGCCACCTGGAGCATGTCCTGTCCGCCAGTCGTGTCCGGCAACGGCCGGTCATGGTCGGCCTGCTCGATCTCAACCGTTTCAAACAGGTCAACGACACGTACGGGCACGCGTGCGGGGACCTGCTGCTGGTCGCGGTCGCCGTGCGGCTGCAACAGGCCATGCACGGCTGCGGTGTCGTCGCGCGCCTGGGAGGCGATGAGTTCGCTGTGGTGTGGCACAGCCTCCCGGGCCTTCCGGCCACGGAGCGGATCAGTGCGGCCACCGCGGAGAGTGAGGCTCAGCGGGTCATCACCATGATGGCCGATCGGGCTGTCACCCTGGACGGAACACGTGTGCCGGTCGGCGGCAGCCTGGGTGTCGTGATCACGGCTTCCTGGGGACCGGGGCAGGGCGCCCAGGCGCTGCACGAGGCGGATCAGGCCATGTATGTGGCCAAGCAGCAGTCGCAGCAGGGAGGAGACTCGGTTCATGTCCGGAGCATGAACGATCTGAGCGGTACCGAACGTCGGCTGGGCTGGCGCGCCGGCGACGTCCCGGACAGCACTCAGGACGAGACCGCCAGAAACGTCTTCGAGCGGATGTTCCTGTTGGCCCGTCTGGGTATCCAGCGCTGAGACGACCCGTTTCGTCACACCGGCCCGTGCCTGGATCGGACTAGCAACGCCGTAACACGTCTTCGTGAGCCCGTGCACATCTATGCGCGGGCTTTTTGCTGTGCGTGCAGGTCCTGCGTTCGCACGGGCCGGGGCGGATCCCATTCCTGGGCGCTGTTGGCGTGCAGCGGGAATCCGCCCGGGTCCGCGAGCCGCCGCTGGCTGGCAAGCGCGTCCTCCGGCAGGCCGCCCTCGGTCTGCCGGTGCCTTTCACACACTCACCAGGAGAGAAGGTCATGATGAAGAGATCTGAGCATTGCCGTGCCCCGCGCCTCCATGCCCATTCTGACATTGAGGTGGCGCACACGTTCCTGGTCAGGTTGCACCGGGCTCTGGAGTCGCCTGACCGGCTGTTCGTCGTGGACGTGACCGGTGATCACCTGAGCGTCGAGGAAATCGCCCTCCCCGAGCTCACTGTCTTCACCGGGAGGTATCTGCACCATCGGATCAGCGCCGTGGCGGCACGCCTCGAGCACGGCAGGGGCTCTACGTATCTGTGCGCGTACTCCCTCCGGGCACGCCAGTACGCCGAGACTCTGCGGCCCCGTCTCGAGGCACTGCAGTGGAACATCGTGCACGCCGATGTCACAGGTGCTCAGGCCGCAGTCCCACCGTGCGCTCCAGGTGAGCCAGGTGGTTTCGAAAGGAACGCTCAGTGGCTGGGTTCCACGATCCGGGAGCGGCGTGTCGGCGCCCTGCTGAAGGCCTGGCACTGGCTGGGCGAGGAGCCGCACCGGCCGCTGCCGCAGGCCTGCCTGCGGGAGTGCCTCGACGCCCTGCGCGAGCCGGATATCGCCCTGCATTGCCTGACGTGGGCGAGCCAGCGCGCACTGACGCTCTGGCAGCACCTGTCTTCGTGCGCGCCGGAGAACATTATCGCCGGTGCGCTGCTCGCCGCGGCCCAGCAGCAACTCGAGCAGCATGCGCAGGCGCAGGTCACGCTCGCCCAGATCCACATGCGTCGCGAGCAGAGGTTCCAGACTCCTGTTGCCGTCGAGGAAAGGACTCTCGGGCGGCAGGACGCAGTTCGCGTCGAGGAGGACATCGTTCTGGCGATCGTGGATCAGATCATCAACTGGGACCTTGCACCGGTGGAGGTGAAGGACCTCGTCGACTTCTGTCTCGGGCCGGTCACGACGGCCAGTCTCTTCACCACCGTGTGCGAACTGTCTGAGTCGGGCCCGTTCGCCCAGGCGGACTCGTCCGTGGGCAACAGCCCTTTCGAGCTGACGGAGGCTGGCCGCGCTGTGCAGGCCGGGTCCGACGACGCGGCGGTGGACGCCCAGACCAGGAGGCCGAAAGGAAAAGCCGCCACGCGAGACTCGCATCCGCAGGATCCGGCCGGTGAGGTATCCGCAGGCGTCGTTGCCGGCTGGCACCTGGTGACGGGCGTTCCCCCACGTCCCCCGGCAGATCCGCAGAAGGCAGCGCTGGACCGGGTGAACCTCGCGCATGTCCTGAACGGGGCGCACCGTCGCTGGCCCGATCTCGCCCAGGTGGTCTTGCACACCAGCGACCAGAACTACGGCCACGGCTTCGTCCTGCACGACGTCACCGCTGCCGACGGTCGGTCCCTCCACCAGGGGCTGAGTCCGCAGGACGAGCAGGAGATCTGGCAGCAGATCACGGTGTTCCTGGAAAGCCTGGACTGGGATGCCCTGGTCGGCGAAGACCAGCATGGCTGCGCCACCTGGGCTCCCGACCCACACGACAGCATGTGAACGGGCGAACCGCACCCTCGCGTGCACCACCCGATCCCCAGGACCCGAGCCCGTTCCCTCGGGCCCGGCACATCCTCACACGCTCGACGAAGACCAGCGCTCCCGCCACCGGCCGGAGCGCTTTGTCATGTCCGCAGGTCGCTCCTGCAGCGGGAACGACCTGCGGACCCCCTTCACCCGAGTCGGCGTCCATCCACGGATGCCGTCCGGACAAGCCCTTCCCCAGGAGGATTCGATGCACCATTCACCGTCTGCGCGGACGGACGGAACCGAAGGCGAGGACCACCTCTCGCCCCGCGGTCGGCAGGTCCAGGCACTGATCATTCCCCAGGACATGCAGACACGGTTGTGGGTGGCACCCGTGTCCGGGACACAGATCACGGATCTTGAGCGCCTGGCTCGGGAGCGCATCGGCGCCGTTGTCCTGCGTGCTCCGGCCGCGATCATGTACGTGGACCACGAGAAGCGATGCCAGAGGCAAAAGCTCAACTGACGGGCGAGTCTCCTGGCCCGGCTGCACCGGGACCGCGAGTCTCAGGGGACCTCGGCACCGGGCGACATCACGGGCCCGGCCGTTCTTCTGGGCAGGCCTGGGCCAGGCCACCTCCTTGAGAGTGCCCCGCCCTCCTTCCTCCATCTGGTGCAGGACGGGCCGTTCGTCGTTCACACGTACGACGAGAACGGAGGGGCCCGCCCGTGGCCGGGCGACGACGAGCAGTTCGGTGATCCGTTTGCCGCCGTGGCATGGGCCCTGCAACGGCCACACGGGTGGCGCCGGAGCGCCAACCTGCGGGTGGTCCCCACCCCCGCCAGCACACCTGGCCGTACACCCGCCAGCACACCCGGGGATGACCTCGGGGGCGGGCTGAGGGTCGCCCCGGCTGCTCGCCTCGGCAACGGACGTGGTCGCTGGGGAGGGACTCTGTGACCCAGAGGCAGCGACCCCACACGAGCGCCCGTCGATCGTCGAGTCCCGGTGCGCCCGAGGGGAGCGGCTCGCTCGCGGGACTCGACGCCGAGACGCCGTTCGACGTCGTGAGCGACATCCTGCTGGACGCGACACGGAGGGCTCTGCGCGACGGAGACCGGGGGCGTGTGAAGGCGACGATCCTGGACGTGCAGGAGCGTCCTGACCGGGGCGGCTGGCGTGCGTTTCTGCTCGAGGACCTGACGATGCACTTGAGCGCGGCGCTGCAGCTCGCCTGGAACCATGGCTGGCAGCCCGCTGACCTTATCTGGTGTGTCCGGCGTCGCCAGGGAGCCAAGTATGCGGCCTTGGCCGCCGAGGCCGTCACCGATCACCTGCACGCCTTCGCTGCCAGCACGGTGGACCCCCGCTGGCACGCGCAGGTCGCCAAGGCCGACGCACCCCCATGGTGGCCGCCAGGTACGAGCCTGCCCCAGGCGTACGTGCAGCGCCAGGGATGGACGACGTTCGTGCCCCGGCTGCTGATCCTGGTGGCCGTGATCCTGGAACTGCCACCGCTGGAACGCTTGGGCCCGCTGCCGGGGCAGTACCAGCCGATCCCGTCCGGTGAGGGCTCGGGGGCGTCCGCGGTCGACCCCCGGGTGCTGCGCAGGATCAAGGGGTTACTGGCGAAGGCCGAGGCATGCACATCCACGGCCGAGGCGGAGGCTTTCAGCGCCGGGGCCCACGAGCGCATGGCCCGTCACCGCATCGATCACGCGATGCTGCAGGCAACATCGGCCTCACACACCAGGGCAGGACAGTCCTGGGTCGGGGCCGAGAAGCCTCAGGCACGCAGGATCTGGCTGGAACCTCCGTACGTGGCGGCTCAAACTCTGCTGCTTCACGGCATCGCCGGCGCCAACGGCTGCCGGGGTGTGTACAACCGGCAACTGAGTTACTGCACGGTCATGGGGTTCGGTCACGATCTGGACGTCGTGGAGATGCTGTTCGACTCGCTCCTGGAGCAAGCCACCAGTGCCTTGGCCCGCCTCGGGGACAGCGAGCAGCCTGCCGAGGTGCGTCAGCGCACCAGAAGCCTGCACTTTCGCCGATCGTTCCTGACCGCCTATGCGGTGCGCATTAAGCAGCGGCTCAGCCAGATCACCGATGAGCAGACCGAAGCCGCCGGGAAACAGGTTGGACAGGAACGGCTCCTACCCGTCCTGGCCAGTCGTCAGCAGGCCGTCGACCACCACGTCGACCTCCTGTTCCCGCACACCAGGCCAGGAGCCAGCCTGACCATCCACGACCGATGGGGATGGGACAGAGGCCAACACGCGGCGCAGCACGCCGACACCAGCGCCCACCCCCGAACGTAACCAGGCCACCTGTCAGGTTCGATCGCCTGGCCGGCGAGGACCGCGGCAGCCCGTCCCAGCTTCCTACGCCTGGGACGGGCTGCACCGGCTGCCTGATCCGGGCCTACCGGGCCTACCGGGCCTCAGCAGAGCGTCGCGTCACAGATGTCGAGGGTGCCCGTTCCTCGACGGCAGCACCGGCACCGGACATAGGTCGATGGGTCCGATGGGGCCGGCTGTCCTGACCTCCGAACACGAACATCCATCCGGCAAAGGAGAAGACCATCCATGAGCCACCCACCCGACCAGCACACCACCTCACATCAGGAAGGAATGGAGTTTGTCCGGCAAGGCCTCACCAGCGGCGCTCAGTTGCCTTCCGGCCTGCGGGTGCAGGAGGTCGAACAGATCGGGGCATCCACGCTGGTCGCGGCCCTCAGCGACGGAACGACCCTGCGGGTCACGGTGATGAGGGCCCCGGTGAGCCGAGTGGGCCGGCCAGGCGCAGCCCGGTGGGGACAGCAGACCACCCCCTCCGGCGTGTCGGGTGAACTGTCCAGGCGCGGGATCCCGCGCCTGAGCGAGTCGCTCAGCAGGTCAGGGTTCGTGGTCCGTGGCAAGTCCGGTAAGGCGGTCTCCATCGACTGGATCACCGTCCGCGGCCTGACCAACGAACGGGATGCCCGTCTGACCGAAATGGAAAATCTGCTCACAGGGCTCGGGTACGCCGTGCAGCGCGATACGCCCTTAGGGCGCCTCCTGGTCGGGTGACACGGAGGGCGATATCCGGGCGTGCAGCGCTGTTCTGAATCCGGTGCAGGGATCGTCAAGGCAGCCGGCTCGTCGAGGGTGATGAGAACACTTGATGCGCAACGGTTTGCCGGACGGCACCCGGCCCTAGAGCGGCGAGAGCACGCCACCCGTCGCTGACGTTCTAGTGACGGACGAACGGACAGCACCACGAAACGCACGGTGGCCTCCTTCCCGGGGCCGGTGTGTTCCTTGCGCACCTGGGCTCTTTTTCAAACGGTCGGCGGATCTACTCGCCGTTCCTCACCTCACCGACCAGCTGTCCATCAGCGAAAGAGGATGCCATGAATCGTTCTCCGCACCATCCAGATCCCCGCCCGCGCCACACCAGGGTCGAGGTCGAAGACCTTCATCTCGCACTGATGTCCTGGTACGAGGCGCTGTCGCATCCTGATCAGGTCTTCGTGGTCTCGGTCCTCGGGACGCAGGCCCACATCGAGGTCGAGCCGATCGAGAACCCGAGCGAGCAGAGGTGGAAATTTCTGAACTTCAAGATCCAATTGACCTCGGCTGAACTAGGACGCCGTATCCACCACGTCTACGTGTTCGCCTACTCCCCGCAAGCCCGACATTTCGCCGAGGCCGCCCGCAGCCAGATCGAAAGCATGGGATGGACCATCGTTCACGCCGACGTCACCGGCAGCCGTCAGGTGAACGCACCTCTCACCCAGCACCACAACCGTGACCAGGCCGAGGACATCGACCCGATCGCCTGCACGGTGCGCGAACAACGCCGCCTTGCGCTGCAGCATGCCCGCCACATCCTGCGCGCCGAGCCGCGCAGCAAGCTCCCTCGCTCCGTGCAGGACGCCTGCCTGGACGCGCTGAGGGACCGGATGCTGGCCTTCGCCTGCCTGGCCGACCTGGATGAGGACTCGGTGCGGTTCTGGCGGAACCTGTCCATCACCGCGACCGGACCCCTGGACGCCCTGGCAGGCTCTGTGCTGGCCGGCATCCACCAGCAGCGTGGCGAACCGACCCGCGCTCGCCAGGCCCTCGATCGTGCCTGCCGCATCAGCCAGCCGGTGATGGGGTGGAGTGATCGGTGGCCGCAGGCCCTGATGAGCCCTTCTGATCCTCCGGCGGATCCGTGCCTGACGAACCTGTCGATGATCATGACCATGGTCGACGTGATGGTCGCCGAGAACCTGGGACCGGCGGAGGCCACCCACCTCGCGGATCGCTGTGCCCAGGTCCTGGATGCCCTCCTCCCGGAGCGAGAGATGAGCCCGGACGACTGACCACCAGCCATCGGGCCGAGCGTCCAGCAGCAGACGTCGAGGTTCCCTGAGCCAGACGCGGGAACTGCCGGCACAGCAGGCACACGGTCACAGCGGTGCGGCGCAGCATCCGCAGAACCGCTCCGGAACAAGACACCACTCATGGCCGCGGTGGAACGCCCGGCCCAAGCCAAGAACAGGAGTTCACATGAACGACCAGCAACCCTCCAGCCGTGCCACCGAGGCTGAGAGTCAGCCGGCTGCCGGGGACGACCCGGTCCCCTGGCCGCAGTGGAGACAACGGTACGTCTGGACAACCGACAGGAGCCCAACGCAGGCACCGCACGGCGTTCCGGTGCACCGCTCGTTCGCGGACCTGGAATCCGCCTACGACCTGTTCCCACCCGACGGATTCCGAGAGCTGGAGTTCTGCTCGAACCGTTATCGGAGGGCGTGGGCCTCCTCCCGGGAGCGCATCATTCTCACGTACTGCGAGTCAGACCTGACGTACCTGCAGTTCGACCATGACGCTGCCTACCGCGCGGAGTATGCGCGCACCGTCCGCTTCTACCTGGACCAGTTGCAGTAGCCCTCCGGCAACGTGCCGACAGGCATCGGGGCGAAAGACCCGCTTGTGCCGGGACTTCCGTCCTGATCATCAGATGTTCTTCATCTCAGCGAAAGGGATTTCGACATGAGTCATCACCGTGACTCCTTTTGGGACGTCATCAACGCGCAGATCGATGCTCTGTGCAAAGCCCGCACCGTGCAGGACGTCCTGCACATCCTGTCCCGCCAAGCGACGCAAGCCTTGCCGCTGGTAGAACCGCCGGGCATGAGCGGCGACGGTTTCTTCGCCGGATCAGGCGGGGATGCCACCGTGTACGAGGCTCTGAGCGAGGCTGGCTGGTCGATCGTCTGGTACCGCGCTCACTACCACTGGGCGATGCGTGAGCCCGAGGGAGAGGGCGTCGTCACCTACATCGAGGGCGACGTGTACGGCCGCTTGATCCAGGACACGCAACCGGATCGTTGATCTAGAGCACGAAAGCTCTGGCTAGCGTCCAGTCCTCACTGTGGGAAGCATTCGCCGGAATCGTCTTTCACGAACAGATAGCCGCCCATGCGCTGCCTGGGCGGCTTTTCTTGTGCGCAGAGTCGCCTGGGGCCGGGCTCGGTGATCGGTACCGGACGCTGATGCATCCGGTACGACGAACCGGCCACCAGCATGTCAGGCCCTGCCTGATGAGCACCAACCCCCATCCGCGCACACCGCAACGGCCTGCGATCCGCTCAGGGTCGCAGGCCTTTTGCGGCCGTGCCCACCGAAGGAGAACCATGCAGCCTCATCCCGACCGTTCCCACGAGGAATCCACGGGCCAGACCTCGAGCGGTGATGCTCCGGGCACCGGTCCCGCCACCGGCCCGACTGACCCGACCGAGCACTCGCTGAATCCGCAGGATCGAGCCTCGCTGGTGAACATGCTGAATGCGGTCCATCACGCCAACGCCCGCCCCGAAAAGATTTTCGCCGTCACTGTCCTCGCGGGCGGCCATTACGTGCTGCCGATCCAGTTGCCCGAGCTGTCGTCCCTGGAGGGTACCTACGCCGCCAGGGTCCGGACCTCGTGGAACAAGACGGAGGCTGACCTTCGGGCCGCGGCGGCCGAGCACGGATCGCCGATCACGGTCGTCCACCTGTTCGCTGCTACGCCACAGGGACAGGCGTACATCGTCGCGGTTCAGCACATCTCGAGCCTGCCTCTGGTCACGGCGCACCATGCTCCCGTGCAGCAGCACACCGGTGACGTCGACACGAGCGTTCGCCGGGCTGAGGGCACCACCTTCAACCCGTGAGGTCGCCCTGAACGCCGGCGGCCTGCCCGGCCCAGGAGCGCAGCGAAAGCCCTTGACTGCCCGGGATACACGCCCGGGCGCCGGGCTGCACGTACCAACGACAAGAGCGAATCCGGCATCCCGAAAAAGCTTAAGGAAAAGGGTATTTCGTGATGCTTCCCATCGTGCGCCTGGCTTAGGGAGAACGCTGGATCGTCGTCATTCACCGGACCGCGCCACCCACCACGAAGGAGCGCAACATGTCTCACCCTCTACCTCCGCAGCTGCCCGCCCCGCAGGTGGCCCCGCGCCGTGAAATCATCACGGCCGTCCTCATCCCGCAGACCTTCCTGAGCCCCGTGCGCATCGTGCGGCTCAGCGATGGGCCGATCGCTGCCCAACAGCGTCTGCTGTGGGGGACCGTAGCGGCCTGGAGACTCAGCCACCCCGACAGCATCCTGGCCGTCCGAGAGGAAACGGCCGGGCCAGGGATCAAACTCAACATGCGGGCCAGCCACCTGGCCCAGGTCCACCGCGCCACCGCCATCGGCGATGCAACATCCATGCCGACCCCGGACGCCCCACTCGTCTTCGGCCCAGCCCTGGTGATGGGCCCTCGCACCACCGACGGCTGGGATACGTCCGCACCGAAAGAATTCCAGGATGTGCTGACGCATCCCGGACCCTTCGCCATCCAGGTCAGCACCCACAGCGACCCCGACACCTGGAACGGCAACGACACGACCTTTCCCACCTTCACCGCAGCCCACCTCTGGGGTCTGGACCTGCTCCAACGGTGGAGACTGGCCAAGGACGTGCGCGCCGTAGCCGTCCATCCGGAACCGTCCGACTCCCCAGACCAGTCGTGACGCCGCAGGAGCCACTCGTCTGAAAATTCCTGCAGACATGTGGTGACCGGCCGCAGCGACACAGCGACGTCACGGGGCCACCCGTCATCCTGAGGCTGGCCAGCGATCCGCGACAGGGCGCACCAGGAACTCGAATACAGCGCCGTCTACCCAACGCTCCCGCCATCGGCCGGAGCGTTTTCTTATGCCTGCAGGTCGGTTCTGCAATCGGTGGAACCGACCTGCAGGCATGTCCCCACACCGCAGCGCCTCATCAGCCGCTGCGATCTCCATGCCTGAAAGGCCTTTCGAACCTGCCATCAACCCCAGGAGCAACCATGGCCGACGAGACCTACATATCCAGCCCCGTCCACTGCGACACCCACCCCGTGAAGCACCCCGACGGTCCGGCCGTCAACGCCGCCTACGACGCACGCACCGTCCAAGGATTCTGGGCCTACCTGTGCGAATCCTGCTTCTCCGAATGGGGAATCGGACTGGGCACCGGTAAAGGGCAACGGCTCATCATCGGCGAGAAACCAAAACCGGATCCTCAGCGCACCCGCACTCAGATCCACGCATTGCTCGAGGCCGGAGAGTGGGGGATGGCCGAAGAGCTCGCCGGAGAAGAGGGACTCGACAAGTACCTGTGACGCCTGCTCCGAGCTGAAGGCGACCCTGGATCGGCCCGGCGCTCGCTCGGGCCGATCCAGGTGGCGAGATGTGCTGGGCTCGGTCCTCCCGCACATCCCACAGCACCAGTCCATCCATCCTCTGGATCTTTCTGTACGGCAGGGAATCTGGCCATTGCTGCTGCCCCCTGAACCCAACGCGACTCATCACTTGGAGAAGCCTTGCTTGATCTTTTGGTCATCGCCAGTGCTGTGAGCTTGATCATCCTGCTGGCGGTGGCTATCAGGCACGTCATCCAGTGGAGTCCACGAGAGTGGTGTAACGGCCACGGAGCCCGCTGAGCAGCGGGCGTGGCGTACCCGAGTGTAGGGCGGCCATCGCGTGATTCTTCGAGAGACCTTCCAGAGTCGACTCGTAGGAGACACGCGATGGCCAAGACCCAGAGTACCCAGATCGATCCTGCCCAGTTCCTTAACGACCAGCTCGAGTCCGCGTCGCCGGATCTGCTGCGGCAGATGATGGCCACGTTCATCTCGACGCTGATGGGTGCCGAGGTCGATGCGCTGTGCGGCGCCGGCTACGGCGTCCCGTCCTCGGATCGGGTGAATTCCCGCAACGGGTACCGGCACCGGGACTTCGACACCCGGGTCGGCACGATCGACGTGGCGATCCCGAAAGTCCGTGCGGGCACGTATTTCCCGGACTGGCTGCTGGAGCGCCGCAAGCGGGCGGAGGCTGCCCTGACGAGCGTGGTGGCGACCTGCTACCTGCTGGGCGTCTCGACCCGTCGGATGGAGAAGCTCGTGGAGTCCCTGGGGATCACCCGCTTGTCGAAGTCACAGGTCAGCGCGATGGCCGCGGATCTGGACGGGCAGGTCGAGGCGTTCCGGACCCGGCCCTTGGATGCCGGCCCGTACACGTTCGTGGCCGCGGATGCGCTGGTGCTGAAGGTCCGCGAGGACGGACGCGTGGCGAACGTGCACGCCCTGATCGCGGTCGGGGTCAACCGCGACGGGCACCGCGAGATCCTCGGCCTGAAAGTCACATCCGCTGAGGACGGCGCGGGCTGGCTGTCGTTCTTCCGGGACCTCACAGCCCGCGGCCTGAGCGGCGTGAAGCTCGTGACCTCGGACGCCCATGCCGGTCTGGTCGCCGCGATCGGCGCGACCCTGCCGGGCGCGTCCTGGCAGCGCTGCCGCACGCACTACGCGGCAAACCTGATGGCTGCTACCCCGAAAACCTCGTGGCCCTCGGTGAAAACGCTCCTGCACTCGGTCTTCGACCAGCCCGACGCCGACTCCGTGCACGCCCAGTTCGACCGGGTCGTCGACACCCTGCACGACAAACTCCCGCACGTGGCCGAGCACCTCGAAGACGCCCGCGCCGACGTCCTGGCCTTCACCGCGTTCCCGAAATCCCTCTGGCGGCAAATCTGGTCAAACAACCCCCAGGAACGACTCAACCGTGAAATCCGCCGCCGCACCGACGTCGTCGGGATCTTCCCCAACCGGGCCGCGCTGATCCGGTTGGTCGGGGCCGTCCTGGCCGAACAGCACGACGAATGGATCGAGGGCCGCCGCTACCTCGGCACCGAAATCCTCGCCCAGGCCCGCACTACCCCCGCAACCACGAAGGAGGACACACCCGACATCCAGGCAATCACCGCCTGACCAGCCAAGAAGAATCACGCGACACGACCGTTACACCACCTCAGTGGGCCTGACCCGTCATCCGCCGGCGTCGTCCTATCCGGGCTGCACTACAGGGAGCTAACAAGTCTCACCGGCTTGCTGAACAGGGACTGCGGATCAGCCCCATCGCGCGGCGCTGGAGGCGAGGAATCGGTGAC
>NZ_JAJOMB010000035.1 GCF_021129305.1 Kineosporia babensis | reverse complement strand
GTCTTGGTGCCGGTGCGGGCCAGGGTGAGCAGGACAGCGATGTCCTGGACACCGAGGTCCTGAAGCTGCTGCTGTCAGCCCGGGGCGCCGGCGACCTCGTGCACGGCGTCGGTAACCGGGTCGTTGAACCGCGCCCAGGCGGCCTTGGTGTCCCGGCTCTGCTCACGACCCTCTTCCCCACCGGGCCGGCCCACTCCAGGCCGATCCCCGGCAGCAGCCATGCGATCGCGACCAGCGAGAATGCAGCGAGGAGTGCGACCTTCCGTGACGCCTGGGACTGTCGTGCACGTGGAGCATGACGCGGCCGGGCACTTGCAGGTGCGCGCGATGGCGCTGTCTTCGACGACTTCCTCGATGGCTTTTGGTGATCAGGCATTACCGTGAGTCGCAGTCGAGAGTGCGGGGGCTGGGCATGGTTACGGGGGCCGAGATCGTGGTCGGGTACCTGATCGCGTACGCGTGGCGCAAGGCCCGGCAGGTAGCCGGCCGGGCCGATGAGCTGGTGGACGACGGCCTGGACGCATGCCTGGAGCGCCTGCACCGGGCGGTCACCGACCGGCTGGGCGCGGACGCCTCGCTGGCCAGACTGGAGGACTCGGCCGCCGCTGCGGCGTCCGACCTGGCCTCTGGCCCGGAGGTGGTGGATGTGTCGGTGGTGCCGGAGCGAACCCGGGAGCGGGTGCGGCTGGCGTTGCTGGAGGAGACCGAGACCGACCCGGCCTTCGCTACCGTGCTGACGGATCTGCTCGGGCAGGTCCAGGAACTGGAGCGCCGCACTGGGCATCCGCTCGCATCGATGACGGCCTCAGGGCAGGGATCGGTTGCGGTCGGCGGCGATGCCGGCGGGATCGTCTCCACCGGCAGCAGCTCGATCAACATCCAGTACCGGTGAACACACCAGCAGGCAAGCCGGCGTCGGCGTCCGCGTCGGGGAATGCGTCCATCGTGGTCGGTGGGGATCTGCTGGGGATCGCCTCGACCGGGGCCGGGTCGACGAATGTCCAGTACACGGGCGCGAACCCGGTCGTCCTGCCCGAGGCCGCGTTCGTCGCGGTCGAGAACGTGCCGGCGCCGCCAGGGCTGAGCAACGTCCCGACGCTGCGCCGTGGCTTCGTGGGCCGCCAGGACGCCTTGCAGGCGCTGGACGCCGCGTTCGCCGGCACCAGCCCGTCTGCCGCCTCCTTCCTTGAGGCCCCGGGCGCAGCCCCTGGCGAGGTCACCTCATCCGGGACTGCTGGGGTCCGGGCGGTGCTGGTGCAGGCCGTGCACGGCCTGGGCGGGATCGTAAGAGCGCGCTGGCCGCGCACTGGGCCACCACCCGCTCCGGCCCGCACGGGCCAGTGCCAGGGCCGCTCTGGTGGGTCAGCGCCGAGAGCCCAGGCGGGGTACACACGGCTCTGGCCGAGCTGATGACGGCGATCCAGCCGGGCCTGGCCGGTGCCCCGCTGGAGATCCTGGCCGCCCGGGCAATCCAGTGGCTGGGCGCCCATTCCGGGTGGCTGCTGATCCTGGACAACGTCACCGCGCCCGCAGACGTGGAACCGCTGCTGGCCCGGCTGCATCCGGGCGGGAAGGTCCTGATCACCAGCCGCCGCTCCAGCGGCTGGCATCACCTCACCGGCGCCCCGGTCCGCCTCGATGTCCTGGCACCGGGCGAGGCCTTGACCATGATCGTGCAGATCCTCGGCCCCGGGGCCCCTGCTGCGAAAGACCAGGCCGGGTTGGATGCCTTGTGCGGCGAGTTGGGGTTCCTTCCGCTGGCGATCGAGCAGGCCGGCGCCTACCTGGCCCAGACCGGGATCACCGCGACCGAGTACCTGGACCTGCTCGAGCAGTACCCGGGCGAGGTGTACCGCAAAGGGGACGAGGACACCCCTGCCGAGCGGACCCTGGCCCGGATCTGGCAAGCAAGCCTCGACCGGCTCGCCGACGACCCGCTGTGCGGGGACATCCTGCGCCTGCTGGCCTGGTACGCGCCCGAGCGCATCCCCCGTACCCTCCTGAACGAGCTGGGCCCGGTCCCGGCCGTCATCACCGCAACCGGCCGGCTCGCCGCCTACAGCATGATCGCCACCGGGCCCGAGAGCACCGTGAGCGTGCACCGGCTGGTCCAGGCCCTGGCCCGCACCCCCGAACCCCACGACCCGTACCGCGACCCCGGGGCCATCAGCCGGGCCTGCACCCAGGCCATCGACGCGCTAAACCAGGCCACCCCCGAGGGCTGGCTCGACCCGGCCCAGTGGCCGACCTGGCGGAGCCTGCTGCCCCACATCGACGCGCTGAGTACGCATCTGAGCACCGAGACCTGCCCCGGTGACGACGCCATCGGCGCTGCGTGCCTGCGCAACCACACAGCCGTCTTCCTCGACAGCCAGGGCGCCCTGGCACAGGCTTCCTGCCTGCACGAGCAGGCCCTGGTCGACCGACGCCGGATCCTGGGCAACGAGCACCCCGACACCCTGATCTCGGCCAGCAACCTCGCCCACACCTACCAGCTGGCCGGCGACCTGGAGCGGGCTATCCCTCTGTTCGAGCAGGCCCTCACCGGCCTACGCCAGGTGTTGGGTGACGAGCACCCCGACACCCTGGTCTTAGCCAACAACCTCGCCCACGCCTACACCACGGCCGGAGACCTGGAACGAGCCATCCCCCTGCACGAACAAACCCTCACCGACCAGCAACGCGTCCTGGGCCACCAGCACCCCGAAACCCTGGGATCGGCCAACAACCTCGCCCACGCCTACGCCGCGGCAGGGGCCTTGGATCGCGCTGTCCCCCTGCACAAGCAGACTCTCGCCGGTCTGCGACAGGTTCTGGGCCACGAGCACCCGAACACCCTGAGCTCGGCCAACAACCCTCGCCGACGCCTACCTCTCAGGAGGGGACCTGGGCCGGGCGATCCCGCTGTTCGAGCAGGCGCTCACCGGTGTGAAGCGTGTTCTGGGCGACGAGCACCCTCACACCCTGACCGCGACCAACAACCTTGCCGGTGCCTACGCCGCGGCAGGCGACCTGAAACGCGCCATCCCCCTGCACGAGCAGGCCGTAGCCGGCCTCAAGCAAGTCCTGGGCGAAGCCCACCCCCACGCCCTGAGCTCGATCAGCCACCTCGCCGACGCCTATCGCAGGACAGGCGACCCGGACAGGGCCATCCCCCTCTACGTGCAGGTCATCACCGGTGGTGTCCCCCTCGTGGGAGACGAGGAGCACCCCGCCATCGTGCACCTATGCAACAACTACGCCCTGGCCTTGCGAGCAGCGGGATCACCGGATCTGGCCAGCCGCATGCTCGAGGAGGCCATCCCCCGCTTCCGCCGGGTCCTCGGCAAGGAACACCCCAGCATCCTGCCCCTGCTCGACACCCTCGCCGAGGCCTACGCCTCGACCAGGAAAGCGCGCCAGGCCATCAACCTGCACAAGCAGAGCCTCAGCGCCCACCGCCGTGTCCTAGGCTACGAGCACCCCGACACCCTCACCTCGACCACTAACCTCGCCGACGCTTACCTCTCGACCGGGAACTACGACCGAGCCATCCCCCTGCACAAGCAGGCACTCGCAGCCCGCCGCAGGGTTCTGGGCCAGGACCACACGGACACCCTGGAATCGGCCAACAGCCTCGCCGCCGCCTACGAATTGGCGGGAGACCCGGACCAGGCCGTCCCTCTCCTGGAGCAGGCCCTCAGCGCCAGCCGACAGGTCCGGGGCGACGAGCATCCCGACACCCTGACTCTGGTCAACAACCTGGCCAGCGCCTACGAATCGGCGGGTGACCCACACCGGGCCATCAACCTGTACGAGCAGGCCCTCACCGACCGCCGCAGAGTTCTGGGCGAGGAGCACCTGGACACCGTGGCCTCGATCAACAATCTTGCCTACACCTATCGATCCGTGGGAGACCTGGACAAGGCCATCCCCCTCTACGAGCAGGCACTCACCGGCTTCCAGCAGGTCCTGGGCGACGATCACCCCATCGCCCTGGCCGCCATCAACAACCTCGCCGACACCTACACCTCGGCAGGAAACCCCGCCAAGGCCGCGCCCCTGCGACAAGCCAGCGCCGACCGAGGAATCTCCATCAAGGCACTGCCCGACAGGCCCCGCCGATTATTGTTCCGCCAGGCACGACGTCGTCTCGCCGAAATGACCCGCCGGTAACTCCCGACACGCCCGATACCTGGAAGCTCTTCGCGCTGAGAGCTGGCCCGGCGCACCGGCCCAGCCGCTCACGACCAAAAGGCTCTCTCAATCATCCGGCCGGTAAGTGGACCAGACGGCCGCAGTGCGGCGTTTCGTCATAGGGTCTGGAGTACAGGCGGGTTCTCCTGCACTCACCTGTACCCGGGCGTGCCTCCGGTACGGCGTGGGACACCGGCACGATGCAGGCCTCGACCGCTTGCGGATGACGTCTGCATCATGCCCCCACCCCGCAGCGGACCCCAGAGGCTGGCAGTCACCTGATCACGACGCGGCCCCGTGACCGTGTCGGCCCGAGTGCACTGCCAGGCCACTGCCCCACCGAGGCCCCGCAACCACGTCGGATCGTGGCGGATGGCCGCATTGATCTTCGAGGCGGCCTGCATATCGATCGGGCGGTCGCCCACGTTTCGAACCAGACGTTGACATCACACCCAGACGGCTACACCAATTTCACCGATCAATACGTTACTTGGAAGTTCTCATCTCGCTGCTTCGAGTGGCGGGATACCGTACCAATGTCTCACGCCAAAACTTGAGATAAGCCGATATCAACCATCTACAAGGGGACCGCCGTGAAGAAAATTCTGTTTGGATTCCTGGTGGCATCTGCGGTAATAGTGGGAGTGACAACTCCCGCTCAAGCCGCTCCTCGACGCGACCTGCCAGGGCGGGAAGAGCAAGCTGCCAAGCAAAGGGTTCCCGGCAAGATGGCCGCCTCACCGACAAGGAGCGCCATGCCTAAGGCGTCAATTACCGATACCGGATGGTGGGGCCCGGTTCCGGTGATTTATGTTCAGTGGACCAAGGCAGAAACTCGATCAATTCAGAGCGCCTTGGCGGATGGCGGTGTAGGCGTCGCTGCTGGCGCAGTGTGTTCACTGATTCCGAACACTGCAGGGAGAGTGGCATGCACTGCACTGATTGCTTCGAAATATTCCGACGCCAAAAACAACGCCGATGCTGCCGTCCGTGAAGGAAAATGCCTTAAGGCGAGGGTGCCACTTAACGCAGGGGCTATCGCATATCCAGCTCTGGACTTTTATCGCCATTCCTGTTGAGTAATCTAATTACATCGGAAGATATCAGTAGGACGCGGCTTACTGTTCGACCTCGCGGAGTGAGGTCGAGGCGCCGCACGGCATTGGCGCACTATCCCTGATCTTGCCCGGAGGGGCGAAGCTCGTCCGGGTGTGACCTGTCGGATTGTCGATCTTCATCTCCTCTCGCTGATACCAGGGCGTGCTGGCGGCCCGACCGTCGGGCCGGTGCCGCCGGGTCCGGGGCCGGCCCGGCTGGGACCTCCGGGCTGATAGGTTCGGACGGCTTTGGTGTGGTTCAGGGGGCCGGGATCCATTCCTGGATGCTGACGGCGACGTCGACGAGGGTGCTTTGTCCTTCTGGTTGTGTGGGAAGGGTGAAGGTCAGCTGGCTGCAGCCGTTCAGTTCGGCCCATCCTGACGTCGCGGCGGGTGTCTGCCCGAGTTCGGTGTTCAGGAGAGGTTGGCTGTCGGTGGTGTCGAGGTCGCTGGTGCTGGCCCAGGATGAGGAGCTGACGACGGGTAGGCCCAGGCTGCGCCAGCGGAACAGGAAGCGGTGGGTACCGCAGCCGTTCATGGTGGCGGGGTATCCCGAGCACCGGTTCGGCCCGCACAGCGAACTCCATTGGTCCTCGAAAGCGCGCGGGGTCTCGGTCCACTCCTGCTCGAGGCTCCACCCGGCCAGGTCCTCGGGGAAGGCTGGAGCGGTGCCGGCGTGCACGACGTCGTCGGCGCCGTTCCAGGCTTGGTCTGTTCCTGCCGGTCCGTTCTCGCTGGTGGCCGGTAGTGAGGAGGTCGGGGGCTGCGCGGTCGCCGTGGCGGCGCTGGAGGTCGCCGGGTCAAGGGGCGTGTTCTGGGTGTTGGAGGAGCATGAGGCCAGCAGGGCGGCGACTGCCAGCAGCGGCACGGTGGCCAGGCTGGTCCTTCTGATCATGGTGATGACGGTGTCAGCGGTGGTGGCGGCCGGGTGGATGCCACACCCAGGCATCGCTTGCTGAGCGTCCTCCGGGACCACATCGATGAGGTTGCCGTGGCAGCCTGGCATCACCAGCTGGCTGGCCCCGGTGCTGGCTTGCTCCTGGCCCTTGGTTCCGTGGTGTGAGAGGGCTTGTGCTGGGCGTTCGGTGAGTGAAGCAGGCAGCCCCCTTGCTTGTCGGGGGCTTCCTCAGGGTCATTGCGTAGTAGCTCCGCTGCTGGTCAGGGCCTGAATCAGGGCTTCTGGGCGGCGTGAGGCGCGTCGGGTGGCTCGGGCGATGTTGGGTTCTCCTTCGGTGCGGTGGTAGCCGATCGCGGTGTTCCGCAGGACAGCGAAAACAGCGGGCCCTCGGCCAGTCCTGGCTCGCTGCTCGTCTTCACGCAGTGTCATGTCGCGGACCCAGTGAAGGCGGTTCTCGATGTGCCATTCCTGACGAGCCCACACGTTCATGATCCGGGGGGGCACCCAGTCCACACACAGCAGCCCTGCCACCGGCGGGACGAACCCGAGCTCTTCCTCCGGTTCGCGCCGGCAGGCCTGCAGGGGTGACTCGTCTGCCTCCAGCGATCCCCCGGGTAGTTCTGCCTCGGTCTTGTACGTCGGGTGGAGCACCAGCACGTGCCCGTCCTCGTTGCGCACGACGACACCAGCGGCAGCTCTCACCCGGACCAGACCCGCCAGATAGGCAAGCAGGGCCGAATCAGGACCGTTCTCGTGCTCGGCCACGAACCGACGATACCCAGCACCAACCGGCCCCGGCCGGACATAGGTCCCCTATCTTCAGTCGAACTTGTGCCAGTGGACGATGGCCGAGGCCATCACCAGGCACAGGGCCGAACTGGCATCCGTCCCGTAGTCGAGGACCTTGACCGCGATGGTGTGTGCTTCCCCATCATCTCTTTTGGCGGCACGAGCGAACTCAGATTGCTTCACCTCGGCGATCTCGAAAGCGCCATCAATGCGGGAGAGTTCTTTATCTGATACTGAAGAAGCTAAGGCAGCTAAGTTTACCCGCTACTTCTTTAAGTTCTTGCAGGTCGGCATGACCTGGTTGACTACAAACGGGTCGTTGTAACCCTCAACACCGTACAAGCCACCGAGCCACTCGGCCGTTTCTTTCAGCTTTTCTTGGCAGATTGCACCATCGTACTCACTTAGGCCAGAATTATCCGGCATCTTCATCTTTTCGCAAATGCCTTCAATGTCGAAAGGTGCAATCACTCTTGCCGTACCAGAACTGTCCATCACCGTCACCGAAGAGGTATACAAAGATTCAGGACCCTCGTTCGCGCTTTCGATCATAGTACCCATTCCCACTAACCCCATCAGGCCGACAGCCCCAGCTACTGCAACCTTCGCCAGCTTCTTCATGGTCGATCCTTTCCACCCGATAAAGACCCTTCCTTATCCCACTTGGATGTAACGAATCTTGGTGAAAGATAGCCGGAGGCAGGCATCATCGGTCCTCCAAGCCTTCCCGCTTACGCCAGAATCCGCCCCGAGGTGCTCCATGGTCCTTTGACTGCATTCTTTCGCTTTGAGCCATTCGCCCTTGACTGTAAATTTGGCGCGTTGAAGAATTCCGTGGACTTTGATTATTCTTAGATATTCGGCTACATCTGCCCCCTCGGCAGACTTCAACTTTTGTGCCTATAGGAGGCCGATACGGCTGGGCCGATGATCGATGGACGCTCCTTTGGACACCGTCGTTTCCTCACGCAGGTTGGAGGCAATGGCAATGGCCGGGGTGGGGCATGACCTGCTGGTTGCTCGGGTGTCAGCAGAGTCGAGTCCTCGTTCGATGATCGGGCCGATGTTTCTTCTTGGTGCTCCAGTCGGGGTCGTCAGCCCAAATGGCGTCGACTTCGGGGAGTTCGCTGTGGTAGGTGCGGGCGTCGCCGTTGACGGTGTACCGGGCGCCGCCGCCCACGGTGCTGCGCGACGGGGTCGTTCGGACTGGGACCGGCTAAGCAGCCTCAGCAGGGCCGAGCGGGCGGTCGGCGAACCCTCTGCCTCGTCGCGAATGCCGACAGCCCGTCCTGTCCGCCCCTGTGCAGGGACCTGGTTCATCCGCAGTCGCCGGCCTGAGCGATGACCCGTTTCAGGCGTGGCGCCGGTACCTCATTCTCGTCATAGCCAGGGTTGTCCCGTACCTTCGCTACCTGAGTGCAGTAGCCGGGCCAGTTGGAGTCGCCCCTGATCGCGTACTCAACGGTGTCGACGCAGATCTTGGAGCCATGCAGCCAGGTGAATCCTTCACCAAGACGCATAACGGTAGGGGGTCCGTCCTCGCCGACGATCATGCGTACCAGGATCTCGCCCTTATTTCCCTTGCGGTTGAAGCACTCCTCGACCGCAGGGTCCACCTTCTCGTCCGCGGTGTTCTCCGCCTGTTCCTCCGGCTCGGCGCGCGCAGACTGTGATGGCTCTGCCGAGGAAGGCTTGGCCGTTGAGCGCTCAGCCTGTTCTGACATTGTCTCGGACGACTCAGAGCCGGAAGGGGTGACGTCTGCTGTGTCGGCACCACCAGATCGGCCGGTACTTTCACCGGTAGCCGGTCCCGTGGCGAGCTGCGAGGCCGAAGCCTGCGGGCTTGCGTCCGGGCTGGAAGCTGCAGAGCAGCCCGCCAGCAGAAGTGTGCAGGTGGCTGCCACGATGAGACCGGGGCCAACACCAGCGATTCTCGACATCTCTCGCTCCCAGAGGGAAACGGGGACTTGTGATGGCGACCACGATCTCTTGGCGGTCCTGGTTTGGTCTCGGCGAACCACTCAGACGGGCGTGTGCTCGCCTGGTTCCGACGCACGGAACCGGGGATAGCACACCTGAGCGCACCTGACGCTGTTGGAACGATCTGCGCCGCGTGTGGTAGGTACCGAATCAAATGCGACCGACGGACAGGGATCGTTGGTCCTGGTGATCCGGACGGGCAGTGCATGTCGGGCTGGCAGAGGACCAGGCGGTGCGGGTAGGCCAGAGTGCCGATCGCAGCTCTGACGAGGTCCTTGTGTCGGAGCCAGACCAGAGCATTGCGGGGCTCACCCGTCCTGCCTCGTCAGAGAGGCCGAGCGGCCGCCGATAGTCGAGCAGTTCCCGGCTACGAAGGGACCGCTATGCGTCGCATCATGATCTGTCTTGGAGCTTCTGCCGCGCTGATGCTCGCAGGCGCAGGTAGCGCTGAGGCGGCTCCGAAGAACAAGCCGTGTGTCACCGTCACCGAGTTCGGCAAGATCAAGCTCGGCATGTCGAAGGCCAAGGCTGCCAAGATTTTTGGAACCAACGGCAAACGAGTGTCGCTGGGCCCGGATGGACACGGATACACCAATGAGGTGCGTAAGTACAGGGCTTGTAAGGCGCCCGGTGCAGAAGTGGAGGTTACGTTCGCCTCTGGAGGCGACCTCGATGGGGTTGAGGTCGGCTGGGCCAACTACAAGTCCTGGGTCTGGGTCGTGGGCTGGACGCAGTGAGACGGTCGTCAGTGTCGCGTGACTCTGGTCTTTCTGGTTGGCAGGCAGGCGGGTCACGGTGTGACCGGATTCCGGTCGCCCTCCCGACACCGCCAAGTGTTAGCGGGAGGGCCGTCACTACGTCCAGACATCGTCACGGTGACGGTGCCGACGAAGAAGATCAACCCCACCCACCCAGCCCGCCGAGATCGGCATCCTCAACAACGCCGCAGCGCTCGTTCATCGGCTTCCTGAGCGAAGCCTGACACATGCTCAAGAGCGCGGGGTGCTCGAGAGTTGACGCGCGGAGTACTGCAGCCCCGCAGCGAACCGTATCCGCTGTAGCGTGCCGGTCAGGGTCGCAAGATCAGCGGACCATTCCTCGGCGTAGCGTTCCCTCAACCGCTCCGGCAAGGCATCCAGGGCACGGTGCAGGAGCGTATGAGTCAGGTGCTCGCTACGCAGCGACCGATCGCGCTCTTCTGCGCCGAGACGGCTACGACCCCTGCGGCCTGTGGGGCGGGTGCGGCGCAAGGTGCGCAGCGACAAGTGCAGCAGTTCGTCCCGGGCCGCCGGCAGGGCCACCGCCGCGGCCAGGGGCGCGACAAACTCGAGGGTTTCCTGGCCGCGAGCACGCGCGTTCTCGGGCTCCACGAACTGCCAGGTGCGGGCGTTGTGCAGCCGGTCGGCGATCCGCAGGGCCACCGCGCTCGCGGCCAGATTCTCTGGTATCTGGCCGTCCGGCGGTGGCGCGCAGGCCGAGCGGGCCAGGAGAGCGAAAGGTCGTGGTGTGACTTCAGGTCGTGCTGTAGGTGCAGGATCGCGATCACGTCGTCGCTGACGTGATCGTGTAGGTCCTCGGTCAGGACCGGCGCTGTGCAGTCTGGGTCGGCGACGTCGTGCAGGAGAGCTGCCGGAAGCACGGCGAACGGAAGGTCCCAGCCGGCGGCGATCTCGGCGACCTGCACCGGGTGGGTGATGTACGGATGCCCGCTCTTGCGTCGCTGCCCGGCGTGAGCGCCCTCAGCGATGGCGTAGGCGGTGCTGAGGCTGGTGACCTGCTCATCGGTGAGCTGGCCGTGACGGCGACTGGCGGCCAGAAGCAGCGCGCTCAGCAGGGTTTCGGGCATCATGGGGTCCCGGGGTGAGGGGTGAGTGGCTGCCACGTCGCCTGCAGGGCAGTGATCTCCCGGCGTGCTTCCCGGGCGCCCAGGCCGGTCAGCCGGTACAGCCGCCGGGCAGGCCGGCCGCTGCTGCCGGGGTCGATGTCCTCACGCCGGGACTCCAGCCACTGCTGGTCCTCGAGCCGCTGCAGCAGCGGATACACAGTGCCCGTGAGCAGGCCGGCACGCTGGCACAGATCCAGGCCGTAGTACTCCGCGGTCTCGTCCTGCAGCATCAGCCCCAGGATCTTGACCGCTGCCAGGGACAAGGCACGGCGTCGTCTCACGCACCCAGCGTGCATCCTACGTCGTAATTCTATCTAGCCCTATGTAGAGTTATGGCATACCCTGCGATGAATGTGGGAAGAACCTGCCGAGGAGGCCGTCATGTCGAACATGCTGCTGCTCGTCCTAGGGATCCTGGGAATCATCCACATCGAGACCGCCCTGGCCGTCACCGCGGCGATCGCCCTTGTCCTGATGCTGCTCGGCTGCGTGTACGTGGCCGAAGCACTCCAGGGTGCGCACCCTTAAGCCCACCGGAGCACCGTCCGTGGTAGGCGAGACCAGGAGCCTGCTGTCGACGAACCCGCCATGCAACGTCCTCGGCTCTGCGACCCAACCAGAGGGGCACCAACCTTCAGCCTCACGATCTCGCCACGCCGGGGTGGACTCCGGTGAAGCGCCGCGGCCACGGGAGAACCAGGCACCAGCCAGGCGACAGCTCATGACTGAAAGGCTTCGCTGTTCAGCAACTTACAGATCGTGAAGCTTGCGTAGGAGACCAGTCAAGAGATACAGGATGGTGGCCAGCCAACGAATCCAGAAGTAGGCGATCAAGGCAGAGATCGCGGCGGCGAAGCCTGCAGCGCCTCCGACCTCACCTCCCACGTTCAGGGCGATGATGAGACCGAGAAACAAGGAGATCGAGGCCAGCGCCCTGAGATATCCGACGAGCCTGTAGCTGCCGTTCAGTTCCCGGGCCAGCATGACCAAGGAGCCTCTCGCAGCATCGGCGTTGCGCCTGGTGCGCCATGAGAGTCGCTTGCCCCAGCCTTCTCTGAAAATACTCACGGTCCAGATGTCGACTCTTGCCGAGCCAAGCTGGACAGGGTCATACGAGAGGCCTCGGTCAGCGGTTTCCTGGACCGGCGCTTCTCTGGGGGCACCGATATCTGCCCGGGGTTCTTGTCCGGCCGAGCCCCAGCATCTCACTACCCTGCGCGAATGGCTCGCTACTGTGGGAGCGGCCTTCCCGGAGCGCCCCCGGTGCGATGCCCCGCACCTGCCTGCCAGCCCTGGACCTACCTAAACGCCAAGCCCTCCGGCAGCGCCGTCATCGCCCGTGGGGACGCCTTCCTCGCGCTGCACTGGGCTCAAGCGCCGGCCCTCGGCAGGTGGGACCTGCCCGGCGGCTTCTGCGACGCCGATGAGCATCCCGGCGATACCGCTGTGCGCGAGACCGCCCAGGAAACCGGCCTGAAGATCTACCTCAGGCCGCTGATCGGCCTCTACCTCGGGCATTATCCGTGGCAGGGCGAGACCCATTCCACCCTGAACGTCTACTACCTGGCTAACCTGGCCGACAAGGATGCCCAGCCGCAGATGAACGACGAGAGCCTCGAGGCAGCCTGGATCCCCCTGCACGACACTCCAGGCCTGGCGTTCGAGCACCAGAACCTGATGCTCACCGACGCGGTATAGCTCCTGCACCGGCGGCGTTCAGCACCTGCGTCCGACGGAAGGGATGCTTGTGGCGATCGGTGCCGCGCAGGTCCTGGGTGAGCCCACCACTTCCAGATCCACGACGCCGCCCTGGAACACCCGCCCTGGTAACCATCGACCAGGTCCTCGCCCGCCCCGCCCTCGACGACCGCAACCGCCAAGCAGCCCGGCGGAACGGTCGAGCACAGGCAGGACCCCTGGGAGGCCGCTCTGCGTGAACTGCAGGAAGAAACCGGACTCGACCTTGTGGGCCCGCCCCAGCTGCTCGGCGTCGACTGGCGCCAGCCGGCGGGCACCGATCCCTACACGCAGTACTACTTCACCGGCCCCCGTCTCGACGCAGCACGCGTGCAGCCCCAGCTATCGGTCGAACATGACCAGTGGCAGATGACCTCGGCGAAGGAATGGCCCGACCTGGTGGGGCAGGCCCAAGCTGTCACATTCTCGCGGCTACTGAACGCTCTGCAGCACGGAACGTGCTTCTACCTGCGCAACAACCAGACCGTCCCGGCCCGGTGAGAGGAGGCCTGTCCCTGGGACCGGAATCACCGGCCACAGAGCCAACCGCGCAGGCCCACGGGCCGGTCCGGCTCAAGTTGGGTGCCCCCATGGCCGATCATCCCCGCTGCTCGTCTTTACCGGACGCGCCAGTGGGGGGATGCCATGCACGACGGCGCGGCGGATGGCCGCCACAAGGTGAGCACTTACGCAGACGTGACCTGGGAGCCTGCAGCGACCGACGCCGACGACAAGGATGTTCAAGATCTCCTGCAGGCCATCGACGGCGTCCTGGATTACCTGGTCCCGGCCTGGGAAACCCTGATCACCCAGACCCCGCAGGTGCTGGAAGCGGTGACCTCAGACCCCCGCTCCGTGGCATCCGGGCTGCACATGGGCCTACAGACCACCTGGGTCCTGTCGCATCAGTTCATGTCGCTTCCTGGGCACACCCTCCCCCAGCGTCTGGCTTACCAGGCTGCCGCTCGAAGCCGTTGGGCGCTGACCTTGCACCGGTTCTCCGCCGAGTACACCGTGACCGACGACGACTTTGCCTCTGGCCATGCCCAGAGCGACATGATCCAGCAGCTGTGCACCGTGCTGAACCTGCTGGCCGAGGCCCAGTCGATCCACCGCCAGTCCGATCACGCCGGAGCGGTGGCCCGGGCCCTGGTCCATCTGGCTCACGTAGTCCGCGGCCTGGGGCACACATCCGTGGACGAGCATCAGGACCGCATCGAGGCGTTGCAGCACAGCCTGGCCGGTGTCCTGGAACGTCACGGATACTCCCTTCAGGACCAGGCCACGCCCACGGCGCCGGTGTGGCAGCCTGCCATGTCCCTGTGCCTCCAGCGCCACGGTGACCATCCGCTGTGGAGACCGGTCATGGACCTCGTCGACGCACTCGGCGATGGCATGAACGCCCGCGCCGAGCACGAGAACCTCGACAAGGACTGGACGGCAACGGCCAGCGCCGTCGTCCTCGGGTGTTGTCTCAACCTCATCGTCACAGCCACCCTGGACCCCAACACGTTGGCAGCCGCGAGTGTCTTCGGGCGAGCCCCGTTCAGCCCTGATCGTTCCCTGCTGTGGTCGCCCCGTGATCTACAACGCCTCGCCGATCAAGCATCCGACCCCGACCTTCATGTGCTCCTGGAAGCCACCCGACTGATCGGCAGCGCCGAGGTCGCACATCCCCGCGCCATGGCCGGTATGACGGCCAGGCTGTCGTCGTGCCTCGATACCTGCCTGGACGCCCTCATGGCCGCCGTCAGCGCAACCCCGTCAACGTTCGCCTTGCGGCAACGGTTCGCCGACTGCAAGGCCGCTGTGCTGCACGACCTGGAAAGGGCGGCCCTCCCCTCGCCGATCACCGAGATGGTGCGCGACCACATCAACGCCTTACCATCCGTCTCAGAGGCCCACGGGCAGCGCCAACAGATCCGCCAGCAGGACCACGTCATTGACATCTACATGGCCGTCCGCCGACTGGTACTGGCCTGGTTCGCCGTCGCAGACCCCGATGAACAGATCAGCCGGCAGGAACGTCGATTTACTTCCCAGCAGGTGCTCTTCGGTCTGTGCGCGCCCCTTTTTAATGAGCTGAGCCCCGACCTGGATTCCTGGCTGTTGCAGCGCACCACTCACGGCAATGCGCACAGCGAACTGGAGGGCTTCGATCCGCCCGCGCTGCGTCGGCAGGCCGAGGAGACACTGATCGCCCTGTTGAGCATGGCCGCTCTAGCCTTGACCTCGGGCGGCCGTGACCTCGACTCTGCCATCGCCTCCTCGCTGGAACTGCTGAGCATGCTGGCAACCTTTTTCGACAGGATCATCACGGCCGTCGCCCCGCACGACCCACCGGATGCGCTGATGTCCGCCGTGGACGCCGCCGGTCTGGCACAGATCGGGGAGCGCACCGTTCAGCGGATCCTCCACGTCCTCGGCCAAGGAGCGTAGGTGTTCGAGACCGACATCGCCATGGACCGCTTCATCGACGAACTACGTCATCAGGAGTCTCTTCTGGGCAACCGGGTGGATGCGCTGCACGATCTGTTCGACCTCGACCGCCCCGAAGGCTTCTCCCCGGCCTCAAGCATCACTACGGGTCTCCTGGCCGAACACCTCCACTCTCTGCCCGTGGAACTGCGCTCGCGTCTGGCGGATCGACTGGACATCGAGGGCCTGGACGACGCGGATGCGGTCGCCCTGCTGCACGAGCGAGCCCAGACCCTCCTCATGAGCTTCTCGACGTTCTCTGGCCTGCACACGGCGCAACAAACAACGAGCATGGACGCCATGCCCGCAGCAGCAGCTGACTGGGTCCATGAGGTGTACAGCGATCTTCGGGACTGCAACAGTCTGCTGTCGCAGCTGCGGACGGGCACGTTCGACGCGGATACAGCCGTCTTTGAGGACCTGGCGCAGGAGGCGTCCGATCGTGCCTACGCGAACGCGCTCCAGAGAATGCAGGAGGTCGACGACGACGAAGCCAGCGACGGAGCCGAGGAGGCTGTCCCACATCTGGTCCTGGAGTCCTACGGTCGTGCGGGCAGGACCGGGCTCGCCAACACGACCCGGCGGTACCTGCGCGTGCCGGGCGCCAAGGAGTATGTGGGCTTCCTCGAACTGGAGAAGAGTCTCCTGCACTGCTGCGACGAACGTCTGCGGGATCAGATGCGCGCGCACCTGACCGCGGAAGGACTCGACGTGGCCGGCAGCCTGGATGCTCAGGAGCCCAGGGCGTTTCATCCCTGGGCGACCTATCCGCTGGAGGGATACGTGCGGCTGGTGGCCGCCTACGAGGAAGTCGGGCGCTTCTACTTCTCCGACCGCCGTTTGGTCGTGGTGGACGATTGCCTGCGCGACACCGCAGAGAACGTCCTGCGTCGCCTGGGCGTCGTCGCCCCGGACGAAGCAGTCGATCGCGCCTACCGTTCCATGGGTTACGACGGCAGCATCATCTGGGACCCACCGCCGAACTGGCCACAGACACCCGCTCAACGGCGTGATCACGAACGCGTGCAAGCCTTCATGCGGGAGGCGCAGGCCCCCGTCGGCAAGTTGACCAAGACGATGAAAAGTGCCTGGAAGTCTGCCAAGAAAGCCATCAAGCAGGGCGATCCGCAGGCCTGGCCCTTGGTCTGCGCAGCCGTGGCCGAGACCGGTTGGCACCGCTACTTCATCGCCGACGAAGCCGGGGTCTTCGAGAACAAGCACATTCCCGACGGCTGCTTCGTCGTGGCCGAGGACGGCCGGGTCCTGGTGAACCAGGAGACCTGGGGGTTGTTCCAGGGCGACCGCGAGGGCTCACTGAGCAACGACATCCTGGACGTGCCCAGCGGCATCCACTGGCTGACGCAGGACCAACTCGATGCCCTGAGCTTCGCTGCCCTGCCGCCGGTGATGACCCGCGAGCTGAACCAGGAGTGGGAGCGGGTCGGGCACCTCCTGGCCGCTCAGGACGTCGAAGCGGCACGAGCCCAGGCGACCCTGGCTGCCCAGGCGTGCGGCTGGGAACGCTACGAACCCGCCTCGCTGCGTGTGCAGTCCTTTAGCTTCCGCCTGAGCTCTGACGCCGACGGCGAAGAATTCGAGGGTGCCGGTGACACTGAGGACGAGGACGACGAGGAGGCCATTTTCGGGTTCGAGGCCACCATGACGTTGGGCGGTGACTCCCGTTTCTTTTCCTGTCCGGTGGTCCCCTCCGGGTACTGCTACGTGGAACATGCAGGCTACGAACGGCGGGGGGAATGGCGACGTCTGCGCAGCAAGCTGGTCGTTACGCACCCGGACGGCATCCGCGCACTGCGCGCCCGGGCCGACGTGGAGGCCCTGAACTCGGCGCTGGAACGTGCAGCCGAAGGCCTTTACCAGGTGGACGAACTCATCCACCTGGCCGCGCAGGCTGCCACGCCTGTCGTTCCCACGCTCAAACACACCGTGAAACCGCTTCCGCGAACGCAGTTGCCCGTCGAGATCGGGCTGCTGGATCGCTCCGACAGCTCCGACCACGGCGACGACTCCGACGATCGCGATGAGTACGACGACGATGAATCCGGCGGCGAGCCTGACTTCTGGTATTGGGACAGCTTCGAACCCGCCGGGATCGACCAGGACGGGCCGGACCTCAGCCGACTGTCCGAGCAATTGGACCACGTGTGGCCGGCGCAGGCAGACGACCTGTGCCATCTCCTTCTACAGCGCGCGGGCGGGCACGCACCCTCCTGTTTCGCCTTGCGAGCCAAGACCCTCTTTCCGGAGCTGGAACGATCGGCGTCCCTACCGGAGCTGGAAGGAACGATCTACTCACGCTTCGGTACCTGGCATCACGGTGGCCCCGTTGCCGCCCTCACCTTCGGTCGCATGCGTCGCCATGCGGCCTGGCAGGTACAGGCGATGGCCCAGTGCCCGATCTGCATGGCGCGTTTCCGGACCGACCAATTGGATGCCCGCAACGTCTCCGTCCTCGGAGCGGACTGGTTCTGCGGTGACTGCGCGGGTCAGGCCAGTTGGGGCGTCAGCCTCTCCGACCCCGCCCAAGCAACGCAGGCCATGCGCCTGTTCTTCTCGGTGTCCGGGCTGCCGCCGCGGGCGAACTGGCGAGACCTACCACTGCCAGACGAACTGGATGACCAGCAGCGGGTGTGGGCCGTCGTCCGTGCAATGGCCATGCCCGATAAGGACAGCGTCCAAGTCATGGGCGGATGGCGAAAGTTGGCTCGCGAGCTGTAGCCAGCCTCCTGTCCAGGCAGAGGAAGACGGGGCCAGATTTAACGGCCGCTATTTAGCCCTGGTCTTGCAGGAAGCCTGATGAGGTGATGTCCGCAAAATGGTGAGACTGCCCGTCCGACAGTGACATTCTGATCTTGTCTATGGAGTTAGAAGCACGTTCGGGGAGCGCTCTTAGTGACTGTACCCCTGATTTCATCGGCTTTTTCAGCGGCGACGACGGGCTCGTACATCAATACCGTGCGGACGCCGGTCGAGGACTGCCTGCGCAAGGTGGACCAGGTGCACGATTCCGAACTGACCATCGCGGTGGTGAACCTGGTGCGAGACGCCGGCGGGGTCGACCTGGACGCCCTGATCGAGGTGGTTGCCCGGGTCTTCGGCTGGACCCGGCTGGGGCCCGACGTGAAGGCCCGCATTGCCCAGGTGGCCGAGGAACAGTGCGAACAAGGACAGCTAAGGCGACATGCCTCCAGCTATGCAGCGGCCGACCCTACGTGAACAAGGCCGTCCCCGTCCGGCCACCGATCCCGGGCTGGGGCTCGGCCTGGTAGGGGGTGAAACGCCGGTCGATCTCGGCGATAGCCTGCCCCAGAGCGGCGTTCTCGTCCACCCACCAGTTGTTCGGCCCGTACCAGACCAGGTGACAGCCTGGTCGCCAACGTGGCGTCGACGGCCCGGGACTGCGCTGCTCGGGGAGCCTTGCGGCAAGGATCTCTCCGTTGCTGAAGACAGCTTCTGGCTCCAGCACGACGGGAATCGCGCGCTGGTTGAGGGCTAGGATCTTCTGCGCCAGATCCTCGACCAGCGAGCTCTGGTAGACGGCCACCTGCGATCCGGGGGAGACCGCCTCTTTGACGATCAGCAGGTCCTCGCTGAGATGGATCCGGACTTCACCGGCCAGCCAGGAGACCTTGGAGTGAACGGTCGTGGTCGGCTGCTGGCGAAACTGGGGAGCTTGCTCAGGCACCGGCACGGCATCGACGGCGGGAGACTCTGCGCCGAGAAGCTCGGCGATTTGCTCGCCTGCCTCGTACTCGTCCACCGATGTGTCCTCGGTGCGGTAGAGCTGATCCTCGAAGCACCAGTAGTTGTGCTCGCCGCCCTGGCGAGTCGTCCACACCATGACCGGCAAGGGCTGATCGAACAGGCCACGCAGGCCCTCCGGGTTGTCCTCGAGCCACTGCGGGGTGACCGAAAGGCCCAGGCTTTCGCCGTCCACCTGGAAGGAGCCCCGTTCGTCCTCGTGCCTGAACATGAAAGTGTTGACCTCTAGCTGCTGTGTCAACGGCCAAGCGTTTGTCCCCGCAGGCGGCCAGTTTTCCTCCCCACTGGCGGCCAGGTAGTTCTCCCCAACGGTGGCCAGATATCTCCCCGGCCTGGGGTGGGTTGGGTTAGCTGAAGGGCTTGACGCCTTGGCCGGTGGTGGCCTGGGCGAGCCGGTAGCTGTCACCGTCGGTGACGACGATGTGGGCGTGGTGCAGGAGCCGGTCAACGGTGGCGGTGGCGAGGGTTTTGGGCATGATCTCGTCGAAGCCCGAGGGGTGCAGGTTGCTGCTGACGGCCACGGACCGGCGTTCGTAGGCGGCATCGACAAGTCGGTAGAAGCCTTCGGCGGCGTCGGGTGAGACCGGGAGCAGGCCGATGTCATCGACGATGATGAGGTCGGAGCGGATGATCCGGTTCAGGGCGCGGGCAATGGAGTCGTCGGCGCGGTGGCGGCGGACCAGGACGCCGAGGTCTTCGATGGTGAACCAGGCAACGCTCATCCCAGCCTCGATCGCGGCTTGGCCGATGGCTTCACTGAAGTGGGACTTGCCCGTTCCGGAAGGCCCGCAGATGGAAAGGTTCTCGCGGCGCCCGATCCATTCGAGGGCCTTGAGCGCGTCCTGGGTGGCTCGGGGGATGGACGATTTGGCCTCGTCCCAGTCCCCGAACGTCTTGCCGGTGGGGAACGCCGCGCGTTTGCGGCGGGTGTGGAGGTTGGCCCGGTCACGGCCGGCGGCTTCCTCGGCCAGTAGGACACGCACGACCTCGGCGGGGTCCCAGCGCTGGGCCTTGGCGGTGGGCACGACATCGGCCAGGGCCCGGCGGATGTGAGGCAGTTTCAGCCGGCGGGTCAGGGCCAGGGCTTCTTCCAGCGGGTCGGGCCCGCTGCCGGGAACGGTCCGCAGCCCTGCCGCGAGAGGACCGGAACGGGACGTGCTCAAGGAAGACGCACTCATCAGCTGTGATCACTTTCGTCAGGCTCGATCAGGTCGGATGTCTCGGTCAGCTCGAGGTGCTGGGTGGGGCGGCCGAAGGTGGACCAGGCCGCGGTTCCTGGCTGCAGGGAGTGTGTTTCGCTGCGGCGGGTGGGCTCGGCCTGGTCATGGACGCTCTGGTAGTCCAGGATCGAGAGCAGATCGGGCTCGGCGAACCGCGCCGTGACCGCCGCGGTTCCCAGGGCCCGGTCAACCTGCCCGGGCGAGTAGAGCTTCGCCAGCGCCACGGCCTCGGCCATCTTCGCCGGAACACGCCTGGCGCCCGCCGCGCCGGCCTCGACCAGCCAGGCCGCAGCACCCGGTCCCAGGGCCAGAAACTCGGCCTCGGCGCTCGTGCGAGCCCGCGGAGTCCGGTCAGCATTCTTGTCTTCCCTCGGTGGGTAGTGGGTTTCGTCAAGGACCGGGTTGCCGGGGGTTCCCCGCTGGTGGCGGGCAACCTCGCTGGTCTGGCCCTGCTCGTCCACCGCGGTCACGATGAGTTCCTCGCCGTGGAAACGGGCCCAGACCCGGGTGTCGATCAACTGGTGCGGAACCGAGTAACGCACTGCCTCCACCGAGATCGTGCCGTCCCAGTTCACTCTCCGGGTCGTGCCGAACGCCGCCGTGAACGGCTTTCCCGGCTGCGGATGCAGCCGCTGCTGCTCCTCGGCCAGCCGATCAACCGGGCGGGCCCGGCTCTCGCGGTGAACCCGGCCGTTGACCTCTTCGCAGAAGACGCGGCAGGCGGCCTCGAGCTCCCCGAAAGTTCGGTAGTCGCCCAGCAGGTTCGCTTCGGTGGGCACCAGATCGGCCTTCGCGATCCGGACCGTGGCCTCCGAACCGCCCTTGGTCTCCGGGTCGGCCGGCACGCAGGTGCGGATCGTGGTCCCGTAGTGCCGGGCGACTTCCACGATCTCCGGGTTGCGGATGGCGATCCCGGCGACATGGTCTGTGGTGACGGTCTTCTCGTTGTCCGTCAGGACGTAGGCAGGGACCCCGCCGATCCGCCGGAACGTCGCATCAAGGCACGCTGTCACGGTCGGGACGGTCTTGTCCCAGATCGGGATCACCACCCGAAACCGTGACCAGGCCAGCCACGCGCACCACAGCACGGTCTGCCGGCCACCGACGATCGGGCCGTGCCCGTAGTCGTACTGCAACCACAGGCCCGGCTCGACGACCCACGGCCGATAGACCCGCCGGCGCCCGGCCCGCCACTGCGACTTGGCCTCCGCGACCGTGCGGCGGGTCGTGCGTTCACCGCCGGTGAAGCCCATCGCGAGGATCCGCCGGTGGACCACGTCCGCGCGGACCTTCCCGTGAGAACGGACCACCAGTTCTTCGATCTTGGGCAGGAACTCATCGATCGACCGCGCCCGGTGCTGGCGCTTGTCCGGGTGAAGGCCCGCCGCCCGCATCTTCACATAACGGGCCACCGTGTGATGGTCACACCCGGCCAGTTCCGCGGCGGCGCGGTAACTACCCGTGAGGTCATACGCCTCGAGGATCTCCATGATCTCCCTGCTGTTCTTCACCGGACGACCCTTGCCGACCGGCGATCGGACCCAGCCAGTGGGGAGGTATCTGGCCATCCGCGGGGAGAACCCTGGCCATCAGTGGGGCGGTAAATGGCCGCCTACGGGGAGCTTGGCATGGCCGCCGTCACTGCTGAGACCTGGCCTGAGCCATAGCCGCCTCATCTTTCATAGCCTCCCGCGCCTCGGGATTCGTACTGAAGTAGTGGTCGTACGACTCCCAGGTTCCCGTTCCACCCTCGCGCCGGTACTCCTCGTACTTCGCGCGCCGGATTTCCAGGAGCTGTTCGGGAGTAGGGTCCGGGAGGCTGGTCACCAGCCACAGCTTGTACCCCTCCAACTTCTCCATCATGGCGTCATACTCGGCGAGCTTGCGCCTATCTGAATCCACCGTTCAGGGCCTGTTGGATTCGTCAACGCCTGGTGGTTAGGCGCGTGCAGGCCAAGGAAGTCGGCTGCCTCAGCGAGGTATCCGCCTGCCCGTCGGGCCCGCGGCCCGGTCAACTCGTAATAGGTCGTGGTCGGGAGATGTTCCGCACTCTGACCGTACGGCCCTTGATGTGCAGAAGCGATCGCGTGGCCGTGATGAACCTGCCTTGCTCGTCCTGAACGTGGGCTCTCACCGCGTCAAATTCCTCGATGCTCGGTGCTGTGTTCCAGCCCGAAACTGCATCAAGGAAGCGCATGTCAGCCAGGTGAACGTCTTCTGCCGCCGTAATGACGTTCTCGTCAGCCAGGATTCGGAGCCTGGTCATGAGGTCCATCTTGGCCCGATAGGCCATGCTGATGCGCAACTCGGGCTCGTCCCTGGTGACAGCGTCTCGGGGCGCGGGAAAGCCCGCCAACTGCCGGCCCGCCCTTGCCGTCTCGAAGCTGGCGTTCAGGAACGCCTCACAGGTCTCCAGCAGCACCTCCCGGCGCCATTTCGACTCGTCCCGGCGTCCGGAGATGTACACGCTGACACCGGCCAGCGCCGCACCGGTCGTCGCCGCCACGGCCGACACGAGCGAGGCAATGTCCATACAGGCATTCTCGGATCCGCAGCCCCCTGCCGACTGGCCGGTGCGATGTTCCTGCACCATCTAAGATGCACCCACGATGCACCTCAGGGCAGCATTCAGAGGTTTGGCCTCGTCAGCACAATCGTCGCCACTCGGGGCTCGGGGCTCGGGGCTCGGTGCTCGGTGCTCGGTGCTCGGTGCTCGGTGCTCGGGGCCGACTAAATCGCTGACTAACGAGGAGTTCTAGCGGGCAGCGTGCAATGTCGTCCTGGGAACTTGGGGCCAGATCGAGCTGTTACAACCAGTCGTCCGAGCGGGCCCTCCGCTCACGCAATCCGCCAGGCTATCCAGAGACGAGGAGGTCGGCGGCGAGTCCAAGTGAGGTTGAGCAGGCCGGCCAGACGCGCGATCTGCTCGACAGGGATGTTCAAGAATAGACGGCGCTGCCAGCAAGGTGCTCGGTGGCCTGGCTGATCGCGGGATCCAGGCCTGGGTGGCCGAGAGCCTGGGCCCAATAGCGCCCCCTGCGTTCACGTCGCTGGACACGACGAGGATCTCGGTCAGGGGCATATTCGTAGCGCCCGGGACCGGTGTGGCGGCCGCGGGCGCGGCCCAGGGGCGCCAGGAGACGTCCGTGGGTCTCGGCGGTGTGCTCCTGGTCGGGTACAGCCTGCTTTGCAGGCGCACGACGACGTCGAGGCCGACTCCCCCGGCAATCGTGGCAGGTAGCTAGATGGGGGTCAGGGTCGTCGGGTACGACGTCCCAGTCGTCGAGCATGAGCAGGGCTTCTTCGAAGCCGCGCAGGGTGGCCAGTGATGCTCCTTCGAGGTCAGGGATCAGCGCTCGCCGGTGCGACTGGTGGAGGTCGCTGTCCTGACTCATGGACCGCACCGTACTGAGCGTGTTCGGTTGTGCCTCTTGCCCGTTCAGGTCCTGGGGCGCGCCAGACGACGGTGCGGTCGTGGACGATGCCGGGTGGTGTGGTGGCGGTGGCGTAACGACGGGCCAGAGCCGGCGTGGCGGCGCGGGCCACGACGGGCCGGTCAGTGGGCTGTTGGGCTGCGGCGAGATCGTTCCACAGGCGGGCGCCGTGTCCGTGGCGTCGTGGCCAGGCGGCGGCGCAGGTGAGGTGGATGGCGTGGGCCGGGATCAGGACCGGTGCCAGGGACGGGGTGTGGTCGAGGGCTGGCCGCCTGTGTGAGCGCAGGGAAACCAGGACGGTGGGGACGCAAGTGACCGCGAACTGCAGGCCTGCGATGACTAGACCGGTAAACAGGAGGGAGTTGAGCCAGGTCCACCAGGCTGGTGGGACGGCGATCACGAGGGCGGCTGAGGTGATGGCCAGGATCAGGATGATCTGGGTCAGGCACAGGCCGGCCAGGGTGATGGGTGCGTGGCGGCGGTGGGCGACGATGACCAGGGCGCGGGGGTGGGCGGCGAGTTGGCCAGTGGCGCGGGCCGCGGTCAGCAGAGGCAGCAGGAGTGGGATGAAGGGGGCGACGGCCAGGATCTGGGCGCGGCCAAGGTCGGGTGCGACGCCGGTGGCGGCGATCCAGGCCAGGCGGGGCAGGCGCCGCCAGGAGGGTGTCAGGTGGGCCGGCACCGTCCACGGAAGCGGGGTCTTTGCGCGGGTGGTCATCACGGTCATGATGGCACCGCGCAGCGCTTGGGAGCGGTGCTGCAGTGGGCGGGGCTGAGCTTCGACTTTGACGATCCAGCGTTTACACGAACGTGGGTGACTGTTCGACGCCGCTGAACATGCCGATGTCAACGTCGTTCAGGATGCCGAGGATCGAGGTGTGAAGAACCCCACCGCGGGACGCGGCGGGGTTCTTTGGTCGGCCTGGTGACGGCTTGGTCGGCTTGGTGGTGGTACCGACCAAGCCGGTTGGTTAGTCGGCGGTGGTTTCGGTGACAGCGGTGCAGACGGCGTTTCGTCCACGATGGCTTTGCTGGCGGCGTAGGTCGCGGTGAGGGCCTGGACGGCGAGGTTGTTCACAGCACGGGGGTAGCCGCGGTTTCGCCAGAGTGCAGTGGATTTGTTCCGGTCCACGCCGGGCGCGACGGTCAAGGGCATCGCTGCTGATCTGGGGTAACTCCCCTACGCGCTTCTGTGTGCAGCGAGCCTCTACGTGCTGGCTAGACTTCTGGCCTCTGGCCCCGGCCGGACGATCCGATGTTCGACGACGATTACAGCGTTCCTGCACGGTCGGCGTATCGGTGTGGTTTGCACGTCGGGCATGGCCTCGGCATCCCGGTTTCAGGATCGTCGGGCAGCCATCCGACCGTGCAGAGAGCGCATCCCAGGATTGGTTTCGGCGTTGCGGTAGCGGCTCGCTCCGCCGCTCGCGACAGCCAGCCCAAAAGCGCTGCGGGCGGGTCATTTAGGACTGTGTCGGCGTTGCGGATCAGGAAGTTGCGCAATTCCGTCCCTAGGTCGGCCTGTCCGGCCGCAGCCTTCCACAGCGCTGCCTGTTCACTGACGTCCACATCGTGTCTCGCGTTACCAAACAGACGACGACAGACCAAGTCAATCAATTGTGGGTTAGGGTCTGGGTGATGGACTAGGGGTTCAACCAACGACGAAGCATGTGCTTCGCGGCTGCTTCGGGAGCCTTCACGACGGCTGGCCCCGGATGCTCTGCCGCCGGCACGGCCGGCTGACGCCTTCCGCTCACGGTCGTGCAGAATTCGTTCTCGCGAGCGCTGCCAATCGAACCAGTCGTGGAACACCAGTTCGCCTGGTGCCGGGGTTCCTGGGCAGTGGTTGCTGCTGTGTGGACATGGTGAGTCGGTGTCGTGCCACATGCCAGCAGCAATGAGGGCGGAAATCTGGCTACTGCGGCCTCCTTTTTCGATGACCAAGGCGGAGGAGATGCGGCCGTCGGTAAGCTGCCCGCTGGACCAGACGCCAGCCATCGTCCATACGCCTATCGCGCTGACGCGGATACCTCTGGGTATTGCAAGGACCTTGGGGTGTTCTCCGAGTCCGTCGTCCACCAGGAACCAGACCATCGCTAACCAATCCTCCTCGTGTACACGTTCCTAGATAGCTCGCGGTGTCAGCGCCTCCGGAGAACGTGCAGAGCGTGTAAGTTTCCCCAAGGCACTCCTGCTTGGGGATAGAGAGCCCGACCGGTCCAGATCTGGAAAAATGCCGAATCATTTTCTCAATGAACAGGATCTAGGCAGGAGCCAACGACCCATCACTAACAGAAGCAGTTCTCGGCAGGAGAAGCACGAGAACTGCTACTCATTAAAAGGTCCTGTAATCCCTATCGTGACCTCCCTCTGGTAGCTCGCAGCTCTGGGCGAAGCACCGCCAGACGCTTGGCTGTCTGCGGCGGCAACGCTCGCGGCGTCGTGGCGTCGTGGACTTGCAGCAGTTGCCGCAACCAGTAATCAGCCTGGCTCGTCCGGCCTGATGCGTCGGCTGCCGCGATCAGGTCCAGATAGGTCATGTCGTCGCCACTTCCAGCTTCTACAGCAACTTTCGACGAGCTCATGGCCCGGTCCGGTTCTCCATGGGACAGCCAGTGACTGGCCAGGGCGTGAGCAATGTCGGCGGCCAGGGCGGTTAGCTCGGTCTCCAGGAGGGTGTCAAGCAGCCAGAGGTATCCCGTGGGCCTGCGCCCGTCGAGGACGGGACCGGTGATCAGGTCAAGGGCTGCTTGCAGGTCTCGGATGCTGGGTTCCGGCGTGCTGGTGGCTCGCTGGTAGAGACGACGGGCCAGGTCGGCGTCGGTGAGGAGATGATGGATGCGGTAGCGGGCATCGACGTCTCGGGTGGGGAGTTTGGGTAGGTAGTCCTCCCCGGTGCCGGGGTCGGTTCCGAGCCAGTGGCGGACTCGACCGATGGCTTGTCGGGGCATGGCTGAGGCGGCTTTTCGGCCGGAGTCGTGGGGCCACATGCACTCGGTGAACTGGTCGTGGGTCAACCCCTGGGGGTGCGCGTAGAGAAGGACGACGATCTCGGTCTGCCAGGGGATGCGGTCTCCCGGGCGGGGCGTTCCGGTGGATCGGACGTCGAGAGGGCCGAGGAGTCGAAGGCGGGGACGGGCGGTGTTCTCGGCGTACCAGTCCTGGAGGTCCGCATCGAGGGTCGCGTCGTCCGGGTGGCTGGCGGGTGGTGTTGCTGGCTCTTCAGGTCGGCGGGGCTGTGCCCCAGTTGGTTCATCGTCCGCCGGGCTCGGGTCCAGGTTGTACGGACTTGGGAGGGAACCTGTTGACGTGGTACCGGATTGGGCGTGCGGACTGTCGTTGGTGGCTGTGGCGCCGGCGGCCCAGGGCGCTGGTCGTTGTGTGGTGTTGCGGACGGCCATCAGCAGAGGGCTGATCCAGTTGATGTCGCTGCGGGTGAGCAGAGCCGCTGTAATGGGTTGCTCGGCGAAGCTCAGGTGTAATCGTCCGGTCGTATCGATGACCAGGCGCACGTTGTCGCTGTGGATGGCGCTCAGGTCGTCGGTCAACACGATGGTGGAGCGGCCGGATGCGGATCCATCGTCGGTGCGAAGCCTCGTATCGTGGTGGCCGCGTTCATCGACGACGAGCAGCAGGTCGATGTCGGTAGGACCGAGTTGGACGTCGGCGGGGATTGGTTCGGTTCCCACGAGGTGGGCCAGTTCAGCCAGATCGTGAGCGTCGCTATGGACCTGCACCCGGTGGGCCGGTTCTGGTGAGGCTGGTGGGCGGGAACTTGGTGTCTGGGACAGCAGGATGGCGCGGGTCAGGTCGGCAGTGTGGTCGGGGTCACCGAAGATGCGGATGCTGCGGGCCGCTGTGAGGTTGAGCAGCCACACGTCACCCTCGTCCGGTGCGGTGGAGCGCTGCTGTTCGGGGGTGAGCGTGCTGGAGCCGATCCAGGCCCACCGGTGGGGTGCATCGTCCGGTGCGCTCGAGACCGCACGATGGATGTGTGCGTCGAGGACAGCGCCGTCTTTGAGGATCCAGTGTCCGCTGGCCTGGTCGAGGTCCCACGGTGGAGGCGGGGGCGCGGACGGAGTGTGTTGGGGGACGAGTTCAGTTCGCTCGGCGTCGAGGCGGGCGGCAAGGAACCGGACGGGATGCCGGCCTTCAGCTTCGAGGGCGGCAGCGAGGTGCTGCAGAGCGGTGTGAAGACGCTCCCGCAGTGCTTGAGCGAGCGAGGCGCTGGTCACCAGGTGACGTTCCACGCGGACGGCTTCGGGTGAGGGTTGCTCGGGTAGGTGGCCGAAGTGGCGGCCCGCGTTTTGATGGCGTCGGCGTCGCACGACGACGGCATGGAGGCCTGCTGCCGCCAGGCTGACGCCGATGCCGGAGGCCGTCCCGAGCAGATACGTCTGGGCCGAGGACGAGCCGGCCGGTTCGAGGGGTTGTCCTTCAGGCGTGTGCGCAGGAGCGCTGTCGGGCACCGGGGTGTGCTGGCTGATGGGTGCGGTGCGGGGTGCTTCCTCGGCGGTCGAGGCCAGGTTCAGGGTTTGCCCGGTCGTGGTGCCGGGGTGTGCTGGGTCGATGGTGTCGGGGGCTGTTCCGGCCTGGTGGACGCCGCTGGCGCTGACGGCCAGGGCGGGAGCGGCCAGGACCAGAGCGGTGATCAGGGACCGGGTGATGTTCTGCTGGCCGGGCAGGACCGGCAGGGTGGGTGCCGGGCGTTCCAGGCTCTGTGCGCGGGCCTCGACGGTGACGGTCAGGACGAATGAGGCCCAGGCCAGCCAGAGGAGGGTGGCCAGCATGTGCAGGAGCACGTCGTCGGAGAAGTCACCGACCTGCAGGGCATCCCAGTCCGGCAGTGGATTGCCGATGGCAGCCCACAGCACGATGGGCAGGCCGAACAGCACCGCGGCCAGGATGGCGGCCGCGCCCAGCGCTCGGAGGTACAGCCTCAGCGCCCTCACGAGCGGGCTCCTGCGGGCGCGGAGGCACGCGGCAGGGCGCCGGTTGCGATGGGTTGGCCGTCGCTGCCGGGGGTGCCGTACAGCAGCGTCGCGCTGGCGGTGGCGGGCCGGGACAGGTCACCGTAGCCGAGCACAGCCAGCAGGGTGGCTCGGCAGGGAACGCGGGCGGTCACGGTGACGACGGTGTTTCCGGCCTCGACGTCGACCTGGCCGGTGGCGCCGGCCTGGGTGAGCCAGTCCTGACCAGCGGTGCGGGCGGCGGCCGGGTCGATGCGCACCTGGGCCGGGTCGCCGGACCGCAGGGATTCCTGGGTGACCTGGTCGGCGGCCGCCCGGGCCGCTTGGGAGGCGACTTCCAGTGAGTCGCCGTGTGCTTGGAGGGAACGGCTGATGTCGACGAAGAACGCGGTCAGCAGGAATGCCAGGGCCACCAGGGAGATGATGAAGATGCTCGCCTGGCCTGCATCCTTCTGGGAGTCAGAACACAACCTGCAGAAACAGTTTTCGTCGTCTCCTCGAGCACGGTGAGCGGTCTGTGTCCGCGCCCGGTTCTGAGGTCGGCAGATAGGCGTCATGAGCGGTCCTGGTACAAGCGGCGTCGCTCCAGCGGCGCACTGGCGCTGGCGTCCACGTCGCGGTGGCTCGGGAACCCGGCGATGCTGACCGGGGCCAGGTTGACCCGGCACGAGACGTGGACGTCGACCTGCCCGCCAGGACCGAACCGTCCGGTGTCGACCTTGACGTCAGGACGGCAGGTGGTGCCGCTGTCGGTAAGGACCTGTTCTGCGGTGTCGCGGGCCGCAGAAGCCGCCTGGCGAGGGCTGTACTGCAGGCTCGCGGCACGGGCTGCCGCGGCGGCGGCAGCGTCGATGCGTCCGTTGGCCAGCACGAGCGTCCCGGCGCCGATGCCCAGGCACAGGGCGGTCACGGCGACCGCCGCCAAGATGACCATCTCCACGCTCAGGGATCCCTGCTCGGCGAATACACCAGGCCTTGTTCGGCGGCTCGCGTGGGGGCGGTTCATCGGCCGGCCGCGAACTGCTCGATCGGCCCGTGCGCCTGCACGGTGAACGTCTTCAGGGTCAACGCTGGTAGTGGGATCTGTCGGGGCCTGGCGGTGATCGTGACGCTCACGCTTTCCTGGGTGCGAACGACCGCGACGCTCGGGTCTTCGATCAGAGGGCCCGCGACCTCGGCCAGGTAGGCGTTCGCCTCCCGGATCCCATCGGCGTCACCAGCGCCGTACAAAGCGGCGTGATGAGCCCCGTACCGGGCCGCGCCCTGGGCGGCTTCCTTGGCCCACGTGTACTCAAAAACCTGCAGGACGAGCACCACGATCAACAGCAGTCCAGGAAACCAGACCAGCAGCTCCACCGTGCTCGCCCCGGCATCACCAGTGGGCCGCACTAGGCCCGCGCCCGATGGGATTTCGATGTCCTCTGCTCGAGCGCGCGTCGCGTCTCGCGCCGCGCGTTGAGCCGTTCCTTCCGGGTAGCGCTGTCCCCGAAAGGTTCTCGCGGTCGTCATGGCGTTCACAACTGGGTCACGGCGATGACGCCCGGGTACAGAAGCAGCAGAATGACCCCGGCTGCGATGACCAGGACAGCCAGGCGCATGGATTCATCCCGCTGCCCCGCCTGTCCCAGCGACGCGGCCAGAAAACGGCGACGCATTCCCTCAGCCCGCTCGATGAGGGTGTCCCGGACCTGAGCTCCTTCATGGCTGACCAACTGCGACAGGCGCCCGAGCTGGGCCAGATCATCCACGCCGATGCGCTCACCAAGGGCCGAAAGGGCCGGCCAATGCGGCTCACGAGCGGTGACAGCCCGATAGAGCGTGTCCCGCACGACCTGCATCGGCCACGTGGTGCCAGCCTCGGCCGCCGTCACCAAAGCCTCCTGCGGGGCGGCCGTTCCAGCCATCTCCAAGGCAACCAGATCACACCACACCGGAAGCGCTCGCTCGAACTCCCGCCGGCGAGCCCGGGCCTGACGTCGCACGAACGCATCCGGCAGAAAATAGGTGGCTGCCCCGAACAACAGGGCCAGCGCTACCACCCCAACGCCGGGAAGTGCCAAACCCCAGACACGATTGAGAACGATCCCGCCGCCTGAAGCGGTCAGGCTGCTGGCGCACGTGGTGAGGATCTTGGCAGTCAGGACGTTGTCGTGGTCGAACCCGCTGATCGCCAGATCCTGCGCCGAAACCCGGATACCGACGCCGTGTCGCGCCGCCCACGCGCCCAAACCACGTGGATAGTGAAGACCGGACGCAGCAGCCGCACCGAAAACGACGGCCAGCAAGCGATGATTCGCATCCACTATCGGGCCAGGATCTGTTCTCCCATCTGCCCCGGTATCCGGGTCCTCGCGAGTCGAGGAACCCTCGTGTCCGGCCGAACCAGCGCTCACGGCTGAGCTGTTGTCCGCCTGGAGAGGAGGCCAGAGCGCATTCGCCAGGGCCACCACCGCCAGGCCCGCGGCGATGGACACGGCAACGGTGATCACCACGGATGTGTCCTCCCATTCTCGTCGGCCCCTGCACCAGCGACACCATGACCAGCTGGACCTGTTGTCCCCTTCCCGGTGTTCCGGGCCAGGGGAACCGAGCGGACCGGCTGGACGGGGCGCCGGGCAAGCGTCATGACAATTTGATGCTCACGGGCGCTGAGGCGCTTGTCGGCCAAAAACCCGGCGATGGTGCTGGTGGTGTCCAGACGTATCAGCCAGATGAAGCCAGCGGCCAGGACCGCCATGACGATTGCCAGAACGCCCTGCCCGGACCAACTGTCGTAGGGGGCCATGTAGGCGGCACCGACGGTCGCCATCCAGACCAGGATCGCCACCGTGACCCCGATGATGATCTGCACACTGCGGTGAATTCCGGCCCGGGCAGCCAGAATCTGCCGCCGCTGTGCCACTTCGTGGGCGCTGGTGGTCACGATCCCGGACAGCACATCCGGCAATCGGTCACCACGGCGGCGAGCCGCCAGGATCAACGCGGCCACCACGAAGTCGGCACCGGGGACAGCCTGCAGCGGACGTAGAGCGTGATCCAAGGTCTGGCGCACCAGCATGCGACTGCGGACCTCCTGCAGGCTGGGACGCAGAACCTCAGGAGCCCCTTCAACGCTGACTCCTATGGCCTGTTCCAGGCTCGCTCCCCCGGCCACCGTGTCCCGCAGGCCCTGGGTCCACACGACAATGGCCTCCAGCACCTCGATGTCGTGGCGTTCGCCGCGGCGTCCTCCTCCGAGCACCGGCCACGCCATCACCGCGACCGCACACGCCAATGCCGCGACCGGCCACCCGGTGAACCAACCCACCAGAGCTGCAACCGCAACAGCCGCCACTATCCGCACCACCAGCGGAACCCAGGCCCGGCCAACTCCCGGTTCCCTGAAACCAGTTCTTCCCGCGAGATCACGTTGCTGCTCAGAGGAAGCCGGGGCGAGGTGACCCCGCAACTCGTTCACCAGAAGGTTCACGACCGCGACCAGCGAAAAGGCTAAGAGAGCGCTGGTCAGGAGCGTGTAGGGCTCGAACGTCATGACTGGCTCCGAGGCCAACTGCTCAGCTTCCGTTCAGGCTCACGTGAGTCCTCGCCCGGCGTCGGGTCTGCAGCGATGGTGGGCGTCAGCGGAAACCCGAGGCCTGAGGCGGGAGTCCCTGCGGCATCGGACTGCGCGCCTGCGTCAGGGCTGTAGACCGAGGTAGACGCTCGCTCACGCCGGCTACGACGACCAGGATGCGGACCCATCAGCGCAGCGCCAGAGTCGACCGTGTGCAAAGGCGCTGCCGGCTGGTGGACAGCCTCCCCGGTCCGAGAGGTTCCCTCGCCCTGACCCTCCAGCCCAGGCCATCCCGTCCTCGACCCAGACGCCGACGTTTCCGAACCCGCTGCAGGACGGCGGGCGCCCATGTCAATGATCGGGCCCTCGGCGTTACGCCCGCTGCTCCAGGTTCCCGCATCCCGGGGCGGATCCGCGAACGGATCATCGTCCACGCCGTGTCCCACGACCGTCGGCTTGCCCGTACCCGGGGCCCCGAACGTGTCCAGGGCCAGGGGTTCGGGCCGCCGGCGGTGGATGATCGGTTCATCCGGGCTGCGCCCGTCCGCCGGAAGACCCAGTCGGGCCCGCACGACCTCCTCCGGCACGCCCGCATCACCAGCGAAAGCGTCAGGGCTCCGGCCCGTGACATCGGAACCCTGACCGGTCCAGGAGCCGTTCAGGAGGGGCTCCGGAATCCCGGCAGGGTCACGGTGACCAGGGATGTCCTCGACGAACCCGGTCGCGCCGCCGGAGGCAGCATCCGACTGCGCTGCCATCGCAGTTGGCTCACTCTCGCCCGCGCTCGAGCTGCGGCCGAGCGGCATGATGTCCATCCAGGCCGGTCGTTCCGGATCAGCCGGACGAGAAGCACGAGCGGTGGCCTGCGGGCTGGAACTACTGGACGAGTTACTGGAACTGCCAGCAGGAACCTGACGGCCTCGGCTCACACGGGAACGGTCGGCGTTCAGCCGCTCCCCCATCTCGTCGGTGTACCCGTGACGGGCCAGCAGCGCAGCACGTTTCAAGGGGATCCGCGTGTCTCGGCGCGCCAGCACCGTCTGGTCATACTGCGCCGCGACCCCTGCTGCGACGGTCGACCCCTCCCGTCCCGGCCGGGGCGCTTCTTCTCCTGCAGCAAACTCAGCAACGAAGGTCTCGTCGATTTCGGGAGCTGCGAAGATCGTCGCGTGGGAAACGGTTTCGCCTTGGTGCCCCGAGATCTCCAGGACCTCCGTCACCACGCGCCGCCGGACGTGTACCACGAAGTCGATGGCCTGCCCGATCAGTGCTGCGGCCGTCGCGGGCTGGATCGGTTCCCTCAACGAGCCCAGGCCGATGATCAGGCGGGCGATCGCGCCGTAGGCGTGGCGGGCGTGGATGGTCGACATCGACCCGTCGCCGCCCTGCAGCATCGCCTCCAGCATGGCTCGGGCCTCCGCGCCCGCCAGGACCTCGCCGAAAATGAGCCGGTCGGGATTCATCCGCTTAGAACGGCGCACCAGGTCTGCCCCGTCCAGGCCGCCGGCGCCATCAGGGGACGCCAGCACCGTCTCCAGTTCCACGACGTCAGAGTGCAGTGACGCGTCCCGGCCCAGCCGCAGTTCGCGGGCCTGCTCGATGCTGATGATCCGTTCTGTGACCGGGACCTCGTTCGCCATCGCCCGCAACAACGTGGTCTTACCAGCATTCGTCGCCCCAACGATGAGCACGTTCGCCCGGGCACGCACCGCTGCCGCCAGAAACGCCGCGCACTGCGGATCCAGCGTCCCCAACTCCACCAGCGAGATCGCATCCGGATACCGGCGCGGAGGCACATCCAGGAAAGCCTGCGGGCCCAGCCGGTCACGACGGATCGAGACCTGCGGACGTTCTGAGGCCGCCAGCAGCCCCGAGACTCGAACCCCGCCCGGCAGACCCAGATCCAATTGCGGATGCACCGTGCTCCACGGCCGCGCAACCGGGCCGGCATAACTGGCCAGTGCCCGGAGAATGTCGACCAGTTCCTCATCGGAGTCAGCCACCGGCGGCAACTGCACCCGCCCCCGAGACGCGTACGTCGCCCACACCTCGTCGCACCCGTTGAGGTCGAGGTTCTCCAGATCCTCGTCCTCCAGCAGCGGCTGCAACGGGCCGGCCCCGAACATCGCTGCCTCGACAGCCCACTCCAGCGCACCGTCACGCGCACCCTCCGGAGCGGCCCGTCCCTGCGCCACATGCACGGACACCAGATCGCTCACCGCATCCGCGATCAACGACAACGCCAACTGACGATTCTCGTCCCGGCTCAACGGACTCTGCCCGGCCCGCGCCCGTTGACTCTGAGCACCTGTCAACCGCTGAGCCACCTGAGCACGCAATTCCCTGACCAACGCGAAATCTACAGCCGTCACCCTCGCTCGCCTCTCCCCTCGCCCTGCCCCCGGCAGACCGGATCCTTCGCGAAAACCTCGACGTTGAGCGGGATTCACGCAGCCACAGCGCGCTCCCCGACCCGTGCAGTTCAACGACGCTGTCAGCTACCCCCGACCCGGATCAGCCCGATCTGCTCACGGCTGGCCGCCACCAACAACGGCATCGCTGAGTCCGACGCCACCCGCAGCGTCACCTTCAGATCCCCGGAACTCGAGGATTCTTCCGACACGTCAGCCACCAGCGCGCCGTCCACCAGCACTGAACCCGACGAAAGATCACTCGTACTATTGTCGTTCGAGGAACCGTCCGGGTCCGGAATGAGCGCCACCCGGACCGTGTCCCCAGCCTGCAGACCGTGCGGCACCATGCCCGAGCGAATACTGACCCCCAGGCTGGCCTGACCGGCGTCCGATGCCGCCGGCGCCATCACCGAGGTCGGCTGAAGAATCGTGCCCGCCTCCAGCGTGAAAGCCGCCCGCTGCCCAACAACCTGATCCAGCTGATCCACCGACATCACCGAAACATTCCCGGCCACATCCGTACTCGTCAGATCCGCCCGCGTGATCTCCTGCGCCTGCACCACCCGCTGCGCCAACACCAGCACCTGCGCCTTCGTACCAGCACGCTCAATCACCATCGCAACGAAGAACATCACGACCAGAAACAGCACCAACGTCAGCACAATCCGCGCCGGACTGCGACGACGCACCAGTACACGCTCCCGGGCAGGCGCCGCCAACCTGAACGGCCCGGTACTCACCGCACGCCCGCCGTCACCGACTCCAGCACCGTGATCGTCTGATTCGCGCTGGCCGTCAGCACACCCAGATCACCACCGGAACCGCCCGATCCAGTCCACGACACCTCGTAAGGCACCTCCACCGACACCTCAACCCTCCGCCCTGATTCCGACACCATCACCGCGCACCCATCACCGTCGGGAACACCCGCACCATCCGCCAGCCGCCAAGCCCTCCCCGGCCCCGCGCAACTCACGCTCTCCGAACCCACACGAATAACCATCTCCCGCGGCCGGGCCGTGACCGTCGCCCACTGAGCACCCAGACCTCCACCAGCCCCGCCACCTGTACTCGCGGTCGCTTCCTTCTCCTCCCAGGAACTTTCAAGCCACACCCACAAGTACTCGTTGACCCATCCCGAACCCGACGGCGATCGAGCCAACCTTGGCTTCGGCAGCCGGAGACCCTCCTTCGCCTGCTGGGCCAGGACGATAGGATCCACGCCGACGGCCTCGGCCTCCGCGCCCGTCGGCGCCCAATAGGTGTTGACCACCGGTTCCACGTACCTAGTCATGGGGCAGGTCCTTGTGTAAATGGTGCCGTCCGTGTTGCCTTTCCATACGGGATCCGAAACAGGAGGCTGCGGGGCCATGGGCAAAACCACGCAGAGATCTCCCTTGCTGTTCCTGTCTGGTCCGGCAGAGCTCTCTTTAGCGGTCCGTATTGTCCGCTCCGACTTCTGCGAGTTTGGCCGATCGGGCACCACCTCAAGCGATTGCGCCTCAGCGACGCACATGCCGAGACCGGAATAGCACGTTGCCCCAACCTCACCTTCAGGATCCGTTGTAGCCCAAGCGCTCGTCGCTACCAGCCATGTCGCTGCGATCGCTCCGAACGGCATCAGTAGGTTCGCGCTTAGGGCTCGCATGAACCTCCTTGCTTCGCTTCGGCCTCCTGGACACCCCAGCGCCCGTCGACGGAGATCAGGGCAATGTTCGAAAGGAACGGCTCATCGAGATGTTCGTCGTCGACCAGATCCAACGCTTTATCGGTCTCGCGGTTGTACGGCGCGAACCGCCCCTGCGGAACTTGACAATCGGCGAGTCGTACGAGCGGGTACGGTTTCGCATTCAGCTTGGCCTCGACGACCGACACGTTGGACTTTGCCGCATCGCCCCGGAACTCGGCGTCATAGGAGTCAAGCACGTACATGAAGACGATGGTTTCCGATCGAGCAGGATCGTAGGCCCAACGCTTGAATTCAGCCCCTTCTGGCCATGTCTCGCCCTTGCCAACGGGATTCCGCAGAACACTGTCACGGGCCCGCACATAAGACTCGTAAGCCGCGACCGCCTGCTGGACCTCTGGATCCAGGGCGGGCGACGGAGCCGACGAACTGGCAGTCACAGGAGGAGACGGATCTGCTAACGAACCGCCTTCATCATCCGAGCATGCGACTAGCGCGGCGAGCGCCACGCCCGCCATGACAATGGCGTGGATTCGCCTGTTCACCTGTGGTCTCCCGTAGCCGCCTGCGCACTGCACTGTCAGTGCAACCATTCGTCTACCGTCCGTCACCAATCAATGTCAACACATTACGGACATATGTAACTGGTTCTTGTTTCGCCGAAATCCCGAATACCTCTCTGGCCTGCACCCTTCACCTTTGGTCCGGCGCGGCCGCTCCTTGGAGCATTCGGTAGCCCGCTGCGTACGCTGGCCCGCTTCCGGGCCTCTGGATCGGCTCAGAAGCGGCACTCTGTCCGTGCTGAATGAGCCAGTGTCGGCCGGTCCAGATCATCGCCTCACAGTGCGCGAAGAACTCTGAGTTCGAGTGGTCGGCCGTCTGCTTCTGCTCGGGGATCTGCACGCGCAGCAAGAGGCAGACGTTGTGCCGATCTTGCGTGGCGCTCTTGTCGACGCGGGCCATCACGGGAATCACCCGCAGGTTCTTGATCGGACGGTCGCGTACGTCATCGATAAGCGCCTCGATGGTCCACTGTGGCGAACGGACCGTTTCGCTGTTGGACCAGGCGCGCAGAGATCGCTCAGCGACCTTGAATGGCTGGCTTAAAACTGCGACGTCGATGGCGGCCAACTGCGCGACAGCACCTTCGGGCGACTGCGGATACCCGGTAGCGACGCCGTGGATCCCGGTGACCGCGGATGCTGGGAGGACGAGGGGCGCCGGCGTCGTGCTCGACGTGGCTGCCGATGGTGGATGGGCAGCGGCATCGTGGTCGTTCGAGAACGTGCCGATTGCGGGCTCGGACCGATTGCCATCGGTCACCGAGAGACCCTCGTGCTGCGAGTCGTGCTGTTCGTTGGAGGGCCCCGTTCCCAGTACAGCAGCAACGGACAGAACGAGACCGGTGATCAGGATGATGAGAATCCCGCCAGCTCCCACGACGAGAGCGAGCAGTCGGCGCCGGGGCACCCCTGTTCGGTGGGTCAGGCGGCCAGGCGCGCCAGTTGGTCGGTGGTGAAGCATCAGTGTCTCCTGCCGGAAGGGTTCGCTGGTGACGACGCCTCACAGGAGACAGAAGACTTGTTCCAGTATTTGTTCTAGTGGTCCCTGACCTGGACTTTTATGCGCTCTCCAGCATGTGGCCGATGACGACCAGAACGTCTTGGCGTGCTCGCAAGCCTCAAAGCCGAGCCTTCAGACGGCAGGCGACGGTGCTCCCCCGGGTAAATGAGCGCTATCACGAGCGCTTACCCGGGAAGAAGATCTGACAGTGGTCAGTGAGAATTTCCCGCTGGCGGCGAGTTACGGTCCCCGCCACGGCCAGATGGGCGCCCCACTGCCGGCCACGAACATGCGGAGAGTGACGACAGCCGGAGCTACGGTCAGCTCTGTCGGGTGCCCCATTCGGGAAGGATGGGCGGCAGGTCGCCCAGCGCCGGCCGAGGTCGCCTCGGCGCTGGGGACTCGCCGTCGTCGCTGTCCCAGGCGCGGGCGTACTGGTCGGGGATCTGTCCCCATCCCCAGGTGGGTAGCGGCCGGTCAGGGATGATGCCGAGTTCTTCCTGCGGATCGATCCGGGCTTCAGCCACGGTGCACAGGTGCGCCCAGCAGTCGCCCAGATCGAAGACATAAGCGAACTGCTCGCCCGGCTGTAGGCGGCTGAGCTTGGTCGTTCGCCCGTCCAGAGCATCATCGGGGTGTTCCCCGTCCCACCAGTCAAGCGGGGTGACCGGGGTGCCATCGGCCAAGGTGAACAGGTGCAGATGGGCGTGGTCCCAGCGAGCGAAGGCATCGTCGATCGACTCCGCGAACTGAGCGAAGGTGTGCGACCGGGCCGCTGCCAGGATCCGGCCAGGTCGAGGCCAGAGGTCGCCCCCATGTCCTGAGACCAGGTCGACCCGGATCGACAACCACGTCCGAGCCATACCGCTACCCCCGTCCTCCCACAGCCGCGACGAAGCTTTGATGGCGCTCGCTGGAATCTGCCGAGCAACTCTGGGGACGTTCACCTGAGCGCCATCAGCTTACCGAGAGTGTTCTGCGGGCGGGGAATCTAGCTGGCCGTCCACGGGGAAAATCGGTCCTGGCCACCGTCAGAGATCCTGCACGACTGGCTCGACGGCTGCCTTGCGGGCCCTCAGGGAGCAGCTCCCCTCGCGTGGCTATCGGGCAGTTGAGCAACCTGCTGTTCTCGCCCTGCGAGCCGCGCGGTGCGGTCGATGTAGAGAGAGGTATAGGAGATGATGACCTACCGGTGGGTGCCCGAAGCTAAGGCTACGGTGCTCCTGTGCGTGGCCTGTCGCGATCAGACAGTTTTCAGGTTGGCCAGGCGTGTGGTCGGGAGGCGAGCAGGGCCTCGGAGAACTCTCGAACTCGTTCGTTGGTCTTGGAGGGGGCCAGGAGGTGCAGCAAGTGATTGATGCGACCACTGCTCCGGGCGCTGGCGACACCCATCGCGGCTTCCAGTGCGCGGAGGGCCACGGTTACCGAGGCTTCCACGTCCTTCGCCTGCAGGTGGGCCTCGGCAAGATAGGACAGGTAGAGGGACGTCTCGCGCTGGTGGGAGTCGTCGTAGCGATCGACGGCCCCGGTTAGAAGGGTGATCGCTGGTTCTGGTCGCTGAAGTTGGACGTAACAACGACCCGCCATGACGGCGATCTCGTCTCGGGTGAGCCAGTAGGTGAAGTTGGGCTCAGGCTCTGCGTATTTGGTTTCGGTGAACAAGTCGTCCACGGCCCCGAGCGCTCGTTCTGTGGCACGAGCATCACCGAGGCGAGCGTTGGCCCAAGCCACACGTTCCATCAGCAGAGCTCGTGTTGTTCCGGTGGTGTGCGGCGGAACGCCGTTCGCGGCTGTGGTTGCCAAGAGCACGGCTTCGCGGGGGTCTCCGATGTTGGCGTACTGGTAGGACAATGTCGAGAGCAGGTTCGCGGCCAAGGGTTCGTCCCGAGCTGCGTGCGCCGCGCTTACCCCAGCTAGGTAATAGCGTTCGGCCTGCTGACGCAGGCCGGCGTCGTCGGCCACCCATCCGGCCAGTTGCGCGAGTTCACCTACTGACGCGAGGATCTGGCGCCCGATGGGCTCGGTATAGGAAGCGTCATCGATCATGGTCAGGGTCGTCGTTAGCTCTTGCCGAACAAGGTCATGCATGTCGGCGCCACCGAGGAAATCGTCCATCCGGCGTAGCGTCTCGGTGCGCTCGATCACCAAGTCGGCCAGTCGCTGCCCGATGCGTCGGCCGGAGCGAAGTTCGAGAATCTGCGGGGGCTGCGTTGTTCGCCATGCTTGAGAGACCTCTCGGGCCGTCTGTGGGCCCAATTCGCCTCCGCTAGCAATGAAACCAGCTAGCTCATGGATACGGTCAGGCGTCCATGGCGAGTCGGAAAGGTCGATACTTTCGATGGTTCTCTCGGCTGCCCTCAGCGCCTTGCTACTGTTCCCAGCCGCTGATGCCACTGACCCGGTCCGCTCCTCATGCTCCGCACCATGGTGGTCGCCCGAGGGTCGTTGGGGTTGGCTTCTCTGCCTGGGGTAGAAGCCCAGGGATGCGTCGTCGGGCGCTGGCAGGATACTTCGAAGTGCTGCGCGATACTGGGCATTTGGCCAGTGATGCTTGCCGAGCTCCAGCTTGCTGATGTACGAACGGTCAAGGTTGACCAGCCGGTCGTAGTGTTTCCACACGTAGGCATTGATGGCTTCGGCAAGTTCCTGCGGAGACATCTCCTGCCCTGACCCGCTGGGAGACCTCACAGATCGGCGCGCCCGGGTGAGCCGCTCGTTCGGCGTTCTCCCGGTCGCATCGCTCCGTTCAGCCATGGTCAGTGCTCCCTGGCCCCCGGGTCGGCGAACGATGCGAGAAGTTCGGTGACGGTACGCCACTCGAAGGGGTGGCTGGGGTCTGTCGGCCGCAAGGATTCGGTTTCGGTGAAGATCACGCCGGCGCCGGTGAGAAGGCCGATGTGTGTCGCGAACGCGGGGTGCGATGTCAGGCTGGGCTTTGCGTAGACAGTCGCGATGACCGGCAGACGAATCCCGAGCACTTCGTTGAGGATCCCGAGGGCCAGGGTGTCGTTAGTGCCGTTGGCCCACTGGTTGATGGTGTTGAACGTCGCCGGCGCCACCACGACGGCGTCAGCCTTCGGGAGGCTGCGAGCTTCATCGGGACGGCGCGGTCGGTGGGAGACAGGGTGGCCGGTCTGCGCTTCGACCGTGCTGACGGGGATCCACTCCATTGCGCTCGGGGTCGCGATGACGTGGACATTCCAGCTGTCGGCGTGGAGGAGGTCGATCAGCTCGGTGATGCTCCGCGCTGGGGGTGCAGCGCAGACGATGAGGTAGAGAACGCGGTTGCTCATCGGCTCAGACTTCCACCTTGGCGCGGGCTGCGAGAGCGCGTAGCCCTGGGGTGCTCGTTCGTCGCTCCCTGGTCAACAGGCCCATGATCAGCGAACGAGCTGGTGGATGAACACGCAGCAGCTGGGGTGCCATCACTTCAGCCTGGAGCAGGTGAAGCAGGGCTGAGGGGTCGCCTTCGGGTCGCTGGCTGAAGGCTGTGGCGAGGTCTAGGTGCACCTGCGTCCGGCGGCTGACCAGCGAGACCGGCATGCGCGAGGTGTCGAGCCGTTCGCCCAGGTCGATGGCGCGCTGAGGGTCCGTCTCGGTGGTGATGCCGACCTGGTGGATCAGGACGTTGGTGGGCCCGAATCCGGTCCACAGCTCGTTGCGGTCACCACCGAGTTGATCGGCGAGGACGCGGGCAGCCTGAAGGTGCTGCTCGGCCTGAGGCAGATCGTGCCTACGGGATGCGAGGACGGCCGCCAGGAGCGTCAGCGCCCCTACCACGGAGATGCGTGCTGGATCGTTGATGGTGCCTGACCTGGCGGTGGCGAGACCTCGTTCGACCAGGTGGCGGGCTTCGTCCTGTCGGTCGGGCAGTTCGTAGAGAGCGCAGCCGATGGAAAAGTGTGTGGCTGTCTCCAGCGTGGGGTCTTCGGCAGCGCGGGCATGGGCGCGAGCGCGGTCGGCGGTGATCCAGGCGAGGTGAATGTCGCCGAGCTTGAGCATCAGTTTCGACAGCGCCAGATGGGCTAAGGCAGCGGCGGCGCTGGCGGATCGTGGATCGCCCGATGGCGAAGTCGCCCTGATCGCAACGGCGTTCATCACAGCTGGGACGAGGGCCAGGGCCCGTTCGTAGTCCGCACCTTGATAGGCACCGTTCATCTGCGTGACAAGCGCCCTAAGTTGGAGGTGATCTGTTTTAGGTGCGTTCGCGTCGATGGGTTCACCTGCAACGATGCTGCAACGCACCCGTTCCGAGAGTAGATGGGCTGGAGCATTGGCGGGAGGCGTTGTGGCGTCTGTTTCCTGATGGGCAGCTTGCCCGGAGGGTTTCGCTGATCGATTTCGCCGCCCGTAGAAGCCGAGGGCTGCGTCGGTGGGGACGCCGAGAATGTGTCGGAAGGCCTCCCCGTACTGGGGATTGGGCCAGCGATGCGTGCCGTTCTCGAGCTTGTTGATGTACGACCGGTCGAGATTCGCCTGACGTTTATGGTGCTCCCACACGTAAGCGTTAATCGCCTCAGCGAGTTCCTGAGGAGACATCTCCTGGCCGGAACCGCTGGGCGAGGACAGACGCCGGCGAGCCTGGATGAGCCGCTGGTTTGGCACTCTGCCAGATTCTTCATCCCGATCGGACATAGGCCCATTTTCTGCTGTCCTGCCCTCCAGGGCGAGCCCCTGGGGAGCAGCTACCGAGGAAACCGCAGGTCAGGAGAACTCGCCATCCCGGACTCCGGCGTGGAACGCCTCCCACTCCTGGGTGGAGAAGGTCAGGTGTCCGCCGTGGGCGTTCTTGGAGTCGCGAACCCCGACGTAGCCCTCAGCGTCGAACGACACCTCGACGCAGTTGTCACCGCCTCCGCTGTGGCTGGACTTCCGCCAGGTGAGGAAAGTGGGGGTGTCAGTCACGATGGTCATCCTGTCCTGTGCAAGTTCTCCGCCACAGTGGCGAGGAAGTCGAGGCTGTCGGCCGTGGTCAGTGCAGCCTCAGCGAGGTCGCGATGCAGTTGGCGGTAGTAGTTCACCTGGTCGTTCTGCGTGATGACCAAGGTCGGAGGTGATGATGTCCACCGCAAAGACCACGGGGTCGTCGGGGTCACGGTAGCTGTAGATGGAGAACGCGGACCGGGGAACCATCTGGGCATCAATCCGGGCGGTGAAGGGCAGCGCCCGAATGATGATGTTCGTACGCTCATGACCAAGGAGCAACAGGTGATCGATCTGCTTGCCGACCACCTCGGCCTGAGCGGCGTACCGACGGATCGCCAGTTCATCGATCACTACCTCGTACCGGGGAGGTCCCGTCTCCCGGTACAGAACGTCCTGGCGTCTCCGTCGGGCTTCCGGTGATTCGGCCCGCCGCCAGGCAATCAGCGCTGGTTAGCGGTCGAGAGCGCTACGATCTACCGCCCGACCGGCATCCCTCCAGGGATCTTCACCGGCCGAGGGCACTCGACACGCCACATGACCGAACGGTTGATTCGCTCCCGCCGGGCCGGCCGTTCAAGATCCACAAGTGGAGCCAAAACTCACTTGGGCCAGATCAAGCTGTTACGACCAACCGCGGCGCTTTTCGCTCTCATCGACGTGCAGTAGGCATTCAGAGCTGTGCCGAACGTCAAGCGCCTCGGCTATCGATGGCGATAGCCGAGGCGCCCCGTAGCAGTGCCAGAAATCCGCTCAGTCGAGCAAAGCGTCGAACTCGCCGTTCTTCGCCCCCGCTACCCAGACACCGATCCCACCCTGGGCGACTTCTAGAACAGGGCCCCGCCCGTGCTGCTTGGAGTCGCGCACCAAGACGGTGTCGTCCCTGGTCAGCCCCATCTCCACGCATTGATTGGTATCCGCACTGGCGGATGCCTTCACGAAGTCGATCTTCATGTCACGCATTGCAGATGCTCCTCAATCGGTACGGACTTCGCCTTGATGATGGCGAACCGACGGCGCGCGTTCCGCACCGGCTCGGTGTCCGCAGAGTATTGCGCCGCCAGGTACCCGTCCGTATGCAGCACGTCCGGCTCTTGCGACTCTTCCGAGAAGCCCAGCAGAGCGAACTCGCCCTTGCCACCGGGGTGCGCACCGACCGAGAACGGCAGCACTCGGATGTCGACATTCGGGAGTGCGTTCAGTTGGCGTAGGTAGGCGATCTGCTCTTCCATACCTTCTGGCCCGCCCACCTGCCGGTGGAGCACTTCTTCTCCGACGACAACGCACAGGTCGGCCGAAGCCATCGCTTCTTGGCGCCTGGTGCGAACAGCCACCTGCCTGTTGATGGTCTCCTCGTCGAACCCGTCCGGCGCGGTCTGGAACTGCGCGACCTGGTAGCGGTGAGACTGGACCAACCCGGGAACTAGCATTGGACCGAAGATGTCGATGCTGGTGGCGAACGCTTCGAGCTCGAGCAGAGTGAAGAAGGCCCGATCGTTGGGTAGGCCCTTGGCCAGGTCGACGTACCATGTGACCTGCTCATCCTGCTTGGCCATGGCTTCGAGGTTCGCCGTCGTCTCTTCGTCGGCACCGATGATGCGACACAGGTGCAGGATGTCTCCGGGGCTGGGCCGTGTCTCAGCCTTTTCGATTCTCTTCCATTTCGATACGGACCCAGCGCCAGCATCGGCGAGATCCCTGTGCGAGAGGCCGGCGGCCTCTCGCAGTGCGCGGACCTGACGGGCCAGCGAACGTCGAACACTCCGTTTGGATTGCGGCTTATCCCCCATAAAACTAATTGTATGGGGTCGTTTCGGACAGAGCCAGGGTGATCCGGTTCGGATTGAACGGGTTCACAGCGCACGGTTCACGCAGGGCGGTCCACTCCTACCGGTCCACATTGCGGGGTCCAAAGTGGACTCTTAACAGAATGATTGAAAGGGAACAATCTATTGACCTACCCCAACGCCGCTGACCAGAAACCCTTTTTGACCCCAATCCCACCGCCTGTCTGGCTCAGCACCAGAACTGTCCAGCAGCAATTCACTGACCGCCCCGGGCTACGGCGAGTTTCGACACCACCGCAGCCCGGGGCCTCCACGGAGACCGAGAGGGTTCGATCTCCACTCTGAAAGGTTCACTAGAAGTGAAAACTCAGATGAAGGTCGGAACTTAATGGAAACATCGGTCAAGACACAGCACTCCATCGGCCCCTTACCAGAGGCCCTCCCCAGCGATCTGACGATCAATGGCGCCGTGACGGTGGTGCGGTGGAACGGCAAGATGACCGAGGCACTTCGCTACGCCTTGCGTCGACCGATCGTAGATTTCGCACGCTATCTAGGCGTTTCACCGCGGACGGTTTCGAAGTGGGCGTCCCGCGGTGATCAGGTCGTCTTGACCCTTCCGTTCCAGAGCATCCTCGACGCCGCTCTTGAAAGATCCTCAGAGGATGAACGAAACAGGTTCATTGCCCTCTGCCACGATGAGGTACCTCTGGTGATTCTGACTTACGTCAAAGACGAAGCTCGCGATGACACATCGGATACTGCACCGCGATCCCAGACCGACTGACCACCGGCGCATGTCCTGGAGGGAACGAAGTAATGCCTACACTCGAAGTTTTCCACGAGCCTGCGGGCGCAACGCTGGTCCGTCATGGGAAGGATCCTAAAGGGCCGCGCCTGCGTTTCTCGTTCTCGGAGTGGTGCGACTTCGTCGCTGCCACCAAGGAACGAAAGCTCGAAGATGACTGTGCGGTAATGATTCGCCAGTATCCCGGCGGCGTGGTGCTGATGTCCAACAGGCAGACAGCCGAAGGCCCAGTTCTCATCTGCTCCCGTCAGGAGTGGGGCCAATTCATCATGGGCGTCGATGAGGGCGCCTACGACCGGGACGGGTACGAACCCGTGGACGGTTGCCATGACGCCTCCTACTGCTCGAGCACCGACAGTTTGACTTCGGTCTGATTGATCGGAGTCAGTTGAGAGGTCCGCGATCGATCGTGAAACCTCTGACCTAGAAAGCCGGGGCGGGTGACAGTCACCCGCCGACACCCTCCACCCGTCCCGGCTCAAGGTCATCAGCCAATGAGCGCATCTCTGGAGACGGTCGCCCAAACTGACTGCTGGTTAACGCTTATTCCGATCCGATTCCAGTGGAACAGTACGTGCAGAGCTAGTACAGAGCGCAGCCCGCGCGCCATTGACCCCTGCTGGGCGCTCGCCCCGAGTTCGGCGCCTACGGCCGCAAGATCTTGAGCCCAGCCAGAGACAGCACTGAACGGACCACTCTCACAGGTGACGGCGGCTGTGTCGGTGGTGAGTAGTGCCCGGGCTTTCTCTATAAGCGTTTTCCGTGTCTCGGGTGCCAAGTCGGGGGTAGGGCGCTGCGCTGCCACCTTGGCCCAGACGTCGCCTCGTTCATATCGGTCCAGTCCTGCAGCGCGCTGTAGGTGCGTCATCAAGATCAACGACAGTAGGCGCCGATCGGGTACATCTTTTCCGAAGGGCCGCTCGGTGAGCAGATGGGCGATCCCGGTGCTGTCGGCGACGAACACGTCGTGTGCAAGGGTCATGCCGAGCGGCCCGCCGAACGCCGTGGTCTCCTCTTCATAGATCGACAGCCACCAGCGTGAGACCACACCGTTGGTGCGTGCTCGCTCCAGTGCGGTCCGCACCGCGACGAACTCCTCCAGCTCGGAAGACACCCGGAGCATCCGCACTCGCCATCCCGGCGGCTTGCGCATGAACCACCATGTCAGATCACCACGCTGGTGAGCCTGCTGGAGCACAGGCAATAGATGCTGGGCGGCGATCTCGTCGGCCCGCGAGCTCTGGGCAAACTCGATGTTCAGCTGCAGCCAGGTTGTGGAAGGCGCCTCCACAGCAGCGATCTGCGCTTCGTCAAGGTCATTGCCGTCCATCGCCATCTCCCGATCAGACCAGGGCCAGACAGGCGTCCCACGGCAGCGCTTTGCCTTGGGTCGCAAGTCGAACGCCAGCGCTTCCGTCAATAAGCCCGGGCACCGCCGGGACGGGGAGGACAGCGAGCCGGCTGCGCAGAGCGTCGATATGGTCACGGAACAGGTCAGGGTTCGCTGCGTCATGCGCAATGTGCTCGCAGGCCCTCAAGACGCCGGCGGTTCCGTGGCAAATCGTGGAGCCTCCGGTCCCTGCGGGGTTCGGCGCAGAGATCTGCTGCAGAATTGCCTGTTCCACCGTGCTGCGCCGGCCGCAGTCGTCGAGCGCCAGGCCAGCCAACTGTTGCGCGCGGGCGATCCCCGGGGTGCCGTAGCACCATGAAAGCGGAGGTGGCGACGTACGGCATTCGGTGTCCCACCGGTCCCACCAACAGGTCACACCGTTGGTCTGTTGCACGGCGTCGAGATGTTCCATGATACGTGCGATGGCGTCTTCGTGGCCCGTTACCTTGATTCCTTTGATCCAAGCCAAGGCCAATACTGCCAAGGGGCCGCAGATGCCGTGTGCAAGGCCGTTGTTCGTGTGAGGGCCGAACGTGGTGAAGGCATCTCGGCGATGCCAGACGCGCCAACCGGTCTGGCCGTCCGCGGCCGGTTGGGTCAGACGTACGAGGTAGGTCAGGATCTCCTCAAGGAGGGTTGGCCGGGAGCCCCGCTGGAGCCACAGGAGGGCCAGGCCGGCCAGTCCACGGAACACGTCGTACTCGGTAAAGGCCGCCAGTTCGCCGCGGTCGATGCGCCGGTGCGCTGCCGCAAGACGCGTTCGGGTCACTCGTTCGTTGACCTCGTCCAGATGCTTGATCGCGTTCTGATAGGCGCCTTGGGCCATGTGCAGCACGAATGCGAGGGCGGGGGCGCCGTAGAAGAGTCCGGCGTCTTCACCATCTACGACCGGTCCCAAACGGTTCAGATGGTGGTGCAGCTTCCGGCGGGCCGCGGGATCGGCGTGCGCTTCGATCGCCAGGGTGAGCGCGGCACCGAGGTCTCCCCGTGCCAGGGACTGCGGGTGGCTCGGCCAGGTGGCGCTGCTCATGCTGTCACCGTCTTTCGGGCTCGGGCCAGCAGAGAATGTGCGATCTCGCGGGCGCAACGCTGGGTGTGGTCCTCATGAGCGGAGTCCAGGCCGTAGGCCCGCACGTGGTGCAGGTGCACGAGTGCCGGCAGCACGTGCTCGGGGAGGCGGCCAGCGCTGCGAAGGGCCGTGCGGTAACCCTTCAGGGCGCCTTCCCGCTGGTTCCAGCTGCGGGTCAGGTTGGGGGCGCCGATCAGAGCGCCGAAGCGCTGCTCCTGTTCCGGGGATCCAAGTTTTAAGGCGAGAGTCCGGGTCTTGCGATCGATTCCGCCTGCGACGCCTCGGAGCCCGCCGTCCTCCCAGAGACGTATCGCCTGGGAGTAGTCACCGACGAGGTGGTGGGTGATGTCGAGCAGGCTGGCCATCAGCAGGGCTTGGCGTTCGTGGGGGTCGTGTCCTGGGGTGTTCTGGGCAAGGGCGGCACGGGAGTCGGCCGCGAAGAAGGCTTCGGCCGCCTGCAGGGTGTCACCGCTTCCGTACCGGCCTGTCTCGGGCTGGTCGGTATGCCATGAGATATCACCGACCAGTCGCTCGTGGTGTGCGCGAGCCGCCCAGGTCGCGATCAGCGTGGCGATCTGGCCGAAGTGATGCGCTGCGGTCAGAGTGATCCTGATGCGCAGGTGCTGGCGGGGATCGCGGTAGCGAGTAAACCACCAGCGCTCAACCCGGGAGTCGCCGTCGAGCAGGTCTCTCAGGCCGGCGGTGAGAACGTCGATGGCGGGGCTGATGCCTGTTTCAACCCTCAGCAGAACAGTACGAGCTGTACCGGGTCGTTGGGCATCGGTGGCCCGCCTGAGCACGGGCGCTGGCGGACGGTTGCGTCGCGGTGAATGTGGCTGCTGCGCGGCAAACGGCAGAGTGAGCTGCCCAACTCGGCCAAGCCATCCATGGGCAGTGTCGGGCGCAGCTTCCTGAACATGGATTGAGCCGCGCTGGCGAACCAGGGTGGCCAGCTCCCGCCGGAAGGCGGGCTGTTCAAGATCCAGGCGTAAGCGGCGGTCTGTTTCACCGGCTTGAACGACGGCCGGGACTCGCCACTGCTGGCGCCACCTCTGAATCGTCTGATCCGGGTCATATTCGCCCGCAAGGTCGGCAGCGGTAAGACGCCAGCGTGATGGTCGCAGGATGACGCGGCCAGTCCGAACACGGGGTAGATACGGCAGGTTGAAGGCCGCGCCCCAGTCGAACGGGTTCAGGACCGGCACATGCGAGCGGGGCAGTTCGACAAGGAATCGGGCGAGAGGGTCTGTCGCGTCCTTCAGATCGACCGAGTGAGGCATGAACGGTTCGATGCGGCGCTGACTGGGCAGATGCACGAGGTACAGCTGATCGGGGGTAGCGGCCACGGCGATCTCGTCAAGCCACATGGTTGTGTGCTCGGTGTGCTCGCCGAGGGCCAGTACTTCAGGAACGAGGTGCACTGTGCGGGCGACGTTTTGGGCCCGCCACCGCAGTGGGGGCGAGCACAGCTGCACCCGAACCGCCTCGTCGTCCAGGGTAGGCATGGCACGGTGCATGGCGGCAGCTTGTTCGCGCTCGCTCTGATTGCCGAGTGGAAGGAACCGGCCGGACAGAGCACCGGCTGCCGATCCGATCCCTTCGATGACCACGTCATACTTGCCCTGCTCGACATCTCGGGCGCTTTCGGCTTGGACCGCCACCGTCACATCTGTCCCGGGCAAGATGTGCCCCTGGCATTGGTGATCGAGTGCTGCGATGTCGTCGCTGGTCAGCGCGAGCTCTCCCGATCTTGCGATCATCAGGCGCTGGGCGCGACCGAGCAGGTAGGCGTCCCGTGCGGTCAATGTCTCGTCTCGAGCGACCCACGTAGAGCCGAGGAATCCGGCCGGGTACCCGAGGCCGATCACCGGGTCGATAACGTCGCGGATCGGGACCAGCTGCCCGAGAGAAAACTTTTCGAAGAATCTGGTCCGGTAGTCCTTCCACGCCGGCGGGCCCTGCGGGTGTGCGCTGGTTCGGGCCATGATGTCCAAGGCTTCAGCGACGTCCTGAATCAGCCGGTGGGGAACGACGACCGGTTCCTGTTGGCGGACGTCGAACATCAGAGGAGGAACACCCACGTCAACCAGCTCGGCCGTGGGGCCAGCACTGTGAGCGAAGCCTGCCAGCCGTTCCCGCGGCGGTGACTGGCGGGCCCGGGTCAGGGCCTTGTCGATCTTGATCAGCCCGAGCGCTGTCGGGTCCTGGTTCCGGGATCCCGCGGTTGTTCTTTCTAGAACTGTGCGGATGTGCGTCAGGGGGAAGCCGATCAGGCTGGAGGGACGCAGGTTGGAATGCAGAAAGCCGTTGCGGAGTGCGGCAGAGATGAGCGCCAGCACCCGGTCACGGGGGACATCAGGATGCAGGGCCAGAAGCTGGTTCGTCACCTGGGCTACCGGTATCGGGCGAGCAGCCGTGGCCAACAACTCGCCGAGCGCGGCCGTGGCGGTCGCCGTGACCTGGTGAGGTCCGACGGCGCCGGGCCGGTAGGGAACCCGGACCTGCCCCTGGCTGATCTGGTGCGTGGGCTCCGCCACCACGATGAGACCCTCGAGAACATCGGGATTGGCATGCAGCCGGTCCATGCAAGCGGCCAGCCATCGAGCGTCAGCGCGAGCCACCACCGTCTCGGTGACGTCCGAAGGGGTGGAGCACGTCTCCCCCACCGCGAGCGGGCCCGTCGCGGAGAACAGCCCGAAGGGCGTCGCCCGATACCACGCACGCAGCGCATAGTGCAGGGCCGCGCTGCTCACCCGCCGGGTTTCCTGGAGGGAGGGCCGATCATTACTCAGCAGACCTTCGATGGCACGGGTGAGATCCGGGCTGGCCGCACCAATGGCTTCGGCCAGCAGGGGCACACGCCACAGGCCATCCAACCACCGCAGCCAGGCCCTCGTGTCGGCGTCCTCGGAAGGGGGCACCGGGAACGGCTCGGACAGAGGCATTCTCGCCGATCGCAGTTGCCCTAATCCTGTGCAGAGATATGTCATGGCGCATCCTTCTGCCCGGCCGGGGCCACGAGCGTGAGCCCGTGGCCCCGGCGTGTTCAGATCAGAGCAGGCCGTTCACACCGGCCGGGTCGGGGGTCTCCCCGCAACCGTCGTCGGTGCTGTTGAGCAGGTCCGGCGACCGCGGCGCGGACGCGACGGTGGTGATGTCGAGGTCGAAGTCCTCCATGGTGTGTACCTCCTGATGGTTGGGATCTGTTTTCTTTGGTGCTCCTGCTCGTAGACCCCCGAGGGTCTACGACCAGGCGATCGTGAGCGTGCTGTTGCGCCGCTGCACGCTGCGGCTCGCGAGCCCGGTCGTAACAGGCGTCGGCGACGGGTTACGGGTAACGGTCAGCTGGGGCCGGCGCTGTGGGCTCCACGATCGGATCGCTTCCGCGTAGCGCTCGGCCAGGTCCGAGGCGGCCGGCCCGTACCCAATGACGCCGAGTTCCCACTCGGAGCCGTTGGGACGCAGGGTCCTATAAGCCATGCTGGAGCCCTCGACCAGCGTGGGCCTGCCGATCGGCGACGGCTGAGGAATATCGGGGGCCTCGTGCGCCCCGGCGGTGCCCGTCAGGACGACGGTGTTCAGGAGAGTGGCCAGCCATAGGTCCAGTGGCGCGAACCGCGGTTCCTGCGGAAGGTTTACTCCGGTCCAGACATGGGTAGCGTCCGACTGGATAGCTTGGGTCAGGGCCTCAGCATCGACGAGGGTGCTGTCCTCGACGCGTAGAGTGGCCCGCTGCTGGGCGTCGTCGAGCAAGGCGATGACGGTCTCTCGTTCCTCGCCGATCCCCTGCAGCGGTACGAAGCCGGCCTGCGCGATGTTGTCCGCGACGAGCGTGTCCTTCGTCTGGCGGACAAGCGCCACGCTTCGGCGCTGACTCTGCCACCGCATCGGCGCCACGATGATGCCGTCATCGCTGAGTTGATCCCACCACGCCTCGGCAATATCGGTGGTCTCAACCGTGACCACGATGCGGTCGAACGGAGCAAACTCCTGGGCTCCGAAACCAGCGTCGCCTGTCAGCACGGTCACTTGCTCATAGCCGTTGCTCTTAAGGAACTCCGTGGCCCGGGTGGTCACGTCCGAGTCGATGTCCATCGTCACTACCTGACCGGCTGGACCCACCAACTCTGCGAGGTAGGCGGCGTTGACGCCACCCGATCCGATTTCGAGAACGCGATGCCCCTTCTCGACCTGCGCCTGTTCCAACTGCGTCGCCTGGATGTAGGCCGCTGAGACCGAGCTGAGGTTAACGCCGTCCCGACCGGGCTTCGTCACCGCTGCCTTGTAGGGGTCATAGACGAGCTCGGGGTCCACGCCCTTCACCAGATGCCGCGGGACCGCCTTCAACGCCTCGATGACCTCGGGCGAGCGTGCCAGTCCCTTGTCCACCATGACAGAGACCATCTCCGCACGTAGTTCATCGGCACTGGGGTTAGTTGATGCTGAGGCGGTAGCAACCACAGGTTCTCCTCGAGAATTCATTGATAGCTGATGGTTGATGAAAGGCGAGCGGCGACGAACGCTACAGCCGCAGCACGGCTTCCGTCACATACGACCCGAATCTAATGAAATAACATTCATAAGAATAAGTTTCATTACCGGATCATCCAATTGCGTTTCACCACACTCTCTCACAAGGACAACCTTGAGTGACTTCCCGGAACGGGACGGCGCTCACATCAGCGGGATACGCGGTGGTCATTTGTGCTCAGTGCTGTTCGGGGAGATGCCACCCAACGAAGGCCATCGCTGGACTTCACGCCGCGATTCTTCTCATGATCAGTGCGATAGCAGGCGGCCTGGCGCCGAGACGGGTGGAGGGTGTCGGCGGGTGGCTGTCACCCGTCCCAGCGCTTCTCTGGGAGCGTCTTGGCGACGGTCGCATGCGTCGTGTAATTCCGGTCTTCAGGCCGCGCAACGCTCCTTCCGTTCTCCTATCCGGAAAGCAATTTGTTGAAGACCATTTGATGGGTATCAGCCGAGCCGAACAAGACGGTGGATGCGGACGATCGCTGCTGTCTGCATGCCGCAACCAGCGTGCAAGTTCCTGGAGCGTGACGGGTTGGCGATCGGACTGGCAGGCTGGGACTATGACCGCCGGAGATCAGGAATGACCGCGTCCGTCGATGAGGTCCTGCACCTGCGCGTTACTCAGACGCTCCGGGCGCAACGGCTGCCGGCCTTGGCCGTGGGAGTCAGTCGATCCGAGGCTGAACGGCATCTAGTCCAGGCCGGCTACGCCGAGACATCGACCAGGCGACTGGTGGATGCTGATACCGCGTTCCGGATCGGTTCGATCACCAAGACGTTCACCGCTGCGCTCACCCTGCTGCTGGTCGAACGCGGGCTGTTGAGCTTGGACGAACCGGTTGAGGCGTACCTTCCCGGAACCTCCGCCGGTAGGCCGCTCGTCCGTCAACTTCTGGCCCACAGCAGCGGCCTCCAGCGTGAAGCTCCGCATCCGATGTGGGCCTCCATGCAGGGCCCAGACAGCGCAGAGTTCATGGAACTCCTCGCCCAGGTGGAGTTCGTCGACGAGCCTGGCGTGAGATGGGCGTACTCGAACCTGGGGTATGCAGTGCTGGGTCAGGTCATCGCCACGGTGTCCGGTCAGACGTGTGAAGACCTGATCGATCGGGAATTGCTGAAGCCGCTGGCGCTGAACAGCACGATGTGGCAGCCCACTGACCAGGCTGTGACGGGATATCGGCCGGATCCCTACAACGATTGCTTCATTCCCGAGCCGGTGATGGATCAAGGCGTGATCGGTGTCGGTGGCCAACTCTGGAGCACCACAACCGATCTCCTGACCTGGGGAAATGCGTTGCTCGGCGGCGCACCGGACATCGTCCCGGCCAGCGTGGTCGAGGCCATGCATCGACCCCAGATCATAGTCGACCAGCAGGCTTGGACTCAGGGCTGGGGACTAGGCCTCATGCTGAACCGTCGCGAGCGCGGGGTGCTATCCGGACACACGGGCGCCATGCCTGGATTCTTGGCCTCCATGACCTTGGAGCGTCGCAGCGGAACAGTCGTAGTCGCTCTGACCAACGTCACCCGAGGGGTGCGGCTCGGAAACCTGACCACGGAGATCCTGGAAGAGCTCATCCCCGTCCCGCAGAGCATGACGCCGACCGTTGCGGTGCCGAAGACCGACACGGCCCCCTGCCCCCCAGAACTGGTGGGCGTCCTAGGCCGCTGGTGGTCTGAATCCGAGGAGACCGTCTTCACCTGGTCTGACGGGACCCTGCACGCCCATCTGGCCGAAGCTGCCGCATCGTCCGCTACACGTTTCGACCGCGTGACGAGCGACTCGTTCCGCGCTGCATCGGGACGGATGAAGGGCGAACGGATGTTCGTCCGACGTGACGCCGACGGAGGCGTTAAAGCTCTGGAATGGGCCACCTACCCCTACAGCCGAGAACCCCAGTAGCTGTCAGCCTGGAGATACCGCGACGTCAGCCTGCACCTGCCAGGACGCGTGCCCGAAGTTCCTTGACCTCTGCGGTGCTTTGCCAAGGAGTGAGGTTGTTGAGGCTGATTGCCAGGCGATGGGTCAGGCGCGCGGAGGTGGTCCCGGCTGCTGCTTGCCAGGCCGCGTAGAGATCGTCACAGGCGGGCGCGACTTCGCCCTGCGCGAGGTGGGCATCGCTGCGGTCGAGCTGCCAGATGACGCGGTTGCGTACGAACAGGTCGCTGGCTGTTTCGTCTTGCTGAGTCAGTGCGGTGATGGCCGCTCCATGAGAGCCGAGATCCAGCAGGCAACTGCCAGCGTGGCCAGCCAGCGCGGCCTCGTCAAAGACGGACAGCCAGTCCGGGTCAGGACTGCTCGAGGCTCCTGAGCGAGCCAGCTCCAGTTCAGCGGCTGCGAGGTCCAGCATCATTCTGCAGGCCTTCTCCTCACCGAGCTTGGCCTCGATCCGGGCAGCGATGGTCACCACGAACGCTGTCAGGCGGCGGTTGCCGCTGCGCTGCGCCTGCGCGAGCGCCTGCGCGCAGAGCTCTCTGCCGACCGGTAGGTGGCCGTGATTGGCGGTCATAAAGCCGTGACTGGGGCCAAGAACGTAGGCAGCCAGATCAGCCTGGCCTGCCTCCTCGGCCATACTCCGTGCCCGGGTAAGAGCAGATTCGGCCGGGGCAAGCTCACCGCGGTCGAAGTGCATCCAGCCAGCTAGTTGGTGGAGTTCAGCGACTACAGCGAGCGCAGAACGTCTTTCAGCTTCGTTGCTGGCGGCCAGCAGAATGGCGTCAGCCACGTGGAGCTGAGCACGCACAATGGCCAAGGCCGGTCCCGACCCGAGAGCGTGGTCGACCTGGCGCAAACCCCGCAGCATCTCCCGCAGACCTGCAATGGCCGGGTCCATGGCGACACGCCCTCCAGGCATGAGCTTCAGGAAGTCCAAGGGCGGTGAAGTACCTTTCGACAGCCGAGTGGCGGGCGCAGCGAGGATCAGCGATCCGTCCGCCCCCAGTTCGGCGTCCAAGGCTTCGATGAGCTCCGGCGTTGCCCGGCGCTGAGCCTTCTCGATCTTGCCCAGCAAGTCGCCACCGGTGTGCACCAACTGGCCCAGCTTGGAGAGGGACAGCCCTCGTTGTGTCCGAAGCTGGCGCAACTGCGCGCCGAAGTAGGCAGCGCTGGACAGTGACGGGTCCAGATCCGCCGGTCGTTGTCCCATCCCCGTTTCCCCGATCGTTCCGGCCCGACAACGGGCCCACCCCGTTCATGTGCGTGCCGGCTCTTCAGCGCCATCGGCTGGTGCGCTGAGGTGCCGGACATCGCAGATGATGCCATCAGTCGCAGAACTCCGTGCCAGCTTAGCCACTTGGTGGTACGCCAAGACGAAAGCGGCCAACCAGCGGTCCCTGTGGAACGCGGGCGTGTGGCGTGCTGCGCTTGAACCAACCCTGAACAGACTGAACAGCGCGATCCTGAACCGGCCTCTCCCTTGAACGGGACGGAATACACGCCTGATGCTCTGAGCCGTTAAATCGCCGACAGGCACCGCCAAAAGACTCGAAGAACCGGTCGCCCATCTAAGCGAGGTGGTTCACGTTTCACCCGGAAGAAGTGGGCCAGGAGTCTTCAGGCGGAACCGACAGCCAGATGGCATGTGGCACGATCAGCTGCCCGCTACTTCTGGGGCCGTGCGTGTGCGGGCGCGGCGAATCTCGTTCTTCATGGCGGTCTGGCCGACAGCGAAGTGCTCCATACCGGCGCCGATCATCGCCTTCCAGCGATGTCCTTCCCGCAGCCACCGTTCCACTGCGGCAGCTCGATCTTCTCCCGGCAGCACCGTAGGTTGCCTCAGACTGGTGCCTTCCGAAGGCGCGCCACCGGTTATCTGCTTCTTCTGCCCAGCATTCTGGCTGTCTCCTTCCTGTTTTGGTTTCCTCGGCTCCGCCGACGGTTTCCCTGCCCGCGGTGTTTTCGCTGCTCGTGGTGATCCCGCTCGTTTCCAGGATCTGCTTTCTGCGATGGCAGCAACCGACAGGAAAGCCAGCGGCGGGACGACCGCGAACGCATCAGCCCAGGGCAGCCGTGCGGCCCACGCGTGCGCGTCGGCGGCCGCGAGGTTGGCCAGGACGATGAAGGCCAGTGAGGCCAGCAGGACCAGGATGGGGATGACCCGGTTCCATCCGTGGCGTCGTCGGGCTTCCCAGGCGGCGTAGGCGGCGAGTGCTTCGAGGCTTCCGGCGACGCTCCAGACGAGCCAGCCGGTGACGTTGACGTGGGGGTAGGCGCCGACGTGGAGGATGTGGGTGGCGGAGCCGGCGAAGGCGATGGATCCGAGGATGAGGCAGACGGTGGCGGCGAAGAGGCTGTCGGGGTCGTTGCGGATGTGGTGGTGCAGTTTCTGGGTGAGGGTCCGGGTGGGTGCGGGCGGGGTGTGGCCGGTCATGGGGTGGTCCTTGGGCCGGTGGGGCTGACTGGCGTGATCTTGGTGTGGGCGGCTGGGGGTAGGCCGGTTTCGGCTTGTTCGGCTTGGGTGATGAGGGCGCGGGCTTCGTGGGGGTGTTCGGCCTGGATGAGGTCGGCGAGCGCACGTTTGGCGCGGGCTCGTTCGCGGCGGAAATGGTTGCGGTGTGGGGTGAGCCAGGGGTAGCCGGTGGTGCCGTCGTCGGCGAGGTGTCCGTTCTGGGCGGTGAGGGCGCGACGCAGGTGTTGTTCGCGGTGCTCGGGGTCGGTGCGGGCGAGGGCGAGTTCGCGGGTGAAGGTCCAGACGTCGATGTCGAGGCTGGGCAGGAGTCGGTAGTGGCCTCGGTCGGCGGGGACCGCGTCGAAGCTTTGGTCGTGGACGCCGGCGGCGGTGCGCATGGTCCGTCGTAGGTTGGACAGTTCGGTCGAGAATCGTTTTTTGGCGCTGGCGAGGGTGGCGTCGGGCCAGAGGGCTTCTTGGAGTTGGTCGGTGGCACCGCCGTCGGGGTGCAGGACCAGGTACAGGAGCAGGGCGAGGGCTTGTCGGCGTAGCCCGGTGACGGGTGCGCCGGTGCTGTCGAGGACGGCGGGGGTGCCGAAGAGACGGATTTGCGCAGACTGCAACGGCAGCGCGCTCGTCTGGTCCTTCGGTGGTCTGCTCTCCCAGTTCTCTTCGTGCGTTTCGGGGGCGGCCAGAGCGCGCTGGGGCTCACTGGCTGCTGCGGTGAGACTGTTGCTGACCGCGGGCTGTGGTTGGCCGACCGCGCCGGGTGCGGCGTGCTCGAGCGTGCCAGGTGGTCTATCGCGGTCTGGTTGCGGCGGTGAGGCGGCGCGAACCTGGGGGGTGGGGTGCTCAGTGGGTGGTTCTGCTCGGTGTCGTGCTCGCCGATGGGTGCCGTTGACCGAGGTGGGCCGGCTCAGGATCTGGGGATGATCCTGGTGGTTGTCGGGAAGGGGCAGGAGGTGAGGAACGCGTAGCGGTTCCTGGGAGGGTGCCGCCGTGCTGGCGACTGCAGGCAGCGGCGGGGTTGCGCGGGATGGGCTGGGGTGTAATGCAGGCTCGGCCTGACCTTGGTGGTGGGTGGCAGCGGGCACGTCCGGTTCGCGTTCGGGTATGAGCTGACCAGCGGCAGGGTTGGGGGCAAGCTCTGTCTGGTGGTCGGGACTGCTGGGAGTTGTTCTGGATGCGAAGGTTTCCTGCGCCATCCGATGGATGGCGACGCGCGCCTGGTCGATCGCCGGGCGTCGTAGGTCGTTCGCGCTGTCGGTCGAGAGCTGTTCCTGCTGAACGGATGTGAGGCTTCCGAGGGTCTGGACAGTGTCGAGTTCGTGGTCGCCCTCGGGCTCGGTGATCGACTGGCCTTCATCGCTGCCCGTGCCGCGGCGCTGATGCGGCGGGCGGTTGCGGGTCCAGTCGTTGCGGCGGGTCCGGCTGCGTCGCAGGAGAAGGATCGCAAGTATCCCTCCGCCGAGTCCGAGGATCCATTGCCACGAGCCACCGGTGCTGGTCGTGCTGCTGGCTGGTGCGCTGCGCTCGGGTGTCGGGGTTGCGGGTGGGCTGGTGGGGCCAGGTCGGGTGTCAGGAGCAGAGGACGAGGTGCTCGGCGATGGCGTGACCGGTTGCGGGCGGGGTGCGCTCGCCTCGGTAGACGGCCGGGGTCGTTGCGGCGACGTCGTCACGTCATCACCTCGCTCGCCGTGTCGGTTCTTCCGATCGGAGGTGGTCGTGCGTGACGTCTCGTCCTCGACCTGCGGTGACGCGATTCCGCGGGCGTGGCGGCGGGTGCCGCGGTCGTGGGTCTGTTCGGGGAGCCAGATCGTGGCGCCGGTCTCGATGTGGTCGGCGTCCGTGACCTCGCCCTGGTTGAGGGCGTGCAGGCGCGGGTAGGTGTGAGGGTCGCCGAGGAAACGGTCGGCGATGTCCGCGAGGCGGTCACCGGCGGCGATGGTGTAGCGCACCCGATGGGCGGTGGGGTCCTGTTCCGGGTGTGGGGAATCGGTCTTTGTGCGGGCGGGGATCTGCTGATCAGGGCCGGGGATCAGGATCGTCCAGCCCGGTCGCAGGAAGGACGGGGTCTGCATGGTGGTTCCGTCGTTCTGCCGGCGTCCCTCGTTCAAGGCCCAGATCTCGTTCCAGCGCGTGCCGTCTCCCAGGTAGGTGCTGGCCAGTCCCCACAACGTGGTGCCGGACCCGCGTGGTTGCACGACGACGGCCCGCACTGCAGGCAGCTCTTTCTCTTCTTCAGATCCGGTCAGCGCCTCGCGGGAAGCCGGGGAGGTCGATGGCGGAGGGTTGGTGTCTGCGGACCGCGACGGTGCCGATGCCATTTCGGTGGTTGCCGGTGTGGAGGACGACTCGACGACGGCGGGAGCGGTGCTGGCGCTCGGAGCGGCGAGCGCTGTGGCCGGGAGACTGATCGGGGCGAGGGCGACGGTGGTGACCAAGAGACGGATCCACCAGCGTCCTGGTCCTGTGTCCTGCCCGTCGCTGACCGATGCGGGTCCTTCCGGTGGACGCTTGGACTGCCGTCCTTGGATGAGTTGGCCCCGCATGCGCCTGATTTCCCGAACGATGGCTGCGACGGCCCACATCCACCAGAGCCACACCAGCATGCTCGGAGCGGCCAGGAGCAACCACACGTACTGTCCGCCTGCGACAACATCCCGGACATAGGTCAGTGTGTGGACAGGACCGGCACCGAAAACGATCAGAATGGTAGGGATTCCGGCCACGATGGCCAGCAGGATGAGCCCGGCGCCCGCTGCCCTGGCATGCAGCATGATCGTCTGGGCTTGCGGAAGCCCTGAGGATGGCTGCCCGTAGCGCGGTGAGGGCCTGTGCAAGCCGCTGGGGACGGGACTCATGACTTTCCCCGCTCCGGAGCCGCTCCCTGGAGTTCGGTTCCAGCAGAACCCGAACTGCGCCCGGCAGTATGGGGTTCCGCCGTTAGATCACGAAAGCCCGCCGCATACGCAGCATCCGTGCCCGGCTCCGGCTGAGACACCAACTGCGCAGGAACAGCGCCCGGCCCGATCAGCCACCGCCGACCGTCCCACAGCATCCGCTGACAGTCAGCCACCACCCCATCATGGCCGGCACCGTTCACCTGCACGTGCAGCGCGACGTTCACACACACCACAGCCCACCCCGCACCGACCTCCTGTCCCCCGGTGTCCTTCACCAGCCCCATCACCGGACGCCCGCTCACTCTCACACCCGGCGAGCCCACGAGTGGCGCATCCATGGTGGTCAGAAGGTGCGCCATCGTGGACCTCCAGGTCCACTCCCCTACACCCGGGCCACCCGATGCCACCCATCCCTGCCGAACTCGCTCCACCCCTGGCAGCGAAGAGGAGTCTGCGGCGGCGCTCGCGATGGCCGCCAACTGTGCCACGGCGCCCTCCTGCGTGGCTGGGAAACCCGTGGCCACGCCCACCTCGTCCACATCCTGGGCTTGCGGCAGGTCGATCGAGGGTGGGATCGCCACCGTGGGTGGTTCCGCCCGGCCGTACGCGCGACCGGTACCGGCCTCCGGCATCGCCCGTGCGGCAACTTCATCACGAGCTCTCTGAACCTCAGGGCCGACCAATACCGACGCTGCGGTACTGCTCGCATCCATCGACCACTGCGTGGTGTCAGTTGCCGGTAGACCGTCCTCCGCCGTCAAGGTCGAGTCCTGTGACTCGTTTACCGGGGAACTGCCCGACAGCTGTTCATTGTCTGAATCGGAGTTGGAGGCGATCCCCTTCGCCAGGATCATGATGACGATGCAGACCGCGAGCGCGACGCCTAAGAACGCGAGCCAGCGCTGCGGCAGCGCTGCACGCCGGGGCGAGGACCCGCCGCCCGGGCGGTACAGCATCACTGCTCACCGCCACAACAGGTACCCCGCTCCGCCGGCCATGCCTGGCAGACAGGGATCTGGAACGTTCGGGACCGCAGAAAGCAGCTTCCCGGCGGTCGATTGGGCAGATCTGGAAAGCGCATGAGCGGTGTCCTCTCCTCGCACAACTTGATACGCCAGCAAGGACAGCTGCTATTACGTCCACAACTTGTTCTAGTGCCCTCTGACCAGGCCTTCCGCACGCTCGACAGGAGCTGCAGACAAGTTCTGTACTGCTGGCCGAGACCAGACGTCGGGCCGTCTGGCCATAACATCCCTCGTCTGGTCCCGCGTTTTAGCGAGTTCTGGCTCCACTTGTTGATCTTGGCCGGTAAACCCGAGAGTAACGAATCAACCGGTCGACCGAACGGAGCAGCGCCATCGATCGTCCAGGACCGATGTGGAGCGAAGTTCCACCGTCTGGATCGCCCGATTGGCTGGTGGATCGAGATGTCGTTGGTATGTAGGGTCAGCTTTCATCCGCCGAGTCACCTGCACGCGCGGCCCCTCTCGGCTCCGCAACGCAGGGCTTGTCGCAGCTTCCTGAAAAGTGGTTCTGGCGCACTTTATGTGATGGTTTGCGGCGTGGCGCGCTGACCTCGGGTGTTGTAATGGCCATGATCGAAAGTGTGATCTCGATGAGGCACTTCTTCCCCCCCTCTCTGCCAGCCTTGTGTGAGACATGAAGGACGTACTCTCATCTGTAGCAAGCAGGGCGAGATGTGGATCATGAACGGTGACATTGACAGTGGCAGACATGACGTCGCAGGGCCCCGACCGGCCACAGGAGCCGCCCAAGGGCAGGCCAGGGCCGCGGGCCGGGCAGCGTAAGCGCCGCACGTTCCCAGCGGCGTACAAGGCCAGGATCCTGGCCGAGTACGACCAGTTGGAAGCTGCCGGGGACCGGGGCGCCCTGCTACGCAGGGAAGGCCTCTACCACTCTCACATCCAGAACTGGCGCAAGGCCGCCGCCGAGGGCGCCCACGCCGCCCTGGCCCCTTCGGCCGGTCCGGCCAAGACCAGCACGGAATCGGCGGAGAACCGCAAGCTCCGGAAGGAAAACGCGCGCCTGCAGGCGGAACTGGCCCGCAGCAAGGCGGTCACGGAGGCCATGGGAAAAATGGTCGCGCTCTTGGAGACGCTCTCCGAGAGCGCGGACACTCAGCAGAAGTAGCAGCGATCACCAGGCAGACGTTCGCTGTGGTCGCGGCGAACTCTTCGACCCAGGCGGCCTGCCGGCTCCTGGGCGTGGCCCGGGCCACGCACTACCGGCGCCAGCGCCCGCCGGTCCTGGGGCCGCCCCGTGCGCCCGGAGGAGGCGTCCAGCCGGCCGCGCTGAGCGACGGGGAACGAGCCCGGATCCTTCATGAACTCGACAGCGACCGGTTCGCCGACAAGTCCGCCTCCCAGGCATGGGCCGTCCTCATCGACGAAGGAACCTATCTCGGAAGCATTTCCACGTTCTACCGCGTCCTGCGCGACGCCGACCAGGTCATCGAACGCCGAGCCCAGGCGCGCCATCCACCCCGGACCAGGCCCGAGCTCGTGGCCACAGGACCAGACCAGGTCTGGTCCTGGGACATCACGAAACTCAAGACGGCTACCAAGGGCGTTTACCTCGACCTGTACGTCGTTCTCGACATCTACTCACGCAAGGTCATCCACTGGGAGGTCCATTCAACCGAAACCAGACCCTTGGCAGCAGAATTCATCAACCATGCGATCGAGCGCAACGGCGGGGTGATGCCACACACCGTGCACTCCGACAACGGGACCTCGATGACCAGCAAGGACGTCGCGGACCTCCTGGCCGATCTACGCGTCAACCGGTCGTTGTCCCGACCCCACACGTCGAACGACAATCCCTACAGCGAATCAGCTTTCAAGACCCTGAAGTATTGCCCGGCGTTTCCCGAGTTCTTCACAGGCCTCGGCGACGCTCAGATCTTCCTCACCATCTTCTTCCGCTACTACAACAACGAGCACCGCCACTCCGGCATCGGTCTCTACACGCCCGCCTCCGTCCACGACGGCACCTGGAAAGACGCCCGCGACCACCGTCAGAAGATCCTCAACCAAGCCTACGACCAGCACCCTGAGCGTTTCCGCCGTCGGCCCACCGCACCAGGCCTCCCGGCCAAGACCTGGATCAACAAGCCACCATCGACCATCGAATCCGACCAGGATCTACATAAGACCTCGGCAGCGTAGTGTCTCAAACAGGTTGACAGGTTCCGCCCACCTGACTCAGTTGCGTCTGACTGTAGCCAGTTCCGCCAGTTCGAGCGTGACCCTGCGAGCCGAAAGCCGCACTTGTGAGGCCGTCTGTCATCGCTGCGGAGCCAGTTCAGTCCGCGTCCACGGCCGCTACCGGCGGACACTGATGGATGCTCCGATGTCCGGCCGGACGGCGACCATCAGGCTGCAGGTGCGCCGATTCCGCTGTGAGAACGTTTCTTGTCCGCAGGCCACGTTCAGCGAGCAGATCCCCGAGGTGACTCACCGCCACGCGCGCCGAACGGTCCTGGCCGGAGCCATGCTGGCTCAGATCGCCCTGGTCCTGGCCGGCCGGGCAGGAGCCCGCCTGGCCAGCGGTCTCGGGTTGCCCGTCGAGCGGGACACGCTGGTGCGCATCGTTCGACGGCTGCCCGACCCGGATTCTCCCGAAAGGGGTTTACGCATCTTGGGAGTAGACGACTTCGCGCTGCGCCGAGGGCACAACTACGGCACTGTCCTGATCGACCTCGACACGCGTCGCCCGCTCGATCTCCCCGCCGGCCGAGACTCCGAGACGCTCACCACCTGGTTGCACGAGCACGGCAACGACGTTCACGTCGTCTGTCGCGATCGTGCCGGTGCATATGCCCAGGCCACGCGGGATGCGATCCCCGACGCAGTACAGGTGGCTGACCGGTGGCACCTTTGGCACAACCTCGCTGGCCACGTCGAGAAGGCGGTCAAACGGCTGCGCAGTTCCTGGAAACACATTTCAGAAGAACACCTTCCACATGAGCAGGGCGTTGATGAGCCCGGGGCATACCCAGCGGAGCCCGGTGAGCCAACAACGCTCAATGTCGTCAATGCAGGCCCCGTGACCGGTCTCGATGCGCGCCATCAAGAACGGTGGCACGTCGTGCATGACCTTCTGGATCAGAAGCTCTCGCTCCGGGAGATCATGCGCCGTACCGGCCTGTCGCGGGGCACGGTCAGGGTGTTCGCGCGAGCCGCCCGACCTGAGGAGCTGTATCGCGGTCACCGAGCCGGCCGTGGACGAGAACTCGACCAGCACCGTGACTTCCTCCGCCAGCAATGGACTTCGGGCATCACGAACGCCGCCGTCCTCCTGGGCCTGCTCCGCGCACGAGGCTACCGAGGACAAGGCAACGCCCTGCGCAAGTATCTCCAGCCCTGGCGCATCGAGACACCGTCCGCCAGTCCAGCCCGCAAACCATTGACCGTGCGCGAACTGACTCGGCGGTTGTGCACTCGCCCCGATGACCTCGACGCTGACGAAAAAGTCGGCCTGAATCACCTCTTGGAGAACTGCCTACCCCTGGCCCAGCATGTCCGCGGCTTCGCCGAGATGATGACCAGACGCACCGGCGACCGAAATCTGAACACCTGGCTCGCGCAGGTGAACGTCACCACCGATCAACCCGAGCTGAAGTCCTTCGCCCGTGGCCTGCTCACCGACTACGACGCCGTGCGCGCAGGACTGTCCCTGCCCTACTCCAGCGGCCCTGTCGAAGGCCACAACACCCGCATCAATCTGTGGAATCTCGATTGTCAAGTGTGTGCCGCTTTGCCCTGTCGGACTGCGGCGATCGGTAAGAGCCGAGCCGTGCTCGGTGTCTGGCTCAACTGGCTCGGAGTGGGGCCGGCCGGGGTGGGGATATCGGCGAGTCTGGTCAGGAGACGATCGAGCGCGCTCTGTCCGTCGGTGACGGCCGCGTGCTCGTCATCAGTCAGCGAGATCGAGACGGCCATCCTCTGGAGATTTCCTTTGGCTTCCAGGAGTTGGGCTTTCGTTGATTCTTTCGGGGTGTAGAAGTCGCAGCGGGCGCAGGCCATACGGTGCTGGCACTGTTCGAAGAAGGTGTAGGTGCAGTATCCGTGGCCGAGGTCGTAGTGCTGCCAGGGGTCACCGTCGGCAGCGGCGCCCGAGGCGACCTTGTCGCGATCGATGAGGACTTCGACGGTGCGAACGTTCCGCTCGAAATACCCTGCTTCGCTGTAGGCTTTGGAGAGTGTGTTCGGGGTGATCTTCGCGTAGTACTGGGAGGACTGCGGCGATCGGTGCCCGAGCCACGCCTGAAGCTCGAACAAGGTCATCGGTTCCTTGGCGTTGTAGAGCTGGCTGGCGATGGTTGAGCGGGCGCGGTGGCTGGTGATGCTGCCACGAATATCGGCGGGCGGGACTCCCGCCTTGCGGCAGAGCATCGGGATGACCGTATTGTTGATGTAGCTGGTCGAAACACGCTGGGCACGAACGGCGAACAGCAGATCTACGCGTTCCCCGGTTCGGCGATCGGTGAACTTCGGCTGGGCCGGTCGCAGGGACTGCCATGCGTCGATGGCCTGGCCGAGGATGATCCGAGGTGCTATCGATGGTGGCGTCCTGATGCTGCCAGCGGATGCAGCCCGTTCTCAGGCGGGAGATCTCGTTGCTTCTCTGGCCTGAGAACAGCCAGGTAAGGGTGAGTGCACGGACCAGTTCGAAGGGGTAGAAGTGTCCGGCCTGGGTCTGCGGGAGATCCTCAGCGCTGAGGTTCAGACCGGCCCACAGGAGTTTCGCCCAGATCTCGTCGGCGATGATCCGCGGGTCGGGGCCAAGTAATGCCGCGATGGTGCGGGGAACGGCAAGGGCGCGTTGAGGATCGAAACGTTGCGGCAGCCAATCCCATTCCTGACAGTCACGGAAGAACGTGCGCAGCGCGGTGATCTGACCGGCCTTCGTGGCAGCTTCCAGAGGTTTGCCCAGACGGTCCTTGAGCCCGACGGTGCGCTGGACGTAGTCGCCGACGTTCATCCGGTCGAGCGCGGCGATCCAGGTCGCGCAGGTCTGGCGGGTCCAGTCGCTTGGGTCCCCGGCTTCGGGATGTTCGGCCGCGATCCACCGGCCCACTCGCAGCAGGGTGCAGCGGAAGTCGCCACGAACGCCCGGGGTGAGTGTGGAGGTGTCGTGCCAGCGATCGACCCATTGTTCCCAGACCCTGGCTCCGCCACTGGCCCGGGCATTCTGGCGGCCGGTGCGCTGCTGAGGAGGATCGCAGAACCCGAGATCGGCAACGGCCCGCTGCAGCGCATGGAGAGTGTTGAGTTGAGGCCCCTGCAGCATGCGGTTCTCGCGGATGCGGTCGAACAGATCCGTATCGAGATCCTCGCAGTATGGGCTGCGATTGAGGAGGAACACCTGGCAGGCGACCATCGGCAGCAAGGTGTCCTCGGGGCGGCCCAATTGGTATCCCCAGGCGCCGAGAACGGCGCGGATGCGGGTTATCTCCTCGTCTACTCGGGCACGTCCGAAGATCCGCCGGGACAAGGTTAGGCGTTGGAAGCTGCCCAGTTTGTGGAAATCAGTGAAAGAGCCCAGCAGGTAGGCATGAGCGGCGAGATAGGGCCGAACCTCGTCGCCCGCCCACGCGGGTGAATGCCGGTGGAACTGGATCTGGTCGCGGCCGAGCAGATGGATCCACTCCTCGCCGGTCCAGGCCCAGAAGGTGCGGCCGGTCTCGGCGCAGTGAGTCAGCAGAAGAGCGACCGTGTCGAGCATGGCTCGACGTCGGTGCGTGGTCGCTGGCGAGTCCAGGGCAGCGTTGACTGCCTCCAGCGGTGCCAGCAGGCGAGCGATCTTTCGCCAGTCGGGTGCGTGCGGGTCGTGGTGCTGCAGGCGCCGCAGATTGTGCACCCCGAGGTCCTCTACGCCCCTTACCTCGGCCGGCCGCAGGGCAGCGGACCGGTCATAACGGTCCACCTCGACCGGCCACGCCCAGCGTCCGGCTCCGTCAGCGACACCTCCGGCGGACGTCGGTGAAGCGCTCACCTTTGCCCGCCCGTCACGACGACAGATTCCGCAGTGAGCGCCTGAATTCGCCAGGCGTGGACGTGGTCCATGCCCGGGCCAGCTTGTCGGCCAGGTCCCGGCCAGACAAATGAATGTAACGCAAAGTGGAATCGGTGTTCCTGTGCCCGGCGAACGTTGCGATCGCGTGCAGCTCCCAGCCCATCCGGGCCAGGTCAGTCAGACACAGATGTCGGGTCGTGTGCGTTGAGAACCGTTCAGCTCCAGCCGTGATAGCAATCTGGCGAACAACTTTCGACCACGTCCACAAACTCAGAGGCTGACCCGGATTACGCCGCGACTCTGACACGAACAGAGCGCCTCGAGCCCGGGTCAGCGTGGCCCGATGCTCCAGGTATGCCGACATCAACACGCCGGTCGATGCCGAGTACGGAACCACCCGCTCCAAGCGGTTCTTTGTCGTCTGCGCCCGAACGCGCAGCGTGCGATGAGCCGGATCCAGATCATCGGTCCGCAGCGAGCACAGCTCCTCCCGACGCAACGCGGCGTCGTAAGCCAACGCCAACATCAACCGATTCCGTGCAGACAGGCCACGAGCCACCTGCAGGACATCCAGCCACTGTCCCTCGAGCACATTCGCCAACATGCCGCTGGAACCCATCCCGCGCCATCAAGACGGCTACACCGATGGCGAGCAGGCTGGCTACCGGACTGCCTTCCACCTCACGGTGCGACCTCCCAGCAACAGTCAGGGGGTTGTGAACCTGGCAGGCAAGTTGACCCGGACCCAGGACACGGACGACGTGGACGTCTGGAGCGCTACCTATGACACGAGCCAGGCCCTGGAATTAGGCCGCTACGTCGTATTGGCCGGGCTCACGCTGTTTGACCCGAACGGGAACGAAGTCAGCCAGAAGGCTTTCGTACGTGACCCATTGGTGCGCGGCAGTTCCAACCTGACGATCGCCGCTTCAGGCACCAGCATCCTCAAGGGCGCGCTGCTTACGTTCAGCGGCCTGCTCGACGGCGCGCCTGTAGAGCGACAGCAGGTTCGACTGGATTTCCGCTCGTCCGGCACCAATCGCTGGAAGAAAGTGGCCACGCTCCGCTCGAGCGCCGAAGGAGCCCTAACCGCCCGAGTTCGCGCTTCCCACAGCGGATCTTGGCGCTTCTCCTTCGCTGGTACCACCATCACGGCACCTTCCTCGTCAGCCGCTACGGCGGTCAAAGTGAAGAACCCTGGAGCCTGCACGGGCGTACAAGGATGCAGAGTAGTGAAACGGATCGACATCGACGGAGACAAGATCGCCGACCAACTCGGCGTCGTAAGGCGAGGAGACAACGCCCAGTTCCGCGTCCGAACACGGGATCGCCTGCTGATCAAGACCGTTCCCATTGCCTGCTGGCCCGGTGACCCCTACGCCGGCGCAGGCCCCATCGACGGAGACCCTGGTGCCGAGATCATCTTCCACTACTGCGCCGGAGCCAATGTCGTCACTGAGAACATACTGAGTTACTACAAGGGCGAACTGTTCTACCTCATTTCCCCGGGCGGCGACGGGGAGAGCGCGAACTGGAAAGTTCAAGGTGCATTCAACTACTTCCTGGGTATCACCCGAACCGTACGCAAGGGGATCACCTACGTCGGCCTATCCCAAGGAGAGCGCAAGGCATCCG
>NZ_JAJOMB010000034.1 GCF_021129305.1 Kineosporia babensis | reverse complement strand
CGAGGTCAGAGGGCCGAACTGGGCCTGACCAGCAGGAACATTGATCGGTGGCACATGAGTCGTGTGCCACCGATTGCCGCTTTGGGCGGCCGAATGCCGTTCATCTTGCCCCAACCTGTGCGGTGTGGGAGAGGCGACACTCCCCCACACCGGCGACGCAGCAACGTCGCCCCGCCTCTTACGACCTACACGGTGGGGTTGCCGTCAGCATCGATCAGTTGAAGGCCTTCTTCACCATCGACATACACAGTGAGCGCCCGTTGCCCACACGGGCACACGTTCATGGGCGGAATGTCGTCGTAGAACGTGTGTTCATAGGGAACCGCTCGCCAATTAGAAGTCACGCGATCAAGCTATACGCCCCAGTGGGAAACTTCCGGGAGCACCTCAAAACAAGGCCATGCCAGACGAGGACTGCCTGCTGTCAACGGTCTCCCAAAACTTTTCAGGAAGCTGCGACACCTGCCGACCGAAGACGGCAGGCAGCCCGCTCTCATCTAGTCCTGATCCTGCTTGAAGAACACCGCGCACAGAGCAGTAACTGCCACAAGCACACTCGCCAGGCTATCCAATGCGGCCACGCGATCAGGCTGCGTAACGCTTAGGACGATGACGTCTCCTGGCCATGCACGGGCCTGGTTGGGCATGTGGCGTGATCTTCGTGCCCGACCGGCGAGAAGTGCCGGCGCCACCCGTTGCTCGACTCACCATGAAGCCCTGCCATGTCGTGGGTGCGCCGCAGACGCAAAAGCAGGGCGTTGACCGAAGCTACGTGCACCGGTCACAGCGCGACACGCTCATCGATATTCAAGAGTTGTATCCGTCGCAGCACGCGATGCGTGAAGATGGACACACGATGGGTGAAAGCGTCCCGAATAGATTTCGCCGCAGGACACCCACGAACGAAGGGATAAGCCATGGCCGATGGCAGCACCATCGAGTGGACCGAGGCTACCTGGAATCCAACGACCGGCTGCGATCGCATCTCCCCTGGATGCGATAACTGTTACGCGCTGAAACTTTCCAAGCGGTTGAAGGCCATGGGACAGAGGAAGTACCAGTCCGATGGCGATCCCCGAACGTCCGGCCCCGGCTTTGGGCTCACCATCCATGAAGACTCGCTCAACATCCCAAGGCGCTGGAAGGCGCCACGCACCATCTTTGTCAACTCAATGAGCGATCTCTTCCATGCCAAGGTTCCGATCTCGTTCGTCCAGCAGGTCTTCGAGACCATGGAGGAGTGTCCTCAACACACCTTCCAAGTGTTGACCAAGCGGGCGCGTCGGCTTCGGCGCTTGAGCTCGAAACTGACCTGGCCCCCGAATGTTTGGATCGGCACATCGGTGGAGGATCAGAACCAACTTGACCGTGTAGATGACCTACGGCATGTCCCTGCGGCAGTCCGCTTTCTTTCCTGCGAGCCCCTTCTAGGCCCGCTGGACGGGCTCGACCTGGACGGCATCGACTGGGTAATCGCGGGAGGCGAGAGTGGCCCGGCCTCCCGCCCGGTGGATCTCCGCTGGGTGACAGGAATTCGCGACACCTGCGTCCAAAGTGAGGTGCCCTTCTTCTTCAAGCAATGGGGTGGCCGTACACCGAAGGCCGGCGGGCGGGATCTCGAGGGCCGCACCTGGGACGACATGCCGAAGGTGACCGCCGCGTCATAGATCGCCGGTCACCCAAGGATTGGCAGACCGGATGGCAGAGTGGCATCACCGGCCGCCAAGTCGGACTTGGAGTAGAACCGCACACGGCAGCCATCAGGCCAGGCAGTCCTGGCCTTTGGATCCGCATCTAGAGGAAACTGTCGGAAGGCCAAACCTTCGGCGAGCATTTCGTCAAGGGCCAAGCGCAGTACCTTGGGGCTGTGTTGGTTCGTGATCGCGAGATGGTCAAGCTCTTCCCACGAGACTTCGCGGCCCGCCAGTTGCGCCAAGATTTCTCGCATGTGCCCCGTGGAAGGCTCCCCGAAGAGAGTCTCCTGCTCCGCTGACTGCGGGGAAGCTCCACGGCTCATGTACGGATCCATGCGCTGCGCCATCTTCGTCCAACACTCCATCCCAGACGGGTGCCGAGTGAGGAAGATCAGGTAGTAACGGATCTTGTCGCTGGCAATCTGCACAGCGAAGTCACCGACGTGCACGCCCAAGGCTTTCCACTTGGCGGAGTATGCAGCCAACAGTGCCTGCATGCCCTGGGCCTGATCCGGAAAGTTCAGGACGACCCGCCACTCGTCACCACCGAAGTGAACGTCCATGGCTTTCTGCCACTCACGCACTTGGCACCGCTGATGCATCTCCCTGGCGAAGAAGCTCAGAATCACTTCGTCGCCGCGCCCAGATTCCAGCAGGGACCGAACTACCGAGAACGACACGTCCCCGGGACCGTACGGATCCAGCAGCCACAGGGTTGGCCTGGCCTGACGGTCAGGGTGGGCAAATCGCTGTAGCGCCTCCGCTCTCTCTGACAGGCGCCCCGGCCGGCCCACTCTCCACTGAAATCCCGGCGGTTTCTCGAGGCTCCCCAGTTCCTGCTGCAGTCGAGCTACACGATCGGGCCGCGCATCGAGGCAAGCGAGCTGGAGATGCCCTCGCCAAGTCGAACGCCGCTGGTGATCCAAGAAAGCTTTGGCTACGACCACAGAGGAGCCGGGCTTCCCATCCGTGTACACGCCGGCGCCCGAGAACGCGTCAACGACAGTGCCACTGTCGAAGCGACTAAGGATCTTGGGCATCCAACAGTTGAGGTAGTAAGTGTATGCCCGGTGCTTGACGAACGTGTACGGGTCCGACGGATAGACCGTCTCAGCCATCTGCTCTGAACGACTGCCCACCACTACGCGACACCCCCGTGATCGCCAACCGAAGACCACCACGATAGGCATAGGTCACCGCGAAATTTCTACTACTTGACAATCCATGGATCACGGTCATTAGGCATGGAGCTGACATCATGTGGTGGCGGAATCAAATACGAAACCACTCACGACCGCCCTGGGTGGCCGCTGGCTTCCCAGCGACGACAGAGTCGATTAAAAGAATCCGATAGCCATGGCCCTCTGCCGCTACTCGCCTCGGTAGTTGCAGAGCAGGCCAGAACTTAGAACCCGTTGCTAGAACGCCATGTGAGTCGAGCAAGCCGATACGCGCGGCCTTGGATCCCCTGCTGAAGCGCGAATTCGACCGCGAGAAGGCGCCGCAGCAGGAGACCTCAATTGATTCAGACTTCAGTAACCGACCTTCCCGAGGGCATAGTCGATCTGCGGTTTGGTGAATCCCTCGTACGCAAGCTGATCGGCCAGCGCTTGCCGCGAGAAGGCGAATATGTCGAGATACGCCGTCGCCGACTGAACCGCTTCGCGCTTCCAGACCTTCTCGCTGGATACGTGGCCGATCGCGTGCTTCACCTGAGCACGAGTGAACTTCTCGTAGGCCAGCTGTTTGCTCAGGCTCTTCTTAGAGAACGCTCCGGACTTAAGGTACGACGTGGCCGACTCACGCGCTTCGCGCTTCCAGACCTTCGTGCGGCCGACTTTCTTGAGCGCCGTCTTGGTCTGCTTGGACGTGTAGCCCTCGTACTTCAGCTGGGCAGCCAAGCCCAGCTTGGAGAAGGCGCCGCTAGCGAGGTACGCCTTGGCCGCCTTGATCGCGTTCTTCTCGCCAAGCGTCAGCTTCAGTGCGGCTGGGACGACAGATCCCGACACAGCGCCCAAGGCACTCTCGCCGTGAGAGACGCTGACCGAACTTGCAGTCGAGGCGGCAGCCTGGCTGGCCGTGGCGCCGGCGATGCTCGTGCCCGCCACGCACAGCACTGCAGTCATGAGGAAGGCGGCTCGGACCGCGTTCCGGCGCGTTCGGCCTCGATCGAGTCCGGCTCGTCTAGTGTTCAGTGCCTCGTTGCTCATGACGCCCTTCGTGGGAGGTGTCCAGTCATCGGTTCAATCACACAGGCTTCGGTTTATACAACAAGTAACCGTCCGTGCACAGAACTTTCGGGCCAGCGCGTTACTGTGTTGTCGAGCCCCGCTCACGCATCTCGACCTCTCCGGCTATCGGTTGCCGCCGGCAAACACCTTGGATCCGGCGCACCTTGTCGATACCGCCGGAACAGGGGATGAACGTCCAGGGCACGAATGCATACTGCAGCCCAGCGCCAGTGAGCATCGTCCAGACCCACCCTTGCCCCGGTGGCCTGGCAGTCGGGTAAGCGCATGGGGGAGCAGAGCGGGCTGATCGGTCCTGGGTAGCGGACATGGATCTCCTTCGGGCCGCCGCCCAAATCGCCTTCTCAACCGCTCCAACAGGGCTGCCGTGGGATCCCTCGTGGGATCCCGCACCGCGTTCGCCCAGGTCGCAAAGTCCGCCCCGGTGTCTCCGGAGAGCACCAAGCGCAGGTCAGTCGCCTGTGGGTCACCTCACGAAATCTTCTTAATGAGCAGGTCATCGGTTCGAGTCCGATAGGTGGCTCAGGCAAAGCCCGGATCAGAGTCCTGATCCGGGCTTTCTTGGTTCTGAAGGGCCACCAACCCCTACGGCAGCCGAACCGACTCCAGCCCCAGCACCCGCTGGTGCTCCTGCCGGTACCGCCCCGGCGAGACACCGAACTCACGCCGGAACGCATTGGCGAAGGCGAACTCGGACGAATAGCCCACCTGCCGGGCCACAAAGGCCAAGGGCGCCGGGGTGTTGCACAGCAACTGCGCGGCCCGGGTAAGGCGCTGCGCGATCAGGTAGGCCATCGGCGAGCGCCCGGTCTCGGCCGCGAACCGACGGCTGAAGGCGGTGCGGGAGAGCCCGGCCTGGTCGCTGAGTTGCTGCACGCTCCAGGGGGCCTGCGGCTGTGCGTGAATGGCTCGCAGGGCGGCACTTACCAGGGCGTCGCCCACCTCCAGCGGTGCCGGGTCGGCGCTGCGTGAGCGCCAGGCTCGCAGGGTGTGCACGATGATCAGGTCGATCAGGGCGGTGCGGGTGATGCTGGTGCCGGCCTGATCGCCGGACACGTCTCCGAGCAGTACCTGGGTCAGCGCGGCCAGTTCCGGGGCCTGCCGGGAGGAGGCGACGATCACCGGGGGTAGGTCGCGCAGGAAGTGGTGGACCTCTCCGTGCCCCAGACGGTAGGCACCGCAGAGGAATTCCACGTCGAAGTCTCCGGCCGGCGGCGCCTGGGGGCCCATTGGCAGCAGCGGCACCTCGCGCAGCGGACGTCGGGACAGGCTCACTGCATGCTCGGCGCCGCTCGGGACCAGGACGACGTCACCCTCGACCAGCGGTCTGCTGCCGCTGTCCGGGTCGATGAGCCAGGCCGAACCGGCCATCACGACATGGAAGCCGATGCCCTCGAAGCTCTCGAACCGCGCGCCCCACTGTCCAGAACCACCGAACCAGCGGGCACCGGCCTCGCCCACCCGGGCACCGGCCAGTGCCGTGCTGACCACATCCATGCCATAAGTCTACGAAGCGGCCCGAGCCTCCCCGAAGCGCTCCGCCGTCAGGTAGGGGTTGAGGTGCGGGTGACGGCTGCCGACGGCTACGTCCCGCCAGAGCCTCTGCAGGGGGTTGGAGGAGGCGAAGCCGCTGGTCCCGTGCAGGTCGAGCATCAGTTCCAGGGCCGCGCGGCAGTCTCGGGCGGCGTCAGCCATCTCGCTGCTGAGTTGCGGGGCGTCGGCCTGCGTCACCGTGCCGGAGTCGACCGCGGCGGCCAGGGCGAGCATGCCGCGCTCGGCCCGGAAGGTCAGGCGGGTGGCCTCCCCCAGCCAGTGGCGGGCGCCAGGCGACTCTGCCATCCGGGAGTACTGAGACATGTAGGGCTTACGGTCGGAGGCGAACATCCCCTCGATCACGTCGAGTGCGCCGCGGGTAGCCCCCACGACCGGGGCGAGCGCAGTGAGTCCGAAGAACGTGAGGTCTGCCTGGGACCCGGGCAGGTTGACGGGGAAGACGTATTCGTCCCCTACCAAAAGCCCGTCCGCCACCCCAGTGTGACTGCCCGTACCCCGCATTCCCGCGACATCCCAGGTTTGCTCGATCTTGAGGTCCGAAACCGGCAGCAGGGCGATGGAGAACGTGTCCCCGTCCATCACTCCAACCGCCGCCCAGGCCGAATCCTCAACGCCGGAAAGGCTCTTCCACTTCCCGGTCACCCGAGTTCCGTCCGTACCTCGCTCTACCCGTCCGGTCGGCATACCGGTACCGCAGGCCTGAGCGTTCGGGTCGGCGGCGAATGCCGCCGGCAGAGCATCACCCAGGCTGTTCACCACCAGCGTCTTGGCCACCGCCGAAGTGCCCACGTTCCAGCTCGTAGACGGGCAGGCGCGCCCCAGTTCGGCCAGTCGTCGCACCGTGGTCGTGGCGTCGGCCCAGCTACCACCGTGCGCCACCGGCATCCGTAGGGCGAAGTCGCCGGCCTGCCGGACCGCTTCCAGGCTCTGTGCCGCCGGACGTCCTTGCTTGTCGGTCTGCTCGGCGTACGCGGAAAGAATCTCTGTCACTCAATTGACCCAATCACCGCGACCCGCTCCGGTGAATACGTCAGACAACGGCCCGCATACGCGTTTGTGCGCACTCCCCGCACCCGAAGCTTGCTACCCGCGCCCCGCCCCACCAAACTTTCCACCGTGCAGATCACCGCAGCTCAGGCCCTGGCCTGGCGGCTGAACCGGCAGTTCCTCAGCCCTCGGACCAGCGCCGGTCCGGAGACGGTCGTCGACCGGGTCTGTGGTGTGCAGGCTCAGGTGGCATCCGCCGCGGCCACCACGATCGCCAAACGTCAGACCACCAAGAACCCCGGAAAAGCCAAGCTGGTCAAGACCTGGGCGATGCGCGGCACCCTGCACCTGTGCACCGCGCAGAAGGTGGGCAGCTACCTCTCGCTGATCGCCGAGGCCCGGACCTGGACGAAGCCGAGCTGGCAGAAGGCGTTCGGCGCCACGCCGCAGGAGATCGACCAGCTCACCGAGGCCACCCGGCAGATCCTCGAAGGCCGGGCGCTGACCCGGGCGGAGCTGGTCGAGGAACTGCTGCAGGACAGGCAGTTCCAGAAGATCGAGGCCGAGCTGCGTTCGGGCTGGGGCACCCTGCTCAAGCCGCTGGCCTGGCGAGGCGCGCTCTGTCACGGCACCGGCCCGGACGGCCGGACCACCTTCACCACGCCGTCGACCCTGATTCCGGGCTGGGCCGGAATTCCGGATCCCGAAGAAGCCGCGCCGATCGTGATTTCCGATTATCTCGGCGCCTACGGTCCCAGCACTCCCGAGAAATTCGACGCCTGGCTGACCCGAGGGACCTCGAAAAAGGGGACGCTGAAGAAATGGTTCGCGGCGCTGGAGAAAGAACTCACCGAGGTCGAGGTGGACGGCCAGAAGGCTTTCGTCCTCAATCAGCATGCCGACCAGCTACGAGCTACCCAACCCAGCCAGGACGTCCATTTGCTCGGCCCTTTCGACACTTACGTACTGGGTGCGGGCACCAAGGACACCTGGATGCTTCCCGCCGAACACCGCTCAAAGGTCAGTCGGGCGGCGGGCTGGATCGCCCCGGTAATTCTTCATGGTGGACGCATCGTGGGCACCTGGGAACGCCAGGGCGACCGGGTTGTCCCCGACTTCTTTCCCGGCCAGAAGACCGTCATCTCTGCGGAACAGATCAAGCAGGTAATTGAAGACGATTGAACGCTCGCTCGGGTAGGTCGCACGAACTACCGGCCGCAGGCCGCGGGACACGCCAGGGACACCGTCGGTGCCCTCCTGACCGGCACAAACCCAGAGGGGTCGAATAGGCTCATCCGGACGCGGTGACCGGCCGCGAGGGGTATTGACCGCAGGAGTTGCTGATGGCCGAGGAACGGACGATAGGGCAGCTCGTGGCCCAGGCGAGTGAGGACCTGTCCGCACTCGTCCGTTACGAGGTGGCGCTGGCGAAGGCCGAGATCAAGGACGACGTCAAGCGCGGTGCGGTGGGCGCCGGGATGTTCGGCGCGGCCGGCTACCTGGCCGTGCTGGCCTCGATCACCGCGATCATCACCATCGGGTACGCCCTGGTCGCGTTCGGGCTGCCGGAGTGGCTGGCCTTCCTGATCGTCACGCTGGCGCTGCTGCTGCTCGCCGGTGGGCTCGGCTTCATCGGGTTCCTGCAGGTCAAGAAGATCAAGCCGCCGGAGCGGGCAATCGCCTCGACGAAGCAGACAATCGCCGCCGTCAAGGGCAGCGTCCGCCCGTGACCTGCGCCTGAGCGGTGAGGATCCGCCGCAACCCAAGCCCGACGCCCACCGAACCACCCGGCCCGGAGGCGCCGCGACCGGCGCTGGAACCGGCGAGTGCGCTCTACGCGGACTCGGCCGACACGCTGATCCGCGGCCCCTGGACCCACCGGTTCATCGCCGCCAACGGCGCCCGCTTCCACGTCGCCGAGGCCGGCGACGGCCCGCTCGTCCTGCTGCTGCACGGTTTTCCCCAGTTCTGGTGGAGCTGGCGGCACCAGCTGCCCGCCCTCGCCGACGCCGGTTTCCGCGCGGTGGCGATGGATCTGCGGGGGTACGGCTCTTCGGACAAGCCGCCGCGGGGCTACGACACGATGACGTCCGCCACCGATGTGGCCGGGGTGATCAAAGCGCTGGGCGAGACCGAGGCAGTGATCGTCGGGCAGGACTGGGGCGGCTGGCTGGCCTGGTCGATGCCGGGGCTGGCGCCGGAGCAGACCCGCGCCGTGGCGGCGTTGTCGATGGGGCATCCGCTGGTGATGCGGCGGGCGCTGGCCCGAGACGCCCGTCAACGCAAGGCCTGGCGGCGGGTGCTGGAGTTCCAGCTGCCGATGCGCCCGGAGCGCTGGCTCACACGCCAGGATCTGGTGGCGGAACTGCTGAACGAGTGGTCTGGTGCGGGCGGCGACTTCCCTGACGAGGAATGCCTGGACGTATATCGCAGGGCTATCCGGGTGCCGTTCGTGGCCCATAGCGCGATGGAGTACTACCGGTGGGCGCTGCGCTCGCTACCCCGGCAGGACGGGCGGCGCTTCAGTAGTGCGGTGGACCGGGCGATCTCGGTGCCAGTGCTCAGCCTGCACGGCGAGGAGGACCCGTTCGTCCTGATGCCCAGCGTGCTCGCGTCGCATCGTCAGGTGAGCGGGCCGCTGCGCTTCGAGTCGGTGCCCGGCGCCGGGCACTTCCTGCCGGAAGAGGCGCCGGAGCAGGTCACCAACGCGTTGCTGAGCTGGCTGAAAACCCTTTAGGACGCTTGAACTCCCGGTTGTGGGCCCCGGGAGGCAAACCGGTGGCCCGGTTGTGAGGCCCCAGGGGTCAGCCCCGCGCGCACTCCCCGCTGCTGACCCGCTCGGAGCGGCCGGCTCCGGCCTCGATCGACTCCCGGGCCTCCTCCATGGTGAGGGCGTAGCCGGTGTCCGGGTCGTCGAGCGACTTGGCGAAGACCACCCCGACGACGTTGCCGGACGGGTCGAGCACCGGGCCGCCGGAGTTGCCTGGGCGCACCTTGACGTAGAGCGAGTAGACCTCGCGGACGGCGCCCTCGTTGCCGTAGATGTCCTCGCCGCTGGCCCGCACGATCGAGCGCACGCGGGCCGGGGAGACCTTGAACGGGCCGTCGTTGGGGAAGCCCACCACGATCGCGTCGTCGCCGCGCTCCAGGTCACCCGTCATCTGCAGCGGTTTGACCCGCAGCTTGGGCACCGCCAGAACAGCCAGGTCGCGGATCGGGTCGAAAGCCACCACCCGCGCGCTGTAGCGCCGGCCCTCTCCTCCGACCTGGACTCGAGGCTCGTCCACCCCGGCCACCACGTGCGCGTTCGTGACCACGCGCTGCGGAGCGATGACCGCGCCGCTGCCTTCCTGGCCACGGCCGCAACTGTTCGCCTCGCCGGTGATCTTCACGACCGCGCGCCGGGCCTGGGCCACGGCCTCGCTGTCGGCGAGTGCCTGGTCGGGAGCATCGACGGGGGTGATGTCTTCCGGCTCGACCCCGGCGAACACCCGCGGGAAGTTGCTGGAGCCGACGGCCTCGCGGAACCGGTCGGCCACTCCGACCAGGCTGGTCGGGACCAGGTCGTCGATGGTGCCGATCACCTTGGACTCGGCCACGGTGCGGGACAGCTGCTCGGACGGCCCGCCGCGAACCGCGCCGGCCACGAACCAGAGCACCAGGGCCACCGCGAGCACTCCGGCCCCGGCCCCGACGATGTGGTCGGCGAAGGCCACCGGGCCCTCGGGCACGGCCTGCCGGATCCGCCCGCCGATCAGGGCACCGATGAACTGGCCGGCCCAGGCGGTGAAGATGACCGCGAGCAGGGTGATGATCGAGCGCCGGGTGCCCGCTTCCAGGCCGGAGACCAGCTGCGGCACGAAGACCATGGCCAGCAGCGCACCCCCGACGAAACCGCCGAGCGAGAGCAGGCCGACGACCAGCCCCTGCCGGAAGCCGGATATCGCATACCCGAGCATGATCAGCACCAGGATGATGTCGATCACGGTACGTCCACCTCGTCCTGGCCGTTCGTGTCCTGCACGCTCAGGCCTTGCTGCTCGGAAAAGTCTCTGCGCAGTTCCTGACGCTCTGGTATGCGCAGTTGTTGCTCGGGAACCTCGAGTATCCGGCTCGGATCCCACGGCCGTTCCAGCCCGGCCAGCCGGAAGGCCCAGCTCAGCACCGCGGCGGTGAAGCCCCAGACGAACAGCCCACCGGCCTCGAAACCCGGCCCGGCCTTGCGGCCGCGGTACCCGGCGACGAACCGGTTGGCCGGATCGGTCAGCTCGGCCAGCGGCACCCGCACCGCCCGTTCCACCTCGTCCGGGTCTCCGGGTCTCAGCGGTGCCGGCTCGGGCCACCAGGCGATCACCGGGGTGACCCGGAAGTTCGTGACGTTCAGGTAGAGCTCGGCGCACTCGGCCCGGACCAGCACACCGGCCGGGTCCACCCCGGCCTCCTCGTGGGCCTCCCGCAATGCCGTCTCGGCCGGGCCGGAGTCGCTCGGATCCACCCGGCCCCCGGGGAAGGCGACCTGCCCAGCGTGCGCCCGCAGGGTGGCCGCGCGCTGGGTGAGCAGTACGTCCGGGCCCTGCGGGCCAGGCCCGAAGAGCACCAGCACCGAGGAGCGCCGGGCGTCCGCGGCGGGGGCGATCATGGTTTCGAAGGCCGTGCTCTGACCGGGCTGGGTGACCGCCTCGGTGAGGCGATCGAGCCAGGCCGGTACCGCAGCGCCGGCCCGCATCCGGTCTGCCCGCTGCGCATCCGGGTGGCCGGCCGCGAACGCACCGCTCATGCCGGGACCGTGCCGAAGGCGGAGTCGCGCAGCAGCTTGGCCGCCTTCACCGGGTCGACCTCACCGATGCCGTAGGAGGGGCACAGCGCCGAGACCGGGCAGGCCCCGCAGGCCGCCTTCCGGGCGTGACAGGTGCGCCGGCCGTGAAAGATCAGCCGGTGCGAGAGCATCGTCCAGTCCTTCTTCGGGAACAGGGCACCGATCTGGTGCTCGACCACCACCGGGTCCTCGTCGGCGGTCCAGCCGAAGCGCCGCGACAGCCGGCCGAAGTGCGTGTCCACCGTGATGCCGGGAACCCCGAAGGCGTTGCCGAGCACCACGTTGGCGGTCTTGCGGCCCACCCCGGGCAGCTTGACCAGCTGCTCGAGTTTCCCCGGCACCTGGCCGTCGTGCTCCTCGACCAGGCGGGCACCGAGTTTCAGCAGTGAGTCGGTCTTGGCCCGGAAGAAGCCGGTGGGCCGGATGATCTCTTCCATCTCGGCGCGGTCGGCCGCGGCGTAGTCGGCGGCGGTGCGGTACTTGGCGAACAGCGCCGGGGTGGTGAGGTTGACCCGCTTGTCGGTGCTCTGGGCGGACAGGATGGTGGCGACCAGCAGCTCGAGCGGGCTGGTGAAGTCGAGCTCGCAGTGCGCGTCCGGATAGCGCTCGGTGAGCAGCCGGTGGATCTTGCGGGCCCGGCGGGTGAGCGCGATCGGGCTCTCCACCGCCACGGCTTTCGGCCCGTTTCGCTGCCCATTGCCCATCGTCACCCGGCCAGCGTACGCGGCAGCACCGACAATCCGCCTTCTCCAGCGAACCACCAGCCCGCCGTCGCGAAGCCGGCCCGGACCGCCGCCGAGGAACCGGCCCACGAAGCTACTGGCGAGTCGGGCGCTGCCACCCGGATGGTCGAAACAGTCATCGTCGCAGGTCGCCGCGCATAACCCGAAGCGCCGAACGAGAGCCCCGGCAAGGTCCGCCGGGAGTGTGAGCGCAGGGTGGGCAGCTCAAGCGGGCCAGCGCCACCGACGAACACCCATGCGTAACCCGGGGCCGATCATCCGCGATCGGCCGGACCCGGATCCGCACCGTAACGCCGCGCCTGCAGGTTGTTCCGCAGCCGCCCGGAGAGAGGAGAAGAGGTGGCCCTGGGCCTGACCGATCCACTCACCGCCCTGTCGTTCTCCGCGATGTCGCCCGAGCAGCTCGCCGAGCACCACCGGGCGCTGCTGGCAGCTCAGCGGGACGTCGATCACTGGCGGCGGCTGATCCTTGCCCGGATCGACCTGGCCGTCGCCTCGGTCACCGATCTCGACGAGCCGCTCGCCCCGCCCGGGCTGTACGGAACCATCTGTGCACCGCCTGCCGACCTGCGCCGGCTGATCGGGATCGCCCCGACCGACGTGCGGGCCGGCGAGGGTGGGCTGCTGATCCGGCTGCGGGCCGCCCTGGACGAGCTCTCCCGTTACGAGAAGACGCTGGAGGCCGCCACCGGCGAGGCGGCCGGCATCCTGGCCTACCGCAGCCGGACCGGCGCGGTGGCCTGAACAAGCGGCGGTGATGAGCCGGCAGACCGAGCGTGACGAAGCCGGAAACCTCTGCGTTGAGCACAGCCGAGTGCCCCGATTCCACAGCTCACACGCCTTTCCGCCATGATGGGGTGCAACCTTCCGGGAAGTGGCACCGAGCTGTCGCCTCCGTCGGCCCGCCGGCCACGGAGTGCATCGTCGGAACACTGCGGGTGACCGTTCATCGGCCCCAGGTGTAACCGCGGCCCGGGGGTTGCGGCAAACTGCGTGCTGGTGGGGCATGATGCCTCACTGATGAGGCCGTCCGGTACCGGACGGCGTGTGAGGAGGAACAGGTGGACGACGACGTCGTTCGTCAGGCGCCACTGTTCGCAGCGCTGGACGACGAAGCCGCCGCAGCGCTGCGGGCCACGATGGCGCCCACCGACGTCGCCCGCGGCCAGGTGCTCTTCCACGAGGGCGACCCGGGTGACCGGCTCTACGTCATCGTCGAGGGCAAGGTGAAGCTCGGCCGCGCCTCCGGCGACGGCCGCGAGAACCTGCTGGCCGTCCTGGGCCCGGGCGAGATGTTCGGTGAGCTGTCCCTCTTCGATCCCGGACCGCGCAACGCGACCGCCACCGCGGTGGCGGACACGTCGCTGATCGGGCTCGGCAACGACGACCTGGTCACCTGGCTGACCGGTCGCCCGGACGTGGCCCGGCAGCTGCTGCGGGCTCTGGCCCGGCGTCTGCGCCGGACCAACGAGAACCTGGCCGACCTGGTGTTCTCCGACGTTCCCGGGCGGGTGGCCAAGGCGCTGCTGGATCTTTCCGAGCGGTTCGGCCGGCCCACCGACGACGGCCTGCGGGTGGCCCACGACCTCACCCAGGAAGAGCTGGCCCAGCTGGTCGGCGCCTCCCGGGAGACGGTGAACAAGGCTCTGGCCGACTTCGCCTCGCGCGGCTGGCTGCGCCTGGAGGCGCGGGCCGTGGTGCTGATCGACGTGGAGCGGATGCGGCGCCGCGCGCGCTGATCTCAGGCTTTACCCAGAACGCCGTCCGTTCCCCCTAAGGGGCGCGGACGGCGTTCTCAGTTCGAGACCCCTAAATAGGTCAGCTGCGCCTGCACACTCAACTCGGCCGCCGCCCACACCGAGCGCGGCACGTCGGCGTAGACCACCTCCACCACCTCACGAGCAGTCCCAGCACCGGCCGCGACGGCCGCCCGCACCTGCTCGAGGCGTTCGCGGCGATGCCGGCGGTACTGGTCCACCACCAGTCCGGGCTGCCCCAGCACCGGACCGTGGCCAGGCAGCAGTTGCCGCAGCTCGGCCGATCCGGACAGCTCGCCGAGCCGATCCAGCGAAGCCAGATAACTGTCGAGCCGCCCGTCCGGATGCGCGACCACCGTGGTGCCCCGCCCGAGAATCGTGTCTCCGGTGAGCAGCGAGCGGGTCTGCGGGACCAGGAAGGACAAGGAGTCGCGGGTGTGGCCCGGGGTGGCCACGACCTCGAGCCGCAGCCCTTGCACCGCAACCACGTCCCCGTCGCCGAGCCCTTCCCCGCCGTACCGGTGGGCCGGATCCAGGGCCCGCACCGGAGCGCCGGTCAGCTCCGCGAAGGACCGCGCAGCTTCGCTGTGATCCGCATGGCCGTGCGTCAGCAAGGTCTGCACGACCTTCGCCCCGCGAGCGCGCACGGCCTCCAGAACCGCTGCGAGATGTTTCTCGTCGTCCGGGCCGGGGTCCACCACGACCGCCTCGGCCGAACCCGGCGCCGACAGGATCCAGGTATTGGTGCCGTCCAGCGTCATCGGTCCGGGATTACCGGCGAGAACGCAAAAGGCGGTCTCTCCCACCGCACCGCCGAGCCACGGTTGATTGCCAGGATCGCCCCGGTCCGCCGACGATGGATCAGGCTCGCTCGGGTCGTCCGGGGTATTCGGCACACCGGAATGCTAAAGGCCCACCGGTCCGGCGGACCGGTTGGACTAGGTGCGTAATTGCACAGTCGGCTGATATTCGATGCACCTTGGGTGAATGCCCATTCGGCCGAAGGCAGTACGGTGGTTACTGTTAGCGATCAACTCTTTGACGGGGCGTCAATGAGCGTTTGACTACATTGCGGGCGGACGGCGCTCTGCCCGCCGACACGGGGATGACGATGGGGGCGCAGGACACTTTCACGATCGAGGAGCTGGCCACAGCGGCCGGGATGACCCCGCGGAACGTGCGGGCCTACCGGACCAAGGGACTGCTGGCCCCACCGAATCGGGTGGGTCGGACATCCCGCTACCAGGAGTCCCATCTGCGCCGGCTGCGCGACATCCGGCAACTACGGGACGCCGGGCTACCTCTGAAGATGATCATCGACGCCGCGGCCCGGGGCGAGGACCTGGGGCCCACGGGGGCGCTGTGGCAGGCCGCCGGGCCGACGGCGATAGAACGGGGAAGACGGCGGCTGGACGGTGGGCTCGAGCCCACCTCGGCAGCAAGCGGTTCGGTGCTCGTGGACGCACAGGCCTACGACCTGATGCGGGCCCTGCGGGAGGCCGGGGTGCCGGCTTCCACCGTGCTGCGGCTGGCCCTGCGGGCGGCCGCGGCCGGGCGGGCCCTGGCTCAGGAGATCAGCGACGTGCTGACCGAGGGCGGCGAGCGACCGGCCCTGGAACCGGTCCCGGAACGGGCCGGCGGCCCGGTGCCGGACCTGGTGGTCCTGAACGGGCAGCCGCAGGCGTCCGACGTCATCGATCTGGCCACCGCCATCACCCGGGGCGTTCTGGGCAGCAGCGGCAAACTCGCGCACCCGTGATCCGGGCAGCACGTAGCGCCCCGTCCGCCTGAGCACAGCCGCAACGGGGTGGTCCGGTGACGGCGCCGGCAACCGGCGCCGTCACCCGGGCAGGTGAACCATCGACCCGCTCAGGGGTTGATGGCGATGATCATCTCTACTTCGACCGGTGCTCCGAGCGGCAGCGCGCTCACGCCGACGGCGCTGCGCGCATGCTGCCCGGCCGGGCCGAAGACCTCGCCGAAGAACTCGCTGGCGCCGTTGATCACCAGCGGCTGGCCGGTGAACGCCGGCTCGCTGGCGACGAACCCGACCACCTTGACGATCCGCCGGATCCGGTCCAGATCGCCGATCACCGACCGGACCGCGGCCAGCGCGTTGAGCGCGCAGATCCGGGCCAGGCCGTTCGCCTCGGCCGGGCTGATCAGCCCGTCCCCACCGCTGCTGCCCACCCGGCCGGTGAGCGGCAGCGCGCCGTCCACCATCGGCAGCTGCCCGGAGACCCACACCCGGTCGCCGTCCAGCACCGCCGGGACGTAGGCCGCCACCGGGGGGACCAACTGGGGCAGCGTGTATCCGAGCTCGGTGAGCCGCGCCTCGATCCGTCCAGTCATCGCCGTCGTCCGTTCAGTCTCGGGGGCGCTTCAGATAGGCGACCGGGTTCGCGCCCTCGGGACCGGGCACCACTGCGACCAGTTCCCAGCCGTCCTCACCCCATTGATCCAAGATCTGCTTGGTGGCATGGATGAGCAAAGGCACCGTCGCGTATTCCCACTTGACCATGCCGGTGAGCCTATCCATCAGGGGAGTTGGAGTGCAGCCCTGGCTCTGGTAGGCGATGCCGGATTGTCACCGGATCGACGCTGTGAGGAGGTCGCCAGCCAAGTCGCCCTGCATCCCGGGTGGGCGCTGTCTAACCTGGTGGGGTGGCATCGCAGGGTTCTCGTAAGCGCCCGGCACACTCGGTCGCAGCACGGGCGGCGCAGGCCCGGGAGACCGACTGGCCCGGGGTAAGGCTCCACATCGTCACCGGTAAGGGCGGCACCGGGAAGACCACCGTGGCCGCAGCCCTGGCGATGGCGCTGGCCACCGGGGGGCGGCGCACGCTGCTGGCCGAGGTGGAGGGCCGGCAGAGCATCGCCCGGCTGTTCGACTTACCCCCGTTGCCGTACGAGGAGACCAGGATCGCCGTCGCCCCGGGCGGCGGCGAACTGTACGGGCTGGCGGTCGATCCGAAAGCCGCTCTTCTGGACTACCTCGAGATGTTCTACCGCCTGGGCCGGGCCGGCCGGATGCTGGAGCGCATCGGCGCGGTCGATTTCGCCACCACCATCGCCCCCGGAGTACGCGACGTGCTGCTCACCGGAAAGGTCTACGAGGCGGTCCGGCGCCGGGAGACGGTGAAGGGCGGGCGGGCCGCGCCGGACGTGGAGCGCCCGGTCTACGACGCCGTGGTGCTGGACGCCCCGCCGACCGGCCGGATCACCCGCTTCCTCAACGTCAACGAGGAGGTGGCCGGGCTGGCCAAGGTCGGCCCGATCCGCAACCAGGCCAACTCGATCATGACCCTGATGCGCTCCGGGCAGACCGCGGTGCACCTGGTCAGCGTGCTGGAGGAGATGCCGGTGCAGGAGACCGCCGACGCGGTGGCCGAACTGGAGACGATCGGCCTGCCGGTGGGTGGGGTGTTCGTGAACATGGTCCGGCCCCCGTTCCTGCCGCCGGATGCCCTGGAGGCAGCCACCCAGGGCGGACTCGATCGTTCCGAGGTGCTGGCCGGGCTGGCCGCGGCCGGGCTCGGGCGGCGCTCGCGGGCCACCGGTAACGACACCTCGCACGCGGCCCTGGCCACCGCGTTGCTGGAGGAGGCGGCCGACCACGGGGCCCGGGTGCAGATGGAACACACCGAGCGCGGTGAACTGCTCTCCCTCGGCCGCCCGGTGTACGAACTGCCCGCGCTGGCCAGCGGCATCGATCTCGGTGCGCTCTACGAGCTGGCCGGGCGCCTGGGTGAGCAGGGCGCGGCATGAGCAACGAGCCGGTGCTGCAGATCGACGAGCTTTTGGACGATGCCCGCACCCGGGTCATGGTGTGTTGCGGTTCCGGTGGGGTCGGGAAGACCACCACGGCGGCCGCGATCGGCCTGCGGGCCGCCGAGCGCGGCCGCCGGGTGGTGGTGCTCACCATCGATCCGGCCCGCCGGCTGGCCCAGTCGCTCGGGCTGGCCGAGCTGGACAACACCCCGCGGCCGGTGGCCGGGGTGGACACCGCCGCCGGCGGCAGCCTGGACGCGATGATGCTGGACATGAAGCGCACCTTCGACGAGGTGATCGAGGGCCACGCCCCGCCCGAGAAGGCCGCGCAGATCCTGGAGAACCCCTTCTACCAGGCGCTTTCCAGCAGCTTCGCGGGCACCCAGGAATACATGGCGATGGAGAAGCTGGGCCAGTTGCGCACCCAGGCCGACAGCGGCGCGCATCCCTGGGACCTGATCGTCGTCGACACCCCGCCCAGCCGCTCCGCCCTGGACTTCCTCGACGCCCCGCAACGCCTGGGCTCGTTCCTGGACGGCCGCTTCATCCGGATTCTCGGCGCTCCGGCCAAGGCGGGCGGCCGGGCCTACCTGAAGATGATGTCCGCGGCGATCGGCACCGCCACCAGCCTGCTGAACAAGATCCTGGGCGCCCAGGTACTGACAGACGTGCAGACTTTCGTAGCTGCTCTGGACACAATGTTCGGCGGTTTCCGGGAGCGCGCCGACGCCACGTACAAGCTGCTGCAGGCACCGGGCACGGCCTTCCTGGTGGTGGCCGCGCCGGAGCGAGACGCCCTGCGCGAGGCCTCCTACTTCGTGGAGCGCCTGGAGGGTGACGGCATGCCGCTGGCCGGGCTGGTCCTGAACCGGGTGCACACCGGTCCGGCCGAAGGGCTCTCGGCCGAGCGTGCGCTCACCGCGGCCGAGGACCTGGACGACGCCCAGGAACATGCCACCACGGCCGGCCTGCTGCGGATCCACGCCGACCGGATGCGGCTGAGCGAGCGGGAGAAGGCCGTGGCCAGTCGCTTCGGGCAGGCCCATCCGGACGTGGCGGTGGTCCGGGTACCGGCCCGGCCGCAGGATGTGCACGATCTGGAGGGGTTGCGGGGCATCGGTGCCGACCTGGCCGGCACCGGCGAACCGGCCTACTCCCGCTGACCCAGGGGCAAAACCCGGCGCCCGGGCAAAGATCCGAAGATCCCGCCCGGGCGCCCGGTGGTTTGGTGCTGAAGCCGGCCGGTTCAGCCGACCTTGACGACCTCCTGCTCGTTCAGCAGGTCGATGATCCGGACCTGCTGCGAGCGAGCGGTCTCGAGCAGCCGTCGCCACGACTGCACGTTCGGGCGACGGCGGAGCAGCGCACGGCGCTCCCGCTCGGTCATCCCGCCCCATACCCCGAACTCGATCTTGTGGTCCAGCGCGTCTGAGAGACACTCGGTCCGGACCGGGCAAGACATACAGACCAACTTGGCGCGATTCTGTGCCGCCCCCTGAACAAACAGTGCATCAGGGTCGCTCTTGCGGCACGCACCCTGAGTTGCCCACTGGTTCACCGTCACACCCATTTCCCTCGGCCCTCCCTGGACCCCCGTGGATCCACGCTCACCCCCGAGCCGAACCCCTCTGTCGATGACGGTAGGTGAGCAACTGCAACGCCAATAAGGGCCGGATGGATGAATCGGTATCGGCCGAAGTGACGATGAGTTACTCTGCGCAACCGTTTAGCTACAGATAGTGCCGGATTGAGAGATCGACTCGCCTGTCTGACAGTGCTTCTGAGTGACCGCGACTCCCTTGACGCGACCCGTCCGTCACCGCGCATTGACCTGCGAACATTCCGCGCGCGCAGTTCAACTTGCCCTTCCCGGACATCTCTGCACTGACGATCGTTCGAGCCCGCCCTTTCGTTACGCCACCCTTTCGGGCTCTTAAGGAAGGCATACGGCCCGACCGACGATCAAAGGTGCTAGACATCGGATGCGTCAATGTCGAGTCACGCACAGCGACAATTGATACAGGTCGGCACCCGGAATGCAGCGCCGGTGGGGCATCAGATCCCCGCCCAACCTCCTGCGGACCTGCTGCGGGCGCCCTGGCCGGGGGTTCGCCCGGCCCGACTTGAGCGCAAAGGTCGCACAGGGCTCCGTATTAGGGTGGCGCGCATGTCGCCGGCACCTACCCCCAAGAATGTCCTGGGTCTGCTCGGCGCCTTCACGGTGACCAGTCTGGTGGCGGGCGTTCTCGCGGCCGGGCTCGCAGTCCCCGCGATCGGCGCCACAGGCCTGGCCTCGAACAGTGCGATCGATGCGTTCAACGCTCTGCCCAGTGAGCTGGAGGACACCCAGGTCTCGGCCAGCACCCGGGTGCTGGCCTCGGACGGCTCGCTGATCGCGACGTTCTACGACGAGAACCGCGACCCGGTGAAGCTGGAGGAGATCTCCGAGTTCATGCAGGACGCGGTGGTCGCCATCGAGGACGAGCGGTTCTACGAGCACGGCGGGGTGGACACCAAGGGCCTGGTCCGGGCCCTACTGGTCAACCAGGCCTCGGGCGGGGTCTCGCAGGGCGCCTCCACGCTGACCCAGCAGCTGGTGAAGAACACGCTGAAGGACGCGGCGCACGCCAGCGGGGACGAGGCGGCCTACGAGGCGGCCGAGGAACAGACCAACTCCCGCAAGCTGCGCGAGATCCGGCTGGCCACCGCGCTGGAGAAGAAGAAGTCCAAGCAGGAGATCCTCGAGGGCTACCTGAACATCGCCTGGTTCGGCGGCCAGACCAACGGTGTCGAGGCGGCGGCCAAGTACTACTTCAACACCAGTGCCAAGAAGCTGACCCTGCCCCAGGCGGCGATGCTGGGCGGGATGATCGCCTCCCCGACCCAGTTCAACCCGGCCTCGGAGGAACAGCACGACAAGGCTCTGGCCCGGCGCGACACCGTGCTGAACAAGATGCTCTCGCTGAAGATGATCACCCAGCAGGAGCACGACGAGGCGGTCGACACCCCGCTGAAGTCCGACGTCACCCCGACCTACCAGGGCTGCGCCAACGCCGGCACGCGGGCGTACTTCTGCGACTACGTCTACAACGTGATCACCAAGGGCAACGGGTTCAAGGCGCTCGGCGCCACCGAGGAGGACCGGCAGGCCGCGCTGAAGCGGGGTGGCTACACCATCCGCACGACGCTGGACCCGAAGATCCTCAAGGCCGGCTGGAAGGCCGTGAACGAAGCGATCCCGCCGAACGACTCCAGCAACGTGGCCACCGCCTCGGTGACCGTGGAGCCGGGCACCGGCAAGGTGCTCTCGATGATCCAGAACAAGTACTACAGCACCAAGAAGGGCCGCAAGAACACCACGATCAACTACTCCACCGACTACAAGTACGGTGGTTCCTCCGGCTTCCTCACCGGCTCGACGTTCAAGCCGGTGATCCTGGCCACCTGGCTCAAGGCCGGGCACTCGCTGAACGCCTCGATCAACGGCTCCCCCGGCTCGCTCCCGGTGAACTCGTTCAAGAGCTGCGGCTCGAACCTGCAGTCCAGCGAGATCTGGACGGTCCGTAACTCCAGCGACAGCAGCGGCAACGGGACCATGAGCGTCTGGGACGCCACGGCCAACTCGGTCAACGGTGCCTACGTCCGGATGGAACAGCAGCTCGACCTGTGCGACGTGCGGGAGATGGCCGAGGCTCTGGGCATGCACCAGGCCGCGCCGGTCGAGGTGGACGGCAAGAAGACCACCAAGCTGCCGGACAACATTCCCGCGATCGCCCTGGGCGTGATCAACCAGTCCCCGTTGACCATGGCCAACGCCTACGCCACGTTCGCCTCGGGCGGTAAGTACTGCAACCCGATCGTGGTCACTTCGATCAAGGACCGCAACGGCAAGAAGATCAAGATCCCGAAGGCCAACTGCAAGCAGACGATCGACGCCGAGGTCGCGAACACCACCACGCTGGGGCTGAGCCGGGCGCTCACCAACGGCACCGCCTCCAGCACCGGCCCGCTCGCCAACGGCCAGAAGGCCTCCGGCAAGACCGGTACCACCAACGGCTCCGAGGCCACCTGGTTCGCCGGCTACACCCCGCAGCTGTCCACCGCGGTCTGGGTCGGCCCGGAGACGGTGGACGGCAAGCGCAAGAACATGACCAACATCTACATCAACGGCCGCTACTACAACGCGGTCTACGGTGGCACGCTCGCGGCGCCGATCTGGAAGAAGATCATGGAGCCGGCGCTGGAGGGCAAGGCGGTCGAGGACTTCCCCGAGGCGGACAGCAGCCTGCTCGAGACCCCGATGTCGGACATCCCGAGCGTGACCGGCAAGAGCCCGGACGAGGCCCGCAGCATCCTGGAGCAGGCCGGTTTCACGGTCGAGGAGAGCAGCCAGCTCGAGGCGTCCGACCAGCCGGCCGGCACCGTGGCCCGCACCGACCCCTCCGGCCGGACCAGCACCGGCGGCTCGGTGACGCTGTACCTCAGCTCCGGCCCCGATCAGGGTGAGGAAGGGCAGGAAGAGGAGATGCCCGGTAACGGCGACTTCGATCTGCCCGGTATCGAGCAGCCCGGCTTCGGCGACGATCCGGGGAACTTCGGCCGCTGATCACCCGCGCCCACCGAACGAAGGCCTGGAGTCCGCAAGGGACTCCAGGCCTTCGTCGTGATGAGCCCGAAAATCAGGCCTCGAGCTGGTTCTTCACCTCGGCGGCCACCAGGCCGCCCTCGGCCCGGCCGGACACCCGGCCCCGGACCGCCTTCATCACCAGGCCCATCGCCGCCTTACCGGACTTCCCGGCGGCTGCCGCCGCCGAGACCTCCTCGGCCACCAGCGTCCGCAATTCATCCTCGGACAGCTGCTCGGGCAGGTAGTCGGCGAGCACCGCGAGCTCGGCCCGCTCCTTCTCGGCCAACTCGGCGCGGCCCGCGTCGTCGTAGGCGCCGGCCGCCTCCCGGCGCTTCTTCGCCTCGCGGGTGAGCACCGTGACGAGTTCCTGCTCGGACAGCTCACGGGCAGTGGTGCCGGACACCTCCTCGGCCTTGATCGCGGTCATGACCATCCGGATCGTGCTGGAGCGGATGGCGTCGCGGGCCTTCATGGCGGTGGTGAGGTCGGAACGCAGGCGGGCCTTGAGGCCGGTCGAGGAGTCGGACATGGGGCCCATCCTCGCACCTGTCAACAGTTCCATCCGCATCATTTACCGGTACTCGGGCCCCTTACTACATCAGGGCTAATTTTCCGTACCCGGCGAACGGCCGAGGCGGACCTGCGAGGATGTGCCGATGCGCCCATCCGCCAAGCTTCCCCTCGCCGCGCTGGCCCTTGGGGCCGCCGGACTCGGTTACTCCCTGGCCGAGGCCCGTGCCTACACGCTGCGGCGATTCAGCGTGCCGGTGCTGCCGGCGGGGAGCTCACCGCTGCGCGTGCTGTGCCTGTCGGACCTGCACCTGGTGCCCAACCAGACCAAGAAGCTGGAGTGGGTGCGCGGACTGGCCGCGCTGGAGCCGGACCTGGTGGTCAGCACGGGCGACAACCTGGCCCACATGGAGGCGGTGCCGGCGGTGCTGCGGGCGCACGAGCACCTGATGCGGCTGCCCGGGGTGTTCGTCCTCGGGTCCAACGACTACTTCGCCCCCAAGCCCAAGAACCCGGCGCGCTACCTGCTGCCCTACGGCGGCAAGAAGCGCATCCACGGCAACCGGCTGCCCACCGCGGATCTGGTCGACGGCTTCCGTGAGGCGGGCTGGGTAGACCTGAACAACCGCCGCGAGGAGCTGAAGATCAACGGCCTGCGGCTGGAGTTCGTCGGCGTGGACGACCCGCACATCAAGCGGGACCGCTACAGCGAGGTGGCCGGCCCGGCCGACCCGAGCGTGGCGCTGACGATCGGTGTGGCCCACGCGCCGTACCTGCGGGTGCTGGACGCGATGACGGCCGACGGCGCCGGGCTGATCCTGGCCGGGCACACCCACGGCGGGCAGCTGTGCATCCCGGGCGTGGGCGCCCTGACCACCAACTGCGACCTGGACCGCGGCCGGGCCAAGGGCGTGTCCCGCTACCCCGGCGACGGCACCGACCCGAGCGACGCCTGGATGCACGTCAGCGCCGGCCTGGGCACCTCGCCGTACACGCCGGTGCGGTTCGCCTGCCGCCCCGAGGCCACGCTGCTGACCCTCACGCCGGCGGCCTGAACCGGGCCCACCGAGCGGTCCGCACTAACCAATTTCAGACTTGGGCACCTCGTCGGGTAAGGTTAGAACCACTCCACCGGGGTGTGGCGCAGCTTGGTAGCGCGCTTCGTTCGGGACGAAGAGGCCGCAGGTTCAAATCCTGTCACCCCGACGGTGCAGTAACTGGTCAGAGGCCGGTTCAGCGGAAGCTGAACCGGCCTTCGATCGTTTTGGCAGGATCCGGAGCTAGGAGCACGATGACGGCCGAACCCAGACCCGTCCGGACGCTGCTGGTGGACAACTACGACTCGTACACCTACAACCTGTTCCAGTTGCTGGCGGTGGCGAACGGGGCCGAGCCCACCGTGGTGCGCAACGACGAGGGCGACTGGAGCCAGGTACTGGCCCGGGCCCAGTTCGACAACATCGTGATCTCCCCTGGCCCGGGCCGTCCGGAGCACGCCGGCGACTTCGGGCTCTCCGCGGCGGCAATCGCCTGGGCGCGGGCCGAGCAGGTGCCCTTGCTGGGGATCTGCCTAGGGCATCAGGGCATTGCCGTGGCGTACGGAGCGCACACCGTCAACGCCGGGCAGGTGATGCACGGCCGGATCAGCCGGGTGCGCCATCAGGGGCCGCTGTTGGCCGGTATCCCACAGGATTTCGACGTGGTGCGGTACCACTCGCTGGCGGTGCCCGAGCCGCTGCCGGACGGCCTGACCGCCGCCGCCTGGGCCGAGGACGGCACGTTGATGGGTCTTCAGGCCGCCGACGCCCCGCTTTTCGGCGTCCAGTTCCATCCCGAGTCCATCCTTACCGCTCACGGTGCGAAGATCATCGAGAACTTCCGGAATCTGACTCCCCGGCGAGGCCTGAGACCGGCCGGAGAAGAACAACTTCCACCAACAATGGACGAGGAGCGAACCCCGCTCCGGCTCACCGCCCGCTGCATTCCTGGCCAGGTGGATGCCGAACTCCTGTTCGCCGAACTTCGTGGTTCTCAGGAAGAGCCGGCGATCTGGCTGGACAGCGCCGCGCCCGGGCAGGATTCCGGCCGGTTCTCGTATCTGGTCTGTGGCCCGGGCGGACCACTGCGCGAGAGCCTGATCCATCACGAAGACCACAACATCTTCGACCAGATCAGTTCTCTGCTCAGCACTTTCCGGGTTGCGGAGCCTGCCGATCTGCCGTTCGACTTCACCGGCGGCTACGTGGGCTACCTCGGCTACGAGGCAACCGCCGATCCGGCGACCGCCAGCCCCTTTCCCAGCGATCAGCCGGATGCCGTATTCCTCTTCGCCGACCGACTGGTGGTTCTCGACCACGTCCTGGCAAACGTCCATCTGCTGGCTCTTGATCCTGAAAATCACCCGGTCGAGGAGACTTCCGCCTGGCTCGACGCCACCGCCGCACTGATCGCCGGACTATCCGGCCGGAAGCTACCCGCGCTCGGCGACCACCCGCGCAGCATTGCCCGACCCGTGCGTGGGCGAGCCCAATACCTCAAAGACATTGCGAACGTCCATCATTGGCTCCGCGAAGGCGAGACCTATGAGGCCTGCCTGACCACCCGGTTCGAGGCGCAGACCGAATCGTCGCCTTTCGAGGTCTACCGGCGGCTGCGCAATCTGAATCCGGCTCCCTACGGCGCTTTTCTGGATTTCGGGGACTTCTGCATTTCTTCTTCCTCCCCGGAGCGCTTCCTGAGGATCGATCGCCAGGGGAAAGTCAGCGCCAAGCCGATCAAAGGCACCCGCCCCCGAGGTGACACTCCGGACGAAGACCGTTCTCTGGCCGAAGAACTGAAGAACGACACCAAAGAACGTGCCGAGAACCTGATGATCGTCGACCTGCTCCGCAACGATCTGGGACGGGTGTGCGAACCGGGATCGGTCCATGTCCCCACCCTGATGCAGGTCGAATCGTTCAGCACTGTGCACCAGCTGGTTTCGACGATCGAGGGCGATCTGGCGCCGGGGCGCAGCGCGGTTGACTGTGTGCGGGCAGCCTTTCCCGGCGGTTCGATGACCGGCGCTCCGAAGGTTCGCACCATGCGTCTGCTGCGCGATCTGGAGGGAACGGCGCGCGGTATCTATTCCGGCGCCATCGGATTCTTCGGGGTAAATGGCACGGCCGATCTGAGCATTGTCATCCGCACACTGGTCCATACCGGTAACCAGGTGAGCGTGGGCGCCGGTGGGGCGATCACGGTGCTCTCCGGTCCGGAGCCCGAATGGCGTGAGGTTCGCCTCAAGGCCGATGCCGTACTGCGTGCCGTCAACGCTGTGACCAGCGACGATGCGGCGCAGTAGACCCACTTGGCGGAAAAGCGGTGGCGGGGCGCCAGGTGGGCTGTCACGCTGAGCGGGCGGGGAAGTGGACGCCGACCTCGAAGGAGAGCATTCATGCCGTCTGACAATCAGGTCAGTTCTGACACGAAGCGTAAGTTCCGCGAGGCACTGGAGCGCAAGCACGCCAATGGCGGGCTGCACCAGGCCGAGGTCAAGGGAAACGGCAAGGTGGGCGGGTCCCACGGCGCCGAGACCTCCGGAGCGCAGCAGATGTTCCGGCGTAAGGCCGGTTCGTAAGGCATCCGGTTTCGGCGCCGCCAACGGGTTCTTCCCGGGGGCGGCGCCTTTTGTTGTCCGGATTAGGATCGGCGTCTCAGCCCCGGTGAACGGAGAATGCGCATGATCCGCAACGTCGTGATGGGCCGGCTCAAGCCCGGCGCGGACACCGATCTGCTCGAGAAGGGCCTGGCCGGCATCGTCGCCCTGGCGATCCCGGGCATGACCGGGGTGAAGGTGGGCCGCGACGCCGGACTGCGCGAGGGCAACTGGGACTTCACCATCACCGCGGACTTCGCCGACGTTGCTGCCTACCGGGCGTACGACGAGGACGAGGAGCACAACCGGCTGCGCCGCGAGATCTTCGGGCCGCTGTCCGAGGAGATCGCCCGGATCCAGATCGAGGTCTAAGGGCGCGGTGGCGGCCCGCCGGCAGGCGGTGGGCCGGTCGGGCAGCCCTTGTCGGACTGGTTGCCCCGGCTGACGAAAATGCTTGCTCCGACGTAGCTCTTTGCGGGAATGGCCAGGCCGGAGCGAGTGGCGGCCTGACCTTTGAGCGCGGCCAACGGCACCACTACCACTTCCAGCCGGTAGCGGTCTCCCAGCGGATCGGAGGGCAGGCCCACCGGTGGGCGCAGCTTCCAGCGCGCCAGCGAGGCCGGACGGCGCCAGCCGGGGATCAGGGTGACGTGCCGGATCCGCTCGCCGACGCTGAGGTTCTCCACGGTGAACAGCAGCGTCCGGCCGGGCGGCAGGTCTGCGGTGCCCCGCAGCTGGGGGCACCGGCCGATCTCGGCGCCGTCGGCGGGGGCGGTGAACGCGGCCGACTTACTGGTGGTGCCGCGGGTGGGCCACGGCCCGCGGTCAAGGTTGCGGTGGGGTGGTGGCGGCTCAGTAACTATGGACGCCGGCAGCGTCGCCTTGGTGGACGAGGCGCTGGGTTCCCCCTCTTCCCGCGGCACGGCCAGGGGCAGCAGGATCAGCGCGATCGCCATCAGGGGAATCGCGATCGCGGCCGCCAGGAGACTCTTCGAGGTGGGCTCGGAGATCACCCCGAGGGTGCGCAGCCGCTCCGCCCAGGCCTGGGCATCGGTGGGCCGGGCCGTCGGCTGCGGGGCCAGCATCTGGGTCAGGTGCGTGGCGAAGGCGGCGGGATCGCGGACTCCGGCGTTGCGAGCGGCCTCCAGCGCCAGACTGCGGGCCTGCTCCTGAGCCTGCGGGTCGCGGGCGGGCGGTGGGTTCTGGCCGGTGACGCAGAACCAGGCCAGCGCGCCCAGCGAGTACCGGTCCGAGGCGGCTTCCCGGGCGGCCATCGGATCGGTCAGCACCTCGGGCGCGGTGTACGCCGGGGTGTGGCGGCCGGACAGGTCGCGGCCGTCGTCCACCCGCCGCATGGTGCCGACATCGACCAGGACCACCCCGCGCAGCGGAGCGAGGATGCAGTTGGTCGGCTTCACGTCGCGGTGCAGGCTCGGGTTCCCGGCCGAGACGGTGCGTGAGTGCAGCGCGTTCAGGGCCTTGGCCACCTGCTCGACCTGGCGCAGACGCAGCCCCAGGTTCTCCGCGGTGGCGGGGCGCCCGGTGTACTCGTCGGCCAGGGTCGGCCCGGGCACCCACTCCATCACCACGTAGGGCGTGATCGGGGCCTCCTGCTCCGGGACCAGGCCGTGCGGGTGCGGCGCCGGCCCCACGAACACGTCGAGCACGCTGACCAGGTGATCGATCCGCATGATCAGCAGCAGGGCCCGGAGGTCTTCCCAGCGGCGCAGGTCGGCCGGGGTCGGCCAGTCGTCGCCGACGTTGGCCGGGCGGCGCAGTCGCTTCACCGCCACCGGCAGCGGCGAGGTCAGCTCGCCCCGGTAGCGGGCCCGCCAGATGTCTCCCTCGCCGCCGGACAGCCCAGGCCCGAGCAGCTGGTAGCGGTCCGGGTCCCAGTCCGGCCCGGCGTACCAGCCGTTCGGTTCGGCCCCACCGGCCAGCCGGGCCCGGTCCTCGGTGGCCAGCAGCCCGGAGACGTCGATCGGGCCGCTCGGCCGGTTCCCGGTCCCCGGGGAGCCGCCGACCGTGACCGCATCGTCGGATTCCGGGTGGCCCTCCGGCGGTTCAGGGGTGGGCACCGAGGTCCTGGATGTCGGCCAGGGTGATCGTGCCGCTGTTGATCGCCCAGCGGGCCAGGGCCGGGCGGAAGTCCTCGTAGACCTTCTCCAGGTTGTAGGCGACCAGCGCGGCCACGCCCTGGGCGGCCAGCTGTTCCCGGAGCCGCCGCAGCACGTTTCGGGCGTAACTCGGGCTCCGGCCCACCCGGGCCCCGATCTCCCGGTAGGTGGCGGGCGCGGCGCGGGCCCCGGTGCGGGTCAGCAACGGCTCGCACAGCGCGGCCAGCAGGTGCCGCTGCGGCCCGCTCAGGTCGATCGGCACCCCGTCGACGGTCTCCAGCGGATCGATCACCGGCCGGGGCGTCTGCGGGGTGAGGTCACGAACGTCCACGTGCACGCGGTACTCCCTTCCGAACCGGCCGGTCACCACGACGAAGAACTCGGTGAACGGCATCGAGGTGGTGGCCGCGCCGGGCTCCAGCAGGCGCTCGGCCCCGACCAGCGGCCGCAGCACCAGAGGTTTACTGCTGGAACGGTTCTGGACCATCACGCAGTCGGGCAGGGTCCGCAGTGAGGCGGTGAGCCGGGAGACGTGCTCGTCGGCCGGTTCGTGGGCGATCCGGATCCCGGCCCCGGCTCCGCGACCGATCGTGATTTCCTTGCCGAGCGGCAGCATTCGGCGATCATGCCGGTGCGTGAGCAGGGCGTAGGGCTCTGGTGAGGGCCGCGCGGCGCGCTGCCGGGGCAGATGAGCCTCGGTCACGGCCACCTCCGGAAAAGCTCGCCGACCGGAACGGCAATCGCTTGACACACGGCCACAGTTTTCACCATGGCACGACTGCTTGTCAGAGCAACTATCGGACTGCTTCGCCGAACGGGACCTACGACCGAGCCGACCTAGGGTAAAACCCCTGGACGAAACGTCTTTCGCCCGCGCAAATCCGGCCGGGCAACGCTACCGGAACGGGTTGAGGGCGGATCAGCCCCCGCTGGTCCGATCCGCCCTCGGTCACAATCTACTGCCTCGTACCCGGAATTCCCTCAGTGCCGAATGTTTCCGGGCACTGAGAATGTTTTCAGTGCGCCGGCATGGCACTCTCGGCGCGCAACCGGGTCAGTCTGCTCATCGGAGCCAGGAACTGGCGGGGCAGCGGCCGGGCCCGGGCCTGCCGCCGGGCGGTCGCACAGGGGTAGACCGCGCCGCAGCAGGCGCAGAAACCCCCGGCCGGCAGGTGATCGACCCGGCCGGACTCAGCGGGTTCCTCGGGTTGGCCGGGCTGTGCCGGTTCACCGGTGGGCGAGGATGCGGACATCAGACCACCGCCGTGAGTTCGCGCACCGAGGCATCACCCAGGCGGTACTCGCAGGCCCAGCCGACGGCCACGTAGATCGAGCCGTACTGGGCGGACCAGACCAGGTCGTCCACCGCCAGGCGAGTACCCCGCGGATGGATGATCCACTCGCGCAACTCCTCGCGGTCCAGGACCGCCAGCGTGCGCGAGCCGAACCAGACCGTGACCGAGTCCGGGGCGAACTGCAGCCCCAGCGTGCCGATCGACCAGTCCCGGGCATTACGCAGGTCGAGCTCCAGCCGACCGACCCATTCCCCGGTTCCGGGTCTTTCACCTTTCAGCGCAGATTGATCGTGCATGACGTAGAACCCCCGACATTGGCATGGCCGGCGTCGCTGACACCGGTTCCCTCCCGCCCGCGATTACCATCGGCCGATTCACCGGCAGACTTCAACGTAACGTTTTGTGACAGGCCGAGCGTGACGCCGGGAATTACGTCCGCTTTTGCTACTCGCCCGTCGATTTCCGGAATGGAACACTTCCGGCCATGAGTGGTGGGTCGGGGACGGGGCGCCGGTCATTGGGCCGGCAACTCCGGAGGCTGCGGGAAACCGCCGGGAAGAAACCGGAAGACGTTCGGTCGGTCGGTTCGCGGCAGAAGATCTGGCGGATGGAGGCCGGAAAGGGTCCCTACAAGTACGCGGACATCCGGGCGCTGTGTTTCATGTACGGGGCCGACGAGGCCACCACCGACCGGCTCACCGAGCTGGCCGGGATGACCGATCAGGACCACATCTGGGAAGAGTTCAGTGATCTGCCGGCCCCCGGTCTCGGGCTCTACCTGGACCTCGAGCAGTCGGCCGCCGCCCTGCACACGTACGACGCGGAGATGATCCACGGCCTGCTGCGCACCCCGGCCTATCACGACCACCTCACCCTGGGCGAAGGTCTGGAGGCCACCGACCGGAAACAGGCCGCCGCCCTGCGCCGGGCCCGGGTGGAAAGTGCTTTCGGCGGTCGTTCCCCGCTGCCGGTCGCTGCCGTGATCGGGGAATCCGCGCTGCACCGCATCGTCGGCTCGGCCGGGGTGATGAGCGAGCAACTGCGCCACCTGCGGGATCTCACCAAGGAAAGGGAGAACGTCGAGGTCCGGGTCCTGCCCTGGTCGGCCGGCGCGCATCCGGGGTTGCGCAGCGGGGCCTTCACCTTGCTGGAATTTCCCGATCCGGACACCGATGTGGTCTATCTGGAGTCGCAGACCGATGCCCGGTACCTGGAGAAGGAAAGCAAACTGCGGGCGTACCGGAACGTCTGGGCCACGCTCCGGCGGCTTTCGGTCCCGTTCGAGGAGTACCCGGTCTGAGCCCCGACGGTGCCGGAGGGCGGCGAATTCCACCCTCCGGCACCGGCTTTTGCGAGATCAGTTCTGCGCGGGCACCGGCAGCGGGGTGGGGTCGGTGGGCAGCGGCGGCACCGGCACCGAGCCGCGGATCCGGTTCTGCGCCTGACACTTGCTGGTGCAGTTGGTGGCGCCCTGCGAGAGCTCGATCGCGTCCTCGCCCAGCACGCCGCCCATCCGGCCGCCCGAGGCCACCGACCAGCGGGTCACCGCACCGTCCTGGTAGAGCTTGGTGGTCACCTGCGGGCTGTCCTTGCCGAGCAGCATCTCGTGATAGCCGGTGCTGCTCTGGGCCTTGGTCACCGGGTCCTGCCCGTCACCGAAGTTGATCTTCCCGGTGAACTCGTTGGTGAAGTAGAACAGCTTCGGCCCGAGAGTGTGCTCGATCTCGACGTTCCCCGCGAATTCCGGCTCCTGCTGGAAGATCCCGCCCTGGGCGTGGTCCTTGGCCTGGAACTTCATCTTCCCGCCGGCCGAGCGCAGGATGATCGTGACGTTGTCGTCCTTCAGGTCCATCCGCTCCAGCTTCACCCCGCTGCGCTGGGCCGCACTCAGCACCGGCACCTTCGAGGTGAACACCACGGTCGGCTCGGTGACCATCCGCTCCGGGTCGGGGGCACCGGTCAGGGTGTAGTCGTAGACGCCGAGGGTGGCCGGATCGATCTTGAACTTGACGTTCACCCCGTTCACCACGATCTTCTCGCCCACCGGGATTCCGACGTCCTTGATCTTGTCCTCCTTGCCCCCCTTCGGGTCGTAGGTCTTCCCGTTGACCGTGACCGCGAAGTTGCCCTTGACCTCGTCCTTGGCCTGGGCAGCGGTGGCGGGCACCAGAGTCAGGGCAGCGCCGGCGGCCAGCAACGCGGCCGCAGCCAGAGCAACCTTGCGCGGTGAGCGGATGATCATTGCGGGTTCTCCCGTCGAAGTGGCGAGGCGGACCGGCGTCGCACCGGCCGCTCACCACAGTTGTCCCGCTCCGCGCGCACTAGATGCCATGCGTCGATGGTTCTAGTACGCCGTGTACCCGCTCAGCAGCCGGCCGAAACCTTCGATGCTGCCTTCTTGCTGCACCCGAATCTGGTCACCGGAGGTAGCCGTTCACTTGTCGAACTTCTTGCTGCGGCTGAGGCCGTTCACGCCACGTAAGCCCACCTTGCCGATGCAGAAGGCGCACCCGACGCAGTCCCGGCACCCGATGCAGAACGCGCAGCCGACACAGTCACGGCAGCCGATGCAGGCGAACGTGCCGATCGAGCGCTTGATCCCGATCCCCAGCACGGTGGCCACGCTCAGCAGCACACCGATGCTGCCGCTGACGCCGATGCTGCCTGCCACCCCGGCGCTGCCACTGACCCCCAGGCTTCCGGCTACCCCCGCGCTACCTGCCACTGCAGCGCTTCCGGCTACCGCCGCAGACCCAGCCACGCCCGCGCTACCAGAGACTCCGGCGCTACCGGCAACACCGGTGCTCCCGGCAACACCGGAGCTGCCAGAGACGCCGGTACTGCCCGCAACCCCAGCGCTACGAGAGACTCCCGCGCTGCCCGCCACTCCGGCCGACTCGCTGACCCCGGCACTGCGCCTCACCCCAGCCGGCCCGCTGGACCCGGCAGGGCACTCCGCCTCGGCTGGCTCGCAGCCTTCGGCGAGGCCCGCTACACCGGCTGACTCGCTAACCCCAGCGCCACTGCCGTCCCTGGCGTCACGCTCGTCCCCTGGAACCGCAGCGTTCGTGTTCTCATCGGCGCTCCCCATGGTGCCTACCTCTCCCCTGGCCCTGGTCGTCCTGCCCAGCATCCCCGACTGCTGACGACCCCTCAAGATCAGCTCAGCCACGAGACGTCGTTTCCGCAGGATGACCGCAGATCACTTCAAGACCCGCGGGCGGATGCCGATATGAAGACCACGGCGCTCCGCCGTGGTGGGCTTGGAACCACTGCGGCGGAGTGTCACCCAACCCGGCCGCGTCCGGACACCCCGCCGAGAAGCCTCTCCGGCCGTGGTGCGCGTGCAAAGATCTCGGCATGAGCGCGCCGAACTCTTCGCCGGACAGTTCACTCCCCGCCTGGGAACGGCGTTTCCGGGCGGGCCGGACGAGCCTGCCGGTCTGGGCCCTGGACGCGCCCGAGCGGTGCTCGGTGGTGGCCACCCACCAGGGCGTGCTGGAGATCCACAGCTGGCAGCCCGGCACCCCGGCCACCCAGCTGACTTCCCGCTCGGAGGGCACCGCGCTCGGCGAGATCGACCCGTCCGGTGAATGGATCTGGTGGTTCGACGACGTAGCCGGCAACGAGCACGGCGTCTGGCGCAAGCAGCCGTTCGGCAGCGCCCCGGGCGCCGACCAGGTGGCGGTCGCGGATCTGGCCCCGTCCTACTCGGCCGGGCTGGCCCTGGGCCGCGACGGGCTGGCGGTGATCGGCCAGAACGACGACGGTTACGGCACCCGGATCCAGGTGGTGGAGAACGGGAAACCGCTGCGGCTGCTCTACGAACACATCGAGGACGCCGGGGTCGGCGGGCTCAGTGAGGACGACTCGCTGCTGGCGATCGCACACAGCGAGCACGGCGACTCCCGGCACACCGCGCTGCGAGTGCTGCGGGTGGAAGACGGCTCCACGGTTGCCGATCTGTGGGACGGTCCGGGAAAGAGCCTGGAACCGCTGGGCTTTGCTCCGGTCATCGGCGACCGGCGACTGCTGGTGCTGCATGAGCGGCGCGGGCGCGGTGAGCTGCTGATCTGGGACGTGGAGTCCGGCCTGGAGCTGGACGTGAATCTCGATGTGCCCGGCGAGATCTCGGAGGCGCAGTGGTTCCGCGACGCCTCGGCCCTGCTGGTGAGCGTGGACCATGAGGCCCGGACCCGGCTCTACACCTTCAATCTGCTCGACCTGAGCACCACCCCGGTGGGCCGCCCGGACGGCACGGTGATGGATGCGACCACCCGCCCGGACGGCGGGATCTGGGCGCTGTGGTCTTCGGCCGCCCAGCCCCCGGCGGTGCGCGATCTTGAGGGCAACGTGGTACTGACCCCGCCCGGCGAACCAGCTCCGCCGTCGGTCGCGGTCGAGGACATCTGGGTCGAGGGCCCGGGTGGTCGCATTCACTCCCTCTTGCGCCGCCCGCTTTCGAGCGAGGGTCCGGTGCCGCTGATCATCGACATCCACGGCGGGCCGACGGCGCACGACGCCGATCTGTTCCGGGCCTACCCCAGCGCCTGGGTGGATCACGGGTACGCGGTGCTGCAGGTGAATTACCGTGGCTCAACGGGTTACGGTTCGCAGTGGCGGGACGCGCTGGAGCAGCGGGTCGGTCACATCGAACTGGAAGACGTCGTGGCGGTACGCGACCACCTGGTCGAGGCCCAGATCGTGGCGGCGGACAAGGTGGTGCTGGCCGGCGCCTCGTGGGGCGGTTACCTGACGCTGCTGGGTCTGGGCCTGTACCCGGACCGCTGGGCGGTGGGCGTGGCCGGGGTTCCGGTGGCCGACTACCTGGCCGCCTACGAGGACGAGATGGAGGCGCTGAAGGCCTTCGACCGCTCGCTTTTCGGTGGTTCGCCGGACGAGGTGCCGCAGAAGTACCGCGATTCCAGCCCGATCACCTACGCCGAAGCGGTGCAGGCGCCAGTGCTGATCCTGGCCGGCGAGAACGATCCACGCTGCCCGATCCGGCAGATCGAGAACTACGTGGCGGTGCTGGCCGAGCGGGGCGCCGAGCACGAGGTGTACCGGTACGACGCCGGGCACGGGTCACTGGTGGACGACGAGCGGGTGCGCCAGGTCCGGGCCGAGATCGACTTCGCCACCCGGCACCTGAACGGCCGCTGACCCCGAAAGCCGGGCTGGCAAGCGTCTTCAAGCAAAACTGCGGGCCGGTACCTTTCGGCACCGGCCCGCAGAGACGAACTGCTGGTTACAGGTCGCGAGCGATCAGTTCGGCGATCTGCGCCGTGTTGAGCGCCGCCCCCTTACGCAGGTTGTCGCCGGTGACGAACAGGTCCAGCGTGTTGGGGAAGTCGAGTGCCTGACGCAGCCGGCCGACGAAAGTCGGGTCGGCGCCCACGGTGTCGGCCGGGGTGGGGAACTCCTTGCCGTCCGGGTCGTCCACGACGACCACGCTCGGCGCCTCGACCAGGGCCTGCCGGGCCTCGGCGACGGTGATCTCCTCGGCGAAGGTGGCGTGCACCGCGAGCGAGTGGGTGGTGACCACCGGAACCCGGACGCAGGTGGCGGAGACCTTGAGGTCGGCGATCCCGAGGATCTTGCGGGACTCGTTGCGGACCTTGAGCTCTTCGCTGCTCCAGCCCTCACCCTTGGCCGAACCGGCCCACGGCACCACGTTCAGGGCCAGCGGGGCCGGGAACGGGGACTCGCCCTCGCCCAGCTTCTCGGCCAGGGCGCGGCGCACGTCACCGGCCACGTTGCCGAGCGAACGATCGTTCGCCACGACCTCCAGCTCGTCGTGCAGCCGGTCGATGCCGGGCTGGCCGGCGCCCGAAGCAGCCTGGTAGGAGGCCACCACCAGCTCGGTCAGGCGCCACTTCCGGTGCAGCTCGCCGAGCGCCACGATCATGGTCAGCGTGGTGCAGTTCGGGTTGGAGATGATGCCGCGCGGGCGGTTACGGGCCGCGTCGGGGTTCACCTCGGGCACCACCAGGGGCACGTCCGGGTCCATCCGGAAGGCACCGGAGTTGTCCACCACGATCGCGCCGCGCTCCACGGCGATCGGCGCCCACTCGGCGGAGATCTCGTCCGGCACGTCGAACATCGCGATGTCCACGCCGTCGAAGGCCTCGGGGCTGATCGCCTGGACGGCGACCTGCTCGCCGCGGACGGTGAGCAGCTTGCCGGCCGAACGGGCCGAGGCGATCAGCCGGATCTCACCCCAGACGTTCTCGCGCTGGGACAGGATGCCGAGCATGACCGTGCCGACGGCACCGGTCGCGCCGACAACGGCGAGGGTGGGCTTGCGGGTGCTCATCGTCCGGTACCTCCGTAGACCACGGCCTCTCCGTCGGAGCTGTCGAGACCGAAAGCTGTGTGAATGACGCGAACCGCGTCGTCGAGTCGCTCGGCCCGGGTGACCAGCGAGAGCCGGATCTCCGAGGTGCTGATCATCTCGATGTTGATCCCGGCCTCGGCCAGGGCGGCGAACATCTGCGCGGAAACCCCCGGGTGGCTGCGCATCCCGGCGCCGATCAGCGAGACCTTGCCGATCTGGTCGTCGTAGCGCAGGGATTCGAAGCCGATGCCCTCCTGGGCCCGGTTGAGCGCGTTCATCGCGCTCTGGCCGTCGGTCTTCGGCAGGGTGAAGGAGATGTCCGTCAGGCCGCTGGTGGCGGCGGAGACGTTCTGCACGATCATGTCGAGGTTGATCTCGGCGGCGGCGACCACCTGGAAGATCTCGGCGGCCTTGCCCGGCTTGTCCGGGACCCCGACCACGGTGATCTTCGCTTCGCTCCGGTCGTGTGCGACCCCGGAGATGATCGGCTGCTCCACCACTGCTCCTTGCGTTGATTCGACGGGCTTGTCGGTGACCCAGGTGCCTTCGCGGTGGCTGAAGGACGACCGGACATGCACCGGAAGGTTGAACCGGCGGGCGTACTCGACGCAGCGCAGGTGCAGCACCTTCGCCCCGGAGGCGGCCATCTCCAGCATCTCCTCGCTGGTGATCCGGGCGATCTGCCGGGCCGAGGGGACGATCCGCGGGTCGGCGGTGAAAATGCCGTCCACATCGGTGTAGATCTCGCAGACGTCGGCCTCGAGGGCCGCGGCCAGCGCCACCGCGGTGGTGTCGGAACCACCGCGGCCCAGCGTGGTGATGTCCTTCGTGTCCTGGCTGACGCCCTGGAAGCCGGCGACGATGGCGATGTGCCCCTCGTCCAGCGCGGCCTTGATCCGGCCGGGGGTGACGTCGATGATCCGCGCCTTGCCGTGCACGCCGTCGGTGATCACCCCGGCCTGGCTGCCGGTGAACGACCGGGCCTCCTGGCCGAGCGCCGCGATCGCCATCGCCAGCACCGCCATCGAGATCCGCTCACCGGCGGTGAGCAGCATGTCGAGCTCGCGGGCGGGGGGAAGCGGCGAGACCTTCTCGGCCAGGTCGATCAGGTCGTCGGTGGTGTCACCCATGGCGGAGACCACGACGCAGACGTCGTGCCCCTGCTTTCGCGTGTCCACGATCCGGCGGGCAACCCGCTTGACGCTCTCGGCATCCGCGACGGAGGAACCGCCGTACTTCTGCACGACCAAGCTCACCGGGTCGCTCCTAGCTACTCGAAAACGGGTACTGTCGGCCGTCATTCTACCGACCTCCCCGGCCTTGCCCCGCAGGGTATTTCGGCTGGTGAGATGCCCTGCGGAAGGCCGCTTCCGCCCCAGATCGTCCGGGTCGGGGCGGGCTGCGCCGGATCAATCGAGGTTCAGGGCCTCGAACTCCGCATCGGCCACGGTGTCCTCCTCGACGTCCAGGCGCAGGTGCCCGAGCATCGACTGCAGGACGCGCAGCGCGCTGGTGGCCCGCACCCCCCAGGTGGACAGGTAGGAGAACTGCCACCACCACAGCGCCTCGTCCACCCGGCCGTCGCGGTAGTGCCGCAGCCCGTGCGCCAGGTCGGCGGCCACGTCGGCCAGGTCGTCGGACAGGATGCCGCGGATCAGCTCGCCGGAGGTCAGCGGGTCGACGATGTCGGCGTACTCGTCCAGGCCCTCGAGCAGGTTGGCCAGGCCGGTGCGCAGCGGGTCGATGTCCGGGTCGGGCCCGGCGTCCGGCTCGAAGCGCTCACTCGGCACCACGTCGGTGATCGCGCCGAGCCGGGCCCCGCCGAGCAGGATCTGCGAGACCGCCAGCAGCAGCACCGGGATCGCGGTGTCCGGCGAGGAGCCGGCCGCCACCTCGGTGAGCGCGTTCAGGTAGGTCTGCGCATCGGTGGCCGTCTCGTCGGCCAGCTGGTGCAGTTCGCGGGCCTCGTCGGCGCGCTCGTCGGTCAGGTCGATCGACGCGCTGCCGCGGGTGCGGGCCTGCGGGATCGAGCCGGTGGCCTCGTGCCGGCCGCGGGGGCCGAGCGGTCGGCCGAAGGCGTCGCGCTTGCTGTTCTTCTCGTCAGACATCCAGCAGTCTCCTGCCCTCGAAGGCCCGCCCCAGGGTGAGCTCGTCGGCGTACTCCAGGTCCCCCCCGACGGGCAGCCCGGACGCGAGCCGGGTGACCTTCAGGCCCATCGGCTTCAGCAGCCGGGCCAGATAGGTCGCGGTGGCCTCGCCCTCCAGGTTCGGATCGGTGGCGAGGATGATCTCGGTGACCTCACCGGAGGCCAGCCGGGTGACGAGCTCCTTGACCCGCAGATCGTCCGGGCCCACACCCTCGATCGGGCTGATCGCGCCGCCGAGCACGTGGTAGCGGCCTCGGAACTCCCGGGTCTTCTCGATCGCGACGACGTCCTTGGACTCCTCCACGACGCACAGCACCGTGCCGTCGCGCCGGGCGTCCGCACAGATCCGGCACTTCTCGTCGGCCGATACGTTGCCGCAGACCACGCAGAACCGGACCTTCTCGACCACCTCGTTGAGGGCGAGCACCAGCCGCCGCACGTCCACCGGGTCGGACTGCAGGATGTGGAACGCGATCCGCTGCGCGCTCTTGGGACCGACGCCGGGAAGATGCCCGAGTTCGTCGATCAGGTCCTGCACCACGCCCTCATACACAGGTACGAGCCTACGTGCTGGGATCGGTGGCGTCGCCCATGCCGCGCGATCGACCTCAGCGGCCGTGCGCGGCGAGCACCTCGTCGCTGAGCGCGGGCCAGGCCTGCTTGGACCAGTCGCCGAACTCCCGGTCGGACAGGCAGACGCAGGCCAGAGCCGATTCCGGGTCCACCCACAGGAAGGTGCCGCCGGCCCCGAAGTGACCGAAGGCACCGGCCGAGATGCGGCGGCCGGCCCAGTGACCCGGACGGGCGAAGTTGCGCTCGAAACCCAGGCCCCAGTCGAGCGGGTTGTACCGGCCCAGGCCGGGCAGGATGCCGGCCAGCCCCGGATAGTGCACCTGCACTGCCGTCTCGAGGGTCTGGCGGTCGACCAGCCGGGGGCTGAGCAGTTCGGCGGCGAACCGGGACAGGTCGGCAGCAGTGCTGCGGCCGCCCGCGGCGGGTGAGCCGGGCAGCGAGGTGTGCTTCATCCCCAGCGGGGTGAGCACCGCCTCGGCCAGGTAGTCGGCGAAGTCGATGCCGGTGGCCTGGGCCAGGTGCTGGGTGAGGACCTCGATGCCCTGGTTGGAGTAGATCCGCCGGGCGCCCGGGCGGGCCACCGGGGCGGAGCCGGAGTCGAACCCGTAGCCGGCGGTGTGCGCCAGCAGGTGCTCGACGGTGGCGCCTTCCGGGCCGGCCGGGTCGCCGAGGCCGAGCGCCTCCTCCTCCAGCGCCACCAGAACGGCGTAGGTGGTGAGCAGCTTGGTCACCGAGGCCAGGCCGAACTCGCGGTTCTGGTCACCACGGGCGGCACTCACGTTGCCGTCCGCGGTGATCACGGCCGCGGCCGTGTTCGGCACCCCCCAGAGCTGTTCCCAGTCGTCGATGCCGGCGAGTTCGCTCACAGGTCCCGTTCCTCGATGATGCGCCCGCCGAGCAGTCGCTCGACGGCCTGGACGCCGACCAGTCCGGCCATCGGGGAGGTGTCGAGGCCTCCCCCGTCGTCTTCGCTGCCGTCGTCGGACAGGTCGACGACGCGGTTGGCCGGGGCTGAGCCGTTGCTGGCCGGTGGTGCGGTCTGCGGACGGGTGTTCTGCGGACGACGCGCCTGAGGGGTGGACCAGCCGCCGTCCGGCGGAGCCTCGTCCTCGCGCATCGGTTCGCTGAGGTCCGGCGGGATGTCGTCGTAGGGGGAGGCCTGCGGCGTGGGCATGCCGCGGTCTTCCTCCTGGGTGGCCGGGCGCGCGGCGGGGGGTGCACCGGCGGCCCGGGCCTGCTGGTTCTGCTGGGCGCGGGCAACTGCCGCCGCGGCTGCGGCCCGGGCGGCCGCGGCACCGATCGAGCGGGGTTGCTCGGGAGCGGCGGGGGTTTCGCGGGTGGCCACTCCAACCCCACCTGAGGACGTTTGTGCGCCCGTCGCGACGGTGGGTTGCGGTTGCTGCGGGGCCGGGGACGACTGGGCCGGATGGCTGGGCTGGGCCGACGGGGTCTGGCGGACCTCGGTCCAGGCCGAGGCCTGGGGTTGTGCTGGTGAGCCGGCCGCCGCCGGGCCGGTTGCGGGCGGCTGCTCCGGCCAGCCACCACCGCTCGGAGCGCTGCGGGGCTGCGGGGCCACCGGCGCGGGCTCGGACGGGGTGGACGCTTCAGGTGCCCGGCCGGGCGGTGCGGACGGCCCGGCCGGTTGGCTAGGGCGGGGGCCGCCACCACCGCCCGCACGGAACTCCGCAGTGACGGCGGCCTCGACCGCGCAGTCCAGGCCGATCACCTCGATCAGGGCCTGCCGCATGAAGTTGGCGTGCGGACCGCGGCCGAACGTCGAGACCAGACCGGCCGAGTCGAACCCGAGCAGCAGCCGCCGGCCGTCGTAGTCCAGGACATTGGCGTTCTGTGAGACCAGGGTCCAGGTGATGCGCTTGATCGAGCGCACCGAGTTGAGCACCTCGTCCCAGTTGCGCCGGATCGCCTCCAGGTCGCCGCCGCCCGGCTGGGGCTGGGACGGCTGGACCGGTGGCTGCGGGTGGGCCGGTTGCTGGGCTTGCGCCGGTTGCTGGGGTTGGGTGGGCGGCGGGGCTTGGGGAGCCGGTTCCGGGTGCGCCGCCGGGGCCGAGGGCTGGGCCGCCGGAGCCTGGGAAGCTGCGGAAGGATCGGGACCGGCGGATGCCCCCTGCGGGCTCGCCGACGTCCCCAATTCGGTTTCGGCCCCTTCTGCGGATGCAGTGCCGGTGCCGTTGTTGCGGCCGATGGCCGCCCGCACCGCAGCCAGACCGGACGAGCGGGTCTGCGGGTTCGCGTCGGCCTCGGCCACCCCGGCCGAATCGGGCAGCGGCGGCAGCGGGGCCGGAGCCACCGCAGCACCCGGCGCGGCCACCACCATCGCGCCGGAACCCATCCGCTTTTCCAGCCGGTCGACCCGGGCGCCCAGACCGCGCTGCGCATCGTCGGCCGAGGGCAGCAGCAGCCGGGCGCACAGCAGTTCCAGCTGCAGCCGGGGCGAGGTGGCCCCGGTCATCTCGGTCAGGGCGGCGTTGGCCACGTCGGCGGCGCGGGACAGCTCGGCCGAGCCGAACCGGCCGGCCTGATGACGCATCCGCTCCAGCTGGTCGTCCGGCATCCCGCGGAAGATCGCGTGCCCGCCGTCCGGCACCGCCGCGATCACCAGCAGGTCGCGCAGCCGCTCGAGCAGGTCCTCGACGAAGCGCCGGGGGTCGTGGCCGGACTCGATCACCCGGTCGATCACCCGGAACACGGTGGCCCCGTCGCCCGCGGCCAGGGCATCGGCCACGTCGTCGAGCAGGGCGCCGTCGGTGTAGCCGAGCAGCCCGATCGCGGTGGCGTAGTCCAGGCCGTCCTCGCCCGAGCCGCCGATCAGCTGGTCCAGCACCGAGAGCGTGTCCCGTACCGAGCCGGTGCCGGCTCGCACCACCAGCGGCAGCACCCCCTGGCCGACCGCCACGCCCTCCCGCTCGCAGAGCTCGGCCAGGTACTGCACCAGACGCTCGGGCGGGACCAGGCGGAACGGGTAGTGGTGGGTGCGCGAGCGGATCGTGCCGATGACCTTCTCGGGCTCGGTGGTCGCGAAGATGAACCGGATGTGCTCCGGCGGCTCCTCGACGATCTTCAGCAGGGCGTTGAAGCCCTGCGGCGAGACCATGTGCGCCTCGTCGATGATGAAGACCTTGTAGCGGTCCCGGACCGGGGCGAAGGCGGCCCGCTCGCGCAGGTCCCGCGCGTCGTCCACACCACCGTGACTGGCCGCGTCGATCTCCACCACGTCCAGGCTGCCCGGGCCACCACGGGCCAGGTCGACGCAGGAGGGGCAGGTTCCGCAGGGGGTGGGAGTGGGACCCTGCTCACAGTTCAGGCAGCGGGCCAGGATCCGCGCGCTCGTGGTCTTGCCGCAGCCGCGCGGGCCGGAGAACAAGTACGCGTGGTTGACCCGGTTCTTGTTCAGGGCCACCGAGAGCGGGCCGGTGACCTGCTCCTGACCGATCACCTCGGCGAAGGACTCGGGCCGGTAGCGGCGGTACAGAGCGGTCGTCACGGCCGCCAGCCTAGGCCAGTCGGCGGGGCTGATTCAGGCTCGGATCCAAGTTGTGGAGAACTCCACCCGATCGTCCGGACGGGACCGGGGAGCAAAAGAAAGGACCCCCCGCACACCCGCCAGAGCCCGCCTACCCTTGCTGCCTTCCGGCCCTGGGGGGGTTCAACTGGATGACGCCGCACGAGGGGTCTGCGCACCACTGTACCCAATCCGCGGGCGAGCACCGACCACGGGGCACCCGGCGGGTCACGGCGCGAACCGCCGATCACCCCCAGGTGCACGAGCACCCCTCCGGCATTGCTAGGCTCTCCCACGGAGGATTCGCCTAGTGGCCTATGGCGCTCGCTTGGAAAGCGGGTTGGGTTAACGCCCTCAGGGGTTCAAATCCCCTATCCTCCGCCAGCTGCGGCGGCTCGTCATCGTTACGGACTCGTGCGATGACGAGCCTGCCCGGGCAGCTTTCACTCCCTCGGCGGTCACGTCTCGTTCCCCCCACTTTGCCCAGAGTCACGAAAGTGGCGCCGAAGACGGCAGAGACGACAGAATCCTCAGGGTGATTTTCAAGGCTGTCGGCGAGGGCCGTCCGTATCCCGACCACGGGTACAGCACGTCCAAGCAGTGGTCCGACGTGCCACCCAGCCAGGTCCGGCTGGACGACCTGGTGACCACCAAGCGCACGCTCGACCTGGACGCCCTGCTGTCCGAGGACTCCACCTTTTTCGGTGACCTGTTCGCCCATGTCGTTCAGTACCAGGGCGAGCTCTACCTGGAAGATGGCCTGCACCGCGCGGTTCGCGCCGCGCTGCACCAGCGGCCGGTGCTACACGCCCGGGTGCTGGTGATCGACGCCCAGGACGGCTGAGCCGAAGCTGCCCCGTCCGGGCCCGAGGGGGCGGGGCAGATGGGTTCTTCGTACTCACCGGCCGGCCGGCGTACCCGGCGGCGGCAGGCGCTGACCTTCACCGCGGTGTTCCTGGCGGTGGTGCTGGTGGCGGTCGGGGCACTGGGCAACTGGCTGCAGTGGTGGAACATCGGGCCGGCCCCGGCCGAGCGCCCGCCCTGTCCGGAGCAGACCGTCAGTGCGGCCGATCAGGTCAAGGTGAATGTGTTCAACGCCACCGCCCGGCGTGGTCTGGCCGCAGCCGTGGCCAAGGAGCTGAAGCGGCGCCGGTTCCGGGTGCAGATCGTCGGCAACCACTCGTCCACCGGGGTGATCGCCACCGCCGTCTCGCTCCGGTACGGCCGGGGCGACGAGATCCTGGCCCGCACCGTGGCCCTGCAGTTCTCCGGCGAGGTGCGGATGCTGCCCGAGAAGGCGGCCCGGGACGAGCACTCCGTGGACGTGGTGATCGGTGGCCGCTACCGGGCCATGAAGGATCGCGAGCAGGCTGCTGCGGCGATCGCGGCGGTGCCCACCCCGGCCGGCTGCCGGCCCGCCGGATCCCCCGGCGCCTGAGCCGGAAGTGCTGGAACGGGCAAGACTGTCGGTGGTGGTGCGTACTGTCGTCAAACGTCATCAGGTGGTGCGAATCGGCATCACCGAACGGCTTTGACGAACAGGCGGGGGTCGCCATGTGTTTGAGGTGCGCCGGGTGGAGCGATGCCGAACTGCTGGCCAAGAGCCGGCACGACATCGAGGTCCACGGCTGGGGGTTCGTTCATGTCGAGGGCGGTGAGAGTGCCGCCTTCACCTACACGGTGGGCCTGACCAGGTTCCACGGTCATCCCGAACTGCTGGTCTCCGGGCTGGAGGCGGAGCCGGCGGCCGGGCTGCTGGACGATCTGGCCGAGGACGTGCAGGGCGGGCTGCGGCTGGCCGAGGGCGACCGGCTGGGTGAGGAGTGCTGCCCGGCCCATCAGCTCCAGCTGGTCGAGGTGGAGGATCCGCGGCGGCTGGCTCAGGCGCAGCAGATCTACGCCAGTTCGGCCGGGCTGGTCCCGGCCCTGCAGGTGGTCTACACCGACGATCGAGGGCGCTGGCCGTGGGAGCCCGCCTGGGCGGCGGGGCACTGGTGCCAGCCGGTTTTCGGGCGGCCGCAGCGGCCCTGAGGTGATCGTTGCGGGCTGGGTTCAGTGCCGGTACCGGGTGCCGGTGCTGAACCCGGTGCCGGCCCTGCCCCGGAAAGATCTGCCCCGGAAAGGTCATGCTTCGGAACGGCCAGAATCCGGGACAGTGGCGCTACGGAACGGTGGAGTCCGGAACGCTCCAAGGTCTGCTGCCAGTTCAGGATCCGGGCTGGCACGCTCAGGGAGCCCTACCGTTGGCGAGCGGGATCCCCAAGAGATACTCGATACGCCCCAACCGGTCTCACCCCACCGACTCTCGGTCTCACTCCGCCGACCCTCGGGCCCACCGACCTCCTGGCCACCGCCCAACCAGCCTCGACCCGACCCCAGTCTCGGCTCTCCGCGCAGGCGTTCGTGCTCAGGCTCGGCCGCTGCCCACCTGCTGATCCTGCTGATCCGGCTGGTTCTGTGCGTCCGGCCGGCCCGCCCGGCCCTGCTGCTGGGCCTCCAGCGCATCCAGATCGATCCGCAACGGCCGCGAGGGCAGGAACGAGGGCACGTGCCGGGCCGGGTTCGGCGCCCCCACCCCCGTGCGGATCCCGTTCGGCGAGGTCACCGCTGCCCCGGTCACCGGGATCGAGGTCGGCGGCACCGCGCTCGGCGGCACCGTCACGGTCGAGGTCGGGGCCGGCCCGGCCTTGATCACCCCGAGCCGGGTCAGCTGATGGATCGCGACCGTGGTGGCGAACACCCCGTGACCCAGCATCCAGGCGATGTCCAGCGGCGTGGTCGTGCCGTTGGCCAGCGCCGCAATGTTCCACTGGGTGGCGGTCAGCCGGATCCGCTCGACCGGCAACTGCGGCGCCCGCTGGATCGGCGCATCCATCCGCACCCCCCGAGTCATCCGCCCCAGAACCGCTTTTCGGCGTTCCACCTCGGTGAGGATCTCGGCCACGCTGAACGTGCGCACCGGCTCACACCAGTGCCAGGCCCCGGGCCGGAACCGGGCCACCGCACCGGTCGCGTCCGGCACCACCGCCCCCAGCGTCACCAGGGCGGCATCCGCCAGGGCGGTGCGGCGCAGTACCTCGGCGTCGAAGGCCGAGGTGGCCTCGCTGCCCAGCAGTTGCGAGGCGGCCGAGACCGCGGCGTCGATCCGGCCCCGGCGCAACGACGACACCAGCCGGGCCCAACTGCGCTCGTCGGTGTAGGTGGGCCGCAGCAGCAGCGCCTCGATCCCCGGCGTCAGCACCGATTCCACGTAGCCGATCCGCCCGCTGACCAGGTAAACCGTGCCACCCCAGCGCCCGTTCAGGTACAGCGCCCCGGTGGCCTGCTCCTCGGCCAGGTCGAAGAGCCGGTCGTAGGCGGTCTCCTCCGGCTCGGGCGGCGGCGGGGCCGGTGGCTGGGTGTTCTCGCTGGAGCGCCCCCGCCCGGTCCAGCGCCCCCAGACGCTAGGAGCCATGGCCCGATTCGATCGCCGCGGGCTGGGTGGCGACCTGCAGCAACGGCCCCAGGGCACGCAACTGCTGGCGGGCCAGCGCCAGGTTGGTCCGGGCCCGGTCGAAGGTCACGACCACGAGCAGGCCGTCCACCCCGGCCTCGGGCAGGGGCGTGATCAGGTGGTGCCGGCGGCCGAAGGTGATCGTCACGTCCTCCAGTTCGTCCGGGTCGCCCAGGCTCGAGGTCATCAGCCCGATCACCTGCACCACGTCACTGGCGGCGGCCGAGATGGTCGCGGCGAGCGCCCCGTTGTCGGTCACGTCCACACCGGCGTCCACATCGGTGGCCGGCTTGCCCACCACGGTATCCAGAACGAAAGCAGAATCCGGCTCGACCAGGCACGCGGTGACCAGTCCGTCGATGCCCTGCAACCGGGCGAGGACGGCGTGGACCGCGTCCGGTCCGCCCGCGGGGGCACCAGGGGCGGATGGTGGTGCGTTCACCGGCATCAAACCCTGCTCAGCGGCTGCTGTGACAACCGGCAAAGCACTATCACATCGCTATCACGAGGCACAGATATCGAACTCGATTCTCTTTCGTCTTCTACACGACTTCTTGACGATGCCCCCGCCTGAGTGCAGTATTCTGCCGCTCACGAATTGTTACAAGCGCCCCGTTACAACAGGTTCGATCCAAACCCTGCGAACGCGCCGGACGAACTCGCGAGAAGCGCCGAAACAGGCACTCAGACCTTACCCGACACATGCTTGTGTCAACGTCGAAATGAGACTGGAGTTCTTCCCGTGGACATCGACACCGCTCTGAAAGAAGCCATGGAGATCGACGGAGCGCTGGGCGTGAGCCTGGTCGACTACGGCAGTGGAATGTCGCTCGGAAGCCTGGGCGGCGGGAAGTACCTGGACCTGGAGATCGCCTCGGCCGGCAACACGGAAGTGGTCCGGGCCAAGATGCGCACCCTGGAGTCGCTGGGGATGCAGGAGACGATCGACGACATCCTGATCACCCTGGGCCGCCAGTACCACGTGATCCGGCTGGTCCGGGGGCAGGCCGCCAGCGGACTGTTCATCTACCTGGCCCTGGACAAGACCAAGGCCAACCTGGCGCTGGCCCGCCATCACCTCAAGCGCATCGAGGGCGAGCTCACGATTTGAGCCGCCGCCGGCCGGGTCCGCGTCTGCCCTGCGAGGCCGGCGCGCTCCGGTCGCCCTGCCCGTCCATCACTACGAAAGTCGGCTGCCCGCGATGACGGTTCAGCAAGCCGAGCATCCGGCGATCGACGTTCTGCGGGTGCTCGCGATCAGCCGCAGCTCGGGCGCGCTCGAGGTGCGCGGGGTGCCCGGCGGCGCGTTCTTCCTGCACGAGGGCGAGGTGACCTATGCCGAAACCATCGGTGTGCCACCGATTCCGGAGACCAGCCAGGCCGATCCGGAACTGCCCGGGCTGATCCGCTCGACCATCCTCGAGGCCGGGGTGGAGATGCTCTCCGGCCCCCGGGTGGAGGGCGACCGGCCGCTGTTCCGGCCCGGCCGCCGGCACTGGACCGGCCTGCGCTGCCGGATCGCGGTCGAGCACCTGCTGGCCGAGATCACCGATCTGATCGGGCGGCTGCGCCGGCTCGGGGTGGATCCCGACGACGAGGTGCAGCTGTGCTGGCTGCCCCGCGGGCGCACGGTCGTGATCGACGCCCAGCAATGGGCCCTGACCGGCCGCCTCACCACCGCCGACAGCCCTCGCTCGCTGGCCCGCCGCTCCGGCATCCCGCTCACTGCCACGCTGGCCAGCATCGCCGCCATGATCTCGGCCGGCGTGGCCCGGCTGGTGCATCACGACGGCCCCGTTCAGGACACTCCGGCTCCCACCGCTGAGGCGGCAAAAACCACCGCCGAGCCGAACCAGGCCCCCGAGACCGGGCCGGTGAACACCGTCGACCCCACGCTGTCGGCGTCCACAATTCTGACTGCTTCCAAGCCGATTCCCGCACCTCCGGATCGGCTGCCCCGGCGGCGCCCCAAGACTTCCGAAGCGGAGCCGGCCGAGGACAGTGAAGTAACCGTGGAAGCGGCACCGCCGCCCCCACCTCCGCCAAAGCCGATGCCTCTGCCGGAAGACCTGGACCCGAACAGCCGGGTGGCCATTGCCATGCGTGTTCTGGAAGGCCTCAAGCGGCTCTGAAACACGAATTCGCGGGCGGCATCCAAAGCGGCGGTCAATACCCGCGGACGAATTCCGGCCGCAATCATTTGCCCGGCATTTCCACTGCATCTATCGCCCAGCGGTCTTGACGCTCACGCCAATGCTCGGTACCAGAAACGGACCAAAAGCGAAGGGCGCGGCACCCGAAACCGGATGCCGCGCCCTTCGACGGCGGTGGCGGTGGGATTTGAACCCACGGAGGGCGTAAACCCTCACACGCTTTCGAGGCGTGCTCCTTCGGCCGCTCGGACACGCCACCGCGGAGAACCTTACCGAATCAGGGGCCGGTTCACCGAATCGCCTCCCCCGGCCGGCCCCGCCGACTTCCAAAGACGTTGCTGCACAGGAACAAATCAGCGGCGCTCGGCGAAGAAGTCGACGAGCAGGGCGGCCGCCTCCGCCTCGCGCACCCCGCCGACCACCTCGACCCGGTGGTTCAGCCGGGCGTCCCGCACGATGTCCCGGGTCGATCCGGTGGCGCCCGCCTTCGGGTCCCAGGCCCCCAGCACCACCCGGGAAACGCGGGCCAGCACGATCGCCCCTGCACACATCGCGCAGGGCTCCAGAGTGACCACCAGCGTCGTGCCGTCCAGCCGCGAGCTTCCCGCCGCGGCCGCGCCCCGGCGCAGGGCCACCAGCTCCGCGTGGCCGGTCGGATCCTGCCGGGCCTCCCGCTCGTTCCTACCCCGGGCCAGCACGCTCCCTGAGGGGTCCAGCAGCACTGCCCCAACGGGCACGTCTCCGGTCGCGGGGGCCAGCGCGGCTTCCTCCAGAGCCAGCCCCATCCACTCCCCGAAGGCTCCCTGCGACTGCGCGCCCACCGACGTCCTTTCGTTCCCGTACCTATGCCATCTCGACACCTATGTCATAGCCACGCTGCACCGACAACCCACCCGGACACCGATAGGTTGCCCGCATGCGCCTGCACGTCGTCGACCATCCGCTCGTCGCCCACAAGCTCACCACTCTCCGCAACCGAGAGACCGACTCGCCGACGTTCCGGCGCCTGGCCGACGAGTTGGTCACACTGCTGGCCTACGAGGCCACTCGCGGGGTCCGGGTGGAGGAGCACGAGATCCACACCCCGGTCGCCGTGGCCACCGGCATCAAGCTCACCCAGCCCAAGCCGCTCGTGGTGCCGATCCTGCGGGCCGGTCTGGGCATGCTCGAGGGGATGACCCGGATGGTGCCGACCGCCGAGGTCGGCTTCCTGGGGATGATCCGTAACGAGGAGACGCTCGAGGCCAGCACCTACGCCAACCGGCTGCCGGACGACCTGACCGGCCGCCAGGTGTACGTCCTGGACCCGATGCTGGCCACCGGCGGCACGCTCGCGGTGGCGATTCAGTACCTGATGGAGCGGGGCGCGGACGACGTGACCGCGATCTGCCTCCTTGGTGCACCAGAAGGCGTCGAGCACGTCCGCCAGGCGGTCGGCGAGGACGCTCCGGTGCAGATCGTCCTGGCCGGGATGGACCCCGGCCTGAACGAGAACGGCTACATCGTGCCTGGTCTTGGAGACGCGGGAGACCGCCTGTACGGCGTAGTCTGATGCCCGCACGGCTACCATGAGTCTCTAGTTGAGGTTGAGACTCGCTGCGTAGCCATGCGTGACAAGGTCGACACGGATAGAACATACTCGTAGCGCTACATTTGCCTGAGTTACACCACTCTGGGGAGGCCGCAGTGACGAGGACCCGGCGAGCGCTCGTGGTCATCCTGGTTGTGTTCTTGATCTACGCGGTCGTCAACGACCCGCAGCAGTCGGGGAACTTCGTGGGTGACATCTGGGACTGGCTGCGGGATGCAGCCGACTCCATCGGCACGTTCTTCGACAGCGTTCTGAACTAGCCACCGCGTTCACGCGCCGGCTGACAGCCCGTCAGCCGGCGCCCTCCTTTGCCCAGAACATCAGCAACGGACGCTCGGCCGGCAGACCGGTCAGGTCACCGAAGAGATAAGCAACGGACGTCCGCACGCCTTGGTCGGCATCGGAACCGTCCGCTTCGGCCGGGTCGGCGAACGATCAGGCAACGGGCCTCAGCACCGGCACCACCCGCTCCGGCCGGGTCCGGCGAACGAACCGGCAACGGACGTCCGTTTCGTCGCCACCCGAGCGGTCGGGTAGGGAATCGCCGGAATCAGCGCCGCTTCTTCTGCAGCTTCTCCCGGCGCTTGGCGGCCTTCTCCGCCGCCGCAGCAGCGTCCAGCTCCTTGGCCTCCTCAAGCGTCGGGGCGCTACCCCCGAGCTCGGCCGGCAGCCACCAGCGGTCGGCGTCGTCGGCCGGCTCCTGGGGGTAGCGCTGCTGCAGGTCCTTCAGCAGGACGTCGACCCGGCGCTGCAGCTCGGCCGTGGTCTCCATCGGCCCGGCCCCCGGCTCCGCCCGGAACGGCTCGCCCGCCTTGAGCATGACCGCCTTACCCCGGCCCAGATCGGGCTTGCGGGCCTTGGTGTAGATCCGCTGCCCGCCCCAGATCGCCATCGGCACGATCGGCACGTCCGCCTCGGCCGCCATCCGCGCGGCGCCGGACTTGAACTCCTTGAGCGTGTACGAGCGGCTGATCGTGGCCTCCGGGAAGAGCCCGACCACCTCGCCCTCCTTCAGCGCCCGCACCGCATGGCTGAGCGCGGCGGCGCCGGCGGCCCGGTCGACCGGGATGTGATGCATGCCGCGCATCAGCTGACCGGCCACCGGCTGGCGGAACACCGACTCCTTGCACATGAAGCGGACCAGGCGGCGCTGCGGCCGGGCCAGCAGGCCGCAGAAGGTGAAGTCCAGGTAGCTGACGTGGTTACTGGCCAGCACCGCACCCCCCTCGGCGGGAACGTGCTCGGCACCCTCGACGGTGAACCGGATACCGAGGGCCGCGAACACCGAACGCGCCAGGGTGATGACCGGGGGATACACAAGCTCTGCCACGGACCGAACTGTAAGCGGTCGGGCCGGGTGCTTCACAGAGCCCGCCCTCGGTGCCCTCCGGGTGCCGGGTCCCGGCCCCCGCCAGATTTTTCACCACCCGCTGCAACCGGCGGATCACCTGCGCAAACGTCCCCGGGCGGGGCAAACCTATGAATCAGATGCCGACTCGGTACACCGTCGGTGTGGCGGTCGCCGCTGACGTCTGCTTATGCATAGCTTTAAGCTGACACGTGCGACATCGACAGGACGATCGGCTGGGCGGCGCTACTCTGTCACAACGGATTATTCGGCAAATCGTGACAGAACCCCTACCATCGGTCTGACCTGACGTGGCAAGGTCGTAACAGAACGTGCGGATCAGCGGAGCCCGAAGCAGCGTGACGGCGCCGAGGTAACGGAGGGGTTCACCGGTGCCCTGGAGGTACGAATGGCCGTCATGAATTCGGTCGCAGCAGCACTCATCGCGACCACGACGAACGATGGACCCTCGCTCAACTCCAACGGGGTGGTCGAGTGGGGCGTCAAGAACATCATCCCGCTGGTCCTGCTGGTGATCGGGATAGGCATCATCGCCTCCGCCCGAAAAGGCAGGATCAGCGACAACGCGAACACACTGACCAACGTGATGCTGGGCATGGGCGTCATCGCCGGGGCGGCCGTGCTGTACGGCTTCGCCGGCCAGCTGACGAACCTGGTGTTCGGGGACGGCTGAGGCATGCGGGTAACCCCCGATGACGAGGTCTACCGGGTCAACACCGTGTGGCTCGGACCGAGCGGGCTGACCTTTCCCTGGACAGCCAGATACATCGCCTACGCGATGTGGCTGGTGGCCTTCCTGCTCATCCTGCTCGTCGAGGCGGTCACCCCGCTCTCGGTGAACATCCCACCGGTCTGGGAGATCTGCCTCGCCACGCTCGCGACCTACGGGCTGATGGGGTTCATCGACCACGAGCGCCCGGCCAACGCGGTCTGGCAGACCTTCGTCTCGGATCTCAACGCTCCCCGGGCCGGCCGCACCCAGAAGTACCGGTTGCAGCCGAAGGTCCGGGTCCGCGACAAACGCACCGCCGCCCGGGCACGCAGGGCCAGCAGCTAGGGAGAGACGCGGCCACCTCATGGGGATCTTCAGCAGCGGCCAGACCCGGGCCGCGAACATGGCACTGGCGTTGCGGACGATCGAGGGCAACCTGGCGTTCACCGACCAGGCGGCCTGGGCCTGGTTCGCGCTGCCCACGCAGCGCTGGGCGTTCCGGGCCGACGGCGAGCGGTTGAACCTGATCATCGACACGGCGACGCGGATGGCCGCCCTGTCCGGCCGGCGGCTGCACCTGCGGGTGACGTCCCGGCCCTATCCGGCGGCCTCCTGGGCCCGGGCCCTGGACGCCCGCACCCCCGATCCGCTGCCCGGGATCGACGGCAACACCTGGGCCGACCACCTGGTCAGCGCCCAGCAGCACGTGCGCGCCTCGACGATGGCCGAGAAAGAGGTCTACCTCGGCGTCCAGATCAGCGAGCGCTCGCAGATGGCCAACTTCACCCAGCGGGTGCTGCGCCGGCCCACCCTGGGCGAGCTGCAGAAGGTCGACAAGGACGCGGCGCTGGTCGGCGAGGCGATCGCCGGGCACGGTCTGGACGGCCGTCCGGTCACCCCGCGCGAGCTGGAGTGGCTGATGCGCCGCTCGCTGGGCCTGGGCCTGCCCGCTCCCGGGGCGCTCTCGCCGGTGCAGGACGGCCGGTGGGAGACCGAAGACCTGTACGAGCTCACCGAGGGCGTGATCCACGAGGCCGAGCCGTTCGCCCCGAGCGTCAAGATCTCCCGGCGTGACCCGGGCGGCGCCGGTTCCGAGCGGTACGTCAGCGTGCTCACCGTCGGCCGGGTGGACGAGATCGAGATCCCCGACCCGGCGCACGAGCCCTGGCTGGTGCACGCCGACCGGCTGCCGTTCGCGGTGGAGTGGTCGGTCCGGCTCGACGTGCTGGACGGCGACCAGGCGCTGGACGCGGTGCAGCGCAAGCTCCTGGTGGTCCGCGACATGCAGCGGCACTACCGCGATCACGACCTGGACGAGCCGCTGGCCCTGGAGCGCCAGGCCCGGCAGGCCCGGGCGATCGAGGACGAGATGAGCACCGGGGGCGACACCACCGCCTCCCGGGTGCACGGCTGGTTCCGGATCGCGGTCTCCGGCGCCACCCAGGAGGAGGCCCTGGAGCGGGCCCGCCAGGTGGTCGACACGTACCGCAAGCGGCAGGTCACGATCGCTCACCCGAAGGGCCAGCACGGCCTGCTGCGCGAGTTCATCCCCGGCGAACCGCTCTCCTCCACCGCCTACCGCCGCCGGCTGCCCACGCTGTACTTCGCGGCCGGGGTACCGGCCGCCTCGTCCTCGCTGGGCGACCGCCGTGGTCCGTACATCGGGCACACCGCGGCCTCGAGCCGGCGGGCCGTGATGTTCGACACGCACTTCGCCACCGAGGTCCGGGAGACCTCCGGCCTGGTCCCGATCGTCGGTGCCCTGGGCTCCGGCAAGTCGGTGCTGGCCGGGCTGATCACCTACGAGGCGGTGCGCCGGGGCATCACCTCGGTGATGCTCGACCCCTCCGGACCGCTGGCCCGGCTCACCGATCTGCCCGAGCTGCGCGACCGGTCCCGGCACATCGACCTCACCTCGGCGCCCTCCGGCACGCTGAACCCCTACGCCGTGGTGGTCCAGCCCCGGCCGGAGGACTACCCCACGCTGGACGCCCTAGAAGAGGCCCGCACCCTGGCCTCCCAGGACCGCAAGCTGCTCGCCCTGGACGTGGCCACCATGCTGCTGCCGCCCGGCCTGGCCTCGGCCGCCCGGACCCGGCTGATGCTGACCGAGGCGATCCGGGCCACCAAGGGCGCCCCGCAGACCAGCCTCTGGACGGTGGTCGAGCACCTGGAGTCGCGGCACGACGACCACGCCGCGGACATCGCCGCCTACCTGCGCGACATGGCCGAGATGCCGCTGGCCCGGCTGTTCTTCCCGATCGGGCCGAGCACCGAGCCGATCCACGACGACGCGGTGCTGACCGTGCTGACCATGCCCGGCCTGGTGCTGCCGCCCGGTTCGGTGCCGCGCGAGCACTGGTCCACCAGCGAGCAGATGGCGGTGCCGCTGCTGCACCTGGCCTCCTGGTACGCCACCCGCACGATCTACGGCCGCCCGCGCAACGAGCGCAAGCTGGTGGCCCTGGACGAGACCCACTTCCTGGGCGAGTGGGGAGCCGGGCGGGCCCTGTTCACCCGGCTCGGCCGGGACAGCCGTAAGTGGAACACCTGCGTCCTGGCGGCTTCTCAGAACCCGGCCGACGTGCTGGGCATGGAGGTCTCCAACTTCATCTCGGCCGCGTTCGTCGGCCGGATCGAGGACGAGCAGGTGGCCGCCGACGCGCTGCGGATGCTGCGGGTCCCGCCGGGAGTGGGCTACGAGGGCGTGCTGGGCCGGCTGTCTCCCCGCTCGCTCACCGGAACCCGTTCCGGCCTGCGCGAATTCGTGATGCGGGACGTGGACGGCAACGTCGACCGGATGCGGGTGGACCTGGACCACCTGCCGCACGTGCTGGCCGCACTGGACACCACCGCGGCGCCGATCACTCCGCCGCGGCCGGTGGTGGAACGCCCGGCCCGCGAGCCGCGGACCGACCAGATCGACCTCACCGCAGTAGAACTCGACGCGTCCGGGGCCCCGGTCGGTTCCGGCCGGCCGATCGGCACCGGTTCCTGGGCCGCGCCTCGCAAGGATCCACAGACTCCACCAGGCGGGTCCCGGCACGCCCTGCCGGTCGGCGCAGGCCGGCCCCGGCACGGGATGCGGGCCCGCAACGGCGCCACCACCGGAGAACACGCGGCCGTGACCACGGGAGAGCATGCAGCTGTGAGCACCGGCTCCCACCGGGTTGTCAGCAACCCGCCCAGCACCAACGGCAACGGCTGGCCCACGGGCCCGGCCGAAGCCGGTTCGGATCGTGGCACCCGGCACCCGGACGAGACCGGCGGACAGCGATGAAGCGGCGGCGCGTCGTCGTCACCGTGCTGGCCGCGCTCGCGCTGGCCGTCGGCATCGGCCCGTCCGCCATGGCCGCCACCACCCCGAACGCCAGCCCGAACGTCCTGGCGGCCACCACCCCGAACCAGGCGGCCCCGGCCGTCCCGTTCGTCGACTGCTCCGAGCCCCCGGTCCCCGAGGTACCGGGCCGCGGCGTGGTCGGGTTCTTCGAAGCACCCCCGAAGAACCTCCCGCCGGACGCCGACCCGTTCGCCGAGAACGCCGACGTCTCGATCTACGAGGTCTACGGCTACGCCGGCGTCCGCTGGAACACCTACGACCTGGGCTGCGGCTCGGAGATCGTGCGCAACCCGGACGCGGCGATCGGTACCGCCATCGGCAACTGGGTGATGGAGGTGCCGACCACCATGGTCGCCGCCACCGGGGCGGTGCTCGACGCGGCCTTCACCCCCGACTTCCTCGGCGTGTTCGACCCGCTGATCACCGACGTGGTCGACACCCTGCAGCGGACCGTGTTCGAGCGCTGGGCCTTCGTGGTCGTCGCCGCGCTGGGCGTGCTGCTGATCTGGCGGTCCCGGCACGCCGCGCTGGCCTCCTCGGCCGGCGCGATCGGCTGGGCCCTGCTGGTGATGGTGCTGGTCACCATGGTCTTCCGCTGGCCCCTGGTGGCCGGGCACGCCGCCGACCAGACCGTCGCCACCACGCTCTCGGCGGTCTCCACCGGGCTGAACGGCCAGGGTGCGGACGGCTCGGCCGACGCCGGCAGCGCCGCCACCTCGGGCATGCACCAGGCCCTGCTGTACGAGTCCTGGCTGGGCGGCACCTTCGGCAGCACCGACTCCGAGGTGGCCAAGGAGTACGGCCCGGTGATCTTCGACGCCACCGCGCTGACCTGGCGCGAGGCCGCGATCATGCAGTCCGACCCGGAACAGGGCAAGCAGATCGTCGAGGCCAAGCAGGAGAAGTTCGCCGAGGCCGCGGAGAAGATCAAGGCCGTCGACCCGGACGCCTACGAGTACCTGACCGGCAAGCGCTCGGACAGCCGGGTCGGCTACGCCATGCTGGCCCTGCTGGCCGCCCTGTGCACCGTGCCGTTCCTGTTCGTGGCCGGTCTGCTGGTGCTCGGGGCGCTGATCATCGTGCGCTTCGGCATCATGCTCTTCCCCGCCTTCGCCACCCTGGGCCTGTTCCCGACCATGCGCACCCTGGTCACCGGGATCGGCAGCACCGTGGCCGCAGCCCTGATCAACGCGCTGGTGTTCGGCATCGGGGCGTCGGTGACGGTACTCGGCATGGGCGTGCTGCTCTCCCCCACCAGCGGTACCCCGGGCTGGCTCAGCATCATCCTGATGCTGCTGCTGACCATCGTGATGTGGGTGGCGCTGCGCCCGTTCCGCCGGCTCACCCAGATGGTCTCCACCCGGGAGAACCACTTCGCCCAGGCCGCCGGCGGAGTCACCGGAGGCGCCAAGGGAGCGGCCCGGACCAGCAGCCGGATCCTCACCGGGGCGCTCAGCACCTTCCTCGGGGTCTCGGCCAGTCAGCGGGCCACTCCGGCCAACGCCATCGCCGAGGCCCAGGCCGCAGAAGGCCGTGCGCCGCAACGGGTCGAGGCGATCAGCAACTACCCGGTCCCGGCCAAGGCCGAGGGCGCCACGCCGGAACCGGCCGCGCTCGGCGGGCCGGTCACGGTCACCGGCGGCCAGGTCACCGTGATCCGCGGGCAGAGCGAGGCCCCGGCGCCGGCCCAGGCTCCGGCCGAGGGCGAGATCTACGCCCCCACGGCCGCGGGCAACCGGGTCGAGTCGGCCACGGTCAACAACGGCACCGGGGCCGGCCGGGCCGCGGCCCGCTCGGCCCTGTCCGGCTTCGGCGGTAACGCGGGCGAACGCCAGCCGGAGCAACCGGCAGAGGCCGGCCGGGTCGAGAACAACACCGGCAACCGGGTGTTCGCCACCGATCCGCCGGTCCCGGTGGGCAGCAAGAACTGGCGTCCGCAGGACGACGGCGCACCGGTGATCCGGCCGGGCGACCGTGGTTTCCAGCGCTCGGAGAGCGAAGCCCCCGACACCTTCGAGAGCGAACTCGACGAGGTCTTCCGCCCGCACCGCTCCGCCGCGGACTCCGACGACCGCGCCCGGCAGCGCTAGAAACCGACAGGCACAATGCTCGAGAACTTCCGAACCTGGCTGTTCGCCAGTCCGCGCCGGCTCGTGGTGGTCAGCCTGACCGCGATCATCCTGGCCTTCGTGGGGATCACAGCGCTCACCGACGACGACACGGCGGTGGACACCACCGGCGGCACCGGCAACACCGAGTCGATCGGGTCGACCAATGCGGCGATCCCCGACGCGGACGAATACGTGCTCGCCGCAGTGGAGTTCGTCCGGTTGTGGGCCGAGGTGGCGCCCGGCGAGAGCAACCAGCAGTGGCTGGACAAGCTCGTCCCGCGGGCCACCGAGGACTACGCCCAGGCGCTGCGCACCACCGACACGGCCACTCTGCCGGGCGGCCAGCCCTCCGGCGATCCGGTGGTCCGGTTCCTGGCCCAGGAGTCGGCGATGATCGCGATCCCGCTCGGCGGTGGGGACTCGGTACTGGTCACCGTGGTGGCCGGCGACGGCACCAGCGAGGCGAAAGTGTCCGACGTGCAACCCAACACCGGGGATTGAAGCCATGGAACGTAGGGTCCCGCTGCGCCTGGTGATCGTCCTGCTGGCGATCCTCGGCCTGTTCGGCGCCGGCCTGGTGCTGGTACCGGCGATGATGATGATGGGCATCGCCGGGGTCCCTCTGGACGAGGACTCCGACAGCGGCACCCTGAGCGTCAGCTGCGCCCGGATCGCCCAGACCGGCAACACCGACGTGGTGCTGGACGACTCCCAGCTCGAGAACGCGCAGACGGTGATCGAGACCGGCGTGGCGCTGGACATCCCGCCGCGCGGGCTGGTGGTGGCGGTGGCCACCGCGATGCAGGAGTCAACCCTGCGCAACATCAACTACGGCGACCGCGACAGCCTGGGCCTGTTCCAGCAGCGGGCGGCCTGGGGCCCGGCCTCGGACCGGACCAACCCCGAAGAGTCCGCCCGGATGTTCTTCACCGGCGGCCAGCAGGGGCAGCCCGGCCTGGTGGACGTGGACAACTGGCAGTCGATGGACGTCACCGACGCGGCCCAGGAGGTGCAGCGCTCGGCCTTCCCGTTCGCCTACGCCCGCTGGGAGTCCCTGGCCGGCTCGCTGGTCGAATCCGTGGTCGGTGACGGCCAACTGGGCTGCGACCAGAACATGGTCGGCGCCAACCTGCCCGACTCCACGGTCGGCGACTTCCTCCAGGTGGCGCTGGAACAGCAGGGCGACCCGTACATCTGGGGTGCGGTCGGCCCCGACTCGTTCGACTGCTCCGGCCTGGTCGTGTACTCGTACCAAAAGGTCGGCCACCCGCTCAAGATCCGTACCGCGGCGCAGATGATGGACAACTCGACGATGATCGAGCCCGGTCAGGAACAGCCGGGCGACCTGCTGTTCGGGGCGCTCGGGGAACGCGGTTCGGCCGGGCACGTGATGATCGTGGTGGAGCCGGGCACCGCCGTGCAGGCCCCGGCCGCCGGTCGCGACGTCGAGGTCACCCAGTACACCGCCGACAACGTCAACTGGAAGCTGGGCCGGCTGAACGACTCCGCCTTCGCCGACTCCCAGAGCCCGGCGGCCTGAGCGCTCCGGCTGGCCGAAGAGCAGCAACAACGGACGCGGTGCGCACCTAAGGCAGTTCGGGCGGAGTCAGTTTCGGCAACCGTTGGTCGGCGGTGCGCATCAACTCGACGGTGATCACCGTGTCGTCCATGATCGCCACCGCCCCGCCCATCGCCGCATCGTTGCCCTCGCCCCGCGCAGCCTGCGCCGAGGCCTGGCTCAGCGAGCGCTCCACGGCCGGCCAGTCCACCGCCGCCCACTCGTCCCAGTCCTCCGGCTTGCCCGGCAGCCGCACCGTCAGCTGCCCCTTGAAGGTGCGCCCGTTGGCCACCTCCATGGTCACGAACCAGACGTCGATCTTCTCCAGCGCCTCGCCGAACGCGGGTCCCGGCGGCCCGTAAACGTCCAGCGCCCGGGCCAGGTTCTTCAGCGTCTCGCGCAGCACCCCGGGCCGGTCCGGAGTACGCAGCGAGACCTGCAGCAGCAACCGCTCGCGCATCGCCGCCGACCCGTCCAGCGTGCGCGCACTGACCCGCCGGTCCACCGCCACGATCAGCCGGTCCGAAGGCCGCATCCAGCGCTGCAGCGCCACCTTCAGCGAGGCGTCCGAGGCGCCCCCGGCGTCCCGGCCGACCAGGAACAGCACGGTCTGCCCGTACACCCCCTCCACGGTCAGCCCGGCCAGCTCGAAATTGGGCGCCTGGGTGGCCAGTCCGGTCAGCACATCGCGCAGCAGGCCCACCCGCGAGTGCGCGGTCAGCGCCAGCGTGCGCCAGTTGCGCTGCAGGTCGGCGGCTGCCTCGTCGTCCGGTACGACGTCGAAGTCCTTGTCGCTCAGCGGTTTGGAGGCGGCCAGGGCGGGCAGCGGCCGGCTCTCGGCGTTGATCTGCACCAGCACCGAGAGCCGCCCGTTGCCGAAGGCCATGCCGTCCATCCGGTGCACCCGGTAGAGGAACGAGCCCAGCCCGCGCAGCGAGTCGCCGCGCCGGTAGGTCACCCCCACGCTCAGCTGCATCCAGCGCAGCGCCTGCCCGGAGTACCCGACCGGCGGCGGGGCCGGCAACTGCACGCTGCTGACCTGGAAGTTGTACCGGGCCGCGGCCGAGACCACCGCCATCACCGGGTGCCGGGCCAAGGCCACCGCGCCCGGGTCCACCGGCAGGCCGATCATGATCTGCAGCTGCCATTCCGGCGGTTCCTGCGGGGCCACCCGGTCCGGGTCCAGCGGCACCGGGGCCACCACGTCGTCGTTGTCCCCGTTCGCGGTCCGCCAGTCGTCCACCGGCTGATCGCGGAACACCAGGTAGGTCATCGCCCGGCCGGCCGTGGCCGCCTGCACTGCGCCCAGCAGGTTCACCTGTTCCGAGGTGATGCCGAGCTGTCGCGCGGCGCTCGCCGGGGCCTCCAGGTCCACCGCGCCGGGGAAATCCAGCCCGCGAGCGGTCAGGAACCGCGCCATCGACCGCCGGGCATTGCGGGTCAGCCCGGTCACCGGGCCGTCGGAGACCTGGCTGCGCTCCAGCAGACTCTGCAACTGCCCCTCCCCCGCGGGCCGGGTGACCACGTAGGCGAACGCGTCCCGCCCGAGCAGCAGGGCCTCGGTGATCAGGGCCCGGCTGCGCCGTCCGCGCAGCATGTCCACCCGGGCGTAGTCGGGTGAATAAGCGCTGGTCACCCGCATCGTGGCGGTCCGCGAGCGGCGTTTGGGCCGGGATCGGCGGGGCTCGGTGCGGCGTAGGCGCAGCATCAGCAGGGCCTGCACCACGAAGGCGATGAACGAAGCCGACTCGGCGTACTGGAAGTCGAGGATGGCCAGGCACATCGCCAGCAGCACGGTGGGCAGCACGGCCCCGAACATCAGCCAGTAGGTGGCCCGGGTCAGCAGGCCGCGCAGGGTGAAGGCCTGGCCCAGCTCAATCCGCCCGGCCAGCACGGCGGCGAACAAGGTCAGGATGGTGGCCAGCACCTGCTTGATGTCGCCGACCTCGTCGTCCGGGGGCTGCCCGATCCACAGCAGCAGGAACAGCACCCCGAGCACGGCCAGGTTCAGCCCACCGGTGTACCGGGCCACGTCGGACACCTCGGCCAGCCCCAGGTCGGCCTCGATCCGGGCGCGGATCGGCCGGGCCCGGATCGCCACATCGTCGACCGAGGCCGCCCTCAGCATCACCAGGTTCACGCTGGCCGTGTTCACGTCCACCCGGCGGCGCATCCAGCGGGGGTACCAGGTGCCCGAGTCCCAGGCGCGCCAGACCTCGGCCATCCCGTCGCCCAGCACCCCGGCCGCACGCACCCGGTCCAGCTGCACCCGCAGATCCCGCAGCCGCAGGTCCAGCTGGTGAGTGAGCTGCTCGCGCGAGGGCCGGCGCACCCCGCTCAGGATCTCCCGCAGCCGCCGGGGCTCGCCGTCGTCCGCCTGTTCGTCGTGGGTCGCCTCGACCAGGTAGTGCCGCAGGCTGTCGAGCGCGGAATCGACCTTGTGCAGCGCCATCTCGGCGATCTGCACGTCCACCCAGGAGGCCGGCCGGTCGTGCGGCATGTGCCGGGGGAACAGCCGGCGCATCAGCGATTCCAGGCGCTCGAACGGCGCCGGCAGCTGCACGTCGATCCGCCCCTGCACCCGGTCGCCGCGGCAGACCACGCCCTCGGGCAGCATCAGCCGGATCTGCCGGTCGGCGTGCGCGGTCGGGGCCAGCAGGTCGATGCTGAGCAGGGCCCGCGGCTGGAACCAGGCCCGGCCGCGGCGCACCAGCCGGCGCGAGGGCACGTGCACGGTGTACGACATCGGCCGACCCTCGTCCTTGACCGCGATCACCACCAGCATGGTGCCGATCAGGGCGTCGAGGATCTCCCCGACGTGCGATCCGAGCACCGGCCGCAACCGGCCGCCGTCCTCCAGCCAGGAGTCCACCGCGATCGGCCCGCTGATCGGCCCGGTCCCCGGCCCGTCGGCCACCGGCCCGGTCAGCACCTTCATGACTTCGGTGTCCAGGCCCGGCTTCTTGGTCACCCGCAGCGGAATGGTCGCTTCCGGGTCCAGATCTCCAGCAACGGACGGTGTGCTCGCCTCCGCGGTCGCCTCACCGGCGGGTGCCGTACCCGAATCCGTTGACTCGAAAGGCCTTGCGCCTGGAACCAGGTATCCACCGTCGGCCCACCGGGCGTTCGACGAGCCCGGCCCGGCCGCCTCGTCCGTGGCCGATTGTGCGAGTTCCACGTCGGCAGAAAGAATTTCGTCCAGCAGGCGCCGGGCGTCGCGAATCCCGTCGGGCACCGTGCCACCGGCCGGCAACTGCCCGGCCTCGTCGACCGGCGAGGCTCCGGGCAGCATCCGCCGAATCGCCGCCGACAGCAACAGCTTCTGCGAACGCTGGACCGCCGCGCCCGGCTCCGGGCCGACCTGCTGGGGCCGGCGGGTCATCACGTTCAGGATCATCTCGGCCAGCGCGGCCGCCAGGCGCTGGCGCACCTCGGCCTGGGTCAGCCGGTGCAGCCGGGTGCCCTCGGCGTCGCTGACCTCCAGGGTGGCGATCGGGTCGGCGTCCTCGTCGGCCCACCGGTCGAGCGGCACCTCGTGCCGCCGGGCCTGGAACTCCTTGAACAGCCGGGCCTCTCGCGATCGGGAGGGCTCACGGGCCTTCATCGGGGGCAGCGCCAGCAGCGGCAGCCAGGTCAGGCCCGCGTCCAGCTCGAACGCCTCGTGGTCGGCGTAGGACAGGTCGACGTCGACGATCACGTCGGTGTCCACCGCCTCGGCCAGGTTCAGCCGCAGCACCTCGGTGGTGCGCCGGCACCAGGAGTTGTTGGAGACCAGGTAGAGCAGTTCCCGCCCGAGCCGGGAGTCACGCTCGAACCGGACGTCCTCGCTGCGGTACTCCTCGAGCGTCACCTGGGCCAGGGCGGAGCGCAGCCGCTCGGTCCGGGAGACGACGGCCCGCTGCTGCTCCTCGGTGCTGGTGGCGATGGTGGTCTCGGGCATTCAGCCGTTCACCCCGCTCGTCCGGCCACCGCGCGACATCCCTCGCTTGCCTCCCCCGGCCACCGATCAGCCGATCTCCACCTGGTGCAGGGCCGGCGGTTCCGGCCACCCCGACTCGCGCAGGACCGCCACCGCCGCGGCGACGTCCGGGCCCAGATCCAGGTCGGCGCCGGCCACCCGGCCCACCCCCTGGGGCATCGAGGCCGACCAGGTGCCTTCCGTCTCCTCCACCGTGACCACCCCGCGCAACGGCAGCGACAGGCCGTGCCCGCTGGCCTTCACCGACGACTCCTTGCGGGCCCAGGTGAACAGCCGCCGGTGCTCCCGGTCGGTGCGCCGCTCGGTGGCCGCCCATTCCTGGTCGGCGAAGATCGAACTGCGCATCGCGTCCCAGTCCACCGTCCGGGACTGCTCCACGTCCACACCGATCTGCACCCCGGGGGCAGCCAGCGCCACGATCACGATCTCCCCCGAGTGCGACAGGTTCAGCTCCACCGGCCGGGCGCCGTCGCCGCTGCTCAGGTAGGGCTTGCCGTGCCCGTGCTCGTTGCAGGTGATGCAGAACGAGCCCAGGTCCAGCTCGGCCGGCGGGGTACCGGTGACCGAGGTCAGCACCCGGCGCAGCAGCGAGTGCGCCGCCAGCCCCCGGTCCCGGTCCTCGGCCCGGCGGTAACGTTCGATCTTGGCCGTCCGCGATTCGTCCAGGTCGGAGGCCAGCCGGGTCCGGGTGTCGTCGCTCAGATTCCCCACGTCCACCCGCGCCCACCAGATCTCCACCGCCGACCCGGCCGGGGCCGGGTGAGCGCCTGCAGGCGGGATCGAGGTCAGGGTCGGCTCCGGTGTCGTACGGGCTTCAGGCACTCGCAAAGGATGCCCTGAACGGCAGCGCAAAGCCACGGAAAGTCGCAAACCGCATGCGAGCCGCTCCGGTGAGCACCCCGTCCTCTGGTTCGAAAGCCCTTTACAGCCGGGGGAAGTACCGCGAAGTGTGCTCCCCGTGCTCGTACACGTCCGTGGCCAGACCGACGATCAGCGGGTCGGGCGTGCCGACCACCTCGAGGTCCTTGCCCTCGTAGGGGAAACGGTGCAGGACATGACGCATCGCATTGAGCCGGGCGCGCTTCTTGTCGTTGCTCTTGACCACGGTCCAGGGCGCGTCGGCGGTGTCGGTGTAGAAGAACATCGCCTCCTTGGCCTCGGTGTACTCCTGCCACTTGTCCAGGGAGGCCAGGTCCATCGGCGAGAGCTTCCACTGCCGGACCGGGTCGACCTGGCGGATCAGGAACCGGGTGCGCTGCTCCAGCTGCGAGACCGAGAACCAGAACTTGACCAGCCGGATCCCCGAGCGCACCAGCATCCGCTCCAGCTCCGGGGCCTGGCGCATGAACTCCAGGTACTCGGGCGCGGAGGCGAACCCCATCACCCGCTCCACCCCGGCGCGGTTGTACCAGGACCGGTCGAACAGCACGATCTCGCCGCTGGTGGGCAACTCGCGGACGTAGCGCTGGAAGTACCACTCGCCCTGCTCGCGCTCGCTCGGCTTCTCCAGCGCCACCACCCGGGCGCCGCGCGGGTTCAGGTGCTCCATGAACCGCTTGATCGTGCCGCCCTTACCGGCCGCGTCCCGGCCCTCGAACAGGATCACGACCTTCTCGCCGGAGCTCTTCACCCAGTTCTGCAGCTTCAGCAGCTCGATCTGCAGCAGCCGCTTCTCCGCCTCGTACACGTCGCGGCGCAGCCGCTCCTGGTACGGGTAGCCCTCGCGCCAGGTGTCCACCGGGGAACCCTCGGCGGTGATCAGGACCGGATCGTCGTCGTCCGAGTCGTCCACCTTCAGGCCCTCCAGCGAGAGTCCCTCCAGAGGCTGTCCCGCTCCCGGCACGTGGATCTCCCGGTGGATCTCGGCCACGCGGGCGGCGACCAGAGCGCCCGGCGCCTCGGACGCCCCGCCTTCCGGCTCCTCGGTCACAGGTGCGTTCTCCATCTGATCCATCTCCGTTCCAGCAGGTCACGAGGGCCCTCGATCCCAGCCTCCGAGATTCGCATCCGGCTCCCCACGCCGAACAGAGCCGCGATGCGAGGTTCACTGCGCAACGGCCAGGTGTTCACCGGTAGTTGGGAAATGGTGGCGTCGGCCCGTTCACCTGAGGTTCAGCGCCTCTGCTCCAAAATCACCCAAGGTGCGCCCGGGGGCAACAGCAGAAATGGTGGACGCTGTGAGCGGCGGAGCCTCCCAGCTCACCTGGTGCGTGTGGGCCCCTTGGGAACGCTGCGAAGTGTCTCGGGAGGCGCCATGATCACCTCTGCCCGAAACTGAACACCTCGTGCTGAACCCTTCAGCCTAAGGAGCCGAGCACACCATGTGGGTCGAGATCGCCCTGGTCGCCGTGCTGATCCTGATCAACGCCGCGCTGGCCGGTTCCGAGATGGCCCTGGTCACGCTGCGCGAGAGCCAGGTCAGCCGGCTGGCCGCGGAGAGCGAGAAGGGCAAGCGCCTGGCCTCGCTGACCAGCAACCCGGACCGTTTCCTGTCCACCATCCAGATCGGCATCACCCTGGCCGGGGCGCTGGCCTCGGCCACCGCCGCGGTCTCGCTGGCCGAGCCACTGGTCGAGCCGCTGGGTTTCCTCGGCGCCGCGGCCCAGCCGTTCTCGGTCGTCCTGGTCACCATCATCCTCACCTACGTCACCCTGGTGCTGGGTGAGCTGGCGCCCAAGCGGATCGCCATGCAGACCTCGCAGACCTGGGCGCTGCGGGCCACCGGCCCGATCAACCTGATCGCCACCCTGGCCCGGCCGCTGGTCTGGATCCTGGCCCGCTCCACCGAGATGGTGGTCCGGCTGGTCGGTCTGGACCCCAAGGCGGTGCGCGAGGAGGTCTCCGAGGAGGAGATCAAGGACATGATCGCGGCCCAGGAGTCGATCCCCGAGCAGCAGCGCTCGATCATCGAGGGAGCGCTGGAGCTCGACGAGCGCAGGCTCTACCAGGTGCTGGTGCCGCGCACCGACGTGGTTTTCGTGTCCGCCGCGCAGGACGCCGTCACCGCCCGCGACGTGCTGATCGAGGCCGGCCGCTCGCGCGCCCCGGTGATCGGCGAGACCGAGGACGACGTGATCGGTTTCGTGCACCTGCGCCAGCTGGTGGCCGGGGTCGGCACGGTCTCCGACTACGTGCGCCCGGCCCTGGTCCTGCCCGATTCCGCCGGTGTGCTGCAGGCTTTGGGCCGGATGCAGCAGCAGCGCGGCCAGCTCGCCCTGGTGATGGACGAGTTCGGCGCGGTGGCCGGCATCGTCACCCTGGAAGACCTGCTCGAGGAGATCGTCGGCGAGATCTACGACGAGTTCGACCTGGACACCGCGCAGGTGGTGCGCCGGCCCGACGGCGACATCGAGCTGACCGGTTCCTTCCCCGCCCACGACCTGCCCGACCTGGGGATCGACCTGGACCCGGGCCGCAACGCCACGATCGCCGGAATCATGCTGGAGGCGCTGGGCGAGTTCCCGCCGGCCGGTACCGAGACCATCGTGGGCCAGTGGCGGCTGACCGCTCTGGAGGTCACCCCGCGGGCCATCCTGAAGGTGCAGGTGCACCCGCTCGACGAGGCCGAGCTGAACCAGATCGAAGAGGCCAAGGAGGCCGCCCGGCAGGCCCGCGAGAACCGCGACCTGCCGCCGGTGGAGGAGATCGCCCCGCTGCCGGAATCGGCCGAGCCGCCGGCCCGGCCGGTCTCCGCCTCCACCGACGAGGCCCGGGCCGCCCTGGCCACCACGAGCCCGGCCAAGCCCGACTCCGACCTCGCGCCCAGCGATCCGTCGGTGCACACCGATCCGGCCTGATCACAAACCCGCAGGCCACGGTCCGGCGCCGAAAACAATGCAGAACCGGTGCCGGACCGCGGCCGCGAGGCGGATTGATCTGCGTCCGTCCGGTCCGGGATAATTCGTTCCGGCCCGGAAAGTCTTTTGTGGGCCGCTGGAACCGCCCACAAGTACGGCCGAGAGGGTTGTTGCGCTGATGGCAGGTGAACGGAGCGGTCCGAGCACACCCACGATCGTGCTGATTGCGGTGCTCGCAACCCCGGTCGTCCTGATTCTGATCTTCTGGCTGATCGGCAGCGGCGGCGACAGCGCCTCGGCCAACACCAAGCCGCTGCCCAACCTGGTCGGCAAGGGTCTGGAGTGGGCCAAGGACAAGGCCGACCAGTCCGGCTTCGGCGACGTGGAGTCGCACGACGCGCTGGGCCGGGACCGCCGCTGGAGCGACGACAAGGAATGGGTGGTCTGCTTCCAGACCCCGGCCGCGGGCAACGCCGACGCGGACAAGAAGGTCGAGCTCGGCGCGGTCCAGATCGACGAGAAGTGCCCGGCCAGCGACCAGGCCCTCTACCGCCAGGCCACCACCGAGATGCCCGACCTGAAGAACCGCACCGCCTACATGGCCGGCGAGATCCTCGGCGAGAAGGCCAGCGTGCGCTTCATCGACCGGGAGGACGGCGACGACGTCAACGGCAACCTCGGTGACTACCGGGTCTGCTCGCAGGAGCCGAAGGCCGGCGAGGCGTTCGACGGCGTGCCGGTGACCATGCTGGTCGTGGAGTACGAACAGCGTTGCTGATCACTTCCGGGAACATCCCGTTCTCCTGAGGCACTGGAACAGTCACGTCCCAGACCTGAGGAGAACGGTGAGCACGAGCGCTGACACTGACGTCACGACCAGGACCGGTTCCGCCAACATCGGGGTGACCGGCCTGGCCGTGATGGGCCGCAATCTGGCCCGCAACCTGGCCCGGCACGGTCATCGGGTGGCGGTGCACAACCGCACCTACGCCCGCACCGAGAGTCTGGTCGCCGAGCACGGCGACGAGGGCACCTTCGTGCCCAGCGAGTCGCTGGCGGACTTCGTCGACTCCCTGCAGAAACCCCGCGTCGTCATCGTCATGGTGAAGGCCGGCCCGGGCACCGACGCGGTGATCGACGAGCTGGTGCCGCTGCTGGAGGAGGGCGACATCGTCGTCGACACCGGCAACGCGCACTTCGCCGACACCCGGCGGCGCGAGGAGGCGCTGAAGGCCCAGGGCCTGCACTTCGTCGGCTGCGGGGTCAGCGGCGGCGAGGAGGGCGCGCTGCTCGGGCCGAGCATCATGCCCGGCGGCTCGAAGTGGGCCTACGACCGGCTCGGACCGATGTTCGAGTCGATCGCCGCGCAGGTCGACGGCACGCCGTGCTGCACGCACGTCGGCCCGGACGGCGCCGGTCACTTCGTCAAGATGGTGCACAACGGCATCGAGTACGCCGACATGCAGCTCATCGCCGAGGCCTACGACCTGCTGCGCCAGGGCCTGGGCGCTACCCCGGCCGAGATCGCCGAGATCTTCCGGGGCTGGAACGAGGGCGACCTGGAGTCGTTCCTGATCGAGATCACCGTGGACGTGCTCAGCCATGTCGACGCCCGCACCGGTCAGGCCTTCGTCGACGTGGTGCAGGACCAGGCCGAGCAGAAGGGCACCGGCCGCTGGACCGTGCAGAACGCGCTCGAGCTGGGCGTTCCGATCACCGGTATCGCCGAGGCCACGTTCGCGCGCTCGCTTTCCGGGCACGCCGACCAACGGCTCGCGGCGCAGCAGGCCTTCGGCTCGGGGGTGCAGGCCGGCTGGGTCGCCGCCGAAGACCGCGAGGCGTTCACCGAGGACGTGCGCGCTGCCCTGTACGCCTCCAAAGTGGTTGCCTACGCTCAGGGTTTCGACCACATCCAGGCCGGCAGCGAGGAATTCGGCTGGGACATCGACCGCGGCAGGACGGCCACGATCTGGCGCGGCGGCTGCATCATCCGAGCTCGCTTCCTGGACCGGATCCGCGAGGCCTACGACGCCAATCCTGAACTCGAGAGCCTTCTGGTTGCGCCGTACTTCGCCGAGGCCGTGCAGAACGGCGCCGACTCCTGGCGCCGGGTGGTGGTGGCCGCGGCCACGAACGGCATTGCCACCCCGGCCTTCTCGTCCTCGCTGGCGTACTACGACGGGTTGCGGCGGGATCGCCTGCCGGCCGCACTGATCCAAGGCCTGCGCGACCTGTTCGGCGCCCACACCTACCGCCGGGTGGACGCCGAAGGGTCGTTCCACACGCTGTGGGCGGGCGACAAGAGCGAAACCAACTCCTGAACAAAGGGACGTTGTGGGCACCCGGGTGCCCACAACGTCCAATGTTCTAGAGCAAGTAGCGGAAAAGTGGGCTGTCGGCGGGGATCTTCTCGATGTTCGGCGGAGAGGACTCCATCCGGGCCAGCAGGGCCGGCAGATCGTCCGGGCTGCCCAGCTCGATCCCGACCAGCGCCGGGCCGGTCTCCCGGTTGTTGCGCTTGACGTACTCGAACAGCGTGACGTCGTCGTCCGGGCCCAGCACGTCGTCCAGGAAGCGCCGCAAAGCGCCTGGCTCCTGCGGGAAATCGACCAGGAAGTAGTGCTTGCGACCCTCGTGGATCAGCGCCCGCTCGACCACCTCGGCGTAGCGGCTGACGTCGTTGTTGCCACCGCTCAGCAGGGCCAGCACGCTCGCGCCGGGCTGCAGCCGAACCACCTCGCCCAGCGCCGCGGCGGCCAGCGCCCCGGCCGGCTCGGCGATGATCCCGTCGGCCTGGTAGAGCTCCAGCATCTCGCTGCAGACCCGGCCCTCGGCCACGCTGACCACCTCGACCTTGGTGTCGCGGATGATCGGATACGTCACGTCACCGGCTCGACGCACCGCGGCACCGTCCACGAAACCGTCGATCTCGGCCAGCACCACCGGTTCTCCGGCCTGCATCGCCGCATGCATGCTGGCCGCCCCGGCCGGCTCGACCCCCACCACCCGTACTTCCGGATGCCGCTCGGACAGCCACGTTGCCGCGCCGGCCAGCAGACCACCGCCGCCCACCGGGATCACCACCACGTCCGGCAACGGCTTGCCGAGCTCCTGCAGCTGCTCGAACGCCTCGGCGACGGCCGTGCCCTGGCCCGCCACCGTCCACGGGTGGTCGAAGGCCGGCACCAGGGTGGCGCCGGTCCGGGCGGCATCCGCCTTGGCCTCGGCCGCCGCATCGTCATAGGTGTCGCCCAGCACCCGGATCTCCACCAGATCGCCACCGAGCACCGCGATCCGGTCCCGCTTCTGCCGCGGCGTGGTCCGGGGCAGGTACACCCGGCCCCGCACGCCGAGTCGGCCACAGGCGTAGGCCAAACCCTGCGCATGGTTTCCGGCGCTCGCGCAGACCACCCCGGCGGCCCGCGCCTCTGGCTCCAGCTGGGCGATCAGGTTGTACGCGCCCCGCACCTTGTACGAGCGAACCGGCTGCAGGTCTTCGCGCTTCAGCCACACCTCGCCGCCGGTACGCGCGCTGAGCCGATCGGAAAGATGCAGAGCAGTTGGGGACAGAACCGACGAGAGCCGTTTCCGGGCCTGCTCTACGTCGTTCGCGTCCACCGGTCTCTGCTGCGCGCCAGTCGCCATGAGGCGCAAGGTTAGGCCTACCTTGCCTGGTCGTGCGCGACTGTCTCAGGGTGTGACCCGTGCGCCGCACGGCTTCAGGTCGGCGGTGCGGCTTCAGGTCAGCGGCCGGAGTGTCGAGGGCGAGAGAGACCGTACCCCGGCAGGAGGAGTTACCCGCATGATTCGCCGCGTCCTCATCACCGGAACCGTCACAGTGGCCACCCTGCTCGGCCCGGCTGCCGTCATGGCCCTGGCTGCCCCAGTTCCCACACTGAGCGTGCAGAAGGTGCGCCCAGGTACCTCGTTCACGCTCACCCCGCCAACGCCCTGCCCCAGCGCCATGGGCGAGCAGGTCGTCTACATCACCTACACCGACAGCGAAGAGACCACCCACCAGCTTGCGGCGCTGAGCACGGACAGCTCCGGCGGCTGGGGTGCGACCTCGCTGCGCCTGCCGGTGGCCGGCCTGGACAGCTCCGGCGAATGGGACGATCCGGCAGTCGCCGCCGGTCCGGGCACTGTGGACGTGAGCTGCTTGGATGCTGATTACGTGGCGGCCGGGACCGCCCCTGGATTCTCGTCCCGGATGCCTGGGCAGGTCAGCCAGGCGATCATCGATCCTCCGGTCCGGCAGCTCGATGAGCCGGAGGATGACGACCCGCCCTCGGACGACGACGGGAATGTCACCCAGACCTACGAGCCGGTCTCGCTGGCTGCGGCCGGAACTCCGGCCCAGGTGAGTGTCAGCCGCAGCATCGCCGAGCCCGGTGCCGCGATCTCGGTGGCACCAGTGGACGTCTGTGATGCCTCGGCCGCGCAGCCGACCAGCGCTCGGATCCAGATCAGCCCGACCATGCCGGTGGACGACTCCGGTGACTCGGGTTCTGATGACTCAGATGACTCCGGTAACTCTGACAACTCCGGTGACCCGGATGACGACGGCTCCGAGGAGCTGGAGGGGCTGGGGGCCGAGGCCGATCCCGAGGCGATCGTGACGGTCCCGCTGGAGCTCACCGCCGGCACCTGGCAGAGAACCAAGATCACCATTCCGGAAGACGCCCCGCTCGGTGACTACGCGGTCGCCGTCGACTGTCTCGACTCGTCCATGAACATCACCAGCAGTTATGCGGGCTCGCCGCTGGCTCTGGGCACCGCCACTGCCGCCGCGCCGGTGTGCTCCACCAAGGGTGCAACCGTGCGGTTGACCGGTAGCTACCCCGAGGCCGTGCTGAACGACGAGGACGAACTGACGCTCCCCGCCACCTTGCGGCTGAACGGCTCCGGCCCCTGGAGCTTCACCCTCGAATCAGCGCTCACCGGCGCTCAGCTGCTGAAGCAGAAGGTCTCCTGCCCCCAGCCGGACTACGAGCTCACCGTACCGAAGACCGCTCTGACCTCTGCGGGTGTGGTGCGGGCCCGGGTCTGCAACACCGGTGACGCCGATGCCCGTGCCCTGCTGCAGGTCGCGCTCAAGGGCAAGAAGTTCGCCACCGTAGACCGTCAGCTGCTGAAGGACGGCGACTGCACCTGGCTGGACGGCGGCAAGGTCAAGAAGGGCAGCTCGGCCAAGGCCCGGGTGGTGATCGACCCTGCAGGGAAGGGCACCACCGACCAGGAGGTCGAGCACAGCTTCAAGGTTCGCCGTAAGGGGTAGACCCAACTACCGACGGGGGACGTCGGCGGCAGCACCCGACACCGGTCCCATCCCCGGTGTGCAGGTGCGGTGGGCCGCCCGGCGTCCTCCGTTCGGTTCTGCGGGTGTTCCTGGAAGTAGCTCTGGTGTTGTCACTCGATCGCAGTAGCGTGCTGGCATGAGTGACTCAACGGGTTCCGAGCTCCCCGTCGTTCCGTTCGGCGCCTGGCCTTCCCCGATCAGCGCGGCCGACCTGGTCTCCGGCGTCACGCGTCCGAACGAGGTCTGGCCCGGTGAGAGTGGCACCTGGTGGTCGCAGGCCCGTCCGGACCAGGGCGGGCGGGAGCAGCTGGTCTTCCGCGCCGACGACGGCACGATCACCGATGTGCTGGGGCCGGACTGGAACGTACGGACGCGGGTGCACGAGTACGGCGGCGCCGCCTGGTGGGTCGCGGGTGACGTGGTTTTCGCGGTGAAGTGGGACGACCAGCGGCTGTACCGCGCCGAGCCGGGCAAGCGCCCGGTACCGATCACCCCTGCTCCGCCCACCAAGGCAGCCTGGCGGTACGCGGACGGCCGGCTCACCCCCGACGGTAAAACCGTTATCTGCGTGCGGGAATCGCATGAGGGTGGCGATGTCCGCAACGAGATCGTGGCGATTGCTGCCGCCCCGGGCGACACCGAGAACCCGGCCCCGAAGGTTCTGGTGACCGGAGCCGATTTCGTGGCCGCGCCGCGGATCAGCCCCGACGGCAGGCGGCTGGCCTGGATCGAGTGGCAGCACCCGAACATGCCTTGGGACAGCACTTCGCTGTGGACCGCGGAGATTCTGGACGATGGCAGCCTCGCGGACGCTCACCTCTTGGCCGGCGCAGCCCGCGTCGGGCACGGCCGGGCCGCCAGCCGAGACGGACAGTCCCTGATGCAGCCGGGATTCGGTCCGGACGGCCAGCTCTACGTCATCTCGGACTTGTCTCAGTGGTGGAACCTCTACCGGGTCGACGAGAACAGCGGATCGCTCTCGCCGGTGCTGGCGCTGCACACCGAGGTCGGCGGACCGGCCTGGGTTTTCGGCAACAGCGACTACGCGGTGGACGCCGAGCAGCAGGTCTGGCTGACGTACACCGATGACAAGGGCGCCAACCTGGTTCGGGTGGACGGCACTTCGCCGGAAACCGATCCCCTGCCCTTCGTCTCGCTGGAGCGGCTGCGTCTCTCCCCCGACGGTTCCCGGCTGACCGCCATCGCGGCCCAGGCCACGGCCGAGATCGCGGTGGTCGAGTTCCGGGTCGGCGCCCAGGGCAAGCTCGACTGGACCATCCTGAACGAAGTTTCGGACCACCGTCTCGACCCGGCCGGCATTTCCGTGCCGCGCCACGTCACCTTCCCCAGTGTCGGCGGCCGCGATGCCCACGCGCTGCTCTACCCGCCGGCCTCGGCTTCGGTGCAGGCCCCGGAGGGAGCTCGCCCGCCCCTGATCGTCACCGTGCACGGCGGCCCGACCAGCGCCGCCAGCTCCGCGTTCCGGCTGAGCACGCAGTACTGGACCAGCCGGGGTTTCGCCGTGATCGACGTGAACTACGGCGGCAGCACCGGTTACGGCCGTTCCTACCGCAAGCTGCTCGACGCTTCCTGGGGCATCGTCGACGTCGAAGACGCCTGCGCAGCTGCTCTCTGGGTGGCCGCGCAAGGTCTGGCCGACGCCTCGCGCCTGGCCATCCGAGGTGGCAGCGCGGGTGGCTACACGGTGCTGGCCTCTCTGGCCACGCGCGACGTGTTCACCGCAGGGGCGAGTCTGTACGGCGTGGCCGACCTCGGTGCTCTCGCTTCAGACACGCACAAGTTCGAGTCGCGCTACCTGGACGGGCTGGTCGGCCCCTGGCCGCAGGCCAAGGACACGTACACCGAACGCTCGCCGCTGTCGCACATCGACGGTTTCGACCGTCCGCTGATCGTGCTGCAGGGTGACGAGGACGCTGTGGTGCCGCCGGCTCAGGCCGAGATGATCGTGGCTGCGCTGGCCGAGAAGCAGGTGCCGCACAGCTACCTGCTCTTCGCCGGGGAACAGCACGGCTTCCGGAAGGCGGAGAACATCATCCGGGCCTTCGAGTCCGAGCTGTCGTTCTACGGCAAGGTGTTCGGCTTCGACCCGGCCGGCCTGAACGAGCCAGTACCGATCCGTTTCGCCGAGAACCTGTAGCTCTTGGCCGGGTAAGCAGGTCTTTGCCGGGTGAACAAGGCGCGCGGTGGCGCCGCCTTGTTCACCCGGCCTGCGTTCGCGCGCTCTTGGGGCGCAAACGCAGTGATGGCGGCCCGCTCCACCGGCAACCTTTGCGGGTTGCCTGGCGGGGGCCGCCAT
>NZ_JAJOMB010000033.1 GCF_021129305.1 Kineosporia babensis | reverse complement strand
CAGACGAGGTGGCCCGCGCAGACGAGGTGGCCCGCGCAGACGAGGTGGCCCGCGCAGACGAGGCAGCGCCGAAGACACCCCAACAAGCCACCAGTGAATGGCCCCGACCCGCTCAGACGGGAGGGGAACGACCGGCAGGTCGGGGCAGTCTCGGAGATCGGGGAAAGTCTGATCTAGTTGGTAATGCACCACATAGTTCGGCAAAAGCACAAATCAAACCGCTTTCTGCTACTCCCCTCCGCAAACCCCCGCCTACGGTCTGCCAAATGAGCGACCTGGGGCGAGTCGTAGCGCGGAACATCCGCGGCGAGCGCTCACGCCTGGGCCTGACCCAGGAAGAGTTCGGCAAGCTCGTCGGCTGGTCCCTCAGTCAGGCGCACGACGCCGAGAAGGGCAACCGGCAGATCAAGGTCTTCGAGATCCCCGCCATCTGCAAGGCTCTCGAGGTGACCTTCGCCGATCTCTGCCGCGGCGCCACCTCGGAAGACCTGGACGCCCTCGGTCTCTGATCGCAGGCCCGCCAGAATCCGAAAGTCCCACACCCAGAATCTGAAGGCCCCGCCCAGGATCTGAAGGCCGACCCAGAATCCGACGGCTCCACCCAGAGTCTGAAGCCTTCGCCCAGAATCCGACGGCCTCGCCAGAGTCTGAAGATCCCACACGGGCCCGCAAGGCCCGACCGGAGCCCGCAGGCCCCACCAGTCGCCCAGAACGTTCAAGATGCGCTCCCCGCCGAACGGGTGCACGCTTTCCCCGTGACCCGGTGAGTGAGAGCAATCCGGGGATCGGGGAATGGGAGCCCCTGTGGGAGTTGGAGCCCAGCCGCGCGTCCGGCGTTGAGTCAGGACGCGCGGCCGGGAGCCCGCGGCGCGGCCGGTCTCAGCGAAATCCCCAGGTCATCCGGGTCGCCCGAACTCCAGCCCCGACCATCACTGTAAATCGGGCATTCTTGCCGAAATGGGTCAAATGTGTGACGCCTGCAACACGGCTGCATGAAAAGGGCCGCCTCCGGAGCGCCGGTCAACCCGGCGAAACCCGATGAGGAAGGCGACGAGGAAAGTGCCGACTCCGTGTTTCGGCCGAAGACCGCGTAACCTCGATCAATGTGGCGACCGACTTCCCTAGCGAGATCCGCGCTCTGCGCACCACCCTGGAGTCCATCCTCAAGGTGAGCGACCTGGACGATATGCGTTCGGAGATCACCGGGCTCTCCGAGCAGGCCGTGGCCCCCGACCTCTGGGACGACCCGGAGAAGGCCCAGGTCGTCACGTCCAAGCTCTCGCACCTGCAGTCCGAGCTGGAGCGCCTCGAGAAGATGAGCGCCCGGGTGGACGACCTGGAGGTGCTGGTCGAGCTGGCCGAGGCCGAGAACGACGCGGACACCCTGGCCGAGGCCGAGAACGAGCTGCGCAACGTCCAGAAGGCGCTCGGCGAGCTCGAGGTGCGCACCCTGCTCTCCGGCGAGTACGACTCCCGCGAGGCCCTGGTGACGATCCGTTCCGAGGCCGGCGGGGTGGACGCGGCCGACTTCGCCGAGATGCTTCTGCGGATGTACATGCGCTGGGCCGAGCGGCATTCGTACAAGACCGAGGTCTACGACACCTCCTACGCCGAGGAAGCGGGCCTGAAGTCGGCCACCTTCAAGGTCGACGCCCCCTACGCGTACGGCACCCTCTCGGTCGAGCAGGGCACCCACCGGCTGGTCCGGATCAGCCCGTTCGACAACCAGGGCCGCCGGCAGACCTCCTTCGCCGGGGTCGAGGTGCTGCCCGTGGTGGCCGAGACCGACCACATCGACGTGCCGGAGAACGACATCCGGGTGGACGTCTACCGCTCCTCCGGCCCGGGTGGTCAGAGCGTCAACACCACCGACTCCGCGGTCCGGCTCACCCACATCCCCACCGGCATCGTGGTCACCTGCCAGAACGAGAAGTCGCAGCTGCAGAACAAGGCCTCGGCGATGCGCGTGCTGCAGGCCAAGCTGCTGGAGAAGGCCCGCCGCGACCGGCAGGCCGAGCTGGACGCGCTGAAGAACGACGGCGGTTCCAGCTGGGGCAGCCAGATGCGTTCCTACGTGCTGCACCCGTACCAGATGGTGAAGGACCTGCGTACCGAGCACGAGTCCGGCAACCCGAGCGCGGTGTTCGACGGCGCGATCGACGAGTTCCTGGAGTCCGGCATCCGCTGGCGCAAGACCCAGGAGCAGAACGCCTAGAGCAAGGGCGAAGGGCAAGAGCAACAGCAGCAACAAAATTGAGGACGCTTCTGCGCGCGGCTACCGCGCGTAGAGGCGTCCTCAACGCTTTGCCGCCACGCAAGGCACAGGAATCGCACAGACTCACATCCGTAACGCACTCGGACTCGGCAGGTCCCCCTCGGCACTCCCGCGGACCCCTAGACTTCGATCGGCCGCGAGCACCTTCCCCTAGTCCCCGACGGCGGCCGAGGTCTGAGCCGTGATCCGATTCGATGACGTCACCAAGGTCTACCCGGGTTCCAAGCACCCCGCCCTCAACTCGATCAGTCTCGAGGTGAGCAAGGGCGAGTTCGTCTTCATGGTGGGTGCTTCCGGGTCGGGCAAGTCCACTTTTCTGCGTCTTGCGTTACGTGAGGAGAAGGCCACCAAGGGTGTGGTCCGGGTCTCCGGCAAGGACGTGGCCAAGCTGTCCACCTGGAAGGTCCCGCACCTGCGGCGCACCATCGGCGCGGTGTTCCAGGACTTCCGGCTGCTGCCGAACAAGACCGTGTTCGAGAACGTCGCGTTCGCGCTGCAGGTGATCGGCAAGCCCCGGCACGCCATCGCGCACACCGTTCCCGAGGTGCTCGAGCTGGTCGGCCTGGCGGGCAAGGAGCAGCGGTTCCCGCACGAGCTGTCCGGTGGTGAGCAGCAGCGCGTGGCGATCGCCCGGGCCTTCGTCAACCGCCCGGCGATCCTGCTGGCCGACGAGCCGACCGGAAACCTGGACCCGAACACCAGCGTCGGCATCATGCGGCTGCTGGACCGGATCAACAAGACCGGTACCACGATCGTGATGGCCACCCACGACCACGAGATCGTCAACCAGATGCGCAAGCGCGTGATCGAGCTCGAGCACGGCAACATGCTGCGCGACGAGGTCGCCGGCGTTTACGGCTACTCGCGCTGAGTATCGCCGGTCGCCGGAACGTCCGCCCGAAGCCCCTCCCGAGCAGCTGAGTCTCCAGAGCAACTGAGAAGGACATGCGTTTCCAGTTCATCGTCGACGAGATCCTGATCGGCCTGCGCCGCAACATCGCGATGGCCATTTCGGTGGTGCTCGTCACCGTCGTGTCGCTGTTCCTGGTCGGCCTGGGCTTCCTCGCCCAGCGCCAGGTCGACACCATGAAGGACTACTGGTACGACCGCGTTCAGGTCTCCATCTTCCTCTGCGGTGACGGCTCGACCGCGGCCGGCTGTGCCGACGGCAAGGCCACCGAAGCCCAGAAGGAGCAGATCCAGGCCGACCTGGCCGCCCCGCAGCTGGCCGCGTACGTGGACAAGGTCTACTTCGAGACCCAGGACGAGGCCTTCAAGCACTTCAAGGAGCAGTTCAAGGACAGCGCGCTGTCCGAGAACGTGACGGTCGACCAGATGCCCGAGTCCTACCGGGTCGACCTGAAGAACCCCGAGCAGTACCAGGTGGTCGCCGAACTCTTCACCGACAAGCCCGGGGTGGAGACGGTGGAGAGCCAGAACGAGGTGCTGGACCGGCTCTTCGCGCTGCTGAACCAGCTCAAGCTGGGCGCCTGGATGCTGGCCGCGGTGACCCTGATCTGCTCGGTGCTGCTGGTGGCCACCACGATCCGGCTGACCGCGTTCACCCGCCGCCGGGAGACCGGCATCATGCGCCTGGTCGGGGCCTCGAACTTCTTCATCCAGCTGCCGTTCATCCTGGAGAGCATGATCGCCGCGGCGGTCGGCGCCGGGCTGGCCTCGGTGGCGCTGGTCGGGGTGACCAAGTTCCAGATCCAGGACCGGCTGGCCCAGTCGCTGACCTTCACCAACTACGTCGGGGTGGGCGACGCGCTGATGGTGGTGCCGTGGCTGTTCGTCATCGGGTTGGGAATCGCTGGCGTGTCGGCCTTCCTCGCGCTGCAGAGATACCTCAAGGTGTAGTCACTCCTGTACCGTGTGTGACCAAAGTTGCCATCCGATACGGGGTTGACCGGCGACGGGGGGCACGCGGATGAAACGGCGAAGCACGTACCTGAGCCTGGTCGGCCGACGCGGAATGCGTCGGCCGGCCAGGCTTCTTGCTGCGGTCCTGGTGGCCGGGGCAGTACTCGCGGGTGGACTGACGACCCTGACCCAGAACGCGGCGCCGGCCGCCGCTGACTCGGTCGAGGACAAGCAGGACAGGCTCGCCGAGGAACTGAAGCAGCTGCGCGAGGACCTCGAGGGCACGTCCGACGACCTGGTCGAGGCCGCGGTCCGGCTGAAGACCGCCGAGGCCCGGTTGAGCACGGCCAACGCCCAACTCAAGGCCGCCGAGAGCGCGCTGCGCAAGGCCAACGAACGCGACGCGCAGCTGGCCGACGAACTGGAGCTGGCCGAGGCGGCGGTCCGTAAGGCCCAGCGCGAGCTGGACGCCCGGGCCGACGAGGAACGTGAGACCAAGGACCGGCTGGCCGGCATCGCCCGCGAGGCCTACGTGAGTTCCGGCATGGCCGGGCTCTCGATCGCGCTGGACGCGCAGAGCCCGGAGCAGTTCGCCGACCGGGTCAGCGTGGCCGGGAACGCGCTGAGGGCGCAGGGCGACGTGATCGACCGGCTGGCCGTGGAGCAGGCCGAGACCCGTGCCCGGGAGGCCAAACTCGAGGCCGGCCGGCTTCAGGTGGCCGACCTGAAGGAACAGTCCGAGCAGGTGGTCCGCGAGCGGGAGGCGGCGACCACCCAGGCCCAGAGAGCAACGGACGAGATCGGCGAGTTGGTCAGTGAGCGCGAGGAGGCGGTGGCGGCCATCTCGGCTCGCAAGGCCGCTGAGCAGAAGCGCATCGACGACGCGGAGAGCGAGCAGGAAGAGCTCGCCCGGATCCTGCGGGACCGGGCCCGGGCCGAGGAGGCCGCGCCGAGCGGGGGCGGCGGATCCTCCTTGAACGGTGGGGGCAGCTCTGGTCTGGCGTACCCGGTCAGTGCCCCGATCACGTCCAACTACGGCTACCGCTACCACCCGATCCTGAACTACCGGCGGCTGCACGCGGGCACCGACTTCGGGGCTGGCTGCGGTACTCCGCTGCGGGCCGCCGCCGACGGCACGATCGTGCGGGCCGGCTGGTCCGGCGGCTACGGCAACCAGATCGTGGTCGATCACGGCCGGATCAACGGCTCCGGCGTGGCCACCTCGTCCAACCACCTGAGCCGGATCGTGGTCCGGTCCGGCCAGGTCCGTCAGGGGCAGGTGATCGGCTACACCGGTACCACCGGGCTGTCCACCGGCTGCCACCTGCACTTCGAGGTGTACGTGAACGGTGCCACGGTCGATCCGATGGGCTGGCTGTAGAGCGGTGTCCGCCCGCAGCTAATCAAGTGGGCACCAGTCGCTGCACCCTCCTAGACTTGACCGTCGGCGGTTCGGCCGAAGCAAGGAAACATGCGTGGAAGAGGTGAGGTAGGCGTGCCCAGGGAAACCGGTCGCAAGGTGGTCGCGACCAATCGCAAGGCGCGGCACGACTATCACATCGACGACACCTACGAGGCCGGCATCGTGCTCACCGGTACCGAGGTGAAGGCCCTGCGGGAAGGCCGCGCCTCGCTGGCCGACGGCTTCGCCCAGATCGACCGGGGCGAGGCCTGGCTGGAGCACGTGCACATCCCGGAGTACTTCCAGGGCACCTGGAACAACCACGCCCCGCGCCGGCGCCGCAAGCTGCTGCTGCACCGGGCCGAGATCGACAAGCTGGCCGGCAGCACCCGCGAGGGCGGTTACACGCTGGTGCCGTTGCAGCTGTACTTCAAGGACGGCAAGGCCAAGGTCGAGATCGCCCTGGCCCGCGGTAAGAAGAACTGGGACAAGCGCCAGACCCTGCGCGAGCAGCAGGACAAGCGCGAGTCGGACCGGGCGATGTCGCTGCGGGCCAACCGCTGAGCCGCTGAGGACCCGGAACTGTCATCACCCTTGCGTAGGGTGGGGCAGGTGCGTTGGTTGAAGCCGCAGGTAGCGGCCAGAGTCGCGGCGGTCGTCCTGCTCAGCAGCGGGGGTGTGGCCGCCGCGGCCTCCTCGGCGCACGCGGCCACCGGCGGTGGTGAGGCGATCGCGTCCTACGACGTGACGATGACGCTGGCCGAGGACGACTCGATGCGGGTCGAGGAACGGATCAGCTACGACTTCGGCAGCGCCGAGCGGCACGGCATCACCCGGGACATCCCGATCGAGTTCGACTTCGACGAGGACCGCACCCGGCAGTACCCGATCAGCAACATCACGGTGAGCAGTCCCAGCGGCGCCCCGGCCGACCTGGCCGAGGACATCGGCAGCCAGGCCTCCCTGCGGATCGGCGACGAGGACGAGACCGTCTCCGGGGTGCAGGAATACCTGATCTCCTACCGGCTCGAAGGCATCGTCAACACCATCGACGACCATCAGGAGCTGTACTGGAACGCCATCGGCGACGAGTGGGACGTGCCGATCCGCAAGGCCACGGCCACGGTGACCGGCCCGGCCGCGGCCACCGAGGCACTGTGCTTCCGGGGCCTGCGGGGCAGCACCGACACCTGCACCGCCACCGTCACCCGCAGCGGTGAGGTGCGCTTCGACAGCGGGGGAGTGCTGCCGGCCGGTAGCGGGCTGACCGTGGTGACCTCGTTCCCGGCCGGCACCTTCCCCAATGCCGCGCCGATCCTCAAGGACAAGTGGAAATTCACGGACGCGTTCGCTCTCACCCCGGTCTCGGGAGCCGGTTCGCTCGGCGTGCTGGCACTGGTCGGCGGTGGTTCGCTCTGGCTGGCCGCGCGCCGGGGGCGGGACGAGAAGTACCTCGGCCTCACCCCTGGGCTGCAGCCCGGCTACCAGCAGAACGTCAAGGTCGGACGGGTCTCGCGGCGGCGCGATCCGGTGGCCGTGCAGTTCCGTCCGCCCAAGGACATGCGGCCCGGTGAACTGGGCACGCTGATCGACGAGAAGGCGCACGTCGCCGATGTCACCGCCACGATCATCGATCTGGCGGTCCGCGGTTACCTGCGGATCGAGGAGGTCGAGGAGCCCGGCCGGTTCCGCAAGGGGGACTGGAACCTGGTGGCCCTCACCCCGCCCGCCGAGCGGCTCACCGACTACGAGCAGTTGCTGCTCAGCAAGATCTTCGCCAACCGCAACCAGGTGCGGCTGTCCGACCTCAAGCAGACCTTCGCGAGCGACCTGCAGAAGGTCCAGTCGATGCTCTACCACGAGGTCACCCGGCAGGGCTGGTTCCGCGGCAACCCGGCGAAGGTACGGATCGTCTGGGGCGTCCTGAGCATCCTGGTGCTGGCCGCCGCCGTGCCGATCGCCATTCTGCTGGCCATCTTCACCGACTTCGGTCTGGTCGGGGTGGCGCTGGTGGTCGGGGCCGTGGTGATGCTCTGCTGCACCGGCAAGATGCCCGCGCGCACCGCCAAGGGCACCGCCCTGCTGGCCCAGGCCAAGGGCTTCGAGCTCTATCTGACCAAGGCCGAGGCGGGTGAGATCCGCTGGCAGGAGCAGCGCGACATCTTCAGCCGGTACCTGCCCTACGCGATCGTGTTCGGGGTGGCCGAACGCTGGGCCGGCATCTTCGACCAGCTCGCCCGCGGTGGCGCGGATCTGGATGTGCCCAGCTGGTACGTCGGCGCGATGTACGGCAACGCGTTCAACTACCACGCGTTCGCCAGCTCGGTGGACGACTTCAGCACCACCACTTCCGGTTCGCTCAGCGCCGCCACACCCTCGTCCTCGGGAGGCTCCGGGTTCAGCGGCGGCGGCTTCTCCGGCGGGGGCGGAGGCGGCGGGGGCGGCGGCTCCTGGTGAGCGGCTGCCCGGGTTAGGGCCTGTCCTGTGGATCAGGGCCGTAGCGAGGAGGTGCACGGCGTCCCGGGTGCCCCGCAGTAGGCAAAGATCCACAGGACAGGACCTAATCAGGAGGCGGGAACACCGTTCGACCCTGTAGAGTTGAACAACTGTGCGGGGCCGGTCACCGTCCTCGTTTGATAACTGAACATGCACCAAACGCAACAACTGGGAAGATCCTGATCTTCTTCAACCAGATCCTTCCCCTTCGCGGGGGTGACTGGTTTCGACGTTGGTCGTCTTACCAGGGGAAGCGGGCCGAGTACGCGATGTGATCTCGTAAATCCTCGTCGCAAACCAATAGTTGCCGATACAAAGCGCAACGACCTCACCCTCGCTGCCTAAGCAGCGGGGCCTATAGGTCCGTCAGTCCGGGAATGCCTTCGGCCCGGGTCCTGGCGTCGACTAGAAGGCCACTGCCCAAGGGACCGGTTACGGGGCCTGCGGGAACACTAACCGTGACTGAGCCCGGCTCGGCGACCTGCCTGTGGGATCGCCGGGGCTGAGAAAAGCCACAACAGGCTGCGCCCGGAGAAGTCCTGGTTCTGCGCTAGCGGACGGGGGTTCGAATCCCCCCACCTCCACAGCAGAACACGCTGTACAAGTGGCCCCCGGTCTTCGGACCGGGGGCCACTTGCCGTTTGCGGTCCAGCTGGTGAGACGGACCGAAAGGGCATGCAACGCCGGACGCCCTTGATGCGTCATGGGTCCGGAAGTGCCTGGGGGGCAAGAATCGACTTCGCGCTGGGTGGGCGTGCGGTGGCCGTGTGTCGACGGCCGCCGCCGGCCCGGTGCCGAGGTGCGGACGAATGCTGACGCGAGTGACTAGTAGGGGGGAAACCTTCTGGTCGCAAGCGTTTCCTGGGAGCACCATGCCCAAGGCTTGTTTCACATAAGGAGTTCGCGTTCATGGCCAGCAGTAGCCCGACCCTCACGCTGGGTGGCAAGATCGTCGCCGCCGCCGGTGTCCTGTTCCTGATCACCTCGTTCCTGCCCTACTTCCGGTTCTGCTCCACGGTGATGGGCTCGGAGAACTGCGCGAACGGCAGCGCCTGGGACTTCACCAGCACCAAGATCGCCGCCCTGCTGGTGATCGTGCTGGTGGTCGAAGTGGTCGTGGTGCAGCTGGCCAAGGTGAAGCTGCCGGACGGACTGGGTGGGCTGCTCAACCTGGGCCGCCTGGTGGTCTCGGCCGTGGCCGCGCTGCTGGTCGGCTTCAAGATCGCCGTCGGCCAGTCGACGCCGGAGATCCCCACGATGCCCGACATGTCCAGCCTCGGCATCGACAGCAGCGACTTCGAGTTCGACATGGGCTTCAGCCGCGGTATCGGCATCTTCCTCGGCCTGGTCTTCGCCCTGGCCCTGGTCGCCGGCAACGTGCTGCGCCTGAACGAGGCCGCCCCGGCGGCCGACGCGAACCCGGGCGCCGGCTCGGCCGGTCCCTGGAACAACCAGGGAGGCCAGCAGTTCCAGGCCCAGCCTGGCCCGTACGACCAGAACCAGTACGGCCAGAACCAGCAGAACCAGTACGGCCAGAACCAGAACCAGTACGGCCAGGGGCAGGACCAGTACGGCCAGTACGGTCAGCCGACCCAGGGCAACGAAAACCGTTACGGCCAGCAGAACCCGCAGTACCCGCCGAACCAGGGCGGCCAGCAGTACTGATCGAGCGGTGAAGGAGCACGGCCGGACCGTGCGCAAGCTCACCCGTGGCCGTGATCACGAACTTCGTGATCACGGCCTGCTCGTTTCCGAAAAATACCTGCCGTAAGGGCATTTCGTCCCGCAGTCGACCGGCGCCCAGCCCGGGCGGATCCCGGCCGGAAGAACTAGCGTGATCGTCGCAAGGAAGTTCCAAGCAATCGAAAAGGAACACCATGACGACGGTTTCCGTACTTGCCAGCCCTTCCCGCTACGTCCAGGGGAAGAACGCCATCGCCGAACTCGGCACCCATCTGAAGGGCCTCGGCCGCAAACCGCTGCTGGTTGCCGACGACATCGTCTGGGGCCTGGTCGAAACCTCCCTTTCCGCCGGTTTCCGCGCCGAAGACCTGCCAGTCACCCGAGTCGGCTTCGGCCGCTTCACCACTCCCGCCGCCGTCGACGCCCTGGTCGAGAAGATCCGCTCCGGTGAGCACGACGTGATCGTCGGTGTGGGTGGCGGCTCGGCCATCGACGCGGCCAAGGCCGCGGGCCACCTCGCCGGGGTGCGCTGGGCGAGCGTGCCCACCGCCGCCAGCTCCGACGCCCCCACCTCGGCCCTGTCGGTGATCTACACCGAAGAGGGCGAGTTCATCGAGTACCGCTTCTTCCCGCGCAACCCCGACCTGGTCCTGATCGACACCCAGTTGGTCGCCGGGGCACCCGCCCGGTTCCTGGTCGGCGGCATCGGCGACGCGCTGGCCACCTGGATCGAGGCGCGGGCCACCGAGCGCGGCCAGGGCACCGCGATGGCTGGGGGCCGCCCCACTCGCGCGGGCACGGCCCTGGCCCGGTTGTCGTGGGACATCCTCTGGGAGAACGCGCTGCCCGCCCTCGACGCGGTGCGAGCCGGCGTGGTCACCCCGGCTCTGGAGGCCGTGGTCGAGGCCAACACCCTGCTGTCCGGCCTGGGCTTCGAGTCCGGTGGCCTGGCTGCGGCGCACGCCATTCACAACGGCCTCACCGCCGCCCCGCAGACCCACGGCCTCACCCACGGCGAGAAGGTCAACATCGGCTCGGTGACCCAGCTGGTGCTGGAGGGCGCTCCCACCCAGGAGATCGAGGACTTCATCGTCTTCACCACCCGGGTCGGCCTGCCCAACACCCTCACCGAGGTGGGCCTGAGCCCGCAGGACACCAAGGAACTGCAGGCCGTGGCCGAGGCCGCCACGGCCGCCGGCGAGACCATCCACAACCTGCCGTTCCCGGTCACGGCCGAGGACGTCGTCGCTGCGCTGGTAGTGGTGGAAGGCCTGGCCCGGCGGGTGCGCGCCGAGCACGGCCTGCCCGAGCCGGTGAAGTACGTGGCCCAGCACTGAACCGAAGGGGTCCGGAGCGCAAGCTCCGGGCCCCAGGCCCACTGCTAGGAACTGCGCGGCGGCCACACCGTCCAGGCAGGGGTCCGATCAGAAGGGTTTCGTTCCTGTTCGACGGTCGGCAAAAGGTAAAAACCCGCCTGCATCGACCGCGCCCGGCTGGCAGAGTGATTGCACAGGCGGCTGACAGGTTCCCGCCCTCGATCAGGATCGGAGTTCCGCGGCCATGGCCAGCAGCATCCCGCTCAGCCTGGGGGGAAGGATCGTCGCCGTCGCCGGTGCGCTCTTCCTGCTCGACACCTTCGCGCCGTGGCATCGCCTGTGCGTCGGAGTGCTGGACGCCCAGGCCTGCCGCACCGACAACGCCTGGGCCACCACCTTCTCCACCGGCGCCGCCCTGCTGGTCGCCGGGCTGCTGGCCGAGCTGCTCGCCGTGCAGCTGACCCGGTGGCGACCGAACCTGGCGCAGTTCGACGGGGCCCAGTTCCGGCTCGGGCTCTCGGGTCTGGCCACCGGCCTGGTCGTGCTGCAGCTGTTCGTCGGCGACGGCGCCCTGGAGCGCAGCTACGGCATCTGGCTCGGCCTGGTCCTGACGGCCGGCCTCACCTACGGCAACTACCTGCGCAGTCAGGAAACGACCGTCGGGCGCTTATCCGCGAACCGGTAGATAGACGTACTCCTCCAGCTCGGGCACGGCTCGTCCGCCGAACAGCGGCCCGGCCTGGCTGCCGTACCAGCTGACCAGCTTGGCCTTCTGCTTCTGGTCCACCTCGTGCTTGACCCGCCGGGTACCGCCCGGCGTGGGTACCTCACGCCCGGCCCGGTAGGCGTAGGGCTGATCGGCGTACCAGCCAACGGTGCGCTTGGCCGACAGCACCTTCCCGAGCTGGTGGGTGATCACGTGATCGACGTGGTCGCCCAGGCCCAGCGGGGCCAGGATCAGGTCGTGCTTGCTCGAGGCCAGTCGCACCCGCCGCTCCAGGTTGGCCAGCAACGGCTCGTCGTGCGGGGAGATCCGCCCGCGGGAGACGTGCAGCCGGTAGGTGGGGTAGACGCAGTCCAGTTCGGGCAGCAGCCGCCGTGCGAACCGAGGGATCCGCGGATCCTTCCGGCGCCGGAACAGTGCCTCGTGCAGGCCGAAGTGCACCCCGGTGGCCCCGATCTCGCGCAGCGCCACCTTGTCCTCGGCCCGGCGTCGGCTGTAGAGGGCCGGAGCGCGCCGGGCATTGCACTGATTCAGAAAGGCGCGCGCCGACAAGGACGGCCGTTGCCCGTGGCACGAGGTGAACAAACTCATCACCGTGACCGGCGTGTAAGGCGAGGTCTGGGCCAGCAGGGAGCCGCACGAAAGGGCGGCATCGTCCAAGTGCGGGGAAAGGACGATGATACTTGCATGCTCTTGTAAAGAGTCCGCTCCGATCACGGCGGCTTCCCTTCTGAACATTAAGAGACTGTTCGGTGGGCCGGTCGCCCGGCGTCATCCGGCTCGCGCCGGGGCATTTTGGGGCCTTTTCCTACGCTCTGGCAAGGGCGCAGGTCACTGCCGATATCCGAGTGCGCGCCAAGGGTATTGACGAATCCCGGCGAGGGCCAGGACCGCACTGCCCGCGTCGGAACCCCCGGGTCACCGGAGTCTTAAGTGTTCTTTAAGTGCGCACGGGGCAAAAGGTTCACGGAATGCGCTGTGAAACGGGAAGAAATTCCTGGGGTGGGCGGGGGTCGAACCAACGCACGAGTAACCGCCGGCTGGCTCCTGACAAATGCCAAGAGATCCCTTTTTGGCTGATAAAACACTCTCTGCCCAGGCTGGACGAGGAAGTTCGCCGGGCTGCTGTGCCGTTTCCGGCCCGCATTCAGTCACGCCCGTGATCATCCTCGTGGAGTTTTCGCATGGCTGGGATCGCCGAACTGCCGAAGTCCCTGACCCCGACCGCAACCCCGACCGCAATCCGGAGAGCGACCGCAATCCCGGCCGCGCCGTTGGATCTGATCATCCCGGTGCTGAACGAAGAACTCCGGATCGGGAGAACTCTGGCCGCGCTGGCCGAACACATCGATCTGGCGGGGCATCCGGTCCGGCTGATCGTGGTCGACAACGGCAGCGTCGACGCGACCGTCTCGGTGGTGGAGCGGGACTGCCGAGGGCTCGACGTCGAGGTGATCAGTTGCCGGCACCGGGGCAAGGGCGCGGCCGTGCGCACCGGCATGCTGCACTCGCGGGCACCCCGGGTCGGCTTCTGTGACGCCGACCTGTCCACCCCGCTGAGCACTTTCGGGACCGCGCTGGAACTGCTCGATGCGGGTTGCCCGGCGGTGATCGCCTCGCGCCGGGTAGCTGGGGCCAGCTACGCGGTCCGCCAGCCGATGGTTCGGCGGGCCGGCAGCCAGGCGTTCGGCCGGATCGCGGCGCCCCTGGTCGGGCCGATCCGCGACACCCAGTGCGGGTTCAAGCTCTTCGACGGCGATCTGGCCCGTGAGGTGTTCGCCGACATGCAGCTCAACGGCTTCGCGTTCGACGTGGAGCTGATCGCTCGGCTGCTGCGGCGCGGCGTCGAGGTGGCCGAGGTGGCGGTGGCCTGGACCGACGATGCCGATTCGACCTTCAGCCCGATGCGCGACGGCTACGCGGCCTTTCGCGACCTGATGCTGATCAAGCGAGCCCTGCGCCATGCCTGAGCCGCGAACCGCCCAGCAGCACATCGTGGTCACCAACTGGCGTGACCTGAAGCATCCGCAGGCTGGGGGAGCCGAACTGGTCTGCCAGGAGTTCGCGGCCCTGACCGCTGCGGCCGGGCACCGGGTCACCCTGCTGACCGCGAAGGTGAAAGGCCGGCCGCGGTGCGAATCCACCGACGGCTACACGATCCGGCGGGCCGGCGGAAGGTTCACCGTCTACCTGCACGCGCTGCTCTGGCTGTTGCTGCACCGGCGTTCGGTGCATGCCGTGCTGGACTCGCAGAACGGCATCCCGTTCTTCACCCCGCTGGCCGTGCGCCGGCGTACCCCGGTGATTCTGCTGCTGCACCACATCCACCAGCAGCAGTTCGGGCAGTACTTCCCGGCGCCGGTCGCTGCGGTGGGCCGGTTTCTGGAGTCCACCGGGTGCCGTCATGTGTATGGACGTCGGTCGATCGTCGCGGTGTCCCCCTCCACCCGGCAGGGGGCGCGGCGAGAGCTCAGGCTGCGCGGCGAGATCCGGATTACGCCTCCGGGCTGGCGGATCACTACCGAAACCGCTGCCGGCTTGGAGAAGACGCTCGCTCCGTCGATCGTCTGCGTGGGCCGGTTGGTGCCGCACAAGCGCACCCGTATCGTCATCGAGGCGATGCCGGACGTGCTGGCCGAGCATCCGGAAGCCGAGCTGCACATCGTCGGGGTCGGCCCGGAGCGTGAGCGCCTGGCCCAGATCGCTGTCGCGAAACAGGTTTCCCACGCGGTGACGTTCCACGACCAGGCCACCGACGCGCAGCGGGACGCGCTGGTGGCCCAGGCCTGGATCGCGGTGAGCTGTTCTTCCGGCGAGGGCTGGGGGATCTCGGTGATCGAGGCGAACGCCCTGGGTACGCCGGTGCTGGCCTTCGACCGGCCGGGCCTGCGGGACTCGATCAAGGACGGCGAGACCGGCTGGCTGATCCCCGAGGGCGACGCAATCGGCCTGGCCCTGGCCGACCGGCTGAAACTGCTGGGTGACGGCTCCGGGACGATGCGCGAGGTGACCCGGCGCTGGGCCGGCAACTTCACCTGGGAACGGATGACGGCGAAGCTGCTGGCGGTGATCCACCTGGAACGCCAGCGACTGCAGCTGATCCATCCGGAACGCCGCCACCTCAGCGACGTGGCCACCGTGGTCCGGATCCCGGTGGACGACCTGCCCGAGGGCTGGACCCCGGACCGGTTGCGCCAGGGCGACGCCGTGACCTGGCTCGACGGTCAGCTCACCCTGCTGCTGATCGGGGTGGACATCCCCGGGTCCCGGCCGGTGCTGCGCCGGATCGGCCTGCCCGACCTGGCCACCGGCGACCTGCACAGCATCCGGGTGGCCCGGGGCAGCGACCACCTGCTGCCGTTCGAACGCTGATCACCCAGCACCACCAAGCACCACTCAGCACCAGCAGGCATCATCACCAAGGAGCGAAAGTGCCCGACACCGCGGTGGCCGCACCGGAACGCAGCGCCGCCTCACCGGCCCGGCCGAGGGAAGCCCTGATCTGTGTGGCCCTGGCGGTGATGGCCTTCGCGGTGCGCTACTTCAACATCGTGCCCTCGTACAACCTGTTCATCGACGAGGTCACCTACTCCGAGATCGCCCGGAACATCGCCGAGGGCGAGGGAGTCACCAGTTACGACGAGCCCTTCACCCTGCACCCACCCGCGGCCCTGGCGGTATTTGGTCTGGCCACCAAAGTTCTTGGCCTGCAAGGTGATCCGGCCGATCTGGCCTACGCCCTGCGCCCGGTGGCCGCGCTGTTCGGCGCTGCCACGGTGGCCCTGACCTACCTGATCGCCCGGCGTCTGGCTCTACCTAGCGGCTTCGCCCTGGCCGCGGCCGCCCTGGTGATGCTGGACCCGTTCCAGATCCGCTACGACAGCCAGGTGATGCTGGAGGCCCAGACCCAGTTCTTCGCCGCCCTGACCATCCTCTTGGTGATCACCCGTTCACCCGGCTTGGCCGGGCTCAGCGCGGGCATCACCTTCTGCAGCAAGGAGACCTTCGGCCTGGTGCTGGGGGCTGCCTTGCTGGTGATGCTCTTCAGCAACCGCCCGATCCCCCGCCCGCAGACCCTGAAGGTGATCGGGATCGGGCTGAGCCTCTACCTGGGCAACCTGCTGGCCACCATCTGGCTGGGCGGTCTCGACGCCTGGGCACAGTCCCGGGGCAACGGCCTGACCCGGCTGATCGGGCTGAACCAGGAGACCGGCTTCAACTCCGACACCGTGCAGGTCTCCCTGTTCTCAAGGTTGACCGAACACTTCGACCGGCTGGCGGTGACCTACGCGCTGCTGCTGCTCGGCGGCGTCTGCTGTCTGGTTCTGGTGCGCCGGCTCACCCTGTGGAGACCGTCCACCGCCCCGGACGCCGTCGTTGCGACCACCGCCTGGGCGCTGGCGGCCTGCGGATATCTGGTCTACGCCATGCTCTTCGGCTCGATCGAGGAGCAGATGTTCTACATCCCGCTCGTCCCCTGCGTGCTCTGCCTGGCGGTGGTGACGGCCTGGTACGACCGGACCCGGGTCTCGGCGCTGCTGCTGGCGCTGTTCCTGACCGTGGACGTCTGGGTCTGGTCCCGGGTGCACTCGGCCGACAGCAACATCTACCGGCAGTTCTTCACCTGGGCCGAGACCGGAATACCGCACGGCAGTCGGGTGGCCGTGACCGAGGACTCGGCCCAGTTCGTCCTCGAACAGGTGGATCTCGGCAACTGGCACACCCCGGCCGACCTGAGCGAGCACGACGTCGACTACGTGCTGATCAACCCCCGGCTGGTCGAGCACGGCTACGGACTGGGCGACCGAGCTCTTCTCGAGTACCTGGAAACCACTGCCCAAGCGGTGTTCACCAAGACCTCTGAGCAGGACGGCACCCTGATCCTGTACCGCCTGAACAGCGCCGGTGCGTCGTGAGCGCAACCACGCAGGAACGGCAGACCCTGGTCTCCGGCGCGGGTTGGCTGACCGTCGGCACCCTGGCGGTGGGAGGCCTGAACTACGGCTACGCGCTGATCCTGACCCACCTGCTGCCCACCGACAAATACGCCCAGTTCGCAGCCGCCCAAGCCCTGCTGCTGACCGCGGGCACCATCGCCGCCGCATCCATTCCCTGGGTACTGGCCCAGCAACTGGCCAAGAACCCGGATCCGGCAACCAGAGCTGCCCTGACCCGGATGTCGTTACTGGGCAATGGTGTTCAGGGTCTGATTGCCGCCTTGGTGATCCTTGCCGTGGCCCAGTCCTTCGCCGATCCCCAGACCTCGTTCACCCTGGCCGTCTGCGTGTTCCTGATCTTCGCCAGTTCCACCACGGCCGGCTGGCTGCAGGGACGTCAGCGGTTCGGGGCACTGGCCGCGGTCAAGGTGCTCGAGGTGGTGGTCAAGTGCATCGTCGGCATCGGCCTGGTCCTGGCCACGAGCACGGCGGCCGCTGCGCTCGGAGCCTTCGGGGCGGGTTCGGCAATCGTTCTGCTCCTGGGGCTGTACTGGCTCCGTGCCGAAATTCTGGGTCCGAGCACCTTGGCCCTGGCGAAGTCCTTGTGGCGAGATGCACTGGGAGTAGCATCGGTTCAGGGTCTGGTGTCGGCTCTGGCCTCGCTGGACGTGGTGCTGGTGGCCGTGCTGCCGCTCACCTCGTCGGCAGCGGCCAGCTATCAGGCCTCGATGATCGTCGCCCGAGTGCCGCTCTTCCTCGGCACGGCGGTGGCCATGGTGGCGCTGCCCTTGGTGGCCCAGGCCGCGGCGGACGCGGCGGGGCGGCAGTTTCGCGATGCGCTAAGGCTTTACGCGATCGTGGCCGTGCCGTTCGCGGTGATGCTGGCGACCGCCCCGGGAGCGCTGGCCTACCTGGTGTTCCCGGGTGAGTTCGGTGAGATCAAGGAAGTTCTGGCCTGGACGGCGGCCTCGGGTCTGATGATCGGTGCGGTGCAGTTGGTGATCACCTTTTATCAGGGACGCGGGGAGTACCGGATCGCTCTGACCTGTCAGCTGGTGTCGGGGCTGATTGCGGTGGCGGCCATCCTGACCGGTTTCCAGCTTGGGGGGATCGTCGGGTTGGCAATCGGCGCGTTCGTCGGAACCACCTTCTCCGTAGCCGTTCTGATGGTCTGTGCGACCCGCCTCTGGCCTGGTTCGGTCCGGCTGTCCAAGAGCGCCGTCGTGGCCGCGGCGGTCCTGGTCGTAGCGCTGGGGCTGGCCTCGCAGTACCCGGTCGTCTGGATCGCGGCCTGCCTGGGGACCGGTACCTGGAGCGTCGGCCGGATCCTGGCTCTGCGGGCATCGGGTGAGAAGGAGGCGGAATGAGGATTCTTCACCTCGGTTTCGAGGATCATCGCCGGCCCGGCAGCGGCGGCGGCTCGCTGCGCAACGCCGAGATCAACCGGCGGATCGCCGCGCGGCACCGGATCACCGTGCTGGTGGCGAACTATCAGGGAGCCGAACGCCGGGTGGAGGACGGGGTGGAGTACGTGCCGGTCGGGCTGCCGCTCGGCTATTTCCCCAGCCTGGTCTCCTACTTCCTGCTGGTTCCGTTCGTCGCCCGGGGCTTTCCGGCCGAACTGGTGGTGGAGGAGTTCGCCGCGCCGATCTCGTCGGTGCTGATGCCGGTCTGGACCACCCGCCCCACGCTGGCGGTGGTGCAGTGGATGAACAGCCGAGAGAAGTCACGTCAGTACCGGTTGCCCTTCTTCCTTTTCGAGATGCTCGGAGTGCGTCTGCACCGGCGCTTCGTCACGGTCTCCGACGACATGCGGGAGCGGATTCACGCGTCCAACCACCGGGCCCAGGTGAGCGTGATCCCCAACGGGGTGGCCGACCCGCAACTGGCGCCCGACCTGCCGCGGGGTGCGGACATCGTCTACCTGGGCCGGCTCGAGCTCGCCCAGAAGGGCATCGACCTGCTGCTCACGGCGTTCGCTCAGCAAGCCGCCCTGATCCAGGGCAACCTGGTGATCGCCGGTGACGGCCCGGACCGCAAGGCGATCGAGAAACTGGCCGCCGGGCTGGGTATCGCGCACCGCGTGCAGTTCGCCGGCCGGGTCGAGGGGGCGGCGAAGTTCGATCTGCTGGGCCGGGCCCGGCTGGTGGTGATGCCCTCGCGGTTCGAGACCTTCGGCATCGTGGCGATCGAGGCCCTGGCGGCGGGGACGCCGGTGATCGCCTTCGACATTCCGTGCCTGCGGGAGGTGGTACCGGCCGATTGCGGACGTCTGGTGCCGGCTTTCGAGGTCGAGTCGCTGGCCGCTGCGGTCGCCGAGCTGTACCCGGACCAGGCCCGGATCGCGCAGATGGGTGCGGCCGGGAAAGAGTTCGCCCGGCAGTTCGACTGGGACGAGATCGCCCTACGCCAGGAACAGGTCTACGAGGACGTGGTTCGCGCGGCTCAGGCCGGGCGCCACCGAAAGGGGCCGGGATGAAGAGCCGGCGGGTGATCATCTCGATCTACGACGACGAGGCGAATCCGTACTACGCCGGGGGAGGCCCGGTCGTGGTCCGGCAGATCACCGATGTGCTGGCCCCGCACTACGACGTGCTGGTGGTCACCGCGGGGCATCGTCTGGGCCGACGGCAGATCGGCGCCGTCACTTACCTGTACCTGCCGGTGCTGGCGGCCGGTGCCCGGGGCAGCCAGGTGCTGTGGGGACTGGCGCTGCCCTTTCTGGCGCTGTTCCTGTCGTACGGGCTGTGGCTGGAGAGTTTCAGCCCGCCGTTCTCGTCCAACCTGGTGCCGCTGGTCACCCGCCGCCCGGTGATCGGCCTGGCCCAGTCGCTCTCGGCCCGGGTGATGGCCACCCGCTACCGGGTCGACTTCCCGCTCCGGCTGGAACGCCGGCTGCTGCGTCACTATCGCGACATCGTGACCCTGAACGAGCACGACGCCGCGGTGGTGCGGGAGTGCACACCCCGGACCCGGGTGCATGTGATCGCCAACTGGGTACCGATGCCCTCGGCTGCCGCCGCCGACGCCAAAGACGGTGACTGCGCGGTGTTCCTGGGCCGGATCGACGTGGCGATGAAGGGTCTGGACCTTCTGCTGGAGGCCTACCGGAAGCATCCGGAAGGCCTGCCACCCCTGATCATCGCGGGCAGCGGGCCGAAGCCCGAGGAGCAGACGCTCACCGAGCTGATCACCGCCAGCGGAGCGCCGGTGCGCTGGATCGGCCGGGTCGACGCGGCCGGTCGCTCGGGTCTGCTGGGCCGGGCCGCCCTGGTGGTGGTGCCCTCGCGGGCCGAGAGTTTCAGCCTGAGCGCGCTGGAGGCGCTGAGCCACGGCCGTCCGGTGGTGCATTTCGACCTGCCCCAGCTGTCCTGGATGCCGCCGGGCTGCCACGTCAGCGTGCCCAGTTTCGACGTGGCCGCCCTGGCCGGGGCGATCGCCGGCTACGCCCGCGACCCGGTACGGCGCTCCGAAGAGGGTCGCCGGGCCGCGGACTGGGCCGATCACTTCAACCAGGGCAACCAGGCCGGCTACCTCTGCCTGATCCGCGCCCTACTGGCCTGAACCGCGGTCGGCGCGCACAACGTCCCCAATTAAAGGGAGGCCGGCAGGAACACCGTCTCGTCCAGCACCGGGATGCGCTTGCCCAGCTCGGAACGCACATGGGTGCTGTAGCGCTCCAGGAACTGCGCCTTGGCGGTCTGGTCCACGTCGAACTTCAGCCGCTCGGTGCCCTCGGGTGTGGGCACCTCGGTCTCCATGTTCTGCGCGTCCGGCTGGTCGGCGTAGAAGCCGACGTGCCGGTCCGAACGGGCCAGCGCCAGGCCGACCTGATGGGTCAGCACCCGGTCGACGTTGCCGCTCAGCCCCAGCGGGGCCAGGATCACGTCGTCCTCGGTGGTGGCCAGCAGCACGCGCTGCACCAGCTCGTCCACCAGCGGGAAGTCCAGCGGGGAGAGCACACCGCTGACGATGTGCCAGCGGTAGGTCGGGTAGACCACGCTCAGCTCGGGCAGCACGTTGCGCACCACCTTCGGCAGATTGCGGTCGGTGCGGCGGCGGAACAACGCGTCGTGCAGCCCGAAGTGCACGGGGGTGACCTCGATCGAGCGCAGGGCCAGCGAGTCCTCGGCGCGGCGCTGCGCGTACAGGGCGGGGGCCCGGCGGGCGTTGCGCTTGTCCAGGAACGAGCGGGCCGGCCGGGTCGGGCTGTCGTCCCGGCTGTGCGTGAACAGCGTCATCACCGTGACCGGGGTGGACCGCGCGAGCTGGGACAACAGGTAGCCGCAGCCCAGCGCCGCGTCGCCCAGGTGCGGGGACAGCACGATCACGGGGCGGTCAGACAGGGACTCCGGTACGGCCACTGGGCCATCCTTTCGCTGAGGGCGGAGGGTGCTTGGATCTGCCGGGCCCAACCCAAGCACACCCGGGGAGCGGGGACCGCAGAAGGTGAGGCGGGCAGGCCGCCGGGCGGACTAATCTTTTCTCCGGCAGTGCGAAGAACAGAACGTCCAAGAACATCGGAAAGGTGCCATGACGACCCAGGCCGAGAGCTACGAGTTCCAGGTCGAGACCCGTCAGCTGCTGCAGCTGATGATCAACTCGATCTACTCGGACAAGGACCTCTTCCTGCGCGAGCTGATCTCCAACGCCTCCGATGCCCTGGACAAGCTCCGGCTGGAGCGGTTCAACGACGACACGCTCGACGTGGACACCTCCGACCTGCACATCCGGATCGAGCTGGACGACTCCGCCCGCACCCTGACGATCAGCGACAACGGCATCGGGATGACCCGGGACGAGGTCGTGGACCTGATCGGCAAGATCGCCAACTCCGGCACCGCCGAGTTCATGCGGCAGATGAAGGAGGCCCAGCAGGAGGAGGAGGCCAAGACCGAGGAGCTGATCGGCCGATTCGGCGTCGGCTTCTACTCCAGCTTCATGGTCGCCGAGCGGGTGGTGCTCGTCACCCGCCGGGCCGGTCAGGCCGAGGCCACTCGCTGGGAGTCCGCGGGCGAGGGCACCTACACGCTGCAGCCGGTCGAGGACGCCCCGCAGGGCACCTCGATCACCCTGCACCTCAAGCCCGCCGACCCGGAAGACCGGCTGTTCGACTACACCGACCCGCGCAAGGTGCGCGAGATCGTCACCCGTTACTCGGACTTCATCACCTGGCCGATCCGGATGGCCTCGCTCCAGGTGGCCGGGGAGGGCGAGGAGGCCGAAGAACCGGCCGACGAGACCGTCAACTCCCGCAAGGCCCTGTGGACCCGCCCGGCCGGCGAGGTGACCGACGAGGAGTACGCCGAGCTCTACAAGCGGATCAGCCGGGACTGGAACGACCCGCTGGAGACGATCCGGCTGAACATCGAGGGCACCCTGCAGTACCAGGCCCTGCTGTTCCTGCCCGAGCGGGCCGGCGCCAACCTGTTCAGCCCGGACGCCAAGCACGGCGTGCAGCTGTACGTGAACCGGGTCTTCGTGATGGACGACGCGGAAGAGCTGATCCCGTCGTACCTGCGCTTCGTCAAGGGCGTGGTCGACTCCCAGGACCTGGCACTCAACGTCTCCCGCGAGATCCTGCAGCAGGACCGCCAGATCGAGTCGATGCGCAAGCGCCTGACCAAGCGGGTGCTGCAGGCGATCAAGGGTCTGGCCGCGAACGAGCCGGAGAAGTACACCAAGTTCTGGGGCGAGTTCGGCCGGGTGGTGAAGGAGGGCCTGCTGCAGGACTTCGCCAACCGCGACGCGATCCTGGCGATCTGCTCGTTCGAGTCCACCCACGACGCCGAGCAGCGCACCAGCCTGCGCGACTACGTCGAGCGGATGCCCGAGGGCCAGGACAAGATCTACTACCTCACCGGTGACTCCCGCCCCGCCCTGGAGAGCTCGCCCTACATGGAGGCGTTCCGGGCCAAGGAGCTGGAGGTGCTGCTGCTCACCGACCCGATCGACGAGGTCTGGGTGGACGGCATGCCCGAGTTCGAGGGCAAGCAGTTCCAGTCGATCGCCAAGGGCGACATCGACCTGACCTCGGACGAGGCGGACGAGGACAAGGCGAAGCAGAAGGAGGAGTTCGCCGGCCTGCTGACCTGGATGGGCGAGGTGCTGACCAAGGAGGTCAAGGAGGTCCGGCTGTCCAACCGGCTGACCACCTCGCCGGCCTGCGTGGTGAGCGACCAGAACGACGCCACGCCCACCCTGGTCAACCTGTACAAGGCGATGGGCCAGCCGATTCCGCAGGAACGCCGGATCCTCGAGCTCAATCCCGGGCACGCCCTGGTCTCCGGTCTGCGGGCGGCGCACCAGAGCCGTCCGGAGGACCCGCGGCTGGCCGAGACGGCCGAACTGGTGCACGGGATGGCGCTGCTCGCCGAGGGGACGCAGCCGGACGACACCGCGCGGTTCGTGCAGCTGATGGCCGCTCAGCTCGGGGAGACGCTGGGTAAATGAGCGAAGGCGCGTTGGAAGAGCCGATGATCGACGAGCAGGGTCGTCCGGAGCCGCCGTTCGCCGGCAGCGAGGCGGAGACTCTGCTGGGATTCCTGGAGTACCAACGCGCCACCTTCGCCTGGAAGGTCGAAGGGCTGGACGCGGCAGGACTGGCAACGGTCCTGCCGCCTTCGGCGATGACCCTGGGCGGCATGATCAAGCACCTCGCCTACGTGGAAGACATCTGGCTGCACATCCGTCAGCTCGGGGCCGACCGCCCGGCGCCCTGGGACACGGTGGACTGGGGCGCCGATCCCGACTGGGAGTGGCATTCGGCGGCCCAGGACACACCGGAGGAACTGCTCGCCCTCTGGCACGCGTCGCTCGAGCGCTCGCGGGCGGCCACCGCCACGGTGATGGCCGAGGCCGGGCTGGGTGCTCTGGCCAAGTTCAGTTTCGCGGACGGCAACACCCCCAACCTGCGCTGGATTCTCACGCACCTGCTGGAGGAGTACGCGCGGCACAACGGGCACGCCGATCTGATCCGCGAGTCGATCGACGGGTCGGTCGGGGAGTAACTAGGGCCTGGCCTGTGGATCTTTGCCTACTGCGGGGCGCCCGGAACGCCGTCTGACCGCGTCCGGCGTGGCCCCACGCAAAACCATTGCGAGGGGCCCCACCGGCCACGCCCAGCCAGCGCCCCGGGCACCTCCTCGCTACGGCCATGATCCACAGGACGGGCCCTAGGGACGTTGTGGGCGCCTGAGCGCTCGACGCGCCGGTATCACCAGGCTCAAGTTCCCCTTTGATTGCTCAACGTGTCGCTAGCATCCACTCACGGTAAAGGGATGCTCCAGTAGATGCGGCTCCCGTGCGACCTACCTCCTCGGGAGCCAACTCATGCCGGTGCTGCCTTTTGCCCGAAAACCCGCGGTGAGCGTCCTCTGCTTGGGGGTTGTTCTTGCTCTGAGCTCACCCGCTACCCCGGCGCGAGCCGACGTCCCCAACCAAACGGCCGACAGCGTCCGTTGGTTGGTGCCCCTCCGGAACGCGGTGTCCGGGGGAGCGCCCAAGGTGGACTGGCCGACCAAAGGCCGCGCGCGTATCGCCGTGCCTGGGGTAGGCACGATGGGCAACAAGGACAGCGGCGTTAAGTCCGTACCCATTGCCAGCGTAACGAAAGTGATGACGGCGTACACCATTCTGAGCGACCATCCGCTCGAAGCCGGTGAGGAAGGCCCGATCATCACCGTGACCAAGGCCGAGGCCGCGTCCTACCCCCGCCGCAAGGCCGGAGGGGAATCGCTGGTCAAGGTCAAGGCCGGCCTGAAGATCACCCAGCGCGAGGCCCTGGAAGCGGTGCTGATCCGCTCGGGCAACAACATGGCCGATATTCTCGGACGCTGGAGTGCCGGTTCGCCGCAGCGGTTCGTCGAACGGATGAATTCCAAAGCGGCCGAACTGGGCCTCACCTCGACCTCTTTCGCCGACACCTCGGGATTGAGCAGGTACTCCCGCAGCAGCGCCATCGATCTGCTCGACCTGGCGGTGGCGGCGATGAAGGATCCGACTTTCGCCGAGATCGTGGCCATGCCCAGCGCCAAGATCCCGATGAACACGTTGAACACCACCAACCGACTGCTCGGGCGCAATGGGGTGATCGGGATCAAGACCGGATCCACGAAGGCCGCCGGGGGCTGTCTGCTCTGGGCCGCCGAGGACGAGGTGCGCGGCGAGACGCACACCATTTACGGGGTGATGCTCGGCGCGCCCGGTCCGCTGATTCTGACGAATGCGCTGAAAGCCAGCGAGAAGATGGTTGTTTCCTCGCGAAAGGCCCTGCGGCGGGTGACTTTGGTGAAGCGCGGCACTCCTCTCCTCTCGGTCACGGATCAAGATGGAACGGTGTCGGAGTACGGGGTGGCTGAGACCGTCGCGGTGACCGGCTGGTCGGGTCTGAAGTATCAGTTCGGTCTGCCGATCGATCTGGTCCCCGGCGAAACCCCGAGCGAGATCACCGTGAAGACCGGCGCTGAGTCGATCGGGGTTGCGCTGGAGCAGCTTTCCTAGCGGTTGGGTGTCGTCGGGCGGTAGCTCGCGGCGGCCAGGAGAGGGACGAATAGGGCAGCGGCCACGCACAGCAGGCCCAGGCCAGTCACCAGGACGCCGGCGGTTGCCAGCGGGCCGATCACCAGGAGGCCCAGGGCCAGGGTGAACTGCCTGGCGCTGACCATGTTCAGGCCACGGCCGGTGCTGACCAGCAGGGTGAAACCGATCAGGTAGAGCAGGCTCAGCACTGCCACCAAGGTGTGGTTGCGGCCCATGACGGTGGCCATGCAGAGCAGGTTCTCGCACGACAGGCGGCCGCACACCACGGCAAGTGAGACGGCGGCGGCCCCGGCGTTCAGGGGTACCAAGAAGATCAACAGCCTACGGACGTCGCGAGGCAGTTGCGTCCGGAATGCTGGGTGGGGGTGGAATGTCGGTTCTACATCGGGTTGCTCGATGACGGGGCTGCTGATCGGCCGGCGCTTCCGGACCCTCGAAGTGGGTGCGGGCGCGGCCGTGGCTCGGTCGAGCACGCTGGGCTGGGTGGGCATTCGTAGGGCTCCTTGATCGTGAGCCCGGCGCAAACGGGGGATGCGCCGCGGCTTCTGCGATCAATACTGAAAGTGCCCTGGACGGCTTGTCATTCAAAGGTCGCGGGGTGCTACCCGATGGAACCGCAGCGGTTCCATCGGGTGCCGTAGCGAGGCCCCTCAGAGGTAGGCCGCAGCCAGCTCGGCCACCAGCAGATCGTTCGACCCGCAGGGGGTGGACAGCACGTTGCCGATGGTCGGGGTCTGCCGGGCCGCCAGCTCCGGATCCTGCAGCAGATCAAGCAGCTCGTCCTCGCTCAGATCCAGTAGCTGCTCGTACCGGCCCCGGCTCAGCCCGGTGGCCGCGGTGGCGTAGACCTCGTTGGCCGGCAGCAGCAATCGGCCGATCTCGCGCACCCGCAGCGTGGGCCGGACCAGGGCTGGGCGCAGCCGGGCCTCGGCCACCAGCTGACGCCACTCCCGCAACGCCAGGATGGCCCGGCGGACGTTGTGCAGGGCCGGGTCTTGGTCCGAAACGGCGGGCTGGTGCTCGATCAGGGCGTCGAACACGTTCACCCGCACGGTTTCCAGATCGAGGGCCTCCTGGTCCGGCGGTACCCGCAGCACTCCCCGCAGCGAGGTCCGACGCCGGCCGTCCACACTGGCCCGGTGCAGGGTGAGCAGGGTTTCGCCGCGCGCCCGGCCGGTTTCCCGATCGATCAGCCGGGCCAGGATGCGCCCGCCCGGGCCGTGATCGGTGACCGGGCTGCCGAACAGAGGAACGTCCACCACTACCGTGCGGACATTGTGCATCCGGCCCGGAACGGCCGGCCTGACCGTGATTTCGGGACGATCCGGGTCGGGATGCATACCCAGGGTGCGGGCAGGGACCTGCCGGGGATCGATGAGGCCCGCTGCCGGCTCCTCACCGGCTGGGTCTGCTCTCGCCCCAGCCGGCTGCCGATGAGTGCGCAGGACCGGGGTGCGGAACGTCCGGCCCATGTCCCGCCACATCTCGACCACTGCGCGAAGCGACTCGTCATCGCCCTTCAGCTGATCGAGCAGAGCCTGGTACCCGGCCACCAGCCGGTCGATCCCGTCGGCCAGCTCCAGCGGCAACGGCTGCGGGTGCAGTCCGATCCGGGCCAGAAAACCGTGCAGGCCCCGGGCCGAGCGTCGGGTGAGCAGCAAGGCCTGCCGCAGCATCTCGGTGCGAACGTTGCCTTCGGGCATGCTCAGCGCAGCGAAAGTCCTTGCCACCCCTCGCTCGGCATCCACCAGCGACTGGTCCAGCGGCAGATGCAGCCAGCGGTCCAGGGCATCGGCGAGGGCCACCCGCAGCCACGGAGCGGCCCCGGAAAGGTCGGCCTCCAACCGCGACATCTCGGCCACCGGGCCGCCCGGCTGCCATTGGGCGTTGATCTCAGCCACCGCCGGATCACCGGCCAGGGCCCGGATCAGGCTCTGCGACGCGCAGTTCCAGGAGGCCACGGTGATCGATCGCCATCGGTGCGGGGTGGTGAGGTCGACGCTGACCCGGACCCCGGCTGCGAGCAGCGTCTCGTGCCGCAACTCGCTCGCCGGGGTCTGGAGTCCGGCCGAGAACATCACCTCGGGCTCGACATCGTGACGATCTCTGGGGGACAGCGTCACGGACACCATCATCTCCCAGCCTCACCTTCAGAGCACGGAAAGCTTGTCAGAAAGTGATTCTTCAGCGCGCTGTGGGCGGATTCGCTGACCGCGACTGAACTTCAGTGGCGTTGGACAGATTCGATCGTCTCACCAGTCAGCGTCAGTAGCCAGAGGTGATCGGCGAAAATCTCGTCAGCCGGGCAGTGCCAGGACACCAGGCGGTCAGTTCTGATTCAGTTCAAGGACGGTTGCGGGCAGCAGTCCTGCGCGAACTGCCAGGCCGCCCTGCAACCGGTGCGGACCGGAAGATGCTTGGGCACGGGAGATCTGGGCCCGAGCCGCCAGGCGGTGAGGTGCTGCGTGCTCAGACTCTCCAGGGCCAGCGCCTTCAGCCCCGGATAACCCCCGATGTCGGCCCACACCGAGTCGCTCACGTCGCCCTGGGCCGGGTCGGCGAACTTGCGCAGCCGGCTCGCCCGCTCGCACAGGTTCTTGCGGGTGGGCTGGTGCAGGGTCCTGGGCAGGACGATCCCGAAACTCTGCAACTGCCCGGGCGGGATCTGCCGGCGCCAGGTCTCCGGCGCGAACTCCACCCAGGCCAGGAACTCCTGGCAGGCTCGCACCAGAGCATCCCGAGCCCCGGCGTAGAGATACGGCCGGTTGCGCAACTGCTCCAGCTCGGTCTGCTCACGCCAGGTGATCCCGGCCAGGGCCAAGGTCAGCCGTCGCTCCGGCCCCTGCGCCCCGCCCGGTTCAGCCTGCTCGTGCGCCAGCATCAGCGCGGCCCCCTGCAACACCGCCGCCACGTGCCCGGTGTCCGGATCGACCTTGGTGAAGCCCGGCGGCAGCCCCCGCGCCGCATCGTGCAGCACCGACCACGCCTGCTCCACGTCCCCGACCGTCTGCTGGAACATGCTCAGCGCCAGCAACCGGGTCACCGCGGCCAGCTTGTGGGTGCTGGTCCCGTCCCCTCCGAGCAGAGCCAGCACCTCCCGCCAGTCGCCGGTCTCCAACCGCTGGGCGCAACGATGCAGATTCCGGAACGGGCCGTCCGGACCGTAGGGCGAGGGAACCTCCTCGCGTGGTCGTGGTGGAACCGGCGGGATCATCGCAGGCCACCCCCTTGTCCATCGGTGTCACACCCCGAGTCGCCGCCGGGATGCGCCGTACTGAGACGCTTTTCGGATAGCCCGGACGCCCGAGCGCCCAACGGCCACCGCTGCACTTCCGCCGGGTCGCCCCGCGCCCCAACGGCCTTAGACACTGCCGTGCGATGTGACATGACCATGCCCTCCGACTGAGAGAGTGGCTGCGGCCCAACCACCTGAGCTTCCGCCGAAAGCTGCGATGACCTGGTCGAACGAGGATCGGCACAAGGCCTGAGCGGTGCGCTGCGGTACGCCGTCGAGGCTGCTGACAAACCTCGGCAAATGCCCTCTGGCAGTGTTACGTTGGCTGCGTACCATTTGTGCCCTGCCAGGATGCAACCCGCATCTGGCAATTGACAAGCACTTGGACAAGCGGGGTGCCATGCCCGGTACACGCCCCAACCCCACCGCCAGCCGCCGCGTGCTTGCGGCTCAGCTCCGGCGTCTACGCCTAGCCGCAGGCAAGAGCACGGAAGACGCTGCTCGCGAACTCATGGCCAGTTCCTCCAAAATAAGTCGGCTGGAGAGTGGGGAGCGGACTCCGCAAGCTCGCGACGTCCGCGACCTGGCTCGGTTCTACGGAGCCACCGACGACGACATCGAGCATATGCAACTATTGGTGTCCGAGGCTCGGCGCAAGGGCTGGTGGGCGGATTACAGTACGGAAGAAGAACAGGGTGAAAACTACCTAGGGCTTGAGTCTGCAGCGTCTTCCATGGATGTCTTCGAGAACTTGAGATGGCCGGGCCTGCTCCAAACCGAGGCAGTGACTCGCGCGTTGCTGAAAGACATCAGGCTTCCTGGGGCTCTTCCCCTAGGTTTTATTGATGACCAGGTGGTGCTCCGCAGAAAGCGACAAGAACGCATGCTTAGCGGCGAACTCAGTGCGCATTTCATTTTGGACGAAGGCGTGTTTCATCGTCCCCTAGGTGTTGACGTCGTTGACGCCCAGGCGCGGCACGTCTTGGACATAGCAAATGACCTACCGAATGTGACGCTTCAGATTGTCGCTTTGCGACGCGGTTCATATCCGGGTCTTGACGGTTCGTTCCTTATTCTTCAGTACCCGAAAGAATCGGGTCTGGAAGATATTGCTTTTAGTGAGGGGCTGCACGGGATGTTGCTGATGGAACGTCCCTCGGTAGTGGACAAGTATCGGAAGGTATTCAGCGGCATCGCTTCGGAGTACGCACTTCCTCCAGGCGAAAGTTTGGACTGGCTTCGCGGCTTCCTCTAAACGGTGGTGTCCCGTCGTCGCCGCTTCGGGTACGAAAAGGGTCCCATTTACAGGGGAGGCGACTCCCCGGGGGCTATGGTTTTGGTGAGGATAGATTCATTTTGCTACTGTGCAACTTGGGGCGACTGAGGTTGGGTTTTTCCATGGGGCTCGGGGGATGCGCCTGGCGCTGGTTTTTGCCGGTACAATTTGCCATCGCCGCCCGGCGAAAGTCGCGGAAAATGCCTTCGTCCAGTTTCCTGGGTCGATGGGTTCGTTTCCTGGGTGGTTGCTCATCTACTGTGGCGGCGATACCTATGGGGATCTGAAATGAATCATTCGGCAAGTGCTGTCCCGACTGGCGGGGGCGAGGAAGATTGGCAGAGGTCTAGTTTTTGTTCTGCCAGCACCTGTATCGAGGTATTAGTATCGACCGAATGGGATACTGTTAAAGTTCGTGACTCTAAACATAAAGATGGTTCGGTTTTAAAGTTTGATCTTGCCGAGTGGCGAGCCTTCGTAGCTGGCGTGCGCAACTCGGAGTTCGACGTCTGAGGAAATTTCCGTGAGACGACGGGCCGTACCCGCTCTTGTACCCAGAAGTTTTGGTCCTTACCGTGGGACTCGCCGGCCGCCGCCCCGGCGGAGCCACGCGGGGAGGCAAAACGGGGATTCGGAGGGTCAGGCCATGCGTCATGAACCGATGTCACCTGCTGGGACACGCTGGAAACGATCCAGCAGATGTAACAGCTCCACTTGCGTCGAGGTGCTCATCACGTCTCAGGCAGTGCATCTGCGGGACAGTCAGCGGCAGCATGATGTCCTCAGTGTCACCAGATCTGACTGGGCGCAATTTGTGTCTGCTGTGCACCTGTCCCAGGCGGTGGACTCGATGAGAATCGCCGACTCGGCTGGAAAGGTGCACGTCGGTAGCCGCACTGGTGACGGTTCTCTGGTCTTCGCTCGCGGAGACTGGGACGTGTTTCTCGAAGGAGTTCAGATAGGCGAGTTCGGCCTCTAGGTGGACGAAGTGGGGGCAGCCGAAGGCTGGCTGCCCCCACTGCTCTACGTTTGCAACTACGAACGTCCCTGGAAGAACGAAACCGCCTCGCGCAGTGCCAGATCCGTGAGTTCAGGATCGTGCCGCGCACCGATGTCGCGCATGAAAGCGTGCTCGCCCCCGGCGTAGACGTGCAGTTCCACGTCTTCCAGCCCGGCGGAGTAGAGGGCTGAGATCACCTGGAGGCGGGCGTCGGCGGGGACGTGGGGGTCCTTGGAGCCGAAAACGACGAGCAGGCGGCCGTTGATGTCGGCGGCGCGGGACAGCGAATCCGCAATGTCAGCGCCAAGTTTCCCGTCCTGCAGGCCGGTGGGGTAGAAGCAGACGGTGGCGGCGACGCGGGGGTCGAAGGCGGCGCGGAAGGCGAGGTGGCCGCCGATGCAGAAGCCTGTGACCAGGAGGTCGGTGACGTCGGGGCGGGTGGCCAGGTAGTCGAGGGCGCTGATCCGGTCTTCGTCGAACTCGGCGGTGGGCATGGAGGCGGCGCCGGCCATGCCTCGGGCCTTGCCCGGGTCGTCGAATTCCAGGGCCACGCCCGCCAGGTCGCCGCGCGGGTAGATCTCGGGGACGCAGACCAGGTAGCCGGAGGCGGCCAGGCGGCGGGCGGTGCGCAGGGTCGACTCGGTCAGCTGGAAGATGTCGGTGTAGAGCAGGACGCCGGGGCGGGGGAGGTCGTCGGCCGGGGCGATGATCACCGCCTGGATCTCGTGGCCGGTGCCGGGGGCGGTCGAGGGCAAGGACACGCGTTCTTCACGAAGCTTCACGGCACCGGACCTTACTCCGCAGGTCAGCGGCCCGCTCCGGACTACTCAAGGGTAGCGCAAAGTTAAATCCTGGTTGCGCAGCGTGTATCTGGCGGGCTCTTGATCCACTCCTTTCCGGGTGCCGGGCCTGCCCGTCCGGCCTTTCCGATCAGGAGTTTCCAATGCCCAGAACTACCCGGGGCCGTGCTGCCCTCGTTGTCTCGATGGCCGCGGCCACGACTGGTGCCGTGCTCATCCCGGGGGCCGCGCAGGCGGCGCCCGAGAAGGAATACACGGCAGTGATTTACGACGTCGTCCAAGAAGGTCTTACCGAGAAGGAGGCAGCGGTGCTGGCCCGCAGCGCAGGGGTGGGGAACGCCTTGCGCTCGGACGGTTCCTTCGCCTACGTCGACTCGAAGAGGTTCGCCCGAGTACCAACTCGCACGGTCACCGACACTGCCGGCAATCCGGTGAAGGGAAAGGACGAGTCCGGCCGGGAGGTGGTGTCCGAGGCGGTGGACACCGCAGCGCTGGCCGAGATCAAGACGCTGGCGCCGCGAGATGCGCTGCAGAAGGCGAAGGGCCTGCTCCCGGTGCCCGACGGCTACGGGGTGGTGCCGGTGGTCGGCAACACCACGGTGGACGAGAGCGACCTGAACGGAAGGGTCAAGCGCAGCGTCAACCTGGACACGACGGTCTCGTATCAGCTGACGCTGGGCGGGGTTCCGGTGATCGGTCCGGGGGCCAAGGCCCGGGTCTCGTTCGCCGGTGACTCGGTGGTCCAGCTCGGCCAGGCCGTGCGCAAGGTGAAGGCTGCGCAGAAGGTCACGATCATCTCGCCGGAGGATGCGCTCAAGACGTGCGTCCAGCTCTACGGCCAGGCGGTGAAGCAGGATCTGCCCACGCTCGGTTACTACGCCCCGGCCCTGACCGCGCAGCGCGCAAGCGGCAAGGGAACGGTCAATTCCGTTCTGCCGCATTACGTCTGCCAACCGCAGAGCCCGCTCGGTACCTCGGACAAGGCCCAGGGCAAGCTGGTCGCCGCGATACCCGGCCAGACTCCGAAGGTGGCGCTGAAGGTCTCGGGCGACGGGTCGGTCATCGCCGCTGCTGCGGGCGTGCGGGGTGGCACGGCGCCGGTCTCGTACCGCTGGTCCTCCTCGACGGCGACGCTGGAGGGCGAGACCGGAGCGCAGGTCAAGTACAAGGGAGTGCGCCGGCCGGAGAAGGGCGACGTGATCGAGACGGTGACGGTCACCGCGACGGACGCGAACGGCCTGGTCTCGACGGCGAGCGTGAGCCTCACCAATTTCAAGGGTGAGGGCAAGGCCGAGGGGGCCCAGGGCGGCGCGGGCGGTTCGCTCGCCAGCAACGGCATCGAGCAGACGATCGACGAGTGGCAGTGCGCCCAGGACAGCGCCAACGGGTTCAAGTCGGTGATGAAGAGCCAGGGGCACAGCATCGCCTTCGACTGGCGGGGCGCCAGCGCCTTCGAGAAGGACTTCAAGGACAAGGCCCAGGGCGGCTGGGACGACAGCTACGTGGACAAGGTGGACGCCCAGTGGTACACCGGGCACGGCTGGTCCGGCGGGTTCACCTTCAAGGGCAAGAACGACGACGACCGGATCACCCCGGCCGACGCCCGCTGGGGTGACGTGAACCTGGAGTGGCTGCAGCTGGAGAGCTGCCAGGTGCTGAAGGACACCAACGGCAAGAAGGACTACTTCGCCCGCTGGAGCAAGGCGTTCCAGGGCCTGCACCTGATGAACGGTTTCGACACCAATGCCTACTGCATCCCCGGCGGTACCGGGAAGACCTTCGCCAACTACCTTTTCGAGGAGAAGTTCCTCTGGTGGACGGTCCGGGACCCGCTGACCGTGCAGCAGGCCTGGGCCTCGATGGCCGGCGACCTGGAACCGGCCGGGGTGCGCTGGCGTTCGGTCAGCCCGGCCACCGCGAGTCTGGTCACCAACCTCAGTGACTACTACTGGGGCGAGGGCCCGGTCGGCCCGGACATCCGGCCGAACGCGGCCGTCAACAAGCTGGCGGGCTTCTGGTCGGTGAGCGGTCTGGCCTGACCCGACCTGACCTGACCTGAGCGATCGAAGCAGCCCACCTCTCCGTCGGGAGGTGGGCTGCTTCACGTCAAAAATCAGTCGAGCCAGTAGGTGTCGTGCTCGATCATGAACTCGGCCCGCTGCTCATCGGTGAGTTCGGCGAGCTTGGGCAGCCCTTCGAAGTACCCCTCGCGCGGAGCGCCAGGGGCGAACAGCAGGAGCATGGACGCTGGTTCGCCGGATTCGTTACGGAATCCGTGAATGCCGCCTTCCGGAACGTACAGGAAATCGCCGGCGTGAGCATCCGTCCATCGATCGCCGTCGAAGAGCCGCACGGTGCCGGACAGAATGAAGAACGACTCCGAGATGCTGCGGTGGAAGTGCGGATCCGGGCCGCTGAGCGGACCGAGGAAGTCCCAGCGGTACAGCCCGAACTTGCCCCCGGTCTGCGCCCCGGTGGCCAGATAGCTGGTGACCGTCTTGGTCAGCGGCAGTTCCGGCTCGGCATCGCCCGGCCTGAGCCAGGCAGTTCTCTCGCCGTACTCGCCGTGGTACACGGGCGGTGGATAGGACACGCTTCCCCCTTCGGCACGTTGTGATCAAACTACGCCGGAACCGGCACCGATGTCCCTCGTTCGGTCGGCATCGGTGCTGCGCGCGATGCGCTCTCCTGTAGAGGTTCAGACGAAGGCAGGAAGATGACGACGATCAAGACCGGACACCCGGTTCCAGCCCCACGATCCGGACGGCAGCGCCCGCTTCTCGGCGACCTGGCCGCTCAGGCACTCCTGGCCGACTGGCTGGCGGCCGGGACGGTGGTGGGCCACGGCTTCGCCAACTTCTACGCGATCACCTCTCGGCCGGACGTCGAAACGGTCCGCCGGGTCAATCTGATGAAAGGGCGTCCGCCGGAGCAGCCCGGAAGCGTGACCGTGCCCCCGTCGGCCGTGTCCGAACTGTTCGACTGGAATGCCCTGCCCGCGGGTCTGACCCGCCGTCGTCTGCTGACCGTGATCGACACCTTCTACGGCTTAGGGCCTTTCGGATTCCGAGGCCCGGCCGCGCCGCACATCCCCGACCATCTGACCGTGACCCAAGCCGGCGTGCGCACGGTTCAGCTGATCGCCCCCGGATATGCCTGCCCCTCAAACGCTTTCCTGGCTCGCTGTCTGGACGCTACCGGCGCCGATCTGCTGTACATCACCTCGGCCAACCGCTCCCACCACGCCGAAGGCGCCGAAGACACGCCCGCTCACTACAAAGCCACCGGACTGCAAGCGGAATTCGGCCCGGTGTCCGGCTTCGCCCTGCTCGAGCATCCGGACGAAGCAGCTGCCCGCGCCGCCTACCCGCGGTTCGATCCGATGTCCACGTCCATCCTCAGCTTTCACCGCGAAACCCCACCCGATCATCTCGGCCGACCCGCTCTCACCCTCGAACGACACGGTTCACTACCGACGGACGATGTGCGCGCCTTGCTGGACGACCTGGGGCTCGGGTGTGTGGTCGCCGCACACGCGAAGAACCGTCTGCCGCTGCGGTCCTACTGACGAATCCCGGCTACCACCACGGGTTCTGCATCGGCCCAGCGCACCGTCAGGGTCTGGCTCACCCCGCTGAGCTCCCGCCCCACCACACGCGCAACCACCAGCACCGGCCCGCCGGTCTGGACCACGGTGTACCCGGCCTCGTCGTGCGGCTGGGCTCCGGCCACCGGCGGCACCGGACCACCGGCCTTGCCGCTGCCCAGCGCGGTGGCGGTGGGCGTGCGCTCGGTCAGGCCGCCGGCCCCGTCGTCCACCATTTCCTTGGCCTGCGAGTCACCGGTCAGGATCACCCGAGTCGTCTCCGCCGCCCACACCGGGTCACCACAACCGTCGTAAATCCACCGGGTACCCAGCACCGAGTGCTCGGTGGTGCCGATCAGATGCTCATCGGCCCCGCGCAGCGGCTCCGCGCGGTAGGTGGCCGGCACGTGCAGCACATCGCCGTCGTGGGTCTCGAGCAGGAACGTCTCGATCCCGACCTGGCCGGCCGGGTCGTCGAAGCGGTAGGCGCCGATGCTGCGCACCCCGGTGACTCCGTCGGCCCAGGCTCGCGAGCGCAGCCAGGGGGTGAGCAGCTCGATCTTCGACGGCGTCAGCGTGGCCTTGTGGATGTGAGCCATGCAACGACCCTAGTGCGGATGGCTGTCCGGCACCCCGGAGAATGGCCGCGTGCCTGAGTTGTACGAAGTGATGTTCCGCCGCCGGGATGTGCGGGCCGAGTTCACCGGGGAACCGGTGGCCGACGAGACGCTGCGCAGGGTTCTGGAGGCCGCGCACTCGGCCCCCAGCGTGGGCATGTCCCAGCCCTGGGACTTCCTGCTGATCCGCGACCTCGCCACCCGCCAGGCGTTCTACGACCACGTGCAGCACGAGCGCGACGTCTTCGCGGCCACGCTCCAGGGCGAGGAGGCGGAACGGTTCGCCCGGATCAAGATCGACGGGGTGCTGGAGTCGAGCCTGTCGGTGGTGGTGACCTACGACGCCGCCCGCGGTGGACCGGCCGTGCTGGGTCGGCACGCGATCGCCGACGCCGGCCTTTACTCGGTCTGCCTGGCGATCCAGAACCTCTGGCTGGCGGCCACCGCCGAGGGCCTGGGCGTGGGCTGGGTGTCGTTCTACCGCGAGCCGTTCCTCTCCGAGCTGCTGGGCATTCCTGAGGGAGTGCGGCCGCTGGCCTGGCTCTGCCTGGGCCCGGTGAGCAAGTTGCAGGAGGTGCCGGACCTGGAACGGCACGGCTGGCGCCGGCGTGCCCCGCTGGAGGACTTCCTGCACTTCGACAAGTGGTGACTCAGGGCCCGCCCTTCCAGTGCTCGATCCGGTCTGCCGTGAAAACCTGCACCGGGCCCAACCGCAGCACACCGTCGGTCAGCGGCACGCAGCGAATGCTGCCCTTGCCGAAGTAGCGGTCGCCGACCACGCCCAGCCCTTCCCGCACGGTGATCTCCTCGACCAGTTCTCCCGGTTCGGCCGGCACCGGCCCGTCCGACGGCCGGCCCTCGAAGCGGTGGACCGGGGAGACCAGGAGTTCGACGATCTGCACGGCGCCGAGGCTCTCACACAAAACCACAACAACAACGGACGTCCACGGGCCTCCCAGAGGCGCCGCGGACGTCCGTTGTCGGTGCCCTTACTTGATGCCGGTACTCGCGATGCCCTGCGTGATCTGACGCTGGGCCACCAGGAACACCGCCAGCAGCGGCAGCAGACCCAGCACGGCCGAGGCCAGCACCTCGGCCTGGTTCACGCCGGTGGCGCCGAGCAGACCGCTCAGACCCACCGGGATGGTCTGCGACTTGGTCTGGGTCAGCACCAGCAGCGGCCACAGGAAGGCGTTCCAGGTGGTGACGAAGGTGAAGATCGAGACCGCGGAGATCGCCGGGCGGGTCAGCGGCAGGCAGACCTGCCAGTAGATCCGCCACCACGAGGCGCCGTCGATCCGGGCCGCCTCGATCAGCTGATCGGGGATGCCCTTGAAGAACGAGCGGAACACGAACACCGCGACCGGCGAGGCGGTGGCCGGCAGGATCAGCGCCCAGTAGGTGCCCAGCAGGCCCAGCGCCCGGAACTCGATGAACTGGGGCAGGACCAGCGCCTCCATCGGCACCATCAGGCCGGCCAGGATCACCACGGCCAGGACGTTCTTGCCCTTGAAGCGCAGGTGGGCCAGGCCGAAACCGATCAGCGAGCAGACGATCACGGTGAGGATCACCGACAGCGTCGAGATCAGGAAGCTGTTCAGGTACCACCAGCCGATCGAGTTCAGCCGGAACGCCGCCGTGTAGGCCTCGAAGGTCCAGTTGTCCGACCAGATGCTGATCGGGTTCGCGGTGATCTCGGTGGCCGGGCGGAACGAGGTGATCACCGTGAAGGCGAACGGCACCAGCCAGAGCAGCGCCCACAGGGTCAGGCAGGTGGCGGCCAGCCGGTTGAACGTCTTCGAGCCGAGCTTGTCGGCCTGCGAGCGTTCCTTGCGCTTGGCCGGGCGCGAAAGGGTTGCTGTAGTCATCGTGGGCTCCTCACGCGTCCGCGCCGCGACGGCGGGTGGCGATCATCCAGACGGCGGAGATGGCGACCAGGATCAGGAAGTAGACCATGGTCGCCGCGGCCGCGTAACCGCCGCGGTAGGTGGTGAAACCGGTGTCGTAGATGTACTGGATCACCGGCCGGGTGGTCAGGTTCGGCCCGCCCGCCAGCAGGATGAAGATCTGGTCGAAGACCTTCAGCGAGGCCAGGATCTGCAGCATCAGGACCAGGCCGATGGTCGGGCGCAGCAGCGGCACGGTGATCGAGCGCATCTGCTGCCAGGCCGAGGCCCCGTCGATCGCCGCGGCCTCGTAGGTGTCCTCCGGAATGTCCTGCAGCGCCGCGGTGTACAGCACGAAGTTGAAGCCGAAGGTCCACCACACGGTGAGGATGGTGACCGCCAGCCAGGCGCCGTTGGTGCTGCCCAGGAAGTCCGGTACCGGCAGCCCGATCCCGCCGAGAACCTTGGCGAACAGCCCGATCTCGGGGGCGTAGAGGAAGGCGAAGATCAGCGCGACCGAGGCCGACGGCACCACGAAGGGGGCGAAGAAGGCGATCCGGAAGAACCAGCGGTTGCGCACGATCCGGCTGGCCAGGATCGCCGCGACCAGCGGCAGGACGACCAGGAAGGGCACGGTCAGCAGGGTGAACAGGGTGCTGTGCCACATCGACTTCCAGAAGTCGAGGTTGCCGAGCACGGCCGTGTAGTTCTCGAACGCCACGAAGGCGCCGAGCTCGTTCTTCACCGTGGCGGTGTTGAAGAAGCTGATCACCAGGCCGACCAGCACCGGGCCGACCAGGAAGAGGCCGTACAGCACCAGGAACGGGGTGGAGAACAGCCACCCGGCCTTGTTGTCCCGGCCCGTGGTCTCGGCCGAGGTGGTTCGCACCTGGGCAACTGCGGGAGCGGTCGTTGTCGTTGTCACCTATCTGCTCCTCAGCTGACCGGCGCGTTGGTGTCGGCCAGCTTCTTCAGCGCCGACTTGATCTGGCTGGTGCCCGCGGCGGGCTTGGTGGCCCCGGTGAGCACGGTGGAAACCACGCCACCCATCTGGTTCTGGAAGTCCGAGCCGGCCCCGGTGTACCAGCCGTTCGGGTCGTAGACCGCGTTGAAGGCCGCGTCCACGTAGTTCTTCTGCGGGCTCAGCTCCTGGAACTCGGCGCTCTCCTGCACCGGCAGCCAGGCCGGGACGTGACCGCCGCCGGTCCAGATCGTGCTGTTGTCCAGCAGCCCCTGGACGAACTGGGCGGCGTACTGCGCGCGTTCGGCCGAGCGGCCGCCGGCGGCCGGGATGATCAGCGCGTGCGAGTCGGCGTAGGCCACCGGCTCCTCGCCGAGCAGGGCCGGGATCGGCACCATGTTGTACTTCAGCTCGCTGCCGTCCGGCAGCTTCAGCCCGGCGTACAGCGGCAGGTTCCACACCCCGTCGAACAGGAAACCGGCCTCGCCGTTGCTGAACTGCGCGTTGGCCAGGGCCGGGGTGGCGCTGGCGGGCATCAGCTGCAGTTCGGTGGTGAGCTTCTGGATGAAGGCGAACGCCTCGTCCATCGCCGCGTCGTCCACGCTGACCCGGGTGCCGGAGTCCTCGACGATCGGCCCGGCCAGACCGCTGTAGACGGTGTAGAACCAGCGCCAGACCGTGGACGGGTCGGTGATCGTCGGCATTGTCGCGCCGAAGCCGCCGGTGGCCTTCTTCAGCTCGGTCAGCGCCTCCACGAAGGTGTCCGCGCCGGAGATGTCGATCAGGTTGTCGCCCGCGGGGTTCAGCAGACCGGCCTTCTCGGCCGCGGCCTCGTTGTAGTAGAGGACGAAGGGGTGGGTGTCCAGCGGCAGCGCCCAGGTCTCCCCGTCGATCGTCGCCTTCTCCCAGGCGGCCGGGGTGAACTTGTCCTGGGTGACGCCCAGCTGCTCCAGCCCGGTCTCCCGGTAGGGGGTGAGCAGGCCGGCCTGGGCCAGGATCGGCAGCCGGGACAGGTGGGTGACCGCCACGTCCGGCGGCCGCTGGCTGGAGGCGGCCAGCGAGAGCTTCGTGTAATAGGGGTTACCCCAGGACAACAGGGTGGATTCGACCGAGTGGCCGGTCGTCTTCTGGACCTGCTCGACCATCGTGCCCAGGTTCTCGCCGTCGCCCCCGCCGAACAGATGCCAGAAGATGACATCCGCGGTGGCCGGCTGGCCTCCGGTCAGGCTGGTGGCTACCGGCGAGCCACAGGCGGACAGCAGGCCCGCCAGCGACAGGCCGCCTCCCATGGCCAGGAAGTTTCGGCGTGTGTACGAACCACGCATACGGCATTCGCTCCTCATTGTGCGGCCCGCGCTCTCAGGGACGTGCCCTTCGGGTGGGTGGAGGTTTACACACCCGTTTGCATCGATGCAAGGCCTGTCCGGGCTGGTTCTGTTTTTGTGACCAGTGGATTACGCATGTCGTCCCACCTGCGGGTTGCATCGTTGCAAAGTCAGGCCTCATGCTGGCACCGGACTGCCGATGACGCCGCTTGAAAGAGGGAACGCAGACGTGAAGGCGACAGCACAGGACGGTTCGTACCCCCGGCCCCTGCTCCAGCGGGGCGAGTGGACCAGCCTCGACGGCAGCTGGGACTTTGCCCACGACGACGCAGGTCAGGGCCTGGCCGGGCGCTGGTACGAGATCGGCGCCGAGGCCGGCTTCGACCGGAGGATCGAGGTGCCCTACCCGCCGGAGTCGCCCGCCTCGGGGATCCACGACACCGGTTTCCACCCGGTGGTCTGGTATCGCCGGACGGTCGCCGACCCGGTGCTGGCCCGGGCCGACGGCCGGCGGGCGCTGCTGCACTTCGGCGCGGTGGACTTCGTCGCCGACGTCTGGGTGGACGGGCAGCACGTGGCGCACCACGTCGGCGGGCAGACCCCGTTCAGCGTGGACGTCACCGACGTGCTCGCCGCCGGCCAGGCCGAGCACGTGATCGTGGTGCGGGCCGAGGACGACCCGTTCAGCATGGTGGCCCCGCGCGGCAAGCAGGACTGGCGGGACAAGACCCACGGCATCTGGTACGAGCGCACCACCGGCATCTGGCAGACGGTCTGGGCCGAGTCGGTGCCCGCCACGCACGTCACCGAGGTCTACTGGCGCCCGGACGTGGCGCGCACCGCCGTGCACGGCGAGGTCACGCTGAACCGGCTTCCCGAGGGCGCGGTCGTCGCGGTCACGGTGAGCTTCGGCGACGAGGTGCTGGCCGAGCAGAGCACCACGATCCGCTCCGAGCGGACCGAGCTGGACCTGAAGATCCCGGCCCTGACCAACGGCCAGGACCGGGCCCGGCTGCTGTGGAGCCCGGAACACCCCAACCTGATCGACATCACCGTCGTGGTGCGGGACTCCTCCGGCACCGTGCTCGACGAGGTGGCCAGCTACACCGGCCTGCGCGACGTGAAGGTGGGCGGCGGGGCGTTCAAGCTCAACGGCGCGCCGATCTACACCCGCTCGGTGCTGAACCAGGGCTACCGGCCGCAGACCCACAACGCCAGCACCGGTACCGCGCAGCTGCGGGCCGAGGTCGAGCTGCTGCTGGCGATGGGCTTCAACTCGGTCCGCAACCACCAGAAGGCCGAGGACCCGCGGTTCCTGTTCTGGGCCGACAAGCTCGGCCTGATGGTCTGGGGCGAGACCGCGGCCGCGTACTCGTTCTCCAACGACGCCATCGAGCTGCTCACCCGCGAGTGGACCGACCTGGTGCGGCGCGACCGCAGCCACCCCAGCCTGGTGGTCTGGGTGCCGTTCAACGAGAGCTGGGGCGTGCAGGACATCGCCACCGACGCGGCCCAGCAGAACTTCTCCAAGGCGCTCGCCGCGCTGACCCGCGCGCTCGACGCGACCCGTCCGGTGATCTCCAACGACGGCTGGGAGCACGTGGACAGCGACATCCTGGGGATGCACGACTACACCACCACCGGTCCGGGCCTGACCAAGAACTGGGGCACGGCCGAGGCCGCCGACGCGCTGATCCGCTCCGAGCTCGGGGTCCAGGGCCGCAAGCCGATCGTCGATCCGATCGCCCTGGCCAAGTGGGACGCCGGAGTGGCCCCGCTGATGATGACCGAGTTCGGCGGCATCTCGCTGTCGGCGGACCCGGAGGACTGGGGCTACGCCAGCGTCACCTCGCCCTCGGAGTACGAGAGCATCGTCGGCGAGCTGTTCGACGCGCTGCGGGCCGCGCCCACCGTGGTCGGCTTCTGCTACACCCAGTTCATGGACACCGGGCAGGAGACCAACGGCCTGCTCTACGCCGACGGCACGCCCAAGCTGCCGGTCGAGACGATCCGCGCGATCGTCACCGGCACCAAGGACAGCAGCAAGCTGGAGGCCGGGGCGACCAACGGCTGGCAGGACTGAGTCCCTGAGGGCCGGGGCGATGTGAGAAGGTGCCCGGATGGCGGTGACCTTGCGCGACGTGGCCGAGAAGGCGGGCGTCAGCGTGCGTACGGTGTCCAACGTGGTCAACGGCTTCCAGCACATCGCCCCGGCCACCCGGGCCCGGGTCCAGGCCGCCCTGGAAGAGCTGAACTACCGGCCCAACCTGGTCGCCCGCAGCCTACGGCAGGGTCGCACCGGCATCATCATGCTGGTGCTGCCCGAGATCAACGTCTCGTACTTCGGTGAACTGGCCCACGAGGTGGTCGACTACGCCACCTCGGTCGGGATCACCGTGCAGATCGACGAGTCCGGCGGGGATCCCAAGCGGGAGAAGGAACTGCTCACCTCGCTCGCCCAGGCCAGCTGGGTGGACGGGGTGCTGTTCAGCTCGCTGGGTCTGCGCGGGGTGGACCTGGCCGGTCTGGCCGGCTCCCGGCCCCTGGTGCTGCTGGGCGAGCGCACCGCCCGCACGTCGCTGGACCACGTGGGTATCGACAACGTGGAGGCGTCCCGGCAGGCGGTGGCACACCTGGTCGAGCGTGGGCGCACCCGGATCGCCGCGCTCGGGGGGAGTGGCGGCGCCCGGGATGCGACCTCGAAGTACCGGTGGAAGGGCTTTCAGCAGGGCATGCGGGCCGCCGGGCTGGACCCGGACGGCCTGTACCTGCGCACCCCCGACTATCGCCGGGGCAGTGCGTCGGCTGCGGTGAAAGAGCTTCTGCAGTGGGGCGAACGCCCCGACGCGCTGTTCTGTTTCAGCGATGAGCTGGCTGCCGGGGCGCTGCGTGAGCTGTACGAGCAGGGCGTCCGGGTGCCCGACGAGATCGCGGTGGTCGGGTTCGACGACATCGAGGCATCCCGGTACAGCACGCCCGCGCTCAGCTCGATCCGCCCGGACAAGGCCGGTATCGCCAAGACAGCGGTGGACGCCCTGCTCCGGCGCCTCGACGATCCGCAGGGCGAGACCCACGACTATGAGGTGCCTTTCGAGCTGATAATCCGGGAAAGCAGCGGCTAGAAGGCGCTCAGGCAGGCCTCGGCCACGGTGACGTCCTGTTCCACCGATCCGGCGCTGACTCCCACCGCGCCGATGGTTTCGCCGTCGCGGATGATCGGGATGCCGCCGCCGAACGTCACCAGGCCACCGGAAGTCTGTTCCAGGCCCCAGAGTTCGGCCCCGGGCTGAGTGGCCGTGGCCAGGTCGCCGGTGGGCATGTTCATCATGATCGAGGTGCGGGCCTTCCGGGCGGAGATGTCGATGCTGGCCTTGATCGCCCCGTCCATCCGGGCGAACGCGATCAGGTGAGCGCCGTCGTCGACCACGGCGATGTTCATCGGCTGGCCGATTCGGGTGGCCTCCTTGATCCCGGCGTCGATCATCCGCTGGGCATCGGTCAGGGTCAGGCGGCTCATGCTGGCTCCTTCAAGGGGTGAGTGGGGCGCCGATCACGACACGGGCGGCCTGCTGGCCGGCCTGCCGTGCGGTTCTCGTTCGGGTGATGGGTTTTTCGCGGGGTAGTTTTGAATGATGGACGATTGTCAGTCCGGTTGCGTCCAGGCCGATCCCGACCTCCAGCGGGGAGCGCTGCGCGGCCTGGTAGGCCAGATCCAGGGCCTGCCCGTCGGCCTGCGGTACGACCTCGAACGGCACGCCCTCCTCTTCCATCCCGGCGCAGATCTCGCGCAGCAGGTCGGCCGGGCCTGAGGTCAGAACCAGGATGTGCGGTTTCATGACCGGGACAGCACCAGACCGCTGGCGACCGCGTTGCGAGGGCCTTCGCTACCCCTGACATTGCCGGTGCCGCAGACGATTCCGTACGGCGCCAGGGCATCGGCGATCAGCTCGGGAATCTCGAAGTCCAGGGCGGAACCGCCCAGCAGGACGACGAAGCCGATCTGCCGCAGGTCACGGTAGGGCGCGATCTGTTTGAGGGCCCGCAACGCGTTGACCACGAACACCCGCTGCTTGGCCGTGCGCCGCACCTGGCGGATGCGATCGACGCTGTGCCGGACCGGGATCGGGACCAGCGCATCGGTGGACAGCACCACCACCCGGGCGAACACCTCCGGCGGCAAGGGCTCCTCGAAGAACTGCACCGTGCCGTCCTCCAGCCTGAGGTGGAAGAAGCTCTCGGCCTTGGCCAGCGGCGACTGCTTGATCTCCTCGGCCACATCGCGTTCCACGCCGAGCTCGGAAGCGATGAGCCGGGTGACCAGATCACCCGCGCCGGCCACGTGCACGGTGCTGATCGCCCCCGAACGGTCGGCCAGCGCAGCGTCGGTCGAGCCACCACCCAGGTCGAGCACCACCAACGGCCGGTCGGTGCCGGGCGTGGTCAGGGCGCCCCGCGTGGCCATTTCCGCCTCCACCCCGCCGATCACCACCTCTACCTCAGCCGCACCTTCCCTCCGTAGACGCTGGGAGATCGCGAGAGCAACCTGCTGCATCGGGCCGTGGCTGGTCCGGACCATGGCCGCCAGCGCCACCGCGTTCTCCAGCGCGACCTCACCGGCCAGCCCACCCCGCACCTCCTGCGGTACGAATGTGTCCACCGCCAGCAGGTCACCGATCCGGACCTCCGCGAGATCCACCCCGGAGACGTCGGCCATGTTCTCCTTGACCGACGCGAGCATCCCGCCGACGTTCGTTCCCGCCTCGCCCGACGCGTCCTTCATCGGTGTGACCCGGGCCAGCGCCGCCATGATCGCCTCGGCACCTTCACCGACGTCGATCCGTACGGTGCTGGTTTCGCCTCCCAGCTCGAGCGTTCCGGCCGGGATGTGCCGATCGCTCACCTCGCCGGAGGGTGTGCGGACCACCACGGCCGAGCGAATGCCGGTGAGAGCTCGGGCCACCGGCGAGACCGCTCTGGTCTGATCCGCGTTCAGCTCGAACACCGTGGCCAGGCCGTAGGCGTTGGACAGCGTCCGGATGGTGCGGCCGGGCGCGGCCACTTCCACCGCCGCAGTCATGCCCAGTGGTACTGACGAGACCAGCCGCACCTCGTCCACGATCGGGATCGAGCAGCTGATCCGGTTGGCCACCAGCACCGCGTCGTCATTGCCGAGTACGGCCCCGCGCAGGTCCACCCCGCGTTCCAGCGCCGCGTTCAGGGCCTTGCTGACCACGGCGAAGTCGATGCCGACCGGAACCACCACGATCACCTTCTCGCCGGGCGAACATTCGTCCAGTTCGCCGAACGCCACCGTGACTCCGACCCCGAGACCGGCCCCACCCGGGGTCCGCGGGTCGTGGCCGATCATCGTCGACTCGGTGATCAGGGTCTCGGTGATGGTCTCCATCGCCAGGCCACTGATCACCGGCGTCGCCTCGTTGACGAAAACTCTCTGCAACGCCGGTAAAGCCAGCCGGGACGTCCGCAATGCAGCTCGGACCGCCGCCTCCACCCCGTCCACGTTCGCCGTCGTCCCCTTGATCCCCGTGGTGGGAACCAGGCCGCTGCCCAGGAACTCGACGCCCTCCGCGGTGATCAGCGCGGCGCACGCCTCCGTGGTGGAATTGCCGATGTCCACCCCGACCACCAGACTCATGCGGTGAGCACGGGTTCGACCTCGACCGGCGGTGCTCCTTTCACCAGCAGCTCGCACTCCTTCAGGTGCAGCAGTGCGGCCTTGGCCTGCCAGCGCGGCCGGGCCATCTGGTCGTTCAGCGTCGGAACCGGTTGCGGTGATTCACCCTTGGCGTACTGCGCGGCGTTGCGGCCGATCGCCCGGAACACCTCCGGCGTCATCAGCGGCGACTGCGGGAACAGTTCCAGCGAGCTCAGCCGGGGCAGATCCTTCTGGTGGATCATGCTGGTGCCCCGGGCCAGTACCCCGATCCCGATGCCGGAACCGGACAGCCGGGCGGCGGTGTGGGCCATGGCGGCCAGGTCGGCGCGGGCCTTCACCTGGATCACCCGGGCCTGCACACCCTGTTCCTCGATCCCGGCCAGGATCTGGCGGACCACTTCGGAATGGGGGACGTCCACGATGGTTTTGGTGAAGAAGGTGGCGAATCCGGGGGAGAGGGCGAGGACCACCTCGTCCGGCCGGGCGCCCTTCTCGGCGCGGCCGATCTCCCGTAGCTCAAGGACGTTCACTGGACCTCCAGTTCGGGATTCTCCGCGCTGGTGACGTGGCGCAGCCTTTTCATCTGCTCCCAGCGCTCACCACCGGGCCGGTACCCGGTACCCGGGCCGGCGTAGTCGTTCGCGTCGTTCACCGCCGACAGTGGCTCCAGATTCGCGTCCAGGATCGCGCTGGTCTGCAGCAGATCACCGGAGACCCGTTGGCGCAGCACCGTCAGCAGGTTGTCGGCGATATCGGTGAAGCCGCTCTCGTGCAGCGCTTTCACCAGGTCCAGACCGGTCACCCCGCGTTCCATCACCGCGGCCGCACCCTTGAGGTCCTCGAGGACGTCGCGCGGTAGCAGATCGTTGGAACCGTGCGCGTAGACCGCGGTCTCGATCTCCTGATCGGTGATCGCCGGCAGGCCGAGATGCGCGAACACCGCCTGCAGAGCCTGCCCGGCGCGGCTACGGGCGGCCAGGATCTCCGGTTCGCTGACGTGCTGCAGCCCGCCGTCGATCTGGTAGTCGCGCTGAATCGCGTTCCAGTCGTCGTAGTCCTCGGCGTCCACGTTCGAGCCGGCGAACATGTTGTCGTAGTTCGGGGTGCTGGAGTATCCCGAGCAGACGAAGTCGGTGCCCGCCATGATCTGCGGCATCAACCGGGAGGTGCGGCGCATCGCGGAATGGCTGAACGACTGGTCGTTGCCGGAGGCGCACTCCAGGTCGAGCATGCTGGCGATCATGTTCTCGGCCGCCACCGCCCGGATCCCGCCCGGCACCGCCCCCGGCACCCCGATACAGCTGATCGATCCGTTCTGAAGACCCTGCACCCCAGCACCTTTGGTCACCAGGATGCAGCGGATCTCCAGGTAGAGCATCGAGCGGCCTTCGGCGTTGCCCATCTGCACCTCGGAACCGGTGCCGGAGGTGAAGCGCATCTTGATCCCGCGACTGGCGTAGGCAGCTGCCAGGAAGGCCTTCGACCAGGGGGTGTCGTCCCCGTCCACGAACACCGATTCCGTGCCGTAGACCGAGATCGTCTCTGCGTAGGCAGTGATCCCGCGCATGCCCAGGTCCAGCTCGGTGGCCTCTTCCAGCGCGCACTGGGTGAGTCGGCCGCCACGCCCGACCTGACCGCCGACCTGAAGGGCGATCGCTACCAACGGGGCGTAACGCACTACTCCAAGCGTTGTTTCAAGTTCGGAGAAGCCGCGTAGGGACGCTTCGGCCGCCTCCATCGCCACCTGCAGCGGGTTGTCGCGGGCGCTGGTGCAGTGCGCCTGGTTCGCCGGAGTGCGACGAGCCCGCATCTTCTGCATGCCCATCATGATCTCGACGATGTTCATCCGCTTCACCGTCTCCAGCAGCGCCGCCGGGGTCAGGCCGCGGGCGGTGCGCAGGACTTCGGTGCGGGAGACGTTGGGGTCGACCAGCATCCGGGCCACCTGCTGCGGGCCCAGCGCCATCGCCTGCTCGGCGGCGTCGACGTCGATCGCGTGGTCGGCGATGAACTGGTCCAGGAAGTCGAAGTCGGCCCGCTCCAGGCCGTCCATCTCGACGATCCGGCCGTTCTCGATCCGCAGGCTCGGTCGGGGGTCGAAGTCGCTCTCCATCGCGACCATGCCGACCTCGGGCCATTCCTGCACGAAGCCGTCCCGGTTGACCGGGCGGTTCTCCAGGACCTCGGTGCGCAGCGAGTGCCGGGGAGCTGGGGGTTCGGGGTTGGGCAACGAAGACATCGGACTCCTTGGGACTTCGAAGAATTACGGACGTCGGGGAACCGGCCGCGGATGACGCTGAGTTCGCTGGGCTCAGGCTTCGGTATCCGCGAGCAGGCCTCGCCGTTCGTAGACCTCGGCGGCCTCGCGGACCAGGGCGGCGGTGTCCCGGCCGCCGTAGCTGTCCTCCAGCTCGGCCGCGATCGCCAGCAGTTCTTCCTTGGTGGAGGTGTGCGGACGCAGCGCGTTGTAGATCTCGAGCACCCGGGCATCGGTCACCGCGATCAACTCGGCGGCGCGGCGGAAGTTCTGGCCCAGCTGCGGCCGGCCCGAGGCGTCCGCCACCTCGGCCTGGATCCGCAGCGTGTCCGGGGCGATCCGCAGGTCTTCCGGCTGCACCCGGCCAGAGACCACGTTCTGCATGGTGAGGTCGGAGATCGGCTTACCTGTAGGGGTTTTCAGCAGGTCGGGGCGCTTGACGCTGACCGGGTAGTCCTGGGCCGGGTCGAAAGCGGTCTCGGGCATCGCAACCTCCCTGATCCGCCGGACGGCTCCGTCGCGGCGTCGAGGTCACGGTGACATGCGAAACGTTGCACAAACGTTGCAGCGTGAAGCAAAGTAGTCGCGAGGCTACTCTTTGCGCTCGGTGTTGATCCAGGCCACGACGTCGCTGGTCAGCTCGCCGACCGGCTGCACCCCGTCCAGCGTGATCCCGTTCTCGTCGGGGCCCAGCGGCTCCAGTGCGGCCAGCTGGGAGTCGACCAGGGTGGCGGGCATGAAATGGTTCGCGCGCCGGGCCACCCTCTCGAGGAGTACGTCCTTCGGCACGTCGGGCAGGACGAACCGCAGCTGGGGCAGGCCCTCGCCGAGCGTTTCCCGATAGCGCCGCTTCAGCGCGGAACAGGCCAGCACCAGGCCGCTTTCGCTGCTCTGGAGGAGTTTCTCGTGCACCGTCCGCAGCCAGGGGGCCCGGTCCTCGTCGGTCAGCGGCACCCCGGCCGCCATCTTGGCCACGTTGGCCTGCGGGTGCAGGTCGTCGGCGTCCTGGAAGTCGACGCACAGCACTCCGCTGAGCGCGGTGGCCAGAGTGGACTTGCCGTTGCCGGAGGGGCCGAGGACGACGATCAGGGGTGCGGCGGTCATTCCTAGATCATTCCTGCTCTCGGCGGTGCGGGCACCTCCGCTCGCTCCCGGGTTCATCGGCGATGTGTACTTCGAGTACATCGTGTGCCGTGTGTACACGACGTGCACCGGCCCGGCCTCAGTGGTTTCCGGTCCGGTTCGGTCCGGATCTTGTCCGGGGTGCATCTTGGGCTGACAAGCCCGGCCCGCATCCAGCAGAGTGCTTGCAACGCGAAGCCGGGCGGATGCGTCCGGACAGCGGGACAGGGGAGTGTCGGGAAGTCGCTGCCGCAACCAAGAGGCTGCCGGTGCGCTGCATCAGGCATGGACTTCCAGAACTCGACCTCAGTGACGTCGGGGGAGGTCGCATGGTTGTGCCGGTGGTTGCGCGGGCCGGAGCCGTCCGGGCCCGGGGTGCCGGGGGCGAGGTGCGGTCCTATCTGGCCGCGCTGAACCGGGCCCGGCGTGCCTTTCTGACCGGAAGCCCGGGACGCTTGCGCAAGCTGGGAGCGGCCGGGGTGGCCGGGGCGCTGCTGGCCGGGGCCGGTGGGGCGCTGGCGATTGCCGTGATGACCAGTGCCCTGGCCCGGGCCGATGCTGCGCTGGAGCATCGGGATCTGCTGCAGTCCGCCCGGGTCGAGCTGTTCCGGGCCGATGCCAACGCCGCCGGAGCGTTCCTGAAGGGTGGGCTGGAGCCGACCGACCAGCGTCGTCAGTTCCTGGCCTCGTTGTCCTCGGCCTCGGGCGACGTGATCCGGGCCGCCGATCCCCAGGACGGCCGCTATGTGCAGGTCAACCGGGCGCTGACGGAGTACGCCGGGCTGCTCGAGACGGCGCGCAGCAGCAATCGGCAGGCCTTGCCGGTGGGCGCCAGCTACCTGCAGATCGGTTCTGGCCTGCTCAACCGCAGTGTCCTGCCGCCGCTGGGCGCGATGGCGGCCGAAGACACCGATCGCGCCGACGCGGCGTTCACCCTGGCGTTCTGGGCGGCGATCGGGTTCGTGGTCTGCGTGCTGGCCGGGGGCGCCCTGCTGATCTGGAGCCAACTTCAGCTGGCCCAGCTCACCCGTAGTGTCTTCACGGTGCCGGCGGCTGCCACCTCTGCGCTGTTGGCGGTGGTGACGTTGGTGGTTCTGGTGGCCGTGGTGCTGTCTTCGCGGGAGGCCGCCAGTGTGCGCGACGGCGATGTGCGTCGGGTGGCCGACCTGGTCGAAGCCCGGGCCAGCGCTTTCGAGGCCCGGGCGGCCGAGAATCTGACGTTGGTGGCGCGGGGAGCCAGACCCGAGGGCGAGGCTCAGTGGGGCGAAGCGGTGCAACGCGTGGAGACGGCTGTGGCCGACGTGCGTTCCGGCGCGGCGGAGCAGTTGTTCCCTAGCTTCCGGCAGTACCGGGACCGGCACGCCGAGATGCACGAGGCTGACGTGAACGGTGATTGGAGACAGGCGGTACGGCTGGCCACCGATCGTGGTTCGGACGGGCTGGCGGCCTCGTTCGCCACCTTCGACGCGGACTCGAGCGCGTTGCTCCAGCAGGTTTCCGTCGGGGCCGGTGAAGGGCTTCAGGACGCTCGCGGTGGCCTCCGGCAGTTCACGCTGGCCATGGTGCTGGCTGGGGTGATCGCCGCTGGAGGAGCCGCTTTCGGTAGTGCCCGGCGGCTGGGGGAGTACCGATGAGACGATCGCTGGTCACGGTTGCGGCGGCTGCGCTGCTGGCCCTGGGCACCGGATGCGCCGGTGCCACCGGGGCCACCGATCCGGACGACGTTCCGGCCGATCTGTCGCGGGCCTTGCCGGCCCACGAGTCCGGGCCGGCCCAGGCGTCCCCTTCTGCGTCACCGAAGTGCGACGATGCCGACCAGTCCTACGCACCGCTGCCGTCGCTGCCCGACCCGGCGACGTTCGCGGACGGGACGACGCTGGCGCAGATCCGGGATCGAGGCCGGCTGATCGTCGGTACCGCCGGGGACAAGCCCTTGCTCTCGGTGCGCAACCCCAGGACCGGTCAGCTCGAAGGCATCGACATCGAGCTCGCCAAGGCCATGGCCGAGGCGATCCTGGGCGACGCCGGCCGGGTCGAGTTCCGCACCATGCCCTACGGCGGCCGGGAGAAGGCGCTGATCGAGGGGGATGTCGACCTGGTGGCGCACTCGATGACGATGACCTGCGACCGCTGGCAACGGGTCGGGTTCTCGGCCGAGTACTACCGCGACGGTCAGCGGCTGCTGGTGCGCGAGGACTCGGCCGTCCAGGAGATCGAGGACCTGGCCGAGACCGGCGGCAGCGTCTGTGTGGCCAAGGGCACCACCACGATCGAGGAGGTGCGCCGGCGCCAGGTGGAGAACGTGGTGGCGGTGGCCGACGCGGCCGACTGCCTGGCCTACTTCCAGCGCGACGAGGTGGATGCGATCACCTCGAACGTGCTGATCCTGGCCGGATATCAGCTGCAGGACGGTTACGCCCGAATCGTCGGAGAGCGGCTCAGCGACGAACCTATCGCGCTGGGATTCCGTAAGGATGACGTGGAGTTCATCCGGTACGCCAACCGGGTGCTGGCCGACCTGCGGGAGAACGGCTCGCTGGAGCGGATCTTCACGCAGCGGATGCGGGACACCGGAGTTCAGCCGGATCTGGGAACGCCGGGGTACGGGAGGGGCGAGGGATGAGCGGATCGGGTAACCCCTCCAGCGGCCCTGGAAGTGGGGTGGGTACGTCTGACGGTGGGCTCTCGGTGTCGGCGGCCGATGGCGTTGCGGGGCTTTCGGTTTCCGGGTCGGACGGAAGTAGCGCCTGTACCGAGCCTGGGTGCGACGGTCTTTTCGAGGACGGGTACTGCAACGTCTGTGGTAGCCCGGAGCAGTCCTCGGCCGATCCGGACGCCGACCTCGGCACCGAGCCGGTTTCTGCCGCCACGGCCCTGGATTCGGCGGGCGGAAGTTCTCCCTCCGCACAGCTTTCCGGAAGTTCGGGATCCTCCGGGATCGGGCGGCTCGCCCTCGGTTCCCGCCGCGCTCACGAGAGCGGCGTGGCCACCAGCTCACGGACGTCCTCTGGTCCTACTCGAACCCGCGGACTGGGCCTCGGGCAGGGCATCACCACGGTGCCGGACCTGCCCGAGCGCGATCCTCTGGAGTCCGTTCTCACCGATCCCTCGGTCCCGGAGCAACGCCGATTCTGCCCGCAGTGCGGCAGGCCGGTGGGCCGCTCGCGGCAGGGCCGCCCGGGCCGGCCGGACGGGTTCTGCCCGAACTGCCGCTCACCGTTCTCCTTCACGCCCAAGCTGCGGGCCGGTGACCTGGTGGCCCGGCAGTACGAGGTGGTCGGGGCGATCGCGCACGGCGGCCTGGGCTGGATCTACCTGGCCCGCGACCTGAAGGTCTCGCGCCGCTGGGTGGTGCTGAAAGGGCTGCTGAACACCGAGGATCCGGACGCGATGGCGGCCGCGATCGCCGAGCAGCGGTTCCTGGCCCAGGTCGACCACGCGCGGATCGTCAAGATCCTGAACTTCGCCACCCACGAGGGCGCCGGCTACATCGTGATGGAGCACGTCTCGGGGCAGTCGCTGAAGCAGATCCTGACCGACCGGGCCGCGCTGAACGGCGGCGCGGTGGACCCGCTGCCGCCGGACCAGGCCGTGGCCTTCGTCCTGGAGGTGCTGCCCGCCTTCTCCTACCTGCACGAGCACGGCCTGGTCTTCTGCGACTTCAAGCCGGACAACCTGATCCAGGTGCAGGACACGGTGAAGCTGATCGACCTGGGCGGGGTGCTGCGGCTGGACGAGGAGCAGGTGGCGATCTACGGCACCCGCGGCTACCAGGCCCCCGAAATCCCGGAACTGGGGGCCTCGGTGGCCAGCGACATCTTCACCATCGGCCGGACCCTGCTCACGCTGCTGATCGACTTCCGCGGCAACACCACCACCTACGCCGTGGACCTGCCGGCCCAGGCCGATCATCCGGTGCTGGCCCGGCACGACTCGCTGTACCAGTGGCTGGCCCGGGCCTGCGCGGCCGACCGGGACGACCGGTTCGCCTCGTGCGAGGAGATGCGGGTGCAGTTGCTCGGGGTGCTGCGCGAGGTGGTGGCGGCCGACCGGGAGCACGCCGCGGAGGATTCGCACGCTTCGACCTTGTTCCGCCCACCGGCCGCGCACGACGAGACGCTGGACTGGCGCTCGCTTCCGGAACTGCTGGCCGTTGAGGACGATTCGCAGCTCGTGGCCGCGCTGGCGGCGGTTCCGCCGGACGTCGAGTCGGAGGTGCGGATCGCGGTGCTCGAGGCCGTGCCGGACCCCTCCACCGAGCTGCGGCTGTACCTGGCCGGGGCTCTGCTGGAGGCCGGGCAGGAGCAGCGGTGCGACGAGTTGTGCGGGCGGATCCTGGGGGTGGACAGCTGGGAATGGCGTGCGGTGTGGGTGCTGGGGCTGTCGGCGTTGCGGGCGGGCCGGTTCGACGATGCGCAGCAGGCATTCAATGCGGTGTACGGGGAGGTGCCGGGGGAACTGGCGCCGAAACTGGCGCTGGCCCTGGCTTGTGAGCAGCGCGATCCTGGATTCGCGGAACAGCTGTACCTGACCTGTTTGCGGACTGATGCGAACTACGTGGCGGCTTCGGCATTCGGCCTGGCGCGGGTGCGGTCGGCCCTGGCTGCAGGCGGGGTTATGGATGTTGCTGCGGCGTATGACTTCGTGCCGCCGGGGAGCCGGGTCTTCGTGCTGGCCCGGCGGCATCGGGCGGAGTACTTGATCCGGCACGGCGAGGATCTTTCGGTCCTGGAGTCGGCGCTGGCGGGGCTGCGGGCGGCGACGGTGGAGCCTGCGGTGGCTGCGCGGTTGCGGGCCGAGGCTTTGGAGCGGGCCCTGCACCTGGTCGATGGCAGCAGCTCGGGATCGTTGGACGGGGTTCCGGCCCAGGAAGCTGAGCTCCGGCTGGCGTTGGAGCAGACCTATCGAGCGCTGGTTCCCCTGACCGAGGACAAGGCGGAGCGGGTACGGCTGGTGGATCAGGCTCGCGCCGTCCGAGCCTGGACATGGACGTAAGGCCACCAAGAGAGCGTTAGCTGCGCACCCACGTCCCTAGGCTCTGGTTAAAGCCCATACCCCGGATCGCCGATTCAGCACGGGACTGGCCTGGGGGAGGCTGGAGAGGGGGCGCGGCGTGACGGATCGGTTTGCGCTGCTGCGCCGGGCCGGAGTGGCCACGCTGATCCTCGGTTCCCTGGCCTGCGCAGCGCTCCTGATCGCAGCCCCCATGGTTTCCACTACCCCCGGCAAATGGCTCACCTGTATCCATTGGGCGATCTCCGGTGGCATCGCCGTACTTGGCACGGTTCTGGCCCGCGGGTCGGCCGCGAATGCCCCAGATCGCGAGGGCTGGGGGTACCTCGTCGGCGGCCAGGTGCTCTGGTTCGTCGCCGTGGTGATTTACGACTTCTACGTATTAGCGACACCTGGCCGCCGTCCCCGACGGTGTCGGATCTGATGTGGCTCAGCGCGGGAGTCTTTTCCGCCATAGGTATTCGCAGACTTGCCCGGGCCCGCAACCGTGAGCGTGAACTGTCGTGGATGGAACTCGCCCCACTGGGAGCAGCCGTCTGCGTGCTGCTTCTGGTGCTGCTGTGGCCGGACATTCATGGCTCCACCCTCAGCACCGTTGCAGTGGCGACAATTCTGGCTTACCCCCTGATCTTCGTCTCCACGGCGATGGTGATGCTGCAGGCAGTGGTGGCCGGATCGCTGAGGCTGCGGCATAACTGGGGGCTGAGCATGCTCCTGGCCGGCCTGGTGGTCGAGGCGGGCACTTTCGTGGCCTGGGCACCGCCGCTGCTGAACCAGACCTACGTGGCGGGGGACAGCGCTCTGGACCCGCTGTGGACGATCGGCATGGTGCTGATCGGGATCGGCGCCTGGAAGGCCAAGCCGGCTGAGGGGCGGGCGGATCTGACCGGAGTACGCAACCGCGGCGGGGTACTGCCCACGGTCTCGTTCCTGCTGCTGTCCGTCGTCCAGATCGTGGCCACCGGCAAGGACGCCCGGATGGGGGCGCTGAGCATCGGCGTGGGCATGGTCGGGGTGCTGCTGGCGATCCGGGGTTCGGTGCTGCGCCGGAGCAATGACGAACTGCGGCACGACTCGCGCACCGACCCGCTGATGGGCATCGCGAACCGGCTGCAGCTGGCCGACGACCTGCGCGAGGCGGACGAGCAGGCCGCCTCGGGGGACCGCTACGCGGTGGCGCTGTTCGACCTGGACCGGTTCAAGATCTACAACGACCGGCTCGGGCATCAGGCCGGTGATCTGGCCCTGCAGTCGGTGGCGATGCTGCTGGACCGGACCAGCCGATCGAACGACCGGATCTACCGCTACGGCGGTGAGGAACTGCTGCTGTTGCTCCGTTCGGTGGACATCGAGCAGGCCCGGACCATCGTCGAGCGACACCGCGCGGCGCTGGAACAGGCCGGGCTGACGCACCCGGGCAACGAGCCGTTCGGGGTGATGACGGTGAGCGCCGGAGTGGCCTGCGTGCGCCGGGGTGAGACCCCGCAGCAGGTGACCCAGCGAGCGGATGAGGCGCTGTACGAGGCCAAGGCGGCCGGCCGGAACCGGGTGATGGCCTCGGGTGCGGCTACCTCGGCGGGGATCCCGAAGCCCCGGGCCGACTCCGATGCCCTGCACAGATCGGACGCAACGGCTTCATCGCGCGAGCCCCGACAACCTCGCGCATAGTGGAAACCGTTGTAGATCAGAAGGAGTGACGAACGTGCGGGCACTCATCCTCGACGGTCCGGGCGACCTGGGCCGGGCCACGGCGAGGGAACTGGCGGGGATGGGCGTCGAGGCGGTGCTCGCCGGGCGGGATCCGATCCAGTACGAGCAGGCGGTGAACCTGCGTGGCGATCTGGCCGACCTGTACCGGGCGGCCGGGCAGGTGGCCGTGGTGGTGAACGTCTCCGGGGTGACGGATCCGCGTCTGGCCGAGCGGGCTGCGGCGGCGAGCGCGGCCTTCGTGGAGATCGGCGACATGGTGTTGCCGGCGCATCCCCGAACGCCGGTCCTGGCCGGCGCTCGGCTGATTCCGTTGCTGGCCGGGGTGCTCGCGCGTGACGCGGTGGCCGGTGCGGTTGGGCTCGGCGTGATGGAACCGGTCCAGATCGGCGTGGTGCTCGGGGTCGGTGATCCGCAGAGCGCGGCCGATCTGGGCTCTACGTATGCGTTGCTGGGCACGTACTTCACCGATCCGGCCACCGGCGAAGAGGTGCTGAACTTCAGCGATGCCCAGAAGCTGGCCCTGCCCGACGGCCGCTGGCGCAGCTTTCTCCGGGTCGATTTCCCCGGCCAGCAGATGCTCACCGCCGGCCTGGGGCGGCCGGTGCGGACGTATCTGGCCACCGGTGACCGGTTCAGCACCGCCTTGCTGCAGCGGTTGACCCGGGTGCGCGGTGCCGCCGGGCTGCCCTCGGCGCTGCATCTGCCCGGCAAGCCGGGGTGGCAGGTCTTCGCCCGGGCCGGGCAGAGCCTCAGCTGGGCCGGTGGGCAGCGGCAGGCTGGTTACGCCGCTCGTATCGTCGCGATCGCCACCCGCCGGGCGCCGACGCTGGAGCCCGGCCTGCACCGGATCCAGGATCTGCTCACGCTCTCGGAGCTCGGCGATCTGGACGGCCTGAGCTCGGGGCGTTCTGTGCTTGGGGCTCCGCAAAGCTGAGATATGATCCAGCGTAGGGATTTTCGTTTCACCGTGGCGTCACTTGTGGTGATTCGGTGACGGGACCGGTGGATTTGGGGCACTACTCGGTCTTTTCGCTGTGAGGTAGGCGTGGGGGCGTTCCCCGGGCGCCGCCGATCCAGCATGCTGGCGCCATGGATCGCTGCCTGACCGGGATCACCGTGCCCAAGGCGTTCGGCGGCCCGGGCTGTTCGGTGACCACGTTGGTCGAGGCACTGCACCGGGTGGCCCAGGTCGAGCCGGATCGCGCCCGGCTGCTGCACGGTCACTACCTGTTCCTCCAGGTGCTGGCTGAGCAGGCCACGCTCGAGCAGCAGAGCTACTTCTTCGGTGAGGCGCTGGCCGGCGCCTGCTTCGCCGGAGTCGGGCCGGGCTTCGGCGGGCCGGATCGTGGGGCAGGGCCGCAGATCACGCTGGCTCGCTGGCGCAACGGGGTCTATCGGCTCGACGGTGAGAGCGTCTGCGCGCCGGGGGTGCTGCGCAACGACTGGCTGGTGGTGCCTGCGGTGCTGGTCGACGAGCTGGCCGAGCCGAGCGACGAACCCGACGAGGTGTTCGCCGTGATCCGCCGGGACGACCTCGGCGTCACCCATGACGGGGCCGTCGGTTCACTCTGGCTGGACGGGGTGCGGGTCGCGCCCGGCTGCATCGTGCCCTACTCCACTCTCTTCGACCGCCCCACCACGTACCCGGAGAGACGGAAAGTGACCGCACAGGCACTGAACGGCAGGCCTCTGGAGGAACTGCTCGGTCCGGCACAGGCCCTGGATGTGGCGGAGCAGAACCGGACCCCTCTGGCGGAGGCCAGTACCGGGATGTAAGGCTTCGCCGCATGACGATCGTGGTCAGTTTGCCCAGTGACGAGCTGATGGAAGCCCTCGCGGGCCTGCCCGGGATCACCCCGGTGCGGTGGGACCTGCAGGATCCACCACCGCGGACCGACTTCGATCTGGTGGTGCCGCCGTACATGTCCAAGGCGCCCGAGCTGAAGGCGCTGCAGCCGCTCGGCGGCTGCGTGGTGCAGAGCCAGAGCATCGGGTACGACGGGGTGGCCGAGGCGCTGCCCGAGGGCATGACGTTCTGCAACGCCGCGAGTGTGCACGAGGCGTCCACGGCGGAGCTCACGGTGGGTCTGATCATCGCTGCGCAGCGCAATCTGGCGGAGTGCGTGCGGGCTTCCGAACGCGGTGAGTGGATCGGCGGGACCACCCGGGCGCTGGCGGACTCCCGGGTCCTGGTGATCGGGCAGGGCGGAGTCGGGCAGGCGATCATGAGCCGGCTGGCGCCCTTCGAGGTCACCGTGGTGCGGGTGGCGTCAAAGCGTCGTACGGACGCGGGTGGTCTGGTTCACGGCATCGACGAGCTGCCGCTTCTGTTGCCGGAGGCGGACATCGTGGTGCTGGCCGTGCCGCTGAACCCGGCCACCACCGGGCTGGTGGACGCTGATTTCCTGGCCGCCATGAAGGCGGACGCGCTGTTGGTCAACGTGGCCCGTGGGGCGGTGGTGGTCACCGCGGCCCTGGTGGCCGAGCTGTCCACCGGGCGGATCCGCGCAGCGCTGGACGTGACCGACCCCGAGCCGCTGCCGGCCGATCACCCGCTGTGGAGCCTGGAGAACGTGATCGTCACCCCGCACATCGGGGGCAACAGCACGGCGATGGCCCCGCGGGTGGCGGCCCTGGTACGCGCTCAGGCCGAGGCCCTGCGCGACGGAAAGCCCCTGCGTAATGTCGTGATCGCGCCGTGACGGTCGCAGTTGTGGAGGTCGGCGGCTCGCACCTGACGGCCGCACTGGTCACGCTCGAGCCACCGGCGGTGCTGCGCTCGCGGCGCTGGCACGTGGATCCGGACATCTCGGCCGAGGCGTTCATGGACGTGATGCTGGAGGGGGCGCACTGGCTGGCGCCCGGGGCCGGGGCACCGTGGGGGATCGCGATGCCCGGGCCGTTCGACTATCCGGCCGGCATCGGGCGTTTCGAGAATGTAGGCAAGTTCGAGGCGCTGAACGGCTTCGACATCCGGGCGGCCTTCGCAGCCCGGCTTCCGGATACTCCCGGGCGAATCGTCTTCCTCAACGATGCAGACAGTTTCGGCCTGGGCGAGTTCACCGCCGGGGCGGCCGAGGGTTTCCGGCGGGCGATCTGCCTGACTCTGGGTACCGGGGTTGGCTCGGCCTTCATCGCGGACGGCGTGGCGATGTCGTCGGGCCCAGGCGTTCCGCCGGACGGCGAGGCGCACTTCATCGTCTGGGGCGGGGCGGAGCTGGAAGAGACCATGTCCCGCCGGGCGATCCGCCGCGCCTACCTGGAGCGGACCGGCGCCGACCTGGACGTGCACGAGATCGCGGACCTGGCTCGGCGGGGACCCGGCGTGGCGGCCTCGGTTCTGGAGCACGCGTTTCAGGCGCTTGGCGAGGCGATGTCGCCCTACGTCCGGGATTTCGGCGCGGAAGTGCTGGTGCTGGGCGGATCCATCGCCGGCTCCTTCGACCTGATCGAGGCTCCGCTGCGCAAGGGGCTGGCCCGGGACGTGGTGCTCCGCGTCGCGGCCGACCCCGAGAACGCGCCGTTGATCGGCGCCGCAGCCCACGCGTCCCGTCCGTAAAACCTAGTTGGGAGAGCTATGGGATACGCCGATCTGCCGCTTGATCAGCTGCGCCGGTACCAGTCCGAGGTCACGCGGCCGGACGACTTCGACGAGTTCTGGCAGCGCACCCTCAAGGAGTCCCGGGCGGCGGCGGCCGAGACCCGGCTGGAGCCCGTGGACAACCGGCTGACCACGGTGGACACCTGGGACGTGACGTTCAGCGGGTTCGGCGGCCAGCCGGTCAAGGGCTGGCTGCATCTGCCGGCCAACCGCGGCGAGGCGCCACTGCCCGGGATCGTCGAGTACATCGGTTACACCGGCGGACGCGGTCTGCCGCACGAGCGGCTGGGCTGGGCGCTGGCCGGCTACGCGCACTTCGTGATGGACACCCGAGGCCAGGGCGGCGATACGGATGACGCCGGGGGCAGCGGAAGTCCCTCGGTCCCGGGCTATCTCACCCAGGGCTGGCGCTCGCCCGAGGATCACTTCTACCGGCGTCTGATCACCGATGCTGCGCTCGCGGTGGACGCAGTCCGAGGTCTGGACGCCGTGGACTCGTCGCGGGTGCTGACCCACGGCATCAGCCAGGGTGGCGGGCTGGCGATCTCCGGCGGGGTGCTGGGCGGGGCGCAGGCGGTGCTGGCCGACGTCCCGTTCCTGTGCGACTTCCCGCGGGCGGCGTGGATCAGCACCCGGGCGCCGTACGACGAGATCGTGCATTTCCTGCTGCGCCGCCGGGAACGGGCCGACCGGCTGTTCCAGACCCTGGCCTACGTGGACGCGGTCAACTTCGCCCGGCAGGCCGGCGTGCCCGCGCTGTTCTCGGTCGCCCTGATGGATCCGACCTGCCCGCCCTCGACCGTGTACGGCGCTTACAACGCCTGGTCGGGGGAGAAGAGCATCCGGGAGTACCCGTACAACCAGCACGAAGGCGGCCAGGGCTACCAGCAGCGGGAGCAGTACGACTGGCTGCGTGGCTTCCTGAACTGAAGATCTGCTCCGACGAAGGGTCCGAGGAACCTCGGGCCCTTCGTCATGTCCGGACCGGTTTCCGTTGACAGGGCGTGGGCTCAGGCGCAAATTAAACGCATGGATAATTTAAGCGCGACAGAGGTGCGCGGCCTGCGGGTGACCCGCGGCGGGCGCGAGGTGTTGTCCGGTATCGACGCCCAGATCCGGGCCGGGCGGATCACCGGACTGCTCGGCCCCAGCGGGTCGGGCAAGAGCACGCTGATCCGGGCGATCGTCGGGGTGCAGCGGATCAGCGCCGGTTCGGTGACCGTGCTGGGGCATCCGGCCGGAGCGGCGGTGCTGCGGACTCAGGTGGGCTACGCCGGGCAGACCGCGGCGGTCTATCCGGACCTGAGCGTGGCCGAGAACCTGCGCTATTTCGCCGCCGTGCGCGGCGACGACCCGGCCGAGGTGCAGCGGGTGATCGACCTGGTCGGTCTGGGGGGCCGGGAGAAGCAGCTGGCATCAAGGCTTTCCGGTGGCCAGTTGTCGCGGGTCAGCCTGGCGGTGGCCCTGCTGGGGCGCAGCCGGCTGATCGTGCTGGACGAGCCCACGGTCGGGCTGGACCCGGTGCTGCGGGCCGAACTCTGGGAGCTGTTCCACCGCTTGGCCGGGCAGGGCGTGAGCCTGCTGGTGTCCAGCCACGCGATGGACGAGGCCGAGCGTTGCGACGAGCTGATGCTGCTGCGCGAGGGCCGTCTGCTGTTCCACGACACCCTCGCCCGGCTGCTGGAACGTACCGGTGAGCCGGACGCCGAGCGAGGTTTCATCAGCCTGGTCGGGAACATGGAGGTGGCGGCGTGAGCGGGGCGCGCACCTGGGCCACCGCCCGCCGGGTGCTGCAGCAGCTCGGGCACGACCGGCGCACCGTGGCGCTGCTGGTGCTCTTCCCCTCGGTCCTGATGGTGTTGCTGCGCTACGTCCTGGACCAGCCGGAGCGTTTCGACCGGACCGGCCCGGCCCTGATCGGGATCTTCCCGTTCACCATCATGTTCCTGGTGACGTCGGTGGTGACCTTGCGCGAACGTCGCGACGGCACGCTGGAACGGCTGATGACCATGCCGCTGGGCCGGCTCGACTTCCTGCTCGGCTACGCCCTGGCGTTCGGCCTGACCGCGCTGCTCCAGGTCGGGGTGGTGGTCCTGGTCACCGTGGCGGGGCTGGGCCTGGAGGTGGGCGGGTCGGTCGGGCTGCTGGTCCTGGTGGCCGCCCTGGACGCTCTCCTCGGGACCGCGCTGGGCCTCTTCACCAGCGCGTTCGCCCGCAGCGAGTTCCAGGCCGTGCAGTTCATGCCGCTGGTGGTGATGCCGCAGGTGTTTCTGTGCGGGCTGTTCGTGCCCCGGGAGGCGATGACCCCGGTGCTGGAGGCGGTCTCGAATGTGTTCCCGCTGTCGTACGCGGTCGAGGCGGTGGCCGCGATCGCCGCCGGTACCGACCAGAACCTGGTCCGGGACCTGGGTATCGTTGCCGCAGCAGCTTTGCTGGCCCTCGGACTGGGGGCGGTGACGCTGCGCCGGAAGACAGCGTAAGGACGTGATGGGAACGTGGCCGGACGGCGGCCGGGTAACTCCGGTACGCGCGACGAGATCCTCGCCGCCGCGACAAAGCTCTTCTCCGACCGGGGCTACGAGGGCACCACGATCCGGGCGATCGCCGCTGCGGCGGGGGTGAATCCCGCGCTCGTGCACCACTTCTTCGGTTCCAAGGAGCAGGTGTTCATCGCCTCGGTGAACTTCCCGGTCAACCCGTTCGAGGTGCTGCCGGAGATGTTCGCGGCCGGCCCGCGCGAGGAGTTCGGGCAGCGCCTGGCCGGCCTGATCATCGAAGTCTGGGACGACGAGGAGCGCCGGGCGCCGCTGCTGGCCCTGCTGCGCGGCTCGATGACCGGCGAGCTCGGGGCGGGCATGCTGCGCAGCATCCTGGAGCAGGTGCTGATGCCCCGGCTGGAACAGACCTTCGGTGCTTCCCGCCCGGTCGCCGCCCGGGCCTTTGCCCAGATGGTCGGCATCATGATGGCCCGCTACGTGATCCGTCTGGAGCCGCTGGCCTCCGCCTCCCGAGCCGAGATGAGCACCCTGATCGCCCCGATCATCCAGGGCGTGGTGGATTCGACGACCGGCCCGGCCGGGCCGCAACCGGGGGCTGGGCCGCCCGGGGGAATGCCGAATGCGGTTCCGCCGATCGGCGGACCGGAGGGGTAACCACTTCCGGGGTCCGGGCCGATGCTGAGGGTGTCCGTCACCACGACCAGAATCGAGGTACAGACATGAGTATCGGCCCGATCGGTGACCTCGGGGAGACCAGCACGGCGATCGGCCAGCAGGCCCAGTTCCTCGCCCAGCAGAACGAGTTGCGCACCCAGAACGCCCAGGCGCTGACGGACCAGCAGGCCCGTCTGGCGAACCAGGCGCAACGGACCGACTCGGCTCAGCAGGCGGTCCTGGACCGGCAGGACGAACGTCAGATCCAGCTGGAAGCCCAGTTGGAGGCTCAGCAAAGGGCCGACGACATCCAGGCCTCGCTGGAGACCTTCGGGATCCAGCAGGCTCAGCTCCAGGACCAGATCCTGATCGACCAGGGCCTGGAGGCGTCTCAGGAGGTGATTGCCGATCAGAATGATCTGTCCGCAGTGCAGCAGGGACTCGATCAGACGGCCGTCGACGCGTTTCTGAACGAGAACACCACGGTGAGCTCGGTGTCGGAGGCGATTGAGGAGTTCCAGCAGATCGAGGACGCAACCGGTCTGCAGGTCTCCGAGATGACGGTGACATTCACACAATCAGGGAGTGAGATCGATACCCAGCTGTAGCAGCAAGTGCAGTGACGGTCGCGGGTCCTACCTGGCAGCGGTAGGGCCCGCTTCCGCTGTCCGCGCTCACAGGAAGTGCTGGTCCTCGCCCCGGTAGGTGGGCACCTCGGTCGCCGTGCCGTCCGCCGCGACCAGCTGGAAAGCGGCCACGTGCTCGGCCAGCTCGCCGGCCTTGGCGTGCCGGAACCAGACCCGGTCACCGATGCTCAGCGCGTCGGCCGGCTTACCCTTCAGCGGCGTCTGCACCTCGCCCGCACCTTCCGTTCCGATCAGCGAAAGCCCCTGGGGATAGGTTGGAATCGGTACCCGGTCGGCCCCGAACGGGCCGGAGGCGATCCAGCCGCCACCGGTCACCGTGACAAAACCCGAACCCGGCCGGCGCGCCACATCGGTACCGAACAACGCTGCGGGGGCCGGGGAGAAGTGCCGGTAGCCGTCGAAAAGCCCTGGCCCGTAAAGCCCGGAACCGGCCGTGAGCTCGGTGACCGCGTCCTCGGCCGCCGTCGTCTCCAGGCTCCCGGTACCGCCGCCGTTCACGAACCGCAGCGGGAACTCGGCGTTCACCGCCGCCACCACCTCGGCCCGGCGGGTGGCCAGCTCCCGTACCGACAGCGCCTGCATCGCGGTGACCGCGATGCCGTACAACGGTTTTCCCGGGGGTCGGTTGCCCAGCCCGGCGACCTGACCCTCGTAGCCCATCAGCCCGTCCAGAACGAAACCCGAACGGGCACCGATGATCCGGGCCAAGGCGCGGGCGTCCTGTGCGGTGAAGATCCCGGAACGCCGGGTGCCGATGTGTACCCGCCCGCCGGCCATCCGCAAAGAGGCGTCCATGTCCAGGCAGACCCGGAAGTCCGGATGCCCGGGCGCCACCGCGTCGATGAAGTCGAGCTGCTCGACCGAGTCGATCATCAGCGTGACCCGCTGCCGGGCCACGTCGTCGGCGGCCAGCCGGCGCAACGCCTCCCGCTCGGCCGTCGGATAGCCGACCACCACGTCCTCAAAGGGGTGGACGGGATCCGTGGCCAGCCAGATCGCCTCGGCCAGCGTGTAACCCAGCACTCCCGCGAAGCCGGGCTGCGCGTGCACCCGCTCCAGCACCGCCCGGCAGCGGATGGACTTGCTGGCCAGCCGGATCGGCTTACCGGCCGCTCGCCGCACCAGGTCTGCGACATTCGCGTCCAAGGCGGGCAGGTCGACCACGGCCACCGGTGGGTCCAGATGAGCCGTCGCCGTGTCCAGTCGGGCCTTGGTGGTCAGGGGCGAGGCCAGCGCAGTCATGGCGCAAGCGTTGACGTATCGGGCGGATCGGTCAAGCGTCCGAAACTCAGGGTGGATAACCGTTGACTCCGGAGGGCGAGAGGGTCACGCTGGGGCGATCTGGACGCTCGTCCTATTTTGTCGTGGGGGCGCGATGATCAGCGAGGCCAAGTGGGCGAACTGGGCAGGGTGCGAGCAGGCGGACTGCTCGGTCCTGACGCCGCGGGGGACCGACGAGATCGTCGAGGCGGTCCGGGACGCCGCGGCCCAGGAACGGCGGCTGCGGCCGATCGGCTCCTCGCACTCGTTCTCGGGCATCGCCCGCCCCGAGGATCTGCAGCTGCGGCTGGACCGGCACGCCGGGGTGATCAGCATCGACACCACCACCGGCCTGGTCACGGTCGAGGCCGGGATGCCGCTGCACCGGCTGAACGACATCCTGGCCGGGGTCGGCCTGGCCCTGCCCAACCTCGGTGACATCGACCGGCAGACCGTGGCCGGGGCGCTGGCCACCGGCACCCACGGCACCGGCACCCGGTTCAGCACCATCTCCGCCCAGCTGCGGGCGCTGGAGCTGGTCACCGCCGACGGTGAGGTGCTGCGCTGCTCGCCCACCGAGAACCCTTACGTGTTCGAGTTCGCCCGGGTCAGCCTGGGTGCGCTCGGGGTGATCTCGACGGTGACCCTGCAGACCGTCCCGGCCTTCGCGCTGCGGGTGCGCGAGGTCTCGCTGCCGCTGGCCGAGGTGCTCGCCGACTTCACCGAACTGGCCGAGGGCATCGACCATTTCGAGCTGTACTGGTTCCCGCACACCGACCGGGTGCAGACCCGCTACAAGACCCGGCTGCCGCTGGAGGACGGGCTGGCCCCGCTGGGCCGGATGCGCACCTGGTTCGACGAGGAACTGGTGGCCAACGACGTGTTCCGGATGATGGTCGCCACCGGCCGCCGGGTGCCCGCCGTGGTGGTGCCGCTGAACCGGGTGGCCGTGCGGCTGTGGGGATCGCGCACCTACACCGACCGCTCCGAGCGGGTTTTCATCACCTCGCGCCGGGTCCGGTTCAAGGAGATGGAGTACGCCATCCCGCGGGCGCGGCTGCCCGAGGCGATGCGCCGGGTGCGCGACGCGGTGGAGAACGCCGGCTGGCGGATCCCGTTCCCGGTGGAGATCCGGGTGCTGGCCCCGGACGACATCCCGCTGTCGATGGCCTCGGGCCGGGAGACCGCGTTCATCGCCGTGCACGTTCCGGCCCGGGCCGAGCACGCCGCCTACTTCGGCGCGGTGGAGCGGATCATGGCCGACTACGGCGGCCGTCCGCACTGGGGGAAGCTGCACGGGCTGGACGTGCACGGCCTGCGCCGGGTGTACCCGCTGCTGGACGAGTTCGCCGCGCTGCGGGACCGGCTGGACCCCAAGGGGATGTTCTCGAACGGCTACCTGGACCGGGTGCTGGGACGGGTGGGTGCGGCGTCCGGGTGAAGCCGGCGACGGCCGGTCAGGTCTCCTCCACGCACGGTTCGCGGACCGGTAACGTCCCGGCAAGATCACCGGCGCCGGGAAGAAATCTAGTCACTGCTACGCTAACCCCACTGGCGATGCGATCTGCACCGCCGCTCTCGCGGGCGAGCCGCCCGCGTGGTCGCACGTAAAGAGTCGCTCCATCACAGACACCGCCGGCCCCGGCCTGCGCTGTCGAAGGCCGCCCGCCGGCCGCCGGAGCCTCAGGTCGGGTTCCGTCGCGGACCCGACGTCTCCGAACGGCGTGGCCTCATGCACACCGATGGAGTAGTCGCACTACATGCCGTATACCTCAGACCGTCCCCGCACGTCCTCTTCGCGTTTCGGCGGTAACTCCCGCCGCTCCGGTGGTCGTCCGGGTGGTCCGCGCCGTTCCTCCGGGCGTCCCCGTCCGCAGGCCGGCCCCAGCCCGCTCGAGCAGGCCCTGATCGCCGCCGCCGAGGCTCCCGCCCCGGCCGAGCAGTCGTTCGCCGAGCTCGGCCTTCCCCGTCAGCTGGTCTCCGCACTGGCCGGCGAGGGCATGGACAAGCCGTTCGCGATCCAGACCCGGGTGCTGCCCGACGCGCTGGCCAAGCGGGACGTGCTCGGCCGCGCCCAGACCGGGTCCGGCAAGACCCTGGCCTTCGGCATCCCGGTGCTCGCGCGCCTGGCCGCCGAGCCGAAGCAGCGCGTCGCGGCCACCCCCCGCGCCGTCATCCTGGTGCCCACCCGGGAGCTGGCCCGCCAGGTCAACGAGGCCCTGAACCCGCTGGCCCGCCCGCTCGGCCTGCGCGTCACCACGGTCGTCGGTGGCCTGTCGATCTCCCGCCAGATGGACGCGCTGCGTCGTGGCGTGGACGTCGTGGTGGCCACCCCGGGCCGGCTGATCGACCTGATGGACCGGCGCGCCGCCGACCTGTCGCAGATCGAGATCAGCGTGCTGGACGAGGCCGACCACATGGCCGACCTGGGCTTCCTGCCCGCCGTCCGGCGGATTCTGGACGCCACCCCGGCCGACGCGCAGCGTCTGCTGCTGTCGGCCACGCTCGACGGCGGTGTGGACAAGCTGGTCACCGAGTACCTGACCGACCCGGCCTTCCACGCCGTGAAGCCGACCACCGACGCCGCCACCGCGATGGACCACAAGGTCTTCTCGATGAGCGGCCCGGCCGAGAAGCTGCTGGTCGCCAGCGAGATCGCTGTCCGCCCGGCGCGCACCATCTTCTTCGTGCGCACCAAGCACGGCGCCGACCGGCTGGCCCGCCAGCTGTCCCGGGCCGGGGCCGAGGCCACCGCGATCCACGGCAACCTGAACCAGAACCAGCGTCAGCGGGCGCTGGACGCGTTCGCTGCCGGTTCGCCGCGGGTCCTGGTCGCCACCGACGTGGCCGCCCGGGGCATCCACGTGGACGACGTGGACCTGGTCGTGCACTACGACCTGCCCGGCGACCACAAGGACTACCTGCACCGCTCCGGCCGCACCGCCCGGGCCGGCGCCCGCGGCACCGTGGTCGCGTTCACCGAGCCGGGTCAGAACCGCGAGATCAACCGGCTGCACCGCGACGCCTCGGTCACCGCCACCACCGACTCGGTGCACCCGGGTCACGCCGTGGTGCGGGAACTGGCCGAGTCCGGCGAGCCGATCGAGGTCCGTCCGATCCCGCAGCGTTCGGCTGAGCGCCGGGGCGGTGGGGGCGGCGGTCAGCGTCGTCGTTCCGGCGGCGGAGGTGGCGGCTACAACGGTGGCGGCGGTCACCGTGAGGGTGGCGCCCCGCGCGGGAACGGTGCCGGTCGTGGCCGCCCGAGCAGCGGGCGTCCGAACCGGGCTCCGCGTCAGCAGGCCCCGGCCAACTGATCTGAACCAGTAACAAAAGGACGCCCGACAGCCTCGCGCTGTCGGGCGTCCTCTGTTTGTGGTTCAGAGTCCGTAACTCTCCAGCAGCCGCAGCCAGACCTCGCTCAGCGTCGGGAAACTCGGCACCGCGTGCCACAGATCGGCCAGCGGAACCTGGGCGCTGATCGCGATCGTGGCCGAGTGCAGCAGCTCCGAAACTCCCGGCCCGGTAAAGGTCGCCCCCACGATCACCTCGCGGGCCACGTCCACAATGATCTGGCTGGTGCCCTCGATCCCGTCGCCCGAGGTGGTCGCCCCGGCCACACCACCGGTCGGCGTGCTGACCACCCGGATGTCGAGACCGCGCTCCCGGGACTGCTTCTCGGTCAGGCCGACGGCGCACACCTGCGGATCGGTGAACGTCACCCGCGGCACCACGTCCCGGCTGGAACGGTCGCGCGCGTCCTTGCCGAGCAGGATGTCGCCGACCAGCCGGGCCTGGTACTTGCCCATGTGCGTGAGCAGGGCCAGGCCGTTCACGTCACCGACCGCGTAGAGCCACTTCTCGTCCAGTTCGGTGGCCGCGAGCTGGTCGTCCACCGAAACCGGCTGGCCCGGAGTCAGTCCCACCTGGTCCAGACCCAGGTCATCGGTGGCCGGCCTACGCCCGGTGGCGACCAGGATCTCGTCCGCCACCACCTCGTCCCCGCCGTCCAGCGTCACCTTCACCGAGCCGTCCCCGGCCCGGGCAACCGCGGTGACCTTGACCCCGGTGCGAACCGAAATACCTTCCGTGGCAAAGGCCTTGCCGACCTCCTGGCCGGCGAACGGTTCCTCGCGGGAGAGCAGGTGCGGCCCGCCCTCCAGCACTGTCACCTCGGAGGCGCCGAGTCGCCGTACCGCCTGCGCCATCTCGGCGCCGACGAAACCGCCGCCGATCACCACCAGCCGCTGCGGGATCTCCTTCATCTCGGTGACGCCGCGGTTCGTCCAGGGATTCGCCTCGGCCAGGCCGGGGATCGGCGGAACCACGGCCTTGGTGCCGGTGGCCAGCACCACGGCCTTCGTCGCGCTCAGGCTGCGGACGTTTCCCTCGGAATCGGTGACGTCGAGGGTGCGCGGGCCGGTGAGCCGGGCGTGACCGCGGATCAGGGCGATGCCGCTGTCGTTCAGCCAGGGCACCGCGCCGGAGTCGTCCCAGCTGGAGGTCATGTAGTCGCGGCGGGCCAGCGCCGCCTGCACGTCGATCGGGCCGGTCACCGCGGCGTCGGCGCCCGGCACCCGCTTGGCCGCAGCGATCACGTCACCCGGACGGATCAGCGTCTTGCTGGGGATGCAGCCCCAGTAGGAGCACTCCCCGCCGACCAGTTCCCGCTCGACGATGGCGGTGCTCAGCCCACCCGCCGCGGTCCGGCCCGCCACGTTCTCGCCGGCAGGCCCGGCCCCGATCACGATGACGTCGTAGACGTCGTTACCGGCCACAGCACATCCCCAAATCCTCGGCCCAGTTCGTCGAAACCGACCCTAAGGCCTGATCCGGAACCGAGCCGGGGACGAGGCGTCCTTAATTGGTGGGCTTAATTGGTCGGTCTGCTCAGGTCCTCGTTGAGCTGGCTGAGCAGCCCGGCGAAGCGGTCCAGGTCCTCCTGGGTCCAGTCCGCCATCCGGACCTTGAAGCTGGCCCGGCGAGCCTGGCGGGCCTGGTGCACCAGGTTCGCGCCGTTCTCGGTGAGGGTCAGCCGCTGGGCCCGACGGTCGTTCTCGTCGACCTCACGGGTGATCAGGTCCAGCTTCTCCATCAGCTGCAGCTGGCGCGAGACGGTCGGCTTGCCGATCCCGAAATAGGCTGCCATCTCGGTCATCCGGGCCGAACCGGCATCATCCAGCCAGAGCAGCATGGCGTAGGCGCCGGGCTCCAGGTCGGGGTGGAACTCGCGGGACATCTGGGCCGAGAAGCTCCGGGCACGCCGGATCAGCACGGTGAGTTCCTGCTCGATCGTCACGTACGCACGGGCTACCGCATCAGCGCCGTCCGGCTCGGGGGTGGTCGGCGGAAGGGGATCTGTTGCAGACACGCGGACAACTGTATAAGCGCAGTTCGCGCCGGTCCTGGCGGTACCCCGAACGGCTGAATTAGTTGCCCGATGAAACCGTTCGACATATAGTTGTCTGTGGCAAGCAACCTTTCTCCCTAAGAGGCGCCATGCCCGTCACCCCGGAGGCGGTCTCCGACCTGTTCCTCCAGCTGCAGTCCCTCAACCGGTCGACGAAGACCATGATCGGCCGCCAGTCCGACCGGCTCTCGCTCAGCACCCTGCTGCTCCTGTCCCAGGTGCAGGGCCTGGGTGAGGTCCGTGGCTCGGCCCTGGCCGAGCTGCTGGGGGTGGACACCTCGGTGGTCAGCCGCCAGCTGGCGGTGCTCGAAGCCGCCGGGCTCACCGCCCGCCGGCCCGATCCGCACGACGGCCGGGCCTGGCTGGTCCACATCACCCCGGACGGGGCCCAGCGGCTGCAGGACCTGCGCTCCGAGCGCGCCCTGCTGGTCGCCCAGGCGCTGGACGACTGGGGCGACGCCGAGGTGCGGCAGCTGTGCGCCCAGCTCGTCCGCCTGGACGAGGCCTTTCAGCACGCCATCAACGCAAGCAGTACCGGAAAGGTCCACACATGAGTTCCACGGTCAACCCGCCTTCCTTACCCGGCAGCGACGCCGAGATGTCCCACCGTCAGATCGTCGAGGCCCTGGTCGGCATCCTGGCCGCACTGTTCGTCGGCATGGTCAGCTCCACCATCGTCAGCAACGCCCTGCCGACGATCATCGCCGACCTGGACGGCTCGCAGCGGGCCTACACCTGGGTGGTCACATCCACCCTGCTGGCGATGACCGCCACCACCCCGATCTGGGGCAAGCTGTCCGACCTGTACAACAAGAAGTTCCTGCTCCAGCTCGCGATCGTGATCTTCGTGATCGGGTCGGTGGCCTCCGGTGCCGCCCAGAACGTCGGCGAGATGATCGGCTTCCGGGTGATCCAGGGCATCGGCATGGGCGGCATCACCGCGCTGGCCCAGACCGTGATCGGCGCGATGATCCCGCCCCGCCAGCGCGGCCGGTACAACGGCTACCTGGGCTCGGTGATGGGTCTGGCCACGGTCAGCGGCCCGCTGATCGGCGGCGTGATCGTGGACAGCGCGCTGGGCTGGCGCTGGTGCTTCTTCGTCTGCGTGCCGCTGGCGGTGATCGCCCTGGGCGTGATCCAGAAGACGCTGCACCTGGAGCACCGGCCGCGCAAGGCCTCGATCGACTGGGGCGGCGCCACCCTGATCGCCGCCTCGGTGAGCGCCCTGCTGATCTGGGTCTCCTTCGCCGGTGACGACTTCGCCTGGTTCTCCTGGCAGACCGCCGCCTTCCTCGGTGCCTCCCTGGTGGCCCTGATCGGCGCCGTGACGGTCGAGCGCCGGGTCAAGGAGCCGGTGGTCCCGCCCTCGATCATCAGCCGGCGCACCACCCTGCTGGCCGTGATCGCCTCGCTGGCGGTCGGTATCGCGATGTTCGGCGGATCGGTCTTCCTGGGCCAGTACTTCCAGGTCGCCCGGGCCTACTCGCCCACCCAGGCCGGTCTGCTGACCATGCCGCTGATGCTCGGGCTGATGGTCTCCTCGGTGATCGTCGGCCGGCTGATCGTGGCCAGCGGGTACTACAAGCGCTACATCGTCGGGGGAGTGGCCCTGCTGGTGGTCGGTTTCGGCCTGCTGGCGACGATCGACCACACCACCTCGCTGGTGCTGATCGGGCTCTACATGGCCCTGGTCGGGGCGGGCGTCGGGGCCTCGATGCAGAACCTGGTCCTGGCCGTGCAGAACACCGTGGACGTCACCGAGATCGGTGCGGCCAGCGGGGTGATCGCGTTCTTCCGTTCGCTCGGCGGCGCGGTCGGGGTCTCGGTGCTGGGTGCGGTTCTGGCCAGCCACGTGGGCAATCTGATCGTCAGCGGTCTGGCCGGGATCGGGGTGGACCCGTCCGCGGCGGCCTCCGGCGGCAGCACGCTGGACGTGAAGAACCTGCCGGCTCCGGTGGCTGAGGTGGTGCGGGCCGCCTACGGCGACGGCACTGCGCGGATCTTCCTGGTCGCCGCGGTCGTCGGGCTGGTCGGGCTGGTCGCCACGCTGTTCATCCAGGAAGTGGCGCTGCGTAAGACCGTCGCGATGAAGGCCGCCGAGGCGGAGGTCCAGGAGCCCTCGCGCGCCTGAGCGAAAAACGTCCGTCGGCCGGTGGTGGGGTTCTTGCTACCGGCCGACGGACGTTTTCAGCGCCTGGTTGCCTCGAGTTGGCTCTCGAGGTTGAAAACCTCTTCCAGCAGCAGGAATCCCTCGTCCGGGGCGCGCCCGTCGAGACCGACGAAGAACTCGGCCATGCCGGCCTGCCAGCGCGCGTTCACCTCGGTTCGGGCCATCGCCGCCTGCGCCGCATCCAGGTCCTCGGCCTCCACGTAGCCGACCAGAAGGCCGTCGGGGCGGGCGAAGAGCGAGTAGTTCGTCCAGCCGGAATCGGCCAGCGCGCGCAGCATCTCGGGCCACACCGGGGCGTGACGTTCCTTGTACTCGGCCAGGCGCTCGGGGCGGACCTGCAGCAGGAAGCAGTACCGGTTCATGGGCGAAACACAGCTCCGTGTCCGTCGATGGTGAAACGATTCAGACGGTATGTCTGCTCTTCGGGTGTCGTCAAGGGCTGTTTCTCGCCTCGCCTGCGGCCTGGGTAGAGTCGGCGGTTTGCCGAGGTGCTGGTCAAAACCGGTCTGAGGCGTTTCAATTTCGCTTTCGACCGGAGCCGGGTACGGGTTCGCGGGTTCGGGTCTGTCGGTTCGGGCTTTTGTCGGTTGGGGCTGGGGAGAGGTGCGCGGTGTCTGCGACGGTCAGCGTGAAGGACGTGGCCGCGGCGGCCGGAGTCTCGGTCGGCACGGTCTCCAACGTGCTCAATCGCCCGGACCGGGTGGGCGCCGCCACGCGCTCGCGGGTCGAGGCGGCGATCGAGCAACTCGGCTTCGTGCGCAACGAGTCGGCCCGCCACCTGCGCGCCGGGGCCAGCCGGACGATCGGCTACCTGGTGCTGGACGCGGCCAACCCGTTCTTCACCGACGTGGCCAAAGGGGTGGAAGAGGCGGCGCGTGATGCCGGGCTGGCGGTGTTTCTGTGCAACAGCGACAACAGCCGCCAGCGGGAACGCGATTACCTGGAACTGCTTTTCGAGCAGCGAGTGCGGGGCGTGCTGGTTACCCCGGTCGATCCGGCGGGGGTAGAGGCTTCGTTGCCCCCGGGCGTCGGTGTGCCGGTGGTGCTGGTCGATCGCACCGGCGGGGAGAAGTACTGCTCGGTGTCGGTCGACGACGTGTACGGCGGGCGGCTGGCTGGGCAGTATCTGGCCGAGAGCGGGCACGAGCGGATCGCCTTTGTCGGCGGGCCGGAGTCGGTCGGCCAGGTGCAGGACCGGCTTGCGGGCTTTCGTGAGGCGGTGGAGGGCGTCGGAGCGCCGATCGTGCTGCCGACCGCTGCCCTGACCGTGGCCGAGGGCCGGGCCGCCGGGCAGCGTCTGGCCGGGATGCCGGCCTCCCGTCGTCCCACCGCGGCCTTCTGCGCCAACGATCTGCTTGCGCTGGGCCTGCTGCAGGAGATGACCAGGCTGCGGATCCGGGTGCCGGAAGACCTGGCGATCATCGGTTACGACGACATCGAGTTCGCGGCGGCCGCGGCAGTGCCCCTGACCTCGGTCCGTCAGCCGCGCCATCAGATCGGCCGTACCGCCGCCGAACTGCTGACCGAGGAGACCGAAGCCGCTGACGGGCGGGCGCACCGGCACCGCCAGGTGGTGTACCTGCCCGAGCTGATCGTACGCGAGTCGACGATCACGGCTTAGGGCCTGTCCTGCGGATCATTGCCTACTGCGGGGCACCCGTGACGCCGTCTGACCGCGTCCGGCGTGGCCCCACGCAAAACCATTGCGAGGGGCCCCACCGGCCACGCCCAGCCAGCGCCCCGGGCACCTCCTCGCTACGGCCCTGATCCACAGGACAGGCCCTTGGAACTCTGATTTCTGGGCAAGTTCCCAGCTGCCGGAAAGGGCGATTCCGGACCAATCGCCGCTACCGAACGCGACACGGTGGGTACTGTGTGCAGCATCGTGACGCAATCCGATCTGAATCAGGACCGAGGGCTGCGCTGGGCGCCCCCGGCCCACGACGCGCCTGCCCTGGCCTACGGGCGCCCGGGGGCACCGGCGGGAACGGGCCTGGCCTCCTCGTTGCTGCCGATCCTGCCCGACGCGGTGATCGGCCTGGACCGGTTCGACAAGATCACCCACTGGAACGAGGCGGCCGAGCGCACCTACGACATCGCCGCCGGTGACGCCCTCGGCCGGCCCCTGTCCGAGCTGATCGAGACCGTCTTCCCGGACGGCGACCAGGCCCTGGCCCGGCGCCAGGTGCACGTCCAGGGCCGTTGGCACGGGTTCGTCCGGCAGATCAACCGGCGCTCGGGCAAGGTGGCCGAGATCGAGTCCACCGTGGCCGCGCTCTACGACCAGGCCGGCGGGGCCCGGGGCCTGGTCGCGGTCAACCGGCTGCTCGACGGCCGCAACGGGCCGGACCCGCAAGGGCTGGCCCACCGCGCCACCCACGACTCGCTCACCGGCCTGCCCAACCGGACCGTGCTGCTGGAGGGCCTGGCCGAGTCGATCACCCGGCTGGCCGGCCCGGCCGCGAACGGCGAGAAGCCCCGGCTGGCAGTGCTGTTCTGCGACCTGGACGGGTTCAAGGACATCAACGACGGCCTCGGCCACGCGGTCGGCGACCAGGTGCTGGTGGCGGTGGCCCAGCGGCTGCGCAAGCGCTGCCGGGCGGCCGACGTGGTCGCCCGGTTCGGTGGCGACGAGTTCGTGGTGGTGATGGCGGTGGACGCGGTGGGCGATGCGATCGCGATGGCCCGGCGGATCATCGACGTGCTCGACAGCCCGATCGTGATCGGCGACGCCGAGGTCGCGCCCGGCGTGAGCGTGGGGGTCACCGTCGTCGACACCGTCCCGGCCGGCGACGATCCGGTGGGCAGCGTGCTGCGCGACGCCGACACCGCGATGTATCACGCCAAAGGCCGCGGCCGGGGCCGGTACGAGCTGTTCGACGCAGACCTGCGCGACGACGTGGAGGAGCGGCTCGAGCTGGCCACCGCGTTACGCCGGGCGGTCGGGGACGGCGAGCTGGAGCTGGTCTACCAGAGCCGCCGCACCTGCGGGGACCGCCGGGTGACCGGGGTCGAGGCGCTGCTGCGCTGGCGGCATCCGGAGCTCGGGGTGCTGAGCCCGGACGTGTTCCTGCCGATCGCCGAGCGCACCGGGCGGATCGTCGAGCTCGGCGACTGGGTCCTGCGCCAGGCGCTGGCCGATCTGGCCGAGCTCGGCAGCGCGCACGCGAATCTGGTGCTGGCGGTGAACGTGTCGGCCCGGCAGCTGGTCAGCGGCCGGCTGCCGCGCACGGTCGGCCGGGCCCTGGCCGAGACCGCGGTGGCCCCGCACCGGCTGGTGCTGGAGGTCTCCGAGCACGCGTTCTCCGACGACCCGGCCGGCGCCCGGCAGATGCTCCAGGAGCTGAAGGAGCTGGGCGTGGTGATCGCGCTGGACGACTTCGGCACCGGCTGGTCGTCGTTGCAGTACGTGCGTGAGCTCCCGGTCGACGTGCTCAAGGTGGACCGCTCGTTCGTCGCCGATCTGCCCGGTGAGCAGTCCTGCGGCGCGGTGGTCGCCTCGGCGCTGGGCCTCGGTCACGGGATGGGCCTGCTGGTGGTGGCCGAGGGGGTGGAGGACGCCGAGACCCTGGAGGTGCTGCGGGGGATGGGCTGCGACGAGTACCAGGGCTTCATCGACGGTGAGCCGGCCGGGCTGGATGCGGTGCTGTCCCCGTCGTTCCCGCTTACTCAATGACCATTGCTCAGAGAACGCCCGCAGATGGTCCCTGGAAGTGTCCGGACAGGCCACAATGGGGCCCATGGCGAGCGCACCGAGTGTTTCATCTTCCATCACGGTCCGGCTGGAACTGCCGGCCCGTTCCACCGCGGTCAGTGAGCTGACGCACGCGATCGAGCACGCCGGTGCGATCGTCACGGCGCTCGACGTGACCGCCTCCGGGGTGGACCGGCTGCAGGTCGACGTCACCTGCGCCACCCGCGGCGGCGACCACGTGCCCGAGGTGATCGCCTCGCTGCGCGCGCTGTCCGGGGTGAGCATCGGCAAGGTCTCCGACCGGACGTTCCTGATGCACCTGGGCGGCAAACTGCGGGTCGAGTCCAAGGTGCCGATCCGCAACCGGGACGACCTGTCGCTGGTCTACACCCCCGGCGTGGCCCGGGTCTGCCAGGCGATCGCTGAGAACCCGGAGGACGCGCGTCGGCTGACCATCAAGCGCAACACCGTGGCCGTGGTCACCGACGGCTCGGCGGTGCTCGGCCTGGGCAACCTCGGCCCGCTGGCCGCGATGCCGGTGATGGAGGGCAAGGCCGCGCTGTTCAAGCGCTTCGCCGACATCGACGCGTTCCCGATCTGCCTGGACACCCAGGACGTGGACGAGATCGTCGAGACGGTGATCCGGATCGCCCCGGTGTTCGCCGGGATCAACCTCGAGGACATCGGCGCCCCGCGCTGTTTCCAGGTCGAGGAGCGGCTGCGCGAGGCCCTGGACATCCCGGTCTTCCACGACGACCAGCACGGCACCGCGATCGTCACGCTGGCCGCGCTGACCAATGCGCTGAAGGTCGTGGGCAAGGACATCTCGCAGGTCAAGATCGTGATGTCGGGCGCCGGGGCGGCGGGTACGGCGATCCTGAAGCTGATGCTCGCGGCCGGGGCGCACGACGTGGTGGTCTGCGACATCGACGGGGTGGTGCACCCGGCCCGGACCGGTCTGCCGGAGAACCTGCACTGGACCGCCAAGAACACCAACCCGCGCGGCATCACGGGCACCCTGAAGGAGGCGCTGGCCGGGGCCGACGTCTTCGTCGGGGTCTCCGCCCCGGGCATCCTGAACGGTGCCGACATCGCCACCATGGCACCCGACGCGGTGGTCTTCGCGATGGCCAACCCGGTGCCCGAGGTCGACCCGGTGGAGGCCGCGCAGCACGCCACCGTGGTGGCCACCGGCCGCAGCGACTTCGCCAACCAGATCAACAACGTGCTGGCCTTCCCGGGCGTCTTCCGCGGTCTGCTCGACGCCCAGTCCAAGACCATCGACACCAAGATGCTGCTGGCCGCCGCCCAGGCCCTGGCCGGGGTGGTCACCGACTCCGAGCGCAACGCGGCGTACATCGTCCCGAGCGTCTTCCACCCCGACGTGAGCGCCGTGGTGGCCAAGGCGGTGCACGACGCAGCGGTCGCCGCAGCAGTCTGAGTCCGGTCCGGCGACGGGCGAATTTCGCGCCTGTCGCCCGGGTTGTGGGGATCGTCACAGGGTTTACCCGCCGTCATCGCCGAGTCTGTCTGCGTCTTGGGCTGCATCCACCGGGTCCGGACCGTGATGATGTGCGTATGTCCATCCAGACGCGTCGGCTGAGCGGCAGCCTCCTTGTCGCCAGCCCCACGCTGGAGGACGAGAACTTCCGCCGCACCGTGATCCTGATGCTGGACCACGGTGACGACGGCGCTCTCGGGCTGGTGGTGAACCGGCCGATGGAGGTGGACGTCTCGTCCGTCCTGCCGGCCTGGCAGCCGTACACGACCGCACCGGGCCGCCTCTTCCAGGGCGGCCCGGTCCAGCTGGACTCGGCCCTGGGCCTGGTCGCGATGCCCGGGCAGGGCGCCGAGCCGGTCGGGGTGCGCCTGCTGATCGGCTCGATCGGCCTGGTCGACCTGGACGCCCCGCCCGAGGTGATCGTCCCCGGCCTGGCCGGGCTGCGGATCTTCGCCGGGTACGCCGGATGGGCGGCGGGCCAGCTGGAGGGCGAGATCGCCGAAGGCGCCTGGTTCGTGGTTGACTCCGAGCCCCGCGACGCCTTCACCGACCGGCCGGAGCGGCTGTGGGGCGAGGTACTGCGCCGCCAGCGCGGCGAGCTGGCCCTGGTCTCCACGTATCCGGACGATCCGACGATGAACTGATCGGGCGTAGACTCGGCGCCCATGACCACGCCGTATCCCGAACCCCAGCTGGACCCGATGTCCTCCCCGGAGGGCTCGACCACCGGTCTGCTCGAGCGTGAGCACGTCGAGCAGGAGGTCGAGCCGGGCGACCACGAGCGGTTCGCGCACTACGTGCGCAAGGAGAAGGTGCTGGAGTCAGCCCTCTCCGGCGACCCGGTGGTCGCGCTCTGCGGGAAGGTCTGGGTCCCCGGGCGCGACCCGAAGAAGTTCCCGGTCTGCCCGATGTGCAAGGAGATCTACGAGAGCCTGCAGTCCGGCGGGGACGGCGACGGCGGCAAGGACAAGTAAGCCCTGAAACGCCTTCCTGACGACGGCCGCGAGGCGGGGGGCCCCCCCCCCCGGGGGCCCCCCCCCCCCCCACCACCCCCACCCACACCGCCACCCCGGCGTTTCGGGCGGGAAC
>NZ_JAJOMB010000032.1 GCF_021129305.1 Kineosporia babensis | reverse complement strand
GGGAACTGTAGGAGGAACCCGTCCTACCGAGGTCTCGCGCTTCTTCTCCGCATCCAGCCCGGCGTGTCCGCCAAGATCACACAGCGCTGCTACCCGTTACTCGGAATGGCTCAGTGGGGCACAGTTGAGCCGGGATCAGAGGACCGATCTTCAGGCAGAACCGACATCTGGTCGTACTCTCCTCGCTTCGCCCCCATCAGCCAGACACCAATAGCTTCTGGGTCGGCGGCCGGTAGGGGCCTGAACGGGTTCTTGGAATCGCGGACCTCGACTTTGCTGTCCCAGCGACGCATCTCGATACAGTTGCCGGTTGCTTGGGAGGTCCGCGACTTGATCCAGTCGGTGCTCTTCACTGCTACTCCCTGACGTCTCGTGAGGTACGAGTTCCTGATTCCGGAACCTGATGCGTCAGAAACAGATTCGTCGTCCTATCCGGCCTGGCCCGCTACAGCATGCCGATAATAGACCACCCCACGACAACGCAGCACGGTAGACCCAAGGATCCTGCGCGGGTTCCACTCGCACTTCGGCACCTGCTGACGGCACTCGGCCGTCGGCAACCGGAAAGGCGCTGTCGTCACCATGTATTAACCGCAGCCGTCTCCAACACCCCCACTGTGTCCTCACCTGTAGTCGTCATAACGCCGAGGTCTCCACCAGCACCATCAGATCCGGTCCACGAGACCTCGTAGGGCACTGAAACCTGAATGGTTGCTTTACCTGAGCGTTCAAACCGCAGGGCACAACCATCCTCTCCAGGCACGTCGGCGCCGTCGGCCGACGTCCACGCCCGTCCGGGCCCGGAGCAACTGACCGCGCGTGCTGCTCCCTGAGCCGAGACGTCCATCGACATCGGGGTAGCGGTGACCGTGGCCCAAACCGTCCCCGACCGTGCAGTTGCTGTCAGGTCGTTCCAGCCGTTTTCGAGCCAGACCCAGGTGTTTTCGTTAACCCACGCAGACCCAGCAGGCGAGCGCGTCAACTCAAGTTGGGGCAGCACCAATGAATTTTGCGCCCGTATAGCAAGCTCAATTGGGTCTACTCGATTTGCTGCATCTTCGTCCGACTCAGCCGCCCAGAAGCTCTGGGAGTTCGCGAAATGGCTCCATCCAAACAAGCATGTGTTCATGAGGATCACGCCGTCCTGCCTTCCCTCCCAGACGGGATCCGACTTCGGTGGCTGTGGATACGCAGGTGCGGTATGGCAACGGCCAGTGTAGGGCTTCGGTCTATTCTTCTGATTCGTAGGGCCACGTCCACTTTCACTGCGGGCTTCTACTGGTGGAGACCCTCCGAGAACAGCCTCTGACTGTGTTTTGACAACACATGTGCGCCGCGCGTCTCGGCAGTCCGCTTCCGCATTATTGGGCCCCTGATCAGCGGTCGCCGGCGCCGCCAATATAGCGACTATCAGAATCCCAAGAATGAGTCCTACACTTCTCGCCATCAAGGACTGCACGTCCCTTCTCGCTGTACCTCCAGCTCGCTGACACCCCATTTCCCTTTAACCGAGATCAGATTCACGGTCAGTCGATATGGCTCCATGGGATCGCCTGTATCCGTCAACTCGAGCGGCTTGTTTGTCTTCCGGTTATACGGAACATATTCCCCCTGAGGAACGAGACAGTCCTCCAGCGTCATCGATGGATAGGGATCGGCATCTAGTTCGACCTTCAGCACTTGGACATTGGATTCCGGAGGAGCACCTCGCATCTCCGAGTTATAGTCCGCCAGAAGTTTCATGTCGAGAATTGATCGAGAGCGTGCGGGGTCATAGGCGAACCGCGTGAAGTCTGCTTTCTTGGGCAGGTCGGCTTCATCATCCATTGGATTCCGCTCCGCCTCGATGAGGGCTTTGGTGAATCCTTCGTACGCCCCGAGCGCCGCCAGGATCTGCGGATCTGTAGACGGCGATGGCTCTTCCGTCACAGAGGTCACACTCGAAAGAGGTTCGTCCTTGGACACGCCCGAACCAGAGCAACCAGACGCCAGGGCCAGGATCGCTCCTCCCGCGAGCGCAACGCTCATCCGCCGAATCACTGCTTCTCCTCTTGCATCGTCAGTGCATTACGCCTAGGCAGTCACTTGACTACTGTCGGCCATCGCCTGATGTCAAGGCATTTTGCCCATACGTGACGAATTACGAGATCGATATTGCGCATCGCTCTGCGAGCGACGCGAGGAGGTGAACGCATGCCGGACGGTCCTACCCTCCCGGTTCCAGGGGCTGGCACCGCATCTCCAAAGAACAACAGGCCCCCGGCTGTCAGCCGGGAGCCTGGTCCTACGTGCGCTCGATCAGCTTGCGTCCTGTGCTAGCCGATCAAACTCGCCAAGACTCGCACCGTGCAGCATGGCAGCGATCTCGTGGGGAGCGAACGTGAGCACCGGTCCGCTCGGGTCCTTGCTGTCGCGGATCTGTACCATCCCGCCATGCCGGCGGAACTCCACGCAGGATCCCTGATCACCGCTGATACTGGCCTTGTGCCAGTCGAGGTCGGGCAACTCGCTGTTGGTCATGTCAGGAAATCCTCCAGAGGGACGGACTGCGCTTCCAGCTCGGCGAACCTGGACTCAAAGCTTGCAAGCTTCTTGTCATCACTGGTGTAGTGACTGACGATCCACCCGTCGCAGTACATCGTCGGCGGTTCTTCCGTGTCGAGCGGGAAATCGAGCAGATAGAACTCCCCCAGTGTCCCGCAGTGCGCACCCCCGCTGAGTGGAAGTACGCGTATGTCGGCCAATCTCTCAGCGGTCAGCCGCCTCAGGTACTGCACTTGCTCCTGCATGACGTCGTCTCCGCCGATGTGCCTCATGAGGACCTCTTCGGCCAAGACTGCCGTGATGGCGACGTCGCCGACGAGCTTCGCCTGTCTCTCCATGCGGATCGTCGCCATCGCCTTGGCATCGCTGAGCGTCAATGTTGGAGAGACAGCGAACATCGCGTGCATGTACGGCTCGATCTGGAGGGGTCCAGGGATGACGACCGGAGCCCACATCCGGTAGGTGTCACACACATCTTCCAGGTCGATCAACGTCCGAAATCCTGGTATGTCGGGAAGCCCTTTCCCATTTTCTTCCCAGGTAGTCGGACCGTCCCCCTCCCTTAGCCAGAGTTTGAAGTCCTCGAATTTTCTCTCATCAACCTTGTAAACATCGAGGGCTGCAAACTTGAGTTCCGGCAACGTCGGAATGCCATCACCATTCTCCCAGCGCTGAATCGTCGTGCGGGAGGGCAAGCCGCTGGCTCTGATCTCCTCCCACGTCAGTCCAGACTCCTTTCGAGCTTTCTGGAGGCCTCGGGACAAGGCTCGTCGATAACGCCCTACCTTCCGCCGATGCTGAGCCCTCGTTATCTCCCACCGTTCCCCCGAACTCTTCATGCGCACGATCCTACGTTCGATTCGCACTGCGTCCTGCCAAACAGGCCAGTTATCCACAGGCCAAGCTGAACTGCCCACAATCCTGGGCCCGCGACGGGCAGCCCATAACGCACAGGTGACAACCTGCCCATGCGTGCCCCATGGTGGATCCAATCCAGTCGACGGTCAGGCATCCGCAGACCCGACGAGCTACTCACGAACTAGAAATTTCAATCCCCTGATCACACCAGGAATCAAGCATGAAGCACACCTTCGAGGGGACGTCGACCGGCACCGATTCTCCGAATAGTTGGTCGGCACCGCAGACATCTCTTTTCCCGACTGGGCGCCTTCGTGCACTGGTAGACCAGCACATAGAAACCAGTCTGCGCGCTCGTGCCGCAGACTTTCCGCCGCCACACCACGAGAATCTTTCTTCTCGCTCAGGTGGCGAGACGGACGATTCCACAGGTTTTGGCCGACCTATCGGATGTCGCCGAGAGGGACTGCCAATCACCCGGCGTTCGTCCACTTGCGGCGTCCGCCAAACGAAACGAGGAGACATGCCGAAGACCCCCAACTTGCCGATCCCCACGTCGCCGTTCTCGAACGATCAGCGTTCGGACCACAACGCGGCGCTCCCCACCCCTCAGGACGGACTGGACTGGAGGCTGCTCAGCCTCGTCCTCGTGACGCCTGACTGCATCGAGCGCGGCCTGCAGGAACAAGCTCTGGACAAGTTGCGCGAGAACGTCTTTCTCTCCTGCATCACCAACATCATCGCCACGGAAGAACAGATCATGCGCCACTTCTCTAATCTCCTTTCCCACGAGGCATCCCTGTCCTGGCCCGGCGTCGACATCGCCTCCGAACTGAAGCGCCTGTACGTCGGACGCGAGGTCTGCATCGGCATCGCCTTCGCCTGCGGCGAGATGTTCGACGGCCCCGACGCCCCTGACACCGCCACCCTGGTGCAGCACCTCATCGGTCACGAGGACCCTGCCCAGGCCGACCCGAGCACCGTCCGCGGAAAACTCGGTCGCGACAGCATCGCCACTGCGCTCCACCAGCGCCGCCTCGTGGAAAGCGTCATCCACTCGTCCGCCAGCCCGGCTGCTGCTGCCCGCGAGTTCGGTATCTGGCTGGAGCCTCTCGGCATGAACGTCCAGACCTGGACAGCGCCCTGACCTGAGCGTGGCAGGTCAGCACACCGTCCGTTCCCGAGACCAGGAAGATCACCACCTCATGCGAGAGATTCGCCATCCCGACGGAGCGCCCTGGGAACGCACCACAGTGGTCGATGAAGCAGCCATCGATCACGAATGCCCCATCGGCCAAGTCCCCGCCTCCACCGAGTTCATCGAGATCCGAGTAGCCCAGCGAGTCGACTTCGACCTCCTGGCCGAACCCGTCCTCGTCCACCCGAGCAAGCCCAGGATCTGCCTGGGCCACGCCTACGAACTCAGCGACGAACAGGCCGGTGAACTGATCCGAATCCTGCAGGACGCCAGAGACCACATCACCGACCTACGGGCCCAGTGGCAACCAGTACGGCTCGTCACTGACGACGCCCAGCACTGATCAGGGCTTCGCGGCCGATCCACAGATCCACCGCCTGCTGACGGAACTCCTCTGCATACGACTTACGGGCCACGGGGAGATCCTCTCGCTTCCTCCAGCATCATGCTGGGTTCAGCGCGTCCAAGGTCCGGGGGTAGTCCCGAACGCTGGGAAACGGACGACGAGGGGCGTCCTTTCCCGATTCTGCATCTACGGCGCGCTCGAACCGCAACGTTTCCGGCTCCCTCATCAAGCCCGACATGGGCAGGTGGCATCGAAGGAATTACCTGAGGGCAGTTAGCCAGGCGTGCCAGAATCGCCAACGAGAGCGTCGTGAAGATCCTGAGGTGGGGGCCTGGGGTATGGACGAGTTTTTCGAAGAAGTGCTCGGATTCGTTGTGGACCGTGGGCTGGACCGGGTCTTCAGCCCTGGCCCGGAGGCCGGCGCTCTGGATCTGGCACCGGTCCTGGCCGCTCTGGAGGCCCTGAAGAGTCAGGGCGACGACATGTTCGCGGCGATCTCGAGGCCCTCGCAGACGGCTGGGGAAGAGATGGCTGACCGGGCCGTAACAGCCTATTCGGCAAGCTGGTTCGACGATTCTCTGCGAGATGCTCAGGAGAGCATCCAGCTGTATCCGTACAACTCGCGCCCTCGGTTCGTAGGTGGTCTCGCTGCTCTTGCGCTCGGACGGGGAGACGCCGGTCTGGAACTCCTGGTCTCCGCGGTCAAGTACTCCAGGAACGGGCAGCCTGAGATCGGAGCGGTCTCGGCACTCGTCGCTGCCCACGTGACGCAGGCTGTTGGCGGACGGAAGCTGGCCCAAAGCCTGCTTCAAGAGGCAGACGAGGTGACTGGCGGCCGCTGCCCAGCGGTCGTCGGAACGCTTTGGCGGCACGGAGTCGCGGCAACCGAGGAACGGCTCAAAGAGCTGTGGTGGCACGAGCACGCTCCGGCACCGCTGGAGTACAAGCTGGAGACGTTCGACCGGTTACTGGCCGCCACGACGTCCCTTGAGCCTGGGTACCTCACTGCCGGGGAGCCCTTCCGCGCGTACTTGCGCGACCTGGAACGGACGATCATCGCGGCCAAGTCCACGTTCGAAGAGCTCAACGTCCGGCTGGGCGAGTTCGGAAAACGCCGGAGAGTGGGGATCGACGTCTCCAGCGTCAAGAAGGCGCTCCTTCACACATCCTTGGGGCTCAAGATCGGTTTCTGGGACAGCAGCGTCTCGGACGTCCTGAGCAAGTGCCAGTCTCTTCCCGACGGTGCGACCTGGCCGGGGGCGCTGATCTGGGGAACGCTGACACCGACGTCACCGGGAGAGGCGACCCAGCTGTTCCACTATGTGGACGCCACGTGTCGCCGACTGCTCGGGGCCTTGGATGAAGTACGGACGATGGCCATCGGCGAGAAGCCGTCCACGCAGCTGCCCCTCATGATCAACGCCCAGCCGCACCTCGACTTATGGAGCACAGCCCTCACGGCCGTAGTCGAGGTCGCTGACCCAGGAGTTGCTCGACAGGCGGCCCGAGCGTGGCGGCTTCTGTTGGCGGAGCAGCCGGTCACTGCCGCAGCGCCGGTGCTCCACCTCGACGGCGTCAGTTCCGGATTGTTCGAACAGATCGCAAACTCGGTCAGTTCGGTATCGCCTCGGGCAAACCCCGAGTCGGCCAAGCCGTTCGTGATCGATCTGAGTTCCGGGAACTCCATTCAGCGGCCATGACGGAGTGCGCACGGCCAAGAGGAACGTTCCCTTCCGGATTCCCTCGTAGCGTGATCGGCAATGCCCGACCACGAGACGAAGGAGACCAAGCATGAACCACCAACCTCCCGGATACACCACCGTCGCTCCCTGGGTCGTCACCCCCGACTCCAGCACGTTCCTGGACTTTACGGCCCAGGCCTTCGGTGCCGAGGAGATCGCCCGGGTCAGCACCGAGAACGGCGGGATAGGTCACTTCGAAACACGCATCGGTGACAGCGTCGTCCTCGGTTTCGACCGGCTCCCCGAGTGGCCCGAGATGCCCAGCCTCCTCAGGGTTTTCGTCGCCGATCCGGACGCGACGTTCGAAAGGGCTGTGGCCGCCGGCGCACGGGTGATCACGCCACTAGCAGAGGACGCGTTCGGTCAGCGGGGCGGCCGGCTACGGGATCCGTTCGGGAACGTCTGGTGGGTGGCCACCGTGGTCGAGGAGATGACCGAGGACGAGATGTGGCGTCGGTTGGCGCTCCCGGAGCAAGCCGAGGTGATGCGCGTGGCCCAGGAGACCCTGGACACCGAGTTCACCGATCGTGCAGGGCGCAGCAGCACTCCCATCCGCCCACCCCGGTGAGTGGCTGCGATTGCCAGCCGCCCTAGCGTCGCCCGACTGGGTCGCTACGACCGCCTCGGAGTTCAGCGGTGGTTGCCCATGCTGATTCTGCCTGTCTCAGTGATCGGGTGCAGATCCGGTGCCCGCACAGGGCATTGCGCCTTCGGGTTACCGCACTCGCTTTGAATGTCTGTTCTGCTCCCCGGCGGCTCTCGATGCTGGCCCGCGACGCCGGGCTGCGCCTGGACCGGCTGTACCTCACCGTGCACGACGACATCCCACCCGGGGAAGCGCACTGGCCACGCTGAACCCTGCAGACTGTCGCTCAGGCTCCTACCCAGGGGGACGTTGACCGACAGTTCCAGAAACTGACGGCACCGGATCAGGGTGTCCGGGCCAGGCTCTGCCAGGCCTCGCGGCGCCTTCGCTGATGGATCGGGTCGGCGACTGGTGCCGCGGCGAGCAGACGCTGGGTATAGGCGTTCCGCGGTGCCCCCAGAACCTGCGCGGTGCTGCCCTGTTCGACGACCTTGCCGTGGTGCATGACGGCCACCCGGTCGGCCAGCTGCCCGATCACCGCGAGGTCATGACTGATGAACAGGCAGGCGAAGCCGAGCCGGCTCTGCAGGTCCTTCAGCAGGTGCAGGACAGCCATCTGGACCGAGACGTCGAGGGCGCTGGTCGGCTCGTCCGCGATCAGCAGGGCCGGGTCCAGGGCGAGGGCCCGGGCGATGGCCACCCGCTGACGTTGCCCACCCGAGAGTTCATGCGGATAGCGGTCAGCAAAATCTGCTGCCAGATGTACTGATTCGAGAAGCTCGACAATGCGTTTGCGTAGGGCCGGACCGCGTAGGGCGGTGTGCAGGGTCAGAGGTTCGGCGATGCCGGAGCCGACACTGTGACGGGGGTTGAGCGAGGACGCCGGATCCTGGAAGACGATGCCCATCCGGGAACGGAGTCCTCGCAGGAGCCGGGTGCCACGGATTGTGGTCCGTGAGGCGCGGGCCACGTCCACGCCGTCCACCTCGAGCTCGCCCGAGGTCACCGGGATCAGGCCCGCCAGCGCTCGTCCCACCGTGGTCTTGCCCGAGCCGGACTCCCCCACCAGGCCGAGCACCTCGCCGGCGCCGATCTGCAGGTCCACACCCTGAACCGCCCGGACTCCGTCGCGCCGTCCACGCCCGCCGTACTCGACCACGACGTTCCGGAAACTCACCAGCGCCTCGCGCGCACCTTCGTCATCCATCGGCGCCTTTGCGGTCTCGCCGAGCTCCAGCTCGGGCAGCCGCGGCACTGCCTGCAGCAAATTCTTCGTGTAGGGATGCGCGGGCTGCGCGAACAACGGCAGCACCGGCGCCTTCTCCACCACCTCGCCGTCTTTCATCACCACCACGTCATGGGCCAGATCGGCCACCACCCCCATGTCGTGGGTGATCAGCAGGATGGCCGTACCGAGCCGCTCGCCCAGTTCCCGCAGCAACTGCAGGATGCCCGCCTGAACGGTGACGTCGAGCGCGGTGGTCGGTTCGTCGGCAATCAGCAGGACCGGATCGCAGCTGATCGCCATGGCGATCATCGCCCTCTGCAACTGCCCGCCGGACAGTTCGTGCGGGTAGGAGCCGGCGATCCGGGCCGGCTCGCTGAGACCGGCGGTGGCCATCAGGTGCTCGGTCCGCTCCCAGGCCTCGCGCCGGGTGAGCGTCCGGTGCGTGCGGATCGCCTCAGCGATCTGCGCGCCCACCGTGAGCACCGGGTTCAGGGCGCTCATCGGCTCCTGGAAGACCGTGCCGATCTCACCGCCGCGCACCTGGCGGAGCCGGGCCGGGTTCGCCCCGATCAGCTCCTCACCGTTGAGCCGGACGCTGCCACCGACCCGGGCGTTGCCGGGCAACAGCCCGAGAACAGCCGTCGCAGAGACACTCTTACCTGATCCGGACTCCCCGACCAGTGCGGTCACCTGTCCGTGGGCCACCTCGAACGTGGCGCCGCGGACAGCGGAAACGGTCTCGAAATCGACGGTCAGGGTATCCACCGACAACACCGGGGTCGATGATGTGCTCACTGGCCCAGCGACACCTTCAGGTAGTTCGGGTAGGCCGGGAACGGTGTCACGAAGAAGTTCTGCACGTTCGAGCCGTGCAGGAACGAGTTCTTCTTGAACAGCAGCGGCACCACCGGGGAGTCCTCCAGGATCCGCCGGTCGGCCTGCGCCCACAGCTTCTGCGCCTCGGCCGGATCGGTGGAGGCACTGGCCTGGTCGATCAACTCGTCCACCTCGGGCTCGGAGTAGCGGGCCAGGTTGTACTTTCCACCGCCGATCTCGCTGGAGGCGAACAGCGGCTGGATGTTCCCGTTGGCGCTGGGGAAGTCCGGCTGCCAGCTGGAGATCGCCAGGTCGTACTCACCCTTGTCGCCGGTAGCCTCGGCCACCCAGGCCTCGTACTCCAGCGACTTGATCGTCACCTTGATCCCGGCCCGCTGCAGACCCTGCTGGATCGCCTGCGCCTTGGACACCTCGACCGGGTCGCTCTCCACCAGGAGGGTGAGGTCCAGGGCCGGGTTGCCTGCCTCCGTCAGCAGCGCCTTGGCCTTCTCCACGTCGCCACTTTCGCCGGCGGGGTACAGGTCGTACTCCTCGCGTCCGGCGATTCCCGGAGTGATCAGGGTGGTGGCCGGTTCACCACCGATGGTGCCGCCGACCGCGATCTGCACGGCCTTCTTGTCCACCGCGTACTGGATCGCCTGCCGCACCTTGACATCGGCCAGCGACTTGCTCTGGGTGTTCAGGGCCAGATAGGCCAGAGCCCCTGCCTCCGAGGTCACCAGCCGCGACTTGGCGCCGGCGTCGCTCTGGATCTGGGACAGCTGGGCCGGCGGCACGAACGAGGCCTGGAAGGCGTTCTGGTCATCGCCCGAGTCCGCGATCAGCCGCTGCGCGGCCACGGTGTCGTCCTGGCCGAGCTGCATGGTGATCGTGTCCGGGCCGGCGGTGCGCACGGTGTCGCTGGCCTGGTCCCACTCCGGGTTGCGGCCGGCCACCAGCGAGGAGCCCTCCTTGTAGGACTCCACCTGGTACGGGCCCGAGGAGACCGGGTTCTGGCCGTACTCCTGCGGTTTCGCGTCGGCAGCCTTCGGGATCGGCGAGAAGGCCGGCATAGAGACGATCCACGGCCAGTCACCGTAGGACTTGTTCAGATGGAAGACGATGGTGGTGTCGTCGGGCGTCTCGATCGAGTCGAGTTCCCCGTCGGTGTAGGGGCCCTGGTACTGGTCGCCGCCCTCCAGCAGACCCTTGTGGTAGCCCAGACCGCCGGACAGCTCCGGCGCGAACGAGCGCTCCAGGCCGTACTTCACGTCCTTGGCGGTGATCGGCGTGCCGTCCGAGAACTTCAGCCCGCTCTTGAGCGTGTACGTCCAGGTCTTGCCGTCGGCGCTGGGCGTTCCGGTGTCGGTGGCCAGGTCGGGCACCGCCTCGGCGGGCTGGCCCGGCTCGATCTGCCAGCTGGTCAGCCGCCGGTTGAACAGACTCAGCGTGGTGATCGCCAGGTTCTGGCTCTTGGCCGGGTCGAGGGTGACGGTCTGCGAGCTGGTCAGGATGGTCAGGTCACCGCCCTTGCTGGTACCGGAGGCCGGGCTCTTCGCCTCGTCCGAGCCGGAGTTGGCGTTGCAGGCGCTCAGAGCCAGTCCCACGGCTACGACGCTCACGATGATGCTGCGTTTCATCGACGATCCCATCCTGGTTCAGCGTTGCGTCTGCGCAACGCGTGGATCGAGCAGGCCGTAGACGACATCGACGGCGAAATTGGCCAGCACGACAAGAAAAGCGGCGAACAGCACGACACCGAGCAGCAGCGGCAGATCGCCCTGGCCCACGGCACTCAGCAGCAGCGAGCCCAGGCCCGGCATGCTGAAGACCCGCTCGGTGATGATCGCCCCGCCCAGTAACTGGCCCACGTCCGAGCCGAAAACGGTGACCACCGGGATCAGCACGTTGCGCAGGGCGTGCCGGCCGATCACCTTCGGCTCGCTGAGGCCCTTGGCCCGGGCGGTACGCACGTAGTCCTCCTCCAGCGCCTCGATCATCTGCCCGCGGGTGAGGCGGGCGTAGACGGCCGAGGTGAACAGGGCCAGCACGCACCACGGCAGGACCAGGTGCCAGAGCCAGTCCAGCGGGCTCTCGGAGAACGGCACGTATCCACTGACCGGCACCATGTCGAGGGTGAACCCGAACAGCAGAATCCCCAGCAGGCCGAGCAGGTAGACCGGCGCCGAGACACCGGCAACCGCGAACGCCATCGCGGACCGGTCCACCAGCGTGCCCTGCCGGACCGCGGCCAGCACCCCCAGAGCCACACCCAGCACCAGCCACAGCACTGCGGCACCGACCGCGATCGAGAAGGTGACCGGGATCCGCGCCCAGATCAGCTGCGTCACCGGCTGGTTCAGCTGGAACGAGTACCCGAAACAGGGGGCCGAGCAGTGCACCGCGGCGGGCCCGCTGCCGAAGCTGCGGCCCTGGAAGATCCCGGCCACGAACTCCAGGTACTGTCGCCACCAGGGCTGGTCGAAGCCCATGAACTCACTGGCGATCGCCAGGTTCTCCGGCGTGCAGGGCCGACCGCAGGACATCTGGGCCGGATCCGAGGGCAGCAGCAGGAACAGTGCGTACGTCACCAGGCTGATCACCACCAGGACGACGACCATGCCCGCCAGCCGCCCGGCCAGGAAGCGCGCTGTTCTCATCGGACGGCCGCTCCCTTTCGTGGATCGAGCACGTCGCGCAGGCCGTCCCCGACCAGGTTGAACGCCAGGGTGATCAGGAACAGCGCGGCCCCGGGGAAGATCAGGAACATCGGATCGGTCTGCACCCAGCCGATTCCCTCGCCGATCGAGCGACCCCAGGAGGGGGTCGGGGCCGGTACCCCGACGCCGAGGAACGAAAGCGCCGCCTCGGTGGTGATCAGACCGGGAATGAGGATGGTGGTGTACACGATGATGGTCACGCTCAGGTGCGGCAGGATCTGCCGGGTCAGCACCTGGACCGAACCGGCCCCCATCGCGGTCGAAGCCATGACGAAAGTACGGCTTTTCAGGCTGAGAGTCTGTCCGCGCACCACCCGGGCGATCGTCGGCCAGCCGAAGGCCCCGATCACGATGATCACCAGCCAGGTGCGCGGGAATCGGGCCGAGACGATCGCACCGAGCGCGATCATCAGCACCAGGAACGGGAAGCCGTAGAGCACGTCGATGACCCGGCTGAGCAGGCGGTCGTACCAGCCGCCGAAGAACCCGGCGGTGATCCCGACCACGACCCCGATGACCACAGCGATGGTCGTCGCGGCCAGACCCACCAGCAACGAGGTGCGGGCTCCGTGCACGACGATCGCGAAAAGATCGCGGCCGGTCAGGGGTTCGACGCCGAACCAGTGCTCGGTGCTGATCCCACCGCCGAAACCCAGTGGCCGGCCCGTGTCGTCGAGGGCGTCCAGGTGGTACGTGTACGGATCCTGGCCCGAGAGCGCCGTGAGAACCGGTGCCAGAAGGGCGATCAGCAGGAAGGCAATGACGGTGCCGGCGCCCGCGAGGGCCCAGCGATCAGCCAGGAACTGCCGGAGGTACTGCTGGCCGCCCATCAAGATCCAATCTGGGCAAACAACCTTTATTGCCCTCAGCGGGCGCTATGAGATCACAACCTCACTAATTCGGTCAACAAAGTAGGACGAGCTGCTGGTCAGCCGGAGTGGGACACGACCTCGATCCGGGTTCACACCGAGAACCGTCACTTTCAGCCGGATCAGGCTGGAGTGGGTCGAGTCCTCCGGGACGCTGTTCATCCCAGGCACGCGCCCGGGATGCCTCGCCGGTGTCGAACAGCCAGCCGGCGATCTGCGCTGCGCAGGCTGGACGCACGCACCCGGATTCGAACCAGGGCACGTCGTCACCGGCCCGCGGATCTACGCCGCGGTCAGAAGCCGGGGAAGGCCGTTCGCAGATCGTCGAGCGTGATGTTGCCCCTTCACCTCGATGTCTGCCGCGGTGTGCGCTGGGGTCAGCCGCCCGTAGAGAAGCCGTACCGCGACCTCGAGCGGCCCGGTGAAGGTCGCGGTCGAGGCAGCGGCCTGGGTGGTGAACTGGGCCTTGTCGTCCAGGACGATGCGGTAGGTCGTCCGCGCGACCTCCATGACGGCAGCTTCACCGACTCCGTCAGGTTTGCCGATGAAACAGATCAGGAAGCCGAGGTCGGTGCTCAGATGCTCGGCCACCAGAGCGGCGGACTCCTCGGACAGCAGAGCTGCCGGGTCGATACCGACGCGGACGTCCCAGCCGTGCTGGGCCACTTCGCTGAGCCGGTGGCCTGGTCCTGCGGACTGAGCGCGTTCCAGCGGTCCCAGACGCTCTGGTTGAAGTCCGGGCCGGTGAGTTGCTCGGGCGCAAGGGAGACGACGAGGCCCGCGAGGGAGTCATGCTCCCTGCGCAGGGCCGTGATCGTTGAGGCGGCAGTCGAGGTCGTCCTCGCGAGCGTACGACCAGGTGGGGCAGCTCTAGATCGGCGGCAGGTCCAGATGCTCGCGCAGCGTCGACCCCTGATAGGCGGTTCGGTAGGCGCCGCGTTCCTGCAGTTCCGGCACGAGCTTGTCCACGACATCGGTCAGCGAACTGGGCAACAGGTATGGCGTGAGGTTGAAGCCGTCCACCGCCCGGGCCCGGACGTAATGCACCCACAGGTCGGCGATCTGGGCCGGGGTGCCGACGAAGGAGCGCTCGCGCGGGGAGACCTCGCGGTAGAGACCGAGGATGGAGAGGTTCTTCTCGGCCGCCAGCGTGCGCCAGGCGGCGATCCGGTCGAGCTTGCCGGTGCGGTCGGCGATCGAGATGGTGCCGCGGGAGGGATCCAGTTCGGCGTCCGTCGGCTCGATGTCGGGGAGCGGGCCGTGCGGGTCGTAGGCGGAGAGGTCCGAACCCCAGTACTGCTCCAGGAAAGCGATGGCACGCGGCGCGGAGAGCTGTTCGTTGCGGATCCACTCGGCCTTCTCCTGTGCCTCGGCCTCGGTGTCGCCCAGGACCACGGCCGCGCCGGGCAGGATCCGCAGCGAGTCCGCACCACGGCCGTGCCGGGCCAGGCGGGCGCGCAGGTCGGCGGCGTAGGCGACGGCCTTCTCGAAGGTGGTGTTGGCGCTGAACACCACATCGGCGTGGGTTGCGGCCAGTTCCCGCCCGCCGTCGGAGTCGCCGGCCTGGAACAGCACCGGGCGGCCCTGGCGACTGGCCGGAAGCGTGGCGGTGGCGCGCAGGTTCACCAGGTCACTACGCCGCACGACTTCCGGGAAGGCACCTGCTGCAGCCCAGCTCTTGGCCTCGGCGCTCTCGGCGATCGCATCCGCGGACCAGGAGCCCCACAGCGCCTTGGCAGCCTCGACGAACTGTGTCGCCCGCTCGTAACGCCGCTCGTGCTCCAGCCAGCCGCCGTGCCGGAAGTTCGCTCCGGTCCAGGCATTGTCGGTGGTCACGATGTTCCAGCCGGCCCGGCCGTCGGAGAGTAGGTCCAGGCTGGCCAGCCGCCGGGCCAGATCGGCCGGGTAGTTGTAGGTGGTGTTCTGGGTGGCGACCAGGCCGATCCGATCGGTGGCCGCCGCCAGCGCGGAGAGCTGGGTGATCGCGTCCGGACGGCCGGCCACGTCGAGTTCCAGCACCTGACCGCGGTTCTCGCGGACCCGCAGACCCTCACCCAGGAAGAAGGCGTCGAACAGCCCTCGTTCCAGCAGCCGGGCGATCTCCAGGTAGGTCTCGATCGACTGGTGGTCGCCGAGGCCCGGATCCGACCAGATGAACTGCGAGCCCACGCCGGTGTAGAAGACGCCCAGATGGACGTGAGCGTGGGGGTCGTGCGGGGCACCAGTGTCGATCGAGCTCATGATTCGTCCTCGCTTCAGGCGGTCGTGCTGGCGAAACGGCTGGCCGGACGGGGAAGACCAAGACGCTCCCGGAGAGTCCGCCCGGGAAGGACACGACCTCGCGCGGGGACCACCTGCTCGGCCAGCAGCGGCAGATCGAGGGCCTGAACCGCGGGCAGGAACCGGACGCCGTCGACCCCTCGCAGCTCAGAGAGCAGGTCGAGCAGACCGGTGACACTGCCGACGTGGCGTAGCCGGCCCGTCGAGGGCCAAGGCGTGAAGTCGTCCAGTTCGGCGAGGCGTTCGGCCGCGGGCCGACCCGGGAGGTCCAGAATCACCTCCACGTCGGCGAAGGTCAGAATTGAGGACGTTTGCTGGGCCCGGGCGGCGACAGCTTCCGGGTCCGCGGCGGCCACCAGGACGATGTCGGCGTGTTCGTCCACCCGGAGGTGGTCGCGGGCGATCACGACAATCTGGCCCTGCGGCGGTCGCGGCGTGATCAGCGGGCCCTTGACGCTGAAGGTCGCTCCGCTGAAGTCGATGTGGTGCACCCGACCGGAGTCCAGGTAGCGGCCGCTGGCCACGTCCTTGATCACCGCGTCGTCCTGCCAGGAGTCCCACAGCAGCCGGGCAGTACGGATGACGTCGGCCACCTCCTGCCGCTGCGCCGCACCGCCCAGCGGCTCGGCCCCGACGGTGGCCAGCACGTCGAGGTCGGACAAGCCGTCGACGATCCAGGCCGCCCGGCCGTGCGAGGCATGATCCAGACTGGCCAGCTGGGTGGCCAGGTGAAACGGCTCGGTGGTGGTGGCGTTCAGCACCGGAGCCAGGCCAAGGTCTCCGGCCAGAGTGGCGGCGAAAGCCGCCCGGGTGCCCGCCTCCAGCCTTCCGGCCTGGTCCGGGCCGGTGCCGCCGGCCGGCAACGGGCTGTCCTCGAAGCTGGCCAGCACGAAGCCCGAGGCCGCACCCACCGCTGCGCGCAGCGCCGCGCCGGTCAGGACCGATCCGGGCGGGCGGCCGGAGAAGCGCCAGGCCGCGGGGTGCGCGCCGTCGCCGTCCAGGTCGACGGCCAGGAGAAGACTCTCGGTCATGCCACTCCCTGGTGCAGGTAAACCGGCGTCACAGAACAGTTTGCGACGGTAACCCGAACTCTACTGATTTACTAGACTTGGATGCGGGAATAGAACGGCGACCACCCGGCCACCGATTCGTACCTGACCATGCGCATCTCCTCACGCCGCAGAGGTGAGGGCGGCCACCGACTCTCGTGCTGAGTCGTACGGCTTCCCCTGTTCGAAACATGGCCTAACCGCTACTCGCATCGGGGTACCGGTGCGGCTTGCAGGTGGGGCAGGGCTTGGGCATGCCCGTCTCCGGGTCGTCCGGCAGCCATCCGGCCTTGCAGGACTCGCAGCCGAGGACAACTCGCAGGTCCGGCAGTGCCGCACGCTCGGCGGCCTGTTCCAGCCAGCCCAGCAGGGCCGCCGACGGGTCCTGGAGGTGCCTGTCGGCGTTCTTGAGCAGGAAGTTGCGCAGTTCCGCCTCGAGGTCGGCTCCGCCGGCCGCCATCTGCCACAGTGAAATCAGTTCGCTGATCGTTGAATTTTGCGGCGTATCACCAAAGAGACGACGACAGACAAACTTAGCCAATCGGGGGTCTAGGTATTGGTTTTGGTATTGGTCTAGGGGTTCAACGATCGGCGAAGCAAGTGCTTCGTTTTTGCTTCGGTTTTCGTTCCGGCGACTGGCCCCTGATGCTTCGCCGCCGGCTCGGCCGGCGGCGGCCCTCTGTTCGCGCCTTTGGAGTACCTGGGCCCGGCTGCGGCGCTGCCATTCGAACCAATCATGGAAGACAATTTCTCCTGGTGCGGGGATCCCGGGGCAGCGTTGCGCCGGATGTTCGCACTCTGAATCGGAGTCGTGCCAGAGACCGACCTCGACCAGGGCGCTGATGAGTTTCGTGTTCCCTCCTCTGGCTGCCACGATTTTGGTGGGAATCCGGCCGTCCGTGAGCTGATTTGCGCACCAGACACCGGCGGTGGTCCACAGTCCGGTCGCTCTGAGTTCCAGGCGACTCGGGATCATCATCCGCTTGCGATGTTCGCGGAAACCGTCGTCGACGAGGAACCACACCATGGTGCATCTCTCCTTGGGTCGGGCCTTCAAAGGTGTTTTAGAGAAGTCGTATTCAGATTCCATCGGACGCGACCTCCGCGTCTTCCGGTGTTGGCTGGCTCCGGCTGTTCGGCACCGTGACGCCTTTGATCTCGCGGCGCATGGTCGATTCGCTGATGCCGAGCACAGCCGTGCCTTCGGTCAGGATGCGCCGGCGATCGTGTCCTTCCGCGATCCAGCGCATCACCGAACTGGTCCGATCCTCGTTCTCCTGCACCGACAACGTCTCGCCAGAGCCAACTTCCGGGAGCGACGGTTTTCCGGGCCCGGGATGCTGGCGGGAGCGTTGTTCGCCTTCGCTGGTGGTGCTCCCCTTCAGCGTTCGAGCGCTCAGGCGTGCCCGTCTGCCGGCGCGGCGCCACTCCCGGGTTTCGGCAATGGCAGCGACCGACAGGAAGGAGACGGGTGGGGCGACGGCGAATGCCTCCGCCCACGGCAACTGGGCGGCCCACGACTTCTCGTCCGCTGCCGCGAGGTTGGCCAGCACGATGAAGGCCACGGCGAGCAACAGGACCACGATGGGCACGCAGCGGTTCCATCCGTGGCGTCGCCGCATCTCCCATGCCGAGTAGGCGGCCAGCACTTCCAAGCTCCCGGCGACCGTCCACACCATCCATCCGCTGACGCCGACTTCTGGGTAGGCGCCCACGTGCAACACGTGAGTGGCGGACCCGGCCAGCGCGATGGCTCCCAGAACCGTGCACACGATGGCCGCGAATGCCCGGTCCACATCAGCTTTGAACCACTGGATGATCCCCGGCCAGGACCCGTTCTTCAGCACGTTCCATCCCTCTCCTCCGGTACGTCGATCTGCCTCGGGACAAGCCCTTCACAGGCCCAGCGTCGTGTTCGTCCGGACCACTTGCTCCTGCAGGACGCGGTCAGCCAGGTCAAGCCGTGCCGCCTCTCGCACCAGGGCACGGGCCTCGTCCGCGTTCCGGTCACGGACCAGCTCGGCCAGCAGCATGCGAGCCCGGGCTCCGGCCCGGTTCAGACGCCGCTGATGAGAGTGCAGCCAGATGAAATCCAGGTTCGCCCGATCAGCCAGCTGGCCGGAGTGCAGCTCAATGGCCCTGCGCAGCAAGCGTTCACGATCTGCTGACTTTTCCGGGCTGTTCAGCGCTTCCTTCAAGGCTGCCTCGAACTCCTGAACGTCGGTCACCACGAAGTCCGCGAGCTCGTAGCTGCCGTTGATGTTCGTGACCGCGTTGATCCGGAGATTCTCGGCGTCGCCCAGGGCGGTTCGGACCGTGCGCCGCAGACTGGCGACTTCGGTGGACAGACGGCCGCTTGCCTTGCTCAGGCTGAGGTCGGCCCACATCACCTCGCGCAGCACGCTGAGCTCGGTCCCGCCCGGATGCAGGGCCAGGTACAGCAGGAGCTGCAGGGCGTGCTTGCGCAGACCATGAACCCGGTCACCATTCATAGTGAGGACGGCCGGGTCGCCGAACAACCGCACCTGAACTTCCGTTCTCTGCGGGGTTTCCAGTTCTCGGACAGTCGGCCTCGGGGGTTCTTCACCGGAAGGGGCGGGCCCTGGTTCGCGATCTGCACCAGCGATCTCTGCTGAGGTTCGCAGACGTAACGGCCTCAGTCGGTAGGCCGGCGACGTCGCCTGTGCCGGCCCCTGGTCGTCTTGTTGGTCGCTGTCGGGCGTTGCTGGAGCTGTTGTCTCCTGCTGGCGCTGGCGCAGTTTGAGCGCCGACTGGTGGACGAAGGCGCGGGCTTCATCGATGGCAGCATCCGAGTGACCCGTGTCCTCGAAACCATCGCTCGGATCGAAGTCTCCTTCCGTGACTTCGCCGGCGAGCCAATCGTCCTCTGGTTCGATCTGAAGTGGTTCCTCCACCAACGGCATGGGCTCGCTGCCTGTCGACTGGTCTTCTGATCGTGATCGCCGTCGCCGATGCCGGCCCAGAATCGCCGCCACCAGGGCAGCGGTTGCCGCTGCGGCCGCGGGGAGCAGCCACGTCCGTTCATCGTTCTGGTGCTCTGCCGGAAGGGATACGTCGTGCGGCCGATCGTTGCCCGAACGCTGCTGGGGTGCCTGATCATTACGGCGGCGCGGTGGCGGCTGGTTCTCGGCCGGGTCGTCGGCCTCGGTGGGCTTCGGGGATTCGGCGCTGCCGCCTGCGTGCTGCCGTTGGCCTCGGTCGAGGGCCTCGGCGGGCAGGACGATGGTTTCACCGGCCTCGATGTGATCGGGATCGGGGATCTGGTCGCGATTGACCTGCTGGATGCGCTGGTAGTCCGTGAACTCGCCGAGAAAGCGGACCGCCACGTCACCCAGGCGGTCTCCTTCGGCGATGGAGTAGCGCAGCGACTGCCGGGCCGTCGCCGGGGATGGTGACGCGGCCGGCACGTCGGCTGCGGGGATCAGGACTGTCCAACCAGGGACGAGGATGCTGGGCGAGCGCATCACGGTTCCGTCCCGCTGTTCTCGCCCCTCGTTGAGGTCCCAGATCTCTCTCCACCGGGCCCCGTCCCCCAGGTGCTCCTCCGCCAGCCCCCACAGCGTCGTGCTGCTCCCCCACGGCTGAACACGGACGGTTTGGTGCTGCTCTTGATCGATGGCTCGAGGTCGCGGCGCAGATGCCGGGCTGAGGTCGGGGGTCGGGCCGGTAGGGCTCGCGGCGACCGGTACGGCATGCGCAGAAGCCATGGCCGAGGCCGGTGCGCTCAGCGGTGCAAGGACCAGGCCGACGATCACGCCGCGTAAGCGCCAGCTCTTCGGGGAACCGCCGCGCCCCGTGCCCGAGGCCATGCCGGGGGCGGCCAGTTCACGCCGCACATCGACACCAGCCCGCAGGATCTCAAGGGCCAGGACACTCCAGCCCAGCCATGAGCCGATGACCACGAGCGACTCGAGACTGCGCAACGGGTCTTCTAGAGAGGCCGGCTCGAACATGTTCTGGACCGTGGTCCACGGAGGTCCGGCCAGGATGATGAGGAGCAAGGGCGGCCCCACCAGTAGGACCGCCAGCAGGGCCCCAGCGAGCGCCGCGACGATCAACAACCGGCAGCGCGTGGGAAAGGTGCTCGACGACCAGCGCCTGGTGTAGCGCCGGATAGGTGGTCCCGTCACAAGGCCTCCCGTGCCCTCGACTCGGCAACGGGATACATGAGACAACATCGACGTTCTATTCGACGTTCTATTGTGCCTCTGACCTGCACCGATGCGAGAGCATGGGAAGACGCCTTGGACCTGCCACAGACCGGGTCCGACTCGCAGATTCCCCTCATGCCAGAGACCGAAAGGGACCTTGCAACCACGCGGCCAACTGATCACCGCCGCTCGGCTGGCTGAGCGATGACAGCTCGAACATCGTTTCCTGATGCGATCGAGTCACCGATCTTGACGGCGCTCCGAAGGAAGGAGCTGGATCGCCGACTGGCCGCTAGCCGTCTGGCTTCGGTCGGGTGGGAAGCCCTCATGGCCATCCACTGGTGACGCTCGGGGTGCACCGACTCGCCGAAGGTCCAGGTGATCGCCAGCGCCGCTCGTGAGGAGTCCCGGGAAGTGGGCTCGCCGGATGGGCGGCGGCCACGTGATCGACCGCGACGACCTGCCCACTGCTCTACGCTCTGTGACCTTCTCCTGGCCCGGGCAACATCCTGGTCGACGGCGATCGTCTGGGCGGAGTCCTCGACGGTGCTCGACCTGATCGCCGGCTGACACCTGCTCGACGATGGGCCACTGGAAGCTTTCTGAACGGCGGTCGGGACCGACGACCCTGTCCTGGGAGCGGGGCCAGGCCTGGCCTGGTTCTACCGCGCCATCAACCCGCCGATGAGCCGGGATCGGAAGCCGCACCTTTGAACAACTGCTGCGGGCCCGGTTATGGACCGCCCAGCGTGGAGTCGCAGAGCGGGCCAGGGGCCGTAGCCCCTGGCCCGACGCCCCTCGATGTCAGGAGTGCGGCGTGCCGAACTCCCCGGCCCGTGCCCCCGCCAGGAATGCCGACCATTCCTCGGCGTTGAACTCCAGCACCGGCCCCTGTCCCTTGCTCTTGGTGTCGCGCACCCGCGCGCCGCCCTGGTCCGACAACGAGACCTCGACGCACCCTCCCCCGCCGCTGAAGGTGCTCTTGCGGAAGTCTGCCCAGGTCCCACTGTCCGTGCCGGTACCAGCGTTCTCGATGCTCACGTGAAGTTCTCCAGATTGGTCTGCAGCCGCTCCAGGGACTCCTGCGGGCTGAGCGCCATCGCCCGGAGAACATCAAAAGTGCGCTCGTAGAGCGCAACTTCGTCGGGTCCTTCCAGGCACGCGTCCCACAGGTTGCCTTCAAGGTAGACGGCCTTGAGGTTGAGTGGTGGTTCGAGTCCCAGGATCACGAACGGACCGGTGATCCCAGGATGCTCACGGTGTTCCTTGGCCAGGACCTGAACGGTGATCCGCCGACTCTGCGCCTTGGCGATGAGGTGCTCGATCTGTGCCCGCATCACCTGCGGGCCACCGATCGGGCGCATCAGGGCTTCCTCGGCAATGACTGACCACAGCCGAAGATCACCAAGGCGCTGCTGCCGGCGCAGTCGCATCTGCACACCGTTCTCCACGCCCTCGTCCGACGCGTCCAGGGTGGCCCCCCGGATGACGGCGCGCGCGTAGTCGCGGGTCTGCAAGAGCCCGGAGAGGAACGTCAGCGAGAAATCGTTGACTGTGCTGGCTTCCTCCTCCAGACCGATCAAGGTCTTGGTGGCATCGAGTTCAACGGTCTCGGCGGCGAAGTACTGCCACCAACCCTTCTGGGCCGCCTGGCTGGACAGCCTTTCCAGGAATTCCGCCTGCTGCCCAGTGACTTCGTAGACACGAAAAAGTGCACGCAAAACTGGGAGCTTGACCCCGACCAGGCCGTTCTCGATCCGTGAGAGGGCGGACTTCGAGACACCGATGTCCTGGGCGACCTCGTCAATGGTCAGGCCGCTTGCCTCACGGAGCCTTTTGAGCTCCGCGGTCAGTCGTCGACGGCGAACCGTTGGACTCACTGCCACACCTGGACGGTAGCGCTTTGCGCAAGGTTCGGACAGGGAATTGCAGAATTACTTACCGGTCGCGTGTCGCTTAGCTTTCCGGCAGGTCAGAGGCTCTGACAGGAATGGGGGACGCACTCGTCGACAAAGCAGCTTTGCGGGAGTTGCAGAGGAGAAATGCCGGTGCGACGATTTTCAGCAGAGGGGGTGGTTGACCTTGCGCTCCTGGGGCCCGAGTTGAGGCCGCATCGGGCTACCGACCCACAGGACACGATTCAGGCCGGCCTCGGATCAGAACATCGCTGATCGGCTGCGCCGAACGCGAGCTGGGCCGGTGCGCCAACACCGACCCAGCGGGACGTCAGCCGATCTCTAGGGAAGGTCGCTGACATGCACAAGACTACAACCCGTTATCCCCGGACCACGAGCGGTTCCGTCGCACACCGGCTGCAGCAACGCCCCGACAGAGGTGGTCGGCTATGGACGTGACGGCGTTACTGCTCGTGGCGTTCATCGTTGCCGCTGTCGCCGTGAACTTCTGGCGGGAAGTGCTGTTCACCCTCCTGGTGTGCAGCATCGCTGCGGTGATGGCCGCCGGCCACATGCTCCTGCAGCTCATGGGCGGGTAGCAGCAGCCTGGCACCAGAGAACGACGTGGGGGCGATTCCCGGCCATCACGGCAATCGCCCCCACTATCCCGTTCCTTCAACGGCCTCGAGCCGCTCTTTGACCGCGAGCACCACCCTGTCGTGGGTCGTGACACTGGCAGCCGAGCAAACGCGTCCATCCTCGGCATCTTCGCCCGGGCGCCTCGGTTAGCAGCCATCGGAGGTGAGCTGAAGATGCCGCTCTTCGGCTCCGGATTCGCTGTCGCCACCGGTGTTTCGAATATCGGGAGGCTGATGGAGCGTGATTGCGGGCAAGAGGGCGTCGAGCTGTTTTCTAACCGTGCATGAGGGAGATCCACGACCGTGTTGACGGGTCTTCCGGACCCGGGTGCCAAATCCTGTGGATCTGTGGTGACGCGGACCCCTTTTCGTTCGGTCAGGCGAGCATGCGCTCGACGTAGGCGTGGCGTGCGTGGCGGTTTCCGACGGAGATAGGCGCGTCCGGCACCATCAGTTCGAACGTGTGGACACCTCCGGGCCACATGTGGAACTCGACCTGGATGCCGGCCTGGGACAGGCGAGCCGCGTAGTCGATGGCCGGGTCGCGGAAGGGCTCGGCATTCCCGACGTCGATGAAGGCGGGCGGCAGTCCGGACAGATCGACGGCCCTGGCGGGCGCTGCGTAGGGGGATACGGTGTCGCTGCGGACTGCATCGCCGAGCAGGGCTGCCCAGGCGAAGCGGTTGTTCTCCCGGTGCCAGCTGCCTTCACCGGTGAAGTCCACGCTGGAGGGAGTCAGTTCGCGGTCGTCCAGCATCGGTGACCACAGGATCTGGTGAGTGATGGCCGGACCTGACCGGTCGCGGGCCATCAGGGTGATCCCGGCGGCCAGTCCACCTCCGGCGCTGATGCCGAGGACCGAGATCTGGTGCGGGTCTGCATGGAACTCGTCGGCGTGCTCAGCGGTCCAGACCAGGCCGGCGTAGCAGTCGTCTATGGGTGCAGGGTGCGGATGTTCGGGTGACAGCCGGTATTCGACGGATACGATGATCGCGCCGTGGTTGGCTGCGAACGGTGCCACGAGTTCGATACCGGTGTACCGATCTCCCAGGACCATGCCTCCTCCGTGAATGTAGTAGATCACGGGGCGAGGTCCGGTGAAGCCGGTCGGCGACAGGATCAGCAGGGTGACGTCCGGTGCATCCGTGGTGCTGGGAACGACACGTTCCTGGGCCGTGAACCTGCTGTCTGCGACCAGGTCATCGAGTGACCCGGACGGGGCCATCGTCCTGATCACTGGGAGGTTTTCGGCGGTGATCTCGAAGGTCAGTTCCGGGTGCTCCCGAAAAGCTTTCGTGATCGCCGGGTCGAGCTCTACTCTCGTCACTTCGTCTCACCCTTGCTGGAATCTACTGGAACACATGATGAATGGCGTTCTGGGCCTTGTGCGCCCTTCATGGATGCGTCAAGGCACGGGGATGGTCTGGGCGACTCGTCGCGGGCGAAGGCCCTGCGTGGATCACACGTGGACGACGGGCCCTGCATCTGGGTCCTGGGCGAGTGGTCCTGAGCGCAGCAGCGCCCCGGAGATCACGGCACCGATCAGGAAGATGACGGCGCACCACATGAACGTGGTGGTGTAACTGTGCACGGCGGCCCCGGCGGCGACGGCGCTGCTGATGCTGTTCTGGCCTGCAAGCTGGTCGGTCAGGGCGCTGGCAGCAATGGAACTGAGCACAGCGGTTCCGACCGAGTAACCGACTTGCTGGCCGGTGTTCATCAGGGCCGAGGCAGCTCCGGCGTCTTCGGCGCGGACGCCGGAGATACCGGCTGTCATGGCCGGGGCGATGGCCATGCCCGTGCCGATTCCGGTCACGATGAGCGGTCCCAGCACGTCGCTGGTGTAGCTGGAGGTCGTGTCGATGCCGGTGAGCCAGAACAACCCGGCACCGGCGACGACGAATCCGGTCGGGACCAGGGGACGGGCCCCGTACCGGGGCACCAGGATGCTGTTGGCTGCGGTTGCTGTCACCGCCAGACCGGCGATCATCGGCACGAAGGCGGCACCGCTGCTGATCGGGCTGAGCCCTAGGTTCTGCTGGAAGTAGTAGGTCAGGAACAACAGGACACCGAACTGCCCCAGCCCCAGGAGCATGACCGAGAGCAGGGCTGCGCCGCGTGTGCGGTCGAACAGGACACGTAACGGGATGAGCGGGTGGGCCACCCGAGTCTCGATCAGGGTGAACACGGTGAGCAGGACGACAGCGGCCACCAGGCAGGCCCAGACCGCCGGCTCGCCCCAGGCGTGTGTCTCAGCGTTCGCGAATCCGTTGACCAGACAGAACAGACCGGCTGAGACGGTGAGGGTGCCGGGGATGTCCAGGCGTGGCCGAGGCCCCTCGGGTGCCTGATGGTGCAGCGTGGTCCAGGCCCCGGCCACCGTCACCACCGCGATGACGATGTTGACGTACAGGCACCAACGCCAGTCCAGCCACTGGGTGAGAACGCCGCCGAGCAGCAGTCCGGCGGCCAGGCCCGCCCCGGCGATGGCACCGTAGATGCCGAAGGCCTTGGCCCGTTCGCGCGCGTCGGTGAAGGTCGTCATCAGCAGGGACAGCGTGGCCGGGGCCAGGAGCGCGCCGAACACCCCCTGGGCTGCACGGGCGGTGACCAGCATCCCGATGTCGGTGGCTGCCCCACCGATCGCGGAGGCGGCGGCGAAGCCGATCAGGCCGATCAGCAGCGCACGTTTGCGCCCCATCAGGTCACCGACCCGCCCACCCAGCGGGAGCAGGGCACCGAAGGCCAGCGCGTAGGCGGTGATGACCCACTGCCGGGCGTCGTGGGAGAAACCCAGGTCCTCCTGGGCCGAGGGCAGAGCGATGTTCACGATCGTGGCGTCGAGCACGACCATCAACTGCGCCGCGCCCAGCACCCCGAGGATCAGCCAGCGCTGAGCGTGATGCGGATGGGCAGGTATGGATGGGGCGCCGGGGGAATCTTGTGAGGTGGTCACGGATCGATCTCTCTTCGGAGGCGCGGTGGACATGGATGTCGAGCCCCATGGGCTCTGCCGGTGCCTCAACAGCAGATACGGGGACCGGTCCAGGAGTTCGCTCGCTGAGAAGGGACCACTGCGGGAGCAGCGCGGATCGTGGGACGGGTGGTGCCGGTCACCGCAGCGGCCGGCACCACCGGGTGCGCTCAGGCGAGGAAGAACTCCAGCAGACGCCGGGACGTCCACTCCGGGGCTTCTTCAGGGATGAAATGAGCGGCGTCCGGGGCCAGGTCACCCTGAACGTCCTCGGCCACCATGCGCAGGGCCTGCTCAACGCCCTCGCGGATACCGACCTCGCCGCCGACCGCCAGGACCGGCATGGTCAGCGGGCCGGCTGCCTTCAGGGCCGCGATCTGGTCGAACATGTCGTTGGCTCGGTAGTACTCGAAGCTGGCTCGCAGGGTGGCCGGGTCGCGCAGCGCCTCGACGTAGACGTCTACCGCCTGCGCCGGGATCTTTTCCGGGGTAGCCGCTTTCGTGGCGAACTGGTGGCTGAAGTAGAGGCCCTCGCGGCCGCTCACCAGTTGCTCATTGATCGACTCCAGCCGGTTGAAGACGAAGTGCCACACCAGCTCGTTGGTCTGCGGGTCCATGAGCAGGGGCGGCATCGGTGACAGGCCCGGCAGGATCGACTCCATCACGGCCAGTTTCATCACCAGTTCGGGATGGGCCGCGGTCAGGGCGTAGCCCACGATCATGCCCAGGTCGTACCCGGCCACGTAGTACTTCTCGTGACCGAGCGCCTGCATCGCCCCGGCCGCGTCAGACGCCAGAGAGACCGGGTCGTAGCCAGCATCGGGCTTGTCGCTGGCACCCATGCCACGCAGGTCGATGGCGACCACGCTGAAGTTCTGCGCCAGGGCGGGCATGGCCAGTCGCCAGGCGTACCAGAACTGGGGCCACCCCGGCAGCAGGAGCAGGGCCGGGCCCTGACCGCCGACGACGGCGTGCAGTTTCAGTCCATTCACCTCAACGGTGCGGCTGGTGAAGGTATCGGCGAAACCTTCGGGCAGATGAGGGACGTTGTTCACGGTGGGCAGCACAGGGGAACCTCATGTCGGTGAATCATGTTCTAGAGATCGGATGGTGCGCACGACTGGCTCAGTCGCTCTCGTGCTGGACGAGGTGCTCCCTCAGGCCGCACCTCGTCCCTCGAACCTGGGAACAGCTGGTCAGGAACGACCGGCGGTGATGGCCTCGAGTGCCTGCGGAAGCTCAGTGATCCCGTCCATGCCCAGGAAGTGACCTGCCCCGGGAACGACCACGGCGGAAACCCCGAGCAGGGTGGCCAGGCGGTCGGTCAGCTCAACCGGGACCAGAGCGTCGACGTCGGAGCGCAGGATCGTGATCCGGTCCACGTGCTTGCTCAGTTCGCTCAGCTCGGCCGGCTGGAGGCCGTTGCCGATGTAGGCGTCCAGGTTCGGCAGGGCGGGAAGCAGGTCCACGAAACCGGAGACCAGAACCAGTTCCCCGAGCCGCCACGGCCCCTCGAGCGTCGCGAGATACCGCAGGACCGTGAGCACGCCGAGGCTGTGCGCCACCACCACCGTGTTCTGGTCGACCGGGTCACCGGCGGGCCGGGAGAGTGCCTGCCCCACCTCGGCGACCCACCGCTGCGGGTTGGGGTCCAGCGGATCCGGAAGAGCCGGGACCTGCGCGGAGAACCCGGATGACTCCAGCTGCTTGGCCAGCCAGGTGAACCAGTGGTCATCGGGCGTAGCACCGAAACCGTGGAAGATCAGAGCGCGTCGTTCAGTCGTTGCTGATGTCATGAACAGGACGGTAAAGATTGACGTTAGCGTGAAGGTCAACCCCGAACATGAGAGCTGGATATCGGTACATACGGCATAATTTGGTGCCGGGCTGCCTGGACTGCGGGGCGTACAGCGAAGGTGCCCCGATCCGAACTAGGCGGCAGTGGCCCGGTCGGGCGATAGGCGACTACTCCAACTTTTCTGCCCAGTAGCCAGGTGTAAACTCTGACGTCCATGTCAGGGTTCAACGGCAAGGAGACTCGCAACGGTGAAAATCAGTCAGCTCGCCGAAGCGACCGGGGCAAGTCCCCGCGCACTGCGCTACTACGAAGAGGTGGGCCTGATCACCGCCTCACGTCTGTCCAACGGCTACCGCGACTATGACGAAACCGCCGTCCAGACAGTCGAACTCATCCGTTCCATGCTGGACTCCGGCCTCTCCAGCGACATCATCAAGCTCATCCTCCCCTGCACCGGCGACGCTGGACCGACCGGCGACTGCGAAGGCATCGGCCGTCAGGTCCTCACGCTCCGCGAGGAACTGACCAGCAAACTTGAGCAAATAAGTCTGACCCGGAACAAGCTAGATGAATACCTGCAGTCCGAAATGGGACTGGTCGCAAAGCCTTCCACAACCCACAAGCCATGAAGTGTACGTTCCTCACGGTGGTGGGTTGATCTTTCAAAGTAATCTTGGCCGGCCGTACCCACCAGACCGAGAGACTCGAAGATCGCCGGGGTCACGGCAAGGACCTGGCCCGCCGGTTCGCTGCCTGAACAGTTCGAGCGAGCGACTCGAAGGCGTGCCGACACAACGTCGAGACGCTGCCGTCCGAAGCCACCAACTCCCGTAAGAACGACGACGCAGAAACGTGTTCCGACTCTGAAAACAGAACCCGCCACCCGTAAACCGGTGTCGAACTCCGCCAGCCGCCCGATACCCCCGACCACCACAGGACCTCCCCGTCCCAGGACGAACGTACCGGCTCGGTTCTCCAGAAGAGTTCAGTTAACTAACCGAGCACCGGCTTCCTGAGCTCAGGAAGCATCGTCGTCGGGAAGTCCTCGGTCGAAGCCTACGAAAGGGCCACGGAGACGGCGCGACTGGCCCAGCCAGGTTCACAAGCACACCACGAAGCGGATTGGCCTCCCACGACGCCCGGGCAAAGGTCGCCGACGGCGAAGGCGCCAAGCCCAGCCCGGCCCTCGCAACCTCCTGCGCAGTCGAACCCGGCATCACGCCTTCAGGCCATCGAGCATCTGGCGGATGTGGGCTGTAGCTGCTTGCGAATCCAGGAGAGATGCCCAACGAGAAGGCGATACCAGAACACGCCGAACATCTGATCAACGGCGAGATCCAGGTCGGCGTCCGGGCGTATCTCCCCGCGTTCGCGTGCGCGGATGAGCAGGTGCAGCACGACGTCACGACGTGACTGGACCCAGGCACGGAACGGATCCTGGACCCCTGGCTCCAGCTGAGCCTCCACCATCAGCCCGCGCAAGGCACGCACGCGAGGGACGAAAGCGGCACCTTGGTACAGCGGTAGATGGCGCTCTTCGCCACTCCCGAGCATGCCGCGATGCTCTCCATGGTGATCGCGAGGGCACCAGCTATCAGCCGCACGTCGTGATCGACCGCAACCTGTGCACCGGGCGGAATCCTGCCTCCGCCGGGTCGCTCGCGGAAAAGGTCGTGAGTGCGCTCGGCTGAGGACAGGTCCTCATGACAGGGGGCGCGTCGCGCGCAAGGGGTTAACTCCTGGGAGTGCTCGTCATCACGGCCGCCTGGCAACCTCCGAACAGTCTGAAGTAATGCGATCTGGACGTTCCTCCCGCGCCGAGCTGCTGGACTTGTCCGAAGGCTGGTGAAGTTTCATCCGGCTGATGCTGGCGATCCGGGCCGATCACGACGCGGTGATGCCAGCCGAGCACGGACCCGGCTGGCCGCTCTCTACCTGAACACACGCCTGGAGATCATCACCGACTCCGGCACCCTGATCGCCGAGGACCAGCCCGAACCCATGGCCGAGCCGATCCGGGAGTTCGCCCCGACCCGAACCACCGGTCTTGTCACCCACAGCACTCGATCGATACCGTGAGTGAGTGCACGTCAGATCCAGCCTGCTGTTGTCCGCAGCCGCGGTGTGCGCGGTCGCGTACGGTGCTGCGGTCGTGCTCACGCAGTCCCCCGACGAGATCCCGACCGCCGCACAGAGCTCGCCAGTGCCGTCGGCCAGCGCGAACCCGCACGGGTACGAGTCGATCCTGATTGAGGGACGCGCGGTGGTCGCCTCCCCGGACGAGGTGATGCGTCAGGATCTGGACACCTATGCGGAGCAGCACGGCCAGACCTTCGACGAGACGCTGCAGCAGTTCCACGGCAGCACCACGTTCAGTGAACTCTCGAACGACATCGAAGCGGACCCGCACTCCGGCTACGTCCAGTCGGCCTGGCACTCCCCCGATGCCGACAAACCCTGGATCCGCTTCACCGACAAGCCCAGCCCGGCGATCCTGCTCAGGATCGAGACCGAGGCAACCGGCCCCGTCGAGGTCCAGTGGGGCGCCCCACTCAACGCCACATCCTTGGAACGGGTGGCACAGGAGATCTACGGGGCCGTGGTCAACTATCCCGGCGTGGCAACCGCTACCGGCGGGCCCGAGAGCGACGGCAGCATCAAGATCGAGTACCGACTGGAACCCGGCGCCACGGTGAACGCCACCCAGCTCAGAAGAGCCGCGCTCAGGGCCGGCGCCAAGGCCAGCCCGACCAAGGACGTACCGGTCGAGGTGCGACTGGTGGATTCGCCCGAGCTTCAGAGCTCGTTAAAGTAAAAGCTGCTTCACTCCTGGGCCAGCCTCGCCGACGATCGTTCCTCGGCCAGAAACGTTCCTGGCCATCACGATGTCAACCCTAGCGAGCGTGAACGGTTCCGGAGCGATCCACCGGTCTCCGACGAACGATGGAGTCCGCACCGGTTCTGCGCTGTCGTTGCGCCAGGCCCGCTACCGTCCGAAGACGTTCCGGCACAGCGTCTTCACGGGGTGAGCAGAATGTCCACGACGTACCTGAAACGGGCGGTCACCGCCGTTGTCACGGCGGGTTTGACCTTGGTCAGCACCGCCGCGGCCGAGGGCTCGGCGTACGAGGCGCCGCTGGAACGAGCGGGCGGCGAGGTTCTCGCCGGTCAGTACATCGTGGTCCTGAAGAACCAGGCCAAGGGCACCGAGGTCGCACAGCGGCACAAGGTCAGCGCAACCAGCGTGTACTCCCATGCACTCAGCGGTTTCGCCGCCACGCTGAGCCCTGCCCAGCTGAAGACCGTACGGGCCGACCGCACGGTCGCCTACGTGGTTCCCGACGGCGTGGTCCGAGCCCTGGGCAAGCCCACCCCCGAACCTCCACGGGTCAAACCGTCCGGGACCCGGCGCACCGGTCCGGTCATCGACCGCAACGGTGCCGCAAGCACCACCCCCAGGGCGGTGCAGGCGTCTGCTCCCTGGGGACTGGACCGGATCGACCAGCGCACCCGGAACCGGGACGGTCAGTACCGGTATGTCGCCACCGGCTCCGGGGTGACTGCCTTTGTCCTCGACACGGGTATTCAGGCTTCGCACAACCAGTTCGGCGGACGTGTGATTCAGGGCTATGACGCCATCGGGGACGGGCGGGGCACGAACGACTGCTATGGGCACGGCACTCAGGTCGCCGGTGTCATCGGAGGCGCGACCTACGGTGTGGCCAAGCAAGTGCGTCTGGTGCCGGTGCGGGTCCTGAACTGCGACGGCACGGGGACCTCGTCGGCTGTCATTGCGGGCGTCGACTTCGTGACCGGAGCACGCAGCGGCCCTTCGGTGGCGAACATGAGCCTGGGCGGCGGCTACACCAAGGCCCTCAACGATGCAGTGTCCGCGTCCATCGCCTCCGGCGTGACGTACACCGTCGCAGCAGGAAACTTCAATGGCGATGCCTGTACTCTCTCGCCTGCTTCGGTGCCGGCGGCCCTGACGGTCGGGGCAAGCGATGTCCTGGACCGGCGCGCCTCCTTCAGCAACTGGGGCCCCTGCGTGGATCTGTTCGCACCCGGCGAGAAGATCCCGTCCGCCAGCATCGGTTCCAGCACGGCGACAGCGACCAGCAGCGGTACGTCGCTGGCCTCGCCGCATGTGGCAGGGCTGGCCGCCCTCTACCTCCAGGTCGCGCCCACCGCCACTACGGCCACCGTCAGCTCGGTCCTGCTCAACGCTGCCGTACCAGACGTGCTCACCGATCCGGCCGGCTCACCCAACCGCCTGGCCCGCAAGTGGACCGGCACCATGCCCAATGGCAGGGCCGCCTTCCAGGAACCGGACGGCACGTTCTGGCACCAGGCCGGCACCGGCACGATCACCGCCTCGCTGGAAGGCACCGCCGGGACCGACCAGGATCTGTACCTGTGGTGGTGGGACGGCAACGCCTGGCAGGCCGTCGCCGGGTCAGCCTCCGCGAGCGCCAGTGAACGGGTGGTCCTCTCCGGCCGCTCCGGCTACTTCACCTTGATGGTCGAGAACTACGCCGGCGCTGGGACCTACGACCTGTGGCTCTCCCGGCCCAGCTGAGATCACCCGGCTCCGGGTCCGGCCAGGCCTGCTGATCGTCCGGGCCGAGCCCGCCGGTGGTAAAGGCCGGTGAGCGAAAGCGGATTCGGTACTCGGATACGGAAAGCCCTTAGTGTGCGCGAAATCGGCGGGCGAAGTGGTTCTGGTCGGGCCAACCCACCGCGCGGGCGATGGCGGTGATCAGCTCGTAGGCCTCGAACCAAGACGTCCATCCGAGCCAGTCGGTCGGCAAACAGACCCGGATGGGCTCGAGAACAGCTGGCCTGGTGAAGACCAAGGACGCGATCACAGCCCAGGTCACGTTCCCAGCCAATCCCGGCCACCCAGCGCTTGCGGTGGGTGGCCGGGCCCGGACTCCTAGGCATGCGCAGTGGCTGCGGATGCTCCCTTCAACGGCTCGATCTCACGCGCGATACGGTCGTTGACCACTTCCCGCCGGTCCAGAGCGTCCTGCCCTACGGGCAGGTGGAGGGGCATTACCTCGCCCATGGCCACCTGGTAGATGAAACTGCCTCCCTTGGCTGGATCTCCGAGTTGTGTGTGATTGGCCTTCTCGGCCCAGTCCAGCGTGACATGGGCCGGCGTGCCGTCATACGCAGCAAGACGTTTCGCAGGCACCTGCACGGACGAGGGGTCCAGGAAGTCGGTTCGGAACACTCCCGGCTCGACGACCATGCTCTGGATGTTGAACGGAGCCAGTTCCGCAGCAAGCGCCTCGCTGATCCCGGCAACCGCGAACTTCGTTGCCGAGTACATGCTCACCCCTGGCTCCCCCTCGAACCCGGAACGTGATCCGATGTGAACGAGTTTTCCTCCGCCGGCCCGGCGCATGATCGGCAGGACGGCACGGGTCATGGCCACCAGGCCGAAGACGTTCACGTCGAATACCGCACGAGCTTCGGCATCCGTGATCTCCTCGAGCGCGCCCAGCAGGCCGCGTCCGGCATTGTTGACCAGCACGTCGATCGTTCCGAAGTGCTCGGCGACCTGAGCAACCGCGGCCTCCACCTGCGCCGGGTCGGTCACGTCGAGTCGCACGGCGAGCGCAGCCGGGTGGGCCCGAATGTCGTCGGGCAACTGCTCCGGCCTCCGAGCTCCGACAGCGACCCGCTGCCCGCCCGCCAGCGCAGCTCGCGTGATCTCCAACCCCAGACCACGCGCTCCACCGGTGATCATCCACGCAGACATGAAAATCCCACTCTCCCAATAGGTGTACCGCAGATCGCGGCGCCCTCATCCTCGGTCTCCTGGACATCCGCGAGAAGGCCCACGAATTCCTGGGACAGATTGGGCACCCCTTGACCGGCTCTGCGGCCCGGAAGTCCTGGCAGCATGGGGGCATGCCCGATCAGCAACCTCGACTCGCCGAGTTCTTGCGGGCGTCGCGCGCCCGACTCACACCACGACAGGCCGGTCTTGACGAAGCCGGACGCCGCCGGGTGACCGGTCTTCGCCGCGAGGAACTCGCCATGCTGGCCGGCGTGAGTGTTGACTACTACACCCGACTCGAACAAGGACGAAGCAAGAGCGCCTCACCCGAGGTGCTCGACGCCATCGCGGGCGCGCTCCAACTCGACGAGGTCGAACGGTCCCATCTTCAGGCCATCGCGCGTCCCCGTCCCCGCCGAGGGAGACCGGCCAAGCCACAGCGATTGCACCGTGCGACGGTCGGCCTGCTGGACACGTTCCAGGCCGCACATCGTCCCGCGTTCGTGCTTGGCCGACGTCTCGACGTCCTTGGACAGAACCGGCTCGCTGCCCTGCTGGTCACCGACTTCTCGAGCCTGCCCGTAACCGAACGGAACCAGGCCCGCTTCGTCTTCCTCGACCCGCATGCCCGCGAGCTGTACTCCGACTGGGAACAGGTCGCAGCCGACACTGCGGCCATGCTGCGCAGCGACGCCGGACGGCATGCGGACGACCCTGCGCTCGCGCAACTTGTCGGAGACCTGTCGATCTCCAGCCCGGCCTTTCGACAGCTGTGGGCTCGTAACCGCGTGCACGAGCGCAGCACCGGGACAAAGCGATACCACCATCCGCTCGTCGGAGACGTGGAGGTCAGCTATCAGGCCCTCACTCCGGCAGACGACACCGAGCAACGGCTGATGGTGTATGGCACTGAGCCCGGATCACGTTCGGCGCACGCTCTGCAGTTGCTGATTTCGGGTATCTCCGCAGCGACACCGCAGCCAGTACCCCAGCAACTTCGGGACTATGGGACCGGATTTCCAGCTCCTCTCCCTCGAGGATTCGACTGAGAACTTCCCTGCCGCCGGTTGGTTGCCCGTCCTATCAGCCCGGTACGGGAGTGGGTCAGGTGATCTGGATGGTTTCCCCCGTAGACGCAATCGTCTCCGTCCATGCGGTTCAGGTGCCTCCGTGGCTGGGTGCGCGTAGCCGCGGCCCATCCCGCTGTCATGCTGCGGAACGGCCGTTCCGGAGGGAAACGGCCCGAATAACTTTGACTGCCGATGCCTTTCGATGTCGTCCAAGATCGTCATCCACCCGTTTCACAGACCCGCAACTGTCCACAAGGTGACGATCCGGATGGTTCGTGGCCCGCATGTTCACTGTCTCGAACTGACCGTTTCGACGAATCTCACGATCAGCGTGCCAGTCGCCGCCAGTACTACGGTGGGACTTCGGCCGGTGATGTCCCGGAACGAACTCAACGAACTGCGGTGCATCGTCACCAGTTGCTCAGACCCGGGAGCCATTGTCAATCTTCCGGCTGCACAGGTGCCCAGCCGGTCTTGCTGAGCCTCTCCATCCCGCTACGGACCATCGTAGGCCCTGGCTCTTGCCAGAAGTGCATTCAACGGCCGGAACGCCTCAGAAACCGTTCTGCCCAGCAGCATGCGCGAGTTCGGCAACGAACGCCGTAGAGCGCCTCCTCAACCTCGATCCTCGCCCGTTGCTGGAGCAGGCGGGCGAAAGTCGGTCAATTCTACCCAGAAAAGACACTATCTTGACATGGCAATATTGACTCATCAAGATAGCCTGTATGGATACCACTTCCACGCCTGCGGCCTCGGCACCTGCGCCGGTCCTGACACCAGAAATGCTCGCGGCCGTACATGCCCCGGGGCCGGATCCGCTGGTCGATGAAGGAACAGTGAGGTTCGCCGGCGGCGGGGAGACGCTCTGGGCGCGTTTCGCGCAGCCGGAAGGGAATGCACCCATCGCCTCGGTCCTGCTGGTGCAGGGCTGGACCGGGTCCATCCAGAACTACGAGATTGCTCTCGGGCGGGAACTGGCCCGCAATGGTTTCGCCACAATGGCTTTCGACCTTCCCGGGCACGGGCGCTCGAGCGGTTCACGAGACGATCTGCCGTGTCTGTCCTTCGTCGAGGCAACGGCGGCAGCCTACGACGTGCTTGCCGACAAGGCGCCGGAGACCGATATCTTCGTCGTCGGAATGAGTTTCGGCGGCTACCTGGTGTCCCGGCTCCTGCAGCACCGGCCGGTGGCCGGCGCCGCCCTCCTCGTGCCGGCGAACTACCCCGATGGGGATGACCGCACCATGACCGCGGTGACGCTCACTCCTGAGGCCCAGCAATGGCGAGGCCAGACCCTGCCCAGCGGATCAACTGCCGCGATGCGGGCCCTGTCCACCTACGTGAGACCGCTTCTGGTCCTTCAGGCATCACGCGACGACCTGATCCCGCCTCAGACAGTGGACAACCTGATCCGGGACGTCCCGGTACACCAGGTGAGCAGATTCATGATCCAGGACGCCCCCCACCTGCTCTACACCGACCGCCGAGCTCTCGCAGCCACCAACGACGTGCTGATGACCTGGCTGCGTGAACGCAGCGGAGTTCTGCGACCGGTGCCCGCCAGCTAGGCTCCGTTCCTGTGAAGCGGCGCATGAGGCAGGCAGGTCAGACGTGGACGTGAGCCAGGACCCAGCTCTGGCCGTCCACCGGCTGGCAAGCGAACTCGACCAGGCGGCGGACGCCATGCTCCTGGCCCGGTTCGGGATCTCACAGTCGCGCTACCGTCTCCTGCACGCGCTGCGCCACGGCCAAACCTCGACCCAGCACGCCCTGGCTGTCGAACTCGGTGTCTCCGACGCGGTCGTCAGCCGCATGCTCCCGGCCCTGATCAGCAACGACTGGTGCCAGGTGGAAAACGACCCGAGCCACGGACGGCGTCGGCTGGTCGAACTCACCCCAGCCGGCGCCGAACTGCAGAACGCCTGCACGCACTTCCTCGTGCACGCATTCTCCGGTGCGTCCCAGGACGCCGGGGTTGATGTGTCTCGCCTGCTGGCCGACATCGAAGCTCTGACGCGCCAGATTCGCCGCTCCATGCAGCTCGGGCGGCGCGCCGCACCCGAGATGCCGGTACGGGAGTGAGCGACACCGCCCGAGCAAGGACGGTGAAGAGCTGATACCTCAGGGCTTCACAAGAACCTTGAGAGCCTGCCGGCCTGCCATGAGCCGGTAGGCCTCCGGAACGCCGTCCAGATCGGTGAAGACATCGAAAACCTTCCCAGGATCGATGGTTCCCGCGAGGACATCAGGAAGAAGGCGCTCGATGTAGGCCCGCACGGGAGCCGCCCCACCGACCAGTCGGATGTCGTGCCTGAAGAGGGACGCCATGCCGATCGGTGCCTCGTCGTACTGCGGCATCCCGACCCGGCTGATGACCCCGCCGTGACGCACCACGCCCAGCGCCTGGTCGTAGGCAGAGCGGGCGCCGGCCGCCTCCAGCACGATCTGGGAGCCTCGCCCCGCAGTGAGAGCCCGTACCGCCTCGATGCCCTCAGGGCCCCGGTCAGCTACGACGTGTGTCGCCCCGAACTGACGGCCCAGGTCGGTGCGCGCCTTGTGCCGACCCATCAGGATGATCTGCCCGGCACCCAGAAGCCGGGCCGACAGTACCGCCAGAAGCCCCACTGCTCCGTCGCCGATCACCGTGACCGTGCTACCGGCCTTCACCGCGCCGCACGCGGCGGCGTGAAACCCCGTGCCGAAGACATCAGCCAGGGTGAGCAGCGACGGCAGGAGTGCCTCGTCCACCTCGCCGGGAATACGGACCAGTGTCCCGTCGGCCAACGGGACCCGGGTCGCCTCGGCCTGCCCGACAACATCGGGCTCCAGGTCGAACATGCTGCTGTTGACGCACGACGTGTACAGGCCCTCCCGGCAGAACTCACAGGTCCCGTCGGAGAAGGCCCAGGGGCAGATCACCAGGTCGCCAGGCCGGACGGTGCGGACCTCGACACCGACCTCCTCGACCACACCGACGATTTCGTGACCGATGGTGACCGGCCCGTTGGCTCCGGGACCGTTCTGGTAGGGATAGAGATCAGAACCACAGACGGTAGAGGCCAGGATGCGCACCACCGCGTCGGACGGGTGTTTCAGGACAGCATCGGGAACCTGCTCGACGCGGACGTCGCCTGCGCCGTGAAGAAGAGTTGCTCGCATACCGAACAGGAAACCGTCCACCCCGAGCCGGTGGGGAGCCAGTAGATTGAGGGGGTATAAATGCTGCCTCCCATAGACCTTCGCGCGCCCGTAGTCTGAGCCGGTGAAACCAGCCGATAGCCCCCAGGCAGAGATCCGGAGCTTCCTCATCAGCCGCCGTGCCCGAATCTCGCCGGAGCGGGCCGGCATCTCCGGTGGTGCTCGCCGACGTGTTCCCGGACTTCGCCGCGAAGAAGTCGCGATGTTGGCGGGGGTCAGCGTCGAGTGGTTTACGAGACTTGAGAAGGGCAGCGGATCGGGGTTTTCCGACGAAGTACTTGCCTCGGTCGGCCGGGTGCTGGGGCTTGACGAGGACGAGCAGGGGTACCTGCGGCGGCCAGTGGGTCGGTGACAAGGTGGGCGACGCCGGATCCACAACGGCAGACGCCATTAGCAACGGTGCAAAGACAGCTTGGAAGGCAATCTTCTGATGATGGGCTCCGGTAGCGGGCAAGGCTTCATTCCGGGGCAAGAGGAGGATCCCCCGGCGGGATGGCCGAAGCCCTACCGGTCGATCGGGCGCATCGCCACGGTGATGCTCTTCGCCCTCCTGACCGCGCTCAGTCTATGGCTGGTCTGGGACGACCTGGGACATGGCCCTCACCTCGCAACGCTGAACTGGGTGCTGGCGGCGCTGTTGTTCGGCCACATCATGGGTTTGACGTTGCACACCATGCGTTGGCCGAAATCCCCTGCCGGCAATCCAGCTCGTGGCGTCAACGATCAGGGCGAGCCGGGGGTGATGTTCGTCTACTCGGGGTGGGCCTACTACTGGCTCTGTGCGGTAGCGGGAATCTGCGCCTTCGCGGTGTGGGGCTACGCGATTGCCGCCGGTCTTTCCGGTAACGGCTTGATCGCAGTGCTGGGCGTCGCGATCGGCGCTTCCCTGGCTTGGTACCTCGTGGCTATGGCGCGGACGGGTCGTGGGCGGGTCGTCCTCACCCAGAGCGGTATCTACCACCGAGTCCTGGTCCTCGAACACTTCGTTCCTTGGCACGCGGTGACCGAGATTCAAGCGCGTGCCCACCACACGCCCTGGATTACCGTGAAAGCCCTGCCGACGCCGGACACCCGCTTGAGAAATTACGCCGGCCGGTTCGTTCCCGGTGCCGACGGCCTGCCCTTCATGATCATCCGCGCGTATTGGCTAGGGGGTAACGCGGCAACCGCTTACGCCGCGCTGCACCGGTACTTCTACGAGCCGGAGGCAAGAGCGGAACTGGGATGACAGAAGACGATGCGGCCTTCGCGCGGAACGGTCGACCAAGGCCCAACTAGTCCCGCGGTCAGCGCGTCCAGCTGACTCTTGACCTCGGCCATGCCCTCGGCGCCGAGTGCCGCGGCGGTGGAGCCGACCTGCTCGGCCTCCAGGGCGGAGGCGCTGCCGGCTTGGGCTGCCGTATCGATCTGGTCGGCGATGCCGCTGATGAGTTCGGCCAGCTCGTCGATCTTGGACACCGGTTGCTCCCCGCATGGTTCAAATGTCGGTTAGGTCGGGAAGAGTACTGAACCAGTGCCCCTTCCGCTACGGACTGTCGTGAACTTTGGACTCTTGGGGCAGCGCCCGATGTTGACTTTTCGTTCTAGTAGCGGAAATTCCGAGCGCGCCATGGACATGGGGATTTCTGCTGCGGACTGACAGGCTGATCCGGATCGTTCCGTGAGGCCCTCCGGCTGGAGAAGGAGTTCGTCGTAGTGGCAGCGCCCCGTGAGGTACTGGCATCTCTGCTCTCGAAGCAGAGCGAGGCGGCTGCCAGCGTGCAGTTGACGGCGATGCAGCCGGCTGAACTTCGGGTGGAGGTGGCTGGCCTGGGCCGGCTGAAGCTGCCGGTTTCCACGGCCCAGGCGAAGAAGCTGCGTGGTCTTGGCCAGCCGGCCCGCTTCGGGCGGCGGGAGGAGACGCTGACCGATCCGTCGGTGCGGGACACCTGGCAGGTGCCGGTCGAGTTGGTGTCGGTGGACTGGCAGGGTGCGCTGGAGCACAAACTTGCCTCGCTCGGGGCGGAGCTCGGTCTGCCGCGCGGGAGCTGGTTCCGGGCCGAGCTGCACTCGATGCTGCTGTACGAAGAGGGCCAGTTCTTCCTGCCGCATCAGGATTCGGAAAAGGACGACGCGATGGTTGCCACCCTGGTGGTGACCCTGCCGACCGAGCACACCGGCGGTGAGCTGGTGCTGCACCATCTGGGCGAAGAGACCGTGTATCGCGGTCTCAGGGACAGGATCTCGCTGGTCGGGTTCTACGCCGACTGCCGGCACGAGGTTCGGCCGGTGCAGTCCGGCTACCGCGTCACGTTGACGTACAACCTGATGCTGCAGGGGAATCCTGGGCTTCGACAGGCGGAAGCGCAGGTGATTGACGGGCTGGCCGCAGCGATCACGGCGCACTTCGACGAGCCGCTGCGCCCCACCACCTCCAGTCGCCCGGAGCACCTGGCCTTCCTGCTCGACCACGAGTACTCCGAGCACGGACTGACCTGGCAGAAGCTCAAGGGCTCGGATGCCGCTGCGGTGGCTGCGCTGCGGCAGGCGGCTGAGAAGGCCGAGTGCGACATCGTTCTCGGGTTGAGCGAGATCAAGGAAACGTGGGACGCGTGGGAGGACGATGGGTACTACGGCGAGACCGAGGGGGACGAGTACCAGGTCAACGACCTGATCGAAGCTGAGATCGGGATCAGCTGGTGGCGAGATGCCCAGGGCCGGGAGGTCACCGGGGCCGGCCTCTACCTGAGCGATTCAGAGGTCTGCGCGATCACCCCGAACTCGTCGATGGAGCCGGAGAGCTCTGAGTACGAGGGCTACATGGGCAACTACGGCAACACCCTCGATCGCTGGTACCGACGGGCAGCGGTGGTGATGTGGCCTGCTGCTCGGCGTTTCGCGATCAGAGCGCAAGCGGATCCGGCGTGGGCCCTGGAAGAGCTGCACAGCATCGCCCGCCATTCGGATCCAGTTGCGGCCGCGCAGCAGGCCCGGGAGCTGGAGCCGTTCTGGGCCGGAGCGGTTCGCACCTCGGCCAAGCAGCGGCAGTTGCTGGGCGATGCGATCGAACTCAGCGTAGTCCTGGGCGATGCCGAGGTGGCGCGACTGCTTCTGGAACCCTTCCGGATCGAGCGGGTCCGGGGCGAGCATGCGGCTGCTCTGGGTCGCCTGGTCAAGGAATTCGGTAGCGCCTGGTTCCAGGACCTGGTGGAAGACTGGTTCGGATCCGACGACTACACGTTCTACCTGGGCGAGGATCGTCGGGAGAACTGGCTCACCGAACTGCCGGAACTATGCTCCGCACTCCTCGGATCGACCGAGGCGCGCCGTGAATGTCGTCTCATCGCGCGTCATCTGGTGGTTCGGTCCTGGACATCGCTGGCTCGGCTGATCGAACGAGCGGCCGCCCATCAGTCGCTCCGGATTCGCCGGGAAGCTCTCACCGGCCTGGGCGATCCGCTCAGCGCTCTGCTGCGGGCAGCGCTGGCGGTGGGTGACAAGCGCGTGCCGAAACACGTTGTCGAGCACTGCCTCAAGTACGAGGACCTGGTCGCCGACTGCGTGCTGCAGGCGCTGCGAAACGCGGTCGAGGTCGACGCGGGTTCGGATTGGGAGCCGCCCTTCCTGGCGCTGGGCCGAGCGGTCGCCGGGCATCTGCAGGCTCGCGTCGATGCTCCGATCCGGGCGAAAACCGACTGGTCGATCGAACTGCCCTCCGGTTGCGCGTGTCCCCTGTGCGTAGAGCTGAAGTCGTTCCTCGCCGATGCCTCGGACAAGCGCCGGGAGTGGCCGCTGGCGAAACGGGATCGTCAGCACCTCCACGGCCGGATCGACGGCGCTGAGTTGCCGGTCACCCATGTGACAGTGCGATCGGGGCGGCCGTACACGCTGGTCCTGGCCAAGACGGATCAGCTGTTCACGTTGGACGAGCAGCGACGGCAGCGCGACCAGGCAGACCTTGAATGGCTGCGGACGCAGGGAATGGCCTGAGCAAACGCGGCTTGGTGAGTCACCCCTGCAGGTCCGGCAGCGCCCGCACATCCACGACCGTGCCTCCCAGGTCGATCAGGTGCTCCTGCCGTCCGGACGTCGTCCTCATCCGTCGGTCCACCAGAGCCCGGACTTCCTGCTCGGTGACGGCAGCACGAGCCGGGCGCTTGTGCGCGCGTGGCGCTGGGCTCTCCTGATTGAGGACGTGGTCTGCTCCGGGTCGGCGTCGAAGTCGATCGGCGCGATCCCGGCGTTGGCCAGGACGATGTCGACCGTTCCCAGCTCCGCCTCGCCCTCGGACAGAACCGCTTTCAGAGCGGACAGGTTCTCGGGCGTGGACAGCGGGTAGCCGACCGTCTCGATATCGGCACACAGGTCGACCGCGATGATGTCGGCACCCTCGGACGCCAGTTTCAGGACGTGACTACGGCCCTGGCCGCGAGCAGCCCCGGTGATGAAGGCGACCTTGCCCTCGAGTCTGCTCATGGCGTTCCTGGTTTCCTCAGACGGTGAGCGCGGTTTCGACCTCGGCCAGTTCGGCCGGTGTCATGTCCCAGCCGACCGCCGCGGCGTTCGCGGTGACCTGCTCGGGGCTGGTGGCGCCGGCGATGACGGAGGCGACCTGGCCCTGCGCGAGCAACCAGCCGAAGGCCAGTTCGCTCAGGGTGCGCCCGTGCCGCTCGGCCACTGCGGCAAGGTTCTCCACGCGGGTCAGGTTCTCCTCGCTGGCGACCTGGGCGAAGTACGGAATGGCGCCGAACCGGGAGTCGGCCGGGTACTCCTTCATTCCCCGGTACTTGCCGGTGAGCAGACCGGCCGCGAGGGGGAAGTACGGCACCACGCCCAGCCCGGCCGAGGCGGAGGCCGGGACGAGCGTCTCCTCAACGGCCCGGTTCAGCACGTTCCATTCGATTTGGACCGCGCGCAGTGGCAGCTCTCTGGGCGCGGACATGACGGACTTCAGCTGGCCTACGTGCAGGTTGGAGAGGGCCACGTGCAGGACCTTGCCGGAAGTGACCAGGCCGTCGAGAGTGTCGAGCAACTCGTCCAGCGGCGCGTCGACGTCGAAGTAGTGCTGGTAGTAGACGTCGATCCGGTCGGTCTGCAGGCTGCGCAGGCTCTGCTCGACCGACTCGGTGATCCGGGCGGCCAGATCGCCGGAGCTGAAGGTCTCACCGGAGCGAGGCAGGAACTTCGTGGCCAGCACGGCCTCGTCACGCCGGCCCTTCAGCGCCTGACCGAGGAAGACCTCCGAACGGCCCTCGCCGTACATCTCAGCGGTGTCGAAGTGTGTGACCCCCAGATCCAGGGCGGCATGCACGACCTTCGCGGTCTGTTCTGTGTCGATCCGCATTCCGAAGTTGTTGCAGCCCAGTCCCAGCACCGACACTGCGGGACCGCCGGTCCCCAGGTTTCGCTTCTGCACGCTTCCTCGTCCTCCCCGGGCTATTTAGTCAGTCGTGTAACCATGGCACACATCGCCGTCGCGCACGTCGATAGGGTGGTCGCGTGCCCAGTTCACCCACACCCGCACCCCACGTGCCCGCGGGGCGCGGCCCCGAGCAGGTCGTCCCCCTGCTGATCAGCGCTGCGCGCGACCTGTTCGCCGAGCGTGGGCCGGACAACGTCTCGCTGCGCGAGGTCGCCAAGACCGCCGGGGTCAACCACGGCCTGATCCACGTGTACATCGGGACCCGCGACGACCTGCTCGACCGGGTGTTCGAGCAGGCCTTCGCCGAGTCGGAGGCGGTGCTGGCCGACACGCACGACCTGGCCGAGGCGATCGCGGCGCTGCGGACGATGCCGGACGACGGCTGGACCAGGTTGCTGGCCTGGACGATCCTGTCGGGCCACCCGCGCAGGCCGTCGAACTTCGGCGCAGGCACCATCGAGCGGATCGCCAAGGGCACCCCGGGCCTCAGGCCTGAGCAGGTCCGTCAGGCGCTGGCCGCCACGATCATCCAGGCGGTCGGGCTGCACCTGTTCGGCGACTGGGTGCGCGAGGCCGTCGGCCTGCACAAGCAAACCCCGGAGAAGTTCCGCACCCGGATGAACGGCCTTCTCGACCAGGCGCTGGAGGCCTGACCCGTCGCGACGGCCACCAATCTTCGGCACCTCGCGGGTGGCCCTGGCGAGTGGACGATGCGAGCGCGGCGGTCGGCAAGGCAAGCGGCATGCGCACCATGGGCGGGTTGGCGACCCACTTCAATTGCCCGGCCGAGGTTGGCGCACACCGAAACCTCCGGATCGACGGTCGGAGGTTTCGGTGAACCAGCGCTGATCAGTCGGCGCTGCGGGAGACGTCCGCCCAGGTCTGCCACTGTGCGATGCGCTGCTCATGGCCGCTCACCGCGATCCCGAGAGCCATCGAGGACAGCAGCAGTCGCAGCGGCGGCTCCTCGTGATCGACCACCGCGAACACGGCCTGGGTGGTTGCTTCCGGGCCGGGGAAGGCCGGCATCTGGGCGGAAGCCTGCACCTGTGCCATCTGGTCACGCAGCGGCTGATAGGCCTCCAGCGGCTCGGAGCGGACGGCGGAGGACCCGGCCCAGTCGGTTGCGTACCCGCCCGGCTCGATGATCGTGACCTTGATGCCGAACGGGGCCACCTCTGCGGCCAGCGACTCGCAGAGCCCTTCCACCGCGAATTTGGAGGCCGAGTAGAGACCGAGCGACGGCGCACCGCCCAGACCGGAGACGCTGGACACCTGCAGAAGGTGACCGCTGCCCTGGGCGCGCAGCAGCGGCAGCGCCGCCTGGGTCACCCAGAGCAGGCCGAAGAAGTTGGCCTCGAACTGCTCGCGGGCCTCGCTCTCAGTGGTTTCTTCGACGTAGCCGAAATGGCCGTACCCGGCGTTGTTCACCACCACGTCGAGCCTGCCGAAGTGCTCGTGCGCCGCCTGGACGGCGCCGAAGACCGCGGCCCGGTCGCGCACGTCGAGTGTGACCGGCAGCAGCTGGTCCGGGTACTTGCTGGCCAGGTCACCGATCGAGGACGCGTCACGCACGGTCGCGGCGACGTTGTCACCCCGTTCCAGTGCCGCGACGGTCCACTCCCGCCCGAAGCCACGGGAGGCTCCGGTGATGAGCCAGGTCTTCGCCATGCAAGTTCTCCTCTAGGAACGAGTCGCCACGAACGATCCGATGATGGCACACCAAGGCCGATCATGACACTCAAGTGTCAGCTTTGGTCTCGGTTCCGCTGAGGTCGGAAAGGCCACTCCTGGCCTACCGGTTCAACTCTGCTACGGGCAGTTCCGCGGTCGTCGGGCCGTTGCGCGCCTTCTACACCTCGGGTGAGGCCATAGCCCTGCACCCCGAGGGCCGCCCGGATCGGGATCGGCCCCGAGCTCCCGACGCTGAGCATGCACACATCCCTGAAGAGAGCTGTCGTCGCCTATCGGCCGACCACCGCCGACGCGCCGGTCCTCGATGCCGAGACACTAGGATTGGCAGTTCTTCTCGCCGCTAGCATCGATCAGATCACCGATCCTCCCCCGCATCTCGCCCGGTTCGACCAGCTCTCGGCCAAAATGCTGGAGACCGCCCACAGACTGTGGAATACCCGGGCGCGGGGCCACCGGACCGCCGGACGGCGGGTGCCAACCATCCATGGGGATGGTCTGATCGTTCAGAAAAGTCGGCTCAGGGCCTGACGCACACGCCGAAGTGGACGTGAACCCGATGCGCAACATCTGATTCCTTCTGCCGGACCGCCTACGTGGTAACCGATGTCGTCAGATCGGCCCGGCACCTGATCCAGCGGATCGACGGGCACGCCCTGGCAAGCAGGCCCAGGCGGGATCGCGCACCACACCGCCTATTTCGTGGACGATTTCACCGATGCGATGGAGCACCTACGCTCCTGAAGGCCACCTTCAAAGCCCTGCGCCGCTGGAGCACCGGCGACATCGCCGCCGCGGCCCCTGGTTCTCCTCCACCACGAGAATGACACACGCCATGATCACGTTCTGTTTGAACCGGCTACTCGGACAGGCCCAGTACCCGATCGCGACCTGGCGTGGGATCTGCCCCATGCCACCAAATCGTCCCGAACCCGACAACGCGCTACTAGCCGGTGGCGGGCAAACGGACCGCCGGGGGCAGTGGGATCCGGGCCTGGCCGGCGTGGAACGATTGCAGCATGAAAGCGGCGAACCGGCGGGAGGCTGCCGCCCGGGCCTTCGGGGTGTCGGCGCGGATCCCGTCGTTGGCCATCAGAGCCAGGCTGATGTCCTCGATTTCGACCTCCTCGCGCAGCGACCCCTGCTGCTTGGCCCGCCGCAGCAGACCGAGCAACGCACGCCGGGTGCGATCCCGCTCGGCCGCCAGTTCGGCCGGTGCGTTGAGTGCCGAGGTGTAGCTGCGGGCGAAACCCCGCTCGAGCGCGTGCAGAGCCATCATCTGCTCGATCACCTGGCAGAACCCGGCCCAGGCGTCGTCGTCGGCCACGCCCCGTGCGACGATCGCCGCACAAGTGGCGGCGCGCCCGGCGAACGCCTCGGCGAGCAGGGCCTGCTTCGTGGCGAAGTGGCGGTAGACAGTGGCAGCCGAAACCTCGGCCCGGCGGGCGATCTCGCGAATCGGGACGTCCACGCCCTCGGCCGCGAAGGTCGCCCGCGCGACGGCCAGGACGCGCTCGCGGTTGTCGCGGGCGTCCGAGCGGACGGCGTCTCTCACTTGATACGGCGTTGCTGTCACTTCGGCTCAACGGCAAACCCGCTTGATTACGTTCCCGGGCATGAGCAACAGCAGCAAAATCATCGTCGTGCTGGGGGCCACCGGTCAGCAGGGCGGCGCCGTCGCGGCAGCGCTCCGTGCCGAGAGCTGGGCGGTCCGTGCAGTGGTCCGGGACCCGGAGAGCGCCAAGGCCGAGGCACTGGTTCGTGCCGGGGTCGAGACCGTGCGGGGCGACCTGGGCGATCCGCGGTCGTTACGGGCGGCCTTCGCCGGTGCGCACGGCCTCTTCAGCGTCCAGCCCAGCCCGGGGCAGGCCGGAAGCGGCCTGACCATCGAGGACGAGTTCAGCTTCGCGAAGAACGTGGGCGAGGCCGCGCAGCACGCCGGGGTGGCCCACCTCGTCCACACCTCGACGGTCGCCGCAGGCGCGACGCCCACCGGCGTTCCTCATCTGGATGTCAAGAGCCGGATCGAGGACCATCTGCGCACGCTGAACCTACTCACCACGATCGTCCGACCGGCCGGCTTCATGGACACGGTCCTGTTGCCGGGAATGGGCCTGGACAAGGGGCAGATCTCTTACCTGATGCGGCCAGAGCGGGCCCTGCAGTTCATCGCGGTGCGCGACATCGGCCGGATCGTCGCCGCGGTCTTCGCCGACCCCGAACGGTACGTCGGCCAGACCTTCGAGATCGCCGGGGACGAGGTGACCGGCAACGAACTGGCCGGGCATCTTGCCGTCGCGATCGGCAGTCCGGTCCGTTACCGTCGGTTTGCACCCGAGCTACTGGGACAGACCGGCGAACTGGCCGACAACGGGCGTCTGGCCGGACACGCGGACCTGGCCGCCCTGCGAGCCCGGTTCCCATTCCTGCTGACCTTCCCGCAGTGGCTGGCGGGGCCAGGGGCGGCGCACCTGGAACAAGCCCGGCGACCGGCGCAGGCGATCACCGGGCTGCGCTGAGCAGGAACAGCGTGATCCCGGTTTGGCCTCGCCAGCACGAGCCACCCACCGAGAACACACTGAAACGGTCTCAGGCGAACGGTATTGGCCCTAGGCCGGTCAGCTCAAAACCGCCATCGAGGCGTTCCACGGACAGGTCGATCCGGCCCAGCCGGTTGCCCTGGCTCGAGGTGTTGACCACCCGGCCGCGCGAGGTGATCAGGCGCTCGGTGAGCAGGAACGAGGCCAGGTAATTCACCTGGAAGGTCAGCTCGTGCCCGTCGGTGGTGACCTGGCGCTGGTTGCCGAACACCCCGCCGGCGTTGTTGGCCAGCACGTCGATCCGCGAGTGGTCGGCCAGGAGCTTGCCAGCCAGTTCGCGGACGGCGCCCAGGTCGGCGAAGTCGGCCAGGCGCCGTTCGGCTCTCGAAGGACGCGTCACTGGGCTGGGGCTCTGGGCCGGGGCTCTGGTCTGTGGCGCCCGGCCGCCGAGGACCGAGGGCTCCCGGGCCCCGCACGCCAGCGCTGGGTGCCCCGCCGTGTCCTCCCAATCGTCCATTGTTTGAATTGCTTTTGGAGGTAGTAGCGCGCCGGATCGCGGGGTGTCCGGCGGTCTTTCCTGACCTGGATCTTGTACCCAGGCGTGCGCGGCCGATCGTCTGGGACCAGGCCGCTTTCGGCTGAGCGTTCACCGAAGTGGGTCAACTACGCACCCCGCGCCCAGGGCGTCATCGCTTCACGAGCGCCCCGCCACCAGCCGGGCAACCCTTTCCGGGCACACCCTTCTGATCGCGGAAGGCCATGGACCGATGCTTGAGCCTCTGCCACCTCGCGCTCATCACAGGCGCTGCCTCCGCAGCCACGAACACGGCTGAACAGCAGCGAGTAGTGCAACTACTACCCCATTCCCCACCGCCGCGCTGACCGCCTGCGACCAGCGCGAACTGACGCACCGCAGTCATCACCCGCAACACCGCTAGCAGCACCATGACCAGGACCGCGACGACGGCCTGCAGGACCAGAAGCAGCAGGATCGAGGCCAGCGAGATCCGGATCTGCGCCACGAGCGCCTCCGAGACGTCCATTTTCATCACGGACTGATCGCCTGGTGACACGAGCCCGTCGATCAGGGTATTCGCCGCCACGGTCCGACTGCCGAAGAATCCATCCGTGTAGTAGGCGAGCAGCAGGCCCGGAATCAGAGTCGCCACATTGAGCAGTCGTCTCCTTCCGTCCACTCCGCAACGGCATGGTCGCCGGTCCGACTCGTCCTATGGGTCTTCTGAGCGCCCACGTGCGGTTGTTCCTGCACGGCTGCCGGCAGTGAAGCAGATCGGTTTCAGTCCGACGTGTCCTGGGCACCCAACGGCCGCAGCGCGGCCATCGAACGATCCAAGATCTCACCCAGGGCCGGGCCACCGTCCTGCGCGGGCACCGCGAGCGCAACCTGCAGGCAGGCGAAGGCCGCGCTGACCAATGATCGAATCTCCAGTTCGGGAGTCTGCGGTGAGCGTTCCCGCAGGACTGCGACCAGTTCGCTCTGCAAGGCTGCGAACTGGGTGGCCTGCGCACCGGCGAGCATCGGACTGGCACCAATGATCTCCTGCAGTCGCAGGCCCCGCTCCCGCTGACGGGAATCCGACTGGTACGCGACCGCGTCGTCGAAGACTCTGCGCAAGCTCGTCCAGATCGGCTCCTGCGGTGGGCGCTCGGTGAGGGCCTGGACCATGTCCTCGTTGCCGATCTCCAGCTTGCCGAGAATCAGGGCTTCCTTGGACGCGAAGTAGCGAAAGAAGCTGCGGCGCGACAGACCGGCCGCGGTAGCGATCTGCTCGATGGTGGTCGCCTCGTACCCCTGCTCCAGGAACAGATCCAAAGCGACGGCGGACAACTCCTTCCGCACCGCCCGGCGGGTGCGCTCGCGCAGATTCTCGGCCACCACCGGAGGATACAGCGCCACAGGTGGCACTTGCATGTCACAGATGGCGTAGAGGTGCAGAGGATTTCCGGCTGGATCAACTTCGGACGTATCTGTGCGCTGGTCCGCCATCGGCGCCCAGATCACCAGATCAGTTACGAGGCAGATGCTTCTCAGGGGTAGGCAGCATGGCTCACTTCCAGAAGAAGGCCGCGAAGCCAACGATGGGCCGGGTCGTCGTTGAGCCGGGGATGCCAGTGCATCGCGTAGTCGAACGGCGCGAACTCCGCCGGAAGTGTCGCCGTGCCAAGCCGTTCACCCAGGTGCCGTTTCGCATAGCGAGCAGGCACCAGCGCGATCATCGTGCTGTGGGACAACGCGGCCAGGAGGGTGGAGAAGAAAGGGACCGCAAGCCCCGACCGTGGCTGCAGTCCCAACTCCGCAAGACGCCGGTCCACCCACATCCGCTCGCTGGGGAGAATTGCCACCCGCGCGTGCGGATAGCTCGCAAGATCCTCCAGTGTCAGGGTCTTGCCAGACAGTGGATGGTCGCGGGCCAGCACACAGACGTATTCATCCACGAAAAGCGTCCGGCTGGCGATCGACGCGGTGGTGACCCGAGGGCCGAGAACCAGGTCGACGCGTCCGTACTCCAGGTCGTCGAAGGTAGTGGGCCAGACCTGTTCGACGTGCAGGGACATCCGAGGCGCCCGACGGAAGAACTCCGGGATCAGTCCGTCGTCGAACACCATTTCGGTCGCGTAGTCACTGGCCGCCAGCCGGATGGTGTTCGTCGCCGTTCTCGGGTCGAAGCCGTTGCCCGCGAACATCATTCGCAGACGGGGCAACAGAACCGTCAGCTCGTCGTTCACGACGCGCGCCCGGGGCGTCAGCTCGTACCCCCCTTCTGCGGGAACCAGCAGTTCGTCGCCGAAGGTCTTGCGCAGACGGGCCAGCGCGCGGCTCATCGCAGACTGGCTGAGGTTCAGGCGCAGAGCGGCCCGGGACACATGCCGCTCCGCCAGCAGCGCCTCCAGCGCCTTGAGCAGATTGAGATCGACGTTCTCGATATGCATGACAGTCATTCTATAACTGCACAACATGCATTTGACGCATGCGCAGCGCGAGCGAAAAATCGACAGCACCGGACGAAAAGAGCCCACGGGAGAGGAATTCACACGATGCCTGGACAAGAGGCCGGCTCAGGATCGGCGCCGGAGTACGGCTGGTACGCAGACGGAAAGTGGCGCACCGCGAGCGCCGGCACGTTCGAGGACCACAACCCCTACAACGGCGAAGTCCACGCTCTCGCCCCGCGTTGCGGCCGGTCCGAAACGGCCGAGGCTATCGCGGCCGCGCAGAGGGCCTTTCCCGAGTGGGCGCGCACAACGCCCGGCGAACGGGCGGGATATCTGCGCGCCGCTGCAGCAGTTGTGGAACGACGCAAGAAGGAGCTGGTGGCCGCCCTGGCCCGGGAAACGGGGGCCAGCGCGCCGAACGCCAACTTCCAGATCGGGCTGCTTCGCGATCTGATGACCCAGGTCGCCGCCTGGGGATACCTTCCCAACGGCGAGCTGCTGCCCTCCGATCTGCCGGGCGTTCGCAACCATGTCGAACGTCGGCCTCTCGGCGTGGTCGCGAACATCATGCCGTGGAACGGCGCCGCGACGCTGAGCTGGCGAGCGGCGCTGGCCCCCCTCATCACCGGCAACACCGTGGTGATCAAGCCCTCCGAACTGGCGCCGCTCTCGGCGGGGCTGTTGATCGCGGAGGTCGTGGACGAGGCCGGCTTCCCTCCAGGAGTCGTCAACGTGGTCACGCACGCCCCCGGCGAGGCGGGACCGGTCGCGGACGAGTTCTTCGACAACCCGAACGTTCGATGCATCAACTTCGTCGGCAGCGTGGCGACCGGACGCCACCTCGCCGAGCGCGCAGGTGCCGCACTCAAGCGCTCGGTGCTGGAGCTCGGCGGGTACAACCCGATGATCGTGATGGACGACGTGGATGTGGAATACGCCGCGCGGGTAGCTACTTTCAGCGCGTTCTTCCACCAGGGACAGATCTGCATGAACACGCGAAAGCTCATCGTCCACCGCGACGTGTACAAGGACTTCACCGCGCGACTGGTGGACGAGGCGGCCAGGCTGACGCAGGGCGACCCGCTCGACCCGAAGACATTTGTCGGCCCGCTGATCACGCCGCAGGCACTGGCGACGGTGGACGGGCGGGTCCGGGAGGCCGTTGCCATGGGGGCGAAGGTGCTCACCGGTGGGACCCACGAAGGGCAGGTGTACGCCCCGACCGTTCTGGTCGACGTTCCGGCGAGCGCGACCGTCGACCACGAGGAGACCTTCGGCCCCGTTGTCGTGGTGCAGCCGGTGGACTCGGAGGAAGAGGCACTGGCCGTCGCCAACAGCACGGAGTACGGGCTGGTGGCGAGCGTGCTCTCCGGGGATCCGGACCGGGCGGCGCGCATCGGTTCTCAGCTGAGGGCCGGGTACGTGCGCGTGAACGCACCGTCCGTCGGCGAAGAGATCCACCTGCCACTGGGCGGGGTACGCGACAGCGGCTGGGGTCGTACCGGGCCGGAACTCATCTCGGAGTTCACCGACCTGATCGTGGTGACCGTCCAGACGGGTAAGCCGGAGATCCTCTTGTCCTGAACCTTTCCCGGGCTCGAGGCGTGGTCTCGGGCCCGGAGCCACTGCCCCGAGCACTGCCCGTCCTCTTCCGCTCGTGCTCACCGTGACACCCGCGCCCCCTCGACGCCGTTCGGCGGGCTCGAAGGTGATCATCACCCAGATCTTCGAGGATTCTGACGCCACCTACGGCTACCGGCGGGTCAGGCCGAGCTGGCCCGGATGAGCGTGCCTGCCGGTCCTGAGCTGGTCAGAGACCTGATGCGCGAGCTGGGCCTGGAGGCCAGTCCCGCCCGTTCCGGCCGGTCACCACGATCACCGGCGACGCCTGCGCAGTCCCGGACCTGGTCCGACGCGATTTCACCGCGCCCGCGCCGGGAATGAAACTCGTCGGGGCGGGTAGCCGGGGGCATCTCAGCCCCCGGCTCCCTCAGGTCCCGGCGTGACAGTCTCCCGTCACCGGGCTCTTGTCGTTCTGGTCACCAGGCTTTCGCGGTCCACTGCCAGTGCACGAACATCCGGGGATATCTCTGGGAGATCCCGTTCAGACATGCCAGGGCTTTGCGAAGACCGGCCAGCCGCTTGTACTTCCGTCGGATCCAGCGCACCAGGTAGGTATTGATGCGCCGCAGGAGACCATGGAGCTCGGTGCGATAGAACGCACCGTAGTAGTTCATCCAGCCCCGCACGACCGGGTTGATGGCCTGCGCGATCTGGGCGAAGGATTGACCGGTGCGCCGGTGGATCCGCCATGAACGGACCTGCCGACTGATTCTTTTCAGGGCGTCCTTGCTGATCGCGGGCAGGAACCGGACGAAGCTGACGCCGGCTCTGTTGCGCGACTTGCGCGGACGGAACGTGAACCCCAAGAACGTGAACTCCTTCTGCGGGTAGGTTCCCGGCCGGTTGGAGTCCTTGCAGTACACGATCCTCGTCTTGGCCGGGTGCAGACGCAGCCCGACCTCGACCATCCGTTCCGAAATCGCCTGGACCATCTTGCGGGCCTGGCGTTCGCTGACGCAGTGCACCACCGCGTCGTCCACGTAGCGCTCGAACGCAACGCCCGGATGCTCACGAGCCATCCAGGCGTCAAACGCATAGTGCAGGAACAGATTCGCCAACACCGGCGAAACCGCTGACCCCTGAGGGGTTCCACGATCCCGCTGGCGCACCGCCCCGTCCGAGGACTGCATCGGCGCGGCAAGCCATCGCCGCACATAGAGCAGAACCCACGGCTGGTCGGTATGCGCTTCCACCGCTTTCAGGAGCAGATCCCACGGGACGCTGTCGAAGAACTTCTCGATGTCGAGATCGACAACCCAGTCCCAGCGCCAACTACGCGTGCGACACACCCCAACCGCATCCAGCGCGGATCGCCCAGGACGATAGCCATAGGAGTCCGGATGAAAGATCGCCTCGACCTCCGCCTCCAGCCTGCTTGCCACCACCGTCTGAGCGACCCGGTCAGCCACGGTCGGAACCCCAAGGACCCGAACCCCGTTCCCATGCGCCTTCGGTATCTCCACCGCACGCACAGGTGGCGGAAAGTAGCTGCCCGAGGACATCCGGTTCCAGACCCGATACAGATTGTTCTTCAGGTCCTTCTCGAAATCGTCCACAGTGCAGCCGTCAACGCCTGGCGCTCCCCTGTTGGCCTTGACCTTCTTCCATGCCTCCCACACTTCCCACTTGGAAATATCGAACGACTTGCCTGACGATTTCAACTCGTCCACGCGACTCCTCCCGGCCAGCCCTTCCGGGCTTCCCGGTTGATCGGACGAACACAGTCACGAACGACCCGACCCCTTCGCTCCCGACCCATTACAGGCCGTTCATCACTACTATGGGCCGGTCCGAATGCGCGCCCGGCGACGGTACTCCGTTCCTCACGTTTTCGTTTCGCTTGGAACTCTCCCTCTCCAGAACTCAACCCAGGCTCCGATTTTCCGGACACGCCTTCCCACGTTCCACGCAGACGCCGCAGACCGAGCTCATGTCACCTCCATGCCGGGCACCGCCTGGCCAGTAAGCGAGATATCCGCCAGACTCATCCCGCGGGCATATCAACATCCGCGGTTCTGATGCCACTTGATAGGTTTTCGGCACGTCAGCAGTGATTCGCTTGCGCTCATCTTCTCGGTCCCCACCTGACGCATCTCGTGCGCCTTTTCCTCGACGCTCACCACGACGGTCTTCAGCCAACGCAGCTCGAGGCGGTTTGAAGCCGTCCCTCGCAGAACGGCCCCGAAGGGCCACAAAACCTTCATCACCTGCGCAGCACCACATCGAACGAGGCCACCTACCTCATCACTGACCTCACTCTCTGTGCTCGTGGCACACGGACATCACCTACATTCCCACGGGGCAGGGATGGGTGTTCCTGGCGACCGTGATCGACTGCTGCACGAAGACCTGCATCGGCTACACCCTGGCCGATGGAGGTTCCCCCGAAACGGTGGACAGGGGTCTAAGCAGCCTTGGCTGTGCCTGTCAGGGTCTGTTCGTAGCGGATGGGGCTGAGCCCTCCTGCTCCAGAGTGACGACGTCCATGATTGAAACCAGTGGATCCATGTGTCAACTCCAGTAACGAGTTCCGCTTTCGTGGCGAAGGTCCGGCGGTAGTAGTACTCGTGCTTGAACGTGGACCAGAACGACTCCGCGGCAGCGTTATCCCAGAAGATCCCGGTCTCACCCATCGACCGGCGCAGGTCGTGCCGCCCAAGGGCGGCCGCCGTCACAGAGCCGGTGAACTTCCCGCCTCGGTCCGAGTGCAGGATGGTCTTGGCCACGGTGTGGCCTTCGGGCGGTGCGGGTGGTCACGGCGGCGTCGATGGCCCGGGCGACCATAGGTGCGTCGAAATGGTCGTCGATGGCGTAGCCCAGGACGCGGCGCGAGTGCCCGTCCCGTATCGCGCAGAGGAACATGTCGCCTTCACCGCAGGTCAGGTCGGTGATGTCGGGTGAACCACGCGGCGTTCAATCGTCCTGGGTCGAACTGCCAGATCACCAGGTCGGCCGGGAAGGCTGCGTCTGGATCCTGGACTGTCGTGCGGACTTTGAACGTGCCAGGGCTGATGCCCTCAATCCCGATCTCGGCCATGATCGCCGCGACGGTCTTAGGATTCACGACCTCACCACGTTCAGGCAGCCAGGCCACCCGCCGACGAGGTGGTGCTCTTCCCGATGGCGACCAGCTACTTCGAGGAGGTCGTCGAGAAGTCAGGGGGTCTGGAAGCAGCCTCCGAGTTCTTCCGGTTATTCCACTCGGCCGGTGACATCCACGGCTCCTGCACCGGGCCCGGGCCCGGCCTGACACTTGCCGACGGCACGATGGCCCTGATTCGGTGGGTGGAGCACGACGAGGCGCCGCAGGAGTTGATTGCCGAGCGCTTCGACGCTCAAGCGGGCCAGGTCGTGGCCACTCGCCCGCTGTTCTCCTACCCCTCGGTCACGGTCTACTCGGGTTCGGGTGACCCAGCCGAGGCTGCCAGTTACGTTCGGGCAGAGCGGAACTGACGGCTCCGCGCTGCCTCCGTCACGGTCGTGGTCGTGGCGGAGGCAGCGAACCGGGCTCGGAGCACGAGACCGGGCAGGCGATCCACAGCCGCGGTTGGGTCCTCACCGCCTGGGTGCGGCAGGATCTCCAGGCGGACGCCGTCCTCGGCGATCCGGCAAACGCGATCGACGACCTCTCCGCCAGGCCAGGCCGACGGCCGGGACCGAGACGTCATCCGGCTTCTGGCTCAAGGCCTGAGAACAAATGAGATCGCCCTGCGGCTGAACTTTTCGGAGCGCACGATCAGAAACACCATCATGGCGCTGACCTTACGATCCAGACTGAGCAACCGCGCTCACCTCGTTGGCTTCGGGTACCGCAACGGCATTCTCTGAGAAGTGACAAGCCGAGTGGTCGGCGGCCTCTGGGAATGCTCGATCGAAGGCGTTCGAACCACGCCGGTCTGCAGTGCGGTCAGGACGCAGTGCTGCTCGTGATGGCCGCAGCGGGGCGGGCATAGGCCAGTTGCTCGCGCAATCGGTCGACGTAGTCGTCGAAGTCTTCGGTGTCGCCCCACAATCGGTAGGCAGCGACGTTGGTCGCCAGCGCGAGATGACATTGCAGCACGGCCGTGGCTTGCCCTCCGTCAGCGGCCCGACCGGCGGCCCAGACGAGCAGTTGGTCGAAGAACTGATGGCCGATGTCGAAGCGAGTCGCCTCCAGGGACGGGGCTGCCCGTTGGATGCGTCGCCGCGTGGGCAGCCAGTCGCGCAGTGTTTCCGCGACTCCCAGCAGGATCTCGCTCAGCGAATCCCACAGTTGTTCGGTCTCGGGCCGCGCCTTCAGTAGGTCGAGCCATTCATCCAGGTCCTGAGGATCTTGGGCGGTGACGACGGCTTCCTTGCTGTGGAAGTAGTTGAAGAACGTGGCTCGGGACACATTGGCGGCTGCTGCGATCTCCTCCACGCTGACCGCTTCGTAGCCGTGAGCTTCGAACAGCGTGGCGGCGGCAGCCCGGATGGATCTCCAGGCCTCGAGCTTCTTGCGCTCGCGCAGGCTCATGACGGCATCCGTTCAGACATGGCAACACTGTATTGCATCCAAACTTAGACTTGGTCTAAGTTTCTCTTGCCGGGGCCAACGTTCCGGCAGGTAGCGAGCGACCGAGACCGCACCGGGGCAGCTCCGACCCCAGGTTTGGGCGTCGCCCCCACGACCGCGACGCCCTCCCCGGAGGGGCCCGGGCGCATCGAACGGTGGGTCATCGTGGATCTCGTGGTCGACGAAGGGAATGTGAACGAATGGCACGCAAGCCTCATTTGGGCAAATCTGGCCTGACGCAGTGGGTGGTCACCGATAGCCTCTCGGCTGACGAGGAGGTGGCCCGGCGTTGTTCGGTTGAGGTGCTCCAGGAGGCGCTGGCAGGGTTCGAGGGCCTCACAGTCACGTCGGCCTCGGTGAATCACAGCGGGGAGTTCACTGTTCCAGCCTCGCCCCTGCAGCCCGTCCATACAGCCGAGGCGGCGCCGCGGATCGGCAACCTGCCGGCGTTCTGCGACATTCGGATCGAGCAGCGCGCCCCTGGCGGGCACACCGTGACGTTCTACGTGTGGGCTCCTCTCGCCTGGAACGGCCGGTTCCTCGCCACCGGGGGTGCTGGAAGCCTCACCGGGCCGCTGTGGTTCGAAGTGCCGACATGCCGGGCGATGACGATGCCCGTCGCTCTGCGCAACGGATTTGTGACTGCTGCAACGAACGCGGGAAACGTGGATGACCGGGTCAATGACTGGGCTCTGCGCAAGGACTCCGGCACACTGGACTGGGATCTGATCGAGAACTGGGTTCATCGCAGCACCCACGACATGGCAGAGGTGTCCAAGGCCGTCATCGTGGCCCTGTACGGCACGGGTCCCGAATACTCCTACTATGTCGGAGGTTCCGGCGGTGGGCGGCAGGGGCTGGCATCCGCGCAGCGCCATTCGGGAGACTTCGACGGGATCTGGATCTCGGACCCCGCTATGAACTGGAATACGCTCAACATCGCCATTCTGTGGCCTGCGCTGGCGATGAAATTGCACGACAACATCCTGCCGCCGGCGAAACTGGACGCTTTCCGGGCAGCTGTGCTCGAGGCTCTGGACGGTGCCGACGGGGTTCGGGACGGATTCCTCAGTGCAGCCGAGACGATCGAGTTCGATCCCGAGACCGTGATCGGGACCCCGACCACGGCAGGTGAAGTGACCAAGATCGATGCCGTGACCATGCAGGCGATCTGGGACGGGCCCCGGGCCCAGGACGGCAGGCAGCTGGCCGCTGCGCCGCGACCTGGCTCCAAGTTCTGGACCTCCCCAGAGAAGCCTGGCGTCGGGAGCGTCCTCTTCACCGAGGTTGAGGGTGAGCTCAAGGTCACCCCGTCGATCGCTGTCAATCATGTTCGGTGGGTAGCCGAAGACCCCGAGGCCAGTTGGGAAGATCTGACCCTCGATGGCTTCTGGGACCTCTGCGATACAGGGGCTCAGCGCCTCGCGGCGATCGACTCGGACGATGACCTCACGTCCTTCCGCGCTTCCGGCGGCAAGCTTCTCATCACTCAAGCTATCGAGGATGAGGTCCTCCGCTACCAGGAGGTGCTGAACTTCTATCTCGGGGTGGTCCAGCGCGCCGGCGGTCAGCAGGAAGCTTCCTCCTTCGTCCGAATGTTCCTCAGCGACGGCGATATCCACGGCTACTGCATCGGGGCCGGGGCCGGGGTGAGTCTCGCGGCAGGAACCACAGCACTGATGAAGTGGGTCGAAGACGGCGAGGAGCCGCAGGTGATGGTCGCGGAGCGTTTCGACGTGGCCCTGGGCGAGGTCACCGCGACACGACCGGTGTACGCCTACCCGGAAATCCCCCGCTACCGCGGCGAGGGCGATCCGAAACAAGCCACGAGCTATGAACCCGTGCGGATGAGCTAACCACCCACAGACCGACCCCGACAGGCTCGGAACCGGCGTGGACAGGATACTTCTGTTCTCGCCGGCTCCGAGCCTCCACAACAGCTTTCGGTGAGCGTCTCCGAAAATCCCTGCCCACTCCTTCGTCTGCCGCCCCGATGAGCTGGGTCAGTCCCAAGCCACGCATCCTTCCGCCAGCGCATGGTCCGCTGCCGACCGTCAATTTCGTCCCGCCCAGATCTTTCAGAAACACACTCGCATGAACACCGTTGCCCACCGGCTCAGCCGTTCAGGGCAGACGCTCTTGCTTCCGGAGTAGAACATGGCCAAGGCCTCTGAACACGTCGAGCACACCAAGCTCGATGCCGAACACACCAGTGCTTTCCGTTCCAACATTGAGATCATCGCCACCGGACTCGGGGCCCTCATGGCCTCGCTCAGTCAGACTCTGGTCATCCCCGTCCTGCCGGAGATCGCGACCGATCTGAAGGCTTCGGCGACTGCGACCCAGTGGATGCTCACATCCACCCTTCTCGCGGGCGCCGTCGCCGTGCCTATCCTCAGCCGTCTGGCCGACATGTTCGGTCGCCGCCTGCTGCTGATCGTCAGCCTTGCGGCGCTCGCCGCCGGCTCGCTGATGGCGGCCGTGACCACGAACGTTGGGGTGATGATCGTCGGCCGAACGCTGTCAGGACTAGCGAGCGCTGCGATTCCCCTGGGCATCAGCCTGCTCGCTGCCACGCTGCCTACTGGTCGTAAAGGCTCTGCGGTGGCTCTCATCTCGGCCATGCTCGGCGTCGGCAGCGCCCTGGGTCTGCCGCTCGCGGGGATCATCGCCGACAACTTCGACTACCGCGCCCTGTTCTGGATCGGCGGGGTCGGCGCCCTGATCAGCATCGTGCTTGTGCGTCTGCTGGTGCCCGAACCGCGGCCCAGTCGCCAGGGCCACGTCGACATCGTGGGGGCGATCCTGCTTGCCGCCGGCCTGGTCACGATGATTCTGCCGCTGTCCCAGGGAACCGACTGGGGGTGGACCTCAATGCGCACCATTGGTCTGCTGATCCTTTCAGTCGTGCTGTTGGCTCTGCTCACGATGGCCGAACGTCGCAGCGCCAACCCTCTCGTCGACATGCGGGCGATGGTGAATCCTCCGATCGCGATCACCAACGTGGCGTCGCTCCTGATCGGCTTCGCGCTCTTCTCGACGTTCGTCGGCACCGCCAACTATGTGCAGGCACCCGAATCCAGCGGTTATGGCTTCGGTTCCTCCGTGCTGGTGGCGGGCCTGTGCCTGATGCCGGGTGGCGCGATGATGCTGGTCCTCTCCCCGTTCACAGCTCGGATGGTCAGCACCTGGGGAGCAGGCCGGGTTCTTTCCGTCGGCGCCACGATCATCGCCCTGGGCCTGCTGATCCGGATCCTTCTGGTCAGCGACTTGTGGATGATCATCGTCGGTAGCACCATCATCGGCCTGGGCAGCGGCATCGGCTACGCCGCCCTGCCGGCACTGATCAACCACCACACCCCGCAACAGGATCTGGCTGCAGCCAACGGCATCAACACCCTCGCCCGCTCACTCGGCAGCACCCTGGCCAGCGCGCTGGGAGGAAGCCTCCTCGCAGCGATCACGACCACCCTTGGTCCTGGCATCGAACTGCCCTCCCTCACCGGGTACCGGGTCCTGTTCATCATCTGCGCCGTTGCCGCCCTGCTGGCCACTGCCGCCGGCCTGATCGTGCATCGCATGGGCGAATCACAATCTGCCGAGAGCGCAGACCGCGAGCAGGTCACCGTGGCCTGAGCCGCGGACATGCACGTCCGCGGCCTGGCGATGGGCGAAAGATATTTCCTGGCGAATCATGTGAACTGATCACAAGGTCGGCGCCCGGCTCCGCCATGGCCCCGGGCGCCGGATCGGTGGCCATCGTGCCTTTGCGATCTCCCGGCCGGGCACGACTGAGACGGCTCGACGGAGGGTTCGAAGGGTCAGTGAAGGGGATGCGCTGGACGTTTTCGGTCAGCCAGTTGGTGAAGGTCTGGGCTCCTCCCGGAAGTTCGTCCGCGAGCCCGGTGACCAGGCTCTTGCCGTACCGGTCGCGGGCAGCGGCGAAGTAGGCGTAAATGTTCGCCATCTCGGCGGCTCCGGTAAAGGAAGAATCCGCGTAACGAGACCGGGAAAGGGCCGGTACTCCACCTTCTCACCGTAGGCGGTGCTCAGCGTGGCGGCCATCTGCTCGCCGGTCAGGTGCTCGCTGGTCGATCTCGTGCACGCTGCCATCGTCGCCGGGATGCTGCAGCGCATGGGCATCCTGCGCACTTACCAGGAAGATCTCTTCTGAGATACCCGGTGGCTCAGTACGGAAGTCCTCGGTGAGACGTCCTTCTGGTTGATCGTGCGTGAGAACGGCACGCACATCGGCCAGAACGCCGTCCTGTGGGAGTGTCAACGGTCTCCCAAAAGTGGCTCTGGCGCACTTTATGTGATTGTTTGCGGCGCGTCAGGCTGAAACCTAGGTTCGGAACGATCACGATCAGGAGCGTGCTCCTAGCAAGTCGCTTCTCCCCACGTCACTCATTTGCGCCTGACTGTAACCAGTTTCGCCAGCCTCGCCTCGGGCACCGTAGCACGCCCCTGACGAGGAGAATCCGCGTTCGCCGGCCTCGCGTGTGGCCACCTGCCGGGCCAGGGAGCAATAGCCGTCACCGGCGGTGAACTTGTGCAACGACATCATCAAACCACCCTGCGGCGCAGGCGCGTACCGCGGCGCCACCGACCCCGAGGGCGCCAGTGGATGTTGTTAAACGAATTCGATTCGTTTAATGTGGGTGTGTCGGCGAGCGTCACGGAGGCGCTCCGTCGGCCTGCCTGATCGCGCATGACTGCCGGATACATCGTCGTCTTCCGGGCGCCTTGGCGGCAGCGTTGCCGCGATCGTGCGTCGAGCCTGGATCCGATGTCGGGCTGCCGGGTTTCGGCTCCGATGGCGTGCGTCTGCGCTGTCAGGCCGGTATCGGGCAGTACGAGAGTCGTGAGAGGGTCTTCGTGTCCCAGAGTGAAGAACGTCAGAATCTGCTGGAGCAGCGGTACGGACAGGCCAATGTCCCGGCCGGCCTGATATGGAACGAGCGGATTCAGGGTTTGCTGGAGCATCGCTCGGTGCGGGCCTTCCTGCCTGATCCGCTTCCCGCAGGCTCCTTGGAGACGATGGTCGCGGCTGCGCAGTCAGCCTCGACGTCTTCGGGGCTCAACCAGTGGAGCGTCGTGGCAGTGACCGACCCGCAGGTGAAGGCCAAGGCGGCAGCGCTGACCGTGTCCGAAACATTCGGTATCGGCAGCACCTTCATCGAGCAAGCTCCCGCCTTCCTGCTGTGGGTGGCCGATCTGTCGCGCAGCCACAGCATTGCCACTGAGGCGGGAACCGGTACCGAGGTCGTGGACTACCTCGATTCCTTCCTCATGGCCTCGATCGACGCAGCCGTCGCCGCACAGAACGCGGTGGTCGCCGCCGAGGCCCTCGGGCTCGGCGTCGTCTACATCGGTGCGGCCCGTAACAAGGCCGACGAGATGGCTCAGCTCCTGGAGTTGCCCCCGCACAGTTTCGTCGCCTTCGGCATGGTCGTTGGCAGTCCCGATCCCGCGCAGCCGACGCAGATCCGGCCCCGTCCACCCCAGGCGCTCGTGCTGCATCACGACCGGTACAGCGCGCAGCAGTCGATGGACAATGTCGAGGCCTACGAGCCGGTGTTGCGCGACTTCCTGGAGAGTTCCGGGTCCACGGTGAGGACCTGGCGTGAGATGGTCGCGTTCTCCACCAGCAGCATGGACTACATGGATGGCCGCCAGAACCTGCGTGAAACTCTGCACAGCAGGGGTTTCCAGCTGCGCTGACCTGAAGAACACCGCCCCCAGCGGGCCCGTTCAAACATCGCCATGGTGGCGCCACCGAGCAACCGCCGGTGGTGCCACCATGCTGCGTGCGCACACCCGCCACCCGGCCGCCACCACCCGGTTGCCCGCCCAGCAGCCGGCCGCCGACTAAGTGCCCTGGCTCGTGGTCCCGTTCGGGTTTCTGAGGAGTCGCTGCTCCAGTCCGGAGATCAGGACGTCGGTCGCCAGTGCGACCGCTTCGTCCCGGCTGTTGGTGGCGTACTCGATGGAGGCGGCGTAGGCCGGCAGCGAGTCGCGGATCTCGTCCGTGACCACCGGCTCGGGCAGGCCGCGGGCCAGGGCCACAGCCTGATAGTCGATCAGGGTCATGATGGTCCGCAGTTCGGATGCGGGAAACCCCGCTCGCATCAGCGCCGCGAACACGGGCTCGTAGAAGCTCAGCATCCGCTCACTGCTGATGGTGTGGTCGTACATCAGTGACAGTGCCTTGGGGTGGCGGGCGTACAAGTCGGCGAAGCTCTTCAGGAAGCCCGCGACAGCCACCTTCCAGTCCCGCGCCTGCAGCGGGGGCGAGACCTGATCGGCGATCCGCAGCCGCACCAGTTCCACCACATCGGCGCGGCCCTTGACATGGTTGTAGAGCGATCCCGGCGCGACCTTCAGGCGGCGAGCCAGGATCACCATCTGCAGGTCGCCGGTCTCGTCGATCAGATCCAGGGCGGCATCGGCGATCAGCTCTGGAGACAGCAATGGTGTCTTGGGTCGTGGCATGGCCCTGCCCATGCTGGCACACCACCGCACCGGACCACCGACCAGGGCCGCAACAATCACCGGCAAACCACCAGCGAAAGACCCGGCGGCGGGCGACGTGCGTCACACCCCGTGCGTGGACCGGCCGAGCAAGACGCCCCGCACTCGTTAAACGAATCCGATTCGTTTAATGTGATGGGAGACCGGAATCCTGACTACGTGGTCCGCAAGAGCCTCACGGCCTGTGGCTCAGGGGCTTTCAGCCCTGTTCCTTCGGTTCAGGCCGAGAGCATCCCGAGCGAGCGGTCCACGGCACGGAGGCACGGTCGAACGACGCGATAGCGCATGCGTCGGCGTCGGCGTCGGATGTCCGGCGTCGAGCGTCTCGAGGCCCCATGAGGCGCACTCACCCGCACGAGCCCAGAGAAAGCACTCGAAACGTCATGACTACCCCTGCCCCTGCCCGTACCGAGGTCGCGGCCGAGCCGGCGCCTCGTACCGGCCCGGCCCTGAGCGTGCTGATGGTGGCCGCCTTCGTCGGCATCCTGAACGAGACCGTCATGGGGCTGGCCCTGCCCCAGCTGATGGCCGACCTGAACGTCTCCGCCGCCAATGGGCAGTGGCTGACCACCGGCTACATGCTCACCATGGCCGTCGTCATCCCGGCCTCCGGGTTCCTCCTGCAGCGCTTCCACGCCCGCTCGGTCTTCCTCGCCGCGACTGGCCTGTTCACCCTCGGCACGCTCCTGGCCGCGCTGGCACCGGGCTTCGCGCTCCTGCTGGTCGGCCGGGTCGTGCAGGCCCTTGGGGCCGCGGTGCTGATGCCGCTGCTGCTCAACACCGTCATGCACGTGGTCCCCGCTCATCAGCGCGGCCGGGTCATGGCCCGGCTCGCGATCGTCCTGGCCGTCGCGCCGGTGGTCGGGCCGGTCTCGGCCGGGCTGCTGCTGTCCGCGCTCGGCTGGAGGTGGATCTTCATCGTCATGCTGCCGATCGCGCTCATCTGCGTCGCCCTGGGCACGATCTGGGTCCGTGACCTGAACACCCCCCGGCGCGTGCACCTGGACCTGCTGTCGGTGGTGCTGTCCGCCCTGGCCTTCGGAGGGCTGATCTTCGGGCTGGCCCTGATCGGGGAGTCCGCCAGCGGTCACGCCCCCGTGCCGGTCAGCATCCCGCTCGTCATCGGTCTGCTCGCCCTGGCCGCCTTCGCCTGGCGGCAGATCCTGCTGGCCCGCACCGACCGAGCCCTGCTGGACCTGCGGATCTTCACCTACGCGCCGTTCACCATCTCGGTCCTGGCCACCCTGGCCGCCTTCTCCATCATGTTCGGCGTCCTGATCATGCTGCCCCTGTACCTGCAGCAGGTCACCGGGCTCACCCCGTTCACCACCGGCCTGCTGATGATCCCCGGCGGCGCGATCCAGGTCCTGGCCGCACCGTTCATCGGGCGCCTGTACGACCGCCACGGCCCACGCCCGCTCGTCATCCCCGGCGGCGTCCTGCTCTCAGCCGCCCTGTGGTCGATGTCCACCCTGAACGCCGACAGCGCACCCGCCACGGCCATCGCCATGTACGTGCTCATGAGCCTCGCCCTGAGCCTGCTGATCTCCCCGCTGTTCACCACCGCCCTCAGTTCCGTGCGCCCCCAGCTGTACTCCCACGCCAGCGCCGCCGCCAGCACCATCCAGCAACTCGGCGGCGCGGCCGGCACCGCCCTGTTCATCACCATGCTGACCATCGGATCCTCCGCACACACCGCTGACGCCACTGCCAGCACGGTCCAGAACACAGTCGAGGGCACCCAGGCCGCCTTCGCTGTAGGAGGCATCGCCGCGCTCGTCGTCCTGGCCTTCACCCTCTTCGTACGGCGCCCCAACACAGCACCATCCGAAACCGTCGCCGCTCACTAGGCTTCACCCACGAACCAATCTCGCTGTTAGCCAGAGCCGCCTATCAGCGAGCCGCAACCTCACGACGAACCCACGAGCCGTTCGTCGTGAGGTTGCACGAGCCACCAGATGCACATGCTCCCAGTGACCACGCGCGCATCTCGGACGGTGGATAGCTGAGGTTCCCCCGAGAGAGTGGACACCGATTTAGCAGGATCGCCGATCCTGCTGGAAGGATGTCCGTATGCCTCCTCGTAAGCGCCGGTCGTACACGACCGAGTACAAGATCGAGGCTGCCCACCGCGTGATCGACTCCGGACGGACGATCGCCGAGGTCGCTCGGGAACTCGGGATCGACCCAGGCATGCTGAGCGTCTGGGTCAAGGACGAACGCCGCCGGGTCACCGCCGCCGAGGCGGTCGGGGAAGCGCCCCTGGACGCCGCCGAGAGGGCCGAGTTGCTGCGGCTACGTAGCCGGGTCTCTGAGCTGGAGAAGGACAATCAGTTCCTGGCAAAAGCTTCGGCGTACTTTGTGTCGAAGACGAATCCACGCGGTTCGAACTGATGGCGAAGTACGCCTGCCCCGAGCAAGAACCCGAACAAACTGCCCAGATCACCAGCCCGCAGACAAACCTGCACGACGCCACGCCAGCTCAACACGAGCATGACCAGCAGCGGTCAGAGAGCTTCTCCGTGCTGCGCATGGCCCGATTGCTGAAGGTGTCCACATCGGGCTTCTACGAGTGGCGCAAGCGCCGTGACGCATCCGAGCCGACCCAAAGGCAACAGCGACGAGCCGATCTCACGGTGAAGATCCTCGACATTCATGCCGAGTCCGACGGGACCTACGGATCCCCACGGATCACCGACAAGTTGCGCGATCGCGGTGAGGTTGTGAACGCCAAGACCGTCGCGGCGATCATGGCCGAGATCGGGATCGAGGGCATCAGCCCTCGAACGTTCAAAGTCCGCACCACCGTGCAGGACCCGGACGCGTCGTTCCCGCCCGACCTGGTCGGCCGGCAGTTCGACCAGGGCCACCTGAACGCCGCGTGGTTCACCGACATCACCTACCTGCCCTGCGGCGAGGGCAACATGTTCCTGTGCGCGATCCGGGACGGGCACTCCCGCCGCGTCCAGGGCTACGCCATCGACGACCACTTCGACGCGCCCATGGTCGCCCGCGCCATCGACGCCGCCGTTGCCACCCGCACCCGCGAAGGCCAGAACGTGGCCAAGACCATCCTGCATTCGGACCGAGGCGGGGAGTTCACCGGCGCCGTGACCGCGGCCGCCTGCGGCCGGCACGACCTGCTCCGGTCGATGGGTGAGACCGGGATCTGCTGGGATAACGCTGCCGCGGGGTCGTTCTGGTCCACGTTCAAGCACGAGTACTACTACCGTCGGACCTTCGCCACGAAGGCGGAACTCGTTGCTGGAGTTGACAAATGGATCAGATGGTTCAATCATGAACGTCGTCACTCAGGAGCAGGAGGGCTCAGCCCCATCCGCTTTGAGCCAGCCTGACAGGCACAGCCAACGCTGCTTAACCCCCTGTCCACCGTTTCGGGGGAACCTCAATCGACGAGGACCAGCCCATGCTGCTCGATCAGAAGCTCGCGCCGCAGGCACGCCTCCAGCGACTCCAGCAAGCGCTTCTCCGTCCGCTCGGTCATCTGCCGGGCTCCGAACACCCCGAGCGTCTCCCGCAGCAGCTGATCCCGGGGAAGCCCAGCCGTGAACCGGGCAATCCCGACCATCGCGTTACCGATCTCCCGATGACTGATCTGCTCCAGCGGCCTTGGCTTGACGCTCTTCTGGCGCTGGAATCCGGTCCACGTCGCCGGTGACAGCTTCGAGGGCCACAGGAACGGCTCGCCCGGTTCCTGAAAATACGAGGACGGCAGAGCGGCATAGATCTTCTCCGCCCGCCCGCCCATGAGCCGGCTGATGCCGAAGGCCGCAGCGATGAGCTTGGCCAGACGTTCCTGATGGATCGGCCCCTCAGTCTCGACGATCTCCTCGATCAACTCGAGCACCACCGGCAGCGCGGTCGGGAGCCGGTCGAGTACCTTCCGTTCTCCGACCACCCTGGGCTCCCAGGGCGAATAGATCTCCTGCCCCGGAATTACACGGTCGGACGGGATGATCCGGCGCAGAAGCGTGGCCGTCGGAGCCTTGGCCGGTGTCACCGCCGGCCCGGCGATCAGCAAGTCGGCGTTCGTTTTCGTGGGGGTACCAATGAAGGACGAGGGCGCTGGGGTTGCGTGGACAGGTGCCGGAAGGGCACGGGCCGCCTCGCGAGTGACCGCCTCGAGCCGGTCGAGAACGTTCTCCGGTTCGACCAGCCACTCGGGCAGCCAAACCCGCTCCACGGCCGGCCAGCCCAGCATCTTCGACAGTACCTGGACCGGCAGCCCGTCCCGGTCGCTGACCGTTGCCCGCCGGCGCCACTCCTCACCGTCCAGAAGTACGGCAACGACGAAGTGCCCGGGACGCTCCGGCGCCGCCAGGGCCAGCTCGACCCGGAAGTCCGAAAGGCCGAAGACCTCCTGCACCACCAGGCCCCGCTCCCGCAGCGCTCGGGCCAGCTGTTCACGGTGCTTGTCAGGTGCGGCTGCCAAGGCCACGGTGCTGGCGAGCACCTCGCTGTCTCCGGCCGCGATGTCGAGATAGGCCCGCAGATCCTGGATTCCCTTCGCGGACGTGGCCTCGACCTTCAGCTTGCTGGGAGCGAACGAACTGAAGACGAGAACCTGCCGACGGGCCCGGGTGATGGCCACGTTCCAGCGACGTTCGCCACCGAACCACACCAGTGGGCCGAAGTTACGGGGCAGCACCCCCTTCTCGTTCGTGCTGAATCCGGTGGAGAACAGGATGACATCCCGCTCGTCGCCCTGGACGTTCTCCAGGTTCTTGACGAACAGTCCTTCCGGTCACCGGGTATCGAGTGCCTCGATCATCGGCTCGTGTCCGCTGTCGCGGATCAGGTCCTCGATGTGTGTGCGTTGCTGGGCGTTGAAGGTCACCACACCAATGGACGGTGGTGTCTCGGAGTCCTCGAACCGTCGCCGGATCTCGGCGACCACGGCCATGGCTTCCTGAGGGTTCGTGCGCTTCAGCTTGCCCGCCGCCGAACGCAGGTACTCGCCGTCCACGGGGATCAGACTGATCCCGGAGTCCGGTCCGGCCGTGTTCGGTGTGGGGAACGAGGACAGTCGCCCCTCGTAGTACTTAAGGTTGCTGAAGGCGATCAGTGACTCGTCGGTGCTCCGGTAGTGCCAGGAGAGCCACTTCTGCGGCACTCTCGCCTCGACGCACTCGGTGAGGATGCTTTCCTCGTCGACCGGTGCGGCCGCCTCGGCGGCCACCACCTCGTCGTCATCCTCGTCTCCGAAGGATCTCTGGGCAAATGTGGTGGGCGGCATCTGTTTGCTGTCGCCCACCACCACGACGGACTTGCTGCGGCCCATCGCCCCGATCGCATCGGCCACCCGGATCTGCGAGGCCTCGTCGAAGACCACCAGATCGAACATCTGGCCGCTGCTCTCGAAGAACCGGGCCAGCGAGTCCGGGCTGACCAGGACACAGGGCATGATCTCGGTGATCAGCTCGCCGTACTTCGACAGCAGCGCACGAACCCCCACGCCACCACGCTGACGCCGGACCTCCTTGCGCAGTTCCCCCGCGTCCCCAGTGGCCGTATCGGCATCGAACGACCGGCGGGCCAGCACTTGTGCGGGCAGAGAAGTTCTCAGGTGCCGACGGACTGTGGAGGACGCCACGGAGAACCGTTCCACGGCACGGTTGTGCGCCTTCGGGTCGAAGATGTCCAGTCGATTGGACTCACTGCGCTCAGTTCGCGAGCTACTAGCAAGCCCTCGTTCGAAAGCCGCTGCCGCGTCGTCAGCGAGGACCACCCCGGTGAGCAGTTCGTCGTAGGTCTCCCCGAGCCGAAGGCTCCGCAGTGGCACCAGTGCCTGCCGGAAGGCTACCCACCGACGCAGGCTGTGCAGGGCCGGATCGAACAGCGCCCGCCCGGCTCTGGTATCCCGCCATCCGGCCAGAAGTCCTTCGTCACCGCTCCACCACTCGAGAATCTGTTCAGTTGAGCCGCATTCCCAGGAGAGCGCCTGAAGCGTGTATGCAGTCTGGTCGATCGCTTCCACCACTGCCGCGTCGACCGACTCGCCCGCCTGCAGGATGTTCCGTAAGCGGTCCACGAAAACCCGGTGGCTGGCGGAACCTACGTTCGGGTCGACGGCCCGGCCCAAGTCCCGCAGCCAGTCGATCTGACGATGGACGAGGTCCTGGGAACCTTCGGTGAACGGGTTCCAGTCCCCCGGTACCTGGATTCCGGGAATGCTGCGAGCTTGCTGCGCCAAGCCCTGAACCTCGGTCTGAAGCCGCAGCAGAGCGCTGGTCAGGTCGAGGACGTCCTTAACGGCGATCTCGCAACCGGGTCGCAGCACGGGGTCGAGCCGGGACCCGACTTCGCGCAGTCGTCGAGACCGACCGATGACACTGGATTCTCCCGCCTCCACGGCATGTGCGTGGATCTCGGCCAAGTTCAGGTCGAGCGCTGCCGGAGTAACGAGCGTCAGCGCCGGATGGCCGGCGGCAAGGAACGAGTCGAGTTCAGCCATCCACCACGCGCAGGCATCCGTCCATCGTTGGCCGCGCGACTCGTCCATGATTCGAAGACCCACACCTGACGCCCTGATGACGGCACTCAGGTCGGACAGCTCCGCCACGGAACACACCGCAGCGAGAACATCGGTGAGATAGCCACTATCAGTGAGATGGCCAAGGCTCTCGTCCACGGCCAGGGCAGCCTGACGGACCCGCTCGACATCGAGATCGGCTGGATCGTCCAGCAGCACGAAGCCCCACGGATGCTGCCGTTCCGGAATCGTGACATCAGCCTTGTCAGGCAGCACGCGCAGCAGATCGCGGACCGCCTCCACCTTCGCCGGCGCCTCCGGCGCGTGCAGGAAATCGCGGGGCACCGGCAGCACCGGCCCCTCGCCCAGGGCAACAAGCTCGGTGTGCGACGAATAGAAGGAATAGCCAAGGGAATTCGTCTCGTGCAGCCCGCGGGCATACCGGGACAGAACCCGGCGTGAGGAGCGCAGATCCTGCTGAGCGGCCCGCAGGTCCTGGTCGTCAACGACCACGTGATGGTTCAGGGACTCGTTGATCTGGGCCCGGACCTGAACCGGCTTGCTGCCCTTGTCGTGCAGGTCCAGGCAGAACGGGCCCATCCCGACCTCGTCCAGCCGCCGCCGGACCACGTCCAGGGCAGCACGCTTCTCGGCGACGAAGAGCACGCGACGTCCTTCGACGACCGCCCGGGTCAGCATGTTCGTGATCGTCTGGGACTTACCAGTTCCCGGAGGGCCTTCCAGCACGAAGGTGCGGCCGTCCACAGCATCGGCCACGGCGCCGAGCTGCGAGGCATCGCCCGGTAGCGGGCAACCGGCATCCAGCTCGTCCAGGTCGATTGAGTTCTTCGGGGGTTCCACGCTGTCCCGGAAGGGCTGTGCCGGGCTGTGGATCAGATGATGGACCAGCGGATTCACCGAGAGCTGCTCCCAGTTCTCGTCCAGGTCCTTCCACATCCGGAATTTCGCGAAGTGCAGGATCGCCAGATCGGCCCTCGCGGCATCGACCCGAAAGGGTAGACCGTGTTCCGACAGCGCCACCCGCATCGCCCGGACCGCCGCATCCAGATCGATCCCCGCGCCATCGAGAACCGGCTCAGCGAGGCCAGGAACCCTGAGCCCGTGTACCTGGTAGAGCTTCTCCAGCAGACAGAAATTCGGCGTGCTGGTTCCAGTTTCGTCGATCTCGAGGTGGTAGTCGCCAGCTCGGCGGATCAGCCGAACCGGCACCAGGATCAACGGCGAACGCAAGTCCTTGCCATCGTGCTTCCAGACCAGGGTACCGAGCACCAGGTAGAGGTTGTTGGCTCCCGTCTCCTCGACGATGACGCGGGCCTTCTGCGCCAAAGAGCGCAGTCGCGTGATGTATTGACCGTGGGTAAGCGTGGTGTAGAGCTGGTGGTTGCTCGCGAAGATCCGGGCGACATGGTCCTCCGGCAGCCGTCCACCGCGCGCCAGGTGCACCTGGTCGATCCGGTCGCCGGGCAGCAGGTGCAGGGCCCCGCCCTCGTGAAGGGCATCTTCGACAAGCCCCAGATGACCGGTCGGCACATTCAGACCGACGCCATGCTCAGCCTTGAGGTCGATCAGGCGGTTTCGGGTGCTCAGGTCCAGGAGCGAGTTCTTCCAGACCTGCACACGCGGCGGCACCGGTTTCACCGAACGGGTGTGCGCACGCGCCCGCCGGGGCTCGGCCCGCGGTGCCGGGGCGGTGGAGTGCTGCCTGGGCTCGTAGACAACAACCTGGGCCTGGCCGTCCTCACCACGCGTCGAGGCCGGGAGGGGAACGATCTTGCGCAGGCGCGCACTCAGAACGTCGGTTACTCCCAGCACGTTACTCAGATCCCCGGACAGATGGCTCTGGACCGGGCTGCGGGTGCTCCGCTCGTACAGCCCCGGGTCGAAGGGCTTGGTCAGGGCGGTGGTCTCGACCAACCGGATCTCGTCCAGGTCGATCCGGTTCACCAGGTCCCCGGCGCCGGTCTGGGTGATCTCGTCGAGAATCCGCTCATGCCGCCAGTACCCGAGGAAGGCGTGCCCCTCGACGACCCACAGCAGCGGATGGATGCCAGCCTGCTCCAGAACTGCGGCCATCACCACGGTCGTGTCGAGGCAGGTCCCGATCCTTCCCTCCAGCACCTCGTGCGGCGTACGAACTTTCTGACCCATGCCAGACTCGGACCAACTTGCGGGCGGTTCGCCGTAGCTGATCCGGCGAGCCTGCATCGCTTCGAAAACGGCCTGGACCGTGAGGTCCACCCGTCGAGCGTCAGCTTGGTAGCCGTACAGCGACGCGTCACCAGTTCGCTCTTGCAGCCACTCGGTGACCTCGTTGAGCAGTCTGCTCACCGCCGGATCGTTCGGCATCACGAACGCGGCCAGAATCTCCAGACTGAGAAACTGGATGGCCTCGTGCCTGAGCCACTGCCGGGCCGCCAGCAATCGGATCGGCTCAGCGTGGCTGGCCAGCACCTGACCATGCCACTCCACCTCGGCGGTCAGCAGACCCGGTCGCTGCTCGTCGATCTGCAGCATGACCGCCGGGTCGAGCCGCACCTTCGGGTCGTCGATCCTGACCCTGCGGTTCGCCACCAGATCCACGACCTGCTCGAACGGCCTGGTCACCTGACCCCGCTCGTCCTGGATCAGGATCCGCAGCACCGCTCCCGGGCGACTGGCCGTGCTGGCCAGGCCCACCTGAGCGACCACGGGAATATCGCTGTTGGCCATCGCATAACTGAGCACAGGCTGCGCGGCGAGGTCGATCTTTACCGTGCTGCCGGGCGACTCGGTTAGTGCGTGGTCTGGCATGAGCAGAGCGTAAGGCGGCGGGGGCGTCGCCGTCTGGGCAAGCGACAACGTGTGACCGAGGACGCCCCCTCTACAAGGAGGTGAAGGCGTCAGCCATCCGCAGCGCGGTCATGATGTTGATGTCACGAGCCGTGACTTCACGGTCATCCTCGTCGTTCCCCAGGCCTGCGATCAGATCCTGGATCTCGGGGTCGTCGGGGGAATAGTTCGGCGTCGTCGGCAGCCGCAAAGTCTCGTCCCGGGATGCAACGCTCCCGGGACGAGGCGGCGTGGTCTCAGTCGTCGCCGGTTTCCGGGGACAGCACCACGCCCCGCCAGTACTGGTCGATCCGGATCGTCTTCAGCCGCGGATCCTTGGCCTTCTGCACTGATTCGAGGTGCAGGCCGGTGTGGGTGGCGTGCTCGAACTTGGTGAAGACGTCCTTGACCCTTGCCCTGCACCGTCTTCTCCAAGGCGGCGAAATCGCTGAGGAAGTCCTTGTCGATGCCGAGGCGGGCCATCAGCTCTCCAATTCGGGGATGCTCGGTGCCTGGTCGGGCCATTCGGCGGGTGCAGGGCCGAACGCCCGCCGGCTGGCCTTCACGGTCAGGGCCGCCATTGCGGCGTTGGCGCCACCGCCGATCACCGCACCGATACCGAACGGGGCGACCCGGCCGAGCACAATGATCCCCTGCTTGGTGCCGTACCTCGTGACGAAGTTCTTGCCCAGCACCTTGTTGATCTGTTTCAGCGTCTCCGCGGGCACCTTGGCTGCCACCTGCCGGCCCCAGTGCTGTCCGGTGCGTTCGGAGATCTTGGCGATCGTCCCGGATCCGCTGCCCCCGAGCATGATCCCCATCACGATGGTCCGCCGGCGCTCGAGCTCGTCGATCGGCACTCCGTGGATCTCGGCGATCGAGAGAGCGTAGAGCGCGGTCGCCTGGAACGATGTGAGGACCTCACCGGCGGTCAGGGCGAGTGCTACTCCGGTACCGACGCCGGGAGCAGCCGCGGTGCCTCCAACTGCAGCGCCGGAACCGGTGAGGGCGCTGACGTACATCTTCTCGAGGCTGGCGATGACCTGAGCCGGGCTCGCCTCAGGATTGCGCTGCCGGGCCCGGGCGATGTTCTTGCGGATCAGCGGCGTAGGCAGAGCTATCGCCTTGTCCAGCAAGGCAAGGGCTTTCGAGTCGGATTCGGCATCATCGGCCGGCACCGCCCCGTCGAGGGTGTCATCAGTCATGCGGGTTCCATTCACGTGAGTCGGGACGTGGAGGCTGTGCCGGGCAGCGCTCGGTCGAGGTCAGCCAGCAGGCCCTGCAGTTCGGCGATTGCCGCTTCCCGCTGCTCGGTGCCAATCCAATCCGTAGCAGAGCGAGCTGGCGACGCACCAGGAAGAGCTGACGATCGTCGTCGGGGCGCTGGGGTCGTCGTCGAGCCAGCCGTTCACTCAGGTCTCCTGCTCCCCGCCGATGATCGCCGCGGCGGCCGACGGACAGGCCCCTCGGCCCGACGGACAATGAAGGACAAAGTATTGTGCAACCGGTCAAGCTGCTGCAGATGCGCAGCGATCACCTCCCGCTGGGCCGGTGTGGGCACAGGAATCACCAGTTGGGTAAGCCGACTTCGCCCGACCTGCGGGTGCACCGCTGATCTGCCACTGGTCCGCTCGGCCCGGCCAAGCTCGGGTTGAGTCTCGCTCAGCGGCGTACACCCATCGCTAAGGTCCCGAATCTGCCGAGGCGCCGTTCTGAACTTGCCAGAGAGGAATCGTCTATCCCGCCAGAGAATCGGACTTCCCGTAGGGCGAGGTGCACGAACAGTCACAAATCGGAGGATAAACTACAGATTCGACCGTCGGATGGATACGCTCTGTCGCCGCGTACAGCAAGAACGTGAGGGGACGAGCATGGCTTCGTTGGACGAGATCATCACCGAGATCCAGGCGAGCAAGAAGGCCTACGAGGATGCCCAGCAGGTACTCGTCGCTGCTGCCAAGGGTGCCGAGGAAGGCGCCCAGGCGATGGCGGCCATGGGTGTGGAGGACAAGGCGGAGATGCTGGAGAATCTCAAGGCTGACCTCGACAAGGTCTCCGAGGCCACTACCTCGATCGCCGATGCCTTGGACACAGCAGTTTCCAACGCCGAGGCCATCAAGGGTTGAAGGACGGGCGGCTCCGGGAAAGCGCCTGGACCTCTGGCCAGCATCCGAGCCGCCATGCTTGGACGGTCTGGGAAGGGAACAGCCTCAGGCACCCGAGGAGGGCCGTTCGGTTTCAAGTGGAGCAAACCGCCAACTGGGAAGCGAACTTCGAAGCCCGATCGCCTCTCACAAGCCAAGGACCGCCAAGCCGGTCAAGCCCCTAAGAGCAGGTCGGCAAAGCTACGCTCAGTGGATGTTGATCTCGCCTCCAATATTCTCGGTGGAGCCTGGACCTTCGTTGGGCTCGTAGCAAAGCTGCCCCTGGAGGTGGTTCTGGCCGGGACAGCTATCACGCAATACCTCGCCGTGGGACAGAGCATTCTGGCAAAGAGCGAGGACCATGAGGAACGCCAGAGAGAGCGTAAGGAAAAGGAGGGCTGACCAGCCATGCGTGTCGACCCAGCGGTTGAACCCAAGGTCCGAGAAGCGCTCGCGGGAGCTGTGGCACAAGACCCCGAGAGATTTCGCAACGGCGTGCTGGGGTTGGGCGAGACCGACTCCGAATACTTGGCGGCGCTTGAACTAGCTTTCAACATCGTGGCCGGCGCAGTCTTTGCCATCGACGAGGGCGAGGTCCCCTCCGACGATCGTATCGGGGAACTGGCTGCAGACTTCTCGAAAACAAGTACCTGGTCGGATGTTTCAGGCCAGGCTGCCTATGATCTCTTGATGGCAATTTTTGCTGAGCGGAATCCTTTAGAGGCCATGAATCCCGCTGACGCTGCATTCACATCGCTAGCGCTGGGGGCTTGGCTCCTTGCCGGCTTCGAGATGCCTTCCATGCCGGAATGGACCGACTTCCTGGACGTTGTCCTACTTGGCCTGGAACAGAGAGGAACCGAGTAGCTGTCCGGCCTCCAGCCTCGGGCGCGGAGCCAAACCCCGCAGAGTCCTGTCCCGGGAGCGCAACGCTCCCGGGACAATGCGGCGTGAGGATCAGTTCGAGAGCCGGTCCAGTTCACCGCGTTTTGCTGGGGTGAGCAGGTCTGCGTAGGCGCTGGGATCGACGGCGAGGGTCATTCCGTCGGGATTCTTGCTGTGTCGGATCTGGCGGGAGGCGCCATTCCAGGCGAGGCATGATGGCAGCCGTCGACACCGCTCCTCGCACAGTAGCTTGGTCAGAGCCCGGTACTTTTTGCTGCGCTCACCCCCGATGCGGTTGTCGTCAGTGCCGAGACGAGCGAAAGCAGCGCCGCGAACTACCCCCAATTGACCGGGCTTGACCCCGCCACCGGCAAGGTCAAGCGGACCAGTGGCAACACACCGCAGTCCGCGGCTTGAGTACGTTTCAGACAGACGACGGCCTCATCGTGACCATCAACCCGTACAGCGGCGCGGACCCCGTACAAGGGGAGACTGGATTCGGCGACCGGGACGATCACTCAGCGACTCAGTGAGGTCGTGCTCAACGCCCCTTCCCGCGACGGGAAAGTCGTCTTCGACGTTGGCAGCAGCACCTCGGGGTTACGCGCATTCAGCCCAGCAACGTTTGAAACTATCTGGCCCCTGTCGCAGGGCAACCGGATCGCGCCTCGTCATCCGATCTTCTTTGGTGGTCTCGTCTACGGACAGGTGCGAAACGGGACGAGTGTCGTCCTCGACGGCGCCACCCACAGAGACGTAACTGGCGATACTCCTGGCTTTTCATCGCTGTGACAACCATGGCGCGCTTATGTACGTCGGCCAGGAGGTCGTCTTCGTTCCCGCGACCGGCTGATCTGGATCCGAAACGGGACTACCCGGCCAAGCACGACGATGAGCTACTTCGTCCCGCGCTTTACGACAAAATTCTTGCACAGAACTTCGGTCTGAACCCGACGCACACGCCGGTTTCAGCGTGTCCACGGTCGAGGATACGCTGCCGCCTCAGCCAGGAAAAGGAACAGTCGTTGGTTTTCGGCGGTTCGGGTCGACGCCCTCGAGGAGCACCTGCTTGGCGGCTGCTTTGTCCAGGTTGACGAGATCGATGTATACACGCGGGCCGAGCAAACCGGTGGGGTTGCACGCCCGAACCCTCACCGGGAGAAGCAGGCCCTTTCTCCCCGCCGGGTCGTCACGAAACTTGGCGGTCCATTCGGCCAGTACCATTTCACGCTTCGGATCGAGATAGTCCGGCGAGAAAACCATGATCAAACGATCCGAAGTCAACGTGAAATCATGCATGTCGACGACGAAGTTACCACTTGGTCCGATGTCCCAGGCCTGAAGGCGCGAAGTATACGAGGCACTTTCGAGCGTGTCGGCGATCCATTGGGCCCAGTCGGGGTCGCGGTCGGCGTTTGCATAACTGATGAAAAAGTCAACACGTCCAGCGGAAGCCATGCGATGAGCATAAAACGCACCCCAGCGTTCGTGTCGTAGGCCATAATGCGTGGCGTGGCGTCGAGTCCCGAAGCGTTGCGTTCCAACGCCCCCGGCGGATATGTGGTCTGTTATGACCACGACGATGCTCTCGACCGTGACCGGGCCAATTGGCTCACGATGGCCCTGAGGCAGGCGGGCCACGAGGTCAAGGGATGGACACAGGCGGGCACTAATGCGGTGGTCGAGCTTTCAGACGCCGTCAACGGTGGCGCAAGCGTCGCGCTCGTGGTCGGCGGCCGTGATCCGATGGACTACCTCGCCGGCAGCGCCATCACCGCACTTTTGACCGGTGGCCCACGGCAGGGGTCGGGGCGTATAGTCCCGGTGATCTTCCAGGGCGGTGTGCTGGGGGCGCTTCTGAGGCCCTATATCTCGATCGATCTGTCACGTCTGGACGGTCACGAGGCTCTTCGCCTGGTAGCTACGGCGACGTTGGGATCAGAGGGCCAGGCCGAGGTGAAGTTTCCGGCGGTGGACTTGAATACTGACTCTCCGGCGCCGCGCCTGCGCCTGCTGAGCAGACAAGCCCTCGACGACGCCGGGGCCGTGTCGGACAGGCAATTTGCTCTCCTTCCCACAGGAGGAGCACGCCTTTACGTTCACCGCGACCTGGAGAGGGATCTCCTGTCTCTCCTCCATGGGATGCCCGATGCGCCGATAATCGTGGCTGGGATCGGCGGGGTGGGCAAGACCAGTCTGCTTTGGGGGCTGGCGACTACCTTGCTGGCTGAGCCGGATCACGAGGTCTACTTCGTCAAGGCGGGATGGCTGGCCGGTGAGTCACCTCTGGTGCGGGTCGACGACCTGCAGGGCGCGATCTCGGCCGACCTGCGCGCTGGGCACCGGGCGACGCTCCTGGTCGATACGGCTGACATCGTAGTAAACGACGATCGCGGCTACCTGGCTCTGAAACAGGTGCTACTGGGCACCGGTGCCTCGACGGTGGTGACTGCACGGCCAATGGAGGCCAAACGGCTGGCCGACGACCTGAACCGTGCCCGCAACCTCGGCGAAGGCGTACCCACCCTTTGCTTGGAACGGATTCTGTCCGACTACGTCACCCCCGACACCTTGCAGCACGCCGATCCCACAGACGACAGTGAGGTTGGAAAGGGTGAATTCGAACGCGCAGTCGCGGCGCACGCACTGGAGTACTGCCGCACCCCCGGAGACAGCTCGACACTGGCCAGCCAACTCGTTCAGGCCGTGGTGCGTCGCCACCCCTTGGGAGCCCTCGCTCAGCATCCGCTAACCCTGCGGATGCTCTTCGAGTTGTACAGCCCTCAGTCTGTTCCAGAAACAGTCGACGCAACAGACCTATTCGATCAGTACTGGGACGACAGAGTACTCACTGACCGCCGGGCATGGCGATCGGGAGCTGTCCCCGAAGAAGCAGGAGCGGACTGCTCGGCGACGTGTGACGAACTCGCGCTGCAGATGCTGCGGGCAGGCACGCCCGATGTCGCGATAGCTGATGTCTTGTCAGACGTCCCGGGTCGGCTGAGCACCGACGTACAGATGTTGACGGCCCGGGGTGTCGGCAGTGTAGATGCGCATGGGCAGTTCTCGTTCTTCCACCAGACCTTCTTCGAGTATGTGGCGGCTCGCGCATTGCTGAGTCGGGCTGGTTCGCCTGCACTTGACCTCGTGCTGGAGCGCGCCCGGACCCGGCCCCAGGACTTCTTCATCAAGTCGGTACTGGAACAGATGTGGACCTGGGCATGGCGTAAACCTATGCATCGGGTGGCCGCCACAACAGCGGCCCGGAATGTTCTCGGTGACTGGCTCATAGCGGGGAAGGCTGACTCCCCCAAGCCGGGGCAGGCACTGGGCTCACATCTGCGACTGTGTCTGACGACGGCGGCCCAGACTCCTGGCAGTTGGCCGACTCTACGACCTGCACTCGATCAGGTGATCCGAGACGAGCGGGTGCACACGTCGGTGATTCGCGACATGCTCGCTCTGCTGCCCAGGCCCGGACGCCCGATGGCGCCCGCCGATCTGGCTGTCCTGGCCATTTGCTGTGCTCGAGACGACACCGCGTGGTTCGCAGTGGTCGACACTCTTTCTCGGATGGTTGACGAGCAGGCGCACCAGGTCGTGGGAATTCTTCCCAAGCTTGGGCTACCGGGCAAGACGCAGGGTGTCACCGGCGGCACCCTGGCCTCTTGGACCCAACTACCCGCGGTTCTGTCGCGGTTCGTGTCGGCGGACCCGGATGTCGTACTCACCCAGTTACGCGAGATCGGCTCCAGGGCCAAGGCTGTCGGCCAACAGAGCTATCTTGCCTTCATCCTCGAGTGTCTGGCCACAGCACCGCTCGCATTGGCGCCACGGATCAGTAACTGGGCCGACGAATTGGTGGGCGACTTCGCGCCCGAAGGGCGCCTGGTCTTGGCTCACGCTGCGCTCCACAACCGCCGGGTCGAATGCCGACTGGCCGACGGCAGCGACCCCCAGCAGTTGATCAACGAGATGTCCGGATCGGTGCACCTCATCAGTCACGCGTTGCACAACCCTCGGGAAACTCACCTGGATGGGCGAAAGACGACAGAACGAGCCGCTCCTTGGAACCAGGCCGTTTTCGGGGGCACACTGCTAGCGCTAGGAAGCAGCAAGCATCCGTCGGCGATCAAGGCGCTCGTTCGTTTCCTGGCCGATCAGCACACGGCATCGCTGCTCAGTGAACTTAACCGGGGCTGGCTGGTCCCAGCTCTAACGTCGGAGCGCAACGACATGCGCCAGCTCGCCGTGCAACTGCTCACCGAAGGTCTCCCAGCATCTCACCGGAGTCCGGAAACGCTTCAGCAGCGCTGGGCCGACACTATCCGGCGCACCCTCGAACGTCCTGAGCTGCCCTCGTGGGTGGTGGCCGAGATCGTGGCCGCGGTCGCCCCGGCTGTGCAACGTCCGGGCGAGAAAGCCTCGGCCCCATGGCTGGACCTCGACCGGCTCCTACGCCTGCTGATGCGCTGCTACGGCGCAGATCTCAATGGCGCTAAGGATGCCTTGACACACGACCTGTTCGTTGAGGGTGCGCTGTCGGACAGCGCAACAGAGAGCCTAGTGCTGCAGGCCCGCAACACCCCCCGCTCCCGTGCGACCGCCATCCTCTTCCAGTTGCTCGGTGCGAACGGCGATCTGCTGCGGCTGGAAAGGCTCGTGCAAGGCATGCCAGACATGCGGGCGCCGATGGGTTTCCGCAGTCGTGAGCTAACCCCAGTCGTGATGAAAGCGCTGGCAAGCGACCGAGAAAAGGTCCGCCGGGCCGCCGGGCGGTTGCTCGCCCTACCGCATGCCAACGCTCTCGTCGAACTGCCGCCATGGGCAGATCTACTCGTGCTGCATCAGAACGCCCACGATCCAGTGATGCGGGCGTCACTAGTTCTGGCCGCCGAGCGAGGTGTCGAGAACGATTTCTACATGGCCGAGCGTGCAGTGGAGTGGCTGCGATCCTTGCTTCCTAAGTTGGGGACCGGCGACCTCCCCAACCTTCCGGAGCCCCAGCAGGCCCGTGGCAGCCTCGTCCAGATACTTGCCACCCACCCCTGCGGTACCGACGGTCTGGACGAGATGCTCGGCTGGGCCTTCTGCTCTCCAGTCAGAAGCGACGTTGTCGCCTCACTCATCGGATTCCTCACACGCGGCATCCGTGGTCAGAAGCCCGGATCCGTCGATGCCCAGGTACAGCTGATCATCCAGGTAGGCCGCAGGCTCAAAGAGCCCTCTATCTCGAACAAAACCCGAAGTGACGTCCCCGGCCGCTGGCGAGTGGCGATGTCCCGGTTCGTGACAACGCTGCGGCCCGAGCAGCAACTCACCCTGCTCGAAGCCTTCCCCGACCTGGAAAGAGCTTTCGCGACTGCGCTTGTAGATGGTTTACGACCGGAGCTTTCAGCCGCAGTACGGCAGAGAATGGAGGCGATTGTCGCCGAGCAGGAACTCGACCAATCCATCACCCGGCGAATGGGCTTTGGCCTCGAGG
>NZ_JAJOMB010000031.1 GCF_021129305.1 Kineosporia babensis | reverse complement strand
AGGAACGTGCGGAAAGCCAGCGAGCACTTCTTGCTGGCCATCGCCTGAACCAGCCGGTCTCCAGGGTAAGCACTGACCGATGCGCCGCCAGGACTTGACTCCGAGGTCTTCGCCACGTACTCCGGAACGGCGAAGACCTGCAAGTCGTGTGCCTTTTCGCAGGAAGCACTCTCGAACTGCGAGACGGTGGGATTTGCCTGCGACAGCGGCTTAATCAGATTCAAGCAGTTGCCCGGCTCAAGGCTGGTAGCCCACTTCGACTCAGGCTCGTCCGATGAACATCCGCCGACGAACGCAGCCAGAAGAACCGCCGCGGCCGACCACTTCAGCCTTCCCCTCACGCCCGTCCCCCGAACCGCAATACCTTTTGCCGGCTTCGGAAGCTAGCAGCCGACCAGGGTCAGAGCCGCACGAACACACCGGAGTGGCCCGACCTCACTGAGCCACTCCGGCGAATGACGACCTCTCAGAACGGCCAGTCCTGCGACCTACCCGCCTCGATCAGCGGGATCATCGCAAACGCGGCATCGCTCAGCCCACCGAACACGTGCCGGTTACGGCTACCCGAAGGCGTGTGCCCGATCTGATACCCGGCCAGGTTCCAGGTGTACATCGGCACCTGTGCAGGCACCGCCCGGTCCACGTCCTGGCCTTGCGCCACCTGTTCGTCGGTCACCACGATCACCCGGTCATGACCGGCGTAGTGCTCCTGCAGCGCAGCGGCGGTGTAGGTGCCGCCCAACTGCTCGAAGCGGTCAAGCACACGCAGCACCGACTCGCTCCGGCCGAACGTGACCCGCCGGCTGGACGAACCGAACTGCACCAGGTCGGCCCGCCGAGCCCGGACCGCCAAGGCCGTACCGAAAATGGCGGCAGCGTCGGCCCGGAGCAAGTCCGAGCGCCGCGAAAGCCGTGACCACATCGACACCGAGCGATCGACCAGGATCAAGGTACGGCCCGGCAGAGCAGGGACGTTGGCCAGGCTGTGGTTGAGCGCCTGCTCCAGCGGCTCGGCCCAGCGTGATCCGGACGCGGCCCGCGAAGCAGCCAGGAACCGGAACGGCAACTGGCGTGAGCGGGCGATGCGCTGCGGGTCGGTGAGCATGGCGATGACCGGGGCGACGTCCGAAGCGGCCAGGTCGGCCTTGTCGAAGTTGCGCAGGTTACGCAGCCGGGCCATGAAGCCCATCGACGGCAGCACCGCCCGCCAAGCCGCAGCATCCATCGGGCCGCCCAGCCAACCGGACAGCTCCTCCCAGGTGAACCCGGCGTCCTTCAGCAAGCTCGCAGCGTTCGCACCGCGCAGGACGGAAGAACGCTCAGAAGAAGGAATCTGGTCCAAGGCGAGGTTGGCGCGGATCATGGGCAACTGTGAAAGGTCGGCACGAACGTCCTCCGGGTGGTGACGGCGATCCAGCAGGTACTGGTACAGCTGGCCCTGCCAGGGAGCCCGCGCCGCAGGGTGCGTCAACTCAATCACGTCGCCCAGGCGGATGGCGTGGCTCTTGCCGTCGTACTTCAGCGCCGCGTACTCGGTGAACAGCCGGTCCACAGCATCCGCAACGCCCCGCTGAACCCCGCCCGGCAGCGTTACCCGACCGGTACGCAGCTTCCAGTAGCCGATGAACTCGCCCGGCTCGTCCGCACGCTGCAGCGCACTGGAGATCACCGAGCGAACCGAAGGCGCTTGCGCCCGCACAGAATCCGGAGCAGTACGCAACGTCAAGGCATATTCAGCAGCCATGACCAGAGCAGCCGACCGCATGTTCATCGGGCCCCGCAGGTACGGAACGAAACGCGCCACCCACGAGGGGTCATCGAGCGTCACGGCCTGCACCAGATCCTGGAAACGCTGGTCCCGCTCGCCCGCGCCCTCGTAGAACGTGTTCTCGGAAACCATGTTCGTCACGGCCAGCAGGAACAGCTCGGACTTGGCGTCGCGGTGGTAGCCGAGCCCGCCCTCATAGGTACGAGCAGTACCGTCGCTGCGCGGCCGCGAAAGCAACGCAGCCTTCGACGAGAACTTGGTCATGGGATTTCCTCGATAGGACGTGCTCACAACCGGGTTCCGAGATCCGGGGCGACGAAGGAACATGCTGCTCTGCCAGTTGAGCTACGCCGGGATGAGGTCCCGGCGGCGGGACTCGAACCCGCAACCCGCCGATTAAGAGTCGAAGTAACCCGCGTCTGCGCTTCGGAACTCGGTTGTGAGCACGAGATCGTTGTCGGCGAGAGGTTCTCACCGGCGCTTCGTGCTGGGAACAAGAGTCACAGGACGAGCACCGGCGCGGCAAGCCAATTAGTGCAGTGCCGTGGCCGCTTCGACGATGCCGCGCAACGACGTGAGGGTGTCGGCCAGGAGATCGCTCAGGGGAGTGTCGTTCTCGGGCCGAGTCCAGCGCGAGTCGGCGGCCTGCAGAATCACGGCACCGGCGCCGGCGGTCAGGAACGCGGCATCGGCATCGACCCCGCGCTCACGCAGGGCAGTGGCGATCGCGTCGATGAGGCCGGCGCGTTTGCCCTCATCGCGTTCCCGTAGCTCCGGGGTGGCATCGATGATCTGTCGCCGACGAGCAGACAGCGCCTGGTAGCCGTCGAGCACGTTTCCGGCCGCGGTCTGAAGGCCGTGCATGACCGCGTCCAGGGGGCTCGCTTCGGCCGGGGCCGCGACGATGCTGCGGGTGATCGTCCGCAGGAGCAGTTCGGCGGTCGCGCCGAAGATCACCTCGTGCTTGGTGGCGAAGTGATTGAAGAAGGTGCGCTCGCTCAGGCCGGCGCGGGCCGCGATCTCGGCGGCGGTGGTGCCGGCGTAGCCCTGTTGCTCGAAAAGGGTCAAGGCGGCTTCTTGGAGCCGCCCGGCGGCGTTCGGCTCCCAGCGAGGCATGTGGCTCACCCTACCTCGATTGCAGTCACTGAAATCAGGGAGTAGCGTCAACTGCAGTCACTGCAGTCACTGCAATCACCATGGGAGAGATCATGCATGTCTTCGTCACCGGTGCGTCCGGCAGCCTTGCCTCGGCCGTCCTCCCAGAGCTGATCGCTGCTGGTCACACCGTGACCGGCCTGGCCCGCTCGGATCGGGCGGCCGCCATCGTGCAGGCGCTCGGGGCGCAGGTGCGCCGTGGGGATCTGGCCGATCGAGAAGGTTTGGCGGCCGCCGCGACTGAGGCGGACGGGGTCATTCACCTGGCGTTCGATCACGGTCTGCAGGCATCTGGCGACCTGGCGAGCGCGCTGGAGATCGATCTGCAGGCCATTCAGGCCATGGGTTCGGCCCTGCGCGGGACTGGCAAGCCGTTCATCGGCACGAACGCGACCGGTTCCCTGGCGATGGCCGGCTTCACCGGCGTCCTCAATGAAACAGTCACTTTGGAAGCCGGGCCTCGGATCGATGCCGAAAACGCCCTGATCGCAATGCAGAACGACGGCGTGCGAGCTGCGGTGGTGCGTCTGCCCCCGACGGTGCATCACGAAGGGAGCTACGGGTTTGCTTCCAGGCTGATCGAGATCGCTCAGAAGCATGGTGTGTCCGGGTACCTGGGCGACGGTGGCAACCGCTGGCCGTCTGTGGACGGACGTGATGCGGCCCGCCTGTACCGGCTTGCCCTGGAGTCGGCCCCGGCTGGATCGCTGCTGCATGCTGTTGCCGAAGAGGGCATTCCCCTCCGCGAGATCGCTGCAGCCATTGGCGAGCGTCTGGGCATTCCTGTCGCTGCCGCTGCACAGGATGAACACTTCGGTTTCCTGAAGGAGTTCGTCGGCCTGGACAATCCGGTCTCCAGCCGAGCTACACAAGAGACATTGAAGTGGACACCCACTCATCCGGGTCTCTTGGCCGAGCTACGCCGCCCGCAGCGAAGCGTGCTCAACGTCGGCCTTGATCCACGGTTCCTGGTCGATTCTGAGTGGCGGCGCCGGAACTTCCCGACGGTCGATGCAGCACAGATCACGGCCGGGATCGAACGTTCGGCTGCGGAGCTGACGCAGATGGGAGTGAGCTTCGACAGTTGCCTTCTGAAGAATGACTCCGACGCCGAGGACGAGTTCCGCAACACGGTGCGTTCCCGGCGCTACGACGTCATCGTGATCGGAGGTGGGGTGCGACTGGATCCCGCCATGACCCCGCTGCTTGAGCAACTGGTCAACATTGCCCGCCAGGAAACGCCTTCCTCAGTGATCGGTTTCAATACCGGGCCGGACACCACTGCGGCAGCCGTTCGGCGGGCGCTCTCACTGCACTGAAGGCAGGCGCGTCTGGACGAGCGCCGGCCCGCCCAGACGCGCAGCACAACCAGCACTACCGAGCAGCGTGCGGTGCCCCCATGCCCGGATCGACCTGGGCCGGGCCGTCCAGCGAAGGCGCCACCGGGAAGTCAAAGATCGCCGTAGGCAAGTACACCGTTGCGCAGGCGTTCGGAATATCCACCACCCCCGAGAACCGCCCCTCGATCGGCGCAGCCCCCAGAATCAGATAGGCCTGCTCCGGTGAGTACCCGAACTTGGTCAGATAGTCGATGGCGTGCAGACAAGCCCGCTGATAAGCCAACTGCGAGTCCAGGTAACGCTGCTCACCGTCCAGCGTCACCGAGGTCCCCGAGAACGCCAGCCAGTCCGAGTACACCGGACCCTCGTTCCCCGGCATGAAGATCGCGTTCTCCGAAACCCCGTACGTACTCATCCCGTCCGGGATCAGATCCACCCGCAGATCGATGAAACCGCCCATCTCGATCGCCCCGCAGAAGGTGATCTCCCCGTCCCCTTGCGAGAAATGCAGATCGCCCACCGAAAGATTCGCCCCGTCGACGAACACCGGATAGAACACCCGCGAACCGCGCGTCAGGTTCTTGATGTCCTGATTGCCGCCGTTCTCCCGAGGCGGTGCGGTGCGGGCCGCTTCCGCCGCGGCCCGATCAAAAGCGTCTCCAGTCAACGAACCAAGGACGGCATCGGTTGGCAACGGCGGCAGGGCCAGGGGCGGGACACGGTTGGGATTCGTTGCGATCAGCGCGCCTTCGCGCGCATTCCACTTGGACAACAGGGCCGCGGACGGCGCGGTTCCCATCAGACCCGGATGCATGATGCCGGTAAACGAAACCCCCGGAACATGACGCGAAGTGGCCACGTGCCCGCTGAAATCCCAGATGGCCTTGTAGGCGTCGGGGAACTGCTCGGTGAGGAACCCACCGCCGTTGTCGGTCGGGAAAATACCTGTGTAGCCCCAGCCCTGGCCGGCCAGCGGCCCCGAGTCCTCCTGCGGGATCGGCCCGACGTCAAGGATGTCGACCACCAGCAGATCACCCGGCTTGGCGCCCTCGACCGCGAACGGGCCGGACAGGCAGTGCACCGTGCTCAGCGGGGCGTTCAGGATGTCCTCGGCCGAATCGTCGTTGCGGATCGCGCCGTCGAACCACTCACGCACATGCACCCGGAACTCGTCGCCCGGCCGCACTGTCACAGCGGGCGGGATATCCGGGTGCCAGCGGTTGTGGCCCACCTTCTCCTGGTCGGTGAAACGCTTCGTCGAGTCGAGGGGATACAGCAGTTCGGGCATGTAGATCCTCCTTCAGAACACGAATCAGGGACGGGGCAGCCGGCTGTGACGGGGATCGCGGCTGATGCGGTGGTCGGCTCGGGAAGGGGGCTGTCGCACGACGCCGGGCTCGTGGGCGGTGCGCTGGGTGGCCTCAACAGCGCGAGTGATGGGGGAGGAGCCGGGTCCGGGAGAGCCGCCGGGACGACGGGCGGCGGTCAAAGCGCAGCGTGGACAGGCCAGCGAATCCGGCACGGTACTCATCGGGAAGGAGCGGTCGAACGAACCGCAGGCGTTGCAACGGAATTCGTACAGGGGCATGACACCTCCGAGATCAGCTGCTCACCTGGTAGCAGATCATCGGGGTGTCCCGTTGGCAAGGAATTCGGGTGATGTTGCGCCGACGTGAACTTCTGGGCCCGGAGTGCCGGCGTTGGCTCACGGCCGTGGGGTCACAGCTCCCAGCGCTCTGCGGGCAGGTGACCGGTGGCCAGGTCATCCAGGGCAACGGCAATTTCCTGGCGGGTCAGCACGTACCGCGCCGGGTAGTCGATGGCTTGTTCGCCCACGGTCAGATCGACGGTCTCGTCGGTGTCGTCGTCATCGGATTCGCTGACGGTGACGGCGTTGACGACGCGGCCGGGACTGGTGGCGGTCAGGATGTAGTGGCCGTCGCCGCCGCCGATCATGAGGTCCCAGCTTCCGATCCGCCGGGAGGCGAGCGTGTTCGAGACGCCGTCCAGGGCATCGACGGCCTGGGCGATCTCATCCAGTTCGGGGGACATGGCCGGACGGTACAGCAGGATCAGCGGGGCGAGCGCATCCACTCGGGCAACAGTTCGTACAGGTGGCGCGCAGCCTTGGAACGGTTGACCTCCGGCCCACCGTGCAGCATGGCCGCGTAGAAGCCCTCGACCGCCGAGGCGACGTAGATCTCCTCGGCGCCCACCGCGTCCTCTGGTTTCTGGGCCTGCTCGGCGCCGAAGTGCGCCCGGTAGTCGCGCAACTGCTGCGAGATCACGTCGGCGATGCCGCGCAGGCCGGTGGGGGAGCGCCAGTCGGAGGCCAGCAGGTACAGGCCGCGGTGGCCGCTGAGCCACTCCAGCGTGCGGTCGATGGTTCGCAGGGCGACCTGCTCAGGTGCGTCGCCGGCCTTCCGGGAGGCCTCGTCGTCGCTCATGATCTCGCGCATGCCGTTGCCCAGCGCAGCGGTGGCGGCCTCGGGCAGCGAGGTGAAGTGGTTGTAGAACGAGGTGCGGTGCACGGCCGCAGCCTTGGTCAGCGAGCCGACCGACACCTGGGCCAGGGCCTCGTCGTCCAGCTCGAGCAGGGCCTTCAGCAGCGCTGTGCGCGTGCGCACCCAGCGGGGATCGTCGTGCGGGGGCGCGGCCACGGGCTCAGCATAAGTCCCCACCTCCGGAGTCTTGCAGCGACGAAACCGCTACGTCACCGGTCCCACCGTGCCCGTCGGTGCGGGCGCGACCCTGCGCTAGCCGAGCTCCGCAGATGCGGGCTGTCTTAGAAAATGGGCCCGCATCTGCGGAAGGGCAACAAAATCAAGAGCCAGGGGTCGCCCGAAGAAGCCGAATCGTGCTCTGATTTAACGTGCTTCAACAGGGTCTTCGTGCCCTACCTGTGCCAGCCTGTCCCCCGGAAACGCCCAACGGAGAGCTTTTAGGGAACGAAACATGCCGTCCATCCTTGACCGCGAGCGCACTGTCGCCCCGCCCGGGTACAACCGGTGGCTCGTGCCGCCGGCCGCCCTGGCTGTCCACCTTTCGATCGGCGAGGTCTACGCGTTCAGCGTGTTCAAGGGCCCGCTGGTCACTCACTTCGACTCCAGCCTGACCGCGATCGGCGTCGTCTTCTCGATCGCCATCGTGATGCTGGGCCTGTCCGCCGCGTTCGGCGGCACCTGGGTCGAGCGCAACGGCCCGCGTAAGGCCATGGTCGTCTCGGCCCTGTGCTGGGTCAGCGGCTTCCTGGTCGCCTCGCTCGGGGTCACCACCAACCAGCTGTGGCTGGTCTACCTGGGCTACGGCGTGATCGGCGGTATCGGCCTCGGTATCGGCTACATCTCCCCGGTCTCCACGCTGATCAAGTGGTTCCCGGACCGTCCGGGTCTGGCCACCGGCCTGGCCATCATGGGCTTCGGTGGTGGCGCGCTGGTCGCCTCCCCGCTGACCAGCGAACTGCTCGGCCGTTACGCGGACGCTCCGGAAGACGCGATCGCGCCGACCATGCTGACCCTGGCCGCGATCTACGCGGTGATGATGGCGCTCGGCGCCTGGGTGATCCGGGTTCCGGCCGCCGACTGGGCGCCGAAGGGCTACACCTCGGCCTCGGCCGTGGTCGCCGCGGCCCGCCGTCCGGGGCTGGGCGTGGGTGGCCCGGCCGACATGAGTGCCAACCAGGCGATCCGCACCCCGCAGTTCTGGCTGCTCTGGACGATCCTGTTCTGCAACGTCACCGCGGGCATCGGCATCCTCGAGCAGGCCGCGCCGATGATCCAGGACTTCTTCGCCGACGTGGACGCCACCGAGGCCGCGGGCTTCGTGGGGCTGCTGTCGCTGTGCAACATGGCCGGCCGGTTCGTCTGGTCGACCACCTCCGACACCATCGGCCGTAAGCCGATCTACGCCATCTACCTGGGCGTGGGCGCGGCCCTGTACCTGGTGCTGTCGCTGGCCGGGACCAGCAGCGTGGGCCTGTTCGTGGTCACCGCCTGCGTGATCCTGAGCTTCTACGGCGGTGGCTTCGCGACCATCCCGGCCTACCTGAAGGACCTCTTCGGCGGCTTCCAGGTCGGTGCCATCCACGGCCGTCTGCTGACCGCCTGGTCCGCGGCCGGGATCGCCGGCCCGCTGGTGGTCAACGCGGTGGCGGACGCCCAGATCGCCGACGGCAAGGAGGGCGCGGACCTGTACACGCTCTCCTTCACGATCATGGTCGGGATCATGGTGGTCGGTTTCATCGCCAACGCCCTGGTCCGCTCGATCGGCGCACCGGCCGCCAAGCCGGCGGCCTCGGCCGAGGCCGAGGTCAAGACCGAGTCCTGACCTGAACTTCACAGAAAGCGAGGCAGAGCGATGAGCGAAGAAGTGAAGCCCGCGGGCACCCAGAGTGCGGCGATCGCGGCCGTGGCCCTGTGGGTCATCGTCGGGGTGGCCCTGGCCTACGGCATCTCCGAGACCCTGCAGAAGGTGACCGCCCTGTTCGGGTGAGCCGACCGCAGTAGCCGCCGGCGGACGTCCTTGATTGAGGACGCCCGCCGGCTCGCGTTTGGGCGGTTCAGTCGGGCAGCTCCCGTAGATCAGGCAGGAGCCGTAGAGGGACGAGTTGGCCGTTGTGGGGATATTCGTCCCCTGCCTCTTTGGGCAGAACGGGGTAACTGGCGTTCCGGGTGCCCGGATCCGGCCTCGTTCAGGCTCCTGATCTGCAGTCATGAACGCAGGTCCAAACGGGCTACGGGGCCCGGAAGGGCAAGGTGGGACGTGTTCTTGTTCAGCAAGCAGTTCGTGGTCGCGACCGCTGAGCGGGCGATCAAGACGGCGGCGCAGAGCGCCGTGGCCGCGATCGGCACCACGGCGGCCCTGGAGGATCTCAACTGGGAACTGGTCGGCGGGATCGTCGGCCTGGCCACGCTGTTGTCCGTGCTGACGTCGATCAGCAGCAACGGGATCGACGGGCCGGGGCCGTCGCTGGGGGCCGAGCGGCTGGCGCCGGTACCACCGGCCGCGGTCGTGCCGCCGGTGGCCGAACCGGCGCCGGTCGTGCCGTCGGTGCCTGCGCAGGCGGCTGCGGTGGTTCAGCCTTCGGTCGAGAAGGCTTGAGCGAGTTCCGGCTGAGCGGGTCTCACTGGGGATGAAACTCGCTCAGCCGGAACAGTTACGGCGCGTGCACGGTGTCCTGCTGCACCGGGGGAGCGGGATCGCCCGGGGGAGCGGTGTCCCCGTGGCCGGGCCACCAGGCGGCGTGCCCGAACAGCGCGGTCAGCGCCGGGGTGAAGAACATCGACATCACGAACGCGGCGATCACGATGCCGAACGAGACCGCGAAGCCCATGGTGGTCAGCAGCGAGTTGCCGGCCAGCATCAGCGAGGCGAAGGTACCGGCCAGGATCACCCCGGCGGCGGCGATGGTCGGCCCGGCGTGCTCGACCGCCTTCGCCGCCGCGTCCCGCGGGCTCAGGCCCTCCCGGGCCTCTTCCCGCAGGCGCGCCACCATCAGGATGTTGTAGTCGGTGCCCAGCGCCACCACGAACAGGTAGATGTAGATCGGCAGCAGGAAGATCAGGCCCTCTTCGCCCTGGATCTGCTGGAACAGCAGCACGGTGGCGCCCAGCGTGGCGGCGAAACCCAGCCCGACCGAGAGCATCAGGTACCAGGGCGCAACCAGGCTGCGCAGCAGGACCGCCAGGATCAGGAAGATGATCGCGGCGGCGACCGGGAAGACCACCGAGTAGTCCCGGTTCATCGCGGCCTGGAAGTCCACGAACACGCCCGCGGTACCGGCCACGTAGGCAATCGTTCCCTCGGGGGCGGCTTCGTCCACGGCGGGGCGCAGCTCGTCCTTGACCGTGGAAAGTGCTGCGTCCGAGGCGGAGTCGTCGGCAAGGATCGTCATGATCATCGCGGTGCTCGCGTTGTCCGGAGAGATCACCGGCGGGGTCACCTGACCCACACCCTCGACTTCGGCGACCTTGCTTGCGAAAGCCTGTACAACGTCTTCAGTCAGGGGTTGTCCGTCACTGGAATGCAGCACGATCGGTGTGGGATCGGTCGCCCCGGCGCTGAAGCCCTTCTCCTCCATCGTCGCGGTGGCCACGGCCGACTCCACGTCGGCGGCTGAGCTGCTCTCGCCCAGGTCGAAGCTGGGCTGGAACTGCAGGGCGAACACCGACAGCACGATCAGGAAGGCGCCTGATCCGGCTGCGTACCGCACCGGGTGCCGGCCCAGCGAGGCTCCGACAGCAGCGAAACGGGTGCCGCGTGGGGGGTCCTGCCACTTCCGGGACGGGAAGAACAGGGCCCGGTTCAGCACCGTCACCGAGGCGGGTACCAGGGTCAGCGCCGCGATCGCGGTGACGGCCACCGCGATCGCCAGCGAGGGACCGATCGACCGGAAGATGCCCAGGGTGGACAGCAACAGGGTCATGAAGGCGACGAACACCGCGCCGCCGGCCGAGGCGATGGCCTCACCGGCGCGCTCGATCGAGCGTGCCACGGCAGCGCGGTGCTCGATGCCGTCGCGGCGGGCCTCGCGGTAGCGGTACAGGAAGAACAGGATGTAGTCGGTGCCGATCCCGAACAGCACCACGATCAGGATGACGCTGGTGGACGGGTCGTGGTTGAGGTCGAAAGCCTTTTCCACGAACGAGATCAGGCCGCCGGCCACGGCCGAGACGATGCCGACCAGGACCAGTGGCATGAAGGCGATCAGCAGGCTGCGGAAGATGATCCCCAGCAGCACCACGATCAGCGCGATGGTGGCCACGAAGACGATGGCCTCGGCGTTCTGGCCGGACTCGGTCTGGTCGTAGGCCTGGGCCAGGGCGCCGGTCACGCCCTCGTTCAGGCCGCTTCCCTCGACCGCGCTGCCGACCTGCTCACGCAGATCCTCCACCTGCTCCAGATCTTCCGGGTCCTGCCCGGTCACCCCCGGGGCCAGGCCGATGTTGACGATCGCGGCCTCGGCGCTGGGCGAGGGCACCGGCTCGGCGATCGTGCCGAACGCGTCGCCCAGGTCCAGGCCCTGGCTGATCTCGGCGATCCTGGCCAGGTCGGCCTCGGTCAGCGCCGAGCCGTCGCTGCGGTCGAAGACCACGGTGGCGCCCGCCTGCTGCTGTTGCGGGAACGCCTCCTCGATCAGCTCGTACCCCTTGATCGAGTCGTACGTGTTGGGAAGGAAATCCGCCTGGTCGGTGGTCGCGGTGACGGTCGGCGCGGTGGCCACCACCACGATCGCGAACACCACCCAGCTGCCGAGAACCCACCACGGCCGTCTGGAAACCAGGTGCCCCAGCCCTCTGAATACGCGCGTCACTACCCACCCCTGTCATCGCACGCGCATCGCGTGCACAGTGCCGCGCCCGTCAGGTACGCGACAAAAGCCCCATAACAACAGCGGCGACTCTATCCAGATCCCAGGATCAGAACCGCTGGATTTACGCAAGAGCCGTCCGCCGACCAGCATGACCCCGCCGGGTGGTTGCGGGGCAGTCCAGGGCCGACGGAGCTGGGGCATCGGAAACAGGTGGTAGCGATATCCGCAGATGAGCGCAGGCGAGCTGAACCGACGAATATGGACAAAAGCTCTGCGCGGGAACGTGCAGATCGTTACAATCTGCCCCCGGAGTCCGGGAAAGGCAGCAACTGATGGCACCATGCTCTGGTGCCTGCCCCGTCTTCCCTGTTCAGCAGCGACCCCGACGAGGTCGTCGGCTACCGGATCCTCGGCCGGCTCGGCTCCGGTGGGCAGGGGGTCGTCTTCCTCGGGGTTGATCCGGCCGGCGAGCGGGTCGCGATCAAGATGCTCCGGGTCGAGGACGAGGACTCACGGGCACAGCTGGCCAAGGAAGTTGCCGCCGCCCGCCGGGTGGCCCCGTTCTGCACCGCGCAGATCCTCCGCTTCGATCTCCAGGCGCCCGCGCCCTTCGTGATCAGCGAGTTCATCGAGGGTCAGTCGCTGAAGGAACAGGTGGCCGAGCGGGGGCCGTTGTCCGGACCGCGGTTGCAGCGGCTGGCCATCGGTACGGTCACCGCGCTCGCCGCGATCCACCAGGCGGGGGTGGTGCACCGCGACCTGAAGCCGGCCAACGTGATGATGAGCCCGGAAGGGCCGCGGGTGATCGACTTCGGGGTCGCCCGCAACCTGTCCAACCTCACCACCCAGGCGAGCAAGCTGTTCGGCACCCCGGCGTACATGTCCCCGGAGCAGGTGAGCGGTGAGCGGGTCGGCCCGGCCACCGACCTGTTCTCGTGGGCGTCGCTGATGGTGTTCGCCGCCACCGGCCGGGCCCCTTTCGAGGCCGAGCACGCGGTGGCCAGTATCAACAAGGTCGCCAACCAGCAGCCGGATCTCAGCGGGGTGCCGCCGGAACTGCTGCCGGTGCTGCGGGGATGCTTCAGCAAGGACGCCGCTGACCGGCCCTCCGCCCAGGAAGCCCTGGGCCTGATGCTGGGCCAGTCCTTCGGTTCCCAGCCGCCCAACACCTCGGCCGTGCTCGCGGCGGGTGCCGAGTTCGCCGAGGCGATGACGGACCCGGGCGACGTGACCCGGGCGGCTCCGATCAAGGAGGACGCTCCGACCTGGGCCCGGGGAACCGCCGCGGCCGTTGCCGAACCGTCCGACGACCAGGTAGTGGCCGTGCCTCGGCCGCGCAGCCGGAAGTGGCGGAAAGCGGCCATGATCGGCGTGCCGGCGCTTCTGGTCGCCGGTATCGGGGTCGGGGTCGGCCTGAACGCGTCCGGCTCGGTGAACGGCGCAGGCAGCAACGAGGCAACGGTGATCACGCCACCGAGTGCTACGGCCACGCCTTCCGAAGAGCCCACGGCCACCAAGGCGGCCAAGGCCTCGCCGACCCAGACCAAGGGGGCCGGGGGAGCAGCCACCGCAGACAACGACGACGGCGACGGCAACGAAGACGGGAACGGCAACGACGTCGACGACGGCAGTGACAACGGCAAGGCCGCCGACACCCCCGAGGCCTCGAAGACGTCTCCATCGGCTCCGCGGACGACGGACGCCCGGCCGGCCGGCACCCTGCCCTCCGCGCTGGCCGGAACCTGGCAGGGCGTGGTCACCCAGCGCTCATCCTCGGTGGACGACTGGCAGTGGATGGTCGAACTGGACCTCAAGGCCGGGAAGAAGAAGACCGGTGTGATGAACACCGACCTGGGCTGCTCGTCCCAGCTGACGGTGACCAAGGCCAGTGGTGACACGGCCGAGCTCCGGGCTCCGATCCGGCCGGAGGACGATCCGGACGGGGTCTGTTCGGAGCTGGGGATCGTCTCGATCGAGCTGAACCCCAGCTCCGACACGATGGACTTCGTCTTCCAGGACACGGAGGACCCGACCAACGTCGGAAATGCCACCCTGTCTCCGGCGAGCTGAAGGCGCTACCGGCCCACGGTCGTACCGAAGGCCTGGACGGTGCGCCGGGCCACGGCCAGGGGATCGGAGTTCCAGATCTCCTGGTTGAAGATCTCGACCTCGATGTCACCGGTGTAGCCGGCCTTTTCGACCAGGGCGGTGATACCCGCGAAGTCGATGTGCCCCGCACCCATCATCCCGCGCGACAGCAGCGCATCGCCCGGGAACGGTGTGATCCAGTCGCAGACCTGGTACGAGGCGATCCGCCCCTGAGCCCGCGCGAGCTGCTCCGCCAACGTCGGGTCCCACCAGACGTGGAAGGTGTCCACCACCACCCCGGCCACGTCTGGCGAAAGGTCCTCGACCAGGTCCAGCGCCTGGCCCAGGGTCGAAACCACGCCCCGGTCGGCCGCATAGAGCGGGTGCATCGGCTCCACCGCCAGCACCACCCCGGCGCCGGCCGCGTCGATGGCCAGCTCGGCCACCGCATCACCGGCCCGGGCGCGAGCCCCGGCCAGATCGCGATCACCCTCCGGCAAGCCACCGGCGACCAGCACCAGCACCGGCGCCGAGCCGGGGGCGCCGGCCTCGGCCAGAGCTGCTATTTCCTCGATGGCCCGGCGGTTCTCGTCCAGTGCCTGGGAGCGCAACGCTGGGTCGGAAGCGGTGAAGAACCCACCTCGGCACAGGCTGGAGACTCGTAGGCCGGAGTCGGCGACCATGGCCACGGCCTGCCGCAGCCCGACATCGGCCACCGGCTCCCGCCACAGGCCGATCGAGGAGATGCCCGCTTCCTGGGTCACCGACAGGGCGGTGGCCAGATCGGCGTACTTGACCGTGGCCTGGTTCAGGGAAAGACGATCGGACGAGGTCATGCGGGCACCTCCACCCCGTGCAGGGCCAGGAAACGGTTCCAGCGATCGGCCGCCAGCGCCGGGTCCTCCAGCGCACCCACCGACCCGGCCAGCTCGACCAGGTGTGACAGGTGCGGCAGGCTGCGGGCGCCGTGCAGGCCACCGACCATGGTGAAGGCCGGCTGGTGCCCGTTCAGCCAGGCCAGGAAGGCGATGCCGGTCTTGTAGTGGAAGGTGGGCGCGGCGAACACGTGCCGGGCCAGCTCTTCGGTGGGGCCGAGAATGCGCCGGTACTCCTCGGCATCGCCCGCGTCCAGTGCCTGGATCGCGGCGGAGGCGTGTGGGCCTAGGGCAGCGAAGGCGCCGAGCAGGGCGTCGGAGTGATGCGTTCCGTCACCTTCGATCAGCCCCACGTAGTGGTAGTCGTCGCCGGTGAACATCGCGGCAGACTGGGGGAGCTGGGCTCGCAGGGTGATCTCGTGGTCCGCGTCGAGCAGGCTCATCTTGATGCCGCGGATCTTCTCGGCGTTCTCGGAGATGATCCGGGCCACCACATCGATCCGCCCGGCCACGTCCAGTTCCGGCCCGAAGTAGCCGGCCAGCTGGGGGTCGAACGCCTCGCCGAGCCAGTGCAGCACGACCGGTTTACCGGCCCGCGCCAGCACTTCCCGGTACACCCGCTCGTAGTCGGCCGCCGAGGTGGCGGCACGGGCCAGATGGCGGGAGGCCATCAGGACCACGCCCGCGCCGTGGTCCTCGGCATGTTCCAGTTGCTTGAGGTAGCCGCTGATCACGCCTTCGAGGCCGACGTCCTCGGTGAGGTGGTCGGTGTTCACGCCGACCACGAGCGCGCCCCCTTCGGAGCGGGCCTCGGCGGCGCTGCGGGCGATGAGCTCGCGTACGGCCACCGGGTCGAGGCCCATGTTGCGCTGGGCGGTGTCCATGGCGTCGGCCACGCCCAGACCCCACGACCACAGGTGGCGCCGGAACGCCAGGGTGGCGTCCCAGTCGATGTCGGCCGGAGCACCGGGAACGTTCTCCCCGGTCACTTTCGGAACAACGTGTGCGGCGGCGTACGCGGTGCGTGATTGCAGCGGGGTGGTCGGCTTCTGAAAACTAGGGACGTCGGCGAGGGTTCGGGTGCCCACGGTCCCGTTTGCGCTGAGGGTGGCGATGCGCGGCATCAGGCGTCCTTACCCAGTGCCGGCAGCTCGATCCGGCGGCCGGTCCGGGAGCTCTCCAGCCCGGCCTCGGCCAGCCGCACCCCGCGGGCGCCGGCCAGCAAGTCGTAGGAGTAGGGGGCGTCCTCGGCCACGTGCCGGACGAACTGCTCCCACTGGGTGCGGAAACCGTTGTCAAAGGTGTCGTTGTCCGGCACCTCGGCCCAGTCGGTGAAGTAGTCGTGGGTCTCGGCCAGGTCGGGGTTCCAGACCGGCTTCGGGGTGGCGGTGCGGTGCTGGGCGCGGCAGCCGAACAGCCCGGCCACGGCGCTGCCGTGGGTGCCGTCGACCTGGAACTCGACCAGTTCCTTGCGGTTGACCCGCACCGCCCAGGAGGAGTTGATCTGCGCCAGCACGCCACCGGCCAGCTCGAACACCGCGTAGGCGGCGTCGTCGGCGGTGGCCGGGTACTCCTGGCCGGCCTCGTCGACCCGGGTGGGCACGTGCGTGACGGCCCGCGCGTAGACCGCCTCGACCGGGCCGAAAAGGTTCTCCAGCACGTAGTTCCAGTGCGGGAACATGTCCGCCACGATGCCGCCGCCGTCCTCGGCGCGGTAGTTCCAGCTGGGCCGCTGCGCGGGCTGCCAGTCGCCTTCGAACACCCAGTAGCCGAACTCGCCGCGGATCGACAGGATCCGGCCGAAGAAGCCAGACTCCACCAGGCGGGCGAGCTTGCGCAGGCCGGGCAGGTACAGCTTGTCGTGCACCACGCCGTTCTTGACGCCTGCGCTCCGGGCCAGTGCGGCCAGTTCCAGGGCTTCGTCGAGGGTGCCGGCGGTGGGCTTCTCGGTGTAGATGGCCTTGCCGGCGGCGATCGCCTGCTTGATCGCCGCGACCCGGGCCGAGGTGATCTGGAAGTCGCCGTAGATCTGCCAGCGCGGGTCGCTCAGCGCGGCGTCCAGGTCGGTGGTCCAGTCCGGGATGTCGTGCTGCTTGGCGATCTCGGCCAGCTTGGACTCGCTGCGCCCGACCAGGAGCGGCTCGACCTGCACCCGGCTGCCGTCGGCGAGCAGGACGCCACCGGCCTGGCGGATCGCCAGTACCGAGCGCAGCAGGTGCTGGCGGTAGCCCATGCGCCCGGTGACGCCGTTCATGATGATCCCGATGGGGTCGTGTGCCATGCCGACTCCTGTGTAGACGTAGCTGATGTCTCGCGCGCCGAGGGCGTTCTCGCGGGTGGCGGCGCCGGCCGCCGGCCGGGTCCAGCGATCCTGGGCACCCCTGCCGGGACGTCCGCCGCCGGTCTTCGCGGTAAACGCTTTCCAGCAGATTGGCAGCCGCCGCCGCGTCGGTCAACCACCGGCGCCAGGAGGGGCGCCGAGCGGGCCGACCTGCGCCTGCACGGCCCCTTTCCATCGATGCAATCAGGGTCGATTCCCGCACGGATGTCCGGATCGGGGCCGAAAATTGGTGCCTGAGCATTGCGGGGGGACACGTGAGCTGCTTCACTGGGTGCCGCGCTGGATAGCGCTTTCCCCTGCGGCAACGTGGCTTGGCAGGTAAGGAGGTCGGCCTTGAGTATGGTCAGTGAGTTCCGGGCGCTGAGAAAGGCCCCCGGAGGCTCAGGGCAAAAGGGACGGGTGAACTCCCGTGACGGTAGGGCCGCCGCCGTCTTCCTGGCTCCCTGGGTAGTAGGTCTGGTCGTGATCACGGCCGGCCCGATGCTGATGTCGTTGTATCTGTCCTTCACGGACTACAACTTGCTCAGCAATGCGAATTTCACCGGGCTGGAGAACATCCAGCGGATGCTGGACGACGACCGGCTGGTCAAGTCCCTCACGGTGACGATGGTCTACGTGTTCGTCTCCACCCCGATCCAGCTGGCGGTGGCCCTCGGCCTGGCCGTGGTGCTGGATCGCGGTCTGCGGGGCCTGGCCCTGTACCGCTCCATCTTCTACCTGCCCTCGCTGCTCGGCTCGAGCGTGGCGGTGGCGATCCTGTGGAAGCGGGTCTTCGGCGTCGACGGGCTGTTCAACCAGTTCCTGGCGCTGTTCGGGATCGACGGCCCGGGCTGGATCTCCTCGCCCTCGACCGCGCTGTCGACGCTGATCCTGCTGCACGTATGGACTTTCGGTGCTCCGATGGTGATCTTCCTGGCCGGTCTGCGGCAGATCCCCCGGGAGTTCTACGAGGCCGCAGCGGTCGACGGGGCCTCGAAACGTCAGCAGTTCCGGCGGATCACGCTGCCGCTGCTGTCGCCGATCATCTTCTTCAACCTGGTGCTCGGGATCATCGGCGCGTTCCAGTCGTTCACCCAGGCGTTCATCGTCTCGGACGGCCGCGGCGGGCCGAGTGACTCGACCCTGTTCTTCACGCTGTACCTGTACCAGCAGGGTTTCCAGAACTTCAACATGGGCTACGCCTCGGCGCTGGCCTGGCTGCTGCTGATCATCATCGCCGCGTTCACCGCGATCAACTTCTGGGTTTCGAAGTACTGGGTGTTCTATGACAACTGATGCCTCGGTGGCCCCTCACCTCGACGCGCCACCGCCGAAGAGTCCCTCCGTGTACGAGGTCCCGCCGCGCAGCCTGCGCTCGCGTGCCGGTTCCGTGCTGCGGCACGCGCTGCTGATCCTGGCCGCTTTCGTGATGCTGTACCCGTTGCTGTGGATGGTCGCCAGCTCGCTGCGGCCCGACAGCGACATCTTCAACAGCTACGGCCTGTTCGTGAACACCTTCGACACCACGCACTACCCGGACGGCTGGAACGCGCTGGCCATGCCGTTCGGCAGCTACCTGCTGAACTCGGCGATCGTGGTGCTCGGGGCGATCGTCGGCAACCTGGTCTCCTGCTCGATGGCCGCCTACGCCTTCGCCCGGCTGGAGTTCCCCTACAAGCGCACGGCTTTCGCGATCATGCTGCTGACCATCATGCTGCCCGTGCACGTGGTGATCGTCCCGCAGTACATCCTGTTCGCGAACATGGACCTGATCAACACGTTCGTGCCGATGATCCTGCCCAAGCTGCTGGCCACGGACGCGTTCTTCATCTTCCTGATGGTGCAGTTCATCCGCGGCATCCCGCGCGAGCTGGACGAGGCGGCCCGGATCGACGGCGCCGGTCACGCCCGGATCTTCCTGCGGATCATCCTGCCGCTGATGGTGCCGGCCCTGGCCACCACCACGATCTTCACCTTCATCTGGACCTGGAACGACTTCTTCACCCAGCTGATCTTCCTGACCGACCCGGACCTGTACACCGTCCCGGTCGCGCTGCGCTCGTTCATCGACGCCCAGGAGAACAGCTCGTTCGGTGCCCTGTTCGCGATGAGCATCGTGTCCCTCGTCCCCATCTTCCTGGTGTTCCTGTTCGGTCAGCGCTACCTGATCCAGGGCATCGCCACCACCGGAGGCAAGTAAATGAGCACCCGCTTCTCCCGCCGCGTCCTGTTCGGCGGCGCGATCGCCGCGGCCTCGGCCGTGGTCCTGGCCGGCTGCGGGGTCGGTGAGGAGACTGCCGACGTGGCGCTGTCGAACGAGGAGGTCACGCTGCGCTTCTCCTGGTGGGGCTCGGACTCCCGGCACGAGCTGACCAACCAGCTGATCGACGCGTTCGAGAAGGAGAACCCGAAGATCAAGGTGAAGGGCGAGTTCAGCGACTGGGTGGGTTACTGGGACCGGATGGCCACCACCTTCGCGGCCAACGACGCGCCCGACATCGTCCAGATGGACGAGCTGTACCTGCGCACCTACGCCGACCGCAACTCGCTGCTGGACCTGGGCAAGACCACGGAGTTCCTGAACACCGACGGTTTCAGCGACGTCTCGCTGGCCGCCGGTCAGGCCGGCGGCACGCAGTACGCGCTGCCGATCGGCAACGGCTCGCTCTCGGTGGTGGCGAACAAGACGGTGCTGGACGAGCTCAAGATCGACCTGCCCGACGACAAGACCTGGACCTGGGACGACTACGCGAAGATCTCGGCCGAGATCTCCGAGAAGTCCGGCGGCAAGGTGGTCGGTTCCGGCATCGTCGGCTCCGAGGCCTCGCTGATCAGCATCTACGCCCGGCAGCAGGGCGGCTCGCTGTTCGACGACAACGGCAAGGTCACCCTCAAGCCCGAGCAGCTGACCCCGCTGTGGCAGATGAACAAGGACATGGCCGGCAAGGGCATGCCCTCGGCCGAGGCCACCGCCGAGCAGATGAGCGCCCCGCTGAACCAGACCTGGCTGGTGCTGGGCAAGCAGGCGTTCAACTTCAACTACAACACCCAGATCACCTCGCTGCAGGCCGCCGCCCCGGACCAGGAGTTCGTCCTGCTGCAGATGCCGCAGAGCGCGGGCTCGGACCAGACCGGCTTCTACTACAAGCCCTCGATGTACTGGGCGATCTCGGCCCGTACCGAGCACCCGGCCGAGGCCGCCAAGTTCCTCGACTTCCTGGCCAACTCCGAGACGGCTGCGAAGATCCAGGGCACCGACCGCGGGATCCCGGCCAACGAGGACTCGCTGGCCGCCATCCGCCCCGACCTGGACCCGTCCTCGGAGCTCGCCGCCAAGTTCAACGACCAGGTCAAGGACCTGGTCCAGGACCCGCCCGCGCTCACCCCGGCGGGCGCCAGCGACATCAACGCGATGATCCAGCGGCAGGCCCAGGAGGTGCTGTTCGACCGGGCCACCCCGGAAGAGGCCAGCACGAAGTTCATCGAGGAACTCACCGCCGCCGTCGACGCCGCGGCCAGCTGACCGGCGGCCGGTCGGGCGGCTGATCCGAGCCGCCCGACTGCCCCCACCCGGCACCTGACCAGAGCTGTTCAGCACTAGCCGGCTCCATCCGTCCCCCGTTCGAGATCGGTTCTCCGGAAACACGTTCGGCATCCATCCAGTAGCAAGGGCATCGCCACCAATGGAGGTAAGTGATGACCACCCGCTTCTCTCGTCGCACCCTGCTGGGCACCACGTTCGCCGGGCTCTCCACCCTGGCGCTGGCCGGCTGCGGAGTAGGTGAGGACACCGCCGACGTGGAACTGTCGAACAAGGAGGTGACCCTGCGCTTCGCCTGGTGGGGCTCGGACTCCCGGCACGACCTGACCAACCAGGTGATCCAGGAGTTCCAGAAGGAGAACCCCAAGATCAAGGTGAAGGGGGAGTTCGTCGACTGGGTGGGCTACTGGGACCGGATCGCCACCACCTTCGCTGCGAACGACGCCGCCGACGTGATCCAGATGGACGAGCTGTACCTGCGCACCTACGCCGACCGCGGCTCGCTGATGGATCTGGCCAAGGTGAAGGAGTACCTGGACAGCAGCGGCTTCAGCGAGGCCACGCTGGCGACCGGGCAGTCCGCCGGGACCCAGTACGCGCTGCCCACCGGGAACAACTCGCTGGCCGTGGTGGCGAACCGGACGGCCTTCGAGAAGCTCGGGATCGACCTGCCCGACGACAAGACCTGGACCTGGGACGAGTTCGGCGAGGTCTCGGCCGAGATCAGCGCCAAGTCGGACGGCGACGTTATCGGCTCCGGGGCCCTGGGCATGGACTCGGCGCTGCTCAACATCTACGCCCGCCAGCACGGTAACTCGCTGTTCGACGACGAGGGCCAGGTGACCCTCAAACCCGAGCTACTGGCCGAGTTCTGGGACCGGAGCATCCAGCTGGCGGGCAAGGGCCAGCCCTCGGTGGAAGCCTCGGTCGAGCAGCTCACCGCCCCGCTGAACTCGAACTTCCTGGTGCTGGGCAAGCAGGCGCTGAACTTCAACTACAGCAGCCAGCTGCCCTCGCTCCAGGCCGGCAACCCCAAGGCGGAGTTCGTGCTGCTGCAGATGCCGCAGAGCGCGGACGGCAGCGCCACCGGTTACTCCTACAAGTCGTCCATGTACTGGTCGATCGCCTCCCGCACCGAGCACCCGGCCGAAGCCGCCAAACTGGTCGACTACATGGTCAACTCGCCGGTCGCCGCCAAGATCCTCGGCACCGACCGGGGGATCCCGGCCAACGCGGACACGCTGGCCGCGATCCGCTCCGACCTGGATGCGCCGTCCGAGGCCGCAGCCAAGTTCAACGAGCAGGTCGAGCCGCTGATCGAGCCGCCGCCGGCGCTCACCCCGGCCGGCGCCAGCGACATCAACGCCATGCTGCAACGCGCCGCCCAGGAAGCCTTCTTCGGCCGGCAGTCCACCGCTGAAGCCGCACAGAAGTTCGTCGACGAACTCACCACCGCCGTGGACAACGCCGCCAGCTAAAGCCAGCAACCCCGTCCCCAGTTTCAAACCACCGATACAGCAACAGGTTCCGCAGCAAGCCAGGAGGAGATTCATGCCCAGCGGCAAGTACCGGGTCGCGATCATCGGCGCGGGCGCCATCGCCGGCGCCCACCAGCAGGCATACGAAGCTCAGCGCGACAGAGCCGAGATCGTCGCGGTGGTGGACGTGGATGCCGACCGCGCCAAGGCCTTCGCCACCAAACACGGCATCGCCCAGACCTACACCGATGTCGCCTCCATGCTGGAGCAGGCCCGCCCGGACCTGGTCTCGATCTGCACCCCGCCGATCGCCCACCGCGAGGCCGTGCTGGCCTGCCTTGCGGCGGGCGCCTGGGTGTGGTGCGAGAAGCCGCCGGTGCTCTCGCTGGCGGAGTACGACGAACTCGCGGCCGCCGAAGGCCCTGAAGGCCCCTACGTGGGCTACGTGTTCCAGCACCGGTTCGGTTCTGCCGCCAGCACTTTGCGCAAGCAGATCGCCGAGAAGACGCTGGGACGCCCGCACGTGGCGGTCTGCCACACGCTCTGGTACCGCGACACCGACTACTACGCGGTGCCGTGGCGGGGCAAGTGGGAGACCGAGGGCGGCGGCCCGGCGATGGGCCACGGCATCCACCAGATGGACCTGATGCTCTCGCTGCTGGGCGACTGGCACGAGATCCGCGCGCTGATGGGTACTTTGGATCGGGACGTACAGACCGAGGACGTCTCACTCGCCTCGGTCTCGTTCGCCAACGGGGCGATGGCCTCGGTGATCAACAGTGTGCTCTCGCCCCGGCAGGAGAGCTACCTGCGGTTCGACTTCGACGACGCCACGGTCGAGGTCTCGCACCTGTACGGGTACGACAACTCGAACTGGAAGTGGACTCCCCGCGACGGAGTTCCGGCCGAGACCGCCGCCGGCTGGGCGCCTTCGGAAGATCTGGCCAGCTCGCACGTGGCCCAGCTGGCCGTGTACCTGGACGCGCTGGAGGCCGGGGAACGACCGCCGGCCAGTGGTCACGACGGGCGCCGCACCATGGAACTGGTCACCGCGCTGTACCAGTCGGCGATCACCGGTAAGCCCGTGCTGCGCTCGGAACTGGTGCCCGGTAACCCCTTCTACACCCAGCTCGACGGCGGCGGCCGCTACCAGCCTTCCCGTCTCGGCGCCTGAACCAAGGAGAGAAGACTCTTGAGCAAGCTCACCGTCGAACACCAGCACGGCCACAGCCTCGGCCTGGGCGTCGGCTCCGTGGAGATCCTGCGTTACGTCTACGGCGCCGACATCCCGCAGTTCGAGGCCCCCAAGCCCTACCTGCACCCGATCCGGACCCTGTCCGGCGCCCTGGTCAGCGGCTACCGGCCGTGGGACCACCGCTGGCACAAGGGTCTGCAGCTGACCTGGTCGCACGTGTCCGGGGAGAACTTCTGGGGCGGCTACTCCTACGTGCACGGGCAGGGCTACATCCCGCTCGAGAACGTCGGCAGCATGCAGCACGACGCCTTCGAGATCATCGACCACGACGGCGACGAGCTCACCCTCACCGAGGACCTGACCTGGATCACCCAGGGCGGCGAGAAGTGGGTCACCGAGAAGCGCCGGATCCGGGTGCACCGCATCGACGTCGAAAAGGGTTCCTACACCATCGACGTGGCCAGCGACCTGACCAACATCCGCGGTGCCGACCTGGAACTGGGCAGCCCGACCACCGCCGGCCGCGAGAACGCCGGGTACACCGGCTGGTTCCTGCGGATGGGGCGCAACCTCACCGGCGGCAAGGTGCTCACCGAGGACGGCCTCGGCCCGGAGGCGATGGGCACGCCCTCGAACTGGCTGCTGTACACCGGCCAGAACGACGACATCGACGGCGACGTCTCGATCCTCACCGTGGCCGGGACCAGCTCCCAGGGCGAGCTGAAGTGGTTCGTGCGCAACGACCCGATTCCCGTGGTGGCGCCCTCCCCGGCCTTCCACGACGAGATCATCCTGCCGCACGGTGAGACGCTGAATCTGGCCCACCGTTTCGTGATCGCCGACGGCGCCTGGACCCGCGAGAACGTCGAGGCCTATCTGGGCGAGCAGGACTCGTGACGGGGCAGCTGCCCGGGGGCGTCGGACTGAGCGCCCTGCGGGTCTACCCCTGGGAAGCCCTCGACGGCCTGTGCGGCGGCTCGCCCCACATGCACCTGTGCTGCACGGAGGCCTACATCGTGGTCTCCGGGGCCGGGCGGCTGCAGACGCTCACCACCGACGGGTTCGCCGAGCAGACGCTGAGTGCCGGGGACGTGGTCTGGTTCACCCCGGGCACGATCCACCGCGCGGTCAACGACGGCGACCTGAAGGTGCTGGTGCTGATGCAGAACTCCGGCCTGCCCGAGGCCGGGGACGCCGTGCTCACCTTCCCGCCGGAGCACCTGACCGACCGGGAGACCTACGAGAAGGCACGCAGTGCGCCCACAGCCGATCGGGCCCGGGCGCGCCGCGATCTGGCGGTGGAAGGGTTCCAGGTTCTGCGCCAGGCCGCCGAGAAAGGTGACTTCGCCCCGCTCGAGGCGTTCCACGCGTCCTCAGTCGGGCTGGTGACCTCTCTGCTCGGGGACTGGCGCAACATCCTGGCCACCGGTGCGGGTGCCGCGGTCGACGCGACCGCGGCCCAGCTGGCCGCCCTGGCCACGGGAGATCACTCACATCTGCGCCAGGCGGCCGTGCAGCGGATGGAGCGGCCGGCCGAGGAGAAGTTCGGCATGTGTGGGTATCTCAACGCCTACCCGGTTCCCGGTGGTTCTCCCGAGCCTCCGGTTCAACCCTCTGAACAGCCCTGATGGCCATTCAACGGGGTGTTCCTGCGGCACAATCGCGGGTATGCGCGACCTGGACCGAGATCCCGCCGAAAGCCAAGGGGCCGTGGCTCTGGTGACGCTCGCCGACGTGGCCGCCCTGGCAGGGGTGTCGCTGGCCACGGCGTCGCGGGCACTGAACGGCAGCAAGAACCGGCGGGTGGCCGAGGACCTGCGTGAGCGGGTCCTGGAGGCCGCCCGCCGGCTGGACTACGCACCGAACCCCAACGCCCAGGCCGTCGCCCGGGGGCGCACGGATTCGGTGGGGCTGGTGATGCACGACATCGCCGACCCGTACTTCTCCTCGATCGCGGCCGGAGTGATCGCCGGGGCCGAGGAGCGGGGTCTGGCGGTGACGATCGCGACCACCGGGCGCCGGCCCGGGGCCGAACTGGAGTACGTGGCCCGGCTGCGGCGTCAGCGGGCCCGCGCCATCGTCCTGGTCGGTAGCCGGTTGTCCGACCAGGTCGCCACCGCACGCCTGGTCGGGGAGTTCGAGGCCTACGTGGAGGGTGGCGGCCGGGTCGCGGCGATCACCCAGCCGGTGCTGCCGGTGGACACGCTGGCGATCGAGAACCGCGGCGGCGCCCAGGCCCTGGCTCAGGCTCTGGTCGATCTCGGGCACCGCGACTTCGCCGTGCTGGCGGGCGACCCGGCCGTGCTGACCTCGCAGGACCGGCTGGCCGGCTTCCGCGACGGGCTGCGCAAGGCCGGCACCCGCCTGGCTCGCGAGAACGTGCTGCGTACGGCGTTCACCCGGGACGGCGGCTACGAGGCGATGCAACGGCTGATCGCCCGGGCGCCGGACGTGTCGTGTGTGTTCGCGGTGAACGACGTGATGGCCGTCGGGGCCATCGCTGCGCTTCGTGAGGCCGGGCTGGTGGCCGGTCAGGACGTGGCTATCGCCGGGTTCGACGACATCGAGACGCTGCGCGACGTCACCCCGGCGCTGAGCACCGTCGGGGTGCCGCTACGGGAGCTGGGACTGCGTGCGGTGGAGCTGGCGCTGCGGGACGCCGGTACTCCGACCGAGGTGGTCCGGGTGACCGGGCACGTGCAACTGCGCGAGAGCACGCCGGCCTTCACCGGGCGCACGCTGGCCTCGGTGCTGCGCGGGGCGCAGGCCGTTAGCTGAAAACCGCTCGCTTCTCAGGTGCTCGTTGTGAACGATGGATGGCGTGGATGACATCGATACCTGGGACGAGAAGACCGCTTCTGGCTACGACGATCAGGTACAAGGGCGCTCACTTCCCGAAACCGTTGACTTTCTTCATCAATTGGCCGAAGGCGGTCCGGCACTGGAGTTCGCCAGCGGCACCGGCCGGGTCTGTGTCCCGCTGAGACAGCGTGGCGTTCCGGTGCACGGCATCGAACTCTCACAGCCGATGACCGATCGCCTGCGAGCCAAGATCTCCGAAGAAGAACTCCCGGTGACCGTCGGGGACATGACCACCACGCTCGTCCCCGGTCGTTTCTCCCTGGTGTTCCTGGTTTTCAACACGATCGGCAACGTGCGCACGCAGGCCGCCCAGGTCGAGTGCTTCCGCAACGCCGCCCGTCACCTGGCTCCCGGCGGGCGGTTCGTGATCGAGGTCGGGGTGCCCCAGGTGCGCCGGCTGCCCCCGGGCACCATCGCCGTTCCGTTCGAGATCAGCACCGAGCACAGCGGTTTCGACACCTACGACCTGGTCACCCAGGAGGCGTCGTCCCACCACTTCCACCGCCGGCCGGACGGCACCTACGAATACGGCATCCACAACTACCGTTACGTCTGGCCCTCCGAGCTGGATCTGATGGCCCAGCTGGCCGGGCTGACCTTCGAGCAGCGGACGGCCGACTGGGTCGGCACGCCGTTCACCTCGGACAGCGACAGTCACGTTTCGGTCTGGCGCAAGCCCTTGGAATGATGGCCGGGTGAAACGACGTACGGCCTGCTGGTTGATTGAGGACGATTTACGCGCCTTTGGGGCGCAGGTCGCCTTGGCACTGCCGTCGGCTTGGTGGATGTGCAGTCGGCCCGGTCTGAACGCTGTCCATGCTCATGCCGCCGTGCTGGAAGCGCTGGAATGCGGTGGCGGGTTTCAGTGCTTCCTGCCGTTACCCGCGGGTGCCGAGCCACCGGCTGGTTCCTTGGTGGGGTCGGGCGTGTCAGCGACGCCCGGGCTGAGGGTGCAGGCCCTGGTTCAGCTTCAGGCCGCGGTTGTTCACCCGGCCGGTCTGTTCGGGCCGGGGCATCTGCAGGCGGGGTGGCTGGCGGGCAGCACTGCCTCGGAACAGGCGGATCAGGTGTGGGGCGCTCTCAGTGAAGTGTGCGGGCCGGGCCTGAGTATCGGCCCGGCCGCCCGGGAACTGGTTCTCGGTCAAGGCCTTCAGCTGAGTGAGGGCGGTGACGAGCGCTTCCAGCTGAGTTGAGGGCCCTACGGTCAGGGCATTTCGTGCAGTTCTGCGGTGCGGATCTGCTGGAATGCCGCAGTGAGGTACTGCTGGATGCTCAGGGTCGGCCGGGGCTGGGACAACAGTTCGGCGATGAACAACGGAGCGTGCCGGGCGATGTTGGCGGGGGAGTAGCGCGGTTCCTCTTCCTCCTGCATGCCCAGCGCGCCGGTGATCACGATGACCAGCGCGTTGACGTCCACCTGCGGGTACCAGGCGAACACCCGCTTCACGCAGCTGCGGATCAGGTCCTGCAGGTCGTCGGCAGCCAGACCGTCGGGGTGAAGGTGCTCCAGCAGGTCGCGAACCACCACGCCCAGGGCCAGCCGCACCTGTTCCGGCTCGCAGGCGGCCAGGTCGGTGGTGGCCCGGGTGAAGGCTTCGAGGTCACCGGCGCGGGCGGCGTCGACGGCCTCGACGGTGGCGCGGGTGATGGCGCGGGCGGCGGCAGGCAGGTCGTGGGGCACAGCGGGTGAATCTACCGGGTGGTGCTCCGCCGGACCTGGGCCCGGCGGAGCATCAAACACCTAGGACTTGACGTTCGGCGACCACAACACCTTGAACGAGTCGGCCGGCATGTTGTCCGCGGCCCGGACCGGGGCGCAGTAGATCACGAAGTTGCCGTCGCCCTGCAGACCGATGACCGGCGACCAGGCGAAGTCGTTGCACTTGTTCGCCGTCTTGGAGGCCCACACCGCGGTCTTGCCGTCCTTCTTGTAGATGACGAAGTTGCCGTCCTTCTGGAACCGGACCTTGACCCCGCCCTTGCCGTTGGTCCCGGTGGCCCACAGCACCCGGGGCTTGCCGTTGTCCTTGACCCAGCGGTGGTAGATGACCAGGTTGCCGTCGGTCTGCATGGTCATCCGGGAGTTGCCGAAGTACCAGCTGTCGCCCGCGTTGATCCACTGGGCCGCGAAGGCCACGTGGACGGGAACGTTGCCGCGGTAGTCGTCGTAGGTACGACCCGGGCTCTCGGCGTGCGCCGGTGAAACCATTCCCACGGTGACGATTCCAGCCGCGGCCAGCGTGGTGGCGGCTGCTCGCGCAAAACGGCGCAGATTCATGAAAACCCCTCCAGTGAAACAAGTCCCAGGCCGTCGCCGAGATCTTCGGCGCCGTTTCCCCCCTGGACGGCACGGAACCTAGCACCGGAAATCCGGGCCTGTCTGTGCGCCGTGATCCGTTCGGCCCAGCATGATCACGTTCGGTTCTGGGGCAGAGCCCAGCGCGCATCTACGACACTTGTCGACCAGTCTGCGGCGATGCGTCCGACATGGATGGGTTTCGGACATAATGGCGGGGGTGGTCTCCAGCCCTGATCCCGCGCCGACGTTCCCCGAGCAGTTGCGCCGACACCGGGTCGCCGCCCGGCTGACCCAGGAGCAGCTGGCCGCCAAAGCCGGTCTGAACGTTCGCTCGGTCAGCCAGCTGGAGCGGGGCAAAGTGCGTTACCCCAGGCCGGAGTCGGTGCGTTTGCTCGGCCAGGCGCTCAATCTGGCCGAGGACGAGCTCGCTGCCTTCACCGAACTGGCCCGGGCGCAATGGTGGGCCGACCACGAGCCCTCAGCGCCGGCGTCCTTGATGCCGGCTCCTCGCCCTACCCAGCTGCCGGGCGCGATCCCCGGCTTCACCGGCCGCAAAGCCGAACTGCGGCAACTGGATCAGCTGCTGGAGCTCACGCACAGCGATGCCGTGGTGATCGGGGTGGTGTCGGGCCCGGGCGGCGTCGGCAAGACCACCCTGGCCCTGAACTGGACGCACACCGCGGCCTCCCGATTTCCGGACGGGCAGCTGTACGCCGACCTGCGGGGCTTCGACCGTTCCGGCACGGTGGCCGCTCCCAGCGAGATCCTGCGCGGATTCCTGCAGGCGCTCGGGATCGCGGCCGGCTCGGTGCCTGCCTCGCTCGAGCAGCGGGCCGCGCTGTACCGCAGCCTGCTGTCCAACCGTCGGATCCTGGTGGTGCTGGACAACGCCCGCGACAGCGACCAGGTCAGAGCGCTGCTGCCGGGCGGATCCGGTGGCCTGACCCTGGTCACCAGCCGCAACCAGCTGACCTCCTTGGCCGCCACCTCCGGTGCCCGGCTGCTGCGTCTCGAACCGTTACCGACGGCGCAGGCCCAGGAGCTGCTCACCGCCCGGCTCGGCCTTCAGCGCATCACGGCCGAGCCGGATGCGGTCGAGAGAATTGTGGACGCGTGTGGTGGGCTCCCGCTGGCCCTGGCGGTTGCGGCGGCGCGGGCTCAGCAGAGCAGCTTTCCGCTGGCGGTCCTGGCGGCCGACCTGGGTCAGAGCGCCCGGCGACTGACCGTGCTGGAGGCCGGTGACGAGGTCAGCGACGTGCGGGCGGTCTTCTCCTGGTCGTTCGAGGCGATCTCGATTTCGGCGGCCCGGCTGTTCCGCCTGCTGGGTCTGCACCCTGGCCCGGACATCTCGTTGCCCGCCGCCGCTGCGCTTTCCGGCCGGCCCACCGCGGAGGTTGGCCGGCTGCTGACCGAACTGGCCCGCGCCAGCCTGCTCGGCGAACGTCTACCCGGCCGCTACCACCTGCACGACCTGCTGCGCGTCTATGCCGGCGAACTGTCCGAAGCCCTGGAGGAACGCCGAACCGCGATAACCCGCCTGCTGCAGCACTACACGCACACCGCCTTCAGCGCCGCGCGCATGATCGACCCTACCCACGACCCGATCGAGATCCCCCTCGGCACTGCGCTTGCCGAGGCCGGCCCGATCGACATCACCGATGAACAGCAGGCCCTGGAATGGATCGGCGGCGAGCTCCCCTCCCTGCTCGCCGCCGTCCACCTGTCGGCCCAGGCCGGTCTGGATGATCTGGCCTGGCAGCTGGCCTGGACCCTGGAGTCCTACCTACGCCGCCAGGCCCGGTGGAACGATCTGCGGGCGGTCACCGACGTCGGGCTCGGCGCCGCCGAACGCCTGGGCAACCCTGCCGCCCAGGGCTATTCGCAGCTGGTGATGGCTACCGCGGCGGCCGAGCTGAGTCAGTTCGCACAAGCGCACGCCCACCTGCGCGAGGCCCTGGAACGCTACGCCCGGGCGGGCGAGCGCCCGGCCCAGCTGGGTCAGGCCCGTACCCACCGGATGATCGGCTGGGTGCACGAGTTGCGGGACGAGCACGAGGAGGCGCTGGCCCACGTCCGTCTGAGCCTGGCTGGTTACCGGGCCGCCGGACATCGCGACGGTGAGATGTTCGCGCTGAACGCTGTGGGCTGGGGGTTGACGCTGACCGGGCAGCACGCCGAGGCCGTGCTGAGTTGCCGGCAGGCGCTGGCCCTGGCCGAGGAAGCCGCCGACCGCAGCGCGCAGGCCATGATCCTGGACAGCATCGCCCTGGCTGAGCACCACCTCGGCAACTACCCCACGGCGATCGACTGCTACCGCCGCGCGGCAGACCTCTTCCGGGAACTGGCCAGCCCCCGCGGTGAGGGATCCACCCTCGCCCGCCTGGCCGACTCCCAGGCCGCTGTCGGAGATCTGGCCGCCGCCGACGTCACCTATCAGCAGGCGTTGCATCTTCTCCGCGCCCAGAACCATCCCGACACCGCAGCCGTTCTCAAACGATTTGCCGACCTCCCCCTTGCCCCTCGGGAAGTACCTCCGGGGTGAAATAGTGGCCGAGGGGCGGGTGGGAGAACAGGACGAACGACTTGATGTTCGATCTGACGTCCGGACGGGCTCGACCTCAGGCTGCTCGCCAGGCGGCGGCCCAGTCCTCGATCCAGCTGGTGAGGTCGGGCAGGTCGTCGAAGGTGTACAGCGACTGCTCCGGCGAGCCGGCGAACGGGGTGATGTCGTCGAAACCGCTGTCCGGGGCGAACAGCAGCAGGCTGCCGTCGGTGCGGCGGGCCAGCGTCAGGTCGTAGTTGCTCTCGATCGCGGCGACGTAGTAGTCCTCGGTCTGGATCGGCACCTCCTGGCCGGCCTCTTCCCAGATCCATGCGTAGGCCTCCAGCGCCTCGCCGAACGGTTCGAGTGCTGCCTCGACGGTCAGCACCGCGTCCTGGTTGTCCAGCCGGGACTCACCCTGGCCGGCCGTTTCGACAATGCCGCCCAGCAGTGTCCAAAAGCTCTGCTGGACCGGTGCTACCGCGAGAGCCGAAGCGTCTGCGGACGGTGGCAGACACAGCCAGCCCCGACGCTCCTCGCCCTCTCCCCAGAGCAGGACTTCGTAGTCCGTGCCGTCGGCCGTCACCGGGATCACGGTGGCCGCCATCAGCAGCGCCGACAGTTCCGGCAGTTCCTGGACCGTTCCGCGGGTCCAGGCCCGCGGTTCGCCCACTGTCACTGGTTCTTGCAGGGTGGCGAAACGCGGAAGATCGGCAATGGCGTGCTCCATGCGCGCGATCTTAGAAGGCCTGGCCTGAGGGGCGACTCAGCAGCTGCGGCGGGAGGGGCGGGCGGCCAGGAGTTCCTGGGCGCGGGCTTCGTGGCCGTCCTGGACCAGACAGTGGATCAGGGTGTCCTGGAAGACCTCGCGCTGGGCGGCAGAGCCGGCGATGTGGTCGAGCTTGGGGTAGAGGTCCTCGAGGATACGCGCGGCCTCGGCCCAGCGTTCCTGCAGCACTGCGGTCAGGGCCTCGCAGGCGGCCACGACCAGGGTGTGCATGGAGGCCTCGGCGGAACCCAGGGCGTACTGCTTGAGCTCTTCCAGTCCGGCCTGGTCGTCGTTGGCGGTCAGGGCGATGGCCGAGTACAGCGCGATGAACGGGGTCTGCGGGGACTTCAGCAGGGCCGGGCCGATCGCCTCGATCACCGGGGCGGCCGAGGGCGGCTGGTCGCCGATCAGGCGCCAGCGCCACAGCAGCGAGGCCGAGTCGATCAGGGCCCGCACGCCGGTCACGGCCGGGGGTGCCAGGTGCGCCTTGTAGCGCTTGCGCACGGCGTCCAGGTCGCCCAGGGCCAGCTCGTGAAGGGCCGCGTGCCAGGCGAAATGGGCCCGGAAGCCAGCCGAGCGCCCGGTCTCGGTGACCCAGTGGTCCAGCCACACGCGTCCCTCGTCGTGCTGTCCGGTCTCGTACATCACGTGGGTCTGCGCGTGCACGGCGTGCCCGGACGACGGCTCGCAGGCCAGGGCACTCTCGGCCAGGAGGGCGGCCTCTTCGAAGCGGGACTGTTCCTGGCGGGTGAAGGCCAGCAGGGAGATGTACCACCAGTGGTCGCCGTACGCCGGGGCAAGGCCCTCCACCAGTGCCCAGGCCTCCTGCTGCAGATCGGTGACGCCGGAGAAGGCGATGGTGGGAACGGCGGCGGAGACGGCGAGCACGTCGCGGGGGTAGATCGCGATGTGGTTGATCAGGGCCTGCGCGCCGGAGCGGCGAACGTCGCTGACCCGGCGGTCGATCACGTCCACGAAGCTGCGCTCGCGGTCGTCGCCCTTGATCGTGACCGCGCGCTTGGCCTCGGCCAGGGAGGCCTGCACGTCGGCAGTGGCGCCGGCTTCGTGGCCGAGCATGGCCAGGGCGGCGTGGGCCAGGGCGAAGTCGGGGTCGTGCTCGGTGGCTTCGCGCAGCAGGTCTTCGGCGCCGGCCTGTAGGCGCATGACGCGCTCCAGCCCGGCGTTGAACGTGGCGGCAGCCTCGGCGGTGGTGGACAGAGGCAGACCGAGCAGGTCCCGGGGGCGGGCGACGGGGTGGTGGCCGCTGACGATGCGGCCGTCGGCCAGGCGGCGCGGCAGGGGAGCAAGGGTGTCGAGCAGCGTGGTGGCCAGAGCCAGAGCCTGGGTGCGGATCTCCGGCACGGCGGTGGTCTCCCACAGTTCACCGCGGCGTAGGGCGCCCAGCGTCCACAGCGGAGCTTCGGGGCTGCCGGCCGAGTCGATCAGGCGGCCGTTGACGGTGCGAAAGCCCATGCCGCCGCTCGCGACAGTGGCCGCGGCGACGCCGTGCGCGGGGGTGAGCAGGTCGTTCAGCAGGGGGTTGCCGAGCTCGCGGATATCGGTGCGCGGGCCCGTGCAGTTCACCACCCAGCCGACCTCCTGGGTGCTGCCGTCCTTCATGGTGACCCGCAGGCCGCCCTGGCTCAGCGGCTGGGCGTCGGCGACCTCGGCGCGGTGCAGGAACAGCTTTCCCTGCGAGCGCAGTTCGTGCAGCCGGTCGGAGCTGGACAGTGGCATGCGGTGGCGCAGCACGTTCCAGTAGCCCGACTCCTCGCGCACGAAGCTGAGGCGTTCCTCGTCGCTCATCCGGCCCCAGAGCGTCTGGACCTGTACGCGCAGGCCGTCCAGGGCGGGCCGCCAGTCGCCCGAGGCGTGCACCACGTCCGCGAAGTGGCGGGTGACGTGCTTACGCAGCTCGGCCACCGACGTCCCCCATTCACTGACATCGGGGATGTTTGGCAGCTTGGGTACGCGGGCGTGGGTGCGGGGGAGCCGTCCGGTGCGGGAGACGGCGTGCAGCACCCGGTCGTCGCGGCCGGCGTCTTCACCGGACAGCGACAGCGCAACGTCGACCATGGTCAGGCCGGCACCGACCATCAGCACCGGGGCGGGGCCGCTGCGGTCGCGGCGGATCACGTCGAGCGCGCCGGGGGCCCACGGGCTGGGGACGAAGAACGGCGAGTTGCGGAGGGTCTCGGGTGCCCAGTCCCAGCCTGCGGCGGGCAGACCGGTGGCGATGACCACGGCGTCGGCCTGGAATCGGCGCCCCGCCGCGGTGGTCACGGTTGCCCCGGCCCCGGAGCGGCGCACGGTGGCGGCCTGCTGCTGGACGTGGCGTAGCGAGACGTACTCGCCGGCGGCCTGGAGCGACTCGGTGAGCAACTGGCGGACGTAGCGGGAGAACTCGCGGCGGGAGGTGAAGTCGTACGGGTGGGTCGGCTTGTCACTCGATCGGCTGTCGTCCTCGGCGCGCCAGGCGACGAAGTGGCCGGGTTCCTCGGGCAGGGCGCTCATGCCGCTGGCCGGCACGTTGAGCAGGTGCCGGTCTTCCGGGGTGCCGAACGCGACGCCGCGCCCGAGCAGGTCGGAGGACTCCAGGACGACGATGTCGATCCCGGTGGAGCGGCGCGCGGCCAGGCGGGCCAGGTGCAGCGTGACCAGGGTGCCGGCCACCCCGCCACCGACGATCAGAATGCTCGGCCTCGCGCCGGTGGTAGCCATGCCCGCGTACTCCTCGTGCTGGAAAGCTGAGTTTTCAGACTAACAAACTAGAGATTGCTCTCGGGGAGCCTTCCCCGAGGCGAACGGTAGAGGGTCGCCCGGAGGCCTGCCACACCGCCACCCGGCCGGGTCCTTGCTGGCCAACGGCCGCTTGGGGGTTGCCCAACGAGAGCTTTCCGGCGGCTTCGGGGCGGCTTCCCGGTGGAGCGGTCATCACCCTCCCGGGCGCTGAAACTCTGATTTGCCTCAAGGGGCCACCCTTCCAGCCGTCCTCGAAAGGCTGATGGGTGCTCGCAGTGAGTGCCCTGGGTGATCGGGCTCGCGGCGGCTGTCGTCGGGGAGCTGTTGCGGCGACGAAGGGTCTGGCTCCATGTCCTCCGAACTTGTGGATGCCTTCGTTGCCGAGGTGCCGGACCGGCCCGAACCGTCGGGATCGCAGGCGGTGCACGAGCTGCCTTCCGGCGATTGGGCGCTGCCGGCCGAGCGCCGCGACACCGAGTTGTTCACCGTGGTCGGGCCCGGCCTGCAGCCGCCTTCCGGTAATCCCGCGCTGATCCTGACCAGCCGGCTCAACCTCGGCCTGAACGCCTCGGAGTTCCGCTTCAACCGGTTCGTGGTCATCCTGAACAACCGCCGCAGCATCATCCCGACCTGGGCCGACAGCAACCGGATGAAGCTGGCGCTGCCGGCCGGTGAAGGCGGGACGCCCGCGCTGCTGGAGATTCGCCGGCGGGGCAGCGTGGTCGGCTGGGCCGTGGTCTCGTACCGGGACAAGGTCAGCCCGGCCGAACCGGTGCCGGAGGCCGGGATCGCGCTGGCCTCGCACACGGCCCGGCGGTGCGCATGGGTTCTGGCGACCGGCGGCCCGGTGGTGCTGCGGGCCAGCGACCTGGGCTGCGGCCCGGCTCAGGCCACGGCCACCGTCGACGGCCAGATCGTCCAGCTCAGATGGCTCAGTGAGACCACCGCCCAGATCACCGTGCCGCCCGGCCACCCGGGATCCAGCGCCGAAGTGGTGCTCTGCGGTCAGGGCATCACCACGGCACCGATCCTGGTCGGCTACGCGGCGGGCATCACCGGCATCACCCGCTCGGTGGTGCGCTCGGCCGGGGCCAAGATCCGGGTGACCGGCGTCGGGCTGAGCGGAACCTGGGTGCTGCGCCCGATCGACGCCGAGGAGAACAGCGAGCGCGACCAGCCGCTGGAGCAGATCAGTGTGGACGACCGCGGCCGCAACGCGGAGATCGAGCTGCCCCCGGCCCCGGCCGGCGTGTACGAGATCCGGTTCACGCCCTGCCAGGAGACCTACCCGGGCGCGGTCGACATGTTCACCAGCAAGGCCGTGATCTCCTACAGCGACCAGGTCTGAGGATTCCTTCGGCAAAGTTGCCACAACCGGTGTGCGTGGCAGCGTCTTGGTGCCATGAACGCACAGGACGGCGGCGGCAACCAGCGCCCGGACCTCGACCTGGACCAGCCGGACCCGGGCGACGCCCAGGTCACGGCGCTCTTCCGGGCCGGTCTACGGCCGGGCCCGGGCGCCGACCTGCGGGCGATCGAGCGCCGGGCCAGGAAGAAGCACCGCACCAGCCAGGCGCTGGCCACGGGCGCCGTGAGCGCCGCAGCGGCCATCGCGGCCGTGACGGTGGTGATCTCCCCGTGGTCGACGGGCACAGGAGGTGAGGGGGTTCCGGCCGGGCCCACGCCCTCCGTCACTCAGACTCCGCTGGACACCTCGATTCCGGACGTCACCAAGTCGTCGCTGCTGCACACGGGTGACCTGTCCGACGAGAACTGGAGCGTCGTCGGCGTGGAGCGGCTCGTGGCCGAGGGGCCCCCGCAGGACCTGTCCGGGGAACCATGGGCCGGCGGGGTGTGCGTGGACGAGACGTACGGGACTGCTGCTCCCGAGAGTGCTTGGGAGCGGACCTGGGTCTCCGGCGAGGGCAATGTGCCCGCGGACTACACCGTGACCGAACGGATCGCGCAGTGGCCGGGCAAGCCCGACCAGCCGGCTGCCGTTCTGGACGGTCTGCGCGCCGACCTGCCCGAGTGCACCTCCGGCCCGGGGATGGAAGGCCTGAGCGTGACCACCGACCGCACCGACGACGCCGAGCTGGTGGTGCCGCACCTGGCCACCACTCTTGAGGACGGCCAGAACATCCCGCAGGCTCAGGCGTTCGTGTTGTGGGGCGACGCCCTGATCTCGGTCCGGATCAGCGTTCCGGCTTCCGACGGCGGCCCGGACGTGTACGTGGGCAATGAGGACGAGGCCTACACCGGCGCGATGCAGGTCCTGGACAGTGCGATCTACCGGCTCAAGGGCCGTACTCCCGGTGACGGTTCGCCGTCCGGCCTGCAGTCACCGGTGTCTGAGGTGGACGAGACCGACCCGAGCGCGACCGATCTGCCGGTCCCGACCGGCACCGACAGCCGGACGGGGGACGGGCAGTGAGGCGGCCCTGGCAGGAACCGAGTCTTGAAAGGGCGCCCGGTTTCGAGGACTTCGTCCGCGAGCGCAGTCCCCGGCTGATGGCCATCGCTCGCGGCCTGACCCGGTCGTCGGCCGATGCCGAGGACCTGGTGCAGGACGTGCTGGCCAAGGTGCTGCTGAAATGGGACCTGGTCAGCGCCACCGACGACCCCAACGCCTACGTCAACCGCATGCTGGTCAACGCCGCGACCTCCTTCTGGAGGCGCGGCTTTCAGCGTGAATCGCCCACCGACAGCACGATCCTGGGGGAGCGCCCGGTCGAGGACTCCAGCGGGGCCCTGGCCGAGCGCGATGCCCTGCTGCAGGCGCTGGCCACCCTGAAGCCCAAGCATCGGGCGGTGCTGGTGCTGCGGTACTACGAGGGCCTGAACGACCACGAGATCGCCGCCACCCTGGGCATGGCCCACGCGAGCGTCCGGAGCAACGCGGCCCGTGGGCTGGCGGCGTTGCGGAAGGCGGGTCTGCTCAGCGCCCGGGTCTGATATTTCGCCACAGACCGGGCGTATGGAAGTGTCTGGTGCCCATGAAAGCAAAGGACGTCGGTGGCCGGCGCAGACTGATGGTGGCGGCCGGGGTAGCGGGCTTGGTGGCGCTGGGAATCTCGTCGTGCTCGGCCGAGGACGAGGCTGTTGCCTCGGCGGCTGAACCGCAGGTGGGTGAGTTGGTGCTGGAGCCGACGGCGGGACACCTGCTCAAGCTGACGGATCTGCCGGTTGCGGCGGTGCGCGAGACCGGGGAGTCCGAGCCGGTCGAGCTGTCCGGGCAGGCGATCGAGCTGGGGGTCTGCCCGACGAATGAGGGATCGAACCTGCAGGAGGGCGAAAAGCCGGACCAGGCCTGGGAACAGGCGTGGTACGACCCGGACGGGGCCGGGATCTCGCCGGGCGCCTACGAGCAGGTGTTCGCCTGGAAGTCCGGTCCGCAGCAAGCCCGCCTGGTGTTCGAGGACCTGGCTGGGCAGCTGCCGGACTGCGCCGCCGCCGAGAGCGACGACGGCGACAGCCCGATCCGGATGCTCGAGGTAGCCGGCCCCGACGGCGCTCAGGAAGTGTCGGCGTTCTTCACGGCGCGCAATCACTGGCGCGACGACAACGAGGCCGTCGGCTTCGCCCAACTCGGCAACACGCTCGTGATGGTCCGCAGCCTGATCCCGGGCGACCAGCAGCAGGACGCTGAGAACACTGAGAACCTGCACCAGATGATGGACACGGCTCTCCAGCGGCTGACCGGTCAGCCGCTGGAGTTCCGCTACGTCCTACCGGAGGGCTGAGCGGCTCACCGGGCAGGTGTGAACAAGCCGGCGAGCACGGTGAGCGGGAGCGAGCCGTGCCCCAGGACCACTCGGTGGAACTCGGTCAGGCTCAGGCCGGAGGCCTCCCGCAGACGCAGCAGCTCCTGCCGGCCGGTGGCGTACCCCAGGGCCTGGCCGGGCCAGTTGATGTAGCGCACCACCTCGGAGCTGATCTCGTGCTCGGTGGCCGTGGTGTTCTCGCGCAGGTACGTCTCGGCCTGCTCGCGGGACCAGCCGAAGGCGTGCATGCCGGTGTCGACCACCAGCCGGGCGGCCCGCAGCGCGGACAGCGAGAGCATGCCCAGGCGCTGCACGTCGTCGGAGTACAGGTCGAGGTCCTCGGCCAGGCGCTCGGCGTACAGGCCCCAGCCCTCGGTGTACGCGCCGAGCTCGGTGTCGATGTAGCGCCGCCAGTGCGGCACGTTCATCTGCTGCGCGATGGACAGCTGCAGGTGGTGGCCCGGCACACCCTCGTGGAAGGTCAGGGCCTCGCAGTCGTACGCCGGGGTCTGAGCGGCGCCGGAGGTGTCCAGGAAGAACACGCCGGGCCGGGAGCCGTCGAGCGAGGGCGGCCGGTAGTACGCGGCGGTGGCGCCGGACGCGGCAGCGCCGCCGACCGACTCGACCGAGCACGGCGGGATCGTGGCCAGGTCGAACGCCTGACCGGCGGCCGCCTCGGCCTTGGCCAGGGCGGCCTGGCAGCGGGCGATCATGTCCTCGGGGGAGGAGTAGCGCAGCTGCGGATCCTCACGCAGCCGCTGCGCGATGGCCGGCAGGTCGCTCAGGCCGAAGGCCCGGCCGCCGATCTCGGCCCAGCGGCCCTTCAGCTCGTCGATCAGGTCCAGGCCGAGCTGGTGCAGTTCCGCCGCCGACTTCTCGGTGGTGGTGTGCCGGCGCACGGCGTCGGCGTAGCCGGCCTCGCCACCCTCGGTGAACTTGATCCCGACCTGCTCGTCGCTACGGGCCGTGCGCAACACCCCGCGGTAGGCCCGGCTCAGCTGTTCCAGGGCCGGGCGGATGCGCATCAGCACCACGTCCGAAGCCTGCTCCAGCACCGCCGCCCCGGCCCCGGAACGCGCCGGATCCAGCAGACTGTCCTGCGCCAGATCGGCCATGATCGCCGTATTGATCTGCGCCAGAGCCTGTTCCAGACCCACCTGGGTGCTCGGCCGGCCCTGCCCGGCCTCGTCCTGCACCCTGCGGCCCAGCGCGTCCAGCACCCGCGGAATGCCCTGCAGGCGCTGCAGGTACCGGTCGGCGCCGTCCTCGTCGGTGATCGTCATCGCCGGAACGGCCTGGAAGATCAGGCCCTGCCGGGAGACGTACCCGAGGGCCGAGAAACTGGCCGCCCACAACGCGTGCGTCGCATCCCCGTGGGAGCCCTGCACCAGCTCGGTGAGGGCCCCATGATCGACGCGTTCGTCGTCCGTGAGCTCGTCGGTCTTCATCGCCCCGAGCTCGTCGAGGATCCCGGCGAACGTCTCGGCGGCCTCCTGCCCGGCCTCCAGACTCGGGTCACCGGCGAGGTGATCGAACTCCGACAGGCCCAGCAGCGTCGAGTTGAACGGCTCCAGGGTGTGCTGGGTGCGGAAGTAGCGCTCGCCGAGGTCGTTCAGCGGGGTGCTCACGAGCGGTCCGCGAACTTGTCGGTGGAGGTGATCAGAACGTCCAGGATTCCCGGCTCGTCGTAGGCGTGACCAGCGTCCTCGATCAGATGGAACTGCGCCTGCGGGAAGGCCCGGTGCAGATCCCAGGCGGTGACCGCGGGCGTGCAGATGTCGTAGCGGCCCTGCACGATCACGGTCGGGATCCCGGCCAGCTTCGGTGCGTCCTTGATCAGCTGCTCCGGGGTGAACCAGCCGTCGTTGCGGAAGAAGTGGTTCTCGATCCGGGCGAACGCCGTCGAGCTGACCGGGTTCTGCGCGGTGGCGATCAGGTCGGGCCGCGGCTGCACCGTCAGGTTGGTGAATTCCCAGGTGGCCCAGGCCACCGCCGCCGGCTGGTGGACCGCCGGGTCCGGGTCGAACAGCAACTTGGCGTAGTTGTCGATCAGCCGGCCGGGCACCCGGTCGGCCTCGGGCAGCGCCCCGACGAAACCTTCCCACGAATCCGGCGCGATGTTGCCCGCCAGGCCCTCGTAGAACCAGGTCAGCTCGCTGGGGCGGAGCGTGAAGATGCCCCGCAGGATCAGCTCGCTCACCCGCTCCGGGTGCTTCTGCGCATACGCCAGGGCCAGCGACGATCCCCAGGAACCGCCGAACACCTGCCACTTCTCGATGCCCCGCTCCTGGCGCAGCAACTCCAGGTCCGCGACCAGATGCCACGTGGTGTTCGCGCTCATGTCCGCCTCGGGCTCACTGGCCAGTGGCCGGCTGCGCCCACAGCCACGCTGGTCCAGCAGCACGATCCGGTACTTGGCCGGGTCGAACAGCCGCCGGTGCCGGGCCGAGGCCCCGCCCCCGGGACCGCCGTGCAGGAACACCACCGGCTTGCCCTGCGGGTTGCCGCACTCCTCCCAGTAGACCGAATGGCCGTCACCAGCCTCCAGCAGACCGCTGGCGTGGGGTTCGATCGGTGGGTAGAGCTCGCGCATGGGCTGTCCTTCCAGGTTCGTCAAGCGATGGGCACGATCTTGCCTCACCGCCCGGGCCCGCGCTCAGGCTCCCCGCCCGACCGGGCGGATCGGGAAGACTCGGGAAGGCAAAGCCACGCTATGACGTGCTTTGTCTTCCCGAGGAGCGATCGGCGTGGTGGCCTCGCGGTCGGGGGCCGTAGTCCAGTTCGGCGGTCAGGGCGGGGAATTCGCCGAGGCCTTCGCGGCCGGGCTGGTCGTCGTAGGAGCAGCCCGAACCGGGCAGATGGCCGTCGCTGATCCAGATCTGGTCGAAGCGCTGCACCTTCAGGTCGTCCAGGCCGAACCAGCGCGAGTCCGGGCTGACCTGGTCGGGGTGGGTGGCGCGGTAGAGGTCGGTGAGGCCCATCCGGGCCCAGGACCAGTAGAAGTCGCACTCCCAGGGAGCGAGCTCGGCGAAGCGGGAGAATTCGCCGGGCTCTTGCAGTTTCAGGCTCCCGGCGACGATCAGCGGCTGCTCACCGGCGGCGGCGATCACCTTGGGCAGCCAGACCTTGCCGGCGTGCTTGAAGGCCCGCTTGTCGGCGTGGCGCCGGGACAGTCCGCCGTGGCCGGGCACATAGACCCCGGCGATGACGAGCGGGGTCGGGGGCAGGGGCGCGTGCTGGAGCGGGGTGAGCTGGGCCGGTACGCAGCGATGGGGTTGCTCGCGCGGGGGTGGGACGTCCAGCGGGCTCAGGTGGTGGTGGCGGGCGGCGATCACGATGTGGTCGTTGCCGGTGCTGGAAGGGCGTGACGGGGCGAGGGTCTCGAGGCCGTGCTCACGCAGGGCCTCGTCGAGGGCCTGGTGGCGGGCGTCGACGCCGGTCAGGACCATGACGTCGTAGGGCGAGGCAGCCAGCCACTTGGCCTGCCGCCGGCTGACCTCCTCCCGGGCACCGGCGACGTCCCAGGTCATCAGGCGCAGAGCCTCGGTCGGGCGGGGCTCCTCCGGGGGATCTCGATCTTCGTGGTGGGTCGACGTCATGCGCGGCCTTCTCCTTGGTTGAACGAAGCTCAGCCCGGCTGAAGAATTGGGATTTTCCCAAATCTTAGCGGTATAACCGTAGCCATGACGGCTCATGCTGAACTCTGCGCGTCGGTCAAGGAGCAGGCGCCGATCCGGCCCCCGGCCCCGTCGGCCCCGCTGCACTCGCAGCTGGAACCGGTGCTCGAACAGATCCGGACGGCCCCGGCCGGGCTGGTGCCGGACGTGGGCGCGGCCGCCCGGGTGCTGTGGCTGCACGACACCGACCGCTGGTACCTGGGCGACTTCCTCCGGCACGCCGCCTGGCTGGACTGGCTGCACCAGAACTTCCCGCAGGCGTCGATCGACCTGGCCGGCCACCCGGCCTACCTGCCGCTGTACGGGGACGGCCGCTTCGACGCCCTGATCGACATCGCGCAGCTCGAGCGCACCGAGCTGCGCCGCTACGACCTCGTGGTTGCGCCCTCGTCGTTCCCGTCGCTGACCCGCCCCGATCCGGGAGTGCGGCGGTACCTGAAAACCTGGGACGCGGGTTGGTCGCTGCACGCCTTCGGGCGCCGGATCGCCGACGGCGGCAAGAAAGTGCTCAACTACTTCCGGGCCGCTCACCCCAGCACGGTCTTCCCTGGAGACGGCGAATCCGACTGCAGCGGAACACAGTTTCGCTTCACCCCCGACGAGCAGGAAGCTGCCGCCCAGCTGCTCGCCGATCTTCTGCCCGGCCGGCGTCCCGTCCTGATCTACAACCCGACCGCCTCCAACCCGTATACCCGCCAGACCGACGCGATCAAGGAGGTCGACAACACCCTCACCTCCGAGCAGCACGCCGCCGTCCTGGGCAAGATCGTCGAGCAGGTGCACGAGCACGACATCCTGGTCGCCGCCCCGGTCAAGCCCGCCGACCAGGCCAACATCGACTGCCTGCACGAAGTGGCCCACGCCGTGCCCGGAGTGACCCAACTGCGCGGCGCCGACTCGATCACGTTGCGCGGGTACGCCGCCCTGCTCGCCGACCCCCGGATCTGCGGAAGCATCGGGGCCGGAACCGGTTCCAACACGCACCTGGCCGCGCTCGCCGGTACCGAGAGCCTGTCGTTCGAGCGCGGCGCCGATCAGCTCATGCTGGCCAACTGGTCACAGCCCGACGCCTTCCAGATGGGTTCGATCCGCTGGCGCAATCCCTCGCCGCTGACCGCCGTGCACCTGATGCGCTGGGACCGGCTGGGCGAGGCCGAGTTCGCCAAGGCCGCGCATGCGGCGCTGGCCCATCACAGCGGCTGGCACTCGGCCGAGGACTCGTTCGCGGTCCTGGACCTGACCCCGTCGGCCTGGCTGCATTTCACCGACTTCAGCGACGAAATGGCCTACCTGCGGCACCCCCGGGAACGTTCCAAGGGGGAAAGCCTGCTCCGGCAGCTGTATCTGGACTCCAACCTGAACAAGCTGGCCCGCCGAAGCACGGATCGCCGGTGAACCGGCCGGCGCTCAACGGCACCCAGTGCGCTGCGGTGCTGGGGCGCAGCCTCTACCTGCTGGGGCTACGGCCACGCGGGGCCGGCCGAATCCTGCCGACTGGTCCGGGTCATCGCCACCGCACGGTTCTGAGCGCTCCGGTGTTTGAAACCGACGGTCGGCCGGGCGAGATCGTTCTCAAGTTCTGCCTTTCGCCGACTCCGGCGGAGGAAGCGAACTTGCGCTGGGAACATCAGGTCACGGTGGCCCTCCATGGCATTGCGGACGTTTGCCTCGCCCGCGACGCGATTTCCTACAACCCGATTCCAGAAACGCTTTTGGACGTTCCCCTTGAGTTCCCGCTCAACGGTGAGTCGGTCGTGGTGTCGGTTCGACGGTTCGTGCCTGACGTGTTCGAGCCCCTGACGGCGCGTTCCCTGGGGCAATTGATCGGTACGCTGCACCACATCGGATCCAGCGAGGCGGCCCTGGCCCTGCTTGATGGTCGACCCGCCACCTCCTTGGGTGGTCTGGATGCCGCATTGCTGGCCCGCGCCCTGGCTTCACCCACTCACCCCTTTCATGCGCGCCCGGCCGTGGTCGCGGCTCTGATCAAGGCGCTCCAAGATCGGGTGACCGGCGCGCTCGAGGCCGATCCGCGTCCATTGCTGGTTCATCGTGATCTGCATCCGCTGAACTGCGTGGCCGGACCCCGAGGAGCGGTGGCGCTGGACTGGGCCGAGGCAGGCTGGGGGAGCCGGAGCGATGATTTCTCCTGGCTGCAGGTGGCCGTAGCTCGTTACGGTGCTTCGCCGCACGCCATACACGAGGCAAGAACGGGATATGAAGAAGTCTGTCCTGGGAAAACGCCTTCACCGGAACAGATCTGCGCGGTTGGCCGGGCCCGGGAGGTGGTGTGCCTGGCGTTCTCGATCATGCATGCCGGGCGGGGGCCGTCGCACCTGCTCGAGGCCCTGCGGGAATTGCCGATCCTGGACGATCCGGAGGCGATGACCGAGCAGTGGGAGGCGTTGTTCAATCCGGGCATCTTCCGGCATCCGATGCTGGTCGATCCGGAGAACGGGGTCTTCGAGGTGACGGAGATCGATCTGGAGACGGTCTGGGCCGGGTGATCACCAAGCGCGGCTGGATCTGCTCTTAGACGGGGCAGATCCAGCCGCGGGCTCGACAAGGCTCAGCTCTTGGAGTGGGCCTCGATGTAGGCGGCGATCAATTCCTTGGGCAGAGAGCCGCGGACCGATACCTGATGACCGTTCTCCCGGGCCCAGGCGCGCACTTCGGCGGTCTTGGGCGGGGTGGGCGCGGCTTCTTCGGTTTCGGGTTCGGAGGTGGCGGGCTTGGCGGCGGCTCGGGTTCGGGTGGCAGCGGTCTTCCGGGTAGTCGCCTTCTTGGGGACGACTACCTCGGCTTCCGGCTCGACCGGCTCGGGTTTGGGGGCGGTTGCCTTGCGCCGAGTACGGGGTGCGGGTGCGGGCTCGGGGGTGATGAAGTCGAGCTGCGCGGCCTCCGGTTCCTCGGCCGGGAGTTCCGGCTGGGGCGCTGCTTTGGCCCTGGATGCGCGGGGTTTGCGGGCCGGTTTGGGGGCGGGCTCGGCTTCGGGCTGAGGTGCTACCTCGGGTTCGGGTGCCGCTTCGGGCTCGGGCGCGGCCTTGGGCTCTGGAGTTGCTTCAGGGGTGGGAGCTGCCTCGGTTTCGGGTGCTACCTCGGGCTCGGGCACTGCCTCGGCCGCCGGAGTTGCCTCAGGAGCGGGAGTTGCCTCGGGTTCGGGTGCCGCCTCAGGCTCGGGCGCGGCCTTCGCCGCCGGAGCTGCTTCAGACACCGAGGCTGCCTCGGGCACCGGGGTTGCCTCGGAAGCCGGAGTGGCCTCGGGGGTGGGAGCTGCCTCGGGTTCGGGCTTCGGTTCCTGGGCCGGGGCTTGCGGTTCGGCTGAGTTGGGGCCGGTGATCTTCGGCATGGACGTCCGGGGCTTGCGCGGCGTTGTGGTCCTCGGCTTGCGGGTGGTCCGCTTGGCCGGGGTTACGGGCTCGGCTTCCGAGGTCTGCGCTTCGGTGGCCTCAGTTTCGACAGGTTCGGTTGCTGCAGCGGCGGGCTCTTCCGACGCCGGAGCCGAAGCTGCTTCCGCAGCGCTTGTTTCCGGACCGGTCGTGGATTTGGTCTCCGCGGCGGGGGTTTTCGTGGATGCTTCGGCCGGAGAAGATTCCGCAGCGGGAGCCTCGGGTTCGGCAGACGGGGTGGGTTCCGCCTGGGCCGGTTCGGCGGCAGCAGGTTCCGGGGAAACCTTGACCTCAGACTGAATTTCGGGCTCGTCAGCCTTGGCTTCCGGCTTCGGGTTTGCGACCACAGCCTCGCCGACCTCGACCAGAGCTTCGGGTTCGGTCACCTCATCGCCGGCCTTGGCTTCAGCCTCGGGCTCAGCCGAAGTCTCGGGCGCAGCCGAAGCTTCGGGCGCCTTGTCTTCGGCCGGTGCCACGTCAGTGTCTGCAGCTGAGTTCGGACCCGCAGCCGCAGAGACTTCGTCAGTGCCGGACCCGACGCCTGACTCGACCTCAGCGGCAGCCGGTTTTGGGGCCGGAACGCCAGTTTCCGCGTCCTTGTCTGCTGACTCCACCGCACCCGAAGGCGACTTCACCTCGGGAACGGGCGGGGCAGCGTCCTCAAGTTCTGGTTCTTCGGCGACCGGCTTGGAGGTGACCGCCTCGACCGAAGGCGCCGACGGCTGCAGGTGGGCCAGCAGCAGCGCATAGTCACTGGGACTGACCGTGCGAGTTCCGAGTTCACGAGCGCGGGCAGCACGAGTTCCGTCTACCGTCTGGTCCGAGATCAGCAGCGCCGTGGTTTCGGAGACCACGCCGACCACGCGCACGCCCAGCTCCTGAGACTGGGTCTCCTGCTGCGCCCGTACGTCCGGATCACCGCCGGTGAAGACGACCTTGTCGCCCACCCGCAGCGGCTCGCCCAAGTTCCAGTCGGTGGGCAGTTTCTTGACGCCGACTGCTTCGCGGGCGTGACGGGCGTCCCCGGCAGCATTGAGGATCTGCAGCACCACGTGCTGGCCCAGACCGAGAAGATCGGCCAGCGCGAGGAGTTCGGTGCGGTCAGTCGTCGAGACCGCTCCGTTGTCGAGCGCCGCATTGGTGAGCGCGCGGACGAAGGCATCGTCGGCGCGGGCCACTTCTTCCGGCGTGAGCTCTTCGGCGGAGGCAACACGGGCCAGGTCGGCGGTGTGCTGCGCGGTGGCGGTGCCGGTCTGCAGGAGTTCGGCGAGCTTCTCGAGGTAGGCGAACGTGGCGACGCTGGCGCCTTCGTCCAGGGCGTCGAGCAGCGAGAAACGCTCTACCAGGGCCGGGCTTACGGCCGGGACAGCAGAAACGCTCGGTGAGGAAGGCGTTTCGGTGCGTGGTTCGAGGGTGGCCTCGGTCGGCCAGGCGACGTTCTGCGCCTGGGCAGGCAGGCCGTCGAGGTGGGCGGGCAGCGGGGGCTTCCCGGTCTTCGGGCTGATGAACACGGTGAGCAGCGCTGCGGTGGTGCGGGCGTCTTCGAGCGCGGAGCCAGACTTGCCCTGCGGGACGTCGAGGGCCGAGGAGAGATCGGCCAGACGACGACGCTGCAGCGCGGGCAGGTAGTACGCGGAGGCTTCGAGGGTGCTCAGGGTGGGCACCTGCGGCAGCTTCCAGCCGGCCCGCCGGTACTCGGCACGCAGCAGCGCCAGGTCGAACTCGGCGTTGTGCGCGACGATCGCGGCGCCCGCCAGTCGCTGGTTCACCTCAGTGATGACATCGGCCAGTGTCTGGCTACCGCTCTGCCACTCGTCGACCACCTGTCCCCACAGGTCGGTTGTGACCACCGCCATCTCGGTGACCTGAGGCCGATTCGCCCCTAAGGCGGACGATTGGAGCGCTATCACCGCGTATCTGGGCTGATCGGTGGGAACGCCGGAGTCGGAGGTTGTTTCCTCCACCGACCGTGCAGGCTGCCCTGCGCGGCGTATACGAAATCTGTCTAGGAAACCCATGATGCTCTCCGGATCGCGGTGAAAACGCCGTAGTTGGATCCGTTGATATCACGTTCGGGCAGGTCATCCGGGCTGTCCGACTCATGGGTAGGTCTTCGTTATCGCATTGATCGTCGGGCGGGCACCTCCCGTGAAGACCTCAGGACAGCGGCAGCGACCAGAACAGCGACTCGACCCGTCCGGCCACGCTCGCCTCTCTGCTCACCCGGTACACACCCGTCTCAAGTTCGGGCAGTTGCACCACGAAGGACCCGTTGGCCGGGGTGCCGTTGACGGTCTGGACAGTGTCCGAGGGGATCACCACCCAGCGATCACCGTCCAGACGTTCGATCCTGGCCGTGCTGGTGTAGTCGCCGACGTGCTGGTCAAGATCGAAGCTGCCGCTGATCGGGGTGCGCGGGAAGGCTTCGAGCTCCAGCTTCGCCGCGCTGCCGGCCTGGACCACGGAGATCCCGCTGAAACCGATCGGGGTGGTGGAGCGGACGATCTTCTCCGACGGGGTGTCGCTGACCTGGAAGATGCCGGTGGCGGTGTTGAACTTGAAGCGGTACCAGCCGGCATCGATGTCCTGCACATGGGTCCAGACCGGCTGCGCGAACCCCCTCGCGGGGGCGCTCAGGGCGATCATCGGGACGATGACCTGCTCGTCCAGGCTGTGCAGGCGCCCGGGGGACTGATCGGGGCCGGTCCCGGTGACCACCTGACGGTGGTCGCTCCAGGTGGATCCGTTCCAGCGCTGCAGCAGGCCGGAGACACCGAAGAAGGCCTCCTCGGGGGTGGGGTTGGCCAAGATCAGGGCCACGTCGGCGCCGTCCACGGGCACGGTCTGCGGGCGAACGATGATGTGCGGACGGCTCGTGTCCGTCTCGGGCGGTTGGGGCACCAGCAGTTCCGGTCGCCCTGGGGTTACGTCCTGGTTCACGTCGCCTCCTCGCCACGGCCCCACCACAACGGTCACGATGGCCACTATCGCGGTCACCGCCATCGCCGTCATCAGGATCTGCTGACGCCGGCTGGTGTTCGCTGGGTTGGTGCGCTTGCGGTCGGTGTTGTCCTGCATGAGTGGTCGCCCCCTCGACGATCTTCTCGCTTCGCGTCCTCGTGCCACCCCAGATCTAGGACGCGGGTACTGGCGCAGGCGTTCCATCCGTCGGGTTGCCAAGGGCTCGTCCTGCGGATCTTTGCCTAGTCGGCGCGGTCGGCGACCGCCTTCACCCATTGGAGGGAACGAGTACGAGCTTGCGCACATCCGGCGCGGTGGGGTCGAGATTAAGAGCAATGGACGGGTCGGGTGGAGCGCGCCTGTTCGGGTGACGGGAGGATGCGCGTGGACAATTCTCCTTGGCTGCGTGCGCCCTGGGAACAGCTGGCGGCGAAGCTGAAATGCCCGAACTGCGACCTGTTGATCCATGACGACTGGCAGTTCTGCGAGTACTGCGGCGTAGACCTGACCGAGCAGACTCCGGTGCCGGACGAAGAACGGGTTGCGGGGCCGCGTTCGGACGGGAAGCGCTCGGCCCAGGACCAGATGCCGGCCGCGCCGGTGGACCCGGTCCCGCCGCCGCAGGCTCTGTTGCAGCTGGGCCTGCAGAAGCAGGAGCCTCAGTCGGTGGCTGCGGTTACGCAACCGTTGGGTAGTGCGGCCGCGCCGGTTTCGCCGGACATGAACGCGCGGATGACGGCTGCGAATGCCGCGGTGATGAATCTGATTTCGGGCTCGGTCGAGGGTTCGGGTGCGCGGGGTTGGGGTGAGTCTGCTTCTGGGGTGGGCGGATCAGGGGCCTCAGGGTCTGCTGGTGGGACGAATGACTCTGCCGGTGGCTTGGTTGGCCCAGGTTCGGCGGCATCTGGTTCGGCTGCCGCTGGTTCCGGTTCGGGCGGCGCTGGCTCAACTGCTGCTGGCTCAACCGGTGCTGGCTCGGCTGGGGCTGGATCGGCCGCTTCTGGGCCGGGGGCTGCTCCGGCGGGGGCGAATCCTTTGCGTGCGGTGTTGCTTTCGGCCTACGAGGGCAATGCCGTCGGGGTGGTGGGGCATGCGGCTCAGCTTGGGTCGGTGGGGTGGCCCGGGGGAGCGGCCAATCCTGGTGGCGATGCCGGCGCGGCCACGGGCCTGAGCACTGGTGCGGCGCCGGGCGGGGTTGTCGGCGGGGGCTTGCCTGGCGCTGGTCCGCTGGCGGGAGCCCTGCCAGGTGGGGGTATGGCGGGTGCTGCAGGCACGGGAGGCACGGCTGGGTCGATTGGCTTGCCAGGGGCGGGGGCTGCGCCGGGAGGTGATACGTCCGCTGGAGCGGGTGTCCCGGGTGCAGGTTCGTTGCCAGGGGCAGGCGGCGTTTCTGGGGTAGTCGGAATGCCCGGGGGAGTCGGCGGCGTGCCTGGCGTTGGTGGCATGGCCGGAGTAAATGCTTCCCAGGGCGTTGGTGGTGCTGCTGGGCTGCCTGGCGTTGGGGGTCTTTCCGGCGCAGGAAGCGCGCCGGGAGTTGGCGGCGCTGCCGCAGTGGGTGGCTCACCAGGTACTGGCGAAATTGCGGGGGCGCGCGGATTACCTGGAGCCGGGATGAGTGGTCTACCGGGTGTTGGTGGACTGGGTGGCCCTTCGGGCGTTGGCAGCGCAGGGGTAGGTGGTGTGCTGGGTGCGGGGTCTGGCGCTGGGGGTGTTGCTGGAGCGGGCGGCGGGCCAGGGGCTGCAGCCGGAGCTGGTGTTGGGGCAGTCAGCATGCCAGGTGGTGTCTTGGGCGCCGGAGGCGTTACTGGAGCACTGGCAGGCGCCGTACCGGGGGCAAACGGCGCCGGAGTTGCCGGCACGCCTGGGTCGGTCGGCCTGGCCGGTGCAACATCCGGTGTCCTGTCAGCGGCGAGCGCGGGCGCCATGTCTGGCGTCAGTCCCGCACTGCCAGGACCGGGAGCAGCTTCCAGCACCGGCGCGCTTCTAGCCGCGGGTCCCTTGTCGACCGCCGGCACCATGCCCGGAGCTGGCGCACCCGGAATGCCCACCGCCGCAAACCTTCCGGCCAACGGTCCAGGTTCGGTAGGCGCTCAGACCGTCCAGCCCATGCCCCAACCTCCGGCGCTCTCTTCCCCGCCCCCTTTGGCCAAGCCCTCATCTCTACCCAACACGCCAAGCCCGCCCGCTGCCGTCAACGAACCCCCGAGACCACCGGCTCCTCAGGCACCCATGGCCCCCGAACGTCCCAACTTGGCCTATCAGGTGAGCCCACGACCGAACTACAGCAACCCGGTGTCCAGCCCAGGCGGAGTCTGAACGTGCCCCAACCCCGCTGTGCATGCGGAGCTTTGCTTACCCACGAGGTGGACTGGTGCCTGCGCTGCTACGCCCCCGTGAGCGAAGACGCCGAAGAGCCCGCCCCCGAGCACTTCACGTCCGCAGCCGCCGACGCCCGTAAGGCCCGCGAGCGCAGCCACATCGGTGTTGGCAAGTGGGACGCCACCGTGGTCACCTACGGCCTGGCCGGACGGCTGATCGGCACCGTCGTGGTGACCCTGCCGCTGCTGTGGTTCGTCTACTGGCTCGTTCCGTTCGGTTTCGTCGGCGTGGTCTGCTGGTTCGTGGTGTTCCCGCGCATGCTCCGCGACCTCTGGAGACGCGCCGACCGCCTGTGACGTCTCAGTCCTAGTTGCCCCACACGGCGACGCTGCGGCGCACGGGTACGGCGTCGGGGTCGGCGGCGAAGAGTTCGGGGGAGCGGCGGCGTACGCGTTCGACGTCTTCGAAGACGGCGCGCAGGTGGTGGCGCAGGGTGGTGCGGGCGGCCTCGGTGTTGCCGGAGAGCACGGCGTCGAGCACGTCGGCGTGCTGGTCGATGAAGGGCCGGGGTGAGCCGACCTCGTTCAGGCCGAGGCGGCGGGCGCGGTCGAGGTGGCCCTTGGCCGAGGCGACGGTGGACCAGGAGTTGCCGTGGCCGCTCAGGCGCAGCAGCAGGTGGTGGAACTCCTCGTCCAGGCGGAAGAAGTCCTCGCGGTCGATGCCGGGGGTCTGCTGCTGGGTGAGGTTTTCGCGCAGCAGGGCGACGAGTTCGTCGTCCGGGGTGAGCGGCACGTCGTCCAGGGCGGCGAGTTCGACGGCCTCGCGTAGGAACTGGGCGTCGGCGACCTTGGTGGCGTCGACCCGGGAGACGAAGGTGCCGACCTTGGGGAAGACCTGCACCAGGCCTTCTTCGGACAGCAGGATCATGCTCTCGCGCACCGGGGTGCGGGAGACCCCGAGCTCGGCGGCGAGGTCGTTCTCGGACAGCGCGGTGCCGGGGGCCAGTTCGAGTCCGAGGATGCGCCGTCGAAGGGAGTCGTAGACGGCCTGCCGGCTGCTGCCACCGGCTTTTCGGGGGGACATACCGGCCATCGTAATCGACCTCCTCGCCAGGACCGGGCCGCGACACCCGCCTGATGAACATGTTCTTGTATATTAGCGCTTGCATTGGAGCTGGAGCCGCCGAAGGAGATGGGTCAGTGAGCACGATCGAACGCGCGGAGGTCTTTGTCGCCTCCCCGGGCCGCAACTTCGTCACCCTGCGGATCACCACGTCCGACGGGGTGACCGGGCTGGGCGACGCGACGCTCAACGGGCGGGAACTGGCCGTCGCCAGCTACCTACGTGACCACCTCGTCCCTTTGCTGATCGGCCGCGACCCCGCCCGGATCGAGGACATCTGGCAGTTCCTGTACAAGGGGGCGTACTGGCGGCGCGGCCCGGTGACGATGACGGCGATCGCGGCCGTGGACGTAGCGCTGTGGGACATCAAGGGCAAGGTGGCCGGTCTTCCGGTGTACCAGCTCCTGGGCGGCCGCTCCCGCGACGGCGTGATGGTCTACTCCCACGCTTCCGGCACAGACGTACCCTCACTGCTCGACGACGTGGCCAAGTTCCGCGACCAGGGGTACCAGGCGATCCGCGCGCAGACCGGCGTTCCAGGCCTAGGTGGCAGCTACGGCGTGCGTAAGGGGGAGGTTTACGAGCCCGCCAACGGCAGCCTGCCCGACGAGCAGCCCTGGTCCACCGAGGCCTACCTCGACTTCGCCCCCACCTATCTGCGGGAAGTGCGCGAGAAGTTCGGCTACGGCTTCCACCTGCTGCACGACGTGCACCACCGGCTCACCCCGATCGAGGCCGCCCGCTTCGGCAAGAGCGTCGAGGACCTGCGCCTGTTCTGGATGGAGGACCCGACGCCGGCCGAGAACCAGGAGGCGTTCCGGCTGATCCGCCGGCACACCACCACGCCGATCGCGACCGGCGAGATCCTGAACTCGATCTGGGACGTCAAGGACCTGATCACCGAGCAGCTGATCGACTACGTCCGGACGACCGTGGTGCATGCGGGCGGGATCACGCACCTGCGGCGGATTTTCGATCTGGCGGCGCTGTACCAGGTGCGCACCGGATCGCACGGTGCCACCGACCTGTCGCCGATCTCGCTGGCCGCAGCCGTGCACGTGGACCTGACCGTGCCGAACTTCGGCATCCAGGAGTACATGCCGCACGTGGCCGAGACCATGCAGGTGTTCCGGACCAACGTCACGCTCAAGAACGGCATGCTGGACCTGTCCGACGAACCCGGCCTGGGCGTGGAGTACGACGAGAAGGCGGCCGAGCGCTTCCCCTACGACCCGAAGTACCTGCCGGTGGCGCGGCGTCTGGACGGGTCGGTGCACGACTGGTGAGCGAAAAACTTCTCGGCCTGGCGAGCCTGAACAGACTGGATCAGAACGCGCGCCCACTGGTCGATCCTCGTGAGCTACGGCCGCAGGTAGTGCATTTCGGGCTGGGAGCTTTTCACCGGGCTCACCAGGCCGTCTACACCGAGGCGGCTTCGGAGGCCACGGGGCAGGCGACCGGGATCGTGGCGGTCGCGCCGCGCGATGCCTCGGTGGTGCAGCGCGCTCGCGAGCAGGACTACCTGTTCTCGGTTACCACGCGCTCACCGGGCGGTTCGCAGCCGCGGGTGGTGGCGGCGCTGTCCGGCGCGTTGCACCTGAGCCATGACGCGGCTGCGCTCGACACCCTGATCCGATCGGCCGAGGTCAGCACGATCACGCTGACCGTCACGGAGAAGGGCTATCACCGTGATCCGGCCAGCGGACGGCTGAACCTCGCCGACCCGCGGATTGCCGCCGACCTGGACCTGAGCCGTAAGAACCCGGCTGATGCGGTGGTCGGCACGGTGGTGGCTCGCCTGGCGGTGTCGTTGGCGAACCGCTTGAGGACGATTGGCGCGCCGATCGATGTCGTCTCCTGTGACAATCTGGACGGCAACGGTTCGGTCCTGGCCGGCGTGGTGCGGGAATTCGTCGCCGCGGCTGGTTGGGCCGACAGCGACAAGGTGCTCGACTGGCTGGACACGTCCGTAGGTTTCCCGTCCACCGTGGTCGACCGGATCGTCCCGGCGACAAGTGCGGCGGACCTGGCCGAGGCGGCAGCCCGGCTCGGTGTGCAGGACGGCCTCGCAGTGGCGGGGGAGCCGTACAGCCAGTGGGTACTGCAGAACGCATTCCGTGCGGCCCGGCCGGCCTGGGAACACGGCGGGGCCCAGTTTGTGGACGATGTAGCGTCGTACCAGCTGACCAAGCTGAGGCTGCTCAACGGCAGTCACTCCGGCTTGGCCTACCTAGGACTCGCTGCCGGATGCCGCACCATCGCCGACGTACTGGCTACCGACTGGGGCGCGACGTTCGTGCGGGGGTACGCGGCCGAAGTTGCCGCGACCCTTCCGAACGGTGGCCCTGATCCGCTGCGGTACGCGGAGAGCCTGGTTGCCCGGTTCAGTAACAACGCCATTCATCACGAGCTACGGCAGATCGGTTCCGACGGATCGCTCAAGCTGCCCCAGCGCTGGGTGACCGTGCTGCGCGACCTACGGGAGCAAGCGTCCCCAGTTGGCCCCAACCAGACCCTTGCGCTAGCCGCGTGGGCCCACGCAACCCGGCCCGACGCGTCCTCCGGTGGTCAGCTCTTCGGTACTACGGATCCGGCCACCGCAGCGCTGGCGGGCTGCTGGCGGGGCTCGCCGAGCGGGGTCGTTGCGCGCTTGCTGAACGTCTTGGGTGCTGCTGACCTGGCCGAAGACGCCGATCTGACGCGCTCGGCCGAGGCTCTGCTGCCGGACCTCGCGGCCGGTCACGTACCGCTGCAGTAGCTGGTCGACCAGTTTCCGAACCGGGTCTTGCCCTTCGCGACAGGGCTTGTATATTTCAACTGCCACACAAGGGCCCCATGGACGGGCCCGTCGATGAGCAAGGGAGCAATCGATGAGCGCAGAGGCCTCGGCCCTGAACGACACGCCACCACCCGGGGGCGTGCCGGAGCGGTCCACCAAGGACCTGTCGAAGGCCGCGGTGTCCGGCTGGCTCGGCACCGCCATGGAGTTCATGGACTTTCAGCTGTACTCGCTGGCTGCCGCGATCGTCTTCAACGAGATCTTCTTCCCCGACGTCAGCCCGGCGATCGGCCTGCTGGCCGCGATGGCGACGTACGGCGTGGGGTACGTGGCCCGGCTGGCCGGTGCCGTCTACTTCGGGCGGATGGGCGACAAGCTCGGTCGCAAGCGGGTCCTGTTCATCACCATTGCGATGATGGGTGTTTCGACCACGCTGATCGGTGCGCTGCCGACCTACGCGCAGATCGGCCTGCTGGCCCCGGCCCTGCTGGTGGTGCTGCGGCTGGTGCAGGGCTTCGGTGCCGGCGCCGAGATCGCCGGAGCCACGGTGATGCTGGTGGAGTACGCGCCGAAACGCCGCCGGGGACTGATCTCTTCGCTGATCGCGCTGGGCACCAACTCCGGCACGCTGGTCGCCACCGGTATCTGGGCGCTGCTGCTGGCCGTGCTGAGCGAGGAGCAGCTGCACAGCTGGGGCTGGCGGATCCCGTTCCTGGCCAGCTTCGTGCTGCTGATCCTGGCGCTCTGGATCCGCCGTAACGTCAAGGAGAGCCCGGTCTTCGAGGCCCGGGACGACGTGGTCGACGGTGTGGCGCTGGACCGTGCGGAAGTGAAGGAGAGCAAGCTCGAGGCCGGGCTGAAGGCGAACAAGGGCAAGGCGTTCTTCCTGGCGCTGGGCCTGCGGATCGGTCAGGCCGGTAACTCCGGGCTGGTGCAGACCTTCCTGGTCGGTTACATCGGCACCACCCTGGGCCTGGACAAGTCGGTGGCCACGGACTCGCTGCTGATCGGCTCGGTCCTGGGCTTCGCCACGGTCCCGTTCATCGGCATGCTCAGCGACAGGTTCGGCCGCCGCCCGATGTACATGGTGATGAGCACGCTGTCGATGCTCCTGGCCTTCCCGATGCTCCTGCTGGTCACCAGCGGCAGCACCCCGGGCCTGGTGATCGGCATGATCCTGGGCTACAACGTCGCCGTGGTGGGCCTTTTCGCCCTGGAGAACGTCACCATGTCCGAGCTGCTGGGCGGCCGCAACCGGTTCACCCAGGTCGGTCTGGCCAAGGAACTCGGTGGTCTGGCCACCGTGGCGGCCGGCCCGGTGATCGCGGCCGGCCTGACCGCCGCCTTCAACAGCTGGTGGCCGATCGCCGCCATGCTCATCGTCTACTCGTTCATCGCCCTGGTCACCGCCTACCTGATGCCCGAGGTGGCCGACCGCGACCTGTCTGCCCTGGAGGACGCTGCGTGAAAGCCGCCGTGGTGCACGGTCCTGAGGACCTGAGGATCGACGAACTGCCCGACCCGGTCCCCGGCGAGGGCGAGGTGCTGATCGCCGTGGAATGGGGCGGGATCTGCGGCTCGGACACCTCCTACTTCAAGAACGGCGCATCCGGCACCGCCCAGCTGAAGCATCCGCTGGTGCTGGGGCACGAGATCGCCGGGCGCATCGCCCGTCTCGGTGCTGGAGTGAGCGGCCTTTCCGAAGGACAGGCGGTCACCGTGCACCCGGCGACGCTGGTCGGCGACGGGGAAATGCCCGAACGGCTCAAGGGCCGGACCAACCTGTACACACCTTCGCGGTACTTCGGCTCGGCGGCGTTCGACCCGCACACCGACGGCGGGTTCAGCCAGTACCGCAGTGCCCGGGCCGACCAGATCCGGGTGCTGCCCGCAGAAGTCACCACCGAACACGGCGCTCTGGCCGAGCCTTTGGGCGTGGCCTTCCATGCCGTAGGCCGGGTCGGCAGCCTGCACGGCAAGACGGTGCTGGTGAACGGCGCCGGACCGATCGGCTCGCTGGTCGTGGCGGCCGCAAAGTACTGCGGGGCAGACACGATCATCGCCTCGGACGTCAGCGACAGCGCCCTGCAGATCGCCAAGCAGATGGGTGCGGACGCGACGGTCAACGTGGCCACCGGCGGTGAGCTGCCGCAGGACGTCGAGATCGTGTTCGAGGCCTCCGGTTCGCCGCGAGCGCTGGGTTCGGTGCTGCGGGCCACGGCCCGCGGCGGCACGCTGGTGCAGGTCGGCAATCTTCCGGGCTCGGAAGTGCAGGCGGCGCTGGGCGATCTGGTGACGCGAGAGATCACCTGGATCGGCTCGTACCGGTTCGTGGACGAGATCACCGATGCGATCGAGGCGATGCGGGACGGCCTGGACGTGGGTCCGCTGATCACCCACACCTTCGAACTGGAGCAGGCCGGGCAGGCCCTGCGGGTGGCGCTCGACCCTGCGAGCGGGAGCAGCAAGGTGATGCTGCATATTGGGTGAGGGTTTCGCTCGGTCGAGGAAGACGGATGGGTGGCATGGCACTGCAGGGTGAGGGCGTTGTAACCATCGGCGAGACGATGGCGCTGCTGACGCCGCCCGCGGCCCCGCGGCTGCGGGACGGGGCACCGATGACGCTGGGCATCGGGGGCGCGGAGTCGAACGTCGCCATCGCGCTGGCCCGCCTGGGGCATCCGGTCACCTGGATCAGCCGGCTCGGGAACGACGACTTCGGGACGCTGGTCGAGCGCGAGATCCGGGCCGAGGGTGTCACCGTGCTGGCTGAGCGTGATGAGGCTGCCCCGACCGGGTTGATGGTCAAGGAGGCGCGCGGCGGTCGCACGGTCGGGGTGCGGTACTACCGGGCCGGCAGTGCGGCGTCCAAGCTGACCAGCGAACACGTCGAGGCGTACCGCGAGGTGATCGCTGGGGCCGCGGTCCTGCACCTGACCGGGATCACCCCGGCGCTGGGGGAGGGCGACGAGACCTTCACGGCGCTGAGCCACGCCATTCAGATCGCTCGGGAGAACCAGACCCTGGTCTCTTTCGACGTGAACTACCGGACCACGCTGTGGAGGGGCGGCCCGGAGCACGCCGTCGGGGCCCTGGGCCGGCTGGCTCACTTCTCGGACTTGGTGTTCGCCGGGCCCGAAGAGGCGGTGCTCGCTTCCCGCCGGGATTTCGTCGGCGAGGTGGGCGAGAGCTTCGAGGCCGGGGAGGCGCTGGCGGAGCATCTGCACTCGGGTGGGTCGACCGTCCTGAAGCTGGGTGCCACCGGTGCCCTTGGCCTGGAGCAGAGCGGCGTCCTTCATCGCAGCCCGACCACTCCGGTCCAGGTGACCGACGCGGTCGGGGCGGGGGACGCGTTCGTCGGTGGGTATCTCTCCGCTCTGCTGGACGGCGGTTCCATGCCCGAATGCCTGGCCCGGGCCAACCGTCTGGGCGGGATCGTCTGCCAGGCCATCGGTGACTGGGAGGCTCTGCCGACCCGGAGCGAACTCGAGGCTGCCGACCACGGCAGCACCGACGTCCGTCGTTGAGATCTGTTGCTGAACTGAGGAGAACCAACGCTATGAGCGCCCCGCTGCTCGCTGCTCACCCGGTCGTCCCCGTCGTCGTGATCGACGAGGCGGATCAGGCCGTCCCGCTCGGTGAGGCCCTGCTGGCCGGGGGGATCGCGGTGATGGAGGTGACCCTGCGTACCGAGGCCGGGCTGGAAGGGATCCGGCGGCTGACCGAGCTCGAGGGTATGACGGTCGGCGCGGGCTCGGTGCTGACCCCGGCTCAGGTCGACGAGGTGGTTGCGGCGGGCGCGACGTTCGTGGTCAGCCCCGGGATCAACGCCGACGTGGTGCGACGGGCGCAGGAGCTGGGCGTGCCTGCGCTGCCGGGGATCTCGAGCTCGACCGATCTGATGACGGCGGTCTCGCTGGGGCTGCGTGAGGTCAAGTTCTTCCCGGCCGGGCTGCTCGGCGGGCCGAAGATGATCAAGGCCCTGTCGGCGCCGTTCGGTGGGATCACGTTCATGCCCTCCGGTGGGGTCAGCCTGGACAACCTCGGCGAGTACCTGGCCCTGCCGTGCGTGCCGGCCGTCAGCGGGAGCTGGATGGTGGACAAGTCGCTGGTCAACGCCGGTAACTGGGCCGAGATCACCCGGCTGGCAGCCGAGGCGGTGGCTGCCGCTCGCGCGGCCGGCTGAGCCTGATTGTCTGCGGCGCGCGTCCTGGTCCGGGGCGCGCGCCGCGTCTGTTGATCGGAGGCTTCAGCGTCGGGGGTCGAGCAGGACCTTGGCGTGGTCGGTCTTGCCGGAGTCGAGTTCGTCGAGCATGGCGGCCAGTTCGCCCAGGCCGATGGTGCCGGTGTGCAGGTCGGCCACGCGCACCGAACCGTCGGCGATGGCCCGCTGGGCGCCGAGGAAGTCGTCGCGGGTATAGGCCAGCGAGCCGATCACGGTGAGCTCGCGGATCTGCCAGTCGCCGTAGCTGACCGTGGAATCGGTCATCGGGAAGCCCAGCAGCGACAGGGTGCCGCCGCGCCGGACCAGCTCGGCCGAGGGCTGCAGAAGCGCGGCCACACCGGTGCATTCGTACAGGACGTCGGCGCCCAGGCCGTTGCTCAGCTCCAGTACGCGAGCCCTGGCGGCCTCGCCCGGGGCCAGCACGTCGGTGAAGCCGAGCTTGGTCGCGGCCTCGCGGCGCCGCTCGTTGGGCTCGATCACCACCAGGTGCCCGGCACCGGCGTGGCGGGCGTGCTGGGCGGCGAGCAGGCCGATCGGGCCGGCGCCCTGCACCACCACGATCGCGCCGAGTTCCTGGTGGGTGCGACGCACCGCGTGGAAGGTGACGGCGGTGGGTTCGACCAGGGCGGCCTCGATGTCGCTGAGGCCGTCCAGCACGGGCATCACCCGGCGGGCGGAGACCACCAGGGTCTGGGCGAAGGCGCCGTGCACCGGTGAGCCCGGGGCCACGCCGTTGGCCTCGGCGAAGGCCAGGTCGCAGTGGCCCGGGTGGCCGGCCTGGCACTGGGCGCAGATCCCGCACGCCGCACCGACGCTGGCGATGACGCGGGTGCCCACCGGCAGGTCGGTCACGTCGTCGGCGGTGGCCTCGACCACGCCGGTCCACTCGTGACCGAACACGGCGGCCGGGATCTGGCCGCCGCTGGTGTAGTTGTGGGTGTCGGTGGCGCAGATGCCGCAATAAGTAATGCCGACCTGCACCATGCCCGGCGCGAGCGCGGTGGGCGCTTCCTCCTGGACGACGGTGAGGCTGGATACGCCGTTGACCTTGGCATATGAGGTAGTCACGCGCTCAACTGTAGATCTGGCGAAGGCCGGGCCGGAGCCGGGGTCCTCAGATGGGCTACAGGTGTCGGCTATGTCGCGATCGTGCCGTCAGTCGGCGGGGCGGATGATATTCAGCCCGACCGGCAGGCCGGCCCGGCGGCGCCGAAGTCCCCGGAAAAGGGTTCGCTTCCTTTTCCTGTCGGCGTGGTCGGCTTTGCTTTCGGTATTCCGGGCTGTCTGGGCCACCGGAATTGGCTGCGGAAATTCCTGCCGCACGTAAGCCATTGCCAGGTACCAGCTTTCACGGCTGGCGGCCATGGCGACGATCCGGTTTCGATCCGGGCCCTGGGTGTTTTCTCTCATGGTCTGATGGTTCCCCCCGTTCACGGAAAGATTGTGGCCCGTGAAGGTTCAAGATCGTGGGGGAATGGCGAAAAGAATCGGGTCACCTTTTCGGGGGTGTCCTCGCCACGATCAAGGTTGTCGGGGGCGGCCGCTACCTTCGTGGTGTGGATCAGGCACAGGGGATGGAACCCACCCGGGAGCGGCTCAGCCCCAGGGAGGCGCTGGGGCAGGCCTCCAACCGGGCCATCACGGCGCTGGAAGAGATGGGCGGCGGAGTCAACACCGCACTGCTGGCGCTGTTCACCAGCTTCATGGTGCTCGGTACGGCGCTGCTGTGCCTGGTCGGGATCGGGCTGCTCCTGGTCCCGGTCACCCTGCAGATGGTGCACAGCGTGGCTGCCCGCGAGCGGGCCCGGCTCGGCCGCTGGGGTACCCCGGTGCTCGGTCCGGTGCACCGGGTCACGAATCTGCGCGCGGCACTGCGGGATCCGTCCACCCGGGGTGAGCTGAAGTGGCTGCCCGTGCACGGCCTGGGCGGGCTGTTCCTCGGTTTCTGGGGGCTGATGCTGCCACTGCTGGCGGTGCGCGACCTGTCGTTCCCGCTCTGGTACCCGTTCCTGCCCGACGGCATGGGCTCGGCCTCGATCGGGGTGTGGGTGGTGGACACCTGGCCGCAGGTGTTCATCGTGTTCATGATGGGCGTGGGCTGGACGGCGATCCTGCTGGGGCTGAGCCCGGCGATGGCCAGGCTGCAGGCCCGGCCCGGCCGGCGGTTCCTGAGCCCACCGCCCGGGGTCGACCTGAGCGGCCGGATCGCGGAACTGACGTCGTCACGGGCGGCGGCGCTGGATGCGCACGCCACCGAACTGCGGCGGATCGAGCGCTCGCTGCACGACGGTACGCAGAACAAGGTCGTGGCCGTCACGATGCTGCTCGGTACCGCACGGCGGGCCCTGGCCCGGGAGAACGTGGACCGGGCCACGGTGGACCAGATCATCGCCCAGGCACAGGACGCGGCTGAGGAGGCACTGAAGGAACTGCGGGGGGTGGTGCGTAGCATCCTGCCGCCGGTGATCGAGGACCGGGGGCTGGCGGGGGCGCTGTCGGGCCTGGCCACGAACTGCGCAGTCGCCACCGTCGTGGACGTCCAGGTGCCGGGCCGCTGTCCCGCATCGGTCGAGGCCACCGCGTATTTCGTGGTGGCCGAGGCGCTGACCAACGTGGCCAAGCACTCGGGAGCGTCGGCGGCCGCTGTTAGGCTGCGCCGCCGTAACGAGCGGTTGTTGATCGAGATCGAGGACGACGGGCGCGGGGGAGCGGACGAGAGTGCCGGTTCCGGTCTGGTCGGGATGCGGCGGCGGGTGCAGGCGCACGACGGCAGCGTCTCGGTCAGCAGCCCGGTGGGTGGACCGACGATGCTGAAAGTGGAGTTGCCGTGCGGATCGTGATCGCGGAGGACGACGCGCTGCTGCGGGAGGGACTGGCGTCGCTGCTGCGGGCCGAAGGGCTGGACGTGGTCGCCACCGCGGCCGGGCCGGAGCAGTTCCTCGAGGCGGTGGACGAGCAGAAGCCCGACGTGGCCATCGTGGACGTGCGGATGCCGCCCACCCACACCGACGAAGGCATCGTGGCGGCGGTCGAGGCCCGGCGCCGGCACCCGGAGCTGTCGGTGCTGGTGCTGTCGGCCTACGTCGAGCAGTCCTTCGCCACCGACCTTCTCACCAGTGGGGCCAACCGGCTGGGGTACATGCTGAAGGAGCGCGTGGGCCGGGTCGAGGAGTTCCTGGTCGCGCTGAACCGGGTGGCCGAGGGCGGCACCGCGATCGACCCGGAGGTGGTGGCCCAGCTGATGACCCGCAACCGGCCCGACCCGGGAATGGAACGTCTCAGCCCGCGCGAGCGCGACGTGCTGGCCCTGATGGCCGAGGGGCTGGGCAACACCGCGATCGCCGAGAAACTGGTGGTGACCGAAGGGGCTGTGCACAAGCACATCCGGAGCATCTTCGCCAAGCTGGACCTGGCCCCCACCGACCACACGGACCGGCGCGTGGTCGCCGTCCTGAAATACCTGGAGGACGGCGACCGCCGCTAGTCCCAGTGATCGGGCACCGGCTCGGCCCGCTGCCAGTGCGCCTCGAAGTCGGCCGCCGAAAGCAGCGCCTGACGTGCGAGTTCCGGACTGCGCAGGTCAAAGGCCGGGTTCAGCGGCCAGTCGTCGCTGCGCTGTTGCCGGCCGTCGGGAAGAATGCCCACCTCACGGGTGCGGATGCCATCAGCATTCACTTCCGTGAGGTAGGTGATGCCGTCCTCAGCGCTGCGTAGGTACACCGTTCCCTGGCCGATCAGCTTGCCGTAGTCCGGATCCTGGCGTTCGGCCGTGCGCTGCGCCACCAGGCCTTTCCACGCCGAGTCGCCCGACGCGTCCAGGCTCACCTCGGCGACATCGTCCCAGGTCGAGACTCGTTCGACGGTCTCCGGGTCGGTGATCACCTCAACCTCGGCCACCGCTTCGAGGATGGCCTCGGCCGACGGAGCGTGAACCCACCACCACAGCCCGCCCATCCCGTAATCGTGCAACACCAAGAAACGCCCAGGAGTGCTCACGTCGGCCAAGTATGGCCTTGCCCTCATTTCGCGGTCGGCCGGGCCGCCGCCGGCCTCAAGGAACTCCTGCGTCTGCCCCTGGCCGCCGGGGTAGTTCGACCGCTGGACACTTTCTGATGGTTCACTGTGCAAATGGAAGACACGGCCGAGATCCTCCGCCTGCACAGCAGCGCGCCCACGCTGCCCCGGGCGGTTGCGGTGCTGCTGCTGGACGTGTGGGACGCGGCCGACGACCGCGCCCTCAGCTCCCGCGTGCTGGTCGAGGTGCACGAGCCCGGCCTGCCCGCCCACCCGCGCGTGGTGCTGCGCGGTAACGGCGTGGCCTTCGCGATGTTCCTGCGCCAGGACGGCGCCCGGGTGCGCTCGCTGGCGGCGCGGGCGGTGGCCCTGACCGAGCAGGCCGTGGGCGCCGATCACCCTTATGCCGCGACCCAACTCGGCCACCTGGCCATCGCCCTGGCCCGGGTGAACGAGTGGCAGCAGGCGGCCGAGCTGCTGGAGCGGGCCCTGGGCGTGACGGTGGCCGCGCTCGGCCGGGAGGACCTGCGGGTGGCCCGGCACCTGAACAACCTGGGCCTGGTGCGGCTGCGGCTGGGGGAACTCGAGGCCGGGCAGACGATGCTGGAGCGGGCCCGGGCGATCGCCGAGCAGGAGAGCTCGGCCGGGCCGGAGCTGGCGGCGGTGCTGAGCAATCTGGCCAAGGCCCGGCTGCTGAACGGCGACCCGGAAGGCGCTCGCACGGCGTTGTCCAAGGCCACCCAGCTGGTGGAGCGGCAGGACAACATCCGCCGGCCGGAATCCGCGGCCTACAGCAACAACCTGGCCGTGATGCTGGCGGCCCACCTCGGCATCCCGATCGCCGCCCGTCCGCTGGCCCGTCAGGCGCTCACCCTGGGTGAGAGCAGCGGGCACGGCGTGATCGACACCTACCTACGCAACCTGGCCTCGGTGCTGCGCAGCCTGGGCGACGAGGAAACGGCCCGGGATCTGGAATCCCGGGCCGTCCGCCTGATCTCGTAAGTCCTGCCGGACGTCAGGAATTGACGCTCCGGGCGATCGACTCGTGGTGACGGACCACCTCGGCGATGATGAAGTTCAGGAACTTCTCGGCGAAGACCGGGTCCAGGTGGGCCTCCTCGGCCAGCCGCTGCAGCCGGCGCACCTGCTCGGTCTCCCGCTGCGGGTCGGCCGGCGGCAGGCCGAACTCGGCCTTCAGGTGCCCGACCCGCTGGGTGATCTTGAATCGCTCGGCGAGCAGGAACACCAGCGTGGCATCCAGGTTGTCGATGCTCTCGCGGAGCTCGCGCAGGGTGGCCGAGACGTCCTGCTGGCCATCCGGCCGGTCGGTGCTGGTCAAACGTGGTTCCTCACAGTTCGGTGCCGGTTGTTCGCGAGTCGGGCCACGATATCCGGTATCAGACGCGACGGAACTTCAGCCCGGCTGCCAGACGTCGGTCCAACAGCTCCCGCAACGACATCGACTCACCGTCCCGCGCACCCCGCCCCACCGCCAGCGGCGGCGCCGAGGGTGCGATCTGCGCCCCACGCAGCCAGGTCGCCAGACCCCCGGGCGTGATCAGTACGTAGAACAGGCCGTCCTCCCCGATCCCCAGCGAGCCGTTGGGCTGCAGATACCACCCACTCAGACCGGTCCGGAAGGTCGCCGAGCCGTTGTACGCGCGTGCCCGCAACGGCTCCGGCGGTAGCCCCAGCTCCCGCACGTGCACCACAAAATCCGCCACCAGCGCCTTGGCCTGCAGTTCCTCCGCTGCCTCGGCTCGTTCCCGGGCCCGCTCGTGCGCCTCGAAAGCCTCTCGTCGTCGGGCCGGCCAGTCAGCGTCGTCCTGGTGTTCCATCCCCCAACGGTATGCCCCGCAACTGACCCACGATCAAGGCCTCTACGGCCGCCCAATCCGGGACGCGGACGGCATCCACTGCGACCCCCGTGCGCTGGGGCCCGAACAAATACCGATGAGGGACGACGTCGGTGATCGCCGCGTGAACGTCCGGTCGGTCGTCCACAAAGTGCGTCAGACCCAGTTGCACACAATGCCTGCGCTTGTGCTTGCGCTCGCGACAGAACCGCAGGTTCTCAGCCGGCACCCCCGTGCGGGCGTAGAAGTCATGAGCGGCCAGCCAGCGCCGGGAACGATCCTGGACGTTCGGCCCGCACTTGGAGACCAGCCACACCCGTCCGCCGAACCATTCGCTCAGCCGGGCGATCGTCTCAATGGCCCCGGGCACCTGCGGCGTTGCCAGCATGACCGCCTCGCCGCCGGAGAAGAACGCGGTGTCGCCGCCGCCCGGATGCGCCGTACCGTCGATGATCACGCGGCCGATGTCCACCCCCAGCCGAGGTTGTCGATCTTTGTTCATGGCAGCCAGCGTGGCGCGATGAGATCTAGAGCGGAACTAGCAAATGGACGTTCGCCGCTAGTTTGTGCCTATGGATGCGTTGGAGTCGGACGGGCTCAGGGCCTTTGCTGTGTTCGCCCGGCACCTGAACCTGACCGCAGCCGCGGCCGAACTGCACCTGGCCCAGCCCTCCCTGCACGCCAAGATCGGCAAGCTCGCCCGCGAACTGGGCACACCGTTGTACGAACGGGACGGACGCGGCCTGCGGCTGACCCCGGCGGGGGAGAAGCTGGCCTGGTTTGCCCAGGAGAACGTTCGGCGGGCAAAGGATTTCATCGCCGAGCTTGACGGCCGACCGACCTCACTGACCATCGCGGCCGGCCACGGAACCTTCCGCTGGGTGATCGGCGAAGGGGTGCGAGGGCTGGTGAACAGCGGCCGCGAGCTCCACGTCCGCACCGCCAACCGCGAACAGGCCATCACGGAGGTCGCAGCAGGCCGTGCCGACGTCGGGGTTTTCGGCAGTCGGCCGCCCCCGCCGCACCTGGCCAGCACCGAGATCGCCCGCTACCCCCAGGTTCTCATGCTGCCCGCCGGTCACCCACTCACCGCGCAAGCCCAATGCACGCTCAAGGACCTGGCAGGTCTGCCGCTGCTCCTGCCGCCGCCCGAACGTCCCCACCGCCAAGAACTCGCCCGCGCCCTGCTCGACGCGGGCGTCTCCATCGCGGTCGCCGCCGAGGTCGACGGCTGGGACCTGATGACCCACTTCGTTGCCCTCGGCCTGGGCGCCGCCGTGGTCAACGGCTGCGTGTCCGCTCCCGAGAACGTCGTCGCGATACCGATCCGGGACCTGCCCGACGTCCGATACTGGGCAGTGTGGCGACCCGAGCGCACCGACCTGCCCACCGACGTCCTCCATCACCTGAGTGTCCCGTGATCGAAAGCCGTTACCTCAGCTACCTTCTGCGGCATCACCCGGAAGCGATCGGTCTGCACCTGGACGCCGGTGGCTGGGTGGACGTCACCGAGCTTGTAGACGCTCTTGGCCGGCACGGTCGCGTCGGTAACCGTGAGGACCTGGAACAGTTGGTCGCCACCTCGGACAAGCAACGTTTTGAACTGCGGGACAACCGGATTCGTGCTGCCCAGGGCCACTCCCTGGACGTCGACCTAGGCCTCGAGCCCTTGGCCCCACCCGCCGTCCTCTACCACGGCACGCACCCAGGCGCCCGGCTCGGTATCACCACCCAAGGGCTCCTGCCGATGGGCCGCCGCTTCGTTCATCTGTCCGCCGACGTGACTACCGCCCGAACCGTCGGTGCCCGCCGAGGCGACCCCGTCGTCCTTCAAGTAGATGCCGCAGCCGCCCACCAGGGCGGTCACCCCTTCTACCGCGCGGCCAACGGCGTCTGGCTCACCGACCACGTACCTCCAGCACTGCTGTCCACCCTGGCACAGCGCTAGTCACGCGTCGATGCGCTCCAGTCAGGCTGCGCTTGTTCTCAAGTCGGGGGCGTTCGGCGCCGATGGGCTCTGAATCAACCGTGACGATCATGGAGGACAGCCATGGCGAAGAAGAAGGACAAGAAGAAGTCCGGCAAGAACAAGAAGTCGGGCAAGAAGAAGAAGTAGCCGCCGCGTACGAGAAGGCCCCACCACAGGTGGGGCCTTCTCGCCGTGCGCCGGTCAGGGGACGAGGATCGCCCGACCCCGGACCCGGCCGGCGTCCAGGTCGTCGATGGCGTCCTGGAAGCGGTCGAGGGGGTACTTGCTGGTGTGCAGGGTGACCTTCTGCTGGGCGGCCAGGGCCATCAGCTCGACCAGGTCGTTGTAGGAGCCGACCAGGTTGCCGACGATGTTGATCTCGGCCGAGATGATGTCGATGGTGGGCACGTCGACGTTCTCGCCGTAGCCGACCACGTGGTAGTCGCCGGCCCGGCGCAGCATGCTCAGGCCCTCACGGGTGGAGCCGCCTTCGCCGACGAAGTCGAGGACCACCTCGGCGCCCTTGCCGTCGGTCAGCTCCAGGATCTGCTCGACCTGGGTGCCGTCGGCGGTGACGCCGTGGTCGGCGCCGATGCTCAGGGCCAGTTTGGTGGCGTCCGGGTTGCGGTCGACCACGATGAGCTCGGCCGGGCTGATCGCCTTGAGCACCTGGATGCCGATGTGGCCCAGGCCGCCGGCGCCGATCACGACGCAGCGGTCACCGGCGCGCAGGCGGCGGGCGGCCTTGGCGGCGGCGTGATAGGCGGTCAGGCCGGCGTCGGCCAGGGCGGCGACGTCGGAAGGCTGCAGCGACGGGTCGATCCGGACCACACTGCGGGCCGAGGTTTTCAGGTACTCGGCGTAGCCGCCGTTGGTGTCGATGCCCGGGAACTGGGAGTTCTCGCAGTGCACGTCGTCGCCGAAGCGGCAGGCCCGGCACAGGCCACAGGTGATCAGCGGGTGAATGATCACCGGGTCGCCCTCGGCCACGCTGGTCACGGCGCTGCCGACCGCGGCCACCCAGCCGGCGTTCTCGTGCCCGATCGTGTAAGGCAGCGCCACGCCGGACTTCTCGGCCCACTGACCCTCGAGGATGTGCAGGTCGGTGCGGCACACCCCGGCGCCGCCGATCTTCACGATCACGTCGAACGGGCCGGTGACCTCCGGCTGGGCCAGTTCGGTCATCGCCAGGGGCTGGTGGTAGCCGGTGACCTGGACTGCTCTCATGATGCTTTGACCTCCAAGCTGAGGAGCGGACGGCCGTCGGTGTCGCCGTGCGCGCACGGGTTCTGGTCGGCGTCGGATCCGGGGTAACGGGTGCGTAGCAGGCCGCGGCAGAAGTGCGCGTTGCCGTCGATCGAGATGCGGGTGGAGCGGGCCCGGCGCAGCCGGAACTCGGCCTGCTCACGGGGAACTGGGGTGCCGTCCTCGTTGACCAGGACCGGTGCGTCCGGCTGCAGGGACAGGCCCAGGTCGTGGCGGCGGCGCTTGAGGGCCTCGGTGGCCGGTGAGGCCGGAAGGTCGGCCAGCGTCGCGTTCAGTTCCAGGCCAGGGCTGGCTTTCAGCGCGGCGGTCAGGGCACGTTCCATGGCTGCGGTGTGCGCCTTCTTGCGGAAGGTGAGCCGCAACTCGTCCAGGCTTTCCTCCGCCTCGGGCCCGAACGTCCCCTGGTATCCCGCATCTGCCGCCAGGCCGGCGTTGATCAGATCCGAGTCGTGGTGATCGTCCAGTTCCACCACCACCGAGCCGACTCCGGCAAGCCCGCCGAGGACGTCCTTCGTATCGCTCGCCATCAAGTACGCGAAGTTCGGTGAGCAGAAGGAAGTGGGCAGGCGCAGGTGCACCAGAAGATCGCCCTGATCCGAAGCGCTGAGCGAGCGGACGAACCCCAGATCGGTGATCGGCTCGTCGAGTTCCGGGTCCATCACCGCGTCCAGAGCGCTCCAGGCGCGCGCCTCCAACTCGTTCGGCGCAGCCATCAGGCCACCGCCACGGCGGGCTGGCGGTCGGGCCGCGGCGGCTGGGCCAGCTGCAGGTGCTCGGGCACCGGGATGTCGTACAGGGCAGCGGCGTTCAGGCCGAGGATCTTCTTCTTCTGATCCACGCTCAGCGGCGCGTACTCGTCCATGTCGGCCGGGATCTGGAAGTCCACGAAGCGCTCGACGAGCCAGCGCGGCGTCCAGATCGCGTAGTCGCTGGAGAAGTGGATGCGGTCCTCGTCCAGCCAGTAGAGGAGTTCTCCGATGATCTGGGCGAAGTAGCGCGGGCGGGTGTGGATGAACGGCATCGCCACCGCCAGGCCGGCGTGCACGTTCGGTTCCTGGGTGGCGATCCAGCAGAAGTCCTCCAGCCGGGGCAGGCCGCAGTGCTCGATCACGAAGGTCAGGTCGGTGAAGTCGGTGGCGGCCTTGTCCACGTCGGCCACGTCGAAGGCGTCCCGGTCCAGCGGGCGGATCGTCGGGCCCTTGTGAATGTGGATCTTGTCGATCCCGAGTTCCTGGCAGGCCTCCAGGTAGCGGTAGGACCACTTGTCGTCCAGCTTCCAGCCGCGGGAGTCGCCGAACCATTCCGCGGTATAGAGTTTCACGCCCTTGAGGTTGAACCGGGCGGCGTCCTCACGCAGTTGCTTGAGGCCGTCCTCGCCGAAACGCGGGTCGTAGGCGTGGTTGTAGGTGAGCTTGCCCGGGTGCTGGCGGGTGAGCTCGAAGGCCGCCTCGGTCTGGCCGAAACCGTTCTTGTAGAAGGCGCCCAGCAGGGCCGGCTGGAAGATCGCGTGATCGACGTAGCCGTCCTGGAACAGGTCCTTCATCAGCCGTTCGCCGGTGTAGCTGATGAACTCCTCGTAGGCCCAGAGCTCGGATTCCGGGCTCAGGTTGCGGTGGTAGTCGTAGAAGCAGTCGATGAACTGCTTACCGTGGATGTTGCGCTGGTTGGCCGGGGAGGCGTCCCAGAGTGCGACGTGTGCGTCGACGATGAAATAGTTTTCGCCGTCCTTGGTGTACATGCCCGTCCTCCACATCGTCGGAGAGTCTGTCCGGCTTCGTTTTTCGAAACTAGAGACGCGGTGCTCGGCTGGGCAGCCCCCTCGTGTCTCAATTCGAGACACCTGTTGAGAACCCCGCTGCACGGCGTAGGTTGGGCCCAACGCAACGGAGCGCGGAGGTGTCATGTCGGACATGCGGAGGTTTGCCCCCAGGGTGCAGGCGTCCTGGCGCCGGAGCGAGGGGTACGGGGTCTCGCCCGAGCGCATCGAGCCGGCCTTCACCGGCAGTGTGGACACCGGCTCGCTGTTCTACGAGTGCGGCCTGGAGGTGCTCACCGGGCTGCAGGCCACGCTGGCCAACGAGCCGCTCAGCCTGATGATCACCGATCCGGACGGGCTGGTGCTGAGCCGGTTGTGCGAGGACGGCTCGATCGTGCGCTCGCTGGACCGGGTGCACCTGGCGCCCGGCTTCTCCTACGGCGAGCGCACCGCGGGTACCAACGGCCTGGGGCTGGCCCTGGCCGATCGCACCGCCACGCTGGTGCAGGGGCACGATCATTTCTGCACCGCCTTGTACGGCTACACCTGCGCGGCCGTGCCGGTGCTCGATCCGATCAGCGGGGACCTGGCCGGCAGCGTCAACCTGACCACCTGGTCGGACCGTTCGTCGGGGTTGCTGCTGGCGCTGGCCCAGGCCGCCGCGGCCAACACCTCAGCGCTGATGATGCTGCGGGCCGGTGGGCATCGTCCGCAGCCGGCTGGGCGGGGAGAGGTGTTCCGGGTGCAGCCGGGCAGCGCGGACCCCTGCGTTTCCGGGGTCTGGCAGGCCGCGTTGCAGGAGGCGCGCACGGCCCTCCAGGCGGGACGGGTTGTGGCGGTGGTGGGAGAGTCGGGCGTGGGTAAGCGAACCCTGGCTACCCAGGCCCGGCAGGAGACCGTCCGCCGCGAACGTATCCTGGCCGCGCGACCCCCGTCCCCTGATGACACCGAAGCCTGGCTCGCGCTGTGGACCCCGGAACTGAACGCAGCCGACACCTGCGTGATCGTCTCGGATGTCGAGGCGCTGGCCACGTGGACGGCCGAGGAGCTCGCCGTATGCCTCAACCGGGCACTGCGGCCGGACCAGCGTCCTCAAGCTTTTATGCTCACTGCCACCGACTACGCGACCATCCCGGAAGCGTTGGCCGTTCTGGTGGACACCGTCGTGGAGGTGCCGCCGCTGCGTTCGCGAGCCGACGACGTCCTGCCAGTGGCGCAGCATGTGGCTCGGGCCGAACGTCACCGGGATGTGGGTTTCACCTCCGCGGCCGCGCGAGCGCTGACCGGGTACCACTGGCCCGGGAACACCCGCGAACTGGTGAAGGTGGTGCGCGAGGCCGCCGCGCGGGCCGATCTGATCGACGTACGGCATCTGCCGCCGGAACTGTTCGCCTCGAGCTCCGGGAGGAAGCTGAGCCGACTGGAGACGCTGGAACGCGACGAGATCATCCGCTGTCTCGCGGAGCCCGGGATGACGTTGGTCCGGGCGGCGGCCCAGCTGGGGATGGGCCGGGCCACGCTCTACCGGAAGATCGCCCAGTACGGTATTCGCTCACCCAGGGCTGAACGGGCCAAGTAGCGCCGCTGCGGTACGTGACCCGTCGGTCCGGACTCTGATTCGTTGCGGACAGAACCGATCCACCCGGCCGAAGGGACGTCATGACCGAGTACACGTCCGGCGACACGCTGCTCGTCGAAGACCTGATGCTGCTCCTGCTGCACGACGAGAAGGGCAACGTGGCCGGTGAGACCGTTGTGAACTACATCCTCGGGGGCGCCCTGCTGGTCGAGCTGAGCCTGCTCGGCCGGGTCGACCAGGAGGAGAAGAAGAGCATGTTCTCCAACCGCAGGATCCTCACCGCCGGTGACGGGCCGCTGCCCGACCCGTTGCTGCAGGAGGCCTTCGACGTGATCGCCGAGAAGCCGCGCAGCGGGATGTCGGTGCTGGAGAAGGTCGGCCGGGGTCTGCCCAAGAAGGTCGCGGCCCGGCTGGTCGAGCGCGGGATGGTGCGCGAGGAGAAGACGAAGATTCTCGGTGTGTTTCCGCGCACCCTGCACCCGGCGGTGAACGACAGCCACGAGAAGGAGGTGCGCCGTGAGATCCGCGCGGTGTTGGCGGACGGGGCCGAGCCGGGCCCGCGCTCGGGTGCGCTGATCGCGCTGCTGTCCGGCAGCGACACGCTCAAGCCCGCGCTGAAGGACATGGACCCGCCCCTGCCCTGGTCGTCCGAGATCCGCAAGCGGGGCAAGGCGATCCAGGACGGGGAGTGGGGCGCCAAGGTGGTCAAGGACGCTGTGGTGACGATCATCGCAGTCATCGCCGCCGGCGCCTCGGCGGGGGCGGCCGGCGGCGCGGCCAGTTCCTAGGATTTGCTGCGCTGTTCCCAGGTGCTGAGGTCCACGTAGTCACGTACTTCGGTGATCAGGCCGTCGTGGACCTCGGCCACCCCGGCACACTCGATCGCGATCTCGCGGCCCTGCGCCGTGAAGAACCGGTCGACGCGTTCCATCCAGACCCGGGGACCGTCCACCGCGAAGGCCGTCACCTCCCAGCTGATCTTCACGTAGGTGGCGGCCTGACCTGCGAACATGCCGCGGATGCCGTCACGGCCGCGGACCGGTGGGTGCGGCATTGCGTAGTGGAAGACGGCGTCCTCGGCGAAGCACTCGCCGGCTCCTTGCGCGTCCCGGTGGTTGATCCGGTCCAGCCATTGGACGATGACGGTCGGCAGGGCGGTGCTCATGGCGGTGACTCTATGTCGTCAGAGCCTCCGCGGCCGCGCCCGGCGCCTCGGGAGCCTCTGCGGTCCCGGTGACCGCCACCGGTCTCGCACCTGCGGCACGTCTCTGGCGTGCAGAGACGTCGTGGTGTTGACTCATAAACGGGCGCAGTTGCGTCCCTTGCCTGTTTTCGCCCGGTGTCGTGCGGCGGGCGGATGCCAGAACGAGCAACTCACGGGCGCCCGGTGCGGTCGGGACCTGCGGCGAGGGGAGACCGTAGTGAACGGTGGGGCGGATGTGAACGGGATGCGGGCCAAGGCTCTGCACGAACTGGCCGACCTGCGCGTCGGCGTCACCGAGAAGGGCTGGGGCGCCCTGGTCTCGCGGGGCACGGTGAGCGCCCAGCGGCTGCGCGAGAGCCCGGTACCGCTGCACGGCGGGGACTTCACCTTCCCCCTGGCGGTGCTGGAGCGCGATGCGCTGGCCCACAACATCGGCGCGATGGCGAACTGGTGTGCCGAACGCGGTATGCGCATCGCCCCGCACGGCAAGACCTACATGTCGCCGGAGATCGCCCACCAGCAGCTGGAGAACGGCGCCTGGGCGATCACCGTGGCCAGCGTCTCGCAGCTGCAGGCCTACCACGCCTACGGAGTGCACCGCTTCGTCGTGGCCAACCAGCTGGCCGACCGGGCGGGCATCACCTGGCTGTCGCGCCGGCTGATGGCCGAGCCCGAGCTGAGCGTCTACGTCAACGTCGACTCTGCCGAGGGCGTGGCCTTCCTGGCCGACGAGCTGACCCACGCCGGGGCCCGCCGTGCCCTGGACGTTCTGGTCGAGCTCGGCCACCCCGGCGGGCGCACCGGCGCGCGCTCGCCCGAGGATGCCCGAGCGGTGGCCGTCGCGGTGGCTGCCCGCCCGGAGCTGCATCTGGCGGGGGTCAGCGGGTACGAGGGCACGCTCGGCCACCACGGCCTCCCGGAGGAGAACACTCGGGTGGCGGGCTGGTGCCACGAACTCGCCGAGCTGGGCGCCAGCTTGTTCGCCGCCGGGCTACTGGCCCCTGGGTACGTGGTTTCCGCCGGGGGTAGCGCTTTTCCCGACGTCGTGGCCTCCACGCTGATGACGGCCGCGGTGGAGGGCGACCCGGTGATAGTGCTGCGCAGTGGTGCCTACGCCATCCACGACGACGGCTTCTACGCCTCCGTCACCCCGGCCGGCCGCGGAGCCGACGGCCCCCTGCTGAGACCGGCCCTGTCGGTCTGGGCCCCCGTGCTGTCCCGCCCCGAACCTGGCTTGGCCTTGCTGCTTCTAGGCCGCCGGGACGCCGGATTCGATGAGGGCCTGCCGCTTCCCCGCGAGGTCCGTCGGCGGGACGGCACGCGATACGCCGCCGAGGGCATGACCGTCACCGCCCTGAACGACCAGCACGCCTTCCTCAGCATCCCCGCCGAGGCGGAGCTGGGCCCGGGTGACCTGGTCCACGTCGGCATCTCGCATCCGTGCACCACGCTGGACAAGTGGCGGGTGATCCCGGTGATCGACGACGAGGAGTACGTGGTCGACCTGATTCACACCTTCTTCTGACCCCTGGGCTCCCAAGCCGCCCAACCGGCTTTACACCGGCATGTCGTAGGTGATCCAGGTGGTGCGGGTGGCGTGCTGGTCGTACTTGCCGCGAGCCCGGTAGTTGTCATCGGCGGTGATCCACCGCACGACGCTCCAGCCCCGCTCTGCAGCGACCGACTTCAGCCCCGCGAGCAAGGCGTCGCCAGCACCCGCACCGCGGGTCTGCGGGTCCACGAAGAGATCGTCGAGGTACCCACCGACCGTGGCGCTGGTGGGCCTGGAGAACCGTCGGAAGTGCATCAGGCCGACGGGACGGCCGTCCGGTCCCGCGACCAGCATGCCCTCGATCTCGTGGGCCGGGTCGAGCAGCCAGGACCAGACCGTGTCGACCTGCTCCGGGGTCTGGTCGAGGCCGTAGAACTCGGCGTACCCGGCGAAGAGCTCCCGCCAGCGTTCGTAGTCGCTTGCTTCGACGGGCCTGAGCTGCCAACTGGTCTGGTGCATGCAGGTGATCATGGCAGACCCGCCAGGGCCGGCGACGGGACCTCCTGGCCGGCGGGCAACCGAGTGGCGGCGAAGTACCCTGCGCAGGGTGCGATGGATTCGGGCGGTATACCTGATCGGGTTCGGCGAGGGAACCCTGGCTCACCTGTTCGACCTGATCACCGGGGGCCTGGCGGCCTACCAGGAGTACGCCCTGCCGTTCCAGGTCTTCTTCCACAGCCTGATCGTGCTCGACCCGCTGGTCGTCGTCCTGATCTGGCAGCGTCGCCGGGCCGGGGCGGTTCTGGCCGCGGTGGTGATGGCCCTCGACATGGCGGCGAACTGGATCGTCTCCTGGCCCGCGGTGACGGCCGATCCGGCGCTCCTGCTCAACCCGATCGGCCTGCCGTCCATCACTCTGTTCGGCGGGTTCGTATTGCTGACCTTCTGGATGTTCCTGCGGCCCAGCGTCTCTGAAACACAGCCCGATCAGGGCAGGCGGTAGAAGCGTTGCGCGGTGCCGGCCAGAACGGCTGCCCGGTCGGCGGTGGACAGTCCGGACAACACCTCGGCCAGTCCGGCGAACACCCGGTCGTACCCGCCCGCGGCCACCGAGATCGGCCAGTCACCGCCGTACATCAGCCGCTGCGGCCCGAAGACCTCAAGAGCACGATCAACAAACGGACGGATGGACGTGGCGGTCCAGGTGTCGGGGGCATCGCCCGGATACAGGCCGGACAGCTTCGCGAACACGGTCGGCCCGGCGGCAGCTTCCGCGATCAGCGTCCACCAGGGCTCAACATCCGAAGCGCCGATGGGTGGCTTGGACAGGTGGTCGATCACGATCCGCAGCTGGGGATGCCGCTCGACCAGGGTGGGCACGTGCCCGAGGTGGCGGGGGAGCACGGCCACGTAGTCGAAGGTGACGCCGGCACGTTCGAGGACGCTGAGGCCTTCGTCCACCTCGGGGCGCAGGATCCAGTCGGGATCGGGCTGGTTGTGGATGAGGTTGCGCACGCCCACCACGCGGGGGTCCTGAAGCAGCTCGGTCAGCCGGGTTTCGGCGATCGCGGGCTGCTCGAGCGGGACGTAGACAACGATCCCGGCGACTTCGGGATGCTGGTCGGCCACTGACAGCATCAGCTGGGTGTCTTCGAAGTTGTCGGCGGACTGGACCAGCACGGTGTGCGTCACGCCGTTACGTTCCAGCGCAGGTTTCAGTTCGGAGAAGGTGAAGGTGCGGTTCCAGAGCGGAGTCTCGGGGCCCAGCCAGGGGTAGTCGGCCCGGTCGAGGTCCCAGACGTGCTGGTGGGCGTCGATGATCACGCAGGGAATCCCTTCGACCAGTAGGTGCCGTGCGGGAACGAGTACTCCAGCACCGAGTCGGGTTTCAGCTCGGCGGAGTAGCCCGGCCGCGCCGGCAGCAGGTAGTGGCCGTCCCTGACGATGCAGGGGTCGGTGAAGTGCTCGTGCAGGTGGTCCACGTACTCGGTGACCCGCTGTTCCAAGGAACCCGACACCGCCACGTAGTCGAACACCGAAAGGTGCTGCACCAATTCGCACAGACCGACTCCACCGGCGTGCGGGCAGACCGGCACCCCGAACTTCTTGGCCATCAGATACACCGCCACGACCTCGTTCACGCTGGCCAGGCGGGCCGCGTCGAGCTGGCAGAAGTCGATCGCCCCGGCCTGGAACAGCTGCTTGAACAGCACCCGGTTCATCCCGTGCTCCCCGGTGGCCACCCCGATCGGCGCCACTGCCCGGCGGATCGCGGCGTGCCCGAGCACATCGTCCGGGCTGGTCGGCTCCTCGATCCACAGCGGCCTGAACCCGGCCAGCGCCTGCACCCACTCGATGGCCTGCGGAACGTCCCAGACCTGGTTCGCGTCGATCATCAGGTGCCGGTCCGGACCGAGGACCTCACGGGCGATCCGAAGCCGACGGACATCGTCCTCCAATGAAGCCCCGACCTTGAGCTTGACGTGCCCGTAGCCGGCCTCCACGGCCTCGGAGCACAGCCGTCGCAGCTTGTCGTCCGAATACCCCAGCCAACCGGCCGAAGTCGTGTAGCAGGGGTAGCCGGTGGCCCGGAGTTCGGCCAGGCGGGAAGCCTTACCGGGAGCCATCTCCTGCAACAGCTCAAGCGCCTCGTCCCGAGTGAGAACGTCACTCAGGTAACGCAGATCGGCCACGTCCACGAGTTCCGCCGGGCTCATCCCGACCAGCAACTGCCACAACGGAACCCCGGCCTCGCGCGCCGCCAGATCCCACACCGCGTTCATCACCGCGGCCATCGCCAGGTGTTCCACACCCTTCTCCGGCCCCAGCCAGCGCAGCTGCGAGTCCGCGCCCAGCTCGCGGTAGATGCCACCCAGATCGCCGGTCACCTCGGCCAGGTCCCGCCCGACCAGCGGCTCGGCCCGACGCTGGGCGGCCAGCACACAGATGTCGTTACCCCGGCCGATGGTGAAGGTGAAACCGTGCCCGCGCAGGCCGTCCACGTCGTCGGTGCGCAGGATGACGTAGGCGGCCGAGTAGTCGCCGTCCTTGTTCATCGCGTCCGAGCCGTCCAGCGACAGCGAGGTGGGGAAGCGCACGTCGTGCACCTCGACGGCGACGATCTTCGTCATTCATCAACCCTTCACAGCACCGACGGTCTCACCACGGATCAGATAACGCTGGGCACCGAGGAACACGGCGAGCAGGGGCAGCATGCCGATCACCGTGGCCAGGGCCAGCTGCGGCATGTAGAGCTTGACGTCCAGCCCGGCCGCCACGGTCGGATTGAACAGCGGGCTGGCGCCGATCAGCTCCTGCAGGCCGATCGAGACGGTCTTGTTCTGCTGGTTCGACGAGAGCAGGGCCAGCGGCAGGAAGAAGTTGGTCCAGTTGGCCACGAAGGCGAAGAAGGCCACCAGCACGCAGGCCTGCTTGGAGATCGGCACCGCGATCCGGGCGAAGATCGAGACCTCGTTCAGCCCGTCCAGCCGGGCCGCCTCCACCAGCTCACCCGGCATGCTGGTCATGAAGTGGATGTAGGACAGGTACACCCCGAACGGGAAGAACCCCATGATCACCACCACCGGCCACAGCTCGCCGATCGCGTTGACCGCGTTCACCTCCAGGAACAGCGGGATCACCAGGACGGTGTTGGGCATCACCATGGTGATCAGGGTGATCATCAGCAGTGCCCGGCGGAACCGGAAGCGCAGCCGGGCCATCGCGTAGCCGGCCGGGATCGCCGCCAGGATGGCCAGCAGCGCGCCCCCCACCGAGACGATGATCGAGTTCTGCATCCACTGCACGAAAAGCCCGCCGGAGGGCCCGAACCCGTTCACCTGCGACCAGCTGTGGCTGACGTTGTCCAGCGAGACGCCGCCCAGACCGAGCCAGCCGCCCTGGCCGGCCGCCACCTGGTCGGCGTCCCGGAAGGCCATCGCGATGAAGCCGATGATCGGGAAGACGAAGAACGAGGCCACGAACAGCATCGTGACCACGCGGGCCAGACGTCCCAGGTTCATCGTTCCTCATCCCCGAACAGCCCGCTGCGAAAGACGATCAGCATCCCGATCCCCAGCGTGATCACCAGCAGGATCAACGACATGGCGGCGGCCGCGGGGAAGTTGTAGTTGCTGAACGCGAACGCATAGCCGAGCTGGGTCGGCGTCCATTGATCGGGTAGGGCGTTGGAGGAAACCTGGTCCAGCAGCTGCGGTTCCAGGAACAGCTGAAAGCCGTAGGCCAGGTTCATCAGGGCGGCGTACCCGATCCACGGGCGGATGATCGGCAGCTTGATGTGCCAGGCCAGCTGCCAGGCGTTCGCGCCGTCGATCGCGGCCGCCTCCAGGGTCTCGTCGGCGATCGAGTTCAGGCCCCCGTTGACCACCACGATCCACGAGCCCACCCCCTGGAAGAACATCATCGCGGCGAGCACGAACGGCAGGTGCCCGGGCGTGGCCACGGCCTGCTTGACCGTGTCCACGCCGAGAACGCCCCAGATCCACTCGATCGGCGACTGCGAGGGGTTGAGCAGGTACACCCACAGCACGAAGTTCGCGATCCCGGCCAGCGCCCCGGGAATGAAGTAGACGAACCGCATCGAGGCGCCGAAACGACCCGGGCTGGCGTGGATCAGCAGGGCCAGGCCGACGATCCCGAGCATCATGATCGGCAGCCAGACCACCAGCACCGCACCGATGTTCAGGAAGGTGTCGACGAAACGGAAGTCGGTGACGACGGTCCGGAAACTGTCCAGACCACCGAAACCGGAGGACGGGTCGAGCGGCGTGGGGGAGCGCTCCAGTGACGTCTTGATCGCGTAACCGATCGGGACGACCCCGGCGATCAGCAGCAGCACCAGGTAGGGCGCCATCAGCGTCCAGGCGCCCAGGGTTTCGGAGGACGCCCGGGTTCGGCGCCCTTGGCTGGGCGCCGCCTGGAGAGGCTTGCTCAGCGTGGTGGTCACTGAACCGTGTACCCCATGGCCTTGGCCTGGTTCACGAGTTCAGTGCTGAACGCCGACCACGCATCGTCCATGCTCTTGCCGTCGACCAGGGCCGGCACCACCGTCTCGGTCCAGACGCTGCCGGTGTTGTAGAGCATGTACGCGTGATCCGGCTGCACGTATCCGATCGCGGCCTTCATCGCCGCGAAAGTCGTCTCGTTGTCGGCGAAGTACTCGCCGGCGGACTGCTTCTCCACCCACGCGTCCTGGGCGCCGCCGTAGGCCGGCAGACCGGTGGAGAGTTCCACCTGCCAGGCCGGGTCGGTGGCCACGAACTCGGCGAAGGTAAGGGTGTTCTCCAGTTGTTTGCCGGTGATGTGGTTGGAAACGCCCCACAGGCCGCCGCCTTCGTTGCCGGTGGCCGGAGCGCTGCCGCCCGCCCACTTCAGCGGCTCGATCGCGGTCATCTCGCCGGCTGGGATCTTCCAGGTCTGGTTGAACAGGTAGTCGCCCCACCAGGCAGCGCCCGGGCTCATCACCAGTTCCTTGCCCACCTCGGCGGCGTCCGCGTCGAAGATGCCCAGGGTGGAAAGGGCCTTGCCGTCGTACATCTCGGCCAGCAGATCCTTGGCCCGCAAGCAGTTGGGGTCGTCGAGGGCGATCTTCACCTCGGTCTCGGACTGCCGTGCGTTGGTCGGGCAGTTGCTGGCCCACAAGTAGCGGTCGGGGGCGTAGGCGTCGCCGGTGAAGCCGCTGATCTTGCCCGGATGTTCCTGGGCGATGGTGACCGCCAGCGACGCGTACTCCTCCCAGGTGGTGGGCAGGTCGTAGTTGTTCTCCGCGAAGAACTTCGCGTTGTACCAGAAGACGTCCGGGGCGGCGTCGTTGCGCAGGCAGCGGATCCGCTCGTCGATGTCGCAGGGCGCCAGCACGGCCGGGTCGTAGCCCTCGATCACCTCGGGCAGAAGCTCGGTAAGGTCTGCGGCCCAGTTGATCTGGGCGCCCGCGGCCCAGGCGATGTCGTCGTTGCTGGGGAAGAAGATCGCGTCCGGCCAGCCCTTGCCCGCCTGGTTGAACTGGGCGAACTGCTGCTGCAAGGTCTTGCCGCCGACCGTGCCGTCGATCTGGTTGATCTCGATCTCGATCTCCGGGTGGGCCTTCTCGAAGGCCTGCGCGGCGGGCACCCGAGGCGGGTCCACCCAGACGGTGATCTTGCCGCCGGAGTCGCTCTGGGCGGGGGCGTCACCGTTGTCGCTGTCACCGCCGCAGGCGGCCAGGCCGGCCGTGGCCAGCGCCGCGATCGCCAGGATCGCCGTACGGGGAGCAAGCTTTCGGGTTCGGGACTTCATCGCTGATGACTCCTTCGGCACTCCACTGTGCACACGGCCCGGCTTGCGCAAACGTTAGATCTGACCTCGGCAGCGGTCAATCGTTTGACGAGATCTGGTTCACAAACCACGGTCGGTGACTGGCCGGGAGAGCCTGATTGCGGACGTCCGCGCTGGTCAGCGGGTCGCTCTCGGTGGGCGGGCGGTGGAGTTGCGCACGATGAGTTGCGGTGGCGGATCAAGGATCACGTCGTCGCGCAGCACGCCGTTCTCGATCCGGTCAAGCACGTTGCGCACCGCCGCCCGGCCCATCGCGTAGAACTGCATCTGCACCGCGGTCAGCGGCGGCCAGGTGTTCTCGGCCGTCCAGGAGTCGTGCACACAGATCACCGACAGGCGCCTGGGCACGGCGATCCGGGCCTGCCGGGCCTCGGCCAGCAGACCGACCGCGGCATTGACGTTGGCCACGACCACCGCGGTCGGAGCCGGCGACAACGTCATCAACCGGCGCAGCGCGGCCCGGCCGTCCGGCGCGAAGTAGCCCAGCCGGGTCTCGTAGCCGCGCGGTACCCGCAGGCCGGCGGCCTTCATCGCGGTGCGGTAGCCGGTGCGCCGGCGCTGCGCGGTGAACGAGCTGGGCAGGCCGTTGACCATGGCGATCCGCTCGTGCCCGAGCTCGATCAGATGCTGCGTGGCGATCCGGGCGCCGGTCACGTCGTCCAGCGCCACTGAACCGACATGGCCGGGATGAGTTTCGTTCAGCAGCACTACCGGCGCCGCCGTGTCCAAGAGATCGCCGATCCCGGCCGCCGGCACTCCGTCCGCCAGCTGCAGAACCATGCCGTCCACCCGGCCCTCACCGATCAGCCGGGCGATCACCTCGCTCACCGGGCTCAGCGCATCCGAGCGCCCCAGCAGCATCGTGTATCCGTGCTCACGCGCCTCGTCCTCCGCACCGTGCATCAGATCGGTGGACAGCGCGTTGGTCAGGTCCGGCAGCACCAGGCCGATCACCTGGGTGCGCGCCGACTTCAGCGCCCGCCCGGCGAAATTCGGCCGATAGCGCAATTCCTCGGCGGCCTCGACGATCCGGCGGCGGGTGGCCTCGCTGATCCGGGCCGCCGGGTGATTGCTGAGAACCCTGGAGACAGAAGAGATGGATACGCCGGCGCGGGCGGCGACGTCCCCCAAGGTGGCCATGCGCCGAACTGTAATCGCGCTGAGGGCTCGCCGGTGGCGCGTGGACAGCGAGGTGCCCGTCCGGCCAGGATTGCGCCCATGGACCGGTGTCTCCTGGGGGCGTATCCGTGAATGACGTGTGGGGGGATACTGCGCTGGCCCTGAGAGTTCGGCGCAGTCTGGGTAAGAAGCACCCCGTCGTGGCGGTTGCCACGGTTGCCCGGGACAACGTGGCCATCAGCGGGTGGGGCGCCGCCGCGGAGGCCGACTTCGAGATCGGCTCGATCAGCAAGGGTGTGACCGGCCTGCTCTACCGTGACGCGGTGGAACGCGGGGTGCTGAAGGGCAGCACCACCCTCGGCGAGCTGCTGCCGCTGGAAAAGAACTGCCCGGTAGCCGGTGTCGAGCTGCAGGCCCTCAGCAAGCATCGTTCCGGCCTGCCCAGTCTGCCGCCCGCCCGGCTGGGCCTGCGCCGTTCGCTGTGGTGGTGGAACGGCAGCAACCCCTACGGCGAAACCCTGGACGAGACGATCGAGCAGGCCGCCGAGGTCAAGGTCGGCAACCCCAGGCCGCGCTACTCCAACTTCGGCTTCGAACTGCTCGGGCACGCCGTGGCCCGGGCCCAGAACACCACCTACCCGCAGCTGGTGCAGGAACGGATTGCGGCGAAACTCGGCCTGAAGTCCTGGTACATCGCGGCGAGCCCGGGCGACCTGCGCCCCACCTCGCTCCTCGGCCACTCCAAGCGCGGCTGGAAGCGGGAGGCCTGGACCGGGGAGTCGCTGGCGCCGGCCGGGGGCATTCGCTCCACCATCCGTGACATGGCTGAGTTCGCCCGGGCGCTGCTGGAAGAGCGCACGGTCGGCCTGGACGCCCTGGACCCGGTGGCTCCGCTGGGCAGTGGGGCCCGGATCGGCGCCGCGTGGATCACCCTGGAGAACAAGGGCCGGGTGATCACCTGGCACAACGGCGGTACCGGGGGCTTTCGTACCTGGCTGGGGATGGACCGGGAGGCGGGCATCGGCGCCGTGATCCTGTCGGCCACCTCGGCCTCGGTGGACGCGGCCGGTTTCCGCCTGCTCGACGAGCACGGCGCCTGAATCCCTCCTGCACTCCCGCTGCCTCGGCCGAGTCAGCAGCGATGCCGGGAAACCGGGTCAGTAGCCGACCACGTCGGGCAGCACGCCCGGGCCCTGGAAGTCGAGGCTCGGGCGTTCCAGGAACACGTTGATCAGCAGCGGTCTGGTCAGGAACGGGTGCACCGGCGCCCAGGTCTGCTCGAAGGCGTCCGAGGTGACGTAATCGCCCAGCTCCTCGGCGGTTTCCCAGAAGACCTGGATCTGGTACTGGGTGGGCTGGTCGGCGCCCTGGGCCACGTCGAAGCGGCGGAAGCCCGGGGCCTGGAAGGCCAGCCGGCGGACCTCGAGCAGAGCGGTCTCGAACCGGGTCTGCTGACCGGGCGTGATGGCCACCTGAACCTGCTGAATGAGCATCTGGTCATGCTAGGGCCGAAGTGGCCCAAAGCCTGTGAACGCGGCCATACAAGTGCGGGCCTCGTCCTTCCGCCAGTCAGCGAGTTGTCGGCACCGGCGAAGCTCGCGTTGCTGATGGCCCTGTTCTCGCGAATGTTGCCCGCGCGAATCAACCGGCGCGCCAGCCTGATCGCCGCCGGCACTCGGTCCGAACCAGCAACGGACGGTGTGGACGCCTCGGGTGCCTACCCGAACGTCCATTGCTACTGAAATTTTTTCACAGCCCCGTCGAGGGTGGTCCGTTCACGAACGGTAATGCCCATCCGGTGCGAAGCGGCCCGAACCGGGCGTCGTGACGGGGCTCTCGGTCACGCCCTGCGGCTACGGGGCCCTCTTCACCTGCGCTTACGCCGGAACGGTTTTCGAAATGGGAGGACGCAGCCCCTGCCCTTCCGGGCAAACATCAGTTACCGTCTACATCCGCTCGGTTACGGACAGCCGGGCGGTCTCCGGACAACACAACGGTCCGGTTACGAAGACGGCAGGAGGCAGCACCATGTCACGCCCGAGCACCCTCACCCCCGCCTGGAGCCCCTGGGGCAGCATCCAGGAGAGCGAGGAACTGGGCGAGGACGGCATCCTGCTCGTACGTACCGCCACCAGCAAGGGGTACTTCATCCCGGGCCAGGCCAACGACAAGGTCTACCCCGCCTGGCGGGTGCGCACCGGCTGGTACGGCCAGGGCGAGCGCGACGGCCACTGGGCCATCGTCGTCATCACCTTCCCCGAACTGTTCCCGCGCCGCACCGTCGAGGCCGCCCACGCCCTGCAGCGTCAGGCCCGCCCGAGCGAGTACCGCACGGCCGTGGCCGAAGGCCAGATCCAGGCCGAGAACCCGGGCGCCGACGTCGTGGCCGATCTCCCCGCAGCCGTCGAGCAAGCCCTCACCTCGGTCACTGCCGCCCCTCAGCTCCCGACCCGCCGCCTACCCCAGCTCGCCCCGGCCTCCGCCCCGAGCACCGGCCCCGCGAAACTGGCCACCGCCTCCGCCGCCGTAGCCGTGCGCCGCACCCCGATCGGCCCCCGCAAGGCCGGCCGGATTGCCACCCAGGTCTGGGGCGAATGGCACGACAGCGTCCCGACCGGCTTCGTCGGAGTGCAGGCCGCCCCCGACGCGGACCCCAACGACCTGACCTGGCACCTGATCCCGGTAGGTGAGTACAACACCCGCCCCGGATTCCGCTTCACGGTCGACCCCGAACGCCACCGCGCCTGGCCCGAGCACCCCTGAACCCTAGGTCGTCCGTAAGACCTTTATCCGCTGGGATTCCCAATGAACTAGTCGCTGGCGGGGCGTGGGACGGGTGGCGTAGGTGGCGCCTCAAGAATGAGGTCTCCGGCCCTGAAGACCTGGACGTTGCTGCCCGCCAGTTTGGTGACCAGCGTCCTCATCAGCGACTCCGCATATTGGCGGGTCAAGTTCGTGCTGACGAAGAGGCGGCCCTTTGGGGTGTCGACCTGGCGAGCTTTGGAGCCCGCCGAGATCGCGGATTTGTTGATCGCGATCGCGTTCTCAATCTGCGCGCTCTCGCGTCCGAGCCGAATAGCGACGATTCGGGCGAGCGCCCGCACGGCCGCGGCGGCCGTCATCGGGTTGCTCGCTCCACTTCCCGCGGTACCCTCGATCGAATAGATCGCGAACTGGCCCTTGACTCTTCGGAGCCTCATTCTCAAGGTCTCCCGGCGATCTTCGCTTGCCGCTCGCTCCACGTACGCCTCGGCGAAGATGGCTAGGAGTTCGTCGTCGAACTTCCGGATCCCGGTGGTCGCCGGCGTGTAGCCCATCCGCTGAGCGACCTGGCCTTCTTTGAGACCGGCGAGCTTCAACCGGAGTCGGCCAATCGTGGTGACGTTCAACGCCTCCAAATGTTTGGTCAGTTCCTGAATGGCTTCGGCATCGTCCGCGGCGTCCTCGGGGAACCGGCTGCGGATCAGCTCGGCCACCATGTAAGGCATCAGCGGTTGCGGGTCCGGGTCATGATCCGGATCTACAGCATCCTCGCCCTCGGCGGCGTAGCCCTCCTGGTCCTCATCGGTGGCCTCCGCTGCCGGGGCAGGCGAGAGTAAGTCGTCGATCTCGTTGAATACTTGGTCCATCAGTCGACGGAGACCGCCGGACTCGACAAAACGCTGATTGATGATGCCCTTCTTGCTGGGGGACAGTTCCCGGTAATCGCTCGACTTGTACTTGACATCGTGCTCGTACTCGGCCCAGGCGTGTCCCGCTACCGTACGAACCTGTATTTCGAGGCCCGGATATTTTTGGAAGAACTTGGCGAGGTTGGAGTACCTCAGCAGCGCGGCGGGATCCTGCGTGCCGGTGATGATGAAGTGATCGCTGTCGTAGCCGTTGTTCTTGGAATGACCGGGATTCTGCATTTCCGAAACGATGCAACGGCGTTCCAGGAGATCGGAGATCTCCTTTCGTGCCCGCTCGGTGAAGACGATGACCCGGGCTGCAACGCAGTCCGTGATCTGACGTTGCGGTTCCGGATACTTCAATTGTCCGGCGGCGTCAATCTTCGCAGCCTTGTCGCTGTACGAATCAAAAGTCTTCGCCCGTGCCTCGATCAGGTGAAACTGAATACTACGGTCGTTGGCCAGATCTTCGAGATACTGCTTGGTCTCGGTGGCTACGTCGGCGAGGAATCGCTGATCTACCGCGTAGTTCAGGACGTGGGGAGCGACGGAGACGTGGCTCAGGGTGTCGGCGTCCGGGCTCGTCCCATGGGTCATGTCCGCAGTTTCGGGCGGCGCTCAAAGTAGCTTGAGAGAACCGGTATTCTGGCGGCTCCAGGTTCTCGGATTTACCCGCACGGCGTACAGACGGCGACGCAGGGTCAAGGCC
>NZ_JAJOMB010000030.1 GCF_021129305.1 Kineosporia babensis | reverse complement strand
GCGCACGCTGGCGTTGGCGATCGTGCCCAGCGTGATCTGGGGCGGGATCGAGAAGCCATTGCGCTTGTCCCGCAGCCGAGCTCCCGCGACCGGGGTGTCGACGGTGAAGAACAAGGTGTCGAAGTCGCTGGCCGCCGCGCGCTTGACCAGTTCGTAGGAGATCTCGCGTTGTTTCATCACGTACAGCTGGAACCAGTTGCGGCCGTTCGGGTTGGCTGCCTTCACACCCTCGATGGAGGTGGTGCCCAGGGTGGAGAGGCAGAACGGGATCCCGGCGGCGGCTGCGGCTGAAGCCCCGGCGGTTTCACCTTCGGTCTGCATGAGTCGGGTGAAGCCGGTGGGGGCGATGCCGAAGGGCAGGGCGGAGGGCCCGCCGAACACGGTGGTGGAGGTGTCCACCTTGGCCACGTCGCGCAGGACCTGGGGGTGGAACTCCACGTCCTCGAAGGCGCGGCGGGCGCGGTCCAGGGACAGTTCGCTCTCGGCGGCGCCGTCGGTGTAGTCGAACGCGGCGCGTGGGGTGCGGCGCTGGGCGATCTTGCGGAGGTCGTAGATGGTCAGTGCCTTGTCCAGGCGGCGTTTGCGGCCGTTGAACTCGGGCTTCTTGAACTGCATGAGCTCGAAGACCTCGGCGGGCTTGGGGAACTGGCGTTGCACCACGGTGGGCCCCTTCCTCAGCTGGTGCGAGGTTCGTAGCGGATCGGTGTGAAGGCCTGCGCCACCACTGCGCGCAGCTCGGCCAGACCACCCTCGACCAGGCCGGCGGTACGGGCCTGGACCAGGATATTGCCCACCGCGGTGGCTTCCACCGGACCGGCGAGCACGGGCAGGCCGCTGCGGTCGGCGGTCGCCTGGCAGAGCATGCGGTTCTGGGCGCCGCCTCCGACGATGTGGATGATGCGGACCGGATGACCGGCGATCTGCGCGGCCTTGAGCACCGAGTCGGCGAATGCCTGGGCCAGGCTGTCGATGATGGCGCGGGCGAACTGCGGGGGAGTGCTCGGTGCGGGCAGATCGTGCTCGGCGTACCAGGCGGCGATCCGGCTGGGCATGTCACCGGGGGCCATGAACCGCGGATCGTTCACGTCGAACACGGCCGCGGGCACCGGAGCTTCCTCGGCCTCGGCCAGCAACTGCTCCAGATTGCTGGAACGCTGGCTGCTGTTGGCCAGGCGATCCCAGGAACGCACCGACTCGGACAGCAGCCACAGGCCCATCACGTTGTGCAGGAAACGGATTCGCCCGTCGACCCCGCCCTCGTTGGTGAAGTTGGCTTCCCGGGCGGCGTCCGAGAACACCGGCTCGTCCAGCTCCAGCCCGACCAAACCCCAGGTACCGCAGGAGATGTAGGCGAAGTCGCGGCCGGTGTTCGGCACCGCGACCACGGCGGAGGCGGTGTCGTGTGACCCGACCGCGACCACGTCCAGGGCCCGGCCGACAACTGAGGCCGCGTTCGCGCGCAACGGGCCCACCGACGTCCCTGCTTCGACCAAGTCCGGTAGGAGCGAACCCGGAATGCTCAGCGCCGTCAGTAGTTCCTTGTCCCACTTGCCGTCGCGCGGGTTCAGCAGGCCGGTGGTCGAGGCGTTGGTGCGCTCGGCCACCTCGGCCCCGGTCAGCCAGAACGTCAGCAGATCGGGGATCAGCAGCATCCGTTCGGCCACCTCCAGCAGGCCCTGCTCGGAGGCCAGCTGGAACACGGTGTTGAACGGCAGATGCTGAAGACCGTTGCGGCGGTATAGATCCGACGCCAGGAACCGATCGTGGACGGCCTCCACACCACGCGCGGTGCGCTCGTCCCGGTAGTGGTAGGGCACCCCGAGCAGGGCACCGCCGCGCAGCAGACCGTAGTCCACCGCCCAGGAATCGATGCCCACGCTCAGGATCTCGCCTGGCGACTGCCGTTCCGCAGTCGCCAGGCCGGCCAGCACTTGCTGGTAGAGCTCGAGGACGTTCCAGTGCAGACCGTCGGTCAGCTGGACCGGGTCGTTGGCGAACCGCGCGACGTGCCGCATCCGCAAGCCGCCACCCTCGACGGTACCCAGGATGACCCGTCCACTGGTTGCCCCTAGATCTACTGCGGCAACCGTTCTCATCGCAGGAAGGCCGCCGCGACGCCGGAGTCGACCGGGATGTGCAGGCCGGTGGTGCGGCTCAGCTCGTCGCCGGTGAGCACGAAGACCGCGTCGGCGACGTGCTCCGGCAGCACCTCACGCTTGAGAATCGTTCGGTTGGCGTAGAACTGGCCCAGGTCCTCCTCGGCCACGCCGTAGGTGGCCGCGCGGTTGGCGCCCCAGCCCGAGGCGAAGATACCCGACCCGCGCACCACGCCGTCCGGGTTCACGCCGTTCACCCGCACGCCGTACGCACCGAGCTCGACCGCCAGCAGCCGCACCTGGTGGGCCTGGTCGGCCTTGGTGGCGGAGTAGGCGATGTTGTTCGGACCGGCGAAAACGCTGTTCTTGGAGGAGATGTAGATGATGTCGCCGCCCAGGCCCTGCTCGATCAGTGCCTTGGCCGCAGCCTTGGACACCAGGAACGAGCCCTTGGCCATCACGTCGTGCTGCAGGTCCCAGTCGGCCTCGGTGGTCTCCAGCAGGGGCCGGGACAGCGAGAGCCCGGCGTTGTTCACCACCAGGTCGATGCCGCCGAAGGCCAGAAGAGCTTCGTTCACGGCATCCTGAACGGCGGCGCCGTCAGACACATTCGCGGCCACCCCGATCGCCACGTCGCTGTTACCGATTTCGGCCGCGGCGGCCTGGGCCTTCTCCAGATCCAGGTCGGCCACCACGACGCAGGCGCCTTCGGCGGCCAGACGCTGAGCGATCGCCTTGCCGATGCCGGAGGCCGCGCCGGTCACGAAAGCGACTCGCCCGGCGTGCGTCTTGGGCTTCGGCATCCGCTTGAGCTTGGCCTCTTCCAGCGCCCAGTACTCGATCCGGAACTTCTCCGCGTCCGAGATCGGCGTGTAGGTGGACAGCGACTCGGCGCCGCGCATCACGTTGATCGCGTTGACGTAGAACTCACCGGCCACGCGCGCGGTCTGCTTGTTCGCGCCGTAGCTGAACATGCCCACACCGGGGATCAGCACGATCAGCGGGTCGGCGCCGCGGATGGCCGGGCTGTTCGCGTCGGCGTGCTTGTCGTAGTAGGCGGTGTAGTCCGCCCGGTACTCCTCGTGGAGCTCCTTCAGGCGGGCGATTGAATCAGCAACGGACGCGGTGGCCGGCAGATCGAGGATCAGCGGCTTTACCTTGGTGCGGAGGAAGTGGTCAGGGCAGCTGGTGCCCAGTGCCGCCAGTTCCGGGGCCCTTTCGCTGGCCAGGAAGTCCAGGACCACGTCGGAGTCGGTGAAGTGCCCGACCATCCGCTTGTCCTTGCTGGCGATACCGCGGACGGTAGCGGCCAGGGCGGCGGCCTTGGCCTTGCGCTCCTCGGCCGGGAGGGCGGCGTACCCCTCGCGCGTGGCGCCGAAAGGCTTTTCCGAACCATTCGCCGCGATGTACGCGGCCGCGGTCTCGATGATCCAGAGAGAGTTCTTCTCCGACTCCTCGCTGGTCTCGCCCCAGGCGGTGATCCCGTGCCCGCCCAGGATCGTGCCGATCGCCTGCGGGTTGGCCGCCTTGATCGCCGCGATGTCCAGGCCGAGCTGGAAACCGGGACGCCGCCAGGGAACCCAGACCACCTTCTCGCCGAAGATCTGCTTGGTCAGCGCCTCGCCGTCAGCCGCGGTGGCGATCGCGATGCCGCTGTCCGGGTGCAGGTGGTCCACGTGCGCGGCATCGACCAGGCCGTGCATGGCGGTGTCGATGCTCGGCGCGGCCCCGCCCTTGCCGTGCAGGCAGTAGTCGAACGCGGCGACCATCTCGTCCTCGCGCTCGATCCCCGGGTAGACGTCGACCAGCGCCTTCATCCGGTCCAGACGCAGTGCCGCCAGGCCCTTCTCGGTCAGCGTGCCCAGGTCGCCGCCCGAGCCCTTGACCCACAGCAGCTCGACCGGCTGCCCGGTGACCGGGTCGATCTCGCTGCCCTTGGCCGAGGTGTTCCCGCCGGCGTAGTTAGTGTTCTTCGGGTCGGCGCCGAGGCGGTTGCTGCGGGCGATGAGCGCGGCGACGGTCTCGTTCGTCATTTCGCTGTTTTCCTCTTCGATCGTGGAGTGTTCAGGCGCCCCAGCCGGCCTGGGTGCCGCCGACGCGCTCGGTCTCGATCTTGTTCTGGTAGCCGGATTCGAGGTAGGCCTTCATCGGGTCCGCAGGCAGGCCGCGGCTCTCGCGCCAGGCGGCGAGGTCGGCGCGCACGTCGGTGTAGAAGGCGTCCATGAAGATCTGGTTGGCGCTGAGGACGTCACCCTGCTCCTGGGCCTGCCCGAGCGCTTCGCGGTCCACCAGCAGGGCGCGGGCCGTCATCTCCTGGACGTTCAGTACCGAGCGGATCTGGCCGGGGATCTTCTGCTCGATGTTGTGGCACTGGTCGAGCATGAACGCCACGTCCGGATTGCCGTAGCCGCCGCCGCGGACCACCTCGAACAGGATCCGGAACAGCTGGAACGGGTCGGCCGCGCCCACGATCAGGTCGTCGTCGGCGTAGAAGCGCGAGTTGAAGTCGAAGCTGCCGAGCCGGCCCAGGCGCAGCAGCTGCATCACGATGAACTCGATGTTGGTGCCGGGGGCGTGGTGGCCGGTGTCCAGGCAGACCATCGCGTTCGGGCCGAGGGCGCTGACCTGGGCGTAGGAGGTGCCCCAGTCCGGCACGTCGGTGTGGTAGAACGCGGGCTCGAAGAACTTGTATTCGAGGACCAGGCGCTGGTTCTCACCGATGCGTTCGTAGATCGTGGCCAGGGACTCGGCCAGCCGGTCCTGGCGCCCGCGCAGGTCGCCCTGGCCCGGGTAGTTGCTGCCCTCGGCCAGCCAGATCTTCAGGTCGCGGCTGCCGGTCGCGTTCATCACGTCGATGCACTCGAAGTGGTGGTCGATCGCCCTCTGCCGGACGGACGCGTCGGTGTGGGTGAGCGCGCCCAGCTTGTACTCGTCGTCCTGGAAGGTGTTCGAGTTGATCGTGCCGAGCGCCACGCCGACGTCCTCGGCGTGCTTGCGCAGGTCCTCGAAGTTCTCGACCTTGTCCCAGGGGATGTGCAGCGCGACGGTCGGGGCCAGGCCGGTGTACTTGTGCACCTGCGCGGCGTCGGCGATCTTCTCGAACGGGTCACGCGCGGTGCCGGCCGATCCGAAGACCTTGAAGCGCGTGCCCGAGTTGCCGAAAGCCCAAGAAGGAAGCTCGATCGCCTGCTCGGTGAGCTGCCCGGCGACATCCGTGAATCGCGTCATGACGTCGTTGTCCGTTCGTCGCTGAAACGTTTCAAGGAACGTAGCACGGGCGAGGGCGGGGCATCCAGAGGCAGTAACGGGCAGATTGCGGACGTCGGTCAGCGGTCTGCGGGTCTGCGGGTCTGCGGAGGAGGGTGCCGATCGGCGTGGCCTAGCAAAGCTGGATCATGAAGACGAAGCGACGCTATAGCGCGTTTGTCTTCATGGTGCCGAGTAGCTGTGGGAGGGAGAGCGTGGAACTTTCGCTGGAGTGGTTGATCATCGGCTCGGGCTGGGCCAAGTTGACTTTTCGCCTGGGCGAAGAGTCTTTCGAGGTGATCACCTCGTACCTGTGCGACGGGCTGGGCTCAGTGGTGCAGGCAGCTGTCGATCTTCAGGGCGGGTCGAGTTCGGCCGTCGCCTTCCTGGCGGATGAGCCGGCGGGGACCTACCTGTTCTTCAGCGGCGCGGATCAGGCTGACGGGATGGGTTATCTGCGGGCTGTGACATTCGCGGACTGGATGTCGCGGGAGAACCCATGGGCGAACGGTCGCTGGCGATGGCATGGGCGGATTCCGGTGGAGGCGTTCGTCCGGGCCGTTCTTGGCATGGCTGACGAAGCTGCGGCGCGGTGGAATCCTGCTGGATACGAGGCTGCTTGGGGCGGGGGTTCGTTTCCGGCGGAGCAGGTGGAGCGGCTCAGGGCAGCGCTGGCCTAGGTGGCTGGTGCCCTGGGCAGAGGATGTGACTGCTGGAGTGCTGCGGACGGGTGGGCATCGAGAGCCGACCCGTCCGCAGCGGTTGCTCAGTTGGCCTTGTTCACTCCGGTGAGCAGGCCGTTGATGGTGCCGTCGATGTCGGTGTACCCGGAGAACGAGACCAGGCTGCGCATCGGCATGCTGCCCAGGAGCTTGCGGGCTTCGGGGTCGCGGAACATGGCGCCGGCCGGGCCCAGGTCGGTGAGGAACTTCTCCAGGACATCGGTGCCCTGGGGGTGGGCGAGCCATTCCTCGAAGGTCGACTCCTTGTCCAGGTCGGGCGTGCTCACCGGGACGTCGAGTGTGATCGACCGGGTGGCGCGGATGTCGCGGGAGGAGGCGCCGATCTCGACGGTGTACTCGCCCGGCTCGACCAGCCAGCCGGCCTTGGACCAGTAGGCGAAGGCCCGCTCGCCCAGTTCCAGGCGCACGCGCTGGGATTCGCCCGGGTTCAGGCGCACCTTGGCGAACGCCCGCAGCTCGTGCTGGGGACGGTCCACCCCGGCGACCGGGTCGCCGACGTACACCTGCACCACGTCGGTGCCCGTACGCGTCCCCTGGTTGGTGACCGTAACCTCGACCACCGCAGCCGCCACGCTCGCGTCGGCCACCGTGACCGTCGCGTCCGTGTACTCGAAAGTGGTGTAGCCCAGGCCGTGTCCGAAGGGGAAGGCCACCTCGCGGCGGGTGGTGTCGTACCAGCGGTAGCCCACGTAGATGCGCTCGCCGTAGTGCACCTTGCCCTGGTTGCCCGGCCAGTTCACGAAGGCCGGGGTGTCGCTCAGGGTCAGCGGAATGGTCTCGGCCAGGCGGCCTTCCGGCTCGACCGTGCCGAAGAGGACGTCGGCGGCCGCGCTGCCGCTGGCCTGACCGCCGAGCCACATCTCCAGCACCGCAGACGCCGCCTGGGTGACCTCGCCCAGGTCGACCACGGCGCCGTTGCTCAGCACCACGACGATCTTGGCGTTGGTCTCGCGGAGGGCAGCCAGGAGACGAAGCTGGTTGGCGGGGAGGTCGATGTGGGTGCGGTCGAAGCCCTCGGACTCCTCGGCGTCCGGCAGCCCCAGGAAGGCCACGACGACCTCCGCCTGGCGGGCAGCCTCGACGGCGGCGCTGCGGAGGTTCTCCTCGTCGGAGCCGTCGAAGGCGAAACCGGGCTCGAACGTCACTGCGCGCTGCGTGGACGCGGTGATCGCGGCGAGCGCGTCATCGAGTTGCGTGGGGTTGATGTGCGAGCTGCCGGCGCCCTGATAGCGCGGGGTACGGGCGAACTCGCCCACTACGAGGATCTGGCCGCCGTCCGCGGAATCCAGCGGGAGGAGGTTGTCTTCGTTGGTCAGGAGCACGGCACCGGCCGCGGCGGCGCGGCGGGCGAGCGCGTGGTGATCGCCCGCGACCGCCTCGGTGGCAGCCTGGGCCGCCTTGAGCCGGTCATGCGTGGTCAGGACATTCGAGACTGCCACGTCGAGAAGCGACTCCTCGAGCGTTCCGTTACGCACCGCGTCCACAATCGCCTGGGGGCCGCGTTCGCCGGAGGAGGGCATTTCCAGGTCCAGGCCGGCCGCGACCGCGGCCACGGGGTCGGCCACCGCACCCCAGTCCGACACCACGTAGCCCTGGAAACCCCATTCGCCGCGCAGAACGTCCGTAAGCAGCCAGCGGTTCTGGGAGGCGAAGACGCCGTTGATCCGGTTGTACGAGCACATCACCGTGGCGGGCTGGGACTTCTGCACAGTGCGCTCGAACGCCGGGAAGTAGATCTCGCGCAGGGTGCGCTCGTCGACCTCGGAGCTGATCCGCATCCGGTCGGTCTCCTGGTTGTTGGCCGCGTAGTGCTTCAGCGAGGCGCCGACGCCGACCGACTGCACGCCGGTGACCCAGGCGGCGCCCAGTTCGCCCGCCAGCAGGGGGTCTTCGGAGAAGTACTCGAAGTTGCGGCCGCACAGGGGAGAGCGCTTGATGTTCACGCCCGGGCCGAGCAGCACGTCCACGTTCAGGTTGCGGGACTCCACGCCGAGGGCCTGGCCGACCTGCTGCAGCAGTTCCGGGTCCCAGGTGGAGCCGAGCGAGGCGGCGGTCGGGAACGCGGTGGCCGGGTGGCTGTTGTTGATGCCCAGGTGGTCGGCGCCCTCGGCCTGCATCCGGACCCCGTGCGGGCCGTCGGTCAGCACGATGCTCGGGATGCCCAGCCGGTCCACCGCCCGGGTGTTCCAGAACGCGGCGCCGGACACCAGCGACGCCTTCTCCTCGAGGGTGAGCTGTGCGATCAGCGGATGGGCCATGGGGTCTCCTCGTCGAGTACGGGTACGGCGGCTCGGACTGACCGTACCTGAAATTCGACCAAGTGGTCGAGTATCATTCGGGTGTGGATTCGCTACCCTCACCCGGATGGCAGAATCCACTCCCCGCTCGACCTCCGGCCGCCGCGGGCCCTACGCCGGCACGGCGGAGCGCCGGCGGGCGATCCTGGAGTCGGCGTTCGAGGTGTTCGCGAAGGTCGGCTACCGCAACGGGTCGATGCGCGACATCGCTCAGCGGATCGGGATCGCGCACACCACCCTGCTGCACCACTTCGGCTCCAAGAGCGATCTGCTGGCCGGGGTGCTGGAGCTGCGCGACGAGTACGGCCGGCCCGGGTCCGAGGAACCGGGCGTGGGGATGCTGCGGCAGCTGGTCGAGGTGGTGCGGCGTAACCAGGAGACGGCGGGCCTGACCGAGCTGTACTGCATTCTCTCGGCGGAGGCGACCGATCCGGGGCATCCGGCGCACGAGTACTTCCGTGGGCGGTACACCCGGCTGGTGGCTCAGCTGCGTGAAGAGCTGGAGCGGATGGCCGCGCAAGGGGAGCTGCAGGCGGGGGTGGATCCGGCGCTGGAGGCGCAGCGGATCACCGCGCTGATGGACGGTCTGCAGGTGCAGTGGCTGCTGGACCGCGAGTCGATGGACATGGCCGAGCAGCTGCGCGACTACCTGCAGCGGCTCTGCGTGACGAGGATCTAGCGCCCGCCCGGCGCCGGGTTGCCTTCCACAACACCCGGCACCGGGACGGCGCGGAACGGATCAGGCGCCGGCGGAGGAACCCAGCTCGGAGTCGAGCTGCTGGTGCCGGGCGATGGCCTGGGTCAGGAAGGTGCTCATGCCCTCGAGGCCCTGAATGGCGTTGCTGGCCCCGGTGTTCCACTGCTGGTACGACTGCTGGAACCGGCCCGAGGCCTGGTCCGTGACGAACCCGCTGGCGACCAGGCCGTCGACCAGGCCCTTGAGCCGGTTCAGGTTGGCGATCATCTCCTCGCGGCCGCTGTTCAGCTGGGCGGACGTGGTCTGCAGTTCCCCGTATTCGACCTTGATACCCATGGTTACCCCTCTACATTGTCGGATTCGGTGTGGAAGCTCGGTTACTTGCGGGTGGAGAAGCACTTACGTTCGGACGAGGAGGTCGCGAACCCCTGATCGTTCTCCTCGGTCTGCGGGGCCCGGTAGACCGCGTCCACGGTCAGGCAGTACCGGGTGCCCGGCTCCAGTTCGGTGAGCGTGTACGAGCGGGCCTGGTTCTGCTCCTCGTTGGGCCAGATCGCCGCGTCCTGGCCCTCGATCTGCACCCGGTAGACGTTCTCGTAGGCGCCGGACGCGTGCCAGGTGATGGTGATGCTGGTCGGGCTGCGCTTGGTCGCCTGCAGGCCGCTGACCGTGGGGGGCACGAACTCGGTGGTCTCCTCCGGGGCCGGGGTCTCGTCCTTCTGGCTGTCGGCCATGAAGGACAGGCCGACCACGACGAGCACCACGGTGACCAGACCGCCGATGGTGGAGGTCAACAGCCGGCGTTTCCACGACCAGCCCTTCTTCTCCCGCGGACGGACGCCGGTGCCCAGAACGGTTGCCCCGTCCGGGATCTGGGTTCCCTCGTCGGGAAGCAGGGCCCGGAACTCGGGTGCTGGCTGTTGCGGGCCGTGGCGGTTGTCGGACCGGCGGGAACGTTCGGGCGCGCTGAACTGGGTGCCCGAGTTGAGTTGCGGGCCTGAGCTGAACTGGCCGCCCGGGTCGCCGGGCTGGGCGAAGGCTTCCGGGCCCGCGGGCATGGCCGGCCACGAGGGTTCTTCCGCCCACGAGTCGTCCGGAGTCCGTGAAGATCCCCGAGTCGGTGCAGATCCCTGAGGTTGCGGAGGTTCCGCACGCCGTGAACGTTCCTGCCCCCGTGAAGGCTCCGGCCGGAGCGAAGGACTGGCTGGCTGGGAAGGCTGCTCCCATGAACGCTCGGCCTCCTGCGGTACCAGCGTGTCCGGCTCGGGGCCACGGGAGCGCCGGCTCAGTTCGGGCATCGGGGCCAGCCCAGGCGGAACCGTGACCGGCAGCCCGAGTTCGCGTTCCACGTCCTGCAGGCCGGCGATGAACTCGGCCATGTCGGCCGGCCGGTCGGCCGGAGCCGGGGCCAGCGCACCGGTCAGGGCCACAGAAAGCGAATGGGGGACGTCGGTGCGCACGAAAGGCGGCGGAGCGGAACGGAAACGCTGTTGGATCGACAGCAGGGTGTTACCCGGATCGACCGGGTACGGCGGCCGTCCGGCCAGCGCCGTGTACAGCGTGGAGGCCAGCGCCCACAGGTCCGACTGGGCCGTCGGCTCTTCGTACGAAAGCACCTCGGGCGCGGCGTGGTTCGGGGTCCAGGCCACGGTGGCGTTACCGGCCTGACGCGCGTCCACGGCGATCCCGAAGTCGGCCAGCACCGGCTCGTTCAGCGCGGTGAGCAGGATGTTGCCGGGCTTGACGTCGCGGTGCAGCACGCCGTGCTGATGCGCGTACCCGAGGGCCGAGGCCATCTTGATCGCCAGGCGCAGCAGCACCGCCGGCGGCATCGGGCCGCTGTCGCGCAGGCCGTCGGCCAGGGAACCGCCCTCGTACCAGGGCATCATCAGGTACGGCTGACCGTGCCGGGTCAGGCCGTAGTGGTACACGTCGACGATGTTCGGGTGCGTACCGAGCTTGCCGGTCAGCCCCATCTCCCGGCTGAACCGCTCGCGGTCGCGCCGGTCCACCCCGTCCGCGCTCATGATCTTGACCGCGACGGTGCGGTTCAGCGCGGGCTGGAAGGCCCGGTAGATCACGCTGAACCCACCGCTGGCCAGGGCCTCCATCCCGACCAGGCCGTCGAGCTCGGGGATCACCTCGCCGATCGGGGCACCCAGTTGCTCGCTCATGCCCACCTCCTCGGGCGCGGGTCGACGCCGCGAACCAGCCGGCGCAGCCAGGAGCGGTGCGGGGCGAGAGCCTGCTCGATCTGCCGCAGGTGATTCCAGGCCTGCGGGTCGGCGCCACCAGGGGCACCGCCGTACACCTGGGCATCGACCAGCCGGCCGAGCGCCTGGGCATCCGGCTCGGCGCTGGGCTCGACCCGGGCCACCAGCGAGCGCACTTCCTGGGAGGTGCGCCCGGCGCTGGGGTGACCGTGATCGGCCAGCCGGTCGAGCAGTTCGGCCCAGGCCCCGAGGGCACCGCCGGCCTGGCGCCGGCGCCGGCGCAGGGCGTTGACCAGGGCCCCGGCCACCGGGACCAGCACCAGGAGCCCGAGGAAGCCGGCCAGACCGATGATGTACGGCGTGAAGTCGGTGGTCTTGGCGGTTTCGTCGCCGGCCTGGTCCAGGGTGCCTTCCTGCGGCGGGCTGTCGTCGGCGGGCTCGTCCTTGGGCGGGTCGGGCCGCTGGACCGGGTTGTTCTCCTGCTGCTCGGGCTGCTCCAGCGGGGTGGTGTTGCCGGAGCGGTCGGGCGTGGCCGAGAACGGCACCCAGCCCTGTCCCTGGAACCAGATCTCCGGCCAGGCGGTGGCGCTGCCGAAGCTGACCGTGACCTTGCCCGAGGAGTCCGGCCGGCCGGCGTCGAACCCGACCGCGACCCGGGCGGGCAGGCCCAGGCTGCGGGCCATCAGGGCGTAGGCGGTCGCGAACTGGTCGGGGGTGCCGTTACCGGCGTTCTGCTCGGTGCCGAACAGTTCGAGGACCCGGCCACAGCTGTGCCCGGGCATCGCTTCCGGATCCAGCCGCAGGCCGGAGGAAGAACTGAACCACTCCTCGAGCGCCCGGGCCTGGCTGAGCGGACGGCCGTCGGCGCCGGCCACGGCCGTCTGCGCGAGCCGCACGATCTGGTTGTCGGTGCAGCCCTCGAGCGAGCGGCTGGGGTCGCCCGAGGCCGCGTACCCGGCGGCGGTCGCGGCCAGGGCGGCCCGATCGGTCTCGCCGAGGGTGACGGTCTGCTCGTAGGTGCCGTTCAGGCCCTCCGGGTCGACCAGGGTCTGGCCCCGCAGGTCGTACGTCATGCCGGGCCGGGCCAGGTGGCCGAGCTGACCGGTGACCGGCACGTAGACCCCTTCGAGGTCTCCGGGCGTGACGCTGACCTGGGACTGGGCCAGCGGCGGGCGGGTCTCCTCGGGCGCCGGCAGGTCGTAGCCGACCGGCACGGCCGGGGTGCTGCTGCTCCAGCGGATGCCGTCGTAGCTGTCCAGGGTGGCGATCCGCCAGGGCCGCGGGTTCTCCCGCCAGGCGGCGTCCACCTGGGCCTCGAACGCGGTGTCGCCGGAATGGCGCAGCCAGCCCGCCAGTTCGTCCATCGGGGCGGTGGGCTGCTCGGCCTTCAGCGGTGGGGCGGTCAGGTGCCGGGCGTCCATCGGTTCCCGGGCCAGGTCGGCCACGAACAGGCCGGCCGCGCTGCCGAGGGCGACGACGAGCACGGTGACCAGGACCGGCAACAGCCGGGGCCGGGCCAGCACCAGGAAACCAGCCGCCAGGACGAACGGCAGGGTGACCACGAGCGGGTCCCCGGCCCCGCCGACCCCGCAGATCAGGGCGGTGAGCAGCAGGCACAGGCCGGGCGCAGCCAGCGCCAGACCACCTCGGGTGCGGGCGATCGCGGCGGTGGCGGCCGCAGCCAGGGCGCACAGCACGGCGAACTGGGGGAGCAGGTCGGCGGCCGGCGGCGCGGGCAGGGTGGTGGTCAGGATCCGCGAAAGGCCGCCGGTGACGGCCTCGATCACGCCGCGGACGGCCTCGGCCGGGGAGGTGGCCCGCGGGATCGACACCGTCATCGCGGTGATCAGCCCGGCCAGCAACGCGGCCACGAGCCCGGTGACCAGCTGGGCCAGGCCGCGCAGGGAGGGCAGGCTCGCAGTGGCGCGGTTGGCCAGCACCACGGCGGCGGCGCCGAGCAGCACCCCGCTCAGCGCGGGTACCGGCAGCGACATCGGCGGGTAGACCCGCCACCAGGCCACGGCGGCCGCGAGCACGGTGAGCAGCCCCATGACCAGCCGGGTGACGGGCTGTTCCCGGTCGGGTGCGGGTGCGGCTGCAGGCCTGCGGTTGGGGGCGCTCGGCGCCCGCCGGGTGGGGGCGTCGATCGGCGGGGCGCTCATCCCCACCTCCGGTTCCAGGACGCGGCCAGGTCGGCCGCGGTGGCCTCGCTGAGCACGGCGACGCCGGGCTCGACCGGGCGCTGGGCGCTACGGCCCGAGTCGATGACGGCGGCCAGCACGGTGGCCCAGTTCTTGCGGAGCGGGACCAGCGCCGAAAGCTCGCTCTGGGCGCCCGGACCGAGCACGGCCACGGCGGTGCGCCCGCCCTGGCCGGTGGTGCGCTGGGCGGCGCTGGCCAGGGTGTGCCCGGCGCTGTCGGGCTCGGCCACGGTGATACCGGCCAGACCGTCCAGGATGGCCTGGGCCGAGCCGGCCAGACCGCGCCCGCTGACCGGGCTGATCCGCACGGTGACGGCGGCGGCCAGGGCCATCGTGGCCACCGAGGCGGCGAACGAGACGGCCTGCTCGAAGTCCTCGGCGGTGCGGTAGGAGGTGACCCGGTCGTCCAGCAGGATCAGGATGTCGCTGCGGCTGCTGTCCACGTGCGTGCGCACGGTCAGCGGCCCGCCGCGGGCCAGGCCCTTCCAGTGGATGATCCGCAGGTCGTCGCCGGGCACGTACTCGCGCAGGCCGGAGAACGTGACGCCGTTCTCGGCGTGCGAGTTGGTGCGCGAGCCCTCCAGGTCACGGGACTGCCCCTGGGCGGGCTGGTTCAGCGGGTACGTCTTCGGGCGCACGATCAGCTGCAGGGTGTCGCCGAGTTCGCGCTGGCGGTGCGCGATCTCGCACAGGTCGTGCTGGTGCAGGCGCAGCGGCCCGACCGCGAACACGCCGCGCCGGCTGGTGTCCAGGTCGTAGACCACCCGCCGCAGCTCACCGCTGGAGCCCGAGGGCACCGGGATCTCGTGCTTGCGCCCGCCCACCTGGTCGACCGCGCGCATGGCCCGGCCCCGGCCCTTGATCCGGATGTGCAGCATGCCGATCGCCTTCTCGCCCACGCCGACCCGCTGCGGGGAGATGCTGCGCTCGACCTGGACCGAGACCCGGGCCACCACCTGGGCCACCGCCACCAGCACCAGCAGGGCGGCGGCGCAGGCGATTCCGATCAGCTCGACGTAACCCACCACGAAGCCGGCCAGCAGCCCGGCGACGGCGACCGCCACCAGGGCGCGCCCGGCCGGGCTCAGCCGGATCCGCCCGAGGTCGACGGCCTGGCCGTTCATCGGGCGGGCAGGACCAGCCGCCGCCTGAGGCGCAGCCGGCTCGGTCATCACCACCGGCGGTTGCCCTGCCCGGCGGCCTGCGAGGTGGGCGTGGGCAGCCCGCTGATCACCCGGTCGACGAGGTCGTGGTCGGTCACCCCGGCCAGTTCGGCCTGCGGGGTGAGGATCAGCCGGTGGGCCAGCACCGCGGGGGCCAGGTCCTTGATGTCGTCGGCGGTGACGTAGCCGCGCCCGTCGATCGCCGCGGCGGTTCGGGAGGCGCGCAGCAGCGCCGGGCCGGCCCGCGGGCTGGCCCCGATCCGGACCTCGGGCAGCTGCCGGGTGGCCCCGGTGACCGCCACGATGTAGTCCCGGATCTCGTCGGCCACGTGCACCTTGGCGATCTGCGTGATCATCTGCTGGACCACGTCCAGGCCGATCACCGGGCGGATCGAGGCCACCGTGGGGCCGTTCGCCTCGTACTTGAGCATGTCCGACTCGGTGCGCGGGTCCGGGTAGCCGACGCTGACCCGCATCATGAACCGGTCCAGCTGGGCCTCGGGCAGCCGGAAGGTGCCGTCCATCTCGACCGGGTTCTGAGTGGCGACCACGGTGAAGGGCCGCGGCACCGGGTACTCCCGGCCGTCCACGGTGACGTGCTTTTCCTCCATCACCTCCAGCAGCGCCGACTGGGTCTTCGGCGAGGCCCGGTTGATCTCGTCGGCCAGCACGATGTTGGCGAACACCGGCCCGGGCCGGAACTCGAAACGCCCGGACTGCTGGTGGTACACGGTGATCCCGGTGACGTCGGCGGGCAGCAGGTCGGGGGTGAACTGCACCCGCTGCCAGCGACCCTCGACGCTCGCCGCGAGCGCCCGGGCCAGCGTGGTCTTGCCGACCCCGGGCACGTCCTCGACCAGCAGGTGACCCTCGCTCAGCAGGGTGATCACCGCCAGCCGGACCACCTCCGGCTTGCCCTGCAGGGCCCGCTCGACACTGGAGCGGATGCTCCCGGCGATGTCGGCCAGTTCAGACACGATGTCTCCTGCACTTTCGTAAGTCATGCGTTGCGTCGGGGGTGGTGCCAGGGGGACGGATCAGGTCCAGAACTTGCGGCCGGTGGCGGCGTAGCCGGAGGGCGCACCCTGGCCGGCCGGGGCGTAGTAGTAGCCGCCGTTCGCCGAGCCCGACCACTTGTACTCGCGGATCTCCGTGCCGCTGGCGTTCGCGCTGGTCCAGGCCCAGAACGCGGTACCGCCGTTGGTCTCCGAGCCAGCTGGGCAGGTCTGCAGCTGCTGGCGGATGATGCCGCGCGGCTTGGTGATCATGCACCGCATCAGCTGCACCGTGCCCGGCTGCTGGGTGGACAGCGCCTTGAAGATCGGGGTGGCCGATTCCCAGCGGTTGGCCTGCGGGTTGTTGCAGTCGGTGTCCAGGTCGAGCATGTAGATGTCGGTGACCTCGACGTTGCGGCACTGGTACATCTGCTTGCGCTTGAGTTCGGTGGGCTTGGCCGTGGTGCTGGCCCACTCGCCCTGGCCGTGGGCGTTGACCGCGCGCACCTTGACCGTGGCGCCGGAGCTGCTCAGGTTCTGCGCGGTGTACTCGCGCACGTTCGCGCCCAGGTCCTGGATCGCGCCGGTGCCCACCTGTACCTGGTAGCCGGTGATCGCGCTGCCGCCGTCCGCGGCCGCGTCCCAGCTGATCTTGGCGGAGCCGGCTCCGGGGACCGGGGTGCCGAGCTTCGGCGCACCGGGCTTGCCCGCGGGCACCACCGGGTTGCTGTCGCTGCCGGGCTGACCGTCGGCCGGCTTGCCGACCTCGCCCTCACCACCGGCCGAGCGGGCCCGGACCTCGATGACGTAGCCGGTGCCGTTGGTCAGGCCGGTGAACGTGTACTGGGTGCCGTTCGCGTCCTGGGTGGTGCGGCCGCCGTTCGTGGTGACCGCGGCCACGGTGTACCCGGTGACCGCAGTACGCCCGGCTTCGGCGGCATTCCAGGCGACCCGGACCTGGCCGTCGCCGGCGGTGGCGTTGATGCCGCCCGGCGTACCGGGCAGATCTGCGCTCGGGGTGACGTAGGCGACCGGGGACAGGTCACCGTCGCCCTCGGCGCTCAGTGCCCGGATCTGCACGCCGTACTGCTGGCCGTTGGTCAGCTCGGTGAGCCGGTAGTTACGCCGGTCAGCGCCGACCTCGACCACGACCTGGTTGTCCACGACGACGGCATAGCCGGTGATCTCGGAACCCCGGTCCTGCGCACCCTGCCAAGTGATCAGCGCAGCCTGGTCTTCCGGAGTGGGCTGAGCCACGATCGGAGCTTCCGGCGGGCCGGCAGCCTCTTGCGTGGGATCAGCCTCGGGCTCGGACTCAGGCTCGGGATCGGTGACCGGGTCGGCCTCCGGATCCGGGGCGCCGGCCTCAGGATCGGGAGCGACCGGGTCGCCCTCGTCCCCGCCGACCGGGGTGAGCGGGTTGTTCACGGCCGGGTTGTCGTTGCCTACCGGGGTGTTCGGCAGCTTGTCGCCGGCCGGGTCGTCGCGCTCGCGCTCGGGCTTGTCGTCGTTCTTCTTCTGGTCGTCGTTCTTGGTCTGCTGGTTGTTGTTGCGCGGCTGCTCGCGCTCGGGCGTCTGCGGGACGTCCGGAGTGTTCTGGGGGTCCTGCTTCTCGACCGATTCCTGCGCGTCGTTGTTCTGCGACTTCTTCTTCGACGGCTTCTGGCCCGGCCGGTACTTCTCGATCGGCACGATCACCCCGTCCGGCTTGACCACCTTGACCTGGTTGCCGCCGGAGTCGTTCAGGTACAGGAGGTTTCCGTGGGCAACCACGTCGTCCAGGTCCTTGCCGCCGACGTTCGGGACGGCCTGACCGCTGCCCGAGCCCATGTCGACCTTGACCAGGTTGCCGCCGGAGCGGTCGACCACGTACCCGATGCCCGAGACGATCTCGACCTGGTCGACCTTGGCGCCGGAGGGCAGCGTCACGGCGCGCCCCTCGCCCTCGGCCGGGACCACCACGGCCCGGCCGTCCAGGCCGATCAGCAGGCCGCCGTCGTTACCGACGCCGACCTTCAGGCCCTTGGCGCCACTGCCCTCGGGCAGCGGGGCGAACGAGCGCGCCGCACTGTCGCCGTGCAGCGAGAACGTCGAGCCGGAGGTGGCATTCACCGCGATCACCCGCTCGCCCGACTCGTCGGCCGCCACGGTGATGTTCTGGTTGGCGCTGCCCACCTCGGTGCGGCCGACCGCGCCGTCCCCGATCCGCAGCACCACACCCTGGGCGGGGACCGCGGCCCAGAGGAAGCCCTCGCTGTCCACCACGGCCGCGGTGACGCCCTCGGCGGCGACCGGCTGGCCCAGTGGGGCCAGGGTTTTCGGGTCCAGCCGCTGAACGTTCTGCTTCTCGGTGTCCAGCATCCAGGTGGCCGCACCGTTGGCGAACACCTGCACGCCGCTGGCCAGTCGCTGGGGGCGCTGCGAGGACTCCAGGCGGGCGCCGTCGATCAGGGTGGCCTTGCCGTCCTCGTCGACCGCGTAGGCGCCGTCGGGCCGCTGCACCACCTTGAAGGGAGCGCTGAGATTGTTGACCGGGACGGTCTTACCGGCCTGCCCGGCGTAGCCGTTGACCCAGGTGACGCTGCCCTGGGCGAAGTTCGCCAGCCAGGCCCCGCCGTCCTGCAGGCGCACCACCGCGCCGGTGGCCTGGGCACCGATCAGCCCGGCTCCCACCACGAGCGCGAACACCACGACGCACCCGACCACACCGAGGCCGCGCTGCTTGGCCCGCGACGCAAAACGTTCCCAGAACACAGATCTCCCCCCAGAGACTCCACCCGCGGCGATTATGCCGTCAGAGCCCCCGCGATTCCCCTAAGGCCACATCAAGACAAACTCATCACTTCTTCCCCGGCCCTCACTCCACCCCACGAGGGAAAGAAACCGGTGAAACCGGGCGACACATTACTGTCGTCGCTCACGCTCCGGAACATCCACCCCGGGACGGATAGCTCACAAGCCGGCCGCAGCGTCTCCAATCAACCATATGTGCAAGGGTTTTCGGTCCCGGCGTACGAATTGATAACGCCGGGACCGATCACCTCAACGGGTCACCGAATATTGCATTGTGTGCCGGGCTATGAGCGCAGCGTGGCCGAAAGTGCTTCTGGTGCAGCAGGCGGGCAGTTCAGGCCACCCCCGCAGCCTGGATCGGCTGCACCGAACGCCGCATCGCCACGTACCCCCGCCCGGGCGGCACCGGCAGGATCTGGTCGCGTTCCAGCGTCAGCCCGAGCTGACGGGCCGCGAAGATCCCGGTCGGGGCCAGCACCAGCCGGGTGCCGTTCTGCACCGCGGACTCGACCACCCGGGCCATCGAGCGGACCGAACCCTCCAGCACCGGCCCGGCATCCCCGCACAGCACCAACGCCCGGCTGCCGGCCGAGGCGTGATCGGCCAGATCGTCGAACAAGGTCGGCGCCGGGGCGAAGTTCTCGATCCGCGCCTCCACCTTCATCTGCTCGAAGTCGTCCACCACCACGACGTACGGCTGCCCCTCGAAGGGGGCCACCCCCGTCCGCAGTTGCTCGTCGTTCCACGAGGTCCCGGACAGCAGAGCCAGATTCGGGGCCAGGCCCGCCAGCCCGTGCAGCGGCGAGCGCGGCGGGGCGATCGCCAGGACGCAAACCCCCACGTGCACCAGGGACTGGACGATCGCGGCGGCACTGGTGCTGCGGCCGCTGCCTTCCGGGCCACTGACCAGCAACAGGTGCGGGTCGTCGCCGAACAGGTCCACCCCGATCGGCTCGATCTGCGCACCGCCACGGCCCAGCGGGATCCAGGTCGCCGAATCCGCCCGTTCCCACAGCCCTCGCTCGCCCAGCGGCACGTGCGAGGGCAGCGGTGCCAGACTCATCGGCCCGGCGCTCAGGCCCCGCGCCTCCCGGGTGCGGGCGGTGAAATCGGTCTCGTCGACGTGGAAGATCTGGGTGTGGCAGCCGCTGGCGGTCTCGATGCCGCGCCCGGGCAGCCGGGGCGGCGGGGTGAACTGGCCGCCGACCGCGGACCGGCGGGACGACTCGTTCGGGAAAGCCAGCAGGATCCGCCGGTTGAACAGGTCGGGCAGCCGCCCGTTGATCATCACCTGCCCACCGGTGACCACCACGTGCACCCCGACCGGCGCGCCGGACTGGATCACCTCGTAGAGCATGGTGAGGACGCTGGTGTCGTCGAACAGGCCCTGGTTGCGGTTCTCCAGGCCCTCCCAGCCGTCGATCAGCACCACCAGCGCGGCCCTGGCGGCCCCGCTGGCGAAGCGCTCGCGGGTGCGCCGGGTGACCTCCTCGGACAGCCAGGTGACCAGGCGGCGGATCCGGTCGGGCTCGCCGACGTGCATCACCGCGCCGGTGTGCGGCAGCGCTGTGCAGCTGTTCAGTTCGCCCTCACGGCCCGCGATCACGTACAGGTGCACCTGGTCGCTGCGGTGGATCGAGAGGCCGTTGATCAGGGCGCGCAGCGCGGTGGTGCGGCCGGACTGCGGGCCACCGGCGATCATCCAGCGGTCGGTGCCGCTCAGGTCCAGGCTCAGCACCGGCTGGTCCTGGTTCTCCGGGTCGTCGGCCAGCGCGAAGGCCAGGTGCCCGGGCGGCGCCATCCGCCGGTTGGCGGTGCGCAACAGGGCGGGCAGCGGGGGCAGCAGCGGGCGTTTCATCGGCGGCAGACCGCAGGCCCGGGATGCCGCCTCGACCGCGGCGATCGACATCGTCTGGTCGGTCTCGCCCTGCACCTGCCGGTTCCCGTCGGAGGGCCGCGCATGGCCCAGGACGGACCAGTCCACGGTGCGGACGGTGGCCGGCCGGGCCTGACCGTCGGGTGGCGGGTCGCCCAGGTACCCGGACTGGAACGGGCGCGGCTGGCGGCTCTCGTCCAGGGTGCACAGGATCAGCCCGCGGCCCTTGAACCGGCCCGGGATGCTCACCGCGTCGGGCACCCCGAGCACCTCGACGCTGTCGGACTTCTCGTTCTGGCGCAGGGTGATCCGCAGGCTGATGTTGTTCTTCATCTCCGGCGAGAGCTTGCCCTGCAGCGACTGGGTGGCGAAGACCAGGTGCATGCCCAGCGAGCGGCCCTTGCCGGCCACCGCCATCAGTTCCTTGGGGAAGTCGGGGGAGGTGTCCATCGCCCGGGCGTACTCGTCGAAGACCATCACCAGGCGCGGCAGCGGCTCCATCGAAGGATCGCGGCGGCGGGCCTTCCAGTAGTTGTCGATCTCGCCTCCGTGCCGGCCCAGGAGAGACTCCCGCCGGCGCACCTCGGCGCGCACCGAGGCCAGCACCCGCTGGGCGGCGGCCTCGTCGAACTTCTGCGCCGGGTCGTCCTCGGTGTTGCGGATCAGCGCGACCACGTGCGGGCAGTGCTCGAACGGCAGGAACGCGCTGCCGCCCTTGAAGTCGACCAGCACCAGGTTCAGCTCGTCCGGGCGGTTGGCCAGCAGCAGCGAGGTGACCAGGGTCTGCAGCAGGATGCTCTTACCGGCACCGGTGGCCCCGGCCAGCATGGTGTGCGGTCCCTGCCCGGCCAGGTCGACCATCACCGGGCCCTGGGCGTCGGCGCCGAGCGGGACGTTCAGCTGGGGCCCGGGCTCGGCGTCCCAGAGCTTGAGCACGTCCTCGGCGCCGGGCCGGCCCAGGCCGACCAGGTCCAGGAAGCGCTGCGGGTAGGGCAGCGCGCCTGGGTCGTCGCGGGCGCTGAGCCGATCACGCATCGGGGCCAGGGCCCGGGCCAGCACCTCGGACTGCCGGGCGCTGAACCGCTCGGGGACGATCGTGTCGGCCGTACCACTGCGGTCGCGCCAGGCGGTCACCGTGTCACCGTCGAGCCGGACCAGGCCGCGGCAGTCGATCATGTCGCGGGTGTCCAGGCAGATCGAGTACACCCCGACGTCCGGGCCGTCGTGCAGCACCTCGCGGATGCCGGGCACCTTGCGCATCGACAGCGCGCCCTGCAGGACCACCACCACGTGCTGGTCGAACCGGGCGTTGTACTGGTCCTTCAGCGTGTCCTGACGCACGCTGATCAGCTGCTTGAGCTCCTCCAGCCGGGCCGCCCGGCTGTTCGTGTCCACCCCGATCGCGCAGGGGATCTCGCCGCCGTCCAGGTGCGGCAGCCAGCGGGTCCAGGCCAGGCCGGCCTCGCCGTCCGGGCCGAGCACCACGATCCGCAGGTCGGCCGGGCTGCGCAGGGTGCCCAGCTGGGTGAGCAGCCAGTTGGTGACCTGGGTGGTGCGCTCGGGCGGTCCGACCAGGCCGAGCACCCCGGTGGCCTGCAGGTCCACGGTCCACGGCACGCCGTGCAGCCACGGGTCCTCGAAGCCCACCCAGGGTTCGCCGCGCAGGGAGACGGCGGCCTTGCGGTCATGCCGGCCGACCCGCAGCAGCAAAGAGTCCTCGCTGCCGCCGTCGCGCGGCCACAGACCCCGCACCGAGCCGGAAGCGATCAGCGCGATGCTCTCCGGATCGGGCGCCTGGGCGTGCCGCACCGCGGTCTCGGTGACCATCGCCCGGTCGATCTGGCCGGCCGCCTTCTCCCGCAGACCCTCGTACTTGGCCATCCGCTCGCGCCGGGCCCGGCGCTCGAAGAACATGGTGGTGCCCATGGTGACCGGCGCGAAGGCGGCGAACAGCAGCATGGCGGGCTGCTTCATGATCAGCGCCATCGCCACCCCGAGCAGCAGCGGCACGAACATCGCCACCACCATGGCGCTCTTGCTGCCGGCCTCGGCCGGGGCGGTGGGGAAGGTGAGCTCCAGCGGGGTGACCCGGGGCGTCGGCGCGTAGGCGCGGTCGAACTCCAGGTGCGAGTCGCCGGTGCGGTTCAGATGCATCGGCTGCCCGGGTGAGGGGCAGACCTCGATCACGTCGTCACCGATCTGGAAGCGCTGGCCCGGCCCCAGGAACCGGGGGGCGCCGATCCGCTCGCCCTCCACGGTGATCCCGTTGGCCTGGTCCGCGGCCTCGGTGACCTGAATCGTGACGCCTTCGCGGGTGGCCGAGACGAAGGCGTGCTCGCGAGAGATCTTCGGGTCGCGCAGTTTCAGGTCGGCCCCGGCCGAGCGCCCCATCGAGCTGCCGCCCTCCGGCAGGTACAGCGAGCGCCCGGCGTCCGGCCCGCTGAGCACCAGCAGCCGGGCGACCAGGCTGGAGGAGGCGGGCCGGGTGAGCGGACCGGGCCGGCCCACGGTCAGGTACGAGCCGACCGTGAGCGGGCTGTCCTGCAGACTGTCCTCGGGATCCAGCCACACGTCGCCGACGTAGCAGGGCCGGTCACCCACCCGCACGGGCAGGGCCGACAGCAACGAGCGCACGGTGCTGTCACCGGATGCGCTGATCTCGACGTCGTGCTCCGCCCCGCCCTGCGGATCGAGCACCGTCAACCGAATGATCAAAACCGTTTCCCCCACGGATCGGCCGAAAGTTTCCCGGTGATCCTAGAGGGACGTTCGTGATGGTTGGGTCCGGATGCGTACGGTCACCCGATTGCGCCCAATGGGGGACGGGGTGGCTGGGGCCCGCTCAGTGGTGCACGTCCGAGAGGCTCAGGTCGCGCGGGATGGACCGCCACGCCAGCGCCGATGCGACCAGCATCACGATCGCCCCGATCAGGCCCACAGCGGCGAAGGAGTCGGTGAACGAGGCGGTCGCGACCTGCTCGAAACCGGTGCCCAGCGCCCCGGCGACCGATTCGGTGGCCTCGCTCCCGGCGTCCGCCGGCAGTCCGGAGCGGTAGACCACGCCGGCGATGCTGCCGAGCACGGCCACGCCCAGCACGGCGCCGATCTCGAACGACATCTCCTCGATCGCCGCCGCGGAACCGGCCTGGTGCGCGGGTGAACGGCCCATGATCAGGGCCGAGCCGACGCCGAGGGCGGCGCCGCCCAGGCCGACCATGAACAGCGCGATCGCCACCCCGGCGTACGGAAGCGGCCGGGGCAGAAGGAAGATGACGAGCAGACCCACGGCGGCGACCAGCAGGCCCGACGTGATCACCGTGCGCACCCCGATCCGGGCGGCCAGGGCCGGGGCGAAGGGTGAGCCGATCAGGCCGCCCAGCGCGCTCGGCAGCAGGGCCGCTCCGGCCATCAGTGGGGAGTAGCCCTCGACCAGTTGCAGCCACTGAGAACCCACCAGCAGCAGGGCGATGAACACCGTGCTGTGCGAAAGTGCGGACAGCACACCGGCGCGGAACACCGGATCGGCGAAAAGCCCGACCGCCAGCATCGGTTCCGGCTGGGTCAGGCAGCGCCGCACGAAGGCCGTCATCGCCAGCAGGGCCACCACGGCGATCACGATGGTCGGCACGTCCACGCCGTACTTGCTCAGATGCTTGATCGCATACACGATCCCGACCATCCCGCCGACCGACAGGACCACGCCGGGGGCGTCCAGCCGGCCCGGGCGCTCGGAGCGGCTCTCCGGCAGCAGGAACACCCCGGCGAGCACGGCCACCACCATCAGCGGCACGTTCACCAGGAAGGCCGAGTGCCAGCTGAACACCTCCAGCAGCACCCCGCCGACGATCGGGCCGATGGCGCCGCCGAGCGAGGCCATCGCGGCCCAGATGCCCAGCGCCAGAGCGCGTTCGGTGGGATCGGGGAAGAGCGCGCGGATCAGCGAGAGGGTGGTCGGCATGATCATCGCGCCGCCCACGCCGAGCAGGACCCGCAGGGCGATCACGGCACCGGCCGAGTCGGCGAACAGCACCAGCAGCGAGGCCACCGCGAACACCGTGAAACCGGCCAGCAGCATGCGTTTACGGCCCCAGCGGTCGGCCAGCGCGGCGACCGGGACCAGCAGCCCGGCCAGCACCACCGGGTAGGCGTCGACGATCCACAGCTGGGAGACCGCGCTCGGGCGCAGGTCGGCGATCAGGTCCGGCAGCGCCACGTTCAGCACCGTCATGTCCATCACCACCACCAGCAGGCTGGCGGCCAGCACGGCCAGGCCGGCCCAGCGGCGCGGTGGGGACTCGATCTTGGTCGTGGTGGGAGCGCTCATCGGGCCCGGGTCCCTTCCAGGAAGGTGACGAGCACGTACTCGTCCAGGTCACGCCGGGCGATCCGGCCGAAGGTGACCGCGTCGCGAGCGGCGACGAGGATGCCGTAGACCGCCGAGGACAGCCAGCGCGGGTCCAGGTCGGCCCGCAGCAGGCCGGCCCGCTGCCCGGCGGCCAGCAGAGCGGTCTCCTCCTCGGACAGTTGCTCGGTGCGTTCCATCAGGTCAGGGGCCGAGCGCAGGTACGGGTCGGTGAGCGTGAAGCCGAAGTCGTCGAAGTCGGCCAGGTAACGGCTGAGCAGGTCGCGCAGGCAGGCCTCGATCGGCCCGGCCTGGCCGGAGGCGATCGCCTCGGCCACCCCGGCGCCGCGCATGCTCTGCTGCCAGCGGTCCAGCGACCGGGTACCGAGCTCGTGCAGCAACTCGTCGCGGGTGGAGAAGTGCCGGTGCAAGGTGGCCCGGCCGACCCCCGCCGCAGTGGCGAGGTCGGTCATCGAGGCCCGTGCATCGGCGTTCAGGCAGCGTTGGGCCGCTGCCAGGATCGCGTCCCGGGAGGTCACGGAGGGTCCTTAAGAACTGAGGGATTGAGACAAGACTGTCTCATGTGAGACGCGATTGTCTCAACGACTATTCCCCGGTCGGCCCATCCGCTGCCGAAGGCCGCTACCCCCGCATACCTTGCAGGCCGTCGTCCTGCTTCTGGCCGGCGCTCTCGTGCGGCAACTCGAGGCAGTAGATGGCGTAGCCCTCGTCCACGTACCCCTCGGAGTCGGCCGGGCAGTCGTCGGGGTCGTCCACCTCTTCGCCGCTGACGTAGTCGTGCGGCTCGGAGCAGCTGACCGACACGATCGGCTCGCCGTCCGCTTCCTCGCTGCCGTCGTTGACCCAGCAGGTGTCCCAGAACGAGTACCCGTCCGGGGTGCTGATCCAGGCCAGCATCCCGGCGCTGAAGGTGAGCGTGGCCAGGGTGATGCCGAGCAGGGCGATGACGCTGGTCACGCCGAGGACGACCCTGCGACGGTGCTGCTCGGTGTGGGCGTCGACCAGAGGACGCCAGCCCGGCGGAGGTCTGAGAGGCACGCTGAATCTTCCGTTACGGAAGGGGCGCCTGTCTTCCGTATTCCCGTTTTGTTACGCGGCTGGCCGAGTGCGGTGAACCAGCCCACGTCGAACTGTGGCAGGCAAGAAAGATCGAACAGTAGACGTCGGTGCTCTCGTTGCGGTCGTTGCCCGGCTGGCCCTCTGTAGCCAATGGAAAGCATCTGAGCCGCAAGGATTGCGGCGGTTCGCGGCCGGAGCCGCTCCGGCGCAGTAGGGGCCGGACGGATCCCTGTCGAATCGGACATTTCTGACGTAGCTTGGGTCAGGGGTGATTCGGCATGCTCGCATCGGGACTGTCCGCGCAGGACCCGGCCCAGCTCGGCGAGTACCGGGTGCTGGCCCGGCTCGGCTCCGGCGGGCAGGGCGTGGTCTACCTGGCCGAGGCCCCCTCCGGTCGGCGGGTCGCGGTGAAGCAGCTGCATCCGGGCCCGTTCGCGGCCAAGCCCCGGGAGCAGCTGGCCAGGGAGATCGCGGCGGCCCGGCGGGTGCCCCCGTTCTGCACGGCCCGGGTGCTCGACGCTGACCTGCACGGCGCCTCGCCCTACATCGTCAGCGAGTACATCGAGGGGCCCTCGCTGCAGCAGCGGGTGTCGCAGGAGGGCCCGCTGGCCGGTACCGGCCTGCACTGGCTGGCGCTCGGGACCGCCACCGCTCTGGCCGCGATCCACCAGGCCGGGGTGGTGCACCGGGATTTCAAGCCGTCGAACGTGATGCTCTCGCCGGACGGGCCCCGGGTGATCGACTTCGGGGTGGCCTACGAGCAGATGCCCGAGCTGGCCGACCTCGACGAGGTGGCCGGAACCCCCGCCTACATGGCGCCCGAGCAGATCCGGGGTGGGCCGGTCTCCCCGGCGGCCGACGTGTTCGCCTGGGCCTCGGTCATCGCTTACGCCGCCACCGGGCTGCCGCCGTTCCAGGGGGAGCATGTGGGTGACGTGCTGCAGCGGATCCTTGAGGGGGAGCCGGATCTGCGGGGTGTGCCGCCCGAACTGGCCGAGCTGCTGCACACCTGCCTGGACCAGTACCCGGCTCGGCGGCCCGGCTCACAGCAGGTGCTGATGCGATTGCTCGGGCATCGGGTCACCGACGAAGTACCCGACGATGTAGGACGTTTGGTGGCCACGGCGGCCGGAATGGTGGACGAGGCGACGCTCACCACCCCGATCCGCCCGGCGGCGGCCACGACCACAGCCGTAGGGGTACCGGCGTACGGCGGTCCCGACATCGGCGGGCGCCGCTCCGCGCGTCCGTTGGTGGTAGTTGCCGTGGGCCTGCTGCTGGCCGGGGCGTTCTGGATGGTGAACCCGTTCGACGACCTGGCGTCCTCGCCGGAGAGTCTGGTGCGGGCCGAGAATCCCCCGGCCGAACCCGCTCCCGATCCGGAGCCCGAGCGCAAGCCGGCCCCGGTGGCCGCCGGCGAGGTACCGAGCGGGTTCTCCGGCGAGTGGCGGGGTACGGCCTACCAGCCCGCCGCCTCGCAGAACCAGTGGGAACTGCGGCTCGACCTGGCCGCGGGTACCGGCGGCGGACAGGTCCGGCTGGAGGAACTGGCGTGTTCGGGCCGGGCGACGGTGAGCAAGGTGGCCGACCTGGAACTGCGGCTGAACGTGGTGATCGAGGACGACCCCGACCACGCCTGCCCCGAGGAGGCGTCCCTGCGGGTGACGCAGAACGTGGTCGGTCGGGCCGCCTTCTGGTGGAACGACGGTGGCAACCCGTTCAAGGTCGCCACCGGCATGCTGGTGAAGCAGTAGCCAGGGCCTGTCCTGCGGATCTTTGCCTACTGCGGGGCACCCGGGGCGCCACGGCCAGGATCCACAGGACAGACCCTAGAAGGACACCGGGAACAGTTGCTTCTGGCCCGGACGGACCACCAGCAGCGGTGAGCAGCCCCGGTGCGCCACCTCGGCGGCGACGATGCCGCACTGGTCCTCGCCGACCACGACCAGGGTGGCGGTGAGCGACTCGGCGATCAGGACGTCGTCGGCGCGCCCGGCAATCACCCGGGTGCTGACCGGCAGCGGGCTCATCCCGGCCCGCAGCGGCTCGGCGATGGACTCCAGCCAGTGCGCGGTGCTGATCAGGACCTCCGGCGACGGGGCCGGGGCCCGCATCGCGCCCACGTCCCGGTCGGGCACCCGAAGGGCGTGCACCAGGACGAGAGGTACGTGCCGGGCCCGTGCCTCATCGGCGGCCCGGCGGGCAATAGTGACGTTGGACGGTGTCAGGTCGATCCCCGCGACGACCCGGAATCTGCGCCCTATCTCGGCAGACATTCGTTTCGTTTCCCCCACTTGAATGGTGCGTGGGACAGGACGCTACTCGCTCTACTCGTCGGTCAGTAGCCCTTTTCTTGAAGCTCACAGAAAAACCGCAGGTCAGTTGCGTGCTGTGAGGTTGGTGATAAATGAAAACACCCAGACGGCGGATCGTTGATTACCGGGAAATCTCCACCGCGCGAGTCAGTTCGACAACTGTCAGCGAAATCGGATTCGCCTTCGTCGAAGAGGCCGCCGCAGCGCCCTCGACCAGCTCAGCGACGTGTTCGTCACGCAGGCCGAGCTCGTCCAGGCCGGGCACACCGAGGCTGCGGACCAGATCGCCGAGCGCACTCACCGCCTTTTCCGCGCCAGCCCCAGTTGTACGCGTGACCAATTCTGCGAGGGCCTCGAACCGGTTCTGAACACTTTGATCGGGAGCGCGGCGCAATGCCTCAAGATCGGCTTGCAGCACCCCGGCCAGAAACGCCGCGCACAACGCGCCGTGCGGGGCGCCGAGCATTCCGCCGGCCACTCCGGCCAGGCCGTGCACCGCGCCCAGGCCGGCATTGGCCAGACAGATGCCGCCCAGCATCGAGGCCAGGGCCAGGTCCTCGCGGACCTGCGGATCGTCGGTGCCTTCGGCGGCCGCCCGGGGCAGCGAGCGCAGCGAGGCGGTCAGCCCCTGCCGGGCCAGCGCATCGGTGACCGGGTTGGCCCGGCACGACAGCAACGGCTCGACCAGCTGGACCAAGGCGTCCAGGCCGCCGTGCACCAGCGGTGTGCGCGGGAGTCCCTGCAGCAGGTCGGGATCGACCACCGCCGCGCGGGCCAGCAGGGCGGGCGAGCGCAGGCTGACCTTGACCCGGCCGGCCGTCAGGACCGCATTGCGGGTGACTTCGGAACCGGTGCCGGCCGTGGTCGGCACCGCGATCCAGGGCAGGACCGGGCCGGTCAGGGGCCGGCCGTGGCCCACCACCTCCAGGTGGTCGAGCGGTTCGCCGTTGTGCACCAGCGCGGCTACGGCCTTGGCCGTGTCCAGGGCCGAGCCACCACCGACACCGAGCACGGCCGTGACGTTGGCCTGGCGCGCCTGGGCAACCGCAGCCTGCACCGCCTCGACCGTCGGCTCGCCCTCGGCCCGCACGGTCACGACCGGCGCCTTGAGCTGGGCCCGCAGGGGAGCGGCGTGCCGGTCCGAGGCGCCGGTGACCAGGAGCACGGCTCCACCGTCGGCGGCCTGATCGGTCAGGGCGGCGGCCTCACCGGCCCGTCCGGCGCCGAAGCGGATGTCGCCGGGCAGGGTCAGCGCGAAGCTGGGCATCAGGAGGTCACCTCGGTGGATCGGCCCAAATGGATTCCGTCGACGGGCAGCCGCTCGAAGCCGAGCCGCTGGTAGAACGCGATCGCGCCGGTGTTGGACTCGGCCACCCCAAGGTGCACGGCGGGCGCGCCGGCCGCCCGCACGGTCTGCAGGAAACGGTGGATGAGCTGCCGGCCGAAGCCCTGGCCCTGCGCCTGCGGCAGCAGATCGATGTGCAGGTGGGCCGGGTAGGCAGCCAGGCCCTCCGCGAGCATGCGCTCGGGGTTCAGGCCCAGCTCCAGCAGGAACCGGTCGCTCTCGGCGTGCGGCTGGGGGTAACGCTGTCTGAGGTAGGGCACCCAGGACTCGGTGTAGCGCTGCACGAATCCCGCGGTGTCGGCCGTGCCCAGCACGTAGCCCACGGCTTGGCCGGCGTCTTCGAGGATGAAGGCGAACTGCGGTTCCAGCGTGACGTAGGGAGCGGCGAAGCAGTCGCCCAGTAGATCGTCGGTGCTGTGTCGGCCCCGGGCATCGGCGCCGGCATCACCGGTGCGCACACAGATGTCCTGGACGGCGGGAAGGTCCTCGGGCCGGTACGCGCGAATGGTCGGCACGGCCCGAGCTTAGGGCCTGTCTTGTGGATCTTGCTGCCTTCCGGCTCATCGAAGGCTGGGCAAGGAGGCCGCGAACCTCCTGCGAGGAGGGCTTTTTCCGCATCTCAGCAGGACTTTCGCCCGTGGCCAGGCCCGGTTGCGTCACGCACACTGGGAAGTGGCACGGAGGGAGCTGGTCATGACGTACTCCGAACGCAGGACCGTCGTCGGGTACGACGGGTCGCGATCCGCACAGGCTGCCCTGGAGTGGGCGGCGGCCGACGCCGTCCGCCGGGGCTCGGAACTTCTGGTTCTGCACGTGGCCGAGTGGGGCGGCGCCGAGCGCACGACCGAGGCCGGTCTGCGGCGGATCGGCCCGCTGGAAGATGCCTCGCGGGCGGTGCTGGCCGATGCGCTGGCCCGGATCCGGGTGATCGCGCCGCAGATGCCGGTCACCCTGCAGACCGCCTTGTCGGGGATCAGTTGTTCGCTGGTCGAGGCCTCGCACGGTGCGGAGATGGTGGTGCTGGGCGCACCTCAGGCGCTGGGCAAGGCCACGGCTGCGGTGGTGGCCCGGGCCGGCTGCCCGGTCGTGGTGGTGAGCCCCGGGGTGAGCGCGGAAGCAGCCGATCTGCCGATCACGGTGGGCTACGACGGTTCGGCCGGGGCCGAGCGGGCGCTGTCGTTCGCGGCCGAGCGGGCCGCGCAGCAGGCCGTGGCCCTGGTGGTCGTGGTGGCCTTCTCCGCGCCGGTCTCCGCGCCGGCGACGACCGAGGACGAGGGTCGGGGGCTGCGCGACGCCGAGCTGCTGGGTGAGGTGGCGGTGGCCCGGGTGCGGCGCTGGTGCCCCACGGTGGTGGCCCGCTACGAACTGGCCGAGGGCACGGCCGTGCCGGTCCTGGCCCGGGCCTCGCGGAGTTGCGCTCTGGTCGTAGTGGGCAATCGTGGGTGGTCGGACAGCGGTCAGGGTGGTTCGGTAGGTAACGGTCTGATCACACGTTCCCGCAGCGCCCTGGCCGTGGTGCACTGAAAACTGTTCCGGGGAGCGCCCCGACAGGTCCGGTCCATCGACTTGACGTGCGGGGCGCCGCCCTTCGTGCTACGGGCTTCGACATTGCCGTGATCCACTCACTGCTCTGAGTGACTGAGACGAGCGTCACGTAACGGCGGCGGCCTCGGTGTCGATGTTCCCGAAACGCCTTGCGGCTCCATGAGAAGTGGCCGAATCGGCCGCGACTGGCTCACCCGCGATCGGCATCGTGCGCGGCGCAAGGAAATTCGCTTCGCTTGACACCCCGACGGGGGTGGGCAAGGTTGATCCGGCATTCCTGAATACGGCCTCGCGGCGAAGCGAGTGAAAGGAGCGGCCCTTGACTTCAAGTACACGGAGCAAGCAGGCGGCGTTGCCGAACGAGGCGCCCGACGCTGTCCCTGCCATCGAAGTAACCGGGTTGACCAAGGTCTACGGCGCCCCCGAAGTTTCTGCCTGGAAGCGCCTGCTGGGCGCCAGGCCGGGCACCGGCGAAGGAACCAGGCCCGCCGCCGACGACGTGAACTTCAGCGTCGCGCAGGGCGAGTTCTTCGTCATCATGGGCCTTTCCGGCTCCGGCAAGTCCACCGTGCTGCGGATGCTCAACCGTCTGGTCGAGCCCACCTCCGGCAAGCTGGTGATCGGGGGCCGCGACGTCGCCGCGCTCAGCGCCGACGAACTGCGTGACCTGCGCAATCGCAAGATCAACATGGTCTTCCAGCACTTCGCCCTGTTCCCGCACCGCACCGTGCGGGAGAACGCCGCATATGCGTTGCATGTCCGGGGGGTGTCGGCCAAGGAACAACAAGAACGCGTCGACTGGGCGCTGGAGACGGTCGGTCTCGGCGAGTGGGGCGAGGCCCTGCCCGGTGAGCTCTCCGGCGGCATGCGCCAGCGCGTCGGCCTGGCCCGCGCGCTCGCCTCGGACGCCGACATCCTGCTGATGGACGAGCCGTTCAGTGCGCTGGACCCGCTGATCCGCCGCGACATGCAGGATCTGCTGATGACTCTGCAGCGAGAACTCAAGCGCACCGTCGTTTTCGTCACACACGACCTGAACGAGGCGATGCGGATGGGCGATCGGGTGATGATCATGCGCGACGGGCAGGTCGTCCAGCTCGGCACCGCGCAGGAGATCCTGAACACCCCGGCGGACGGCTATGTCTCGGACTTCGTCAGCGACGTGGACCGGACCCGGGTGCTCACCGCCGGCGACGTGATGCGCGAGCCGCTGTTCACCGTCACCGAGCAGGACGCCCCCAAGGACGTGCTGCGCCGGCTGAGCAACGTCGAGGGGGTGGGCACCTACGTGCTCGACTCCGCCTCGCGCCGGATCATCGGGGTGGCCCGGGCCGACCGGCTGGCCAAGGCCCTCGGGCAGGGCAAGACGGCGCTGGCCGACTGCATCACCAAGGACTACGACTCCTTCGCCGAGGACGTGCCACTGGCCGACCTCTTCCACGTGGCCGGGCGCAACTCCGTGCCGCTGGCCGTGACGGACGCCGAGGGGCACCTGCTGGGAGTCATCCCGCAGGCCACCCTGCTGGCCGCGCTGGCCACCCCGGAGTCGGCCACCGGCAACGACGAGAGCAGGAAGGACGACGCTCATGCCTGAGATCCCGATCATCGACCTCGGTGCCCCGGTCAGCGACGCCGTCGACTGGCTCACCGAGAACCTCGGCTCGCTGTTCTCCGCGATCACCGACGCCATGCTCTACCTGCTCAACGCCGTGCTGTACGGCCTGACCGCACCGCACGCGTTCGTCATCACCGCGGTCTTCGCCGGCCTGGCGCTGCTGGTGCGCAAGTGGGGCCTGGCCCTGTTCGCGCTGGGCGCCTTCGTCCTGATCCAGGCCATGGACCTGTGGGTCGAGGCGATGCAGACCCTGGCCGTGGTGCTGGTCGCCGCGGTGCTGGCCGTCGTGATCGGCGTGCCGGTGGGCATCTGGGCCTCGCGCAGCCGCGGGGTCAGCAGCGTGGTGCGCCCGGTGCTGGACCTGATGCAGACCCTGCCGGTGTTCGTCTACCTGATCCCGGCCGTGTTCTTCTTCGGCGTCGGTGTGGTGCCCGGTGTGGTCGCGACCATCGTGTTCGCCATCCCGCCGGCCGTTCGCCTGACCGAGCTCGGCATCCGCAACGTGGACGGCGAAGTGGTCGAGGCCGCGCACGCTTTCGGCGCCAGACCGGCCAAGATCCTGCGCGAGGTGCAGGTTCCGCTGGCCATGCCCTCGATCATGGCCGGCATCAACCAGACCATCATGCTGGCCCTGTCGATGGTGGTCATCGCCGGCATGGTCGGCGCCGACGGCCTGGGCTCGGTCGTGGTCCGCGGGATCAGCACCCTCGACGTGGGTGCCGGTTTCGAGGGCGGTCTGGCGGTGGTCCTGCTGGCCATCTACATCGACCGGCTGAGCACCGCCCTGGGTGAGCCCCGACCCCGCAAGCGGGTTCAGCCGCAGGCCAAGGTCAAGGCCGAGGCCAGCACCGAGACCGAGTCCGCAGCCCCCGCGGACCAGGCGGCCAAGCTGGACCCGGCCGACAAGAACGCGATGGCGGCCTCCTGATGGCTTCGCTCAGCCGACGCGCACTGTTCGGCGGCCTGCTGGCGGCGGGCACGGCCACCGTTGCTGCGTGCAGCGGTGAGCCGGCCCGCTTCCAGGGGGGTTCCGGCAGCCGGGCCGACGACGCCGGCAGCGGATCCTCCGGCAGCAAGTCGCTGAGCATCGCCGTCATCCCGGGCTGGGACGACGCGGTGGCCTCGAGCAACCTGTGGAAGGTGCTGCTCGAGGAACGCGGCTACACCGTGGACCTGCGCGAACTGGAGGTCGCCGCCACCTACACCGCGGTGGCGAACAACCAGATCGACATCTACATGTCCACCTGGCTGCCCGGTACCCACGAGCCCTACTGGGCCAAGTACCAGGACGACCTCGAGATCCTCTCCGAGTGGGCCGAGGGCGGCCTGATGCTCGTGGTCCCCGACTACGTGCAGATCGACTCGGTCGCCGAACTGGCCGCCCAGGCCGATGCTTTCGGCAACCGGATCGTCGGGATCGAGGCCGGGGCCGGGCAGATGCGGCTGACCCGGGAGGAAGTCATGCCGGCCTACGGGCTGGACGGCTTCACCCTGGTCGAGGGCAGCACCCCGGCCATGCTGGCCGAGCTGAACTCGGCCATCTCCCGCCAGCAGAACATCGTGGTCACCCTCTGGACGCCGCACTGGGCGTTCGGCCGCTGGGACCTGAAGGTGCTCGAGGAGCCGGAAAAGGCCTACGGGGCGCCGGACACGCTCACCGCCATCGCGGGCAAGGGCTTCAGCCAGGCCCAGCCCGAGGTGGCCGGCTGGTTGAAGAACTTCACCATCGACGAGGACAAGTCGGCCGAACTGATGGCCGCCATCCAGGACGCCGGTACGGGCAACGCGCTCGAGGGAACCAAGGAGTGGGTCGCCGACAACAAGGCGATCACCGACGCCTGGTTCACCTCCGCGGCCGACGCCGCCTGACAGGGAGTTTCGAGACAGAATGCCCAGCACCTTCAGCAGACGAGCACTTTTCGGCGGCCTGATGGCCGCCGGCACCGCGACCGTGGCCGCCTGCAGCGGCCAGCCCGCCCAGTTCCAGGGCGGCTCCGGCAGCCGGGCCGAGAACGCCGGTTCCGGCTCCGGCGGCGGCAAGAACATCAGCATGGCCGTGGTGGCCGGCTGGGACGACGCGGTCGCCGCCAGCCACCTGTGGAAGGTCCTGCTCGAGGAACGCGGCTACACCGTGGACCTGCGTGACCTGGACATCGCCAGCACCTTCACCGGCGTGGCCAACGGGCAGATCGACATGTACATGGACGCCTGGCTGCCCGGCGTGCACAAGGAGTACTGGGACCGCTTCGAGGACAAGCTCGAGATCGTCAGCGAATGGTCCAAGGGCACCCTGATGCTCGCCGTGCCGACCTACGTCGACATCGACTCGATCCCCGACCTGAAGGGCCGCTCCAGCGAGTTCGGCGGCCGGATCGTCGGGGTCGAGGCCGGGGCCGGGCACATGCGCCTGATGCGGGAAGAGACCATCCCGACCTACGACCTGGACGAGTACACCCTGGTCGAGGGCAGCACCCCGGCGATGCTGGCCGAGCTGAACTCGGCGATCTCGCGCCAGCAGAACATCGTGGTCACGCTCTGGTCGCCGCACTGGGCGTTCGGCCGCTGGGACCTGAAGGAACTGGCTGACCCGGAACTGACCTTCGGTGAGCCGGACAACCACACCGCGATCGCCGGCAAGGGCTTCAGTGAGGCCCAGCCCGAGGTGGCCGGCTGGCTGAAGAACTTCTCGATGGAGGACTCGGACCTGTCCGGGCTGATGTCGCAGATGCAGGAGGCCGGGGCCGGCAACGAGGCCACCACCGTGCAGAAGTGGGCGGCCGAGAACAAGGAACTCACCGACACCTGGTTCGAGCCCGCCGAAGCAGCGGCCTAAGAGATCCGGGCCCGCCCGCGCCGACGGTTCTTCTCCGTGTAGAGAGCCTCGTCGGCGCGGGCGTTCAGCGCGTCCGGCGCCTCACCCGGGCGGCGCAGCGCGTAACCGGCGCTGAAACCCACGTCCTCCGGCGACGTCCACACCGCCTCCAGCCGTTCCAGCATCGCCTGAGCCACCTTCTCCTCACCGCTCGCGATCACCGCGAACTCGTCCCCGCCGATCCGGCAGACCAGATCGCTCTCGCGCACCGAGCGCGCCAGTGCAGCGGCAAAACTGCGCAGCACCCGGTCCCCGGCCGGATGCCCCTGACTGTCGTTCAGCGCCTTGAACCGGTCCAGGTCGAACAGCAGCAGCACCGCGTCCTCGGCCAGATGAGCCATCCCGTGCTCGAAGGCCCGCCGGTTCAGCACCCCGGTCAGCGAGTCGGTGGTGGCGGCCCGGTCCAGGTCCTCCACCTGCCGCACCCGTTCCAGCACCGGCCCGGCCTGGATCGACAGCAGCTCCAGCACCTGGTCGGTGAAACGGTCCAGGTCGCTGATCGGGGCGGTCCACCACATCACCATCACCCCGATCAGCCGGTCGCCGACCAGGATCGGGACGTAGAGGATGGATGCGGCCGAGTACCGGGCCACGTACTGCTGCGAGACCAGCGGGCTGTGCGGGGCGTCCGGCACGAACAGGTGACGACGCGTGCGGGCGGCGATTCCGGCGCCCGACTGCTCGTTGTTGACCGACACCGTGACCCCGCCGTAGTCGGCGCCGCCACCGGCCCCACCGCGCGCCGTCATCGTCTGCCCGGTGGCATCTTCCGGTTCCAGGATCAGCGAGAGCACGCCGTCGGCCCGCAGCACGTGCACTGCCAGCTCGCTGACCAGCCGGGCCGCGTCCTGCTCGGTCTGTGCCTCCAGCAGCGGCCGCAGCCCGGCGTGCAACTGCTCCAGGACGCTGCGCTGACGCTTCTGCGCCCAGATGGCCGAGGCGATCAGCTCACCGATCACCCCACCGAACAGGATCGTGCCGGCCACCTCGAACAGCGACTCCTGCTGCCGCCCCAGCCCGGCCACCACCCCCAGCAGAGCCAGGTTCAGCACCATCAGCAACGCGGTCCGCCCGGGCCGCAGCACCAGCCCGGCGTAACCCATGCTGAGCATGAAGATCGGCTGGTAGTGCCCCAGCACCCCGGTCATCCCCTCGCCCAGGACCAGCAGGAACGCGCTCGGCACGACCGGCCAGATCAGCACCGAGTCGCTGAACCGGCGCCAGGGCAGGACCAGCAGGGTGACAGCCAGCAGCGCCACCGCCCCGATGATCACCAGCTGCGGGACCCGGGCCTGCGTGATGTGCCAGTTCTGCCAGGTCACCAGCCCGGCGTAGATGTCCGCCACGATGTAGAGACAGGCCGCCAGCCGGCCCTTACGGCGGCGCTGCGCACCCTCGTCGAGCCCAGGGACCAGCCAGGCGCGCAACCAGCGGCCGGCGCCCCCGAACCAGCCAGGCCGCTTGCTCTCCACAGTCGCTCATCGGCCGCCCGGGCCCTTGGGTCAAGCTCCAGCGCGCAATGGCCCGGTGGGAAGGCCATGAACGGCGACTCGCGGCAGGGGCGTTGCCGGCCGGTGGCGCTCTCTGCTGAACACCACCGTCACCGATCCGCACGTGCCATCGTGCGGGATCCAGACGCGTCGCCGATCCTGGCCCGCTGACCCTCCCGATGGGCTCTCGCCGCGACGGCGACCAGGAGCGGGACGACGAGGAGAGACGCGTCGGCGGGGATCGAGGCTCCGGAGTCGTTGAGCAGGGCGGCGATCAGCATGCTCACGCCGAAGGCGACAAGGAACGGCCGCAGGGTGGGCGACTGGCGGTAGGCCTGTTGCAGAGACTGCGGGCTCAGCGGCAGCCTGCGCCAGAGCCGGTACCCGGTCAGGACCAGCAGGGCCGGCACCAGCACCACCAGATAGGTGGTGAGGAGGATGTGCAGGTTCAGCGCGGCCTTGCGTTCGATCACGGTCAGCGCGCCGCCGTCGAGCAGGGTCTGCACGAACCGGCCCAGATGGGTCTGCTGCTCGGCCGGGCGTAGCCAGTCCAGCAGGCCGATACCGGTGACGACGATCAGGGTGAGGCCGCCGAGGGCGAGGACACGGCCGCGGGTGATCGTTCGGCCCGAGACGAGGAAGGCCAGGACGGCGAAACCAGGGATCAGAGCGGGGGGACCGCCGAAGTCGCTGCCCAGGCCCGGTGTGCCGTCGACGATCACGGCCGTGGCGCCGACGACGGCCACTGCAGCCAGAGCCGGGCCGGTACGGCCACGACGGACGAGAGGCTCGGCCACGGCCGCTGCGGTGAGCAGGGAAGCTGTGGCGAACACGGCGAAGGCGGCGTTGCCGAAACCGTAGAACCGGCCGGCGACAACCGGCTGCAGCCCCATCAACGCGGAAAGGGCCAGACCGGAGCCACTCAGCACGTCGGCGGCCAGGACCGCCATCGTCATGGCGGCAACAGCACCGGCCGCACCGAGCGGGGCCCGTCGCCAGGGGCCCAGCAGTGCGACGGCCGCCATGACGGTGCTGCACAGCAGCACCGCTGCGGTCAGCGCCAGTCCTTCGTGACCGGCGCGCCACCAGGGAAAGAGGTTGGCGGCGAAGGTGGCCGCGGGAACGCAGGCGAAAGCTGTTGCCAGGCGCGGGACCCAGCGGCCGGAGCAGCAGAGGTAGAGCAGGGCCTGCAGCGCTATCAGGGCGACGAAGAACGGCGGGACGATCGCATCGATGGCGGCTGAGGCCTGCTCGAGGTCCCTCAGATGCCCGGGACGGTCCTGGATCTCGTCGGCCACGGGTTGCAGTGGCGCGCCGACGACGGTCGGGGGGATCGGCAGGTCGAGAGCGGAGAGGATGGTCGGAAAGAGGTCGGTGCTCTGGGCCAGACCGTCCTGCCGGGTGGCGGTGCTCCCCAAGAGCGATCCCGTGACATCCGGCCCGCTGCGGGCCAGGAGCTGAAGTTCTGGCTCGGTCCCCGAGTCGGACAGCGAGGCCACGATCACCCTCGCGTCGGTGGGAAGAACAGCCAAAGTGTCCCGCAGGCGGGTGTCGAGGTCCTGGACCGATTGTGATGCGGTGGTACCGATATCGACCGTGAGGACGTCCGGGTCGGTGTGCAGGGCATCGCGCACCTGGTTGCTGTCCCAGACTTGGGGAACATGACCGTCAGACTCGGCCAGAGCAATGGCGGCGCCGGCGCCGACCGCGGCCGAGCGCAGACCGGCCTGGGCCAGAAGGTCGCCCAGGCGGCCCGGTTCGGCGTCGTAGCCGTCCACCTTGGCCTGATCGACGTACTGCTGCCAGCCGGCCACGGTCGTGGTGTTCCCGTTCTGCTCCAGAGCGGGCTCGGCGCACTGCGGATCGCCCGCTGCCGCGCGGGCTCCGGCCGAGACGGCCAGCCATCCGTCGATCGGGCAGGTGCTGGGCTCGACACTGCGTACCACCAGCCAGCCCAGGTCTGCTTCACGTTGCAGGCGGCTCAGGGCCGGCTGCTGTCCGGTGACATCGTTCCAGCTCAGGCCTCCGGTGCCGATCAGGACGACCGGGCCGCGCGCGGCGGCCTGGGCCGGCCCGGCCAGTAAGGTCAGGGCCAGGGCCAGCAGGAGGGCGAGGGCGGCGGAACGCTTCACGTACGCAGGCCCTGGGCGGTTGAGGGCTCGAGCGCCGCCGAGCGTCCGTCCAGCAGGTAGTTGGCCAGCAGAGCCCCGGCGATCAGCGCGACAGCCAGCAGGTAGCCCAGCACCAGGCTGATCCCGGGGGTCACCACAGGCGGCAGAAGCATGGCCGCCACGGCGCTGAAGCCGGCGACCACCCGTACCCGGCGGGCACTCGCCGCGGTCGCGGCCAGGGGCAGCAAGGCCCACAGCAGGTACCAGGGCTGCACGACCGGGGATGAGGCCACGACGAGCGCGAACACCAGGCCGACGCCGTGCACCGGGTTCAGGCGGGTCCGGTGGATCAGTCGCAGCGCCAGCAGGGCGCCCACGGTCAGCCCGGTCAGGTTGGTGAATGTCACGGCAGGCTGGGTGAGTTCGGCATTGAAGAGGCCGAGGAGGAGCCCGAGGACGGTGGAGGGGGACATCCAGCTGTACACGGACGTGGTGGCCGCGAAGGGTGCGGTGACCCAGCCGAATCCGGCCAGGGTGGACAGGGCGAGCGTGAGGGACACGAACACGCCGGTGCTCAGGAGAAGGACGGACAGGCTGCGGATCGCCACGAAGCACAGAGCCACCGCTGCAACGATTTTGATGTTCGCGGCGACGGTCAGCAGGGTGAGGCCGAGAACGAGTTCCGGCCAGCGGCCGGGCGCCCGATCGGCGAGCTTGTCCAAGGCTTCCAGACTCAGGTGCAGCCCGCTCAGCATCAGGCCCAGCATCAGCGCGTCGTTGTGCACGCCGGCCACCAGGTGCCAGAGCACCAGCGGGTTCAGCAGTCCCAGCCACAGGGCGGTCGCCGGTGCGGTGGAACACCGGCGGGCGAGCCGGGGCAGGGACCAGGCGATCAGCAGGACGCCGGCCAGGGCCAGCAGGCGGTACAGGGCCACGCCCGCCACCAGATGCTCGCCGGCGCCGGCTCCGGCCAGACGCGAAAGCAGCATCCAGGCGGGCCCGTACGGTGCGGGCGTGTCCAGCCAGTAGTGGCTGACCTGCCCGACCACTGCCGAGCCGGGGTCGAGGGCTTCGGCCGGGCCGTACCGGTAGGCGTCCAGCCCACGGGCCGCGGTGATCCCTTGCGCGATGTAGCTCCACACGTCGTGGCTGAACAACGGACGCGCCACCAGCAGGGGAGCGGCCCACACGGCAGTGATGGCATACAGCCGGCGCGTGCTGAGAGCCGGAAGCTCGCGCCCGAGTCCGAGCCAGGCCAGGACGAGAACGGCCATCGCGGCAACACTTCCCGCGGTCATCAGCGGAGCTGAGAGCACCAGACCCGAGGTGGCCAGGGCCAGCACCGTCGCGGCGGCGCCCCCCATGACCGCCAGGCCCGTGCCGGGCGCGGTGAACAGGGTTGCCGTGCGGCTTCTTACGTCCAGTAGCTGTGTCACGCCCGGTTAGTCGGCGGTTCGTTCCGGGCCGGATTGCGTGGGGCGTATGGCCTGGGTCACTTTGGCGGATGTGATGCGGGTCACCGGCGCGATGCAATCCCGAAGGCTTCAGGGAATCGACTGGCAGGGAGTCGGGCGCAACCGGGCCTCCGGTTCGTGAGCTGAGGGCGGAAAGGTGCTGATTCTCTGATGTTCGGACTGTGGAGCAGTGAGATGGCCTTCGTTTCGGGACTTTTGGACGACCTCGGCTCACCTTCGAACGTTTCCGTGTTCGATCTCATCAGAATTCTCGGAGATGCGGTCGCCCCGGACGGTGAGCGGGCGGACCGCTGATCCGCCCGGGAGTGATCCAGATCACGCCCGGGAGGCAATCCCTGAGAATGAGGGATCCCGACTGATGGGAGGTGGAAGTGAGAACCGGACCGGTGAACGAGGCGGCGTTGCTGCGCCGGGTGAGCCAGGGAGACCGTGCTGCGTTCGACGAGCTGTACCGGTGCACGTCCGCCTGGCTGCTGGTGCGGCTGCGCCGGCGCTGCTCGGACGACGAGCTGGTGGCCGAGGTGCTGCAGGACACCTACCTGTCGGTGTGGCGGGCGGCGGGGTCCTTCTCCGGGCAGGAGGAGACGTCGGCCGGCTGGTTGTGGTCGATCGCCTCACGCCGGCTGGTGGACGCCTACCGGCGCCGCTACCGGGAGGCGGAGGTCGTGATCAGCAGCGAGGAACCGGTGGCGACCGCACCGGCGGCCGAGGAAGTGGTGCTGGCCGGGCAGGTGTCCGGGGAGATGGAGCGGGCCCTGCTGGCCCTGCCCCCAGAACTACGGCAGGTGCTGAAGGCCATGGTGCTGGACGGCCTGACCGCGCGTGAGACGTCCGTGCTGCTCGGCGTGGCCGAGGGCACGGTGAAGACCCGGGCCCGGCGTGCCCGAGCGGTGCTCAGGGAGGCATTGTCATGAGTACTCAGCACCCCGAGGTGCTCGCCCTGGAGTTGTACACGGCCGGCGATCCCGGCCTGGACGACGCCGAGGTGTGGTCGATCGAGGCCCATCTGGAGACCTGCGAGCAGTGCCGTCAGCAGCAGACCGGCATCCTGGCCCGGGTGGATCCTTCAGGCGCGGATCTGCTGGCCCGGGTGGCCGACGGCCTGGACCTGCAGATCGCGGCCGGGCCGCCACCGGCCCCGGCTCCGGCCCGCTTCGCGGTCAGGCAGCGCTGGGCGGCCTGGTCGCTGGCCCCGTGGACGGGCATGGCCCTGGGCGTCCTGGCCGCGGCCTGGCTGCTCAGCCGGGTGTCGCCGGGAGAGACCTCGATGGTGCTGCTCCTGGCCCCGGTGCTGCCGCTGCTGCCGGTGGCCGGTAGCTGGAGCAGGTACGCCGACCCGGCCTGGGAACTGCTGGCCGGATCGCCCCGGGTCGGCCTGTGGATGCTGCTGCGCCGCACCCTGGCCGTCCTGCTCGTGATCATCCCGGCCCTGCTGCTGGTGAGCTTCATGATCGGGCTGGCCCCGGCCCTGTGGCTGCTGCCCTGCCTGGGCCTGACCCTCAGCACCCTGGCCCTGAGCGAGAAGCTCGGCGTGACCAATGCGGCGGTGGGGATCTGGGCCCTGTGGACGGTGGGCGTGCTGCTCCCCAGCTTCTGGAGCGCCGACGTACCGCCGGTGCTGAGCTCGTCGGCCACCCCCGTCTGGGGCGCCCTGTGCCTGATCGCCGCCGCGGTGGTCGCGATCCGGGCGCGCGGCTACGCCCGCCTCTGAACCACTGCTCTCACGAAGGGAACGACAGCATGCGATCGGTCAGTGCCGCGGAGACCGCGCCCACCCAGTACGCGTGGCCGGTCGAGGCCGAGGACCTGAAGGTCCGGGCCGGACGCACGATGGCGGTCGACGGCCTCGACCTCAGGCTCAGCACCGGCGTGCACGGCCTGCTGGGCCCAAACGGTGCCGGCAAGACCACCCTGATCCGGGCCCTGGCCACGGTGCTGCCCCCGGCCGGCGGGCAGTTGCAGCTGCTCGGCCGGGGCACCGCCAAAGGCTCCGACCTGCGTGAGATCCGGCGTGAACTGGGGTATCTGCCGCAGCACTTCGGCTTCTACCCACGCTTCACCGTGCGCGAGTTCATCGAGTACATGGCCTGGCTGAAGGAGATGCCCGACCGGCAGGTGACGGCCGCCGGGCAACGGGCGATCGACCGGGTCGCCCTGAGCTCCCACGCCGACAAGAAGCTCAAGGCCCTCTCCGGCGGGATGCTGCGCCGGGTCGGCATCGCCCAGGCGATCGTGCACGATCCCCGCCTGGTCCTGCTGGACGAGCCGACCGTGGGCCTGGACCCGGCCCAGCGCGTCGGATTCCGTGACCTGCTGCGCGAGATCGGCGGTGACACCTGCGTCCTGGTCTCCACCCACCTGGTCGAGGACGTCAGCGCGGCCTGCTCGAACGTCATCGTCATGGCCTCCGGCCGCCAGGTCTGGCAGGGCACCCCGGCCCAGCTGAGCGCACTCGGCGGCCCGGACGACCCGGGGGACAGCCCGACCGAGCGCGGCTACAGCGCGGCCCTGGGGCAGGCCGGAGGCTGGGGCTGATGCGGGCGCTGCGGATCGAACTGCGCCGTTCGGTCGCCCTGGGCATCGGGCTGGCTCTGCTGGCGTTCGGGGCGTTCACCATCCTGGCCGGCGGCTACTTCCGGTACGGCGGCTGGGCTGCGCTGTCCTACACCCTGCGCGATTCCCTCCTCATTCTGTGGCCGCTGGCGGCCGGGGCGGGAGCCTGGCAGGCCCGGCGGGAACAGAGCCGGGGCGTGGCCGAACTCATGACCACCAGCGCCCGCCCGGCGGCGGCGCAACTGGCTCCGGTCGCCATCGCCCTCGCCGTCACGGTGAGCCTGGCCTACCTGCTCACGCTCCTGGCCGGATCCGTGCGGCTGTGGCTGTCCCCGGCACAGCCCTACCTGACCCTGCCCGGTCTGGCCGCGGCCGGGGTGGGAGCACTGTCCCTGATCACCGCCGCCTGGACCGGTCTGGCGGTGGGCCGGGCGGTTCCCAGCCGCTTCACCGCTCCCGGGCTCACCCTGATCACCTTCATGATCGGGGCCGCGCTGCAGGAGTTCGACCTGCTCAGCAACACCCACGACCCGGGCCTGCTGCTGGCCACCATCTCCGCCCCCTACCAGCAGGACTGGGTGCAACTGCCGCTGTCGCTGAGCGCCCTGCAGGCCTTCTGGCTGACGGCCCTGGCCTTCAGCGCGTTCTGCTTCACGCTCGCCCGGCACCGGCGCGGACGAGCCCTCGCCGTCGTGCCGGCAACGTTGGCCCTGATGGTCACCTTCCCCCTGCTGCCGGCCCCGACCCCAGACGGCTGGGACACCGCCTTCCGGGAAGACCCCGAGGCGATGCGGCCGGTCTGCGCCGAGGGCGAGCCCCGGGTGTGCGTCATGCGGGTGCACTCCGGGCTTCTGGAAGACCTGACACCCCCGATCCGCCAGGCCCTGAAGGCGATGGAGACGCTGCCGTCGGCCCCCACCGCGGCCACCGAGGTACGGGCCGAGTCCGGGTCCCCGGACCGGCAGACCCTGGGATTCGAAATAGTTCTCGGCGCTGCGGGACGACTCGAGGAACCCGGGCTGATCACTTTCGAGACACTGCGCGAGGCCATGGCACCGGCCTGCGAGCCACCTTCCGACGCCAGCTTCGAGGACTACAGCGATCGTTCGCTGGCCTGGGACCTGGCCGGAACCTGGCTGACGGACCAGGTGGACGCCCCCAGGGGCGAGAACTGGCCCGACGAGCGGTTCGCCGATGCCTATGCCGCCCTGACCGCCCTCCCACCCCAGCAGCAGGCCGAGCAGATCGCCACCTACTACCGCAACGCGACCGGGTGCACCGGTGACCTCAGGGCCGACCTGCTGGCCGACGTGACGGGAACCGTCTCGTGAACCACGTGATGCTGCACCTGCGAGCCCGCCACGTACCCCAGGCCCTGGCGGTGGCCTTCGCCGCGACCACCGCCATGTGGCTGGGCTGGCTCGTCTTCTCCACCGGAGAACAGATCGGCGAGCGGATCTCGGCCCTGAGCATCGCGCTCGCCTGCGTCGCGGTCGCCGGCACCCTGGCCGGCTACGACGAGTCGCTGGACGAGACCGGTGCCCGGCCCTGGCCCCGGGTGCGGGCCCTGCATCTGCTGATCGCTTTCGCACTGCTGTCCGGCCTTTTCGCGATCTCGCTGCTGACTCCGATGCGGTTCGGCCCGCTCGGGTTCCTGATCCGGGACGTGGCCGGGGCCCTGGGGCTGACCGCCCTGACCGCAGGCGCGCTGGGATCCCAGCGCGCCTGGTTCGGGCCGGTGGTGCTGAGCGCGGTGAACCTGTTCTGGGGCGCACCCGACGACCGGCCCATGCTGCAGGCACTCACCTTCATGATTCAGCCGGCCGACTCGATCGCCGCCGGCGTCGCGGCGGCCGGTCTGGCGGTGATCGGAACCCTGGCCTACATGCGGCGCCCGCGGCGCCCGGCCACTGGCCTCTGAGCAGCCCGCCGTCGTCAGTTCTGGGGTGAGTAAGGGACATTCCGCCGACTCTGACGTATTGTCTAGTTGGTCAGTAGACAATGCCTTCGGAAAGGCAGCGCATGCCCGCGATCAGCTCCCTGGCGTTCCTGACGCCCGGCAACTTCGACGACGACGATCCCTACGGCGGCCTGGAAGACACCCTGCAGCTGTTCGAGTTCGGCGAGCGCCTGGGCTTCGACGGCGCCTGGATCCGGCAGCGTCACCTGGAGCACGGGGTGGGCTCGGCGGCGGTGTTCCTGGCCGCAGCCGGTCAGCGCACCCGGCGGGTCGAGCTGGGTACCGCGGTCATCCCGATCGGCTACGAGAGCCCGTTCCGGCTGGCCGAGGATCTGTCGCTGTCGGACGTGCTCTCGCAGGGGCGGCTGCAGGTCGGGCTGAGCGCGGGGGTTCCGCCGCACGCCGATCTGATCGGGGACCTGGTCTTCGACGGCGACTGGCGGCAGTTCGACCTGTCCTACGGCCGGATCACCCGGTTCACCGACAACCTGCGCGGCGCGTTCATCGGTGACGAGGACACGGTGATCCACTCACCGGGCAACGTGCAGCGCCCGCGGCTGCAGCCCTACAGCCGCGGGCTGGAGAACCGGATCTGGTACGGCGGCGGCAGCGGCCGATCGATCCGCTGGGCCGGGGAGAACGGACTGAACCTGCTCACCGGCAACATCGTCTTCGCCGAGGCCGGCGACGACTTCGGGGCCAGCCAGGTGCGGCTGGTCAACGAGTTCCGCGAGCGCTCCGGCGGCCGGCGGCGGATCGCGCTGGGCCGGGTGATCGTGCCCACCGACAGCGCCGGCCCGGCCAGCCGCAAGCGGTACCAGGAGTACGCCGAGAGCCGGCACGAGCGCACTCTCAAGCCGGCTGTGCTGGGGGACCGGCGGGTGCTGTTCGCCCGCGATCTGGTCGGTACCGCCGAGCAGATCCTGGAGCAGTTGCACGCAGACCCGGTGCTGGAGGAGGTCACCGAGCTGAGGCTGGAGCTGCCCTACGAGTTCGTCCGCGAGGACTACGAGCAGATCCTGCACGACGCCGTCCACCTGATCGCCCCGGAACTGGGCTGGAAAGCCACCGGCGGCGACCAGGGCATGCCTTAAGCTCCCAGCGTGTTCGTGAAGATCTGTGGCATCCGTGACCTGGAGACGGCCCGCGTGGCGCTGGACGCCGGCGCCGACGCGATCGGGTTCGTGCACCACCCGGCCAGCCCCCGGCACATCGACGCGGCGGGCATCCGGGCGATCATCGACGGTCTGGGTGACAGCGGCGTCGAGACCGTTCTGGTGGTGCGCAAGCTCCCGGTCGAGCAGGTGCTGAAGGTGGCGCACGAGAGCGGTGTGGGCACCGTGCAGTTCCACGGCGGCGAGGGCGACGAGGATCTGCAGCGCGCGATCAGCGAGGGGTTTTCGGTGATCCGCGCTCTCTCGCTGGCCGAGTACGCGGCCGGCCCGCACGCGTCCTCCATTTCGGCCCGGCTCCTGCTCGACGCCCCGGAGCCCGGCCACGGGCAGCTGATCGGGGCCGAGGCCTTCGCGCAGTTCGGCAATCGGCCCACCGAGCCCTGGATCCTGGCCGGTGGGCTCACCGTCGAGAACGTCCGGGCCCAGGTCGGCGGGCTCCGGCCGGACGGTGTGGACGTCTCCAGTGGGGTCGAATCCGCGCGCGGGACCAAGGATCACGCGAAGATCCGCGCGTTCATCGCCAACGCCCGCAGCTGAGAGCTACGAACGTCCGAAGCTGAGGGCTAGGAACGTCCGAAGCGGCGGATCTTGGCGAACATGTCCTCGAGCAGGAACCGCACGTCGACGGTCTCGATCACCCGCATCGGATGGCCCGCGCCCCGCACGTAGTAGCCCTCGGTGTCGAAACGCGGCGCGGGTCTGAGCCGGAAGCTGCAGCCGCCCGGGAACAGCATCAGCCCGACCACGGGGGAGTCGCCCAGCGTGCGTGACTCGATCGCGTCCGGGTGGTGCTGGGTGTTCCACTCCACCAGCTGGTCGATCAGGTAGTCGGCCAGTGCGCTGGTGCCGCGCAGCTTCTCCTCCAGCTCCGCGTAACCCACCGACACCTGCGAGAACACGTTGCGCGGGATCTGCCAGACGGTGATCCCGGAAGTCATCACCACATTGGCGGCGGCGATGTCGTTGCCCAGGTTGAACTCCAGGCCGTTCCAGGAGTCCAGGCCGTCGTACCCGGTCCCGCCGATCCAGATCACCACCACCGGCCGCTCGACGATGGTCGGGTCCAGCAGGATCGCCGAGGCCATGTCGGTCAGCGGGCCCAGGAAGCCGATGTAGAGCGGGTCGTTGCCCGAGGCCAGCCAGCTCTCCTCGATGATCAGCCGGGCGCCGTGGCTGTCGTTGGGGGTGTACTCGTCGGGGATCGCCCGCGAGGCTCCGTTGGCCACCGGCACGTCCAGGCCCATCAGGCCCAGCAGCCGGTCGATCTCCTCCCGGGACTCCTCCATGCTGCGGGTGGTGCGGTGCTCGCCGAAATGCGCCGGGATCAGCCCGCGGACGTCGAGCGAGGGGGACAACAGGGCGTGGACGATCGCGTACTGGTCGTCGGCCTCGTTCTTGGCGTCGGTGTTCAGGATGACGCGACGGCGCTTCACAGGGACTCCAGGGTGGGTTCGGGAGGAAACGGGCGCATTCTGCCGCAATGGGCGGGTGGCCAAGAGCTAGCCGTACGGCTAGCTTTGCAGTCAGCCGAGCGGCTAGCTCTCGGCTCGTCAGGTGCTCACCACCCCCGGAGGACCACCATGAGTAACCCCGTTCCCGCACTCCCCGTCCCCGCTGAGCCGATCGCCCACCGCTACGTCGGCAAGGTCGCCTTCATCACCGGCGCCGCCCGTGGCCAGGGCCGGGCCGAGGCGGTCCGCCTGGCCGCCGAGGGCGCGGACATCATCGCCCTGGACCTGTGTGCGGACCTGCCCACCACCACCTACGCCGGCGCCACCCCCGAGGACCTGGCCGAGACGGTGGCCCAAGTGGAGAAGCTGGACCGGCGGATCATCCCGATCCAGGCCGACATCCGTGACTACGACACCCTCGAGGCCGGGCTGAAGGCCGCCGTGGCCGACCTCGGTCGGCTCGACGTGGTGATCGCCAATGCGGGCATGACCAGCGCGAACCGGGCCTGGGAGATCGACGCCGAGCACTGGCGCACAACCATCGACATCAACCTGACGGGTGCCTTCCACACCGCCAAGGCAGCCATCCCGATCATGATCGAGCAGGCCACCGGCGGCGCGATCGTGTTCACCAGCTCGGTCGCGGGCCTGGTCGGCCTGCCGTTCCTGGCCGACTACGCGCGGCCAAGCACGGCGTCACCGGGTTGGCCAAGACCCTGGCCAACGAGCTGGCCGAGTACCGTATCCGGGTCAACAGCGTGCACCCCCACGGAGTGCTGACCGGGCTGCAGATGAGCGAGATCCAGTCGTTCTCCGCGGTGGAGCCGCTGCTCGCCCCGATGTTCATGGGGAGCCTGCCGGACGGCATCAGCCAGAGCGAGGACATCGCCGCGGCGGTGGCCTGGCTGGCCTCCGACGAGGCCCGGCACGTCACCGGTATCCAGCTGCCGGTCGACCTGGGCCGCACCAACCGCTGAGGAGATCGATGGCCAAGCCGGTCGGCCGGCGCGGGGAGACGCGCGAGCGGATCCTCGCCACCGCCCTGGACCTTTTCGTCGAGCACGGTGTGCACGGCACGTCGCTGCAGCAGATCGCCGACCGGCTGGGTGTCGCCAAAGCCACCGTCTACCACCAGTTCGCCACCAAGGACGCGCTGATCCAGGCCCTGGTGCAGCCGGTCGCGGACACCCTGGGTGAGCTGCTCACCCGGGCCGAGGCCGCGGCCGGGCGTGAGGCCCAGGTCGAGGTGGTGATCGAGGGGCTGGTCGAGATGGTGCTCGCCCGCCGCCAGATCGCCGCGGTGATGCACGGGGACCCGGCCGTCGAGGCGGCGATCCGGGCCACCCCGGAGCTGGCGGTGCGCAGCGCCAAGGTCAAGGACCTGCTGCTCGGCCCCGATCCGAGTCCCTCCCGACGGGTCGCCCTGTCGGTCTTCAACGCCGGGCTGATGCTCAGCGGCACCGACCCGGAGCTGGCTGAGCTGCCCGAGGAAATCTTGCGGCAGGAACTGCTGGGCACGGCCCGGCGCCTGCTGGTCTGAGGAGAAAACAGTGCCCGAAGAGGCTTTGCTCGTGATGGATGTCCAGGAGCTGGTGCTGGCCCGCTACCCCGACGAGGGGTATCTGGACCGGCTGGCCGCGGCGATCGGCAAGGCTCGCGCGGCCGGGGTGCCGGTGATCTACGCCAAGGTCGGCTTCCGGCCCGGCTACCCCGAGATCCACCCGCGGAACAAGATGTTCGGCTTCATGCCCGCCCGGCTGGGCAGCACCGCCCCGCCCAACGAGATCCCCGCCCAGGTGGCCCCGCTGGAGACCGACGTGGTGGTGAGCAAGCGCCGGGTCTCCGCCTTCGCCGGCAGCGACCTGGAGATGGTGCTGCGCGCCCAGGGCATCGAGCATCTGGTGCTGGCCGGGGTGGCCACCAGCGGCGTGGTGCTCTCCACCCTGCGCCAGGCCGCCGATCTGGACTACCGGATCACCGTGCTGTCCGACGCCTGCCTGGACAACGACCCGCAGGTGCACAACCTGCTGCTGGAGAAGGTGTTCCCGATGCAGGCCGAGGTGATCACCGGCCCGGACTGGCAACCCGGAGCCTGATTGCTCCAGACGTGCTACCTCCTCCTGCGTCGGCCCGGCCCGCTGATTACGCTCGGAACATCGGGGAAGTTCCTGGGCAGGACAGGCTCTAAGGGCGTGATCTCAGATGGGCCGGAGCTACCAGGTCGTGGTGGTCGGGCAGAGGGCGGGCCAAGCGGCCGCCGCGGCGACCTTTCTGGGTGGCCCGGGGGTCGCCTTGGTCGGTTGTGTCGGTTCCGAGCAATTGAAGACGTCGTTGGTCACCGAACTGGGGCACCTCCAGGTCGATGTGTCCCGCTTGCGCAAGTCGCTCAGCCCTGGCGACGCGCTGCGGCCCGACGACGTCTGCGGTGACGAAGTCGCCAACGCCGACGTCCTGCTGGTGGGCCTGGACGTTCCCCCCGAAACTGCCCGGGCGGCGATGTATTACGCCCGCGGCAAGGTGGTGCTAGACCCGACCCCGGCCGACGGGCAGGAGTTCCAGCCCGAACGGGTCGAGGCCCTCGCCCCGTTCGTCCACGTCATGGTGCCGGATGCGATGACGGTCGCGGCGATGGACGAGTCGAACCCCCTGGACGCCGAGATCTACCAGCAGGCGGGTGATCTGGCCGAGCGCCTGCGGGTGAACGTGGTGGTGCCGCCGGGCCCGGCCGAGGAAGCGGGCGACTGCTTCCGGGGGGTGCTGGCCCTGCTGCTGGCCGAGAAGACGCCGCTGCCCGAAGCCGTGCGCATCGCGGTGCGCGCGGCCTCGGTGGCCACCCTGACCGGAAAGCTCCCGGCCCGCAACGCCACTGCCCCCACGGTCTGACTCAGGTCAGGATCACCAGCTGCTTGGTGGCCCGGGTCATCGCCACGTAACGGTCCACCGCCCCCTCGGTGCCGGTGCCGAACCTGTCCGGATCCACCAGCACCACCAGGTCGAACTCCAGGCCCTTGGCCAGCGTCGGGGTCAGCGAGCGCACCCGCGGCATCGGGCGGAACCGGTGGTCGCCGATCACGCAGGCGGTGCCCTCGTGGTTCTCGGCCAGCCAGGCCTGGAGGATGTCGGGCAGATCGCCGGCGTCACCGTGGATCACCGGCAGGCCACTGGAACGAATGGACGTGGGGACGTTCGCGTCCGGGAGGGCGGCCCGGATCACCGGTTCGGCCTGCGCCATCACCTCTTCCGGCGTGCGGTAGTTGATGCTCAGCGACGAGATCTCCACGCGGTCCAGGCCGATCCGGTCGAGCCGTTCTTCCCAGGACTCGGTGAAGCCGTGCCGGGCCTGGGCCCGGTCGCCGACGATGGTGAAGCTGCGGGACGGGTTGCGCAGCAACAGCATCTGCCACTGCGCGTCGGTGAGTTCCTGGGCCTCGTCCACCACGATGTGGGCGAACGGCCCGTTCAGCTCGTCCTGGTCGCCTGCGGCCCGGGGGATGTCCTCGATCAGGGCCTCCTGCAGGTCGCTGCCTTTCAGGATGATCATCGTGTCGTCCGCGTCGTCGATCGCGTCCACGATCTCGAAGGTGACCTCGGCCCGCTGCTGACGCTGCGCCTCGGCTGCGGCCTCCGCGCGTCGACGCCGGGCCGCGGTGGCCGGGTCGCCCAGACGCTGGCGGGCAGCGTCCAGAAACGGCAGGTCCTCGACGGTCCAGGCCTGAGCGTCCTTGCGCTGCAGCAGACGGATCTCCTCACGGCTGAGCCAGGGGGCGCAGCGGCGCAGGTAGGCGGGCACACTCCACAGGTCGGCGACCAGCTCGACCGGGTCCAGGCTCGGCCAGGCCCGGTTCAGGGTGGTCATCAGCTCCTGGTTGCGCTGGAGCGCGCGTCGCAGAACCGGTGCCGAGACCTCGGTGTCGGGATCGTGCTTGTCGGCCAGCAACGTCACCAGTTCGTCCAGGATCACGTCCTGGGCCTCGTTGTGGGGCGTGCCCGGGGCCACCGATCCCAGCGCGGCAGCCCAGTCGTGCCGGGTCAGCCGCAAGTCATCGGCCCACGGGGTACTCACGTCCAGACCCTGCTCCGGTGGCGTCACGTAGAAGCGGACAGCCGCGTCGATCACCTCGATCACGTCGGCCGTCGACTTCAGCCGGGCCACTTCCGGCGATCCTTCAGGCTTGGCGGCGGCCCCCTCCGGCAGCAGATCGCGCAGGGTGCAGGTGCGCACCCCCTCCTCGCCGAGGCTGGGCAGCACATCGCCCACGTAGTCCAGGTAGGGCTGGTGCGGGCCGACGAACAGCACCCCGCCGCGCCGATGCTCCAGCCGCGGGTCGGAGTACAGCAGGTAGGCCGTGCGGTGCAGCGCCACCACGGTCTTGCCGGTACCCGGCCCGCCGTCCACCACCAGCGCGCCCCGGGAACCGGCCCGGATGATCGCGTCCTGATCGGCCTGGATGGTGCCCAGCACGTCGCGCATCCGCGGGGAGCGGGTGCTGCCGAGGCTGGCGATGAATGCCGACTGGTCGTCCAGCGCGGCATTGCCCTCGAACGCCTCCGGGTCGAACACCTCGTCCCAGTAGTCGGTGATCCGGCCCTTTGTCCACCGGTAGCGCCGCCGGCTGGCCAGGCCCATCGGGTTGCCGTGGGTGGCCCCGAAGAACGGCTCGGCGACCGGGGAACGCCAGTCGTTGAGCAGGCGCCGGCCGTTGCGGTCGGTGAGGCCGAGCCGTCCCACGTACACCGGCTCGTCCGCGTCCTCGGCGACCATCCGGCCCAGGCACAGGTCCAGCCCGAACCGGTTCAGGGTGCGCAGCCGGGCGGTCAGGCGGTGCACCTCCTGATCCCGGTCGAGGGCCTGCTGCCCGCGCCCGGCCGGAGCCTTGCGCACCACGTCCAGGCGTTCGGACAGATCCGCGATCGAGTCCGCCAGGGTGGTGGCGATCGCGGTGAAGTGCTCCTCGTCGGTGGCGATCAGGTCCGGGCGGGCCTTGGCGTCCAGATCGGCGGGCAGGTCGAAGGCGCTGAGAGCGTTCACGATCGGTGATTGTGCGCCTCGAAGAGGGCCTTGCCGCAAGCCCCCCACTGCGCTATAACGTAGATAGTGGCGGGGAGAACCCGCCTTTCTTCATGCCCGGAAACCGGTGGCGGCGACCGGCCGGCGACCGGATCCTGACCGGATGCGGCAATTGCGGTGGATGATCGCGGCAAGCCTCGTGAACACCGTCGGAACCGGCCTTTTCGCCAGCATCTCGGTGCTCTACTTCACCCAGGTGGTCGGGTTCGGCGTGGCTCAGGTGGCCGCAGTGATGACTGGCGCCGGTCTGGCCGGGCTGGCGGCAGCGGTGCCGCTGGGGCACCTGGCCGATCGGTTCGGCCCACGCCGCATGCAGGTGACGCTGTTGCTGATCATGGGGCTGGCGGCGGTGAACCACGTCTTCGTATCCCAGCTCTGGCAGTACGCGATCGTCCGGCGGCTGGGCGCGGCGGCCGGGCCGCTGGTCATGGCCGGGCTGCCGCTCGGGCTGGGCGCGCCCGGCTGGCTCCTGCTCGGTCTGGTCCTTGCGGCCGCGGGTTGGGCTGCTGGTGTGACGGCACGGTGAAAGTGGGCCCGGACCGGTGTCGATGTTTGCATATTGCTGCATACAGTCTGAGGTGGAAGCGACTTCATGGAGGCGGCACCGGTGACCGACCAGATCGACGACATCTGCAAGGACTACAGCATGAGTTCCCTGGTCTCGGCCGGTTGGCTGGCGTCTCAGGCCGAGCAGATCGCTGACGGCTCGCTGGTTCTGCTCGACGCCAGCATCAGCCGTACCTCCGACGGTTATCACGACGGCCGTTCCGACTACGAGGCCGGGCACATTCCCGGCGCGCAGTTCGCCGACCTGTTCGCCCAGTTCTCCGACTCAGCAGTTGCTTTCGCGTTCGCCGCTCCGGGTCTGGAGCAGATGACGGCCGCCGCGCGTTCGGTCGGGATCCAGCAACGGACGCATGTGGTCGTCTATGATCGGCTCTCCGGTGCGTGGGCGGCCCGGCTCTGGTGGCTGCTCCGCTCGTACGGTTTCTCGTGGGTCTCCGTGCTCGACGGCGGATTAGCCTCTTGGGATGGACCTTTGGCGGTTGGCCCTGCTCCCGTTCCTCCGGCCGGTGATGTGCTTCTCCAATCCCAGCCAGGCTTTTTCGTGGCCCTCAAGGATCTGCCTGGGCAACCCTTGATCTGCGCGCTGCGGGGGAGCGAGTTCGACAAGGGCCACATCCCCGGCTCGACCAGCCTGCCCTACCCCTCGCTGCTGGCCCCCGACGGAACCATCGACCTGGTCAAGGCCCGTGCCGCCGCCCAGGAGCTCACCGGCCAGGAACGGGTGGTGCTCTACTGCGGCGGCGCGATCAACGCCGCCGGCCTGGCCCTGGCCCTGCACGAAGGCGGCCTGGACCTGCAACGGCTGAGCATCTACGACGGTTCACTCAGCGAGTGGAAGTCCGCCGGCCTTCCACTCGCCACGCGGTAGCGTGCCGGAATGCCCAGCGCCCGCGACAGCATCTATGCCACTCTGCGCTCCCGGCTGACCTCCGGCCACTACGCCGAAGACGCCTCGCTGATCCCGCAGGTGCTCAGCGAGGAGTTCCAGGTCTCGCGCACTCCCGTGCGGGAGGCCCTCGGCCTGCTCGAGCGCGACGGGCTGCTGGTCTCCACCCAGCGCGGCTTCGCCCTGCGCAAGCGCAGCGACGAGGAGATGCTGGAGATCTTCGAGGCCCGTGCCGTCCTGGAGTCCTCCGCCGCCTACGCCGCGGCCCTGCGCCGCAGCCCGATCGACGTGGCCCGGCTGGACGACCTGCTCACCCGCACCCGGGCCGAGGGCGAACCCGAAGGCATCCGCCGCTGTTTCAACCTCTGGCACGAGGCCGTGCGGCAGGCCGCGCACAACCAGACCATCGGCAGCCTGCTGCACACCCTCGACGCCCAGGCCAAGCTCAGTGCCCCCTGGAAGACCCCGCTGGCCGAGGGCACGTTCGACGCCAGCATCGCCGAGCACGAGACGATGACCGAGGCGATCCGCAGCCAGGACGCCGAACGAGCCCGCGCCCTGATGCTGGAACACCAGGCTCACGACCGTGACACCCGCATCCTGCAACTGGTCTCACAGATGGCCCGGACCGCCCCGGTCGACCAGCTACCACCCGTTCACTCCGGCAGGCGGTCGACGTACTGAACCCCGAGATCGGCCAGCAGGGGACGTAGGTTGAACAGGTCCACTCCGAGGGTTCCGGCGGCGAGGGCGGCCCGTTTGCTCTCCTGAACGGCCTGTTGCTCGAGCGCGGCCTCGGCCACCTGGTAGGCGTAGCGGGCCGGCACCACGACCACTCCGTCGTCGTCGGCCACCACCACGTCTCCGGGATTGACCAGTTGCCCGGCGATCACGACGGGCACGTTCACCGAGCCCGGGCTGGTCCGCCCGGTGGCCTGGGCATGGACCGCGCGTGACCAGACCGGGAAGTGCATGCGGCGCAGCCGGGCCAGGTCGTGCACCCCCGCGTTCAGGACCAGCCCGGCCACCCCTCGCACCTGCAGGGCGGTGGCCAGCAGGTCACCGAACATGCCGTCGGTGGAGGGCGAGGTGGTGGCCACGACCAGCACGTCGCCGGGGGAACAGACGTCGACAGCGGCGTGGACGATGAGGTTGTCGCCGGGTTCGCAGAGCACCGTGACGGCCGAGCCGGCGATCGCGTGACCGTTCTGGCGGGGCTGAATCTCGTGGCTCAGCAGCCCGGTTCGGCCGGCCGCCTGGTGGGTCAGGGCCACGCCGGCCCGGGCGAGCGCGGTGAGGGCGCTGGGCGAGGCCCGGTCGATGTGGCGCACGATGTAGTACATGGCTGTTCCCCCAGGATCGAGACCGTGGGTAGTACGATAAGCACAAAAAGTGGCTTTTGTGCGGTCAACGGTCGTCCGGATCGTTGACGGGTTCACCGGTCATCGTCTTGAGTTGTCGCCTGCTGGACAACTCTGCCCGCTGCTGCCCGATGAGGAGGAGCCCGGCCATGCGCTCACCGTTCGCGAGCTCGAACCCGGTTGGTACAAGGCGTGTTCTGCTGGTGGCAGCGCTGCTCGCCGCGACGGGGCTGGCCGGGTGCGGCGGTTCGGACGACGAGCCGGGGCAGACCGGTGCGGACGGCACCACCAAGCTCAGCGTGGGGGTCATCCCGATTCTGGACGTGGCGCCGATCTACCTGGGCATCGAGCAGGGCTTCTTCAAGGAGCAGGGCCTGGAGCTGGAGCTGCAGAAGGCGCAGGGCGGCGCGGCGATCGTGCCGGCCGTGGTCAGCGGCCAGTACCAGCTGGGCTACAGCAACACCACGTCGCTGCTGATCGCGGCCTCGCAGGGGTTGTCGCTGAAAGTGGTCGCCAACGGCAACAACTCGACCGGGGAGCCGGGCAAGGATTTCGGCGGGGTCGTGGTGCCGGAGAACAGCCCGATCCGCAGCGCCGCCGACCTGGCCGGGAAGCGGGTGGCGATCAACACGCTGCAGAACATCAACACCACCACGGTGAACAAGGTGGTGCGGGACGACGGCGGTGACCCGTCGAAGATCTCCTACACCGAGCTGGCCTTCCCCGAGATCCCGGCCGCGGTGGCGAACGGCGACGTGGACGCGGGCCAGGTGGTGGAGCCGTTCCTGACCATCGCCCAGCAGCAGGGCATGCGGGTGATCGCCTCCAACTTCGCCCAGACCGACCCGAAGCTCAACGTGGGCATGTACTTCACCTCGCAGCAGTACGCGAGCCAGAACGCCGATGTGGTGGAGAAATTCGCCACCGCGATGAAGCAGTCGCTGAACTACGCCGACGACAACCCCGAGGCGGCCCGGGAGATCCTGTCCTCGTACACCGAGATCGAGCCGGAGATCCGGGAGGCCGTGACGCTGCCCCAGTGGCCGGAGCAGATCGACACCAACTCCGTCCAGGTGCTCAGTGACCTGGCCCTGCAGGACGGCCTGATCGAAGAGCAGCCCGACCTGACCGAGCTGCTTCCTTGAGAAGTTCCCGGACCGGCCTCGGGCTGCTGGGGCTGTTGCTGGTCGCGGCCGTCTTCGAGGTGCTGCCCCGGGCCGGCCTGGTCAACCGCGACTACCTGCCGCCCGCCTCCGAAATGGCGGGCAAGCTCGCAGAACTGCTCGGCGACAGCGCCTTCTGGACGGCCACCGGGCAGACCCTGCGGGGCTGGGGCGCCGGGCTGGCCGTCGCCATGGTGGCCGGGGTCGCGGCCGGGGCGGTGATCGGCAGTGTTCCGGTCCTGCGTGAATTCACCGCCTCCACCATCGAGTTCCTGCGGCCGATCCCGTCCGTGGCCCTGATCCCGCTGGTCGTGCTGATCTACGGCAGCCGACCGGAATCCGCGCTCGTCCTGGTGGTTTACGCAGCCCTCTGGCAGGTGCTGGTCCAGGTGCTCTACGGGGTGGCCGATGTGGACCCGGTGGCCCGGGACACGGCCCGTTCCTACGGGTTCTCGAAGCTCTCCATCGCTCGGAACATCCTCCTGCCAACGGCGCTGCCCTACATCCTGACCGGTTTCCGGCTCGCTGCCGCGGTGGCGCTCATCCTGGAGATCACCGCGGAGCTGGTGATCGGCGTCCCCGGTCTGGGGCAGTTGATCGGGGTGGCCCAGTCGTCCGGTGCCGTACCCCGCACCTACGCGCTGGTGATCGTGGTCGGCCTGATCGGCGTCTTCGTCAACAGCCTGGCCCGGATGCTGGAACGTCGCCTGCTGCACTGGCATCCGTCCGTCCGGCGGGAGGTGCCCGCATGATCCGCCGCATCGTCGCTGCCGTGGCCCTGCCGGTCGTGCTGATCGCGCTGTGGTGGCTGCTCACCGCGAACAGCACCAGCTACTTCTGGCCGCCGCTGGCCGACATTCTCAAGGTGCTGCCGGACACCTGGTTCGGCGAGCGGGCCCGGACCGACATCGCCCCCAGCATCGCCCGTCTGCTCATCGGCTATCTCTGCGCGCTGGTCATCGGCGTGGCCGCCGGTGTCGCGATCGGGATCAGCCCGGTGCTGCGCGCCCTCACCGAGCCCAGTCTGGAGTTCTTCCGGGCGATTCCCCCGCCCGTCCTGGTGCCGGTGATCGCGCTGTTCGCCGGCTACACCGGGTCGCTGTCCAAGGTCATCACCATTGCCCTGGGCTGTCTGTGGCCGATCCTGCTCAACACCGTCGAAGGGGTGCGCGGGGTGGACGAGGTGCTGCTGGACACCGCCCGCAGCTACCGGCTGCCGCGGCACAGCGTGATCCTGCCCGCCGCCGGCCCACAGATCGCCGCCGGGGCCCGGCAGGCCCTGTCCATCGCGGTGATCCTGATGGTGATCAGCGAGCTGTTCGGTGCCAGCAACGGGATCGGCGCCTCGGTGGTGCAGTTCCAGCGCAGCTTCGCGGTACCCCAGATGTGGACCGGGATCATCGTTCTCGGGTTGCTCGGCGTGCTGCTGTCGCTGATCTTCCGGGTGGCCGAACACCGAGCGCTGGCCTGGTACCGGGGCTGGCGCGATGCCGAAAGGGCAAGCCGATGAGCGTACTCGAGGTGGCCGGCCTGGCCAAGACCTACCAGCGCAACCGCAAGCCTCTCGAGGCGATCCGCGAGCTCACCTTCACCGTGGACGCCGGGCAGCTGGTCTGTGTGGTCGGGCCGTCCGGGGCCGGGAAGACCACGCTGCTGCGGTGTATCGCCGGTCTGCTGGAGCCGACCAGCGGTGAGGTCCGGCTCAACGGCGAGAAGGTGACCGGGCCGCCCCGGGGTATGGCCGTGGTCTTCCAGGAATACGGCCGAAGTCTGTTCCCCTGGATGACGGTGCGCCAGAACGTGGAACGCCCGCTGATCGAAAAGCGCCTGTCCAAGCCGGATCGCCGGGCCGCGGTCGACGAGGCGTTGAGCGCGGTGGGCCTGCTGGACAGCCATGATGCGCACCCCTGGCAGCTTTCCGGCGGTATGCAGCAGCGCGTCGCGATCGCCCGGGCCATCGCCTACCAGCCCAGCGTGCTGGTGATGGACGAGCCGTTCGCCGCCGTGGACGCCCAGACCCGCGCCGAGCTGGAAGACCTGGTCCGCAGCATCTGGCAACGGCTGAACGTCACCATCGTCTTCGTCACCCACGACATCGACGAGGCTGTGTACCTGGGCCAGCGCGTGCTGGTGCTGTCCAACCGCCCCACCGTCGTCCTCGAGGACGTCACCGTCGACCTGCCTGCTGAGCGCGATCAGATCAGCACCCGATCCCACGCCCGTTTCGCCGAGTTGCGGGCGCACGTGTACCGCCTGGTGCAGCAGGCCAAGAAGGGCCTGCGGGAGACATCCCCTACCTTGTAGCAATGCTGAGAATCACCGGCGCGCGAGCCGTTTTCGCTGGTAACACGGACGAAACATCAACAACGGACGTGGTGGTCGCCGACGCGTCGCAGCAGGACCAGATCTTGGACGCCCGGGGTGGCGTGGTCACGCCCGGTCTGGTGAACGCGCATCACCATTTGCTGCAGAGCGCCTTCCGCACGCTGCCCGGGACCCGCGGAGTCCCGATGCGCGAATGGCTGGGCGTGATGTCGGCCGCTTACGACCGCGTCGGAGTCGACCCCGAGCTGGCGGGCCTGGCGGCTTCGGTCGGCCTGGCCGAGGCTCTGCTGAGCGGGGTCACGACGGTCGCCGATCATCACCTGACGTGGCCCGCCGGAAGCGACGATGTCGGGATCGCGCAAGCAGTTGCCGATGCGGCCCGGGGCCTGGGAGCCCGGTTGGTGTTCGTGCGCGGCAGTGCCCGGGACGACCCGCAGGAAGCCGCTGACTCCGCGACCCGCATCATCGAGCGGCTCCTGCCCACCGCGTCCACTGGTGTGAGTGAGGACGGAATGCTGCAACTCGCGGTGGGCCCGGCCGGGGTGCACAGCGATGCCAAGGAAACGTTCCAGCTGCTCGCCGAGGTCGCCAAGAAGTTCGGCCTGCGCCGCCGCACTCAGGCCAACGAGCAGGTCGACGTCGAGATAGCGCTGGAACGCTACGGCCGCCGTCCCCTGGACCTGCTCGAGGAGTGGGGCTGGCTCGAGCCCGACGTCACCCTGGCCCATCTCTGCGACGTCACCCCGCAGGAGATCGCCCGGCTGGCCGCATCCGGCATCACCGCCACCCATGCCCCCGGCTGCGACGTCCCGATGGGCTGGGGCATTGCGCCGGTCGCGGCCCTGCTCGAGCAAGGCATCCAGGTCGGCCTCGGCACCAGCGGCGGCGGCAGCAACGACGCCGGGCATCTTCTCGCCGACGCCCGCCTCGCCCTGCAGGTCTCCGCCCTGGTCGGCCCGGTCCTGCCCGCCCGCACCGTGCTGAGCATGGCCACCAGCGGATCTGCGGCGGGCCTCGGTCGTCCCGAGCTGGGCCATCTGCGCGAAGGATCAGCCGGTGACCTGTGCGTCTGGGACGTCGACGGAGTGGCGGACGCCGGCGTGGCCGACCCGATCGCCGGCCTGCTCTGGGCCAGTCCGGGCCGCCGCCCCCGTCACGTGGTGGTGGCCGGACGCGTCGTGGTGCGCGACTACCAACTGGTCAACGCCGACGAGCACGACCTGGCCGCCGCCCTGAACCGGCGCCTGAATCAACCAAAGCCGTAAACCAGCATTGACTACGGCATCCGCGTTCCTTCTTTCACGATGAACAGCCGGTAGCAGCCCGGTTCGGCCGCGGCCCAGCGGTGCGGCACCCCACCGGCGAAGTACAGCGAGTCGCCCGGCTCCAGTTCGGCCGTGCCTTGCGGGCCGAGATCGACGAGCACCCGGCCGTGGGTGACGTGGATGAACTCGTCCTCGGCGTGGGTGAAGAACTCGCCCGGATCGGTGTTGGACCCCTCGAACAGCATCGGCTGCAGGCGCCGGTCGCCGCTGGTGAGCAGCTGGGCGCTGCCCAGCCCGTACGGCCCGCTCATGCCCTCGTGCGCGCGTTGCACCTGGACAACGGGAAGGTCGGGTGCCGGGGTACCGGCCAGGAGCTCGACCTGGCTGGTGCCCAGGGCCAGGGCAATAGCGCTGAGGGACGGGATGCTCGGGTTGGCCAGTCCGCGTTCGAGTTTGCTGAGGAAACCGTGGGTGAGACCGGCCGCCTCGGCCAGGTCGGCCAGAGTGAGCCCGCGGGCTCGGCGCAGCTGACGGATTCGGGCCCCGAGCAAACTGTCCTCCACGGTTTCTTTACAGCTGTGTCGGCGCATGTGACATGCCGGAAACGCGGGATGCCTAGATTCGGCGAATGTTCCCCACAGGAACATTTCCCCACATCTTACGCAAGGGCCGGAGGTCGGTGATCGAGTGCGGCTGCTGAACGCGACGCTGCCGGACCAGCACGTGGTGGACGTGGGTCTGCGCGGCGGGCTGGTCGAGGAGGTGGTGCCGGCGCAAGGTCGCACGGCGGGTGAGGACGAGCTGGACCTTAGCGGGTACCTGCTGCTCCCAGCCCCGGCCGACCCGCACGCCCATCTGGACAAAGCCCTCTCCTGGGACGTGATTTCGCCTCCCATGGGAGATCTGGGGCTGGCAATCGACTCGTGGCGGGTGCACAGCCGCACGATGAGCACCGAGAGCATTGCCGAACGGGCCACGGCGGCGGCCGAACTGATGCTGCGCAACGGCACCACGGCGGTCCGCACACATGTCGACATCCTCACCGGGCCGCACCCGATGCGCGGCGTCGAGGCGCTGATCGAACTGCGCGAGCGGCTCAGCGGCATCATGGACCTGCAGATCACCGCGCTGGCCGGGCCGGACGCGCCCGACGAGACCATCCACCAGGCCCTGGATCTCGGCGTCGACCTGGTCGGCGGCGCCCCGCATCTGGCGGCCGAACCACTGCGTGACCTGGACCGGCTGCTGGCCATCGCCGAAAAGCGGTGCGTAGGCGCCGACATTCACACCGACGAGGGCCTGTACGGCGAGCCGACCCTGGAGCACTTCGCCAAGGCGGTCCAGGCCTGGCCCAGCGACCGGATCCGCTCGGCCGGGCACTGCGTCCGACAGGGCACACTGCCGGCCGAAGATCTCACGGCAACGATCGAGGCCGTCAAACAGGCCGGTATGGGCATCATCTCGCTGCCGATCACCAATCTCTACCTGCAAGGCTGGGATCAGCCGGTCTCCACACCCCGTGGTCTCACCGCGCTCAGAGCTTTTCTCGATGCCGGGGTGACGGTGGCCGCCGGCGCCGACAACCTGCGTGACCCGTTCAATCCGGTCGGCCGCGGCGATGCCCTGGAAACGGCGTCGCTCCTGGTCACGGCCGGGCACCTGAGCGTCCAAGAGGCCTATCACGCGGTCTCCGACGGAGCCCGGGACGTCCTCGGCCTACCCCGGGCCGGGGTGTTCGCGGGTGCCGCGGCCGATCTGCTCGCGATCCGGGCCGGCAGCCTGGGTGAAGCTGTCGCGGCTGCCTCACCCGACCGCATCGTTCTGTACCGAGGCGCCGTGGTGGCCCGAACGTCCGTTGTTTCGACTACTGCTCTGGAGGACCGGAGGTGACCGTGACCCTCGAACCCCTGCTCGACTTCGCCGACGTCTCGATGCGCTTCCCCGACGGAACGACCGCCCTGACCGGGGTCGACCTACGCGTCGCCCGAGGGGAATTCGTCTCGGTGGTAGGACCGTCGGGCTGCGGCAAGTCCACCCTGCTGCGCATCGCGTCCGGGCTCGAACAGGCCTCGGGCGGCACGTCCACCGTCTCCTCCAGGCGCATCGGCTACGTGTTCCAGGACGCCACGCTGCTGGCCTGGCGATCGGTGCGCCGCAACGTCGAACTGCTGGCCGAGTTGCACGGTGTCCCCAAGGCCGAGCGGGCCGACCGGGCCACCGAGGCGATCAAACTGGTCGGCCTCGAGGGCTTCGAGAAGCACCTGCCCAGACAGCTTTCGGGCGGGATGCGGATGCGGACCTCACTGGCCCGCTCGCTCACCCTCGATCCCGAACTGTTCCTGTTCGACGAGCCGTTCGGGGCCCTGGACGAGATCACCCGCGAGCGCCTGAACGACGAACTGCTGAAACTGTTCGTGCAGCAGGGCTTCGCCGGGCTGTTCATCACCCACTCGGTGGCCGAGGCGGTGTACCTGTCCACCAAGGTACTGGTGATGTCCGGGCGGCCGGGCACCATCGTCGATTCGTTCGACATCCCGTTCGAGATGCCCCGCGACCCGGACATCCGCTTCACCGCCGAGTTCGCCACCCTGGTCGGCAAGATCTCGCACGCCCTGCGGGAGGGGCACCGATGAAACTCAACTGGTGGCAGCCGTCCATCGTTCTCGCCTTGGTCATCGGGTTCTGGTACGCGATGGCGTACTGGTACGACAAGGGCAAGGAACTGGCGTTCGTGGTGCCCTACCCGCACCTGGTGCTGGACACCGCCCTCAACGACGCGATGTTCCGCAACGCGCTGCTGGACAACCTGTTCCAGACGATCGTGGTCACCGCCACCGGCCTGCTGATCGCGGTGCTGATCGGGATGTCCTGGGCGATCCTGATGTCGCAGGCCCGCTGGCTGGAGCACTCGCTGTACCCGTACGCGGTGATCCTGCAGACCATCCCGATCCTGGCCATCGTCCCGCTGATCGGCACCATCTTCGGCTACGAGTTCGCCTCACGGGTGATCGTGACGGTGATGATCGCGCTCTTCCCGCTGGTCTCCAACACCCTGTTCGGCCTGCACTCGGTGGACAAGGCCCAGCGAGAACTGTTCCAGCTCAACGGCGCCGGGCGGCTGACCACCCTGCTCAAACTGCAGCTGCCGGCCGCTCTTCCGGCGATCTTCGTGGGCCTGCGCACCGCGGCCGGGCTGGCGGTGATCGGCGCGATCGTCGGTGACCAGTTCTTCCAGCGCGGCACTCCCGGCCTGGGCGTGCTGATCCAGGTCTCCAACTCGCGGCTCAACGGGGCGGGCACGTTCGCCGCCATCATCACGGCCTCCCTGCTCGGAGTGATCGTGTTCCTGCTCTTCGGGCTGCTCGGCCGGCTCGTCACCGGCAAGTGGTCCGAAACTTCCTGAAGGAGAACAAGATGCGTCGCACTCTGGCTGCCGGGTTCGCCCTGGTCGCGGTCACCACGATGGCCGCCTGCGGTTCCTCCGACGAGGAGCGCACCATCGGATCGGACGCGGCGATCGGGGCGGTGGACCTGTCCGCCGAGTGCCCGGAAACCGTGGTGATCCAGACCGACTGGAACCCCGAGGCCGAGCACGGGCACCTGTACCAGATGCTCGGCAAGGACTACACGGTGGACGCCAACCAGAAGTCGGTCTCCGGGCCGCTGCTGTACCAGGGCGAGCCGACCGGGGTGGACGTCGAGATCCGTTCCGGTGGGCCGGCGATCGGGTTCTCCACCGTGACCAGCCAGATGTACCAGGACAAGGACATCATGCTGGGCTACGGCAACACCGACGAGGCGGTGCAGCTGTCCGGCAGCACGCCGGTGACCGCGGTGTTCGCGCCGCTGGAGAAGAGCCCGCAGATGATCATGTGGGATCCGGAGACCTACCCGGAGGTCACCGACATCAAGTCGCTGAGCACGGCGCTGAAGGCCAGCGGGGGAGTGGCCCGCTACTTCGGGGGCGCGGCCTACATGGAGTACCTGACCAGCTCGGGCACCCTGGACAAGAGCGTGGTCGACGGCACGTACGACGGCGCACCGGCCAAGTTCGTCGCCGCCAAGGGCAAGGACGCGCAGCAGGGCTTCGCCAGCGCCGAGCCGTACGTGTACTCCACCGAGGTGGCGGCCTGGGGCAAGGAGCTGAAGTACCAGCTGGTGCACGACGCCGGCTACCCGTTCTACTCCTCGCCGATGAACGTGCGCAGCGCCGACCTGGAGAAGTACAGCCCCTGCCTGAAGAAGCTGGTGCCGGTGCTGCAGCAGTCCGAGGTGGACTACTTCGCCGACCCGGCCCAGACCAACGAGCTGGTGCTGGACCTGGTCACCCAGTTCAACAACGGCTGGGTGTACAGCGAGGGCGTGGCCGGGTACTCGGTGGACACCATGTTGGAGCAGGGCATCGTCAGCAACGGCGAGAACGACTTCATCGGTGACATCGACGCCGAGCGGGTGCAGCAGATCATCGACATCACCACCCCGATCTTCACCGCCGCCAACAACGCCCCGAAGGACGGCCTGACGCCGGAAGACCTGTTCACCAACGAGTTCCTCGACGAGACGATCGGCCTGTCCTGATGCGCACCGAGATCCAGCACCTGGCGGCCGAACTGCTCGACCTGCTCGGCGAGGACGGCGTCAGCTACCAGGACGCCGCCCTCGACCGGGCCTCGATCGACGGCGCCCGGCTGTCCCCGATCATCGTGGAGCAGCTGCCGCTGGGCCGGGCCGAGCTGGTGGCCTGGCCCACCAGCGCCGAACTGATCGCCGAGACGGTGGCCGCGGCGGTGCGCCACAACGTGCCGATCACCCCCCGCGGCAAGGGCACCGGCAACTACGGTCAGGCCATCCCGATGAGCGGTGGGCTGGTGCTGGACACCACCCGGGCCCGGGCCGTCGTCGAGCTCGGCGAGGGCTACGTGGTGGTCGAGGCCGGAGTGCCGATGGCCGCCATCGAGCACGCCGCCAACGCCGCCGGGCAGCAGGTGCTGATGTATCCCTCCACGGCCAACTCCAGCATCGGCGGGTTCCTGTCCGGGGGCTCGGGCGGCACCGGGTCGATCCGGCACGGCATGCTGCATCAGGACTTCGCGCTCGCGCTGGATGTGGTGCACGCCGAGCCGGACGCCAAGCTGGTGCACGTGGAGGGCACGGCCGCCGAGCCGTACATCCACAACTACGGCACGGCCGGCATCATCGCCCGGGCCAAGATCGCGCTGGAGCCGCTGCAGCCCTGGCGCGGATTCTTCGCCAGCTTCGACACGTTCGAGCAGGCGCTCAGCGTGATCCGGCCCTTCGCCGATCTGGAACCCACACCGCGTCTGGTCTCGGCCGACCCGGTCGTCCTGGCCGAGGCCCTGCCCAGCGACATCGGCATCCCGTCGGGCCGGGCCAGCCTGCGGGCGATCCTCGACGAGGCGTCGCTGGAAGTCGCGACCGCGCTCGTGGAGAAGGCCGGCGGCCGGATCGAGGACGTCCGCGAGGGCACCCAGGCGATGCTCAAGATCAGCCGGATCTCCTACAACCATCCGATCGAATGGCTGCAGAAGTCGTTCCCGGGCAAGTATTTCCACGTCGAGGTGGCGGGCGACGCGCTGGTCGACCGGATCACCGAGGTCGAGCAGGTCTACCTCGGCGGGATGCTGCACATCGAGGCGCAGAAGGGCCGCCCGATCGGCATGCTGGCCGGCATCTACTCCAGCGCCGAGCAGGTCTACGAGGGCTTCGAGAAGCTGACCGAGCTCGGCGTCGGGTTCCACAACTGTCACCAGTGGTACGTGGACTACCAGCCGCAGCGCACGGCCGAACTGGCCCGGACCACCGATCCCCGGGGCCTGCTCAACCCGGGCAAGCTGAAGCAGCCGGTGGGCGTGCAGACCGGGCGGCAGCGATGACGTACAAACTTGCCGAGCTCTCCGGTCCCGCGGTCGCGCAAAACCTCACGGACACGTCCATTGTTGTGATCCCGACCGGCGCGATCGAGCACCACGGAGCGCACCTGCCGCTGATCACCGATGCACTGATCGCCTCGTCGGTGGCCGAGGAAGCGGTGGTGGAGGGCCGATCTCAGGGCCTGGATCTGTGGCTGCTGCCGACCCTGACCTACACCAAGTCCGACGAGCACGCCTGGGCGCCGGGCACCATGTGGCTGTCGGCCGAGACCCTCTGGTCCACCCTGATCGACCTGGGGCGTTCGATCGCCACCACGCCCGCCCGCAAGGTGGTCTTCGTGAACGGGCACGGCGGCAACACGGCCCTGCTCGGCGTGGCCAACCGCGAACTACGCCGGCAGTTCGGGCTGGCCACGTTCAGCATGCCCGCCGGCCTGGCCCAGGCCGCGCCCGAGGAACTGGGTTTCGGCATCCACGCCGGCTACGCCGAGACCTCCGTGGTTGCGCACCTGCGCCCCGACCTGGTCTCCATGGACCTGGCCGAGCGCAATGTGCCGGAACCGATGGCCGACCTGAAGTACATCGGTTTCAACGGCTATCCGGTGAGTTTCGGCTGGACCAGCGACGACTTCGGCCCGTCCGGCGTGATCGGCGACCCCACCGGCGCCACCCCCGAAGCAGGTAAGAGCCTGTTCACCGAATCCGTTCACCGAGCCGTCGCGGCCCTCACCGAGATCTCGGCCTTCACGACCCGTCGCGCAGATCCGCCAGCTTCTGAGGCCGGTAGCTGACCTCGTCGAACCGCACCGCGCAGCCCTCGCCCATCGGTGACTGCGCCTCGAAACCGAACTCGAAGGGCCGGCCGACGGTGCCGAGCGTGAAGTAGCGGATCAGCTGCCACACCCGGCCGTCCACCGAGGCGTGGAAACCGAACGTCTCGCCGATCCGGGACACCCGCAACCACACCGTCCTCTGCTCCACCACAAAGGCGTTGGCATCGTCGGCGACCCCGCGGCACACCACCGAGACCACCATCGGCTCACCCGCCGGCGAGTACTCGAAACAGAGCTTGGCCCAGTGCGTCTCGTCCACCCGGACCAGCAGCACCCCGGCATCGAACGTGGTACCGAAATCGACGCCGACCCGCGCGCTGAACTGGAAGTCACCGGCCGGGGCATCGGTCAGCAGGGTGGCCGCGTTGTGCAGGGCGGCCGAGGCGAGCGTGACCGCGGTACCCGCCGGGTCGACGAAGATGTCGCTCTTCGGGTGAGCGGTGGTGCTCAGCGTCGCGCCGGTGACGTCCCACGAGGAGCCGGGCGAGGGCGTCAGGTCGAAGGGAAGACCAGGTACACGCGTCGATGTCATGCACCCGATACTTGCAGACCGTTCTCCAGGTAGAAGGTGACGCCCAGTTCCTGGGCGGTCAGCGCGTTGGCGATCCGGCGGGCCAGACGCTCGTGGGTACGTTCGGCGACCTCCTCGGTGGTGCACCACGCCCAGGAACGCAGTTCTTCCTCCTGGAGCACGATGTTGGTCCCTTCCGGTAACTGACCTCCCTCGAACATCCAGTCGACGCTGTCGCCCCCGATCGGCCGGGGAGCGATCCAGTCCACCACCAGAAGACGTCCGGGCTGGATTTGGAACCCCAGTTCCTCGAGCGTCTCCCGGGCAGCTCCGTCGCGGGGAGACTCGCCCGCCTCGACCACGCCACCGGGCAGCCCCCAGGTGTCCCGATAAGTGGGCTCGACCAGCAGCACCTTGGTCTCGTCGCCGGAGACGTCGGTGAACAGGACACCGGCGCCCATCACCTTGCGCGGGAGAGTGGCCAGCCATGCCGCGTAAGCGGTTTCTGTGTTCGTCACCCGCACAAGGTAGGGGTGGTCGGGCAGACCCGCCCAGGGCGGTGCCGAATGGTGCAGTATCGAACGGTGCAACCCGCCGCAGCCGTCTCCCTTGCCACATCGACGAACGCCGCCGTGGTGATTCTGGTCGAGGGGGAGAGCGATCAGGGTGCGGTGGAGGCGATGGCCCGACGTCAGGGCATCGACCTGCAGGGAGCACGGATCCTGGTGGTGCCGATGGGCGGCGCCTCCGGGATTGCGCGCTTCGTTGAGCTTCTCGGTGACCGGGGTCTTGGGTTGCCCCTGGTCGGCCTGTACGACGAGGCGGAGATCGGGTACGTGCGCCGGGCGCTGGAGCGGGCCGGGTGGTTTCCTCGGTATCTCGGCTCCCGGCAAGACCTGTTTGAGGACGTGGACGCGCGGGCTGGTCTGGCGGCGCTGGGTTTTCATGCCTGCGTGGTAGACCTCGAGGACGAGCTGATCCGGGCCCTCGGAGCGGAAGCGGTGCTGGCGGTGGTGGCTGCGGAACACGAGTTGCAGCGCTTTCAGACGCTGGCTCAGCAGCCCGACCATCGAGGCGAACCGGTTGAGGCGCAGCTGCATCGCTTCCTGGGGACGCGGTCCGGCCGCAAGATTCACTACCCGCCGCTCCTGGTGGAGGCTCTGCCTCCCGGTTCAGAACCGGCGTGTCTGGTCCAGGTGCTGCGTTCCGCGGTCGCGCTCATTCCGCAAGCGTGACGGAGCTCTTCTCCAGGCTGTACGTATCCACGTCGTCATTCCCGACCTGGAGCAGGGCCCACCAGGAAAAGGTCGGTCCGTACTCGGCTACCACCGCGCGGGGGAACTCGGCCACGAGCCGTCCATCAGTCTGCTCCACCACCCGGCCACAATCCCGATCGTCGCGTGGTTTGAACTGGTGGCGGTAGGTCCGGATGGTTCCGTCGGGCGTGATCTCGGTGCTCAGCAGGGCGTTCCGGTCCGGATCGGGCGTGCACTTGATCCAGATGGAGAACGTGGTGGTCTCCTGGGGATTCAGCTCGCCGGCCCAGCGGAACACCGCCCGCACCGGATCGCCCTCGGTCTCGAAGGAGACGCTGGTGAACGCCGGATCCGTCATGACGGGTGACCCTAGCCGATCGTCTATAGCATCGGGCGGCAACGGCTCGCGGAACGAAAGGACCATGATGACGGCCAACGACCCCTTCGCCCGGCTTCCCGAGGTGCCCGGTTTCAGCCTCACCAGCAGCACGGTGACCGACGGCGCACCCTGGCCCCAGGCCCAGTTCTCCGGCGCCTTCGGGGTGCCCGGTGGCCAGGACGTCTCCCCGCAGCTGTCCTGGAGCGGCGCCCCGGAAGGCACCAAGAGCTACGCGGTGACGGTGTTCGACCCGGACGCCCCGACCATGTCGGGCTTCTGGCACTGGGCGGTAGCGAACATCCCGGCGTCGGTGACCAGCCTGGACGAGGGCGCGGGCGACGACACCGGCTCGGGCCTGCCCGCGGGTGCCTACCAGCTGCCGAACGACGGCCGGCTGTCGCGGTTCGTGGGTGCCGCTCCGCCGGCCGGGCACGGTGCGCACCGGTACTTCATCACTGTGCACGCGCTGGACGTCGAGGACATCGGAGTGCCGGCCGAGGCCACCCCCGGGTTCCTCGGCTTCAACATCTTCAGCCACATCCTGGGCCGGGCCACGATCGTCGTCACCGGCGAGATCCCCGCCTAGGGCCTGTCCTGGTGCAACTTTCGGATGACCCTCGCCGGACCAGGGTTGCGACGGACGTTCGATGTGGGCTTGGGCCAGCCACTGCCACCATTTCGAATCGTTGAGCAACACCCCCTGACGAGGAGAAACCGATGTACGCGCCCGACATCTCGCTGGTCGTCCTGTTCCTGCTGACCGCGGCCTACACCGCCGTGACCGGCTCGTTCGTCGCGGCGAAGCGGCAGCACGGCAGCCCGGTCCTGGTCGGCGGAGCCGCGTTCGCCGGGGTGCTGGCGTTTCTCTTCGGAGTGCTGCTGATCGCCAACCTGTCGGTGATCGCGGCTCTGGTGGTGTCGGTGCTGGCCTCCGGCGTGGGCTGTTACCGGCTGGTGCGCGCCGACCTCACCCAGAACCAGGCGATCACCGTGGCAGTGGGCGCGACGCTCCTGGTCGCCGCGGTGGGACTGTTCGTGCTGTACCTGGCGCTGATCAGCCTCATCGTTGCGGGCAGCAGCTACCTGGTGGTCCGGCTCTGGTGGCAGGCACGGGCCACGCTGGTGGCGATGGGCACGATGCTGGGCGGCCTGCTCGCGGCCTCGGCGGTCGTCTTCGGGATCGCGCTCAGCCAGATGTGAGCAGCGTCAGGGCGGCAACCCCGGTACCGGGGTTGCCGCCCTGACGTACGTTCAGTCGGACCAGTCGGAGAACCAGTTGTTGCCCAGGCCCAGGTTGGCAGTCATCGAGCCGACCTGGTCGGGGTCGATCCGGAACTGCGAGGTGAAGTCCTCCGGGTCCTCGAGATCGTCGGGCCGCTGCTCGTAGTACAGATCGACGGCCAGCGTCTGCTTCTCCTCCTGCATCGCCTCGGCGTCGGCGATGAACACCACGTCGGGCAGGCCCACCCGGGCCGTCAGCAGCGCCGCCACGACCTCGGCAGGCTCGGCCCCGGCCCAGACCGGATCGTTGATCAGGAACAGGTTCTCGAAGCCGGCTTCCTCGTCCGGATCGTCCTGCGACTCGTCCTCATTCTCGTCCTCGTCCGACTCCCACTCGTTGATCAGCTTGGTCAGCTCGTTCCAGGCCGCCTCGTCGCTGAAGTCCGTCCGCACCACCAGGCTCTGCATCTTCTCGTAGCCGGTCAGGTCGATCTCGGCGCGGGGCTGCGGCTTTCCGGGATAGGGGCCGGCCTCCTGCGGCGGTGCACTGGCCCAGAGCACGGTTCCGGACTCGTCGGCGAAACTGAGCCGCCCGTCGTCGGCCACGAACATCTCGGCTGCGCGCAGGTCCTGCGGAATACCGAGGAAACCGGCCTGCACGTAACCGTTCTCCCAGTCCCGGTCCTCGAGGCGCCCGCTCTCGGTGAGTTCCAGCCCGTGCAGCCATTCCAGATGGTGGATCCACAGGATGGGGCCGCCGACCTGGCGCAGATACAGAAACCCCTCCTGCGTGGAGACCAGGATGTAGCGGCCGTTCTCAGAGGTCAGCGTCTGTCCCCGCAGCACCTGCCCTCGACGCAGCCGCTTCCCGTCCGGAACGCTGGTCCATTGACCCATCAGCGGTGCGGGCAGCGGGCTTTCCCAGACTGTCTCGCCCCGTGCATCGAGCAGCAGGGCTTTTCCGGTGTCCTGCAGAACCAGCAGCCGCCCGTCGCTCGCCCCGGCACTCCAGACCTGCTCGCCGTCCGCCTTGAGCACCACCAGTTCACCGTTCTCGCGCAGTTCCAGCCGGCCGGGCCGGGAACCGGCCCGGTTGTGCAGGAGGCTGCGCAGATCGGGCTGGCCCTGGTAGTTGCAGTTGGCGGCCCAGATCGCTTCCCGGTCCACCGAACGGTAGATCACGATGTTGCCGTCGTGCTGGTGCACGAAGCTGTACTCGCCGTTCGGGGAGCTCACAGCCTGTTCGGCCAGATGCTCTCCAGGGCGCAGGATCACGGCGTGGTCAGTGCTGGGCACCTTGAGACTTCTTCCGTCGGGGGCGGTTACGGCGGAGGAAGTCTAGGGCCTGGGCTGCATCCCGGTGCCGGGCAGACCTTAGCGGCGGACCTGGATGGTGTTCATCGGGGCGGTGTCGGTGGGCTTGCGCCGCTGGTTCGGGGTGGCGCCTGAGCCCGGCCGGATCACCGGTGTCGGCGCGGTCACCGGCGGAACCCGCTTGGCGGTCACGTCCGACGAGGGATGCAGTGGTTCAGGTACCGCGTAGAACCACCCCTGGGCCACGTCGCAGCCGATGCCCCGGATCTGGGCGTCCTGTTCGGCGGTCTCCACACCCTCCGCGGTCACCAGCAGATCCAGGCTGTGGGCCAGGTCGACCAGCGTCTTCAGGATCCGCTGGTCGGTCGGTGACCACGGACGTCCCGACCTGGTGCTCTGCAGGAACGTCCCGGCCAGTTTCAGCTCGTGCCACGGAAGCCGGCGCAGCGCCGCCAGATTGCTGTAGCCGGTGCCGAAGTCGTCCATCACCAGCCGGACCCCGAGGTCGATCATCGAGTCCAGCACCGCGATCGGCTCGGTGTCCTCGAGATTCATCACCACGCTCTCGGTGATCTCCACCCGCAACCGCGAGGGCTCCAGCTCGGCCCGGTCCAGGGCCCGCCGCAGGTCGTCCACGAACTGCGGCGAGTACAGCTGCCGCACACTCACGTTGATGTTCACCGCCGGCCAGTCGCTGACCGCCAGATCGGCGCAGGCGCGATCGAGCACCCAGCGCCCGATCGGCAGGATCGCGGCGTTCTCCTCGGCGATCCGGATGAACATGTCCGGCGAGAGCGAGCCCATCGTCGGGTGTTTCCAGCGCAGCAGCGCCTCGACGCTGTGCAGGTCCCCGTCGGACAGGCGCACCAGCGGCTGGTACACCAGCGCCAGCTCACCCCGCTCGACCAGGCCCGGCAGCTGCATCGCGACCTGGAATCTGGTCAGCTGCCCGGCCTTACGCTGCGGATCGTGCTCCACCACGCGGCCCTTGCCGGCCTCCTTGGCCGCGTGCAGGGCCAGGTCGGCGGCCTGCATGATCTCGGCCGAGTTGGACCCGGCCGCAGCCAGTTCCACCACGCCCACGCTGGCGCCCACCTGCACCGGAAGCTGGCCGGTCACCTTCAGCGGCTGCTTCAGCGCGGCCAGCAGGTCCTCGGCCACCTGCATCGGCACCAGGTCCTGCGAGCCGCCGGTCAGTAAGGCCACGAACTCGTCCCCGGCCAGCCGGGCCACGAAGGCGCCGGAGGGCAGCGCCGCCTCCGAAAGCCGTTCGGCCACGGCGATCAGCACCCGGTCGCCGACGATGTGCCCGCGCGAGTCGTTGACGAACTTGAAGCCGTCCAGGTCGATGAACAGCACCGCGATCCGGTCGCCCGGTCCCGGATCGGCCACCGCCCGGTCGAGGCGCTGCAGGAACAGCACCCGGTTGGGCAGCCCGGTCAGCGGGTCGTGGGTGGCCTCGTGCTGCAGTCGCTCCTGCAGCAGGTAGCGCTCGGTGATGTCCTCGATCACCGCCACCATGAAGGCCGGGTCGCCGTCCGGGTCCCGGATCAGGCTGACGCTGAGGTTGGTCCAGATCCCCTCGCCGTCCTTGCGCACGAAGCGCTTCTCGGCCTTGAACTCCTCCAGCACCCCCTGCGCGGTGTCGGCGTACTGCTGCCAGACCGCCGCGCCGTCCTCCGGGTGGATGTACTCCTGGATCTTCATGGAGCGCATCTCGTCCACCGAGAGGCCGAACATGTTCTGCAGCGCGTGGTTGACCTCGATCACGTTGCCATCGATGTCCCCGACAGCGATACCGACCGGGGCCTGGTCCACCAGCCGGCGCCAGCGCGCCTCGGAGTCGGACAGGGCCCGGGCCACCTCGTCGCGGGCCGAGGACGAAGCCTGATGGATCGACTCCTGCTGCAGGAGCAGGCGGCGCTGCACGGCCGCGGCGTGCCCGGCCGCCAGACCGCCCTGCATCCTCACCAGCTGCTGCTCGCGGTGCAGGTCACCGACGTCCGGGGCATAGCGGGCCAGCACCATCAGCGCCTGCCCGATCGCCCGGGGCGCGGTCAGGTGGGCATCGGCCAGCAACCGGCCGAGCCGACGCCCGGCGGCGTCGGCGTCGGCCGTCGGGGTCAGCCCGGCCAAGGTGACCATGGTCAGCCGCTCAGCCAGGTGGGCGAACTCCTGCTCGCTGGCCAGCGGGTCACCGGCCGAGCGCAGGGCCTGCTCCCAGCCCGCGATGAGCTTCTTCTGCGTCATCAGCCCATCAGGGCTTCTTGCCGACCCCGGCCCAGCCCGGCACTCGTTCGGCCTCCTCGAGGGAGATCTCGCTGTCCGGATGCCACAGGGCGGCCAGGCTGACGCCGGGCTCGATCAGCTCGTAACCCTCGAAGAAGGCCTCCACCTCGGTCCGGCCACGGAAGTTCATCGTGGCCGTGGCCTTCGTGTAGAGCTCCTGGATCTCCTCGGTCTGGGTGCTGGGGTGCAGTTCGTTGGTGGCGTGGCACATCAGCAGGTAGCTGCCCGGCGGCGTCCAGTCCCGGTAGGTGGCGATCAGCTCGCCCGGCTTGGCCTCTTCGGGGATGAAGTGCAGCAGCGCGTTCAGCAGCAGCGCAATCGGCTGGGAACGGTCCAGCAGGCCCAGCGCCTCCACCGCCTCCAGCAGCTCCTGCGGATCGGTGAAGTCCCCGGCCAGGACGGCGGCGTTGGCGTTGCCCTCCAGCAGCGACTTGCTGTGCGCGACGGCCACCGGGTCGTTGTCGACGTAGACGATCTTGGCGTCCGGGGCCAGGCCCTGCGCCACCTCGTGCACGTTGCCCACGGTCGGGATGCCCGAGCCGATGTCCAGGAACTGCCGCACCCCCTGCTCGACCATGTAGGTGACCCCCCGGCGCAGGAACGCCCGGTTGGCCTTCATGATCAGGGGCAGGTCGGGCCAGCCGGCGATCGCCTTCTCGGCCATCTCCCGGTCGGGCCCGAAGTTGTGGAAACCACCCAGGTAGAAGTCGTAGACCCGGGACACACTGGGGCGGCTGAGATCGATGTCGTCGCCAACCCACTGCGGATTCGTCAAAGTCGAACCACCCATCAACCCTGGCGTCTGCGGCGGCCGGGAGCCATTGCCGCTCCGGCCGGCGAACGCAACCGAAGCGCATTCCGTACCGGACGGTATCAGAAGGTGGCTAAGGGGCAGATGATCAACAAATGGACGTTTGGGGCCAGTGTGATCCTCAGCGGTCCAGTTGGGCGATCAGCGGGCCCAGGGCGTCGCTGAGTTCCCTGGCCAGCACACTCACCGCTCGCGCGGCGAGTTCCGGCAGATCGGGACCGGGACCTTCGGGGGTCGGCGGCAGGTCGTTCAGGGGGAGGGGGAGGTCGACGAGGAGCAACGGACGCACGTGAGGGAACCTGCTCATCTCCTCCGCGGAGGGCGTCAGGTACTGCCCCATCACGGCCGGCCAGCCTCGCCAGCCTCGGTCCTGCCCCCAGACCTGGGTCTTGGCCAGCCCTTCGGGTGCCGGGGAGACGAGCTGCACGTGAGCGGTCAGCGACCCGTCCCACTCGTTGCGCTCACAGACCGCGCTCAGCACCCGCCGGTGGAAACGCACGTAGCCCGGGTCCAGATACGGGACACCGGCCAGCCGCCAGGCCGTGCAGGCGAAGCCGACCGGGGAGATGTCGCCCCAGTGCTCGGTGAACACGGCTTCCAGGGCCCGTACGTGCGTGGCGTAGCGCTCGCCGTTCTCGCGGTCGTACTGCTGATCGATCCAAGCAACACTCGGCGTCGGCATGACGGCAAAGCGTAGTGCTCGACGACAGGTGCATAAAAGGAACCGTGCGGTCGTCGGCCCGCAACCGCACGGCCCCCGTCAGTCCCGGTGAGCCGTGATCAGATGGTCGAACTCGCCTCGGCGGGCCCCGTCGAGCCACGCTCCCGCGCAGCCAGTGGACAGCCGCAGAACGGTGCCGTGCGGGTTCTTGGAATCACGGATCTCGGGTTGCCCGGCCCGGCTGCGCATCTGCACGCAGGCGCCGCCGGCGTTGGACGCCCTCGCCTTGATCCATGGAGTGTCACTGGACATCGGATTCTCCTTGCCTGATGGTGCTGCGGGTGGTGATCCGATGGTGCGCAGGGCACAGCGTTCCTGGTGGGAGAGCAGATCGACTTCGCCCCTAGGGGCATGCCGAGCGCGGAACCCGGCCGCCTCTGCCACCCTGACCAGCGCTGTGAGGCCGGTCAGGACCCGTTCGCGCAGCCCATTCCAGAACCGGGCCACGGTGCACCGCCGCGTATACACGGTCGCGCAGGGCATTGGCCCCGGCATCGGTCAGAGTCTTGTTCAGCGGCCGCAGTTCTAGTCTCAGCAGAACATTGACCTGCCCTGGCTGCGTACCGAGGCGCTCCTGCACCGCCCGGGGAAGCGCCTCGTGCGGGGTAGACGCGATCACCGACACGGACTCCAGATCTGCCGAGGCAGCACCGAGAGCGGAGCGGACGCTGTCGCCCAGCAACTCGGCGTCCACATCCCCGTCGGTAACGATGGACAGGTCGCGGCGAATGACCGGGTGTACGGAAACCGGCCGCCAGGGGGAAAGATCGAGCATCTGCGCGGCGATCTTCGGGTTCTCAGAGCGCAGCAGCCGAATGTCGTCAAGGCCCTTGCGCAGCATCAACGCCCGGTCCAGCCCCAGCCCCAGCGCCAGGCCACTCACCTCCGCCGGATCATGGCCTGCGCCGGACAACACGTGCCCAGCGATGAGCCCGCACTCCGCCACTTCCATCCACCCGGCCGCAGTTCGCACGTCTATTTGTAAGCCGTTCTGGGTGTAAGGATGTGACGCCGGAAGCGCGCGCCAATCAGCTCCCGGTAGGACCGCGTCCACCAGGAGAGCAATCATCTGCTGTAGGTCGCGCTCGCCCGTGTGACGGTTGCTGGTCACACGCCAAAGATCCACCTGATGGGGCGTGCCGACATGCGTCCGGTCGATACTGTCGCGGCGATAGACCATTCCTGGCAGGACCAGCAGGACGTCTACGGGGTTCTCCAGTGACCGTAACGTCGGCGGGACGCCGGCACTGGTGTGGCTGCGCAGCATGACGGTTTCCCCGACGTAGCGGCTGTAGCGGGCGTCACGAGTGATGTCGTCGGGGGAGTAACCCAGGCGATCGTAGTTGTCTTCGACCGCGACCAAGGGGTGCCGTCGTCGTAGGTCCAGATCGCAATTCCAGGCAGTGATCAACGCGTTCAGGACGTCGTCCAGCAGGAGTTGCAGGGCATGCGGGCCCTGGTCCGGGTCGGTGAGATCGCGGACAGCGAGTGCCTCGAGCAGGGTCTGGGCAGGCAGAAGATTCACGGCAGGTCCTTCACGGTTGTCGGTAGGGGAGACGGACACCCCCGGCCGACGTTTCCGTGACGGCTACCAGCACACCCCGCAGCCCTCACGGCTGCTCGGCAGCCGGGGGCCGGTAAATCGGGTCACGAGATGTGGCACGTTCTCGACGATAGGACGGTCCGGATCGTTCGTCGATCGGTTTTCGCACGGTGACGGCACGGCCCGTGGGCTTGAGCGGGCCCAGCCCACGGGCTGTCCGCCCTACTCGCGAAGGACAGCCCGAAGAGCTTGCGGGAGGTCGGCCGAGCCCAGGTTGAGCGACTCCTCCCGTTCGGTTTCGGCTGCCTCAGGCCGCAGGCGAGGAAGCAGGTTCAGCCGGTCGGCCTCGCGCCCGGCGAGCCGGCCCACCCGGATCGTGATGTCGTTCGCCGCAACCGCGCGGAACTCGTCCGTGGGCACGCGCACTACGAACTCGAAGTCGTCCGGGTCGTAGATGTGGTGCTCGTCCGGTCCGGGGGTGTTGGGTTCGCTGAACGACCGGGAGATGGCCTGGTCGCCGATGTCGCCCACTGCGACGGACCGCCCGGCCACCAGCACCTCGTGGGCGAGAGCACCGTCCTCGGGCGGGGGTTCGACGAAGGGCCCGTCGATCTGCTCGGCCCCGACGACGGAGAGCCTGCCCGCCTCGCTGCGCACCCGCAGCCGGATGTAGGAATCAGCGGTGGCCACGAGGTGCTCCTGTCCGGCGGGGGCTGGGGCGGTGGCGAACGGATCGGTCACCGCATGCATGGCACGGTCGCACACCGGGCAGAAGGCCGGGTTGTTCGAGCGCATCCGGCAGTCGATCACCGGTCGGTAGATGCCGGTCGAGAACGAGCCGGAGCCACCTTCGAACAGCCCGACGCTCTGGTTGTCGTTCCAGCCGGCGGGCTTCGGTGGAGTGTAGTCGTTACCGCCGGTGGGGATCGGGGTGGTGGGGGCGAGCGCCCAGTTCCATTTCAGGGTCGCCCGGTTGGTGTTGATCGTGGCGTTGGCGGCGAACGGCTCGGTACCCGTGTAGTTGTTGTTGCGGTTGTTGTACTCGTCCTGCAGGCCGCCGAGGGCGTGACCGAACTCGTGCGCGACGGTGGACCACGTCACGCCCAGCGGCAAGGTCAGACGCCCACCGCCGCCGCAGCCGCCGAAACCGGGATTGTTGAGCAGGAGCATCACGATGCGCCGGTCGGGGACGAGGTGGTTCAGCACCCGATCGAGTTCGGCGGCCGTGTTCGGGCCGTCCTCGACCCAGCAGTGGGCCCAGTCGCCGTTGAAGACGGCGCCGAAAGCGGTGTTCCGGTCGACCTTGGCCGTCACCGTGCCGGCCGCGTCGTAGGTCTTGGTGCTCACCCCCGAATCGACCGAATTGACGTTGACCCGGACCAGGTTGAACGAGCCCCGGTTGGCAGCGAAGTAGTCGTTGGCGAACAACCCGTTCGTCACCAGGGAGTCCACCGCCGCGTTGTAGGCGACCTGGTCGGCCGCGGTGAAACCGTCACCCACGACCGCGATCGTGTACTTCGCGCCGAACGGGCCGTTGTCGATGAGTTTCGTGATGGAGGCATGGCTCTCGCCCCAGAAGGTCGACCAGATGTGCTGGTCGTAACCGATCAGGAAGAGATCAAGATTGAGCGTGGCCCGGGAGACGGCCGCGATCTGCTGATGCTCCCAGTCGAAGACGGCATCACCCGGTAACGGGAACGGTCCGGGGGCCCAGCCCGTCTGGTCGCTCCAGTAGGTGCTCCAGAGCTTTTGGTCGTAGCCGATCACGAACAGGTCGAGGTTGCCGGGGGCTCGCGAAACAGCGGCGATCTTCTGACGCTGCCAGTCGAAGACAGCGTCTCCTGGTAGGGGGAAGGGGCCCGGGGCCCAGCCGGTCTGGTCGCTCCAGTAGGTGCTCCAGAGCTTTTGGTCGTAGCCGATGACGAACAGGTCGAGGTTGCCGGGGGCTCGGGAGACGGCGGCGATCTGCTGATGTTCCCAGTCGAAGACATCGTTTCCCGGCAGCGGGAACGGTCCGGGGGCCCAGCCCGTCTGGTCGCTCCAGTAGGTGCTCCAGAGCTTCTTGTCGTAGCCGATCACGAAGAGATCGAGGTTGCCGGGGGCTCGGGAGACGGCGGCGATCTGCTGATGTTCCCAGTCGAAGACATCGTTTCCCGGCAGCGGGAACGGCTCGGGAGCCCAGCCCGTCTGGTCGCTCCAGTAGGTGCTCCAGAGCTTCTTGTCGTAGCCGATCACGAACAGGTCAAGGTTGCCCGGCGCTCGCGAAACGGCGGCGATCTGCTGGTGTTCCCAGTCGAAGACGGCCTGCCCCGGAAGCGGAAAAGGCTCGGGAGCCCAGCCGGTGGCATCGCTCCAGTACGTGGTCCAGAGCTTCTTGTCGTAGCCGATGACGAACAGGTCGAGGTTGCCGGGGGCCCGGGAGACGGCGGCGATCTGCTGGTGCTCCCAATCGAAAACGGCCTGCCCCGGCAACGGGAACCAGTCCGGAGCCCAGCCGGTCGCCTGGCTCCAGTAGGTGCTCCAGAGCTTCTTGTCGTAGCCGATGACGAACAGGTCAAGGTTGCCCGGCGCTCGCGAAACGGCGGCGACGCGCTGGCGGCGCCAGTCGAAAACGGCCTGCCCGGGCAGTGGGAACGGGTACCAGTTCCAGTCCTGCATGGTGAACTCCCTGCGTCAGCGCAATGGTCGTTCGGATGTTCTCGAGGCGCGGACGCTTCGAGGAGGACGACCTTGGGGCCCGGTGTCGGAAGCTCCTCAGAGCGGGACCAGGATGCTTCCGGCACGCGGTTGATTCCCGGAACTATGCGCCGTGATCCTCAAGACCGGCGCAGGAGTGGGGGAACGCTGCCTCTACGGGCAAACCCCATGGCAGCAGGTCCGTAAGGGGCCGGCTCGATGCTCTTGAGGGGGCTGCCGACGGGGAGAACGTTGTCGGATCGGGCCGTAGGTTTGCGCCGTGAAGATGGCCGAGGTCTTTGAGGTCTTGGACGCTGCCGAGACGCTCGGATCGCCGGTGTGGGTAGCGGGCGGCTGGGGTGTGGACGTCCTGGTCGGGCGTCAGACCCGCGAGCATCGCGACCTGGATCTGGCTCTGGACGCAAGGTTCGAGGATCTCCTGGTCGGCCGGCTCGAGACGCTGGGCTACCGGGTGGAGACCGACCAGCGCCCGGCCAGGGTCGAACTCGCGGCGCCTGGCCGGCGCTGGGTGGATCTGCACCCCGTGGTTTTCGACGATGCCGGCGAGGGCCGCCAGGCCGACCTGCATGGAGGCTTCTTCGTCTACCCGAGAGAGGCCTTTGCCAGCGGTCACTTGGCAGGCCGTCGCATTCCTTGTCTGTCTGCGCGACAGCAACGCATCTTCCGTCGCGGTTACCCCCTCAGGCCCGTGGATTACCTCGACCTCGCTGAACTCGAGCGCCTCGTCGGCTAGCCTGGCCGTCCCACCCCCTGCGGCCGTTATCTACAGCAGGCTCTCCAAACGCTGGGCGAACTCCTCCGGGGACTCGATCGGAACGCCGAGACTCTGGGCCTTCTTGTACTTGCTGGAACCTTCGTCCGCGGCCACCAGCAGGCTGGTGTTCTTGGAGACCGCGCTGCTGGCCTTGCCGCCGGCCCGTTCGATGAGCTCGCTCATCTCGTTGCGGGAGAAGGCTTCGAGGGGGCCGGTCATCTTCCCGGTGACCACCACGGTCATCGGCTTGCCGTCCTCACCGGCCAAAGGCCGGGCTGAGGCTTCGCCGGGTTCTGAGGTCGTGTCCTCACCCGCGTCGTCCGCCTGGTCGGCATCGTCCGTCCTGACCGGCCTTCCCGTCGCGCCCGGTTCAGTCATCGAGACTCCGGCGGCGCGCAGCTTCTCGATGACCGGAGCCAGTTCGACGAGTTCCTCGACGATGACCGGCGCCTTCTCCGGGCCGATCCCGTCGACCTCTTCGAAGGCGGCGGCATCGGCGGCCTGAATGGCTTCCATCGTGGCGAAGTAGCGGGCGATGCGACGGCTCATCGACCGGCCGGTACCGCGCACCCCGAGCGCGGTGAGGGTGCGGGCGAGCGGCTGGGACTTGGCCTTCTCCACCTCGGTGAGAACCTTGGCGGCGCTGGTCCGGCCCATACGTTCCAGCCCGAGCAACTGCTCCTCGGTGATGGCGAAGATGTCGGCCACATCGGTGACCAGGCCGTTGTCCACGAGCTGGCGGACGAGTTTCTCCCCGACGGACTCGATGTCCCAGCAGTCCCGGGCGGTGGCGTAACGCACCGCCTGCGGCAGAGCGCAGGTGCGGCCGCGCTTGCAGCGCCAGCGCTCCTGGGAGCGGTCGATCTCGCCGCTGCAGTTGGGGCAGACCTCGGGGGCCGGGATGGGCGTCTCGTTACCGGTGCGGGCCGAGACGACGGCGCCCTCGATCCGGGGGATGACTTCGCCGGCCCGCAGCACCATCACGGTGTCACCGATCATCAGACCCTGGCGGGCCAGGTCGTTCGGGTTGTGCAGGGTGGCGTAGGTGACGGTGGTGCCCCCGACGAAGACCGGCGTGACCCGGGCCCGGGGGGTGATGACGCCGGTGCGGCCGACCTGCCAGATGACTTCTTCGAGGGTGGTCAGGCGGGAGTCGGCCGGGAACTTGAACGCGATGCCCCAGCGCGGGGCCCGGGACGAGGAACCGGCCTGTTCCCGGTCGGCGGGGGAGTCGGCCTTGATCACGGCGCCGTCGATGCCGAGGCCCAGATCGGCCCGGCGGCTCAGGAGCGAGTCGATGTACTCCTGCGCGGCCTCGATGGTCTCGGCCACGGCGATCCGGGCGGAGGACGTGGCTGCGGTGGAGACGCCGAGCTCTCCGAGCAGGGCGATACCGGCCGAGTAGTCCAGGTCGGCATCGGGCCGGGTGCCCGGGTAGGTCTCGGGCAGGGGAAGCAACTGGTAGGCGAAGAACGTCATGGGGATGACGTAGCTGCGGTCCTTGGAGCCACGCAGCGAACCGGCAACCCCGTTGCGGGGATTGACGAACGGCTTGTCGTCGTTGGCCAGGCGCAGCTCGTTGGCCGCGGCGAACTGCGCGTCGGTCAGCATCACCTCGCCCCGCACCTCGAGGGTCAGCGGCTGGGTGAGCGTGGCGGGCAGCCCGACGATGGCCGGCGCCGCGAACGTGACGTCTTCCCCGTGGACCCCGTCGCCGCGGGTGATCAGCTGGACGAGTTCGCCGTTCTGGTAGCGGGCCGCCAGGGCCAGACCGTCGAACTTGGGCTCGACGACGTAGCGCGGCGCGCGGTCCAGCCGTTTGGCCAGGCTGGTGTGCCACTCGGCCAGCTCGGCCGAGGAGAAGACGTTGTCCAGGCTGAGCATCGGGGCAGAATGCTCCACATCGCCCGCTTCGCCGCCCACCACCTGGGTGGGTGAGGCCTGGACCTGCCAGTCGGGGTGCGCGGCCTCGGTGGCGGCGATGTCCCGGACCAGCGCATCGTAAGTAGCGTCGTCCAGGACCGTTACGTCGGCGGACTCCTCCACCACCGCGTCGGCGGCCGCGCCGGTGCCGTAGTACAGGCTTGCCGCGGAGCGCGCGGTGGCGACCGCCTGCTCGTACTCCTCACGGGGCAGCACGGTGCTCATCAGGACGCCTCCAGAAACCGGATACCAGGAGCAACGCAACGAGCAGCACCATGACGAGCAGGTGCGCAGCGGGGTTTTTCTGCCATGACGGAAACCTAGCTGCTGCCACCGACAATCTTGATCACCTGGCTGCCTGTTGCCGGTCTGTCACGCGCCGTGGCAGGTCTGGGGTGGTGGTCGTTCTGGGACGCCATCTGACCGGAGCCGGCGTGCAGGCTCAGCCGGGCAGCCAGTCAAAGGCTTCCTTCTGCATGGACGGGCTGAAGCTGTGCGGGGCGTCGTGGAACGAGCCGGTGTAGGCCTCTGTGCTACCGGCCTGGGCATAGGCCTCGCTGATCTGGCGGTGGGCGTTCTGCATCCCCTCGAGCGGGAAAAGCTGGTCCTGGCGCGCGTACTGGACCAGGAGGGGCCGGGGTGCGGCGGTGGCAATGATCTGGGGCCAGTCGGCGATGCGCCCGAGGCCGGGAGTCATCAGCGCCCAGGTGTGCGAGGACACGTGGGCGGGCAGCATGTGGGCCAAGCTGGAGGTCATGGCGCTGACTACCACTGCCCGGGCGGGCATTCCGAGGGCGGTGGCCAGGGCCGCCCGGGCGCCGCCGCCGGACAGGCCCATGACGGAGTACCCGGTGGGAGCCAGATCGGCCAGCACCTGCCCGGCGATCAGGTCTTCCCGGGCCAGCAGGCCGGCCCAGGAGGTGCCGAGGATGCCGAGGGCCTTGGCCACCGCGTCCTCGGCGGGGTTGGCGTGGATGTCGTAGAGCGTGGCTTCGTCCAGATCGGGACCAGCAGACCGAATTTCACGTTCGGCGAAGGCCTCGCTGCGGGCCGGCATGGAATCGAGCGGCATCCGGCGACTGCCCCAGCCGAAACCGTCGTGCACCAGGACGACCCGTCCGGTCCGCGCCAGGTCTTCCGCTGCCGGGCGTCCGCCGTAGAGCTGCGAGCGGATCTGCTCGATGACCGGGTGTTCCGCTCTGCCGTCCGCGCCGTCGGCCAGTTTGGCCAGCCCGAAACGTTTGACCCCGCCGTGGCAGTGCAGGAACAGCACGCCCGGCAGAGCCTTCTGCTCGCTGCCGGCGGGACGTAGACAGCGCCCGGCCACACGTTCACCGAAACCCGCGTTCCAGGACAGTTCGGTGCCGCTGAGACCGTCTCGCTGCCACTCGTCCTCAATGTGGACGTCCAGTTCCGCCGGAGGATTCGGGACCCCGAGCGTGCCGCGCAGCCGTTCCCGGACGGCCTCGGGAGTGGGGGAGTCGCTGCCGAACAGTGGCCAGGACTCCTGGAGCAGTTCGACCAGGCCGTCGGGGACTCCGAGACGCATCGTCACGTCCGTTCTGCAGGGGATCCGGAAAGCGTTTACCGAACCTAGCCGGAGGGACCGTCGTCCGGCAATCCGCGCGGTGAGCGCCCGAAGGGGTGATTCGTCGGCTCAGACGGTCTGCGAGCCGGTGGAAGAGGCATGCTGATGGCGCTCGAGACAGTCACGGCGCAATGGAGCGCCAGATTGGATGGCTACAGGGCCATGCTTGCGACAAATCACCAGCACTACCACCATCGGCAGGCCGGGCTGTACTGGCCGTCCCATCTGATCGGCCTGGCCCTCGCGCTGGTCCTGGGCGGACTGGTGCTCATGTCCTTGGGGTGGGTGTTGTAGCCACCTGCCGGATCAGGGCCTGCAGGCGCAGCGGCATCTCCTCGAACAGCGAGATGGCGGTGCTGGTCCGCACCACACCGGGCGCCTCCAGGATCTGATTGGTGATCCGGTGCAGGTCGGCGGTGTCGACGGCCACCAGTTTGACCAGAAGGTCGGCTTCGCCGGTGGTCATGTGCATCTCCACCACCTCCGGGACGGCCCGCAGGACGTCGGTGACACCGGTGGACGTGGTCTGGCTGATCGCGATCGACACGAACGCCACCAGGCCACGTCCCAGGTGAGCCGGGTCGACCCGGCGCGAGAACTCGCGCAGGGCCCCGGTCTCGCGCATCCGGGTCAGGCGGGCGCTGAGCGTGTTGCGGGCGATCCCCAGCCGCTGGGCCAGAGCCAGCGCGGTGGCGTCGGGGTCTTCGTCCAGGGCCAGCAAGATCCGGGCATCAAGAGCGTCCATGTGAGCATTTTGGCACCTCTCGAACTTGAGACGTGCCGTTCTGCTCAGTCGCGAAGCCGTCTGTTGCGCAGGTGGCTGGCTACCGGTGAGTCTTCCCCCATGAACCACGTGCAGGAACAGCCCGCGCTGCGATCGGTGCTCTCGGCGATGCCGCCCTACCGGCCCGGCCGCCGGGCCTCGTCGGCGCGGACTGCGTCGCTGGCCGCGAACGAGAGCCACTTCGAGCCGTTGCCGTCGGTCCAGGAAGCGATCCGGCGCGCGGCATCGGCCGCCAATCGTTACCCGGACGCGGCGTGCACCCAACTGCGGCACGCAATCGCCGAGCACCTGTCGGCCGAACTCCCCGCCACCGAGTACCACGCCGTCACGCCCGACCAGATCGCGGTCAGCCCGGGCAGCGTGGGCGCCATCCAGCAGCTCATGGCGACCTTCTGCGACGCCGGTGACGAGGTCGTCTTCGCCTGGCGCTCGTTCGAGGCCTACCCCCTGCTGACCCGGCTGGCCGGGGCGCAGCCGGTCCCGGTCCCGCTGACCCCGGAGCTGGGCCACGACCTGGACGCGATGCTGAAGGCGATCACCGAGCGCACCCGGATCGTGCTGCTGTGCGTGCCGAACAACCCGACTGGTACCGGGCTGGACCCCACAGCGCTGGCGGCCTTCCTCGATCAGGTGCCGCCCACCGTGCTGGTGGTCCTCGACGAGGCCTACGCGGAGTACACCAGCCCGGTCGGCCTGCTGAACCGCCGGGCCAACGTGTGTGTGCTGCGGACCTTCTCCAAGGCTTACGGCCTGGCCGGGCTGCGGGTGGGCTACGCCGTGACGTCCGAGATGCTGGCGGACGGTCTGCGCCAGACCGCGCTACCCTTCGGCGTCAGCAGCATCGCCCAGGAAGCGGCCATCGCCTCGTTGTCCGCCCGGGAGGAGTTGCGGGAACGGGTCGAGGCGATCGTCCGGGAACGCAACCGGATGCTGGCCGCGGTGCGCGAGCTCGGCTGGTGGGTGCCGGACAGTCAGGCCAACTTCCTCTGGCTGCCCGGTTCGGTGCATCTGCTGGAAGCCTTCGGTGAGGCCGACATTCTGGTGCGCCCGTTCGCCGACGAGGGCCTGCGGATCACGCTGGCCGACCGCGCCACCAACGACCGGGTGCTCGACGTCCTGGCCGGTCCGAGGTGCTGACCACCGCACCGGCGCCTCCTCCGGCGTCATCGCCGTCGTCGATCCATCGGCACGGGCTCGCCGAGGATCTCTTCGCCCTGGTCACCGGGACGCTGATCACCGCCTTCGGGCTCTACCTGATCAAGTCGGCCGGCGCGGTGACGGGTGGTACGGCCGGGTTCGTGCTGTGGCTGTGCCAATGGCTGTCCTGGCCCTTCGGCCTGGTCTTCGCCGCGGTGAACGTGCCGTTCGCGGTGCTGGCCTGGAACCGCAAAGGCCCGGCCTTCGTGGGGCGTTCGGTGCTGTCCGTCCTCCTGCTGTCCGGCTTTTCGCTGCTGCAGTCCCGGTTTCTCGAACTGGGACAGGTCAACCCCGTCTACGCCGTGCTGCTGGGCAATCTGGTGGCTGGGGTCGGCCTGCTGATCGTGCTGCGGCATCACAGCAGCCTGGGCGGTTTCAACGTGATCGCGGTGCTGGCTCAGGAACGGCTGGGCTGGCGAGCCGGTTACGTGCTGCTCGGGCTGGACAGCGGGGTGGTGGTGTTGTCCATGCTGACGGCCGACGTCGGCACCGTGGCGCTGTCGGCTCTGGGGGTGGCCGCGCTGAACCTGGTCCTGGTGCTCAATCACCGTCCCGGCCGGTACCCCGCCGCAGACCCACGCTAAATCCCGTATAAGAGGTTCTTGCGGAGCCGGACTCGACCCGGAATCCCTGCTAGCTTCGGCTGAGCTTGATCAGTAGCTGGGGGTTTTCGGTGACACGTGCTCGGGTTGTTCTGATTTCGTCGGCGGCGTCGATCGCGGCCCTGATGGCCATCGTGCTGCTGAACCCGTTCGGTGCCGGCGCCGCCAACCCCGAGCCCGATCTCACCGTGGCCGCCGCCAAGAAGGCCAAAGTGGTCGGTTACTACACGAACTGGGCCACCTACCGCGGGGCCACCGGGCAGGTGAAGCGGCTGCACACCAGCGGCGCGGCCGGCAAGCTCACGCACGTGCTGTACGCGTTCGGCTCGGTCGAGGGTGGGCGTTGCGGTATCGGAGACGCGTATGCCGACTACCAGAAGAAGATTCCGGCCGCCCAGTCGGTCAACGGCCGGGCCGACCTGGCCTCGCAGAAGGTCGCGGGCAACTTCAACCAGCTGCGCCAGCTCAAGCAGAAGCATCCCCGGCTCAAGGTGATCTGGTCGTTCGGCGGGGGCACCGGCTCGGCCGGTTTCACCCAGGCCGCGCTCGACCCGGCCGGCTTCGCCAGGTCCTGCCGGGCCCTGGTCGAGGACAAGCGCTGGGCCGACGTGTTCGACGGCATCGACATCGACTGGGAGTACCCGAACACCTGCGGCGTGAACTGTGACGCCAGCGGCTACAACGCCTACCCGGTCCTGCTCAGGGCGGTCCGCAAGGAGTTCGGCAAGGACCTGGTCACCTCGGCGATCACCGGCAACGGCCGGGCCGGCGGCACCCTGTTCAAGGCGAACTACGCCGAGGGGGCCAAGTACCTCGACTGGCTGATGCCGATGACGTATGACTACCACGGCAGCTGGGAACGCAAGGGCCCGACCGCGCCGCACTCGCCGCTGGGCGACTACGCCAGCGCGAAGCCGAAGGGGTACGACTCCAAGACGGTGATCGCGGCACTGCGTCAGCAGGGCGTGCCGTCGAAAAAACTGCTGCTGGGGGTGCCCTTCTACGGCCGCGGCTGGACCGGGGTGAAGCAGAAGGCCCCCGGCGGCGCGGCGACCGGCCCGGCCAAGGGCAGCTCGGGCACCGGGATCGAGAGCTACCGGGTGCTGGCCCGGACCTGCCCGCCCAGCGGCACCGTGGGTGGCAGCGCCTACGCCAAGTGCGGCAAGAACTGGTGGAGCTACGACACCCCGAAAACCATTGCCGGGAAGATGAAGTACGCCAAGAAGCAGAAACTGGGCGGGGCGTTCTACTGGGAGTTCTCCGGGGACACCGCCAAGGCCTCGTTGACCAAGGCCATCGCGAAGGGCCTGTCCTGACCGCTCGTCGTGCGCTACAGCGACAGGTTCAGGTAGAGCTGGTCACGCAGGTCGCCGCCTCCGAGGTCGATGGCCTCCGGGTACCGGCCGACGACCTCCCAGCCGAAGTGCTCGTAGAAGCGTTCCAGACCTTCCCCACCGCGAGCGTCCAAACGGAGTGAAGCCAGCCGGAGATCGACCTTGGCGTAGCGAGCCAGCTCGGTCAGCAACGCCCGGGCTACTCCGGTACCTCGCACGGCCGGGGCGGTCTGGACTCGGGTGACCAGGCCCCAGTGCCGGAAGGCGAGCGAGGCGTTGGTGGTGAGGACCAGCCAGCCCGCGACCTTGTCGGGCTCGCCGGCGACCAGGAGATGAGCCCGCCCGAGCTGCTCGACGATCTTGTCCACCTCGGGCCGGACCACGTCGTCGCTGACCGGAGTCTGCTGAACGAAGCCGACGGATCCGCCGGCGTTGGCCACGTCGCGCCAGCAGACGGTGAGGGCCTCACGGAGATGGTCGTCGACCTGGTCAGGGGCGCTCAGCCAGCGCGGTGCGTTCACCGGACCATGGTTCCAGATACCCGGCCCCGGTGCTTGCGCCCAGCGTCAAAAGGCACTCAGACCTTGGGGTTGCTGAGAAAACTCTGATGCCTGAGGCCTTCGTTAAGAATCGCGGGAACGGCCGCGGCGTGGGCCCGGGTGAATTCGTCGGTTCTGGACCGAAAATCGCTTGGGCTGAATTTCTTTCCCTCCGATCGGCCGCGGAGACTAGGGAGTTCGGTTCACATACTGCGCTCGTGATCCGCCGAATCCCTTGAGCTGGTTACTTTTCTCGCGTCGGAATTCCATTGATCGTGTGGGGGGAAAGTGATTCGGGGAAAGAGAGTGGCCGGGCTTCTGGGAGCTTCGGTGCTGACCGCGGTCGTCGGCGGCCAGATCGCCCTGTCGCAGGCGCAGGCCGCGCCTACCTGCAACGGTAAGGCGGCCACCAGCACCACGTTCAGCCACGGCACCATCGTGGGAACCGCCGGTGACGACGTCATCATCGGGACCGCGGGCGGCGACCGCATCGTCGGCATCGGTGGTAACGACACCATCTGCGGGCTGGGCGGCGACGACGAGATCGCCGGTGGCGACGGCAACGACTGGATCGACGGCGGCCTGGGGAGCGACAGCATCTCCGGTGGCCTGGGCAACGACACGGTCGACGCCGGTGACGGTTTCAACTCGGTGACCGGTGGCGACGGCAACGACGTTCTCACCGGCGGCGACCAGGACGACGTGCTGAACGGGGGCGCGGGTAAGGACGTGCTCGCCGGGGCCGGCGGCGACGACCGCCTGATCGGCGGCCTGGCCAGCGACTCGCTGTACGGCGGGGCCGGTGACGACGATCTGTCCGCCGGTGACGGCGACGACTGGATCTGGGGCGAGGACGGCGACGACTGGGTGCGCGCCGGAGGCGGCCACGACAGCGTGTGGGCCGGCGCCGGTGACGACGAGGTCTACGGCGGCGGGGGCGACGACACGCTCCTCGGCGCCGAGGGCGACGACCAGCTGTTCGGCGAGAAGGGCGACGACGAGCTGGAGGACATGGACGGGACCAACGTCCTGGAAGGCGGCTCGGGCTGGGACACCATCAACGGGGTCATGGACTCCAAGCCCTGAACCACCTGAAGCTCTGATCCACCTGGCCCGGGCGACGTCCGCACGTCGCCCGGGCCAGCCGCATCTGGGGCCGGGCTACTGAGCCGGCGTCATGAAATCCTTCGGCTTCAGGGCCCGGTCGACGATGCGCACGTCACCGAGCCAGCCGTAGTAGCCCTGCCCGAACTTCTCCGCCGACTGTGTCCCACCGAGCGCGAAAGGCTTGCCCAGGGTCGCGATCCCGGTCGAAGGCTGGGTGGGATTACGGGCGATCGGTGAGCCGTCGATGTAGATGATCGTGCGCTTGCCGTCGTTGACCACGGCCAGGTGCATCCACCGGCCCACCGGCAGGGCGTGGCTCCACGAGGTGGGCTGCGAGTTCTGCACCGAGGGGTAGACGGCGTACTGCAGGAAGCGCTCGCCGGACAGGTTCAGCGAGCAGGGCGCCTCGTCCTCGGAGTAGCCGTTGGTCTTGCCCGCGTCCCCGGCCCGGCCTTCCCAGCTCAGGATGCCCATCCAGGCGTGCTGGCCCTCGAACTTCTCGGGCAGCTTGAAGTAGGCCTCGATGGTGTAGCCGGAGGTGAACTTCATGCTGTTGATCGGTGCCTTGGCCGCGGTCTCCAGCACCGCGGCCCGGTTCGGGTTCTGGCCGCCGTCGAAGCGCAGGCTGGCGTGGGCGGGCTGGGCGGGGTGATGCTCGGCCGACCAGCTGAGGACGTCGGCGCTGCTGTTGTGCAGGATCGCGGCGGTCAGGTCGTTGCCCTTGCCGGTGAGGTCGCGGGCCACGGTTCCGGCGGGCAGTGCCTTGCCGTCGGAACCGGCTGCGGTGAGCCCGGCCTGGTCGAAACGCCAGTACGCCACGGTTCCTCGCACCAGCACCGCCGCCGGCGGGACGGGATCGGCCGCCTTGACCCCGGCGAAGGCGGCGAACCGCTCGTCGAAGTCGATCTCCACGCTGAACCGGTCGGCCGGGCCGGTGAGCTCGATGGTCTCGGCGCCCAGCTGCGAGCGCCGGGCCGGGTCGGTGTCCAGGAACCAGGGCGAGAAGGTCTCCACGTCGATCACGTTGCGGGCCAGGTCGAACGAGTACAGCCGGATCATCCCGGCGCCGCCGTAGTAACGGTCCTGGTAGTTGGTGATGTGCGCGTGCACCGGGTGCCCGGCCTGGTTGGTCAGCACGGTGCGGCCGGAGGGCCAGTAGTGTCCGTTCAGGGTGAGGAAGATCTGGTCGTTGGCGTTGATCAGCTGGTCCCACAACCGCTGCCCGTGGCCGGAGAGCGCGGCCTGGCCCTGCTCGTCCGAGGCGGCCAGGTCGTGCGTGGTCAGGATGACCGGCAGCTTCGGGTGCGCGTCGAGCACGCCCTGGGCCCAGGCCAGGCCCTGGTCGGAAGCGCGCCAGTCCAGCGCCAGGATCAGCCACTGGCGGCCGCCGCCGCGGATCACGTGGTAGCTGTTGTAGCCGTCGGGCGAGCTGCCGCCGAACGTCGGGCGTCCCCGGAACCGCTTGGGCCCGAACGCCTGCAGGTACGGCGAATCGCCGCGCTGGTCGTCGGTGGAGCCGTTGATGTCGTGGTTGCCGGCCAGGACGCTGTAGGGCACCTTGCCGTCGATCAGCTTGAAGGTCTTCGAGGCCAGGGTGATCTCGTGGTCGGTGCCGTGCTCGGTGACGTCGCCCAGGTGGGTCATGAACGCGATGTTGGCGTCGTCGCGCTCGGAGACCAGGTAACGGAAGGTGGCCCGCAGCGGTTCCGGGTCGGAGCTGTCGGCATCGAAAAGGTACTGGGTGTCGGGCAGAACGGCGATGGCGAAGCGGGGGCCGGCTGAATCGAAATTTGCGGCGCTGATCGAGTCGGCGGCGGCCGTGGGCGCACTGACCAACGGCGCAACCGCGCCGACCGCGGGAACGGCCACGGCACCACGAAACAGGGTGCGCCGACTGACCGGGAGCCGGCCTTCATGCTGAGTCATGCCCAGGACTCTGCTCGCGTCAGATGGCCGCGTAGTGGCTCAAAAGGTAATAATCGGCTACCAGACCGGGGCGTCCTCGCCGTAGAGCCGGGGCGGGTGCGGGTAGGTCAGCGGCGCACCGTACAGATCGAAAGGTGAGGGGACGTAGCGCAGTTCGCCGTACGGGCTGTCGGTCGTGATCAACTCCGGATCGGCAACCCCCTGCACCGGAACGTCGGGCGCCTTGCTGCGGAACAGCAGGTCGGCGGCCCGCACCAGACTCAGCCGGGCGATGCCACTCACGCCGTGGCGCAGCCGCGCGGTCACCAGCCCGACGGTGGCAGCGACCATGCCGTACCCGGTGGCGTGGTCCAGCGCCTGAACCGGCAGGGCACCCGGGCGTCCGTTGCGCTGGCGGTAGACGTCGGCGATGCCGGTGGCGGCCTGCACGATGCTGTCGAAACCGCGGCGCTGAGCCCACGGGCCGGTAGTACCCCAGGCGTCGAGATTGATGACGATCAGGGCCGGGTAGCGTTCGCGCAGGGCTTCGGGGGACAGGCCGAAGCGGTCCAGGGCGCCGTTGCGGTAGCCCAGCAGCACCACGTCGGCGAGCTCGAGCAACTGCTCAGGTCCCTGACCGAGATCCAGCAGGGCGGTACGTTTTCCGAATCCGCTGTCGATGTGCTGGTCCACCGGCTCGGGCAGCGAAGGTGAGTCGATTCGGAGCACGTCAGCACCCAGCGCAGCGAGGGTACGGGAGGCGACCGGCCCGGCGATGACCCGGGTGAAGTCGAGGACCCGCAGGCCGGACAGTGGCAGGTCGGCGCCTGGACGCCAGGCTGCGCCGGGTGAGGAGCCCACGTCGAAGGAGATCCAGTCGCGGGGCAACGGAGCATCCGCCATCGGCGAATCCAGCCACTGCCGACGGGTTCGCACCACCGCTGCGATACCGCCGGCGTCTCCGATCAGCTGCTCCGCATCCAAGGCGGACAAACGCGTGAGGCGCTCACCGACGTCCTCTGCTGTGGATGCCCCTAAAGCCCGCCGCAGGCGATCTGCATGGTGGGGGTAGTTCGCGTGGGTGCGGATCCAGCCGTCAGCGGTAGGGAAGAAGCCGGACAGCTCCGCAAAGCCGAGCGGCCGACGTCCGTTGATCTGCAGGTACCCCAGAGAATTGAAGGCGCTGGCGATCCGGGGCGAGGACGCCCGTAGCGCACCGGGGCGGTCCAGCAGATCGTCTACCGCGGCCGTGGCCAGCCCCACGGAGGCCAAAGCCAGTCCCTCCACATCGAGCGGTCCACCCCACCATCGGCGCGGACCGTAGGGCAGTTCACCGGGGTCCAGTTCCAAAGGCGGCAGGATGCGGGTCACCAGCTGATCATGCCCCAACGCACGCAGGTATTGTCCGCGAACATGTTCTCGTTCGAGCAGCTACGGGGTTTCGTCACTGTCGCGGAGGAGCTGCATTTCGGCCGCGCCGCAGCCCGGTTGTCGATGACCCAGCCGCCGTTGTCCCGGCTGGTGCAGAAACTGGAGCGCGAGGTCGGCGTGCGGCTGTTCGACCGGGACAGCCGGGGCGTTCGCCTGACCAAGGCAGGGGAGGCGTTCTACGGCGAGGCCCGGCGCTTGCTGGCCCTGGCGGAGACGGCACCGGAGCTGGCCAGACGGATCTCGGCGGGGTCGGCGGGAACGCTGCGGGTGGGCTTCACCGGCGGTGCGGGATACGGCGTGCTGCCCCGGCTGCTCAATCATCTCTCGGAGCAGCTGCCCGATCTGGAGCTGGAGCTGTTCGAGCTGGTGTCGCGCGATCAGATCGAGGCGGTGCAGGCGCACGAGATCGACCTGGGCCTGGCCCGCCCGCCGTTCGACACCGCGGTGTTCGGGCATCGGCTGCTGATGCGGGAAGGGCTGATGGTGGCGGTGCCCGACGCGCATCCGCTGACCGGGCTGAAGCGTCCCCTCCGGCCCGAGGACCTGGCCAGTGAGCCGCTGATCATGCACTCGGACGCCAAGGCCCGCTACTTCTACGACCTGGTGGTGGGCCTGCTGCCGGTGCGGCACGACAACGTGGTGCACTCGGTCAGCCAGATCCTGACCATGGTCTGGCTGGTGCAGGGTGGCCGCGGGGTGGCGCTGGTGCCGCAGAGCACCCAGCTGATCCACGCCGACGGGGTGCGGTTCCTGCCGTTCGCCACGCCGACGCCGAAACCGGTCGAACTGCATCTGCTCTGGGCCCACGACAGCCAGAACCCGGCGCTGGCGGTGGCCCTGAAGGCGCTCGAGGACCTGAAGTTCTAGGCCCCCGAGCGCCTTGGGCGACTCGCTCGGGTCAGGTCAGAGCGCGCCACCGGCGTCGACCACGTGGGTCGTGCCGGTCACGTAACGGCCTTCGTCGGAAACCAGGTACATCACGGCGTTGGTGATGTCGATCGGCTCGGTCACCGGCACCGGCAGGGCGTTGAGGGTGTTGGCGGCGACGATGAAGTCGTCGTAGGTGGGGTTCTCGATGTCCGGGCGGAACAGCCGGAACGTGGCGTCGTTGATGATCATCGGGGTCTGCACCGTGGTCGGGTGGATGGTGTTCACCCGGATGTTGTGCGGCGCCCACTCCTTGGCGGCGGTCTTCATCATCGAGACCAGACCGGCCTTGGCGGCCGAGTAGTGGCCGTTGTTGCCGTTGGCCACCATCGCGGCCAGCGAGCTGGTGATCACCACGGAACCGCCGCGGCCACCCTCGATGATGTGCGGGACGGTCGCCTTCAGCGTCTTCCACTGACCGGTCAGGTTGATGTCGACCATCTCGGTGAACATGTCCTCGTCCATGTCCACCAGCGGGGCCATGCTCGAGATACCGGCGTTGGCCAGCACGATGTCCAGGCGGCCGAACTCGGCGACGCCCTCCTTGGCGACGGCGGTCAGCGCGGCCAGGTCGCGGATGTCGGCGGTGCGGGCGATGATCCGGCGGTCCAGCGCCTCGACGGCCTTGACCGTCTCGGCCAGGTCGTCGGCGGTGGAGGTCGGGTACGGGGCGGAGGCGACCTGGGTGTCGATGTCGACGGCGATGATGTCGGCGCCCTCTTCGGCCAGCTTGATCGCGTGGCTGCGGCCCTGCCCACGGGCAGCTCCGGTGATGAATGCGACCTTGCCTGCAACGCGGCCCATGACGGCTGCTCCTTCGGATGGGGGAGGTGGGGACGAACCCGGTTATGACACAGCGTGTCGCAACCTATTGGAGGGAGTTTCCACCTGTCCACCCTAGATTGCATTGAATAGTGTCACGGTTTGTCGTGAGGTGGCTGTGCAGCACGATGATTCCCATGACACGACCTCTCGGTGGTCGCCCGGCCACGACCAGTGCACGCGAACTGGCCGACACCGCGCAGACGCTCTTCCTCGAGCGCGGCTTCGAGCAGGTCTCGGTCGAGGACATCGCGGCCGCCGCCGGGGTCAGCCGGCGCACCTTCTTCCGCTACTTCTCCACCAAGTCCGACGTGCTCTGGGTGGAGACCGAGTCGGAGAACATCCAGTTCGCCAAGCTGCTGGCCGCCGCCGACCCGGACCGCCGCTACGACGAGGTGCTCACCGAGGCCGCACTGAGCGTGCACCGGATCACCACCCCCGACAAGCGCGCATGGGCCCTGCACCGCGCGCAGCTGGTGTTCAGCGTGCCCGCGGTGCAGGCCCAGATCTGGGGCGCGTTCAACGGATGGCGCAGCGAGGGCCGGGCTTTCGCCGCCCGCCAGACCGGCTCTCCGGAAGGCGGTTTCTTTCCGGTCGCGGTCGGCCAGGCGCTGGTCGCGGCGATGCTCACCGGTCACCAGTTCTGGGTCGAGCACCCCGAGACCGAACTGGAACCGGCTCTGGTGCAGGCGCTCTCGCTGCACCTACCGCCCGATCCGCGGTTCTGAGCATAAAACCTGTTTTGCCCGGAACGCTGCGGTGAGTACGGTCCTGCTCAGCATCGCAGCGGGGTCGGCCTCGCTCGGGAGGGAGTCGTCGTCATGACCAAGCTGAACCAGATCATCGCCATCGAGAAGGGCGTCAAGGCCACGGCCGAGCAGGCTTTCGTCACGGCGCACCGGGACGTGCAGAAGAGCGACCCGCTGTCCGGCATCTCGCGCAGCTACACCCCGCGCGACGAGGACGGCCTGCAACTGCCCGCCGAGACCAAGCTGCCGCAGATCCGGGCCACCGAGGTGATCGACCGGGTGACCGGCCAGCTGACCCGGCTGTTCGACGTGACCGCGACCAAGGACGCCGCCAACTGCGAGGCGAAGGCCGACGTGGTGGTCGACGGCCGGACCATCCTGCCCGGGGTCACCGTGACCACCCTGCTGTTCCTCGAGCGCAAGCTGGGCGAGCTGCAGACCTTCATCACGAAGCTGCCGGTGCTCGACCCGGCCGAACGCTGGTCCTACAGCCCGGACGTCGGCGCCTACGCCTCGGCCCCGGCGCAGACCGTGCGTTCCAAGAAGGTGATGCGCAACTGGGTCAAGGCCGAGGCCACCGAGCACCACCCGGCCCAGGTCGACGTGTACACCGAGGACGTTCCGGAGGGCACCTGGACCACGGTCAAGTACTCCGGTGCGCTGCCGGCCGACCGGGTCGGCGAACTGCTGGCCCGTGTGCAGAAGCTCACCGAGGCGGTGAAGCAGGCCCGGGAAGAGGCGAACTCGATCGAGATCACCGACACCGCGATCGGCGCCCCGTTCTTCGCCTACCTGTTCGGCGAGCGGTAACCCCAGACCACCCCGAATGAGCGCGGGGTGTAGGTAGTAAAACTGAGAATCAGCCTGACGGTGGGCTGCTCGGCAGCAGCCACCACTCAATCGTCAGACTATCGCTCAAATCTCAGGGTGAAACACCAGCGGTCCGATCAACCGGGCGTCGGCAAGGTCTGCGAGGCCACGGGTTCAAATCCCGTAAGGCCCTCCATCATGGGCCTTTAGCTCAGCGGCAGAGCGCGCAGGTAATCAGCGTGACCGGCGCCGTTCAAGACGGTCGGGCGGATCTGGTGCACGGGCCCGCAACGGGTCCATCTCCGGTCGCCCGGGGAAGGGTATCCCCGGGCGACCACCTACCTCACGGCCGTCGATGACTCAGTCGGCGATGTAGTACAGCCGCTTGTTGCAGAACTCGTCGAAGCCCAGCGGGCCCAGCTCCCGGCCGAAGCCCGAGCGCTTGGTCCCGCCGAACGGCAACTCGGCCGCCTCACCGGCCGGCGTGTTCACGTTCGCCATCCCCACGTCCAGGCGCCGGGCGATCCGTTTGGCCCGTTCGACATCGGCGCTGAACACCGAGCCGCCCAGGCCGAAACGGGTGGCGTTGGCCAGTTCCACCGCCTCGTCCTCCGAGGCGACCTTGTAGACCACGGCCACCGGCCCGAACAGCTCTTCGTGGAACGCCCGCATCTCGGGGGTGACCCCGGTGAGCACACCCGGCGAGAACTTCGCCGCCGGACCGTCGCCCAGCACCCCACCGGCGTGCAGGGTCGCTCCCTTGCCCACCGCGTCCTTGATCTGCTCGTCGATCGCCTCGGCGGCCCGGCGCGAGGACATCGGCGCATGCGTGGCCAGGTCGATCGCCCTGGCCTTCTCGGTGAGCTCGGCGACGAAGGAGTCGTACACGTCCTCCATCACGATCATCCGCTTGTTCGAGTTGCAGACCTGGCCGTTGTTGTAGACCCGGAAGTCCCACGCGGTCTCGGCCAGCTTCGGCACGTCGGCGCTGTCCAGCACCACCATCGGGTCCGAGCCGCCGAGCTCCAGCACGCACTTCTTCAGGTACTGCCCGGCCAGCGCCGCCACCACGGCCCCGGCCCGCTCCGAACCGGTCAGCGACACACCCTGCACCCGGCGGTCGGCGATGATGGTCTCGACCTGCTCGTGGGTGGCGAAGACGTTGACGTAGGCGCCCTCGGGCACCCCGGCGTCCTTCATGATCTGGGCCACCGCCAGCGCGGTCTGCGGCACACACTCGGCGTGCTTGAGGATCACGGTGTTGCCCAGCACCAGGTTCGGGGCGGCGAACCGGGCGATCTGGTAGGTCGGGAAGTTCCACGGCATGATCCCCAGCACCGGGCCCACCGGCCGGTACTCGACCATCGCCGTGCCGCCGGTGTCCTCGCTGGTCGGGATCGGCCGGTCGGCCGCCAGCCTCGGGCCCTCGGTGGCGTAGTAGCCGAAGATGGCCTGGGAGAACTCGCTCTCCTCCTTGCCCTCGTCGATCGCCTTGCCCATCTCCTGCCGGGAGAGCCGGGCCAGTTCCTCGGCCCGCTCGCCGAACAGGTCCGACACCTTCTGCACGATCGCCGCGCGCTCGGCGATCGGCACCTGCCGCCAGGCGGTGAACGCGGTGTCGGCCGCAGCGATGGCCGTCTCGATCTCGGCGCCGGTGGCGTACGGGAAGGTCTGGAGAACCTCGCCGGTGGCGGGGTCGGTCACCTGGTACGGCGGCTGAGTGGGGCTCATACGGTGTCTCCATCCAGGGGTGGTCTTGTCGTTGCCGAGGAGCCTACTTTGGCCCGGTGGACCCCATCGATGTGGCCGTGGATCTTGCTGGCGTCGACGACCTGCTCACCGACGACGAACGTGACATCCGGGCTGCTGTGCGCACCTTCGCACAAGCCCGGATCGCTCCCCACGTGGCGGACTGGTTCGAGCGGGGAACGGTCGAGGACCCCCGTGGCCTGACCCGCGAACTGGGCCGGCTGGGTGTGCTCGGCATGCATCTGCAGGGGTACGGCTGCGCCGGGATGACGGCCACCCAGTACGGCCTGACCTGCCTGGAACTGGAGGCGGTCGACTCCGGCATCCGCTCGCTGGTCTCGGTGCAGGGCTCGCTGGCGATGTACGCCCTGTGGCGCTGGGGCTCTTCGGAACTCAAGGACGAGTGGCTGCCCCGGATGGCGGCCGGTGAGGCGATCGGCTGTTTCGGGCTGACCGAGCCCGATCACGGTTCGGACCCGGCGGCGATGCACACGCACGCCCGGCGCTATGGGGACGACTGGATCCTCAACGGCCGCAAGACCTGGATCACCAACGGCTCGATCGCCGACATCGCGGTGATCTGGGCCAACACCGACGAGGGCATCCGCGGCTTCGCCGTTCCCACCACGACCCCGGGCTTCAGCGCGCACGACATCCGGCACAAGCTGTCGTTGCGCGCCTCGATCACGTCAGAACTGGTGATTGAGGACGTCCGGGTCCCCTCGGCGAGTGCGTTCGCCTCGGTGCGGGGGCTGGCCGGGCCGTTGTCCTGCCTGAACGAGGCGCGGTTCGGGATCATCTGGGGTTCGCTCGGCGCAGCCAGAACGTGTTTGTCCGCGGCGTTGCGCTACTCGATCGAGCGCTCGCAGTTCGGCCGCCCGATCGCCGGATTCCAGCTCACCCAGCAGAAACTCGCGGACATGGAGGTGGAGTACACCAAGGGCCTGCTGCTGGCCCTGCACCTGGGCCGGCGCAAGGACGCTGGTGTGCTCAAGCCCGCGCAGGTCAGCCTGGGCAAGCTGAACAACGTGCGCGAGGCCCTGGAGATCTGCCGTACCGCGCGCACCGTTCTGGGCGCCAACGGCATCTCCCTGGAGTACCCGGTGATCCGGCACATGAACAACCTGGAATCGGTGCTGACCTACGAAGGCACCGTCGAGATGCACACGCTGGTGATCGGCAAGGCGATGACCGGGATCGACGCGTTCCGCTAGAGCTTCAGATGATCAGGCATCAGCCGCTGCTCACCCCAGGCCACGAACTCGGGAATCCATTCCTCCATCACCCAGGCGAACTGGTACGCCGCCTGCGCGAGGTTCTCGTAGCTGGTTCCCGGGCGCCAGAGACAGTGATGCAGCCGGTTCTCGGGGACCTGCGGTACGACGACGACGTAAAGACAGTCGGCCTCAGCCGTGCGCTCGGGGCCGACCGTGTCCAGGTCGGCCTGCCAGTTCACCCATCCCAGCTGGTACTCCCGCAGTTCACCGTCACGAAGCATCGCGGTCAGCACCGGAAGCACCACCTGAGCGCGAAGGGTTTCCAGGTCGTTGGGGTCGAACAGCTGTGAGGCCGCGTGCGTCATACGCTCACGGTAGGAGTGGCGCTCGCCCAGGGTTTGCCGGTTCTGCGGCTCTCACCCGTCTGCCGCCTGGTGTACACGTCGACCCGCCGGCCAGGCCGCGCTGAAACGTTCGGGCCGGCCCAGGTATGCCCGGCTGCGCCCAGAACGAAAAGCAGTCCAAGACTGTCGGTGGTCCCGGCTACTGTGCCCGTTGTGACCTTGACCCTGATGGCCGTCCACGCCCATCCCGACGACGAAGCCACCGGCACCGGCGGAGTCTTCGCCAAGGCTGCCGCCGAAGGCATCCGCACCGTGCTGGTCACCTGTACCGACGGCCGTTGCGGCGACGGCCCGGGCGGCGTGAAACCCGGCGATGCCGAGCACGATCCCGAAGCCGTCGCCGTGGTGCGCAAGGGCGAGCTCGAACGCAGCGCCAAGGTGCTCGGCCTGGACCACGTGGAGCGGCTCGGCTACCACGACTCCGGGATGATGGGCTGGGACACGAACAAGGCCCCAGGCGCCTTCTGGAACGTCCCGGTCGCCGAGTCCGCCGCCAGCCTGGCCGAGCTGATGCTCCGCCACCGTCCCGACGTCGTGGTCACCTACGACTCCAACGGTGTGTACGGCCACCCCGACCACATCCAGGCCTACCGGGTCACCGTCGCCGCCCTCGAGCAGCTCAAGGCCGCCGGTGGCTGGTACCCGGCCAAGGTCTACTGGTCCTCCCCGCCCTACTCACAGATGAAGCAGTGGGGCGACCTCACCCGCGAGTTCGGCACCGAGGAGGAGAAGGCCGAGGTCGAGAAGTACGAGGCCGAGATGGACCAGGCCCTGGCCCGCGGCGAGCGCCTGCCGATGGGCCTGCCGGACGACGAACTGACCACCTGGGTCGACGTGAAGGCCTGGAGCCAGCAGAAGTTCGACGCCCTGGCCGCCCACGCCAGCCAGTCCGACAGCGCCATGATGCTCGGCCTCGGCGTCGAACGCTTCACCGTGATGATGGGCGTGGAAACCTTCCAGCGCGCCCACGACACCACCGGCGCCCCCGTGCCCGAGGCCGACCTGTTCGACGGCCTGCGCTGAGGCCATGGCCGTCGAGTACCGCACGCTCGGGCGCACCGGAGTCCAGGTAGCCCCACTCGCCCTCGGAGCCATGAACTTCACCGTCCGAGGCGAGGATTCGGTGCAGGAGCCGGTGCGGATCATCCACCAGGCCCTGGAGCGGGGCATCAACCTGATCGACACCGCCGACGTGTACGGGCAGGGCGGCTCCGAAGAAGTGGTGGGCCGGGCGCTGAAGGGCCGCCGTGACAGCGTGGTGCTGGCCACCAAGGCCGGTCTGCCGATGGGTGAGGCGCCTCAACGCAGCGGTAGCTCACGGCGCTGGCTGGTGCAGGCCGTCGAGGAGAGCCTGCGTCGCCTCGGCACCGACTGGATCGACCTGTACCAGGTCCACCGGTTCGACCCGCAGACCGCGCACGAGGAGACCCTGGCGGCTCTGACCGATCTGCAGCACGCCGGGAAGATCCGGTACTTCGGCACGTCCAACTACCAGGCCTATCGCCTGGTCGAGGCGCAGCACGCTGCTCACGACCGGGGTTTGAGCGGTTTCGTGTCCGAGCAGGCCAACTACTCCCTGCTGATGCGCGGCCTGGAACGCGATGTGCTGCCGGTTGCCCAGCAGTACGGCCTGGGCACGCTGATCTGGGGGCCGCTCAGCGGTGGCTGGCTCAGCGGTGCCGTACGGGCCGGGCAACCGATCGACACCAACCGCGCTCGGCACTTTCCCGCGTGGTTCGACCTGGATGTGCCGGTGAACCAGCGCCGCCTGGACGTGGTGGAACAGCTGGCCGGCGTGGCCGCGGGAGCAGGGCTCACCCTGATCGAGCTGGCCCTCGGATTCGTCACCGCGCACCCCGGGGTCACCGCCGCGATCATCGGGCCGCGCACCCGGGAACACCTTGAGGCTCAGCTGGCCGCGCTCGAACTCAGACTGCCCGACGATGTGCTCGACGCGGTGGACATGATCGTCGGCCCCGGGAGCGACCTGGCCCCCGGAGAACGCTACGACCTGCCCTCCGACCTGCAGAACCCACGGCTCAGGCGGCGGCCCTAGAAGTCGACGGGCCTGCAGGGTGCATCACCAACCCCAGTCCTCCACCACCCAGCCGCCCTGCGGGTCGCCGACGAGCTTGATCACCTGAGTGTTCAGCAGCGGGTTGTCCTCGGCGTACTCCACGTCCACACCGGTGGCCCGGGCCGCCACCCAGGTCCGGATCGCCGCACCGTGGCTGACCACGGCCGCACAGCCCACGCCGCTGGCTGCGATCTGCTCGATCACCGCGTCGTAGCGGCCCAGAGCCTCGGCGCCGCTCGGGCCGCCGGGCATCTGCACGTCGGTCTGGCCGGCGGCCCAGCTCATCGCGACCTTGACGTACAGGTCCACGGACTCGAGGTCGTTGTTCATCTCCAGGTCGCCGGCGTCCCACTCGCGGATGCCGTCGTGAATCGCCACCTCCAGCCCGCGGGCCTGGGCCAGCGGGGCGATGGTCTGCTGCGTACGGACCAGGGTGCTGGCGTGCAGGGCGTCGATGGTTTCGTCCTTGAGCCGGTCCACCAGCAGTTCGGCCTGCTCGCGGCCGAGATCGGTGAGGTCGGCACCGGGGCGGGCGGTGTCCAGGGCCCCGGCCACGTTGGAGTGGGTCTGGCCGTGACGGATGAGCAGGAGACGCATGAAGAACCTTGTCTGTCGGGGATCCAGCTCCTCCATCTTGACCCAGGCCGGCCCCCGGACCGGTGTTCGGTGCCCGAGACGTGTACCACCGAGGATCCGGCTCAGGTCACGACTGCCTGCCGGACTATGCTCAGGTTGAGAGCGAAGTGCCCAGGAATGCCTGATGGGGTGGGATCGGTGCCGGTCGACCGATGGCTGGACGTGTTCCGGGACCGGATCGGCTGCGCTGGCGCTGACGGGGGTTTCGGCGGTGAGGTCCTGGCGGCCGATGCGGACGACCGGGGTTCCCGGGTGCGGGTGCGCTGGGCCGACGGCCGGTATGACGCCTACGAGGTACGGCCGTGCGAGTGGGCGCTGGCCGCCGAGCCATGGGTGGACGAATGCGTGCTGATCCGTCACCTGCAGTGGTCGGAAAGCCAGAGCGAGGTGCTGACCGCGATCATCGTCGCCACCGACGGCACGGAGTACGTCATCGGCCGTCATGGCACCCGAGCCGACCAGAGCCGGCTGATCGAGCGTCTCCTGCTGCCACAGGCTCCGGGTCCGGTAGCGCTGGCCGAGGTTCTTGCCTTTCTGTCCACCTCACCAGACGCGATTCTCGTGGAAGGCGCATTCGGACGTCCCCCATTGATCTCTTTCCCGGCGGGCCAGGAGATCCAGGCCTGGCTGCACCCGACACGACTGTCGCGTGATGGCGACCTCGTGCGCCTGGAGTTCTTCTTCTACGCCTGGCGCTGGGAACACCCTGCTGTCACCGAGGTGCGCAAGGGCTTCGTGGAGGTGGGACCCGGACGGGAAGCGTTCTTCGACCACTTCGCGTTCCGCGATCTGCCAGAGATCCCGATGACGCGGCGGATGACTCGTGAGCGTGTGGCCGAACTTCTGGCCACCGAGTTGTATCTGGAACCGGACGAGGCACTGGTCGGCGAGCGGTTGCTGACGTTGCGGGACGTTCCTGTCGGCGTCCGACCGGTCTGGGTGAAGCAGGCCGCGGCGGTCGGCGATCTGCTGACTGTGCTGCTGGCGCAGGATGGCACCGAGTATGTGCTGACCGCAGGTCTAGGACGAGGATCGCGCGCGCTCGCGGAGCGGATGCTCTCGGCCGGTGAGCACCAGGAATTGGCGGACCTGCTGGCCTTCGCGCAGGGCGAGAAACTCGTGGATCCCGAGGCTCCGGTCATGGAGCGGATCCGGGCGCAGGTGTGGCCGCTGCGCTGCACCGATGCAGGGCTCAGTTTCTTCACGCACCGATACGCCGAGCAGGGCGAGGGTTTTGAGGTGTTCCGGTGGACGGCCAACGTGACGGAGGGTTGCGAGACGCTCCTGGTGAAACAGCCGTTCGCCGATCTTCGCCCGAGCAGCGTGAAGCGGCATCACCCACCCGCCAGGCGCCCTCGTCCCCTGACACCGGAAGCGCTCCCGGTAGCCGACTGGGTGCGGGAGGTCTGCTGGGATCGCTTCTTGCCAGTTGGTCGGCTGACCATGATGACTCGGATGGAGCGCGGTCTGGCCGAAACACACTGGGTGCAGCAGGTCGTGACGCTGGACAACGACTCCTGGATGCTCGACGAGACCCCGATCGAGAATACGCGGCTGGATTCGGTGATTGTCCGGACGGTGGACGGTACGGATTTCGTCCTCGGCCCGGGCGAAAGAGCTGACGAGGCAGCAGAACTGGTTCTGCGGGTTCGGTCCGGCGGGCGGCTCGAGGAACTCGCGGACGTGATGCTGCGCGGCGCCCTGCCCGACGTTGGTGCAGGGCTTCTGGTCGAAGGGACAGACATCGATCCGCCGCTCGAGGACATCCACCCCTGGGGCGCTCAGGTGCGAGAGTGGGCGCATCCGCTGCGTGCTGCCCGCGACGGAGCTTCCCTGAGCATCGATTTCTTCTCCTACCACCGCACCGCTGAGCAAGAAGTGGCGCTGGTGCGTTGGTCGGTCAGGGCACAGGAGAACCTCGATGACGCCCCCAGTGCAAGCGTCACCTGTCACGAGGTAGCCCGACTGGGAGACGAAATCGTGGTGCACGATCAGCCCCGGGTCCTGCGACAGGCGAGTGTCAGCCCCCCGGCGCGCCGCGCCCGGCGTGCTGCCTTCGACGTTCCGGTCCGCGAGAACTACGGTCTGGCACTGCAAAAGGTGGCGTGGGTTGACCGGCTCGGCGTAGAGAAGGCAACGGGGTCGACCTTAAGCTGGTACGCAGACATTGCCGCGGTGCACATCCGTGCGCACGACGGGGCTGAATATCTCCTCGGGCAGTACGACTCCTACGAGGACGAGATCCGACTGGTGGAGCGGGTACTGCTGTCCACGGATCAGCCCCACGAACTGGAGGCGCTGGCCGAAGCGCTGGCCAGTGGCCGGAACGAGGACCTGGTACGGGCTGCCCCGTCTGAGTGGGGGGGGCAACCGCCGGTGGGCGGGCGGGTCCATCCGCTGCGTCACGAGCGTGAAGGGCCGATCGTCAGGCTCCAGTTCTTCAGCAGCCGCTGGTACGAAAGCTGCCCTCCGGTCGGTGTGGTGCTGAAGTGGTTCATCCAGGTGGGACCGGACACGCCAACGGTGTTCGAACGCCACGCCCTGCGGTGACCGGCGGATCCGGGTCCCGGCCCAGATCCGCCCGTCGGCGTAGTCCGCTCTTGCGCCTGTGGATCTTTAGCGCACGGTGACAACCGCGCGCTGATAGTGCTTCAAAGCCGGCGTGCCATCGTCCTCAATTTCGAGAATGACGTGGATGGTCGAACCGGTGGGAGCATCGGCCGGAACGGTGAAGCGGGCGCTCTTGGTTTCGGCGCCCTTGATCTCGACCGTGCCGTCGAACGTGTCCGCGTCGGTGTACTGCCACCAGCGGTACGTCAGCTTGTCGCCGTCGGGGTCGGATCCGTGGCCGTCGAGCCGGATGCTCTGCCCTGGGCGGGCCTTGAGGTCTACCCCTTGCTTCACCGAGCCCTCCGGCACGTGGTTCGCCTTACGGTACGAGGGCGTAATGCCCCAGTCGGCGCGGGCGGCGAAGTCGTTCTGGATCTCGCGGACCCAGCGGATCAGGGGGTAGCTGCGTGGCGGGGAGCCGTACGGGCTGACGTCGGTGGTGTCGAGCCACCCGGTGGCGTTCGGGGTGAAGCGTCCGCCCCAGCCTCCCCACGTCGGGTCTTCGCTGGAGCGCAGGCCGTTGCAGTCGAAAAGGTACATGAACGCGGGGGAGTCACCCTCCGAAATGAAGTCGTGCACGGCGTAGTTCAGGTTGGACTCCGGCCGCCAGCGGTTGTTCTCGTCATCGCCGGGCGTCGGCTTGCCGTCGCGATAGGTGCGGTACTGCTCGAGCAGCGGCCCGTGCCCGTTGAGCAGGTACTTCTCCATGTAGGGCGCCTTCAGGACGTCCTGCAGCGGGGCGGGCACCGTGCTGGTCCAGGCGTAGGCGAACGACCAGAACTGGCTCTGGTTATCGATGATCTTGATGTCCGGCCAATTCGGCTTGATGTAGTCGGCCAGCGTGGAGTCCTGGGTGAGGATGTTGTAGATGACGACCTTCTGGCTGACCTCACGCTGGATCCGGGGCCAGGCCTTGGTGCCCTGGTACTGCTCCTGAATCGACTTCAGCGCCCGTGCAGTGGCGTTCGTGCCGCCCCAGGCCTGGATGTTCAGAGTGCGCCGGTCCTTGTCCAGGATGGTCTTGCGGATCAGTTCCGAGCCCTCGGTCACTTCGGTCATCTCGCCGACATTGCTGATGTTGCCGATCTTGTACAGGCTGCGCAGCTTGGCGGGGGAGGGGTAGCCGTCGGCGTGCTTGCGCAGGTTGGGGTAGATCTTGGCGTAGCGGTCGATGTAGTCGTTCACCCACTCCGTACCGGTCCAGCGGTAGGGCTGGACGTCGTCACCGTTGCCCGCCCAGTGGAAGCGTGAGCTGGTCAGGATGATCCCGGCGGTATCGAACTCGTTGGCGTAGTAGAGCCAGCGGATGAACGAATCCATGTCGTCCACCTCGCCGTCCTGGGTGATGATGATCCGCGGCTTGACCTGCTGATTCTGCCGGCCTTGGCGGTCCTGACCGGACCGGTCGGCCGTCGAGGGCGCGATGGATGCGACGGCCGTGCCGGGCATCAGCGTCAGGGCGAGCAGCGCGGCTGCGGCGACAAGAGTCTTGGGACGAGGCACGTCAGGGTTTCCCTTCCTGGAACGTCATTGGACCGGAAGTGAATATCCATTCGATAGTGAATGAAGGGCGTGGTCATCGTGCGCGATGTGCCGGATATGCGTCAAGCAGATGGCGGCTAAGCAAGCGCTCACTGGTCGTCTTAGGATGACCGGGCCGAGCGCAGTGGCGCGATCGGCCCACCCGTAACCTGCCTGGTCGACCGGAAAGCCTGATGAACCTCTACCTGCGCCTGTTCCTGACCATGCTGCTGGGACGATTCCGGTCCAAGGTGTCGGTCTGGGAAGGCTCCCGCACCCCGTTCCGCGTGCTGCCGAACGACCTGGACGTGTTCCGGCACCTGACGAACAGTCGCTACCTGGCCTTCTGCGACCTCTCCCGGCTCGACCTGCTGGCCCGGGCCGGCTACTGGCAGGAGATCACCGGCCGCGGCTGGTACCCCGTGGTCACCGCCCAGACCATCACCTACCGGCGCTCGCTGAAGCCCTGGCAGAAGTTTCATGTGCACACCCGCATGCTCGGCTTCGACGACCGGCACACCTACCTGGAGCAGACGTTCGTCGCGCGCGGTGAGACCACCGCCCGCGCAGTGGTTCAGGCCCGATTCCTCAAGCGCAGCGGCGGTTCAGTGACGCAGGCCGAGCTGGAGGAGTCGGTGGGCGGTTACCCGGCCGATCTGGAACTCCCGGTCTGGGTGAAGGAATGGGCCGACAGCGTGCGGATCTCGAAGAACCCCACTGCTTGAGGACGTTGTTGCTGGGTGAGGTGTCCGCTTACCTCGGGTGGCGGATCAGGAAGGCGTCCAGCGCATCTTCGTGCTCCAGCGTGAAGCCGTGCCGCTCGTACAACCTGCGGGCCGGGCTCTGCTGCAACACATCCAGCCGCACGATCTGCCCGTCGGCGTCACACTCCTCCAGTAAAGCGGCCAGCACGGCGCTGCCCAGCCCCTGCCCCTGAAACTCCGGCACCAGGTAGAACTGCTCGATCCAGCGGCAGTCCTCGGCCTGCCGCAAGGCAACACATCCCGCGAAAACCCCGCCGACCTCGATGATCCGCACATTCGCGGGCACCCAGCGCACGTACAGGTAATGACGGGCCGAGCTCTCGTCCCACGGGCGAAGCCGCTCCAGGTGCTCGCGGATCACCAGAACCTTCAGATCGGCGATGCGGTCGACGTCTTCGGGGACAGCGGGGGAGAAAGTCCAGTCGGCCATGGCCGCATCGTAAATCCTGCCGCCAGAGCCCGGACCCGAGGGTGGGAACCGGGCCGGGTCATGCGCGGCCCAGCCACCCGCGGTCAGGCTGAATGCGGTCGGTTCACTCGGCCGTCCCGATACGACTCAGTCCAGGACGGCCACGGCGTCGACCTCGACCAGGTACTCGGGTGAGGCGAGCGCGGCTACGCCGATCCCGGTGAGTGGCGCCTGGATCTTCACGCCGAGTTTCTGCTCGGCCCGCGCGATGCCCTCGCCGGAGGCCGCGATCACGTCGGGCGTCATGTTCACCGCGTAAACGTTGATCTTCACGACGTCGTCGAAGGTGGCGCCGGCGGCGGCCAGCACCTTGGCCACGTTCAGGTAGGCCTGCTCGATCTGGGCCACGTAGTCGCCCTTGCCGACCGTCTCGCCGTTCTCGTCGATCGGGACCTGACCCGCCATGTGGACCATTTTCGAACCACTGGCCACCGAAACGTACTTGTACAGCGGCACCTCGGGCAGACCGGCGGGGTTCTTCAGGCTGATGGCCATGTTTCGTCTCCTTGCAGGCGTTCGTCGACGGCGGGAGCCAGCGACCCGGAAAACATAACATAGCTATGCCATGTATCATCGACGCATGGCGAGACCGAAAGATCCGGCGGTGCGAACCCTGTTGCTCGAGCGCGCGGGGCAGATGCTGCGCACCCGCGCCCCGATCACCCTGCGCTCCCTGGTGGCCGACACCGGCTACTCGACCATGGCCGTCTACACGCATTTCGGCAGCATGGACGGGCTGTGGACGGCGCTGCGGCAGGAGGGCCACACCCGGATGGGCGTGCTGTTCCGGGAGCTGCCGACCACTGACGATCCGGTGCTCGACCTGGCCGCCCACGTCACCGCGTACATCCAGAACGCGCTCGATCACCCCGACCTGTACCGGGTCATGTTCGACGCCACGTTCGGCCTGGACGATGCTCAGGCAGCGGACGACGGGCTGGAGTGCATGGTGCAGTCGGCCCTACGCGGGGTCGAGGCCGGCCGCTTTGCCGAAGACGTCGTGCCGCTGGACCTGGCGGTGCAGACCTGGGCCGTGGCCCATGGCCTTTCCTCGCTGGTGGCCAACGGGCCTCAACCGGTCGAAACGTTGCGGCACGGCCCGCTGCTGCTCGAAGGACTGTTCGTGCGGGTGGGCGACAAGCTGGATCGTTGCCAAGCCTCGGTCGGGCAGGCATGGAAACAGGCGGGGCTACCGATGGCGGGGTAGAGCTGTTCAGGGCAGCTGCGAAGCCACCTTCGCCAGACCGTCTCTGATCAGCTGCCCATAAGCATCATCGCCCAGCGCGCCGACGGACTCCTCGGCCTGCCGGAGGTGCTCACGAGCACGCTCAAGATCCCCAAGTTTGCGGTAGCACTCACAGAGATTGAGGTGCAGTGACGGATAGAGACCAGCCACAGAAAGCTCCACCCCGCTCGCAGCCATGCGCTCATCGGTGAGCCGTTCCGCCGCGGCGAGAGCGCGCAGGTCCCAGGCCAGTTCCTGCTCCACGTCGTCCTGGGCGTCGGCCATCGAGTGCGCCAGCGTGCACAGATGCAGAGGATCAGCGTCCCCTTCGCTGATCTCGTGCCAAAGCTCGGTGAAGGCAGCGATCGCGGCGTCGGTGTCCCCCTGGTGCCGAAGCTGAGCGGCAGCACCGATGCGTAGCAACACTGGGTCGGTGATCACGAGCAACCTCCTGGAAAGATGATCAGCCGTTTCAGATGAGGGCCGGTCCAGCGAGCATTCTGAGCGCAACCGGCGTGGCGCTACGTAGAACGCCACTATGGCTCAGTCGTAGAGGGTAGGAAGAGCCCTTGGCCGTACCGGGGCATTTCCTCACTCCGACCCTGATCGATCGAACGGGTCTGATGCGGCGCTTACGATGTTCACCGGGCTCAACCGATCGCAACCCTGGGGCCGTTGATCTCCGCAACAACCCGATCCAAGTGAGCTCGGTCTGGTGTCATGACCGGATGCCCGTCGTCCTCCGCCCGCCGCTCTGGCAGCGTCTGGTTTGTGGAGGCGCCATGGTCTGCCTGATGGCCCTGCTGATTGTCGGAGGCGCGCTCGAACCAGAACGCCGGTTGCTGAGCTGGATCGGCGCGCTGGCCGTCGGCGTCGTAGCCGTTCGCGCCTGGGTGCTGCGCATCGAGGCCGGGAGTAGTGGGGTAGTGGTGGTGAACTATCTGAGGACGAGGCGATTGGCTTGGGCTGAGATCAGGCGGGTTTCGTACGGCAACGGGCTGGTTTTCGAGCTGACGGACGGCCGAAGTCTGGGATCGGCTGCTTTCCCGCACGTGTTCCAGGGGCTGGACATTGCTAGGGAACCCGGACGGCAAGCGGTTCGGCGACTGCAGCGACTCAAGGTCAGGCAGGCTCGGCGCTGAACCGGTCTGCTGGTTGAACGCGGTCGCTTCCGATGGGCGTACGTGGAGGCGCTGCGGCAGCGGATCCACCTTTGGCGAGACGGGAGGTGGTCCGCCGGTAAGGGGCCGGGCAAATCTGGTCATTTCGCTCTGACCTGGGCGGTTCGCAGGAACGTTGCCGCGGAGATGATCACATGGGAAGGTCGCCGGATGGAGTCCTCCCGCCGAGACCTGTTGCGCTGGCAGTTCGACCTGGCCTGGTCGTTCTTCGAATACCACCTGGAGCGCCTGGAAGACGGCGACTTCCTGTGGGAGCCCGGTCCGTTGTGCTGGACGATGAACCCTCAGGCCGACGGCACCTGGGAGCCGGACTGGGCGGAGAGCGAGCCCGACCCGATCCCGGTGCCGACCATTGCCTGGACGAGTTGGCATCTGACCTGGTGGCTGGGCAGTGCTCTGGAGCAGGCGGCCGGTCGTGAGCCGCTCGATCCACTGACGGTTGCCTGGCCTGGAGTGGGCGAGCCCGCGGTGACCCTGTTGCGTGAACTGGGGGCCCAATGGGTCGCGGTGCTGGACGGGCTCGATGACGAGACCTTGGCTGCAGCGACGTCCTACCCCTGGCCCGCCGACGCTGGGCGAACGGTGGCGGACACGGCTGCCTGGGTGAACGCCGAACTGATGAAGAACGCGGCCGAGATCGGGACGCTCCGACTGATGAAGGCCTCGGGGGAGACCAGCGCCGGCTGACGGAACCAACCGGATGACCCGCTCGAGGGCATCGAGTTCTGAACGGAGGTTCAGGCTCGGTGCCCTTCCTGCGTTCCGAGGCGACTCCTGACCAGCGGGTTCGGGGGCCTCCTCTGCTGGCACCGGGCAGGCGAACGAAGACGCTGAAGCAGGGGGTTGGCGGGAGGGGCCGATCCTGGTAATGTCTTCCAAGGCCCTGCAGCCGGTCGCCTTGTGCGGCGGGCAGGTTCTGAGAGCAACGGACGCGTGAGCGGCCGGTCTCGGGATTCAGTGGCCTTCATTTTCTGCAACTGTCTGAGCAGTGCATGCTCATGCCCTTCGT
>NZ_JAJOMB010000003.1 GCF_021129305.1 Kineosporia babensis | reverse complement strand
CCTGACGCCGTTCGAGCGTGGCGGGCGGACTTGTGTGTGCAATCTCCACGCGGCCTGCAGAAGACACCACCGTGCAAAGACTTTCGGCGGATGGGAGGCCCGCATGGCTCGCCCGGATGAACCGTACCCGCCCGGCACGATCATCTGGACCACTCCGGACGGCGCTGCCCACGACAGCCCACCACCATGCCTGCCCGGCATGCCTGGTTGGACTCTGCTCGCCGAAGCAGACGCCCGACGCAGATCTGGATTCGGCTCCGGTGCCAACGCTGCCACCGGAGCCGAGGGGGAACCAGCAACCGGTGCCCAATCCGAAGCCGGTGCCCGATTCGAAGCTGGCGCCGCATCTGAAGCCGGTACCGCATCTGAAGCCGACGCTGTGCCGGAAGCCGATGCTGTGCCGGAGGCTGACACTGTGTCTGAAGCCGACGTTGTGCCTGAAGCCGGCGCGGCACCTGAAGCCGGCGCGGCACCTGAAGCCGGCGCTGCATCTCAAACCAGCTTCAGAGCAGGGGCTGAGCCGCCGATGTCGGCTGCCGAACGCACCGCCCGGCGTACCGAGCGCTGGCAGCGGGACATCGACCGCCAGTTCGATCGCGATCAGGCGCAGGCCAGGCGCCAGGCGCAGAAGCAGAGCCGGAGACTACCTCCGGTGAAGCGGCCGCCCCACGCTCCTTGGGGCGAAAGTACCGGGATAGACGACACCTTGGGGCCTCCGCCGTTCTGATCTGACGTTCTGCCTTGCTGTTCTGGCCCAGGGGGTCCTATTGGTCTGATCCGTGTTCTGGTCCATGCCTTCCGTTGCACCGAGGGCAGGGGCAGGTCGCGTAGGTCCGCTCACGGCTGGCCTACCGGACCGCCGCACTCGCCGCTGCCCTGCTGATTCACCCGGGATCAGGCGATGCGGCGTCCGTGCTCCAGCCGGATCACCAGGTCTGCGGTGTCGATCGATTCGTCGTCGTGAGTGACGCAGGCGACCGCTGCGCCGCGGGCGGCTTCGGCGGCGAGCATGGCGCGGGTGCGCTCGCGGCTGGCGGCGTCGAGACCGGCGGCGGGTTCGTCGAGCAGGAAGATCCGGGCCTGGCGGGCGATGCCCTGGGCCAGTAGAGCGCGTTGGCGTTGACCGCCGGACAGGGCGGCGAAGGGGCGCTCGGCCAGGTCGGCGAGCTGGACCCGGTGCAGCGCCTCCTCGATGTTCTGGCGCCGTTCGGCTTTGCTCAGGCGAGGTTTCCGGTGGCTCTGGGGTGTCCGGGCCTGCCAGGTGCCCATCGTGACCACGTCGCGCACCGTCAGCGGCAGCGAGTCCGGGGCGGCTGGGCGCTGGACCACCAAGGCCACATCCGCGGCGCGTTCGACGGAGCCGGAGCTGGGCGTTCGGACTCCGGCGAGGATCTCGACCAGCGTGGACTTGCCGGCGCCGTTGGGCCCGGCCACAGCGGTGACGCTGCCCCAGGGCAGATCGACATCGATGCCGTGGAGCACAGGAACGTCAGCGAACGAGAAGTGGACGGCCCGGGCTCGGACGGCAGGGTCCTGGCCGGCTGGCTCATGGGTAGCTGAGCCCTGGGTAGCTGAGCCTGCGGCAGTTGAGCCTGGGGCACTTGAGTCCTGGACAGCGGCTGGTTCGGTGGTCACGGTCGGAGTCTACGCGAGAGTGAGAACGATTATCGTTCGTGTGTATAGTGCGGTTGTGCAGTGGTTGACCGATCCGTTCAGCGTGGGCTTCGTCCTGCGGGCCTTCCTGGGTGGTGCCCTCGTCGCGGTGATCTGCGGCGTGGTGGGCACCTGGGTGGTGATCCGCGGCATGGCCTTTCTGGGTGAGGCGATCGGCCACGGCATGCTGCCCGGCGTCGCGCTGGCCACAGTGCTCGGTGCGCCGGTGATGCTCGGCGGCGCGGTCAGCGCGATCACGATGAGTGCCTTGATCGGCGTGCTGCAGCGGCGCGGTCGGCTGTCGTACGACACCAGCATCGGGTTGCTGTTCGTGGGCATGCTCTCGCTCGGGGTGATCATCGTCTCGCACTCGCGCAGCTTCGCCACCGATGCCACGGCCATGCTGTTCGGTGACATCCTGGCGATCGACGAGGCCGACCTGCTGGGTCTGCTGGCCGTGACCGTGGTGGTGATCGCGGTCGCCGTCGGCCTTCACCGGAACTTCGTTGCGGCTGCCTTCGATCCGCGGATCGCGCAGACCCTGGGGTTGCGGCCGCAGCTTGCGCAACTGGCTCTGGTCGGGCTGGTCACGCTGGCCGTGGTCTCCTCGTTCCAGGCGGTCGGCACGTTGCTCGTGGTGGGTCTGCTGCTGGCGCCGGCGGTGGCGGCCGGACCGTGGACCCGGACGATCCCGCTACGCATGCTGCTGGCTACCGCTTTCGGGGTCCTGGCGGTGGTGGCCGGCCTGCTCTGCTCCTGGTATCTGGAGACGGCAGCGGGTGCCTCGATCGCCGCCTCCGCGATCGCCTTGGCCGGGTTCTCGGGCGCAGCGGCTCAGTTGAGCCGCCGCGGGAGAACTGCGCGGCAACCGGCCCAGGAACTTGTCTCCGTTGAACCCGTCTCTGGAAAGTGATCATGTACCGCCGAACCACACGGGCCTCGCTCCTGGCCCTGTCTCTCGTCGTTCTCGCCGGCTGCTCGTCCGGGTCGGCCACCACCGACTCCAAAGCCACGGGCTCTGAAGCTACGGCTGAGAGCAGTTCCGGGGCCGGTCACGGCGCGATTGAGGGTGCAGCCGAAGTTGCCGAACCTCAACTGCATCTGGTCGGCATCGACGCCGAGGGCAAGGCCGCGATGCTTGACCTGCTGAACGGCACGGAAACCAGTCTGAGCAGCGTTGCCCCGGCCGAGAAGGTCAGCACCGACGGCCGTTACGTGTTCGCCGCCGACGAGACCGGCGTGAACATCATCGACAGCGGCGTATGGACGTGGGACCACACCGACCACTTCCACTACTACCGGGCCGAAGCGCGCAGTCTTGAGCGGGTTCCGGGCGAAGGCGTGGCCACGATCTCGACGGGAATGCTGTCCACCGCCGGTGCTACCGGGCTGTTCTTTCCCACATCGGGCGAGGCGGTGCTACTGGACAACAAGTCGCTCTCCGAGGGCAAGATCAACGAGACGCTTCGTCTGAAGGGCACACCTCACGCCGGTCTCATCGCGCCGCTGGGCAAGGGCGCGGTCGTGAGCGAGGCGGAAGCCGGCCAACCGGAGTCCAGCCAGAAGGCGTCCAAGCTGAACGCCGTCGATCCCGAAGGGAAGACGCTCGAATCCATCGACTGCGCCGAACCGGCCGGGACGATCACGACGCGGGTGGCCCTGGTGATCGGCTGTCAGGACGGTGCGGTGCTGGCCACCAGCGAGGGCGAAAAGCCGGTGCTGGAGAAGATTTCGTACCCCGACGAGGGTGGTGCACCGGCCACCCGGTTCGAAGCCCGGAAGGGCCGTCCGACCGTGGCCGGGATCGGTGACGGCAAGGGCATCTGGCTTCTGGACACCCGCGAGCGCAGCTGGGAATGGCTGGAGACCGAGACGCCGGTGGTCGCCGCAACAGCAGTGGACGACGCCGACGAGCACGTGGTTGCGGTGGGGGAGGACGGCACGGTGCAGGTGTACGACGCGCAGTCGGGCAAGCAACTGGCCGCCACCGAACCGCTGCTGGCCGCCACCTTGGCGGACCAGGATCGCGCAGCGAACGTGAGCATCAGCGTGGACGGGCAGCGGGCCTACGTGAACGCCGCTGCAACCGAAGACAACACAGCCGAAGGCAGGGTGTACGAGATCGACTACGCCGACCAGGCCCGGGTGGCCCGGGAACTCGAACTGCCGGTCAAGCCGGTGCACCTCGCGGAGACCGGACGATGAGGCGCAAGTATGCTCCGGCCCTGATCTGCGCGTTCGGTCTGGCTGCGGTGCTGAGCCTGACCGGGTGTTCCCAGATCGGCGGTAAGGATGGCAGCGAAGGCCCGCAGGTGGTCGTCACCACCAACATCCTCGGCGACGTCGTGCAGCAGGTCCTCGGCGACCAGGCCGAGGTGACCACGCTGATGCAGCCCAACGCCGACCCGCACTCGTTCGAGATCTCGGCCCGGCAGGCGGCGGCCATGGACGGCGCCGATCTGGTGGTCTCCAACGGCCTGGGCCTGGAAGAGGGCCTGCAGCAGCACCTCGACCGCGCGGCTGAGGCCGGCGCTCCGATGCTGGTCGCCGGAGACGTGATCGACGTGGTGCCGTACGCGGCCGGTGACGCCGAGGGCAATCCCGATCCGCATTTCTGGACCGATCCGGCCACCATGCTCGACTTCGTCGACGCTCTGGAGGATTCCGCGGCCGAGATCGAAGGGATCGACACCCAGAAGCTGACCACGGGCGCCGAGGCCTATCGCGCAGAACTCAGCCGGCTCGACACCGAGATGACCGAAGCGTTCGAGGCGATTCCCGCCGAGCGGCGCGCCCTCGTCACCAATCATCATGTCTTCGGTTATCTGGCTGATCGTTTCGGATTCCGGGTGATCGGGGCCGTGATTCCCGGTGGGACCACGCTGGCCGCGCCCAGCGCCGCGGACCTGCGTGATCTCAGCTCGGCGATCGAAGAAGCCGCAGTACCGACGATTTTCGCTGAGTCCTCCCAGCCCGACCGGCTGGTGCAGGTGCTCGCGAGCGAAGCGGACATCGACGTGGATGTCGTGGAGCTGTTCACCGAATCCCTGACCGCCCAGGACGGCGGCGCTCCCACCTACCTCGCCATGATGCGCGCCAATACCGAGCGCATCGCCAACGGCTTGTCCCCCTAAAAGAAAGTGAAACCAGAAATGACCTCCACTCGTAACGTGCGTCTGCGTGGCCTGGCGGCCCTGGCCGGCGTCGCGCTGCTGGCCACTGCGTGTGGCTCGGGCAGCTCGACGACCGCCGAGAGCACGCCGGAAGAGACCACCACGAACACCAACACCGAAGGACGGGTGGCCGTTTCCTACGAGGGTGGCATCGCGGTGCTGGACGCGACCTCGCTCCAGGTCGTGGACCAGTTCACCTCCGAGGAGTTCACCCGGCTGAACGCGGCGGGCGACGGCAAGCACGTCTTCGTCACCACCACCAAGGGTTTCCAGCTGCTGGACACGGCCACTCCCGAGCTGACCGACCAGACCTTCGCGGCGACCACCGCCGGCCACGTGGTGCGTCACGGCGGTAAGACCGTGCTTTACGACGACGGCACCGGCAAGACGACGATCCTGGAGACGGCCGACCTCACCAAGGAAGGCCAGAGCTACACCTCGCCGGCCGCGCACCACGGTGTGTCGATCGTGCTGGAGGACGGCACCCTGGTCACCACCGTCGGCGACGAGACCTCGCGCAGCGGCGCGGTGGCGCTGAAGGCGAACGGCACCGAGTGGGAAGAGATCGCCACCAACGACGAGTGCCCCGGCATCCACGGTGAGGGCACCGCGGCCGACGAGGGCGTGATCTTCGGCTGCGAGAACGGCGCCCTGCTGTTCCAGGACGGCAAGTTCGAGAAGTTCACGGCTCCCGACAAGTACGGACGGATGGGTAACGCCTTCGTCTCCGAGACCAGCCCGATCGTGGTCGGCGACTACAAGAACGACCCGGACGCCGAGGGGTACCTGCTCAACGCGGTCACCCTGATCGACACCGCGAAGAAGACCTACGAGGTGGTCGACCTTCCGGAGAACGTGCAGTACACCTTCCGCGACGTGGCCCGGGGGACCGACGATCTGGCCTACATCCTGTCCACCGACGGCTCGATCCACGTGCTCGACCCGGAGGACGGCAAGATCGTCAACGAGTTCCCGGTGATCGACGCCTGGGAAGGCCCGGTCGAGTGGCAGGACGCCCACCCGGCGATCACGGTCAACGGTGACGTTGCCTACGTGACCGAGCCGGCCAAGAAGTCGGTGCACGCCGTCGACCTGAAGACGGGTGAGGTCACCGCGACGGGGACCCTGGACCAGGTGCCGAACGAGATGGCGGTCGCGCTCGGCGCCCACTGACGCTCGGCACCCACTGATCCAACAGCACGCCTCGGCGGGTCCGGCAGCACTTCGGTGCGGCCGGGCCCGCTGTGGTTTGCCGGGGGCCGTTGGGCGACGGTTGTTGCACCGGCCGATCCGGATCTCTTGTCGTCCCGGCGATCGCATGCTTATCCTCCTGACGCACAACTGATATATCAGTCGTCGATCAGAGAGGTGGCGCACCGATGCCCACTCAGACGCTGGGTCGCTCGCTGGCGGAGGCCGATCCGGAAGTGCACGCAGCGATCCAGGCCGAGGTCGGGCGGCAGCGCCAGACCCTGGAGATGATCGCCAGCGAGAACTTCGCGCCGCTGGCCGTGATGGAAGCCCAGGGTTCGGTGCTGACCAACAAGTACGCCGAGGGTTACCCGGGCCGTCGCTACTACGGCGGCTGCGAGCACGTGGACGTGATCGAGCAGCTGGCCATCGACCGGCTGAAGGCGCTGTTCGGTGCCGAGTACGCGAACGTCCAGCCGCACTCGGGCGCCCAGGCCAACGCCGCCGCGATGGCCGCGCTGCTGCAACCCGGCGACACCATCCTCGGGCTGGACCTGGCCCACGGAGGGCACCTGACCCACGGGATGCGGCTGAACTTCTCGGGCAAGCTTTACGACGTCGCGGCCTACCACGTGCGTGAGAGCGACCACCGGGTCGACATGGACGAGGTGGAGCAGTTGGCCCGTGAGCGCCGGCCGAAGCTGATCGTGGCGGGCTGGTCGGCCTACCCCCGGCAGCTGGACTTCGCGCACTTCCGGCGGATCGCCGATGAGGTGGGCGCCTATCTGATGGTGGATATGGCGCACTTCGCCGGGCTGGTCGCGGCCGGGCTGCACCCCAGTCCGGTGCCGCACGCCCACGTGGTCACCAGCACCACGCACAAGACGCTGGGCGGACCGCGCGGCGGCGTGATCCTGGCCGCTCAGGAGCTGGCCAAGAAGTTCAACTCCAGCGTCTTCCCCGGGCAGCAGGGTGGCCCACTGGAGCACGTGATCGCGGCCAAGGCGGTGGCGTTCAAGGTGGCCGCCGAACCCGAGTTCCGGGAACGGCAGGAACGCACGCTTGAGGGTGCGCAGATCCTGGCCGAGAGACTGCTGCAGGAACAAAACGTCGGGGTGGTCTCAGGCGGGACGGACGTCCATTTGGTGTTGGTGGATCTGCGGGACAGCGAGCTGGACGGCAAGCAGGCCGAGGACCGTCTGCACCGGGTCGGCATCACGGTCAACCGCAACGCCGTGCCCTTCGACCCGCGCCCGCCGATGATCAGTTCCGGGGTCCGGATCGGAACCCCGGCCCTGGCCGCCCGCGGCTTCCAGAAACCGCACTTCACCGAGGTCTCCGACGTGATCGCGCTGGCCCTGCGCCCGAACGCCACCGGTGATGATCTGGCCAAGCTGGCCGACCGTACCGCCGCACTCGCCGCTGCCCACCCTCTCTACCCGGAGCTGCAGGCATGACCGAACAACCGCCCGGTGCGCACCTGCCCGAGCACGCCGACTACCTCTGGCGCAACCCCGAGCCGAAGAAGTCCTACGACGTGGTGATCGTGGGTGGGGGCGGGCACGGCCTGGCTACCGCGCACTATCTGGCCAAGAACCACGGCATCACGAATGTCGCCGTGCTGGAGCGTGGTTGGCTGGCCGGCGGCAACATGGCCCGCAACACCACGCTGATCCGGTCGAACTATTTGTGGGACGAGTCGGCGGCGATCTACGAGCATGCGCTCAAGCTCTGGGAGGGCTTGGAGGAGGATCTGGACTACCCGATCCTGTTCTCCCAGCGGGGCGTGCTGAACCTGGCGCACACCGAGCAGGACGTGCGCGACTCGGTGCGCCGGGTGGAGGCCAACAAGCTCAACGGGATCGACGCCGAATGGCTGGGGCCCGACGAGGTGGCCAAGATCTGCCCGATCGTCAACATCTCGGACGACATCCGCTACCCGGTGCAGGGCGCGACCTATCAGCCCCGGGCCGGCATCGCCAAGCACGACTGGGTGGCCTGGGGCTTCGCCCGGCGGGCGGACGAGGCCGGGATCGACCTGATCCAGGACTGCGAGGTCACCGGTTTCGAGACCGACGGCGACAGCGTGACCAAGGTCCGTACTTCCAAGGGCGACATCGCGGCCGGCAAGGTGGTGCTCTGCGCGGCTGGGCACACCAGTGTGCTGCTCGACCAGCTCGGCGTGCGGGCTCCGCTGCAGTCGCACCCGCTGCAGGCCCTGGTCTCCGAGCTGCTGGAGCCGGTGCACCCCACGATCGTGATGTCCAACGCGGTACACGTCTACGTCTCGCAGGCGCACAAGGGCGAGCTGGTGATGGGTGCGGGTGTGGACTCCTACAACGGCTACGGCCAGCGCGGTGCGTTCCACATCATCGAGCGCCAGATGGCCGCCGCGGTTGAGCTTTTCCCGGTGTTCGCCCGGGCGCACCTGTTGCGTTCCTGGGCCGGGATCGTCGACACCACGCCGGATGCCTCGGCGATCGTCGGGCACACGCCGTACGAGAACGTGTACCTCAACTGCGGTTGGGGGACCGGCGGTTTCAAGGCCACCCCGGGCGTGGGCTGGTGCCTGGCCGACACGGTGGCCAACGATCGTCCGCACCCCTACATCGCGCCTTTCAGCCTGGACCGGTTCGTCTCCGGGGCCCTGGTCGACGAGCACGGCGCCGCTGCCGTGGCCCACTGAGCGCACTAAGGAGAACGTGAGATGCAGCTGATCCACTGCCCCTGGTGCGGCCCGCGCGAGGAGGTTGAGTTCCACTACGGGGGACAGGCCCACATCGCCTATCCCGAATATCCGAGCGCACTTTCGGACGAGTCCTGGGCCCACTACGTCTTCTTCCGCGACAACACCAAGGGCGAGTTCGCCGAGCGCTGGAGCCACAGCAGCGGGTGCCGGCGCTGGTTCAACGCGGTCCGGGACACCCGCACCTACACGTTCCTGAAGACCTACAAGATCGGCGAGGTGGCCCAGTGAGCTCAGAACGGGTGGACGGGTCCAGCCGGGTAGACGGGTACGGTCGCCTCGACCGGTCGCGCACCTTGCGTTTCACTTTCGACGGGCAGCCGTACACCGGGCACCCGGGCGACACGATCGCCTCGGCTCTCCTGGCCAACGGCGTGGTGGTTCTCGGCAGCAGCGTGAAACTCGGCCGGTCGCGCGGAATCAGCGCTTCCTGGACCGAGGACGCGACCGGCCTGATCCAGATCGAGGAGCCGTTCCCTGAGCCGATGCTGCTGGCCTCTGCGGTCGAGTTGGTGGACGGCATGGTGGTGCGCGGCCTGAACGGGCAGGGGCGTCTGGCCGAGGTGCCCGACGCCGCGCGCTACGACCGGCGTCATCACCACGTGGACACTCTGGTGGTCGGAGCCGGCCCGGCCGGGTTGCGAGCTGCGCTGGCGGCCGCGCGGCGTGGTGAACGGGTCGCACTGATCGACGACCGTCCGGAAGCCGGGGGTTCGCTGACCGGATCCGAAACCATCGACGGACGTTCGTCGCGCCATTTCGTGGCATCGGTGCTCGCCGATCTGGCTGAGTACCCGGACGTGTTGCACCTGCAGCGAACCACCGCTTTCGGGCACTACGACGACGGTTTCGTTCTGGCCCTGGAACGCCGTACCGATCACCTGCCCGCCACCGAGGCCGGAAACCGATCCCGTCAGCGGGTTCACCGGATTCGTGCGCAACGGGTGGTGGTCGCGACCGGCGCCCACGAGCGTCCCATAGTTTTTGCTGACAACGACCGCCCTGGCATCATGCTCGCCGCCTCGGCCCGGGACTTCCTGCACCGCTACGGTGTTCTGGTCGGGCGCGAGGTCGTCCTGTTCACCTCGCACGACGGCGCTTACGACACGGCTCGTGACCTGGCTGCCGCCGGTGCCTCGGTGACCGTGGTCGAGGCTCGACCGCAAGGCCCAGCACTGGAGGGTGTTCGGGCCATTCCTGGAGCACGAGTCATTCCTGGAGCACGGGTCATCTCGACGTTGGCCGACCAGGAACACCAGGACGGCCGGATCGGCGCGGCGGTGGTGATCGACGCGGAAGGCCACGAGTTCTTCGTCAACTGCGACGCGCTGCTGCTGAGCGGCGGCTGGAACCCGACCGCGCACCTGTTCAGTCATGTGCGCGGCGCCTTGGCCTACGACTCTCAGCTCGGAGCGTTCAAGCCGGCGCAGAGCGTGCCTGGTACTGAGGTCGTCGGCGCTGCCGCAGGCGAAGGAATTCAGCCGGGTCTGGTGATCTGGCGGGTTCCGGGGCCGCGGGAGCGTCAGTTCGTCGATGTGCAGCGGGATTCCACCGTCGCCGACATTGCCCGCGCGGTCGGGGCCGGCCTGCGCTCGGTCGAGCACGTCAAGCGTTACACCACCATCGGTACCGCGCACGACCAGGGCAAGACGTCGGGGATGATCGCGGCCGGCATCACCGCGGAGCTGATGAACCGCCCGATCGAGGAGCTGGGCACCACCACGTTTCGCCCTCCGTACGTTCCGGTCGCCTTCGCGGCACTGGCCGGACGGGAACGCGGCGAGTTGTTCGATCCGGCGCGCAAGACCGCGCTGCACGAGTGGCACGTCAAGGCCGGTGCGGTGTTCGAGGACGTCGGACAGTGGAAGCGCGCCCGGCACTACCCGAAGCCCGGCGAAGACATGGAAGCCGCTGTCCTTCGGGAGTGTGCTGCGGTACGAACCGGAGTGGGCATCCTGGACGGCTCCACCCTGGGCAAGATCGACGTGCAGGGCCCGGACGCACCGGCGCTGCTCGACCTGATGTACACGAACATGATGAGCAGCCTCAAGGTCGGCTCGGTGCGCTACGGCGTGATGTGCGGTGTGGACGGCATGGTGATCGACGACGGCACGGTGGTCCGGCTGGCCGAGGACCGCTACATGGTGATCACCACCACCGGCGGCGCGGCCAAGATCCTGGACTGGATGGAGGAATGGGTCCAGACCGAATGGCCGCACCTGAAGGTGAAACTGGCTTCGGTGACCGAGCAGTGGGCAGTGTTCCCGGTGGTCGGGCCGCGCTCGCGCGAGGTGATCGGGGAGGTGTTCGGCGACCTCGACGTCTCCAACGAGGCATTCGGGTTCATGACCTGGCGGGACACCGAGCTCGGGGGAGTACCGGTGCGCCTGGCCCGGATCAGCTTCTCCGGCGAGCTGGCCTACGAGGTCAACGTCAACGCCTGGTATGCCGAGGCGGTCTGGCTGAAGCTGCTGGAGGCCGGCGCGAAGCACAACATCACACCGTACGGCACCGAGACCATGCACGTCCTGCGGGCCGAAAAGGGTTACCCGATCATTGGTCAGGACACCGACGGCACGGTCACCCCGCAGGATCTGGGCATGGGCTGGGCAGTTTCCAAGAAGAAGCCCGACTTCGTGGGCAAGCGCTCGTTCGCCCGCGCCGAGAACCAGAACCCCCTGCGCAAGCAGCTGGTAGGGCTGCTGCCCACCGACGAGTCCACGAAACTTCCCGAGGGATCGCAGATCGTGGAGTTCGCGGCCGACGGTGTGCTGCCCGCCCCACCCGTACCCATGCTGGGCCACGTGACCTCCAGCTACCGCAGTGCGGCGCTCGGACGTCCGTTCGCTCTGGCTCTTCTGAAGGGCGGCCGCGAGCGGATCGGCGACGTGGTGCACGTCCCGGTCGGTGAGCAACTCGTTGCCGCGCAGATCACTTCAGCCGTTCTGGTCGACCCCGAAGGAGCCCGGCGTGATGGCTAGAACACTCCAGCGGTCCCACCCCCTGCAGTCTTACGAGAGTGCCTTTGCTGCTCTGCCTGAGGGGATTTCGGTCAAGGCCGAGCCTTACCTGTCGATGACCGATCTCCGGCTGCCTGAGGACGTCGATGGTCCGCTCGGTAAGGCACTGCCCCGGGAACCGGGTGGCTGGGTATCGACCGCGGACGGGTTGATCGTCTGGCTCGGCCCGGACGAGTGGCTGGTGCTGAGCGGCAGTCGCGGCCCGGGCGAGCTCGAGGCCGATCTGCGCGACCTGGCCCGGCCGAACCAGGGCTCGGCGGTGGATGTCTCGGCCCAGCGGATCAGTCTGCGGGTGCGCGGCCGGCATGCTCGGGACCTGCTCTCCGGCGGTTGCTCGATCGACCTGCACCCGTCGGTCTTCCAGAACGGCCGGTCTGCCCAGACCACGCTCGGCCTGACCGGTGTCGTCCTGCTCGCCCTGGGGGCCGACGGTGACGATTTCCGGATCCTCGTGCGATCGTCCTTTGCTGGATACCTGGCCGAGTGGCTGGTAGACGCGGCGACCGAATACCGGTGACCATCTCCGTCTTCGACCTTTTCAAGGTCGGCATCGGGCCGTCGAGTTCACATACCGTCGGCCCGATGCGGGCGGCCTTCCTTTTCGTGTCCCGGCTGGATTCGGCCGGTCTGCTGGAGCGCACGGCAACGGTACGCTGCGAGCTGTTCGGATCGCTGGGCGCCACCGGTCACGGGCATGGCTCGGTCAAGGCGGTCGTGCTCGGGCTGGCCGGGGAGCAGCCGCATCTGGTCGATCCGGTGGCGGCCGATCCGATGGTGCAGACCGTGGTCGATGAAGGACGTCTGCGGCTGGCCGGGGAACACGAGGTGGCTTTCTCGGTGGCTGACGATGTGGTGCTGCACCGGCGCCGGAAGCTGGACTTTCATGCCAACGGGATGGTTTTCGAGGCCAAGGACGATTCCGGTCAGGTTCTCGAGAGGCGTGAGTACTACTCCGTAGGTGGCGGTTTCGTGCTGGACGAGGACGAGGCCGGACGTCCGGTGCTGCGCGAGGACCGTACGCCGGTGAAGTACCCGTTCAGCACGGCTGATGAGTTGCTGGCGCTGGCTGCGAGTACCGGGCTGCGGATCAGTGACATCATGATGGCCAACGAAACCGCCTGGCGCAGTGAGCAGGAGATCCGTTCTGATCTGTTGCACATCTGGCTGGTGATGCGGGAATGCGTGGCCAACGGCTCGCATACCGACGGCGTGCTGCCCGGTGGTCTGAAGGTGCGGCGGCGGGCGGCCCGGCTGCGCCAGCGTCTGGAAGCCGACCGCAGTGAGCCGGATGCGCTGCATGCGATGGAATGGGTCACGCTGTACGCCTTGGCCGTCAACGAAGAGAACGCCGCGGGCGGAAGAGTGGTCACGGCGCCGACGAACGGTGCGGCCGGAATCGTGCCCGCTGTCATGCATTACGGGGACAGGTTCCTGCCTGACTTCGATGACGATGCCGTGGTGCGGTTCTTGCTGGCGGCCGCGGCGGTCGGGCTGCTGTTCAAGGAGAACGCCTCGATCTCGGGGGCCGAGGTGGGCTGTCAGGGCGAGGTCGGATCGGCGTGTGCGATGGCTGCGGCCGGCCTGGCCGAGATCCTCGGGGGCACACCGGAACAGGTGGAGAACGCGGCCGAGATCGGGATCGAGCACAACCTCGGCCTGACCTGTGACCCGGTCGGCGGTCTGGTCCAGATCCCGTGCATCGAGCGCAATGCCGTTGCCTCGGTCAAGGCGATCACCGCAGCCCGGATGGCGGTGCGCGGCGACGGGATCCACCACGTCTCGCTGGACAAGGCGATCAAGACGATGCGTGAGACCGGCGCGGACATGAAGGACAAGTACAAGGAGACCGCCCGCGGTGGGCTGGCTCTCAACGTCGTGGAGTGCTGAGGAGTTCTTCGTGTCTTACACCCTGACGCTGTCCTGCCCGAACCGGGCGGGGATCGTGCGCGCCGTGAGTTCCTACCTGTTCGAGCACGGCCTGGACATCGGCGAGTACCAGCAGTTCGACGACGCCGGGCAGGACCGGCTGCATCTGCGGGCGCAGTTCTCCGGGGCGGACGGAACGTCGGCCGAGAAACTGGCGGACGGTTTCGCTCCGGTGGCCGCCGAGTTCGGTATGACGTACGAGTTCTCGTCCGGCCGTCCGGTGCGGGTCCTGGTAATGGTCTCCCAGCTCGGGCACTGCCTGAACGACCTGATCTTCCGCTGGCGGGCGGGCAGCCTGGGCGCCGAGATCGTGGCGGTGGTGTCCAACCACGAAACCCTGCGCCCGATGGCCGAAGCGGCCGGCCTGCCGTTCGTCCACGTCCCGATCACCCCCGACACCAAGCCGCAGGCCGAGGCCCGGTTGCTGGAACTGGTAGCGGAGTTCGACGCCGAGCTGGTGGTGCTGGCCCGCTACATGCAGGTGCTGTCCGACCGGACCTGCCGGGTGCTGCACGGCCGGGCGATCAACATCCACCACTCGTTCCTGCCCAGTTTCAAGGGCGCCAAGCCCTACCACCAGGCCTGGGACCGCGGGGTGAAGCTCGTCGGGGCCACCGCCCACTACGTGACGCCCGATCTGGACGAGGGCCCGATCATCGAGCAGGAGGTGATCCGGATCGACCACACCCACGACCCGCGGGCGCTGCAGACCATCGGGCGTGACGCCGAGGCGCTGGCCCTGTCGCGAGCGGTGCGCTGGCACGCCGAACGCCGGATCCTGCTCGAAGGCCACCGCACCATCGTGTTCCGCTGATGCTCCCGCTCCGGCTGATCGACTCCTCCAATACCATTGACAGCGTGACCTCCATCCGCCTGCTGAGCACCGACGAAGTCCCGGCCTCGCTGGCCGACCAGGCGTATCTGGCCCTGCGCGACCAGCTGATCATGCTGCAGATCCAGCCCGGTGACCCGATCGACGACGTGCAGGTGGCCAAGACCCTGGGGGTGGGGCGTACCCCGGTGCGGGAGGCCCTGAAGCGGCTGGAGGGCGACCGGCTGGTGATCTCCTACCCCCGCCGGGGCACCTTCGCCACCAACGTGGACATCGCCGATCTGGCCCACGTCTCGGAGATCCGCGCCAACCTGGAGCCGCTGGCCGCCCGCCGGGCCACCGAGCGGGCCGATGCCGCGGTGCGGGCCGAGCTGACCGAGCTGGCCGACCGCACCCAGCAGCTGGACATGGTCGGCACCGCCCGGACCGAGCTGATGCGCTGGGACCTGAACGTGCACCGGACGATCTACCGGGCCACCTTCAACCCGCACCTGGAAGACGTGCTGATCCGCTACGACAACCTGGCCACCCGGATCCACTGCGTGTTCCTGGACCGGCTCACGGCGATGGACATGCACACCATCGCCGAGCACGTGGCCCTGCTGCGGGCGATGGCCACCGGCCAGGCCGACGAGGCCGAGCGGCTGGCTCTGGAGCACGTGCTGGGTTTCGAGCGGGCGGTGCGGGCGGTCATCTGACCGGCGGTGTTGCTGCCTCGGTTACTCGGAGCGCTGGAAGTGCCAGTTGATCACCAGTGGGGTGTGCCAGGCCGCGTCCCGCGCCTGCGGTATCAGGCCCAGGAGCGACCACGGCCACTCGCGCCAGAGACCGAGTTCTCTCAGGTCCGGTTCGGCCGACGGCACGGACTGGGCTGAGACCGCTGTCGGTTCTTCGCAGGCGCGCACCTGCAGTCCGTGGCTCAGCGCGGCGCGCAGGTAGTCGCCGGTCAGGTGCCGGTACGTGGGCACCAGGCCGGGCTCGCCACCCGGACCGAGGGCAGCGATGACCGAGCCACGGAACACCTGTTCATGGTGCACGTCGGAGATGATCAGGTGGCCCCCGGGGCGCAGCACCCGATGGAACTCGGCCATCACCTCCGGGAGCGACCGGACGTGCGAGAGGGCCAGCGTGCAGACTGCGAGATCAGCGCTTTCGGCGGGTACCGGTAGCCGGCTCAGGTCACCGAGAACGAATTCGGCGGTGGGCACCCGGCGGCGGGCCTGCGCCAGCATGCCCTCGTTGCCGTCGATCCCGGTGACCTGATGGCCGCGCTGCACCAGTCCTTCGGCGAAACGACCGGTGCCGCAGGCCACGTCCAGGGCCGGGCCCGGAGGCAGATTGTCGACGATTCCGTAGACGAAGGGTTCGTCGAGTTCGAAGAGCCGGTTCGGGCCGTCGTAGACCGGCGCCCACTGCCGGTACCCGTCCTCCAGGCTGCCCCGGGCCACCGAAACCCCTGGATGCCCGGCCAGAGCCGGTTCATCCAGCAACCGCCGGACCTCGTTCAGCCGCTCGCGCGTGAACTTCTCGTCGTAGTCACCGGCCCAGCCCCGCAGCAGGGCCAGGCCCTCCAGTCCGAGCAGATAGGCCAGGGGGTGTTGGAAGATCGGATCGTCCATGTCTGTGAACCTACCCACCGGACAGGTGAATTGCTACGGATTATGGGCCTTTTCTAGGCCGGGAACCAGCCGTCGACCTCGGCCTGGTTCTCGGTGATCCAGGCCTTGACCGCGGTCTGCTCGTTGCCCTGGCCAGCCTCCTGGTTGCGTTCCATGATCTCGCCCAGCTGCGCCGGGGTGAGCTTGAAACCCTTGAACCATTCGGTCAGTTCGGGATTGTTGGCGCCGAAACCCTTGGTGGCGATGACCGAGAGCTCGTCGGGCTCGCCGAAGGCCGCGTCCGGGTCCTCCAAGGCCTTGATCGGGTAGCGGCTGAACGCCCAGTGCGGTTCCCAGAGCGTCACCGCGATCGCCTGCTTGCGCTTGATCGCGGTCTCCAGCGCGGCCAGCATGGCCGGGCTGCTGCCTTCGACCAGGGTGAACTGGTCCAGACCGTAGGCCGGCATGACCTGTTCGCGGGTGGCGGTCATCAGCCCACCGCCGGCCTCGACCCCGACGATGCGGTCGCCGAACTCGCCGGCGTTGCCCTTCAGGTCGGCCAGGGAGCTGACGCTGACGTAGTCGGGCACGGCGAGCACGTTCACGCCGGAGCTCCACACCGACAGCACTTCCAGATCGTCCTTGAACCGGTCCCAGTAGGCCTGGTGAGTGGTGGGCAGCCAGGCGTCCAGGTACATGTCGATCTGGCCGTTGGCCACGCCGGTGAACACCGCCGCGATCTCCAGCTCCTGGATCCGGACCGAGTAGCCGCGTTGCTCCAGAAGCTCTTTCCAGAGGTAGGTCACGGCGATCGCGTCGTCCCAGCCCGCCACCAGAGCCAGGCTGACCGACTTGCCGCCGTCGTCGTCCCCGCTTCCGCCGGAGTCGCCGCCTCCGGAACCGCCACTGAACTTGGCGGTCTGGCCGCTGCAGGCGCTGACCGTGCCGAGCGCCCCGGCCGCCAGGCCGAGCAGAAGCGCCTGACGGCGCGAGACAGCGTTCATCGGACCAGTTCCTTCTTCGTGTCGGTCACGTCGAGGACCGGCGTGCTGGTGGCGGCCGGCGTGCTGAGCCGGGTGGTACGCCGGCGGCGTCGGGGAGCGGCGAGCGCGGTGCTGAGCCGGTCGATGTAGATGGCCAGCAGGACCACCGCCAGACCGCCCTCGAAACCGGCACCCACGTCGAGGGTGCTGATCCCGCGGACCACGACCGAGCCCAGGCCGTCGGCGCCGACCATGCCGGCGATGACCACCATCGACAGGGCCAGCATGATGGTCTGGTTGATCCCGGCCATGATCGAGGGCATGGCCAGCGGAACCTGCACCTCGCGCAGGATCTTGGCCGGTCTGGCGCCGAAAGCGTGCGCGGCCTCGACCACTTCGCCGTCCACGTTGCGGATGCCGAGCTCGGTCAGGCGAACGGCCGGCGGGATGGCGAACACGATGGTCGCGACCACACCGGGGACCACACCGACGCCGAAGAAGAACACGGCCGGGATCAGGTAGACGAACACCGGCAGGGTCTGCATCAGGTCGAGCAGGGGCCGGACCACGCTGCTGACGTCGCGCCGGCGGGATGCCCAGATGCCCAGCGGGATGCCGACGAGCACGGCGATCCCGGCAGCGACCACCACCACGGCCAGAGTCTGCATGGCCTGGATCCACAGGTCCATGGCCTGGATCAGGATGAAGGCGGCGAGTGCGAACAGTGCCAGGCCGGGCTTGCGGACCAGCAGGGCCAGGCCCACGAAGACCGCGGTGACCACGAATGCGTGCGGGGCGGTGAGGACTGCCAGCACGGTGTTGAGCAGGAACAGCATGACGTCGGTGATCGCGTCGAAGAGCGGGCCGAGGTGCTCGGTGAGCCAGTCGACGCTGTCGCTGACCGGGGCGCCGAGGTCGATGGTGGGGATCTCAGGCATGGCTGTCCTTCCGGTCGGCGTCGCTTCCCTCGGGGGACCCGGGGGCGGCGAGCGCTTCGAGCAGGGTGGCGCGGGGGACCACCCCGATCAGGCGCTGCTCGGAGTCGATCACCCCCAGCGGGACGACGTGGTGGCCGACCAGAGAACACAGGTCGTTGAGCGGGGCGTCGGCGGCAACGGTCAGGTACTCGTCGCTCAGGCAGCCCTCGAGAGTGGTCCGGGACCGGCCGATCGCGGCGGCCAGCTGCTCGGCGTGGGCCACCCCGGCGACCTGGCCCCTGGAGTCGAGTACGTACACGCCCAGGCCCTCGACGTTGCTCACCCGCCGCAGCACGTCCTGCGGGCTGTCGGTGAGCCGCGCGGTGAGCAGAGGCTCGCGCATCACGGTCTCGGCGGTGATCACCCGGGAGCGGTCCACGTCGGCGATGAACTCCGAGACGTAGCTGTCGGCCGGGGAGCTCAGGATCTCCTGGGCGGTGCCGAGCTGGACCACCTGGCCGTCGCGCATGATCATGATCCGGTCGCCCAGCCGCATCGCCTCGTTCAGGTCGTGGGTGACGAAGACGACCGTGCGGTTCAGGTCGCGCTGCAGGGTCAGCAGCAGGTCCTGCATCTCCCGGCGGATCAGCGGGTCCAGGGCGCTGAACGGCTCGTCCATCAGCAGGATGTCGGCGTCCGAGGCCAGGGCCCGGGCGAGGCCCACCCGCTGGCGCATCCCGCCGGAGAGCTCGCCGGGCAGAGCCTCGTCCCAGTCGCTCAGGCCCACGGTGCGCAGCGCCCAGTCGACTCGCTCGGCCTGCTCGGCGGGGGAGGTGCCGCGCACGTGCAGGGCGTAGCCGGCGTTCTCCCGCACGGTGCGGTGCGGGAAGAGAGCGAAGTGCTGGAACACCATGTTGACCGTGCGATTGCGCAGGGTGCGCAGTTCCTCGTCGCGCAGCGAGGCGACGTCCCGGCCGTTCACCGACAGCTGCCCCGAGGTGGGCTCGACCAGCCGGTTGAGCATCCGCAGCACGGTCGACTTGCCGGACCCGGACAGGCCCATGATCACGAAGAACTCGCCCGGCCGGACGTCGAAACTGACATTGTTCGCGGCGGCTCGCTGCGTGCCGCCGTAGACCTTGGTCAGGCCGGTGACCCGGATCGCGGTGGGGTCGGCCGGCGGGGTCGGGCTCGGGGGCGCCTGCTGTGTGGTCATGCCCATCTCTCTTCGTCGAGCGGGTGTGGCGGTCAGTAGATTTCAGTGCGGTAACATCGACGCCGATGGGTCATCAGACGTCTTCCGGGCCGGAGCGGCTCACCGATCAGGCCTACCGGCGCATCCGGGACGAGATCGTGGCCGTGCGGCTCGCCCCCGGCAGCCCGCTGGACGAGAAGGCGCTCAGCGCCTCGCTCGGCCTCGGCCTGACCCCGATCCGGGACGCACTCAAGCGGCTCACCCTGGAGAAGCTGGCGGTCGCCTACCCCCGCCGGGGCACCTTCGTGTCCCGGGTCAACATTGCCGACGAGGCCCGGCTCACCGAGATCCGGGTGGAGCTGGAGGGCCTGGTCGCCGCGCTGGCCGCCGAGCGGGCCGAGGAGGGTGAGCGGGCCACCCTGCTGCGGCTGCTCGACGACCTGGAACACGGTGGTGCCGAACGGGCCACGCACTCCGAGCTGGATGCCCGGGTGCACCGCGCGATCTACGCGGCGGCCGGTAACGAGTTCCTGGAGGCCACCCTCAACCAGTACTCCAACCTGGCCCTGCGGATCTGGAACGTCTGCCTGATCAGCCAGGAGGTGGACGAGAAGCACATCCGCAGCCAGCGGGACGTGGTCGAGGCGATCGTGCGGCGCGACGCCCCGGCTGCCCGGGCAGCCGCCGAACGGCACCTGCTGCAGTTCGCCGAGGAAGTGCGGGCGCTGATCCACTCCGACCGTCCCTAGCTACCGGCCCACGTGGTGCATCACGTGCTTGGTGCGCGAGTAGTCGTCGAGGGCGTAGATGGACAGGTCGCGGCCGTACCCGGAACCCTTGAACCCGCCCCACGGCACCTCGTTGGCCAGCACCAGGTGGGCGTTCACCCAGACCGTGCCGGCGTCCAGCCGGGCAGCCACGTCGTGGCTGCGGCGGGCGTCGTCGGTCCAGACCGAGGCCGACAGGCCGTACGGCACGGCGTTGGCCCGGGCGATCGCCTCGGCCTCGTCGGTGAAGGTCTCCACCGTGATCACCGGGCCGAAGATCTCCTCCTGGGCACACTCGGCGCCTTCTGGGACATCGACCAGCACGGTCGGGGCGACGAAGTAGCCGTTGCCCGCCAGCGCCGAACCGCCCAGCGCGGCCCGCACTCCGGCGGCCTGAGCCCGTTCCAGGTAGCCGGTGACCCGGTCGAAATGGGCCTTGGAGATCAGCGGGCCGAGCTCGACGTCGTCACCGGTGCCCGGTTCACCGACCACCAGTGTGGAGACTTGCTCGACCAGTAGAGCGGTGAAGCGCTCGGCCACGTCGGCGTGCACCAGAACCCGGCAGCCGGCTCCGCATTCCTGCCCGGAGTTCCAGAAACCGGCGGTGCGCAGGGCAGTTGCGGCAGAGTCCAGGTCGGCGTCAGGAAAGATCACCACCGGCGCCTTGCCCCCGAGCTCCAGATGCACCCGCTTGAGCGTGGCCGCAGCGGCCTGCGCCACCGCCTTGCCGCTGCGCACCGAGCCGGTCAGGGCGATCATCGCGACGTCGGGGTGCTCGGCCAGGCGGGTTCCGACGGTCGGGCCGTAGCCAGGCACCACGTTGAGCACCCCGGGCGGCAGCAGGTCGGCCACCAGCTCGGCGAACTTCAGCGTGGTCAGCGGGGTCTGCTCGGAAGGCTTGATCACCAGCGTGTTTCCGGCGGCCAGGATCGGCGCGATCTTCCACGCCGCCATCAGCAGCGGGTAGTTCCAGGGGGTGACCACGCCGACCACACCCAGCGGTTCCCGCAGGATGGTGGAGAGGTGGTCGGCGGCGTACCGGCCGGCGGCCGCTGAGGTGGTGGCCCGCAGGGCTCCGGCCATGAAGCGGAACGTGTCTACGGTCTGGGCCACGTCGTCCTCGGCCACCATCCCGGGCTTGCCAGTGTTGGCGGACTCCAGACGGGCCAGCAGTTCGCTGTTCTCGCTGACCCGGTCGGCGATCCGGTGCAGGGTTTCCGAGCGTTCCTTCGGAGTCAGGGCGGCCCAGCCCGGGGCGGCTTTCACGGCCGCCGCCACAGCGACGTCGGTGTCCTCGACGGTGCCTTCGGCGATCTGGGCGATGACGCGTTCGGTGCAGGGATCGATCACGTTGATCGCCTGGCTGGAACTGCCCGGGCGGAAGGCGCCGTCAATGAACGGCAGACCGGGCGGTAGGTCGGTCTGCCGCAGCAGGCTGGATGCTTCGGAACGGCGGCGCACGGTGGCGGATGGTGCTGAGACGCTCTGAGACACTTCTGGTTTCCTTCCGAGCCGGGAGTTAGCAGGGGATCAGAGGACGAGAGCGGGCTGGTTCTGCGGGACGAGCGCGACCAGGCGGGCGGTCGCTTCGGAGCTGAGCGGGGCCACGGGGGAGCGGGGCACGCCGACCGGTACCCCGGTGGCGTTGAGCACGGCCTTGATCGCCGAGACGAAAGGCTCGTCCAGGCAGGCATTGACCAACGGGAAGACCGGCGCCCACAGTTCCCGGGCCTTGGCCAGGTCACCGGCGATCACCGCGTCGTACACGGCGACCAGCTCGCGCGGCACCAGGTTGGCGGTGCCGGCCATCACCCCGGCCGCCCCCTCGGTCACCGCCGACAGCAGCAGGCTGTCCCAGCCCAGGAAGGTCGAGATCACGTCGGCGTGATGATGGATCAGCGCCGCGGACTGGGCCATGTCGACCGTGGTGTTCTTGATGTACTGGATGTTCTCCACCTCGCGGGCCAGCGCGCCCACGGTGGCCGGGCTCAGGTCCACCCCGGTGGCCACCGGCAGGTTGTAAAGCATCACCGGCACCGACACCGAACCGGCAACCTGCCGCAGGTAGGTCAGGGTCTCCTCCAGCGAAAGCGGCTCGTAGTAAGGCGTCACCGTCATCAGCACGTCGGCGCCCGCGGCCTCGGCGTGGCGGGACAACCGGATCGCCTCGGCCGTGGTGGTGGCCCCGGTCTGGGCGACCACCGGTACCCGCCGGGCGGCCTGGTCGACCACGATCTCCACCACCCGGCGCCGCTCGTCGCTGCTCATCGCGCTGAACTCACCGGTGGAACCACAGGCGACCACACCGTGAACTCCGCCCTCGACGGCCCGGTCCACGAGCGTCCGTAAGCCGTTCTCGTCGATCTCACCGTGCTGGTCGAAAGGCGTTGGCAGGGCGGAAAGAACGCCGCGTAGTGGTTCGGTCATGGCAAAGTCTCCTTGAGCTGGATGGTTCAGGCGGCGCTGAGTGGGAGGTCGTTCTGGAGGCCGGCCTGACGCTCGGTGGCGAGCAGGCTGGCGGCTTCCTGAGCGGCCGAGAAGCCGGTGGCGATGGCGGTTTCGGTGTACAGGGTGCCGAGGTAGTCGCCGGCCAGGAACACCCGGCTGCTGCGGCGGGTCAGCGTGGGCTGAAGCTTGCCGCGGCCGGGGAAGCAGTAAGGTGCACCGGTTTCCCAGCGCTGGATGTGAGATTCGGCGATGGTACTGGAGAAGTCCGGCCCAAGAACCTGGTTCAGGTCGTGAGTGTAGATCTCGCGGATCTCCTGGTCGGTCTTGGCCAGGAGGTTGCGGGCCAGAGCAGCCGGGGAGAAGACCATGATGCTGCCGCCGGGGGCCCGCTGGGTCTCGCCGCCGCGCACCAGGCTGGCCTGGTTGAGCACGATGTTGAAAGAGCGCTTGGGCGTGGCGATCGCGTAGGCGCGGTCCCACGGGCGAGGGCCGTTCTCGTTGGTCAGGAAGGCGGCGCTGACGTAGGGGCCGTACACGATCCGGCCCAGGGCGTCGCGGACGTCTTCAGGTAGGTCGACGCCGACCCGGTGAGCCACGGTGGCGGGAGTGGCCAGGACGACGGCGCGGGCCTCGATCTCGAGATCCATTCCGTTCTGGCGGTAGCGCACCACCACCGAGCGGGGGCGATGGACGATCTCGGTCACCTCGGCCCCCAACTGGACGCGATCGCCCAGCGCGGTCGCGATGCCCTGGGTCAGGGTGGAGGGCCCGCCCGCGATCCCGCGGTTCAGGCCGGCTCCGATGTTCCAGACCAGACTGAAGTACCCGATGCCCGCCCCGGCGGAGATCTCGTGCGGATCGGCGGCCGAACGGGTGACGGTCGGGCGGAACAGCGCCTCGGCGTCCTCCGGCAGGTCACCGACGAAATCGTGGAAGCTGCGGTCGTTCTCGAAGCCGTAGATGCGCTGCTGGCGCACGGCCGGGTCCTCGCCCGGACGGTTGCGCACGATCTGGGCGTACTGCAGCACCCGGCTGCCCACCTTCAGACCGGTTCGGATCAGGGCGATCCGGGACGGCAGCGGCATCGGGATCCGGAACGGGTAGGTCTCGATCCGGCCCTTGAGCAGGAGCCTGCCGTTCATCGACAGCCCGGCCAGCGAACCCGGAACCTGTGCGGCGGTGATCCCGACCTCGTTCAGCAGGGCGTCGGTGCTGGTGCCATGACCGGCGAAGACGTGCCCGCCCCAGTTGAGCCAGTACTGGCCCCGGCGCTCGGAGCGGATCCGCCCGCCGACCCGGCGGCCCGACTCCAGGACGACGGTGTCCCAGTGCCGCAGCCGCCACCCGGCGGACAGGCCGGCCAGACCACCGCCGACGATCACGACGTCCTTCATTGGATGCCCCTTCTTCCGGCTCCGGCCGGTGCGGTCCGGAGCAGGCGAGGAAACCTGCCGGGCGGCCGCCTTTGGCCTGACATCTGGGATTGAGCTGATATATCTGAGCAATGTAAAGAGGCTTCCGGAGAGTGTCAACGGGTTCTTGCGGCCCTACCTGGGCGTTGGCGCCCAGCGGTCGCGGTCGCCGGTAGCCCGGGAGAGTGGCGTGGAACTGATTGCGGCTGAGGCATAAACGGGGGACGCGCCCTGCCGAGAGACACGGTGGCAGGTCGGCGACTCAACGGAATGAGGCGAATGTCCACCGCGACGGTTCGATACGCACTGATCAGTTCGATCGTGACGCTCGGTCTCCTGGTGGGCTCGGCCGCAACGGCCTCGGCCGCGCCGAAGGTTGCCAAGGCAGCAGTGGCTTTCGGGACGAGTGGCCCCTCGGCCGCGGCCGTGACCTCCGCGCATCCTTGCCAGAGTGGCCAGGAGACCTGTGTCAGCAGCGACCCCAAGGTCGCGTTGTCGTGGTCCAGTTCGGCCAGCACCTCGGGCTGCGGCTTCGGCCTGGTCGTGAACTGGGGGGACGGCAAGCCGGCCCAGACGATCGAGCTCGGCGGATCGAAGAACGCCAAGGTGTGGACGATCCGGCACAACTACCCGGGTGGGGTCGCCGCCCGGCAGTCGTACCCGATCACCGCCAAGGCGACCGTGCTGCGGGACAAGGACGAGCGCGGCTGCAGTATCGCCTCGGGCGCCACCACCCTGGTCCTCACCTGCACCGCCACCCAGCTCAGCGGCACCAGCTGGAACACCCGCTTCCCGGGCGGCCTGAGCGCGCTCGAGCTGCTGAACGACGGGTTCCGCCCCCGGGTGGAGCAGTTCGCCACCGCGATGAGCGAGGCCGGCATCACCGTGCGCCCGACCTCGACGCTGCGTTCGCCCCAGCGTTCGTACCTGATGCACTTCAGCTACAAGATCGCCAAGGGCCAGATCTCACCCGCCGACGTGCCCGCCTACGTGCCGGTGGGCAAGGAGTCCGGGCCGAAGATCTGCTGGCAGCACCGCACCGCCACCGGCAAGAAGGACGCCAAGGCTTCGGTCGCCGCCGCGAAGAGCCTGCTCGGCGCGCTGGGCGTGGACTCCACCCTGGCCACCCCGCCGGCCCTGCGCAGCCGCCACAACACCGGCGACGCGATCGACATGTCGGTCTCCTGGACCCAGCCCACGATCAAGATCAAGAACGCCGAGGGCCGGCTGGTGCGGATCGGTTCGGGTCCCAAGGACGGCACCAACCCCAAGCTGATGGCGGTCGGTGCGAGCTACGGCGTCAACCACTACATGCCGGCCGCGGTGGACCGGAATCACTGGTCCAGCGACGGGCGCTGATTCAGCCGTCCGGTGCGGTTCATCCAGCTGATCAGAGTGCCGCCGGCCAGACCGACCAGAAGCAGGAACGCGAAGGGCAGGGCTCGGCCGGCGCCGTGCGGAAACCGGTCGAGCAACTCGCCCACGGCCACGTTGACCACCGTGGCGGCCAGGGCCTGGGCCAGGTAGAAGACGCCGTAGTAGGTGCCGCTCAGCCGTTCGCTGCCGACCTGGGCCAGCAGGGTCATCGAGAACGGTTGCGCCACGGCCATACCCACGGTGAACACCACCGTGCCGAGCAGGATCGGTAGTACCGCCAGCCCTCCCTCGACGTTCCACTCCCCGGCCGGCGCGGTGGCCAGGAACGGCCCGCCGACGGCCAGGGGGACGAAACCCAGCCCCATCATCGCCAGCCCACCGGCCATCGACGTCCCCTCGCTGTACCGGGCCTTGAACCACGAGGTCAGCTGTACCGAGCCGAAGATGCCGATCAGGGTGGAGGCGATGAACACGGCACTGACCGCACCCTCGACCCCGGAGACCCGCTGGGCCTCCACCGGCAGCGCCAGGTACAGCTGGCCGAACAGGGCGAAATAGACCGAGCCGCCGAGCGCGAACAGCAGGAAACGGCGGTTGCCGAGGACCTCGGCCCAGCCGCCGAGCAGGCTGGTCTCCAGTTTGGGGACCGGCCGGGCGGGCAGAGCCAGCACCTGGCCGACGGTCAGTACGGCGAAGATCACACAGGCGACCGCAGCCACCAGGCGGAAGTCCACGGTGATCAGGGCGGCGCCGAGCAGTGGGCCGATCAGCGCCCCGGCGTGCCCGACGGTGTTGAGGACGGCGAAGGCCTCGGCCCGGTGCTCACCGGCGTCCTGCATCAGGTAGGCCCGCACTGCTGGGCTGAACACCGCCCCGGCCAGGCCGGTCAGCACCGACGCGGCGATCAGCCCCGGTAGCGAGTCGACCAGAGTGAACAGGCCGAACGCGACCACCCGTAAGGCGCAGCCCAGGATGATCATCGGCCGGCAGCCCAGCCGGTCCGCAGCCGCCCCGCTGAACAGGGTCAGGCCCTGCTGGGAGAGCGTGCGCAGGGCCAGGACCAGCCCGATTGTGGCAGCCGCGTAGCCCAGACCGCCCATGTACCCGGCCAGGAACGGCAGCACCAGGTAGAAGCCCAGGTTGATGCCGAACATGTTGATCATCAGCAGGCGGCTGGGCCGCGGGAGCGCGCGGTAGGCGCCGATAAAACCGCACATCACGCGTACTGTTGCAAATAATCGGCAACCCCGGCCACCGACGTCCGTTGCTTCTATTGCATAATCTTCGCAACAACACCTGCCAGCGGCCGGTGACGGCGAACTGGCGTGAAGGTGGATCGGATGGCGGGGCGGCTCGTCGATGAAGGGCGGACCCTGCAGCCTCGGGTCTCCGACCTGGGGCTCTCCGGGCAGCGGCGTCGGGCCACGGCCTGGGTGACCGGCCTTGGCGTTCTCCTGCTGCTGAGCGTCGTGCTCGGGGTCGGCGTGGGCGCGGTGGCGATCAGCCCGGGTGCGGTTGCCCAGATCATCGGACACCACCTGTTCGGCGCCCCGGGAACGATCACCTGGAGCCTGCCGCAGGACGCGATCGTCTGGCAGGTCCGCCTGCCGAGGGTGCTGCTCGGCGCCTGCGTCGGAGCCGGCCTGGCGGTCTGCGGGATGGCTCTGCAGGCGATGGTCCGCAACATGCTGGCCGACCCCTATCTGCTGGGCATCAACTCCGGTGCCTCGAGCGGTGCGGCCGCCGCGATCCTCTTCGGCTTCGGCGCCGGCTTCGGCGAGAACGCTCTGTCGCTGACCGCGTTCCTGGGTGCGCTCGCCGCCTCGTTCCTGGTGTTCCTGATCGCCCGCAGCGCCGGCCGGGTCACTTCCGTGCGGCTGCTGCTGGCCGGTGTGGCCGTGGGTTACGCCCTCTACGCCCTGACCAGCTTCCTGATCTTCGCCTCGGACTCCGCCGAGGGCGCCCGCTCGGTGATGTTCTGGCTGCTCGGCTCCTTGGGCCTGGCCCGCTGGGGTACGTCGCTGGCCGTGGTCGGCACGGTGGTCATGCTGACCGTGGGCCTGCTGATCATCTGGGGGCGACGGCTGGACGCGCTGGCGATCGGCGACGAGACCGCGCACACCTTGGGCATCTCACCCGACCGGTTCCGGACCCGGCTGCTGGTGCTGGTCTCGCTTTGCATCGGCGTGCTGGTCGCGGCCTCCGGCAGCATCGGCTTCGTCGGCCTGGTGATCCCGCACATCGCCCGCCGCCTGGTCGGCGCCACCCACGCCCGCGCCGTCCCGGTCGCCGCCCTGCTCGGTGCGATCTTCCTGATCTGGGCCGACGCCATCTCCCGCACCCTTCTGCAGCCGCAGGAACTTCCGATCGGGATCATCACCTCCCTGGTCGGAGCGCCGTTCCTGCTGGTGCTCATCCGCCGTCTGCACGCCACCAGCGCCTAGGAGCCACACCTTGATCCGTCCCGTTGCCGTTGCCACCGGTGCCCTGCTTCTGCTCGCTGCCTGCGGCGGTTCTTCCGCCGAAAGCGACGTGGAGGCCGGCGCCGGCGCAAGCGGCGCCTACCCGCTGACCGTCGAGAACTGCGGGGCCGAGGTGACCTTCACGGCCGAGCCGCAGCGGGCGATCCTGCTCAAGAGCGCCTCCGTGGGCTACCTGGCGGAGCTCGGCGTGCTGGGCAACGTCACGGCCCGGGCCGGCCAGTACCCCGAGGCCTACTACGACGACGAGACGAACGCCGCCCTGGCCAAGATCCCGCTGCTCACCGACAAGCTGGACACCAGCGGGCACCTGCAGATCTCCAAGGAAGTGGTGATCAGCCAGGAGCCGGACCTGGTGCTCGGCGAGGTGGACAACCTGGACCGGGCCTCGCTGGAGGCGGTCGGCATCCCGCAACTAGAGGAGCCGGGCCTGTGCGGCGAGGGTCTGGAGGACCCGGGCTTCGACGACGTGTTCTCGCAGATGGAGTTCTACGGCAAGGTCTTCAACCGCTCCGAGGCCGCGGATGCGGCGGTCGGCTCGCTGAAGGAACGGCTGGCGGCGGTGGAGGCCAAGGCTTCGGGTGACGGCCGGACCGCGGCGGTGCTCTACCCGACCGTCGGCGGCGGCGTGACCTACGCCTACGGCAACCGCAGCATGGCCGAGCCTCAGCTGGAGGCGGCGGGCTTCAAGAACGTATTCGGGGACGTGGACGAGCGGGTTTTCGAGATCACTCAGGAGAAGCTGATCGGCCTGAACCCCGACGTGCTGATCCTGCTGTACTCCGACGGCGACCCGGCCGCGGTGGAGGCCTCGATCGCGGACCTGCCCGGCGCCGAGAAGCTCACCGCGGTCAAGAACGGTGACGTGATGCCGCAGCTGTTCAACTTCACCGAGCCGCCCGGCCCGCTGGCCATCGACGGTCTGGAGGCCATCGAAGAGCGGTTCGGCCGGTGATCAGCGCATCCGGCCTGAGCTTCGCGTACGGCCGGAGCGAGGTGGTCCGCGACGTCAGCCTGAGCGCGCGCAGCGGCCGGGTGCTGGGCCTGATCGGGCCCAACGGCAGTGGCAAGACCACGCTGCTGCGGCTGCTGTACGGCTCGCTGCGCCCGGCCTCGGGCACGGTGAGCGTGGACGGCACCCCGCTGGAACAGCTGAACGCCCGCCAGACCGCGCAGCACCTGGCCGTGGTGGTGCAGGAGAACGGCGGCGAGACCACGATGACCGTCGCCGAGATGGTGCTGCTGGGCCGGGGGCCGCACCTGGGCACCTTCGCCCGCACCAGCACCGCGGACGAGGAGATCGCCTGGACCTCGTTGCAGCGGGTCGGTGCCCTGCACCTGGCCCCGCGCAGCTTCGCCGGTCTGTCCGGGGGCGAGAAGCAGCGGGTGCTGATCGCCCGGGCCCTGGCTCAGCAGGCCACGCACCTGCTGCTGGACGAGCCCACGAACCACCTGGACATCCGCTACCAGCACGAGATCCTGGCGCTCGTGCGGGATCTCGGGACCAGTGTGGTCGTGGTGCTGCACGACCTGAACCTGGCGGCCCGCTACTGCGACGACCTGGTCCTGCTGGAGCACGGCCGGCTGGTCGGGCAGGGCCCGGCCGAGGAAGTGATCCGCGGTGACCTGATCGAGCGGGTGTACGGCATCGGGGTGGAACGCATCGAGCACAACGGCCAGGTGCATCTGCTGTTCAACCCGCAGATCGGCGAAAGAAGTAGCGAAGAGTTTTCGACGAGCACGCCCTGATTTGGTCATTGCGTACTGATTTGACCCGGGTTAGATTGTTCCTCGGCGAAAAGCATTTATAGCAGCGAGCTTTGCCGTGTCCAGCAGTCAAGGAAGACGAGGACAAGGGGTTCGTATGACCATGCCTGTCGGCCGCCGGGGCGTTCTTGCCGCCGGTGCTGGGGCAGCCGCCGGATTGCTGATTCCGGCCACCGCTGCCCAGGCTGCAACCCAGACCACGAGTCACGCTTCGACCCAGGCCACGAATCGCGCCGGCTCGGCCGTGAAGTTCGTGCTGAACGCCGAGGTCCTGGACGGCGGTGAACAGGTCACGGCCGTGACATTGGACCTGAGCCGGCACGGGCCGATCGATGCCAGAGGTCTTTCCACCAGCACTTTTACCGTGCATGCGCAGGCCACCGGGCCGATCGCGGGGGTGGCCGGGGGCGAGTACGACCTCGATCGCACGGTGACGGATGCGCACCTGGACCGGCACGGCAACATCGTGCTGGAACTCGAGCACGGTGAGGGCAAGGCCGGTGCGGCGACGCTGGGCTACCTGTTCACCCGCGGTCGCAACGTGCGGATGAACCTCAGGTACACGATCACGCAGAACGAGCCTCTGCGCCGCAAGCGCGGAAAACCGCTGACCATAGACCGTTTCGTGCAGGGCAAGCTGATCAGCCCCGAGGTGGACTCGTTCAGTCACCACGGCAGTGAGGCCGGGCTGAAGTACCGGCTCTACAAGCCTGAGGTGCGGGGCAAACGTCCGTTGGTGGTCTGGCTCCACGGTGGTGGTGAAGGGGCCGTTCTGGCCGACGGGTACTACGACAACGAGACGCAGTTGCGGGCCAACCGGGGTGCGCTCGGCTTCGTGACCCGCGAGGCGCAGAAGATCTTCGGCGGCGCCTACGTGGTGGCCCCGCAGAGCACCTCGTACTGGCTGGAGGACGGGGACCGGTTCGCGCCGCTGATCCGGCAGATCATCAAGGACGTGGCGGGCCGGCACGACATCGACCGGGACCGGATCTACGTGGTCGGGTGCAGCAACGGCGGCTACATGAGCCTGAAGATGACCACGACGTACCCGGCGCTGTTCGCCGCGTCGGTCCCGATCTGCGGTGTGGTCGTGGGTAGTCCGCCGATGATCCCGGATGCCGATCTGCAGCGGATCTCGACACCGACCTGGCTGGTCACCTCGCTGGACGATGCCACGGTGGATCCGGTGGCGAACACCGTTCACGCGCACCAGCTGATCCCGCGCTCCAAGGTCACGCTGTACGACGAGGTGGTCTGGGACGGGTACAAGTTCCCGGGGCACTGGTCGTGGATCTACGTGGGGCGTAACGATCCCAGCATCAAGGGGCAGACGGTCTGGGAGTGGATGGCCCGGCAACGCGGGTGAATCCTGCTGGTGAAGGGCCCCGGCGTCGTCCGGGGCCCTTTCAGCTGCTTGGCCGAACGCGTTCGACGGTTGCCCCGGCCCGGATCGCCCGGGGGATCTCGGCCATACGTTCACGATCATCACACGAGTTCCGGAGCGACAGGTTTTCGCCGGGCAGGCCGGGATGGGAAGCTGAGCCGTGATTTCTGTAGCCATGCCGGCGGACCGGGCCGCGATCGTCCAGACGCTGGTAGCTGCTTTCGCGGCCGACCCTTTGCTGCGAGCGGTCTTTCCCGGCCCGGCCGAGTACGCGCAGGGAGCGCCGGTCTTCTTCGGGTACCTGTTCGACAAGCGGGTTGAGGGGAAGGCGATCCTGACGGTTGGGGGAGGGCTTTCCGTGGCGATCTGGGAGTCGCCGGCTTCGGTCGGGCCGGGGCTGGCGCTCGACCTGCCCGAGCCGGCCGCGTCGAGGTTGCGCGCTTACGACGAGGCCGTGCACGCGGCGCTCCCGGACGACCCGCACTGGTACCTGGGCGTGCTCGGAACCCATCCGGAGCACCTCGGCAACGGTTTCGGCCGGGCCGTGATGGCCGCGGGCCTGGAACGAGCTGCGGCCGATGGTCTGCCTGCGTACCTGGAGACGACCAACCCCGGAAACGTGCCGATGTACGAGCGTGCGGGCTGGAAGGTCACCGCCGAACTCGATGCGCCGATGCCGATCTGGGTGATGACGCAGTAGCTCTACCGGCCTTCCGGGGCGGGCCGCCCGGGTTGAGCTGCTGGCCAAAGGGTCTGGGGCTCAGGCCTCGACCGTCACGTCGCTGATCTGCCCGTCGGTGCCGATCCGGACGGCGGGCCAGTACCCGTCCAGGAAGTGCTCACCGCAGGTATCGGTGAAGTGGAGGACAACGGTTCCGTCGGCGCAGGTCTGCAGGGTCTCCAGGGCGAGGTCGGCATGCGCTTCCTGGAGTTCTTGCGGTTTCGGTTCTTCCGCGCTGAACTGGGTCACCACAGCATCCGTCGCCAGCCGGCGCAGAGTGGGAAGCGCCGTCAGGGCCTGACGTGTGTAGGGCAGGAGGGCGGTCACTCCTTCGGCGCTCGCTCCCTCGATGACGAGGTCGACGTCAGCCCCGTCGACGTTCACCCGGCCTGAGTACCAGTCGTGCGTGAGCGCCGGGCCGTCGGGAAGCTCGGTGACCGCGCGGGCGAGAACACCCAGCGTCGGGTCCGTGATGCTCTGATCCTCGCTCATGGCTCGCACAGTAGCCGTCCGGCGGGCGACCTGGTTCCTCGCAGGTAGGTTCACATCGAGGTGATGCCGTCGACCCGGTGGCCGACGGCGATGGATTCGCCGGAGACGGCGGCTGCGCGGGGCGACAGCAGGAAGGTGATCAGGTCGGCGATCTGGTCCGGGCTTGATTCGCCGGGACGCCCTGGCCGCACCTCGGTGGCTGGGGTCGGCGACACCAGCCCGGGACTGACCGAGTTGACCGTGACGCCTGAGCCGGCTGCCGCAGGCGTTCGACCACGGCCCGGCCGATCAGCCCGCCGAGTGTTCTTGTCGGTGGTGCGACGTAGTCTCGTCGGCATGAGCATTACGTCGGCCCCCGCGTTCCGTCTGGGCAACCGTTTCGCCCGCGAGCTCCCGGAGCTGGCGCTCGCCTGGACCGGTGAGGTCGCGCCCGAGCCTCGGTTGCTGGTGCTCAACGAGCCCTTGGCGGCCGAGCTGGGTCTGGATCCGCAGTGGTTGCGCAGTGCCGAGGGCCTGGAGCTGCTGGTCGGCACGAAAGCTCCGGAGGGGGCTACACCGGTGGCTCAGGTGTATGCCGGCCATCAGTTCGGTGGGTACTCGCCGCGGTTGGGCGACGGGCGGGCGCTTCTGCTCGGCGAGCTGACCGATGCCGAGGGGAAGGTCCGTGATCTGCACCTGAAGGGGTCGGGGCGCACGCCGTTCGCCCGGGCCGGAGACGGCCTGGCCGTGGTCGGCCCGATGCTGCGCGAGTACATCGTCAGCGAGGCCATGCAGGCGCTGGGCATCCCGACCACGCGCTCGCTGGCTGTGGTGGCCACCGGGCGGCGGGTGCAGCGCGAAACCGTTCTGCCGGGAGCCGTTCTGGCCCGGGTGGCCGCGAGTCACCTGCGCGTGGGCAGTTTCCAGTACGCGCGGGCCACGGAGGACGTGGAGCTGCTGCGGCGTCTGGCCGATCACGCGATCAGCCGTCACCATCCCGAGGCGAAGCAGGCCGATCGTCCTTACCTGGCCCTGTTCGAGGCGGTGGCTGCGGCGCAGGCGGCCCTGGTGGCGCGGTGGATGCTGGTGGGCTTCGTGCACGGGGTGATGAACACCGACAACATGACGATCTCCGGCGAGACCATCGACTACGGGCCCTGCGCGTTTCTGGACGCGTACGATCCGGCCGCGGTGTACAGCTCGATCGATCACGGTGGCCGTTACGCCTACCTGAACCAGCCGGCGATCGCCGAGTGGAACCTGGCCCGGCTGGCCGAGGCTCTCCTGCCGCTGATCGACGATGACCAGGACAAGGCGGTCGAGCTGGCGGTGGAAACGCTGCGCGGATTCGCCGGGCGGTACGAAAGTGCCTGGCTGAGTGGGATGCAGGCCAAACTGGGGCTGGCCGGCGGCTCGGAGGTCCGGGAGCTGAGCGGGGATCTGCTGGAGCTTCTGGGCGCGAAGCAGGTTGACTACACGGCCTTCTTCCGGTCGCTGATCGGGGCGGCCCGTGGGGATGCCGAGCCTACGCGCCGGCTGTTTCCTGAGCTTGTTGACGGGGACGACTGGCTTGCCCGGTGGAAGGCCCGGGAGCCGCGGGCCGAGCTGATGGAAGGGGTGAACCCGGCCTACATTCCGCGCAATCACTTGGTGGAGGAGGCATTGGCGGCTGCTACCGGCGGCGACCTTGATCCCTTGACGCGGTTGCTTGAAGCGGTGACTTCGCCTTACGAGGAGCGGGCCGGGCTGGAGCGGTACGCGGTGGGGGCACCGCCGGAGTTCGGTTCGTACCAGACTTTCTGTGGGACCTGATGCTATGGTCGTGGGCATGAAGCGCGCTGTGGAGACGACGACGCCGGAGAACGTCCCGGCGCGCTGATTCACGTTTTCAGTCCGGGGCAGGTGCCCCGGACTTTTTTCTTTGCCGGTCGCCTGCCCCCTGACGGCAAAGGACTCACCATGCACGACCATCGCAAACTCGGCCGGGAACTGGGCCTCTTCGACACCGACCCGCTGATCGGGGCGGGCCTGCCGTACTGGCTGCCGGACGGGGCAACCGTCCGGCACGTCCTCGAGGAGTACATTCGCGCAACCGAGCGCCGGGCCGGCTACCAGCACGTGTACTCGCCCGTGCTCGGCAAGCGCGAGCTGTTCGAGATCTCCGGGCACTGGTCGCATTACCGCGACGACATGTTCCCGCCGATGGATCTGGGTGGCGAGCAGGTGCTTCTGCGGCCGAGTCTGTGCCCGCACCACGCCGTGATCTATCGTTCGCGCCTGCGCAGCTACCGCGAACTACCGCTGCGGCTGGCCGAACTGGGCGGGATGTACCGGGCGGAACTGTCCGGCGCGCTCGGTGGGCTGGGCCGGGTACGGGCGATCCAGCTCAACGATGCGCACATTTTCTGCACCCTGGAGCAGGTTGCCGACGAAGCCCGTTCCGCTCTGGAGATGATCCGCCGCGCGTACCAGGCGCTGGGCATCGTTCCGGCCCGCTACCGGCTCTCGCTGGCCGGATCAGGCGGTAAATACGTTGCTGCACCGGACAAATGGCAGCGCTCGACCGATCTGCTCAAAGCGGTGCTCGACGGTTGTGGTCTGCCCTATGAGGCGGTGGAGGGTGAGGCGGCCTTCTACGGGCCCAAGATCGACGTGCAGGTGCCGGATCACGCCGGGCGAGAATTCACCCTGTCCACCGTTCAGGTCGATTTTCACCAGCCCGAGCAGTTCGACCTGCACTACATCGGAGCGGACGGGGCCAGGCATCGACCGGTCATGGTGCATCGCAGCATCATCGGCAGTGTGGAACGGGCCGTCGCCCAGCTGATCGAGCAGCACGGCGGTGCCTTCCCGGCCTGGCTCGCTCCCACCCAGCTGATCGTCCTGCCGATTTCCGACGCCGAGATGCCCACTGCTTCGGGCTTCGCCCAGCGCTGCGCCGATCTCGGCCTGCGAGCGGCGGTGGCGGGTCCGGATCAGGGCACCCTGGGCGCCCGGATCCGCGAGGCCCGGCTGGTTCCCTACCAAGTGGTGATCGGGGCGAGAGAGGCTGCGCAGGGACGGGTGGCGTTACGTCTGCGGGACGGTCGCCGGCTCGACCCGCAACCGGCCCACGAAGTGCTTGACCGCATCCACCGACTCACCGACCCCCGGCGAGCGGACCTGCGGGCCGACGTCCTCTGGTCGTGATCCCCAGCGATAATGGACGGGCTGGTGCCCGGCGGAGAACGAGGATCTGTGACGAGGAACGTACGACTGGTCTGGTTGGCCGGGCTGGTGGCCCTGCTCGCGGTGACCGTGCTCACCCTGACCGGCACGACGCAGGCTGTGGACAAGGCCACGCTGGGCTGGTTCACGGTTCTTGACATACCGGGCGCGGTGCACGTGACCTGGCGCACCCTGGTCATGGGCGGCCAGTTCTGGCTCGTGGGCACGCTTGTGCTGGTGGCCGCCGCGTGGCAGGCCCGCAGGCTGCGCTCCTGGCGGCCGTTCTGGGTGAGCGTGCTGGCGGTCGGCGTGCTCGACGTGCTGATCATCGCCGGGAAGCAGCTGGTGGGGCGGACGTCGCCGAACAGCGGACTGAACGAGGTGCTGGCCGGGGGTACGTCCTACCCGTCGGGGCACACCGCCAACGCCACGATGTGCCTGACCCTGCTGGCCGTGCTGCTGGCGAGTACCCGGTGGCGGCGCCTGGTGCTGGTGTCGGCGATCGGCGGCGCGGTGGTGGTAGGACTGTGCAACCTGGTGCTGGGTTACCACTGGCTCAGTGAGGTCGTGGCCGGGTGGCTGCTGGGCGGGCTGATCGTGGTGGCCGCGGCGGCCGCGCTGCGCCCGTCAGATGCCGCGATCGACGAAGCCCGAGGCTCGCGGGGCCGGGCTCCCGAGGTTGTCGGCTGATTCGGGCAGCCGGGCTAGGCCACCCGGGTGAGCTCGACGCGGAACACGGTCTGCCGGCCGGGGGTGCTGGTCACCGACACGTTCCCGCCGTGAGCCTGCACCAGCTGTCGCACGATGGCCAGGCCCAGGCCACTGCCTCCGCTCTGCCGGTTGCGGGACTTCTCGGCGCGCCAGAACCGCTCGAACACGTGCGGCAGGTCCTGGGCGGCGATGCCGGTGCCGTGGTCGACGACCTCGATCAGCAGACCCTCGGCGGTGCTCCGGGCCCGTAGGGTCACGGTGGATCCGGGCGGGCTGTGCCGGATCGCGTTGGACACCAGATTGCCGATGGCCTGGCGCATCCGCACGGGGTCGAGCCAGGCCTGCAGGCGCTCGTCCACCTCGGTCTGCAGCCGGACGGTGTCGCTGTGCTGCATGGCCGCAACCTGTTCCAGCAGAGCGGCGACCGAGACGGTCTGCCGGTTCAGCCGCAGCTGCCCGGCGTCGGCCTCGGCCAGGTCCTGCAGATCGGCGACGACGCGCTGCAGCAACAGCGCTTCCTCCAGCAGCGAGGAGACCAGGGCCCGGTCCAGGTCGGCCACCCCGTCCTCGGCCGCCTCCAGCCAGCCGCGGATGTTGTTCAGCGGGGTGCGCAGTTCGTGGGCGATGTCGCTGACCATGGCCTTGCGCTGGGTCTCGGCCTCGTGGCGGCGCTGCGAAAGATCACGGAAGACGTTGGTCAGGTGGCCGATCTCGTCGTTGCGGGTGATCGGGGACAGCGGTTCGCCGGGGGAGCGGACCTCGGCGGCCAGGGTACGCAGCGGGCGGACCAGGCGGATTCCGACGGCCACGGTGATCAGCACGGTCAGGAGCAGGACCAGGCCGGTGACCCAGGCGATCCGCACGGTGTTGTCGCGGGACAGGTCGAAGCCGGCGGTGGACGGGACGTCGGGCAGGTCAGGGTCTTTGGTGAGCAGCAGGGCGGCGGGGGCGACGTAGCCCGCCAGTTGCTCGGCGCGGCTGGAGTCGAGGCAGTTCTGGACCATCGGGGTGAGCAGGGTCGAGCGCACCAGCCGGAAATCGTCCCCGATCTCCCGGGCCGTGATGTTCTGCTCGGCCAGGCATCCGGTCATCAGACGGTTCAGTTCCTTCAGGGCGAGCCTCTCGCGCTCGGTCGGCCCGAGGTCCCGGTAACAGCGCAGAACCTGCTCGGAGCGGGCCGATTCGATGCCGGGCCCGACGAACGGATGCAGGTTGACGGTCGGGCGTCCGTTGGCCAGATAGGTGACCGGAAGCGCGAACTCGGGCCCGCCCATGCACCGGACCGCAGCGTCTACCGTCTGGCGGAAGATCAGTTGCTCATGGCGCTGCAGTTCGTACGGGCCCAGCACCCGCCGGTCGATCCCGGAGGCCAGGGAATCGGTGCGGGGCAGGTGAAGTGGGTCGATGAGAGACGTGTACGCGCTGGTGCCGTAGGGGGCGGCGAGGGGCTGCTGCCGGGTGGGGCCGGACGAATCGACGATCACTTCACCCCGCGGGGTGCTGAGGACGATCCGCCGCCCGGTCTCCTCGGCCAGTTTGACGACCGTGGAACGCACCCCGTCCCAGTCGGTGTTCGTGATCGCGTAATCGGTCAGCTTTTCGTAGATCTGGACATCCTGGGCCTGCGCCCGTACCTCCTCCTGAGCGATCGCCCGGGTGACGGTCTGCGAGGCCAGCCAGGCGCTGGCGGCGATCGAGGTCAGCGCCACCAGCAACGAGGTGATCAGCAACCGGATCAGCAGGCTGTGGCGCAGCGGGACGTTATGCCTCACGGCCGCCGGCCAGCTTGTAACCGACCCCGAACACGGTGACGATCAGCGGGCGGCGCTGCGGGTCGGTCTGCAGTTTCCGCCGCAGGGCCGAGACCTGGACGTCGATCGTCCGTTCGGTGATGTACCGGTCCTGGCCGCGGGTCATCTGCAGCAGCTGCTTGCGGGTGAACACCCGTTCCGGCTCGGCGGCCAGCACCTCCAGCAGCGCGAACTCACCGGCCGTGCAGTCGATCCGGACCCCGCCCACCGAGACCCGGTGCCGGACCGGGTCGATCAGCAGATCGTCCACCCGCAGGCTCTCGTCGGCCACCACCGCCCGCTGGGAACGGCGCAGCAGGGCCCGGACCCGGGCGGTGAGCTCGCGTGGGCTGCACGGTTTGGTCAGGTAGTCGTCGGCGCCCAGGTCCAGGCCCAGCACCAGGTCGGACTCGGTGGAACGGGCGGTCACCATCAGGATCGGCAGGTCGTACTCGGCCCGCAGGATCCGGCACACGTCCAGGCCGTCGATACCGGGCATCATCACGTCGAGGATCAGCAGGTCGGGCGGGTGCCGGCGGACCTCGGCGACCGCGTCCCGGCCGTCGCCGACGACCAGCGTGGTGTGCCCCTCCCGTTCCAGGTAGCGGCGCACCAACTCGGCGAACTTGTCGTCGTCCTCGCAGATCACGATCCGGGCACTCACGGCGCCGACGATACGAGACGCCGGCTCACCTTCATCACCCGCTGACAACTTCCTCACAACTTGCTCACATCTGCCCAGCACTGTGACGCCCGGTCCGGCAATCACATCAGCCCGGTCCGGCCTTCACAGCAGAAAGGGACGCAGGTGTCCGTCACGGGTCTTTCGCTGCCCGATGCCCCGCAACGGGCTCCCGAGTTCGGCAGCACCGCACTGATCGTCTGCGACAACCTGGTGCGCATCTACCAGACCGGATCGATCGAGGTCCAGGCCCTGCAGGGCCTGGACCTGCTGGTCGAGGCGGGCGAGATGGTGGCCGTGGTGGGGGCCTCGGGGTCGGGCAAGTCCACGTTGCTGTCGCTGCTGGCCGGGATCGACGCCCCGACCGCGGGCAAGGCCAAGGTGGCCGGCTGGGACCTGATGACGCTGTCCCGGGCGCAGCGGGTGCGTTACCGAAGGCACACGGTCGGTTTCGTCGGCCAGCAGGCCGGCCACAACCTGATCCCCTACCTGAACGCCCGGCAGATGGTCGACCTGCCGATGACCCTGGCCCGGGTGCCGCGCCGGGAGCGCGCCGAGCGGGTGGAGGAACTGCTGACCCGGCTGGGCGTGATGCACTGCGCCGATCGCCGGCCGGCCCAGATGTCCGGCGGCGAGCAGGCCCGGGTGGGGATCTGCGCGGCGCTGGCCAACCGGCCCAAGGTGCTGCTGGCCGACGAGCCCACCGGTTCGCTCGACACCGCCACCTCGGCCGAGGTTTTCGCCACCTTACGCACGGTGAACCAGGATCTGGGGGTCACCGTGGTGATCGTCACCCACGACCCGGACGTCAGTGGGCAGGTGGCCCGGACGGTGGCGATCCGGGACGGGCGCACCAGCAGCGAGGTGCTGCGCCGGGCCAACGGCGACAGCGAGCTGGTCGCCGAGGAGTTCGCGGTGATGGACCGGGCCGGGCGGATCCAGATCCCGAAGGACTACCGGCTGGCCCTGGATCTGACCCGCCGGGTGCGCCTGGCCCTGGAGACCGACCACGTCGCGGTCCAGCGCGACACCACGCAGGAGTCCTGATGTTGCGGGTCCACGACGTAAGCCGCACTTTCGGCGCCGGTGAGCACGCCGTCCATGCTTTGCGCGATGTTTCCTTCGAGATCGAACCGGGGACGATGGTCGCTCTCGTCGGGCGCTCGGGTTCCGGGAAGACCAGTCTGCTGAACGTGATCGGCGGGCTCGACCGGCCTGACCGCGGCAGCGTGGTCGTGGACGGGACCGAGGTCACCGGCCTGAGCGAGGACGGGCTGAGCCGGCTGCGCCGGGAGAGCATCTCGTACATCTTCCAGAGTTTCGGGCTGATCCCGGTGCTCTCGGCGGCCGAGAACGTCGGGGTGCCGATGCGGATGAACCGCGCCCCGGTGGCCGAGCGGGAACGCCGGGTGCAGTTGCTGCTCGAGCTGGTGGGCCTGGGCGATCACGCGCAGCAGCGGCCGGACGAGCTTTCCGGCGGGCAGCAGCAACGGGTGGCGATCGCGCGGGCACTGGCCGGGAAGCCGCGGCTGCTGATCGCCGACGAGCCGACCGGGCAACTGGACGCCGACACCGGGCTGGCGGTGATGGCGCTGCTGCGCGGGGTGGTCGAGTCGGAGGGCGTGACCGTGCTGGTCTCCACCCACGACCCGGTGATGATGGCGCTGGCCGACCGGGTGCTGCAGATCTCGGACGGGCAGGTCACGTCCTGATGCTGCGTCTGCTGAGACTGCGCGCGGCCGAGCAGGTTCCGTTGCTGAGCGCGGTGCTGGTGGTGGTGACGATCGGAGCCACGCTGCTGGGCACGTGCGCGTTGCTGCTGACCGTTTCGCAGACCCGGGCCCTGACCCAGGGGCTGCCCCGGGCCCTGCCGCAGGAGATCAGCGCCACCGCCTACGTCACCGATTTCACCGGCGGGCAGGCGGAGTCGGTGACTCGGGCGACCCAGGATGCGATGACGGCGGCGCTGGCCCCGCTGCCGGTCTCCCAGATCCGTACGCGAGCGGCATCGGTGATGCGTCCTCTGCCTGATGTTTCGGGTGACGGGCCGCAGGTCGCCTATCTGGCGGGCGTGGACGATCTGGCTTCGCAGGCGCGGTTGGTGCAGGGACGCTGGCCTGCTGCCGGCTCTGGTTTGGAAACGGTTCTGCTGGAGTCGACGGCGCAGCGGCTCGGCGTGATGGTGGGGGACCAGGTCCAGCTGGGCAAGGAGAACTTGCTGGAAGATCCGGGCCCGGCTCTGACGGTGGATGTTGTCGGGGTGGCGCAGCCGGTGGCCGGATCCGGCTGGGAACAGGATCCGCTGCAGGGGGCAGGATTTGAGCCAGGGTTCACCAGTCGGCAGTACCACCGTCCGGTTTCGGTCTACGGTCCGTTTCTGCTTGACCCGGCTCAGCTGTTGTCCAGCGGTGCGGGGATCGATCGGCTGGCGGTAACGGTCACCCCGGATCTGAGCGACTTCCAGATCTCCTCGCTCTTCGACGCGCAGACATCGCTGGTCGAGGCGGAGACCCGGCTCGAGACCGCGCTGGATGGGCAGGCCGCCCATCAGCGGGTGGTCTCCGGGCTGCCGGACACCGTCACGAGGGCGCAGGTGCAGCAGACCGCCACTCGTTCCACCGTGCTGGTCGTGGTGGTGCTCGGGGTGGCCCTGAGCGCGGCCGCGCTCGGACTGGCCGCGCAGCTGATGCTGTCGCTGCGGCAGTCGGAGCGGGTGCTGCTGGAGAAACTGGGGGCCGGCCGGAGGCAGCTTCTCGGGCACGCCTCGATCGAGGCCCTGCTGCTGGCCGGCGTGGCCGGTGGCCTGGCGGTGCCGTTGTCCAGCCTGGCCCACTACGGTCTCACCCGGGTGCCGCGCATGTCCGAAGCCGGGATGGCCGGGCCCTGGGCGATGACCGCAACGCAGGTGAGCAGTGTGCTGGCCGGTGCTCTGCTGCTGGCGGGCGTCCTGATCGCGCCGAGTCTGCGACCGTGGCGACCGGACCTGCTGACCCGCACCGGCGCCGACCTGATCCTCCTCGTGCTGGCCGGAGCCGGGTGGTGGCAGTTGAGCAGCCAGCCCGACACCCCGCCAGGCTCGGGCGGGGTCGACGCCGTACGGGTGCTGGCTCCGGTGCTGTTCCTGGTGGCCGGAGCAGCCGGGGTCACCCGTCTGATCCGGCTGCCCCTGCGGTTGGCCGAACGCCGGGCCGCCGGCTCTACGGGCCTGGTCTGGCCGTTGGCGGTGTTCGAGGCATCCCGCCGGCCGCGCGCCGTGGCCGCGGTACTGCTGGTGAGCCTGGCCTGTGCCGGGGGCACGTTCGCGCTCGGCTTCGGCTCTACCTGGGAGCGCTCGCAGGTCGACCAGGCGGCGATGAAGGTGGGCGCCGATCTCCGGGTGGATCTGGTCAGCCGGCTGCAACCCGGGCAGGCTCAGATGCTGGCCGAGGCGACCGGCGGCAGCGTGACCGGGGTGACAGACCGGGAGGTTGCTCTGGGAACCTGGACCGGCTCGGGAGAGAACACCTTTCCGCGCCTGGTGGCGCTGGACGCCGATCAAGCCGGCGCGCTCCTGACCGGCCGGGCGCCGCCCGGGCAGACCTGGGACGACGTAGGCGCCCTGCTGGACCCACCGGAGCCGGTGCTCGCGGCGCCGACGGACGAACCGGTGACTCTGCGTGGCAGCGTGGCGGCGAGCGACGACATCGATGCCGCGGTGCAGTTGGTGATGCAGGAAGGGGAGGACGGGCCACGGATCACCTGTGAACTGGATGCCTTCCCGCTCGACGGCCGCCCGCACACCCGGCCGGTCTGCCTTCCGGGGGCTCGCGTGGTGGCTGTGCACGTGTCGCTCGGAGCCGACGAGCCCCGCGCCTTGGACGGGGTGCGGACCCAGTTCGTGCTGGACGTGTCGCTGCCGGTCCTGGACCAGAAGTGGACGCTGACGACGCAGGGGGAGGAGACCGGGTTCTTCGGCAACCAGGTGAAGGTCACCCCGGAAGGGCTGCAGGTGGAGTCGGCGCTGGACTTCCGGATCGGCTGGGACCGGAGCACCTCTCTGGACCTGGTGCTGACTCCGTTCGAGATGCCCTGGCCGATCCCGGCGGTGATCTCGGAACGGATGGCCGAGGAACTGCAGATGTCGGTCGATGATCGGGCAGAGGTCCGGGTCGACGGGGAAACGGTCTGGGTCGAGGTGGCCGGGGTGGTCCCGGCCGTTCCCTCGGCTCCCGCGCAGACGGCAGTGCTGGTGGACGCCGACAACCTTTCCCGGGTGCTGCTGATGAACGGTCGCCTGGACCCGGTGGTGGACTCGTTGTGGGTGACCGATCCGGCCCGGGACGACGTCGCCGCCCTGAATCTGGGCACGGTGCGCACCTGGTCCGGGGTGTCCGCCGAGCTCAGCAGCGGACCCCTGCGGATCGGCCTGCCCGCCGGTCTGTGGGTCATCCTTCCGGTGGCGGTGCTGCTCGCTCTGACCGGCACCCTGCTGCACGTCACCGCCGACGTGCAGGCCCGGGCCGTGGAGATCAGCCGACTGCGGGGCCTGGGACTGACCCGGCGTGAGATCCGCCGGGCACTCCTGGCCCAGCACGGCACCATCCTGTCCCTGGTGCTCTTCCTAGGCGCTCTGGTCGGGGCGGCAGCCACTTTCGCGGTGGGGCCCGCACTCGTGCGTTCCGATCTCGGAACCGGACCGGTGCCGACGGCTCTGGTCAGCTGGCCCTGGGGGAGTCAGGCGGGGTTGCTGGGCCTGCTCCTGATCGGCAGCTTCGCCGTCGTCCTTTTCGAACTGCGGCGCGTCGATGCCGCCCAACTGGGAGTGGAACGCTGATGCCGCGGTTGGGCCTGCACCTTCCCAGCATCCGGGGCCGGGCCTGGGCCGAGCGCGGACCGCTGCTGCTGATCGTCGCCGTCGTGGCGCTGATCACCCTGGTCGCCTCGGCCGTGCCGGTACTGATGCCCCGGGTCGGCACGGACGCCGCCCGAGACGCGTTGGAAAGGGCTGGTTCCCGCGCCGACCTGGTGATCACGGCGCCCTTCGAACCGGTCGAGGCGACCCTCGGGGGCGAGAAGATCCGCCCCGCGTCGGGCGGCGACCAGTCGATGGAGAAGGCCGAAACGGTTCTGGGTGAGGACCTTTCCCCACACGTCCGGGCGCCGCAGTCGGTGGTCACCACCAGCGAGCTCTCGGTCGGCGGATTCGGGCCCGGGCGGGTGCTGTTCTTCAGCTACCTGGACACACCGCAGGGCGAACCAGAGGTCACCTGGACCCAGGGAGCGGCCCCGGGAGCCTGGAAGCCCGCAGGTTTCGTGCTGCGCAAGGGTGAGGCGGCCACCGTCGAGGTCGGGCTGTCGGAGGCCACGGCCCGCGAACTGAAGGTCGCACCAGGCGATTTCATCGCAGCCGTCGATCGCAGTTCTCATACCGTGAACGTTCTGGTGAGCGGCATCTTCCGGCCGGTGGCGCCGAGCGATCCGGCCTGGGCGGCCGGGGCGAAGCTGCTGCAACCGGTGACCGGCGCCGACCGGGTCGAGATCACCGGCCTGCTGAGCGCCGAGTCGCTGCCCGACGCCCGGATCGCGCTCGCCGATCAGGACATCCGCCGCACCATCACCTTTCCGCTGGACCCGGCCCACGTCACCTGGGCCGGTCTTGACACCCTGGCCGCCGACGTGGCCCGCCGCAAGACCAGTTTCAACCCGATCAGTACCGGCTGGGAGTCCAACTACGGCTTCCAGAGCGGCCTGGACCGGGTGCTGAACACCGTCCACCACGAAGGCCGGGCCGCCGCCGAACAGGCCCGGGTGCTGCTGATCGGCCTGATCGTCACCGCTGCGGCGATCCTGCTTCTGACCGGCGAGCTGCTGGCCCGCCGCCGCAGCCGGGTGCTGGCCAACGCCCGTCGTCGGGGAGCCTCCCTGACCTTGCTGGGGGCGGAGCTCATTCTCGAATCAGCTCTGGTCACGGCCCTGGGCGTGGCCCTGGGGCTGCTGGCCAGCATTGTGCTGGTCGGTGACTACATCTGGACCGGGGCCCTGCCGGCGGCTGCAGTGGCGCTGGCCGGCCCGCCGCTGCTTGGCCTGAGCGCGGTCTCCCGCCTGACCACGACCCGGCGCAGCCCGGCCAACCGCAGCGCCCGGGCCGTGCTGGCTCGTACCACCCTGCTGCGCCGGATCGCCGTCGAAGTCGCGGTGGTGCTGGCCGCCGTCGCTGCCTTCACCGCTCTGCGCCAGCGCGGCCTCGTGGCGTCGGATCCCGAGGACACCGGCGGCGGCCTGCTTACCGCCATGGCCCCCGCCCTGGGTGCCGTTGTGGCCGCGCTGATCCTGGTACACCTCATGCCCGTACTGCTGCGCCTGGGGCTTCGGGCCGCCTCGAGAACCCGGGGCAGCCTGTTCCTGCTGGCTGCGGCTCGAGCCGTCTCCACCGCGGCCCGGCCGCTGCCGCTGACCGTCCTGGTCCTGGTCAGCGCCATGCTCACCTTCTCGCTCACCCTGGCTGCGACCACCCAGGCCGGGCAGGAGGAAGGGGCCCTGCGCTCGGTCGGCGCCGACGCCCGGCTCGACCTTGTCTCCGCGATCTCTCCGGCCGAGGAGATCGCCTCCCGGGAAGGAGTTTCCGCTGCCGTTGCCGCGTTGGTGGTCGATTCGGTGAAGGTGTCCACTATCGAGACCTGGAGCAGCCTTCACCTGATCGCTGTCGACCCGGCTGCCTTCCAGAAGCTTCACGGCACCTCCGAGCTGCCCTCGCTCGAGGCTTCGGACGGCGCGCTGCCCGTGCTCCTGGCCAACACCGACCCCGGCCTGCGCAGCGGCAAACCCCTGACTCTGGCCACCAACGGCATCCAGATCCCGATCACGGATGCAGGTACCGCCCCGGCGATCGGGTCCGACGGCGAAGGCTTCCTGATCGTCGACCTCGCCGCCTACACCGCCGTCATGGCCGAACAGGACACCGAGGTCAGGCCGAACACCGTCTGGGTCAACGGCCCGGGCGCCGGCCCGGCCCTCACCGACGTGGTCGGCGACCGGGGCGAGGTCACCACCCGAGCCGAGGTCCTGCAGGAGCGCCGCCAGGCACCACTTAACGTGGGTGTCCTCGGCCTGGCCCACGCCTGCGCCTTCGTCCTGATCCTGCTCGGCATCCTGGGCGTGGCCCTGACCACCGCGATCACCGCACCGGCCCGGGCCCAGACCCACTCCCGGCTCAGCACCCTGGGCCTGCGCCGCCGCGAGTCCCGCCGCATCACCCTCGGCGAGCTCCTGCCCCCGGTCCTGCTCGGCTCGCTCGGCGGGGTGCCGGCCGGGATCGTGCTGGCCCAGACCTCGTTCGCCGGCCTCGCCCTGCGCCTGCTCACCGGCCAGGCCGGCGAGCCCTCGGTGGTCGTGCCGTGGCTCGGCCTCACCGCTCTGCTCGTTCTCGTGGCCACGGTCGCCCTCACCGCCTGGGTCGAGTCGGCCCGCCGACGTCAGCTCCGCCTGGGGGAGGCTCTCCGAGCGGGTGAGGCGAGCTGAGGCGCAGTCCGCTCGGGTCTTCGGAGGACGGTGGGGCGCGGGTGAATCCCACTAGGTTGGCGATCCGACGGGGAGACTTCGCGGGGCTGAGGGCGATTGATGAACGCTGTCATGAGGTTTCGGGGCCTTTTGCTGGTTGTGCTGCTTGTGGCCCTGGCTGTTCCGGCATCGGCCGCCGCGGATGTGAACGTTGCTCCGCAGGTGCCCGAAGTCGTCCGTACGCGACTGCTGGGGGTCAGCCAGGGGCAGTTCGTGGTGTTGCGGGACGAGCGCACGGTGCTGGTCGGTGGGGCCGGGCAGTCGTGGCGCGAGGCCGGACCGGCCAAGCCGTTGGACACCGATGTGGTGCCCGCGACAGATGTCCGCAACGGGCAGTTGCGATGGGTGGAGCAGATCCGGGGTTGGAACGGCGCCGAGCGCAGTGTTCTGCACACCTTTGACCTCGGCAGCGGGGCAGCCGGTGAACTGAGCAGCGATGAGGTGTTCGTGGCCTGGACGCCGCAGGGCTGGCTGGGGCGCGACGGTGGAGTGCTTCGGGAGCATCGGGCGGGTGGCGACGACCGGGTGGTGCTGAGCGGGTTCGACTCCGAGGCCTTGGTGCGGGCGGTCAGCGATGGGCCTCGGACTCTGGTGTCGGCGACCTGGGGGAAACAGCCGGACGCGGTACGGCGGCTGGTGCTGGTGAGTGATCGCGGCACCGAGGTCGTCCAGGAGTTGCCGGACACCGACGGGGTCGGGGCCGCCTTCGGAGGGCTGGTGCTGACTCCGGATTCCATCGCCTGGAGCACCCACAACCGGTATGTCGAGAAGGACCGTGTCTTTCGGCGCCGGACGGGTTTGCCGATCGAGGAGCAACCGGAAGCGTCCGGGTTCCTCAGCGCGGCCACCGACGACCGGATGCTGACCGTGAGCTCCTACCTGCGCAAGTGGATGGGAGGCCCGCCCTATGTGGTCAGCCAGGTGTCGGTGGGGGGCCAAGGCTCCTGGGGCAGACTGCAGTTCCCCGGAAGGATGCCCACGGACGACCCACTGAGCGACTTGAGCGGCCCGTTCGTGGACGGCCAGGACATCTACTTCGGGCTGGGCGGCGATCTCGTCGACCGGGCCGGGGTGTACCGGGTGACCGAGGGCAGAAGAGCCGAACGGGTGGCGGACTGGCCGGCTCGGCGGGGGACGTTCACCGACCTGGCCCTGAGCAACGGGTTGCTGCTCTACACGGTACGCGACCCGAACGTCGCCGGAGATGAGAAGACCCTGATCAAGGCTCGAAAGGTGTTGCGGGACAGCAGCGGAACACCTGGCGACCTGGCTGGATTGTGGGGGTTCGACGATCCGCCCGGCCTGACGCGCCCGGCCTCGGGCGCACCGGATTCGGTCGCCGCCTTCGGCACGAACTTCCTGCTGCGTGGTACTTCTGAGGGCCGATCGGTGTATCGTCGGGCCTACTTGCCCTTCGGTGCTCTGTACCAGTCCTTTGTTCAGGGATCGGCCTCGGCGAACTACACGAGCATGAAGGCGTCCGGGGCGTTCAACCTGACCCAAGGACGGCTCTATGCCCCGGATACGACACAGCCCTTGTTCTTCACCAAGACCCGGCACACCGATCTGTTCGGCTCAAGGCTGGTGTGGGCCACGCCCGCGGGAGCCGTCATGACCCGTGATGCCTCTAGCGAGAACGGTTCTCAGCGCTTGGTCGAATCGGGTGCGGCGGGGCCGGTGGCGATCTGGGGCTCGCGTTACGCCTGGCTGGACCGTTCCGGAACGATCTCGGTGGCAGATCTTTTCGTTCAGGGGGTGCGTCGGATCCCAGCCGCCACCGAAGTTCACGATCTGCGCCTGAACGAGGACACCCTGAGCTGGAGTAGCGGCGAAAAGGTCTACCTGCTTAATCTTTCCGAACCTCAGGCGGAGCCAGAGATCAGCGAACTGGGTCATCCCTACGAGATCGACGGGAATCTGATCGCCGGCGTCACAGCGGCCGGTGATCTGAGCGTGAGACGACTGCCGTTCGACACCGGCCGCGATCGTCCGTTGCTGGTTGAGACCACCACTTCGCCATCCGTGCCGGGTGGTGCGGATTGGATGCTGCGGGGCAGCGTCACCAAACCTCTGAGTCAGGCCAGACTGCGGATCCGGTTCCGTGGGAAAACAATTCGCACGATCGCTCAGCGGCCCGACGGGTTGGAGGTTGCCTTCCGCTGGGACGGTCGCAGCGGCTCGGGTCGTGCCGCCCGGCGAGGCGAGTACCAGTGGGTCCTGGACGGCGATTCGGCAGACGGAAAGCTGAGGTCGGTCGAAGGCCGCGAAAGGGTCACCGGTGTAGTGAAGGTGACCGCTTCCGGGGCCCGGCGATAGGGCTACGGCACCAGGACGATCTTGCCTCGGGCGTGACCGGTCTCGCTGAGCTCGTGAGCCTTCGCTGCCTCCTGCAGTCTGAAAACGCCCGCCACCAGACGTCGTAGCTTGCCCTGCTGAGCCAGGTCGTGCGCGACCTGAAGGCCTTCGACCGCCTGGGGGTCGGCATCCGGTCCGGCCGAGCGGGACAGCTTCACTCCCAGTTCGGGCGCGGTCATGTCGGCGATGGTGACCACGCGCTCCGGCCCGCCCGCCAAGGCGACCAACTCGCGAAGGGAGCCTTTGCCCGCGGTGTCGAGCACAGCGTCTACCATTTGGGGTAGGCGGTGGGCGAGACCGGGGCCGTAGGTGACCGGAATTGCCCCGATCTCCCGCAGGAAATCGTGGTTGTGCGGGCTGGCGGTGCCGATGACGGTGGCGCCGCGAGCGACCGCGAACTGGGTGGCCACCGAACCGACCCCACCGGCAGCCCCCTCGATCAGCAGGGTTTCGCCCTCCTTGAGCTTGAGCTGGTCCAGGACCCGCTGCGAGGTCTCGGCGTTACCGGCCAGCCCACCGACCTCCTCCCAGGACAACGCCGCCGGCTTGGGGCCCCAGAGGGTCAGTACTGCGTACTCTGCGTTCGCGCCACCCTTCTGGGCGACGTCGACCAGGCCGAAAACCTCGTCTCCCACCTTGGTTTCGCCAACCCCGGCGCCGATCTCGTCGACCACGCCGGCCGCGTCCACTCCCAGGACGTGCGGCAAGGTCAGCGGCATCCAGTCACGGAAGCGGCCCGATCGGAAGTAGGTGTCGGCCGGAGTCAGGCCGGAGGCCCTGACCGCGATCCGGATCTGTCCCGGCCCGGCGTGCGGCTCGGGAACGTCGGCCACGTGCAGGACATCTGCGGACCCGTACTCGCTGAACTGAAGTGCTCTCATGCCGCCGAGACTAAGTGGACGCCTGCGTCCAGCTAGGTAAAGTGAGAGTATGGCCGAGAATCTGTCTCACCTGCGGGCGGACGCCCGTGACAACCGCGACCGGATCATCGAAGCCGCGCGTGAGGTCTTCGCCGAGGTCGGGCTGGAGGCACCGATGCGGGAGATCGCGCGGCGGGCGCAGGTCGGCCCGGCCACGCTCTACCGCCGATTCCCGACCAAGGACGCCCTGGTCGCCGAGGCGTTCAGCGATCAGATGCGGGCGTGCGGGCGAATTGTGGACGACGGGCTCGCCGATCCGGATCCGTGGCACGGATTCTGCTCGGTGGTGGAGCGGGTGTTCGATCTGCACGCCCGGGACTGGGGTTTCAGCGCCGCCTTCATGAAGACCTTCCCCAGGGCAATGAATTTCGCGGCGTCCCGGGACGATTCCCTGGCCAAGATGGCGAGACTGGTCGGGCGGGCGAAGCGCAGCGGGGGTCTGCGGCGCGACTTCGTGATGGAGGATCTGATGATAGTGATCATGGCCAACGGCGGTATCCGGACGGAGTCGACGTCGGCCTCGGTGGCGGCCTCCCGGAGGTTCGCCGCGCTGGCTCTGCAGGCCTTCGCGGCCGATCCGTCACGGGTGAAGCTGCCGCCGGCCGCGCGGGTTCCGCTGGTGATCAGGTAGCACGAACGGCCGCCGGTAGCGCGCAGGCTGACCCGTGTTTCGGTGCGGATCTGCTGTGGCTTTCTGTAGTACCGCTGTCAGAGCGGTTTTTCAGGTTCTGCAGGCTGTTCTGCCAGGAACGGTGGGCAGAGTTCTTCTCATCACCACAGCGGAACCGCCGCTACGGAGAACACGAAGGAGACACACCATGGCGAAGATCCTGAAGGCCCGCGACCGTCGTCCGGCCCGCAAGATCGAGGTCCAGCCCAAGAAGAAGAACACGCCGGAGGCGAAGCAGCCGGCCCGGGGCGGTCGCGACTGATCCGCCACTGATCAGTCTGCCTGCCCAGGCCGGACCGGTGCACTCTGCAGAGTGCACCGGTCCGCCGGATTTTGGCGGCGGTGTGATCTGCCCGTCATAGCTCGCGCTCAGGTGACGAGCGTGATCTTTCCAGCTGAGGTGGGAAGTCTGCTCGGTGCAGACGGTGAAACGGTCACCTTCGCGACAGACATGGAGACACCTCTTGGCGAGCGACGAGTCGCCGGAAGAACTGCCCCGGCTCAGCTGGCCGCAGGTGTTTCGCCGGTTCTGGCCCCTGACCGAGGGCCGCCGCCTGGCCATGGCCGGCGCGCTGCTGGCTTTCACCCTGGCCGTGGTGGCCGACGCGATCGGGATCGAGCTCCTGGCCGACCTGATCGACGGCGCGGTGGAAGACGCTGATCTGGAACAGTTCTGGGGCCCGGCCGGGATCTGGGCCGGAGTGACCCTGGTCGCCGCGGTCCTGACCTACCTGGGCTCGGTGCTCACAGCCTCGGCGGCCGAGCGGTTCTCCCGTCGGCTGCGCGCCCAGACCCACGACCACCTCCTCACCCTTGCCCCCGAAGAGCTGGACCGCCGAGCTCTCGGGGATGTGCTCTCCCGGGTGGTGGACGACACGGAGGACGTGGAGCACCTGACCGTGACCGGGGTCATCGATGCCGCCGGCTCGGTGATCGCGGTAGTCATCTTCGGGGTGGCGGCCTGGCGGCAGAGCTGGATGCTGGCCCTGGTGGTGCTGGCCGCGGCCCCGGTGGTCTGGCTGCTGAACGGCTGGCTGACCGGTCGTACCCATCGCCTTTCGATGAGCACCCGGGTCGCTCACGGCGAGCTGACCTCGGCCCTGGAGCAGAGCCTGACCAACTCCGCTCTGGTGCAGGCCTACAACGCCCGCCCGGCCGAGCGCCGCCGCCTGGCCACGGTCTCCGGACGGCTGATGACCGCCCGGCTGCGCCAGACCCGGCTGGCCTCGGTGCAAGGTCCGCTGACCGAACTGGTCGAGACCGCCGGACTGCTGGCCGTGATCGGGATCGGCGTGGTCGACATCGCGACCGGTGACCTGACCGTCGGTGGGCTGTTGGCCTTCACCGCCTACCTGACCTTCCTCTACCCACCGATCACGGCGCTCGGGCAGCTCGGCCTGACCGCTTCCCAGTTCGGCACCAGCGCAGCCCGGCTGGTGGAGCTGCTGGAACTGCGCCCTGCGGTCCTGGAGCCACCGGTGGTCGACCTCCGGCCGTACGACCCCCTCCAGCGCGCCGACCTCGTCATCCAGGGCGTGACCGTGTGCTCACCCGGCCGCCCGAACCGGCTCAGTAACGTGAGCCTGCGCATCCGACCGGGCGCCTTGGTCATGGTGACCGGCCCGAGCGGTGCCGGAAAGTCCACCCTGATGGAGCTTCTCGTGCGTTTTCGCGACCCCGACCACGGCAGAGTACTCCTGGCCGGTCGCGACCTGCGCGACTACCCACTGCACGAACTGCGCCGGCAAGTGACCTGGCTGCCGCAGGAACCCTTCATGTTCGACGAGACCCTGCGGGAGAACATCACCTATGGCACCCCGGAAGACCCCGGCACCGGCGCGATCACGTTGGCGGCCCAGGACAGCGGCGCGGCCGAGTTCCTTGAGCGGCTGCCGAACGGTCTGGCCACCCAGGTCGGCCAACGCGGACGAGCTCTGTCGGGTGGCCAGCGCCAGCGCGTCGCCCTGACCCGGGCCCTGCTGCGCCAGGGATCGGTGCTGGTGCTGGACGAGCCCACCACCGGCCTCGACCCGCGCACCGCCCAGAACCTGATCGGCACCCTGCGCGAACTGGCCGACGAAGGCCGCACGGTGCTCCTGGTCACCCACGACCTGGCCCTCACCCGGCACGCCGACCAGGTGATCGAGCTGAGCGGCGGCCGAGTCCGCCGGACCACCCTGCTCCCCGACTCCCCGACGGTGCCGATCCCGCAGCTAGTTCAGCCGGTCCCAGGCGGCAATGCCTCCTTGTAGGTGCACGGCGTCTGGGTGGCCTGCGGCCAGGACGGCCCGGAGCGCTTCGGCCGAGCGGGTGCCGCCGGCGCAGTGCAGGACCAGGCGTACGGAGTGGTCGAACCGGCCGGGGTCGGCCAGCACCTTGGTCAAGGGGATGAGTTGCGCACCGGGGATGGCGTGCTGAGCGTGCTCGGTGGGTTCTCGCACGTCTACCAGGGCGATCTCGCCGTCTTGGAGTTCGCGGGCCAACTGGGCGGCGTCGATCTCTGGGAGCGCGGCGATCGTGGTGACCGGTTCGCGTTGCGGATCCTGGCTGAGGTGCAGGGTGCACCACGTCATGGCCAGGGCGTCATGAATCAGGACTCGCCCGAGCAGGCTCCGGCCCGCACCGGTGATGAGCTTGACGGTCTCGGTGGCCATGGCCGCACCGATCGCGGCGCACACAGCGCCCAGCACGCCGGCCTCGTTGCAGGAAGGGACGGTGCCGGGGGCCGGTGGTTCGGGGAAGAGATCGCGGTAGACGGGTCCGTGACCGGGCCAGAAGACGGCGACCTGGCCCTCGAAGCGCAGCACGGCGCCCCAGACCCACGGCCTGCCGGTGAGCACGCAGGCATCGTTGACCAGGTAGCGGGTGGTGAAGTTGTCCGACCCGTCCACCACCAGGTCGTACGCCGCGAAGAGGTGCTCGGCGTTGCCGGGGCAGAGCCGCTCGTTGTGCTTGATCACGGTGATGAGGGGGTTGGCGCGGGCCACGGCGTCGGCGGCGCTGTCGACCTTGGGGCGGCCGACATCGGCAGTGCCGTGGACGACCTGGCGGTGCAGGTTGGTCTCGTCCACCACGTCGTCGTCGATCACCCCGATCGTGCCGACCCCGGCCGCGGCCAGGTACAGCAGCGCGGGGGAGCCGAGGCCTCCGGCGCCGACGAGCAGAACCCGCGCGGCCTTGAGCCGGAGCTGGCCCTCTTCACCGATCGCGGGCAGGAGGAGCTGGCGGGCGTAACGGCGGCGTTCGTCGCTGGTCAGCTCGCTCGCGGGCTCCACCAGGGGCTTCATGCGGCACCGAAGCGGGCCAGGCCCTGCCAGCTGGAGGACGCCTGGGCCAGCGCTCGTTGCGGGATACGGCCGGCCAGGTGCGCGGCGCGGCCGGCCAGAACGGCGTGGCGCATCGCGGTGGCCATCAGCTCCGGGTTCTGGGCGCGGGTGACGGCGGTGGCCAGAAGGACGGCATCGCAGCCCAGTTCCATGGCCAGGGCAGCATCCGAGGCGGTGCCGACGCCGGCGTCGAGGACGACCGGGACCGAGGCCCGCTCGACGATGAGGGCGATGTTGTGGGGGTTGAGGATGCCCAGACCGGTCCCGATCGGGGCGCCCAGCGGCATGACTGCGGCGCAGCCGGCGCGTTCCAGGCGCAGGGCCAGGGCCGGATCGTCGTTGGTGTAAGCGAGGACGGTGAATCCGTCGCCTACCAGTTGTTCCGCGGCCTCCAGCAGTTCCACCGCGTCCGGCAGCAGGGTGTCCTCGTCGGCCACGACCTCGAGCTTGACCCAGTCGGTGCCCAGCGCCTCCCGGCCCAGGCGGGCGGTGAGCAGAGCTTCGCGGGCGGTGCGGCACCCGGCGGTGTTGGGCAGCACCTGCACCCCGGCCCGGTCCAGGACCTCCAGCAGCGAACCCCGGGCGGCCGGATCCACCCGCCGCAGGGCGACCGTGGTCAGTTCGGTGCCGGAGGCCCGCAGTGCCCGCTCCAGCACGTCGTGATTGGCGGCTCCACCGGTGCCGGTGATCAGCCGGGAACCGAATACTTGCCCAGCGATGCTGAAATCGTCGCTCATCCGCCGGCCACCGCCGTCAGCAGTTCGAGGTGGTCCCCGGCGTTCACGGCGGTCTGGGACCAGCGGCTGGAGGCGACGACCTGATCGCCCAGGGCCACGGCCGCACCTCGTCCGGGCTCCACCGTCGGCGCGAAAAGCTTTACGGCCTGGGCCACACTGGATCCGTCCGGCACCTGCAGCGCCTGGCCGTTGACAAAGATCTCCACGGTCACTCTCCTTCCGCCGCTTTCTGGAATCGTTTCGGTGAGCAGGCAGCGATTTCGGGGCTGGGCGTTCCGCCGGAGGCCAGGGTGGCGACCGCCTCAGCAGTGACTGCGGCGAGCAACACCCCGTTGCGGTGATGGCCGGTGGCCAGCAGCAGACCCTCCACCTCGCCGAAACCGATCAGAGGAAGGTTGTCCGGCGATCCGGGACGGCACCGGGCCATCGTCTCGACCAGCTCCAGTTCGGTCACGGCGGGCACCAAAGCCTGTGCATCCCGAAGCAACTCGTACACGGCCCCGGCCGTCACCCGCTCGTCGAACCCGCGATCCTCACTGGTGGCACCCACCACCAGCTCACCGTTCTCGCGGGGGACCAGGTAAACCTCGCGGTCGCGCACCAGCCCCCGGACCGTGCGCTGCAGAACGTGTTCGCCCTTGGGCATGCGCAGCCGGAGGATCTGGCCTTTCACCGGCCGCACCCGCCCTTGCCCGGCCGCCGCCCCGGTGGCCAGAACCACCAGATCGGCTCGCCGCACAGTGCCGTCGGCCAGCCTCACGCCAGTCGCGCACCCGTCCTGCACCAGCACTTCCCCAAGCTGGGGAACATGCTCCACGCCGGCCCGCTGCCCAGCAGTCCACAAGGCTGAGAACAACTCTCGAGGATCGACCTGATGATCGTGGCGGATCAGACTGCCGCCACAAACCCCGGGATCGAGCAACGGCTCCAGCACCCGGCACTCACGGCCGGTCAGCCCTTCCACCTCGAGACCGAGACTCTGCTGAGCAGAGCGGATCTGGGACAGCCGGGCCCGATCGCCGGCGTCCAGGGCGACCGCAAGAGTGCCGCATTCCCGGTAACCGGTGGGCAGCCCCGAAGTGCTGGTCACCGCCGCCGCGAAGTCCGCAAAACCGGCCGCGGCCAGCAAACACAACGCCAGCAAGTCATCTTCGCCGGTGCGTAACTCATTGACCGGCGCCAGCATCCCCGCCGCGGCCCGCGAAGAGCCACCGCCAGGATCGGGATCGACCAGCGCCACGCGATGACCACGCTGAGTCAGGCGCCACGCGCACGCCGCACCGACCAGGCCACCGCCCAGCACCACCACATCCCCCCGAGCTGCACGCTGCGCAGCCGGGGGATCCCCTGAGGGAACCACCCAACTCTCCCTTCGCCGGCATGATCCGGAGCAGGTTCGACGGTCGACGAGTGCGCTCGCCCTCTCAGCCCGCGATTCCGGGCTCCCGTGGTCCGGCCACCATACCCCGTGAATTCGTTCCCGTCGTCCCCCACTTCGCATGGCAGACTTCCGCGAATGCCGAACCTGGATGCGCTGACCTCAGCCCGCCTCTACTTGTGCACCGGCGCCCGCCGCCGCGAGGCAGATCTGGAGCAGTTCCTCGACGCAGTGCTTGCCGCCGGTGTGGACATCGTGCAGCTGCGTGAGAAGAACCTTGAAGCAGCCGAAGAACTGGAGCTGCTGGAAGTGTTCGCCGCTGCCACCCGTCGCCACGGACGTCTGCTCGCAGTCAACGACCGCGCCGACATCGCCGCAGTCGCCGGTTCCGACGTCCTGCACCTCGGCCAGCAGGACCTCTCACCCGGGCAGGGCCGCCGACTGACCGGAAACCGTTCTCTGATCGGCCGATCCACCCATTCACCGGCTCAGTTCGACGCCGCGATCGCCGACCCCGACGTCGACTACGCCTGCGTGGGCCCGACCTGGGCCACGCCCACCAAGCCCGGCCGGGCCGCGACCGGTCTGGAGCTGGTGCGTCATGCCGCTGAAAACGCTCAGAAAAAGCCGTGGTTCGCCATCGGGGGGATCGACCTTACCAACGTCGATCAGGTTGTGGCGGCCGGTGCCCGCCGGATTGTGGTGGTCCGCGCGATCACCGAGGCGGACGATCCGGCCGCCGCAACCACCGAACTGCTCAAGCGCCTTCCCGGTTATCACTTTTCGTAGAGGAGATCGAGCAGGTCCTGCCCGGCGGCCGGTAGATGCTCGGGACGGTAGGCCAGGGCCAGGCCGACCGTGGGCGTCGGCCCGCGGAAGCGGCGCAGGCGGACCCCGGGCATCGGTAGTGCGCGGGCCCGGCCGGCCGGTACGACGGCGATCACGCCACCGGAGGCGACCGCGCGCAGTAATTGCTCATCGTCCGGCTCGTAGCGGGCGTGATTGAAACCGCCGTTGGGCCAGACCTGTTCAACCGTCCGGTCGTACATGCCGGGACCGTTCTCGCGCGGCCACATCACGACCGGTTCACCGACCAGGCGTTCCCGGGCAACCAGTTTCAGTCGCGCCAGCGGATGCCCTTCGGGAAGAGCGAGGAGCAGTTCTTCCGGCTCCATCGAGCAGCACACGATGCCCGCCTCCTCGATCGGAGGCCGGACGAAGGCCAGATCGAGCCGGCCCGCGAGCAGGCCGGCGACGTTCAGCGCGGTCCACCCGGTCTCGGCCAGTACCTCTACGTCCGGAAACCGTTCGCGGTAGCGGGCGATCAGGGCATCCACGGCGCCGCCGCGCGCGGAGCGGGTGTAGGCCAGCCGGATCCGGCCGCTGCGACCTTGGACGGCGGCCTGAATGCGGGCGGTCGCGGCATCCACCCGGGCAGTGAGGTCACGCCCCTCGGCCACGACCAGTTCGCCGATCTCGGTGAGCGCACATCCGGTTCGGCGCCGCACCACCAGTTCGGCGCCGAGTTCCTTCTCCAGCTGGCGGATCTGCTGGCTCAGCGCGGGCTGGGCGATGTGCAGGCGCGCGGCGGCCCGGGTGAAGTTGAGTTCTTCGGCCAGGACCACGAGGTAGCCCAGCCGCCGGAGGTTCAGCGCCATTCCATAAGTGTTGCCTATGAAGGCAGCTGAAATCGATATTGGACGCTGGTGTGCGGCTTCGGGTGAAGTGGTGGCGTCAGCCGATCGCATTTCAGGGGGAAGCAATGAACGATGTCACGATCGTCGGGGCGGGGATCGTCGGTCTGTCCTGCGCGCTGCGCCTGCTGGAAGCCGGGGCCCGGGTCAGCATCCGGTGCACCGATGCGCCGGAGAACACGGTGTCGGCCACCGCGGCCGCGGTCTGGTACCCGAGCGGTTTTCCGGCCGGCGATGCCCGCAGCCTGATCTGGGCGCGCGGCGGGTTCGACCAGTTGGCCGAGCACGCCGGTCAAGGGGCGCCCGGCGCCATCATGCGTCACACCCGGATGTTGCTGCGTGGTCCCAAGCCCGCGCCGTGGTGGGGGCCGGCGGTGCCTGACTTCCGGATCGTCGAGCACGACGGCACGCAGGCCGGTGTGGTTCAGGAGTGGCAGTTCACGGTGCCGACGGTGGAGATGCGCCCTTACCTGAGCTGGCTGGTGCAGCGGGTGAAGGATGCGGGCGGTGAGCTGGATCGCCGCCCGGTGCAGGCCCTGCGCGACCTGGAGACGCCGGTCGTGGTCAACGCCACCGGCCTGGGTGCCCGGACCCTGGCCCAGGACGAGGGGGTCCACCCGATCCGCGGTCAGATCGTGCTGGTCTCGAACCCGGGCATCGAGACCTCGGTCCGTGACGAGCAGAACCCGGCCGGATCCACGTATGTCCATCCCCGCCGCAACGACATCGTCCTCGGCGGGACGGTCGAACCCGGTCAGGACGACGTGCTGCCTGACCCGGCGGTGAACGACGCGATCCTGGAACGCTGCCGCGCTCTGGTTCCGGAGCTGGCCGAAGCCCGGGAACTGGGCCGGGCGGTCGGACTACGCCCGGGCCGAGCCGGCGGGATCCGCCTGGAAGTGGTCCCGGGCGCGCGGCCGGGCACTCACGTCGTGCACAACTACGGTCATGGCGGTGCGGGCGTCACCCTGGCCTGGGGGTGCGCCGACGAGACCACCCGCCTGATCCAGGGGCTGTGAGTCACGACCACCTGATCGAGCGACCGCTGAAAACTTAAGACGCGGTGTAGAAGACCACGCGTAGGTCACCTTCGCCGAGGGTGAGGACGTCGAGGTCAAGGTCGAGGTGCCCGTGGACCGGACTCGGCACCCGCAGCCGGTCCGCGTGGCCTCCGGGGACCGGCGGCGCGTCCCAGAGCTGGACGAACTCCGGGCTGGCAGCCTGCAGGTCGCTGATCATCGAAGCCAGTTCGGCGTCCGCCGGGTAGCGACGGGCGGTATCACGGAGCTCGGCCACGACGGTGGCGCGCCAGCCGTCCAGACGATCGGGGACCCGGAACGGCGAAGGCCCGGCCTCGGTGAAGGCCCGCCAGACCACGTTCCGCTCGCGGCCGGGAGTTTCGGGCACGCTGCACACGTCCGAGTGCCACAGCTCGTTCGCCGCGAGCACCGTCCAGCTGGCATCGCACACGCAGACCGCGACCTCGTTGAGCCGGGCCAGCATCCGGCGGGCGGGCTCGGTGACCTCCCGCGGAACCCGGCCGTCCGGTTCCGGGGAGGCGGAGTAGCCGGCGAGAGCGCGCAGCCGGGTGTGCTCCAGGGTGTTCAGGTGCAGGGCCTGGGCGAGGGAGTCGACCACCGCCGGGGACGGTCGGCGGCGGCCCTGCTCCAGGCGTTTGACGTGTTCTTCGGAGACCCCTACCAACCCGGCCAGTTCGTCGCGGCGCAGACCGGGGACCCGCCGGGCGGCGGGCAACGAGGCGGGCACCCCGGCCTCGGCCGGGGTGAGCCGGCGCCGCAGGGTCCGCAGCGCAGTCCCGAAGTCGTCATCCCGCCGCACGGCCCCATTGTGTCAGCCCTAGTCCCGGGCCAGCTTCGGCCCGCCGGGAACCGGGGCGTCGGCGGCGTCGATCGGCTCCATGTAGAACCGGGAGCGGCGGATCAGGCCGTCGCGGACCGTGATGATGATGACGCCGCGCAGGTCCTGCCCGGCCGCCTTGGTGTAGTGCCACTCACCCCACACCTCGTCGCCGACCTCGACCGCGTTCGTCATCGTGACGGTGATCTCCGGCGACATCGTGAAGATCATTTCCCAGTTGCGGCGCACCTGTTCGGGGCCGGTGAAGTCGCGGCCGGGGTGAGCCGGCCATTCCCCCGAGAAGTCCGGGCCGAAGCAGGCCGAGACGGCGTTCAGATCGTGTTCGTTCAGGGCGCGGATCAGGCGCTCCACCAGAGAAGTGCTCATGCCGACGACGCTAACCGCGCTCGCCGGGCACTGGGCGGGGCCAGGATGTACCACTTTCGGGCTGACCCGGCCACCGACGAAAGGTGCTCGCCGTCAACGACGGCGAGCACCTCGTCCGCAATTACTTCGCACTACCACCAGGCTGCCGAACGCCGTTCACCGTGAGGGTGTACGGCGCGTACTGCTGCACCTGCTCGGTCGGCTCGTCGTAGGCCACCACGGCCACCACCTGGGTGGCCTTGCTCAGCGCCTTGAGCTGCTTGCTCTTGGCGTCCAGCTTTATGCTGCCCTTGCCGTTGAAGCTGACCTGGACGGCGCTGTGCTTCTTGGCGTCCAGGCCGACCAGGCGCACGTTCCAGTTGTGCACCGTGATCGGGACGATCTCGGTCGGGGAGTCGAACGGCTCGAGGCTGGAGCCGTCGCTGATCGCCGTGCCGCCGACGGTGATGTCGTCGACCAGCAGCCCACCCTCGTTGACGCCGCCGTCGCTGACGTAGCGGATGCTGATCAGCACCTCCTGACCGGCGTAGGCCGACAGGTCGAACTCGTGGGCCACGAAGCCCTCGGTGGTGCCGTTCAGGCCCTGCCCGAGCGGGCCGGCCACGGTCTTGTCGCCGGCGATCGGCGCGCTGTACGTCTTGCCGCCGTCGGTGGAGACGCTGACGTAGCCGTAGTCGTACGTGGCCTCGGCCCCGTACTTGGCCAGGAACTTCAGCGTCGGGTCGGCCGTCGGCACCGCGGCCTCGGTGACCAGCGCGGCGTCGGTGTTGTTCCCGTTGCCGGAGAACAGCACCGGGTTGCCGGCCCGGTCCGGGTCGTCGTCCACGACCGTCCAGGCCAGCGGCAGGGCGGGCAGGGTCTTGGCGCCGGTGAACTTCAGCGACTTGAGGTTCTTGCCCTTGACCTTCAGCGGCACGTAGTCCGCGCCGTTGGGGGAGACCCCCGGGGTGATGTACGACTGCGGGTTCTCCAGGTTGACCGAGGAGTTCAGGCTCTTGCTGGTCACCTTCTTCTTGGCCACGCCCTTGATCGTGGACTTCTTGGAGGTGTCCAGGAAGGCGTCGAGCAGGGTGGAGGACTGGAAGTCGTGCAGGATGCCGTAGACGTCCTTCGCCCCGGCGGCCTTCACCCCGTTCAGGCCCTGGTTCTGGCCGTCGTTGTGCAGTTCGGTGATGAAGTCCAGGCCGTAACGGTCGTACAGGAACAGGACGAACGAGTAGGCGTGGCCGTAGTCGGCCAGCACCGCGTTCGGGTTGGCGGTGTCCTCACCCCAGAGGTTGAGCGAGTTCTGGGCGCCACCGCTGTCGCGCGGGTTCTGGTTGTAGGGCGTCTGGACGGTGCTGTAGCCCTGGTAGGAGATCAGGTGGTTGTCGAAGCCGGGCTGCTTCACCGTGGCCTTGGTGTCGGAGTAGCCGGTGAGGAAGATGGCGAAGTCCGACAGGCCCTCGTTGAGCCAGGTGCTCTCGTTCGGGTCGGTGTAGTACTGCAGCAGGTGCTGCCACTCGTGGCCGAAAACACCCTCGTACAACCAGGGACGGGCGGGTCGGCTGGTGCACAGGTCGTCGGTTGCGGCGTCCGGTGGGTTGGCGGTGGTGCGATGCGCCCAGTCGAAGGCGTCGATCGTCATCACGTTCCGGTCGAGGATCTCGTTCAGGTACGAGGAGAAGAAACCGGCGGTGTAGGTGGGCTGAGCCGGGAAGTCGTAGTAGTTGGGGTCCCGGACGTTGTCCACCAGGGTGACGGTCTTCTCGCCGCCGCCGGTGTAGACGCCGCCGTTGCCGTTGGCGTCCGGGCCCAGCAGGGCGTTGGAGCCGTCGCGGTCGGGCGGGGTGCTGAAGGCCGCGGTCTCCTTCGGGTACATGTTGGTGTCGAATTCCTTGACCAGACCGGCCACCTGGGCATCGGTCACGGTGGTGGAACCCTCGACGGCGTTGCGGCAGTCACCCTCGGGGAAGGCGATGTCGTTGGCCACCCACACCTCGATGTGCTCGCCGACGCCCCGCAGCGTGAAGTCCTTGCGGTAGTAGCCCTGGGTGTCGTCCGAGGCGACCCACTGGCGCACCGTCCCGACCTCGGGGGTCGGCGCGGCGGCGGCCTTGGTCCGGGACTGGGCCTGGCCCTTGAAGCTGTCCGGGGCCTTCACCGCCTTGCCGTCGATGAGTTCCGGCGTGCGGGTGCCGGTGGTGATGTCGCTCTGCCCGTCCGGGGCCGGCGCCGGAGCAGCCGGGGCGGCCGGGGCGGCCCAGCCGGGTGTGGCCGGCAGAGCCAGGGCGAAGAGCGAGAGGGCGACGGGTATCGCCAGACGTTTCCGGGCCATGCAGATCTCCTCGAGTGCGATGACGGATCTCGAAGCGCACAGGCGGGGGCGGCTCGTGGCCACCCCCGGGTGTAACCGGGGCCGGACCGACGGTAGCCGAAATGGCAGGAAATGTCAGGAGGTGACGTATTGTGACGATTTTCGGTTCACGGCCGCAGCCGGTTCTCGTGAACCTCAACCACGGCCGGAACCGGCTCAGCCCTGGTTCTGGGCCGCGGTGTAGCTGTCGATCTCGGCCAGCAACTGCTGCTTGCCGGCCTCCGGCAGGAAGGACGCTGACACGGCCGCCTTCGAGAGGCCGGCGACGCCGGCCTGGTCCAGGTCGAGAAGCCGGGCGGCCACCGCGTACTCCTCTTCCAGGGTGGTGCCGAACATCGGCGGGTCGTCGGAGTTGATCGTCACCAGCACCCCGGCCTCCACCAGCTGGGCCAGCGGGTGCTCCTCGATCGTGGGTACCGCGCGGGTGCGCACGTTGGAGGTCGGGCACACCTCCAGGGCGATCCGGTGCTCAGCCAGGTAACTCAGCAGCTCGGGGTCCTGCGCAGCTGCGATCCCGTGCCCGATCCGCTCGGCTCCCAGCTCGCGCAGGGCGTCCCAAATGGTCTGCGGTCCGGTGGTTTCCCCAGCGTGCGGCAGGCTGTGCAGACCGGCGGCGCGGGCCTTGTCGAAATACGGCTTGAACTGCGGCCGCGGTACCCCGATCTCCGGTCCGCCCAGGCCGAAACCGACCAGACCGTCGGGCCGTTCATCCAGGGCGATGCGCAGCGTCTCCTCGGCGGCCGGCAGACCGGACTCACCCGGGATGTCGAAGATCCACTGCAGCTGGATCCCGAAGTCTCGGGCAGCGGCGGCGCGAGCGTCCTCAATTGCCTCGCACACCGCCCCCGCAGGGATACCGCGGATCACATGGCCGTAGGGGGTGACCGTGAGCTCGGCGTAACGCACCTGCTGGCGGGCCAGTTCCCGGGCCACCTCGTAGGTGAGGGTGCGCACGTCCTCCTCGTCGCGGATCAGGTCGACCACGCTGAGGTAGACCTCGATGAAGTGGGCGAAGTCCTTGAAAGCGAAGTAGTCGGCCAGCGCGGCCGGGTCGGCCGGCACCGGCGAGCGGCCCTCGTGGCGGGCGGCCAGCTCGGCCACGATCCGGGGCGATGCCGAACCGACGTGGTGCACGTGCAGTTCGGCCTTCGGCAGCCCGGCGACGAACACGGTCAGGTCGGTCATGCGGTCACTGTAGCGAGGCGCTGAACCGTTGCTGCCCCAGCACCGCGAGCAGCGCCAGTTTCTGGGCCGCCTCGCTGCGTGGGGCCGCGGTGAGGACCAGCAGGGTCTGGCCCTGGTCCTCGGTGAACAGCGCCTGGCAGTCCACCTCGATCTCGCCGACCTCCGGGTGCACCAGCGTCTTGTGGTCGTCGAAGCGCCGGGCCACCTCCTGTCGCTGCCAGATCTCGGCGAACTCGGAACTGGCCTTCAGCAGGGCCCGGACCAGGGCGCCGGCCCGCGAGTGCTCGCCGCCCAGCCCGTAGCTCGCGCGCAGGTGGGCGACCTGGACGCGGCTCTGGTGATCGTGGTCGGCGGGAGGGTAGGCCTCCCGTTCGTGGGGGTCGGTGAACCAGCGGTAGACGCTGCTGCGGGCCGGCCCGGTGAAGCGTGAGTGGTCTCCGTGCAGGGCGAGCGAGAGCTGGTTCTGCGCCAGGGTCTCGCCCAGGCTGGACAGGATCATGGCGGGGGTGTCGGTGAGCTGATCCAGCACTCGCATCAGGGACGGGGCCACATGGGTGTCCATCGGGGTGCGCTCGGGCGCGGTCTGCCCGCACAGCCGGTACAGGTAGTCCCGTTCGTCGTTGTCCAGACGCAGCGCCCGGGCCAGCGCGGCCAGCAGATGCTCGGACGGCTGCCGGCTGCGGCCCTGCTCCAGACGGACGTAGTAGTCGGTGGACATACCCGCCAAAGCCGCCACTTCGTCCCTACGCAGACCAGCGGTCCGGCGCCGCGGGCCCGAGGTGAGCCCGACGTCCTCTGGTTTCAGGCCGTCGCGGCGCGAACGCAAGAAGGTGGCCAGGGCGGGACGATCCATGGCCTCACCTTCTCTCAGGTCCGGATCCGGAACCAGAGACCCGGAGTCCTACGAAGAGGGGTCCTCTCCCGCCCGGGCCCGATCCCGCCCAGATTCGAGCCATGAACATCTCCGGAAACACCATCTTCGTCGCCGGCGGCACCCAGGGCATCGGGCTGGCCCTGGCCCAGCGGTTCCAGGCGGCGGGCAACACCGTCGTGATCGGTGGCCGGCGCCCCGAGGTGCTGGCCGAGCTCAAGGCGCGGCACGGCTTCGGCACCGTCGTGCTGGACACCACCGACCCGGCCTCGGTGCTGCGGGCCCGGGACGAGGTGCTGCAGCAGTACCCCGACCTGGACGTGCTGGTCGCGATGGCCGGGATCATGAAGGTGGAGAACGTCCTGGGCCCGGACTTCCTGGCCGGGGCCGAGAGCATCGTGGCCACCAACGTCAACGGTCCGCTCCGGCTGATCAGCGCCTTCCTCGAGCACCTGCGCAGCCGTCCGCGCGCTGCGGTGCTGACCGTATCCTCCGGCCTGGCTCATCTCCCGCTGGCGGTCACCCCGACCTACAACGCCAGCAAGGCCTTCGTCCACCTGTTCACCGAGTCGATCCGGCTGCAGCTGGCCGGCACGTCGGTCCAGGTGATCGAGCTGGTCCCGCCGGCGGTGCGCACCGAACTGCTGCCCGGCGGCTCGGACGTCGAGCAGTACATGCCGCTGGACGACTTCGCCGACGAGACCATGGCCCTTCTGGAGGCCGAGCCCGAGGCCCACGAGATCCTGGTGAAGACCGTGCACTTCCTGCGTTACGCCGAGGTGGAGGGCCGTTACGACGCCGCGGTGGCCGCGCTCAACTCGCACTGACAGGTCTTGGTGAGAACTGAGGACGAGGTGCGCACCTCGTCCTCAGTTCTCACCTTGACCGGGGTTGAGGACCCAGTTGCCGACCTGGTCGGAGCACACCTCGACCGAGTAGGCCATCAGGGCCCCGGCCTGGGCGTCGCGGAAGTACCGCTGGATCGGCGAAGTGTTCAGATACCCAGACCCGCCACCGGCTTTCAGCCCGAGCGCGGCCATCTCCTTGGCCACCTCGTTGGCGGCCAGCTTGGCCTCGACCCCCACCCTGACCGCCCGCGGGTCACCGGCATCGGCCAGGGCCATCGCCTCGTTCGCGAGCAGGGTGGCGCCACGCAGCCGGACGTAGGCGGCCGCGGTGTCGAACTTCAGCCACTGCATGGTGGACAGCGGTTCGCCGGTGGCCGGCAGAACCCGGCCGCGGGCGTAGTCCGCGAAGGCGTTCAGCGCGCCCTCGGCGATCCCGAGCGAGAGGAACGGCAGACCCACGGCGATCGGATTGATGACGCTGGGGTCGGGCGGGCTGCACCGCCGCCGGGTGGGCAGCAAGGTCCGGTCGAACGAGACCAGCTGACTGCGGGTGCCCCGCATCCCCATCGTGTCCCAGATCGGCACGAACGAGATCGACGCGTCCTTGTCGATCCCGAAGAATCCCGGCACGCCGTCGAGCAGGACGTTGACCAGGAAGTAGTCGGCGATCTCGCAGCCGGAGACGAAACGCTTGGCGCCGCTGAGTTCCCAGCCGCCCTCGACCGGGGTGGCCGGCTGCTGCGGCATCAGGAACAGGTTGCCGCCGGCCGGCTCGGACAGCGCGTTGGCGAACCGCCGGCCCGCCGCCAGTTCGGCCGCGAAGTGCTGGGCCTGCTCGGCGGAGGACATGCTGACCAGGCCATGAGCAGCGCCGATGTGCATCAGCCAGATCGTCGCGGTGGACGGGCAGGCCCGGGCCAGGGTGGTCAGGATCTGGCCCAGGACCTGGAAACTGAGGCCCTGCCCGTACGGGGCCGGCAGCACTGCGGTGTCCAGGCCGCAGGCGTTCAGGGCCTGCAGGTTCTCCAGCGGTAGGGTCGCTTCGGCATCGTGCCGGGCGGCGTCCTTGGCGAAATCCTCGGCCAGGGCCTGGACCTTCGGCAACCATTGCTCTTGCGCCACAACATCTCCCCGCTCGTCGGATGTTGCCAGCATCCTGCCAGGCTGCGGTGGGATCGGTAAGGGGCTGTTGATCAGAACCAGTGCAGGCAGTGCGGCAGCCGGTCGGTACGGAACAAGGCTTCGGCCCGGCCGGCGCCGTCTGCGTTGTGGGTGTGGATGTGGCCGGCCCGGATCAGGGTGGTGGGTGAGGTCCCGCCCAGATACAGCGAGCCCAGATCGCGAATGTCCAGCGAAAGGTCGGGTTCTCGGTCGGTCGGCCGGCACTGGGCCTTGCCGTCCTGCACGCTCAGCAGGTAGCGGTTCTGCTCGTCCAGGAAGGGATCCACCACGTCGAGCACCAGTTCACCGTCCGCAAACCAGCCGCGGGCGGTCAGCGCCCGGGGGACGTCCAGGATGCGCACCCAGAGCCAGTCGGTGTCGTAACCGACCTCCCCGCCCCGGAAGTCCTTCAGCTGCCAGCGCAGCGGACTGCCCGGGGCAACGTGCTCGAGGACCGTCGTCGTGGTCAGATCGTGGTTGCAGGCATACTGCGCCAGAGCAGTGAAAGCGCTGTCGTTCAGGGCGACGATCTCGTCCACGGTCAGGGTCTCGGAACCGTTGGCGTTGTAGCAGGCGTATCCGTCCAGCGCCCCGTCGGCATTGCGGTGCAGGGCGATGTAGCGGGGGTCGGGCGACATCGGGGCCTGCCCGGCGCGCTTCTCCCACCACAGACGCGGGCGTGACAGTGCTCCGGGCTGCTTGCGGCGGTACTGGTCGTAGAGGCCCTCGACCAGGTCGGCGCAGTCGTCCTTGAGCCGTACCTCCAACGAACCGGCTTGCGGGGCAGACGCTCCCGGAGCCCGGCGGCCGGCCAGAGCACTTCGGTGCCGCTGGAGGGTCAGCTTGGTGGTGTAGGTGGCCGGGCCGAAGCCGAAACGCCCGTAGATCGGGGCCTCCGAAGCCAGCAGGACCGCCAGAAACTGGCCCTGGGAACGCAATTGCGCGAACTGGTGCCGGGTCAGCGCGGTGAGCACTCCTTGACGCCGATGCGTCGGCACGACCCCGACCGCGGTCACCCCGGCGGCCGGAACAATGGCTTCACCGGGCAGAGTGAGCTCGAAGGCGTGCGTACCCGAGGTTCCGACCGGGCGTCCGTCCGCGGTGTAGGCGATCAGACTGCGTTCCATCTGAAGGGCCGACCACCAGTACCCGTCGCCGTCCGCCGGGGATTCCGGGTAGCGGCCGAACGCGGCATGGAGTGTGTGGGAGAAGACTTCGCGGTCTTCCTCGGTCGCGGACCGGATGTGCATGTACCCGTGCTCCTAGAAATACGCCTAGCCCCCCGTGCTGGGGACAGTGGATCGTGTTCCCGTACCGGGGTCAAGCGAATTTCGCTACAGCGGGATGACGTCGGCCAGAGTGCCGCCGGGAGTGAGGCGTTCGGGGGCAGGGGAGTCGTAAACCACGAGCAGGTGGTCGTCGTCCAGCAGGGTGATGCCTTCGGCGTGGTCCTGGCCGTTGCCGTGGGGCAGCGACATCACCTGCTCCAGCTCGATGTCGCGCACCACGTCGGGGGCCTCGGCCACGCAGCCGTCACGCCAGCGGAACAGCCGGATCGGGCCGGAGATGCTCATGCTGGGCCCGGCCAGGATCAGCAGGTCGTCGCCGTGCGGGCACAGGTCACGGATGCCCAGCCCGCCCAGGTCCAGGAAGTGCGTCCGGTACTGCTGGTCGTCCTCCAGCGGGTCCAGGACCAGGCGGTGCTCGTCGTCGGGGTCGGTGACCGGCCGGATCTCCAGCAGAGTGGCCCAGCCGCGCAGCACCGGCCCGCGCATGCCCAGGTACAGCCGGTCTGCGTGCGCGGCGACGCCCTCGATGTCGACGCCGTTGTCCTTGCCCGGGATGCTCAGGAACGGGGCCAGGTGCGGGTCCTTCTTGAGCAGGTCGGTCACGGAGTCGCCGCGGCCGCCGAGGACCGCTGATGTGAGACGTCTTTCCGCAGTTTGTGCGGCTCGTACCAGGGTGGGGCCGTCGGTGGGGTCGGTGATCACGGTCAGCCGCGCCAGGATGTACCGGTTCTCCTCCCGCAGGACCCGGGAGAGACGTTTGCGGGCCTTCTCGTCGGAGTGGTGGGACTTGATCCGGCGGCGCTTGAGACTGTGCGAGCCGATCGCCCACAGCCAGTCGCCGCTGCGGGCCAGGCCCTCGATGTCGGCTTCCTCGTTGTCGGCAGCCGGGAGGTCGACCAGGTCCGCGAGGTGGATCGTGCGGTGGTCGTCGTAGCGCTCGGGGCTCGAGCGGGTGAGGCGTTCAAGGGTGGCGGTCTCGTCGCCGGCCACCCAGAGATGGTCACCGTCGGCGCGGATCCCGGACAGGTTGATGTGGGTGCTGGCGGCCTGCGCCTGCGTGTCGAAGACCAGTTCCACCTGCCGATCCGGTAGCTGCCAGGTGTCCATGGCGCACATCGTGCCTGATCACAGCCGCGCTCGGCCGGTTCGCAACGCCGAGGGTTGCGGCGTTTAAGCTGCGGGGATGGATCTGGAACTTGCGCAGAAGGTCGTCCTGGTCACCGGTGGCAGCGACGGCCTGGGTGCCGCGCTGGCCGGACGGCTGCTGGAAGAAGGCGCCCGCGTGGCGATCTGCGGCCGGGATGCCGATCGGCTGGAGTCGACCCGTGCCGCGCTCGCCGAGATCAGCCCCGAGGTGCTCGCGGTGCAGGTCGATGTCACGCAGGCGGCCGACACCGGGGCCTTCGTGGCCGCCGCAGTCGAGCGCTGGGGCCGGATCGACGGCCTGGTGAACAACGCCGGGCAGTCCGCGGGCGGCTCGATCGAGCAGGTCAGCGACGAGAGCTGGCAGGCCGACCTGGACCTGAAGGTGGTCGCGGCCTCACGCCTGATCCGGCTCGCGCTGCCGCACCTGCGGGCTTCGGGAGGCGGCGCGATCGTCAACGTCCTGGCGATCGCGGCCAAGGCGGCCGGCGCCAACTCGATGCCCAGCGCAGCTTCCCGCGCCGCCGGGCTGGCCCTGACCAAGGCGTTGTCCAAGGAACTGGGGCCCGACCGGGTCCGGGTCAACGCGGTGCTGATCGGCCTGGTCGAGAGCGGGCAGTGGCGCCGCAAGGCCGATGACCGCGGGATCCCGGTCGAGGACCTGTACGCGGCCGACTCCAAGGGCATTCCGCTGGGCCGCTTCGGGCGGGGCGAGGAGTTCGGCGACCTGGCCGCCTACCTGCTCTCGCCGCGTTCGTCGTACGTCACCGGCTCGGCGATCAACCTGGACGGCGGGCTCAGCGCGGCGATCTGATCGCCCTTGGGCTTTTTGCCGTGCTAGCCTCCGGCACGAACCGATCGCATCCCGATGGATGCCAGGGAACTCCGGTGCAACTCCGGGACTGGCGCGCAGCGGTAAGGGCGACGGTGGCACGACTCGCCACTGGGGAGCAGTCCCTGGGAAGGCCGTGCCACCGGTTGACCCCGAGTCCGAAGACCTGTCGGTTCACTTGTTCGTCGAAGGGCTCTCGCGACCAGGGTCTGTGACCGAGAGGCCCGTCGTGGACCCGTTCGCCGCTGGTGTTCCAGCCGGGCCGACATGAGCCGGGCGATTCCCGGCCGCCGCCTGCCCTTCTGGCCGCTGACCGCGGTACTGACCCTGGCGTCCGTAGTCAGTGTGGTTCTGTCCTTGGCTTTCGGGTCCGAGCGGATCCCGGTCGGCGAAGTGGTCACTGCCGTGACCGATCGGCTGACCGGCGAAGCGCCCGGAACCTGGGACATCATTGTCTGGGAACTGCGGTTGCCGCGGGCGTTGATGGCGGTGGTGGTGGGAGCCGGTCTGGCCGTGGCCGGCGCCGGAATGCAGACGCTGGTGCGCAACCCCCTGGCCGACCCGTTTCTGCTGGGCATCAGTTCCGGCGCCTCGGTCGGGGCCACTGCCGCGATCACCACCGGTTTTCTGGGTGGTTTCGGCATCTACGCGGTCTCGACCGGCGCCCTGCTCGGCGCCATCGGCTCGGCTCTGCTGGTGTATCTGGTCGCCACCGCTCAGGGTGGGCTCACGCCGCTGCGGCTGGTGCTTTCCGGAGTGGTGCTTTCTTCCGGGCTTTCGTCGGTGGCTTCGTTCCTGGTCTTTCTCAGCGGTGATCCGCGGGCGGCCCAGTCGGTGATGTTCTGGATGCTCGGCAGCGTCGGCGGCGCCACCTGGGAAAAGCTCTGGATCCCGGCGTTTCTGGTGATCGTCCTGGCGATCGGGATGCTGGCGATCCACCGCTGGCTCGATGCGCTGGCGGCCGGTTCGGACACTGCGGCGGCGCTCGGGGTGAATGTTGCGGCGCTGCGGACCATCTTGTTCATCGGCCTGGCGGTGCTGGTGGGTGTGCTGGTGGCGGTCAGCGGCGGCATCGGTTTCGTCGGGCTGATCGTGCCGCATGCTGCGCGGCTGGTGGTGGGTGCCCGGCATCGGGTTCTGCTGCCGGTGGCGGCGCTCGGCGGCGGCGTATTCCTGCTCTGGGTAGACGTTCTCGCCCGGCTGGCGGTGCGGCCTCAGGAAATTCCGCTGGGAGTGGTGACCGGCGCCATCGGAGCACCCTTGTTCCTGCTGCTGATGGGGCGCGGGCAGTACAAGTTCGGCGGTGAACGGTGAGCCTCGTGCTGCGGCTGAGCGGGGTATCGGCGCGGCTGGGTGGACGCGACATCCTGCACCAGGTCGATCTGGACGTTCCGGCCGGCCGGCGGCTGGGCATCATCGGGGTGAACGGCGCCGGAAAATCCACGCTGCTGCGCATTCTCGCCGGAGTTCTGCAGCCCAGCGCCGGAGAAGTGCAGATAGGGGACGCTTCTGGGCAGCTTCAGAATCTCCGTCGCCTACCGTCTCGGGAGCGCGCCCGGCGGATAGCCTTTGTGCCGCAGGAAGAAGTCGTGGCCGCCGAGCTTCTGGTGGGGGAGATGGTCGCCCTCGGCCGGGTTCCCCGCACCCGCCCCTGGTCTCGCGGTGGCAGTGCCGAACGCGAGATCGTCAGGGCCGCACTGGATGCCGTGGGTCTGGCCGACCGGATCGACGTGCCCGGCGACCAGCTCTCGGGCGGCGAGAAGCGCCGGGCCGTGCTGGCCCGCGGCCTGGCCCAGGACTGCCCGGTCATGCTGCTGGACGAGCCGACCAACCACCTCGACGTGGCCTGGCAGCTCAGGCTCCTGCAGGTCTTCGCCGAACGGGCCCAGACCCTGGTCGCCACCGTCCACGACCTCGACCTGGCCCTGCGGTTCTTCGACGAACTGGCGGTGATCGGCTGGCCCGCAGGGCTCGACCCGAGCACGCACCCAGCCCGCATCGTCGCGCTCGGGCCGCCCACCGACGTCCTCAGTTCCAGGCACGTCGCCGCCCACTTCGGCGTCGGCTCGGTGCAGGTACCTCATCCCCAGCTCGACCAGTCCCACCTGCTGATCCATCCCCGAGAGGAATCCCGATGACCGTCTCGAAAAACGCTGCCTTTCTGGGCGTTCTAGTCCTGGGCGGTGCGCTCTTGGCCGCCTGCGGATCCTCCTCCAGCCCGGCGAACGGTCCCTCCAGCGGCGCCGTCACCGTCGAGAACTGCGGCGAGACCCTGAGCGTCGAGGAGCCGATCACCGACCTGTACGCCTACGACGGCGGCATCATCTCGATCGTGCTCTCGATCGGCGCCCGCGACTCCCTCACCGCGGTGACCGGGATGGAACAGGACGAGGCGGTGCTGGAACTGGCCTACCCCGACGATCGGGTGAACGAGCTGAAGGTGGTCGGCAAGGAGTACCCGACCCTGGAGAACGTGCTCGCGGTCAACCCCGAAATGATGTTCGCCGGTTACGGATACGGGTTCAGCGAGGCCCGTAACCTGATGCCCGAGATGCTGCACGAGCGCGACATCCAGACCTACCTGCTCAGCGAGACCTGCCGGCAGGACGACGGTGCGCGCGGCACGATGGAGGCCTGGACCGCGCTGACCACCGACCTGCGCAACCTGGGCAAGCTGACCGGCCACAGCGAGCAGGCCGAAGCTGTGGTGGCCGACATCGAAGAACGCCAGGCCGCGCTCGAGGCTGCGCCCAAGGGTGAGAAGCAGCCCACCGCATTCCTGTTCGACTCCGGCACCGACGCCATCTTCACCTCCGGCTCGTTCGGTGGACCGCAGGCGATCTTCGACACCGCTGGGGTCACCAACGCCACCGCCGACGTCGAGGACACCTGGACCGAGGTGGGCTGGGAACGACTCGCCGCCGCCAACCCAGACGTCATCTACTTCGTCGAGTACCCCGGGCAGTCGTACGAGGAGAAGGTGGCCGTGCTCAAGGCCAACCCGGCCTCCCGGAACCTGGACGCAGTCAAGGAAGAACGCTTCGTGAACCTTCCCTACGCGCTGTGGGTCTCGAGCCCGCTGAACATCGACGCGGCGGAGTGGGTCCGGCGCTCGATGGAGCACTTCGGGCTGGTGCCGGAGTCCGGCATCGAGACCAGCCTGGACGTCACGCAACTCAGCAATCTGCCCGGGAACGCCTGGGCCGACTGATCCCGCCGCCGTGTTTTGATCATTTCGGCCGATCTCGGACATGCCGTTCTCAGTCGAGATCGCTACCGTGCACGTCAGGTGTCGCCCTGGAGGGGGACGGCGCGTGCGGAGGAGAGCGGATTAATGGTGATCGACAGCTACGTGGAGTCTCTGCTGCGGGAAACCCTGGCAGCCATGGTCGCGCGGAATCTGGAGTGGTCGGCCGAGGCCCTTCAGGCGCTGCTCGACCAGGGCGACCAGGTCTACGCGGAGGCCGTCGAACTCTGCTTCGCGGTGAACAGCCAGGTCCTGCACGATCTGCACAACGGCCCGCCGCATCCGGTGAGCATTGCGTCGCTGGCCGAGTCGGTGGTGGCGATGGAGGCCTGGGCCGCGCTCGACCAGCCGACCGTGCAGACCTTCATGATGGCGCTGGCCGAGGCGCGTGACCCCGCGATCGAGCTGCCGGCCGAGGCGGCGCGGACCGGGTTCGTGGTGGGAGCCTGGCTGCTGGCCATCTCGGCCCCGGAGAACACCTCGTGGGAGGCCGTCCTGGACAGCACTCTGCACACCCTGGCGGCGGTGCCGGAAGGGCACGGCGGGCAGCCGGTTCTGACCCAGGAGTCCTGGTTGCTTTAAGACACCTTCTTGTTACCGGCCGGTCGGCAACGCCCGGGACGCGGCGGACGTCTGCGCTGTGAACACCGTCGACAGCAAGGGGAACTCCATGCGCGCAAGCCACGTCTTCACCACCGCGACGCTGATCGGGCTTGCCGTGTTCGGTCTGGCTGCCTGCTCGACCGAGGCCGAGAGCGTCAACGAGAACCTGAACAAGGACGCCGACAACTTCAAGGTGGCCCGCAAGATCACCTTCGTGAACGGGATCACCGACAAGGTGATCCTGGAGGCTCAGGGGCTGTGCTCGGTGGATCCGGGCGACGCCAACCGGATGTTCGTGACCTGCAAGAACGACGACGGCAAGTACGTGCGGCACTCGCTCGGCAAGTCGGACAACGTCTTCTGGTTCGTCGAGCAGCTGGAGGCCACCGACACCTCGACGAGCGCCTACCGGTTCGTCGTCCGGCCGGACTCGCTGATCCCCGAGGCCAGTGTCGAATCCAGCAAGTAGTAGTGGTGGGCCGGACGCCTCTGCCCTGGGCGTCCGGCCTTTCGTCTCGGTGGGGAGAGCGCCGTCCAGGACGCGAGCGCGGCGTCGGTGCCCCGGGTCTGCCCTAGACGGCCACTCGTGCGGTTCCTACTTGAAGAACTGGGACACGGCCCAGATCACCAGGAGGATGATGATGATCTCCACGGGGTACCTCGCACACTATGAGGGATAGTTGCGTACCCATCGTGGGGGACTCGTCACTGCGTGCCAAGGCCTGAAACCGACTTAAGACACAGTAAGTTCCCACACATGCACTATCAGTGCACCCGATGCGTGGTGGGGGCGGTGATCACGGTCCGCCTGTGGTGCGAGGTGTATCTGGTCAGGTTCCCGAAGGGTTCAGCAGCGCCGCCTCGACCTGGGTGAGCTCGTCCGGGCTCAGGTACGGCTGCTGCCAGCCCCGCAGTTCGATGTGCAGGACGAACGGCAACGGCACCACGGCGTCGTACGTCTCCACGTAGTACGCCAGGTCGCGAGGCCACACCCAGGCACCGTCGGTGATCATCTCCAGCGGGGCCACCGCCTTGAGGGCCGGGTCGAGTACGTCGTCGACCAGGGACGCGGTGGCCGCGAGCACGGTGTTGCCCCACAGGTAATCGGCCAGTTTCTCCTTCTGCCCGCCCGAGGGTTCGCTGCGGCCGGCGGTCACCGCGTCCCGCAGGCTCTCGCCGTCGGGCAGGCCGTGCGGCAGTTCGCGGAAGAAGCCCGCCCGGCTGATGTTCATCGCTGCGCTCCCGGTTCGAAGGTGACCCATTCACCGGTCGGGACCAGCGGCGATGGACCGACCACCAGACGTCCCGAGTCGAAGGCATGGACGGTGTTGTTCGGGGCCAGCACCTGCACCCCGAGCCGGTCGGCGAGCGCCTGCGCGGCCTCGTCGGGGGTACCTCCGGCCGCGCCGGGGACGAGGCGGACCGGGCCCCCGGCGTAGTCGGCGTTGTTCAGGATCAGCTTGGCCACCCGCTTGGGGCTGAAACTGCTCGCGGCGGAGCTGAAGTCGGCCTGGATCACGACGTCGTGGTACCCCGCCGGGGGAATGGCCCGGGCGGCGAACTCGGCGAACGCGGCGGCCTTGGTCGGGACGCCGTCGCCGCCGAGCTCGAACGCGTGGAGGTAGTTCTCGCAGGTGAGGCGCACGCGGCGGGCCTGCACGGCGCCGCCGAAGGTGACCGGGGTGAAGGTCAGGGCCAGCTCGGCGCCATCGGCCAGAACTGCGGCGGGGGTGGCGGTGCGCAGGTAGGAGCCGACGGCTGCGCGCGGGTCCAGGACGAAGGTGCCTACGCCGTAGCCGTGCGAGGAGAGGAAGGCCGCGGCCCCGGAGACGCCGAACGCGGTGCCCAGGGAACCGCCGGCCAGGAGGACCAGAGCGACGATGCCCCCGGCGATAACCACCTGATCGCCCACCGACAGCCCGGACCACCAGGGGGCCAGACCGTTCAGGTAGCCGGTCAGCCAGACCAGTTCGGTGGCCGGGGTGTCGTCCTGGACGGCGGAGTAGGCGAACCACAACGCGGTCAGCAGGAGCACCAGGAGGAGTCCGGCGCTGACCCGCCAGACGATCACCTGTGTACGCCCGGTTGTTCCGCTGCGCCGGGTGTACGCCTCCTGGCGAGCGTGCCGAGTCATCTCCATGGCTGCGCGTCCGCGCACCAGGCGGGTGAGTCGCGACTCCCCGGTCACGCCGGCGTGGGCGGCCAGGATGACGATCTTGTCGCGCGTTGCGTAGGCCACCAGGGCGCAGACCGCGACGACCAGGGTGCGCCAGACCCGGGCGCAGGCCCAGCTGGTGACGGCCCAGGTCTCCAACGCGAAGGTACGCAGGCCCGCGCCGCGCGAGGCGTTGAGGGCTGCGCGGTGACGTCCTCGTTCCCGCTCGGCTTCGTCCTCGGCGGCGGTGGTAGCCGCTGTGGCCTGCGCGGTCGGGGAATCCGCGGACGCGGGGGCGGGGGTTTCGGCTGGGGTGTTCGAGGCCGTGGAAGGGGAAGCAGAAGGAATCCCGGACGTCGGATCAGCGGACGTGGGGCTCGGGTTGGCGGCGGGAGTGCCTGGCTGTGATGTGGTCGGGTTCTGCGCACTCGGCGGGACCGGGGCGGCAATGGGAGACGTCGGTGCGGGCGCCGGCGGCGAGGCCAACTTCGGATCGGCACCAGCAGAGCCAGGGGTGGCTGAACCGGATGTGGTCCAGCCAGAGGTGGCCGGGCCAGAGGTGGTGGACCCCGAGCCGGCTGAACCAGGAGGGCTCCGGTCAGGGGTGGTTGTGCCCGAGGCGGCTGAATCAGCGGTGGCCGGGGAAGCGGGGTTTGAGCCGGTCACGGCGGCGGAACCTGCAACGCCGGCGGTGGGGGCGGGACCTGCAACGCCGGCGGTGGGGGCGGGACCTGCAACGCCGGCGGTGGGGGCGGGACCTGCAACGCCGGCGGTGGGGGCGGGGTCTTGCAGGTACATGCGGCGGCGAATCGGCTCACGGGAGACGCGGGCAGCCCAAGTCTCGGTCCATTCGGCTGCTCGCCAGGGGGCGGGCAGGATGGTCAGGTCGTTGCGCTGCTCGTCTACTGCAAGCAGATGCCGGGCGTCCACGAGCAGCGCGGCCAGCAGCATGGCCAGAGCTAACCCGAGCAGCACAGCATCCAGCGGCACCGTGGTGACCACCTGCTCACCCAGCCGCAGCCAGGCCGGAACCGCCGCGGACGTCTCGGCGTCCACGTCACCCAGAGGCGCCAGCACGGTGAGCCACCACACCAGCATCGGCGCGACGAGCGAGACCGCGCGCAGCAGCACCGCACCGACGCCGCGCATCCGGCCCGCGCCCGCTCGCCGCCACCCCACGATGGCGAACCCGATCGCGCCGGTGACCAGCAACGTCCATACCCGGATGTCCGCCGGGATCATCGTGGTGGAGGTGCCGAGCCAGACGCTGCGGACCAGCTGCTCGGCGGCCTGGAAGCCGAGGCCGACGGCCAGGCCGAGCAGCAGCCAGTCGCTGATCGCGAAGCCGCGCAGCCGGCCGGGCGCCACCAGCACCGCGACGATCACCGGGACGAGGGTGAGCACGCCCTGACCCAGGCCGGTGGTGACCAGCTCGAGGACCGCACCGGAACCGGCGCCGGGCAGCAGGAGCAGTGCGGCCCCGGCACTCACGAAGGCCCAGACCATGCTGCCGGCGAAGATCCCGGCCAGCGCGCTCCAGCGCGCCGTGCGCAGGACCGTGACCAGGAAGCCGAGCACGAACAGGGCGTAGACCTGGCCGAACGCGGCCAGCGCGGAACCGGCCCCGACCAGCAGCGCCAGCACCAGGGCGACCCAGGCCAGTGACACCCACAGGCCCAGCGCCCGGACGGCGCGCAGCCGCTGCGCCGAGCGCGGTCCGTCCCGCCAGGGCAGGCCGAGCTGCAGCTTCTGGCGGTCCTGCGGCTCCTCCTGCTCGTCGTGCTCTTCGTCCCGGGTCGCCGGACCCGTCTGCATCGTCTGTGTCGCCATTCCTGGTTCCTGTTGTGGCCACCGAACCAGACGATCCTGCTGCCCTGGGTGTTATCTGTGTGCTGAGCCAGAGGTAAAGAACGCCCAAGAATCAGGCGCCGACGGTCTCCAGGCTGGGCCGGAGCACGGCGTTGCGGCGCTTCCAGACGAAGAAGCCGGTCAGCGTGAACACCCCGTAGAACGCGTACATCAGCCCGGACGCGTAGTAGCCGGCCGAGAACAGCAGCGGCACCCCGACGATGTCGACCGCCACCCAGATCAGCCAGAACTCGGTCCAGCCCTTGGCCATGCCGTAGGTGGCCAGGATCGAGCCGGCGAAGATCCAGGCGTCGCTCCACACCGGCTCGTACGAACCGAGGGCCCGGAAGATCGGGGTCAGCAGCAGCGTGCCGGCGAACAGGGCCACGATCAGCAGCAGCCGGGTGCGCCAGGAGGCCCAGCGCGGCTCGATCACCGCCCCTGGCCGGTCCGGCCGGCGGGTCCAGCGCCACCAGCCGTAGCCCGAGACCACGATGAACATGATCTGCCGGCCGGCCTGGCCGAGCAGGTTCACCGGGTTCGGGGTGTTGAAGGCCACCCCCAGGAACACGGTCAGCAGCAGGGCGTTGCCGACGATGCCGACCGGCCAGGCCCAGGCCCGGCGCCGCATCCCGCCGAGGGCACTGAGCAGACCGAAGACGTTGCCGATCACCTCACGCCAGAGGATGGTCTGGCTGCCGATGACCAGCTGCGCGTCGAACAGCCAGTGGAGCAGTGCCATTTTGTCATCCTTCGGGTACGTGCCGTGGCGGTGGGTCCGTGGACGCAACCCGGCGCGGGCCCACCGCATTCCGAAGTCGGGCCGCGGCCGGTCCTGAAGTACCAGGCTTGTGGCCTTGGGGATGAGGTGGCGCCGGGCCGCGGCAGGCGATGCTGAGCGCGTCCCTCCGATCGCTTCGCGCAGCAAGGTTCACCGACATGCCGTTCACCCTGATCCACCCCGTGGCCGTGCTGCCGCTCGCCCGCAAGCCGCTCGTTCCCTCGGCCCTGGTGGCCGGCGCGCTGGCGCCGGACCTGCCGTACTTCGTCTCGCTGCAGTGGTTCGGTGGTGACTACAACCTCACCAAGACCCACGAAGCGTCCTCGGTGCTGTGGTTCGACCCGATCATCGCGCTCGGCCTGTTCGGCGTGTTCCACCTGGTGGCCCGGCGTCCGTTGCTCGCTCTGCTGCCGCCCTCGGTGACCTCGAGGCTGCCGGTGCCTGCAGGCCGGCCGAACCCGCTGGCGGTGTTCGCGTCGTTGGTGATCGGCGCGGCCACCCACGTCGGCTGGGATGCCGCGTGCGATGCGTTCGGCTACGGGCTCTCGGCGCGGCTGAACCTGCTGAGCGATCTGGTCGGCGGCGCCCTGTTGGTGGCCTGGTTGTGGCGCTGGTGGCGGACCACCGAGCCGAAGCCTGGGTCGCAGGTGCTCCCGGCGCGGTATCGGATGGTCATCGGCTCTGCCTTGGTCGTGGTAGCCGGACTGGCCGGGCTGGTCAGCATGGTCCGGAACGTGTCGGAGATCGGGCTCAGTTTCGGGGTGCTGGCCGCGGGCGATTACGCCGCGCGCAGTTTCGTCATCGCGGCCATCACCGCCCTGGCCGCCGGATTCGCCGTCTACTGCCTGGCTTTTCAGTTTCGGGCGCGGATCGGATGACGGGAGATCGCCGAGGCGGTGGGCCGGGCGCTCGGATCAGCTTCGGGCAGGCCGGGCCAGGCATTGGGATCTTGTCATTTCCTGAAATATCGGACACGGTGATGCCGCACACAACCCGTCCCTGAGGAGCCTCATGTCCGCGCGTCGCCGTGCCGCCGTTGTCGTGCTCGCCGTTCCGCTGCTGCTGAGTGCCTGTGGAGGGGACTCGTCCGCGGAGTCTTCGCCGGACCTGGCGAAGGTCACCTACCTGACCTCGTTCAACACCTTCGGCCGGGACGCCTACGCCTACGTGGCCGCGGAGAAGGGCTTCTTCGAGGAAGCCGGGTTCGACGTGGAGATCAAGCCGGGCACCGGCAGCGGCGACGTGATGAAGCTGATCGCCGGTGGGCAGGCCGACTACGGGGTCGCCGACTTCTCCGCCGTAGCCGTCGCTCTGGCGAACCAGGACCTGCCGCTGACCTCGGTGGGCATGATCCACCAGCAGTCGCTGGCGGCGCTCGTCACCCTGGAGGGCACCGGCATCTCCGAGCCCGCCGACCTGGCCGGCAAGACGATCGCGGACCAGGCCGGATCCACCGTCACCGTGCTGTTCCCGGCCTACGCCAAGGCTGCCGGATTCGACGGCTCCGGGGTGAAGTTCGTGCCCTCCGCGCCGCCCTCCCTGCCGCAGCTGCTGGCCTCCGGAAAGGTCGACGCGGTCGGCCAGTTCGTGGTGGGCAAGGGCCTGATCGAGGCCGCGGCCAAGGACCGCGAGGCGGTGTTCCTGCCCTACAGTGACGTGCTGCCCGATCTGTACGGCAACACCCTGCTGACCACCACCGAGACCGCCGAGAGCAACCCGGAGCAGGTGCAGAAGTTCAGCGCGGCGCTGCTGAAGGGCCTGCAGTACTCGATCGAGAACCCGGACGAGACCGGCGAGATCCTGGCCGCGGCGCAGCCCACGCAGGACGCAGCGGTTGCCGCCGGTGAGGTCAAGCTGATGGCGCCCTACGTCACCGGCGAGGACGGAGCGGCGATCGGCGCGATCGACGAGGCCCGGGTGCAGGGGGTGATCGACGAGCTGACCAAGGGCGGAGCGATCACCAAGGACGTCACCCCGGCCGATCTGGTGAGCTTCGACCTCACGCCGCCGGCCGAGCCGTGATCTCGATCGAATCGGTCGATCACCGGTTCCGTGGCCGCGCGGGTGAGGTACAGGCCCTGGCCGGTATCGACCTGACCGTGGAAACCGGCGAATTCCTCACGCTGGTCGGCCGTTCCGGCTGCGGGAAGTCCACCCTGCTGCGGATCGTCGCCGGGCTGCTGACCCCGACCAGCGGCCGGGTGGTCATCGACGGCGAGCCGGTGCGGCGCCCGCGGCGCGACGTCAGCTTCATGTTCCAGAAGTCGGCGCTGCTGCCCTGGCGCAGCGTCCTGGCCAACGTGCTGCTGCCGGCCGAGACGCTGCGGCTGGACCAGGCTGCGGCCCGGCGCCGGGCCGGGGAACTGCTGGAGCTCACCGGCCTGACCGGATTCCAGAAGGCCCTTCCGAAGGAGCTTTCCGGCGGCATGCAGCAGCGTGTGGCGCTGTGCCGGGCCCTGCTCAGCGAGCCCCGGGTGCTGCTGATGGACGAGCCGTTCTCGGCCCTGGACGCGCTGACCCGGGAGGAACTCTCGATCGAGCTGCAGCGGATCCGGCAGGAGCAGGACACCACCTTCGTCTTCGTCACGCACTCGATCGAGGAGGCCGTGCTGCTGGCCGACCGGGTGGTGGTGATGCGGGCCCGGCCGGGCGGGATCCGGCGGATCGTCGAGGTGGACGTCCCGCGCCCGCGCAGCCTGGGCCACCACGCCCACGCCGGGCGGGTCACCGAACTCAGCGCCGAACTGCACGAGCTGCTCCTGCCGAACGAGGCGGCATGAGACGTGTCTTCCTGCCGCTGCTCGGAGTGGCCCTGACGATCGCCGGATGGTGGCTGGCGGTCATCGTTCTCGAGATCGAGGACTACCTGGTGCCCACCCCGCCGCAGGTCCTGAACACCCTGGCCGAACGCTGGGCGGTGCTGCTGGAACACACCTGGACCACCGCCTGGGAGACGATCCGCGGCTTCGCTCTGGCGATCGTCCTGGGAGTGCCCTTCGCCGTCCTGCTGGCCGGCTCCCGGATCTTCGAGCAGATGGTCTACCCGCTGCTGATCACGGTGAACTCGCTGCCCAAGGTGGCGATCGCGCCGATCCTGGTGGTCTGGATGGGCTTCGGGGCCGGGCCCAAGATCGTCATGGTGCTGCTGCTGTGCTTCTTCCCGATCGTGCTGGCCACCACGGCCGGGCTGAAGTCGACCCCGGCCGAGATCGTCGAGCTGGCCCGCTCGCTGGACGCCGGCCGGCTGAAGACGTTCTGGGCCTTCCGGCTGCCGCAGGCCCTGCCCCAGGTGTTCGTCGGCCTGAAGACGGCGATCTCGCTGGCGGTGATCGGCGCCGTGATCGCCGAGTTCGTCGGGGCGGACGCCGGTCTCGGGTTCATCATCGTGCAGTCCGGGGCCAGCTCCGACACGGCCCTCGCCTTCGCCGCGATGGTGCTGCTCAGCCTGCTCAGCATCGTGCTGTTCTACGCGGTGCAGCTGGCCGAGCGGCTGCTGGTGCCCTGGGCCTCAGAGCACTGAGGCTACCGAGGCGTGGAATCGGCGTACCTCGGGCAGGTCGCCGGCGCACACCTGCAGCGCGTGCAGCAGGGCGAGCAGGCCACCGGCGAAACGCGCGCAGGTGGTGACCAGGTTCAGCGCCTCCGAGCGCGGCCGGCTGGAACGGCGCAGGGTGCCGGTGATGCCGGGATCCAGCATCGCGGTCAGCTCGTCACGGAAGCCCGGGCCGGCGAACTCCGGTATCCGCAGGAGGTTCTCGACCAGCTCGGCCAGCTCGCGCGGGGCCAGCTCCTTGCCCGGCGAGACGTAGGGCGCGCCGTCCTCGAACGGGGTGAACCCGCTGGTGCGCGGTACCGCGTCGGGCGGGGGACCGGGGTGGGCGGCCGCGCCGAGCGGGGTGATGATCGTGGCCAGATGCTCCAGGATGCGCTTCAGGTCGTCGTCCACGGCCTGCCCGCGCAGTTGCTCGGACTGCAGGGCGCCGAACCGGGCGATGTCGTCCGGCAGTTGACTCCCGCTCATCCGGGGCGCGTTCTCCACCAGCACCGGCACGATGTGGGCGCCGCTGCCGAGCGCGGCGCCGATCTCGCGGCGGACGAAGTCCTGCTCCCGGTCGACCAGACGCACGCCGTCCGGGCCGGCCGCCAGCCAGGTCGGGCCCACGATGCACAGCATCAGGCGGCATCCGGCCGCGGCCCGCAGGATGACTTCCTCGTAGAGATCGCCGGGTGGGATGCTGCGGCCGGCGCGGAACACCCGCTCGTCGCCGTAGGCCGCGCGCAGCGCCTGGTCGAGCGTGACCGCCCAGCCCAGCGAGACGTTGCGGTAGCTGATGAAGATCTCCGGTGCAGTGCCCAAGCAGATCGACCCCCTGTCAACGGCAGCCCCCTGGGATGAAGAGTAGAGGGGGTATTGCCGATTGCCCGCCGGCTTCATGAAGAGGAAACAGGAAACACCTTCCCGTGGCGCCGGTGCGGACGGACTCTGGAGAGGCCTTCTTGACCATCTTCACAGTTCGGCCGTCTTCACAGGGGGAACGTCATGCAGATCTTCACCACCGTGAGCGCACTGGTCAGACTGACCGCGGTCAGCTTGTTCCTGGGTTTCCTGGTCGGCGCGGTGCTGTTCGGGACCGACCCGTCGTTCAGCGGCGCCGGGCTGATCGAGGCCGGCACTCATGTCTGAGGTCGCCTTCGGGGCCGAGTTGCGGCGCCGCCGGATCGCGGCGGGGATGACGCTCTCGGCCCTGGCCGGGCAACTGCACTACAGCAAGGGATATCTGAGCAAGATCGAGTCGGGGGCCCAGGTCGCAGGGAGTGACCTGGCCCGCCGGTGCGACGCGGCGCTGGGCGCGAACGGGGAGCTGGCCGGGGTTCTGGAAGCCAGCGGGGTCGCTCGCCGGGGTGTGCTGATCGCGGGGGCGGTCACCATCCTGGCGGCCCCCTCGTGCAAACCCACCGCGCCGGTCGCCCCGCCGATCACTGCGGCGGTGGCCGGTGCAGGCTCGACCACCGCCGGGCTCACCGATCTGCTGGGGCACCTACGGGCGATGTCGCAGAACCAGCCGCCCGGAATGCTTCTGCCGACCCTGGAACTACAGGCACGGACGTTGTCCGCGTTGGCTTCGGAGGCGTCCGCGGCCGCCCGGTCCCGGCTGTTGCTGCTGTATTCGCGGTACGCCGAGTTCATCGGCTGGATGTACCAGGAGAGCGGCGACCAGCAGGCCATGACGGCCTGGACCAACACCGCGGTGGACGCGGCGGTCCAGGCCGGTGATCAGGACATGGCCGCGTATGTATACGTGCGCCGGGCCAATGCGGCGATGTATCAGGAGGACGGGGCGGCCACGGTGGAGCTGACCCGGCGAGCCCTGAGCGCGGTACGAGGGGACTCGCCGGGGGCGCAGCGGGTGCGACTGCTCGCACACCAGCGTCAGGCGCAGGGGCACGCCTTGCTGATGCGAAGCGGGGATTTCGCCCGGGCGCTGGATGCGGCCGAGGCGGTCGCCGAGCAGATGCCGCCGCGGTCGACGGTGCCGGCGCCGATCCGGCTGGGCATGTCCTCGGTCGCCGATCCGAAAGACCTGGTGCAGGGCTGGGCCCTGTACGACCTGGGGCGGCCGGAGGCGGCGGTGGCGGGGCTGGAGCGGCATCTGAGTCTGGTGCCGGCTTCGTCGCGGCGCGCCCGGGCCCGGGCCACGGCCCGGCTGGCCCTGGTCCAGGCCGCGGTGGGTGAGGTGGAGGTGGCCTGCCGGCTGGGGGAGAGCGCGCTGGAGGACGCCCGCTTCGTGGATTCCCAGACGCTGCGCCACGATCTGCGGCGGCTCAGTGGCTCGTTGTCCCGATTCCGGGTCCGTCCGGAAGTGCAGAGCCTGATGCCCCGGCTGATGCAGGAGTGGCGCCGGGCGGGTTGATGCCGATCGTTGTCGATCTGGACATATTTTTTGTCCTGATCAATGTTTTGTGCCGGGACCGGAAATGCGGACATCGTTGTCGGTCGTCTTACCGGTCCGTATCGTGGTCGTGGGATTATCCTGGACGCCGGCGGTCCAGGTTTTCGCCCAGCGGCTTCGGCGAAATCTGCTGAGGAGAAAGCGAATTGGGGACGTCCGACGTCCTTGGGTGGGTTTTTTCAGTGGCATTGAGGGCGGGTGGTGTACTACTGAACAAAAGTCAGAGTCGAGACCGCCGACGGCACGATAAACTCCTGAGGTCGTTCCGTCGGTGCGATCATCCGCGTCTGCCTCCACTAGTGTTCTTTCTCAGGAGAAAGCATCGCCCGGGGGAGCGTGAGTGCTGAGGTGTTCGTGCCAGTCGGGCGCAACTGTAGGCGGGCGGTGGTGAGGCCATGACCGAGAACGGTGGTTCCGGGGTCGACCATCCTCCGCAGATCCTGTCCAACGGCGTCGCCGTCCCGGACGACGTCCCGGTCGTGGTCCGCCCGCCGGGTCTGGCCACCGGCAGCGCCGGTGGCGGCGTCGGCGGGCCTGACCTGACCCTGATCGGTACTCCCGATGCCGGTGGCCAGGGTGGCGCCCGCGCGGCGCAGGACCGCCTGAAAAGGCTGGGCCTGCTGCTGGTGGACGCGCTGGACCGGACTCCGCCGCTGAAGTCGCCCGGCGACCGGGACCTGCTGCGCGAGTACCTGGAGCAGGCGCTGCCCGGTCTCGGCCTGCGCGATCACGACCGGCCCCGGCCGTTCTTCGCCGAGGTGGTGATGCGCTGCTCCGCGCGCACCGGTGGCCTGGCCGACCTGGGACTGTGCCTGGAGATGCTGGCCGGTAACGACCCGGCCGGCCAGGAGGCCCGCCGGCTGATCGAGCAGATCCAGGTGCTGACCGTCGAGCCGGACCTGGCCGTCCTGTGGGACCGGCTGGAGGTCGCGCTGGCCCGGATCCCGCTGAACCACGTGCAGCCGGTGGTGTTCGCGGTGACCGACGGCCGGCTCGGGGTCCTGCCCGGGTACTGCAACGGCTCGTGGGCGGTATTCGTGCACCTGGTCGGGCAGAACGGCCCGGCCGCCCCGGTCCCGCCCTGGATGGTGTTCCTGGAGATCCTGCGCGAACGGCTGGACGAGAGCACCAATCGCCAGGTCCGGCTGCTCACCCGGGAGCTCTCGCGGGCCTGGGGGTGCACCGATCAGCTGGAGCGGCTGCGGGCCCGGCACGGCGCGCAGGCCCTGCCGACCGCCAGGGTGGTGGTGCTGACCCTGGTGGTCAGTCCCGACCCGCAGGACGCCGACCTGTTCACCCTGCACTCGTTCCAGCGCTGGGACGAGGAGGGGGCCGCCCCGGTCTCCGGCCCGGACGTGCAGGTGCGCCGGGACGAGCTGAGCACCGCCGTGGACGCGGTGATCATGCAGGCGGAGGAGACCTGGGCGCGCGGTTCGGCCGATCTGACCATCGAGTTCGTGCTGCCGCTGAGCCTGATCAACGAGCCGGTGGAGTGGTGGCCGAAAGACCTGGCGAACCCGCCGGCGACCAACCTCGCGCTCTATCACACGGTGGTACTGCGCAGTTTCGAGCGCTTGCGGCGCACCACCTGGCACCGGGTCTGGCAGCGCAAGTGGGAACGGCTGCAGGCCCGGCAGGGCCAGGTGCACTGGGCCGCCGATCCGGACCGGGCCGACCACATCCGGCTGCTGGAGGCCGAACTGGTGGCGGAGGAGTGTGTCGGGGTGGTGCTGAGCGGTCCGCCGCGTTCGGGCCCGGGCAGCCAGGAGCTGATGGTCGCCCTGCGGGCCGGGGTGCCGCTGATCCTGTGGCATCGCGGTGCGGCGCTCGACAGCGAGATCCGCAGCGTGATGTCGAAGGTGCTGCAGACGCCGTTGCAGACCCCGCAGGCGGTCGCGCTGGTGCGCCGTCAGGTGGCCGGGCTGCAGGCACAGGAGCAAGACCGTCATCCGGCCCGGCAGCTGAGTCTGCTGTGGGACAACGCGCACCGGGCCGCGCACGAGACCCGGACCGGGAGCGTCTGAGCTTTGAAGCCGACCACCGAACCCAGCGCACCCGCCGGCCGGGTGCTCCTGCTGCTGGACACCCATCCGACCATGCAGGTCTGGGCCGGGGTCCTGGCCGAGCTGACCGACACGCTGGAGACCCTCGGGCTGGGCACACTGACCGTGCAGCCGGTCGAGATGGAGAACGCGGCCTGGGCCGACGTGCCCCCTGGCACCGGGCCGGTGGTACTGGTCAGCGACGGGGCCTGCCCGGCCTGGCGGACCGCCTCGACCGCCCGGCGGCTCGGTGCGCTGGCCCGCACCCGTCCCGTGGTGATCCTGCACGTGCTCTCACAGACCCGCTGGTACCTGACCGGGATCGATCCCGAGCCGGTGATCCTGCAGATCCCGGCCGGGGCGAGGACGAACGCCCAGTGGCAGTGGCTGGACTCGGCCCCGGGGGCCGACGAGGCGGCGCTGCCGGTACCGGTGCTGGAGAACTCCGAGCGAGGCCTGCGCTCGATGACGCAGATCCTCACCGCCGCCGCCCGTCCGGAACCCGACGAGAACGGCCTGGCCGCGGCCGCGTTGCTGTTGAGCGAGGATCCGGGGGAACCGGAACCGGCGGTTGCGCAGCCCGATCCGAAGACGACGGTGAACGAGTTCCGGGCCGCGGTCTCCCCGCAGACCTTCCAGCTGGCCACCTACCTGGCCGCGGTCCCGCTGAACCTGTCGGTGATCCAGGACCTGCGGGCCCGGCTGATGCCCGACTCGAGCATCCAGAACCTGGCCGAGGTCCTGGTCAGCCCGCTGGTCCGGGCCGAGAACTCCTCGCCCGCGGTGGCCTTCCGGTTCGAGAACGGGGTGCAGCAGGAACTGCTGGCCTCGGCCCGGCGTGCGGACATCGAGCGGGTGGTCCGCGCGGTCAGCGAGCGCCCGCAGGCCAGCCCGGGCTCGACCACCTTCACGACCGTGCTCGATCGCCCGCCCACGCCCACCGGCCCGCTGCCCACCGGGGGAGACCCCTTCCGGCGGCGGGCCGAGACGGAGTGGCGGACTGCGCGCGCCCTGGTGCTGATGGCCCTGTCCGGGCCCTACTTCCGCGCCGGGCAGCGCGAACTCGACGAACTGATCAACCAGAGGGCTGTGGCGTCCGGTGCCACTTCGACTAGGCGGGATCTCGATCTGATGGCTGTCCAATCCTCGAGCCCGGCCGCGCGGAGCGTGCTCGGCGACTACCCACCGCGCAACCAGTTCTTCACCGGCCGCGACGACCTGCTGGCGGATCTGCACGCCAGCCTGCGCTCCAGCCGGGACGTGACGCAGCAGCCGCAGTACTCCGGGGTGACCGCGGTGCTGCCGCACGCCCTGCACGGGATGGGCGGTGTGGGCAAGTCGCTGCTGGCGATCGAGTACCTGTACCGGCACGCGAACGAGTACGACGTGGTCTGGTGGATCTCCTCCGAGCGCACCAACGGCATCCAGAACAGCCTGATCATGCTGGGGCAGCGGCTCGGCCTGACGATCGACAACGAGGCCAACACGGCGGTGCCGGCGGTGCTGGAGGCGCTGCGGCGGGGTGAGCCGTACGGCAACTGGCTGCTGGTCTTCGACAACGCCGAGAGCCCGGAGTCGGTGATGCCGTTCCTGCCCAAGGACGGCCCGGGGCACATCCTGATCACCTCCCGGGACGCGCGCTGGGCCCAGGTGGCCCGGCCGCTCGAGGTCAACGTGTTCAACCGGGACGAGAGCAAGGAACTGCTGCGCCGGCGCGGCCCCAACATCACCGACACCGAGGCCGACCAGCTGGCCGAGGCACTGGGCGACCTGCCGCTGGCGATCGAGCAGGCCGCGGCCTGGCACTACGAGACCGGGATGCCGGCCGCGGAGTACCTGCGGCTGCTGTCCGAGAAGCAGGAGGAGCTGCTCGACCAGCCGGCCCCGATCGACTACCAGGTGCCGGTGATCGCGGCCTGGAACGTCTCGCTGGACCAGCTGGAGGCCCGCAACCCCGCGGCCCTGCAACTGCTTCAGGTCTGCGCCTTCTTCGCCTCCGAGCCGATCCCGCGCACCCTCCTGACCCGGGCCCGGGGCCAGGGCATCTCCCCGCAGCTGGACCACATCCTGCGCAACGCCATCCACTTCGGCAACGCGGTGCGCGAGATCAGCCGGTACTCGCTGGCCCGGATCGACCACCGCAACAACGCCATCCAGATGCACCGCTTGGTCCAGGCCGCGCTGATCGCCCGGATGAGCGAGGAGGACCGGACCGAGACCCGGCACGCGGCCCACCGGATCCTGGCCGCCGCCGATCCGACCGAGCCGGAGAACCCGGCCGAGTACAGCACCTACGGCAGCCTGTACCCGCACATTCTGGCCTCGCAAGCGGTGAACTGCGGCGAGAGCTGGGTCCGGGACCTGATCATCAACGAGGTCAAGTATTTGTACCGCTGGGGTGACCACGAGGCGGCGGTGGAGTTCGGCACCGTCGCCTACGAGACCTGGCGGCAGGCCCATGGCCCGGACGACCCGCAGACCCTGCAGATCGCCCGGTGGCTGGCGTTCTACATGTTCACGATCGGCCGCTACACCGAGGCCGCCGAACTGAACGCCACCTCGCTGGCGGTGTTCGAGCGCATGCGGGAGGAGGGGCGGCCGGACCCGGACGGAGAAGTCGGGGTGCTGGGCAACATCGCGATCGACCGCCGCGTCGCGGGCCGGTTCGACGATGCGCTGACCCTGTCCCGCGAGTTGTACGACCGGGCGCTGCAGCGCTACGGCGACCGGGACAGCGAAACTCTGATCTATGCCCATGACCTGGGCGTGAGTCTGCGGCTTTCCGGCCTGTTCCTGGAGGCTCGCGACCGTGACCGAGCCACCTACGAACTGCGGGCCGAACTGTTCGGCCCGGACCATCCCGCCAGCATCCGTACCCAGCTCGGCCTGCTGATAGATCTGCGTGAGCTCGGCGACTACACCGACGCGGTGAGGTTGCACGAGTTCGAGCTGACCCGCACGGTCGCGATCATGGGAGAGATCAATCCGACCACCCTGCTGGCCCGCCGCCTGCTGGCGGTGGCCCAGCGCAAGGCGGGTTACCACGACGCGGCGCTGGGGACCTCCGAGCTGGTCAGCCGGCAGTTGCGGGCCCGGTACGGCAACCTCTACCCGGAAACCATCGCCGCCGAGTCGAACTACGCGATCGACCTGCGGCAGGTGGGCGACCTGGCCGAGGCGGAGCGGATGGGCGCCGATGTGGTCCAGCGCTACACCAGCCGGCTCGGCGCCGAGCATCCGCACACGCTTTCGGCCCGGGTGAACCTGGCGATCACCTACCGGCTGATCGACAACCCCGCCCAGGCCCTGGCGATGACCAGCACCGCCTACGAGGCACTGGTCAGCCGGCTCGGGCCGGATCATCCCTCGTCCCTGGTGGCGGCCGCCAACCTGGGCAGCGACCTGTTCGCCACCGGCGACCCGGCGGCGGCCTTGGCCAAGGACGAGGACACCTGGCGCAGACTCGGCACGGTGCTCGGGGCCGACCACCCGACCACGCTGGCCTGTGAGTCCAATCTGGCCATGGATCTGCGGACACTCGGCCGCACGGAAGAGTCCGAGGAACGTCATCGGCATGCCCTGACCATGATGGAGGCGCTGCTCGGGTACGAGCACCGGGCCGTCCGTGAGGCGCGGAGCGGGACCGAGCGGGCCAACTGCGACCTGGATCCGATGCCCCTGTAAGGGATTTCAGGCCGTACCGGGTGGCTGCGGGCTCAGCCACCCGGCCAGTTCGATCACGTCGGGTGGCGTCGGGCTGAGGGCGCGCACTTCGCGGTAGACGGCCCTGACCCGTTCGGGATTCATCCGCAGGACCGGGGAACTCAGCGCCAGTCCACCCCAGGGACGGGCGTCATCAGGCCCTTCAGCAATGGCGCTCAGATAACGTTGCGCGGCCGCTTCGCTGTCGGCGGTCACGAGCAGACGATCGCCTCCGCTGAAGTCCCGCTCGGCGGCGATGCCCCAGGAAGCCGGCAACGGCCCGGAGAAGCCGCAGAAGCTGAACCGGGCCAGCACGAAGACCGAGCTCAGCCCGTGCGCCTGCGGATCGCGGGAAATCCTTTCGGCCGGGGTGGTTCGGGGTGGCTCGGCCCGGTCCAGCCAGGCGCGGGCCGTGCTCCGGACCCAGTCCGCATCCACCCGGACGTGGTGAGCCCGCCAGGTGGCCCGGTGTGTCATGGCCACGATGCGGGCCAGCCGGTCGGCCTCGGCGGAAACCGCTGCCGCTGACCAGCCGGTGGCGTTCAGCCGTAGTTCGGCCAGAAACTCCCGGCCGTGCCCGGTGAGCTGGTCACTGCCCTCCAGCTGATCCAGCACGGTCATGGTGTTCAGCCGGGCCAAGGAGAACTCCAGCTCGGCCCGGCGGGCAGCGTCACCCTGGTCGATGGCCCGGCGGGCCTCCCAGAACGAGGTGACCGCGCTGAAAGCGTACGCGCCGTGCAGCATTCCGGGCAGCGGGCGAGGATCATCCCGCCAGGGCGCGTAGAACCCAGGGCGGCCGGGCTCGGGGCGGTACAGCGGAACCAGTCGCATCAAGCCGTTGAGCACGGAGTGCCGGAATTCGTGCACCAGTGCGCAGGCCAGATCGGTGGTGTCGGGAAGCAACGCCATCGCGGCCGCGCCGAAGGCGTCGGCGGAGGATCCGGCGGTCGGACCGGAACCCTGAGAGGACAGCGGCAGCAGACTTTTCAGCCCGGCCGACAGGGGTGCCGTCTCCGCTGGGTGATCGGATCCCAGGAGCGTCCAGGCCTGCTGCAGCGAGGTGCGCCAGTTCTCGACCGCCTCGGGATCCAGCGGTATCGGTGGGGGCAGGCCCACTCGTGCGGGCAGCGGATCGAGGTGGTCGATCCGCACCTGAAGCACCGGCCCTGCTCCGGCGGATGCCCTGACGACAGGCGGCGATTCCAAGGCCGAGGGGTGGAGCGTGATCTGGCGTCCGAGCCCTTCGACGGTCAGTTCACCCGCCTCGGACGAGGCCAGGGCCACCGCTGGTCCCTTCGCCGGCCCTAGATCGAGGCGACCCGCACCCGGCAGATAGAGCTGACCGTCCTGCAGCGGAACCCGGATGGAGAAGGGAATCCGGGCCTGCAGAGCAGCAGACACGGCCAGCGTCGAGAGGGCGCCCAGGCGAGTCCAGAGCATGCTCGCCGAGTCCTGAGGCTCGGGAAGACTCAGCAACCGCAAGGCGTGGGCCAGCCACATTCCGGTATGCGGGTCGAGCAGGAGAGCCTCGAAAGTAGCCGGGTTGCTGCGTTCGGCCGCGACCAGCAGGTCCAGCGCAGCGGCAACACCGTCGAGCGGGCCGAGCAGGTCCGGGTGCTGCCGGCACTGCGTGATCAGGTGCTGCAGCAGCAGCAACCGGCGGCTGCGCTCGGCGGCGTGCAGCAGCGCCACCACCTCGGCATCGAGATGACCGGCGGCTATCCGCCGGAAGGTCCGGGCGGGCAGCGGGAAGGAGGAAAAGCCAGGATCAGGAAGCAGATCCGGCACCGATCCCCCGTTCGTCCATGGCGGTGCGGATTGCTGCCACTGCGGTTTCAGGAGTCGCTTCCGGCCAGGCTCACCGTGGCGGCCGCGGACATCTCATCGATCAGTGGAGCACTGACTTCGGCCAGTTCCGCCGGGTCGTACCGGCTCAGTTCGCCCAGGCTCACGCCGGAAAGGTCGACCAGGCGCGTGCGGATGACGTCAGGGTGAATCGCTGTCATGCGCCAAGAGCCCCCTTAGTAATCTCCGCGAACATTGTACCGAAACTGGTTCTGAATCGTCCCCTGCAGCCGGGCTATTTCCGGGATGTCGCCCACACCGATCCGGATTGCCTCCAGCAGTTCCGGCAGTCCGCCCGGAAAGCGGGCGCAGGTCATGGCCATGCTCACGGCGTCGGCCCGGGGCCGCGAGTGCCGGGCCAGGATGCCGCTGATATCGCCTCTGAGCAGGGAGACCACCTCGTCCCGGAAGTCCTGCCCGAGGAATTCGGGGATCGCGAGCAGGGCATCGACCAGCGGTGCGAGCTCGGCCAGGGAGAGTTCGGCGGCCGGCGGCGCGGCGGTTGCGCCGGACGGATGCTGGGCCAGCAGCTGGCCTTCCATCCCGGTGCGGTCCTTCACCCACAGATAAGCCGGGGTCTGCCGGGCCCGGCCGTCGCTGCGCAGCCGGGCGAAACGCCAGGACAGGCGGGCGGCCAGGGCGGGTACGTCGGGTGGCCACTGGCCGGCCGGGCCGTGCAGTTCGGCGAGCAGTTCCTGGCTGAACAGACCGGTGCGCTGCGCGGTGAGGTTGATGGCCGATTCCTCGGTACTGGCGGCGAACAGGACCTCTTGGAGCCGGCCGGGTGCCACGTCGCGCACTCCGAAGTCCTCGCGGGGGAGGTTGCGCCGGTTGCCCGCGGCGTCGTACAGCGTCTGGCAGGCGTCGACCAGCCACAGTTGCTGCCGGAACGAGGTGATCGCGGGGGAGCGGTGCAGCGCCAGCATGGCGTCCACGTCCAGGTTCAGCGGGTCGGAGGCGGTGGCGTCGGCGGTGAACAGGTGCCGTCCGCCACCCACCCCGACCATGCCGTGCCCGCCCCAGACGACGATCAGCAGGTCGCCCTCGGTCTCGGCGACGGTGCGGGCCAGGAACCCGCGCACGTTCTCCCGGGTCGCGGTCCGGGGCGTGATCGGGGTGTTCGCCCAGAGGGATTCGCTGTCGGGCAGGGCGGAGACGAACGCGAAAGTGCGCTCGGGCAGCACTCCCTGGCTCCAGAACCGGTCGGCGAAGCGCCGGGCGTCGGCCGCCGGGCCCGGCAGATCCCACTGCGGCCCGGCCGAGTACTGCTCGACGCCGACCAGGACGAGAGTCGTGGCCTGCGCGCGGGCCGCCGTCACTTCCGGACCGTAATTCATGATCAGACCACCCCCGAGCCCACGATAGGCCACTTCGCCGCCGTTGCCCCCAGAGATCAGATCGGAGATGCTCATGGGGTTACCGCCCAGTGTCGGCAGAGGAGAAGCGCCGTGAAGCCGGACTCGATCGTCTGGTCGTCCGGAGTGCACACCACCGGTCACTCGGTGGAGGAGGCCCGGTGGTTCGGGCAGGAGCGGGGCCGCCCGGTCGGGCACTTCGCCGCCTTCCCCTCCCGCGACGCCGGCCCGGAAGGGCTGGCCAGCATGTGGTGGATGCCACCGCCGGATCTGGGCGACCTGATCAGTCTGGGCGTGCCGATGGCCTATGACGGCGGATCGTTGGCCGACGACCTCTCCGAGCCACTGAAGCGGATGGCCGACGCGCTGAGTCAGGACGGACGTCCGTGCGCAGTTCGTCTGGGCTGGGAGTTCAACCTGCTGGGCTGGCCCTGGTTCCTCTCGGAACAGACCCTGCCGCAGTGGCGCGAGCGCTTCGCCCAGTACGCCGGCATCTTCCGCGAGGCGCTCGGCGAACGTGCGCTGATCGGGCTGAACGCGAACATCGGGGGCTCGCAGACCGGGATGCAGCCGGACTGGGCCGAGCGGGTCTGGGACCCCGAGGCGATGGACTGGGTGGGGATCGACGCCTACGACTGCTACGAGCCCTACACGACGGACGCCTGGGTCGCCAACCACTGGAAGGGCCGGCACGGGCTGAAATGGTGGTCGGACTACGCGCTTTCGCGCGGGGTGCCGCTCGCGTTGCCGGAGTGGGGAGTGGCTTCCGGGACGCAGTGGGCGGGGCACCGGGGCGGCGACAACCCGCGCTACATCGCCGAGATGCACAAGTTCCTCAGCCAGCATCGGGAGCGGGGCGGGAACGTTCTGCTGGATACCTATTTTCACGATCGCGAGCCGTACCTCCGCAGCGACTTCGGGTCCAACCCCAAAGCCGCCGCGGAGTACGTTCGCCGCTGGAGACGTCCTTAAATCAGTTCGTAGGCGGGGTCGCGGTGCAGGCTGGAGTCGATGCCCTGCTCCTCGGCCTCCGGCGTGATCCGCAGGCCCATGGTCGCCTTCAGAGCCAGGGCGATCACCAGCGAGACGGCGAACGAGTAGGCCAGAACCACTGCGGCGGCGACGAACTGGCGCCACAGCTGGTCCACCCCACCGCCGTAGAGCAGACCGGCCACTCCCTGCACGGTGTCGGCCGAACCGACCAGGCCGATCATCAGCGTGCCGATCACCCCGCCGACCAGGTGCACGCCGACCACGTCCAGGGTGTCGTCGTAACCGAAGCGGTCCTTCAGGCCGACCGCCAGCGGACACACCGCCCCGGCCACCAGCCCGACCAGAATCGCGCCCATCGGCGTGACATCACCGCACGAGGGCGTGATCGCGACCAGACCGGCGATCGCCCCCGACGCCGCGCCGATCCCGCTGACGTGGCCGCTGCGCAGCTTCTCCACCGCCAGCCAGGCCAGCACTGCGGCGCAGGTGGCCAGGAACGAGGTGACCATGGCGAAGGCCGAGCCGTCGGAGGCGGACAGCCAGGAGCCACCGTTGAAGGCGTACCAGCCGGCCCACAGCAGCCCGGCGCCGAGCAGGGTCAGCGGCACGCTGTGCGGCTTGGGGCCCTGGCCGAAAGTGCGCGACTTGCCCAGCACGATGGCCAGGGCCAGTGCCGCCGCCCCGGCGTTGATGTGCACGGCCGTACCACCGGCGAAGTCCAACGCGCCCAGGCTGTTGGCGATCCAGCCGCCCTTCTCGGAGACCGTGCCGTCGAACGAGAACACCCAGTGCGCCACCGGGAAGTAGACCACCACGGCCCAGATCCCGGCGAAGACCATCCAGGCGCCGAACTTCATCCGGTCGGCGGCGGCCCCGGAGATCAGCGCCACCGTGATACACGCGAAAAGGGCCTGGAACAGCGAGAACAGCAGGATCGAGAGACCGTTCACCGAGGTCTGCTGGGTGCTGCCGTCGCCGCTGTACAGGCCGGAGCTGCCGAAGAAGTCGCCCGGGCTGCCGACGATTCCGCCGATCGAGTCACCGAACACCAGCGAGAAGCCGAACACGAACCAGAGGATGCCGACCACGGCGACCGCGCCGTACGTCATCATCATCATGTTCACGGACCCTTTGACGCTGACCATGCCGCCGTAGAACAGCGCCAGACCAGGGATCATCAGCGTCAGCCCGATGATGCAGCACAGCATGAGAGCTGTTGTTCCGGTGTCCATCTCGATCTCCTGCGCCCGGGGGTGGAAGTGAGGTTTCCGCAAAAGAAACTGCGGTTCTGCCTACCACCGGCGATGGTCGCGGATGAGCACGACAGAGCAGGTCACGGCCGTGTATCTAGCGGGTAAAACCGGACCGCGACGGTCGGAGATGCTAGATCCGAGTGCTAGACACGGCGGCGCCTCCCAGGGGCGCCCTTGCCAGTCCGTCGCGCATGGTGAGCCGCAAGCTTGTCGCGGGCCGTATCCGCGACCTCAGGGGACCAGTGACCGTAAACGTTCTTCGTGAAAGCGTAGTTTCCGTGCCCGATCAGGTCAGACACGTCAGGTAGCGAAACGCCGGCGTCGAGCATCTCCCGGACCGCCGCATGCCTACCTGCATGGGGGTTGGTGTGGTCGAGGTCCACCGAGTCCAGGAGCGCACACCATGCTTTCCAGTCAGCGAAAGGATTGATGAGGCGCCCGTCGTCGTTCGCGAACACCGGGTCGAAGAGACGGATCCGAGCCCCACGAGGTGAAGCTTTCAACATCGTCTCGTCGTAGGCGGCAACTCGGTAGTGGTCCAATTCAGGCCCGCGTTTCACTGGGATAAGCATCCACCGCTTGTAGGCGTCCCCGGCGATGAGTCGCTCCTTGGCCTGGAGGCGCTTCAAGGCGGAGAAGACATGACATGTATCAGGAGTCAGGGGGACGGTCCGGGATCCGCTGTCCGTCTTGGGTTCCTTGATCGCCAGATAGCTCGGAGTTCCCTTGGGGCAGAGGTTCGTTCGACGCTGCCCGCAGGGATATAGGAGCTTCCGAGGGCGGTCGGGATCCGGTGAGCCCTGTCCACAGCCGTGGGATCCTGGCCATTTCACGAGCTGCTGGGCGATCCTGATCACTGCCGACTGGGGGTTCGAAAGGTCGACGGCGGCCCATTCGAGGCCGAGCGTCTCGCCCTGCCGTGGGCCGACGTCGAACAGCAGTCGCCAGCGCGCCTCGAGGCGGACTCCTTCGATGGCGGCATACAGGGTGGCGATGGCTGTCTTGGCTGGAACGTTGATGGGCCTGCGTTTCGGGATGGGCCTGGTCACGGATCTGGAGCGGACGGGGTTGTCTTTCCGGAGTCCCCGGTCGATGGCGCAGTCGAGGGACTTGCCCATGACGACCCATGCAGCTAGGCGTGAGCTGGCCGATAGTCCGTTCTCTTCCATGTGGTCGAGGACGCCCTGCATGTGTTCGGGCTTGAGGCGGTAGACGAGGCGATTTCCGGCAACGGGTGCGACGTGGATGCGGGCGGCTTGCTCGTACTTGATCCAGGTGCTGTGAGAGATCCTGGGGTCTTTCTTGGCATGGGCGAGCCATTCGGTGAGCAGCCAGGGCCCGTACGTCCAGGTTGTGGGGGTGGGCAGCTTGTCGTTGTCGCGGTCGTTGAGGACGTCGCGGAGGGCTTTCTTGGCTTCGTCTTCGGTGTCGCGCATGCGGGTGGCGCGGATGGGTTTCCCGTCGCGCCATCCGGTGACGACGGCGCCTACCCATTTGCCGGCGTTCTTGCCGGACTTGAGCTGGTAGACGCTGCCTTCGCTTTGCCCGGTGGCCATTAGGCGTCGGGGTCGATGCCGTGTTCGGCGAGGAGGGCGCGGAGGCGCTCGTTTTCGGTGGCGGTTTCTTGTTCGTCGCAGAGGCTGGCGATGAGGCGGTGTCCGCGGCGACGGCGTTGCGAGTCGAGGTCTGCGGCGCGGGTGTCGAGGCCGACCGTGAAGGCGTTGGTTTCGTCGTCCTTGACCATGCCGACTTCGCGGCCCCAGAGGGTGAGCATGTCGCTGCGGCGGATGCGGAGCTGGTCGGCGAGGGGGCCGATGATCGCGATGCGGGGAATGTCGACGGGCTGGTACGTGTGTGACAGGAAGCTGGACGCGGTGCCCTGTGCTACGCCTTTCTCTCCGGGGCCCTTGAAGTGCTTCTGGAGCCATGCCTGGGGGGAGCCGTCGTAGATCTCGGTGATGGCGTCGCGGAGGACATCCGCACGGTGGGGCAGATCGGGCTTTTTAGGCATGTGCAGATGCTCCGATCGAATGGGGACGTAACGCAAGTTCTCCTCGATCACACTGTACCGACCGCGCAGATAACTCTTAGGCGCACCCACCCCCTCGCCAGGCGAAGTCTTTGTGCGGACACGCCGCGCAGATCTCCGGAACTACTGCCGGTCGCATCAGATAACTGTTAGTCTCACTCAATCAGATCGAACCGTGCGACAAGCGTGCGGTCGTTGAGTGAGGTGACTGCATGGCGCGGGAAAGCGACTGGTACATCATCCGGCGGGGCGTGGACCTGCGCATGCACATCATCCTCAACCGGTCGACACCCAATGCTGTCGCACGCGCCTCGGGAGTTCACTTCACCGCCATCGGCCCCATCCTCGCCGGGGAGCGGGTCGTCAAGCGGTCGGACGCCGAAGCGATCGTCGCGGCGGCCCCTGGCAACACAGAGCTGAACGACTGGTTCGCGCCGTCTCCACGCATGCGCGCAGGTATCGAAATGAATGAACCCGACGAGCAGGTAACTGACGCTGGGCGTGGGGCGCAGATTGACCCAACTGGGCGAGACGCCATCCTGGCCGGACGGGGGACCCGATGACCGCCCGCACCACAAGCCTGCGTGCACTACCGAAGCAGACGGCCCAGCCCGAGGAGCTAGACGGCGGGGACGACATGTACCCGCTGCGGGATATCAAGACCGTCGCGAAGCGGCTCGGGTGCTCCACAGACCTCGTCATCGAGTTCATGCGCGAGGGATCTCTCCCGTACGTGCAGCTCGGCGGGAAGTGCATCGACCCGGAGTCGCCGCACGCGCCGCGCCGCTGGCGGGTCCGTAACGACCGGTTGAACGACGTGGTCCGCGACTGGTCTCGGGACTAGGTCCCACACAGACAGCGGCGGCGCCCGGCTGCTGATCGCGTCGGGGCCGCCGCCCACCAACCCACTACCAGGGCACCGCTATGCCCGGATGGAGATGACAGTGATTCTGACACAGGGGAGTGAGCCGCTGACTGCGGGTACGCCCGTGACGGTGGTCGAGTGCGCGGTGAAGTGCCGCGAGCATGAGGGCCAGCGGGGCGAGATCCGCAACGGCTTCTCGCGGTTCCCGGTCCGTCTGGACTCGGGCGAGAACTGCGCTGCCGCCCGGGTCGAGGTTGTGGCCTTGGTCGGTGCAGCGTGAGGGTGGCTGTCGCGGTCGACTGTCGCGCCCGGATGGTCGACGAGAGCGGCGGCGTGCATGAGTGCACGCGATCGGCCGGCTACTTGGTGACCATCGCGGCCGAGTGCGCCCCGGAGAAGCAGCGTGAGGTGTGCGACTCGCATCTGTGCGCGCTGAAGGCGGGCGCAGTGAACTGCGAGGACGGGGCGCATGTGGTGCGGCTGGTCTCGTCACAGCGGGTCGGGGGTGCGGCGTGAGCGGCGACTTCCGTTTCGGCCTGGAGATCGAGGCGCTCGTTCAGTCAGGACCGAACCATTCACGTCCCGAGGAGCCGACGTACGCCCGGCAGTGGGCCGTCCTGACGCCGGACGGTGAGTGCAGCATTAACGGCGACCAGCACTGGACCCAGGACGGCCGGGCACTGAAGGCGACCCACTGGGACACGGACGGGAGTCTCGTCTACCCCGAGGGTTCGCGTGTGGTCCATCGGGACATTCACATCAGCTACGAGGTGTGGGTGGACCAGGAGTCGGGCCTCCCGGTGGGCATCCCGTTCGTGGGGATGACGGTGACACAGGAGGTCGCAGCGTCATTGCCTGCGCACACTGTGATCGAGTCCGACGAGCAGCTGTTCGCGAAGACCCCTGAGGGTGAGTGGTTTCGGGCGGGCGGGATCGTCACGTACCCGTCGCGTGCCGTGTGCGGGAGCGGCGCGAAGGTCGTCTCCCTGCCCGACCAGCCCACCGAAGATGGCCAGCGGGACCTGGTCGTCGAGGAGATTGTCCCCCGGGCGGATCCGGATCGGTGTGGAGCCAAGCACCCGACGAATCCGACTGCTGTTCCCTGCCGCCTCCGCAAGGGACACCGCTTCGCTGCACACTGGTCGACGACGGGATGCTCTGGCTCGGAGATGCGTTGGCATGGCGAGGCCGCTTCCTCCACCCCGTCCCCCGAGGTCCGCGAGGTGCCACTGAGCGAGTTGCGGGATGGCGATGCGGTGACGGTGACGTTCGTTGCGCGATCCGAACATGACGCCGTTCGTGGCGGCCTCTGGCTGTCTGAGTTCGAGATGGGCGCGGGCATTCCGTCGATGTTCCTCGTCCAGCAGGGCGTCGCCGCTTCCCGTGAGATCAAGCCCCTCCCCACGACTCCCGGCACGGTCGGCACCGCTCGGATCGACGGGGGCCAGGTACGACGGATCGCCCTGAATGATGACCGCGGATGGTACGACGTCCGCACTTTCGAGATGATCCCCGCCGCGTACCTCTCCGATTTCGTGGAACTGCTGGCGGGTGACGTCTGATGGATTCCTTTTTCGCGGACATGGTCCGGAGCGGCGAGGGCGAGATTCACCGCGACTTAGCTGAAACCTTCGCTGCGGAGCGCAGTCAAGCTATCGACGTGGCGGCGCAGTCCATGCTCGACAAGCATTACCCGACCAAGGATGGCGGTGCGCAATGACCACGGAAACCCTACCCGCCACCGACCCTGCCCTGATCGCTCAGGTCGTCCGTGACGCCCGCAAGCAGCTGGACCGGGCCCGCGCCTGGAAGGTCAACCCGGACTTCGCCGAACGCCAGTGGCGCATCGAAAACCCCGGACTTTCAGACCTGCTCGACCGATACGAAGGGATCGAACTGTGAACAGCATTCGCAAGGACCGCAGCGTCGGTGAATGGTTCGGCTACTTCATCGGGCAGATCATCCAGACGGCACTGCGGACGTGGTTCCTGATGCTTCTCCTCGGCGGACTACACGGGTCGGTGTTCCCGCAGGTTCCCGCGATCGGCTACTGGCAGACGCTCCTGTGCATCGTCACCTTCGACTACCTGCTGGCTTTCGCGGTTGCCGATGGGGTCAAGATCGCCCTTCGAGAGGAACTCCGGTGACCGCCGTCGATCTGCCGCTGATCCCGGCGCAGCGGGCAGGGGAACGGCAGGCGCCGGCGGTCATCACGGAGCCGGGCGTGTACGACCTGCCGGAGAAGGTGTACCTGTCGGACCCGACCCCCGACGGTTCGATGTCATCGTCGACGGCCCGGCGGATCCTCGCCCCGGGAGGACCAGCCAGGGTCCAGTGGGAACGCAAGCATCCGGTCTTCAAGGACGCCTACGACCTGGGGACGGTGACTCATCTTCACGTGCTCGGTAAGGGCGCTGAGGTGGTCGAGGTGGAGGCCGCGAACTGGCAGACGAAGGACGCGAAGGCGCAGCGCGATGATGCCCGCGCCGAGGGGAGGACGCCGATCCTGACGAAGGACCTGCTCAAGGCGAAAGCGATGGCACGCGCTGTGCTGTCGAACAAGCAGGTCCGAGCCCTGGGGCTGTTCAAGGAAGGGAACGGCCTGCCCGAGCGGTCGATCTTCTGGGAAGACGACGAGTCCGGCATCACCTGCCGGGCCATGCTCGACTGGCTGGGCGAGATCCCTGTCGACCTGAAGACCACGAACGACGCCTCGCCCGAGGCGGTCTCGAAAGCGGTCTACAGCTACGGGTATGACCAGCAGCAGGACTGGTATCAGGCTGCCGTGAGGGGCGTCGGGATCGACGAGAACCCGCCGTTCGTGTTCGTGTTCGTCGAGACCGAGGCACCGCATTTCGTGTCCGTGGTCGAGCTCGATGATGCGTTTCTTGACCGTGGGGCCCGCCGCAATCGTGCGGGGATCGAGCGGTGGGTGCAGTGCCGCGAGTCCGGGATCTGGCCGGGCTACAGCGAAGACATTCAGACGATCAGCCCGCCACGGTGGGCACGCTACGAGGGAGAAGAACTGTGACTGTCGAGACGATGCAGCAGATGCCGGACGTGCCCGAGCGGTACGGAAACCTGGATGCTCTGGTCCAGTGGACCCAGGCGGCCGAGGCCGTGTACAAGATCGCCGACCAGATCTGCCGGACATCGTTCTGCCCGAAGCCATACCAGCAGAAGCCGTTCGAGGCGACCGCGGCGATCCTTGCCGGGTCGGAGGTGGGCCTGTCCCCGATGGCGGCGCTGAAGGCGTTCGACGTGATCCAGGGGCAGGCGGCACCTCGTGCGATCACACTCCGGGCGATCGTGCAGTCCCGCGGCCACCAGATCGAGGTGGTCGAGCAGTCGGGCGTGCGGGCTGTCGTCCGGGGCCGGCGGCAGGGCGAGACGGACTGGCAGACGTCGACGTGGGATCTGGATCGGGCCAGGGGTCTGGATCTGCTGGGGAAGGACAACTGGCGGAAGCAGCCGGGCGCGATGCTGGTGGCGCGTGCGACGTCGGAGTGTGCGCGGCTCGTCGCTGCGGATGCGATTCTCGGTATTCCTTACTGCGCCGAGGAGTTGGAGGATGGCGTGTTCGAGGTGACGCACGTCCGCTCGGGTCGGGCGCGAGTCGCCGACCGACAGGAAGCGGTCGCGCTTCCGGATGCTGGCCAGTCTGGCGCTCCCGCGATTGAGGCTTCCGCGGCTGCGGATATCCCGGTCGATGTGAGTGGGTCGCCGGAGATGATCGACCAGGAGCAGGTTGCCGCCCTGGGTGACATTTGGAAGGCGCTGAAGGTGACGGCGCGCGATCAGAAGTCCCGGGCGACGGCCGCGGTGATTGGCCGCGAGGTGGCGTCGTCTACGGACATGACGCACGCCGAGGCGGACATGCTGCTCGTGGAGTTGGCACGGATCGCCCAGGCCGAGGACCCGGCCGCCGAACTGGACCAGTTGCTGAACGCTGGCGCTCTGTCCGGCGCGGCGCAGTGAGCTGGCAGGCCCAGTCCGCGTGCCTGACTGCGGATCCGGATGTGATGGCGTCGGATCTCCCCGATGACATCGCGGTGGCGAAGGGTTTCTGCGCGGTGTGCCCGGTCCTGGCCGAGTGCCGGGAGTGGAATGACTCGATGGAGAAGCGTGACCCGAAGTGCAATTCGGGGACTTTCGCGGGTGAGGACGCCGAGGAGCGTGCGGTGCGTCGGCGGCGTGTGGAGCGGCAGCGACGGGAGGCCCGGTTGTGAACGCGTGGCTTGGTATTGATCCGGGGCCGTCGTGGACGGGCCTGGTTCTGCGGTCGGGGGAGAAGCTGTTGGGTCATCGGGTGGTGGCGAATGAGGGCCGTCACCCGAAGGAGCACGGTGTCACGTCCGAGTATCTGGCTCTGGTCGACGAGGGCGTCTTCTCGCTGCTGGCGGTCGCGGCGGAGCATTGTGTGAAGCCGCAGTTCGCGGTCGAGGGTGTGAGTACGCCTCGTGGCCACGCGAAGGGCGGGTTCGTGAAGCCCCGCGATCTGGCGGGGTTGGGGATCGTGTTCGGTTGGGTTCTGGGCGCTTACCCGGATGCGGTGGTCGTGGCGCCGGACTCGCATGGGCAGGGGTTGCTGCGGTCGTACCCGGATGCTCTGGTGACGGCGGCTGAGCGTCGCGGGGGCCTTGATCGGCCGGCGGGTTCGTCGGCGCTACTGAGGCATGCCCGTAGTTCGTGGGACGTGACCTTGAACGCAGAGAAGCAGGCCCGCTGGCAGGTGGCGTCGTGACGGGGGATCGGTGGGTGTCGGCGCGTTGTCAGGGTTGTGGGCTCGCATTTCGGGGGCATCCGTCGGAGTTCACGTTGGTCGCTGGGGTGCGTGAGCTGGTGTTGCAGTGGGCGTGTGAGGGCTGCTGGTTCGGGGTATTCGCGGTGCCGGGGGAGATGGTTTGTGTTCTGGCGGCGTCGAGCGTTCGCCGGTCCGAGGCGACCGCGGCGTGGCTTGCCCGGTGGCGGCATCGGTCGGGCCGTCTGGCGTCGTAGCAATTTCCATGCCCGCTGTTTCGCGGGCTATTACCAATAGAAGGAGAACGACCTTGTCTGCAAGGGATTTCCACGTCGGCGACCTGATCAGCGTCCATTCGGGTCGCCTGGTCTCACCCCGTCATGTCGACGGCCTGTATGACCTGCTCGGGTGGATGACTGGCGACAACCTGATGACGCATCAGTTGCCGAGTGCGTCGCGGATAGCGCAGCCGTATCTCGAAGACCAGCATCCGTGGCTGAAGGACGTTACCGTTCCGGACTGGATCAATAGCCAGGCAACGCTGGAAAAGTGGCTCTCCGAGATCGTTCCCGTGCTTGGTGAGATGCACGCCGTGGAGCAGATGCCCGCGATGGCGTGGGGCGTCCACGACCCGATCGAGGACCTTCGGGCGATCCGCCCGGACCTACCGATCGTGACCATCGGGCGCTAATGGGTCGCCGCAATCGTCGCGTCAGGGAGGCGTTCAGGTCTGCTGAGTCGATGAAGCCGACGTGTCCGAAGAAGCGATTCACGGAAGACGCGGCGCGAGAGGCATTGCAGTACACCGAAAAAGAACGAAAGCGCGGGCGAGCCAGTCCGCGCCGTCACGAGGCAAGGGTTTACGAATGCTGGGACTGCCCGGCAGGGACATGGCATCTGACATCGAAGGAGCAACAGTGAGCGGGTTTACGAGCGAAGACTATGCGGAGGCGATCGCGAAGCGGATCGCATCGGATCTGTCGAGCGCGGACGAGATCCCGATCGAGAAGGGCGACGACTACTCGGAAGGATACGTGGCCTGGACACAGACTGAAGGGGCGATGGTTCGGCTTCCGTTCCAGGTCGACACGATCGATGCGGGCGAGTTCATCGTGACCGTCCGCGCTGTAACGAAGGACGACGGGTGACGGCCGTGTACGTCGGCCCGGCCCTGGTGTGCCCGCTGGACTGCGACTACTGGATCGGGTCTGCGGAGGACGGTGACGCAGCCGTCTCGGCGATGCTCGAGCATCTTCGCAGCTACTTCGCCGGCGGGCACCGGATGGGCATGGGCGACGCCATGGAGGCATTGAAGGGCGTGACTGAAATCAGCATCGACGAGAGGAAGAACGTGACTACGACTGAAGTACCCGATGACATCAGCGCCATCACCAACCCAGGGGACGTCGGCCCCGACCGCATGAAGCTCATCGTGTCCGCCAGGGACTTCCGGGCTGGCCTGAAGTCGGTCATCCCGCACGTCTCAAAGGACGAGAACACCCCTGTGCTGCAGCGGGTCCGCGCCTACGTGAGCCGGGAGAACATGCTGTTGGGCGCATCGGACCGGTACACGATGGGCATGGCGTGCGTGTCTCTGTGGGGCAACGAGTACGACGATGACGGTGAGGCGTTCGAGCTGGAACCCCGCACTGTGTCCGAGATCTTGACGGTGTTCAAGCCGGGCAAGGTCAAGGATGAGGTGTCGGACGACAACCTCGAGATCAGGGTGACCGATCGGTTCATCGTGATCACGGACGTCGCCGGGATCGGGATCCCCGGGAAGAGCGTGACGTGGCCGCGGACAGCGAATGACGAGTCGTTCCCGGATCTGCGGAAGCTGCTGGGTTCGATGGTGGCGCAGGCTGGTTCGGCGTCGTCGCGGGCGATGAACACGAACGGGCAGTTCCTGGCGCGGTTCGAGGTCGCGGCGAGGGTGTACGACGACACGCTGAAGATTGAGCCGACGTCGGAGAACGCCGGCGCGCTGGTCTTGTCGTGCGGTGAGTCGTTCGTTGGGCTACTGATGCCGGTGCGGATCAGTGAGGAGGTCGCGGCGCAGCAGGCCGCGAACCAGCGGGCGTGGGATGGCTGGCTGGGCCAGGTGGACATGGGCACTGGCGAGATCCCGGATGTGTTCCCGGAGCCGAAGTCGGAGAAGGCGGAGCAGGAAGAGCCCGACGCGGAAGAGGTTCCGGAGGGTCAGATCTCTGCGGGTGACGACGAGGACCCGGTGGAGTTGTTGTGCCAGGCGGCGACTCTGGTTGTGACGGCGCAGCATGGGTCGGTGTCGATGTTGCAGCGGAAGATGCGGATCGGGTTCGCGCGGGCTGGGCTGCTGATGGATGAGTTGCAGGATCGGGAGGTTGTGGGTCCGGCTGATGGGTCGAAGGCCCGCGAGGTCCTGGTAGCGGCGGATGGGCTCGAGGATCTGCTGGTCGAGCTGCGGGAGGATGCTGACGTCTAAAAGTGGCAGTGTGGCGCGCCTTGGGGTATCGATCATTCTGATGTACGGTTCAGAGTAATCGAACCCGAGGCGCGCTTCTGCGTGCCCCGGGCGCAAGTGAGGGCCAGCGCCTGCAAGCGCTGGCCCTCAACCGATCACCCGACTTTGAGAGGCGGTGATCGTACGTGGCTGACGCTACGACGACACCTCGCAAGGCATCCGGAAACTCACGCTCGCCCGGCGCCTACAGCCGGCGCCCCTACAACGAGCACGCCGTCCGCGAAGCCATGGCTGGACGCCCGGACTACATGACCCCCGCCGAATGCTGGGAAGCCGTACGGCGCCTCCTAGCCACCGGCATGAACACGGCCGAGATCGCCCGGCGCGTCCAGCGAGACCCGTCGCAGATCCGCCGCATCCGGTGCACGTTCCGGGCGGAGGCGGCCTGATGTCGATCAGCGCCCTCGACGCGTTCGCCCCGCTCGCCAACGATGAGTTCCAGCTCTTCGTGATGCCTCACCCGACAGACGGATTCTGGGTCGGTGCTGCCGAGGTGGCCCGGACGCTCGGATACCGGGACGCGCCGACCATGACACGTAGCCTTCCGGAAGCCGAGCAGGGCTACGCGAATTCGCGTAGTCGTGCTGGCGACCAGCGGATTCTCTACATCACCCGCCGTGCCTTCCTTCAGGCGCTCGGGCAGCGGCAGGTCAGCAAGATCAAGGATACAGCCAAGCGTGCACAGGTTCAGCGTTTCCAGGACTGGGTGTACGGCGAAGTTCTCCCGTCCGTGCTGACCACTGGCTCTTACGGAATCCCGGCCCAGCGCCAGGAGACACTGAGCCGCCGCGATCTCGCGCAGATGGTCATCGAGGCAGAGGACGCGCTGGCCGCATCCCAGCAGCAGGTTGCCGAGCTACAGCCGAAGGCCGCGTACGCCGAGCGGGTGATCCTCGTCGATGGCGATCTGTCAGTGCGCGACACTGCGCAGATCCTGGCCCGCGACTACGGGCTGGAAATCGGCGAGGGTCGCCTGTTCGCCCGACTGCGGGAATGGAAGTGGATCGGCGCCGACCGTCGCCCCTACCAGCGGTACATCGACTGCGGGTGGCTTTCTGCGAAGGAGCAGAGCTACGAGCACAAGAAGTCGGGGGAGCGTAGGGCGGCATCGCCGCAGGTTCGTGTCACGGCGAAGGGGCGGTTGGAGATTCACCGTCGTCTCTCCGCTGGGCAGACGGCCCTTGCGCTTGAGGGCGGTGACCTCTGATGGGCATCCGTTTCTCTCTGCCGCCCGAGCCCGGCTACGGCGCCGTCGTCTCCGCCGAGACCGACGACGGCACAGTCTACTTCCGGCGAGTCTCGGAGCACGGCCTGATGCCGTGGGATGAGGTCGATGGCCCCGATGATGCCCTCTCCTCGGATCAGGGCTACTGGTCCTGGACTGATGTCCTGTTCGAGGGCCCTGTCGAGCTGATCCGCACGGGCCGTACGGAGTGGCCGATCGCGATCGACCCGCGCGGCTGTGGCTGCACCGAATGCATCACCGGGGAGTACGTGCCGCTGAACCAGGCGACCGACGAGCAGATCCGTCTCATGTTGGCCGGCGAGATCGCCTGCAACCTGCCGGACGACACGCAGGTCGTGACCCGGGTGACCGTGTCCGCAGGCAACCCGGTGATGCCGGTCACCGTCGTCACGCACACCGAAACCGTTGGGGGAGAAAAGTGACCATCGCATTCCCGAAGCACGCCTGGCCCTTACTCAAGAAGGCATTGCAGCACATCGCTGACCATCCCAGCGAGTTCGACATGAGCGACTGGCTCATCGTTGACGCCCACTGTGGAACTACAGCTTGCCTCGCAGGCCGCATCACCCTGATCGACAACCCCGACTTTACCGGCAAGCCTGACGACGAAGCCGCGTGTGGCGCCATGGGCATTGACCCGTGGAGTCCCGAAGGGAGGGCGCTCGACAACACCTTCTACCAGACGGAGATCGAGACCTACGAGGAGCTTTGCGAAAACCTTCTCGCAGACTTCACCTTCCCCGAGCCCCTCCCGCAGCCGAGGGGGGTGAAGGCATGACCGCCCGCGTGTATCGCCTCAAGGTCACCTATCCCGAGATGCCCGCCCCGGGTTGGGTCGAGTCGGAACTGTTCGAGGGGTGGGAGCCCGAGGGGTGGGAGGCCGACCCGCGCAACTTCGAGGGCGAGCAAGCGTTCTACTGGCCCCCGGTGCGGAACTTCCTGTCGCTGAATGGTGCCCGGTGGCGAGCCGACCTGATCGAGAAGTACGGAGCGACTGTCGTCATTGAGGCATCCGAACCCGTCGTGTGGGCGACGGAGTCAGGTCCCGGCTTGTGTCAGGTGCTTGACTACGAGATCGGCAAGCATCTCTGCCAGAAGCGCGAGGGTGGCGGCGCCCAGTGCGAATTGAAGCCCCGCCACAAGGGCAACTGCTGGATCAGTGAGCACACAATCCGGCACTCGATCGCCGGGAACGGCTACCACTGCGGCGCCATCGAGCCCGCAGTCGAGGTCGGCCACCTCACGCTTACCCGGGACGTCGTCACGCGCTCAACGGAGGCCGACCGTGGCTGAGACACTGATGATCCTCCCGAGGCCGCTGAAGTGCTGCCACTGCGGCGATCCAATCCTGCTGGTGGAGGGCCACCACGAGGTGGGCAGTCTCGGCGAAGTGCGCCACGACCGAGACTGTGCGGGCTGGAAGCCCTGTGGACCAGTCTCGGACGGCACCATGCGCTGCCCCGAGTCTCGCGATGGCCTGCCGTGCCAGAAGAAGATCCCGAATGGCTGGCACGAGAACGAAGGCCACGCCGGCGGTCACTGGTTCGAGAGCGACGAGTCCGCCGCGACCAGGGCCACGGACCACATCGACTACGCGGTCATGCTTCAGGGCGGTGAAGGGCTCGACCGTCACAGTCCCGCCGATTGTCCCGGGCTCTCCGAATGCAAGGTTGCGAGGTGGAAGCCGTGAGCACCGTAGCCACAGTTGACGGCCGTCCCGTTCTCGTCGACACGTGCGAGACCTGCGGGGCCCCGGTCTCGTGGATTCCGTGCCCGTTCGGCGGCTGGTGGGCGCACGACGACCACCCTGGCGACGAGCACACCGTGACCGGACCGCCTTCCCCTGAGGAGTGGATGGACGACTGCGGGTTCCTCCACACCGCACTCATCGAACCCGAGGAGACGTCGTGACCGTCACCGTGTGCCCGCGCAAATGCTGGGCTTGCATGCTCCTTCAGTGCCCTGGCGGCCCGCATGGTTGGGCTTCCGACGAAGACCGGCTAGCAGCTCGGTTGGTCGCCCGGGACCCGGACCAGTCGCCAGCCGACGGACCCTGCGGCTGCCCGTGCGTCAACGAGGAACCCGAAGAGCCCGAGGCCGATGAGTCCCTCAGCCTTGACCCGTGCCCCGTCTGCGAGTCCACCACCGCGTGCGGCTACGACACGGACGGGCGGCCACTCATCCACGCCACACCCAGAGAGGCAGACGCATGACCGCCACCATGGCCCGCCTGTCGGGCACCTGGACAGTCGACGATGCCGTCGAGATCCTCTGCGAGTCAGACGTCTGGGCCACCAAACGGCTCCTTTTCACCGTGATGCGGCGCAAGAAGTGGATCGTCGGGAACGGAGCCAACCGGCAAATCAACCTTGAAGCTTGGGGTTTCGTCGACCAGCAGGGAACAGTCCTCGTCATCACCGGCCCCGGCATCAGCGAACTCCACCGCCTGCTTGGTGGGAGCGGAGACGTGCGCGTCGACCGGACGGTGATGGCATGAGCGCCCGGATCGCTGAAGACGGCGGGGAGCAGTACATCGTCGAGTTCGGCGTCCAGGTCGAAGGATTGAAAGGAACCCGGAACGTCCAGGGCGACCAGCATCTAGCCGAGATGATCGCCGAAGACTGGCGCAAGGTCGGCGAGAGCCCGATCGTCGTCATCCGTCGCATCCACGTCACCGACTGGGAGAAGGTCAACGATGCCTGAACGGATCCAGAGGCGCCGAGTCCGCGGCTGGCGCCTCCCGGCAAACGCGACGATCGTCGACCGGACATCACGCTGGGGCAACCCGTTCCGCGTCTCCGACCTCACCGCGTGGGGCGTCCCAGCAGGCCGCGCCCGCGCCGAAGCCGTCAAGCGTTTCGGCGACTGGCTCGACGGAACCGACTGGCACGACGTCGAAGAAGGCCGAAGAATGTTTATTCTCAACAACATTCACGAGCTCGCCGGGCGAGACCTCGCGTGCACGTGCCCCTTGGACGAGCTGCCCTGTCACGCTAACGAGTACCTACGCCGGGCGAACCCGTGAGCGCGCACGCAGAAGCTCCGGCCAGGGCGCAAGCTCTGGCGAAGACAGGCTGGTATCGCAAGCCAGGGCAGCCCATATTCTACCTGGGAGCACACCGGCCGAACTGGCTCGCGCAATCCCCGGTCCCCCTGTTCGTTTCGGCGCGAACACTCGGCGAGTATGCGATCCGCAACCTGGGCGATAACCTCCCGAAAGCCCGCTGCATCTGGGCCCTCGATTCGGGTGGTTTCACCGAACTCCGCGACTTCGGTGGCTGGCGGCAAGGCCCCGACGAGTTCGGGTCGATGGTCGCCCGCATCTGTGAGGGCGTCGGCATGCCGATGTTCTCGGCCATCCAGGACTGGATGTGTGAGCCGTTCGTCATCGCAGGCGGCGAAACGAAGGACGGGACGTTCACGGGCACTGGGTTCTGCGATGACCCCGACGATCCGGTGGCGTTCGAGCGGGCCGTCGACATCCACCAGGAACTCACGATCGACTCGTACCTGTGGCTGGTGCGGGAGTTCCCGTGGATTCATTGGCTCCCCACGCTCCAAGGATGGCTGCTGCGGCACTACCTCAGGCACGACGCCATGTATGCGAAGGCCGGGATCGACCTGAGGGCAGCTGCTCTGGTGGGTCTCGGCTCCGTATGCCGACGTCAGGCCACCGAGGAGATCGGCGCGATCGTCTCCACTTTCCACGCGAAGGGCTACCGCCTCCACGGGTTCGGCGTGAAAACTCTCGGCCTGCGGAAGTACGGTCACATGCTTGCTTCTGCCGACTCGCTGGCCTGGTCCTACGGTTCACGGCGCGCCGGCGAACGACTCCCCGGCTGCATCCACTCCGGGCCCTGCAACAACTGCCTCCCGTACGCGGTACACCGCCGGGAGGCGATCCTCGCCGAACTGGGCGGGCCGGCCCAGTTGGGTCTTGACCTCGACTGGGAGAGCGCAGCGTGAGCGCCATCGTCCAGATCCTCTGCGACGCAGACTGGCGCGACAGCCTCTGCCCCCGCCAGATCGGATACGTCCCACCCGACGCCGACCTCAAAGACATCGACATCACCAACGCATTCACCGCCGCCGGGAAGGCCGGCTGGTGGCGCGACCGCAACGGCCGCTGGCTCTGCCCAGACTGCGCACGAGCCGGACGACAGACAACGAATCGAGGAACGTGGTAATGCCGAAGACGAAGGTGAGGACTGTCGCCCAGCACCGGCCGGCGAAGCGCCGCCGGAGGTTCCGCCACGACGACCCGACCGCAGTCCACCTGTTCTCCGGGTTCGGTGGCTTGACCGAGGGCATTGAAGAGGCGGGCTTCACGACGATCCTTGCCGCGAACCACAACACGTACAAGGTCGAGATCCACGAAGCGAACCACCCGCACGTCGAGCACTGGCGCGCCGACCTGGTCGACACGGATGCCGCGGACTACCACGACGCACGAGACCTCCCCGCAGCGGACATGCTCGCGGCGGGCGTGAGCTGCAAGAACCACAGCAGGGCCAACTCTGAGCGCGCCTACGCCACGGGCGGAACTCTTTTCGACACCTACGACGAGGAGTACGAGTCCGGCGTCACTCGATCCGAAAGGGATAGGGCAACGGCGAATTGCGTCCTGCACTACGCCGCAGTCCACCACCCGCGGCTAATCCTGGTCGAGTGCACGACGCAGCTGTACTCGTGGGGGCCACTCATCCCCGGGTCGAAGAAGATCGGCGACGGCAGCACCTACCGGTGGTGGCTGAAAGAGATCGAAAAGCTCGGCTACAAGCACAAGGTGCTGTACCTGAACTCGATGTTCTTCGGCGTCGGCCAGTCCAGGAACCGCGGCTACTGGGTGTTCTGGGACAAGAACCTCCCGGACCCCGACCTTGAGCACCGGCCAGAGTCCTGGTGCGAAGGCTGCCAGACGACCGTTGAGGCGCGCTGGACATGGAAGACGGGCATCCCACTGACCGGAACCGTCGACTACGGCAAGCAGTACCACTACACGTGCCCCTCCTGCCGTGCCGAGGTCGTGCCGCCATTCACGCCCAGCCTGGACGCGATCGACCTGAGCAACATCGGCACCCGCATCGGCGACCGCCCCCTGAAAGCGCACACCGACAAGAAGACCGGGCACGTCACCTGGGGCCACCTCGCTCCCGCCACGATGGAACGAGCCGACCGCGCACGCCGCAAGTTCGGCCAGTTCCCCGCGCTCCTCATGCCGGCGAAAGCACAGCGAGGCTCCGAGCGGCACATCTGGCAGCCGATGGCCACACAGACCAGCCAGCAGGAAGCGGCACTCCTGTCCGTCGGCGGTGCCCTCGCAGTCGCCGTGAACAATTACCAGGGGATCCCCCGCGGACTGGACGAGGCGCTGCCCACCCAGTGCGGGTCGGAAACCATCGGGATCGTCTCCACCGGAATCCTGCCCTACCGCAAGAACACCATCCCGACCATGCATTCCGAGGCGATGCCGACCGTCACAGCAGAGCAGATCCCTGCGCTCATCTCCGCCACCGGGAGCATCGACCAGGGTGTCGACGACTGGGCCGCCGAGTGGCGGCGCATGCTCGCCGACATGCCCATCGAGGACTGCTACCTGCGGATGCTGAACTCGAACGAGATCGGCCGAGGCTGCGGGTTCGACGTCACTTGGTCCGGCAAGGAAGGCAAGTTCGTCGTGTGGGGCTCCGAACGCGACCGCGTCGACGGGTATGGGAACGCTGTAAGCCCGCCCGTCGGAACGTGGATCGGTAGCCGCATCCGTCCCATCCTTCACGGACAGGAGGCTGCAGCGTGACCGAGATGCAAACCGACCTGGGCCCGATCCAGGAAGCGCCAGGTGAACGCGAGGCAGCTACGGCTGCGGTCCGGAGGATGGCCGGCGACGACTGCCTCGACCTGCTCCAGGCCCTCGGTCTCGCCGACTACAAGCGGGAGCCGGGGCGCCGCCGGGGCAAGCCGACCAAGCCCTGAACGGGCTCCTGACATGCCCGCGTGCATCAAACAAACTGATGTAGGCTACGAAACAATCGAAGTACAAAGCGAAACTGCGACCCCCTCAACCTTGGCCGGGTGGGGATCGCAGCTGGGCGTGAGCCCGTGAACAGAAACCGCACCTGAAGTGAACCGATCAGATCAAGGAGGTCTCGTGTCCGAGACTAGCAAGACGTCATGCGCACGTGCAGGCGAAGCCCCCGATGCCCGCAGGCGGGGGGTGAAACTCACCGAGGTCGACTACAGCGTCCGCATCGTCGAAGACTTCTTCGCCGGACGCCGCGTCTACCTCTACCCCGCAGACCGCCGCGAAATCATCCGGCGCCTCCTCCTCGATGGCACCCAGTCGAACGCAGCCATCGCCGCCCGCGTCGAATGCGACGTCACCACCGTCCGCCGCGCCCGCCGTGCCATCGACGCCGAGCAGGACATGGCGGTGGCGTCATGAGCGGCGACGTCAAGCTGTCCATCCGCACACCGCTCCCGATGGACATCGTGCAGTCCTTGCTGCATGCCTGCGCTCTCTACTGGCCCGACGGCGGCATCGACCCCAACGGCGAGCCGGGGCACCTGAACCTCGTCATCCCGGCCGACTCCCGCAAGCCCAAGCGAGTCAGCAAGGCCGCCCTACTCGCCGGACGACAGCAGGCAGAAGAAGGCGACACCGACGTCCTCGGATTCGAGCGCGACGCCGACGGTGTCAGCCTGAAGCTCGAGACGCCCGAAGAGCTATCGATCGAGCTTGCGCGGCTCGGGGCGGGGCTACTGGGTATCGAGGGCGCCGAGAACTACGTCGAGTTCACCTGCACCGACCGGACCCGCCCCGACGGCGAACGCATGGTTGTCACCGTCCAGCGGATGTACGGCAAGACCCCGCACGAGAAGCGCCAGGAAGTCGAGCGTGAGCTTGAGGCGCTGCGGGCGAAGGTTGGCGAGGCATGAGTCAGCTCATCTACCACGGCGCGTGCGGCAAGTCCTGGACCGGACTGACCCGCGCCCACTGCTCCGGCTGTCACGCAACGATGGTCAACTCGGCATTCGACAAGCACCAGCGGATCCGAGGCGGGCGAGTCGTCTGCCTGCCGCCGGCTGAGGTCGGCCTCGTTGCCCGGGAGAAGTCGTGGGGCGTCCTCTGGGGGATGCCGGGCGGGTACTGGGGCGACGCCGAGGGTGGTGACTGATGACCGCCACAGAGGCCGAGATTGACCTGAAGCACTGCGTCTACCGCTACTACGACAGCTTGAACCGTCTGCTCTACGTCGGCATGACCAGCAATGAAGGTCGTCGTGAGGCAGAGCATGTGGCGAGCTCGCCCTTCCGGCAGTACATCGCCGATAAGCAGGTGGAGCGGTTCTCCACGCGGAGCCAGGCTCACGACCGTGAGGGTGAACTCATTCGCCGGCACACGCCGCCCTTCAACACCGTGAAGAACGGTCGAGCTGACAAGGTTCGCCGTGCATATCTGGCCATGGTCGAGCAGGAGGCGTACTACGCGGACGTCGTCGTTGGCCGTCCACCAAGCCTCCCGGGCATCCCCGGTCAGTACTTCCCGAAGGTGGTGGAGATCGAGCAGCGCGAGGAACTCGTGCGTCTTCGGGAGCGCCTGCACAAGGCCGCCGGGGAGATCATTTTCGAGATGTGCGTGCGGCAGGTAGTTGACCACCCGCACACCGGGAACGACTGGCGCCGACACTTCCTCTACCCGAACGCCCCACTGAGTGCGCGAGACAGGTCCCTTGCCGCACTGAAGAAGGCTTTCGCCGAGGCTGTGCGATGAGCCAGCGGAAGGATCGCCGGGAGTTCATCAGTGTCAGCGTGGACTTCCCCAACCACCCGAAGCTGATGCAGCTAGAGGAAGATGTCATCCCGCTGGCCGGGTGGCTTGCGGTATGCGCCTGGATCTACTGCGGGCAGAACCTCACGGACGGCGAGTTCGCGCCGTTGGCGGTGCGTCGGATCGCAGGTGTCGATAAGCAAATCGAGAAGCACTTGCTATCGGTGGGGCTATGGCATGCGCATGGGCATGGTTGCCCGAAGTGTCCTCAGCCGGGTGAGCGGATGTACGTCAGCCATGACTACCTGGAGCACCAGAGAGCCAAGGCCGACGCCGAAGCGTTGCGTGAGAAGCGGCGCCGAGCCGGTGCTGCGGGAGCGGCAAGCCGCTGGTCAAGGGCCACTTCTGGCCTCGCTGAGCCTCCGCCGAGCGATGGCATGGGAGATCCGAAGCAGATGGCATTTGCCATGGCGGGTGCTACCGACGGCGCATGGCAAACGGATGGCAAAGACATGCCAAAGGAAGAGGAAGATAAGAAGAAGACAAAGTCTTCTTCTAGGCGCCGTTCCCCGGAACGGCCTCTCCCCGAATCCTGGAAACCGATCGCCCGCCACAAGGCTGTCGCCGCCAGCCTTGGCCTTGACGTCGATCGAGAAGCCCGCCAGTTCCGGCTCCACGCTGAGGCCAAGGATCGCCGGCAGCGCGACTGGCACAAGGCGTTCGACTTGTGGCTGGAGAAGTCCCTGGACTGGGGAGGCGCCGCAATCCCGAGCCAGCGTCAGTCCACAGACCCAGCTGATCCGGACGTGGTCCTTGGACGCGACAACTGGCAGCTCCCAGCCCCGCCCGATGGCGTTCAGGCGGGCACCCGCGCCTACACCGAGTGGGCCAAGAAGACATCCGCGGACCATTTCGCCGAGCGCCGTCGCCGCGCCGCAGAGGTCCTAGCCGAAAGGAAGTCCGCATGACCGAGCTCATGGATCCCGACCTCGACTTCGGTGGGGAGGGATCAGATGCCGCTCTGTTCGACAACGACGCCGAGCGCTACGTCCTAGGAGCGATCCTCCACACGGGCGGCCGAAGCCTGGACGCCCTGGAGGGCCTGAAAGGCAGCGACTTCTACCGACCCACCCACGAGGACCTGTTCGGCCGTCTGCAGGCCATGTACGGGCGCGGAGAGCCTGTTGAGTTGGCGGCCGTCGCCCGCGGGCTCACCGACAATCCCATCCGCGGATTCCCGGTCCCCGAGATTGCAGGGCTCATGCGAGCCTGCGTCACGGCAGCGAATGCCGACTGGTACGCCCGGACCATCCGTCAGAAGGCGCGTCTCCGGAAGCTGCACAAGGCGTGCCTTGCCGGCCTGAACATTGCCGCCACTTGCTCGATTGAGCGCGTCGACGAGGCGGTCGAGCAGGTCCGCGCCGAACTGGACGCGGCTGGGGACGATCGCAGTCGCAGCGAGCTATCCACCTTCGGCGACTTGTTCCTGGCCGCCATGGACCGATGGGAGTCGAAGGAGGAGGGCATCCTCCCGACAGGCCTCCGCGACCTGGACGACATGCTCTCCGGCGGCCTCCGCCCGGGCCACCTCCTGATCATCGGTGCCCGCCCGGCGGTCGGTAAGTCAGTGGTCGCGAGCGTCATCGCCCACACGACCGCGAAGGGCGGCGTGGGCACGTTCTTCCCCTCGCTGGAAATGTCGAAGGAAGAGCTCACGGACCGGGTCGTCGCGGATATCGCAGACGTCGACCTCGAGAAGCTGACGCGCCGCTGCCTGAACGAGAACGACTGGACCAAGGTCGCCAAAGCCTACAAGCGGTCGTCGCACTGGCCGCTGGTCGTCATCGACAAGGGCAACATGACGATCAACGAGATCCGCTCCCGGGCGCGTGACGTTGCCCGTCGCGATCACAAGCTGGGGCTGATCGTCCTGGACTACCTGCAGCTCGTGAAGCCGGCCGATTCGAAAGCGCCTCGACAGGAGCAGGTGGCTTCGGTGTCCCGCGGCCTGAAGCTGTTGGCGAAGGAACTGAAGGTTCCGATCATTGCCCTGGCTCAGGTGAACCGTGCGTCCACCGCCCGGAGCGACAAGAGGCCCATGATGTCCGACCTCCGCGAGTCCGGGTCGATCGAAGCCGACGCCGACGAAATCGTCCTCCTGCACCGCGACGACAAGGAGAGCCCAGGCGAGATCGAGTTCATTATCGAGAAGAACCGCCACGGCCGGACGGGGACGGTGTCGATGGCATGGGCGCCGCATCGTTCCCGCGTCGTCTCGTTCGGCGGTGATGACAAGTGAGCCCACTCAAGTGGCGTTGCCACCGCTGTCGTTTTGAGATCGCGGACCGTGAGGGCGTCGTCTACTGCCAGACGTGGAAGATCCACAAGGCGTCGACACCTAGGAACTGGGGTGAGCGGACCTTGGCTGCGATCTTTGCGGCGGCCGATGAGGCGCGCTGGCGGGCAGCTCATGTCGCGTGCTTCGCAGAGGGCGAGGGCCAGGGCTATGCGTGGGATATCGAGCGTCTCCGGGATGTCCCGGGCTTGCTCGAGTTCCACTTTCACGTAGCGGAGAAGCCGTGGGCCGTCGGCACGGACTTGAACGAGTTCACGTATGCCGCGGTGAAGCGGTGCTGGGCGGTGGCGTCTTGACCGCCCCGATAACAGCCCGTCGCCCGCGTCATCCTGCGCCAGTACGCCGGCGTGGTCGTCGTGCCGCTGTTCGTCCGGATGGCGTGGTGTCGGTTCCGGCTCTGATGGCGGGTTTCGCGGTGGGCTTTGCGCTGCTGCTGATTGTCACTGCTGGCTGGCTTGGTTTGCTGGCGGTGCTGTCGGTGGCGGCCTTGGTCGCGGGGATGCGGGCGGTGATCCGGTGATGTTCTGGGCTCATCTCTTGTGGTTGATCCCTGCTGCGGGTATCGGTTTTCAGGCGTACGTGGAAGCGCAGCATCACCGGTGCCGTCACGGGCTGACCCATCCGTTCGGCTGGAAGTGGCATGTGTTCCGCGCCAGTGGGATTGCGTATCTGGCGATGAGCCACTTGTCGAAGGCCTACCTGGCGCCGAGTGCGGTGTGGGTGGCGGTCCTGGTGGCTGACCTGTGGATGCTGTCCCGCCACTTGCCGGAGGGCTGGCTCAGCCGGCTGCGGGATCGGGTGTCGGCGCGGTTGCCGAGGCTTGCGGTTGGGGGTGCGCAGTGAGTGATGGCGATGTGGCTGTTCTGACCCTGCTGCTGTGGGGGCTGGTTGTCGGCTACTGGTTGGGCCGTTGGCGTCCCGTGAGGTGGTCGCGGGATGTGACCGAGCGGTGGATTCGCTGGGGGTGGCCGCGGTGGATGCCGTTGTGGCTGGTGGCGTTCTGCTGGGCGGTGTTGCATCCGGTGCGGGCTGTTTCGGCTTGGCGTCACCGTCATGACCCGCCGAAGGTTCGGCCGCGAATGTCGACGGATGGCCTGTTCAAGAGGGAGGGGCCGTGATGCGGATTCTCGTGACGGGCTCCCGGTATTGGTCCGATGAGGACGCCGTGCACCGGGCGCTGGTGACGTACTCGCGGCGGGGCGACGTGATCGTCCATGGTGCGTGTCCGACGGGCGCTGATGCGATCGCCGACTGGTGGGCGATCGGGAACGGTCGCGATGTGGAGCGGCATCCGGCGTTGTGGCGGGTGCATGGGAAGGCCGCGGGCCCGATGCGGAACCGGCAGATGGTCGAGCTCGGCGCTGATCTGGTGTTGGCGTTCCCGTTGGGGCCGTCGACGGGAACTCGTGGGTGCATGGCTGTGGCAGAGGCTGCGGGGCTGCGGGTCCTGAACCTTGGCGATGCTTCATGAACCGGATCTGGGCGCGTCTGGTGTCGCCGTGGCATGCCGGCCCGCACGAGTGCGCGGTGACGAAGTGCGACCTGCCGGGGCGTGGGGCGAAGAGGGGCGTGTGCTGCGTGCATTGCCCGGCTGACTATCGACGGAAGCAGGGGGCGTGACGAGCGACATCCTGGAGGCTCTGGACGCGGTTCTCGCGGACCATGAGGCGACGTCCGAGGAACTCTGCCAGCAGTACTTCACTGAGGCGATGGCGGGCGTACGGGACGCCCTGGACGGGGACGTCAGTAGCCCATGGCGCGAGGGTGCTTCATGGCGCGCGCCGGAGAAGCCTGCGCGCAGCTTGGACTGGGGGCAGACGGGCTGGATTGAGGTCGGCTACACCCAAGAGTCGACGATCGTTCCGCCGTTCGAGTGGGCTGGCTTAGTCGAACGGCTCGCAAATGCCGTGCACCTGGCGGTGCCCGTGGAGGCTGAGCATCCGCTGCTGATGGGGGCGGACGTCCGTGACTTCACCGCTTCGGACCCGCTGGGTGGCCTCCTGGACGTGGTGGAGCCGTCGGTGGTGCACCGTCGGACGGTGGCCTTGGAGGCGCGTCCTCCGGTGATGCCGGCGACTCGGATCCCGCAGCGGGGGTCGGTGTATTCGCTTCCGGTGCAGCAGAGGCGGCGGCGGTGAGGTAGTCCGTTCGACTCATGTCCGATTGCTTCAGACAGACTGATGCGTTCCGCTAGACATCTGCGCCCCCCTCCTCTAGCGTTCATGTTGTTCAAACAAAACGAACTCTGGGGGCAGATAAGTGGACCAGCCAACCTGCGCGAGCTTCCTCCTCGTCAACGGACGCGCTACCGAACCCTGCAACCAGCCCGTCGACTACGACGGCGACAACTGCGCACAGCACGGGGGCTACTGATGACCTGGTGGGAAAAAGCCGAGCAGGCAGCGGCATACGACCCGGAACGCGACTTCATCGACGTCGACGTCCCCGACGCCCGCGACCTCGCCGAAATGAGCGCCTGGAACATCCCCGTCACCCCCGCCAACCAGCCGACCGAGGTGCCGTTCTGATGACCGCAACCACCCTGCGCCGCTGGACCAGCCTCGACGACGCCGACGACCAGTACCTGACCGACACCCTGCAGCTCCCGGCCAGCGTCCACATCAAGCGCGGCACGCACCTCGACATCGTCCACGACGGCGAGATCGTCGGCCGGGTCCGGCAGGACGCCCACCTGTCCTACGGGCACCAGTACGTGTCCGGCACCTGCTGCACCCGGTTCCTCGGAGTGCAGCAGGCCATTCAGACCCGCGGCGTCTGCCGCTGGTGCGACCCGAAAGCGAGCGTGTGGTGACCGAAACACTGGCTGGCCTGCCCGGCCTGGAGTGGTACCCCGAAGACGGGACGATGCCCCTCGGCGAAGGAACCCCGGGCGGGACCGTGATGGACGCCGAGCAGGCCGCCTCGACCATCGCCGGATGGAAGCATGTGCGCCGTACCGCGCGGGTCATCGACGCTTTCACCGTGGAGGCGGCCACACCGAGCGGGGAAAAGTCCCTGTGGCTGGCGCGTCTTCCCGAGCAGGCTGACCGCCACCGGGCCGTGAAGGTAGTCCTGGACCGGTGGGCTGACGCGCCCCTGACGGTCGTGCAGCATCGTCTCCTCGGGATCGTCCTGCGAGCCCACGCCGACGGCCTGGACGTGCGTCAGATCCTGGACCGTCTGATCGCGACGGGGGTCGAGCAGTGAGCCTCGGAGACCGCTACCTCGTGCGGCATGACGACGACACTGTCGCCGCCATGAAGTACGGGAAGCGGACGTACTACTGGCGGCTGATGGAAGCCCTGCCGGAAGACGGTCCCGGCGTCGTCGATGGTGAAGCGCTGACGGATGCTGAGAAGCAGGCGGCTGTCGAGGATTTCGTGTCGATGGGTAATCGCATGGATGGTCCTCCGCTGCCGCCTCGTCAGCGGGCTGTCCTGGATGTGATCCGCGCCTATCACACTGAGCACGGTTCGATGCCGGGGCCGACGGCAATTGCTCGCCTGTCTGGCTTTGGGGCAGGCACGGTGAACTCGTCGTTGAGAGCCCTGGCGAGCGTTGGGGCGTTGGAGGTTCCGGAGGGTGAGCCGTGGTCGACGGAGCGCCTGCGGCTTCCTGCGCCTCGGTCGGCTGAGGATCACGTGAGGGTCCCGAAGTGACCGAGCTGATTGGCCTGCTCTTGTTCGGTGTCGTCGTTTTCGGCGTGTACGCGGTTGGCTGCAAGGCAGCCAGCCTGCCCATCTTCAACGTCAAGTGGCCGTGGCTTGAGGGCCACTGAGAGAACGGGGAATCCAGTGGGTGAGGTTTGGATCAACGGTAAGCGCATCGAGATCGACGGTGACGCCGAGAACATCGTCATCAACTCCGGGAGCGGAATGATCGTCACCGGGAACAACTTTGGGTCGATCTCGATGTCCGGTGGCGGGACGTCGATCACCGTCGGCGGTGGCGAGTCGAAGGTGCACGAGAAGGGCGGCGGCAAGGTCGGCGCTCAGGCACACGTCGATGCGAGCGTGTACGTCGGCCCGGATGCCTCGGTGTCGGGTCAGGCTCACGTGACGGGCAATGTCCGCCTCGAAGGGAACGCGAAGGTATCCGGCCAGGCTCACGTCTCCGGGTCCGTCGTGATCGCGGACAACGGTCGGGTTTCTGGTCAGGCGCACGTGTCGGGACGGGCTCAGGTCCGCGGCAACGCATCCGTGTCCGGGATGGCCCGGCTCGGCGGCGACCACGTTCTTTCAGGCAACAGCAAGCTTTCGGGGATGGGGAACCTCAGCTAGCGCCGGTCTCTCGCCGCCCGGCCGATCTCCGGGCGGCGGGGGGGGGGGTGGTTCTAGACGGATTCGAAGACAAGAGAACGGGGAACGACATGAAGACCGCACGGCACATGAAGACGTTCAACGGCCCGAATCCGGGTCAGGTGAAGAAGCTTTACCGCCTGGACCCGCCCATTGAGGCGGCTGGCTCGAAGCGCCGCTACGTGATCGTGAGCGGCGTAAACGTGCCCTTCTCGGGCGACGAGACGTACATCTTCCCGGCAGACGAGAGCGGCAAGATTGTCGACTTCACCGAACTGGACGGCAGCTTCCGCGGGGCGATCGACCACGAGCGCGCCCTCGCAGGCGCCGGGTACGAGGTGGCCTGATGTACGACCCCGAGAACTACCAGGCACTGATCGGCGCCACCATCGGTGAGATCTGGATCAGCGAGGACCGTCTGACGTTCAACACGGACCGGGGCTTCGTCTCGTACTGGGTCGATGGTGACTGCTGCTCGCACAGCTACTTCTTCGACTTCCATGGCGTCTACCACCTGCTGACCAACGGTCCGGTGACAGCGTTCGAGGCGGTCGAGCTCGGCCCCGGCGATCCTGGCTACCACGTCAAGAACGTCGACAGCTACGAGGACATCAAGGTGTACGGCTACCGGTTGACGACGGATCACCAGCAGTTCGGGCCGGTGTCGTCGGTGTTCTCGTTCCGGAACTCGTCGAACGGCTACTACGGCGGCTCGATGGAGAAGGCAGAGGGTGGGCCGCAGGCGAGTCAGCGACTTCTGGTTCGTGACGTCTTGGATGTCGAGAAGTTCCTTCAGGGGAGCACGATCGCCGGGGAGCTGGCTTCCAAGTCGGTCGGTAGCGGATCGCTCGCCCTGGAGTCTGGCGAGGTGCAGTCGTGAGGGCCCGCATCCTAGTCGTGAAGGCCAGCGACGGCGACCCGTACTTCTGCCCGCATGCGATCGCTGACGAGATCACGCAGGAGAACAATCCGGCGTACCTGCTGGAGCAGGTTGAGGACTTCAAGCAGCGGTACGGGAACGACTACATCTCGCACGGTTTCATCGACATCGAGATCCCCGACAGCGCGATCGAGGCCGTGACCCGCCAGCACGTGGACGCCGGCGTGGTGGACGCGCAGGAGGTGCGGTCGTCGTGAGCGTCCGCCTGATGCAGTGGATCGAGGAGCAGTTGAAGCGTTCGGATCGGGACGCGAGCACGCCGCTGTGGGACCACGGCTACGACTGTGCGCTGAGGTCGATGGCGGGTGTTCTCCGTGAGACCGAGCGCGAGGATGCGAACTGGTCCGAGGCGGTCGACTGGGCGATCAACCATGTGGTCGCTGTCGACCAGGACGACATGGTTCGATTCAACGCTCTCGCCGCAGGTTTGGTCGACCGGAGCGACCTGTTCGGTTCGGAGCAGATCACAGCCGAAGAGTGTCACCGCCGCATTGCCGAGGCGGAGGAGAAGGATCGTGGCTGACCAGAACGAGATCGACGCCTCGCTGGACCGCCTGCGCAGCCTGCGGTCTCCCGCCTACTCGGCGACAGACAACGCGATCGACACGTGCGACGAGTGCGGCCAGGCCGTCGAGATCACTTCGGACGGCAGCGAGATCGAGGTCGGCTCCGACAACGGCAATGGGGGCATCGAGCACGAGTGCGAGGACGACGATGAGTGACCGCATCTGGCGCGCTGGTGACGCCCCTCTGGCGCCGGGCACGAGAGTTCGGGCGCTGGACGTCCCCGACGTGAAGGCTGCCGCCGGGATGTACGGCGTTGCAACCGGTGCCACGAACTGGGACGGCGGAACGGTCGTCGACTTCGGCATCGAACTGGAACCCGACGAGATGGGCTGGGACAGCCTGCTCCTGCCGGACCGGAAGTGGACCACTCACAAGCTTGAAGTTCTCGACGACGGGGGAGAGCAGTGAGCGAGATCTTGACGTGGACGGGCCTTCCGGGTGCTCACCCGCGTGATGGCTGGGAGATGACCGCGAAGGAGGCGGCCGAGATCATCCGGTCGGCGAACCCTGACGCGACGGTCACCGTGGAGGGCCGCTTCGTGAAGTTGGCTCGCCCATCGGGTGGTGGTGGGACGTGGATCGGGCAGCCGTTCCCGTCCGCCTACGGACGGCTGGCGAAGCTGGAACGGTTCGCGGAGCTGGTCGGGCCGATCGTGACCGATCCAGGGTTCATTCAGGATATGGCTTTCGGGGATATCACCGAGGCAAGCATCGACGAGATGTACGAGCTCGCGCAGGAGCTGGGGGTGAAGGCGTCGTGACCCGCGTCCGCCGGCTTGCGTCCCTGGCCCGTGACATCGCTCTGTTCCCGGTGGCTGTCGTGCTGCTGGTGGTCGCGGGCTGGCTGGATCGGAGGGCGCGGCGTGGGTGAGCAGATGGACGGCGACGAACTGTGGGAGATCGGCGTGTGGGGCACTGATGCCGACTGGTTCAAAGCCACCGGTCAGTGCGGGTACTGCGGTCAGGACTGTGGATGCGGCGGATGCGGCGAACCGTGCCGGACCTGCCCTGAGATTAGGGGAGTGTCATGACCCAGACTGCACCGGACTACCTCGACGACTTCGACGAGGACTGGGACGACAGCGACTACGACGATGACGGCGCCGACCTGGCGTACGAGGGGATGGGGTGGGACGGATGAGCGACGCGAGGACTAGCACGTCCAGCGGCGGGATCGGGTTCGTCGGCCTGCTGACGGTCGCGTTCGTGGTCTTGAAGCTGACGGACGTGATCGCGTGGTCGTGGTGGTGGGTGCTTTCGCCGATCTGGATCTCATGGGGCCTCGCGTTCCTGATCCTGATCGTCGGTGGGCTTGTCTTCTGGGCGTTGAAGTCGTGATCATCAACGGCATCGACTACGAGGCTCGCGCCGCCGAACTCATCGCGGCTGGGTCCAGCAATCCGAACGAGGACGACGACACCGTGCTCGGCCGCCTCGTCTACTGCAACCAGCACCGCCGCGTGCACACGACCGGATGGTGCACCGTCAGCAACCTCGAGAAGGTTGCAATGCCAGCCAGTTGGACGGAGGCAGCACTGTGAAGGTCTACATCGACACCAACGACTGGTGGATCGGCTACTACCGAGGCGACACGCACCACTACGTATGCCCGCTGCCAACTCTCGTGATCCGCTGGAACCGGAAGGTCGCATCGTGACCCGCCCGCTGGACCAGGCCGACGTGGATGCCGTGCTGGTGCAGGAGATGGGGCGAGGCCACTGGGATGCACTACCGGACGTCGGCAAGGACTTCGTGCGTGAGACCACCCTTGGCACCCTGAACGCTGCCGTGGCTATCGGGTGGACGCCGCCCGCATGTGACGAGGCCCGGTTCTTCTGGCGCACCCGGAGCAACAGCTACACGTCGAACGAGTGGCAGACGGCAGCGGAGCAGGCTGCCACCTTCACCGAAGCGTTCCCGGAGACAGTCGTCGAGATCGTCGACGAGAGGACCCTGCTCGTCAATAAGCGTGGCGGCACCGAGAAGACCGTGATCGAAGGATGGGAGGAGTTTTGATCACACGAAAGAAGGCTGGCGATCTGACCGTCAACGACATCGGCCAGTGGATTGCCCGCGACGGTCTGGTGCTGGGTCGTCTGAAGTCTTACACGGTGTCCGTGGCTGTGGATGCGCGTCGGGTCGTGCTCTTGGAATGCACCTCCCATGGACCGGTTCGTGCCGAACCGGACGGTGAAGCGATCTGGGCCGAGGATGCCGTCTGGGTCGCCGACGCGATCCTGGATCCTCTGATGGTCGCCGATATGACGGAAGCATTCCTCGATGCTGCACGCACAGGCGAGGAGACGGGCGATGCCCGCTGACGTCGAAACATCAGGCGAGTGCATCTGCGAGACCGATATCGGCGCGCAGGACATCGACTGCGAGAGGCACGGCTTAATGGCCGCCTATCTCGCGCAGAAGGCCGAGAGCGAGCGCCTGACTGCCGAGCGTGATACCCGGGCATCCCAGCTCGAACAGTACCGGGCGTGGCTGGTGGAGATGCTCGACGAGCTCGCGGAAGTCCAGCAGGGCGCCCAGGGAGAGGCTGCGGTCAACTGGGCGCGCGACCGTGACGTGACCAGCGCTTGTCTGGCGAAGTTCGACGAGATCACCGGGAGGAAGTGATGGACGCGGGCGAGATCATCGCGCAGCATCGAGTATGGCTGGAACGTCGCCGTGACGCTGAGAAGGTAGAGATTGCAAGGTATAAGGCCGACGGGAAGACAGCCTACGCAGAGAGCATGTCGCCGGCCGACTCGACCCGCACAAGGTCGCCCGAGTCCTCGCGCAGGTCATCGGGGACTGCAGCGAGGGCGCCTTCGACCTCATGTACGGGCAGACCGACTGACTCCCGTCGCCGTGGAGAAGCGGCGGCGGGGCAACACCTTGGGCGCGGGAAGCGTCTACAGCAGCCACGGACGGCGGCCATCACATCAACGAAAGGCACAATCATGCGCGGAAGACGCGCCATCATCGCCACCACCGTGGCAGCTGTCGCAGTCCTCGGACTCACGGCATGCTCCCCCGTTTCGACGGAGTCCGACCAGGTCGCGCTGCACTACGAGGGCGGCAGCTTCTCCAGCAAGAAGTTCAAGGACTGCGTCGCCTCCGGCATCCGGCAGACCGACGGCGCTGGCGACAAGCACTACGTGTACCCGACCAGCCAGCGCTCGTTCACGACAACACTGGAAGGCGAAGGGTCGGCTGACGCGAAGGCCTTCACTGTCGTATCCAAGGACAACGTGGAGCTGTTTGCTCCGGCGACCGTGACGTTCACGCTGAACACCGGCTGCAGCGAAACCAAGATCGGCGAGAAAACGTACGCCGGCGGCATCCTCCAGGCGTTCCACGAGCGCCTCGGGAACCGGTACAAGGCGTACTGGGGTCCCGACATGGAAGGCGATGCCCGCCCGGACGGCACGCCGGAGGGTTGGACGAGCCTGCTGAACTTCGCCATCGGTACGCCCCTCGACACGTCGTACGACCGGATCGCCCAGGGTTACGAGTGGCGCAAGCTGTGGAACGACCCGACCACGAAGACAGCCGTCGAAACACAGCTGACGAAGGACATTCAGACGTTCGTCGACCAGCAGACCGGGGCGCCTGAGGGGCAGCATTTCTTCACCGGTTTCCGGGTCCTGATCGGGAAGCCCGACCCGGTCAACCCGGAACTGAAGGACGCTGTCAGCGCGGAGCAGACGGCGGTGTCGAAGGCTCAGTCGCAGCAGAAGCAGGCCGAGGCTGACAAGCTCGCGGCGGAGGCTCAGATCGCTGTTGCCGAGGCGAAGGCCGCTGCGCTGGCCGCCGAGAAGAAGGCTGCCGGGGACGACTGGATCCGGAAGTATGCGATCGACAAGGGCATGAATCCGTTCCCGCCGCCCGTGGTCGCTGGTACGGCGGCGGGTAAGTAGTCATGTGGCGTGCACTTCCGCTGATCGTCGTCGTCGCTCTGGTCGTGGGGGGTGTGCTGTTCTGGCTGGTCGTTTCGCCCGCCCTGGATCGTCGGCGGGCTCGTCTCGCCAGGCGTGCCGCGCGTCGCGAGCAGATCGAGGACCTACAGCATGAGTGGGCCGTCGAGAACGTCACGAACACTCGCGAGGACCTGAGGCGCCACCGGGCGCGCCTCGAAGGCAGCCTCGACGACCTGCACGACCCGAAGTAGTCCACCGCTGTCCGGGCGCCCCCTCTGGCCGCCCGGACAGCACCCCATCCCTCCATCCGAAGCCAGCGAAAGGCAAGCCATGAGTGCCGTTACGTACCGCAAGCAGCCTGTCGAGATCCAGGCCATCCGTTACACCGGGACTAACCACGACGAGGTCAACGCCTTCACCGGCCAGCAGGACGGGTTCCACGCCGTCGCCCCGGAGGACCGCAGCGAGTGGGACTTCCTGCACTCGACCTGGGTCGGGGAGAGTCTGGAGCTTCGGTGACCGGGCCCGATGGCCTCGACGTGGCGCTAGGTGCGCCCACGGACGGCCTGGACGTCGCTCTGGGCAACTCCGGTCTTGCCAGGCTGGCCGCCGAGCGTGACCGGTATCGGGCCGCGCTGGTCAGGATCCGGGACCAGGGCTTGCCAACTTACGGGTCCGGCTGCGAATGGGAGCACTGGGCGGCGATCGCAGAGAAAGCTTTGGAGGCGAAGTGAGCGACATCGGCCGTATTTTCGACATCCTGATCCTGGGGCACACGGACCGCGAGCACCCGATCGAGACCGAGATCGCCGACTTCATTCACGAGGTTTGTGAGCGCCACGGGTTCGACCCGACGATCACGTCCGGTGGATACGACGGCGAGCACGGCGGGACCGCTGACCGAAAGCTCGCCGATGCTCGAGCCCAGCGGGACGCAGCCCTGGCCCTGGTCGACGAGGCCTGGCACCTGCACACGTACGGCGAGCGGTCACCGGGCGGCGTGGAGACGTGGGCCGAGTGGGAGCGAAAGGCGAGGGGGCTGAAGCGTGACTGACGAGGCTTGGATCCTTGAGGCTCTGCGCCTGACCGCTGGGGAGCCTGCAGACTCGGTCTTCTGGCGTCACAGTGAGGGTGCCCTCAAGCTGTATTTCCTATGCAACGACGTGTTCGCGTGGGGGTGCGCGGATGCCGAGGAGATCACCGAAGCTAACCTGCCCATGCTGGCCCAGGCGCGGGCCGACCTCGCGGCGAACGGCGACAAGTACGCAGACCACCTCGGCGACCTGTACTCAGCCCGGGTGCGCAAGCTCCGGCCCCAGGGCGCCTGCTACCCGTACTACCCCGAGTTGATCTGGCCGCTGTTCGATGCGTGCGGCCCGGAGCGTGAGGTGGGCATGGGGAACCCGAAACCACGGCCCGAGGAGACAAAGTGACTGACGACCTGGTCGCCCGTATCGCCGACGTCCTCCCGCCCGTCCGGGTTTCCGAGGTGGTCGCGGACTGGCCGGCGGATGAGCGGGAGATCTACCGGACGCCCGACGGGTTGTCGTTGACCGAGACCCGCGAGCGGCTGGACCGGTTGCGGCGGGAGAAGGCGGCGCGGGCGGTGCTGGATGTGCTCGGCATCCCTGTAGCGCCTCGCCAGCCAGGCGCCTGGGACATCGGCGACCCGGAACCCGAGGGCGTCACTGGCTTGGTCGACGAAACGGACGGGTGCGACGGGTGCTCGCCGCACTGGGGCAAGACCGACAGCGGCGAGTACAAGGGTTACAAGGATGGCGGGAAGGTCTACCTGTCGTGGGCTGAACTGGTCCGTCGCTGGGGCCCCCTGAAGGAGGCAGAGTGAGCGCCCTATCCGACGCGGTGGTCGCCGAACTGGCTCGCCGATACTCACCGCAGACCAAGCGGAACCCGGCATGGGATCGTAAGGCCGAGCGTGCAGCATGGGACCGCGACGAGGAGTACGAAGTCCCCGAGCAGATCCCACGCACCGCCGAGGAGATGGCGGGGGATACCTGCCATCACGTTCGCCCAGGCGCTGACGGTTACATGTCGATCTACACGCTGACGTACCGGCAGATCGCCGAGGTCGTTGAAGCGGTCGAGGCAGCACGCGCGGATAGCCCGCAGGGTTGAACGGGGCGGGCTGGCGTTCACGGATAGGTGCCTAGGGTTGAACGCCCTTGGCCGCTGCTGGGATGCCCGCCTCACGTGCAATGCGGCGCACGTAGGTGGGTGACCAGCCTGAAGCGCGGACGAGCTCGGTGGGTCCGATGCCTTGCTTGAGTCCAGCGATGACTAGTTCGCGCATGGCATCGGCGTCCTCGCCGCTTTTCTGGTCGTGGCGTTGCTTGGACTTGGCTCGGGCGGCTAGGGCGCTGAGTGTCTCGTCGGGCGTCATGAGAACAGAGTAGCGCAACCTGGTTGCGCATCGGCAGGCGGGGCGCTACGGTTCTCTTGTAGCCGCAACCTGGTGGCGCAACCTAGTGAGGTACTGACATGAGCGAGAGTAACTGCATCAACTGCACTCCCGGGTGCGCCACCAGCTACCGAGTCCGCCTCCTGATCGAGGGCGACGACTTCCCGCCCCAGAGCATGACCAGCGCCCAGATCGACGAACTCCCCGAGGGAAGCTACGAGATCATCGGCACCGACTGACAGCCTGAACCTCAAGCCAACCGAGCAGGAGGAATGCAATGCGAACTGAGAGCCTGGACGGCAAGTACAACCATCAGCGCCCCAACTTCGTGGTTGCGGGCGAGGCGGTGGGTCACCTCGAGATCAGCACCGTCTGGCTTGGTGTTGACGTTTCCACCGATGGAGACATGTTCGAAACCATGGTCTTCCACGCAGTGACCGGCGACGTGGCAAGTCAGTACACCCGCCGGTACACCACCGAGGGGAGCGCCCTCATCGGTCACGGCGAAATCGTCAAGAGCATTACGTCCACCGACTGACCGCCACCAAGCGAGGGGGAGAACGATGAGCGAGACCACCGAGGTTGAGGCGCACGCCTCCGTGGCGGGTGTCCGCGTCTTCTGGTCGGATCTCGTCTCCTCTCGCGGCTGGGACCTGAACGACGGCTACATGTTCGACCGCCGCTCGGAAGGGCTGGCGAGCTGGGACACGAAGGCTCAGGCTTCCGAGGCCGCGAAGGCTCTCGGCTGGCCCTTGCGTACGGTTCAGAAGGGCATGTGGGTGAGCCCACTCATTCGCCGTCGCCTGTGGGTGCTGCACTGCCCGGGCGGAGGCTTCGTGTCCGAGAGCGGCTATGGGCGCCTTAAGGCGGCCACCCACCGCACGTACGTGTACGACATCGCCGCGCCCGGGATTGCCGCATCCGGATGGTCTCGGCGGACCCGTAACGCGGCTCGTCAGCGCGACATCAAATGGGGCTGTCTCGACTGCGGTAGTAACGGCTACGGCCAGCGTAACGACCGCAAGGCAGCCCGCGTTGCCGGAGAACAGCACCAGGCCAGCATGGCCGCCACCCATTGACCACCCCGGAACCCCGCCCGCACAGGAGGAAACGACGATGGCTTTCGACATGAAGCTCACCATGAAGTCCGACGACACGAACGGTGTAACCCTTGGCGAGCTGGCCGAGTTCGTGCGCCGCGCTCAGGCAGCTGGCGCAAGCGAGCACGAGCGGATCACCGTGAACGCCTTCACCGACGTGAGCGCCTACGACGACGTTCGACCCGAGCACCACTACAGCCTGCTGGTCGCATCGATCAGCATCAACGACTGAGTGAGGACCGATGACCACCACCGCTGACCGTGAGAATGCCGCCAACCTGGCCACCGTGACGCCGCTGGTGTGGCGCGTCGAGAACAAGGGCCGCGTCATGTTCGGGGGAGAAGCGTTGACCCCGGCCGAGTTCGAGAAGCGCATGTGTTTCGACCCGGACGACCCGGAGCACTTCATGCACGCCACCCAAGCCGACGACGACCCGAGCATGGTCGGTATCTATCCCGACACGTGGAACGGGCGCATGAACGTCACGTGGTACCGGGGCACGACGCTCGCGCAGGACCTGGCCGGCGAATCCGAGGACGTCTACAAGGCTGGCGCGCACAGGATCCTGTACGGCGACGCGAACGGCTACCACCACGACGCTCCGACGCGCCGTGAGATCGCCATCCTTGCCGCCAAATTCACGGCGGCCGACGAGGACGGAGATGTCGCGCACATCCTCAACTGGGTCATGGGGTGGGCTGACGCACCGGAGTTGCCGGAGCGAGACGAGGACGACGAGAAGCCGGAGACGCCCGACGACCGGGAAGAGCAGGAATGGAAGATCGAGCAGATGAGGAGGCAGGCATGAGCATCGAGATCCCGGACGCCGCAGTCGAAGCGGCAAAGCAAGCCTCGTGGGGCCACAGCCGCGCCACGTACCAGGAGATCCTTGAGGCCGCCCTCCCGCACCTCCGGGCCGCGATCCTCGAGGATCTGCGGGAACGGTGCGAACAGGCCGACCGCGAGCTGAAGCAGATGGCGGTCGAGCGCAAGGAGCACGGAATCGACCGTGAAGCAGCTCGGATCCACGGCAAGGCCGAGGGCGTCAGGCTGGCGCTCTCGTACATCGGGGACGCGGAAAGGACGGGGCAGTGAGCGAGGTCTGGTCTGAGTTCACCTACGAGGGCCGCCGTCGGTCGGCCTGCTTCTTCGAGCAGCCCCAGGGCCGTGACCTCGAAGCATGGATGCTCTGGCTCGAACGACACGGCATCGACCCCGGAAACACCGCGCTGGGAGCGATCGCAGCTGACGACGAACTCTGCATGGTCGAGTACTTCCCGCGAGGCACTGGCGCCTTCTACGGACCGATCGAGCACGTCCAGCTGGAGGCGCCGGCACTTCCCTTCCCGAAACCCCAGGAGGTTTCAGCGTGAACGCCGCCGAGCACAAGGCGAAGGCCGAGGAACTGCTGGCCGATCTCGCGGAGGCTGGCGAGAAGCTGGACGGTGAACTACTGGATGCAGCATCAGCTCAAGCCTTCGGCGCGCTGATCGATCGTCAACTCGCGCTCGCCCAGGTACACGCCACGCTGGCGACGATCCCGGAGCCCGTCGAGGCCCTGCTGACGCGCGAGGAAATGGACGACTTCCGGAACAGGGACGTCTCCTGGTGGCAGTGCCGCTACTGCGGGCAAGGAAGCGTGAAGCCGCTGCGCACATTGAAAGCCGAAGCGGCGGAGTGTCTCGCACACGAGGCCTCGTGCCCGGAGCGCGAGTCGTGACCCCCGCCGAGTGGGCTGAGCGGTATCTGACCGAACGCATCCGGGGGCCGCTGGCAGGCGCAGCGATCTGGCATGAAGCCGGGGAAGAACTCAGCGAAGGCGAGTACCGCGAGTTCTACCGACTCGTGGATCGGGGGATGTCGGAATGAGCGTGCCACCGGAAGAGTTCGACGGCGGGGCAGAGGAAGACGGGCCGCAGACCGCCGAGGCCATGGCGCTCATCGTCCGCTCACACCTGCGACAGTACGACTGCACCGAGGTCGACGCCGACGGATCCTCTGGCGACTGGACCTTCAACGTCGCCATCGGCGCCAAAGTCTTCGCCATCACCGTCAGCGGGGTGAGAACCTGAGCGCACACGCAGGTACAAGGCAGCCCCGGCTCAGAGTGAGCCGGGGCTGAACTTTGTCAGGTGGTCGGTGCGGGATTCTCGGCGGACCGTCGCTGCGCCGGCACGTGCGGCGTGAAAGCTTCGAGGGATCGCTGTACGAGCTCGGTCCAGGACGCGGCGGGCATTCGGACCTGGCCGACCATCTGCATGACGGCAGGCCCGGTAGGGGAGTCGATGAGCTGCAGGGCGGTCCCGCCGTCCTCGATGACTTCGCTGATGCACCAGTCTTCGGGGAGGCCGCTGCCGTCGTCGGGGGAGCCGATGAGGGCGTGAGCGTCAGGGTCTGCGCAGTATTTGGCGTGCTCGGTCCTGATGGTCATCGGGTCGCCCCCTCGCTCGATCGGCCGGTGTCCGCAGCTCCCCGCCTGCGTCCTGGCGTACGGTGTCTCACCGTTTCGCCTGGTGAGAGACATCCTCTAGGCCGGTGACCTGCGGGTACAAGCAAACTGGTCTACCGGTGTCGAAAAGGTCCGACCGGGCAGTACGGGGCATCCACCAAAAAGACTTACATCGCCCGATGTACGGATGAGATCGACGGAAGGGGGAACTTGCAACTCCACTCTCCGTGGAGTCCGCGCCATGTGGCGCCCAGGAGCCCACTAGGGGGTTCCCCCATAGGCGGCGAACTCTAGCTTCACAGCATGGCCGTCGAAGAAGTCTTCGCACGAGCCATCGCCGCCGAGCGGGCAGCTCACGGCTGGGAGCAAAAAGATCTCGCACAAGCGACAGGCCTCTCCCCATCCATCATCGCCCGCATCGAAACAGCCAAACGGTCCGTCAGCCTCCGCGAAGCCATGCGCATCGCCGAAGCCCTCGACGTCACCATCGACCACCTCCTACGCCGCGCGGAGCCAGAAGACCGCTCCCGCTTCGGGCTACGGCATCTTTAGCTTGCGCCGATCCTCCTCCGACGCCCGCGCGAACAGATCGGCCGGCGCACAATCCAGGGCGTCACACAGTTCGGGCAGGACATCCCACGGAAACGTCCGGTCGCCCGTCTCCCACGACGAGATCGTCCGATCCGACACCTTCAGCAGGGCGCCAAGCTCGGCCTGAGTCAGGCCCGCCGCGGTCCGCTCAACCTTGATGCCACGACCGAATGCCGCCCGAAACGATGACCCCACAGTGCGACGCTGGCACCGAGACGTGAATTTCTCTCAAGAGAGTGCGCTCGCCCCACTCAGCGTGGAATTATTCCACCCATCCGGCCCAGCGGGTCTTCTGCGGAGTCGCACCCGCTGGGCCGGACGCACGATCCCGGGCCAGCCCTGCCCCGCTCGTCGGCCACGACGCCGGCGGGCGCGGCGGGGAAGCTCCAATCGAGGGGGACAGGTGCCGCTACTGCAGGACGGGCCCGCAGCAGGCCACCACATCGACGCTCGCTGGCGCGTCACCCTCGTCCGCATGGAAAACGGGAAACCCGTCCTCGGCGACGACGGCCGCCCCCTGACCGCACCTGTCCAGCCCAGCGCCGCACTCGGCCAATACGAGCCGTACGTGCACAACGCATCCACTGGCGGCTACCGGTGGGCCCGACACCGGCCCCGCCACGTCGACGCGTGGCTCACCCGCGACCCCGACTAGACGTTCCCCTCCCGGCCCGAGGATCGCCTCCCCAGGCCGGGAGGCCGCGGTTCGACCCAGCGGACACCAGCCACCAGCCCAGAGCGGCAGGACGGCCCGTGCGGGAACAGCAGAGCGCCCCGGACCTGACTTGGTCCGGGGCGCTCTGTGCGTTCGGCGGTTAGCTGCTGACGTCGTGGCGCTCCAGGATCGGGGCGAGGTCGATGCCCTCGACGATCGCGGCCAGGTCGAGGTCGCCGTCCTCGGTCACCGGGTAGCCGTCCCAGGCCCGCTCGTGCGGGGCGTGCGGGCCGTAGAACTCGTTCCCGGCGAGGCTGACGCCGTCGGGCAGCGCCTCGTTGATCGCGGCACGGTAGTCCGCAGCCATCGCATCGACGGCGCCGGACTCTTCCATGCGGGCCAGCCAGTCGATGTCGCCGCCGCTGAGATAGGAGGCGATCGACTCCTCAACGGTGAGGTTGGTGGCGTCAGCGGACACCCAGGAACCGAATGAGGTGGTGGTGGACATTGTTTCCCCCTGTGGGTCGTCGGTGTGGAGGTCGGTGCGAGCACCTTGGCCGGGGCGGTCCCAGGCGTCCAGGGTGGCCGTGGTCCAGTAGGGGCGACCGTCGCCGGAGCGTCCGTCCGGTGCAGGGGCCTGCCCTCGGGAGACATAGCCGCGCCAGGTGCCGGATGCGATGCCGAGGAGCTCGGCGACGGCCGGCCCGGGTAGGCGGTCCTCCTCAATAATGGACAGCTCTTCGCTGGCCAAGGTCCAGGCCCCGGCGACGTAGGTGGCCAGCCAGGCTCGGAGAGTCCGCCAGGCGTCATCGTGGCCAGCTTGCACGGCGGCGAGGGCCGCCTCGTGGGTGTCGTGCTCGCCGAGTGGCCGCATTGAGCTGCCGTGTCCGAGGTCGGCGGACCACCGGTGTGTGCCGACGCGGCGGATACGGGCCCGCGTGTACCGAGACGACTGAGCGTGAGGCAGGGGCGGCCGGGACCTTTCAAGGGCGATCTCTTCGTGCCGCGGGCGGTGACGGTGGCCGCGGACTCCGCCAGGTACCGAGTGGGCGATGGCCTGCTGGGCGACGGCCCGCCATTTGCCGTCCGCCTCATCGAGGAGCTGCATGGCCTGATACAGAGTCATGGGTCCGTCGTGGCGGGCTACGTCGGTGGTGTGGGTAAGTATGGACGGCTCGGACGTGACGACTCGGACGTCGTCAGGGTCTTGATTGGTCCACAGCTCGACGATGCCGTCGAGCTCGACGATCACGATTCCCTGGACGGCGTGCCCTCGGATGCTGGTGACACGCACGTATTCGGCGCCAGTGGGGCCGCCGGGGCCCTGGTGGCGGGGCAGGGACTGGGAGGCAAGGACGCGCCCGGTGAGGTGGGCCCAGTGGCTGACGCGGGTGCCCATCAGTAGCCGTCGCAGTCGTGGCCGCCGCAGGAGCTGCCGTTGCCGAAGCTGGAGCAGTTGCCGCCGGAGACGCAGGAGCGGCGGTTGCCGTACCGGTTGCGGGAGGCGTTCGACCAGCCGCTGCGGGGCTTGCTGGGGGTGCTGGTCTGAGCGGTGAGGTAGCCGTACACGTACTGGACGCTGCCCACGGCGAAGGGCTTGCCGATGCTGGCGATGGCGACGTGCTCGACGCTCTTGTTGGCCTTGACGACGGCAACGGTGCGCCCGGCGATGACCTGGCTGGCGGGGCCGTAGACGACCTTCGCGCCGTTCTTGGTGGTGCGGTAGGTGTTGTCGATCTTGTTCATTGGTTTCCCCCGTCGTTTGTGCCGATGGAAGAACCTTACAACGGACGTGCGTTGCTAGGTAGCAGTACCTGAGAGTAGTTGACCGAACGCCCTACACATCCACCGACGGCTCGCCCCACTCCCGAGGCCACACCTCAACCTCCGCCAGGACCACCTCGATCACCTCAACGCCATCCCGCAGGCTGAGACGGCCCTCCACCGACCAGTTCAAACCCAGCTCCGGCATCGGCCTCACCAACGCCCGATACCCCGGATGCCCCCGCAGCGACGACACCTGCAACTCCCACAGGGACCCGAACTCGAGGTCAACGACCGGCTGAGCGCGCGCCAACCACTCGCCGGCCGTCGGAAGACCAGAGCCATCCCGCACATCCGGCAGATCCGCGTCCACCCCGTGCAACGCCCCCAACGCCCACACCACCGGCCGCCTCACGCGCTACGCCGACCCCGCTCCTCCGCCTCAACCAACGCCTCCAGCCGAGCCAGGGACCGAGCCTGCATGCGCCTGCCGAGCTCCCGGGCCTGAGGGGGCACCGACGGGTCATCCCACGGCACCGACACGGCCGGAGGCAACGTGCGACCCGTCTCGACCTCCAGACGGGCCACCAACTCAGTCATGTTCACCGAACCATCCAGCGACGCCGCACGAGCCCGCGACAGAGCCACAGACAACTCCTCCGGCGTGATGTATTCAGGCATCCCAACCCCCTAGCTCGACTCCGGCCAGCGTACGACCGACCACCGACAGACTCACCACTCCCGCCGATCCTCCTGCCACGACCGGATCAACTCGACCCCGATCATCGCCACCGAGAACAGAAAAAAGATCGCCGCGATCCCCGTGACCGCAGCCCCCGTGTCCGGCGGCAGAAGCAACCCGGCCACGTACACGACGGCAGCGATCAGAGCAGTACCCGCGTAGATGCGCATGCGGGCATCGTCGGGGAGACCCGCCAGTAGTGGAGGGCAAACGGTGCAAGACGGCGTCACAGTGCGTCGAACGTTTGTATGCACACGGTAGGCTTAGGCCAAAAGAGCGACGCCCCCAGAGCCGCAAACTCTGAGGGCGTCCACACCGAAACTCCCCGACCAAGGACCAGTTCCGGTGACGTTGTAGAAGCAGTGTCTCACAGCGTCGGCGGTAGCGGGTCCAGACAGGACCGAAGTGCTTCACATCGTCCGCGGCGAGCGGCCCAAGTCCGGAACGACCTGGCTGCCCCGAGAGCTCATCCAAGACCCGCGCATGGACTCCAAAGCACTCGCCCTACTTGTCCGGCTATTGAGCTTCCCTGAGGACGGTTGGCGGACCGACCACCGAACCCTTGCCCGCCAATTCCCCGAAGAGGGCGAGACGGTCTACCGGAACGCCATGAAGAAGCTCAAGGCCATCGGCTACGTCAAGCAGATCAAGCGGCGAGCCGAGCGCGGCCAATGGGTCACCGACACCATCGTCTACATGACTCCCCAGGATCCGACCGTGGACGTATCACCGCCGAGTGTGGATTATCCGCACTCGGTCGACCGCGACTCGGCGCAACCGCACTCGGCCAACCCACACTCTTACAAAGCACTTACCACCAAAGACTTAGACCAGGCAGATCCTCCGGATACTGCTGCTAGCGAGCCCACGACCCACGGCCAAGCGCCGCCCCTTCCCCAACCTCGGGCAGTCGCCCCACAGCCGCAGCAGAAGGAGGAGCAAGCCAAGAAGAAGCATCCCTTCGCCAAGTACATCCGAGACGCGATCCCCGCCATCGCCTCCCGCAAGATCAGCTTCAAGACCATGAACAGCATCTGCCACAACCTCGAAGCCGACGGCTGGACCTGGAAAGGGCTGCACCTCGCCATCCGTTACGAAGAATGGGACGGCGACACCGGGGCGGGCCTCATCGTCGACTGGCTGCAGTCCGTAGAGCGCCCAGACGCAGACAATAAATGCCCTGACTGCAAGGGTTACGGGTTCGTGGCGAAGGAAGCCCACGACAGCACCTACGAACGCATTGAGCAGTGCAAGTGCGTCGACACCGTGTACCAGTACAACGTCCCCGAGGTCTGCACCAAGGAAGCGCCCCCGGAGCCGCGCACCGACGTCGCCGTCTACCAGCCCCAACCGACGGCGAACACGCAGTTCGACAGCCTCCTCGGGAGCCTGTTCGGCACCCAAGGAGACCCATGGGCAACCCAGTCCAGCAGCGCACCCTTCTGACGCCCGAAGGCCCCGCCCGGATCGCTTCCGGTGCGGGGCCGCGTCGCTACTGGGCTTGCTCCTCGGTCCTGAAGTGCCCGCGGTTGTCGTCCCACGTGACGCGGATCCCGGTCCGGTACGTCGGCGCTCCTGGCGGCTCTATGCGTGCCGTGCAGTCCACGATGTCGCCCGCGCGACCCACCAGGCCACCGTCGGGGCCCGGGATGCCCTCGTAATCGTCGCACGACACCTTCGCCGTCGCGCCGTTGGCCTCGATGACCTTCTGCACTGACCGGGCCAGGCCCTTGCCCGACGCCCTAGCCGCAGCGGTCGTCTCCGGTGCAGCAGGCTCAGGCGTCGCACTCGGGGCGCCCGGAGAAGAGCATGCAGCCAACAGGACGACGGCAGCCACCATCAGAAAACGCACCCGCACACCATTCCGGCTACCCGGGCGTAGAGGTTTGGAACGGGTGAACTAGTCGATCGGGATCATGTACTCGAGCTCGTACCGGTCCGCGGCTATCACGATGTCGCACGTCTCCACCGGCATCTCCCCGGCCGTGTACGTCCGCTGGATCACGATGACCCACACGTCCTCAGGGATCGCCAACTGACGGCGCTCCTCGACCGTTGACGGGCGCGTCCGGACGCCCTCCCACACGGTGTCGATCCGGACCCCGATCAAGTCCATCCGAGCAATCACACCCAAGCCGGCGCCCGGCCCAGTCTCTGGCTCTTCCGCCGCTGTCCCGCCGACGATCGCCATCGGTTCCCACGACTCGGAGAGTTGCACGGGCTGACCGTCTGCCACCCACCGGTAGCTGGTGTGCATGACCGGGTCGCCGGGCTCGATCTGCAGGCGGTAGGCGATCTGTTCGCTCGCCCGCTCAGTGACCGTTCGAGGTTCCGGGTCGAAAGCCGGTGCACGTCCAGCGCTGACAGCGTCCCGCCAGAGGGGCGACGTCGGTAGCCCGCCAGGCGCTCCTCGCTTGTACCTGTCCGAGCGCCGGACGATCACCGCGGGTTTCTCCCGTACGTACGTGCCTCGCCCCGGGCGCGTGTCGATGAGGCCGTTGCTGCGAAGGATGTTGAGGGCCATCCGGACGATCGGCCGCGGCCTGCCGAACTCATCCGCCAGGGCCTGCTCGGACGGTATGCGCGACCCCGGCAGTAGCTCGCCGTCCTCTATGCGCCGCTTCAGGGCGTTGGCGATGACTACATGCTGCGCGTCTTCTGGGGCCACGTCTTCAAGTTACTGGCAGTGGTGCGTGCTGGCACTAGCCGGTACTGCCCAGTCTTTGAGATCTTCCGGAGAAATCGTGCTGCCGTATTGACCGGTACTAACCGCAGCGGCTAGCTTCATCGTCACGCAGTGAATGCACTGCATCGACTGCAAGTGACGGAAGGAGGGGAACTGTGGACGACGAGCTCTCCACAACCCAGGTAGCCAGACAGCACCAGGTCCACCCGACCACCGTGCTCCGCTGGATCGCCGCCGGAGACCTCGACGCCCACTGGGTCGGCAAACGACTCCGCGTCAAAAAGTCCGACTCAGACGCCATCCGGCAACCCGTCAGCGCAACCGCCGAACCCGCCCCAGCCCCGTGACCACCAGGCGCGCAAACGCCCGGCCACGGACCACCCACCGCAACTCTCAACCAGAAACGAGACCAGCCATGCGCGGCATCTTCTGCTCCAGCCCGGACCACACCGACATCCAGTTCGCCGACGTCTCCGGAGGCGAGGCCCAGACCCTCGCCGACGCCCACAACACCGTCTGGCACGGCGGCGGCCAGTACGCCACCGGCTCCTGACAAAACGCGAACGGCCGGTCAGGCGCGCAAACACCTGACCGGCCAACGCCCCGCAACTCTCACATCGCAAGACCAGACCAGTAAACCACGGGGGAAACCAATGGCCGACACCAGCAACTGGGTCGTCACCCGCGACGACGACGGACCCGCCATCTACAACACCACCCGCGGCATCGTCGTCACCCACAAGACCGACATCACCCCGAACCAGATCGGCCTCACCGAGCCGTACAAGGTCACCCAGGACGAGATCGGCGAACTCTGGGCTCGCATGACCGTCGGCCTCCCGACCGTCTACCCGTGCTCGCGCAACGACACCATTTACTGCCCCGGCCTCTCCGACACCGAAGGCCGCCCCTGCGACGACCACCGGCAGGTGACGGCATGACCATCACCTGGACCGAGTCCCGCACCACCCCGTACGACACCGACCAGGAAACCCAGGCCGTCACCCTCGGCGCCCTCTCCGTCTTCGGCCTCCGCCGCGAGAACGGTATCCCCACCGCCCGCGCCGTCAACGGGTACACGTCGAGCGACCACACCAGCAACGAACTCCGCGCCTACGCCGCGCAACTCGGCCAGCTCGCCGACGAACTTGACAAGGCAGCCCTCCGGTGAGCGCCCAGACGAGCCCCGCGCTCACCCCCGGCAAGAACACCGTCAACACCACCGGCAAGCCACTCCCGCCCGTCCAGGGCTGGGTTTCGAAGAAAGGCAAGTAGCCGTGAACGCCACCAAGGCGCGCGACATTTCCGCGACCGGTCTCGCTATCACCGGTATCGCTTTCCTTGCTTGGACCGCCTACGACGACTACCGGCGCCGCGACCAGTACAAGGCCACCCCCAAGGAAGCAGCGCCCGTCGGACCGTACGGCGACCTTTACCGGGCTGTCGACGAGTTCTCTACCGGGAAGCCCGTCCTGAAGTATGTGCGTCCCGCCGTGCACGACGAGGCCGCCGCGTCACTGATTTCCGACCAGCGTGGCCACGGTGGCCTTTTCGGCTCGTACACGACCGACGGCGACATCTGCTACGTGATGCCCGACAACAAGGACTTCCAGGCGGGAGCACCCTCCTGGCATGTCGTTCTCGGCGCCCCCGAGGGCATCGACGTGGACGCGCTGGAGGAGGCTGTTGGCGGCAAGAACGTCGACCCTGCCACTGTGGTCCCGTACGGCTGGGACTCCACCGAATTCGATCCGGTCGGTGCGTCGTGAAGCACATCGCCGCCGCGATCGGCTTCGTCGCCGTCGCTTTCGTGTCCCTGGCCGTCCCGGTCTGGATGTGGATCCGCCCCCTCGTCTGCGTCATCCACCTCGTCATCGTTGAGTCCCGCAAGGGCAACGACGACACCGACGAAGACAGCGAAGACGACGACGCGCCAGCCGACGACAAGACCGAGGCCCCGGCATGACCATCGTCGCCGCAGCCATCACCCTCCAAACCGGGCTCGTCGCCTGGGGAATCGCCCGCCTCGTCCCCAAGACCAAGCCCCTCACCATCGGCCGCCGCGATCTACCCGACAGGTGGAGCCAAGGCGAATGGGAGCTCGCAGCATGAGCGCCACCGGACTGCTGGGCCACCTTTTGCGCGGCCATTCGGGACCGCGTCCCCCAGGGTTTTACACCGGCATCGGAGTGATCGCTCTTGTGGCCCTTATCGCGTGGGGTGACGAGATTGAGGCTTCGGCACTGGCAAATGCCGCCGAACCGCAGATCGAGAAGCCGCACGTCCAGCAGGGCCCGCCCGTCCTCGTGAAGCGCCCCGGCCCGTGCCGGGCAGAGCAGCCCGGACCCCACTGCCTCACCCGCGCCGAAGCCAAGCACCTTCTCGGCGACCAATGGCCCGCATTCCTCCAGCAGACCAGCGACCGCCCCTACTACGAGCCCGTCTTCGTCCGCCTCTGGGAGAACCAGTGAACGCCGCCCGCACCGTGACCGCAGCCATCGCAGCCGCCGCGATCACCCTGACCGGTCAGCCCGCCCACGCCAGCGACACCCACCACCTCACCCTCGCCTGCCACACCGGCGGAACCACCGTCACCGTGTCGATCGACTACGCCAGCGACGGGTACAACGCCCGCTACTGGAACGCCCACTGGACCACCACGCCCAAGACGAAGCTCGACCGGATCGACCTCGGCCAAAACCCGTGGCTCAACAACAACTCCTACACCACGTTCTGGGCCCGCGGCGGCAAACCCTCCACCCGCAACGACGTCAAAGCCAAGGGCGGCAAGAACAGCTTCATCGCCGCCGTCCAAGCCGGAAACGACGTCCCCGAAATCCGCGTCCGCCTCCGGGCCTGGGGCGGCAAAGGCAACAGCGACGACTCCTGCGCCACCTCCAAGCCCCTCAAGTTCACCTCCTGAACGTCGTGCCGTCGAACCCTCCAGCGGCGGCACGGCCCCACCCCGAAAGGACCAGCCATGATCACGCCCGGCGGAGTCGTACTCCTCGCCCTCTTCGCGTGGATGCTCTACACGGGCAGACGCGTCATCGCCGGCCTCATCCTCGGCATCTTCCTCGGCTCCACCAAAACCGGTAACTCACTCATGGGAACCGTCAACGAGGTGTGCGCCAGCCTGGCCGAGGCCATCAGCAGCATCTGGGACTCGGTGGTCCAATGACAGCCACCACCGAAACCGTCGAGACGCCCGCTTGCGGCAACCCGCAGGCCGACACTGGCATGCAGGCCGTCCCGGAGCCCGACAACGACGGCGTCCTCGACGACATCGAAGAGATGGTCGAGGGCGTCAAACGGCTCATCATCCAGGGCCCCGTCGCCGCTATCGGCGCGACCAACGCGACAACGATCGCAGGAAGCGCCGCCTGGATGACCGGGGGCCCCGCCGGTCTCGCCGTCGCGGGTGGAACAGCTGCCGCTACAGGCGCCGCCGCTTACGCCGCGCACCGTGCACGCCAGCGCGAGAAGGCCGCCCAGGCAGGCAAGCCCGACCCGAAGACCGCCACGAAGGCACTCAAGGAAGCCGAGAAAGCCCGCAAGCAGGCCGAACGCGCCCGGAAGAAGCCGACCGCCTCACGCGCTGGTGGACGCCCGACGAACGGGGGCCGACACGCGACCCCTGGCCGTGGAGCGTTCACTGGCTTGTCAATGCCGTCCCGGGGAGCCCGCAAGGGCTCTGGTTTCGCGGCGCCGAAAGCTGGCGGTGGCAGTCGGGGAAGCACGGGCGCCAGCCGGGTCGGTGCTGCCGGGCCTGGCCGTGGCGCGGTGCGGTCGAGTAAGCCCGCCTCGCCCCTGTCGAAGGGCGCCGGGATCGGTGCAGGGAAGACCGGGATCGGCAAGCCCGGCACGGGATCGGTCAGGGGTTCGACGGGCGCTGCCTCGAAGTCATCGCCCAAGCCGTCAACGGCCAGCCGCACCGGCGGTATCACCGCGCCGTCGCGTGGCGGTAGCCGCGGCGGTGGATCTGGTCTGCTGTCTCGCCCGGGAACGTCCGGTCGCAGCGGCAGCATCCTCGGACGCAAGACTGCCGCCTCCGGCAGGAGCGCTGGCGGCGGCAGCGGCAAGGGAATCCTCGGTCGACGCCCGAACTCCGGGAAAGCAGGCGGATCCGCTGGAGGCGGCAAGTCCGGTGGCCACGCCAAGGGCGTCGGCGGGTTCGGGTGCCGAACCCGTGGCGGTGGAGCTCACCGCACCGCCCGGGGTCCGCTCGGCCGCCTGAAATCCCGCCTCGCAGGTGGCCAGACTGGCGCCAGCAGGCGCGCAGGATCCGCCAAGGGCGCGGCAACGAAGGGGGCACGGAACGCGCCCGCGAAGTCGTCACGTCTCGGCCGGGCCATGCAGTCGGTCGCCGGATCGAAGGCAGGCAGGCTCGCGGGCTGGGGCGGGCGCAAAGGTTTCGCCGGCCTCAAGAGGGCTGGCGGTGCAGCGAAACGCGGCTACCAGACCGGGCGGGCAGCGATCCGCGGCGCCGCGTCAGCGCGCGGCAAGTCACCTCTGCAGATCGCCCGCGCGGCAGGGTCAGCGATCGCCCGGCAGCAGGCCAAGCACGGAAAGGCGCAAGGCCAGAAACTCGGCCGGCTCGCGAAGTTCCGGCGCCGGATCACCCGCACCGCCCTCGCCCTCGGCATCGCCGGAACCGTCGCCGCCTGGCGCGGCATCCGCACCAGCGGCGCCTGGATCCGATGGCTCGCCGTCGCCGCCGTCCTACGCGCCCTCGGCAAGACGATCCCCGACAACCCCCGCGCCGCCAGAGAAAAGCGAGAAGCCCGCAAGCGCCGCGAGGAAAACGAACTCAACAACCCGACCGTCGCCGACACCGTCACCCCGGGCCCCGGCCCAGACACAGCCCAGCCCGAAAGGAACACCGAAGCCATGAGCCAGTTTGCGCTCCAGCTCAAGTCCAAGGCCGACGAAATGGCCGCCCTCGCCTCCACCTACGCCCCCGAAGGCATGGTCCAGTGGGGCGAAGACATGGCCGGGCTCGAAGAAGTCCTCGCCTCCGTCGCGTCCGTCCTCCAGGTCCTCCAGGCCGGCACCGACCGGCTGCCCATCGACCCCGCCGTCCGCAACGCCATCGAACCCGTCATCGCCTGCCAGATGTCGACCGCCGCGACCGCCGGGGAAATCCGGAACGTTTTCGAGGTCGTCCACGAGAAGGAACTCGAGCGTCTGCGGAACCCGCGGCCCAACGAGGCCATGTGGGACACGGTGAACAACCAGGCATGACCACTGCGACCGAGACCCCGACCCCGGGCGCGGCCACCCCGCCGCGCCCGGCCAAGGGCAAGAAGGAAGAACCGCCAGCGCCCCCGCGGGTCGAGGTCGACTGGACCAGCTGGCGGCACGGACCGATCGCCGCCCCGATCAACGCCGGTGGAGCTCTCGCCGCTACCGCTCTGGTCGGTCACATCACCGACGTGGCACCCGTGTGTGGGATCGGTGTCGGTGTCGCCGCCGCAGTCGGTGTGACCGTCCGCGCCGCGATGAAGGACATCTCCCCAGAAGGGCTCGCTGCCCGGGCCGCGTGCTGGCTCGGCGCGGGCGGGTGGATGACGTGGACCCTCGGTGGCGCCGCGTGGCCGACCGCTTTCGGGTGGCTGATCGCCGGGACCGTCGGCGCCGCCCTGGCCGCACCGGAGATGGCTGACCATGAGAGCCGCGTGAAGGCCCGCGCCAAGGCTGCGAAGGACGAGGCCGCTGCGACCGAAGTCAAGATCGCCGCGAACAAGGCGCTGGCCGAGTTCGGCGCCGAGTGGAACGAGCGGATCGCGCGCGTCTGCAAAGTCCAGGGCGTGACCGTCGTCGGCGTCGAGTACTGGCCGTCCGGTGTCGGGTACACCCTTGAGGCCCGACTGCCCGCCGGGGGTGTGACCCGCCAGCGGCTCGCGAACTTCACGCCCGGCCTCGCCACCGACGTACCTCTCCCCAACGGTTGCGGCGTTGAGATCGAACCCGGCAAGGACCGCGGGCACGTCCTGCTGAAGGTGTCTACCGTCGACACGACCGCCCAAGCGATCCCGTTCCCCGACGACTACTCGCCGATCTCACTGAACGATCTCCTCGCGGTCGGCATGCACAAGGGCGGCGCCCAAGCCCTCCTCGACCTCCTCAACTCGCGGGCATTCATCGCCGGACAGATCGGGTCCGGAAAAACGAACCTGCTGCAGGTCATCAACGCGATGATCGCCCGCTGCACCGACGCCCTGAACTGGCACATCGACCTCAACGGGTCCGGCATGTCGTCGCCGTGGCTCCTGCCATGGCTCGACGGAGAAATGGACGCGCCACCGATCGACTGGGTCGCGTCCACCGTCGACGAAGCCGTCCGCATGATCAACGCCGCCATCCGCGTCGCGAAGGCCCGCAAGCAGGCCTACAAGCGGCTGATGCGCAAACTGAACGTCGACAAGCTCACGATCAGCCCGGAAATCCCGGGGATCGTCATCACCCTCGACGAAGGCGCCGAAGCGACCGCAGCGAACCGCGGCGACACCCGCCTCGCGACCGGCCTCGAGTCGCTCATCACGATCAGCCGCGCCGCGCGTCTCGCGATCGTCCTGTCCAGCGTCCGCGGCACCAGCGACCTCGTACCCGCCGCCATCCAGGCCCAGGCCGGGACGAAGATCGCGATGCGCCCGGCAGACGCCGCCGAAGCCGCATACGTCCTCGGCTGGGACTGCCAAAAGATGATCGACGAAGCCGCGAACCCCGGCACTGGGATCATCCGCCAGCCCGGCGCCCCCATGCGGTCCCTCGTCGCCTACCAGCTCCTGCCGCACCAGATCGAGGAGATCGCCAAGGCGACCCTCGCCCGCCGTCCCACCCTCGACGAACCGTCGGCCCAAGCCGCCGGGGACGACTACAAGAACCGCTGGATCCGCTTCGGCGACTGGCTCAAAACCCAAGGAGAAGAAGCACCGATGCCACCCGCACCCCGTACCCCGTCCGACCCGCAGCCCGAGCGGCCGAAGGCTATCCAGCTGCCGGAGCTCGACGACAGGTACAAGGGCCCTGGCGGCATGGCCCGCGCCCAGCAGGACATGCAGGACGCTCTCGAGAAGGCGAAGGAGAGGGCCCGGGAGGTTCAAGCCGAGCGCGCCGCCGAGGAAGCCGGAGACAAGCCGGCAGTTGAGCAGCGTCCTGCCGCTGACGTGGATGCCGCGTTCAACGAACTGGTCGAGGGCTGGGACGTGAAGCTGTCGGACGTCGACGAGATCACGCGCCTTCTTGCCGAGGCGGGTCCGGCTGGTCTGCCCGTGACGAAGATCCTGGAGGCCCTGAAGGCGGCCGGGTTCGGTATCGAGCGGGCCACCGTGTACCGCCGCCTGGACGCGATGGGCAACGTGAAGAAGCTGCCCGAGGGCGGCTACGCCATCAAGCCTGACCCTTCCTGACAGTCGCCTACACCGGCACGTGTCTCACAGTCTCAACAGTCAACGCCATCGGGGGGTGGCATCCACCGTCAAGCACAGCCACCCCCCTCTGACCTGCTGAGACGGTGAGACGAGACGCCCATGAGACACACCTGAGACGACATTGAGACGCCCCGTGAGACGGGGCCTGAGACGAGGACTCATGAACTCCGGATCGCCCTGGCTGCGACGCGCCTCCCTAGTCGCCACGCTCGCCATGACCAGCCACGCAGAGATCGCCGCCGGAGAAGCCGCAGGCCTACCCATGTGGCACCCCTTCGGCGCGGACAGCATCCCGATCGGCCTGCCGCTGCTCCTCCCGATCGCCATCGACTGCTACGTCGTGGACGCCCTTGAGCGCCGCCACGGACTCGACCGACTCGCCGCCCTCGGCATCCTCGCGCTGTCCGTCATCGGCGGGTCCGCGTACACCGCCGCGGACTCGGCCGAGGCGTACAAGTTGGCCGGCGTCGGCGTCGTCCTGGTCCTCGTCCTCTCCCGCCTCTACTCCAAGCCCAAGCCGTCCAAGAAGGACGCTGAAGACCTGGCCGTCGTGGACGCCGCCGAGCGCGCCAAGGCCCAGCGCGCACTCGACGCAGAAGACGCCCGCGAACGCGCAGCCGCCCAGCGCCGGATCGACGAAGCACGGTCCATCGCCGACATCGCCGCGCGTCAGGCCGAGATAGAAGCTGCAGCTCAGGAGCAGGCAGCTGCTGCATCAGCCGAAGCTTCACGCGCTGCCGCCGAGGCGGAGAAAGCAGCGGCAGACGCCGAGGTCGCACGACATGAAGCAGCGTCCGCAGCAGAGGTCGCCCGCGTCCAGGCCGAGACCGAAGCACGCCGCGCCGAGCGAGCCGAACGGCAGTCCGTGAAGCGTCCGCGGGCAGCATCCACGAACCAGTCCGCGGCACCGTCCAAGACCCCACCCTCGGCCGACGAGGCAGCCCGCCTCGTCGCGTCCGCGATCCGCTCCCACGAGGGCGCCGAGCCCTGGGTCTTCTCGTGGAAGGAGTGGTCCGAACGGCACGGCGGCGGACGCTCGTTCTGGTTCGCCGCCAAGGCCGCCGCGGAGTCCAAGCCACACCTCGCCAAGGTCGGATGACATCCGATGATGACGAAGACCCACGCGCCATGCGGCAGCCTCGCCGGGCTCCTCGCAGCCCTCGCCCTGGACGCTGTCACTGACCCTCGCCCCGCTGTCGTCTTCGCTCTCGTCGGCGGCGCGACAGCCGGGGCGCTCCTCCCGGACACCGACCACCACTCGTCCAGCCCCGCCCGCATGTGGGGCAGAGCAACACAGATCCCGTGCGCGTGGATCGGCCGGCTCGCGGGCGGGCACCGCGAATGGACCCACGACGTGTCCCGGGGAGCACCCCTCGCGTTCGCCGCAGCATTCGGCGCCTGCCTTGTCGCGCCACTCCTCGCCGCAGCCGCCGGCGCCTGGCACTGGCTCGACGTCCTCTCGGACGGGCTCGGCGCTGTCGCGATCGCCCTCGTGACCGGGCTCGCCCTGATCGGCGTCGACGCGTGGCTTTCCTCGCTCCCGACGCTCGGCCGCCGACGCCTCCGGATCGATACGGGAACCAACGCCGTCGTCTCCTGGCTTACCGCGTTGGCCGTCGTCGGCACCTACCCCGGCGGGCTCCCGGCCACGGTCATCGCAGCGATCGTCGTCGGGGTCCTCATCGGCGTCCCAGCAGGCATCGCAGGCGACGCATGCACCCTCTCCGGGGTGCCATGGCGCGGACGAGACAGGCACCTCCTGCCGTACGGGTGGCGGATCCGCACCGGGTCGGCGGTCGAGGCCGCGATCCGCGTCCCAATCCTGATCGCCGTCACCGTGCTGGCTTGGGTGCTGGCTGGACATCCGGGGGCTGAGGTTCTGGCGGATCTACAAGCTCAATAATTTCGTGCGCCCAATATTCTTGCCTTACCAGCCGGTCGGGCAGATGCTTTTCGTGCGCCCACAAATACCGACCACGGGGGAGACCATGAACCAGATCGCCACGAACATCACCGAAGGCACCGTCATCGACCCGGGCGTCTCCATCGAGCGGAAGCTCTGGAACATCAACCAGTTCAAGTACGACGACACCCGCACCCACGGCGTCTTCATGGGCACTGAGGCCGAGGTCATCACCCTCGTGGCAGAACTCAACGCCCGCGACGCGGACATCCGCCGCGCCGACGACGCCTACTGGCACGAGGACATCGAGCCCATCCGCACCGCCGACGACATCCTCAACCCGAACCGACAGGAGATCACGCGATGACCGCCACGACCGAAGCAACGAAGCACACCTGCAACGCCAAGGCCCCCGGCAAGCCCCTCCCGTTCGGGCGTCGTGGAGCTGGGTGCGCCCGGTGCATTGACCTCGAGAACGGTGCCGAGCCAATCCAGTGGAACCAGAGCGCCTCCACCTGGCCCACCGTCCATGACGGCCGTCTCGCGCCCGGTGAACTCGATGCCCACCTCACGAGCGCTCACCACCGTTCCGGCGGCTGCGGAATCGTCTGCACCTACGGCGACTCATGACCGACACCCCCGCACCCCCTCCGCCCAAGCGCGGCAGGGGGCGGCCCGGCATCGGCCCCAAGAAGAACGTCAACCTGCGACCCGACCAGCACGCCGCCATCAAGGCCATCGCCGAACGCGGTGAAGTCGAAGAGGCCGACGTCATCCGCGACCTACTCGACGAAGCCCTCACCCCCATCCCGCGAGAAAGGACTCACGTGGCCGACTCCTACACCGCCGTCTACGACCGCCACCACGAACGCTGCACCGCCCCAGCATTCAAGACCGTCCTCGCAGCCCTCGAATTCCTCATGTACGGCGCCGAGTACAGCAAGCTCGACATGGTCGCCGTCACCGACAGCGAAGGCGAAACCATCCTCGACCTCCCGCGCGGCAGCGACCTGCGAGACGAACTGACCGAAGCCCACGACGAAGAGCGCCTCGCCGAAGAACTCGCCAACAGGGGCATCCAATGAACGCGAAGCTGTTCCGCATGGTGCGCGACCGGGACTTCACCGGAGTATCCGGCACCGGCCACGTCGCCGACGGAGTCGAGTGGCCCGACGGCGCCGTGTCGATCCGGTGGCTCGCGCTACCCGCCGCATCAACCGTTCACTGGGACGCACCGGACGGACTTGAGCACGCGGTCCAGGTCCACGGGCACGGAGGGCTCACACGGTTCGTGTGGGCCGACAGCGGGCAGGAGGTCGAACTGTGAGCGACGAGACCCGCATCGGCGACCTGACGCTCACCCCAGACCCGGACGGATGGCGAGCCAAGTTGAGCAGTCGCGTCCTACCCAGCGTCTACGCCACGCAGGAGGCAGCCGTTGCAGCATCACGGCTGCCCCACGGCATCGCCGTGAGGCTCCCGCTCACCACCGACCCGCCCATCACCCTCACCGACGTCCGAGCCGCCAGCCTCGCCGCGAACGCCACACCCTGGCCGACGAACCCGCCTGACAGGATGCGCGCAAACGTCGAACTCACCGAACCCCTCGGCCCAGCCTGCAAAGGCTGCGGCCACCACGGCGGCGGACACCGGAAAGCGACCACCATCGGCGACCAGACCTTCCCCGCCTGCCCCGGACCCGCATACGACCCCGCAGACGTCGCCATCTACCAGACAGCCAACCCCGACGACACCACCCAGTACCCCACCTAGGCCACGGAAGGCCCACAACGAAAGGCAAGCCGTGAGCGACTTCCCCGAGGTCTTCGGATCGCTGCACCTGCACACCTCACCCGAAGGAACATGGACCGTGGCCGATGGCGGTGGCTGGTATCCAGGCGTGTACGACAGCCGAAGTACCGCGATCGCAGCGACCGAACTCCCGTTCGTTCAACTCGCCAAGCTATGGAAACAGCACGTCGCAGACAACGGGCCCGGACCTAGGCCGTTCACGATCGACGACCTGAAGACCGAGGGCACCTGATGGGCCGCCAGATCATCCAGCAACCAGACGGCCTCTACGCCATCTTCTCAACCAGCGCCGACGCGTTCATCCGCTGGGACGGCACCCGCGAAGAGATCACCCAGTTCTTCGCCGACGAAGCCGCCAACGACGCCCGCCGCTCAGTCGAACGACTCTTCGACAGCATCGACGAAGGCGGACCCCGCCGCGCCTACCACCAGTTCGCGCTCACCTGGGACGAAGCCCTCGACCTCGACCACCAGACCGGCGGCGGCTACTGCGCCGACAAAGGCATAACCCCCCACCCCACCTGACCGCACACTCAACAGACCTGAGCGGCGTACGCTCAACCACATGGCGCTAGGTCATGTCGGTCAACGTTGGGGGTCCAGGTCATGACGAGACAGGGGCCCAAATGCGGCGCAGTCAAACGAGACGGCAGCGGTGACACGTGCACTCAGGCCGCAGGGTGGGGCACCGATCACCCTGGCATCGGTGGATGCAAGCTCCACGGTGGATCAACACAGAACCATCGCCGCGCCGCACGTAACGAGCAGGCCCGCCGCGACGTCATCGAGTTCGGTCTCGAGCTCGACATCAGCCCGGCGGAGGCGCTGCTTCAGGAGGTTCGTCGTTCTGCTGGTGTCGTCGCGTGGCTGGGAGAGCGGATCCGGGAAGTCGTCGGAGAGGACCCGGCGGCACTGATCTGGGGTGCGAAGTCCGAGACCAGGCAGACGGGACGTACCGCTGAGGGCCCGGTCGATACGACCACGACCGCTGAGGCTGCGGGCGTGAACCTGTGGTGGGAGCTGTGGAGCAAGGAACGCGCGCACCTGATCAAGGCCGCTGCTGCCGCTCATGCCGCCGGTGTCGCTGAGCATCAGATCCGGATCGCCGAGCAGTTCGGGGAGCGCATGGGTCAGCTGATGGTCCGCTCCCACGAAGAGGCCGGGCTGCATCTGGAAGTGGATCAGATGCGCCGGCTGATGCAGGCCGTCGCAGCGAACCTGCACATCTTGGAGGGGGCGGCGTGATTGGCGTGCTGCTCGGCTTGCTCGTCCTTGCGGGGTGGGCTCGCTGGTCTTGGCTGACCATGCGGCGGCTCAACCGGCTTGAGTCTGCGCTGATGGTGCTTGCCGACAGGACGGACACGGCCGCTGAGATCGTCCACCGGTGGGAGAGATCGGGTCTGGTGCCGGAGAAGGAAGCGGCGAGGTTGATTCGGTGAGCGATTCGATCCTTGAGTCTGCTGCGTACCGGGAGCGGACCGATGCCCTGTTCCTGGCGGCTGCTCTCCAAACGGATGAGACGCGCGTCCAGCCGAACGATGTACAAGACCTGTGGCCCGCCCTCGGATACAACGACGCCCGCGAGTTCGAGAAGGAAGCCCCGATGAATGGCGAGTGCGGACACCGGTGAAGCCGTGAAGCTTCGTCGCCGGGCCGTCCCCACCCGCCTATGGTCTGAGGCTTCGATCAAAGTTGGCGCCCACCGGGACTGGCATCGCGTCCAGCAGCTCGTCGACCCCGAGGACGCACTCCCGATCGCCGAGAACCCGGACGTCTACTGGTGCGCGCAGACCAAGCGCGTCGAGTGCTCCGACTGCGGCGCCTTCGATACGTGCTGCGCTATGCAGATCCACCGGACGGCGCGATGAACCTCACCTGCCCCCGCTGCGGCGCCCGAGTCCGCATCGAATGGGACTACGAAGGCGCCACCGCCATCTGCTCGAACGGGACCGCGTGCGGTGCACTCTGGGACGACGAAGGCGTCGAACAGGCGCCACCAGACCGTCGGCCGCGGATCTGCGTTGGCGCGCTCGCTCGTCGCGGCGCGGTCGTTCCGACGATGGCTCACACGCTGTCCCCGGACGAATTCCGGCGGGAACTCCGCAAGCTCACTGCTGCAATGAAGGCCGCCAACGGATCAAGGTGAACCCTTGCCGCGCCGATCATCTGCCCAACCAATCTGAGGGGGACAGATGTTCATCGAACTACCGGTCGAGGTAGGCAATCCAGGGCCCGGGACCTACCCGATCCAGGACGGCTGGATAGATCCCGATGCCGTAGATGCCGTCCTACCTCACTCGGGCGACGCCACACGATGCGACGTACACCTTCGCACCGGAGCCGTAGCTGTCGTCGCTAGAGGCGTCCGCGAGACCGCCGAAGAGATAGGCCGACGACAGACGAAGAACTGACCGAGTGCCCCGGCCGCCCACGCCGGGGCGCACTCATGTTCGGGCTACTCGTCGTCCTTGATGGAGACGTTCCCGTAGCGAGACAGGCCGTTCTTGGTCCACTTCGCGATGACGGCCTGCACCTTCGCTGTCACGACAGCGGCCGCCGCCCCTGATGCGAGCGGATGCCCGGCGGCCCACGCCTCGATCGCGAGGTACGTGTCGACGACGGCGCTCGGATCCACGGAGAACCTGTGCTGCAGAGCGGACTCGGGCGCCTCGTACTCGAACTCCAAGCCCTCGTCCCTGAGTTCCTGCAAGAGCAGGCTCAGGTGGATTGAAGAGCCCACGTACTCGATAGTCACACGCTCGCTGTCAGTCACGCGCACAAGCTAGCCGTGCGAGATCATTACCTCGGGGTTCGGCCCGCCGTTCCTAACGCCCGCCGCGAATGGCCTGAAGGCTCCCGGGATGGAAACCCCGCTCGGTATGGCGCTGCTCGCAGTCCGCGCTGTGGCCGAGAATCCCGGACTCGTGGATTTCGTAGCCGCCTTCATCGGCTTTCGAGCACGCCCAGCAGCAGTAGGCGACGCTCGTACTGACGGCTCGACCACAGGCTAGGCCGCTGTTGCACTCCTTGAAATCCATGACCGCAGCGTATCTGGGATAATCATCCCGGGGTTGGGCCCGCCGATCGTGGAGCCCTGCCTTGCCGTACAACGAAGCCGCGTTCCTCGCCGGACTAGAGAGGGGGATGCGCGGGAAGAACTGGCGGCAGCAGCCTTTTCCGGGGCCCCTGGATCTCTTGCTCGCGTTGATGCCGGACTACATCGAGACGCCGGCGTTGCGATGCATCTCGGATGCGCTGGTCGCTCATGAGGTGGCTGCGGAGTCGGAGGAGAACCCGAAGTTCCTGGCGGTGTCGATGGCCCCCCAGGAGGGCAAGTCGACCCTAATTGCCTACGCATATCCCATTTGGCTATGGCTGCGAAACCCGGACCTGCGGATCCTCATCATCAGCTACGACAACGAGACGAGCTGGCGTTGGGGTCGCGCGATCAAGGAGGCGTTGCAGGCGCACTCAGGGGACGACGCGTTGTATGGCGTGGACCTTCAGCTTTCACTGCGGCCTGGATCGGAAGCGGTGGCCCGGTTGCAGCTCGACGGCTACCGAGGCTCGGTCTCGTGCATGTCACTGACCGGTGGCATCGCAGGCAAGCCTGGTGATCGCATCATTTGTGACGATTTGGTGAAAGACCGAAGGACGGCCCGGTCCGGAGCATTCAAGAGACTCTGGAAAGACCAGTGGCAGTCCAACATCCGACCCCGTCTCGGCCCCAAGGCGATGGTCGTCATGGACCACACCAGGTGGACAGAAGACGATCCCATCGGCCAGCAGCAGGCCGACAACGGCGCCGCGTGGGAGTACCTCAACATCCCCGCCCTCGTCGAAGAGCCCCAGTACGCCGGGCCCGCAGGCGCGCCCAACCTTGGGACTCCGAACAAGGCCAAGGACCCACTCGGCCGAAAGCCCGGCGAGTGGCTGAAGTCCGCGCGAGGCCGCACCCCCGAACAGTGGCAGAAGACCCGCGCCGACGTAGGGGAGGCAGACTTCGCCGCCCTCTACCAAGGGCGCCCCATGCCCGCACAGGGCGGCCTGTTCAAGCGCGCCGACTTCCGGTTCTGGCAGCAAGGCGCCGACCGGTGGACCGTCAAGATCCCCGGACGGCCAGGGCCCGACGAGAACCTGCACTACGCCTACCGGTTCATCACCGTCGACCTAGCCGCATCACTCAGGACTTCCGCGGACTTCACCGTCGCAGCGGCGTGGGCCATCGCAGGCACTGGCGAGCTCATCATGCTCGATCTACGCCGCAAGCAAGTCGAACCCGCCGACCACTGGGACGAAGTCGTCGCGCCACTGCAAGCAGCCTGGTCGTGCCCCATCTACGTCGAGGGCTCCCAGTACGGCACCGACCTCGTATACACGGCAGCCCGCGCAGGAGCGATCGTCGAACCCCTCGAAGCTGACACGGACAAGTACACGCGAGCCGTGCCCGCCGCGAAGCGCATGAAGACCGGGATCCTGTTCCCACCAGCCGCGCACTGGTGGACGGACTTCGAAAACGAGATCACCCTGTTCCCCGGCGGCGGCGCACACGACGACCAAGTCGACGTGCTCGCCTACGCGCACCGCATCAGGGGCGCCTACTGGGTTCCGCCCGACAACTCCCGCGGCGGTCACGGCCAGCACTGGACACCGCCGGAGCCATCCCCGATGGACCACCTGGCCGGGGGGACGGACCTGTACTCGGCGCCGCTCTAGTTGTTGATGCGCCGCAGAAGGGGGTAGTTCTTGGGGCGGATCTGGGCGGGTAGCGCCCGGACGTCTTCGCGCAGCCCGCGGATCTCATCGATGAGGACGAGGATCAGTTGATCTGTGTCGTCGTGTCGTTGGGCTGCTTCGTCGTCCTGCGCCATGGTTTCCCCCGTTGTTTGGCTGTCTCCGTGATCGGCAACTCGCGTGTGGCCCTGTAGTCTTGGGGGCGAGGTTGGGGCCTCGCGATCTTGGAGTGTCCCTTGGCCCGTCCAATCTTCTGGCCCGTCGGCGATGACGCCCTGGTGACGGGCATCCCCGGCGGCAATCCTCAGGCTGGTATCCGCGTCCGCATCTACACGCAGCGGACCGGTGGTACCCGCCTCACTGACCTCGTGTACGTCAACGCGGATGGTTCGCTGGGTGCCGCTGTCCCTGGCGGCGACCTGTACTCCGACGGCGACGGCATGATCCCAGCCTTCGCCGGCCCCGATGGCGGTCCCCGCACCGTGTGGGGCGACCACGGGTACTACGGCGCACGCTGGGCCCTCGACGCCGAATCCGGTGCTGGCGGTGGGGGAGGCGGCGGAGGCCTCACCGGGACCGGCGGCAGCACCGTCACCACAACCGCGCAGGTCGCATCAGACGCCGCTCTTAGTGGCACCTATGCCCCGATCAATTCGCCCGCGTTCACGGGCACTCCCTCCGCGCCGACCGCCCCGGCAGGCAACAACTCCGGCCAGCTGGCCACCACCGCATTCGTTGCTGCGGCCATCGCGGCCGCGCTCGGCAGCAACCCCAACCCGAATCCTGGCACCGGATCTGTCATGGGTCCCAGCCTCGCCATGCCCTTTGTGATCGGAGCCTGACCATGGCCTACACCAAGCCCGCCGCCGCCCAGAACGGCACCACTCAGTACGACGCCGCCCGCGACTCCCAGATGAACAACGGAATCGAGGCTGCAGCAGCGGTCGCCGATCAGGCACTGGCCGGCCTCACCGCCAAGGCCAACCTCGCCAGTCCGACGTTCACCGGGACGCCGACCGCGCCTACAGCAACGGCTGGGACGGACTCTACCCAGGTGGCGACGACCGCGTTCGTGGCGGCCGCCTTGTCTGCGGTGTCGCCGAACACCATGAATACGTGGCTTTTCAGCGGCTCGTCCTCAACGGCGGCGACGTACCCCGAGGCTGCGGCCAACTTCGCGAACTCCAGCATCGGGGTTACGCCGATCATCCGGAAGTCTGCCCTCGGTGGGCAGAACTCCGCATGGATGGCGAACAATCTCGCCGCTGCTGTAGCAACTTATCGGCCTGCGATCGTCGTCATCCAGGGCGCGCCAAATGACTCCTCGTCGGGCTCGGCGGGCCTGCCTGCAGGTGGCACTGCCGTCAATATCCGGCGGTGCGTGTCCATCGCCAGGGCGGCTGGCGCCATCCCGGTATTGACCACCGCCACGCCCGTGACGAGTGTGGCGTATGATCAGACCAAAATGTCGGCCAACAATGCGATGATCCGGGCCCTCGGCGACGAACTCGACGTCCTTGTCGTTGACCTGGCAACCATCCTCGCCAACCGAACCGACTATCTGGGCAGCGACGGCATTCACCTGAACCCGACCGGAGAACTCATCGCCGGATCATGTGTTGCCGCAGCCATTCTCGGCCAGGTCAACCCCTACCCGCCATCCACGTACACGGTAACGACCGCCGATACCTTCGACCGGGCCGACGCGAACATCGACGGCCAGACCACCAGCACGGGCGCGAAAACATGGTCCAGTCCGGCCATTCTCCCCGCCGTGGCCGGAGCGGTCGTCATCGGGACGGTCGGCAACGCCCTGCGCAGGACCGCCGGCACCGGCGTCAGCGAGCGTGGACTCGCACTTGTCGACTCCGGCTCCTCGCTCCCGGAGGTCACTGCGACGCTCAAGACGATGCCGTCGACGCTGTCGGCAGCTTCCGGGGGCATCGTGATCGCGGCCACGGCAGACGGCCACCAGTTCGCCTACATCGCCCAGCGCCGAGACACTTCGACTCCGGGACTGAGCCTCTACCAGGTCACTTCCAACGGTGGCGGTGTCGGTACGGCACTTGGGTTCACCACGGAGATCGTTCCCGTCTCCGGCGGCGTTATTCGGTGCGTCAAGAATGCCGGGGGAACCGTCTCGGTCTACCTCAACGGGGTCCTGGCTTTCACCACGAGCGCCTTAGCGCCAGCACTGCTGTCGGCGACATACGTGGGCTTCTACTTCGGGGGTGGCGCGGCGCATGAATGGGAGAACCTGTCAGTGGCCACGCCAGCCTGACGCCTTTCACTATTGGAGCCTGACCATGGCCTACACCAAGCCCGCCGCCGCCCAGAACGGCACCACTCAGTACGACGCCGCCCGCGACTCCCAGATGAACAACGGAATCGAGGCTGCAGCAGCGGTCGCCGATCAGGCAGCCGCGGTCGCCGCAGCAGCAGCTCCGCTAACCAGTCCCGACTTCGCCGGGTCCCCGACTGCCCCCACTGCCGCGCCTGGGACGAGTAGCACACAGCTAGCCACTACAGCGTTCGTCGCCGCAGCCGTCGCCGCAGTGAGCCCCGGCCCAGGTGGATACGACGGAGGTGTCTGGTAATGGCTGCGCCATACCAGTTCCGCCGTGGCACCCGGGCCGCTGCCGTCGCATCGGCCCGGGTGCTACTGGACGGCGAGCCAGCCATCACCCGGGACGGCGGAGTTTCCCGGCTTCTACTGGGCGACGGCACGACCCCGGCAGTGAACCTGCCCTGGCTAGCCTCGGGACCGCCCTCGATTGCCTACGCGGACGACCCCCGGTTTGGGGCGTCGAAGAACGGTCGGCGGGTCTCCGGCGGCGTAACCACGGCCGGATCGACCACCTTCACCACGTCGGGCACCAACCCGTTCAATGCCGCTTCGGTCGGCTCCATCATCGTGATCCCGGGCGCCGGGCCTGGCGGAATCCCGCTGGTCACGACCATTACGGGATTCGTGGGGGTCAGCCAGGTCACGCTGGCGGCCACCGCCTCGACGGCCGTCTCAGGTCAGCACTTCTTCCTTGGGCACGACGACTCACCCGCCCTGCAGGCCGCCATCAACGCAGCTGGCCAGGGCGGCACCGTCATCCTGGGCGCCGGGACCTACATGCTCGGATCGATGGTCACGGCGCTTGCTGGCCGGGTGAAGATCCTGGGCGGCAACGCCAACCTCGGCACCGTGCTCCTGGCTGGCGCGATCGGTATGACGATGATGAAGGTCTCCTCGTCCACAGTGGTCGAGGACCTGCACTTCGACGGCTGCCGGATTGGCGCCTACGGTCTGCAGACCGTGCACCAGGCGAACAAGATTCATTTCTCCCGGGTGCGTGCGGAGAACTGCGAGGCGGGCTTCGTTTACGACGGCACGCAGAATTCGATCACGATCGACTGCTTCGCAAATTACTGCACCTACTCGGGCTTTTTCTTGGTGAACGGTGTGATGAACACAAAGTTCGTCAATATCAACACCAACGCCGACGTGAGTGCGGCAGCCTCCTACCGGGGCATTCGGATCGATAACAGCACCGACCCCCGTCTCGATGGGGGCGTCGTCTCGGCCGGGAACCGGGAGATCTCGATTTGGGGTGGCATCCACGAGCGCGGGTCCGCCGACCACTACCAGATGGAAATCGCGGTCTCGACCGGCTATGTCACCGTACAGGAGGCTGAGTTCACCACTGCCAAGACCAGCATCTTGACTGGCCCTGGTATGCACGGCGAACTTTATCTTGAGCGCGTTCAATTCAACATGTCCGCGATGGAGAATCGGGCGGTCGAGATCCAGTCGTCACCCGGTCGCGTGCACGTTGACGGCGTGACCTACCACGGCACCAACGGCCAGCATGAGGATGTCTTCTACTTGGTGGCCGAGGACGGCCGTCTCACCTTCGCCTCGAAGTCGACCGACATCCCAAGGAACCTCTTCGGCACCCACAGCTACTTCACTTACGGCAAGGGGAACTGGCAGGCCGCGGGGAGCGGCACCGCAACCTGGGACGGGTCGGGGCCCGGGCGACTTGCCCTCACCTCGATCGGTCCAGGCCACGGCGCACGCTGCTTCTGGCGAGGCACCGGAGCAATCCGAGCCGGGCAGCAGGCCAAGATCAGCTTCTTCGTCGAGTCGATCACGGGCGGTGCACAGGTCGGCCTGCGCATGACCACCAACTCCGGGAGCAAGGCACTGGCGACGACGGGCTCGTACGGGGCTGGCGAGCACACGGTCATCACCCGCCTCGACGGCGACGAGACGGGCATCCTGATCGGCGCAGCTACCTCCACATCGATCAGCGCGGTCATCGGGTACATGACCATCAGCGTGTTCTGAACTGGGGCAGCTTACTGGGGTCCGGTCCAGCGGGCAGCGAGGATTCCAGCTACAGGCAAGAAAGAGAACAGCGCCTGCATGCCGGGGTAAGCGATCGGTTCGCCCTGCATGGTCAGCGCAGCGAGCGTACTGGCCATGCACAGGGGCAGCGAGACCACCTTGCAGAAGTTGAGTTGCCGTTCGGTCACGAGGCGAGCCCGCCGGGTCTTTCGATCTTTGGCTTGCCGCCGTATTGCAAGCCTGCAGCGACGACGAGAGGGATCAACATGTACTCGCTGTTGAAGGAGCTGACCGAGATCGCGTTGGCGACACCGATGCCGATCAGAGCCAGGCGGTCACGGGTCGAGGCGCCCGAGCGGGCCAGGCAGAACCAGAGGCCGCACAGCAGGAAGATCCCGCCCACGATGCCGAAGTCGAGGACGATCCGGGAGACGTACATGTGCAGGATCGCGGAGTAGCACTGGCCGGGATTGGCTGACGAGAAGAGGCCGGCCCAGGCCGAGAGCGTGTCGCACGAGCCGACGTGCAGCGGGGTGAGCACCGGGCGGCCGAACAGCCACTGGGCGATCGTGAAGTCCTGGAGTTCACGCTGGAAGACCTCGAAGAACAGCTCGCGGTCCGACCGCTTACCGGTGGAGCGTTCGGCGAACACCCGTCCGGACGCCCACCACACGACGACGCCGGCGAGCAGGTAGCCGATGAACTTCGGGTCGCGGGGGCGCCACAGCAGGATGGCGAGCATGATCCCGAACTCGGCCACGCTGGAGCGGGACCCGGACAGCCCGAGGACGATGACGCCGAGCAGGACCATCCACCAAGCGCGGTTCTTCCCAAGGTGGGGCCAGGCCAGGTAGGTGAGGCCGATGACCGTCATCAGCTCGAAGTTGTTCTCGGTCCAGATCGCGCCTCGTCCGCCGCCAGCGGTCGTCAGCGCGGTGGTCGCGGCGTAGTCGATGAACACGATTGGCAAGAGGATCTTCATGGTCCGGGCCAGGCCGGCGCCCGTGAAGCATTGGCGACCGACGAACAACGCGACCACGATGAGGAAAATGAACGCCTTGTGGGCTTGCAGCCAGTCAGCCAGGGCGACCTGAGTGCCACCCCAGTAGCCGGCCGCCGCGCGCCAGGCGACGAACGCCGAGGCCATGGCCACCCAAGTGGCCCGGGCGACGGGCACTCCGCGCTGCGGGCCGAGGATGAGGCATGCCAGGAGCAGGAGGACGAGGGCCAGCCAGATCGTGGCCATTGGTAGCCACGACCAGCCGGTGATGTTGACCCAACCGGCCAAGGCGGTGCCTACAGCCACACACCGCAGTAGTCGGTCAGCTACCGTCCCGTGCTTGCCATGCCTCTGGCTGGCCTGAGGCTCGAGGTTTGGCCAGCGCCCCGATCGCAGCTGTTCCGTGGTCACGGTCGGCGGCCTACGAGTTGCGGCGGTCACCATGATGCGTCGTAAAGAGATCGGCAAGCGTTGTCGCAGAAGGCGCGTTGGGGCGTTCGGTCGTGGCATGGCGTGCTGCAGAAGAAGAGCTGCCCACTTTGGATTGCGTCATCGGCCAGCGGGTTCCTGCAGGTGGCGCGGCGCTCAGCGCGTACCTGATCATCGGCCTGGAGCGCGGCAGCGCGATGCAGGCGGAAGTCGTCAGCAAGAGCGGCCGGGCGCCGCGCTGCCCAGGCATAGAGCGGTGCAATACCTACTGGCATAGATGTTTCCCCCGGACCCCGTGCGATCCCCGCGACCGCAACCACCCAGGGTGCCCGCGCAGACTGCCAAACCGTTTGCTACTGGCGAGTCGTGGGACGTTTGGCTGACGCCCACTGCCGCGGTACTGCCCTGTCTGCTCGTAGGCTCGACCAGCTGGCGTCCGCGGGGTGACCTGCTGCGGATGCGGGGGCTGTGGCCCACGGGAGCGCCACGGCATCGCGGGCGCCAGCTCGGGGCACAGCTGCCAAGGCCCTGGAAGGATGCTGTCCATGGACAGGACCGAGGCTCAGGCCATCCTTGATGAGGACTGGATTCCGGCAAACTCTTGGGACGGGCTGCAGTTCGACGGCACGCAGATTCGTTTCTACCGGCAGCCGGGCGGATGCGTAGAGGCCGTCGAAGAAAGCCTGGATGGCGACAGCGACATCTTGCACTTCTGTGATGACGACGCAGCAAAGGCATTCACGGCAAAGTTCGTCGAGTTCATCGACCAGACCGCGCCGAACTATGCCCGCCGCGAGGCCGCCGCGGCAGTGGTCTACGGACGGGCATAGCTGCAAGTCAGGGTGTCGAACTCGCCGGTAGTCGAGTGGGTCCGCCAAAATGGGGTCAGGCAGGTGCGCCAACACCTGCCTGACCAGCCGGACCCCAGAATGACGCCAAGCCCTCTGGAGCACGACATGACCGACAGTACTCTCGCGGCCCTGCCCACGGGCATGGACGCCATGGACCCCGCACAACTGTGCGCCGTGTCCTGGCTCAGCGAATACCAGCACCCTCACACCCGCTACCTGTACGGCCTCGACCTGCGCAACCTCTTCGAATGGTGCGCCGCCAGGGACCGGAACCCGCTGCACCTGATCCGGATGGAACTCAACGCGTACCGGGCCTACCTCGAGACCGAACGCCGCCTGTCCTCGTCGACGGTGTACCGGCGCTTGAACGCGGCCCAGCTGTACTACCGCCACGCGGTCGACGAGGGATACCTGGAGAAGGATCCCAGCGCCCGACTGAGGCTGCCCGAGGTGCACTACGGGGACGAGCGGAAGGTGTGGCTCTTCCCGAACGAGGTCCAGGCGCTCCTGGCCGCGGCACGGGCAGCATCACCGACGGACTGGTGTCTGGTATCGCTGCTGGCGATCCTGGGCTTGCGGGTGACGTCCGCGTGCGACATCGACATCCAGCACATCGTCCGCGACCGGAGCGACGCCACCTGGCTGCACACGGTCGGGAAGTTCGGCAAGCGCAAGACGCGCCCGGTCCCGGGGATCGTGCTCGAGACGATGGAGATGTCAGCCGCCGGCCGGGATGCGGGCCCGCTGCTGTTGCGGCGGAACGGGACGCGGATGACACGCCGTTCGGCGACGCAGGTCGTTAAGCGCCTGGCTAAGGAGTGCGGCCTTCCGGCGGCAGTGTCCCCGCACGACCTGCGGCGCTCCTTTATCGCGAACGGTCTGGCGGCTGGGAAGACGTTGCGGGAGATGCAGTTGGGCGCCGACCACAACGACGTTCGCACGACGGCGAGCTATGACCGGGCTGAGTTGGCGGCGGATCGGCACCCGTCGATGGCGTTGGCGGATTTGTATGCGCCGAAGGCTGTCGCGTGTAGCTGACGGCGTTGCGGGCCCTGGCCGTTATGGCCGGGGCTTTCGCATGCGTACATCGTTTAGCTGAGACGCGCTGTAGTCCTTTCGCCGTCGCACTGTCTGCCGCCCGTTGATGGCAGACTTAGGTACTGCCGGGTTGGGGCCCGCGTCCCCGGGCAGGGGCCACGCTCGGAGCCCTCGTGCCGTACGCCCCGTACTACCCCGCCGGCTGGCGGGACCTCCCGAACACGTCGACGCCGATTGTTGCGGCGGCGCTCGATCACATGGACGCCGGGATCGCAGCCGCGCAGACGGCCGCTGAGACGGCTCTCGCTACGGGCGGTAAGGGTGGCGGCGGGTACGTCGTTGTCCCCGGCCTGGCCCTGAATGGGCTGTTGGCGACGCCGACGGATGACGGTCTCGCGATCCAGGCCGCGCTGGAGAAAGTGGAGGACGGCGAGACTCCGGGGCATCTTTTTGTCACGGGCCCGGCAGGCAGTAGCGGCTACCTCAACTCCACGATCACGATCGCCAAGAGCGGGTGCATCCTCGAGTTCGATCCGGCGGTGCAGTGGTACGGGGGCCCGGACCTGCGCATCCGCCCGTGGGGTGTCATCCCGGAAACCCCGGTCGCGAACCCCGACAAGCCCGCGCTCACTGAGGACGCGCCGATGGGTGCGACGGTCCTGAAGGTGACGACGATCCCTGCGGACTGGACGGTCGGGATCTATGTCGGTCTGCGGGGTAAGCGCACGGCCAGCGGGTCGGTCCCGAACGCCGAGATCTTCCACAGCTACGTCACTGGCCTGAACCGCGGCGTGACGCCGATGCAGATCACGTTGGCCGACCCACTCCCCAAGACTTTCCTCGCGGTCAACGACACGACCTGGAGCAACAAGCTGTCCCAGGTGACGATGGTCAAGCAGATGCGTTTGACCGGGACGCCGGATGCCGGGGAAACGATTATCTCGGTGGAGGATTCGTCGATCTTCCCGGTGAACACGACGATCCAGATCCAGGACAACGTCCACACGATCGACGGCGACGGCACGATCCGGACAGGGAACTTTGCGCACAAGGAAGTGAACGTCGTCGCCGAAGTGGTCGACGGGACCAGGATCAAACTCGCGGCACCGCTCCAGCATTCGTACGTGGTCGCGGAGGACGGCCGGGTCACTGTCCTCTCGGCGTTACATGACGCGCAGGTGCGCGGCCTCCGTCTGAAGTGGCGGGCGCAGCAGGCAGACGGGCAGCATGCGATCGAGGTCCGGTACGCCGTCAACACGCACATCGTCGACACCAGGATCGAGGGCGGCGGCAACGGGGGAGTGTCCTGGTCGGGGCACGGGATCCGGTTCACGGACTCCCTTCACTGTTCGGCGCAGCGCGGTTTCATCTCCAACCCGAGTCTGCTGGTCGCTGGCCGCGGGTACGGGATCAGCTTCTACGGCAGTACGGGCTGCTGGGTGCAGGACTTCGCCGTCAGCGGGTGCCGCCACTCGTACCTGTGGTTCAACGGGAGCTCGGCATGCGGTGTCGTCAACAGCCAGTCCGAGGACTGCCGGATCAGCGACTACGACTGGCATGGCGCGGAAGAGAACGGCAACTGGACCCACAGCTGCGTAGCGAGGGGCGGCACCCGATCCACGGACGACAGCGACGGCCGCACCGCGTGGAAGTTCGGAAACCCCAGCCAGTGCAACGGAGCCCGCGGCAACACGGCCACCGACTCGCTGGTCCTCAACTATCACGGGACTGCGATCGAGGTACTGCCGCAGTGCCGGGACAACTCGTGGCAGGGCGTCGTCCGGGGTGCACGCGTCGGTTTGAAGCTCACGCAGACGCCCGACAACGACGAGTACGAGATCAACGGGTTCACGTTGCGGGACTCTGAGTTCTACGACGTCCGCGCCCCATTTCACATCGACGGCGGCGCAACGAAAACCATCTCCGGGCTCCTCGTCGAGAACGTCACCTTCACTCGGTGTGGGCCCTTGCAGATCGCGAACATCCCCGGCGCCCGGCTCTTCCGCCTCACCGTCGAAGAGCCCACGGGAACAGGCTGGCAGGTCATGGCGTGGGGATCCGACGCCATCCGCATCAACAACTCGGACCTGTCGTGGACACCGAAAGGGATCGCGCTCACGTCGTGCCCACAGGCCAGGGTGGTCCACAACGTCCTGCACGACCTCACCGGACCAGAGCTTCACGACGGCGGCGGGAACACAGGCCTCCTCTTCCGCTCCAACGAGATCTTCCCCGACGCCGGTAGCTTCACCCGCACCGGGACGGCCTCGACCGGAACCACCCTCCAAGCCGGACTCACAGACGCTGGCACCGAATCCATCGGCGCCGCAACCACAGGAACCGCCTGGGTTGACCCGGAGGACGCGCTCGGCGACCCGGGAGACGTCCCACCCGGCGGTGGTGGCGCCCCGGTCGACCCGGAGAACCCTGAGGAGCCGGGCGGGGGGACGCCTCCTGGTGCGGGCGTCATGCCGCTGGTCGGACGCAGTGGGAAGGCGTGGAACTCGGGGACGGCACGGTGGGAAGGCCACGGCACGGGCACGCCGGCGAAGGCGGATGCTTTCGGTTCGTGGCGTGGCAAGCCTGTCGATGGGTTCATGAATTTCCATCCACGGCAGACGTGGTCGGACCTATTCGTCATCCCCAGCGACTGGCCTGCATGGGTTTCCGCTGGCCGGTACATCGTCAATTCGCTGCCGCCGCAGCCGGAGACCGAGGGCGGCGGGTCGAATGCGGCTACGGCTGCGGGGAGTAACAACGCCCGCTGGGTGAACTATGGGAGTGCGCTGGCGGCTGCGGGTTTGAACTCTCCGCTGTACGTGCTGCGCCTGGGGTGGGAGTGCAACGGCTACTGGTTCAAATGGTCGTACGGTGATGAGGGTGGCATGCAGACGCCGAAGAACAGCGTGGCGTCGTTCCAGCAGGCCGTCATCAACGTCAGCCAGTCCATCAAGAGCACGGCCCCTAACGTCCTCATCGACGTCACTCTGAACAGGGGCTCGAACCGTTCCGGGATCACGTTGCAGCAGGTTATGGAACCTCTCGTCCCGCACATCGACATCGTGGGACTCGACCACTACGACTGGTACCCGGGACAAACCAACTCCGGGTCGTGGAACTCGGCCCGGAACCAGCAGCCTGGTTTCAACGACCTGCGCCCCTGGCTGCAGGACAAGGGTCTGCAGTTGGGTGTCCCGGAGTGGGGTCTCGTCAACGCGGCGGGTGGTTCGGCTGGTGGCGCGGGTGGCGACAACGCCTACTACATCACGCAGATGCACAACGAGTTCGCTGCGTTGGCTGGTCTCGGGTTGCTGGCCTATGAGGGCTACTACGAGGACATCGGGGCGCCTGAGACCTTGGATCACCGGATGATGACGGGGCAGTATCCGAGCGCGCAGTCGGCGTACCGTAACGGGTCTCGCTGGGGGTAGCCTCCATGTGCGGGTCGTCGCTTCGTGAGCTGACGAGCCACGGCCCGCACTTGTCGTAGAGTGGCCCCATCCTGTGTGGGGATGCCGGTCGAGGGCGGCGATCTGGGTCGAACTGCTGGAGATTCCAGATCGCCGCCCTCACCTTTGCCCAGATGGTGGAATGATGGATGCCATCAATCAACTGGGGGTTGGAATGGCTGGCAGCTACAAGCATTGCGTGGACGACGACGGGCGACTCCTGGACCCACAAGCGCTCAGGGGAATGCTCGAGAACGGCGGCGACGTCTGGGAAGCCGTCGAAGAGCTGTATGGGATGGTGTGGCTTCTCGCCACGATCGGCCCGTCGGACATGACTCCCGCCGAGAAGGTCGAGTTCGCTCGACGGCGATACACGGCGGGACTGAGCTACGCGGACGAGTACGCTGAGGCGCCGGGCGAAGGGTACGTGCCGTGAGCGACAACCCGCGGACAACGGTGACGATCGAGATTAGGACGCTCGGGAAGCCAGCCCGAACCATTCACGCGTCTGGGTGCGCCCTGCCCGAGCTGTCGATCACCGATGGCGTACCGAGCGATGTCGAGGGCATGACGCTTCGCCTCTGGCCGCACCTTCCCGGAGGCACTCTGGCCGTCTCCCATGTCATCGCCCGCGACTCGATCGAAGAGCCGACCGCGATCCCCAACGACGACGTCGACAGGATGCGCGCCTGCCCGCACCCGACCATGCGGATCGAGTCCAACGCACCGCCAACCTGCCCGGACTGCGGCGCCGTGCAGGCTCCCGCCATCTGGCTCGACCCCGAAAGCGGGCTGCGGCTATGACCGATCCCAACTCTGCCCCGCGAAACTTGGAATCTGCGGGCGAGAACCCAAGCCTCGTTGAGTGGCTGCGCGAGTGTCTCGATCAGGACGAGCTTTTAGCGAAAGAGGCCGGGCGGGTCCGCGGCGAGCTCACTGGAGCCCATTGGCACTGGGAGGACAATGGCAGCGATGAGCCTCTCTCGGTCGACTTCGGCCTTGAATACCTGAACTTCGACGACAGCAGCAGTTGGGCGCGGAGCGTATCTTTGCGCAGCGTCGAGGAGGTTCCAACTACGTCAGTCGGGCCTCTCCCCGAGTTCATCATCCACGGCGAGGATGAGATGAAGTCGGTCCACGCGGCCCACATCGTCGCCTGGGATCCCGCCCGCGTCCTGGCCGAGATCGCGGCGAAGCGTGAGTTGTTGGACCTACATCGGGCCACTGCTCGATCGAACTCCCGGGGCAGACGCGAGTGCATCACGTGCTTCGAAACGGAAACCCCTTGCCGGACCCTCCTTATTCTCGCCCAGCCGTACCGGAGCCGCCCGGGATTCCGTAAGGAGTGGTGGCGGTGATGAGCCCCGACCGCTGGTCCCGCGCGAACGAGCTGGCCGACTGGATGCAGGTGCAGATCGCCGTTGACCGCCTCGCCGTCGAACAGGCCCAGGACCCCGAACGTGCCCTTGCCGAATGGGCCAGCAAGCGCACCATCCTGGGTCTCTGTCATCAGACGCTGGACATGTTCGAGAACTCCAACGGATCGGCCCTATACAGGGAAAACTGCGACTCCCAACTACAGGCCCTCCGGTTCGTCGTGGCAGCGATGGCGTTGCCGTACAAGAAGACCCGCGAAGGCTGGCGAGAAGAATGGGTGCTGTGAACGGCCGCGTCTACGTCGCCCCGTTGGGTACGCAGCCACCGCCGTCGCCGAAATGGGTACCCGTCGGCTTCTGCACGGACTTCGCGTTCGAGCCCGTGGAGCCGATGGTGGCGTGGGAGCCGTTCAGCTTCGCCCGCGAGTACGCGTTCACGGTCGAGCTAGAGCCACCGAAGACCCGCCGCGAGATACGGAACCAGGAACAGTTGTGGGCCGTCTTCGCGGGCGTCAAGCACTGGCGGGCATGGCAGGCAAGACGCCGGCGGATCGCCACCCAGCAGCGGCACGTGGAACGACGAGCGAGGAAACGACATGGGTCCTGAACGGCTAGTGACGTGGATCGGGCTGGAGGCGGTCAAGTGACCGCCTACGACAACGCCCAGGTCTTCGGGTGGAGGGACGTGCCGCTCTACCCCGAGTCCTACGTGCCGTTGCGTGGCGCGCAGGCGATTCCGCCCTTGAAGTTCCCGGAGGGCTACGAGGCGCCGTCACCGTCCGCCCGGCCAACGCCTGACATCGGCCGTGCGCTCAGCGAGCGAATCCAGCAAGACCGGATCGAACTGGCCCAGCGGGTTGAGCAGAAGCTCCGCGAGCTGGAAAGGCTCGGCCTCCTCGACCAGGTTGAGGGCGTGGACTACGTGCTCGACACCAACCGGGGCGACCCGTGGAGCGCGACGCTGCGGGTACAGATCCGATTCAAGCCAGCCGCGAAGGAGATCGACTGATGGCCACCTGCAACCTGTGCCCCGAGACGCCGCTCGACGACGAGATCCTCGACCACATCCGGGTCATGCACCCGGAGCAGTGGGAGGAGCCCCAGCGTTGGCCTGATGGCGGTTTCGTCTTCACGGACCAGACCGACTACACGACAGCTGACATCGCCGATCCCTGCCCGGAGATGTGCGAGCACTGCAATCCCGAAGCGATCCACCGGTGCCAGTTGGGCAAGGGGCACGAGAGGCGGGACCACAGTTGCGAGGGGATGGGCTGATGGAGCGAAGCCGGATCGACCTGGTGCAGGCAGCCGTACTCTTCGCGTCGATTGTGCTCGTGGCGCTGACCTTGATTGGCGTGGCCAAGTACGACAACTCTCCACTGACGGTCGCGCTGCCAACGGCGGCCGGAATCTTCGCCATCCTCAACATCCGGGAGTAGCGCCTACACTCGACCTGCGACGGTTTTCGTACCCAGCTTCTACTGGGGGATCCCTCTCTTACCGGCGGGACGGGCCCGCCGTCGCACTGGCCCGGAGGCGATGCCCCGCAGGGGCTGAGAAGGCGCACACGCGTCGAGCCTCCGGGCCTTAACTCAGACGGGTTCGTTGAACGAGGGCGTTCGGTGTTCCCCGAGGCCGACGCGGGCACAGAAGCCATCCCAGGTCCCATCGTCCATCTTGGCCTGAGCCCACCTGTCCGGCTCGTAGACGCCGTGGTCGTGGAACAACTCAAGGAAGGCGGCTCCGCGAATCTCTCGGTCGTCTTCCAGGTCGCCTAGGTCCATGGCTGAGAAGCGCCGCCATGAAGCCTGGTACTCGGCTTCGGTCAGTCCCTTGCGCTTGCCTCGCTGGCGAGGAACGTCAGCGACGGTTGGCGCGACCCGGTCTTCGTTTTTCGGCCGTGGGGCCGTCCGACTGACGCGAGGTCCAGAGTCAGCGGTCTGACCAAAGTCATGGGGATGACCAACTTCTTCTCGGTAGTTCGTCTCGGTCGTTCTTATAGAGCCTGAATCCTCGACGACTGGTCCACCGACGCCTGGTTTTCCGTTCTGGTTCTGACCTGCGGAAACGGACTCGCGCGGCACTGGCGTCTCGTGGACAAGGCTCTCGGTGGTCCAGCGCCCGCGTTCGTCGCGGACCTTCCGGCGGGTGATGTAGCCAGCCTCTTCAAGCTCGGCGAGGGCCTTGCGAATGGCGTCGCGACCCTCGTGCTTGGGTCGCTGCCGGGCGAGCGTGACCGCGTCGGTGCGCCAGTTGTCTGGGCGGCTGAGGATGTCATGCAGGACGCCCGAGGCGCGGTAGGAGAGGTTCTCGTCCCGGACGATCTCGTTCCTGAGGGTCAGGAATCCGCTCTCGGGACGCGGGCTGCGAACGATTGGCACGGTGGTCCTATCCGGACCCTGGCGCGCATGCGAAGATGGTTCCGCAGCGATCCCAGGTCCTTAGACGGCGATGGGTGTTGCTGTCGCCCGCGAAGGCCCCAAACCTTCGCGGGCATCTGTATTTCTACCCCGAGGTCATTCTACAGGTCGACCGCTATCCTGACCGTGGCTCATCGCATGGCCTGCCGTGAACCCGCTTGGACTGACCGCCTCGATAGGGGCCGGGCGCAAGGGCGATCGGCCCCTATGGGGAAGCGAGGCCATGCGGGGATTCGAGGCGATCCCGGGGTGCGGGACTTGGGCTGCAGGCTGACCCGCACCCCGGGGCATCCGGGCATAATCGTTGTCGGGTTGGGGAACCCTGCGGCTGAAGGAACCCCCGATGGCGAGACCGGTCTACTGGCCCACGAACGATTCCCTGGTCGCGAACACCTACGGCTTCCCGGTGGCGAACGTCCCGGTGCGTATCTGGTCGGCTCGTCATGGCGGTGTGCGGCTGCTGGACCTGCAGTTGGTCGACGAGGCTGGGGTGCCGGTCGCCGCGGTCCTGAACGGGGTCCTGACGTCCGATGCGGACGGGATGATCCCGGCCTTTGCTGGGCCGGACAACGGGCCGTCAACAGTGTGGGCGGACCACGGGCACTCCGGGACCAGGCTCGCGTTGACGGCGGACCCGAAGAGCACCGGGGGCGGTGGCGGCGGCGGTGGAGTGTCGCCCGGGGAACTAGCAGCGGCACTGGCGGTGAAGGCCGACAAGACCACCAGCATCACCGCCGGGACCGGACTTGCTGGCGGGGGAGACCTGACCACGTCCCGGGCCCTCGCCGTCGTCTACGGCACCACCGCGGGCACAGCGACGGCGGGGAACGACTCGCGGATCACCGCGATCCCCGGACTGCTAGCTGGCAAGGCGGACGTGTCTGCGCTGGCCACGAAAGCCGATCTGGCGCTACTGGCGTCCAAAGCCGACCTCGTCGGCGGCCTCGTCCCCAACTCGCAGATCCCGCCGCTGGCCATCACCGACGTCTGGCCCGTCGCCAACCAGGCCGAGATGCTCGCCCTTACTGCCCAGCGCGGGGACGTCGCCGTACGCGCCGACAACGGGCGCACCTACATCCTCCGCTCCAATACGCCCACCGTGCTGGCGGACTGGCTTGAGGTCCAGGCCGTCGGCGCCGTCACGTCTGTTGCGGGCAAGGCGGGGAACGTGATGCTCGTCGCCGCAGACATCGCCTCCGGGGTGTTCGACGTGGCCCGGCTCCCCGTCGGCACAACCACGGGCACCGTCGCATCAGGGGCCGACCCCAGGTTCGCAGCGCTGGCCGCAGCCGATGGCGAGCTCGCCGCCGCTGTCCAGGCTCTCGAGCAGGCCGACACCGAGCACGCTGCAGCCATCGACGCCCTCACCCAAGCTGACGCAGAGCTCGCCGCCGAGGACGGCATCCTGCACGGACGCATCGACGACCTCGCCGCCCGCGTCACCGCATTGGAAGGATCAACACCACCAGCGGCCGAGCCACCGGGGGCGCCGACGAGCGTGGTTGCGCAGCCGGGAGTGCGCCGGGCCGGGGTGTCGTTCAACCCGCCGGCAGACAACGGCGGGGCCGCGATCACCCAGTACGTCGTCCGGGCATCCACTGGCCAGCAGGCGACCGGGAGCAGTTCGCCGATCCTCGTTACGGGCCTCACGGAGGGCGTAGCGGTGACCTTCACTGTGGCCGCCCGTAACAGCGCCGGGGAGGGCCCGCAGTCGACCGCCAGCGCCCCCGTGACGCCGATCGCGCCCCCGGTGACACCCGACCCGCCTCAGTACGAGCACGCGCTTGGGCAGGCGTCGTTCACGTCGTCGTCGGACACGCTGACCCTCACCACCACGCAGGCGGCAGCGGCAGGCGACAGCATCATCCTGGCGATCGTCTGCAACGGAAACCCTGGCTCGATGGCCGTCGTCGACTCTTCCGCGAACGTGTACGGCGCGGACGGGGCGCCGGTCACGAACGGCACCGCCACCGCCGTCATGATCTACAGCAGCCTGCTCGTCAACGCGCTCCCGGCCGGGTCGACGATCACCATCACCTTCGCCACCGCCCGCAACCTCGCCGCCGTCCAGGGCCACGTCTTCTCCGGCCTCCCCTCCACCAGCGTCGACGGGATCGGCGTCGGCACAGCCAACTCCACCGCAGCACTGAGCACCGGGCCCGTCACCACGTCCTACGACGGGGACCTCATCTTCGCCGCGTGGGCCATGGCCGCCGGAGACGAAATCCCCGACTTCGAGGCAGGGGACGGGTGGACGGCGGCCGGCGCATCCGGTGCCGTCGGTGGCTCGTCCCGCGTGCTCTTCACCCAGTACCGGATCCTGCCCACGGCGGCCACGATCGTCCCCGAAGCGGAAGTCGACTCACCGAAGAACTGGGCGGGCATCGCCCTCGCCTACCCTCCCGTCGACACGTCAGATCAGGTCGGGTCCGGCGCCACCGGTACCTATACGACTCTTCTCGAACTCCAAGCTGCTGCGTCGATCGCGATCCAGGGCGACGTCATCTCCCTCGCACCGGACACCGTCTACAGCGGCAAGCTTCAACTGGCCGGGCTCCGGGGAACGGCTGCTCATCCGATTCTGATTCAGGGTTCGGCGACGTCCATCATCGACAACGGTTCCCCGTCGAACACGGGGTACCCGCTCCACCTGGACGACTGCCACTACGTGCATGTTCGCGGCTTCCAGGTCCGCAACTCACAGAAGGGCATCATGGTCGACCGGTCCCTGAACTGCGTCCTCGAAGACCTTGAAGTGTCCCAGATTGGCCATGAGGGCATCCACCTCCGCAACGAAACCAGCTACTGCATCGTGCGTCGCTGCCACGTCCACCACACCGGCCGCATCGACCAGCGATACGGCGAAGGGCTCTACTGCGGTACCGCACAGTCGAACTGGGGCGCGGTCCAGCGTGTCCCCGCAGCGATGCGCGGCTACCCCGACGTGTGTGTCGGGAACCAGTTCATCGACTGCAACATTCATAACGTCACCGCCGAGTGCATGGACTCCAAAGAGGGAACCTACGGGTGCGTCCTACGCGGCTGCACCTTCGACGGGACCGAGATCCAGGGCGCGAACTTCGCCGATTCTTGGGTGGATATCAAGGGTGAATCCTGGGTCGTCGAAGGCAACACCGGGAACGTGATCATGACTAACGCGTTCGAAGTCCACGAGATCGACAACTTCCCCGCCCAGTTCCGCAGCCCCTACGTTGATGGTCTCGGCAACTCACACCCGGCCGTCCGCAGTGGCCGCGCCAACATCTTCGACGGCAACACCGGCAACGCCGCACCAGCCACCGGATACGGGTTCATGGTCTCCCTCGGCGAAGGGAACGTCGTCTACGACACGAACAACATCATCGGCGCCGCAGCCGGCATGTCCGACGTCGCGCTCACGCCCAAGCCGTAATGCGGTCCGCCCCGCCGGATTGATCAGTCCAGACGGGGCGGGGTTGGTCGTTCGCCGCGGTGCACCACGACCGGCATGACGACCATCGCCGAGCAGACTGTAGGCGCACCGGTCTGCCAGCAGTGCCACAGCCAGGATAGCGAAAGCCCCGGCTCGGTAGAAGCGAGCCGGGGCAGGAAGCGCCTCGCCGGGGCATCGGGCCCGGGCCAGCACTTGCGGCCAGTCTAGAACCTGTCGCCAGCATCTCCGCCCGACCACGAAGCGTCCGCGTCGCACGTGAAGCACCCGACTTCGGTTCGCGGGTGCCGCCGCATCGCGTCCAGATGCTGCCTGCAGACCGGAACCCGCGCCGAATGGCCCGCTGTGCACACAACGCGGACGAGTGCGTGGGCAGGACGCTGGCACGCGCCCCGCTTGAACAGCTGGAAACCGAACACCACGACACTGGTCCGCCCGACAGCGCACTCCCGGTCGCCGTCATCAAGCAGCGCCTCAAGGTCGACGTCGACACTCGCGTCCGTTGCCGTCGTCATCGTGCGGCCAGTTCCGCGCGCAGTCGCTTGACCTCTTCCAGCAGTGGGGCAACGTCCCGCTGGGACTCGTCGAAAGCCTTGAGGCGGTCGTCTTGGTCCCAGCCTTCAAGTTCGGCCTGCCCGGCCGTGACGGCACGGTCGTGGATCGCGGCCAGATCAGCGTCCATGAGCGGAGGCTCGACGCGACGAGCCTGTTCGGGGATCCACCCGAAGTGCGCGGCCGTGTTGCTGAGGATCTGCGTCAGCTGCCACGTCATCGCGAAACGGCCCTGCTGGATCCGCAGGCTCTTCACGAGGTCGCCGTCGTCGTGGCGCTCGGTCGCGGCCTTCCAGTCCGAGAGCATCTCCACGAGATCGACCAGCGTCATGCCGTTCACGCCGTCCGGGTGATGCTCCGGGTGGTGAGCATTCTCGGCGTAGTGGTGGGCGAGCGCCTCGCCCATCTCCGCGAGGCTCGCCTTGTACTCGTCCGACCCGTACGTGAGCGTCTTCAGCCGCGGGCTTACGACATCGAACACCTCCACCTCAGGCGGCAGAGTCTTGCTGCGGTCGTGGCAGGTCGACCGGTCCAGCACCTCATGCACTAGCTGGACCATCAGTTCGCCCACCCGCTGCGAGTGGATCAGGGTGTCGACGCGCGGATCGTAAGCGGCCTCAGTCATAGACCAATGATGACGCACATGCGCGCGGCCGTGAGAGGATGACCGCGGGGTTGGGACGTCCTAATGGCGCGTCTCAAGGGTGGTAGCGGTGGCTGAGTCTCTGCCGACGGCTCCCCTTGGCGTTGTCTCGAACAGCATCACCGGGTCCTGGTGGGGCTCCGGGATGGGCGCGATCGACGACCAAGAACACATCCCGGACCTCCTCTTTCCGCGATCCGTGTCGACGTACCGGAAGCTCCGCACGGACGCGACGGTCTCATCGAACCTGAAGGTCTACAACACCCCGCTGACGAAGCTGAAGTGGCGGATCGACCCCCGCGGTGCGTCCGACGAAGCGGTTCGCGTCTGCGCCGACTCCCTGGGGATGCCGATCCTCGGGATGGACCAGGAGCCGGGCGAGTACCGCCGCAAAGGCGTCCAGTGGAGCGAGCACCTACGGCTCGCGCTGCAGTACCTCGTTTACGGGTTCATGCCGTTCGAGCCCATCTACGAGGTCCGCGACGACGGATACGCCTACCTGGCAGCGCTCCCCGAACGCCTGCCGTCCACGATCACTGGCATCGAGGTCAACGACGACGGCACCCTGAAGCACGTCACCCAGGCCGGGCGGCCGGGCGACAAGCGGTACGGACCGCAGGGCATCGAGATCCCCGGTGCGCGGCTGCTCTGGTACGTCCACGAACGCGAGGGCGCCGTCTGGACTGGGCGAAGCTTCCTGAGGGAGTGCTACTCGCCGTGGACGTTGAAGTGGGAAGTGCTCCGCGCCGACGCCATCGGGCTGCGCAGGTTCGCCGCCGGGACTCCCGTCATGGAGCCGAACGCGGGCACGAACCCGTCCGAGGCGCAGATCCGAGAAGCGCACAACATGGCGAAGGCCATCCGGGTCGGCGAGGAAGGCGGCGCCGCCACCCCGGGTTTCACGCTGCGGATCAAGGGCGTCGAGGGAACCCTGCCGGACGCGATGTCCCGGATCCGCTACTACGACGAGCAAATGGCTCGTGCGGTCCTGGCGTCGGTGCTCGACCTGGGCTCGACCAACTCCGGGAATCGCGCGCTCGGGGACACGTTCTCGACGCTCCTCGCCGACGGGGTTCAGGCCATCGGCGCGGCCATCGCCGACACGGCAACCGAACTGTGCCGCAGGCTGGTCGACTACAACTTCGGCCCGGATGAGCCTGTCCCCACCATCGTCGCCTCGGACGTAAAAGATGACCCGCAGATCATCGCGGGCACCATCGGATCACTCGTCTCCGCCGGCGTCATCACTCCGGGCCCTGAGCTTGAGGCGTACGTCCGTGAGGCGTACGGGCTCCCTCCGGCGCCGGGCGGCATGGTCGGTTTCGAGAACGAGCCCGATCCCGAGGCGCCCCCGGTCGAGGCAGAGCCGGAGCAGGTCGCTGCCGCTGGCGGCTTGGACCGGAATAGGGGCAACGCCGAGAATCTGCGCCGCGCCTACCTGACGGGTGCTCTGGCTGCCCGGATTCGCTGGAACTCTTCCGGGGACTGGTCCAGGTGTGTAGCGATCGCTGCCAAGCACATGACCAAGCGTCAGGCCGAGGGTTTCTGCGCCAACAGACATAAAGAGGCCACCGGGCAGTGGCCGGGCAAGGGTCGCGTGCACGCTGCGGAGGGCGATCCGTACCGTGAGCCGACTCCCGCCGAGCGGGCTGCGGGGATCGATCCGGCGGCGATCGACGAGGACCACGACGCGCTGGTGGCGTTGGCAGAAGCGGCTGTAGCGGCTGCGGTTGCTGCGTGGGTGGCGGCGTCTGCTGCGGCCTTGTCTGCGGCGGTGGGCGGCGGCCTCCTGGCCCTGGCGCGCGTCACCCTGGACCTGGCCCCGGAGGGCGTTGCTGAGGCGCTGCGGGGTGCGATGGGGCTCGCACGTCGGGCCGGGGTAGAGCAGGCGCTCGGTGAGGCGCGACGCGCTGGCGGACCCCGCATCAACCCGGACAACGCCCCCGACGGTGGCGCGGCCGAGGAAGACGCCGAATGGGCAGACCTCCTGGCCGAGCGAGGCGCTGGCGCATTCGAGGCCATGGCGAAGCGTGCGGCGCAGCAGGCCGATCCGGACGCGATCGAGCAGGCACTAGAAGACGCAGCGCGCGGCCCCTGGTTCGACGCCCTCGTCTACGACGCCATCAACTACGCCATGCTCGGCGGCAGGTTGCAGGCCATGCAGCACGTCATCGACGCGACCCCGGGCACGACGTGGACGGTGTTCCACAGCGCGCTTCGTGACAGGTCCTCATGTTCCGCTTGCCTTGAGCACGACGGCACCCAGTACCCCGACATTGTCGCGGCACTCGTCGACTTCGGACTGGGCCGGTACCGGGCGTGCGAGGGCTGGTCCCGGTGCCGCTGCATTCTGGCAGCCAGTCCGATCGGGCCGCTACAGCAGGGCGATCCAGCGTTCTTTAGGGGGCCGTTGTGAAGTTCCCCAAGATCCGGTTCAAGACGTCCCTCGACATCGCTGGTTTCGACCTGTACTTCAGCGCGGGCAACGACTCCGAGGCCGAGCGGGAGCCGCAGCAGCAGGGCTCTACATCCGGCGATCTGTCGTTGGCGCCGCACTGGGACCACGACACCCGCGAGCCCGTCGCTCGCATCGGATTCACCGCGAAGGAATCACCGTGAACATCTTCAGCTTCGACGCCGAAACGAACGGCCTCTACGGGAGTCACTGGGCGATCGGCGCGGTCGTCCTGGACGAGCAGGGCGAGGTCGTCGACCAGTTCGGGGAGATGGTCGACCCGGACATCTGGGTGGACGACCCGTGGGTGCGGGAGAACATCGTGCCGGTCGTCGACCTGCCGCGCGTGGACACCAACCAGCAGCTGCTCGAGAACTTCTGGCAGTTCTGGATGCGGCACCGCGAGACCAGCCTGTGCGTCGCTGACTTCGGGCATGTGGTCGAGGCGCACCTGATGCGGTCCTGCGTGCAGCTTGACCACGAGGCCAGGCAGTGGAAGGGCCCGTACCCGATGCACGAACTCGGGACCGCGCTCCTGTTCGCGGACATCGACCCAGACATCAACCGCCGCGAGTTCATCGGGCGTCCTGACCTCGTCCAGCACGAACCCGTTCACGATTCGCTCGCCGCCGGGTTGGGCTGGCTGAAGGCACGAGCGATGGTGGAGCGGCCATGACGCGGACCGCTGTGGCCGCTGGCAACGAGATGCCCTTTATCGGGCGTCAGGGCAAGCCGTGGAACTCGGGCGCGCGGCCCCCAGTCGGCGCCCGCCTGGAGCACCTCTGCGAAGTCATGCACGACGCATACGAGAAAGCCGCTGCAGGGAACGGTTGGGAAACCCAGGCAGCCAGTCGGAAGCCGTGGACGGACGTCCCGGAAGCCAACAAGGCAACGATGCGGGCCGCAGTCACGGCGCTGCTGAAAGAACTGGAGTCCTAATGCCCCTGGTCAATCGTTCCGGGATAGAGCTGGCGAGAGTCGGCTCGTGGTCGGCCAGCACCGGCCCGTGGAACTGCACGCGGTCCCAGCTCGCTGACGCTGTACGCGCCTACCAGTCGGGGCACTTCCGTGCGCCCGTACTGAAGCGCGGCCACACCGATGACCGTTTCGCCGGCGACATCCAGGCCACCGGAGATGGCGAACCCAGCCTCGGGGTCGTGAAGAACCTCCGCCTCGCGGATGGTGGCGACTCCCTGATCGGTGACCTTCTGGTCCCGGAGTGGCTGGATGAGGAACTCCCGGCGGTCTACCCGTCGCGGTCGATCGAGGCCGACCTGGGCGTCGAGACGAGCGACGGGCAAACCTGGGGGATGGTTGTCACGGGCCTCGCACTGCTAGGTGTGACGAAGCCTGCGATCCAGTCGCTCGCCGAGATCCCGCAGGCCGCCTCGGAGCCCATGCAGTACCTGGCCGCGATGAGCCTGGCTGCGAGCATCCCGCTTGAGGCGAAGTGGAACGTCGTGTTCGACGAGAGCAAGCACAAGCGGGAGGGCGGCAGGTTCGTCTCCAAGGGCTCGGGCTACTCGGCGAAGAAGGATCAAGCGCCGCAGGTCCGGGCGCTCCAGAAAGAGTTGATCCGTCTCGGTTTCCTGGACGCTAAGTCTGGGAAGAACGGCGGGATCGACGGGCTCTTCGGTCCGGCGACTGAGGCTGCAGTGAAGGCGTGGCAGCGGCAGTCGGGAAACATGGCGACGGGCCGCGTGACGCCGGCGCTGCTGTCGACGCTGAAGTCCGCGAAGAAAGGCGGCAGTCCGGCGAAGCTTACGTCCGACCGGAAGGCCGCACGGAAGGAAGCCCAGCGCAAGGGCAAGAAGTTCGACCCCTCCGACGAGCGCGTGAAGGCCGACCTGCGTTCCAAGAAGCAGAAGGTGAAGGCCGCCGCTGAAGAGCAGGTCGAGGGCTTGGATCTGACCGTCCGGGAGGTCCTTGCCGATGACGTCGTGTACCTGGACCCGGATGGCCTGTCGTGGGTCGCTGATGTGGACGAAACCGACGACGGGGGAGTCGAGATCGGAGAGCTCGCCCCGGTCGCCGTCACGTACACGCCACTGGCTGCAAGCGAGTCCGCGCTGGCCGCTCACCGCATGCACAACTCGGTGGTAGCATCGGCCGTGGGGTTGGGACATCCAATTGGATCGTCCCTAGGAGCAACAGCAGTGGACATCACGCCGCAGATGCGTGAGGCCCTCGGCGTCGACGAGCAGGCTGACGAAGCGGCGATTCTCGCTGCCCTCGAAAAGCTGAAGTCCGCCGCTGGCCCGCCCGTCGAAACACCCAAGGATTCGACCGTCGTCGAGACGCCCGCAGTTCCGGCTGTCGTCGAGCATCAGAATGATCGAAGCTTTGGTCAGACGGATCGAATCGAGGCATCTGGCGACCTCGAAGCGCGACTCACCGCGAAGTTCGAAGCGAAGCTCGCCGCATCGGTTGGTGTGCTCGAGAAGACCAACGCGACCCTCGCCGACGAGCTCGCCAAGGTCACCGGGGAGCTCGCGACTCGCAAGCAGGCCGAGGCCGTCACCAAGCGCGAGACCCTTCTCGCGTCCGCCGTTCAGCAGGGGAAGATCACCCCGGCCGACAAGGACCACTACGGCGCGATCTACGACACCAGCCCCGAGGCGGCCGAGAAGCTGCTCGCTTCCCGGGCTCCCGGGTCGGCGGTGCCGCTGTCCGCGATCGGGCACTCGAGCGACGTGCAGCAGGACGACGAGTTCAAGTCCCTGATGGACGCGTGGAACTCGGGGGTTGGCAATGCCTGAGTACACGCCCACCTACCTGCCCGGCACTGAGGTCACCTTCACTGCCGGAGCTGACATCGTCGGCGGTCAGGTCGTGGTCCTGTCCACGGACAACACCGTGATCCCGTCCGCGGGCGGCAGCAACAAGGTCGTCGGGATCGCCACGAACGACACGAAGGCCGGTGCGCGCCTCACGGTTTCTCGAGGCGGCGTCCAGAACCCGCTGACCACGGCCGCGATCGCCGCAGGCACCAGCTTCAAGTCCGCTGCCGCGGGGAAGATCGCCGCGTGGGTCAGCGGTACCGACCCCGCCGACCAGCTCCTCGGTTTCACCCTCACCACCGCCGCAGCGGCAGACGCCCGGCCCGACGTTTCCTGGAGGGCCTGATGCCTTACCCCGCAGCACCGCCCACCCTGGCCGGCGAAATCATCACGATCAACCGGGCACTGAAGAACCCGACCGTCGTGCAGAAGCAGATCGAGACGATCGCGGACCAGCAGATGGTCGGCGAGAAGCTCCTGACCGGGCGCGTGACCGCGCAGGGCGGAACGGTCCTGTACGGCGTGGACACGTCGATGGACCTGGACCGCGGCCCGCGTGCCGTGTCGGCGGGCGCCGAGTACCCGCGGGCGCTGCCGAAGGAAGACGTTGACGCGATCGTCTCCACCACCAAATACGGTGAAGACGTCCCGCTGACCGACGAGAAGATCTCGCGGGAGCAGTGGGCTGGCGTCAACCAGCAGATGGCCCTCAGTGTGAACACCACGGTCTCGTTCGTGGACTCGGTGATCCTGTCGGTGGTGTCGGCTGCGGTCACCCAGACCCACGCGGCGACCGCCCAGTGGTCCAACGCGGCCACGGCGAACACCTTCCGCGACGTGATGCTCGCGGTCGCGAAGATCCGCAACCAGGGCGGGAAGACAGCCCGGTACAACCCGTCGGTGCTCCTCACGGACTTCATCTCGGCGGCGTACCTGACGTCGGATCAGAAGATCGTGCAGAACATGCCCCGCGAGTCCGGGAACAACATCATCCAGTCCGGGTACTTCGGCCGGCTGGGCGGTCTCGACATCTGGGGCGTCCCCGAGGACTCGATGCCCGCCGGCGTCGACGCTCTCGTGGCCGACCCGAAGCAGCTCGGTTTCATCGCGAACGAAGACATCCAGAGCCCCGAGTACCAGGGCGCGTACACGGGCATCCAGTCGTACGTGCGGCGGGACCCGAAGGCCAACGACCAGTACCTGATCCGGACCCGCCGCGTGTTCGCTGCCGCGGTCAACAACCCGTCCGCCGCCATCAAGATCACCGGGACGAAGTGATGACCGACGAAACCCCGGACACCAAGCCGGACGACAAGCCTGCCGCGACCCGCAAGCCTCGCCGGACCACCCGCGCGCAGGCTGCCCGGGCCGAAGCGGCGAAGGCCCAGATCGACGTCGAGAAGGTCGCTCTCGACGCGGCTGAGTCGTTCCAGGTCGTCTACCCGACCGGCTACTCGTGGCATGTCGGCCCGGACGAGGACGAGATCTCGTACGAGATGGGCCCGGACACCGTCTGGGTTGACGTCGTCGACGAGCACGTGACCGTCCCGAAGCACGGCCTGTTCCGGGCCACCAGCTTGAAGCAGCTGGAAGAGCTTCGGGTTCTCGCGGGTCAGGGAATGCTGGCCCGCACGTTCGTGCCGCAGAAGGCGGCCGAGTAAAGCTCCTGCGTCTCGCGCGGCTGTGGCGGCCTCCCAACCCCAACCTCGGTTGCCGACCGCAGTGCCAGTTATGGAGCAGGGCTGGCGCCGCGCGAGACGCAGGGAAAGACCAAAACGTAGGCCCGTGATGGCGGGAGGGCAGCATGTCAACGGCGTACCCACACGCTGTGGACGTGTTCCCCGACCGGCATGACGGGCCTACGTCTGTGATCCGGGCCGGACACATCAACGACCTCCAGGACGCCATCACGGCCGTACAGGAGACGTTGGGTGTGAACCCTGCCAACGGGTCGGCGTCCGTGGCTGATCGGCTCTCGCAGATGGGTGTTATCCACGCGACCGCCGACCAGCCCCTGTCGTCGCCTCTCGCGGTCACGTTCACTGAGACTGGACACGTCAGGCCCATCTCGGCGTTCGACCCGGCCGATGCGGGACAGCTCGTCATGGTGACGTGGACCGCCGCAGCGGAAGCTGGGGATGAGGTCGCGCTCATCACTGGTGGATCGCTTCCCTGGCCCGCTGGTGGTCTCACACCGGGGCAGGCCCTGTACCTGCGCGACGCCGGGCAGCTCTCGCCGCTCCCACCGATCGGGGCCGCGTTCCTGCAGATCATCGCCGTCGCTCTAGAGCCAGACCTGGCCTGGGTCGCACCCCAGGCCCTCATCTTGATGTGACCAATCGAAAGCCTTTCCAGCCGCGCTTGAAGCGCGCGTGAAGTAGGGGGACTCCCATGCCAGCGAAGACATACCTGCAGCAGGTCGCCGGACGACTCAAGCAGATGCCGTTCACGACCGTCTCGACCGGCGCCGCGAATGGCGGCGACGGTGTCGGTCTCGGTGATGACGGCAAGCTTCACCAGAGCCTCCTGCCGGACGGGTATGCGCCGGCGACGTGGACTGGCGTCGCGTCGGAGGCGATTGCGGCCGGGCGCCTGGTGAACATTTACCCGGACACTGTTGGCGGGCAGCCGGTTACTCGGGCGCGTCTGGCTGATGCTTCGGCTGCTGGGAAGCGGGCGTGGGGGTACGCGCAGCAGGGGGCGTCTGCGGGCTCGCCGGTGACGGTGTGGTTCGGGGGCGCGAACTCGGCCGTTTCGGGTCTGACGCCGGGCGGTGATGTGTTCCTGTCGGCGACGACGCCGGGCGGCGTCACGTCGACTGCTCCGTCGGGTGCGAGCCAGGTTGTGCAGCGGGTCGGCGTTGCTGGTTCGGCCACGGCGTTCATGTTCTCGGCGGGCTTGGAGATCGAGCTCGCCCCGGCTGCGGCGTAGTGCCTGATCGTCGGGTCCGGATGACGGCCGCTGGCAGGTTCCGGGCGGTCCCGGACTCGTACGCGTACCAGGATGGGACGCCGATCCCGGGGAAGGACTGGTGCGGGACCGCGGTTACCGATGCGTCGGGGGTCGCAACGTTCACTCTCCCGGCCGGCTACTTCGCGGCGGTGCATTGGGTGGGTCCGACGGTCGTGCGCAACACCGCATCCCCGGCACAGTTTCCGGCGCCGTTTGTGCTCTCCTACTCGACGTCACAGGTGAAGGTTCAGGTGGGGGAGTCGAGGACGACGGGCGTTCTCCTGCTCAACACACAGGTGGAGGGCCTCGAAGCGTCACCGGCCGGGATCACGGTCCTACTCAAGGTGCGTGGAGTGTGAAGCAGTGGGTGTCCGACAGTGGCCGGTCAAGCGTCGACGAGGGTGGGTTCGCTGGGCAGGACGGGGCCGTGTACGGCGAGTCCGCCTATGGGCAGGTCGCGTACGGCGCAGAGCCGATGCCGCCCGCGACCGTGGATTGGAGTGTGACTCGTGATCGTTGACGTGGGCGACACCCCGACCCTGACGTGGCGGCTGCGGGATGATGATGGCGAACCGATCGTCCCCACCCTGGTCGTCGCCGATGTCCGCGATCCGGCGGGGCAGATCACGTCTCTGACTGTCGGATCCGATGGTCCCGGAAACTTCAGCGTCCAGCCGCCGATCACGGTGGAGGGCGACTGGCGGGTGACGTGGCGGTCCGTCGGCCCCGACCAGGTCGAGGTCGTCGGCATCCACGCGTTCCCGGCCGGCGAGGCCGCAGTGTGGGCGCCGACGCTCCGGCAGGTCGCCGTGCACATCCCGTCCCGGACAAGGTCCCAGGACTCGTACGGCGACGACGTCAACCGTCCGCTGGGGACGTTCACGGAGGACACGTACCCGACCGGGGATGACGTGTCCCGGCTGATCGGCGCCTCAGTGGCGGTCGTTTCGGGGATGGTCGGCCGCCCCGTGGTGACGCCGGCTTACGGTCTGGCGTCGGCGGCAACAGCGTTGTGGGCGGCGTATTGGGCTGAGCTGTCTTGGCCTGAGCGGGACGCTGACGTGAGTCTCGCGCAGCGGCTGCGGGAGGATGCGCTGCTGCTGGTCGAGCAGGCAAAGGCAGTGAATTTGGGTGCGGGTGGCGGTACAGAGAATCAGCCGGACCCGGATGGCTTGCCTGATCGCCTGGTCTCGTTCAGTTTTCCGGCGCCAGGGCCGCCGCTGATCCTGTAGCCTGATGCTGGTTCGACAAGGTGGCTCGACGCTGGGCATGGACGCCCGGAAGCCCCGACCTCCCCCGTGGGTCGGGGCTTCCGCTGTTTGCGGGCTACGATCTACGTGGGGTTGGGATTCCTTCGAGCAGGGGAGTTCCCGTGGCAGAGCAGCAGCAGGCGCCAGTGGATGATCGTCCGGCGACTTTCGCGGAAGGCGTGCCGGTTCCGACGGTGGTGCCCGAGACGCCGGGCGCGGTGTCGGTTGAGGCGCCGACCGACGAAGAGACCTGGATCGAGTTCAACACGTACGAGGTGCTGGCCGATCTGTACGTTGATGGGGCCCGAGCCGTGAACAAGGGTGGAAAGGTTCCCGCTTCTCACAAGATGGTCCCGATGTGGGAAGCGCATGGCCTGATCCGCCGCATCAACCACGCCCCGGCACCCGCACCCGCAGCCGAGGCCGGAAAGTCGACCCCGACGGCGGCCGAGGAGCCCCCGCAGCCGGCGAACCCGGAGGCGGCGCGTCGGGCCCGCAGGGAGCGCGACTCCTGATGGGTGACGTGTGGATCGTCTTCTGGATCGGCTTGTTCGCGTACCTGATCGCTGCCGAGGTGCTGAGCTACCGGGCGCGGGTGAAGAGGATCGAGGCTGGGTGCGTCTGCAAGGAGGCGGACGGCGGCGCCTTGATTGACGTCACGGTTGAGCGTCGTGGGGCTGGATCCGAGAGGGTCTGATCGTGGCTGAGGTTCTGGTCATTGTCGACGAGGCCGTCTACCAGTCGCTGTTCTCTCCTGCGGGGCCGGTGGCGGCTTTCGTCGCTGAGACGACGGAGAAGGTGTACGACCGGGCCCGTGAACTGGCTCCGGTCGGCAAGCCGTCGAAGACGCCTGAGGGGCATCCCGCGGGCTGGCTGAAAAGCCAGATCGCGTGGGCGTTCGTTGGCGACCTTGAGGGCATGGTTTCGACGTCGGCCGTGTTGAGTAAGGCGTCATCGCGTCCAGGCGACCCGTACGCGCGCTGGATCGAACGCCCGGAAGAGCGACCGTGGGCGCCGCCGCCGTTCGCACGGCAGGACAAGCCGTATTTGATTCCTGCGCTCACCGATGTCTTCGACGCACTGGGGGGACGATGACCGAGGACCGCATCGACTGGCTGGCCGTCACGAACTGGGTGGCCCTGCGATTGTGCATCGCGTACTTCGTCGTTGAGGGCGTGGCGGCGCTTCCAGCGGTGTTCCCGTGACCACGGGCATCACTTTCGACGCTGAGGGCGTCGTTCTCTCCTGGGCCCGCAGTCTTCCGGGTCTGATCGGGAAGGGCCGCCCGCTGGTCGGTGTGCACCTGTCCGAGGTGCGGTCGCCTCAGATGGGTGCGATGGCGACTCTGCGGGTGAGTAACGCGGACGTGGACCAGGACGGGCTCGGGCATTCGGCGCCGATCACGTTCGAGGTGAGGGCGAACGGGGGCCAGGACGGCGCACGTCGTGAAGCGCAGCAGGGCGCCCGCGCTCTCGCCGTAGAGGTCCGTAAGCTGACCGGGCAGCCCGTCATTGTGCAGACCCATGAGGGGTCCGTGAAGATCCGGTGCGCGCACACCGTCCAGGGGCCCCTGTTCTCCGGGCAGATCGGCGGCGAAACCGCTTACCGGATGTCCGCCGTGTTCGTCATGCAGGACGTCTGATCTGAGAGACTGGCCGCATGGTTGGGGATTCGCTCGGCGACCGCATGAAGGCATACGAGGCGGAGCAGCGTTCGATGCTGTCTCCGCACTCAATCTCCGTGCTGCGGGTTGATGGCCGCGCCTTCCACAGCTGGACTCGTGGCCTGCCGCGCCCGTTCGATATGCATCTCGCCGAGACGCTGGACGCCACAGCGCGGGCCCTGTGCTCGGAGATTCAGGGCGCCGTGCTCGCCCACTCGCAGTCTGACGAGATCAGCGTCATCTTCGCTGACCTGAACCCAGAATCGCAGCCGTGGTTCGGTGGCGTCATTCAGAAGCAGGTGTCGATAGCCGCTGCGCTGGCATCGGTGACGTTCAATGCCCAGTACCCGCGCGGCATGGCGTCGCCTGCCCTGTTCGATGCCCGAGTCTTCACCGTGCCGAGCGCGGTAGAGGCCGCGAATTACCTGATCTGGCGCCAGCGCGACTGCATGCGGAACTCGGTGTCGATGGCCGCGCAGGCGGCGTTCTCGCACAAGAAACTGCAGGGCAAGGGCACACGCCAGATGCGCGCAATGCTCGACGAGGCAGGCAAAGACTGGGGCCGACACCCGCAGCGCTTCCGGATGGGCGGCGTCACAATGAAGCAGGCGGGCGAGCAGGAAGTCACGTACGTCGACAAGCGTGACCAGCAGGAGAAGACGACGACCGCGATGCGCTCATGGTGGGAGACGACTGCAGCGTTGGAGTTCTCGGTGCAGGGACTACTGGACGTGTTGCCGGACCGTGAGGCCATAACCGCCTGACAGCGGGTACTCTGTGCGTGGGAACGGCATCTAGGTGCCGCAGAGGTTGGGCCGTAGTCGGCCAGCACCAGCACGACGGGAGTAGCTCCCGCCGGGGTTGGAGCGCAACCTCTGGAGGCACCCTTGCCTGCCGCAGTCGTCCCTCATGCCACAGCCGTCGGTCCCGGTTACTTGTACCGGGCTGTTCTCGGCTCCACTCTTCCCACGATGACCGCCGCTGGCGGGGTTTTTACTGACGCGTGGCCGGTCGCGTGGCAGTTGTGCGGTGTGACCCGCGACGGATCCCAGTTCAGCTACGAGGTGACGTCTGAGGGCATCACCGTGGCCGAGTACCTCGACCCCCTGGATGAGGTTGAGGTCAGCCGCGCGATTGGTTTCGCGTTCGACCTAGCCCACGTCACCGACCGAAGCTACGCCCTCGCGTTCAACGGCATCTCGAGCACGACCGTCAGCGGTACCGGTCCGACGACCGTCACCAAGCTCGGCCCGCCCGCCCTCGGTGCCAGCGTGAAGACCATGCTCGGCTGGGAGTCCCAGGACTTCACGCAGCGGTCGATCATGTACCAGTGTCTGCAGTCCGGCAACATTCAGATGAGCAACCAGAAGGCACCGAACTGTCAGTCGCTGCCGCTCACGTTCAAGGTCTCGCAGCCCAGCACCGGTGACCCGTTCAACATTTGGCTCGCGGGCACCGGTCGTCTGGCGGCTGCCTGATGCCGAACCTTGGTGACTTCACCCCGGACATCCGCACCGACATCGCAGACGACCCGGACGTCTTCACGTTCTGCGGTGAGGAATTCGAACTCCCCGCCACCAGCGGCGCAGGCTCGTTCTTGCAGTTCGCGCACAAGATGAAGCTCGCCCAGGAGCAGGCCGAACGAGGCGACGCCGCGGAGAAGCGCGCCCGGACCGAAGAAGGCCGCGCCGCAGCCAGGGCCGAGAAGGTCCAGTCCGACATGAACGCCATGTCGGCCGTCTACTCCCTCTTGGAGGGCGTACTCGGCGAAGGACAGATGGACCGGTTCACGCGCGCCGCGGACCGGTACGGCGTCCCCTCCGAAGAGATCTTCTCCATCGTCAACCGCCTCGAAGCGGCGGTCGCCGGACGCCCTACGAGACGGTCCAGCGACTCATCGGCTGGGCCATCGACGACTGGGCCAGGCTCAACGGACGCTGGCTCTGGGCGCACGGCCCCGGGCACCGAACTCCTCACCGAGCCGACGGATTCGTTTCGGCCGTTGACGCCGGCGGAGCAGCAGCGGGCGAACCTGCAGAAGCATCTCGTGGCCACGGGTCAGCTGGCCTCGCAGATCTGACCCTGTCTGCGTTTCTCGATGTCGTCTACGCCGCGCTGATCGAAGACCTCCCCCCGGAGGTTCGAGCGCAAGTGGACGAAGAACTTGCCCTGCCGCTCGGCGTGACGGGCAAGGCCATCGAGGACGCGCACAAGGAGTGGATCGCCGCACAAGGGTGGTGATGACGCATGGCTGAAGCCGTGCCCCAGGTCGCAGTCGCCTACATCCTCGTCAAGGCGCGGGATGCTGGCGCCCGCGAAGACATCCGCCGGATCGGTGAACAGTACGGCGAAGACGCAGGCAAGGCTGCCGCGAACCGGTTTGGGAAGTCTTTCGCCGCGAACTTGTCTGCCCAAATGCCGCTCATCAAGGCGGCGATGGCGAAAGCTGGGCAGGAGGCCGGGCAGGCTTTCGGTGATGCCGCCGGGAAGCAGGCAGCCCAGTCGATGGGCGACAAGCTTCGGGAAGCCGCAACCCGGATCACCGTCACCGCTACGGATCTGGGGCGCGGGTTCGGCCGGAACTTCGGGCAGATCGCTGGCCGCCAGTCGGGGCTGGCTCTCGAGGCGGGGATGGGCCGCGCCCTGTCTGCCGGTGCACTCCGGGCTCTCGGGCAGCGCGCGGGGGTCGAGTTCGGGGATTCGTTCGCTGAGGCTGCGGGCCGCCAGCTGATGGACGGGATGCGCCGGCAGATCGAGGCGCAGGCCGCCCGGATCACGGTGACGGTCCAGGATCTGCCGGGTCTGGCGGTGGGTGCCGGGCAGGCGGGCGAGGCTGCCGGGCAGCGGTTCTCGGACACGTTCAGGGCGACGGTCCGTAACGCGATGCGGTCTGACGATTCGGGCGGCGCGTTCGCCGTGTACGGGCAGGGCGGCGCCGACTACTTCCTGCATGGGCTGCGGTCTCGGCTACGGGGGATGCGGGACGCGTTCACGAGCGGACCGTCGGCGTTCCGGGACGTGTACGGCATGTACGCGACGTACGGCCGAGGATCCGCGCAGGCATTCCGGGACGGCTTCAAGAACTACGGGCAGGCTGCGTTCCGGCTGCTGTGGGACGACCCGCGGGTCATGGCTGGTCGGACGTACGCGCGAGCCGGGGCGTATGCGGCTTCCCGGTTCGCGGATGCGTTCGTTAAGCCGGTCAGCCGGGGCGCGGAAAAGATCCTCGAGTCGAGTATCTACAAGGGCGTCAACGGCGGAATCGCGAAGGCCCTGGCTGGGGTTGGCGGTGGAGGCGACGGAGGCGCCTTCAAGCGCATCTTCTCAGTGTTCGGGATTGGCGCGGGTGCGGCGGCGATCGCCCCGGTCGGGCCTCTGCTGGCGGGGACTGCTGCTGCGGCGGTGGACTTGTCGGGCGCGTTGGGTCTGCTGCCGGGCGCTCTGGTCGCGGTCGGTGTCGCTTCAGCGACGATCAAGGTTGGCGTTTCCGATGTCAGCGAAGCGATCGAGGCATCATCGGGGAAAGCGGAGGAGTACCGGGAGGCATTGAAGGGTCTGTCGTCGTCGGCGCAGCGGTTCGTGAAAGCCGTTGTTGCGCAGAAGGACGCGGCGAAGGATCTGCAGCAGTCCGTGCAGAACCGCCTCTTTCTCAATCTGGGCCAGGACGTTCGAGCACTGTCGGATCGGTACCTACCCATCCTGCAGAAGCGCCTCACCGGTACAGCGGGAATCCTCAACGACGCCACCCGCACCGTCGCCAAGTTCTTGGACTCGGGGGACCGCGGCACCCAGCTCGACAAGATCCTCGTCAACAGCAACCGCGCTATGCGGAACCTGCTGCAGTCAACGCGTCCTGTCACCGCGGCACTGCTCGACATCACACAGGTCGGATCGAGCTTTCTTCCCGACCTCGCAGAAGATGCCTCCGCCTCGATCACACGGTTCGCTCGAAAGATTCAGGACGCCAAAGACTCCGGGGACTTGAAGGAGTACTTCCGGGAGGGCATCGACGCTGTCGGCGATTTCGCGTCCGCGCTGGGTGGCGCCGGCCGGATCATCTCGGGCGTGTTCGCTGCTGGTGGCGGGGCATCATCGGCGCCTCTCGAAACGCTAGCCCGTGGATTGAATTCCGTCGCGGACGTCGTGAACACGCCGGGCTTCCAAGCAGGCCTGTCTAGCTTGTTCTCGGCGATCTCGACAGGCGCACAGTCGGTGTTCGATGCGATGCCCCGGGTGGGCGACGCCTTGGTGGCCCTTGAGCCGGCGATCTCGTCGATAGTCCGTGGCTCGGGTGCTGCTCTTGGGTCGACGCTGGAGACGATCGCCGATGCTGCTATCGCGGTCGCCCCCGCCATCGAACGCGCGGCCGGAGTTTTCGAGCAGGTCGCCCCGTCGCTAGGGCCAGCGATCGCCGGACTCATCGGCCTCAAGGTCGCCCTCGCCGGTCTGGCGAAAGTCCAGGCGGGCGTTTCGTTCCTTCAGGCTCTCCCGGACCGTTTCCGCAGGACGGGCGACGAGGCCGAGAAGGCCGGAAAGAAGGTCGGCCGTTTCGGTGGGGCGGTGGGCGCCGTAGGGAAGGCTGGTGGCGCCCTCGCTGCAGGGTTCATCGGACAGCAGATCTTCGGGGCATTCGCCGAGGAAGCTGACGCTTCACGTACCCAGATCACGGGCCTGACCGGCGACTTGAAGAACTTCAGCGAAGGCATCGACGTGGGCAACGTCGGCATCCTTGGAGAGAACTTCTCTGATCTTGGGAAGCAGCTACGGGAGGCATCTGACCCGTCGATCGGCCGCCAGTTCACCGACCTTCACGGAAAGGTCGCATCGTTCCTGACGTCGACCCTGACGGGCGGCAAGAGCGACGGGTCCAGCGCCCCCGGGTTCTTTTCGCTCGGCACTGGCGTTTCGGGCGACGGCGGGAAGCAAGCCACGGAACTTGCGAAGGCTCTCCGGGAGACGGACGCGGCGCTCGTGAGCATGGTCGAGGGGGGCGACGGAGACGCAGCCGCCGCCCTGTTCAACCGGTTGAACACTGAAGCCATCAAGGGTGGCAATGGCGTCGGCGATCTCGCAGCAAGGCTCCCGAATTTCACGGCCGCACTGCAGGCTTCGGGTGGGTCCGTGGATGAGACTTCAGGGAAGGTGAAGTCTCTCGCGACGTCGCTGCAGGAGCTTGCGCAGAAGACCACCGACTATGCGAGTGCTGCGTTGACAGCGCGTGGTTCGGCGCGGGACTACCAGACGGCTCTGTTGGATGCGCGGGATGCGGCGAAGGCCAACGGAAAGACCTTGGACGACACAACACGGGCGGGGATCGCCAACCAGGCTGCGCTTGACAACATCGTCGCTTCCGGCATCGCGATGGCGAACCAGTTCAAGGGAGAGGGCGCGGGCGCTCAGCAGAAGTTCGCTGACTCGTTGAAACAGACGCGGGCCGACTTGGTCCTTGCGGGGACGCGCTTTGGTCTGACGCGGGATGCGGCACTGAAGTACGCCGACTCGGTCCTGGCGATCCCGAAGCAGTCCCGGACCGACATCCTGGGCGACATCACGGATCTTCAGCGGAAGATCGACGACGCCAAGCGACGCCTGAAAGACAAGGATCTGACTGACCCTGAACGCACGAAACTTCAGGCAGATCTGGCTCGGTTCCGTGAACAGATCCGGCAGGCCAAGAGCTACCTCAAGTCGATCCCAGACGAAACGGTGAACCTGTTCATCTACTCGAACCGGATCACGAGGATGCGGGAGGAGGCTGGGGGAGGCGTCCCGCAGGGTTCCATGATTGGTGGCCTGATCGACAGGCAGACGCTGCAGCGGCGGTTCACCGGCGGCCTCGTCAATCCGCGCCTCGGTGGCCCTCGACAGGACAATGTGCCGCTGCTGGTGTCGGGCGGCGAGTTCGTAATGAACGCGTGGTCCACCCGGCAGCCGGGCGTGGAGCCACTATTGAGGTACATCAACACGGTCGGCAGGCTTCCCGAAAAGATCCGGAAGATACAGGGGTACGCGTCAGGCGGGAAGATCGCCGCTACCGGTTCGGCTGGGATGTTCGACCTGACCCGCAGCCAGCCGCAGCGGATCGAGCGGACGATCGTCGCGCAGGGCGGCCAGCGGCAGGGGTCGGGTCCGTCGTTCTCTCGGATCCACCCGGACGACCTGGCGGTCCTGGCGCGTCTGGCTGACCGGCCGATCTGGGTGCAGATGAATGACGGTTCGATCGCCGGGCAGGTTGTCCGAGCGGGAGGTTACTCGTGACCGCGATCCTGCAGATCGTCGACGGGCTGAATGGTCCGCTGGTGATGGAACTCAACCGTGTGTTGAACGGGCAGGGTGGCCTGATTGGTCGCGGCCACAACTTGGCCGAGGGTCAGTTGGCGGGGTTCGTTCAGGGGGAGGCGCAGTGGTCTCCGCTGTCTGGGCAGACGGCGTTGGGTAGGCGGACGATCTCGATTCCGGTGACGTTGTGGGAGCAGTCGCATGACCTGCTCGGGCAGCGGGTCTCGAAGCTGATGCAGTGCACCAGTCAGCCGTGGTGGTTGCGGATTCGCCGGTCGGGCGGGACGCAGAATTCGTGGCTCAGGTGCTTCCCGTGCACCCCGCAGATCGAGACAGTGATCTCGGCATCGAATTCGGCGCCAGTGGCTCGAGGTCAGATCGTCGCGGAGACAGACCCTTACGCGTACGGGGCGCGCGTTGATGGGGGCGAGGTCCTTGTACCGCAGGACCCCCTGAATTCGTCCGCGTGGAAGCGCGACATCCTCGACGTGCCGGGCGATGCGATCACTCCACTCCTGCTTCGACTGAACGACGAGGCCGCATTCAGTGCGGCTTTCGGCGCGTTCGTTTCGATGCGACGCAGGCAGACCCCAGCAGAGGTGTACTCGTCGAAACTGATCCGGCAGGCAGAGTCGTCAGCGAACACGCGGGCCGGGACACCGGGTGAGATCACATTCACCACGCTCACGGGCGACGCCGCACTATCTCAGGATGCTGGGGTGCGGGTGAACTTCCTGTCCGGGTATCCGGCCGGGCGGTCGGGTTCGATCACGTTCGCGGAGCCGACGTTGACGGGCGCGAATGCCGTTGGCACGTACCGCATGTTCGTCCGGGTTCGCCGGAACGGGAACGCGAACAACCAGCACTTGGTGATGCGCGCGTTCACGAACAACTCGAACCTTGCGCCGGACGAAGTGGTTGTCCCGGCCGGTGGTGCCGCTACTCGACTCGTGGACCTAGGGCTCGTGCAGTGGCCTTCCGCGCAACCGGCAACGATCATGGCGCCGATCCCGACACCGAGCAACGCCGACGCCACCCCCGTCACCCTGCAGATCTGGCGACGCTCTGCCGGTGCTGCGACCGTCGACATCGACTACATGATCTGGGTTCCGGCCGACGAGGACTCCGGCTACCTGGAGACCGACAGTGCCCTGCTGCAGCCGGCCACCCAGTTTGTGAACGTGGACGGCTTCAGTCATCAGGCGGTCTTGACGTCGTCGGACCCCCGCGGCCCGCACGTGATTGTCGGTCAGGGCTACGGGGCTAATACTCCGACTCCTCGCTGGGTTGGGGGCGCGCCGCATGTACGCCCGGGCAACAACAGGTTGTTCATCGTGGCGGGGACGACAGCGTCATCTGTTTGGCCGAAGGGTCGTGACATTTCGGTGCGGTACTCGTACTGGCCGCGTTTTGCTTGGCTTCGGTGAATCATGGCGCATGTTGGTAGCGGTACGAACCCGAGTACGTCCACGTTCCCGGGGTTCGCGACCGACCCTGGAAGTCTCGGCGAGGGGCCGGTTCCGGAGCCGCCGGGACCGCCGACGGGGATCCCACCACAGAGCGCGCTGATCGTGGTGGTGAATCCGCCGGCGGGCAAGGGTGCACCGATCGTCCAGGAGTGCCCGGCCGATTTGCAGTTCACGAACACGGCGCCGGGGGGGTTTGAGGCGATGAACTGCACGCTGGACTGGCCAGATAACACGCCCCCGGTTGGCTTGTACACGGCTGCGACGGCGGCTGTCATCGACCGTCGGACGGGCGAATACTTGTGGTGGGGGCATGTTGTCGACCCCGGCTACACGAAAACGGGCACCGGGGCGAGTAGGCGTATCGCCTGCCAGGGCTTCCAGACAGTGTTGGACACGCAGGCTGGCGCGGTCGGGTACATCGACCGGGACCAGTCCCAGTGGCGCCTCGCACGTGACTACAAGGCCGGTTCGGCGCAGATCGTGGACGACATCAGCCTGCCCCAGCACCCGCAGGATTGGGCGGACCCGTCGCTGTCACTGATCGAGATGGACATCCCGGAAGGGTCGCGCCTGTACGCGTCGCCGACACGGACCACGATGACGATGACGTACCGGCCGCCCAAGTTCTCGGCGAACAAGCAGGACATTGTCTGCATCCAGGGGACTTTTGACGGAACGAACGACGCCGCGTACCGGGTGAAGGTCCGTGTAGCGACGCAGGCGGGGACTGTGCAGACGGTCATGGACCGCGACTACGGCGGCAGCCCAGTGCATTTCCGGCTGCGCCTGGGCGCTGGGGACTGGACTCAGGTCGGATCACGGGTCGGGCAACTGCAGTGGGTGTACGACGGATCTGGGGCAGGGCTCCCTGCCCCCAGGGACTATTACCTACGCTTCGGCAATCTGGCTGTCGTGTTTGACCGCGTGAACGCTTCCGGTGCGACCGTAATCGACCCCGGGACGGACGTCACGACCGGCGATATCGTCCACGACTTGTGTGGCCGGATTCTCTTCGGTGACCTCTTCATTGACGCCGCCCCGTCCGCGATCGCGAAGCCCGACACGAAGGTCGAGCAGGCCACGTGGTGGGACGGCGCGACAGTACGGCAGATCATGGAATGGGTCGGGGAGATCGAAACCGACTACTACTGGGCTGTGTGGGAGCCTAGGTATGGGGTGAAGGGACCCGACCCGGCGCGGTTCGAGTACCGCAGTTGGCTGACCGCGCCCCGGTACATCATCCCGCCGGGCGCCGCGAAGGTCGAGCTTGCCGGTGGCGCCGACGACCTCGCCACCCACGCTCTCGTCACGTACCAGACGTCAGCGGATGTGCCGGCGTCCGTGGTGGTGGCCGGGCAAGCTCCGGAACTGGAGGCGGCTGGGGTGAATAGGATCGCGCATATCGACTTGACCCCTGAGGGTGCCCTGACGGAGCGGACCGCGAAGTCGAAGGGCCTCAGTGCGCTACGGGCCCGGAACGACCAGCGGACCAGCGGGACGGCTCTGGTGACGTCTCCGGTGATGGATGTGCGGACGGGCCGGATGATCGAGCCTTGGGAGATCCGCGCGGGCTGGAACGTGGTGATCGCTGACGGGAACTTTCGCGCGGACGGCGGGCACCCGTACTCGCTCACGGGGAGCAGGGACGGGCGGACCACGTTCCGGTGCACGTCCGCCCAGTACTTCGTGTCGTCCCGGGGCATGGAGCTCGCCTTGGACGGTGGTGGGCGCAACCTGTTCCGGCGGACGAGGATCCCTCTGCCACGGTTGAGGCGGCCCGCCCGCAAGCGGTGACCTGCGGCCGTACACTTGGCGGTGCCGGGTTGGGGCCCTGCGCCCCGGGCTGGGGTTGTCGAAAGGCCGTGCCATGGCGCACGCACCCGACCCTGGCTACCAGGAGCCGTACGTCGAGCCCGACCCGGACCCGACGACCACCGAACCCGAGCCCGGCGACGACCAGGTCGAGCCTCCCCTGTACCCGGGCGGATTCCCCGGCGGTGGCTCGTGAGCGCCCCCACGAAGCCCGGGCGCGGCATGTGGTCGACCACCGGTGGACTCCTGCCCGCACGCCCCGGATCCAAGGGCGGCTACTACCGGGCCGGTGAGCCCATGGTCGGATCTGCCGGCCTGGAGGCTGACGCGACCTACAACGATCTCGTCGTCACGGCCGCGGTGAAGGCTCTGCAGCGACGCCTGGACGAGCTGTACCCGTCGCTGGGGATCCGCCCGTCGGGGATCGTCGGACCACTGACTGTCCGCGGTTTCGCCCTGGTGCAGCGTGACAATGGCCTGACCGTGGACGGCATCTGCGGGCCGCAGACGGTCCGGGCGATGATGATGTCGCTGATCCAGTCGACCGCGGCCATGTATGGCATCCCTGTGTGGCCGCTGATCGGGATCGTCGGGGCCGAATCCGGCTGGGATCCGGGGGCGGTCGGTGTCGGCACCCCGTACGACACGGGCCCTTGCCAGATCAATCGGGATGCGCACCCGGCGGTCACGCTGGAGCAGGCGTGCGACTGGCGGTTCGCGTTCGGGTGGACGGCCCGCGAATTCAAGACGCAGCGGGATCGGATCGCTCAGATTGCCCGGCCCGGAATGGATCTCGATGAGCTAGCTGTGGCCGCTCACAACTCGCCGAAGGCCGCGCGGCGGTGGGCCGAGACAGGTCGCCCCGGAACGAGCCCGAACCCTGAGGCGTACGTGGCGAAGGTCCGCAAGGCATGGAAGGAAGCGCCGTGAGCGACGAATACGGAACCGACACAGGATCACTCGTCCCCGCGAACCTGGACCCGGAGCCCGACGACTACCAGGAACCCGACGAGGCAGGCTCGGGCGACGTGATCGCGCCGACTGCCGTCGACTTCGGCGACCCGATCGAAGACACAGACGAGACCCTGGCCGACGACGACTTCGATGCCGCCGGCGACCTGGCGTGGCTGATGTCGGAGGGCGACCGTGACTAACAACCCCCCGAAGACCCTCACACAGAACCAGGCCATCACGATCCTCAAGTCGCTGGGCTGGCGGATCCGGACCGCAGGCGAATACCGGCAGGCCCTCGCCCATTTCCAGGGCGGATGGAACCTCGGCCCCGCGTTGAAGGTCGATGCGAAACTCGGCCCGTTCACGTCCGCCGCGCTGCGGATCAGTGAGGCGCGCCGCCGCGCAGGTCTGCCCACCGCCAGCGCGCACTTCAGCTTCACGGAGGTCCGCTGCAAGTGCGGCGGCCGGTACTCGACGTGCGCCCGCATCTGGTTCCAGCGCGGCGCATTCAGGGAACTCGAGCGGTACCGGAAGTCCCTCGGTTCGGGCATCAGCATCATCTCCGGCTGCCGCTGCCGAGGACACAACCGGGCCGTCGGCGGCGCATCGCAGTCCCGGCACATGGCAGGTGACGCCGCTGATTTCGCCCCCGTCCGACCCGTCTCATGGTTCGCCACCCGCAACCTCTTCCGAGGGCGCGGCTGGAACAAGTCGCCCGGCACACACCCGGTCCGGCATGGCGATCTCGGACCGCGGCGACAGTGGATGTACGGATAGCCGAGAGACGTGACACATGCACTCACCATCGCTGCTACTGCCACGAGCGGCGCAGTCCAAGGGGTCACGACCTCATTCATTGGCCAAGGCATCCTCGGGACGCTTGCGCTGGTGGCCATCGCATTCTTCTTCTTCGCGTGGAAGCGGGAGGCCACACGTGCCGACGCCGAGCGGGCAGCGAAAGACGATCTGGTCAAAGAGTTTCTGGACAAGGTTGTTCCGTCGCTCACCGAGTCAACGCGCGCGATCAGGGAGTTCCTGGACAGGACCCGAAATGATCGGTAGCCGCCCACGGCCAGCACGGACCGCGCCCACCGTCGCTGAGGTGATCGCGTTGATGACGCAGCGCGCCGCAGAACTCGACGACGTCACACATCAGCTACAGGCGGAGATTGACCGCAGAAAGGGGACCAGCGATGACCCACCTACCGACGGACCCCGGTGATGACCTCGAGGGGGCAGTCCGCGAACTCGTCGACCAGGGGCGGTCGATGAGCGCACAGATCGACGCCCTGAAGTCGCAGCTGCGCAAGCGGACGATGGCGTTCTTCTTCGCAGTGTTCGTCGGCGTCATCGTCCTTGCCGCCATCACTGTCGCCGCCTATCAGGTGTCCCTCAACAATCGGGCCGCGATCAAGGAGTTTGGGCGGAAGTTCTGCACGTCGACCGCCGCGCAGGCGGCACCCAATCCGAAGCCGTCCACGGCGCGCGGCGAGGCATTGCAGGAGTCCGCTCAGGATCTCCTGCAGGACCTTGACTGCACGGCCCGGGCGTCCGCTGGGATTCCGCACCCCGAGACCAACAAACCGATCGGAGAACCGACGCCATGACCACCACTACTGTGCGACAGGAGGCGCTGCAGCGCCTCGTCGTCGACCGGGCACGTGACGCCCTGTCTCGTGCTGTCCGTCAGGCGCTGCAGGCGCTCGTCCCGACGCTGGTCGTCATAGCGGGCGGGTCAAGCCTGCGAGGCGTCGACCTGACCGCCGTCGGTTCGCTGGTGCTGGTGACCGCGTTCGTCTCGGTCGCCAAGAGCGCAGCCAACCTCAAGCTGCCCGCGACCGCCCCGATCGCCTGGCAGCTCACCGAGCGCGCCGTCGTCGCCGCGGGTGGCACTGCTGCGGGCCTGGCGGTGGCCGGACTAGAGTCGGGGACGTCGATCGCATGGGAGGGCCTGACTACCGCGTCGGTCGGCGCCGCTGTCCTGGCGGTCGTCATGTACTTCACCAACCCGCCGGTCGTCCAGGGCGAGATCATCGCCCCTCCCGTGGAGGCCCCGAGGATTGAGCCGGACCGGGAGCCGTCGGCCGTCCCGGTTGCCGACCCGGAAGAGTCCCGGCCGCTGTGAGGCAGACGAGCGAGGAGCGGTGGGCTGGCTACGACCCGGACTACCGTCCTCGCCCGCTCGGCCGGAGGTGGCGGCGCGGGTACCGGCGGACAGCGCGCAGGCTGGGCGGGGCGGTGGGCGTGTACCTGCTGCTGATGGCAGTGGTGGCCTTCGGTGCATGGATGTCGCTCCGGCCCTGGATGGGCTGAGACTGCTAGATGCGGGTGCTAGACCAGAAAAGTAAGAGCGCCTCTGAACTGTCGGTATGTCACTTTCGAGCGAGAAACTGCGGTCACCTTGCGTGGACGAGGCGGGGGTGTTGCAAGTGGGTAAAACAAAGGACGTAGTGCGCGCCGAGCGCGGTCCGGCCCGGTTCCCGAGATGGCTTGGGAACCGGGCCGGACGGACGGGGCGGGTCAGGACGGGTCAGGACGGGTAGGCCTCCAGCTCAGAGAGCTGGGCGGCGGGCCAGGCGGTGTTGGCGGTGAAGGTCAGGCGTAGGTAGCGGGTCTGCGCGCTGGAGACCGGGATGGTCACGGTGTTGGCCTGGGCCGGGTCGAAGCGGTACTGGGCGGCGGCCTTGATGCTGGAGAAGTTCTGCCCGTTGGCCGACGCGGAGACGGCGATGGTCTGGGTGCGGGCCTCCCAGGCGGTGGGCGGGGGCAGCTTCAGGACCAGGCGGGAGATCTGACGGCTGGTGCCCAGGTCCACGGTCAGGGTCTGGGGCCAGGCGTTGTTGGTGCTTTCCCAGTAGGTGGAGGCGTTGCCGTCGACGGCGTTCGTCGCCTGGTAGACGTCGGTGAAACTGGATGCCTGCACCGGTTTTCCGGCGGCCAGGTTGCCGGTTCCCGGGTCCTGGGTGGGGGTGACAGTAGGAGTGGCGGTGGGAGTGGCGGTGGGCGAGGGGCCGGGACCACCGCCGCCGTAGACCGGGCTGGGCCAAGGTCCGCAGTACGGGGTGCCGTTGAGCCAGGTGCCGTTACCGCCGGCGTTGTTGATCGTGAAGTTCGCCCCGGTGCAGCTGTAGACCGGGTTGGCGTAGCCGATGCCGGTGGCGGTGACGTTCTTGAAGGTGGCCGAGCCGGGGGCCTGGATCTGCAGGGCGAAGGTGCCCGCCCCGTCGATCTTCACGTTCTCGAAGTTCACCCCGCGCACGCTGCCCTCGATGAAGCTGATCGCCGAGTACGAGCTGTCCAGGATGTCGGTGTCGCGGACGTTGATCGTGGCGTCGATCGGCTCGTTCAGGCCGTTGAACCAGATCGCCCCGACACCGAACTGCCAGTTGTAGTCGGAGTTCCCGGCCCGGATCAGGGTGTTGCCGCTGAGGTCGAAGGTTCCCTGGACGGCGGTGTTTCCCTGCACGCCGGGGTAGCGGTTGCCGACGTGGATGCCGCCGCCGTTGGTGACGGTGTCGGAGACCACGTTGTTGGTCACCGCGATGTCCTCGCCGCCGTAGATCGCGATGTTGTTGGCCAGGACCGGCACCACCACGGTGTTGCGGGAGAAGGTGTTCTTCACGTTGTCGTCGCGTTCGGCCCACATCGCCAGGCCGTCGTCGCCGGTGTTACGGACGAAGGTGTTGGTCACGCTGGAGTTGGTGACCCCCTGGTGGAAGTTCACCCCGTCGGCGGTCTGGTCCAGGATCCGGCTGTTCCTGATGTGGAAGTTCGTCATCGGGCCGTCCATCCAGGCCCCGACCTTGGTGTGCTGCATCCAGACGTTGTCGATGCTGGAGTTGCTCATCGCCCCGCCGAAAGCGTTGACCTGCGCGGAGTCGTTGCGGTCCTCGACCTCGCCGAGAACGGCCAGGTCCTTCACCGTGACCCCGGTGCTCGGCCCGCCGTCGGCCACGTACTTGCCGTAGATGCCCACGCCGTCGCCGGTGAGCACGCTGTGCCAGGGGCCGGCCCCAGCGATGGTGACCCGGTCGGCGATGATGTGCCCGGTCACCTTGAACGTGCCCTTGGGGATCCAGACCGGCTTGTTCTGCGCTGCGCCGTCATTCACCGCCCGCTGGACGGCGCTCGTGGCGTCGGCCGAGCCGGTGGCATCGGCGCCGTAGCCGGTGACGATGTTCAGCGCCCCGGCCGGAGCGGTGCCGGCGGCCGCGACCTGCTCGAAGTCGGCCAGGTCGATGGTGAAGGTGGGCGAGGAGGCGGTGGAGGTGACCTTGACCCGGACCTTGCTGCCGGCGGCCAGGGTCTGGCCGAACAGAGTGCGGCTCTCGTCGTAGAAGTGGTGAGGGTTCGAGCCGGGGGTGTTGGTGAACGGATAGCCGCCGTAGAACCAGCTGTAGCGCGAGGTCAGCGGCAGATCGGTGAGCTTCTGCCCACCCGCCTCGACCGCCACCGTGGCATCCCGGCCGGTGCCCGCGGCATTGTCCGGAAGGCTGTAGCGCAGCACCATCGAGTTGGCGGCGGCCGGCAGGGTGAACTCGACGTACTCGTTGACCGCGTCGAGCGTGACCGCCTTGCGGCCGGATGCTTCGGACGGCAGCTGGCCGTAGACCCGGTCCGGGCCGATCACCGTGCCGTTCGTCGCGGCGTCCTCGGCCTCGATCTCCTGGAACGGAACCGTCGCCCCGCGCCCGGGGATGCCGATCGGCGAGACAGCGCTCCGGACGGATACTTTCGCAGGTTCGGCGGCCGCCGTCACGGTGGCTACGCCGCCGGTGAACAGGGCGGCGGCGCAACAGGCAGCCAGAACACGTCGATCGAGTCTCATCGGTCGATTCCTCACGTCGGGACTTCAGGGGGAGCGGAGGTGATTCCGCAGTCGCCGGCAGTGATTTCGAAGGTAGCTCCGGATTCGGAGCGGCTGCAAGAAATGGACCGATGAAAGAAATACCGCAACAGGACGTCGGCGGCTGACGGGTGGACGGGTCGCCTCCGCGACCGGAAGAGTCGATAACGGCGCCCGGAAAGCGCAAATTCACGCAAGCCGTTTGCGCTGGTACCGCCGCCGAACCGGGCTACCAGGACGAGCGTCCTCAATTATGCTCGAGAACGCAGCGCCGAACGGTCAGCTCACAACACCTGGCTGCACGTGGACTTTGAAGCAGGCCTGGAGGCGTTCTACCTCCAGGCCTGCGGTTTCCGGCCCACGTCGGCCGGCCTGCTTCGGCTTCGGGCCTAGGGCGTCTGACTTCGGGCTTAGAGCGAGCGCCCGGTGAGGATGACGATCTGGGTGCCGGTCAGGCTTCCGGTGTGCTGGAGCAGCCCGGCCAGCCCAGCTGCACCGGCCGGGCTGGGGCGCAGGCCGTAGCGAGCCAGCAGAGCCTGAGCGGCGACCAGCTCGTCATCGGTGGCGGCGTGGGCGGCGCCGCCGGATTCGGCCAGTGCGGCCAGGGCGTCCGGGCCGTGAAGGGCGTGCCAGTTCACCAAGGGCTCGTTGTGCTCGGTGGTGATCACCGCGTCGCTGGGCAGCACCTGGTAAGGGCCGGGCCAGCTGGTCAGGATGGGGTTGTTGCCGGGGGAGCCGACGCCCTGCACCGCGACCGGCCAGCCCAGCGCCTGCAGACGGCGGTGCAGAGCGACGATGGTGGTGCCGTTGCCGATCGGCACCCAGACCGTGGCCGGGGACGAGCCGAGTTCCGCGTGCAGCGCGTCGATCACCCGGCCGTGGCCCGCGAGGACGGCGTTCTTGTACGGGCCGTCGACATTGCCGTCCGCGCAGCCGGTCTCCTCGGCCAGGCGCCGGGCTTCGTCGACCGCGTCCTCGTAGCCGCCCTCGGCGAAGCAGATCTCGGCGCCGGTGCTCAGCGCGAACTCGCCGCTGTCGCCCCAGCCCGCGGGCAGGACCACCGTGCACTTCAGGCCGATCTCGGCGGCGGCCTTGGCCATCGCCCGGCCGTAACTGCCGCAGGAGCCCACGAAGACCCGATCGTGGCCGTCGGCCCGGGCCTGGGCCGCCACGGCGTAGGCGGCCGGCTCCTTGTGACTGCCGGAACTGTAGAGGGACTCGTCCTTGATCAGGATCCGGACGCCGGGCCGGAGGTCGTCCACGACGGTGAGCGTGCTGGTCAGCATTACAGCGCCTTCTTCTGGGCCGGGAGGTGGGCGGCGAGCAGTTCGTCGGCCTCGCGCTGCAGGTCGTCGCGGGTACCGATGCGGTCGGGGCGGATCGCGTCGGGCAGTTCGTCCTCGATCAGCCGCAGCCGGGGGTTGCACCAGCCGCGGATCGCCCAGGCCAGCTGCAGCACCCCGCTGATCACGATGAGCAGGCCCAGGCCGCGGCCCTCGGAGTCGAACAGCGGCTGGACGTAGCGCTCGGCCAGCGGCCCGACCACCAGGTAGCCGATCGGGACGGTGAGCATCATCAGGGTGATGAACAGCGAGAGCACCCGGCCCTGCAGCTCCAGGTCGACCTTGCTCTGCAGGACAGCGATCCAGTGGCCGTCGGCCAGGGACTCGGCCACCCCGACGAAGAACATCCCGCCGATGATCAGGGCTGGGCTGGTGCTCAGGCCGACACAGAGCATGGCCACACTGCCCAGGCCCATCGCCAGCAGCATGCCGTTGCTGCGCCGGGCGGTCCCGCCCCAGATGCCCATCAGCACGCTGCCGGAGAGCACGCCCACGCCGGCCGCGCCCAGGGCCATGCCCATCACCGAGGCCGACTGCTCGATCAGCAGCATCGGGGTGATCACGGCGAAGCCCAGCACGTAGAAGATGTGGTCGACCACGAAGAACCGGACCGCGGCGACCAGGCCGGGCCGCCGGGCGATGAAGTTCCAGCCGTTACGGATCTCGGCGACGAAGGTCTCCTCGCGGCGGCGGAAGGCCAGGTTCGGGAAGCGGACGAACAGCAGGGTCAGGGCACCGGCCACGAAGGTTGCGGTGTCGACCAGCAGCACCCCGCCGATCCCGATCGGGCCCATCAGCGCGGCGCCCAGCAGCGGCGAGAACACCTGCCCGACACCGAGTCCGAGCTGGCCGATACCACCGGCGTGGCCGAGGTAGCGCTTGGGCACGAGCTGGGAGACGGCGGCCAGATAGGCCGGGCGCTGGAAGGCCCCGGCGATCGAGGTCACGGTCACGGCCAGGTAGATGTGCCACAGATGCAGGCCGTCGGTGAACATCAGCGCGGCCAGGCCGGCCATGGACGCTCCGGCGGTGACGTCGCTGGCCAGCATCACCCGGCGCCGGTCCCAGCGGTCGGCCACCGCTCCGGCGACCGGGCCGACCAGGATGCCGGGCAGCAGGCCGATCGCGTTGACCAGGGAGAACGCAGTGATCGAGCCGGTCTCCTGGAGCACCCAGATGCTCAGCACCAGGGTGCTCAGGCCGGAGCCGATCATCGAGAGGAACTGCCCGAGCGCCACGATCGCGAACCGGCTCAGGTCGGCCTCGTTCTTCGGGGCGGGCTCGGTCTGCGGCGGCCGGGTGCCGGAGGCGAAGCTCCTCAGCGCCTCGGCCAGGGGCTCGGCATGGCTCTTGACGAAGAAGTGCCCGGCCTCGGGCAGGACCGTGACATCCACGTCGCCCTCGGTGAAATGCCGCCATTCGTGTTGACGTTCGTGGTAATGCTCGGTGACCCGGTCCCGCTCGCCGACCACGGCCAGCACCGGGGCCTTCAGCTGCTCGTACGGTTCCCGGTAGGCCGCGGTGAAGTACTCCTCGGCGTCCCGGGAGTCGTGCCGCACGTTGCGCAGCACGAACTCCTTCTGCGCCTCGTCCTGGATGTCGGTGAAGCCGCCGCGCGAGCGCAGGTAGGCCAGGTACTCGCGGTTGGAGGTGAGGCGCTCGGTGGGCAGGTTCCGGTAGATCCAGTCGAAAACCTTCCCCGGAAGCCGGGCTTCGGGGAATCCGGCGCCCAGCCCGACGCCGGTCACGTCAACCCCGGCGGCCTCGGCCTGCCGGGCCACCTCGACGGTGAGCGCGACGCCCTGGCAGTGGCCGTAGAGCATCACCGGCCCGTCGATGGCCTGCAGTTCGCTGACGATACGAGAAGCCACCACCGCGGCGGTCTGCAGTTCCTCGTCCGGTCGGGACTGGTCGTGGCCGGGCAGCTCGACTGCTTGCAGTGCCCAGGTCTCGGGCAAGGCGTCGGCCAAGGACTGGTAGGCCACCGCGCTGCCGCCGTTGTACGGGATCGCCACCACGGTCTGCCCGCCGGCTCGGGCATCGGCCTCGGTCAGCCGGTTCAGCAGCCGCCGTTCCGTTGCGACAGAACCTTCCAGCAGCACGGCCAGCCGGCGAATCGTGGCGTGCCGGTAGAAGTCGACCAGGCTGGGCATCGGCTCCAGCTGCCGCACCACCTTCAGCGCGGCGAACGAGTCACCGCCCAGCGCGAAGAAGCTGTCGTCGATGCCGGGCTCGTCGACCCCGAGCACCTGCTTCCAGACTGCCGCGATGGCCTTCTCGACCGCCGTGCGCGCAGCGGGTCCGGCCGAAGCAGCCAGTCCTTCCGGCGGTTCGGGCAGGGCGCGGCGGTCCAGCTTGCCGTTGGGGGTCTGCGGCAGAGCCGGGAGCAAGAGGATCCGGGCCGGCACCATGTGCGCCGGAAGCCGCACCGCCAACGCGTCCCGCATCGTCGCCTCGTCGAAGTCCGAGCTGACGACATAGCCGATCAGCTGCGTGAAACCGTCGGCACGCCGGTGCGCAGCGACCGCGGCCGCAAGCACCGAAGGCTCGGCAGCGAGCGCGGCCTCGATGTCACCGAGTTCGATCCGGTACCCGTTGACCTTGACCTGATCGTCCAGCCGGCCGAGGAAGTCGACCGTGCCGTCGAACCGGAACCGGGCCGAGTCGCCGGTGCGGTACATCCGGGCGCCCGGCAGGCTGGAGAACGGGTCCTCCACGAACTTGTCCGCGTTCAGGTCCGGGCGCTCGTGATAGCCCGGCGAGACCCCGAGGCCACCCAGGTACAGCTCGCCGGTCACTCCGGCCGGTACCGGCCGGCGCTCGGCGTCCAGCACGTAGACCGTGTTGTTCGGGAACGGGCGCCCGATCGGCAGCGGCGCGTCGCGGGGGAGATGCTTGACCGATCCCTCGAAAAAGACGTTGTCGACCGTGACTTCGGTGACGCCGTAGGAGTTCACCACCCGGTTGGCCGGGCCGACCAAGGCCTGGGCGAGCTCGTACTCCTCGACGTGCCACTTCTCGCCGCCGCCGATCAGCAGGTCGACGAAGCTCAGATCGGCGTCGGCCTGGCGCACGTGGTTGAGCAGCTCGCGCAGGACCGCGGGGACGAGTTCGGTGCAGCTGACCTGCTCGGCCTTCATCAGCGCGTAGAGATCGGCCGGGTCGAGCAGGGTTTCGCGGGGTGCCACGACCAGCCGGCCGCCGCTGGTGTGGGCGCGCATGGTCTCGCCCACGAACATGTCGAACGAGGAGCTGGCCGCCTGCAGGAAGGTCCATTCCGGGCGTAGCCGGTAGGCCTCCTGCCACATCCCGGCCGCGTGGACCAGGTTGCCGTGGGTGATCACCACACCCTTGGGACTGCCGGTCGAGCCCGAGGTGTAGATCACGTACGCCGGGTCGTCGGCGCAATTGCAGTTGGGCAGGTCGGTTCCGGATTCGTCCGGGTCGGCGGCGGCAATGTAGGACGGGTCGATCACCACCGTGGGCAGGCTGTCGGACAGCATGTGGTCGAGTCGGTCCTGCGGGTAGCCCGGGTCGAGCGGGACGTAGGCGCCGCCGGACTTCAGTACCGCCCACATCGCTACGAAGAACGTTGTGCCGCGTTCCAGATGGATGGCGACGCGGTGCCCAGGGAGAACGCCTTCGCGGCGCAGGCGCCGGGCCAGCCGGTTGGCGCGGCGGTTGAGTTCGCCGTAGCTCAGGGTTTCGCCGGAGACGGTGAGCGCAGGGGACTCGGGTGCCGACGCGGTACGGCGCTCGAACAGCTCGTGCACGGTGGTGGCGTCGGGCACCGGGATGCCGAAGTCGTTCCAGTCATGGACGATTCGGTTGCGTTCGCGTTCGGAAAGGAGCGGTAGGTGGGTGATCGGCTCGGGCTGGGCCGTCGCGGTGGCGGCGTCCAGCAGGGTGATCAGGTGGCCGAGGAGGGCCTCGATGCGCTGGGCGTCGAACAGTTCGGTGGCGTAGTCGGCGTTCAGAACAGCGCCGTCGGCGGGGAAGTCCAGCCCGATGGAGAGGTCGACCATGGTTGCCGAGGGCTGCATCTCGCCCACGTAGCTCAGGATCGAGCCGTCCGGGGCGGGGGTGTTGTGCACGGTGAGCATGACCGGGCTGACCCGCTTGGCGCCCGGCCGCTGCAGTGCGGCCACCAGGTCGGGCAGGGCCAGTTCCTGGTGGTCCAGGTCGGCCAGAACCGAGTCGCGGAGCTGGGCAACGATTTCGGCGAACGTGGGCGCTGCGCTGAGGTCTGCGCGCAGGGGCAGCACGTTCAGGACGGGGCCGATCAGCTGCGCCAGTTCGGTGGTGGAGCGCGCTGCGGTGGGGGAGAGCACGGTGATGTCGGTCCGGCCGGTGTAGCGCCGCAGCGCTACCTGCAGGCCGGCCAGCATCACGGTGAACAGGCTGGTGCGGTGCTGGGTGGCGTACGTCCGGAGCCGCTCGAGCAGGTCGGCGTCGAGGCTGCAGACCACCCGGTCGGCGGCGTAGGAGCGGGCGATCGGGGCCGGGCGGTCGGCGGGCAGTTCGAGGTCGAGATCTGCCTCGGAGAGCCGGTTTCGCCAGTATCTCAGCAACTCCGGGTCGGCCTGGGCCCGATCGGCGCGCTCGGCCAGATCCGGTACCGCAACCGCGTCGGGCAGCGAGTGCCCCTGGTACAGCGCGGCGAGTTCCTGGCCGAACACTCCGGCCGACCAGCCGTCGAAGGCCAGGTGGTGCACCCGCAGGGTGAGGTCCTGGTCGTCCAGGTAGGCGTGGGCGATCGGCCCGTTGCGGTGGTCCACGCCGGCCGAGGTCGGCGCGCCGATGGTCAGCGGGATCGTGCCGGCCGGGTCGATCACCATGCTGGGTTCGGCGTACTCGTCGGGAAAACGAGCACGCAGCAGGGGATGCCGCTGAGCCATCGCGGTCAGCGCCCGGCGAAGCTTCTCGGTGTCCACGGTTTCGCCGAAGCGGTAGCGGATGCCCAGGGTGTAGGCGGGCCGGTCTCCGCACACCTGCTCGGCGATCCAGTAGTCCCGCTGCATCGGGTTCAGGCGCTGGGGGACACCCTCCACCAGTTCGGGCAGCTCACGCGCCTTCGGTTCGGAAACCGTACCGATGGCGGCCGCGAGCGCAGCCACGGTGGAGTTCGAGTACCACTGGGCCAGGGTGATCTCGGTGCCGTGCTGCTGCCGGAGTGCGGCGATCAGCCGCACAGAGTCGAGCGAGTCACCGCCCAACGCCAGGAAGTCGTCCGTGGTGCTGGTCACCACCACGCCGAGCACGGATTCGATCAGGGCGGCCGCGGCCTGCTCATTCGCACTGAAGCCGGAGAAGTCGCTGACGGCCACCGGCTCGGGAACCAGCGCGCCCAGCGTCTTCTTGTCGATCTTGCCCTGCGGTGTCAGCGGGAACCGGTCGTGCCGCACGAACAGGCTGGGCACGTAGGCGGCCGGAAGCGTGGCCGCGAGCTGGTCCCGCACGGCCGCAAGGTCGGTCGTGGTGGCAGTGACCAGATGCCCGACCAGACGCGGATGTCCGCCCCGTTCATCCACCAGGACCACAGCGTCCGTAATTTCCGGAAGCTCACGCAGCGCCGCCTCGACCTCACCGGGTTCCACCCGGTAGCCGCGGATCTTGACCTGGTCGTCCAGCCGCCCGAGGAACTCCAGCTGCCCGTCGGCCCAGCGCACCCGGTCACCGGTGCGGTATTCACGGCCGTGCCCGGGCGTGGTGATGAACCGCTCGGCGGTCAGCTCGGGCCGGTTGAGATAGCCCTGGGCCACTCCGGTTCCACCGACCAGCAGTTCGCCGTCCTCGCCGATCCGGCAGGTGATGCCGTCCAGCGGGATGCCGATCGGGACGACCTCGCCGCTCCACTCGGTCACGTCGGCGGCGGTGGCGCCCACCGTGGTCTCGGTCGGGCCGTAGGTGTTGTACAGCCGCACCGGCGAACCGGCGGTGGCCTGCTGCCAGTCCCGCACCGCGTCCGGCCGAGCGGTCTCGCCGCCGACGATCACGCAGCGGATGCTCGGCGGGAGCTGGGCCTCACCCCGGCTCAGCGCCGCGACCAGCTCGTGCCAGTAGGCGGTGGGCAGGTCCAGCAGGGTGATGCCGAGCGCGCCGCAGCGGTCCAGGAAGAGGTCGGGGCGGCTGATCATGTCGTCGTCGCGCAGGACGACGGTGGCGCCGCGGGTCAGCGCCGGGAAGATCTCCTCCACGCTGACGTCGAAGCTCAGCGACGCGAACTGCAGGATGCGCTCACCCGGGGCGAAGCCGAAGCGGGTGCCGAACGCCCCGGCGAAGTCCCGCAGCGACTGCCGGCCGATCAGCACACCCTTGGGCCGGCCGGTCGAGCCGGAGGTGAAGATGACATAGGCCGGATCCTCGCGCGGCACCGCGTCTTCCAGCGGCTGGACGCCTTCGGCGGTGACCAGTGCGCGCGGCTTGGTCTCCTCCAGCATCAGGTCCAGGCGAGCTTGCGGGTAGGCCGGGTCGAGCGGCACGTACCCAGCACCGCAGCGCAGCGTGGCCAGGATGGTCACGACCGCCTGACGGCCGCGCGGCAGGCGGACCCCGACCAGGTCACCGGTCCGCACGCCCGCCTCGGCCAGTCGCTCCGCCTCCGCGGCGACCAGCTCGACGAGCCCTTCGTAAGTCAGTGCGCCGTCCGCGTCCAGCAACGCCACCGCGTGCGGGGATCGGACTGCCTGCCCGGCCACGGACAGCCAGACGTCGTTGTCCGGCAGCGTAGGCGCCTGAGGGGTAAGGGTCACCGTGGTTCTCTCTCTGAGCTGATCGTCGCGAAGGGCTGATCGTGGTGAAGGGCTGATCGTGGTGAAGGGAAGGGGGACTACATCGACCAGTGCGTGGGCCTGCGGTCCCAGCGGTGGGCGCGCAGCGCCTCGACGAGGTCGGCCGGCAGCGGCCGGCCGTCGGAGACCGCCAGGTTGGAGCGCACGTGCTCGGGCCGGCGCATGCCGGGGATCACCGTGGAGACGGCCGGGTGGTGCAGGATGAACCGCAGAACCAGTTCCGGCATGGTCATGCCCTCGGGCACCAGCTCGCGCAGCGCCTCGACCCGCTCGATCGTCGGCGGCAGGTTCTCCGGGCCGAAGTAGGTGGCCCGCCAGTCCTCGGCCGGGAAGCTGCTGTCCAGGCTCATCGTGCCGGTCAGGGCACCCTCGTCGAACGGTACCCGGGCCACGATCGCGATGTTCTCCTCGATCGCGCGGGGGAACAGCTCGTCCTCGGGGGCCTGGTCGAAGACGTTGTAGATCACCTGGATCGCGTCGACCAGGCCGGTGTCCAGGGCCTTGAAGCAGTTCGTCGGCTCCCAGCGGTTCACGCTGATCCCGAAGCCGTCGATCAGGCCCTCCTCCTTGAGCCGGCTGATCGCGTTCTGCCAGCCCGGCTCGGCGGCCCAGCGGTCCTCCCAGACGTGGAACTTCAGCAGGTCGATCTTCTCGACGCCGAGGTTGTCCAGGCTGCGCTTGGTGTACTCGACGATGTGCTCGGCGGGGAAGACGTCTTCCAGGGTGTCCTGGGGGCGCGGCGGCCATTCCCGGTTCAGCGGCGGGATCTTGGTGGCCAGGCGCAGGCCCGCCTCCGGCCGGCGGCCGCGCAGACCGCCCAGCAGCTGCTCGGACACACCCCGGCCGTAGACCCAGGCAGTGTCGAAGAAGGTGCAGCCGAGGTCCACCGAGAGGTCCAGGGCGGTCGGGGCGACGTCGTAGTCCCAGCCGGTGAAACCGCCCGGACCACCGCCGATTCCCCACATGCCGTAGCCGATCTCGCTGACGTCCCAGCCGAGCCGGCCCATGGTGCGGTGCTGCATGAGAGTGCCTTTCGTTCGGTGCTCAACGGTTGAGGGCCGGTTCTGCGGCGCGCTCCTCGAAGCCGGCGCTCACTGACCGGTCGAAGTGCAGGGGGTTGTCCTGCAACAGGTTCTCCAGCGTGGCGCGGGCGCTGGCTTCTTCGTCCAGTGCTCCGGCGGCGCGGTGCTCGATGATCGCCAGCAGGGTGCTCAGTTCCTCGGTCTCCCGCAGCCGCTCGATGAAGGCGGTACAGGAGATTCGGGCCGCACCAGCGGGAATCTCGTCGAAAAGAACGGTGCCGGGCCGGAAGACGTGCAACGCCCGGCCCCAGACGGCCTGCTCCCGAACGGACCGGACGACCACCCGAGCCGCCTCGTCCACCGGGGTGAAGTCCGAGCGCAGCTGCGCCATCGGCACAGCACCGAGCCGCTCGAAGGCACTCAGCAGCAGGTGCGTCACCGCGCTGGAATTCTGCTGCACCGCGCCGGCGGCGGGCATGATCTCGCCCAGGCGCAGCACGGTCACCGGCAGATCGCTCGCGCTCTGCAGCAACCGCTCGGCCACCCACTTGGACAGGCTGTAACCGCTGGAAGGCGGAGTGATCTCGGCCGGATCGACATCCTCCGGCAGTCGGCCGGGGCTGCGTACCGCGTGGTCGTGCAGCACGCCCAGCGACGAGATGTAGTGCACCGGAATGCCGCCCGCCTCCCGGGCGAACCGGATCACCTCGGCCGTGCCCAGCACATTGGGCTCGCGGTGCATCCGGTAGTCGTACAAGAAGTTGACCATCGCGCCGTTGTGCAGCACCAGATCGCACCCGGCCACCAGCGAAAGCCAGCGATCGGCCGACAGACCCAGCCCGCTGCGTCCCAAATCTCCGGCAACCACCCGGGTACGGTCGGCCAGCCCGGGGTGATCCAGGCCCTGCGCAGTCATCGCCGTACGCAGGCGCCGCTGCGCCTGCCCGTCGTCCTGCCCGCGCACCAGGCACACCACGTTCAGGTCCGGCTCTTCCAGCAGCTCGAACAGCAGCCGGGCGCCGACAAAACCGGTTGCTCCAGTCAGGAGAACGGTCTTGACCGGTCGCCGGGCAGACCGTTGCGGGCCAGGGCTGGGCACCAGGGCCAGGTCGGCGGAAACCAGTGCAGCCACGTCAGGTACGGCGCCGTGCTCCCGCTCCCGCCGGGCCACCAGTTCACGCAGCCGGGCCGCGGTCGGGTGCTCGAGGAGGTCCTTGACCCCGAGCTCCACCTTGAACCGCTCGGTGAGGGCGACCACGGCCGCCACCGCCTGCAGCGAGTTCACGCCTGCGGCGAAAACGTCATCGCTGGAGTTCAGATCGGGACGCCGGAGTGAGGAGCGCAGCACGTCCAGCACCGGATCGGTGGTTTCGGTGGACTGCCCGGCCAGTTCGGCGCGCAACGCCAGCTGGCGGCGGTCGGTCTTCCCGGCCTCGGTCAGCGGCATTTCCTCGACCACCACGCAGCGCTGCGGAACGCTGTGACGCGGCAGCCGAGTTCGCAGATGATCCAGCACTTCTCGGGAAGTGGCCGGTCCGGTGGTGATCAGCACCAGCTCGCGGCCGGTGGCCGGACCGACCACCAGGGCCACCGCCTGCCGCACACCCGGGAAGGCCAGCGCGGCCGCCTCGACCTCGCCGGGTTCGATCCGTACCCCGCCGACCTTGATCTGGTGGTCGATCCGCCCGGCGAAGTGGAACCGGCCCTGCGCGTCCAGGTGCCCGAGGTCGCCGGTGCGGTACATCCGCCCGGTCAGCACCGGACCCGCGGTGGGCCAGGGGCATTCGAAGAACCGCTGGGCCGAGCGCTGCGGGGCACCGTGGTAGCCGAGCCCGATGCAGGCCCCGCCGATCACGATCTCCCCGGTGGCGCCCGGGGGTAGCGGCTTGCCGTCAACGTCGACGATCACCGCCGCGCAGTTGTCGATCGGCCGGCCGAGCGGCACGTCGTCGCCGTCGGCCGCACTCACCTCGTGAAAGATCATGCCGATGGCGGCTTCGGTCGGCCCGTAGCCGTTGCTCACCCGCAGGCCCGGCAGGAGCTGCTGCATCCGGTGCACGTCGTGCGGGTTGATCTGCTCGCCGCCGACCACCAGATGCCGCAGTGAGCGCAGCTGCCCGACCAGGGCCGGGCGCTGCTCCAGCAGCGACAGCAGGGCGTTGAGCACTCCGGGCACGAAGTCGGTCACGCTCACGCCGTGCGCTTCGATCAGGTCGATGGTGTGTTGCAGGTCGAGATGCTCGCCGACGCTGGGGATCACGGTGGCGCCGCCGGTGGTGAGCGGCCAGAAGATCTGCCAGAAGGCCGAGTCGAAGGTGTGCCGGGTGTTCTGCAGCACCACCTCCCGCTGCGGCGGCGGGCCGAACCAGCGCGACATGAACTTCAGCCGGTTGGCCACGCCCCGGTGCTGGTTGACCGCGCACATCGGGGTACCGGTGGTGCCGGAGGTGAAGACCCCGTAGACGATGTCGTCCGGGCCGACCGGGACTGCGGCGGGCGAGATCTCGGCCTGGTCGATGACGACGGCCCGGTGAGTCTGCGGCACCGCGGCGGGATCTGCGCAGACTACTGGCGCGGCGCCGAGCAGATCAAGAACGCGTTCGATCCGCTGGGTGGGCCAGCGCGGGTCGAGCGGGACGTAGCCTGCCCCGGCGAACATGACGGCGGTCCAGGCGATCGGCAGGGCCAGACCCTCGGCCACGAGAACCGGTACCAGAGAGCCCGGCTCGACCTGCAGGCGGGTGGCCAGGGCGCTGGCCCGGGAAACCAGCTGCCGGTAGGTCAGCGTGCCGTCGGCCGCGTAGACAGCTACCGCATCGGGTGTGGTCCGGGCACTGGTCAAGAGTCGTTCGGGCACACTGGCCAACGGCCCGTGATCCACGGCGAGCCCGGCCAGCGGCCCGAGCACCTGCGACTCGGTGGCCTTGGACAGCGCCGGGACGGTGGTCAGATCGACCTCGGGGTCGGCCAGCAGAGCGCTCAGCAGCTCGGTGCACATCTCGGTCACGGCTGCCGCGGCCGGTGCCCACAGGTCGTCGTCCGCCACCGTGAGATCAACTGCTACACCGCCACAGTCGTCCATCTGTGCATGGACGACCGGGCCGGCGACACCCGCCGCGAAGGTGCTCGTGTGGAGCACGAACGCGGCGGCCGGTGGCCGATCGAGGGTCTCGATCGAGGTGGAGCCGACGACGAGGTTGCGGTCCAGCCTTCTGGCCACCTCTTGCAGTGCCCGGACGGCAAAGGTCACCAGTGTGTCTTCGGGGGGAAGTTCTCGCTGGAGATGCCGCCGGGGGATTTCACCCAGGCTCATAGTGCTGTAATCAAGCGAAGTCGGACAGACGTACTAAAGACGCAATGTGTCGCGAATGCGAACGCCAGGCGAAGGATGACAACGATGCAAGCTTTGCGGGCCGGACCGGCTCCGCGAGTGGTCGAAGATGCCGGATGTGGAACGCAGCAAGGGAACAGCGGACGCCCGCCGAAGCGCGCAGCGGGCGGCGGCGCGAGCCGGAGTATCGGTACGGGCACTGGGATCGACGGCGGACTCGTTCGTCTGCGAGCGGTTCCTGGCCGAGGTGTGGCAGACCGAGCCGGGGGCTCCGCCGCTGGCCGCGGACGTGATCAAGGCAATGGCGGACGCCGGTGCCTACGTTGCCGGGGCCTTCGACGGGGAGCAGTTGCTGGCCGCCTGCGTGGGACTGTGGGGCCCGCCGGATCATCCGGAGATGCACAGCCACATCGCGGGTGTGCTGACCTCGGCCCGGCGGCGTGACGTCGGGTTCGCGCTGAAACTGGATCAGCGGGCTCACGTGCTGGAACACGGTGCGCACGAGATCACCTGGACCTTCGACCCACTGATCGCCCGCAACGCCCACTTCAACTTCCGCAAGCTCGGCGGGGGAGCGCAGCAGTACCTGATCGACCACTACGGGCAGCTGCCGGACGGCCTGAACGGCGCCGACCCCAGCGATCGGCTGCTTCTGCGCTGGGAACTGCTGGGCGAGCGGGCGCGGGCGGCCTGTGATGGTGACGGGCGGCTCTCGACAACGCCGGATTTGGCTCTGCTGCTGGGTTGTGACGACGAACGGCCGGTTTCGCACACGACGGATGCTCAGGTGGTCGTCGTGGCGGTGCCCTCGGACATCGAAGCTCTGCGGCGACAGGATCCGGCTCTGGCGGCCGAGTGGCGGACGGCGTTGCGTGAGGTGCTGGGCGGGCTGCTCTCCGCGGGGGCCAGCTTGATCGACTTCGACCGTACGGCAGGCGGTTACGTTCTGGTGCGAGGCGAACGCTGATGCGCATCGAACGGGTGGTGCTGCGCCGCGTCAATCTGCCGCTGGTCAGCCCGTTCCGGACCTCGCTGGGCATCGAGTACGACAAGCCCGCGGTGCTGGTGCAGGTGATCACCAAGGATTCCGAGGGCTGGGGTGAGTCGGTCTCCGGCTTCGACGCCAGTTACTCCTCCGAGTACATCGAGAGCACCCTGGACGTGCTGCAGCGGCATCTGCTGCCTCCGCTGCTGGCCGCCGAGCAGGTCACCGCGAGTACCGTCGCCGGGCTGATGGGCGGGGTCAAGGGGCACCGGATGGCCAAGGCCGCGGTCGAGATGGCGGTGATGGATGCCGAACTGCGCTCGTACGGGATGTCCTTCGCCACCTCGATGGGCGCCGTCACCGACCGGGTGGCCAGCGGGGTCTCGGTCGGCATCATGGACTCGGTCCCTGAACTGCTGGACGCGGTGACCGGCTATCTGGAGCAGGGCTACCAGCGGATCAAACTCAAGATCGAGCCGGGCTGGGACCTGGCCCCGGTCCGGGCGGTCCGCGAGCGCTTCGGCGACGACCTGGTGCTGCAGGTCGACGCCAACGCCGCCTACACCCTGGGCGACGCCCGCCACCTGGCCCGCCTGGACGCCTTCGACCTGCTGCTGATCGAACAGCCCCTGGACGAGGAGGATGTGCGCGGTCATGCCGAACTCGCCCGCCAGCTGGTGACTCCGATCTGCCTGGACGAGTCGATCGTCTCGGCCCGCTCGGCGGCCGACGCGATCGCCCTGGGCGCCTGCCGGATCGTGAACATCAAGCCCGGACGCGTGGGCGGTTACCTGGAGGCCCGCCGCATCCACGACGTCTGCGCCGCCAACGGCATCCCGGTCTGGTGCGGCGGCATGCTCGAGACCGGCCTGGGCCGGGCCGGCAACGCCGCTCTGGCCGCCCTGCCCAACTTCACCCTGCCCGGTGACGTCTCGGCGTCCGACCGGTACTTCGCCACCGACATCACTGAGCCGTTCGTGCTGCGCGACGGCTGCCTCGACGTGCCCTCCGGGCCCGGTCTGGGCGTGAGCCCGCTCCCGGATGTGCTGGCGGAGGTGACCACCGCGGTACTGGAGCCGGCTGCTGGTTAGGTTAACCTAACCAGCATTGTGAACAGCCCTGACCTGCACCTCGAACCAGCTGACGGCCGCACCCTGCTGCGGCGGTCCATCACCTCCCAGTCCCGGCGGATGCTCGGGGCCGGTGCGCTCACCTGCGGCCATCAGGTCGGCGAGGCGGCCGTGCCGTTGCTGATCGGCGTGATCATCGACCGGGCGGTCGCCACCGGCGACACCGTGGCCCTGATCACCTGGCTCGGTGTGCTGATCGCGAACTTCGCCATGCTCTCGACCTGTGGCCGGCTGGGGTTCCAGGTCGGCTTCGGGGCCAGCGTGAACGCGGCCCTGGACCTGCGGGTCCGGATCGCCCGGCGGGCCCTGGACGCCCGGGGCAGCAGCCAGGCGCAGCTGCCCGGCGCGATGGTCAGCATCGCCACCTCGGACGTGCGCCGGCTGACCGCGGTGCACTACCAGCTGGCCCAGGGCCTGGCCGCAGTGGTGGGCGTGATCGTGGCCGGCGTGGCCCTGCTGGCGGTCTCGCTGCCGTTGGGTGGGCTGGTCCTGATCGGCACACCGCTGTTGCTGCTGGCGGTCCGGGCGATCAGTTCCCCGCTGGAGAAGCGCAGCTCGGCCCAGCAGGAACAAGCGGCCCGGGCGGCCGGGGTGGCCACCGACCTGGTGCGCGGGGTGCGGGTGCTGAAGGGGCTGCGGGCCGAGCGGGCGGGCAGCGCGCAGTACCACCGCGCCAGCCGCCTGGCCCTGGGCGCCAGCGTCCACAACGCCCGCACCGAAGCCGTCTACTCGGCCTCGGTGATCGCGATCAACGGGTGCTTCCTGGCCCTGGTCGCGCTGGTCGGCGGCCGGCTGGCGATGGACGGGCAGATCACCGTGGGCCAGCTGGTCTCGGCGGTGGGCCTGGCCCAGTTCCTGCTCGAGCCGATGGCCACGTTCGGGGCGGTGTTCGCCACCCTGGCGGCCGGGCGGGCCTCCGCCGTCCGGATCGCCGAGTTCCTCAACGCCCCGCCCGCGGTGACCGGCGGCTCGGCCGCACCGGCGAGCGCGAACCCGGGCGCCATCGTCCTCAATGATCTGCACGGACCCGGTCTGAACGGGGTGGATCTGAAGATCGACGCCGGGCAGTTCATCGGCGTTCTGACCACCGAGCCGTCCGCCGCGGCCACCCTGTGCCGCTGTCTCGGCCGCGAACTCGACCCGGAGCAGGGCGAGGTCGTCCTGGACGGGCAGTCTCTGCGTGACCTCGATCCGGCCCGGTTGCGGGAGGTGGTTCTGGTCTGCCCGCACGATCCGGACCTGTTCACCGGAACCCTGACCGACAACGTCCTCACCTCCGCCGAGCGCGACGAGGACGCCCTGCACAGCGCCCTCGCCGCCGCCGGCGCCGACCAGGTGGCCTCGATGCTGCCGCACGGCCTGGACTCCGAGGTCTCCGAGCGCGGCCGTTCACTGTCCGGCGGTCAGCGTCAGCGCATCGCCCTGGCCCGGGCCCTGGTGCGCGATGCCCCGGTGCTGGTGCTGCACGACCCGACCACGGCCGTCGACACCGTCACCGAATCCAGCATCGCCGAAGGCCTGCGCCGCAACCGGGCCGGGCGCACCACCGTCCTGCTCACCTCCAGCCCCGCCCTGCTGTCCGCCGCCGACCGGGTGATCCTGCTGCACGAAGGCCGGATCGTGGCCGACGGCACGCACGCCGAACTGATGGCCCAGCAGAGCACCTACCAGGAAGCAGTGCTGTCGTGAGCGCCAACGTCCTGCCCATCAGCTCACCGCAGCGCAGCCGACGGGTGATCTGGCAGGAGATCCGTCACCATCGCACCGCCGCGATCATCGGCCTGAGCGCGCTGATCGCCGCGGCCGCCGCCAGCCTGGTCACCGCTCCCTTGCTGGGCAGCATCGTCGACCTGGTGGTGGCGCAGGAGCCCGGGCCGGTCGGCGAACGCGTGCTGGCGCTGGCCGGTGCCGCTCTGGTGCAGGCCGTGCTGGCCTGGGTCGGGCTGTCCACGATCGCCCGGCTCGGTGAGGAAGTGCTGGCCGCGCTGAGAGAATCGTTCGTCCAGCACGCCCTGGCCCTGCCGCTGGAACGGATCGAGCGCGGCGGTTCCGGCGACCTGACCTCGCGCGTCACCGAAGACGTGGCCATGGTCAGCGACGCGGTGCGCACCGCGGTACCCCAGTTCGTGCAGTCCGCCCTGGTGATCGCCCTGACCGGGGTCGGCCTGATCGCCCTGGACTGGCGCTTCGCGGTAGCCGCGGCCCTCGCCGTCCCGGTCCAGGCCGGCACCAGCCGTTGGTACATGCGCCGCTCCGGGCCGGTTTACGCGATCAGCCGCAAGGCCTCGGCCGCGGAACAGCAGCAGTTCCTCGAAAGCATCGGCGGCGCCGCCAGTGTGCGGGCCTTCGGCCTGGCCGGGGAACACGTGGAACTCGTCCGGCGCCGGGTGGACGCCAGCCTTCAGCACATGGTCGGCATCGTCCGCCTGCACATGCGCTTCTTCGCCCGGCTCAATCTGGCCGAGGCGATCGGGCTCTCGGCCGTGCTGGTGGCCGGGTTCTGGCTGGTGCGGGCGGATCAGGTCACGGTCGGCACGGCCAGTGCCGCCGCCCTCTACTTCGCCAACCTCTTCGGCCCGATCAACGCCATGCTCTTCCTGCTCGACACCCTGCAGTCGGCCACCGCCAGCCTCTCGCGGATCGTCGGGATCAGCGAAATCCCTCTACCGGCAGCGATCGGTGCGGACAGCCCGCGCGACGGTCTGGTCGAGGCGAACGGTGTGCGCCACGCGTACGTCGAGGGGCACGACGTTCTGCACGGTCTGGATGTCACGATCCCGGCCGGGGGCACGGTCGCCCTGGTCGGCGGTAGCGGTGGCGGAAAGAGTACCCTGGCCGCGATTCTCGCCGGGATCCGGCAGCCCGACCACGGCAGCGTGCGGATCGGCGGCGCCGAGATGAACGAAGCCGTCCAGTCCCGGGTCGTCCTGGTCACCCAGGAAGTGCACGTCTTCGCCGGACCCCTGGCCGAAGACCTGCGTCTGGCTGCTCCGAACGCCGATGAGAACCAGCTTTTGGACGCTCTTGCGCAGGTGGGTGCCGCCGGTTGGGTGGCGGCCCTCCCGGAGGGGATCGAAACCGTCGTCGGTGAAGGCGGTCACGATCTCAGCCCGCAGCAGTCGCAGCAACTGGCCCTGGCCCGGGTCCTGCTCGCCGACCCCCTCGTCGCCATCCTCGACGAAGCCACTGCGGAGGCGGGCAGCACCGGTTCGCGCGAACTCGACGCCGCCGCCGAACGGGTCCTGGCCGGCCGCACCGGCGTTCTGGTCGCCCACCGCTTCTCCCAGGCCGCGCTGGCCGACCAGGTGCTGGTGATGGAGGGCGGCCGGGTGGTCGAACAGGGTCGCCACGACGAGCTGGTCGCGGCCGGCGGACGCTATGCCAAGTTGTGGTCAGCCTGGTCGGCCGGACGTCATTAGGGGAGCGTTCAGGGGTGGACCGCCCGGGCCAGGCGCCGTACTGCCTCGTCCACCCGGTTGTCCCGCAGATTGCCGAAACCAACCACCAGGGCTGGGTTTTGATCGGGACGGATCCGGTAGCGGTCGGCGTCGGTCAGACCCAACTGGAGACGGTTGGCGCGCCGGATCACGTCTTGGGTGACGGTTGCGCGGGGCAGACGTAAGGGCAGGTGCAGGCCCGCCGCCAGGCCGGTGATCTCGGCGTCGGGCAGGTACTGTTCCAGCGCCGTGATCAGGTGCTCGCGGCGGGCCCGGTAGCGCAGCCGCTGGGTGCGCAGATGCTTTTCGTACCAGCCACGTTCGATCATCACCGAGAGCGCCTCGACGGTCAGCGGGGACGGGCTCACCACGCGGTCCAGGTCCAGGCCGAGCAGGGCCAGGATGAGTTGCTGGGGCATGATCATCCAGCCCAGTTCCATCGCCGGGGAAAGGGCTTTGGACAACGACCCGAGCAGGATCACCCGGTCGGGAGCCATGCCCTGCAGGCTGGAGACCGGGCGCCGGTCGTAGCGGAAGTCGGCGTCGTAGTCGTCCTCGATGATCAGGCCGTCCACCCGCTGGGCCCAGTCGATCAGTTCCCGGCGCCGGGCCGCGGAAAGCGCTACACCGACCGGGAACTGGTGGGCCGGGGTGACCAGGGCCAGCCGTACGTCGCGGTGGTGGTGCAGTTCGTCGACCACCAGGCCGTGCTGGTCCACCGAGATCGGGACCGGCTCCAGGCCACCGCGCCGAGCCACCGAGCGCAGTCCGGCCCACGACGGGTCCTCGACCGCGATCCGGGTGTGGCCGAGGCGCACCAGCAGGGCGGTCAGCCAGCCGATCGCGGCCGATGAGCCGGTGGTCAGGCTGAGCTGGGTGGGATCTTCCTGAACCTGGCGGGTGCGGCGCAGAAAACCGGTGAGGGTGGTGCGGGCGGCGGTGGTGGCGACCAGGGCGCGGCCGGCCAGCAGATCGTTGGGCAGGTCGAGAACAGCCCGGCGGTAGGCCTCGGCCCAGCGGGAACGGGGGAACGCGGCAATGTCGGGCACGCCGGGGGCCAGGTCGAAGCGGGGACGTGGTGGGGGAGAAAGGTTGTGGCCGGCGGTGGTTGCGGCGGGGGTGACGGAACCGCGCACGCGGGTGGCCGAGCCGGTGGTGGCCTCGAGGTATCCCTCGGCGACGAGTTGCCCGTACGCCTCGGTGACCACCCAGCGAGAACAGCCGATGTGAGACGCCAGTGCCCGGCTCGGGGGTACAGCGGTTCCGTCGGGTAGGCGGCCGGTTTGGACGGCGCGCCGCAGGGTGGCGGTGAGCCGGTGGGTCAGCGAACCCGGCCCGGGCGGCAGGTCCAGTTCGACGTCATCCACGGTGATCACAGACATTGGTCCGGATTCTACGGGCTGGATTGGCCCGGGAGGCCTGACCAATATCTCCGTAGCGTTCCGGGCATGACAGAGATGAAGACCAAGACCCTGCGCAGCGGCAGCAACACCCTGGAAGTCAGCGCCCTGGCCCTCGGCGTCATGTATCTGGGCGTCAAGCTGGACAAGAACGAGTCCTACGCCCAGATGGACCGCTACTTCGAGGCGGGCGGCCGGTTCTTCGACACCGCCAACAACTACGGCACCTGGACCGAGAAGGAGCTGGGCACCCGCTCCGGCGACAGCGAGCGGATGCTGGGCAGCTGGATCGCCGACCGGGGGGTGGCCGACGAGGTGGTGGTGGCGACCAAGTGCGGCGCCGACCGGCTTGACCAGAGCAAGATCATCCTCGGCGAGGCCCCGACCAACTTCGAGGGCCTGAGCCCCGAGGTGGTGCGCACCCAGGTGCAGATCAGCCTGGAGCGACTGGGCCTGTCGCGGATCGGCGTCTACTACGGCCACGTGGACGACCGCAGGCTCCCGATCACCGAAATCGCCGACGCGTTCTCTGCTCTGGTGGACGAAGGCCTGGTCGGCATCCCGGGGATCTCCAACACCGCCACCTGGCGCCTGGCGGTCGCCCGCGAGCACAGCCGGGCTCACCAGCGTCCGCAGTTCGGGGTCTGGCAGCAGGAGCACTCGCTGTACTGGCCCAGGCCCGGGCGCCCGAGCACGTACCGGGTCGACCCGGACGCGATCGACTACGCGACCGAGGAGAGCGACCTGACCATCGTGTCGTACTCGCCGAACCAGCAGGGCCAGCTGGTCCGGCCGTGGATGCCGCTGCCGGACCCGTACGACCACCCGGGCAGCCTCGACCGGCTGCGGATGGCCCACCGGATCGCGCACGAGCTCGGAGTCACCGCCAACCAGGTCACGCTGGCCTGGCACCTGGCCGGCCCGGCCAGCCGGATCGAGCGCCCGGCCGGCAGCGACGTCGCGGCCCTGAGCGAGCTGCCGGTGCGCCGGGCCTCGGTGATCCCGCTGGTCGGGGCCAGTTCGGTGGCCCAGCTGGACGAATCGCTGGGTGCGCTGACGGTCGAGCTGAGCCCGGAGCACCTGGCGCTGCTGGACGGAGCCTGAGCTGAACCCGGTTCGGGCGTGGGAGGGGCACGCCCGAACCTGATCAGTAGTCTGGTCGCGGCCGACAGTTGATCAAGCACAAGGTGTGAGTTGGTTGGACGAGTACCGCGCAGCCTTCCGGGAACCCCAGGGGTATCTGAACTTCGCCAGCTTCGGGCCGCCGTCCCTGGCCGTGCAGAATGCCATCGGCGCAGCGGTTTCGCAGGCCGTGCTGGGCGGTTCCAGCGCGGTCCTGCACGCGGCCGACCAGCGGGCGCTGGCCGCGATCGCCCGGCTGACCGGTTTCCCGGAGCAGGCCTGCACCTTGGCCACCAGCACCTCGGCCGGGCTGCAGCAGATCGCTTTCGGGATGCCGGCCGGCGAGGTGTTGGTCAGCGGCGACGAGTTCCCGTCCAACCTGTATCCGTGGTGGCGGGCGCAAGAGGCCGGGCTGCTGAGCGTGCGGGCGCTCGAGCGGGCCGAGCCGGAGTGTCCGCTGCAGGTCACGCCGGAGGTGATCGCCGCCGCGCTGCGCCCGGAAACGGTGGCGGTGGCGATCAGCGCGGTGGACTTCCGCACCGGGTACCGCGCCGACCTGGCCGGTCTGCGCCAGGTGATCGGCGATCGTCTGCTGGTGGTCGACGGGATCCAGGGCTTCGGGGTGCTCGATCAGGACTGGACGCACGCCGACGCCTTGGCGGTCGGCGGGCAGAAGTGGCTGCGAGCCGGGTGGGGGACCGGCTTCCTGGCCCTCTCGCCCCGCGGACTGGACCGCATTCGTCCGTTGCTGGGCAGTTGGACCGGTGTCGAGGAACCGTCGGTCTACGACGGGCAGGAGCACGCGCCGCTGGCGGGCGCGCGCAGCCTGTCGGTGACGAACCTGTCGCCGTTCAGTTCGGCTGCTCTGGGCGCTGCGCTGGAACTCTTGGAGACCGTCGGAGTGGCGGCGGTGCAGGACCGGATCGAGCAGTCGGTCAAGGTCCTGCGAGCCGAACTTCAGGATCTGCCGCTGCTTTCGCCCGAGGAGCCGCAGCAGCGAGCGGGCATCCTGGTGGTCGGCGTGGCCGACGCCCAGCAGGCCCTGGCGGCTCTGGCCGAGACCGGGATCACCGCAACCGCGCACGGCCACGACCGGGTCCGCCTCAGCGTGCACGCGACCACCGATCCGGCGGTTTTCCCCCTGGTGGCAAGCATTCTCGGCAGATAGGCCGAAGCCCGGGTGGTTCCTTGACTCCAAGGTCGGGGCTGTCTACGTTAACGTGCGTCACTCTCTGCAAGGAGGCGCGATGGCACGGAACGGTCCCGGGCGGATGATGCACCGGCACGACGGTGACCTTGTCGTCTTCCACATCGGGATGACGCTCAACCGCTGGTGGCGGCCGGACCTGTGGCTGCCGGTGATGCTGGGCATGCCGCGGATGCTGGCCGAACTGGAGCGCGACAAGAATTCCGGGCTGCTGGGGTACGAGGTGCTGATCGGGCGCGGCGGACCGTACACGGTGCAGTACTGGACGTCGGCCGAGAAGCTCGCTGCCTACGCCTCGGCCCCCGGCGCCCAGCATCTGCCGGCCTGGTCGAGGTTCAACGCGATGGCCCGCAAGCATCCGGGGGCCGTGGGGATCTGGCACGAGACGTTCGTGGTCGAGCGGGCCGAGAGCCTGTACATCGGAACCCGGCCGATGGGCCTGCCGAAGGCCACCACGGCGGTCCCGGTCGGCCCGCAGCACCGCCGTGCCCAGGCCCGGCTGAAAGACGGCGCGACCGGCGGCCGGTCAGCCGACCACGCGTAGCCCGCTGGTGCGGGCCACCAGGGAGCGCAGCACCTCCTCGGCGTGCGCGTCGGCCGGGGTGACCACGCTCAGCCGGTGGTCCGAGCCGTCCTGCACGGCCAGCACGTCGTAGCGCAGGGTGAGGACGCCGCCGGCCGGATGCAGCACCCGCTTGGTTCCGCTGGTGCGTTCCTGCACGGTCTGGTCGTCCCACCAGGTGGCGAAATCGGGGCTGCTGCGGTGCAGTTCGTCGATCAGGGTGCGCAGCCGGGAGTCGTCGGGGTGCCTGGTCCGGTTGGCCCGCAGATTCCCGAGGGTCTCGCGGGCGATCCGGGGCCAGTCCAGCTGGAAGTCGCGCGAGGCCGGGTCCAGGAAGAGCTGCTCGGCGGTGTTGACCCCGATGCCGAATCCCGGGCCGAACAGCGCCGTCGCCGCCGCGTTGTGGGCCAGCACGTCGAAGCGGATGTCGATGATCCACGCCGGGGTGGTCGGCATGCTGCTCAGCAGGGTCTTGAGGGATTCGCTGGCCGGGGCCGGCACGTGCCGGGCGGGCGGTACTTCGCCCCGGGCGATCAGGTGCAGGTGGTGGCGTTCGGATTCGGACAGCGCCAGGGCCTTGGCCACCGCATCCAGCACCGCGGTGCCGGGTACGCCCACCCGTCCCTGCTCGAGCCGGATGTACCAGTCGATGCTGACCGCGGCCAGTTGCGCCACTTCCTGACGCCGCAGACCCGGGGTACGGCGACGGCCGATGCTGGGCAGACCGACGTCTTCCGGGCGTAGCTGGGCGCGCTTGGCCATCAGGAACGCAGACAGTTCCGGCCTGCTCTTACCTCTCGGGACTGTCACCGGACCACCTTCCACCCCAGCCGGGGGAGTCGTCGACCGCTGAGGGTGGCACTCCGGGCACCAGCATGCCGAGCATCTGGTTACCGCTCGGGCGGCCGAGCACAGTGGTGCTCGTTCACCACTACTCAGCCCGACAGGGAGCATCATGAACAACCCGTTCCACCGCCTGCCCCAGGTGCCCAGCTTCACCGTGACCAGCATTGCTGTCGAGGACGGCAAGCCCCTGCCGCTCGCCCAGATGTCCGGGGCGTTCGGGGTGCCGGGCGGGCAGGACATCTCACCGGATCTGACCTGGTCCGGCGCGCCGGAGGGGACCAAGAGCTACGCGGTGACGATGTACGACCCCGATGCGCCGACCATGTCCGGGTTCTGGCACTGGGCCGTGGCCAACATCCCGGCCTCGGTGACCACGCTGCCCGCCGGAGCCGGTGACAGCACGGGATCGGGTCTGCCGGCCGGAGCTTTCCAGCTGACGAACGACGCTCAGGCGGCCCAGTTCGCGGGGGCCGCTCCGCCCGCCGGTCACGGTGAGCACCGGTACTTCATCACCGTGCACGCGCTGGACGTGGAGGACATCGGGGTGCCGGTCGAGGGCAGCCCGGCCTACCTGGGCTTCACCATCGCGGGGCACATTCTCGGGCGGGCGACGCTGGTGGCCACCGCGGAGCTCTGATCCTGCCTGCTGGCGGGGCTCCGGGTGGTGATCTGCCCGGGTTCAGGCTCGGGGAGCCACCTGGGGAGCCCGCCGGCCGGCCGTGGCGCGCTGGGGTACGGCGCGGCGAGGGCCCGAAAAACTTGCCGCCGCCAACCAAATCAGATGGGCGGCGAAGAACGCGACGATGACGAAGCCCAGGCTCGCACCGGCCGCGAACGCCACGGTGATGCAGCCTGCGATGCCCAGCTCGACCATCGCCAGCAGCCACAGGCCGGGGCACTCGTCGGTCTGCGAGCAGAACCTCTGCTTGTCGCTCATAGCCGGAGCATAGACAAGGCGCCACCCGACAGGGGGGCCCGGCGACGGAGAGTTCCCCAGGTGGCGGCAATGTCCCCCGGATGGCGGGAAGGATTTCCCCCACCCGGCGGGGTTGTCTTCGACGAGTGACGGGTAACTGGGCTCGCCGGGGGACCGACCGCTGCTTCGGGGTAGCGCTGGGTGACTGCTCCTAAGTGCTGGCAATTGTCTTTTTTCATGCCGGAAACAAAGGTGGTGATGAAAGGGAGCGAAGACCACCAATGGACGAGTGGTCCGGCAAACTCCAGGCAAACTTTCCTTGCGCTCCGCGCGGCTTTGAGTCAACGCCGGATCGGCCGTTCACAGGTTCGCCGGCCGGATTCTGGAATTTGCCGTATGAGAATTAAGGCGGCTCCCGCTATTGACGCAGATCCGGTTGCCATGCAGGGCCGAGATCTGTTCGTTACCTGCCGGGAGTGCCTAAGCACTGGGCGGGCGGGGTGAAAAACCGTTGCGGTGCAGGCGGTCTGGAGGTGCGGTGAGGTGGGTGGCGCGGCGGCGTATCACCCGCGGGGCCGCGGAGATCCGGAGGCGGCTCCATTCAGCCAGCGCTTTTGTCGCACAAGTCCCTAGCGACACTAGCACCACAAGAGTAGGCTTCGTGTCCGATTCGAGGCATTCGCTGACGGGTGGTTGCATAGCCTCATGTCACAGAATTGGGCCCAGCAAACCGCGGTCCGCGCGATCAAGCCTGTCCTCGGCGTGCTCGACCGGCGGATCGAGCGACTTGCCCGGCGCCGCGCGCGTCAGGTCGTCGACGAGAGCCGCGCCGTGCGCGACCTCAAGGGCGAGTCCGAGCAGCTGCGCACCGAGATGCAGAAGATGCATGCGGAGATGGACGAGATGCGCGCCCAGGTCAAGGGGTCGGGCTTCGCCGTCGACCTGCTCCTGGGCAAGCACGGCCGGCGCAGCTCGCGGCTGATGACCGAGGAGAAGCTGAAGGAGCTGGCCGCGCAGGTCAGCAAGGTCTCCGGGGCGCCGGACGCCTACGAGCGGGTGGTCCAGGCCTACCGGATGCTGTTCGAGCTGGAGCTGCGTGGGGTCGGCCGCCTGGCCGGGGGGCCGAGCAACATCCTGGGCAAGCTCACCACCACCCCGCTGCTGGCCCCGCCGAGCGGTGAGGTGCTGGAGATCGGCACGCTGTTCGGCCTGTTCTCCGGCGGCATGGTGCGCCAGGTCAGCCGGATCGGCCTGCGCTACGAGCTGACCATCATCGACCCCTTCGCCTCGGTGCAGCTCCAGGTCAAGGAGCTGAAGGCGGACACCTCGGGCTCCCCGGTGACCGAGACCGTGGTGCGCGAGAACCTGGCCCTGGCCGGGGTCGACCCGCAGCGGCTGCGGCTGATCCAGGGCTTCTCCGAGGACCCGGCGGTGCAGGCTCAGGCCAGCGACCGGCAGTACGGCGTGATCGTGATCGACGGCGACCACTCGGCCCTGGGGGTGGCCAACGACCTGGTCTTCGCCGAGAAGATCATCGCGCCGGGCGGCATCGTGGTGCTGGACGACTTCGGTGACAAGAACTGGCCGGGGGTGCAGGAGGCCACCGAGCGTCACCTGGCCGGCAGCACCAGGTTCGAGTTCCTCGGCGCGGTCGCCACCAGCGCGTTCCTGCGGGCCAAGCCGGCCGAGACGGCTGGGACCGAGCAGCCTTAGTTCTTTCGAAGGGGGTGGTCTCGAAGCCCGCGCGGCAAAGGGCTTCGAGACGCACGCCAACCCTTTAAGCTGCGCGGATGCGGTGGCGCCGGGGACGAGAACGCCGTCCGGCCGGTTCCGGGCGGTTGATCCGGGGTTACCCCGGGCACGGCACCATATCCACGGCACCACGCCGCACGTGCACCGCAGCGCTCCGCGCAGCTCGGCACGCGCACAACCGGTCAGGTCGTTGCCCGGCGTCACCGCAATGAGCGATCCCCGTACCCGGGTGCTGGCCCGGGCTCTTGGCAATGCCTTCCTCACCGCGCCGGAGTGGGCCTTGCGCCCGCTGACCGACAACGCCGCCACCGTGCTGGGCGGCCGTAGACGCTGGACCCGGCGACTGGCCCGCGAGGTGCTCGACGCCTACCCCCGGCCGCCAGCCGACCGTCCGCGCGAACTGGCCGCTTTCATCCAGGCCAGCCCGATCCTGTTCACGGCCGTGCTGCGTTCGGTAGAAACCGGCCGGCCGCTGCGCGTGATCCGGATGCCGCCGGCGCCGGTGCAGATGAATACCCGCCGCCCCTGGCCGGTCCCCAAGATCGACAGCATCCAGGACCTGGCCCGGCTCCTGGACCTCGAAACCGCCCAGCTGGACTGGTTTGCCGACGTCAAGGGCCTGCAGCGCCGTGCGGCACCCGGGCCGCTCCACCACTACCGCTACGCCTGGGCGAGTACCGCGTCCAAACGTCCCCGGTTGTTGGAAGCCCCGCTGCCGCGCCTGCGTTCCCGGCAACGCACCCTGCTGGAACAGATCCTGGCGCGCATCCCCACCCACCCTGCCGCCCACGGATTCGTTCCCGGCCGCAGCGCAGTCACCGGCGCCGAACCGCATGCCGGCGCTGCCGTGGTCATCGGCCTCGACCTGGCCGCCTTCTTCGCCTCGATCCAGGTCGGCCAGGTCTACGGGATCTTCCGCGCCGCGGGCTATGCCGAACCGGTGGCGCATGTGCTGACCGGGCTGTGCACCACCCGCACTCCCGTGCGCGTAATCTCCAACATGCCAGCCACTTCCGACGTGGAATCCCGGGTGCGACTGCGCCGGCTTCTGGCCGGCGGCCACCTACCGCAGGGCGCGCCGACCTCCCCGGCTCTGGCCAATCTCTGTGCCCTGGGGTTGGACCGCCGCCTGAACGGCCTGGCCGCCGCGGTGGGGATGACGTACACCCGCTACGCCGACGACCTGACGTTTTCTGCTGGGGAAGAGGTCAACGCCCGGCGTCTGATCACGGCCGTCGACGAGATCGTGCGCTCGGAAGGCTTCGCCCTGCAGTCGGCCAAGACCCGCATCCGCCGTGACTTCCAGCGTCAGGAGGTCACCGGGATCGTGGTCAACGCCCATCCCAACCTGAACCGCAGGGAGTACGACGAGCTCAAGGCGATCCTGCACAACGCGTTGCGGCATGGTCCGGAGGGGCAGAACCGCGCCGGGCACCGGGACTTCCGGGCACACCTGCTGGGCCGGATCGCGTGGGTGGCGCAACTGAACCCCGAGCGAGGCCGGAAGCTGCGGGAGACCTTCGAGGCGATCACCTGGCCCAGTTTAAGTTAAACTGAAACACATGAGCCTCCGGCACTACCTCCGTCGACCGCCGTCCGTCAGCGCCGCCGATGCCGTCCGCCTGGTCGCCGAGGGCGCCCTCGTGGTGGACGTACGCCGGGACTTCGAATGGCGCCGGGTGCACATCCCGGGCGCGGTGCACATGCCGCTGGAACAACTGCCCACCCGGTGCCTCGAGCTGCCCGAGGACCGGCTGCTGATCGCCTTCTGCACCGGCGGCATCCGCTCGGCGGGAGCGGCGAACCTGTTGGTGGAGAACGGGTTCGAGGCGGTGAACATGAGCCGCGGGCTGGTGGAGTGGCGGGCCGCGGGCGGGCCCTTGTCGTCCTGACCGGCAGCCCCGGGGCGGGCGAGGGCGGCCAGGGGTGAACTACTTGATGTTGTTGTGGATGAACCAGGCCTTCTTCACCTTGTACCGCTTCGGGGCCGGGTAGGCCACGTCCCCGTCACCGACCTCGCCCACACGCACCGACCAGAGGGGCTTGGACCGGTTGACCCCGTGGCCGCCGGCCGAGAGCACGGCCAGGTTCTTGCCGGTGGTCTTCTCCGAGCACACCTTGTTCACACAGGTGTAGATCCCGAGCAGGCCGTCCTTGCGGCCGCTCCGGGTGCCGCTGGTCTTCAGCAGCCACTGACTGCCGTCGGTCAACTCCAGAGCCAGCGGCTGCGGACGCTTGAGCGCCTTCGACTTCGCCGGCAGGACCCGCACCTGGTGATGGTTCAGACTGCGGGACCAGGGCGATTCCAGGCACAGCAACTGGCCTACGTACTTCGGTGAGGACCAGCAGGCGTCCGCCCCGAGCAGCGACGGCGGGCACTGGTACATGCCGTCGTTCAGTGCCCAGGCCGGGCTGGAGCCGTCGCTGCAGTCCAGGCCGTTCTCACTGGCCGAGTCCCTGGGCCGGGCGTCGGTCTGCCAGGCCTTCTTCAGCGCCCCCGAGGGCCGGAACGGCGACAGAGCAACGATCTTCGTGGCCTTCTGCTTCGCCTGGGTCTCGATCGGGGCAGCCGAGGCACTGAGCGGATTGCCCAGCGTGAAGCTCAGGGCCGCCAGTCCGGTCGTCGCGGTGAGCGCGACCGAACGCTTGAGAGTAGACACAACTGATCCTTTCGGGTCGTCGAAACACGTGCCCCGCCTCATCGAACGTCTGCGCGCGGGCTTCACCCCGTAAGCGCCTCGAGCACCCGATCGGATCGCCGCGGCCCGGCACACGGGTGGCAACCGCGCGGGGCGCCTCAAGCCGTTCCGGGGCCCGGCCGATTTTCCCCGGAACGTGTCGTCCACGCAGAGGAGCAGCTGGTGACGGACGTGCTGCGTGCCGATCCGGCCGGCGCGGTCCGCCAGGCGATCGGGCGCTGGCGCGACGAACTGGTCAATCTGACCGCCCGCAACCGGCTCCTCAACTTCAAGCCGACCCGGACCAGCTCGGTGGAGATGGCCGACCCGGACCTGGAACGCACCCTGAGCGTGCTGCTCGCCGACCAGGAGTTCGTCTTCCGCAGCCTGGCCCCGGCCGGGGGAGCCGATCCGGCCTTCGACGCCGAGGTCCCGGGCTGGATCGACGAGGAGAACAGCACCGACGAGGTCCTGCACTCGCGCGCCCCGCTGGCCGACCTCAACGCGGCGCTGCGCTCGCTGCTGCGTAAGTCCGGCCAGGAGTACCTGGACCGCGGAGTCTGGGTGCTCTACCTGGCCTTCGGCAGCCTGGAATGGAAGGACGAGACCGGCGCGCCCTATCGCAGCCCGCTCATCCTGGTGCCGGTCGAGCTCTACAGCCCTGGCCGCCGGGCGGCGCCGCGCCTGAAGCTGGCGCAGGAGGATCCGACTCCGAATCCGGCGCTGGCGTTGCGGCTGGCCCAGATGGACGTCCAGCTGCCCACCTTCGAGGATCTGGAGGGCCTGGACATCGCCTGGTACCTGGCCGGCGTCGAGGCCGCGGTCCGCAGCAGCGAGGAGGACCGTCAGGACTGGCAGGTGCGCAAGACCCTGCACCTGTCCTACTTCTCGTTCGCCAAGGAGGCGATGTACCGGGACCTGCTGGAGAACGAAGGCCGGATTGCCGAGCACGCCGGGATTCAGGCCCTGGCCCTGGGCCCCGGGGAGTCCGGCAGCGACTTCGATTTCGACGAGATCCCCGACGACCGGATCGACGAGCTGGCCCCGGCCGAAGCAACGCCCCTGGTGCTGGATGCCGACTCTTCGCAGCGCGCCTGCGTGGCGGCGGCGCTGGCCGGTAAGTCGTTCGTGATGGACGGTCCGCCCGGAACCGGTAAATCGCAGACCATCTCGAACATGATCGGGGCACTGCTGTACGCGGGCAAGAGCGTCTTGTTCGTCTCCGAGAAGGCCGCGGCCCTGGACGTGGTGCGTAACCGGCTGGGCGCGGCCGGCCTCGGCTCGTTCCTGCTGGAGCTGCACTCGCATAAGGCCACTCGCAAAGAGGTGGCGCTGGCGCTGGGGGATGCGCTCGAGAATGATGTGCAGGTCGATCTCGGGCCGGTCACCGGTGAGGACCGGCGGCAGTTGCGGGCCCGGCAGGACGAGCTCAACGAGTACGCCGCGGCGATGAATCTACCTCGGGCACCGCTGAACCTGACCTTGCACGAGGTTCTGGGACGCATCGCTCAGCTGGACACCGTGGCCGCGGTCTCGGTCAAGCTCCAGGGTGTCCAGGAGCTGACGCCGGCCGCGTTCGGCGAGATCCGCCAGGCTGCCGAAGGCCTGAGCCGTTCCTGGCAGCCGGCTTTGACCGGTGAGGCGTATCTGTGGCGGGGCGTCACCCTGCGCACTTCGTTCGATGCTGTGCTCTACCAGGCGGGCAGCACTCTGCGCGATCTGCGGACGGCCGGCGAGCCCCTCGCCCCACTCGCCGAAGCGTTCGGGCTCAACCGGCCCTCCGACGTCCCCAGGCTCTTCGGGCTGGCCGAACTCGACCGCCACCGACCAGAGGACGTGCCGCGAGACTGGATCACGTCCGGTCACCTGGACGAGCTGGATCAGGTGGTCGGCGACCTGCGTTCCGCCCTGCAGCATCTGGCCCGGATCGATGCCGATGCCGAGCAGGTGTGCGGGGTTTCCTGGACTGCGGTGCCTTCACCCTCGGTGCTTCCGCCACTACCGTCCAATGTTTCGGATCTGTCGGAGATGACGGCTGAGGGTGCGCACGAGATCGCGCGGCTGTTCGGTGCCGCGGCGAACATGCTGACCCAACGCCAGGGCCATCTCGACGACATCGCTACTGCGCTGCACACGCCGACGGCGCAAACCATCGATGAGGCAACCCAGCTCCTGAGTCTGGCCGCCGTCGCCGCTGCCCCGCATCGTCCCGAAGCCGGGTGGTTCACCCCGGACGGGCATCAGCGGGCTCGCACGGCATTGACCGCGATCGGCCGGGCGATGAGCGATCGGGACCAGGCCCGCCGGGCCGCCGAACCGCTCTTCACGCCGTCGATTCTGGCCGGCGACCTGACCGGGCTCGAGCAGAGGTTCACCCAGACCCATCGCGGGTGGCGCAAGCTGCTGGGCGGCTACCGGGCCGACAAGCAGCAGGTCGCCGCCGGGGCCCGGGACGCGGCGAACGTGCGGGCGGCGATCGAAGGTCTACCGCTGGCCCGGGCCTGGCAGCAGGCCGAGCAGAGTCTGCAGCGCGTGCTGGCCGAGCAGGGTCCGGCGCTGGGCCGCTACTTTCGGGAGGGAGCCACCGACCTGCAGCTGGTCTCACACCTTCTGGCCACGAGCGAGCAGATGCTCGGGCTCGGGTTCGACGTGAGCGCGGCCGGGCAGGTGCTCGGTAACGGATCGGTGGTGCCGGCCTGGCTGCCGGGTCTGGCCGCCGAGGTGGAACGCGATCTGCTCACCTGGCAGTCGATGCTGGTGCCCGGTTCGCAGGCGGGCATGCCGCTGCACCTGCAGAACCACTCGTTCCCGGAGATCGTGAGCTGGTTACGCGAACAGCTTGCGCCGGCCGAGGCGGTGGCGGCCTTCACCGGAGCGCTGTCCCAGGCGCTCCACCGCGATCTGAAGTTCCGGCAGGCCCAGCGGATCTTGGCCACTCGCCAGAGCACCGAGGCCGAGCACGTGCGCTTCACCGAGGAGAACGGGCACCGGGCGGCGGTGCTGCGCGGGCTCTACCACGGCGCGCAAACCGATCTGAGCGCGCTCGACGCCGCGGTCGGCTGGGCCCGGGCCGTACGCGCTCATGCCGATCGGCCCGGCGAAGTGCTGACCGAAGTGCAGGCCCAGGCCCTGGAACAGGTGCCGGCCGGGGTTGATCCCACCGATGCCTACGGCCGCTGGGAGGAGGCGAGCGGCGAACTACTGGCCGCGTTCGACAGCGGGCGCCGAGCCGAACTGCAGGTGCAGCTGGACGACTTCGACCGGGCCGCCGACTTCCTGGAAGCCCTGGCCAGTGATCCCGGCGGGCGTGACGAGTGGTTCGCCTACCTGGACAACCGCGCGGTGATGGCCACCCACGGCCTGGATGCGGCGGTCGACTTCTGCATCCGCGAGCGCCTGGCGGCCGACCACGTCCGCCCGGTGATCGAGCGTTGCGTGCTACAGGCCTGGGCCGACCACTTCCTGCTCACCGACCGGGCCCTGCGTACCTCCCGGGCCGCGGACCGCGACGACCTGGTGCAGCAGTACCGCACGCTGGACCGCAAGCTGATCGAGCGCGCGGTGGTGGACATCGTCGAGGCCTGCCGCGGGCGGCGTCCCCGTAGCGACGTCGGGCAGTCGGCGGTGATCCGGCGCGAGGCGGAGAAGAAGCGCAAGCACATGCCGGTGCGCGAGCTGATCAACCGCACCCGCAACGTCACTCAGGCGCTGAAGCCGTGTTTCATGATGTCGCCGCTGTCGGTCAGCCAGTACCTGCCCGCCGACCTCGAGTTCGACGTGGTGATCTTCGACGAGGCCAGCCAGGTCAGCCCCAGCGATGCGGTGAACTGCATCTACCGGGGCCGGTCGCTGATCACCGCGGGCGACAAGGAACAGCTGCCGCCGACCAACTTCTTCGGCACCGGCGGCGGCAACGACGACGACTGGCACGAGGACGAGGAGGGCGAGGAGGCGGCTCCCGATCTGGACGGGTACGAGTCCATCCTCGACCTGACCAAGAGTTCCGGGGTGTTGCGCAGCCTGACCCTGCGCTGGCACTACCGTTCCCGGCACGAGGACCTGATCTCGTTCAGCAACCACTCCTTCTACAAGAACCGGCTGATCACCTTTCCCGGGGCGCAGGAGAGCGGACCGGACATCGGGGTGGAGTTCTTCCCGGTCGACGGCGTGTACCGGCGTAACGGGGCCCGGGACAACCCGATCGAGGCCGAGCTGGTCGCCCAGCGGGTGATGCACCACTTCAGCACCCGGCCGAACCGGTCGCTCGGGGTGGTCGCGTTCAGTGAGTCCCAGGCCGCCTGCATCGAGAACGCGGTGGAACGGGCCCGGGCCGCCAACCCGCACCTGGACCGGTTCTTCGGCGACGGCCGGCTCGACGGGTTCTTCGTCAAGAACCTGGAGTCGGTGCAGGGCGACGAGCGCGACGTGATGATCTTCTCGATCGGGTACGGACCGGACGAGAACGGCCGCACCCTGATGAACTTCGGCCCGCTGAACAAGTCCGGTGGGCAGCGGCGGCTGAACGTTGCGGTCACCCGGGCCCGCTACCGCAACGAGGTGATCGCCAGCATCACCGCCTCCGACATCACCTCGGCCACGACCAGCGAGGGCGCCCGGCAACTGCGCAAGTACCTGGACTTCGCGGCCCGTGGGGCCCCGGCGCTCTACCTGGACGGTGCCACCGGTGGCGATGTGGAGTCACCGTTCGAGGAGTCGGTGATCACCGCGATCCGGCACTGGGGTTATGAGGTGGAGCCGCAGGTCGGGGCGGCCGGGTACCGCATCGACATGGCGGTGCGGCACCCCGACCGCCGCGAGGTGTTCGTGCTCGGGGTGGAGTGCGACGGCTTTCAGTACCACTCCTCGAAGGTCGCCCGGGACCGTGACCGGCTGCGCGAGGGTGTGCTCAACGGGCTGGGCTGGCGGCTGCACCGGATCTGGGGCACGGCCTGGAACCGGAACCGCAGCGGTGAGGAACAGCGACTGCGGGAGGCGATCGAGCAGGCGATTCATCTGCCGGTCAGCGGTTTGCTGACCGAGCCCCCGGTTCCGGTCCTGCCTACGGTCTCGGCCCAGCCGGCTGCTCCGGCCGGGCCCCCGGAGTGGACGGTGCCGTACGAGGTCGCCGACATCGCCCTCAGCCCGGATGTCACGGTGGTACCTGAGGTGATGCGCGCCCTCGAGCAGATCGTCCAGGTGGAAGGACCCATCCACGCCACGCTGCTGGACCGGCGGTTACGCGACCTGCTCGGCGTCGGGCGGATCGGGGCGCGCATCCGCACCACCATCGACCAGGCGATCGACGGTTCCTCGCGGCTGGAACGCGACGGCGACTTCGTCGGCTTCGGCGGGTCCGTCATCGACACCGTGCGGGTTCCGGCCCACGACTGCCTGCGCAAGATCGAGCAGGTGCACGACAGCGAACTGTCCATCGCCGTGGTGAATCTGGTGCGCGACGCGGGCGGGATCGACATCGACAGCCTGATCGAGGCGAGCGCCCGGGTCTTCGGCTGGACCCGGGTCAGCGCCGAGGTGAAGGCCCGGATCAGCGCGGTGGTCGAGACCCAGACGCAGCAGGGCGCCTTGGCCCGGCAGGGAGCAGACCTTGTCGCGGCGGATCCGGACCGAAAGATGGGGAACGGAAGAACATGACTGGAGAAAGCTCAGAGCTCAGTCTCTTGTCGAGCGACGACATCAATGCTCAGCTCATGGTGATCGGACATCTTCTGATGGAGTTGCGGGACAATTCCGGTGACACTGTCTCGAACATGACCTTGGAAGACCTGGCGTCGGACGTGAGCAGGATCGTGGACATCCTTCAAGAGCTTGTGTCGGATGTCGTGTCGCTGCAGAGCGCGGTAGAGGAGCTGGGCTCTGATGTCGACAGCATTCAATCGTCGGTGTTCAACATCGAACTCTCCGCGGACTGACTGACCGGGGCCGTTGGGCGAACCGGCTCGCAACTGCGATCTTCAGTCTTGACGGAAGCCATATATCGGGCGATTCTCCCGGTGAGCCTCCCTGAATGACTCGCGGTCCAGGAGCCGGTCCGCGCCCTCCGTCAAGCTCAGCTAGGAGCCAATGATGACTCCCGTGTCCCGATCCCGCAGACGCCTGCCTGTCCTGGTGGTCGCTGTCCTCGCCCTGGTCGCCGGGGCGCTGGTGACGGCCGGCCCGGCCAGCGCGGCACCCACTCTGCTTTCGCAAGGAAAGCCGGCCACCGCGTCCTCAAGTGAGAACGGTGCCGCCACCGCGGCCGGGCTCGCGGTCGACGGTGACGCCGGAACTCGCTGGTCCAGCGCCTTCTCCGACCCGCAGTGGCTCCAGGTCGATCTGGGCAGCACTCAGGCGATCAGCCAGATCCGGCTGAACTGGGAAGCCGCCTACGCCTCGGCGTTCACGATCCAGACCTCGAACAACGGCACCTCGTGGACGAACATCACGCCCACCACGGCGGGCGTGGCCGGGCTGCAGACCCTCGACGTGACCGGGAACGGCCGCTACGTGCGGATGAACGGCACGGCCCGGGCCACCCCGTACGGCTTCTCACTGTGGGAGTTCCAGGTCTACGGCGGCACCGGCACCGATCCGCAGCTGCCCACCTCGGACACCCCCGACTTCGGCGCCAACGTAAAGATTTTCGATCCCTCCACTCCGACCGCCACCATTCAGTCGGCCTTCGACACCGCGTTCAACAACCAGTTGCTGAGCCCGACCGCGCAATTCGGCCAGCAGCGTCACGCATTCTTGTTCAAGCCGGGTACTTACGGACGGGTGTGGGCCAACTTGGGCTTCTACACGTCCGTTGCCGGTCTGGGCCAGAACCCCGACGACGTGACCATCAACGGCGCCGTGAATGTCGATTCCGGCTGGAACTACGGCGATGTCGCGAACGCGACGCAGAACTTCTGGCGCAGCCTGGAGAACCTGTCGATCGTGCCCGAGGGCGGGACGAACCGGTGGGCGGTCTCGCAGGCAGCCCCGATGCGCCGGGTACACATCAAGGGCAATCTGACGCTGGCGCCCTCGAACCAGGACAACGGGCAGGGCTACTCCAGCGGCGGGTACCTGGCTGACAGCAAGGTCGACGGCCGCATCTCGTCGGGCTCGCAGCAGCAGTGGTACACCCGTGACAGCGCGATCGGCGGCTGGGACGGCGGGGTCTGGAACATGGTCTACTCCGGTGTCCAGGGCGCACCGCCGAACGCCTTCCCGAGCCCGCCGCACACCACCCTGGCCAGCACGCCCGTCACCCGGGAGAAGCCGTACCTGTACATCGACAGCGCAGGTAAGTACCGGGTGTTCGTGCCCTCGCTGAAGCGCAACTCCGCGGGCGCCAGCTGGCCCAACACGGCCGGTTCCTCCATCCCGATGCGCGAGTTCTACGTGGCCAAGCCCAGCGACAGCGCCGCCCGGATCAACCAGGCGCTGGCCCAGGGCCTGAACCTGTTCTTCACCCCCGGCACCTACACCCTCAACGAGACGATCAAGGTCACCCGGGCCAACACCGTCGTCACCGGAATCGGCTACCCGACCCTGATCCCGTCCGGCGGAGTCACCGCGCTGAGCGTGGCCGACGTGGACGGCGTGAAGGTCAGCGGCCTGACGTTCGACGCCGGCACCACCAACAGCCCTACCCTGATGACGGTCGGCACGGCCGGGGCGCACACCGATCACGCCGCCAACCCGACCAGCATCCAGGACGTGTTCTTCCGGATCGGCAGCAGTGTGCAGGGCAAGGCCACCACGACGCTGGTGGTGCACAGCGACGACACGATCATCGACCACATCTGGGCCTGGCGCGCCGATCACGGTGGTGCCCCGACCGGCTGGGGCGTGAACACCGGTGACACCGGGCTGGTCGTGAACGGTGACGACGTGCTGGCCACTGGCCTGTTCGTGGAGCACTACCAGAAGTACGAGGTGATCTGGAACGGCAACCGGGGCAGGACCATCTTCTTCCAGAACGAGAAGCCCTACGACGTGCCGAACCAGGCGGCCTGGATGAACGGCTCACAAAACGGTTACGCGGCCTACAAAGTGGCCGACAACGTCACCGACCATGAGGTGTGGGGCGCCGGTTCGTACGTGTTCTTCAACGTCAACCCGGCGGTGAAACTGGACCACGCCTTCGAGGTGCCGAACCGGGCCGGAGTGAGACTGCGCAGCATCCTGACCGTCTCGCTGGGCGACGTCGGCACGATCAGCAACGTGGTCAACAACACCGGGGGAGCGGTGCCCAACCCGGCCGGGAACACCGTTCCGCGCAACGTGGTCTCGTACCCGTGACGCACGTTCGTTCGCAAGAGCAACAGCAAAGGTCCCCCAGCCCTTGAGGGCCGGGAGGTGCCCCCAGGGGTGGTCGGCGGCCACTGAACGTCACCGGAGCAGTCCCTCCGGAGAGTGAAAATCGCGCGGGTTCGTCCGGCTGCCGGGCGAACCCGCCGATCTCTGCGGGGTGACGGTCGAGGCTGACGGCTCCAGAACCGGGGCCGACCAAGGTGCTGCGCGGGCGTGGTGGCGATGGTCGCTGATCGCCGGGATCGCGCTCGCGGTTCCGGTGGCGTTCTCTCCGACCGGAACCGCCGGAGACCTGGCCACCATCCTGGCCGAGACCGGCATCCTGGTCGCCCTGCTCGCGGTCGCCCGGCAGCTTCCGGCCGGCGAGCGCGCGCCCTGGCTGCTGCTGGCCGCGGCTGACGCGGCCTGGCTGAGCGCCGAGACCGCACAGTTCGTGGTCACCCGAATCGGGCACGAAGACTGGTACCAGCCTCTGGACTGGGTCTGGCTGTCGTCGTACTTGTTCCAGGTGGCGGCGGTGAGCGCGATGATCCGGCGCAAGCGCCTGCCCCGCCCGCTGGTGCGCGACATCCAGCTGGACGTCCTGACCATCACCACGGCCGCCGCACTCGTGGTCTGGCTGGTCCTGGTCCAGCCGGAACTGGAGGCCGGATCGTCGATCGTCGCCTCGATCCTGCCGCTGCTGTACCCGCTGGGCGATCTGATGGTGTTCAGCCTGGCGGTGACGATGCTGCTGATCCCGGGCACGTCCGGGCCCTCGGCCACCTTGCTCATCGTGGCGTTCGGGACCGCCCTGCCGATGGACTTCCTGTTCCGGTTCCTGGCCGTGCAGGTGCCCCAGTTCGAGGTCGAACGACTGCTGGCGGTCTTCCTGGTGCTCAACGTGCTGCTGGCCGCGGCCGCGCTGCACCCCACCCGGTCCCGCCTCACTGCCCCGGCCCCGGCCGGCCTTCACCTGAAGCTCTGGCGGATCGTGGTGCTCGGGCTCTCGCTCGGTGCGGTCAGCGTGGCCAACGCGATCAGCCTGCAGTCCGGGCCGGACCTGATCCCCGGCCTGGCCGCCTCACTGGTGGTGGCGATGACCATCGTGCTGCGCTTCTACCGGATGGCCCAGGCCCAGGAAGCGGCCGCGACCGCGCTGCGTGAGCTGGCCGAGCACGACCGGCTCACCGGCGCGGCGAACCGGGAACTGCTCAGCCGCCGCCTGCCCGACTTCGTCACCGGCCCGCAGGGGCTGCTGGTCTACATCGACCTGGACGGGTTCAAGAAGCTCAACGACACGCACGGGCACCACATCGGCGACGCCGTGCTCTGCGCGGTCACCGAGCGCCTGGCCAGGCGGGTACGCGAGAGCGACACCATCGCCCGGGTCGGCGGCGACGAGTTCGTGGTGCTGCTGAACGGCTGCAGCCCGGCCGATGCGCCGGCCGTGGCCCAGCGCATCCTGGACGACATGTGCGAGCCGATCACCGACGGGCCGCTCACGGTGCAGGTGGGCGCGTCCGTCGGCGTGGTGGTCCTGGAGCACCCCTTGCAGGTGCACGACCCCCAGGAAGTGGCCGAAGACGTGATGCGCTCGGCCGACGCTGCGATGTACGACGTCAAGCGCCGCGGGGGTGGCGTGCACGTGGTGGCCTACGCCGAGCCGGTGGCGCTGGCCGCCCCGGCCGGTTCGCCGCTGGTACCGGCCGAGGAACCGCTACTGCCCTGATCCGCGCCGCTGCTTCACGAACTGGTTCACCGCGCGCACTGCCGCCTCGTCGCCGATCAGGGTCAGGAACTTGGCCGATTCCGGTTCGGAACTGCTCGAACCGGAATCCAGGACCTGCACCCCGTGCCGGGCCGCCTCGCTGCGCAACGGGGCCTCTTCGGCCTGGCTGATGGACAGCGGTCGGTAGACCGTCGGCGCCGTCGGATTCGTCTCGGTCATGCTCCCCGCCAACTCCCTTGTCACGGATCGAGATCAACCGACCTCAGAGTGGCAGCACGGCGAGATCGAATCGAGACCCTGGGGGAAACCTTGAGGTTCCGCCGAAACGGACTCTGATCTCACAGGCCGGCCCCGCCGGCCACGTGCTCGAAGATCACGTTGGTCTCGGTGAACGCCACCTCCCGCCGGGCGCTGAGGTGCCGGACCACGAAGTCCCGCAGATCGTCCGGGGCCTCCACCGCGATGTGGATCTGGAAGTCGTTGGCCCCACCCAGGAAGAAGACGTTCAGCACGCCGTCCAGCGCGGCCATCTCCTGGGCGAAGGCCCCGATGCGATGCCGGGAGGGGGTGGCCAGGCGCACCGCGACCAGGGCCTGCAGACCTCGGCCGAGGGCGGCCGGAGACAGCTCGGCCCGGAACCCGCGGATCACGCCGGACTCCTGCAGCCGGCGCACCCGTAGCAGGCAGGTGGAGGGTGCCACCCCGGCCCGGGCGGCCAGCGCGTTGTTCGGGATGCGGGCGTCGGTGGCCAGGGCGTTGAGGATTTCCCGGTCGATGTCGTCGAGTTCCACCGGAGTCGGGGCCGGGCGACGATTGTTCGGCATGGACCTTCTCTCCGGCAGCGTTTCGTGAATTCTGCGTCAGGTTAGGCCCTGCTGGCCGAACAATCCGCGACGAAACAACCTGTTAACAGAATCGCCTGCATCCTCCTGCTGTCAGCCGCATTCACGAACGGAGCAGAGCATGCTGGTCGGTGTCCCCAAGGAGATCAAGAACCACGAGTACCGGGTGGCGATCACTCCCGCCGGGGTGCGCGAACTGACGCTGCGCGGACACGATGTGCTCGTCGAGCAGGGCGCGGGCGCTGGTTCCGCCATCCTGGACCAGGATTTCGAGGCCGCCGGAGCCAAGATCATCGCCTCGGCCGGAGAGGTCTGGGCGGCTGCAGAACTCGTGCTCAAGGTGAAAGAGCCGATCGAGGCCGAGTACTCGCAACTGCGTTCCGGGCAGACCTTGTTCACCTACCTGCACCTGGCCGCATCGCGCCCGTGCACCGAAGCCCTGCTGGCCGCCGGCACCACCGCCATCGCCTACGAGACCGTCCAGACCGGCACCGGCGCGCTGCCCCTGCTGGCCCCGATGAGCGAGGTCGCGGGCCGGCTGGCTCCGCAGGCCGGTGCTCACCACCTGATGCGCTCGGCCGGGGGCCGGGGCGTGCTGCTCGGCGGAGTGCCCGGCGTGCGCCCGGCCCGGGTGGTGGTGATCGGCGCGGGCATCTCCGGGCTCAACGCGGCCGGCGTGGCGGCGGGCATGGGCGCCGACGTGCAACTGCTGGACCTGAACGTGGAGCGGCTACGCGAGGCCGACCGGCTCTTCGGCGGCCGGGTGCAGACCATCGCCTCCAACGCCTTCGAGATCGAGAAGGCCTGTCTGGAGGCCGATCTGGTGATCGGTGCCGTCCTGGTGCCCGGAGCCAAGGCCCCCACCCTGATCAGCAACGACCTGGTCTCCCGGATGAAACCCGGCGCGGTGCTGGTGGACATCTCCATCGACCAGGGCGGCTGTTTCGAGGATTCCCGGCCGACCACACACGCCGAGCCCACCTACCCGGTGCACAACACCGTCTTCTATTGTGTGGCCAACATGCCCGGAGCGGTGGCCAGCACGTCCACTCACGCCCTCACCAACGTCACTCTGCCGTATGCGGTTTCCCTGGCCGAGCAGGGCTGGAAGGCCGCCCTGAAGGCCGACGCCGCGCTGGCCAAGGGGCTCAACACCCACGACGGCAAGCTCACCTACGCACCGGTGGCCCAGGCGCACGACCTGCCGTTCACCGCGGTTGCCGGCCTTCTCGGCTGATCCGCCGGCTCAGGCGTCGCCCAACGCCCGCAGGACGTCGGACAGCCAGATCAGCGCGTGCTTGATCGTGGCGTCCGGGTCCTCGGCCATGATGTCGAGGTTGGCCAGAGCGTCCGACAACGAGCCGATGGTGAGTTCGCCGGGTTCTTCGGTGACGGTGTAACGCGCGTCGGCCGGGACGGACCAGAACAGGTCGTAGGGCAGGGTCACGCTCTGGCCGGGCCCGGCCTCCCGCTCGAGAAGATCGGCGATCTGGCCGAAGACCGTTCTGATCCGGGTGATGTCGACGGTCGGTTCATCCGGCGAGGGACTCGGACCGGCGGTCGCGGATGCGTGTGGTGAGCGACGCGCACGGACGTGGTCCACGTACTCGTCGCCGGCCATCGATGCGTTCACCCAGCGTCCGGGTACGGCTGCGGTCCGATCTTCCGCCAGCGACAGGGCCTGGGCCGCGTCATCGGCCACACCTACCTCCAGGCCCTCGCCCACGTATTCCTCGTCGGCCGGGTCCAGGGAGACGAGCTGGGTCAGGTCCCCGCAACGATCGTCGTCGGGGTCTTCGACGGTGTGCAGTGAAATGCGGTACCGGCTGGACCGGGGAGTGATCTGGACCCAGCGGATCCCGGCTGCACCACGGACCGAGGCCGGGCCCAGGAACTGCTCGATCCCCCTACCTCGCTGCAGAGCCCCGATGGCGAATTGTCGCGTGAGGTGGCGCATGCGACCGATTCTAGATGTGGTGCCGCGAAACGGGCCCGGGAATGCCGGGTCCTGGTCGGATGACCCGGCATCATGGTCTCGGCGCAGGGAAACGGGCTGCGTGATGATGGTCTGCCGCGTTGGGGGGGACGCATGCCGAAACTTTCGGTACTGGACATGGGGGTCGCCTCGAGCGGCACGACCGTGGCCGAGTCGATCAACGACATCCGCGATCTGGCCCGGACCGCCGAGCGGTTCGGGTACGAGCGGTACTGGGTGGCCGAGCACCACGGAGTACCGGCCTTTCTGACCTCGGCCACCGCCGTCCTGATCCAGGCGGTCGCCGCGGCCACCTCGACGATCCGGGTCGGGGCGGGCGGCATCATGCTGCCCAACCACGCGTCCCTGCTGGTCGCCGAGAACTTCGGGACCCTGGAGACGCTGCATCCGGGCCGGATCGACCTTGGCCTGGGCAGCGGGGTGGGTGGGCCGGGCATCGTCAAGGAACTGCTGCGGACCCGGCCGCCCGAGGACTACGAGGAGCAGCTCACCGAGCTCCTGGCCTACTTCCGGCCCGGCGGCGGCAAGACCCGGATGCCGCTCTCGGTGCGGGTGGCCGAAGGTCATCGGCCGCAGATCTGGGGCCTGGGTTCCAGCTCGGGCGGGGCCCGCCGGGCGGCCACTCACGGCCTGCCCTTTGTGTATGCCCAGCATCTGAACGCCGACGGGATGAACGAGGCACTACGGGTGTACCGGGAGGAGTTCCGGCCGTCCAAGACGTTCCCCGAGCCTTACGTGATGGTCTGCGTGAGCGTGGTCTGCGCCGACAGCGACGAGCAGGCCCAGTTCCTGGCCGGGCCGGCCGTGCACATCGGGTACGAGAAGGCCAGCGGTCACCAGCCGGGCCCCCTGCCCACGCCCGAAGAGGTGGCAGCGGCCGGCTATCCGGACGATCAGCTGCCGGCGGTGGACGCGATCCGCTCGGAGATGGTGGTCGGCTCACCCGGCACGGTGGGCAAGGAGCTGGACCGGATCTTGACCGAGAGCAACGGCGACGAGCTGATGATCACGACCAGCGTGCACGCCGTCGAGGACCGGGTCCGGTCGCTGGAACTGCTCAGTTCTCTCTGAAAGCCGGTTCTACCGGTAGGTATACGGGACGCTGGGGCGGCGCCGCTGATGCCCGACCGAAAGGAACCACGATGCCGACCACCACGCGGGTCTCCCTGGTCCGCCAGACCCCGGGTACCTTCGAGACCGCCACTGTCGAGCTGGACGACCCGCGCCAGAACGAGGTCACGGTCAAGCTGGCGGCCTCTGGTCTGTGTCACTCCGACGACCACATCGCGACCGGCGACATCCCGGTGGCGATGTACCCCTTCGCCGGTGGGCACGAGGGCGCGGGCGTGATCACCGCGGTTGGACCCGACACCCCGGGTTACGCGGTCGGTGACCACGTCGTCTTCTCGTTCTTGCCGGCTTGTGGGCACTGCGAGTTCTGCGCCCGAGGGCTGAGCAACCTCTGCGACCTGGGCGCCTCGCTGCTCAGCGGGGCGCGGCCGGACGATCCCACGAGCTTCCGGATGCACGAGAACGGCAGCCCGGTCGGCCAGATGTGCGGGATCTCCACCTTCGCCGAGTACACCACTGCCTCGGTGGACGCCGTGGTGAAGATCGATCCGGACATCCCGCTCAAGCTGGCCGCCCTGATCGGCTGCGGGGTGCCCACCGGCTGGGGTGCGGCGACCCGGTCGGCGAAAGTCCGAACTGGAGACGTCGTGATCGTCGCCGGAATCGGTGGGATCGGCGCCAACGCTCTGCAGGGCGCGCGGGCGGCGGGAGCCCGGGCGGTGATCGCGGTCGACCCGGTGGAGTTCAAACGGGAGCAGGCGCCCACTTTCGGGGCCACCCACGCCTGCGCCACCATCGGCGAGGCCACCGAGTACGCCAAATCGCTGACGAACGGCCAGGGCGCCGACTCGGCGATCGTCACCACCGGCGTGGTCACCGGCGAGCAGGTGGCCGAGGCGATGGCCTCGATCCGTAAGGCCGGCACCGTGGTGGTCACCGCGCTCGGCAACCTGCTGGACTCCAGCGTCCCGCTCTCGCTGGCCGACCTCACGCTGATGCAGAAGCGGCTGCAGGGTTCGCTGTTCGGGGAGTCCAACCCGCGGTTCGACATCCCGAACTTCCTGCGCCTGTACCGCACCGGCGACCTCAAGCTGGCCGAGTTGATCACCCGGGAGTACACCCTCGATGAGGTGGCGCTGGCCTACCAGGACCTGCACGCGGGCAAGAACATCCGCGGGGTGGTGGTGTACTGAGCTCTACCGGGGCGGTTCCTGCTGCAGGGCCTGGTTGATCCCGGCCCGGGCCCGCAGCCACATCGGGTCCGTGTCCTCAGCGCTGGTCACCACGGCCAGTTCCGAGCCGTCCCAGCTGCGCCGGCCGTCGTGCAGGGTCAGGCTGTCGGGGAGGGCGCTGCCTTCCGGCAACGCCTCGGTACCGGCGATGAAAGCCTGGACCAGGGCCGGATCCGCCTCGGCCGCCTCGGCCGTCGGTTCGGTCGGTTCCACCAGAACCAGGTCCCGCTCGCCGGTCACGAGCAACTGGCCGGTGGCCAGTAGAGCTACCCCAAGTACCGGGAAACCGCCCGGCACCGGAAACTTCTCCGCGTTGTCATGCTCGAGGTCTAGTAGAACGATTTCGCCGACGGGTGTTCCGATCCACAGCGTGCCGTACCGGTCGAAAGCGATCTCGTTGCCCGACCAGTTCCCCTCCGGATGACCTTCGGGCAGCAGCGCGTCCAACGGGAGCCGGACGATCTCCTCCAGCGTGGGAAAGGCATACAGACTCAGCAGGTCCTGGTAGGCATTGCCCCGGATGGCCAGGAACCTTCCGTCCGGGCTGAACACGGGCTTCCGGTAGCCGTCCGCGTCCAGGATCAGGGCGGCCCGCAGGCGTTGCCCACCGGTTTCGGCGAAGATGCCGTAGCTTTCACCTTGGTCACTCACCAGGGTGAGCAGCAGTCCACCGGCGGGATGCTCGACGATTCCGGTGTCCCAGTACGGCGCCGAACCTACGATGCCCTGGTCCAGCGCGATCACGTCGCAGCGCTCGTACTGGTCGTCATCGGCAGCCGGGCAGGCCCAGACGGTAGAGCCGTCCGGGCTGAAAGCCACGTCCCGGTAACCGATCGTGGCGGGCAGGTTCGCGACGTCCTGGAGGCCCTGCGGGCTCCAGAGCCTCAACCGGCCAGGAGTGCAGATCAGCAACTGCACGGCATCCGGATGCCAGGCCAGTTCTGGTGTCAGGCCGTAGAGCAGCCAGCGCTCGGACGGGTAGGGCGCGGCCTGCTCGTCGATGACGGCGACCAGCCGGATCTGGTCCGAGCTGCAGTCCCAGACCCGGATCACCGGCCGGTCGGCGTCCAAGGTCGCGACCCAGGGCCGGCCAGGATGGCTGAAGAGACCTTCCAGGGACACGTCCGGTCCGGCCTGGATCTGGGCCACGCTACGAATCACGGGCGAAGTATGCCCTATTTTGCGCCCATGATGAGCCGGTCCGGGCCTAGGTCTCTGACGTCGATCGGGCTGGGTTCGCCGAGGACGGCGGCGGCCAGGACGTCGGCCCAGAGCGGGGCAAAGGTGAAGGCGTAGGTACCGCCGGCCACCAGGAGGCCGTCGGCCCCCGGCACTGCTCCGATCACCGGCATCTCGTCCGGGGTGGCGGCCAGCGGGCCGGCCCACATCCGCAGCAGCGAAAGGCGGCTCAGGGGAGGGAGGATGCGGATCGCTTCGGCCAGGTTGCCGGCCATGGAGTGCAGGGAGGCGTGGCTGCGGGCGTCGAGGTCGAGGGATTCGGCGGGCCAGCCGCCGCCGATCAGGACGTTGCCCGCGGTCACCTGTTTCACGCTCAGGCCCCGGCCGATGTGCTGGACCAGGCAGGGCAGCAGGGGCGGGACGCGGACCGTGACGTGCATCTGGATGGCCACCGGGCGCATGCGCAGTTCGACGCCGGCCAGGGCGGTCAGGGGCTGGATCCAGGGGCCGGCGGTGTTCACCACCCAGCGGCAACTGGTTGTGCCGGTGGGGGTGGTGACCTCCCAGCCCTCACCCCGGCGCTCCAGGCCGGTGACCGGGGTGCCCGGGCTTAGTTGCACGCCGAGGCGCATCCCGGCCCGGAGCCAGGCGGGGCCGGCCAGCAGGGGGTTGGCGTAACCGTCGTCGGGGCACCAGGTGGCGGCGCGCACGCTGGGGCCCAGTACCGGTAGCTCGGCCCGGGCCGTGTCGCCGTCCAGGATCTCGGTCTTGATCCCGACCTCGCGTTCCCAGACCGCCTTGGTGGTGAGCTGGTCCAGGTCGTCCTCGGTCTCGGCGACCATGAAGCCACCGGGCCGACGGACCTCGAGTTCCTCGCCCAGCTCCGCCTCGACCGTGCTCCACCGGTCGCTGGCGGCCTTCTGCAGGGGCAGGAAACGGCGGCTGTCGACCGGTACGGCCTGGCCGGGGCGGCGGGTGTGGATGGCCTGGATGTGCAGGTTGCCGGCGGTGGTGCCGGAGCCCTCACGGTTGGGTGCTCCGCGTTCGAGTACCTCTACGCTGAATCCTTTTTCGGCCAGCCGGTAGGCGGCGGACGCACCGAGCACCCCGGCCCCGATCACCACGACGTCTACGGTGCTCATCGGGTCTCCTGAACGGTGTCGGTGAGTTCGCCGGCCTGCATCAGGGGTGAGGCGGCCAGGTCGGCGAGCGGGACCGGGCGTAGCGGAGTGCGGGAGGCCAGCGACTCCGGGGTGGTGCCCCGCAGCGCGCACAGGGCGGGTGCGCAGTAGCGGCCTTGGCACGGCCCCATCCCGGCCCGGGTCAGGGTTTTGGCGGCGCTGACGTCCTGCTGGGACCCGGCGTCGGCGGCCCTGACCTGGCCGACGGTGGTGCCTTCGCAGCGGCACAGCTGGGTCTCGTCCGGCGTGTGCTCCAGCACCCTGTGCGCCAGTTCGGCCGCGCCGGGGTACAACTCCCGGCTCAGAGCGGCGAAGGCGTGCTCGCGCCGGGCCTGCCGGACCGCTTTGGCCGGCGGATTGACCGGGGTGGACGTGGCATCGGCGATGACGGCTGCGGCAACCAGGGAGCCCTCGGCCCGGGCGGCGAGATTGCCCGCAATGCCGGTTGTTTCCCCAGCCGAGTACCAACCCGGCACCGACGTACGTCCGTAGTCGTCGACGTCTATCATCAAGTCGTTGTCCCGCTCGTCCACCCGGCATCGTGCGCCGACCAGGCGCAGCAGATCGACCTGAGCCCGGAAACCGTAACCAACGACCAGCGTGTCGGCGGAAAAGGTCTGGCCGGAGGAGAGTTCGACGGACTCCAGCTCGGTAGAGGCCTGAATCCTGCGCACGACCGCGCCCTGTACCAGCCGGGTACCCGTGCGCAGCAACGGCCACAGTTCCTGGGCGAACTGCATGAGCTTGCCCGGATGCTGCGCGGATCGGATCTGCGCCCGACCCAGCCCGTAGGGGCGACCCGCCTCGACCAGGGCGACGACGCGTCCCCCGGCTCGGGTGATCGCCGACGCTACCGGCAGCAGGAACGGGCCGGAACCGGCCACCACCACACGTGATCCGACGGCGACACCGTCGGAAGAGGCCAGATGCTGGGCGAATCCACCCGATACCACGGACGGATGTTGCCAGCCCGGGAACGGCAGTGATCGTTCGGTGGCGCCGGTGGCCACCACGACCCGCTTGGCTGCAACCGCGTACACCCCCTGCTGCGGGGAACGTACCCACAGCGTCTCGCGCTCGGCGGTGAAAACTGTGGTCCCGGTGAGGACCCGAACCCCGGCCCGCAGGACCCGATCGGCCAGAGCTCTTCCCTCCGGCCGATATTCACCCAGGCGAGCCCGAACCGACTCGGGGCGGGCGTGGAAGTACTGGCCGCCGAGTTCGTGGTGCTCGTCGATGAGAGTGACGCTCAGCCCGGCCTCGGCCATCGCCCAGGCGGCTTCCATCCCAGCCGGACCACCACCGACCACGGCCACGTCGACGGGCGTCACCGGCTGGTCCGGATGTCGAGGCCGTCGCGCACCGGCGTCAGGCAGGCGCGGGTCTCGGGCTCTCCGTCGATCTCGACCAGGCATTCGAAGCACGTCCCCATCCCGCACCACGGCCCACGCGGTTCACCGGTGACCAAATGGGTTCGGACGGCTGCGGTTCCGGTGGCGCGCAGCGCGGCCGTGACCGAGATGCCGGCCTCCACCTCGTGCGTAGCGCCGTCGATGCTGATCCGGGCCGGGCTCATCGGGTGCGCCGCAGCAGCTGGTCGTTGATCCGGGCGGTGAGTTCGCTGTCGACCTTGACGGCGGTGCCGTCGAGAGTGTGCACCGGTGCGGCCAGGCGCTGCGAATTCGTCATCCACAGGGCGTCGGCGTAGGGCAGCTCGCCGAGCTTCACGTCGCGGATCTGAGTGGCGAAACCTTCGGCCTGCAGAAGGTTCAGCATGTCGATCTGGGCGGTGCCGGGCAGGATCCCGCTCTCGGGCGGGGTGGTCACGAAGGTGTCCCCGAAGCGCAGAACAACGGACGAGGTGGGCCCCTCGAGCAGGTAGCCGTCGGTTGTGGTGAACAGGACGTCGTCGGCTCCCCGCCGAGCGGCTTCCCGCAGCACAGACCGGTTCACCGCATAGGAAACCGTTTTCGCCCCCTGCAGCAGCCAGGGAGCGGTTTCGGCGATGTCGCGGGCGTACCCACGCGAGAGCGTCACCACGCTGACACCGGTGCTGCGCTCCCGGCTCCAGGCCGGGTTGACGTCGAGGTGGATGAAGCCACGGGCGCCGGGCGTACCGCTGTACTCCTCGCCGCGAGTGAGGACGTACTTGGCGAAAGCGTCCGGAACCGGGCCGAGTTCGCGGATCCCGGCCTCGAGTGCGGCGCGGTAGACGTCCAGGTCGGGCTCGGGCAGGTCGAGCATCCGGGCCGAGCGGGCGAAGCGCTGCAGGTGGGCCTCGCCGGCGTGGACGAAACCGTCGTGAATGGCCACGGTCTCGAAGATTCCGTCGCCGCGGGTCACGCCCAGGTCGGTTGCGGTGATCACCGGCGTGCCGACCGGAAGACTGCGGAAGGCCGCACCTTCGCCGGTCATGCCGATCGCGGGGCGGTCGATGAGGATGAGCGCGGGCAACGTTTCCTCCGGGGGTGCAGAAGGTCAGGGTCTGGGGGGAGCGCAGGAGGACCGCAGCAGCAGTTCGGCTCCGACCCGGTACGTCCGGGTGTCGCGCTGGGCCGGGTCGCGGCGGCGCAGTTGGTCCAGCAGCAGGTTGACGGCCAGGTCGGCGATGGCCTGGGCGCCGTTGTCGACGACGGTGACCGGTGGCTGCCACATCTGCAGGACGGGCATGTCCTCGTAGCAGACCAGCGACAGGTCGTCGGGAATGTGCACACCGCGGGCGACCAGAGCGGGCAGGACGCCGAAGGTGGCCTCGTGGTTGGCCGACAGCAGGGCGGTGATGCGGTGTGGTCCCGAGAGTAGCTGATCCACGGCCGCAGTGCCGAACTCCGGAGTGAAAGTTCCTCGCAGGACGAGTGATTCGTCGAGCTCGAGACCTTCGCTCTCCAGAGCGTCACGGTATCCGCGCAGGCGTTCGCGGCCGGAGTCGGCGGTGTCCGGGCCACCGATGAACCCGATCGAGCGGTGACCCAGCTCGAGCAGGAACCGGGTGGCCTCGTAGGAGCCGTCGCGGTCGGCGGCCAGAACGGTGGGCGAGGTGCTCCGGCGGGAAGAGCGGATGACGTTGACCACTGCGGTTCCGGACGCCTGCAGGGCATTGGTGATCTCGGCGTTCTGTCCGGAGCCGATCACCAGCACTCCGTCGACGCCGTGGTCGGCCAGGGTCTCCAGCAGATTGCGCTCGGTGGTGACGTCGGCGTCGGTGGTGCAGAGGATGAGCTGGTAGCCCTCGGCGGCCAGGCGCCGCTGCACGACCTGGGCGATGGTGTGGAAGGACGCGTTGAGCAGGTTGTTGAGCACCAGCCCGATCAGGCGGGACTCCCGGGAGCGCAGCGAGCGGGCGGCCCGGTTGACCCGGTAGCCCAGGTCGCTGGCCGCGCTCATCACCCGGGTCCGGGTCTCCTCGGAGATCGAGGTGGAGCCGCCGAGTGCGCGGGAGGCGGTGGAGACCGAGACGCCGGCGTGCTCGGCGACCTCGCGCATGGTCACGGCCATCGGGTGCGGACCCCCAGGGGAAAGTCGGACATCAGGGACGAGTGGCAACGTGCTGGCCCTATCCCTATCACCGTCCGCAAGGGCCGTGCAATCGTTTCCACAAGAGGCGCCGACAGCCGTCGGTTAACGCTTATTTCCTCGTGTAAACATCGAGTTTCGGGCCTTGATTGCCTGCTCAAGGGCCGTGCAAGAGTGTGCAAACGTTCCCACCGACCAGCCGGTAGGGGGACGGAACGCCCCGAACCCGAGAGGGAGCATGAACCGCGACGACGTGACCTGGAGCGGCTACTGGCCCGCTGCCCCCACCCCGTTCACCGCCGATCTGGAGCTCGACGAGGCCGCCCTGGCCGCGATGCTGCAGATGTACGCCGGCCAAGGTGTGCACGGGGTGCTGCTGAACGGCAGCACGGGGGAGTGGTTCGCGCAGAGTCCGGCCGAGCGCCGCCGGGTCACCGAGGTCGGTGTCGAGGCGGTTGCCGGTCGCTACCCGGTGGTGATCGGCGTCTCCGCCTTCACCGCCGCCGAGGCCGCCGAGCTGGCGCGTCACGCCGCAGCCGCCGGCGCGGACGGAGTGCTGGCCACGGTGCCGCCGTACGCCCATCCGTCACCAGCCGAGACGCTTGCCTTCTACCGCGAGGTCAGCGAGGCCACCGACCTGCCGTTCATGGTCTACAACTGGCCGCGCGGGGTGGCCGTCGACCTGGCCCAGACCCCCGGGCTGATGTCCCAGCTGGCCGACCTGCCCCAGGTCGCCGCGATCAAGGACTCCACCGGGGACTGGAACGCCATGGTCGCCACGATCGAGGCGGTCGCCGAGCGGGTAAGGGTTTTCGGCTCGCTCAGCCACCGTCGCGGCCTGGCCCTGATGACCGGTGGCCTGGGTGGTGACGGCGCTATCGACGGCGGTGGCATCGGCGCTCCCTACGCAGTGCCGTTCTTCGAGGCCGCGCAGGCCGGGGACCTGAAGACCGCCCGGACCTGGGTGGAGCGCTACCAGAAGCTCTCGGCCGGGATGATCGCGCCTGACTACAGCGGCCGTTTCGCCTCGCCGATCAGCCAGCTCAAGGCCGCGATGAACCTGCTCGGCCAGCCCGGCGGCGGTGCGGTGCGGCCGCCTCTGCTGCCGGTCACCGATCCCGAGCTGCTCCAGCAGATCACCGCCGTGCTCACCGAAGCCGGCTTCACCCCGCTCGCGCAGGAGGCCTGAGTAATGCGCAACACCAACCCTCGTCCGGCCCGGCCGGGCATGCCCGGGCACCCGGCCACGCTGTGGCTGCGCGGCGGCCAGGTCGTCGACGTGGTCACCGGCACGGTCAGCACCGCCGACGTAGCGGTGTTCGACGGCAGGATCACCACCGTCGGTACCGCCGAACCGCAGCCCGGCGACTCGGTGCTCGAGCTCGAAGGCCGTTACGTGGTACCCGGTCTGGTCTCGGTGCACACCCACCTGACCATCGTGTACCCGTTCGACGACACCGACGTGAACGAGAGCTCGGCCGCCTCCGCCCTGCGGGCCGCCAGCCGGGCCCGGGACGCGCTCTGGGCCGGCGTCACCACCGTGCGCACCCTGGACGAGCAGAACCGCGCCGACATCGAGCTGCGCCGGGCCGCGGTCAGCAACGGCTGGGCCCTGGACGTGCCGCGAATCCTGGCCTCGGGCCGGGCGATCGGCATCACCGGCGGCCACGGCAAGGGCATGGCCTGCTCCTACGCCGACGGCCACGACGAGTTCCTCAAGGCCGCCCGGCAGGAGCTGGAGGCCGGCGCCAACCACATCAAGGTGTTCATCACCGGCGGGATCGCACACGCCGACGAGTCGTTCAACGGCGCCCAGATGACCACCGACGAGATGCGCGCCGTGGTCCGGGCCACCCGCGAGCACAACACCTACGTGGTGGCCCACGCCGGTGGCGGCGAGGCGATCCGCGAGGCGATGACGGTCGGGATCAACCGGTTCGAGCACGGTTACGACCTGGACGAGCAGACCGTCACCGAGATGGCCGCCAACCGGGCATATCTCACCCCGACCCTGTCGGTGACCAGCTGCCCGCAGTGGATGCTGGATCACGGATTCACCCAGTGGCAGGCCGATCTGGCGCAGAAGGTGCACGTCACCCACCTGGCCTCGATCCAGCGGGCGTTCACCCGGGCCGTGGTCAAGGCCGACGAGCTGGACGGCGACGGGATCCGGATCGTGGCCGGCACCGACTACCTGCCCGGTGAGCCCAACGACGGCACCTCCTGCGCGGTCAAGGAGATCGAGTTGCTGGAGCAGGCCGGCCTGCCCACCGAGGCGGCGCTGCGGGCCGGCACCTGGGAGGCCGCCCGGTTGATGGGCCGCGAGAACGAGTTCGGCTCGGTGCGTGAGGGCCTGGCCGGCGACCTGCTGATCCTCGAGGAGGACCCCACCGTGACCGTTTCCGCGCTGCGGACGATCGGGACCGTGATCCAGGCCGGGCGTCTGGTGCGCTCGGACCTGACCGGCACCCAGGAGCTGACCAAGGCGGTGTTCGCGTGAGCGTCAAGGTCGCGGTCGACATCGGCGGCACGTTCGTGGATGCCGTCGCCTACGACACCACCACCGGCGCGATCCGGGTGCACAAGGTCTCGACCACCCCGGCGGCTCCGGCCGAGGGTGTGCTGCGCGGGGTGGCGGCGCTTCAGGCGGACCTGTCCGAGGTCGAGTCCTTCGCGCACGGAACGACTCTCGGCCTGAACGCGATCCTGCAGCGTAACGGCGCCAAGGTCGGTGTGATCACCACCGAGGGCTTCGCCGACGTGCTGGAGATCGCCCGCGCGGGTATCCCGGCCGACCGGATGTACGACTTCGTCTACCAGCGGCCCCGCCCGCTGGTGCCGCGGCGCCACCGCCTCGGCGTACCCGAGCGGCTCGACGCCTCCGGCGCCGTGGTCACCCCGCTGGACGAGGCGGCGGTGCTCGAGGCCGGGCGCAAGCTGGTCGAGGAGCAGGGCCTGCGCTCGATCGCGGTGTGCTTCCTGCACTCCTACGCCAACCCGGCGCACGAGCAGCGCGCCGCCGAGGTGCTGCGCGAGGCGTTCCCGGGCGTGGCGGTCTCGGTCTCCAGCGACCTGACTCGCGAATACCGAGAGTACGAGCGCACTTCCACGGTGGTGCTGGACGCGTACATCCGCCCGGTGCTGAACGACTACCTGGACATGCTGGAGCAGGGTCTGGCCGGGCAGGGCCTGACCGAGCACCTGCACATCATGCGCTCGGGCGGCGGCGCGATGACCGCGGCCCTGGCCAAGCAGGCGCCGCTGCACACGGTGCTGTCCGGCCCGGCCGGCGGCGTGGTCGGCGCGACCTTCCTGGCCCGGGAACTCGGGCTGGACAACGTTCTGAGTTTCGACGTCGGTGGCACCAGTGTGGACGCCTGCGTCATCGTCGACGGCAGCCCCACCGAGGTGCACGAGGCCGAGATCGACGGTCTGCCGCTGCTGATCCCGATCTACGACATCCGCACCATCGGTGCCGGCGGCGGTTCGATCGCCTGGATGGACGCCGGGCTGCTGAAGGTCGGTCCGCGCTCGGCCGGTGCCGTGCCCGGCCCGGTCGCCTACGGCAAGGGTGGCACCGAGCCCACGGTCACCGACGCCGCCTTCGCGTTGGGCTGGCTCGACCCGGGCGCCTTCCTGGGCGGGCAGATGACGGTCAGCGCCGATGCTGCCCGCGCGGCGATCGGCGAGAAGGTGGCCACCCCGCTGGGCCTGGACGAGACCGCCGCGGCCGCCAGCATTCTCGAGATCCTGGTTGCCCGTACCGTCGGCGCGATGCGCGAGATCACCATCGAACGGGGCCTCGATCCGCGCGAGTTCACCCTGATGGCCTTCGGTGGGGCCGGCCCGCTGATCGCGCCGATGCTGGCTCGGGAGATGGACCTCGGCACCACGCTGGTCCCGGCCGTGCCGGCGGCGTTCTCGGCCTTCGGCATGCTGATGTCCGACCTGGAGTACGAGTTCGCGGCCACCACCATGGTCTCGCTGAGCGACGAGTCGCTGGCCGCGCTGTCCCCGACCTTCGCCGAGCTGGAGGCCCGGGCCGTCGAGGCCCTGGACACCCAGCACGTGCCGCAGGAGAGCCGGCGCCTGGTGCGCACGGTCGACGTGCGCTACCTCGGCCAGGAGCACTCCCTGCCGGTCGAGCTGCGTGAGGGCGACGCGGCCGCCGACATCCTCAAGCGCTTCGGTGAGCTGCACGAGGCCCGCCACGGGCACGCGATGGACGTGGCCGGGCAGATCTTCTCAGTGCGGCTGCGCGCCGTCGGTGAGGAGCCCAAGCCAGGGCTGGTCACTCTGGAGGCCGGGGAGGGCACGCCCGAACCGGTCGGCAGCCGCAGGGCCTTCGACATGGCCGCCCGAGACTGGGCGCAGTTCCCGGTGTACGAGCGTGGCACCTTCCGGGCCGGGCAGAGCGTGGCCGGCCCGGCGATCGTCGAGGAAGGCACCTCCACCACCGTCTTCTTCTCGGACCAGAGCCTGACCGTGGACGCCTACGGTCACCTGCTGATCACCTCGAACGGAGCCTCCCAGTGACCGATAACAGGCTTGACGGCGCCACCGTCGAGGTGATCCGCAACTACGTGGTCTCGGCCGCCGAGCAGATGCGCCGCACCCTGGTGCGCAGCGCGTTCAACCCGGTGATCTACGACGTGCTGGACTTCGGCATCTCGATCTACGACGGCGCCCAGCAGTTGATGGCCGAGGCCAGCGGGATCACCCACTTCCTCGGCGCCAACGACCGGGCGCTGGTGATGGCCAGCGAGTACATCGGGATCGCGGCGATGGAGCCGGGCGACGTGTACCTGCTGAACTACCCGTACTGGAACGGCGCCCACGCCTACGACGCGATGCTGTTCTGCCCGGTCTTCGCCGAGGGCCGCAGCGAGCCGGCCGCCTTCCTGGCGGTGCGGGCGCACTGGATGGACCTGGGCGCCAAATCGCCCGGCTACGTGCTGGACTCGACCGACATGCACCAGGAGGGCCTGATCTTCCCGGGCACCCGGATCGTGCACCGCGGCGAGATCGTGCGCGACATCACCGAGCTGATCCGGTTCAACTCCCGGCTGCCCGACCTCACCCTCGGCGACTTCCACGCCCAGCTGGCCGCGCTGCGGGTGGGCGAGCGCAACCTGCACCAGATCTGGGGCAAGTTCGGCATCGAGACCGTCGAGCAGGCCATGCGCCAGGTGATCGAGCACGGCGAGCAGGTGGCCCGGCGCGCGGTGGCCGCGCTGCCCGACGGCACCTGGACGGCCACCGACTACATCGACGACGACAACATCACCGACGACCTGATCGAGATCACCGTGCGGGTCACCATCGACGGCGACCGGATCATCGTCGACTACACCGGCTCCGCAGCGCAGGTGCTCGGCCCGGTCAACCTGCCGATCGGCTCCACCGAGGGCATCGTCAAGGCCTCGTTCAAGGCGCTGACCACCCCCTGGGAACCGACCAACGCCGGGCACTTCGCCCCGGTGGAGATCATCGCCGAGCCCGGGTCGATCTTTCACGCCGAGTACCCGGCGGCCACCTTCACCCAGTGGAGCGCCATCGTGGCCACCGAGCTGATGCACAAGGCGCTGGCCCAGGCGATGCCCGAGATCCCGGCGTCCTCCGGCGGGGACGAGCCCGGCTTCATGGCGGTCGGCCACGACCCGCGCACCGGGCAGGACTTCGTGGTCTCGAACAACGAGGGCATCGGCTGGGGCGCCACCCGCGAGCACGACGGCGGCGACGCCCAGCAGCACCCCTCCCAGACAACCGTGCGCAACACCCCGGTCGAGGTGCTCGAGCACAAGGCACCGCTCCTGCACGAGCGCCTGGAACTGATCCCCGACTCGGCCGGCCCGGGTCGCTTCCGCGGCGGCGTCGGGGTGCTGCGTCAGGTGCGTTACACCGCGCCCGGCGAGGTGCTGTCGATGAAGAAGAAGACCAAGACCAAGCCGTGGGCGCTGGACGGCGGCCACGAGCCCGAGCCCAGCGAGATGGTGCTGTGGCCGGGCACCGACAAGCACCAGCGGGTGGGCATGTACCGCGCCTCCATGGAGGCCGGCGAACGGTTCATCAACCGCACCGCCGGTGGTGGCGGCCACGGCAACCCGCTTGACCGCGATCCGCAGGCCGTGGTCGAGGACGTGCTCGACGGCTACGTGTCGGCCGAGGCGGCCAAGGACGCGTACGGCGTCGTGGTCGCGGCCGACGGCACCTGGCAGCCCACCCCCGAACGCCAGGCCCGCACCGAAGCGAGCTGACGCACCCGAACGGTCAGTCTTACCGCACCGACGCGAGCTGACGCACCGAACTGGCTCACCCCGTCCGCAATTTCGCATTACTGCCCGCACCTCCCAGTGGAAGCAGGTCCCCCATGCGTTCCCGTACTCTCCTCAGAGCCGGTGCCTTCTTCGGCGCCGCCGCCCTGCTCGCCGCGTGTTCCGGTGGTTCCTCCTCCAGCGAGGGCGGTTCGGCCCGGGACGAGGCCCTGGTCATCGCCGAGAACGAGCCGCCCGCCTCGTTCGACCCGGTGCAGGCCGACAACTCCACCGTCGACGAGGTGGTGATCCCGGCCTACGACAGCCTTCTCACCTACGGCGACGACGGCGAGCTGGCCGGGGTCCTGGCCAGCGAGTGGAAGGTCGCCGACGACGGCCTGGGCGTCACCCTGACCCTGCGCGACGACGTCACCTTCCACGACGGCGCGAAACTGACCGCCACCGACGTGAAGTACACGCTGGACCGGATCAAGAGCCTGAACATCGGCGTGGCCTCGTTCCTGACCTCCTACGACTCCTCGGAGGCGGTCTCCGACACCGAGCTGCAGATCACCCTCAGCACCCCGGACGCGGTGTTCCTGCCCGCCCTGACCCGGGTCTACGTGCTGAACTCGGCGCTGGTGGAGCAGAACGCGGGTTCCGACCAGGGGCAGTCCTGGCTGGCCACCAACGACGCCGGCTCGGGCCCGTACCAGCTCACCGGCTACCGGGCCAACCAGAGCGCCGACTACGAGCAGTACGCCGACTACTGGCAGGGTTTCACCGGCCAGGCCAAGTCGGTCCAGTTCCAGTACATCTCGGACGCCTCCACGCAGAAGTCGGCGCTGGAGTCCGGTGACGTGGACGTGGCGATGGACATCGCGCCGACCGACTGGAGCGCCTTCGAGGGCCAGGACGGCTTCGCGGTGGACAAGGCCGACACCAACGTCGTGCTCTACACCTTCTTCAACATGGACGACGCGACCACCAAGAACGTGGCGCTGCGGGAGGCGATCGCGTCCTCCTACAACTACCAGGAGCACATCGACCAGATCCTGCTCGGCGCCGGCAAGGCGGTGACCGGCCCGCTGCCCAGCGGAATGCAGTGCGCCACCGCCGAAGTCACGCAGCCGGCCTACGATCTGGACAAGGCCAAGCAGATCGTCGCCGACAACAACCTGGACGGCACGTCGGTCACCATGACCTACCTGGAGGCCACCGCGGAGATGGAGCAGGCCGCCACCCTGCTGCAGTCCAACCTGGCCGAGATCGGCATCACCCTGGACCTGCAGGCGGTCACCTACCCGCAGTACGTGGAGATGAACTCCAGTCCGGAGACCCGCCCGCAGCTGGGCATGATCTACGCCTTCCCGGCCTTCCCCGACGCCAGCGCGATCATGTACCAGAACTTCAACTCCAAGATGATCGGCTCGCAGAACTGGGGTGGCTACAGCAACGCCGAGGTCGACAAGCTGACCGACGCCGCGCAGACCGAGTCCGACCAGGCCCAGCGCTGCGCCGACTACGAGGAGGCGCAGAGCATCGCGTCGGCCGAGTACCCCTCGATCAACATGGCCAACGCGCAGACCGTGGCGATCATGAACGAGCGGGTCCAGGACTTCACCTACCGCTCCTGGCACCACCAGACGGTCAACGTCTACGCCATTCAGGTCAGCTGAATTCCTCTGGCGGGGGCGCCTGCTCGCGCCCCCGCCCCGATCCGTGAAGGAAGGAGGACGGATTGAACGTGGCACGCTACGTCGCCCGGCGGCTCCTGCTGTCGGGGGTGGTCTTCTTCGGCCTCGTCGTGCTGGCCTTCGTGCTGGTCACGGTCCTGCCCGGAGACCCGGCCCGGGCCGCCGCCGGCCGCAACGCCACCGCGGCCCAGGTCGCCGAGGCCCGGGAACGACTCGGCCTGGACGACCCGGTCCTGGTCCAGTTCTGGCACTACCTGACCAACGTCCTGCAGGGCGACCTCGGCAACTCGGTGTTCACCCACCGCGCCGTGCTCGCCGACATCGCGGACGTCCTGCCCTCCTCCCTGGAACTCGTGGCCGCCGCCATGCTGATCAACATCGTGATCGGCGTGCCCCTGGGCGTTCTGGCCGCCTACCGGCGGGGGCGCACGCTGGACGTGATGGCCCGGATCGTGGCCCTGCTCGGCGCCACCATGCCGGTGTTCTGGCTCGGGCTGCTGCTGCAGCTGGTGCTCTCCAGCCGGCTGGGCCTGTTCCCGCTCTACGGCCAGCTCGGCTTCGGCGAACGGGTTCCGGACATCACCGGCGTCATCACCATCGACGCGTTGCTCTCGGGTGATCCGGCGCTGTTCTCCTCGGCGCTGGCCCACCTGATCCTGCCCGCGCTCACCCTGGCCGCCAGCTTCATCGCGGTGATCGCCCGCACCGTGCGCTCGTCGATGATCACCTCGCTGGACGCCGACTACGTCACCCTGGCCCGGGCCACCGGCGCCGGTGAGCTGCGGGTGGTGGTGCGGCACGCGCTGCGCAACGCCCTGGTCCCGATGTCCACCATCCTGGGCATGCAGCTGGGCTGGATGCTCGGCGTCACCGTCCTGGTCGAAAGCACCTTCTCCCGGCAGGGGATCGGCGCCTACATGGTGGATGCGGTGCTGCAGAACGACCTGTACGCGGTGATCGGCTCGATCCTGGTGATCGGGGTGGTCTTCATCGTCACCAACCTCGTGGTCGACCTGGTGCAGCTGTGGATCAACCCGCGCCTGCGCGACGGTCTGGCCCCTGCTCGCCCAGCTGCACCGGAGGCGGTCCGATGAGTACTTCCGTTGCTACGAGGAAACGCCGGCGGATCCCGCTCGTCGACCGGATCGCTCTGATCATCTGTGGCCTGGTGCTGGCGATCGCGGTGATCGGCCCGTGGATCGCCCCGCACGACCCGTACGCCGTCAACCTCAGCCAGCGGCTGCTCGGGCCTGGCCCGGAGCACTGGCTGGGCACCGACATCAACGGCCGCGACGTGCTCTCCCGCATCCTGACCGGGGCCCGGACGACGTTGCTGGCCACCGCTGTGGTGCTTGCCGTCACGGTGGTGATCGGGGTGGTGGTGGGCACTTTGGCCGCGGTCGGGGGACGCGTCGTCGACGAGATCATCATGCGGATCACGGACGTCGGGCTCGCGGTTCCCTCGATCGTCCTGGCCCTGGGGTTTGCGGTTGCGCTCGGGCCGGGCATCGGTTCGGCGATCATCGCGGTCAGCGTGAGCTGGTGGCCGGGGTACGTCCGGCTGATCCGGACCGTGGTCCGCGAGACCATGCAGTCCGAGTTCGTCGAGTCGGCAGTGGCTCTGGGGGTCGGCCGGCGTCGGCTGATCCTGCGGCACGTGCTGCCGAACTCGCTCGACATTCTCTACGTCCAGGTCACGCTCGACGTGGCCGCGGTCATGCTGGTCATTTCCGGCCTTTCGTTCATCGGCGTGGGCGCGCAGGTGCCTTCGGCCGAGTGGGGCGCGATGATCGCGGCTGCCGCCGACAACGTCACTTCCGGCTGGTGGGCGCTGGTCTTCCCGGGCCTGGCGATCGCGATCACGGCGATCGCGTTCTCGCTCGTCGGCGACTGGCTGCGGGTGCTGCGCGACCCGACTCTGAAGCAGGAGAACTGATGACACTGCTGGAGATTCGCGATCTGAAGGTCTCGTACGGTGAGCGCGAGGTGGTGCACGGCGTCAACCTCTCGGTCGGCGCCGGCTGCCGCACCGCGCTGGTGGGGGAGTCCGGCTCGGGCAAGTCCGTCACCGCCCGGGCGGTGCTGCAGCTGGATGTTGCGGCCTCGCTGTCCGGGTCGGTGTCGCTCAAGGGCCAGGAGCTGGTCGGGGCCAAAGCCTCTGAGCTGCGCTCGGTTCGGGGGTCCCGGGTGGGACTGGTCTTTCAGGATCCGCTGACCTCGCTGAACCCGGTGATGACGATCGGCTGGCAGATCATGCAGCCGCTGGTGATTCGCGGGGTGAAGAAGAAGGAGGCGCGCGAGCGCGGGATCGCGTTGCTCGCGCGGCTCGGAGTGAAGGACGCTTCCCGCCGGTTCGACGACTACCCGCACCAGTTCTCGGGCGGGATGCGGCAGCGGGTGGTGATCGCGATCGCCGTGATCGCGGAGCCGGAGCTGCTGATCGCGGACGAGCCGACCACGGCCCTGGACGTGCGGGTGCAGGCCCAGGTGCTGGATCTGCTGCACGAGGTGGCGGTCGAGCGGGGGATGGCGGTGCTGCTGATCACCCATGACCTGGGTGTGGTGGCCGGTTTCGCGGACGACGTGGTGGTGATGCGGCACGGGCGGATCGTCGAGACGGCGCCGGTCGCGCAGCTGTTCGCCGATCCGCAGCATCCGTACACCAAGGGTCTGCTCGGGGCGGTACCGCGGCTGGACCGGGATCCGGCTCAGCGTCTGGTGTCGGTGGAGGAGATCGAGGCGGTGGCAGGGTGAAATCTGTTCTTGAGGTTGACGGGCTGACCAAGAGCTATCCGGGGGCGTCCCGTCCGGCCGCGGCCGATGTCTCGTTCAAGATGGCCGAGGGCAGCGCCCTCGGGCTCGTGGGGGAGTCCGGTTCGGGCAAGTCCACCACGGCCCGGATGATCGCCGGCCTGGAGAAGCCCGACAAGGGCTGGGTGGTGCTGGGCGGCAGGCAGATCGACGGTCTGTCGCGCCGGGCGATGCAGCGGGTGCGGCGGGACATGCAGGTGGTGTTCCAGGACCCGTACTCGTCGCTGAACCCCCGGATGAACGTGGAACAGCTGGTCGGTGAAGGCCTGCTGGTGCACAGCATCGAGACCGACCGCGCGGCCCGCCGCCGTGAGGTCGAGCGTCTGCTCGGTCTGGTCGGGCTCGGGCACGTCGATCTGGGCGCCTACCCGCGCTCGTTCTCCGGCGGGCAGCGTCAGCGTCTGGCCATCGCGCGGGCCCTGGCCGTGCGGCCGAAGCTGCTGATCTGCGACGAGCCGGTCTCGTCGCTGGACGTCTCGGTGCAGGCACAGGTGCTGAACCTGCTGCGGGATCTGCAGAGCGAGCTCGGTCTGTCGATCCTGTTCATCGCGCACGACCTGGCGGTGGTGCGGTACCTGTGCGATCAGGTCGTGGTGATGAGCGACGGCCGCGTGGTCGAAAAGGGCAGCCGTGAGCAGGTTTACGGCGATCCCCAGCATGAGTACACCCGGGATCTGCTGGCCGCGGTCCCGGTTCCCGATCCCTCGCACTCTCGGCGCAGCGTTACGGAGGAAAAGTGAGCGACCTCGTGGTCCGGGGCGGGACCTTGGTCCAGCCGGACTGGTCCGGCCCGGCCGACCTGCATCTGTCCGACGGCGTGGTGAAGGCGGTCGTCGCCCCCGGTACCGCGCTGCCCGATACCGAGGTGCTCGACGCCACCGGCAAACTGGTGATGCCCGGCGGGGTGGACCCGCACTGCCACGTGGGTTTCACCAGCGGTGAGTTCACCTCGCTGGACGGCTACGCCGAATGCACCACGGCGGCGGTGCTGGGTGGCACCACCACCATCGTCGACTTCGCGATCCCGCGGCCGGGCCAGCGTCCGATCGATGTGGCCGCCGACCAGCAGGCGAAGATCTCGCAGGGCTTGTGCGACGCGGCTCTGCACGCCTCGGTCGTGGAATGGGACGACACCACCGCCGAGCAGTTGCGCAGCCTGGCTGCCGACGGCTTGGTCACGGTGAAGATGTTCACCACCTACCGTGGTGAGACGATGGCCAGCGCCGACACCATCCTGAAGACCATGCAGGTGCTGAAGGAGTCCGGTGGCATGGTGGTGATCCACTGCGAGGCCAATCCGATCATCGAGGAGGATCAGCGCCGCGCTGCCGACCGCAACCAGATCGACGCCGCAAACATGGCCGGCACCCGCTCGGAACTGGCCGAGACTGCGGCCGTGGCCGAAGTCCTCGCGATCGCCGAGACTCTGGACGCACCGGTCTACTTCGTGCACCAGTCCACTCCGGCCGCCGTCGAACTGGTCGCCGCCGCCCGTCGTCGTGGTCTGCGGGCCTACACCGAGTCCGTGGCGCATCACCTGGTGCTGGACGACTCGCTCTACTCCGGCCCGAATCCCGAACGCTGGGTCTGCTGCCCGCCGCTGCGCGATCGCGCCACTGTCGAGGCCCTGGGTGGTTACCTGGCCAACGGCGAGATCACCACCGTCGCCTCCGACCACTGCTGCTACGACACTGCGCAGAAGGTCTCGCACAAGCACGATGTGCGGCACATGCCGAACGGGCTTCCCGGCGTGCAGACCCGCCTGCCCGTAATCTTCTCGAAGTACGTTGCCGGGGGCCGCATCACGCCCTCACGCTTCGTCGAGCTCACGGCCGCCAACCCGGCCCGCACGAACGGCATCTACCCCCGCAAGGGGACGCTGGCCCCCGGAAGCGACGCCGACCTCGTCCTCTGGGACCCACAAGCCCGCTGGACCATCACCGCCTCCGAATTGGCCCAGGCCACCGACTACACGCCGTACGAGGGCATGGAAGTGACCGGGCGGCCGGAGACCGTGGTGGTGGGCGGACGGGTGATCGCTGCCGGCGGCCAGATCGTCGATGCGACGCCCCGAGGTCGATTCCTGCCGGGTGCTATCGCCCGCTGACCGGGTTCAGCGGCAGGGTGATTCGGCGACGCGGAGGCCGAGCAAGCGCCAGTCTTCCTCGGCGTGGTCTCCGGACAGGTCCGCGCAGATCGCCCTGACCGCTGTGGCCGGGTCGACCTTCCAGACTCCGACTGTGCCGTCGACGCCGCTGCTGTACAGGGTCTTGCCGTCCGGGGCGAATTCGACCCGGTTCAGGCTGTCTTCGTGGCCGATCAGTTCGGCGTCCAGGGCACCGGTGCCGGTGCTCCAGAGGCGGATGACGTGGTCGATCATGGTGGCGGTGGCGATGGTGGCGCCGTCGGGGGAGAAGCTCAGGGCGCGGATGCCGTTCGGGTGACGGCCGAACGTCTTCTTCGTCACCCCGGTGCTGGTGTCGAAAAGCCTTATTTGGCCGTCATTTCCTCCGACGGCCAGGGCGCGCCCGTCGGGGGAGAGCGCGGCGCGTTTGGCTCCTTGATCTTCCGGCGGCTGAATGGTTCGGTACGGCTCGGCGTCGGAGTTGCGCAGATCGGCTGTACGGTAGAGCAGGATCTGGTCCTGCGGCTTGCGCTTGTCGTCGCTGGTGGAAGTGAGCAGGACGGCCAGATGCTGCCCGTTGCTGCTCAGGGACATGCTGAGGGTGGTCTGGTCGGGGTACACATGATCGGCCAGCGGTTTGAGCGTGGTCAGGTCCCAGACCTGCAGGCGTGGGTCGATGCTCTTGCGGGTCATGGTGTTGTCGAGGGTCGGTCCGCTGCCGGCGAACAGGAGTTTCCCGGCGTCGGAGAATCTCAGACCGTTGACCTGGCGGTCCTTTCCGACGTTCAGTGTCACCCGGTGTTTTTCGTCCGGGTCGAGGATGATGATCTCGCCGGCGTCGCTTCCGGCCGCGATGCTGCCGTCCGGGGACCGGGCGACCTCCCAGATCGGGCCGTGACCCTGACCCAGCTTGCGGGCGAGCCGGCCCGGGCGATCCTGCCGCCAGAAGGCTCCGTCTCCGTCACCGACCACGAAACCTTGCCGATCCGCGGACAGCCCGATCAGCGCGGACTCCAGCGGTCGCACCCACTCGCTGCTCCACCGCATCAGCATGGTGTTGTTGGCGCCGGTTGCAGCGACCAACGAGCCGTCGGTGGACTTGGCGAGGTCGAAGACGACGCCAGTGCCCCGATGTTCGGCTGAACCGAAGAAAGCGGTTCCGGCCCAGTCTCCTTGGGAGACGTTCCAGACCCGGACCACACCGCCGCCGGCGATCAGAACGTTCCGCCCACTGGCGGAGTACACCAGGCTGGAGATGCCCGGAACAGCGACCTTGGCAGTGGCGACCTTTCCTTCGGCCTGGCCGGTTCGGCCGTCCCAGAAACTGACCTCGGCGGAGTCGCCGAGGCCGAAGGCCAGTTGGCCCTGCGGAGAGAAGGCCAGAACCGGAAGGAGGGCGGACCTGACCGGCGGCAGATCGGCGATGTTCTTGCCTGCCTTGACGTCGATCAGTTTGACCACGAAGGGGCCGTCTTCACCCTTGCGGGTGGCCAGGGCAAGGAGGCCGTTCTCGCGAGAGAATGCCATTTCCATCGCAATCCGGCCGGGTTCCAGCGTCACGTATCGCTTCTGCCGATGCCCGTCCCGGACGTTCCAGGTTCCGATCTCGGACCGTTCGTTGTCCACCGTCATCAGGATGATGGCGGAGTCGGAAGCCCAGGCGGTATGAAAGTTACCGGGGAACGAGCGCTTTGGTTCTCCGGTTGCGACGTTCCAGATCTGGACCTTGTCGCCAGCGCCGGCCGACAGCATGGTTCCGTCGGGGGAGAAGCCCATCTGCCAGATCGAGGAGGACAGCTTGCCCAGTTCGCGGACCATCGTGTGCGTCCGGTTGTCCCACAGGCGTACGGCGCCGTCCTGCCCTCCGGTCGCGGTCCAGCGTCCGTCCGGGCTGAGCGACACCTGCTTCTGAACAGTGCCCGTGGCCAGAACGCCTGCGCTGTCCAGCATGTGGCTGCTGAACAATGCGCCACGCGCTTCGGGAGTCTGCGCCTCGGCCCACCCGCGAAGGGCCAGGAGTTTGGCCTGGCGCGGGTTGGTTGCGGCGGCCTGCAGCGACTGGGCCGCGTACCTCTGCGACTGCGCGACGGATCGCTGGGACTGAGCCAGAGCAGTCTGTTCACGAGCCGCCTGCGTCTGGGAGTAAGCGTATCCTCCGGCCCCGACCGCAACGATCAGGAGCACAACGAGGGACGCAGCGAGGCGGCGAAGTCTGCGGGTGCGGCTTTGCTCGGTAAGTAGTTCCTGCTGCGCGGCTTTCAGGGAGGCGTCGATGAATTGTCGTTGCTCGGGTGTCAGGTCGTCCCGATCGGCCGCCCAGTCCTGGATCGCGGCCAGCCGGGCGCCCCGGTACAGGGCGCCCGGGTCGTGCGCGTTGGCCTGCCAGTAGCGCACGGCCTCGGTGAGTTGCTGCTGCAGTTGCAGGTTCTCGCGCTCGGCAGCCACCCAGCCGGCCAGGCGGGGCCAGGCCCACAGCAGGGCCTCGTGCGAGATCTGCACGCTGCCCTGGTCGGCCGTCATCAGTCGCCGCTCGACCATTGCGTCCAGCCAGCGCCCGGTTGCTTCGGGCCGGGGGACACTGCGGCGCGTGACCTCGTGCCCGGTCACCACCACGCCGCGCAGCAGCAGGCGGCGTAACTCCTGCTGCTCGTCACTGTTCAGGTCGGCGTAGACCTCTTCGGCCTCCTGCGTCACCGCACCGCTGATCCCGCCGCCGGCGCGGTAAGCGTCTACCGTGAGGTCACCGCCGTCGCGCCGTTGCCAGGTCGTCTTCAGGGCATGGGCCAGCAGCGGCAGGGAACCCGGATCGTACGTCCCGGCGCCACCGACGCCCAGATCGGCCAGCAGCAACTCCACCAGCGCGGGCTCCACCCGTACCCCGACCCGGCCCGCGGGGTGAAGCACCGCCTGCCGTAGGTTCTCGGGGGACATCGGGCCCAGCACCACCTGCTCACCCGGCAGGTACCCGGCCAGTTGCTCCATCCGCACGCAGCGCTCGTAGAAGTCTGCGCGCACCGAGATCAGGACCACCGCGGGCGCGGCACTCACCAGGGCGGTCACGAACTCGCGCCGATGCTCTTCGCTGACCGTCGCGGTGTCGAAGACCTGCTCGAACTGGTCCACCACGATGAGCAGATTTCCCGGGGTGGCCGCGGTGAACGCGCCGAAGTGCTCCGGGTTGCCGAGCACTGTGTCGATGCCGGAAGCCGCCCCGACTCGCCCGGCCAGTTCCACCAGGGGACGCACCGCTCGGGGAGCGGAGGCACCCACGGTGCGCACCTCGTCCGTACGCCCTGTAGGAGTCATCACCACGACCTGCCACTGCCCCACACCCGCCCGTTGGGACTCCTCGCGCCGCAGTGCCGGCACCACGCCGGCCCGTAGCAGGGAGGACTTGCCCACCCCGGAGACTCCGACCAGCAACAGCGGTCCCCGTGGGGCGTGCGCGGCCTGCGTGATCCGCCCGACGAGCTCGTTCACCACCCCGGCCCGGCCGGTGAAGAAATCCGCGTCGCGGGCCTCGAAACTGTTCAGGCCCGGATACGGGCACACATCGATGCCCGGTCGGACGAACGCTCCGTTCCAGGTGGTGTCCCCACGGCGCAAAGTGCCGACCAGGTCGGCGAACAGGCCTGTCATGGTCACCAGTTGCTCGTGAGCCCGGTCGTTCTCCTGACGCTGCTGCGCACCCCTCACCGCCAGTTCGTCGGTGACCCGGCTCAGGGCGCGGACGATGTCGTCACGCAAGCGCTCGACGTCACCTCCCAGCCCACAGACCGCCAGGAGCACGTCACGCGCCAGCGCGGTCGAGGACTCGCCGGCGGCCTGAACGGTCGCCTCGATCGCCCCCAGCGACTGCAGCAGAGCAGCGACCTCGCTCTGCAGTGCCTGCGAGTGCTCCAGTTGCCCGGCCAGGGTCTGTGCGATTGCCGAGCACCACTCTTCCTCGGAAGGATCGTCTTTCAGCCTCGAGGCGGCCATCGACACGGCATCGGGCAGAAATCCGCTCCCGAGGTCACTGATGCCCCGGAACAGGCCGGCGTAGTCGCCCCCGACGGCCGAACCGACCAGTGGCGCGATGGACGACGCCGTCAGGCCCGCCACCAGCGCCCAGGGCCCGGCCGCCCGACTGGTGTCGCCGGCCCGCTGCATCCACCGCTGGATGCCGCCGCGGGCAGCGTCCTTGCGGTTCTGTGGCCGGCCGTCGCCGAGCAGACTGAGCCCCTCGAGCGGATCTGTTTCCTGACTCAAACCGTGCACCCCCGTCAGGCGCTGATTCCCCCGATCGGCGCCCGCGGCATTCTGGCGCGTGATGGACCGGCAGTGTTGGCGATCGCGACCGGGCTGCCTGAAAGGGTGGTGTGCTCCCACGACGAGGGGGCGGCTTGACGGCGTCCGGGTTGATTGCCAATGTCACATCGTGCAGGCATCTGTGACGACCTGAACCTGTTCAAGTCGTCCCAGCGGGTCCGGGCCGACTGCCTGAGCCCCTGCCGAGATCGTCGCCGGAATCGTCAAGGAGATGTCGTCATGATGGTCGCGGTGATCGGGAGCGCCGAGGCCGGGCGGACGTACGAACCGGAGATGCCGGATCCGGCGGCGGCGATCCAGGCGGCCGAGGAGATCGGCCGGGAACTGGCCACGCGGGGCCATCAGTTGGTGGTCTTCAGCAGCGACTCGGCCTTCATCGAGGGTGCGGCGGTCCGCGGCTACGTGGGCTCCGGCCAGGCCCGACCGGGTTCCGTCCTGGTGCGTAACACGGTGCGGCAGAGTCTGGACGTGTTCCCGGAGCACGCCGATCACGAGGACCTCTTCGACCATGCGCCGGCTCAGGGTGGCTGGGAGGTGGCCTACTACCGCGCCTTGTTCGAGGTGGACGGCGTGATCCTGATCGGCGGTGGGCGCTCCACCATGATCGCGGCCATCATCGCGCTGGCCAGGCGCACGGCGATCGGCCCGCTCACCGCATTCGGGGGCGCGGCCGCCCGGGCCTGGGAGCGCCTGGACCACTCGCCGAACACGGCCACCCGGGAGGACCTGTCCGCCTTCACCGGGCGCTGGAGCCCGGACAAGGCCGCGGAAGCCGTTCTCGCGGTGGAACGTCAGCACCAGGCTCGACTGGTCGATCTGGCGAAGGACGGTCGGCGCCGGCGGACCGAGACGTGGATCAAAGTGGCCGGTCTGCTCAGCGCATTGCTGTTCCTGCTCCTGGGTCTGCTCACGGTGGTGCTGGCGGCGACCTGGAAACCCGAGGGCGGGGGAGCGATAGCCCTGCTGGTCTTCGGGCCGGTGCTGGCCGCGATGAGCGGTGGACTGATCCGCCGGCCGACCGAGCCGTCCGAGTCACGCCTGCAAGCAGCGGTTTTCGGCGCGGCGGCCGGCGGTATGTCCGCGTTGCTGTTCATCGGCGCCCAGTTGCTGACCGACCCGGAACTGCTGCAGGGCGAGAGCGCGGCCCGGTTGTGCATCTACGTGGTGCCAGTCGGTTTCATCGCCGGTCTGGCCTTCGACGCGGTCCTGACCAAACTGCGCGGCACCGACGTGGTGCAGACCAGTTCCGTGCAGTCGCCGAAGGTTTAGGCGTCGGCCAGCGCCCCGAGCCATGCGGCGAAGTCATCCGGGTTCTCGAAATGTACGCCCGACACGGCCGCCACCTCTGGTGCGGTCTCACGTCCATGTACCACCAGGGCAGTGCCGCCGGCCGCCCGCACCGCCGTAAACGCTGGTAGGTCACCCTTGTCGTCGCCGGCGTAGGCCACGTGATCCAGGCGCTGTTCCTGAACCAGCTGACGCAGAGCCGTTCCCTTGTCCACCGGCAGGGGCGGCCGCAGTTCCTGCACCAGCTTGCCCGGCTCCGGCGCCAACCCGGTCTCGGCCGCCACCCGGGCGACCACCTCGTTCACCCGAAGCCCCGCACCCTCCAGGTCCGGTGCGTTCCTCCAGTGCACTGCCACAGCGACGCTTTTGGCCTCGACGTGAACGCCGGCGGCATCACCCAGCGCCTGCGTCAGCAATTCCCGGGCCTTCTGCACAGCGCCCAGCCACTCCTGCACACCCGGCCCCGTAACGCTGGAACCGTCCACCTGGCGCTCCAGCCCGTACGACCCGAGCAGCACGAGACCCGGAACCGGAACCCGCTCGGCCAGGAACGCCACCGGACGTCCGGACAGCAGGGCCACCAGGTCAAGGCGCCCGGCCAGGCGCTCCAGCGTGGCCGCCAGCCCCGGCAGCAGTTGACTGGCGGCCGGGTCGTTGATGATGGGTGAGAGGACGCCGTCGAAATCCATGACGATCCCGGTACGGCTTCCGCTGGTGTTCAGGCGAGCGATGACGTCGGCGCGTTCGTCCATGGGCCCGACCCTTTCAGGCCGGTGAAGACCCGGCAAGACGAACCCTCAGTGTTCCATCACGACGGTCTCGCCCCGCTCGGCCACGAGTTGGCCGGCGCTCGCGGCGGCCAGGGACGCGTCCAGTTCGCTCAGGTGGTCCGGCGGTACGAGCAGGGTGATGACGGCGCTCGCGGCGTAGCTGACGTCGGCCACCTGAGCTTCGTGGTTGTCGGCCCAGTCCCGCAGCACACCCTGAATCCGTCCGGCATCCTGATGCGGGACGTCCACGGTGACCTGAACAGCCGGGGTGCGGCGGACGATCTGGGCCAGGTCGAGAGCCTCGGACACCGAACCGGAATACGCGCGGACGAGTCCACCGGCTCCCAGCTTCACCCCGCCGAAGTAGCGGGTCACCACGGTCACCAGATCGGTGAGCTCGCGGCGGCGCAGGACTTCGAGCATAGGGACGCCCGCGGTACCGGACGGCTCGCCCCCGTCCGACGAACGCTGCTGGTCGGCCTGGGTGCCGATGATCAGTGCGACGCAGTGGTGCCGGGCGTCCCAGTACTGCTTACGGACCGCGGCGATGACGGTCTCGGCCTCTTCGGTCGTGCGGGCCGGGGCCACGTAGGCGATGAACCGGGACTTCTTCACCACGAGCTCGTGCTCGAGGGCGGTCGCGATGGTGGACGGATAGTTCGTCGTACGGGTGCCGGGGTCGTCCACGCGTCGGTTACCGCTTGCCCTTGCCGAAGAAGATCGTGACGATCGCGGCCATCGCGGCCGCGAACAGCGCGGTCGAGGCCCAGGAGCCCTCGTCACGGGCGAACATCAGGCCGATGATCGGCAGGGCGAAGCAGAAGGAGACAACAAACCAGGTCAAGCGGTTGATGGAGAGCATCTGCGAACCTTTCGAGCAGCCCTTGGTGCGGGCGATGGACCATTCGTCGGGACGGCGCTCACAGCCTTGTGAGTCGTCCCGACGGTGATCCACTCTCGCTCAGTCCGGACCAGGCCTCAAGTGCGCTCCTCGCTCCCCGGCGAAACCACCGAGACTCTCCCCGGCCTGGGGGTGGAGATCGGCCCGAACCGCACCCAGACTGACCTCTATGGCTGAACCGAGGACGTTCGAGGTCACCCCGATCGGTACCGTCCACAACCAGCGGACGGACGTCCAGAACTCCGATCACTGGGGTGCGGTTCGCAGCACGATCACCATCGACGAACGCTTCGGCGACGCCGCCCTCCAGGGCCTGGAACTCTTTTCCCACGTCGAGATCTACTTCGTCTTCGATCAGTTCCCTGACACGAACGACCACCGCGAACCCCGCCCCTACCGCGGACGTCCCGAATTGCCGCCGGTCGGAGTCTTCGCCGGCCGTGGTCCCCGCCGCCCCAACCGGATCGGCGCCACGTGCTGCGCCATCGAGTCAGTCCGAGCCCGCGAACTCGTCGTCACCGGCCTCGATGCGGTCTCCGGAACCCCGGTGATCGACCTGAAGCCGGTGCTGACCGTGTTCCTTCCGCGCAACGTCCAGGAGCCGGAATGGGTCAGCGAACTGATGGCCAAGTACTTCCAGCCCTAGTGCCCGAACGCGTCCGAGTCGGCCACCACCGACTCGCCCTGGTCCAGCGCCGACAGTTCGTGCACCTGCTGCTCGGACAGCTCGAAGTCGAACACCTGCAGATTCTGCCGCAGCCGCTCGGGGTTTGCCGACTTCGGGATCGGGACCAGGCCGAGCTGAACGTGCCAGCGCAGCACTACCTGAGCCGGTGTGCGCTCCACCGCGCGGGCGATCTCGAGCACAGCGGGCGCCGAGAGCACCTCGGTGTCCTTTCCGCCGATGGGCGACCAGGACTCGGTCAGGATGCCGTGCTCGGTGTGGAAGGTGCGCACGGAACTGCGGGTGGCGGCCGGGCTGAGCTGGATCTGGTTGACGTCCGGGGCGACCTGGGTGGCGGCGATGATGCGTTCCAGGTGGGACTGCTTGAAATTGCTGGTGCCGATGGCCTTCACGAGCCCGGACTCCAGCAGGTCCACCAGCCCTTCCCAGGCTTCGAGGTAGCGGTCCTGCGAAGGGTTGGGCCAGTGGATGAGCAGGAGATCGAGGTACTCCAACCCCAGGGACTCGAGGCTGCGCTCGGCGGCCGGGCGCACCAGGTCCTTGCCGTGCCAGCGCTTGTTGAACTTGCTGGTGACGAACACCTCGGAGCGCTCGACTCCGGAGGCTTTGAGGCCGCGGCCCACGCCGGTCTCGTTGCGGTAGTTCTCGGCGGTGTCGACCAGGCGATAGCCGGCCTGCAGGGCGTCGGCGACCACGCGCTCGGACTGGGCGTCGTCCAGCGGCCAGGTGCCCACTCCGATCGCCGGGATCTGCGCGCCGTGGAGTAGACGCCGGGTCGGGACTGCGTTGCTCATCTGGTCCTCCGCTCGTGAAGCTCTTGAAGCCTGACCGTTCTGACCGGCGGCATCAACCAGGAGCGTAGACGCTGAATTCCGCACAGTGAGAGACCGCGTGGAGCCGAAGCCCCACGCGGCCGTGCATCAGACCTGGGCGAGCAGGTCCGCCACCACAGCCTTGCTGTCCACCGACGAGCCGAAGCTCAGCAGCGCCCGCAACGGCATGGACGCGACCATGGTGCGCATGTGCTCGTCCGCGAACATCGCTGCGGTGGTCGGGGCGTCCTGGTTGGCCATGTGCTCGTGCAGCACCGCGGCGCCGGTGGGGTGCTCCAGCCAGTCACCGAGCGTGGAGTCCGCGTCCAGGTCCGGCACGACAGAGGGAACTTCGAGGGTGATGACCTCGTGCGCAGCGAAATCGCGGGAGGAAGTGGCGACGTCGATGGTGAATTCACCCGGTTCGACCAGCCAGCCCTTGGGGGACCAGAAGGCGAAGTCCCGCTCACCCAGTTCGAAGGTGAGCGTGCGCTTCTCGCCCGGGGCCAGATGGACCTTGGCGAAGGCCTTCAGTTCTCGCACCGGACGATCGACGGACGCCTTGGGGTCGCCGACGTAGATCTGCACGACCTCGCTGCCGTCCCGGTCTCCGGTGTTGGTGACCACCGCGCTCACCACCGCCTTCGCCGCAGCTGGATCGGCCACGGCGACCACAACGTCACTAATTTCGAAAGTGGTGTAGCTCAGACCGAAACCGAACGGGAAGGCCACGTTCCGCTCGGTCGCGTCGTACCACCGGTAGCCGACGTAGATGCGCTCGCCGTAATGCACCTTCTGCGGGGTTCCGGGCCAGTTGACGTGGGCCGGGTTGTCGGCCAGTGACAGCGGGATCGTCTCGGCCAGGCGACCACCGGGCTCGGCCGTGCCGAACAGCACGTCCGCGGTGGCCGATCCGCCGGCCTGACCGCCCAGCCAGGTCTCCAGGATCGCGCCGACCTTGCCGATCGCCGGGCTCAGATCCACCACCGAGCCGTTGCTGAGCACGATCACCACGTCGTCCCGGACCGCGGTCAGGGCCTGCAGCAGCGCCAGCTGAACGGCGGGCAGATCGATGTGGGTGCGGTCGAAGCCCTCGGACTCGTCCCGATCGGGCAGACCCAGGAACAGCACCACGTTGGCGGCGTTCCGGGCGGTCTCCACGGCCTCGGCCAGCAGGGCGTCGTCCTCGGTACCGTCGAGGAGGAACCCGGCGGAGAAGACCACCTCGCGGGAGGTGGCGGCCTTGACCGCATCCAGGGCGTTGTCCACCTGGGTCGGAACGATGTGCGAGCTGCCGGCGCCCTGGAACCGCGGAGAGCGGGCGAATTCACCGATGACGGCGAGCGTTCCGCCGTCCTGGACGTCCAGTGGCAGCACCTGCTTGCGGTTGACCAGCAGCACGGTGCTCTCCGCGGCAATCCTCCGGGCCAGTTCGTGGTGCTTGGCCCGGTCGAAGCTCTCCTGCGCCTGCTGGGCCGCCCGCAGCCGGTCCAGAACGGTGAGCAACCGTGAGACCGCGCGATCGACCACGGACTCGTCCAGTTCGCCGTTCTTCACCGCGGCCAGAACCTCGTCGGCGTGCCCGTCGGCCGCCGGCATGGCCAGATCGGTGCCCCCGGCGACGGCCTTGGGCGGGTTGCTCACCGCGCCCCAGTCGGAGACGACGTACCCCTCGAAACCCCAGTCGTCCCTCAGTACTTCTTCCAGCAGCCAGTGATTCTCGGTGACATACACGCCGTTGAGCCGGTTGTACGAGGCCATGATCGTGGCGGGCTGAGCAGTCTTGACGATGTGCTCGAAGGCCGGCAGATAGATCTCGCGCAGGGTGCGCTCGTCCACCTCGGCCGAGACCCGCATCCGCTCGGTCTCCTGGTTGTTGGCCGCAAAGTGCTTGACCGAGGCGCCGACCCCCTGCGACTGCAGACCCTGTACCCAGGCGGCGCCGAGAGCACCGGCCAGCAGCGGGTCTTCGGAGAAGTACTCGAAGTTGCGCCCGCACAGGGGAGACCGCTTGATGTTGACTCCGGGGCCGAGCAGCACGTCCACACCGAAGCTGCGCGACTCCCGGCCGAGCGCCTCGCCCATCTCCTGAAGCAGCGAGGGATTCCAGGTGGAACCGGTGGCCGCCGCCGTCGGAAAGGCGGTAGCCGGCTCGCTCTGGTTGAAGCCGAGGTGATCGCCGAAGTCGAGCTGCAGCCGTACCCCGTGCGGGCCGTCGGTGAGCAGACTGGCGGGAATGCCGAGGCGCTCGACTGCGGGGGTGTTCCACAGGGAGGCGCCCGACAGCAGCGTCACCTTTTCCTCGATGGTCAGCTGGGCTACCAGGTGGTGCATCGAAACTCCTTGCTGAGTAGGAAGACTCTGGGATTTCACCGGGCTCCCTTGATGAACATGGTGGAGACCGCGCCGACGGCGACGACAACCGCACCGACGCCGAACAGCAGCCCGTAGTTGTTGCCGCCGGCACCGATGGCCAGAACGGCCGGGGCCACGGCCGGAGCCAGAGACTGGGGCAGCGCGTTGGCGATGTTGAAGACGCCCATGTTCTTGGCGGCCTCGGTCTCCTTGTTCGGCAGGACGTCGGTGACCAGCGCCAGGTCGACCGCGAAGTACATGCCCATACCGGCCCCGGCCAGCACCGCGCCGACGTAGAGGTAGGACGGGTTCTGGGTGGCGGCGAGGGCGAGCAGACCGGCCGCGGCCAGTACCGAGGAGAGGATCACGAAGACCTTGCGGCGGCCGGTGCGGTCGGACAGGTAGCCGCCCACCGAAGCGGCCACGACCAGGACGGCAGCCTGCGCGACCATCAGCCGCAGCTGCCAGCTGAGCGCCTCACCGTCGTCGAAGCCGAACCGGTCCTGCAGGAAGTACACCTGGTAGGCGTTCCAGAAGGCGAAGCCGAACAGCAGCAGGAACCGGCCGGCGAAAGCCCAGCCGAAGTCCGGGAACTGGCGCGGGCTGATCCAGAAACCCTTGAGGAACGAGCCCAGGTCGAACCGCCCGACCTCCTCGCGGGTGGCGGTGCGGTCCTTCAGCACGGCGACCAGGAAGAGGACGCCGGCCAGGGCGATCGTGGTCGGGATCAGGAACATCCACATCGCCGGGACACCGGCGTTGGTCAGGCTCAGCGCGATCCCGATACCGGCCAGCGGCGCAACGTTCTGGGCGATGCCGAGCCAGCCGGAGACCTGCGCCCGCTGGGCCTCGCCGACCTGGTCGGGCAGCAGGGCCTGCAGGGCGGCCTGGGCGCCGTTGAAGGCGGTCTGCGTGATCGCCCAGCCGATCACCACCACCGGGACGGACGGTGCCACCGCGATGATCATCAGGCCGACGCTGCCGCTCAGCACACCCCACAGCAGCCAGGGCCGGCGCATCCCCAGCCGTGAGGTGGTGCGGTCGGACAGGGCTCCGGCCAGCGGGTTGGCGATGAACGCGAAGAAGGCGCCGACCCCGGTGACCAGGGCCAGGTCACCGGCCCGGCCGGCCTCCGTGGACAGGTCGCTCACCCGCAGCGCCAGCGTGCTCACCACCGGGGTGATCAGCGCGATGTACATGGTGAAGTAGGCCGCGATGTAGGCGGCGATCAGGATCCGGGGCGCGTTCTCCTCCGGCGCGGCCGGGCCGCTTCGGGAATCGCCGAAGGACGGGCTGGGCTCGCTGTGCACGGTTGCCATCGTGAGACCTCTCTGTCTCCTGCTGAGTGCTTTCGGACGTGCGGGACCGGCGGGCGGGATCCGTCACCGAATCCCTACCACTTGGTAAGCAATGGAAAACTACCAAGTGGTCGACGTTCGTGGGAAGAGGACCAACGGCGGTACCGTCGCGTCATGCTCATCACCTCCGGTCCTGATCCGGACACAACGGCCAAGACGGGCTATGCCCGGGGGAGGGTGAAGCGTCGGCAGATCCTGGAAGCCGCGACGGCGGTCTTCGCCGACGTGGGTTTCAACGGGGCCTCGCTGCGCGAGATCGCGGCGCGGGCGGGCATCTCGCACCCGGGCCTGCTGCACCACTTCCCGACGAAACCGGCCCTGCTGGAGGCCGTGCTCAAGCATCGCGACGAGGTGGACACCACCGCCTTCGACGCCGACATCGCGCGCGGCGTCTCGAAGTTCGAGGCCCTCCTGCTCCTGGCCGAGCGCAACCAGCAGCGCCGGCCACTGGTCGAGCTGTTCATGGCGGTCGGCGCCGAGGCCACCTCGCCGGCCCACCCGGCCCATGAGTATTTCGTCAACCGCTATGAGCAGGCTGTGAGCTTCTTCCGGGAGTGGTTCGAGTCCGAGGAACTGCGCGCCGGCCTGCAACCGGAAGACGCGGCCCGGCACATGGTCGCGCTGATGGACGGCCTGCAGGTCCAGTGGCTGATGTCGCTCGGCGGTCCGCCCGAGCGCGAGGTGGACATGGCCGCCTGCCTGCGCTCGTACCTCCACCTGGTTCTGCCGGCCTGAGCCAGCACTTATCCATTGCCGTTCCCGGTCCGGCGCCTTGAGAATCCGTGAATGACGGCCAACTACGGCATGGAACGCACCTCCGAGGAATACCAGCGCCTGCGCTTCCAGGCCCGCTACTGGGAACCCGCCACCGCCCGGCTGATCGACCGAATCAGCCTGCCTCCAGGGGCCTCCTGCCTGGATGCGGGATGTGGCCCGGGCGAGACCATGCGGTTGCTGGCCGAGCGGACAGGCCCGTCCGGACAGGTCGTCGGCCTGGACTCGGACGTTTCACTCGGCGTGGCCGCCCAGCAGATGCTGCACGAGCTCGGCCACACCAACACCCAGGTGCTCGCCCACCAGATCCAGCCCGACGAGCCCCTGCCCGGCGGCCCGTACGACCTGGTGGCATCGCGCCTACTGCTGCTGCACCTTCCCCAGCGGGTCGAGGTGCTCGCCCGCCTTTGGGAGGCCGTGGCTCCGGGCGGACACCTGCTCATCCAGGACTACGACATGGCCGTGCTCGGCGACGCCCCGCTCTCACCCGCCATGGACGCGTACAAGCAGGTCATGGACGACGCTTTCGGTGGGCTGGGCGTGGACCTGCGCACCGGGACCCGCCTGCCCGTGCTCTTCGCCGAAGCGGGTATCGGCGCTCCGGACGGCACCGACATCGCTGGCGAGGTAGGCACTTTGGCGTCAAGCCAGCCCATGCTCGAGCAGGTGGTCCGCGGGGTACTTCCGGCGGCGGTTGCGGTCGGAGCAATGGACGCGATGCGCGCCGAATCCGTTCTGCGCGGGCTTGCGCAGGAGGCGGCCGAGTTCCCGGACCGCCCGATGCTGCCGCCGCTCCTGGTCGGGGCCTGGAAGCGTAAAGGCTGAGTAGGCTGATGCTGTGAGTTGGGAGGACGTGCGCAGACATCATCGGTCGCGAGTGAACGACGTCTTGCGTCGGCCGGGCATGTACAGCCAGGACGAAGTGGTCGAGCAGATGCTGATCGAGGCGCTGGCCGCGGTCGACGGTTTGCTGGATGCCTGGGCTGCCGAATTGCAGGGCCTACGTGAGCGCGGTGCCTTCCGTCCCACCGGGGTCCGCGGTGCGTACCGGAACCTGCTCCCGGCGGCTCTTCTTCGTGAAGCAGCAGCCTCGGTATACGCCGAGAGTGCTCACCGGATCGGTCTTCTCGATCTTGACCGGTCTCTTCCGGTCGGCGAGCTCGCTCGGTTGAAAGAGCGTGTGGAGGGCTGGACGGCCGAGGACCGCTCAGCCTCGGACGTCATAGCGTCGTTCGGGGAACCGTCGATCTGGACCGGTTCGCGCAACCCGCTGCATTCCCGGAACATCAGCTACGCCGCAGATCAGGCGTCGGCCGGGTTCGTCTGCTTCCATCTCTGGAACACGCCCGATGAGAACCGTCCGGAGCCGGTACTTCTGGCCGTGCGGAACCGCAGTGGCCCGTTCTCAGAGGCCTTCTCGTTCACGCCAGAAGGAATGCGTCAGAAGAATGCTCTGGTTGCGCCGACGGTGCCCAGCCCCGGAAAAGTATCCTGAGACCTCAATGTCTGTCTTCCCCGATCGGGACGGGCGTTCGCAAAGCGTGAGAAGGGCTGCCCCGCAGACGGGGCAGCCCTTCTCCGGGTTCTATCGGACGGTCAGGGTGAACGTCTGCGTTGTGGCGCCGGAGGTGCTCAGCGCCGAGATCAGCACCCGGTAGGTGCCCCGCAGGGTCGGGGTACCGGACAGGGTGGCCGTGCCGTCGTTGTTGTTGACGAAGCGCACACCGGGCGGCAGGAGCCCGAGCGAGTTCAAGGATGCGGCGGGGTAGCCGCTCGTCGTGACGGGGAACGTGAACGCCGTGCCGCGGGTGGCGGTGGTGTTGTTCGCGCTCGTGAAGGCCGGGCTCTGGCGCACGGTGATGGTCAGCGTCTGGGTGGTGGTGCCCCCGGTGTTGTTCGCGGTGACGGTGACCTTGTGGCTACCGCCGCTGCCGGCCGCCGGGCGTCCGCTGATGGTGCCGCCGCCGTTGGTGTTGGCGGTGAAGGTCAGGCCTGCGGGCAGGCCCTCGACGGTGACGGCCGGGGTGGGCGAACCGGTGGTGGTGATCGCCTTGGTGAACGCCAGGCCGACCATCGCGGTGGCGGTGGCCGAGGAGGTGATGACCGGGGCCTTGGTGACGGTCAGGGTGAACGCCTGGGTCGCCGTGCCGGCGCTGTTGGTGGCGGTCAGGGTCAGCGGGAAGGTGCCGGTGCTGGACGTCTTTCCGGCCAGGACGGCGGTGCCGTCGGTGCCGGGGGTGAGCGTCACGCCGGAGGGCAGATTGCCGGAGCGGCTGATGGTTGCGGCCGGGAACCCGGACGTCTTCACGGTGTAGGTGAAGGCGGTCCCGGCGCTGGCCTGGGTGCTGGCCTCGCTGGTGAAGGCCGGGGCACCACTGACGTTCAGGGTGAAGGCCTGGGTCGTCGTCCCGAGCGCGTTGGTGGCGGTCAGGAGCAGCGGGTAGCTGCCCCCGGTGCCGGCGGCCGGGGTCCCGGACAGGGTTGCGGTGCCGTTGCCGTTGTCGGTCACGGTGATGCCGTTGGGCAGGTCGCCGATGGCCGTGACGCTGGTGGCGGCCGGGGCGGTGGTCACTGAAAAGGTGCCGGCCTTGCCGATGGCGAAGGTGGCGTTCTCGGCGCTGGTGAAGTTCGGGCCGTCGGAGGGCAGGGTCAGCTTGGTGGATCCGTTGACCCAGCCGGACAGCTCACCGCCGTACGCGGAGCCGAAGGCAGTGCCGTTGACCTTGGTGCCGGCCGGGACGGTGACCGGGGCGGCGTTGGAGCCGGAGCTGGTCACGGTGACCACGCCGTCCTGCACGTAGCCGGTGACGGCGGGGTTGGCCCCCATGCCGGCCTTCGCCCAGGCCTGCTGCTGGGCCAGGATGGTGGACGCCTCGGTCAGGGAGAGGTTGACCAGCGGGGTCTGGGCGGTGAAGACGCTGCGGTACTGGCTGATGATGCTGCTCATCAGCTGCATGCCGAGGTAGTCCGGGCCGGTCAGGTTGGTGACGTGGGCGTAGAACGGCCGGGGGTCGTTGGACAGGATGAACCGCAGGTCGTTGGCCGCGTCGGTGGGCACGATGTAGTCGGCGAAACCGGTGTCCGGGTCCAGCGGAGCCGCCAGGCAGGTGGCCGTGGCCGGGTTGTCCTCGCAGTAGCCGCTGCCGCCGTTGGCCCGGGACAGGTAGATCCAGTTGTACTCGTCGACCTGCTCCTGCCGGGTCGAGACGTTGTAGTACACGGCGACCGGGTGACGCGGGACGGTGGTGGCGCTGCCGACCACCCGGGCACCCTCCTCACGGGAGGCGTCCGCACCGATGTACTTGATCGCGTTGTCGCTCAGCGCGGTGCCGAAGTTCGGGTTGTCCACCGGCTGCTGCGGGTCACGGAAGAGACCGGAGTGCTCGCCCGAGAGGTACTCGGCCGGGTCGAAGTTCAGGCCCAGCTCCTTGCCCCGCTTGATGTTCTGGCTGATCTCGCTGCTGACGGCGGTGCGGGACAGCCACTTGATGTTGCTGCCGTTGGCGGCCGGGGCCTTGCCGTCGGTGGTGGTGCAGACCCACGGCACGACGCTGAAGTCCTGCTCGCAGCCCTGGTAGATGTGCTCGTAACCGTGGTTCAGCCAGTGGAACTCGCTCTTGTTCGCGACCAGGGAGTTGGTCAGGGCGTCGCGGCCGTTCCAGGCGTTGCCGTCCTTGTCGTTCACCGAGTAGTAGCCGTTGAACGCCATCGTGATCCGGTAGTCGTTGGCCTTCTGCCAGTCGACGACGTTGGTCACGTCCTGGGCGGTCATCCGGATGTTCGGCGGGACGGTGGTCACCGAGGCGGGGCAGTCCTCGGTCGGGGTGCAATTGTTCTCGGTGTCCCAGCGGGCGACGTAGCTGAAGGTGTCGTCGTAGTGGAACGTGAAGTAGTTGCGGTTGAATCCGAAGTGGGTGCCCTTGGTGACCCAGCTGACGACACCGTGCGCGATCTGGCGGAACTGCGACAGGCTGGTGCTCATCGCGCCGGTGATGATCATCTTCTCCACGCCGCCGTTGGCGTAGACGCCGACCAGCGAGCCGGGCGTGCTGGAGCCGGGGATCGGCACGGTGACGAACGGGGTGAAGGTGCCACCCGCGGGCATCACGTCCGCGCCGGCCGGGGTGGCGATGAACCCGTAGGTCCCGACCCCGATGGTCAGGTCACCGGAGAGGTAGCCGAATCCGCCGGACTTGGCCGCGTCGGTCGCGGTGGCGGTCAGACCGGTCAGGTCACCGGCGAAGCCGTTCGGGCTCGCCGCGTAGTTCAGGCCGACGGTCGGGTTCGCCCACTGGTAGGCGGCCACCGAACGCACCCCGAACTGCGCCTGGAACGCGGTCAGCGCGCTCAGTTCGGCAGCCGGCAGACCCCCGCCCAGGTCGTCGGGCAGGATGACCGCGTTGAACTTGGCCTCGGTGCCGTCGGCCAGGAATCCGGCCGTGATGGTGGGCCGGGAGGAGTCGGAGAGCTCGACCTCGGTGAAGGGGACGCCCTCGAGGGTGAACTGGTCGGCGATGCCCTTGACCCACACGCTGCCGTCGTCAATCACGAGGGCGCGCAGATTGATCCGGGGGCCGGCCGCGGCCGCGGAGGAGCTGACCGCCACGGCGGCCAGCGCTGCGGTCACCAAGATGGCGAGCAGCGCAGCGCCGGGGCGCAGAATTCGGCGGCCCGCCCGGCCGCGAGGGGGTAAGGAGAAGCGCATCGGTCCACCAGACGGAGTCGGTCAGATCGTGATCTCCGTTGGCCACGGACAGTCACGTTGTCGGAGGGAACATTAGGACCCTCGCCGACTCAGCGTGGCAATCGCGCGACGAAATCACCCGGGCGGGTGTGATGTTCCGGGAAAATCGGTCAGGCATGATCGATTTCTCATGACGCTACGTGGAAACGCTGGCTCAGCCGATGAGTTCGGCGGCTACGGCCGTGGCCGCCGAGCGGGCCACCTTGGCGGTCTTGGCGGTCGCGCTGACCTGGACCAGACGCTTGCGCTTGAACACATTGACCTGAGCGGTCGCGATCGGGCCGGTGGTGATGACGGATCCGGCCGAGACCTTGCCCAGGCCGGGCTTGAAGGTCGTGGCGCCGGCGTCCTTCGGGGGCAGGCCCTGCTCGACCAGGTCGCGGTTACCGCTCACCGCCACCTGCCAGATCAGGTAACCGAGCTGAATGCCGCCGGCGCCGGTGTAGGAGCAGCCGTCGAGCTGCCGCTGGCCCTCCGTTCCGGTGCGCTCATCCGGAATGCCTGCTTCTATGCTGGTTTCGAGCAGTTTGCCCACCCGGTCGGCGCTCAGCCCGGCGCAGGTGGCCTCGCCCTTGGTGGATTCGGTCTCACCTGCCGTTCGGGTCTCCTGCGGGGTGACGTCTGTTTCGATGGTGGGCGCGGAAGAAGCGGGCTCACCGGTGGTGCTGGGTTGGGTCGAAGAACTAGGGACGGGTGAACTCGCGTCCGCGGTGGAGGATCCGGAAGAGCATCCGGCCAGAACGGTCAGAGCCGCCAAAACGGTCAGCGGGCGCAAACAATGGGTGCGACGAGGGCCGGACCGCTGCGGCGTGGGCATGGGACGTTCCTCCTGGCGGTTGCCGACGGCATCGAATCCTGCCGCATCCCCGGCCTGGTGAAGGCACGTTCTCTCTTGTGTCGCCCGGACTTTCGGCGGGAGAAAACGGCAGATGAGTTACAGGAAATGTCAAAACCCCATGAAGCCGGACGCTCTCGAGTCGCAATCACGCTGGGTAGCGCAATCCTGCCCATCGTGAAGTTGTGCGTCGACTGTGGTGAAGCGATCGCCCTCGGTATTGCCACCTAGCGCTGCCTTCAATCACTCTGTGTTGGCGCCGCAAAGTTTCCGCTGTGTTGCGCCAAAGATCCACCGCACGAACCGAAACGCGAGAGGAGTCCACGGGTGCGCATCGCACTGATAACGGAGGGTTCCTACCCGTTCTCCCACGGCGGTGTGAGCGTCTGGTGCGACCAGCTGGTGCGCGGCCTGCCCGAGCACGTCTTCGACATCGTGGCCCTGACCGGAACCGGTACCGAAAAGCTGCTGTGGGACATGCCGGAGAACACCGGCAGCGTCCGCTCGCTGCCGATGTGGGGCCCGGCCCGGCCGACCACCGGCCGTCTCGCGCTCGCCGACCGGCTGCGGCCGGGCCGGCGCAACGCCGCGCGCCCGCTGATCCGCAGCGGCCTCGACTCCGTGGCCCGGGTCAGCGCCCTCGAACTGCTGCGCGCCCTGGTCGAACCCGACCTGCGGCAGGCCGGCGTCCGTTTCCGCGCGGCCCTGAAGAACTGGGCGCGGCTGGCCCCCGATCACGATCTTGAGGGCGCACTGCTGTCGCCGGCCTCGATCAGCGTGCTGATGCAGGCCTGGCCGGCCGAAGAGCTGGCGGCGCACTGGGGCGGCAAGCAGCGAGGCCTGCCGACGGTGGCCGACGCGGTGACCGCGACCCGGCTGCTGGCCCACATGCTGCGCCCGCTGGAGCACCAGCCCCCGGTCGCCGACGTCGTGCACCTGGTCTCCAACGGCATCGCCGGGCTGGTCGGCCTGGCCGCCAAATGGCGCCACGGCACCCCTTTCGTGCTGTCCGAGCACGGTGTGTACCTGCGTGAGCGTTATCTGGCTTTCGGCCGGTCCACCTACGCCCGGCCGGTGAAGTGGCTGCTGCTGCGCTTCTACCGCCTGCTCTCCAGCGCGGTGTACGCCGAGGCCGCGCTGGTCGCGCCCGGCAACGTCTACAACCAGCGCTGGGAAGTGTGGGACGGCGTGCCCGACAACGTGATCCGCACCGTCTACAACGGCGTGGACCCGGCCGAGTTCACCCCGGTGGACAGCGAGCCCGAGGTCCCGACCATCGCCTGGCTCGGCCGGGTCGACCCGATCAAGGATCTGGAGACCCTGCTGCGCTCCTTCGCCCTGGTGCACGAGAGCTGCCCGGCGGCGCGGCTGCGGATCTTCGGCGGCACCCCGGCCGGCAACGAGGACTACCGCCGCATGCTGGAAGAGCTGACTGTGGAGCTCGGCCTGAGCGATTCGGTCTGCTTCGAGGGCCGGGTCGACTCGGTGCAGGACGCCTACGCGGCCGGTCACGTGGTGGCCCTCACCAGCATCTCCGAAGGCTTCCCGTACACCGTGATCGAGGCGATGAGCTGCGGGCGCGCCACGGTTTCGACCGATGTCGGCGGCGTGGCCGAGGCCGTCGGCGACGCCGGTCTGGTCGTCCCGCCGCGTGACCCGCGCGCCTTCGCCGACGCCTGCCTGAAGCTCCTGCAGGACGACGAGGAGCGCCGGCGGCTGGCCGGGACGGCTCGCCAGCGGGTGATCGAGCTGTTCACCCTGGAGCAGTCCCTGGCCGCGTTCCGGGCGATCTACACCGATGTCCAGGCCGGGGTGCAGGACGACGCCATGATCCACGCGATCGAGCAGGTGCTGGTATGAGCGCCCCTTCGATCCTGCCGCCGCCGGAGACCGTACCTATCCGGATCCCGTTCACCGGAGCAATCAACGTGCTCCCGGGACGGGTCAACGCTCCGCCCGTGCACCGGCGCTGGAACGGCCACGACCGCCGTTCCCGCAGTCGTCTGCACCGGCTCAGCCGCGACTACGACGTGTTGTGTACCTCCGCGGTGGACTCCGTCGAGATCGCCGCCGGGCTGGAGGCCTCCGGCTTCACCGACGGCTCGGCCCAGGAGTACGGCTTCCCCGGCGTGTTCGGCCTGGGTGAGGCACTCTTCCGCCTCACGCCCCGGCTCGCCGACCGCCATCCCGGCCGCCTGCCCAACCCGTGGGCCGAGCGCCCGGCCCGCCACCTCGTCCGTGGATTGACCTTCGCCCTGCCCGGACTGGTGCTGGTCGCGTGCCTGCCCAGCCTCAACACCACGGCCGACCGGGTCACCCTGGTGCTGGCCATGCTGCTCGGCTGGCCCGCCAGCCAGGCGATGGCCTTCGTCGGGTACGCCCTGGAAGGCCGTCGCCACCCCAAAGCCGCGGCCGCTCTGCTGTTCCTCGGCCTGACCGTCTCGATCCTGACCGCCGCCGGTTTCGCCGCTGTCGCACAAGCCTTCGGGGCGTCAACCCCGATCGCCGCGATCGCCGCTGCCGAAATCGTCTACGTCACCTCCGCAGCGGTCGTCCTGGTCCTGAGCCACGAACTCATCGTCCTCGCCGCCCTGCTACCCGGGGTGACCGCGGCCGGCTGCTCCTGGTGGGCACCCGACCTGCCCCGCGAGGTGCTGGTCATCGGCTCGGTGGCCAGCGTGGCCCTGGTCCTGATCGCGGCCCTGACCATCTGCGCCGGGGCCTGGCTGTCGGACCTGCGGGTCGGCCTGCAGGTCCTGACCAAGCACGACCTGGTCGAGACCGTCTTCCACGTCGGCTACGGCCTGGCCGGCGGCATCCTGGTTACCCTGCCCGCACTGGGCGGTTTCCAGACCGCCGCCGGGGGACTGGCTCTGCTGCCGGTGATCTGGTCGATGGGCGGCGCCGAATGGAACGTGGTGCGACTGCGCCGCCAGTCCTTCGACCTGCTCAACGAGGCCATCTCGGTGGCCGGCTTCGAGCGCTCTGTCCGGCAGCTGGCCCTGACCAGCACCGTGAACTACCTGGCCCAGCTCACCGCCCTGACCGGGGTGCTGCTGACCGGGATGTGGCTGCTCGGGGTCGAAATAATCGATCAGACCTTCGCTCTCGCCCTGTTCGCCAGCTGGCTGCTCGGCTGCGGGTTCTACCTCGCGCTGACCGTCTCCTCGCTGTCCGGAGTCCGCACCGTCGTGCCCTGTCTGCTGCTGGCCGTTGCCGTCGGCCTGACCGCGTACCTCGCGGTGCCCAGTCCGCTCGCCATGCTCGCCGCCCCGGTGACTCTGGTTCTTTCCCTGACCCCCGCCGTACTCCGGACCGTCGCTGATCCGGTACGGCACATGTAAGCCCGCACAGCCCCACCCGAACCGTCCTCCCAAACCCCTGACACCGTCCCAAATTTCTGAAGGAGTACCCCCGACGTGAGCACCCCTGCGAACGAACTGGTCGCCGTCACCGGAGCCGACGGGTTCATCGGTTCCCACCTGGTCGAGACCCTGGTGGAGCGCGGCCACCGCGTGCGGGCGATGGCCCTGTACAACTCCTTCGGCAGCTACGGATGGCTGGACACCCTGCCCCAGGACGTGATGGACAACGTGGAGGTCGTGCTCGGCGACGTCCGTGACCCCGGCTGCGTGGAGCCGTTCCTGGCCGACGTCAGCACCGTCTACCACCTCGCCGCCCTGATCGCGATCCCGTACTCGTACACCGCGCCCCGCTCCTACGTCGAAACCAACGTCCTGGGAACGATGAACGTCCTGGACGCTGCCCGCCGGCAGGGCACCCAGCGGGTGGTGCACACCTCCACCAGCGAGACGTACGGCACTGCCCGCTCCGTCCCGATCAGCGAGGACCACCCCCTGCAGGCCCAGTCGCCCTACGCGGCGAGCAAATTGGCCGCGGACAAGCTGGCCGAGAGCTACTACCTGAGCTTCGAGACGCCCGTGGTCACCCTGCGTCCGTTCAACACGTACGGTCCCCGGCAGTCCAACCGCGCCGTCATCCCCACCGTCGTCGCGCAGCTCGCCGCCGGCCGTAAGACCATCGACCTGGGCGCGATCACCCCCACCCGCGACTTCCAGTTCGTCAAGGACACTGCCGCCGCGTTCGTGACCGTCGGCACCGCCGCCGCGGAAACCGTTCTCGGGCAGGTCTTCAACGCCGGAACCGGCGGCGAGATCTCGGTGGGCGACCTGGTCCGGACCGTCGGGCGGATCATGGACGTCGACGTGGAGGTCCGGCTCGACCCGAACCGCGTGCGCCCCGAGGGTTCCGAGGTGCAGCGCCTGGTCGCCGACCCGTCCCGGCTCACCGCGGCGACCGGCTGGTCGGCCCAGACCGACCTGGAGAAGGGCCTGGCCCAGACCATCGACTGGTTCCGCGACCCGGCCAACCTGGCCCGGTACCGCACCAGCGGCTACGTGATCTGACATCCCCCCCCAACCCCTCGTTCGGAAAAAGGAATTCGCCATGCACGCAGTGATTCTCGCCGGAGGACAGGGTGTCCGGCTGCGTCCCTACACCACCAGCCTGCCCAAGCCGCTGATGCCGATCGGTGACCGGTACTCGATCCTGGAGATCGTGCTGACCCAGCTCAGCGACCAGGGTTTCACCGACGTGACGCTGGCGATCGGGCACCTGGGGCACCTGATCCGCTCGTTCATCGGGGACGGCTCGCGCTGGGGTCTGCAGGTGCGGTACCTGGACGAGGACCGGCCGATGGGCACGATGGGCCCGGTGCTGCGGCTGATCGACGAGCTGCCCTCGGAGGTCCTGGTGATGAACGGCGACATCCTCACCGACATGAACTACGCCCAGCTGCTGACCGACCACCGGGCCGGCGGCCACCCGCTCACCATCGCCACCTACCAGCGCGAGGTGAAGATCGACTTCGGCGTGCTGGAGATCGACTCCGACCAGGTGGTGGCGTTCCGCGAGAAGCCCACCCACCACTACCGGGTCAGCATGGGCGTGTACGGCGTGTCCACCGCGGCGCTGCGGGGTTACGACGCGGGCCGGCACTTCGGCTTCGACGACCTGGTGCTCGACCTGCTCAAGCAGCAGACGCCGCCGGGCAGCTTCCCGTTCGAGGGCTTCTGGCTGGACATCGGCCGGCCGGACGACTACGACCAGGCCAACCACGAATTCGGGACGCTCGCGCCGACTTTGCTGCCGAAGTCCGGACGGCACGTGGCGGGGGAGTGCCCGCCGGTGTCGGTCTCGTACCCGATCACGTCCTGGAACCCGGCGCCGTTGACTGCCCCGATGAACGCTGCGCCGTTGACTGAGGCCTCGCTGTCTGCGGCCGAGCCGGAGCCGACTGCTTTATGACGCGAGTGCTTGTGTTGGGTGCCGGTGGCTTCCTGGGATCCCATGCAGTTCGGGCGTTGGACAGGGCCGTCGTGATCCCGGGTCCCTCGCGCGCCGAGCTTGATCTGGCTACCGCTGATCAGGCGGCTCTGGATGCGCTGGTGCGGGAAGCTGCGCCGGATGTCGTGGTGAACGCCACCGGCCAGATCGGCGGTTCGGCCGAGGAACTCGAGCGCGGCAACGTCGCGGTGACGCGGGGGCTGCTGGCCGCCGCGCCCGTGGGTGTTCGTTTCGTGCAGTTGGGGTCGCTGGCCGAGTACGGTGCTCCGGCGGCCGGTTGCTGGTCGGAAGACGCAGTGGCGCAGCCATTGTCGGATTACGGGCGGGCCAAGCTGCGCGCCAGCAACCTGGTGCTCGATGCGGGCACGGTGGACGGTTGTGTGCTGCGCGTGGCCAATCCGGTCGGTGCCGGTCAGCCGGCTGCAAGCCTGGTCGGATCCGTTCTGAGTCAGCTGCTTTCGGGTAGCGAGGTGCGGCTGGGTTCGCTCGCCGCACGCCGCGACATCGTTTCCGCGCAGGACGTCGGCCGGGCCATCGCTCTGGCAGCCCTGACGGCGGGGCCGTTGCGGCACCGCGTTCTCAATGTCGGGACGGGCCGTTCTTCGGCCCTGCGCGACGTGGTTGATGAGGTGCTGCGTCTGGCCGGTGGTGGCGCTCTGATCGAGGGTGAGCAGGCCGGTTCGGCTCGTTCGGCTGCTGTCGCGGATGCGGTGCCTTCCGTGCAGCGGGCCGCGGACGTACTCGGCTGGGTGGCTCAGGACTCGATGGAGACAGCGGTACGGCAGGCCGTGGACGGGGCCGGTCTGCTCCAGTGATGTCTTTCCGGTTCCGGCGGCCGCGCCTTCTGGGGCAGGCCGTGCCGATGTACGTGCACCCGGTCCTGGGGCCGGATGCCTGGCAGGCTTTGGGGCAGGCCGATCTGGGGCAGGGCTTCGCCGTTGTCAACGCCGCCAACGGGCCTGGTACTGCCGCGGATTCGGTGTACGAGGGTGCGCTTGGTGCTCTTTCCGCACCGGTGGTGGGATATGCGGACTACGCCTACGGTGGGCGCGGTTTGGACCTCCTGCTGGCCGACCTGGAGAACTGGCGTCGGCTGTACGGAATCACCGGCCTTTTCCTGGACCAGGTCACCTCGCATCCGCAGAATCCCGGTGCTGCCGCCGACCTGATTGCCCGTCTTCGTGACGCAGGGGCCACCCGGGTGATCGTCAACCCGGGGGTGGAACCCGCCCCGATGTGGTGCCAGGTCGCCGATGTGGTGGTCTCGTTCGAAGGGTCCTGGGCTGCTCACCAGGGGTATGCCCCGGCCGACTGGCTGCGTGAGATCCCGGCGGAACGGCTGTGCCACCTCGTGCACAGCGTTCCCTCCGGGGTGCCGGGCACCGAGGTGGCCGCGCAGATCATGGACACCGGTGCCGGGATCGCCGGAGTCAGCCACGAGCACCTCCCGAACCCTTGGACCGGCGCCCTCCTCAGCTCAGGAAGAACTTAGTCAGCACCGGGGCCAGGACGGCCGGCTTCACGATGTGCATCTGCCCTGGCAGCGTCTCGTACCGGGCGCTGGGCAGGACCCGCGCCAGTTCGGCCATGGCGTTACGCATCGAGGCCGGGCTCTTGCCGCCGTCGACCACGAGCGTCGGCACTTGCAGGCCGGCCCAGCGCGTCGGGTCCAAAGGACGTCCGTAAGCGGCGGTGCCGAGGTGGGCCAGGTCGTAGGGAACGGTGTGGGCCAGACGCTTGAGCTTGGGCCACGCAGGCATCAGGTGCATGAAGGCGACCATGGCCGCGGGCAGCCCTACGCCCCGTCGCATGAACCAGGACACCACCGCTCCCCGCCGGTCCTCGGCCAGCAGCGCAGCAAGGTGTTCCTGATGATCGGCCGGGACCGGCGGGCGCGAATCGTCCACCACGAACGGCGCCTCGAACACCGCCACCCGCCTCGCCGGCACTCCATGGGCAACCGCGTCCAGAACGAGCGCCGCACCGGACGAAATGCCGTAGACGAACGCCTCCCCACCAGCCTCCTTCATCACCGCGGCAAGATCGTCGTACTCCTGCTCCACGCTGGACGACGGCTGGTCGCCACTGCCTCCCCGCCCCCGCCGGTCATACGTCCAGACCGTGAAGTCACTGGCCAGAAGCTTGGCCAACGCAGGGTTGGGACCGAACGCCCGGTGCCCGAACGCGCCGTCGACCAGGACCAGAGCTGGTCCAGAGCCGATGCTCGAGCACGCAATGGTGGTGCCGTCGGCCGAGGTAACGGTCGTCATGGGGAACTCCTGGCGGTTGTCGTGGGCGGTGCTGTCACCCTGCTCGACGAACAGCCTGCCCGGAATTCGACAGCCGACGCGCCGTCAGTGCCACTGCCCGAAGTCTGCGTTCTGGGCCACGTTGAAGTCGACCGCGGCATTGTCGACCTTTCCCATCTCGACCTGACGCAACTGGGCCCGCGGATCCCACTTTCCCCTGGACCAGGCGTAGGTCTGCCAGCCGTAGCTGATCAGGTGCTGGTCGAACAGGAATTTGAGGGTGTTGATGCCACCGTAGGCACCGGTCCGGTGCACCCCCAGCACCTGAGCCACACCCTGGAAGTACCGGCCGACCGTGGGCAACTGAGCCTTCTGGGCATCGAAGTCGACAGCGAAGTAGATGGGGCTCTCGGCCGGCCCACCACATTCCCGGAGCTGCTGCGCGGCCTGCTGAGCGTGCACGATGCCCTGGTCCCGGCCGCCGCTGAGATCGTGCTCCCAGTCCCCGTAGGCCTGCCAGACACAGAAGATGTCGAGGCCGGCCCGGATCAGCAGGTCGGCCTCGGCCTTACTCAGGGCCTTGGCCCGGTTGGGGGCCAGATAACGCCCGGCGAAGGAGTACCCGGCCTCCTTGATCGCCTCGGGTGACGGCCGGTCGAAGGAGTAGTCGACCCCCTGAGCCATAGATCCTCAGCCTCTCGTCTCGAACCGGTGCTCTCACCGGAAAGCATGGACCGGTTGGGAGGCAGGTGCCGGGTGAGGCATCAAATGACTGCTGATGACCGCCGGATCAGGGCCAGCCCTGGTCGTCGTCGGGCTCATCCCCGTCGTCGTGCTCGGCCAGGGCGTGGGTGTCTTCCGGATGCCAGGCAGAATCTACGTGGCTGTCTTCGTCCGGCCCGAAATAATCGTGCTCATGCACCATCTGATCGGCTATCGGCAGCAGGCCGGGCAGCCCGATCCCGGCCAACGCGAACCCCGCCACTGTGGGGTCGAAGGACGCCCGACCAGCCGGCTTCGCATCGACTGTGTGCAGTGCCTGGATGTGCACGCCGATCCGCTCGTTGTTCTTGGCCGGGATGCTCACGGCCGTGAATGCCCGGTCCGACAGCGGCGTCGGTTTCGGGACCACAACGTCCGTGTAGATGTCGTCGGTGAGAGCGACGGCCAGGTCGCTGTGCCGCGAGGCGGTGAGTAGCCGGCGCAGGGCGTCGGCGTCCACGATGGTGCTGGCCACCACAACGGCTCGGCTGACCACGCCCAGGTAGCCGTCCTGCACCACCCCCTGGGCCAGGGCGAGCCGGACCCGCATGCGGCCGATGCTGCCTTCCCGGTTGGAGTCCGCCAGGGCGTCGCGGAGCGAGAGGATGAAGGTGGGGACGACGGTGAACTCGTCGATGCCGGCGGGCAGGATGACCAGCTGGCCGTCGCCCCGGTCCTGGTAGCGGGCCTGGTACCTGCGGATCCCGCCCTTGCGCAGCCCCCATTCGGTCATGGTGACCAGACGGCGCTGCATCTCGCGCTGAGTGGCCGCGTCGCGGGTGCGGAAGCCTTCGATGTCGGTGATCAGGCAGGTGCTGCGCACGGCCCGGGGTTCCCGGCTCATGAGGCCCGGCTCGCGATCGCCGCCAGTTCGCCCGGCCTTCGGACCAGGGGATGGCGGTAGCCCGAGGTGTCGATCAGGGCCTGGTTGCGCAGCCAGGCCAGGGCTCGCTCGACGCTGCTGTCGGAGGCGCCGATCAGGGCGGCGATGTCGGCCTGGCTGATCGGCAGGTCGATCTCGACCGATCCGTCGGTGCGCCGGCGGCCGTAGACCTGGCCGAGAAAGTCCAGGACGTGGGCCACCCGAACCCGCACCGGCGCACCGGTGATCTCGATCCGGTGCAAGGTGGATTCGCGGAGCTTGCGGATCGCCGAGTTTCGCAGAGCTCGGTCCAGTGCCGGACGCTCGTCGAGCAGGGCCAGGAACTCCTGGGCTCGGTGCATGACCGCGTGAACCACGGTGGCCGCTGAGACGGTGGCCGAGCGGACCCCGCCGTCCAGGACCGCCAGTTCTCCCACCACGTCCCCGGCCGTGCGGTAGGCCAGCCCCACCTCACGCCCGTCCAGCGACCGCCCGGCCACCCGGACCCAGCCCGAGACCAGGACGAGGACGCGGTTGCCGGGCTCACCGGCGCGCATCAGATCCTCGCCGGTCTGGAACAACCGCCCCTGTCCGCCGCCGAGCAATCGATCCCGGTCCTCGAGCGCCACCGTCTGCAGCAGCGACCCCGCAGGCCAAGCTGCCACCGTTTCCACCACGCCGGGCCTCCTGCCGGTCGTTGCTACCGGATACTGCGGTTGCACGTCAGGGGTTTCCCGCTTTTGCGGGAGATATCCCGCTGCCGCAAACCCTATTTTCTGATCAGGACGAACGGGGACGATCCGACACAAGATTTGGTAACGGCGAGCCGGCTGGGGGACCAATGGACAGGCGACGCAGGGGAAAACACCCAAACGAACGGGACGCTTTCGTTCAGGTCCTGCGTGATCCGGACATTTCAGTGAGAGGCCTCTGCTGATGGCGCCGGACACCCTCTCGCCGGCCGCTCGCAACGTCTTGGACGTGATTGCGGCCGCCGGCGGGGTCCACGGGCTGACGCAGGACGATCGCTGGGACGACGTTCAGACGATGGCCGGAAAACTTCGGGACCGGTTCTTCCTGGTGGCCGTCTGCGGAGAATTCAGCAGCGGTAAGTCGACGTTGCTGGGTGCGGTGCTGGGCCGTCCCGAGCTGTTCCCGGCCGATGTCGGGCCGACCACATCCGTCCCCACGGTGGTGCGGTGGGCCGAGCGCGAGCAGATCGCGGTGGTCACACTGGAGCGGCCGGAGGGATTCGCCATCACCGCGCCGGAGCTGACCGGCTACGTCACGGAGGCCGGGAATCCGGGAAATCAGAGACAGGTCACCGAGGTTCGCGTCGGTCTGCCGGATGCATTGCTGGCGGCGGGCATCGGTTTCGTCGACCTGCCCGGGATCGGCTCGACCAACCCCCGGCACGCGGTCATCACCAACGCCTACCTGGAGCACATCGACGCGGCGTTGTTCGTCAGCGGCGGCCCGGTCAGTGAGTCGGAGATGACCTTCCTGCAGCGAGTCGGCGAGCGGATCGGTACCGAGCTGGTTCTGGCTCGTGCCCAGGCCGACAAGCCCGCGATCCAGTTCGGGCAGGCCGGGGTCGACCGAGCGGTGGACAACCTTCGGGAGAAGTCAGCCGATGCTCTGGGCGTCGCCCGGGAAAGCCTGACCGTGCTACCGGTTTCGGCGAAGCTGTTCCAGACTGCCGCCGACGAGGATGACGAAGTGGCATCCGGTATTCCGGTACTGAGGCAGACCTTGCGCACCGGCGTCGCCGTGCGTGCCGAGAACCTCTTGGCCGTAGGTGCTCTCAATGCTCTGGACGCCTCGGTGGCGGCGACCCAAGAACGGTACCGGGTGCGGATGATCGCTCTGGAGCAGGGTCAGACTCCGGAAATTCTGGCGGTACGAGCAGATCTGGCCGAACGGGACGCGCAGCTGCAGCAGGTCACCGCCACCGAGAAGACCTGGCGGTCCCACCTGGACTCGGCGCTGCGGTCGGTGGCCACCGACCAGCTGACCGCCCTGAACAGTGGAATCCACCGGCTGAGCGCACTGGCTCAGGCCGAGATCGACGGCGCCAAGGCGGTCTCGCTCGATGCCAACCGGTTCACCTCGAACCTGATCAACCAGGTGCACGACCTTTACACCCGGGCTGCGGGCGGACTGGAGGAATCGGCGAACGCCATCGTGACGGAGCTGGCCAACGACCTGGGAGTGCCGCTCGAGCGCATCGCAGCCCGGTCGGCCTTCGGGGGCACTCAGGCCGGTGCGTTTCAGGAGCCGGAGAAGCGAAAGTTCGAATCGACGGTCCAGCGCTATGCCGAGGCCGGGACCCAGGCCGCTCGTAAGGCCGGATTTGCCCGAATGATCGGTGCTTTCGGGGGAATGGGACTGGCCGCGATGATCGCGGCGCCGTTCACCGGAGGGGCCTCCCTCCTCGTCTACGCGATCGGCGGAGCCGTGGCTGGAGCAAATGCGGCGACGGCGGTCGGCACCGCCGTCAACATGCAGTCCGAACTCGCTGCGCTCGACCGGATCGACCCGGAGCAGAGGCGCTCGCGCCTGCGTCAGCACGTGCGGCAGGCGCTGGCCCCGAACACCGAAGAGGCCAAGAAGCGTCTTGAGGACGTGGTCCGCCAGCTTCAGGTCCAGGCGTTCGCCACGGTGGACGGTGCCGTGGAGAGCGCGAAACGTGAGGTCCGTTTGCGGATCAAGGAAATCAGCGAAGATCTGCAGCGCACTCAGGACGAGGCGACGGCCGAACTGGCGCGCCTGCGGTCCGAGGAGCGGGAGATCGTTGGTGCGGTTCAGCAGTCGGCCCGGGCCCGGGCCGCACTGCACACCTCGGACGATTGAGGACGTCGGTGTCCGCCACCGCACTCGAGGATTCCGTTTCCGAGGTGCTCACCGACGTCCGCAATGCGGCTCTGAGTCGTTCGGTCACCTCGCCCGTGGGTCATCAGGCCGAGGCCTGGCGGCGCAAGCTCGGTGAACCGATGCGGGTAGCTGTCGCCGGGGAGATCAAACGCGGTAAGTCGACCCTGGTCAACGCCCTGATCGGGGCCGAAGGCGGACTTACGGTGGCCGACGCCGAGGCGGAGGCGGCGATGGCCACCGGCCAACTGGAGACGACCTACGTCCTCACCGAGATCGTCCATGGATCTCGCCCTTCGCTGCGTGTCCTACGTAAAGACGGCACCGCAGAGGACGTCTCGCTGACGCGGCTTCGTGAGTTCACCGCCCGTCGGGCGGATGCGTCCTTGGATGATGTGGAACGGGTGGTGGTCACTCTGCCCGCCCCGCTGCTGAGCCGGTTCCGGCTGATCGATACCCCGGGCTTCAATTCGGTGTACGGCACGGACGCGCAGAACGCCTTGTCGATCCTGACCGGCGACGAGGTCCGGGCGGCCGATGCGGTGGTCTATGCGATCGCCAACGAGGGCCTCAGCCAGGTCAGTGAACAGGTAGCGCGCCAATTCAGCACCGGTGGCGACGATTCGGCACCGCTGACCCCGATGAAGGCGATCGGGGTGGTGCCCCGGGCCAACGAGCACTGGTTCGGCCTGCTGCGGGACCGGCGCCGCGATCCCACCGTCGACACCGATCCCTTCGTCCTGGCCCGCCGCGAGATCGAGACCACCATGCGTGGGCCGGGGCGCGGACTGTTCCACGCGATCGTCCCGGTCAATGCTCTGCTGGGCGAAGCCGCGGCTCTGGCCACGGACGAGGACTTCGCCGCGATCGCCGAACTCACCGGCGTCGAGGATGACTTGCTCTTGGAATCCTTCGCTCAGATGCCGCATCAGTCCAGGGCATTCGCAGCTCGCACGGACTTTCCACTGGAACCGGATCGTCGGCAACGGCTGATCACCACCTTCAGTTCGTGGGGCTTGTGGAGGGCGATTGTGCAGTCCCGGGCCAAGCCTCCGATCGATGAGCTACGAGCCGAACTCGACCGGATTTCCGGGGTGGCCGCCCTGCGCGACCTGGTGCACAACCACTTCGGTGCCCGGGCCGGGGCGATTCGGGTGAGCGGCGCGCTGGCGCAGATCACGGCCGCGAACCGGCGCATCCGGCTGCATCAACCGCCTGGCTCTCAGGAGTTGGCGGTGTGCGAGGACATCGGCCGCCGACTGGAGGACGTGATGCTGGCCCACAGCGTCCTGTTCGCCCAAATCGACGTGCTGGGCAAGGTTTACCAGGGTCTGGTGAGGTTCAGCCCGGCCCAGCGCGAAGATCTGCTGCGACTGACCGGTGAACGGGGGATGGGTCTGCCCGAGCGCCTTGGGCTGGAGCCCGGTGCCTCGCCTGCGGAGCTGAGGCAGGCCGCCGTGACCGCAGCCGCGCGCTGGGCCACGGCCGCCGCAACCCTCACCGGCTCGGCCCGGCTGGCCGCCCGCGACCTGCAACGCAGTCTCGACACTCTGCTGGCCCAGATCGACACCCCAGAAAGGCCTTGAGCATGGCGAAGATCGGTATCGACCTGGGCACCTGGTCGGTGGCCGCGGTGATCGTGGACGCCCAGGGGGAGCGGGTGGTCCCCGACCCGGGCAACGGACAGCAGTGGTTCCGGGCCGCCGTGGCCGCCTCACCGGATGGTGCCTGGCTGATCGGTCAGGCCGCCGAGACGCTGCGGGTGACCCATCCCGACCGCTACCGCGACGACCTGAAGCGCCTGCTCCGAACCCCGGCGCCGGTATATCTCGGTGGTACGGCGCACCCGGTGCACGAACTGCTCGGCGTGCTGGTGCGGCGGGTCCTGGAACGGGCCGCGCTGCTGAGCGCCGAGCCGGTGGAAGCGGTCTACGTGGGGGTACCGGCCGACTTCGAGGCCGGCCGACAGGATCTGGTGCGCCAGGCCCTCACGGCCGGGGGCATCAGAGTCCCGGTCACGCTCACCCCCGAGCCGGTGGCCGCAGCCCGGGCGATGCTCGAGGGCGAGGTCGGCGACGGCACCTGGCTGGTGTTCGACCTGGGCGGCGGCACGCTTGACCTGGCCCTGGTCGCCGGCCGCAGCGGGACACCCCAGGTGCTCGACGTGCTCGGCACCGACGAGGTGGGCGGCTTCGCACTGGATGAGGCTGTTGTCGAGCGCTGGCTGGACCAGCTTGAGCTCGGCGACGCCCCCGAACCGGCCGATGCCGCCGACCTGCTCGCCGCCGCCCGTGAGGCCAAGCACCAGCTCAGCGAGGCCCGCATCGCCTATGCCCGAAACCCGCTGCGCACCGGTCCCCGCCAGCTCACCCTGAGCCGCGACGAACTGGCGGTCCTGGCCCGGCCCACCATCGACCAGGCCATCGAGCACGCCCGGCGCCTGCTCGCCGCGAACTCCGTTCAATGGCGTGACCTGAGCGGCATCCTGGCCAGCGGCGGCGCCACCCGCAGCCCGATCCTCGCTGAAGCCCTTGCCGCGCTTGCTCCGCTCGTCCCGCTGAACGGCCCACCCGAACTTGTCACCGCGCGAGGACTGGTCCCGCCACCACCTCCACCACCACCGGTGGTGACTGCCCCTACGAACGCAACCACCTCGTCCCATAATTGGGATACCGGCCGCACCCGCATCGCGCTGTGGACGGCCGAAGACGTCGAGCTGGACGACGAAATCAGCTTCGAACGATCGGTGTACAGCCTGGCCTTCTCGCCGGACAGCCGGTGGCTGGCGGTCGGCCTGAGCAACGGCGAGATCGTCCTGATCGGCGCGGGCGGCGAGCGGATCACCCTGGACGAGCACCGCGGCGAGGTCTACGACCTGGCCTTCAGCCCGGAAGGCCGCCTTGCCTCGGCCTCCGGCGACGAGACCATCCGGCTCTGGAGCCCGCCCGACACCGAGTCCGACGACCTGCTGATCGGCCACGACGACGAGATCAACCAGGTGGTCTGGTGCGGCCGGGACCGGCTGATGAGCGGGGCCGACGATCGCACCCTGCGGTTGTGGGACGGCGACGACGACACGGTGATCCATGACCAGCGCATCCTCACCGACCTCGCGGTTTCGGGTAATCAGCGCTGGGTATTGAGTGCTTCCGGGGACGGTGCGCTGCTGTGGGACCTGTGGACCATGAGCGTGGTCTGGCGGCGTGGTTATTCGACGACGGCAGTGGCGTTCGACCCGAGTCATCTTTACTTCGCGGTGGGGGAGAGCGACGGCGAGTTGACCGTCTGGACCCTGAACGGGTTCGACGAGGTGGTCAGCATCGACCGGAAGAACCCGGTGACCATGCTGGCGTTCGCCCCGGCCGGGGATGTGCTGGCGGCGGGGTCGGAGGACGGCAAGAACGTCTCGCTCTACGCGGTGCGCACCGGTGAGCGCCTGGCCAAGCTGAGCCATGACGAGGAACTGGAGACACTGGAGTTCAGCCCGGACAGCACCACGCTGGCGGTGGCCACCGACAACAGCGTCTACATCTGGCGGGTGGGGTGATCGACGGGTCCGGTGGCGCCGATGCTGCCCTGCTGGCCTAGGCTGTGCCGAGTTGTCGGGCTAGGAGGCGGTATGAGCGAGCAGTGGCTTGATGAAACCGAAGTGAAGGCGCTGCTGGAGCACGGTGAGCAGATGCAGAATCTGGCTGCACCGTATGTCAGTGTCCCGGTGCAGTTTCCGGCTGAGGTACTGGACGGGCTCAAGGAGCAGGCCAGGCAGGAAGGTCTGCCGTTGAACGACCTCATCCTGCGTCTGATCACCGGCTGATCAACCGTTTTGACGCTTCGTGACGCTCGTGGTGAACGAGAGGTCGCGGTCGTGGGGGCAGGAACCATCGGTACGACCCTGGCGAGTGCCCTTTGGCGCCAGGGCCGGCCGGTCACGCTGATCGAGGCAACGGCGCCCGGCAGCGGGACCGGCCAGGCGTGGGGGTATGCATCCGCGGATGCCGCGAGCGGACCGGCCTCGCTCACAGGACGCGCTGAGATCACCTGGTTCGCCTTACCGAGAACGTCGTGCCGTTGCGTTTGTTCGGCTACGAGGCGTGTTGTTTGAGGACGATGGCCTGGCTGCGGGTTTGCCTACGACGGCATGCTTCTGTGCGGCTGGTTGCTTGTCTGACGGCGGGTTCGGAAAGTGAACGTGGGGCAACGGTTCGCTTGACCAATGGTGAACACGTCGACTCCCGGATTGCTGTCGTGTGTGCCAGCTTCGGTTGTCTGGCGGACGTTTCGACGACTGGTCATGGCCACGGGCGACCTGAATCTCCGCGGGTTCTCGCGGTGCGGCCCTGAACGACGGCGGTGCGTGACACGTGGCGGGTGGTTCGGCGGCTGCCGGGCCTCTTGGCACTGGCGCTCGATCTGGACGTCACGGCTGAGCCCGGCCGTTGTGCGCATGGCGCGGTCGTGGCTGAGTTCGGCCGGCGCGTTCGTGCCTTGCATCGCTGCGGAGGTGAGCCGTGTTCCGGGCTTGCTGGCGCTGTTGCTGGGCAGTTCGTGGCGCCGTGAATTGCGGGTGAGCAGTAGCTTCGGCTGAGTACCCGACAGCGCCGGTTAGCCGAGATGGGGCAAATGCCCGGCTTTAGGCCAGAGACCGACTCTGAACCTCATCGACCGGTCCATCGTGAGCCCTGCGAGCTGGGCCGGGTCGACCCATTGCACCTCGCTCGACTCGCTGGAGGGCGTGGGCTCCCCGTGCACGAACGCGGCCAGGAAGACGACGGAGAACTCCTGTCGAACCTCGCCGTCGCTGGTGCACTCGAGCAGATGCTTCGGGTCGGTGAAGATCCCCAGCAGCCCCGTGACGCTGGTCTCCTCCAGCGTCACCCGCACGCCACAAGCGACGATGCTCTCGCCCAGGTCCATCCCACCGCCGGGCAGGGCCCAGTTGCCGTTGTCGGACCGGCGGATCACCAAAGCCTCGCCCTGATCGTTCGTGACCAGGGCGTTTGCCGATGGAACCAGACTGTTGGGCTTGGGTGCAGCCGGGTTGTCGTAGTGATCGATACGGCCTACATGTCCCCCGATGGGCGCAACATCCCTGCTCCAGGCGGGTGCGCCAGGGCGTGCAACAGCCACCCCTCGTTCATGCTAATGTTTTCCTCGTTCGAAGGGAACAGCAACAACCCAGCGAACAAGTCCGGGTGGCGGAATAGGCAGACGCGCTAGCTTGAGGTGCTAGTGCCCTTTATCGGGCATGGGGGTTCAAGTCCCCCCTCGGACACGTAAAGTAGTACATGCTTCAGGGATGATAGTAGCCCTGATCAGGCGGTTGTCCTGCTCATAGCAGAGATGAAGGCCGAGCTGCAGGTAGAGATCAGCACGATCTCGCGGCTCGGCCTTTTTCAATGCCTGGGACAGGCCGCCCAGCTCTTCCACGACCTGCAGTAGTTCCTTCTTGCTCAGCTCGTTGGCTGGTTCAAGGTCGCGCAGGGCGACGGTCAGGCGGGCCTGTTCGGCCACGACCTCGCTGGTCCATTGCGCGACCATGCTGGGGTCCGCGCCGGCTTCCAGGGCCTCGCGATAGCGCCGGATCTTGCCGTCACAGGCCTGCAGCTTCTTCAGGGACTCCCGGCGGCTCTCGATGCCGCTAACTCTGCTGCCTTCGCGGAGCAGATCGACGGTCTGGTGGCAGCGGGTGGGGGAGAACAGTTGGTCCAGCCAGGCGTCGAGGTGGGGGAGGATCTTGTCCTCGCGGACGTAGACGGTGCTGGGATGTCCGGCTTCGGCCAGAGCGCGGTCGGCCAGTTTCAGCTTGCACCGGTAGTGGGCTCGTCCGTTGTTCCAGGAGCCTTCCATGTGTCGTTGGCAGCGTCCGCAGGTGATGACGCCACGGAACAGGTACGGCCGTGTCGATCGGCGTGGGGCTCTGACCGTGCGCTGTGAGACGTCCTGGTGTCCTCGGTCCTTGAGCGCGGACTGGGCCAGGTCGAAGTCGGCCTCGTCGATGATCGCCTCATGGCGCTTACTCGGCGAGATGATCCACTTCTCGCGTGCGTTCCAGCGCATCCGGGACTGATGTCCGAGCGCGACGTCTTCGACGTCGATGAGCACTTCTTCCTTGCGCTGCTTGTTCCACACCTCGTAGCCGGTGTAGCGCGGGTTGCGCAGGATCGCTTCGATGGCTGAGGCCACCCAGGCGGCACCGCTGCGGTGACGATTGCGAGCGGGGTCGTGAGCTGAGGGGCAGGGCACGCCCTCGCGGGTGAGCCGGTTGGCGATCGATGCCGTACCCCGGCCCTGGAGGTACTCGCGGTAGATGCGCTGCACGACGGGAGCGGCGGTCGGGTCTACCTCCAGCCGATGGGCTCGCTGTCCGGCGGAGGCCTTGCCCGGATTCGGGTGCGGCCCCGCGTCCGCCAGGAGGTACCCGTAGGGCGGGCGCCCTCCGAGGTAACGACCCTGGGTGCTGGCCTGGGCCTTCATGGAGGTCTTGACCCGGATCTTGATGCGGTTGCGCTCGCCCTTGGACATCCCGCCGTACATCGTCATGACCAGCTCGTGCGCGTCGCTGCCGGGATCGATGCGCCCACCGACTTCCGGTACCCACAGCTCGACGCCGTAGTGCTCGAACACGGGGAACGTCAGGCCGAACTGGTTGCCGTAGAAGGCGCGGGCCGGTTCGCCGATGACCACAGCATTAAACCCTCGATCGCGTTCACGGAAGGTCTGCAGGAGTGCAGCCGCTTCCTCGCGGCGCTTCCACGGCAGAGACCGGGACAGGCCGACGTCGAAGAACTCGGTCACGATCTCGCCGCCGTGCGGTTCGATGAGCGCGCGGGATCGGGCCAGCTGCCATTGCTTCGACGATTCAGGATCCTGCTGGTCTTCAGTGGAGACCCTGCCGTAGAACGCGAACCGCTTGCTCACTCCGCTTCCTCCCCGAGATCGGACTGTCTCCAAACTGTCTCACCAGAATCCGGCTCCTCTGAACCGTTTCCGGTGGCCTGTGGATTCTTGGGGCCCTGACCACGCCGAATGCGTATGTGTTCGGCCTCGTCCGTTCCCAGCAGGATGCGCAGCAGCACGCTGGCTGCCGCCGGCGTCAGCGACGGTGGCTCGGCCGGCAGCACGAACTCGATGTCGTCCCAGCTCTTGGCGGATGGGCGAGCCGCTTCTGGTTCCTCTTTAGCCACTTTCGCCTCCCACGTCACGAGGTGGCCGGCAGGCGAGCGGCTACCTGTGCAGAATCGTTCCGGAGTTAGCAAATTCCGAGATTCGACCCTTGGCGCCGTGATGCGGCGGTGGAAAGCAGTGGGCGCCGACCTACTGCTTGGAGGAGTTGAGAAGGTCGCCGAGGTGACGCCGGAGGAGCGCGATGCGTATCTGTTCGCGGGGGCTTTCGGCGTCCTCAGCGGCTGCGGCCAATGCCTCAGCGGCCCGTTCGACCCCGGGCAGGAGCGCGAGCGGAGCCGGCTCGTCGGAGCTGGGTGCCTGCAGCGGGTGTAGTTCCACCAGTTGGGCGAGGGCGTCGCTGATGACGGCGAAGCTGTAGATGTCGAGGTCATCGTTCAGCAGCACGGCTTCGAGCGCTGAGCGGGCCTGGAGCAGATGTTTCGGTGCCGGCTGATCGGGGGTGACGTCGTTCATGGTGGGTTTCCTTTCGTTGCGGTGGTTAGGGTCTGGATCCGCGGTAGACGTAGCGGGCGAGCCCGGGTAGGCCCGGCCGCTGGGGTGGTCCTCTGCGGTTGAGTGCGGCTCGCACGATGTTTCGTGGGGCGGTGATGGGCGCCGAAGGGTTGTGCGGTTGGACGTCGCGGAGCACGGCGGCTAGGTTCTCGGCGCGCTGGGCTACGGCTCGGGCGCGATCAAGGAAGACCGGTGGCGAGCCGTTCATGTCGGCCGGGCCCCAGGCCGCGCCGCTCTTGAGATCTCGTCGGACCTTCCAGTGCCCGGAGCGCATTTGCTGTTCGACGCAGTCACGCATCAGGGCCAAAGCGTTCGGTATCTCCTTGGCCGCGGCCAGAGCATCCAGGAGCGACAGTTGTTCCTTGCGTTTGCTCATGCCGAGGAGCAGTTGCTGGATCTGGCGGGGTTGTTCGAGGCTGGCCGGTGTCGTGGGGCCCTGTGTGACGACGTACTTGCTCAGCTTCTGCAGATATCTCAGGTCCTTGACCAGGTTGCGCAGCCGCAACGTGGTCTGGTCGATCCCGGCGGACTGGAGCGTGACGGCGGCCATCTCGGCGGTCATGGCGGTTGCCATCGCGGCCGCCAGGTAAGCGCGCGGCGAGGTCGGACCGCCCGAGGCCAGACGATACCCCATCCGGGAAAGAGCCTGCGGCAAGTCGGCCGGGCTCGGGTTGGCCAGGACTCGCAGAGACTCTCGACCGTGGTCCGGGATGACCGGTAGCTCTCCGCCAGCGGCCAGGTAGCGCACCTCGCGAGCCGCGATGGCGATCCCGGAGCGGGCTCCCCGCCGTAGCCGATCGGCGTCCTGGTGCTGTTTCTGCACGGAAAGGTGCTCGGCCAGGTCGATATCGAGCAGAGTCACGGCTTCGGTGATCTCGGCAATGTCGGCGAGATGGCTCCAGATCTCATCGCCGACGGGCTTGAGCGAGGCCGGCGTCTCAGACCACGCCACCTGAGCCCTCATCGACGAGATCAACACGGTCTGCCAGGCTCGCCCCTTGACCGTGCTGGGCGCCGTCTCCACGATGGTCGTGACCGTGTCGGTCCGGATCTGGGGATGGTTACGCAGATGCTTTTCCAGCAGGGCCACGGGATGGCGGTCCAGGCTGGGCACACCGTTGTGCCGTGGTTCAGCGTCGACGTTGGTGTACCGGAACGCGGACGTCCGATCGCGCAGCAACTCGATCAGCGCGGCATGGGCGGCCAGGGCCAGACTGGTCTCGGACGGATCCAGCGTGCTCGGGTGATTGAGCAACGTGTCGATAGCGCGGGCCACGACCGTCATCTCACGTACGTACGACATCAGTTCGCCTCCCTAATGAGGAGCCTGCCCGGACGGGCGATCCGGCCAGGTGTGAGAGCGGGTTCTTGTGGATAACTGGGGACGTCCGTGGGGGCCTGTGGATATTGCCGCCGCCTTGGTCAGCGCGTACGTTGCGGCTTCGGCACATGCAGCCTGGTAGAAGGTTTCGGCGTGAGCCGCGGGTAGTCCGGATGCCCGCGGGCAGTACCCCCGACCCTGCGCAGGGCCGAGGCGACCGTGTTGGTGGCCTCTCGCAGCGGCAGTCCGGCATCTACGGCGGCCTGGGCCAACGGCGACAGGTCGTCGATCCCGTGCTCGGCCGCTCGGCAAGCAGCCCAAAACAGACCGGAGTTGCGGTGTCCCTCGGGCAGACGTGCTACCCATCGGCTCAGCGCGTCGATGTTGACCGCATCCCGGCGAGCAACCGCGGGAAGAGAGCACGACCGAACAGGGCATCGACATCCTCACCACACTCCGCGACGCCCTGACCGGAAACCCCTGGATCCCGGCTGTTCGCGCCACCACGTGAATGTTTACCGAAGGATCTCGGGACGAAAGGAATTTCGCCGAACCATTGTTAGGTATGGCTCTTCGTGGAGCATCTGCCGTGCTGCCAGCAAGCGCGAGCGCAGCGGGTCGCGAAGGATTGCCTGCGCTTCTGCTACCGGTGAATGTGGCGCTCCAAATTTCCTTGTCTTGGAGCATGAATGATGCACCGTCGAACTCGTTGGTCGGCCGTGCTTCGAACAGGAAGGCCAGGAGGTCGTCCCAGGGGCCGTGCGGAGCGACTCAATCCACCACGAGCAGGCGTTGGAATCGAGGATCTCTACTCCGCAGCGGAGGTCTTCTGCGCGCAGTGCGGTTCTTCTGCCTCGGAAATCGACAGCGGGTGGTAGACCAGTGCCGGTCCGATCGGCTTCATTGCTGCCCCCTGGCTGTGCCCCGGATCAGGTGTTCTCAGCTTCACGCGAGGGTTTTGGAGGAGCGAGGGCTGAGGTGAAAGTCTGAGGCTCTTCGGAGGTGGTCTCGTACAGCCAGCCTCGCTCGCCGGGGCCGAGTTCCACCGGGTGGAAGTGCTCGGACCGGACTGATCGGTGCCCTGGGGCGAGCACCGTTCGGTGGAAATCGTCGGAGGCCAGGACCGCCAGCAGTTGGCCGGGTGTCCGCCGCAGAGCGTTCTGCAGGGCCACAGCTTCAGCCAGGCGCTGGGACATGCCTAACGCACCCCCGGTCCAGCCCGCCTGATCTGCGATGACGAGCCCATGGTGGAGGGACATGCGGATCCGGAGTCGGGTGGCGGGGGTAAACCTGATCGCGATCTCGGCCAGGGCGTTCTCGAGGTTCCCGAGCAACGGTCCGGCCAGCCGTACCGGTTGAACGTCGGCCGGGATCAAAAGGCAGAGGCCTTCGGGCTCGTCCCGAATGTCAAGCGATGCCCAGATCAGCTGGGTGTCCGCAACTGCCTTGGCCGCCACGGTGAGCAGAGCTCGGCGCAACTCGGCCTGGACCGGGTCACGGTGACCCAGCAGGCCCTCGATCCGAAAGGTGACGATCCACCGATGGTGGGCCTCACCCGCCCGGGGCGAGGGAATGTGCGGAAACGGAAACTCTGAGGCCGGTGTTGCCGCCGGATCCAGCCATGCCCTTCCTCGGGCCACGGCCCGGACTGCGGCCACCAGATGTTCGGGGGAGTCCTTCAGCGCGTAGCCCGTGACTCCCGCCTGAAGCGCCTGTGCCGCACTGCGTTCCGGCGCCAGTCCGGTCAGGGCGAGAATCGCCGGGCATTGGGTGGAACTGGTTCTGAGCTGCCAAGCAACCCGGTGCCCGCTCATCCCAGGTAGACCAAGGTCGAGCACGACGACGTCCGGGTCGAGTTCGGCGCACAGGCGCAGGGCCTGGGGGCCGTCCCCGGCCTCGCCCACGACCACCAGATCGGGAGCGCCGGACAGCAACCAGCGGACTGCGGCGCGGGCGAAGGGCTGGTCGTCGACCAGGAGCACCCTGGTCAACCGCTCGGTGCCAGGGTGCGGCGGCGTCGGTTGCCGGGCCTCGGGATCCTGGGGTCGCATCGGCGGCCTTCCGAAACGGAATATCGTACTGCTCGGATTGGCCCCGACAAACTGGGTGCCTGGCCGGACCTTAGCAAGGCGGGCCATCAGATGAGGGCTTGTGCGGGTGCGGCGGGAGGATCGCGTCAGACTTCCCGCCGCACCCTGGTCCGGTCGAGTGCCTGCCTACGGTGTGGGGACCGGGACACCGATGTCGGGTCCACCGCTCACGGATTCGAACAGGATGTCGGGAAGCGTCGCGAGAGTCGTGGGCCAGACGAAGCCGTAGATCGGCATGTTTCCACCGAGCACATGGCGCCTTACGGACTCGGTGAACAGGCAGACGCCGTAGGAGGGAGCGCCCGCTAGGACCGCTCCGGAGGTGATCGGGACACCGATCGGTAGCGAGGTAATGTCGAAGTTCTGCTGGATGGTCGGGGTGGGGCCGAAGAGGTTGGCCTGGGTGGTGGAATCCGGGACGAGGCGCAGCAGGCCGTCCAGGATAAAGTAGACGTTGGGGTCGTTGGCGGCCTGGACCAGTTGGCCCTCGGTGGACGGCAGGTCCGTCAGGTCGGCATAAGGCTGCGAGGTCGTGGTCATGGTTGGCTCCTTGGCATGTCTGGTCGTGTTGCGAAAAGGTTTTCCTGTGAGGGGTTCACTTCTCGGTGACGCGGAAGTCGTACTGTTGCTTGGAGCTGCTCTGGAACTGGATGGAGCCGTAGGTGCGGCCGTAGACGTTGCCGCCGTAGGTGATGCTGCCGACGACGCCACTGTCGATCAGGTAGGTCGTGCAGGCCGGGGTGTCGCCGAGTGCCGGCGACACGGTGCACCGGTACTTCTTCGTCTTCCCGTTTTTGCGGTAGACAATCTTGGCTCGATTGCTGTTGGCCTTGAACACGATTCGGTCGAAGGTAGCTGAGCCGATCGGATCAAACCAGTAGTGGTCGCCGGTGGCGCGCTCGTCCAGCCACTCGTCCAGCCAGTCGTCGGGTGGGCATTCGGGCAGGGTCTGGTTCGTGGTGTCGGTCATGGATGTCCCTCGTCGTTGCGCTGGGATGCTGAACACTCCTGCCATCGGTGCGGTTTCGGATCTGCTTGACGTGTCCACCGATTCCCGGGACTGGTCTCACCGGTTCGGGCGAAGCGCTGACGTCCTGATCGAAGGAATCAAAATGAGTTATATTCCAGTAGAATTCACGGTACGCCCAAGGATCAGTCGAGTGACGGAATCGTTGACCCTGACTCGTGAGGGGTGCTATGCGGCGGCCTTCGCCGTGGTCATGCAGTCCCTGATCATCCGGTCAGCCGGTTATCAGGGCAGGGCACAGGTGGCCGCGTTGTGCGCGACGGTGGTCGGCGGCGGCTGCATGCTGTTCTTCCGCCGCTACCCCTGGCCGGTCTACCTGATCAATCTTGCGCTCGTCGTGCTTCTGCTCAGGTACCAGGTGCATGTCTCCTACGATCTGTTGTTGGCGGAGTTCTTCGTCTGCCTGGTGGTCACCCTCCGCGGGGCGTTGCTCTGTGCCGCACTCTCCGTGGCTGTCCTGGTTGTTCTGGACTCCCTGGTGAGTAGGTTCATCTCGTTCTCCTCGGTGATGCCGCTGGTCCAGGATCCGCTGATCGCCTTCGCCGCCGGGCGTGGCATCAGGGCCCATGTCTGGGCGAGGGTGCGCAGTGAGTCGAAACATCTGCAGGCCGAACTGGCGGCCCGGGACGATCGGCTGGAGATGGCCCAGGAGATGCACGATGTGCTCAACCACTCGGTAGGCCTGATCGCCTTGCAGGCCGGAGGTGCTCTGCATGTGTTCGACCGTGATGAGCGTGCTGCCCTGTCGGCGCTACAGAACATCTCAACCCTCGCCGGTACGTCGGCCAAGGAGCTCCGTGAGTCGGTTCGCAGACTTCAGGATCCGCAGGGTCGGGAGGGGCAATTCGCACGACAGGGCATCCAGGACATACCCGAACTGGTGAAGCTGGCCCGTGCAGCAGGTCGGGACCTTGCTCTGGACTTGGGGTCGGCCACCTGGCATCCGGATCCCGACCGCCAACAGGTCGTCTACCGATTCGTCCAGGAAGGGGTGACCAATGCCTTCCGGCATGGACGACACGGGTCGGTGATTCGCATCAGCGTCTTCTGGGGGGAGGCGAGTCTGCTGGCGGAGGTGGAGAACGAAGTTGATCCGCGCCGAGAGGGAGGTGAGCCGGAGCGCGCTGGAGGAAGCGGCCTGCCCGGGCTGCAGCGGAGGGTCCTCTCGGTCGGCGGAGTCTTCGAAGTCTTTCCCGGGCATGGGCGGTTCATGATCCGTATGCGGATCGACGATCCTTCTCGTGCCTGACTGGCCGGGTGAAGGTTCCTCGAGAGGATGGGGCAGGTGTCCTCTGCTTGGAAGGCTCGGCTCTGCTCCAGCGCCTGGCGGGATTCGTCAGTTGAGTAGGGTGAACGGTGTGACCAGATCTGCGTTAGATGTCGTGCTCGTGCTGCCCGGCGGCGGATACCGCGTCCATGCACCGCATGAGGCGGAACCGATAGTCGAGTGGCTCGGCACACAGGGCTGGCCCGCGAAAATCGTGAACTACCCGCTGCGCACGGCACACCCCGCTCCGTTGCGCGCCGTCTCGCGCGCGGTCGCAAGAGAACGTGCGGGCGGTGCCCGCCGGGTTGGCGTGATCGGGTTCTCGGCCGGAGGGCACCTTGCCGGACTGTCTGCTCTCGCTCCCGGTCTCGAGCCGGACGAGCGGCCGGACTTCGCGATTCTCGGCTATCCGGTCGTGAGCATGATCGACGGGCCGCACACCAACTCGCGAGCCGTGCTGCTCGGCGACGACGCGGGCTCCTCCGATAACGCTCTGGCACAGTCACTGTCGTTGGAGACGCTGGTGCGTCCGGATTCCCCTCCGATGTTCGTGTGGCACACGGCGGAGGACGGCGTCGTGCCCGTGCGGCACTCGTACCTCCTGGGTCAGGCACTCGCTGCGGCGCGCGTCCCGCACGAGTTGCACGTGTTCCCCGGCGACATACACGGAGTAGCGCTCGCCGCCGACACCGACGCCGCCGGGTGGACTAGCCTCTGTGCTGACTGGCTGGCGCGCCTGCCCGTCACACTTCGGTAGCGAGCGCGCGCAGCACAGTTGTCCCCGCGCGGAGTTCGGCGTCGCGCGGTCCGAGGCGGGCGATCCCCGTCGTCCCCGGCGGAAGCGTGACCGTGAGCACGATTTCGTCGCCCTCGCGCACCCAGCGCGTCGTGATCTCCCCGTGCGGGGCCTGCAGTCGGCCGTTCACCCACTCCAGCCGCGGGTCGATCGACGGCGCAACGAGGACGCGTCGGAAGCCCACCGAGTCGTCGGTCTGCGCGATGCCCGCGACATCCGAGTAGATCCACTGGCCCACCGACCCGAGCGAGTAGTGGTTGAAGGAGTTCATCTCTGGCGTCTGGAAACCGCCGTCCGGGGTCCAGCCGTCCCAGCGCTCCCAGATCGTCGTGGCGCCGTTGTCGATCGAGAACCCCCACGACGGGAACTCCCGCTGGAACAGCAGGTCGTACGCCAGGTCAGGGCGGCCGAATCGCGCGAGCGTCGGGCACAGCAGCGCCACGCCGTGAAAGCCGGTCGTGAGGCGGGCACTGCGCTGCTCGATCTTGTCGACGAGGCGGGCGAAGAGCGCCGGGCGGCGATCTTCCGGGGCGAGGTCCCACGCCAGGGTCATCAGGTATGCGGTCTGTGAATCGCCATGGACGCGGTCGTCCTCGCCGAGGAATGCCTTGACGTACGCGTCCCGGATCAGTGCGGCGCGGGTGTCGAGCTCCTGGGTCGCATCGTGTTCTCCCAGGACCTCGGCGATGCGGGCCGCCGTTGCGGTGGCGTGTGCGTGGTACGCCGTCGCTACGACCTCCTTGGGCGTGTGCTCATCGACGGACAGCCAGTCGCCGTAGTCGTTTCCGCGTCGAGAGAGCCAGAGACCGTTGGGGTTGCGGTCCGCCACGTAGTCGAGCCACCGCCGCATCGGCCCGAACATCGCCCGCAGCACGTCGACGTCCCCGTACGCGCGGTACAGGGTCCAGGGGACGAGCACGATCGCATCGCCCCAGCCGGGTGCGCCGTAGTCAAACAGGGTTGTGCCGGGGGAGCGGGGGATGACGTCGGGCACTGACCCGTTGGGCAGTTGCGCGGATACGAGGTCGTCGAGCCACCTCCGTAGCAGGGCCTGCAGGTCGGCGTTCAGCGTGGCGGTCGGGGCGAACACCTGGACGTCGGCGGTCCACCCGAGCCGTTCGTCGCGCTGTGGGCAGTCCGTCGGCACCGAGACGAAGTTGCCCAGCTGGCCCCAGCGGATGTTGTCGATCAGCCGGTTGAGGAAGGGGGAGGAGGTGGTGACCCCGCCCGTCCACTCGACGTCGCTTGAGAGCACTGCGGCGCGCACCCGCGTCGGGTCGACGTCTGCGCCGCTCAGCTCGGCGTACCGAAAACCGTGGAACGTGAACACCGGCTCCGTCGGGGTGGTGGAGCGCAGGTGGTCCGCGGCCTCGGCGGAGCGCAGGTTGTCGGTGTAGAGCTCTCCGTCCGCGTCGAGCACCTCGCCGTGGCGCACGGTGAGCGCATGATCCGGGCTCGCCGGCAGACGCAGGCGGCCCACGAGGTTCTGCCCGAAGTCGATGATCGTGCGTTTCGGGGTGCGGTTGATGGCGACGGGGGTGAGTTCATCGACCACGCGCACGGGCTCGTCGCGCTGACCGATCAGTGGACCGGGGCCGGGGTCGAGCACGCGCGCCGCGCGCCATCCCGAGTCGTCGAATCCGCGACCGGTCCAGCCTGGTGTGCCGTGCGTGCTGTCGATGTGCTCTCCCATCAGTAGATCGGCCCAGCGGCGTTTGCCCTCGTGCTCGCGCCACGACTCGTCCGTGCCGAGGACGGTGCGTCTGCCGTCGGCATCGTCGATCACAAGGCGCGCGAGCAACTGAGGGGCCGTGCCGTAGTGGTGGGCGTGGTGGCGCTGGTCGAAGCCCAGGTAGCCCGACCACCATCCTTCGCCGACCTCCGCCGCGAGCACGTTCTCCCCGGCGTGCACGAGGTCGGTGACGTCGAAGGTGCGGTACTGGATGCGCGTGCGGTAGTCCGTCCAGCCGGGCAGGAGCTCGTCGTCACCGACCCTGGCCCCGTTGATGTACGGGACCACGAGACCGCGCGCCGTCACGGTGAGCCGGGCGCGCGCCGGCGCGGCCGAGGTCGTGAAAGCGCGGCGCAGTTGCAGCGGTGGACTCAGGTCTTTCGTGCGGAGCGTCGGACGTACGGGGGTGACGCTGTCGCGATCGGTCGCGTCGATCGCGCCGTTCGGCTCGGGGTCGCGCCCGATCCACACGACTCCCGACCAGTCGGAAACGCCGGTCTCGAAGGACGATTCCGCCGAGGAACGTGCACCCTGGCCATCCTCGACCTCGACGGTCCAGACGTACGACGTCTCGGGGGCGAGCGCCGGGCCGTCGTAGCGCAGCCGGGTGGCGTAGCCATCACGAAACCCACTGTCCCACGAGGAGTCGGCGGATCGAACGGTCACCCGGTGCGAGACCGGCATCGCGTCCTGTACGTCACTGCGCAGCGCCCAGGACAGCTCGGGGGCGGGGGCGTCGACCTCTCGTGGTTCGGCGCGGGCATCGACGCGCAGACGGTACGGCTCGATCATTCGCAAGTCACCTTGGCTCCCTCGTGCGCGAACGCCCGCGTGCCCGCGTCGCCGGCCACGACCGTGAGTGATTCCCAGGCCGGAACCGAGGCGCCATCCGGACGGAACGCGTGGTATCCGCCCTTTTTCGCGGCGAGATCGTGGACGATGTGGTCGCCGAGCGGGGTGGAGAAGCGCACGTCGACCGGGGCTGCGGAGTCGTTCCAGGCGTGGGCCGCCAGGGCCGGCCTGTCGCCCCAGCACTGGGCGCGCACGTTCGCGGAGCCTGCGACGGCGTTGTTGGCGTCGGCCGCGAAGATGACCGGCTCGAACAGTTCGGTGTCTTTCGACGTGGTGATCCCGTCGCCCCACCGGACCCACCCGCGAGTGCCGTCGCCGTCACTGTCGTTCACGGCGATCGACAGGGAGGCGGCAGAAGTCGGTGTCAGGCCGATCGGCTCGAGCAGCGACCAGGGGACCGCGGCCTCGTAGACGGTCGTCTTGGTCGTCTCGTCCCGCACGGCCGCGATGTCCGCCGAGGTGAGGAAGCCCTCGACCGAACCCGATTTGTAGCGGTACAGCTGAGGTCCCTGCGGAGTCAGGGCAAAACCGAACTCGGTGTACTCCTGGATCTCGGGGCGCAGGTCGCTCTCACCGGGCCAGTTCGGCGCGACGGCGAACTGCAGTCCGTCGGCCTGCCAGGTCGCGGTGTTCACGTAGGGCTGGACGTGGATGTCGTCGGAGACCTCGGCGGTCAGGTAGAGGTTGTCGTCGTCCCAGGTGAACCAGGTCTCGGCGGCGAGACTCGACTCCTTGACGCCGGGGGCCTTCAGTGTGGTGGACGGCAGACCACTGAGGTCGTCGCGCACGCCGTCGATTTCGATGGTGCGCTTCGGCACTCGGGGAACGTCGAGCCAGGGGAGGGCCGAGAGCGTGCCCGACGCCGACGCTTCTCCGGCGCCGTCGATCGTGAGAGTTGCCGTGTAGGCCACCTCGCCGGCGCCCGCGGGCGCCGGGGTCGACAGGAGCGAGACTGTGGCCCCGGGTGCGACGTCCAGGTCGACGTCGACCGTCTCGGTGTCTTCGCTGAAGGTCCAGGATGCCTCGGAGATGTGCTGGGCGGCATCCGTCGTGTTCGTGTACTCGGCCTTCACCACGTCGTCGGCACCGTCGATCGCGTGCTCGACCGTCAGCGACGATGCCCGTGGGCGCAACTCGGCGACTGCCGGTGACGAGGTCTTCCCGTCGACGGTCGCCTTGAACGTGAGATCGGCGATCGTCTGCTGGAGGTCGGTGCCCGCGGTGATCTCGAAGGTCACGTCGGCCTTTCCGCCAGCCGGGATGGTGACCTGCTGCGCGGCGCCTACGACCTGCCAGCCACCCTCGGCGGTGGCAGCGACCTCGGCGGTCACACCGGCGTCATTGAAGTTGTAGACCTCAGCCGTGACCGTGGTGGTGGCCGTGCTGTCGAGTCCGTATCCGTACAGCTGCGAGTTTTCCGAGGTCGCGGCGTCGAAGACGGGCTGGATCACCACGCGTTCGGCCGTCGTGAAGTCCTCGGCGTCGATCGGGTCGGCAGGGGCTGCGGGCGCCGGGGCGGCCTTGAGGTCGGGGAACTGTGCCGCGGACAGGTAGACAGGATCGGGGCCGACGGTGAATGCCGCGGCTCCGCCGGAGACCGCGAGGTCGCCGTCGCGACCCATCAGGTCGACGAGCGCGGCCTCGCCTTCGACGGGGACCGTCACCTCGGTGTCGGTGGGCGCCCAGAGCACGGCGGCCGGGCCCGAGCCGGTGTCGAACGCGTAGGCCGAGACGCCCTTCGGAAGGCCGGTCAACTGTCCCGCATACCGGCCCTCGCCGAGTTCACGGGTCATCACCGACTGCGCCGCGAGGGCCGCCATCGGCTCGTCCGGGCTGCGGTACATGCTCCAGTACGAGGCCCCCTCACGGTACGGCGCGGCGATGAAGAAGAACTGCTTCGTCGAGCCCTGGGCGAGCGACTCGGCGGCCGAGCTGACGATGTAGCGCGCCTGCAAGGCCTCCTGCGTGGCGGTCGGCAGCTTGGTCTGGTCGGCGTTGTTGAGGGCGATGCCGCTTTCGGTGACCCATCGGCCCTTGCCGTCGTCGCCGTACGGCTGTGCGGCCTCGAGTTGCGAGGAGAAGTCCGGGTGCGCGTTGGTCGACGCCGAGGCGTTGACGGTCGTGTGCGTGTGATAGGCGTGAGCGTCGAGGTAGTCGAGGATGCCGTTGCGGAACTGCCACTGTGCGTAGTGCGGGTCGACGCCGGCCAGACCGCCGTTCACCAGGAGCGCGTCCGTGCCCGAGTCGAGGAAGCCGAGGGCTGCGGCCTTCATCACGGCGGCGAAGCGGTCGGCGCCCTCCGATTCGTGCGCGAACTTGCGGTTCTGCTCATTCCAGAGCTGCCACGCGTCCACCAGTCCGTCGTAGTTCTCTCCGGCTGCGAGCGCGAAGTCGTACATGTCGCGCAGGTCCTGCGGGAGCTCCCGCTTCTCGACCCGCGTCCAGGACGGGCCGTCGTGGAACGAGGAGAGGGTCTTCAGCCCGGCGGCATCCGCTGCCTGCAGCCAGTTCAACGGCTGCTGCTCGCCCGAGAAGTCGAAACTCCCACGGGCGGGGTTGATGACGTCGTTCCAGCGCTGCCGATCGCGGATCCAGTCGACGCCGGTCAGCGACAGGACATGCGCAAAGGCCTCGGCGTCGTCGGTCGCGATCAGCTTCGAGCCGTAAACGTCGACTGCGAAGGGGCTGTCGTCGACTGCGGGCCGGGACGAAGCCTCGGGCAGAACGGCGAACGCACCCTCGATTCCGGTCTCCAGCCCCGTGATCCGCGCAGACACCCGGTACGCACCGGTGTCGAGCGCATCGCCGAGGTCGATGGATGCGGTGGACTCGCCGGTCTCCACCGTGGTCTCGCCCTCGGCCACGACGGCCCCGTCGTAGTCCGCGACGCTCCAGGTGACCGGTACGGGGGCCAGCGCCTTGGAGTTGAGTGCTGCCGTGAGCGTGGCGCTCTCGCCCTGCTCGAAGACGCCGAAACGATCGGGGGCCGTCACCGACTCGAGGGCCATCTCGGCCGGCGTGAGGGTGAACGTGTCGAGGAACAGCGTGTAGTTCGTGTTGGGCGACTTACGGCGCTCGGTGACCTGGAACTCGATCGTGTTGACGCCGGCGTCGAGGGCGAGAGCGCCCAGTTCGTAGCGCCGCAACTCGCTGTTGACGACCGACAGCTGACGGGCGTCACTGCTTTCCTGCCAGGCCCCGTCGTTCGCCCGCACCCGGAAGGGTGACGCCCATTCCACACCGACCGGGATCGTCGTCGCGTCGAGCCGGTACAGGGAGGCGTCGTCGACCTCGACCTCGTAGGTGGCGGTGTATCCACCTTCGGGGGCTTCCGCCGCGGTGTAGAGCCGCAGGGACGAGCCTCCGCTGGCCCCGGTCTGCGCGGCGGCGCCGGGCACCATGGTTGTGGCTGTGGGGTTCTCGCCCTCGATCGTGAGGGCCTCGGCGGCCTGAGCGGGGCTCGAGACGAGCAGACCCGTGGCAAGTATGGCGGCGGCTACGCCGGCGACGCGATGGCGCGAGAAGGACACAGAGATCTCCTTTGATCCGAGGCGGGACGGGCAGGAAACGCTCAGCCCTTCAGAGCGCCGGCGGATCCGGCGCCCGTCAGGAATTGCTTCTGGAAGATCGTGAACACTGCGATCGGGATGAGGACGGCGATGAACATGCCGGCCATGAGCATGGCCAGATCGGCCTGGGGCGCGACCGTCGCGAGTCCCACTGACAGCGGCTGCTTGTCGGGGGAGGGCAGGGCCAGCAGCGGCCACAGGAAGTCCTTCCACGACGCGATGAACGCCAGGAGAGCGACCACGCCGATGATCGGACGCGCCAACGGCAGCACGATCGACCACAGGATGCGCAGCGGACCGGCGCCGTCGACCTTCGCCGCCTCGAACAGCTCGGGCGGGAGAGTCTGGAAGTACTGCTTCATGATGAGGACGTTGAAGGCGCTGACGCCGTTGGTGAGCCACAGCGCCGCGTAGCTGTCGAGGAGCCCGAGGTCGATCACGGTGAGGTACAGCGGGACCAGCGAGATCACCCCGGGGATGAACAGGGTCGCCATGATCGCGGCGTTGAGGACCGGCCCGTACCTCGGCCGGAGGATCGCGAGCACGTAGCCCAGGGTTACGGCCGAGAACACGGCCACGATCACCTCGCCGCTCGTGATCAGGAGCGAGTTGGTGGTGAACCGGCCGATCTGGATCTGGTTCCACGCGTCGCCGAGGTTGTGCCACTGGATGCCCGAGGGCCACAGCCCGAACGGGTCGCGGAGAATGTCCTGCGTGGTCGACACCGCGGACTTCGCGAGCCACAGCAGCGGCCCGGCCGCGACGAGGGCGAGCAGGGCCACGACCACCCAGACCACGACGCGGAAGGTGAAACGGGTACTCGCGCGGGACAGGTCGGAGTCGGAGATGTTCGAGCGCTCCAGCGACCGCCCGGTCGAGCGCCGTCGGGCGGTGAGGGCCATCACTTGCTCCATTTCCGGGAGAGCCACAGGTAGATCGCGGCGAAGACGCTGAGGGCGGCGGCGAGCATCAGGCTCAGGGCCGCGGCCTGGCCGAAGTTGCCGTAGATGAACGCGTAGCGGTAGATGAGCATGAGCAGCGTCAGGGTGCTGTTGTTCGGCCCGCCGCCGGTGAGCAGGAACGGCTCGGTGAACACCTGGAACGTGCCGATCAGCTGCAGGAGCAGGAGCAGGAGAATCGTGCCGCGCATCTGCGGCAGGGTGATGTGCCAGATCCGGCGGAAGATGCCGGCGCCGTCGATCTCGGCCGCCTCGTACAGCTGCGAGTCGATCGACAGGACCGTCGCGAGGTAGATGATCGTGGTCGATCCGGCCGCGCCCCAGGTGGCGACGAGCACGATCGACAGCATTGCGCTCGAGGGGGACTGCAGCCAGGGGAGCGGATCGACGCCCACCGTCGCGAGGATCGAGTTGAAGAGGCCGTCGGGGCCGGGGTCGTAGAACACCTGCCACAGCAGGATCGACACGACCGGCGGGATCACGGTGGGCAGGAACACCAGGAAGCTCGAGATGCCCCGGGCCCGGCGCATCTCGGCGAGCAGGACGGCGAGGAAGATCGGGACGGGGAAACCGATCACGAGAGCGAGACCCGTGTAGAGAGCCGTGTTCTCGAGAGCCTGACCGAGCAGCGGGTCGGCCAGCACGCGCTCGAAGTTCTCGATGCCGACCCAGCTGGTCGTGATGAAGTTCGTCTTCTGGAAGGCGATGACGAGCCCGCGCAGGATCGGCCACCACGAGAAGAGCGAGAACAGCACCACGGCGGGCAACAGGATGAGGATCGTGCTGAGCCCGCCCCGTCGCAGGAGCGGACGCCGCTGGGGCGGCGGCGGGACAGAGTCCCCGCCGGCCGCCACGGGTGGGACGAGTGGTGATGACGTAACGGAGGTCATGACTGCGTCTGCGCACCGGCGACGATGGTCTCGGCCTGGCTCTGGGCCTCGGCGAGAAGCGCGTCGATGTCGGCGTTCTCTTCGGTGAACACGGCCTGGAGCACGGTGTCGAGCAGACCGTAGATCTGCTGCGCCTCCGTGCGCGGCTCCGTCACGACCTTGAAGTCGGGCGACTCGGCGGCCGAGTAGTACGTCTCGAGGTTCTCGAGCGGGACGTTGATGCTCGGCTCGATGGCCTCGAGGTAGGCCGTGTACGTCTCGGGGGCGACCAGCGGGAGCCCGACGCGCGGCACCGTGCCGCCGTCCTTCGCCATCCCGGCGGCCTCTTCGGCTGCGAACTCGAGGTCGGCGAACCGGTCGAGGTAGTAGAAGTTGCTCCAGGCCACGCCGGCCGCGGTCTCGGCCTCGCTGGCGTCGGCCCGGATCACCGACACCGAACCGCCGCCCAGCGATCCGAGGCCGCCGGCCTTCTGCGGGAGCGGGAACAGGCCGTACGCCTCGGGATCCATCCCGAAGTTGCGGACCAGCGGGTTGTACCACTCGGAGGCGCCCACGAGCATGCCGTATTCCCCCGTGGCGAACGCGGGCCCGGCGGAGTCGAAGTCGAGCAGGAAGTTGCTGCCCAGCGCGTTCTTGTTCCAGCGCAGGTCGGACAGGTACTCGAGCGCGGCCTTCGTCGCGTCGTTGTCCAGGTTCGCGCTCGTCTGCTCGCCGTTCGTCTCCTCGATGAGGCCGCCGAACGCGGCGCTGGTCGCGGCCAGCGTCCATCCGCCCTGGTTCGTCGTCGTCAGCTGGCCGAGCCCGGCGGCATCCGTCTTCTCGGTGATCGTGGACGCGGCGGCGGCGATGTCCTCCCAGCTCTCGAGGGTCTGGTCGGGGTCGAGCCCGGCCTGCTCGAACACGTCTCGGTTGACCAGGACCGCCAGCGTGAACGCCGAGACGGGGATGCCGTAGTACGCGCCGTCCGTGCCCTGCACGTTGGCGGTCACCGACTCGTTGAGCTGCTTCAGGACCTCCTCGGAGTCGTAGTACGAGCTGACGTCCTTGAGTTGCTGGCGGTTGATCAGCGACTGGATCTCGGTCACCGGCACACCCATGACGACGGGCAGCGTGCCCCCGGCCAGTTGCGCGGCGAAGGTCTGCGGGTCGTACACGACCTCGCTGGCCTCGATCGTGACGTCGGGGTTCTCCGTCTCGAACTGCTCGACCTTCTCGTCCCAGAGCGCGAGGGCGGCCTCGTCGGTGGCCTGCGGCTTGCCGCCGACGGTGAGCGTGACCTCGCCACCGGCGGCCTCACCGCTCGAGCCGCTGCAGGCGGTGAGCAGGAGGGCGGATGCGGTCACCGCGGCGATCAGCTCGACGGCTACGCGGCGCGGGTGTCGTGACATGTTCTTACTCCTTTGTAGAAGACGTCATTCCGCGTCGTCGGATCGCGGATCTTCCGGGTGCAGGCCTCCGGCGCACTGCGGCGAGATGGGGTGAACGTACTTCAGTTGGATCGGTTCAACAAGGATCAATTGGGACACGGCCGGTATTTGCGTCGAGTTGCTCTTACCTGCATAGTTAGTGTCACCCTGACGAAGAGTGGCGGGGGTTGTCGAAATTGGATCAGTCCAATCCGAGGGCCCGCTGATCCGCTCGCGGGTGAGGACGAAAGAGACTGGAGCGATGAAGCGCGTAGCCATCACCGATGTCGCCGAGGCGGCGGGGGTCTCACGCTCGACCGTGTCGAACTACCTGAACCGGCCGGAGATCCTGTCCCCGGCGACGAGTAAGCGGATCGCCCGCGCGATCGACGAGCTCGGTTTCGTGCCCAGCGACGCGGCGCGCAAGATCAGCTCCGGGGACACGCGCACGATCGGGTACGTGGCGTTCGAGTTCACCAACCCGTTCTCCGGCGTGATCGCCGACGCGATCGAGCGCCGGGCGGCCGAGAACGGGCGCACCGTCATGATCGGCAACTCCGCGGGCTCGACCTCGCGTCAGCTGGAGTACCTCGAGCTGTTCGAGCGCAAGCGGGTCTCGGGCCTGATCATCGCCACGCTCGACGAGATCGAGCCGCGACTGGCCGAGATGCGCCGGCGGGGCACGCCGAGCGTCATCACCGGCCGTAGCGCGACCACGCCGGACCAGGCCTCGGTGTCGGCGGCGGACTCGGCGGGCGGCTACCTCGCCGCTCGGCACCTCCTCGACATCGGCCGTCGCCGGCTCGCGTTCGTCGGCGGTCCGTTCAGCGTCAAGCAGGTCAGCGAGCGCTTCGACGGGGCGAGCCGCGCGGTTCAGGAGGTCTCGGGCGCGAGCCTCACGGTGCTGCGCGCCGACGACCGCAGTATGAACGCGGGCTTCGCGGCCGGCGTCGAAATGGCCTCGCGGCGCGACCAGCTCCCCGACGGGGTCTTCGCGGTCAACGACATGGTCGGCCTGGGCGTCGTACGGGGGCTCACCTCGTTCGGCATCGACGTTCCCCGCGACGTGGCCGTGATCGGCTTCGACGGCGACGAGATCGCCGCTGTCTCCGCAATTCCGCTCTCCACGATCAGTACCCCGGGCGAGGCGATCGGCGAGACCGCGTACGACCTGCTCCTGTCGGAACTCGGTGAACCTGTGCGTACTTTCGACTCGCGCCAGCAGATCGTCGACCCCGAGCTGATTGTCCGCGCCTCGACTGCTGGAGACGCCGCCGACGCCCACACTCTCGAGCGGCCCTCCTCGTCCGGGCCCCTGGACACTGAACGCCCTTACTCCTGAAGGAGATTGCGTCTTGGCATCCTCCCGGCCCTGAAGGGCCGGGATTTCAACTACTTACGCGACCGTGGGGAGGCGTTTTCGTTGAGGTTCGCGTTTCGTCGACCGGGCCGGCTTCGCCCTGTCTCCACGCGCTGTCACCGCATGCCCTGCGGCGATGTTCCTGGCAGCGTTCACATCGGCATGGTCCTGGTGCTTGCAGGCCACGCACCGGAACACCGCTTGGCTCTTGCGGTTCTCGGGTGCGCAGTGCCCGCAGGCGTTGCAGGTCTGCGACGTGTACGCCGGATTGACCTTCTCGACTCGCCTGGGTGCCTTGTGCTCCAGACGGGTCACCATCAGGCCCCAGCCGGCGGCCAGGATGCCTCGGTTCAGGCCCGCTTTCTGACGGACGTTACGTCCCGGCTTGGCGATGGTGCCGCGCGCCGAGCGGGTCATGCCCTTGACCTTCAGGTCCTCCACGCGGATCACGTCGAACCGGCGGGCCAGGTCGGTACTGGTCTTCTCGGCCCAGTCCTTGCGCCGGTCAGCCTCACGCGCCCGCAGACGGGCCACTTGTCCCTTGATACGGGCGCGGCGGGACGATCCCTTCTGTGCCCGGGCCAGGCGCCGCTGAAGGTGCCTGAGGCGTCCGGATTCCTTCTGGCGCAGCCCGGCCGGGGAGGACAGTTCGCCCGTCGACAACGCCACCGCGACCTTCACGCCCCGGTCTACGCCTACTACTTCCCCCGTGCCCGGTGCGGGGATCGGGGCGGGGATCGCAGCGAGCGCGATGTGCCAGCGCCCGGACCGGTCCCGGGTGACGCGGTAGGACTTGGCTTCGGGAAGGTCACGGGAGCGTTTGAACCGGACCCAGCCGACCTTCGGGATGTTCACCGCCGACCAGCGGCCGTTGTCCCGGCGCAGGCGGGCGGCCTCACGGCCGACGATCCGGAAACCCTCATGCTGCCCGCGTTTGCGCCAGGTCGGACGGTCGTGGGTTCCGTTGAAGAAGTTCCGCCACGCCTGGTCGTGATCGCGCAGAGCCTGTTGCTGAACCGTCACCGAACCTTCGGCCAGCCAGGGATTCTCGCGGCGGGCCTCGGTCAGCTGGCGGGCCTGCTCCATGTAGTTTGGCGTGTGTGGGCGGTCGCGCCGCCACATGTTCTTCTGTTCCAGTGCGAGGTTCCACACGTACCGGGCATGCCCACAGGCGGTCAGCAGAAGCGTCTCCTGCTGTTGCGTGGGATACAGCCGATACCTGGACATATGTTCGAATATAGCGCTGGTGCAGGTCCCCGCACCGGGTATCAGACACGGATCTCCGGAGAGCAGAAACGTCATCTGAACATGCACATTCGTTTGGTCTGTCTCACGAAGTACCGGCGGGGTACGTTCAAGGACGACATGCTCACCGCGTGCGAACGCATCATGTGCGACGTGTGCGGAGACTCCGGCTTCGAACCAGGCGAGTTCACCGGCGAGGAAGACGACGTGTACCTACTCGTGCGCCACCCGCCCACCATCGCCCTGTCTCGGCTGGGCAACAGCATTAAAGGTGTCTCGCTCCGGCACCTACGAGCCGACTACGCCGACCGGATCAACCGAGCCCGCTCCATGCAGGCCACCCTTGGTCACCGTTCTACTTCGGCGCATTCTTCGGCAGAGCGCCCCTGTCCATCGTCAAGGAGTACATCAGTGGCCAGAAGCGACCGGACTAGCGCTGTGGTCGGGGAGCGCGCCATCCCTCTCAGCGCTGAAGCACCGAACTGCCTGGGGGCTACCCGATGAGTATCCCCGTCGATGTGGTCCTGAGCTGCGGTGCGCTACGGGCCGTGCTCGGCGCATCGGGTGACACGCCCCTCGAGCTGCGCTCGCTCACGCTCGATGGCGCCGAAGCGGTACGCCCGCATCCGCTCGTCGAGGTGCTCACGGCGTCCGAACGCCATGAGCGCATGACGCTCGGGTACCGGGGTACCACGGTCGGCGCGCGACTGCGCCCGACCGTGGTGGAGAAGAGCGGCGCGGCGGCCGTTGTGACCCAGACCGACCAGGTCACCGGTCTTTCGGTGCGCACGCGCTTGGCCCTCGACGGCGGCGGCCTACGTCTGAGCCACGAACTGCGCAACGACGGGGCCGAGGATGTCGTCGTCTTCGCCGTCCCCACGCTCTCCGTGAGCACAGCCGCTGAGCCCGCGCAGCTGACTCTCGCTTCCGGGCGCAGCGAATGGCTCGGCGAGGGGCGGTGGCGTGAGGACGCGGTCGCGGATCTCCTGCCGGAGCTCGGTTTCGCCGCCGTCGCCCAGCCCGATCGCACGGGGTTCGGGCAGAGCAGCGCGGGCGGCTGGCCGACGGGCAGCGTGCTGCCCGTCGCGGTCCTCTCGACAGCGGACGCCGTCAGCATCGGCTGGCAGATCGAGAGCTCGGCGGGGTGGCAATGGTCGCTATCGCGTGGCGACGGAGGCGTGGTCCTGAGCGCCGGTGGGCCCACGGAGCGCGAGCACCAGGCCGCGGTGCGGCTGCGGCCGGGGGACACTTTCGAGACGGTCGCGGCGGGGCTCGTCGTCTCGGACAGCGGCCGAGACGGCGCGTTCGCGGCGCTCACACGGCACCGGCGCGGCCTGCGCGAGGTGCGCGAAATCGAGCGGTCGCTGCCCATCGTCTACAACGACTACATGAACACGCTCATGGGGCAGCCGAACACGGAGCGGCTGCTCCCGCTGATCGCCGCGGCCGGCGAGGCCGGTGCGGAGTACTTCTGCATCGACGCGGGCTGGTTCACCGAAAGCACCGACTACTGGAGCGAGGTGGGGGAGTGGCGCGAGGCGCCGACCCGCTTCGACGGAGGGCTCGGACGGGTGATCGCGGCGATCCGGGACGCCGGGATGCGGCCGGGCCTGTGGATCGAGCCCGAATCGGTCGGCCTCGACTCGCCAGTCGCTGGTGCCCTGCCCGCCGACGCCTTCTTCCAGAGGTACGGCGCGGCTGTGGTGGAGCAGCGACGGCGGCACCTCGACCTGCGGCATCCCGCCGCGGTGGCCCATCTCGACGCCGCCGTCGACCACCTCGTGGCCGCGTTCGGTATCGAGTACCTGAAGCTCGACTACAACATCGAACCGGGGTCGGGCACCGACGTCGGCGGCCTCGCGCCGGGGCACGGGCTGCTCGCGCACACGAGAGCGTTGCGGGACTGGCTCGTCGCGCTCCAGCGCCGGCATCCGCAACTGCTGATCGAGAACTGCGCCTCGGGCGCGATGCGCAGCGACTACCACCTGCTCGCCGTGACCCACCTGCAGTCCACGAGCGACCAGCAGGATGCTCTGCGGTACGCCGCGATCGCCGCGTCCGCGCCGGCCACGATTCTCCCCGAGCAGGCGGGGAACTGGGCCTACCCCGCCGCGGCCATGAGCCAGGGCGAGCTCGACGTCACCCTCGTCTCGGGGCTGGCCGGCCGGTTCTACCTCTCCGGATTCCTGAACGAGCTGAGTGCCGACGCCTTCGCTCGGGTGCAGGAGGCCGTCGCGACGGCGAAGACCCTGCGCGGAAACCTCGTGACCGCCACCCCGTTCTGGCCGATCGGCATGCCGGGGTGGGACGACGACATCCTGTGCCTGGGCCTGCGGCAGGAGGACGGTTCAGCGGTGTTCTGCGTGTGGTCGAGAGGAACCGAGGGCGTCGATCTCGTGCTGCCGGACGTCGGCGCGATCACGCAGATCTTCCCCTCCGGGGCCGCGTGGCGCACCTCCGCCGCCGACGATCATGCGGTAGTCACGGTGCCGGCGGGACCGGCCGCGGCGGTCTTCCGCAGCGAGGGGGCCGCCTCGTGAGCGCGTTTGACCCTTCTCTGTCGGGGCTGCGCGCCCCGGCTTCGTAACGAGCTCCTCAGGAGCCTCCCGTCGAGGCGAGACCGGCGTCAACCGGTGAGGCCGGCGTCGTGGGCGAGCAGGGCAACCTGGGTGCGGTTGTTGAGCTCGAGTTTGGCCAGGATCCGGGAAATATGGGCTTTCACAGTGGCCACGCTCATGAACAACTCGCCCGCGATCTCGGCGTTGGGCTTGCCCTGCCCGACGGCGACGGCAACCTCGCGTTCGCGTGGGCTGAGCTGGTGTAGCGCAGCGGTGGCGTGCTGGCGACGGCCGGCGGCTCCGGTGTCGCTGAGATGTGCGATGAGCTGTCGGGTGACGGTGGGGGACAGGATGGGTTCGCCGGCCGCGACCCGGGTGATAGCGCGCAGGATCTCGGCGGGTGGCGTGTGTTTGAGCAGGAAGCCGCCGGCCCCGGCGCGCAGGGCACGCAGGACGTACTCATCGGCGTCGAAAGTGGTCAGGACGATGACCTCGGGTGGGTCGGGTCGGGTGCGCAGTTGTTCGGTGGCGGCAAGGCCGTCGAGGGTGGGCATACGGATGTCCATCAGCACCACGTCCGGGGCATAGGTGTCGACGGCGGCAGCTACTTCGTTTCCGTCGGCGGCCTCGCCCACCACGGTGATGTCCCGCGAACTGCCGATGACCATGGTGAGGCCGGCTCGCACGAGCGGTTCGTCGTCGACGATGAGAACCCGCACCAGTGCGCTCACGTCGGCTCCTTCGCGGTCAGTGGGTAGGCCACGGTAGCCAGACCCTGAGCTGGAAGTCTCCGGCAGAGGTGGGGCCGTGTTCGAGCCGTCCGCCGGCGAGAGCGGCGCGTTCGGTAAGCCCGATGAGGCCGACGCCGGAGCCGGGGATGTCGGCGGAGCTGGATTCGGCCGGGTACGGGTTGTGGATCTCGATGGTTACGCCGTCGCCCGGGGCTGCCCGGACGGAGACGGTCACCTCGCGGCCGGGGGCGTGCTTGCGGGCGTTGGTCAGTCCTTCCTGCACGACCCGGTAGGCGCTGCGGCCTGCACCGGCCGATCCGGCGGAAAGCGCGTCGGCCTGCCAGTCGAGCCGTACCTGCATTCCGGCGTGACGTGATTGCTCGACGAGGTCTGGGATGTCGGTCAGGGTGGGCTGCGGCCGTTCCGGCGGCTCGTCGGACCGGTCGACATCGGCGCGGAGGACGCCGATCACCTCGCGAAGGTCTTCCAGCGCTTGGTAGGCGCTGTCGCGGACCACCCCGGCGGCCCGGGCGATCTCCTCGGGTGCAGCGTCGGGGCGTAGCTCCAGGGCCCCGGCGTGCAGGCTCAACAGGGAAAGGCGGTGGGCGAGCACGTCGTGCATCTCCCGGGCGATCCGGTTGCGCTCGCCCTGGCGGGCCTCGGCGACGCGCAGTTCTTGCTCGGCCTCGACCCGCCCGGCCCGTTCCCGTAACGACTGGCGTCGGGCCCGCACGAACATGCCCGAGGCGAGTACCGCGGCCGCGAGGGCGACGCCCAGCAGGGTGTCCGACCAGCTCGCGACCGGGACGTCGGGCCGGACCAGCAGCGTCACGAACGGGGCGAGCGCGTACCCCACCACGATCGGGGCGAGCACTGCGAAGCGCCGGTGCGCTGCGACGGTGAACAGCGCAACGAGTGCTGCGCCGGATGCCGACGTCGCGTAGACGCTGAGGACACCGGCGATCACGGCGAAGCCGACCGGCCAGCGCCGGCGCAGCCACACGCCCAGACTGCACAGGCCGCCGAGGACGAGGTCCGCGGTGAGCGGGACCGGCGCGATGTGCTGCGCGAGGCCGTCGACCAGCGCGAGCACCATGAGGCCGACAGCCAGCAAGAAACACACGACGTCGCCCACCCGGGCACGGTTCGTACGCACTTGATCGGGTTCGGCTAAAAGGCGCCGATCGGCCGGGGCCGTCATGGCCAAAGGGTAAGGCTGGGTCGGGCCCCGCGGTACCCGACCAAAGTCGAACCCGAGGTATGCACCTTCGGCCCAGCGTCATCAACTTCGGCTTGGTAGCGACACATCCGGCCGATCCCGGAACCTGTTCTGCATCGCCAAGTCCGGCCGTTCCCGTACCAACAACGCAACGAAGGAGCGAGAGATGAGACCACCGCACAACCTGGTGAGAGCGACAACGGCAACAACCAGAGAACGAGTCGTGGGCGCGACGGCGATCGCGCTGGCAGCGTCGGTGACGATCCAGAACGCAGTGGTGGTCTGGGCCGGAGCGCCGGACTACGGGGACCCGATCGAGAAAGTGCTCGCCTTCCACGCCGAGCACCGGGCCGAAGTCGCGATCGCGGTCGGCCTGGAGGCGCTGAACCTGCCGCTGCTGCTCGGATTTCTGACCGGTCTCCACGGGCTCGTGAGGCTCCGCGGGTCTGCGGGCCAGGACTTTTCGCGTCTCGCGGTGGCCGCGGGTGCGTCTCTGGCGGCAGTCTTCGCGCTGTACGCCGTCATGTGGAACGGCGTCGTGCTGTCCGCCGGCGAACTCGCCGAGCCGACTCCGGAGTTCGAGCTTGCCTGGCAACTGCATGCAGCAGCGTTCGCATTGGCGCTGCCGGCCCTCGGCACCACGTTCATCGGCGCTGCGCTGGCGGCGCAGGCGAGCGGGCTGACGCCGCCGTGGCAGCGTCTGCTCGCATTGGCCGGTGGAGGCCTGCTGATCGCTGCCGGGGCAGCCAACCTCGCAATTGCAGACGGCTCAGGGCTTCTCTTCGTGGGGCTGCCCGGCTACGCCGCCTGGATCGGATGGCTGCTGGTAACCGGCGTACGGCTCGTGAGAGCTCGAAAACATCCCAATGGCAGACGTCTGTGCGCACCTTGCGCACCGAGTTGCGATCCAGGTTCGGGGACAACAGGACTCAGCTGAAAAACTAACGCAGCACGACGGGCAGCTGCACCGGCCCCCGCATGATCCCCGCCGGAATCCAGTTGACCTCCTCCACCGGGCCGGCCGGCCGGATTTGCGGGAAGCGGCGCAGCAGTTCACCGATCGCGATCGCACCTTCCATCCGGGCCAAGGGTGCGCCCAGGCAGTAGTGGATCCCATGGCCGAAAGCCACGTGCCGGGGACTCGGGCGGGCGACGTCCAGGACCTTCGGATCCCCGGTCTGGGGCGCGGCGCGGCTGGCCTCGCCCAGGAAGACGCTGACCACGTCACCGCGGCGGATCTGGACACCGCCCAGCTCCAGGTCGGCGGCCGCGAACCGGAACGAGCTCTGCTCCACCGAGGAGTCGTACCGCAGGAACTCCTCCACCGCGTTCTCCAGCAGGTCCGGCCGCTGCCGTAACACCGCAGCCTGGTCCGGGTTCCGGAACAACGCGACCATGGCATTGCCCAGGAGATTCACCGTGGTCTCATGACCGGCGATGACGAGAAGCACTCCGGTGCCGATGAGTTCGGCGTCGGACAGGGCGCCGTCCTCGTCGTTCGTCTGGGCGACCAGATCCGAGAGCAGGTCGTCGGCCGGGCGGGCGCGCTTGCCCGCTACCAGAGCGGCCACATAGTTGTTCAGCCAGATCCCGGCCTCGCGTCGGGCGTCCATCTGCGCACTCAGGAATTGACCGGTCATCTCCCGGAAACCGGAACGCTCCTCTTCGGGTACGCCCAGCAGTTCACTGATCACCGTGATCGGCAACGGGGCGGTGAACGCCTCGACCAGATCCACCTCGTCCTGGCCGCTCATCTGGTCCAGCAGTTCGGTGGTGATCGTCTGCACCCGTGCCTGCAGCAGCTTGATACGCCGGGCACTGAACGTCGGCGCCACCAGACGCCGCAGACGCGTGTGGTCGGGCGGATCGGCAGCGAGCATGGAACCGGTGGCTCCCTGACCCTTCTTGTGCAGTACGTAGCCCACCGCCGCGAGCGCTTCCTCGGCCGGGGTGGTGTCCTGCACCAGAGCCGGATGCGTCAGCGCCTCGCGGGCCAGGTCGTACGACAGCACGGCCCAGGCATCCAGGCCGGATCGGAGCCGGACCCGCTGCACCGGGCCCTGCAGTCTCAGCTGCCGCAGTTTCTCGACTGCGTCGGCCTTGAACTCCGGGGTCATCACCGCCACCGGCTGACGGGACTCTTTCTCCTGCGCCGAGAATGTGCTCACCAGAAGCTCCTCCGCATGGGTTCGTTCCGACGCTACGTCACGGGCGTCGCTTCTGGTACTCGTCGTCGGAATTAGCCACCAGATAGGTCCGAGCCGCGCACTTCACGGTCCTGCGCCCAGGAAGGTGCTCTCCGACACCGATGAACGCTCTGGGTATCGTGATGCGTTCAGCCCTTGACCGCACCCCCGAAATTGAAGGCGCCACCCAGTCGCCGGGCCAGGAACAGATAAAGCACCACTGCAGGAAGGGAATACAGCAGTGAGTACGCCGCCAGCTGCCCGTAGACGATCTCACCGTACTGCCCGAAGAACGTGAAAATGCTGACGGAAGCGGGCAGCTGGTCGTTGGAGAGCAGCAGGACGAAGGGAACGAAGAAGTTCCCCCACAGGCCGATGAACGTGTAGATCGCCACGACCGACATGCCCGGCCACATCAGCGGAAGGATGATGTGCCGCAGCGCCTGCATGGGGGATGCCCCGTCGGTCCAGGCTGCCTCCTCGAGTTCGACCGGCACCCCGTCCATGAAGTTCTTGGTCAGCCAGATCGAGATGGGCAGGGCGCTGGTGGCCATGAACAGCACGGTTCCCAGCACCGTGTCGATCAGGTTGATCTGGACGAACAACCCGTAGACGGGGACCATGATCGCGGTGATCGGCAGGCCGGTGGCGAACAGGATCGTCAGCAGGAACGGCCGGCTCCAGCGGGAGCGGTAGCGCGAGAGCGGGTACGCCGCCAGCACGGCCCCGACCATGGTCACCAGCGTTCCGCCGCCGCACAGGAGCAGGCCGTTGAGCATCGGGCGATAGGTGGTCTCGACATTGAGGACGGCGCGGAAGTTGTCGAACGTCCAGGGCTGCGGCCAGGAAACCGACAGCCCCGCGGTCCCGTTGAAGGCAGCCGCGACAACCCAGACCATCGGAATCACGAAGGCGAAGCCCACCACCAGGAGTGCGAGGTTGGCTGCGCCGCGTCCGGCCAGCCCCCGAGCCACCCTGGGGCGCACCGGCCGCGTAGGAGCAACGGTCATCGCACACCGTCCTCGAGGCGCAGGATGCGCAGGTAGATCAGCGAGAACACGCCGCCGAGGGCCAGCAGGACCAGGGCCAGCGCGGTGCCGTACCCAAGTTGCGAGAGCTGGAAGGCCTGTTGGTAGGCGAACAGCGGCAGGGTGGTGCTGGCCCCGCTGGGGCCACCGCGCGTCATCGTCCAGATCAGGCCGAACACCGACAGGGTCTGCAGGGTGATCAGCATCAGGTTGGTCGCGATGGTCCGGCGCACCATCGGGATGGTGACGCTGACCAGGCGGCGGATGGTGCCCGCGCCGTCCATGGTGGCGGCTTCCTCGATCTCCCGCGGCACCTCGGAGAGGGCAGCGGAGTACACCAGCATGGAGAACGCGGTGCCGCGCCAGATGTTGGCCAGTGACACGGCGAGGATGGGCAGGCTGAAAAGCCAGTCCTGGGTGGGTAGATGCAGGAATCCGAGGATCTGGTTCAGCGGCCCGTCCTCACCGAGGAAGGCCAGCCACAGGTAGCCGGCGACGACCTCGGGCAGCACCCAGGCGCCGATGACGACGGCGCTGACCACGGCACGGGCGACCGGCCCGCCGGCGCGCATGGTGAGGGCGAGGAACATCCCCAGGACGTTCTGGCCGATGATGGCCGAGACGATGGTGAAGAACAGCGTGTAACCAAGGGCCCGGCCGAACTCGTCGCTGGTGAAGATCTTCCGGAAGTTCTCGAACCCGACGAAGGAGGTCTCGCTGGAACCGGTCAGCGCCATGTCGGTGAACGCCGAGTACAGGCAGTACAGGATGGGGCCGAGCAGGAACACGAGCATGAGGACGACCGCGGGGGCCAGGGGAAGACCCCTCACGAGGGTACGCCTGCGCTGAGCGTGGGGATGCTCGAGCTGGACGGTCGTCACGACGATGCCTCGATGACGGCGTCACCGGCCGCTTCCTTGACCCGGGAGTCGTACTCGGCGGCGGCTTCCTGCGGGGTGCTCTCGCCGGTGGAGACGGCCTCGGTGGCCCGCTGGATCGCGTCGGAGATGCGCGGGTAGACCGAGTACGCGGGACGGTACTGGGTGTTCTTGACGAGTTCGGCGAAGAACTCGTTGGTCGGGTTGGCGGCGGTGTATTCGGGGTCGGCGGCGACGTCTGTGCGGACCGGGATCTGGACCTGGTTGATCGCGTAGGTCGTCTGGTTCTTCTGGCTCGCCACCGTCTTGATGAATTCCCATGCTCCGTCCGGGTTCTGGGCGTTGTTGGGGATCGCGTAGGTCCAGCCTCCGGACATGCTGACCTTGGGGCCGTCACCGTTCTGGGTGGGCACCCCGACCACCCCCATGACCTCGGACCACTCCGGCCATGGAGTCGGCCCGGTGGGCAGCCAGGAGCCGCAGGCGTACGAGCCGTCGAACGAGATCGCGAGCCGGCCCTCGGGTATCATCTGCTGGTTCACGGTGTTGCCGAAGTCCGGGTTCAGGGCTTGTTTGATGTCCGGCCCGAGGCCTTCCGAGAAGACCGTTGCGTAGAACGTGAGGACGTCCCTCACCCCTTGGCTGCCGATCACCCACTTCTGCGCGTCGGGGTCGAAGAGCGGATTCGGGCCCGTCCCGTACAGCAGCATCTCGTAGCCGGTGATCGTCGTCGCCTCACCGACTCCGGTGCCGGTGTAGATGTTCAGCGGGGTGACGTCCGGAAGAGCCGACTTGATCGTCCGGGCCGCCTCCAGGATCTCTTCCCAGTTCGCGGGCTCCCACTCGGTGGGGAGACCGGCCTGCTCGAACAGTTCCTTGTTGTACCAGAGCGCGCGGGTGTCGGTGCCGTCCGGAACCCCGTAGGTCTTGCCGTCCAGGGCTTTGGCCGCGGCCTTGGCCGCCGGGATGAACTGCGACCAGTCCTCCCAGGAGCTCAGCCGGTCGTCGAGCGCGCTCAGGTAGCCGGCCTCGATGTCGGAGTTGATCAGGAACGTGTCCTCGTAGACGATGTCCGGCGCGGTCCGGGGTGAGCGCATCAGCAGCTGAAGCTTGGTGGAGTAGTCGCTCTCGCCCGCCTTGACCGGCTCGAACTCGACGGTGATGCCGGAGTTCGCGGCCTCGAACTCCTTCTTGACCGCGGCGAGGAAGTCGGTCTGCACCGTGTTGGCGCCGAACTGGCGGAAGACGACCTTGACCGTCTTGCTGGAGTCGCCGGAACCGCCCGCGCCGCAGGCCGCCAGGGCCGCAGCGGTGGACGTTCCGGCGAAGGCTCCGAGCAGGGCACGGCGGGAGAAGGTACTCATCTGGGCCTCCAAGGCCTGACATCATTGTCGAGGGTGGAAGAACGAGGAGCTTCAGGACCGGTGCAGCCGCAGGGTGACGATCTGGAAGGGGCGCAGCGAGACGGTGAAAGCGCCTTCTTCCTCAGTCTTTTGGACCAGGTTCGGCGGGACGTCGAGCGAACGCTCGAGGAGGTCGACAACCGACCAGGAACCGAACTCGGCGTCCACCCGGAGCAGGCTGCGGCACCTGACTCCGAGCGATTCGTAGACGCGCACGATGATGTCACCACTGCCGTCCTCGGCGAGTTTCACTGAACTGAGGACGATTCCGCTCTCGTCGATCTCGACGAGCGGGGTGACGGGGCGGTCACCGGGAACGGAACGGCCCGGCAGGTTGATCCAGTGCCCTTCCCGGGTGGCGTCCAAGAGGGAAGCCCCGGGCACGAGCGCGTATTTGACACGCTGGATGCCCAGATCGGTCTGTGGGTCCGGGAACCGCGGCGCTCGCAGCAGCGAGAGCCTGAGGGTCGTGGTGGTGCCGCCATCGTCACGGACGGTCCGAGAAACGTCGTGCCCGTAGGTAGAGTCGTTGACGACCGCCACGCCGTAGTCGGGTTCGCCCACGTGGAGGTAGCGGTGGGCAGGGATCTCGAACTTCTCCCGTTCCCAGGTGGTGTTCGTGGTCGTGGCCCGCTGCACGTATCCGAACTGCATCTCGGCGGTGGAGACGTCGGCCCGCACGTCGAGGGGGAAGGCTGCCTTGAGGAACTTCTCGCACTCCTGCCAGTCGACCTCGGTGTCGATGTCCAGCCGCTGGGCGCCGGGGGAGAGGGAAAGGGTCTGCGTGACCCGGGACGCACCAAAGGTGCGGACGATCTCGATCCAGGCCACCCCGTCCTCACGTTGGCCGCTGGTGAGCGCTTCGAGTTGAGTGAGGTCGGTGACCGCGTACCGGTAGTGCCGGTCGACCTCCCAGGCGTCCCACTCGTAGGGCAAATCATGGTGCAACTGCAGCAGATTCGCCGCTGATCCTGGAGCGATGGCCTCACGGCCGGTGGCAGCATCGACAGCCGAGGTGATCAGGCCGCGTTCGTCGACGACGACTCGAATGAGCCCGTTGTCCAGCACGATTCCCGCGTCGGCGTCTCGAAGATCGGTGGGCGAGTGCGGTGCGACTGGTGCGACCTCACCCCCTCCGGCCGGAACGCCGTCACGTGCGTGCGGGGCAGCGTTGAAAGTGACCAAGGTGGAGGCGTCCGCGTTCCCGGCCAAAGCCCGCTGGGCGTCGCCGATGATCTGTTCCAGTTCGGCAGCGATCTCTGCGTACTCCGTCCGGGCCTGGCGGTGCACCCAGGCGATGCTGGTGCCCGGCAGGATGTCGTGGAACTGGTGCGTCAGGACCCGTTTCCAGATGAGGTCCAGCTGCGCCGACGGGTAGGTCACACCCGTGCGGACGGTTGCCGTCGCTGCCCAGAGTTCAGCTTCGCGCAGCAGATGCTCGCTGCGGCGATTGCCGACCTTCGTGGCGTGCTGCGTTGTGTAGCAGGCCCGGTGGCCCTCGAGGTACATCTCCCCGGCCCAGACCGACGGGGCCTGGTGGTCCTCGGCGGCTTTACGGAAAAAGGCTGACGGGGATTCGATCTCCACGCGGGATGAGCCCTCGAGGTCTTTGAGCCGGCGGGCGCGTCCGATCATCTCGCGGGTGGGTCCTCCGCCACCGTCTCCGTAGCCGAACGGGACCAGTGAGCGGTTGGCCACGCCCTTCTCGGCGTAGTTGCGCACCGCGTAGGCGAGTTCCTTGCCGGACAGGTCGGAGTTGTACGTGTCCACGGGCGGCAGGTGCGTCAGGATGCGGGTGCCGTCCATCCCTTCCCACCAGAACGTGTGGTGCGGGAACTTGTCGATCTGGTTCCAGGACATCTTCTGGGTCAGGAACCACTGCGAGCCGGACAGTCTGACCAGCTGCGGCAGGGCGGCGGTGTAGCCGAAGGAATCGGGTAGCCAGACCTCCTGGGTGTCGATCCCGAACTCGTCCAGGAAGAACCGCTTGCCGTGGACGAACTGACGGGCCAGCGCCTCGGAACCCGGCAGGTTCGTGTCCGACTCCACCCACATGCCCCCGACCGGCACGAACTGGCCGGTTGCGACCTTCTCCTTCATCCGTTCCCAGACGGCCGGGCGGTGCTGCTTCATCCAGGCCCACTGCTGCGCCGAGGACATCGCGAAGACCAGTTCGGGGTGGGCGTCCATGAGCTGGGTGACGTTGGCGGCGGTCCGGGCGACCTTGCGGACGGTCTCGCGCAACGGCCACAGCCAGGCGGTGTCGATATGGGCGTGCCCCACGGCGCTGACCCGATGCGCACTGGCCACCGCCGGTGCTTCAAGGGCAGGCTGGAGCGCCTCGCGCGCGGCCCCGGCCGTTCCCACGACGTCTCGAGGGTCGATCGCGTCGAGTCCGGCCTCGATCGCCCGGAGAATGTTCCAGCGGCGCGGGTCGCCGGTGCTCAGCTCGCGCATGAGCTGGTCGAGAACTTCCAGGTCCAGGACGAGTTCGTAGACCTCACGCTCGAAAACGGCCAGCTCCACCCGCCGCACCCGGTACCGCGGCTCCTGATCGGCCGTCTCGATGTCGCCCACGGCAGTCCCGACGCCGTGCGGAACGCCGAAGCCCTCGGCGAACATGTCGGGGTTGGACGCTGCTTCCACGTAGAGGTCAACGTTCGCCTCGGTGATCGGTACCCAGGTCGACAGCGGGTGGAGAGCCTTGACCGGGGAACCGTCCGGGCGCATCACCAAGCCCTCGGCGGAGAAGCCCGGTCCGGTGGTGGAGAAACCCAGATCGATGATCGCCTCGACCTCGCGGCCGGACCAGTCGGCCGGGACGGTTCCGGTCAGATGGAACCAGGTCGTGCCCCACACCGGACCCCACACATGCCCCGGTTTGGCCTCCCCGTAGCTGGCCGCCAGGCCTTCCTTGACGGGCACGGGCTCGCCGGGAGCTTCCCAGAATTCCAGGTCCAGGGGCGCGGTGGCGCCGTGGACGGATGGTCGCAGGCGTTCGTCAAGGATGCGACGGATCCGGCGTTCGATGTGGACGCGATCATCGTGCACGGGGCCTCCTCGTTGAGATTTACCCTTTTTGACCGTAAGCATCACCCTTTAATGCGTCAAGCGATGCGTGAGAAGCTTCTGCCGGAGGCGGGCGCGGCATCACGGTGAGAGGCGAAGTCATGACATCCCCAGCACGACCGCCCGGCGTCAGTCTCTTTCACTGGGTGAAAGAGACTCTGCGGCAGTCCATCGCCCGTGGCGAGTACAATCCCGACACCCCCTTCGTCACCCAGCGCGAGATCGTCGAGCAGTTCGGGGTCTCCACCACGACGGCGGTGCGGGCCCTGAGCGAACTGGTCGCCGAAGGGGTCGTGGTTCGCAAGCGAGGCCAGGGCACCTTCGTCGCGCCCCGCCCCCCGGACCTTGCCCGGGCCCGGCCGGGATCCACGACGATCGCCTATGTCAGCCCGGACAGCGATGGGCACAAGCACATTCTGCAGAGAGGCCTCGCCGCAGAGGCTGCGCGCCTGGGCCACCGGCTCCTGGTCGCGAACACCCGCGACCAGAACCACGAGGAGAGAACCCTTCTCGAGGTCGCCGAGTCCGGCGCCGATGCGGTCGTGCTGTATCCGTGGGACGGCTCGCGGGCCGGCCGGGTGGTCACCGAACTACAGTCCCGAGGCGTTGCCGTCGTGCTGGTGGATCGCTATTACCCGGGCGTCGCCACCGATGCGGTGGTCTTCGACGACTTCGCCATCGGCTTCGAGGTCACCGCGGCCGTCATCGGCCGTGGCCATCGCGCCCCGGCCCTGCTGTGGAGCGAGCGGGACACCACGAGCGTTCGGGACCGCCGTACCGGATACTTTCGTGCCCTGCGCGAGGCCGGGCTGCCCGAGCTTCCCGAGCGTTCGGTCCTGGACAGCTACTTCGACATGTCCCAGCCCCGGCGCCGGGAACGTCTGCAGAGGATGTTCGCCGAACCCGAGGGCCTGAGCGCCGTCATCTGCGCCAATGCGGCAACGATGGGCGTGCTCATCGGGGATCTGGTCACCCCCGAACTGGAGCTTCCCGGGCACGTCGAGCTGGCCAGCATGGACGACGGCGGCCCCGAAGGGCTTTCGCCGCTGGCCGCTGTCGCCGCGCAGCTTCCGGCCCGGGAAATGGGGGTGGAAGCAGCGAAACTGGTCCACGAAAGGCTTTCCGGATCATCCGCGCCCAAGCGGCACGTGGTGCTGACGGCCCACCTCAAAGCAGCCGGGAAAGGCCAGCGAATGCTGTCCCTTACGCGCCCGGAGCCGGGTCGCCCGGTTGAAGGGCGCGCAGCCAGACCCGCTCGCCGGGGCGCTTCGGAAGCCGAAGAATGACCAGCCGATCGGCCGTTTCAGCGCACGGCTCGGATGCGGGCGGTCGGGCTCGGAGGACTTGGCCGGGCCCGACCGCCGGACGAGGTCAGCGCGAGGCGATCTTGTTCATCTCGGACTGGTAGTACAGCGGGAAGGTGCCGAACACGAAGATCAGCACCAGTCCCAGCACCGGGTTGCAGGTGGGCGGCAGCCCGGCCGCCTGCTGGGCGCCCGCGATGCGCTGCCCGGTGCGGTAGATGCTGACGAACGGCGGCACCAGGATCCACGCCCCGAAAGTCACTGCGATCAGCGAGACGACCGGGTTGACGTCGGAGGCCGGGTTGATCCGCGTCTCGTTGTTGATCTTGTAGTACCAGACCAGGTTGTAGATGCCCAGGGTGATCAGGGGCAGGCCCAGCCACACGGCGAAGATGTTGCGGCGCTTCGGCAGGGGCCCGTTGTACGAGGCCGGGGCGTACGTCTGGCTCGGGTTGTACGTCATTGAATTCTCACACTCCGCGGATGTCGGTCCGCAGTCGTCATGGTGGGTCTGGGCGCGAGTCAGTATTGGTGACCGGCCCGGGCTCTGCCTGGCAAATGATGGAACGAAGTCGAGTCGTTACCTGAACCGGCCGCCTGAACCGGCCGTCGAGGAGTTGCTCCCGCCGATCGGACCGCCGAGCGAGTTTCCGGAGCACCGACATACTGTTGTCGCGTCGGGGCCGAAGAGTGCAGGCATGACCGAGAACGCGAACCCCACGACCAGCTCGACCGCCCGGCACTCGCTCGACCTCTGGCTGAAGATGTGGAACACCGACGGCGAGATCGCGCGAGAGATCTGCGCGGACGACTTCCGTATTCATTTCGCGATGACCGAGGCCGACGGGTCGACCCCCGCGGACGAGATCCGCACCGCCGAGGACTTTGCGAAGTACCTCGCCTGGTGGCACGGACAGCACCCGGGCGTCGTCTTCACGAACATCGCCGACGCCATCGACGGCGACCATGGCCGGCTGCTGTGGGACATGGAGATGGGCGAGTTGCACGTAGGCGGGGTTGACGTGTTCGACTTCGACGCGGACGGCCGGATCCGGCGGGCCTGGTCGGTCGGCGGACAGCGCAGTATGCGCAGCTGACGCCGGACCTCGGGCAGTTGCCTGCCAGACTTGAGGCATGAAGCGAGCCGAGCGGCAGTATGCCCTTGTCGACCTGCTCCGCGGAGCGCGTCGGCCGTGGTCCGCCGCTCGGCTCGCCGGCGAGTTCGAGGTATCCACGCGAACCATCGAGCGTGACATCAAATCGCTCCAGCTGTCCGGAGTGCCAATCTACGCGGACCACGGAGTGGCCGGTGGCTACTCGATCCTGCGTGAGTACTCCCTGCCTCCGCTGAATCTGTCGGCCGCCGAGTCGTTGGCAGTGCTCGCCGGGCTCGCGCTCCTGGAATCCTCTCCGTACCAAGGAGCCGCCCGGCGGGCCCACGCCAAGATCGCTGCCGTCATGAATGAGGAACACCGAGCACCGGTCCAGAAGATGCTCGGAATGATGCAGGTCATCGACGCCGTCGCGGCGACGGATGACGTTGTGCCGCTGGGGATGCTCTCCGACGTGATCGCCGCCCGGCGCGTGGTGCGGCTGACCTACCTGGGTGAGGATGCGAACGGTGGCCCGGATCCGGCCACCAGCACCGAACGTGATGTCGAGACGATGGGACTTGTGCGCGCGGGGGACACCTGGTTGCTGGCCGGTTGGTGCCGGCTCCGCGATGCGATCCGCGGTTTCCGCATCGAGCGGATCACCCGACTCGAAATCCTCGATGAGGTGCCACCTCTGCGCGACCCGGCGCTCCTGGAGGCAGATCTCGCGCGGTGGCCGACGCGGCGCCTCGGCTGAATTACGTCGGACGTCTCTCCACCCCCCCCCAAAAAAAGCATTCAGGAATCAGACCTCGCACAAAGTCCCACCCGTACTTCTGGCCGAGAAAGAAATCGGCCCACAACGATCCTGCCGTGACGGTCGTCCGGCGCCGGCAAAAGGTTGCCCCGAAATCCCGGAAAATCTTTGAACTGCACAAGCTCCCGGAGCGGGAACGCCCAACGACAGGTCACTCTTGCCGATGCACCGAGTGCATGTGACCATTCAGCTAATTGCTTGCCCACCCTGCACGAGGCAGTGCAGGTCGTCAAAGGAGACGACAACGGCCAAGAAAATGACCATGGTTGAGGTCGCCGCGGAAGCAGGTGTTTCTCCGGCCACGGTCTCTCGTGTGTTGAGTGGTTCGGCGCACGTTAGCGACACCACTCGACGGCAGGTTTATTCGGCGGTCTCGCGTCTGGGATATCTCCGTCGCGGGGAAAGACCCGGCGACAGCCGGCATCCACCGATCATTGCCGCGGTGGTCTGCGAGCCCACCACCCGAATGTTCAACGACCCGTTCTTCCTGCGCTTCATCAGTGGGGCCGAGACCTACCTGGCCGGGCGTGGTGTCCCGTTGCCGCTGCTGTCGGCGGCCAGCCCGGTCTTCGCCTCTACGGAGAAGCACCTGCTCGGCGGAGGATCGGACGGGGTTCTGCTGGTCTCGGTGCACGGCCCGCATCCATTGGCCCTGACTCTGGCCGGCACCCGACTACCGATCCGCGCCGCCGGGCGTCCGGTGGAAGGGGTGCACATGCCCTTCGTCGACGTGGACAACCGCGGCGGAGCACGGGCTGCCGTCGAGCTGCTGCTGAAGACCCGCAAGAAAATTGCCCTGATCGCCGGTCCGTCGGATCTGCCGGCCGCCCGGGATCGGCTCACGGGATATCTCGATGCGCTCGCCGAAGCCGGCCGGCCACCTCTGGTCGCGGCCGGGGACTTCACTCCGCGGGGCGGGAAGAACGCCATGCGACTGCTGCTCGATCAAGCCCCGAACCTGGACGCCGTCTTCGCTGCTTCGGATCCGATGGCGATCGGCGCGATGATGGCTCTGCGTCAGGCCGGTCGGCGGATTCCCGGCGACGTGGCCATCATCGGCTTCGACGACGTGACCGCCGCCGCGTTCACCGATCCGCCGCTGACCACGGTGCGCCAGCCGGTCGAGCGGCTCGGGGCCTTGGCTGCCGAACTGCTTTTCGAGCAGGTCGTCTCCGGCGGCCGGCCGGCCGAGGATCAGATCCTCGACACCGAACTGGTCATCCGCTCGTCCACCTAGGAACCTGGCCTGGAAAACCCCGTCCCGACCGAGAATTCCGGCCGGGACGGGGCGTTCAGGTGCTACCGAGCCCGGATCACAGCGCTGGGTGGGCGTTGGCCAGGAGCTGGCGGAACTGGGCCGAGAACCAGGCCCCGGAGACCGGGGCGTTGGGCAGGGCGCCGCTCAGGCTGTTGCCGTTGCGGTCGTTACCGGTGTAGGTCGGGTCGCACATCCGGTCGAAGCCCTTGCCGCCCGGGTTGTTCGGGCCGGTCGGGATCAGCGAGCTGGAACCGTCCGACTCACCCGGCGGCTTGATCCAGGTGTAGGCGTCGATCCCGCTGGCCGGGGCTGCCTTCGGGCGTTCGCCGATACCGGCACCGCTCTGGTTGCACCAGTTGCCTGCGTGGATCCGCCGGTCGATCCGCGAGGCGTCCACGAAGGTGTTCAGGTCGTTCGAGGTGCTGGCCGCGGTGGGCCGGGCGGAACCGCCCCAGCCGTTGCGGGAGGTGTCGATCAGCATCCCGATGTTGGAGTTGAATCCGGCCGAGACCAGCTGGTTGCGGAACGCCTGGGCGAAGGTCAGCTCGTCGGTGTACTGGTTCCAGTCCAGCCACTTCGACTGCCGCACGGTGGTGCCGTTGACGGTGGTGCCGATCTTGACGAACGGCTCGCTCAGGGCCGAGTAGTTGGCGGTGTTGGTGATGAAGCCGTCCACCGTGTTGACGCCGCCGGTGGCCTTCTTCGCGGTTTCGGCGAACAGGGTCGCCGCCGGGGCGAAGTTGCTGTCCCAGCCGAGCCAGCCGTGGTGTGCGGCGTCGATGTAGTTGTAGGTGTTCGAGCCGGCCGCACGCAGTTTCGAGAGGGCGTAGGCGATACCGGTGGAGTAGTTGCCGTTGGCCAGCATCGTCCGGCAGGCCTCGGTGGAACCGGCGGCGCTGCCCGCGTTGGTCACCAGGTTCGGCAGGGAGTCGATCTCGACGATGTTGACGATCCGGATCGAGGCGTACTTCGGGTCGGCCTGGATCGCCGCGATCGGGTCGATGTAATCGGTCTTGTAGCGGTTGATCTCCGTCGGCCCGAGCTCACCGTTGGAGGCCAGCGCCGCGCAGTCCCGGCCGGGCAGGTTGTAGATGACGAACTGGGCGAGAGTCGCGTTCTGGGCCAGGGCGTTGTCGAGATGGCCTCGCAGGCTGGTGGTGTAGCCGGAACCGGCGGGAGCGTTGATGGCGGCGATGGTGTCCAGCCAGACGGCGGTGGGCTGGTTCGAGATCGCGCTGCCGCCCGGCTCGGCCGCGGCCTTGGCCGACCAGTCCGGGTTGACGTACCACTTCGCCCCTGCGTAAGGGTTGTCGAGGTGGGTACCGGGCTGAGGGGTGGGTTCGACCGTGGGCTCGACGGTCGGCTCGACCGTGGGCGTCGGCGACGGGTTGGTACCGCCGTTGCAGGCGACACCGTTGAGGGTGAAGCTGGTCGGGTTGGCGTTGGTCCCCGAATACGTGCCGTTGAAGCCGACGTTCGTCTTGGCGCCGGTGGCCAGACTGCCGTTGTAGGCGGCGTTGACGATCTTCACGTGCTTGCCGGTCTGGGTCAGCGTGCCACCCCAGGCCGAGCCCCCGGCCTGGTTGCCGGCGTAGTCGAACTCCAGGGTCCAGCTGGTGATCGGGTCACCGGCATTGGTGATGTCGATGCTGGCGGTGAAGCCGGAACCCCAGGAGTTCGCCGAGTAGGCCACCGAGCATCCGGGCGCGGCGACGGCCGCACCGCTCGATATGAGCGATACCCCCGCGCCCACCACTGCCACGGCCGCTGCGCCGGCCAACAGACGTTGTGGGCGCAGTCGTCCCACACGTTCCCTGAGTTTGTTCATGCGTTTTCTCCTGATGGCTCGATCCACCGCAACGGCGAATGACCGCGACGGACCTACCGGTCGGCTGAACCGGGTGACGCTGACTGACTTTTGGAGTCAGCGCCGAGAAGCGATACGAGGAGATTGCGGAGGTGTTTCGCCGCTGTCAATGGAGTGTGTGCCGGCTGTGCGGGCCCGCCGGAAGGTCTTTGTGAAAATATTCGCCACCCCCCTGCTGAGCTGGGGTGAAGCACGGGCAGTGGTCGGCCGGTGGCTGGCTGTGGGGATCTTGGTGGGCTGGATCCTGTGAAATTCATTCATGCGGGGGTGCACGGCCAGTCAGCACAGACCGATGGACGTCGTGCTCACCGAGGCGAGCACAAACGTCCATCGGTTGGGGTTCAGGCAGTTGTCGGTGCCGGTGCGGCCGGGCTGACGGAAACCTGGCCGAGGGCTCGTCGGCGGACCCCGTGGATGAGCAGGTAACCGACCATCCAGAACTCGCCCACGGTGGCGGGATAGGCAAGGGCCTCGGCGACGAGGTCGGCGTCGGGTAGGAGATAGCGGACGAAGGCGCTCAGGATGTAACCGACCCCACCGGCCACCAGGATCCAGCCGAGGGCGGCCGGCATCCACCCCGAGCGCAGGACACACCAGCCCATCGGGATCAGCCACAGGCCGAAGAACAGGGCCCCGACGTCCCAGATGTTGTCGCTGATCAGGTAGAGCGTGTGCGCGGTGAAGGTGGCGTCGCCGAAGGGATCGAGCGAGATCTGCAGCGCGGTGGCCAGCAGGCCGGCGCTGACCAGCGCGACGACCGCGTTGACCAGGCCGAAGGCCGCGATGCCGGCTGCGGCGGAGGGGGTGGCCGGGCGGAACAGGAGGTAGAACCAGACCGCGGTGAGGGTCTGGACGATGACCATGAGCAGTTCCACGGCGACGATCGCGCGGGCCAGGCCCTCGTGCTGAGTCAGGTTGGCCATGGTCAGGCCGGGCTTGTCGGCCGCGAAAAGCTCGGGCAGCAGCAGGAAGTAGAATCCGATGCCGGTGAAGACGATGCCCAGGTAGAGCAGTCCGGTGATCCGGGCGGTGCGAACGATCGGGTGCATCCTCGGCTCCTTCTCGATCTGGTGGTTCACGGGTCGTTCTCGGGGTAGGCGAACACGTCGTCGAGCGGCACCTGGAACACCCGCGCGATCTGGAAGGCGACCTCCAGAGATGGCGAGTACCGGGACTGTTCGATGGCGATGATGGTCTGTCGGGTGACGCCGATCCGGCGGGCCAGCTCGGCCTGGGTCATGTCGCCGTGCGCCCCGCGCAGCGTCCGGATGGAGTTGGTGACCCTGGTCGGTTTCCCCATCGGCTACCACCCTCGCCGGTAGGCGGTGATCTTCACGGCGGCCGAGGCCAGCGAGGCCAGGACGAACGCCAGGTACAGGGTGTGCGCGATCCAGAAGTGCTCGGCCTCGGCCATGGTCAGGGCCAGCGGGACGAGCGTGGCGATGCTCATCACGTAGAAACCGGCGTACTCGCCGCGCCGGTTGATCTCGCGGTCCCGTTCGTCTTTCAGGGCAGGGTCCTGCGGCCGGACGACGGAGGCGATGATCGACAGCACGATGGCGGTGACGATCCCGATCCCGATCGCGCCGAGCATCGGCCCGACGTAGCCGATCTGCGCCACGTCGGTGCCGGGTACCCGGGAGAGGATGAAGACCAGGTATCCGGCGGAGACGGCCAGGCCGGCCACGGCGGAGACCCAGGTGCGCTTCTCCTCGGAGGACATCGCGCTCCTCATGTAAAAGAAACTTGACACCTCGAAGCTAGGATCGTCCGCGGACGAATGTCAATGATTTTTGACATGCACTGGTGCTTGATCCGCGTTTAGGTCCAGGCGGCGTCCCGGCCGCAGGCCGTAGAGGTGCGCCTGAGGGGGTCCTGAGAACAAGGTGTCACATATTGGACGAAAGCCCCTACGCGGGTTCACAGCAAATTCTAGGCTGACGCGGGCGTCCGGGGGGATTCTCTCTCTCTCTGCCGCACCAGGTGTCTGCGTGAGTGCGCAGGCGCTCCGAACCTCAGCGAACGGATTCGCCCTATGGCAGTCAGAGTTATGAGATCTCCGCGCAACCGCATCCTGGCCGGCGCGGGTGCCGCCGTTCTGGGCGGCGCGGTGCTGTTCGCCGGCATCGGCGGACAGGGCGGTGACGCCAACGCCGCGCAGAAGTCTCCGGCGCCCGTGGTGCAGCAGGCGGTCGCTCCGTCCGCCACCGCTGCCCCGCAGGTCCAGGCCGCAGCGGCCAAGACGCCGGTCCAGATCTTCAAGGCTTCCCGCAAGAAGGCCAAGGGCGCCAAGACGGTCCGGGTGCAGGCGACCTTCGAGGACAAGGGCGGGGACGTGAAGGTGGACCTGCGGATGACGCAGGCGGGTAAGGCCACCGGAACCATCTCCACCCCGGCCGACGGCTCGATGAAGCTGATCCTGGTCAGCAAGAAGAAGGGCTACTTCAAGCCGGGCAAGAAGATGCTCAACGAGATCGCCGGTGGCGACAAGGCGGTCAAGGAGCGTCTGGCCGGCCGCTGGTTCGCCTTCAAGAAGGGCGACGGCCTGGACGACGCCTTCGCGCTGGGCTCGATGAAGACCTACACCCAGGACATCTTCGTCCTGTCCGGAAAGCAGAGCGGCCTGACCAAGGTGAAGGGGGCGAAGGTCAAGGGCTACAAGAAGACGGTCGGCCTGAAGGAGAAGGGCTACCCGGGAACGCTCCTGATCGCTGCCGACGGCACGTACCGGCTGGCGGGCTACCGGGATCCGGAGAGCCGGGTCACCTACTCCGCCTGGAACAAGAAGGTGACGGTCAAGGCGCCGAAGAAGACGCTGAAGGCGGCCGACTTCTCCTGAGCACCGGCGCCTGCTGGCGCTCTCGGCCCCAACCGGCCGAGAGCGTCCCTGCTCTGATCCAGGACGTGGCCTGGGTACTGCTGCCTACTTGTCGGTCGATGGGCATAGTTCTGCCAGACCGCATTACCGCGGCAACACCGGGGGAGGGGCTGGACGTGAAGCAGGGGGAGGCCGAAGGCTTTCGGGACACGATGATCGCCCGGATAGCCGAGCGGAACGAGCCGTTGGGTCTGAGCCTGCTGCCCGAAGTACGCGAGGCCGTCCGAACGGTCCCACGGCATCTGTTCACCGAGGGGGCGTCGCTGGATGACTCCTACGGGGACCGGGCGGTCGTCACCAACCGGGACGAGCGCGGGGTCTCGATCAGTTCGGTCTCGGCACCGTGGTTGCAGGCTGCGATGATCGGGCAGGCCCGCCTGTCGGCCGGTGATCGCGTGCTGGAGATCGGCAGCGGCGGGTACAACGCGGCGCTGATCCGGGAAGTTGTCGGTGCCGGTGGATCGGTCACCTCGATCGACATCGACCCAGCCGTCACTGAGCGGGCGGACCGGTGCCTGGCCGCCGCCGGCTACACCGACATCGAAGTGATCTGCGCAGACGCCGAGCACGCCATCCCGGGCCGGAGATTCGACGCGATCATCGTGACGGTCGGAGCCTGGGATGTCAGCCCGGCCTGGCTGAGCATGCTGGCCGATCACGGCAGGCTGGTGGTGCCGATCCGGACGATGGGGTTGACCCGGTCATGGGCCTTGGAACGCGATGCTGGGTCGCTGAGGAGCACCAGCCACATTTCCTGCGGGTTCGTGGCGATGCGGGGCGAGGGAGCGAACCGAGGGCACAGCGTGCCTCTCCAGGAGGAGCCCCGGGTCGGGCTGTGGTGCGACGAGGGCCAGGAAGTGGACGCCGATGCTCTGGCCGGAGTGCTCGGGCAGCCTCGTGACGAGCAATGGACCGGGATCACGGTTGCGCCGGCCGAGCAGTACAGCAACCAAGACCTGTGGCTGGCCACTCGAGGGAAGACCTACTGTCAGATCACCGCCACCCAGGAAGCCTTGGATGCTGGAGTGGTGGACCTGAAGTGGCAATACGGCCAGCCGGCATTCGTGGACGGCGGCACGCTCGCCTACCGGCCCCGGACTCGGCCGGTCGACGAGGCCAGGACCCGCTACGAGTTCGGTGTTTTCGCCCACGGCCCGGAGAGTGCGCGGGCCGGGCAGGTGCTGGCGGACGAGATCGCTTCGTGGGACCGCGCCGGCCGCCCGAACCCCGTCTTGTCGGTCCACCCTCTGAACGCCCCGGACGCTTCGCTTCCCGAAGGTTTTGTCCTCTCCAAAAAGCATCACCGGCTGGTGATCTCCTGGCTGCCACCGGAATCGTCAGGCCGTTAATGGATGTGCAGAGGGCGTGGGATCCCATGACTGTTCGGCGACCCGGCGGAAGTTGTTGACGGTGAACGCTGTCCGGAGGATCACTCAGTTGCTCACCGGGCGGGCTGGATGATCTGCGTTTCCCAGGTGGCCGGGTCGGGGTGATCGCCGGGGTCGGTCAGGTATGTCTCCCAGGGTGCGCCGTCCGCGGTCAACCCCTCCTCACGCATCCACTTCCCGATCTGCTGGTGGGACTCGGGCAGAGTGTCGTAGGGGCCGCGATGGATGGTCGTCACCGCCCGGCCGGCTGGGATGACCAGCGCGTCGATCTCGTCGGGCAGTTGCGTCGAAGGTGGCCCGGCGAGGGTGATGCCGCCCTCGATCACGAGCGAGCCCATCCCGATTTCCGGATAACGGGCGAACGGTGGCCCGGCGATCGCCAGACCGTGCTGCTGGGCGTAGCCGAACACCACCGGCAGGGTCTCGGCCAGCGCTGTCGCTATCTCGTCGCGGGTGATCCGGCGGCGCATGACCAGGGCGTGGGTGACGGGCAGTTCGATGACCGAGATCTCCGATGGCACAACGGTGTTCCTCTCAGTGAGACTGATCCGGTAGAGGCTTACGCAGGGCGCCGCCCGGTTCACGGCCCGCGCGTTGAGGTCGGCCGCCTGCCGGCCGCTCACGTGCAGTCCGCGGGCGCGGTAGCTCTGCGGGCTCCGGCCCAGATGATGGGTGAAGGCCCTGGTGAAGACCTCGTGACTGCCGAACCCGTGGTCGAGCGCGATGGCTGATACCCGGCGGTCGTTGGCCGCCAGTTCGCCGGCCGCGCGGGCCAGGCGCACCCGCATGATGTAGGCCTTCGGGGTCTGCCCGGTCAACTGCCGGAGACGACGATGAAGGTCGAAACGCGATCGGTGCGCCCACTTCGCCAGCGTTGTCAGGCGCACGTCCTCATGGAGCCGCGAGTTGACGACGGCGAGGAGCTGCAGCAGCTCCCGGGTTCGGGACGGCACAGCTGGAAGGTACCAACCGATCTCACTCGGCGTTTGACGATTCTTGCGCAGAGTAATCCGGCGCATCGGCGGTGCTGGCCGACCGCACCGTCCCGGTGGGCTACAGAGAAAAGCCCAGGGCGCCCCTTGGCCGGGCGATCAGTGGTGCCGGATTCCGGCAGCGTCGGCCGGGGTGGTGAGGACGCAGAACTCGTTGCCTTCGGGGTCGGACAGAACGGCCCAGCCTGCATCGGCGGTGCGCCGGTCGTCGAACATCGAGGCCCCCATCTGCAGGAGGCGAGTCACCTCCTCGTCCCGGCTGCGATCGACCGGCCGCAGGCACATGTGCATGCGGTTCTTGACCGTCTTGTCCTCCGGCACCCGCAGGAAGATCATCACCCGACCGGCCGGGCCGATCAGCGCCACCTCGTCCTCGTCGGAGTCCTCCTCGTCGAGAACGAAGTCGTCGACCACCCGGGCCCACCACTCGGCCTGGGCCTTCGGGTCGTGGGCGTCGATGCAGAAGTTCGCGGTTCGCAAAGTCATGTTCGGCACCCTGGCAGAAACCGTCTTCGAGGATCAACGGAGAAAAGGGCCTTCGACTCTACGAAAATGAGCGCGGCGGGGGTTCGCTTCGGGCATGAGCACTGTCGAAGCTGACTTGACCAGGTCCGTTCGGGAACGCACCGAGCGGATCAAGCCGGAGGAATGCTGGGAACTTCTGGCCCGGGAAGGTTTCGGAAGGCTCGCTCTGGCTGTCGCCGACGGGGTCGACATCGTTCCCCTGAACTTCGTGGTGGACCGCCGGAGCATCGTGCTGCGGACCGCCGAAGGGTCCAAGCTCACGGAGATGAGCCGCAGCAGCGCCGTTGCCCTGGAGATCGACGATCGTGATCCGGTGAGCGGCGTCGCCTGGAGCGTGGTGGCCAAAGGGCGTCCGCGGATTCTTACCGCGGAGGACGAGGTGGCGGCGGTCGAGGCACTCGGAGTTCGCACCTGGTCGGGTACGTCGAAGAAGATGCGTTACGTGCGGATCGAGATCAGCGAGGTGACCGGGCGCCGGTTCCACGGCATCCCAACGGCATAGGGCCGGCGCGATCGGAGCCAGGAGGTCCGGGGTGGCAATCGGCTGAAGAGCTCGGCCCGGGCTGCAAGCGCTCAAGATTGCCGCCGATGGGGAGACCGAGTCCGGGAGTAGCCGGGAACCTCGAGGCGGGGAAGACCCTCCATGAAGCAGAGTCATGCGCTGATCACCGCTACGGGCCTGCTCGGTGCCCTCAGTCTGACCGGTGTCCCGGCTGCACAAGCCGGGACGGCCGGTGCTTCCATCGATCTGAGTATTCCTGAGCGGGTCGTCGCATCCGGAGTGACCGGTTGTTCCGCAGTGCCGGTGGCCGTGAACGTGCAAGGTACGGATGCCGACTCGATCGTCGAATGGCAGGCGCTGATCGACACTTCCCCCGAGAACTCGACCGAACAGGGCCGTCTGAGCTGGTCGGCCGACAACGCCGATGAGAACACCGTACAGACGGCCGAACTGTCCTTCTGCAAGACGGGAACCTTCACAAGCACGGCTTCGGCCCGCGTTGTCCACAGCGACGGAACTGTGGAGGAGACCCTCACCTCGGCACCCGCTCAGTACACCATTCTGCCCGCGCCCAGACCGAAGCTCACGATCACCGCACCCGCGAAAGTCGTCGTCGGCAAGCCTTTCGAAGTAACCGTCTGCCCGACCTTCGACGGTGATACCCGCAACGGGGTGGATGTCCGTCTCGACATAACGGGCAGCGTCGATGAGGGCTCCTCGGAAAGACAGAAGACGTCGGACGCCATCCTTTGTCTGTATGCGAAAACGGTCTTCACCGAGAAGCAGCGCATTTCCCTTCGGGCCTGGACCAGTCCGACGCAGAAATACCGGGCTGCGGCCACGGTCCGGGCATCCGTCTCGATCGTTGAACCATCGTGCGTCACCCGCGGCGAGTACAAGAAGCTGAAGAAGGGCTGGAGCCGCAAGAAGGTCGAGAAGACGCTCGGCGTCAAGGGAACTCTGCATGAGCCACCCTTCCGGAACAAGGGGAAGACTTACACCACCCGTGACTACCGGACCTGCGAGGCCACCGGCTGGGACATCGTTCAAATTAGCTACGTCAACGGCAAAGTCAGCGAGAAGCGAGCCGGGCCGATCTAAATTACGGCACAGCGTCAAGCACCTCGTGGGCCTTCAGGGCCGACCGCAGCGACGCCTGATCCACCACGCCGCCCGACACCGGTAGCGAGGCCGCCACGAACCCGTCCGGACGGATGAGATACACGCGGTCTGGCCGCAAACGTCCGTTGGTGTCGGGCTCAAAGGCGTGCGGCCCAGTGATCCAACCCGGGACGTCCGGCCGGGCTGCCGGGGTCCCGTAAGTGTGGAGCTGCCAGCTGAAAGACCTCAGAGCAGAATCGGCTTCCGGGGAGGGTGGCAGGCGCAGTCCGACGAGCGAGTCGTCGGCCCACGACGGTGCGAGCGCCTTCTTCGGGACGAAGTGGTAGCGGATGCGGTACTGGCCGAGCATTCCGGCTACTGCGGCGCCGGTTGCAGTGGTCAGGAGGCGGGGTGCCGCGAAGGCCATGAGACGTCCGCCACGGCGCCGCAGCCATGCGGTGCTGGAGCCGCGGCGGGCGATGACGCCGAAGGCGCGGTCGGTGACTCTGACCAGTCGTACTGCTACCGGCCGACGTTCGCGCTCGTAGCGGTCCAGGGCTGCGGGGGAGACGTGCTGATCCGCGACGTCAGCGAGCAGGTTGGCGAGCTTGTGGGCGTCTTGAAGGCCGGTGTTCATGCCTTGCCCGCCGACGGGGGAGTGCACGTGGGCTGCGTCTCCGGCCAGAAAGGTTGCGCCCTGGCGGAAATGGGTGGCGACGCGGTGGTGCACCCGGTACTTGGAGAACCAGTCGACCTTGTCCCAGGTCAATCCCAGGTCGGAATGGACGTTGGCCAGAACGGTTTCCTGGTCTGCAATTTCGTCGTTCACCATGGTGATCAGGCGGGCATGGCCGTCGGGGCCGAGGGGGAACAGGACCGCGAACGTGGTTTGCCCCAGTCGCATGGCCAGCGAGCGGTCGGGGATCCCGGTGACGCCGCGTAGATCGGCCACGCAGAACATGGCGTTGTCGGTGACGCCTTCGAAGGGCACGTTCAGCTGGCGCCGTACGCTCGAGGCGGCGCCGTCCGCGCCGATGCACCAGCGGGCCTGAATCCGGGCGAGTCCGTCGGGGCTCTCGACCAGCGCCACGACCCCTTGATCGGGCCCGTCCGAGCGCAGATCCAGGAGCCGGTGCTGCCAGCGCACGCCGGCGTCCCTTTCGGTCAGCGCATCAAGCAGGAGGTTCTCGTTGCGGCTCTGCTCGAAGATCTGCAGTCCGGGAAAGCGAGTCCAGTCCCGCTGGGCCGCGGCCACGTCGAAGCCCTGAGGGTTCAGGTCGGGCCGGATCTGCATGCGGGTGGCCGGGTAGGCGCCGTCGAGCACCCGCTCGGCCAGCCCCAGCTGGTCGTAGATCTCCATGGTCCGGGCCTGGACCGCCAAGGCCCGCGATTCCCGGGTAGGACCGGACTTGTGGTCGATGACCAGCGCCGGTACCCTGCGGCGGGCCAGCACCAGCCCGGCCATCAGACCGGTAGGCCCCGCCCCGACCACCAGCACCTGCGTCTGCGTGAGCGGCAGATCGTCCAGCCTCGGCATCCTCGTCCCCCTTCACCCGGTGACCAGCACAGCACCTGACCTCGGCCCAGCGCCAGAGCGTGGGCTACAAAAGCCGCGGGGCCGGTGCCTTGGGGAAGTAGGCACCGGCCCCGCGGGGTTCAGGCCTCGAGGGGCCTACCTGGGCGAGTGTGCCAGGTCAGTGGCGAGTACCTGGCCCGGAACCTGGGCCGTGTCCTGCGGCAGATCTCCTTCGCCGACTGACTGCCGGGATGAAAAACGGTCCCCGAATCCTTGGGGACGGGTATGAAGAAGATCGGTTTCCTCTCCTTCGGCCACTGGTCGGACTCTCCCCATTCGCAGACCCGTACGGCCGCCGACACGCTTCTTCAGTCGATCGAGCTCGCCGTCGCGGCCGAGGAGGTCGGGGCGGACGGCGCCTACTTCCGCGTGCACCACTTCGCCTCGCAGCTCGGCTCGCCGTTCCCGCTCCTGGCCGCGGCCGGGGCCCGGACCAGCCGGATCGAGCTGGGCACCGGCGTCATCGACATGCGTTACGAGAACCCGCTGTACATGGCCGAGGACGCGGGGGCGGCCGACCTGATCTCGGGCGGCCGCCTGCAGCTGGGCGTCAGCCGGGGATCGCCCGAGCAGGTCATCGACGGCTACCGGTACTTCGGGTACGAGCCGCAGGGTGATCCGGACGGGGCGAACCTGGCCCGTGAGCACACCCGGCGCTTCCTCGAGGTGATCGAGGGCACCGGCTTCGCGAACCCCAACCCACGCCCGATGTTCCCGAATCCGCCCGGTCTGCTGCGGATCGAGCCGCACTCGCCGGGCCTGTCGGACCGGATCTGGTGGGGCGCCGGAAGCCGGGCCACCGCCGAATGGACGGCCCAGCAGGGGATGAACCTGATGAGCTCGACCCTGCTGACCGAGGACACCGGAGTGCCGTTCCACCAGCTCCAGGCCGAGCAGATCCAGCGCTTCCGCGACGCCTGGAAGGCCGCCGGTCACTCCCGCGAGCCCCGCGTCTCGGTCAGCCGCAGCATCTTCCCGATCGTCAGCGACCAGGATCGGGCCTACTTCGGCTCCGCCCGCGGCGGCCAGGACCAGGTCGGCTACATCGACGGCGGCGTAGCCCGGTTCGGCAAGACCTACGCCGGTGAACCCGAGCAGTTGATCAAGGAGCTGGCCGACGACGAGGCGATCGCCGCGGCCGACACCCTGCTGCTGACGATCCCGAACCAGCTCGGCGTGGACTACAACGCCCACCTGCTGGAAACGGTCGTCCAGCAACTGGCCCCGGAGCTCGGCTGGCGGTAGCTCCTCGCCGCAACGGTGGCAGTCGGCGCGCTGGTGGAAAGCTCACCGCCGCCGACTGCCAGCTTTTGTGGCGCAGCTGAAAGGTCACCGCCTCGTCCGGACATATGAGGGTGACAGCAGCACCCGAACCGAAGAGGCCGCCATGAAGTCCGCACTGCTCGCCAGTACCCTGCTCCTCGGCCTGGCCCTGACCGCCTGCGGCGATGACCAGACCACCGAGGCCGGCCCCACCACCCCGAGCAGCACCGCTACTCCGAGCGCGACCGCTCCGGCCAGCAAGCCCAGTGCTTCGACCGCCCCCGCAGCCACACCGGAGGAGTCCGGCACCACCCTGACCTTCTCCGGCGCATCCGCCCGGTGCATGCGCCCGATCGACCAGAAGTACCTCAAGAGCGCCGACCTGGCCTTCGAGGGCAAGGTCGCATCAACAACGGACGGAACGGTCACCATCCGGGTCACCCGCACCTTCCAGGGGGAGCCGGGGAAGGTCGTGCGCATGCAGTCCCACGAGGGGACGTCCGTGGCGGTGAGCTTCGCCAAGGGCGAGAACTACCTGATCACCGCGAGCGACGGCGAGATCGCGGACTGCCTGAGCGGATCGACGCGGGACACGTCGCTGCGGGAGAGCTACGACCAGGCGTTCGGCCAGTAGCCAACGGGTGAAAGGATCCGGGTGCGGCCGGACACAGGGGAGTTGTGGAAGCACTGACACGTGAGGCGCGGTTCGAGGGCCTGGTGGCCCCGCTGATCGAGCCGTTGCGCCGCTACCTGGCGCGGCGTACCGATGCGGCGACCGCTGAGGACGTGCTGGCCGAGACCTTGCTGGTGTGCTGGCGCCGGCTCGAGGAAATCCCGGCCGAGCCGCTGCCCTGGGCTTACGGTGTCGCCCGCAACTGCCTGGCCAATGCCGAGCGCTCGCGGTACCGGCACGAGCGACTGCTGGGCCGGATCGCCCGACTTGACCCGCCGCGTCCGCAAGCAGTGATGGCGAACGAGACCGATGCGTCCCCGATGGTGAGCGCTGCCCTGAATCAACTGCGGCAGCAGGATGCCGAACTGCTGCGGCTGTGGGCCTGGGAAGAGCTGGCGCCCGCCGAGATCGCCGAAGTACTGGCAATTTCGGTGAATGCAGCGACCGTCCGGCTGCATCGTGCCCGCGAAAAACTCAAATCAGTCATGGAATCCAGAGATGCCAGAACCGAGAGGAGGCAGCCGTGAACGACGACGACCTACGAGACCAGTTGCGCCGCGCTGATCCGGCCGCCTCACTGCCGCCCTTGCCCGGCGCGGAGATCTCGGCCCTTCTCGGTCGGGCGACCACAGCGCCAACCCGGCGAAGCGTCTGGAAGCCGGCCGCCGCGTCCATACTTCTTGCTGCTGCCGCGGCCGGTGTCTTCGTCGGCCTGAGAGGAAGCGACCCCGTTGTTGTTCGGGTCGGTGCCGGTCCGGAGATGATGGCCAAGTGCGCGCCGCCCACCGCCGAAGGCTTGCTCGAGGCCGAATTGGTGGTGGAGGCAACGGTTCAGAAAATTGAGGACGGGGTGGTCACCCTCGCGGTCAGTCGCACTTTCGCGGGGTCTGAAGTTGATCGGGTAGAGGTCGCGCAGACCGACGGCGCTTCCGAAGTCATGCTCGGCGGTACCGGTTTCGAGTCCGGGGCCGGCTATCTGGTGGCGATCGAAGACGGTGTGGTCAAGGGTTGTGGTTACAGCGGTTTGGCATCTCCAGAGTTGAGAGGTCTTTACGAAGAAACTTTCTGAGCGGCTAGTTGTCAGCGGCGTACCGCGCGACGGCGGTGCGGACTGCTTCGTTTACCACTTCGGTCGCTCGTTCGGCGCTGACGTTCCACTCGGGAAGCAGAAGCCGGGGCCAGAAGAGGTAGTTCGAGATCATGCCCAGGAACTGGGTGGCCGCGAGTTCGGCGTCCTCCACGTGGGCCGTGCCGGCCGCGTGCTCGGCGAGGAAGTAGCGGTGGACGGACGCGAAGTAGGGCATCTTTCCCTGCGAGAACTGCGCTCCGGCCAGCTCGGGGAAGCGCGGCAGTTCGGCGATGACGATCCGGAACAGGTTGGCCATCTCCGGGCGCCCGAGCAGTTCGGCGTAGCGCAGGCCGATCGCGGTGAGTCCGGCGCTCAGATCGCCGGCGGCCGGTGGCTCGTCGTTCTCGCTGGTGGACCAGGATTCGCTGATCATGGCGTCGAAAAGAGCTGCCTTGGTGGGGAACTGCTTGAAGAGAGTGGCCCGGGAGACGCCTGAGCGCTCGGCGATCCGGGCCAGCGAGGTTCGGTCGTAGCCCAGTTCCAGGAAGAGCGCGGTGGCTGCGTCCATGATCAGCGCGCGCTTCTCCTCGGCGACGCGCTGATGGTAGGGCGACAGGGAGGGACTCATGCCCCCAGCGTACTGAGGTGAGTGGCTTGACTCGCCTCTCCGTCGCGCCTACCTTCGTGATGAGTGGTGAGCCAATCGACTCACCTCTGGATCCGGCCTGGACCAGGCCAGGACACGATCGAAGGACAGCCGATGAGCCGCTTCACCGACCAGACCGTGCTCGTGACCGGAGGCAGTGGTGGTCAGGGGGCCAGCCACGTCCGGGCCTTCCACGCCGAGGGCGCGAACGTGGTGATCGCCGGAATCGATGTCGAACGAGGTCTCGCGCTGGCCCAGGAGCTGGGCGAGCGGGCCCGGTTCGTCCGTCTCGACGTCACCGACCAGGCCGCCTGGCAGGCGGCCGTCGCGGATGCGCAGGACGCTTTCGGGGGCTTGAACGTCCTGGTGAACAACGCCGGGGTGCAGAATCCGCCGGCTCCGATCGAGGACACCGAAAAGGCCCGGTGGGACAATATCCTCGAGGTCAACCTCACCGGGACCTTCCTGGGAATCCAGTCGGCGACGCCGGCGCTTCGTCGGGCGGGTGGCGGGTCCATCGTCAATATCGCCTCGACGATGGGGCTGGGCGGCACTGCGTTCTATGCGCCGTACGTCGCCAGCAAATGGGCCGTGCGGGGTCTCACCCAGACCGCTGCTCTCGAACTGGGGCGAGACCGCATTCGCGTCAACACCATCCACCCCGGCGTGATCGCGACGCCGTTCATCACCGAACCGGCGGCTGGAGCGGCGGCCCCGATCGCCGACTTCTACTCACCCGACCCGTTCGCCATCCCGAGGCTGGGAGAGCCGGCCGACGTCACCCGTCTTCTGCTCTTCCTGGCCTCGGCGGACGCATCTTTCATCACCGGGTCGGAGTACGTGATCGACGGCGGCCTGCTGCTCGGCCCGGCTCTGCAGCCCGCCTGAGCCGATCAGGCGCGGGCGATGATGCGCTCGGCCTGGCGGAAGATCGGGCCGTCCACCATCTGCCCCTCGAAGGTGAACACCCCCTGGTTGTCCGCGGCAGCCTGCAGTAGCTCGCGGGCCCAGCGCACTTGCTCGGGGGAAGGTTGGTAGGCCTCGCGGATCACGGCGACCTGGCTGGGATGGATCGCCGCGGTCCCGTCGAAACCAGAAGCCGCTGCGTCCGTGCATTCCTGGCGCAGACCGTCGAGATCGGCGATGTTCATGTGCACGGCATCCACGGCCAGTCGGTGGTATGCCTTGGCGGCCATCAGCGTCCGGGCCCGGCTGTAGCGGGCTATGTCGCGGTACCGGCTGTCGGGGTGCCGGCTGGACGTCCCACCGAGCCCGGCGACCAGGTCGTCAGCACCCCACATGGCCCCGATGACGTTTTCGCTCTGGACCAGGTCTGCGACTCGTTCCACGCCGAGCGGGCTCTCCACCAGAACGATGACCTGGTACCGTCGTAAAGCCTCTAAAGAAGAAGATGTTTCGGCCTTGGGCAGCATCAGGTACTGGACTCCCAGGCGCGGCAGGAGGGCCAGATCCTGCTGGTGCTCGGCGGTGGTGGTGCCGTTGATCCGCAGTACCGCGCGGGACCAGTCCACGTCGGCATTCGCCAGGGACTCTCGGGCTGAGGCTTTGCGGTGCGGGGCCACGGCGTCTTCCAGGTCGAGAATGACGACGTCGGCGCGTTCGAGGGCCTTGGCGTAGCGTTCGGGCCGGTCGGCCGGGCAGAACAACCAGGCCGGGCCCCAGGCCGGGGTCACAGGCCTAGTTCCCGGGCGATCAGCAGCAGCTGCACTTCGGTGGTGCCCTCGCCGATCTCGAGGATCTTGGAGTCGCGGTAGTGCCGGGCCACCGGGTACTCGTCCATGAATCCGTAGCCGCCGAAGACCTGGGTGGCGTCGCGGGCATTGTCCATCGCGGCCTCGCTGGAGACGAGTTTGGCCACTGCGGCCTGCTTCTTGAACGGCTTGCCGGCCAGCATCAGCGCGGCTGCGTGGTAATAGGACTGACGGGCCGCGTGGGCCCGCGCTTCCATCCGGGCGATGCGGAACGCCACGGCCTGGTGGGCACCGATCGGGCGGCCGAATGCCTCGCGTTCCCTGGCGTAGCGCACGCTTTCGTCCACACAGCCCTGGGCCGCACCGACCGCCAGCGCCGAGATCGCGATCCGGCCCTCGTCCAGAATCTGCAGGAAGGCAGCGTAGCCCCGGCCCAGTTCACCGAGCAGGTTCCCGGCCGGCACCCGAACGTCCTGAAAGGTCAGCGGGTGAGTGTCGGAGGCGTTCCAGCCGACCTTGCGGTAGGCCGGTTCGACGCTCAGGCCAGGCGTGCCGGACGGGACGAGGAACGAGGAGATCTGGGGGCGGCCGTCGATCCGGCCGGTGACCGCGGTGGCGGTGATCAGCGCGGTGATGTCGGTGCCGGAGTTGGTGATGAACTGCTTGCTGCCGTTGATCACCCACTCGTCCCCCTCGCGCACCGCCCGGGTCCGGGTGCCGCCGGCGTCGCTGCCCGCACCCGGCTCGGTCAGGCCGAAGGCGCCCAGGCTGCGTCCGCTGGTCAGGCGGGGCAGCCACTCCTGCTTCTGGGCCTCGGTGCCGAACCGGAACACCGGCATGGCGCCCAGCGAAACCCCGGCCTCCAGGGTGATCGCGACGCTCTGGTCGACCTTTCCGAGTTCCTCCAGCGCCAGGCAGAGGGCGAAGTAGTCGCCGCCCATGCCGCCGTACTCCTCGGGGAACGGCAGGCCGAACAGGCCCATCGCGGCCATCCCGGCCACCACCTCGTACGGGAAGGTGTGAGCGGCATCGTGCTCGGCGGCCACCGGGGCGACCACCTCTCGCGCGAACTGCCGGACCGTCCTGATCAGCTGGGTGTACTCGTCGGGCAGTTCCGCGGCCAGGCTCATCACCGGTCTCCTTCCTGCAGGCGGGCCAGAAGCTGGTCCAGTTCCACCTGATCGCCGGGCTTCACCTGCAGCTCCACCACGCCGTCGACCGGCGCGGCCAGGACGTGCTCCATCTTCATCGCCTCCACGGCCAGCAACGGTGTGCCTTGGCGGACCGGCTGCCCTTCCTCGGCCAGGACCGCCACCACGGTCCCCGGCATCGGGCTCCTCACCACTGCCGAGGCCGCGTCCTCAGCGGTGGTTCGCTCGGCCCGGGCGGGCCGCACCAGATGGTCGGCGCCGTCGATGTGGACCCAGAACGGGTCGTCCCCAGCCACCACGAAAGCCAGCCGGCGCCCGTCCACAATTAATGCGTCTTCATCGACCACCAGGTGATAGCGCGAAGCCCTGATCTCGGCCGACGCATCGGAAAGGTTTCCGCTGAGCGACACCTTGACCGCCTCCGCGTAGCGAAAGCACGAGGCGGCGTGATCACCCAGCCGCCAGCCGTCCGGACGGCTCCACAGGTCGGTAGCGGCTTCCCAGCGGGCCCGCCATTGCGCCGCGGCGACGGCCAGGTAGGCAAGGTCGGGCACTGCGGGCTGCTGGTAGCCGGAGGCCACCTGGTCCAGCAAACCGGTGTCGAGACGTCCTTTGCGGACTTCCGGAACGGCCAGCAGGTGACGTAGGAAAGCCAGATTGGTGACGACGCCCAGGACGGAGGTCTCGCCGAGAGCCCGGTCCAGGCGGGACAGGGCGCTGGCTCGATCCGGACCGTGGGCAATCACTTTGGCCAGCATCGGGTCGTAGTCCGAGCCGATCACCGCGCCGTTGCGCAGGCCGCTGTCGATCCTTTCCCCGCGCGGCTCGGCGAGGGCCAGGACCTGACCGCCGGTGGGCAGGAACTCGCGCCCGGGATCCTCCGCGTAGACCCGGGCTTCCACCGCGTGCCCGTCCAGCCGGATCTCCTCCTGGGCGAAGCCGAGCGGCTCCCCGGAGGCCACTCTCAGCTGCCACTCGACCAGGTCCAGGCCGGTGACCAGTTCGGTGACCGGGTGTTCGACCTGCAGCCGGGTGTTCATCTCCATGAAGAAGAACTCCTCGGGCCGGTCGGCCGAGACGATGAACTCGACCGTGCCCGCCCCGGCGTAGGTCACGCTGCGAGCGGTGTCGCAGGCGGCGGCGCCGATCCGGTTACGGGTCTGGGGGTCGAGCAGGGGTGAGGGGGCTTCTTCCACCACCTTCTGGTGGCGGCGCTGCAGGCTGCACTCGCGCTCGCCCAGGTGCACCACGTTGCCGTGCTGGTCGGCGAGCACCTGGACCTCGATGTGCCGCGGGCTGCTGACGAAACGTTCGAGGAAGAGCGCGTCGTCACCGAAGGAGGTGGCGGCCTCACGCCGGGCGCTGATCACTGCGGCGGCCAGGTCTTCCGGGCGATCCACCAACCGCATGCCCTTGCCACCGCCTCCAGCCGAGGGCTTGACCAGGACGGGGTAGCCGATGCCGGTGGCCGCCGCGATCAGGTCCTCATCGCTCAGGCCCGGCTCGGCGATCCCCGGCACCACCGGGACACCGTGGGCCGTGACGGTGTTCTTGGCCGTGATTTTGTCGCCCATGGTCTGGATCGCCTGGGCTGGTGGGCCGATGAACACCACCCCGGCCACCTCGAGGGCCGTTGCGAATGCAGGGTTCTCGGACAGGAAGCCGTAGCCGGGATGAACCGCCTGGGCGCCCGTGGTCAGGCAGGCCTCGACCAGGCGCTCGATCGAAAGGTAGCTGTCGCGGGCCGGGGCAGGGCCGAGCCGGAATGCCTCGTCGGCCTCGCGGACGTGGCGGGCCTGGGCGTCGGCGTCGCTGTAAACGGCTACCGAACGGACATTCAGCCGCCGCAGGGTGCGGATGACGCGTACTGCGATCTCGCCGCGGTTGGCCACCAGGACGGTATCGAACATCAGCACCTCACATCCGGAAGACGCCGTAGGAGACGTCCTCGAGCGGAGCCTGAGCGCAGACCGCCAGCGCCAGCCCGAGCACCGTGCGGGTCTCGGCCGGATCGATGATCCCGTCGTCCCAGAGCCGGGCGGTGGAGTAGTAGGCGTTGCCGCGTTCCTCGTACTGCCGGCGGATCGGCGCTTTGAAGGTTTCGGCCTCCTGCTGCGACCACGGGGTTCCGGCTGCGTCCAGCTGGCCTGCGCGGACCGTGGCGAGCACGGAGGCAGCCTGTTCACCGCCCATCACCGAGATCCGCGCGTTCGGCCACATCCACAGGAACCGGGGTGAGTAGGCTCGTCCGCACATCGAGTAGTTCCCGGCGCCGTACGAGCCGCCGATCACCACGGTCAGTTTCGGCACCCGGGCGCAGGCGACCGCGGTGACCATCTTGGCGCCGTGCTTGGCGATCCCGCCGGCCTCGTACGCCTGCCCGACCATGAAACCGGTGATGTTCTGCAGGAACAGCAGGGGGATCCGGCGCTGGTCGCACAGCTCGATGAAATGCGCTCCCTTGAGCGCTGATTCACCGAAGAGCACGCCGTTGTTGGCCACGATCCCGACCGGATGGCCGTGGATCCGGGCGAACGTGGTGACCAGGGTGGTGCCGTACTCGGCCTTGAACTCCTGCGCCGAGCCCGCGTCGACCAGACAGGCGATCACGTCGTGGACGTCGTAGGGGGTGCGGGTGTCCACCGGGACCACGTCGTACAGGTCATGCACAGCACGAGCCGGTTGCATCGGTTCTCGGACATCCCACGGCTGAGGGCTTTTGGGTCCGAGACCGGCGACGATTCCCCGCACGATGTCCAAGGCGTGCTCGTCGTCCTCGGCCAGATGATCCACCACCCCGGACTTGCGGGCATGGACGAGCCCGCCGCCCAGGTCCTCGGCGCTGACCACCTCGCCGGTGGCAGCCTTCACCAGGGGTGGACCGCCCAGGAAGATCGTGCCCTGGCCCCGGACGATCACCGTCTCGTCGCTCATCGCCGGTACGTAGGCGCCGCCGGCGGTGCACGAGCCCAGGACCGCGGCGATCTGCGGAATGCCGCGAGCACTCATCGTGGCCTGGTTGAAGAAGATCCGGCCGAAGTGCTCGCGGTCGGGGAAGACCTCGTCCTGCATCGGCAGAAAAGCACCGCCCGAATCCACCAGGTAGACGCACGGCAGCCGGTTCTGCAGCGCCACCTCCTGCGCCCGCAGATGCTTCTTGACCGTGATCGGGTAGTAGGTGCCGCCCTTGACCGTGGCGTCGTTGGCCACGACGACGCACTCGCGGCCACTGATCCGGCCGATCCCGGTCACCAGTCCGGCCCCGGGCACCGCGTCGTCGTACATGCCTTCAGCCGCCAGCGGGGAGAGCTCCAGGAAAGGGCTGCCGGGATCGAGCAAGCGCTCCACCCGGTCGCGGGGGAGCAGCTTGCCCCGGTCCAGGTGCCGCTGCCGCGCGGCCGGGGTGCCTCCCAGCGCTCGCAGCCGTAGCCGTTCGCGCAACTGCGCCACCAGCTCGCGGTGCCCAGCCGGCTGAACCTGAATCTGCGTGGTCGTCATCGACCTCACTCTTTGAGTTAGTCATCACTAACCCAAACTAAGTTAATCGTCGTTCACTGAAACGTCTAGACTGCGGCGGTGAGCGATTCTCCGGCGACCGCCCGCCAGCAGCTGAAGGCTGACCGACGGGAAGCCCTTCTGGGCGCCGCCAAGCTGCTCATCGCCCAGCACGGTTATGCGGGGGTTCGGCTGAACGACATCGGCGGGGCGGCCGGGGTCAGTGGCCCGGCGGTCTACCGGCACTTCGCCAGCAAGAACGCAGTTCTGGCCGAGCTCCTGGTGGGGATCAGCCACCGCCTGCTCGAGGGTGGCCGCCGGATCCAGCAGGAGAACGAGTCGGCCCAGGATGCGCTGAGGGCCCTGGTTTCCTGGCAGCTCGAGTTCGCCCTGACCGAGCCGGAGCTGATCCTGATCTTCGACCGTGACCGGTTTCAGCTGGAACCGGGCGATCTGCGTGAGGTGCGCAAGTCTCAGCGGGCCTACGTGGAGGTCTGGGTGGACGTGATCGGCCGGGCCGTGCCGTCGGGCCGCGAGGACGACGACCGCACCCGGGCGCACGCGGTGATCGGCCTGATCAACTCCACGCCGCGGATCCCAGGGCAGTTGCCCGCCGCCGATGTCCGCCGCATCCTCACCGAGATGGCGCTCGGGTCGCTCATCCGTTCTCGTACAGGCTGAGGTAGAGGTCAGCGATCCGCCCAGCGTTCTCCAGCAGGACATCCGGCGCTACGACGTCGTGGACGAGACCGGCTTCCGGCGGGAACTCGTGCACCTGAGCCTTGACCCCGCTGGCCTCGGCGAGCCGGCTGGAGATCTCGAGGGCGCAGGCCCGGTCGATGAACTCGTCCAGGGCCGAGTAGGCAACGCCCACGCTCAGCAGTCCGGGGTTGAGCAGGCCCGTGGGCTGGTTGGCCATCACCCGCAGGTACTGGGCCACGCCGTGCAGGGTGTAGCCGGTGTTCGGGACGGGCCGGTCGGGCAGCATCCGCAGGCCGAACAGCACGGTCAGGGCCCGCACCGACCACGGCGGCACCTGCGCGGGATGCGGTGCGAAGAAGGGGGCCAGCAACAGCAGACGGCTGACGGACTCCGGCCGGTACGCGCTCAGCCAGGTCGCCAGTGCGCCACCTCCGGAGAATCCGATGATCCCGACCTCGTCGCCCAGCCCGGCCGCCACACTCAGCGCTTCGTCTGCGTAGCGGACCAGACCGGCAGCCGAGAGCGGGCGTGCTCCCTCGCGCAGGCCGTGGTTCGGTTCCCGCGGCGCGTAGACGTTGTACCCGCGCTCATGGAAGTACGTGATCAGATGCTCGAAGGAATGCGGAGAACCGGCATATCCATGCAGCATCAACACCGCCTTGCCGGTCCGGCCCGCGTGCAGCAACAGCCGGGTGCGGCCTGAAGGATCCACCCGCGGGTCTTCCTGATCTCGCTGAACTGAACGCTCACCCGCCAGTTGGGCCTCGGGGAAGGACAGCTGGGGAGCAGCGGAACGTCGCAGTCGGCGGCTGCGCAGGGGGAGATCCAGGATCCGGTTGGTCACTTGATATCTACGTGCAGGCCCTCGGCGAAGGTTCACACCCGGCGCGATCAGGCCTGCGAAACGGTCTCGGGAGAGCAGGTGTTCAGGCTGGAGGCCTGGTCCAGCCCAGCCCGGGCATACGCTTTGGTGGAGAACTGGCCGACGATCTCCTTCTCACCGTTCTCCGCGGTCCGCCCGTCCTTGCTGACGTCGATCACCGTCTGCTCCAGCAGCCAGGGCTTCGTGCCCCCGTCCTTGCTCTTGGTCAGGGCCAGACCCACCAGATCCACCACGTCCTCACCGTTGGCGCACCCGTACCCGGTGTCCGGAGCGTTGAATCCCAGATCGAACGTGTACTGCTCGCCCTGCACGTTCTTCGTCTCGACCAGGGTGCAGTCGGAGAACGCCGAAACGTAAGCCTGACGGCCGTTCTCCATCAAGACCTTGGCGCCGCTGCTCAGAGTCTGGGCGAAAACCGTGATCTCCGGCCCGCCAGCATTGCTGACCTTCAGCGAAACGACTGCACCGCTGGCGGTTTCGACGCCCTTGCGACCGTCCCCGACCCAGATAGTGTCCGGCTTCCCATCGCCGTCCAGGTCGAACGTCTTCTTGGTCGCCGCACCGCTCGGAACCTTCTCGTTCGTGGCTGCACATCCTCCGCCGGCTTCGGTGGTGGGTTCACTGGTACTACCAGAGGACGTGGTGCTCGCCGGCGCACTCGTCTCACCCGCCGTCGCTGGTGGGCTACTTGGTGTCTCTGAGCTGCCCGGTACCGGCGCGGCCGTTCCGTTCGACACCGTCGGCGACTCGCCACCGCAGGCCGATGCCAGGACAGCCACCGCCATGAAGGTTGCGGCCAGGGCGGAACGGTTCTGGCTGCTGCGCATGATTCGACTCCCTCGGATCCTGGAACGTGTAGCCCCACCGGCTTAGCACTTCGTGGCACCGAGCGCCTCTTGGTAGTACTGCTGGGACCAGGCTGAGGGGTACTTTGTCAGCGCACCGACTTCCCGCTCTCCTCCTCGCTGCAGATGTCGCAGCGGGTCATCGACGACTATGCCGCCAGCTGGGTGCCCCTGCCAGTATCACCTTCGGCCTGTTCGCAGACCGTGGTCGGGAGCCATACTTCCGAGCATGAGCGACGGCACCCTGCGTGAGTTCCTGACCTCCCGGCGGGCGGCCATCACCCCTGACATGGCCGGACTGCCGGCCGCGACGGCGACCCGTCGGGTGCCGGGCCTGCGCCGCGAAGAGGTGGCGATCCTGGCCGGCGTCAGCGTGGAGTACTACATCAAGCTCGAGCAGGGTCGGGCGAGCAACATTTCGGAACCGGTGCTGCACGCGATCGAGCAGGCTCTGCAACTCGACGACATCGAACGCCGGCATCTGCGGACGCTGGTGCGGGCCTCGCAGCGCGGCGCCTCCGGTTCGGCGGCCCGTCCGAAGGCGCGTCCGGCGGTTCTGGCGATGGTGGACGCCATGTCGGTCCCGGCGATGGTGCACGGGCCGTTGCTCGAGGTGCTGGGGATGAATGCGGTGGCCCGTGTGCTCTTCGACGACTTCTCGGCCATGCCGGTGGGACACCGCAATCTCGCGCGGTGGATGTTCCTGAACCCGCGAGCCCGTGAGGTCTATCTGGACTGGGAGAAGCATGCGGCCGACATGGTCGGGATCCTGCGGGCGGTGCCCGACGGTCCGCGGTCCGAAGCGCTGCAGCGGCTGGTGCAGGAGCTGTCGAGCACGGCGCCGGACTTCGCCCGGCACTGGGCCGACTACCGGATCTTCGAGCACACGCACGGGGTGAAACGCTTCTTCAACGAGACGGTCGGGGAACTCAAGGTCAACTTCGAGACGCTGCCGCTGCCGGGCGATGAGGGGCAGAACCTCATCGTCTACTCGGCGGACGTGGGCTCGCCTTCGGCCGAGAAGCTGCAGCTGCTCGGCAATTGGGCGGCCTCGCCGAAATCGACGCAACCGCGGTAGACGTCCGCACGAGGCTGAGCCGGTCCGGAACCGGCCCTGCCCATGTTCCGGACCATGGGCAGGGCGCCGGGCTTCTACTGAGAGATCTTCCAGGATCCGCCGGCCGGGTTGCCCTGCGGGTCGAAGCTCCCGGTGTTGGTGACCTTGAAGACGACGGTGTTCTTGCCGGTCTTCAGGGTCACCGGTGCCGAGAACGACGTGGTCCAGTTGTCACCGCTCAGCACCTCGGTCCCGTTGAGCTGGGCCGAGAAGACGTCGTCGGCCCAGCCGTCCAGCATCGCCGGTTGCTTCGCCTGCTCGGCGGTCACGGTGAAAGTCTTGGTGAACGTCACCACGTTCTGGTTGTTCTTGACCAGCGAGTGGCTCCAGATCTTGGGAACTCCCAGGAGATCGGGCCAGGTGCCCTCGGTACACGTGCCCGCGGGAGTGGTCTCGACGCAGGCATGGTGGCCCTTGGCCAGATCGGCATGACCGATCTCGCCGTCGTTGCCCATCCAGGAGTCTCCGGGCTGCGATGCCGCCAGCACCTTCTCGGCCAGGGGAGCGGTGACGTAGGTGTGGATCAGCTTGCCGACCACGGCGCCCGAGGAGGTTCTCGCGCAGGCCTGAAGCATGTGGTGCCCGACGCTCAGGTCGACATCCTCGTTGGACCACAACCGGATCCGGTCCCCGCCCTCCTTGCGGTCCTTCAGCGTGGCCTTCCCGACCGACGTCCCATCGGCGAACAGTTCGACGGCGGTGACCTTCTGGCTCCACTTGCCGGTGAGCTTGCCGTGCACGGTCAGCCCGGCTTCGGCGTAATCGGTCTGCTTGTACGCTTTCGGCGACGAGAACTTCACGTAGAGGTTCTCGTTCGCGGCCGAAGAGCACGGCGGGCCGGCTTCGGCCCGGGCCACCTCACTGACCGCGAAGGCTGGCGCGGTGAACAGGACTGCCCCCAGCAGTCCCGCCAAAAGACGTCTCATGGGTCCCCCTCGGTAGGCGACCCGGCCGGGTCGCTGTTGCCGCGATCGTTCCACCGCCGTACTCCGAGGAAGGAGCGGAAACGCTGACGGACGGCCAAGATCCGCTGATGACCTGAACGCCTCCCTCGACCGGCCGCTGGTCAGCCGAGGAAAGCGAAAAGCCCCTTCCGGCCGAATCGGCCGGAAGGGGCCTAAGGTCAGCCCTGCTTCAGGACGTTCTTGCCCTTGCCGCCCTTCAGAACGTCCTTGCCCGGACCGCCGTAGAGCTTGTCGTTACCGGCCTGGCCCAGGAGGGTGTCGTTCCCGGCGCCGCCGTACAGGGTGTCGTTCCCGGACCCGCCCTCGATCCGGTCGGGGCCGCCGTCACCGCGGATCACGTCGTTGCCCGCGCCGCCGTAGAGCCGGTCGTCCGTGGAGCTGCCGAAGATCTTGTCGTTGCCGGCGTCCCCGTGGGCGCTGACGAACCCGCGTCCGAGCCGGATGGTGTCGTTCCCGGCGCCGCCCCGGACCGCGCTGAAGTCGCCGGCCGCCTTGCCGGTGGTGATCGTGTCGTTGCCCTTGCCGCCCTCGACCAGGCTGCCGTCGGCGCTGCCCTTGGAGGTGTACACGTCGTTACCGGCGCCCAGGTGGAAGCGGTCGGCCTCGTACCCGTCCCCGTCGACGTTGACGAACTTGAGCGAGTCGTCCCGGTCGCCCAGCTTGAACGAGGAGATGAAGCCCGGGTCCTGGCCGTGCTCCACCTCCACCGTGCAGCTGACGGCCGTGCGGTCGCCGGACTTGGGGTAGGTGCAGTGGTCCGAGCCGATGGCGATCGGCACCGAGTCGTCGATCAGCCAGGTGTAGGTGGACGTGCCGTACGGGGACTCGTCCTCCGGTACGGGCTTGCCCTCCCGGGTGACGGTCAGGTTGTTCTTCTGGCCGGGGGCGGCCTGGTACGTGAGCTTGCCCTCCGTGAAAGACACCTTGGCCTGCTCGGCCTGGCCCGGGGCGGCACTGGCCGAACCGGAGAAGGCGACCGCGGCCGCTCCCACTGCCGCCACTGAGGCGACGGCAGCCGCCCCGGCCATTACCCGCTGGCTCCTGCTGAGGGTCATCAAGCGTTTCCTTTCGAGATCACTTGCTGAACATGACGCTCGCCGCGCCACGTCGTCGAGCCTGGCAGACCGGCGAGTCCGGCGGAGCGGAAAGTCACTATTTCTCAGGTTTCTCGAACGTCCAGGCCTGAGTTCCGGCGGCTGTGCACTCGGCGAGGACGAGTTCCTGGTCCGGGGCGTGCGTACCCTCGCCTTCGGAGGAGACATCGAGGCAGAGGCCGGAGGCGATGTTTCTCAGCCGAAAACCCGCGCCCAGGGGCAATGTGCGGTCGTACAGCTGGTTGTCTCCTACCCCGGGCCGACATCCGTAGGCGACTACCCGGGTGCCCTCGGGAACCGATCCCGATCCGGGAACGTCCAGGCACAGAACGCTCTTTGCGTTCCTCAGGACGTCACCGGCGTCGAAACTGACTGCTTCGTAGTCCTGGTTGTCGTCATCACCGGGAATGCAGGGGTGCTGGGTGACCGGCGTCCCGGCCTCCGCCGCTTCGTAAAAGGGCAGGTCGATGCACATTTGCGTGGCCAGGTTGCGGATCAGGTGCGGCTCGGACACGGATGGCCGCACCGGCCCGGGCGCCGGTTGCTCGACGTTCGTGTGCAGGGAAGCCGATGGAGGATCCTCCGGGTTCTGCCAGGCGAAGGTGAACGTGAGCACGGCTGCTCCGGTAAGAGTCAGCAGCAAGCCGGATTCCAGGACCTGCACCGGCCGCCGTGCAGGCTTGAGGTCGGGCACCGGCTGCTCCTGAGGGGAAGAGGTTGTCTCTTGCCTCTAGGGATACGGCCCGCGCCGGCCCACGGTTCAATCCGCCTGTGAGCGGAACTGCCAGATCTGGGTAGGTGCGGTGGAGCATTTCGACCAGACGACGGCCCGGCGCCCTTCATCCGGGACGAGAACGTCCAGGCACATCTTCATTTTCGGGTTGAAGAGCTGGACGCCGTCATCCTTGGTCCGGGCCTTCAGGAACTGGTTGTCGGCATCGCTCAGCACGCACGAGTAGATGATCGCGTCCTGGCCGGGGTCGACCGCCCCGGTGCCGGCGGCGTCCACGCACATTCCGGTCCTGACGTTGCGGAGCACGAACTTTCCGCCCACCTGAACCCGCTGATAGTCCTGATTGTCCTTGCTCCCGGGAGTGCAGGGGTGCTGGCCCAGTCTGGTCGCCGGATCCACGACTCCGTAGTAGGGCAGGTCGAGGCAGACGCCGGTGTGCAGATTCCGGACCACGAAGGTTTCCGACGTCGACGTCCTGGCGGCCTTGGGTTCCTTCTTCGCAGGCGGCTGTTCGTCTTCCTCCTTGGGGGTTTCCGGCTCGGTGGTCGCCGTCGGGAGCGTCGTTTCCGGAGCCGGATCGATCTGTTCGACGGGGTCCGACGAGACAGCCTGGCCGGTGGGCTCGGCCGCCTGCATCAGGACTCTGGGCTCGACATCCAGGGTGCTCGAGGACGGGTTGGACAGCAGTGACGCCCGGGTGTCGTTCGGTCTGTCGCCGAGCCAGAGGACGGTCAGCAGGCCCAGCGCGATCCCGCCGGCCACCAGGGCATAGCCGCCCCGGATCAGCAGACTGTCGCGGCGTCGCCGGCCCTCGGCGGTGGACACAGACGGTTCTCCTTCCGAAAGAGAAAGTGGACGAAGCGACCTCAGGAAGGGTCGAAGACCCAGTCCTGAGAACCGGCCGACGAGCACTCGGCCAGGACGAGCGGCAGGTTGAGGTCCTTGCGGTTGCCGCTCTCACGCGATACGTCCAGGCAGAGGCCGGTCTTCACGTGGACCAGCTTGAAACCGTAAGTGCTGGCGGTGGAGCGGTACATCTGGTTGTCTCCCTCGCCCAGCATGCAGGACCAGACCGCCAGCTCGCGCGATGCCGGGATCTCGCTGCCGGAACCGTCCGCGTCGAAGCACAGCCCGCTCTTGACGTTGCGCAGCAGGAATTCCTCGCCGGCCTGCACTCGCTGGAACTCCTGGTTGTCCTCGTCCCGCGTCTCGTTGCAGGTGAACTGCCAGAGCGCAGTGTCCGGTTCGACCGCCCCCCGATGATCCAGATCGACACAGAGCCCGCTGTAGGCGTTCCGGAGAACGAAGGCAGCCGACGAGGTCGGCGTGACGGATGGGGTTGCCGACGGCGATTCGGCCCTGGACTTCTCAAGCATCGGCTCGGTGTCTTCGGAGTCGGCGGCGGCCGGGGCTTTCACCCTCGGCGACAAGGGCTTCTGCGGGGTGGTCTCCTCGGACGTGGTGGGAGCAGCAGTCGTTGGCTCCGAGGAAGGTTCGTTGACGGGTGTCTCGGAAGGTGAGGTGTGCGCCGTCAGTGAGGCCTTGTCGTCCTCCGTGGAGGCGACGTCGTCCCAGCTGAGGGACCAGGCGCCCACTCCGATACCCGCGGCGATCAGCACGGAACCCGCAGTGATCTTTCTGATCCCGGATCTCCTGCCAGGAGCACTTTTCCGCGAGGAGGAGGGGAAAGGCACAGCGAGGACACCTCGGAGACATGCGACGGATCTGAACTGGTCGATACTAGAGAATACGTGCCGAACCCGTTGTGCCCGAAGATGAACTCCTGGTGAAGGCGGGCCGGGAGCGGTCTCACCCCAGCGTCCTTGTACAGGTCAGCGCCACGAAACGGCTCGCCTCGAGGTCAGGTCGGCCGCGGTCACCACACCCTCCGCGATGTCTGTCACCTCGACTGTGACCGAGATCCCCGGGCTGGCGCAGTCCTGGGCCTGCCGGGAGAGCAGGTAGGGCCCGGCGGCGCTCCAGCGGAACCGGGTCGAGTAGGCGCGTCCGTCAGCTTCGCCGCTGACTTCGGAAGCGAATTCCGTGGTCAGCCGGCCCAGGCGAGCGCCCGTCCCGACCGGTTGCCAGGCGCTGAAGGTGCTCGGGACGAAGAGCTGTCGCACCACCGGCAGGAATCGGGTGGCCGGGGCCCACCAGTGCGCCCGCCCGGGTTCGTGCACCACGGCCAGACCGGTGGCCGGATCGCTCAGGATCTCGGTGGGCCGGCCGGCCGACCCCGACGCGGCCACGGTGTGGGCCGCAGCGCCGAGTCCTCGGGCGCCGGTCACGTCGGCCAGAACGTCCTGGGCACTACGACCGTCGTCGTCCTGGATCCGAAAGTGCCTGCCGTCGGTCATGATCCAGATCGTGGCGATGCTGTCAGGAGTGCCGGGCAGGCTGCGGGTGCGACGCAGCCGGGCTCGGACGTTGGGCAGCCGGACGGGCGAATCGGTACGGATGGCTACCTCTCAGGTTCGACCCGGGACGTCACGGCGCCGGGTCCGGTCGGACGAGTGCCCTCATCGTGAGGGACCACCGTCCGTCCTTTTGGACATGGTTCTGCGTCCTTACGGTCTGAACCTTTTGGCGGCCCGGGACGTGACTGAAGTGTGTGGAGATGACATTGGCCAGGCGCGGCGGCCGCACAGTGCAGGCCGGTCGGCCGCCTTATCCCGTGGTGAGACCGGGCTTCGCCTGCCCGGCCTGTGTGCCCTCACGGGGTGCCCCCGCCGACCGGGACACACCGGTCAAGGTCCTGATCAAGGCCTGCGACCCGCTGAGCCAGATCGGGATAGGGCGCCTGGTGCACGGCAATCCGTTCCTGACCGAGGTCGCGGCGGACGAGGCCGACGTGGTGCTGATGGCCGTGAGCGAGTTCTCCGCCTCGGTGATGCGCCTGCTGCGCTCGGTCGTGCTGGAGCCCGAGCGGACCCGGGTCGTGGTGATCCTGGACCGGCTCGGCGAGCCCGATCTGCTCGCCGCGGCCGAGCTGGGCGTCACCGGCTTCCTCTACCGTTCCCAGGCCACCGGTGAGCACGTGAGCAGGGTGGTCGCCAGCGTGCACCAGGGCGCCACGCACCTGCCCCCGGAAGTCCAGGTCCGGCTCATGGCCGATGTCGCCCAGGTGCAGCGCAAGGTCCTGACCCCGCGCGGCCTGAGCGCCTCAGGCCTGGACCAGCGGGAGGTGGAAGTCCTGCGGTGCATCGCCGAAGGCCTGGAGAACTCCGAGATCGCCGAGCGCATGCAGTATTCCGAGCGGACGGTCAAGAGCATCCTGTACGCCATGACCGAGCGCCTTCAGCTGCGTAATCGCTCGCATGCGGTGGCCTACGCCATGCGGGCCGGAGTTCTGTGATCCGTGCTCAGGAGGCGGTGCGTGGCGCGAACGGCTGCCCGTTCTGGTCCAGGCCGATGTGGGCCACGGGGGAGGGGCGAGGGCCGTCGATCGGGCCTACCCCGGCATCGGCCGCCTTGCCCCGCAGGTGGTCGAGGATCTGGGTCAGGCGCTTGCTGCCCAGCGGCTGGTCCGGGAGCTCTTCGGCCAGGAAGACCGTGACGTCCTCGCCGCGACGGTCCAGGCCCAGGACCCGGAAACGGGATGCGGCGGGGAACAGCACGGTGTCGGAGTAGCCGATCAGCAGCGGGGTGAGCCGGCCGGACTCCGACCAGATCACCTGGTCGATCAGCGAGCTGTCGCCGATTCCACCGGCCGGGAACGATTTACGGTCGGCGCGGGCGAACCCGGGCTCGTGCAGCAGGCTTCCGGGGAAGTAGGCGTCCAGCGGCACCGACCGGCGGTGGGCGCGATGGAAGGTGACGCCGCAGTGAGCGGGCATCCGCTTCAGGATCGAGGCCACACAGGCGGCGACGGCAAGGTCGCCCGCCGCGACCGGATCGGTGCGGAGCCGGGCGTCCAGGTCGGTCAGGGCACCGCGCAGGTGGGCTCGCAGCACGGCCAGTTCCTGGGCGACGGTGGCAGTGGGGGCGTTCATCTGCATGCCGCGCAACTCCGGGGGGCGGGCCTCGAGCAGACGCAGCGCCTCGGTCAGGTCGGTCTCCAGTTCGGTACCGATGTGTTCCCGTCCGGCCTGGCGTTCTTCTGCGGTGCTCTCGTGATCCGACGTGGTGGCCGGGGTGAACGCCCGGGCCTGGAGGACCTTCAGCGGGCCGGCCACGGTGTCCTGCCGCTGCGGGGGCTGGGCGGCCCGTTCTGGCTTGCGGTGGCCGGCGGGCGAAGGGGCCGGCCGATCGGGCGGGGAAGGCTCCGGTGCAGCGTCAGCGCCGGAAACGGCTCGGGTACCGGCTCCGATCAGGTAGGTGCCGAGCAGGACCATGGCGACCGCCACGGCGATCATGATGTGCTGCGCTGTCATTTGTGTTTGGCCCGAAACCCGCTCTCCGCAGCGTTCTCGCGCCACGGCTCGTCCCGGCGGACGCACGAGAACCGGACAGGCGTCGTCAACTGCCGGATCACGTCACTCCACCACCTTTCGTCCGTTCTTTTCTGCCCTATCCTGCCGCATCGCCCGGCAGCAGGCGCGGCTCCTGGTGGGGTTCCGGGCGGGCGGCCAGCCAAGCGGCGCCCAGAGCGGCAGCGTGCTGAGGTTCGGGGACGAGCGTCACCGAGGAGCCCAGATTCTCGGTCAGGGCTTCGGCCAGTTGGGGAATGGGTGAACTGCCTCCGGTCAGCAGCACCGCGGCCAGGTCGTTCGCGCGTACGCCGGCCGAGTCCAGAGTGCGTTGCAGAGCGTGCAGTCCCGCGGAGACGAAGGGGGCGAGCACGCCGTCGAGATCCTTGCGGTTCAGCTGGGTACGGCTGCCCTCGTAACTGAACTCGACCTCGGTGACGCTGGAGAGCTGTTCCTTGGCCCGAGCGCACTGCTGGCGCAGCGAATCATCGTCGGACAGCGACAACGCCCCGCCGAAGGTTTCGTCCAGCTTGGCCAGCAGCGCCTCGTCCAGGTCCAGGCCGCCCTGGAAGTCGAGTGCTTCGGGCACCCCGATCACCTGGCTGCGCCCCTGGCGATGCGGGATCAGGACACTCGCTTCGACCGTGCTCCCGCCCGCGTCGTACACCGCGATCGGCTGTGCCCCGGTCCAGGACCGACGGCGCTGATGGTCGGCGACCACCGCCTCGGCCTGAGAGATCACACTCACCTGCGAACGAGGTAGTCCAGCCTGACGGGCAACATCCAGGAACTGCTCACGGCGATGCGCACCCCAACCGGCCGGGCAGGTCAGCACCACGCGCGTCGGCGGGCCTTTCTGCTCATCATGCACGCGCTGCAGAACCTCGACGAGCAGGACGGCAAGCAACTCGGCCGCGGTGAACGACCCGTTCCCCAGCCGGAACGGGGTGGAGTCGCCCAGATGCCGGTGAAAGACGTGGCCAGGAACGACGGAGTTGGTAACGGTTGTGGCCAGGGCGAGCGAGCCGTCCGGCCGTGACTGGACGGCTGCGGGCAGCCAGGGCGAATCCGGGCTGAGCCTGAGCGTGCTGGTGAGGACACCGTCCGACACTGCGGCGGTCAGGGTCACCGACCCCAGGTCGAGTCCCAGGCCGTAGCCGCTGTTGATGCTCATCCGCCGGTTAGGGTAGTCACGCCTTCTGGCCGGGGCTAATCAAGTAAGGGCCGGTTCCAGATTCGGGTAGGGAAAGGACGGGCAGGCATCGATGGCCGCCGGATCGAGCCGGAGCGAGGACTCGCTGCTGGAGGACATCGCCACCTTCGACCCCGGTTCCGGAGGCGTCCATCTGCCAGAACTGTGCCGCCGGATCGGGCAGGGCCTGAGTCTGCGGTGGGCCGGTCTCGTCCTGGCCGACGGCCGAGAGTACGTATGGCCGGACCCGATGCCGCGCAGTTCTGGCCGCACGCAGTCGAAACCGCTGCAGGCCGAAGGAAGATCGGTCGGCCGGTTGGCGCTCGGGCTACCGGCCGTTCCGCTGGGCCTCCAGCGCCGACGGCTGCTGGAAGACCTGGTGGATCTGCTGGGCTTGCTGCTGTCCTCGGTACCGATGCAGGCCGAGCTGGACCGCTCCCTGCACGAGGCGCGCAACCACGCCGAACGCGTCGCTGCGATGCGTCGCCGGACCTTCGTCGAGCGGGACGCCGAACGCCAGGCGATCGAGCACGACCTGCACGACGGGGCGCAGCATCACCTGGTTGCTCTCTCGATGGGCCTCAGCCTGCTGGAGATGGTGACGGCCAAGGGCGACCGGGAAGGGCAGCGCAAGCATCGGGAGCGTCTGCTGGACGGGCTGGGGAAGGCCGAGAGTTCGCTGCGGGCCACCACCGGTGAGGGCAGTGCCCTTCTGATCGGCGAGGGGATCCTGCCGGCCCTGCGCGCCGAGTTCAACAGCGCCCCGGTGACCCTCGACGTCTCCGAATGGGATGCCGGACGGCGGTACGAGCCGGTGGTGGAACTGGCCGTCTACTTCATCTGCCTGGAAGCTGCCAACAACGCCCGCAAGCATGCTCCAGGAGCCGAGATCGTGACCCGTCTGGCCCAGGTCCCGAGCGGGCTGGAGTTCTCGGTGACGGACTTCGGGCCGGGGATGGGCGAGGGACTCGCGGAGCAGACCGCCGGCGTCGCCAACATGCGCCGCCGTATCGTCGCGGCCGGAGGGCACCTGCAGATCCGGACCGCGGCCGGGGCCGGCACGGTGGTGCTGGGCTTCATCCCGTACTGACTCAGCAGGCCTGCTGCAGCTCGTTCTCCTGCGCACTGTCGCGCAGCTTGCGCAGGGCGTAGAACAGCCGGCTCTTGACCGTCCCGGCCGGAACCCCGAGGGCCTGGGCGGCCTGGGCGATCGTCCGGTCACGCAGGTAGACCTCCTCGACCACCGCCCGGTGGTCCGGCTGGATGGTGTCCAGCAGGTCGTTCAGCATCACCCCGGCGACGATCTGGTCGGTACCGTCGCTGCGGACCGGGTAGTCCTGCGGGAGCAGTTCCGTCTCGGCGGGCCGGGCCTGCCGCATCCGGTAGCGGTCGATCGCCAGATTGCCGGCCACCCGGCGCAGCCAGAAGATGACCGAACCGTTCTCCGGGGTCAGCTGGTCGATCCGCTGCCAGGCCCGCAGGAAGGTCTCCTGGACCAGGTCCTCGGCCTGCCGGGCGTCCCCTCCGACCAGTCGCGTCGCGTAGGTGAGCAGACCCGGGCGGTGGGCCAGCACCAGGTCGACGAACCGCTGTTCCTGGGGGGAAGGGCCGATCGCAACCACTCCGGCGGGCGGTCGGACCGGCTGGATTTCCGTCCTCTTCTGCATGTTTCGAGCCTGGCAGGAGTACTCCGGCCAGGGATACGGGGTGAGCCCGTGAGGAGTGGGGACCTAGGCCGCGGGGCAGACCCCGGGGGGTAAACCCTACTGTTGGGCGTTGAGCTGCGGTTGGGGCGATCGGGGTATCTTCGTCGCCGTGGGCTCGCCCGAGCGGCTCCGCCCGCCACTGCCGTCCGGACAAGGAATGCCCTCGTGACACTCGCCCAGCCGCCCACGCCCCTGCGAGTCGCTGTTGCCGAAGACGGAGCCCTGTTCCGCGAAGGCCTGGTGATGCTGCTGGAAGGGACCGGGCACACCGTGGTCGGGGCGGTGGAGGACGGGGACGCGCTGGCTGAGCTGATCGAGACCGAACCGGTGGACGTGGCGGTGCTGGACATCCGGATGCCGCCCGGCCCGCACGGCGGTCTGGTCACGGCCCGGCGGTTGCGGGCCCGGCATCCCCGGACCGGGCTGCTCCTGCTGTCGCACTACGCCGAGGCGCACTACCTGATGGAGATCCTGAAGATCGGCACCGGGGCCATCGGCTACCGGCTGAAGGACGAGGTCGCCAGCCTGGACGCGCTGCGCGACACCATGCAGCGGGTGGCCTCCGGGGAGATCGTGATCGAGTCCGAGGTGGCCGAGCAACTGGTCGGCAACCCGGTCGGGCAGCCGGACGCCCTGGGCACGCTGAACGCGCGGGAGATCGAGGTGCTGCGGCTGATGGCCGAGGGCCGTTCCAACTCCGGCATCGTGCGGGAGCTGGAGATCTCGGCGAAGGCGGTGGAGAAGAGCGTGGCCGCGATCTTCGCCAAGCTGGGGCTGCCCACCGATGCCACGTCCTACCACCGCCGGGTCCTGGCCGTCCTCACCTATCTGCGCGCCCGCCGCGATCGGTGACCGAGCTGATGGCCTGAACGAGCTCGGTCATCTCCCGGGTGAGGCCGGCCAGATCCGGGGCCAGGACACCGCGCCTCGGCTGCGCCGGCGGCGTGTTACGCACCAGCCGGGTCATCGCGGCCAGGGCGGTGCGGGCCCGCAGCAGATCGGCACGGGCCAGCACCTCGGCCGCCAGCACATCCTCCAGCTCCAGGCCCCTGGCCAGCGGGGGAGTGACTTCCGGTAGCAGCACCTCGACGTTGCCCGGGGATCGCCGCAGAATCACGTCCGGGTCCTCGTTCATCGGCACGAACACCAGTCCTGGTCGGTCCCGGGCAGCGCGTTCGTTGAGGAAGGCCACCCGGACCGGATCCTCCAGCCGGCTCAGCAGCCGCCGGGCATCGGCCGAGCCTGGTCCTTCGGAGTACCAGGCGACGAGTCCCAGCGCCTGCGCCCGGACCCGGGCGTACAGGCTTCCCGAAGCAGCCAGGGCGGCCCGGGCCGCGGGCTCCAGCCGGTCCGGGACCCAGGCGAGCACTTCGCTGCGATCTGTTTCCCGGCGGATCTGGACCCGGCCACCCAGTGCGACCAGCCGATCCGTATCCATCGCCAGGGCAGCGCGCGTTGCCGATTCAGACGTCTGGGTCCGCGCCACCAGCCGCACCTGAAGTCCTGGGACCGGTCGATCACCGTGACGGTGCTCCAGCGCGAGCGCGACTTCGCTGCTGGTCCCGGCCAGGCTCTGCACCGCTGCGGACGCGAGCTGGTACAGCGCAGAAACGACTTCGTGGTCCAGCCGGGCCGGGACGCTTCCGGTCACCTGGACCCGTCCCTTGTAGGGGGCCGCCACCTCACCCAGCGCTGCCCGCAGTCCTTGACTGCGCAGGATCTGTGGATGGATCCCGCGGACCAGGGTCCGGAAGTCCTTCACGGTGGAGTCGAGCCGGGCCCGCAGCCCCTTGAGATCGCCCTGGGGATCCTCCAGCCGAGCCCGGATCGGCCGCAGCCGACGGTGGCTGAACGCCAGAATCTCGGCCGCCACCCGTCGACGTTCGAGGGCACGTACCCCGTCGAGCCGCCGGGACGCGTCCAGCGCCTCCCCCGCGAGCCGGGACGTGTGCTCATGCTGCTGGTTCAGCCTGTCTCGCAGACGTTCCCGCTGATGGAGAACCCGGAGGCAGTTGGCGGTGTCGAACAGTTGCTTCCGCTGTGACCGGCTGAGCTTTCCGTCGAGGACCAGGGCTCCGTACAGCTGCTCACCGTCCTGCAGCGCAACGGTGCTGAGGTCGTCACGGGCCAGCAGCGCGGCCTGATCAACTGTTAGATCGCTGGATTCGCTTCGCGGCCAGCTCTGCGCGGGGCGAAGCCGGCCTGACCCGGGCCAGGTCGCGGCCCACAGCGTGACCTGCCCTGCTCCGGTGACCTCGGCCAGCCGGCGCAGCAGCATCTGACGCGCGTCCCCGATCGGGGTGTCTTGGGCGAGCGAGGACAGACTTGCATAGGCGGACGGGGTTGCCGGGGCAGACACACAAGCTCCTGTCCGTGGTTCGGTCCAACTGCCATGGGGCACCAGGGCGGGTTCCACCCCCGATCGTCCCGCAGTTGAAAGCCTACCGACGGCTGCGGGCCCGGACCGGGGGCACCTGCGCTGGCGATCATCGGTGGTTCCGGCAGCCTTGAGTCGGTCCAGATCATTGGAGGTATCGGGCATGACCAGCACAGAACGCCCTTTCACGACCACGGACGCCGGTGTGCCGGTGGCCAGCGACGAGCATTCGCTGAGCGTCGGGCCGGACGGGCCGCTGCTGCTTCAGGACCACTACCTGATCGAGCAGATGGCCAATTTCAACCGCGAGCGCATTCCCGAGCGTCAGCCGCACGCCAAGGGCGGCGGGGCGTTCGGCTCGTTCCAGGTGACCGCCGACGTCAGCGCCTGGACCCGGGCCGCGGTCTTCTCGCCGGGAGAGCAGGCCGACGTCCTGGCCCGGTTCTCAACTGTGGCCGGCGAGCGCGGATCACCCGATACCTGGCGTGATCCGCGGGGTTTCGCGCTGAAGTTCTACACTCGCGACGGCAACCTCGACCTGGTCGGCAACAACACGCCGGTGTTCTTCATCCGGGACCCGATGAAGTTCCAGCACTTCATCCGCTCCCAGAAGCGGCGCCAGGACAACAATCTGCGTGATCACGACATGCAGTGGGACTTCTGGTCGCTCTCGCCGGAGTCGGCGCACCAGGTGACGTGGCTGATGGGGGACAGGGGTATCCCCCGCACATGGCGGCACATGAACGGCTACGGCAGCCACACGTACATGTGGATCAATGCCGCCGGGGAACGGTTCTGGGTGAAGTACCACTTCGTCACCGATCAGGGTATCGAGACGTTCACCCAGGACGAGGCCGACCAGATGGCCGCGGTGGACACCGACTACCACCAGCGTGACCTGTTCGAGCACATCCGCGACGGGCAGTTCCCGACCTGGACGCTGAAGGTGCAGGTGATGCCGTTCGAGGAGGCCAAGACCTACCGGTTCAACCCGTTCGACCTGACCAAGGTCTGGCCGCACGGCGACTACCCGCTGCACGAGGTCGGCCGGCTGACCCTGAACCGCAACGTCACCGACTACCACACCGAGATCGAGCAGGCCGCGTTCGAACCGAACAACGTCGTGCCCGGTACCGGTCTGTCGCCCGACAAGATGCTCCTGGCCCGGGGATTCAGCTACTCGGACGCGCACCGGGCCCGGCTGGGGGTGAACTACAAGCAGATCCCGGTCAACTCGGCGAAGGTGGAGACGCACGCGTACTCCAAGGACGGCGCGATGCGGGTGAAGAACGTGCCCGACCCGGTGTACGCGCCGAACTCCTACGGCGGCCCGGTGGCCGATCCGGCCCGGACGGATGACGGCGGTACCTGGGCCTCCGACGGTGAGATGGTCCGCGCTGCCGCAACCTTGCACGCCGAGGACGACGATTTCGGCCAGGCGGGGACGCTGGTGCGTGAGGTGATGGACGAGGCCGCCCGCGAGCGTCTGGTCACCAACATCGTCGGCCACCTGCTGAACGGGGTCACCGAGCCGATCCTGGCCCGGGCGTTCGACTACTGGAGCCAGGTGGACAAGGACTTGGGCGCGAAGGTCGAGGCGGGGGTGCGAGCCAAGCAGGACGAGACCGACCCGAAGCAGGCTGAGCAGGGGAATCCGGCCCGTTCCAGCATGCAGCGCAAGGCCTGACCTGGCTGAGCGGGTGGTTCCCGACGACGGGAACCACCCGCGGCGATCTGCCCTGCGTCTTCGACAGAACCTGATCCTCCAGCCGTACCACCATCCCTCCAGCGAGAGTCCCGCCGACGTGACCAGAATTGGTACCTCGGTGCAGCAACCTCAGCCGTCCCGGTCCGCGTGGTGTTTCTGAGGGACTGGCGATGAGGAGAGGACCATCAATGGACGACGACGCCGACTTCCGGCAGTTCGTCACCGCGCGCTGGCCGGCACTGGTGCAGAGCGCGTACCTGATCACCGTCGACCTGGGGATTGCCGAGGACTGCGTGCAGGAGGCCCTGGCGCGGGTCCATTCCCGCTGGGGGCGGCTGAGGAACGACAACCCCGAACCGTATGTGCGCAAGGCGGTGGTGAACGCGGCGCTGTCCTGGCGCCGCAAACGGCGGATCCGGGAGGTGAGTCTGGACTCGGCCGTTCATCCGGCGGTCGAGCTCGGCTCTCACCAGCTCGGCGAGATCGACTATCAGCTGGTGGCGGCGCTGCGGTCGCTGCCGCCGACGATGCGCGCCGTGGTGGTCCTGCGCTATCTGGAGGACCGCTCCGAGGCGGAGACCGCGCAGCTGCTCGGCTGCTCGACCGGGGCGGTCAAGAGTGCCGCGAGCCGGGGAATGGCAAAGCTACGCACGGCCCTGGCGGCCACGACCGAAGGAGCGCACCGATGAAGACCGAGGACGAGGTCGTGGATCGGCTGCAGCGGCTGGCCGGGCAGGTGTCGGAACGGTCCGAACCGTTCCCGGGCGTGAGCACCGCCATCCAGCGCCGCCGGCGACGGCAGATCACCCGCAACAGTGGGATTGCTCTGGCCGGGGTCGTGGTGGCGGTCGTCATCGGGGTCGAGACGCTGACCGGATCGGCGTTCGAGAGGCCCGATCAGGCAACCGTGATGAGTACTCCGTCGGCCACCAGCACCGCGCAGTCGGTGGTGGAGGAAGCCGGGTACCCGGGGGAGACGAGGGGGACGCTGGCCCAGGACAAGGAGTGGATCGCGGAGTTGGAGCGGCGTGTCCGTTCGTCGGAGACCGAGCTGAGCAATGGATCGCTGAAGATAGCTTCCAGGCATCAGGTGAAGGTTGTCGCCGCCGGGGATCTGGCCGACCATACCCGTTACGCCGTGGTGCTCTACCAAGCCGACGACAGGTTCCGGAAGAACAGGTGGCACCGGACGTTCTGGCTGGGGCAGGCCGACTCGGCCGCGGAGGACATGCTGCGCAACGGTGGCGACGACCGGAGCCGGACCGGGGATCTGCCCGTCGAGCCGAAAGTCTTGATCACCACGAACGACTGGATCACGGACCCGTCGAAAGCGGTGGTGATCGTCAGCGCACCACAGGCTGAAGCGGCCCGGATCGCATCCGGCGGCAGTGATCGTCCGCTGGCGGAGATCGCCCCGGGGCTCTGGGTGGACACAGTCACGAAGGACGAGTACCGCACGGGCGAGGTCACGCTCACCGTAGATGGTGCGCCGGTCGAGGTGGAGCGCTACTGAGCCTGGGCCACCTGCGACAGCAGGCCGATCGCCGCCTCTTCCGAAAGCTCTGCGGCGGCGGTCGTGGCCGAGGCCGCAACCGTCGAGTCCAGTTCCGCTACCGCGGTTTCCAGGGCCTCGACAATGATGGGATCGGCCTTGGACAAGCGGATGCCGCGGCGGGCGGCGTGACGGAAAGCGGCTGCGTGCAACGTGGCACCGTCGAGCGGACGGTCCCTGCGCAGTAACGCCAGGGCGCCGTAGACCAGGCAGGACAACATCAGGCTGGGGTCGTTCTCCCGTTCGAAGAGCCTCAGCGCCTCGCCCAGCGGATCGAGAGCGGCCCCCGCATCATCGGCCAGCAAGGAGCGGGCCAGCAGCATGTTGCCGAAGGCCCCGGCCCAGCCGTAGCCATGCTCCTGGGCCCGGCGGTTGGCCTCCAGCAGGATGGTCCGGCCCTCATGCGTACGTCCTTGCCCGTCCAGCGCAGCGCCGAGGACGAGCTGGGGGAGAGTGCCGAACCAGGTGTGATCGGTGGCACGCGCCAGCGTGACCGAGGCCCGGGCACTGGTTTCGGCGGCTCGGTAGTCACCGGCGAAGATGTGCAGCAGGCCCTCGTAGTAGCGTAATTGGCCGAGCAGGCGCTGCTCCTCGTCTGCATGGGCCGCACCCAGGACCTCGATCGCGCGCCCGACCAGCTGCTTGCTCTGCAGCAGATCTCCGCTCAGCCAGGACAACGTGCCGTGGGCCGACAAGGCCCGCGCCCGGTCCAGATTCGGTGCCTCGGGAGCACCGGCCAGAGCCTGGTCGAGCAGGCGCAGGCCCTCGGTGATGTGATCGGCTCGCAGCCAGAACCATTCCAGCAGAGCCGCCGTGTGCAGAGCATCTGCGGGAGCGGCAGCCAGGTCGTGGGCCAGCCCGGCCCGCAGATTCGGCAGCTCCCGGTTCAGCACCCGGATCGCACGGGCAGAACGGGGCCCGCGCAGATCGTCCACCGTCCGGGCAACCAGCTCACGACTCCAGACAGCATGCAGGAGAGCACTTCCCGCAGCATCGGGGTCGTGCTCGCGGCAGTAGGCGCGCATGATCTCCAGCAGCCGGTAGCGGGTCGGGACCATCCCGGTGTCGGCGCTGACGATCGAGCGGGCGACCAGCGACGAGAGCCCGGTCAGATCACAGCCCACAGCAGCCGCCGCCTCGAGCGAGAAACCACCCTCAAAAGGCCACAGCCGCAGCAGCATGGCCCGTTCCGGCTCCGACAGCAGATCCACACTCCAGGCCACGGTCGCCTCAAGCGTCCGGTGCGGGGTCAGCGCATTGCGCGGAATCCGGCCCAGTTCAGGAAATCTGGAACCCAGCAGTTCGACGATCTCGCCCAGCCCCATCACCCGGGCTCGGGCGGCGGCCAGTTCGAGAGCCAGCGGAACGCCGTCCAGCGCCTCGGCCAGCCGGGCCACATCATTGGCCTCGACCGGATCGGGCCGCCAGCCCGGCCGCACGGCCGCAATCCGGTCGACCAGCAGCGCCACCGAGTCCGGCGCCGGCAGCGGATCGACCGGCAGCAGGTGCTCACCGTCGATGCCGAGCCCTTCACGACTGGTGACCAGGATCCGTAGCTCAGGACTGCCCGCCAGAAGCGCCACGGTCAGGTCGGCCACCGCGTCGGTCAGGTGCTCACAGTTGTCCAGCACCAGCAGACCGCTCAGACCGGTGAATTCGGCGGGCGTCTCGGTCATTCCCAGTGCAAGGGCGATCGCGGAGGGTAGATCCAGGGGCGAACGGACGTCCGCGAGCCGGGCCAGCGGTGCCTGCGGAGCCCATTCCACCGCCAGCCGGGTCTTGCCCGAACCACCGGGGCCCACCAGCGTCATCAATCGAGATCTGGCCATTCCCTCCGACAGCAGGCCCATTTCGCGTTCGCGGCCGACAAATCGGGTCAAAGGACGTTGCGGTGCAGTCGTTCGCGCGGTGGCGCTCAGGAGGAGGGCCGGGTCCTGAGCGAGCAGGCGTCGCTCAAGGTTCTGCAGTTCGGGACCGGGATCCACGCCGAGGTCGTCGGCGAGCAACGCCCGCACCTCACGCAGCGCGGCCAAGGCTTCGCTCTGGCGGGCGCTCCGGTACAGCCCGAGAATCAGCAACTCCCAGCGACGTTCGCGATACGGATCGTCGTGTACGGCGGCGCGCAGCTGATGCACCGCAGTTGGCGCGTCGCCGGCCGCCAGAAGCGCGGCGGCCTGGTCTTCGATCGCGGTCGCGTGTCGCTGTTCCAGGTCCTGGCGCGCAGGTTCGGCCAAAGCCGGCAAATCGGGATAAGGGCTTCCCCGCCACAGTTCCAGGGCCTGGCGGAACGCCGGTAGCGCCTCGCTCGGCCGGATCGCCTTCCCGGCCCGGGCGAGCAGGGCCTCGAATTGAAGGACGTCCGAGTCGGCTTCGAGTGCGTAGCCGCCGGGACCATGGGTGAGGGTCTCGGTACCGAGCGTGCGGCGCAGCCGGGAGATGTAGGCCCGCAGCGAAGCACTCGGGTTGGCCGGTGGCTCGTCCGGCCAGACGGCCTCGGCCAGGCGGTCTTCCGACACCGGTTCGCCGCGCGCCATCACCAGGGTCTGCAGCAGACGACGCGGCTGCGGGCCGCCCACCTGCACCTGAATGCCGCCGGCGACGACCTCGAGCGGTCCTAGAACCCGGCAGATCACCACGGCCCGAGCATAGGTTGCAACAAGTCTGCAAGGCCATCGGGGCAGCCTGAGGGCCATGACGACAGTCCCGACGGGCATCGACACCTGGGAGATGGTGTTCGCCCACAAGATCTACCGACGAGAGTTACGCATCCTGCCCGGGATCATCCGGGCCGTCGCCGACGCTGACCGGCCCCGGACCCGGCTGGTCAGCGACCACCTGCACCGGATCGCGGCGGCGGTGCACGACCATCACGAGGCCGAGGACGAACTCGTCTGGCCGCTCATGCTGCAGCGTGTGATCCCGCCGGACTCCGAAGTCGTGGTCCGGATGGAGTCCCAGCACCAGCGTCTGGCGGTTCTGCTCGACCGGCTCGACGAACTCAACGCCCAGTGGCGGGCGAGCGCCTCGGCCGCGGCCCGGGACGAACTGGCCGACGTCCTGGCCCAGGCCTCCACGGTCCTGGACGAGCACCTCGACGACGAGGAGCGTTCCCTGCTGCCGCTGGTCCCGGACAGCCTGACCCCGGCGGAATGGGAGACGTTCAACGTCCGCGCCCGTTCCGGCATGGTGGCCAAGAACCCGAAGACCTCGCTGATCCAGCTCGGCTTCGCTCTGGAGGACGCCACCCCGCGGGAGAAGGAGCTGATCATGTCCGCGCTCCCTGCCCCGATCCGCCTGGCCTGGAAACTGTACGGATTCCGGGCGCACCAGCAGTTCCGCGACCGACTCCGCCAGGGCTGATGGACACCGACAAGAACACTGCCGGCAAACGTCCGCAAGCTCTGATCGTCGGGCTGGGCATCGCCGGTATGGCCACGGCGCTGAGGCTTCACCAGATCGGCTGGGAGCCGGTGATCGTCGAACGTTCGCCGCAGCGCCGCACCGGTGGCCATTTGATCTGGCTCTTCGGGGCCGGGAAGGCCTCGGCCCAGCGACTGGGGGTGCTCGAGGCGATCGGCGACCGCAGCGGTCCCGAAACCAAGTCGTGGGAAGTCGACCGTGAAGGACGACGGCGGCCGGGTTTCGTTGCCCAAGGCCCGCTGGCCCTGATCCGGGGCGACGTGGAGGCCGGCCTGTTCTCCGCGCTGCCCGGCGATCTGGAGATTCGCTACGACACAGTACCTTTACGGATCCGGGAGAACGGTGAAAGAGCCCGGGTCGTCCTGCGCTCCGGCAACCGCGAGTCCGTTCAGGACTTCGACCTGGTCATCGGCGCCGACGGTCTGCGATCCAGCGTTCGGGACATGGTTTTCGGCCGTAGTTCGTTCCTGCATCCGCTGAACTACATCGTCGGAGCCACTCTCCTGGACCGGCCCATCGACGGCCTGACCGAGAGCGAGGGACTGGTCCTGGCCGAACCGGGCCGGTCCGTCATGGCTTTCCCCTTCGCCGACCGCGCTCCCAGCCTGCTGTTCACGTACCGGACCGGCGACGTGGACGCCGAGTTCACCCGGCCACCGGCCCAGTCGATCCGCCGGGCCTTCGGTCCCGAGCCCACCGGCGACCTTCTCGAAAGCCTTTTCGCGCGCTACGAGGAGGATCCCGATCCGCTGTTCGACTCGACCGTCCAGGTCCGGATGCCGAAGTGGAGCAGAGGACGGGTGGCGCTGGTGGGTGATGCGGCGTGGTCGTTGACGCTCTACTCGGGTATGGGAGCTTCGGCTGCCCTGGCCGGGGCCGAGTTGCTGGGCACCATGCTGGAGCGCAACGCCCACGACCCGGCCCGGGCCCTGCCGGCCTGGGAAGCCCGGATGCGGCCGTTCATCCAGGAGCACCAGGACGCGGTCGAGCATGAACGCATCAAGTTCACGCCCAAGAACCGCCGCGAGGTCGTCCTGCGCTCGCTCATGGTGCGGCTGCTGAGTTCGCCGCGACTTCGGCCGCTGGCCCAGTTGGCCACCGGCCGCGAGAAGGGGGTGGCGGCCAAGGACCGGGACGTCGCTGCCGTGCTGTGAACGATTCGAGAAGTGATGGAGAGAATGCGTAGTCAAACACTCTGGGCCCTGACCGCCGCCGCGCTGCTGACCTGCTCGGCCTGCACCGGCCCGAACTCGGGTGAGCCGGAGATGGGTGCTCCGACGCCGCCGCCGATCACCTGGGGCGAGTGCCTCGATGATCTGGCCAAGTCCGGCCTGGAGTGCGCCACGATGGACGTTCCGCTGAACTACCAGGAGCCGGAAGGCAGGACCATCGAGATCGCGGTCTCCCGGCTGGCCAGCTCGGACCCGCAGAAGCGGCGCGGTGTGCTGCTGACCAACTCCGGAGGCCCCGGTGGGGAAGGGCTTTCGTACCCGGCAGTGCTGAAACAGCTGGGCCTGCCGCAGAGCGTGCTGGACACCTACGACGTGATCGGCATTGATCCGCGTGGGGTGGGGCGCAGCACGCCGGTCACCTGTGACCTGGAGGCAGCCGACGGGTACCTGTCGAACATCCCGCCCTACGCCGCCGCTGACGCAGATGTCGCGGCCGCTGCGAAGGTCGCCGAGACCGTCGCGCAGAAGTGCGGGCAGTCCGCGAGCGCCGATGTGCTGCCGTACATCACCACCGCCAACACGGCGCGCGATCTGGACCAGGTGCGCCAGGCGCTGGGGGAGGAGAAGGCGTCCTACTTCGGCATCTCGTACGGCACCTACCTGGGCTCGGTCTACACCAGCCTGTTCCCGGAGAGCACCGACCGGGTGATGCTCGACAGTGCGACCGGCCCGGGCGGCTGGGACCAGGAGTTCTCCCGGCTGTTCGGGGAAGGCTTCCAGGACCGCTTCCCGGACTTCGCGAAGTACGTGGCCGCGCATCCCGAGCTCGGCCTGGGCAGCACTCTGGAGCGGGTGGAGAAGAAGTACTTCGAGCTGGCCGAGAAGCTCGACCGCAGGCCCACCGACGAAGGCGTCACCGGCGTCCTGTTCCGCCAGATCACCTTCAGCAACCTCTACTTCGACACGAAACTGGAGCTGCTGGCGTCCATCTGGCAGTCTCTTGACCAGGGCGAGCCGATGGGCGAGGAAGCCACCGGGGATGCGCCCACCCCCGCCGCCTCGGACGCGCCGGCGGACAACTATCTGGCCAGCCAGCTGCACGTGATCTGCAACGACTCCAACTGGCCGGAGGACGTGGCGGTCTACCAGCGCAACGTGCAGGCCGACCGGGAGGGCTACCCGATGTTCGGGGCCGCGGGTGCGAACATCACGCCGTGCGCCTACTGGCCGAGCGAGCCGGTGGAAGAACCGGTGCAGATCAACGCCGAGGGCCCGGACAACGTCCTGATCCTGCAGAACCTGCGAGACCCGGCAACGCCGCTGTCCGGGGCCCAGAAGCTGCAGGAGGCCTTCGGCGACCGGGCCCGGATGGTGACCGCGGATCAGGGTGGGCACGTGAGCTACCTGCTGCTGGGCGATGCCTGCGCGGACACGGCAGTCACGCAGTTCCTGGTCTCCGGTGAGCGCCCGAAGCAGGACAAGGCCTGCTGAAAGGCTGAGGTGCGGTCGCCGGCGGCCCAGCTGGTCCTGGGCCGCCGGCGACCGCTCGGTCAGGGGAGTTCGGCCCAGAACGCACGCAAGGTGTCCGCCGCGAGCTCGGGGTTCTGGAGCATCCAGTAGTGCCCGACGCCGTTGAGTTCCTGCAGGCGAGCACCGGTCATGCGCGCGACCTCCTGGTTCTGGAGAAGGACGTCGGCCGGGTCGACCCCGTCCATCACATCGCCGGTCGGCACCAGGACGAGCCCCGGAACGTCGATGGACCCGGGATTCCAGTCGGCGTGGAAGTTCGGCTGGGCCGAGCGGTAGAGGGCCAGGATCGCGGCGTCCATGCTCTCGTCATGGGCGGCGTCGATGTCGTCGCCCACTTCGGCCGTCAGGCCGCGTGGGCCCAGCAGTTGGCCGAAGGTGCCGGGGACTCCCGACCGGACGGAGGCGAGGAACTGCTCCCCTTCCGGACTCTGCTGCCACAGGGCCGCGATCGGATGCCACTGGTAGTCCGGATGCCAGCCGTAGGCGACGTCGGAGACCCAGCTACGGACGCCTGCCTCGGGGAAGGCGGACACCACGCGCATGGCCAGGTGACCGCCCCAGTCATGGCCTACGAGGTCGATGTCCCCGCCGATCTTCTGCAGTTCTTCGGCGAGCCAGGCGGCGTAGGCGTTCTTGTCGGTCAGGGTCGGCGGGTGAGGTGAGCCGAAGCCGGGGAGCCTCAGGGCCACGCTGTCAACGGGAAGCTGGTTGCGGACGGCTTCCCAGAGGGCCGGTGTCTCCGGTACTCCGTGGACGAAAACGACTGTCATGCGGGCAAGTCTTCGGCTTCCGCCGGAAGGCAGCCAGACCTGTTCCGGCATACGGAGCCATGCTTGCTGGGCATGTCAGACTGGTGGGGTGCCGGATGTGGAGCTTCGCCAGTTGCGTTATCTGATCGCCGTGGCTGAGCAGGGCGGCATCTCGCACGCCGCCGCCAGCCTGGGAATGACCCAGCCCGCGCTGAGCCGGGCCATCGCCACCCTCGAACGCTCGGTGGGAGTCTCGCTGCTGGACCGGCTGCCGCGGGGGAGCGCTCTGACCGCGGCCGGTGAAGTCCTGGTCGACCGAGCCCGGTTGATCCATCGGGATCTGGCTACCGCGGTCCGGCAGACTCAGGAAGCCAGTGCGCTACGGCCTCCGGTCCGGGTCGGCGCCCGCGCCTGCGACTACGAGATGCTCGGCACGCTGATCGCAGCCGATCCGGGAGAGCACATCGAGCCCGTCATGTCCCACTGGCGCACGCAACTGGAGTCGCTGCGTTCCGGGGCGGTCGACATAGCCTTGCTCAGTGGCGAATTCGATGAGACCGGGCTGGACACCGCCCTGGTCACCACCCAGGAACGGGTTGCCGTGGTGCCCGGAGACCATCCTCTGGCCGGGCGATCCGTCGTCGATCGCACCGATCTGCTGGCGGACCGGGTCATCGGCTGGGCCGGAAGCACCGCGCCGGAGCGCGTCTACTGGCTGGACGGTGCTCCTCTGGCCGGGCCCGAGGTGGAAGACCTGTTACAGCTTTTCGTCCATGTCGGCCACGGTGACGGGATCGCGTTCATGCCGCTGCCCATGGTGCAGGAGGTCGCGCTCCCGCAGAGCATCCGGCTGATCAAGGTCCAGGGCCTGGCGCCGGCCCGGGTGCGCCTGGCCTGGAGAACTGAACAGACCTCGATCCGGATCGCTCGCTTCGTCGCAGCCTGCAGCCCGGCCGGGCGCTGAAGACCCAGTGCGATGCCGGCCGACGAACGTCCTGGGCTCGATCCTCGCGGTTCTGGTGTCCGGTTGAGGCTGATCAGGTTTGAATTGCACCCATGAACGTCGTTGCGTGGGTAGCGTCCATCATTCTGCTCCTTGAACTGTTCCTCGTGGCGCTGTCGGCGCTGCTCGGTCTGGAGGTCTGGCGGCAGAGGATGTGGGAGGTGACCGGGTGGCGGGTCGTGGAGCCGGTACGTTGGCTGATCGCCGGTTTCGCCCTGGTCACCGGGGCGCTCATCGTCCTGGGCCTGGGCGAACCGCGTTACGCGGTGGCGGGCGGGGTGCTGTGCGCGGCAGCGTCGGCTGTAGTGCTGATTCGCCGGATGCTGGTGACCGCGCCAGGGCGAGGAACGGGCGCCTACCTGACCTTTCTCGCCTGTGGAGTGCTGCTGACCGTCAGCGCCTGAGGAGCACCGGTGGACGAGCCGGCCTTGCTGAGGACATTGGCGGGTGCGGAACGATGACTGAGGTAGGGTCGACGGTTCGGTCTATGTCGTTGAGACGGTGGGGTATTCGGCGTGAACAAGACAGCGGGGCGAAAGCGGTCTCTGCCCGAGGCCTATCTTCGTGCGGCCGAGGTTGCCCAGGCCGAGAACGCGCCGTTGTACGAGCAGGTGGCCCGGGCCCTGGGTGAGTCGCCCGAGGCCATGCAGGTTCTCGAGCCGGCTGCTCAGCGGGGGCCTTCGGCGGTTCTGGCTGCTTTGCATGATCGTGCCCTGGCCGGTCGGGCTCCGGAGCTGGCTCGGGCCTACGCCGAGGGTGATGCCCCGGCCGCCGGTCGGGCTGCGGTTCAGACCCTGCTGGGCAGTATCGAGGAAGTGATCGCGACGGCCGGGCGTCGTCCTGTTCTCACCAAGGAGAACGGGCGCTGCGCGGTGTTGTACCCGGCGGTGGCAGAGGCCGCCCTGCGGGTCGGGGCCGGGGCCATCGCCCTGATCGATGTGGGGCGGGCTGCGGGCCTGAACCTGAATCTGGATCGGGTGGGCCTGAGTTACAGCAGTGGTCGGCGGCTGGGTGATCCGTCATCTCCGGTGCAGATGAGCGCGCAGGTAGTGGGGGAGCGGCCGATCCCGTCGCAGCCGCTGCCGGAGGTGGTCAGCCGGACGGTGGTGGCCCCTGATCCGCTGGATCTGACCGATGCGGATCAGGCCCGGTGGTTACGGGCCGGGGTGTGGCCCGATCACCAGGAGCAGATGGCGGTTCTGAACGCCGAGCTGGACTTGGCGGTCCGATCGCCGGTGCGCCGGCTGGCGGGTGTGATCAATGAGAGGTTGCCGGAGGCCCTCGCCGAGGTGCCGGCCGATGTCCTGCCGGTGGTGACCACTACCTGGGCGCTGTCGCACTTGTCGTTGGAGGCCCGTCTGCGGTTCCTGCACTGCCTGGACGAGGCCGCCACCCACCGGCCGGTGGCGTGGGTCTCGGTGGAAGGGGTGGGGGTGGCTCCGGCGGTACCGACCATGGGGGATCGTCGCGCCTCCGGGCACAGCACGATCGGGCTGAGTGTGTTCGAGCATGCCTCAACGGTGGCTCTGGCGGTCGGCCGCAGCTGGTCGCAGGGGCGGACCCTGGCCTGGCTGGTCTGAGCCAGGCCAGGGATAAGGACCCCAAGGCCGGTCGATTTGTCCGATACTCGTCGCATCCACGGAGGGAGCACAGCACACCATGACCGACCTGAGCGGCAAGGTTGCGATCGTCACCGGATCAGCTCGCGGGATCGGCAGGGCGATCGCCGTGCGGTACGCCGCGCTCGGCGCCCGCGTCGTGATCAACTACTTCGGCAACGAGGAGGCGGCCAAGCAGGCCGTCGCCGACTGCCAGGCGGTGGGGAAGGCCGAGGTCATCGCCGTGAAGGCGGACGTCTCCCAGGTCGGGGAGATCGAGCGGCTGTTCCGGACCACGCTGGAACGCTTCGGCCAGGTCGACATCGTGGTGGCCAACGCGGGGCTCGAGCTGGTCGACCAGCCGGCCGTCGAGGCCACCGAGGAGCAGTTCGACCGGCTCTTCGGGACCAATACCAAGGGCGCGTTCTTCACCCTGCAGAAGGCCGCGAAGTACGTGAGCGACGGGGGCCGGATCATCCTGATCGGCTCGAGCAGCACGGCCTCGCCGGTGCCGGGGACCGGGCTGTACTCGGCCAGCAAGGCGGCGGCCCGCCAGCTGGTCCGGGTGCTGGCGGTCGAGCTGATCGATCGGCAAGTCACGGTGAACACGATCCTTCCGTCCCCGAGCGCAGGCGCGGGCGTGTTCACCGATCTGGCCGACGACGCCCCGGAGCACGAGTTCTTCGCCCGGCTGCGCTTCGGGCAACGACTTGGCCGTCCTGACGACGCAGCGGATGCGGCCGAGTACTTCGCCGGGGATCTGGCGGGCTACGTCAGCGGTCAGGCGTTGCTGCTCTCCGGCGGATCCACCTTCTGAAAGCCGGTTGCCCAGATTCTTTCAAGATCCTTTCGACCCAATCCGGGTTCGACCGCATCTCAGTCTGTAGGGCGCTACGGCAGCGCCCACGTCACCCCCGACAGCGACAGACAGGAGAGTGGTCATGGTACGGCTCAAGGGAATCACCGCGGCAGGCTTCTTGGCGATCGGTGCGCTGGTCACGTCGGCCTGCGGGTCGGAGTCGGCATCGGGCGCGGGGAACGAGCCGGAATCCGTGGACAGCACGGCGGTGGCTGCGACCACCAGCGCGGCGCCGGTCGAGGCGGTCGAGAAGAGCACGCCGACCTCCACGGACGAGGAACTGCCGGAGGACGGCCTGGGTGCGACGATCGTGCCGGCCGATGTTCTGGAGGGAGGGCTGACGCTGGAGGACGAAGGCCTGTCGATGACGGACGACGACACCGGGCGTCAGTTGTTCACCTTCGAGTCCCTGGGTGGTGACCTGTACCAGGTGAAGGGCACCGACGGTTCGGGTGAGCTGGAGCCGCTGTGCTGGCGCGCCCCGGACCAGGACGAGATCAGCCCTTCGCCGATCGTGGCGGGGGAGTGCGACACCGGCGAGGAGAACCTGGAGTTCGCCTTCTCGAAGTCCGGCGACGGGTACGTGATCAGTCGTGAGAACGGCGAGCTGAAGCTGAATCTGGGCAAGAACGGCCTGGAGTACGGCGACAAGCTGACCACGAAGTGGAAGGTCGTCATCCCTGGCTGACCCCCGGGCGATCCCCGACTGCGGCCGCCTGCGGGCCGGCTGCGGTCGGGTCAGCTGCCCGAGGCATCGCGGTACTGCTTGGGCGAGGCGCCGACCACCCGCCGAAAGGCCGTGCTGAAGGCACTTTCGGACTCGTAGCCGGTGGCAACGGCGAGTTCGGAGATGGAGTGGGTGTTGCGGCGCAGGGCGTCCCGGGCGAGGCTCATGCGCCACTGGATCAGGTAGTCCAGAGGTGCTGTGCCGAGCCGCTTCTTGAAGGCTGCCGCGAACGCCGAGCGGGACATCCGGGCGAGCGTGGCCAGCTCCTGAAGCGTCCAGCGGTGGGAGACGTCGGCGTGCAGGGCGCGCAGGGCGGCACCGATGCCGTCGTCCGAGAGTGCGCCGAGCCAGCCGATCGGATGCTCGCTCTGGTCGACATGGGCGCGCAGCACATGCACGAAGAGCACCTGCGCCAGGTGGTCCAGCACGAGAGAACTGCCGACGCTCTGGTTCTTCACCTCGGTGCTGAGAAGCTGGGCCACCAGGGCGAGCTGACCGTTGCTCCGGTCGCCGGCCTTGACGTGAACCAGCCGGGGCAGCACGTCGGTCAGCATCGCGGCGTTGGCCTCGTCGAACCAGAACTGCCCACCGCACGCGCCGAAATCCTCATCGGCCTCGGCGCCGATGCGCACCTGGCCGTTCACGGCGCTCTCCCACATCGCCTGCGCCGGTAGCGGTTCGGCGGTCAGGGAGCTGGCCAGCCGATAGGCCGGAGGGCTGACCAGCAGGAAGAGGTCGCCCTCGGACAGTCGCACGGGCCGGCTGCCGTCCTCGAACGTCAGCCAGCACTCGCCGCGGTCGATGCCCCCGATCCTTACGTACTTGAAAGCCTCGAACTGTAACGCCCACGACCCGGCTGCGCTGATGTCCGGATAGACCTCCGTACGGGGGCGGAGCAGGCCAATGGCGCCGGCGATCGGGTCGCTGGAGCCCAGCAGCGGCTCAGTGCTGGACGATGCGTAAGAAACTGTGGACGTCACGTTATGGATCGTACGCCCCCGCGGATCCACCATCGTTCTCATGACCACCACGCATCAGACCGCACTCGTCACGGGTGCCAACAAGGGCATCGGCTTCGAGACCGCCCGTCAGCTGGCTCAGCAGGGGTTCACCGTCTGGCTGGGATGCCGAGACGCCGGCCGCGGCGAAGCGGCCGCGAAGGATCTGGCCGCCGACGGCGACGTCCGCTTCGTCCAGCTCGACGTGACCGATGCCGACAGCATCCAGGCCGCCCAGGAGCACATCGCCGATCGCAGCGGCGTCCTGGACGTCCTGATCAACAACGCCGGCATCGCCCTCGGCGACCAGGAGGGCCCGGCCAGCACCATGCGACCCGAAACGATCGAGAAGACGTTCGACGTGAACTACTACGGCACGCTGCGCGTCACCCAGGCCTTTCTGCCGCTGGTACGCAAGGCGGAGGCCGGGCGCATCGTGAACCTGAGCAGCTCGATGGGATCACTCAGCATGCTCACCGCGCCCGAGCAGCCACTGGCCCAGTTCGGCCTGAGTTACGCCTACGCCACCTCCAAGACCCTGGTGAGCACCCTGACCGGATGGCTCGCCGTCGAACTGAAAGACACTCCGGTGAAGGTCAACTCGGTCTGCCCCGGGTTCAACGCCACCGACATGAACGGCAACATGGGGACCCAGCACCCGTCCGAGGGCGCGAAGGTGGTCGTGCAGGCCGCCACGTTGCCGGCCGACGGTCCCAGCGGCAGCTTCTTCGACGCCGGCGGCCCGGTGGGCTGGTGATTGAGCTACGAACGCTGATGGGGGTCGGGAGAACCTGAACCGGGCAGCTCATGCTCCGGCGGGCAGTCGCTTCAGGAGCAGGTGTTCCGGTAGTCGGAGACGCTGCGGTCATGGGCTGGGCCGGGGCAGACGAACCGGCGGTAGCGCTGGTCGTCGTCCACGAACAGCTTCAGCCAGGCGACGCTGTACTTGGCCATGGTGGAGTTGGCGAAGAACGGCGCGAAGTGGGTGGCGTCGTCGAGTTCGAGGTAGGCCTTGCCGGGGGAGTCGGGCAGGCTGCGGTAGAACGGCTTGGCCTGCAGGTCGACCGGGGCCACGGTGTCCAACTCGGCGCCGATGATCATGGTCGGAACCCGGTTCTCGGGGAAGGAGAGGGTGGTGCTCCAGGGTGTCAGTGGCACGGCGGCCTTCAACGAGGGACGTAGCCGGCCGGCTTCCAGCGCACCACCACCTCCGAGCGAGTAACCCAGAACGGCGAGCCGCCCGGGGTCGATCCGGTCGCGCACCCGGCCGTCCTGGGTGGCCTGGTCGAGCGCGGCCAGCAGTTGCCGGCCCCGATGAGCGGGCTGGTCGCCGCGGGTCTTGGTGTTGATGTTGACCACCACGAAGCCGTGCGAGGCCAGGCGCGCGGCAAGCCATTTCAGGCTGGAACGCTGGGCGATGAAGCCGGTCGACATCGCCACCGCCCCGAAGCGTCCCTGGCTTGTGTCGGTGGGGTAATAGATGTCGGCCCCACCGAAACCCTCGGCGTCGGAACCGGAGATCGACGCCTGCGAGATGGTGAACGGTCCTTGCTCGGCGGCGATGGACGCTGCGGTGGGAGCCGGGCCGCGTTGGTGGGTAGGCGGCTCTTCGGCGTGCGCCTGCGAACCGAACAGCAGACCAGCGGTGACCAGGGTGACGAGGAAGAGGAAGCGGCGACGCACAGTGGGCACGAAGCGATCTTGGTGAATGGTGGATACGGGTTCAAGGGAAAAGACGAACGGGCGGCGAGGTTGGGGTCTATCGGGCAGTCTCGCTTCGTTCCGGTGACGAAGAATGTCGGACCGGTGACGCACCTCGCAGATTCGTCACGAGCACGCCGCCGGAGGCCCGCATACTGAATGCTCCGATCGAAGGGGGCTGTGGGATGCGCATTCTCGTGACGGGTGGGGCGGGGTTTGTCGGATCGCACTTTGTGCGCAGCGTTGTGACCGGGAGGTATCCGGAACTGGCCGGCGCTCGGGTGACGGTGCTTGACAAGCTCACCTACGCGGGTAGCCGGGCGAACTTGGACCCGGTCCGCCCGCATCTGGAGCTGGTGGTCGGGGACATCCTGGATCGCAGCCTGGTCGATGCTCTGCTGGCAGCGACCGACCTGGTGGTTCACTTCGCGGCCGAGTCGCATGTGGACAGGTCGATCGTCGCTGCCGGCGACTTCGTGAGGACGAATGTTCTCGGCACCCAGACGCTGCTGGATGCGGCGTTGCGGGCCGGTCCGTCGGGCATCCGGTTCGTTCACGTGTCGACCGATGAGGTGTACGGCTCGATCGAGCACGGCGCCTGGGACGAACTGCAGCCGCTGGAGCCGAACTCGCCGTACAGCGCGAGCAAGGCCGGTAGTGATCTGATCGCCCGTGCGTACGCGCAAACCTATGGCCTGGATGTAGTGGTGACTCGATCGTCCAACAATTATGGGGCGTACCAGTTTCCGGAGAAGCTGATTCCACTGTTCGTCACGAATCTGATGGACGGGCACAGGGTTCCGCTGTACGGCGACGGCCTTCAGGTGCGGGACTGGCTCCATGTGGACGACCATTGTCGAGGGGTGGCGCTGGTGGCCACCGGCGGCCGGGCCGGCGAGGTCTACAACATCGGTGGTGGTACGGGCCTGACGAACCGCGAGCTCACGCAGCTGCTGCTCGATGCCTGCGGGGTCGGGTGGGAACGGGTCCGGACGGTCGAGGACCGGCGAGGGCATGACCGGCGTTACTGCGTCGACTTCGGCAAGATCCGGGCCGAACTGGGCTACGAGCCGCTGACTTCGCTCGAGGTGGGCCTGGGCGAGACCGTCCGGTGGTATGCGGCTCATCGTGCTTGGTGGGAGCCGTTGAAGTCGCGGTAATGGCCTTCTTTCACACCTGCACTTCCCGGCGCGTTCTTCGCCGTCGTCCCGAAAATGTTGCGTTTTCCGAAGCGCTGAGACAAGTTTGGTCGGCAGGTGATCGGACGTTCGACGGGGGAGTGGTTCGATGGTGTCTGCCCATGGGCGAATACGGCCACTCGCCTGGTTGAGCGAGCTCTTCGGCCGCCCGCACGCGGAGGTCGTCCTCGATCCGGCCGGCCCGGTCCTGGCCTTCGCCGAAGGCATCCACTACCAGGTCAAAGTACCTGCTGGTAAGGCTGATCCGCTGGTCGAGGCGGGATTCCGGAGCGTGGTCGGTGAACTCGATTTCGACCTTCCGCTGCGCCCGGGGCCGGTGGATCCGCAGATCCGGGAGGCCGGTCCGAGGGATATCGGAACGGTCCGGGAGATAGCCGCTACCGCGCTGGTGCAGAGCCGATTCACGCAGCCCTGGTACTCGCCGGACGAAAGACGGCGTCTTTATGCCGAGTGGGCCACCAACGCCGTGCGGGGAGCATACGACGACACTTGCCTGATGCTCGCCGACCGGGGCTTGCTGAGCTTACGGCTGACCGGCGACGGTGCCCGGATCGGGCTGCTCGCGGTTGCTCCGGTCCACCAGCGCCAGGGGGTGGGGGCAGCATTGCTGGCGGCTGCTTCGGGCTGGTCTGTGCAGCGCGGGTTGTCCCGGCTCCGCGTGGCTACACAGGACGGCAACCTCGGCGCCGTCGCCCTGTACCAGGCCCATCAGGCCCAGGTTCGGGCGCACAGCCACTGGCTCTACCGATGATTCCCTTCCACCGGCGCGCCCGGGTCGGTACCGAGCTGGCGTTCATCCAGGAGGCTCTGGACGGTGACGGGCTGAGCGGTGGCGGGTCGCTGAACCGGCGGTGCGAGGCCTGGCTGGAGCACGAACTGGGCTGTCATCGGGCCCTGCTCACGCCGTCCTGCACGGCCGCGCTGGAGATGGCGGCGCTTCTGCTCGGGGTCGAGCCGGGTGACGAGGTGATCATGCCGAGCTTCACGTTTCCCTCCACGGCCAACGCCTTCGCCCTGCGGGGAGCCCGGATCGTCTTCGTCGACGTGCGTCCGGACACGCTCAATCTCGACGAGAACCTGCTCGAGGCCGCGCTCACACCAAGGACTCGGGGTGTCGTGCCGGTGCACTACGCCGGGGTCGGCTGTGACATGCGATCGATCCTGGATTTCGCTCAGCGGCACGGTTTGTGGGTGATTGAGGACGCGGCCCAGGGGCTTTTGTCGGAACGGGAAGGTCAGGCGCTGGGCACCCTGGGTGACGTCGGCTGCCTGAGTTTCCATGAGACCAAGGGAGTTACCGCCGGGGGCGAGGGCGGAGCTCTCCTGATCAATCGTCCCGACCTCCTCGAGCGGGCCGAGATCATCCAGGAGAAGGGCACCGACCGGGCGCGGTTCCGCCGGGGCGAGGTACCCGAATACAGCTGGCAGGAAATGGGGTCCAGCCATCTGATGTCGGAAGTGCAGGCCGCCTTTTTGCTGGCACATCTGGAGGCGGCCCGGCACATGACCGAGCGCCGCCTGGACCTCTGGAACGGCTACGCCGAGGCGCTGAGCGAAAGTTCTCTCGGGCTTCCGGTGGTGCCGCCCGGAGAACAGCACAATGCGCACATCTTCGCGCTACGGGCACCCAGTGTGCCTGCTCGCTCCGGGCTCATCCGGGCGCTGCTGGCCGAAGGGGTGATGACGACGTCGCACTACGTCCCGTTGCACTCGTCGCCAGCAGGAAAACGTTTCGGCCGGTTCAGCGGTGCCGACCGGGTGACCACCGAGGCCAGCCGGCGTCTGCTGCGTCTGCCGCTGTTCTACAACCTGACCGATCAGGAACACCGCACGGTCATCGACGCTGTCCTGCGCCACAGCTGCTGAAGGAGTTGCGCATGATCCACCTGCTGGGCACGGACATCCCGCACCACAATGCTGCTCTGCTGACGTTCTTCGACCAGGTCCTGGCGCCGGAGCAGCCCGAGCGCCCGGTGTTCTGGGTGGTGAGCCGTACACCGGGCCGCTATCCCCACCTCGATGTCCGCCATCTGCCTGACCAGGCGAGCCTGGGCCGGGCGGTGATCTGGGCCGCGATGACGAACCGGCGCGAGCACTTCTTCCTGCACGGCCAGTTCAATCCGGTTGTCTGGGCGGCTTTGCTGGCGCGCCTGATCAAGCCGGACCAGGTCACCTGGCACATCTGGGGCGGCGATCTGCACGAGAGCCTCACGGGAGCCAAGGCGAACATGCTTTACCGGGCGCGGCGTTGTGCCCAGGGCCGGATCGGGCGGGTACTCGGGACCCGGGGAGACCTGGCTGCCTACTCCCGGCGACACCCCGCAACGGCGACCGACCTACTCTACTTTCCCACCCCGTCCATTGCTCCTGAGAAGAAAAGCAAGGATGGAACTTTCACCGTGCTCGTCGGAAACTCGGGGGATCGGTCGAACCGGCACATCGAGGCCCTGCTGAGCGTGCGCGAGCGGTTCGGCCGCGATGTCCGGGTCATTGTGCCGCTCGCCCACCCGAACGGGAACGAGTTCTACCGGCAGCAGGTGGACAGCGCCGCGTCCGGTCTGTTCACTCAGGCCGATCTGATCACCGAATGGCTTTCGCTCCAGGAATTCTCGTCCCGGATCGCCGGCTGCAACCTGGCCTATCTGCCCGCTCGGCGGCAGCAGGGCATCGGTACGCTGAGCTTGCTGCTGCGCCATCGCATCCCGGTCGTCCTGGACCGGGAGAACGAGTTCATCGTCGACCTCACACAGGCCGGGGTGCCCTTTCTGCTCGACGGCGACGATCTCAGCCCGAAAGCGATCGAGCTCTGCCGAGAGCGCCTGGCCGGCATCGACCTGGACGCAATTCCTTTCGTTTCTGGGCCGGACCTTGACGGCTGGATGCGGGTACTGAACGCCGACCGCGCGGCGGCACCGGCCTTCTCCTTCGACACCTGGTTCACCCTGCTCCTCCTGGTGACCAGCTACCTTGGTGTTCCACTTTCGGCGCTCTTGGTCGTGCTCTTCTCCGACCCCGGCCACCCGGCCGGAGCAGTGGTCGCGGCCCTGGCGCTGCCGGTGGCCTTCTACACGATGTACCGGGCGGCCTATGCTGTTCCCGGCGATCTCAAGATCGCCGTCCCGGACCTTTCGGCGGACGAGGCGCGTTCGACGTCAATAATTCTCGCCGGTCTGGCCGGTGCTTCGCTGGCTGCCTTCGTGGCCCGGAACGGACTGCTGCTGTTCCGGATCACCTCCTACGGTCAGGCGTTCGGCCAAGAGGTGCGCCTGATCTTTCTCAAACGCTTCACCTACTATCTGATTCCGGCGGCGATGATCGTCTATCTGCGCCGGCCCACCCGAGCCCGATGGCTGGCCTTTCTGCTGGCCACAGCTGGTTTCGGAGCCTTGACCTATCTTGCGGTGGGCGGAGTCCGGGCCAACCTGGCCATGGCTCTGGCCTTCTCGGTGGCCTTGGGTATCGCCGACGGCCATCTGCCGGCTCGTCTGTTGCCGGTGCTGGGTTTCGCCGGAACGGTTGGGATGTTCGTCCTGGCTCTGGGCCGCTACCGCCTGAACCTGGCGGGGGCTTCCCGTCTGCATGCCTTTCTGTACATGACCCGGGACACGTTCTCGCCCTGGGAGCATCTGGCGCTGATCCTGAGCCGAAGGAAAACGGTCGAGCATCAGGGAATCCGGCCGATCCTGCGCGACTTCCAGGTTTTCGTACCGCACCGCCTGTGGCCCGGTCGGCCGGACATCACTCTGAACACGGCCAAGTACTTCACCTGGAAGGTCCATGGAGGCGAACGATTGACGTCGTTGTCGCCGACGCTGATCGGATCGGCCTGGATCATGGGCGGTTTGGGAGCGGTGGCTGCCGTTGCTGCGTCTACCGGTTCGGTGGTAAGGGTTTTCGATACGGTGCTGGAGAAGGCATCGCGACCTCAGGAGCGACCAGGTGATGCTGTGCTGACCGCGTTCGCCCTGTCGTCAGCCTTCAACCTGGTGGTGCTGGCGAGAGAAGGCCTGGACTCGTTCGTCTCCCGCACCGTGGTGCAAGCCGGGGTCTTCGGCGCCGCAGTGGGTCTGGCGCGCCGGCTGTCCAGAGGGCGCCGAACGGCAGGAGAGGTCGGGGCATGACCGGCTACGAGATCCGTGGGTTGTCGATCAGCAACTACCGCGATCAGAGCGTGCTTCTGGACGACGTCTTCGGGGCCGACGGCGTGGCCACCGGGACCATGGTCGCGATGAACGCCGAGAAGATCGTCATCGCCGAGACCGACATAGACCTGCGAGACAGCATCGAGAAGGCGGACTACCGATATGCCGACGGCGTGAGCGTGGTGCTGGCCGTACGGCGTCGGCACGGCGTCCGCCTGGCCCGGATCGCCGGGGCCGATCTGTGGCAGAGCATGATGCGCAGGGCCGCCCAGCAGAACACCCCGGTCTTCCTGCTGGGTGGGCGGCCTCCGGTATCGCTGGAGGTCGAGCGTCGTCTGCGGGTGGACTGGGGCGTACACGTGGTCGGTCGGCGGCACGGTTACTTCGCCGAGAGCGAGCGCGGCGACATCATGCGCGAGATCCGGGACAGCGGCGCCCAGATCGTCGCTGTGGCCCTGGGCTCGCCGAAGCAGGAGATCTTCATGCAGGAGTGCCACCGCCGACACCCGGCGGCCCTGTACATCGGGGTCGGGGGATCGTTCGACGTGGTCAGTGGCCACGTGCGGCGGGCCCCGGTGCTGCTCCGGCGGTGCGGCATGGAGTGGTGCTACCGCATCCTGACCAACCCCAGCCGCTGGGGCCGGGTCAGAAGACTGGCCCGGTTCGCCGGCTACTACTGGCGCAATCGGCTTTAGACGAGGTGCGCCTTCTGGGCCAGGAGCGCCGCCTTCACCCGGTCGGCCACCCCGAGTTTGGCGAAGATGCCGGTCATCTGGTTGCGGATGGTCTTCTCACTCAGGTGCAGGTGCTGGGCGATCTCCAGGTTCGCGCAGCCCTTCGCCACCAGGACCAGGATTTCCAGTTCCCGGTCGGTGAGCTGGTCCATCTCGGCCGGCAGCGACCTGCGGTGGCGCCCGGCCAGGGGCGCCGGCCGGGGGAGCTCGACGTCGGGCCCGAGCACCCGGGCTCCGCCGGCGGCGGTGCGCAGGGCGTCGACCAGCAGATCGGGCGGCTCGGTGAGCTTCAGCATGTAGCCGCAGGCCCCGGCGTCCAGGGCCCGGCTCACCGTGGCGTCGTCCTGGTCCATCGAAATGATCAGAACCTTCGCCGTGGGCCGGGCCCGGAGGATGCGCCGGGTCGCCTCGATGCCGTCGCCGTCGGGAAGGTTGATGTCCATGGCCACCACGTCGATCGGGTGCAGCGTGGCCAGCTGCTGCGCCTCGGCGACGGTGGCGGCCTCGTGGACTTCGCCGACCCATTCCGTCCCGGCGAGCAACGAGCGCAGGCCCCGCCGGACCACGCCGTGATCGTCCACGATGAGCAGACACTGGTCCTTCAGCATTTCTGGCCCCCCACCTCGTTCCCCCGCACCGCCAAGGGCAGCGGAAGCATCACCCGGATCTCGGTCCCACCCCCGGGAACGTCTCCAATACTGAAGATACCGCCCAGCTCGGACGTCCGGGCCCGCATCGAGTCCAGACCTTCACCCCGGCGGGCCTGAGGATTGATCCCGGTGCCGTTGTCGCGCACGGTGATTCGCAGGCTGTTGTCCCGCACCACCGCGATCCGGCAGGCCGTGGCCGCCGAGTGCCGAACCACGTTCGTCAGGGCTTCGCTGAGGATGCGGTAGGCAGCGGTCTCCACTGCCGCGGGCAACGCACCGAGATCATCGGCGACGTCCTGCTCGAGAACGACGTCGGCCTCGGCGAATCGCCGGCACATCATGCGGATCGCCGGCGCCAGGCCGCCGTCCAGCGCGGGCGGGCGGAGCTGGTCCACCACCTGGCGCATCTCCGTGGTGCACTGCTGCAGGTCGCCGGCCAGATCGGCCAGGAGGGCGGCAGCTCGCTCCTGGTCGGTGACCATCCGGCGGGCGGCGGACAGCTGCATGGCCATGCCGGCCAGAGTCGGCCCGAGCCCGTCGTGCAGATCCCGGCGCAGGGAGCGGCGTTCCTCTTCCCGGGCGACGACCAGGCTCTCGCGGGAGTCGCGCAGGTCCACGATCAGCCGGGTGGCTTCGGCTGCCACCGCGGCATGCCGAGCCGCGTTCTCCAGCAGGCGGCGCTCGGTCGGGCTGAAGCGGCCGCTGCGGGTGCGTGGTGCGGCCAGGAGGCGCCCGACCTGCTCACCCCGGCTCATCATGGCGAATGCTTCCAGCTCTACCTCGGCGCGACCGTGACCGGCGACGATCTCGGGTCCGTGGGGCCCGGGAAGCTCCGCACCCACGTATGGCAGGCGCAGCGAGCGCGCCACGGCCGCCATCAGGGAAGGCAGGACGTCATCGGGCCGGCCCGCGTTCTCGGTGATGCCACCGATCGTGGCCATGAAGGTGTAGGGGTCGTTGCGGTCGCCGAAGACCAGGTGATCCACCGTGCCCTGCACCCGCCGCCGCAGCGGATCGAACGTCACCGCGATGACACCGGTGGCGGCCAGCGACGCCGTGGAGTCGTCGTGCTGCTGGGTGAGCGTGCGCAGCATCGTCACCAGAACCACGAAACCGACGATCACCAGAAGCGTCATCACCAGCCAGACCAGCGTCCGGTCGACGACCTGGTCAAGGTCGTAGAGCCGGAACCGCAGCACGGCAACCGTCATGGCGACGGGCAGGGCCAGGGCCGCCAGGGCCCAGCCGCCGGGGACGGCCAGGGTGTCGAGAGCCAGGCCGATCAGGAGCAGGACGGCCCCGGCCAGCAGGCAGGCGAGCTGAGAGCGGGTCTCGCCCTGGCTCGTTCGCCAGCGCCGCCACAACGACACCAGTACCGCCACACCGGATGCGAGCGTCAGCAATCCGCCGATGATGGCGACCCGGACCAGGAACTGGGCTCTGGGGGTGAACTCGGTGAGCGCGGTCGCCAGCGTCCGGGGATGATCGAGGGCGGCCACCGCGAGTGCTCCGGTGATCGTGACGCTCAGAATCACCAGCAACCCCGCCAGGCCCCGCCACCGCTTCGACGGCAGCCGGCCGTCGGGGAAGAACAGCAGCGCGAGGAAGATCAGGCCGAACGGGGGCCACCAGGCCCACTGGCTGATCCAGGCCAGCGGCAGCCACGAGGCCCAGCTCACCGCCAGGACTTCCACCAGCGCCGTGATCCCGGCCAGGGCCAGGAGCAGACCCACGGTGTGGCGCTGCAGGTTGGCCAGGATGAGCGCTCCCATGGCGGTGAACAGCGCAGCCAGAACGGCCATCGACCCCACGCTGGCGACGGCCGCATCGCTCTGGCCCGTGGCCTGCCCGGCGAGCACGACCGCCGCGCTGATCCCGGCGGCCCCGAGCGCGGCGATCGCTTGGGGCGGCCACGATCTGAGCCCGTCCGGGAGATGAGGAATCATTGGTGGTCGCCCGCTCCGTCAGCTGTGTCGTTGAGAACAAGTTCGTTTCCGGCTGCTGTACCGCTTCCGGCCGTGAACATCCGCGCAGCTCCTGGTCTCATCCGAGAGTAGTCAATTGCGTAGGCTCACCCGGTCAGGATGATGAATCACGACGTCCCGCCACCAGGACAGATGTCCCAGCGGTGATCGGCGCCGAAAAGCATTTCGACACGGGCATCTGCAAGTGACTGGCTGGTCGCCCTTTTGGCGGGAATTCTTTCGGATCGCGGTGGATCCCGGCCCCGGTGGGCCGTAACGTGTTCGACCCACGGCTGAATCGGAAATTGAGGACGCGTGACACCAGTGCCGTTGTCGGTGCGCCTTTCCGGCCGGGTAGAGCCGAAGACCCGGGCCATCATCAGGAAGATCGCGCGAAGAGGCACCTTCCGGGTCTGACCTGAGGACGTCGAACGGGATCGGTGAGCATGAGCTGGATCAGTGAGAGCTACGAGAATCTGCGGGTGTCCGCCCAGGCTTTCGACCGCGTACGGGTCGAGGCCGGCTGTGCGGATCTGATCGCCGGCCTCAGGAGCGGCGCCCCGGCGGACGCCGAGAGCGCCGAGGACATTCTCGAGTTGTTGCGGCGCAAGAGGTATCCGCGTCTCCTGCTCCGGGTCGCCGATGCGCTCTCGCAGAACGGTCACGGTACGCCCGCGGTCCGGCGCCGCTACGCCCAGGCCCTGATCGACCAGGAGGAGCTGATGGCGGCGGATGCGGTCCTGGCCGGGCTCACCGACACCGAGGACGAGGACGAGGACCTACGGGTCGCCGGCCTGCTCGGACGCCTGCACAAGCAGCTTTTCGTCCTCACCGGCCCTGCGGCGGGCGAACGCCGGGCCGCCCACCTGGGCCAGGCCGTCCGGGCCTACGAGGACGCCTACCGGCGCGACCCGACCCGGACCTGGCACGGGATCAACGTCGTCGCCCTGCTGGCCCGCGCCGAACGGGAAGGCATCCTCCTCGCCCGGCCGCAGGCCGAGCCCTCGTCGGCGCTCGCGGCCCGGGTGCTCGAGACCACGCTGGCCGACGAGGGATCCGCGGGCCCGTGGCGGTGGGCGGTAGCGTTCGAGGCGGAGCTGGCTCTGGGCCGTTACGCGCGGGCAGCACTACGGCTGCGGCAGTACCTTGACAGCCCCGACACGGACGGCTTCGAGCTGGCCAGCACCATCGACCAGCTCGTCGAGGTATGGGAGCTGAACCCCGACAACGAGCCCGGTGCGACGTTCCTGCCTCCGCTGCAGGCCGCTCTTCTGCGCAAGGAAGGCGGGCGGGTGACGCTCGATCTTCCGGGGATCCAGGCGGCCCAGGACGCCGCCGCACTGGGGACGACGCTGCTTCAGGATGCGGGATTCCAGTCTCTGGACTGGATGGCCGAAGGGGTGCAGCGTTGCCGGACGGTCGCCCGCGTCGACAACGAGTACAGCGAGGGAATCGCCACCGGGTTCCTGGTCCAGGGCTCGGCCTTCGGGGACGGTCTTCCGGAGGCGGTCCTGCTGACCAACGCACATGTCGTGCCGGGGACCCTCAGCGCGGCGAGGACCCGGGTGCGGTTCCGCGGCCTCGGCGGCCAGGAGGATCACACCAGCGGCGTGAGCGTGCTGTGGTCGTCGCCGGCCGAGGAACTCGATGCGACCGTGCTGCTGCTGGATTCCCTCCCCGCGGGCGTGCAGCCCTGCGTCCCGGCGGCCGAGTTCCCCGAGCTCGATGCGGCCGAACCGCAGCGGCTGTTCGTCATCGGTCACCCCGAGGGCGCCGGGCGGCCGATGTTCTCACTGGAGAACAACACTCTTCTCGACCTGAGCGAAGTCCGGGTGCAGTACACCTCGGCGACGCTGCCCGGAAGCTCGGGCAGCCCGGTCTTCGACGAGCAGTGGCAGCTCATCGCCGTGCACCACAGCGGTGGCAACCAGTTGCCCCGTCTGGACCAGGCGGGTACGCATCGTGCCAACGAAGGCATCCGGCTCGACGCCATCGTCCGGGCCGTCCGGCGCTCCCGCGCCCAGCAGTGACGGACCGGGCGGAAATCCTGCGCCGGCGGGATACCTGACCCATGACGGCCGGGTCATGTCGTCGCCCAGCCTGGCGACATGACGACTTCTGCATCCTTCTGCGAGGACACCGCCCAGCCCGGCACGGCCGATCTGGTGACCCGGGCGCGGGGCGGCGACGCCGATGCCTGGACGGCCATGGTCCGGCGGTTCGACAGCATGCTGTTCTCCGTGGCCGGCGGGTTCCGGCTGAACGCCGCCGACGCAGCCGACGCGGTCCAGCGGACCTGGCAACTGCTGTTCGAGAACATCCACAAGATCCGGCAGGACGAGCGTCTCGCCGGGTGGTTGTCCAGCACCATGCGGCGCGAGTGCATCCGCACCTACCATCGCCGTACCGGTGAGTTGCTCACCGGGGAACTTGCCGACTTCACCTTCGTCGAGGTGGACGGGGCCGACGCGGAGATCCTGCTGGCGGACCGGGCCCGGGTCCTCTGGGAGAGCGTCGATCGCCTTCCCGAACGTCAGCGTGACCTCGTCCGCCTGTGCTTCGGCGGGCCGACCCCGTTGTCCTACCACGAGGTCGGCGCCGCCCTGGATCTAGCGGTCGGGAGCGTCGGGCCGATCCGCAAGCGCGCGCTGCACCGGCTGCGCGAGATCCTTCGCGAAAGCGGATTCGAGGAGCATCATCTGGCGTGATCCCGGCCGGAAGGTCAGTGCCCGTGTCCACCACCGTGCTCGGACAAGGCCATCACCTCGGCCGGGGTGACGACGAACGTGCCCATCATGCCCGCGTCCTCATGCTCGAGAATGTGGCAGTGATACATGTAGCGGCCGCTGCCCCCATCGAACCGGCCCGCTAGCTGGACCAGTTCACCGCCGTCGAGCCGGACCACGTCCTTCCAGCCGGACTCCTCGGCAGCGACGTGGCTGGGGCCGGTCGGGACGGCCGGGGTCAGGGTGCCGCCGACCTCAGGGTCGAACCCGGTGCGGTCGTAGGGGTGACGCCCGGTGATCTGGAACTGGATCAGGTGGATGTGGAAGGGGTGCGCGACTCCACTGAGGTTGAGCAGATTCCACTGCTCCCAGCCGTTCTGCTCGACGTAGAAGGTCGGTGCGTCCAGGAACCGGCGGGCCACCCGGCGCAACGTCTTCACCGCTCCGGCGACCCCGTCCACCTCCGGCATCTGCACCTGGATCACACCGTCCGTGGGAGCGCTGACGGGATCCGTCTCCGCCATCTCCCAGATCTCCGGGTGCCGGTCCGGCACCAGCGTGACCACCAGCCACCGATGGGCGTGCCCGGGCATGCTGTGATGATCCAGCCGCCGGAACGAGCGGGAGAGCTTTCCGGGTAGCCTGAAATCATCATTCGTGGCGCAGGTCTCGTCCACCCGGAACTGCATGATCTCCGGGTCTGCCCCGGCGTTCGCAGCGGTGTTGACCAGAGTGACCCGTTGCCCGGCGAGAGCGCTGAAATCGATCAGAATGTCGGCCCGCTCGGCCGGCGTGAGGGTGAGAGAGCTCAAAGCCAGTGGCGCCGGGAGCAAACCACCGTCCGAGCCGATCTGACGGATCGCACCCGGGACGGTCGTCCCCTGTTCGTCCCGCAGTTCCAGCTGGTAGAAGCGGGCGTTGGCGGCGTTCAGGACCCGGAACCGATACCACTGCGCAGCCACGTCCAGATGCGGCCAGATCATCCCGTTGACAAGGGTGAACGGCCCGACGAAAGGCAACGTTACGATCTGCGGTTCGGCGTCGAAGATGCCGACCTTGTGCAGCAGGCGGCCGGTGAGGCGGCCATCGTCATCGGTGTCGAGATTGCGGTCGCACAGCATCAGCGGGATCTCTCGTTCGCCCTCGGGCAGGCGCAGCGCCTGCTCCTCGGCATCCCGGATCCAGTACATCCCCGCCAGTCCCGCCATGACGTTGAACGCGGTCACCCCCATCGCATGATCGTGATACCAAAGTGTGCTCGCCTGCTGATCATTCGGGTACTCGGCCAGCTGGGCCTCGCCCGGTAACATGCCGTTGTCGGTCCACCCGTCGTTACCCGCGCCGGTGCGGGCCCCGTGCAGGTGGACGACGGTCCACGGCGGTAGCTGGGCCACGGCAGCGAGGGGTTCGGCTCCTTGTCGTCCGGGTGTCGCGGTCGCCCCGGCCACCCGGACCGCGGTGATCGGCAACGGCCCGGTGAGGTCGTTCGCCCAGGCCACCCGCAACCGTTGTCCCCGGTGAACCTCGATGGTGGGACCGGGAAAGGTGCCCTCGTACGTCCACAGTTCGGTTGCCGGAAGTTCTGAGTGCAATTGGCTGTGGCTGCGCTTCATCCGGATCTCCAAGTATGAGAACGGGTGACGCGGGCAGGGGCGTAGCAACGGAGGAATCCGCAGGGGGTCAAGGAATTTGGTCAGGGTAGGGCTGGTCATGGTGGCACTCCCAACAGTGAAAGGACGGGGGTACACGGGCGGGACTGTTGCGTCACCCTCGCTGCTCCGAGTTCGGGGAACGGCTCATCGATACACATGTTTGGGCGTATTGATGAGGGGATTACCACGCTCTGCGTGACAACGGCCGGTACTCATCGTCGGCCGGTTCCGGTTCACCAGGAGGCGAGACAGAAATGCGCAGCAACCATGTGGACGAGCTCAGCGAACTGCCCGGCGGTCACCGGCAACTTCCGGACGTCATGGCCAGTGGCCCGGGAACATTCGTGGTGCCGTCCGGTTCGGCCCGGCGCGTCCTGCTGGCAACGGTGGAGGACGCTCTGCGCCGGGTGCGACTGGATCACGTGCGCCGGACCGTCCCGGTGCAGGGCGGCAACTATCGGCAGACCGCGCCCTGGGAGTTGCCGGTCGCGGCGACATTGGCGGAGGCCAACGAATCTCTCGACCGCCGGATCATTGCGCTGGGAGGTGAGTTTCCCGAACTGCGGGCTCTGCTGCGCAGTATCGCTGAGCCGGTGCAGCGTCTGAGGCAGCCGCTGGCCCAGGCGCTCACGGCCACCACCGAGGTGCTGGCCGCCCTGGCCGGTCTGATCGAGATCAGCGACGGTGAGCAGACCTGCCGGGTGGAAGCGGACGGCGGCAGCCTCCGGATCACGCTGCCCGTGGGGTCTTCACTCATGACCTCGGCGCAGTTCCTGGCTGCGGTCGCGGCCCTGCAGCGGCGGGCCCGGCAGCAGAGCCGGCCGCTCAGCGCTGCTGAACTGATGGCCGAGCAGGCTGCCCATCTTCTCCTGGCGGGCGGCGCCCGGTTCAGCGGAACGTACCGGTCCTGGGGCACCGTCGGGTTCCGCGACCACCAGACCTACATGTCGGTGACCGACCCGGGGGAGGGGCATCTCGACGGCACGCTGCGCGAAATGGGCCATCTGGACGGAGTGATCGTGCACATCGAGCACCTGGAGCGCGGGACTCGGCAGACCCGTGGGGCGGTGGAACCGTACCGGATCCCCTACCCGCCGATGGTCGCCCGGATCCGGCTCGCGCTCGGGGCCGATGCGCCGTCCTCGTCCTACGTGGGCCGGCCGGTCTTCGAGCACGGCGTGGAGACCGGCATGCTCAAGGCCGTCCACACCGTCGCAGCGGCCTGTTCCGAGTTGTTCGCCGAAGGGCTGAGCGAGTGCAAGATCGCGATCGAGGGGATGAGCGCCACCCAGGCGATCAGGTACATGCGCCACCTGAGTGCCGCCGTGCGCCGCGACCGTTTCACCCAGGTGCTGTCAGCGGCCGTCAATCTCAACACCCCGCTGCTGGACGACCGCGGAAAGGGTGGGCCCACCCTGGTCGAGGACCGGCTGGCGATCGGTCGTCTCGGCATCCGGCTTGCGCAGGAGGGCCGCTTCGACAAGGTCACCTGGGACGGGTCGGGTAACTCCTATCCCAGTGGTTGCGTGCTGGAGCAGATCACTCCGGCCGAGGCCCTCACGCTGGTCCACGAGGCGCACGAGAGGGGCCTGCTGACCTACTTCTCGGCCGGTTTCCGGATGCCTCAGGTGCGGGCCGCGGTGTTCACCGGGGTGGACGGGGTCGGCATCGGCGGAGCGCAGATCCTGCGGTACATGGATGCCGAGACCGGCCACCACGGACCCTTCCTGACCGCCAACATCGCCACGATCCTCGAAGTTCGTAACGCCGCGGAGGCCGACGTGCGCGGCCGTGGTGCCGCGCTGCTGGCCCGGCTGGACCGGATGGCGTTCGAGCTGTCCATCGGCCGAGCCGACAACAGCCGCCGGCACCGGCTGTTCCGGGCCCTGGGCGACCGTGACGACGCGAGTGTGGAGGCCCTGCTGAGAACGCTGAGTTCCATCGAGCAGATGCCCCACGACAGCGGGCCGTCGTTGCTGGGCTGGGTGGAACGGCTGCGGGCGGCTGGTCCGGACAGCCTCTTCGCGTTGCTGGTGCCGGACTGGCAGAGTCGTCTGAAGGATCTGAACGTAGCCGCGGCGGCCGGCGATCTGGAGTACCTGGCCGAGCAGTTGCTGGTGGTCCGGTCGTTCTCGTCCCAGTCGCGCTGGGCGAGCACGGCCTGATCGCGAGCCGGTAGCTGCAGTGGCCGGTGGGTGGTCCCGGACTGCCGTGCCCAGAGTGCATGGCAGCCGGGACACCCGTCCCTGGTGGCGGGACATGTCTTCCCGTCATTGTCCTGGCAGGCGCCGGCGCACGGCGCACAGTCGTTCTGGGCAGGACGCCCAGGAGTGCGGACCGGACCGCTCCGGGCGCAGCTGACTGTGGCAGCTTCACTACCCGAAGGACATTCCAATGAGCGCATCCGAGGTGCACGGCGAGGTCGGCGTGATCGTCCTCTCCAACGACAACCGCTGGGCGCACGCCTACGCGAGTCAGCACGACGCCCTGACCAACGAGGCCCTCCAGGCCCGGAAGGACATCACGTTCTTCGACGCCGGGGGACATGCCCTGGTGGCTGTCACCGGAGAGGACGGCCGGGTGCACGCACTGAAGCACAGCGACGCTCCGGCCGATCCGGACAAGCTCCGGGACCGCCTGCACACGATCCTGCGGCAGGTCCCGGAGGTGGTACGGCAGCGTCAGGGGAGCTTCAAGCAGGATCCAGCCGACGAACAGCTCACGGTGGAGGAGAAGCTGGCTCAGTTGCCGTCTCTGCAGGGGGCCGACCTGGCTCAGACGCTGGAGCTGTACCGGTCGATCCTGGGGCCGCACTCGATGGGCGAGGAGCTCCAGCACAAGGGCGGCTGGTTCCACAACGTCTTCGCCCACGGCTGGTGACCGGGCGGCCCGGGCAGATCAGTATCGCCCCGTTCGCCGCCGAGAAGCGCTGGGATCCGGGCGCTCTGCGCTTCAGCACCCGGCCCGCGGAGAGGATTTCCTCAGATTATCTAGACTGTCCGGATGATCGATTTCGCGACCGACTCCACGTTCAAGCTGACCCCGGCCTCGACCCGGGACGCCCGGTCCGTCGAGCCGCTGCTGATCCACGGTGAGGAACTGATCCACGCCTTCAAGTCGGTGCGTGACCTGGTGGTCTTCACCAACAAGCGGATCATCGCGGTCGACGTGCAGGGGATGACCGGCAAGAAGAAGGACTTCACCAGCCTGCCGTACTCCAAGGTCCAGGTGTTCTCGGTCGAGACGGCGGGCACCTTCGACATGGACGCCGAGCTGGAGCTGTGGTTCAGCGCGGTGGGCAAGGTGCGGTTCGAGTTCCGCAGCGGTGCCGACATCCGGCAGATCAGCCAGATGATCGCGACCTACGTGCTGTGAGGTTCTGCGTGCCGATCGTCATCAGCAGGTCGAGTTTGCTGCGGGCCCCGGTGCCCGGTTGCGGGGTGTAGACCACGATCCGCAGGTTCGAACCCTGGGTGGTGAGGATGCTGGAGTCCAGGGCGATGTCCCCGACCTGAGGGTGCTCCACGGTCTTGCTGCTGGCCTGATGGTCGGCCACGTCCCGGCGCCGCCACAGTCCGGCGAAGCGGGGCAGGAGTAGCAGTTGCCCGATCAGGTCGTGCAGGCCCGGGTCGTCCGGGTACCGGCTGCTGGTGGCCCTGAGGTCGGCAACGATCGACTCCTCGAACTGGTCCTGGAGCTGCGGGCTCTGGCGGACCCGGGAGAAGCCGTCGCCGAACTGCTGCAGCAAAGCGTTCTGCGGCGCGTCGGGAACGCCGAAGGCCGCGGCGAACAACGGGTTCGAGTGCAGGAGCGTCCACGTCGCGTCGTAGACGGCCGTGGGGTTGGCCGACAGTTGCTCCAGGATGCGGTGCACGCTGTGCGGGATCAGCCGGGGGACCCGGCCGGGGGCGGCGGCGTGCCCGGCCAGGCGCATCAGGTGCTCCTGCTCAGGGTCGGACAACTGCAGAGCGCGGGCCAGAGCCGAGCAGACCTGCGGCGAGGGGGTGGCCGCCCGGCCCTGCTCCAGCTGGACCAGGTAGTCGGCCGAGATGCCGGCCAGCTGGGCCAGTTCCTGCCGCCGCAGGCCCGGGACCCGGCGTTGCCCGGCCTGCGGGAACCCGACCGACTCCGGGTCCAGCCGATCGCGCCAGGCCCGTAACGCCTCCGCCAGTTGCTCCATGGGCCCATGCTGCCCCAGAGGCCTGTGGTTCTGCGTGGTACCAGCATCACCAGGGAGATCTGTAGCTCCCCGGAACGCCGGGTCGTGGCGAGGGTGGACGCATGACACGCACCCTGAAACTCGCCGAAGATCTCACCCTGACCCGGATGGGCTACGGCGCCATGCAACTCGCCGGACCCAATGCCTTCGGCCCGCCCCGCGACCGTCAGGAGGCCGTTCGGGTGCTGCGGACAGCCGTTGAGGCCGGACTCACCCACCTGGACACGAGCGATTTCTACGGCCCCCACGTCACCAACGAGATCATCCGCGAGGCCCTGCACCCGTACCGCGACGACCTGCACATCGTCACCAAGGCCGGTTTTCGCCGAGGGCCGGACGGCAGCTGGGACCCTTACCCGCAGAACATCCGCGAACAGGTCCAGGACAATCTTGACCATCTCGGGCTGGAGGTCCTGGACGTCGTCAACTTCCGGGCCGCTGGCCCGGGCCCGATCGGCGAGTACGTCGAGATCCTGGCCGGTCTGCAGAAGGAAGGCCTGGTCCGGCATCTGGGCCTGTCCAACGTGAATGCCGAGCAGATCGCCGAGGCCCGGGCGATCGCCTCGATCGTGTGCGTGCAGAACCTCTACAACGTCGTCGCCCGTCAGGACGACGCCCTGATCGACGCCTTGGCGGTGGACGGCATCGGCTATGTCGCCTTCTTCCCGCTCGGTGGCTGGAGCCCGTTGCAGTCCGACGTGCTGGCCCAGGTAGCGGCTTCGGCCGGAGCCAGCCCGCAGCAGACCGCGCTGGCCTGGCTTCTGCAGCGCTCGCCCAACATCCTGGTCATTCCGGGCACGTCGTCCGTGGCCCACCTGCGCGAGAACATCGCGGCCGCCGACCTTGAACTGTCGGCCGAGGCCGTGCAGCGTCTCGACGGCCTGGCGCAGTAGGCTTCGATCCCGGACGGATCGTGGGGGAGCGCTGGCGGTGACAGGACCCGAAAGGCCCTGGCACCGCGAGGAAGTGATGCCGGCCTGAACGTCAGAGACGCTCTTCCTGCGGACCGGCCGGTGCCTCTGGTTCTGCTGGACCGGCCGGCATCTCCGGCGTCGCCGGAGCGGCCGGTCCGGACGGTCGGGTCGGCACTGACGGGGCTTGGTCGTTGCGCTCGTCCGCGCTCACGGTCGGGCTGAGGAACCAGGTCTGCGTGGGATCGTTCCCCTGGCAGGGCGAATGGGCCACGAAACCGGTGTCCGGCAGCCGCTCGTCAGGTGTTGCGCTCAGGCAGGCATAGTCTCCGTCGACCATGTCCACGGAGGCCAGCTGCAGCATGTCCTCGCCCACCATCCGGACCTGCCAGCGCTCGTCGTTGGCGTCGCCGCACGGGGCCAGGTCGACCAGGCCCTGGAACTGCTGCTGCAGGCACGTCTCCTGCTCGGCGCTGCGTACCCTCACCTGATCGTTGCCCAGCCAGTCGAAGCGCCAGCTCTGCTGCTCGGTGCTGTCCCGGGGATCACGGTGGCCGATACCCACGTGCGGGCCGGCCTTGTTGTCGCTCTGGTTGAGAACCTGCCCGGTGAACAGGTTCTCCAGGCCTCCGCTGGGCCAGGACACGGCCAGATCGGCCGGTGAGATCCCCGGTTCCAGATCGTGCTTCAACGGCGGCGCCAGCAGCCACTCCTCACCCAGGCCACCGTTGCAGGAGCCGAGGTGGAAGTCGTCCAGGCGAGTCTCCCGGTGATCACCGACGCCCAGGCACAGGCCGGTCACGTAGTTACGCAGCCGGTACTGGTCGGAGGCCACGGAGTCCAGGTGCCACTGCTGGAACACGTCCCGCGTGCACGGGTCCAGCACCGTACCGAAATGCCCTCCCTCGAACTGTGAGATCCGCAGACAGTTGCCGGTGCGGTTGTGCAGCCGGACCAGACCGCTGGAGTTCTCTTCGAGAAACCATTCCTGGGTCGCGTGGTTCTCCCGGCGGGCCGTCACCGCAGCGGTCCCGTTCTTGTCGCTGCGGTCGCGGGTGCTGATCACCCCACCACTCTGGACGTTTTCGAGCACCCGGGGTTCGTCGAACAGATCCTGGTACTCGGCGCTCGCCCGCAGGGCCCCGATCGCCACCGGGAAATGGTCCGGGCTGGCACCGTTGAGCCGGCGCACCGGATGGTTGGGAATGACCGCCGAGCTGACGGCGTAGTCGAGTTCGCGACCATTGATGTGCGTGGCCTCACCGGAGGAATACACCTGGGTGTTCGGGGGACGGTTGAACCGGTTCGGCTCGATGTTGAAGTCGCCCGCAACCGTCCACCGGCGTCCCGGAACCTGATTCACGAACTGGTCGATCGCGGCGAGCGCGTTCTCCGCGTCGGCGCGGGCGTTGTTGTCGTCGCCGGCCCGGGAGTGCTGGGTGAAGAACCAGTCGTCGCCGAACCGCACTCCCAATGACGGACGGGCCCCGGTCGGGTTCGGGACAGCGGCCACTTCGTCGGCGGCCCGCTGGGTGACGATGGCCAGGTTGTTGCGGTTGCCGACGTAGCTGCCGCCGTTGGGGTCGGTCTGCAGGAAGTACACCTCGAACCGCTCCCGCGCCGGCCGCCAGGCGTGATGCTGGACGAATCCCGCCCGCCCGATCTGCGGCAGGTGGGGCATCGGGATGTTCGCGACGAGTTTGCCGGGCGGAGTGGGCCCCGCCTCCTGCAGGAGGACGATCTCGGCGGCTCGGGCGTGGCCGAGGACGCTGGTGGTCCACTTGGTGTCGCCGCCGCTGCTGGCGCCCTGCAGGTTCTGGGTGATCAGCGGCGTGCTGGCCAGCGGTGAGGCCTGCGCCGGGCTGATCGGCCCCAACGCTACGGCCAGCGAGCCCAGGAGCGCGGCCAACCCCAGCATCACCGCCGCACGAATGTGTCGGTTCATCAATGCTCCCCGTGGATCGACGTGTGGTGCAGGGGGACAGATCGTCTGGCCCCTGCACCGTTCGATCCCCGGCCCGGCAGGAAAGTTCGAATTCTGGGACGCGTGTGGCCAACGGTTTTAGAGGGGTGGTCGAGCCACCCACGCCGTTCGTCTCCAATCCGCTGGCCGTCAAGGTCACTCTTCTCCTGCTGAGCTTCTGGAGAAGGAGATCAACGCATGAACGACGCCGTGCTGAGCTGTCGGTCGGTGGTCAAGAGCTACGGGGAGTCCCCGGCGCTGCGAGGCGGTTCCTTACCGGCGCCGGGTGGGGCACCCTGTCCCTGCTGGCGGCCGCGACCGTGGCCGCCACGGGTGAAGGGGACGGCCCGTACACCAGCGATCTGCTGAACCAGACCGGATTGCACCCCGGCATCGTCATCGCCTTCTTGCTGCTGTGCATCCCGGCTCTGGCCTTCGCCGCCCGGGGCGCCCTGGGCACGACCGTCGGCGAGATCGACGGGGTGAGCATCGATTCCAGTTGCCCTGGGCCGGTCCGGCGGTGGTCAGCTTCGGAACCTTGTCCGTAGTCCTGATCATGGTCCGGGGAACCCTGCCGCTACTGCGCCGCAGCACCGATCCGGCGGAGCTCCGGGCCGCACCGCGTGGGTGACGGTTGTTCGACCGTCATCACGCCCGTTCGTCAGGCCACAGAATCCTCAGGCGGCCCACCTGGGCGGTGTACCTGACGAAAGGCCTGATCCATGAAGTCCCGCGCCACCCGTTCCATCGCTGCCCTGATCAGCATGCTCTTCCTGCTGGGCGGTCTCAGCCTGGTGGTTGCTTCCCCGGCCTCGGCCAGCGGGTGCAGCATCCCGCCGTGCGGTGCCGTGAAGAACAAGACCAAAACCAGTGTCAAGATCCGCTGGAAGAACAAGGACAGCGATCCCTGGTCGACAGGCTGGGTGGCTCCGGGCAAGACGGTGGGCGGGTTCTGGAACGACAAGCGGGACATCGACGGCTTCTGGGCGCCTAAGGGCTGCCGCACCGAGTACTCCACCCACGCCGGTGCGCAGTATCACGTCCGGAACACCTGGGTGAAGGTGAGCTCGAACGAGACGGCAACCGTCTTGGGCGTCGTCTGCCCCGGCTGATCGCAGCTGAACGAGACCGTCGATGTCACCAAGGACATCGACGGTCTCTACCACCGGCACGCCGCCGGGATACCACGGAGATGCCACAGTCATGGGGATCGTGGCCCGACAGCAGAACCAACTGAGGCGTCTGGCAGGCGAACAGCCGCCCGAAAAGCTATTCCTTGCCCTGGCGCCGCCAGAGCACCGACTGCTCAGCCGGTTCCCGCCGGATGTCCCACTCCGACAGGTCCAGCGTCCGGTCCGGATCGCCGATCATCTCCCGGCTCAGCGCCTCGGCCACCGGCGGCCCGTGCATCGCGCCGTGACCGGTGAAGGTCAGGGCCCACAGCCCTTCGTCGACCTGGCCCACGTACGGATGCCCGTCGCCGCCCAGGACCGGCCAGGCGGTGTAGCGGTTGACCATCGACAGGTCGGTCAGCGCCGGGGCCCTGACCTCCGCTGCCTCGTAGAACAGTTCGGCGAGGTGGTCGTAGTCGCGAGGGGCCGGGTTGCGCGAGAGCATGGCCACCATCAGCTGGTCGCCCTCGCGCTCGATCACCATGCCGGTGTCGATGTCCACCGTGGTGGGCAGTTTCCGGCCGGGCAGGTAGTTCTCGGTGATCAGACCGAGGTGCTTGCCCTCGTACATGTCCAGCTGGACCCCGAACGGCTCGAGGAGCTTCTTGGTGCCGATCCCGGCCACCAGAGCGACCTTTGGGGTAACCACCTCACCGGCCGGGCCCTGCACCCGCCAGCCCGAACCGTCACGGACCACGGCCTCGACCGGCCAGTGCCGCTTGACCACCACACCCAGCGAGCGGGCCGCCGCCACCAGCGCCGTAACACCGTCGGTGGGCATGACGTGCCCGTCCAAGGGCGTGTACGAACCCAGCACCAGGCCGGCCGTGTCGATGAACGGTGCTACGTCGGGGATCTGGTCCGGGGTCAGCAGGTGCACGTCCGGCATGCCCTGCTCGATCTGGACGGCGGCGTGCTTGCGCAGGGTCTCGGCGGAGGACTCGTTCGAGGTCAGCATCAAGTAGCCGTCCTCGTGGAACGGCACCGTCATGTCAAAGGAAGAACCCAGCGACTTCCAGAACGCCAGACCTCGCCGTGAGCACTCGATCTCGAGGGGCGTGCCGTACTGCTGGCGCACGTTGCCCATCGAGCCCGCAGTAGCGCCGGAGCCGAGTTCGGTGGCCTCCAGCAGCACCACGTCCTCCACGCCGGCCTGGGCCAGGTAGTACGCCAGCGCCGCGCCGTTGATACCCCCACCAACGACGACGGCGCCCGCGTTCAGCACATCAGGCATCCGGGCGCACCACGGTCCAGGTGATGGTCAGCGGCACACCCGCGTCGTTCAGCAGGGCGTACATCGGGCACAGCCGCTCGACCTCGGCCTTGAAGTGGTCGATCCGCTCCTGGGTCTCGGAGGTGGTGATGACGACCTCCTGCTCGACCCGCTGGTAGTGCCGGGCCACCGGCTCGATCTCGCTGTACTTCTTCTTGGTGCGGCGCATCTCGGCCCGGCGCACGTCGATGAAGCCACCGGTCTTGAACTCCACGCCGCCCAGGTCGAACTTCTGCTCGCGCTTGAGCACGAACATGATCATCGCGCTGCAGGCGTTGAACGCGGCCAGGGTGGCCTCCAGCGCGGTCGGGCCGGAGTTGAAACCGCCCAGGTCCTCCGGCTCGTCGTGGTGCAGCGGCGCCAGGTCACGGATCTGGGTGACCGAGTGGAAACGCTGGTCGTACTTCGTGCTGACCGAGATCGGCTGGATCCGCTCGGTGATCTGCAGGTCGTCCTCGGGGGCGTCGATCTGGGTCATGACTTTCCTTCTTTCCTAGCGGGGGTCTCAGACGAGATGGCAGGCGACCTGATGGCCGTCCACCACTCGTAGTTCGGGCCGGGACTCGGCGCACTGCGGCTCGGCGATCGGGCAGCGGGTACGGAAAGGACAGCCGCTGGGCGGGTTCACCACCGAGGGGACGTCACCGGCCAGCGGTGCAGCGGCCTCGGTCCGGCCGATCTCGGGGGCCGCCGCCAGCAGAGCCTTCGTGTACGGGTGACGGGGGCGTTCGCGGATGTCCTCGTCGGTGCCGATCTCGACGATCCGGCCGAGGTACATCACCGCCACCCGATCGGACACGTAGTCCACGACCGCCAGGTCGTGAGCCACGAAAAGGTAGGTCAGGCCGAGATCTCGCTGCAGCTCGACCAGAAGGTTGACCACCTGCGACTGCACCGAGACGTCGAGCGCGGAGACCGGTTCGTCGGCCACGATGAACTTGGGCTCCAGAGCCAGCGCGCGGGCGATCCCGATCCGCTGGCGCTGCCCGCCGGAGAACTGGTGCGGGTAGCGGTCGGCCGCCGAGCGCGGCATGCCGACCCGCTCCAGCGCGGTGGCGACCAGATCGTCCAGGCTGTCCTTGGTGGCCAGACCATGGACGAGGGGCGCTTCGCCGATCAGTTCCCGCACCTTCATCCGCGGGTTGAGCGAGCTCATCGGGTCCTGGAACACCAGCTGCAGGTCGCGGCGCAGGTCACGCAGCGGCTTGCCCTTCAGCTCGCCGATCTGCGTGCCCTGGAACTCCAGCGTGCCCCGGGTGAGGTCGGCCAGGCGCACCAGAGCCCGGCCCAGCGTGGACTTTCCGCAGCCGGACTCGCCGACCAGGCCAAGGGTTTCGCCGGGCGCGATGTCCAGGTCGATGTCCTGCACGGCCGGCACGACGGTCTTGCCTCGACGGCCGCGCACGGTGAACTCGACGCTGGCGCCACGAGCCTTCAACAGCGGTGCAGAACTAGGGACGCCCGTGGTGGGGGCTCCCGGTTCGGTGACAGTCATCAGCTCACCACCTCTCGGGCGGGCTCAGGGGTGGGTACGCCGTCGACCAGGGGGTGGTCGCAGGCCACTTCATGGCCCGGCCAGCGTTCGATCAACAGCGGTGGCTTCTCCCGGCACTGCGGGGTGGCGAACTCGCAGCGGTCGGCGAACCGGCAGCCGGCCGGCCAGTCGGCCGGGCTCGGCACCGAGCCCGGGATCGAGGGCAGGGGCACGTTGCGGTCCATGCCCAGCCGGGGCACCGAGGCCAGCAGACCCCGCGAGTACGGGTGCGCCGGATTGCCGACCAGGCGCTGCGCCTCGGTGCGTTCGATGATCTGGCCCGCGTACATCACCGCCACGTCGTCGGCGATCTGCGAGACCACGCCGAGGTCGTGGGTGATCATCAGGATCGCCATGTTCAGCCGCTCCTGAAGTTCCTTCAGCAGGGCCAGGATCTGCCCCTGGATGGTCACGTCCAGCGCGGTGGTCGGCTCGTCCGCGATCAGCAGGGCCGGGTCGGCCGAGATGGCGATGGCGATCATCACCCGCTGCCGCATGCCGCCGGAGAGCTGGTGCGGGTACTCGGTGACCCGGCGTTCCGGGGCCGAGATGCCGACCATCCGCAGCAGCTCCACTGCGCGTTCCCGGGAGGCCCTGCGGCTCAGGCCCAGGTGCTTGCGGACGGTCTCGGCCACCTGGTCGCCCACGGTGTACACCGGGTTCAGCGACGACATCGGTTCCTGGAAGATCATCGCCATCCGCTTGCCGCGCACCTCGCGCAGCCCGCGTTCGCTCAGACCGGCCAGTTCCTGGCCCTCGAGCTTGATCGAGGATCCCGGCAGGACTTTGCCGTTCCGGTCGAGCAGGCCCATCACCGACAGCGCGGTGACGCTCTTGCCCGAGCCGGATTCCCCGACCAGACCCAGGGTCTTGCCGGGATGCAGGTCGAAGTCGACGCCGTCGAGGACGGTCTGCCCGTTGAAGGCGGTGCGCAGGTCGCGCACGCTCAGCAGAGAAGTCACCGCGCTCACCTACTCGTGGAGTGCCGGGGGTCGAGGACATCGCGGATGCCGTCGCCCAGAAGGTTGAAACCGAGGATGGCGATGAAGATCGCGATGCCCGGGTAGGTCACCAGCGTGGGGTTGGTGAACAGCAGGTCGCGGCCGTCGCCGAGCATGGCGCCCCACTCCGGCGTGGGCTCGGCCACGCCCAGGCCGAGGAAGCCGAGCCCGGCGCCGGTCAGCACGGCCGAGCCGATCTCCAGCGGGGTCTGCACGATCAGTGCGCCCAGGGCGTTCGGCACCACGTGCTTGCGTAGGATCCGCAGCGGCGGCAGTCCTTGCGAGCGCGCGGCCTCGACGTAGGGCAGCTGCATCACGGTCAGCACGCCGCTGCGGGTGACCCGGACGAAGCGGGGGAAGGCCGAGACCGCCACCGCGATGATCAGATTCGTCATCCCGGTGCCGAGGATCGCGACCAGGGCCAGGGCCAGCAGGAAACCGGGGAAGGACAGGATGATGTCGACCAGCCGCTGGATGACCAGGTCGACCCAGCCGCCGGCGTACCCGGACACCGCGCCGACGATCAGCCCGGACACAGCCGCGATGGTCACTGCGGCCACCGCCATGATCAGTGTGTACCGGGCGCCGTTGACCATCCGGACCAGCTCGTCGCGGCCCAGGTCGTCGGTGCCCAGCCAGTGGCTGCCGGAGCTGCCCAGCAGGCTCTGCCCGAGGTTCTGGTAGTTCGGGTCGGAGGAGGCGTTGCCGAGCACCAGGAACGGCCCGATCAGCGCCACGAACAGGGTGAAGCCGACCAGGATCAGCCCGACCTTCGAACTGCGGTGCCGCCAGAGCGCTCTCAGCAGGGAGGTACGCCGGGCGACGGGGACCTCAATTGCCATGACGCACCCTCGGGTCGATCGCGGAGTAGAGCAGGTCGGTGGCCAGGTTGACCAGGATCAGCAGCACCGCGACCACGAACACCACGCCCTGCACCACCGGGTAGTCGCGGTTGTTGATCGAGTTGACCAGCAGCTGGCCGATTCCCGGCCAGCCGAACACCGACTCGGTCAGGATCGAGCCGCCGAGCATCTGCCCGAACTGCAGGCCGACCACGGTGATCACCGGCACCAGGGCGTTGCGCAGGGCCTGCTTGCCGATCACGTTGACCCCGCTCATGCCCTTGGCCCGGGCGGTGCGGACGGCGTCCATCGACAGGGCGTCGATCATCGCCGAGCGGGTCTGGCGGGAGATGAACCCGATCGCGAACAGCGACAGCGCCACCGCCGGCAGCACCACGCTGGCCGGTGTGGCGGCCCCGGAGGCGGGGAACCAGCCCAGCTTCACCGAGAACAGCACGATCATCATCAGGCCGATCCAGAACACCGGCGCCGAGACCCCGATCACCGAGACCGCCGAGAAGATGAAGTCGATCGCCCGGCCCCGGTACAGCGCCCCGACGATGCCCAGGGCACAGCCGACCACGATCGCGATCAGCATCGCCCAGAAGGCCAGCTGAATGGTGAACGGCAGCCGGGTGCCGATCTCGGCCGCCACCGAGTTCCCGCTGCGGGTGGAGGTTCCCAGTGACCCGGTGAACAGGTTCTTCATGAAGTCGAGGTACTGCTCCCACCACGGCCGGTCCAGGCCCAGCTGGACCCGCAGGTGCTCGACCTGCTCGGGGGTGGCGGTAGGTCCGGCCGAGATCCGGGCCGGGTCGCCGGGAATCAGCCGCAGCAGCAGGAAAGCCACTGTGGCCGCGCCCAGCACGGTGGGGATGACCGACCCGATCCGGGTCAGCGTATAGCGCATCATGCAGAGTTCTCCGGGCTGTGCTGGTGGTCCGGAACAACAGGCTTAGGGACGATCCTGGGCGGCTGGTGCACGGCGACGGCACCGGGATCGGTGCTCGCCTTACGGACGTCGACCAAGGTGGAGTGTGCGCTCGGGCCCTGACCGAGGCGCGAGGTGCCGACGTCCCGGGTCAGGACGTTCGCGTTGCCGTGACGATCCAGGGAAGGCCGGGCCGGGTCGACCGGATCGTGCCACGCACCGGTCGAGAGCTGGATGACCCCGGTGCGCACCGCGTCCGAAAGTACGGCACCGGCCAGCACTGCGCCGCGGTCGTTGAAGACCTCGACCAGATCGCCGTCGTTGATCCCCCGGGCGGCAGCGTCCTGCGGGTTGAGCCGGACCGGTTCGCGTCCGGCCACTTTCGCCCGCCGGCTGACCCGTCCCATGTCGAGCTGGCCGTGCAGCCGGTGCCGCGGCTGATTGCTGATCATGTGCAGCGGGTAGGTCTGGGCCAGCGGTGAGCCGGCCCACTCCCGCGGCGCCAGCCAGACCGGGTGCCCCGGGCAGTCGTCGTAACCGAAACCGGCCACCACATCGCTGGTGATCTCGATCAGCCCGGTCGGAGTCCGCAGCGGGTTCGCCGACGGATCCTGACGGAACCCGGCCAGCAGCGTCCGTTCGCCGTCGTGCTCGATCGCGACCTCGCCCTGTTCCCAGAACGTCTCGAAGTCGGGCATGTCGACCCCGTACGCCAGGGCCTTGGCGCGGCTGGTGTCGTAAAGGAACTGCAGCCACTCCATCTCGGTGCGGCCCTCGGTGTATTCCTGCTTCACACCAAGGCGTTCGGCCAGTGCGCTGAAGATGACGAAGTCGTCCCGGGCCTGCCCGACCGGCTCGATCGCCCGCTTCATCGCCACCAGCACCCGGTCGCGGGAGCTGGCGCCCACGTCGTTGCGCTCCAGGGTGGTGGTGGCCGGCAGCACGATGTCGGCGCGGCGGGCGGTGGGCGTCCACCACGGCTCGTGCACCACGATGGTCTCCGGCCTGCGCCAGGCGGCGGCCAGCCGGTTCAGGTCCTGGTGATGGTGGAACGGGTTGCCGCCGGCCCAGTAGATCAGCCGGATGTCCGGGTAGGTACGGGTCTCGCCGTCGAACTCGTACTCGCCGCCCGGGTTCTCCAGCATCTCGGTGTGCCGGGCCACCGGGATCCAGGAGTTGCCCTGTTTCGGCCCGGAAGCCAGCACCGGCGTACCGAACGGCAGCTTGGACGAACCCATTCCGGCCGAATTGCCGTAGCCGAACGAGAACCCGCCGCCGTCCAGCCCGATCTGGCCGAGCATCGCGGCCAGGGTGACCGTCATCCAGTACGGCTGCTCGCCGTACTCGGCCCGTTGCAGCGACCAGGTGGTGGTGATGAACGTGCGGTTGCCCGCCATCCGGTGCGCCAACTCGACGATGAAGTCCGCGTCCAGGTCGCAGATCTGCGCGGCCCACGCGGCGGTCTTCGGCGCCCCGTCGCTCTCACCCATCAGGTACTGGCGGAACGTCTCGTAGCCGTGCGTGCAGCGGCTCAGGAAATCCCGGTCGACCAGGCCGTCACGTTCCAGGGTGTGGGCCAGGCCGAGCATCAGGGCGGTGTCGGTGTTGGCCCGTAGCGCCACCCACTCCGGGTCGATCTCCTCGTGCACGTCGTCCCGCAGTGGGCTGACGTTCACGAAGTGCGTTCCGGTGCGCGACAGTTCGGCCAGGTTGTCGCGGCCGACGTGCCGGGTGATGCCGCCGGCCTCGGCCTGCGCGGTGCGCAGCGGCAGGCCGCCGAAGGCCACCCAGAGGGTGCAGGTGCCCTTCAGCTTCGACCAGGTGGTCACCTCGCCGGCGACCATGGCCGGGTCGCCGACGATGTGCGGCAGCACGGCCAGGCCGGTGGCGAAGGAGTAGTTGTGCTTCTGGTCGGTGAACCCGCCGATCCGGTTCAGGAACCGGTTCACCTGGGTCTTGGCGTGGTGGAACCGGCCTGCGCTGGACCAGCCGTACGAGCCGCCGAAGATCGCGTCGTTACCGTGCTGCGTGCGCACCCGGTCCAGTTCACCGGCCACCAGGTCGAGGGCCTGCTCCCAGGACACCTCGACGAACTCCTCGGCCCCGCGCAGGTCGGTGCGGGCGCCCGGGCCGTGCTCCAGCCAGGAGCGGCGCACCGACGGCGCGTTCACCCGCAACGGCGAATCCACGATGTCCGGGATCGACGTCAGCAGCGGGGACGGGTCGGTGTCGGAGGCGTGCGGGCGTGCCTCGATGAGCTTGCCGTCCTGCACCACGGCGGTGAAGGCGCCCCAGTGCGAGCTGTGCGGAACCGAGGAGGTGGACATCAGCGAACGGCCTCGTCATCCCATTCGCGGGCCGCCCAGATCGAGAAGCTGGCCGGGCGCTCGGCCAGCCACATGCCTTCCTTGGCGATCTCGCCGCCGTCGGTGAACCGCTCCGGGCGAAAGATCGACAGGTCGGTCTGCGGGGTCTTGCCCTGGATCGCGGCGGCGATGTCCTCGGCCAGGCCGGGGCCGATGCACATGCCGTGACCGCTGAAGCCGGTGGCCAGGAAGTAGTTCTCGAAGGTGGAGAAGCCGATCAGCGGGTTGTCGTCCGGGGTGACCTCGATCGGCCCGGCCCAGTTCCGCTCGAATTTGCGGCCGGCCAGCGAGGGCACCCGCACGGCCAGGCGGCGGGCGAGCTCCTCACCCTCGGTCCAGTCGGCCTCGACCACGTCCGGCACCTCGTCCAGCACCGGCTTGAAGGCCGCGCCGGACCAGATGCCCTTGCCCGCGCGGCGCACGTAGATGCCCGCGTCGAAGTCGAAGGTGTGCGGGGCGTCCTCGGGGATCTCCGGGGTCTCCTCCATCACGAAGACCTGCGAGCGACGCGGCAGGATCGGCAGTTCCTGGCCGTAGGTACGCCCGATGCCGACCGACCAGGCGCCGGCGCAGGTGACCACGATGCCGGCGCTGAGCACACCCTGGTCGGTCTCGACGCCGGTGACCTTCTCGCCGTCCACGACCAGCTTGAGCACCCGGCGGTCCTCGAGCACGGTGATGTTCGAGCGGCGCACCTTCTCGGCCAGGGCGGGCATCAGCACCCGCGGGTTGAGGTGACCGTCGGTCGGGCCGAAGCAGCCGCCGATCACGCCGTCCAGGTTGACGTGCGGCAGCAGCGCCTCGGTCTCGGCCCGGCTGATCATCCGGGTGTCGGCGCCGTGCGCGTTCTGGATCGCCACGCCCTCGGCCAGCCGGTCCGCCTGGGCCTGGGAGGTGACCAGGAACAGGTAGCCGTTCTGGTTGTACTCCAGGTCGACGCCGGTTTCGGACTCGAAACCGCGCAGCCAGGCCTTGGTCCGGTTGGCGGCCTCGATGTTCGGGCCCTTGAAGAACTGCGAACGGATCCCGCCGGCGTTCAGCGAGCTGGAACCCTCGCCCAGTCGGCCCTTGTCCACGATGGTCACGCCGGCGCCGGACTCGGCCAGGGCCAGCGCGGTGGTCATCCCGACGATGCCGCCGCCGATGATCAGGACGTCAGTCAAAGCTGCTCTCCTTGCTTACAGAATCGGAGCTTGGGGTGATGCAAATGCGGGGGTATCGGTGGGCTGGGCCAGGCGTCCGCGCCCGGGCTTGCCCAGAACTTCGCCGTCCAGCATCACGGTCTCGCCGCGGCTGATCGTGCGCACCGGCCAGCCGGTCAGCTCCACGCCCTCCAGCAGGCTCATCTTGGCCCGGCTGTAGAGCTCGGCGCCACGTACCGGCTTGGTCAGGTGCGGGTCGAAGATGGTGATGTCGGCGTCCGCGCCGGGGGCGATGGTGCCCTTGCGCGGGTACAGGCCGAACAGCCGGGCGGCGTTGGTGGAGGTGGCCTCGACGAAGCGCTGCAGCGAGATCCGGCCCTTGAGTACGCCTTCGCTGAACAGCGCGGGCATCAGGGTCTCCAGGTCGGCCATGCCCGGGCGGGTCATCGTGACGTCGACCTCGGGGGCCAGCTTCTGCTCGCGCTTCCACGGGGCGTGGTCGGTGCAGCAGGTGGCGATGTCCCCGGCGGCCAGCCCGGCCCACAGCGCGTCCACGTCGGAGCGGCTGCGCAGCGGCGGGTTGCCCACGTACAGGCCGGGCGTGTCGGACTGGTAGCGGGACTCGTCGAACAGCAGGTAGATCGGCCGGGTCTCGACGTAGACCGGCAGGCCGCGGCGACGGGCGCTGGTCGCGGCGTCCAGGGCCCGGGCGCTGGAGAGGTGCACGATGTAGATCGGGGCGTCGGCCGACTCGGCGAACGCGATCGCCCGCTCCACCGCAGCGGATTCGGACGAGACCGGCCGCATCCGCGGGAAGTTCTCGATACCGGTGTCACCGGCCTTGACCAGCTTCTCCAGCTCGTGCCCGATCACGCAGGAGTCCTCGCAGTGCACCAGGCTCAGCATGTCGTCGTGGCCGGCCTGCGCCAGCACCCGCAGGTACTCCGCGGCCCGGGTCTCGAAACCGAACAGGTGCATGAAGATCTTCAGGCTGCGCGCCCCACGTTCACGCAGCTGCGCGATCTCGGGAAGCTTGTCGGCCGAGGGATCGAGAAGCACGGTGTGCAGGGCGAAGTCGACCACGGTCTGGGCCGAGGCCGTCTCGACCGCGCGATCGAAGGCCTGAGGCAGGGATTCGCCGGGGATCGGGAAGGTGATGTCCCCGATCGTGGTCACGCCCCCGGCCGCAGCCGCCTCGGTGCCGCTGGTGTAGTCGTCGGCCCAGGCCAGCTGCCGGTCGGGCAGATTCACCGGGGAGAGGTGGACGTGCAGGTCCATCCCGCCGGGCAGGACGAGTTTGCCGGCGGCGTCGATCTCTTCGTGGCCGCGAGGGATGTCCCCGCCGACCTGGGTGATCACGCCGTCCTTGACCGCGACGTCGGCCATCGCCTCGGACCCGGAGGTGACCACCCGGCCGTTGCGGATCACCAGATCGGGGGTCACTTCGCCTGCCCTTCGAAGTACGTCACGGCCTCGTCGAGCGAGATGACGTCGCCGTACTTGATGTCCACGTCGGTCAGCGTGATGTCGTGGGCCAGCTGGTTGCTGTCCATCACACAGTCGCGCACCAACATGGTACGGAAGTTGTGCGAAAGGCTGTCCACCACGGTGGCCCGCACGCACCCGCTGGTCGAAGTTCCCACCACCACAACGGTGTCCACGCCCTGCGCCTTCAGGTCAGCGGCGAGGGTGTTGCCGAAGAACGAGGAGGGAACCTGTTTGGCGATCACCGCGTCGCCGGGCTGCGGGGTGATCAGCTCGTCGATCTCGGCTGGCTCGGTGCCGATCACGTTCTCCAGCAGGGTGTGCGCCTTCTCGCCGAACACCCCGGCGTCCGCGCCGTCGGCCTCGAACCCGATGAAGGTGTAGGCCACCGGTGCCCCTGCTGACCGCGCCGCGGCCAGCAGGGTCGCCGTGTTCTCCACCGGGGTGAGCGATTTGGCTCTCCAGGTGCGGGTGTACTGCTTCTGGAAGTCGACCACGACAACCGCAGCCTTGGTACCGAAGCCGAGCCGATGCCCGACGCCCTTGGAGCGGTACAGCTCACGGACGTCCTCAAGCTGCTTCTGGTTGTCGGTGGTCACTTTCAGTCCTTTCTTGAACAGAATCAGGAAGCGGGGGTGGCCCAGGTGGTGACGAACATGTTGTTCGGCTTGCCCTCCACGCCGCTGACCCCCGAGGAGGTGGCCACAGCGTTCTTCACCTGGTACATCCACATCGTGGGGGCCTGCTCGACCAGGTACTTCTGCGCCTCGGCGTAGTCCGCGGTGCGCTTGGCCTCGTCGATCTCGCCGTTGCCGGCCAGAACCAGCTCGTCGTAGGCCTTGTCACTGAAGTAGGTGCCGTTGAAGCCGTTCGGCGGCACCTGGTCGCTGCGGAACTGCAGCAGCGCCTGGCTGGCGTCCAGGTAGATCGAACCCCAGCCGATCAGCCGCAGGTCGCTGGTGGCCTCCTTCGGGTCGACCATCACGCCGGAGAGGTAGGTGGTGAAGTCGGTCGGGTTCTCCAGGGTGACCTCGACGCCCACGTCGCGCAGGTAGCCGGCCACCGCCTGGGCCACCTTGTAGTCGTTCAGGAACCGGCCGTCGGAGGCGACCATGGTCAGCTTCAGGTCGCTGGCGCCGGCCTCGGCCAGCAGCTGCTTGGCCTGGTCCGGGTCGTATCCGGGCATCGTCACGTCGGCGTTTCCGGCCACCGACTTGGGCAGCGGGCCGGTGAGTTTGGTGCCGGTGCCGAACAGCACCTTCTCGATGATCGTGTCCCGGTCGATCGCCAGCGACAGCGCCTGGCGCACCTTCGGGTCGTTGAGCTTCGGGTTCTTGGTGTTCTGCGTGTTGAAGCCGATCTGCACCGAGTACGAGGAGTCGAACAGCAGCAGGTCCTGGTCGGCGGCGTTCTCCAGCTGGGACAGCGAACTGGCCGGCGGGCTGGCGATCACCTGGGCGTCACCGGACTGCAGGGCGGCCAGCCGGGCCGAGGCGTCGGTGACGAAACGGTAGGTCTGGGTCTTGTAGGCCGGCTCCTCGCCCCAGTACGCGTCGTTGCGGGTCATCGTGATGTGGTCGCCCGCGGTGTAGCTGTCGTACACGTAGGGGCCGGTGCCGACCGGAACCTTGATCTGCTCGGCGGTGTTGCCCTCGGCGGTCACCGAATCCGGCGAGACAAAGCCGGCGATCGGCAGGCTCAGCGCCTGGGCGAGGGCCGGGAACGGGGTCTTGGTGGTGATGGTCAGCGTGCTCGCGTCGGTGGCCTCGACGCTGTCGATCACTGCCAGCTCGTTCGGGGCGGCCTTGTAGGTGTCCTTCGACAGCAGCCGGTCCAGGCTGAACTTGGCCGCCTCGGCGTCGAACTCGGCGCCGTCGGAGAACTTCACGCCGGTCTTGAGCTTGAAGGTCCAGGTCTTGCCGTCCTCGGAGGTCTCCCAGCTCTCGGCGAGTTCCGGCTGGGCGGTGCCGGTCTCGTCGATCGCGGTGAGTTCCTCGACCATCATGTCGACGATCTGCATGACGCTGGTGGTGCCCTGCGCCTGCGGGTCGAGCGAGTCGATGTCGTTGCCGATGATCGTGGTCAGGGTCTGGTCGGTGGTGCCGCCGCCGGTGCTGCCGCTGCCGTCGCTGGAGCCGGTGGTGGCGCAACCGGCCAGGGTGCCGACGGCGATCACGGCGCTCAGGCCGGCCAGGAGTCTGGAGGTCTTCATGGTTCTTCCTTCGGGGGAGGGGAGTTCAGTGCGAAATGGGAGACGTTGTGGGCGCCGGTGTTCCCCGGCCGCCGGTTTCCGGGTCGGTCGGGGCGAAGCCGTCGAAGATGTCGTTCTGGCGGGCGGTTTCGTCGCGTCGGGCGGGATCGCCGTAGCCGGCGCCGTTGGGGACCTCGATGGTCAGCACGGTCTCGGCGGGCAGGCTCAATCCGGCGAACTTGGAGTTCAGCTCACGCTCGTTCGGAGTGCCGTGGTCGACGATGATCCGCCCGCGGCGGCCGTCCTCGCCGCCGAAGATGCCGCGGGGCGGATCGGTGCGGAAGTCGCCGGAGGCGCTGACGATCACCGGGGCCAGGAACTCCCACACCCGCCGGGTGCCCAGACCACCGCGCCACTGACCACGCGCGGCCGGTTCGGGGCGCAGGCCGTAGCCGTGGCTGCGCATCGGCAGCCGCAGCTCGACCTCTTCGATCGGGGTGTTGCGGGTGTTCGACATCAGGTTGTCGATCGAGTCCAGCCCGTCCTTGCCGCTGCGCCCGCCGTACGAGCCCTCGGCCACCTCGACGTAGATCCAGTACTCGCCGGTGGCCGGGTCGTAGCCGCTGTACGAAAGCGCCTGCAGCGAGGCCGAGTTGCCGCCGGTGACGTGGTTCGGCAGGACCTCGGCCAGGGCCAGGTTGACCTGGTCGGGGATCCGGTTGATCACCGGGAACCGGCTGGAGCAGGCGTGCGGGAACGAGGGGTTGTAGATCGTGCCGACCGGAACCCGCAGCTTCACCGCCCGGAAGATGCCGTCGTTCTGCGGGACCGCCTCACCGGTGATCGCCTCGTCCAGCAGCAGGGTGCGCACGGCGAAGTTCACCGTCGGCAGCACACTGCCCTCCAGCGGGGCGTTGATCGCGGTGTTGACCGCCTCGTTGCTGCCGGTCAGGTCGATGATGATCTCGTCGCCCCGGACCTGGACGCTGGTGGCGATCCGGACCGGCACACCCCGGTTCTTGCCGTCGTCGTCCAGGAAGCCCGCGGGTGCCTGGTACACGCCGTCCGGCACCGCGCTGATCGCCTGCCGGAGCTTGGACTCGGAGTGGTCCATCCAGGCCTCGGCCGCGCTCATCACCGTGTCGAAGCCGTACTTCGCGACCAGTTCCTCCCAGCGCCGGACGCCCAGCCGGCAGCACGAGATCATCGCCTCGATGTCACCCGCGTTCTGGCTGGGGGCGCGCACGTTGCCCAGCACGTGCTCCCACAGATCCTCGTTACGGACACCGGCCCGCTCCAGCCGCACCGAGTCCAGGATCTTGCCCTCGGCGTACACGTCGATCGCGTCCACGCTCAGCCCGGGAGAGGCACCACCGACATCGCTGAGATGCCCGGTGGCCGCGGCGAAGGCCACATGCCGGCCCTCGTGGAAGATCGGGATGAGAACGCCGTAGTCGGGGGAGTGCGCGGCGCCGTGGTACGGGTCGTTGTGCAGGATGACGTCGCCGGGCTGGTACGTGCCCGCAAGCTTGCGGTTGATCCCGCGGATGTAACCGGGCAGTGAGCCGATGTGCATCGGGGTGGAGTCGGACTCGCAGAACTCCCGGCCCACGATGTCGAACAGCCCGGCGCCCAGGTCCTCGGACTCCCGGATCAGGGTGGAGTACGACATCCGGTACAGGACCTGGGCCATCTCCTTGGCCGTGGCGTCGAGCGCGCCGCCGATCACGGACAGGGTGATCGGGTCCAGATCGACCGGGGCCCAGTACCGCTCGGTGTACGCGCCGGGGGAGGTGCAGTACAGATCGGTGCCGGGCAGGGTCGGAACCAGGTTCTTGCTCATGCGTGCTTCCCCTCGGTCTGGTGCGGGCCGGGGGAGAGCCGCAGTTCGAGTGTGCCATCAGGGTGGACCGGACCGGCGAAGCCGGGCGGGACGACGACGGTGGAGTCCATCTGCTCGACCAGGGCCGGGCCGGTGATCAGGTCGCCGGGCTCGAGCTCGTCGCGGTTGTGCACGGCGGTGGGCAGGCTTACTGCGGAGCCGTCCACCCACCAGGTGGCGTTGACCGTGGTGGCCGGGGCGGGCGTCCTTTGATCGGTGGTCGGCGGCTGGGCGGCTGCTGCGGCGGCAACCGGCGCTGCACCCGTCTCAACCTTCGCTTCGGCGTGTCGTGTTGCCCCGGGTGGGAGGGCGGGTGCGAGGTCAAGCTTTGAGCCGGCGGTTTGCGGGGCCGTGTGGGCCGCGACCTTGCCGACCCCGGCCACGCAGAGGTTGACCACCTGCACCTCCTGCTCCGGGAAGCTCCGGCCGTAGGTCTGCTGGTGACGCAGGTGGAAGGCCTTGGCCACCTCACCCATCCAGGCCGCGTCCACCTCGCCGTCCGGGGCGGGCACCCGCAGCTCGTACCCCTGCCCGGCGTAACGCACGTCGGCCGAGCGCTCGATCTGCTTCAGCTCGGCGGGAACCTGGTCGGCGTCCAGCGAGGCGTGCGCCTGGTTCTCCAGCTCAGCAAGAGTTTTCGCCAGCTTGGTCAGGTCGGCCTCGCCCTGGCGCTGCCACACGGTCGCCTGGACTTCGTAGCGCAGGTCGCTGCCCAGCAGCCCGAACGCCGAGGCCAGACCCGGATGGGCCGGGATCAGGACACTGTCGGCGCCCAGCGCTTCGGCCACCGCGCAGCCGAACGCCGGACCGGCACCGCCCTGGGCCACGATCGCGTAGTCGCGCGGGTCCAGGCCCTTGCGCTCGGACAGGATTCGGGTGGTCGAGGCCATGGCGTTGACCAGCACGGTCACAATGCCCGCGGCGGCCGTGGCGGTGTCTGCGAAACCCAGCGTGGCTACGGCCTTCTGCGCGGCCTCCAGGTCCAGCGTCATCGCGCCGCCGGCGAACGTCTCCGGGCGCAGCCAGCCGAGCACCGCCATGGCATCGGAGGCCGTGGGCTCGGTCCCGCCCCGGCCGTAGCACGCCGGGCCGGGGTAAGCGCCGGCGCTGCGGGGGCCGACCGACAGCACGGACGAGCCGCCGGCCTGCTTCACCGAGGCGATGCTGCCGCCGCCCGCGCCGATCGTCTCCACGTCGAGCATCGAGACCATCAGTGACTCACCGCAGATCCGGGTGTCCAGCAAGTGCTTGTAGCGCAGCTCGCCACCGGGAACCACGCCGATGTCGGTCGACGTACCGCCCACGTCCAGCGTGATCACGTTGGGACGGCCGACGTCCTGACCGGTACGCCGCCCCGCGATGACCCCGGCTGCCGGGCCGCTCATCAGCAACTGCACGGGCTGACGGGCCGCCACCTCGGCGGAGATCGTGCCGCCGCCGGAAGACATCAGCCGTACCCCTGCGTGGATTCCCTCGGCAGCAACGGCTTCGGTCAGGTTCCTGAGGTAGGTACCGGTGCGCGGGCCGACGTAGGCGTTGACCGCGGCGGTGTTGAAGCGCTCGTACTCGCGGTACAGCGGGGTGCACTCGGTGCTGGTGGTCACGAACACGCCGGGCAGCTCCTGCTCCAGCAGCGCGCGGGCGCGGTTCTCGTGCTCGGGGTTGGCGAACGAGGCCAGGAAGCAGACCGCTACCGACTCCACCCCCTGCTCCCGCAACCGTCGCCCGGCGGCGCGCACATCGTCCTCAATCAGGGGTTCGAGAACGGCGCCGGTGCGCGTGTCGACGCGCTCGCGGACCTGCTCGCGCAGGCCGCGGCGGGCAATCGGGTCGGACTGCCAGGGCACGTCGAGGTAGCTGGAGAAATTGAGCGGACGCTTCTTGCGGGCGATGTGGAGCACGTCGGCGAAACCCTCGGTGGTCACCACGCCGACCTTGGAGCCGTCCCGCTCGATCAGCAGGTTGGTGGCCACGGTGGTCCCGTGCAGCAGTGCGCCCAGCTCGGACGCCTGGCGGCCGGCCTTCGCGATGACGGCCAGCACTCCGGCCAGGATCGCCTCGGCCGGGTCGTGCGTGCTGGTCGGCAGTTTGTGCACCCACCAGCGGCGGTGCTCGTCGTGCAGGACGACATCGGTGAACGTGCCACCCACGTCCACCCCGACCCGGAGCGACGAGGCGCTCACCAGCTGCCTTCCTTCCGGGAGAGGCCCATAACCTCAGACGATGCACACCGGAGGGGGCGTGGTGCCGGGGTTTCGACAGTTAGCACAACGACCCTTTCGTATCTCCGGACTGAGCGATCACCAAGTTTGTACTCGATGTGCGGCTGACATGCTAGATCGAGTGAGCAAGACCCTACGAAACGAAAACGGCGGTTCTGTTTCTGCGTGTAACGGTTCTGTGTAACCAGACCGCGGGGCTTCTAAGTAATGCTTATGGCTGAGAGGGTGTGGGCATGTTCGACGTCCGTGACTTCCGCGTGCTCGACGAGGTGCTGCGCACCGGCTCGCTCTCCGGGGCCGCCCGTGCCCTGGGCATGAGCCAGCCCGCCGTCTCCCAGGCCTTCGCCGCTCTGGAGCGCCGGGTGGGGGCGCCGCTGCTGGTGCGCACGTCGTCGGGGGTGCGCCTGACCGAGGCGGGCCGAGCGGCGGCCGGCCACATCCGTCCGGTGCTGGAGTCGATCCGGCGGGCCGAGGTCGAGGTCACGACGGTGGTCGGCCTGGCCCGCGGCTCGGTCCGGATCGCCTGCTTCCCCAGCGCAGCGGCCACGATCCTGCCGTTGGCGCTGCGCGATCTGCGGGAGAGCCAGCCCGGTCTGACCTTCTCGGTGGTGGACCTGGAACCGCCGGCCGCGCTGGCCCGGCTGGCCGACGAGGAATGCGATCTGGCCGTGGTGTTCGAGTACCCGGACGACCCGGCCCCGGCCGCCACCGGTCTCGGCGAGCGGGTCGTGCTGATGCAGGACCGGCTCGTGGCCGTGGTTCCCGCCGGTCACCGGCTCGCGGGCGCGGACTCGGTGCCGCTGGCCGAACTGGCCGAGGAGTACTGGATCGCGGGCTGCCCGCAGTGCCGGTCCCACTTGTTACGCCTCTGTGAAAGCACCGGATTCGTGCCCGACATCACGTTCCAGACCGACGACCACCTGGTGATCGCCCGCAGCGTGGCCGCCCGGATCGGGGTGGCCCTGGTGCCGGAGATGGTGCTGCCGATCATCGCCGGGCCGGAAGTCGTCGGCGTTCCGGTCGAGCCGGTGGCAACCCGTACCATCAGTGCAATCAAGTCATCCCGGGCCGCCAGCTCGCAGGCCGTCGAGGCGACGCTGGCGGCGTTGCGCACCGCGGCCGGGCAGTCGCACCACCCGCTCAACGCCCTGAGCCAGACCGATTCGCTGAGCCATACCGATTCGCTGAGCCATACCGATTCGCTGAGCCATACCGATTCGCTGAGCCATACCGATTCGCTGAGGCAGACCGAGGAGACCCGTGCCCAGTCCTGAGCCGACGGCCGCGCCCGGCAGTGCGCCGAGCGCCCCGACCCTCGGCCGGCAGAGCGCCGGTGCGGGCGGCCGGCCGATGAGCCCGGAGACCACCGAGTCGATCCTGCGCGCGGCGATCGAGGTGCTGGCCGAAGCCGGCGTGGAGCAGTTCACCATTCGCGCGGTGGTGGCCCGCTGCGGAGTCAGCTCGGCCACCGTGTACCGGCGCTGGCCCAGCAAGGAAGCCCTCATCCTGGCCACCATCGCGGTGCAGATGGACCGGCTGGCACCGGCCCCGCAGCACGTCTCGCTACGGGCCGACGCCGAGCACCTCACCCGCAACCTGGTCCACGTGCTGCAGGACACCCCGGTCGGCCCGGCCTTCCGCTACCTGGTCAACGCCGACCGCAACGATCCGGAGGTCAGCGAGGTCGCCACGGAATGGCTGATCCGCCGCCGCGCAGTGGTCGAGCAGGCCCTGGCCACCGCCGTGGCCCGCGGTGAGGCCCGGCACGACCTGCCGCTGGCACACGCCGCCGAGCTGCTGGGCTCGCCGATCTACTACCGCTACCTGGTCAGCCACCGCCCGCTCGACGAGGAGTTCATCGACCTGCACGTGCGGGAGTACCTGCAGTGGGTCGGCCGCCGCTAGGTCGTGTCCTCGAATTCTGCCTTCGGGTAAGGCGTTACGTCGTATGCTGCGAATATGCCGCATCTGATCATCGAGTGTGGGGCGCGACTGTCCGCCTCGGTCCGAGACCGCCTGATCCGGGACGCCCACCAGGCCCTGCTGGAGTCCGGCCAGGTGAGGAAGCCGACCGACCTGAAGTCCCGCCTCGTCCAGGTGGAGCAGGATCTGGTCGGCCAGGACAGCCCCGAGCTCACCTTCGTCCACGCCGAACTGCGGCTCCTGGCCGGCCGGTCGGCCGAGACCCGGCAGGAACTGGCGGATCTGCTGCTCAAGACCCTCACCCAGGACCTGGCGCCCGAGGTCCAGGCCAGCGTGGAGGTCCGGGAGCTCGCCGCGACCTACGCGAAACGGCAGCCTTCCTGAGAGCACTCGCCCCGCAGTCCTCGGCCGCTCGGTCAAGATCACGGTGAATGGTGCCGAATTGCGGCAATCGATAGGGTCGGGCCCGTGAGTTTCAGAGCGAGTTGGCGCTACCGGTTCGACAATGTCATGGCCCGCGGACTGGGTGCCCAGATCGGTCTGCTGGCCGGTGTCACGGTAGTGCTCGTCCTGATCGCGGCCGCGGCCACGATCCTCTTCGGGGCCCAGCCCGAGGGCAGCAAGTCCGACTCGTTCGGCCGGATCGTCTGGCAGGCTCTGATGCACTCCCTGGACCCGGGCACCATCGCCGGTGACGGGTACGACTGGGGCTACCTGACCATCATGCTGATCGTCACGATCGGTGGCATCTTCGTGCTGTCCGGCCTGATCGGTGTGCTGACCCAGGCTTTCGGCGATCAGCTCGACGGCCTGCGGCGCGGGGCCAGCCCGGTGGTCGAGCGCGGCCACACCGTGATCCTGGGCTGGGACCAGAAGATCCTCACCCTGATCGGTGAGCTCGCCGAGGCCAACCGCAACCAGCGCAACGCCTGCGTGGTCGTCCTCGCCGACCGGGACAAGGTCGAGATGGACGCCGAGATCGCCGCCCTGCTGGACACGCTCTACGAGCTGGACGGCCGGCGGCTGCGCGTGGTCACCCGCGCGGGCAGCCCGATGTCGATGGAGGCGCTCGGCCTGGTCGCCCTGGAGCACTCCAAGGCCGTGATCGTGCTGTCGCCCGAGTACCAGCCCGACGGCTCGCACAGCGCGATCAGCGAAGCGGACACCCGGGTGATCAAAACCCTTCTGGCGCTGTCCAAGTCCAACGACACCAAGCCGCTGCACATCGTCGCCGAGCTGCTCGACCCGCGCAACGAGGCGGTCGCCCGGATGGCCGTCGGCGCGGATGCGGCCCTGATCCTGACCGGCCCGCTGATCAGCCGCCTGCTGGTGCAGACCGGGCGGCAGCCGGGGCTGTCGGCGGTCTACAGCGAACTGCTCGACTTCGCGGGCCAGGAGATCTACATGAGCCTGCAGCCGGAGCTGACCGGCACCACCTTCGACGAGGCGATCGGCCGCTACGACACCTCGAGCCTGATCGGGGTGCGCACCGCGGCGGGGGAGATCCTGGTGCCGCCGCCGTTCGGCCGGGCCTTCGAGAAGGGCGACCAGGTCATCGCGATCACCGAGGACGACGACACGATCGTTCTTGACGGCCGGCCGGTGGCCGACGACAGCGCGATCATCCCCGGAACCTCCACCCGCGCCGCAAGTCCCGAGCGTACGCTGATCCTCGGCATGAGCTCCCGGCTCCCGGTCGTGCTGCGCGAACTCGACGCCTACGTGGCTCCGGGCAGCCAGACCCACGTCGTCGGTGAGGCCGACCCGTCCGTGGTTCTGGACGACGTCGCCGGGCAGTTGCAGAACCTGGAAGTCAGCGCTCAGGTCGGCGACATCACCGACCGCGGGGTTCTCGACTCGCTGAACGTGCCCAGCTTCACCAATGTGCTGGTGCTGTCCGAGACCGAGGGCCGCACCCAGGAGATGACCGACGCCCGCACCACCGTGGCCCTGCTCAACCTGCGGGACATGGAGCGGCACACCGACAGCATCCCGACCACCAGCGAGATCCTGGAGATCCAGAGCCGCAACCTGGCCCGGGTCGCCGAGCCCGACGACTTCATCGTCAGCAACATGCTGGTCTCGCTGATGGTCTCGCAGGTCGCCGAGAACCCTTACCTGGTAGCCGTGTTCGACGAGCTCTTCACCGCGCAGGGGCATGAGCTGTACCTGAAGCCGGCCGCCGACTACGTGGAGCCCGGCGAGATGCCGTTCGGGGTGGTCTCCGAAGCCGCCCGGCGGCGCACCGAGATCGCGGTCGGGTACCGGCTGGCCCGCAACGCGCACGACCAGGACCAGGCCTTCGGGGTGGTGCTCAACCCGACGAAGAGCACGGCCGTCGAGCTCGGCGACGACGACCGGATCATCGTGCTGAGCAGCCACTGAACGATGGGGGACGTGGCTGCGCACGCTGGGCGCTCACCGCACCAAGGCGAGGGGTTGCGATCACGGGACCTTCCGCGGAAACGCCGCCAGCTGGGCGTTCCAGTCCTGGGCGGCCCGGAGCACCATCTCCCGAGGGCAGGTGAGCTCGACGATGATGTCCTCGGCCCAGTCCGGTGCGGACTCGTACGCCATGTGCACCCGCAGTGACACCGTGCCGTCCACGCCGTGCGGTGCGGTTCCCGCGTACCCGGCCACGCTGAACGCCAGGTTGGGCTCGATGAAGATGGCCGCTGCGTCGTGGGACGCGTCGTCGTCCGGCAGGGCGGCCGCCTGATCGTCCGTAACCACCTCGACCCGTCCGTGGGCGGCCTCGGCCAGCCAGTCGCCGAGCTCGCGGGCCTCCCAGGTCAGCAGGGCGGGATCGGTGAAGGTCCAGGTGCGGCCGTTCGCCAGGTCGACGGTGCCCCCGATGATCAGCCAGTTCGCGTCGTAGCCGCCGGTGGCGTCGGGTAACTGGTAGCCCACCGGCCGCAGGCGCACCCGGGCGCCGTCCGCGGAACGCAGGTCCATGCTTGCCAGGATCCCGTATGCACTGCGACCGTGGGGACCGGGTTCCTCACACCCGTGCGGAGTCAAAAATCAGGGCACACTCACCTGCCGTGACCTGAGTGACGGCGATAACAATTTGCTCGCTTCGGAATGGCCGACGCCACTGCCACGCTTGAGGCAGACGTCCTCAGTACCGTTTGCGACTCGGCCTGAACAGGAAGACGGATGACCGGAAGCCAACCCTCGTCGTCGAGCCGGGCCTCGACGTACGCCTGGGCGGCGTCGGTGGCCGGCGCATGATCGACCTGCGCGGTTACCTCAGGCCGCTCGGCCCAGCCTCCTTCAAGCCCGACCGGACGGCTACCGGACCGGCCGGCCCGCTGAGGCGCACCGAATGGCCTCGGCTGCCCGACCGGGCCGAGCACACCGATCCGGTGCTGATCCGGGCCCGTCTGGGCCGCTATCAGCGTGCTCTGACCAGCGCCCGTAAGACACTGCATCACCCGGTACCGGACTTCCGTCCGAGCGGGGCGAGTCTTTTCACGACTCACAGCGACGGCGGCGCCCATCAGGGTTCTGCCGCACAACAAGGAGGAGATCAGTGAGCACGGGTACCGGTACCGACGTCACCTGGCTGGTCGACGGGTTCGCCCAGCGGGTACCAGGCGTGGCGCACGCAGCCGTGGTCTCGGCCGACGGGCTCCTGGTGGCGAGCTCAGCAGGACTGCCGAGGGACCGCGCCGATCAGCTCTCCGCGGTCGCCTCCGGTCTGGGCAGCCTCACCAGCGGCGCGTCCTCGCTCTTCGCGGCCGGGTCGGTGATCCAGACCGTGGTCGAGATGCAGGGCGGGTTCCTGCTTCTGATGGCGGTTTCGGACGGGTCCTGGCTGGGTGTCCTGGCCGCGCCGACCGCCGACATCGGTCTGGTCGGCTACGAGATGACCATGCTGGTCGACCGGGTGGGGCAGCATCTGTCCCCGGAGATCCGGCGCAACGGGCACTGAGTCTTCCCCGCGGCTGAGAACGGCGCTTGCGGCGCAATCGCCGTTCTCGGCTTCGGCGTCAGGGTGAGCAGGTCATGTCGTCACAGCATCGGGCGATGCCGAACGAATGTTGGACCGGCATCGCCGGCCTGACCTAGCGTCGAAGGATCCCGATCGAAGGAGATCCCATGACGCTCGAGACCAGCACCGTCGTCCCCGATCTGGCCGGCCTGCACCTGGGCGCCGGCGAGGCGACGAGCGACCGGATCACCGGGGTGCGCACCTCGCTGGCCTACCTGCCGCTGGGTAACCCGATCAGCGACGCAAAAGTCTTCACCGGCCGCCAGAAGCCGCTCACCGAGATCGCTTTCGTCTTCGCCGAGATCACCACCGAATCCGGTATCACCGGGCTGGGCTGGGCCTACTCCAAGCGGGCGGGTGGCCCCGGGATGTACGCCCACGCCCGCGAGCTGGCGGGCAACCTGCTGGGCGAGGACCCCAGCGACATCGCCCGGATCTGGACCAAGCTGGTCTGGGCCGGGGCATCGGTCGGCCGCAGCGGACTCTCCGTGCAGGCGATCGCCGCGTTCGACGTCGCGCTGTGGGACATCAAGGGCAAGCGGGCCGGCCTGCCGCTGGCGAAACTGATTGGCGCCCATCGGGATACGGTGGCGGCCTACAACACCTCCGGCGGATTTCTGTCCATGCCGATCGAGGCCGTCGTCGAGAACACCCAGCGTTCCGTCGCCAACGGGATCGGCGGGATCAAGCTCAAGGTCGGCCAGCCCGACCGGAAGGCTGATCTCGCCCGGGTGGCCGCGGTCCGCGAGGCCGTGGGCGACGACTTCACCCTGATGGTGGACGCCAACCAGCAGTGGAACCGCCAGGACGGCCTGCGGATGGGCCGGGCCCTGGAAGAGTTTCGGCTGGAGTGGATCGAAGAGCCCCTGGACGCCTACGACGCCGAGGGCCACGCCCAGCTCGCCGCTGCCCTGGACACCCCGATCGCCACGGGGGAGATGCTGACCAGCGTTGCCGAGCACGCCGAGCTTCTGCGGCTGCGGTCGGTCGACTACCTGCAGCCGGACGCACCCCGGGTCGGCGGGATCACCCCGTTCCTGAAGCTGCTGGCGCTCGCCGAGCACGCCGGGGTGAGCCTGGCCCCGCACTTCGCCATGGAGATCCACGTCCACCTGTCGGCTGCCTATCCGCACACCTCCTGGGTCGAGCACTTCGAGTGGCTCGAGCCGCTCTGGAACGAGCGCCTCGAGCTGAGGGAAGGCCGGATGGTGGTGCCCGCCCGGGCCGGCCTGGGACTTTCGCTGAGTGAGCAGGCCCGGGCGTGGACGATCGAGACCAGTTCAGCCGGGTCGCTCGGCTGAGATCGGGAGCCCGGCGTCAGGTGCTGACGCCGGGCCCGCCGGCCTGAGGTTTGAACCTAGGATTGCGCAGATGGACCCCGAACCGGTCAGCCCTCTCGCGCTCAGGAGCGTGGGTCGCACGGTCTTCACGCAGACCTGGGCTGAGCTGACCTTCCTGCACTGGGCGGTCGAACCGGCTCGGGTTGCCGCCTACCTGCCGCCGGGCGTGTGCCCAGACACGTTCGAGGGCCGGACGTACGTGGGGCTGGTGCCGTTCCAGATGCGCGACGTGGGTCTGCTGCGCACTCCGGGCGTCCCGTACTTCGGCACCTTCCTGGAGACCAACGTCCGGCTGTACTCCGTGGACGAGAAAGGACGTAGGGGAGTCGTCTTCGTCAGTTTGGACGCCGAGCGGCTGGTCCCCGTCCTGGTTGCCCGGGCTGCTCGCTTGCCCTACCTGTGGTCCTCGATGCGGTATCAACGGCACGGCGACCGGTTGACGTACAGCACGGTCCGCCGTCCACGGCTGAAGCGGTTGTCCAGCAGCCGGACCGTGACCAGGGCCGGCGTCCACACTGCGCAGAACGCCGCTGCCTCGACGATTTCGGTGACCGTGGGAGAGCCGATCCCGCCTGACGAGGTCAGCGACCGGGAACACTGGATGACGGCTCGCTGGGGCCTGCACCAGTCCGGCTACTACTGGCCGAACGAGCATGAGAGGTGGCCGCTGCACCGGGCCACTCTCGACCACATCGACGATCAGATCCTGGCGGCGGCAGGGTTCCCTGAACTCACCACGAGAATGCCGGACAGTGTGCTGTTCTCGCCCGGCGTCCACGCCACCTTCGGCCCCCGCATCATCTAGGTCGTGCTTCGACTCCAGTCCGGCTTGCCACCGGCCGCGTTCGAGGTCACGTCCGGTCCGATCAGCAGGAAATGGGCCTCCTCGCCCTCGACCTTGGGGCAGTGCTCCACCCCGCGCGGGATGACCAGCAGGTCACCGGGTGTCAGCAGCACGTCCCCGTCGCGCAGCTGGATCGTCATCCGCCCGGACAGCAGCAGGAACGTCTCCTCCTGATCGTCGTGCGCATGCCAGTTCGTCGACCGGGTTCCCTTCGCCACCTTGATCAGATTGCCGTTGGCCGCGGCCAGCACCCGTTGTGACCAGAACTCGGTGAGGGCGGCCGCTTCGTCGGCCACCGCGAATTTCGTGAGCATGCAGCGATCCTGGACCACACCGTCCTCGGCCGGCTCTGATAGGAATGCCCGATGTCGCAAGGATCCTCACACCGGGTCGCTCTGGTCGTGGACGAGCAGTCCAACCCGTTCGAGGTGGGGTGCGCCTGCGAGATCTTCGGCGGTCCGCTGCGCCCGGAGATCGGCTTCCAGCTGTACGACCTGTGGGTGGTCGCTCCCCGGGGGAGGACCCCGATGCGCGATTCCCTCTTCAGCATCAGCGCGGTAGGGCGGCTCGAGGAGATCGAGCGGGCGGACACCGTGATCGTCCCCAATCGGCCGTATCCGGAAACTCCGATTCGTCCGGTGCTGCTGGCAGCCCTGCGGCGGGCCCATGAGCGCGGCGCCCGAATGGTTGGGCTGTGCACCGGGGCGTTCACGCTGGCCGAGGCCGGACTGCTGGACGGGCGTAGGGCGACGGTCCACTGGGATCTGGCGCAGGAGTTCCGGGAGCGGTTTCCGGCCGTGAATCTGGAGCCCGACGTCCTGTTCGTCGACGACGGTGACGTGCTGACCTCAGCCGGTAGCGCGGCCGCGCTGGACCTCGGTCTGCACATCGTCCGCCGCGACTACGGCGCGGAGGTCGCCAACCACGTCAGCCGCCGCCTGGTGTTCGCCGCCTACCGCGACGGCGGCCAGCGCCAGTTCGTCGAGCGGCCGATCCCGCTGGCCACGGACCAGTCGCTGGGGCCCGTGGTGGCCTGGGCACAACAACGTTTGGACGAGTCGATCACCGTCGCGGACCTGGCTCGCGAAGCGGGGATGAGTGTCGGGAACCTGCATCGTCGTTTCCGGGCCGAGTTCGGCACCACCCCGCTGGCCTGGCTGACCGTAGAGCGCGTGAGTCTGGCCTGCCGTCTGATCGAGCAGGGCGGGCACGGTTTCGAGTCTGTCGCGCAGCGCTCCGGTCTGGGCAGCGGGGCCAACCTGCGTGCCCTGTTCCAACGGCACATCGGGCTGAGCCCGCTGGAGTACCGGCGTCGCTGGCTGGCGACCTAGGGCTCGGGGTGCCGGGCGTCGTACCGCAGGAACCGGGGTTGGAGGCCCGCCATCAGCAGTACCAGGGCGATGCAGGCAGCGCCCCCGGCGAGCGCCGCGATGCTCTCGGAGGTGAGGTCGGCCATCGACCCGACCACCAGGTCACCCAGTCGCGGGCCACCGGCGACGACCACGATGAAGACGCCCTGGAGACGTCCGCGCATTTCGTCGGGGGTGGCGGTCTGCAGGATGGTGCTACGGAAGATGCCGCTGACCGAGTCGGCCATGCCCGACAGCGCCAGCGCCGCGAAGCAGGGCCACAGGAGCCAGTGCGGACCAGAGCCGTCCACTGATCCTTGCAGGTGCCCGGCGAAGCCGACCAGGACCCCGAACAGCACGATGCTGGCTCCCCAGGCCGTGATCGCCACGATGACGGCGAGCCCCTGACGGCGGACCCGGCTGACCGGGCCGGAGAACACCCCGGCGAGGACGGCTCCGGTGGCGATACCGGCGCCGAGGATGCCGGTGGTGCCGGCGCCGCCGCCGATCACCACCGCGCCCAGGGCCGGGAAGAGGACCCGCGGCATGGCGAAGATCATCGCGATCAGGTCGACGACGAAGGTCATCCGCACGTTCGGGCGGGTGCGCAGGTAGTTCAGGCCCTCGAGCACCGAGGCCAGGCCGGCGCGGCGGACCTGGCCCACCGGAGGCATGGCGGGCAGGGCGAGCAGGGTGCTCAGGGCGATGCCGAGGAGCACGGCCTCGGCGAGGTAGGTGCCGGCGAAGCCGAACCAGGCGACCCAGAACCCGGCCAGCAGCGGTCCCAGAGTCATGCCGACGCTGCTGGACAGGCCGGACAGAGCGTTGGCGGCGGGCAGCATCTCGGGTGGCAGCAGCCGGGGCAGGATCGCCATCCGGGCCGGGGAGTTGACCCCGAAGAAGCCGCTCTGCGCGGCCACCAGGAGGTAGAGCAGCCAGGTCTGCTCGAGCCCGGCCACGGCCTGGACGGTGAAGGCCACGGCGACCGCGAAGAGGCCGCTGGAGCTGGTGACGATGACCTTGCGCCGATCGAACCGGTCGACCAGGGCACCGCCGTACAGGCCGAAGACGATCAGCGGGCCGAGGGCGCACAGGCCCACCAGTCCCACGCTGAAGGTGGAGTCGGTCAGGTCGAACACCTGCAGGCCCACGGCGACCGTGGTGAGCTGGGAGCCGATGGAACTGAGCAGGGTGCCCAGCCACATGTGACGGTAGGCCCGGCTGTGGCGCAGCGGGGTCAGGTCGGCCAGGAGAGCAAGGAGGCGGGTCGGCGCGGGTGGAGCTGATTTCACTCCAGGACCTTAATGCCTGGCCCGTCGTCTCAAAGTGAGACGGTGGCGGCCTTCCCGCGAAAGTACCGTTGGCCTGCTGCATCAGCTCCAAGCCAATGGAGGCGTCCGATGAAGGCACTCGTCTACGCAGGTCCCGGCCGCAAGGCCTGGCAGGACGTACCGGACGCCGTGGTGCAGGAACCCACCGACGTGGTGGTCCGGGTGGAGACCACCACCATCTGCGGGACCGACCTGCACATCCTGCAAGGGGACGTCCCCGCGGTCACCGAAGGCCGGATCCTCGGTCACGAGGCGGTCGGCACCGTGGTCGGGACGGGCTCGGCGGTGAAGGGCTTCGCGGTCGGCGACCGGGTGCTGGTGCCGGCGATCACCCGGTGCGGACGCTGTGACCACTGCCAGCGCGGGATGCCCTCGCACTGCCGGACGGTGGGCGGCATCGGCTGGATCTTCGGGCACCTGATCGACGGGACGCAGGCCGAACTGGTGCGGGTGCCCTTCGCCGACACCTCGCTGTACTCGGTGCCGGAAGCGGTGAGCGACGAACAGGCGATCTTCCTGGCGGACTCTCTGCCGACCGGGTACGAGGTCGGCGTGCTGGCCGGGGGAGTGCGGCCGGGGAACACCGTGGCGGTGGTCGGCGCAGGAGCGGTCGGGCTCTCGGCGATTCTGACCACCGGGTTGTGGGGCGCCTCACGGGTGATCGCGATCGACTCGAACAAGTTCCGGCTGGATAAGGCCCTGGAGTTCGGTGCGACGGACGTTGTCGAAGCCGGGGCCGGAACGGTCGAGGAGGTCCGGACGCTGACCGACGGCCTGGGCGTGGACGTCGCGATCGAGGCGGTCGGCTATCCGGAAACCCTGCGTACCACAATGGCTTTGGTGCGTCCGGGCGGCACGGTGGCGAACGTCGGGGTGCACGGTGCGCCGGTGGAGCTGCCGATGCAGGACCTGTGGATCCAGAACATCACGCTGACCATGGGCCTGGTCGACACCGTCTCGGTGCCGACCCTGCTCACGATGGTGGCCGGCGGCCGGCTCCCGGCCGAGAAGATGGGCACCCACCGCTTCACCTTCGGCCAGATGGACCAGGCCTACGAGGTTTTCGGCAACGCCGCCGCGCATTCGGCGCTCAAGGTGATCATCCGGCCCAGCTGAGGAAGCGTTCCACTCTCGCTCAGCCGAGTTCGGGTTGTTCTTGCCTCAGCCCGCTGACCAGGAGGGTCACCATTTCCCGCACGTCGTAGTCCGGGTCCTGGGGAGCAAAGGCCACCAGGTCGCCCACGGCGCGGATGAGCCGGTAGGCGCCGGTCGGGGCGACGACTTCCCCCGAGGCCCGGGCCGCGTCGAGCAGGTCGGCGAGCACGGGAACGAGTCGTTCCACGAAGAGGCTGTGCAGTGCGGTGAATCCGGCTGAGTCGCCTTCCCACACGTGGGCGAGCCCGTGCTTGGTCCCGAGGAAGTCGACGAACTGGTGGATCCAGGCCAGGGTGGCGGCAAACGGGCTGGGGGCCGAGGCGAGCAGGAGCGGGCCCGCCTGCGCGCAGGCCTCGATCTGGTGCCGGTACACGGCGACGACCAGGTCGGAGCGCGTGGGGAAGTGCCGGTACAGGGTGGCCACGCCGACGCCGGCTGCTGCCGCCACCTCACGCACCGGTGCGTTCACCCCCGATCTCGCGAACACGTCGGCGGCCGCATCCAGAAGCACCCGCTCGTTGCGCTCCACGTCACGACGCCGTCGGGGGACGTCCGGGCTGGGCTGGGCGGGGCTGCTCACGGTCCGATCCTCTCATGCGACGCGACTGGCGGAACATCGTTCCGCTTCGCTCTTGCCAAAACGAATCAGCGTTCCGTATCGTCAACGGAACGCTGATCCGTTTCGATTGGCGCCTCGGTCCCGAAAGGATTTCCATGTCAACCACCGCTCTGCCCCCGACCCCGGTGATCAGCGTGCGGCCGGTGGCTCTGCCCGCCCCGGCCTCGCGGGGCGCTGACCTGCAGGTCCGGATCACCGCGCCGGTGACCGGAACCGGCCTGCCGGTGATCGTCTTCGCGCACGGCTTCGGCCAGTCCATGACGGCGGCCGATCCGCTGGTGGACCACTGGACGGCGAACGGGTTCGTCGTCGTGCAGCCCACGTTCCTCGACTCCGCCACGCTCGGGGTGACGCCGGCCGACCCCCGCTACCCGACGATCTGGAAGACCCGGGTGGACGACCTGGAGCAGGTCATCAACGAACTGGACACCATCATCGCCGCGGTGCCGGGCCTCAGCGGCCGCGTCGACCCGCAGCGGCTCGCCGCGGCCGGGCACTCGTGGGGCGGGCAGTCCATCGGCATGCTGCTCGGCGCCCGGGTCCTGGATGCTCAAGGGCGGCCCGGCGAGGACCGAACCGACAAGCGGGTGAAAGCAGGTGTCCTGCTGGCCACCACCGGCCTCGCCCGGGGTGATCTGTCCCCCTTCGCCCAGGAGAACTTCGCCTTCATGAGCCCGGACTTCACCGACCTCACCACGCCCTCGATCGTCGTGGCCGGCGACCACGACCAGTCGTTGCTCTCCTCCCGCGGCCCGGACTGGTTCACCGACGTCTACCACTACAGCCCGGGTGCGCAGCACCTGGTGACCTTGATCGGTGGGGAGCACACCCTGGGCGGCATCCAGGACTACGCCTCGACCCTCACCACCGACGAGAGCCCCGAACGGGTCGACCTGGTCCGCCGGACCACGACGGCCTTCCTGCGCACGGCCCTCGGTCTCGACGCGCAGGCCTGGTCCGAAGTCACCGCGACGCCCGCCGAACCCGTCGGCCGGATCGAATCCAAGTAGGGCCTGTCCGGCTCCTGATCGCAAGAGAAAGGCGCACCAACGTGTCCAAGGACCAGCACCCCATCGGCAGTGGATTCACCGCGGCCTCCACCGCCACCGACGTCCTCGAAGGTCTCGATCTCACCGGCCAGAACGTCATCGTCACCGGCGGGCACGGTCGGCTCGGCCGCGAGATCAGCCGCGTTCTCATCGCAGCCGGCGCCTCGGTGACGGTCGCCGCGCGAGACCCGCGACGGGCTCGGGCGAGCCTGTCCGGCCTGGACCACGTTCAGGTAGAACAGCTCGACCTGGCCGATCCCACGTCGATCGACGACTTCGCGCACCGGTGGAGGGCGACGGGCCGCCCGCTGCACGCGCTCGTCAACAACGCGGCGGTGATGTTCGGCCCCGAACTGCGCCTCGACTCCCGGGGGAACGAACTCTCCTTCTCCACCTCACATCTCGGCCATTTCCAGCTGACTCGGGCCCTGATTCCGGCGTTGGTCGAAGCCTCCGGTGCCCGGGTCCTCACCGTGACTTCAGGAGCCGCCCGGTTCGGGGACATCCGCTGGGACGACCTCGCTTTCGCCGGCGGCTACGACCCCGGCGCGGCCTACATGCAGTCGAAGCGGGCCAACGTCCTGTTCACCGTCGAACTCGACCGCCGCTACGCCGGCCACGGCATCCGTGCCTTCGCAGCGCACCCCGGCGTCGTCATCGGCCCTGGCCCGCACCGGCCCGACGCGCTCGCCTCGTACCGGGACCAGGGCCTGGTCGACGATAACGGGGCCACGATCATCGACCCCGAAGCCGGAAAGAAGACCTCGGTCCAGGGGGCGGCCACACCGGTGTTCGGCGCGGTGAGTCCCGTGCTCGACGGTCTGGGCGGCCTCTACCTCAAGGACTGTGACGTCGCGGTGCTCGACGACACCGTCCGCCCGCTCACCGCGAGCAGCATTCCCTCGGACGCCAACTCGGCCATGCTCGACCCGGTTGATGCCGAGCGTCTTTGGGACGTCAGCGAGCAACTGCTCGCCTGATCCGGCCTACGGCAGCCGCCGGCCTCGCGGGACGTCCCGCGAGACCGGGTCGGGGTGCCGGTTCAGACGATCGCCCCGCCGGACAGCAGCAGCGACTGACCACTGACGTAGGAGGCCAGGTCTCCCGCGAAATACTCCGCGGCGTCGGCCACGTCGTCCGGGCGTCCCAGCCGCTGGCCGAACCGGATGCGCGCGAAGAACTCGTGCTCCGGAGCGTCCTGAGCCAGGTCGGTGAACACCCCGGCGCCGTCGGTCGGCGCCGGAAGGATGGTGTTCACGGTGACCGACCGCTCGATCATCTCGGCCGCCAGCACCCGCACGAGCTGGCGCGCAGCCATCTTGCTGGAGGAGTACAGACCGGTTCCGGGTACCGGGGAGGCGGTGCTGCTGGAACCGATCAGGATCAGCCGGCCGCCGTCGGCCACGTACTTCGCGCCCTTCTGCAGGGTGAAGAACGCACCCTTGGTGTTGACCGCGAAGATCCGGTCGAACTGCTCCTCGGTGGCCTCCAGCACCGGCTGGTCGACGATCTCGAAACCGGCGTTGGCCACCACGATGTCGATCCGGCCGAACTGCTCCCGGGTGCTGCGGTACAGGCGCTCGATGTCCTCGACCTTCGACACGTCCGCCTTGACCGCGATCGCCTCGCCGCCGGCCGCCCGGCACTCGGCGACGGTGCTGCCCGCGACCTGGTCGTCGCCGAAGTAGTTGACCACCACCCGGGCCCCGAGCGAGGCGTACCGCAGGGCGACGGCCTTGCCGATGCCGCGCGCGGAACCGGTGACGACCGCGACCTTGCCGGTGAGGTCGGTCATGCCAGGCCCCCGTTGCTGAACAGGACCTGGCCGTTGACCCAGCGGGCCGGGCCGGCCAGGAACGCGACGGTCTCGGCGATGTCCTCGGGCTGCCCGAGGCGCTCCAGCGGCGCGGCCTTGGCCAGCGTGGCGACCAAGGACTCGTCCTTGCCGTTCAGGAACAGCGGGGTGGCGGTGGGGCCGGGAGCGACGGCGTTGACCGTGATGTCCTTCCCGCGCAGTTCCCGGGCCAGGATCAGGGTCATCCCCTCGACCGCGGCCTTGCTGGCGACGTAGGCGCCGTAGGTCGGCAGCTGCGTCCGGGTGACGGTGGTGGAGAAGTTGATGATCGCGCCACCCGCCCGCAGTTGCTGGGCGGCGAGCTGCGAGACCACGAAGGTGCCGCGGATGTTGGTGCGGTGCATCCGGTCGAGGTCGTCCAGCGACAGCGTGGCGATCGGGGCGAGGACCATGATCCCGGCCGTGTTCACCACCACGTCGATGCCCCCGAAGGCCGCCTGGGTGGCCTCGAACGCGGCGGCCATCGCCTGTTCGTCGGCCACGTCACCGCCGACGGCGATCGCCTGGCCGCTCTCCTTGGTGATCTCCTCGACCACCTCCTGCGCGCGCTCGGGGTTGCCGGCGTAGTGCACGGCCACGGCGTACCCGTCCTGGGCCAGCCGGCGTACCACCGACCGCCCGATCCCGCCGGAGCCGCCGGTGACGAGTGCGACGCGGGTCTGCTGCGTGCTCATGAGATCCTCCTGGACCAGCTGAAATGTATGCCGCGTCCATATAAGCACCTGCGGGACGCCTTGTCCATATCGAAGCTACGAAATAATCGTATTGGCGATACGCCTCGCCTCAGGTCAGGGCCTGCCCCTGGGTCCGGCGCCAGTCGTTCATGGCGATGCCGTACTTGCGCTGGTCGAGCAGGTTGTGATCGCGCAGCCGATCCAGCGCCAGATTGCCGTTCGGATCCTCGAAGGCGCGATACATCGCCCGGCCGGCGTGCCAGCGAGCCATCCCGGTGGCGCCCTGGCGGTCCTGGTCGATCGCCATCTCGACCAGGGTGAAACAGTTGCCGGGATCCACCTCGTGCGCCTGCTGCAGGTAGGCCCGGGCCTCGCTGATCGCGCCGAAGTCCCGTCGGGCGGTGTAAAGGCCCATCAGCAGGGCGTGTTCCAGGACCCGGGTGTCCGTCGCCATCGCGCTGGCGGGGCTGCGCCGCAGGACGGTCAGGGCCCGGGCCAGATGCACCTTGGCATCGAGTTCTCGTCGGCGCTTCAGCTCCAGATAGCCCAGCCGCAGGCCGACGTCCGGGTTGAGCGGCCGGACCTTGACCACCTCCCGCCACACCGCCTCGGCTGCGTCCAGGCCGCCCAGGATCTCCCGGCAGTCACCGAGCCGGAGCATGGCCAGGGCCCAGGTCCCGTCCTGGGCCGGGATCACCGAAAGGGCCTGCTCCAGATCGTTGGCGGCGCCGGCGTAGTTCCGGTCGGCGAACCAGGCCTCGGCCCTCAGCATCAGCGGTTCGACCAGGGTGCGGGCGTCGTGACTGTCCTGGCCGAGCAGGTCGTCGAGCAGTTCCCGGCACAGGGCGTTGAACCGGCCGGTGGCCAGCAGCAGCCGGGCGGCCGAGACCGCGAGGCCGGTGACGTGCGGCACCACCGACATGGACAGGTCGAGATGTTCCAGGGCGCTGCGGTACCGGCGCTCGGAGATCAGCCGGCCGGCCTCGGTGACCATCGCGTCGATCTCGGAGAACCCGACCCGGATGATCTCCGGGGTCAGTGGCGCGTCCCGGCCGTCTCGCCAGAGCCGGAGAGTGGCCCGGACCTGTTCCTCGGTGATTGTCTCGTCAGGCGCTGCGGCGCCGGTGCCGGCGGTCCAGCCGGGGACGAACACCGGCAGCGGCGCGGCCACCTGGAAACCGTCCGCCGAGGGCGGTTCGGGCGTGTCCTCGCTCTCCAGGGTGGTGCTGCGGTCGGAGACGTAGAGGAAGGCCTGGCTCTCGAAGGTCTTGCGCCGGGCGTAGGCCGGCCAGAACGCGTCCTGATCCAGTCCGGTCAGGCCTTGCCGGAACACGTCCTGGTACAGCGAGCCGGCCACGATCAGCGCGAGATCGGCTTCCGGATAACGGTTCACCGCCTGCCGCACCTCGTCGCTGTCGACCAGGCGGGCGACCTGGACGACGGCGTCGCTGGACCAGCCGAGGTCCCCGGTCCGGACGATGCCGCGGGCCAGGCCGGCCCGCACCCGCATCCGGCCACCGCTCGGTGCCTGCTGGTTACGCCGGTGCAACGACTCGACCAGGGATCCGACCAGGGTGCCGATGACGGCGCCCTCGACGATGCCCGGTGGGAACACCATGAGCGCGCCGTCCCCGCTGTACTCGGTCGGGAGCGGACCCGCGGCCGGGACCGCGCTGACGGCGGCGAGCCGCAGAGCCAGGTTCAGGTCGTGCTGAAGCGCCTCGCGATCGGCGGCGGTGACCCGCCTGCTCCAGCTGACGATGTCGAAGCAGGCGCACAGACTCACCGCGCCCTCGATCAGTCCCTTGCCCGGTCCGGGTCCCCTCACCTGTCCAACCATGCTCCATCCCTGGCCCGGGAGCCAGGGAAGTCCCTGAGTGCTTCCAGGGAACGGCTCGGCCGGTTCCCCGATGTGACGGGGCAGGGCGTGCCGTCACTCTGAACGGCATGATCGCGATTGAGTCACTCACGCGGAAGTACGGCGGGCTGAACGCCGTCGACAACGTCTCGTTCACGGCCGAACCGGGCCGCGTCACCGGCTTCCTCGGTCCCAACGGGGCCGGAAAGTCCACCACCATGCGCATTCTGGTAGGCCTGACCAAGGCCACGGAAGGCCGCACCACGATCCTGGGCCGCAGCTACGCCGACCTGCCCAACCCGGGCCGCGAGGTCGGCGTCCTCCTGGACGCCTCGGCCCAGCACGCCGGGCGCACCGGCCGGGAGATCCTGACCATCGCGCAGCGGACCATGGGGCTGCCCAGCTCCCGGGTCGCGGCCATGCTCGAGCAGGTCAGCCTGACCAGCAGCGAGGCCGACCGCCGGGTGCGCAACTACTCCCTCGGGATGCGCCAGCGGCTCGGCATCGCCACCGCGCTGATCGGCGACCCCCAGGTGCTGATCCTGGACGAGCCGGCCAACGGCCTGGACCCGGCCGGTATCCGCTGGATGCGGGACCTGCTGCGCGGGTACGCGAACGACGGCGGCACCGTGCTGCTGTCCTCCCACCTCCTGCACGAGATCGAGGTCATCGCCGATGATCTCGTGGTGATCGGCCGCGGCCGGATCGTCGCCTCGGGAACGAAAGCCTCGCTGCTGCAGCAGGCCGGGACGACCGTCCGGGCGTCCTCCGGGCTGGCCGATCTGGAAGCAGCCTTGCGCAGCAACGGATTTGACGCCAACCCGGTGCCCGAGGGAGGTCTGCGCACCTCCGCGGATCCCGAACTGGTAGGCAAGCTCGCCCTGGCCGTCGGCGTCGCCCTCTCCGAACTGCGCACCGCCGACGGGGCGGGCCTGGAAGACATGTTCCTGGAACTGACCGCCGACACTCAGCGTGAAGGAGCCGTGGCATGAGCACCACCGCCGTCACGACACGAGAGACGTCCGTCCCCACCAGGCGGGTCGCCCTGGAGGCGGCCGGGCCGATCCGGGCCATCCCGCTGAGCCGGGTGGTCGGGGTCGAACTGCGCAAGATGTTCGACACCCGATCCGGCTTCTGGCTGATGGCCAGCATCGCGATCACCGCCACCCTGGCCACCGTCGCGGTCATCGTCTTCGCCCCGGACTCCGACATCACCTACACGTCGTTCGCCGGCGCGGTCGGCTTCCCGATGAGCGTCATCCTGCCGGTCATCGCGATCCTGGCCGTGACCAGCGAATACAGCCAGCGCAGCGGCCTGACCACGTTCACCCTCGTGCCGCACCGCGGCCGGGTGATCACGGCCAAGGCGATCGCGGTCCTGACCGTGGCGGTGTTCTCGATGGTCCTGGCGATGCTGATCGGGGTGCTCGGCAACATCGCCGGCTCCGCGATCGCCGGAGTGGACACGACCTGGGACAGCACGGCCACCGAACTGCTGCTCATCGTGCTCGGCAACACCCTCGGCATGCTGGTCGGGTTCATGCTCGGGGTGCTGATCCGCAACTCCGCCGGGGCGATCGTCGGCTACTTCGTCTTCTCCCTGGTCCTGCCCGGGCTGTCGGAACTGCTGGCCGCCAACGCCTCCTGGTACGCCGACCGGCGGGAGTGGCTGGACTTCAACTACGCCCAGGGCTCGCTGTTCGGGGGGAGCATGACCGGCGAGCAATGGGCCAACCTGGGCGTGACCAGCGCCGTCTGGCTGGTGCTGCCGCTCGCGATCGGGCTGGGCACGCTCATGCGCTCCGAGGTGAAGTGACGCCTCCGCTGCGCGGGGGGACGCCGTACCTCACCGAGCCAGGAACCGGCTCAGTGAGGTACGGCGTTCGGCAGGATCGCGGCCACTGGAAACTGAACTGATCAGCGGGGCAGGGGACTGTAGAACACCAGGCCGTTGCCCTTGTTGTCGTAGACCACGGCCCGTCGTTCGTGCGCGTCGTTGTACGGGCCCTTCACGATCGCGCCGCCGCTCGCCTCGATGGCCTGGGCGGCCGCGTCCACGTCGGGCGTCTTGATCCCGACCACCGTCTTGCCGGGCAGGGGGTGGTCCACCGCGGTTGCCAGGGCGATGGTGACCGAGCCGCCGTCGAGCGCGGCGTAGTGCGCACCATCGCGGAATTTGAGCTGGTAGCCCAGGGTCTCGGTGTAGAACGCGATGGATTCGTCCAGATTGTCGGTGGACAGAACGATCTGGCGGACCTCGAAGGTACTCATGACAGCCTTTCCTGGGCGATCGGCGGGCCGGATCAGGCTAACCAGGTGACCGCCGGGACGGCTGAGGCCAAAGGCCTCTGTCTTTCCGCGACGCGCATTCTGGATGGCATCGGCGCCCGCCCTGGCTGTGTCAAGATCGGCAGAACACAGAGAGCCGGAAGGACGACCGGAGGTAACCGTGCCACAGGTGGTTGACTTCAAGACCGTTTCGGCCTCCGGGCTCGAATCGTCTCCGGTTGCGGACGCTCTCGCCGGGCTGCGGGCCAACGAGGCCCGCTACATCTCCAACAAGTACGAGATCGAGTTCTCGGTGGACGCCGCGGACGAGTCCCCCGAGATCGTCACCTGGGTGCACGACATCCTCCAGAGCGAGCGGAGCCTGGTCATCGCCTCGCGCCCGCTCCAGACCACCGCGTTCATCGCCGCGGGGATCCAGTTCGCCTACGTCTTCTACGAATCCGGCCTCTCGATCAACGTGATGTACGAGCTGGACGAGGGCGGGAAGCGGGCGGTGGGCTTCAAGCTCTCCGACGGCATGGAGATCCCCGGCGAGCTCGCGTCCACCTTCAAGTTCGCCCGGCAGAAGTCGAAGCTGGCCGGCACCGTCCGGGGCTCCTACTTCGTGATCAAGGGCGAGCACCGGCCGGTCTCGCGGTAAATGCCCTACCCGGCTGCCGAGCGCGCCGCGCGGTGCAGGCGGAACGCGGAGACCAGGTAGAGGATGGCCCCACCGACGGCGTAGCCGGCCACCCCGCCCAGCTTGATCTCGGTCTCGGTGGCGGCCATGAAGAAGGTCAGGCCGATGACCGCGGACAGACCACCACTGAGAATCATGGCCCATTGCCCGCGCAGCCCCTGCCGCCGCCGGTTGACCGCCAGCGCCAGCTGGATGACACCGGTCAGCACGGCCCAGGTACCGAAGACCCGCAGGACCGAGGCCGGTCCTTGCCCGATCGCCAGGACCACCGCGAGCGCCGTGAGGCCGCTGATCGCCGCATTGACCAACTGCGCCCGCACGTTTGCGGTGTTACCTACGCTTCGTTGGGCACGGACGTCTACAAGCGAGGACACGACGTCCAGAACGGGGTAGAGGAACAAAAGGACGCTTGCGAGGACCGGCAATGTCGACTCGGCGGTGAGGGTGCCCGCCGAGGACAGGGCGGCGCCCAGCGAACCGGCCCACAGCAGGGCCAGGCCGGCCCGGATCAGATAGAGCCGGCTGGTGGCCTGCGACGTGGTGGTCAAGGAGGGTGCTTCGGCGGTAAGGGGCATCGGTGATTCCTCTCATCGGGGGCAGGACGTGCTCAGCAGTCTGCGATCGGCCGGGCCGGGCCGCGTACTTCGAACGAAGTACCTGGGGCGGGAACCTGTGGCAGACAATTGCGCCATGGAACGAGAGGACGATGTGGTCGCGGTACCGCTGTGGATCCGCCGGCCTGAGCTGGTGCATCGTCTGGCCTACACGGCCGCCGGGCTCTCCTTCACCGGCCAGCTCGTGGCCACGGCGATTCGGGACTGGGACGGGCAGGTGGCCTTGTCGGTGCTGGTCGCCGGGATCGGGGTGGCGCTTTCCGGGCGGCGCCCGTGGGCCGGGCTGGCCCTTGTCAGTGCGGCGTCTTTTGCGGTCACCGCGGTAGGCAACGATCCACTTTCGGTATGGATGATGGCGGTTTTCGTCCTGATCTCCGTCACCTTCCGAGGTTTGCCGGTGCTGCCGGCCACGGCGCTGGTGGCGGCGTTCTTCTTGGGGGCTTTCATGACGGTAGGGGGATTTCGGGGAGGCCCGGTGGTGGGATCCGCCGCGCTCTTCTCGGCGATCGCCGGCGGTGCCGTCGGAGCTGCTCTGCGCGCTCATCGCGAGCAGTGGTGGATGCTTCAGGAACGGACGGCCCGGGCCCTGGCAGCCCGGGAACTGGAGGGCAGCCGGCGGGTGATCGAGGAGCGGTTGCGGATCGCTCGCGACCTGCACGACGTGGTCGGTCACCAGGTGGCCATGCTGAGCATGAATCTCGGGATCGCCGAGATCGGCCTGGCGCCCGACGCCGCGGGCCCTCGGCAGGCCCTGGTCCAGGCTCGTTCCAATGCCCGCACGGTGATCGCCGAGACCCAGCGGATCCTGACGCTTCTGCGCCAGGAGGACGATCCGGAGGCGCTTCGGCCCACACCGTCGCTGCAAGGGCTGGACGGTCTGATCGTATCCTACCAAAGCCTTGGCCTGAGAGTTGATTACGACGTCTCGGTTCCGGACGATCAGGTCGAGCCCAGCGTCGGGGTGACGGTCTTCCGGGTGGTTCAGGAGGCCCTGACGAACGCCTACCGGCACGGTGAGGGCGCGGCCAAGGTCTCGGTGCGCGAGCGGGACGGGCGGTTGCGTGTGACGGTGGCCAACCGGGCGGGCCGGTCCGATACTGCCGAAGGAGGCTGGGGACTGGTGGGCATGCGCGAGCGGGTCGAGTCCGCCCATGGCCGACTGAGCATCACCAGGGACGATGGCTGGTTCCGGGTGGAGGCCGAATTCGGTGTTCTCGCCGAGGCTTTGAAGTGACCCGGATCCTGATCGTCGACGACCAGGACGACATCCGGGCCGGGATCCGGGCCATGCTCCGGCTCGATGAGTCCCTGAACGTGGTGGCTGATCTGTCCGACGGTTTGCAGGTCGTCCCGTTCCTGCGCGAGAACCCCGTCGACCTGGTCCTGATGGATATCCGGATGCCGGGGATCGACGGGGTGGAGGCGACCCGCCGGATCCGGGCCGAGCACCCGGCCGAGAAGGTCCGGATCATCGTGCTGACCACCTTCGACCAGGACGCCGTCGTGCTGGCCGCGCTGCGCGCCGGGGCGAACGGCTTCCTGAGCAAGACGGTCAGCCCGGCCGAACTCGTCGCCGGCATCGCCGAGGTTTCCGACGGCGGCGGCGCGCTTTCCGCCAATGCCGCGGCCGCGTTGATCGGGCACATGGCCGACAACCCGCCCCCACTCGTCGATCAGGAGTTGCTGCGCCGATTCGACGTCCTGACGCCCCGCGAGCGCGAGATGGTCGTTCTGGTGGCCCAGGGCCTGAGCAACGAGGACATCGCCGCCCAGATGTTCGTCTCGCCCTTCACCGTCAAAACGCATGTGGTGCGGGCGATGACCAAGGTCGGAGCGCGAGACCGGGCCCAGCTGGTCACCTTCACCTTCCGGGCCGGTCTCGGCCCGCACTAAAAGACCGGGACGACGGGCGTGCGGACCAGAGAACGGTCGCCGTCGGCGCCGTGTTGCAGGGCGCCCAGCACGTCCTCGTGCGGGGCGCCCAGGCGGACTGCGCTGGCCTCGTTCAACCGCTGGTCGTGCTCGGCGCTGAGGTCGAGGTGCAGTGAGGCCAGGTACTCGTCCAGGTGGGCGAGGGTGCGCGGGCCGACGATCGGGACGATCGCGGTGGGGGAGAGCGCGGCGCGTCGACGCAGCCAGGCCAGGGAGACCTGGGTAGCGCTGACACCGAGTTCGCCGGCGACGGCCAGGACGGTGTCGACGATCGCGGTGCGTTGGGTCGTGCCTTCGAGGGCATCACCCCGGGCACTCAGCCGGCCCTGCTCACCGCGGCGGTACTTGCCGGTCAGCAGTCCACCGGCCAGCGGCGAGTAGGTCACCACGCCCAATCCGTGAGCCTCAGCCATCGGCAGCACTTCCCGGTCTCCGGAGCGTTCGGCCAGGCTGTACTCGGTCTGGATGCCGACCAGTGGGGCCAGGCCACGGAGGTCGGCGCGGAGGGCAGCGCCCGCAACTCGCCAGGCCGGAAAGTTGGACAGCCCGCCGTACCGGATCTTCCCGGAGCGCACGAGGCTGTCGAAACCGGCCAGGATCTCCTCGATCGGGGTGATCCCGTCGGGAAAGTGCGGCATGAAGACGTCCACGTAGTCGGTCTTCAGCCGGCGCAGGCTCTCCTCCAGGGACCGGATCATCACCTTGCGGCTGTTACCGGTGGTGGCCGGGCGCGGCGCCGCCTCCCGGGTGCCGGTGTACTTGGTGATGAGGACGAAGTCGTCGCGCTGCCCGGTCAGCAGGTCGCCGAGCAAGGTCTCGGCCTCGCCGCTGCGGTAGATGTTGGACGTGTCGATCGTGGTGCCACCGGCAGCGGCGAACCCGTCGAAGACCTGACGGGCGGTGCCGGCCTCGGACGCACCGAAATTGGCCGTTCCGAGAGCGAATTCGGACACCCGCAGTCCGGTCGACCGGCCGAAGGTCTGGTACCGCATGAGCAAGCTCCTGGATCGGGGGGATCTGGGGTAGGCTCAGGACCGTATCAAATAAAACGAGGGGTCACTCTTTTTATGTCGCCGAAGGTCAGTCAGCAGCACCTCGACGCCCGCCGTCAGCAGATCGTCGATGCCGCCCGCGCCCGGTTCGCCACCCATGGCTTCGCCCGTACCTCGATGGCCGACATCGTGGCCGCGTCGGGGTTGTCCAACGGCGCCATCTACCGGTACTTCACCGGCAAGGACGACATCGTGGTGGCGGTCTGCGAACAGGGTGCCCAGGCCTTGCCCGCGGCTCTCACGCCCGGGTCGGTGGCCAAGTTCCTCGAGCACGTGCGCACCCAGTCGCGCGACACCGATCACGGCCGTCTGGTGATCCAGATCTACGCCGAGGCCGCCGTGTCGCCGGCACTGGCGGTCGTGGTCCAGCGGCAGTTGGCCGAGTTGCGCAGTGCGGTCGCCGGCCTGGTGCCGCCGCAGCGATCCGAGGCCGCCGAGGAGATTGCCGAAGCGTTCGTCGCCCTGTGTGCCAGTTACAGCCAGCAGGTAGTGATCCGCGGCGACCTCGACCACACCCCGTACGTCACGGCCCTGATGGCGATCATCGAGGGCTGACCAGGCCTCAGGCGGTCAGCGTGAGAAGGGCCTCGAGCGCTTGTGCCGAGCGGGATTCCGGGGTGCTCGTGTAGATCGCCAGGGTCAGCCCGGGATCGGCGGGAAGTGGCAGGGCCTCGAACGCCAGACGGAACTGCCCGACGGCCGGATGCTGGAGATCCTTGACCCCGGTGTGGTGCAGCACCACCTCGTGCTGGGCCCAGCGCCGCCGGAACGGCTCGCTCTGGTCCGCGATCTCCTGAACCAGACCGTGAGTGCCGTGCGGATCGCGCCCGGCCTCGGTCCGCATCAGGGCCACGGTCGCGTCGGCGGCGGTTTCCCAGTCCGGATAGAAGTCCTGGGCCTGCGGGTCCAAGAAGCAGAACCGGGCAAAATTCGCCGGTTTCGGTGGGGTTTCGTTCGCGAGCAGGGGAGCGTAGAGGATGCGGGCGAGGTTGTTCACGGCGATCAGGTCGAGGCAGCTGTTCCGGACGAAGGCGGGCGTCCGGATCGCATCGACCATCTGCTGGATCCCCGGTCGCAGCGGGCGCCGGGGAAAAGCGGCCGGCTGGCGGGCGAGGTCGAACAGGTGCGACCTCTCCGCCTCGTCCATCCGCAGGGCTCCGGCAAGGGCGTGCAGCACTCCTTCGGACACGCCGGACAGATCGCCGCGCTCAAGCTGGACGTAGTAGTCCTCGCTGATGCCCGTGAGCTGGGCCACCTCGCTGCGGCGCAGCCCGGATACCCGCCGCCTGCCGTACGTCGGGATCCCGGCCTGCTTCGGGGTAATGCGGGCTCGCCGGGAGACCAGGAACTGACGAACGTCCTGCTTGATGTCCACGCTCCATCAGTATCAAGGCCCCCCGGCACCACTGAGCCCGGGTGGCGGCTTCGTTCAGCGCCGCCGGGCGGCCGGTTCCAGCCAGGGGCTGACCCAGTTCTCGCCCGGGTTGATGGAGGTTCCCGGCGGGACGATCGTGTCGATCCGGTCCAGCACGTCGTCGGTGAGCACGACGCCGGCCGCGGCGAGCTGGGAATCGAGGTGTTCCATCGTGCGCGGCCCGATGATCGGTGCGGTCACCGCCGGGTGGTTGCGGACGAACGCCAGCGCCAGCTGGATCAAGGTCAGGCCGGCTTCCTCGGCGAGGTCGTCCAGTTGCTCGACGGCGGCCAGCCGGCGCTGGTTCTCGGGACGGGTCATGTCGTAGCGATCCGCGATCATTCGCTGCCGGGCCAGGGACGTGGGGCCCGTCTGCTGCCCGGCGCGGTGACGGCCCGACAGCCAGCCGGTCGCCAGCGGGCTGTAGGGAATGACAGCCATGCCGTAACGCTGGGCCAGGGGCAGGATCTCGTTCTCGACTGCGCGGTCAAGGATGTTGTAAGGAGGCTGCTCGGTGACGTAACGCTGCCGCTGACGCGTCTGCGAAGTCCACTGAGCTTCGACGATCGCGGACGCGGGGAACGTGGAGTGCCCGATGTAGCGGATCTTGCCTGCCTGGACGAGATCGGTCAGCGCGCCCAGGGTCTCGTCGTGCTCCACGGCCGGATCCCAGCGGTGGATCTGGAAGAGATCGATCCAGTCGGTGTCCAGGCGGCGCAGCGAGTCCTCGACGGCGCGCACGATCCAGCGACGTGAGTTGCCTCGGTGATTCGGGTCCTCGCTCATCGGCAGGTGCGCCTTGGTGGCGAGGACGATGTCGTCGCGGCGCCCGGCCAGGGCCTTGGCCAGGATCTCCTCGGACTCGCCCTGCGAGTAGACATCGGCGGTATCGATGAAGTTGATCCCGGCATCGAGGGCCCGGTGGATGATCCGGACGCTCTCGCCGTGATCGGGATTGCCCCATTCGCCGAACATCATGGCGCCCAGGCACATGCTGCTGACCGAGACTCCGGTACGGCCGAGGGGACGGTGCTCGATGCTCATGCGGCCAGCCAAGCAGGCCGGCTCCGGCCGAGGGAGGGGCTGGCAACCCTCCCTTCCGCTCGTCCGGGCGGGACTCAAGAGGCACAAAGTGCCAATTGGCCGCTAGCCTCCCGAAGGTGACCAAAGTACCCGCAGCCCGCCCCCGCCCGATCTCCGGTCCGCTCAACCGGCACTTCCCGGTGGACGAGGACCTGAGCGACGACCGTGCCCGCAGCCGGCTGTCCGCCTACGTGTACGGCAACATCCTGGTCCTGGCCGCGATCATCGGCACCGTGGGATCGGAGGACCACGCCCACTCGTGGGTGATCGTGCTGGCCACGTTCCTGACCACCTACCTGGCGCACATCTTCGCGCACAACGTCGGGGAACGGATCGGCCGCACCGAAGCGGAGCACGAGACTCACCTGCGGGAGGGGATCCGCGACGCGGCTCCGATCCTCAGCTCGGGGATGGTGCCGATGCTGATCTTCGTGGGCGTGGCCCGGGAATGGTTCAACCCGGTCCCGGCCGAGATCGTCGCGGCGGGTCTGGTCGTGCTGCGGCTGGCCAGCACCGGTCTGGCCGTGGAACGCCTGAGCGGTCGCAAGGCCTCGGCCGCCACTCTCTGGAGCGGGGTCGGGATCGCCGCGGCCGGCATCGTCATCGCCCTGATCAAGGTGAGGTTCTCGCACTGACGGTTTTTCTGACGAGATCAGTTCCCGATGCGATCATGCATTTCGTGGACTATCTCGCGGTCATCGAACAAGGCACGCAGGACTTCGCCGGTCTGCTGGAACGCGGCGACCTTCAGACACCGGTGCCCTCGTGCCCGGGGTGGGCACTTCTCGACCTGGCCGGTCACCTCGGCGAGGTACATCAGTGGGCGGTGCATGCGATCGTCCACGGAAACCCGGACGCCAGAACGACAGACGCTCCGGCCGCCGCACTCGCCGAGTGGTACCGCGAGTCGGCAGGCCTCCTGCTGAGGACCCTTCGGGAGACACCGGAAGACGCGCCGGCCTGGCATTTCGGCGCGAAGCCGCGGTTGGCGGGGTGGTGGCGTCGGCGGCAGGCGCACGAGGTGACGATCCACCTGCATGACGCCCGATCGGCGCTCGGGCAGGTCGAGCCGATCGACGCGGCGTTGGCGGTGGACGGGTTGGACGAGGTGCGGAACGTCTTCTTCCCGAGGCAAGTACGGCTGGGGCGGCGCCCGGCGTTGGAGAGCCCGCTGTCGTTCGTGGTGTCCGAAACGGGGGAGCGGTTCGTCTTCGACGGGGACGGGACTGTTCTTGAGGACGAGGCGCAGGCCGATGCCACCGTTTCCGGGCCGGCCGAAGCGTTGTATCTGGCCGTCTGGGGGAGGCTTCCGCTGGAGGATCCCCGTCTGCGCGTTTCCGGCAATGCGGCCGCCGTGCAGGCCGCCTTAGGAGTCGGCCTGGTTCCGTAAGGTTTGCCGCCGGGGCTGTCGACCATCTCGACGCACGGCTGAAGCAGCTTCCCGAGCAGCCAGGTCTGAGCGCTGCGGTCCGGGACGCAGACGCAGACCTGCCCGCCGGATGGGTGAGACCAGGAACTACGGAAGGGCTCTGGGCAGCACCATGGCTGAACTCCTCTATCGCACCGGACGGTTCGCGGCGCGTCGGCGCTGGGGCGTCATGGGCGGCTGGCTGGTGGCCCTCATGGTCGGGCTGGTGACGTTCGTCCTGTTCTCCGGGACGATCTCGTCGGCCATCTCGATCCCGGACACGCCCACCAGCAAGGTCACCGACCAGCTGGCCTCGCAGTTCCGGTCCACCAGCGGTGGTTCGGGCAGCGTCGTGTTCGAGACGGAGGACGGCTCGGCGTTCACCGACGCGCAGAAGGCGGGCGTCGCCGACCTGCTCAAAAGCATCGGGCAGGTGGACGGAGTCACCGGCGTCACCGACCCGTTCACCACCCAGGCCCAGCTGGAGCAGAGCGCGGCCCAGTTGAGCGAGGGCCGCAAACAGCTCGAGCAGGGGCAGACCGCCCTCGAGAACGGCCAGAAGAAGCTGGACCAGGCCCAGCAGGAGCTGGACCAGCAGCGTGAGCAGGCCGGCGAGGTCGGTGGGGCGGCCAAGGCCCAGCTGGAAGCCGGGCAGGAAGAGCTCGACCGCCGCCAGGCGGACCTGGACGCCCAGCGCACCGAAGTCGAGCAGCAAGCCGCAGGCCTGGAAGCCGGAACCCAGGTGGCCGAACTTTCCTCGGGCTTCCGGTTCGTCTCCGAGGACGCCTCCGCGGCGGTCGGGACCGTCTCCTTCAGGCTGCCCAACGCCGAGGTCCCGACCGAGGTCAAGGACGAGATCGCCGGCCTGATCGACAACAGCGCCATCGACGGCGTCAAGCCGTTGCTGTCGCAGGAGATCTCGCAGACCACGCCGTCGATCCTGGGCCCGGGCGAGGTCATCGGCGTCGTGGTCGCCGCGATTGTCCTGGTCGTCATGCTGGGCACGCTCGTCGGGGCCGCGCTGCCGCTGGCCAGCGCGTTGCTGGGAGTCGGGGTGGCCACCCTGGCCGCGATGTCGTTCTCCGGCCTGGTCGAGTTCCAGTCCGTCACCCCGGTGCTGGGCGTCATGCTCGGCCTGGCGGTCGGGATCGACTATTCCCTGTTCATCCTCAACCGCCACCGCAACCAGCTCAAACAGGGCATGGAGTTGCACGAGTCGATCGGCCTGGCCAACGGCACCTCCGGCAACGCGGTCGTCTTCGCCGGTGCCACCGTGATGGTGGCGCTGCTGGCCCTGAACGTCACCGGCGTCCCGTTCCTCGGCCTGATGGGAACCGTCGCCGCCGGGGCCGTCCTCGTCGCCATCCTGGTGGCCACCACGTTCACTCCCGCGCTGCTGTCGCTGGTGGGAACGCGCATCCTGCGCCAGAAGGAACGCGCTGCCTCCTCCACCCCCGCACCGGCGACGGACAGCACCATGTCCACCCGGACGTCCGTCATTACCTTGGTCGCCGGTATTGCTGCTCTGGTCGTCATCGCCCTGCCGGCCCTGAACATGCGGCTGGGTCTGCCGGACGGCGCCGGCCAGCCCGAGGACTCACAGGGTTACCAGGCGTACAAGATCCAGTCCGAAAAATTTGGGGACGGTTTCAACGGCCCGCTCCTGGTGGTCGCCAACCTGCCCGCCCCGGTCGAGGAAGCTGCGCTGGTGGCCGAGCAGGCCGTCGTCGGAAAGGCCATCTTCGACGAGGGCGACGTGACCGCCGTGGTCCCGATCAGCGTCTCCACCGACCGCTCGGCCATCGCCTTCCAGGTGCTGCCCGACGGCGGGCCGAACAGCGAGTCCACCGCCGACCTGGTCCACGGTCTGCGCGAACTGAAGCCCCGGACCTCCGACGGGGGCAGTGCCACCCTCGGGGTCGCTGGTAACGCCAGCGCGAACATCGACGTCTCGCAGAAGCTCTCGGACGCGCTGCCGGTCTACCTCGTCCTGGTCGTCGGCCTTTCGCTGCTGATCCTGATCCTGGTCTTCCGCTCGATCCTGGTGCCGCTGACCGCCACGCTCGGCTTCGTGCTCTCGCTGCTGGCCGCGTTCGGCGGAATCACCGCGATCTTCCAGCTGGGCTGGCTGTCCGGCGTGTTCGGGGTCCACGAGCCGGCCCCGATCCTGAGCTTCCTGCCGATCATCCAGACCGGCATCCTGTTCGGCCTGGCGATGGACTACCAGCTGTTCCTGGTCTCCGGTATGCGCGAGGCCTACGCCCACGGTGCTGCGGCCCGGGTGGCCGTGCGCCGCGGGTTCATCGCCGGGCGCAGCGTGGTGACCGCGGCCGCGATCATCATGATCTCGGTCTTCGCGGGCTTCATCTTCTCCCACGACACCACCATCAAACCGATCGGCTTCGGCCTGGCGTTCGGCGTCCTGCTCGACGCGTTCGTGGTGCGCATGCTGATCATCCCGGCCGCCATGCACCTGCTCGGCGACCAGGCCTGGTGGCTGCCGAAGTGGATGGACCGGATTATCCCGGACATCGATGTCGAGGGGGCGAAGCTGGAGCGGGCCCACCCGGTCCATCCGCAGGAGGCCGGAACCGCGTCTGCCCGGTGAGGCCCGACGAATGAACGCTGGGCAGGTCAGAGGGTGAGTGAACGGCAGTGGACAGCCGCGTTCACAGATCGTCCACAAGCCGCGTTCTAGGGTCCCTCCCGACGGCGAGGGCCGTCCGTCCGGGCTTTCGCTCGGCCCGGACGTCAACGGGGAAGCGAGGCTCACAAGCCAGTGTCAGCCAGTGTGCTGCCGGAACTGTGCAGGCAGGAGCAAGGACAGGTCACGGAACGGGCGAAAGGCCGACCGGAACTGGAGGTGCTGAGTTCTTTGCTGGCCAGACCCGGGGACACGCTGTCCAGCCTGGTGCTGCGGGGTGAGCCCGGTGTGGGGAAGTCGGCCTTGCTGGATGCGGTCGCGGCCGAGGCACACGAGTGCGGGATGCGGGTGTTGCGGGCCTGCGGGGTGGAGGCCGAGGCGGAGCTGCCGTTCTCGGGGGTGCATCAGTTGCTCTACCCGCTGCGGGAGTACATCGACAGGCTTCCGGGAGCGCAGCGAGATGCCCTGAACCGGGCCTTCGGGCTGACCGAGGGGCCGGAGCCTTCGCGGTTCGTGATCTCGGCGGCGGTGCTGGCGTTGGTCGAGGCCGCGGTCGCCGCCGAGGGCCCGCTGGTTCTGCTGGTGGACGACGTGTTCGGGATCGACCGGTGCAGCGCCGAGGTGCTCGGGTTCGTCGCCCGCCGCCTCTCGGACCAGCCGGTGCTGTTTCTGGCCGCCGCCACCGGGACCGATCCGGCGACACTCACGGCCGGCCTGCCGGAGCTTCGGGTGCACCCGCGGTCACCCCGAGATGACGCGAATCCGGTCCGGGAGCGCTGGTACCAAGTCCCGGAGAGCGGTCCCGAGGAGCTCACGGCGCAGGAACTGCGGATCGCCGGCCTGGCGGCTCAGGGGCTGACCAACAAGCAGATCGGCGAGGAACTGTTCCTCTCGCACCGCACGGTGGGAACCCATCTGTACAAGATCTTTCCCAAGCTCGGGATCGGTTCCCGGGCGGCCCTGCGGGATGCGCTGGATGCGCACGCCCGCCTGGCCACCCGGTAGGTCAGTAGCGGTACAGCTCCACCTCGGCGATCGCGACCTGCTTGCCTTCGGACGTGCCGAAGCCGTCACCGAGCACCACAAGCACCTGGACGGCGTCGTCCACCCGGATCCGGACCGTCTTGGGTTCGTAGTCCTGCAGCGTCACCTGTTTCGTGGTGCGCCGACCCTGCTGGTCGAACACCAGCAGGGTCACGGTGTGCGGCCGGGCCTGCTCGTCGCGCCGCTGGGGATCCTGGGATACACCGGGGGTGATGCGGACGGCGCGCAGATCGGTCGGGTTGATGATCGCCCGCAGGAACTGCCCACGGGAGTCGCCGGAGAAGCCCGGACCCCACCAGGTGTTGGACGCGCCGTCGAAGGCCGAGGCCGGCGGGTGAGCCGGGTCGTTGTTGGACGAGTCGACGGCCGTGGGCGGGATCGCCACCGGCGTGCTGGTCAGGTCCTGGTAGCGGTAGAAGAGCGGCTTGGCCAGGAGGATCGCGGCCACCACGAGGAGCAGGGCGAGCAGACCGGCGCCGACGGCGAAGAAGTTCAGATCGCTCAGCCGGTCCTTGAGCCGTTGCCACCAGGACGGTCCGGTGGGCGCCGCGGGTTGGGGGGCGCGGTCGAGTTCCACCCCGCAGTTACGGCAGAAGACGCGGTCGGTGCGGTTCTCCACCGAGCAGTTCCAGCAGCGCACACCGCGTTCGTCGGACGCGGTCAGGGTACGGGCGTTCGGACGGATCGGGTCGGGTTTGCCGGGGGCGACCTCGCCGACGCCGGAGTCGGGTACCGGTAGGAGCAGAGCCCGGGCGCGCTCGACTTCGGGGTCGTTCGGGGGAAGCGGCGGGGGCTGTTCCGGGGGGACGGGTTGCGCCGGGCCCGGCTGCGCGGTCCCGGGTTGAGAGGGACCGGGCTGGGACGGGCCTGGCTGTGCTGGGCCGGGCTGGGAGACGCCTGGTTGGGAAGGGCCCGGTTGCGACGGACCGGGTTGGGACGGGCCGGGGTACGCAGGCCCGGGCTGACGGCGACGCGGGTCGCTGCGTTCGTTCGGCATCGGTACTCAGTTCCTCTCGGTGTCGGCCGAGGCCGGGCTGTCAGGGCCCAGAACCTCTACGGTGTAGGGAATGTGGGCCGGACGTGCGCCGGCCACCACGGCGTCCAAACGTTGCTGATCAATGGCAGCCGGGTCCGGCACCCGCAGTGTGACGTGCAGCCAGGGCGAAGGATCGCCGGGAAACGGCCCGAGCGGCCCGGCCGACCAGATCGCCCCGCCGCTCTCCGAAATCTCCGGCTCGACGCCGAACATCAGCCGGATCGCCATCCGCAGCCCACGGGGTGTGCCACGGGAGCGATGCAGCAGCCCCGCCGAAGCAACCGCCGCCCGACGGACGTCCTGCGTTTCATCGCCGTCCAGTTCGGCACCGACCCAGCGGCCGAGCCAGTCGACGAAGTCCATCGGAGCCAGCATCGGGTCGAAATACGCTGGTAGACAGTCAAGCACGGTCAGCAGCGGAGCGAACGCGGTGTCCAGTCCCTGGCTGAACTGCTGGCCGAACTCGTCGTCGGCATACACCCCGGGCAGCCGCTCACCGAGCGGATGTGGGCTGATCAAGCCGGGCAGCGCGCCTCTCACGACGGCCCGATCACGTCGACGTCGTGCTCGAACGAGAAGAACAACGACGAGGGCGACAATTGAAGGACGTCCGTGGCGTCGCCGCGTCGTCGGGTGAGGGGATCGGAGGGGTACAGCAGAACCTCGTCCACCAGTTCCACGCCGGGCAGACGTTGCAGTGCGGCGAACAGGTCTCCCGAACGCAGCGGACGTCCGAACGGCCAGCCGGTTCCTTCGGGCCCCCCGGTCATCGGGTCGAGGAAGTCGTAGAGCGCGTCCAGAGCCCGCGCCCGCACCTGGGCCGACTGTGCGGCGCGATACGAGTGCAACGTCGCCTTGACCGAAACGCCTTGGTAGAAGGGCGGGCCCACGGCCAGGCGGGTTCCCAGCGGGCGCCGTTCGTCCAGGTAGCGAGTGATCTTGTCCAGCAGCCGGTCGCCGGGCACCAGCTGCTCGAACCGTAGGCGCCCGCCCCGATCGGGCACGGCCTGCGGCACGACCAGGATGCGCACGGCGTTCTCACCGGACTCGGCCGCGGACATGCCCACGCAGGCCAGCCGGGCGGTTCCCGGCGCGGCCCGGCGCGCCAGCTCCTCGTAGTCCCGCACTGTGACCGCCCGGTCCTGGGCTCGCAGCGTGATCGGGGCGCGCACCGAAGCCTCCTCCACCGTCTCGCCGTTCACCCCGCCCCGCGCGGCCTCCCGATTCTCCACCCGGGCCACGAACGGGATCGAACTGCGCAGCACCTGCAGCGTCCCGCGGGAGACGTTCCCGGCCCGCCCGCCCCCGGAGCGGTAGCGGGCGGCGCGAATCACCGCTCCCCGAGCCGGAACCGCCCCGTACTGACGCAGGGTGCCGTCCGGCTCCCGGACCGCCGGGCCGAAAGAGACCTCGCCGGTGGACGGCTCCAGCGTGACGTGGCGGTCGTGGGGCCGGGACTCGGAGAAGTCGGCGACGACCGACCAGGGCTGCCAACCCCCCTCTTCGGCGACTTCGAGGACCAGCGGCGGATCGTCGGCCAGCACCGGCACGTGAGCCACCCGCACCCGCTGACCGGGCGCGCCGCTGGACTCACCCAGGACCTCGTTGTGCACGGCCTGGGCGTGAACGGCCGAAACCGTCCCGCCGATGGTGAAGGCCTCGGCCGAGCGGATCGTCGGGGAGGTGGTGAAGAACGGCTGGTCGGGGAACGGCGCGACGACCCGGCAGCGCAGCCAGCCGGCTTCGTGTCCGCCGATCCGGCTGGGACGATGCCCGTCCGGGACGTGCAGCACCACGTCACCGGCCCGGTTCAGGCCACCGGTGCCGTCCTCCTCGACCTCGCACTCGGCCCAGCCCGCGGGCGTCCACGCCTCCCAGACCAGCGGGGGCTGGCGCGGGTCCACGCCCACACCGTCCACCTGGCTGCCCATCGCCAGCATCACCGCGCAGCCCGGAACCGCCGCCGAAAGGCCCAGCAGCAGAGCGTCCCCGGCCTGCGGCGGGTTGCTGAAGACCGTGACGTCCCGCTCGGCCCGCACCTGGCCGGTCAGGTCGATCGAGGAGGTGTCGTTCTGCGGGTCCCGGTCGAACGGGATGCGGGCGATCCGCTCCAGCGAGCACGGGGGGACGAGGAGGTCGCGTTCGGTGGCGAAGATCAGCGCCTCGTCGGTCTCGGTGCGTTGCGTGGCCACCTCGGTGTCGGCCGGCAGCGTCACCGTGTCCGGTTGGGGTGCCGAGAGCCAGAACGTCACATCGGCCCGGGCCGCCGTCGGCGGGAACAGCTTGACCCCGAGCAGGTTCAGGAAGGTCAGGTAGCTCTTGCCGGGAACCCGGTTGAGCCGGTACACGAGCTGGTCGGCCATGTGCGCCACGGCCTCGATCAGAGTGACGCCCGGATCGGAGACGTTGTGGTCGGTCCAGTCCGGATTGTGCTGCTGAATGTGCCGTTTCGCATCGTCGACGAACTGCTGGAAGCGCCGGTCGTCCAGGTCGGGGGTGGGCAGTCCCATCAGGCACCTCCTTCTTCGGCGGGGATCGTGTAGAACGGGAAGACCAGGTTGCGCGGGCTGTTGGTGCCGCGGACCGCGTACCGGATGTCGATCAGGACCATGCCGTCGTCGTCGTTGTCCTCCAGCACGTTCACCTCGATCACCTCGATCCGGGGTTCCCAGCGCTCCAGCGAGGCCCGCACCTCGTACCGGATCTGCCCCGAAGTGGCCTCGTTGACCGGGGCGAACACCAGATCATGGATGGCACAGCCGAACTCGGGACGCATCGGGCGCTCGCCGGGCGCGGTGGCCAGGACCAGCCGGATCGCCTGCTCGATCTCGCGCTGGCCGCGGGCCAGGGCCACGGCGCCGGAGGCGTCGGCGCGCAGGGGGAAGGCCCAGCCGGCGCCGATGAACTGTTCGGTCATCAGAACGGCAGCCCGTTCCGGATCGGGATGCCGGTCAGCACCACCGACAGGGCCGTGACATTGGCATTGCCCACGGCCCGGATCCCGACGGCGCCACCGGCCTGAATGTTGGCCGTTGCACCGGCATTGATCGTGGCCGCCGCACCGGCGCTCATCGTCGCCGCACCGCCTGCCGTCATCGAAAGTGCTCCTGCGGTGGTCAGCCCGATCCGGCCGGTCGCATTGACGTTGACCGCGCCGCCGGCCTGCATGGTGATCTGGCGCCCGGCCCGCAACGTCAGATCGCCCTCGCTGGCCACCTCGACGCTGCGCGAGCCGTGAATCTTCACCGTTCCCCGGCTGTCGACGGTCAGGGTTGTGCTGCCCCGGTCGAGGTGCACCACCAAAGCCCCGTCCCCGGAACGTAGACGCACCCCACGATTGCCGGCTCGGGCGTCCATCAGTTCCAGCATGTTCCCGCTGCGGTCGGACATGCTGCGCCAGTTCACCTCTCCGCTGCGCAGGTTCACCGGATCGGTGCGGTCCGGATCGGGGGTCGGCTTGTCGATGCCGTTGTAGAGCCCGGCCAGCACGTACGGGTGTTCCAGGCTGCCCCGGTCGAACGCCACCAGGACCTCGTCCTGCACGTCGGGCAGCATCAGACCGCCACCGGCGACCCCACCGAACTGCGCCACCCGCGACCAGTCGCTCTCGTACGTCTCCGACAGCCAGGGAAACTTGAGCTTGACCCGTCCCATCTTCAACGGGTCCTGGATGTTGCTGACCAGGGCGCTGACCACGCCGTTCATCGCCGGGGCGCTCTCGCCGGCCGAGGCCAGCCCGTACAGCGAGCGGAACTGCCGCCCGGTCACGCTGACCTGCGTGGTGTACTGCCGGCCGGAGGCGAACACGTGCCGCACACCCGTCACCGTGTACTTGCCCTCGAACGGATAGCCGGCGTCCTTCAGGGCGACCGGGACGCCTGGTTGCAACTCGGGATCGCCGGTGACGGTCAGCTCGACCTCGGCGAAGGAACCGGCCACGTCGTTGGCCAGGGCCGTGGCCGCATGCCGAACCTGCGACTGCGTGCCGTAAGGAGTTGACGCGTCCACCATTTCCGAGGTCCCGAACTTGGCGATCAGCTCGGCCGGGCTGATGTCGGCCGCGATGTCGTCGGTGCGGGTGGCGGGCGCGTCCTGGATCAGCGGCTTGCGGGTCTTGACGTCCCAGCCCCGCACCGAGACCGACTTGACCTGTCCACCGGCGGTCACGCCCACGCGTCCGTTGATCGTGTTGGCCCCGAACTCCAGCACGAACGGACTCTGCTTGGCCGGGGTGCTCTCGCCCGGCCCGCTCGAGGCCGCCCGCAGGGCGGTGAACTGCAGCTTGCCGAGCCGGTCGAAGTACAGATTGACGTCGTTCTCCCGGGCCAGCCGCGACAGAAAGTCCCAGTCGGTGAGGTTGGGCTGGGTCGCCAGTTCGTACACGGTTCTGGTGGCATCGACCGTGCCCAGGCTCAGCCCGTTCTGCTGGGCCACCCGCCGCACGATCTCCGAGGCCGTCTGGTTGGGGAAACCGGCCACCCGGCGATTGCGCAGCAGCCGGTGACCCGGGTCGTAGCCGCGCACCACCACCGAACGCCCGGCCGCGTCCACATCCACCTCCACCCCCGTGATCTCACCGGTGATCAACGGCTGGGCCGGGCGGCCGTCCACGATCGGGACCAGTTCGGCCCTGGCACCCACCGCCAGGACCGAGAAGGTGCTCAGCAGATCGCCACCCGGGTTGGAGAACGCCAGACGGAAGGCCGCGGGCACGTTCACGCTGGCGTCCACCCAGGCCTCGACCAGCAGATCGGCCAGCCGCGGCGGCAGTTCGGCTCCGCCCACCTTCACCTGCAGCACACTGGTGTACGTCTTCAGGCTCATCGCCCAGCCACCTCCTCCGAGGCCGGAAGCAGCAGCTCCTGGCCGGTTTCCAAGCGCATCGGATCGTCGATCCCGTTCGCCTTCGCAATGGCCCGCCAGCGCGTCGCGTCCCCGTACTCGGCCCAGGCCAGCGACTCCAGCGAATCGCCCGAGACCACCCGGTGCACCCGCTGCGCGGCCAGCGTCCCTGAGGTCGGGTTCTGCCCCTTCGTCGGCAGCGGCACCTCGGTCAAGGACAGCTGGCACGTGGCCCGCAGCGGATCGCCGGTGGCGGTGAACAAGGTGTAGGTCGCGCTGACGTTCTCGACGTAGGCCACGAACTGCACCGTGCTGAACGAGCCCCAGGCGAACCGGACCCACGGCGGGGACGGGCGTTTGGTGGGCAGACTCTGCGGATCGACCTCGCAGCACGACAGCAGCTGCTCCACGTCCTCACGTACCTTGCTCGCGCTCGGCTTGGCCGAACCGTCCAGAAACACCTCCACCTGCAACGAGGCCGGATTCGCCCCGGAGAACTCCGGTGTCACGCCCCGGGTGAAACCCACCGTGGGCTGGGAGTTCCACGACGCCGAGCGCGAGAGCTGCAACTGGCTGGGGTTGAACTGGAAGCGCACCTGGCCCATCTGCCCGCCCAGCCCGCCGGTCAGGGTCGATGGCGGATGATGGATCGACAGCGTGGCCCGTACCAGGCTGGAACCGTTCCTCCCGATCGCCATCAACGGCCACCCGCATCCGTGAAGCCGTGGTGGGCGATCTCGAGTTCCTCGGTCGCCACGTCCGCCTGGCCCGGGCTCAGACTCGGCCCGCTCCAGCGCACCGGCAGCACCTCGACCAGTCCCCACTGCGCCACCACGCTCAGATCTGCGCGCAGCGCTGCGATCTGGGCCGTGGGGCGCTGGATGCCCGTCGAGATCGAGGAGATCCAGGACGCCACCTTGACGGTGTCGGCGGTCAGCGGACGCGTGAGGCGGATGTTCGAGAACGTCACCCGGGTGGGCAACTGCCAGACGAAGCCGTTGTTGCCGCCCTCCTCGTGCTGCTCGACCTGAACCTCGGAGGACAGGCCGTCACAGCCGTGGAACAACCCGAGATCCCGGCCGTCGATGGACAGCCGGAAGAACACAGTGGCGGCGGGATCAGCGGTGGACGGCATCGGTCTTCCTCAGGTCGGGGCGGTCTGGAGTACTTGGTCGGGTCATCGGGTTCGGCACGTCAGCTGCGGCTGTCGCGGAGCCGGCCGATGCGCTCGCGGTCGGCGCGCAGTTCGGCTCGCAGCAGTCGGGCCAGAGGGTCGAACAGGGCCTTGGCCAGCTCGTCGAGTTCTTGTGCGCTGCGGGGTTCGTTGCGTCGCGCGGGTGTAGCTGCTGGTTTCGGGGCGGGCGTGGGCGTTGGGCGGGCTGCTGGTGCTGGACGCCGCTGAACCGACGCCGTCGGTGGCGACGGAGGCGTCGGTGGTTGCTGTGATGTTGGGGCTGGCACTGGCGGGGACGACGGTGGCGGTGCCGAGGTCGTTGGCGGGGGCGGCGGCACTACGGAACGTTGGACGCGCGGTTGGGTCAGTGGAGCTGCGCCGGGTAGTGCGCGCTGCACCGATGCGCGGGACGGGTCTGACACCCCGGTCTCCGGAGCCGGGGACACTCGGCCCAGCGACGGTGGGACCAGACGCTGGACCTGGCTCTGCGCTCCAGTTCGGGCCACGGCTCGCTGGGCATCGGGCGCCGATGGCTGGGCTGATCTGAGAACCCGTGCCGGCTGCTCGCGTCGTTGCCCGGACGCCTGCGGCTGATGCGCCGCCAGCGTTCGCTGGATCGCTGCCACTGGCGATGGCGGCAGGAGGCTGGTGATCGGCGGGGCTGATGGTCCTGGCCGGGTTGGTGCTGGGTTGGACGGGTGTGCCGAGGGAGAGGTGGACGTCGCAGATCGCTCAGCCGTCGTGGAGTGCGAACGCTGGGCGGCTGGTGCAGTCACAGTTCGGTCCAGGGGCTGGGCCGTCGCCTGGGCTCCGGGCTGGCCCGATCGCTGGACCGAGGTTGCGGTTGAGGCTGACGTCGGAGGAAGCAGAGACGGATCGCGGTGCGCCGAGGGCGAGGATTGCGTCGGCGACTGTGCTGGAGTCCGGTCCGGTTCCTGCAGGGCTGCGACTCGCGGTGCGTGCTTCGGCGCCTGGGAAGAACGCTGCACTGCCGAGGACGAGTGGTCCGAAGTCGTCGGCCGGGCTGAACCCGGTGAGAACGTCTGCGGCTGAGAGGTTTCGGGCCGGATCGAGCGCTGCACCACTGCTGAGGACAGCCCTGGGCCCACGGCGCCGGTCTGCGAGGTCAGCGGCGAACGGTGGAGCGGTGCCGGCGAGGGGGCCGATGCCGGGGCTGAGGCAGCTTCTGGTGTCTGCGTCCCGGGAACCGTCGCAGAGGGTGCACGCTGGATCGACGACGCAGTGGCGGACGTAGCGGCTGAAGCAGCGTGTGACGTGGCGCGCAGCATTGCGGGTGACGCAGCGGGTGATGTGGCGCGAAGCGGTGCGGGTGACGTTGCGGGGGATGCAGCGCGATGCGCGGCCGACAAGGAGGCAAGTGAAGCCTCCGGCGCGGTCGCACGACGCATGACCGTTGACGCCATGGGCGTCGGTGAGACGGCATGTGCGGTGGCCGGTGGTGCAGTTGGAGAATCGGTACGGGTTCGGCCTGGTGTCTGGGGTGCTGAGCCCATCGGCGGATACGACATCGGCAGCGCCGAGCGCTGCACGGCTCCCTGTCCCTGCTCGTAGGCCGAGGCTGACGGAGAAGCGCTGCGCGGTGACCGCTGAACAGCCGCCGACGATTCGGCCACTGACTCGTTTGCTGGCAGGGCTGAGACCGTGACAGGGGACGAGTCGCGCGGGGTCGTCGCTGAACTTGTCTGCTGCATGGACGCTTGGCGTGCCAGGGCGTCACCACCAGGGGAACGCTGGATCGAAGCGGGCGAGGCAGCTGCCGGAGCGGGTGCTGAAGCAGTCGCCGGGACCGCCTCCGGGGAGACCCTGGCAGATGTCGATGCAGGTGCGCCCCTGCGAGCCGGTGCTGGCGCGCTCGCGCGGGCCGGTGCTGGGGCGGCCGCGCGGGCCGGTGCTGGAGCCTGCGCCAGATCCGCTACCTGAGCGGTCGAGCGGCCTGGCGGGTGAGCGCTTGAGTGGCCCAGCGCGTGAGCGGTCGAGCGGCCCGGCACCTGGGCGGGCGTCACTGACGAGCGCTGAACGGCCGCCGTCGCCACCCCCGTGTGCGGCGCGGCAGCTACGGATGAGGGGCGCCCCGCCCGGCGTGACGGTGCGCGCTGTACTGAGGCTCCCGCGGCGGGCGGACCTGAAAGGGGCGGCAGCGGCGGAGCATCCGCTCGCGCATGCGGGGCCGGGGAGATGCCGAGCGCTGAGCGCAGGCGCTGCAGGGGGCCGACCGGGTGGGAGGCCGACGGCGTTCTCATCGGTGTGGTGCTCGTGGGTGGGGCGGAAGTGTTGGAAGTTGAAGCTTCCGCAGGCGGGGGGAGGGGGACTTGCCGCCCTGCCTGCGGAAGAGTTGCTGGCCGGCGTTGAACAGAGGACAGGGCCGCGGTCTGGGGCCGGGTGGGTACGACAGCGGCCGACACGATCGCGGAGGCAGCGCTCAGGGGACGGAATGAGGACGAGGCCGTTGACGTCAGGGGACGTGATGAGGCCGGGGACGTCGAGTGCGCGAACCGCTGCACACGGACAGGGTCTGCCCGGCGGCTGGATGCAGGGGGCGTCGTCGAGGGTGGTTCGGTCGCAGCCCGTGGTTCGGGGGCGGCGCCGGCTGTTGTTGCCGGGCGGGCCGAAGAGGAGCTGCTGTCAACCGAGTTCGATCGAACGAACGGTCTTGCGTGCTGGACCGAGGCCGTTTCCCACCTGCGCTGGATCGAAGCGCTCTCGGCCGTTGGGGCTTGTGCTGCGGGGCTGGTCTTGCCTGAGGTCTGGGTGCTGGTGCTGGGCGAAGAGTTCAGCGGAGCGCCCAGCCGGGGGCGGCCAGATCGCGGAGAGCTGGCGGAGCGGCTGGACGGGGGAGTAATGGCCGCACTGCGCGAGACCGTGATGGGAGCACCTGGGCCGACCGCACCGGCACTGCGTGAGGCCGCGCTGGGGGAGTTGGCGCTGCGGGAGTTGGCACTGTGGGAGGCGGCACTGGTAGCACCCGTGCTGCGGGGCCCCCTGCTGGGTGAGCCGGCGTTGGGGGAGACCGCGCTGGAGGACCCGCTGCTGGCGGAGATTGCGCTGGGGGAGCCGCTGCTGGAGGGGCCGGTGCCGGGGGAGACCGCACCAAGGGCGTCGGCACCTGGGCCAGCAGCACCTGGGCCAGCGGAACTCGCGCTTCTGGCGGTGCGGGGCAAGTCGGTGAGCGGTGCGCCGAGTCCCAGCCGCCGTGGGCCAGAGGTGCGGCTGCTCGAGGCCGCTTGCCCGGCAGCCTGGTTCGCTGCCGGTGCGCCCAACGAGCGCTGAACGGAGGAGGGAGTGGACGCGGTCTGCCCACCGGCAGACGTCGGTGCCGGTCGCGAGGAAGGCGCGACTGACGGTACCGAGGGCGCGACTGACGGGGGTGAGGACGCGGCTCGCTGTACAGAGGGCGTAGTCGATCGCGCGGCTGACGAGGGCGAGGCCGCAACTGGGCGTGTGGAGGGCCCGGCGGAAGGTGCGGAGGGCGCAGCAGGCGAGGACGGTGCTCGCTGCACGGAAGCTGCGGTTGACCGTGCGGAAGTGGCCGCCGGCGGTGCGAAGGGTTCGGAAAGTGCTGGCTGCGCTGCGGAAAGCGCGACTGGCGGTGGCGAAGACGCTGCCGGTGGCAGGGCCGGCGCCACCTGGCGAGCAGCCGGGGCCGCGGATGGGGACGCCGAGGCGTGGGTGGCGGTGGCCCCGGCGCGACCCGCGCCCACGGCCTGGCTGAAGAGGGGACTGGCGTGCGTGGCCAGGGAAGCGCCGAACGAACCGGTCAGCATCGCCGGGACCGACGCCGTCACCCTCTGCACCGCCGGCATCGACGCCCAGTCGCGCACAGGCATCGCCACCGCCTGTGCGGCAACGGTTTCGGGGGCCAGAGACGACGCGGCCGCAGTGGCGGTAGCGGGCACGGTCGACGTCGCGGTCGGTGCATCTGATCCTTCGGAGGCCCGCTCCGGGCGCCGGCCGAAACCCAGGAACCCGAACAGGCCGCTCACCGCCCGCCTCCGGCCACATCGGCGAGCTGACCGGCGGCCACGACGTAGCGGCGCCGGTCGTGATGCTCGAGATCCATGATGTCTTCCAGACTCCAGTGCAGATGGTGGGCCACGTACGCGATCTCCTGGTGGATCCCCTCGACCGCGTACGTCACGATTCCCCCAGGCGGCTCCCGCCGAGCTCGACCTCGAAAGGCTGCGAGCAGTGCGGGCAGACCACGCCGGCCCGGGTGTGTCCCTCGGCGTTGATCTGGCGGTAGAAGTCCTGCAGGAAAGCCAGATCGGCGGCGAACATGTTCTCCACCACCCCGTCATGGATGCTGGGAAGCGTCCCTAATTTCGTGATCACCCGGGCCAGCAGGACCACCGACAGGTAGGCCGGGTTCTCCTGCACCCGCAGGTCGCGCAGCGGCACGAGTTCGTCCCGGGCGGTGGCCAGGCGCATCACTCCCGCGCGATGCACCGTGCCGTCCCCGGAGACGAAACCGCGCGGCAGCTCGAAGGGGAACTCGGTCTGCAGACGTTCCGGCGCCGCAACGACTTCGGGGGTGGCGGGCCCGGCCGAGGTGGACTCTGCCGAAGCCGTCAGATCTTGCGCGCTCACCGGTGTCATCACCCCGGTCCGGTCCCGCCTGGTCACTCGATGATCAGGTCTTCGAAGGTGATGGTGACCTGCTCGGTCAGGGCCGAGGCGTCCCCGGCCTTGACCCCGCTGCTCTCCACCTTGCTGCACCAGGCGTTGGTCATGTTGTAACGCTTGACCGGGTTGTACTGGTAGTCCATCAGGATGATGGACGCGTTCTTGCGGGCCGAGGCCATGTTCCCGGCCAGCGAGTCGTTGATCCACTGGGTGAAGGCCGAGGACTCGGTCATGCCGCGGGTCACGCTCGCCTCACCGGCCTTCTTGGCCCCGGGCATCTTCTTGGTCACCGGGCGGCCGTCGGCCGAGACCTGCTGGTACTCGATCACGTCCTGCTCAAGGCTGAGACCCCCGACCTCCTGCAGGTACTCGACGGTGACGCCGTCGATCTGAAGGCCGAAGTTATGGGCGGCGAGGGCATCGCCGGGCTGCAGTGACATCTGCGTTCCTGTCTATCGTTGAGGGGAAGGACTATTCGCTGAGCTCGCCGGCGCCGCCGCCGGTGAACTGGGCCAGCTGGAAGACGACGAACTCGGCCGGCTTCACCGGGGCCACACCGATCTGGCAGACCACGCGACCGGCGTCCACCGACTCGGTGGGGTTGGTGTCGCGGTCGCACTTGACGTAGAAGGCCTCCTCGGCGCGGCTGCCGAACAGCGCACCGGCCCGCCACTCGTTGACCAGGAAGGCCGAGATGTTGCGCCGGATCCGGGCCCACAGCGCCTCGTCGTTCGGCTCGAAGACGACCCACTGCGTCCCCAGCAGGATCGACTCCTCCAGGTAGTCGAAGTAGCGCCGCACGTTCAGGTAGCGCCAGGCCGGATCGGAGGACAGCGTGCGCGCGCCCCAGATCCGGATGCCGCGACCGGGGAAGGTGCGAATGCAGTTGATCCCCTGCGGGTTCAGCAGATCCTGCTCGCCCCGGGTGATCTGCAGCTCCAGGTCGACCGCGCCGCGCACCACCTCGTTCGCCGGGGCCTTGTGCACACCCCGCTCGGTGTCGTTGCGGGCCCAGACCCCGGCCATGTGACCGCTCGGCGGAACGTTCTGCTTCTTGCCGGTGGCCGGGTCGAACACCGAGATCCACGGGTAGTACAGCGCCGCCTGCGAGGAGTCGTAACCGGCGGTGTCCTGGCGCCATTCACGGATCTGACGGGCGTTCAGCCCGGGCGGGGAGTCCAGGATCGCCATCCGGTCACCCATCAGCTCGCAGTGCGAGATCATGCCCAGCTGAACGGCCTTGACACCGTCCAGATCGATGTCGCCGCGCTCGTAGGCGGCCATCAGGTCGGGGACCGCGACCACGTTGACCGCGTCCAGGGCCTCCAGGCCACCGAAACCGGTCCGCTCGGAGGTGTCTCCGAGGAACTCGGCCGGGCTCAGGGCGCTGCTGTTGCTGCGGGCGACCTCGGCCGGGCGGCTGGGGACCTGCACCTGCACGGCCTGGTTGGTCGGGCGAGCCAGCTGCGGGGCGTTCTCCTCGAGGAGGATCAGCTTGGAGCGCTGGCGGACCTGGTTGACGACGAAGTTGCGGGCGTTCTTGCGGGCCGAGACGTCGAAGCTCTCCAGCACCCGATCGCCCTCCTTGACCTGCAGCGTGAACCGGTCCTCGGGGCCCTCACCCGCGGTGTCGACGACCTCGAGGGTCAGCTGCCCGCCGTTGGCGCCCTCCCGCGGCAGGGCCTGGGCCCGGAAGGTGCCCAGTTCCACCGGCTCGCCGGGGGCGATGGCCCGCGCCGAGCGGGCGGAGCCGTTGCTGCTGCCGTTGCTGCCGGCGCCTGCGATGTCACCCACGCGCACGATGTACGCGGCGGTGCCGCCGTTGCTGAAGAAGCCGTAGACGGAGTGGGCGAGGTACGAGCCCTCGGTGAACTCACCGAACGAGGAGACGTACTGGGCCCAGTTGCTGACCAGGACCGGCTCGTGCAGGGGGCCGCTGGGGGCCAGCCCGACGAAGGCGGCCACCGACGTCCCTACCCCCTCGATGGGGCGGGAGCCACCGGCCACCTCCTCGACGTAGACGCCCGGGGAGAGGTACGTGGCCATGGGATCTCCTTGCTGGATCTGTGGATTGGACGGACGTGCCGCAGTGCTTCTTCAGAGTGGCGCGGCCAAAGCGCGACCGGAACGTCCGGGAGGCTCCGGATCCGGGCACGGCGCTATGACCATCCGGGCACCCAAGATGCCCTCAGGACTGCCCGCCGGACTCGTGCCGGCGCCCACCCGCGTCCTTAGTTTTCTGGTGTGAGCCTTTGGACCTCCATCAGCCCGTCGTCGGTGCGTGTCGAGCCGGGCACCGACACCGCCTTCACCCTGACGTTGCGCAACGACGGCGACACGGTGGAGGAGTACCAGCTCTCGGTGATCGGTGCGCCCTCGGCCTGGTCGCAGGTGGAACCGCAGTCGCTGCGCCTGTTCCCGGGCGCGCAGGGCACCGCGCAGCTGACCCTCAGCCCGCCGCGCAGCTCCGAGGCGACGGCCGGCCCCACGCCGTTCGGGGTGATGGTGCGCCCGCGCCAGAACACCGAGCTTTTCGACGTCGTCGAGGCCAGCGTGGACGTCGGTCAGTTCAGTGATGTGCGGGCCGAGCTGACACCCACGACGATCAGAGGACGTCTGTCGGCGCGTCCCCGGTTGTCGGTCTCGAACTTCGGCAATGCACCCTTGACCGCGACGCTGAATCCACGCGACGACGAGGATGCGTTGCGGTTCGAGCCGGGCACCACGGTGGACGTGTGGCCCGGGCGCTCGAACGCCACCCGGCTGAGGATCAAGCCCCAGCGCCTGCGCCTGACCGGGCAGGAGGAACGCTTCCCGTTCGTGGTCGGCGTGGGCAAGGCTGGGCAGGTCGACGACCCCCTGAACCGCCTGGAGCCGCGCGGCACGTTCGTCCGGATCCCGCTGTTCCCCAAATGGCTGCTGGCGCTGCTGGGCCTGCTCCTGGCGATCGCCCTGGCGGTGATCGGCCTGATGACGTTCCCTCTGCCCAACTTCCGCACCGTGGCTCAGGAACTGGCGCTACCGGCACCCGCCGCTGCCCCTGCCGCTCTGCCACCGGCACCTGCGGCGTCGCCCGCGCCTGTCGTCCCTCCGCCGCCCCCACCGGTCCAGACCCCGCCCCCGGCGGCAACCCAGGCGCCCGTGACAGAGCAGCCGCCAACTCCTGAACCCCCGCCGGAAGAAGAGCTTGGCGACCTGCAGAAGGACCAGAACGGCAACGCCCTGGCCACGATCATCAGCCGCCAGGACGGCAACTACCTGACCGTGCTGAACGGCGCTCAGGACGACGCCACCCCGGTGATCGTGCAGAGCAAACAGAACCAGCAGAACCAGCCGGTGGCACTGAACCAGTTCTGGGTGCTGGTGGGCTACGACGACGGCTCGATGGCGCTTTCACCGGGCAACGCGGCGGGCAGCGCCCTGACCCGCGACGGCGACGTGGACCAGCTACGGATCCGGACGGTCTCGGGTGGGGACGGGGCGATCCGGCAGGGGCGGGTGGAGGACAACCAGCGCTGGACCTTCACCGAGTCCGGCGACGACACCGTGCTGATCGTGAATGCGGCGACGGGGGAGTGCCTGACCAACGCGGGGGCCGACCAGCAGGCGCGGGCGATCCGGTGTGAGGACCGGCTGAAGCCCTTGCAGCAATGGACGCTTGGGGACAGCTGAAACCGCTGCCCAGGACAGGGCCCTAACCCACGGTACATCCGGATGCCTACGTTAACCAACGGTGGGAGCACGATGTTCGAGCAGCAACAGCCGGAGCGCACCGAACGCGCAAACCCGGAGGCGGTCCAGCGAGCCGGCGCGCAACGTGCTCTGGTTCCCCAGGCGCTGCGCGGCGCAGGCCGCCCGCTGCCGGACAGCCTGCGGACCGAGATGGAAGCCCGTCTGGGGCACAGCTTCTCCGACGTCCGTGTCCACACCGACTCCGTCGCCCAGCAGGCCGCGGCTTCGCTCCAGGCCTCGGCTTTCACCGTGGGATCGAACCTGGTCTTCGGCCGCGGCAGCTACGACACCCGCACCAACGCGGGCCGCCACCTCCTGGCCCACGAACTGACGCACGTTGTGCAGCAGCGCTCCGGGCCGGTTGCCGGGACCGACTTCGGTGACGGGCTGCGAGTCTCGCACCCGTCCGACCGGTTCGAGCGGGCCGCGGAGGCGAACGCCCATTCGGTCTTGCGCGGGCCCGCTCCGGACGGGCCGACTCAAGTCAGGGAAGTGCCGTCGACTAGCGAAAATGGCTCGGTCCAGCGCAATATCGGCGCCGAACTGGAGATCACCAACTGGCGTTCGAGCGATGAGGAGGGAAATCCTCTTGAGAAGAAGGACGTGATCGTGCGGCGTCCTTCGTTCGAGCTACAGGCCGACTCGATCGGTGACAGTTCGGACATCGAACTGGTGACGAAAACCCCCGGGGTTCAGCTCGGCACGCCCTGGACCCGCTCGCTGGCCGAGATGGAGACTCTGCTGGGCCAGCTTCGCCGGTACAGGGCGGTGATGCGAACTTTCCAATGGGCGGTGAGGCAAAAAGACAGTAAAGACGAGACCATGCAGGGTGAACAGCGCGGACTCTGGCTGAAGCGCCCGCTGCGGGCCACCTGGCTGGGCGGTGGCCAGGGGGACCGGAAGCTGTGGGTGCCGCACGCGGAACCCGCCATGCACCTGCAGATGACCGTCGGCGTACCTCTCGATTCGGTGGCGTCACTGATCAGCTGGCTGAAGGACACGGACGTCTCGGTCGCCATCCGGGGGGACCGACCCAGCGCACCGTTGGGCAACTGGGGAGAAGACCGGACCCGGACGTCCGTGACCAATGCGCTGAACGGAACTCGGCCCAGCGCGCATCTGCTCGGATTTGCCATGCTGCTGAATCATTACCTGAGCCAGGGCAGCAACACCAGCGGGATGCCCTTCGCCAAGGGCGCTTACCATCTGATGGCCAGGACCGACTTCGCCGCGATGTTCAGCAAGCTGCCGCAGGCCGACCAGCAACTCGTCCAGGCGAACCTGGAGCAATGGATCCAGACCCTGTCCCGCGACTTCACCGGGGATCCCCTAGGGCCCGAGAACCGGCTCCTGGGAAAGGAACTGCTCGAAGGACCGGCCGGTAAGACCGCGCGAATCAAGACCACCCGCCGCGACTGGCTGGAGCAGATGAGCCAGGGGCGCGACCTGCTGACGGTTACCGCGGGCCTGGCCGAGCCTGACCAGGCTGACCTGGCCGGCCGGGTGGAGGTGAAGGACGCCGAGGGAGAGTGGAACGACGCCGTCGGTGAGTCGCTGAAGCAACTGAAGCTGGTGTACGAAGGCCTGGGAGCCCTGGGCAGTACGGTCGACACCGTTCCCGCCGACCAGAACAACCCCACGCGGGAGGGGGTGATCCTGGAGATCCGCAACCCTCAGCAGGTGAACGAGAATACCTGGCTGGACACGGCGAACGCGATCCACGACGCCGTCCAGAAGGCCATCGCCGATCCCACATCCAGAACTGGCTGAGGCCGGTGAGTCATGGTTCTTCGGCGTCGACCGCAGCGCCTTGGGAATTCTTAGTCTGACCTGGGGAGACCGGAACAGTGAGAAAGCTTCAGCGTTCTCCGTCGAGTTCATCGACCGAGAACGAGGCAAGTGACAGGCGTTCGGGTGGGCTGCACAGAGCCACGGTCGCCGCTGACGAGAAACCCTCTGTACCAGGCTACCTGCCGGGGGCGGAACGAAACCTCAGTGGGGTGGCCGGATTGGCGGCCGGGAACGATGTCTTCGGAACGCAGCACCGCGACGATGCCTTGGCGCACGAGCTCACCCATGTCGTCCAGCGTTCGGCGCTCGTGGTCCAGACAGCTCCTGCCGCCATCGGTGAGAAGCGCAAACGTTCTGACAGCGAAATGGATCTGGACACGGATCTCGTGATCGGCGGGGCGGGAGGATCTGCGACGCCGCCGGCAAAACGGCAGAACCTCGGTCCGCTCAAACGTTCCAAGAGCCAGGAAGACCTGGCGAATCGCCGCCCCCGCACGAACAGCATCATTCTCGAAGGCAGTGAAAGGATGGAGAAGGGAAAGCCGATCTTTGAGGCCCAAGCTCCGGTGCCAGATCAGGGACAGGGTCCGGCTCCGGTTCCGGGCCAGGCTCAGTCGCAGTGGAAAAACCTGCTCGACGTCGAAAGGAACAGTGCGGACGGGAAGAACCTGCACCGGCAGTCAGGGCTGACTTTCGCCGATGCCGCGGTGTTCGCCACCTTCTCCCGGGAATCGAGCCGGCAATTTTCGAACGAATACTGGAAACTCATCGAGAAGAAGCGCTTTCGGCCCGGTACCGAGCGCGGCGACAGTGACGAGCATCTGACGAAGAATGTCGCCGACACCAAGGACATCTCGAACGCCGACATGACGAAGCAGTTCGAGGCACTGCTGGCCAACAAGAACATCCCTCACGTGATCACCGTTCTCGAGGGCCACAAGCCCAGCGCGGACCAGCAGGAGATCAAGGTGAAGATGGCGAGTCTTGCCGTTCCCTACAAGATGATCACTCATCAATTGCTGGGGGCGAATAACCTTGTGAATTCCGTGACCCTGTACGTCCGGAGCGATCTGGAGAAAGTGTACAGCCCCAAGGTGGTCGAGATCCTCGCCAAGAACCAACAGAGGACGAAAATGACAAACTTCGAGTGCCTGGCGGTGGACTACGATGATGTCGATGGCAACCACTTCCGGATCATCAACGTTCATATTCCGAACAAGAACACCGGGTCGGTCGAGGTTGACGGCCTGACCCGCAAGGCCTTTGAGGAATATGCCGAGAAGTGCGCCAGGGAAGATCCTCCGGTGCTGGTGACGTGTTATACCGGTGATACCAACTTCAAGAAAGTTCTGGTCGAGACTCACCTGCCTTCCTACGGGGGGCGCCGATCGAACGACTCGACCCTCTCGGCGCGCTCCAGCAGCGCTGCCAAGCCCTCTGTCTTCATGCAGGCGGTCCCGTTCGATCTTACGGAGATTCTTGGTCCGCAGGCGGACGGCGGGCAGAAGGCGGGCGATGGTCAGAAGGCGGACGACGACGCCATGGCGGTGGACGATGTCCTCAAGGGGATCCCGCACGTCGTTCTCCAGCCCTCGACGCTGAACTACCTCCAGCTGGCGGATTCAGGGGACATCACGACCGACACCGACCACCCCAGCCACTCGGTCACGGTTCTCCACAAGCACGCCCTGGCAAAGCGTTATCCGGCCGCGTTCAAGCAGTACTACGAAGGCGATCAGTGAGGGTTGTCAGAGAAGGTCAGTCGGCCGGACTTGCGATACTCACGCAGGGCGCCCTGAAACAGGTCGTCCTGAACCGCTGAGTCGCCACGGCCGGCGGCGAGGTAGGCGGCCGTCACGGCCGCGCTGTGGATCCCTCCGCCCGAGAGTTCGAAGCTGGAGCTGACCGAGGCCAGGTCCAGCTCTGCAGCCCCAGGTACGTTCGCCAACGAATGCCGCCAAAGGAGTTCTCGCTGAACGGCGTCCGGAAACGGGAAGTCGACAATCAGATCCAGGCGCCGGGTGAACGCCTCATCGATGTTCGCCCGCAGGTTGGTGGTCAGCAGGGCGATCCCGTCGAACTGTTCCAGCCGCTGCAGCAGGTAGGCGCTCTGCATGTTGGCGTGCTTGTCGTGCGAGTCCTTCACCTCGGAGCGCTTGCCGAACACCGCGTCCGCCTCGTCGAAGAGCAGGACGGCGTCGCTGCGGTCGGCCTCGGTGAAGATCCGCTCGAGGTTCTTCTCGGTCTCGCCGATGTACTTGTCGACGATGGAGGAGAGGTCGACCACGTACAGGTCCATCCCGAGTTCACCGGCGACGACCTCGGCCGACATAGTCTTGCCGGTGCCGGACTCACCGGCGAAGAGGGCGATGAGGCCGTGTCCGCGGCCGCCGCCGGTGCGCATCCGCCACTGCCCGAGGACCTGGTCGCGGTACTGCGCCCGCTGGACGAGTTCGTGAAGCATGGCGAGGGGTTCGGGCGGCAGGACCAGGTCTGCCCAGCCGACGCGGGGGTGGAGGCGGCGGGCGTGGCGGTCCAGGAGCGGGGCCGACTGGCGGCGGGCAGCCTGCTGGAGGTGGCTGGAGCTCAGAGGTCGGCCATCGAGGGTGGCCAGGGCCAGAGCAGAGTGCGCGGCCCGGCGTACCTGGCCCGGGGTGAGGCGGTAGGGAGCTACGGTGGATGCGACGTCGAGGTGGTCGGCGCCCGGGCCGAGTTCGGAGCGCCAGACGTCGGGGGAGGCGTGAAGCGGGGGCGGGGCTTCGAGGGGGATCGGGGTGCCGAGGCTCGACCAGCGGGGGTCGTAGGGGGCCGGCCCGGTCATGACGACGGGGACGGAGGCAGACTCCAGAGTTCGGACGAGCCGAGCCGGGTCCGCGGGGAGGGGGCCGACCAGCAGGGCGGCGTCGCGGAGCCGGGCTTCTCGGATCAGGGCAGGCAACAGTTCGTGGTCGAGGGGTTCGGTGCGCAACACGGGGTAGCCGGCGGCTGAAAGTGCGACGGCGGCGAGGTCAGTGCCGGAGCCGTGCAGGTAGATCACCGGAGGGCGTTCGGCGGAGGCGACCAGAAGCTGCGATAGACGCTCGGCGAAAGGGCTCATCGCTGAGGGGAAATGCTCGGTGATGAGCTCGGCGGCGATCAGCGAGCCGTCGATGGTGTCATCGCCCAAGAGGTAGGCGACCACCCGCTCCGGCACTCGCAGCGCCCGGCCGGGCAGAGGCCGGCGCGGATCATCGTCCATCATCAGCAGTGAGCCGGTGATCAGCGGGGCGCTCGGATGAAAGCGTGAGCGAGCCAGGGTCTGGTCGGGCTGCAGGCCGGCCAGTTCCAGGGCGAGGGTGACGGTGGCCCGACGCCGGCTCACGTTGTCGTTCAGGTAGCCGTAGAGCGGCTCGAAGCGGCGGTTCACGTCAGGGGCCAGCGCTACGAGCAGGATGTGAAGATCCAAGGGGCTCAGCGCAAAGCGTTCGGCTAGGGCCAGCAGGCGGCCATCGGGGTTGCGCAGCGCCACGCCGTAGGCATCGTCGTCGGGGGCGGGTTCGATGCGGCGGGTCAGTTGATGATGGACGGCCGCCGGCGACAGCACCAGGCCGCGCAGTGGATCGCCGGCGGTCGGGTCCTCGCATGATCGGGCTTCGACGAGGTGAGCGACCCGGTCATGCAGCAGTTCCAGCCGCTTCAGGAGATCCTCAGACATTGCGCACCTCAGCCACCAGGTCGGTTGCGGGCGCAGCCACAGGGAACTCGAGCTGGACCGGGAAGGGTGCGATGACGACCACGTCCAACGACGGCTTCAGTTCACCCCCCAGCGCGGACCAGATATCGGCGATCGAGCGCGACTCGGCCGGCACGGCAACGGAGAGCTGCACGGCGCGGGTGATGTCGGTGAGCGCTGCCGGAAGGTCGTCCGGTGGAAGCACCTCGTTGCGCAGAAGACAACCCAGAACCACCGATAGAAGCCGGTGTTCGTCCTCCGGCCGTTTGGTCCAGGCCGTCACCAGGTACGACAGCCGAAACCAGCGCGGTTGCATCCGGCGGGCCTGGACCAGGCCCGCCGGATCACGCACAGCAGCTGCGCCACGCTCGCGGCGGGAGACCTCTTCGCGGATGTCGTAGAGGTAGGCGTCAATGGTCGGAGCATTGCGACGGGCAGCCCAGTCGCGGCTGGGGGCGTCGAAAACGACCTCGGCGGTGCCGTTGGGCAGGGCCTGGCGGATCAGCAGACGGCGCAGCGCATCGTCGATCTCGTTGATCACAGGTATCCCTCCCGCAGGGCGTAGGCCACCGCATGCGCCCGGTTGGTCAGGTGCAGTCGCGACATGATGCCGTGCAGAACGTTTTTCACCGTGCGTTCGGAATAGGAGAGCCGGCTGGCGATCTGGCGGGTCTCCAGGCCATCGGCGACCAGGCGCAGCACATTCACCTCGCGGGGTGCCAGGTACAGCGCTGCGCTGGGGGAGCGCTGGGCCCGCCCGACCGTGCTGAGCAGCTGGCCCAGCAGGTCCGGCGGGAGCTCACCGTCCCCGCGGGCGGCCGTCCGGATCGCCTGGGCCAGCCGTTCCGGGGTGGCCTGATGGCGCCAGACGATGCTCTGGACACCGCATTCCAGCACACTGACCAGTTCCGGCTCGCGCAGCTGGGCGGCTATCAGGACCACCTGCTGCCGGCCGCCGCGGACCAGCCGGCGCAGCTCGGCCAGGGTCAGTTCGTCGGGCCGGTCGCTGACCACCACCGCCACCGTGCCGCTGAGGTCGGGCCGGGAACGGGTGGTCTGCTCCAGCACCCGAACCCCGGCCTGGCCCAGGTGGGCGACCAGCCCGGCGCGCAGGAGCTGGTCGGCGACGTGCACGGTGACGGTGATTTGCTCGGCGGCTCGCGGTGTTACACCGATCGGCCCGGCGATCTGCATGGAAGGTCCCTCAGGTCGGGTTGGACGGATCAGTGCGCGCCGGCGCGGGAGCCGTCCGGGGCGACCGCGAACCAGTTGCCGTCCACGCCCTGGCCGTTGATCTGCCCGGGCGCGGTGTCCTGGGCGAAGCGGTAGACCGGCCACTTGCCGATCGACATCTGCACGCTGCCGTCCTTGCGGTGCAGCGAGTCGATGTTCTTGCGCTGCAGGCCCACGTACTGCACCTGGTGCTTGCCCAGGACCGGCGGCCAGGCCACCGCGCAGCCGTCGTTACAGGTCGACCTGGACGGGTCGGGGGTGTCGGGGTTGAACCGGTAGAGCGTGAAACCCTCACCGTCCACCACGTATCCGCCGATCTCGGCGGACTGCGCCACCTGGAAGGTGACGGTGTCGTTGCCGCCCAGGTCGGTGGTGTACGACTGCACGTCACCGGTCGGGGTGGTGGGCACCCCAGAAGCAGCGGACGGTGCGGTTGCCCCGGTCGCGGCCGCCGAGTTCGCGCCGGTGGGGGTAGGAGCAGAGGACGTGGTGGCCGGGGCGGGTGCGCTGGGCGGCGGGGCCGCGGCGGGCTCGGGGTCCTGGGAGCACGCGGCCAGCAGCACTGCGGTCATGGCCAGGGAGATCGGCAGGGCGGTGCGCTTCATGTCAGGCTCGTCTCTGTGCGGGTCGGAAGTGGTCAGTTCTGGCTGGCCTTGGAGCCGTCGGGAGCGACGACGAACCAGGTGCCGCCCACGCCCTCGCCGCTGTTCTGCCGAGGCTGGGTGTCCTTGCTGAAGCGGTAGACCGGCCAGCCGCCCACGGTCATCTGCACGCTGCCGTCGTCACGCTTGACCACTCCGATGGAGTCGCGGTGCAGACCGGCGAAATTGACCGTGTGCGAGGCCAGTACCGGCGGCCAGGTGGCGGCGCAGTCGTCGTTGCAGGTGGCCTTGGACGGGTCGGCGGTGTCCGGGTCGAAGCGGTAGAGCGAGAAGCCCTCACCGTCGATCACGTACTGGCCGAAGCGCTCGGACTCGACCACCTGCAGGGTCACGGAACCGTCCTGGTAGCCGGACTGACCCTGGCCGGCGGTGTAGCTGTCCATCCCGGCGGGCGGGGCGGCCTGGGTGCTGGCGGCCGCGGGCGTCGGGGCCGTGGGCGCGGCGCTGGCGACCGGCGGCAGGGCCGGCGCGGGGTCCGGCTCCTGCGCGCACGACGAGATCAGCAGGGCCGTACCCACCGCGAACGCGATGGGCAGGGTGGTGCGAAGCATGGGGACTCCTCGGGGAAACGGGATCGGATCTCGATCCCACGCCCTCGATTCTTGCTTTCCGGAGCTGTTTTTCCCTGCGTCAAATGACTGAAGGGATGACTGTTCGGGCGACTCAGCGGTGACGTAAAGGCCTAAGTGCAGGGGTAGATCAGGCAGGCCGAGCAGGCCGGGCGTTCACCGGCCGGTGTCCGGACGGCCGCGCCGAGCTATGAATCCTGTCTGCGGTGAACGCTTTTACGCAGGTCGACGGCCGATCCCCGAGCTGGCGGGGCGGGGTGCCCGGGAGCCGAGTGCGGGCTGACCCATACCGGTTGAGCCACCACCGGTTCCAGCTCGCGCAGCTTCTCCCGGACCTGAGCGGCATCGCTGTGGTCGAGGTCGTCCAGTACGTCCAGGGCCTGCTGCCAGCTGCGCCGGGCCAGGGCGACGCGGCCCTGATCGCGGTACACGTCGCCGAGGTGCCGGCTGGTCATGGCCGCGAAGTAGCGGTTGCCCTGGGCCGTGAACATCTCCAGAGCCCGCTGGTAGGCGGTGATCGACTCGTCGGCCCGGCCCAGATGGTGCAGCGCCAGGGCCGCGCTGTCCCAGGCGGCGGCCTGCCCGTGCCGATCGCCCAGTTCCTGGTGCAGGTCCAGGGCAGTCTGGGCGTGTTCGAGGGCAGCTTGGTAGTCACCCAGCAGCGCGCTGGTGTGGCCCAGGTTGTTCAGCGCCCGGGCCCGGCCGACGCTCGATCCCGCGGCGGTGAACAGGTCCAGGGCCTGACGGCTGTGCCAGCACGCTTCCTGCACCCGTTGATGCTGGTTGCTGCGGCTTTTCACGGCGCCCAGAACCAGGTGGAGGTGGGCCTGGGCCGCGCCGTCACCGATCTCGCCGAAGAGCTCCAGAGAACGGTTGAGCTCCCGGTAGGAGTCTTCCGGACGGCTGAGCCGGCTGTAGACCGTGCCGATCCCGCGATAGGTGTGAGCCAGGCCGGCCTGGTCGTTCGTGCGGGCCGCGGCGTCCCGGGCCACGTGCAGGACGGCGATCCAGTCGTGCCAGTGCCCGCTGCGGTCGAAGTACTGCTGCATCGCCCAGGCCAGTTGCCAGGCAGACTCCTCCAGATGCTCCTGGGCGGCCTGACGGACAGCCGCCAGCAGCACCGGGTACTCGGCGTCGAACCAGGCCACCGCCTCCTGCGCATCGGCCAGCGGCACCGGGGTGACACCTTCGGTGCCGGCCGGCAGGTCGATGGGGTGGCGATAGGGCTCGATCAGCCGGTTCGCCGCGTAGGCGGTACGCACGTAGTGCTCGGTGATCCGTTGCTGGGCGGCCCGCCGTTGGACCGGGTTCTCGGTCTCCTCCAGCAGTTCGCTCGCATAGGCGCCGATCAGATCATGGACGATGAACCGCCCCGGAACCCGCTCCGTGATCAGATGGGCCCGGGCCAGTTCCGCCAGCAGCGGCCGCACCTTGCGGATTCTCAGCCCGGCCAGGTCGGCGGCCGCCGCAGTGCCCAGATCCTGGCCCGGACGCAGCGCCAGCAACCGGAACAGCCGGGCCGCCGCCGAGCTCAGCGCCCGGTAGGACCAGGAGAAGGCGAGCCGCGCATCGGTCGAGGGCTCCGAGTCGGCGAAGGCGTCCAGGCTGCCCGCGGCCTCCCGCAGCTCACCGGCCAGAGCGGTCAGCGAGAATCCAGGGTTGGCCGCGGCCCGGGCCGCGACGATGGCGACGGCCAACGGCAGACGACCGCACCGGGCAATGATCTCCTCGACCGCCTGAGGCTCGGCCGCCACCCGCTCGCGGCCCAGCCGTTCGGCCAGCGCCGCCCGGGTCTCGTGGACGCTGGGCAGATCGAGGGTGACGGGCCGGGCGCCGTCCCGGGCCACCAGGCCGGAGAGCCGGTTGCGGCTGGTGACCACGACCAGATGGCCGGCCGAGCCGGGCAGCAGCGGACGCACCTGTTCCTCGTCCCGGGCGTTGTCCAGCAGCACCAGCATCCGGCGGTCGCTCAGCAGGCTGCGCCACAGAGCGGCCTGCGCATCGACATCGGCCGGAATCTGGGCCGGGGGCACCTCCAGGGCGTCCAGGAAGCCGCGGATCACGGCGGCCGGGTCGGCCGGGGTACCGCTGGGGTCGAATCCCCGCAGGTTGGCGTAGAGCTGACCGTCGGGGAAGCGTTCGGCCACCTGGTGGGCCCAGTGCAGGGCGAACGTGGTCTTACCGATCCCGGCCATGCCGTTGACCACGGTGATCACCATCGGCGCAGTGGCCGGGCCCTCGTCCCCGAGCAGCGACCGGGCCTGGTCCAGCTCGGCCTCCCGGCCGGTGAACCCGGCCAGCACAGCGGGTAGGTGAGCCGGCCGGACAGTGCGCTCCGCCGGCAGCGGGGCCGGTTCTGGGCGAGGCAGTTCCTGGCGTAGCACCTTCTGATGGGCCGCCTGCAGTTCCGGGCCCGGGTCGATCCCCAGCTCGTCGGCCAGCGTCGTGCGGACCGTGGCGTAGCGGCTCAGCGCCTCGGCCTGATGCCCGGCGGCCGCCAGGGTCAGGATCAGCCGGGCCTGCAGGGATTCGCTCCAGGGCAGATCGGCGGCGGTACTGCGCAGGATCGGCAGGGCCTGCTGCGGATCCCCGGCCTCCAGAGCGGCGTCCGCCAGCGACTGCACGGTGGCGATCCGGTCCTGCTCGACCGCCTCGAACAGCGGGTGAGCCAGCACCTGCGGATCAAGGTCACCCGCGCACGGCCCCTGCCACAGCTCCAGCGCCTGGACCAACAGCGCAACCGCAGCGCCCGGACGTCCCTCATCGAGGACGTCCCGGGCTTGACCGGTGAGCTGCTGGAACAAGGTGATGTCGACCGCGTCCGCGGGCATCTCCAGCCGGTACCCACCCGCACTGCGCAGCAGGTACTGCCCGGCCGCGCGCACCGGCAGTCCCGGCTCGAGCAGTCGCCGCAACCGGCCGATGTACCGGTGCAGCACGTTGACCGCGGTGGCCGGAGCACGTTCACCCCAGATCACGTCGGTCAGCTCGGCCAGGCTGACCGTGCGGTTCGGCCGCAGCAGCAGGACCGCAAGGGCAGCGCGCTGCTGAGGCGGCCCGAGGTCGATCTCGACCTCACCTCGCCAGGCTCGCACCGGGCCCAGGACAGAACATCGAATCCGCAGGTCGTCAGGGGACCCAGGCATCAACGAACGCTTCTCATGCAGGAACAGCGCCTCACTGTCGGACACTCGAAAGGCTACGAGCTCACCGGCAGATCCGGCATCCTCGTAGCGAATTCAACTTCCTCGAAATCGCTTGCTGGCTCCTCATGCTGGTGGACCGGGCTTGCAAACTTCTTGCCAACGAGAACCGGCAGCCGCGCCTGGTGATACATCCGCTCCATAAAGTGTGCCAGCTGTCGCAGGCGGTGATCGGGCGAAGTGCGCGCTCCGCTCCGGGGCCAGGCCGCGCAGTCCGAGGTGGAATGAATCAGGGCAGACGCTGGTTCTGTACTCTGAAGTCCATAACTGCCGGAAGGAGACCGCAGTGGCCCGCCCCCGCACGTTCGACGAGAAGACCGCCCTGATGGCGGCCGCCCGGACCTTCCGCCGGCACGGCTTCGCCGACACCACCACCGAGCAACTCTGCACGGCCGTCGGAGTCGGCCGCGGCAGCCTCTACAACGCCTTCACCTCGAAGGACGAACTGTTCATCCGGGCGATCGAGGCCTACCTGCAGGCGCTGAGCGAGGTCGAGCACGAGGTCCTCGGCGACCCGGCCCGTACCGGCGCCGAACGTCTGCAAGGCCTGCTCGACCTGGTTCTCGAGGAAGAGGAGAACGCGGCCCGGGACGGGCACGCCGCCGGCTGCATCAGTGTCGCGACGCTGATGTCGCCCGATCTGCGCTCGCGGGACGAGCGGATCGGGAAGCTGGTGGAGGAAGATCGCAGCCGTCGGCACGAGGCCGTCAAGCACGCGGCCCGGATCGGCCAGGCGGACGGCTCGGTGACGCGGGACGATGCTCCGGACGGCATCGCCTGGTTCGTCTCGGGCCTGATCTCCGGGATCCGGGTGAATGCCCAGGCGGGTGCGCCGATCAAGGTGCTCCGCCGCACGGCCGCCACCGGGTTACGGGCGTTGCGCCCCTGAGACGCCGGATCGGGGTTGCTCTTCGTCCATATTTTGTATTCGGAAGTACAGAACGAAAGAGGTGCGACATGACGGTGCGATCCCCAGGTGGCTGGCACTCCGGTGAGGAGACGATGCACCGCCTTCTCCAGGTGCCGTACGAGGACGACCCCACGGCGCCCGGCCTGCCCGGTGCCTACGGACGCTGGATGGCGCACAGCCCGCTTCTCGCGCTGGGGACCGTCGATGCTGATGACCACGTCTGGACCACCGTTCTCGGCGGGGAAGCCGGGGTTACGAGACCAATTGCGGACGGGGTACTGGGCTTGAGTTCTCGGGCCCACTTGGGTTCTGATCCAGTTCTCGAAGCCCTCTTCGCCCGTCCCGATGACGAGCACGTGGTCGATCACGGCGACGGAAAACTGGTCGCCGGACTGGCTCTGGACCTGGAGCAGAGAACGCGGGTGAAGATCGCCGGCCGGATGCTGCGCGGAGTGGTTCAGGGCTCCGATGCGCTGATGGCGGTCGCGGTCGACGGGACCCTGGGCAACTGCCCCAAATACCTGAACCGCAAGACCGTCTGGCCGCACGACGCGTCCCCTCGTCCGGTCAGCGATCGGCTTCCTCTGCCGGCGGAGGCGGTGGACCTGATCGGCCGGGCCGACATCTTCTTCATCTCCAGCCGCAACGGCGCCCAGAGTATGGACACGAACAACCGTGGCGGCGAAGCGGGTTTCGTGCGCGTGTCCAGCAACTCCGAGGACGAGGGCGTGACACTGGTATACCCGGAGTGCTCGGGTAACCGGCTCTTCCAGACGCTGGGCAACCTGACGTCGGATCCGGCCGTGGGGCTGACTTTTCCCGACTTCGTCACCGGCGACGTCCTGTATCTCACCGGCCGGGCCGAGGTTCTCATCGGGGCCGAGGCTGCCGCGGTCCTTCCGCACAGCAAGCTCGCCGTCCGGGTCCGGGCCGAAGCTGCTCGTTTCGTGAAGGACGGCCTGCCGTTCCGCGGGCGTCTGCTGGATCCGTCGCCCTACAACCCGCCGGTGCGCAAGCTGGCCAGCGAGATGGACAGCGCTCAGGAAGCGGCGCTGGACAGCACCGGCAAGCCGATGAGCATCGCGACGGCCAGCCTGATCAGCAAAACGGCGGTGACGCCGACGATCACGCGCTACCGCTTCCGGCTCAGCCAAGATCCGGCTGCGCCGCTGAAACCCTGGCGCGCAGGTCAGCACATCACCCTGGACTTCTCCGCGCAGCTGGATCGCGGCTGGTCGCACATGCGCGATCACGACCCCCGATCGCTCAACGACGACTACATCCGGTCCTTCACCATCTCCAGCGCGCCTGAGCGTTCTGAGGGTTGCGAGTTCGAGATCACGGTCCGCCGGCAGGGCCCGGTCACCAGTCGCCTCGCCCGCTGGCAGCCCGGTTCGATGCTTGAGGTGGCCGTTCTGGGTTTCGGGGGCGACATCCGCTACGCCGAAACCGGGAAAGACGTTGTGGTGGTGGCTGCGGGCGTCGGTATCACACCTCTGATGGCTCAGGCGAGCGAAGCCCTGGAGAGCGGGCAACGCCTGAAGGTGTTCTGGAGCCTGAATGCGGCCGACCTGCCACTGGCCGTCGATGTCCTGCAGCGCATTGACGGGCTGGCCGCGGTCACCAAGCTCTTCGTGACGCAGTCGAACGGCAGCAGTCTGGCCGTGGAAGGTGCTCAGGTCTATCTCCGGCGGATGGAGAAGGCCGATGTTCTGGGCGCCGGAGTGGCGGGGGACCGGCGGTTCTACGTCTGCACGGGCCGTGCGCTTCGCGAGTCCGTTCTGCAGTGGACCGAGGGCGAGGACGTCAGGTGGGAGGCCTTCGAGTACTGAACAAATTGTTCGCTCGCGGGTTACGCCGTAAGGACGTGACCGATCTTCTTCTGCTCCACGGCCTGACCTACGACCACCACACCTGGGATCTGCTGCGGCCCCACCTCGATCCCGAACGCAAGGTCCTGGCCGTCGATCTGCCCGGCCACGGCCGATCCGCCCAGCGCCCGGAATACCCGCTCGAGGAAGTCCTCGAGGACATCCACCAGCAGGTGACGGACGCCGGGCTCACCGCTCCGGTGGTGGTCGGGCACTCGCTCGGCGCAATCGTCGCCACGACCTATGCCGCCCAGTTCCCGGCCACTGCGGTGGTCAATGTCGATCAGCCGCTGCTGATGGGCCGGTTCGGCGACGTGGTTCGCCAGGCCGAGCCGCTGCTGCGCAGCCCGCAGTGGCGGCAGTTCTGGAACCGCATGCTGGCCAACATGGGTATCGAGGCGCTGCCCGACCAGGCCCGCACCATCGTCCAGACGTCGACCGACCCGCGCCAGGACCTGCTGCTGGGGTACTGGAACGACATCCTGCGCTACACCGACGAGGAGATCAAAGAACAGCGGAGCCAGGAACTGAGGACGATCGGCGAGCGTTCGGTCGCCTATCACTGGATCAGTTCGTTCCCGCCTGCGCAGGATCAGTTGGAGTGGCTGACGTCGATCCTGCCGGTCGAGGTGACGGTGCTGCCGGGTGGGCATTTCCCGCACCTGTCCCATCCCGCCGACGTCGCTCGAGCACTGCCTGCTTGAGGACGCTTCAAGACAGTCGCCAGCGCTGAGGTCCCCCGGCCGTGGGTTGATAGCGGAAATAAGAGCCAGTACGGAGGGACGCCCGCAGATGCGCAGTCGCGATCGGCGCCTTGGTCTCCAGGCGGCTGAGCGCGGTGCCCAGCGCCCGGGTCGCATTGACCCGGGCGCGCTCGGCTTCGGGACTGCTCTGGCGCGGACGTCCGCCCAGACCGGTGGCTCGGCGCAGTTCGGCCAGCAGGGCTTCCCGCTCGGCGCTCAGGGATTGCCCCCGGCCGGCATCGCCGGCTTGGTCGGCCACGTCCAAAAGCTTTTCCAAAGAAGACAACCGCTCGTTGAAGGACCGGCGAGCAGACGCGTCCAAAAGCTCTTCGCTCCAAGGTCGTTCCAGCCCGGCCGGGCCGTCGGCGACCAGATCCAGAGCCGCAATTTCCTGTCCGGGAGCCGAGACCAGCGTCTTCAGGTACTGAAACCCTCGAACATGCCGGACCCGAACGGTTTCCGCTCCGGCCTCCAGTAGCCAGGCGTCGTCCTCGCGGACCAGCCGCCATTCGTCGGGCCGAGCCCGGACGATCCCGATGCGCTCGGTCAGTTCGCCGGACCGCTGGGCGTCTCCAGGCCGGCCTCGAACGGCCAGCGTTCCGGACAGCCAGGTCGCAGCTCCCAGCCGTTCCTCCTGAGCCACCGCATCGTCAAAGTGCTTCAACGCCAACGCCTGTTCCCCGAGCCGGTTAGCCAGCCTGCCCAGAAGGTCATCGACCGGCCCGGTCACCGTATTGGCGCCACCCCAGACCACGAGCCGCCCAGTGAAGGGTTGCAGTGCGTCGTACAGCTTCCGTGCGTCCTCGACACTGCCTTCCCGCGCCGCCACGAAGGCCAGGTCGGCCACCGCACCCAGCCAGCGCGGCCCGGATCCGGCGAGGACCGATGGAAGCAGACGCGTCAACTCCAGCCCGGCCTCCTGATCGCGCCCCGCCTCGGCCATCACCCGCGCCGCGGTCGCCTCGTAGAAGTGACCGGGGAGCCGTAACGCCATCTCTTGCAACGGATCAACCTGTCCCGCAGCTTCACCTCGAAGGAGGGCCAGCTGCCCGGCCAGCGAGGCAGTCAGCCGAGCGGTGTCCTTCAGGCCGGTAGCCTGCCCGGCCTTCGCCACCTGCTCAGTCAGTTGCTCGGCCAGCGTCAGACGTCCGCGAGCGATGGCGAGAACGGCCTGCCGGGACAGGGCGATAACCCCAGCCTCGGAATCTCCCAGCAACTCACCGGTGCGCGCGTAGCTGACCAGGGCCGCCTCGGCTGCATCCAGATCACCCAGTTCGACCAGGGCCACGAACCGCCAGAACAAACCGTTCAGCTCGGCCTGACCGTCTCCGGCCTCCCGGGCCTTGCCGACGATCAGAGACGAGACATCGCGCCTTTCCGGGGCGGCCGCCGGATCCCATAGTGCATGTAACCGGCCGTCCAGCACGTTGGCCAGGACACCGGGATCGCCGCAGCCCTCGGCCAGCTGGACCGCTTCGTCTGCCAGTTCCCGCCGCCGATCCAGGGACGAGGTGTCGCCGAGCAGCTCCCGGGCCCAGCGAATCAACACTTTCGCCCGGACCTCGGAGGTCAAGGGCCGGGTCGCCGCCCATTCCAGCAGGCGCAGCAGGGCCACGTCCGGCACGAGGAACTGGGTCCGAGAAGGCGCACTCAGAGCCAGGACAGCCACCGGGTCGTCGGCCGAGCCGATCAAAGCAGCCAGATCCAGGGCTGTTCCTGGCATGCCGCCGCTGGCCAGCCAGATCGCGTGCACCACGTCGGACTGCCGACCGGGCAGCAGCCGATTGAGCTCGGCCTCGCTCAGGGCCCTCAGCCGCAGGTCAGCCTGGCTGTCTTCGCCCGCGGTGACCAGTACTGACGCTCCGCTGGCCAGTAGCCGTTCCAGCTCGGCCGGCTCGGGCACGCGGTTCTCGTCGATCACGATCAGCCGGGTGCCGAGCGATTCGGCGGTGCGATGAGCCACCGGCACACCCTGAGCCCGGGCGGCCCTGACCGCGGCGTCCAGCAGAGTGGTCTTGCCCGAACCCCGGGGACCAGTCACCACCAGGAGACCGCTCGCACCGGCCGCCGCCCGTTCCACCAGCCGCGTGAGGGCTGCGAGCTCGGCCGTGCGGCCGATCATGATCGCTCGTCCCAGAGAGGGCTGATCGCTGTCCATCACTGCCCATGACATCACAACGCCAGATCTCCACCCGGCTGGGTGCAACCTGGGCAGAGACGGGCTCCGTCGAATAGGCATGAGCATCTCTTCCACCCAACGCAACGTCCTCCTCCCCGTCGGTCTGGCCGCGGCTGCCGCCGCCGGAGTCCTGGCTTTCACGCTCCTGGGCTCCGGTTCTTCGGCGACCGCCGAACCGGCCGGGACACAGAGCATTTCCGCCGAGCTGACCTCTTTCCAGGGTGAGCAGCCCGAGGGTTTCCGGATCGAGCAGGTTCCGGCCGGCTGGGACGTGCTGGCGGCTGACACCGGCAAGCTGGTGCTTGCCGCCGAGGACGCGAGCAACCAGGACCCGAACGAGTTCACCGGCAAGATTCTGGTCACCGTGGCCAACGAGGCAGAGCTTTCGGTCGAGCGCAAGAACACTCAGGATCTCGAGGTCGGCGACGTCACCGCGACCAGCTTCGACTTCGAGGGCGGTGACAGCACGGGTCTGCTGCTGCCGGCCGAGGACCGCACGCTGATCTTCCAGTTTCCCGGCAGTCTGAAGTGGGACAGCGCCACCGTGGCCGAGTTCGCCGCCGGTGTGGAGTCGGTCGGTACTCCGGACATCGCCCAGGGCTGACCTTTTCGGTCTCTACCCCGCGTCATGAGCTGGGCGCAGGCCGTGTAGCAGGACGTTCAGCAATCTTTCGGCGCGGGCTGAATGCTGAGGTACCGGCGCGACGGTGAAAATCCCGATCAGGTGGGCGGCGATGTCTTGCGCAGTGATGTCGGTGCGCAGCTCGCCGCTCGCCTGACCGGCTTTCAGCATGCCCTCGATCGCGGTGATCAGGTCGGTATGGGTTCGGGCGTGCGGGATCTCGTCGGACTCGATCAGGGCGAGCAGCGTGTTCAGCATGCCGTCCTTGGTGGCGATCCAGTCGCCGAACAGGTCCATCCAGCGGCGTAGGGCCTCGGCCGGGGGATGGGTCGCGAGGAGTTGCTGGGCGCCGTCGGTGAGCCGGGCCACCTGATCGGCGTAGACCGCGGCGACCAGAGCCTCGCGGGTGGGGAAGTGTCGGTAGAGCGTGGCGATGCCCACCCCGGCCTCACGGGCGATCTCCCGCAGCGAAGGCTCGCCCTGGGCCGACTGGAAGACCCGGGTGGCGACGTCGAGCAGGTGCTTGCGGTTGCGCGCGGCATCCGACCGCGCAGGGGTCTCGGGCAAAACGGATCACGCTCCGGTTGTGCTACGTTCGTTGAACCGGAGCATAGTCCGTTTTCCGGGACTCCCTTGAGGAAGGACCTCGCCGTGCGCACATCCACCAGCCGGGCCGTCCAGTTCGCCGAGTCGTTCGGCGGGCCCGGGAACCTCGTCCTGCGCGAGGTGCCCGTCCCTGAGGCCGGCCCCGGGCAGGTCCGGGTCCGGGTCACGGCAGCCGGGCTGAATCCGATGGACTGGTTCATGACCTCGGACGATGCCACCGCTGCCCGCTTCGGCCTGAGCCTGCCGGGCGGGTTCGGCAACGACTACGCGGGCGTCGTCGACGAGGTGGGGGACGGGGTCGGTGATCTGTTCAAGGTCGGCGACCGGGTCTTCGGCTCAGCCTTCTCCCGCAGCGTCGCCGACTACGTCGTGGTGGACGCTCCGGGACACCTCGGCAAGGGCGGAGACGTTCATCGCACACCGGACGGGCTCGATGACCGGACCGCCGCCGTCCTGTCCATCGCCGGGAGCACGGCCGCAGCAGCGCTCGCGGTGGTCAAGCCCGGGCCGACCGACACCCTGCTGATCGGCGCTGCGGGCGGTGGGGTGGGCGTGTTCGCGGTTCAGCTTGCGCGCCTGGCCGGTGCCCGAGTCGTCGGCACGGGGTCGGCCACTTCGGCCGATGCGCTACGCGCTCTGGGAGCGGAACCGGTTGTCTACGGCGAGGGCCTGGCCGACCGACTCCCGGACGGCATCACTGCGGCGATGGATCTGCACGGCGCCGAGACGATCGCGGCGGCTCGTGAGCTCGGCGTGCCGGACTCCCGGATGACCACGATCGCCACCGTCGTGGAAGGCATCGAGCCGGCCAACGGCGCGAACGCCGAGCCTGGTGCCATCGAGGAGATCGCTCGTCTGGCCGCGGAAGGGCAACTCCGGGTGCCGATCGCGGCCCGTTTCCCGGTGGACCAGATCCGCGCCGCGGTCGAACTGCAATCCGCTCGGCACGTGCACGGCAAGGTCGTCATCGACCTGTAGGGATTCAGTGCCCGGGCAGCAGATCGTCCGTCGTCCCGACCAGGTGGGCCAGCATCCGCCCGGCCGCCAGCGCTGGGTCGCCGGCGGCGATGGCCTCGAAGATCCCGCGGTGCTCGGCCAGCGACCGGGCCGGCTGACCGGCCCGGGTCAGGGACGTCTCGGAGGTCTTGTCGAACGACTCCCGGATGCCCGCCACCAGCTGGATCAGGATCGGGTTGTGGGAGGCCTGGACCACGCCGAAGTGGAAGGCCCGGTCACCCTCAAGAGCCGCTTCGCCCGCGTCGACCTCGGCGGCCATCTGATCGAGGGCGGCCGCGACCAGGGCGAGGTCCTCGGTGGTGGCCCGGGTGGCCGCCAGCCGGGCACACTGCACCTCGATGGCCTGCCGGGTCTCCCAGATGTAGGGGTGGTCGACGTGCGTGCCGACCAGTTCCTGAGCCAGCGACGAGATCAGGTCGGTGCTGCGTTCCAGCAGGTAGATGCCCTCACCGTGACGCACCTCGACCAGGCCCCGGGCCCGCAGGGCGGTGATCGCCTCACGCACGCTCGAGCGGCCCACGCCCAGTTCGGCCGCCAGTTCGCGCTCGGTCATCAGCTTGTCCCCGGCCTGCAGGCCGTTCTCGTCGATGAACTCCCGCAGGCGCTCGGCGACCTGCTCGGAGACCGGCTGGCGAGCGACCGGGCGCATCCGTGAAGCCGAACCCGTCGTCCTGCCGCTCACCATCGTCCTCTGGCTCCCTGGTCATCTGCTGGTCAGACCACTGTAGGGGTCAGGGGATCGGAGCAGGAAACCGAAGAAGCCGGCGTACAGACGATGGGCGGCCTGCTCGGCTTCTGCCGCCCGGGCGGCACTCTCGGCCAGAACGGTGTCGATGGTGCTGTCCACCGCGGAAAGCTGTTCCTGACGGCGATTCTCGGCCAGCCAGCCGGTGATCATGGCGAGCGAGACCTCCGGATGGAACTGCACCCCCAGATGCGGCCCGACCTGGAACGCCTGCACGCAGGCCGACGAACGGGCCAGCACCTGGGCCTGTGGAGGGACGGTGATCTCGTCTCCGTGCCAGGCGAACCAGGAGCCGGTCAGGGGCGAGCCTTCGACGTCGATCCAGCCTCGTTCGGGCGAGCGCGCCGCCGCAACCGATCCACCCGTGAGCTGAGCCAGAAGCTGTGCCCCGAAACAGATCCCGAGCAACGGACGACCGGCGTCCAGATGGCGCCGAAGCTCAGTTCGCTCCCACTCCAGCCAGGGGACCGAGGCGTCGTACGCCGATTCCTTGCTGCCCAGCACCACCACGGCGCCCCAGTCGGTCTCGTCGTGCGGCCCCTGAGCCGTCACGTCCTGAACGACGAACGGGATGCCCTGAACGGTGAGCCACTCACCGAGGTTGCCGGGTGCGACGTCATCCTGGTGTTGCAGCACGAGAACTGGTTTCAACGGACGTCCTCCCATGCGATTGCGGTTCGCCGCGTACGGTCAACCGTAGTACGCAGAACGTCCGGACGGCTGTAGTGCCCGGTGGGGTCGAAGGCGAAACGCTCCTCGGCCACCCGGGACAGGTCGAGTTCGGCCACCACGATGCCCTCCCGTCCGGCGATCGGCTCGATCACCCAGCGCCCGTCGGGACCGGCCACCGCTGTGCCTCCGTCGAACGGCAGCTCATCGGCGTCCTGCAGAAGAGCTTGGGCCAAGGGGAAATCGTCCGGAACCTCGTCCCGCCGCAGCAGTCCCGAGGCAGCGACGCTGAAGACCCGTCCTTCCAGGGCCGTGAACCGCGTGATGTCACCGGTGAGCCCGACCGAGCCGGGCCAGACCCCGAAATGCACGTCCTCGCCGGTCGCGTACATCGCCTGCCGGGCCTGGGGCATCCAGTTCTCCCAGCAGTTCAGGCTGCCGATCCGGGCCCGGCCCACCTCGTGAGCGCGCAGACCGTGCCCGTCGCCGGACCCCCAGACCAGACGTTCGTCATACGTGGGAACGAGTTTGCGGTGATGCCCGGCCAGGCCGGCGGGAGTGATCGTCAGCAGCGAGCAGTACGTGGTGCCGGAGGAACGCTCGGTCAGGCCGATGACCACGGTGATGCCCAGATCGGCGCTGAGTTCCTTCAGCCGGGCAACCTCGGGCCCGTCCACCGGGACGGCCGACTCCAGGTAGTAGCGATAAGCCTTCTTCTGCAACGGGTCGCCGAACGTCGCACCGTTGGTCCGGGACAGCCAGTACGGGTAGCCACTGAGATAGCACTCCGGAAAGGCAATGACGGACGCTCGGTGAGACGCGGCCAGTTCGCTCGCCTGGACGGCCCGCTCGAGTCGAGCAGGCACGTCCAGCCACGGCCCGCCCAGCTGCGCCGCCGCCACCACGAAAGGGTCACCGGCCTCGCTGCGGACGTGCTCGAGCAGATCAATAGACCTCGAAGTACTCACGGTGCTCCCAGTCGGTGACGGCGGCGTTGAAGCGGGAGACCTCGTGACGCTTGATCATCGTCAGGTAGTCGACGAACGCCTCGCCGAACTCCGCCCGCAGCAGCTTGCTCTCGCTGAAGTGCCCGACCGCCTGCTCCAGGGTGGCCGGCAGTGCCGTGGCCGCGGCCAGGTACGGCTCGTCGGCCGAGGCACCCGGGTCGAGCCCGCGCCGCAGGCCGTCCCGCCCCGAGGCGATCTGTGAGGCCAGGTACAGGTACGGGTTCGCCGCCGGGTCCCCGATCCGGTTCTCCAGGTGGGTGTTCGCGTCACCGCGGGCACCGGCCACCCGCACCATCGCCCCACGGTTCTCCTCGGCCCAGGCGATCCGGTCGGGTGCGAAAGAGTCCGGCCGGTAACGCTTGTAGCCGTTGACCGTCGGGGTGGTCAGGACCGAGCAGGCCAGAGCGTGCTCCAGCAGCCCGGCCATGAACTGGGTACCGGTGGGCGAGAGCAGCTCGTCCGGGGCGCTCCCGGCGAAGGCGTTGGCCTGCGCGGACGAGCGCAGCGACTGGTGCAGGTGCCAGCCGCTGGAGAACGCGTTCGGCAGAGCCGGGCGGGCCATGAAGGTCGCGTGGTAGCCGTGCCGGCGGGCCAGCTGCTTGATCACCGTGCGGGCCAGGACCGCAGCGTCCGCAGTGGCCTTCCCGGTGAGTGGCTCGAAGGTGAACTCGACCTGCCCGGGCCCCCACTCGTCCTCGATCGTGCTCAGCGGAAGGCCCAGTTCGACCAGGTTGTCGCGCAGGACCGACAGGATCGGCTCGATCTCGTCGCCCCGCGACTCGGTCAGGTACTGGAAGCCGTGACCGACCGCCGTGACCTTCGGGGGAGCGGGCGGGTAGCCGGAGTCCTCGAAACCGAGCATCGGATCGACCAGCCTGGTCAGGTAGAACTCCATCTCGATGCCGCTGACGTACTCGAAGCCCTCGTCGCCGAGCCGGGTCAGCTGCTCGGTGAGGACGCCCCGGGTGTCGAACGGAACCCGCTCGCCGCTGCGGTAGTGCAGTTCGGACAGGATCCAGCCGGTCCCCTCCAGCCAGGGCAGGACCTTGAAGGTCAGCGGATCGGGCACCAGGACGCCGTCGGGCAGGCCGGTCATCCGGGAGTCGCCCAGGGCGTCCGCGCCGAACGGGGGAACCACCGGGCTGTTGGTCGTGTCGAAGATCAGGGTGGCGGTCTGGAAGTCCTTGCCCTGACGCAGCACCGAGCGGAAATGCGGGATCTCCAGCGTCTTGCCGCGCAGGATGCCGTGCTGGTCGCACCAGGCGATCCGGACCTGGCGCAGCTTCTTCTGCTCGATCTCGCTGAGCAGGCGGTCGGCGGCGGTCCGTTGCTCGTCCGTCCACAGTCCGTGGCGGGCGATGAATCCTTCGGTCACGGCGAGCTCCTAGTGGTCAGGTGGTCTGACCACCAGACCATAGGCCTCCTTTGTTGTGGCCGTGTTACGAGTTCACGAGTCGACGAGGTCCTGGGTGCCGAGGACCAGGGCCAGGGCGAGGCGCTCGGCGTCGGGGGTGCCGGGTTCGGCGGTGTACACGCTGATCCGCAGGTCGTCGAGGGCCAGGAGCAGGACGTCGCAGTCGAGCGTGATCGGGCCCACGGCTGGGTGGGCGATCGTCTTGTGCCGGGCCCGTTCCGGGGCCGGGAGTGCGGGGGAGTCCCACAGCGCGGTGAAGCCCGGGGATTCGTGCAGATGATCGATCAGCTGCCGCAGTGCTCGGTCGGTGGGGTAGCGGGCCGCGGTCAGCCGAAGGTCGGCGACGAGGAGGGCCACGTGCCGGGCGAACTCTTGCGGTGAGTGCACGACCCGGTTGCGGCGGCCGTTGAGGTGGCGCCAGATCGCGTTGCGCTCCAGGCCCTGCCAGCCGGTCGTGTCGCCCATCAGCGCGTCGTAGGCGCGGTTGGCCAGGACCAGGGTCCAGGTTGCGTCGTAGACCACGACCGGGGTGTGGTCCAGCCGGTCGAGCATCCGCTGGATGCTCGGGGCCAGCCGGGTCGGCACCACCTCCGGCCCGGGCACGGTCAGCCCGGCCAGCTCGTACAGCAGCGCCCGGTCGCGGTCGGGCAGCCGCAGGGCCCGGGCCAGGGCCTCCACCACCTGCGCCGAGGGAGTGGTGGCCCGGCCCTGTTCGAGGCGGGTCAGGTAGTCCGCGGAGATCCCGGCCAGCTGGGCCAGTTCCTCACGCCGCAGCCCGGTCGCCCGGCGCCGACGGCCCACCGGCAGGCCGACCGCCTCCGGCGCCACCTCGTCCCGCCGCCGGCGCAGGGCCTGACCGAATTCCCAAGTCTCCACCAGCACCAGTCTGCCCGGACCAGGCCGCGAGATCCTGGCCCTGCTGGTCCTACGACAACCTGGCGACTGCCTGAGCAGCGCCGACCGGGCCAGGCTGGCGGACATGACAACAGCGCTCATCACCGGCCCCACCCGCAGCCTCGGCCGGGTGGCCGCTCTCGCCTTGGCCGAGCATCCGCAGGTCCGCGACGTGGTGCTCCTCGGGCGAGCAGGAACCGCTCTGGACGAGGTGGCCGAGCAGGTGCGTCGGCGTGGGGCCCAGGCGCACGCGATCGGGTGCGACCTGGCCGACCTTTCCGACGTCCGGGCCGCGGCATCCACCGTTCGGGATCTTGTGGAGGCCGGGGACGTCCGTCCATTGGTAGCTCTGATCGCCAACGCCGGATTCGTCTCGCCCGACACCCGCCGGGCCTCGGTGGACGGTCACGAGCTGACCTTCGCGGTCAACTACCTGGCCCACGCCCAACTCATCGGTGACTTGACCGCAACGCTGGCCACCTCGTCCAGAATTGTTCTGCTCGGCTCGAACACGTACTACGCCAACTTCTGGCGGCGGCTGCTGAAGGTGCCACCGGCCCAGTGGCGGGATCCGATCGAACTGGCCGAACCGGCTGCCGCAGAGGGTCATCTCGGCATGACCGCGTACTCGGATGCCAAGCTCGCGATTCTCTACTACGCCCACGAACTGCAGCGCAGGGTTGCCGCCGGGGTGAACGTCATCGTCTACGAACCGGGTTGGATGCCGGGTAGTGCCCTGAGCCGGAGCGCTCCGCCGGCCGTACAGGCAATCGGACGTGCGCTCGGTCGGATTCCCGGTGTGGCGACCCCGGAAAAGTCCGGGCCACTGCTGGCTTCGGTCGCCGTGGACGAACGCTGGTCCGATCTGCGCGACGGAGCGTTCGTGGTGCGGGACCGAGTTACCGAGGTGCAGCCGATGGCCCAGGACCGGGCGCGGGAGCGTCGCCTGTGGGAGGCGACGGCCGAGCTGCTAGGCCGCTGAAGCCTTCTTGAGATAGGCGGCAACGTCGGCGGGATCGGTTGCTGCACAGCCGATGTAGTTGTCCGGACGGACCAGGAACAGGCGTGGACCCTGGCCGTCGTAGGCGTCGCTCGCCTCGTCGATGCGGTAGGCCGGAATGCCGAGATCGGGCAGGTCGGCGGACCAGTCGAGGGCCAGCAGGGTGAAGTGCGGGCCACGCAGCAGGTCGAAGACCCGGCCGTCGCCTCGCGGGTGGTCCGGTGCCCGGTCTCCGGCCTGAAGCACGCCCGGCCCGGCCCGATGCTCCACGGCCAGAGGGCTTTCCCGGTAGTTCAGGTTCAGTTGCTGCAGGTCCGGGTCGTCCCGGCGCATGGCATCCTCCTGGTTGTCGACCGCCCGCTGGTACAGCTTGGTGCTGATCCCGAGGACGGCCGCGGCCACCGGAAGTCGTTCGGACTCGTAGGTGTCCAGGACGGCATCGTCGCCGGTCGCGAGCTTCCAGCCGAGGTTGTAGGCGTCCTGGACCCCGGTGTTCAGTCCCTGCGCGCCGGTGGGCGGGTGGACGTGGGCAGCGTCGCCGGCGAGGAAGATGTTGCCCACCCGGAAACGCTGCGCCATCCGGACGTTCGCGCGCCAGCGAGAGGTCCAGCCGACGTGCTGAAGACCGATGGACGGGTCGGCATCGGAAAGCAGTTGCTCCACCGAAGAATCCGTTTCGGGCGAGACCAGCTGGAAGTCGTCGGTGCCGGCCAGTGGGCACACCGCCAGGCCGATGGAGCGGCCGTCCGGGCCCAGCCAGATGTGCCAGTTGTCGCGGTCCAGTCCGGTCAGCTTCACATCGGCGATGAACAGCTGCTCGCTCTCCTGGGTCTCGCCCTCGAAGGCCACGCCGATCGCGCGGCGCACTGTGCTCTTGCCGCCGTCCGCGCCCACGACGTACCGTGCGGTGAACTCTTCGCCGTTGTCCAGCTTCAGGTGCACGCCGGACTCGTCCTGAGTCAGTTCATCCAGGCCGACGCCGTATTCCACCGGGACACCCTGGGCCAGGATCTCGCCGGTCCGCCACTGCGGCAGCATCAGCGGGTTCGGGTGGGGAACGGTCGCGGACGGCTCCCGGACCTCGCCCATCGGCCGGGGCATCGTGCCGCCGTCGGGCAGGTGGATCAGCATGCTCGGGTAGGGGCCGCCCGAGGCCAGAAACTCCTCGAGCACGCCCAGATCGTCGAGCACCTCAAGGGTCCGGGGCTGCAGGCCCTTGCCCCGCGAGCCCTCGAACGGGGTGGGGGACTGCTCGATGATCCGGAACGGAACGCCGTGGCGCTGCAGCTGGCGGGCCAGCGTCAGCCCGGTCGGCCCGGCCCCGACGATTAAGGTGAACTTAGATTCAGTGAACATAAATTCACCATAGGTCGGCTGGTAGGTTGGGGTCAAGAGCGAAGGTGGGCAGCAGGGTGAGTGGACCCAACCGCGGCATGCGCAGGCAGCAGGCCGCCCAGACCGAGGCCGAACTGCAGGCCGCGGCGATCCGGGTGTTCGAGCGCAAGGGCTACCTGAACACCAAGATCACCGACATCACGGCCGAGGCCGGCCGGGCCACCGGGTCGTTCTACAAGCACTTCGCCAGCAAGGAGAAGCTGCTCGAGGCGCTGCTGAGCAGCCTGCTGGCCGAGAGCGACGCCACGGTCACCGCCGCCGGGCCGTCGCATCCGGACGACTTCCGGGAGCGGGACGCGGTCCGCTGGCACGTCGCCACCTTCGTGCGGTCCTTCCGCGAGCACCGCACCGTGATGATCGCGCTGCAGCAGGCCGCCATCGTGGACGAGACCTTCGCCCGGCGGCAGCAGGAGATGTTCGAGCCGGACCTGGAGCACCTGGCCGGGCACCTGGCCCAGCTGGAACTGAGCGTCGATCCGGTGCTCGCGGCCTCGCTGATGACCGGCCTGATGTGGTCGTTCGCCTCCACCTGGTGGAATCCGGCCGTACGCCAGGACCTTTCCGAGGACGCGATGACGGACGCCCTGGCGGCCTTCGTTCATGGCGGGCTGCTGGGGCTTACGGTGTCCTGATCGGCCTGATCCGTCGATGTGCCGAGGGTTACGGGGGAGCAGCATGATCCGGGAACGAGTTCAGGGACTTGTGCGGGCCACGATGATCCGCCTGGCTCCGCGGCCGTGGTTCGTCACCTTCATGCGCCAGGTGATGGTCCCGGTCGACCGGTACCTCCTGGCCCGGAGCAAGGGGCGGTACAGCATGGGCGGGACGACCGGCGCCGGGACGTTGCTGCTGACCACCACCGGCCGCCGCACCGGCCAACCGCGCACCACGCCCCTGTTCTTCAAACCGCATGGTGACGGTGTTTTCGCGGTTGTCGCATCGAACTTCGGGCGTCCGCAGCCGGCCGCCTGGGCGGAAAATCTGCTGGCTCACCCCGACGCCGTCGTCACCTTCGGCAACCAGGTGATCCCGGTGCGGGCGCGGATGCTGAAAGACGCCGAGCACGAGGAGGTGTGGGATTTCTTCGTCAGCGAGGCACCCGTCTACGGTAACTATCTGACCAACAGCTCACACTCGTCGTTCCGGACCTTCGCTCTGGAGAGCAGCGGCGAGTCGTCCGGGCGCCCGGTCTGAGGAGACCTGTTCGGCACGCAACTTGTGGGAGCGCATCGTGAGCCGTCGCGAACCAACTGAGCAATGGCGTCCTCTGGTTCACTTCACCCCACAGAAGAACTGGATGAACGATCCGAACGGCCTGATCCGGCACGACGGGGTGTACCACCTCTTCTTCCAGTACAACGCCACCGGCGACGAGTGGGGGTCGATCAGCTGGGGCCACGCCACGTCCACCGATCTTCAGCACTGGACCGAGCACGAGATCGCGATCGGCTGCAGCGAGGACGAGTGGATCTTCTCCGGCTCGATCGTGCACGACCAGGACAACACCTCCGGCCTGGGCGAGGGATCCGATGGTCCGCTGATCGCGTTCTACACGAGCCAGTACCGTGACCACCCGCAGTACGGCACCCGCCAGGCCCAGTCCATCGCGGTCAGCACCGACGCCGGCCGGACCTGGAAGCAGCACCCGGACAACCCGGTCAGCGACCGGGGCCGCAACGACTACCGCGACCCCAAGGTCTTCTGGTTCGGCGAGCGTCCGGGCGGCTACTGGGTGATGGTCACGGTCGAGGCCGACGACTCGCGGCTGGTGATCAACCGCTCGGACGACCTTCTGCACTGGACGGAGCTGAGCACGTTCACCAGCCCGAACCTGCCGGGGTTCTGGGAGTGCCCGGATCTGTTCCCGCTGCCGCTGGACGGCGACGAGGGCCGGCCGCGCTGGGTGCTCTCGCTGTGTACCCGCGGCCCGGCCCAGGTGTACCTGCTCGGCGACTTCGACGGGACCAAGTTCACCGAGGACGCCAGCATTCCCCCGGGCGACCTGTACCGGACCAGCGACTTCGGGCACGACAACTACGCCGCCGTCACCTTCTCGGGCATCCCGGAGCGTCGGCTGATGATGGGCTGGATGGGACACGCTTTCCTGGCGCCGACCGCTCCTTGGCGTGGTATCCAGACCTTGCCCCGCGAACTGGCCCTGGTCACGCTCGACAGGGTGCCGAGGCTGACCAGCCGGTTCCTGCGGGAGCTGGATACGCCGTCGGTCGAGGTTCCCGCGTCGGGGCAACGGATCACCGTCCCACTCGCCTACCGGTTGCAGACCCGCCTGCAGCCCGGGGCTTCGCTTCTCGTGCACGCGAGCGCGGACGGCGACGGAACCAGGATCGGCTACCAGGACGGCTGTCTCTACGTCGACCGCAGCCGCAGCGGAACGCTCGCTGATCCTGCGTTCATGGTGGCGCGGCGGGTACCGGTGGCGCTCGAGAACGGTGAACTGCAGCTGGATGTGGTGGTGGACCGCTGCTGTATCGAGGTGATCGCCGGGCACGGCGAGGTCGTGCTCACCGAACTGGTCTTCCCCGGCCCGGAGCAGGACGGACTGCTGCTGGACGGTTCGTCGGTTTGACCATGCCCCGACGGCAGGGTTTCTGATGGATGTGCTCATCTGCCCGAGGAGTGCATCCAAAGGAGGCTGGACGTTGGTGGGAAGAGGCGCAGGTCTGGCGGTTTCGGCCGGACTACTCGCAGGTGCGATCGTGATGCCGGGAGACACCGGGTCGGTTCGTGAGGCTCAGCCGGTGGCCCAGACGGCCGCGAAGGTCAAGTGGGCGGGATGCCCGGAGGGGACGGACATCCCGCCGACGCAGATGCCGCTGGTGCAGTGCGCCACGGTGAAGGTGCCGCTGGACTACAGCAAGCCCAAGGGCAAGAAGATCGAGCTCACGCTCTCCCGGATCGCCAGCACCAAGCCGGAGAAGCGGCGCGGGATCATGCTGTTCAACCCGGGCGGTCCGGGTGGCACGGGGCTGGGGCAGGCCGCGCTGATGGTCGAGCAGGGGCTGCCGGCCAGCGTCATGGACGCCTACGACCTGATCGGCATGGACACCCGGGGCGTCGGCTTCTCCTCGCCGGTGAAGTGCGGGTTCAAGGCGGACGACCCGTACAACGGCAACATCCCTCCGTTCGCGGTGGACGAGGCCGCGGTCGCGCAGCGGGCGAAGGTGGTCAAGGCCGCGGCCCAGACCTGCGCCAATAGCCCGGACGCGGCGGCGCTCAAGCAGCTGACGACCGAGAACATGGCGCGTGACCTGGACCAGATCCGGATCGCGCTGGGGGAGAAGAAGACCAGCTTCTACGGGGCCTCGTACGGCTCGGCCCTCGGAGCGGCGTACGCCTCGATGTTCCCGCAGCGCTCCGACCGGATCGTGCTGGACAGCAACGTCGGCGACACCCACCTGAACCAGGAAGGCATGCGCCGGTACGGACTGGGCTTCGAGGAAACCTTCGGGGACTTCGCGGCCTGGGTCGCGGCCCGGGACGGGGCCTACGGCCTGGGCAGTACCCCGCAGGAAGTGCGCGAGAACTTCGTCAGCACGGCCGAGCGGCTGGACGAGACCCCGGCTCCGGACGGGACCAACGGCGCCCTGTTCCGCCACTACGTGTTCGTGGGCGCCTACAGCCCGCTCTCCTACGGCTCGCGGGCGCAGTACTGGCAGTCGTTGCTTGATCCCGGTACGGCGGCCCCGGCTGCGCAGGTTGCGGCGGACGCCAATCCGCTGGACAACGCGCTCACCGTGTTCCTCGCGGTGACCTGTAACGACAGCGAATGGCCGAGCAACGTCAAGGCCTACCAGCAGGCCGTGGCCGAGGATCGCGAGCGGTACCCGCTGTTCGGCCCGGCCAGCGCCAACATCCTGCCCTGCGCCTACTGGGAGCTCGGTCCGGAGAAGGAACCGGTGGCGATCAACGACGAGGGCCCGGCCAACATCCTGATCCTGCAGAACCAGCACGACCCGGTCACCCCGCTCGCGGGCGGGCAACTGCTGCGGGAGAAGTTCGGGCAGCGCTCCCGGCTGGTCACGGTGGACGGCAGCGGTCACGGCGTGTACGTGCTCGGCCGGAACGCCTGTGCCTCCAACGTGACCACGTCGTATCTGATCAGCGGGAAGTTGCCGGCCAAGGACGTCGCCTGCCCGAGCGACTGACCGTCGTTCAGAGCTTGTCCTTGCTCACCAGTTTCCCGTCCAGGAAGCAGAATTCGAAGTCGATCTCGTCGATCAAGGGGTCATCCGACTCCACGTCGGCGGCCGCGGTGTAGTAGCTGCAGACCTTTCCACCGGATTCTTCGGTGTGCCAGGGCTCCGGCAGGCCGGTCGCCGCCTCGCCGATGCGTAGTTCATCGAACTGCTGCTGCGACACCGGTTCCGAAACCAGCTCGGCTGCAACATCGTCCGAGGAGACGGGATCCGGGACCACCAGCGCCCCGACGCACGAGCCCAGCGAGAGCACCACGGCAGTGATCACGGTCAGGACGCCGAGTCGCTGACGACGGGTATTGCGCTTGATCTCCTCCGGGAAGTCGCCCGTCTTCGGCGCGAGCGCATCCGGGATCTCGGCGTTGTACGGCAGGACGGCCGAGATCCGGAACCCACCGCCTGAAGACGCGTCGATCACCGGACCGGAGGTCAGCACGCCGCCGGCCAGGCGGACTCGTTCCGCCAGGCCGGCGAGCCCTTGCCCGGAGCTCTGCCCCGCGTACGGACGGCCGGGACCGTTGCGGACCTCGACGAAGAGTTCTTCCTCCGCGTAGCGCACCTCCACGCGGATCGGTGCGCCACCGGCGTGCTTGAGGGCGTTCGTCAGCCCTTCCTGCACCACGCGATAGGCGGCGTGCTCGGCGAGCAGAGGCAACGGCCGAGGCTCTCCGGCCCGGACCAGCTCGACCTGGGTCCCGGTCGCCCGGGCCGAGGCCACCGTCTCCTCGACCTCCGCGAGCGAACGCCCACCGGCATCGTCCGAGGCGTCCTGGTGGAGGATCTTCAGGATCTGGCGGAGCTCACCCATCGCCTGGCCCGAGGTGTCACGCACCAGGTCCAGGGCCTGCCGGCGTTCCGGGCTCAGCGCCGCCAGTTCCGGCGCCTGGGCCAGCCCGCCGGTGTAGAGCGAGAGCAGGGTGAGCCGGTGGCCGAGCGAGTCGTGCAGCTCCGCGGCGATCCGGTTGCGCTCGCGGGCCTGGGCCTGCCCCTCGATGGCCTGGCGTTCGGCGTGCAGTTCGACGTTGCGCTGGTGCATGGTCATCACCAGCAGGCGACGCTGCGCAGCCATGGCTCCCACGGTGCCCGGCAGGACGACGTAGGCGCTGAACTGGGCCAGGGCGAACAGGAACACGGTCAGCCAGGAGAGGCCCCCACTCAGGCCGACTCCGGTGATGCCGCAGGCAAAGACAGCCAGGTAGGCCAGGGCGAGTGGCACCTTGCGGCGGACGCGGTACCCGACCGCGGCGCTCAACGGGATCATGACCAGGCCCGTACTACCCAGCGGGATGCTCAGCAGGCCGCCCAGAACCAGGGCGGTCAACGGGCGGACCAGCCTCAGCGGCAGCACGACGGCCCAGGCCAGGAACGCGAGCACCGCGAACCCGAGCGCCGTCTGCGGGTTGCCTCCGAGGAGGTTGTCGGTGAAGCGCAGCGCCACGGCGATGGACCCGGTCCCGAAGACCAGGACCAGACCGACCTCGAAGGCCAGCCGGAGCCGGCTCACCGTCCTCACCGAACGCATTGCCACAGCTACTTTTCGACGCATCTGCTTCATCAGGGGATCAGGGTAGGCCTCAGAGAAGACGCAGGCCGTCGACGGTCGCCCGGCCGAGCACCCACCACGCCAGCGCGACCAGCAGAATCGCGGCGGCCGACCAGAGGAGCGATCGGACGACCTCGTGAACGCTCAGGTCGTCCGACGCGCCCGGGCTCTCCTCGTCGAACGCGTCGTCCGGTGGCTCCTGACCGGACGGGGATGCCGACATCGCCAGGATCGCCCACTGCGCTGGGGCTGCGTCCGGCAGTCGGCTGGGAGAAACATCGGCCGCAACTGCCGTGCGCCACTTCATTGCTGAGTATCCCGTCCACGATGAGTACGTTTCCGCGGATGCACCGAGCGCTCATCCGGCTTTCGGGGAGTCTGGCAGGGCAGGCAGGCGGGTTCGCCATCACGACGGATGATCTTGCGGTCGGCGGCCTCATCCGAAGGTCGGATGCAGGAGTGCACCAGGGACTGTAGTGCCCAGGTTCGTCACCTATGATCACCGCCGACAGCGCCCGGCGAGTGGTTGTGGGTAAGGAAATGACGCAGCTCAAGCGGTACGACGGCCCTTTTCAGGACAACGCGCGCTGGCAGTCGGTGACGCTGCGCCCAGATGATGTGATCGTCGCGGCACCGATGAAATCGGGCACCACGTGGGTGCAGTCGATCTGCGCGATGCTGCTGTTCCGGGCCACCGGCTTCGATGCTCCGCTGAGCCGGCTCTCGCCCTGGATCGACATGAAGGACACCCCGATCGAGGACGTCGTGGCGCGCCTGGAGGCCCAGGCGCACCGTCGCATCCTGAAGTCGCACACTCCGCTGGACGGCCTGCCCACGGCTGAGGGTGTGAAGACCGTGTTCGTGGCCCGGCACCCGCTCGACAGTGCGTTGTCCTGGTACCACCACCTGCACAACATGGACTCCCCGGCGATGATGACGAGCCTGGGCTTCCCGCCGGAGATCAGCCTGTACCCGACCACCGACGACCGGACCTGGCTGCGGGAGTGGGTGATGGCCGACAGCGCCCCGGCCGGCGAGAGCCAGTCGATGAACGCCTACCTGGACCATGCCCGGATCGCCTGGGAGCAGCGCGACCGGGACGACCTGGTGCTCCTGCACTACGCCGACCTCTCGGCCGACCTGGAAGGGCAGATGCGCGCGCTCGCCGAACGACTCGGCGCGCAGGTGCCCGACGAGCTGTGGGCCGAACTCCTCGAGGCCGCGTCGTTCAAGCAGATGTCGGCCCGGCCCGAGGTCTGGACGCCCACCCAGCCGTTCCACGACCGCGCCGCGTTCTTCCGTGAGGGTCGCTCGGGTGGCGGCGCAGCACTGCTCGAACCCGAGGTGCTGGAGGCCTACCGCGAGCGGGCGGCTCAGGTGCTTCCGGCCGAGCTGAACACCTGGCTGCACCGGCCGGAGCAGTAGGACCGGCAACCCCGGCAGTCGCACAAGTCCGTTTCGGTTGCCTGCCGTCACGCACGGTGCCTTTTCGTAATGTGATCCCGGCGACCCGGTGCCATGCTGCGGCGCATGCCGATGAGTTCAGCCGAAGGAAAGAGCTGGATCCGCGACCGGGTCGCCGAGCTCGCTGCCGACCGCCCGGTGTCTGTGCTGGACATCGGCCCGGGGGTCGGTACCTACGCCAAGCTGCTGCGGGAGCTGCCGATCGAGCGGATCACCGGGATCGAGATCTACGAGCCGTACGTGCACACCTACCGGCTGCGCGACCACTACGACGAGATCGTGCTGGGAGACGCCCGGAAGCTGGAGTTCCCCGACGCGGATGTGGTGATCCTGGGGGACGTGGCCGAGCACATGAGCGAGCCCGAGGCCCTGGCGCTGTGGGACAAGTCGCGTAAAGCCGCGGCCCGGGCCGTGTATCTGTCCATCCCGGTGGTGCATTACCCGCAGGGCGCGCTCGAGGGCAACCCGCACGAAGTGCACGTGGTGGACGACTGGGACCACGAACGGGTGCTGGCCACTTTCCCCGGGATCGGCAACAGCTGGACGGGTTCCGAGGTCGGCGTGTACGAATGCCGTACCTCGTGAGGCTGAAGGTTCTGCAGATCCCGGGTGAGCATCCGTACGTGCGCCAGGTCTGCCCCGGCCGGTGGCGATTCGCCAGCTCGCCCCTGGAGGTTCCGAGCCTGGCGCTGACCCCGGAGTGGATCGGCCGGCACCACCACGAGTTCGACCTGGTGCACCTGCATTTCGGCTATGAGCACCTCAGCGCCGACGAGATGCAGGTGTGGATCGCCCAACTGGGGATTCTTCAGGTCCCGCTGGTGCTGACCGTGCACGACCTGCGCAACCCGCATCAGCTCAGCTCCGAGGCCCACGACCGGCATCTGGATCTGCTGGTGCCGGCCGCGGCCGCGGTGATCACCCTCACCACCGGTGCCGCGGCCGAGATCCGTCACCGGTGGGGGCGCAAGGCTCAGGTGCTCGAGCATCCGGCGGTCTTCGGCACCCCGACCCAGCCGATGCTCGCCAGCGGCCGGGAACGCATGATCGGCATCCACTTCAAAGACCTGCGCCGCAACGTGGTCGAGCCCGACCTGGTGGTGGAGGCAGCGCTGATCGGGGCGCAGACGGCCTCGGCCCGGTTACGGGTCGACCTGCACCCCGGGGTACGAAACCGGTTGGAGCTGAGACTGACTCGCGGCCTCGCTGAGCAAGGGCTGATCGACCTGGCGGTCCACGAACGCTTCAGCGATCCTGAGTTCGCCGCCTACCTTCAGGGCCTGCACGCGTACGTTCTGCCCAACCGGTTCGGTACTCATTCTGGGTGGCTGGAGGCCTGCCGGGACTTGGGCACCCGGGTCGTGGCCCCTTCGTGCGGGTACTACGCAGACCAATGGGACGAGGTGGTCGGCTACCAGCACGACGAAACCTTCGGTCTGGATCCGGTTTCGCTGTCGGCCGCGGTTCAGCAGGCGCTCACCGCCGACCCGGTACCACCCGCGGACCCGCAGATGCGGGCGCGACAGCTCACCGACGTCCGAAGGCGGCACGAAGAGATCTACCGAGGAGCCGTGCGCCGACTGATCGAACCCCGGCAGGCGCAACCGATGGCGGTGATCTCCGGATGAGCGAGGTGACGCATCTGGTGATCGGGCCGCGTGAGCACGGGGTGGTGATCTTCGCGGACTGGCTGGCCCGCAGTACCGGGGGTCGGCGAGTCTTTCTGGCCGATCCGCAGAATCTGGAGCCGGAGGGTATCCGGCGGGCGCATGTGCATTACACCGAGGCGCTTTTCGGGCCGGACGCTCGTGCGGCCGCTGCTGCGTTCCTGCGGATGCGCGCGAACCTTCCGGTTCCGCTCAGCGTGACGCTGCACGACCTGCCGGACCCGGGGGACGAACCATCGCGGTACCGGCGCCGGGCGGACGGGTTCCGGGCGGTGGCCGAAGCCGCGGATGCGGTCTTCGTGAACAGCCGCCATGAACTCGGCCTTTTGCAGACGTTCGCCAAGCTTGTGGTTGCTCAGGTCGTTCCGCTGCCCATGGTTGCCGGTTCGCCGATCGAAGCGCAGCAGCGTCCCCGCCCACTTCGGCAGGCCGCCGTCTTCGGATTTCTCTACCCGGGCAAGGGGCACGAGGAACTGCTGGAGGAGATGCGCGAACTGCCGACCGATCTTGGGCTGACCGCGATCGGTCGTCCGGCCGAGGGCCATGACGGTCTGATCGCTCACCTGTCGTCTCGGGCCGCGCAATCCGGACGCGGCTTCGAGGTGACCGGGTACGTTCCGCAAGAGGATCTGCTGAAAAGGTTGCGGCAGGTTGCGCTTCCCGTCGTCCCGGCCCCGAACATCTCGGCGTCGGGCTCGCTGAACAGCTGGATCGCGGCCGGACGTCGTCCGTTGGTGGCTGCCGGTCCTTACTCCCGGGAACTGGCCGAGGCCTGCCCCGGGCTGGTGAATCTCTACCGGCCCGGGTCTTTCGCCGAATCGGCGAGGGCAGTCCTGGCCGAACCGGCCCGGTCCTGGCTGGAGGTCGGGCCACCTACGGATCGGCACGAGGCGTCGGTGGCGGCGGCCTATGCCCAGGCTCTGGAACCGTCCCGGCCCGGACCGGTCCTGAGCCGATGATCTGTCTGCCCGACGGCCGGTACGTGGTGCCGGGCAACCGCTGGGATCTGGTGACGGCAGCCCATCCTCGCCCGTTCCTCAGCGTCATCGTGCCCTATTACCAGGGTGAGCGGCAGTTGGCGATGCTGCTTGAAGGGCTGCGCCTGCAGAGCTATCCGCGTTCCCGGTTCGAGGTGATCGTGGCCGACGACGGCTCACCGCAACCCTTGACCCTCGACGCCTGCTCTCTGGACGTGCGCGTAGTACGCCAGGAGGATCTGGGTTTTCGGGCTGCCGCAGCCCGTAACCTGGCCGTTCGATCGGCCCGGGGGCAGGTGCTGGTGTTCTTGGACCAGGACACCATCCCGACCACCGGATACCTGGAAGCAATCTCGCGCCTACCGTCCCTGGTTCCTGATGCTCTGGTGGTCGGCCGTCGTGAGCACGCCGATCTGGCGGGCTGGACGCCATTGGAGGTGAGGGACTGGATCAACGGACACGGGCCGGCGCCTCGGGAGTTGGGCGCACCGGAGTGGTTGAGCCGGGGATACCGGGACAGCTCCGATCTGCTGAGGGCGGATTCGTCCAGCTACCAGTACGTGATCAGTGCGGTGATGTGCTGCAGCGCCCAACTGTTCAGCGAGATCGGCGGGTTCGACGAGTCGTTCCGGCACTACGGGGGCGAGGACTGGGAGTTCGCGTTCCGCGCCTGGAACGCTGGAGCCGTGCTGGCCCACGAGCCCGCGGCGGTGGCCTGGCACGACGGTCCGGACTGGGCCGGCCGATCCAGTCCCGACAGCCGCCGGCAGGAGAAGGAGGAGGAGAAGCGGGCGCTGCTGGAACGGATCCCGCCGGAGGACGTCAGCCGAGGGGAGTACCCGGCCAACCTGCTGCTGTCGCTGAACGGACCGGTCTCACCGCGGCTGCTCCAAGCATTGCTTGCGTGCCGATTGAACGTGGCCGTCTACCCGGACGGCGAGACACCGGGTCGGCTGGCCCGATCCCGAGCCCGTTACCAGGCCACGTTTCACGGCGAGGCACCCTCGGACGACCTGGTGGCTCTCCTGCAGGACGCAGTGGATCAGCTGCGTGAGAACACCGTGGGCGAGGTGCGTTTCGGTCGGCTCCTCGTACGGTCCTCACGTGTCCTCGGCCGGGTGGCGCGGTGGCAGCACGCCCTACCCGGCCGGGACCTGATGGCCGAACTCTTCAGGCGCTGAGGTCGATTCCCTGGTGCACCCAGTCCTCGAAGTCCGAGTTGGCCAGGGCCAGGTTCACTGTCATCAGCTCGGCCTGCCGGGCCTCGATCCGGAAGGCCTCCGGCACCTCGTCCGGATCGAAGTCCTCGGCGAATTCCTCCGGATTGAGCAGTCGTTCGGCGTGAACGGCCAGCAATCCGCGATCGTCGGTGCTCATGGCTTCGGAGTCCGCGACGAAAACCGCCTCGGGAGCATCCGCAGGCAGGGCCGAGACAATCTCCTCGTAGTGGGCGCCGGCCCAGATCGGATCGTCGATCAGCCGCGGCGTCGCCGGCTCGGAGTCCGGCACGCCCTGCATCGGCAGGTGCAGCTCGGCCACGATCCGGGCCCAGGCCTCGGGATGCTCGAAGTCGGTGCGTACCACCAGCGCGTCGAACTCGTTGTGATCGGACAGGTCGATCTCCGGGCGCTCCGAGGACCGCAGCCGGCGCTCGGGTATATCGGCCGGCCACTCGGCGTCCCGCAGCATGCCCTGAGGAGCCTCACCGGCCCACAGCACCTGGCCGGACCCGTCGGCCAGCGTGATCCGTCCTTCGTCGCTGACATAGCACTCGTGCACGCCCTGCCAGCTGGGGGCCAGGGTCCAGCTCGACACCGTCCCGTTGGGGTGCCGGACGTCCAGGCTGCCCTCGTCGTCCATCACCAGGCCGGCACCCGGCTCGAGCCGCCGTAGCCAGCGCACCCCCACGTCCTTCTCCCGCAGGTACACCTGGCCGCCGTGGTCCCACACCAAGGTGAAGCGGCCGTTGGCCGAAGTCAGGGACTGCCCCCGCAGCGTCTGGCCACGGCGCAGTCGGTGGCCGTCGGACACGGACTTCCACACGCGCCAGTACTCGGGCGGGCGCGGCGAGTACCAGACCTCCCGGCCCGAGCCGTCCACCAGAAGGGCCTGGCCCCGGTCGGTCACCACCAGGCTCAACTGCGCCGGGTTCGGCTGCGCCGGGCTCTGCCACAGGTAGATGCCGTCGGAGTCCTGCACCGCCAGCGAACCGTTCTCGCGTAGCGTCAGCCGGCCCGTGCGCGCGCCCAGATCGACATCGCCCTGGAAGTTGGTGCCGGTCGCCCAGACCGCGTGGCCGTCGGCGTTGCGGTAGATCACCACGTTGCCGTCGTGCTGGTGCACCAGGCTGAACTCGCCGTTCGGGCTGCTCACCGCCCGGTCGGAGAGATGTTCCCCGGGGCGGAGGACTGTTGCGTAGGTGGGCGGGAGCATCGCTGCCTTCTCTGGTCGGAACCGTCTCCCTGAAGCACGGCGAGGCCGGAGGCCGAGTTCACTTTCGAGGCTCCGGTGATCAGCCCCAAAAGCGCCGCAGGTCCTCGGAAGTCTCCAGACCGCTCAGCACGACGTCCGCGCCCAACCCGACCAGTGCGTCCATTGGTGTCCGCCCGGTAGCCACCAAGGCGCAGCGCGTACCGACCGCCCGGGCGCAGGCCAGGTCGCGTGGGGTGTCACCGATGATCCAGCACTCGGCCGCGCGGGAGCGCCACTCGGCCCCGAAGAGAGACTGCAGGCCGGCGGCAGCAACGTCGGCCCGGGTGGCGCCGCTGTCGCCGTAGCCGCCGGCCTCCACGTCGATGGGAGGCACCAGCCCGGCGGCGGCCAGCTTCATCGCGGCGACGGAGCGGATGTTGCCGGTGACAACGGTCTGCCGGACCTGGGCCTGGGCGAGTTCGGACACCAGGGCCTGGACGCCGGGCAGAGCCCGAGTCCGGGAGTTCAGTGCTTCGGTGCGCTCGCGCATCAGGTCGTGGTAGTGGGCCAGGGCGGCCGGGACATGGCTGACGTCGTGCTCGATGGTTTCCAGGAGCAACTGTGCGATCTCGGGATCGATCCGGCCGCCGAACTCGATCCCGTCCGGTATCGGCGCCCGGCCGGTCACCTGCTCGACAGCCTCGAGGAAGGCGCGGGCGGCAACTCCTCCGGAGGTGAGCAGAGTGCCGTCGATGTCCCAGAGCACGGCGGCGGGGGTCTGGGTGGCGGCCGGGTCCATCGGGCCAGGCTACGAGATGTGGACCGAACGGGTGACGTCGGGCGCCGGTGCAGAAGATGCTGCAGGCAACTAAAACGGTGACGTCAGAAGCTAAAGCGAACCGGCAAGATTGTTAGTCGTTCGTAATGAGCTGGTGAATCGGCTCTTGGGTAAGGCTTTCTCGGCTCCGGGGCATCGTTCCGGGGCCGGGTCGTGCGGCTTTGAGATTCTCGCGGGACGGGGCGCCAAAGGCGTTGATCTGGTGCGGGGATGGAGATCTCGCCCACTTTCGCCCGCGAAACATGCTGCCGCATCAGGCTACAGCCACATAACGGTCAGGCCCCGACGTGCCGACCGAGGGTAACTGTCGATAGGTTGACCCTATGAGCGCCCCTGCATCTACTGAGCGTCTCCGGTGGCCGCTCGTCCTCCCTGTCGTCTCCGCACTCGTCCTGGCCGTGACCTGGTTCCGGCACGACCACTGGCTGGAGCTCACGCTGGTGACGGTGGCGCTGATCGCGTCGATCGTCGCTGCGGTGCACCACGCCGAGGTGGTGGCCCACAAGGTCGGTGAACCGTTCGGCTCGCTGATCCTGGCGGTCGCGGTCACCGTGATCGAGGTGGCGCTCATCGTGCTGCTGATGACCAGCGGCGGCCAGGGGGCCAGCACCTACGCCCGGGACACGGTGTTCGCGGCGGTGATGATCACCTTCAACGGCATCGTCGGTCTGTCGCTGCTGCTGGGCGCCCGCAAGCACCACATCGTCAGCTTCAACGCCTCCGGCACCGGCTCGGCCGTGACCACGGTGATCGCGCTGGCCGGGATCGCGCTGGTGCTGCCCACCTTCACCACCTCCGCGGCGGGCCTGGCCTACTCCACGTCGCAGCTGGTCTTCGCGGCCGTCGCGTCGCTGGCCCTGTACGGCACCTTCGTGTTCACCCAGACCATCCGGCACCGCGACTTCTTCCTGCCGGTCTCCAGCGACGAGCAGGGCAAGGTCACCGGCCTGCTGGACCTGGACGAGGACGGTCACGCCGACCCGCCGCCGGCCAGCGCCGCCTGGGTCAGCCTGGGCCTGCTGATCGTGTCGCTGGTGTCGGTGGTCGGCCTGGCCAAGCTGCTCTCGCCGACCATCGAGAACGTGGTCAGCGACCTGGGCCTGCCCTACGCGGTGGTCGGTGTGGTGATCGCGCTGTTCGTGCTCGCCCCCGAGTCGATCGCGGCCGGCCGCAACGCCGCCCGCAACCGGGTGCAGCTCAGCCTGAACCTGGCCTACGGCTCGGCGATGGCCTCGATCGGCCTGACCATCCCGGCCGTGGCGATCGCGATGATCTGGCTGTCCGGACCGCTGGAGCTGGGTCTGGAGCCCACCCAGATGATCCTGTTCGCGCTGACCATCGTGGTCACCGCGTTCACCGTGGTGCAGGGCCGGGCCTACACGCTGCAGGGTGTGGTGCACCTGGTCCTGCTCGGCGCCTGGCTGTTCCTCACCGTCCAGCCCTGATCCTCGGCCCGCGCGGACGGCCCACCGGCTTGGAGCCGGTGGGCCGTCCCAGTTTCAGGCCATCAGCCGGGCGGTCGCCGCGACCGCCCGCCTGATCTGTTCCGGAGTGTGCTCCGAGGTGACGAAGAACCGCAGACGTCCCTCGGTCTCCGCCACCGCCGGATGCACGATCGCCGTGGTGTGGATCCCCTGGTCCAGCAGGGCCAGGCAGATCCGCATGGTGGTCTCGGTGCCCCCGGTGATCACCGGCACCAGCGGGGTACCGGGCTGGGCGAGACCGGTGTCCAGTCCGGCGGCCCGGGCCGCCCCGAGCATCTGCGCCTGGTTGTCACGCAACTGCTTCAGCCGTCCGGGCTCGGCCAGCATGATGTCGAACGCCGCCCCGGCCGCGGCCATCTGCGCCGGTGGTGGCGCCGCGGCGTACAGGCTGATCCCGGCCGCCGACATCTTCATCGCCGCCATCAGCTCCCGGGACCCGGCCAGATAGCCGCCGTAGCTGGCCATCGACTTCGACAGGGTCCCCATCCACAGATCGACGTCGGTGCCCGCCAGTCCGGTGTGCTCGTGGATCCCCGCACCGGTCTCGCCGAGCACCCCGAACGAGTGCGCCTCGTCCACCATCACGAAGCACTCGTGCCGGCGCGCCACCTCGACCAGCTCCGGCAGCGCGGCCACGTCGCCGTCCATGCTGTAGACGCCCTCCAGCACCACCAGAGCAGTACCGAAGTGCCGACGGCTGCGGCTCAGCAGCGCCTCCAGGGCGTCCGGGTCGTTGTGCTGGAACGACATCCGCCGGCAACCGGCCCACCGGGTCCCCGAGACGATGCTGTTGTGCACGAGGGAGTCGCACACCGCCAGATCACCCTCGCCGAGCAGGAACGCCAGCGCCGCCGCGTTGGTGAGGAAACCGCTGCCGGTGACCACCGCGTCGTCCACCTGGTAGGCCGCCGCCAGGCGTTCCTCGAGCTGGGCGTGCAACGGCAGTTCACCGCCGATCAGCCGGGCCGCCGAGGCCGACGTGCCGAACGTGCCGATCGCCTCGGCGGCGGCCGCCTGCACCCGCGGGTCACCGGCCAGGCCCAGGTAGTTGTACCCGGCGAAGTTGACCATGGTGCGCCCGAGGATCTCCACCTCGGCGCCGTTCACACCGTTGTGCGGCAGGTAGTACGGGTTGGGGGCGTCGAGCAGGGCCAGCCCGGCGGCCAGGAACGAGTCGCGCTCGCCGCTGAGCACGACCTGCGGCAGTTCCTCGATGGTGGCCACGCGGCGCTCGCCGGCCGCCACCTGGTTCGTGGGCCGGGCCTCGATCAGGCGGCGGGCGTTGGCCAGCAGGTCTTCGGGGTTCATGCCTTCTCTCCGGTCAGTCGCAGGGTGAAACGTCCGGCCAGGCCGTGCAGGCCTCCGCCCCGGCTGAACTCCAGGGCCGAGACCTCCAGGCCGAGGGCCAGGTTGATCCGGGCGCCCAGCTCGACCGCCATCAGCGAGTCCATGCCCAGCTCGGGCAGGGGAGTCGCCGGGTCGATCGAGTCGGCCGGGATACCCAGCACCGTGGCCACCTGATCGGTCAGGATCGCCGAGACCACCTGCGTCCGTTGCTCCTGCTCCAGCGCGAGAAGCTGGGCCCTCAGGGCACTGCCGGACTCGCCGCCGCCGTTCTCGGCGATCAGGCCGGCGAAGCGGGAACTGCGGGCAGCCTCCGGATGGGTGCGGGCCCACTGCGCCCAGTCGACATCCACGACCGCCACCTGACTCACCCCGGAAGCGATGACCTCGCCGAGGTATTCGCCCGCGCGGTCCATCCCGATCGGGTTCAGGCCGAGCAGGCCCAGGTACCGCTCGATCTCCTCGCTGGACTGAGCCATCCCACCGCCGCGCATGGCTCCCCAGTCGACGGCCACGGCCGGCCAGCCGTCGGCCCGCAGCCGGGCCGCGGCGGCATCCAGCACGCTGTTCGCCGCCGCGTAGGAGAACTGCGGCACCGTCCCGGTCAGGGCGCTGGTGGAGGAGAACAGGACCAGGTGGTCGAGCTCGGCCCCGGCCCGGACCAGCGATCGGTGCAGGTGTTCCAGCCCGGCGACCTTGGTGCCGATGACCCGCTCGGCTCCTTCCTGGGTGAGGTCGGCGAACGACTCGTCCTGCAGCACCCCGGCCGTGTGATAGACGCCGCGCAGTTCGCTGCTGCGCCGGATGACGGCGTCCAGGGCCCCCGCAACGGTGACGTCGGTGCGCTCGATCGCCACGTTCACCCCCTCGTCCTCGAGGTAGGCCAGAGTGGAGCGGGCCGCCGCGGACGTTGCGCCGCCGCGGCCGACCAGCACCAGCGAGCGCGCTCCTTGCCCGGCCAGCCAGCGGGCGATGGCCAGGCCGAACGCGCCGAACCCACCGGTGATCAGGTACGTCGCGTCCGGCCGGATCCCCGGGGTCGGGACGGCCGGCAGCGCGGCCGGGGCGGGGGTGCTCAGATCCAGGCAGACCCTTGCCTTCGTGCTGCCCCGCATCACCGCGTCGAAGGCTCCGGACAGGTCGCCGAGCCCGAACACCTGGGTCGGCAGTGGCCGGTACTGCCCCTCGGCGAACCGATCGCTCACCTCGCCGATCAGCTGCAGCACCAGGTCGCGACGGTGCCGCATCATCCGGTCCAGGTCGATCGCGGTGAAGGAGAGGTTCTTGTCGAACGGCCGCAGATCCAGCACCGCACCGGTGTAGATGCCCTGCTTGCCGACCTCGACGATCCGGCCGAACTCGGCCGCCACGGTGAGGTTCTGCTGGGTGACTTCACCGGGGGCGGTGTTCAGGACGACGTCGACGCCTCGTCCGCCGGTCAGGGCCAGGACCTCCTCGACGAAGCCGATCGAACGGGAGCGGACCGAATAGTGCGCGCCCGCAGCTTCGACCTCGGCCCGGCGTTGTGGGGTACCGGCGGCCGCGATGACCGTGGCGCCCAGAGAACGGGCCACCTGGATGGCGGCCCGGCCCGTGCCGCCGGCCCCGCCGTGGATCAGGACGGTCTCGCCCGCCCGCAGCCGGGCTGCGTGCGCCAGGCCGTAATGCGCGGTCAGGAACGAGACGGCCGAGGCGAAGTCCTCGGCGTTGTCCCAGCCTGCGGGGGCCGGGACGGTGCCGCCTTCGTCGAGCCGGATGGTGGCGAAGCGCCGGCCCATGCCCCGGGCGGCCACGATCAGCCGGTCGCCCACCTTCACCTCGGTGATGTCCGGCCCGGTGCGGGTCACCACGCCCAGGCCCTCCATGCCCAGCCCGGTGCCGAAGTACGTGCCCTCCATCTCGACCTCGGTGAGCAGGCCGATCGCCTTCAGTCCGTCCTTGTAGTTCAGGCCCAGGCTCTCCATCCGCACCTCGACCTCACCTCGTTCCGGAGCGCGTCGTGGCACCCGGCGCAGGCGGATCCCGGCCAGGGACCCCGGCGCCTCGATCGCGAACGACTCCTCCTGGTCGAGGACCGGTGAGGCCAGCCCGCGCAGTTCCAGCAGCTCGGGCAGCGTGCGGCGCAGGACCGGCACCAGGCGCACGCCGTCGCGCAGGGCCACCTCGTCCGGGCCGTCGGCGGACAGTTCCCGGGCGAGGTAGTCCAGGTCGTCCTCGGTCTGCTGTGCGGTGTCGACCAGCCGCCACCGCACGTGCGGTTGCTCGTTCAGCAGCACCCGGCGGGCTCCCACCAGCGCGGCCGGCAGCAGCTGGGGACCGGTCCGGTCACCGGGCAGGGCGAAGGCGTTCTGGGTGACCACGACCACCGCCAGCCCGGCCTCACTGGCCTCCGGCAGGCACCGGGCCACCCCGGCCAAGGCCCCGACCAGCGCCGTCACCTCAGCCGCGCCGTGCTCCGGCAGCAACTGGCCGGGAGCGACCTGAGCCGCTGGAGCGATCACGGCCACCACGACGGGCTGATCGGCCGGCAGGTGGGACAGCGGTTCGGTGAGCAGGGCCTGCACCCGCTCGGCGCTCAGCGGGCCCTCGCACCCGGCCAGAGCGTCGATCAGGTGCGTCCCGGGACGACGGGCGTTCAGTGCCGCGGCCAGAGGCAGACCGTCGGCGTGCAGGGGCAACGCGACCAGCGCTTCCGCTACCGAGGTGCTTTCCCGCTCGGCCACGGCCTCGAAGACCGGCTCGTACCAGAGCGGGCCGAGCTCGGCGAGAACCGGCTGGGCCGGCGTCAGCGGGCGGAACCGGACCCCCAGCAGTTCCATCACCACCGCGCCGTCCGGATCACGCAGGACGACATCGGCCTGAAGTTCTTCGCCGGCAACGCGATCGGCGGTGACCTGGATCCGCGCCGGCAGTGCAGCCAGCAGGCGCACGGCCCGGATCTCGGACGGCACCAGAGGACCGCCACCGGCCTGGGCCATCAGCGCGGCCACGCACTGCAGGGCTGCATCGGTGACCGCCGGATGCGCCGGATGCCCGTCGGAGCCGACCGAGCCGTCCACCTCGGCCACCACGCGATCCTGGCTCAGCTCCAGGTGCTGCACCCGCCGGAAGGCCGGGCCGTATTCCAGGCCGCGAGCCGAGAGACGGGCGTACAGATCGACACCACTGATGTGCTCCGCGGTGATCGGCACCCCGCTGACCCCGGGGACCGGCTCGGCCAGGGCATCGAGCACCCGCCCGGTGGCGTGCACCGTCCATTCGCCGCCGGTGGCCGGACGGGAACTGATGGTGAACCGGCCGGTGCTGGGCTCGACCGAGGTGCGTAGGACCGGCACCTCGCTCTCGCCGATCACCAGCGGCGCGATCACCCGGACCGCCTCCAGCACCGCGGACTCGGCCCCCAGCGCCAGGGTCGCCGACAGGGCTGCGTCCACGAATCCGGTGGCCGGCAGGAGCACCGTGCCCGCCACGACATGGTCCGGCAGCCAAGGCAGCTGGGCTCGCGACAGGTCGGCCTGCCACTGCGGCGCTGCCGTTTCGGTGCGGTCACCGAGCAGCGGCGGCGCATCGGGCGTTCCCAGCCACTCGCGCTCGACGCTCGGGGCCTGAACCCACAAGGGGGAGCGGTCGAAACGATGCCGGGGGAGTTCGAGGTGCGGGGCGACCCCGGGATCGGCGCCCGGGGCGTGGGCGGTGGCCAGGGCGGTGTCGAGACAACCGGCCGCGTAAAGGTCCGTCACCACCGTGGACATGCTCTCGGCGTCGTCCTGGCGACGCACCAGCGTGGGCACGGCCACCCCACTCACACCCGAGCGCACCAGGATCTCGCGAATGTTGCCGGACAGCACCGGATGCGGGCCGACCTCCAGGAAGGCGGTCTCACCGGCGTCGACGATCCTGGCCAGGGTCTCGGCGAACAGAACCGGCTTACGGACGTTCTGGGCCCAGTAGGCGGCCCCCCACAGTTGGTCGGCGGCCGGCTGCCCGGTCACGGTCGACCAGACCTCCAGTTCGGGCGGCCGAGGCGAGATTCCGGCCAGATCGGTGGTCAGCGGTTCCAGGATCGGATCCATCAGACGGCTGTGATAGGGCACCTCGACCCGCAGCTTGCGGGCGAACACGCCGTCCGCCTCCAGCAGCAGGGCCAGTTCGTCGATCGCCTCGGAACAGCCGGCGAGCGTGACCCCGGTGGGGCTGTTCACCGCTGCCACATCGATCTCGCGGCCTCGGATCAGTTCGGCGGCGGTGGCTTCGGAGAGGCCGACGGCCAGCATCACGCCGGTGTGCGCCAGCGTCGCCTGCAGGCGGCTGCGATGGTAGGCGACCGCGACAGCGTCCTGGAGGCTGAGCATTCCGCTGACGTAGGCGGCCGTCACCTCGCCGACGCTGTGGCCGATCACCCGGGTGGGCTGTACCCCGAGACTGCGCAGTTCGGCCATCAGGCCGACCTGCACAAGGAAATTCGTGGGCTGGGCGAATTCGGTGCGGGTGATCCGTGAGGAGTCCTCGTCGCGCAGCAGCTCGCCGATCAGCGAGACACCGCTGATGCTGCGGTACGCCTCGTCGACCTCGGCCGCGGCCCGGGCGAACGGGCCCTCGGCCTGCAGCAGGCCACGGCCCATACCCCACCACTGCGGTCCCATCCCGCTGAACACCACGGTCGGGTTCGTCGCGGTCACCGTCCGGGCCGGGACCCGGCCTTCACCGGCGGCGACGGAATCGAGCTTGCGGCGCAGGTCTTCGGCATCGGTGTAGGGCAGGCCGATCCGCTGCGGGTGATGCGCCCGGCGGGTCCAGGCCGCCGCGCACAACGCCTGGGGTTTCACCGTCTCCAGCGCCTGCGACCACTTGGTGGCGATCTCCCGGACCCCCTGAACCGTGCGACCGGACAGCGGGAACACCTGCACCGGCCCGGCCGTACCGGGGCGCCGCGCGGGCTCGGGAGCACTGGCCAGCAGGGCGTGGGCATTCGTCCCGCCGTAACCGAAACTGTTGACCGCGGCCAGACGTCGCTCCCCGAGCACCGGGAAGTCCTGGCCCTGGGTGAGGACCTGCAGCCGGTACTGCCCGAACGGAATGGCCGGGTTGAGCTCGTTCAGCCAGGCCTGCGGTACCAGTTCGGCGTGCTGCAGGCACAGGACCGTCTTGATCACGCTGGCCACGCCGGACGCGGCCTCGGTGTGCCCGATCGCGGCCTTCACCGAACCGACCCACAGGTCCCGGCGCCGCCCGGGCACTGCCCCCAGAGCGGCGCCGATCGCCTGCATCTCCAGGGGATCGCCCACGGCAGTGCCGGTTCCGTGTGCCTCGATGTAGCCCACCTCGGCCGGATCCACCCCGGCCTCGCCCAGAACCTGCCGCATCAGCGCGGTCTGGGACTGCGGGTTCGGCACCGTGATACCGGGCGTGCGGCCGTCCTGGTTCACCCCGGTTCCGCAGATCACCGCGTAGATCCGGTCTCCGTCCCGTTCCGCCGCCTCGCGGGTCTTCAGGACCAGCAGACCCGCGCCCTCACCCCGGGCGTAACCGTCGGCGGCGGCGTCAAAGGTCTTGCACCGGCCGTCCGCAGCCAGGAAACGGCCCTTGCTCATGGAGACGAACGTCTCCGGGCTGAGCATCGCGTTCACCCCGCCGACCAGCGCCACCGAGCACTCTCCGCTCAGCACGGCCCGGTGCGCCTGGTGGAAGGCCACCAGCGACGACGAGCAGGCGGTGTCGATGGTCAGGCTGGGCCCGCGCAGGTCGAAAACATGCGAGAGCCGGTTGCTGAGCATGGTGTGGGTGCCGGATGTGGCCGTGTGCGAGGTGATCTGGGACCGGGCCCCGGAGGTGTGCCGGGCCGCCTGGTTGTCGCTCATGAAACCACCGACGTACACCCCGACCTGCTCGCCGGCGACCCGCCCGGCCAGGCCCGCGTCGTCCAGCGCCTCGGCCGTGACCTCCAGCAGCAGACGTTGCTGCGGGTCCATCACCTGGGCCTCACGCGGGGAGATACCGAAGAACTCGGCATCGAATTCCCAGAGTGGATCGGTCAGGAAACCGCCGTGCCGGGTGTACATCCGGCCCGGGGTGTCCGGATCGGCGTCGTAGTAACGGTTGATGTCCCAGCGATCACCCGGGACGGCTGTGATGCCGTCCCGGGCCTGCACCAGGAACTCCCAGAACCCTTGGGGGGAGCGGATTCCCCCGGGGAAACGGCATCCGATGCCGACGATCGCCACTTCGGTTTTCTTCACACAGGTCTCCTGAGCACGGACGGGCATGATCGATGGCCTCCTGGCAGGGGACCAGGAAGCGAGATGGACGGCGGGCCGGGAAGACTCGGCCGGACGGCGAGAGCGCACGGTCAGGGCGTGCGGGCATTCGCCGGAATAACGATCAAGTGCTGCCAACCATACAAGTCAATTGGCGCAGAAACGGGCAAAGTGCAGAACCCGGGAACTTTTCTCGAAAACTACTCGGGATTAACCGCAATGCCCTCAGAGGGGGCCTGGGTCATCGCCGATCTCCGGGAAATCAATGGTTCAAAAAAATCCCATGAATGACTTCTGCAGCAGGAGATTCTTCCGTCGCACGGGCGTCGAGAATCCTTCGGGGATCACCTTTTCCGGCGAAAGTCCAGAGGTGTGCGGTTGCAGGGCAGCAGCGTCCCAGGGGGAAACACTGCGCCGGCGAAAGATGCGAGAACGAGACCCCTGCCGAGGTTTCGATCTGCGGATGGGGCGGTCAGTACCAGCCCTTGGCCTCGCTGTGCTCCCAGGCGCCGCACGGATTGCCGTAGCGCTCGGCGATATAGTCCAGGCCCCAACGGATCTGGGTGATCGGGTTGGTCTTCCAGTCCGAGCCCGAGGCGCCCATCTTGTCGCCGGGCAGGGCCTGAGGAATGCCGTAGGCGCCGGACGAGGGGTTCGTGGCCTGGTAGTTCCAGTTGCTCTCGCGGGTCCACAGCGAGTCCAGGCAGGTGTACTGGGTGGACGACCAGCCCCGGTCGGTCAGCAGGACCTTGGCCGCGGCCTGCGGGTTCTTCCGGGCGTTCTCCACCGCCAGCGCCTTCTTCCGGCTCGAGGTGGGGGCCGCCTTCTTCTCCTCGGCCTTGGGCTCGGCGGCCTTCTTCCTCTCGGCTGCCTGGGCGGCTTGGGCGGCCTTGGCCTCTCGCGCCGCCTCGGCCTTCTCCTTGCGCTCCTGCGCTTCCTTGCGCTCGCGGGCCTGCGTGGCCTTGGCCTTCTTCGCCTGGTCCAGGGCCGCCTGCGCCTTGGCCGGCGAAGCGTCTTTCACCTTCTCCAGGGCTACCGCCGTGGTCTCGGCCCGCTCTTTCTCCGCCGCCAGAGCCTCCTCAGCCTCTTGCGCCGCGGCGTCTCGCTGAGCCTGCTTCTGAGCGTCCTCGAGGGCGAAGGCAGCGGTGGTGGTGGCATTGCTGTCCGGCGCCGCGATCGGGCCCGCGAACTGGGAGAACGCCACGCCCTCGGCGCCGACGACCAAGGCCATCACCAGCAGTCGGGTGGCCGTGCCACGCAACCGCCCCGAGCGCGGGGAAACGTCGGACGGGGCGGACTCCTCCTCCGTGAGGTCCAGGCCCCAGTCGGTGGAGACGGCGATGGGCGCGGCTTGCGGGGGAACCCGGTGGAAGGCGTCGGGCGACGGGGGCATTGGGACGTCGATACCGGCCGGACGCCGCGGGCTGGTGCGCGGGGTAGGCAGCACGGCAGCGGTGGGGACCGTCGCGATCGAGTACCGATCCTGCAGCGCGGGGCGTCGGCTGGCCTGGGGGCTGCGCAGGGCGGAGATCGGAGCGGAGGGACGCTCGTGGCTGGGCAGCGAGTCGAACCGGCGGGCGCCGACGGGGCGGGTACCGGCGCCGCGCCGGGTGGTCGCGCGGGCTTCGGCCCGGCGAAGGTCCGACCGCTTGGGGTAGACCTTGGTGCCGTCGCCGTTCAGGACCGGGATGCCACCGGTGTCCAGCCAGTGGTCCGCGAGGTCTTGTTCCGTCACTACGCTCCCGGTCGTCGCCACGACCTCCACGGTGACGAATCTGGACAGGGACCACAACGGTGCTGCAGAGAGTTAAGGAAGGTTTGACAGCCCACCTACATTGGTCACCTGCTGTAGTCCAGATCCTGGGGCCTCGTGCCGGTCAGGTCACCACCAATGGACGCTTGTCTCCCCGACCAGGGGCGGCTTTCCCACCCGCTCGGGTCACCGCGGCGGCGGGTAGACGATCTTCGGCGGAGTCCGGTGCGGTGGAGCCCACGCCTGGGGTTCCGGGCTGGTGGGAGCGTTGTAGGTCGGCTGCGGCGGGGGCACGTACGAGGTCCACGGCTGAACCGGGGGTACGCCGGGCGGGGCGGCGTTGGTGAACCAGGCACTCTGTTCCTGGCGCTGGACCTCGACGAGTCGCGTGCGGGCGACGAGATAGCAGGGGAAGCCGATGATCCAGAACAGGAACAGGGCGAAGAACCAGGCGGCCGGGCCCATGTCCAGAAAACCGCCGCCGAGCCGGCCGCGTCGGGCCCCCAGGCGCGAGGAGTCGATGCCGGCCCACACGGCGGTGCCGAGGGCCACCAGCCCGAAAACAGTTTGCATGCTGTCCCATTCCCGATCTCTGGCGACCCGCCACCGAAGCTGTGCCGAACCTGTGGGCTGAATCGGCTGCGCCGGTACCGGTATGAGACCGGCCCACCCGAACGGCTGCGCGCCGTCCGGGGAACCAGTCACGACCTAGATCGGCTCGGTCACGTTGAGATCCCGGCCGGGTTCGCGCAGGTCGGTCAAGGTGGTCAGGGGCTCCGGCGGGAACAGGGCGTCGAAAACCCGCTCGCGGTCGAAGGCGACGGCGTGCTCCAGAGCCCGCCGGGCCATCGTCTCCCGTTCTTCCACACCCATTTCCAGTACCGCATGGTCCATCGCGTCGGACAGCGCCTGGACGTTCCCGGCCTCGATGACGATGGCCGTGTCGCCCACCGCCTCCCCGGTGCCGCCGGTGATCGTGGTGATCACCGGGCCACCGCCCGAGAGCATCTTCTCCACCAGGGCGATCCCGAACGTCTCCACGAAGTCGGGTTCGGGCTTGGTCGGCAGGGTGTAGGCGGCGCAGCCGTTCATCAGCATCGGCTTCTCCTCGTCGCTGACGTCGGTGAGGAAGATGATCCGCTCGTCCTCCAGCGCCATCGCCTGGATGTGCTCCAGGGCGGGCCCGGTGCCGGCGATCACCAGCTTCACCTGCTCCCGGCAGCGCGCCTGGGCGAAGGCCGTCACCAGGTCGTAAACGCCCTTGGCCCGGGCCACCCGGGACAGGAACAGCAGGTAGCCACCGCGCTGCAGACCCCGGCGCTCCAGCACGGCGTCCACCTCCGCCGGATCCAGGTCCAGGTAGGCGGACGTGTCGATCGGCGGGTACCCGATCGTCACCCGCTGCCGGCACTCGTCCGCGAACGTGGTCCCGGCCAGCCGGTCCACCTCCTCGGCGCAGGCCACGATCTCCTCGCGGGTGTATTCCGAGACGGCGATCACCTCGTCGTTGGCCAGGAACGTGGTGAACAGCGCGATCGCGGCGCCGAAATGGCCGTCCCGCAGCGCGTTCCTGATCACGTTGGTGACGTCCGAGCCGACCGCCTTGGCCATGGTGCGCACCTGCGGGCGTAACCCGGCCGCGCGGGCGGCGGTGACCGCGTTGTTCACCACGTCGGTGTGCGGGGTGAGGTACATCGACAGGCACACCGTGGGCACCGGTTCGCTCAGCAGTTCGACCAGCCGGCCGGTGAGCCCGGCGATGTACCGGCCGTCGGGCACCCGGTAGTCACCGATCGGCTCCGGGCGCTCGACCGTGATCCCCGGGCTGTAGGGCAGCAGCCGGTCCACCGGCTTCAGCGGCAGGCCGGCCGCCTCGAGGGCCTCCATCGGCCAGGTGAGCAGACGGACATCGTCAAATCCTCGAGTCAGCGCTGTTTCGGCCAGGTTTCGGGCCTCGCCCGAATGGCCACAGATCACCGGATCGGCTCGGACAGCGATGACGAGACGGCGGCGCGGAAGACTCATCGGGACCTACCTGGCAGAAATCAGTGGGACAGGGACGGGGGACGCACGCTCTGGCCCCACGAGGTGGGGCTGGAACCGAGCTGGAGGTGGAGACGACCGCCACGATGCAGCCGGGAAGCCGGGATGTGGGGCCCGTCCAGCGCTTTCCCGTCGAGCGTGGCCGACTGAACGTACTGCACGGGCGGCTCCTCGTCGATACCGTCGCTGCTGATCTTCTGCTCGATGTGCCCGGTGGTCTCGATGGTGAGCTCGCCCTGGCTGAACTGCATGACGCTGCGGGAAAAAGCCGGTGGATGAATGAGGAAGAGATTCTGTCCGGCCACCGGGAACAGCCCCAGCGAGGCCCAGACGTACCAGGCGCTCAGGCCCCCGGAGTCGTCGTTGCCGGGCAGCCCGCCCGGGCCGGTCCCGAACTGCCAGGTGAGCGCCGAGTGCACGACCTGCGCCGTGCGGTCGGGGCGCCCGGCCCAGTGGTAGGCCCAGGGCGCCTCCATGTCGGGCTCGTTGTTCAGCCCCTCGAACCGGTTCAGGGCGTACCCGTCGGCCATCTCCTGCAGCGAGGCGGCCCGGCCGGGCTGACGCACCGGCGGGGCGCCGAAACCGAAGAACGAGTCGAGCATGGCGACGAACGCGGCGTCGCCGCCGGCCAGCTTGATCCGGGCCGCCATGTCCTGCATCAGCCGGAACGAGTAGTTCCACTTGCCGCCCTCGTAGAACGTGGACTCACGCAGCAGGCCGGTGTCCTCCTCGAAGGCGTTCACCCAGTTCTCGCTGTACTCGAACAGACTGCGGGACAGGTCGTCGTCGCCCAGCGCGTGAGCGATCCGGGCGGTGCAGTGGTGCGCGAAGGCCAGGTCCAGGGTGTGCGTGATCGGGTGCACCACACCCTTGTCCAGGAAGTCCTCGCCGTACTGGCGGCGCAGGTCGTCGTCCATGTGCACCAGGGCCCACTGCCAGTCCAGATCGCCGATACCGAGCGCGTGGATGTCGGCCAGCGCGGTGTGGGCCAGGGCCGAGCCCTGCCGGGAGAAGCGGTCGGCGCCGCGAGCCATCCGGTAGCCGATCGGGAAGTTGCCCTCCTCCTCGCAGACCCGGATCAGCGACTCCATGATGTCCACCGCGCGCTTGGGGGCGATCGCCTGCAGCAGCGGCAGTTGGGTCTTGTAGATGTCCCACATGGTGCAGATGTCGAAGGCGAACGGCCCGCCGTAGGGCCAGAACGGGCTCTCGTCGTCGGCGATGCAGGGCTTGATCAGCGAGTGGTACAGCGCGCTGCCGAACACCGTGCGCCGGGCCTGCGTACCGCCCTCGACCTGGATCTGTTCCAGGTGCCGGGCCCAGCGCTCGCCGGTGTTGACCTGCACCCGGTCGAAGGCCGGCTGGCCCGAGCCGCACTCACGCCGCAGGTTCTCCTGGGCCTGTTCCTGCCCGCGCAGCGAGAAGCCGATGCGTAGCTCGATGCTCTGCCCGGCGGTGGCGGGCCCGATGAAGACCAGGCCGAAGGCCCGCAGGGTGGTGTGCCGGATGCTGTCGAAGTCCAGGCGGGTGCCGCCGTCGATCAGCCGGCGGTCGTGCCAGAGCATCTGCCTCCAGCCGGGGGAGTCCACCTCCAGGTAGAACGACAGCGGCACCCCCTCCACCACCACCGTCCCCTGAGCCTGGCCCTTGCCGGTGATCTCGACCTGGGCGCGCAGCGGAACCGTGCGGCTGCGGTCGATCGCCAGCCCGCCGCAGGTCAGGTCGACCACGGCGCGGGCGCTGCGGCTCTCGGGGAAGGTGTAGCGGTGCACGGCGACCTTCTCGCCCACGGTGATCTCGCAGCGGATGCCGGTGTCCAGGCTGGCCGCGTAGTAGCCCGGGTGCGCCGTCTCGTCGCCGAGCGCCCAGGACTGCCCCAGGTCGTCCAGCGGCTGGACCATCGGCGTGACCCGCACGTAGTTGTAGTACTTGCGGATCATGCCGGTACCGCTCTGCTGGAAGTGCGTGAACCCGCTGGCCTCCAGCCGGGGGAAGATCGTCTCCGGCACGCCCTGGGTGTTCTTGCCGTAGCGCCCGTACCCGGTCGGGTAGGCGCCGGAGTAGGCGCAGGCCGAGACCATGCCGAACGGTGAGGTGGCCCCCGGGTGGGTGTTGCCGACCTGGGGCTTGGGGAACCACCAGGTGGCGGCCAGGCCGCGGGCCGGTGGCAGGCCGGTCGCGGCGGTTCCGATGAAGGGATCGACATCCTGCAGCGAGGGATGCCGTGCATCGATCTGCGTCTGCGTAGGGATCGCCATGGCGCGAATATGGCATCTTGCCAACGCAAAAGGTGGTTCCGACGTCCGGTGCGGCGCGAATCACCGCCGTCCTCGCCCGCGGACATCTGCCCGACATCAGCGTTCACGGGCCGGTAACCCGCGCGGCCCGGCTTCGGGTTATGGCTGCGCGAGCAGAGCCTTGGCCACCTCGTCGGGATGGGTCAGCAGTGCCTCGTGGCCACCGGGCACCAGCACCGGTTCCACCCCGACCCGGGCGGCCAGCTCGGCGCCGGGCGCCGCCAGCGCGAAGTCGTCCTCGGCCAGCACGTACCGGATCGGCAGGCCGAGCGTCTCCACCCCGGGCAGGTCCTGAGCATCGAGCATGTACCTGCCGGGCTGTGGCATCAGCTGGTCGAAGACCACCCGCTGCAGGGGCTTCGGCTGCCCGGGCATCAGGCCCTGCGCGAAGCTGGCGAAGTCCACGCTGATCGTGCCGTCCGGGGCGGCGGCGATCGCGTCCCGCACGAAGCTCTCCATCGGGCCCATCGCGGCGGCCATCGACTCGCCCCGGCGCGGGATGAACGCACTGAAGTAGGAGATCCCGGCCAGCCTTTCGCGGATCCGGGGCGCGACGCCGGTGATCGGGATGCCGCCCCAGCTGTGCCCGACCAGTACCACGTCGTTCAGGTCCTGGTGCTCGATCGTGTGCACGATGTGGTCGATCGCGTCGGACAGCCGCAGCCCGGCCGGGTCGTCGCCGAGCGCGAGCCCCGGCATGGTCAGCGCGGTGGCGCGGTGGCCGGCGGCTAGTACCCGGTGGCCGACCGGGTGCCAGGCCCAGCCGCCGTGCCAGGCGCCGGGGATGAAGACGTAGTGCATGGGGATCCTCCTCAAGTGGGTGCGGTGACTCTAACAGTTCATCAGAGTCAACTCTGATGAGTAGAGCACGCTCCGTCGATATGCTGCTGCCATGCCAGCTGCCGCCACCCGCCGCGCCCAGTACGCGGCCCTGACCCGCCAGGCCATCCTCGACGCGGCCCGCGCCCTCTTCATCGAGCACGGCTACTTCGGCACCAAGGTCGAGCAGATCGCTGCCGCTGCCCAGGTCGCCCCGGCCACGGTCTACGCCGTGGGCGGAGGCAAGAACGGGCTGCTGCGCACGCTGATCGAGACTGCGGTGAACTCCCCGGAAAATGCCGATCTGCGCGGCGAGATCGAAGCTGCCGACGACCCGCAGCTGTTGCTCCAGCTGATTGTCGACGCCGCCCAGTCGCGGTTCGACCGTTGGGCCCCGCTCCTGCGCCAGGTCATAGCGGCTGCCCCGCAGGAGGCCGGCGTACGGGAAAGCCTGGGGATCGCGCACGAAAGCCTGCGACAAGGACTGCGGCTCGCGGCCGAGCGACTTGCCGCTCAGGAGGCGCTGCGGGCCGGCCTGGATGCCGGCCAGGCGACCGATCTGCTGTGGCTCTACCTTTGCAACACAGCCTGTTTCGTGCGCGCCGACGACCTGGGTTGGTCATCTCAACGGTCCCGGGACTGGCTGAACACGGTCTTGGTGCGCGAGCTGCTGGAGCGGTGATCAGGCTGGCGTGTTGGGCATCTCGTGCATCTGGCGCAGCTCCAGGTGGACCGGGGGTGGCAGGGGCTGGTCGTGGCCCGAGCGGAATGCCTGAAGGAAGTAGGCCGCCAGTCGCCGGGATGCCTCCACCGGCGCGTCCTGCGTGGCGGCGACCAAGCCGCTGTTGGCCAGGAGCGCCAGAGTGACGTCGGCTGGAGTGAAATCGTTTCGTAGAAAGCCGGTTTCCTGGGCGCGGCGAACCAGTTCGGCGACGCCGGCCTCGGCGTAGCTGTGGCTGTGTTCGTAATCGACGGCGTCCGGGAACTGCGCCAGAAAAGCGCTGGTGAAGCCGCGGTCGGTGGCCTGCATGACGAAGACCTCCTCGATCACCCGGCAGAACCCGTGCCAGGGGTCGGGATCGGCCAAGGCGTTCTCCAGAACCTCCACGCAGTGCGCCATCTGATCGGCGAAGGCTTCGGTGACCAGCGAGGCCCGGGACGGGAAATGGCGGTAGAGGGTGGCGGTGCCCACTCCGGCGCGTCGGGCGATCGCCGCAGTGGGAACTTCGATCCCACGGGAAGAGAACGCTTCCCGGGCAGCCTCCAGGATGCGCTCACGATTGCGCCGGGCGTCGGTCCGTAGCGCACCGGCCGCATCGTTCGGCGGTGAGGGATTCTGAGACGGCTGGGCAGGCACGTCTCTCACTTTAGATGAAGTGGGCAGGGCCGCCCGTTTCCGGGGATACGGTGAACGGGCCCGGCAGGTGGACATTGTCGAACGGCCGCCGGGATCGACCGGACCGTCTGTGGTGTGCAGAAGGTCATTCGTGCTGCCCTGATCCGACATGCTCTGCGAGGTATTCAGTGACGATCCGTCCCGATCGGCGGGCCCAGGTCCCGACCGGTCCCGAGCCCAGCGCCCGTCAACTGCGCCTGATCCTGATCTCGGTCTCGATCGCGCTGATGGCGGTGATCGCGTCGGTGTCGGGCCTCAACGTCGCCCAGACCCATCTGGCCGTAGCTTTCGGCGCCTCACAGGGCACGGTCCTGTGGATCATCAACATCTACACCCTGGCCCTGGCGTCCCTGCTGCTTCCGCTGGGGGCGATCGGCGACCGGTGGGGACGCAGGACGGTGCTGCTCGCAGGGCTGGCGCTGTTCGGCGTGGCCAGTGCCGCCGGCGCTCTCGCCCCGAATGCCGAGCTCATGCTCGTGGCCCGGCTGGTCGCGGGGGTCGGGGCGGCGATGATCATGCCCATCACCCTGGCGGTGATCACCTCCACCTTCCCCGAGGAACAGAAAGGCCGGGCGATCGGGGTATGGACCGGCGTCGGGGGCAGCGGCGGGGTGGTGGGGCTCTTCCTCTCCGCTTTCCTGGTCGATGTGGCCAGTTGGCGCTGGCTCTTTGCGTTGCCGGTGGTGCTGGCCGGGGCGGCGATGGTGATGACGTTGAGGGTGGTTCCCAACTCCGTCGAGCGCTCAGGACACGGCTTCGACGTTGTCGGTGCGGTCAGCTCGGTAGTGGCCGTAGCGGGACTGATCTTCGCCCTGCAGGAGGGCCCGGAGCACGGCTGGACCGATGGGCCGACCCTGCTCGGCCTGATGATCGGTGGCCTGAGCGTCGCGGTCTTCGTCCGGTGGCAGCTGCGGCTTCAGGATGCCGCCCTGCTGGACGTGCGGCTGTTCCGCGAGCGCGGCCTCAGCGCGGGCTCGGTCATCCTGGTGACCGCCTTCGGCGTCCAGGCGGGCATCATGGTGGCGCTGTTGCCCTTCTTGCAGGCGGTGCTGGGGTGGTCGGCGCTGGTCTCGTCGCTCGCCATGCTGCCGATGGCGGTGATGCTGGTGGTGGGGGCGGGTTTGGCTCCTCGGGTGAGCGGTCTGATCGGGGCCCGGTGGACACTGGCCGGTGGAACCGCGCTCTTGGGTGCGGGTCTGGTCCTGCTGGCCCTGCTCGTTGCGGCGGATGGCGGCTACCTGGCGGTCCTTCCGGGCTTGCTGGCCCTGGGCCTTGGCTCCGGGCTGGTGATGACCCCGTCGACCGAGGCCATCACCGGGGCGCTGCCGCAGCAGAAACAGGGGGTGGCGTCAGCTCTGAACGACGTCACCCGCGAGCTCGGAACGGCTCTGGGAGTCGCCCTGCTGGGAGCGCTCCTGTCGTCCGGGTACCGCAGCGCGATGAGCGGTGCGAGCCTGGACCTGTCTCCGGATGCCGCCGAGGCCGCCGGGGACGGCATCGCCAACGCTCTGGAGATCGCGAACAGCCCCGGAGCAGCCGGGCCGGAGCTGGTCCGGGCCGCTCAGGAGTCATTCGTCGAGGGATGGCAACAGGCAATGTGGGTCGGTGCTGCCATTACTGCTGTCCTGCTGGTTTACGTGCTGGTTCGGGGGCCCAGGGGAACGGGCGGTTCGGAAGCCGCCGGCTGAGGCGTCACGACCGAGGGTGGGCGACCTCGAGCGCGAGTTCGCAGAACATCGAGTCGGCCCAGGAGAACCAGGGCCGGCTGAACTGGGCCGGATCGTCCATGTCGAAGGCCTCGTGGATCCGCCCGGTGCCCGCATCCGTGGCCACCTGCAGCGCGACCAGTTCCCGCTGGCGCTCGGGCGAGCCGCTGGTCAGGCCCTCCACCGACAGGGCGATGGGCCAGATCCGGCGCTCGCGGGTGTGCGGACTGCCTACGCCGGAGGCCGCAGTGCCCGAGAACCACCAAGGGTTGTCCGGGCCCAGCACGAAAGCGCGCGTACGGGCGTAGACCTCGGGGTCGTACACGTCCGGCGACAGGAGGGGAAGGCTCAGCAGGGAAGGCATGTTCGCGTCGTCCATGAGCAGTTCCCCGCCCAGGCCGTCCACCTCGTAGGCGTAGATCTGCCCGTGCGTCGGGTGCTTGACCAGGCCGAATTCGTTGACCCCGGCGACCAGTTCACCGGACAGGGCCAGTGCATCTTGCGCCAGGGCGGCGTCGGCGAAACAGGATGTGGCGATCTCGGCCAGGTAGCGCAGGCCCTGGGCAGCCAGAAGGTTGCCGGGGACGTTGTAGCCGTAGGTGCAGGCGTCGTCGCTGGGCCGGAATCCGCTCCATGTCATGCCGGTGAAGCCCAGGGGAGTGCCCAGACCTTCCCGGACAAGGGTTTCGGTGGGGATGGCATCGGGGCGGACGAAGCGGTACGGGGAGAGCTCTTCGTGCCGTTGTTCCAGCCGGAACTGCGCCACGATCGTCCGGAACACCTGGTGGGCGCGGTCATTGAAGACGTCGGTGCGTCCGGTGGCCTTCCACCACCGGTGAGCGAGCAGCAGGGGGAAGGCGAGCGAGTCGATCTCGTACTTCTGCTCCCACACCCACGGGTCGTCGTTCAGGTCGTCCGGTTCGTAGTGGGCGCCGGTCGGGCCGGGGTTGAACGAATTCGCGTACGGGTCGTGCTCGATCTGGCGGAACTGCCGGCGCAGTACCCCCGCCACGATGTCCGACAGTTCCGGGCTCTCGCCGAGCATCCTTAGGTAGGGCCACAACTGGGTGGTGGAGTCGCGCAGCCACATGGCGGGGATGTCGCCGGTGATGACGAAGTACTCGTCCCCGTCACGGGTGAGCGTGTCGGCCAGTGTGCGTTCCAGCGCATCGGAAACCATGGAGGCGACGCGAGGGTCCTCGAAGGTGCGAGCGACCTGTTCTACGTACGCATTGAGGACGTCTTTCATCCCTGGACCTCGATCCTCACCGAATCTGTGGGCGGGTGCAGATCGTCGGAGACCCACACGTCCAGATGCCCTGGTGCCGTTTCCAGCAGCCCCTGGGAGTTCACCGTACCTAGCTGCTCCAGGCCGAGCCGGAAGACGATTTCCTGCTCAGCGCCGGGGTCCAGCATGACGGGGGAGTAGTCGATGATCTGACGCTTGCGAGGCCGTACCCCCAGCACGTGCCGCCGTCCGTACAGCGGCACGACGTAACGCGAACGAGCAGAACCAGAATTGAGGACGCGTACGCGCACCTCAGCCTCGGCCGCTGCGGTTTTGGTTGCGGAGAGGATGGTGCTCTCGAACGTGCTGTAGGTCAGCCCGGTGCCGAGCAGGATGTTGTCGGCGTAGGAGGCATTGGCGTACCCCCGCGATGTTTCCCGGCGCTCGTCGTGGGCGACCGGCCAGACTCCTTCGCCGCCGGGCAGGGTGACGGGGAGTCGGCCGGAGGGGGATTCGGCGCCGGTGAGGATGTCGGCGATGGCGTGTCCGCCGGTGGGGCCTGGGAAGGCGGAGAAGAGCAGGGCGTCGCAGTAGCCGGCGAATTCGGTCAGGGCGTGCGGCCTTCCGCCGATGACGATGCCGACGACAGGCTTGCCGGCTTCCCGGGCGGCCCGGGCCACCTCGATCTGGACCGGGTCGATGCTGACCCGGCTCATGTCCACGCCTTCGCCGTTGGTCATGCCGAGATCTGCGCCGGCGACGGCACCGTTCTCGGCGAACTCGGACTCGTACAGGCGGCGGCTGGAGCTACCCACCACGACGATCGCGATGTCAGAGGCGTCGACCGCCGACCGGACGGCTTCCACGCCACCGGGGATGCGCTCGCGAAGCTTGCTGCCGGTCGCGTGCAGGACGGGGAAACCGCACTCCTGCAGCGCGGAACGCACGGTGGAGGAATCCGGGTCGGGGGTAGGACGGGGCGCGGTGTAGTCGCCAAGCTGCGACAGGAGGTCGTCGGAGTTCGGCCCGACCACCGCCAGCCGCGACGTTTCCGACAACGGAAGCACACCGTTGTTGCGCAGGAGAACCACGCTCTCACGGGCCAGCCGCCGGGCCAGGGCGTCAGCGCGGGTCGTGGCTCCTACCGGATTGGCTGCCGGGGCCGGGACGGGTGTGAGCAAACCCAACCGCTCCTTGACCGAAAGCACTCGTGCGCAAGCCTGGTCGACGTCCTCCATCGAAATCAGGCCCCGGTCCAGAGCCTCGTCGAGCACGACGTACGCCTGGTCCCAGAAACTGATGTCCAGGCCGGCCTTCAGCGCCAACGCGCCGGCCGAGGCATGATCCGGCGTCTGGTCCAGCAGCCGGTCCAACGCGGTGCAGTCGGCCATGACGATGCCTTCCCAACCCCACGTCTCGCGCAGGACACCGGTCAGCAGATCGCGATTGGCGCTGCAGGCGATGCCGTCCACATCGTTGTAGGCCGCCATGTACCCGACCACCCCGGCCTGCGCCGCCGCCCGGGCCGCGGTCAGGTGGATCTCGTGCAGCTCGCGCCAGCCCAACGGAGCCCCGGAACCGTTACGGCCACCGATGCCCGCGCCCTGAGCAGCCAGGTGCTTGATCACCACGCCGACCCCGGCGTCCTGCATGGCGGTGACCGTGGCCCGGACCAGCCGGGCGGCCAGCATCGGGTCTTCGGAGAAGCACTCCTCGGCCCGGCCCCAGCGCGGGTCACGCAGCATGTCGAGGCCGGACAGCAGCGCGATGTGGATCCCCCGCGAGCGCAGTTCGACCGCTACTTCCTGGGCGAGCTCCGCGACCAGGGCGTCGTCCCAGGCTGCGCCGACCGCCAGGTTCACCGGCAGGACGTGCCCGCCCAGCCCCTGCAGGCCGTGCGGTGCTTCCTCCACGAACAGCGTGGGCAGCCCGGAGGAGGAGTTCTCGACGATGTACGACTGCACCAGGGCCGCGGCCTCGGCCGAACGCTCCGGCGGGATGCCGTTGCCCCAGTGCCGGCCGGACCAGGGGTCGGCGCGCTGCAGCCCGTAGAGGGAACCGATGCCGCCGAACTGATCCACCTCGCGCTTGAGCTCGTCGGTGACGATCAGCTGCGAGCCTTCGACGCGCAGCGCGTCCCAGCCGGGCAGCCGCTGGTTGAGCTGGCCGATCTTCTCTTTCAGGCTCAGCCGGTCAAGGATCTGCTTCATCCCTTCACCGCCCCGGAGACCAGGGCCTTCTGCATCTGCCGCTGGGTCACCGCGTAGACCGCGAACACCGGCAGCAGGGTGAAGACCGTTCCGGCCATCAGGACTCCGTAGTCGGTACCGGTGGTCAGCTGCAGCGTGGGCAGGGCGACCTGGATGGTGCGCTGGGCCGGATCGGGGCCGATGATGATCAGGGAGTAAAGGTATTCGTTCCAGAAGGACAGGAAGCACAGCAACACGACGGTGGCGATGCCGGGCACGCAGATCGGCAGGTGCACGTGCCGCAGGATGGTCAGGGTGGAGGCGCCGTCCATCGAGGCGGCCTCTTCCAGTTCCCGCGGGATGGTGCGCATGAACTGGGTCAGGATGATCACGGCCAGTGGCATGGCGGTGGCCGGCAGCAGGAACACCAGGAACGTGCGGGTGTGGAACAGGCCGGTGAACGCGGCGAGCAGGAACGTGGGGAACAGCGCCGCGAACGTCGGGATCAGGAAGCCCAGCGAGAACGTGGCCTCGACCAGGCGCCCGGCCCGGCCGGTGGCGCGGGAGAGGGCGAACGCGGCCGGGACGGCCAGCAGCAGGGTCAGGGCCAGGGCCAGACCGGTGACGATCACCGAGTTGGCCACCGCAGGAACCAGTTCGGCGCTGCTGATCGCCTCCCGGTAGTTGCCGAAGTCCCAGGTGCTGGGCAGGGACAGCGGGTTGGTGAAGATGTCGTCGTTCTCCTTCAGCGAGGAGATGACGAGGTAGTAGAAGGGGATCACCAGCAGGGCGGCGTAGCCCCAGGCCAGGAAACCGCTGATCCGTGGCATCTTCATCTGGACTCCTTAGTAGCTGGCCCGTAGCAGGCGGCGGATGCAGAACATCCCGAGCAGGCCGATCACGAACAGCACGATGCCGACCGCCTGGCTGTAGCCGAGATCGGCGTCGACGAAGGCCTTCTGGTAGATCAGGTACGACAGCGTGGTGGTCTCCGTGCCCGGGCCGCCCTTGGTCAGCAGCAGGACGTTCTGGGCCGAGCTGAACAGGATCGACAGGAACTGCAGCATGGCCACCACGCCGATGAAGTCCTTGGCGATCGGCCAGTAGATGCCCCAGGCCAGGCGGGCGTTACCGGCGCCGTCCACCTGCGCGGCCTGGACGATCTCCTCGTCCACGGAGTCCATCCGGGAAGCCAGCAGAACAGCCGAGTAGCCGATTCCGGCCCACAGGTCGATCACGATCAGCGAGGGCAGCGCGGTGGCCGGGTCGGCCAGCCAGGCCCGGCCGTCGTCGAAGCCGAGCGCCCCGAGCACGCCGTTGACCAGACCGTCGGGGTTCAGCAGCGAGTAGAACATCAGCGCAGTGGCCGGGGCCGAGATCAGCGCCGGGATGAACAGGGTGAAGCGCAGCACCTGGTGCCCACGCGGCTTGCGGACCACGTAGAAGGCCAGCGAGAAGGCCAGCAGGATCATCAGCGGCAGGCCGATGAGGATCTGGGTGGCGCTGTTGCGCACCGCATCCCAGAACACCGGGTCGTTGAACACGTCGACGAAGTTGTCGAACCCGGCGAAGGTGGGCTCGACCAGCATGCCCGGCCAGCGCAGGAACGCGATCACGAACATCGCGATCACCGGGCCGATCGTGAAGATCGCGTACCAGATCAGGCCGGGCAGGGCCAGGCCGGGGAAACGCTCACGCAGGGCGGAGTGGGTCTGTGAGCGGTGGTCGAGCACGGGCGGCGTGGAGACCCGCGGGGCCTGGATGGTCATCTGTGCTCCCTCAGGCGTTCTTGTACGAGGCTTCGAGGACTTCGACGATCTCCTCCGGGCTGGTGCCCGGCCCGAACGCCCGGGCCGTGGCCTGGGTCAGCGGCTCGAAAACAGCCTCGGGGATGAGCAGGTCGGGAAGGATCACCGGGTCCACAGTGTCGCCGGCGGCCAGCGCCTGGGCCTGGGCCACCAGCGGGAAGTCCTGACTGGTGACGTGGGTGAGGGCGTTCATGTCGCGGCCGGACTCCAGGACGAACTGGGTGATCACCTCCTCGCTGAACAGCCACTGCACGAACGGCTCGACGAGATCCAGCTTCTCGGCGCCGTTCTCGCTGATCCACACGCCCATGCCGTTGAAGCTCTGGATCACCGTGGGTTTGGTGGAGACCGCCTGGGGTGGGACCGGCCAGCCACCGATCGTGGTCTCGGCCGCCCGTTCGGCGGGAACCTTGGCCAGGGCCGAGGACATCGACGACATGATCGCCGCCTCGCCGGTGTTGTACTGCGTGAGCATCGAGTCCGAGGTGAAACCCTGCGCGCTGTCCACGAACACGCCGGCGTCCCGCAGTTCGGCGAAGTGCTTGATCCCGGCCATCGCGCCGGGGGAGGAGCTGAACGCGCCGGAGGCGAACACCTCGGCTGCTTCGTCGGCGGTGAGGTAGGACTGGATGATCTGGATGAACAGCTTCTGCCCGCTCCAGTCACCGCCGCCGATGCTGACCGGCCCGACTCCCTTGCTGCGCAGAGCATCCGCGGCATTGATGAGTTCTTCCGAGGTCAGCGGGATCTCGACCCCGGCTTCTTCGAGCAGGCGGTGGTTGAACGCGACCGGCCAGTTGGTGCGGGTGTAGGGGAAGGCCCGCAGATGGCCCTCCGGGGTGGTCCACTCCTCGATCGCGCCCGGCTCGATGCGCTCGGCCAGGCCCCAGGGCTGCAGGAACTTCTCCACCGGGACCGTGGCGTCGGCCCCGGTCCAGGCCAGCGTCTTGCCCATCATGTTGACGATGGCGATGTCGGCTTCCTTGCCGGCCAGGACCGAGGTCTCGAAGACGATCGGCAGATCGTTGCCGTTGCTCAGGGTGGCGACCGATCGCCCGGTGTTCTTGCGGTACTGCTCGACGATCGCCCGGAAGACGTCCGCGCCGGCCACCGCACCATTGAACTGCGAGTGCACGACGAGCGTGTCGGCGCCGCCGGAGGCGGGCCGAAGTGCTTGCACGGCACCGCATCCGGACAACGACATGAGGGCGGCGGCCGCACCACCGGCGGTCAGCAGGGTGCGCCTGCTGAAGGGCTCGCTCATCGGATCCTCCCGACGTTGGGAACGGATATAGCGGTGTACTAGGTCTGCGGGCTAAGGTATACCGGTGTACTGAAGAGTCAAGACGCTGCGAGCATTGGTTACCTGTTCACAACAAGCGGAGGTCGGCTGTTCATGAGCGCGAGCACGGGGAACCGGCGGCCCACCATCGCGGCCGTCGCCCAGGCGGCCGGGGTGTCGGTCTCGGCGGTGTCGCACGTCTTCAACGGGCGGACCAACATCTCGCCCGAGACGGCGCAGCGCATCCGTGAGGCGGCCGACGCGCTGAACTGGCGGCCCAACCTGGCCGGGCGGCGGATCTCCGGGGCGGTCGGCAACAGCATCGGCCTGGTGGTCACCCAGTCGGAGGAGTCGTTCCGGCGCGACCCGTTCTTCATCCGCCTGATCGCCGGTCTGACCGGCCCGCTGGCCACGGTCGGCTGGTCGTTGTCGCTGACCGTGGCGCCCGAGGCCGACGAGGCGCAGATCTACCGGCAGTGGTGGACCGAGCAGCGCGTGGACGGGTTCCTGCTGGTCGACCTGCGTACCAAGGACCCGCGCATTCCCCTGCTGCGCAGCCTGTCCGCCACCGCCGTCGCGCTGGGCCCGGCTCCCGCCGCCTTCCCGGCGGTCACCCTGGACGACGACAGCGCACTCACCGAAGTACTCGATCACCTCGCAGGTCTTGGCCATCGGCGGATCGCCCGGGTAACGTCTGCACCGGGCCTGGCCCACAGTCGCAAGCGCGACCGGGCGCTGAGCGCGGCCGCTCGCGAACGCGGCCTACAAGTGAAAACTCTGGCCTGGAACGAGAACGCCGCCGACCCGGTCGAGGAACTGCTGGCCGCCCGGGGCAACGTCACCGCCCTCATCCTGGACAGCGAGGCGCTGGCCACCCGGGTGGTCTCGCACGCCCAGGATCTCGGGGTCCGGGTGCCGGCCGAGCTGTCGGTGCTGTCCTGGGAGGACTCCTGGGTCAGCGAACTGGTCCGGCCCCGCCTGACCGCCCTGTCCGCCCCGATCGAGGACAGCGCCCGCCACGCCGTCGACCTGATGCACCGGATGGTGCGTGGCGAAAAACCGCCGTCCGTCGTGGTTCCCGGCCGGCGCCTGGTCGTCCGGGAGTCCACCGGACCCGTGCCCACCTGAAACCAGCAACCAAAGGAATTCTGTGAAAACGCGTTTCGGTGTCAACTACGTGCCCAGCCAGGACTGGATGTTCCAGTGGATGGCCATCGACGCGGACGCCGTACGGCGTGACTTCGAGGCGATCGCCGGCCTCGGCCTGGACCATGTGCGGATGTTCCCGCTGTGGCCGGTGCTGCAGCCCAACCGCACGCTGATCCGCCGGCGTGCCCTGGACGACGTGCGCCTGGTCGTCGACCTCGCCGCCGAGTTCGAGCTGCAGGCCTCGGTCGACGTGATCCAGGGCCACATGTCGGGTTTCGACTTCGTCCCGGCCTGGCTGGTGAACTGGCACGCGGGCAACATGTTCACCGACCGGCCCGCCGTGCAGGCCCAGGCCGATCTGGTCGGCGCGGTCTACGAGGCAGTGCGCGACGCCCCCAACTTCACCGGGCTCACACTGGGCAACGAGGTCAACCAGTTCCAGCCCCCGAACCCGGCCGCGATGCCCGCGGACAGCGCCCAGATCGAGCACTGGCTGCGCAGCCTGCTGGCCGGGGCACGCGATCCCGAGCCCGGCCACGTGATCACCCACAGCGAGAACGACCATCTCTGGTACCGCAACGAGCACCCGTTCCTGCCGGCCCACGCCGCCCGCCTCGGTGACGTGACCACCGTCCACTCCTGGATCTTCAACGGCACCGGCCAGCGTTACGGCGGACTGTCCGAGCAGGCCGTGACCCACGCCGAGTGGATGGCCGAGTTGTCCAAGGCCTTCGCCACCGACCCGGACCGGCAGGTCTGGGTGCAGGAGGTCGGCGCCCCCGCGCTGAACCTCGCCCCCGACGAGATGCCCGAGTTCTGCAGCCGCACGGTCGAATCCATCCTGACCACGCAGAACCTGTACGGCATCACCTGGTGGTGCTCGCACGACGTCAGCCGCGACCTGGGCGACTACAAGGACCTGGAGTACTCCCTGGGCCTGCTCGACGTGGACAACAAGGTCAAGCCGGTCGGCCGCGCGTACGCCGAAGCCGTGGCCGCCGCCCGCGCCACCCCGCCCGTCGCCCCGGCCCGCCAGGAAGCCATCGTCATCGACGTGGACGAGAACGATGTCCCCCTCGACCGCACCGCCCTGGCCCCTGGCGGCGCCGTCGTCGAAGCCTGGTACGAAAAGCGCTCTACCGGAAGCTTCCCCGCCGTAGTCACCAGCACCGTCGCTCGTGACTCAGCCGCGTTGGCCGCCCGAGGTATCACGCAGCTCGTTCACCCCACCGTCAACGCCTAGGAGTTCATCGCCATGCCCCGCACCGCCGTCACCACCACCGACGCGCCCGCCCCCGCCCACACGTTCTCCCAGGGAGTCCGCAAGGGCAACGTGCTGCAGGTCTCCGGCCAGGGCCCGGTCGACCCCACCACCAACGAATACCTTCACCCCGGCGACGTCAAAGCCCAGACCATCCAGACCCTGCGCAACGTCCACGCCATTCTGACCGCCGGGGGAGCCACCTTCGACGACGTCATCATGCTGCGCGTGTACCTGACCACGCGCAACGACTTCCCTGCGATGAACGAGGCCTACGGCGAATACATCCTGCAGCACTGCGAATCCGGAATTCTGCCTTCGCGCACTACGGTCATGACCGAACTGCCCCGCGAGGAAATGCTGGTCGAGATCGACGCACTCGCCGTCCTGGACTGAAAATTGAGGACGGGGTGCGCGCCTCGCGGACGTAGGTCACCTTGGGCACGGGGTAAGGGGTGATTTAAGAACGCCCCCGGGTGGGGGTCTGAGCAGTCACCACGCAAGTCTGGCCAACCACGCCCAGGACGTAGAGCACCTGGCTCCGGCCTCGTGATCGACTCGCGGAGACGAAGCCTCGCGTTGAGTACACCTGGTACTCCAGCTACCGGCTGTACCAGGTGTACGCGTCCGAAGCACCCCTGGTCTGCTTCCGCCCGCAATCGCGCGCCGGGTTTCCAGGCTGAGAAGACCGGCCAGAAATGGTGGGTGCCAGAAGGGGTGGTCGCCGCGGACCGGTGGCTCACTCTGCTCCTGGGGACCTACAGGGACTTGGAAACCCACAGCGACACTTGAATCGACCCGTGTCACCCGACCAGATGCGTCCCCCATTTGAAGGCCGACCCCCGAGAGCATCGGCCGCAACCACATAGGAGTGAGCACCTTGGTTGCTAGTGACATTGAGCCCGTGGTGGTACGTGGGGCGCTCCTGGCGGACGGTACGGGTAGGCCAGCACGTCGGGCGGATGCCTTACTAGTGGGTGGGCGCATCGCTGAGCTCGGGGAGGTAGGAATGACGGCGGGGGCGCGTGTGCTCGACGCCGGCGGTCTGGTTCTGGCCCCGGGGTTCATCGACATGCACGCCCACTCCGATCTGGCTGTACTGACCGATCCCGAGCACCTGGCGAAGACCACGCAGGGGGTTACCACCGAAGTGCTGGGGCAGGACGGGCTCAGCTACGCCCCGGCCGACGAAGCCACCCTCGACGTGCTGCGCGAACAGCTGGCGGGATGGAACGGCATCCCGGACATCGACTGGTCGTGGCGCAGCGTGGGGGAATACCTCGATCGCGTCGACCAAGGTGCCGCGGTCAACGTCTGTTATCTCGTGCCTCAGGGGACGGTACGGATGCTGGCCGTGGGTACCGGTAACAGGCCGTGTAGCGAACTGGAGCTACAGCGCATGCGTCAGCTCGTGGACCAGGGCATGCGCGAGGGCGCGTTCGGGATGTCCAGCGGCCTTACCTATGTACCGGGGATGTACGCGGACACCGACGAGCTCGTTGCCCTGTGCGAGGTCGTCGCGGCCCACGGTGGCTTCTACGCCCCACATCAGCGCTCCTACGGCAGGGGTGCGCTGGAGGCGTACGCAGAAGTTGTCGAGGTAGCTCGCCGATCCGGCGCCGCGCTGCACCTGACCCACGCCACCATGAACTTCGCTGTCAACGCCGGCCGAGGCGCCGACCTCCTGGCCCTCGTCGATGCGGCGCTCGCCGACGGTATCGACGTCACGCTGGACACCTACCCCTATCTGCCCGGCTCCACGACGTTGTCCGCCGTCCTGCCAAGCTGGGCTTCGGCGGGTGGGCCGGTCGCAACCCTGCAGCGCCTCGAAGATCCGGTACAGCTGGCCGGCATCCGTCACGCCGTCGAGGTCACGGGCTCGGACGGCTGTCATGGGGTGATCGCCGAGTGGGAGACCCTGGAAATCTCCGGCGTCCGCCACGACGAACTCACCGCCCTGGTCGGCCGCACCATCGCTCAGATCGCCGTCGACACCGGTCAGCCTCCGTTCAACGTCTTCGTCGGCATCCTGCGCCGCGACCGCCTGGGCACCACGATCCTGCAGCACGTAGGCCACGAGGAAAACGTGCGAGCCGTCATGGCCCACCCCCAGCACTGCGGCGGCAGCGACGGCCTCCTGGTCGGCGCCAAACCCCACCCGCGCGCCTGGGGCACCTTTCCTCGCTACCTAGGTCACTACGTCCGCGAGGAGGGAGTGCTCAGCCTGGAGGAGTGCGTAGCCCACCTGACCTCGCGCCCGGCCCGCCGCCTCGGCCTCACCGACCGCGGCGTCATCAAGGTCGGCGCCGCGGCCGACCTCGTCCTCTTCGACCCATCCACGGTCGCCGCTGGCGCTACCTTCGCCGAACCCCGCCGGCCAGCCGTCGGCATTCCGCATGTCTTCGTCGCCGGAGCTCCAGTGATCACGGACGGTGCCCGTACCGACGCACTACCTGGCCGCGCGCTGCGCAAGTAGCTGGCCCCTACCCCCGTTACAAGGGCAAAAGGTCCATCTGGTGCACTGGCAGTCCCCGCTTTGGATCAAGGAAGCGGAGGGACGACCAGGAAACGGAGATCGAGCACCACATGAACAGGCTCGGCCACCAAGCCGCCGCACAGGCAACCTGGCTTGGCGTCTGCTCTTATGAACAACTGATCGGTCGCTGGGACCTGGGCTGGCAGCACGTGCTGGCCGGTTGCATCGTCGCCTCGAGCATGTGCGCCGACGACTGGTCTCCCGATGTGGACCAGGGTGGGTGGATGGCCAAGTTCATCCCCGGCGGGCACCGCGGGATCACGCACATGCCCGAGCTCGTGGCGGCCGCGCTGTTCGCCCTGAGTCTGGTGATGCCCCCGGACCTGGACTGGTTCCTGATGGCGGCCGCAGCGGCCTGGGGCTCGCACCTGGCGGCGGACTTCCTCTGCGGCGGGGTTCCCTGGGCGGCGGCCACGCTGGGCGGTAACAAGAAACGGATCGGGTTCGGGGTGAAGACCGGCGGCCCGATCGAGAAGGCGATCACCACCTTCCTGACGGTGATCAGCTTCCCGCTGGCCTACATCGCGCTGGGCGGGCCGATGCCGTTCGCTCTGGTGGTCTCGTAGCGCAAGACGAGCGCAACGGCCCGGCCCTCGTCCAGAGGTGCCGGGCCGTTTCTCGTCAGAGTGACGGGACTTGCGCCGACCGGCGGGGGACCACGGACTCATCCGGCTGGCCGCCGCCCCGCCCGAGGATTGAGGGGTACAGACGGCATCACACAACAGCTGAGGTGAAGCATGACTGCCGCCGTTCAGCACGAAACCCCGCTCGAAGTTCACACCCTGGTCGAGTCCGGGCTGAAAGCCCTTGAGCAGTACCAGGACTTCGACCAGGAGCAGATCGACCACATCGTCAAGAAGGCCTCGGTGGCGGCGCTGGACCGGCATGCGGCGCTGGCCCAGCTGGCGGTGCAGGAGACCGGCCGCGGCGTGTTCGAGGACAAGGCGGTCAAGAACATCTTCGCCTGCGAGCACGTCACCCACAGCATGGCGAAGCTGCGCACGGTCGGGGTGATCAGCGAGGACGACATCACCGGGGTCACCGAGATCGCCGATCCGGTGGGGGTGGTCGCGGGGATCACGCCGGTCACGAACCCCACCTCGACAGCCATTTTCAAGGCCCTGCTGGCTCTGAAGACGCGCAATCCGATCGTGTTCGCCTTTCATCCCTCCGCGCAGCAGTGCAGTGTTGAGGCCGCACGCACGGTCAGGGATGCGGCGGTGGCGGCCGGGGCGCCGGAGTACTGCATCCAGTGGATCGAAAATCCCTCGGTGGCCGCCACAACCGCGTTGATGCACCACCCGGGCATTGCGACGATCCTGGCCACCGGCGGCAACAGCATGGTCCGGGCCGCCTACTCGGCGGGCAAGCCGGCGCTGGGCGTCGGCGCGGGCAACGTTCCGGCCTGGATCGAGAAGAGCGCCAAGCTCAAGCGCGCGGTCAACGACATCGTGCTGTCGAAGTCCTTCGACAACGGCATGATCTGTGCCTCCGAGCAGGCCGCGCTCATCGACCAGGAGATCTACGACGAGGCGCTGCAGGAGTTCCGCAACCTGCACGCCTACCTGGCGAGCGCCGACGAGAAGCGGAAGCTGGAGGAGTTCGTCTTCGGTGCCGGCGCCTACGGAACCGCCTGCAGCGAAGCCAAACTCAACCCCGACGTCGTCGGTCGTTCTCCCCAGTGGATCGCCCGGCAGGCCGGCTTCGAGATCCCGGCGCAAACGTCCGTCATTCTTGCCGAAGTTGCCGAGGTCGGACCGGACGAACCGCTGACCCGCGAAAAGCTCTGCCCGGTCTTGGCGGTACTCAAGGTCGGCAGCCGTGAGGAAGGGCTGAGGGCGGCCACCGAGATGGTCGAGTTCCACGGCCTGGGCCACAGCGCGGTGATCCACACCGAGGACCGGGACCTGGCCGTCGAATTCGGCACCCGGGTCAAGGCCGTGCGGCTGATCTGGAACTCTCCGGCCTCGCAGGGCGGGATCGGCGACATGTACAACGCGTTCCTGCCGTCGCTGACTCTGGGTTGCGGCAGTTACGGCCGGAACTCGGTGTCGAACAACGTCTCGGCGGTCAATCTGATCAACATCAAGCGGATCGGCAGGCGCACGAACAACATGCAGTGGTTCAAGGTGCCCAGCCGGATCTACTTCGAGCCGTACGCGATCCGCTACCTCACCGACATGCCTGACGTGCACCGGGTCACGGTGGTCACCGACGCCACGATGACCCGGCTGGGCTTCGTCGAGCGGATCAGCCAGGTGCTGCAGCGCCGGGCCGACCAGGTGGTGCTGCAGATCATCGACGACGTGGAGCCGGAACCGCAGACCACCACCGTCGATCGCGGCGCCGAGCTGATGCGCTCGTTCCGGCCGGACACGATCATCGCCCTGGGTGGTGGCTCGGCGATGGATGCGGCCAAGGTGATGTGGCTGAAGTACGAGCACCCCGAGGTGGACTTCGACGACACCCGGCAGAAGTTCTTCGACATCCGCAAGCGCGCCTTCGCCTTCCCTGCCCTGGGTGAGAAGGCCCGTCTGGTCTGTGTTCCCACCACGTCGGGCACCGGTGCCGAAGTGACGCCGTTCGCGGTGATCACCGACCCGCGGACCGGTAAGAAGTACCCGCTGGCCGACTACGCCCTCACTCCGACCGTGGCCATCGTCGACCCGGCACTGACCGCGAGCATGCCCCGAAGCATCGCCGCGGACAGTGGTTTCGATGCGCTGACCCACGCGATCGAGGCCTATGTCTCGGTGTACGCCAACGACTTCACCGACGGGCTGGCCCTGCACGCGATCCGGCTGATCTTCGGCAACCTGGAGAAGTCGGTGACCGGCAACGACAGCGAGGCCCGGGAGCGGATGCACAACGCCGGGACGATTGCCGGGATGGCCTTCGGCAGTGCGTTTCTGGGGATCGTGCACGCCATGTCGCACACTCTCGGCGCCACGTTCCACATTGCTCACGGCCGGACGAACGCGGTGCTGCTGCCGCACGTGATCAGGTACAACGGTAGTGCGCCGACCAAGCTGTCCGGCTGGCCGAAGTACGAGAACTATCGCGCACCGCAACGTTTCGCCGACATCGCGGGCATGCTGGGCCTGGAGGGCGAGGACCCGGTCGAGGCGCTGGCCGCGGCGGTGGAGCAGTTGCGGCGCAAGGTCGGGATCGAGGCCTCGTTCCAGGCCCTGCAGGTGGTCGAGGAGGAGTTCCTGGCCTCGTTGCCGCAGCAGGCCCTGAACGCCTACGAGGACCAGTGCGCCCCGGCCAACCCGCGGATGCCGATGCTGGAGGACATGCAGGAACTGATGCGGGCCGCCTACTACGGCTGATCTCGCTGCTCGTGGCGGCCCTGGCCTGATGGCTGCGCGGGGTCACGAACTACCGGACCTCGGGCAGAATGTGGGTCATGACGGCTGCGGTGCTCGAGATCGACCGGTTGGTGAGTTCGGCTCGGCTCGTGCGGTTGAGCGAGGTCGCGCAGGAGGGGGCCGGAACGGTCGAGGTGGATCTGAGTGATCCGGCCGAGCGGAGCAGTCTGCGCACGGCCCTGGCGATCGAAGGGCTGTCCGACTTCGCCTGTATGTGCATGGGTGACGTACGTTTTGAGCTTATGGACGGGGCGGGCCGGTCGCTGGGGTCGGTGAGCCTCCATCACGGGACGACTTTGCGTTACGAGCCTTTCGAGACCGATGCCGTTCTGGTGGATGGCCCGGCGCTGTTGAGTTGGCTGGATCGGCACGGCATGCCAGGGCCACTGCGCTACGTCGAGCAGCACCAGGCGCGGCAGCAGGTCTGGGCCGAACAGGAGGCAGACTGGGTCATGGCCGTTCCACCGGCCCTGACCGGGTTGACCGATCAGATGCTGGCCGCCTCCCGCGACGGCGTCATGCTGTCCGGCGAGCGTCTCGGGAATGTTCAGGCGAAGCTGAAGCAGACGTACCCGGATGTGGTCGAGGGGGTGCTCGATCTGCTGGCCTGGCATGCCGCGGGCAGCGGCCGGTACAGCGGATATCCGTTGCACGAAGGTATTCCCGAGCTCCTGCTGAGGGAAGTACCGATCGCCCACATCATTACGGCGTTGCAGCATCCGCAAGCTGCTGCCCCGCACTTTGCCGGGGCGGCTCGTCACCTGATCGGGTGGAAGAGCCGTCCCCAGCAGACCCGGGACATCGCTCAGCTGCCCCGAGAGCTGTCTGAGCGCCTGCGATCGGCAGCTCCGGCCGATGCTCAAGAACGGGCCGAGCGTCTGTTCAGAGCAGGATCAAGGCCAAAGCGCTCACGGCGGTAGCGCCCAGCACCACCCGCTGGAACACGCTCTGCTTCAGCCGGTCCACCAGCTTCACGCCCAGGAAGGCCCCCAGCAGGACGGCCGGCGCCAGGATCAGCGTGCGCACCAGCATCTCGCCGTCGAACAGCCCGAGCCCGGCGGCGAAAGGTACCTTGCACAGGTTGACCCCGGCGAAGAACCAGGCCGAAGTGCCCAGGAACCGGCGCTTGTCCAGGCCGCGGGCCAGAAGGTACAGGGACATCACCGGCCCGGCGGCGTTGGCCATCATCGTGCAGGCGCCGGCGGCCAGTCCGGTCGCGACGGCTGTACCCCGTGAGGGCCTGGGCGTGCGGGGGAGCAGTTGCAGCGCGGCCATCGCCAGCAGAATGCCCCCGATGATCCGGCGCAGCAGGGAGTCCGGGAGCACGGCCAGCAGCGCGGTGCCGACCAGCAGCCCGGGCAGCACTGCGGGCACCACCTGGCGGATCAGCTTCCAGTCGGCATGCTGGTGGTAGCGGGCCACCGCGCAGGCGTCGGCGATGATCAACAGCAGGAGGACGGCCGCGGTGGACTCCGCGGCCGGCATCACGGTGGCGGCCAGCACCACGGTGAACAGGCCGATCCCGCCGACCGCAGTCTTGGCGAAGCCGGCGCACAAAGCCGCGGTGACCAGGACGAGCCAGGTCACCGCGGCGGGGGCGTTCTCGAGGATCAAGGGTGGAGCCGTTCTGCTTCAGGAGTGGTGATCCTGAAGATACGTCCTACTTGGCGGCGCGGTAGGCCTTGCCCGGCTTGGTGATCGCGCCGCCGGGCCGGTACAGCCCGGTCTCGTCCTGGCCGTTGGTCGAGGTCGGGAAGGCGAACCAGCTGTAGTGCTCCACGTACTTCAGCTTGTTCAGCATGGCGGTGGACTTCTTCACGAAGTTGGCCTGGTTGGTGGCCGAGGGGAACTTCTGGCCCGCGCCGAAGTTCATCAGCGCGTACTCGGTGATCCAGATCGGCTTCTTCGGGTACTTCTTGCGTACGGCGGTCACGTACTGCTTCAGCTGGTTGGTGGCCTGGGCGCTGCGGAAGTCCGAGCCGTACCAGTGCAGGGTGATGAAGTCGACCCGGTAGCCGCGCTTCTTGGCCCCCTTCATGAACTGGTCCAGCCACTTGCCGTCCTGGTCGGCGCCCCAGGCCACGGCCGGTGAGCCCAGCCGCATCCCGGTCTTCTCCAGCTGCGGCCACAGGTCCAGAGCCTGCTGGGGCGTCATGTTCGACTGCTCGCCCAGGTCCGGCTCGTTGAAGCCGAGCAGGGTGTTGCTCTGCTTGCCGTGCTTCTTGGCCGCGGCCAGGTTGGCCTTGGTCACCGAGTCCTTGCCCCAGATCATCGGCACGAAGTCGACGCCCTTGGGCGCCTTCACCCCGTTGGGCTGGGGCGCCCAGTTGTAGTACCAGGACACCCCCGAGTTCTTCAGCTGCTTCGTGATGCCCTTCTGCTTCCACAGCGCGGCGCCCTTCTTGGGCCCGCCGATCGCGTCCTTCTTCTTGGCGGCAGTACCAATGGACGCTTCGGGCGCCGCGGCGGCGGCACTCACCTTCGCGGAGGTGTCGGTGGAGGAGCGGTTGACCGCGGTCGCCGCGGTGGCGGACGCGGTCAGGGCCACGGCCGCCGCGGCCAGGAGAGCCGTGGTGCGCTTCGTCAGGGAGGGCATGGTGGCTGAGCCTAGATCGGTTTCTGGACCTCTTCCGTAGGGCAAAAGTCCCATCCCCAGCGCCTATCCCAGCCCTGACCAGCGGGAACGCTGGAATCAGGCGGAGCTCGCCGGGCAGGACTTCACGATGCTTTAAATCGTGCTTGACCGATCCGTCTCAGTCGTCGATCGCCGCACGGGCTGCGTCCTGGTTGCGCAGCGCCACGTTCGCCAGGTCGACGGCCTTCTGCCGGGTGGGGTTGTCCGCCGACGGCGCGAGGTCGTCGAACTCGAGGTAGAAGATCTGCTCGGTGGTACGCCAGGTCAGGGTCTCGGCGACCGGGTTCCAGGTGGCGTAGGTGCCGATCCCGTCCACCTCCTCGAACCGTCCGTCCTCGACCGCCTTCACGTCCTGGGCCAGCTGCCGATCCCGCCACTTGGCATCCATGCTCGTGAGCCAGCTGGCACTCAGGGTGAGCCGGGCCTGGCCGGAATGCCAGACGCAGCGCGAGGCGTCGATCCGGGACTCGTCGTAGCCGGCCGAACCCCCGAGCGCCCGGTCGACCTCGCTGAACGGAAGCAGGTGGCACTGCCGGTTGTCGTCCGAGGGCTCGCCGGACACGGAGCCGGCCAGCAGAGCGCCGCCACCGAACAGCAGAGCGCCGGAGGCGAGCGCGGTCAGGATCTGCGCGGGCCGGTTCCGTTTGAACTTGTCCCAGCTGATGCCGCTGATGACGACGGGCTGCTTTGCGGCACCGGGAGTTCCCCAGACCGGTGCCGGTTGTTCATCCTGAACACCCTGCGGATCAGCATCTTTCGGTGCCTCGGGCGTTCCGTACAGCGGATTCGACACGGCTTCATCCTGGTCGCGGAAGGTCGCACTTTCAAGCCGTCGACCAGCTTGGCCGGACCCCCGCCGAGCGGGCACGAGTTCGGCGTCCGGTCGGCTCGCTAAGGCTCAGCCCGCGAACGTCTCGCTGGTTCCGGACACAGCTGGCCCGCAGCGCGGTGGTAGATGGTTCAGCACCAGAGCGACAGCCTGTTGGGCGGTGGTAGCACGGCCCAACGTCTGGAAGCGGTCGATGGTCCAGTTGCCGCGGACCTCGTAGTCCTCACCCAGGGGGACGACGAAGGGGACGTCGGCGGTGGGAGGCTGACCGGTGCAGCGGGAGAAATGCAGCGTGTAGTGGCTGAGGTAGGGCGAGAGCTGGCGCAGCTGCGGTTCGGCGGCCGCGGCCTCCGCCAGGGGTAGCGCATCCTGGCCCCGGGCCCGGATGCCCGGGTCGGCGGAGACGGTGTCTTTCTGCAGGCCGGTCAGAAGGTTTCGCCACCTCAGATCGACGACGTGGGCCGGGCCTCGTTCGTGGGCCTCGGCCAGTTCGCTGATCTGGAGAGAGGGAGCCGTCTGCTGGATCTCGCGCAGAGGCAGGCCCCGGCGCCAGCCGGCCGCGATCCGGGCGACCTCGGCCAGATCGTCCGTGTCGTCGGTCAGCAGTTCTATGCCCTGGCCCCAGCCTTCGTAGCTGAACAGGCCCTGCTCGGGCCACAGGAGAGCAACCCAGAACGGTTCACGCTCCGCCAGCAGGCTGGTGACTCCGGCGTATGGCACCTGGACATCCGGTTCGAGGACAACCTCGCCCAGGTCGAGATCCTGCTGGACGGCCGCGCCCAGGAGCGCGGCCCGCAGGCTTTCGCTGGAGTCGAGCTCCGGGCGGGAATCGGTCATGCCCCATGATCCCAGCCGCTGGGCACCGATGAATGTGCCGGCGCACGCCAGTCGTAGTCATGACACGGCGGACGAGGGTTCGCCGTGGTCACGGCCTTCTTCTCGATCGTGGGTCTCAGTCCGAGCTGAGGGTGAGGCGGCAGTTGGGCCGCGTCGGACGACTGACAGGGAGAGTGTTTTGAAGTACGTCATCCTGATCCACTCCAATCCCGATCCCTGGGGCCACCCCACGTCCCGATATACCCCGGAGGGCAAGGCGCTGCCGACTGAGGAGCATGTGGCGGCGGACAAGGCGTTCGAGGACCTGCTGGGTGAGCTGTCGGAGTCAGGGGAGCTGGTGAGCGCGGAGGCGCTCGCGGCGCCGGCGACGTCGAGCGTGTACACGTGGCAGCCGCAGGGGTACCTGGCCACGGATGGTCCGTACGCGGAGACCAAGGAGCAGTTGGCGGGGTTCTTCGTGATCGATACGGCTACCCGGGAGCGCGCTGAGGAGATTGCCGCGCAGTTCGCTCAGCCGGGCGGGACGATCGAGTTGCGTCCCTCGATGGCGGGGTAGTCCACCACGGCAACGCATAGGGGTATTGGCAGCACAAGTGTGTGCTGCCAATACCGCCGTGGGTGTGGTGCCGTGCGATTGTGGACGAAATGGCCACCGGTATCCCGGAGTGGCTTTACCTCAATACCCTTGCCAGTGAACTCATTCAGGGGGCTCCCTGATGTTCGCAATCGTTGTCAGGACCTAGCGTCGTGGGGGACGCCGATCAAGGGGTACTGATGGCAACCACGACGGGTAGAGCTCCAAAACTTCCACCGCGCTGGCTCATGCGCGGGTTCTGGCGCCTGCACCGGCAGGTCTTCGTTCTCAGCGGCGGGCGGGCCGGCATCCGGCTGCCGCAAGCGGGTCGCTGGGGGATGCTCCGGCTCACCACTGTCGGCCGGCGCAGCGGACAGGCGCGTGCGGTGATGCTGACCTATCAGGTGGACGGGCCGAACTTGTATGTGCTGGCGCTGAACGGGGTGGCGCCACACGATCCGGCCTGGCTGCTCAATCTGCGCGCGCAGCCCGAGGCCTCGGTGGAGACGTCCGATCTGAACGGTCGCAGTCGGCCGGTACGGGCGAGGGAAGCCACCGGGGAGGAACGCGAGCGGTTGTGGGCAGCGTCGTTGGAGATCGACCGGCATCTGGACGCGTACGCGGCCCAGCGGCCGGTGCCGACGGCGGTGGTGGTGCTGGAGCCCAGGCCTGCGCTGCCGGGGTAGCTCTGCTGCCGGGGTAGGTGGCACAGACGTGGCACAACCCGTGGCACGCCCTTGAAGTCGGGACCACCCGAGGTGGGTGGCCGATCAGGAGGGTGATCATGAAGATTCATCGATACCGGGGCCGGGTGCTGATTCTGCTGGCGCTGATGCTGGCGGCGGTGCTGGCGCCGATCGGGGTGTCACCGGCCCAGGCCGCCGGGATCACCGAGGCCTACTTCGTGGCTCCGGACAACACACTGCGCCGGGTCATCGGGGGTACCAACGTCGACACCGGATTCCTGGTGCGCGGTGGGGGCGGTGGGCCGGCCGTGGTGCGGCATCCGGGCAACGGCCTTGTGGAGGCGATCTTCGCCGACGGTAACGGGGTGCTGCGCTCGGTCGGGACCCATACCGGGGCCCGCCTGGTCGCCGGCGGTCCGGGCGTGAAGTACTACACCAAACCAGCAGTCGCTTCGATCGGCACGAAGCCGGTGATCGCGTTCCATCGCTCGTTCGACAGCCACCTGGTGGTCGTGGACGAGTCCGACCGGATGATGGACACCGGATTCGTGGTCCAGGCCGGCACCAGCCCGGCGATCACGGTCGAGGGACCGTGGCGGATGGTGGTGTTCACCAACGACGCGGACGGCCACCTGTGGTCGTTCAACTGGCGGGAAACCTCGTCCGGCCGCCAGACGCAGCGGTACAAGTTCGGCGGCGGACTGGGCGCGGCCCCGGCCTCGAGCCCGTCGATCGTGGCCGTGACCAGCACCAACACCATCGGCACGTTCCGCGCCAACGGCACCAACACGTTGTTCTTCGTCGACCGCAGCGGCGTCGGGCGCGCCATGCGCGCGACCGTGGCCAACGGCACCGACCCGGTGATCACCCGCCAGCGCAACGGTGAACCGGTGATCGTGTTCCAGAACGCCGGGGACAATCTGCTCTGGAGCCTGAAGCCGGAGACCGGGGTGTTCAAACGCCTGGGCAACGGCCTGGGCATCGACCACACCAGCACCCCGGCGATCGCCCCCGGCGTCAGCGAGAACGGGTTCGCCCTGGTCTTCAACGCCAACCAGGTCAACACGTTCTGGACCGTGGACGACGCAGCCGGCACCCAGAAGAACCACGGCTTCATCGTCCGCCCCGGCAGCACGCCCGGCGTGGCCGGAAAGTGATCCGATCGGTCACCGCCCCTTGGATGTCAAGGGGCGGTGACCCGTTCAGAGCACGACGTACCCGAAAACACACGCGAAACGGGCCTGTCAAGGATGCGCCGTCCACGTCACCCGTGCAGACTCCGCCCTGATGTCACGATCATTGAGCGCTGCCAAGGCCAACGCCGCGCTGACCACTGCTGCCTGGGCCACTGCCAAACTTCTCGTCGTCCTGGTCGGGATCTGGATCCTGCTGCGGATGCTGAACGCGTCCTGGTCGGTGGTCTGGCCGGTGGTGATCGCGCTGCTGCTGACCACGCTGACCGAGCCGCTCTCGCGCTGGCTGCGCAACCACGGCTGGCCCGCGGTCCTGGCCGCCACCGTCACCACGATCCTGGCCCTGCTGGTGGTGGTCGGCGCCCTGGTGCTGATCGTGGTGCCGGTCGCATCCCAGGCCGAGGAGCTGGCCAGCGGCGTCACCGAGGGCATCGACCAGGCCCGCGAGTGGGCCGCCGGACCGCCCCTGAACATCGGCGACGACCAGATCACCCAGGGCATCGACGCCGGCATTGCCCAGGTGCAGGAGCGGGTCAGCGACATCATCAGCGTCACCCTGACCGGGGTCGGCACGATCGTGAACGGTGTGGTCACCGCCGTGCTCGCGGTGTTCCTGATGTTCTTCTTCCTCAAGGACGGCCACCGCTTCCTGCCCTGGCTGTCCCAGCAGATGCCCGGCCGCCTGGCCGTCGACGTGCCGATCGTGGCCACCCGCACCTGGAACATGCTCGGCTCGTTCGTGCGCTCGCAGGCCTTCGTCGGGGCGCTGGACGCGATCTGCATCGGCATCGGGCTGTGGGCGGTCGGGGTGCCGCTGGTCCTGCCGCTGGCCGTGCTGACCTTCCTGGGCGCGTTCATCCCGATCGTCGGGGCGCTGTTCGCCGGGTTCGTGGCAGTGCTGATCGCGCTGGTGTTCAACGGTTTCACCGCGGCGCTGATCGTGCTCGGCATCATCCTGGCGGTGCAGCAGCTGGAGGGAAACATCTTCCAGCCGATGATCCAGAGCCGGGGCCTGGGCCTGCACGCGGCGGTGGTGCTGCTGGCCGTGACCCTGGGCGGCAGCCTGATGGGCATCGTCGGCAGCCTGCTGGCCGTGCCGGTCGCCGGGATGGTGGCGGTGCTGTGGGTTTACCTGCGCGAGCAACTGGCCGAAGACGCTCCTGAGCCGGAAGAACATCCGGAGGCCGAGGATGCCGTCAGTGACCCCTATGCCGAGGACACCCAGCCCGAACCCAGCTGAGCGAGCAAACTTGCAGAGCCTGCAAATTTGCAGGCTCTGCAAGTTCGTCCCTAAGGTGTGGCTGTGAGCCCCGGGGACAAGCCGCCACTCGGCCTGCGCGAGCGCCGGAAACGCGCCACCCGCAAGGCCCTCACCCTGGCCGCCCTCACCCTGGCCGCCGAGCACGGGATCGAGCACGTCACGGTCGAGGCGATCAGTGAGGCCGCCGGGGTCTCCGAGCGCACCTTCTTCAACTATTTCGCCACCAAGGACGACGCGATCCTCGGCGATCCGGCCGAGGACATCGCCCGGATCTGCGAGCAGATCCGTTCCGCGCCCGCCGAGCTCACTGCGCTGCAGGCCCTGTACCAGGCGCTGCACGGCGAGGTCGAGGAGATCCGCCACCATCCGGAGCTGTTCACCCTGCGGATGGCCGTGCTGGAACGTACTCCTTCGCTGTTCCCGCGGATGATGGCCGGCGGCGAGTCGGTGATCCGCGACCTCACGCATGCGATCGCCGAGCGTGTCGCGGTGCCCTGCGACCACCCTTTCCCGGCTCTGCTGGCCCTGACCGGGGCCTGCACCCTGCACAGCACGATGGTGCGCTGGCACTCCGCGGGTGGCCCGGGCGACCCCCAGATGCTGCTCAGCGAAGCTTTCGACCTGCTGCGCAACGGCTTTCCCGACCCCGTCACGACCACCGGCAAAGACGCCGAACCCGGCACCTGACCACCCCATCTTTCGACTGAGAGAGCAGGCATGTCTGTTCTGACCAGACTCAGCCTGGCCAACCGCGCGTTGGTCCTGCTGGTGTCGATCGCCATCACCGGGTTCGGCCTGATGGCCATCCCCTCGCTGAAGCAGCAGTTGCTGCCTTCCCTGGAGTTCCCGGCGGCGTTCGTCACCGCCACCTACTCCGGCGCCGCTCCCGACGCCGTGGAGTCGCAGCTGGTCGAGCCGCTCGAAGGAGCCGTGCGCGGCGTCCCGGGCGTGACCGGCGTGGTCTCCACCGCCTCGGAAGGTTTCGCCACCGTCCAGGTCGAGCTGGACTACGGCACCAACATCGACCAGGCCAGCAACCGGATGCAGACGGCGATCACCCGGATCAGCTCGCAACTGCCCGAGGGCGCCGACCCGCAGGTCCTGGCCGGCAGCACCGACGACTTCCTGCCCGCGGTGCTGCTGTCCGCCTCGGCCGGCAGCGGGGGCGACACCACGGCCCTGGCCGACAAGATCGAGCAGCTGGTCATCCCGGAGATCCAGGAGATCGACGGGGTGCGCTCGGCCGAGGTCACCGGTGCCCCGGACCGCCAGATCGTGGTCACGCCCGATCCCACCGAGATGGCCAAGGCCGACGTCGACAGCCAGGCGATCAGCGCCGCCCTCTCCGCCGCGGGCACCGCGATCCCGGCCGGTTCGGTGGCCGACGGCTCGCAGTCGCTGACCGTGCAGGTGGGCGGCGCGATCTCGACGATCGAGCAGCTGCGCAAGGTCTACGTCGGCGCGGTCGCGCTCGGTGACATCGCCGAGGTCGAGTCGGTGGATGTGCCGCCCACCTCGCTGACCCGCACCGACGGCGCCGAGAGCCTGGGTATCTCGGTAACCTCCACCCCGGACGGCAACCCGGTCGACATCTCGCACGCCATCCAGGACAGCGTGGACGACTGGCAGGCCGCCCTGGGCACCGACGCCCAGCTGGTCACCGTGTTCGACCAGGCGCCGTTCATCGAGCAGTCGGTGGAGTCGCTGGCCACCGAGGGTGTGCTCGGCCTGGTGATGGCCGTGATCGTGATCCTGGTCTTCCTCACCTCGATCCGCTCCACCCTGGTCACCGCCGTGTCGATCCCGCTGTCGGTGCTGGCCGCGCTGATCGTGATGTGGGTCGACGGGATCTCGCTGAACGTGCTGTCGCTGGGCGGTCTGACCATCGCGATCGGCCGGGTGGTGGACGACTCGATCGTGGTGCTGGAGAACATCAAACGGCACCTGGAGTACGGCGAGGAGAAGATCCACGCGATCACCACCGCGGTGCGCGAGGTGGCCGGGGCGATCACCGCCTCGACCATCACCACGGTGGCCGTGTTCCTGCCGCTGACCCTGGTCGGCGGGATCATCGGCGAGCTGTTCCAGCCGTTCGGCATCACCGTCAGCGTGGCCCTGCTGGCCTCGCTGCTGGTCTCGCTCACCATCGTCCCGGTGCTGGCCTTCTGGTTCCTGAAGCAGCCGACCGCCGAGGAACTCGAGCACGCCGAGGAGATCCGGGCCGCGGCCGAGGAGAAGGAACGAAAGAGCTTCCTGCAGCGGATGTACGTGCCGGTCATCCACTTCGCGGTGAACTGGCGCAAGAGCGTCATCCTGGCCTCGGTGGTGATCTTCGCCGCCACCCTGGGCATGGCCTCGCTGCTGAAGACCAACTTCCTCGACCAGTCCGGCCAGAACACGATCAACGTCACCCAGACCCTGCCGGTCGGCAGCAGCCTGCAGACCACCGATGCTGCCGCCGAGAAGGTCGAGGGCGTGCTCGCTGAGGAGGGCGACCTGGACTCCTACCAGGTCACCGTCGGCGGCGGGATGATCCCGGGCCTGGGCGGCAACGCCAACTCCGCCACCTTCTCGCTCACCGTCAACGAGGACGCCGACATCGAGGCGGTCACCGAGCGCCTCGAGAAGAAGGTCGCCGCACTCAGCGACGCCGGTGACGTGGTGGTCGGCGGGGCCCAGGCCGGGTTCGGCGCCAGCGACATCCAGGTGCAGGTCCAGGCCGGCGACCAGGACGTCCTGGCCGAGGCCTCCGAGCAGGTGCGGGCCGCGGTCGCCGAGGTCAGCGAGCTCAAGGACGTCACCAGCGACCTGTCCGAGGAGATCCCGCGGGTCGAGGTCGCCGTCGACCCGGAGAAGGCGGCCGGCGCCGGGCTGACCGAGCAGGCGGTGGGTGGCCTGGTGGCCAACGCCTTCCGCGGTTCGCAGGCCGGGCAGCTGACCATCGACGGGGTGCAGCAGAACGTCGTGATCAGCAGCGGTACCGAGGCCCCGGCCACGGTCGCCGAGGTGCGCAAGATCCAGATCCCGACCGCCGGGGGCCCGGTCAACCTGGGCCAGCTGGCCGAGGTCAGCACCGTGCCCGGCCCGGTCCAGGTCACCCGGATCGACGGCGCGCGCAGCGCCACGGTCAGCGGTACCCCGACCAACCCGGACAACCTGGGGGCGGCCACCAGCGCGGTCACCAGCAAGCTCAAGGGCCTCGAGTTGCCGGCCGGCGCCAGCTACACCATCGGTGGGGCCTCGGCCGAGCAGGGCGAGGCGTTCGGTCAGCTCGGCCTGGCCCTGCTGGCGGCCATCGTGATCGTCTTCGTGGTCATGGTCGCCACCTTCCGCAGCCTGGTCCAGCCGCTGGTGCTGCTGGTCTCGATCCCGTTCGCGGCCACCGGCGCGATCCTGCTGCTGCTGGTCACCGGCACCCCGCTGGGCGTCGCGGCGCTGATCGGCATGCTGATGCTGGTCGGCATCGTGGTCACCAACGCGATCGTGCTGATCGACCTGGTGAACCAGTACCGGCGCGAGGGGATGCCGCTGAACCAGGCGGTGGTCGAGGGTGGCCGGCACCGGCTGCGCCCGATCCTGATGACCGCCCTGGCCACGATCTTCGCGCTGCTGCCGATGGCGGTGGGCCTGACCGGGCACGGCGGCTTCATCTCCCAGCCGCTCGCGGTGGTGGTGATCGGCGGTCTGACCACCGCCACGGTGCTCACCCTGGTGCTCGTGCCCAGCCTGTACGTGCTGGTCGAGGGCGGCAAGGAGAAGCGGGCGGCCAAGCGCGCCGCCAAGAAGAGCGCGACGGCGGGCGAGGCCGAGTCGGCGAAGGAGCCGGTGAACGTCTGAGCCATCCGTAAGGGGCGGTCCTCGGGTTTCCGGGGGCCGCCCCTTCGGCTTTCAGCCCAGACTCGCGTAATGCCCTGCCAGCTCGGCAATATTGCTCGCCGGACAGTCGCTGACCTGCCCGTCGCCCAGCTCGATCACCCGCCAGACGCCATCGCGGCGCTGAGCCAGATCCACAGTCACGAACGGCAAACCCAGAGCACCAACTATGGACGCGTACGGCTGGGTGTCGACGGTGGCCGCGGGGAGCGCTTCGGGAGAGTCGGGGTGCGGGCCCGCCAGCACACAGACCCCACCGACCCACCAGGTGCGCACCTCAGCCGGCCCGAACTCCTCGAACCGGCGCAGCACATAGCCGCCGGTGAAGTCGTCCTCCCGCAGCTCCCGGAAGCGGCTGGCGACCTTCCACGCCGCCTGCGCGTCTTCCAGGTCGGGGATGAACGCGGCCTCGTGCCAGTAGTGCTTCATCGACTTCGTGTAGTCCCGGAGCACCGCCGCCCCGGAGCCCAATCTGCTGCGGGCATGGTCAAAGCCCTCCCGGGAGTCGTCCGAGCTCCAGGCGGCCTGCGGCGTCACGGAAGCCAAATCGCGGTACCAGCAGGGAAGTTCGTGGGCCCGCCGATAATCCTCGGCGCTGGTGACCATCTGCACGCCCTGCGCCTCCAGCGCCTGCGCCAACCCCGCGTACTGGCTCGCCGAGAGCATCCACCCCCGATACAGCGCCCGCCCGCCATCTTTCACCACCACGGAGCGCGCATCACCCCGGACCAGCGCGTCATGATCGACGCACACCACCTCCAGCCCCAGGTCGCGGGCGTGCGCCGCCTCGGCCGCGTAGTGCTCATCAGGACGGCGGGGGCGCAGTGGGTCGCCCGGGACCAGAAGCATCACGCCCGGCAGTATTCGCGCCGCGTCGTACCCCCGTCACGTTGTTTACGTCCTGTCCTGTGCACGTCAGGCGTAGGTGCCGACCGTGCCGTAGACCGGAATGAAGACCACGATCACTGCTGCGGTAGCCACCACCGCAATCAGCGCCGCTCGCCACGACGGCAGCCGTAGCAGCATCATGCCGACCAGGAAGGCCACACCGGCCACTCCGCTCAGCACCCAGTACACAGGACTGGTGGACTCCCCGACGTACCGCACGCCGTAGATGGCCTCGCCAATCGTTACCCCTGCCAGCGCGGCCGTTCCCAGAGCGGCTCGGATACCCCCGGCGCGCAGCCAGGCCGTGGCTACGCCGATGAACGGACCGGCCAGCGCTGCCGCCAGAGTCCAGAGCCAGGGGTCGTACGTCTCGCCGTAGTAGAGGGTGCGTCCGGCCGTGTAGCCGAGCATGAGCAGTACCCCGCTGACCGATCCCAGGACGGCCGCAAGCCTTACCTCGGCGCGAACCCACACCAGGAGGGCCACCATCAGCAGGAGCCAGCCGTTGGCTGAGTTGGCGAACGAGAAGAGTTCGTAGGGCAGCACCTTCTGTGCCCAGGCGGTCAGGGCGCCCAGTACCAGGCTGAGCACTGAAACCAGAATGCAGGTGTACGCCGTAATGCCGAAATTGCCGTGCCGGGGACTGCTCTGGCGCGTAAGGGATTCGCTCACCCCGGAAAGCGTGCCGCCCGCAGGGAGTGCGCGCGTCCGCCTGGAGTACCGAACCACCAACCAGAGGACGATGTGGCTGGTACCGGGGAACGACGTCCGTTGGTGGTGCCGAACCACTGATCAAAGGACGGTGTGGCTGGCAGTCGGGGACGGCGTCCGTTGGTGGTGCCGAACCACTGATCAAAGGACGGTATGGCTGGCAGTCAGGGACGGCGTCCGTTGGTAGTGCTGGACCACCGATCAAAGGACGGTGTGGGCGGCACTCGGGTACGGCGTCCGTTGGTAGTGCCGAACCACCGATCAAAGGATGGTGTGGCTGGCATCCGGGACGACGTCCGTTGATCTTGAAAGGCAGTGTCGGTGAGCCGCCGGCGTGAGCGGCCACCGACGTCCCGGCTCGGCTGCTGCTACTGCGGGGTGAGGATCGAGAGCTTGCAGTTGTGGTCCCAGTCGAAGGCGGCCTGGTAGAACCGGCCCTGCGGGTCACGGTGATTGCTGCCGGTGAAGGCCGCGATCGGGGAGTCGAACTGCTTGGTGGCCTTGTTGTTCGGGATGCTGTAGCTGACCAGGCGGGTGCCGCCGCCCCCGGAACCGGCGGTGGGGGAGATGATCGGCCAGCCCAGGATCTGCTTCTCGTCGGCGGTCATCTCGATGCCGTAGAAGTACATCACCCGGAATTTCTTGGCGTGGTTGTAATCGACCGGGTCGATGAACGAGCCGAGCGCGGTGAACGCCCCGGTGGCCACGTCCAGCCGGTACAGATTGCCGGTGACCGTGGACAGGTAGATCTTGTTGCGGTCGGCGGTGACGGCCTGGCCGTTCCAGAAGCCGCCCTTCAGCGAGACGCCGGTGTTGGTGAACGAGCCGGTAGCGATGTCGTAGACCCAGACCGGGTTGGTGTTCTCGCGCAGGCTCGGGTCCTCCGGACCGCGATAGGTGTAGATCTTGCCGGTCCTGGTCACCACGATCTCCCGGCTGACCATCTTGTTCATCGCCCAGGGGATGCCGGTGACGGTCTTCTTGATCGTGTTGGTGGCCGGGTCGAACAGGATGATCTTGCCGTGCGGGTGCGACAGGCAGACCAGGAGCTTGTGCTCGGGGGAGTAGCTGAGCGCGACGATGCCCTCGTTCTTGATCACCACCCCGCCGGGCAGGCCCTTGCTGATGTCGTCGAACGCGCCGGTGTCGAGGTCGTAGCGGAACAGGTGCGCGCCGCGGTAGTTGGGCAGGTCGGTGATCGCACCCTTGAAGTCGTGAAAGCCCTGCGAGGCCATGTAGAGCTTGCGCCCGACCTGCACGATCCGGGTGTGGCCCTTGGGGATCTGCTCGCCGGTGCGGATGTTGTCCTGCGCGGTGGCGACGTCGATGAAGCTGCCCAGGAACTGCTTGCCGCCGGTGTACGGGTTGTAGCGGAACAGCGCGGTGTCTTCCCGGCCGTCGGATCGGGTGCTGGTCCAGTTGATGTACAGCCGGTTCGTGTCGTCCAGGCCCAGCGAGTTCCAGCACTGGGTGGGTGTGAGATAGCTCGGGGTGACGGCGGCGAAGTCGGTGTAGCTGACCGCGAACGTGGCCGTTTTCTTCTTCGGGGCGGCGGGTGCGCCGAACGGTTTGACCGTCGGTAGCAGGGGGAGCAGGCCGGCCGCGGCGAGTACGGAACGCCGGGACGGTTGCGGTGGCTCGAGCGGTCGGGATGACTTGGACGACTGGGGCGGCTGGTCGGCGCTGGACTCGCTGATCGCTGTGGTGTCGCTGGACGAGCCGGCCGGGCTACCGGCGCTGATCCGGTTCGCAGGGCCGGCCGGGTTCGTCGGGCCGGTTGGGCTGGTCGGGCTGGTGGGGTTGAGGCGTGAGTCCATCTTCTGGTTTCCCCCATGACGACGGAGCCGGCGGCCGCGTCCCCCGACGCACTGTCCCGGCGCATGACGACGGCCCGGCCGCTCGGTGGCCGCGCCCCTGAGATGATCAAAACCCTTTTGACTGAGCGACCTTCGGGTAAGTTCGCGCCCGGTCGCCCTCAACAGGTTCACCCTGGGCAGGCGGTCCGTCAAGGGTTGCGCAAGAGCCTGATCGGGTGAAGGTGCCGATCGCTTTCGGTGGTTGCTCGTTGTCGGCGGTGGCGCCGAGGGGTTTTGGGTGGTTTTGAGATGCGAGTGATGGCGATTGCGTTGATCATGGGCGCGTGGTGGATGAGCTGACCGAGATCGCGGTACTGGCTCGCCGGCGGCACGAGCGCCAGTTGCGCTGGGCAGCAGTGGTTTACGCGGTTGTTCTGCCGCTCGGCCTGGTCGGCGGACTCTTTGTTGCTGCGGCGCAGGCCGGGGAGTCGGTACCCACGTGGTTGTGGGTTCTGGGCGCGGTGTTCGGTGGGTCGGTGGCGCTGATCGTGGTCCTGCTGATCCGGCGGGCATGGCGTCGGGGTTCTTCGTCGCTGCAGCCGCTGCTGCTGGGCGGGGTGGACAAGCAACGGCGCAAGGCGATCCTGCACGCTGTTCGCAGGGGTCGGCCGGTGGAGGCCCGGGATCACCGGATCGCTCGCGAGGTGGCTGAGCGGATCGTGTCGCAGCGGTGGCTGATCTGCCTGATGCCCCCGTTGGTGCTGTTGATCGCCCTGTCCCGGTTGCTGGCCGCCACCTGGTACCCGACCGACATCCTGGTCGGGGTGAGCGTGCTCGGGTGCCTGATCTCGTGGCCGTTCAGCCTGCGCTCGTTCCGCGGTGCCCGGGCCTGGCTGGCTCAGCACGGGAGCGAACCGGACACCCCGGCGTGAGAGAGCGGGCCCAGCAGGAGCAGGACCGGCGGCTTACCCGGGTGCTTCCGCTGCTCGTTCCGGTTGTACCCGCAGTGGTGGCACTCATGCTGTGGCTCGGGCGGGTGCCGTTGAACGCCTGGAGTGTGGCGGGGGTTGCGGCTTCGGCGGTGCCGCCGCTGGTCTTAGTGATCGAGTTCTTCCGGGTGCGAGGCAAGGATCGGCACTGGTTGCGGGCTCCGCTGGCGCTGGGGGTGGAGCCGGAGCGCCGCAAGGAGGTGCTGGCCCGGGTTCGCGCCGGGCAGGCGGTGGCTGAGCAGGACCAGGTGATTGCCGTGGACGTGGCGCGCAGGGCGTTGCAGCGCAAGCCGGTCACGTATGGTTCGGCGGCCCCGGTCGGGTTCCTGATCGTGGCCCGGTTGCTCTCCGGCGAGTTCCTTCCGGCGGACGTCGTGTTCTACCTGATCTTCGTCGGCATGATCGTCGTGGTCTCACTGAACCAGCGCGAAGTACGGTGCGCAGAGAACTGGCTGGCTCAGCACGCACCCAAGGTGAGCCGCCGCGGGCGATGAGGCGATCGTCCGTTAGTAGTTGACCGATTACTCGGCGTGCCAGTGGTAAAGGTTTTTCGGGCGGCCGGAGTTGCCGTAGCGCTGCGTCTGGGCCGCCATCCGGCGGGCGGTGAGCTCTTCGAGGTAGCGGCGGGCGGTGACCCGCGAGATGCCCAGGGCCTCGGCCACCTCGTTCGCCGTCACCGGGCCGTCCGAGGTGCGCAGGTGGGCGGCCACGCTGTCCAGCGTGCGCAGCGAAGTGGCGCGCGAGGCAACGGCTTCGGTGTGCACGTCGGGGCGTAGCTGGGCGATGGTCGAGTCGATGTCGTACTGGTTGATCGGCCCGGTCGAGGTGGACGTGCGGCGGTGGTAGGCCGCGTAGCGCCGCAGATGCCCCTGAAAAGAGCGCAGGGTGAGCGGTTTGAGCAGGTAGTGCACCACGCCGAAGGACAGGGCCGAGCGGACCAGGCCGAGCTGGCGGGCCGAGGTGATCACGATGATGTCGACCGGACAGTTGCGGGCCCGCAGGATCCGGCACAGCTCCAGGCCGCTGATGTCCGGCAGTTGCAGGTCGAGCAGGATCAGGCCCGGGGGCTCGTAGTCGATCTGCTGCAGCGCCTCGGCCGCGGTGTGCGCGACCCCGGAGACGGTGAAATCGGCCGTCTTCTTGACGTACTCGCCGTGCAGGGTGGCCTGGACCGGATCGGGCTCCACGATCAGCGTGCGGATCAGGTTCCCGGACCTCACAGCGGGCTCACAGTCGTCAGGGCCGGCCGGCGGGACGAGGCTGACGGCTGCGAATCGGGCAGGCCGCGGCCGGGAAGGCGGCGGTACCTCAATGTTCCTCCTCGCGCGCGGGTGGTCGATCCCCCCGATCGCGGCGTGGCGGACCGGGATGCCGCTGAGCCGAAGCGCTGATTGTATGGACAAGCTGTCGCCGGGCACCAGATGCGCGGTGTGGCCCGGCTTCGCATATCGCACGCAGGACTGATCGGGCGAGCGCCGGTGGGATGACGAGTCTCACGATTTGGACAGTTGGTGAAACACGCTGGGTTTGCTTATGGTTGCCCAACGTAGTCGAATTCCTACCTGGCGGGCCAGTGTTGGACCCTGGGCAGACTTCTGGCCGATGGCCTGGGAATGTTTGCCCGGTGAACATGGTTGCCGGGCAGGGTGATTCATCTCGGTTCTTGACAGACCCGGGGGAATCTGGTCGCAGGTGAACTCTGTCGTCCGCCAAAGATGTCCGGCGGCGATACGACCCTGTATGCACGCTGGTCACCGGCTTGTCCGGGTCGGCCGGTGGGTTTCGTAAGTTTTGTCGAGCTTGCATGTTCTTTTGGTTCTTTTGTAGAACGGTGCTCGACGCTTCGTCATCCGGTAGCCCTGCTCTCGCCTTGCGCCTGCCGACGGTTGGATCTCTAGGGAGAACTGGATGTTTCGCGAACCGCGACGATTGGAGGAGCTTCCTCCTTTCGATACGCGGACGATCGAGGTCGTGCGCAAGAGCTGCCAGGCTCTGCCGAAGGACAGCGTCCAGCTGACCGAGGAGTTCTACCAGCAGCTGTTCGACATGGCCCCGCAGGCCCGGGCCCTGTTCCCGCAGGACATGAGCCAGCAGAACGAGCGTCTGCTGAAGGCGATCCTGATGGCGGTGAACCACCTGGACCGCCCGGAGATGGTCGAGCTGCAGCTGCGCCGCTGGGGCGCGATCCACCGCCAGAAGTACGGCATCACCAACGATCTTTACGTCTACGTGGCCCATGCGCTGGTGCGCGCCCTGCGGGCGATGAACGGCGGCTACCTGGAGACGACGGTCGCCTCGTGCTGGATGGCCGTGTACGAGTGGATGGCCGCCGTGATGATCGACGGCGCCGACGCGGCCGAGGCCGGGGACCAGCTCGCCGATCCGGCCGGGCCGGGAGCCGGTTACGGCCCCGAGCACGGTGGCGGCGCTGAGCACGGCGGCTACGGCTCCGGTTACGACGTCGCGCCGGGCGGCGGCTACGGCGGAGGTTACGGCGCTGGTCCGGGTGCTGCTGTGCCCGTTGCCCAGGCTCCCGTCGTTCCCGAGCCGGTGCGCCCGGCTGCTCCGGTTGCTGTGCGCGGCAACGGTGTGCGGGGCGTCGGCCCGGCGGCCTCTGATCCGCCGCCGACCGCTCCGGCCGGGGTGCGGCAACTGAACACCGGTCAGATCCTGGCCAGCAACGCTGCGCAGTCGGGACCTAACGCTGCGCCGCAGCTTTACGCCGCTCCGCCGGCCATGTACGCGGCCCCGCCCGCGCTGTATGCCGACGCTGCGCAGGGCGAGGCTCAGCATCCGGAGTCGCAGCCGATGCCGGCCGGGCCCCAGTTCGCCGAGCGCCCGCAGTACGCGCAGCAGCCCCAAGTTCAGTACGACGAGGCGCAGGCAAGCTCGTACGGCGACCAGCAGTACGCACAGTCGCAGTACGCCGACGGTGAGTACGCCAACCCCCAGCAGTTCGATCAGCAGTACGCAGATGCCCAGCAGTACGAGGGTGTTCAGCAGTACGGCCAGGCGCAGCCGCAGTACGGGGGAGACCAGCAGTACGGCGGTATGCAGCAGTACGGGGACGTTCAGTACGCCGGCCAGCAGTACGCCGACGGGCCGTACGACGATCAGCAGTACAGCGACCAGCAGTACCGCGAAGCCCAGTACCCGGAGCAGGAGTACCCCGGGCAGCCGGAGCAGTACGGCCAAAGCCATTACCCGCAGCAGCAGTACGCAGACGCTCCGTACGACGAGCAGCAGTACCAGTACGCCGCGCCCGAGGAGCAGCAGTACCCGGCGCAGCAGGGTCCGTACCCGACGCAGCCGCACGGTCTGCCGCAGCACCCTGGGCGCACCACGCAACCTCGGCCGGGCCTGCCGGCTGAGTCTTGGTAAGGGACTGTATGACTCAGCAGAACCTTCACCGCAGCTCCGGCTACGGGGCGGACGGCTACGAGAGCGCCGCTCCCACCGTCCAGGTGAAGACCAGCACCGCCCCCGCCGGACTGCCCCTGGCCCCGATCGCGGCGCCTGAGCACCCGATGTTCCGCCCGACCAAGGCCTACCGGCACGACACCCAGCGCCCGGCGATCGACCCGGACCGGGTGGTGGCCGAGTGGCGGCTGATGTACGAGTGGCTCGAGCGGGATCCGGAGATGGTGACGGTCTGCGGGTTCGACCCCGCCGACCTCACCCCGCACGCCCAGCGGATGCGCCTGGTCGAGCTGATCGCCGAGGTCGGCCCGGGCCGCACGTTCACCGTGCACCCGGCCGAGATGCAGTTCTGGGTGCGCTATTCCTGGATCAACTCCGACCGCTGCTCCGGCCGGCAGCACGCCCTGCAGCACGCGGTGATCCAGTACCGGCCCGAGGTGCGCAGCGCCGTCGACATGCTCAAGGCCACGGTCGAGCACGCGGATCTGGCGATGACCGCGCCGGTGCCCCCGCAGACCGTGATCACCGTGCTCGGGATGCCCACCCCGCCGGGTGAGCTCGGGCAGATGTTCGTCACCGAGCAGATGCTGCGCGCGGCCGGCTACCGCACCGGCGACGGCGAGTGGACCGGTGACGGCGGCTACCTGGACGTCACCGACTGGGTGCGCTCCTACAACGCCCAGCACCTGATCGAGCCGATGCCCGGCTACCGTCCCGGCTCGTTCGACGTGCTGCCGATGATCGCGATGGGGGCCGCGGGCGAGCTGGTGATGGCCCCGGTGCCGAACATCAGCCGCTACCTGATCGACATCCCCTGGCCCAGGCACCCGGAGAGCGAGGGCCCGGCCGACGACTCCGGTTACGGCGAGCCGTTCGCCTGCTGGCCGGCCATCCCGCTGCAGACCAACTTCGACCTGGACATCGCCGGGCAGCGCTACTGCACGATCTTCAACGGCTGGTACGTGGACGAGGAGCTGGCCACCAACTTCCTCGACACCACCCGCTACAACTGGGCCGGGCGGATCAGCGAGGCGATCCACGGCCCGATCGACGAGCAGATGCTCTCGGCCACCGACCGGTTCGACGAGTACCGGATGGCCCAGGTCGAGATCGCCACCCTGCGCGCCATCCGGGCCGGGTTCAAGAGCGCCCGGATGAAGATGAACAACCTCACCGCCAGCCAGAGCGGGTTCGCCAAGTTCTGCCAGCGCCACCTCACCACGCACGGCGAGATGCCGCCGAACGACACCGGCTGGACGTCGAACCGGGTCGGCTCGCGCTACCGCTTCCCCAGCTACCCGGTGCCGCACGCGCCCCAGGTGAAGGGGGCCGCGCTGGTCAAGCACTGGCTGTCGGTGAAGTCGCTGCGCCCGGGCGTCCCGGTGCACGTGGTCGACCTGGACAAGCCCAACGAGTCGATGCGCTACGGCCGGCACGCCAAGTTCGCCGACTCGCCGGTCGCGATGTGGTCCGACGACGAGCCGGCCGCACCGCGAGGCTGTCCGGTAGGGCACTGACCGCCCGTCCTCACTGTTCATCTGGAGGTCGCGGCGATCGTCCGCGCCCTTCACGTCACCGATCGGCCGCTCCGGTCTGATCGGGGAACGTGACGATCGGTGCGTTCGGGATCCCGGAGCTGGTCCGTAGCAGGTTCTCGGGCGGGTCGTCAGACTCCAGACCGGTTCGCAACACTGCGCTGGGGCTGCTTGCGAGCGCGTTCGTCCTGCTGATCGTCCCTACGTTCCTGGGTTCTTCCGCCGCCACGCCGCCCCTGGGCGCCCGCACTTTCTGGCCGCCCTACGATCTCGGCCTTACCCCGGCGCCCGGTCTGGTGGTCGTGCTTCTGGCTACTGGCTTCGTTCTGGCTGCGCTGGGTCTGTGGCAGGCGCTGCGGGCGATCCGGCTGGGCTGGGCGCCGCGGGTGGACCGAGTTCTCAAGGCCAGCACGCTGATGACCCTGGCGCTCGTGCTCGTACCCCCGTTCGGCTCCGCCGACCACCTCAGCTACGCCGCGTACGGCCGGATCAGCGACTTGGGCGCCGACCCGTACGTGGTGGCGCCCAACACCTGGCCTACCTCTGACGCTGTGATCGCCGCGGTGGAGGCCCCGTGGGAGGGCACACCCAGCGTCTATGGCCCGATCGCCACCGCTCTGTTCCAGCTCCTGGCCGCGCTGGGGGCGGGGGAGCTGCGGATGACGGTGTGGCTGTGGCAGGCCGTGGTCGGGGTGGCGTTTCTGGCGACGGGCGCGCTGCTGTACCGCCTGGCCGGGCAGGACGAAACGCGGCGGGCCCGAGTGGCGGTGCTGTGGCTGCTGAACCCCGCGCTGCTGGCCATCCTGGTGGGTGGTGCTCACCTGGACGTGCTGGCGGTGGCGGCGGGCGTGGCCGGCATGGCGTTGCTGATCCTGCCCCGGCGGGGCGCCCTGCTGGTCCGGGTTCCCTTGTGGGTTCTGGCCGGCGCGGCCTTCGGGCTCGCGGCGGGTACCAAGCTGCCGTACCTGGCGGTGGCCGCGGCAGCCTGGTGGGCGATTCACCGGCGGCCCCCGGCGGAGCTGGCCGTGGCCACAACGTCGGCGCTGGTCGGGGGTTTGGCGGTGCTACTCCCGGCGCATGTCTGGGCCGGTCCGCACGCCTACGACCAGACCCAGAAGGCCAGTCACTTCGTCTCGATCGCCAGCCCCTGGCGTACGGTGATCAGCCTCCTGGAGGCCCTGTTCGGCCAGGCGGCGCGAAATGCCCTACCCCTGCTGTTCGCTGCCCTGGCGGTGCTGGTGATCCTGGCCGCCCGGCGGATCTGGCAGCCGGTGGCGTACAGCCGGGTCGGCACCGACGTGGAGGTCCGCAGCGCCGCCCGCGCCCTGCTCGTTCTCTCGCTCGCCTACCCGCTGGCCGCCCCGTACGTTCTTCCCTGGTACGACGCACCTGTATGGATAGCGCTCGTCCTGGCCGACGTCCCCTTGCTGTTGGAAGGTCTGCTCGTGGCCCGGCTGGCCGTGATGGCGATTTCCTACGTCCCCGGCAGGGCGGACGTACCCTCGTCCTTGGCCACCGAGGTCATGCTCGGAGTGCGCCACGTGGCCGCGCCGGTGCTTGTCTGCTGGTTGCTGGGCTGGTTGTTCGCCTCGGCCTGGCGGTCCGTGCGGTCGGAGGGGCTGCGGATCTCCAGGCTGCGGACCAGGACGAACGCGAGCGCCAGCACGGTCAGCCCGCGCACCACCATGGCCGTGTTACCCATCCAGCCGGGCGTACCCCACAGCCACGACCACTGACCCCACAGCCAGATGTCGGTGACGGTGAACAGAGCTACCCAGCGCCACGGCACCGCCAGGACGACGAGGAACGGCACCAGCCACAGGCCGTACTGCGGGGAGTCGACCCGGCCGACCGCGATGTAGCCGGCCACCATCGCCCCGGCCACCGCGACCGCGGGAAAACGCTCCTGCTTCAGGCCGATCCGGATCAGTACCGCCCACAGCGCGAACACCGTGGCCCAGGCGCAGAGGTTGGCGATCGAGGTCTGGTGCGCGTCGAAGACCCAGTACCAGATCGAGTTGGTGGTCCTGTCGTTCACCCGTTTGGACTGCATGGCGAAGGGCCCCCACCAGCCCTCGAAGTTGATCACCATGAACGGCACGTTCAGCAGCAGGGCGGTGCCGATCGCGGCGGCGACCATCCGCACGCCGTCCAGCACCCGCTTGTCCAGCAGGAGGGCGATCAGGAACGGCAGCAGCAGGAACCCGGGGTAGATCTTGGCGCAGGCTCCCAGCGACAAAAGGACGCCGGTGGCCACGTAACGCTGTTTGTGCCACGTCCACAGGGCGCCGGCGGTGGCCGCGACCGGCAACAGGTCCCAGTTCAGGTACGCGTAGGCGGCCAGTTGGGGTGAGAGGGCGAACAGCAGGGCGCGGGGGCCGGCGATCTTGTGCAGCGGAAGGACGCTGAGGAAGGCGAACGGGGTCAGCGCCAGGGCGGTGACGATCCAGAAGCCGTTCACGGAGTCGACCGGCAGCGCCGACAGCCAGGCGAACACCCCGGTCACGACCGGGTACTCGATCTGCCCGGCGCCCAGCCGGATCACCTCGTTGCCGGCGGCGTCGACGAGGTGCTCCACCGAGCCCTGGTACGGGGCGGTGTGCTGGGCCATGTCCCGCTGGTACCAGAGGGTCTGGATGTCGTTGTAGCAGACCTTGGGCTGGCTTCCGGGTTCCCAGTCGGTCAGGCAGTACGACTTCAGGCCGGCGGCGACGACCAGGGTCAGACCGGTGAGCAGAAGCAGGGGCAGCAACCTGAGAGCAAGGGCGCGTGACGACACGGGCCCCGACGATAGGGTTCGATCACGACGGGCAGGAACACCTGGGTCGCGGCGGTGCGAATGCTCAGCCAACATCAGGTGTTCCCGCCCTCGGCGTTTACGAGCTGCACAGCGGCCACCGGGCACCGGCTCAGCCAACACCGTGACCACGAGCGCGGCCACGTCCGGCCTCTGCACCCGCAGCGCATCGACTTCCCTTTAAGGAGGCGCGATCAGCGGTGCCCCCAGCCACAACACCGTCAGAACCACCTGCAGTGCGGCGAGCCCCGGCACCACCCAGGCCATATGCCTATGCGGCATCCACATCCCTACGGCAACAAACGCCGGCAGCAGCAAAACCTCAGCCCGCGGCCGGAAACCCACCTGGCTCGAGACCAGGCTGATCCCCACCAGCACGACCACGTAGGTCAGCCAGGGCAACGGCATCGGACGTTTGACCAGAGCCAGTACCGCCACGGCCAGACCGGCTACGGCCACCACCAGCACCACCCGCGACGGACTGTCCCACGGCCGCAGCACCCCACCCAGCGAAGTCAGCGCATGCTTGCCCCAGTCCATGTGCTGATCCCAGCCTTCCGACTGGGTACGTGACCACGTCGTCGCAGACCCCGTCCACGCCCAGACAAAACCCAAGTACCCCAAGATCCCAATGGGGGACGCGGCGACTGCGGCTACCGCTCGCCAGTCACCTTGTTTGTGTCGGAAGCTCAGGGCGGCCGCCACCAGCATCGCCACCGTTAAGGCAATACCCACGTCCGCCCGGACCGACCCGGCCAGCGCAGCCGCCAACCCCGCGATCAGCCAGCGTTCTCGGTAAGAGGCGACCAGCGCGATGCCGGCCAAAGCCACCGCCAACGCTTCGGAGTACCCCCACGAAAAGACCACGGCGCCAGGAAAGAACGCGAACAACACCGCGGCCCGCCGGGCTGCCTCGGGGGTGCGGATGAGCCGGCCCATCCGCTCGACCAGCAAAGTGGCGATGGCCCCGGCGATCAGCGAAACCACGAGCGCCGCCACCAACGGGCTCAGCCCCAGGACGTCCCCGGCCGCGATCGTGGCGGGATACCCAGGGAAGAACGCCAGGGTGGTCGGCCCGCCGTCGGCCGGTAGCGCACGCGGATACCCCTCGGCCGCCACCCGCAGGAACCACTGGGTATCCCAGCAGCGCAGCAACTCCCCGTACCCGTTGATGGGCTGGTCGGTGACGTCACCGCACCGAGGCCCGGAAAGATCCAGCCAAGCAACCGTCGCCGTGGCTGCGACAACGGTCAGCCGCGAGGCCAGGTAGATCAGCAGCAGAGAACCCGTTGCCCAGGCCGGCCCCGGAAGGCGCCGCCACCTGTCCGTCCACGAAGCATTCCGGTCCAGCTCGGCCTTCGGCGGCCCCAAAGTGGTTTCAGCCATGGCCGAACGCCCAGATCACGCGGAGAGGCTAGTCACCCCAGATGACCGGCAGGCAGACGCGACGGGACCAGCAGCTGTCGTTTTCGGGCACCAGGTTCGGCTGAGCGAGCTGCCCCTTTTGCCCTAGGATCGAGACTTCCTTGGGGGAGGAGGTCCGGATGCTGGTGCTGGCCATGGCGTTCACTGCGCTGTGGGGCGTGCTGCAGTTGGCGGTCCTCGGCTACGCCACCCGCTCGGTCCGCCTCGGCCTGCTGGCCCTGGCTGTGGGGCTCGGCTTCTACGGGTGCGGTCTGCTCGCCGTTGGCATCGAGTTCGTTCTGACCAGGGTTTACGCCACCGCCACCGGAGAGCCGCTCAGGGCTGTGGTGGAAACGGCCTCCTACACCACCGACCCGTTCGTCGAAGAGATCGTCAAGATTGCGCCGCTGCTGATCCTGGCCTGGTCGGTGCGCCACCGGGCGCAGCGCGGCCTGACCGACTTCCTGGTGCTGGGCGGGGCCTTCGGCGCCGGGTTCGGGCTGCTCGAGGCCACCATGCGCTTCGGCTCCCGGGCCGCCGGCGCGATCGGTGTGCCGCAGGGATGGGTGCTGCCCACCGGACTCTCCCCGCCCATCGTCCCGGACCCGTTGCACACCCTCACCCTTTGGTTACCGGCACCGGTCGGCGGTGACTACCTCTCCCTGAACCAGAGCCCCGGCCTCTCGGTGCACCTGGTCTGGAGCGCGGTGGCCGGGCTCGGGATCGGACTGCTGCTGCGCGGCCCTGGCCGGTTTCGTCTGCTCGGGCCTCTGCTGGTCCTGCTGGTCTCGCTCGACCATGCTCTGGTCAACTACGCCCTCACCCACCCCGGCAGTTCACTGACCTCGCTGGCCGGATACTCGCAGGACCTGCGCTGGATCTGGCCTCTGCTGGCCCTCGCCGCCGCGGTCGCGCTGGATCATCAGGTGCTCAGCCGGATGCGCCAGGCCCACCCGGCCCCGCTCGCCGCGGAACAAGCTGGTGCCCAGGGCCTGATCCGCTTCGCCGGGCTCGGCCTGCCCTGGACCCCGCTGCTGTTCACGCGGTACCTCAGTCTGCGCCGCGCCACCTGGTACAGCTTCGAGTCCCGCCGGGGCGACGGAGAACAGCTGCTGGCCGAGCTGGAGACGGTCCGGCAGCAGATGGATGCCGCGGACACGGCTGACTCCTGGCGTCCGTGGCGGGGATTCAGCCGGATCAGTCGTGACCGCCGGGCCGCCCTGACCCGGTTCTGGCCGCTCCTGCTCTGGGCCGTGCTTCTGCTCCCGGCCGCGATCTACTACGGCCTCGGCTCCACGCCATGGGCTGCTGGTGTGCAGCGTTCGGTGAGCGAGCATCGTCCGTTGTTCGTCCTCATGCTCCTGCTCCCCGGATTGCTGGGGCTGGCCCTGCTGGGGTGGCAGCTGTTCACCGCGGTGCGCAGCCTTCCCACCGTCCGGACCTCCTCGTGGGCCGACCCGGCCACCGGCCTGTACCTACGCATCGGCACCGCCTTGGGAGCCTTCGCCCTGGGCAGCCTTTCGCTGGTCCACTGGGTGGGCGGTGGTGCGCCGGACCAGCCGGTGATCCAGAACGTCCACGTACTCGATGCCCTTTCGTCCATGCTGCTGATCGGCGGCATCGCCCTCACCCTGGGCGCCTTCGTCTTCTTCCCGCCCTCGATCGGGCTTGCGGCCGTGGTCACCTCGGCTGGCGCCACCGTGCTGGTGCCGACCGCGACGATGAGCGGCGCGTTCGTCACCACGGCCACCCTGGGACTGGCCGGGGTCATGCTGTCGCAGGCCGCCGGGCCCGGGCAGCCCGGCTCCGGCAACTCCGGCGGGGTACCAGACTTGCCGCAGAAACCCCCGGCCCCGATCCCACGGGTACGGCACTGGAGACTGCAGAACATCGTCAAGGAGCTCTACAAAGGCACCACCCGCAGCAACCGGGTGGGCGACGGGACCACGATGGACGCCATCCGCAACGAACTGCGCACCGGGCGGCCGACCGGGGGTACCTTCCACCGGGAGAAGGGCGAGGTCAGTCTCAACGGGATCAACCGATGGCTGAGAACCTACGAACGCCAGGCCAGCAGCGAAGACGTGAAGTGGGCCCGCTGGCTGAAGACCGAACTGCAGCGGGCGCTGAAAGGACAATGATGACAACCGTGCTGGACGAGTTCGCCGAGCGCGTGCTCGCCGCCGTCCCCGCCGCCCACGAGCGCTACGAAGCCGTGGCCGCCCAGTGCCGCGAAGAAGGCCTCGACGAAGCAACCCCCGAGATCTTCCTGGCCCGCTACAGCGGCGACGTCCTGCGCGGTTTCGCCGCCGATCCGGCCTCCTGGCGGGCGCAACTCACGGATCTGGCCGCCGTCCTGGAGCACGAGTTCGGCCGCGACCCGGAAGTTGACTCGGTCATCGACTTCGCCTTCCTGTCCCAGTTCCCCGGCTCGTCCGCCCACCCCGACCCAGCGCAGTACCTGGGCCCGAAACTCCGGCCGCCGGTGCAGACCGCCCGGGACTGGCGGGCCGCCCCGGGCTACATGGACCTGGTGCACCAACTGCTCGCCGCGGTGCCCGCGCTGCAGCGCTGGGCCCAGGAAAACACTTACGGCGACCACCAGGACGTCCTGATCCACACCTTCTTCGGCGATGTCCTGGCCTGGCTCACCGAAGAGGTCGAGGCCGGCCGCACCGACGAGGCCCGCGCAGTCATCGACGTCCTGGAACAGGCGTGCACCGGCTCCCTGGCCGAACCCATCGCCTCCGGTTTCGTGGAGGGGTTGCCCGAGCCGGGTGAGGACGGGCAGCAGATACTCGAGTTCCTCGGCCCGCGACTGCGTGCTCAGCTCGCCCTCCAACGTGACGGCTAGCGGGCTCCGGCCGGCACCCGTCGCCGGCCGGCCAGGAACACCAGCGTCGCCCCGGCCAGGAACCAGCAGCCGAGCACGAGCACGGGCTGAAGCCAGCCGTTGCCGTCGAAGAACGCGGTGGAGCGCAGCAGGTAGCCGGATGCGCCCGGCGGCAGGAACTGGCCGATGGCGCCGGAGAAGCCGGGCAGCATCTCGGGTGCGCTGGTCGTGCCCGACAGCGGGTTGCCCAGGAGCATCATGGTCGCGGCGCCGAGCCCGAAACCGGGCATGCCGAGCAGGGCTTCCAGCCCGAGGATGATGGTGGACGTGGCGGCGACGGCGAGCGCGATGGCGCCCGCGTTGGCGAGGTAGTTGCCTTCCAGGGAGCCGAGCCAGAACTGCAGGATCGCGGCCATGGCCAGGCCGCCGGTGACCGAGAACGCCAGGGCTCCGGCCAGACGCTGGGTGGCACCCTTCACCCGGTTGGTCAGGAAGAGCGCGGCCAGGATCCCGCCGATCACCAGGGGCAGCGATCCGGCGGCAAGGCCTGCGCCGCGGGGGTCGTCGGCGGGTAGCGGAGCGAGGTCGCGGACGGTGGCGGCCGGGGTGTCGCCGGCGCTGAGAGCGGTGCCGAGGGCTTGCAGGGTCTGGGCTACGGCCGGGCTGGCCGCGGTGGCGGTCAGGACGGTGGGGGTGCCGGTGCTGACGTCGATCGCGCCGTAGACCTCGCGGTCGCGGATGGCGGCTTCGGCGGCTGAGGTGTTGGCCACGGGGGTGATGTCGAAGGCATCGGGGGCGCGCTGTTCCAGGGCGTTGGTCACCTGGTCGACGGCCTGGGCGGGGCCGGCCACGGCGATCGGGACGTCGTGGATCGAGGAGCGGGCGGCGGGCCAGGCGAAGGCGGTGAGCAGGACGCTGATGATCACGGTGAGCAGGGTCACGACGGCGGCGACCTGGTTCCACGGCGATACGCCCGGGCTGGTGGGCGCGTGGGCTGAGGTCGGCTGCGGGGCGGTGCTGAGCTGGGACCTGGGGTCAGGGACCGGTGCCGGGGTGTGCTCCGGGGTCATGACTGCTCCTAAAGAGAACGGACGTTCGTTTTATGCCTTGGGTAGCGTGATCCCGCCCCGCGTATTTGTCAAGAACGAACGTTCGCTTTTAGGCTGGCCGCATGCCGCGCGTCACCGAGGAGTACCGAGCCGCCCGCCGCCAGGAGATCCTCGCGGCCGCCGGAGAGCTCTTCGCGCGTAACGGCTTCCACGCCACGTCAATGGCGGACATCATCTCGGCCTCGGGCATGTCGGCCGGTGCGGTCTATCGCTACTTCCGCAGTAAGGATGAGCTGATCGGGGCAGTGGCCGAGAACGTGCTGCAGAATGCCGACGGGGCGTTCGCCCGGCTGCTGGAGAGAGAGGCTACGCCGGCGCCGGTCGAGGCGCTGCGCACCATCCTCGAAGGCGTGCTCGACGGCGTTCTGCGCAACAACGAGCTCGGCATCGACCTGACCCGGATCGTCCTGCAGGTCTGGGCCGAGGCCGGGCGGAACTCGGAACTCGGCCAGCGGGTCGATGACGCGTACCGGCGCCTGCGGGGGCATCACGCCGAGGTTGCCCGCCGCTGGCAGGCCGCGGGCAACCTGCCGGCCGATGCTGATCCGGAACAGGTCGGTGCTGCCATGCTCGGCCTGGCCCAGGGCTTCCTGATCCAGAACCTGCTGGTCTCCGACACCTCGCGGCTGGGCTACGTGGCGGGTGTCGAGGCTCTGCTGGGCGGGGCCGATCGTGGCACGCCCAAGGCTGTTACAGCGGCGAAGGACGCGCCCGCTTAGGGGAGCAGGTACATCCGGTTGGGTAGCTTGAACGTCCGCCGGGCGTAGGCGCCCTCAAGGTCTGACTGCTGATCCCCGATGTTCGCGATCACGTCATACCCCTGCGCCTGCAGGTGGGCCCGCGTCGCCGTCTTGAAAGCCACTGTGCTGTGCGAAGAAGTACCCTCCACGAGGGCCGGAAGATACTCCGGGAACGGTTGCGTGCCGGGCTTGCAGAACAGCTGCGCCGGTTCCGCATAGCCCTGTTCGAGCAGATTCTGCAACGTGATCTGATGAATCTGATCGGGCCGAGAAGTCAGGTAGAACAGGGCGAAACCGCGCTCGGCGGCCCAGTGGGCGAACTCCGGCACACCAGCCACCGCCTGCATCTGGCAGCTCATGACGTACTTGGCAAACGGATGGACGTCGTGCCAGCCGGCGAAATCCGTTGCCGCGCCGTAGGTATAAGTACTCAGCGCGGTATCGTCCACATCCAGCACGATCGCCGCCCGCTCCGGCACCTGATACTCGCCCAGCCAGACCTGCGCATCGTCGAGTACCGACCGCACGTCGGCCAGATAGGGCGACGCTGCGGCAATCTGGCCGGAGCCGGAGTCGCCGTAGTACGAGCGCACCTGCGCCGGCGTGTAGCCGGAAGGCTCGAAGCGCAGCAGCGGGGCGGAACCGGCAGATGAACTCATCGGTGACCTCTCTTTGACCAACGACCGACAATACCCATCAAACCAGCCACCCAAGGACGCTTCGTACCCGACCCGGCCACAACGTCTCCAGTTGGAAGCGCCGCAGGCCAGAACCAAAGAACCCAACAGCCAAACAGCAACGGACGAGGGCGACCGGTTGAGCCGGCCGCTCTCGTCCGTCGGTGGTTCTGCTTCTACTTCAGGTCGAACCGGTCGGCGTTCATGACCTTCACCCAGGCCGCCACGAAGTCGTGGACGAACTTGGCCTTGGCGTCCTCGCTGGCGTAGACCTCGGACAGGGCGCGCAGTTGGGAGTTGGAGCCGAAGATCAGGTCGACCGCAGTGGCCGTGTACTTGGCCGAACCCGTTGCCAGGTCGCGGATCTCGTACAGGTGCTCACCCTCGGCGGCGGCTTTCCACTGCGTGCCGGGGGAGAGCAGGTTGACGAAGAAGTCGTTGGTCAGCTGACCCGGCTTGTCCGTGAGCACACCGGCCTGGTTGCCGCCGACGTTGTTGCCGAGCACCCGCAGGCCACCGATCAGCGCGGTGGTTTCCGGCGCGGTCAGGTCCAGCATGTAGGCACGGTCGACGAGAAGGACCTCGGGCTGGGTCTTCTCGCCGGGGCGCAGGAACTGGCGGAAGCCGTCGGCGCGGGGCTCCAGCACCGCGAACGACTCCACATCGGTCTCTTCCTGCGTGGCGTCGGTCCGGCCCGCGCTGAACGGCACGCTGACCTCGACCCCGGCGTCCTTGGCGGCCTTCTCGACCGCGGCCGAACCGGCCAGCACGATCAGGTCGGCCAGGGAGATCTGCGCGCCACCGGCGCTGTTGAACTCGCCCCGGATGTTCTCCAGCGAGGAGAGCACCTTCGAGAGCTGCTCGGGCTGGTTGACCTCCCAGCTCTTCTGCGGCTCCAGGGCGATCCGGGCACCGTTGGCGCCACCGCGCTTGTCGGTGGAACGGAACGTCGCGGCGCTGGCCCAGGCGGTCTGCACCAGCTCGGCCACGGACAGGCCGGACTCCAGCACCTTGGCCTTCAGCGTGCTCACGTCCGCGTCGCCGACCTGGGTGCCCGCAGCAGCCGGAACCGGGTCCTGCCACAGCTGCGGCTCGGCCACCCACGGGCCGAGGAAGCGGCTGACCGGGCCCATGTCACGGTGCAGCAGCTTGTACCAGGCCTTGGCGAAGGCCAGCGCGAACTCGTCCGGGTGGCCCAGGAAGCGCTTGGAGATCGGGCCGTAGATCGGGTCGAACCGCAGCGACAGGTCGGTGGTGAGCATGGTCGGGCGGTACTTCTTGGACGCGTCGTAGGCGTCCGGGATAATCTCGTCCTCGGTCTTGGCCACGTAGTGCTTGCCGCCGCCCGGGCCGGTGGTCAGTTCCCACTCGTAGCCGAACAGGATCTCGAAGAACCGGTTGCTCCACTCGGTGGGCCGGTCGGTCCAGGTCACCTCGATGCCGGAGGTGATCGTGTCCGCGCCCTTGCCGGTGCCGTGCGGGTTGAGCCAGCCCAGACCCTGCGCCTCGATCGACTCACCCTCGGGCTCGGGGCCGACGTCGGCGGTGTGCGCGCCGTGCGCCTTGCCGAAGGTGTGACCACCGGCGATCAGCGCGACGGTCTCCTCGTCGTTCATCGCCATCCGGGCGAAGGTCTCGCGGATGAACGCGGCCGCCTTCAGGAAGTCGGCGCTGCCCTTGGGGCCCTCGGGGTTGACGTAGATCAGGCCCATCTCGGTGGCCCCGACACCCTCGAGCATCTTGTCGTCGGCGACGTACCGGCTGTCGGCCAGCCAGGTGTCCTCCGGGCCCCAGAAGATCTCCTCGGGCTCCCACACGTCCGGGCGGCCGAAACCGAACCCGAACGTCTTGAAGCCCATCGACTCCAGGGCCACGTTGCCCGCGAGCACGAGCAGGTCGGCCCAGGAGACCTTCTGGCCGTACTTCTGCTTCACCGGCCACAGCAGGCGGCGGGCCTTGTCCAGGTTGGCGTTGTCCGGCCAGCTGTTCAGCGGGGCGAAACGCTGGCCGCCGTCACCGGCGCCACCCCGGCCGTCCTCGATCCGGTAGGTACCGGCGGCGTGCCAGCTGAGCCGGATCATCAGGCCGCCGTAGTGCCCGAAGTCGGCCGGCCACCAGTCCTGCGAGGTGGTCAGGACCTGGGTGATGTCGGCCTTCAGCGCCTCGACGTCGAGCTTGGCGAACTCGCTCGCGTAGTCGAAGTCCTCGCCCAGCGGGTTGCCCTTGGAGGAGTGCGCGTGCAGCACCGACAGGTCGAGCTGGTTCGGCCACCAGTCCCGGTTGCTGCGCGGGTTGGGGGTCGTGGCCTTGGGCGCGTCGATCGCCGGGTTCTCGCTCTCGCTACCCGAGGCGGTGGCCGAGTCGTGTGCGACCGGGCAGCCGGAGGCCTTCGGGTCCTGGGCGTCGCTGCTCATGAGCATCCTTCCGGACTGGCGAATTCAGTGAGAGTTGCGTTCGGCCGCGCACTCGGGGCAGGTACCCCAGTACACGACCTCCGCCTCGTCGACCACGAAGCCGTGGTCCTCGGAGGCGGAAAGACAGGGGGCGTGGCCGACGGCGCACGCCACGTCGGCGATCGCGCCACAACCGCGGCAGACGATGTGATGGTGGTTGTCACCCACCCGCGTCTCGTACCGCGCGGTGGCGCCCATCGGCTGGATGCGCCGGACGATGCCGGCATCGGTCAGGGCCCGCAGCACGTCGTACACCGCCTGGTGCGAGACCGCCGGGTGCTCGGTCCGGACCAGATGGATCACCGTGTCGGTGTCCACGTGCGGGTGGTCGTGCAGGGCGGCCAGAACGGCCAGCCGGGGCCGCGTCACGCGTAACGAGGCCGCCCGCAGGATGGCCTCGTGCTCGGACGTCATGCGGACGAACCTAGACCCTTGTTTGGAGTCAATCAAGTTTTTGGACGCGTGTTCGTTCGCGCGCCGTTGCGCCCGGCGGGTGCTGGGGGCATCGGAGGAGGCGCCCGTGCCTTCACGAATATCGTCAGCGCAGCCGGTGGGGATGCGTCGGCACTGGGGGCAGGTCCACTGGGGTATGGCCAATCTCAAACCCTACGGAATCGCCCCCGTACTGCCCTCGCTTCGCTGTGGGCCGGGGTGGATGCCTGACTGCGACTACGTTCGTCCTTGACCGCATTGCAAGTGCATTGCAACATAGGTGTGCGATGAACGAGGATCAGCCGTCCTACATCATCACCGACAACGCTCGCAGCAACTTTCGCAGCGAGGGGGTGAAGGAGTCGGAGGTCGTCTCAGCGCTGGCGTGGAGCAGGCGACTGTCGCTGGCTCTGGGGGAGGACGTGACCGCGGTGCTGGCCCGGTCTCATTCGGGCAGCATGCTGTATGTCCTGCTGGAGGAGGTGGAGTCGGTCTGGCCGATCGCCTGGACCGTGCTGGCGGCCCGAAAGATGATGCCGGTCGAGGAAAACCGCTTCAAACGGTACGTGGAGGATGACTGAGATGGACCAGGACAAGGTGCAGGAACTGCTGAACACCGACCTGACCCCGTTGATGACCGAGGAGAACCTGGAAGTCAACAAGACGGTACGGCTGTCGCTGGCAATGACTCAGGCCATCGAGGCCGAGGCGAAGCGGCAGGGGGTAAAGCCGTCAGCCCTGATGCGCCGCTGGATCGAGGACGGGCTCAGCCGAAGCGCCGGTCAGCCCAACAACCTTTCCGTTCCGCTGGAGGAACTTCTGCGAGTTGTGCAGCAACTCGCGCGCCCGGCGGCCGCCTGAGCGCAGAGCTTGGGGTCTTCACCTTTGCTCCGGTCGTTCAGGCCCGGATACACCTTCTGCCGCAGAACGGGGCGGCTCACCGAGACCGATCTCGGCGAGCCGCCCCGGCGTTCACCCGGCCGCTGCGGGGTAGAACAGTTCGGCCGTGTCCTTGCGCACGTACATGTCCCAGTAGAGGCCGGCGAGTTCATCGGGATCGGCCACCGGGAAGGACGGTTCGCCGTCGCCAGTCTCCAGCGGGCCCGCCTCGGCGGTCTCGCTGCGTTGGATCAGGGCGCCGATGGTCAGCATGCCCGCGTGAACGCCGGTGCCCTGCAGCTCGAGGTTGAGCGTGTGCATGAAGTTGCGGGCGGCGGCCATGGCCGGGCCGACGCCGCTCATGCCGGGCAGGGCAACAGCGGCGGTGAGGCCTTGGCTGAGCAGGATTGCGCCCTCGCCGCGCTCACGCATCTGCGGCAGCACGCCGCGCACGACCTCGATCGGGGTGAGCAGGAACAACGGGAGGAGCTTGTCCAGGGCTTCGGGGGTGAGCTCGACCGCGGGCGTGAAGGCGGTGTTGTTGCTGGCCGGACCGTAGTGGACGACGTCGATCCGGCCGAAGCGCTCGCGGATCTCGGCCAGTAGACCCGGGACGTTGGCCGGTTCGGACAGGTCCGCGCCGAAGGTCGCAGCTTCTACTCCCTCGGCCTTGAGTTCGGTGGCCAGGGCTTCGAGCCGGTCCAGCCGACGGCCGACCAGGGCGGTGCGGAATCCCTCCTGGCCGAACCGGCGGGCGAGCGCGGCGCCGAGGCCGGTGCCGGCTCCGAGGATGGCGATGACGCGGGACATATGGACGTTCCTTTCGGGGTGAACAGCTCTTCCGCAGGTTCTCAACGCAGGCTGGATTCATCCGTTCCAAATTTCCGGTACCCACTATTTGGTAAGTACTCTGCCGGGATGAGCGAACTGCCGCCTCTGACCCCGATCCCGGCCGACTGCGACGCGCGGGCGGTGCTCACCCACGTCACGAATAAATGGGGGACGCTGGCGATGCTGGCTCTGCGGGGCGGGCCGCGGCGCTGGAACGAGTTGCTGCGCGGGATCGACGGGGTGAGCGAGAAGATGCTTGCCCAGAACCTCAAGGCGCTGGTCGAGGACGGGTTCGTGATCCGTGAGCAGCGCCCGAGCATGCCGCCGCACGTGGTGTACTCGCTCACCCCCGAGGGCCTGGAGGTGGCCCACTTGCTGGCGGCGCTGGCCGAACGGGTGGCTGCGCACGTGGGGGAGAGCCTGCCCTGGGAACTCGAAGGGCTTCTTGACCCCACCGTCAAGATGGCCCAGACTTCTTGACCATGGAGTCAAGTTCTGTGCTGCCCGATGCGGCGGCGCCCTCGGAACCGGTCGTGCCGGTCCTGACCACCCTGACCGTGCTGAACCCCGGGCAGAGCGCCGACGTGTGCGGCCCGGACGGGGTGTGCGCCTGATGAGCAGCGCCTTCGGCCCGGCGGCCGACCCGATCACGATCGATGTCTGGAGCGACATCGTCTGCCCGTTCTGCTACCTGGGTGACGCCACCCTGCAGCAGGCGATCGACGCGTCCCCGCACGCGTCCTCGATTCAGGTCCGCTACCACAGCTTCCAGCTGCACCCGGATGCCGTGAAGCCGATGAAGACCATCGACTACCTGGTCGGCGTGCGCGGTTTCCCGGCCGAGCAGATGAAGGCCTCGCACGAGATGTTCCGGACCCGGGGCGCCGAGCTCGGGCTGGACTACCGGTTCGACGACGCGCTGGTGGCCAACACCAAGGACGCGCACCGGCTGATCCACTTCGCCAAGGCCCAGGGCCGCGAGCACGAGATGGTGATCCGGCTGTTCAAGGCCGAGTTCACCGACGGGCTGGACGTTTCCGACTTCGAGGTGCTGGCCGATCTGGCCGCCGAGATCGGCCTGGACCGCGCCGAGGCCGCCAAGGCGCTGGCCGAGAACGCGTACGAGCTGGAGTTTCAGGCCGACGTGCAGCAGGCGCAGGCGCTGGGCATCACCGGCGTGCCGTTCTTCGTGTTCGACAACAAGCGCGCGGTTTCCGGCGCTCAGCCGCTCGAGCTGTTCCAGCGGGCCCTGGACCTGTCCTGGCAGGACCGGGCGGCAACGTCCGCGTGAGCACTCCGGATCGCCCTCGGCGCGCGGATGCCCGTCGTAACGCCGAGGGCATCCGTCTGGCCGCTCTGGAAGTCTTCCGGACCGGCGGCCTGAGCACGCCTCTGGACGAGGTGGCGCGGGCGGCGGGGGTCAGCAAAGGGACGATCTACCACCGTTTCGGGAGTCGGCGCGGCCTGATCGACGCGGTGGTGGAGGATCTGGTAGCCGAGCGGATCCAGGGCATCGTTGCCGCGGTGGCCGAACTGGACGATCCGCTGGAGCGGTTCGAGCAGTACCTGCTGGGGATCTGGCTGCTGCAGTTCGACGAGCCGGCCGCCAACGACGTGCTGATGCGGGCCATGCCGGAGTCCGAGCCGCTGAGCGACCTGTGTTGCCATGCGCAGAATTTCGCGGCTCAGGTGCTGGCCGAGGCGCAGGCGGCGGGCCGGGTGCGGCCGGATCTGACGCCGGTGGACCTGAACCAGCTGATCCTGGAGCGCGGGGTAATCGTGCGGGCGTGCGATCAGCAGACCCGCGAGGATTTTCGACGTCGGCTGGGCCTGGTGCTCGACGGCCTGCGGGCCGGGGGATACCGGCAGTCAGAACCCGAGTGAGCAAAGGACGGCCGGGTCGCCTCCGTAGAGACGACCCGGCCGAACTGGTGCCTGGGTCAGCGGTTCACGGACCGGCGTGACCACATCGGCTCGATCACCGCGATCAGGACGGCGGCCGCCCCGATCTGCAGGATGTGCCGGATCCAGTCGATGCCCCGGGTGTCCTCGACACCGAAGGCACCGGCCAGCGCGTTGCCGATGACCGCGCCGAGCACGCCGAGCGCGATGGTCAGCCAGAGCGGGATGTGCTGCTTGCCGGGCAGGACGAGCCGGGCGAGGCAGCCGATGATGAGACCGGCGATGATGGCCCAGATGAACGACACGGGGGGACCTTTCCATTGGGCTGATGCGTTTGTCCCGGTGGGATGCCAAAACCGTATCGACGGATTCACAGGTTCGCACTTTATGCGCCAAAGGGTGCCCCTGAACTGGTAATTCAGCTGGGATTAAGGTTTCTCAGCCCTTCGGCAGGCCGGGGACGTGCCAGCCCTGGTAGTGCGCCGACACCTTCTTCTCCGACCTGGTGTGCAGACTGCGCACGGACTGCTGTTCCCACCCGCCGGTCTTCTTCCGCCAGACGTAGGTCGTGCTGACGATGTCCCAGCCGCGGTCGCCGGCATGGTCGCGGACTCCGTCGTGGAAGGTCACGGAGACGTTGCCGTTCTTGACCTTTCGGGTCACGCCGGAGAAGAGTCCGTAGGAGCTGCCCAGCGGCCACTGGCCGGGGAAGTACACCTCGGACAACGGTGACTTCACCAGGACCAGTCGGCCCTGGCGATAGGTCAGTGTCTTGTACCAGACCGTGTTGGCACCCACGGCGTAGGCGTAGACCAGTTCGGCGCCGCGCACACCGTCAATGCGGGCCGCACCGAAGTAGGCGCCCTGGCCGACGCCGCGCTCGATGCGCATCCGCTTGACCAGTAATCGCTTTCGAGCGGTGAGTACCCGGAACTGCAGCGAGGTCCGTGAGCTCTGGCGCACGCCGACCTCGTCCTTGGCGCCGTCTCCGTCCACGTCGATCTGCTTGACGATCCGGCAGTCGGCCAGACCGGAACAGGCGGTCCGGGGTGAAGGGGCGGCCTGGGCCGATTCGGTCGTTGCGACCAGTGATCCGGTGGTCAGTCCGGCGGCCAGGGCAGCGGTGGCGATGGCGCGGAAGACACGCATGACGAGCCTCTCGTTGGGGAAGACGGTCACCGGGGTATCGAACAGCGACCGGGCGAAGCCGAGGGGCGCCGAGCGGCTGTGCCCGTTCGGGCGATGCGGAACCCGGGCGTGCCGGGTGGGGCGGGCCGGAGCCCGGCGCCGGTCGGCCGGCTCGTTGAAACGGTTCACTCTGGATCGGGAAAACTGGGTAACCGCTTTCCGCAAGGCCGTTGACAGGGTGGAAAAGTCCGGGCAAAGCTGTGACGCACCGGCTACTGAATCGATTTACCGACCTGTCTCGACGTATCGGAGCCGAGTCCAGCGAGCCTGCGCCAGAAGCGGCCCGAGCTCGACGTGACCAGAGCAAGAGGTAAGAGGAGACCCAGTGACGAGTCCCCACCCGAGCCGCGACCGCCGCCCAGCGTCGCGCTGGCGCCTGAGCGCCGCCCGCCCCGACGAGAGCAACCCCGCGGCCGGGGGCAGCCGGGCCGATGCCGTCGAAGCCGGTTACCCCACCAGGGCTGATCACCGCGCCAGCGCCAACAGCGTTGCCCGGGCTGATCACCCCGGAACGCAACGTGCAGACCGTGGCGCGCACCCACGTCCCAAATTGGCAGCCAGCACCCTGCTCAAGGTGACCGTAGCCGCCGCGACCGGGGTAGGCCTGATCCTGGCGGGGACCCCCGCCTCGGCAGCCCCCGGCGAAAGCAAAGGCAGCAAGGTCCAGCTGGAAGACCTGGACCGTGGCCTGGTCGCGGCCAGCACCGACGAAGGCGTGTTCCTGAGTTGGCGCCTGCTCGGCGAGGAAGCCACCGGGCACTCCAAGACCGGCCTGACCGGCACGGACTTCAACGTCTACCGAGGCGGCAAGAAGATCGCCACGGTCAAGGACAGCACGAACTACCTGGACAAGACCGGCGATCCCAAGGCCACGTACCGCGTGGTGCCGGTGCGTAAGGGCTCGGAGTACGGCAAGAGCACCAGCGTGAAACCCTGGTCGGGGGAGAGCTACGACCTGCCCCTGAAGAAGCCGGCCGGGGGTACGACGCCGGCCGGGGAGGCGTACACGTATTCAGCCAACGACATGAGCGTGGGCGACGTGGACGGCGACGGCCAGTACGAGTACGTGGTCAAGTGGGACCCCAGCAACGCCAAGGACGTCTCGCAGATCGGCTACACGGGCAACACGTACATCGACACGTACCGGATCGACGGCACCCTGCTGCACCGCATCGACCTAGGGGTGAATGTCCGCGCCGGGGCGCACTACACGCAGTTCCTGGTCTACGACTTCGACGGTGACGGCCGCTCGGAGATGATGTTCAAGACCGCTCCCGGCACCAAGATCACCCGGTACAACAAGGCCGGCAAGGTGACCTCGGAGAAGTTCATCACGCTGCCCAAGCGCGACACCCAGGCCGGGGTCAAGCACTCCGACGACTATCGGCTCAGCAAGTCGGGGTACTACGCGCACGTCGTGGACATGTTCCAGAACTGGCAGAAGCACTCCGAGGTCAAGGCCGGGAACTGGCCCAAGACCCTGGAGGAGGCCTTCGGGATCGAGCCGCAGTACCAGTACCCGCTCAGCAAGGCCGACGCCGAGAAACTGACCGACTACTTCATGGACGTCTACGCCCCGGCCCGCAGCACCCGCAACGTGCTGCGTGACTTCGAGGGCTTCATCGTGGACGGCCCGGAGTACCTGACGGTGTTCGACGGCGCCACGGGCAAGGAACTGCAGACCGCCGACTACAAGCCCGGCCGTACCGACGACGGCCTGCTGTGGGGCGACTACGCGATGGCGCGGATCGAGCCGGGCAACCGGGTGGACCGCTTCCTCAGCGGCGTGGCCTACCTGGACGGCAAACGTCCGTCTGCGGTGTTCGCCCGGGGGTACTACACCCGCACGACGCTGGTGGCCTACGGCTGGAACGGCAAGAAGCTGACCGAGCAGTGGTACGTGGACAGCGGCTGGACCCCGATGAAGAACCCGTTCAACGACGGCCCGCACGGGGTGGACGGCACCAGCAAGGAGTTCGGGAAGATCACCACGCAGGGCTTCCACTCGCTCAGCGCGGCGGACGTGGACGGCGACGGTAAGCACGAGATCGTCTACGGAAGCGCAACGATCGACCACGATGGAAGCCTGCTGTACTCGTCCTTTGCTGAAATGCCGGAGGGGAGCGCAACGCCCGGGGTACAGGCGCGGCTCGGACACGGCGACGCCATGCACGTGGCCGACATCGATCCCGACCGCCCCGGCCTGGAGATCTTCACCGTGCACGAGGGCGGCACGTACGCCCCCTACGGCATGGCGATGCGCGACGGAAAGACCGGCGAGGTGCTCTTCGGTACCTACTCCGGGCGCGACACCGGGCGCGGCATGATCGGCGACGTGCTGCCGGAAGAGCCGGGCATCGAGTCCTGGGCGAGCATGCCCGGCGGCTCCGAGGCCCTGGGCCTGCACACCGCCAAGGGCAAGGTGGTCACCGACACCATCCCTGGCACCAACCAGAGCATCCGCTGGGCCGGCGACCTGACCACCCAGCTCCTGAACGGCTCGCTCGAGGTCACGCCGACGATCGACGACTGGAAGCGGGGCACCCTGCTGACGGCCACCGGCACGCTGGCCAACAACCACACCAAGGGCAACGCCGGCCTGATCGCCGACGTGTTCGGTGACTGGCGCGAGGAACTGCTGGTGCGCACCGCGGACAGCTCGGCGATCCGGATCTACCTGAGCACCGAAGTCACCCAGCACAAGCTGTACACGCTGATGCACGACCCGCAGTACCGGGCCGAGATCGCCCGGCAGCAGACCACCTACAACCAGCCTGCGTACCCGAGCTTCTACCTGGCTTCGGACATGTCTCTGGCTGACTGGTCGAAGGTTCCGCTGACCCGGCGCTGAAACCCGGTGATGCCCGCCCAGCGAGTTCGGCTGGGCGGGCATTGCTGTGCAACGAGTGCGGCGCGGGCATCGTTTGTCTGCTTGGGGACGGTTCACGCACCATCCGGGGTGCCGGCACCGTCCGGATCGAAGGGGACACGAAAACGATGACCGACCCGAACTTCACCGCAATCGCCGTGGTCATGGACCGTTCCGGCTCGATGGCCGGCATTGCCCGGGACGCCGAGCAGGCCCTGGCGGCCTTCATCGCCGAGCAGGCCGGGCTCCCGGGCCGGTGCACCATCCGGCTGGCCGATTTCGACACGGAGTACACCACGGTCTACCCGTCCACCCCGATCGACCAGGCTCCCGCGTACGAGCTGCGACCTCGGGGAGGCACGGCGCTGCTGGACGCGCTGGGCCGGACCATCACCGAATTCGGCGAAGAGCTCGCCGCGCTGCCGGAGGATCAGCGCCCGGGAAACGTGGTGCTGGTGGTGCAGACCGACGGTCACGAGAACTCGTCGCAGGAGTGGACTCACGAACAGGTCCTTGCCTCGATCACCCGGCAGAGCGATGAATACGGCTGGAACTTCGTGTTCCTGGGGGCCAACCAGGACGCCATCGACGCCGGCGGTCGGCTGGGCTTCAAGGCGGAGGCGTCGATCACTTACGCGGCCAGCGGCGCCGGGGTGAGGTCGGCGATGAAGTCGGCCAGTTCCTACGTGGGGGCTGCTCGCCGGGGCGAGGCAGCCGGTTTCACCGCTGCGGATCGGCAGGCGGCCACTTCGGAGCCTCAGCCGCAGCCGGAGCGGTCTTCGCGGCGGCGCTTCGGTAGCTGATCGCGGCTTGCGCGGCGTGGTTGGCCAGTCACAAATCGGGGACGTTGTGGCTGGCCGCCGCGGTAGCGGCACTTGGGTACCGAGGCCCCTGATGACCGTTCGTCCCCTGGATGATCAGTAGTAATAGGCAAATTCGTGGGTCCCATCACGCGCATCCGCCGCTCGGGGCCCGGGCGGTCCGGCCGACCCTGAGCACAAATGCTGCACCAGGTGACCAGAGGCGTTCGCCACGTAACCGCATTACTGCCGTGGTCTTTCGCGACCAGGGGAAACCCCTATAGGCGAAAATCCCGCCGATGTGGGAATGTTCGCCCCGTGAAACCGACGCCCAAGGTGGCGACGGTGCAGTATGCGGGAGGGGAACCCTAAGTGCGTGGTCGTGTGCTCAGAGCACTCGCGGTAGCGGTCGCCGTGGGGGCGAGCACCGTAGGGTGTGGAGCCCTGCAGGAAAACAGCCAGGTGCAGCGGCAGATGGTGGAAGCGGCCTACGCGCAGACCAGCCCCGGCGTGCGCCTGGCGCTGCCGGTCGAGCTGCCCAAGGACTACCAGCTCAAGCGCTTCTGGTCGGTCGCCAACGTCTACGACGGGGCGGGCCGGCTGAGCTCGGTCGCGCGCAGTGCCGAGTTCTCCGGCCCGCACGGCACGGTGCGGGTCTGCGAGGAGCTGGAAGAACTGCCCGGCCGGATGTGTCCCAAGTCCAACGTGGGCATCACCGAGACCAAGGACGGCCTGGTCCGCACCGTCTCGATGGCCTCCGAGGACCACGCCGACCCGCGGGCGGTCTGGGGCGAGGTCGCCTACTCGGCCGCGCTGGACGACTGGTCCTGGCTGAGCAACGTCTGATCCGACGCGCCGGGAAAACCGCTGGAGTGCGCCCGGCCGGATGCTCGATCATGCCAGCGTGACGCTGCCCCGCGAATCCTGGCCCAAGTCTGTGACGATCACGCCCCTGACGAGCCCACCGGACGTCACGCTGAACCCACCAGGCTCCAAAAGCATCACCAATCGGGCGTTGTTGTGCGCGGCGCTGGCCCAGGGGAGCAGCACGGTCTCCGGGGTGCTGCTGGCCGACGACACCGAGGCGATGCTGCACAGCGTGCAGGGTCTGGGTGCCGGACTGGATCTGGATCGCGACCGGTGCCGGGCGGTGGTGCAGGGCCGGGACCCGCGGACCGACCACTCGGCCGTGACTCTGCAGGCGCGGTCGTCGGGAACGACGTCGCGTTTCGTCCTGCCCGTGGCGGCGGTTCGAGCCGGCCGAACCACGGTCGACGGTACTGAGCAGCTCCGGGCCCGTCCCTTCGGTCCGCTCCTGGATGCGCTGCGCGGGCTCGGCGGCCGGCTCGAGGGATCAGGACCAGCGGCCGACCGGCTCCCGGTGCAGGCCGCCGGTGGCGCGGTCGGCGGTGAGGTCTGCGTGCCCGGCCATCTCAGCAGCCAGTTCCTGTCCGGGCTGCTGATGGCGGCGCCCCTGATGGAGAAGGGACTGCATCTGACGCTGTCATCGCCCCTGGTCTCGGTTCCGTACGTGACCATGACGATGGCGGTCATGGAGGCCTTCGGCGTGCAGGCGACCCGCGAGGACGACGGCAGCTTCCGGGTCAGTCCTCAGGCGTACCAGGCCGCGAACTTCACGATCGAACCCGACGCCAGCGCCGCGTCCTACCTCTTCGGCGCGGCCGCGATCAGCGGTGGCCGGGTCACCGTGGAGGGCCTCGGAACCGGCGCTCTGCAGGGCGACCTCGAGTTCGTGCGAGTGCTCGAGCAGATGGGCGCCACCGTCACCATGACCGCCACCAGCACCACCGTGCAAGGTCCGTCGGTGCTGCGCGGGGTGGACATCGACATGCGCGACATCTCCGACACGGCCCAGACCCTGGCCGCGGTGGCCGTCTTCGCCGACCGGCCGACCCGGGTGCGCGGCATCGGGTTCATCCGTGCCAAGGAGACCGACCGGATCGGCGCCGTCGTCACCGAGCTACGGCGGGCCGGCATCGACGCGGTCGAGCACGACGACGGCTTCACCGTGAACCCCGGCCGCCCGGTCCCCACCGCCTTCGAGACCTACGACGACCACCGGATGGCGATGAGCCTGGCGCTGCTCGGCCTGAAGGTGCCCGGCGTGGTCGTCCTCGACCCGCAGTGCGTGTCCAAGACCTACCCGAACTTCTTCGACGACCTGGCCCGGGTGGGGAAGTAGGACTCGTCAGCGCTCGGGTTCGAGGACGGTCTCGGCGTCGCCGCAGCTGACCCCGTAGGCGTTCTTGTACTTGGGCGAGTCGTAGTCGAGGTTGCCGAGATCGGTGATCTGGCCGTTCGTGGCCTTGGTGCCGTTCTCGCCCAGGTCGATCCGGGTGCGGATCACCTGGTCGCTGTTGTCGATGTCGTCCGGGGTGGAGTTGAAGCCCGCGAGGTAGAGGTCGTCGCCGTCCTTCAGGCAGGCGACTCCGGTGCCCATCCCGTTGATGCCCAGGTCGAACTTGTACTGGTTGCCCTGCACGTTGAGGCTGGGGACGATCTCGCAGTCGACCACGGCGTACAGGACCGCGCTGTAACCGGTGGCCAGCAGGATGATCGCGGTCTCGTCGTCCAGGCGGTTGGCCACCGCCGTCGCCGAGGCCTTCTCCACCTGGTCGGCGGTGAAGCTGGTGGAGAAACTGGCGCCGCTGGCGGTGCGCACCCCGAGCAGGCGCTTGTCACCCTTGATCGCGAGCCAGATCTGATCGGTCTGCCCGTCGCCGTCCAGATCCCCGGCCTCGGCCACCGCGGCGTCGGCCGGGATGTCGGTGCCGCCCACCATGCAGCCCGCGGCGCCTCCGGTGCTGCCGCCCGAGCCGGCCGGATCGGTCAGCACCGGTCCGGCGGTCGCGTCCACCACGGTCTGGACCGAGGGCTCCCCCTGGCCACAGGCGGTCAGAGCCAGCAGCGCAGCCGCGCCGGCCGACGTCGCGCCCAGCAACCGGCGTCGGCCGGGCGGGATGCTGCGGGGGCTGAACATGGATCTTCCCTTTCCTGGTCACCGGGCGGGCCCGAAGCTTTGGATGCGGCGGATCCCGGAAAAGTTCACCGCTCCCGGAACGACCTTAAAGCCCGTGCTCGAGGCCGAGCGCCACAGAGCTGCTTCGCCGGGTAGGCTTGGGGCGGTTTCACCCGGGGCCGCCTGGGACCCGTGGGGCCGAAAAAGCAATAACTGGAGGACGCGTGCGGCTGGGCATCGTTGCTGTCATCGGTTTGGTCGTCGCGCTCGCGGGCTGCGGTCAGGAGGACGCGATCGAGGTCAGAACCTCCGGCGCGACCCCGGCAGCCACCCAGGACTGCGGTGAGTCGGTGCTGCAACAGGGCGAGCGGATCAGCGAGCAGGCGGCCGACTGCTTCCTGGACGCGGTCGATGCGCACAGCCCGGCCAGCCTCGAGGTCAGCTTCCCCACCACCGAAGGCGACCTGATCCAGCAGACCTACGAGTCGCTGGAGACCGGCAAGGTCGAGGTCACCACCGACACCACGCAGGACCGGTACGGCTCGGGCGAGGTGCAGACCCAGGTGTGCAGCGGGCCGGTGCGTTCCTCGTTCGCGTTCACCTTCACCACCTGCGCCTGACCTTCAGCTGAAGATCAGATAGCCCGCCACCGCCAGGGCCACCAGCACCGCCGCGATCAGCAGATCGGGCAGGGGCGAGCGCCGGGGTTCCTCGAGCGTGGGGGCATCCGGCGTCCGAAGAGTTTTCATGGTGCAGCCGCAGCGCGGACACGTCTCCAGGACGGTCGCGCTGGGCTCGGCGCAGGTAGGGCAGACGATCGCGGAACCGACCGCAACACCGCCGGCGCCGGGAAGACGCTTTGCTTCACCCGGGACAGTGGTTGGTGCGACGGGCTCGAAAAGGGGCGGGAGAACGTCCTCTGATCCGCCGTCACCGCAGAACGGGCCACCCGGAACCGCAACGTAAGTTGCGACGTCCTCGGCGGTTTCCGGTTCGGCGGGCTGCGGGAGCGGGCCGGTGAACAACTCGGCGGGCTCGTCGGGGGTCGGCACCACGATCAGCTCGACCTCGACGCCGAGCGGAACCTCGGCGCGGATCAGGTCCAGGACGGCCTGACGGTCAGACGCCTGCGGCAACGGCATCCGCACCTGGACCCACTGGGGGTTGCGGCGAGGGCACTCGTCCTCGCGGTACACGCCACCACCGTCAGCTATTTCGACTGGATAACCGCCCGACAGTTCCTGCAGGAGTTCACGCAGGCTCGTGTGCGTACCGCGGGCGCTGAGGGCCCGGGCGTAAGCGCGGATCCAGGCGCGCTGGTCGAGAGGACGGTCTGGCGCAGCGACCCAGCGGCCCAAAGCCTGCACCATCGGGGCGGGTGCAACATGCAGATCGGCCGCCTGCTCGAGGTTCTCGCCGGCCTTGACCAGAGTCTCGACGATCGCGGTCAGGCCGGCCGTGACGTCCTCGCGCAGGGCCAGCCGGTCCGGGGCGGGGGCGCTCAAAGCGTCACCACGATCATCTCGGCCAGGAGAAACAGGCTGTCAGCATCGAGTTCCAGGGTTTCCCGGGCCGGCCCGACCCGGGTCTGGAGGCGACAGTCGTAGGCGTACAGACGGACGTCTTCGATTGAGGTGACCCCGCCGGTCGCCCGGATCCGGTCAGCCACGGCCCTGGTGGTGAGGGGCTGGTCGAAGGGCCAGCTCCCGTCGATCGGGTCCAGCCAGGTTCGCAGCCTCGTGTGAACGTCGCGGACGGCCTGGTCGGTGTGCACCTGGATCGTGCACTCCAGCGCGACCCCGATGTAGTACGGCGTGGTCAGTTCGATGCTGGTCCCGATCACCCGCTGAGCCTCCACCGCGTCGGTCAGCTGCGTGAGCAGGCCCTCTTCCAGCGCGAAATCGTCGATTGACCGGAAGGTGCCCGCCGGCGGCCGGTGGGGAACGATCATCAGCTGAGCCGGTTGGTCGGGCTGACTGGCCGGAAGGCAGCGGGCGCGGGCGACACGCGGGCTGGTCGCCAGGGCAACCTGCTCGTAGTCCGCGGCGGTGACCGCGCGCTGCCCGGTGCGCAGGGTGAGCGGACCCCGGATCCGGAACTGCTCCAGCGTTTCGGCATCACTGCCCCCGGTGGCAGCTTTCCGGTTCGTCACACCGGCGATTCGGGGTAGCGCGGTCAGCGGGGTGGTGAGGGTGTGCGCGGCGACATTGCCCGCAACGCCACCGCCCACCCGGTACTTCGTGACCCAGATCAGAGCGTCGGCCGGTGGCACGGCGCCCTGCTGCTTGACCCAGCCGTCGGGCTGCCGGACGGCCGGACCGAACTGGATCGCCGCGTCCCAGACGAAATGACGATCGGTGGGGCCGCTACGACTGAAGTCCGCCACCTCCGTCCACAGGTCTTCTCCGTCGGGCCCGGTGACCGCCACCTGCTCTCCGTGCTGGCGAGGGGCCACGGGGCTCTGGGAGGTGGTGAAGGTTTGTCCCGGCTGCCCGTTGCTGTGCCCCAGGACCTCGGCGGACACGAGTTCGGAATGCTCGGCCGGGGTCGTACCGCCGATGACCGCCACGGTGACCTTGCCGGCGCCTGCCCCAACGGCCTGGATCCAGTAGGCGTCGCACTCGGCGATCGTGCGGCGGCCCAGGAATCGGGGCATCAGCAGCTCGAACTCGCCGTTGTGCGCGCGGTGCACCGGGATCGGGATCCAGTCGTGGCCGGTCCAGGCCTGCCAGCGCACTGTTTCAGCCGATTCCTCGAGCCTGAGCCGCAGGGTGTGCCCGGACAGGGGTTCGGCGAAGCCCAGGTTCAGGGCGTCTGCGGTAGGGATGACGCGGGTGAGCGTGGGCGGGGCCAGCACCAGATCCTCGAGCGTGCTGAACACGACGCCGGATGCTGCGGCGACCTGGCTGCCGGCCGGAATGCGCAGCTCCCGCTCCAGCTCGTCCTCAAGCCGGAACGTCAGGTCGCAGGTGGCGACTCCCGGGGCGAACGGCCGAACCCCGAGCAGATCGAGAAACTGCAGATGCAGGCGTTCCGGCACCTGGTTGAGCCGGTGCGTGAACAGGTCGCACATCCGGGCGAAGAGCTCGGTGAGCTCGCCGTGCTCCTCGCCGAGCACCTCACGGGCCTCGTCGACGAAGTCCTGAAACGTGCGGTCCTCCAGCAGAGCAGAACGCGATTCGCCGGCTCCGGCGGCGATCGTAGCCAGAGTCTTGTCGTCGCCGTCCACCCTGACTTACTCGTCGTTGTGCGCCCGGCCTTGAGCCGACGTACCCGACTTCGCGGTGAGGAGTGTCGCTGATTTAGGACGCTTCGGGCTGGGCAGCCGGGTGCCATCGCAAGTGCTCCTACGTGCAACAGGCGACTGAGGGGAATTGGGAATATCCCGATTCATGTGGCATATTCCTGATCACGGAGTGGCGCGCTCCGCAAGGGGTCGAGAAGCCGTCTGGCGGCACAGCGAGGTGTCTCGGGTGGTCAGTACTGGAAGCCGAACACGGGGAGCAGTTTGATGGCCAAGCTGAAGGACCGGATGACCACCGTAGAGAACGTGCTGGGCCTGGAGAAGGGCGTCGTCACGGCGCCGGAGGGTAGCCTGATCGCCGTGGTGCGATCTCACAGCAAGATCCTCGAAAAGCAGCAGGACGTCTTGTTCGAGCTGCGTACGGGGCAGGCCGGACTCCGGGACGACGTGGCCGAGCTGAAGGCCGGCCAGGTCGAGCTGGGGGCCGGACAGGACCGCTTGCGAGCCGATGTCCGCGAGGTCAAGGCCGACGTTGCCGAGCTGAAGGCCGGGCAGGAGGAGCTGAAGGCCGATGTTGTCGGGCTGAAGGCCGGGCAGGAGGAGCTGAAGGCCGATGTTGTCGGGCTGAAGGCCGGACAGGAGGAGCTGAAGGCCGATGTTGTCGGGCTGAAGGCCGGACAGGAGGAGCTGAAGGCCGATGTGAGCCAGCTCAAGACCGATGTGAGTGGGCTCAAGGCTGACATGGTGGAGGTGAAAGCCGAGATCGGTGGGCTGAGGGGCGATTTTCAGCGCGTCATCGGCATGATCACCGACCTGGCGATGCGAGTGGCGCCGGGCAAGGAGTAGCCGAACCGCTGTCTCTTCGGTGCCTCGCTGTCGCCAGACAGCGGGGCACCGACGCTTTGCCCTGTCCTTGAGCCGACCTACCCGACTGTGCGGTCCGGGGTGTGGGTGCCACGCCGGATTCACCGCACGATCCTCCCTTTCGCCAGATACTCAGGAGTTGGAGGGGATTGGTGATGCTGCCTGGCTAATCTCGCCCGCATGGGGGATGGAATCGCGCCACGCTGGCAACGCTTCCTGGGCGGGCTGGATGCCGCAGTGCAACGCCGTGTGCATCTGCGGGAGCAGTCGATCGCGCAGGGCAAGGCGCCGGCCGGTGACGTCGATGCGCTGCTGGGCAGCCAGCTCGCCGTGGTGGAGGCGTGGAACGGTGCGCCGGTGCTGTTCGGTCAGCTCGATCAGGCGCTGGACGAGCTCGGCGGGGCAGCTGGGCTGAGCCACTTCGAGAGCGATCTGCTGGCGGTGCTGGTGGCCGCCGACATCGACCCTTCGCTGGCGGTGGCGCTGGACCAATTGCGCCCGGCCGGTCATCAGGTCGACCGGCCCACCATCGGCGCGGTTCTGGAGGTGCTCGGCGTGGCCAACGTCGAGCCTGCGGTCCGAGCGGGGCTTCGGGCCGGGGGAGCGTTGTCCCGGACCGGCCTGATGTCGGTTCAGGGCAGCGGCCCGTTCATGGGGCGCACGCTGGTCCTGCCCGACCGGGTGGCCGGGCACCTGCTGGGCGATCACCAGCCGGACGCTGAGCTGGCCCCGCTGCTGGCCAACGCGGTGCCGCTGGACTGGCCGGGTGGTGACGACCTCACGCGGTACTGGCAGGAAGGCGCGAGCCTGATCTGGGTGCACGGCCCGGCCAGCGCGGCCGGAGTCTCGATGGCCGCCGGGGCTGCGGCCCAGCACGGCCTCGAGGTGATCACCGTGGACCTGAGCCGTGCACCGGCCGAGAACCTCCACGCCGTGGTCGGGGCTGCAGTGCTGGAAACGGTGCTACGTGGGGGCGTCCTCATCGTCGTCGGGCTACCTGTGGCCGAGACCGATCACGCCACCCCGGCACTGCTGCACCGGCTTTCGGTGGCCCGGATCCCGGTGGTCGTGGTCGCCGAGACCGCGTGGGACCCACACTGGGCCTCCTGGCTCCCTCCGATGGTGGCCGCGCCCCGGCTGGACGAGGACGATCGGCGCAGTCTCTGGGCCGCCCACTGCGACGAACCGGACCGTGACCTGCTCGCCCTGCGGGTCACCCCGGAAGAGGTCCGCACGGTCGTCGACCTGGCCCGGATCGACACCGGTGAGATCACCTCGCAAGGTCTGCTCACGGCCGCCCGCCGGCTGAGCGACCAGGCCGGGGTGATGCGCCGGGCCGACGTGACCCTGGACGACCTGGTGCTGACCCCGGCGACCCGGGCCGGGCTTGAGGAGATGATCAGCTGGGGCCGGCACCGCGACGCGGTACTCGCGCAGGGACCTCTGATGGGCAAAGGACGCGGGCGGGGGATCGCGGCCCTGTTCGCCGGCGGCTCGGGCACCGGCAAGACGCTGGCCGCCCAGGCGGTGGCCGGCAGCCTCGGGCTCGACCTGTACCAGGTGGATCTCGCTTCGGTGGTGGACAAGTACATCGGTGAGGCCGAGAAACGCCTGGCCCGGATCTTCGCCACGGCGGAACGGCTGAACTGCGTGCTGTTCTTCGACGAGGCCGACTCGCTGTTCGGCGCCCGCACGGCCGTGCAGGACGCCCACGACCGCTACGCCAACCTCGAAGTGTCTTACCTGCTGCAGCGGCTGGAACAGTTCGACGGGCTGGTCGTGCTGGCGACGAACCTGCGGGGCAACGTCGACGCCGCCTTCACTCGCCGGCTGCACTTCATTCTCTCGTTCCCCGAGCCGGACGAGGCCGGGCGAATGTCGCTGTGGGACACGCATCTGCGCAACGTGGCGGTGTTCGATCCCGGTGATCCGGTGGACACCCTGGCCTTGTCGGCGGTGGACGGTCTGACCGGCGGGGTGATCCGCAACGTCGTTCTGGCGGCCGCTTTCAATGCTTTCGGCGACGGTGACGGAGCGGTCGGTCAGCGGCATCTGGTCACAGCCCTGGAGCGTGAGCTGCGGAAGATGGGGCGGCGCAGCTCGATGCTGCCCGGCCCCCGACGAGCACTGCTTGAAGACGTGGGTGCGCCCGGTGCGCGCTGAAGTCGGCTTCGGGGACGGGGAGGCGGAACAATGCCAGTAATCGCGCTGGAGCACGCTTTCGAGATCTGGCTGCGCGACGAGCTCCCGCTGCCTGAGGAGGTCGGTGACGTCTCGTTCGAGAGTCCGGAAGGCACCTGGGGCAGCTCGATCACCCGTCCCACGATCAATCTCTTCCTCTTCGACGTCTCCCGGGCCGCTCAGCCGGCCGTGGCCCCATCACCCCGACGCGATGCCACCGGTGTCGTGGTGCAGGACCGGGCCGCACCCGCGATGTCGTTCTGGTACCTGGTCAGTGCCTGGGGCGGCGGCGTCCGGGAAGAACATCAACTGCTGGGGGACGCCGTCAAAGCCGCGCTGCGATCGTCCTCAATCAGTGTTCCGGCGAAGTACCCCGGCCTGATCGGGCCGGCCCAGGTCGCGCTCGCCGACGCCAGTCAGGTACGAGGGCGGGATCTGTGGGGCAACCTCGGCGGAAAGTTGCGCCCGTCGGTGGTGTTCGTGGCTACGGCCGCGGTCGCGCTGGACAAGCAGACTAGAGTCGCTCCGCCGGTCGAGCGAGTCCGGATCGACGTGGCTCCGGTTCGGCCGAGTTCGGATGAACCGAGCCGGTGGTCGGTGTGGTTCGGCCAGAATCGCTCGCGCGTCCGGGAACCCCGCTGATGGACGTCTCGCTGCTGAACGACGAGATCAGGCTGGAGCCGGATGTTCCCACCGAGCTCCTGGTCGATGTCGTCAACACCGCCGACGTCATCGACGTGGTCCAGCTCGATCTCACCGGGGCCCCGGGGGCGACGTCGCATCTGGAGAGCACGCCCACGCTCTTCCCGGGCGAGCGCCGCAGGCTTCCGCTGCGGGTGCGACTGCCGGCCCAGATGCCGGCGGGCCGGCACGAACTGGCGGTCCGGGTCCGGCCCACCGCCACCGACAAGAGCCGCGAGGCCGCTCTCACCGTCGATGTCGACCCAAAACCGGCCATGGTCGTCGGTGTTCACCCATCGGTGCGTAAGGCCGGACGCCGCACTGTTTTCCCGCTCACGGTGGCCAACCGCGGAAACACTCCGCTGCTGGTGCAGCCCCGGCTGGTCGAGGTGCCCGACGGCGTGGGAGTCAGCTTCGAGCCGAACGAGTTCACGCTGCAGCCCTGGCAGACCGGTAGGTCCTTGATCCGGGTGCGAGGGCCCCGCAACCTGGTCGGGGCAGCCCTGGAGCATCCGCTCGACCTGCGCGTGACGGCGTTCTCGGTCACGCCCGGGCAGCCGTTGCTGCAGCAGGAGCTGAACCGGGACCTGCAGCTGACCTATCGGCAGAAGGCGCGGTACAGCACCTGGCTGCTGTTCTCGATCGGGCTCGTCGTGATGCTGACGATCTGGTGCGTGCTGGCCTACCTGGGGATGAAGCGGTTCGTCGAGGCTTCGGCCGTACCGCTGAAACTGGCCCCGGGCCTGGCCGGGCAGGGCCGCCTCGACGAAGAGGTCCCCAGGGACGTCTCCATCACGATCTCCGGCACGGTCCTGTCCAAGTTCGACGGCTCACCGGTTGCCGGGGTGACGGTTCTGGCCTGCGACGCCGAAGATCCGCAGCTACGCCCACGGCGGAACGCTCTCTCGGGGCGAGCGTTTCGGCCGAGATGCGAGCGAGGTGGCCAGAAGCTGGATCGCCACAGCCGGGAGGTCGATCGGTCCGGCAAGGCCGTCGAGCAGGACGTGAGCGCGGCCGACGGAACCTGGTGGATCGAGAACATCTCACCCGGAAAGTACTGGCTCACCTTCGATTCTCCGCACGCCCGCGACCTGCAGACGCCCTCCTACTGGTACACGTACTCCTGCACTCTGGCCCAGCAGGTGCCGAGCCGGCCGGGCGAGTATCGCCTGGCGGTGCGCACGAGCGAGGATCTGGTGGGAGAACGCGTCCGCGTAGTTGCTACTCCAAGCACGAAGACGACGAGTACTCCCGTTCCCACTGCAACCGAAGCGGTCGAGACCGACCCGCAGTGTCCCGACGCCCGGGAACCTCTCGACGAAACACCGGCGGCGCCCACTCCGTCAGCGGTCCCCGGGAACCAGCGCGAGCAAATGACGAGCCACCTGGAAACATCCTCGAGGAGAGCCGTCCTCGTTGCCTTGCCGCCCGCTGACGGCAATCCGGGTCCGCTGCCGGAGGGTACCGGCCGTCCCGTCACCGAGCGTCCTCGTGATGGTGCTCAGGACGAGGCCTTGGCCGAACCAGACCTGACCGGCGCCGCCACAGCCACTCTGCATCTGAAGGGACTGCAGGTTCCCGGCCGTTACGACCTGACCATCCAGGTCGGTGGCCGCACGATGCTGGTGCGCGATGTTCCCGTGCAGCCTGGAAAGAACCGCGGTGTGACGACGTACCGGTTCAGCCCTGCAGACGACGAGGCGGTGCGGTGACGTCGTGATCGCCAACGTCAGCCCGAACCACTTCGTTCAGCAAGCCGGCGTGCCGGTACAGATGTCGGTGAGCGTGGAGAACCCACGTGACGTCATCGCCGGCGTGAGCATCCGGGTGCTGGGGGCCGACCCGGACTGGGCGCAGATCAGTGAGGCCGACTTCTCGCTCTTTCCGGGGGAGACCCGCACGGTATCGGTGTACCTGTCGTTGCCCGACGGGTTTCCGGCCGGTGCCTATCCGATCACGGTGCAGGTGCAGGAGATCGGTGGCCTCGGCGAATGTGTGCTCTGCCCAGTGACGGTGGACATCCCGGACCAGGAACTGCTTCTGCTGAACCTGAAACCGCACCTGGTGCACGGCGGTAAGGAGGCGCGGTTCGGAATCCTGATCGAGAACGCCGGCAACACCTCGATCTCGAGACCCCTGACCGGCCAGGACGAGGAAGACGAACTGCGTTTCCGCTTCGACCCCGAGCACGTGGAACTGGCCCCAGGGGAGCGGACCCGGGCGAGCGTGACGGTGTCCCGGCATCGTCCGTGGACAGGAATGCCGATTCCGCACATGTTCTCGGTCTTCGCCGACCCGCGTCCGATCGATGAGCGGAAGGCGGGCATCCCGGTCGATTCTCTGGGAACTCAGGGAGCTTTCCTGCAGAAGCCCTGGATCAGCCGGACCACCCTGGCGCTCGGCAGCAGCCTCCTGGCCATCCTGGTGATCATGGCGATCGGAGTGGCTACGGTGGCCGCCATCCTGCACAAGAACGAAGCAGACCAGGTCCACACCGACAATCGGCTGGCCGGTTTCGCGGATCCCGACTCCCGCCCTCCGGAGGTCGGCCCCGACGCCTGCCCATGCTCCTTCTCCGGCCGGGTGAAGGTAGTGGGCGACGGATACTCGCCCACCCCGCGTAACGCCGGATCGATGCCGCAGTGGCGCATGCGGCAGCTTCTCTACGACATGAGAGTCTCGATCTACCCGGTCGATGACACCGAGCACCCGGTCTGGGCCGAGCGCCCGAACCGGGACGGTAGTTGGCGGGCGGAGGTGCGCACGGCCGGTGAGTACCTGATCCGGTTCGGCGGCGCGGGACTGGTGCCTACCTGGTACCCGCAAGCCGTAGACCCGGGTCAGGCGCTGAAAGTGGTTGCCCGGGGAGGCGATACCAAGACCTCCAAGGACAGCGTGACGGAACTGCCGACGATGCTCATCGGCGTGGCCCGGGGGTCGGTGACCGTGGACCTGAACATCGATGATCTGAGCGGCGCAAAAGTGGAGGTCCTTACCGGCGAAGGCACTGCGGTGCCGTGCGCTCGGGCGGCCCTGGCCAAGTCCCCCGAGAACGACAACGTCTTCGTGGCGACCGACCTGCCCACCCCGGGGAGCTATCTGATCACGGCCACGAAGGAGGGCTACACCTCCGAGGCCGTACCGATCACTTTGCTTCAAGGCGAGAACCGTGACGTCGACAGCCTCGCTCTGCGCAAGACCGGCGAGAAGCAGCCCTTCGAGGACGATCTGTGCATTCCGAAGAGGTGAATCGGGCCGTCGCGGTCGGTGATCTGCGAATCGAGGTGGACGACGCCCTGGTGGATGCCGGGGGAACGGCGGTGGTTCCAGGGCGGGTCACGAACCTGTCTGATCAGCCGGTTCGGGTAGTGCTTCTGGCCCAGGGGTTTCCGCGGGAATGGTGCCCCTCGCCGCAGGTTCTGCTGCTGTCCGAGAAGAAGACCGCCAATGTCTTCGTCTATCTCACCCCGCCGCCCGGGACTCCGGTGGGCCGGTATCTGTGGTCGTTGACCGCGCAGACCGCCCAGCATCCGATGCAGGCGGCTACGGCGGAGCTGACAGTACGACGCCCGCAACCGGATCCGGTGCGGGCGAGCCCGAAGTCTCGCCGACGTCCCTGGTTGGTCGCCTTGACGGTGCTGGCCGTCCTGGTGGGCGCTGTGTCAGTGGCGCAGTTGGTCCGGGAGCCGGGCCAGGCGGTGCGGTCGGAATTGCAGCACGCCCAGACTCGCGAAGAGCCGCGTGAGGAAACGTGGATGGAGGCTCCGTCGGTGAAGCCTGCCCCGATGGAGATTCGCGGTGAAATTCAGGCCGAGGGGGTGCAGAACCCGGACCGCGTCACGCTCGAAGTCACTGCTCTGACCCTGGCCGGCATCAGCGATCTGGGCCACCTGCACCCACGCAGGGCCGTTCCTCGGCCCGTGACGGTGAGGGGCAAACACTGGACGACCAGGGTGACACCGGGCCTGTACGCGATGAAGTTCTCCCGGGAAGGGCATGAATCCCAGACGATCCTGGTCGACACCGGGGTGATCGATCCGCAGAACCCGCCCCGGGTGCGGCTACCGACCGAAGATCAGGAACCCGGCGACGACCAGCGCCAGGAGCAGCCCGGCCATCAGTAGGTCACTCACCGGAATCCGGCGAGGCTCCTCGTCTTCCCACGGCTCCTGCGACCACAGCGGCGGTTCTTCGGCCTCTGGCTCTGGTACGGGAGCGGCTGGTACCGGCACCGGCTTGCGAGGGGAATTGCACCGCCGGCAAGCTGGTTCGCGTGAATCACCCGGCTCGGCACAGGCCGGGCAGATCCAGTCCGGGCGTACTGCCAGACCACCGGTGCCGGGCAGGCGCCTGATGACATCGGGCAGGCCCGGATCGGGCGTCTCCACCACCGCTGGTTCGACGTCCTCACGCAGGGGCGGATACACGTCCCCCGTTCCACCGTCCCAGAAGTAAGGACCACCGGGCACTGCGGCGTACGTCTGCGGTTCGATCGCCGGCTCAGATCGCCTGGGCAGGCGAAGCGGTTCGGCGAAGGCCTCGGGCGGATCGTCCGGGGTGGGCACCACCAGCAGTTCCACATCGATGCCGATCGGTACCTCGGCCCGGATCAGCTCCAGAACGTGTTCCGGTTCGGCTCGGCCCGGCAACGGCATCCGGATCTGCACCCAGCCCTGGCTTTCCGGTGGGCACTGGCCCTCACGGTAGATGCCGCCGCCGTCGATGATCTCCACCGGATACCCGCCGGACAGTTCCTGGAGGATCTCCTGCAGACCGGTGCGGGTGCCTCGGGCACTCAGCGCCCGGCCCTGGGTACTCACCCAGTCGCGCTCACGGAGGTCGTACGAACCCTCCTCGGGATCGGCTGGGGCGGCGATCCAGCTGCCCAGCCAGGGCACCACCGGATCCGGAGTGACACTGAGATCCGCAGCCCGGCCGATGTTGTCGGTGCTCTGCCGCAACGTGTCCGCGACTTCCTCGAAGATCGAGGTGAAGCGGGCGGTGAAGTCGTCCTGCAGCATCGCCACCGGCAACTGCCGGGCCAGCCACCCCGGCGCAGGCGCGCTCACCGGGTGATCACCGTCAGCTCGGCGGGCAGAAACAAGCTGTCGGCTTCCAGTTTCAGTACCTCGGTAGCAGCCCCGCCGCGAGTTCCCAGACGACAGTCGTACGCGTACAGGTGCACGTCCTCCACCGCCATCACGCCGTCCAGACCTTCGAGTCGCAGGGCGATGGCCGCCGCGGTCAGGGTCTTGTCGAAGGGCCAGCCGGTCGCGTCGGCGCCTCCGTCCAGCGGATCCAGCCAGGTGCGCAGCAATGATTCGGCCTCGTAGCGCACGCTCGCCGCGTTCCGGCCGGCCGTCACCCGGATCGTGGTCTCGACCGAGACTCCGATGTAGTAGGGGGTGGTCAGCTCGATCCTGGTACCCACCAGCCGCCGGGGTTCCAGCGCCGCGGTGACCTGCTGCAGCAGAGCATCTTCCAGCGCGAATTCGTCCAGCGACCGGAAGGCGTCGGTGGGCAGCAGTTGCGGCACGACCAGCAGCCGGACCGGGCCGCCGGGACCGGCCGGGGCGATGCAGCGCACCCGGGCGATCCGGGGACTGCTCTCCAGAGTGAGCTGTTCGAAGTCCGCCGCGGTCACGGCCCGGCGGCCGGTGCGTAGGGCGAGCGGGCCGCGGGCCTTGACCTCCTCGACGGTCTCCGGGTCCGAGCCTCCGCTGGCTGCCTTCAGGTTCGTGACCGTGGTGATGTACGGCAGCGGCGTACGCGGCGAGACCAGGGTGCGGGCACCGACGTTGCCGATCGCGCCTCCGCCCACCCGGTAGCCGGTGACCGAGATCAGTGCGCCCTCGGGCGGAACGGCGCCGTGGCGCTTCACCCACCCGCTGGGCTGGCGCACCGAGGGCCCGAACCGGATGGCGCCACTGGCACTGTCCCAGACGAAATGCTGATCGTAGGGGCCGCTGCGGGTGAAGTCCGCAACCTCCGTCCACACGTCCTCGCCGTCCGGTCCGGTCACGGAGACGTGCTCGCCGTTGCGCCGGGGTGCCACCGGGCTGCGCGAGGTGCTGAACACCTGCCCGGGGCGGCCGTCGCTGCGGCCGATGACCTCGGCCGGGACCAGTTCGGAATGCTCCGCCGGGGTGGTGCCACCGACCACGTCGGCGGAGATCCTGAGCAGATCGGGAGGCCGGAGGTAGCTGGGGTGCCCGGGATCGGGGTCCTTGAGCACCGCCCGTACCCAGTACGCGGTGGCGTCGCCGATCACGCGGGCCCCATGGGTGCGGGGCATGAGCAGGATGATCTCCCCGGCTCGGTTCAGGCCGCCGGTGGTGTCGCGGTGCACCGGCACCGGTGCCCAGTCCTGCCCGTTCCACGACTGCCAGACGACCGGTGGATGGTCCGGGTGGATGCCCGCGCCCTGGGCCGTGGCCGAGAGGGTGAGCTTGAGCGCCTGCCCGATCAGCGGCTGGGCAAAGCCCAGGTTCAGTGCGTCGCCCTCGACCTCGAAGCACCGCTCGGCAATGCCCGCGCTCAGCGAGGGCATCAGGTCCTTCGTCTTTTCTGCAGTGGTGGCCACGACGTGCGTCAGCACTGGCGGGACCATCACCAGTTCCTCGGTCGTGCCGAACACCACGGCCTCCCCGATGATCCCGCTGCCGGTGGCGATCTGGCTGCCGGCCGGTACCCGGACCTCGTGGTCGAGCACGTCGGACAGCCAGAAGGTGAGGTCCGCGGCGGCCACCCCCGGGGCGAACGGCTGGATCCCCAGCAGATCCAGGAACTGCAGGTAGAGCCGCTCGGGCACCTGGTTCAGCCGGTAGGTGAGCTGGTCGCACATCCAGGCGAAGAGCTCGATCAGGGCGACCCCGGGATCGTTGAGGTTGTGGTTGGTCCACTCCGGGCAGTGCCGGGGGATGGCTCGTTTGGCCTCGTCGACGAAGTCCTGGAACTTACGGTCGTCCAGAGTGGGCACGGGCAACGGCATCAGACGGTGGACTCGCCTTCTTGCGGAATCAGGTAGAACGGGTGCACCAGGTTGCGGCGGTCGTTGGTGGCCCGGATCCGGTACCCGACGTGGATGCTCACCTGGCCGGTCGCCTCGTCGCCGGGCCGGGCGTCGACCTCCTCCACGGCGATCCGCGGCTCCCAGCGAGCCAGGGCTTCCCGCACCGAGTGCTTGATCAGGCCCAGCGTGTTCGGGTTGACCGGCTCGAACATCAGGTCGTGGATGTGGCAGCCGAACTCGGGCCGCATCACCCGCTCGCCGGGCGCGGTGAGCAGGATCAGGCGGACCGAGGCGTCCACGTCGACCGGGCCCCGGGTCAGGGCGATCGAGCCGCTCGCGTCCACCCGCATCGGCCAGGTGAAACCCCGGCCGATGAAGTCGACCACCTCCCGGGCCGTCGCGACCATCGGGGCGGGATCCAGCTCGGATGCGCGATGCGCGACCGTGGTGGGTGCCGGCTGGTGGAGCATCAGTGCGGAGGGACGACGCTCGCTGGGAACAAGGGTGGCGGTCGCCGGCTGCGCGGGTTCGATTTCAGTGACATCCACTGATGCCGCCGCGGATTCGTCGTCCCGGTCCGACGGTGGGAGCTCGTCGCCGTTCATGATGGGTTACTCGTCGCACCGGACGGCGGCTTGAGCCGAACGAGCGAAAAACGCGCGGATCAGCCGGCCTCAGCCGCAGACCTACCCTCGTTCGTCGCGATCAGCCCCTCGATCGTGCGCACCACGTCCCGGCAGGCGATCCGCAACTGCCGGCTCGAGCGCGGCGAACTGGCCAGCGACTGCCAGAAACCGAGCTGCCCCAGCGCCGCCCGGGCCAGGACCCCCGGCGACGCTGATGGGGGCAGGCCCAGCCGCGCTGCATCTGCGAAACCGTTCCCGCCCAGCAGCCGCTCCGCCTCGTCCCGATGATCCGCGGGTAGCTCGACCACCCCGGCCCGGAGGTCGTTCAGCAACTGGATCTCCCGGAACTCGTGCGCCGACGACGTCACCTCTTCCGCGAGCGTCTCCAAGCGACCGGGCTCGGCACAGCCCCCACGGCGCACCACGGCCCGGACCGCAGCCAGCGCCGAGCGTGCCTGAAGCAGGCGGCTGCGCTCGGTGAACTGGCGCAGGAGAATCTCCCTGAGCTCGTCCAGCCCGCTCACCTGGTTCAGATGAGCTGCCAGTTCGGTGGCCGACCCGAGCTCGCCGGATCCGATCGCGGACAAGGAACTGCGCAGGCCGAACAGGCCGAACCGGTCCAGCAGATGGGCACGCTCGCGGCGCGGGACCGGGATCATCAGCCCGTCGGCGAGAAACCGGTCCGCGGTCAGTAGCAGGTGTTCCAGATGGTCCTCGGGGAGAGCCGCGAGCCTGGTCAGCGTCTGAAACTCGGCCTCGCGCAAGGTCATGGCCGCGTGGCCCACCAGCCCGGTGACCGGGACGACCACCGGGCAGAGCTTTCTGATGCGGGAGTCTGCGCGGTAGCGCCTGGCCACGCGGGCCGCGACGTCGAGTGCGTCCAGCCTCAATGAGCCGATCTCGTCCGCTCGTGAGAGCACCCCGACCGCGTTGACCGGCGTGCCCCGACCGAACTGGTCGTCATGAAAGGCGTCCAGGAAGCGGATGTCATCAGCATGGGCATGCCGTAGCAGGTAGAGCACGGCATCCACCGTGGCGATGCTCTCCTCACCCTCGGGGAGCAACTCGGCTGCCCGGAGCGAGGTTTCCGGGGACAGGGAACCGATGCCCGGGGTGTCGATCAGCGTGACGTCACGCAACCGCGACGACGGCCAGGTGACCACCAGATGATCAACGGCCTCGAGCGGGGCGCCGAGGTCGACGGCCAAGGCACCGGTGCCGCGCTTGTACAGGCGCTGCTCGATGCGCCCGTCACGGTGGTGAACCGCGACGCCAGGGCTGTTGCCACCCACGTACCAGGTCACGATGCGCGTGCACTCGCCGGCGTCGGTGGGTGCCAGTTCCTCACCGACCAGAGCGTTGAGCAGCGTGGACTTGCCGGCCTTGACGCGACCGGCGATAGCTACCCGTAGCGGCTCGGTAAGGCGTCGCTGAGTTTCCTTCAGTTGCTGCGCTGAAGAATCGTCCACGGCCAGGAGCAGCGCCTGCGAGACCAGATAGTGCACGGACGCCGTCAGGTTGCTTGGGATGTCGGTCTCAGGGTTCGTGGTCATCAGGACACCTGGGGACGATTGAGGGCGTCGACGGCTCGCCGGGCACCGACGAGGTGGTCGGCTCGCTGACTGCGCTGGGCGGGGTCAAGCGAGTTCGCCTTTTCGACCGAGGCGATGGCCCGGTGCGCGGTCTCGTGCATGACCTCGGCCCGGGCCCGGAACTCGTTGCGTAGTTCCCGGCCGGTCCGGCGCAACGAGTCCATGCAGTCCTTGCCGAAGACGAAGGTCGCCTCGTCGAGGAACCGCTTACAGGCTTCCCGGGCCTGTTCCCGGCGCTTGTGCACCTGGCGTTCGTAGCTGTCGCGCAGCACCCGCTTTCCGATCACGGCCCCCAGAGCCAGACTGATCGGGCCTAGGAACAGTGCCATTTCTGGTGCGCGAAGCAGCACCGGACCTAGGACTGAGGGCACGACGGCCGCGGTCCGGGCCAGGCCTACCGCACGGGTGATGACCGGCTCGCCGGGGGGCGCCTCGATCGGCTCCAGATGGACACCCCGCAGCAGTTCGGACGGAGCCTTCAGACCGAGCCGCAGTTCCGTCCCGGACTGGGCCGCGAACGAGTCGGCCACGGCGGCCGAGAGTTCGGTGGCCCGGATGAGCAGGAGATCGTGGTTGGCGGTGGCCGCGACGATGATCTGACGGTGCAGCCAGGCCTCCATCGTGTCCCAGTTCTGCTCCGGGTCGGTCTGGCCGATCATGTCGTCCGCGCGGTCGGCGAGATCCCGCATCCGCTCGTCCAGGTCGTGCCGGACGTCCGAGATCAGGTCCTCCATCCCGTCCGAGAGTTGCTGCTGCCAGCGACTGTCCGATTGCAGAAGGCGCTCGGCCCGCTGCACGTTCAGCTGGAGTTCCTCGATGAGTTTGGTGGTGCTCTCCGGTTCCTGCAGGACCTGCTGCTCGGCGGCCAGGGCCAGGCTCAGCTGCTCGCGGACGAAGGTCAGATCGCGCTGGGCGGCCGCAGCCACCTGGACGGCCGCGGACTCGGTGACCTCAGACCTCAGCCAGTTCAGGATCGCGCCGATGCCCGACTCGTCCTCGGCCGGATCGGTCTGCGCGTGACGCAGCCGGAGGAAGGACGACACCGGCAGGAGCTCGACGTTGGCTCCGGCGTCGGCCAGATGGCGGCGATCGAGCTCGACGATGGTGCGCCAGTGCGGATAGATGTCGGTCTTGGTGACCACGCAGATCGCGAGTGGAACCCGGTCCAGGGCCTCCTGCAGAAAAGCCATCTCGGGTGCGGTGAGTTCCTGCGAGGCGTCGGTCACGAAGATCATCGCGCAGGCGCTGCTCAGCACTCCCATGGTCATCGCACCGTGGCTCGACTCCAGCCCACCCACGCCGGGAGTGTCGACCAGGCACAGGCCTCCGGCGAGCAGCTCGTTGGGCAACCCGACCTCGACCGAGTGCAGACTCTTCGATTCACCGATGAAATCGGGCAGGTACTCGACGGCGACCGGTTCCTGGTCGAGGTTCAGGTCGTTATCCGGATCCGCTCGTTCACTCCTGAAGTAGCCGGTGGCCTGAGCCTGGGTGCCGTACCGGACGAACATCGGTGCGGTTGTCGCCACGTCGGCGTCCACCGGGCAGATCTCGGATCCCAGTAACGCGTTCACCAGGCTGCTCTTGCCCCGCTTGTACTCGCCCACGACGACCACGCCGAGCATCTGATGCGCCAGGCGGTTCTGGGTGTCCGCCAGATGCCGGCCGAGGTCGGGGCGCTCATGCTGCTCGGCCAGCCGCCGGCCCTGCTCCAGATCCGCGGCGGTCTCGGCCAGACCGGTCAGTAACGGTTCTCCGGCCTGGGCGGGCGGCTCGGCCGGGAGCAGGCGCTGACCGCAGCCGCCGCAGAAGGACGAGTCGCCCGGATTGTCCCGTCCGCACCCCGAACATGGCCTGGCCAGTAACGTTTTCCCCGGATACACGCTGTTCATTGTTGCAAATCCAGGCGCCGATGATGGGAAACTGAACCGGTACGCAACATCTTTGGGGGGAAGATGTCCAGCACTGAAGCCGCAGCGCCGGATCTGGAGACGGCGCCGCCGGTCTGTCCGGGCTGTCACACCGTGAACGAGCAGGAGCGTCGTCTCTGCAAGCGGTGCGGTGCCTGGCTCATCGAACCGCCTGCCGCCCGGTCGGCGGTCCACGTTCCTTTGCGGAAACGTTTCCAGGCGTGGCTCTTCGGGACCGCGGAGTACGGAAACGGCTTCGGCCGGGGTGCGTTGATCGCCTGGATCGCCGTGGTGGTGGTGCCCTTGGCCGTGCTGGCGGGCCTTATGGTGACGAAAAAGATTGAACCGATTCGCGGGTCGAAGGATCAGCTTGGGCACATGCGGGGATCTCATCCGGTCGACGCTTCCGCTGCGCTAGGTAAGAAGGGGTCGTCCACTGCTGTGCTTGCTATCGATGACTACCGTAACACCGCATGGCAGGCCACCTGGGGAGGGCAACCGAAGACCCTGACGATCCGGTTCAGCGACAAGCCAGATCTTCGGGAGATCGGATTTCAGAACGGCTACCTGGGCAATGACCCGACCGTGACCCGGCCGAAGAAGGTCATCCTGAAGGTCAAGGGCAAACCCCACGGCCAGACGATCGAGCTCAGGGATCGGCCTGGTCTTCAGCGTTCGTACGTCTACTTGGAAGCTGCTTCCGAGTTCGAGATCGTGGTGGCCGAGGTGTGGCAGCCCAGCAACGAAGTTCAGGTGGCGATCGGTGCGCTCTCGTTCTGGGAACGGCCTTAACAGCCGGACCGGTCTGTTGAGACCAGGCCCCGATGATGGTCGTAAGCCTTTATCAGATAGCAATTCTGAGGCCGCCCCCCGCGGTCGATCAACTCTTCTACGCCCTTCTTGGGGAGCTTCAGTGGCTTCAGATCCGGCGCGATGCGCCACAACTCGAAATCCTCCACCTCGGCTGGCTGATCCCAGGTGATTTTCATACCCTGATCGACTTCTTCGGCTTCAATTCCCATGCCGTCCGACAAGGTCTCGGTTTCTTTGGTTGTACCCTCGACGGTAGCGCTCAGGGCCGAAAAACCCAGCCCCAGCATCATCAGCACCAACACCGCTGCAGTAAAGATCTTGAAGCCACGGAACGTGACCGGAACCTGGTCGAAAGCGCCGTGGATCACCGGAGTTCCCGGCGAGGGGGCCGGCCCTTTCAGCCGGTGCGTCAGTCGAAACGGGTGCCAAGCCTCCATCCCGCGAAACGAGAATCGTCGCAGGCCGATCCGCACCTGTGCACTGGCCTTGCCGCCGACCGGCACCACGAGTTCATCTGGCGAGACCCGGAACCGGAGCGAGTCGTCCGAGGCGTGCGTCGAGATCCGGACCGTCACGTCCGCATCGCCCCAGTTGGTGTAGACGACGCGGTGCCGGGCCCACCAGCGGCCCTTGGAGGTGACCGGTTTCATCACGGCTTGCAGGCCCAGTACCTGGAGCACTTCCAGGTCGCCCTCGGTGACGGACGAGCAGCGCTGATTGACCACCGAGGTGGCGCTGACCCGAACCCCGAACGGGAGCGCCTCGTCCGAGACATAGGTGGTCGCCGGCGGATGGAGAACCAGGAGAACGGTGCCCTCCTCACCGCCCGAGAGTTCGATCTCGGACGGCTGCAGCTGCCACCAGCCCTCGGGCAGGCCGATCACCTCGACGCGGAAGGTCTCATGACGCTGGCCGCGATTCTGCACCAGGACCGGGATCCGTTCCTGGCCACCAGGACCCACCCGGACCCGGGCCGAATCCAGCACTATCCGAGGCATCTCCACGGTCCGCTACGTTATCTGGTGAGCAGTGCTACCGGCGGGGACCGGAGCGGGCGAGTGCTCGTAGTCCCACACCGACCTCGGCCTTGGCCAGCATGGCTCCGGCGATCAGACCGCCCACTGTGCAGGCGCCGAGGAGTTCCGGGGTGAGCAGATGATCGCCTGTGGTCCAGCCCAGTGCGCACGCGCTGACCCCGGCCAGAGCTCCGGACAGAGCGACTTTGAGGGTGGTGTGCGGAGCCGCCAGATTCCGGCGCCGCACCAGGCGAAGCAGCGACTGAGCCGAGTTCGATGCGAAGAGAAGCAGGATCATGGCAGCGACACCGGAAAAGCTCAGTAACCCTCCGAGACCGTTATCGACAGCGGGATGGACTACGGTCGATTCCGTGTTCCCTTGCTCGACGGCGAAGGGGCCGGTCAGGATGTACTTGTAGTTGCTGAGATCGACACCCTCGTCCGATACGGACGTACCCGGCAGAGCGAGACTGACGCCGGCGAGGGTGATCCGCACCGAATCCTCGCCTGTATCCGTGATCGATAACGAGTTGTCCAGATCAGATTCGCGGTCGGGCTTGTCGACCGCCGTCGAAGCCAAGAGCCACTGGTCTTCGATTCCCGTCACGGCCAGCCCGGCCGTTGCCGCAGCGACCAGCACCGCAGCCGCCCTGAGCGCGATCGGCCGCCAACTGACCGTTCTGGTGACCGGAGCCGACCGCACCCGCTTCTGCGGTATCACCGGCTGGGCCGGCTCCGGCACCGGTTCACCGGTGATCTCGCTGCGAGCTGCAACCAGTTTCGTGGCCAGCAATTCATGCGCCCGAATCGCCGCGCCCATCGCCACGATCTGCTTGGGATCTGCGTTCACCGCCACCGGTCGTCCAAGATCGTCCGAAAGCAGTTCCGAGATCAGCGGTATCCGCGACGATCCGCCGGCCAGGAGCACCGCGTTCAGATCCGCCGCCGCCAGTTCCGAGGACTCCAGCGAGCGCCGGAAGGCCTCCAGCGTCAGATCCAGGAGCGGCCGGATCGACTCCTCGAGTTCGGCGCGGGTCAGCCGGACCACCAGGTTGGCGCTGGGCAGATTGACCGGGATGGTGGTCTCGACGTCGTGCGACAACGCTTCTTTGGCCAGCACGCAGTCGCGCCGCAGCTTGTGCAGGGCGGTGTTCATCACCGGATCACTGAGGTCCACGTCGAGCGCATCGTCACCGATCACCCGTCGCACATGGTCGAAAACGGCCTCGTCGAAGTCGATTCCGCCCAGTTGCTCCACGCCGACCGGCCGCCCGACCAACTCGAACTGCCTTTCGCCGCGCCGCAGCATGGCCGCGTCGAAGGTGCCTCCGCCCAGGTCGTACACCCCGACCGTGCCGCCCGGATCGATGCGGTTCATCGCCGCATACTCCACTGCAGCCGCTTCTGGCTCGGTCAGCAGCACGAGGTTCTTGATCCCGACCTGCTCCACCGCCTGCGCAAGAATTTCCTTGCGGTACTCACCCCAGTTGGCCGGATACGTCACCGCGACACCGGCCGGCGGCTCGCCCTGACGAGCCGTGACGGCGTCCAGAACCCACTGCAGCAGCACCGCCATCAGCGCCTGCGGGGAGTAGGGCACCCCGTCCAGAATGACCGGCGTGGCATCGCCGAGTCTGCGTTTGAACTCGCGGGCGGTGCTTTCGGGCGAGGTGGCAGCCCTACGTTCGGCGGCTTCGCCGACGACGACGTCGTGCCCCTTCTCCATCACCAGGACCGAAGGCACGAAGAACTCGTGATCCCCGAGCGAGAAGATGCGAGGCTCGCCGCCGTCCTCCATCACCGCCGCAGACGTGTACGTGGTTCCCAGATCCACGCCGAGCACATAGCTCATTACTACCCTCACCGAAGTCTTCCCCGAACGCCCCGAAGTACTGGAATCGGCACGTAGCCTGGCGAAGTAAAGCGAATCAGTTCACGGTCACCATCGAACCCTTGATCGCGGCCACGCCGTTCGCCGTCACGTTGACGCTGGCCCCCTTGAGCGCGCAGCTGGCGGTGCCCTCGAGCGTCAGGTTCGCGGTGGCCTTGGTAGTGACCGCGGGGGCGTTCAGATCCATCTTGCTGGTGGCCGTGACCGAGATCTGCACGCCCTCGATCTTCACGTTGCCCTGGGCGTCGAGCGTGATCGAGGCCTTACCGGCCTCCAGCCGGATCTCTTTCCCGGCCGCGGCCTTGATCAGGATCCTCTGGTCGTTCAGCGAGATGCTCTGTCCGCCGGCCTGGTTGAGGACCATGCCGTTCTTCGCCTGATCAGTGGTGTCGGTGAGAACCAAGGAGTGGCCGTTGCCACTGGTCAGGCCGGCCGAGAGGGCCGCGTCGCGGGGCGCGGTACCGGTCGGGGCGGTGTCCTTTCCGTTGTGCAGGGCGCCCAGCACGACCGGCCGCTGTAGGTCGCCCTCCTCGAACGCCACCAGCACCTCGTCGTCCACCCGGTGCGGCACCACCATCCCGCGGCTCGGCCCGGCGGCCGTGAGAACCGTTCGGGCCCAGCCGGTGATCACGTTCTCGCCCAGAGTCGGAAGTTTCACCTTGACCCGTCCCCAGTTCTTCGGGTCTTTGATGTCGGAGATCAGGCCGGGCACCATGCCGGTGCTGCCACCGACCGTCTGGGAGAGAGGCTGAGCGGGCGCCACCGCCTGGACCGGCCCGCTGTCCGGGATCGGCGCCGCTCCGAGCGCAGGGTCACCGGCGACGACGGTGGTTGCGGTGACCGGGCCCCAGTCGTGCCGGATTGCCACCACTAGGTGCTTGCCCGACATCGGTCCGGCGCCGTTGAGCTGAAGCTGATCCCGCAGGCCGATCCCCGGCTGAATGCGTCGGGTCCGCGCGGTCAGCACGGTTCCGGCCGTGGCGAAACGTCGGGCTCGGGCCGTGGCCTGTGCGGTGACATCGGCCGCGTCCACGCTCGACTTGGCCTGGACGTGGTACTCCTTCGCGGAGTCCGCCTGGGCGAATTCGTTCAGCAGGGCCGGGCCCCCGGCGGTAGCGGCCGCGGCGGTGTTACGGCCGTTGAGTTCGGTCTTGGTCAGCGGATTCCAGCCGCGCATGATCACCGAACCGGTGGTCTTGCCCGCGGTCCGGAAGTCCAGATCGCACAGGTCCGCACCCAGTTCGAGCGCGTGCACGGCCGGCGAGGTGGGTGGCGCTGCGACGTTGAGCGACTTGTCAGCCGGGTCCACCCACCAGGTCAGGCCGTAGTGGTCGCAGACCTGCTCCAGCAACTCCTGCGGCGAGCAGGCCATGATCACCGCATCTCGAGTGCCCGCGGGAAGGCCGGCGAGTTTCACCGAACTGACGTGCGCGCTCAAAGCGGTTCTCAGGGCATCAGTCAGGCTGGTGTTGGCGGTGCTGATCGTCTTGGCCACATGGCCCAGACCATGAGCCGCGTCCTCGGCGGTGATGGTGATGGCGGTGTGGTGATCTCCGTCTTCCGGGCACACCACCCGAAGGCTGGTCACGGTACCGGCGAAAACCTTGACCGGAGAGCCGGAAGCATTCGGGAACGACACCACCACATCGGTACCGGGCGCGAACTGCGACGCCTGATCGGTCAGCAGCGTAAAGCCGGGATCCTTCAGGGTGATCTCCGCCGTGGCGACTCGCCGCAGACCTCGCTCGACCTTGACCGACAGCAGATTCTGGCCCAGCGCCCAGGACAGCTGCTGCCCACCGAACTGAATGATCGGCGCACTCGTCATCAGGTCACTCAAGGCGGGCCCCCGGAATCGCCAGCTGGGTACCGGCCCGGACCGCCAGCGGATCATGAATGTTGTTGGCGTCGGCAATAAGCCGCCAGGCCCCCGGGTCGGCGTAGTAGCGCGACGCGATCCGGTCGAGGGTCTCACCAGGGCTGACCAGATGGACGGTGTGGGGGCGCGGGGTGCCGGAGGTCGGGTTCTGCGGACCGAAAGCATCGTCCTGTTCGTACTGCCGCAGGGTTACCTGCGCCCGGGCCCGCAACGGGACGCCGGTCGTCGAGAAGTAGACCAGACGGACGTCCAAAGCAGTCAGGACCGAACGGAACGAACTCAGATCGCCCCAGTGAAAGGTCAGGGTAGGCGGGCGTAAACGGCCGGATACCTGGTCGCTGCCCGGCAGCTGCGGGTTCACATTCATCAGACCCATCAGGGCACCGGTGTGCGTGGTGACCGCGGTGCCGGTGCTGGTGGTGTCGAAGAAGACCTCGAACGTCATCTCACCGTTGTTCGCCCCGGCGTATTCGAGCGTGGAGACGTCGCGGCCGGCTCGCGTGGTGGCTCGCCATTCGTTGCTGCGGGAGATGGCCAGCTCGGATGGGTTGAACAGGCAGTTGATCTGCGGCCCGGTCTCCGGTTTGAAGTAGGCCTTGGTCTGCGTACCGGTCTGGCTCATGTCAGTGTGCTGGAGCGGAAACCGTTGTGGGCCACTTCCAGCTCCTCCGAGAGCATCGTCCCGTCCAGGGTGTCCAGAGAAGGACCAGACCAACGGACGGCGAACGCACCTTCGATCTCGTAGGCGCGCAGTCGGGTGCGGGCGGCGTCCAGAACGGTGACCGACGCCGTGTTCCGGACCAGCTTGCCACCGGCTGCCTGAAAACCGGCTCCAGCGCTCTTCTCCATCCAGGTGAACAGGTTGTCCGAACGGGCCAGGCCCCGGCTGAAGACCAGGTTGGGCCAGCGCATCTGCCCAGGAAAGCGATGCACGAAACCACTCACCCCACCCTCGGCGTACTCGTCGACCTCGATGCTGACCTCCAGCCCGCTCACCCGGCCGAACATCCCGATCTCGAGGCCGTCGACCTCGAGGACGAAATCCTTGGCCACCGGCGGCTGCCCGCCCAGCGAGTCAAGGTCTCCCGGCGCCATCTCACTCCGCTCTGTCCTGATCCGTTGTGGGGCCGGCCCGGTTACCCGGGCCGGCCCCACCGGGTTTACTTCGTGCGCTTGAGCAGGTCGAACTCCAGCAGGATGGTCTCCTTCAACGGCTCTCCGCTGGAGACGTCCAGACCGGCCAGCTCGATCTTCGAGGGCCAGCCCTTCTCGAAGTTGTACCGGGCCAGTTCCTTCCCATCGGTGGAGTAGAGCACCACCGAGCCACTCTTGCGGGAGGTGTTCAGCGCTCCCTTCTCGACGATCTCCTGGAACCACTTCCAGAGGCCGTCCGCCCCCGAATCGGTCGGCGCCAGCCGGTTCAGGGTCAGGGTCCCCCCGGACTTCTGGTTGCCCGGCAGCCGGGTCGAGGTGATCTTGCCGTCCTTGAGGCCCTGCTGCGTGTCGGTCACCTCGACACTGATCTCCAGGCCGCTCACCGCGGTGAGCATGCTGATCGGGGAGCCCTCGATGTCCAGGAAGAAGTTGTTGGACAACAGGGTGGTATCGGCCACTACTTCGGTCGCGCCCATGGAACGGATCTCCTTGCGTCAGGTCTGCGGAACGTGGGGGAGCGGCCTCAGGCCGCGGTCTGCTTCTGCTGGGCGATCCGGAAGATGACGAACTCGGCGGGCTTCACCGGCGCCAGCCCGACCTCCACGACCAGCTGGCCGGCGTCCACGCCCTCGGGCGGGTTCGTCTCCTCGTCGCACTTCACGTAGAACGCCTGGTCCGGCGTGGCCCCGACGAGAGCCCCCTGCGTCCACAGACCCCGCAGGAACGCGGTGAGCGTCCGCTTCACGCCCTCCCACAGCGCCACGTCGTTGGGCTCGAAAACTGCCCACTGCGTCCCGTCCTGAATGGTCTTCTCGGCCATGTTGAACAGCCGGCGCACGTTGATGTACGTCCAGTCCGTGTCGCTGGCCAGTGTGCGGGCGCCCCAGACCCGGATGCCCCGGACCCCGAACGGCCGGATGCAGTTGATCCCGATCGGGTTCAGCAGCGACTGCTCGTTCTGCGTGATTGCCCGCTCGATGTCGAGCACGCCGCGCAGGGTGTCGTTGGCCGGCGCCTTCCACACCCCACGGCTCTGGTCGGTGCGCGCCCACAGGCCGGCTACGTGACCGCTCGGCGGGACCAGGATCTCCTTGTTCGATCCCGTGCCGATCGGGTTCTCGATCTTCACCCAGGGGTAGTACATGGCGGCGAAAGCGCTGTCGTACATCGCGGTCTCGCTACGCCATTCCTTGATCTGCTGGGCCCCCATCCCGGGCGGCGAGTCCAGGATGGCCATCCGGTTGGTGTACTGCTCGCAGTGCGCGATCAGCGCGGTCTGCACCGCCTTCCACAACCCCAGGTCGATCGAGCCGTCCTCCTTGGTCGCGGCCGTGACCAGGTCAGGCAGGATCACCATGGTCACGTCCTCGGCGATCGCCAGACCACCCAGCCCCTTGCGCTCGGTCGCGCTGCCCGCAAAGTGCCGTCCCGTCACCTCCACCGGCGTCGGGGCGGCCTTCACCAGTTCGTAGTGCCCCGGCTTGAGCAACTCCAGCTGAGCGGCCAAGTCGGCGTCCGCGCTGACCTCGACCTTCACCTTGACCCGGGTCGAGGTCCCGTTCACCTTCGTCGAAGCCTCGTCCGGCCCGTCCAGCGTCAGACCCGGGTACGACTCGACGGTCTCGCCACCCTCGTGCACGTCCAGCCGGAAGGTGAGCGGCGCCTCTGGATCGCTGCTCTCCTCGGGGTGCACCGAAATGCTGAGCGGCGCATCCGGCTCGATCGACTCGACGTTCAGCGGCGTCCCGAGCGCACGGTCGGCAGCCGGAACGGCAATGGCCGACGGCTCACCGGCCGGGGTGGTGTGCGGCACCCGCACGATGTAGGCGAGCTGCCCGCCGTTCTGGAAGTAGGCGTACACCGACAGCGGCAGCATCGCCCCGGCCACGAAGGAACCGTAAAGGCTTTCGAACTGCTGCCAACTGGTGACGAGTCGCGGCGAGAGACCTTCCGGGTCACGCGAGTCGTCCATCGGGAATCGCTCGGTGAAACCGACGAACGCGGCCACGGCCGTCGGCGCGGCCGAGAGCACCTTCTGGGTGGAGGCAACTTCCTCCACGTAGACACCTGGAGCGGTGTAGGTGGGCATGCGGGAGCACTCCTGAACTTCGACTCTGAAAAGAGCTGCGCGGACGCAGTCAGGCCAAAGCCCCAACTCACCCCCGTGGATCCATCCCCGTAGATCCGGCCGTTCCGGGCTTGATCGTCCTGCCTGCACCCTCGCCTGGCAAGATCCCCGAAACGGAGCAACCTTCACAGCTTTCGGTGGACGCTTCAAACATCTTGAGCAGCGGCGATGAGGACAGCCCCTTGTCCAGCCTCAGGACACCTGGGTCCGGACCGCCCCCGGCATCTGCACACTGATCACCCCGGCGAACGCACAGATGCAGGTGCCGCCTGCCGCCAGGACCGGCAGGTTGCTGCCCATCGTGCGAGTGGCCGGACTTGTCCACGGCCCGGCGGGCACCGGCAGACACGGCATCGGTGTCAGCACCCCGAGGGCCGCCGTGGTCGCTGCGGCCACGGCCGGGTTGGCCAGGCTCCGGCAAAGCCCGAACGGCTTGATGTTGACGCCCGGCACATTGTCGGTGATCCGCGCCACGGGCTGCCCTTCGACCATGACCCGGCCCAGGGGGAGCACCCCGATGGGTGCCGGCACCGTGCCCATCGAACACTGCAGCAGGGCCCCGTTCACCACCGGCGCCGGGCTCATGCCCGGGCTCCCCGAGCTGGTTCGGTGGTGCCAGAAGGGCAAGGGTCTACGGCCGGCTCCTGGGTGCCGTCCAATTGCTTGCGGCACTCAGGCCTGGCGTCCTTCGCCAGAGCCCGCCGGACCAGGCAGGTCGCAGCTTGCTTCGGGGCCGGAGGCCGATTGACGAATGCTGGGAGCGGGTTCAGTTCATCGACCTTCCTACCTTGCGCTGACCAGGCGTCCGCCCCTGGGTACAGGTAGGTGAGGTCGTAGGCCTGCTGCGGGGGAGTGCCGTCCAACGGCCGGGTTTTGCCCAGG
>NZ_JAJOMB010000029.1 GCF_021129305.1 Kineosporia babensis | reverse complement strand
TCTGATCCCGTTCGGACGAGGAGGCCGAACGTGCGTCTGCAATTTGCACCCTTGTTGCCGAAAGCATCACCGGGTAAAGACGTTCGGAGGATGGCAGGCGCGTCGCGCGCGTCCCGGCGAACCTTATCCGCCGGGAACGATCATCTGGACGACTCCTGAGGGCGCTCACCACGACAGCGCTCCGCCCTGCCTGCCCGGGATGCCTGGCTGGAGTCTTCCACTGGCCCGCGAAGCAGCGAGTGGACAGGCTGCCCGCACGGCAGCGAGCGAGTCGGAGGCCACCATCGAACCCGAGGACTTGCCGGGAGCGGGTCGTCCTGGTCGCACTTCTCGCGAAGATGCCATGTCTTCCGCGGAGCGCGCGTCACTGCGGCTGCGTCGCTGGCAGCGTCGGATCGAGTATCAGTACAACCGCGATCAGGCCCTGCAGGACTACCAGGCTCGGCTTCTGGCGCAGCGCCAGGCTACGCGCAAGCCACCACCGGTGAACCGGCCGCCGCATGCTCCTTGGGGCGAAAGCACCGGCATCGAGTCCGATCTCGACGAACCGCCGTTCTGATGCTTAACCGGCAGGGCTCGTGGCTTGTAGGGGGAACAGGCCCTCACGGGCGGCGAGGGCGGTGACCGAGGCCGCGCGATCTGCGTCTTGAAGGCTGATCGGATCGCCGGTGACATAGATGCGTGCGAAGTACGGTGCTCCGGCCTGGCGGATCACCTCGGCCGGATCAGTGTCGGCGGGGACTTCTCCGCGCTGCACTGCTCGTTCGACCACGATGGCGCCGCCTCGCACCCGCCGGTCGAAGAACTGGGTGAGGGCAGTGCGGGCTACGGGGTTGTGCACAGCTTCACCTACGACGATGTCGAAGATCGCCCGGGCGAGCGGATCGAGCAGGAGGCCGACGGCGCTGCGGGTCAGTTCTCGCAGATCTCCTTCGAAGCTGCCGGTGTCCGGCACCGGAATGGCCGTAGCGGTGGCATCGGTGAAGAGTTCGACCACGATCTGGTCCACGCCGCCCCAGCGCCGGTACAGCGTCGTCTTGGCCACGCCGGCCCGGGTGGCAATGCGTTCCATCGACGTGCCCGAGTAGCCGTGCTCGGAAAGCTCCTCCACGAGTGCGCCCATGACCGCTTCGCGGGTACGGGCCGTGCGACCTCCCGGCCTGACCGAGCCGGCGACACCTTCTGCCATTAATAGAACTCCAGTTGCGTTTGTGATGATCTCTGACGTAGTCTTCCATCAGCGCAGCTAATGCAACTTCTGTTCACTTAGCTAGCTGCCGGGAAAGCCTGGCGGTCATGGGAGGGGAGTCATGGCTTTCGTTCTGGGGACTCTGTTGTTTGCGGCGCTCATCGGCGTGCTGGACTCGCGGTTGCCATGGCCTCGCCCGCCCAGGGTCGGTTCTGGCTCTGGAAGCGAGGTGCCGAGGTGATCACCGGGCATTTCGGGGTGGCTGCCGCAGTCAAGGCTGCTGAGCAGCGCACGCCGCTGTGGGCGTTGATGCTGGCGACCGTGTGGCTCGACGTTCTGTTCGTGCCGCTCTTGCTCACCGGCATCGAGTACATGGAAGACGTGCCGGGTACCGTTGGCGGCTACGGCGAGAGTTACATCTATGCGGACTACACCCACTCGCTGATCGGGGCGTTGCTGATCGCGGTGCTGACGGGGTGGGTGGCAATGCACTGGTGGGGCCGGCGTTCGGGCCTGGTGATCGGTGCGGTGGTGTTCTCGCACTGGCTGCTTGATCTTGTGGTGCATCGGCCGGACATGCCGGTGTTGCCGGGCAACCTCGGCGACCTACCGCGGATGGGTCTGGGGTTGTGGAAGCTGGGTGAAGTGGCGTTGCTGGTCGAGGTGGCGCTGCTCCTGATCGGAATGGCGCTGTACTGGCGGGCGACTCGGCGGGCGCGGATGTCCGAGGGCAAGCCCGGGTTCGTCGTGGGGTTGATGGGGGCCTGTGGGGCGGTCACCGTGGCGCTGGATCTGGCGGGGATCTGACTGGATCGGACGAGTGGAGAGGGCGCGTGGTCGGGCGTCGTCTGGACACTGAAAAGCGTTCTCATTAGTTTCAGCGCTCATGGGCTCCCATCACGCGCACGGTCAGGCGCACAGTTCTGAGGACTTCAAGATCGGCCGGCGGGCGCTCACCTGGTTGCTTCTGGTTCTTGTGCCCATGCTCCTGGCCACGGTGGCCGGTCTGGTGATCCTCTGGCCCACGGGTACGCCGACGGTTGCTCGGCCGGTGTCGTCGCTGGGGGATGTCTCAGAGGACGTTTATGCGGCCACCGTCACGAAGGCCTCGACCTTCGAGTGCGAGGGTTCGTCCGCTGACCGGCAGGCGGACGGGACGATCCCGGCCACCACGCTCTGCGCCTCGGTTGATGTCCGGATCGAGGCCGGACCGGATGAGGGGGAATCAACCACCGTGCAGATTCCACCGCAGGTCTACCGTTCCGGTATCAGCCCGGGTGACAGCATCCAGGTAGCTCGCTATCCGGCGGAGATCATCGGCGATGCGGAGGCGGCCGCGGAGATCCCAGGAGCGCTGGACGACGGCACGGTCTACGCCTGGATGGACTTCTCCAGGTCGCTCCCGCTCGGGCTGCTGGCGGTGGCGTTCGCGGTGCTTGTAGTGGCGGTCGGCCGGTTGCGGGGACTGGCGGCGATACTCGGTCTCGGGCTGAGCTACTTCGCCGTCATCAAGTTCATGCTGCCGGCGCTGCGGCTGGGTGAGGATCCGATCGCCGTGGCCATGGTCGGCTCGATCGCGGTCATGACGATCGTGCTGTACCTGGCGCACGGCTTCTCCGCCAAGACCACCACGGCGCTGCTCGGCACGATCTTCGGCCTGGCCCTGATGGCCGGCCTGGCCCACTGGGCGTCGAGCATCGGGCATCTCAACGGCCTGAGTTCCGAGGAGAACTCCACCCTGGCTCAGCTGACCGGGGACGCCGATCTGTCCGGTGTGATCCTGTGCGGCATCATCGTGGCGGGCCTGGGCGTGCTGAACGACGTCACGATCACCCAGGCCTCGGCGGTCTGGGAGGTCCGGGCCTATGCTCCGGACCTGGGGTTCCGCGAACTGTTCGTCAGCGGCATGCGGGTCGGGCGGGATCACCTGGCGTCCACGGTCTACACCATCGCGTTCGCCTATGCCGGTGCGGCCCTGCCCACCCTGATCCTGATCGATCTTTACCACCAGCCGCTGGGGCAGGTGCTGACCAGCGGTGCGATTGCCGAGGAGATCGTGCGCACCCTGGTCGGCTCGATCGGCCTGATCCTGTCCATCCCGGTCACGACGGCCGTGGCTGCGGTGATCGTGGCATCCTCGCCGCGGGAGTCTGGACAGGCACACCCGACTTCGGGGCCGGGCAACTGGGACACCGGGGAAACGCGGCGGGAACGGCGTCGCCGGGAAGCGGCGGGCGAGCACGATCGGCGTTACCCCAGGTAGAACTTCGGGTGCCGGGCGTCCTTACTGCTTCTTGTACCGCCTTTCGAAGCGGGCGACCCGGCCGGTACCGGGTGGATTCCAGGCTTCATCTCGGCCTTGCCGTCCTTTCCAGCGAGGGTCAGGCGCTGAGGTCGTCGATGTCCGCATCGCCCAGCCAGGGGCCGAATCCGTCGTCGATGGTGTCCCACCGGCTCAAGCCCTGCTGCATCTCGTGGTCGGTCATCAGGGCCCGGCTGAAGGCGCGTTGGATGCTTTCGCGCTGCGGGCCGATGCCGGTGACCTGCAGTCGCGTCGAGCGCACGGAACCGGGCCAGGTGCCGGCGGCCCCGATGCTCAACTGGCCGCCGGCCCCGTCCCAAATTCCGACAACATCGGGGCGCCCCGGTAGCCAGAAGGTACCGCGTGCGCGAATCGGGCCCTGGCCGAGTGATTCGAGCTCGGTGTGCAGCCGGCCGGGGTGAAACGGCTTGTGTGAGTGCAGGTCGAGCGACCAGACGTCCTTGATTTCGGGCGTTCTGCCGCTGGGCGTTCTGCTGTCAGGCAGGCGGAGCAGATCGCCGCGCGGGTCGTCCGGTGAGCGGTTGATCCTGAGCAAATCGCTTGAATCCGCTTCCGTGATAACGCTTCTTGCCTGCCGGACGCTCGTCAGGTGGTCGAGCAGCTGGTGCTCACGCGGCCCGGCCGGTGCGTCGAACAGGATGGCGTCGGCGTATTCGAGCTGAGTGGCCAGGGCTTCGCCGACCGCCCTCCGATCGTCGGGGTTGAGTTCCAGACCGCGCTCGGCGAGCAGGTCGTCGCCGAAGAGATCTTCGAACAAGGTTGCCGGAGAGGCGGTCGCGATGACTGCCGCGGCCCTCGCACCCGGTACCAGAGCGGCGCCTGGCCAGGATTGAACGGCGTGTACCAGGGGGTGCGGCTCGGCGCTGACCGGAAGCCCGACGATGATCTGGGCCGGTTTCTCGGCCGGGTTCGACGGGCCGTTGACCAGCCCCCGCAGGACGGGAAGCAGGTCGGCGCGCAGCGCGCAGGACAGACAGCCGTGTTCCAGGGGTTGGGTGTGCCGGTCGCGGACGCTGGACCAGTCGTGGACGACGCGGTGCAGCAGGCCGTCGGGCGTGATGTCGTGGCGCACGGCCACGGCTTCCGGAAGGTCCAGGAGCAGGGCGGCGATGGCGCTGTCGCGCAGTACGGGGTCGATCGAGGTGACGGTCAGGATCGGGACGTCGGGCATGCGCAGACCTTAGATGGATTGAGAACCATTTTCAATAAGCTGCCTGGGGCGGTTCCCGGCTTCGGTTGACGGAACTCGCACCCCCACCGGTGTACCAAGCGCCGGCTCGACCCCAACATTCAGTTCAGGCGGTAATGGGTGCCCTCGCTCGGCCCCCGGCTCCCGAGAATCTTTGGGGGCGCGACCTCACGTTTGGGGGTGGCCCGAGCGTCTACCTAATGTGAGGAGATCTCGAGAACGCGTCGGCTATCGGCTGCTCGGGGTCGATGGACGGCAGTACCGGTCGGACGTGCCAGGGCTGCTGGGTGGGCACCGTCGCCAGAAGGTGTACGGACGGCTGGACTGCCCGAGTGCGCTGCGGGCGATTGCGCGGGGTGGGTATGTGAAGTACCGGGTGTTCTTCGCTTCCGAGGCGGTGGCGGTCGCGGCTGGGTATCGTCCGTGCGGAGCCTGTCTGCCGGTGCAATACGGGGCCTGGAAGGAGTCGCGAGGGTGAGCATGCTGTTCGGTGAGGAGTTGATGGAACGGCCTCGGCGGGAGGTGGCGCCGGGGGCGTACTGGGTGCCGGGGTGGCTCACGCTGGAACAGCAGGCCTGGCTGGCGGCGCGATTTCGGGAGTGGAGTGCTGGGCCGGTGCCGATCCGGGGCGCTGTGGTGAACGGGCACGAGATGAGCGTGAAGACGGTCTGCCTGGGGTGGCATTGGCGGCCCTACCAGTACACCCGCGAGGCCGTGGACGTGAACGGGAATCGGGTGCTCGACTTCCCGGACTGGATGGTGCGGCTGGGGCGTAAGGCGCTGGCGGAGGTGAGGTCTGAGGTGGGGGCTGAGGTGGGTTTTGCGGAGGAGACCGAGGCGGGGTTGGCGGAGGCTGAGTACACGCCGGACACCGCCTTGGTGAATTACTACGACGATGCGGCGCGGATGGGGATGCATCAGGACCGGGACGAGGTGTCGCGGGCTCCGGTGGTCTCGCTGTCGATCGGGGACACCTGCCGCTTCCGGTTCGGGAACACGGAGAATCGCGGGCAGCCGTACCAGGACATCGACCTGGCTTCGGGGGACCTGTTCGTGTTCGGCGGACCCTCGCGGCTGGCCTATCACGGGATCCCGAAGGTCTATCCGGGAACGGCGCCGCGGGGGTGCGGGCTGGATCGGGGTCGGGTCAACATCACCATGCGGGTGACTGGGCTCGCTTAGGGGTTGGAGGCTGGGTCTTTGCTGGGGTGGGCCGGGTCTTGCTGAGTGGACGGATCTTGCGGGGTGGCCGGGGCTGCTGGGGTGCTCAGACGGCCCAGCCGGTGGCGGCGGCCCAGGATTCGGCTCGGTCGATGATCACGACGATCAGTGAGGTCTTGGCGTCGGTGTAGGCGTTCATGTCGGGCCAGTCGCGCTTGGCCAGTTGCTGTTTCAGGGCCGCGTAGGCGTCCCGGTCGGACTGGTCGCTGCGCAGCCAGTCGCGGAACAGCAGGTGGCTGCGCTCCCACTCGCTGCCGGCCGTGCAGATGTGCACGTGCACCGAGCGGTCGGGGGTGCGCACCAGGCGATGGCCGGGCTCACGCACTCGCAGCTGGTAACCGGCTGCTTCCAGGGCGGGCAGGTATGCGGTCTCGTCCTCGACGTCGGACACGCTGACGTCGATGTCGATGATCGGTTTGGCGGTCAGGCCGGGTACCGACGTAGAGCCGACATGGTCTACCCGGATGGCTTTTTCACCCAGGGCACCGACAATGCGGTCGTGCTCGAGCTGGAACATCGACGGCCAGGAGTCGCTATACCCTACCTGGATGATGTCGCGCTTTTCCGGGCCGCCGATGAGCTCAAACGTCACGTGAACAGTATGCCCCGGCAACGATCGTCTCAGGACTTCCTGGTCTACTCAGACTTCCCGGCTGCCTCGACGATCCTGGGCAGCACGTTCTCCAGGCCGTAAGGGATGCTCAGCACCGAGGGAAAGCCCAGGGCAATCGCATCGTTCATGGTCAGGGCCACGTACGAGCCCCGCTTGACCACGTCCAGGTTCTGGAACAGCTTCTGCTCCTCCAGTTGGCTCTTGGCTGCGTCGTCGGCGTAGGTCAGGATCAGGACGTCCGCCTCCAGCAGCTCCATCCGCTCCGGGGAGATGATCGCCCGGCCCGGGGTCTCGCTGTCGGGCAGCGCGGTGATCCCGGGGGAGAGCGTCATCCCGAACTGGCTGAAGAACTGGGCGCTGGCATCCTTCTCGTTGCTGATCGAGTGGATCGAGTCGAGGCCCTGGACCGGGCCGAAGACGAAGGTCTTGCCCTCGAGGCCCGGGCTGGCGGCCTTCGCGTCCTCGATCGCCTTCTCGGTCCGGGTGATCGCCTCGGTGGCCTGGTCTCCGAGACCCAGTACCTGGCCGGCGCGGGTGGTCATGTCCTGCCAGGAGTCGGCACCCGGGCCGGTCTGGTAGCCCAGGGTCGGGGCGATCTTGGTCAGCGTCGGGTAGTCCTGCGGGAGGGTGTAGTCGTCCGAGGCCAGGATGACGTCGGGGGTGTAGGCGGCCAGCTTTTCGTAGGGCAGGCCGTCGGTGGTGTCGAAGCGTTCCACAGAGGCGGCTTCCTGCTGCCAGGGTGCCAGGCCGTTCTCGAAGACCGCGTTGTTCGGGACCGCGACGAGGGTCGCGCCTAGGGCCAGGGCAATGTCGGTGTCGCGCAGATAGCCGACCGACAGCACGCGCTCGGGCTTCTTCTCGACCGTGGCCGGGCCCTCGGCCCCCTCGACGGTGACCGGGAAGTCTGCGGTCCCTGAACCACCTGAGTTGCCTGACGCACTTCCCGACGGGTCGGCAGACGGGTCGGCGGCGTCGCTCCCACCTCCGCAAGCGCTCAGCAGGGTCCCGACGCCCAGAGCGCCCGCACCCAGCGCACCGAACAGGAGGCCGCGGCGGGACAGACCGACTGATGTAAGAGCCGGTGCAGGAACGGGCACGAGAGATCTCCTTGTCGGCCGCAGCCTCAGTGAACAGAGTGCGGTTCTAGTAAGTTAGGCAAGGCTAACTTACAGCAGGAGATCGTCGCTAACCGGGCAAATGCCGTCGGTTGATCCAGTCGTCAGTGCGCCAGTTCCAGGCTCAGAGTGAACACACTGCCCTGGGGCCGGGTGTCCCGGTGTCCGACACTTCCGCCGTTCGCCTCGGCGAGGCTGGCGACGATGTGCAGACCCAGGCCGTGCCCGGCGGTTCCGCCCTTCCCGGCATCAGCGGCCCTGGTGTAGCGATCGAAAAGGTGCGCACGAACGTCCTCAGGTACTCCAGGTCCGGCGTCGTGCACTCCGATCGTGGCGAAGCCGGACTCGGTGGTCACCGTGACCGCGGTGGCGCCCCCACCGTACTTCTTGGCGTTGGTCAGGAAATTGGTGACGATCTGCTGCAGGTGCTCGGGATTCACCAGCACCGCAACGTGTTCCGGGCAGGTCACCGGCACTGTCTGCTCGCTCGCCTCGACCACTTCCCGCAGCGCCCGGCGCAGCTGCACCACCGCCCGGCTGACCTGTAGCTTGCTGGTGTTCTGGCTGCACATCTCCAGCACGTTCAGCCGGAGCTGGTCGATCCGCTGGGCTGCCTTCACGATCTTCGTGGCCGCCTCGCCGACCTGCGGGGTCTCGTGCTCGGAGAGCACCTCGCCGTAGCCCAGGACGGTGCTCAGCGGTGCCCCGATGTCGTGCGAGAGCATGCCCATCAGGTCGATCTTGAGCTGGTTGGCGCCTTCGAGCTCGTGGTTCGTGTCCTCCAGCTGATGGTTGCGCCGGCCCAGGGTGGCCAGCGCCTCGTCGCGTTCCCGCTGCACCACGAGCTGTGCGGTGATGTCCTGGAAGAACCCGATCAGGTGCAGCGGCTGGCCCTGCGCGTCCCGCACCAGACGCACGCCGACCTGCGCATCCACCGAGTGCCCGGCCCGGTGCAGCAGGCGCTTGGTGTGCTCGTAGGAGTCGTACTCACCGGAGTAGAGGCCGGCCAGCTGACGGGTGGCGCGATGGACGTCGTCGGGATGGGTCAGTTCGGCGTTCGACATACCGATCATCTGATCGCTGGAGTAGCCGAGCATCCGGGCATAGGCGTCGTTCACCCGGATGTAGCGTCCGTCCAGGCCCACGATCGTCTGCCCGATCGTCGCCTGGTGGAACTGCACGCGGAACTGACGTTCGCTGGCCCCCAGACGTTCCTCGGCATGGCGGCGCTCGGTGATGTCGGTGTTGGTCTCGATCACCTCGTGACCGGTGCCGTCGGCGGTGGAGCGCAGCACGTGCTGGCTGAGCGCCACCACCGGCGTTCCGTCGGAGCGACGATGCCGGAGCTCACCCTGCCAGCGGCCGGTGCTCAGCAGCTGGCTCTCGATCTCCGGAAGACCCTTGGGAAAACCCGTGTTCAGCAGCCGGTGGATGTTGCGGCCGATCACCGCCTGGGCGGGCCAGGCGTACATCTCCTCGGCGCCCCGGTTCCAGGAGCGGATCGTGCCGTCCATGTCCCGCACGATGATCGCGGCCGGAGCAGCGTCGATCAGCTCGGCCTGGCGGCGTAGTTCGTCCTGTCCGGCCCGGCGAGCACTGATGTCATGGACGAACGCGTGACAGATCGGGCGCACGCCGGTCCGGGTGACCTGCGCGGAGATCTCGACCGGGAAGGTGCGGCCCTGTCGGTCGATGGCCAGCAGCTCGACCCGTTCGTGCAGGGGGGATCCGCTCCCGTCGTCCGGTGGGAAAAGCGTATCGGTGAAGGCGTTCTGCTCGCCGGCCGGAATGATCAACTCGGCCAGGCGGCTACCGATGGCGACGTCGCGATCGAAGCCGAACAGCCGTTCCGCAGCGGGGTTCCACTCCAGGACCACCCCGTCGTAATCCACCGATAGGTAAGCGTCATTGGTCGCCGTAAGGATCGCCCGGAACGTGGACGAGGACTCCTGGGCTTCCCGGGCTGCCCGCTCCAGGGCGATCTCCGAAGCCACGGCCGCGGCCAGGTCCTCCAGGATGTCCAGTTCCTGACGCGTCCATTCGCGAGGCTCCCCGTCAATCGCGCAGAACGAGCCGTAAGTGCTGTCGTCCAGACGAATCGGCATGCCCGCGTAGCTGATCACGCCGAGATCTGGAATGGCCAGGTTGGAGCGGAGCACCGAGTCCTCACGGGCGTCCGAAATCACCAGGGGAGCGTCGTTGTCGACTACATGCTGGCAGAACGAGTGGGTCAGGGCGGTTTCGCCGGCCTCGCTCCAGGGCTGGGGTAGGCCAAGTTGGCTGACGAACACTTGGCGCTCGCCGGTGACCAGGGAGACCAGCACAACCGGGGCATTCAGCAGCCGGGCGGCCAGGCGGGTGAGCCGGTCCAGTCCGGGTACCGACGGCCGGTGCAACAGGCCAGTGCCTTCGACCGCGCGGATCCGCTGCTCGTCGAACACCGAACTGGACTCAGACACCACCTTCGCCGCCTCCACCCATCCGAAGTCGGCAGAACCCGTCCGGCTCTTGAACTACCGGGTCTTGAACTTGGGGGCTCTATGCTGGCGCAACCTGGATGGAAGGGCTGAGCTTATGTTGCTGGGCGAGTCATCGGGACATGAGTGGCACGGCAAGATCTGGACGGGCCGCTGGGTGAACGGATCCGGCGGAGCCTACGATGCGGTGGAACCCGCGACCGGGCAGATCATCGCCGCGGTCGGCCGGGCCACCCCGGACGACGTCACCGAAGCAGCATCGAGAGCCGCTGCCGCTCAGCAGGACTGGGCGCGTAGACCGTTCGAGGAACGTGCTGCCGTACTGCGCCGGGCGGGTGATCTGCTGTCCGCCAACGCGGACGAGATCAAGGGCTGGCTCTCGCGGGAAGCAGGCACGATCCCGCCGTTCGGCGATTTTCAGGTGCACACCAGCGCGCAGGAGTGCTACGAGGCCTCGGCCCTGCCCAGCCATCCGTACGGCGAACTGCTCCGGACCGGCGACCCCCGGCTGAGTTTCGCCCGCCGGCTGCCGGTAGGCGTGGTCGGGGTGATCGCTCCGTTCAACGTGCCCACGATCCTGGCGATCCGGGCGATGGCTCCCGCGCTGGCCCTGGGCAACGCGGTGATCCTGAAACCTGATCCGCGCACGGCGATCTGCGGTGGTGCGATCTTCGCCCGGGTGTTCGAGGAGGCCGGGCTGCCCGAGGGCGTGCTGCAGGTACTGCCCGGCGGGGCGGACGTGGGCGAGGCGCTGATCGTGGCACCGCAGGTGCGGGTGATCGCCTTCACCGGGTCGACCCGGGCCGGGCGGGCGGTCGGAGCGATCGCCGGGCAGCACCTCAAGCGCGTGCATCTGGAGCTCGGCGGGAACTCGGCCCTGATCGTGATGCCCGACGTGGATGTCGAGAAGGCCGCTGCGGTGGGGGCCTGGGGCTCGTTCCTCAATTCCGGCCAGATCTGCATGGCCACCAGCCGGCATCTGGTGCACGAGTCGATCGCCGATGCCTACGCCACCGCCCTGGCCGACCGGGTGCAGAAACTCCCGGTGGGAGACCCGTTTCGCGAGCAGGTGGCGCTCGGCCCGCTGATCGATGCAGGGCAGCGCGACCGGGTGCACGACCTGGTCGCCCAGAGCGTCACGGCCGGGGCGGAACTGCTCACCGGCGGCTCGTACGAAGGGCTCTTCTATCAGCCCACCGTGCTCGCCCGGGTGCCGCAGCAAGCGCCCGCCTACCAGCAGGAGATCTTCGGGCCGGTGGCCCCGGTAACTGCTTTCGGATCAACGGACGAGGTCCTCGCCTTGGCCGCCGGGTCCGAGTACGGTCTGTCGCTGGGTATTTTGACCAAGGACGTTTACGCCGGGCTGGCGCTGGCCGAGCGGATCCCGACGGGGCTGGTTCACATCAACGACCAGACCGTGAACGACGAGGCAGTAGCGCCGTTCGGCGGTCTGGGCGCTTCCGGGACGGGTGCGCGGGCCGGTGGGGCCGCGGCCAACATCGAGGCGTTCACCGAGACGCAGTGGGTGACGTTGCGTGGCGACCTGCCCACGTATCCGTTCTAGGCCGGTTCTGGTTCAGGAGAGCGGGTCCGGGGTGCCGTAGGGAGTGGAGCGGGTGCACCGGCTGATCCGGCCCGCGATCAGCCGGGCGCCCGTGACCAGGCCGTAGCGCTGCACCGCCTGATAGCCGTACCGGCTGCAGCTCGGCTCGTACCGGCAGCGGGTGGGCAGACGCGGTGAAAGAGCCTTCTGGTAGAGACGAATCAGCCGCAGGCCGGTGCGGCTGCCCAGGGACGAGGGGCGGTGAGATCTCGGTGGTGCCTGCAGGGCGAACAGCGTGAGGACCTTGCCGATCAGGAACAGGTCGCAGCCACCGCACGAGCAGGTGTCACCGCAGTTGTCGGCCCGCTTCTTGAAACCCTTGCCGGCCTTCTTGCCGAATCCGAAATCCACGAACGGCATGATCACAGGCGAAGATGAGGGCCAAATGAGAACTATGGACGTTTCTGCGCCAGTTCTCGCCCCAGCTCGGCTCCCGCTCGTTCCAGAAGCGCTTCGGCCTCACCCATCGCCCGGCTCGCGTCGCCGTCGGCCAGGTCGATCAGCGCGGATACCGAGCTGACCCCCAGCAGATCGAGACCCTCGCGGCTGGCCACCCGGCCGGCAACGATTGCAGTGGGGACACCGGCGGCGTGCGCCCGGCGCAGAACCTCGGCCGGGGCTTTACCGTGCAGGCTCTGCTCGTCCCACGAGCCTTCTCCGGTAACCACCAACTCCGCCCCCGCCAGCGCGCGATCGAAGCCCACAGCGTCCAAAACAAATGGTGCCCCGGGCGTTAGACGACCTTGCAGCCCGCTCAGGATTCCGGCCCCAACTCCACCAGCCGCGCCCGTCCCCGGGACATTCGGATCGTTGCCCAGCAGATCCGACCACCGCGCCATTGCCGCGTCGACGGCGAGGATCTGTTCGGGGGTAAGGCCTTTTTGCGGTCCGTAGACGTGGGCGGCGCCGTCAGGCCCGGTGAGGGGATTACGGACGTCCGTCACGGCGATGATCTCGACGTCCGTAAGTCGCTGGTCGAGACCCGACAGATCCACATCGGTGACCTTGAGCAGCCCAGCCGCGTCGTGCGTCACCAATTCCCCGTCGGCATCGGTCGCCACCGCGCCGAGCGCCGCGAGCAACCCCAGCCCGCCATCGGTGGAGGCGCTACCGCCAATGGCCAGGTGAATTCGTCGTACCCCAAGGTCCAGCGCTGCCCTGACAGCCAGGCCCAGACCCCAGGTGCTCGCGTGCATGCCGTCCAGCCGCTTACCGGGGAGCTGAACGATGCCACAGATCTCAGCCAGCTCTACGAACGCCTCGTCGCCGCGATGGCCGATCACCGAGCGACGGGGGAGCAGCGTCGGGCCCGCCACGTCTACCGGAACGGCCTCGAAACCGTTGTCCAGCAGCACCGCCAGCGTTCCGTCGCCCCCGTCGGCCACCCCGCGTACCCGCACTTCAGCATCGGGCAGGGCGGATTGCAGGCCCCTGGCGATGGCTGCGTTGGCGGTAGCTCCGTCCAGTGAGCCTTTGAACTTGTCCGCCGCCACCAGCACGCAACTCGGGGGATGGGTCATCGCTTGGCCTCCACATCATCGTTCGGGCCTAGCAGTCTGACACCGGTCTACGGGGAATTTTGAGGCTGGGCGCCTTCGGCGTAGCACAGGGCGTAGGCCGCATCGGCCTGCTCGGTGAGCTCGCTGACCTTGGTCATCAGCTCGGTGACCTTCTGGCCGTCTTCCTCGCTGCTGACCGTGACCGCGTTGGCCGCGGCGCTCGCCGTCTCGACCTGCGCGGACAGAGCGCGGTACTTCTCACAGGCCGCGCCCTTGGACTCCTCGCTGCTCGTGCTGTCCGAGCTGGGGCGGGGTGTGGCTTCGGAGTCGCCACCGCTGCAAGCGGACAGCAGGAACGCTGACAGCAGGAAGGCCGACAACGCCAGAACACGGGCGTGGGCGCTCACGGTGGTGGGCAGATCAACTCGAGGAGGACGCACGTCGCCGAGTATGGGCACGGTCGCCAGGCCGGGTGAAGCGGCTTGGGCAGGACTTAACCGCTTCCTCCGCCAACCTTGACCTCCTGGAGCAGGAGGTTGAGCGAGGTCAGCGGGTTACCAGCCGGTCGCCGAAGATCGGGTCCGGATTGGCCTGCGCCTGGTAGATCGCCACCGGGGTGGCCAGGCTCAGCCAGGCAGCCTGCGGCAGCAGCGCCGCGGCGGCGGACTTGTCGTGCCGGGCCAGCAGAGGCAGTGCGACGGCCGTGACGGTGGCATCGGTGGCGGTCCAGGCGGCAGCCAGCACCGGGCTGCGGCGGCGGAAGTAGGCGTAGGAGAAGCTGACATAAACGGCTGCATCCACGGCGGCCAGGGCGAGCAGGCGCTTGCGGTCCGGGCCCTGCACCGTGCGGGCGGCGCGGACCGTGGCCGGGTCTTCTGGGCGGCCTGCTGCGGTGCCGGCAAGCATCAGGCCGGTGGTCAGTGCCACCGGCTTGACCAGTGTCTTGAGCTTCACCGTCTCAGCTTCGGCGAGGTCTGGCCCGAATGCACCTTGAACCTGGTTTCAGGCTCCCGTCAATCCTTTCCCGGCCAGATCTTCCCAGAGCGCCTCGGGCACCGAAACCTCGTAGCAGCGGACGTTCTCGGTCACCTCGGTCGGGCTGCGCATGCCGAGCAGCACGCTGGTCACCTCGGAAAATCTGAGCGGATAGGCGATTGCGGCCTCGGGCAGAGTGACGCCGTGGGTGGTGCAGACGTCGGCAATGGCCCTGGCCCGGGTGATGAGTTCGGCGGGTGCTTGTACGTAGTCGTACTTGGCGTTCTGAGCAGGTCGAGGCCGGGCCAGCAAACCAGAATTGAAGACGCCGGCGGCCACGACGGTTACGTCATGTTCCCGGGCGGCTGGGAGCAGATCCTTCGTGGCAGACGAGTCCAGCAAGGTCAGTCGCCCGGCCAGAAGCACCACGTCGACCGAGGTCTCCCGGACGAACCGGGTCAGCATGGCCGACTGGTTCATCCCGGCGCCGAAGGCCCGGATCACGCCCTGGTCGCGCAGGCCGGCCAAGGCCGGGGCGGCTTCTCCGACGGCCTGCGGCCAGTGGTCGTCCGGGTCGTGCAGGTAGACGATGTCCAGGCGGTCGGTGCTCAGCCGGGTCAGGCTCTGTTCGATCGAGCGCAGCACCCCGTCGCGGCTGAAGTCCCAGACTCGGCGCAGGGGTTCGTCCACCTCGAATCCGTGCTCAACGGCTGAGCGTTGATGGGCGGGGACGAGCAGTCGGCCGACCTTGGACGAGAGTACGTAATCGTCGCGGGGGTACTGCGCCAGAGCGGCGCCGAGGCGTTTCTCGGCCAGGCCCAGACCGTAGTGCGGGGCGGTGTCGAAGTAGCGAATGCCGTTTTCCCAGGCGGTTTCCACGGCCTGCTGAGCGGTTGACGGATCGACGGTGGTGTACAGATTGCCGATCGCGGCGGAACCGAATCCGAGACGATTCTGGGGAAGCATCAGCTACTCCCTCGACCTACTGGGGGATGGGCCGCAGCGTGTGCGATCCGCCGTCCACCGCCAGCACGGCGCCGGTGGTGGAGCCGGCCTTGGGGCTGGCCAGGTAGCAGATGGCGTGGGCCACCTCGTCGGCCGCGACCAGTCGGCCCAGCGGCTGGCGGGCGTCCAGGGCCGCTCGCTCTGCCGCCGGGTCGGCCGCGGTATCGAGAAGCCGCTGTACCCAGGGCGTATCGGCGGTACCCGGTTGAACGCAGTTCACCCGGATGCCCTCGCGCACGTGGTCGGTGGCCATGGCCAGCGTGAGGGCATGAAGGGCGCCCTTGGACGTGCTGTAGGCGGCCCGCTGCTCCAGCCCGGTCCAGGCCGCGATCGATCCGGTGTTCACCACTACCGGCGACCGGGACTGCCGCAGCCAGGGCAGCGCGGCCCGGGTGACCCGTACCGCGCCCAGCACATTCACGTTCAGCAGGGCCAGAAAGGTCTCGTCGGGGGTGTCCTCGATGGTGCCGCGCGCGCCGATTCCGGCGTTGTTCACCACCACGTCGATCCCGCCCAGCAGCGCCGCCGTCTTGGTGACCGCGTCCTCTACCGAGGCCTGGTCGGACACATCACAGCTGACCTGGGAGATGCCTGCGTCCTCACCGGGTTTCAGGTCCAGCGCCGCCACCTTCGCGCCGCGGGCCTGAAGCTCCAGTGCGGTGGCCCGGCCGATGCCGGAGGCCCCGCCGGTGACGATCGCTCTCACGCCCGCGTACTCGCTCATGCCTGCTCCAATACCTGTCGCTGCCGTCCGAGTCCTTCGACTTCGAGTTCCACCACGTCACCGGCCCGCAGATACGGCTTGGGGTCGGGCCGGCCCAGGGCGACGCCGGCCGGAGTACCGGTGTTGATCACGTCACCGGGCTCCAGCACCATGAACTGGCTGAGGTAATGCACGATCTCGCCCACTTCGAAGATCATGTCCGAGGTCTTGCCGTCCTGCTTCAGTTCCCCGTTCACCCACAGCTTCAGGGCCAGGTTCTGCGGGTCCTCGATCTGGTCGGCGGGCACGATCCAGGGCCCGAACGGGTTGAACGTCTCGGCGTTCTTGCCCTTGTCCCAGGTGCCGCCCCGCTCGATCTGGAACTCGCGCTCGGAGACGTCGTGCGAGATCGCGTACCCGCCGATGCAGGCCAGGCCATCCTCGGCCGAGTCCAGGTAGCGCGCGGTCCGGCCGATCACCAGGGCGAGTTCGACCTCCCAGTCGGTCTTCACCGAGTTGCGTGGGACCAGGACGGTGTCCTCGGGGCCGACCACGGTGTTCGGGGCCTTCATGAACAGCACCGGCTCCGGCGGGATGGCGGCCCCGGTCTCGGCGGCGTGGTCGCGGTAGTTCAGGCCGATGCAGACGATCTTGCCCGGCCGGGGGATCGGGGCGCCGACCCGTTGCCCGGTGGACAGTTCGGGCAGTCGGCCGGAGGTCACGGCCTCGCGGATGGCCTGCAGGTTCTCCGGGGTGGGGACCAGGCTCTCGACGATGCCGGTGAGATCGTGCGCGCGATCGTCGTCATCCAGGGCTGCAAGCTTCTCGGAGCCCGCGGGGCCGAGGCGAAGAAGTCGCATACCGTTGCATCTCCTTGGGTTTCGGGGCGGTTCCTCGACTATCGATAGTCGAGAATCTAGGAATCCGGTCTAGACTTGTCAACGCCTGATAGGAGAGTGCTGTGACTGTCTCTGCCCCTGAGCCTGGAGTGAACACCGGGCCGAGGATGAACACCGAGTTGTTGTCGGACCAGGTGCATCGGCATCTGCGCAGTGCGATCGTGCGCGGTGAGATGGAGCCTGGTCAGCGACTGGTGGAATCTGAGATCGCGCGGCGGCTCGGGGTCAGCCAGGCGCCGGTGCGCGACGCGGTGAAGCGGCTCGTGCACGAAGGTCTGGCGGTCTATCAGGCCCGGCGGGGCAACTACGTCGCGGAGATCTCCGAGGACGAGGCCGCCTCGGCCCGCCGGGTGCGCGCGGTGCTGGAGGCTGAGGCTGCTCGCCAGGCACTCGAGGCCTGGTCCCCGGCTGCTCGGGAACTGCTGGCGCTCGACGTCGCGGCGATGCGTACGGCGGCTGCGGCGGACGATGCGTTTGCCCTGCGGGAAGCTGATCTGTCGTTCCATCGGCATGTGGTCGAGGCCGGTGGCAATGCTTATCTGCTGCGTGCCTGGACGGTGCTGGAGTCGAGTTTCTATCTGCTCGGTGTGATCGGTGACCCGTTCCACGTCGGCGATCTGCACCGCACCGCGCAGTGGCATCAGGAACTGCTGGAGGTGCTGGACCGTGGTGACGTGGAGCGGGCGGTGCGTGAGTTCGGTCGGCATTCGGCTCTGGCTCCGGCTGAGTTGGATCGTTGAGGTCGAACTAGGCCGAGGTCGAACTGGGCTGAGGCGGGGTGCACCGTCAGAAGGGCGGTTCGCCGAGACCTGCCACGCGCTCGTGGCTTTCGCCCCAGGGCGCGTGAGGTGGCCTGCGCAGCGGCGGTGGGTTCTCCCGGCCGCGGCGTTCTGCTTCTCGGCGTAGGCGCTGCTTGTAGGCGTTCCACCAGTTCAGGTCGTTCTGCCAGCGGCGGGTTCGCCGAGTGGTGCGTTCGTCGGCGGGCATGAGGTCGACCTTGGACAGGGTTTGGGTTGTTGGTTCGGTTTCGGGTTCTGCTGCCGGGAAGCTCCAGCCGGGCATGCCGGGTAGGGCTGGCGGCGGGGTGTGGTGCCGGCTTCCGTCGGGCGCGGTCCAGATGATGCTGCCGGGCGGATACGGGTCGTCGGCCCGGGCCGGGCGCGTGCTCCAGCCTCCGAAGGTTTTGATGCGGTGGTGTCCTCGACAAGCCGGCCGGATGTTGCAGACGCAGGTAAAGCCGCCTTGGTCAAAGGGTTTGAGGTGGTCAAGATCGCAGCGTGTGGTTGGGGTGGTGCAGCCGGGGAAAGTGCAGGTGGGGTACAGCGAGGCGATGAGATTGGTCAGAGTGCGGCCGGGGCGGTAGCGGTTGAAGGCAGGCAAAGTGTGATCAAGGCCGACGGGGCAGGGCTGTGCTGCGGAGACGGCTTCGTCTGGTCGGCTGGGCCTTGAGGGTTTCGGGGACTTCATCTCCTGAGCGAGCGTTGGGGCCCTGCCGGTGTGTGCCTCGGGGTGGCTGCAGGCTTCGGGATGGCTGCAGGCTTCGGGTAAGACGATGAGGTTGATCTGGGCCGGTGCCACGCCGAGGCGCCGGGCCAAGGCCGGGGCGATCGGGCCATGACCGTGCAGGAGAGCGGGAGTGGTGTCCAGACCCAGGAGGCTGGCATCGGTGATCGTGATGTTCAGCAGGGTCTTCCGGCTGGCGGCGCCGTTGAGGTCGAGGATCTGCCGCCAGGCCTGGACGACCTCATGCGGGGTCGACGGGCACTGGCCGCCGATGGGCCCATGCGGCTGCTGGAACGATCGAGGCAGCTTCACCGCTGCGGGTACTGAGGCCGTAGCAGTCGGGCGGCCATCTTGGTCCGTGGTCTGTTCGCGGTCACTGGTACCGGCCTGGGTGTTCGGATCCTGGGCGTTCGGATCTCCCGCTCCGGAGTTCGTGCTGCTCTGGCCGGGATCGTTGGCCAGAGGAATCGCCATGCCGTTGGTGACTGCCCGGACGAGGGCCGCCAGTGCATCCGCGCAACGCTGGTCATGTGTGCGAGGGTCAGGCGTACCGGCTTCTCGGGCGCTGTCTCTGGCGGCGTCGGCGGCGGCATCCAGGAATCCGTGCAGCAACTGTGCGACATCGGCGCTGACCATGGCCGTGATCAGGGCCATTCCGTCGTCCAGGGCCTCGAAACTCACGTGCCGGCTGAGCAGGGCCTGCCGATGCGCGCTGTCACCACCGTCCGGCTGGAGCTTCAGCAGGAGCCGCTTGATCAGGTTCTCCAGCTCACGTGCGGTCAGGCCGGGGGCCTGGCTGGCGATCATGGCCTCGGTGATCCGCCAGCGCTCGCTGCCCGGCTCGAACTCCGGGATCTGCTCGGCTCCCTGATGCAGCATGCGGGTGATCAGCACGGCCCGGGCCTGATCCAGTTGGGCCCGGGAGAACAGGTCCATGATCGTGGGCAGGTCTTCCACCAGGCCTCGAGCATGCTCCAGCAGCGTGGTGGACGTGCGGGGATGACAGTTCACCTCGGGAGCGATCCGGGCCGAGGCCAGCTGCAGCGACGAGATCCGCCCAGCCGGATCTACGGCATCAATGTCGGCGGTGGTGGGGCGCCACCTTCCGCGACGCTGAGCCGGGGGCATGATGCCGGCCGCCTGTGCCAAGGTCCTGATACGGGTGGCCTGCAACGACCGGATCATCCACTCCTGCCGTACTGAAAGATCAAGGAGTCCGTACGCTGTGTCGGCGCAGTGGCTGGGCGTCGATCCGTTCGATCGTCCTTGTTCAGCGGCTGCTTTCAGGGCGGCGGCCGACGATGCGGGGCCTTCTGTGGTCGGCTCATTGACGGATCTGGCTGCCGTACGATGGCTGAGGTCAGGTGTCTGGCCCGGCTGTTCATCGGTGCGCCTGCGGCTGATTGGCCCTGCGCTGATTGGACTTGCGCTGATTGACCCTGCGTCGGCGGGCTCTACGCCGATCGACCCTGTACGGATCGGCCTTGCATCGTTGGGGTCTGCATCGGTCAATGGATCTTTCGCCGCTATGGTTTCGCCGTCTGACTTCGCGCCGTTCTCGGCGCCTGCCCCTGGGTCTGGCTGGTTCAGGGCTCCGGAGTCAGGCTGCATCTTGGTCTCTTCGTCCGACCAGGGAATCGACACCGTCGCCGGATCCAGCTCCTCCAGGAGCCACCCGGCCAGGGCCAGGAGCTCCTCGGGAACTCGCCGATCCAAGCGTCCATCTGCTAGTAAACCCACGCCGAACACCCCGTCCCCCAACAGGAATCGCGGATCTCCACCGCGACGAAACCATAGTAAACCCGACCACCGACAAAACGGGACGCTCGGGACTGGCTGGGGAAGTCCTGCCTGTTGCCGTGAGGTGACAGGACGATGGTGAGCGGGGTGGGAAGTCCTGGCTGATGTACGGGTCTTTTGGGCTCTGCAGGGCTGGTCTCCGGGCGGTGTGTGAACGGCCGGTGCTGTTGTCGGTGTCGCTCGGTAGCGTTGCTGGTTAACGTGATCTGGGTCTGAGGTGCATCGGTTCAGGGCACCATCCAGGACAGCACCGGTGATGCCTGTAGTACCACGATCAGGCACATCACCGGCAGGAGGATCAGCGTGGCCTTGAGGACCGAGCGGAACAGTTCGCCCTCGCGTCCGGCCAGGCCGACCGCCGCTGCTCCGATGGCCAGATTCTGCGGGCTGACCATCTTGCCCAGCACTCCGCCGGATCCGTTCGATGCTGCCAGAAGAACCGGATCCAGGCCGGTTTCGGCAGCTGCGCTGACCTGCAACGCCCCGAACAGTGAATTGGACGAGGTGTCGGAGCCGGTTACCGCCGTCCCGAACCAGCCCAGCAGTGGTGACAGCAGCGCGAAAAGGCTTCCCGCTCCGGCCAGCCAGGCTGCCAGGGTCACGGTCATCCCGGACGTGTTCATCACGTAGGCCAGGCCCAGGACCGCAACCACGGTCAGGATCGCCGTGCGCAACTGGATCAGGACCTTGCCGTAGCATTTCACCCAGTCGGCCACGCCCAGCTTCAGGACCAGGCCGGTGAGGACTCCGGTCAGCAGCAGCACCGTGCCGCCGGTCACCAGCCAGTCGAACTTGAAGGTGGTCAGGGCCAGTTCGGATCCGTCCGGCCTGACGATTTCCAGGCCGGGCCAGCCGAATGTTATGGTGGCCTTCGAAAGCTGTTCCTTGACGGGGGGAATCGCGACGATGCTGAACAGTGCAATCACAATGGCGTACGGGGCGAACGCCAGATACTGGTCGCGACGAGTGTCGTCGACTGCCACCGATGAGAGACGCTCTTCCTGGGTCGGCTCGGTCCCGGAACCTTCGGTTCGATGAGGGGTTTCGGTGCGTCGGTCGTCCTCCATCGTGGTCTCGATCACGGCGGGAGACCAGCGGCGCAGGAACACCAGGGCGGCCCCGGCTGCGGCGAGCGCCGCCACGATGTCGCTGAGTTCGACCGGGCCGTAGTTGGACACTGCGAACTGGGCCACCGCGAAGCTGACCGCGACAACCCCGGCCAGCGGCCAGACCTCGCGCAGGCCCTTGCGGCCGTCCAGCAGGTAGAGCAGCAGGAACGGCACGATCAGGGCCAGGAACGGTACCTGCCGTCCGGTCATCGCGCTGACGTCGCGCAACGGCAACCCGGAGACCTGTGCCAGCGTGATCACCGGCGTGGCTACCGCGCCCCAGGCCACCGGTGCAGTGTTCGCCACCAGCGCCGTGGTGGCAGCCTTGATCGGGCTCAGGCCGATCGCCACCAGCATCACCGAGCAGATCGCCACCGGTGCACCGAATCCGGCCAGGGCCTCGAGCAACGCGCCGAAGCAGAACGCGATGATCACGCCCTGGATCCGGATGTCCGGGCTGATGTTGGTGAAGGTGCGTTGCAGAACGTCGAAATGCCCCGAGCGACGGGTCAGTTCGTAGACCCAGATGGCGTTGACCACGATCCACATCACCGGGAACAGACCGAACGCCGCCCCCTCGCTCGCGGCCAGGAAGGCCTGGTCGGCGGGCATCGACCAGACCACCAGGGCGACCAGCAGCGAGAGCGCCAGTCCGGTCACCGCGGCCAGCCAGGCTCTGACCCGGAACACCCCCAGGAGGATGAACAGCACCAGCAAGGGGACGGCGGCGAAGAGGGCCGACCAGGCAAGACTGTCGGCCAGGGGAGCAGTTTCCTGCTGGTACACGAGGGCCTCCCGAGAGACGCACGGCGGTGTGACGGCCTGGGGGTTCTGTTCACCCATGGTGCGGTGGGCCCGGGAAAGCTGACACCTGTAGGTGCTGGTGTGGGGTTGATCTGTGTTTTCGGGGCGCAGAGGGGTATGCCGATGGATTGATCTAAGGTCGCGCGTATGGATGGGGACTCAATTGCGCCTTCGACCGCCCGCCGGCTTCTGGCCCAGGTGGCCCGTACCCAGCGGGAAAGTCGATTCCCGAGCCTGGTTGCCGGGGTGACCAGGGGCGGGCGACTGCTGTGGAGCGGCGGTCGCGGAACCTTGGACGGCGCGGTGGGCGGCCTCGTGGACGGCGCGGTGGACGGCGCGGTGGACGGCGCGGTGGGCCGGGCTCGGGCTGTGGGCGGAGTGGTGCCTGGGCCGGACACGCAGTACCGGATCGGGTCGATCACCAAGCCGGTGACCGCAGTGGCCGTCTTCCGGCTGCGGGACGAGGGTCTGCTCACGCTGGACGACCCCATCGAGAAGCATCTTCCCGGGCTGCCGTTCGGTGAGCGCACGGTGGGGCAACTGCTGGCTCACGAGTCCGGGCTGCGGGCTGAATTGCCGGGGCCGTGGTGGGAACGGGTTCCCGGGATGAGCTGGGACGAGTTCGCGGCCCGGTTGCGTCGGGAGGACGTCCTGTTCTCGGCTGGTCACCAGTTCCATTACTCCAACGTGGGTTACGCCGTGCTGGGTGAGCTGGTGGCGCGGCTGCGCGGGCGGACCTGGTGGGAAGTGGTCCGGGACGAGGTGCTGCTGCCGCTCGGGATGGAGCGCACCACGTACCACCCGCTGCCGGGCGCGGCGCCGGGCTGGGCCGTTCATCCCCTGGCCGACCTGCTGCTGCCTGAGCCCACCGAAGATGTCGGGGTGGGGGCAGCTGCGGGTCAGCTGTGGTCCACGGTCGAAGATTTGGGACGCTTCGCCGGGCTGCTGCTCGGTGACGTCTCGTCCGGGGTGCCCGGTTCCTCAGAGGTGCCCGGTTCCTCAGAGGTGCTCAAGGCTTCCACGCTGGCCGAGATGAGCCGTCCGACCGGGGTTGACTTCGACAGTGGTCGCCGGGGATTCGGGCTGGGCGTGTTCACCTACAGCCGTGCGGGTGGCGCTCTGCGCGGGCACGGTGGTTCGATGCCCGGTTTCGTGGCCGCGTGGTTGGTCGACCCGGCCGAGCAGACCGCTGCCATCGTGCTGGGCAACGCTACGAACGGGGAGAGCACCCGGGGCCTGGCGATGGACATGCTGGACCTGATGCGTGAGCACGAGCCCTATCTCGGTCCGGTCTGGGCGCCGGTGCCGGAGGTGGACGAGGAGGGCCTGGCCCTGGTCGGGCCCTGGTACTGGGGCACCAGCGGGATGATGGTGCGGCTGACCGGTGACGGTGCGCTGGAGTTCTCCGGTATCGGTCAGCCGGGCCGAGCCGGGGTGGCCCGGCGGGACGAGTCCGGTACCTGGATCGGCCGGGAGGGCTATCACGCGGGGGAGACGCTGCGGGCGGTTCGCGATGCCGAGGGCAAGGTGATCGCCCTCGACATCGGCACCTTCGTGTTCACCCGCCAGCCCTACGACCCGGCCGGCCCGATCCCGGGCGGCGTGGACCCGCAGGGCTGGCGCTGATCCGGGGAATCTGACACTGGTAGGTGCTGGTTCGGATTCAGCCCGTGGCCGGTTGCCTGCGGGTCATGATGATCGCCACCGCCGCCGCGGTCACCGCCAGGAAACCGGCCCCGGCCCACTGGGCCAGGTGCAGGCCGTCGACGAAGGCCTCACCGATCAGTGCGTCCAGTGCCGGGGTGGAGGGCGAGCCGAAGCCGGTGGCGCCGCCTTCGGTGGTGGTGTCGACGATCTGCTGGGCGGTGGCCGGGTCGACGTTCGCATCGGCCAGCCGATCGCTCAGCGAGTCGCTCAGCCGGGTGGTGATCAGCGTTCCCATCACGGCGATCCCGGCCACGCCGCCGACCTCACGAAAGGCGTTGCTGGTGGCCGAGGCCGCGCCGGCCCGGTCGAGTGGGGCGTTGAGCATGATCACGACGGTGATCGGGGTGAAACACAGGCCCATCCCGATGCCCATCAGCGGCAGCGTCCAGAAGTACTGCCAGTAGTGGGCGTTCGAGCCGAACAGGGACAGTCCGGCCAGGGCCAGGGCGCAGCTGCCAAGGCCGAGGGAGAGTGGCAGCGCGGCACCGTGTTTCAGGGTGAGGCGGACCGCCAGCGGGGAGACCAGGATGATGAACGCGGTGGAGGGCAGCGAGGCGATCCCGGCCCCGGTGGGCGACCAGCCGAGCACGTTCTGCATGAACAGGCCCAGGAACGTGATGATCCCGAACATGCCGAAGCTGACCGCGAATCCGGCGAACATGGCCGAGCCGACCATCCGGTGGCGGACCAGGGCCAGGTCGAAGGCAGGCTGGGTGGTGCGGGCCTGGGAGCGGACGAAGAACGCCAGGGCGGCCACGGCCAGGGCCAGGCAGGCCAGCGTGAACGAGCTGGTCCAGCCCCGGTCGGGAGCCTCGATCAGCCCGTAGACCAGCAGCGCCAGGCCGCCGGCGCCGGCCACCTGACCGGCGATGGTGCTCTCGCGCCCGGCGGCCCGGCCGGGCACCGACGGCAGCACCCGGGCTGCCACGATCACCGTGGCCAGGCCGATCGGCACGTTGATCCAGAACGCGCTGGGCCAGCCGAACGTCTCGACCAGAGGGCCGCCCAGGGCCGGGCCGACCGCCAGGCCCAGGGCCGAGACCATGCTCCAGGTGGAGAAGGCCTTGGTCTGCTCGGCCGGGTCGGTGAAGGTGACCCGCAGGATCGCCAGCGACTGCGGAACCAGCAGGGCCGCGCCGATGCCCTGCAGCACCCGGCCCGCGATCAGCACCTCGAGGCTGGGCGCGAGCGCGCAGACCGCCGAGGAAGCGGTGAACAGGCTCAGGCCGGCCAGGAAGAACTGACGTCGGCCGAAGCGGTCGCCCAGGCTGCCGCCGGGCAGCAGCAGCGCCGCGAACGCCAGGCTGTAGGCCTCGACCGTCCACTGCAGCCCGCTGAGCCCGGCGTCGAGGTCCTGGCCGATCCGGGGCAGCGCGTTCGACACCACCACGTTGTCGAGCATGGCCATGAACATGCCGGCGCACAGCACGCCCAGGATCACCGTGCGGCGCGCGGCCGGGACGGTTGCCCCTGCTGCTGGTTCCGGAGCGGGTTCGGTGACCGCCTCGCTGCTCATGCCTGCAATTCCACGATCGCCCAGCCGTTGGCCTCGACCACCGTCGGCGAGTGCTGCGGCTCGCTGGCCAGCAGACCGGTGACCGGGCGCTCGAGCGGGAAGCCGTAGTTCTGGTCGGAGGCGTTGAGCAGGACCGCCAGGCCGGGACCGGCACCGGGGGCGGACAGCTCGAACGCGAAGGCCTGGTTGGTGAGGTGCAGGGTGCGGGTGCGCGCCCGGGTGAGCCAGGAGTAGCGGCGGCGCAGGCCGATCAGGTCCTGGTGCAGGCGGTAGACCGGCCAGCCGAACGGGGCCAGTTCCTCTGGGGTGGGCGGGAACTCGGGGCGGATCTCGGCGTCGCCGTCGGCCCGCTCGTACTTCACCCCCTGGAAGGCATGCTCGTCACCGGCGTAGATGCTCGGTACCCCGGCCACGGTGAACAGCACGGCCAAGGCGTGCCCGAGGTGGCGGGGCTCGCTCAGTTGGCTGGCCAGCCGGGTGACGTCGTGGTTGCCGACGAAGGTGAGCGGCAGGAAGTGCTCACTGAAGTCGTTGTGCCGATCCAGCGTCCAGGCCAGCTCGAAGAAGTTGCCGTCGTTGAGGCTGCTCCAGATCGACTTCCACAGCTCGTACTGGGTGACCGAGTCCAGCGAACCGGCCTTGACCAGCGCCGGGTAGTCACCGTGGATCACCTCGCCGACGAACCAGGCGTCCGGGTACTGCGGGCGCACCTGCTCCAGCACGCTGTGCCAGAACGCGGACGGCACCGCGTAGGCGGCGTCGAGCCGCCACCCGTCGGCCCCGCGCTCCAGCCAGTACCGCATCACCTCGGCGGTGTACTGCTGCACGGCCGGGTTCTCGTGGTTGAGCGCGACCAGCCCGGAGTGCCCCTCGAAGTCGCGGTAGCCGAACCCGTCCGGGCGATCGGTGGCGCCCAGGTCCAGGTGGAACCAGTCGGCGTAGGCCGAGTCGCCGCCGTGCTCCAGCACGTCCACGAAGTGCGGGAAGTCTCGGCCCACGTGGTTGAACACCCCGTCGAGCAGGACCCGCACCCCGCGCTCGCGGCAGGCGGCCACCAGGGTGGCGAAATCGTCCTCGTCGCCCAGCCGCGGGTCGATCCGGAAGTGGTCCACGGTGTCGTAACCGTGCGTTCCGGAGGCGAAGACCGGGCCCAGGGCCAGGCCGTTGGCGCCCAGCTCGATCACGTAGTCGAGCCAGGTGCCGATCCGGCCCAGCCGGTGGCCGGCCGGTCCTGCTGATGCGGGGGCCCCGGTGAAGCTGATCGGGTGCAGGTGCCACCAGATGACGTGATCCGGCCAAGCAGACAACGAATCTCCTTATTGAAGAGATGTTCAACAAGCTCACGATAGCGTACCGGGCGTGAAACGACGGATGGAGCCGGACCAGCGGCGGGCGGCGATCCTGGGCACAGCGGGCGAGGAGTTCAGCCGCCGGCCGTTCTCGGCCGTGTCGGTGGCCGACCTGGCCGCGGCGGCCGGGGTGTCGGCGCCGCTGATCGTGTTCTACTTCGGCAGCAAGAAACAGCTGTACCTGGAGGTGGTCCGGCAGGCGGCCGACGCCATCGCGGCCGGTCTGCGCGACGTGCCGGGGCCGGCCTCGCTGGAGCGGCTGGAGACCTCGGTGGAGTTCTACGCCGCCTTTGCCCAGCGCAACCGGGCCGGCTTCCTCACCCTGCTGCGCGGATCGCAGGACGAGGGGCAGCCCGAGGTACGGGCGATCGTCGAGGAACTGCGCGACACCGTGCTGAGCCAGATCCTGGCCGACGTGGCGGCGGCGGGCGTCGGGATCGACCCCGAGACGCCCGACACCGCCATGGCGGTGCGCTCCTACCTGGGTTACGTGGACACTGCGGTGACGCACTGGCTCTCGCTGCCACCGCCGGAGCAGGAGCAGATCACTGCGGCCCGGATCGCTCAACTGGCGGTCGGTGCCTTCACCGGCAGCCTGGGAGTACTCAGCGCAGCCAGGCCACCAGATAGTCCCGTTCCGGCAGGTCCGGCGGATTCCTGACCTGGTCGAGGTCGATCATCAGCTCGCCGTAGGGCAGGGCGACCCGGGTGCTGTCGGTGCCGGCGGGTTGCTCCCGATAGCCCTCCACCGCCTGGCCCGTGGCCTCGCCGTAGTGGCGTACCACCGTGGCCACGGCCCGGGCGCGGGCTTCCTGCGGATCGCCGGTGACCTCCACCACGGCAATGGGTGAGACCTGGTCGCCGTGGCTCAGCCGGGCCACCGCGAACTCGCAGGCCTGAGTCACGGTCACCGAGATCGGCGGCAGTTCGCGCCCGTGCAGTCCGCTCAGCCGGACCTGCCCTCCGGATGCTTCCTCGACGCGGATCTCGGCGGGGAAGACAGGCGCCGGGTCGTTCTGGCCGGCCGACCAGAGCAGGTGCCGTACAGCATCTTTCGCAGCGATGCGTTCCAGCAGCCAGCCGCGGCGCCGCACCGGTGACAACGCCTCGAACTCGGCCCGCTCGGCCGAGCTGAGGTGGTTGCGCATCACCAGGTCCCGCGAGCCGAGGTCGCCCCAGCGCTCGAACAGTTCCACCCGCGTCGGCAGTTCTCCAGACGGTCCGGACGGTGTGGAGAGGGCGCGGAACTCCGGCCAGTTCTCCACCGCCTGGGTCTGCGGATGGTTGTCGAAACGCCGGTTCTGCCAGCCGTTCAGCTCGGCCCAGACCACACCGTCCAGGGTGAGCTGGATGTCGGCCTTCACGGTGTTCTCGTCCAGGTGGGTGATCCGGGCATGGCAGCCGACGGAAGCGCCGGTCGGGGGCGGTGGGCCGTACCAGGTGATGCCGTCCAGGCCGACCGGCAGCACCCGGGTTCGCGTGGTGAACGTGGAGATGATCCAGGAGCCGAGAATCTGCCCCGCGCAGTCCAGCAGGGCGCCCGGGGCAGCCGGGGTGGTGATTGCTCCACGCACGTGCCGTGGGCCCAATGCGGTGAGCTCACTCACTCCCTGAAACTGCTTGCCATGAAACATCAACCGCAGATCGTACATCTCGCTGGCGGTGAACAACAGCGGACGTTCCGACGCGAGGTCGACGGGCCAGACCGCCGGCGGCGGTGACGGATAGACCGGTGCCGTCGACAGGACCGCGGTGCTGTAGTCGCCAAAGGCCACCCGGACGTCCGTTGCTTGGGGTTCGAACTGTATGGGAACCTCCACTCCGGGTGCGGCGGCCAGCCAGCGGGTCAGTCGCAGGTCACGTAGTCGGGTGACCACCGAACCCGGCCGGCTGCGGCTGACCAGGTCAGACATGTGCCAGATGATGCTGGTGCCGGGGACGATCGGGCGCCGATCGCTGACGTCGGGCCAGCCGGGGCGCTGCCGGAAGAAGCAATGGTCCAGCAGGTATGGCATTTCGGTGACGTTGACGGCCAGGGTTGTCGGGAGCGCCGGCGGTATCGGGGGTACTGGTGGTGTCGGAGCTGCGGGTTGTGTAGCGGTTGCTGGTTGTGTCGCGGCCAACTGGACGATCCGGGCGGTCTGGGCGAATTCTTCGGCCAGGGCCTGCCATTCGGCCTCGAGAGTTCCACCGGATGCCCCGGCCAGAACTGGGCCAGTCGGAACCGGGCCAGTCAGAACCGCGGCAGCCGGCTCCGGGCGGGAATGGTCGAGAGTGTTTCGTAGGGCGAGTCTTTGGGCCGAAGTGAGCGAGACCAGCGGGGTGCCCAGGTCGAGCCCGATCAGGGCATCGTCAGCGGCCGAACGCCGGTTGCCCTGCTCGTAGCCCTCCACCCAGAGCGCCGCTGACACCCGGGCGAGCTGCCCGAGACCGTCCCGGTTGGCGGCCGCGGCGGTGATGGACAGGTGTTCCCGGTTGCCCAAGGTCTGGGTGACCAGGCTCGGCAACTGCCCCAGCCCCACCTGGACGAAGGCGCGGTAGCCCGCGTCGTACAGGTTTCCGATCATCTCCCGCAGCCGCACCGGGTGCAGCAGCAGGCCCAGGAACGTTCGACGGATCTGCTCTTCTCCCGGGCCGACTCGGGAAGCAGTTGTCCCGGACCATAGTTCGACCTCGGCCCGGCCCGGGGTGAGCAGCCGGGCGAACTCCTCGAAGGGTGCCAGGTACGGAGCGAACATCGGGGTGTGGAAACCGGACCGGAACGGGAGTTCCTGGGCCAGCACACCGGCCGCCCGCAGCCGGGGCAGGGTCTGGCGGACGGGTTCGGCCGGGCCGCAGACGATCGACTGAGCCGGTGCGTTGTCGTGCGAGACGACCACCCCGCTGCCTTCGGGGAAAGCACCCAGGACGGTGGACGCCGGCATCCCGACCGCGGCGAAGAGCAGGTCCGGGATCTCCAGGCTCGCGGTGTCCACCTCCTCGAACAGTTCTGCCGTGGGTTGCCGGGCCAGGGCCCCGGAGGCGACCAATGCGCTCCATTCGCCGACGCTGGAACCGGCGATCCCGTCCGGAACGATCCCGGCCCGGCGCAGGGCCCGCTCCAGCAGACCACTGGTGCGCAGCACGCTCAGGCCGTGGTTCACTGCGTCTTCGGTGTCGGCCGCCGCGGGAGGCTCCCCGAGCCAGGCCGACAGATCCTCCAGTCGAGGCTCGAAATCCGTGTCCAGGCCCGGGAAGATGAAGGCCAGACGCCCGGTGTTGCTGAGCAGGGGTGCGGTGTGAACCAGACGTCGGCCCCGTCGCGCCAAGGCTCGCCGGTCTGCACCGCCCGCCGGGCCAGCGCCAGGCGCCGGGCGTCGGGACCGGCAACCGCCAGACGCACCGGCCCGACATCCGGTTCGCTGCCCAGCCGGGCCCGCACCACGGCGTCGTCGCAGTCCAGCATGCGCGCCAGTTCGGCCTTGGTACGGGCCGCGATTCGCAGCACCCGGTCGCCGGAACCACCGAACGACGTGACCCTCCGGGACCGGGCAGGCGGTGCTGGTTCCTCGATCACGACGTGGGCGTTGATCCCGCCGAATCCGAACGCGTTGACCCCCGCCCTGCGCGGGGTTCCGTCCGCCCGGCTGGGCCATTCGCGAGCCTGGGCCAGCGGTTCGAAGCGGGAGCCGGCCAGTTCCGGGTGCGGCGTGGAGACGTTCAGGGTCGGGGGCAGGACGCCGTGGTGCACCGCCAAGGCGGCCTTGACCAGCCCGGCAACCCCGGCGGCGGGCATGGTGTGCCCGATCATCGACTTCACCGTGCCGATCGCCACCGGATCGCCCTCGGTCCCGAAGACATCGATCATGGAACGGATCTCGGCGGAATCGCCGGCCCGGGTGGCGGTGCCGTGAGCCTCGATCAGGCCGACCGAGCCGGGCGCCCGGGTGTCCAGCCCGGCGGTCTGCCAGGCCTGACGCACGGCCCGCGCCTGGCCCGCCGGGTCCGGGTTCATCAGGCTGGACGTACGCCCGTCGCTGGCCACCCCGGTGCCCCGGATCACGGCGTAGATCCGGTCGCCGGCCTCGATCGCGTCGTCCAGTCGGCGCAGGACCACCACGCCGGTGCCCTCGCCGATCAGCGTGCCGTCGGCCTCGGCGTCGAACGGCCGGATCGTCTCGCGCTGCGACAGCGCCCGCATCTGGGCGAACACGCTCCAGAAGGAGATGTCGTGGACGTGGTGGGTGCCCCCGGCCAGCACGGTGTCGCAGCGGCCGGCCAACAGCAGGCTGACAGCCTGGTCGACCGCGATCAGCGACGATGCGCAGGCGCCGTCCACGGTGTAGGCCGGGCCCCGCAGATCCAGGCGGTTGGCCAGACGTGAGGCCGCCAGATTGGACACCAGCCCGATCGCGCTCTCCGGGGCGAACGGTCCCAGGGCCTCCTGGTAGGTCTGCCGGACCAGGTCCAGGGACCGCTGGTCGAGGTCCGGCAGGATCTGGCTCAGGGTGGCGACCAACTGGCTGGAGCCCCGGACCCGTTCGCTGAAGCGGATCGCCGCCGGGGTCACGTAGCCACCCCGGCCGAGCACCACGCCCACCCGGTCCCGGTCGGGCAGTCGGTCCTCGCCTCCGGCATCAGCGATCGCGCGGGCCGCCACGTCGAGCGCGATCATCTGATCGGGCTCGATCCCGGACACCGCGACCGGCGGAATGCCGTACCGGGTGGCCGGAACCGCGGTGTCGGCGTCGAGAAACCCACCGCGGCGGGCGTAGACGCGATCGACCGGGTACTCGCCCCGGCCCTCGCGCCCGGCGTAGAACTCCGGGTCCCAGCGCTCCGGCCCGACCTCGGTGATGGCATCCCGTCCGGACACGATGTTCGCCCAGTACGACTGCAGGTCAACGGCCTTGGGGTACAGCACCGCCATCCCGACGATGGCGATGCCGGCCTGCCCTTTTGCTTCCACCGTTCTCGCGCTCACGCGTCGAGCCAGCCGGACGGCGACCAGATCACGGTCGAGAGGTTCTCGCCGGCGCCCCAGGCCAGTTCCTTGAGCAGGCACATCGGCCCCTGCTCGGGATCGATCAGAGCCAGGTTACGCCGCGCGAAGTCACGCTCCAGTTCGGGCGAGACCATGCCGGCGTGGATGCCGACCGGGGCCCATGGCCCCCAGTGCACGGTGAAGGCCCGGGACCCGGTGCGGGCGGCCCAGTCGTGGCAGATGCTCTCCAGCGCATCGTTGGCGGCCGCGTAGCCGACCTGGCCGCGGCTGCCGATGACCGTGGCCACGCTGCCGAACAGCACCGCGAAGCCGGGTGGGACGGGCAGTTCGGCGGCCGCCTCGAGCAGCGCCGAAACCCCTTCCACCTTGGTGTCGTAGACCAGCCGGAACGAGGACATCGTGGTGCGGGAGACCAGCTGGTCCACGGTCACCCCGGCGCCGTAGACGATCCCGTCCAGTCGCCCGTACTGCTGGTACACCTCCTTGACCAGTTGTCGGGCCTGGTCCACGTCCAGCACGTCGACGGTGCGGTAGTCGGCCGTCGAGCCGCTACGCTGCACCGCCTTCAGGGTCTGGGCCAGCTCGCGCTGGGCCAGGATCCGCCGCACGGTCTTCTCCATCTCCTTGAGCGGCAGGTCACCGCGGGCCACGAAGGCCGTGCGCAGTTCCTCCAGCGTGGTGGCGGAGGCGGTGAACGGCTCTTCCGGGCCCTCGGCCGGGGGAGTGCGGCCGGCCAGGACGAAGGTGCAGCGACCGGCCGCGGCCAGGGTGGCCGTGATCCGCGAGGTGATGCCGCGGGCTCCGCCGATCACCAGGATCACCGAGTCTCGGGTCAGGCCCAGGGCCTCGGCCTCGGCGCTGCCGTCGTCGCCCGGCCCGGCCCCACTGGTGGCCAGGGCGGGAAGGTCGGCCCGGCGCGGGAAGGGCGCCCGGCGTTGCCCGTCCTGTCTCAGGACCACCGGGTTCAGGTCGTGGCCGAGTAGCTCCGCGCACAGGTGCTGGGCGACGGTGCCCGGCTCGGCCAGCTCGTCGGTCTCCACGAGTTTGACGTTGGTCTCGGGGAACTCGCGGGCAGCGGTACGGATCAGCCCACGCATCCCGACCACGGCGGCGCTGCGGCCGGACAGGTCGCCGGGCGCCAGACCGGCCACCACCAGCAGGCTTCGGGCCTTGCCGGTGAGTACCGTCTGGATATCGGTGAAGGCTTCGGGCAGGACCGGGGTGGCCGGGTCGGCGGTCAGCAGGAGATACAGGACGGCGTCGAATCCGGTCGGATCGGTGTCCGGCCCGCCGATCACCGGATCGGCTTCCAGAGCGCTGAGTGCGGTGGCCAGGGCGTTGCTCAGACCGGTGTCTCCGCCGATCAGCAGCACTCGCTTACCTGCCATGGCGGCTGCACCAGGGGTAGCGAGCGCCGGTAGCTCCACGGCCTCCCAGCGGTAGCGCTCGGGCCGTTCGCCACGCGGTGCCGGCTCCGGTCGGCTGGGCGTTGCGTGCGCCGTGAGCCAGGTGGTGATGGCGGCGGCGGTGCGGGCGCGGGAGAGGTCTTCGAGTTGGGTGTCGTCGGGGACGGTGTCGGGGGTGATGCGGGTGACGAGGCGGGCGGCGATCTCCATGCGTTTGATGGAGTCGATGCTGAGGTCGGATTCGAGGTCCAGTTCGGGTTCGATCATTTCGGTGGGGTAGCCGGTGTGTTCGCTGATCACGGTCTTGACTACGGCGGCCACGTCGATCGCAGCAGGTGCCTCGGGAGCAGCCGGGGTGCTGGGGCCTGCGTGCGCGGTCAGCCAGGTGGTGATGGCGGCGGCGGTGCGGGCGCGGGAGAGGTCTTCGAGTTGGGTGTCGTCGGGGACGGTGTCGGGGGTGATGCGGGTGACGAGGCGGGCGGCGATCTCCATGCGTTTGATGGAGTCGATGCTGAGGTCGGATTCGAGGTCCAGTTCGGGTTCGATCATTTCGGCGGGGTAGCCGGTGTGTTCGCTGATCACGGTCTTGACCACAGTGGCCACATCGACGGCTACCGGGGCTGCGGCGGTAACTGGTTCTGGTGTTGCTACGGCTGGGGTGGGCAGAGCCGGGAGCGCAGGAGCCGGTGCGATCGGGGCCACCGGTGCGGGAGGAGCCACGCTGGTGGCGCCGAGGTGGGTCAGGAGGACGTCGCGCTGGGCGGCCAGCATCTCCCGGCTCGTGCGGATGAACTCGGCGATCAGCTGCTCGTTCTGGCCAGGTGCAGGCACGGGCGCAGGCGCGCCGGAATGGGTCTGGGTCAAGGTCGGCTCCGGAAGTCGTTGTGCGGGCCGCAGCCCGCCGGGCAGGAGGTCTCCGTTCGCGGTGCGCACCAGTTGCCCGTCGACAATCCAGCCGGGACGGCGCCAGGTGCTGGGCTCGGCGGGCAGGGCGGTGGCCCGGCCGCGGTACAGCGGTGCCGTGTTGACCGGCACCCCGGCCACCGCGAGCTGGGCCAGGGCCTGCAGGAACTCGGTGAGCTCGGCGTTGCGGCCGGGCCGGACGGTCACCGTGCGGTGCGGCCGGTCGGCCAGCACGGCGTCGACGAAACCGCTGAGCACCCGCCCCGGTCCGGTCTCGACGAAGATCCGCGCACCGGCCTGGTACATCGCCTCGATCTGCTCGGCGAAGCGCACCGGCGAGGCGATCTGCCGGGCCAGCTCGGCGCGGATCGCCTCGGCCCCGGCCGGGTACACGCCGGCCGTACGGTTGGCGAACACGTCGATCGTCGGCTCGCCGATCGGGGCTTCGGCCAGGGTCTGGGCGAAGAGGTCGCCGGCGCCGGCCAGGGCCGGGCTGTGGAAGGCCCCGGCCACGTTCAGCGGCCGGGCGGAGTGCCCACCTTCGCGGATCTGCGTGACCGCCCACTCGATCGCGTCGGCCGGTCCGGCGATCACGGTCTGCCGGGGGTGGTTCAGGTTGGCCACCGTGACCGTGCCCGGAACCTGTAGCTCGGCCAGCAACTCGGCCGTGCGTCTGCCGTCCAGGGCGACGGCCGCCATGCCTCCGGGCAGGTCGCCGGCCACTTGACTGATCGCCTCGGCCCGAGCCCGGCTGAGCTGCATCAAGGTGGCGGCGTCGAGCACTCCGGCGGCGTGCAGGGCCACCAGTTCGCCGTAGCTGTGCCCACCGGCCAGGTCGGGACGCACGCCCACTTTGGCCAGCAGGTCCGAGACCACCAGCCCGGCGATACCGAGGGCGGGCTGCGCCACCCGGGTGTCGGTGACCGCGGCCAGCTGGTCGGCCGCCGTGCGTTCGTCGAAGGCGGCCGCCGGGAACATGGTCTGTGGGTGTTCCCCGGCCAGGGGCAGGAAACGCTGCAGTTCAGGGAAGGCAGCCAGGAGTTGCCCGAAGGCGTGCGGCCGCTGGCTGCCCTGCCCGGGATAGAGGAAGGCCACCTTGCCGTTCTCCTGCTCCTGGGGGTCCCAGGTGTGCAAGCCGGCCACCGCGTCACTCTCGCCGGCCAGCGCGCGGGCCACGAGCGTCCGCAATTCATCGAGACCACCGGCCACGATCGCAACCCGGACCGGACCGGAGCGCAACGCCGTGCGCTGCGCAGCGGCGGCCATCACATCGCGCAACGGCCACGGCCGCCCGGCTTTCTCGTCGATGTCCAGCAGGTCGTTCAGCCAGGCCAGGTCGGCGCGGACGGTGTCGTCGTCCGGGCCACGCAGCACCAGCAGCTCGGCGGGCCAGTGCGGCCACCCGGTACGCGCCGGGGCAGTTTCGGCCCCGGCCAGAACGGTGTGGAAGTTGGTCCCGCCGAACCCGAAAGCACTTACTCCGGCGAGCCTCTGGGATCCGGCTGCGCCCCACGGTCGGGCGCGGGTAGAGAACGTGAAGGGGCTGGTGGTGGGGCTCCAGGCCGGGTTGGGGCGTTCCATGGTCCCGCTCGGTGGCAGGATCCCGGTGGACACGGCCAGTGCCGCCTTGATCAGCCCGGCGAGGCCGGCCGCGCACTTGGTGTGCCCGATCAGGGATTTCACCGATCCCAGGGTGGCCGCTGCCGGCTGGGCCCCGGCCTCGAGGAACACCTCGGTCAGCGCGTTCAGCTCGGTGCGGTCGCCGACCACGGTGCCGGTGCCGTGCGCCTCCAGCAGGCCCACCTCGGCGGGCGGAAGCCCAGCGTCGGTGTAAGCCCTTTCCAGTGCGGCTTTCTGCCCCTCCCGGCGCGGCGCGGTCAGGCCCAGCGAACGGCCATCGCTGGCCGAGCCCACACCTTTGATCACCGCGTAGATCCGGTCGCCGTCCCGTTCGGCGTCGGCCCGGCGCTTGAGCACCACGCAGGCCACCCCCTCACCCAGGCCGATGCCGTCGGCGTCGGCCGAGAACGGCCGTGAGCGCCCGGAGGGGGAGAGCGCGTGCACCGAGGAGAACAGCAGGTAGTCGCCGATGCCGTTGTGCAGGTCGGCGCCCCCGCACACCACCACGTCGCTGGAACCGGTGATCAGTTCCTTGCGGGCGATGTCCAGCGCCGCCAGGGACGAGGCACACGCGGCGTCGACGATGAAGTTGGACCCACCCAGATCCAGCCGGTTGGCGATCCGGCCGGAGATGACGTTGGCGAGCATCCCCGGAAAAGAATCCGCGGTGAGGCCGGGCAGTTGCTCGTCCAGCCCGCCGGGCACCTTGCCGTAGTAGGCCGGCAGAGTGGCCCGCAGCACGGTGGCGCTGGCCAGGTCGCTGCCCGACTCCGCGCCGAACACCACCGAGGTCCGTTCCCGCTGGTACGGGCGCTCTCCGAAGGCGTCGTCAAGAGCCTGCCGGGCTACGTCCAGGGCCAGCAGCTGTACCGGTTCGATGCTGCTCAGGGCGCTGGGCGGAATGCCGTAGCGCAGGGCGTCGAACGGGGTGCGGGGGATGAAGCCGCCCCACTTCGACGGGGTGGTGGTCTCGCTGTCACCGGTCGGGTCCCAGTACACGTCCGGGTCCCAGCGCTCGAGGGGAACCTCCCGCACCGCGTCGTGCCCCGCGAGCACGTTGGACCAGTAGGTACCCAGGTCGGGGGCGTCCGGGAAGACACAGGCCATGCCCACGATCGCCACGTCGGAGTCAGCGGTCAGTTCTGATTTGCTGAGCTCAACCAGTTCGGCCTGACGGTTGTGCAGGAACTCGGCCGCACCGACCGAGACCTCCCAGTGCAGTTGGGCGATCGTCGTGGCGCTGGAGCGCAGCACGCTGACCTGGCCCGCCATGAACAGCCCCTGGTCGACCTGCTCCGGCTCGGCGACCGGCACCAGCCCGTCCGAGGTGCGACGCAGGGCCTTGGCCGCGATCCGCAGCCGGCCCACGTTCAGGTCTTCCAGTTCGGCCCAGATCTGCTGCTCCGCAACCTGCTGCCGGCGTCGCTCACTGCGCACCCGCTCGAACTCGGCGGTGAACGGCGAGACCACGCAGCGGGTGGAGTGGCCGGGCGCGGTCTCCAGCAGGGCGGTGGACGTGGCGGCCAGCACCTGTTGCTGGAACACGTCGTGCACTGCTGCGGTGGCCACCGCCTCGGCGGTGAACAGATAGGCGCTGCCCATCAGCAGGCCGACCCGGACCCCGCGGCGGACCAGCGGGGCGGCCAGGGCGGCGATCATCGCGGCCGAGCGTTCGTCGTGAATGCCCCCGGCGAACAACACCGTGGCCTGACCGGAGCCGTCGATGCTGTCGAGGTTGCTGAGCAGGACCTGGATCTGCGCTTCCCAGAGAGGGAAGCTGTTACGAGGCCCGACGTGCCCGCCGCACTCGGCGCCCTCCAGGACGAACCGGCGGGCCCCCGAGCGCAGGAACTGTTCCAGCAGGATCGGCGAGGGGACGTGCAGGAAGGTGGCGATCCCCTCCTGCTCCAGGGCGGCGGCCTGGGCCGGGCGCCCGCCGGCGATGATCACGTGGCTGGGGCGGGCCTGCCGGATTGCCTCGAGTTGCACGGCCCGCAGGTCGTCGGGCACGAAGCCGAGGATGCCGGCGCCCCAGGGCGCGTCGGGGATCAGCTCGGCGGTCTGGGACAGGAGCTCGACCGAGCGGGGGCCGTCGGCCAGGGCCAGGGCGATGAACGGCAGAGCGCCTCCGGCCGAGACCGCGGCAGCAAAGGCAGGCTGGTCGCTGACCCGGGTCATCGGGCCCTGCGCCACCCCCACCGAGGTGCCGAGCACCTCCGGATCGAGCGGGGCGGCGTCGGGCACGGCCTCGATGCTCGCCCGTACGGCGCTGATCGTGCGGGCGACGGTGCCGTAGTCGTCGGCGAATTGTGCCGCCAGGTAGGCATCCTGGCCGATCGGGAGCAGAGCGCCACCCAGGCGTTCCAGCACGGCCGCCTGGTCGAGCGCAGCGAGCTCGGCCTCGGGGGTGCGCACCCGGGCCACCACGCGATGCCCGGCCCGCACCCGGGATTCGGTGCCGTCCATGCCCCGTAGCAGGCGTGCCACCAGCGGGTCGCGGTCGGGCAGGTCCGATTCGGCCAGCAGCGCCAACTGGGTGTCCAGGACCACGCCGGCGCCGCCACCCGCGATCACTGCGGCGGCCGTGTGTGGGCCGATCCCACCGGCGGCCCAGACCGGAACCTGCTGGTGGGCGGCCAGATCGAGCACCTGCTGCAGCAGCACGAAGGTGCTCAGTTCGCCGACTGCGCCGCCGCTTTCGTTTCCGCGCACGATCAGACCGGCTGCGCCGGCGGCGATTGCAGTGCGGGCCTGTTCGCCGTCGGTGACCTCGGCCAGGACTGTCAAGGATTTGAAAAGGTCTTCCTGTAGGGCAGTTTCGATCGGAGCAATCACCCTCTCGACCTCGGTCGGCCAGGAGCCGTCGAGGCCGAGAGCGCACGGCAGGCGGACGGTGAGCGGACCGGAGTGCCAGGTGCGGGCCTCGGCCAGGGCCCGGCGGGCGGATGGTGCGTGGCGGCCCAGATCCAGGACGCCCAGGGCGCCGGTTGCGGTGATCGCCGCCAGCAGGCGGCCGTCAGGGTGTTCGAGCGGGGTTGTTGCGATCACGGGCTGGTGCATCAGGCGGGTTCTCCCCCTGGTCGTCGTTCACCGGTCTCGGGTTGAGCGACCCTGCTCGTTTCCCAATCTGGTGCCGGGCCCTGGTGAAAACCCTGCTAAGGCCTTGCCTGTCGGGAATGGGCCTGAGCTGCGGGAACTCCCGTCTCCGGGAGCGGGGACGAGAATTCACCTACCGGTAATCGTTGTTGAACGGCCGTGCAGTAGCATCGCGAGCAGGGGGAAGGAGCACGTCGGAGAGGGGGCTCCTTGGAGTTTCGCGTGCTGGGGTCGGCGGAAGCCTGGGTGGGGCGCCGGCCAGTTGATCTCGGATCGCCGAAACAGCGCACGGTGGCGAGCATTCTGCTGCTCGAGGCGGGGCGCCCGGTGCCGATGGAGACCCTGATCGGCCGGGTCTGGGGCCAGACTCCGCCACCACAGGCGCGGGAGAGTGTCTACGCCTACGTGGCCCGGCTGCGGGGCCTGCTGGAGCCGGGGCGCGGCCGCCGTCCCCGGATCGTCAAAGATGCTGCGGGGTACCGGATCGACGTGGATCCGGACACTGTCGACCTGCACCGCTTCCAGCGGTACGTGGCGGCCTCGCACGCCGAGTCCAGCGCGGCCCGGCGGCACCGGCACCTCGGCTCAGCCCTGGCGCTGTGGCGCGGCACGGCGCTGTCCGGTCTGGAAGGAGCCTGGTGCGACCGGGTGCGGGCGTGGCTGGACGAGGAACACGTGGCGGCGCTGGCCCTTTTCGCGGAGACGAAGATCGCGCTGGGGCGGGGTGAGGAGGCGGTCCGGATGCTGCGCCGGGCGATCGCCGCCCGGCCGGCCAGCGAGACCCTGGTGGCTCAGCTGATCCGGGCCCAGACCGCCGGCGGCCATCAGGCGGACGCGCTGCGCACCTACGCCGCCGCCCGCACCCTGATCAGCCGGGAACTGGGCTCCGAGCCTGGGGCCGAACTGCGCGACCTGTACGAGAACCTGCTGCGCGGAACGGCTCGCAACCCGATGCGGGTGGTTCCGGGACGGGCCGGTTGATCACTGCTCGCGGCTGTGGGCCGGATGCTGGGTCTCGCCGGGCAGGGTGGGGGAGTGCCGCGGTGCCGGGGTCGGCGTGGGGTAGACGATCGGATCGGCGTCGCGGGGCGAGGGCACGGCGTAGAGCGGGGCCTGGACGCTGGGTTGAGCACTGGGCGCGGTGTACCGGCGCAGCCGCTTGTTGTCGTACATCGCCGCGTCGGCGGCCTTGAGCAGTTCCTCCGGGTCGGTGGCCGGGTTCTGCGTGTAGATCAGGCCGATGCTGGCGCCGACCTGGGTACCGAGGCGCTCGCCGAAGTACTCCGCCGTCTCGGTCAGGGCCCGCGACACCTGATCGGCGGTCTCCTGCACCACCTCGGGCGAGGAGCCCGGCGCCAGAACGACGAACTCGTCACCGCCCAGCCGGGCGGCGAAGGCGTCCAGCGGCAGGATGGTGACCATGGCGTCGGCCATCCGGCACAGCAGGTCGTCGCCGGCCGGATGCCCCAGGCGGTCGTTGACCGCCTTGAAGTTGTCCAGGTCGATCATCAGCACGCCCAGGCCGGCGCCCGGAGCGCGCAGCGCCATGATCTCCTCGGCCAGCCGCTCCTGCATCGCCAGCCGATTGCCCAGGCCGGTCAGCGGGTCGGTCTGGGTCTGGCGGACCAGCCACTGCTCGTGCGCCTGGCGGGCGGTGACGTCGCGCATCTGCACCAGGATGTGCTGCGGCCGGTCCTGGTCGTCGCGGGTGAGCGTGACCACCAGCTGGATGTAGATGTGACCGGTGCCCACCGGCATCCGGGTCAGATGCTCCAGTGTGTCGTTGCGGAAGACGCCCTTGGGCTCGGAGATCAGCAGGGCGATCTCGGCGATCAGGGCCTGCCGCTTCGCATCATCGGGTTGCCGGGCACCCGGCCGGCCCGACCCGTCCTCGATCTGGATCTTTCTCCCCGCCGTGGGCTCGCCCGGAGCCGGCGGGCCGTCCAGCACCTCGGCCAGCGTGAGCCCGGCCAGCTCGGTGCGCCCGGAGATGGTCCCGGCGGCGGCGTTGGCCCGCACGATCCGCCCGGCGTCCGGGCCCGAGACCGCCAGGACGATGATCCCGTCGGAGGCGTGGTGGAAGGTGGCGGCGAACAGTTCCTCGGCCGCGCGGCGGGCCAGCAGCAGGTCGTGGGCGCGGGTGGACTGCTCGGCCAGCCGGTCGGTGGCGTGCCGGGCGCGCTCCAGGGCGTCACCCATCTGGAAGATGCCGATCGCGTGGTCGGCCAGGATCCGCAGCATCTTGACCTGGCCGTCGGCGATCGTCTGGGGCCGCTCGTCCCAGGCACACAGGGTGCCCACCACGTGCCCGGACACCGTGCGCAGGGGGACCGAGGCGTAGAAGCCGATCCGGCCCATCGTGCCGTCCACCAGCGGGCTGTGCGCCAGGATCGGCACCTTGGTGGCGTCCTCCACCACCAGCTCGCTGCCGCTGCGGATCACGATGTCGCAGGGGATGTCCTCCCGCGGCCAGCTGCCCTTGGGCCCGCCCACCGCAGCGATCGAGTGCAGCCACTCCTCGTCGACGATGTTGATCGTGGCGTTCTCGCTCTGGCACAGCTCGGCGGCCAGCGCCACCACCTTCTCGATCCCGGACGAGACCGGCTGCGCCAGCAGGCCCAGCGCATGGACGGCTTCGGTGCGGGCCTGCTCCTGCCGGTCCGCCTCGGTGTAGGCCGCCGCAGGGGCGTGCTCGGGCTGCCCCAACTCATCCACGCGCTCGGTATCGGCAGCCCGGCGTCCCGCCCTGAGGGGACACGGAGGAATCCCGTGGGCGGTTTTCGGCGGGCCCTCGGTAGAGTCGCGTCTGCATGATCCCGTCCGGGCCCGGTCCCGGCACCCGTTCAGACCAATCAAGGAGTCACCGTGTCAGCCCAGGTCACCGTGTCCGTATCCGGTTCACCGCGGGAAGTCGCCGCGGGGACCACGGCCGCGGACCTGTTCGCCGACGACCGCGCCGTGATCGTGGCCCGGGTCAACGGCGAGCTGCGCGACCTCACCCACGTGCTCGCGGCCGGCGACGAGGTCGAGCCGGTCACCGCCCAGGACCCCGAGGGCCTGGCGGTGCTGCGGCACTCGTGCGCGCACGTGCTGGCCCAGGCCGTGCAGATGACCTTCAAGGATGCCAGGCTCGGCATCGGCCCGCCGATCCGGGACGGCTTCTACTACGACTTCGACGTCGAGAAGCCCTTCACCCCGGAGGACCTCAAGGCCCTCGACAAGACCATGCAGCGGATCATCAAGGAGGGCCAGACCTTCCGCCGCCGCGTGGTCACCGACGAGGAGGCCCGCGCCGAGCTGGCCGCCGAGCCCTACAAGCTCGAGCTGATCGGCCTCAAGGGCGCCAGCAACGACGACGCCGAGGGCGCGGACGTCGAGGTCGGCGCCGGCGAGCTGACCATCTACGACAACCTCAACCGCAAGGACGAGGTGGTCTGGAAGGACCTGTGCCGCGGCCCGCACGTGCCCAGCACCAAGCTGATCGCCAACGGCTTCCAGCTGATGCGCTCGGCCGCGGCCTACTGGCGCGGCAGCGAGAAGAACCCGCAGCTGCAGCGGATCTACGGCACCGCCTGGGCGACCAAGGACGAGCTGAAGGCCTACCTGGAGCGCCTGGCCGAGGCCGAGCGCCGCGACCACCGCAAGCTCGGCACCGAGCTGGACCTGTTCAGCTTTCCCGACGAGATCGGCTCCGGCCTGGTGGTGTTCCACCCCAAGGGCGGGGTGATCAAGCGGGTGATGGAGGACTACGTCCGCAACCGGCACATCGAGGAGGGCTTCTCCTACGTCGGTACCCCGCACATCACCAAGGGCGGGCTGTTCGAGACCTCCGGCCACCTGCCGTACTACGCGGACACCATGTTCCCGCCGATGGACCTCGAGAACAGCCAGTACTACCTCAAGGCGATGAACTGCCCGATGCACAACCTGATCTTCAGGTCGCGCGGGCGTTCCTACCGTGAGCTGCCGCTGCGCCTGTTCGAGTTCGGCCAGGTCTACCGCTACGAGAAGTCCGGCGTGGTGCACGGCCTGACCCGGGTGCGCGGCCTGACCCAGGACGACTCGCACAGCTACGTGACCAAGGAGCAGGCGCCCGACGAGATCCGGCACCTGCTGAAGTTCGTCACCGGTCTGCTGTCCGACTTCGGCCTGAGCGACTACTACCTCGAGCTGTCCACCCGCTCGGACGACCCGGCCAAGAAGGACAAGTTCGTCGGCTCGGACGAGGACTGGGCCACCGCCACCGAGGTGCTGCGGACCGTGGCCGAGGAGTCCGGCGCCGAGCTGGTGCCCGACCCGGGCGGCGCGGCGTTCTACGGCCCGAAGATCTCGGTGCAGGCCAAGGACGCGATCGGCCGGACCTGGCAGATGTCCACCATCCAGTACGACTTCAACCAGCCCAAGGGATTCGGCCTGGAGTACGCCGCGGCCGACGGCACCCGCCAGCAGCCGGTGATGATCCACTCGGCCAAGTTCGGCTCGATCGAGCGGTTCTTCGGGGTGCTGGTGGAGCACTACGCCGGGGCGTTCCCGGCCTGGCTGGCCCCGGTCCAGGCGGTCGGCATCCCGGTCACCGACGACCACGTGCCCTACCTGCAGGACGTGGCCGCGAAGCTGCGGGCCGTGGGCGTGCGGGTCGAGGTGGACGACTCGGACGACCGGATGCCGAAGAAGATCCGCACCCACACCAAGCAGAAGGTGCCCTTCATGCTGATCGTGGGCGACGACGACGTGGCCAAGAACGCGGTCTCGTTCCGGTTCCGCGACGGCTCGCAGGACAACGGTGTGCCGATCGAGGCGGCGATCGAGCGGATCACCGAGGCGATCCGGACCCGCGCGCAGGTCTAAAGGGCAAACAAACTGGGGACGCGTGCGGGCCTGGCTCGCACGCGTCCCCAGTTTGGTTCGGATTCAGTTCTTCTGCCGGATCAGCTTCTCCAGCGGCAGGAAGGCCATCAGGCAGACCACCAGCGGCAGGAAGTTGATGCTCATCGCCAGCTGGGTGCTCAGGTGGAAGAGCAGGAACCCGGCCACCATCAGGTAGCGCAGCTTCCCCCGGGCCCAGAGGATCAGCGGGGACAGCACCTCGACGATGAAAAGCAGCCACTGCGAGGCGATCAGGATCCACGGCGGGTCCAGCAGGGCCCGGCCCAGATCGGTGCCACGCCGCGTCATCGCCCAGGCGAAGGTGGAGCCGGTGACCCAGTCCCAGCCGCCGAAGCGGACCTTGGCCACCGCCGACAGGAAATAGGTTGCCACCACGCCGATCTGGATCGCCAGCAGTGCCCAGCCGGCGGCCTCGGAACGAAGGCCGGTGCGCCGGTCCGCGGTCGTGGCCAGACCGACCGTGGGCAGGACCCACAGCGCCACGACCAGCGCGAAGTGGTCGTGATCGACCTTGCTGTAGGACATTCCGATCGAGGCCCAGTCGGTGAACCCGGCCGCCGCCACCAGCCCGGCGGTCAGCGGGATCCAGCCGGGCAGCCGCCGGAACACGCTCAGCACCATCACGGCGCAGGCGATGATCACGACCACCCGCAGGGTCTGGACGTATTCGGGGAACGGGACCGGCAGGTGCAGCCATTCGCGCATCCGCACCGGGCGGTACAGCTGGGCCGAGACCGTGGCCAGCTTGGGCGGGTCGGCGATCACCAGGAACATGTCGTAGACCACGAACAGGTAGACCAGGACCCGCAGCACGGCCACCCGGGCCAGCGGCACCGGCTCGAAGACCCAGGAACGCAAACTGCCAATGACGGACGGTGTGCGCGCGGCCGGTTCTCCGCTCGCCTCAGTGGTACTCGGGTTGGTCACTATCGGCTCTCCTGCCCGCTCTGGCCAGTGCTCTCGTCCGTGTTCGGGCGGCTGTTCTCCGGGGCATCGAGGTCGACCGCGACCTTCTCGCCGCCGGGCTCGGGCAAGGACTCGGGGATCAGGGTGTTGGCCGGCCAGCCGACCATGGTCTCGATCGAGGTTCCCCGCTCGCGGCCCTTGTACAGCTCGGTGATGTCCTGGCAGAGCCACAGCTGGACCAGTTCCGGCGAACCGGGGTGCCGGCGGGCGTAGTTCTCGGCCAGGGCGCTGAGCATCTGCGGCTCGAGGATGAAGTTGCGCTGCTGGCCCTCGACCTCGGCCCGGGCGATCCCGATGTTGTTGTGGCTGAGCGCCACCCGCTGCAGGTTGCCGTCCTCGTCCACCGCGGCCAGGAAGGTGGAGCGGATCGAGTCGTTGTCGCCGACCCGGAAGGCGAACTGGCCCATCGAGGCGAACGGCCAGTGGGTGTCGTTGCCGTAGACCGAGCCGTTGACGATCAGCAGGGTGCCCACCGCCAGGGCGAGCGCCCGCCAGAGCAGGCCCCGGCCGGACAGCCGCTTCACCTCGGGCTCAGGCCTGGATCCAGGCTCGGGTGGGGGAGCGGCGGGGGCGGCCTCGGTCTCTGGCTTGGACACCGCAGTAATCTAGGGCCTATGTCGCAGCCGCCAGTCTTGCCCTCTCCTCGTCCGGTAGTGATCTTCGACGGGGACTGCGGGATCTGCACCAAGCTGGCCGGGGTGATCACGTCGTACCTGAAGCCGCCGGCCGCGGTGGAGCCCTGGCAGCGCCTGGACCTGGCGGCCTACGGGCTGGGGGTGGAGGCCTGCGTGGAGGCGCTGCAGTACGTGGACGCCGACGGCAAGGTCTACGCCGCCGAGCTGGCGATCGCCCAGCTGCTGAAGGCTTCCCGGCCCTGGGCCCGGCCCGCCGGGTACGTGATCGCGCTGCCCGGGGTGCGCTCGGTGGCCGGGGTGATCTATCGCTGGGTGGCCCGTAACCGCCATCGTCTGCCCGGTGGCACCGCCGCCTGCGCCATGCCCCCTGCCGGTCAGGCCAAGAACTAAGACTGGTCAAGCCAAAACCTGAGAACTGCACCTGCATCGCCTTATGGCAGTGACGCTGCATCATCCTTGACCGCTCCAGGATGCCGAGTGCCTCATGGTGACCGGGAGATCACCTACGGTCAGGAGGGTCGCTGTGCTCGGAACAGACGGCGAGACGCGCACACTGGGCGCCGAGATCCACGGGGTACGTAGCGTCCGGGTCGACGATTTCCGGGTCCGCAGCAGCGATCTCACCTTCCGCCTGAATGTCGCCATCGACCTGGAACGCCTGGTCACGGCCGCGCCCGCGCGCTGGGCGGTGAGTGCCCTGGCCGAGCGGCCGGAGGACGAGGCCCGGCGTGAGCGGGCCGTCGCGGCAGTCCAGGCGGCAGGTCAGGAGCTGGAAGAGGGCACCAGCCGGTTCGATCTGGCGGTGGTGCGGATCGACGGTGCGGGTGTGCTGGGCGGCATCTCGGTGCTGTACGGGCAGCAGGCGCGGACCGGCGAGCGGCTGGCCTACGTGCTGACCCCGGACCTGCGTCTGGCCGACCTCATCGCGGCCGATCGGGGTCTCCTGGCCCGGGAATTCGTGGACGGCCTGTCCCCGCTCGACGTCAGCGGCACCTTGGAAGGCTCGTGGGAGGTACGGGTCAAAGAGGTGCTGGCGCGGTTCGGGGTCTTGATCACGGTGCACCCCGGCGACGAGCTGCCGGGTGATGGGGCGGCTCAGGCCTGCCCAGCCATCGTGCGGGCTTCACCCTCGCCCGGGCCACTGTCGGGCCGGCACGTACGTCAGTACAGCGGGCTGGGCGGACGTACTCGGCAGGCGCTGAGCCGACTCGGTCTCGTCCCTGCACACTCTGGCTGATTTATTCCCGGTCGCCTCAAAGTTGACCGCTCGGCGCACGGATGGTGTGTCACTCTTGCGACGCAGGTCACATCCCACCTGAATGGGGAGATCGACCTGGCGGCTGCGCCGGTCGGTCGACCTTCAGCCGAACGGGAGGCCCAAAGATGGGTGCGGATGTTGTCGTGGCCAGGCTGCGTACCTGGGGGCCCGGGCAGGACGCGCAGCTCGACCAGCTGCACGACCTGGTAGCCGCCAAGCTGGCCGGATCGCCGTACCTGGCCGACTTCGAGGTCGAGGTACGCACCCCGCGGGGGCCTTCGGGCTGGACCCGCGACCGGATCCAGCACGCCGTGGCCACCGCGATCGCCCACGACCCGGTGTTCGCCGAGCGGCTGCGGGCCCTGCTCAAGCCGGCCGAGCAGCTCCGGCCGGTCTGAGGGCGGGCCGGTCCGAGGTCGGACGGGTCCGGTGGCCGGGCTTCCTCGTTCGGGCTAATTTCCGGCTGGTTCCTTGACCGGCGGTCACTCGCTGCCGCTGGATAGGGAACAGGTCGTCAGCCTTAACGAGGAGGCACAGTGCTGGGTGCAGATGTCGTCGTCGGTGTGCTCGGGTCGCCCGCCGGCAAGTCGGGGCCGACCGCCAAGGAGCTCCACGACCTGGTGGCCGGAAAGCTCGCCGGGAGCAGAGGGACCAACCGCTACATGGCCGAGTTCGACGCCGAGGCCCGGACCCCGACCGGACCTTCCGGCTGGGCCCGCGACCGGGTGCAGTACGCCGTGGCCACCGCGATGACCCACGATCAGGCCTTCGCCACCAAGGTGCGCTCGCTGCTGGAATCGCTCGGCGCCAAGGGGTAGCTCACTGCTGGACAGCTCAACGCTGCGGTGCGCCCGCGGGCCCGGCACTCAAGCCGGGCTCGCGGGCGTCTTCACTTGTGGCTCTGGTTCTCCGGAATCGCCTCCGCGCCAGGAGTTCCAGCGGGCCACCGCCCGGTCGCGGTACTCCTCCAGCGGGAGGAAGGCCAGCATCATCACCAGGTGCGGCCAGAACGCGATGGTGATCACCGAGTAGGTGGCCGCGTGGAAGACGAACCAGGCCGCGACCATCCGGCGCCGCCACTTCTCCCCGACGAAGAAGATCACCGGGGCCAGCATCTCGGCGCTGAACAGCACCCACTGGAACGCGTGCAGACTCCAGGGGATCTCCAGCAGCCAGTCGCCGATGAACGTGCCGCGGCGGATCACCGCGCGGGTGATGGTGGCCGAGTTGACCCATTCCCAGCCGCCGAAGCGGACTTTGGCCCAGGCCGAGAGGAAGTAGGTGGCGATCGCCGCCAGCTGCATCGCCCGGAACGCGAACCCGGCCAGCTCGCTGCGGGTGCGATCGCCGGCCGGGCCGGCGGTGGCGGCCATCCCGATCAGCGGCAGCACCACCAGGGCGATCACGAAGTCGCCGCGGTCGTGGTCGACCTTGCCGTAGGCGAAGGCCACGTACTGGTACCAGATCCAGCCCACGGCCACGACCAGCCCGCTCACCCGCGGGAACCGGCCGGTCAGGGCGAACGCCGCGACCAGCACGGTGCCCCACTTCAGGATCATCACCTGGGGGACGTTCGCGGCCGGGATGTTCAGCCACTCACCCATGATCAGCGGCTGGTACCAGACCGGGTCGGCCCAGCCGTGCCGGAAGCCGGAGGTGTGCAGCAGCAGGATGTCGATGATCACGAACGCGTAGACGAAGCGCCGGAACAGGACCACCCGGGCCAGCGGGACCGGGTCGAAGAGCCACTGGGACAGCCGGTTCACTGCGCTGCCTCCGTGATGATCCGGGGCGCGTCGTCCTCGGCGGTGCGGGCCGAGGACGGCCAGACCGCCAGCGTGGTGTCGCGGGTCTCGCCGGTGCGCTCGCCCTCGTGCAGGATCACGTCGCTGCGCACCACCCGGATCGCGGTCCACTCCGGGTCGTCCGGCAGCAGTTCGGAGTGACTCTTCAGCAGGGTGCCGAGCACGGCGGGATCTTCCTTGATCATCGTCATCCGGCCCTCGATCTCGGCCCGGTTCAGGCCCACGGTGTCGGGATGCAGACTGGCGGGCTGCCACTCGGGCGAGCCGGCCTCCTGGATCTCGATCAGGGTGGAGCCGACCGGTCCGGAGGGGGCGGTGGAGGTGGAGTACATCTTCCACGGGGCGAACGGCCACCAGTCGTCCGAGCCGACGAACGTGCCGCCCAGGAACAGGGCGCTCACCACCAGCAGGAGGGCGGCCAGCAGGCCCTTGGCCGGTTTCCCGAGCCGGAGCACCGGTGGGCTGGATTCTGGTGTTTGCGGCCCGTTCACCGCGTAAGACTAACCAGCCTCCGGAGCAGGTCGTGACCTAGACTCCGGCGGGTGAGTGATGGGTACGAGGTCTCGGACACGATGGGCGGCGAGCCGGACGGGTTCGAGCGGCTCTGGACGCCGCACCGCATGGTGTACATCAGCGGTGAGGAGAAGCCGAAGACGTCGGCGCCGGGGGAGGACTGCCCGTTCTGCCGGGCACCGCAGGCCCCGGACGAGGAGAGCCTGGTGGTGGCGCGGGGCGAGCACGCCTTCGCCGTCCTGAACCTGTTCCCGTACAACCCCGGCCACGTCCTGATCTGCCCCTACCGGCACGTGGCGGACTACACCGACCTGACCGAGGCCGAGACCGCCGAGGTCGCCGGCCTGACCCAGCGGGCGATGACGGTGATCCGCTCGGTCTCTGCCCCGCACGGCTTCAACCTGGGGATGAACCAGGGCGCGGTGGCCGGGGCCGGGATCGCCGCGCACCTGCACCAGCACGTGGTGCCGCGCTGGGGCGGCGACGCGAACTTCCTGCCGGTGATCGCCCGGACCAAGGCGCTGCCCGAGTTGCTGGCCGACACCCGCAAGAAGCTGGCCGACGCCTGGTTCTAGCGGCGGCGCGTAGCCGGTCGGTGCCGTTGGGTCGACCGGCTCTACCGATGGGTTGAACCGTTACCTGCACGAGGTCCGGGAGCACTGCGCGGCGTCGCTAGAGTGACCTCACCATGTTCAACCGATTCGCGAAGGCCTTCTTTACCCGCGTTTTCTCGCCGGTGGCCCGTCTGCTGCTGCGCTGGGGCGTCAGCCCCGACGCCGTCACTCTGGTCGGCACCATCGGTGTCTGCTTCGGAGCTCTGGCCTTCTTCCCCCGGGACGAGCTGTTCTGGGGCGTGATGGTGGTCACCGCCTTCGTCTTCTCCGACCTGATCGACGGCACGATGGCCCGGATGTCCGGCCGTTCGTCGGTCTGGGGCGCCTACCTCGACTCCACGCTCGACCGGTTCGGTGACGCCGCGGTGTTCGGCGGGCTGGTGCTCTGCTTCGCCGGGCCCCGGGACAACGACGTGATGATGGTGCTGTCGCTGGCCTGCCTGGTCCTCGGGTTCCTGGTGTCGTACTCCCGGGCCCGCGCCGAAGGGCTGGGGATGCAGGCCAACGTGGGTGTCGCCGAGCGGTCCGAGCGGCTCGTGCTCACCCTGGTGGCCACCGGTTTCGTCGGCATCGGGGTGAGCGAGTACCTGCTCATGGGCGTGCTGGTCCTGCTGGTGGTGGGCAGCGTGGTGACCATCTTCCAGCGGATCATGATGGTGCGCCGGCAGGCCCTGGGCCGGGAACTGACCGTCGGCGAGAACGCCTAGGCGCCGGGCCGTGCGGGAGCGCCTGTCCACCCGTCTGATCACCGCGGCCTACCTGAGTGCCTGGCGGCTGGTCCGGCTGCTGCCGGAGCGCCTCGCCTATGCACTCTTCCGGCTGATCGCCGACTACGTCTGGTGGCGCAACGGCGGCGGGGTGCAGCAGCTGTCGGCCAACCTGGCCCGGGCCGTTCCGGGCGCCTCGGCCGAAGAGCTGCGCCGGCTCACGCGGGCCGGGATGCGCTCGTACATGCGCTACTGGTGCGACGCGTTCCTGCTGCCGGACTGGGACGGCGAGCGCCTGGCCCGGACCTGCCGGGTGGACGAGCCGGAGCGGCTGAAGCGGATTTTCGCCGGCGGTACCGGGGTGGTGGCGGCGCTGTCGCACCAGGGCAACTGGGACCACGCCGGGGCCTGGGCCGGGCTGAACCTGAGCAAGGTCACCACGGTGGCCGAGCGGCTCAAGCCCGAGGCGGTCTACCAGGAGTTCCTGGGCTACCGGCGCCGGCTGGGCATGGAGATCTTCCCGCTCGGGGAGCCCGGCCTGATGTCACAGCTGGTGCGCAAGGCCCATGCCGGGGCGTTCGTGCCGCTGCTGGCCGACCGTGACCTCAGCGGCAACGGGGTGCCGGTGACCTTCCTCGGCGAGGCCTCCCGGATGGCTCCCGGCCCGGCCGCGATCGCGCTGGCCGCGAAGGTGCCGCTGATGCCGGTCAACACGTACTACGAGGACCTGCCCGGCGGTGGGCACGGTCTGGTGCTGCAGATCCACGAGCCGGTGCCGGTGCCCACCACCGGGACCAAGGCCGAGAAGATCGCCGCGATGACCCAGGGCTGCGCCGACGCCCTGTCCGAAGGGCTCCGGCAGCATCCCCAGGACTGGCACATGATGCAGGTGGTGTTCGACGCCGACCTCGATCCGGCCCGGCTCGCGTCAAGAGAGCCCGAGTCCCGAGAGCCCGCGCCCAGAGAGCCAGGGCCATGAGAATCGGCATGGTCTCGCCGTACTCGTTCCACGTCCCCGGCGGGGTGCAGTTCCACATCCGTGACGTGGCCGAGCACCTGCTCGGCCAGGGGCATCACGTCAGCGTGCTGGCCCCCTCGGACGAGGAGACGCCGCTGCCGCCGTACATCTCCTCGGCCGGGCGCGCGGTGCCGCTGCCCTACAACGGCTCGATCGCCCGGATCAGCTTCGGCCCGGTGGCCTCGGCCCGGGTCAAGCGCTGGCTGGCCGAGAACGACTTCGACGTGCTGCACGTGCACGAGCCCTCCAGCCCGTCCTTGTCGATGCTGGCGATGTGGGCGGCCACCGGCCCGATCGTGGCCACCTTCCACACCTCCAACCCGCGCTCGCGGGCGATGCAGGCGGCGTATCCGTTGCTGCGCCCGGGTTTCGAGAAGCTCTCGGCCCGGATCGCGGTGTCGGAGGACGCCCGGCGGACGGTCGTGGATCACGTCGGGGGCGACGCGGTGGTGATCCCGAACGGGGTTTTCGTCGATCGGTTCGCCGCTGCCCAGCCCCGCCCCGAGTGGCAGGGGAGCGACACCCGTCCCACATTGGCTTTCGTAGGTCGGCTGGACGAACCGCGTAAGGGGCTGCAGATCCTTACGGCTGCCCTGCCGAGCGTCCTTCGTTCGCATCCCGGGGTACGCGTTCTGGTTCTGGGGCGAGGGGACGCGGCGCAGGCGATGGAGGTCCTGGCCGACCAGCCGGCCGCCCGGGAGGCAATCGAGTTCCTGGGGGCCCTGGACGACGACGCCAAGGCTTCGTTGTTGCGCTCGGTGGACGCGTACGTAGGGCCGCACACCGGCGGGGAGAGCTTCGGCATCGTGCTGGTGGAGGCGATGAGTGCGGGGGCGCCGGTGATCGCCAGTGATCTCGGCGCCTTCCGTAGGGTGCTCGGCGAGGGGGAGTACGGGTTGCTCGCCCGTGCCTCTGACCCGGCTGACCTGGCCACGAAGATCAATGAGCTTTTGGACGATCGCACTGGCGCCCAGGAACGCGCGGCTCGCGCTTCGGTCGCGGTGCGTAGGTACGACTGGCCGCGCGTGGCGGCCCAGATTCTCGACGTCTACGAGACGGTGACGATCGGCGCGGACAAGGTGGGTGAGGACCCGAGGCTGGGTCTGCTCGCCCGCTGGCGCCCGAAGGTGAGCTGATGGATCAGGCGGTCGGCTGGCTCGACGGTCCCTGGGGCATCGTCGTCCTGAGTGTGCTGGCCCTGCTGGTGATCGGCTGGTACCTGTCCTATCTGGCGGCCCGGCTGGACCGGCTGCACCACCGGGTCGAGACCTCACGGGCAGCGCTGGAGACCCGGCTGGCCCGACGGGCCGCGGTGGCTCTGGAAGCGGCCCGGCTGGTGGCTCCGCCGGCCGGGGAGCAGTTGCGTCTGGCCGCTACCCGGATGGTCCGGGCTCCCGATGCCCCGGTCAGCGAGGCCAGTGAGAACCTGCTGGCCCGGGCCCTGCACCAGGCCTTCGGCGATGCCGAGAAGGTGAAGAAGCTGCGGCTCGACCCGGCCGGTGGTGAGCTCCTGGACGAGCTGGTGCTGGCGGGGGAGCGGGTTCAGCTGGCCCGGCGCTTCCACAACGACGCGGTCGCGCACGCCCAGCGGATGCGGCGCAAGAAGGTGGTGCGCTGGGCCCATCTGGCCGGCACCGCGCAGATGCCGCAGATGGTGGAGATCGACGACAGCCAGCCGGAGGGCCTCGTCCTGCCGTAATCAGCATACTGCCGTGATTGGCATCGTGGACTGATGCCAATTTCGTCCGGCCGTGCAACACTGGCCCGGTCTGTCGGTGCTTCTGTGTGAGGTTCTCATGTCTGAAGGTTCTTCATCCGCGGCCAATTCTGCCGGTTTGACCGGTACCGGCCTGGTCAAGCGAGGCCTGGCCGAGATGCTCAAGGGCGGGGTGATCATGGATGTGGTCACGCCCGACCAGGCCCGGATCGCCGAGGACGCCGGGGCCGTGGCGGTGATGGCGCTGGAGCGGGTGCCGGCCGACATCCGGGCCCAGGGCGGCGTGGTCCGGATGAGCGACCCGGACATGATCGACGGCATCCAGGCCGCGGTGTCGATCCCGGTGATGGCCAAGGCCCGGATCGGGCACTTCGTCGAGGCCCAGGTGCTGCAGTCGCTCGGGGTGGACTACATCGACGAGTCCGAGGTGCTCACCCCGGCCGACTACGCCAACCACATCGACAAGTGGAAGTTCGCCGTGCCGTTCGTCTGCGGCGCCACCAACCTGGGCGAGGCGCTGCGCCGGATCTCTGAAGGGGCGGCGATGATCCGCTCCAAGGGTGAGGCCGGCACCGGGGACGTCTCGAACGCCACGACCCACATGCGGACGATCGGGGCCGAGATGCGGCGGCTGCGCGGGCTTTCACCGGACGAGTTGTACGTGGCGGCGAAGGAACTGCAGGCGCCGTTGCCGTTGGTCCAGGAGATCGCGGCGACGGGGAAACTTCCGGTGGTGCTGTTCACCGCCGGCGGTATCGCCACCCCGTCCGACGCCGCGATGATGATGCAGCTGGGTGCGGACGGGGTGTTCGTCGGCTCGGGCATCTTCAAGTCGGGCAATCCGGTGGCCCGGGCCGAGGCGATCGTCAAGGCCACCACCTTCCACGACGACCCGGACGTGATCGCCAAGGTCTCGCGGGGGCTGGGCGAGGCGATGGTCGGGATCACCGTGGACGAGATTCCGCAGCCGCACCGGCTGGCCGAGCGTGGCTGGTGAGTCCTGAGGTCGGGGTGCTCGCGGTCCAGGGGGACTTCCGCGAGCACCTGAGCGTGCTGACCGGGCTGGGGCTCGCGACCCGGCCGGTGCGCCGGCCGGCCGAGCTGGAGGGCCTGGCCGGGCTGGTGCTGCCGGGCGGCGAATCGACCACGATCGACAAGCTGACCAGGAGCTTCGGCCTGCGGGAGCCGTTGCTGCAGGCGCTGCGTTCCGGTCTGCCGGCCTACGGGTCCTGCGCCGGGATGATCATGCTGGCCGACCGGGTGGTGGATGCCGCGCCGGGTCAGCAGACCCTGGGCGGGCTGGACGTCACCGTGCGGCGCAACGCCTTCGGGCGCCAGGTGGACTCGTTCGAGGCCGATCTGGACTTTGCCGGGATCGAGGGCGGGCCGGTGCACGCCGTCTTCATCCGGGCGCCGTGGGTGGAGCAGGTGGGCCCGGGCGTGCAGGTGCTGGCGCGCTCGCCGCAGGGGCACGCCGTCGCGGTCCGGCAGGAGAACCTGCTCGCCACCTCGTTCCACCCGGAGCTCACCGGTGACCACCGCGTCCACCATTTGTTCGCCGCCATGGTGCGTGAAAACGTCCGTTCATGAACGAACTGAGTCCGCGTCGGCGTCAGCTGGTCCTGTTGATCTGCTGTACGAGCCTGCTGATCGTCGGCCTGGAGACCACGGTCCTGAACGTGGCGCTGCCCTCGCTGCAGGAAGACCTGGGGGCCTCGGTCTCCGGACTGCAGTGGGCGATCGACTCGTACACGCTGGTGCTGGCCGGCCTGCTGATGCTCTCCGGCTCGATGGGCGACCGGCTGGGCCGGCGGCGCACCTTCCAGACCGGCCTGGCGATCTTCGTCCTGGCCTCGCTGCTGTGTGCCTGGTCACCGAGCCTGGGCTGGCTGATCGTGTTCCGGATGCTGCAGGGGGTGGGCGCCTCGATGCTCAACCCGGTGGCGCTCTCGATCGTCACCAACACCTTCCCGGACCGTCAGGAACGGGCCCGGGCGATCGGAGTCTGGAGCGCGGTGGTCGGGGTGAGCATCGGGCTCGGGCCGATCCTGGGCGGTTTCCTGGTCGAGACCGTGGGCTGGCGCTGGATCTTCCTGATCAACGTGCCGATCGGGCTGCTGGCGATCGTGCTGACCGCGGTGTTCGTCCCGGAGTCGAGGGCGGCGCAGGGCCGGCGGTTCGACCCGGTCGGTCAGCTACTGGTGATCACCGCCCTGGCCACGCTGATCTACGCGGTGATCGAGGTGCCGCACCTGGGCTGGTCCTCGCCGCTGGTCCTGGCCCTGCTGGTGGTGGCCGGGCTCTCGGCGGTGGCCCTGGTGCGCTACGAGAAGCGCCGGGCCGAGCCGCTTCTGGACATCCGGTTCTTCCGCAGCGCCACCTTCTCCGGAGCCACCCTGATCGCCCTGACCGCGTTCGCCGCGTTCGCCGGCTGCCTCTTCGTGAACACCCTGTACCTGCAGAACGACCTGGGCCTCTCACCGTTCGAGGCCGGGCTGTACCTGCTGCCGATGGCGGTGGTGATCATGGTGCTGGCGCCGATCTCCGGGCGGATGGTGGCCAGCTACGGCACCCGGCCCTCGCTGGTGCTGGGCGGGCTGGGGATGAGCGCGGGCACGCTGACCCTGACCTTCGTCTCACCGGAGCGCCCGCTCGGTCTGCTGTTCGTGGCCTACGCCCTGTTCGGCGTCGGGTTCGGGATGATCAACGCGCCGATCACCAGCACCGCGGTGTCGGGGATGCCGCCCGCCCAGGCCGGTCTGGCCGCCGCGGTGGCCTCGACCAGCCGTCAGGTCGGCACCACGGTCGGGGTGGCGCTGGTCGGCTCGGTGTACACGGCCTCGCTGCGGGGCACCGGCGACAGCCTGGTCGCGGCCCACACCGGCTGGGCCGTGGTGGCCGGGTGCGCAGTGCTGGCGCTGGTTTTCGGGTATGCGTCCTCGGGCCGGCGGGCCCGGGCGAGCGCCGCGCGGGCGTCCTCGTCGGAGGTTGCCCCCGTGCATGGGTAGCATGGCTCGCTGAGCTGTGGTTTCTGTTTAATTTTGCGTAACGGGAGGCGACCCGATGTCGGGCCATTCCAAGTGGGCCACCACCAAGCACAAGAAGGCCGTCATCGATGCCAAGCGCGGCAAGATGTTCGCCAAGCTGATCAAGAACATCGAGGTCGCGGCCCGCACGGGTGGTGGTGACCCGGCCGGTAACCCGACGCTGTACGACGCCATCCAGAAGGCCAAGAAGTCGTCGGTGCCGAACAACAACATCGACAGCGCGGTCAAGCGCGGCTCCGGCGCCGACACCGGTGGTGCCGAGTACGTGACGATCATGTACGAGGGGTACGGCCCGAACGGCGTCGCCATGCTCGTCGAGTGCCTCTCGGACAACCGCAACCGGGCCGCCATGGAGGTCCGCACCGCGATGAGCCGGAACAACGGCACGATGGCCGACCCGGGCAGCGTGGCCTACCTGTTCAACCGCAAGGGTGTGGTGATCGTCCCGAAGGCCGACGGCCTGACCGAGGACACCGTGCTCGAGGCGGTGCTGGAGGCCGGCGCCGAGGAGGTCAACGACCAGGGCGAGGTCTTCGAGGTGGTCAGCGAGCCGACCGACCTGGTCGCGGTGCGCACCGCGCTGGTCGACGCCTCGATCGACTACGACTCGGCCGAGGCCCAGTTCGTGCCGTCGATGAACGTGCCGCTGGAGGAGGAGGGCGCGCGCAAGATCTTCAAGCTGATCGACGCCCTCGAGGACTGCGACGACGTGCAGAACGTCTACGCCAACTTCGACGTGTCCGACGAGGTCATGGAACTCGTCAACGCCGAGTGACGCGTTTCTCGTGATTTTCTGGATACCGGGCCGGGTCGTTACCGGCCCGGTTCCGTTTTGCCGGTGATGGTGGCCTGATGCGTGTTCTAGGGGTCGACCCGGGGCTGACCCGGTGCGGGCTGGGTGTGGTGGACGGTCTGCCCGGGCGGCGGGCCCGGATGGTGGCGGTGGACGTGATCCGCACCCCGGCCGGCAGCGAACTGGGCTCGCGGCTGCTGGGGATCAGCGACGCGGTCGAGGGCTGGATGGACCAGGTGCGGCCCGACGTGGTCGCGGTGGAGCGGGTTTTCAGCCAGAACAACCTGTCCACGGTGATGGGCACGGCCCAGGCGGCCGGTGTGACGGTGCTGGCCGCGGCGCGGCGGAACATCCCCGTGGTGATGCACACGCCTTCGGAGGTGAAGGCGGCGGTGACCGGCTCCGGCCGGGCCGACAAGGCTCAGGTCACGGCGATGGTGCAGCGGATTCTGCAACTGTCCGAGGCGCCTCGGCCGGCGGACGCGGCGGATGCGCTGGCCCTGGCGATCTGTCACCTGTGGCGGGACGGGACGGCTGCGGTGATGCCGGCTTCTGCTGCGGGTTCTGGGGGCGGGGCCACGGCGGCGCAGCAGGCCTGGGTGGCGGCGATCGAGGCTTCCAAGAAGGGCTCGCGGGCCCGCTGACTCCGGGCACTGCTTCGATACTGCATGCTTCGATACTGCGCGCTTCGATGGCGACTCTGGGTCACCCCTCCCGGCGGGCCGGGTCGCGATGTGTAAACCTGGCACACCTGGTACACGGTGTACACATGCGGCGGGTGGAGCGGCCCGGACGCGCCGGGGGTGGCGGCTTGTCCGAGACTGTCGGTGGCTGCGGCTACATTTCCTTCTCGTACAGATGTTCGGAGGTTGAGGGAGTCGCGGTGATCGCGTCGGTGCGGGGACGGGTGGCGGCCGTCCGGCTGGACTCGGTGGTGATCGAGGTCGGTGGGGTCGGGCTGAAGTTGCTGGCCACCCCGGCCACGGTGGCCGAGTTGCGGCCTGGGCAGGAGGCCGAGTTGGCCACCAGCCTGGTGGTCCGGGAAGACTCGCTGACCCTCTTCGGCTTCGCCGATCCGGACGAGCGCGACGTGTTCGAGATCGTCCAGACCGTCTCCGGGATCGGGACCCGGCTGGCCCTGGCCATGCTCGCGGTGCACACCCCCGAAGGACTGCGGCTGGCGGTGGCCCAGCAGGACCTGACCGCGCTGACCAAGGTGCCGGGCATCGGCCGCAAGGGAGCTCAGCGCATCGTGCTGGAGCTGACCGACAAGCTGGGTGCCCCCAGCGGGGGCGCCACCGCTGCGGCGCAGCCGGTGAAACCCGCTGCCCAGGGCGCCTGGCGGGACCAGGTGCTCGATGCGCTCACCGGTCTGGGCTGGCCGGCCAAGGCCGCCTCGGACGCGGTCGACAAGGTGGTGGCGGCGCCGGAGTCCGGCGTGGCGGTGGACGAGAACGGCACCCCGCCGGACATGGCCCAGGTGCTGCGGGCCGCGCTGCGCCAGCTCGGCCGGACGGGCTGATCCGGTGATGGGCGTGAGGCGCAGGCTCCAGGCGGGACGGTGCAGCGGTGAGTGAGGACGCGCGGGCGGCGGCGGACGAGTCGCTCGAGCTGCTGGCGGCCGGCGCGAGCGTGGACGAGCGGGTCATCGAGGGCGCTCTGCGGCCGCAGTTGCTGGCTGACTTCGTGGGTCAGCAGGTGGTGCGCGAGCAGCTGAGCCTGGTGCTGGACGCGGCCAAGGCCCGCAGCGCCACCCCCGACCACATCCTGCTGTCCGGCCCGCCCGGCCTGGGCAAGACCACGCTGTCGATGATCGTGGCCCACGAGCTGAACGCCCCGCTGCGGGTCACCTCCGGCCCGGCCATCCAGCACGCCGGTGACCTGGCAGCCATCCTGTCCTCGCTGACCGAGGGCGAGGTGCTCTTCCTGGACGAGATCCACCGGATGGCCCGCCCGGCCGAGGAGATGCTCTATGTGGCGATGGAGGACTTCCGGGTCGACGTGATCGTCGGCAAGGGGCCCGGTGCCACCGCGATCCCGCTCGAGCTGCCGCCTTTCACCCTGGTCGGCGCCACCACCCGGGCCGGCATGCTGCCGGGTCCGCTGCGCGACCGGTTCGGCTTCACCGGGCACCTGGACTTCTACGCCCCGGCCGAGCTGGAGCGGGTGCTGCGGCGCTCGGCCGAGCTGCTCGGGGTCGAGCTCACCGAGGAAGGCGGCGCCGAGATCGCCGGGCGCTCGCGGGGCACGCCCCGGATCGCCAACCGGCTGCTGCGGCGGGTGCGGGACTGGGCGCAGGTACGCGGCGACGGGGTGCTCGACCTCGACGCGTCCCGGGCCGCGCTCGAGGTGTACGCCGTGGACGAACGAGGACTGGACCGGCTCGACCGCTCGGTGCTGGAAGCGCTTTGCCGCCGTTTCGGCGGTGGCCCGGTCGGGCTCTCCACCCTTGCCGTTTCGGTGGGGGAGGAGCCGGAGACCGTGGAGACGGTGGCCGAGCCCTTCCTGGTGCGCGAAGGTCTGCTGGGCCGCACGCCGCGCGGGCGTATCGCCACCCCGGCCACCTGGGAGCACCTGGGCCTGACCCCGCCCCCGGGCTATTCCTGGGTCGGCGCGAGTACCGGCGGCGGCACGCTCACCTCGCGGGCGGGGATGGCGCAGGATCCGTTGCCCGACCCGGGGACCTGACCTTGCGGCCTGAAGTTCTCGATCGAAAGCCCAGGCCAGGCCTCGTCTGAACGGTGACCTCAGCCCGTTGTGAAAGCATGCGTGCGCACGAGCGGCCCGAGGTCGGGCATGATGGTCGGTTGGTGCCAAAGGCAACCACCCGCAGTCCGGCCGGCCTGGGGTCGCGGAACGCATTCCCGGTACCGGCGGACGAAGAGGTTGAACAACGATGAGGACAGCTGTGACTGAGCGGGGGACGACGTGGAACTGATCATCCTGGCGATCCCCCTGGTGCTGCTCTGGCTGATGGTGAGCCGGGGCCGCAAGCAGCAACGCGAGATGCTCGCGACGCAGGACTCGGTCACGCCCGGCACCCAGATCATGACCACCTCCGGGCTGTACGCCGAGGTGGTCGAGGTCGACGGTGAGGCGATCGTCCTCGAGATCGCACCCGGGGTGCGCACCCGCTGGACCAAGCGCGCGATCGGGCAGGTCGTCTCCACGCCGGTGCCCGAGGCCGCAGAATCCGCAGACGCCGACGAGGACGTCCGGGCCGAGGACGTGCGCTCCGAGGCCGGCTACGCCGCACCTGAGAACACCGACGCCGACGGCGGCCCCACCAGCCGCTGACCGGCCCAACCGGCGACGGCGCACCCGCCGTTCACCGACAGACAAGACGAGAAGAGAGCCGCAACCGTGGCACGATCCGGCAACGCCTCCCGACCAGGTCGGGCTCTGCTGTTCATGGTCGCAATCCTGGCCGTCGTGTATGCCGTGGTCGGCATCCGCACGGTGACCTCGGACGGTGGCTGGACCCCGGCCCTGGCCCTCGACCTCGAGGGCGGGACCGAGATCATCCTCGAGCCCAGGCCGCTGAACGGGGAGAACATCACCCCGACCAGTGAGCAGCTCAACGAGGCCGTGAACGTGATCCGCCAGCGGGTCGACGGCTCTGGGGTCTCCGAGGCCGAGATCACCACGCAGAGCGGCAAGAACATCGTCGTGTCGCTGCCCGGGAACCCGGACGAGGAGACCCGGAACCTGGTCAAGCAGTCGGCCCAGATGAACTTCCGGCCGGTGCTGATCGCCGCGGCCGTGGGCATGCCCACCACCACGCCGACGGAGTCGGCCGGTGACGAGGACGCGGAGACCGGCGCCACCCCGTCGGCCTCGGCCACTCCCAAGGCCGACGGGGCCGACCAGGCCGACAAGGACAAGGCCGAGAAGACGGACGAGAAGTCCGAGGAGTCCGACGAGAACAACAGGGTGGTCCCCCAGGGGCTGAAGGCCGCTGCCACCCCCACCACCGAGCCGACTGGCTCGGCTTCCGCCTCGGCCGACACCGAGACCCCGGCCACCGAGACGCCGGCCACCGCCGACCCGTCCACCGGGACCGCCTCCGACCTGGCCCAGATCACGCCCGAACTGCAGCAGCAGTTCGAGGCCGAGACCTGCCAGGACCTGACCAAGATCCAGAGCACCGACGTCGACCCGGCCAAGCCGATGGTCACCTGCGAGCAGGACGCCTCGTTCAAGTACATCCTCGGCCCGGTCGAGGTGCCCGGCTCGGACATCAAGACCGCTTCGGCAGGCCTGGGGACGAGCCAGAGCGGTGTCAGCACCGGTGCCTGGGTGGTGAAGCTGGAGTTCAACTCCGAGGGGGCCGACAAGTTCGGTGAGGTCACCGAGCGACTGTTCAACCTGTCCGGCGCTCAGAACCAGTTCGCCATCGTGCTCGACCAACTGGTGGTCTCCGCGCCGCAGTCCAATGCGGTGATCCGGGACGGCAACGCCGAGATCTCCGGCAACTTCAACCAGGACAGCGCTCAGCTGCTGGCCCAGCAGCTGAAGTTCGGCTCGCTGCCGGTCTCGTTCCAGGTGCAGACCGAGAACCAGATCTCCGCCCTGCTGGGTGGTGAGCAGCTGCAGCGCGGCCTGCTGGCCGGCCTGATCGGCCTGGTCCTGGTGGTGATCTACTCGCTGCTGCAGTACCGGGCCCTGGGTCTGGTCACCATCTTCAGCCTCGGCATGGCCGGGGCGCTGACCTACGGCCTGGTGGTGCTGCTCGGCGAGACCGAGGGCTACCGGCTGAGTCTGGCCGGGGTCACCGGTCTGATCGTGGCCATCGGTATCACCGCCGACTCGTTCATCGTGTACTTCGAACGGGTCCGCGACGAGGTCCGCGAGGGCCGGCCGCTGCAGTCCGCGGTCGAGGCCGGCTGGAAGCGCGCCCGGCGCACCATCCTGGCCTCCGACGCGGTCAACTTCGTCGCCGCGATCGTGCTGTACCTGGTCGCCGTCGGCGGGGTCCGCGGTTTCGCCTTCACCCTCGGCCTGACCACGCTGATCGACGTCATCATCGTGTTCCTGTTCACCAAGCCCGCGGTCACGCTGCTGGCCCGCACGCACTTCTTCGCCGGCGGCCACGCGCTGTCCGGCTTCAGCGCCAAGCAGCTCGGCCGGCCCAGCGCCTACGCCGGCCGAGGCCGCACCCGCACCGCCCCCGCCGTCAGTGGGGGTTCCGACAGCATCGCCGCCCGCCGGGCCGCCGCGGCCCGAGGTGATGCCGCCGAACCAGAGCCCGGCGATCCCGGAGGCTCGTCCAGCCAGGACCACGTCACCACTTCGGGCTCGGGGAGGAACTCCTGATGTTCAGCTTCGCCGCCTTCGGTAACGACCTGCACTCCGGCAAGCGCTCGTTCGACTTCGTCGCCAAGCGCAAGATCTGGTACGCGATCGCCGTCGCCATGGTCGTCGGCTCGATCCTGTCGCTGGCCCTGATCCGGCTGAACCCCGGCATCGAGTTCCGCGGGGGCTCGGAGTTCCAGCTCTCCTCGGTCGCCGACACCAGCACCATCACCGGTTCCGACGCGGTCAGCTCGGTCGTCGACGGCGCCGAGGCCCGGGTCACCGTGGTCGGTGACTCCGGGGTCCGGGTGCAGACCGAGAAGCTCACCCCGGCCGAGACCGAGGAGGTCCGGGCCGCGCTGGCCGAGGCCTACGACGTGCCGGAGGGCGACATCACCTCCAGCTTCGTGGGGGCCAGCTGGGGCAGCGACGTCACCAAGAAGGCCGTCCAGGGTCTGCTGATCTTCGTGGTCCTGGTCGGGGTGATCATCGCCGGGTACTTCCGCACCTGGAAGATGTCGGTGGCCGCGCTGATCGCGCTGTTCCACGACCTGATCATCACCGCCGGCCTGTACGCGCTGACCGGTTTCGAGGTCACCCCGGCCTCGGTGATCGGGTTCCTCACCATCCTCGGCTACTCGCTGTACGACACCGTGGTGGTCTTCGACAAGGTCCGGGAGAACACGGAACGGGTCACCGCCTCCACCCGGCGCACCTTCGAGGAGGCCGCCAACCTGGCGGTCAACCAGACCCTGGTGCGCTCGGTGAACACCTCGGTGGTGGCGCTCCTGCCGGTCGCCTCGATCCTGTTCATCGGCGCCTTCGTGCTCGGCGCGGGCACCCTGAAGGACATCTCGCTGGCGCTGTTCATCGGGATCGCGGCCGGTACCTACTCCTCGATCTTCATCGCCACCCCGCTGCTGGTCGACCTGCGCCGGCGTGAGCCGGAGATCGTCGCGCACACCCGCAAGCTGCTGAAGAAGCGCGCCGAGGGCACCGCCCCGGCGGCCGGCTCGGTGCCGGACTTCGGTACCCCGGACGACGCGGACGAGGACGAGGACCGTCCCGCGGTCGGGGCCGGAGTCGGCGGTGGGAGCGCGGTCGTCAACGCCACACCCGCACCTTCGCGGCGGGGGCCGGCCACCCGGAAGGAATCGTCCGGTCAGCGGGCCCAGCCGAAGCGGGGCAAGCGCCGGTGACCGGGGACCAGACCCTCCTGAAGACACTGGAGACGGGTATCCGGGACATCCCGGACTACCCGTCCCCGGGGATCCTGTTCAAGGACATCACCCCGCTGCTGGCCGACCCGGCGCTGTTCGCGAAGGCGGTCGACGCCCTCGCGGCGGCGCACCGGCCGGGCAGCGGGGCCGAGGTCGACGTGGTGGCCGGGGTCGAGGCCCGGGGCTTCATCTTCGGCGCCGGGGTGGCCCTGGCGCTGGGGGTGGGCTTCGTGCCGATCCGCAAGAAGGGCAAACTGCCGTACGCCACCGTCTCGGCCGAGTACACGCTGGAGTACGGCACGGCGGTGATCGAGGTGCACGAAGACGCGGTGCGACCCGGCCAGCGCGTCCTGCTGCTGGACGACGTGCTGGCCACCGGTGGCACCGCCGAAGCCGCGGCCGGTCTGCTGGAGCAGGTCGGGGCCGAGGTGGTGGCCCTGTCGTTCCTCGTCGAGCTGGGATTCCTGGGCGGGCGGGACCGGCTGGCCGGCCGTCAGGTGAATTCTTTGCTGCATTACTGAGGGCAGGCTTTTCTGCCCTTTCGGGCGTACGGTCCCTTTTGTTTAACCTAGCGTGATGTATTCAACACGTAATGCTCGAGTCGGGCGGTTAGTCAAGAACGAAAGGGACCGTTACCCGCAGAATCGGGAATGAATCGGTCTCCGGTACCGCTGGTAGTGGCTGCGAGGCAAGCTCAAGGCAGGCTCTGAGCTTGCCGAGAGGCGAGGCACGGGAGCTTCACGGGCCCTACACTCGTCCAGCAAGAGTCTCCACGCGAGACGTACGACGTCGGGAGGATCGGGTGTCCGAAGAGGTCGCAGCGAGGGTTGCGCGTCAGGCGCGCCCCGAAGGGCGGGAGGGCCGCCCTGTGCTGTCGACCGTGAAGGACCAAGAGAGCACCACCGAGACGGCTGGGCAGAGCCCTTCGGTACCGGCTCCGGCCGCTCGCCCCGACTCCACCGGCAGTTCCGCCGAACCGCAGCGTTCGGCCACCGCCCCGCGCGCCGTCGAACCGCGTCCGCGTTCCAGCGAACCGCTGGTCTCGCCGGTCCGGGTGTTCTCCCGGATCGCCCGGCTCGGCGCCGCCTCCCGCAACCCCAGCTCGCCGCTGCTGGAGCCGTTGCTGCGCAGCGTGCGCAACGCGCACCCGAAGGCCGACGTCACGGTCATCGAGAAGGCCTTCCAGGTGGCCGAGAAGGCGCACTCGGGGCAGAAGCGCAAGAGCGGTGACCCGTACATCACGCACCCGGTGGCGGTCGCCCAGATCCTCGCCGAGCTGGGGATGACCCCGGCCACCCTGGCCGCCGCGCTGCTGCACGACACGGTGGAGGACACCGACTACGCGCTGGCCGACCTGCGGGCCGACTTCGGCGACGAGATCGCCATGCTGGTGGACGGCGTCACCAAGCTCGACAAGGTCAAGTACGGGGATGCGGCCCAGGCCGAGACCGTGCGCAAGATGGTCGTGGCGATGTCCAAGGACATCCGGGTGCTGGTGATCAAGCTCGCCGACCGCCTGCACAACGCCCGCACCTGGCGCTACGTCCCCGCGCACAAGGCCGAGAAGAAGGCCCGCGAGACCCTGGAGATCTACGCCCCGCTGGCGCACCGGCTGGGGATGAACACGATCAAGTGGGAGCTGGAGGACCTCAGCTTCGCCACGCTCTGGCCCAAGGTGTTCGACGAGATCGTGCGCCTGGTGGCCGAGCGCGCCCCGGCCCGGGAGGACTACCTGGCCCAGGTCCGCGAGCAGGTCTCGGCCGACCTGCGGGCCGGCAAGATCAAGGCGGTCGTCTCCGGCCGGCCCAAGCACTACTACTCCGTGTACCAGAAGATGATCGTGCGCGGCCGCGACTTCGCCGACATCTACGACCTGGTGGGCATCCGGGTCCTGGTCGACTCGGTGCGCGACTGCTATGCCGTCCTGGGCGCGCTGCACGCGCGCTGGAACCCGGTCCCCGGCCGGTTCAAGGACTACATCGCGATGCCCAAGTTCAACATGTACCAGTCGCTGCACACCACGGTGATCGGTCCCGAGGGCAAGCCGGTCGAGATCCAGATCCGGACCCACCAGATGCACCGCCGGGCCGAGTACGGCGTGGCCGCGCACTGGAAGTACAAGGACGACGCGAACGGCATGACCGGCACCGGGACCGGCAACGCCACCGACATGACCTGGCTGCGCCAGCTGCTGGACTGGCAGCGCGAGACCACCGACCCGGGCGAGTTCCTGGAGTCGCTGCAGTTCGAGATCCAGGCCCAGGAGGTGTACGTCTTCACGCCGAAGGGCGACGTGGTGGCGTTGCCGGCCGGATCCACCCCGGTGGACTTCGCCTACGCGGTGCACACCGAGGTGGGGCACCGGTGCATGGGGGCCAGGGTCAACGGCCGCCTGGTGCCGCTGGAGAGCGCGCTCGACAACGGCGACGTGGTCGAGGTGTTCACCTCCAAGACGGACGCCGCGGGCCCCAGCCGCGACTGGCTGAACTTCGTGCACAGCCCGCGGGCCAAGAACAAGATCCGCCAGTGGTTCTCCAAGGAGCGCCGGGAAGAGGCGATCGAGTCCGGCAAGGACGCGATCACCAAGGCGATGCGCAAGCAGAACCTGCCGATGCGCCGCCTGCTCACCCATGAGGCGCTGATGGGCCTGGCCACCGAACTGCGCTTCCAGGACGTGTCGGGCCTGTACGCGGCGGTCGGCGAGGGGCAGATCTCGGCCGGGCACGTGGTGCAGAAGCTGGTCGACTCGGCCGGCGGCGAGGCCGGGACCGAGGAGGACCTGGCCGAGACGGTCACCCCGATGCGCCCGCGCCGGCCGCGGATGGGCGACCCGGGCGTGGTGGTGAAGGACGTCGAGGACGTCTGGGTCAAGCTGGCCCGATGTTGCACCCCGGTGCCGGGCGACCCGATCATCGGCTTCGTCACCCGGGGGTCCGGGGTCTCGGTGCACCGGGAGGACTGCAACAACGTCACCGGGCTGCGCGAGGAACCCGACCGGATCGTCCAGGTCGAGTGGGCGCCGAACCAGGCCAGCGTGTTCCTGGTCCAGATCCAGGTCGAGGCGCTCGACCGCAACCGGCTGCTGTCCGACGTGACCAGCACGCTCTCGGACGAGCACGTGAACATCCTGTCGGCGAACGTGACCACCTCGCGGGAGCGGATGGCGATCTCCCGCTTCACCTTCGAGATGGCCGACCCGGCTCACCTGGGCCATGTCATCGCGGCGGTGCGCCGGGTGGACGGGGTGTTCGACGCGTACCGGATCACCGGGCGCCGCAGCGACACCGACCTGGACTGAACCAGCACGAAACCGGAGTCGGCAGTTCGGCCGGCTCCGGACGTCCGTAAGTACGCAACCCGGCGCTGGCCACCCAGGCCAGTTCGAGCGTCCTCAAAGCAAGAAACTCAGCGCAGTTCTGACCACTCCCGCACCACTTCCCGGGCCACCGCGGCGCCCCGCGCGTAGGGCATGAACGACAGCAGGTCGAGGACCTGGGGCGGATGCACGTCGTGCAGTTCCTGGAGCAGCCGCAGCAGGGCAAGCGCCTGATCGCAGGGGAGATCACGGGCGACGTCCGCCGCGGTCCGCACCGGGCGGGTCACCTGCAGGGTCTCGATGGTCTGCAAATGCTCGGTAGGTACGTCGATCTGCCGCGCCCGAGCCGTTTTCAGGCGCGGGGAGCGGCGATTGCGGCCGATGATCAGGTCCAGCCTCTGCGGGCCGGCTACCGGATCCGCCCACGAGCCGGTGAGAATCCATGCTGCAGTAGCGAACCCGACCGCCCGGCCGCGATGGGCCGCAGTCTCCCACTCGCCGAGTTTCTCCCGCACCGCCAGAGCCCTGATCTCCGGGGTGACCGGGGTCAGCGGCGAGACCACCACCAGATCAAGCACTTCCCGGGCCAGCCCGTCGCGCAGCAGCGCATCGCGCTCGTCCAGCCCGGAGACCAGCAAAGGTCCTTCAGCGTCACGCATTTCCACCTGAGCAAGGCTGCCTGGTCGCAGACCCTACTCGCGTGTTGCCAAGCGGGCCTGTGGATGAGTGGCTGGTCTCGCCGACCCGGGCACTGTGGAAAACGCGAACGGCGCCCGCCCCAGAGCTTTTCGCTCCGGACGGACGCCGTTTCGGTGGGAGTGCTCAGTCGGTGAACTCGCTCATCGCCTGCTGAGCCTGCTCGAGCCAGGCGCGCCGGGAGGCCAGCGACTGCTCGAGTTCCTTGATCTTGCGCGCGTTACCCGAGGCCTGGGCCTTGGCCAGGTCGGCCTCGGCGTCGGAGATGGTGCGCTCGAGCTGGGTGACCATGTCGCTCGCCCGGGCCTTGGCCTCGGGGTTGGTGCGCTTCCACTTGTCCTGCTCGGCGTCCCGCACGGCCTGCTCGACCCGGCGCAGCCGGCCCTCGATCCGCTGCATGTCGTTGCGGGGCACCTTGCCCGCCTCGTCCCAGCGCACCTGGATCTCCCGCAGCGCGGCCTTGGCGGCGGTGATGTCCTTCACCGGCAGGATCCGCTCGGCCTCCTCGGCCAGCTGCTCCTTGACCTGCAGGTTGCCCGCGAACTCGGCGTCCAGCGCGGAGTTCGCGTTCTGCCGGGCCGAGAAGAACGCGTCCTGCGCGGCCCGGAACCGCGACCACAGGGCGTCGTCGTCCTTCTTCGCGGCCCGGCCGGCCGACTTCCAGCGCGCCATCAGGTCGCGGTAGGCGGCCGCCGTGTTGCCCCAGTCGGTGGAGGTGCTCAGCGCCTCGGCCTCGGAGATCAGCTCCTCCTTGACCGCCTTGGCCGCGTGCCGCTCCTCGTCCAGCGCGCCGAAGTAGTGCCGGCGCTTACGGTCGAAGGTGGTGCGGGCGTGGCTGAACCGCTTCCACAGCTCGTCCTCGGTGTGCTTGTCGAGGCGCGACTCCTTCTGCAGGCGGCGCCACTCGTCGAACAGCTCCCGCAGCCGGTCACCCGAGCTCTTCCAGGGAATCCGCTGCGGGTCGGCCCCGGCCAGTCCCTCGGCCTCCTCGACCAGCTTGGTGCGCTCGGCGACGATCGCCGCCCGCGCCTCCTGCTTGGCCCGCTGGGTCTCCTCGCGCAGGTGCTCCACCGCCGGGGCCAGCCCGGTCAGCCGGGTGAGCAGCCCGTCCAGGTCACCCACGGCGTTGGCGTCCTTGATGGACGGCTCGAGCCGCTTGATGGTGGTCTCGGAGTCCGCGGGGGAGACCTGCCCGGCCTTGACCCGCTGCTCCAGCAGGCTCACCTGCGCGGCCAGGTCCTCGTACTTGCGCACGAAGTAGGCCAGCGCCTCGTCCTGGCTGACACCCGGGTACTGGCCGACCTTGCGCTCCCCGTCGGCCGTCCGCACCCAGACGGTGCCGTCCTCGTCCGCGCGGCCCCATACTTGTCCGGTCACGATCTCACGCCTTCTGCTTCGCCACCCATGTAAAACCCGTATGCCTTGCTAGCCCCGTGAATGCTGCCCGGCCTTGCCTTTCGTCTCATCCGGACACCTTGGTCGAGACGATCGACACGGCCGACACCGGTGCGCCGTCCCCGGTGCCCGTGCTCTCCCCGCCCTCGGCGACCTGCTGCACCACGTCCAGGCCCTTGGTGATCTTGCCCAGCACGGTGTAGCCGCCCGCGGCGTCGTCCGGGATGTCGGTGTCGCCGTAGACCAGGAAGAACTGGCTGCCCATGCTTTCACCGTCGCCACCGGCCCGGGCCATCGCCACCGTTGCGCTCTCGTACGTGTGGAACTTGGTGCCGCCGGACTCGAAGGTCTTGCTCGGCTCGTTCTCGATCGGCCCGTAGCTGTAGCCCGGGCTGCCGGTGCCGGTCCCGGTCGGGTCACCGCACTGCAGCACCTCGAACCGCTCGGCCGTGGTCAGCCGGTGGCAGGGCGAGCCGTCGTAGAACCCGTCCCGGGCCAGCTGGATCATCGAGGAGACGGCCTGCGGCGCGGCCTTGCCGTCCAGCGTGATCTGGATGTCGCCGCAGGTGGTCTTCATCTCCAGCGTCCAGTCCTTGCCCTCGGCCAGGCTCTGGTCCGGTACGGCGTCGAACTGCTTCGGGCTGTCCGGGGCCTTGACCTCCACCGCCGGGCACGTGGACTTCGCCGTGCTCTGAGCCGAGGCATCCGGACCGGACGAGGCCGGCTGCGAGGCGGCGGGAGTGCTGCCGGCCTGTGGCGCCGTCTCGTCGTCGGAGCTCTCGTTCATCAGCAGGAACGCCACGACCATCACGACCACGACGAGCAGCGCACCGCCCCCGACGGCCAGTCTCTGCCGGACCTGCCGGGTGTGCGCATGTCTCGAAGCCTGTCGTTCCTGCCACTCCTCGTAACGACGCTTCTCGTACGCGCGCTCCCGATTCTTCGGGGTCACGTGCTTCCCTCCAGCTGTTGTAGCCCCTGCCGCGGGTCACCCGTTAGGCAGTCTAGGGGGTACAGGGTGTGCGATCGGCGCAGTGAGCTGCCACGACGTGCCGAGCGGTGGACGGTAGCGCATCTGCCGCCCTGATCGGGGCCGAATCGGGTGGCCAGTAGGCTCGGAGAATGCTCGTGCTCGGGTTCCCCTCAGAGGTGTTCGGTACCAACTGCTACATCCTCGCCCCGGCGGCGGGTGAGGAGTGCGTGATCGTCGATCCCGGGGTTGCGGTGCTCGAGCAGCTCTCCGAGGTCCTGCGCGAGTACCGGCTGAAACCGGCGTCGGTCCTGGTCACGCACGGCCACATCGACCACGTGTTCTCGGTGACCCCGGTCTGCGGGGCGCACGGGGTGGCGCTGAGCGTGCACGGGGACGACCGGTACCGGCTGCGGGATCCGCTCAGTTCGCTGCCCGAGGCGTTCGGCGACATGCTGCGCCAGCAGTACGGCAAGACCGGCTGGAAAGAACCGGACGACATCCGCACCATCGCCGACGGGGAACGGCTGTCGCTGGCCGGGTTGGACCTGGGTGTGGTGCATGCGCCCGGGCACACCGAGGGTTCGGTGATGTTCAGCCTGGACGGGCTGCCCGAGGGGATGGCGGCCGAGGCCGGGCTGACCTCGACGATGCTGAGCGGCGACGTGCTGTTCGCGGGCTCGGTCGGCCGGACGGATCTGCCGGGTGGGGACCCGGAGGCGATGAACCGTTCGCTGCGGGAGCGGGTGCTGCCGTTGGACGACGCGACGCTGGTGCTGCCCGGGCACGGCGGGCCGACGACGATCGGGCGCGAGCGCCGGGACAACGAGTTCCTGCGGGCCGTGATGTAGACGGGGTTTCCGGCTGAGGACGCTCTACAGCAGTGTGAGTTGTTCGCGGGCCGGGGTGCCGGAGGAGTTTGCGGCGGCGGGCAGACTGCCGGTGGGAAAACGGCTTTCGGGGTCTCCCGGGATGCCGTCCATACCGGCGCCTCGGCCGGCCGAAGTTGCCCGGTCGATGCCGGAGGTGGGCCCGCTGTTGCTGATCCCGTGCCGGCGGAGCAACGGCTGCACCCGGCCGCCCAGCCACTGGCGGTACTCCTTGGACGCGTAGGCACCCTTGCCGTACAGCTCGCGATAGCGCCGGACCAGCTTGGGGTGCTCGCGCTGCAGCCAGGTGAAGAACCACTCGCGGGCGCCGGGCCGAAGGTGCAGCGGCACCACCGTGACTCCGGTGGCTCCGGCCCCCGCCAGCCGGCCGATCGCCTCGTCGAGATGCTCCTCGGAATCGGTGAGCCAGGGCAGGACCGGCGCCAGGAACACCCCGCACGGCAGCCCGGCGGCCCGGGCGGCGCGGACCACTTCCAGCCGGGCCCTGGGACTGGGAGTGCCCGGTTCCAGACTGCGGTGCAGCGACTCGTCCCAGATCGCGATGGACAGGCCCAGCCCGACCGGCACCGCGGCCGAGACCTCCTGCAGCAGCGGCAGATCGCGGCGCAGCAGACCGCCCTTGGTCAGGATGGAGAACGGGGTGCCCGACTCGGCCAGCGCCCGGATCACCCCGGGCATCAGCCGGTAGCGGCCCTCGGCGCGCTGGTACGGATCGGTGTTGGTGCCCATGGCCACGTGCTCGCGCGACCAGGACGGCCGGGCCAGCTCGCGCCGCAGCACCTCGGCCAGGTTGAGCTTGACCACGATCTCGCTGTCGAACCCGGCCCCGGTGTCCAGCTCCAGGTAGGAGTGCGTGCCTCGGGCGAAGCAGTACACGCAGGCATGAGAGCACCCGCGATAGGGGTTGAGCGTGTACCGGAACGGCATGGGTGAGCCGGGCGGAACCTGGTTCAGCGCGCTGCGGGCGGCCACCTCGTGGAACGTGATGCCCGTGAACTCCGGCGTGGTGACGGTGCGCAGCAATCCACTGATCGCCCGCATTGCCGGAGCGTCCAGGCCAGGTAGCGCTGAAGCGTCGGGCAGCGCCGGAGCCGCCCCCGGACCGGTCCCTCCGATCGGTCCGGGGACGGCACCGCCGACCCGCTGTCCGTCCCAGCGCATGCCCGCATTCGAACATATGTTCGAAGCAAAGAGCAAGCGCGGCGCGCGCGGGCGGTAACCCGCGTGAACCCGGCCGCGTGCGTCCGTAGAATCGCGTGCGTCCAATCAGGATCAGACTTACTTTCGAGAGGCCTCACCGTGCTGCGCACCCATACGGCCGGATCCCTGCGGTCCGGCCACGTCGGCGAAACCGTCATCCTCACCGGATGGGTCGCCTCCCGCCGGGATCACGGCGGGGTGGCGTTCGTCGACCTGCGGGATGCCTCCGGCGTGGCCCAGGTGGTCGTCCGCGACGAGTCCGTGGCCCACGGCCTGCGCTCGGAGTTCTGCCTGCGGGTCACCGGTGAGGTCTCGCCGCGGCCCGAGGGCAACGAGAACCCGGCCCTGGCCACCGGTGCGATCGAGGTGATCGCCAGCCAGGTCGAGGTGCTCAACGAGTCCGCCCCGCTGCCGTTCCAGCTCGACGACCACATCGAGGTCGGCGAGGAGACCCGGCTCAAGTACCGCTACCTCGACCTGCGCCGCAGCGGCCCGGCCGCGGCCATCCGGCTGCGCAGCAAGGTCAACCAGGCCGCCCGCAACGTGCTGCTGGACCAGGACTTCGTCGAGATCGAGACGCCGACCCTGACCCGTTCCACCCCCGAGGGCGCCCGCGACTTCGTGGTGCCGGCCCGGCTGAAGCCGGGTTCCTGGTACGCCCTGCCGCAGAGCCCGCAGCTGTTCAAGCAGCTGCTCATGGTCGGCGGGATGGAGCGCTACTTCCAGATCGCCCGCTGCTACCGCGACGAGGACTTCCGGGCCGACCGCCAGCCCGAGTTCACCCAGCTCGACATCGAGATGTCGTTCGTCGAGCAGGACGACGTGATCGCGGTCGGCGAGCAGATCGTCACCGCGCTGTGGAAGCTGATCGGCCACGAGATCACCGCGCCGATCCCGCGGATGACCTACGCCGACGCGATGGCCCGCTACGGCTCGGACAAGCCCGACCTTCGCTTCGGCAACGAGCTGGTCGACATGACCAAGTACTTCGCCGGCACGCCGTTCCGGGTGTTCCAGTCCGAGTACGTGGGCGCGGTCGTGATGCCCGGTGGCGGCTCGCAGCCCCGCCGTCAGCTGGACGCCTGGCAGGAGTGGGCCAAGCAGCGCGGCGCCCGCGGTCTGGCCTACGTGCTGATCGCCGAGGACGGCACGCTGTCCGGCCCGGTGGCCAAGAACATCTCCGAGGCCGAGCGCGCGGGCCTGGCCGAGGCGGTCGGCGCCCAGCCGGGCGACTGCGTCTTCTTCGGCGCCGGCATCACCTCCGAGGCCCGGGCCCTGCTCGGCGCCGCCCGGCTGGAGATCGGCAAGCGCTGCGGCCTGATCGACGAGAACCGCTGGGAGTTCGTCTGGATCGTCGACGCCCCGCTGTTCGAGCCGGCCTCGGCCGCGGTGGCCAGCGGTGACGTGGCGGTCGGCTCGGGCGCCTGGACGGCCGTGCACCACGCCTTCACCTCGCCCAAGCCGGAGTGGATCGAGAAGTTCGAGTCCGACCCGGGCAACGCCCTGGCCTACGCCTACGACATCGTCTGCAACGGCAACGAGATCGGCGGTGGGTCGATCCGTATCCACCAGCGCTCGGTGCAGGAGCGGGTGTTCAAGATGATGGGCCTGAGCGAGGAGGACGCGCAGGAGAAGTTCGGCTTCCTGCTCGACGCCTTCAAGTTCGGCGCCCCGCCGCACGGCGGTATCGCCTTCGGCTGGGACCGGATCGTGATGCTGCTGGCCGGTGCCGAGTCGCTGCGTGAGGTGATCGCCTTCCCGAAGAGCGGCGGCGGCTACGACCCGCTGACCGCCGCCCCGGCGCCGATCACCAAGGCCCAGCGCAAGGAGGCCGGGGTGGACTTCGTGCCGTCGAAGCCGAAGGCCGAGGGCGCTGCTGATCAGGGTGAGCCGGCCGCGAAGGCCTGAGTTACCTCCAGACAGCCCGGTTGAGTCCGGCTCGCAGATGGTTGCGGGCCGGACTCACCCGTTTGCCCCTTCTTCCGGGGGCGATCATTGCCCGATCCTGATGTGAGGGGGCTCACAGGTTCACGAAGTGGGGGTAGGCATGAACACGATCCGGAAGTGGGCGCTGCGGGTGCTGGGCTTCGGTCTGGTCGGCGCGCTGGCGGTCTGGGCCTGGTGCGCGGCCGGTGGGGAACTGCTGCCCGGTCTGGTGGGAACCGCAGTGCTGATGGGCGGGGCGATCCTGTGCCGGGACCGGTCGGCCGGCCGCGGACCGTCGCGTCGGGTGGCCCGGCCGGGATCCCCGGCGGCCGGTAGCCGTCGGGATCAGATGTACCAGCCGGGAAACGGGGTGATCCACAATGTCCCGGTGTACTCCGACGGCCTGAGCGGGGGCGCCGACGGAGGGGGCTCCAGCAACTGATCAGGATCGATGAGGTCCCGGCCCGCACAATGCGGGCCGGGACTTTCTGGCTTTGCTGCCTCGGTGCTGCCCTTGGGGGATCGGAACGCGTACTGCGCCCGTAGGTTCTTTGGGCAGTTCTCGGCAGAGGGGGAGCGATGGACCGTAAGACGCAGGTGCTGATCCTAGAAGTGATCTTCGCCGTCCTGGCCGGCCTGACCAGCGTGGTGGTCGGCGCCGAGCCCGAAGTGGCGGTGCTGATCACGGCGGTCGCCTTCGTGAGCGCGTTCGTGGTCGGCTCGATCTGGGAGCGGCAGTCCACTCGCGCCCCTGGGCCCACCGGCGGACGTCGGTCGTCGGGTTCGCGGGGAAGCTCGGGTTCTACCGGGGTCACGGGCAGTACGGGGATCGCCAGCACTACAACTGGGGACGTCGGTGGGTACGACGGCGGGGGCGGCCACAGTTCCAGCGGTGGTGGGCACAGCTCGGGTGGCGACGCCGGTGGCAGCAGCGGTGGGGGAGGAGACGGCGGTGGGGGCGGCGGTTCCTGGTAATTCGTTCTGATTGCGCCGAACTTTCTCGATCCCCTCTGCATCTCAGTAGAGGTAGAGAGAAACCGGGCAGGAAGCCCGACGGCGCTCAGGAGGAGTAGAGATGGCTCGCACACGACGCAGGAACAGCCCGGTCCCGTTCATCCTCGCTCTGGCGGTCGGAATCGCCGCCGTAGCTGCCGGCGTGCATGTAGGCGTGGCCATGGTGGTGGGGATCGCCGCCTACCTGCTCGGGCTCACGGTCTTCCCGTCGGCCCGCAGGTCCTCCCGGCGCGGCAACCCGTCCACCGCCAACGGCGGTAACGGTGGTTCCGACAGCGACGGCGGTTGGGATGGTGGCGGCGACAGCGGTGGGGGCGGCGGCGAGTAATTCAACTGAGGTCCCCCAGCCCCTAGGGGCCGGGAGTTACCCCCAAGGTGTGGTCGCCTGACTGGGTGACCGCACCGTTCGGGGTGGCGGCGACTGCTCGCACTGTCCCCTCTTCGGGCCTCTAGGGTGATGCTCATGAGACACGTCTGCCCCAGGAGTTCGCGGTGAGCGCGCGGCTGCGTCGCTGCCTGATCGTCGCGGTGGCCGTCCTGGTCCTCGTGGTGGTGGTCAACCTGCTGCTCGGCAACGGCATCGTTCCCGGCCTGGTCCTCGGGGTGGTCGCGGGCGGGCTCTCGTTCGGGATCGAGTGGCTCCTGAACAACCGGCGTGACGAGAACACCCGGCCCGACGGGCGCGGGCGAGTTGATCAGCGCACCCGGCCCGATGAGAACGTTCGGCCGGACCAGCGCGGCCGAGGTGACGACGGTGTTCGGCCTGAGGCGGACAACAGGCCTTCCGGGCAAAGCGGGGACAACGAGTCTTACGGGCCCGGCGAACCGGGGGAGTCCAGCACGCCTTACGAGAACGCCAGGCCCGGTGAGTACGGCAGGGCGTACGGAAGCAGCGAGCCTGGCGCGTCCGACGTGACTGACGAGGACGCCAAGCGCGGTGAGTACGGCGGGCCGTACGGAAGTGGCGGGCCCGGCGGGCACGGCGCGACTGACGAGGGCGCCAGGTCCGGTGAGTACGGCAGGGCGTACGGAAGTGGCGGGCCCGGCGGGTACGGCGTGACTGACGAGGGCGCTAGGTCCGGTGAGTACAGCGGGCAGTACGGAAGTGGCGGGTACGACGTGACTGGCGAGGACACCAGGCCTGGCGAGTACGGCAGTGGCCAGCCTGGCGGGTACAGCGAGACTCCCCAGAACACCAGGTCCGGTGGGTACGGCAGGGTGTCCCGAAACAGCGAATCCGGCGAGCCCAGCCAGCCTCATGGGCACGACGGGCCTTACGGGCACGACGGGGCAGGCGAGCAGGGCCGGCGTGGCGCGCGTGGTCGGCGGCGGGACGAGTCGCAGGGCCGGTTCTGAGCCAGACCGGTCTGAGCCTGGCCGGGGTCGGGTCAGGGTTGCTTCCGAGCCGGGCCGGTTCGAGCCTGGCCAGTTCTGAACCGGTCCGCTCTGGGCGGCCCAGTTTCTCAACCAGGCCGAGCACTGAGCCAGGCCGAGCACTGAGCCGGGCCGAGTGCTGAGCCGGGCCGAGTGCTGATCTAGGCCGAGTGCTGAGCCAGGCCGGTTTCGAGTCAGGCTGCTTCTGAACCTGGTGCGACGGCCACGAACGTTCACCGGGTGACCGGTTGCGCGGGCCGGATCCGGTACCGGGTGAACTTGGTGTTGCCCCAGCGCTCTTTGTTCCCCCACTGCTGGACTGAATGGCCTGGCGTGGAACCGGTCAAGGTTCGTGGTCGCCGCACCAGCCAACTCTGAACCGACTTCGTTCTGAGCCGGGCCCAGCCCTGAACCCTGAACCCTGAACCGGACCCAACCCTGAACCAGGGCCCCGTTCTGGACTGGCTCGAGTCGCCTGAATCGACGTGAGGCATCCGGACCCGCTCCCGCCGTTCGGGTTCTGTCGGTGGCGGCGGATAATCTGCGATCGATGGCCGATCTGTTCACTTCCGACAACGCGGCGGCTCCCGAACCTGGGGCCTCCGCGGCGTTCAACCCTGTCCGCCCCGGCAGCCTCGGCCACGCCGGTTCCGGTGACCGTCCTCCGCTCGCGGTGCGGATGCGTCCCCGCGCACTCGACGAACTGGTGGGGCAGGGGCATCTGCTCGGTCCTGGTTCGCCTCTGCGCCGCCTTGCCGAGGGTGCCGACGGGCTGGCGGGCCCCGCGTCCGTCATTCTCTGGGGTCCACCCGGTGCCGGGAAGACCACCCTTGCCCACGTCGTCTCCAACACCGGTGGCCGCCGGTTCGTCGAGCTGTCGGCGGTCACGGCCGGAGTGAAGGACGTGCGGCGGGTGATGGAGGAGGCGCGTGAGCTGCGCGACCGGTCCGAGACCCGCACCGTTCTCTTCCTGGACGAGATCCACCGGTTCACCAAGTCCCAGCAGGACGGTCTGCTGCCGGGGGTGGAGAACCGCTGGGTGATCCTGGTGGCCGCCACCACCGAGAACCCCTCGTTCAGCATCATCTCGCCGCTGCTGTCGCGCTCGCTGCTGCTGACCCTGCGCCAGCTCGAGGACCAGGACATCGAGGCGCTGCTGCAGCGGGCGGTGCAGGACGAGCGCGGGCTGAACGGCACGGTCCGGCTCGGCGAGGAGGCGGCGGCCGCCCTGGTCCGGCTGGCCACCGGAGACGCCCGCCGGGCGCTGACCTCGCTGGAGGCCGCCGCGGGCAGTGCGCTCAGCCGGGAGCGGGTCAACGCCGACGGCGAGGTGGCCGAGATCCCCGAGATAACGGTGACGGATGTCGAGCAGGCCGTGGACAAGGCGATGGTCCGCTACGACCGGGAGGGCGATCAGCACTACGACATCACCAGTGCGCTGATCAAGAGCATCCGCGGGTCCGACGTGGACGCGGCGCTGCACTACCTGGCCCGGATGGTCGAGGCCGGGGAGGATCCGCGGTTCATCGCCCGGCGGCTGATGATCGCGGCCTCCGAGGAGATCGCGATGGCCGACCCGAGCGCCCTGCAGGTGGCGGTGGCGGCGGCCCAGGCGGTGCAGATGATCGGGATGCCCGAGGGCCGGATCGTGCTGGCCCAGGCCACCGTGCACCTGGCCATGGCGCCGAAGTCGAACGCCTCGTACATGGCGCTGAACGCGGCCACCCAGGACGTGCGGGCCGGGCTCGGCGGGCCGGTGCCGCCCGATCTGCGCGACGCGCACTACACCGGGGCCAAGAAACTCGGCCACGGGCGGGGGTACAAGTACGCGCACGACCATCCGCACGGGGTGGTGGCGCAGCAGTACCTGCCGGACGACCTGGCCGGCCGGGAGTACTACGCGCCCACCGACCGGGGAGGAGAACGGGGTATGGCCGAACGTCTGGCCCGGCTGAGATCGATGCTGCGAGGAGGCGGCCGGCGGCGCTGACCCCCGTCACCCGTTCGCGGGACACGGGTGTCGCGCAACCACCGGGACGGCGGTACCGCCGGTCCACGATAGGGTCAACCCCGTTCGGCCGGGATCTGTCCGGTTTTCCGTGCTCCCCGCCGACTGCGAATCCTCAGCGGGCGATGAAAGGGATAACTCATGGTGGGCGACATCGCCGGGCTGATCGCAGCCATAGCCTTCGTCCTCCTGGTCGGCGTGATCGCGATCCCCCTGATCAAGCTGGGCAAGGTGCTGGACGAGACGCGCAACACGGTGCGCAGCCTCTCCGACGGCGCCCTGCCGCTGCTGTCCGAGGTCACCACCACCGTGGCCTCGACCAACCAGCAGCTGGGCAAGGTCGACACGATCACGAACAACGTGGCCCAGGTGTCCACCAACGTCTCCGCGCTGACCGCCCTGTTCGCGGCCACGCTCGGCTCGCCCGTGGTCAAGGTCGCCGCGTTCACCTACGGCGTGCGTCAGGCGATCGGGGGCCGCAAGGCCGCCGGCAAGCGGAGGTGAGCTGAACGATGGCCAGGCTCTTCTGGATCGCGGTCGGCGCCGGTGCCGGCGTCTACGCGGTGCGCAAGCTGACCAAGACGGTCGAGCAGTACTCCCCGGCCGGGATGAGCGACTCGTTCTCCTCCTCGCTGGCCTCGTTCGGCGACGGCCTGCGCGAGGTGGCCGAGGTGATCCGCGAGGGCATGGCCGAGCGGGAGCAGGAGTTGCGTTCCGCCCTGGGTGTCGACGCCTCAGGTGCTCCGGCGATGGACCCGCGGACTGCACAATCGCTGATGGACGACCCGACCGGGCCGTCGCGCGGCGCCCGCCCCGGCGCGTACCCCCGGTACGACGACGAGGACGAGTTCGGCTTCGACCAGCCGGGCAACCCCAGAAACTACTGAGCATCCCGGAAAACCCCTGGCCGGGACCGGCGCCCGCCGGGCACGGTGAACTTCTCAGGCACCATCCGGGAACCGCGATGCGAATCGCACTGTGACGCGAAAGGTCAGATCCATGGAGACGGCAGAGATCCGCCGCCGCTGGCTGCGGTACTTCTCGACGCGTGGGCACACGGTCGTGCCGAGTGCTCCGCTGCTGTACGACGACCCGACCCTGCTGTTCGTGAACGCCGGCATGGTCCCCTTCAAGCCCTACATGCTGGGCCAGGAGACACCGCCGTACGAGCGCGCCACCAGTGTCCAGAAGTGCATCCGCACCCTCGACATCGACGAGGTCGGCAAGACCAGCCGGCACGGCACGTTCTTCCAGATGAACGGCAACTTCTCCTTCGGCGACTACTTCAAGGAGAAGGCGATCGAGCTGGCCTGGGAGCTGATCACCCGGGACCAGTCCGACGGCGGTTACGGCCTGGACGAGTCCCGGCTGTGGGTGACCGTGCTGCAGGGCGACGATGAGTCGCGCGGCCTCTGGAAGCGGATCGCCGGCCTGCCGGACGAGCGGATCGTGCAGCGCGGCCTGGCCGACAACTACTGGCACATGGGCGTTCCCGGCCCGGGCGGCCCGTGCAGCGAGATCTACTTCGACCGGGGCGCGGAGTTCGGCCCGGACGGCGGCCCGGAGGCGGACGAGGACCGCTACCTGGAGATCTGGAACCTCGTCTTCATGCAGGAGATGCTGAGCGAGGTCCGGACCAAGGTCGACTTCGACGTCGAGGCCCCGCTGCCGTCGAAGAACATCGACACCGGCATGGGCCTGGAGCGGATGGCCTCGCTGCTGCAGGGCGTGGACAACCTCTACGAGATCGACGAGGTCTTCCCGGTGATCGCCCGGGTCGAGGAGATCACCGGCAAGCGCTACGGCGCGAACGCCCAGGACGACGTCCGGATGCGGGTGATCGCCGACCACGTGCGCAGCGGCCTGATGCTGATCGGCGACGGCGTCACCCCCTCCAACGAGGCGCGCGGCTACGTGCTGCGCCGGCTGCTGCGCCGGGTGATCCGCTCGGTCCGGCTGCTGGGCGTGCAGGACGCCTCGATGACCGACCTGCTGACCGTGTCCAAGGACCGGATGGCCCAGTCGTACCCCGAGCTGGAGACCAACTTCGCCCGGATCAGCCAGATCGCCCAGGCCGAGGAGCAGGCGTTCACCCGCACGCTCAGCGCCGGCACCACGATCCTGGACACCGCGGTGGCGACCGCGAAGACGGCCGGTGAGAAGACGCTGTCCGGTGAGCGGGCGTTCCAGCTGCACGACACCTACGGCTTCCCGATCGACCTGACCCTGGAGATGGCCTCCGAGCAGGGCCTGAGCGTCGACCACGACGGCTTCCGCCGGCTGATGGCCGAGCAGCGCAACCGGGCCAAGGCCGACGCCAAGGCCAAGAAGGTCGGCCACGCGGACACCTCGGTGTACCGCGAGCTGCGTGAGCCCGGGATCACCGAGTTCACCGGTTACCGCGAGCTGTCCACCGACTCCACCGTGCGCGGCCTGATCCTGGACGGCACCCGGGTGGAGACGGCCGACAAGGGCCAGACCATCCAGGTCGTGCTGGAGCGCACCCCGTTCTACGCCGAGTCCGGTGGCCAGATCGCCGACGAGGGCGAGATCACCGCGGACGGCGCCAAGCTGCGGGTGCTCGACGTCCAGCGCCCGGTCAAGGGCCTGATCGTGCACACCGTCGAGGTCGCCGAGGGCACCATCCGCTCCGGCTCCGACGTGCTGGCCAGCGTGGATCGCGAGTGGCGGCTGTCGGCCTGCCAGGCGCACTCCGGCACGCACGTGGTGCACGCCGCGCTGCGCCAGGTGCTCGGCCCCACGGCGCTGCAGAGCGGTTCGTACAACCGGCCCGGCTACCTGCGGCTGGACTTCGCCTGGACCTCGGCGCTCGACGCGGCCGTCCGGGAGGAGCTGGAGCAGGTCGCCAACCTGGCGCTGCGCTACGACTACCCGGTCTCGGCCACCTACATGCCGATCGCCAAGGCCCGCGAGATCGGCGCCCTGGCGCTGTTCGGCGAGACCTACGACGAGGAGGTCCGCGTCGTCGAGATGGGCGGGGCCTGGTCGCGGGAGCTGTGCGGTGGCACGCACGTCGAGCACAGCTCGCAGATCGGCGCGGTCACGCTGATCGGGGAGTCCTCGATCGGCTCCGGCACGCGCCGCCTGGAGGCTTACGTCGGCCTGGACGCGCTGCGCTTCCTGGGTCGCGAGCGGGCCCTGGTCAGCCAGCTCACCGAGGCGCTGAAGGTGCGCCCGGAGGAGCTGCCGGAGCGGGTCAGCACGCTGGTGGCCCGGCTGCGCGAGGCCGAGAAGGAGCTCGAGAAGGGCCGTCGTCAGGCGCTTCTCAACTCGGCCGGAGCCCTGGTCGAGGCGGCTGCGGATGTCAACGGCGTGTCTGTCGTGGCGCACGACGCGGGCCCGGTCGACCCGGCCGACGCCCGGGCGCTGGCGCTGGACGTGCGCGGCCGGATCGCTGCTTCCCGGGCCGGTGTGGTCGCCGTCGCGGCGGTCGCCAAGGAGCGCCCGGTCGTGGTCGTCGCCACCAACGAGGAGGCCCGGGCCCGTGGGGTCAAGGCCGGCGAGCTGGTCCGCGAGGCGGCCAAGGTGCTCGGTGGCGGCGGTGGCGGCAAGGACGACGTGGCGCAGGGCGGTGGGACCGACGCGACCAAGATCGCCGAGGCCCTGCAGCGGATCCAGGCCGTCGTCGCCGAGCGATCGGCCGGCAGCTGAACCACGAGATGCGCTCCGGGGTACGCCTCGGCGTGGACGTCGGAAGCGTCCGGGTGGGCCTGTCCCGCTCGGACGTCTCCGGCCTCCTGGCCACCCCGTTGGAGACCGTGCAGCGGGTCGACGGTGATGACTCTCACTACGGTCGGATAGCACAGATAGTCACCGAACTAGCGGTCTGTGAGGTAATCGTCGGGCTGCCGCGCTCACTTTCCGGTGCTGAGGGGGCAGCGGCCGGGCTTGCGCGCGCGTACTCTGTCGAAGTCGCCCGTCGAGTGGCCCCGGTCCCGGTGCGCCTCGTCGACGAGCGGCTGAGCACCGTGACCGCACATCAGCAGCTTCGGCAGGCTGGTGTGAAAGGACGCAAGCGCCGCCCGGTCGTCGATCAGGCGGCGGCGGTGGTGATCCTGCAGTCGGCCCTGGACAGCGAGCGCGCGTCCGGCCGGCCGCCCGGGACACCGGTCGTCCTGGAAGCAGACCCGGATGGTCCGGGTCCTGGCCATGGAGAGGCACTGACGTGAGCGAGGCTGCGGCGTGAGCGATACCTCGTCGCTGCATGACGTGCTCCCCGGGGGTTTCTCCGGGGCACCGCCCGGCCGCCGCCGGGCCGGCCGGCAGCAGCGTAAGCGTCGTAAGCAGCGTCGTCGCCGGACCACCACGGTCCTGCTGGTGTCGCTGGTGGTCGCCGGGGGCGGGGTCTACGGGGCCTACCTGGCGATCTCACCGATCGTCGAGCGGCTGACCGAGCCGAAGGACTACGCGGGACCCGGATCCGGTGAGGTCCTGGTGGTCATCCCGGAGGGTGCCTCGGGCCGGGTGATGGCTCAGGAACTGGCCGACAAGGGTGTGGTGAAGACCCCGGTGGCCTTCATCGACGCGGTCGCGGCGGACAAGCGCGGGGCCGGTATCCAGCCGGGCAACTACAACCTGAAGCTCGAGATGTCGGCCGCCGGCGCCCTGGACATCCTGGCCGACCCGGCCAACCGCATCGTCGCCAAGGTAACCATTCCGGAGGGCACGCGGCTGGCCGACGCGCTCAACGTGATCGCCAAGAAACTCGACCTGGACCCGAAGGAGTTGCGCGCGGCCGCCGAGTCCGGCGACATCGGCCTGCCCAAGGCGGCCAAGGGCAACCTCGAGGGTTTCCTGTACCCGGCCACCTACGAGTTCGGCCCGGACGTGACGGCCGAGTCGGCCCTCGCGCAGATGGTCAAGCGCGGGCAGCAGACCTACGACAAGCTCGGGATCCCGGACAACAAGCTGCGCAAGGTCGTGATCGAGGCCAGCCTGCTGGAGGCCGAGGCCGGCACCGAGCAGTACATGGGCAAGGTGGCCCGGGTCATCGAGAACCGGGTGCAGTCGGGCATGAACCTGCAGTTCGACTCCACCGTCAGCTACGCCACCGGCAAGTTCAACGTGACCACCACGCCCCAGGACCGGGAGAGCAACAGCCCGTACAACACCTACAAGTTCCCGGGCCTGCCGGCCGGGCCGATCAGCAACCCGGGTGAGGCCGCGCTCGCAGCCGCGCTGAACCCGACTCCGGGCAAGTGGAAGTTCTTCGTCACCACCAACCCCGACACCGGTGAGACGAAGTTCGCCAACGACTTCGCCCAGCACCAGGTGTACGTGAAGGAGTTCCAGGCCTGGTTGCAGGCGAACCCGGGCAACTGACCGTGGGTGAACTTCGCCGTGCGGCAGTGCTGGGCAGCCCGATCGCGCACTCGATCTCCCCGGCACTGCACCGCGCCGCCTATGACGCGCTGGGCCTGGACGACTGGCGTTACGACGCCTTCGAGCTGAACGAGGAGACGTTCGGGGCCTGGTTCACGCAGCTCGGGCCGGAGTGGTCCGGTCTTTCGCTGACCATGCCGCTGAAGCGGGTGGTGGTGCCGTTCCTGGCCGAGGTCACGCCGCTGGCCGCGGCGGTGGGGTCGGTGAACACGGTGACCTGGACGCCCGCGGGTGAGCCGGTGGGTACAAACACGGACGTCTACGGCTTGGTTCAGGCGTTGCGTTCGGTCGGAGTGGTAGCCCCGGTGAAATCCGCGTGCATCGTCGGCGCCGGCGCCACGGCGTCTTCCGCTGTGGCGGCCCTGGCCGAACTGGGTTGCCAGGACGTGGTGGTGCTGGCCCGCTCGGCCTCCCGGGCTGCGCAGTTGCTCGCGCTGGCGTCCGAGTTGGGGCTGACCGCCCGGGTCGGCGCGTTGGACGAGCACGACACTGTCCTGTCAGCAGAAGCTGTGGTGGTCACGCTCCCCGGCGACGCAGCGGGAGCGTGGGCAGACGCTTTGCGTCCGGCCGCGGCGGGACAGCAGCCCACTGGGCCGATGCTCGATGTCTCCTACCATCCGTGGCCCACCAGAGCAGCCCAATTGTGGACGTCGGTGGGTGCGGCTTCGGTGGGTGGTTTCGAGATGCTGCTTCACCAGGCGGCCGAGCAGGTGCGGCTGATGACCGGCCTGACCGCTCCGGTCGAGGACATGCGGGTGGCGGGGGAGAAAGTACTCGCTTCCCGCTGATGGCTTGAGAACCGCTGGGGCCGTCCGACAGGGCAGGCGTGAGCATCGCGCCCCCGGAAACACCACCGATGCAGGCGCCTGTGCCTCGGAAGCTTCGCAAACGGGTGGTGGTCGCAGCGTTCGTGCTCGGACTCGCGAGCATGGGTGTGCTCTTCTACCAGGACGATGCCCGGGACTGGTACCGCAACGTCACAGCAGACGATGCCGGGCTCTACTACCCGTCCTCTCGGTTCATGGCTCAGCATGTGGGCTGCCTGGACACGTTCCGTCCCGCACACCTGCCCGGCACCAGTCTCACTTCCGGCGAGTGCGATCTGGCCAATGGCGCACACATCGAGTTCCGCACCTTTGCCACCACCAGTGAGGCCTACGCCTGGCACGACGGAGCCAGCGGACAGTCCGGGCGTCTGGAGGAGACCGGGGCAAGCGGCGTGGGCGGAAACTGGGTCATCCGGGTCACCGGAACCACGGACATGAAGGTGATCAGCCCGATCTTCCAGTCGCTGCCTTCCTGAGCCTCTCAAGCACGCCCCTCCTGGCGCCGAAATGCCTACGGACCGGTGGTCGGCGATCAGGGATGGCCACGCCTGCCCACCGGCCGTGACCGCGGAGCGCCCCGGCACGCTGCCAAGGAGGATCCGGTGGAAAGCAGCGCTGAACGTCGTGCCGGGGAGGGCTCGCAGGCCGCGGCCCAGCCGGGTTTTGGCCCGGGTACTGCCTCCGCACCGTCGGGGCAGTACGCAGCCCAGCCGGCCCAGCCGCAGTTGGCCCAGGCACAGCAACCGGGACAGCAACCAGGACAGCACCCGGGACAGCCAGGGCTCCAGCCTCCCGGCGGGTACCAGCAGACTCAGCCCCGCCAGCAGGTCCCGGCCCAGCAACAACCAACCCAGCAACACCCAACCCAGCAACAACCCACCCAGCCGTATCCGGGCCAGCCTGCCCCTGCGCTTCAGCCGCCCGCGCCGCAAACCGGTCAGCAGAGGCAGCCGGCACTGCTACCTCCCCAGCCACCCGCACCCGGTGCCGGTCAGCAACCAGCCAGCCGCCCCGTCCCCAATTCGCCCGGGGTACCCCAACCCACCCAGTCGGCCCCACCCCCGCCGGCCACCCGGGGCGTCGAGTCGATGGGCTTCGACCTGCACGGCGTCCTGCAGTTCCTGGTCCAGCAGGGCGGCTCGGACCTCCACCTGTCCAACGGCGCCCCGCCCCTGGTCCGGATCCGCGGACACCTCGCCCCGATCCCCAACCACCCACCGTTGACGCCCAACTCGATCATGTCGACGATCTACGCGATCCTCACCCAGAAGCAGCGCGAACGCTTCGAGGAGAACCTGGAACTCGACTTCGCCTACGCCGTCCCCGGCGCCTCCCGGTTCCGCGTGAACGTGTACCGGCAGCGCGAGTCGATGGGCGCCGTCCTGCGGGTGATCCCCTACGAGATCAAGTCGCTCGAGCAGCTGCAGATCAACCCGCGGGTGGCCGAGTTCGCCGGCCTGCCCCGGGGCATGGTGCTGGTCACCGGACCCACCGGTTCCGGTAAGTCGACCACCCTGGCGGCCCTGATCGACCTGGCCAACCGGACCCGGCACGACCACATCATGACCGTGGAAGACCCCATCGAGTTCCTCCACCAGAACAAGAACTGCCTGGTCAACCAGCGCGAGGTCGGCGAGGACACGCACTCCTTCGGCCACGCCCTGAAGAGCGTTCTGCGCCAGGACCCGGACATCATCCTGGTCGGCGAACTCCGTGACCTGGAAACGATTTCGGTGGCCCTGACCGCGGCCGAGACCGGCCACCTGGTCTTCGGCACCCTGCACACCCAGGACGCCGCCCAGACCGTCGACCGGATCATCGACGTCTTCCCGCCCGAACAGCAGCAACAGGTGCGGGTACAGCTGGCCGGAGCCCTGCAGGGGGTGATCTGCCAGGTGCTGGTGCGCTCGGCCGACGGCAAAGGCCGGGCTGCCGCTACCGAGATCATGTTCGCCACCGGCGCGATCCGGAACCTGATCCGCGAGGGCAAGACTCACCAGATCTACTCGGCCATGCAGGCCGGTGCCCAGCAGGGCATGCAGACCATGGACCAGAACCTGGCTGAGCTGGTGAAGCAGCAGCGGGTGCTGTTCGAGCACGCGCTGGAGAAGGCGCACCACGCCGACGACTTCCGGCGACTGACCGGGCGGGGCTGAGCGATGGCGACCGCGACCGCACCCAAGACGTTCGAGTACTCCTACCGGGACAAGCGCGGCAAGCTGGTCAAGGGCAAGCTGGACGCGCCCAGCGAGGACGTGCTGATCCAGAAGCTGCGCCAGCAGGGCTTCGCGCCGCTGGACGTGAAGCAGGCCAACACCGGCCTGAACATGGAGATCAAGCTCCCGGGCAGCAACAAGGTCGACCTCAAGGACCTGGCGATCATGAGCCGCCAGTTCGCCACGATGATCGACTCCGGCCTGTCGCTGCTGAAGGCGCTGAGCATCCTGGCCGAGCAGACCGAGAGCGCGCCGCTGGCCAAGGTGCTCAACGAGGTCCGGGTGGACGTGGAGGGCGGCGGCTCGCTCTCCTCGGCGATGGCCAAGCACGCCAAGGTCTTCCCGCCGCTGATGGTCAACATGTGCCGGGCCGGTGAGGTCGGCGGTTTCCTGGACCGGGTGCTGCTGCAAATCGCCGAGAACATGGAGTCGGAGGTCAAGCTCCGGGCCAAGATCAAGTCCGCGATGACCTACCCGGTGGTGGTTTTCGTGATGGCGATCATCGCGGTGGTCGGCATGCTGTTGTTCATCGTCCCGGTGTTCTCGAAAATGTTCACCGACCTCGGCGGCGAACTGCCGGCCCCGACCAAGGCTTTGGTACTCATCTCGGACGGGATGAAGATCTTCGTCCCGATCGCCCTCGTGCTCGCTGTCCCGGCCGGGATCGTCTGGGGCAGGTACAAGAACACCGAAGGCGTACGGCGAGTGGTCGATCCGATGAAGCTCAAGGTGCCCGTCTTCGGAGATCTGTTCCGTAAGGTCGCGATCAGCCGCTTCTCCCGGAACCTGGGCACCATGCTGGCTGCCGGTGTCCCGATCCTGCGCAGCCTGGAGATCGTGGGCGAAGCAGCCGGCAACGTGGTGATCCGGGACGCCTCGAAGGCGGTCGAGGAAAGCGTGCGGCAGGGCCGGACTCTCGCTGGGCCACTGGCCGAGCACAAGGTCTTTCCCCCGATGGTCGTGCAGATGTTGGCCGTCGGTGAGGACACCGGCGCGATGGACAGCATGCTGCAGAAGATCTCCGAGTTCTACGACCAGGAGGTAGAGGCCACCACCGAGGCACTGACCAGCATCATCGAGCCCTTGATGATCGCCGTGCTGGGCTCGTTGATCGGCGCGATGATCGTCGCCCTCTACATGCCGATCTTCTCGGTGTTCAACCTTATTCAGTGACCTGAAGGCCTGCCGGGCCTCAAGTTCGGCTCAGGTCGATTCGATATCAGAGGTGTCATCGAGTCGCGCCAGGTCATCCGGCCGGGCAATGCACTCAGCAAGCCGCACAGTCAGATCCCAGAAGGAGCACTCGATGCTCGCACGCATCCGTAGGTCGATGAAGGACCGGGACCAGGGCTTCACCCTGATCGAACTTCTGGTCGTCATGATCATCATCGGCATCCTGGCTGCCATCGCCGTGCCGGTCTTCCTCAGCCAGCGGGCGAAGGCCCAGGACAGTGCCGCCAAGTCGGACGTCGCGGTGCTGGGCAAGGAACTGGCCACCTATTTCGTGGACAGTTCTGCTGCCCCGACCATCACCCAGGGCACGGCAGGCACGCCCACGAAGTACACCATGAACGGAGCCGATGTCGGTCGTCAGAGCAAGGGCGTCGTCATCCTGGGGACCGGCTCGTACGGGGCTACCGTGTCAAGCCTGTCGACTGCGCAGAAGGATGGCGTAGCCTCCTACACCCCGGCCGGCTGGACATCCTCGGGCTGGTGCATCGCGGTCTACATCGACGCCGGCAGCACGAAGCTGTGGAAGTACTCGTCCTTGAACGGACTTGAGTCAGGCAACTGCAGCAGCGCGACCGCACCCTGATCAGCTGTAACTCTGCGCGGGAAGAGCCGGCCAGATCGGTCGGCTCTTCCCGATTACAAGGTTTGCGCAGGAATCGGTCCGTCGGGACAGGTAAACGCATGTTTGTGCTGGCTAAGGGAAGGTGCGCTGGTGAAGCCAGGTACGCGTGCAGCGGAATGTGACGCCGGCGTATCACTGCTTGAGGTCGTGATTGCCATGGCGATCTTTTCCATCGGCGTGACGGCGGTGCTAGGACTTTTTCTGAACACTACTGGCGTGGTGCGCGACAACATCCGGCGTACGGCGGCGGCGGCGTTGATGAATCAGAAACTCGAAGAATACCGGACGATGACGAAGGAACAGCTGAGCCGGCTGATCATCGGCCGGACGTCGCTGCCCACTCAGACGGTCAACAACGTCGAATATTCGCTCGTGCAGAACGTTCGCCTGTTCAATGCGGGCGGCTCCGACCTGTGCACCTCGAGCGGACCGAATTCCGCCCGGCTGGGGAAAGCTTATGTCGACATATCGGTCTCGTGGCCTAATATGGGAAGAACGAAGCCGGTGCAGGGCAGGACTTATGTTGAGTCCGGGATCAGCTCGAGGGTCAGCGGAGCGTTCCGGGTCCAGGTCAAGGATCAGTCCGGAGTCGGTGTCGGCAATGTCAAGGTGGCAGTGAAGAACGCCTCGCCGGGGCTCAATCAGGAGACCGATGACGGCGGCTGCACGATATTCTCGATCCCGGACGGAAGCTATAAAACGGAAATCAGACGAGAATCGTATGTTGGATCGGACAACAATCAGATCCAGTCTCAGGACGTCAGCGTCTTGGCGAGCAGCCCTAATGTGCCAGAGGCTTCCTTCGTCTACGAGCCGGCCCGGTCGTTGAAGGTAGAGCTAGACGCTCCCACTGCGAATTATGTCATGCCCCCTCAAATTCCACTGAGGGTCAGTTGGGGGGCGTACAGCGAGGTCGGCTTGTCCAGGTTGTGCGCCAACGACAGCTCGGCCATGTGTTACGACGCTTTCCCGGGAACCATCCGCAACTTGTTCCCGGGAAATTATCGGCTGAAGGCCGGTATCTGCTCCAATTCGGGAACGACAGGAACATCTGAAGCAGGCGTCGATGTCGTTGGCTCGCCGGGTGACGTCCCGACGGTGAAAATTCCGATGGCGGCAGTCACTGTGGCGGTTTCAAGTCTCAAAACCGGGCAAGGTGTCTCGGGGCGCCTTCTGAAGTTTCGTCAGGAGGCCGGTGGTGGGTGTCCAACGGCCGAAGAGTACTCGTTAACTTCAAGCTCCCCCCAGACGACAGTGCTGTTGCCCTTTGGAGTCTGGACTGTCTCGGTGGCCGGTTCGACATCGCCGGCTACTGCCACGCCGACACCGGCGATGACCTCGTCGCCCACGAACTCGGCGACCGCAACCCCATCACCTTCGGCAACGGCCACGCCGAGCGCTTCTGCGACAGCAACCCCACCGGTACCGCAGACTCCGGTGACCAGTAGGAGCGTCACAGTATCCAAAAGCTCGCCTACGGCTTCGGCTCAGTTGACGGTGGCGGAATGATGATACTTACTTCGTGGTGTGGGACTTGGCGACGACGTAATGCGTTGATCGAGGACCGCGGGGTATCGCTGGCGGAACTGGTCGTGACGATGAGCGTGGGTTCCGTTCTTCTGCTGGCCCTGGGTTCGATGTTTCTGAACGTGATCCGCGGAGTCGACGCCATGAATGCCCGGACGGCGGCAGTCGCCGATGCACGCGTGGTGAACGATTCGATCACCCGCAGTCTTCGGGTCGCCTATCCCGAAGACACGCCAGTTTCTGCTCCACCGGTCGCTGCTTTCACCAAGGCTCAGGCTCAGAGCGTGGAGTTCACCTCTCAGATCCAGCGTGGCGGCATTGGTCTGATGAAGCTTGCCTACTCGTGGAACTCGGATACTGGTTGCATCCAAGAATTCAAGGCACCGACTGGGACGTCTTTCGGCCCGCCGGCCTGTCTGGCGAAGATGGCAAAAACTGCGGAAAATCCGCTGACCTTCAAGTACTTCACAAGCCAGAATGTAGCGATACCAGATCCAGTCGTGTCGCTGTCCGACCGGCAGCGCATCGCCGGCGTTTCGGTCGAGGTGCGAATCATGGATCCCAAGAACCCCAGTAAAGTCCTGGCCGGTCTGAAGGACTTCGTCTTCCTGGACAATATCCGGGATTCGAGCACGTAATGGCGAAAGCGGGAAATTGACATGCCCGGGAAAAATGATGCTCCATGGCCGGTTGCCGTTCGATCGGAGGAACGAGGATTCGCCTTGGTCACCGTCGTTCTGTCCCTGGCCGTGCTGACGCTGTTCCTGATGGTTGCCCTGGGATTTGCCTTGAGGGGAATGGCGCCGGCCCGCAATTTCCAGGACGACAAGGCGGCCCAGCAGGCTGCGCGCGCCAGTATCGACGAATTCGTCTCCCTGCTCAATGCGAACGACAGTTACTGGTCCCAGTCGGACGCGGGCTTCAGCGACGTCAAATCTTTCAAACTGGGTGGCTCCGGGAGTGATTTCACCTACCAGCGGCTCAACACGATCGAAGACACCTATAACACCGGTCTCATCAAGCTCAAGGTGACCGGAACGACCGGCACGCCTCCGGTCACCCGGAGCTTCACAGTCGAGCTGAAGAGGAACAATCTTCTTGATTACCTCTATCTGAGCGACATCGAGGTCGTGGACCCCGAGCTCCTGGGGCAGCCTGCTTCCTGCGCCAACTACTATTACGGTACTTCGGCGCGCCCACGGACCGGATGTTCCGAGATCCAGTGGAGCGCCAGCGACATCGTCGAAGGTCCGTTGCACTCCAACGATGCCTTGCAGATCAACGGGAAATCAGATTTCCGGGGCGAAGCGACAACGAGCTATCCGGCGGCCAAGGGAGTCGTGAACGGTAAGACCTGGTGGGGGGACGCGGACTACCCACTCAAGGACAAGAATCCGGTGTGGCATGAATTGGTCAACCTTCCGAAAAGAAACGACTCACTTCTGGAAAATGTTTCGCCCGATGTCGACGGAGACGGTCAGACGGGCCCCGGGTGCTATTACACCGGAGCCACTCGTATCGTTCTGCAGGGAACGAAAATGAAGGTTCTCAGTCCTTCGACCAAGCGGGCCGACATTCCCTCGAAATGTTACAATGTGAAGAATGCTGGGACGGAGCAGGTCGTTGACATCCCGCCGGTCATCTATGTAGCGCGTTCGAACGATGACGCGTGCCTGATTGGTCAGGTCGGCTACCCGGCGGCGAACGAGAAATACACGGTCGGAAGTTCTTCGGCGGTGTCCTGGGGCACGACCACCAATTACGCCTGCACCAGGGGGACGCTCTTCATCTCCGGAACCGCCGACGCGGCGGTTACCATCTCCGGTCAGGACGACGTGGTGCTGGTCGGCGACCTCAAGGTTTCGTCGACTGACGGAAACAACATGATCGGCCTCATCGCCGGAAACTGTGTCTGGGTCTACCACCCGCTCCGCTCGGGAAGTAACTCGAACCTCAATCTCCTCCCCTCGGTGAACAACATCGATGCGGCCATGCTTGCGCTGGGGCACAGTTTCGTTGTGCAGAACTGGGGATTCGGGGCCACTTTGGGAACGCTCAACGTCAACGGCGTCATTGCGCAGAAGTTCCGAGGACCGGTCGGGACCGGCAAGGGCGCAGTGATGTCGACCGGCTACGCAAAGAATTACAAGTACGACCGGCGGTACATCCGTACGCAGCCTCCGTATTTCCTCAGGCCGGACGGCAATCCCTTTACCTTGGTCAAGCTGATCGAGAACTGAGATCCGGCCCGGCCGGAATGCCAGGGGCACGAACGCCCGACTGAAACGTTCGGTGAACGGTACGGTCACTGGGTGCTTGGTGCAGAGTTCCCTCCGGTAGCAATTCTTGTGGCCGGGCTGGCCGGGTTCGGCCTGCTGATCGGCTCGTTCCTGAACGTGGTGATCGTGCGGGTGCCGCAGGACCGCTCGGTGGTCACCCCGCGCAGCGCCTGCCCTACCTGCGGCGAGCTGATCAGCGGGTTCGACAACGTCCCGGTGCTGTCCTGGCTGCTGCTGCGCGGGCGCTCGCGGTGCTGCCAGGAGCGGATCAGCCTGCGCTACCCGGTGATCGAGATCCTCACCGGGGTGGCGTTCGCCGCGGTGGCGCTCTGGAAAGGCTGGTCCTGGGAGGTGCCCGGGCTGCTCTACCTGGCCGCGATCGGCATCGCGCTGGCGGTGATCGACTTCGACGTGCACCGGCTGCCGAACGCCATCGTGCTGCCCTCCTACCCGATCACGGCCGTGCTGCTGGTGGTGGCCGCGCTCGGTGAAGGCGTTCCCGGGGCCCTGGCCGGGGCCGCGATCGGCGGCGTGGCGATGTACGTCTTCTACTTCGTGCTGATGTTCGTCTACCCCAGCGGGATGGGCTTCGGCGACGTGAAACTCGGTGGCGTGCTGGGTCTTTACCTGGGCTGGTACGGCTGGGAAGAGGCGGTGGTCGGGGGTTTCGCGGCGTTCCTGCTGGGCGCGGTGGTCGGGCTGGGGGCGATCCTGTTCGCCGGTGCCACCCGCAAGAGCATGATCCCGTTCGGGCCGTTCATGCTGGCCGGGGCCGGGCTCGGCCTGGTCTACGGAACCCCGCTGGTGGACTGGTACCTCGGGCTCTCCGGCCTGCGCTGAACCGGTCCGCCCCGACCCGGGAGCGAGCGTTCGGGCGTCCTCAATTCTGAACCGGACGCTCAAGACTTGTGCAAGCCCTCCCGATCACGCTTTTGGGCGATCGATGCAAGGGACGCGTCGGCAGGCACCACGCTCCCCACGGGAAGGGACCGCAGGCATGGCACGACGAACGGCCATCGGACTGGACATCGGCACCTCCGTCGTCCGCGCCGTCGAGCTGTCGTTCGGGCGCGACGGGGTCACGCTGGACCGCTTCGGACAGGTGGTGCTGCCCGACGGGGCGGTCCGGGACGGCGAGGTCGTGGACGTCGAGACCGTCACCGCGGCGATCAAGGAACTCTGGTCCGCCACCCATTTCGGGGCCAAGAAGGTGGTCCTGGGGGTGGCCAACCAGCGGGTGATCGTGCGCCAGCTGGACCTGCCCTGGATGGAACAGGGGGAGCTGCGCAAGAGCCTGGCCTTCCACGTGGCCGACTTCCTGCCGATCTCGGTGGAGGACTCGGTGCTGGACTTCTACCCGCTGGAGGAGTTCACCAACGACGACGGCGCCCGTCAGCTGCGTGGTCTGCTGGTCGCGGCCCAGCGCGACGTGGTGCTGCGCAACGTGCAGTGCGCCGAGAAGGCCGGTCTGCGGGTCGACAGCGTGGACCTGACCTCGTTCGCCGTGCTGCGGGCGATGGGCCGCCAGACCGACCTGACCGTCGGCACCGAGGCGCTGATCGACGTGGGCGCCCGGGTGACCAACATCGTCGTCCACTCCGCCGGCGTCCCCCGGTTCGTCCGGATCCTGCTGATGGGCGGGCAGGACGTCACCGACGCGGTGTCCGAGCAGCTGGGCGTGCCGCTGGAACGCGCCGAGGGACTGAAGCAGCACTTCACCCGGATCGCCTCGGGCGACGAGCTGGAGATGGTCTCGCGCACCGTGGCCACCACCGCCCAGGACTTCGTCGACGAGATCCGCGGCTCGCTCGACTACTACGCCGTCTCGTCCGCGGGCCGCCCGGTGGAGCGAATCGTGATCTCCGGCGGCGGTTCCCGGCTCGAAGGCCTGGCCGAGCGGCTGGCCGCGGGCACCCGGATGCCGGTGGTGATCGGCGATCCGCTGTGGCCGCTGAAGCTCGGGCGCACCGGGCTGGACGCCGACCAGATCGAGTTCATCAAGCCGCTCGCCGCGGTCCCGGTCGGCCTGGCGCTGGGGGCGATCTGATGAGCGAGGGCCAGCACGCCTCGCCCGTTGCCCCGACCGAGGTGCAGCCGGCCGTCGACGCCGGGTCCCGGCCGGTCAGCTGGGCGCCGGTGGCGAAGGTCAACCTGCTTCCGCTGGAGGTGCTGGAGACCCGCTCGTTCCGGCGCACCCAGGTCAGCCTGGCCGCGAGCGTGGTGCTGGTGCTGGCCGCGATCGCGGTCGGCACCGTGTGGGCGCAGAACGGGGTGAAGAACGCCCAGGCCGAGGCCGATGCGGCGGCGAACCGGGTGATCCGGTTGCAGCAGCAGCAGACCGAGTACAGCGAGGTGCCGAAGATCTACGCGCAGGTCGAGGCGGCGACAGCGGCGCGCAAGCAGGTGTACGTCGGCGACGTGCCCTGGTCGCGGTACATCAATCAACTGGATCGGGCCCGCCCGTCGGGGGTGGAGTACCAGAGCGTGCAGATGACCTTGGTGACCGGGACGGCGGCACCGATCGATCCGCTCACTCCGGCGGCGGTGGCCACCTTGGCGATCGAGGGCAGCACATCCAGTTACACGGGTGTCGCGGACTGGATGGCCGCCTTCGACGAACTGCGCGGCTTCCAGTCCTCGGAACTCAAGTCGGCAACCAAGGACGAGCAGAGCAGTAACACGACGTTCAGCGTCACGGGCGTCGTCGGGTCGAGTTCGTTGTCCGGCCGCTACCAGAAGCCCGGCACCGAGCCGGGATCCGGAAACTGAACGGCGCCGTCCCGTCACTACCACTCCGTCGTCGAAGGAGCTCTTTTCGTGTCCTCCTTACTTGCCAGCCGGACCGCCCGCTGGTCGCTCGGTGCGGTGACACTCTGCCTGGTGCTGATGCTCGGTGCCTGGTATCTGCTGATCTCGCCCCGGCGGGACGATGCGATCGCGTTGCGGGAGCAGGCGATCGCCTCGGACGACCAGGCCTCGATGCTCCAGATGAAGCTCACCCAACTGAAGGACCAGGCGGCGGATCTGCCCCAGCAGAAGGAGGAGCTCAAGAAGATCGCGGAGGAACTACCGCCGGATGCGGACATCCCGGAGTACCTGCGCACGCTGGACACGATCAGCACGGAGGCCGGGGTGAACCTGAAGAGCATCGCCCCGGGCACGCCGGTACTGGTGACGCTGGCCGGCTCGGGCACGGGCGATGCCTCGGCAGTCGCCGACCCGGCCGCGGCGACCGGCCTGGGCTCTCCGGGAGATCTGGTCTCTCTTCCGATGAACGTGGAACTCAGCGGCGACTACTACGAGTTGTCGAGCTGGTTGAAGGCGTTGCAGGGCAAGGTTTCCCGTTCGTACATGGTGAGTGCGTTCGCGCTGTCGTCGAATGCCGGGGCCGAAGGCACGGGTGGCCTTGTCGGGGCCCGGATCGACCGCAGTGCGCTGCGGGCCGACGGTGACCCCGGCACGGCACCGACCGCCACCCCGGACGGCAAGGGACAGGAAGGCTCGGCTGCTACACCGACGGTCTCCTCGACCGACGGAACCGGAGCCGGAACAGGTACCGACGGAACCGGGACCGGGACCGACGGAAGCGGTACCGGGACCGTGCAGGACGCGTGGAGCCTCTCCCTGACCGGGACGGTGTTCGTGCTCCTGTCCGACGACTCCACCCTCGAGGACATCAAGCGCGACGCCACCGCGGCCCAGTCGTCTCTCAGCGGTACCTGGACCGAAGTGACGACGGAACCCACGGACACCCCCACCGCGGGCGGTTCGGTGGCCGCGACGGACCCGAACACCCAGACCAACTGAGCCACCTCGTCTCACCAGAGGGACGCGTTTCCGGAGCGCACCCTGCGTCATGGCAGGATCAGACCCATGCTTCGTTGGCTCACTGCGGGCGAGTCCCATGGCCCCCTGCTGATCGGCGTCCTTGAGGGACTGCCGGCCGGCGTCCAGATCACCACCGGCGAGATCCAGACCGCGCTGGCCCGGCGCCGGCTCGGCTACGGCCGCGGCGCCCGGATGAAGTTCGAACTGGACGAGGTCCGCGTCACCGGGGGTCTGCGGCACGGGGTGAGCCAGGGCGGGCCGTTCGCGGTGCAGATCGGCAACACCGAATGGCCGAAGTGGGAAAAGGTGATGTCGGCCGATCCGCCGGTCGAGGAGATCACCGACGACCCCAACGACAAGCCGCTGGACGGTCAGGGCCGCAGCGCCCCGCTGACCCGGCCCCGTCCCGGTCACGCCGATCTGGTCGGGATGCAGAAGTACGGCTTCGACGACGCGCGCCCGGTCCTGGAGCGCGCCTCGGCCCGGGAGACCGCGGCCCGGGTGGCCCTCGGCCAGGTGGCCGCGAGCTTCCTGGAGCAGGTGGCGGGCGTTCGCCTGGTCAGTCACACCGTGGCGATCGGGCCGGTCGACACCCCCGAGGACGCGACGCTGCCCGGCCCGGACGACGTCGCGGCCCTGGACGCCGACCCGGTGCGCAGCTTCCACGCCCCGACCAGCGCGGCCATGATCAGCGAGATCGACGACTGCAAGAAGGCCGGGGACACCCTCGGAGGCGTGGTCGAGGTGCTGGCCTACGGCCTGCCGCCGGGCCTGGGCAGCCACGTGCACTGGGACCGCCGCCTGGACTCCCGGCTGGCCGGTGCGCTGATGGGCATCCAGGCGATCAAGGGCGTCGAGGTCGGCGACGGCTTCCGCACCGCCACCCGGCGGGGCTCGGTGGCGCACGACGAGATCGAGCGCGGCGAGGACGGCCTGCTGCGCCGGCGGACCGGCCGGGCCGGCGGCGTCGAGGGCGGCATGAGCACCGGTGACGTGCTGCGGGTGCGCGCGGCGATGAAGCCGATCTCCACGGTGCCGCGGGCCCTGGACACGGTCGACGTGGCCAGCGGAGAGAAGGCGGTGGCGATCCACCAGCGCTCGGACGTGTGCGCGGTCCCGGCCGCCGGCGTGGTGGCCGAGGCGATGGTGGCCCTGGTCCTGGCCGAGGCCCTGGTCGAGAAGTTCGGCGGCGACAGCGTGGGCGAGACCGCCCGCAACGTGCGCAGCTACCTGGAATCGATCCCCGAGCTGATGCGCTCGGACATCTCGTGAGCGGGCCCGCGGCCGTCCTGATCGGCCCGCCCGGGGCCGGTAAGACGACCATCGCGCACGCCCTGGCCGAACGGCTGGGGCTGGCGGTCCGGGACACCGACGAGGACATCGAGGCGAGCGCCGGCAAGACGATCGCCGACATCTTCGTCGAGGACGGCGAACCGCACTTCCGCGAGCTGGAGCACACCGCCGTCAGCACCGCCCTGCAGGAACACGAGGGCATCCTGGCCCTGGGCGGGGGAGCGGTGCTCGACCCCCGCACCCAGGAAGAGCTGCGCCGGCACACCGTGGTCTTCCTCGACGTACGGATCACCGATGCTGCGCGGCGCGTCGGACTCAACACCAATCGTCCTCTGCTTCTAGGTAATCCCCGGGCGCAGTGGACGATCATGATGGACCACCGCAGGCCGATCTACACCGAGATCGCCACCCACCGGGTGCCGACCGACGGGCTCAGCCCGGAGGAGGTCACCGAGGCGGTGCTGAAGGTCCTGGGTAAGGCGGCAAGGGAGCAGGTATGAGCACCACGATCACGGTCGGCACGGACGAGCAGTACGACGTCACGATCGGCTCCGGGGTGCTCGCGCAGCTGCCCGCCGCCCTGGGCGAGAAGGTCTCCCGGGTGGCGGTCGTCCATCCGCGCACGCTGCGGGCGCTGGGCCGTACGGTCAGCCAGCAGCTGGCCGACCTCGGGCTGCGCCCCCTGCTGATCGAGGTGCCCGACGGGGAGGGCGCCAAGACCGCCGAGACCCTGACCATGTGCTGGGCGCTGCTCGGGCAGGCCGGATTCACCCGCTCCGACGCGGTGGTCGGCCTGGGCGGGGGAGCCGTCACCGACCTGGCCGGTTTCGTCGCCGCCAGCTGGCTGCGCGGCGTGGGCGTGGTGCAGGTACCCACCACGCTGCTGGGCATGGTCGACGCCGCGGTCGGGGGTAAGACCGGGATCAACACCGCCGAGGGCAAGAACCTGGTGGGGGCCTTCCACCCGCCCCGCGCGGTGATCTGCGACCTGGACGCGCTGCGCACCCTGCCCCATGCCGATCTGGTGGCCGGGCTGGCCGAGGTGGTCAAGTGTGGCTTCATCGCCGACCCGGTCATCCTGGACCTGGTCGCGGCGGACCCGGCGGCCGCCACCAGCTGGGACTCGGCCACCCTGCGGGAGCTGGTCGAGCGGGCCATCGCGGTCAAGGCCAAGGTGGTCACGAACGACCTCAAGGAGTCCGGGGAGCGCGAGTTCCTCAACTACGGGCACACTTTCGCGCACGGCGTGGAGCAGGTCGAGCAGTACACCTGGCGGCACGGCGAGGCGGTCGCGGTCGGGATGATGTACGTGGCGCGGCTCGGTGAGCTGGCCGGCCGCACCCCGCCCGAGCTGGTCGCCCGGCACTCCGAGGCGCTGGCGAGCCTGGGCCTGCCGCGGACCTACCGGGGGGATCGCTGGCCCGCGCTGATCGCGGCGATGGGGCGGGACAAGAAGAACCGCGGTGACCTGATGCGGTTCGTGGTGCTGGACGGTCTGGCGAAGCCGGGCCGGCTGGAAGGGCCCGAGCCGGCTCTGCTGGAAGAGGCCTACCGGCTGATCAGCGAGTAGCACTACCTGAAGACGTTCGCGGCGCCTTCCCGGATCCGGTTCCGGGAGGGTGCTGCTCCCGTGAGTCGGTAATCTCGCCCGCATGACCTCCGTCCTTGTCCTCAACGGCCCCAATCTCGGGCGTCTCGGCGTCCGCGAGCCCGACGTCTACGGCAGCGACACCCTGGCCGACCTGGCCGGGGCGTGCGTCAAGGCCGGGACGGAGCTAGGTCTTGAGGTGGAGGTCCGCCAGACCGACGACGAGTCGCAGATGATCGGCTGGCTGCACGAGGCGGTGGACGCGGGTGCGCACGTGGTGCTCAACCCGGCGGCCTTCACGCACTACTCCTACGCCGTGCGGGACGCCTGCGCGATGGTCACCAAGGCCGGGCTCACCCTGATCGAGGTGCACCTGTCCAACCCGGCCGCCCGGGAGGTGTTCCGGCACACCAGCGTGGTCGGCGGGGTCTCCACCGGCACGATCGCGGGCCTGGGCCGCGAGGGGTACCTGCTGGCCCTGCGGGCCGTTGCCGCGCGAACCTGATCCGGCCAGCCGGTAGACTCCACCGAACCCCCAGACCGTTCGCGCAGGCCCCTGACCGGTGGCCGCGCTCCCCGATGCAGACGAGAGAGATCCACACGTGGCTTCGACCAACGAACTCAAGAACGGCATGGTGCTCAACCTCGACAAGCAGCTTTGGTCGGTGGTCGAGTTCCAGCACGTCAAGCCCGGCAAGGGCCCGGCCTTCGTGCGGACCAAGCTGAAGCACGTGCTCTCCGGCAAGGTCGTGGACAAGACCTTCAACGCGGGCACCAAGGTCGAGACCGCCAACGTCGACAAGCGCGACATGCAGTACCTGTACAAGGACGGCGAGGACTTCGTCTTCATGGACAGCGAGACCTACGACCAGCTGCCGGTGGCCGGCGCGACCGTGGGCACCGCCGCCAACTTCATGCTGGAGAGCACCGACGTGATCGTCGCGCTGCACGAGGGCACCCCGCTGTACGTCGAGCTGCCCACCTCCGTGGTCCTGGAGATCACCTACACCGAGCCGGGCCTGCAGGGCGACCGCTCCACCGGTGGCAACAAGCCGGCCACCCTGGAGACCGGCTACGAGATCCAGGTCCCGCTGTTCATCGAGAACAACACCAAGGTCAAGGTGGACACCCGCACGGGCGACTACCTCGGCCGTGTGAACTGATCTCGTGGGAGCCCGCAGCAAGGCCCGTAAGCGCGCCCTCGACATCCTGTTCGAGGCCGACGTGCGCGGGGTCGACCCGCTGACCCTGATGGCCGAGCGCCGTCGCACCGACGACCCGAACCGGCTGCTGCCGGCCTACACGGCCGAGCTGGTCGAGGGAGTCACCGCCAGCACCGAGCGGATCGACGAGCTGCTGTCGACCTACTCGCACGGCTGGACGGTGGAGCGGATGCCCGCGGTCGACCGCGCGGTCCTGCGGCTGGGCACCTGGGAACTGCTGTTCAACGACGACGTGCCCGACGCGGTGGCGATCGACGAGGCCGTGGAACTGGCCCGCACGCTCTCCACCGACGACTCGCCGAACTTCGTGAACGGCCTGCTGGCCCGGCTGCTCGAGGTCAAGGCCTCCTCGTAGACCCGTCACGGCCCGACCCTCCGTCACCGGAGGGTGGGCCGGACGGGTGGATCCGCCCCGATCGGGCCCCGCGCCGGGCACAGGCAGCCACATCCACGCACCCGAATCCTGCAAGCCCGCCGGGCCCCTGCCGATGAAGCAGAGGACGGCAAGCGGGCGGCACGAAGGAGACGCGGTGGAAACGTGCGGCGTCATGCCCGTGGATCCTCAGATCACGGCCATGCTCAAGGACCTGCTCGCCGAGTCGGCCACGGCCCTGGACTCCGGCAACTGCGAGCAGGGCATCGAGCTCGCCCGCGAGGCCTACGCCCTGGCCGACGACCTGGGCGACAAGCGCGCCCAGGCGGACGCGCTGGTGCTGCTGGCCCGGCTGCTCGGCCAGGCCGGTCAGCACGAGGACTGCAGCCAGGTCTGCGACCAGGCCGGCAAGGTCCTGACCGAGCTCGACGACCAGGCCGGCCTGGGCCAGACCCTGGTGGTGCAGGCGCTCGCCCTGAACGAGATCGGGCTGGCCGAGGAGGCCCTGGACAGCCTGGCCGTGGCCCGCGAGATCGCGGCCCGGCTGAACGACCGGCCGCTGCTGTTCTGGGTGCTCAACCGGATCGCCGTGGTGCACGCCGGGATGCAGGACCACGCCCGGGCCGCGCAGTTCCAGATGCGGGCCCTGGAGCTGGCCGAGGACCTCGACGCGGACGCCCGATTCTGCATCGTCAACAACATCGCCGACAACTCGATCGGGCTGTACCGCCAGCGCCTGGCCGAGGACGCCCCGGACACCGCCACGGTGCTCGAGCAGGCCCTGGGCTACGCCGAGCGGGCGGTGGAACTGGCGCTGGACCCCACCGACGGCACGCCCTACCGGCAGGCCCTGGCGTACGACAACCACGGCCTGCTGCTGGTCCTGGCGGGCCGCCTGGAGGCCGGGCTGGAGTCCATTCTCCAGGCCCGCCGGATCGCCCGGGAGAACGGCTTCCAGGCCCTGGAGCTGGCCACCATCTACCACGGCGCCAGTGCGCTGATCGAGCGCGGCGACGCGCGGCAGGCGGCCGAGGAGCTGACCGTCGCGCTGGAACGCGCCACGGCCTCCGGCGAGCTGCCGATCCGGATGGACATCGCCCTGGAGCTGACCCGGGCGCTGGAGCTGACCGGGCAGTTCGAGGCCGCGCTGCGCAGCCACAAGGAGCACACCGCGGTGGAGCGGCAGCTGCGCTCGGCCGTGGCGGCGACCCGGGCCCGCCGGCTGGAACAGCTGATCGAGGTGGACCACGCCCGCCTGGACGCCGCCGACGCCCGTACCGAGTCGCAGATGTACCGGGCCCGCAGCCGGCAGCTGGAGGCCGAGGTCCAGGCACTCGAGCGGGTGGCTGCCGACCTGGACCGGCGGGCCAACGAGGACGCGCTGACCCGGCTGTCCAACCGGCACCACATCGAGGCGGAACTGCCGCGGCTGCTGGCCGGGGCCGCGGCGACCGGCCAGCCGCTCAGCCTGGCGGTCCTCGACCTGGACCACTTCAAGCACATCAACGACACCTGGGGCCACCAGACCGGGGACGAGGTGCTGGTCGCGGTGGCCGGGCTGCTGCGCCGCTCGTGCCGGGCCGGTGACCTGACCGGGCGGTTCGGTGGCGAGGAGTTCCTGCTGGCGCTGCCCGGGCTGACCGAGCCCGAGGCGGTGGAGGTGTGCCACCGGGTGCGACGCAGTGTGCAGGACCACGACTGGAGCTCGATCCGGCCGGGACTGCGCGTGACGATCAGCATCGGTGTGTACAGCGCGCAGGCCGGGGACGAGGTGCGCGACCTGATCGAGCACGCCGACGAGCGGCTGTACCGGGCCAAGCGCTCGGGCCGCAACCGGGTGGAGGCGGATCCCGGCCGGATCGGCGAAGAGGCCTCCTAGACCACAACCGGGGACGCGGTGGGCACCCGGGTGCCCACCGCGTCCCCAGTTCTCAGTGGGCAAAAGCGTGATGTGACGGTGCCAGCCGCTCCTGTACCTCAGGGGCCGCTCGCACCGTCACATCACTGATGGCGCCGTACTCATCGTGCTGCTTTCGGGACTTGCTGGATCGGATCGTAGGGGCGACTTCGAGGACGCCGGCCGCCCCGGCGTCCTCAGCTGGATCGAACTGCCTCCTGATCAGGTCTCAGGAGGCAGGTGGAGCCACCGCGAACTGCTGGTCAGTCCTCCTGGGCCACTGCCCGCCGGGCGTCCGCGTTCAGGACCCCCCACGTGATCAGCTGCTCGGCCAGGACCGCCGGCGGAACGTCGTAGATCACCGCGAGCGTGCGCAGGTCGTCGGTCCGGATGGACAGCACCTTGCCGTTGTAGTCGCCGCGCTGACCCTGGATCGTCGCTGCGTAACGGGCCAGCGGACCCGCCTTCTCGGCCGGGACGGACTGCAGCCGCTCCAGGTCGAGCACCAGCTTCGGCGGCGGCTCGCTGCTGCCGGTCGGAGCCGCGTCGGGCAGGAGGGCCTGCACCGGCACGCCGTAGAAATCAGCCAGCTCCGCGAGCCGCTGAACGGTCACCGCACGGTCGCCGCGCTCGTACGAACCGACCACGACGGCTTTCCAGCGACCTTCGGACTTTTCTTCCACCCCATGGAGGGACAGCCCCTGCTGGGTGCGGATCCCACGCAGGCGGGCGCCGAGCGCCCTGGCGTAATCAGATGCCATGCCGATGATAGTCACGGAGAGTCACTGACTCCGTCAAGTCACATCGGGAAACTTCTCGGAGGAATTCGCCACTCGGCGTAGGCGAAGCGCCCCCGAGCTACACGCCCGGTCACCGGCTGGTAGCCTCCGGGAGCCGAAAGACGCTCGAAAACGTCATCGACGACCAGTCCTTTAACGATCCGTCCCGTGAGGCGGAGAAGGAGGTCGACTCCATGTCGCCTGCCCGAGAAGATCCAAGCTCACCGAACGCACCGGAAGATCCGCCCCGCGTGACGGCTGGGGAAGAACCGCCGCAGGCCGTTCGCGCCGTGCTGGAACCGGCCGAGATCGCCCGGGCCCTGAGCCGGATCGCGCACGAGGTGCTCGAGCACAACAAGGGCGCCGAGAACCTGGTGCTGCTGGGCATCCCGACCCGCGGTGTCACCCTGGCCCACCGGCTGGCCGCCCGGCTGGCCGCGATCGAGGGCGCGCACGTGCCGGTCGGCACCCTGGACGTCACGATGCACCGCGACGACCTGCGCCGCCAGGCCTTCCGCACGATCGCCGCGACCGAGCTGCCCGACGGCGGGGTCGACGACAAGGTCGTGGTCCTGGTCGACGACGTGCTCTACTCCGGCCGCACGATCCGCGCCGCGCTCGATGCCCTGTCGGAGTTCGGCCGCCCCCGCGCCGTGCGCCTGGCCGTGCTGGTCGACCGCGGCCACCGCGAGCTGCCGATCCGCGCCGACCACGTGGGCAAGAACCTGCCCACCTCCGCCCGGGAACGGGTGCGGGTCCGGCTGTCCGAGATCGACGGCGGCGAGGACGTCGTCAGCATCGTGGGTGGGGTGACGAAGTGAGGCACCTGCTGTCCACCGCGGACCTGAGCCGCGACGAGGCGATCTCGATCCTGGACGTGGCCGGCCAGATGGCCGCCACCCAGCGCCGCGAGATCAAGAAGCTGCCCACCCTGCGCGGGCGCACCGTGGTCAACCTGTTCTACGAGGACTCCACCCGGACCCGGATCTCGTTCGAGGCGGCGGCCAAGCGGCTGTCCGCCGACGTGATCAACTTCTCGGCCAAGGGCTCCAGCGTGTCCAAGGGCGAGAGCCTGAAGGACACCGCGCTGACCCTGAAGGCGATGGGCGCGGACGCGGTGGTGGTCCGGCACCCGATCTCCGGGGCCCCGCACCGGCTGGCCAACGCCGGCTGGATCGACGGCACCGTGGTGAACGCCGGCGACGGCACCCACGAGCACCCCACCCAGGCCCTGCTGGACGCCTACACGCTGCGCTCGCGGCTGGAGCAGGACGCCCCGGGCGCGGACCTGAAGGGCCGCCGGGTGGCGATCGTGGGGGACGTGCTGCACAGCCGGGTGGCGCGCTCCAACGTGCGGCTGCTGACCACCCTGGGCGCCGAGGTGGTGCTGGTCGCGCCACCCACGTTGCTACCGGTGGGGATCGGCGACTGGCCGTGCTCGACCTCGTACGATCTGGACGACGTGGTCGGCGGCGGCCACGGCGACCTGGACGCGGTGATGATGCTGCGGGTGCAGCGCGAGCGGATGAACGCGGCGTTCTTCCCCAGCGCGCGGGAGTACTCGCGGCGCTACGGCCTGGACGCCCGCCGGATGGCCAAGCTGCCCGAGCACGCCCTGGTCATGCACCCGGGCCCGATGAACCGGGGCCTGGAGATCACCGCGGAGGCGGCCGACTCGCCGCGCTCCACCATCGTCGAGCAGGTGGCCAACGGGGTCGCCGTGCGGATGGCCGTGCTGTACCTGCTGTTGTCCGGACAGAGCGAAGGAGAGGGCGCCTGATGAGCTCCTACCTGATCAAGGGTGCCCGCCCGCTCGGCGGCGACCCGACGAACATCCTGATCGAGGACGGTGTCCTCACCGCGGTGGGCACCTCCGTCTCGGGCGGGGCGCAGGTGATCGACGCGGACGGGCTGATCGCCCTGCCGGGTCTGGTCGACCTGCACACCCACCTGCGCGAGCCCGGCCGGGAAGACGCTGAGACGGTCGAGACCGGCACCCGGGCGGCGGCCAAGGGCGGCTGGACCGCGGTGCACGCGATGGCCAACACCGACCCGGTGGCCGACACCGCGGGTGTGGTCGAGCAGGTCTGGCGGCTGGGCCGGCAGTACGGCTGGGTGGACGTGCGCCCGGTCGGCGCGGTCACCATCGGGCTGAAGGGCGAGCGGCTGGCCGAGCTCGGCGCGATGGCCGACTCCGCGGCCGGCGTGCGGGTGTTCTCGGACGACGGGCACTGCGTGTGGGACCCGACGCTGATGCGCCGGGCCCTGGAGTACGTGAAGGCGTTCGACGGGGTGGTGGCCCAGCACGCGCAGGAGCCGCGGCTGACCGAGGGCGCGCAGATGCACGAGGGCGTGGTCTCGGCCGAGCTCGGGCTGACCGGCTGGCCGGCCGTCGCCGAGGAGGCGATCATCGCCCGCGACGTGCTGCTGGCCGGGCACGTCGGCTCGCGCCTGCACGTCTGCCACGTCTCCACCGCCGGTTCGGTGGAGATCCTGCGCTGGGCCAAGGGCCGCGGCATCGACGTCACCGCCGAGGTCACCCCGCACCACCTGCTGCTGACCGACGAGCTGGTGCGCAGCTACGACCCGGTCTTCAAGGTCAACCCGCCGCTGCGCACCGCGGCCGACGTCCAGGCGGTCCGGGAGGCCCTGGCCGACGGGACGATCGACATCGTGGCCACCGACCACGCACCGCACCCGGTCGAGGCCAAGGACTGCGAGTGGGGTGTGGCCGCGATGGGCATGACCGGCCTGGAGACCGCGCTGCCGATCGTGCAGGAGGCGATGGTCGACACCGGCCTGCTGACCTGGGCCCAGGTGGCGGACCGGATGTCGGTGGCGCCGGCCCGGATCGGCCGCGTGGGCAGTCAGGGCCGGCCGATCGCGGCCGGTGAGCCGGCTCACCTGACACTGGTGGACCCGGCGGCCCGCTGGGAATGCGATCCTGCCGCTCACACCACGATGGGCCGTAATTCTCCGGTGCGGGGCCGGACGATGCACGGCAGTGTCGTGGCGACGATCTACGCCGGCCGGGCCACCGTGCTCGACGGCAAGCTGAACGAGGCTCTTCTGGAGGTGCCCCTGTGACCTACAACCCCGCGGTGCTCGTTCTGGAGGACGGCACGACGTGGCGCGGACGTGCCTACGGCGCGGTCGGCAGCACGGTCGGCGAGGCGGTGTTCTCCACCGGGATGACCGGTTACCAGGAGACGCTGACCGACCCGTCGTACCACCGGCAGGTCGTGGTGATGACCGTCCCGCACGTCGGGAACACCGGTGTGAACGACGAGGACAACGAGTCCTCGAAGATCTGGGTGGCCGGTTACGTGGTCCGTGACCCGGCCCGCCGCGCCTCCAACTGGCGCGCCCAGCGTGAGCTGCCCGACGAGCTGGCCGCGCAGGGCGTGGTCGGCATCTCGCACGTGGACACCCGGGCGATCACCCGGCACCTGCGCGAGCGCGGGGCGATGCGGGTGGGCATCTTCTCGGGCCCCTCGCTGGGCACCGACACCGAACTGCTGGCCCGGGTCCAGGAGGCGCCGCAGATGAGCGGCGCCGCGCTGGCCGACGAGGTCAGCACGGATTCGGCGTACGTGGTCCCGGCCCAGGGCGAGAAGCGTTTCACCGTGGCCTCGATCGACCTGGGCATCAAGTCGATGACGCCGCACCGGATGGCTCAGCGCGGCATCGAGTCGCACGTGCTCCCCGCCCTGGCCACTATCGACGACGTGCTGGCGACGAACCCGGACGGCGTGTTCTTCTCGAACGGCCCGGGCGACCCGGCCACCGCCCAGCCGCAGATCCAGCTGCTGAAGCAGGTGCTGGAGCGCCGGATCCCGTTCTTCGGGATCTGCTTCGGCAACCAGCTCTTCGGCCAGGCCCTCGACCTGGGTACCTACAAGCTGGGCTACGGCCACCGCGGGATCAACCAGCCGGTCATGGACCGCACCACCGGCAAGGTCGAGGTCACCGCGCACAACCACGGTTTCGCCGTCGACGCGCCCCTGGAGGGCACGTTCACGACACCGTTCGGGCAGGCTCAGGTGAGCCATGTCAACCTCAACGACAATGTCGTGGAGGGTCTCAATCTTGTTGACGGGCCTGCATTCTCGGTGCAGTACCACCCCGAGGCGGCAGCCGGACCGCACGACGCCGGCTACCTTTTCGACCGCTTCGCCGAACTGATGGGGGAGCACAGCGCCGATGCCCAGAAGAACTGATCTCAAGAGCGTCCTGGTGATCGGGTCCGGCCCGATCGTGATCGGCCAGGCCTGCGAGTTCGACTACTCCGGCACCCAGGCCTGCCGGGTGCTGCGCGAGGAGGGCCTGCGGGTCGTCCTGGTCAACTCCAACCCGGCCACGATCATGACCGACCCGGAGTTCGCCGACGCCACCTACGTGGAGCCGATCACCTCCGAGGTGATCGAGGCGATCATCGCCAAGGAGCGCCCCGACGCGCTGCTGGCCACCCTGGGCGGGCAGACCGCGCTGAACGCGGCGATGGCCCTGCACGAGGCCGGGATCCTGGAGAAGTACAACGTCGAGCTGATCGGCGCCAACGTGGCGGCGATCGAGGCCGGCGAGGACCGCCAGCTGTTCAAGGGCGTTGTTGACAGAGTCCGGGACGTCCACAAGCTGGACGCCTCGGTGGCCCGGAGCTTCATCTGCCACTCGATGGATGACTGCGTCAAGGCCACCGAGGAACTCGGCTACCCGGTCGTGGTCCGGCCCAGCTTCACCATGGGCGGCCTGGGCTCCGGGATCGCGTACAACCCCGAGGACCTGGAGCTGATCGCCGGCGCCGGCCTGCACTACTCACCCACCACCGAGGTCCTCCTGGAGGAGTCGATCATCGGGTGGAAGGAGTACGAGCTCGAGCTGATGCGCGACCGCAACGACAACGTGGTGGTGGTCTGCTCGATCGAGAACCTCGACCCGATGGGCGTGCACACCGGTGACTCGATCACCGTGGCCCCGGCGCTGACCCTGACCGACCGCGAGTACCAGCGGCTGCGGGACATCAGCATCGCGGTGATCCGCGAGGTCGGCGTGGACACCGGCGGCTGCAACATCCAGTTCGCGGTGAACCCGGCCGACGGCCGGGTCGTGGTGATCGAGATGAACCCGCGGGTCTCGCGCTCCTCGGCGCTGGCCTCCAAGGCGACCGGCTTCCCGATCGCCAAGATCGCCGCCCGCCTGGCGGTGGGCTACTCGCTGGACGAGATCCCGAACGACATCACCGAGAAGACCCCGGCCAGCTTCGAGCCCACGCTCGACTACGTCGTGGTCAAGGTGCCGCGGTTCGCGTTCGAGAAGTTCCCGGCCGCCGACCCGACGCTGACCACCACGATGAAGTCGGTCGGCGAGGCGATGGCGATCGGCCGCAACTTCACCGAGGCGCTGCAGAAGGCGCTGCGCTCGCTGGAGAAGAAGGGCGCGGCGTTCCACTGGGACGGTCCCGTGCCTTCTCCCGAGCCCTTGCTGGAAGCTGCGAAGGTACCGACCGAGAGCCGGTTGCTGCAGGTGCAGCAGGCGATCCGGGCCGGGGCCACGCTGGAGCAGCTGCACGAGGCCACGAAGATCGACCCGTGGTTCCTGGACCAGCTGTTCCTGATCCAGGAGATCGCCCAGTCGGTGCAGGAGGCCGACGCGCTGACCCCCGACCTGCTGCGCGAGGCGAAGCGGCACGGGTTCTCCGACGCCCAGCTGGCTGCGCTCTCGGGCCTTTCCGAGGATGTCGTGAGGGGTGTCCGGCACGCCCTCGGGGTGCGCCCGGTGTACAAGACGGTGGACACCTGCGCGGCCGAGTTCGCCGCCAGCACCCCGTACTACTACTCCAGCTACGACTCCGAGGACGAGGTCACCCCGTCCACCCGGCGCAAGGTGATCATCCTGGGCTCCGGGCCGAACCGGATCGGCCAGGGCGTGGAGTTCGACTACTCCTGCGTGCACGCCTCGTTCGCGCTGCGCGAGGCCGGGTACGAGACCGTGATGGTCAACTGCAACCCGGAGACGGTCTCCACCGACTACGACACCAGCGACCGGCTCTACTTCGAGCCGCTGACCCTCGAGGACGTCCTCGAGATCGTCCACGCCGAGCGCCGTTCCGGTGATCTGGTCGGCGTGATCGTCCAGCTCGGCGGGCAGACCCCGCTCGGCCTGGCGGCGGCGCTGAAGGCCAACGGGGTGCCGATCGTGGGCACCAGCCCGGAGGCCATCGACCTGGCCGAGGACCGCGGCGAGTTCGGCCAGGTGCTGGCCGACGCCGGGCTGCTGGCGCCCAAGCACGGCACCGCGATCAGCTTCCCGCGGGCCAAGCAGATCGCCGCCGAGATCGGCTACCCGGTCCTGGTCCGCCCCTCGTACGTGCTGGGCGGGCGTGGCATGGAGATCGTCTACGACGAGACCCAGCTGGCCGACTACCTGGAGCGGGCCACCGAGGTCGGCCCGGGCCGTCCGGTACTCATCGACCGGTTCCTCGACGACGCGATCGAGATCGACGTGGACGCGCTGTTCGACGGCACCGAGATGTACCTGGGCGGCGTGATGGAGCACATCGAGGAGGCCGGGATCCACTCCGGCGACTCGGCCTGCGTGCTCCCTCCGGTCACCCTGGGCTCCCGCGACATCGAGCGCGTCCGGGAGAGCACGGAGGCCATCGCCCGGGGGGTCGGGGTCCGCGGGCTGCTGAACGTGCAGTTCGCCCTGGCCGCGGGCGTCCTCTACGTCCTGGAGGCGAACCCGCGGGCCAGCCGGACCGCGCCGTTCGTGTCCAAGGCGACCGCGGTGCCGCTGGCCAAGGCCGCGGCCCGGATCATGCTCGGCGCCACCGTCGCCGACCTGCGGGCCGAGGGCATGCTCCCGGCGCAGGGAGACGGCGGGACGATGCCGGCCGAGTCGCCGGTCTCGGTCAAGGAGGCGGTGCTGCCGTTCAAGCGCTTCCGGACCGCGGCGGGCGAGATCGTCGACACCCTGCTCTCGCCCGAGATGCGCTCGACCGGTGAGGTGATGGGGATCGACACCGACTTCCCCACCGCCTTCGCCAAGTCGCAGGCCGCGGCGTTCGGTGGGCTGCCGGACACCGGCACGGTGTTCGTCTCGGTCGCCGACACCGACAAGCGGGCGATGATCTTCCCGGTCAAGCGGCTGGTCGACCTCGGCTTCACGGTCCTGGCCACCGACGGCACCGCCGATGTGCTGCGCCGCAACGGGATCGCCTCCACCCGGGTGCGCAAGCTTGGATTGAGCAAGCCTGGGCCCGAGGGGACGAGAGAGCCGACGATCGTGGACATGATCGCCGCCGGTGAGGTGGACATGGTGGTCAACACCCCGTCCGGGCCGGCCGCGCGGATGGACGGCTACGAGATCCGGGCCACCACCACCGCCGTGGACAAGCCGATCATCACCACCATCCAGCAGTTCTCGGCCGCCGTGCAGGCGATCGAGGCGGCGCGCAACGAGCCGGTTCGGGTGGCCTCGCTGCAGGAGCACGCCGTGCGGCTGGGCGAGCTGCGGGCGGAGCAGAAGCTGTGAGCTTCGGTTCGCGGTTGTCCCGGCTGGTGGCCGAGCGGGGTCCGCTGTGTGTCGGGATCGACCCGCATCCGGCCCTGCTGGCCAAGTGGGGGCTGGCCGACGACATCGCCGGCCTGGAGCGCTTCACCCTGACCACGGTGGAGGCCCTGGCCGGCACGGTCGCGGTGATCAAGCCCCAGGCGGCGTTCTTCGAGCGCTTCGGTTCCAAGGGCGTGGCGGTGCTGGAGCAGGCGCTGGCCGGTATCCGTGAAGGTGGCGCACTGAGCGTGGTGGACGCCAAGCGGGGCGACATCGGCTCGACCATGGCGGCGTACGCCGACGCCTTCGCGGGCGCGGACTCGCCGCTGGCAGGGGACGCGGTGACGGTCTCACCGTTCCTGGGGTTCGGTTCGCTACGGCCGCTGCTGGATCTGGCCGCGGCCAACGGGCGGGGAGTGTTCGTGCTCGCCCTGACCTCCAACCCCGAGGGCGCGCAGGTGCAGCACGCGCGTGGGGCCGAGGGCAAGACTGTGGCGCAGAGCATGATCGATGCCGCGGCGGCGGAGAACGCCGGGGCCCAGCCCCTGGGCTCGGTCGGCGTGGTGGTCGGTGCGACCGTCACCGGTCTGGGCCGTGAGCACGACCTTTCCGCGCTGAACGGGCCGATCCTGTCGCCGGGGATCGGCGCCCAGGGCGCCACCGCGGCTGACCTGAAGGCAGTTTTCGGTGACGCGATCGGGAACGTCCTGCCCAACTCCTCGCGTGAGGTGCTGGGCGCCGGCCCGGGGGTGAGCGGACTGCGCGAGGCCGCGGCCCGCACCGTCGAGTCGGTGCGCAGCGTGCTCGGGGAGTAAGCCGTCTTCGGGGAGTAAGTACCGCAACCGCAACAGCTATGGACGCCCGGCCGCCGAGATCTCTCGGCGGCCGGGCGTTCTTTTGGTCCGGTTCGATAACGATGCAATGCCACGCTGCGTCATTCGCTGACCGCGCAGGGCTATTTTCTACCCTTGTTGATTAGGGGTTTACCCCGTACGTGTCCGAGGGGGCACACAGCGCAATCCGTACTTGACTCCCATAACCGAACAGTGCTTATGTTGCACCCCTCAAGGCCATTTCCGTACCAAATCGGATGTGGCGCAACGGGTGTGCGGATGTCGCCAGCGGGATCGCGCACATGTCACCAAGCCGGAAACGTTACAGACGGAACCGGACTCCAGGAGATCGTCACAGCCTGACGGAAGTGCGAGCAAGGGTGCACGCTGGGTAACTCTTGCCTCGGCATGCATCATTTTGCCGGGCTCGTTCCCGGCCCGTTGTTTCGCAGTCCCAGGCCTGAGGCGGCTTTTCCGGGTCACGGATTCGGGAAGGAATGCCGTCTCGATGGCTCCGAAGGCCAGCGGTCCCCTGAAGCGACTGGGTGGCCGGTCGATCCGGACCCGCATCCTGATGATCGGCTGGGTGCCCAGCCTCTCGCTGCTGCTCGTCGGCGTGGTGCTCGCCTCGCTCCTGGCGTACAACGCCTGGGACCTGCGCTCGATCAACAACGTGATCAAGGAGAGCCTGGGCTCCTCGCAGATCATGTATCCCGAGGTCCGGCGCGAACTGCAGTACAGCGCGGCCTATCTGGCCGATCCCAGTGACGCGAACCGGCAGCGGCTGCAGGAGCAGTCGCCGAAGACCGACGCCGCGATGGGGGAGATCGCCGAGGACGCCGCGGCGATGCAGGAGATCACCATCCCCGAGCTGAACCCGATCTACGCCCGGCAGGCGGAGTTCGGCGCCGCGATGCCGCAGACCCGCGCGTCGATCCTGGACGGCGACGCCACCGTGCTGCAGGCCTCGGAGTACTGGGGCTCGATGATCGTGCTCACCGCCGACACCATGCGGGTGCTGGCCCGGCTGGCCCCCAACGGTGAGTCCTCGGCCGAGGAGGTCATCTCCTCCGACCTGGCCGACAACGTGGCCTCGATGGCCCGCGGCAACGGCCTGGCCTACGTGGCCTTCTCGAACGAGGGCCTCAGCCGCGACGAGTACCAGACCTTCGTGCGGACCGGCGGCGCCTACCGCGCCGAGCTGAAGGCGCTCAGCGCCTCGCTGCAGCCGTCCGAGCAGCAGCAGCTCAAGACGATCATGGAGTCCCAGGCCTGGAAGATCCAGGGCCAGGTCGAGCAGGCGGTGCTGAACGCCGCCGAGCTGACCCGCAAGGAACGCCAGACGCTGTCCAGCACCGGCAGCAGCACCGACGGCACCGAGACCTCCGACGGCTCCGAGGCGGGTGACGGGGACGGTGAGGCCGCGTCGGGCGTGTCGGCCGAGCAGGCCAAGCTGCTGGGCGGCCTCAGCGACGAACTGCCGACCAAGGACCAGCTGGCCAACGGCAAGGCCAAGGCCCAGCTGCCGGTCACCCTCCAGGAGTGGGAGGCGGCCAACGACGAGGTCATCCAGGCGCTGACCGACATGGCCATGCTGCACCTGGACTACTCCTCCACGCTGGCCGTGGACGCGGCCGAGCGGGACGTGAACTACGCGGTCTACGGCGGTGCCGCGGCCGTCCTCTTCGGCATCATCATCTTCCTGCTCACCACCCGGGAGTCGAACCGGCTGGCCGGCCGGCTGCGCGGGCTGCGGGACGAGACCCTCGACCTGGCCCAGAACCGGCTGCCCACCCTGGTGCAGGGCCTGCGCGCCGGTGAGGTCGACGAGGAACACCGCACGATGCCGAAGCTCAGCTACGGCGCGGACGAGATCGGCGAGGTGGCCGACGCCTTCAACCAGGCCCAGAGCGTGGCCGTCAGCGCCGCCGTGCAGGAGGCCGAGACCCGGGCCGGCCTGCGCGAGGTGTTCCTCAACATCGCCTACCGCAGCCAGGTCATCGTGCACCGGCAGCTGGGCGTGCTGGAGAAGGCCGAGCGCTTCGAGGAGGACCCGGAGCAGATCGAGCTGCTGTTCGAGCTCGACCACCTGGCCACCCGGGCCCGCCGCAACGCCGAGAACCTGGTCATCCTGGGCGGCGGCCAGCCCGGCCGGCGCTGGCGCAACTCGGTCGAGCTGCTGCAGGTGGTGCGCTCCTCGATCTCCGAGGCGCAGGACTACGCCCGGGTCTCGATCGGCCGCCTGCCCCGGCTGTCGATCAACGGTGGCGCGGTCGCCGACGTCATCCACCTGCTGGCCGAGCTGGTCGACAACGCCACCTCGTTCTCCCCGCCGATGTCCAAGGTCGAGGTGCGCGGCAACCTGGTCGGCAAGGGCCTGGTGCTGGAGATCGAGGACCAGGGCCTGGGCATCCCGGCCGACAAGCTCGAAGAGCTGAACAAGATGCTCAACGAGGCCCCGGACTTCCACGCGCTGACCCTGCGCGAGGAGCCCCGCCTGGGCATGTTCGTGGTGGCCCAGCTGGCCGCCGGCCAGAACATCCGGGTCACCCTGACCCCCTCGCCGGCCTACGGCGGGACCAAGGCCGTGGTGCTGATCCCGGCCGAGCTGTTCGACGCCGGCGCCGGCTCGATCGGCGGGGGCACCCAGACCCTGGCGATCGACGGGGCCGACGAGAAGGCCGCGGCGATGGAGGCGGGCCAGTCGGCGCGCTCCCTGCACGAGCGGATGGCGATCACCGGCGAGATGACCGGGGAGATCGCGGTGATCCCGCCGCAGTCGGAGACCCCGCCGCAGCGGCCGGCCCGCCCGGGCGCTCCGGCCCTGTCGGTGGCCCCCAGCGAGCCCCGGATCAGCAGCACCCCCACCGGCTCGGTCGAGCGGATCGGCGGCCGCCGGGGTGAGGCCCAGCCCACCCCGTTGCACCCGATGGCCCCGGTCCCGGCCGGCCCGACCTACCCGAACGGGCAGAACGGCCAGAACGGGACGTCCGGCCCGCCGCCGACCGGCCCGATGCGGCACGCGCAGTCGAGCTTCCCCTCCGGCCCGGCCCGGGGCGGGGCCGAGCGGCCCGGCCCGAGCAGCCAGTTCCGCCCGGAGGGCGGCTTCGGTGAGCCCGGCCCGTCGGTGAACCACCAGGCCCGCGCCGACTACCTGGCCTCGCGTGGCAACGGCGGAGGAGTCCAGCCGGGCCCCAACGGCCCGGCCACCGGCAGCCTGCCGGTCCGGGCCCCCGGGGCGGCACCGGCCGGCCTGGGCAAGGGCGCCCCCACCCCGCCGGCCGGGGTCCGGGGCAACGCGCAGGGCCCGGTGGCCCGCACGGCCGGCCGCGACGGCCGCCCCGGGCTGCCCAAGCGGACCCGGCAGGCGCACCTGTCCGACCGGCTCAAGAACACCCCGATGCCCAGCGCCCCGCCGACCCCCGACCGGGCCGAGGCAGGCCCGCAGGGCGACCCCGAAGTGGCCCGCAACCGGATGGCGGCGTTCCAGCGCGGCACCCAGCGCGGCCGGACAGAACGTCCGGATGCCTGACCCCTCCGGCGCGTCCGGCACGGTCGGCAGCACCGGCACCACGCAGAGAAGAAGGGCGAAGACACTGTTTTCGCGAACCACGGACTGGAAGGCGAGATGACGCAGAACAGCGCGATGGGTGGCCTGGACTGGCTGGTGGAGGACCTGCTCCGCCGCCTGCCCGGGGCGGACCGGGCGATCGTGCTCTCGTCCGACGGCCTGCTCATCGGCCGGTCCAGCAACCTGACCCGTGACGACGGCGAGCACCTGGCCGCGGTCGCCTCCGGCTTCCAGAGCCTGGCCCGGGGCACCGGCCGGCACTTCGGCGGCGGCGGGGTGCGGCAGACCGTCGTCGAGATGGACAACTACTTCCTGGTGGTCACGGCCGCCGGGCAGGGTGCCTGCCTGGCCCTGCTGGCCGACGTGAACGCGGACATGGGCATGGTCGCCTACGAGATGAACCTGCTGGTCAAGCAGGTCGGCACCTACCTCAGCTCGCAACCCCGGGAAGACTCCGGCCCCGGGGTTGCCAGACCGTGACACCGGCGGATCAGCACTGGTTCGACGAGGAGGCCGGGCCCCTGGTCCGCCCGTACGCGCTGACCCGTGGCCGCACCACCAGCAAGCAGCGTGATCTAGCGATGATCACGCTGGTGGTGGCGCTGCAGCGGGTCACCCCGCAGCTGGCCGACAGCCTGGAGCCCGAGGGGCTGCAGATCGTCACCATGTGCCAGCATCCCAAGTCCATCGCCGAGGTGTCCGCCGACCTGGGCCTGCCGCTCAGCGTCGTGAAGATCCTCATCGGTGACCTGATCGACCGGCAGCTGCTGATGTTCCGGTCCGCGGTCACCCCCGACATCAACGTCCTTCAGGCGGTTATCAATGGCATACGCCGACTCTGACCCGAACCAGCGGCCCGGGGTGCGCGCAACGGCGGTGAAGCTGCTCATCGCGGGCGGCTTCGGAGTCGGGAAGACCACCATGGTGGGAACCATCAGTGAGATCCCGCCGCTGCGCACCGAGGAGCTCATCACCGAGCTCAGCCGGGGCGTCGACGACCTCTCCGGCGTGGAGTCGAAGAAGACCACCACGGTCGCGCTCGACTTCGGCCGGATCACGATCAGCCCCGAACTGGTGCTGTACCTGTTCGGGACGCCCGGCCAGGACCGGTTCTGGTTCATGTGGGACGAGCTGGCCGAGGGCGCGATCGGCGCCGTCGTGCTGGCCGACACCCGCCGGCTGGAGTCCTGCTTCCCGGCCGTCGACTTCTTCGAGCGTCGCGGCATCCCGTTCGTGATCGGGGTGAACTGCTTCGACGGGGACGAGGAGTACCAGCCGGACGAGGTCCGCGAGGCCCTGGACATCGACGACCGGGTGCCGGTGGTGCTGGCCGACGTGCGCCAGCGGGCCTCGGCCAAGGAACTTCTGGTCACCCTGGCCGAGCACGCGATCACCATGGCCACGGCCACCCCGGCCTGAACCGCAGATCCGCAGCACCTACCGGCACCTGTCCCCCTGGGGGCGGGTGCCGGACTCGTTCCCGAGGAAATTTTTCCGGCTTCTGCTGCGGCGGCAGCCCGGCTGAGCAGGCCTTCGGCGGCGGTGGGGGAGTACCCGGCCCTCCCAGCGTCCGATCGAGGCGTTCTGAGGGCCTTCAAAGGCTTCTGACGGGCGGGCCGGAGGCGTCCGGTGGATCCCGGCGAAGAGAAGTCCGGGCCTTCGTGACAGGATCGACCTGGGCAATCACGCGATAAAAGCCGGAGAAAACATCCGCGGATGTCGGTTTGACGGCGCGTCCCGCAGGACATGAATACCAGTATGTCTGGATTAGCCGTTAGTGTCGGCTCTCGACGGAACCGGTCGTCAGCGATCGGGTATCCGTAAAGACCGGAACCCGGTGCTGAAGCTGGCGGGAATGGCGAACGGAACGGCCAAGGCAAGGGTGGCGTGGCGACACGGCCCCCCGCGTTGCCCTCCGGGATACCGACTCGCTAGGTTCGGACCAGATTTCGCGGTCTGCCTGCGCCGATCGGAGAAATGGACGATCGGCCGGACGGCCGGAATTGCTCCGGTACCGCTCAACTACCTACTGAGTTCGACGAACAACTGAGGTGACTCAAGTGGCTCTGCCCCCCCTGACTCCCGAGCAGCGGGCCGCCGCCCTGGTGAAGGCGGCCGAGGCTCGGCGTGCCCGTGCCGAGATCAAGAACAGGCTCAAGTACTCGCAGGGCTCGCTCGGGGAAGTGATCAACGAGGGGCAGGAGAACGAGGTGATCGGCAAGATGAAGGTGTCGGCGCTTCTCGAGGCCCTGCCCGGCGTGGGCAAGGTGCGTGCCCGCCAGATCATGGAGGAGATCGGCATCTCCGAGTCCCGGCGTGTGCGTGGCCTCGGCTCCAACCAGATTGCGGCGCTGGTCAAGCGCTTCGGGAGCTGAACCACAGGTGATCGGGACGGAGCTCGTGGACCCGTCGGGGGGCGGGATGGTTCGGCCAGGACGGCTGACGGTACTGGCAGGGCCGACGGCGGTGGGGAAGGGAACGGTTGCGGCCGACATCCGCCGCCGTTACGAGCAGATCTGGCTTTCCGTCTCGGTCACCACCCGGTCGCCCCGGCCGGGTGAGGAGGACGGCGTCCACTACCACTTCGTGGACGACGCGGAGTTCGACGAGCTGGCCGCCAGTGGCCAGCTCCTGGAGTGGGCGGTGGTGCACGGCCGGCACCGGTACGGCACCCCGCGCGCCGCGGTGGAGAAGGTTCTCGCGGAGGGCCGGCCCGCCCTGCTGGAGATCGATCTGCAGGGCGCCCGGCAGGTCCGGCAGACCATGCCGGGCGCGTTCTTCGTCTTCCTCAAGCCCCCCAGCCTGGACGAACTCGTCCGCCGGCTGGTCGGGCGCGGTACCGAGGACAGCGAGGAAAGAGCGCGTAGGCTGCGCACGGCCGAGGTCGAGATGGCCGCCGAGTCGGAGTTCGACATCAGCATCGTGAACGACGATGTTCTGCGCGCCACCGACGAGCTCGTATCATGTATGGGCCTGACCCCGGCCGGCGGTTCGCCCGACCCGGTCGAGTCACGCCACTAGAACCGCTTCACCGCACCACCTACGCCTGGAGTTTGTGTTGTCCGGAACCGTTGCCAGCCCCGAAGGCATCACCAACCCGCCGATCGACGACCTGCTCTCGACGGTGGACTCGAAGTACTCGCTGGTCATCTTCGCCGCCAAGCGCGCGCGGCAGATCAACGCGTACTACTCCCAGCTGGGCGAGGGCCTGCTGGAGTACGTCGGCCCGCTGGTCGAGACCCACGTCCAGGAGAAGCCGCTCTCGGTCGCCATGCGCGAGATCAACGAGGGTCTGCTGACCGCCGAGAAGCACGACTGATTTTCTGAGCTCCGTGGGCCTTCGCATCGTCCTGGGGGTCGGCGGCGGGATCGCCGCGTACAAGGCGTGCCTGTTGCTGCGCCTGTTCAAGGAGGCCGGACATGACGTCCGGGTGGTGCCGACCCAGGCTGCGCTGACCTTCGTCGCTGCTCCCACCTGGGCGGCTCTGTCCGGGCACCCGGTCTCGGCCTCGGTGTGGGACGAGGTGCACGAGGTGCCGCACGTCCGGATCGGCCAGCAGGCCGACCTGGTCGTGGTGGCCCCGGCCACCGCCGACCTGCTGGCCAAGGCCGCGCACGGGCTGGCCGACGACCTGCTCACCAACGTCCTGCTCACCGCGCGCTGCCCGGTGCTGCTGGCCCCGGCCATGCACACCGAGATGTGGACGCATCCGGCCACCGTCGCGAACGTGGCTGTGCTGCGCGAGCGGGGAGTCAGCGTGCTGGATCCGGCCAGCGGGCGGCTGACTGGCGCCGATACCGGCCCGGGGCGCCTGCCTGAGCCGGACGAGATCTTTGCCGCCGCGCTGATGCTTCTGCCTGAACCGGAGCAGCAACGGACGTCGGTGGGCACCTCGGTGCCCGACGTCGCCACCGGGCCGCAAACGTCCCCAGTTGCTGGGTTCGATCTCTCGGGTCGCCAGGTCGTGATCTCCGCGGGCGGTACCCGTGAGCCGCTCGACCCGGTCCGTTACCTGGGCAATCGCTCGTCGGGCCGGCAGGGAGTCGCGCTGGCTCAGGCCGCCCTGGATCGCGGCGCCAAGGTCACCCTGGTCGCCGGTGCAATCGAGGTCGCGGTGCCCCCAGGCGCCGAGGTCGTGCAGGTGGAGACCGCCCTGCAGATGCGCGAGGCGATGAATGCCGCCGCCGAAAGTGCGGACGTAGTGGTGATGGCTGCCGCGGTGGCGGACTTCCGCCCGGCCCAGGTCGCCGAGCACAAGATCAAGAAGTCCGCCGACGCGGACGACGCGCCGGTGGTCACTCTGGTGCGTAACCCCGACATCCTGGCCGGTCTGGTCGAGCGCCGGCGTCCCGGTCAGGTCGTGGTCGGCTTCGCCGCCGAGACCGGGGACGAGTCCGGCAGCGCTCTCGAGCACGCCACCGCCAAGCTGGCGCGCAAGGGGTGCGACCTTCTGGTGCTGAACGACGTGTCGGCCGGGAAGGTGTTCGGCCAGGACGAGACCGAGGTCACGGTTCTGGCCGCGGACGGCACCGTCAGCCCGGTTCCGGCCGGAAGCAAGAGCCAGGTGTCCCAGGCGATCTGGGACGCTGTGCTCCCGTTGCTTCGCTGAGCGCAGTCGCCGGGTGAACCGACGGTGAATCACCGGCGAACCCCATGTCGAGGAGACGTCGGACCGAACCGACTTCGTCAACCCTGGGATCGGTTGTCCACCGGAATGGTTAGAGTAAGGCGACAGATCGACGCCGACTCCGTCCGAAGGGACGCCGCCGGTAGTTTGCCCTTCTCCTTCGTCGTCATCACCCTTCGGGAGTGCCGTGTCTGACCGTTTGTTCACCTCTGAGTCCGTGACCGAGGGGCAC
>NZ_JAJOMB010000028.1 GCF_021129305.1 Kineosporia babensis | reverse complement strand
AAGGTGGCGGCCGCCGGTGCGCTGCTCTACGCCCTGGCCTGCGTGGGGTACGCGGTGGCGCCCGGCTTAGGGGTGGCCTTCGCCGCGGCCGCGCTGAGCGGGGTCGGCGGGGCGCTGCTGTGGGTCAGCCTGCGCTCGATGATCAGCGAGCGCCTGGCCGCGGACAGCTCGGTGTTCGCGCGGCTCACGTCGTACGAGGAGACCGGGTCGTGGATCGCCTTCTTCGCTGGGCTGAGCCTGCTCGGTGCGGTGGACGACTGGCGCCCGCTGTTCCTGACCTGCGCGGTGACCTGTGCGGTGGCGGCGGGCATCCTGCTGAGCGCGCCGGACCGGTCGGCCCCCAGGGTGGCGCCGTTGCCGGGCCCGGTGCTGCGGCGGTTGCGGCCGATGCTGGCCACGGTGGTGCTGATCATGACGGCCGAGGCGGCGATCGGCCTGCTGCTGATCCTGCACCTGCAACGGCACTTCGAGCTGGAGATCATTCAGATTGCCTGGGTGTTCCTGCCCGGCGCCATCGTCATGGGCCTGGTGCCGCAGTACCTGCACCGGTACGTCGTACGCCACGGCCGGTCCCGGGTGCTGGCGGTGGCTTCGGTGCTGAGCGCGGGGTTCGCGGTCGGGCTGGCCTGGGCCCCGAATCCCTGGGTGATCGCCGCCTTGTGGGTGCTCAGCGCGGTGGCCTGGGCGGCGCTGAGTCCGGTGCAGCAGGCGGTGATCGCCGAGGCCTCGGGCGATCGCGTGGGCCGGGGGATGGGTGCTTACGAGGCGGCGGTGCTGCTGGGCGGGCTGGTCGGGGCGCTGAGTGCGGGGGCGCTGTACGAGGCCAGTTCCTGGCTGGTGTCGTGTCTGGTGTTCGCGGCGGTGATCCTGTCGGGGGCGGTGCTGGTGCCATGGTCGGTGCGGGCCGTGGGCGTGCCGGACCGGCCCGCGTAGAGCGCCCGCAGCCGGTCCCGGCAGGTCTCCGCATGCTCGGGCTCGAGCTGGCGGTACTCGGTCTCGACCACCATCACCAACGCCAGGTACAGGCTGTAGAGCCAGCGTCGGTGCCGCTCTCCGGCGCTCAGCGGGCCCTGCCCGTACCCCCGCAGGAACGCGCCAGGATCACCGAAGTTCGGCATGTCGATCCCGATGAACCCAGCCTCGATCAGCGGGTCCCCGTAGAACGCGCGCTCGTGGTCGATCAGGCTGACGATTGCGCCGTCCTGCACCATGGCGTTGTTGGGAAACAGGTCCCACTCCACGAACCGGGGCTCGGTGACCTCGTCCAGGGCATCGGCGCGCTCGGCGATCGCGGCCCGAACCAGGTCGTAAGTCAGACCCAGCTCGACTTTCCGGCGCTCACCGTCCTCGAGAACCTCGTCGAGCCTGCGCAGGAAGCACGCCCGCCAGGTGGTCTCGCCCGGCCCGTCCAGCGGACCGAACCAGGGCCCGGGGATCTGGTTGAGCCGGCGGTTCAGCCCGCCCAGCGCCTCGGCGTACTGGTCCCGCTCGGCCGGGGACACCGCGTCCTGGCCGAGAAGGATGCCGAGGTTGTCGGCGTCCACGAACGACATGAAGAAGTAGTCGGCGTCGCACAGTTCGTGGCTCTGGTCGGCGAACTCCACCGTGGGCACCGGCACGTCGGACTGCTCACCGATCAGGCGCAGCGCGCTCAGCTCGGTGGCCATCGCGCCGCGCTCGTAGCTCATCACCTCAACATCCGCCGGTGGGGCGATTTTCAGGATGACGGTGCGGCCGTCCTGCAGTTCGATCCGGTACACCACGTTGAACCAGCCGTGCCCCAGTTCGGTGACCCAGTCGTCCCCAGCCGGAGATACCAGACCCGCACCGAAGGCCCGCTCGACCATCGCCCGCAGTACCGCCACCGGCTGCCGGTTCTTGGTGATGCTCTCCATCGCCGTCCTACTCCTCGTTGAGGCCGTCGGTGCCGTCGTAAGGGATGCCGATGTGCTCGGTGACCACGAACCCGGCCGCGCAGCACGGGCAGTCGGCCTCCCCGAACACATAGGTCAGCATGCCCGCGATCTCGTGTTGCCCGTCGCTCGCGGCCAGGTCGTGCAGGCGCCGGCCCTGGCCCTCCAGCTTGCCTGCGTCGCTCGGTCGCAGTGGCGTGGTGCGGGACTCGTCCTCGGCGTCGGCCGCGTAGAACCCGCGCTCGTCCAGCACCATCAGCAGCTCGGCGTCGCACTCCGGGCAGGTCAGCTCGTACTCGCCGTCCGACAGCCCGGCCGGCAGGTCCTCGTTCCAGTGCACCTCACCCTCGAAGGTGAGCATGGCCGCGAGCAGGTAGATGTACTCCAGCGGTGCGCACCGCCGGGCATGCAGTTGCCGCTCGGCCGCCACCTGCAGCTGCGCCGGATGCTCGATCGGGTTCTCGGCGGCCGCCACGATGGCCGCGGCCAGCACGATGGCATTAACTGCCGGTTCGCGGTCGCTGCCCGCGGCGATCCGGGCCAGCGCGGGCAGCGCCGCGAAGCTGGCGTCGTACACCTCGCCCTGGTGGCACAGGGCCGACCAAAGGTCGTTCCAAAGCTCAGCTCTGGGCTGCGTGCTGAGCTGCTCCAGCCGGCCGGGAATGTCCTGCGCCGAACCGTGGGCATGTCTCAGGCGGGACCAGTCCGTCACATGGCCTGAGTCTGCCACAGCGACCTGAATGCTCCGGTCAGGTCAGCTGCCCGATCACCACCTCGGCGGCGTCCGCGATCAGCTGGTCGTCGTAGCTCGCGTCTTCCTCGTCGCGGTTGGACAGCACCGCCAGGACGATGGGTGCGGACTTGGGCGGCCAGATCACGGCGATGTCGTTGCGGGTACCGTAGCCGCCCGAGCCGGTCTTGTCGCCGACCTCCCAGCCCGCCGGCACCCCGGCCCGAATCAGCTTGTCACCCGTGGTGTTGCGCTTGAGCAGGTCAGTCAGGGCGGCTCGGTCCCGGTGATCGAGGACGTCTCCCAGCACCAGTTTGCGCAGATCGCTCGCCAGGGCGCGGGGCGTGCTGGTGTCACGGCGATCGCCGGGGGTGGCTTCGTTGAGTTCCGGCTCGATCCGGTTCATCTGGGTGGTGCGGTCACCCATCCGTTCCAGCGCCTGATCCACCTTCTTCGGGCCGCCGAGTTCGTGGAAGAGCAGGTTGGCGGCGGTGTTGTCGCTGTAGCGCACCGAGGCGTCGGCCAGGGCCCGCAGCGTCATCCCGGTGTTGACGTGCTCCTTGGTGATCGGGGCGTGCGCCAGCAGATCGGACTCGTCGTAGTGGACGACCTTCTCGAGCTGCCGGTCGGTGCGCTGCTTGAACAGCACCCCGGCCTGCAGGGCCTTGATGGTGGAGGCGTAGGCGAAGCGGCGGTCGGCGTGGTACTTCACGGTTTCCCCGGTGCCGGTGTCCACGGCATAGATGCCCAGGGTTGCGTCGTAACTCTTTTCCAGAGCGCGGAACTGGGTGTCGGGAACGGCCGGAACGGTGGCCGCCTGGGTGGGGGAGGCGGCGCAGCCGAGCAGCAGAACCACCGATGCCAGGCCTGCGGTGACGAGCTTCATCTGGTCAACCTTTCTCTCGGGCTTCCTGGTGACCGGTTCAGCGTGGCCGGGTCGGATCCATGCGGTCCAATACCTGAACAGCTCGATTCATGCTGACCTGGCATAGAGTGAGGTCGTGGACGTGCTCGCGGGATGCCAGGCTTTCGTCAGTGTCAGCGAGCACGGCGGGTTCACCCAGGCGGCCGCGGCGGTCAAGGCACCCCAGTCGGTGGTCAGCCGCCGGGTGGCCGCGCTGGAGAAGCACCTGGGGGAGACCCTGTTCGAGCGCACTTCCCGCCGCGTCACGCTCACCCAGTTCGGCGCCGACCTGCTGCCCTCGGCCAAGCGTCTGGTCCGGCTGGCCGACGATCTGCTGTACGACGCGGAACGAGCCCGCCGCCGTCCGTTCCGGCTGGCTGTCCCGGATACCTGCGGCACGGCCAACCTGGCCCGGCTGGAGGCGCAGGCCCGTAGCGAGAACGTTTTTCTCGACCTGGTGCCGCAACCGCCCACCAACCGGGCCGAGCTGGCCCGGTCGCTGGCCGTGCGCGCCGCGCTGATCGCGGTCCCGTCCGACCAGAGCGACTGGACGGTGCCGTTGGGGCTGGCCGGGGTGGCGCAGCCTACGGGCGCGAGGATCTATCTGGAGACGTTGCGCCCTGGTCGTTCTCGGTCCGGCGAACCAGGGCGGGTGGTCCGGGTCCAACCAGAGGACGATGTGCCCCACATTCGCGATCGGCTCACGCGGGTGCGTGATGCAGTGGGGATGCGGCCGGCTCAGGTCGCGGTCGCGCCCACTCTCACCACCGCGCTGGCCGAGGTGCTGGGCTCCGACGATCTGCTGCTGTGCTCGTCGGCTCAGGCCACCGAGCTGGGGCTGGCCTGGCGGCCGATCGGTGAGGTGGAACTGGCTCGAGGGTACGGTGTCTCGGCGATGGCCGGGACCGATGCCGAGCTGCTGCGCACCCGGCTGCATCCGCTGATCGCGCGGTGCCTGGGGGCAGCCGGATGAGACTGATCGAGCAACTGCGGCAGGACCTGGACGACGGCGGGCTGCGCGGCTCGTTCCTGGTGCGTGACCTGGACAGCGGCGCCGAGATCGGGATCGAGCCCGACCTGGAGTATCCCGCCGCCTCGCTGGTCAAGGTTCCGCTCGCGCTGGCCACCCTGGACCGGATCCGAACCGGCGAAATCAACCGGGCCGAGCCGATTCTGGTGAACTCCGGTGACCTGGACGTCCCGGGCCTGCCCGGCCTGACCAAGTTTCGCCACCCGGCCACGATCGCCCTCGAAGACCTGCTCTACCTCAGTGTCTGCCTCAGTGACAGCACCGCCTCCGACATCCTGCTCGAGCGCACCCCGCCCGCCGCTGTCACTGAGTTCCTGCGCGCCCACGGCCATTCCGAGATCACCGTGCGGCACCGCCTGATGGACCTGTCCGACACCCCGGCCGAACGTTTTCCCAGCGGGGAGGGGTATCTGGCCCACTCGCTGGCGATCGGCGCGGGTACCGCCGGGCGTGGTCATCCGGTGCCGCAACTCGATGTCAGCCGGGCCAACTCCGGCACTGCCCGGGCCTACACCGATCTGCTGCAGGCCATCTGGCGTCCGTCGTCGTTCGACCCGGCCGTGGCCGAGCGCACCCGTGAGCTCCTGGGCAACAACATCCTGCGTCAGCGTCTGGCCCCGGACTTCGCCTCGGACGCCTCCCGCTGGTCGTCCAAGACCGGCACCCTGCTGAACCTGCGGCACGAGATCGGGGTGGTCGAGCACGCCGACGGCCAGACCTTTGCGGTTGTTGTGCTTACTGAGTCCCGCGTGGCGGCTACTGTGCAGCCTGGCGCTGAGGCGTTGATGGCGGCGGTGGCCCGGCGGCTACGAGATCACTTGCGCCACTGAAACATCGCTGCGCCTTCGGTGCAGCGCTTTCGGTACAGCGGGTTTCCGGGCATGGGCCACAATGGACTCGCGGTTTGTCAGTTTTCTGAGCCTTGTCGAAAAGGGAACGGTGATGGCAGGTTCCGAGCGGCGTCCCACCCGCCGTGAGGTGATCGCCGGAGCCGGGGGCACGGTCGTGGGTCTGGTGGGTGGGGTGGGACTGGTGAAGGCGACGGAGGCGCAGCCGTTGGTACCGAAAGCAGCACCCGAGCATGTCGGTCCGGCCTGGATGGTGCTGGCCACCGAACGGGCCGGGGCCAAGGAGCGGGCGAAACGGGCGGGTGCCACGCACGGCCATGTGCGTGCGTTCTGGGACCAGTTGCAGAGCAGCGCCGGTGGTGAGGTCGAGGCCGAGCGGGTGGTCAAGGAGATCCACGCGGTGCGCGAGCTCGGCCTGAAAGTCTGCCTGGAGGTGTGCCTTCAGTACCCGCCCGACTTCGTCCTCAACGACCTGCCCCGGTTCCGCGATCAGTACGGCACCGAGTGGGCCCCGGCCCAGGAGACCGGCGACAACGTGCGCGACTGGGTGTGGTCGGGGCGCGGCCGGGCCTACGTGGCCGATTTCCTGGACCAGTTGTTCGGGCAGATCGACTGGGCCCAGATCGAGCGGGTCAAGCTGGGCGGACTGACCAAAGGTGAGCTGCAGTTCCCGTCCTCGGTCGATCGTCCCCAGTTCTGGGGGTACTCAGATGCCGCCCAGGGCAAGGGAACCGAAGACCTGGCCCCGAGAATGGGCCCCTGCCCGGTACCGGGCCACGTGGTCACCCCGGCTGATCCGATCACCGGGGCCAGCGGTGGCTGGACCGGCGGCGACGAGATCTTCGCCATTTGGTATGTGCAGTCACTGGTCAACTGGATGACGTGGTTCATCGGCAAGTTCCGCCTCCACTTCAGCGGGCCGATCTACGTGATGCACCCGGGCGCCGGTATCCGGCCCGCCAGCCAGACCCCTACGTCGGAGAACGGCGCGCGCAACTACCAGATCAACCTCGGCTCCGGTCTGGACTGGGACGCCACCATCGCGGCCTACCCCGACGAGAAGATCCGGCCGTACACCACCTGGATCGACTCGCCGCACTTCTGGGACCCGGACAGTCATTCGCCCGTCTACGACGGCAACGGCGCTCCCTGGTGGGCTTTGCTGGTGGCGGCCAGAAAGTATGGACGGGCTGGTCGCCTTTGGGGGGAGAACACGGGTGGGCAGTCGGCCGGGGACCTGCACCGAGTGGTCCGCCAGCAGGCCATCGCCTACGGGTACGAGGGGCTGGCCTGGCTGGACGACGCCACGCTGACCTCGGGCAACGGTGCCACCTACGCCGATCTGAAGCAGGTCATCCGGGAGTCTGCGTCATGACCTCGGCCAGCCGGTGGAAGTCCTCGAGGCTCAGCGGGAGCAGACCGAAGCGCAGCGAGTAGCCCCAGTTCGGCTCCCGGGTCAGGTCCAGCTGCCCGGCCAGGTCCCTGACCGGGACCGGGCGGCTCGGGCGGAAGTCGACGGTGCGGCGCCACGGCCGGATCAGCTCACTACCACCCATCTGCATGGCCTCGTCCGCCTGATAGGCCTCGTCGTCGGTGACGATGCCGATCTGGGTGACTGCGCGTAGCGGCTGCTTGTCACCGAGGCGCTGGGTGGGGGAGTAGAAGGCGAAACCGTCGCCCCGCCGCAGCCGGGCGAGGTTGTTGCGCTTGCCGTGGTTGAGCTGGATCCAGCCGTGCGCGGCGGCGATCTGCGCATGGTCGGCCGACACGACACCTAACCAGGCGCGTTGCGGATCGGACACGGTTACCTCCGGATCGGGCCGGGCCCGGGTGGCGGGCCGGGACGGTTCATCGAAGCAACCCTGACTGCTGTACCTGACAGCGAGCGTCATATACACCTGTAGCGAATCGACTACATGTGTTGATTTGTTCTAACTCACGCTCAAGTCACTGTAAGAAGTTGCCCCTGGGGTATTTCGATGCATTACCGTGACCTGAATGGAGATCAACCCACCTCGCCCCCGGGGCCGCCACCTGGCCCGCCGCTCGCGTACCGCCGAGGTCGAGGCCTCGACCGTCAGCTGGCAGCAGAGCGAAGTGGTGAAGGCTCACACCGGCAGCATCCCGGTCGTGCAGGAAGAGGCCAGCCGGCTGGACAAGCTGCGGGCGATCCGCGACCGGATGGCCGAGCCCGACCCGGCCTGAGACCTCACATCTGGAGCAGGGCCTTGATCGCGCGCCGCTCGTCCATCGCCCGGTAGGCCTCGCCCGCCTGCGCCAGCGGCACCGCCAGGTCGAAGACCTGACCCGGGTCGATCTTGTCGCTCAGGATCAGGTCGAGCAGTTCGGGCAGGTAGCCGCGCACCGGGGCCGGGCCGCCGTGCAGGTGGACGTGCGAGTAGAACATCTCCTGGCCGGGCAGGTTCACGTCGTGCGAGACACCGACGTAGCCCACGTGGCCACCGCGCCGGGAGGAACGGACGGCCTGCATCATCGACTCCTGCGTACCCACCGCCTCGATCACGCTGTGCGCGCCCAGACCGTTGGTCAGCTCCTTGATCCGCTCCACCCCCTCGTCACCCCGTTCGACCACGACGTCGGTGGCGCCGAACTCGCGAGCCAGGTTCTGGCGGGACTCGTGGCGGCTCATGGCGATGATCCGCTCGGCGCCGAGGAGCCGGGCCGCCAGCACGCCGAGCAGGCCCACGGCGCCGTCACCGACCACGGCGACGGTCTTGCCCGGGCCGGCCTGAGCGGCCAGAGCACCGAACCAGCCGGTGCCGAGCACGTCGGAAGCCGCCAGCAGCGAGGGAACGTACTTCGCGTCCGGGACCTCGGGGGTGGCCACCAGGGTGCCGTCGGCCAGCGGGACGCGCATCAGCTCGGCCTGCGAACCACTCACGAACTCGCGGTGGACGCAGCCGCTCTGGTAGCCGGAGCGGCAGATCTCGCAGGTGTTGTCCGAGGCCATGAACGAGCCGACGACGAACTGGCCGGGCCGGACGCTGCGTACCTCGCTGCCGACCGCCTCGACGATGCCGGCGTACTCGTGGCCCATCGGCACGGGCTCGGTGATCGCATCGGCGCCGCGGTAGGGCCACAGGTCGGAACCGCACACGCAGGCCGCTGCCAGGCGGATCACGGCGTCGGTGGGCTTGAGGATGGTGGCATCGGCGACCTCTTCGACGCGGACGTCGCGGGAGCCGTGCATGATCGTGGCGCGCATGGATTCTCGTCCTTCTGAGTGAACTGACGGTGCTGCCTCCATGCAAGGCCAGCCGACCCGGGCGCGACAGATCAGGTTGGTCAGGGGGTCCAGCGTGACCCCCCTCAGCCGGCTGATCCCTCTTAACCTGGGTGGATGGACAGCCCCGACGGCCTAGACCCGCGCACCGAGATCCGTGAGTTCCTGGTCAGCCGCCGCGCCAAGCTCAGCCCCGAGCAGGCCGGTGTGACGCTCTACGGGGGCCGGCGCCGGGTGCCGGGGTTGCGCCGCGAAGAGGTGGCAATGCTGGCCGGGGTTTCCACCGACTACTACGTGCGGCTGGAGAAGGGCCACGTCGCGAGCGCCTCCGACGACGTCCTCAACGCGATCGCCGGTGCCCTGCAACTCGACGATGCCGAGAGCGTCCATCTGTTCAACCTGGCCCGAGCCGTCAAGCCGACCCGGACGGTCGGCCCCCGGGGACCCCGGTGGCGGCCGCCGCAGCCTCGCGAGAGCCTGCAGTGGATGCTGGACGCGATCACCGGCGCACCCGCACTGATCTGTAACGAGCGGGCCGACCTGGTGTCGGCCAATTCTCTGGGCCGGGCCTTCATGGCGCCGCTGCTGGAGAGCGCGGCCGAATCGGGCACCACCCCCAACTGGGCCCGGTTCACCTTTCTGGACCAGCGTTCGCGCGACTACTACCCGAACTGGGACGGCGCCGCGAGCGTCACGGTGAACCAGTTGCGGATGGCGGCGGGGCGCGACCCGAAGAACAGGGAGCTGTCCAACCTGGTGGGGGAGCTGGCCACCCGCAGCGACGAGTTCCGCACCCGCTGGGCCCAGCACGACGTGCGTCTGCACCACACCGGGATCAAGCAGTTCCGCCACCCGGTGGTCGGCCTGATGGAGATGACCTACAACAGCATCGAGCTGCCGGCCGATCCGGGGCACATCCTGACCGTGTACACGCCCGAACCGGGCTCGCCTTCGGCCGACGCGCTGCAGATGCTGGCCAGCTGGGCGGCCACGCAGCCCTCGGAGGTCAACGGGTAGGGTCGGGCGGTGACCGGAACCACGCTTGACCTTGCCGAATTCGTCTCCGCCGCGCCCAGCCCCTACCACGCGGTGGCCGAGGCAGTGCGCCGCCTGCAGCAGGCGGGCTTCACCGAGCAGGTGGAGACGCAGGAGTGGGACCCCACCCCGGGTGGGCGCTACCTGGTGCGCGACGGCACGCTGCTGGCCTGGTTCACCGGTGAGAACATCCGGCCGGGCGCGGCCTTCCGGATCTTCGCCGCGCACACCGACTCGCCGTCGCTGAAGATCAAGCCGAACCCCGACACCGGGGTGGCCGGCTGGCGCCAGGTCAACGTCGAGGTCTACGGCGGGGCGCTGTGGAACTCCTGGCTGGACCGGGATCTCGGGCTGGCGGGCCGGCTGGTCCTGCTCGACGGCACGGTGGTCCCGGTGAACATCGCCCGGCCCCTGCTGCGGGTGCCGCAGTTGGCCATCCACCTCGACCGTCAGGTGAACCAGGGCCTCAAGCTCGACCCGCAGCGTCATCTGCTCCCGATCTGGGGGCTGGGCAAGACCACCGACGGCGACCTGCTCCGATTCCTGGCCGCCGAGACCGGTGTCGACGCCGCCGACGTGGCCGCGCACGACCTGATCGTGCACGACCTCACCCCGCCGGCCCGGCTCGGCGCCGATCAGGAACTGTTCGCCTCGCCCCGCCTGGACAACCTGTCCTCGGTGCACGCCGGCCTGACCGCGCTGATCGCCGCGGCTCAGACCCAGACCGAGACGGTCCCGGTCTTCGTCGGCTTCGACCACGAGGAGATCGGCAGCAACTCGGCCACCGGTGCGGCCGGCCCGCTGCTGGAGATGGTGCTCACCCGGTTGGCCGGCGGGATGGAGGAGCGTTACCGCTCGTTCGCTGCATCTCGTTGTCTTTCGGCCGATGTCACGCACGCCGCCCACCCCAACTACCTGGACCGGCACGACCCGGACCACCTGGCCCTGATCAACGCCGGCCCGGTGCTGAAGGTCAACGCCAACCAGCGCTACGCCACCGATGCGCCAGGCGCTGCGGCCTGGCACCGGGCCTGTGCCACCGCCGAAGTGCCCACCCAGGTCTTCGTAGCGAACAACACGGTGCCGTGCGGCTCTACGGTCGGCCCGATCACGGCCACCCGACTGGGAATTCGGACCGTCGACGTCGGCATCCCGGTGCTCTCGATGCACTCCACCCGCGAACTGTGCGGCGTCGAAGACCCGGCTCACCTGGTCGGCGCGGCCACGGCCTTCTTCACCGATCCGGCCTGAGCCGCAGGAACCCGGCGGCTGGGTCGAAGTCGATCAGACCCCGCCGCCGGAACTCCTCCAGCCAACCCTGCATCGGGTACCAGCCGTGAATCTGTTTGAACAGAGCGGAATTACGGACGATCGCGGCCAGATGCCGGGTCGGCGGGCTCTGGGTGTCATGATGCTGGTGAAAGGCGACCGCATCGCCACTCCACCACACGCCCAGGCCGGCCGCCTGGGCCCGGATGCCGAAATCGGTGTCCTCGCCGCCGTAGCCCACGAAGCGCTCGTCGAACCCGTTGATCCGGTCAAAGTCTCGGCGATTGATTCCTAAGGAAGTTGTCCAGGCCAGTTCGTGACGGTCGTCCTGGACTATCTCGCCTGGTTCGGGTGCGGGGCGGGCCGGGTGCTGGTGCGAGTGGCGGTACAGGTCGGCTTCGGTCCAGGAGTCCTGCACGGCATCGGGTTCGAGGTAGCGAAGGGGGCCACTGACCAGCCCGTCGGCCTGGCTGAGCGCTTTGGCATAGGCCTCGACCAGGCTTGCGCCGGGAATGCAGTCCACGTCAAGAAAGACGATCTGCTCGGCCTCGGTCGCCCGGGCGCCCAGATTGCGGGCGGCCGACAGGGGGAGCTGGCCGTTCTGCTGCGGAATATCGAGTACTGCAACATGTTCCGCAGCAATGGGCGGAACGGTGACGTCCTGCTGGTCCATGCGCACGATGACCAGATGGTCGGCCGGGCGGGTCTGGCGCTGCAGTCCCTCAAGCTGCCGGGCCAGGTGGGGGCGGCGGCCGGCCACGGTAGTGACGACGGCGAGGCTCATCGGGCCAGCTGTGGCTCGTCAGCGGAGCGGGGCGAGGGAGCTAGCTGAGCTTCGTCGGCCGGTCGGGGCAGAAGCGTGCCGCGGGACGTCGAGTGCAGGCTGGCCTGCGCCTCGATGATCTGGGCGAAACGGACTGCGCCGTCGGTGATACCGCGAGCCGGGTAGTGGTCGCTGCGCAAAAGCATGGCGTGCTGCACGGCTTCGGCCCAAGTGCTGGGCCTGGCAGGTGCCGAATCCACTGCCTCGCCCGCGAACTGCGCAGCGCTGGCGTACGGAGGTGCCTCCGCGAGACGAGCGGGTCCAACGTGCTGATCCCGCCCGTCGTGGCCATTTGTACCGGCGTGCCGGTCCATGCCAGTACGCAGTTCCGTTGCCGCGTGGCCATCTGTTTCGGCGCGAAGTTCATCTCTAACGCAGTCATCGCCGTCGGGGTGCCGGTTCACCACGGTGCGTCGACCTGTTCCAGCACACAGACCGGTCACGGTGCGGCCCCCAGCTCCAGCGCCCGGCTCATCGCCAACGGCTGGGTGTGGCAGGTCCCAGAGCACGGCCGCCGCTCCTGTTTCTTCGAGCGCCCGGGCGGTCACCTCCTGCTCGCCGAAGGCCCGAGGCTCGGGCAGGGCGACGAAGGGCTTTCCGGCCGCGAGCACTTCGCCGACGGTTCCCAGACCGGTGTTGCCGATGACTACGGAAGCACTCCGGATGAAGGGCGCGGCGTCTTTGACCCGACCTTCGAAGTACAGATTATCCGGCAGCACCGACAGTTTCGCCGGACTGAGACCGGCCACGGTGACGTCGTGCTCGGGGAGATCGGCGGCGATCTCGGCACACGTGCGGGCGTCTATGCGTGATCCACCGGTGCCGATGATGATGACTGCTCGCGGACGTCCATTGTTGTTGCCCTGAAGCGGAACCGGCCGCGCTCGGGTGACCAGACCGACTGCCTGGGTCCGGGGCAGTCCGGCGTGCAGGCCCCACGCCGACGGCACCGGCGTCACGATCTGATCGGACAGGCCGAAGCCGAGAGCATGGGCGCAGTCATCACGCTGGCCCGGAAGTCGCACCGAGACAACGGGAACACCGCTGGTCCGCAGGAGAACCGTCACCTCCACCGAGACGTCCACGACGGCCAGGGCCGGTTGGTAGCGCTCGGCCGCTTCCAGGATGAACCGGTGGCGGGCCAGCAGACCGGCCTGGTGCACCGGCGCCCAATGCAGATGGCCATGGGCGTCGTGGTTCTCGGGGTCGGCCGGAATATCCAGGGGCAGAGCAACATACGTGCCCGATGGAGGAAGTGCGTCCGGCGGCGCCACCGAAGAGAGAAAGACGACCGGGCGATCGAGTTCAGCGGCCACCGCCAGGGCCCGACGCCAGTGTCCAGTGCCCTGATGATGCACGTAGTAGAGGATGGGCTGCATGAAAAACGCTCAGGCAGAGATCGGTTCGAGGACCGGAGTGGGCTGTTCGGCCAGATGCCGCAGCGCGTCCTCGTAGCGGTTCATCATCGTGGTCGCGTTGTAGCGCTGGGCGTGCTGGTGCACCTGGTCGCGGTCCAGCCACCGGGCCCGCTCGATCGCCCAGGCCAGCGCGATCTCCGAGCTGCTGGCGGCGACAACCCCACCCTTGGGCAGCACCACCTCGCTGCAGGCGCCGTTCGGCAGCGCGGCCACCGGCGTACCGCAGGCCATCGCCTCGACCGCGGACAGCCCGAACGGCTCGTCCCACAACGGCGTGGCCAGGAACACCGAGGCCCGGGCGAACAGGGCGGCCAGATCCTGGTGGTTCAGGTGGCCTCGGTAGAGCACGTCCGGGCCCAGACGGGGCTTGATCTCGTCCTCGTAGTACGTCGGATCGCCCACCACACCGGCGAACTCGACCCGCATCCCGGCCAGGCGCGCCGCGTCGATGGCCAGGTGCAGGCCCTTCTCCGGGGTGATCCGGGCCGACCAGACGGCCAGGTCGTCGGTGGGCTTACCGGCCCGGCGCCAGTGCTCCAGCCGGATCCCGTTGGGAACGGTGCTGACCTCGGGCAGACGGCTGCGCCAGGCACGGGCGTTGAACTGCGAGACAGCGACGAAGGCATGCTGCGGGCCGGGCCGCCAGTCCGGCGACTCGATCACCGCGTTGACCTTCTCCAGCGTGGGCGGGGTGTGCAGCACGGTGAGCATGGGCCGGTGCTCGAGCTCGGTGTACGGCAGCGGGTTGAGGCTGTTGTTGAACACGACGTCGAAGCCACCAGCCTGGATCCCGGCCAGCGCCCGCCGCATCGCCTCGTCCAGCGTGGCGTCGCGCGAGTCGCAGTGCCGCCGGGCGCCGTAGACGAAGTCGTCGCCGAGCACCGGCTGGAGCTTGGCCAGGGTGCGGCTGCCCTCGCGGGCGAACAGCACCACGTCGTGACCGCGCCGGACCAGCTCGTCGGCCACCAGCGAGGTGTGCATCTCCATCCCGCCCGCGAACGGCTCGGCAATCGGATGGTGCAGGTGGGCCAGCAGGGCAACTCTCACCGGTACGCCTTTCCCGTTCTGGCCGGATCCGGGAGTGGACCGCACCATTGCTACGGAACGTATCGCCGGTAGCCCGAACTCGCCCGTTGGAGTGACCCCCTCCCCATCCGACCAGGCAGAACATGCACAGAAACGGGCAGGCAGGACTGCACAGCGTCACCACGAGCCGGATGAAAGGATGAGCGCATGCCGAACCGGGTCGTCCTGATCACCGGAGCCACCGACGGGCTGGGCCGCGCGCTGGCCGAGGCCCTGGCCCCGCAGCCAGACATCACGCTGATCCTGCACGGCCGGGATCCGGCCCGGCTCGAGAAGCTGGAGGCGGCGCACAAGGTTCAGGCCGACTTCGCCGACCTGGCCCAGGTGCACCGGATGGCCGAGGAGGTGACCGGGCTCACCGATCACCTCTCGGTGCTGGTGAACAACGCGGGCATCGGTAGCGGCGCTCCGGACGGCGACGACCGGAGACTGAGCAAGGACGGGTACGAGCTGCGGTTTGCGGTCAACTACCTGGCGGCGTTCGCCCTGACGCAACGCCTCCTGCCCAGGCTGGACACCGGCGCCCCGGCCCGGATCGTGCACGTGTCGTCCTTGGGCCAGGCCCCGATCGATTTCGCCGACCCCCAGATCGAGCACGACTACTCCGGGCTGCGGGCCTACGGCCAGTCCAAGCTCGCCATGGTCACCTACGGCCAGAAGCTCGCGCAGGAACTCGACCCGGCCCGGATCACCGTGAACAGCCTGCACCCGGCCACCTACATGCCGACCAAGATGGTGCTGGCCCGCCGCCCGGCCGTGGACACCCTGGAGACCGGCCTCGAAGCCACCCTGCGCCTGATCAACAGCCCCGACCTGGACGGCGTCACCGGCCAGTTCTTCGACCGCACCCGTCCGGCCCGGGCCCACGACAGCGCCTACGATCCCGAGGTACAACAACGACTCTGGGACCTGAGCCTCAGCCTGACTTCTGAACGGCAGTAGCGCGCACTACCTTCTCGACCAACTCGTCCCGTCGCTTGGCGAGCTCACGAATGTCGCCCAGTGCAGCGTCCTCAATTCCCTGTACCAAACGCTCTACCGTGGGGCCGTCCAGATGCGGCGTGCCCAGATCGTCCCACCAGCGGTTGAAGCTCTCCGCGTAGCGCTCGCAGAAGTCGGCCAGGCCGCCGTCGTCCCCGCCGAGATGGAACAAGGTGGTCGGGCCCATCGCTGCCCAGCGCACCCCCGGCCCGGCCGAGACCGCCTTGTCGATGTCGGAAACCGTTGCCACCCCTTCGTTCACCAGATGAATTGCCTCACGCCAGAGCGCAGCCTGAAGGCGGTTGGCTACGTGACCAGGAACCTCGCGGCGCACTTCGATGGTGACCTTGCCGACCGATTCGTAGAACGCCCGGGCGCGGGCCACAGCGTCGGGGGCGGTGCGGAGATTGCCCATGACCTCGACGAGCGGGATCAGGTGAGGCGGGTTGAACGGGTGGCCGAGGACCAGGGGATCGGGATCCTTCCAGCCCGCCTGCAGTTCGGTCAGAGTGAGGCCAGAAGCGGATGTTGCGACGATTGTGCCTTCCGGAATGGAAGTTTCGACAGCGGCGTAAAGCTGGTGCTTCAGGTCAAGCCGTTCGGGGATGCTCTCCTGGACGAAATCCGCTCGTCGTACCGCCTCGATCGGATCATCGGTGAAGTGCAGCTTGGAGACGGGTATGGCGCCGTTCGCGAGCCCGAGCGAGGTCAGTACCGGCCAGGCTTCGGCCAGAGTCTGATGAACCCGGGCCTGGGCGTCGATGTCCGGGTCGTAGACGGTGACGGTCTTGCCCGCCGCCAGGAACAGGGCGGTCCAGCTGCGCCCGATCAGGCCGGCCCCAAGTGCGGTGACCCGTTCAGAAGGTGACATTTTCGGCTCCCTTCAACCCCAGCCGCTCGCGAGCCTGGGCCGGCGTGGCGACCTGATAGCCCAGGGCTTCGATCACGCCGCGAATCTTGGCCACCTGATGGGCGTTCGACGGGCTGAGTTCACCCGGACCCAGATACAGGCTGTCCTCCAGCCCGACTCGCAGATTTCCGCCGAGCAGGGCTGCCTGGGTGGCGAAGTTCATCTGGTGCCGGCCCGCGGCCAGCACCGAGAACTCGTAGCTGCCGCCGAACAGCCTCTGCGCGACCGAGTGCAGGTGCAGCAGATTGTCCAGGTCCGCGCCCATGCCGCCGAGCACCCCGAACACCAGCTGCACGAAGAACGGTGGCTGAAGCCAGTTCTGGTCGATCAGCCAGGCCAGGTTGTACAGGTGCCCGAGGTCGTAGCACTCGAACTCGAACCGGGTGCCGTGGCCGTGCCCGAGTTCCTTCACCACGTACTCCAGGTCGGCGAAGGTGTTCTTGAAGACGAAGTCGCGGGTCATCTCCAGGAACGCGGGCTCCCACTCGTGCTTCCAGTCCGTGCGCCTGCCCAGCATGCCGAAGATGCCGAAGTTCAGCGAACCGACATTCAGCGAGGCCATTTCCGGTGAGGTGGCCACCGCCGCCCGGAGCCGTTCTTCGCGGGTCATGCCCAGCCCGCCACCGGTGGAGACGTTGAGCACCGCATCGCAGGCCTGGGCGATCCGGGGCATGAACTCCTGGAACAACTCGGGGCGGGGATCGGGTTGCCCGGTCTCGGGATTGCGGGCATGCAGGTGGATGATCGCCGCGCCCGCCTCAGCGGCTTCGATGGACGCCTGGGCGATGTCCGAAGGCGTGAGGGGCAGGTACGGCGACATGCTCGGGGTGTGAATACCACCGGTGGGCGCGCAGGTGATGATGACGGGCCGGGGCATTCAGGCCTCCACAGCAGAGGACGCGGGGCGCGGGGCGGCGGGGTAGTGCACCTCGGGCAGTCCCACCAGTGAGCGGTAGGCGTTCAGCACCAGGCCGTGGAAGTGGTGCACACCGTGCTCGGACAGCCCGGTGCCCTCCGGGTCGTAGACGATCCGGCCCTGGTCGAACGCCGGGGTGCCCATGCCCCGCTGCACGCTCTCCACCAGGGTGATGTCCTGCACCTGGAGCACCTCGTCGATGTACTTCACCGACTCCACCTCGGCCGGTTCCAGGTCGGTCGTCTCCAGGTAGAAGTCCCAGGTCTCGAGCGTACGGTCGGGGCCGGCCGGGATCACCTGGAAGACCATGAAGTTGCCCCGGCCCGGGTAACGCAGCAGGCAGGTGTTGGGCCACAGCCACCAGACGGCGTGCTGGGTGACGGTGGCGCCGGAGACGTCGTACGCCGAGTTGGCCGACTTGCCCGCCTCGGCGAAGTGGCTGGACCAGATGCCGTGGGTCTTCACGTCGTAGGTGCCCATGTCGACCAGATCGACGAACTCGCGGTGGGCGATGTGGCAGTGGTAGCACTCCAGGAAGTTGTCGATGACGTTCTTCCAGTTGGTCCGCACGTCGTAGTGCAGCCGCTTGGCCAGGGTCAGCTGCTCCACATCGGGTGCCCAGTAACGGATCTCCTCGAGCAGATCCCCGGCCTGCTCGGCCAGCGCCGGGGCGGAGCCGTCCAGATTCACGTAGACGAACCCGCCGAACTCCTCGACCTGGACCTGGTCCAGGCAGATCTGCGACTTGTCGAAGGTGGCCATCCGGTCGGCCCGCCGCGCCGCCCGGAGCTGCCCGGTGAGGTCGTAGTTCCAGGCGTGGTACGGGCAGATGATGCTGTTGGTGGTGCCCGATCCGAACAGCAGCTCGTGAGCCCGGTGCTTGCAGACGTTGTAGAAGGCCCGCAGTCCACCCTCGCGGTCGCGAACCACGGCCACCGGTCGGTCGGCCACCTGGGCGGCCACGTAACTGCCTGGTGCTCGGAGCTTCTCGACATGGCAGACCAGCTGCCAGGTGTGGGCGAAGATGCCGGTCAGGTCGGCCTGCAGCCACTGCGCCCCGGTGTAGGCGGCCGAGCGCAGAGACATGGACCGGGCGGCGTCGGGGTGGAAGCCCGAGGCGATGTCGGTGACGTCCTGGACCGTGACGGAAGTCATTCCCCGAAGGTAGGCTGCCCTGAACGATCGTTCAAGATGTCTGGACGAACGTTCAGGTTACGCCGATGCTGCGGAGGCTGCCGGGATGCTGCTCGAGGGTAGGACCGCGTTGGTGACGGGGGCGGGCGGGGGCATCGGCCGGGCGGTGGTGGCCCGGCTGGAGCGGGAAGGGGCCACCGTGCTGGCGGCCGATCTGGTTTCGGGGACACTGCGTTTGGACGTCACCGCGGAGGACGAGGTGCGTGCGGTGACGCAGCAGTTGGACGCTCTTGACATCCTGGTCAATGCGGCCGGGATCGAACTGGAGAAGACGATCGAGGAGACGTCGCTTCAGGAGTGGAACCACTCGTTCGCGGTGAATGTAACCGGCACGTTCCTGATGTCCAAGTACGCCCTGCCGGCCCTGCGCCGGGCGGTCGCGGCCGGAACCGGGGCCTCGGTGATCAATTTCGGCTCCTACGACGGGTTCATCGCCGATCCGCGGCTGGCCGCCTACTGCGCCACCAAGGGGGCGGTGCACGCGCTGACCCGGGCGATGGCGGTCGACCACGGTCCGGAGGGGATCAGGGTCAACGCGGTCTGCCCCGGGTTCATCGACACCCCGATGCTGCAGAGCTTCTTCGACAGCGTGGGGCGTAAAGGCTGGAGCCGGGAGCAGGCGGAAGAAGCTGCGCGCAACGCCCATCCGCTGCGCCGCTACGGCACTCCGGACGATGTTGCCAATCTGGTGACCTGGCTGGCCTCCGACGAGGCCCGCTACGCCTCCGGCCAGCTCTGGGTGCTCGACGGCGGCCTCTCCGCCCAGGTGCAGCAGATGCGGTTGTGAAAGGGGCGGCGTGGTGGCTGACTGACCGGTGGGTAGGTGGGATGGTGACGGAAGCAGCTGCTGGGCAATGATCTTCGGGCCCGGCGGAGCTTCCCCATGCATCCAGCACCGAGAAGGCCATGATCAAATCCACGCCCACCCGGCGGACCGCGTTACGTCTGGGCACGGTCACCGCCGCCGCCTCCGGCCTGGTCACCACCAGCGGTACCGGTGCCCTCGCCGCCCCACCTCCGCAGCGCAGGTGGCCCGCCCCCGTCCGTACCTGGGTGTTCAAGGAATCCACGTACTACGAGGGCCACCGCGCGATCCGTCTGCACCGGCTGTACCGGGCCGGCCGCCGGTTCTACACCGCTCACGCGGGTGAGGCCGCCTACGCCCTGGAGAACAGCGGGTACGAGGAGGAGCAACCGGTCTGGGTGATCCCGGTGACCGACCCGACCGAGGCCCCGGCCCGCTCGGTCCAGCTCATGCGGTTGTGGAACGAACGCCGGGGGCTGCAGCTGCGCACGATCAGCCGGCCGGTGGCCGAGCAGGCGATGCGGCACGGGTACGAACTGCAGGTCGAGCATCCGGCGCCGTACGTGTTCACCGCCAAGGTCACCGAGGCGGCCGCGCCGTACCAGTTCAGCGACGTCTGGCAGCCGCTGTGAGCCTGGCCCGCCGAAGCCTGCTCGGACTACCCTCGGCGAGAGGTGGTCTGTCCTCGACGGGAGCCGACCACCTCTACACCACGAACCTCGCCGAGAAACGCACCGCGATCGTCCGTGGTTACCGGGACGAGACCGAGGCGACATCACCGATCTACGTGTTCCCGCGTCCGTTGCTTCATGCCGGGGTGCACGCCGTACCCCTGCACCGGCTGTACCACCCGCAGGCCCAGGACCACCTGTACACCACCGACCCGGTCGAGGTGCGGCGCTCGATCCAGCGGCTGGGCTACCGGGACGAACTACGCTTTGACTCGCTGTGGGTGCTCCCGGGCGGCCGGACTCCGGACAGCGTCCGCCTGCTGCGGCTGTGGCATCCGGAACGGCAGGACCATCTGTACACCACCGACCAGGCCGAGGCCGATCACGCTGTGCAGCAACTGGGCTACCGACGCCGGCCGTTCGCCCCGCGGCCCGAGCCGGACGTGCTGATCGCCCCGTCCTTGGCCGAAGGCATCACCGCGGTCCGGCTACACCGTCTCTACCGTGAGTGATTTTGTAGGAAGGCTACAAAGGCGAGCCCGGTGTCCACCCCCTCGCGCACATGGCGCGCGGCCTCCATCCCGGTAAGAGTAAGACGCTGGACGATCTGACTGTCGAGATCGTCCTTGCTCATGAGGTGTCTGGGAGGACTTCACCGGTGTTCAGTCGTGTCGCCATCGTCAACCGTGGAGAGGCCGCGATGCGGCTCATCCACGCCGTCCGCGATCTGGCCGCCGAGAGCGGGGCGCGGATCGAGACGGTCGCGCTGTACACCGACGCCGACCGCAACGCGACGTTCGTGCGCGAGGCCGACATCGCGTACAACCTCGGCCCGGCCTCGGCCCGCCCGTACCTGAACCTGGCCCTGCTGGAGCAGGCCCTGACCGAGACCGGGGCCGACGCGGCCTGGGTCGGCTGGGGCTTCGTGGCCGAGGACCCGGCGTTCGCCGAGCTGTGCGAGAAGATCGGCATCACCTTTGTCGGCCCGAGCGCCGAGGCGATGCGGCGGCTCGGCGACAAGATCGGCGCCAAGCTGATCGCCGAGGAGGTCGGCGTCCCGGTCGCCCCCTGGAGCGGCGGCGCGCTGGAGTCGCTGGAGCACGCGCTGGCCACCGGAGAGCGGCTGGGCTACCCCCTGATGCTGAAGGCGACCGCTGGTGGTGGCGGGCGCGGTATCCGTAAGGTCGCCAACGGCGCCGAACTGACCGAGGCCTACCAGCGCACCAGCGACGAGGCGCTGCGGGCGTTCGGCTCGGGCGTGCTGTTCCTGGAGAGCCTGGTCACCGGCGCCCGGCACGTCGAGGTCCAGGTGATCGCCGACGGTCAGGGCACGGCCTGGGCCCTGGGGGTACGGGACTGCTCGGTGCAGCGGCGCAACCAGAAGGTGATCGAGGAGTCGGCCTCGGCCGTGCTCTCGGCGGAACAGACCCTTGAACTCAAGGCCTCGGCGGAGCGCCTGGCTGTCAAGGTTGGCTACCGCGGCGCCTGCACGGTCGAGTTCCTGTACCAGCCGGCCGAGAAGCTCTTCGCCTTCCTCGAGGTCAACACCCGGCTGCAGGTCGAGCACCCGATCACCGAGATCACCACCGGCACCGACCTGGTGCGCCTGCAGCTGCAGGTGGCCGAGGGCGGCCGGCTGGAGGGTTCCGCGCCGGCCGAGATCGGCCACGCGGTGGAGGCCCGGCTGAACGCCGAGGACCCCGACCGGGACTTCGCCCCGGCGCCCGGCCGGATCGCCCGCCTGCTGCTGCCGGCCGGCCCCGGCATCCGGGTGGACACCGGGGTCAGCGAGGGCGACACCATCCCGGCCGACTTCGACTCGATGATCGCCAAGATCATCGCCCACGGCCGCGACCGCGAGCAGGCCCTGGCCCGCCTGCGCCGGGCGATGGCCGAGACGGTGGTGATCATCGAGGGTGGCTCGACCAACAAGAGTTTCGTGATCGACCTGCTCGACCAGCCCGAGGTGATCGACGCCAGCGCCGACACCGGCTGGATCGACCGGGTGCGGGGCGAGGGCCGGCTGGTCGCCCAGCGGCACTCCGCGGTCGCCCTGGCCGCTGCGGCGATCGAGGCCTACCAGAGCGAGGAGGCGGTCAGCCGGCAGCGTCTGCTGACCACCGCGCACGGTGGCCGTCCGCAGGTGCAGCACGATTCGGGACGCCCGCTGGACCTGAAGCTGCGGGGCGTCGGTTACCGGGTGGCGGTGGCGCGTACCGGGGCCACCCGTTTCCAGGTTGGGATCTCGGGCGGCGGCGACGTGCACCCGGCCGAGGTCAGCATCGAGCGTTTCGACGCCCACAGCAGCCGGATCGTGGTCAACGGCGAGCGTTTCCGCCTGGTCACCGCCACCCACGGCCCGATCCACCTGGTCGAGGTGGACGGGGTGGCGCACCGGATCAGCCTGGACGAGGGTGGCGTGGTGCGCTCGCCCGCGCCGGCCCTGGTGGTGGCCACGCCGGTCGCGGTCGGCGACGAGATCGACTCCGGCGCACCGATTCTGGTGCTCGAGAGCATGAAGATGGAGACGGTGCTCCGGGCGCCGTTCCGGGCCCGGGTGCGCGAGCTGCCGGTGTCGGTGGGCAGCCAGGTCGAGACCGGTGCCGCGCTGATGCGCCTGGAGCCGCTGTCCGACTCCGCCGAAGAGGCTCAGGCCGAGCCCGCGGTGGCTGAGATCGACCTGCCCGCCGAGCTTTCCGGCCATTCGGCGCAGGAGCGGGCCGATCGCGCGCTGCGCGATCTGCGCAGTCTGCTGCTGGGCTTCGACGTCACCCCGGCCGACGGCCCGGCGGTGCTCAAGGAGTACCTGGCCGCCCGCGCCGAGATCGCCGACCGCCCGCTGCCGGCCGAGATCGAACTGCTCACCGTGTTCGCCGACCTGTCCGAGCTGAGCCGCAACCGGCCCCAGACCGGGGTCGAGGTGCAGGCCAGCAGCCTGGTCCACAGCCCGCGCGAGTACCTGCACAGCTACCTGCAGAGCCTGGACGTGGAGCGGGCCGGGGTGAGCCCGGTCTTCCAGGCCCGGCTGACCCAGGTGCTCGGCTACTACGACGTCACCGACCTGGAGCGCACCCCCGAGCTGGAGGCCGCGGTCTTCCGTATCTTCCTGGCCCAGCAACGGCTTTCGTCGTCGGCCACGGTGATCTCCGGTCTGCTGCGGGAGTGGCTGGCCGGGTCGGCGCCGGACAAGGAGCTGGGGGAGCGGGCCGGTACGGCGCTGCGCCACCTGGTCGAGGCCACCCAGGTGCGCTACCCCGCGGTGTCGGACCTGGCCCGGGGCGTGGTGTTCCGCTGGTTCACCCAGCCCCTGTTCCGCCGTAACCGCGCCACCGTCTACGCCGCCGTCAGCGAGGACCTGCGCTACCTCGACCGGATGCCCGACGCCCCCGACCGGCCCGAGCGGATCCAGGCCATGGTGGCCGGGCCCGAGCCGCTGGTCCGGCTGATCGGCCGACGCATCGGCCGGGACGGTGTCGACCACAGTGCGCTGCTGGAAGTGCTCACCCGCCGCTACTACGGCAACCGTGGTCTGGTCGGCGCAGTTGTAACGAAGGACGTCGGTGGGCGCCGCTTCGTCACGGCGGAGCACACCGGTCCGGAGCGTCGTTCCACGGTCGTCACCACGGTGGCCGACCTGGAAACCCTGCCGGACGCGCTGAGCGGCGTGTTCGGCCTGGCCGCCGACGAGGCCGAGCGCGGCCTGGTCGCCGACCTGTACGTGGCCTGGGACGAACTGCCCGAGACCGACGCCATCGCCGCGCGCCTGGCCGAAATCCTCACCGCGCAGGAAGTTCCGGCTGCGGTGCGGCGGATCACGGTGACCATCGCCGGTCGCGCCGGGGCCGTGATGCACCACCACTTCACCTTCCGGCCCTCGGCCGAGGGGCTGGTGGAGGACCGCCTGATCCGCGGCCTGCACCCGCAGATCGCCCAGCGTCTGCAGCTGCAGCGGCTGCGCGAGTTCCACCTCACCCGGCTGCCCTCGGCCGACGAGGAGATCTACCTCTACAAGGCGGTCGCGCACAGCAACCCGGCCGACGAGCGGCTCTTCGTGATGGGCCAGGTGCGCGACCTGACCCCGCAGCGCGAGGCCGACGGCAAACTGATCGCCCTGCCCAACGTCGAGGCCGCGATCATCAACGCGGTCGACGCGATCCGGGCCGCGCAGACCCGGGCCCCGCAGAACCGGCGGCTGGCCACCAACCGGATCATGATGTACGTCTGGCCGGTCACCGACCTGACCGACCCGGAACTCGGCATGCTGGTCAAGCGGGTGCTGCCGGCCGTGGTCGGGGCCGGGCTGGAAGAGGTCCGGTTCATCGCCCGGCGCCGCAACGAGGCCGGCGAGCTGGCCGACATCGAGGTGCGGATCATCCCGGCGCCCGGTGGCCGCGGGGCCGAGCTGGAGGTCGGCGAGCCCTCCACCGAGCCGGTGCAGCCGCTGGACGACTACCGGCAGAAGGTGCTGCGGGCCGCCGCCCGCGGCAACGTGTACCCGTACGAACTCACCGGCATGCTCGGCGCCTTCACCGAGCACGACCTGGCCGACGGCAAGCTGGTCCCGGTCGACCGGGACCCGGGCGGCAACACCGCCGGGATCGTGGCCGGGGTGGTCACCACGCCGACCGAGCGGCACCCGCAGGGTGTCACCCGGGTGCTGCTGCTCGGTGACCCGACCAAGGCCCTGGGCTCGCTGTCCGAGCCCGAGTGCGCCCGGGTGATCGCGGCGATCGACCTGGCCGAGCAGATGCAGGTGCCGCTGGAGTGGTACTCGCTCTCGGCCGGCGCCAAGATCTCGATGACCTCCGGCAGCGAGAACCTGGACTGGGTGGCCGCCGCGCTGAAGCGGATCGTCCAGTTCACCCAGGCCGGCGGCGAGATCAACATCGTGGTGGCCGGGATCAACGTGGGTGCCCAGCCGTACTGGAACGCCGAGGCCACCATGCTGATGCACACCAAGGGCATCCTGGTGATGACCCCGGACTCGGCCATGGTGCTCACCGGCAAGCAGGCGCTGGACTTCTCCGGCGGGGTCTCGGCCGAGGACAACTTCGGCATCGGCGGTTACGACCGGGTGATGGGCCCCAACGGTCAGGCCCAGTACTGGGCGCCCGACCTGGGCGGCGCCCGCAACATCCTGATGGCGCACTACGACCACGCCTACATCGCCCCGGGCGAGTCCGGCCCGCGCGCAGTGCCCACCACCGACCCGGCCGACCGCGACATCCGTTCCTTCCCGCACCCTTCGGGCGAGGAGTTCGCCACGGTCGGCGAGATCTTCTCGGCGCAGCACAACCCCGACCGCAAGAAGCCGTTCGACATCCGCACGGTGATGCGCGCGCTGTCCGACCAGGACCACCCGGTGCTGGAGCGCTGGGCGGGCATGGCCGACGCCGACACCTCGGTGGTGCAGGACGCGCACATCGGCGGCCGCCCGGTCTGCCTGCTCGGGATCGAGTCCCGCTCGGTCGCCCGGCGCGGTTTCCCGCCCACCGACGGCCCGGACACCTACACCGCGGGAACGCTTTTCCCGCAGTCGTCGAAGAAGACCGCGCGGGCGATCAACGCCGCCTCGGGCAACCGCCCGCTGGTGGTGCTGGCCAACCTGTCCGGTTTCGACGGCTCGCCCGAGTCGATGCGCCGGCTGCAGCTGGAGTACGGCGCCGAGATCGGCCGCGCCATCGTCAACTTCGAGGGCCCGATCATCTTCACGGTGATCTCGCGGTACCACGGTGGGGCGTTCGTGGTCTTCTCCAAGCGGCTGAACCCGAACATGACCGTCCTGGCGCTGGAGGGCTCGTTCGCCTCGGTGCTGGGTGGTGCGCCCGCCGCCGCGGTGGTGTTCACCAGCGAGGTCAACAAGCGGACGACGAACGACCCGCGGGTCAGCGAACTGCAGGCCGAGCTCCTGGCCGCGAGTGCTCCGGACCGGGCGGCGGTGAACGGCCGCCTGGTCGAGGTGCAGGCCTCGGTCCGGGCCGAGAAGCTCGCCGAGGTGGCTGCGGAGTTCGACCAGGTGCACAGCATCCGCCGGGCGGTCGAGGTCGGCTCGGTCGACGCGATCGTCAGCGCTCAGGAGATGCGCCCGCGCATCATCGAGGCGATCGAGGCGGGCCTGTCCGGTCGCTGAACCGCCTGATCGAAGTGCCTGACTGAACTGCCTGACTGAACTGCCTGATGACGGACGCCGCCGCGAGTTGATCTCTCGCGGCGGCGTTTTCGTCGGCCGGGTCGGTCACGATGAGTTCCTGACCCGGCGGAAGTCAGTACTGCATGGCCAAGCTGATTTACTCGATGATCACCTCGCTCGACGGTTACGCCGAGGCGGCCGAGGGCGACCTCGGGCACGGCGCCGAGGACGAGGAGGTGCACACCTTCATCGGGGACCGGTTCCGTTTGGTGGGCACCTACCTGTACGGGCGGCGGATGTACGAAACGATGGTCTTCTGGGAGACGGCGGACCAAGCGCCCGAGGCGCCGCCGTTCGTGGTGGAGTTCGCCCGGGACTGGCAGGCTGCGCAGAAGGTCGTCTACTCGAGCACACTGGAGTCGGTGTCCAGCGCTCGAACGAGGCTCGAGCGGACCTTTGACGCCGAGGCGGTACGCCGGCTGAAGGACGAGTCGGAGCACGATCTGACGATTGACGGCCCTACCTTGGCGGCGCAGGCGATCCGGGCAGGACTGGTGGACGAGTACGTGCTGTTCACCACGACCAGTGTGGTCGGCGGGGGCAAGCGTTTCTTCCCGGAGGGTGTGCGGCTGGACCTGGAACTGGTGGAACAGCGCGCTTTCGCCAGCGGGCTGATCTACGCGTATTACCGCACGCGCTGAGCGTTTCTGCGGCTTCTGCCGTCCAGGCGGTAGAACTGTGCGATGCGGATGACGCTGGTGCGTTACCTGGTCGCAGCCACCCTCGCGCGCAGCGCAGATGCTGGTGCCCCAGTGGGATTCGTCCTGCTGGCGGCCACCGCCGCGGGCCTGGAGCGGCGGGAACTGGTGGGGGCGTTGCTGGTGACCTGCCTGATGCTGCCGCACCTGCTCGGGCCACTGGTCGGGCGGTGGCTGGACCGCTCCCGGGACGGTCGGCAGCTGATCGCGGCGGTCTGCGCCGGGTATGGGCTGCTGATCGCCGGGGCCGCGCTCGCGTTGGGGCACGCACCACTGACGCTGGTGTTCGCGCTGGTGGTGATCGCGGGCGCGGGCGGGCCACTGCTGACCGGTGGGCTGAGCAGCCGGCTGAGCGAACTGGCGGCACCGGATGAGCAGGCCCAGCGCCGGGCCCAGGGCCTGGACTCGCTGAGCTACGGGCTGGGCGGTACGGCCGGGGCAGCGCTGGTGGCGTTGCTGGCCACGTTCACCGGACCGCGCGCGTCGTTGCTGGTCCTGGCCTTCACCACGCTGATCGCGGCCGTGCTGATCCGTAGCCTGCCACCCGCTGGGAGCGCGGTTCCGGCCGATCAGGTGCTGCCCCTGCGTAACGCGTTGAGCCTGTTCACCGCGCCCGGTCCGCTGCGCCGGGTGATGGCAGCCATGCTGGTCACCGCCTTTCCCAGCGGGGCGGTGGCGGTGATCGCGGTTGCCCTGGCCGACGATCTGCAGGTCTCCGCCGGTACCGCGGGCCTGCTCACCGCAGTGTTCGGTCTGGGCTACCTGCTCGGTTCGCTGGTGCTGATCGCCTGGCCGTTGCCGGGCGAACCAGAAAACACCGTCGTCATAACGGTTTCGCTGGTCGGGGCGGCCTTCGCCCTGTGCGCCGGGGCACCGGGGTACCCGCTCGCCGTGATCGCCTTCCTGCTGCTGGGCGCGGCCAACGCCCCGTACTTCATCGCTACCCTGGCCGCCCGGTCCCGCTACTCGCCACCCGAGGCCCGCGCCCAGGTGTTCGTGACGATGGGCGCTTTGAAGGTGGGCTCTTCGGCCGGTGGTGCTGCGGCGGCGGGCGTGGCCATGGGCCTCGGACCGCGCACGCTGCTGGCCGCTGGTGCCGTCATGGTTCTGGCCAGTGCGCTGGGCATGATCCTGGAGCGCCGCCGCAGCACGCCGGTCAAGGACGGGCCGGAACGTGCGGAACTGCGTTGCGTGGATCAAGACCGCTGAACGCCAGGCCGATCACAAACCCCGCAACCTCTTCCAGTTGCCGCGCCCGGCTCAGCGGACCCAGGTGCGCAGGCACCCCGCCCGCGTCTGCGATCAAGGCGCCCACAACGTCCGTTGCTGGTGCACTGTCGCCGCACAAGGCCACCGTGACCTGGCTGCCGGTGCCCCATTCCGAAGCCGGGAACAGCGTGAAAGCCTTCACCACCTGCGCGCCCGGAGCCAGTTCGGCGATCTCCTGCGCCGCCGAGCGCCCAGGTTCCACCAGCACCACCCCTTCACCGTGCGCGACCGGATTCGTCGGGTCGATCAGCACCTTGCCGTCCAGATCGCACTGCACCGCGGCGAGTACGTCCTTCACCGCATCCCAGGTCACGGCCAGCAGCACCACCTCCTGGCCGGCGACCGCCTGCTCCAGACTCGTGGCCCGTGCCCCCAGCGAGGCGGCCAATGCGTCGGCCTTGGCCCGATCACGACCACCCACGGTCACATCGTGCCCGGCCCGCACCCAGACCGCCGCCAAAGCCGCGGCCAACGTCCCCGTACCCAGAATCCCGATTCTCATGTCCGGAACGCTAGGCAGCCGATACGCACCGATCGGTGCGCGCCCAGATGCCACCATGGCCCGATGAGCCAGGAGCACTGCGACGACTTCGTAGCCGACTGCCGCCTGCGCGCCGCCACCGAACTCTTCGCCCACACCTGGGACGTCGTGGTGGTGGCGGCCCTGCGCGACGGCCCGCTGCGCCGCCGCGAACTGCGCGCCCAGATCGGCGGAATCAGCGACAAGATGCTCACCCAGACCCTGCACCGCCTCACCGGCAACGGCCTGCTCACCCGCCTCGAAGGCCCCGGCCTGCGGATCGACTACCAGCTCACACCCCTGGGCCAGAGCCTGCTCGACGGCCCGCTGCAGGCCCTGGGCGCCTGGATCGACGAACACGGCGACGAACTCCTGGACCATGCTCCGGGCGAAGCGTTCGGTTAGCAAAGAAACGCTGACGAACCCAGAGTCGGGCTTCTCATCAGCTTACTGGTGGTGGTTGCGCCGTGCCGCTACTAAGCTTTGGCCGGATGCGGCGGAAGGCTGAACAATGACAGCTATCGACGGACTCGTCGAAAACATCAATGGTGTCAAGGGTCAATACGAAGTTGCTGTTGCCCAGCTCGTCTCAGTGATTGATTCCGTAGAAACAACGTCAGACGCTCTGGCTGAGGTGGGAGCCGATGGCCTGGCTGAGGTGGTGGTTCGGGTCAAGAACGCCCTGGAGACGGTCTCGGCCGACACCGCTGCCTTGGTCACCTCGTTGGAGAATGCTGTCAAAGTCCTTGACGGCGCCAGGTATTGAAGAGCAGACGGTTCCGGAAAAGCCTCAGACGGCCGGCAGCCGGCCAGTTCTGTTGTCACCCGTGGTGAACCGTATCCGTTCGTAGGGATCGACCGCGCTTACCTCGAGCCCGAGCGCTACATCTTCAATCTCGGCGACATGCGCGCTCTGGAACGCAAGGTGGAGGAGTGCGGTCGTGAGAACAGCGCTGAGTGGATCGGTGCTGTCAATCCCCGGTTGAATCAAGGGCCTGAGTTCAGGACCAACTGTGGCGACTGCTCGCGTGCCTTCGCCACCACCGTCCAGTCCGATCGGGTCGCGGCGGCCAGCGGGGATTCCCGACTGGGGGAGTCCCCGTCCGAGATGTGGGAGTGGACCGGGGTTCCCGTTGCCAACCACATTTCGCAGAGCGATCCCGAGGAACTGGACAACTTTCAGGACGAGGCCTACCAGCATGTTGCTGACCAGGTGAAGCAGCAGCCGGCCGGCACTGTGGCACTTGTCTGGGTGCGCTGGGAGGATCTCAAGGTCGGGGACCAGCGCATTGATCAGGGCGCGCACTGGTTCAACGCCGAGGTGACCGACCAGGGCCTGCGCTGGGCCGATGCGCAATGGGGTACCTATGCCGGCTGGCCGCCGGTCTACGGGACCCGGATTACGGCAATCGGTTCCCTTTACCGCCGACCAGGGGAGACACAATGGAGAACGTGATGGATCAGGACGAAGCTTTTCTGCTGGCGAACGAATGGGCCAAGGCGAACGGTTACCAGGCCACCTTCGATGTCGACGCACTGAAGGCCACCCGGGCCGGTGACAACGTCTGGGTTCTGACTCCCCACGGCGCGGCCAACACGGTTTTCGTGGTGACCGTCGACGACGTGCATGTCGTCCACCCGTCGGAGGGGAACCTGGCCGAGGTGCTGCGTGCCTGTGGTGTGGCCATGTAGCTGCCCCACGGAGTTGCTCTCCCGACGCCGTAGCCTGCTGGCATGCAGGCCGCCGTGAGTACGACCACCGACAAGCAGGAGCTCATTCTTGAGGCGGTGCTGCGGCTGCTGGGCCAGCAGGGCATCTCTGGGGTGAGTATTCGTGCGGTGGCCCGGGAGGCGGGGGTTGGTCTGGGGCTGGTGAACTATCACTACGCCGACAAGACCGGTCTGATTGCGGCGGCGTTGAACCGGATCGGCGAGCAGGATCTGACGCTGCTCGACGGCGAGGCCGAGCTCACCCCGGTCGAGCGGCTGCGGGCGGCGTTGCGGCGGGTGGCTGCGCCACGATACCTGACTACGGAACACCTTTCGCTCCGCCTGCAGCTGTGGTCTCTGGCCCAGGCCCACCCGGAGTACGAGCAGATCAACACCGCGGCGCAGAAGACCTATCGGGACCGCCTGGCCGTGCTCATCCGTGACGCCCGGCCTGAGCTCGGCCGGGCGGAGTGCGCGCGGCGGGCCGCCGACATCGACGTGCTGCAGAACGGGCTGTGGCTGACGGCTCTGCTCGGGCTGGACCGGGCCTCGGTGAAGCGCTGCGTGACGCGGTGCGAAGAGATCGCACTGGGCGAAAAATAGGTTCAAAACCCGCGAAGGCGACGTTACCCTCGTCCGTCGTGCCCAAAGTTCATCCGGCCCTGCTGCTGGCCCTGCTGATCGACGCACTGGGTTCGGGGATGTTCGGGCCGATCGTGCTGCTCTACTTCCACCTCGTCGCCGACCTCCCCTTGGCCCAGGTCGGCGCGCTGGCCAGTGCGGCCGCGGTCTGCGGGCTCGTGGTGCCGGCCTTTGCCGGGCCGCTGGCCGACCGCCTGTCGCCTCGCACCCTGGTCATCGCTGGTCAGGTGATCCAGGCCGTGGGGTTCGCCGGGTTCCTGGTGGCGCGGGAGCCGGCGCTGGTCTTCGCCTCGTTCGTGCTGACCGCGGCCGGGCTGCGGGTGTTCTGGTCCACGTACTTCACCATGCTCTCGGCCCTGCCTCTGCCCGCGGGCACCGGCCGGGAAAGGCTGTTCGCGGTCACCGGCATGGTCCAGGCCATCGGCTTCGGCCTCGGGGCCCTGGTCGGCGGACTGCTGGTGGCGCACGGCTCGACCGGGCTCTTCGAGGTCGCGCTGATCGTCAACGTGGCCTCGTACCTGATCTCGGTCGTCCTCCTGCTGCAGGTTCCGCTGCTGGCCCGCGTCGCCACCCAGGAACGTACGTCCGGCCTTCGGGTGCTGCTGCGGGACAAGGCTTTCCTGTGCCTGATCGGAGTCGACGCGGGCTTCGCGATCTGCAGCGACGCCCTGATGATCGGGCTGCCGATCGCGGTGAAGGAGGGCGGGATCGCGCACGTGGCGATGCTCGGTCCGGTGCTGGCGATGCTCACCTTCGTGATCGCCACGTCCCAGCTGTTCATGACCAAGCGGCTCGGCGGCATCCCCCGCACCCGCGCTCTGGCCGCGGCCGGTCTGATCTGGGCGGTCTGGGCCGCGCTGATGGCCCTGCTGCCGTTCGGCTCGCTGCTGCTGTCGTCGATCATGCTGGTGGCGCTGGCCCTGATCTGGGTGCTGGCCGAGATGATCCACGTACCGGTGGCCAACGCCCTGGCGGCCGACTCTGCTCCCGAACAGCACCGCGGCACCTACTTGGCGGCCTTCCAGTACGGCTTCGCCATCGCGAACATCGTTGTACCCGGCGCCTTCACCGCCTTGTTCGCGATCAACCACGCCGCTCCCTGGCTCGCCGTGGCGGGCTTGGCCACCGCGGCGGCCATCGGCATCACCGCAGTCGGCCGCATCCTCCCCACCGGTGCCGTCCAGCCGCAGGCTCTGGCTCAGCCCTAGCAAGCCGCAGCATCAGTGGCCCTTGAACGCCTCGGCCAGCCACCAGGCCCCGCCGTCACTCGCGATCTTGGCGTCGATCACCAGCACTCCGGTGGGCTGCTTGAGCCATTCGGCCACCAGCGCCAGATCGTCGAGTCCGCGTACGGTTACGCCTGTAGCACCGTAGCCGCGAGCTAGAGCGGCGAAATCGGTATCCGGGAAGGTGACTGCACCCAGATCGGTTTCGTCGCCGAAGTGATGTACCTCGGCTCCATACCCGGCGTCGTTGTAAACGACCACCACGAGAGCGATTCCGAGGCGTACCGCCGTCTCCAGTTCGGAAATGCCCATCAGGAAACCGCCGTCGCCGGTGCCCACCACCGCCAGCCGGGTGGGCTGAGCCAGGGCGGCGCCCAGCCCGCTGGCCAGGCCCAGCCCGATCGACTGGAACGCCTGAGTGAAGCAGAAGCCGTTCTCGTCGGGCACCCGTAGGTAGGCCGAGGGGTAGCCCATGAAGTTGCCGGAGTCGATCGCGACCACGCGCTCGGCCGGAAGCAGGCTGTCCAGAGCAGAACTGAGGACGCGCGGGTCGATCTGGGTGGTGGTGGACAGATCCGGCGTGGGGGTGTCGTTCCACCAACGACTTTGCTGCAGACGATCCGAAATTTGAGACGTCCGATAGCCCGGTTTGGTGCGCGGAAGGGCCTCGTTCAGGTCGAGCGCGGTGGCCTGGCAGTCACCGAGCACTCCCAGATCCACCGGGCGGTGGGCGCCCAGGGCAGCATGGTCGTCGTCGATCTGGACGACCTTGGCGTGGGCGCCGATCAGGGAGCCGTGCCGCATCGTCCACATGTTCAGAGCGCAGCCCCAGCCGATGATCAGATCGGCGTCGGAGATGAGTTCCGCGGTGAGCGGCGAGGAGAAACCGCCGGAGATGCCGAGGTCGAACTCTTCGTGGCGGAAGAGCCCGTTGGCCACGGCGGAGGTCGCGAGGAGAGCACCGGATTTGGCTGCGAGGGAGGCGATCTCGGGTCCTGCGTGGCGGGCGCCGCGACCGGCGACGAAGACGGGACGCTGGGCGGCGTCGAGTAGCGCGGCCAAGGCGAGGACCGCTTCGCGGGCTGGGCGGACCGGTAGTGGCGAAGAGGGGAGAGTCGGTCCGGCGTTGGGCGCAGCCGAACTCGCCGGTGCAGGCGATCCGGGGGATGCGTAACCCGAGGACGAGGGCGAACGCGGCCGGCCTGCACTCGAGTCGAGTGCGATGGGGGAAGGGTAAGGTGGCGCGGGGGCGGCCTGCACGTCGAGCGGAAGGCTGATCACGACGGTATGACGGCCTTCAACGGCGGTCCGGTAGGCCCGCGTGACGTCAGCAACTGCGCTGGACGCCGAATGTACCCGCTCAGCAACGGCGCCCACGCTCGTGACCAATGCGTCCTGGTCGATGCGAAAGTTCGACTGCACAGCCGAACCCGCGGTGTCGGCCGCCAGCACGATCAGCGGGGTCCGGCTCTTGGCCGCTTCGCCGATCCCGGTCATCGCGTTGGTCAGCCCGCAGCCCTGATGCACCGACAGAACCGCCGGCCGCCCCGAAAGGCGCGCGTAACCGTCTGCCATTGAGGCCGCGCCACCCTCGTGGCGGGCTGCCACGAACGGGACCCCACGCGTCCTCAAAGCGTTGGTGACGTGGAAGTTCCCGCTGCCGACCACGCCGAAGGCACGGCCGACGCCGAGGTCCGCGAGGACCTCGGCGACCAGCTCGGCGACTGAACCCATCACTTCGGCACGATGGCGAAAGCACGCGCGGGCGAGCCGGTTCCGCCCACGATCGGCAGTGGCGCGACCACCAGCAGGGCGCCGGTCCGCGGCAGGCGGTCCAGGTTCTGCAGCTGCGTCAGGCCGTACTTGTCGGCACCCAGCAGGTGGTAGTGCACCGGGAAAGCAGGCTCCATCCCACCGGCCTGGCCGGCGTCGATGCCCACGGTCTCGACCCCGAACCCGGAGATCGGCGACTTGGCCAGCCACTCGGCCCCGGCCACCGAAACTCCCGGCCAGTGCGCGCCGTTCTCGTCGGCGTTGGCGAAGGCCACCGGGTCGCCGCCGCGACTGCTCCAGCCCGTACGCAGCAGCAGCCAGGCGCCTTCCGGCAGCGGCCCGTGCTCGGCCACGTAGGCCTCGAGGTGGGCGGGCTCGAGCAGGAAGTCGGCGTCGGCAGTGGATTCGGCGGTGAAGTCCAGGATCACCGCCGGGCCGATCAGCCGGGCCGGGGAAATCTGGTCCACCGAAAGACCGTCGCGGCCGCTGGCCCAGTGCACCGGGGCGTCGAGGTGGGTGCCGGTGTGCTCGCCGGTGTGGATGTTGTTCCAGCCCCAGAACGGGCCGTCGTCGTCGAAGTCGCTGACCTTCTCCAGCGACATCGGGATGGTGTTGGCGAACGGCGGGGGCAGCTGCAGGATCGGGGTCTGCGGCGAGAGCGGGGCGGTGATGTCGATGATCTCGACCTCGCCCGAGGACAGAGCGGCCAGCAAGCCGTTGATGGCGGTCATGCGCGTGATCTTCCCGCCTGGCCTGCACGCACCGGTGGCGACGCGCCGGGTGGGGGAGCGGTGTATCCGGGACGAACTGTCCGTGTTCGGCGGGACCTCTGGACCTGTGGCGGATGTCCGGACAGCGCCAGGGTGAGTCATCGAAGACAGCCTGCCTCACGGCCCGGACTACGGAGCGAGCACAGTGAACGTCCTGATCGTCATCGAGACCTGCTTCGGCAACACCGCCCAGGTCGCCGAGGCCGTCACCAACGGGCTGACCTCGCGTGGGGCCACGGTTTCGGTGGTCAAGGCCCATGAGTGCAGGCCGGAGCACGTGCAGGGGGTGGATCTGCTGCTGGTCGGCGCGCCCACGCACAACCGGGGGCTGCCGGGTCCGGCCTCCCGTCGGCTCGCCGTGACGCAGGGGGCCAACCCGCCCGCGACCGGGGTGGCCGAGTGGCTGGAAGAGCTGCCCAAGTACGGGTACCAGGGCAAGGCGGCGGCGTTCGACAGCGTTTCCGGCACGACCTTCTGGAACGGCTCGGCGGCCAAGAAGATCCAGAAGAAGCTGGTGCGGGTGATCGACGACGTGGCCGAGCCCGAGAGCTTCCTGGTGGTCGCGGCCGAGGGTCCTTCCGCGGCGGGAGAACTGGAGCGGGCGGAGAAGTGGGGTGCCTCGCTGGTCTGAGTCAGCCGGGCCGTGCGGTCGAGGTGGTCCGGAGCAGGAACACTGCGCCGGCGCTGATCAGCAGCCCGAGCACGGTGGCGAGGCGAATCGGTTGGGCGAACATGGCGGCCGCCCAAACAGCGGTAGCGGCCGGGGTCAGGTAGAGCAAGGTGCTGGCCCGGGCTGCGCCGTCGCGGGTGGTCACCAGGTAGTAGAAGCCGTAGCCGCCGATCCCGGCCCCGACACCCCAGACCACGGCCGTCCAGAAACCCGTGGTCATGGGCGGGGCCAGGGTGCCGGCGCCGGCCGTGAAGACGGTGAAGAACGCAGCCGAGAACAGTGCCTGCACGGCCAGGGTCTGGGCCAGGAGTGGTGCGGGCCAGCGCTGTTGCAGCAGAGTTCCGGCGCTGAGGCTGAGCATCGCGCCCAGGGCCAGGACCAGCGCGAAGACCGTGACCCCCGCACCGAGATCTCCGACCGCGGTGAGTGCGACCCCGGCGGTTCCCAGGGCCAGCCCGGCCAGGTGGCTGACCTTCAGGCCCTTCGTGCTGAGGAAGACCACCAGCGCGGGCTGCAGCGAACCGATCAGAGCAGACGTTCCGGCCGGGATGCCCTCGTCCGCCGCCCAGAACACGCCACCCAGGTAGAAGCTCTGGCACAGCAGCGCCAGCACGCCCTGCCGGAGCCACTCCTGGCGGCCGAACTGCGCGAACGCCGGTAGCGCCCAGGGCAGCAGGACCACCGCAGTGAGCAGAAAACGCCAGGTCAGCGCGGTGTCCGGTCCGGCGTGACGAGCGCCCAGCTCCGCGCCGATGAAGCCCGAACTCCACGCCACCACCAAAGCGGACCCACGCAGCTGCGGGCCCGCAAGCGTCCCCAGTTTGTTCGCCATCCCTGGAGGTAACCACACCGGTCGGTATACTCGCAGTGCACCTACCTAGGAGGCCTTGTGCTGACCACGCTGGATTCGTCTACCCCCGAGGGGCTGCGACCGGTGCTGCAACCTCTGCCTACGTTGACCAGCGCGGGTACCCGTTTGCTGGAGGCCGCGGGGGAGCTGTTCTACAACAGGGGAGTGCGCGCGGTCGGGGTAGATCTGATCGCCGAGACGGCGGGGACTACGAAGAAGACACTGTACGACCGGTTCGGTTCCAAGGACGCGTTGGTGGCGCTGTACCTGCTGGACCGTGCGCACCAGTGGCGAAGTTTCCTCCTGGAGCGGATTGAGCTGCCGGCGTCGGCGCGGTCACCTGAGCACTCGGTGCTGGCTGTGTTCGATGCATTGGAGACGTGGATGGGCGGCCAGCTGCGTGGGTGCGCCTTTGTAAATGCGTACGCAGAACTCGGTGAGGGGGATCATCCCGCCGTGCCGGTGATCCGTGCGGAGAAGGCATGGATGCGGGCGTTGTTCGACGATCTCACCGGGGACAGTGCGGTGGGCGCGCACGTGCATCTGATCTACGAGGGGACGCTTGTGGTTCTCACTGCGGGCGGTGATGCTTCCGGGATGGTTGAGGCGCGTCGGGCGGTGCGAATCGCCCTGGCGTCGAACGGTTGATTTACCCCTGGTCTGACGCAAACGCGGATCAATAGGCGCTGAATGCCCGCAGGCGAGGTGGGGTAGGCATCTCTTGGCCGGGAAGCGCTGGGCCGGCCTGGGTTAGTTTGTCCGCAGCCCATCGGGGGACTCGCGGGGAGATGTCCGGTCGTGACGCCAACACAGCTGCGCGCGTTCGCCGCCATTGTGCGGCTCGGTTCCGTGAAGAAGGCGGCCGCCGACCTGGGCGTCAGCGAGGCTGCGGTGTCGGCGCACGTGGGCCAGCTCCGCAAGGAACTCGGCGACAAGCTCTTCACCCCGACCTCGGCCGGCCTGGCGTTCACACCGGGCGGGCTGCGCCTGGCCAGCCGCTCGGCCGAACTGCTGGGGCTGCAGGATCGCACTGTCCTGGAGGTGAGCCGGGCCAGCAGCGGACGGCGATTCCTGCGGGTGGCCGCCTCCAGCCTGTTCGCCGAATACGCCGCTCCCGGACTGCTCGAGCTGTTCGCCGGCCGGGCCAAGGACCTGGATGTCGAGCTCGGGGTGCACAGCCCGCGCGAGTTCGGCGAGATGCTGCTGACCCGGGCGGCGGACGTGGCGATCGGCCCGCAACCGCCCGGCCTGCACGAGGCGATCAGCCACCAGCCGTTCCTGAACTTCCAGGTGGCGCTGGTGGTCGGGGCGCAACATCCGCTCTGCGACCTGAAGCCGGCCCCGGCCCAGCTGCGCGAGCAGACCTGGTTGCTCGGGCCCTCGGCGATCGGCCGGATCGGCGTGGTGCCCGGCATGCTGCGGCGGTTGCGGGTGCCGGAGCCGAACCAGCAGATCTTCCAGAGCCATTCGGCCGCGCTGGAAGAGGTGAAACGCGGTAAAGGAGTGACCCTGGCCCTGGCTTTCGCGGTCGGGCAGGACATTGCCCGGGGTGATCTGGTCCGGCTGAATCATCACGTTGCGCCCGGCCAGGGCACCTGGAGTGTGATGTCGCTGACCGGTGCGGGCGCGGTGCCGGAGGCCGCTGAGCTGAGCCGTTTCGTGAGCACGCCCCGGGCTGCGCAGGCGATGCTGCGGGGTGCGGGCGTCACGGCCGGGCGCTTCCGGCCCTCGATTCATGTCACCCTCTGGAGCTGATCTCCGGAACCTCGGCGATCACCCGAGCCAGGGAGGCGAACGAACCGGCGGGAAGCAAGGCATGACAGTGCGGCAGTGCAGCTGCCATCGTCGCGACCTTCGGCTCGAAACCGGCTGCCTCGGCCCGGGGATTCAGCCAGATCACGCGATGGGCCCGGCGGCGCAGGCGGGCCATCGCGGCACTCATGGCCTCGGGCTGGTCGCTGTCCCAGCCGTCGCTGGCGATCAGTACCACCGCGCCCCGCAGGAGATTCCGGTGATGCGAACTGAGCAGAGCCTGAAGGCTGGTGGCGATCCGGGTTCCGCCGAAGCGATCGGCCACGGCCTCGTTGGCCCGCTCGAACGCTTCCTCGGCCGAACGGTGCTTCAGGACGCGGGTCAGCCGGGTCAGTTCGGTGGCGAAGGCGAACGCTTCGGCGTGGGTCCGGCGGACGAGCGCGCGCATCAGATGCAGGTAGGCCACCGACGGTGCTTGCATGGATTGGCTTACGTCGCAGAGCATCACGACGCGCCGGGGCTTGTCGCTCGGCCGGACCTTCACCAGGTGCACCGGTTCCCAGGCGGTGCGTTTGGCTTGCTCGATGGTGCGGCGTAGCGAGATGCGGTGCCCGGCATGATGCGGTTCGACGCGGCGGGAACGGCGGGTGGGCCAGCGCGTGATCGCATTCTCCAGCCAGGCGCCGAGCTGCCGTAGGTCGACTTCGCTGAGCTGTTCAAAGGGCTGTTCGGCCGACTCGCTCAGGTGGCTGGGTAACCGATGGGGGACGCGTTGGGGTGCGTCGGAGTTGTCGGCCTCGGCGATCGCGGGTGGCAGGGTTGCCCACGGCAGTCCGGAACCGTGCTCCTCGGAACCGTTCTGGCCTTGTACAGAGGCGTTCGCGCCTTGCTTCACCGGTGCCGAACGCCGGGCCGGGGGAGTGATCGCCAGGACGGCATCGTCGAACACGGCCGCGAAGACCCGGTCGAACACGGCCAGATCATCGTGCCGGCGGATCAGTGTGACTCGGGTGGTCCAATACAGCTCGGACCGCGAAAGGCTCGGTCGGAGAACGAGTACCCGTGACGCGTCCTCAATTGCAGTTAAGCCCACCGAGGCGCCTCGTGAGTGCAGACGAACGGCGAGGGACACCACGAAGGCCGCGGTGTCGACGCCCCGCAGCATGGCTACTTGATCACGAAATAGACGATGAGGGCGGCCAGCGCGGCCGCTCCGGCACCGGCAGCGATCGCCCTTCTGCGCACCGAGGCTCCGGCCAGACTGAGCAGGTCGAGTGCTTCGTCGTCGTTCGGGGACGGCGGCGCTGGGCTGGGTGCCGGAACTGCGCGGATGATCGGCTGTGGCTTGGTCTCCGGCGGTTCCTGAATCACCGGCGCGGCCTGGGACTCGGCCTGCAGCTTGGCTTCCAGGTTCTCGACGAACTGGCCGAGCAGCTTGGTCGAGACGTCCTTGATCATGCCGCTGCCGAACTGGGCGATCTTGCCGCTGATGCTCAGATCGGTGCTGACCGTGACGACGGTACGGGCGGCGTCCGAGGCGTCCGGCCGCAGCCCGGCCTGAATCTTCGCCGAGGCGTTCCCGGCTCCCCGCGAGTCCTTGCCCTTGGCGTCGATCACCGCCCGGTGCGCCGCGTCGTCCTTCTCCACAAACCGCGCAGTGCCTGCGTATTCACTGATCACCGGCCCGACCTTGACCTTGACCCGCCCGGAGTAGACATCGCCCTCGACCCCGGTCAAGCGGGCCCCCGGCATGCATGGTGCGATCCCTTCCAGATCGGTGAGCACTCTCCAGGCCTCGTCCACGGATGCGCCGACGGTGAACTCGTGATCGATCTTCATGGCGTCCCTTCCAGCAGCGTGTCCAGGGCCTCGGCCACGGCCGAGACGTCGTCGGGAGTCTTGGCCACCGCACCCAGCGTGCGGATCACGTCGGGCCGGACCAGGTCGGCGGCGCCCAGCGCGCTGAGAGCAGCCAGCCAGTCGATGGATTCGGCCATTCCCGGTGCCTTGTCCAGCTCGAGCCCGCGAGCGGCCGCGATGAACTGAGTGACCGAACCGATCAAGGGCTCGGATGCGCTGGGCACCCGACGCCGCAGGATCTCGGCCGCCTGCTCCGGCGCGGGGAAGGCGATCCAGTGATACAGGCAGCGTCTGCGCAGGGCATCGTGCAGTTCTCGGCTGCGGTTCGAGGTGAGCACCACCACGGGCTTGCGTTCCGCGGTGAACGTGCCCAGTTCGGGGATGGTGATCGCGCCCTCACCCAGGAACTCGAACAGCAGAGCTTCGAACTCGTCGTCCGCGCGGTCGATCTCGTCGATCAGGAGCACCGGAGCAGCAGGTCCCCGGTGGCGCAACGCCTTCAGCACCGGTCGCTCCTGCAGGAACCGCTCGGTGAAGAGGTCGGCCTCGCTCATGGTTGCGCCGCCGGTCTCGGCGAGCCTGATGGCAAGAAGCTGGCGCTGGTAGTTCCACTCGTACAGGGCCTCGTTCGCGGTCAGGCCCTCGTAGCACTGCAGCCGGATCAAGGGCGTGTTCAAGGCGCTGGCGAGGGCTTTGGCGGTAGCGGTCTTGCCCACCCCCGGTTCGCCCTCGAGCAGCAGGGGCTGTTCCAGGGTGAGGGCAAGGAAGACCGCGGTGGCCAGACCTTCGTCGACGAGATGGTCATGGCGGTCCAGGGCGTTCCTAACCTCGGTGACATCAGCGAACGGAGAACTCATTCGGCGTGCGCTTCGGCTGGAACGTCCTGCTCGGTCAGGTAGTGAGCCCGGCAACCTTCACCGCAGAACCAGATGTCCGTACCGTTCACCTCGGCATGGGGAGTGCCGGGGGTCGTGACCACCTGCATTCCGCACACCGGATCAATCGCGAGCGTTGAATTGGGGGTGCCCTGTGGAGCGGCCGGTTCCTTGGACATGCTTGGTTCGAGGAGAGCTGGGCCCGGCCGGGTGTTGAGTCGCAGAGCCGCAACCACCTCGGCCATGATCGAGAGGGCGATCTCGCCCGGGGTCCGGGCCCCGATCCAGAGACCGGCCGGGCTGCTGACTCGTTCACGTTCGGCCGGGCTCAAGCCAAGTTCGTCCAGGACCGCCTGACCGCGCTTCTGGCTGGCGACCAGAGCCACATACCCCACGCCGTCGTCCAGTGCGGTTCTCACTGCGCCGGCCTCGTCATCCCGGCCATGGCTGGCGATGATCAAAGCCTTGGGCACCGGCGAAGGACTGGTGGTCTGCATGTCGTAGCCCAGCAGTTCACCCATCTCCACCACCGCCCGCGCCACCGGCGTCTGCCCGATCACCTGAACCAACGGCGGCGGCAGCACCGGCCGCAGGAAGATCTCCAGTGCTCCACCCGACAAGCACGGGTTGACCACCACCTGCGCGCCCGGTGTTTCCGGGAACCCAACTTCCTCGGGGAGAACCCGCAACAACAACGTCTCGCCGGCCGCAAGCGTCCCTAAGGCAGCCGCCCGCACCGAACTCTCGGCGCACTGCCCACCCACGAAACCCTCGATCGATCCGTCCATCAACACCAGCGCCTCGTCACCGGCCTGGGCGGACGAGGGCACCTGGGCCCGCACCACCGTGGCCCGGACGAAGGGCACCCGCTGGGCACTGAGCTCGACGGCTCGCTCCGGCACCGACATCAGATCGGCGGAGTGTGGTTGCCCTGCATGGTTTCCCAGACCCGCGAGGGGGTCAGGGGCATGTCGGCGTGCCGGATCCCGAACGGCTTCAGCGCGTCCACCACAGCGTTCACGACGGCCGGGGGAGATCCGACGGTGGCCGACTCGCCGACGCCCTTGGCCCCGATCGGGTGGTGCGGCGAAGGCGTCACGGTGAATCCGGTCTCCCAGTCGGGCACTTCGAGCGCGGTCGGGATCAGGTAGTCCATCAGCGATCCGCCCAGGCAGTTGCCGTCCTCGTCGAAGCCGATCATCTCCATCAGCGCCATCCCGACCCCGTCGGTCAGGCCGCCGTGCACCTGGCCCTCGATGATCATCGGGTTGATCCGGGTGCCGCAGTCGTCCACCGCGACGAACCGCCGGACCTTGACCACCGCCGTCCCCGGGTCGATGTCCACCACACAGATGTAGGCGCCGTGCGGATACGTCAGATTGGACGGGTTGTAGCAGATCTGGGCTTCCAGGCCGCCTTCCAGACCCTCGGGCAGATCACCGGCGCCGTGCGCCCGCATCGCGATGTCCTGGATCGTCACCGACTTGCCGGGGTCACCCTTGACCTGGAAGGCACCCTTGACCCAGTCCAGGTCGGCGACCGAGACCTCGAGCATCCCGGAAGCAATGATCCGCGCCTTGTCCCGGACCTTGCGGGCGACCAGAGCGGCGGCTGCGCCGGAGACCGGGGTGGAGCGACTGCCGTAGGTGCCCAGCCCGAACGGCGTGTTGTCGGTGTCGCCGTGCACCACGTCGATGTCGGCCGGTGGGATGCCGATCTCCTCGGCCACGATCTGCGCGAAAGTGGTCTCGTGACCCTGGCCTTGGGTCTGGACCGAGAGCCGGACCACCGCCTTGCCGGTCGGATGCACCCGCAGCTCGCACCCGTCCGCCATTCCCAGACCGAGGATGTCCATGTCCTTGCGCGGTCCGGCCCCGACCGCCTCGGTGAAGAACGACACGCCGATGCCCATCAGCTCGCCGCGTTCCCGCTTCAGAGCCTGCTCCCGGCGCAGCTCTTCGTAGCCGGCGATCCGCATGGCCTCGCGCAGGGTGGGCTCGTAGTCGCCGGAGTCGTAGACCCAGCCGGTCTTGCTGGTGTACGGGAACTGCTCCGGCTTCAGCAGGTTCTTCAGCCGCAGCTCGACCGGGTCCATACCCAGGTCGTAGGCCAGGCAGTCGACGATCCGCTCGACCAGGTACACCGCCTCGGTGATCCGGAACGAGCAGGCGTAGGCCACTCCACCAGGTGCCTTGTTGGTGTAGACGGCCGTCATCGAGCAGTACGCGGCCTCCAGGTCGTAGCTGCCGGTGAACACGCCGAAGAAGCCGGCCGGGTACTTCACCGGGGCCGCAGTGCCGTTGAAGGCGCCGTGGTCGGCCAGCACGTTGGTCCGGATCGCCAGGATCTTGCCCTCGCGGGTGGCCGCGATCTCGCCCCGCATGATGTAGTCGCGGGCGAAGCCGGTGCTGATCAGGTTCTCCGAGCGGTCTTCCATCCACTTCACCGGTTTGCCGGTGACGATCGAGGCGACGATCGCGCAGACGTAGCCGGGGTAGATCGGGACCTTGTTGCCGAAGCCGCCGCCGATGTCGGGGGAGATCACCCGGATCTTGTGCTCGGGCAGCCCGGCCACCAGCGCGTACAGGGTGCGGTGGGCGTGCGGGGCCTGGGTGGTCGACCAGAGCGTGAGCTTGCCGTCGATCCGGTCGTAGTCAGCTACTGCGCCACACGTTTCCATCGGGGCGGGGTGCACCCGGGGGTAGACGATGTCCTCGGTGACCACGACGTCAGCCCGCTTGAAGACGTCCTCAGTCGCCTTCTGGTCTCCGGTCTCCCAGTCGAAGCAGTGGTTGTTGGTCTTGCCCTCGAGGTCGGTGCGGATCACCGGGGCGTCGGGGGCCAGCGCGGTACGGACGTCGACGACGGGCTCGAGGATGTCGTACTCGACGTCGATCAGTTCCAGGGCGTCGCGGGCCGCGTACCGGTCCTCGGCGACCACGAAGGCCACCTCCTGCCCCTGGAAGCGCACCTTGTCGGTGGCCAGAACCGCCTGGACGTCGTTGGACAGGGTGGGCATCCAGGCCAGGCCCTGCTCGGCCAGGGCGGCCCCGGTGACCACGGCCTTCACCTTGGGCATGGCCTCGGCCGCGGTGGTGTCGATGCTGACGATGCGGGCGTGGGCCACCGGGGAGCGCAGGATGGCCAGGTGCAGCATGCCGTTCAGTTGCACGTCGTCGCAGTAGCGGCCGCGCCCCCGGACGAAGCGGGGGTCTTCCTTGCGCAGCATCCGGCCGTGGCCGACCGGCTTCTGGTCGTTCTCGATGGTGGTCATTTCGCAGCCTCCGTGGCGGCGGCCCACTGCACGGAACGAACGATCGTGGCGTAACCGGTGCAGCGGCAGATCTGGCCCGAGATCGCCTCGCGGATATCGGCTTCCGAGGGGTCGGGATCGCGGTCCAGCAGAGCCCGCGCGGTCATCATCATGCCGGGGGTGCAGAAGCCGCACTGCAGGCCGTGGCAGGCGATGAAGCCCTGCTGCACCGGGTCGAGTTCACCGTTGCGCTCCAGGCCTTCGACGGTGCGCACCTCGTGACCCCCGGCCATCGCGGCCAGCACGGTGCAGGACTTGACCGGCTCGCCGTCCAGCCAGACCACGCAGGTGCCGCAGTTGCTGGTGTCGCAGCCCCAGTGCGTGCCGGTCAGGCCGAGCTCCTCACGCAGGAAGTGGACCAGCAGCAGCCGGCCCTCGATCTCCCGGGTGACTTCCTCACCGTTGACGATCATCGAAACCTTCACGCCTGAGCCCTTTCGCCGATCCGGTCCACAGCCTTGCGCAAGGTGCGGCGGGTGAGCTCCTTGGCCAGATGCCGCTTGTAGCCCTCGGCGCCGCGGGTGTCGGTGGCCGGTTCGCAGCTGCGGGCGGCGATGTCACCGGCCTGCTCGAACAGCTCCTCGGACGGCTCCTGGCCGCGCAGCAGAGCCGAGATCTCCGGAATACCGGCGGTGTTCGGGCCGACCGCGGCCAGGCCTACCCGGGCGTCGCTGATCACGCCGTTGCGCAGCCAGAGGGCAGCCCCGGCCGAGACGACGGCCCAGTCACCGGCCCGGCGTTCCACCTTCTCGTAGGCGCTGGATCCGCCCGGCCGCAGCGGAAAGCGGACCTCGATCAGCATCTCGGCCTCGCCGACGGCGGTCTCGTACGGACCCCGGTGGAAGTCCTCCATCGACACGACGCGGGTGCCGGCGCTGCCCTGGATCACGCAACTGGCGTCCAGAGTGGTGCACACCGCGGAAAGGTCTTCGGAGGGATCGGCCTGGCACAGCGACCCGCCGAGCGTGCCCCGATTGCGTACGGTGGGATCGGCGATCACCCGCTCGGCGTCGGCGAAGATCGGGAAATGCTCTTTCAGAGAAGTTGATTCGAGCAGCTCGCGGTGCCGGGTCATCGCCCCGATCCGGATCTGCTGCGGCTCGGCCGTGATGTAGCCGAGGTCGGCATGCAGGTCGTTGATGTCGATCAGGTAGTCGAAGTTGGCCAGCCGCAGCTTCATCATCGGCAGCAGGCTGTGCCCGCCGGCCACCAGCCGGGCCGTGTCGCCGAGCCGGTCCAGCAGGCCGATGGCGTGCTCCACGCTGGTGGCGCGCTGGTACTCGAACTGCCCGGGAACCTGCATACGTCGATCCCTTCGTCGCCGCCGGCTCTCATTGGGGCCGGTCGGCGACGAGGCTGTCAACGGTGACTTAAGCAGATGGTTAATCGGAAAAGCCGTGGCGGGCCGAACCGGCCACGTGAAACTCTCCCGGGAGACAGCAGCGCTTTCCCGTTGATCCGACTCGAATCAGGAGGTGTCCGATGACCACGGTCCTGGTGCTGAACGCCTCCTACGAGCGTCTGCACTACGTGTCCCTGCCGCATGCCGTGCGGATGCTGGTCCGGCAGGTGGCGGTGGTGGAAGAGGTTGCCGCCGGCCGGGCGCTGGGCCCGTGGCCGCGGCCGAAGGTGGTGCGGCTGCTGCGGTACGTGGCCATGCGCTGGCGGCACCGGACCAGGCCGTCCTGGTCGCGCCGCGCGCTGCTGACCCGGGACGGCCATACCTGCGCCTACTGCGGGGCGCGGGCCAGCACGGTCGACCACGTGCTTCCGCGCTCCCGCGGTGGGTCGGACTCCTGGCTGAACACCGTGGCGGCCTGCCAGCGGTGCAACCACCGCAAGCGCGACCGCACCCCGGCCGAGGCAGGAATGCCTTTGCAGATCAGGCCTTTCGAGCCGACCTGGGAACAGGTTCTGGCCGCGTGATCAGCCCGGCCGGCCCTTTGGCCGGCCGGGCGCTGCCGGTCGGGTGTGTCCGGCCCTCCCAACTCGGCCTACACTGAACCAATGCCTGGGCAAGCGCTTTCCCCCGCGCGGGAACACCCTCCACAGATCATCGACCCCGAGCACCCGGTGCGCTCACTGGTGCGCCTGCTCGCCCGCCGGCCGGGGCGGATGTCCCTGGCCCTGGGCGCGTTCGTGCTCAAGGAGATCCCGATGTGGATGCTCCCGGTGATCACCGCGGCGATCATCGACACCGTGGCCGAGGGTGGTGAGATCGGCTCGGTGGTGGGCTGGCTGCTGTTCGCCGTGCTGCTGCTGGCCCAGAACTACCCCAACCACCTCGTCTACACCCGCAACTTCATGATGGTGGTCCGGGACACCGGGGCCGAGCTGCGCAACGTCCTGGCGATGCGGCTGCAGACCCTCTCGATCGGCTTCCACGCCCGCTCCACCTCGGCGGTGGTGCAGAACAAGGTGGTGCGCGACGTCGAGAACATTGAGCTGATGCTGCAGCAGGTCACCCACCCACTGCTGTCGGCCACCATGGTGGTCGGCGGCGCGGCCACGATGACCGCGATCCTGGTGCCCCAGTTCCTGCCGGTCTACCTGCTCACCGTGCCGCTGGCCCTGCTGATCCGGTTCACCGTGGCCAAGCGGTCCCGCACCCGCAACGAGCGGTTCCGCCTGGAGATGGAAGGCCTGGCCGCCCGGGTCGGCGAGATGGCCTCGCTGATCCCGGTCACCCGCGCGCACGGCCTCGAGCAGACCGCGGTCGACCGGGTGGCCACCGGCGTGGACAAGGTCCGCCGCGAGGCGCTGAAGCTGGACATGCTGAACGGGCACACCGCCTCGATGTCGTGGGTCAGCATGCAGTTCCTCGGCGTGCTCTGCCTGGCCCTGGCCGCGGTCTTCTCGCTCACCGGCACGCTGCCGATCGGCCCGGGCGACGTGGTGCTGCTGTCCACCTACTTCACCCTGCTCACCCAGGGCCTGATCCAGCTGCTCGGCCTGCTGCCGGTGGCCGCCCGCGGCGTGGAGTCGGTGCGCTCGATCGCCGAGGTGCTGGCCGAGCCCGACCTGGAGCACAACGAGGGCAAGCGCGCGGTGCCCGCGGTGACCGGCACGCTGAGCCTGCAGAGCGTGCGCCACCGCCACCCGGACGCCAAGGTGGACTCGCTGCACGACATCGACCTGGAGATCCGGCCGGGCGAGACCGTGGCCTTCGTCGGACCCTCCGGCGCGGGCAAGTCCACGGTGCTGAACCTGGTGCTCGGCTTCATCCGGCCCACCCAGGGCCGGATCCTGGTCGACGGGCAGGACATGCAGGAGCTGGACCTGCGCACGGTGCGCCGCTTCGTCTCGGTGGTGCCGCAGGAGCCGGTGCTGTTCGAGGGCAGCATCCGCGACAACGTGGCCTACGGGCTGGAGGACGTCACCGACGAGCAAGTGCTCGACGCGATGCGCGACGCCCAGGCCCTGGACATCATCCAGACCCAGCCGCAGGGCTGGGACACAGTGGTGGGTGAACGCGGCGCCCGGCTCTCCGGCGGCCAGCGCCAGCGCATCGCCATCGCCCGGGCACTGATCCGCAAACCGCGCGTCCTGCTGCTGGACGAGGCCACCAGTGCACTCGACCCGGAGTCCGAGTCCCAGGTCAAGCAGGCGCTTTCGGAGCTGATGGGCGGCTGCACCACGCTGGTGGTGGCGCACCGGCTCTCGACCATCCGCCAGGCCGACCGGATCGTGGTGCTCGAGGGCGGCCGGATCGCCGAGATCGGCTCGCACGACGAGCTGCTGGCCCGGGGCGGGCGCTACACCGCGCTGCACCGGGCCCAGGCCGGGTAGCGCAAGGACGGTGTGATCGCCGGGCTGACAAAGCAACCTCACAGGGTGTTTTGTCAGCCCGGCGAGGCTCATTCAGGCCTGGTTCAGGGGTGGCCGAGCATCATCCTGATCGTGGTCCTCGCTGTGTGCTGCCGGAACGGCCGATCGTGACACGAAACCGAACCCACGAACGTCCGGTGCGGCACGCCCGGGGCCGAGTGCGGCTGACCCCCTGGGGCAAGATCGCGCTGGGCACGGTGGCGGTGCTGATGGCGGGCACGGCCGGCGGCGGGGCGTACATGTACCAGCGGCTGAACGGCAACATCGAGTCCTCGGCGCTGTTCTCCGGCACCACCGGCGACGCGGGCGTGCAGAAGGCCGACGAGCAGGGCCGGTTCCCGATCAACGTGCTGGTGATCGGCACGGACGCGCGCTCGTCCGAGGCGAACTGCAAGCTGGGCGGCGCCTGCGACCACACCGCGGCCAACGCGGACGTCCAGATCCTGGTGCACCTTTCGGCCGACCGCACCAACATCACCGCGATGAGTGTGCCGCGCGACACCCTGACCCAGATGCCCGGCTGCGAGAACGCCGAGACCGGGCAGAGCGTTTCGGAGCGCTACGGCCAGATCAACGGCAGCCTGGTGTACGGGCCGGGCTGCAGCGTGGCGGCGATCCACCAGCTCACCGGGATCACCATCGACCACTTCGTGATGGTCGACTTCGCCGGGGTGATCGCGATGTCGGACGCGACCGGCGGCGTGGACGTCTGTGTCACCGACGACGTCTACGACAACTACTCGCACCTGAAGCTGAGCAAGGGCAGCCATACCCTGAAGGGCGAGGCGGCGCTGCAGTTCGTGCGCACCCGGCACGGTTTCGGCGACGGCAGTGACCTGGGCCGCACCTACGGTCAGCACGCGTTCCTCTCGGCGGCCATCCGGTCGATGAAAGACACCGGCACGCTGCTGAACCCGACCAAGCTGTACGGGGTGGCCGACGCCGCCACCAAGGCGCTGACCGTGGACGAGGGACTGGACAGCATTCCCAAGCTGATCGATCTGGCCACCGAGTTGAACAAGGTGGACACGAAGCGGATCACCTTCACCACCATGCAGAGCGCCCCGGCGCCGACCGATCCGAACCGGGTGGTCCCGACCGAGGCCGCGCAGAAGCTGTTCGCCACGATCATCGAGGACCAGTCACTGTCCAAGGGCCCGAACGAGACCAGCACGCCCTCTCCGTCCACCAGCAAAGCCAGCCCCGGAAGGGATTTCGAGGTGCAGGTGCGCAACCGGGGCGGCGCCGACGGCCGGGCCGGGGAAATGACCGCGCTGCTGGCCGATCAGGGGTACGACGCCGAGACCGACGCCTCCGCCGGGGATCTGGAGACTCGGACGTCCATCATCTACGGAAAAGGCCAGGTGGATCAGGCGCAGCAGCTCGCCGCCGACCTGAAGATGCCCTCCTCGCTGCTGACCAAGGACACCGATACCGACACGGTGACGCTGGTACTGGGCCAGGACTGGACCGAGGGCGACACCTATCCCAAGAGCACGAAGAAGGACCGGCAGGAGGCGCTGGCCGACTCCAACGCCCGCGCCGCCACGAAGTCCGAGTGCGTGCCGGTGAGCACCCAGAACACGGTCAAGTACAACGGGGTCTCGATGACCCCGGCCGAGGCCTATGCTCAGGCCACCGACAAGAAGGACTCAGCTTCCTGAGGGCAGGCGCATCTCGAGCCGGGCACCGCCCAGCGCCGAGGTGTCCAGCAGTGCCGTCCCTCCGGCCTGCCGGGCGGCTTCGGCAATGATCGCCAGGCCCAGACCCGCACCACCGCTGTCCCGGTCGCGAGCGTCGTCACGGCGCTCGAACCGGTGAAACATCCGCTCCCGGTCCTCCTCCGGCACCCCGGGACCGTCGTCGTCCACCCGAAGCACCGCCGTCGTCCCGTTGTCGGTCAGCTCGAAGGCCACCAGGGAACGGGCGTGCCGCCGGGCGTTCTCGGAGGCGTTGCGCACCGCGCGGGTCATCAGCGCGGTGTCGGCGACCACCCGGGCCGGCCCGACCTTGGTCAGATCCACCCGGACCCCCAGCGCCCGCAACCGTTTTCCCTCGGCCAGCAACAGGTCGTCCAGGTCGATCTCCTGCTGCACGCTGGCACTGCGCTCGTCGATCCGGGCCAGCAGCAGCAGACCGCTGACCAGTTCCTCCAGCCGCGCGGCCTCGGCGTCGACCACCTCGGCGAGCCCGGGCAAGGTCACCGCCTCCGGATGCAGCAGCGCCACCTGGGCGTGCTGGCGGATCGCGGCGACGGGGGAGCGCAGCTCGTGCGAGGCATCGGAGACGAAGCGCTGCTGGGCCCGGCGCGACTTCTCCAGCCGTTCCAGCATCCGGTTCATCGTCACCGCGAGCCGCGCCACCTCGTCCTTGCCGCGGGGCTCGCTGATCCGCCCGGTCACGTCGTTGCCGATGTTCTCGACCACCGAGCGGATCTGCTCCACCGGTCGCAGCGAACGGCCCACCACGGTCCAGGTCATCACCGCCACGAACAGGCTCACCGCCGGCACCGCGCCGCTGAGCAGGATCGTGGCCGACTCGGTGGCCTCGTGCGCGCCGTACAGCGAGCGCCCCACCACCACGTGCTGGCGGACTCCCGGCTGCAGCATCACCGGGCTGGAGCGCACCGCCCATTCCTGGTCCAGCACCTCGACGATCTGCAGCTCGTCCGAGACCGGCAGCGGCGGCACCCCGACGAAGTCGTCGTCGGCCACCGCCACCACCCGGCCGTTCCGCTGCTGCTGGATGATCACCTCGTCGGCCTCGAACGGCGGCAGCGAGCCCAGCGTCTCGGCCTCGGAGGCGATCTGCGCGGCCTGCTGCCCGGCCGTGGTGGCCTCCGACTCGACCATGTTCGAGCGCAGCAGCCAGACCAGGCCGACCGCCCCGCAGGCCAGCACCACCAGCACGATCGCGGTGGTGGCGCTGGTGATCCGGACCCGCAGCGACCACCAGCCGGCCCGCTCACTCATCGGCGATCAGCCGGTAACCGGCCCCGCGCATGGTGACGATGGTCTCCACCCCGAACGGCCGGTCCACCTTGGCCCGCAGGTGCGCGATGTACACCTCGACGATGTTCGGGTCGCCCTCGAAGTCGTCGTCCCACACCCCGTTGAGGATCTCCAGCTTCGAGCGCACCGACTCGGCGCTGCGGGCCAGGAACGCCAGCACCGCGAACTCGCGGCTGGTCAGGGTGATCGGCGTCCCGCCGCGCCGGACCTCCCGGGTGGCCGGGTCCACCACCAGGCTGCCGATGGTCAGCACGGTGGGCCGCTCCGGCCGCCCGCGCCGCACCAGCGCCCGCAGCCGGGCCAGCAGCACGGGGAATTCCACCGGTTTGACCACATAGTCGTCGGCCCCGGTGTCCAGGCCCTCGATCTGGTCCCAGGCGCCGTCCTTGGCCGTGAGCATCAGGATCGGCGTCCAGTTCTCCTCCTCACGCAGCGCCCGGCAGACCGCATAACCGTTCAGGCCGGGCATCATCACGTCGAGCAGGATGGCGTCGTACTGCACCTCGCGGGCCCGCCAGAGCCCGTCGATCCCGTTCTCGGCCACGTCCACCGAGAACCCCTCGGCGACAAGCCCTCGGCTGATGCCCTCCGCGAAACGCGCTTCATCGTCGACCACCAGCACTCGCACCCCGGCAGTCTGCCAAAATCGACTTGAATCCCGCCTGAAGCCCCGCCGTCTACCCGCCGCTGCCGAACAACTTCTTGAACCGGGCCTGGCCGCGGGGCAGGTCGGCCAGCTGGTGCTTGCCCTTGCCCTCGGGGTTCACGTCGAAGTACGCCTGGTAGGCCACGTTGTTCTGCGGGTCGTCGATGAACTCGAACATCTGCTGGATGAAGAACGGGTTGTCCATCCCGCCCTGAGAGTCGGTCTCGGTGCGGTCCCACAACCCCCATTCCGGCATCGACAGCGGCTTGCCCTGCTCCGCCGCGAAGGCCGACCAGAAGTCCAGGCCGTACCCCGCGTCCGTGATGCTGTCCCAGGCCACCTCCTGATGCAGCTTCCGGCAGGCGGTGTTGCAGCCGGACGGGTAGGGGTAGGAGCCTTCCGTCCAGGCGATGTCGTAGACGTCCACCCCGATGTAGTCCACGAACTCCTCTCCGGGGTAGTAGACCGTCGAGTCGAAGGTCTCGCCGCCGTTGTTCACGTTCCAGTCGAACTCGAGCTTCTCGGCGCCCGGCACCGAACGCATCGTGGTGACGATGTTGCGCCAGTAGGCCACGAAGTCGTCCCGGTCCGCGGCCTGCAGGTTCCAGCGTCCCTTACGCACGTTGAACTCCCAGGCCAGCCGGATGATCGAATCCCCTTGCCCGTACTCGACCAGGTTCTGCGCCAGCGTCCGGTAGTAGTCGTCGTAGTCCCCGGCCGCTCCGGCCGCCAGCGTGGCGCTGTCGTCGTGCGCCGGCAGCATCACCACTCCGTACACCATCCGGTACCCGCTGCCCTCCCAGGCCTGCAGCATGTACGTCGGATTCGCCACGTCGTCCCACTGATCGCGGTTGGAATAGTCCACCGCGTAAGCAATATCGCGCCCGAGCCACTCCTCGAACTCGCCCACCTCAGCCGGCTTGGTCCCCCTGAAGACCCCGACCTTGACGTCCGCCGCGGCTCCCGACGTCGGCTCGGCGGCCGGCTCTTGGTCGGCCTCACCGCTGCCGCCCTGCTCTTCGGCCGTGCGCTCGCTGACCAGATCGTTGCTCGCGGGCGAACCGGACGGCTCATCCCCGGTGAACCCGATCACGAACGTGACCCCGGCAATGAGGGCGAGCACGGCCAGCACCGCGGCGACGATCACCGGACGGCGGCTCTTCTCCTCCGGTTTCGGCTGCCGGAACGCGATGGCCATGGTCTGCGGGCCGGTCTCCTCGGGAGTTTCCGGCTGCTGATCCCAGTCCACGAGCCGGTTCGTGAGCTCGCGGTGCTGCTCGGCAAATGCCCGGTCGTCCTCCAGAAGGGCGTTGCGGCGCTCAGAACGCCTACGGACGCGGGTCGGTTCGCCTGCGCTCGTGGTCGAGTCAGAGCCAGAACCCAGCAACGGACGCTCGTGGTCACCACCGAGGATTTCGGTACCGACGTAGCCGCCCGGGTTCTGGTCAAGACCAAGCAACGGACGCTCGTGGTCGCCGGGGTCCGGCCCGGCGCCTCTGCGGCTGACTGGGTCAGAACCGATAGGCGGACGGCTTGGGCCGCCTTCGAGGTGGTCGGCGCCGCTGTGTTTGAGGGCCTGGGTTCCAGGACCGAGCAGTGGACGGTTTGGGCCGCCTCCGAGGTGGTCGGCGCCGCTGTGGCTGAGGGCCTGGGTTTCAGGACCGAGCAGTGGACGGCTTGGGTTACCTCCGAGGTAGTCGGCGCCGCCGTGGTTGAGGGCATAGTTTTCAGAACCGGGCAGTGGACGGGCCTGGTCGCCGAAGGGGCGGTCGGAGCCGGACTGGTCGCCGAGGTAGTTGTCGGGGTTGGACCGAACGTCCAGGTTCGGTAGGTCTGGCCGGTCTGGATGGGAGCGGAGAGCGGCGCGGTCGCGGCGGGCCGGCATGCCGGCATGCGAGCCGGCGGGAATGCCCGTAATCGCGATAGTGCTTGTGCGCGGCGATGCCTCGGCTAACCGGGCACGCTCCAGCTCGGATTCACGAGCCCACGGTTGCTCGCTCTGCCGGCCCATATCGCGGATTGACCCAGCCGCGTGCGCCTCGTGAGTGGCGTGCGTGTGGTCGGCCGTGTGTTTCTCATCGGCCGGATGCACAGCCGACGCGACGGTCGTTGTTGCCGCTACTTGGTTTGCCGGGAAAGCATGATCTAGCCCGGTTGGGTGGCCACGCTGCTCCTCACGCTGCCACCGCGTCTCGGGCGTTGATCCTGCTTCGTCTGCCAGGTGCGTCTGGTCTACCGAGCGGGTGTGCTCAAACGTGTTCGGGCGAGTCCATTGTCCCTCGGCGCTCCACTCTCCCTCGCGGCTCCATCCTCCCTCACGTGTTGGTTCTGTCTCGCCGGCTTGGTCTGCTGCGCGTACTTGGTCTGCCGAGCGCGCCGGATCCGCCATTGGCACCCGATTTTCGGTGCGCGCAGCCTCTGCCAAACGCGCTTGGCTGTTCAGGTGCGCGTTCTCCAGTTCGGCCTGGCGGGCCCATTCGCCTTCGCGTCTGCGCTTCGCCTCGCGCGCCAACTCAGCTTCGCGCGCCCGTTCAACTCCACGCGCAAGTTCAGCCTCGTGGGCCAGCTCGGTCTCGCGGGTCAGCTCGGCGTTGTGGGTCAGCTCGGTTCGGTGGGCCTGCTCTGTCTGGCGGGCCAACTCGGCGTTGCGGACAAGCGCGGTTTCGTGCCCCCATTCTGCATCGCGAGCCTCGCTGGTTGTGCTGGCCTGGTCCGCCCAGTGAGCCTGCTCTGCTGCGCGGGGTTGTTCTGCCGCTCGGCTGAGTTCGGCGGCTTCGGCCAGGCGTAGTTGGGCGGTTTCGGCTTCGCGACGAGCACGGCGGCTCAGCGGAGCGGGCGAGGCGGGCGTCTGAGGCGCAGATGCATAAGGGGCTGCGGTATCGAATCTTTCGGAAGTTGATGCGGGAGCGTCCCCCCGATCTGGCTGATCTGACGCCACAGGCCAGTTCACGCGCTCTGCTTGGCTCGGACGGTCAGCTCGGCTGGGGCGGTAGGGGCGGCGGCCTGATCGGTCACGGCGATCGGACGGGGGCGGAAAGTCTGATCTGTCGGCAACGCTCAGCGAGTCGAAGTGGCCCGTGGAATCAGCATCATCCAGAGAAGCGGAGTAAGGCGGATGATCGAGAGAGCTGGAGGTGCCAGGGGAATCGAGACCGAGGGAGCCGTCATATCCCGATATCTGCTGCGGTTCCGGTCTTTGAGTATTTTCCGCCGGCTGGTTCAGGCTGTCGGTCGAGGCGGGTCTGTTCGACCGGTCACGTCTGCGGGCCGGCTCCGGCCCGCGAGATCGTCTTCCCCGAGGGCGGAACGGGCCGTCGGCACCCCCGTAACCGTCTACGCCACCCAGGTCTCCGCCGGTGAACGGGCCCAGAGCGTCCTTAAATGCTGCACTTGTGGGCGTAATGCCATCGTTGGCAGGTATTTCGGGCAAGCTGGTCAACGGTTCGGCGCTCGGATCCTCGGTGCGCGGGCGGCGGGAGCGGCGCCCGGGCTGGTCAGACATTACTGAGGGCCTGCGGCGTCGCGTCCTGAACGAGAGCTGAGAAGGCTCGGCGGATCACGCGGCTCGCGGGGGCGGGCAGCGGGTGGAGGCCGAGGATGTTCACGCGCGCCGAGTCTAATCCGGGTTCCGGGTGGGCGAGCCGGTAAAAGCGCGGACATACGCCGAACCGGTGACCCAGTCCGTCATCAAAGGCAGATCACAGGGTACTCCGGGGCAAACACGCTGCTGAATAGGCTAGCCTTACCTTTGTGAGTCTGCCCTTATCTGTGCCCGCGCTGACCGGGGCCAACCTGACCCTGGGATACCACGGGCATGCCGTCGTCAACGGGGCCGGCATCGACCTGCGGCCCGGCCGGGTGACTGCCCTGCTCGGCCCGAACGGGTCCGGAAAGTCCACCTTGCTGCGTTCTCTCGCCCGGCTGCACACGCCGAGCGCCGGAAGTGTCACGCTCGGCGACGGTATCGATGCGCTGGCCCTGCACCCCAAGGAATTTGCCCGGCAGGTAACCCTGCTCACCCAGTCGCGGCCCACCCCGGGAGGCGTTCGGGTGCGGGACGTGGTGGGTTACGGCCGGCATCCCTACCGCGGCCGGTTCGGAGCCGGTGACGAAGGCGGCGCCGCGGTGGTGCAGCGGGCGCTGGAGCGGACCGGCGTGGCCGGGATGGCCGAGCGTCCGGTGGACGAACTGTCCGGCGGCGAGCTGCAGCGGGTCTGGCTGGCCACCTGCCTGGCTCAGGACACCGGCATCGTCCTGCTCGACGAGCCGACCACCTTCCTCGACCTGCGCTACCAGATCGAGACGCTGGACATCATCCGCGACCTGGCCGACGAGCACGACGTCGCGATCGGCGTGGTGCTGCACGACCTGAACCAGGCCGCGGCGGTGGCCGACCACGTGGTGTTGCTGCACGCGGGCACGGTCCGCGCCACCGGCACCCCCGACGAGGTGCTCTCGGCCGAACTGCTCAGCGAGGTCTACGGGCTGCGGATCGACGTGGGTACCGACGAGCACGGCCGGGTGCGCACCAGCCCGGTCGGCCGGCACACCCACCGGCCCGCCACCGGCCGAACCGCCGGGCAGACCCTCACCCCCCGGCCCGCCTGAAAAACGCGCCGGAATTCCGTCCCACCATCCGAAAAATCATAAGGACTGCCATGTTCACCGCCCTGCGCCGCGCTCGCACCACCCAGGTGGCTGCGACCTCCGCCGCTGCCCTGGTGCTGCTGCTGACCGCCTGCGGCACCACCGAAGAAGCCGACACCACCACCGACGCCGAGGCCAGCCCGGCGGCCGCCAGCGGTCCGGTGACGGTCACCGACGAGCGCGGCGAAGAGGTCAAGCTCGATGCCCCGGCCAGCAAGGTGGTCTCGCTGGAGTGGGGCCTGACCGAGAACCTGCTGGCGCTCGGCGTCACCCCGATCGGGGCGTCCGACGTCAAGGGTTACAACGAGTACGACACCGTGGTCCCGCTGGAGGCGAGCACCCCGGACGTCGGCCAGCGGGGCACGCCCAGCCTGGACGCGATCTCCGCGCTGGAGCCGGAGCTGATCGTCTCGGTCACCGGCCTGGACGACAAGGTCTACGACCAGCTCGAGGAGATCGCCCCGGTGCTGGTGCTGGCCGGCTCGGACGGCGAGGACCCGATCGGCTACATGCGCAAGACGGTGAACACGCTGGGCGAGGTCACCGGCACCACCGAGGCCGGGACCACGCTGCTGTCCGACTTCGACGCCAAGGTCGCCGAGGCCAAGACCGCGCTGGAGACGGCCGGTAAGACGAACGCGCCGTTCACCATGTCCGACGGCTGGGTGCAGTCCGGCACGGTGAGCATCCGGATGTACACCCCCGGCTCGTTCTTCGGGGCGATCGCCGCGGAACTGGGCCTGGAGAACCAGTACACCGAGGGCGGCGACCCGGAGTACGGCCTGGCCACGATCGACGTCGAGGGCCTGACCAAGGTCGACAACGCGGACAGCACCTTCCTGTACGTGGCGGGGGCGGCGTCCGGCGAGACCTTCGTGGACTCCCTGGCCGACAACGCGATCTGGAAGAAGCTGCCCTTCGTCGAGGCCGGGAAGGTCAAGCCGATCGACAACGGCATCTGGATGTTCGGCGGCCCGAAGGCGGCCGAGGCGTACATCGACACGCTGGTCAGCAACATCACCGCCAGCTGATCACTACCGCGCTGTGAACACGAGCACGCAGGCCGCCCCGGTGACGCAGACCGCGTCACCGGGGCGCCCCTCGTCCATTGCTGTTGTTCTTGGGGTTTTCGGGGTCCTGCTGGTGGTGCTGGCCGCGTTGTCGGCGGTGCACCTGACGCAGGGAACGGCCGATCTGCCGGTCCGCGAACTGTTCCAGGCGTTGCTGCCGGCCGGACACGAGTCCGACGCGGCCGCCGTTCTGATCGCCAGCCGGGTGCCTCGTCTGGCCGCCGCGCTGCTGATCGGGCTGGCATTGGGGGTGGCCGGCGTGACCTTGCAGTCCGTGGCCCGAAACCCGCTGGCCTCCCCGGACACCCTGGCCGTGAACGCCGGAGCCTACCTGACCGTGGTGGCCGTGGCCGCCTTCGGTTTCAGCATGCCCTTCTACCTGAGCGGGCTGGTCGCGTTCGCCGGTGGTATTGCCGCCGCAGGCCTGGTGCTGCTGGTCGCCCAGGGCGGAGACGCTGGGCCGACCCGGCTGGTTCTCGCCGGTTCCGCGATCGCCCTGGCCTTTTCGAGCCTCAGCTACGTGCTGCTGATGCTGTTCGCCCAGGAGACCACCGGCCTGTTCGCCTGGCAGAGCGGTACCACCGTGCAGTCCGGCGGCCATCAGGTGAAGCTCGCCATCCCGCTGATCGCGCTGGGCGTGGCCGGTCTGCTGCTGCTCGCCCACCGGCTGGACGTGCTTGCCCTGGGTGACGATTCGGCCCGCGTCCTCGGCATCGACGTGCGCCGCAGCCGTCTCTACGCGGTACTGCTGGCGGTCCTGCTGGCCGCCACTGCGGTGACGGTCACCGGACCCATCGGGTTCGTCGGGCTGACCGCCGGGGTCGCCGCCCGATCCGCCGCTCGCAAGCTACCTGGCCTCGGACGTCATCTGGTTCTGCTCCCTCTCGCCGGAGTACTGGGCGCGCTCGTAGTGGTGAGTGCAGACGTCCTTTTACGGCTCTTCCTGCCCGCCGGCGTCTCGATCGCCATCCCCACCGGTGTGGTGACCACCCTGGTCGGGGCCAGCGTGCTGGTCTGGCTGGCGCGACGGCTGCGCGGGGGCGCGGTCGGCTCCGGGACCAAGGGCGCACGGGGCACGGTCCGCTCCGGCCGCTGGGTCGCCGGAATCTGGATGATCCTGGTGATCGCACTGGTTTTCGGATCGATCGGCGCTTTGCTGATGGGCGAGCGCGTGGTGCTGCTCGGCGACGTGAGCAACTGGCTGCGGGATCAGGCCGGGACTCAGGTCAACTTCGTGCTCAACCAGCGGTGGCCCCGGGTTCTGGTCGCGCTCGCCGGCGGTGCTGCCCTGGCTCTGGCCGGCGCGATCGTGCAAGCGGTGTGCCGTAATCCGCTGGCCGAGCCCGGTCTGCTCGGCGTCACACCCGGCGCTTCGGTCGGTGCCGTCGCGGTGGTCGTGCTGGCCCCGGGGCTGGGGGTCTGGCCGATGATGGGCCTGGCCACTTTGGCGGCCCTGCTCACCTTTGGCTTGGTGCTCTGGTTGGCGTCAGGTGGCGGCCTGTCCTCGGAACGGCTGGTGCTGATCGGTATCGGGGTGAGTGCCGGAGCCACGGCGCTGACCACGCTGATCGTGGTGGCCTACTCGCCGTGGGACACCAACCTGGCCCTGACCTGGCTGTCCGGCTCGACTTACGGGCGCAGCAGCAGCCAGGCCATACCGGTGATCATCGCCCTGGTGATCGGCCTGCCGCTGACGCTGTACGCCGCCCGCACCCTCGACCTGCTGGCCCTCGACGAGGACGTGCCCCGGATCCTCGGGGTGCGCCTGACCGCCGTTCGCGTCGGATTCTGCTTGCTGGCAGCCATTCTCACCGCTGCCGCAGCTTGTGCGGTGGGTGCGCTGGGCTTCGTCGGTCTGGTGGCGCCACATGCCGCGCGGGCGTTGGCGGGTGGGCGTAACGCGCGCTCGATCCCGGTCGCGGTGATGCTGGGCGCGGTGCTCGTGGTGGTGGCCGACCTGATCGGGCGGACCGTGATCGCACCTTCGGAGATCGCGGCCGGTCTGGTCACCGCGATCATCGGGGCGCCGTACTTCGTCTGGCTGCTGCACCGTTCCCGCACCAGCTGACGCTTGACCTCAACCGAACTTGAGCTTCTAACCTCGCGGACATCGTCAGGAGGGGATGGGCCATGCGAGCGATTCAGGTGAGCGAGTTCGGGGATCCGTCGGTACTACGGGCGGTCGAGCTGCCCGACCCGGTTCCCGGGCCGGGTCAGCTCGTGGTCGAGGCCGCGGTGATCGACACGATCTTCGTGGAAACCGACATCCGGCGCGGTTTCCGGGCCGATCTGTTCGGGATCACCGTGCCGTACGTTCCCGGTAGCGCGGCGGCGGGCACGGTGGTGGCGCTGGGTGCCGAGGTGCCGTCGCACTGGCTGGGCCGCCGGGTCGTGGCCAAGGAGCGATCCTCCTACGCCGAACTGGTCAAGGCAGATCTGGCCAAGGTCGGTCCGGTGCCGGATGAGGTGGATCTGAAAGCGGCTGCCGCGATCAGTGTCGACGGGGTAACAACTTTCGGTGTGCTGGAGGGCGTCGGTGTCCGGCCGGGGGAGCGGGTGCTCGTCCTGGGGGCGGCCGGTGGCATGGGGACGTTGCTGGTCCAGTTGGCGATCGAGGCGGGCGCGCAGGTGGTGGGAGCGGTCCGGGGTGAGGTGAAGCTGGCGCTGGTGGGTGAACTTGGCGCCGCAGCAGTGGATTACAGCGTTGGCGGCTGGCTGGACCAGGTGCGCGAGGCCTTCGACGGACACCTTGCAGACGTGTTGCTGGACGGTGTCGGAGGAGCGTTGGGTTCCGCTGCGGTCGGGTTGGTGGCCGATGGAGGACGTGTGTCCGCCCACGGGGCGCCCAGCGGTGAGTTCGCGCGGATCGACTCGGCGGACGCAACTCGCCGAGGCCTTACCGTCCGCGGAATCGCTGACCTGCAGTTCGGCCCGGTCGAGGCGGCGCGGTACGGCCGTGAATCTCTGGAAGCATTGGCAGCCGGGAGAATTCAGCCAGTGATCGGGCTGGAACTTCCCTTGGCACAAGCAGCCGCAGCGCACCGGGCCATGGAGGAGCGGTGGGTCGTGGGCAAGGCCCTGCTTCTTCCGTAGCCGGTCGGCCCGGTCCGGGGTAGCGTCGGGGCATGGAATACCGACGACTTGGACGCTCGGGCCTGCGGGTCTCGACGCTGACCATGGGGACGATGACGTTCGGCGGGAAGGGCGGGTTCGCGTCGGTCGGCCAGACCGACGTCGCGCTGGCCAAGCGCCAGATCGATCTGGCCCTGGAGGCCGGGGTGAACCTGGTCGACACCGCGGACATCTACTCGGACGGGCTCAGCGAGGAGATCACCGGCGAGGTGCTGGCGGGCCGGCGGGAGGACGTACTGCTGGCCACCAAGGCCCGGATGGTCACCGGGGACGGCCCGAACGACGGCGGGGCCTCCCGGCATCACCTGATCCGCTCGGTCGAGCGCAGCCTCAAGCGCCTGCGGACCGACTACATCGACCTGTTCCAGATCCACGAGTGGGACGGCCAGACCCCGCTGGAGGAGACCCTCGAGGCGCTGGACACCCTGGTCCGCTCGGGCAAGATCCGCTACGTCGGGGCCTCCAACCACAGCGGCTGGCAGCTGATGAAGGCGCTGGCGGTGGCCGACGCGCACGGCTACCAGCGGTACGTGTCCCAGCAGATCCACTACACCCTGCAGGCCCGCGACGCCGAGGACGAACTGGTGCCGCTCACCCTCGACCAGGAACTCGGCATCCTGGTCTGGAGCCCGCTGGCCGGAGGTCTGCTGTCGGGCAAGTACCGCCGCGACGTCACCGCCCCCGAGGGCTCCCGGCACCTGACCGACTGGAACGAGCCCCCGGTGCACGACGAGGGCAAGCTCTACGACATTGTCGACGTGCTGGTGGAAACCGGTGAGGCACACGGTGTCTCGGCCGCTCAGGTGGCGCTGGCCTGGCTGCTCGGCCGGCCGGGCGTGTCCTCGGTGGTGATCGGCGCCCGCACCGAGGAGCAGCTGAGGGACAACCTGGCCGCGGCCGACCTGGTGCTCACCGACGAGGAGCGCTCGCGTCTGGACAAGGTCAGCGCGGTGCCGCTGCGCTACCCGCACTGGCACCAGGCCGCCACCGCGAGCGAGCGCCTTTCCCCGGCCGACCTCAGCCTGCTCGGCCCGCACCTGAACCAGTAGCTCGTCGCAGTCCCGGTGATCAGGCCGGCACCGGACTGCGAGGCACCCGGACGAACCCGGTGACGGTCGGCCGGTCTGTGAGCCTCGCAACGGGAGGCCGACCGTCCCGGGTAGGAAACAGTGCCAAGATGGACGGTTGTGAGAGCACGTTACTTCGGTGTCACCGGCGCCTGGGACAATCCCCTGCGGCGCCTGAGCCGTTTTGACGGTGCCCGCTTCCACCCGGTCGAACCCGGCAGTATCACCGCCCCGAACGTCCATGTGTTCATCCACGGCTGGCAACCGGGCCTGCGCCTGCTGGAACGCATGCACGCGATCGGTGATCTGGTACCCGCCCTGCCCGCCTGGGACCCCCGGCTGGTGGACCCGTTGGGGCGCTCGCTGCACTCGTACCACGCTCATCTGCTGGAGGCGCTGACCGCGATCGGCGGCGACCACGACGTCCTCTATTACTCCTGGATCGACGAATCGGCGACGGACCTGGACGTCATGCTGGCCTATCGCTCCCGGCAGGCGACCCAGATCAACGGACGCCGGCTCGCGATGGCCCTGCAGCAGTCGATGTCGGCCCCGGAAACCCGGCTCCACCTGATCGGGCACAGTCACGGCAGTGCGGTGGCGGTGCACGCCTCGGCCGCCTTGGGCCGTCGCCCGCACCAGGTCACGCTGCTGGACGCGCCGGAGAACGGGATCAGCCGGCTGAGTGGCGCCGCCAACCTGATCGACGTCGTGCTACCCCGGATCAAGCCCGGCCGGGACGACGAGCACCCGTTCGTCGACTCCTACGCCTCGGTGTTCGGCCGCCCCTACCGCCGCAAACCCGGCCTGTCCGACGTGGTCGACGTGTCGCTGTACGGCGGCCTGGCCCTCAAGCCCACCTTCGTCGAGGCCATCTCCGGTGCCCATCTCTACGCCGTGGACTGGTACGCCCTGTCGGTGCGGGAGGCCCACCGCGGCGTCGGCTTCGGCTGGTCCCCGCTGCAGGGCGCCGACGTCAAAGGCCTTTCCTCCTCGTACCATTCGCGCCGCCGCAAGCGTCCCCTCGTCCTGCGCCGCCGCACCGACCTGCCCCGCCTGTTCGGCGCCCGGCGCAAGGTCCCGATGATCACCCGGCCCAGCCGGATCACCAGCGCCGAGATGCATCTGAGCGCCCGCTCGCCGGCCGCCGCCCAGGTGCTGCGGATCGTGCCCGGCGACGGCCTGATCGAGTTCGACGTGGAGATGACCGGCGGCAACGGCACCGAGCAGGTGCACCTGGACCTGGACGCGGTGCCGGTCTACGTGGCCCAGGCCCGGTTCCCGGTACCCCGCTCCGGCCGCTACGTGGTGCTGGCCGACGGCGCCGCGGGGGAGCACCTGCTCACCGCCCGCCTGGTCACCGAGCCCTCCGCCGACTACGACGAGTCCGACCTGCCCCGGGCCTCGATCACCAACGTCAGCGTCGTCTCCTGGCCCGACGCCGCCCTCGGCTTCACCTTCGAGCGAGTGGCCATGACCACCTTCGTCACCGGCACGGTGGCCGGCACGGTGGGAACCCTGGTCGCCCAGGCCGGCTGGCGCCTGGCCCGCCGTGGCGCCCGCATCCTGATCGCCGTGGCCCGCTCACAACGCTGAGCACCGCTCGATCAAGCCCGGTGATCGGCTGCGGCCGAACGCAGTGGTCCCAGCGCAGGTCGAGGGCCCATCATCAGCAGACCGATCGTGGCCACCACCGACAGCGCTGCCGGGACCAGGAAGATCTGAGGTATCCCGAGCGGCTCCACGGTCAGGCCACCGGCCAGACCGCCGACGGCCGCGCTGAGCGGTTCGGCGCTCATGAAGACGGCCGAGGCGGTCGCGACCGCGGACGGCAGCAGTCGCTGAGCCACGAGAATGCCGAGGCCCCCGAAGATACCCCACAGTCCGCCGATCAGGGCCTGCCCGGCGAACAGGCCCACGGCGGTGGTGCTGAAGGCGAAGCAGACGTTGCCGGCGATCGCGAGGACACCGCCGAGGACGAGCAGCCACCGGGCCCCGGCGCGGTGAGCCAGGGCCATCGCCAACGGGATGAACAGCAGTTCGAAGGCGGGCTGGGTGCCGATGATCGCGCCGCTGACTCCCGAGGGCAGTCCCAGGTCACGGTCCAGATGGATCGGCAGGTAGGCGAACTTGACCGTGTCGCAGGCGTAGAGGAGCACGGTCAGAAAGGTGAAGACCAGCAGCGGCCGCATCTCGCGCAGACCCGGGGCGCGCCGGTCGTGCTCGTGTTCCGACGAACGGGCCCGGGTCCGAAGCCGGCCGAGCGGCAGCATCTGGGCCAGCAGGCACAGCGCGGTGGCGAAGAACATGAACCGCAGACTGGTCACGGCCGTCAGCAGCGAGCCGAGCACCGGGCCGATCACCCAGCCGCCGACCAGCGCCATCCGGGCCACCGCGACCACCCCGTCGACGCCGGGCGCCGGTTCGTCGTGGATCGCGGCGAACAACTGGGCGGTCGCGGCCCCGGCGAAAGCCAGGACCAGCGTGCTGATCACGACGGGAACCCAGAGCTGGGTGGAGATCGCGATGCTCGCCCAGCCGAGGAATCCGACGAGCGCGCAGATCCGGAACAGACCCAGGCGGTCGCCACTGCGGTCGGAGCGCACCCCGACCAGGTAACCGGCGATCGGCGCGGTGACGTTGGTGAGGGCGAACAGGCCGGCGGTGCGCAGCGAGGCGTTCAGTTCCTCGACCAGGAACAGCGAGATGAATGGGGTCGCGGCGGAGAAGCCGATCCCGGACAGGAGCAGGGCGAGGACAGCGCCGCGGTAGAGCGGGGTGCGCAGGGTGAGGTTGATCGAGTTCATCAGGTGAACGGGGATGCCCCTGGGCCGGGGCATCCCCTCAAGCTCAGCGAGCGGTGAGCTCCAGCACCAGCGCCTGCTGCGCGGCCAGGGTGGGCATCGGCAGGCCGACGGTGGCCAGTACCGAGCCGGGCAGCACGAGCTCACCGTCGATGGCCTGCTGCAGCCAGGCCGAGTGGATCCGGCCGGAGAACGAGGGCAGGCCGAACTCGCTGACGATGCGCACGGTGTAGCTGCGGGCCGGGTCCAGGCCGGGGAACTGCACCTGGCCGGAGAGGGTGGCGGCGGAGGTGACCGTGCGGGCCCAGATGTAGACGGCCCGAGCGGCGTCGGTGTCGACCACGCCGCGCAGGGTGGTGGCCTCGTCGGCGACGTCGGCGTTGACCACGCGGCCCCGGGCGATCATCGGGCGCACGCTCTTGTGGAAGTCGATGAACGCCTTCAGGGCGGCCAGCTCTTCGTCGTTGCGGCTGGTCAGGTCCCACTCCACACCGGCGTGGCCGAACAGGGCGCCGGCGAAGCGCAGGGTGGTGTCGGTCTCCCGGCTGGTGGTGTGGGCGGGGGAGGAGCCGACGTGCACGCCGACCAGTTCCGGCGGGAGCAGGGCGATGGTCCAGCGGTCGGTCATGATCCGCTCGACCGGGTCGATGCAGTCGGAGGCCCAGACCCGATCGGTGCGGGCCATGATGCCCAGGTCGACACGGCCGCCGCCGGAGGAGCAGGACTCGATCTCCAGGCCGGGGTGACGCTCGCGCAGCGCATCCATCAGGGCGTAGTTGGCGTGCGTCTGGGCCGAGACGGCGACCACGTCACCGCGCCCGCGCGAGACCGCTTCCTGCAGCTCACGGTTGTGGTCCCACTTGATGTAGGCCACGCCGAACGCGGCCACCGCGGCGCTGATCTCCTCCAGCAGGTAGGCGAAGGCCTCGGGGTTGGTGAGGTCGATGACGTACTGCTGACGCATCGGCGCACCCTCGCCCTGCGAAGGCGCCAGGATCCACTCCGGGTGCTTGCGGGCGGTCTCGGAGTCGAGGCTGATCATCTCCGGCTCGAACCACAGGCCGAACTCCAGGCCCCGGGCCCGGACGTGGTCGGCCAGCGGCGACAGGCCGTCGGGCCAGACCTGGGGGTCGACCTGCCAGTCGCCCAGGCTGGTGGTGTCGTTGCGGCGGCCCAGGAACCAGCCGTCGTCCAGCACGAAACGCTCGGCACCGACCTCGGCGGCCTTGTCCACCAGAGCCTTCAGCCGGTCCAGGGTGTGGTCGAAATAGACCGCCTCCCAGGTGTTGACGATGACCGGGCGGGGCCGGACCGGGTGCGACGAACGCGCCCGCAGGTACGCGTGGAATCGGTCGGAGACGCCGTCGATGCCTTGACCGGACCAAGCGAAGAACGCGTCGGGGGAGACGTACTCCTCGCCAGGAAGCAGCCGGACCTCGCCCGGGCGTAGTGCTTCGCCGCCACCGATCACCGACGTGGAGCCCCCCGAGCCCTCAGGGAGGCGCTCGACCCGCCAGTGGCTCTCGCCGCTCCAGGCCAGGTGGTAGCCCCAGACCTCACCCGAGCGGTTGGCGAACGATGCGGTGCCGACCAGGGTCAGGTACGGCGAGTCCGGGCCCGGCTTACCGCGGCGGACGTGCCGGTGATGCGAGCCATCGACCACGGGCAGACGCTGCGGCTGGCGCTCGCGGGCCCAGCGGCCGGTGAAGTCGAGGATCTCGGTGGCGCGCGGCGGCAGCGGCATCAGCGCAGTGACGGCGGACAGGTCGTACGGCTGCTCCGCGTCCTGGTCGTCGGCGGGGCGGCGGACCCGGTGGCGTACCTGCACCAGGCCCTGCGGGGTAAGCCGGACCAGCAGGGTGTACTCGAGGCCGGTGATCTCGTCGGCCAGTTCGGCTTCGAGCGTGCTGCCCAAGTCATCGGAGTGCGTGACCTGCGCCCCCGCGTCCTTCATCACCGGCCGCGGCGAGGTGCGCCGCCCGCCCAGGTGACCAGCGACGGCGGGCGTGCCCGTCCACATGTCCCGCTCGGAAGGCAGCAGCGTGAGCCGGCGCGGCAGGTCGGGGCCGTTGTTGGTGATCTCGGTGGGAGTGCTCAGGGCCAGCGCCCGGAGCCCGTCCCCGTTGAGTTCGCCCAGGTCGGCGCCCCAGTGCAGGACGGTCGGGACCGGCCCTTCCAGATCGATCACCAGACTCACCCCGGCGGCCCGGAAATGGATTGGGGGACGGGTGTTGCTCGGCTGGTTCGGCACAGCTGGCTCCGTTGCGGATGGACGTCGTTCGGCAGGTTTATTTTTACCGTGAAAGAAAAGCATGGACAATCGCCCACGGGGGAGTGACCCAGTTCACATCGGCTGCCGAGGATCTCGAGTGGAGTGTGCCCCAGCGTCACGGTGTTCTGTGTTCCGGTCGGCAAACAGCCCTGGAGGAGAATCCCGTGAAGAGCAACCGCAAGGCCGTCTTCGCTCTCTCGCCCGTGGTGGCGGCCTGTTTCGTCACCGCGACGGTCCCGGCCGGCGCAGCGAGCGCGGCCTCGGTGAAGGACCCGGTGACGCACGCGCAGAACCAGCGGGTGCCCAAAGGTGCCGCCTGGACCGAGCGCTACTTTCCCTCGACCGGCGGCGTAGAACTGCACGCGGATGTCCTTCTCCCGGAGAAACTGAAGCCGGGCCAGAAGGTTCCGGTGGTGCTGGCGGTCGGCCCGTACTTCGGTCATTCCGGTCAGATGGGCGTGGAGGGCTTCAAGAAGACCGGCCCCTCGGCCCGTTTCAACGACCTGATCAACGAGGGCAAACTGCTGGAGCGGGGTTACGCCCTGGTGATGGTGGATTCGCGGGGCTTCGGCGGCTCCACCGGCTGCCACGACCTGTTCGGCCCGGGGGAGCAGGCCGATGTGAAGGCCGCGGTGGACTGGGCGGCCAAGCAGTCCTGGTCGAGCGGGGCCGTGGCGATGTACGGAAAATCCTACGACGCCAGCACCGCGCTGATCGGCAGCAACCTGGACCACGAGGCGCTGAAGGCCGTGGTGGCGATGGAGCCGTTGTGGGAGCCGTACCGCAACTTCCGCTCCGACGGCGTACCCAGGGCGACCATCTCGTCGGTTGCCAACCAGTATTCGACGATCGCGAACTCGCCGCAGATGCCCGACGACACCGAGCGCTACCGCGAAAATGCCGCCTGGGAAACCAGAAACCCCGAGTGCAGCCTGACGCAGCTCGGCCAGTACCAGATCGCCGGCCATGATTCGCAGTTCTGGAAGGACCGGGACCTGGCCGAGAAGGCGGCGGGCACGAACACCCCGCTGTTCGTCACCCAGGGCTTCACCGAATGGAACACCGAAGCCGAGGGCATGCAGCAGTTCCTGGACAACCACGAGGGCCCGGAGCGTGGCTGGCTCGGGCCGTGGGACCACGTGCGCGGCAACGACCGGTTCGAGAACGGCGATCTCAAGATGGGCCGGGGCGGCTGGTTCAAGGAGCTTTTCGCCTTCTACGACGAGCATCTCAAGGGCGTCGAGCCGGCCACCGAATACCCGGCGTTCGCGGTGCAGGACAGCAACGGCCAGTGGCGCGGCATGAAGGCCTGGCCCACTGCGGATGCTGCGTCTTCGGTGGCCCTGGGCTCAGGCTCGTACCTGGACGACGGGATGGAGTCGGCCGACGCGGCCAAGGCAACTTTCGTCAGGCACTCGCAGCCGGTGCAACGGGACACCCGGATCACCGGAACGCCCCGGGTCTCGCTGGAGGCCGGCCGCGATGCCAATGTGCACGTGAAGCTCTACGACGTGGCGCCCGACGGCCAGGCCGTGATGTTCGACGAGCAGGTCTCGCAGCTGCGCGAGGGCAAGGCGGCGTTCGAGATGCGTTCCACCGACTGGGTTCTGAAGAAGGGGCACCAGCTCGCGGTCCAGATCGGCACCGTGCAGCCCGGTATCCCGACCTCGGCCGACTGGCTGGCCAGCCCGACCGGCCAGAACGTGGACGTCAGCGCCGCCGCCCTGGAACTGCAGCTGGACGACCCGTCCGACGACGTCGCCACCAAGGGCAAGCCCGCCCCCTACCTCAAGCAGTACCGCGCCGCCTACACCACCGAGCTCCCCGGCAAGCCCAGCTTCACCTTCTGGTGATGGGAGTGCACAAACCAGCAATCAGGGGACGATTGGTGCGGTTGGGCTCGGAGGCGGGAGGATGCGGGTGGCTGGGCAGTGGCGGGCCAAGTGGTGGCATGTGGAGACGTATCGGGCGTTGCTGAGCCTGATCCCCACGGTCGTGGTGTCGTCGCTGATGTCCGGCGACATCGTGCTGAAGACGCTGGCCGGCTGGGACGCCTTCGCCATCGCCTTCCTGGGTCTGAGCTGGCTGGCCCTGCACAATCGCTCACCGCAGGAGCTGCGCCTGGTGGTCGAGCGCTCGCGGCGGCGTAAGCGGCTGGGCGAGCAGATGGGTCTCTCACCGAAGGACCTCACCGAGTCGGCCTCGCTGATGGCCATGGCGGCGACCTTGTGGGTGCTGCCGCAGGCCGACGAGAAGCCGTTCTCGCAGGAGGTGGTGATCGGCGTGTGCCTGGTGGGCGTGGTCACCTCGTGGATCGTCACCCACCTGGGCTACCTGTCGATCTACATCGAGGAGTACGTGCACGCGGGCGGTCTGGACTTCCCCGGTGACCAGGAGCCGGACATCGGGGACTTCGCCTACTTCGCCTTCGGGATCGGCACCAGCTTCGGGGCCACCGACGTCACGGTGACCCGCCGCGGGATCCGGCGCCACGTCCTACGGCACGGCATCCTCTCGTTCGTGCTGAACACCGCGGTCGTGGCCGTGATGCTGACGTTCGTCACCTCGTACCTCTCCTCGCGGTAACGCTGGGCGATCCCGAGATGATCTGAGAACGGCTCCCGGGTCCGAGGACCCGGGAGCCGTTGTGGGATCAGATCAGCTCTCGGCCTTGGCCGCCTTCTCGGCGGCCTCGGGTTTGGTGCCGTTGCTGTTGCCGTTCCCGTTGGGGACCTCACGGCCCACCTGGTCGGCGTCGTCCACCGGCTTGACCGGCATGAAGAAGTCGTCGCCGTAGTTCTCCCGGCCGAAGTCGACCGCGGCCTCGATCGCCTCGATCGCCCGGATGTCCCGGCGGATCAGCGGGTCGTGCCGCAGATCCTTCACCAGGGCCACGCACATCAGGACCATGACCAGCATGAACGGCAGGGCCATGATGATCGTGATGTTCTGGATGCCGGACAGCGCATCGCCGCCGCCGTCTCCCACCAGGAGCATGATCGCCGCGATCGCGCCCATCACCGCGCCCCAGAACACCACCACACCGCGGGAGGGGTGGATCGTGCCGCGCTGGCTGAGCGTGCCCATCACGATCGAGGCCGCGTCGGCGCCGGAGACGAAGAAGATCGCCACCAGGAGCATCGCGATCACGCCGAGCACCGCGCCCAGCGGCAGGGTGTCGAGCAGGCCGAAGAGCTGGCCCTCGATCGCCCGGTCGGCCAGGTCGCTGCCGTTGCGCTGGGCCTGGATGGCGGCCCCGCCGAAGATCGCGAACCAGATCAGGCTGACCGTGCTCGGGATCAGCATGACGCCGGCCACGAACTGGCGGATCGTGCGGCCCCGGCTGATCCGGGCGATGAACATGCCGACGAAGGGCGTCCAGGAGATCCACCACGCCCAGTAGAAGATGGTCCAGCCGGACAGCCACGCGGCAGTGGCGTCGCCGCCGGTGGCCGCGGTCCGGGCCGCCATCTCGGAGAGGTTGGCGAAGTAGTCACCGATCATCGTCGGCAGCAGGTCGAGGATCAGGATGGTCGGCCCGCCGACGAACACCACCAGGGCCAGCACCCCGGCCAGCACCATGTTGATGTTCGAGAGGGCCTGGATGCCCTTGGACACCCCGGACACCGCCGAGGCGATGAACGCGATGGTCAGCACCACGATGATGACCACCAGCAGCGAGGTGCCGACCGAGTTCATGAAACCGCCCTCGGTGAGGCCGGCCCCGATCTGCAGCGCGCCCAGGCCGAGCGAGGCGGCCGAGCCGAAAAGCGTTGCGAAGATGGCCAGGATGTCGACCGCACGGCCGAAAGCCCCCTCGGCCCGCTTGCGCCCGAACAGCGGGATGAACGCCGAGCTGATCAGCTGCGGCCGGCCCTTACGGAAGGTGCCGTAGGCGATCGCCAGGCCGACCACCGCGTAGATCGCCCACGGGTGCAGCGTCCAGTGGAAAAGCGTGGTGGACATCGCCGTCTCGAGAGCGGCCGGGGTCTCGGCCTCAGCGGTCCCGGGCGGCGGCGTCATGTAGTGCGAAAGCGGTTCGCCCACACCGTAGAACATCAGGCCGATGCCCATGCCTGCGCTGAACATCATCGCGATCCAGGAGATCGCCTTGAACTCGGGCTGCTCCTCGTCCTGGCCGAGCGGGATCTTGCCGTAGCGGCTGAACGCCAGCCACAGCGCGAAGACCACGAAGGCGCTGGCGGTGAGGACGAAGGCCCAGCCGCCGCCCTCGATCACCTTGCCCAGCACGGTGGAGGCGGTCTCGCTCAGCGAGTCGGTGGCCGCGACGCCCCAGATGATGAAGGCGACGACCAGTGCGGCCGACACCCCGAAGACCACCTTGTCGGTGGGCAGATGCGTGCTCTTGCTGGATTCGTGCAGCGAACTGGGCTCGTAGGGCGGTTCGGTCTCTTGCCTGTCTTGTTTATCCGGTGTCTTGGCCATCGGCGACGGCCTCCCTCACAGTCAGTGAGCCGCCCGGGACGACGGCTCCTCCAAATGCACCAAGGTGCTTTCTGCTGTTGCGCATGACGCTTGTCGTTCTGCTAAGCGGAACAGTCATGCCTGGCTACGGGAGTGTCAAGATGACGACTGTGTCATAACCACGCAAAAGCGACCAAGGAGACCCGATCGTGTTCTAGGAGGTGGCTGTGTGTTACCTGTGTGAAACGGATGGTCGCCTGCCGGTGACGGTTCGGATTCAGCGCCGCAGACGCAGCAGGCCCCCCAGGGCGGCCGGGTCGAAGTCCTTCTCGTCGAGCACCATCGTCACTATGAGTTCGATCGCCGAACTGGGCAGGCCGGCTTCGGCCAGGCAGGTGCGGGTCTTGGCGAGTACCGATTCTTCCGGCACCGGGCGGCCGGCGCCACCGAGCACGTCGTTCACCTCGGCCTGTAACTGCCGGCCGTCGGTGGTGCTGACCTCCACCCAGGCCGGGAAACGAGCCGGAAATCCGCTGTCCGCCCAGGGTTCGCAGGTCATTCGGGCAGCCAGGTCTGCCCTCGCCCCACCGATCGGCGCCTCGAACAGATCCAGGCCCACCGTGCCGTCCACCAACTGGGCGGCCATCACGTAGGGCAGGCTCCACCGCACGTCGTGCGCCTTGGCCGGCAACTGCCGGGTGCTCCACGGCTCGGCGATCACCGGCGCCGCCCCGGGCGCCACCCTGACCCGCCACGAAGCCACGTTTTCCCAGGTCAGGCCCTGGGCCGTCAACTGCTGGACGGCCTCGACGTAGGGGTGGATGAAGTGGCAGCAGGGCACCAGCTTGAACGCGGCATCGGGCAGGTGCCAGGTGTGACCGAGGGAGTCGAGTTCGGCGCCGAGCCGTTGCGGAGCCCGCTCGTCGTCGGCGTACAGACGGTAGAAGCCGTAGTCGCCGTCGAGCACCCCACTCGGGCCGGTCACGCCGTGCCGGGCCAGGTCGGCTGCCCAGAGCCCGCTGTGAGCGGCCCACCCCGGCTGGGCCGCCTTGACCGTGTCGCCGCCGGCCAGGAACGCGAACGTGCCCCCGGGCTGGCTACCGGCAATGCCCAGCGCATTGACGGCGTGCTCGGTGTCGCCCTGCACCAGGACCGAGACCAGGGCGGCCGCGAACGGGCCGGCCGCGGAAGTGGTCTGAAAGCCTTGCGCCTGAAGCGTTCCCGGGCTGGCCAGGCCCATCCGGATCAGTACCTCCCAGCCGACGGCGTAGGCGGCGATCATCCGCGCGCCACCCACCTCGGCGGTCTCGGCGGCTGCGAGCGCTGCGGGCGTGAGGGTGGCGCTGCCGTGCATGACCGAGGCCACGTGGGTGTCGTCGTACTCCAGCGAATGAATGAAAGAGCCGTTCAGCAGCGCGGCTTCGGGTGCACTGGCGCTGGCCGAGGAGCCGATCACGGTGGCCTTGCCGGTCTCGCCCTTCGGCAGGCTGCGCAGGCCTCGCACCGGTCCTCGGGCCGCGCCGAGGCTGCCGACGGCCAGGCTGTCGAGCAGGTGCAGGCGGGCAGAGCGGTCGACCTCGGCGGGGATGTCGGCGGCCGCGCTCACCGCTGCGTCGGCGAGCCGCTGGGACAGCGAGGTCATTCAGTGCTCCTTGGCGATCAGATCGTGGAGAACGTCCGCCCAGGGGCGGGTTGCGTCCAGCTCGCCGCCGACCAGGGCGGTGGCCACGGCAGCGAAACGTGGGGCGGCTTCGGCGGTCAGGTCGCCGGCCTTGGCGAGCACCTGAGCCTCCGACAACGGACGGTCGGGGCCGCCGATCGCGCTCAGACAGGTTGCGCTGCGGCTGGTTCCGTTCAGGAACGACACCTCGACGCGGGCCGGCCGGTCGTGCGGAGCTTCGGGGAGCGGTTCGTAGGGCACCAGGCTGATCTTGGGGCGCAGGGCTGCAACCGCTGGATCGTTCAGGCGGCGCCCGGAGAACACCTCGGCGTCGTCCCGGCCGGTGGCCAGCACGGCGGCGACCACGTGCGGCAGCGAGAACTTGCCACCCAGAGCGGTGGCCGGAGCGGTGGAGTCGAGCGGCATGGCCAGAGGGTGGGTGGCCACGGTTACCTGCGAGATCTGGGACGCGTCCCAGCCGCCGGCGGTGGCCAGGTCGCGGGCGGCCTCGAGGGCCGAGTGCGCGTACTGGCAGGTGGCGTAGAGCTTGTGGTAGCCGTCAAGGATCGCGAACTGCTCCGGCCGGGCGGTGAGTTCGGCCTCGTTGAGCGGGTAGTCGTAGCCGTTGGCGAACACGTCGAGCAGGGTGGACTCGTCGGCGGTGAGCCCGGCGTGGGTGGCGTCGACGGCGAGGAACCCGGACATGGCCCCGGAGGCGGCCCAGAGGTTACGTACCTGAGCACCGGCGGTGGCGTGGCGGAACGGGCCGGACATCGAGGTGGTGGCGGCAACGTCGGCAGCGGCGAGTACGCCGGATCCGGAACGGGTGCGCAGCCAGGCCACGGCTGCGGCGGCGCCGATCGGCGAGAGCGTGGCGTGCGGGTGCAGCACCAGCGGCCGGGGTGCCGGGAACAGCCGGGCCACGGCGGTGGCCACCTCGTACCCGGCGACCACGGCCGTGAGCAGCTCGTCCAGACCGGCCTGGTTAGCCTCGGCCTCCGCCAGGGCGGCCGGGATCGCGTAGAGCCCGCCGTGGCAGGTGGCCGGGCGGTAGCCCTCGTCGAGCTCGTCCCAGCCGGCGGCGACCGCATTGGCCGCCGCCGCCCGGTCCCGGGCGGCCCGCGAGCCGTCGAGAACCGTTGCCTCACCGTTGCTTCCCGTGCCCCGGAGAGCTCCGGTGAAGGCGGCGACCTCGCTGTGCTCATGCCCGGCCACCATCGCGGCCAGATCGTCCACCAGCACCAGCGAGGCCTTGCGCCGCACGTCGTCGGGCAGACCTCCGGCCAGCCGGTCCAGACGCTCGATGAGGGCCGAGCGCCAGGCCTGCCAGACAGTTTCGTCTACCATCGGATCAGTCTCCGCTACCCACGAAGTCGGCCGCCGCGTCTCCCGCCAGTTGCCCGAGACCCACCGCGGTGAGCAGGCCGTTCCCCGACGAGTACCCGCGCCCTCCGGTCTGGCCACTGACACCGGCCGCGACGCCACCCACCGCGAACAGCCCCGGAACCTCGGAGCCGTCGCCGCGCAACACGCGTCCTTCGGTATCGACATCCAGGCCGCCCTGGGTGTGGAACAGGCCGGGCGTGACCCGCGAGACCACGTACGGCGGGCGCAGCGGCTCGGCGCCGAAGTCGGTGCGGCCGTGCTGATCCGGGCGATCTCCCCGGCTGGCGCTGGCGTACTGCTCCAGCGTGTCGCGCAGGGCGTCGAGCGGAACTCCGGTGACCTGAGCGACCTCCTGATCGTCGGCGCACTCCTTGGCGCCGCCCATCTCGACCAGCTCGCGGTACTCGTCCTCGCGGAGGGTGATGTCGCGGATCCGGGTGTCGTACAGCGCCCAGATCGGCTGCTGGCCGCCGGTGACCTCGGTGGTGAAGCCGGAGTAGCCGACGATCTCGTCGCCCATCCGGGACCCGGTGGAATCGATCAGCACGCCGCCCTTCTCGACCGTGGTCCAGGACAGGATGCTGCCGTGCGGGTACGCGACCGCGGCGTAGCCCTGGAAGGCAGCGGCATTTTTCAGGTGCCCGCCGACCTGCAGACCCCATTCGATCGCCTCGCCGGTGGAGCCGTGCGCGCCGAAATACTCCAGCGAGGCCAGTTCCGGCGCCCACCTGGTGACCAGGTCGCGGTTGGCCGCGAAGCCGTTGGCGGCCAGGATCACCGCCCCGGCGCGCAGTTCGTACGGCTCGATCCGCTCGCCCTCGACCTTGACGCCGCGCACCACGCCGTCCTCGACGATCAGCCCGGCCACCGGGTTGCCGAGAATCACGTCGACACCGGCCTTCTCGCAGGCGGCCAGGAGGTCGGCGACCAGGTCTCCACCCCGGCGGGAGGCCGGGGCGTGCAGCCGGTTGACCGAGTGCCCGACGTGCTTGTAGTCGAGGATCAGCTTGAGTCGGACGTGGTGCTTGTCCACCAGCCAGTCGACCAGCGCGCCCGAGGTCTCGGCCAGCCGGCGGGTGAGGTGCTCGGCCTCGTGCGGGCCGCTCTGGCGCATCAGGTCGGTGAACATCCGCTCCGGGTCGTCGTTCACCCCGGCGGCCTTCTGCTGGGCCGAGCCGCCGCCCGGGATCGAGCCGGTCGACAGGCCGGTGTTGCCGCCGGCCTCGTTCAGCTTCTCCAGCACCACCACGGAGGCGCCGCGGTCGGCCGCCGCGAGAGCGGCCACCAGCCCACCGCCGCCCGCACCGACGATCACCACGTCAACATCGTTCTCTGTTGCCATTTTCCCTCCCGCGTTGCCGTAAAGCTTTTCTACCAGCCGGGTCCGACAGTCTTGGCTCAGCCCGGCACGCGAGCCATCAGCCCGCCGTCGACCAGGATCGAGGTGCCGGTGACGAAGGACGAGTCGGGCGAGGCGAAGAACGCCACCGCCCCGGCCACGTCCTCGGGCGTGCCCATCCGGTTCAGAGGTGCCGCGGCGGCCGCACCTCCGGCTGCCGCCGCCGGATCGGCCTGGGCGTCGAAATACCCCTGAAGGTTGGGCGTCAGGATGAAGCCCGGGCAGACCGCGTTCACCCGGATCCCCTGCGCCGCACCGTCCAGGGCCATCGCCTTGGTCAGCGCCAGCACCGCGCCCTTGGAGGCGACGTAGGCCGCGTCCTGCGGGAAGGCGGCGAACGAGGCGGTGGAGGCGACCAGGACGATCGATCCACCGTTGAGCGCCATCGCCGGCCACAGGTGCTTGTTCAGGTAGTAGATGCTGTTCAGGTTGGCGTCCATCTGCTGGTGCCACTCCTGCGGGGTGAGCTGGTCCAGCGCACCCACCACGGTGATCCCGGCGGCGTGCACCACCACGTCCGGGTTGCCGTGCTGCTCGATCAGCGCCGGCAGGTGGCTGTTCACCTCGGCCGGGTCGGCAGCGTCGAACGCGGCGTAGGCGGCCTGCGGCCCGCACTCGGCCACGGCCTCGGCCAGCCGCTTCTCGTTACGGCCGAGCAGCACCACCTTCGCGCCGTCCTGGGCCAGGCGCACCGCGGCGCCCTTACCGATGCCGGAACTGGCGCCGGTCACGTAGGCGACGGTCACTTCTCGCCTCCCATCGGCAGCGCGGGCTCACCGGCGGTCCAGCCACCGTCGACCGCCATCACCACGCCGGTCACCGCGGAGGCACCGGGCGAGGCCAGGAAGGCGATCACGTTGCCGATCTCGTCCGGCTCGAACATCCGGCCCAGCGGCACCCGGCGGGAGACCGCGGCGTCCAGCTCCGGGGTCATCTGCTGCTTGGCCATCGGGGTCAGGGTGAAGCCCGGGCACACGGCGTTGACCCGGACCCCGGCCGAGGCCCAGTCGATCGCCAGCGAGCGGGTCAGCGCGGCCACCGCGCCCTTGGACGCGGAGTAGGCCGACTGGCTGGGCAGGCAGACCAGGGCGGCCTGCGAGGCCACGTTCACGATTGCGCCCTTGCCCTCGGCCAGCGCCGGGTACAGCGCCTGGCTGGCGTTCAGGGTGCCGACCACGTTGACGCTGAAGCACTTCTGGAAGTCGGCCGGGTCGACCTGGTCGGCCTGGATGTTCTCGGTGATCACCCCGGCGCAGTTGACCAGCGCGTCAACCCGTCCGTGCTGCTCCTTGACCCGGGCCGCGGCGGCCTTCACGGCGGCCGGGTCGGTGAGGTCGACCGGGCCGGCCTCGGGGGTGCCGGCGATGTCCCAGCCGACCACGGTGGCGCCCTGCCGGCGGAACACCTCGACGGTGGCGGTGCCGATCCCGGAGGCGGCCCCGGTGACCACCACGACGCGGCCCTCAAATGGTTCGGTCATCGCTGCTTCTCCTTCGAATTCTGCGAAACGGGGTAGTCGATGTAGCCCTTGTCGCCACCGGTGTAGAACGTGTCCTCGTCCCAGGTGGCCCGCGGGTGGTCGTTGCGCCAGCGCTGCAGCAGGTCGGGGTTGGAGATGAACAGCCGCCCGACGCTGACCAGGTCGGCCTGGCCCTCGGCGAGAATCGGCTCCAGATCGTCCATCTCGCTGCTGCCCAGGTAGCCGGTGTTCATCACGTAGGTGGTCGGCCACAGCTCGCGCAGGTGCTCGTGCAGAGCCGAGGAACGGCGGCGCAGGGTGTGCAGGTAGACCAGCTTCAGCGGGGCGAGCGCCTGGATCAGGGCCACGTAGGTGTCGTCGTTGCCCTTGTCGGCCATGTCGTTGAACTGGCCGCCGGGCGAGATCCGCAGACCCACCCGGTCGGCGCCGATCCGCTCGGCGATCGCGGTGGCGAGCTCGACCACGAAACGGGCGCGGTTCTCGGGGGATCCGCCGTACTCGTCGCTGCGCTGGTTGGTTCCGGGGGAGAGGAACTGGTGCGGCAGGTATCCGTTGGCGCCGTGGATCTCCACACCGTCCATCCCGGCGGCGACGGCCCGTTCCGCGGCGTCTGCGAAGTCCTGGATGGTCTGCTTGATCACCGCAGTGGTCATCTCGACCGGCATCGGGCACGGAACCATCTGCCCGTCGGCGGTCGCCACCTCGAGGTCGGCGCGGATCGCGCTCGGGCCGACCACCTGGCCGCCCGGCGGCAACAGGCTCTCGTGCCCGATCCGGCCGGTGTGCATCAGCTGGCAGAAGATCCGCCCGCCCTGGGCGTGCACGGCCTCGGCGACCTTGGCCCAGACCGCCTGCTGCGCGTCGTCGTGAATCCCGGGCGTGCCCGGGTAGCCCTGCCCGGCCGCGCTGGGCTGGGTGGCCTCGCTGACGATCAGCCCGGCTCCGGCCCGCTGCTCGTAGTAGGTGATCGCGGAGGCGGGCAGGACCCCGGCCACGTCGGCCCGGTTGCGGGTCATCGGGGCCATCACCACCCGGTTGGCCAGGGTGATCCGGCCGAGCGGCCACGGCTCGAAAATAGTTCTGCTCATTCAGGTCTCCTGGGCATTGCCGCGGTAGAGGAGCGCGATCGTGTTCTGCAGGGACGCGGTGAGGTGCTCACGCATCGCCAGGGCCGCGCCGGCGCTGTCCCCGGCGGCCAGGTGCTCGATCAGCCGGCGGTGCTCCGCGGTGGCGTGCCGGGCCCGCAGGCCGGTCGCGCCGGAGCGGGAACGGGCCAGCCGCAGCTCCACGTTGATCTGGCTCACCGCCTGGGCGAGCCGTTGGTTGCCGGCCAGCTGGACGATCAGCACGTGCAGGTCGTGCCGGTCGAACACCGGGCTCGGCTGCTGCTCGCCGACCTCCCGGTCGGCCTGCTCCTGCAGCTGCAGCAGCTGCTCGGCGCCGGAGCGCTCCAGGCGCGCGGCGGCCAGCGTGGCCGCCTCGCTCTCCAGGGCGATCCGGACCTCGAAAAGCTCACGCACCTCGGCCAGGTCGAGCGAGCGGACGAAGGCGCCGCGGTGCGGTTCCTGGGTCACCAGGCCGTGGTGCGAAAGCCGCCGCAGCGCCTCCCGCACCGGGCCCCGGCTGGTACCGAGCGACTGGGCGATCTCGCCCTCGCTCAGCCGGGACCCGGGCGGCAGGTGCCCCTGCACGATCTGCTCGCGCAGCCGGGCCTCCACCTGGTCGGCCAGCGTGAGGTTGCTCCGGTCGATCGGCACCACCCCGGCGAAGGCCCCTTGGTCGCCGGACATCTCAGTCGGCGATGTTGATGCACACCGTCTTGACGTCGGTGTAGTCGTGCAGCACCTCGTGACCCATCTCCCGGCCCCAGCCGGACTCCTTCATGCCGCCGAACGGCATGCTCGGGTCGAAGATCCCGTAGGTGTTCACCCACACCGTCCCGGCCTGCAGCTTGTTCGCCACCCGGTGGGCCTGGGCCACGTTGCCGGTCCAGACCCCGGCGGCCAGGCCGTAGCGGGTGTCGTTGGCCTGGCGGATCACGTCGTCCTCGTCCTTGAACCGGGTGACCACCACCACCGGTCCGAAGATCTCCTCCTTGATCACCCGGGCGTCCTCGGCGAGGTCGGAGATCACCGTGGGCTGGATGAAGTAGCCCTTGTCGCCGACCCGGCCGCCGCCGGTGACCACGGTGCCCTCGGCCTTGCCGATCTCCAGGTAGGAGCTGACCCGCTCGAAGTGCTCCTTGCTGGCCACCGGGCCGATCTCGCTGGCCGGGTCGAAACCGTCGCCCACCACGATCTTCTCGGCGCCGGCCTTGAGCCCGGCGATCACCTGGTCGTAGACGTCCTCGTGCACGTACAGCCGCGAGCCGGCCGCGCAGGCCTGACCGGCGTTGTAGAAGATGCCGCTGGTGGAACCGGCGATCGCGGCCTCGATGTCGGCGCTCGGGAAGATGATGTTGGCGCTCTTGCCGCCCAGTTCCAGGGTGACCCGCTTGAGGTTGCCGCCGGCCCCTTCGAGGATGCGGCGGCCGGTGGCGGTGGAGCCGGTGAACGAGACCTTGTCGATGCCCGGGTGCGCGGCGATCGCGGCGCCCGCGGTGGAACCGAAGCCCGGCACCACATTGATCACGCCGGGCGGGATACCGGCTTCCAGCGCCAGGTGAGCCAGCCGCAGTGCGCTCAAAGGCGTTGCCTCGGCGGGCTTCAGGACGATGGTGTTACCGGCGGCCAGGGCCGGGGCGACCTTCCAGGCCGCGATGGTCAGCGGGAAGTTCCAGGGCACGATCAGGCCGACCACGCCGAGCGCCTCGCGGCGGGTGAAGGTGTGGTACTCGCCGGGGGCCGAGATCGGGATGGTCTCGCCCTCGATCTTGGTGGCGTAGCCGGACATGTAGTGGAAGAGGCCGGCCGCGGTGGGCACGTCGCCGTTACGGGCCGCGCTGTAGGGCTTTCCCTGGTCCAGGGTCTCGATCCGGCCCATCTCGTCCTGGTCGGCGACCAGCAGATCGCCCAGGCGCCAGATCGCGGCGGCGCGCTCCTTGGGCTTCATCCTCGACCACGGGCCGTTCTCGAACGCCTCGCGAGCGGCCTTGACCGCGCGGTCCACGTCGGCCGCCTTCGCCTCGGCGACCTTGGTGATCACCTCACCGGTGGCCGGGTTGATCGTCTCGAACTCGGCGCCGTCGAGGGCGTCGACCCACTCGCCGCCGATGTGCAGGCGGGTGAACTCGATCTCGCTCATCGAAAAGTGCTCCTCGCTGATGGTGGGCCGAGGACGCCCGCCGCGGCGGGCGTCCTCTGGTACGAAAGCTTTTCAGTGCTCGTGGATCACGACGCCGCGAATGTTGCGGCTGGCGTGCATGTCCGCGACCGCGTCGTTGATCTCGTCGAGCCGGTAGCGCCGGGTGACCAGCTCCTCGAGCTTGAGCGTGCCGTTCTTGTACATGTTCAGCAGGCGCGGGATGTCGACCACCGGGTTGCAGTTGCCGTACATCACGCCCTGGATCGACTTGGCGAAGTTGGTCAGGTCCTGCGGGCTGATGGTCAGCTGCTTCTCGTACGAGCCGACCGAGACCAGCACCAGACGCCCGGCCTTGCCGACCTTCTCGAAGACCTGGCCGATGATGTCGCCGTCCACCCGGCCGACGGTGACGATGCCGACGTCCACACCCTGGCCGTTGGTCAGGTGGGCGATCCGCTCCGAGGCCTCCTCCAGCGAGCCGAAGGCCGCGGTGGCGCCGAAGTCGGCCGCCCGTTCCTGCTTGTACGGGCTGGGGTCGACCACGATGATGTGGTCGGCTCCGGCGTGCTTGGCGCCCTGCACGGCATTCGCGCCCACGCCGCCCAGGCCGACCACCAGCACCACGTCACCCGGGCGGACCGGGCCGCCGTTGACCGCGGCGCCCCAGCCGGTGGCCACCCCGCAGGAGGCCAGGCAGGCCAGCTCGAACGGGATGTCCTCGGGCAGCTTCACGGCCTGGTTCTCGTGGCAGATCAGGTAGTTCGCGAAGGTGCCGAGCCGGGTGACGCCGCCGATCTCGTTGCCGTCCAGATCGAAGAAGTTGGCGGTGCCGTCGAGCGAGCGGCCGTGCTCCATCCCGGCGCCGTTGTCGCAGATGTACGAACGGCCGGTGGCGCAGTACTTGCAGCGCCCGCAGGCCGGGATGAACAGGGTGGCGATGTGGTCGCCGACCTTGACCCGGGTGACCTTCTCGCCGACCGCCTCGACGATGCCGGCGCCCTCGTGGCCGCCGACCATCGGCAGGGTGACCGGGATGTCACCGGTGACGAAGTGGTCGTCGGAGTGGCACAGGCCCGAGGCCATCACCTTGACCCGGATCTCCTCCGGGCCGGGCTCACCCAGCTCCAGGTCCTGGACCTGCCACTGCTTGCCGACCTCGTGGATGACTGCTCCGCGGATACGCATCTTTACGGCTCCTTCTGCCAGGACTCAGGCGGCGATCTGGGCGCGGCGCTTGCGCTCACCGCGGGCTCGGACGAGTTTCGAGAGGATGACGGCGATCACCAGGGCACCGCCGTAGAACAGCTGCTGCACGTACTGCTGGGCGCCCATCAGCTGCAGGCCGGTGATGCCGGTGACCAGGAAGTAGACGGCGATCAGGGTGCCCCAGGGGTTGAACCGGCCGATCTTCAGCACGGTCGAGCCGAGGAAGCAGGCGGCGAAGGCGGGCAGCAGGAAGGCCGCGCCGGAGACCGGGTCGGCACTGGCCGTGGTGCCGGCGTAGACCGCACCGGCCAGACCGGCCAGGGCACCGGAGATCACCAGCGAGGTGAAGCGCAGGCCGTTGACGTTGACCCCGTTGAGCCGGGCCACGTCGCGGCTCTGCCCGACGAACAGCAGGCGCTGGCCGAAGGCGGTGTGGTCGAACACGTACCAGACCCCGAAACACAGGGCCAGGGCGTAGTAGAAGCCGATCGGGATGGAAAGGAACGGCTGGGTCAGCACCACGTCGGACAGCTTGCGGTCGATCCCGCTGATCGTCATCGAGTCGGACAGGTAGTAGATCAGGCCCTGCACCACGGTGCCGATGCCCAGGGTGACGATGAACGGGTCGATCGCGAACTTGGTCACGATGGTGCCGTTGACCACGCCGACCAGCGCGCCGGCGCCGATCGCCAGCAGCACCGAGAGCCAGATGTTGAAGCCGTGATTCACGTTCAACACTGCCACCACGACGGTGGACAGGTTCAGCGTGCTGGCCACCGACAGGTCGTAGTCACCGGCCCGCAGCGGCACCAGCAGGGCCAGCGCCAGGATCAGCAGGGTGACCTGCGAGCCGAGCATGTTGGAGATGTTCGCGGTGGTCGGGAACGTTTCCGGGACGATCACGCAGAACGCCACGATCAGCACGGCCCAGACACCCAGCAGGGCGAAACGTTCCGGCTCGGCGGGCTTCTTCGCTACCGCACGGGTGGCCGGCGGCGCCTTCTCGGTGGTGCTCATGATGCCTCTTCCGCGTAAACGGCGGACGCCAGCGCGTCCTTCGTGATGTCGTCGCCGGTCAGTTCGGCCCGGATCCGGCCCTCGTCCACGACCAGGACCCGGTCGGCCATCTCCACCAGTTGCTCGTAGTCCGAGGTGGCGCACAGCACCGCCATGCCCTGGGCGACCGCGGCCCGGATCAGCTTGAAGATCTCCCGCCGGGCGCCGATGTCGACGCCCTGAGTGGGCTCGTTCAGCAGCATCACCAGCGGCTGGGTGTCCATCCACTTGCCCAGCAGGGCCTTCTGCTGGTTACCGCCGGAGAGGTGGCCGAACATCGCCTGGGGGTTGGGCGGCACCACGTTCAGCCGGTGGCAGGTGTCCTGCGCCTGCTTGCCCAGCGCGCCCCACGGAACCCGCCAGCCCTTGGCCTGTTTGGCCAGGAAGGGCACCGACATGTTCTCCAGCACCGACAGTTCCAGCGCACCGCCCTGGCTCTTGCGGTCGGCCGGGATCAGCACCACGCCGGCGTCCATCGACTTCACCGGGGAGGGCTTGCGGACCGCCTGACCACCGTGCTCCAGCGATCCGGAGACCAGGGCCTTGGAGCCGAACAGCAGGTCGGGCAGCTCCTCGAAACCGGAGCCGGCCAGACCGGTGATGCCCACCACCTCGCCGGAGAACAGGTCCAGATCCAGGTCCTGCACCCGGGTTCCGCGGATCTTGCGGGCGGCCAGCAGCGGGGGCTTGTCGTCCCGGATCACCGCCTTCCCCTTGGCCACGTGCTCGTCGCGGGCGCCGAGGATCAGCTGCACCAGGTCGTCCCGGGTGGCGCCCTCCGTGGAGCGGGTGCCGGCTGTGCGGCCGTTGCGGAACACCGTGACCCGGTTCGTCACCTCGAGGATCTCGTCCAGGTCGTGCGAGACCAGCAGCACCGCGTCGCCCCGGTCGCGCAGCCGGTGCAGCACGTTGAACAGCAGGCCGACCTCGTGCCGGGGCAGGAACACGGTCGGTTCGTCCAGAATCAGGATCTGGCCCGGGCTGCGGTCCTTGGAGGTGCGCTCCTGGGAACCGACGGCGCGGATCACCGCGACCATCGCCCGCTGCACCGGGGTGAGCATGTCGATCGTGGCCGAGGGATCCACGTCGATCTCGAACCGGTCCAGCAGCTCCTGCACCCGGGCCCGCTCGGCCTTCCAGTCCACCCGGGCCCAGCCCTGAGAGGTGCCCTCACGGTCCAGCGCCATGTGCTCCAGCACGGTGTTGCTCAGCGCCAGCCCGAGGTCCTGGTGCACGAAACCCAGGCCCTGGTCACGCAGCCCGCGCGGTCCGAACGGGCTGCTCACCTCGTTGCCGTGGGCGGTCACCGTGCCGCCGTCGGCGTCGTGGAAACCGGCCAGGATCTTGATCAGGGTGGACTTGCCGCTGCCGTTGGCACCGAGCAGCCCGTGCACCTCACCCGGCCGGACGTCGATGTCGACGCCGTGCAGGGCGGGCACCCCGTTGAACGACTTCTTCAGCCCCTTGACCCGCAACAGCGGGGCGAGCGTCGCCGCCCCGCTGTCGCCGGCGGTGTTCACCGCTTGAGTCATGATCAGGAAAGTCCCCACAGCTCGAGGTACGCGCTCTTGTACTCGTCGCCGAAGCCCTTGCCGCTGGCCGGCGGGTTGCCGGTCTCGTCCACGTTGGTGGAGTCGATCACCCGCACCGGGCCGGAGGCGGCCTCGATCGGGTCGGCCTTCAGCATCGCCCGGTAGGCGGTGTCGATGTTGACGTAGGCCACCCAGTCCGGGTTCTCGGCCACGTCCATCGCCACCGTGCCGTCCTTGACCATGGACAGGATCGAGGGGGTGCCGTTGAACGTGTAGATCGGCACCTCACGGTTGGAGGCCGCCTGCTTGATGCCGGGGGCCGCGTACAGCGCCATCGAGTCGTAGATCGGCAGCACCGCGTTGATCTTCGGGTCCTTCAGCAGGGCCGACTGCACCTGGCTCTGGATCTGCTGCGACCACTGCGGCACGGCCACGTTGATCACCGTGGACTTCGAGCCCGAAGGAGCGCTCTCCTTCAGGGTGTTCGCCACCGTGTCGACCATGCCCTTGGCCGGGCCGGTCTCGGAGGACTGGATCACCAGGGCGTGCACCGGCTCGCCCTTGGCCCCGACCACCGCGTTCAGCGTCATCAGCTCGGCGGCCTCGTTGAACGGGGCGAACGCCTCGTACTCCACGCCCTCGGCGGACGGGTCGCCCTTGTCGGTCAGGTGCAGCGGGATCACCGGCACCCCGGCCTTGTTGGCGGCGTCGATCTGCGGGCCCAGGGTGGTCGGCAGCGGGCCGTTCAGCAGGATGGCGCCGGCCTTGGCGTTGATCGCCTGGGCGATGCCCTGCTGGTAGGAGGTCTGGCTGCCGTCCGACGGGAAGGTCACGAAGTTGACCCCGGCCTCGGCCGCGACCTCCTTCATCGCCTTCTCACCGGCGGTGTAGAACTCGGCCTTGCTGTCGATCGGGATCGAGTAGATCGTCTTGCCCTTGAGCGCGCTGACGTCGATCGGGGCGCCGAGGTCGTTGGTCGCCGGAACGGCCTTGGCGGCGTCGATGATCTTCTGCGCCGCCTCCACCTTGGCCTGGCCGTCGGCGGAGTCGCCGCCGCCGGTCGATCCGGCGTCGCTGCTGCCTCCGCCGCAGGCGGTGAGGGAGAGGGCGGCCGCGGTGACGACGGCCAGAGCTGCCTTGTTGATGCGCATGGTGACACTCCGATGTGTGCAGAAAACTCCGGGCAGAGAGCTGTTTCGGGACTGTGGTGCGGGAGCGGCCTAGCGGGAGGCCAGGTCGGGACGCTCGAGGAGGTCTTCGTAGATGCGGGAGATCGAGCGTCGCTGGAACATCTCGATGAGGTCGTCGGGGTAGCCGACGTAGTCCTCGGTGTCGACGTGGATGTTGTCGGGGAACCGGATCTCGTCACAGGCCTGCTCCTGGCTGTGGCCGGCCTTGATCGCGGCGGCGACGTCGCCGACCACTTCACGGCCCTGGGAGCGGTACTGCTCGAGGACGGCACGGTCGGCTACTTCGCCGTGCCCGGGGATCAGAACCTGGAAGTCGTAGGCGGCCACCGCGTCGATCGCGTCGAACCAGTTCCACAGCCGGGAGTCCTGGAACGAGGGCAGACCCGCCTCGCAGACGATGTCGCCGGTGAACACCACCCCGTCCTGGGGCAGGTAGGCGATCAGGCTGTTGGACGTGTGCCCGGGCTGGAAGGTCAGTTCCAGGTGCACGTCGTCCAGGTGCAGTTCGAGCTTCGAGTCGAAAACCACCTCCGGCCGGCGGACCTGGTACTGCGCCATCAGCGGCAGCGCGTCCGGGTCGATCCGGGCCATCAGGTCGGCCAGGTACTGGTCGGTGGGGGCGTCCACGGTCAGCCGCTCGCGGGTGCCGCGGTGCGAGACCACCTCACCGCCCATCCAGTAGTTGCCGATGGTGTGGTCGGGGTGATGGTCGGTGTTGACCACGTAACGGGTCTGGCCGAAGCCGTCCGCCACCTGGCGCCAGGCGATCGCGTCGGTGGGCCGGTGCGGGGTGTCGACCAGGGCCAGGCCCCGGGCACCGACGATGATCGAGTTGTTGCTGCCGAGATTCGCGATCTCGACGTGCACGTGCTCGCTGACCTGCTGCAGGGCCATCAGTTCTCCTCAGGGTCAGGCATGGTCGGGCCGGCCAGGAAGCCGAGCAGGTTCTCCACCCGGCCGGGGGCGAAGATCTCCACGAAGGTGGCCTCACCCTCGATGCTCCGGCCCGAGTGCCGGACACCGCGCGGGATGATCACCACGGAACCGGTTTCCAGCACCGTCTCCTCACCGGCCACGGTGAACGAGATCCGGCCGCTGGTGACCACCATCGCCTGCTCGTTGTCCGGGTGGTCGTGCTCGGGCAGCACGCTCGGGTGCACCCAGCGGATCTGGTTGATGCTCATCTCCCGGCCGGCCACCGCGGTGCGGAAGTTGCCCGGCAGCACTTCCCTTTCGGGGAGCTCGCCGAAGGCGGCCCAGTAGCTCACAGCGCCTCCAGCTTGGTGATCAGCTCGCTGGTGGTGCAGACATCGGCGTACTTCTGGCCCATGTCGAAGAGGTTGACCTCGTGGACGATCGGGCTGCGGTCGTACACCGCGTCGCTGGGCACGGCGACCTTGTAGTTCAGCGAGAACGCATCCACCACGCTGCCGCGCACGCAGCCCGAGGTGGTGCAGCCGGTGACCACCAGGCTGTCGATCCCGGACTGGACCAGGTAGCTGGCCAGCGGAGTGCCGAAGAACGCGCTGGGGTGGCGCTTGGGCAGCAGCACGTCGCCCTCGCGCGGCGCCACCTCGGCGACGAACTCGTAGCCCTTGGCCGGGATGTTCATGATGCCAGGAACTTTGGCGCCCAGGGCGCCCTGGTCGTAGCTCTGTTTCGGGGCCACGTGCGGGTAGAAGACCGGCCAGTCCTTGGCCCGGAACAGCTCCAGCAGCTGCTGGATCTGCGGCACCGCGGCCCAGCCCTCTTCGCCGCAGCTGGTGGTGAACTCCTGCAGCGCTTCGTCGAACGGCCGGGGCTCGGTGCCCACGGTGCGGTACTGCACGTCAATGATCATCAGACCGGGACGCCTGCCCAGGCCTACGGGGCGTCCGAAACCGGCCGCTTCATAGCGCTTTCTGGTCAGATCATCAATTACGGACGGTGTGGTCGCCTCGGTCACTGCTGGTCCTCCTTCGCGATGGTGGCGAGTGCGGTGGCCCCGCTGGTCTCACGGCGCAAGTAAGTGCCGGTGGTGGTCTCGGACAGGACCCCGTCGCGCAGGGCGAAGTGGCCACGGACGATGGTGTGGACGATGCGCAGCGGCACCTCGGTGCCTTCCCAGGGGGTGTATTCCGCGCCGGAATGCTGGGTCTCGGCGTTGATCGTGTAGGAGCCGTCCAGGTCGACCACGGCCAGATCGGCGTCGGAACCGACCCGGATCGTGCCCTTGCGCGGGTACAGGCCGAACAGCTGGGCGGAGCGGGTGGAGGTGGCATCGACCAGGCGCTCCAGCGGGATCCCGCGGCGCAGGCCCTCGGCCAGGGTCAGCGGCAGCACCCCGCCGGTGCCGGGGAAGCCGGCGCTGGCCTTCCAGATGTCCTTCTCCTTGAAGGAGCGGTGCCGGGCGTTGTGGTCCGAGCCGACCGTGTCCAGCTCACCGGAAGCGAGTGCTTCCCAGAGGCTCTCGAGGTCGCCGGTCTCGCGCAGCGGCGGGTTGACCTTGCCGTAGGTACCGGCGGGGGAGTCGGTGGTCAGAGTCAGGTAGTGGGTGCAGGTCTCGACGAACAGGTTGCCGTAGCTCTCCCGCTGGCGGCGCATCGCCTCCAGAGCCAGGGTGCTGCTGGTGTGCACGGCGTAGACCGAGGCGCCGGTCACCGAGGCCATGTAGGCGACCCGCTGCACGGCCTCGGCCTCCACGAAGGAGGGGCGCGAGGCGTTCCAGGCGGCGAGCGGGCCCCGGCTCTCGTCGATCGGCCGGCCCTTGAGCTTCCAGACCAGCTCGATGTTCTCCGGGTGCGGGTTGATCATCGCGCCGTGGTCGGCGGCCATCCCCAGCACGTCGTACATGTAGCCGTCGTCGTTGCCCGGCAGGCCCAGGTACGCGCCCTCCTCGCCGCGGAAGTTCATGAAGAACTTGAAGCTGGAGATGCCGTAGTCGGTGATGTAGCCGGGGATCTCCTTGACGTGGTCCTGCGAGCCCACGCAGATGTGGAAGCCGAAGTCGACGTGCGAGTCGCTCTCCATCACCTGCTGGGCGCCGGGCACCACGCCGTTGTAGGACTCGCCGCTCATCAGGTAGACGAGCATCGAGGTGATCCCGCCGGCCGCCGCCGAGGCGGACTCCAGCAGGGCGTCGTCGCTGTCCTTGGGCACCCGGATGTCCTTGCCCAGGTGCACGTGCGGGTCGATCGCGCCGGGCAGCACCAGCTTGCCGTTCAGTTCCACGGTCTCGCGGGCCGCGGCCTCGAAGCCGGGCTCCACGATCGCCGCGATCCGGCCGTCCTGGATCAGCAGGTCGACCTTGGTGAGGCCGTTGCCGTGCAGGAACACCTGGCCGCCGTGCAGCCGGAGGTCGTAGGTCATCGTCATGCGGCTCCTCCTCGGGTATCGGACTCGCCAGCGGCGTAAAGCGCTTCCAGACGGTCGAACTCGGGCTTGCGCACCAGCGCCTGCCGGTCCTGCCAGCTGATCATCAGCTCGCCGGCCTCGCGGGTGTCGCCGTGCTCGGCCAGGTGCTGCAGCACGGTGCGCATCCCGGCCACCGCGCCGCGCATGGTGGCATTGGCGTAGAGCGCGACCCGGAAGCCCAGCTTCTCCAGATCTTCTCGCGAGGTGATCGGGGTCAGCCCGCCCTCGACCATGTTGGCCATGTGGACGCCGGGCACCGTCCGCACGATCGCGGCCATCTGCTCGTGATCGCCCGGGGCCTCGACGAAGAGCACATCGGCGCCGGCGTCGCGGTAGGCCTGGATCCGCTCCAGGGCCCGGCCCAGCCCTTCGGTCGAGATCGCGTCGGTACGAGCCACAATCACCAGGTCGTCGTCCTTGCGGGCGTCGACGGCGGCGTGGATCTTGCCCACCATCTCCTGCTGCGTGATCACCTCTTTACCGGCGAAATGACCGCACTTCTTGGGGCTTACCTGGTCCTCGAGCTGAATCCCGGCGGCTCCGGCCCGTTCCAGCATCCGGATGGTGCGCTGGACGTTGAGCGCGTTCCCGAAACCCGTGTCGGCGTCCACCACCAGTGGGATCGCCACCGTGTCGGCGATCGCCGCGACGTGGGCGGTGAGTTCGGAGAGGGTCAGCAGGCCCAGGTCCGGCATGCCCAGATAGGTGTTGGTCAGCCCGGCGCCGGAGACGTAGACCGCCTCGAAACCGGCCTCCTCGACCACGCGAGCGGTCAGGGCGTTGGGGGCGCCCGGAAGCATCAGCGGCGGGCCTTCGGAACCGAGCAAATCGCGCAGTCGGCGTGTGGTCGTCATCGATCCGTCCTTAGTCCCGTGCCACGCGTGATCCGTTCCGCCTCGGGCGGTTTGGATCAAGCGCGGCGCCGGCCTGATCTGAATCCGGTGGCAGCCGCCTCCCACTGTGTGGGCGGCGTCACTGCCGTGCGGCAATACTCAACCGTCGACTGACAACTGTCAACAGTTTGCGGTGACGCGCAACACGCACGTTACGACCGACGGTCATTTCCGCCTGGCAAATCCGGACGGATGCCCCCAATTCGCGGGGGTTGTTGCGGGAGGAAGTCATGGCAGTGCTTCTGTTCGGGTGACGGTCGACGGCGGTTGCGTGAAGAACCTCGTCCGATCCGGGGGCGATCCTGAGGGCGTGCCCGATGATCAAGCCCCGTCCAGGCCCAATTCGGGGTGCCGAGCCGGGGGATAGCCCCACGCAGGTGTCGCTTCGGTGCAAGCAGTACCAGGTGTACACATTTTGCGAACGGGTGGATCGGCCCGGCGATGGTCTGGGGCGGGAGACAAGTCTCGATTTCTGGAAGGAACGGGAGAACGAGGGCAAACGGCCCGGAAGTCCGGGCGCACCGGAGTCTCGGTACAAGGAAGGCTCGGTACAAGGGAGCGTTGGCACAAGGGGATCTCGGTACAACGGTGCCTCGGTACGGCGGAGCCCAGAGGTGGCTCGCCAGAGGTGGCTCGCCAGGGGTGGTGCGCCACCGATCGGTGAGGCCAAGCGAGCAGGCCTGCTGCTGGGCGGGGACATTCAGATGATGTGTACGCCTGGTACCAGGTGGACCACCTGGGCACATCGTGAGCGGTTCGTTGGTCGGGTCCTGTGCGGGCGATTCCAGGGAACGCGTAAACAAAGTGCTGCCATAGACACTTTGTTTACGCGTTGTCGTGAACTCGCCCGGGTAGCAGCCAGGGGGTGGGGAGGACTGGGCTGGCACGGTCTCGCCAAGGTTGGGTGGCAGATCCGCGGACAGGTCGTCAAGGCCGGCGGGGTCGAGCGACCGGAGGGGCCAATCAACCGGCGGGGTCGAGCGACCGGTGGGGTCAACCGGCCGGCGGCCTGGTGGGCTTGTCAGGGCAAGGTCAGTCGCTGGTGAAGCCGAGGGCCTCCAGGGCGCCCCGGCGGGCGGCGGCCAGGTGTGCGGCCATGGCCTTGCCGGCCTGGTCGGCGTCGCGCTTCTGAATGGCCTTGACCAGGGCGCGGTGCTCGTGGAGGGCGTCGCGGGCCCGGGCTGGTGCCTTGGCCGACATCCGGCGGGCCAGCAGGATCTGGCGCTGGGCCTCCAGCGTGGCCCGGCCGATCGCCTCGTTCCCGGACAGCGCGATCAGTCGCGAGTGCAGGTCGTGATCGGCGGGGTAGGCGGAGTCGGGGGCGGCGGCGAGCATTTCGTCGGTTTCACGCACCAGGTCGCTCAGGCCCTCGATGTCCTCATCCGAGGCGCGCTCGCAGACCAGGCGCACCACGTGGCATTCCAGCGCGGTGCGTAGTTCGTACAGTTCCTCGACCTGGTACTGCTCGAAGGTGCGCACGAACGCGCCGCGGTGGCTGATCACGGTGAGCAGGCCCTCGGCGGCCAGGCGCTGGATCGCCTCGCGCAGCGGGCCCCGGCTGATGCCCAGTGCCTGGGAGAGGCTGACCTCGTTGATCCGCTCGCCCGGGGCCATCTGGCCGTCGAGGATCATGTCGCGCAGGACCGTTTCGGTGCGGCGGGAGAACGTGCTCTCGCGGTCGAGCCGGGCCTGCTTCGTGTCGTTCACGGAAAAATGATCCTCGTCCGGCGGTGGTCGGGCACCGCACCTGGCCTAGGGCAACCCCTAATGCTGCGGACCAGGCATGTCAACTGTCAACAAACGGGCGCCCAACGTCCACTGTTCCTGCTCGTATCCGCACTTGCGGTGGGAGTGAAAAACGTACGGCAAGGTGAAGAAGGGTGCCGTAAACCCTTGAAAGAGGTAACGATTCGCATAAGCGATGCCGATCGTCGAGTCGTTTTGTTCTACTTGCCCGACAAAGGCAACGTAGACAGCCGATGACGAGGTGAAGATCGAATGCGGCGCAACTGGCCCTTGCTGCGCCGCGCGCCGGGGCGCCTGCTGCGCAGCGGTTCCCTGGCCCTGATGATCACCACCAGCGTGGCTCTGCTGGCCGGGCTGGTCGCGGCCGGGCCGTTGTTCGAGCGGTCGACGGCCGCCGGTTCGCTGGAGCGCAAGCTGGCGACGGTGCCGGCCAACTCCTCGGCCGGCCGGCAGGCAGCCGTGAACATCGTGCTGACCGGCCGGATCTGGGACGAGACCCGGCCCGAGGTCGTCAGACTTCTGGAAGAGGTGCCCTGGCTGGGCCCGACGGGCACCTCGGTGTGGCCCGCGAGCTACCAGCTCCAGGAAGGTAATCCGCTTCCTTTCCTGGAAATCGACGGCCAGCGCCGGCCGGCCATGGTCTTCCATCGCACCGGCGCGATCGAGGCGCTCGAGGTGGTGCAGGGCGAGCGTGGGGCCAAGGGGCTGTGGCTGCCCGACAGCGTGGCCGAAGACTTCGCGCTTAAGCCAGGAGACGAGTTCAAGGTCGGTAAGACGTTCGCGGGCGAGGTACCCCCCTGCGAATCGATCCCGGCGGAGGATGAGCCGGGTGTCCCGCCCACCCGGGCGTCGGCAGTCGTCCTGGCCGGTACCTACCGCACCGCTGCGGACGGCCGACTGCCGGCTGGGCGATACTTCTCGTCCATTGCTTCGCGGCTGCCGAGCGATCCGACCGGGTGCCCGTTCCCGGCCCTGTTGATGATCGGCGACCCGGAAACGGTGCAGGCTGCACTCACCGCCGCCGACGAGCTGAAGTACCTGACCTTCTTCGCGGGGCTCGACCCTTCCGGGCGCCTGCCGGAGCGCCTCCGGGACGCAGCGGCCGCGGCCGCGGATCTGCAGCGTGGTGCGTCCGACCCGACGGGCGATCTGCGGGTCGCGGTGACTGGTCAGGGCGCAGTTGCCCGGGTCGAGACCGGGCTGCCGCAGTTGCAGGCCCAGGCTGAGGACGATGCCCGCGCCGCCGCTCAGCAGGGGCGCGGTATCGCCTTGGCCGGGGCGACCCTGGGACTGGCGGCGGTGGTCATGGCCCTGCGGGCGCTGGCCCAGCGTCGTCGCCGTGAGACCGAGTTGCTGGTCGGGCTGGGAACCCCGCCGCACCGAGTGGTCCTGACCGGAGCCCTGGAGCTCACGCTACCGGCCGTGATCGGGGCTGCTACCGGTGGTGCCGTGGCCTACCTCGCCTTCGAGATCTTCGGCCCGCAGCGCAATCTGGGGTTGGGGGCGCTGGTCGACACCGTCGGGGCGGTCGCTCTCGTCGTCGCCTTCACCCTGGTCGGCAACGCGGTGGTCACGCTGCTGCAGGCCCGCTCGATCAGCCGCCGGCTGGCCGGGCGCGAATCCTTCACCGGCCGGGCGGCAGGTCGCGGGCCCTGGCTGCCGTTGCTGATCGGAGCCACGGCGCTGGCGGTGCTCGACGTGCTGGCCCGGGACCGCCGGGCCTCCTACACCGACCCGCTCTCGTCCGTCCTGCCGATCCTGATCCTGGCCAGCGGCAGCCTGCTGCTGGTGCGGCTGGCTCCCTTGGTCACGAAGGCCCTGAACCGGGCCCGGCCCCAAGGCCGTAGCGTCGACCGGCTGGTCCTGCGTGGGCTGCGGGACACCGGAGTGGCGGTGACCGACCTGGTGGTGATCCTGGCGATCGGGGTGGGAGTGCTTGCCTACGGCCTGGTCTCGGCCAGCGTGGTCCACGCTTCCGTGCACGACAAGACTTCGGTGCTGGCCGGAGCCGTGAGCGCGGCCCAGATCCCGGGCTCCAGGGCCCTGGGCGGCGCAGACGGCCTGGATCCGGAACTGAGCGAGGACCTGTCGGTGCTCTGGCGCGCCCCGGGCCTGTTGCGGCCGGGCCGGGCCAATGTCGATGTCCTGGTGATCAACCCGGAAACCTTTCCTGAGGTGGCCCTCTGGGGAGAAGGTGCCGAACTGGCCGAGGCCCGGCAGGCGTTGTCGGTGTTCGACGAACCCGTGGTCGGATTCGTCCCGGCACTGATGGTCGGCCTGCCCGGCCGGGAACCCGGTAGCGGCGGCACCGTCGCGATCGGTAACCGGAACATCGAGTTCGCTGTGAACGGGCAGGCCGCCGCGTTCCCGGGGGCGACCCGTTCAGCCATCGTCTTCGACGCCCGGTCACTGCTGCCGAGGATCGCCGCCGACCGGGAAGGGAAGTTGTTCGTGGAGGGCACCTTCGACGGTGACCAGAATACCTTCAGCACCTGGCTCTGGTCGACCCGCCCGGCCGACGCCCTGGAGAACCACCTCGAAGGGCTGCACATCACCCCGCTGTCGGTGACCTCGATCGAGCAGGCCGAGGCCACCCCGGCGCTCACCTCCAGCGGCTGGGCCGCCACCTATCAGACGGTGCTCGGCGTGGCCGCGCTCGCGCTGGCCGGGCTGGCGGTGCTGGTGGCTGTGGACCGGCGGGTGGCACGGGCCGCCCCGGTGGATCTGGTGCTGCGCCGGTTCGGGGTCAAACCCGCGCGGCTGATCCGGCTGCGTGCCGTCGAACTCGTCCTGACCTGTCTGGCCGCCCTCGCGGTCCTGGTCGTGCCGTTCGGCCTGGTGATGGTTCTGCTGCCGCGACTGGTGGAGCCCGGTCCCACGCTCTCCCCAGCCCTGGGCATGCAGCTCCCGATCGGCCCCTTGCTGCTCAGCGTGCTGGCCGCTGCGGTCGTCACCGCGGCGGCGGTCCGGGTGGCAGCTCGTCGCTCCGCCACCCTGAAACCCGCGGAGGTACTGCGCGATGACCAATGAAACCAGTACCGCGGGCCTACGCAACGTGGTCCGGATCTACCGTGCGGTCTCCGGCGAGGTACATGCCCTGCGCGGGGTGGACGTCGACTTCCCGCCCGGCGGAATCACCGCGATCGCCGGGCCGTCCGGCGGTGGCAAGAGCACGCTGCTGTCGATCCTGGCCCTGCGCGACCGGGCCAGTGCCGGCACCGTCACCCTGTTCGGTACCGATGTCACCGAGGCCCGGGACTCGACCTTGAAACGGCTGCGGCGCAGCAGTATCGCGTGGGTTCCGCAGCGCCCCACCCACGGCCTCTTCCCGCACCTGACAGCGATCGAGAACCTGTACCAGACCGCTCAGATCCGGGGCCGCACCGGCGGCCTGGAGCCGGTCGCAGCCTTGGACCTGCTGGGCCTGACCCACCGCGCCGACGCACCGCCGAGCCGCCTCTCGGGAGGTGAGCAGCAGCGTCTGGCGGTGGCCGCGGCCCTGACCCACGCGCCCGATCTGGTGGTCGCGGACGAACCCACCGCCGAGCTGGACGACGGCAATGCCGAGCGGGTACTGCAGGCGCTCACCAAGGTGGCCGCTCAGGGCACCACCTGCGTGTTGTCCAGCCACGATCCGCGCGCGCTGCGCCGGTTGCCGCGGGTGCTGCACCTACGCCACGGCGTGCTCTCGGCCGAGCGCTCCGGCTCTGAGCCGGCCGAACCCCGGCAGGCCGACGCGGTGATCGACTCGGCCGGCCGGATTCAGCTGTCTCCCGAAGCGCTGAAGTTGTTCCCGGCCCGCCGGGCGCGGATGCAGATAGTCGACGGCCAAGTGGTTCTCAAGGCCCCGGAGGAGAATCCGTGCTGAGCGTCCGGGACGTTAGCCATGGCGTACTGAAAGACGTCGAACTCAGCGCAGATTCCGGAACGCTGGTTGCCCTCACCGGGCACTCCGGTTCCGGGAAGTCCACGCTGTGCCACCTGCTGGCCGGCTTCGAGCGCCCGGAGCAGGGCACGGTGACGCTGGAGGGCCGGCCCACCGCCGAGATCACCGACTGGCGGCAGATCGCCGTGGTGCCGCAGCGGCTGGCCCTGCTGGAACAGCTCACCGCCGTGGAGAACCTGCTGCTGGCGGCCCGGCTCGCGGTCGAGACCACCCAGGCCGAAAAGATTCTCGACCGGCTGGGGGTGGACGTGCTGGCCGAGCGTCCGGTGGGGCAGGGCTCGATCGGGGAGCAGCAGCGGGTGGCCGTGGCCCGGGCCCTGCTGCTCGACTCGTCGCTGGTGGTGCTGGACGAGCCGACCGCGCATCAGGACGACGACAACGCCCGCCGGGTGATCGACGCGGTGCTGGCCGGGGTGGAGGCGGGGTCGCTGGTGATCACCTCCACCCACGACCCGCGCCTGCTGAACCACGCCGGCTTCACGCTGCCGTTGGGAACCGGCCTATGAGCGGGCTTCCACGGCCAGCGCGGCCAGCGCCAGCAATCCACCCACCACGATGAACAGCGCGGGCAGCATCAGCGTGATGGCCACCACCATGGCCGCCGCGCCCAGCAGCAGCGCGGTGCCGACCGGATCGTTCGCGGTACGCCGGGCGGCCACCCGGATCTGCTCCAGCCAGGGCAACTCGGCCGAGGTGGTCGAGCCCACGATCCGCAGGATCAGCACCGTCACGAAGAACAGGCCCAGGTAGCTCACCGTGGAAACCAGTGCCGCGCCCGGCAACTGCACGTGCTCGACGATCATCAGGTTGAGCCAGAGCACGAGCAGCACCGCCGGGGCCAGCGTCCCGACCACACCGAAAGCCCTCACCGCAGGAACAAACTCGCGCAGAGACGTCCTCAAGCTGTAACTCTCGCCGTTCAGGTGTGCCCGCAGCTGGCGGACCGCGAGGACCAGGGCCGGCACGGCCGTGACCACCCCGAAACTCGCGACCGCCACCAGCACACCCGTCACCAAAGTCTCGCCCAGCAGGGCGAAGGCGGGGGAGGGGCCGGCGAGGGTCTGGTCCCGCCGGGCCCTCGAGAACGAAGGACGCCTCATCCCTTCAGTCCCGTGGTGGCCACGCCACCGATCAGGTAGCGCTGGAACACCAGGAAGAAGATGATCACCGGAGCCAGGGCCAGCACCGCCATCGCCATCTGCGCCCCGTAGTCCGACGTCGAGGTCTGGTCGACGAACAACCGCAACGCCACCGGAAGCGGGTACAGGTCCGAGTTCTTCAGGTAGAGCAGCGGCCCGAAGAAGTCGTTCCAGCTCCAGATGAAGGCGAAGATCGACGCGGTGGCCAGCACCGGCTTCATCAGCGGCAGGGTGATCGAGCGGAAGATCCGCACGTGCCCGGCGCCGTCCAGGAACGCCGCCTCGTCCAGCTCGCGCGGTAGGCCCCGCATGAACTGCACCATCAGGAACACGAAGAATGCCTCGGCCGCCAGGAACTTGCCGATCAGCAAGGGCACCATGGTGTCGACCAGGCCGAGATTGTTGAAGATGATGTACTGCGGAATGATCACCACGTGGAACGGCAGCAGCAGCGTGCCGATCATCAGCGCGAACCACAGCTTGCGGCCGGGGAAGTCGATCCGGGCGAAGGCGTAGGCGGTCACCGAGGCCGACAGCACGGTGCCCACCACGGCCCCGACCGCCAGGATCACGCTGTTGAGGAAGAACCTCCAGAACGAGACCCCGGCGATGCCGTTCAGCGCCGTGCGGAAGTTGTCGAAGCTCGCGTCGTGCGGGATCAGGCTGACCGAACCGACGATCTGGTTGGTCGGCTTGAACGCCGAGAGCAGCATCCAGGCACCGGGATACAGCACCACCACGGCGATGGCCAGGGCACCCAGGTGCCACGCGATCGAACCCAGGGTCTTCTTCGAGATCACCGCTCGTCACCTCCGTAGTGAACCCAGGCGTTCGAGGTCTTGAACATCACGAAGGTCAGCGCGCCGACCACCAGCACCAGCACCCAGGCCATCGCCGAGGCGTACCCCATCCGGAAGTCCTGGAAACCGCGCAGGTACAGGTACAGCGTGTAGAACAGGCTGGACCCGGCCGGCGCCCCGGTGCCGTTGGAGATGATGAAGGCCGAGCTGAAGATCTGGAACGAGTGGATGGCCTCCAGCAGCAGGTTGAAGAAGATCACCGGCGAGAGCATCGGCAGGGTGATGCTGACGAACTTGCGCCAGCGCCCGGCCCCGTCCACCGCGGCCGCCTCGTACAGTTCGTTGGGCACCTGCTTCAGGCCGGCCAGGAAGATCACCATCGGGGCGCCGAACTGCCAGGTGGTCAGCAGCACGAACATCGGCATCACCAGGCTGGGGTTGCCGATCCAGCCGCCCCAGTCCAGGCCCACGCCGGAGCCGATCCGGTCGACGATGCCGTCGTCGATGAACAGCGCCCGCCAGACGATGGCGATCGAGACCGAGGCCCCGATCAGCGAGGGCGCGTAGAACACCGAGCGGTAGAAGCCCTGGCCCCGCCGCTTGCTGTTCAGCAGCATCGCGATCGCCAGCGCCGCCGCCAGTTTCAGCGGGGTTCCGATCACCGCGTACATCAGGGTGACCTTGGCCGCCTGCCGGAACTGCGGGTCCTCGAACAGCAGCAGGTAGTTGTCCAGGCCGATCCACTCCGGCGCCCCGAACAGGTTGTACCGGGTGAACGAGAGGTACAGCGAGGCCAGCATCGGCACCGCGGTCAGGCCGAAGAACCCGATCAGCCACGGGGTCAGGAACCCGTAGCCGGCGATCACCTCATGGCGTTTCCAGCGCTTCGGCGGTTGGGGTGGTGCCGCCGCAGCCGGGGCAGCCGGCTTCTCCAGGACGCTCACAGCGTGGCCATCTCCGCCTCAGCCCACCACTGCTCGACGAACTCGTCGTTGGAGATCTTGCCGTACGACAGGTCCTCGGCCAGACGCAGCCAGGTCGCCTCGAGTGTGCCGAAACCCTTGATCGGGACCGGTGTCTCGGCGGTCACGTGCTCGGTCATCGCCTCTTCGTAGGCGGTGGTCAGCGCGTCCGGGCTGCCCTCCTCGGAGACCACGGCCTCGCGCTGGGCGGTGTTACTGGGCACGCCGCGCGAGTTGCCGAAGATCTTGCCCACCTCCGGGTCGGTGAGCAGGAAGTCGGTGAGCTTGGCGGCGGCCACCTTGCGCTCGGAGTTGTTCGCCACCGACAGCAGCATCGAGGGCTTCCAGAACATGCCCTTGGTGCCGTCGGCGCCGCTGGGCGGGGGCAGCAGCTGGATCTCGGTGTCCATGTCGGTGACGTAGGTGGCGGTGAAGTTGTCCCAGTTCAGCTCGCTGGCCTGCTCCGAGACCAGGAACGGGCTCTTCGGCTTGAGCTGGGTGATCCGGTTGGCGCTGGAGAACGCCTTGGCCTGGTTCGGGCCGTCGCCCAGGGCCAGGAACTCCTTGATGTGGTCCTGGGTGAAGGCGATCTTGCCGTCCGCGGTGTACGGGTCGACGCCCTTCTGGACCAGCCACTGGATGAAGATCCAGAGCGTGCCGCGGTAGTCCGCGGTGGCGGTGATCGGCTGGCCCTTCTGCTCGGCCCCGGCCTTCTGGACGTCCAGGATCCAGGCGTTCCAGTCCTCCCAGGTGTAGTCCTCGGCCAGCGGCTCGACCCCGGCCTTCTCCACCACCGCCGGGTTCACGAACAGGGCGAAGGTGTTGGTGCCGGCCGACAGGCCCAGCAGCTTCTCGTCCACCTTCCCGGCGTTGAGCTGCCCCTCGTCGAAGCCCGAGGTGTCGATGTCGGAGAGCCCGGAAAGATCCGCCAGGTGATCGTTCTCGGCGTACTCGCGCAGGTAGGACAGGTCCATCTGCATCACGTCGGGCAGCGCCCGCCCGGCCGCCTCGGTGGAACGCGCGGTCCAGTAGTTCGGGAAGTCGGTGAACGAGGTCTTCACCTTGATGTCCGGGTTGGCGGCCTCGAACAGGGCGATCGCCTCCTTGTACTTCACCGCCCGGTCGTCACCGCCCCACCAGGTGAAGGTGATCGTGCCGGTGGCGCCGTCACCGCCCGCGTCGTTACCGCCGCCGCAGGCCACGGTGGTGGCCAGCACCGCACCCGCGGTGATCAGGATCGAGAGTTTCTGGGTCAGCTTCATCGTTGAAACCTCCTGGCAGTATGGGTTTTTTAGGATCCGAGCTGGAGTGAGACGGTGAGGTACGAGTGCGCCGGCAGATCGACGACGAGTCCACGGGCATGGGGACGGACGCCGTCGTAGGCCTGGGGGCGCACGGTGTCCGGGTGCTCGGGGGAGTTGTGGTCGTTCAGGGCGCCGGCGGTGAGGATGCGGGCGGAGTGCCCTTGCAGCGAACGGCCGCGCAGGTCCAGCACCACCGAACGGGCCTGGCCGGCGTCCAGGTTCGAGAGACTGATCAGCGCCGTGTCGCCGGTGGTTGAGGCCGAGGCGGACAGCAGCGGCAGATCCTCGCGGTGCTCGGCGTCCAGGACGTGGGTGGTCAGCGAGGCGGCGTCGTGGTGGCCGGTGTTCATCTCGAACACGTGGTACGTCGGGGTGAGCACCAGGGCACCGGAGTCCGGGTCGGTGAGCACCATCGCCTGCAGCACGTTGACGGTCTGCGCGATGTTGGCCATCACCAGCCGGTCCGCGTGCCGGTGGAAGGAGTCGAAGTGCAGGCTGGCGACCAGGGCGTCGCGCATGGTGTTCTGCTGGTACAGGAAACCGGGGTTGGTGCCCTCCTCCACGTTCCACCAGGTACCCCATTCGTCCAGCACCAGGCCGATCCGGCGCAGCGGGTCGCGCTGGTCCATCACCGTGGAGTGCCGGGTGAGCATCTCCTCGACCCGGTAGGCCTGGGCCAGCGTGGTGTAGTACTCCTCGTCGGTGAAGCTGGTGGCGTCGCCCTTGTCGGCCCAGTCGCCGCTCATCGTGTAGTAGTGGAACGAGATCGCCTGGTACGGCGGGTTGCTGCACTTCTTGATCTCGCCGAGCGACTTCATCAGCGACTCGGTCCAGGTGTAGTCGTCGGCGTTGGCGCCCGCCGCGATCCGGTAGACCTTGTTGCCGCCGTGCTCGCGGACGTAGGTGGCATACTGCCGGGCCAGGTCGGCGAAGGCGTTGCCGCGCATCCCGCCGCCGCAGCCCCAGGCCTCGTTGCCGAGGCCCCAGAAGGGCACCTTCCACGGTTCGTCGCGGCCGTTCTCCCGCCGCAGCGAGGCCATCGGGGAGTCGTCGCCGCGGGTCAGGTACTCGATCCACTCGGACATCTCGCGCACCGTGCCGGAGCCGACGTTGCCGCTGATGTACGGGTCGGCGCCGAGCAGTTCGCACAGCGCCATGAACTCGTGGGTGCCGAACGAGTTGTCCTCGACCACGTCGCCCCAGTGCGAGTTCACCATCCGGGGACGCTCGGCGCGCGGTCCGATGCCGTCGCGCCAGTGGTAGTCGTCGGCGAAGCAGCCGCCCGGCCAGCGCAGGTTGGGGATCCGCAGGGTCTTCAGCGCCTCGACCACGTCGCTGCGGATGCCGTTGACATTGGGCAGCGGGGAGTCCTCACCGACCCAGAAGCCGCCGTAGATGCACCGGCCGAGATGCTCGGCGAAGTGGCCGTAGAGGTGCCGGCTGATCGTCGGGCCGGGCAGGTCCAGGTCGATGACGATCCTGGCTTCGGTGGAGCTCACGGGCACCCCTTAATCGATTTACATCCGTAAGGAGCGCCGGCCCGCCGAGCGGCTGATCGCGTCCTCGTGATCGACTAAAACGATTAACCTCCGGCGTGTCTTTGTCAAGAAGTGAATTTGAGACGCTCTGGGCACCCATGCTTGGCGGGCGTCGGTCGGGAAGATGGAGGCGAACGTGGACAGCACGGACGAGGTGGCGACGGACGCGGTCGCCGGGCGCGGCTCCAGGCTCAGCTCTGGGCGCGGTGCGCAAGCAGCAGCGCAGCCGAGCGCCGGGCCAGGGGAGAGCGCCGGAACCGAAAGCAGTGCCGGAACCGAAGGCAGTGCCGGAACCGAAGGCAGTGCCGGGCTTGAGAGTGGCGCCGGAATTGAAGGCAGTGGCGGGGCCCGGGCCGAGAGCGAGGTGAAGCCCACCCGCCCCGCAGCGGGTCGGGCCAGGCGCAAGGGATCTCGGGCCGGCGTGGCGGTGACCATCTCGGAGGTGGCCAAGGCCGCGGGCGTCTCCACCGCCACCGTTTCCAACGCGCTGAACGGCCGCCCCGGTATGGCCGAGGAGACCCGCACCCGGATTCTCGCAGCGGTGGATTCGCTGGGTTACAACATCAATCCCACGGCCCGGAACCTGCGCTCCGGACGGACCGACGCCATCGGTCTGCTGGTGCCCGAGCTGGACCGGCCCTACTTCGGCCAGCTGGCCACCCGGCTGGCCGACCGCTTCGAGGCCCACGGACGTCATCTGGTTCTGCAACGCTCCGGAGCCAGTCGTGAAGGTGAGCTGGCGGCAACCGCTTTCGCCCGGCTGCGGATGTACGACGGGGTGATCGTCACCGTGGTCGGCCTGGAGATCGACGACCTGGAGAAACTCAGTTTCATGACGCCGGTGGTGCTGGTCGGCGAGCGCCCGGTGCCCAGTTCGTTCGACCACGTGAAGATGGACAACGTCGAGGGCGCGCGGCTGGCCACCGCGCACCTGATCGAGCGCGGTGCCCGGCGGATCGCCATCGTCGGCGGCAGCACCGATCGGACGCGGCAGCACCTGGGCACACTGCGCACCCAGGGCTGGCGGGACGCGCATACCGCGGCGGGCCTGCGGGCTCCCGACGAGCTGATCGTGCATCCGGGCGCGCTGGATCTGCCCAGCGCACATCGGACTGTGCTGGAACTGGCGGCCTCCCATGAGTTCGACGGCATCTTCGCGGTCACCGACGTGGTGGCGATCGGGGCGATGCGGGCCCTGGCCGACCTGGGAATGTCTGTGCCGGAACAGGTTCAGGTGGTGGGGTTCGACGACATCGACGAGGCGCAGTACACCGTTCCCTCGCTGACCAGCGTTGATCCGGGCAAGCTGGAACTGGCCGAGAACATCGTCGAGCTGCTGGAGAAGCGCATGCTGGAACAGGGGCAGCGGGTGCCCGCGGAGGACCGGGCCCAGCCGGTCGAAGTGATTGTCCAGCCGCGACTTTCAGTGCGAGGCTCAACCCGGTGAGAGTGGTTCAGATCCGGTGAGGTGCAGGCCAGGACCCGTACGGAAAGGATCCGTCCTGGCCGTTCATCACCTCAGATGTTGCGGCACCGATACCGGCGGACTCCGGAAAGGGAGTCCGTCCGGCGACGTCGCATACGATCTTCGATATCGGCGAGCAGGCGGTACCGGCTCGCGATGGCGAAGGACCATACGTTCATCGCAGTGACTCCTCTCGGTTCTCATCGAAAGTTTTTTCGACTGACCTTTTCCGTGGAACCAGCCGGCACCGTCTCTCTTCCCGGGTGCCAGCCAGCAGCGTCCCACGAACCCGCATCGCCGGGCTAGTGCATAGGCGCAGGTAATTGGTCACAGAGCCGAGCAGCTCACGGACCGAGTGTCACCGGAAAGCGATCACCCCCTACGGTGTGGACATGGGGACAGGGGTTTCACGGTGGCCGACTGCCGAGGCGGCCGTGCTGACGGCGCTGGCGCTGGGCTTGTCAGGGTGCGGTGCGGAGGCAGTTTCGGGGGCCGGTGAATCGGCCGGGTCGAACGAGCCGCCCACGGCTGAGCAGCAGGAACGGGCGCTGGCGGCGGGCTTTGACGTCGGCCTGGTCTACGTGAGCGCGCTGGAGGGGTACCAGGTGGTGGCCGGTGGCAGCGGGGTCTACGGCGCCGACGGGTACCAGACCATCTACGCCTCACCCAGCGGCGACGACCTGCGGCTCACCGTAGAACGGCGCTCGCTCGACGACCGCTCCTGCGCGGCGTTGCCGATCCCGGCCGCGGAACCGTTCGACGCCGAAGTGAAGTGCACCCGCGACGGGGAAGGCTGGAGCCGGGTTTCCGGGGACCGGAACGAATTCGCGGTGGCCCATGACGACGTCCTGGTGCGGGTGAGCGGGAAGGCAGCCAACGCCGATCTGCTGCGCACCGCCGCCGAGCAGGCCCGCCCGGCGACGGCCGAGGAAGTGGAGGCCATACTTCCGGCCGCTCCCGAAGCCGTCTCCGAAAGCACTCCCGGAGATGCGCCCGACGAAACCGTGACGCGGGGCGACATCCACGGGGACAACGCCCCGGACAACAGCGTCGGGGCCGGCGGGTAAGGGGCATGCCGGACCGAGTACTCGCAGCCGCACAATGCGGCGAACAGCTGGATCTTGTGGGCCCGGGCCAGTTCGACGCCCGCAAACCAGACGTCGTCTGGCCGTCCGACCGAGAGGTGAGCGCCGCGTCCCTGCTGGCCGCACTGACCGCAACCAAGGACGTCCATCCGCGGGGTGTTCGTCTGCGCGGCGCCCGGATCGTCGGTGAGATCGACTGGGAGTGGCAGCACCTGCGTGTTCCGCTGGACTTGCTCGACTGCGCGCTCGACGCGCCTGTGCACCTGGACCACGCCACGGTGACCGGCCTCAGCCTGGTGCGCTGCCGGGTCCCCGGATTCACCGCCGAGCACCTGGTCAGTGCCAGCAGCGTGCGGCTGAGCCGAAGCGTGTTCACCGGGTCGATCCAGCTGAAGGACGCATCGGTGGACGGCGAGGTGGTGCTCTCCGGCGCCCGGATAGAGGCCTCCCAACGGCACCAGCGAACCCGATTCGCGATCGACGCACACCGGCTGCGCACCACCGGTTCGCTGAACCTGGAGCACCGGTTCCGGGCCGAGGGCGCGGTCAACCTCTCCGGCGTCCGGATCGGGGGCAGCCTGCAGTGTTCCGGCGGGCACTTCCTCAACCCCGGCAACAGCGCCCTTACCGTCTCGGACGCCGAGGTCAAGGGAAACGTCCACCTCACCAACGGGTTCGAGGCGCAAGGGCGGGTGGCGTTCAACCGCGCCCGGGTGGAGGGCAATCTCAGCTGCGACGGCGGCAGTTTCAGCAACGCCGAGGGTGACGCCCTCACCGCCGAGCGGGTCAGCGTGGGCGGGGCGCTGCTGATGCGGGGCCGGTTCAGCGCGCTGGGCCGGGTCCGGCTGTCGGGGGCCCGGGTGGGCGGCAACCTGGAATGCTCGCACGGCGGTTTCGACAGCGCGGCGAGCGGGGATGCCATCCAGGCCAACGGCATTCAGGTCGAGGGTGATCTCCTGATGCGCGGCCGGTTCCGCTCGTCCGGGCGGATCCAGCTCGACAACGCCCGGATCGACGGCAGCCTGGACGGCGACGGCGCCACCCTGGCCAATCCGGGCGGTCCGGCCCTGCAGGCGGCGAACCTGTCGGTCGGCGGCGATGTCCGGTTCGACGACGAGGCCACCAGCGATCACTTCCGGGCCCAGGGGGACGTCTGCCTTTCCGGCGCTCGGGTCGGCGGCTCGGTGGTGTGCGTGGGTGGTTCGTTCATCAGCCCCGACGGCCTGGCCCTCGATCTGGCCGACGCGCAGATCGGCGGAAACCTCTGGATGACCGGGAACACCACCGTGCAGGGCACTCTCAGCCTGCTGCGCAGCCGGATCCAGGGCGACTTCAGCTTCATGGCCAGCACCCTGGACGGAGAACTCAGCGCCCGGGGGATGACCCTGGCCGGCAACTTCAGCTGGGCCCGGTCCCCGCACCGCCCACGCCGGGTGGACCTGCGCCGGGCCCAGGTCGGGCAGATCGACGACGACGAGAGCAGCTGGCCGGAATGGGGTGGCCTGCTGATCGACGGCTTCACCTACGACCGGCTCAGCGCCCGGGCCCCCAGCTCGCCGCGGGAGCGGCTGAGCTGGATCCGCCGCCAGCGGGGGTTCATGCCCGAGCCGTACCAGCAGCTGGCGCAGGTCTACCGCCGCAACGGCCAGCTCGCCGAGGCCACCACCGTGGCCATGGCCCAGCAGGACGACCTGCGCCGCCGGGGTGATCTGGGGTTCGCGGCCAAGGCCTGGAACTGGTTCATCGGGCGCAGCCTGGGCCACGGCTACCGCCCGGCCCGCGCCGCCTGGTTCCTGGTCGCGCTCTACCTCCTCACGCTGGGCGCGGTGGTGCTCGGCGCCCGTTCCGACGCGTTCATCCAGACCGGCGAGATCGCCCCGCAGCCGGCCGTGACCTCGTCGCACTGCGGCCCGCAGTACCCCTGCCTGGCGCCGCTGGCCTACTCGCTGGAGAGCGTGGTCCCGATCCTCAACCTGCACCAGCGAGACCACTGGCAGCCCCGCTCCACCACGTTCGCCGACCGGGCGCTGCGCGACTGGCTGTACCTGTCCACCGTCCTCGGTTACGCCGGAACCACCCTCTTGGCGGCTGGTCTGAGCGGCCTGGCCCGCAAGACCTGAGGACAGGTAGTGCTCTGTGTAGTCACGTAATTACCTGGAGTGCTGAGGTTCTGGTGATTCCACGAAGCTGGGTATGGTGGCCGACGGCGGCCTGGGGGGAGACCGGGCCGGGGATGTGGCTGGAAGTTCGAGGTGGGGGTAAGACGTGTCCGACGGTGTGGACATCAAGCTGGAGCGACTGCGGGAGAGCGCAGCCGGCCTGGCGCGGGTCAAGAACCAGCTGGAAGGCGCCCGGAACACGGCGAACTACGACGCCTGGATGGTGTCCCAGCCCGATCTGGCCTCGGCGCTGGGGGAGTTCTCGGACAACTGGAAGGCCAACCGGGAGAGCCTGACCAGGGCGACCGAGGGGGCACATCGCTTCGTCACCTTCGCCGTCGGGAAGTACGAGGAGCTCGAGAAGGCTCTGACCGAGGCGATCACGCCGGAGTCGGGGGGAGCCAAGTGAGCCGTCCGGCCGACTGGTCACCGCTGGCGGCAGCCGATCCGGTGCCGGGCGACGAGTACGGGATCCGGAGCATGAGCCGCCGGTACCAGGCGTTCGCGGACGAACTCGAGCAGCAGGCCACGACGCTGACCCGGCTGGCGAGCGACGAGTACTGGGATGCCGACGCCGGTCGCGTCTTCGCCTCCACCGGCACCGAACTGGCTGGTCAGCTCCGCAAGGCGAAGAGCCGCTACGAGTCGGTCAGTGCGGCGCTGAGCACCTACGCGAACGGTCTGACGGCGGCCCAGCAGGAGGCCGACGCGGCGCTCACCCAGGCCAAGCAGATCGAGGCCGAGGAGCAGGCCAAGGAACGGGCCCGGAACGCCGCGGCCGCTGCCGAGGGCGTCAAGCCCGGCGCCGCGGCTGACGGTTCGGACCAGAACCAGGCCGACGTGATGAATCAGGCGCTGGCCGGTGCCCGCAGCCGGATGCAACGGGCGATCGACCAGAAGGACGCCGCCGGGCGGGCGGCTGCCTCACGGGTCCGGGAGGCGATCGACAACGACGGCCTGCGCGACACCTGGTGGGACAAGACCAGCAACTGGACCGGTAAGAACTGGGACTCGTTCGTCGAGTGGGTGCACAGCAAGGCCCCGATGATGAAAGAGATCACCAAGTGGGCCGGTTACATCGGGACCGCCCTGAGTGTCGCCGGGATGGTGATCGCCCTGATCCCGGGGGTCAACGCGCTGGCCCCGGTGCTGTTCGCGGCGGCCGCCGTGCTCACCCTGGTCAGCCTGGTCTGTAACATCCTGATGACGTTCTCCGGTGACGCCTCGATCGCGGACGTCGCCCTGGACCTCTTCGGTCTGGCCACCTTCGGCTACGGCCGGGTGGCGGCGGGCGGCATCCGGGGTGCTCAGCAGGCGCTCAAGGGATCGGCCAAGGACATCCTCAAGCGTGAGGCCCGCAAGCGGGGCGAGAGCGTGGCTGATCAGATCCTCTACGCCGACAAGAAGATCGCCGCCGCGGCCGGGGGCAAGCTCAAGAGCCCGAGCCTGGAGAACTGGCCCTTGCTGAACCGGGCCCAGTCCCGGGTCGACAAGGTCGCCCAGCCGTTGCTCGACAAAGCTTCGGCCCAGCTCAACCGGATGAACCCGACGATGGAGAAGTGGGGCAGCACCCGGGTCGGCAAGTACCTGGGGATGGACTCCGAGATCGTGATGACCAAGTCCGGTCTCGATGGGGTCCGGAACCTGATGAAGCCCGGGTACGACCCGGCGAACGAGGCGATGGCGGCCCTTGACAAGGTTGCGGGCAAGGACGCTCTGGTCTCGAAGATCTCGATGGGAGTCTCGCTGGGCAACCTTCCGGAGACCGACATGTTCAAACCGTCCAAGCAGGGCTCGACTTTCGGTAGGTATGCGTACCTTGCAAGCTGAGAACAGGCAGACCGGCTGGTCGCTGATGGTGCCCACGACCTGGTCGAGGATCCGGCTGGCCCGCGATCGTCAGGAGCAGGTGGCGGCCCTGATCGGCCGGGCCTTCGCCACGGTGTCCCGGGACCAGGGGGCCGGTCTGCGCCGCGAGATGGAACGTGAGCTGCTGACCCTCGCCGACCAGGCCCACGACCGCGGCGCTGTGGAGTTCTACCTGCTGAGCGACGTGATGCGCGGTCTGCCGCTGGCGGCGAGCTGCGTGGTCACGGTGTTGCCCGAGTCGCTTCCGGCGAACGTCGACCCCGAGATCCTGGCCCGGGTCCTGGTCCAGGGCCCGGAGGCCGAGCCGCGGACGGTGAGCATCGACGGGCAGGACGTACCGGCCCTGAAAGTCAGTCAGGTCCAGTACTTCCCGGCCGAGAAGCCGGGCGAGCCGCAGCCTCGGGCCACCGTCTCCGGCCTGGACGTCTACGCGCCGTTCCCGGACCGGTCGCAGATCCTGCTGCTGTCGTTCCGCACCCCGGTCGACGTCGTGGCCGACCCCATGCTGTTCCTGTTCGAGGCGATCGCCGGGTCGCTGCGCTGGCGAGAAGAGGTGCGTGATGGCGTCCGTTGAGCTCGACTACTCCGACGAGTGGGTGCTGGCCGATCTGGAGGCCGAACCCCACCAGTGGGCCCACCAGACGATCCGGCGCCGGGCTCACGAGGAGGAGACGGAGCTTCCGGAAGATCAGGCCGGCCTGCTCGCCGAGGTCCTGATGGTGTCGCTGGCCGCGGCCCGCAAGGAAGAAGTGCCGCCGTTGATGGTGCTCTTCCTGATGCCCGAGGCCGACGAGCCGGCGGTCTGCAGCGTGAGCGTGCGGGCCGAGATGCTGACGCCCGACATCACTCTGGAGGATCTGCTGGAGGAGATCCGGCTGCCGGAGGAGATGCTGGAGCAACCGGCCCAGCAGGACGAACTCGAGACCGCCAGTGGCCCGGCCACTCACCTGGTCCAGCGGTACCGGGTTCCGGTGAACCCGGAGTACGAGCTGGTGCAGGAGCACGAGATGTTCGTCTGGCGGCTGTCCGACGGCGAGGGTGACTTCGGGGTCTTCCTGTCCACCAGCTACCTCGATCTGGTCGCGGCCGGCCGCCATCGCCCGAACCTGGTGGATCTGGCGAAGTCGCTGACCGTGGTGCCCTGACCGCGCAAGGGTGCCGGAGCGGCCCGATCGGGTGAACTCGTTGATTGAACAGGTTCTGTACAGGTACTGTCCTGATCGTGCCCAGCTCAACGAAGCGCCAGCTCGTGGTCGACGCGCTGCGTCAGGAGATCACCACCGGCCGCCTGGCCCCCGGTTCCCGCCTGCCCGGTGAGCACGACCTCGCCGAGCGGTTCGCGGTCAGCCGGGGCACGGTCCGGGCGGCGCTGGCCGAGCTGGCCGACCTGGAGTACATCGACACCCGGGGCGGTATCGGCTCGATCGTGACCTTCGACGGCGCGGCCCTGGATCCGCGGGCCGGCTGGGCGCGCTCGATCCACGCCACCGGCGTCGAGGTGAGCACCCGGGTGCTGCGGATCGAGAAGATTGAGGACGCGTCACTGGCCGCCGAGGTGGGGGCGACGGCCTCCAGCTTCATCGCCGTGGACCGGCTGCGCCAGCTCGCCGACGGTACGGCTCTTTCGTTGGAGCGCAGCCGGATTCCCTGTTCCGGAGTGCTGGTCTCGGTGCTGGACGACGGCCTGGTCGAGGGCTCGATCACCACCACGCTGGAGGGGGCCGGGCTGGTGCCCGCCCGCGCCGAGCAGTGGGTGGACGTGCTGGCGCTGGACGCCACCGACGCCGAGCTGCTGGGCCAGCCGGCCGGTACTCCTTTCCTGCACTCACGCCGGGTCTCGCACACCCAGACCGGCGACTTCGTGGAAAGCGTCGAGAGTCTGCTGACTCCCGGCCGTTTCCGTCTTCACATGCGTTTCGGGAGTGAACTGTGAGCGACCTTCTGCAGCGGGCCGAGGCGGCACTGACCGGCCTGGCCCTGGGCGACGCGCTGGGCATGCCCACCCAGTCGATGTCCCCGGCCGAGATCGCCGAGGACTACGGCACGATCACCGGCCTGATCGATGCCGGGCCGCGTCAGCGGATCGCCGCGGGCATGCCGGCCGGCAGCATCACCGACGACACCGAACAGGCCGTGCTGGTGGCCGAACTGCTGATCCAGGGCAACGGCCGGATCGACCCCGACCGGTTCGCCAAGTCACTGCTGGAGTGGGAGCGGGCGATGGCGGCCAAGGGCTCGCTCGACCTGCTCGGCCCCAGCACCAAGGCAGCCGTGCAGCGCATCCTGGACGGCGTTCCGGTGGAGGAAGCGGGTTCCGGCGGCACCACCAACGGCGCCGCGATGCGCATCGCTCCGGTCGGGATCGCCTACACTACAGCCGATCTCGAAGCCTTCGTCGCCGCGGTGCACGACTCTTGCCGACTCACCCACGACACCGGCCTGGGCGTGGCCGGCGCCGCGGCGGTAGCGGCCGCGGTGAGCGCCGGACTCGACGGCGCGAGCCGCTCTGAAGCCCTGGACCTGGCCCTGCGGGCCGCCGAAATCGGCGCCCAGCGCGGCAATTGGATCGCCGGGGCCGACATCGCCGCCAAACTGCTCTGGGCTCGCCAGTATCTGCCTGGCCTGCCCAGGAACCAGCAGATCGCCACCGTCGTCGAGGTGATCGGCACCTCGGTCGCCTCGCAGGAATCGGTGGTGGCCGCGCTCGCCCTGGTCGCCCTGGACCTCGAACCTTTCGAAACGATCTGCATCGCGGCCGGTCTCGGCGGTGACACGGACACCATCGCGGCCATGGCCGGGGCCGTGCTCGGCGCGGTCCACGGTGAGCAGGCCTGGCCCGCCGATGCCGTCCGCCAGCTCCACGACGTCAACCAGCTTCCCCTGCGGAAACTCTCCGAAGAGCTCCTCACCCTGCGCGGCTGAACCCCGAAAAGCCGCTTCCACGCCACACCCCTGCCCAAAACGACGACGTAAGAGGTAGAGCACGATGACGACCAGCAATGACGCCGGTGGGGGCACCCTCACCCAGGTCGAGCAACGCGGTATCGAGCCGGTTCCGGAGAACGAGCGCACCGGTGAACCCGGCGCCCTGTTCTGGGTCTGGTTCGCGGCCAACATCTCCATCCTCGGCCTGCCGCTCGGCGCCACCCTGGTCGCGTTCCAGGGCCTGGCGTTCTGGCAGGCCCTGCTGGTCGCGATCATCGGCTCGGCCGGTTCGTTCGCGGTGGTCGGGATCATCTCGGTGGCCGGCCGTCGCGGTGGCGCCCCGGGCCTGACCCTCTCGCGGGCCGTCTTCGGGGTGCGCGGCAACATCGGCCCGACGTTCATCTCGCTGCTGTCCCGGCTGGGCTGGGAGACGGTGAACACCACCACGGCCGCGTTCGTGCTGCTGTCGCTGTTCGCCATCGTCTCCGGTGCGGACATCACGGCCAAGGGCTACCCGATTCTGACCGTCGTCGCGATCGTCATCTTCGTGGCCGCCACCATCCTGATCTCCGGCCTCGGCCACGGTGCGATCGTCGCGGTGCAGCGCTGGGCCACCTGGATCTTCGGTGCGCTGAACATCTTCGTGGCGATCTTCCTGGTCATCCGGGTGGACTGGGACCTGGTCCTGAACACCCCGGCCGGCCCGGTCAGCGCCGTCATCATCGGTATCGGGACCATCGCGGCCGGCACCGGTATCGGCTGGGCCAGCGCCGGCGCCGACATCGCCCGCTACTCCCGCACCACCACCAAGGCCGGCGCCCTGATCGGGGCCAGCGCGGTCGGTGCCGGTATCCCGCTGGTCCTGCTGGTCGGCCTGGGCTCGCTGCTGGCCGCCGGTGACCCGGGCCTGGCCTCGGCCGGCGACCCGGTCGCGGCGATCCGGGACCTGCTGCCCAGCTGGATGGCGATCCCGTACCTGATCGCGGCCTTCGGCGGTCTGCTGCTGTCGAACCACCTGTCGGTCTACTCGGCCAGCCTGACCACCCTGACCCTGGGCGTGAAGGTGCCGCGGGTGTGGGCGGTCGTGGTGGACGTCCTGGTCACGTTCGTCGGCTCGCTGTTCTTCATGCTGGTGGCCGACGGCTTCTACTCGCCCTTCATCACCTTCATCTCGCTGCTGGCGGTGCCGATCACCGCGTGGCTGGGCGTCTTCATCGTCGACATGATCCACCGCCACCACTACGACCCGGACGCCCTGCTCGACCTGCGCCCGACGTCCCGTTACTGGTACTCCGGCGGAATCGCCTGGCGCGCCACCGGTTCCTGGGCCGCCGCGATCGTCGTCGGTTACCTGTTCACCACCGTCCAGGTGGGTGGCGACGACCCGGTGTTCACCGGTCCGCTGGCCAGCTCCTGGGTCGGCAGCAACGGTCTGGGCTGGGTGGTCACCTTCCTGGTCGCCGCCGGCGCCTATGCCGCCCTGGGCGGGGCCAAGTCGTCCAAGACGCTGGAGAAGGTCTGATGTCGAGGTTCGTCTCGGTCGGCAACGTGATCGTCGACCTGGTGATGTGGGTGCCCTCGGTCCCCGAACCGGGCAGCGACGTGATCGCCTCGAAGTCGGAGATCCTGGTCGGCGGCGGCCTGAACACCATGGTCGCCGCCCGGCGGGACGGCGCCGAGGTGGCCTACGCGGGGACCCACGGCACCGGAACCTTCGGTGACCTGGCGCGCAAGGCGTTGCGGGACAACGGCATCGAGACGATCCAGCCGCAGATCGCGGGCGTCGACACGGGCCACTGCTTCGCAATCGTCGACGATTCGGGCGAACGGACGTTTGTCACTCACGTGGGCGCCGAGGGGCAACTCGGTACCGAGGAGCTGAACCGGGTCCAGCTGCAGCCGGGGGAAACGCTTTTCGTCTCTGGTTACGGCCTGGTGCATCCCGTCAACGCCGCCGCGCTGGCGGAGTGGGTGCCCAACCTGCCTACCGGCGTAAGGGTGGCTCTCGACGTCGGCCCGCTCGTGACGTCCATTGCTCCTGAGGTACTGGACGCAGTGCTCGGCCGGGCCGACGTGCTCACCACCAACCGCCGCGAGGCGCTGCTGATGGCACCCGGACTCACTTCCGGTGAGGCAGCAGCCGAGTTCGCCCGTCGGTGGAATGTCCTGGCTGTGGTGCGCGACGGCTCCGCCGGCTGCTGGGTTTCCTCCCCGCAGGGAGAGACGTTCCTGGTCAAGGGGTTCGACGTGGAGGCCCGGGACACCAACGGCGCGGGCGACGCCCACGACGGAGTGTTCTTGGCCGGGCTGGCGTCCGGGCTCGAAGTCGCTGAGGCTGCGCGCCGGGCCAACGCGGCCGCGGCGATCGCGGTCACCCGCAGCGGCCCGGCCACCGCTCCGACCACTCAGGAGATCGACGAGTTCCTGGCCTCGGCCTGAAGGAACGGCAGCATCAGGGCGAGGGTCTCGGCGGGGTACTGCGCGTGCGGGTAGTGCCCCGCTCCCTCGATCATCGCCAGCCGGCCGTGCTTCAGCCGGGCTACCACCGCTTCGCCCTCGGCCTGCGGTGATCCCCAGTCCGGGTCCTCGCTGCCCTCGATCACCAGCACCGGGCACTGCACCTGGGCCAGCGCCTCACCGGCGTCGACCGGCGGGTTCGAGCCCATCTTCTGGAGCACCTTCATCCGGCCCTCTTCGCGCATCATCGTCTCGACCTGCGCCTGCCGGGCCTCCCAGTCCGCGGGCTTGCGCCCCGGGTAGGCGACGTCCAGGTACCGCTTCCACGACCCGACGCTGCCCAGGAACGCGGCCCCGGCCAGCCGGACGAGGCCCTTGCGGAACCGGGCCTGCTTGAAGTCACCCAAGCCGTACTCCTGCTTACGGGTGAAGGGCGCCAACTCGACCACGCACGTCACCAGTTCCGGCTCTTCGGCGGCCGCGATCGTGACCGCACCGCCCGAGATCGAGTGCCCGACCAGCACCGCCGGGCCTCCCAGGTGCTTGACCAGGGCGATCAGGTCGCCGGCGATGTCGGTGCGGGTGTAGCTGGGCCAGCCCACGCTCGATTCGCCGCATCCGCGCAGGTCGGTCGCGGCCACCCGGTACCCGGCGGCGACCAGTTCCGGGACCAGGAAGCGGTAGGCCTGGCGGCTGTCGCCCATGCCGTGCGCCAGCACCACCAGCGGGCCCTGCCCGTGCACCTCGTAGGCGATCGTGCCGTGCTCAAGAGCCAGATGCTGCGTCATGATGTCGTCCTTCCGGGGTTGGCTAGTTCGTGTAGCTAAAAGCTAGTGGCATTAGCCAATGGGGTCAAGTGTGGTGGGCCTCGCCACGCTTTGTTGCCTCAGGCGAATGACAGGGCCGAGGATGTGCATCGGCGCGCAGGCGTCATCGATCCTTGCCATCGTTCGGTGGCCGTTGAAAGGCGTGGCCTCGAATGCAGCTGTGGGAGGTCTTCGCCCTGTTCGGCGGCGGTCTGCTGGCCGGTGGAGTGAACGCGATCGCCGGTGGCGGCTCGCTGATCACGTTCCCGTTACTGGTGGCGATGGGGCTGCCGGGGGTGGCCGCCAACGTCACCAATGCCCTTTCGGTAGCTCCCGGTTACATCTCCAGCGCGGTGGCCAGCCGTCCCGATCTGGTCGGCCAGAAGAGCCGGATCCTCTCGGTGATCCCGACGATCATTGCCGGGACGCTCTGCGGCAGTGCTCTGCTGCTGCTCACCCCGCGCTCGGCGTTCGAGTTCGTGGTGCCGTTCCTGTTGCTCGCAGCCGCCAGCCTGATGGCCTTCCAGAAGCAGCTCAAGGCCCTGGCCGGCGGCCCGAAGGAGGGCGCGCCCAGCGGTGGCAACCCCTACCTGGTGCAGCTGGTCTTCTTCGTCTGCGGCCTGTACGGCGGCTACTTCAACGCCGCGATGGGGGTGCTGGCGATCGCCGGGCTCTCGCTGGTGCTGGACGAGTCGCTGCGCCGGATCACCGCCCTGCGCAACGTCTTCGCCGCCATCGTCGGCACCACCACCGTGCTGGTCTACAGCATCTTCGGCCCGGTCGACTGGCTCACGGTGGCGATCCTGGCCCCGGCCACGGTGATCGGCGGTTTCGCCGGCGCCCGGCTGGCCCGCAAGCTTCCCTCTGAGGTCCTGCGCTGGACCATTGTCGTCTTCGCCGGCGTCGTTGCCGTCGTCCTGTTCTTCACGTAATCAGCAAAGGCTTCACATCGTGACGGGTGTCGTCACCGGCTTCTCCATCATCCTGATCGTCATCCTGGCCGGAATGGTCCTGGCCGCGACCGGCGTGATCCCTCGCGAGGGCGCGCGCTACCTGAGCAAGACCGCCTACGCGGTGGCCAGTCCGGCCCTGCTGTTCATGACCATGTCCCACGGCGATCCCTCGGTGCTCGCCTCCAAGGCCGCGGTCGTGGCCCTTACGTCTGCGGCGATCAGCGCCACGTTCTTCATTCTGCTCTCCCGGTTGTTCTTCCGCCGTCCCCTGGCCGAAACGACCATCGGCGTAACGGCTTCCTCGTACGCCAACGCCGCCAACATCGGTCTGCCCGTTGCGACGTACGTGGTCGGGGACACGTCCGCGGCTGCGCCACTGATCATGCTCCAGTTGGTGATCCTGGCGCCCGCCGTCACCGCGGCGCTCGAACTGGGAGTGCGGGGACGAATGGACGTTTGGGGTGTCCTCACGATCCCTCTGCGCAATCCGCTCGTGGTCGGCACGGTCGCGGGTGTGCTGGTCTCGGTCACCGGCGTCACCGTGCCCAACGTGATCAGCGCTCCCCTGGAGATCCTTGGCGGGGCAGCCGTTCCGCTCATGCTCATGGCCTTCGGCATCACGTTGTGGGGTCGGCGCCCGCTCGCCGACGCCGACCTCCCGCCCGTGCTCACCGCCACCGTGATCAAGATGCTGTTCATGCCCCTGGTGGCCTACGGGGTGGCTTTCATGCTCGGCCTTGAAGGCGCAGCCCTTTTCGCCGTAGTCGCCATGGCCGCCCTACCTACTGCGCAAAACGTTCAGACCTACGCAATCTGGTTCGGCCGAGGCGAGAACATCGCCCGCGACGTGGCTCTGCTGACCACGGTCGGCTGCATGCCCGTGCTGATCGCGATCTCCGCGCTGCTCACCTGAGCAGGGCAACGATTTCCGCGGCAGCGCGACGGCCCTCGGGGGTAGGCATGATCGGCCAGTCGTGCAGCATGCCTTCGCCGACGTGCAGGTGAAGCTCGGTACCTACGGCTTTTTCGGCCTTGGCTTCGAGGATGAGCGCGTCGGGGTAGAGCAGGTCGCGGGTGCCGGCGAAGACGTGCACCGGGCCAAGGCGGTCCAGGCGTCCGTTGAGCGGGCTGGCCAGGCTGTTCGAGGCCGACCACTGTCTGCCCAGCACGGTGATGTGCTGCAGGTTCAGCAGGGGATCGCGGGGTTCGGCGGCTGCGCTGTCCGGGTTGCTGAAGGTCAGATCCAGGGCCGGGGAAACAAGTATGGACGTGTCTGGTTGCGGCGCGCTGGTTCCCAGGGCCTGCAGTGTGGTCAGGACGATCTGTGCTCCGGCCGAATCGCCGATCAGGGCGGTTGGCCCCTGGCTGCGCACGTGCTGGAACAGGCGCAGCATCACCGGCAGCACGTCGTCGTGCGTGGCCTCGGGGATCCTTGGATAGAGCGGTACCACGACCTCGCGGCCGGATTCCCGGGCGATGCGGGCGGCCAGAGCCCAGTGCTGCGCGGTGATCGGGGCGGCCCAACCCCCGCCGTGCACAAAGACGGCGAACTTTTCGGCCCGGCCGGTGGAGAGACGGTAGACCGGCCAGCCCTCGAAGCTCTCCGGCCGGACCGTCACACCCCGAAGCTTCGGCGGCTTCGGGTTGGCGATCATCTGCGTGAACCGGGCGGGGTCGAACTGGCGCTTCTTCACCCCGGCCAGGTTCAGCAGCCCGATCAGCGCGCGGTTGGCAAAACTGGTGCTCGGGCCGGCCTGGCCGGTTCCGACGGTACTGGTCTTCACTGAGTTCTCTCCAGCGCTCGTGATCAAACGGATTACCTATCCGCTTGGCTGAAGTTAGCACGCTCTGGATGACCTATCCGTTTCGGCGGCGCTGATCACCGGAACGGCCGCCACCCGGACGCCCCCGGGCAAGTGGAGCCGCTATCCGGTTATGCTCGGCCCATGACGGCCCCCGCACTGCGCAAGGACGCAGCCCGAAACCGGCAGCGCATCCTCGACGCAGGCCGCGCCTGCGTCGACCAGGGCACCCCGATCCAGCTGAACGACATCGCCCGCACGGCCGGCGTCGGGGTGGCCACCGTCTACCGGCACTTCCCCACCCCGCAGGCCCTCACCGAAGCCGTGGCCCAGGCAACGCTGGAGTCCCTGGCCGCCACCGCCGAACAGGCCCTGACCTGCGAAGACCCCTGGGCGGCCCTGCACGACTTCCTCACCACGGCCGTCGACGCGCAACTACGGGACGCCTCGCTTTCTCCGGTCCTCGCGGCTCCCGAGACGGCCCTGCCCAGCACCGCCGAGGCCCGCGGCCACCTGACCTCGCTGTTCGGCCGGCTGTTCGCCCGGATCGAAGCAACTGGTCAACTGGCGCCCGGAGTTACCCAGGCCGACCTGACCCCCCTGATGTGCGGCGTCGCCTTCGCCGCCCGCATGCACCCCGCCGATACGCCGGATGCCCAGGTGGCTGCCGGGCGTCACTACCTCGACATCATGCTGAACGGATTACGCGCTCGCTGAGCCGGGTGAAGCGCTCCTGACAAGAATCTCAAAAGTTCTCGGAAGGCTTCTGCGTATGCCCGGGAAAGTCTCGGGCACATTCGTGTTGGAGGCGTCTTCCCTTGCGCAACACTGCTCTTCGATCCACTGCCGTAGCTCTCTTCCTCGTCGCAGGACTGGCTGCCTGCTCCGGCGAGTCGTCCGATACCGCGCAGCCGCAGGACGGCCCGTCGGTGGCCTCGCTGACCACGCAGAGCGCGGAGACGGTTGCGGCGCAGGAACCGGATTCCGGCCAGCCGCGCGAGCGGTTCGGCATGACCGACGCCGAACTGGAGGCGCTGCAGCAGCCCTACCTGAACTGCATGAAGGAGAACGGGGTGGACGTGCTGGGCGATCGCCAGGCGGCCAAGGACTCGGACCAGGCGCAGCAGGCGAACGCCAAGTGCGAGAACCTGTTGCCGCTGCCGGCCTGGGAGCGTGATTCCAGCAACCCCGAGGCCCGGGACTTCGCCCGTGACGTGCTGGCCTGCCTGAAGGAGAAGGGGGTTGAGTACGTGGAGGTTTCGCAGGACGGCGTCAGCCTGGCCTACGGCGGCAAGGACAATGACCAGCGTTCGGTCACCATGGGCCTGGAGCTGACACCCGAGTGTGAACGTGAGGTCGTGGCGGCCAAGTAGTTCTGGCCACGGAAAGGTGCGGCGGCCGTGATCGGCTGCCGCACCTTCGTTTTGCCGGTCAGGTAGCAGCCAGGGCGGTGGTGGGGGTGAGCCGGGATGCCCGCACCGAGGGGTAGAGACCGGCCAGCACGCCAACTGCGACAGCACCCGCCACTCCGGCCAGCGCAGACTCCACGGGGATCACTACGGGCCAGTCGTGGTACGTGGCGTAGCCGGCGGTGGCGGCCACGCCGAGGGCAGTGCCGCAGAGGCCGCCGAGCCCGGACAGGACCACCGACTCGGTCAGGAACTGGCTGCGGATCGAGCTGCGGGTGGCGCCGAGCGCTCGTCGCAGGCCGATCTCGGAGCGGCGTTCGAGCACGGAGATGACCATGGTGTTGGCCACGCCGATGCCGCCGACCACCAGTGCCACGCCGGCCAGACCGAGGAAGAGCACGGAAAAGTTCTCCTCGGTGGCTCGTTTGGCGGCCAAGGCATCGGAAGGTCGGCTGACCACCACCGAGCCTGGGCTTTCCGGCGCCACCGTGGCGGGCAGGACCGAACGCACGGCTTCCAGCTGGGGTTCGTCGGTACGGATGTAGAGCGCGCTGGGATGGCCGTCGAAGGCCAGGGCGGAGGCGGCGATGTCCCAGCCCACGAGCGCTGCGTAGTCCAGGTCGGGGGTCAGCGACACCGGGTCCAGGATGCCGACCACGGTGAACTGCTGCTCGCCGATCACGACCAGGGGAGACGAGCCCAGGCTGGTGATGCCCAGCCGGGCGGCCGCCTCAAAGCCCAGAACCGTGGTGGGCAGGCCAGGGTCGAGCCAGCGGCCCTGGGCCAGAGAACCGCCCACAACCGGCAAAAGGCCGGGCTGAGCGGCCAGCACCGCCAGATCCGGGCTCTGATTGGCCGGAAGCTGGTCGTTGCGGCGCAACGTGGTGTGGGTGTTGGCCACGGCGCTGACCTCGGTGACCGGGCTGATCCGGGCCGTCATCGAAGCCGCCTCGGCCGGGATCTGCGCGGGCGGATCCTGATCGGGCACCGGAGAGACCTGGAGCAGGTTCGTGCCCAGGGCCGAGAGCTGCTGCATCAGGTCGGCCTGGCTGGAGGCGGGAATGGCGGTGACCACGATCATCGTGGCGATGCCGATCGAGATACCCAGTGCCGACAGCCCGGCCCGGGCCTTGCGTACGCGTAGTCCGAGGGTGCCCAAAGACAGCACATCGAGCGGGTTCATACCGGGACCCTTCCGCTGTCGTGGATCAGCCGGCCGTCACGGATCTCGACCTGCCGAGGCAGAGCAGCGGCGATCTCACGGTCGTGGGTGATCACGGCGATCGTGGTGCCTTCCCGGCTCAGCTCGCGCAGCAGTTCCAGCACGGCCTGGCCGTTGGCGGTGTCCAGCGCTCCGGTGGGCTCGTCGGCCAGCACCAGCGCGGGCCGGTTCACCAAAGCCCGGGCGATGGCCACGCGCTGCCGCTCACCGCCCGAAAGCTGCTGCGGCTGATGCCCGGCCCGGGCAGCCAACCCCACCCGGTCGAGCGCTTCCAGAGCCAAGGCCCGGCGCCTGCGGCGGGGGACACCGGCGTACAGCAGCGCGGTCTCGACCTGACCCACGGCGCTGAGACCGACGGTGAGGTGAAACTGCTGAAACACGAACCCTAACGAACGCGCTCGCAGCCGGGACAGCGCCCGATCGCCCAGCCGGGACGCGTCCTGCCCGGCCACCAGCACCTGACCACTGGTCGGCCGCTCCAGCGTGCCCATGAGATGCAGCAGCGTTGACTTGCCCGATCCGGAAGGCCCGACAATGGCCACGAACTCGCCCGAGTGAATCCGGAGCGAAACGTCGGACAGAGCGGCAACCCCGCCCGGATAAACCATTCCGGCGCCGCGAACATCGAGAACCGTCGTGCTCAAGACGCCACCACCACCGAGAGCCCGGGTTCCAGGCCGTCCCCGGTGATCTCGACCAAACCGTCCGCGAACATACCGGTTTCCACCGCGACCAAACCGCCGTCGTCCGTCCGTTGGATCGCATACCCGCCCTCCCGCAACGAGACCAGCGCCTCCACCGGAACCACCAGCGCGTCCTTCACCGTCCGGGCTACGAACTTCACCTGAACCTCGGCCGTATCAATGCCCTTCAGCGCCTTCGCCTTGTCCACCACGATCGTCACTGCCAGCTTCTGCTCCTCCTCCTGAACGCCTTCCTGCGAGGAGTAGGTACGGCCCTTCGACCGCACCCGGGCCGGGATCTCGGTACCGTCGGGCAGCGAAACCGTCGCGCGATCGTCCTTGCTGATCGAGCCGGCCTGGCTCATCGAGGCCGAAACCGTGACGACCTTGCGGTTGGCGGTGACCGTCAGCAACGGCTGATCAGTGGAGGCGCCGACCTGCACCAGCGCCGAATCCACCCGCACCGGACCCTGCTGCACCTGCACGTCCCCGATCTCGACCCGGCCGGTCACGTCGCGGCCGGTGTCCTCCTGCCAGCGCTTGATCGCCTTCACCAGATCGGAGGTCAGCGCAGATTCCCCGCTGCGCAACGGTTTGCCGTCCCGGACCGGCTCGAGCGAGGTGGCACCTACGTCATAACCGAGCGCGCTGAGGTTGTCGGAAACTAGCCGCACGTCACGTCCTACGAGCTTCTTTCCCGCAATCGGCCGGTACAGCGGCAGTTTTCCGTAGAACAGCGAGACCGGACGATCGTCAGCCCGGTAAAGCTGCTGGCCCAGCTGGATCTTGCGGCCGGGTTTGGGTAACCAGGTGACGGTCGCCTCCACCCGTCCGCTGAGCTCGGTCGAGGTGCCGTACCCGACCTCGCCGGACAGCGTCTGCTCGGTGGACAGATCCCGGCGCTCGATCTGCGCGCTGGCCCCCACCGGAGCGCTCGGCGTTGCGGGTGGCTCGGGGTCGGGGCGCAGGAACAGGAACGAGCCGGCGGCGATGACGACGACCACGACAATGGACGCGGTGGTCCACAAGGCGGTCCGGCGGGCTCGCGGGGTGGAAGGGAACACATCGGGATCAACCGGCGCACGGGACCTACTGAACATGGGCTCAGCGTGCTGAAGAGTTTTTAGGAAGTTGTCAGGTTTCGGCCCACGGCACCGCCGACGCCCAGAAGGGCTCTAGCATCGGCCGAGTGGTTGCACATGTTCTGATCGCCGAGGACGACCCCCGCCAGGCCGAGGTGCTGCGTCGGTACCTGGAGGCGGACGGCTACTCGGCGACGGTCGTCCACGACGGCCGCAGCGCCCTGGACCAGGCCCGTGAGCACGAACCGGACCTGCTGGTGCTGGACGTGATGATGCCCGGGCTGAGTGGCCTTACGGTCTGCCGGACGCTGCGCCAGGAGACCCAGTTGCCGATCCTGATGCTGACCGCCCGATCCACCATGGACGATCTGGTGCAGGGCCTGGACATGGGCGCCGACGACTACCTGACCAAGCCCTACAGCCCACGCGAGTTCATGGCCCGGGTGCGCACCTTGCTGCGCCGCTCGGCTGCGGTCGCGGCAGCAAAGACCCGGGCCCACAACGTCGGCGCTCTGGCCATCGACCCCGACCATCACCGGGTAACTCTGAACGGCGCCGAGATCGACTGCACGCCAGGTGAGTTCGCCATCCTGGAAGCCCTGGCCCAGCAACCCGGACGTGTCCTCACCCGAGCCCAGTTGCTCGTCCATACCCGTGGCCTGGACCGAAGCTCGACCGAGCGCACCATCGACGTGCACGTGATGAACCTGCGCCGCAAGATCGAGCAGGATCCCCGCAGACCGGAGTACCTGCTCACCGTTTTCGGCATCGGTTACCGGCTCACCACCGATCAGACCCGAGCCGATCAGGCCCGAGCTGATCAGACCCGAGCCGATCAGGCATGAGCCGGGTTGCTCTGCGCCACAGTCTGGTCACCCGGCTGCTGGTGATCTCGGTGCTGATCGCCGTGCTCGCGGTCGCGGCCACCGCCTGGCTGGCCACCCGAACCGCCACGCAGGCGATCCGGCAGGAGCAGGGCCGCTCGTTGTCCGACGAAAAGGCGCTCTACGATGCGCTGATCGACCACGCCGCCACCGAGCGGGACTGGTCCGGCGTGCAGCCGCTGCTGGCCGAGTACGCCGGCAAGCTGGGCCGGCGGATCACCCTGACCACCGAAGACCTTGAGATCGTGGCCGAATCGTCCACCGGCCCGGACCTGGCCGAGACCCAGCCCTCGGCCACGATCGATCCGCTGCAACTGGATCTCACTCTGACCGGCGGCACGGACAAGATCGACAGCCGGGTGCTGGGGCCATATCAGATCCCGGCCGACGAGGCCCGGGACCTGGAGCAGAGTGCGGCTCTTGCGCTGCGGTGCATGACGTTCGACGGGGTCGAGGCTGAGATGGTCACGGCGTCCAGCGGTCGTCCGATGGCCCGGGTGACGGGTGAGGACTCATCCGGCCAAGAGGCAATCTGTCTGGGCAAGAACCCCAGCCCGATCGCCCCCGCTGAGCGTCGGGCGCTGCGCGAGCTGGGCCGGTTGGTTGCGAAATGTGTTGGCAGCGAGCAACGGACGTTTGTCACGGTCCCGAAGTCGACGCTGGCTTCCAGCGTGCTCGAGGACCAGAAGAGCTGGTTCACCGGTGGTTCCAGCCGTGAGGCCCGTACCTGTCTGGAGCAGGCTCGGCGCACCCAGTTGCGTCCTTATCCGGCTGCGCCGGTGCAGCTTTTCGTCACCGATCCGGATACCGGCCAAGCCGGAACCACTTTCACTCTCTCCGGATCCAACGTGGCCCGGATCGCCTGGGTGACCGGGGGCGTCCTCTTGCTGACGATCCTGATGACTGTGCTTTTGGGACGTCGGCTGGTGCGCCCGCTGCGAGCGCTCACCGAGGCGGCGGCCCGGCAGGAGCCGGTGAACATCTCCACGCGCGACGAGATCGGTTATCTGGCCCAGGTACTGAACGACTCCCGGGAACGCCGCGATCGGGCCGAGGCGCAGCGCCGGGCCATGGTCGGCGACGTGGCTCATGAGCTGCGTAACCCGCTGACCAACATCCGCAGCTGGCTGGAGGCGGCGCAGGACGGCCTGACCCCGACCGACCGGGCCCTGCTGGACCTGCTGCACGACGAGACCATGCTGCTGCAGCACGTGATCGCCGACCTCGCCGACCTGGCCGCCGCCGACGCCGGAACGCTGCACATCAACCCGGAACCCGTTGATCTGAGCGACGTCCTGGCCCAGGTGCGCGACGCTCACGTCGGTCCGGCCGAGGCCGCCGGGGTGGCCCTGGGCGCCGCCGTGCAGGGTGAGAGCACGATCACCGCCGACCCCGTCCGCCTGCGCCAGCTGATCGGCAACCTGGTCTCGAACGCAATCCGCTACACACCCCGCGGCGGCGTCGTGAAGGTGACCACCACGTCCATCGGTAACTGGCTGGAGCTGAAGGTCGAGGACACCGGTACCGGCATCGCCGAGGACGACCTGCCCAAGGTCTTCGACCGTTTCTGGCGGGCCGACGAGTCCCGCACCCGGGCCAGTGGCGGCAGTGGGCTGGGACTGTCGATCGCCCGTCAGATCGCAGATCTGCACGGCGGCACGATCACCGTGGAAAGCCGGCTGGGGCACGGCACCACCTTCACCGTCCGGCTGCCCCTGGGCCGCTCAGAGTCCCTGCGGTGAGAACAGCCAGATCCCGCTCGGCGTAGAGCCGGTGCTGCCATTCCTCGTTCAGCACCGTCCGCAGGCACTCGGCCACCGGATATCGATCGGCCGGGGGATAACCCGGCCCTTCGACCGGCTCGGTGTGCGCGGCCAGGCTCTCCTCGGTCAGACCGTCGATGACCCGCCGGACGGTCGTGTTGCGTTCGGCTCGCAGGGCCAGCACCTCGTCCAGGCTGGGGCGGGCCGCCTTGTCCCAGGGCACTCCCGGCTCGGGGTCCATCTCGTCGAACGGCAGCGCAAGGGCGTGCCAGGGGCGGGGCTCACCGAGAATGGCGCGGCTGACCCAGATGTCGGTGGCGTAGATCAGGTGCCGCTGGGTCTCGATGAACGACCACTCGCCGTCCACCCGCTCGTGCAGCAGCTCCGGCGGCAGGGCCCGGGCCTTCTCGACGGTGGTGCGCCACAAGGCGTCCAGGATGTCCCAGGCCTCGCGGTAGCCGGCCACGTCCTGCGGGCGCATCTTGACCCGCTGCGGATCCTGCCGGTCCAGTTCGGCCTCGATCAGCGGCGCCACGTCGACCCCGTTGATCCGCAGACCCTGGACCTCGCCGTCGATCTCCACCTCGCCGATCCAGACGCCCCGCATCCGGACCTTCCAGAAACTGGCGTTGCGGACCTCGACGTCCCGGAACCGGGCGTCCTTCAGATTCACATCCTGGAAGCTGGTCACCTCTGCAGTCTGCCAGGAGTGCTTACGCTGCGAAGCGATTCGCCCACAACAGGCTGAGCGGGCCGCTTTTGCCCGGATAGGGCATGATCATCGAATGGACGACACCGTCGCACCGGAACTGGCCTCCCATGAGCAGGCTGCGGTTCCGGGTGCTGCCCCGAGGCGCCGGCGCAGAAGATGGCCCTGGGTACTGGCCGCCCTGCTGGTCCTCCTGCTGGCGCTCCCAGTGACCTACGTCGCCTCGTTCGCGGTGAACGCCACCGGGGGAGTGGACCGCTCGATCCGCAGCACCGGCCACGACGCGTACTGGCTGGGCCACGCCTGGGTGGACGGCCGCAAGGTCCAGGCCGACGTCGATGCCCTGGCCGCCCAACTCGAGGGCAGCGGCATTCGCGACCTGTACATCCACGCCGGCCCCTACGCCGACGACGGCACCCTCGACCCGGCGCTGCGCCCCAAGGCCACCTGGCTGCTCGAAGCTCTGCACACCGCTGCGCCCGAGGTCCGGGTACAGGCCTGGCTGGGCAACGTCCTGGCCGACGACCGGATGCGCCTGACCTCCGGCGTCACCCAGACCAAGGTGCTGGAGGGGGTCGACGACATCCTGGCCGAGGGCTGGGACGGGGTGCACTACGACTTCGAGCCGGCCCTGAACAACGACCAGCCCTTCCTGGACCTGCTCAAGGCCACCCACGCCAAGACCCAGGCCGCCGAGGCCCAGTTCTCCGTGGCCACACCCAAGCTGCATCCCGTGCAGTGGTTCCGCCTGCCCGTCGACTGGCTGCCCATGCAGGCCCTGTGGAGCCAGGACTATCTGCGCCAGGTCTCCGAGCACGTCGACCAGGTCGCGATCATGTCCTACGACACGTTCCTGCCCAGCGAAAAGGCCTACCAGGGCTACATCCGGCGCCAGACCGAGCTGGCCCTCGACGCAGTGCCCGCCGACGTGGACCTGCTGATCGGTGCCCCGGCCTACCACGACCAGAAGATCTACCGCTGGGACAGCGCCGAGACCATGGCCGCGAACATCGCCGGGGTGCAGCAGGGGCTGGAAGGCGTGCCCCGCGACCGCCCGATCGGCGTGTCCCTCTACGTCGACTTCGACGCCACCGACCAGGACTGGGCCAGCTACCGGGACGACTGGGCCCAGCAGTGAGTGGGGTACAGCAGGACTAGACAGCTTCCTCGAACAGCGGCAGGTCCTGCTCGATCCGGGCCTGGAAGTTCTGAACCAGGTTGTCGATGTCCTCGAGCGTGACATCGGCCGGCTCGATCAGGTCGTTGGCCTGGTCAGAGGCCAGCTGCCCGGCGGCGGAGGTGACGGCCATGTACTCGTTCACCTGCATCTCGACCGGAGACAGGATCTCGCCGCTCTCGGCGATCTCGACGCTGTACAGCGCGTCGAAGGCGCCCCGCTGAGCCTCGGTGAGGTGCTCGACCAGCGGGTCCCCCCGCTCGCCGGAAAGCGCGCGCGGGGCCAGTTCCTCGGCCGCGGAAGTCGCTTCGGCCGGTTCGTCGGCAATGTTCAGGAAGGCGGCCGAGAGAGCCTGGTCGCCGGCGATCGAGTTGAGCGTTGCAGTGGTGTTCAGCACCGGTGCCTGCACCACGATCGAGCCGTTGGACAGCTTCTCCACGCCCGAGTCGGAGTCCTGCGCGGCTTCATCAGCCTGGTTGCTGGGCAGGTTCAGAGTGGCCTTGCTGGCGGCGAAAGCGGGTTCGATACGCATTCTGGACTCCCCGTTCCAGGTGGCGGTGGCGCTCTTCCCCAGACCCATCGGCAAAGCCTTGGCCGGCCTTGAGCGGCGGTTCTGCTCCAGTACGCCAATGCTGCCCGCCACGCCGTCGAGCAGGCCGATCCATTACCGTTACCGGTGATGACCGACGACGTGCTGGCGGTGCTGCGCAGCGAGTTCGACGCCGAGGACGAGAGCTTCCTGCTGGCGATGCGCACCGACCTGTCCTGGAACCGCGCAGCCTTCACCCGGCTGGAGCAGGCCCTGCGCGAGGTGTGCGCCGAATCGGTGGGCGCCGAGGAACTGCCGCGCTGGCTGGCCGAGGGCTTCTACGAACTCTCGCACGACGTGGCCAACTGGACGGCGCACCCCAACTTCCCCCGTCCGGAGCCCGAGTCGTACTACACCGACTGCCTGGAACGGCTGCAGGACCTGGCCGACTGGTTCTTCCGAGGCTGGTCGGCCTACCCGGAGGACTACAACTGGCCCGATCTATGACTGGCCCGATCTAATACTGGCCAGGACTTATGACTGGCCCGGTCCACGACGTGTCAGCAGCTCGGCCAGGTGCACCGAAGGCCGGTCGGCCAGGTCGGAGACCTGGGTGCGGCAGGAGAACCCGTCAGCCAGGATCACCGCGTCGGGCTTGGCCTTCAGCGCGGGCATGAGGTGCTGGTCGGCGACGGCCAGGGACACCTCGTAGTGACCGATCTCCACGCCGAAGTTGCCGGCCAGACCGCAGCAACCGGCCAAGGTCTGAACGTCGGCGCCGGTGCGGGCGAGCAGGGCCTTGTCGGTGTTCCAGCCCAGCACGGCGTGGTGGTGGCAGTGCGGCTGGGCCACGATCGTGGTGCCGCTCAGGTCGGGCGGGTTCCAGCCCTCGGTCTCGGTGAGCAGCTCGGCCAGGGTCTTGGTGCTGCGGGCCACCAGCCGGGCGTCGTCGGTGCCCAGCAGTTCCACGGCGTCGGTGCGCAGCACGGCCGTGCACGAGGGCTCGATGCCCACGATCGGGATGCCGGCCCGGGCCGCGGCCGCGAGCTCGGTGACCGTGGAGCCCAGGATCTTGCGGGCGGCGTCGAGCTGGCCGGTGGTGATCCAGGTCAGGCCGCAGCAGGTTCCGGCTGAGGGCAGGCGCGGCTCGTAGCCGGCCTCTCGCAGCACTTGCACGGTGGCCTCGGCCACAGCAGGCGAGAACGCATCCGAGAACGAGTCCACGAACAGCATCACTGGCGTGCCCCCCGTCCCAAGTTTCTGATCGGCCGTCTCAAATTTCTGACGGGACCACCAACGACGGAACGGTGTGCGGGCGAATTCTGGTACCGAGCGACGGGAATCGACGCCCGCGCCGAACAGCGCCAGCTTCTTCAGGCCGGGCAGGGTCATGCCCAGGTTGGCCAGTCGAGGGGTGCGCCCGGCCAGACGCGCCCAGCGCGGCAACCAACCCAGCGTGTAGTGCGATCGGGGCCGCAAGCGTCCTTTGTATTTCTGGTGCAGGGCTTCTGACTTGTAGGTGGCCATGTCGATGCCGGTGGGGCAGTCGGAGGCGCAGCCCTTGCAGGACAGACACAGGTCGAGCGAGTCGGCGACGGACGGGTGCTTCCAGTCCAGGTCGCCGCGCACCACGTCCTGCAGCACCCGGGCCCGGCCGCGGGTGGAGTCCTTCTCCTCACGGGTGGCCAGGTAGGACGGGCACATCACGCCACCGGCGGCGGAGTTGTCGGCGCGGCACTTGCCCACGCCGGTGCAGCGGTGCAGAGCCTGCGACAGGTCGCCGTTGTCGTGCTCGTAGATGAAGGCCAGATCCTTGCGGTAGCTGACCCCGGCCGCCCGCACATCGGCGTCGAACGGGTCCGGATCGACCAGAACGCCGGGGTTGAGGAGATTCGAGGGGTCGAAGGCCTGCTTCACCGCGCCGAACAGCTTGATCGCGTCGGGGGAGTACATCAGTGAGAGCAGTTCACCCCGGGCCCGGCCGTCACCGTGCTCACCGGAGATCGACCCTCCGAACTCGGAAACCAGACCGGCTGCCGCAGTGAGGAATTCACGCAGCACAACCAGGCCGTCGGGCCGGTCCAGCGGGTAGTCCAGGCGCACGTGCATGCAGCCGTCGCCGAAATGTCCGTACGGCGCTGAGGTCATGCCGTACTCGGACACCAGATCGTCGAACCGGGCCAGGTAGGCGCCGAGCTTCTCAGGCGGTACGGCAGCATCCTCCAGCCCGGGCCAGGCAGGCTTGCCCGAGGGCGCCCGGCCGGCCAGACCCGCGCCGTCCTCCCGAATCCGCCAGAGCCGGGCCTGAGTGGCCTTGTCCTGCACGACCAGAGATTCCAGGCCCAGCCCGGCATTGGCCAGCGCCTGGGCCCGGTCCAGCACCTCGGCCTGGTCATCGCCCGCGATCTCGACGAACAGCCAGGCGCCGCCCTTGGGCATCGGCGGGATCGCGCTGTCGCCGCGCCGGGCGCGCAACACGTTCACCAGCCGTTCGTCCATGCCCTCGCAGGCCGTCGGCCCGAAAGTGACCACGGTGGGCGCTGCTTCACCGGCCGCCACGATGTCAGTGAAGCCGATGGCCACGACCACCCGGTGATCCGGATCCTTCACCAGCCGCACCGTGGCTTCGGTCAGGATGCCGAGCGTGCCTTCCGAGCCGATCAGCGCCTGCCCGACGTCGAAACGCTCGGGCAGCAGGTGCTGGACGGCGTAACCGGAGAGCTGACGGCCGAACAGGTCGAACTCGGTACGCGCGGCCTTCAGGTGCCGGCCGGCTGCCGCCCGCAGACCGTCGAGCAGCGTCGCCGGGCCGTCGGCGAAGGCAGTGCCTTCGTTGCCGTAACCGGTGCGCAGGGTCTCGCCCGAGGCCAGCAGGTGGGTCATGGCCAGCACGTTGTCGGAAGTACGGCCGTAGCCCAGGGCCCGGTTGCCGCAGGCGTTGTTGCCGATCATCCCGCCGATGGTGCAGCGCGGGTGACTGGAGGGGTCCGGGCCGAAGCGGATGCCGTGCGGCAGCACAGCTTTCTGCAGCACGGCGTGCACGGTGCCGGGCTCGACCCGGGCGGTGCGGGCGACCGGGTCGACATCGAGCACCCGGTTCAGGTGCCGGCTGAAGTCGAGCACTATGCCGCGGCCGATCGAGTTACCGGCGATCGACGTGCCGCCCCCGCGTGAGGTCAGCGGAACGCCCAGCGACCGGGCGATGTCGAGGGTGGCGGCGACCTCGTCCACATGACGGGGACGCACCACGGCCAGTGGCGGGATCCGGTACAACGAGGCGTCGGTGGCGTACATCGCCTTGGTGCCCGCGTCGTCGCGAACTTCGAGACCGGCCTGACGCAGTGCGGCCGAAACTTCCTTTGAGGACGTTTCTGCGCCGGTTTGGAGGCCGGTTTCAAGGCCGGTGCGGCTGGCGGGTGGAGGGGCGATGCTGGCCATGAGTAACATGTTACTCATGGCATCGCTGGCCGACCAAGTTGTCGCGGAGGTACGGGACGGAATCCGTAAGCGCAGGTACGTGCCGGGCGAGGTCTACTCGGTCTACCAGTTGTCGGAGGCCTTGGGCTTCTCCCGAAGCCCGGTGCGCGAGGCGATGCTGCGACTGGCCGAGGCCGGTCTGGTCGAGATCAACCGCAATCGGGGCTTTCGGGTACTCCTGCCGCAGCCTCGCGATCTGGCCGAGATCTTCGCTGTCCGGCTGGCCCTGGAAGTGCCCGCCGCCCGCCGTTGCGCTGCTTCCGCGGAATCCGGTGAAGCGCTGATGACCTGTATGAACGCCATGGAGCAGGCCTCGACCGACGAGGAGTTCTGGGCGCAGGACCGGCAGTTGCACGAGCTGATCCTGCTTGGCGGCGGCAATCGGCGGGCGGCCCGGATCGTGGCCGGCCTGCGGGAGACCACCAGTCTTCTGGGCGAACCTACGGACCGGACGCATGCGGCGATCTGCTCCGAGCACCGGCCAATAGTCGAGGCCATCCACGCGGTTGCCCCCGATCGCGCCGCCTCGGCCATGGCGAAGCATCTGGCCTCGACCGCGCTGCTCCTGATGGCCGAAGCAGCCGGCCTGCCCGACACGAGCCCGTCGATCCGCGACCTGTGGCACGAGATCGCCGACCAGGCCGGGCGCTAGCAGTCTCTGGGCAACCAAGGGCCACGGCACAAAGTATGGACGGTGTGCGCCAGTGCCGCCGGCATCTCACGAAAGTTGGTCGACGGTTTGGTCGAAGAGCGGATCGCCCCTGCTCATGGCCATTTTCGCAAGATTGTCGGTGGCCTCTGGCAGGCTTCACTCATGAGACGACAAGCGGAGCACACAGCGAAACCTTGGGCCGAATACCGGTCTAGACGAGGAACTCCCCGACGATCCGGGCGATCAAACCGGGGCGCTGGCGGATCAGCAGATGGCCGGCGCCGGGCACGATGCACAACTGGGCGCCGGGAATGCTGCGCGCAATCAGTGCGGTGTGCTCCAACGCGATCGAATCACGATCACCGGCCATCACCAGCGTCGGTGCGGCAACGGTTCTCAGTGATTCGGCGCCGATATGCGGCTCCTGCTTCCATAGTTCAACCAGTTGCTCCACCACGTCCTGGGCGGGAGCCGAGCCCTCCGGCGCAAGCCGCGCGTACTCGTCCTCAAGCAGTTGATGTTGTTCTGCGCTTGTCGGTTCCGAGACCTCGTCGCCGGTGACGAACCCGGAAGGATCGAGATTGCCGCTGATCGAGACCAGCGAGGCGACCCGATCGGCATGGTCGCGGGCCAGCAGAAGCCCGGTGATCGCGCCGTCGCTGAAGCCCACCAGGTGTGCCTTCGGGAGGTTCAGCGCGTCCTGATAAGTCAGCGTGTGCTGGACCATCGCGTCGTACGCGAACGGTGCGCCGTCACTGGCCGTGCGCCCGTGACCCGGTCGTTCACAGGCGTGCACCTCGAAGCGGTCGGTCAGGGCGTCGCCGATCTCGCGCATGACCTCCATCGAGCAGAAGCCGCCATGCAGAAGGACGAGGGGCGCACCGGTTCCGGTGACCTCGTGGTACGTGGCGTGACCGGCAAGATCGATGAAAGGCACCCTCAGGGAATACCACACGGAAGCATCGATCACAGCCTCGGGCGGTGCGGAGAGGTTCAGCATCAGCACGGAAGAGGCAACATCGAAGCGGTCGCTCAGTAGCCCAGGTCGCACTCGCCGTCTTGGTGCTCCTGCTGATCGCCCTGCTCTGCCGGTGTGTCAGCCGGAAGCCGATGAATTGCTTCCCTGCCGCTGTTCCAGTTCTTCGGTTTGTCTACTTGCTGCGATGTTTCTTAGCTGCGGTGTTTCGGACATCTGCCGGATCCGGTACCGGGTGAACTTGGTGTTGCCCCAGCGCTCTTTGTTCATCCGCTGCTGGACTGGGCGGCCTGGCGTGGAACCGGTCAAGGTTCGTGGTCGCCGCATTCGAGAGCGTCTGGCTTGCTCGTCGCAGCGACCGTCACATCGCTGGCCTGCCCGTCGGTGCCGATCCGGACGGCTCGCACGGTACGGGCGGTCCGATCGCCATCTTCGGCCCTCGCCACCTTCACCCTCCGGCGCTGTCGTTCGTGCGTGCCGGGCCGTTCGTACCTGCCGGCTTTGCAGCCTTTTCGCATTGCAGCCCGTCTCTCCAGCAGCGCTCGCCGCACCGGATCGGCCAGAGCTGTAAACGTTCCTCAGGCCGCCCCTCACGGCAGCCTCTTCCGGGGAATCCGCGTCTCGTGGCACCGGCGTCTCGAGGCATCCTCGTTTCGCGACGACCGAGGGTTTTCCCAGCGGGCGGTTTGCTCCCTTCGCCGGTACCGCGGCAGTTGGCCAAGACTGTCGGTGGTGCGAGCTATCCTGGTTTCAGCAGTCGGGGGACTGCGAAAGGCATTGCCATACGGGGGTGTTTGGCTTGAGTCAGTTGAGTGAGGGCGTCTTCCGGTCCCAGAGCTTGTCTGCCTGGTCGTGCTCTCCGGACGGTCCTCCAGCGGTGCCTGTCAACCTGGAGAGTCTCTCGGATCCCGACCTCCTGAAGGCGGTGCTGGAGTCCGAGCTGATCCTGCGGCAGGTCGCCTCTCGCCAGGCCGAAGCCATTGCCCTGATGGTCTCCCGAACCGCCCCGGCCCGCCGCGGTCGCCCTCGTCCCGGCCGTTCCACCGATCCGGGTGCTCCAGACCCAGACGAGGGCGGCGACAGTGAGAACGGCGCCGGCGAAGGCAACGCAGGTGACGACCAGGACGGCGCTGAGCAGATCGGTTCGCGGACCATGGTGGTGCATCGCCTGGCCCCGGAGCTGACCCGTAATCCGCAGCGCATGCATCACGTCGTAGCCACGGCCTGCCACCTGAGCGAGAACCTGCCGGCTGTGATGGCGCTGGTGAAGTCTGGTCGTCTGGACTGGGAACGGGCCGAACTGATCGCCCGGCGGATGCACAACCCGGCGCCCGGCCTGGAATGGTTCAAGCCCGGCTGCGAGGAGTGGGCGATCGTGCAGTCCGCGATCGTGGTGCGGGCTCCGTCCCTGGCCTACCCGCAACTGAAAGAGCTGATCAGGCGGTTACTGGAAGGGCTGCGCCCGGCCGATACCAACGAGCGCCATCGGCAGGCCAACGACGCCCGCCGGGTCTGGACCGAAATCCTGCCCGACGGCATGGCGGCCCTGGGGGCCAACCTTCCTGCCGACAAGGTCCAGATCATCGACGGGGTGCTGGACGCGCTGGCCGATGCCGACCGCGACGCCGCCCGAGCAGAGGGCCGATCCGATTCCCGCACCCAGCACCAGCGCCGGGCCGATGCACTGATCGCGGTCTTCGGCGCCTTGGCCGCGGGCATTGACGTCCCCCTGGCCCGTGACCCGCGCCAGTTCGCTCAGGACGACTCGGCAGATTCAGCGGACGCAGTGTCCTCCGTCGCCCCGGCCAGCGAGCCGCCCCGGCATCCGGCTGGCGCCAGCGGGCCGCCCGGCTCCAGCAGAAGCAACGCCGAGACTGGCGGCACCGAGGCCGGCAGGACGGAGGCCGACGGCATTGAGACCAGCGGCGCTGAGACTGGCGGTGCCGAGGTCCGTGGCGCCGAGACCGGTGGCGCGAGGACGGGTGGCGCCGAGGCCCGTGGCACCGAGACTGGCGGCTCTCTGGCCGATGGCGGCGGTGAGGCCGAATGTTCCTCCTGCGCAAGGCGAGATCTGATCGACCGCCTGGAGCGTGCGGCCCAGGCGCAGGAAGAGGCTGATCGACGCTCCCTCAGCGGGTTCGGGCTGAACGCGGTGCCAGTGGGGCACATCCCTGCCTTCTGGGAATTGTCGAAGGTGCCTCAGCGCAGCGGCCGCCAGACACTTGCCGTGGTCACGCTCACCGACCAGACGCTCAAGGGGCGCAGCGAAACCCTCGGATACCTCCAAGGGTACGGAGCGATCTCAGCCGATCAGGCCCGGCGTATCGCATCCCAGGCCACGAGCGTCGTGCTCCTGCCTGTTTCCCCGGCCCAGCACCCCGAGCACACCTCGCCTCAGGCCAACCGCTATCGGCCCAGTAGCGACCTGGCCCGGCAGGTCATCGCCCGATATCAGACGTGCACCTACCCCAACTGCCTTCGACCAGCAGCCACCTGCGACC
>NZ_JAJOMB010000027.1 GCF_021129305.1 Kineosporia babensis | reverse complement strand
ACTCGGCCGCGAAGAAACCCGCTGCAGCCTTGAGGATCTCGTTGGCGCGCCTGAGTTCTGCGTTCTCACGGCGCAGGCGCTTGACCTCCGGGGAATCATCCGCCGACACCACCTTGCGGTTCTTCCCGGCAGCCTCAGTGGCCTCGGCCTCACGGACCCACTTGCGCAGGGTCTCACCCGATCCGATGCCCAGCTTTCCGGCGACCGAGTTGATCGCGGCCCACTGCGACGGATACTGCTCCGACGACTCCTGCACCATACGCACCGCACGTTCGCGAAGCTCGTCCGGATACTGCCCCTTGCGACGTTCCCCCATGACTCCATCCTCTCAAGAAGAGGAGCCTCCCGACATGCCGGGGCGGTTCACCGCGCCGACGGGCGCCGCCTTCTCACAGCGTGTCGGCGCGTCGCCCTCACCGCCAGTCTCACCTCACGGTTGAGCGGGATGCCCTGATCGGAGGGCGCTTTCCCGTACTGCCGGGGACAGGAAGACGGCGAGGGCGGTCAAGACCATAGGAACGATGAGCGCCTGGCGCAGCCCGTAGTGATCTCCCAGGTAGCCCAGCAGCGGAGGCCCTACGAGGAAGGCCACGTAACCGAGCGTTGCCACCAGTGAGACTCTGGCCGCTGAGTTTTCACCTGAGTCTCCGGCTGCCGAAATCACCACGGGGAACCCCAGAGAGGCTCCAAGACCCCACAGCACCACGGCTGCAGCAGCCAGGATCTGACTGTCGCTGAAGATCACGAAGCCCAGACCGATCGTTGCTGAGATCGCGCTGGACCTCAGAATCGCCGACCTGCCGTAGCGTGCGATCAGACCCCCGCCGGCGAATCGGCCGATGGTCATGGATGCCGCGAACACGGCATAGATCGAGGATCCGAGCGCCGGTGCGAATCCGTGACCATCGACCATCACCAAGGGAAGCCAGTCGTTCGCGGTTCCCTCGGCCAGCGCCATCGCCATCACGATCAACCCGATCAGCAGAAGCCGCCGGTCCTTCCAGATGGGTTCTGCCACAGATGTTGTCGAAGAACCTGTCTCGGCTGCTTGAGCATCGCCCTTGCCCACGTCAGTGGGCACATGACCGATGGAGACAGTCAAGGCCAGGAGTGCCAGGGCTCCGACGAGGAGCAGGTGCCAGGCAACGGGGAAGTCCCAGGCGGTGAACGCGATACCTGCGGACGCACCGATGACCGTTCCCAGGCTGAAGCAGCCGTGCAGCGAGGGCATGACGGGCTTGTCCAGACGCTGCTCCAGGTCAGCGCCTTCGATGTTCATCGCGATCTCTCCTCCTCCCATCCCCAGACCGAACAGGAACAGGCCGAAGGCCGTCAGCACAGGACTCGACAGGACCCCGCCCAGCCCCACCGTTGGCATGCTGGCCACGATCGAGAGTGTGCCCAGCAGAATGACGAGGCGTACGCCGTAGTGCCTGACCAGCAGGCCTGAGGACAAGATCCCGGCCATCGAACCGATCGACAGGCCGAAAAGGACCAGGCCCATCTGCGCCGTCGATGCGCCGAGCAGATCCCGGATCGCCGGCGTCCGCGTCACCCATGACGAAATAGACAATCCAGGAATGAAAAACAGAACGAACAGCGCCAGGCGCCGCTGCTGAAGAGTAGAAGTCATCACGTGGCCCACTGAACCCATCGATTGATCATGACGTGCAGAACATGCCCGCCGTCACACGGCGGACCCCAAAGCAAGACAAGCCCCTGACTTCGGATCCCGGCCTGTCCACGCGCGCCCGGACCGGCCCCGTGCACGCGGCCGCGGGGCCGGTTCCATGTCGGGCTGCATGGCATTGCACCGATCTGCAGCGGTGCCCGTCCCGAATCTCGAGAGCCTTCCCAGGCAGCAGAAGACCGTCGTGACAAACACGAACTACCGCCTGCGGACCTTTTCGTCATCAGCGCGCGTGACAGACCCGGCCAGCAACGCAATCCGGCAAGCCCCGTGCCGACCCGAGCGGCCCTCGTGCGGCCTTCGTGCGGGCTGACCATGCCTCGAAGGCGCGGCCGCTACAGAGCTATTCCAGATGAGGCTGACCGGTGGAGGCACCGGTACCACCATCAACAGGGACCACAGCACCGGTGATGTACTGCGCATCGCTGCTGGCCAAGAAGAGCGTGGCGCCAACGACATCCTCCGGACGGCCGGGCCGTCTGAGTGCGATGCGGTTGTTGAACGGCTGCAACTGCATGGCCGGGGTGCCGACGGGAGCAGTCATCCCGGTGAGCGTGAACGAAGGGGCGATGGCGTTCACCCGCACGCCACGGCTTCCCCAGTCCAGGGCCAGCGATCGCACGAAGCCGACAACAGCGTGCTTCGTGGCGTTGTAGGCGGCCTGCCCCCAGTCACCGTTCAGCCCAGAGACCGAGGCGACCGCAACGAGGTTGCCCCCACGACGGGCCAGCATCGGCAAGGACATTGACGAAAGCCGGTAGAAGGCATCGAGATTGGTGGATCTCATCCGTTCCCAGGCGCTCTCCTGCAAGTCAACGATGTCGCCGGCAACGATCGCGCCGGCATTGCTCACCACCACGTCCAGGCCTCCGAAGTGATCTTCGGCCTTCTCGAGCGCCTCCCGGATATGGTCACGATCGGCCACGTCACCGGGCACCACGAGCGCACGCCCGGGCTGCGCTGAACGAACCGTCTCCCCCAGCGGTTCTGGGCGGCGGCCCGTGACGACGACCCGAGCACCGTTGGCCAGGAAGCCCCGAGCGATAGCCCGGCCCATTCCGCTGCCGGCCCCGGTGACCAGCACGGTCTTCCCGCCGAAGCCGTACCGATTCGTGGTGGTAGCCGTCTGCATACCCACAGGACATGACCCTTCCGAACTCCGTGTTCACCGCTGGACCCGCCGCCAGCGACGTCAGGCAGACGCCCGACACGCATGTGCGAGCCAGACATTTCGGCCGACGGGCCGTCCCCGGCTGGCTCCGCCACGAAACATACACGCACGTTCTTATATTTACTACACGCACGTTCTGATAGCTTCGATGTGAGGGCAGACTCTGGCCGGTACCCGCCGGGACGGCCCCACCGAAGACTTCCTGCGCACTTGGGAGAGGAGACGTGTGACTGGCCGAGTGCGGCGTTCAGACCCCCACCGCCGTGAGCGCATCATCGAGGCTGCCCTCGACCTGATCGCCCAGCACGGAGCTCCGGGGGCGACCTACCGCACAGTGGCGGCGGCCGCCGACGTTCCCCTGGGCTCCATGACGTACCACTTCCCCACACGCGACGACATGCTGCTCGCGGCGTTCCAGCGCCTGGCCGATGATCAGTGGGCCCGCTTCGACCGGATCCTCGCCGAGCTCCCCGAGGGCGAAGATCCACGCGAGCGGGTCGTGCAACTGATCGTCACGCATGGAGAGGGGTACGGACGCGACATGATCCTCTCCGCGGAGTTGTACGCCCTGGCCGTGCGCGATGTGCGGTATCGCGAGCTGATCCAGGGATGGATGAACAGGTCTCGCGGTTCGCTGGAGCGGCATTTCCCAGCCGAACTGGTCGCCACCATCGATGCGCTCCAGGAGGGACTGGTCCTGCACAGCCACATCTCCACGGAGCCGTTCGACATCGAGCGCATCCGCCAGGCGGTCTACAGGCTCATTCCCGAGCCCTCCATCCTTCGGTAGCGCCAACTGGGCCACGCCCCTGGCATACCCAATCATCTGGTCCCCGGTCCCGCTGTCTGAAGTGCCCGCTCTGCAACCGAGCGGCTCGACGCGGGAGGCCCGATCACCACCGCCGCCATCTCGGCAGAGCTGGAACTGTCCAAGAGCAGCACGCACCATCTGCTCAAAGTGATGAGGGGCTAGAGGTACGTGGTCTACTGGCCGGACGTCCGGATGTGGACACTGGGAGTGGCCGCTTTCGAGATCGGTGCCGCCCTCCAGCCGCAGCGGCCACCTGCAGCACGCCGCCCAGCAGCACCCGGCCGAGCTGACCACCCGCACCGGGCACACCAGTCACCTGGCGGTTCTGCAGGGTCACGACGTCATCTATCTGGACAAGCGCGAACCGCGTGGTTCGGGCATCCGGCTGGTGACCGACGTCGGCACCCGCCTGCCCGCCCACCTGACCGCGGTTGGGCGTTCCTCGTTGTCTTACCCGGACGCCGACACCCTGATGTCGATGTACCGCGGGTACGGGTGCTCCCGGCGCACGGAGGTCACGGTTTCCTCGCTGGCAGACCGGCTCCCTCTCCTAGACGATGCCCGGCCCCGGGGTACGTGACCGAAGAGCGTTCAACCACCGATGGAATCGAGTGTTCAGCCGCACCGGTGCTGCTGACCGGGGACCGGGCGGTCGCGGCCATCGGCATCGCCCGAGTGGCCACGACGGGCGCTGAGCCGGAGCTGCTCACCGAGGCGGACTAAGAGCGGCCAGATCCCTGGCCACCTCCCTCAACAACCCTGGCTACTAGGCGTTCTCCAGCAGTTGGCGATTCACCGCCAGCTCGGTGCGGTTACGTATCCCAAGTTTCAGGAACACGTTGCGCAGGTGGTACTCGACAGTCCGCACGCTGAGCGAGAGCTTTTCCGCGACCTGCCGGTTGGACTCGCCGTCCGCCACCATCCCGGCGATGGTCAGCTCCTGCGCGGTCAGATGCACTCCGGTAGTCAGCGCGTCCTGCCGTCGGACGTTGTCGCCGCTGGCCCGCATCTCCTGGGCCGCGTTCGACTGCCATGCCTCGGCCCCTACGCTTTCGAACCTCTCATGAGCCAGCCGAAGGTGAGTACGGCACTCGGACTTCCGGCGTTCGCGACGTAGCCAGGCACCGTAGGCCAGGGCTGTGCGCGCCTCGTCGAAGGGACGCTCAGCCTCCCGGTGCAGGGCCAGCGCGTGCTGGAAGGACTCCGCGGTGTCCGCGGCATCGTCCGAACGCAGTGCTGTGCATCGTTCGACCAGCCCGGCGGCCGCAGGGCTTCCGGTCGCACGGGCCCAGGCGATGAGCCGTTGCAGAGCGACATCGCCCTCCTGCCGGCGCCCGGCCCGCACCGCGGCCTCCACAAGCTCGGCCGCCGCGAAGGTGGCGATCAGCGGATGACGCTCGTACCGGTTTCCGTGCCACAGCAGGGTGAGGCGCTCCAGTGCCCGCTCCGGGTTCCCGGCTCCCAGTTCGAGTTCGCCCAGCGCCCAGACCGCGATCGCCCCAGGCCAGGCCAGGCCAGGCCGTAGTCGCAGGCCAGCCGCAGAGCCAGCTCAGCGGCTTTTCCCGCCTCTAAAGCCTCGCCGGCCCGGGCGTGGGCCAGTGCTCGTACCGCCAGGTGCTCGGCCCTGGCGTTCTCCTGGCCCAGCAGGGCCGACTCTTCGATACCGGACACCGTGATGTCCACCGCGCTGCGCAGGCGCCCTAGGAGTACGTCGGCCAGGGCCCGGCGGGCCGTGACGAACGGCATCATTCCCCGATTGCCACTCTCGCGGAGCCGGTCTGCCGCCTGATCGGCGTACCAGACCAGGGCCCCGGTGTCCCCGGCGATCAGCGAGGCCCGGATCCCGACCAGCGAGTGGCTCTGGTCCCTCTGCTCTGAACAGGCAGCCAGAGCGTCTTCGACCAGGGCGAGCCCGGCGTCCAGGTCCTCCGCCAGCACCTTGGCGGTTCCTGCCACCAACTGCAGCCGCACCGAAGCCGCCGCATCACCCGCGTCCGCCAGCCTTCCCTGGGCCTGCCGGCCCAGTGAGACAGCGGCCACGACATCCCCTGCCGCAACGGCGGCATCGCACGCGCGCATCAGCAGAGCCGTGCTCTCAAACAGCGGAAGACGTTCCAGGGCAGCCGGCACCGCATCGGTCATCACCCGCAGCGCGCGGTCCTCTGCACCGGCGGCCAGTTCGATGCTGCCTCGCACGTAGGCAACCCGGAGCTTCAGATCCAGGTCGGCCGAAAGGTCCTCGGCCTCGGCCAGCAACCGCAGCGCGCGGGCGGGAGTGCCCTCCAGCCACGCGGCCTCGGCGGCCAGGGCCAGCCTGCGCCCTCGTTCGCCCGTGTCTGCGGTCAGCTCTGAGGACCGCTGCAGCAGCAGCGAAGTCATGCTCCAGCCGCCCATTCGAGGGGAACTCTCCCCCAGGGTCTCCAGGTGATCGGCTAGGCCCGTGTCAGGTTCCCCCGCTGCTTGGGCACGATGCCAGAGCGCGCGGCCCTGGTCGGTCCCGGTGAAAGCCCGGGCTAGCGCGGTGTGCGTGCGCCGCCGCTCACCGGTACTGGAGACCGCTTCGAGCGCGAACCCCAGTCCGGCCGGGCGCAGCCGCAGGCCGCCCCGCCGGTTCTCGGCCAGTCCTGCCTGCTCCAGCGCGTCGAGTTGGGTGTCCCGCACACCCAGTTCGGCCCCGGCCCGTTCGAGCACCGCCGGTGGTGTCCCGGAGCCGCAGGCCAGCAGCATCGCGGCGGGGCGCAGTTCCGGGTTGATGCGGGAAGTGAAGCGGACCTTGAGTGGCACACCGAAGCCGACCGGCAGCATGGGCTCGAAGCCCAGCAGCTGAGCCGGCGATTGACTCTGAGTGAGCGCCTGTGCTGCCCCCGGGTTGCCGTCGGCCAACAGGGTCAGCCGATCCAGAACCTCAGGGATCGGCCCCTGGGCGGCCGTGCGGCGGATCACATCGTGAATCTGCGCGGGCGGCCAGCCGGCGAGCTGGTGGAAGTGTGCCTCAGGCAGGCCGTCGACCAGCCCTTGCTCACTGATTGTCGTCATCGCCACCCGCGCCGAGGTTCGTCGGCAAGCCGCGGCGACAGCGCGCAGGCTGAACGCATCGAGCCGGTCGAGATCGTCGATGCAGACCAGGTGAGGCTCGCCGGACGAACCCGTCCAGGACCGGGCGAGGGCCTCGACGAGGGCGCTGTCCCCGAGCTCTCCCGGTGTCAGGTCCGCTCCCAGGGCCCGGGCCACCGCCAGCTGGTCCCGGGCATCGTCGGCTGAGGGGCGTAGTTCGGTCACTCGCCAGCCCTGAGTCCGCATCGCCTCGGCGAGTTCGCCCAACACCCGGGTGCGGCCCGACCCGGTCGCACCGGTCAGGACCAGCTGGGCGAGCCCGTCCCGGAGCCAGGACCCGAACTCCTGGGCGTTCGTCACAGCTCTCCGATCCCGGTGGAATCACCGTGGTCCGCGCTGCGGCGGTTGCCCACCATGACGCCATGGCCTTCACATTTGTTCTGGTCCACGGGCACTGGCACGGCAGCTGGGCGTGGTCCAGCCTGGTGCCGGTGCTCCAGGAACGCGGTCACCGGGTGGTGACCCCGCAGCTGCCTTCCGACCGGCCCGGTCACGGCGCCGCCGCCAACGCCCAGGCTGTTCTTGAGGCCATCGGCTCTCCAGACGGCCAGGAAATCGTGCTCGTCGGGCACTCGGCCGGTGGTCTCACCATTCCGATGGTGGCTCAGCACCTTCCTGTCCTGCACATGATCTTCGTGGCCGCGCTGCTGCCGGTGCCCGGGCTCAGCGTTAGCGAGGACTTCGAGGCCGATGCCGGCGCTGAGGTCGCCGGCTTCACCTGGACGACCCGCGCGGACGGTCTGCTGGAGATGGACCATGAGGTCGCCCGGCACCACTTCTTCCACGACTGCCCGGCGGGCCCCACGGACGCGGCGCTTGCCCAGTTGCGGTTGCAGACTCCCACGACGCTCGAGGAGAAGTCGCCGTTGGACGCCTGGCCTCACGTGACCTCCGACTACGTTGTGTGCTCACGTGATCGTGTGCTGGCCCCCGCGTGGCAGCAGCGTATCGCCGAGGAGCGCCTGGGCGTCGAGCCCGTCACGATCGCGTCCGGTCATTCACCTGCGCTTGCGTGCCCCGAGGAGCTTGCCGACAGGCTGGAGGAACTGGCCGTGCGGCGCTCCGAGCGGACGCCGGCCGCATGACGAACGGTGAGGGCGCTCGGCCGAGCGCCCTCACCGTTCGGTTCAGCCAGCTACTGCCTCGCCCATCACGGCGCGCTCGCGCCGCGGCCAGGACACCAGCGACCGGAACCGGTCCGGGCGCATCAGCTCCATCGGCAGGCTGGGCTGCTCCCCCCGGATCACCTCACCGATCAGCTGCGCGGTCACCGGGCCGGTGGTGATCCCGCCGATACCGTGGCCGGTGGCCACCAGCAGGTTCGGCACCTCCCGGATCGGGCCGACCAGGGGCAGCCCGTCCGGTGCGCAGGGACGCAGGCCGCGCCACAGGCCGGTCGGTTCCACGCCACGAAGTCCGGGCAGGACGCGGACGCCCGCCGCCGTGATGGCCCGGATCCGGACCGGATCCACCCGCTCGTCCAGGCCGTCCAGTTCGAAGGTGCCGGACAGTCGCAGTCGCCCGGGCAGTGGCGTGGCCACGACCCGGGAGTCGGCCATGTAGACCGGCATCTGCGGTGAGGCCGCCGAGTCCGGCATCTCCACGTGGTAGCCCTTGCCACCCTCCACCGGCAGGTAGAGGCCGGTGGCCCGGGCCAGCGTCTGGCTCCAGACCCCGGCGGCGATCACGAAGGTGTCGCCGCTGATCCGGCCGGCCGTAGTGCGGGCGGCCACCACCCGCCCACCCCGGCGTTCCAGGTCCAGCACCTCGACCCGGTTGCGGATCTTCACGCCCAGCGCGGTCGCGGCCTTGGCCAGGGACCGGATGAAGATCTCCGGGTCCAGCCAGGCCTGGTCGGAGTACAGGGCTCCACCGGCCAGGGAGGGCGAGAGCGAGGGTTCCAGCTCGAGCAGTTCCTCGGGGTTCAGCAGCTCACCGGGCAGCCCCCGGGCGTGACGCTGCTCGATCTCGGCCCGGCCCGCCTCCAGGCTCCCCTGGCTCTCATAGGCGTCCAGGTGCCCGCGGGTCCGCAGGCCGGTCTCCAGCCCGTCGGCGTGCACCTTGCGGTGCCAGTCCAGGCCCATCTGGGTGAGTTCGGTCAGCAGCTTTCCGGCGGCCCGGGCCCGGCCGGGGGTGCTGGCCTTTCCGTACCGCAGCAGCCACGGCACCATCTGGGCCCGAGGACGCAGGTAGAACGGGCTGTCCGGGCGCCACATGTACCGCAGGCCCTCGCGCAGGGCCCCGGGACTGGCCAGGGGCATGGCGTGGGTGGAGGCCACCATCCCGGCGTTACCCGAGGAGCACTCCTCGGCCACTCCTTCCCGGCGTTCCAGAACGGTCACCGAGGCGCCGTGCCGGGCCAGTTCATAGGCGATCGTGATCCCGGCGACACCTCCTCCGATCACCACCACGTCGCCGTTCACCGCCGGCCTCCCGCCGCGAGCGCCGGATCGGTACTGGTGACCGACTTCAGCAGGTGCTGCTTCAATTCCAGGAACTCCTCGCTCGTCTGCATCTCGACCCGCCGGGGGCGTTCCAGCCGGATCGGGACGTCCTGCACGATCCGGCCCGGGCGGGCGCTCATCACCAGCACCCGGTCAGACAGGAAGACCGCCTCGTCGATGTCGTGGGTGATGAAAAGGACCGTCAGCCGGTGGTCTTCCCAGACCTTGGTCAGAAGCTCCTGCATGGTGCGCCGGTTCAGCGCATCCAGCGCCCCGAACGGCTCGTCCATCAGCAGCACGCTGGGCCGGTAGGACAGCGCCCTGGCGATCGCCACGCGCTGGCGCATCCCGCCCGAGAGCTGCGAGGGATAGGCATCGGCGAAATTGCCCAGCCCGACGACATCGAGCTGTTCCAGAGCCCTGAGCCGACGTTCGACCCGGCCGATCTTCTCGCCTCTGAGGGCGAACTCGATGTTGGCGCGCACCGTCAGCCAGGGGAACAGTGAGTAGGACTGGAAGACGACTCCACGGTCGCGACCCGGCCCGCGGATCACCTCGCCGTCCACCAGAATGCTGCCTCCGGTGGGATCGCCCAGGCCCGCTGCCACGGTCAGCAGGGTGCTCTTGCCGCAGCCACTGGGACCGACCACGGAGACGAACTCGTTCTCGGCGATGCTGAACGAGACGTCGTCCACGGCCAGGACGCTCTCGCGGCCGACCCGGAACTCCTTGGACAGATTGCGCACGACCAGCTTGTCCGCGCTCATGCGTTGCCCCTTTCCGCCCAGCGGAACAGTCTGCGGCCCAGGACCTTCATAGCCTGGTCCATCACCAGGCCGATCAGGCCGATGACGATGAGCGCGACGAAGATGGTGTCGGTCTGCAGGTAGCGCTGGGCCAGGGTGACCCGGTGGCCCAGCCCGTCATCGGCGGCGACCACCTCGGCCAGGACCAGCCACGTCCAGGCCCAGCCGAGGGTGATCCGCAGGGTGTCCCAGATCGCCGGTGAGGCGGCGGGTACGACGATCCGCCACAGCACGGACACATCACTCAGGCCCAGGGTGTAGCCGACGTCCACCAATTCACGGCGAACGCGTTTGACGTTATCCATCACCATCAGGACCTGGGTGAAGAAGGTGCCGATCCAGATCACCAGCCACTTCTGCTCCTCGCCCACGCCGATCCAGATGATCGTGAGCGGGACGAAGGCGACGGCCGGCATGTACCGGATGAAGCCCATGGTGGGCTCGATCGCGGCCTCGGCCGGACGCACGGTACCGACCAGCAGGCCCAGTGGGACTGCCATCGCGCTGGAGAGCAGGAACCCGATTGTCACCCGGTTGAAGCTGGCGGCCGCATCGGTCAGCAGGTCTCCGCCTGCGTAGTCAACGAATCGACGGGCTACCCGGTCGGGGGTGGGCAGGAACAGGGGGTTGGTGTTACCGAACTTCGCGTAGGCCCACCAGGCCAGCAGCAGCACCACCATGCCGCAGACCGCGATGACGGCGTAGGCGCCCCGGCTGATCTCCCGGTACAGGCCCGGCCGACGACCGCGGGTGGGCACCGCAGCGTCCGCGGTCGAAGGACGTGCGGTGATCTCGGGGGCCGAGGTCATTTGACGCCCTCGAGATAGGACGTGTCGACCAGCGTGGCCGGGTCGGCATCACCTTCGATGCTGTCCTGTTCCTTCATGATGCCCAGAATGTTTTCGGCCAGCGGCTGGAAGTCCGACTTCAGGTACTCCAGCGACTCCTGCGTGTTGTACAGCTCCACCCCACCGTAGGTCTCGGCCAGTTCTTCCGGGGTGACCTCGGCGACCTCGGCGACGATCTTGATTGCTTCGTCCTGGTTCGTCCGGAAGAACTCCACACCCTTGTTCCAGGCCGCCAGCGCGCCGGTGACCGCCTCAGGGTTCTCCTCGGCGAACTTCTCCGACACCTCCCAGACGTCGGAGATGATGCCCGGGAAGTCCCCGGCACTGGTCACAACGCTGGCTCCGGCGCTCTCCTTCAGGGTCTGGGAGATGTACGGCTCGTAGGTCACCGCGGCATCGACCTGGCCTGAGATCAGGGCCGCTCCAGCCTTGTCCGCGGCCAGCGGGACCGCATCCACGTCCTCGATGCTCAGGCCCGCTTTTTCGAGCGCCAGCCGTAGCAGCATCTCGTGTCCGCCGCCCTCTTCGAAGGCGACCTTCTTGCCGCGCAGGTCCGCCACCGACCCGATTCCCTCGGCCCCGATGAGCGCATCGGCCTTGGTCGAGATGTCCTGGAAGAGAGCCACCTTCAGCGGCACCTCGGTGGCCTGGAAGCGCAGCGCGGTGCTGACCAGAGCGTGGGTGGAGTCCAGCCGTCCGGAGGCCACCGCCGCGTAGAGGTCCTTGTTGTCGACGAAGTTGACGAACTTCAGATCGATGCCGTTCTCGTGGTCGAAACCCTTGGCCTGGGCCACGTACCACGGGCCGTAGCCGATCCAGGGATTGATCGCGATGCTCAGTTCGACCGCATCGGCGGGCGCCTCTGACTGTGCAACATTGATCTCGCTGCCGCCGGAGACGCCACTACCGCTGCCGCCGCCACAGGCGGCGAGCGCCGAGAAGGTGAGAATCATGGCTGCCGTGACAGCGGTACGTGGACGCCCCATGGTGCTCCGTTCCTGCATTGACCTGCTCAGTCCGGTGAATGCGGGAACGCTATGCCGCCGTCGGTGGCAGCCGTATCCGTGATCCCACCGGGGTCCGCCCACAGCGCCGAACGGTTTCCCCGCCGTAACCTCGCGAAATGAACCAGAAACAAGATCGGGGGTTGTCAAAAGTGCTCTCCTGAGGAGAGCATCGAGCCCGCCGCTTCAAGCCTCTTCCCCTATTCGCCGCGAGGCCTGATGACCCACACCTTGAACAGTCCTGCCCTGGTCGCACCGCTGGGGCACTACTCGCACGTCGCGGTCCACCAGGACCTGGTCTACATCTCCGGGCAGCTTCCCCTAGCCTCAGACGGAACAGCGCTATATCAGGAGAGTTTCGGCGTTCAGGCGCAGCAGACGCTGGAAAACCTCGACCAGTGCCTGGTCACTGCCGGAACCGATCGGAGCCGGCTGCTGAACCTGACCGCATACATCACTGATCTGGACGACTGGCCGGCCTTCGACAGCCTGTACGCGGCCTGGATCGGTGAACACCGGCCAGCCCGGGCCGTGGTCGGCGTGGACCGGCTGCACTATGGCTGCGTACTCGAGATCCAGGCCGTGGCTTCCCTTCCCGAGAATTGAGAGGCTTCGCGTGAGCACACTTGCCGATCCCGATACCCCGTTCGCGGTGGTTGACCGAAACCGGCTGTCGGGTAATCTGACTCGCCTGCGTGAGCGTCTCGAGCCGCGCGGCGTGATCCTGCGCCCGCATGTGAAGACCGCCAAGTCGGTGGACATCGCCAGGCTGGCGTTCGGCGGCGGGCCCGGCCCGATCACCGTCTCCACGGTGGCCGAGGCTGAGGCCTTCGCCGACGCCGGTTTCACCGACATCACCTACGCCGTGGGTATCGACCCGCATAAGCTGCCCCGGATCAGGGCACTGAACGAGCGCGGGGTCACCGTCAGAGTGGTGCTGGACAGTGCCACCCAGGCCGAGGCCGTGGCCCGGAACCGGGTCCCGGCACTGATCGAGGTGGACTGCGACGGCCACCGGGCCGGTGTGGCCGCCGACAGCCCGCAGCTGATCGAGCTCGGAAAGATTCTGGCTGACCAGGACTGTCTCCAGGGCGTCCTGCTGCACGCCGGTGAGTCGTACTACGCCTCCAGCCCCTCGGCTCTGGCGGCCGCTGCGGCCAACGAGCGCGATGTCGCCGTGCAGGCCGCAAATGCACTGCGCGCGGCCGGGCTGGACGCGCCGATCGTCAGCGTCGGCTCTACCCCCACTGCCCACGCCGACGTCGACCTGACCGGCGTCACCGAGGTCCGGGCCGGGACGTACGTCTTCTTCGACCTGTTCATGGCCGGGCTCGGGATCTGCACGATCGAGGACCTGGCACTGTCGGTGGTGGTCACGGTGACCGGGCACCACAGCACCAAGGAGCAGGTCTTCACCGACGGCGGCTGGACGGCCATCTCCTACGACCGCAGCACCTCGTCCCAGGCGGTGGACCAGGGCTACGGGCTGGTCCTGGCGCTGGACGGAACGCCGATCCCCGGCCTGCTGATGACCGACGCCAGCCAGGAGCACGGTGTCCTGGCCATGCGAGAGGGTGAGCTGCCCGACCTGCCGATCGGCACCCGGGTGCGGATCCTGCCCAACCACGCCTGCTCGATGGCCGATCAGCACCAGCGTTACGCCGTGGTCGAGACCGGAACCGACGTCACCACCACCTGGCCCCGAATCCAGGGCTGGTAGCCCGTTCATTCGTCCCTCATCACCCCTTCGAATCGACAGAGGCAGATCCGATGACGCTCCCCTTCTCCACCTACCGCCGCGCCGGGAACCTGGTGTTCCTCAGCGGTGACGTCGGTTTCGACAAGAACGGCGAGCTCGTGGCGGGCGGCCTGGCCGCCGAGACCACCCAGACGCTGGCCAACATCGACACCAAACTGCAGGACCTGGGCCTAGGCCTGGCCGACGTGGTCTCGCTGACCTGCTACGTCACCGACATCACGGACAAGGCCACGATGGACGGCGCCTACCTGGAGGCCTTCCAGGGCCTTCCGCTCCCGACCCGCACCACTATCGAGGTCTCGGCGCTCCCGGCTGGACTCTCGCTGGAGATCACCGCCGTCGCCTTCGACACTGGGCGCTGATGCCGGAAACTCCGGGCCATCGGCACCGCATCGGCCAGTTGTATGACGACGAAGACTGCAGGAGGTCTACGTCCGGCATGGTTTGGAATATGACGTCCCGATCGGCCCCGGAACCATCGCCGCCGGCGGACCAACGTCGCATGCGGGACCGGGGATGCTGCAGCATCCGACATCCCCGGTCGGTCGGCATCCGCGTCGGGTATTCTACTTTTCGTAGAATTATTTCGAGCAAGGGACGCGGGACATGGGCAGTTGGTTGCCGGCCTGGCTGATGGCCGTCTGGTGCGCGGTTTTCGTCGTGCTGCTGGCGATCCACTCCAGCCACATCTTGAAGCTGACTGGCATCGGCCGGTTCTGGCACGCCGGCCACGCCTTCATGGCTCTAGGAATGATCAACATGTATTGGCCCGGGGGAACTATGCCGGTCGCCGCTGGGCCGGGCAAGCTGCTCTTTGCGGTGGCCACGGCGGCCGCCCTGGCAGCCGTGGTCGCGACCCGCCTCCGCGGTGACACCGACTGGCTATGGGCGATAATGGCCGTCGACTTCGGCATCATGATTTACATGTTCGAGCAGATGGAAGGCCGAGGGCTGAGCCTGCTGGCGGTGCCTCTAGCGGCCTGGGGCCTCCTCCAGGCCGCCGGCTGGTTCAGTGGACTGCTCACTGAGGAGACCCGTCGCCACCATGCCCCAGCTGGCCAGGGCTCGGTCGCGGCCGTTCCCGAGCTGCGCCTGGGACATCGCCAGATACTCTCTCTGCGCGTCACTCTCGGCGTGATGGCGCTGGGAATGGCCTACATGCTGCTGGCGATGAACTTTGGTATGGGCAGCAGTGGCGATGAGCAGCCCGGAGGGCACCACCACTCCATGGCCCCCCGCTCCGCGGTCCAGGTGGCTGCGGTCTGATCTGCACTGCGGAACGGGGGTGGCAACCAGAACGGTTGCCACCCCTGTTCCGCGTCTCTCAGGCTTCGGCCGAGTAGCCGAGATCGTCCAAGGTCGAGCGGATCTCGGAGTCGTCTGCCGTACCACTCACGGACACGCTCCGCGCCTCGACATCGACCGACACCGACGTCACGCCGGGCAGATTTGTCAGTCCTGACTCAATGGTGCTCTTGCAGTGGTCGCAGGAAATAGCGCTGACTGAGTAGAAACGATCGGCGCTTGCCATCTCAGTTCCCCTCGGTGGATGGTACGGCCGCTCGGCGCCGACGACTGCCGAGCACCGTGTCGAGCACCAGGAAGGCGACCAGGGTGACACCGAGGATCGGCATGAACCAGCCCACCGCGACGGTGATCGCAATGGCGAACAGCAGCTGCACCGGCGGGATCCGGCGCCAGGCACCCGATTGCGGGGCCGAGCCGACAGCGAACCGGGTGCCGGTCGGGCGCCGCTGCCACCACATGCGGTAGCCCCAGAAGATCACGCACAGCAGACCGACGGCCAGGGCCGCCAGCAGGAGCTGGTTGGCCAGGCCGAACAGCAGCCCCATGTGCGCGGCGATACCGAGGCTGGTGACCTGTGCGAGGAAGGGCCAGTCGCCGAAACGGCTGACGGTCGTCACCTCGGCGGTGGATGGGTCCACCACCGCTTTGTCGAAGTGCACCGGGATGCTGCGGTCCTTCTCCGTCACCAGCCATCCGCTGCCCTCGGCGTCCGGCGGTGTCAGGCGCAGCGACTCCGACAGCCCTGCTCGGTTCGCCGCCCTGATCACGTCGTCGATCCCGGCGAGCGTCCCGACCTCGTCCGGAAGCGCTCCGGCCTCACCGCCCATGGCGTGGCCGGCGTGCTCACCACCACCCAGCGTCGTGGAGACCTCCGGCGAGTTGCTATTCATCGCGGTGAGTACCTCGCCGAAGTTCCCGCCTGCCCACCGCGACCACGTCAGGCCGGTGGCCGACAGGAACAGCAGTCCCACCGCGAGCCAGACTCCGACGGCCGCGTGCCAGCCCCGGGTACGGCGAACTCCCTTGCGGGCAGACAGATCCGGGGTCAGCGCCCGGCGCAGGAATCCGCGGGCATCACGGGTGCGCCGACGCAGTTGCTGCCACCACAGGAAGAGTCCGCCGAGTACGACCACCCACAACCAGCTCGCCGCCGTCTCGCTGTACCAGCGTCCCCAGTCGCCGAGCTGGAGATTGCGGTGGGTGTCATCCAACCAGGTCCGCACCGGCGTGTAGCCGAACCAGGTGTCCAGCTGGCCACGGACCTCCGCTGTGTACGGGTCGACGTAGACCGTCCGCTGGCGATCGTCGGTGAGCCCGGGAACATCCAGCACAACCTGGGTGGTGTCTCGGGCCGAGTCACCGGGCACGATCTCGGCGACGACACCCTCGGGATGAGCGGCGCGCGCCGCAGCGACCTGATCGGCCACCGGCAGGGCGGTGCGCCCGGCCGGGTCGACGTGCAACTCATCGGCGTAGACGATGCTGTCCAGCTGCGGGCTGAAGACGTAGGCCAGCCCGGTCAGGGCGGCCACCGCCAGGAACGGGGCAATGAAAACCCCGGCGTAGAAATGCAGCCGCAGGATTAGCGGTCGCCAGGGCGAGTCCTTCCGGCGAACCTGCGGGGCCGCTTCCGGCCCGGTGTCCGGGGAACTCTCGACCTCGATCGACGGATCGTCCGTCCGGTCTACGGGCAGGGTCAAGGGAACACTCCTCGTGCATCAGGGAAGCTGAGCACGACGCTTCTACGTCATGTAGAAAGCAAGATACACAGGTTCTACCTGGTGTAGAAAGGTGCGGGTTCAGCGCTGCCGCGCGGAGCTCCCCTTGCCCAGGCGCAGGCTGTTGGTCACCACGAACAGCGATGAGAACGCCATCGCAGCCGCTGCGATGATCGGGTTCAGCAGACCGGCGGCGGCCAACGGGATGGCTGCGACGTTGTATCCGAAGGCCCAGGCCAGGTTCCAGCGCATGGTGCTCACTGTGGCGCGGGCCAGCTCGATGGCGTCCGGGACGACCCGCAGATCACCGCGCAGCAGGAGGAGGTCCGCGGCGGCCCGAGCGACGTCGGTGCCGGACATCAGGGCCAGGCCCAGATCCGCCTGGGCCAGTGCGGGAGCGTCGTTCACGCCGTCCCCGACCATGGCCACGGAGCGCCCTTCGGCCCGAAGCCCGGCGATCACGTCGGCCTTCTGCGCCGGGAGGACCTCGGCGACCACCTCATTGATGCCCAAGGTCTGGGCGACCGCCTCGGCGGTGATCCGGTTGTCCCCGGTGAGCAGGACCGTGCGCAGGCCGAGGCGGTGGATCTGCTCGATCGCGGCTGCGGCGGAGGGCTTGACGGTGTCGGAGACCGCGAGGGCGAGGACCGCCTGACCGTCCTGGGCCACGACGACGGTGCCCCGGGCGTCCTTCTGCTGCTCGGCCAGCCAGGCCTGCAGATCGGCTGGAGGCACAATGGCCCGCTCGCGCATCAACCGCAGCGAGCCGACCAGGACTGTGTGGCCCTCCACCTGTCCTTCGGCACCGAGACCAGCCAGGCTGCGGTAGTTCTCGACCGCGACGAAGGCCCCGTGCCCGGGCTGGACGTAGCCGGAGACCGCGTCCGCGACCGGATGGGTGGAGGCGTCCTCGATCGCCCCGGCCCGCCGCAGCACGTCCGCATCGGGTGCGGCCGGCCAGGACGCGACCACCGACATCCGGCCCTCGGTGACCGTGCCGGTCTTGTCCAAGACGACCGTGTCGATTCCGCGAGCCACCTCGAGCGCATGCTGGCTCTTGATGAACACACCCTCGCGGGCGGCCCGGTCGGCGGCGACCATCAGGGCCATGGGCGTGGCCAGGCCGAGCGCGCAGGGGCAGGCGACCACGATGACGGCCAGGGCCGGGCTGAAGCCGCTGCTCAGGTTCTCACCCACCGCAGCCCAGACCGCGGCGGTAGCGACCGCCAGCGCGAGGACGAGCGGGACGAAGAAGCCGCTGATCCGGTCGGCCAGGCGCTGAGCCGCAGCCTTTTCGCTCTGGGCTCGCTCGACCATCTCGACCAGTTGGGCGATCTGCGTCTCGCGGCCGACCTTCTCGGCGTCCACGACCAGCCGCCCGTCGAGCGCGACAGTCCCTCCGACAACCGTGGCACCGGCACCTACCTCGACCGGCACCGACTCCCCGGTCATGGTGCTGACGTCGACGGCCGCGTGACCTTCGTGCACCGTGCCGTCGGTCGGGATGACCTCTCCGGGCCGCACGACGAACCGGTCCCCCACCCGCAACTGGTCGGCCGGGATGCGGTGCTCGCGGCCGTCGGGCATGAGCAGCGCCGCATCGCGGGCACCGGCCGAGGCCAGGGCGCGCAGCGCGTTGCCGGCGTGGGACTTGGCCAGCGACTCCAGGATCCGACCGATCAGCACGAACGCCGTGACCCCGGGGATGACGTCCAGGTAGATGGCGCCGTGGGCCTGGAAGAGCAGGTGCCAGCCGCCGATGCTGTCGGACGGCTCGGTCGCGGCGAAGAAGATCGTGTAGACCGACAGCACGCAGGAGGCCAGGATCCCCAGCGAGATCAGCGTGTCCATGGTGGTGGTGCGCTGGCGCGCGGCCAGCCAGGCGGCGCGGTGGAAGGGCCAGGCACACCAGGTCGCGATCGGCAGGGCGAGCGCGATGAGTACCCATTCCCAGCCGTCGTAGCGTGACTGGGGTGAGAGCGCGTTGGCGATCGAGAGGTCGGCCAGCGGGACACCGAAGAGGATGGTCACGCCCAGGCGCCACCACAACCTGCGGCGGGCCGGCACGTGCGCGGTCTGCGGCTGCCCGTCCTCGACCGGGGCGCCGGCCACCCGGGCCGAGTAGCCGGCCTTAGTGATCGCCTCGATCATGTCGACGATCCGGTGGCCGAAGTCGTCCTCACCTGAGGGAGTCTCGGTGGGCGTGACGGTGGCTACAGCCCGTCCGGTGGCGAAGTTGACGGTGCCGGTGACGCCGTCCATCCGGTTCAGGGTCCGCTCGACCCGGGCCGAACAGGCACCACAGGTCATGCCCTCCACGTCCAGCACGACCACCCGGCCGGCCACCGGCTCCTCAGATCCGGTCTGCTGCGGGATCCGGGACTGCTCTGTTGCCTTCACTACCGATCTTCTTCCGACGTAACGGTTTCGGGACTCACAGTCCGGCGGCGTAGCGCCGGCGTTCAGGCATCTGATCCAGCAGCCGGCGCACCCGGGCCATGGTGGCCGGGTCCGGCTGCCAGCCGACGCCGTCCAGTCCGCCCGGGACCCCGGACCCCAGACGCATGATCGCGCGCAGGGTCACGTCGTGGCTGACGTGAGCGGCCGCCGCGTCGTCGGCCCAGGCCTCAGTCACCGCGCAGACCGCGTCGGCTGCTACACGACTGGTAGGTAGGAACGGGAAAATCCGCTGCCAGGCCAGGAACCCGGTGACCAGCAGGTCGTGGCGGTTCTGCGCATGGCTACGCTCGTGGGCCAGAATCGCGCGCAGTTCGGCGTCGTCCGCCAGTTCCAGGCATCCTCTGGTCACCACCACCATCGGCTGAGCGCCGTTCGGCAGGCAGTAGGCCAGGGCCCGGTCGTCGTCGACCACGTGCACCCGCAGCTCCGGGTCGTAGATCGCCACCATGGCCAGAGCGTCCTGGTGGCGACGCTGCGAGCCACGCAAGGTGTAGACGGTCTGCAGCAGCCGGCCGAGCATCCACAGCAACAGCAGGCCAGCAATCGCCCAGGAGTCGGCGGAGAACGCCAGGGTGAGCAGCAGCGTGTAGGCCGTCACCAGCGCGTAGACCACCCAGGTGATCGCGGCAGCCTTGGGTGCCCGGCTGGTCCATCGCGCGCGGGACAGCAACACCGGAACCGGCCACAACAGCGCCACGACGACCAGAGGCATCAGGGTCCGCCCGGCCAGCTCCGCACTCACGGGCGGCGTCGCCGGCCCAGCCGCGACGTCTTCGACCCGGCCTGGGGCTCGTCCAACGCCTGACGCAAGGCATCGGCATCTGCGGCGGACACCGAGCGGACGAACATCGACAGAGCCAGCCGGTGGTCGGCGCTGTCCTGCAGGACGCTCAGCATCGCCTGGGCCGTCAGTTCCTCACGGCTCTGCACCGCCCGGTGCCGGTAGACCCGTCCGTCGCGCTCGCGCAGGACCATGTCCTTGGCCCGCAGACGGTCCAGCACGGTGTGCACCGTGGTCAGGGCCAGCTGACGATCAGCGAGCAGGTCGACCACCTCCTGGGCAGTCAGGCCCTTGGGATGGTCCCAGAGACTTTCGAGGACTGCCCGTTCCAGATGATCTCGCCGCACCACGTCGCCGCTCTCCTTCGCTCTACATGATGTAGAGAACCCGAGTGTAGGACCCGGCGACGCCGGGTACACGCCGCGGGGTGGCCGGATGGCCTAGGAATCGTCACTATCCTGCCGCCATGCTTCTACGTGTCGTGGAATTTCCAGGTGCCCGGGCGAGCCACTCCTCATGAGCGCATCAGGCTCCGCCACGCCTCCGTTCCGTCTCCCGGCCCTCGTCACCGTCGCAGCCGTCGTCACCACGGCGGCCACGCTCCAGGCCAGCGGTGGCCTCGAGTGGGCCGGTCCGGCCCGCCATGGCGCACTCGTCCGCTACGGCCTTCCCCTAACCCAGACGGCAACCCAGGTGATGGCCGCGGTCACGATCGGCCTGCTACTGGTAGTCGCCTTCTTGGCTCCGGACCGCTCCAGAGACCGGTGGGCGCTGACCGGGACCCGTCTCCACGCCGCTGTCTGGGCCGGGTACTGCGGTTTCGTCTGGTTCCTCTTCGCGCTGGCGGTGCTCCTACTGAGCGTCGGCGAGCAGACCGGCACCAGCATCGGCTCGCCGGACGCACTGATGCAGCTGTCATTCTTCGTCCAGAACGTCGTGCTGGGCCGGATCCTGACTCTCTCCATGCTGCTCGCCCTGCTGGCCAGCCAGCTCGCGCTGAGCGCGCGCCGCACAAGCACGGTCGGCTGGGCCTTCCTGGTGGCCGTGGCAGCCCTGGTGCCGCCGAGCCTGAACGGGCACTCCTCGGGCGCCGACGACCACGTCAACTCGGTCAACAGCCTGCTGGTGCACTCGCTGTCCGCGGCCATCTGGGTAGGTGGCCTCATCGGCCTGGTCATGCTCTCGCCCTATCTACGTCAGCCCCTGGAGGCGGCCCGCCGCTTCTCGCCGGTGGCAACGGTCTGCTTCGTGCTGCTCGGCCTGTCCGGTCTGGACAGCGCGTGGCTGCGACTGGGTTCGTGGAATGCGATGTTCAGCCCCTACGGAGCTCTCCTGGCCGGAAAGGCCGCCCTGCTGGTGATCCTGGGAGCCGTGGCCTGGTGGCACCGGCGCCGAATGCTCGCCGCCGAGCGCGCCGACCCGCGCCGCACGATGCTGCGGATCGCGGCCGTCGAGGTCGGCCTGATGGCGGTGGCGATAGGGCTGGCCGGCGCGGTGAGCCGCAGCGTCCCTCCGGTCGCCGAGGCGCCATCCAGCAGCGACCCCGACTACGCCTTCACCGCGCTCGTGGGATTCGAGCGTCCACCAGAGATGTCCTGGGCCACGATCTTCACCCAGTGGTTCCCCGACCGGATGCTGATCATGCTCTGCGCCGGTCTCATCATCGGGTATGCCCTCGGGGTCAGGAAACTGAGGACGCGTGGGGACGCCTGGCCGTGGTGGCGCACGGTGTTGTGGGTGGCCGGGTGCCTGCTCCTTCTGTGGGTCACCAGCGGCGGCCCGGTCAAGTACGGGATGATCGCCTTCAGCGGTCACATGATCATGCACATGCTGCTGATGATGGCCGTGCCACCGCTGCTGGTCGCCGGTAGCCCCGTCACCCTTGCGCTGCGCGCCGTCCCGGCGCGCCGGGATGCCAGCGCCGGAGCGCGGGAATGGCTCTTGAGCATCGCCCATTCACGTGTACTGGCCGTTCTGGCCCATCCGGTGGTGGCCGCGGTGCTGTTCAGCGGCGGGCTCGTGGTCTTCTACTTCACGCCTCTGTTCCCGCTGGCCATGTCCACCCACACCGGGCACATGCTGATGACGTTCCACTTTCTGGCCAGTGGTTACCTGTTCTGCTGGGTGCTGATCGGCAGCGATCCGGGACCGCCCAAGGCTGCCTACCCGATCCGCCTGATCATCGTGATGGCGACCATGGCCGTCCACGCCTTCGTCGCCGTCACCCTGATGACCGGCGAGGTGCTCCTGGCGCCGGACTGGTGGCCGCAACTGGGGCTGACCGACGCCGAGGCCCTGCTGGAGGACCAGCGGCGCGGGGCCATGATCGCCTGGGCGGTCGGGGACGGTCCCACCTTGCTGCTGATGCTGGCCGTGACGATCAGCTGGTCCCGCTCCTCGGGCAGGGAGGCCCGTCGTTACGACCGGCAGGCCGAACGCGACGACGATGCCCAACTGGCCGCCTACAACGCCTACCTCTCGGCCCTCGGCAGCCGGAAGGCCCCGCCCTCGTAGTCCTGTAGTCCTCGGAGTTCAGGGCGAGCGTTCCAACAAGAGCCCGGCATCGCGCCAGGCCCGGACACCTCCATCCAGGGCCAGCGCGTGGGCTCCCGAACGCGACAGGATCCCGGCTGCGCGCCGGGCGTACTCCCCCACCGGGCAGGCCAGCACCACGGTCTGGCCCGCCGGAAAGGGGTTGCCCTGTGCGATCATCTGGTCCAGGAGATCGTCCCTCAGGTTGATCGCCCCGGGCAGGTGCCCGATCCGGTAGGCCAGAGCGCCCCGGGTGTCCACCACCAGCAGATCCGACTCGTCCAGCCGCTCAGCCAGATCGGCCGGGGTGATCAACGCCCCCGCCGGGGCTTCCTCCTGGGGCGTCTCACTGCCGAACAGGTCCGGCCGCCGCACCCGCAGATAGGAGAGATACCACTCCAGCCGGTCACAGATCATGATCACCGCCGTGCGGGGTCCGGCTTCGCAGACCGCCAGATGCCGACGGGCCGCAACGTAGGCGGCTCCCGCGGTGGGCCCGCCCAGCACCCCGAAGTCCTTGACCAGGTCGAGCATCCCGTCGATCGCATCGGCTGAGCGGACCGCGGCGATATCCTGGTACAGCTCGCGTCGGAACAGCCCGACCTCCCACATCTCCGACTCCGAGCGGATTCCCGGGATGAAGTCGTCCGCTGCCGAGACCACGCCCACCGCATGCAGATCCGGCACCGCCGCGCGTAATGCCTGAGCGGCGCCTCGGGTTGAGCCGCTGGTCCCGAGGCCGCCGAACAGGTGATCCACCGCACCGAGATCAGCGAGGATCTCCTGCCCGGTGCTCTCCACGTGGGTCTGTACGTTGTCCTCGTTGGTGTACTGCGAAAGGTGCAGGAAGCGGCCCGGAATCTCGGCCATCCGCCGCTCGATCACCGAGAACGCGTCGTCCGGCACGGTCGGGTCCGGGCACTCGGACAGCCCCGGCAACTCCTCCAGGCCCGCTCCGATCAGCCGCAGCACGTCGCGCACCTCCGCCACCTTGGTGCGGTTGCTCAGTGCCAGCAGCCCCGAACCGTGCAGCCCGGCCAGGATGTGCAGCGCCTTCGCGGTGTTCCCGCTGGAGGCCTCGATCAGTGTCTTGCCGTCGCGGATCTCGGCCAGATGAGGTTTGAGCATTCCCCAGGCGATGCGGTCCTTCACCGAACCGAACGGGTTGTAGAACTCCAGCTTGGCGTAGAGCTCCACACCTGCCACCCCGTGCCGGGCCGGATCGAGGCGCAGGAGCGGGGTGTCGCCGATCAGGCCGGTGATGTCATCATACACGGCCATGGTCGGCTCCTTCGGGGGTGGCGGTGAAACCCTGCCCAGAAAAGACCACTTCGAGCTTGGGCAGCAGCGGGTGCCCCAGCGCCGGAGCGGCCGACAGGTCCATCTGGTAGGCGGCCGTATTGACGAAGGCCAGGACGTCTCCGGGCTCCGGAGCTCGCGGCAGGAAGACTTTCCGATGAGTAATCATGTCGCGCTCCAGGCAGAGGTTGCCGGCCAGGAACACTCCCTCGGCAACAACCCCAGACGCGTGCGCGCCGATCAGCACCGGGTCGACGAAGAACTCCTGATCGGCCGGGGACAGCCGGTCCCGGCCAAGGTTCAGCACCACCAGCCGGTGCGGTCCGGCAACGGAGACGGACTGCACTCCGGCCACCGTCACACCCGCGCCGTCCAGCAACGCCTTACCCGGCTCCAGCCACAGTTGGAGCATCGTGTCCTCCAGCACGCGAGCCAGACTGCGCCCACCCTGCCCAGGAAGCGGTGCGGTCAGCGTCCGCTCCAGCTCCTCCGCCGCAGTGACCCGGTTGGCGAACTTCTGCACCACCGGAACGCCCTGAACGACGCCGTCGCGCACCTGGTAGCCCAGGCCGGTACCGTTCCAGGTGAGCGCGGGACCGGCGCCGATCAGCCCGGCCCGCAGAGCGTTCGTGTAGGTATCGAAATCGCCCGGCTCACGGAGGAAGACCTGCGGTAGGCCGCCTCCGGCATTGAGAACCCGGGGACTGAGCCCGAGACGGTGCAGGTCCTCGAAACGCGTCAGCACCCGGGCCAGGCAGCCCAGTCGCTCCCCCAGGTCGACGCTGTCGAGGTGGAACGACAGACCCAGCAGGTCCAGATGATCGGGATCAGCCAGCACCAGGCCGATCGCCTGCCGGTAGGCCTCCTCATCCATTCCGAACCGGCTCGTCCGTCCTGGCGTGGAACTCGAGCACCGCAACAGCACCCGGGCCGGGCGTCGCAGCGAGCGAGCGCGCTGAGCAGCGCGCACCAGTTCCCAGACGCTGTCGACATTGAGGACGATGTCACTGTCCACCAGCGTCCGCACGAACTCCCCGGACTTGGGGCCGCTGCCCTCAAGCCGGCCATGGTTGATCCCGGCCTGCAGGGCGGTTCGGAGTTCGGCCTCGGAGGCAACATCCACCCCGATTCCCGCACGTTCGGCGGCCGTCACGAACACCGGTGCTCGGTTGGCCTTGTGCGCGAAGAAGATCCGGTGATCCACCTTCCTCAGGACCTCGCGCAGTCGCTCCAGGTTCTCGGCGAAGACCTGCGGAAGAAGCACATTGACAGAACCCTGCGCGGCCCACCGGATCACCCCGGAGTCCTGGGCCAGCAGCCGTTCGACCAGCGGATGACAGCGAGGGTGCAGGGTGGGGCCGAGGCTCACTCAGACACCGCTGCGCCGAACGGAATCACCGTGTACCCGGCGTCGCGGACCGCGTCGTAGGCCAGCTCCCGGGCGTCCTTGGTCCGGAAGTCCGCCCGCACGCGTTTGGTCTCCAGATCCACTTCGGACACCGCGAAGCCCTGACCCTCCAGAGAGGCGCGGACCGTGTCGGTGCAGTGCTTGCAGTTCATGTCGGGCACATGGAAGATGCGCTCGTCCTCCGAGACCGAATCCGCTCCGTCCGTGGCCGCATCTGCCTCCTTGACCTTCACCGTCGGCTGCAGCCGCACGAAGGTTTCCACCAGAGCGTCGACCGCCGTGGCCAGGACCGTGAATCGAGTTCCGTCAACGGTGACCGGCATGGCCGCCAGACATCTGGGCGCTTCCCCCTCCGGCAGCAGGGCGTACTGCTTGGCCACGTCGTCCAGGTCGTGGTGGTACTTTTGCACGGCCTCGGCCAGGCCAAGGTGTTCCTCGTGCACGGCCCGGCCGATCACCTCGTGAGCCGAGGCGATGGTCCTGAACTTCATCGCCCGCAGAGTTTCGAGGCTCTCGCCGCTGTAGCGCACCAGAACCTCACCGTCCGGACCCCGACCCGGCCGGGTCTCCAGCCGCACCGGGATCATTCCACGGCGATAGCTGGAGGCCTGGAGTTCCCAGTACCAGGTCGTGGCCACCGACGTGAAAATGCCACTAGCCCGCAGGCCCTGGGCGAACTCGGCCACGGTTGGGTAGGGCAGCTGCGAGGCCAGATAGCTGTGCTGCACCAGCGCCCGTGCGGTTGCCTCCAGTCCGACCCGCAGCAACTGACGCGGCTCGACGTCGGTCGTCGTGGCGGCCAGAACCTGCCGATCGTCCTGGGAGAGCAACTGCGAGCGCCGCACCAGGCGCTCGTCCTGGTCAAGCGCTCGCCACAATGAGATGAGGGCCTCCCGGGCCAGGATGGGGACCACCGGCCCGAAGCCTTCCGGTCCGAAATAGCCGACGTTCGGCGTCCCTTCGCTGTCCACCCAGCTCAGCCGGTGCGAAGCGCTGGTCACCTGGTCCGGGCGGCACGGATTCATGCACTTGGTGAGGTACTTGCGCTGCGCGGGAGTCAGGTGGCTGCGGCGGGCCGGGACGAGGGGAACGCTGCGGTAGGTGATGACGTGTGGCTCCGCCCCGGGCTCGGGGAGGCCAGGGGCCAGGAGGTCCGGGTGCACCAGGCGGGCGATGATCTCCGCCGCCCGCGCACGGTCGTACCCCTCCACCACAGGAAGTTCACTCATCGTCCTCCGATCAGAGACTGAAGACACGCGAGCAGGTCGTCCACCTGGCCGGTGTCGGTGTAGACGTGCGTGCTGATCCGCACGCTGTTCTCGTACGGATGCCCCGGCAGAAGACAGTGCCCACCCGCCCGGACCTGAAACCCGTGCTCCGAAAGCGCGAAGTCGAGGTCATGAGCCGAAAGCCCGTCGATCTGGAAGGACAACAGGCTCGTGCCGGCAGGCACGGCCTGTTCCGACGCTTGTACCGACGATGCCGGTCCTGGTGTCAGGCGGATCCCTTCGATCAGCCGCAGTCCCTCGGCCATGCGAGCGATCAGCGCGGCCGAGTGCTCCGCGATCCGCCGCAGTCCCAGGTCCTGCACCAGGTCGACAGCCGCGCTCAGGGAAACGATCCCCGGCAGGTTCACGGTTCCGGACTCAAGTTCGGCCATCGCGCCCGCGGGCAGGTCCCCCAGAGCCCGGTCGCTCAGGTACAGCACGCCGACACCGGGTAGCGCAAACATTTTGTGGGCTGAGAAGAGCAGAACGTCGGCTCCCAGCACCGAGACGTCCACCGGCAGGTGCCCGATGCTCTGGCTCGCGTCCACCAGCCACAGGGGCCGACGGATGGCGGACGATGTCAGCTCGGTGACGTCGATCCGGGCACCGAAGATCTGGTGGACGTGAGTGAGACAGACCAGTCGGGTGCGCGTCCCGATTCTGGCCAGCAGGTCCGCGGTTTCCGGGCGACCGTCGCGTCCGATGCAGTAACTGGTGGCGGTGATGCCCTGCTGCCTGGCCAGGCGTAGCCAGGGGCGCAGGGCAGAAGCGTGGTCTGTTCGGCCGTAGAGGATCTCGTCGCCCGGCCGAAGCGTTTCCGCACCCCAGAGGTGAGCGATCAGCGAGTGGGAGTGACTGGCGCCGGCTGTGAAGAACACCTGTTCCGGCCGGGCGCCGATGAAGTCGGCGATCTTATGACGGGCCTGAAGCAGGAGCACGTCGGACTGCGCCACCACCGGGTGCCCACCCCGGCCGGCACTGGCCGGGGGCCGCAGAAGCGCCTTCGTCACCGCGGCGATCACCGGCTCGGCGAGCGGTGTCGTCGTGGCGCTGTCCAGGTAGGTGACAGTCGAGGAGGAGAGAGCGGGAAACAGCTGGCGCGAAGCAACCCCGACACCCAAGTTTCGGCCTCTCGTTCGAGGAACAGAGCAGGATTTTACGTCACGTAGAACCCCGGAGGGAATGGCGAAACACGACTCTCTACTCTGTGTAGAAAGTTCGGCACGACACTGGGCACCGGGAGGGCATAAGAACATGGCAGGCAGAGAGTCCATCGGGGACCGTGCGGCGAAGGTTGCGCAGTTGCGCTCGAGGCAGGCGAAGGCCGAGGCTAGAAGACGCACCTTGCTGGTCAGCGGCATCGTGGTGGTGCTGGTCGCCGTCATCGTCGGGTCCTTCGTGCTGGTTCAGAACACCCGTCGCGGCGAGGCGGTCGCGGACACGGCCGCACCTGCCAATCTCGGCCCCTCAAACTCCATTACCCAGGGCGACGACGACGCCCCGGTCAAGGTCGTCGTCTACGAGGACTTCCAGTGCCCCTACTGCGCCGAGTTCGAGGCCGCGAACCGTGAACAACTGACCGCCTACGTGGATCGCGGTGACGTTCAGGTGCAGTACCGGCCCATTGCCTTCCTCGACCGAGCCTCCACCGACCAGTACTCCACCCGCGCCCTCAATGCCGCCGCTGCCGTGTTCGACCGCGCGCCGGAGTCCTTCGTGGACTTCCACAACCTGCTGTTCGATAACCAGCCCACCGAAGGCGGTGCGGGCCTGAGCAACGAGCAGTTGATCGACTACGCCGCGGAGGCCGGCGCCACCGAGCCCGAGATCGCCAGCGCCGTCCGGGACCTGACGTACGAGGGCTGGACCGCCCGGATCACCGAGCAGGCCTCCAAGGAAGGGATTTCCGGCACGCCGACGGTTCAGGTCAACGGCACCTCGCTGGAGAGCCTGGATGCCATCTCACTGAAGACGGCGGTCGACGAGGCCCTTACCCAAGACGGGTAGGGCCACCCCATCGACTTTCTACGACTTGTAGATTGACCGCGAGCCGCCCCCCCCTCAAGGAGCCATTGCATGAAACTCTCCCTCGGCCGAGCCCCCGTCATGGTCTGCGCGAGCACGGCCCTGCTCCTGGTCGCCACGGCCTGCGGCGATGCCGCCGATTCCAGCTCGTCCGGTGCCTCGGGGCCCGGCCCGGCCAGCTCCAGCGCCGCCTACCCGGTCTCGGTGGAAAACTGCGATCGGACGCTCACGTTCGAGTCGGTTCCGCAGCGGGTGGTGAGCTTGTGGCAGGCCCCGACCGAGATGATGCTGGCCCTCGGCCTGAAGGACCGGATCGCCGCGATGGCCGGCAACTACGGCGCCTTCCCCGAGTCGATCGCCTCCGACACCAAGGACATCCCCGCAATCGGCACCTCGATGGCCTGGCCGTCCAAAGAAGTCCTGCTGAGCCAGGAACCGGACCTGGTGATCGGACAGTCGCTGGAGGGCTTCGCCTTTGACACCTCGGCCGGCTACGCCTCGGTGGAACAGATCGAGCAGGGCGGGGCCCAGGTGTACGGCGTCAGCATGTGTGGCGCCACCGACAACCTGAACATGAGCATCGACACCCCGGCCTCGGGTCTGCGTGACCTCGGGAAGATCTTCGGCGTCAGCGACCGCGCCGAGGAACTCGTCGCCCAACTCGAGGCAGACAAGAAGACCGTCGTCGATGCAGTGCAGGGACAGCCGGACGTCAAGGTCGCCTTCTACAACGGTGGCGAAGGCCCGCTGATCGTGCTGGCCGGCGGAATCTACGACAGCGCGATCAGCACCGCCGGCGGTACGAACGTCTTCCCAGCCGACTCCTTGTACATGAGCAAGGAGGAGTTCGCCGCCTCCGACGCCGACGTGATTTTGGTCGGAACCTTCGAAGGGCAGGACTTCTCGACCCTGAGCGACTACCTCAAGAAGACATTCCCCGATCTGCCCGCAGTCCGCGACGGCAAGCTCACTGAGATTCCGGTCGCCGACACCGACGCCTCGATCTCGGTCATGAAGGGCCTCACCCAGATCGCCAACGCACTGCACCCTGACCTGCACCTCCCGGTCCCGCAGTCGTGACCACTGTCCCCACCGCCCCGGCTCCCCCGATGCCCGGCCGGATGCACCGGCCGGGCACCACGGTGTTCGCCCTGACTGTGGCCTGCGCGATCGCGGTCGTTCTCTCGGTTGCGATCGGTTCGGTCTACATTGCTCCGGAGCAGGTGGTTTCGGTGATCGCCGGACACCTGCTGCCGTGGTCGGCTGACTCGTCCGCGACCGATGTCCAGGCCCGGATCATCTGGGAGTTCCGCCTGCCCAGAGCCCTGTTGGGACTCGTCGTCGGATCAGCGCTCGCTGTAGCGGGCGCCGTGCTGCAGGCGGTGGTGCGAAACCCGCTCGCCGACCCATTCATCTTCGGGGTCTCATCCGGAGCCTCGGTCGCCGCGGTGGCCGCTCTGACGCTGGTCACCGGCACGCTCGCCGCAGTCTCGGTACCGCTGGCGGCGTTCGCAGGTGCGCTCGTCACCACTTTGACCGTCTTCCTGCTGGCCCAGCAGCGAGGCCGGGTGACCGCTCACCGCCTGGTCCTGGCCGGAGTGGCGATGTCCTACCTGCTCAGCTCGGTCACCAGTTACCTGGTTTTGCGGGCCAGCGGACCCGGCGAAGGAGTCAGCCAGGTGCTGTCCTGGCTCTCGGGCAGCCTGGCCGCCGCTGACTGGGGCGATCTGGGCCTGCCGACGCTCGTTCTGCTCCTGTCCACCGTCGGGCTGACGCTGCTCGCCCGCGTCCTGAACGCCTTCCTGATCGGGGACGAGACTGCCGCCAGCCTGGGGGTGGACGTCGGCCGCGTGCGCCTGGGCCTGTTCGTGATCACCTCGCTCCTGGTCGGCGTCGTGGTCGCGGTCAGCGGCGCGATCGGCTTCGTCGGGCTGGTGGTACCGCACGCGATCCGGATGATCGTCGGCTCCGACCACCGCTGGGTCCTGCCCGCTTCCGCGCTCGCCGGAGGACTACTCCTGGTCGTGGTCGACATCATCGCCCGCCTGATCCTGGCCCCTCGGAACTGCCAGTCGGCCTGCTGACGGCCACCGTCGGAGCACCGTTCTTCCTGTGGCTGCTACGCCGCTCCGGACGGGGCCAGGCATGAGCGACCTCGAAGTCCAGGGGATCAGCGTCGAGCTTGCAGGCCGCCGCATCATCAACCAGATCACCCTCACGGCCAGCACCGACATCGTCGGACTCGTGGGCCCCAACGGCAGCGGCAAGTCGACCCTGTTACGCACCATCTACCGGATGCTGCGGCCTACCAAAGGCCACATCCTCGCCGAAGGCCGGGATGTGTGGGGCATGCGCTCCCGGGAAGCAGCCCGCGTCATCGCCGCCGTCGTCCAGGACAGCCCCAGCGACCTCGAACTGACCGTGACCGAATGCGTCGCCACCGGCCGGGTACCCCACGGCCGGCTCCTGGGGGCCGGCACCTCCGACGACCAGGCAGCCGTCGAACGTGCCATGAACGCAGCCGGAGTCACCCATTTCGCCGACCGCGGCATCAGCACGCTCTCCGGCGGTGAACGCCAGCGAGTCCAGCTCGCCCGTGCCCTGGCTCAGGAACCCAGCATCCTGGTTCTCGACGAGCCGACCAACCACCTCGACATCCAGCACCAGCTCAGCCTCCTCGCCCTGGTGCGAAGCCTGCGGATCACCACCCTGATCACCCTGCACGACCTCAACCTCGCCGCCGCCTACTGCGACCGCGTTGTCGTGCTCTTCGAGGGCTCGGCCGTCGCCACCGGGACCCCGCAGGACGTCCTCACCCCGGACCTGCTCCAGCAGGTCTTCGGGGTCAAGGCCGCCACCATGACCAACCCGCTGACCGGGCGCCTGCACCTGGTCTACACCGATGGGAACCAACAGTGACCGACGAGATCGCGAACCACCTGGCCGACATGTCGCACGACCCCGAGCCCAAGGACGCTGCCGCGCAGGAAGCCTTCGACCGATCCGTCGCGGCCCACGAAGCCCTGGCCGCGCGGCCCGGCGTTACCTTCACCGCCGACGAAGACGTCGTCATCGTTCTACACCCCGGCTTTGACACGCTCGACGCGATCGGCCCCCACTACTTCCTGGCCTCTATGGTCGGCGCCACCATCCACCTGGCCACCACCAGGGCCGCGAACGAGCCCGTCCTCAGCGCCGGCGGACTCCCTATCACCCCCACCACGACTCTCCAGGACGCACCGGCCTCCCCCACCGTGCTACTGGTGCCCGGCGGCGACACCGCCGTCCTACTCAAGGATCACGCCGCCATGGAGTCCATCCGCAACCTTGGGCACAGCGCAGGAACCGTTGCCAGTGTCTGCACCGGTGCCATCGCCCTAGGCGCCGCCGGACTGCTGAAAGGCCGCCGCGCCACCTCACATTGGTCGGTCCGCCATCTGCTGGCCGGTTATGGGGCAATCCCGGTCGATGAACGGGTCGTCATCGACGGCAACGTCGCTACCGCAGCCGGGGTCACCGCCGGCATGGACCTCGCCCTCACCCTGGCCGCCCAACTACGCGGCGACGACTACGCCCGATTCCTGGAGCTGGGCGCCGAGTACGCCCCACAGCCGCCCTACGGCGCCGGCACCCCGGAGAACGCGGGCCCCGAAATGGTCGCACTTGCCCGTGACTTCTACGCCCCTATCGAGCACGCCCTTCGCGCAACCAGACTGTGGCCTGGGGACCAAGCCGCAACCGCCATGCACGGCGGTCAAGAATCAGGCTCATCAGCCCCCGGCCCCAATCCCGCGCGCTAGAAGAGCCCCTTAGCGAATCGTTGATGCTGTCGATCGAGGGTGCGAGCCAGGTCAGGGTCGGTGATGCGCAGCCATCCGTCGGGCGAGGCGATCCACCAGTACCCGCTGTAGCGGACGAAATCGGTGATCAGCGGGGCTAATGGACGGGCCTGCTGATCACGTAGGGCCTCTGTCATGTGCGAGTGGGTAACAACGAGGTCCTGAACCTGCCCACTCGCCGTCACCACCGTGGCCGGTGAGGCGATTACAGGCGCCGTTGATGCCGGGCGCGCCAGGGCCGCGGTGCGCTGGCCAGCGCTGGGCTGGCTAGTGGAGGGCTGGGCGCCGTTCATCGTTCGGTCCTGGGGGTCGGACGCTGAGTCTCGGACGAGGTCGGCGCGGGTGGTTTCAGCGAAGGATCCAGAGGTATGACGGATGGGCGCCGAACCGGCTGCGCGGTGGCCGCCCGCCGCTGAAGCCCAGCACTACGCGCGGCAGCGGGGTGAGGCTGCGGTGTGTACTGCGCTTTCGGTTGGGGGACGTTCTCGCGCAGCAGTTTGGTCATGTCCTCGGTGACGAGGCGCTGGCCGATCTCGATGGCGGTGCGCGGGGTTTCGGTGGCGGCCAGGCGGGTGAGGTAGACCAGGTCGGGTTCGGTGCCAGCGCCGGGGGTGTATCCGGGGATGGTGGGTGGTTCCGGCGCGGGGCTGGTGTTGTGGTTGAGGCGGTTGGCGGCGCGTTGGAGTTCGACTTGCCAGGCGATGATGACGTCGTCGATGGGCTGGCCAGCGTGGGCGGTGATGAGGATGGTCTGGTACATCTCACGGCGTTGCCCGCTGGTGAAGGTGCTGTCGGCCACGAAGGTGGCCAGGACATCGCTTTGGTCAGGGTTGCGCAGCAGGTCCGCCAGCAGCTCGTCCTCCAGCCGCACCCGCTCCCCCACCGAGGCATCCTGCGGCCGGTCCGGGGTATCCGTGCTCGAGACGAGCTCCGGTTCGGCGGTCGCGCTGCGGGGTGTGGTCGAGGTGATAGTCCCGGGATCTGGTGAGGGGTTGGCTGGTGTCTGGGTGAGGGTGTCGGGGGTGTTGGCGAGGGTGCTGTAGATCTCGACCTGGCGTTCCAGGGCTGCGAGGAGCCGGGCGCGGTGTGGGTCTTCTGCCGTGGTGACGCTGTCGCTGGGTGCCTGCGCTGGGCCGGGTTCGATGCTGACGTCGGCGGGGCTGGTGCTGGTGGTGGCGATGTTGTGGGCAAAGGCTTGGGAGGCGTCGGCGATTTCGCGGCGGAACGCGGCTGTCTGGATCATCTGGGCGTACGCGTCGGCGTGCGCGGGGGCCGGGGCGCTGTCGGCAAGGGCCTGGACGGTGCTGGGTTCGCTGCCGATGCGTTCGGCGACGGCGTCGACGAGACCGGGGCCGTTCAGGTGCGGTTCGGTGGTGCGCAGTTCTTGGATGGCGGTGAAGACGTGGCGGTGCAGGCGCTGGCCGAAGTCGGTGGCTTCGAGCAGGCGCATCGCGGCGGTGTGCTCGTTCTTTTGTTGGGTGAGCAGGGCGCCGAGCAGGGCTTGCTCGGCGCGTAAGGTCACGGATGACATGGCATCTCCGGTGGTAGCGAGGTCCAGTGCGGGACGGAGGCAGCGTCCCGTGCTGGGGTTGGTGTGCGGCTGAGTCTTATGAGGTGGCCGGGCGTTCCGGGGTGCGGCGTGGGCGTTGGTTCTTCACGGCGTCGTCCGCTGTTCGCAGGCGCTCGGCTGATCGGTCCAGCCGTTCGATCAGGTCGTCATTGACGACTTTCTGCCATAGCGGTTGCGTCGCAGGGTCGTTCGCCGACGGATGGTTGTCCGGGGTCGTGATGGCAGGGATTCTCGTCCACCAGGAGTCCTCGAACTGGACGTAGTCCTGGACGAGAGCGCCCAGTGATCGGGCTCGTCCGTCATCCACGGCGGCCATTAGGGCTGTGTGCTCGATCAGCATCGGATCGCCGGGGCCCGAGGGATGCCCGGTGTTGCCGGGGTCGGGGGCAGTCAGGAGTGGTGCGGGTGCCCCGGTTCCGTCGTTGCCGGCGATCCAGCGTTCGTGCAGGTCGGGGTTGACGTCGTGCAGGAGAGTGGCCCCGCGGTGCCCGGCGGGGCAGCCGGGCGCGTACTGAGTGCCGGCCGCGTGCAGGACCTGCCGTAGCTCGGCATGCCAGTACCGGGCAGCCTGCCCTGCACCCGGGCTACTCACCCGCCCGGAGCCCGGAGCGTCGCCCGTGCCCTCCCCGTCGTCTGTCGGCGGAGCCGGGGCGGTGGCTGGTGGTGGGTTGCGGTAAATCTCTTCGCGCCACGCTTTCAGCGCGCGTAGTTCCTCGACCAGGCCGGGGTGCTGGTACCAGCACAGCGGCAATCGTTCCTCGACGGACAGCTCGTAAGCGTCGTGCAGCCAGCGCACCCACCCGACCAGACCCGACCATTCCCGCGAGCGCGCCGGTTCGGTCATGGCGTGCCACTCGTTCAGATCCGCAACCGGAGCACTTGCCTGAGCGGCATCGGCCGAGGGTGGCTGGTCGGTACGGTCTCGGGCACGCATGCTGCGGGGCATGCGGCGGGTGCGGGCCGACGGCCGCAGCCGGGCGTGCGATCCGTTCTCCTCATGCAGCAGGTCACTCATCGCGCCCTCCTGAAGCTGGGCAGCACGCGCCGTACGGACGTCAGCCGGGAGGCCGGTGGGGCCAGGCGGGTCTCGTCGTCCGGCATGGGGTACCCGGGGTTAAGGGCGGCGAGCTGGCGCGCGGTGTCGGTTACCGAGTGGGCGTACTCGTGGGCGTGGGGGCTTTCGTAGTGACGCTGCATCCGGGTGAGGACGGGCGGGATGCTGGTGTGCACGATCAGCGCTTCACGGTCCTCGGTGGAAAGAGTGCGGATGTTCTCCGCCGAGAGCACCGACCGATCGGAGAGGCTGGTGTGGGTCGTGGTCCCGGTGGCCGATCGTTGAGTGGTGACGAGGGTTTCGCGGTAATGGCCGCAGAGCTTGGAGAAGTCGGCCAGCTCGTCCCCGGACAGACCACCCAGAGCGATCTTCACGGTCGCCGATCCCCAGAGCATGTCGGAGCCGTTACGGCCCCACCCCGCGCGGGCCTGGGCGATCTCCTGAAGCACGGCCAGAACGAAGATTCCCGAGCCGGCTGACCAGGACATCAGCGAGGGCAGGTGCGGCAGCGGCGAGATGTTCGCGACCTCGTCCAGGAACATCCCCAACGGCGGATCCAGCCGACCCGACGGGGTGCGGGAGCCGAGAGCGTTGGCGGTCTGGGTGATCTCGTCCACGAACCCGGAGATCAGCGGGGCCAGGCCCGCGGCTTCGTGTTTGGGCACGACGAGGTAGATCGTTCCTTCGCGGCGCAGGAACTCCTCGATGTTGAAGCTGCGCCCGGCACCGGAGCTGAACACCTCACGTGCCGTCGCCGACAGAAGTGGGGCGACGGAGGTCATGGCGGTGGTCCACATGTTGGAGCGGGTTTCCATCGGGGCGCGGTAGATGCCGTGCATCATCGCGGCCACGCCCATGGCGGCCTTGGGCTGGTCGCGCAGGAGACGGACAGGCTCGTCGAGGTGTTCGTCCAGAGCCCAGGTCAGGACATCGTCCATCGTGCGGCCCGTGAGGGCGGCGGTGTGCAGCCACCCAGCCAGGAGGTTCGTGGCGGTCGCGCCGAAGAACCCCGCGTTGGTGGAGTCGGACATGCCCCCGCCGTCGCCGGACTTGCCGACCTGGACCATCGTGTCCGCACGACGGCGGGCAACATCGAACTCCTCACAGCCCTCCACAGGCGACCAGCGCAGGGTTTCGGGCCAGCGGGTTCCGGACAGGTCCATCACCGCGACCGGGCCACGCTCACGGCGGATGGCCAACGTCGCCTTCACGACGTCCGTGCGGACCGAGGTCACCAGCGCGGGACCGGGCCACGAACGCAGCCACGGGATCACGATCTGGCTCGACTTACCCGAGCGGGCCGCGGCCAGCAGCAGCACCGACACATCGATCGCCGTCGCCACCTGGCGTCCACCGGCGCGTCCGAGATCGACCATGACATCGGCCGCCTCGATGAGCTTTCCAGTCAGCCCGGGGCGCAGCCAGGACGCCTTGGCCAACGCGGCCTGCGGCGACAACAGCGCCTCCAACTGCCCCGGGGACGCGAAACCCCGCACCTGGCGGGAGCGCCCCGAACGCCGCAGCACCAGCCTCAACCCGACGCCGAGACCGGCCAGCACCAGGACCGCGCAGATCAGCATCCCGAACAGGCCCGGCAGATGCTCCCGGGCGCTTTCGGGCCATGCCTGGCGTGGGTCGCTCCAGTGGCCGGGCAGGTCGGCGGCAATGGTGATGCTCTGCCCGATGCTGATGTCCAGCCACCGGGCCGAGAACAGCAGCCCAGCCAGTTGCCCCCACAGCCACGTCCCGACCCCGACCGAGGCGACCAGGGCGAGCAGGCCGGCCAGGAGATAGTCGCCGGGACCGTCGAGCAGGCCGCGGCCAACAGTGACGCGGTCGTTGCCGATGCTGCTGGCCTTCGCGGTGGCCCGGTCGGTGGACCCACCGATGCCCGCCATCGGTTAGACCATTCTTTCGTTGGTGTAGAACAGTTTCCGTTCCATCGGCGAGAGGATCACCTGCACGACGTGGGAGGAGCGTCGGCCGATCTTCCACAGCGCGCGGCCGACCTGTTCGCCGTTCCAGCCGGCGATGTGGGCACATTCGGTGTCGGTCAGGCCAATGGCGTCGCGGGTCATGGCCAGAGGTGCGGTGTCCTGGCGAAGGCAGATCCGCACGTCACAGGAAGAGATGAGGTTCCGTGCGATGGCGACTTCGGCGGAGTCGGCGGCGCCTACGGCCTCGAAGTCGGCCAGGCGGTGTGTGGACAGGACCTCGATGGTTCCCTTCGCGCGCGAGAGGCGCAGGTCGGAGTCGACCTTGCGGATCATCGCGGGAATGCGCATGGCGCGCCAGAGTTCGTCGCGGATGACCAGGCGCACGCCGCCGGTGGGGTCGTCGATCGCGGCCTGCCCCCACGAGGAGACACACGCCAGGGTCATCGCCACGGTCTCGTCACCGCGCCCGTCCAGACGGGACAGGTCGACGGTCTGGATCGGGGCGTCGAAGTCCATCCGGACCGTGGTCGGCCCGTCGAACAGTCCGGCGAGCGAGCCTTGGACCATGTTGCCGAGGGCATCGGCCGCGGGGCGGATCATCTCGCGCATCTCGTCCGGGTCATCACCCGGAACCCGCAGTTCGCGGGCCATCTCCCGGGTGGGGTCACGCAGCAGAGCCCACACCTGCGGGATCGTCGGGTCCGGGAGCCGGTCGGCGCCGGTGTCCTGCCCGGCCGCGTGATGAATGGCCAGCGACAGCGCGGCTTCCTCGGTCGGGGTGAGGTCACGGGCCAGGCGCACGACCAGGAGCGAGGACAGCAGCGCGATGCGGCGGCGGTGGATCTCGTCCAGCCGCTCACGACGCGCTCGGGCGTCCTTGGGCAGGTTCGCTCCCAGCGGCCCCGCGTCCAGCGGGTTCAACCGGGCCGGCAGCCCCGGGCCGATCTCCAGCGGTTCGATGCCCAGCGCCCGGGCCAGGGCCGCGTACTCGTTCTTCACATCCCCCAGGACAAAAGCCTTGACCCCGTAGGCCATCAGCCGCAACGCGAGAGCTTTGATGGTGGCCGATTTCCCGGCGCCGGGGACGCCGGTGATCAGGATGTTCGGGTTGCTGATGATCCCGGACAGCAGCCATTCGATCGGGTGCGCCGAAAAGGAGCCGCCGGAGAGGCAGTCGACGCCGATGTACGCGCCGACCGGTGGCATGGATGCGCCGTGCAGCCACGGGTACAGGCCCTGCATCTGCCCGGTCGAGGCCCGGAACACCGGCACGGCCGGGGTGCGAGGGGCGTGCCCGGAGTACGGGCGCGCGTACCCCCGCCGGGGCGGAACGACTTCCCTCCGCGCCCTGGCGGGTTTCAGGCTCGCGGGCACCAGCTCGGGTTGGCTGGGCAGGCTGATGGCTGTACCGGATGCTGCGGTCAGGAGAGAGGCGAAGTCTGTCTGCGGAACGTGTTCGCGGGTGCGGCGTCTCATGGCGTCGTCCTTGCTGGGAGCGTGAAAGTCAGATGCGAGTGCGGCGTTGGACGCCGGGCCCAGGGTTTAGAAGCGCTTGCGGGGCAGGCCGAATCCGAGGGGCAGGGCGCTCATGGCGAAGCCGACGTCCTGCGCGTACCACATGCGACGCAGTTCGATCCGGGCCGCGGCGGCGTCGGCCTCGAGCTCGGCGCAAGCGTCTTCCAGGAGGCGTTCGTCGGTGACGGTGACGGTGACGTACCCGGTGAAGCGGACGAGGCCGTGGCCGGCGGCGCGGTCCATGTCCTGGGCCCGGGCGCGGTCCAGAGCTGCCTGCTCGTGCTCGGGCACGATCTGCCCGGTGCGCTGACGCATCCGCACCGCCACACTCCGGGCGGTCCGCTCACGCATCACGTCCCGCTCCGCCGTGCGCGGGCCGAGCGGTTCGATGTGCAGGCTGAAAGCCCGCCGGTGCGTCGACTCGCCCAGCAGCGGCGCCAAAGCGGTGGAGAACACCTGGGATCGGGGCCAGTCCTGCACCCAGAACGTCGCCGAGAATCCACCGTCGTGCCGGTAGGAGCCCGGAAGAGACTCTGCCGCAGCCGGACCCGCCACCGCCGGAGCCACACCCGCAGCTAGCGCGCCACCGTTCGCGGTGTGTGGGCCGCTGCTGAAGTGCCCGGGAGCCGGGCTCGCGGCGCGGCGTTCGGCGAGGGTCCGGGCGGCGTGGGGGTCGTAGGCGGTGCGGATGACCTCGGCCAGATCACGCGGGCCGAGCCAGGACTCGATCTGCACATCCGCCCCCGCGACCGAGGACGAGATCGCGCGCAGCTGCCGGGTGAGAACCTTCACCGCGCCGGCCGTTCCGCCACCAGCCGCCCGGATAGTGGAGGCGGCGCGGCGGGAGTCCATGGTGAAGGCCAGGAACCCTTCGCGCTGGCTCGTGGTCACGCCGGCGGTGGCGAGCAGGCCGCTGGTGATCTCGCGCGCCAGCTGGGGTGCGTTGGTGCCGAGGTGGTCGGTGTGCCAGCGGCGTAGCGCCGCGCCGGAGGCGGGGCTCATCCGCTGCAGGGCCTGGACCCGCACGATCAGCTGGCCCTCGGTGCACAGCCCCGACAGCAGCGCGCCCCAGCCGTTGACTCGGGCTTCACGGCGCTCGGAATCGACGAGTCCGATGCCTGGGTAGGACACGCGCGCCACGGCCGTGTAGGTGCGGTCGAGCCGGTGATAGGCCACCGCCAGAGCCCCGTCGCCCTCGTGCATCGCCCCGGCCGCGGTGGCGCCCATCTGCGCTTCCAGGAACGTCAGCGGGGCCAGCACCCCAGGCAGGTCCATCTGCGCTGCGCGCCGCTGGACCAGCCACCGCCGGCGCCCACGCTGATCGCCAAGATCCTGCTCGCCGCCGCTGTTGTCGCGAGGTTCGTCGGCGTGTTCGTCGGCGCGGTCATTGTCGTGGTGGGGTCCGTCGACGTCGTCGGCGTTGTCGTCTTCGGTGTTCGTCTCAGGCGCGGTGGTGGGTGCGAAGGCGGCGGAGACGAAGCGGTGCTGAGAACGCACGCGCAGAAGCTGGTAGCTCACGAAGGCCGCGACCCATTCGTCGAGGGTGCGTCCGCCGAGGCGGATGAACGCGAATCCGGCCAGTAGCAGCGCGATCGGCCAGGCGATCGGGGCCAGCTGGATGCGCTGGGCGGCCAGGGGCCAGATCGCGGCCAGGACTGCGGCGACGATCAGCGCGACCCGTTGTCCGGAGACGCCGAACATGAACGCGACCTTCTCGGGCTGCCAGCCCAGATACGTCCGGTACCGGACCGCTTCACCGTTACCTGTACGAGTCACCGTCTGACTGCTCATCGTCCCTGCCCGTTCTCGTTCGTCACGTCACGACCGGCCCCGCCACGGGGGTTGGTGCTGGTGTTGCCGGTTCCGTTGTCACGGCCGACGTTCTGGTTGCTGTTCTGGGGGCCCGCACCGTTGCTGGTGCCCGTACTGGGCGGGCTGGCGTGCCCGTGGGCTCCATGCCCGGGATCGACCGGGCCATCGGGGTTGTTCGTGCTGTGATGGGTGCTGTCTGTCCCTCGCGCAGCGGGATGTGACGCCGTTCCCGGGGAAGGGTCTGCCACCACTGAGGTGCCATGCTCAGAAACCTGGCTCTGCGTCGAGCCGCTCTCGCTGGTCACTGGGCTGGTTGCGTGACTGCTCTGGTTGCGGGTCACGGTGTTCTCGTGAACGCCTGGCCGAACGGCTGTGTCTGTAGCGTCCGACGCCGTCGCATCGGTGGCGGCGTTCGACGTGGCGCCCTCGGACGCGGCGGCCCTTGATCCCGAGACCTCAGCCGTGGCCGGAGCGGAAGAAGCGGTGGCCGAGACCTCGTCGCTAGCCTCGGCCGTGGAGGTCACGTCGTCCTCCATGCCCGGGCTGGAGTCTGTGGCGGGCTCGGGGTAGGCGAACAGTTCCCCCTGTCCCGGGGACACCGAGCCCGGCCCGGGCTGCGGCAGATCGTTCTCGTCAGTTCCTGCCGAGGTGTCCGCCGAGGCGATGAGCCCGGTGTCCGGGCCGGGAGCGGGGCTGAGCTGTGCATCAGAGGTCATCGAAGGGTCCCCGGCCCAGGCGCTGTCGCTGGTGCTGCTCGCGCTGGGCGGCATCGCCATCGCACCGGCACCGGCACCGGTGTTCGTGCCGGCTGCGTCGCGAGTGGCCGCGTCCTGTGTAGGAGGTGTGGGCGGTGTGCTGGTCATGGAGTTCGTGTCGCCAGATCCGTTGGTAGAGCCAGCAGTGGTGCTGTCGTCGTTGGAGTTGGTGTTCCAGTCGGGGGTTTCGCTCGTGGCGCCGTGGTGGCTGGAGGGCCAGCGCATGCTGGCGCCGCTGGGGTGTCCGGCGACGGCGGGGTGGGGGTTGGGTCGGTCCAGGCCGGCGTGGGAGGCGGTCTGTTCCATCCGTCCGACCAGGCTGTTGGCCGCGCTCTGGGCGGCGCTGAGCCCGGCGGCGACCAGTGCCAGTGGTGTCGGGCCCCCGGCAGCAGCGGCCTTGCCGATCCCGGCCGTTCCGGCGCCGCTCTTACCGGCCCGGGCTCCGACGGCGGACATGGTCCGGGACTCGCTGTCCGCGGCGAACTTGTTCGGGCTGGCCCCCGAAGGCCCCGCTGCGGCGAGGTCTGCGGTTCGCCCGGCGGCCAGGCCGATGGCTGCGGCCAGGCCGGAACCTCCGCCGACAGTGACCTGAGCGAACGTGAAGAACCGGGCGATGGCGGGCCAAGCCAGGACCGACAGCAGCAGGATCATCATCCCGCCCAGCAGTGTGCCCAGATCATCGGCCTGGCCGGTGACGCCGAAACCGATCGCGAAAACCAGCGCGATGATGGGTTTGAGGATGATCAGCTGGATCGTGGCCGAGACCAGCTTCGGCCACCACGAGCGCGTGGCCTCGCTGATCTGCCCGGCCCCAGCGATCGGGGAGGTCCCGATCAAGATCGCGATGGCCGCGTTCGACAGCAGCAGCTCGAACCACAGCACGAGGGTCAGGATGATCCCGATCAGCGCCATGATCAGCAGCAAAGACGCCTGCTGGCCTGGAGTTTGGAAGGAGAAGACCTTGGCCAGTTTCTCCTGCAGCCCGTCAATGTCACCGAAACTGGCATTGATGATCCATGCGGTCAGGTCGTTGGAGGCCATCAGCGCCGCCGACGTCACCGTCAACGTCGCGATGAACGACAGCAGCGCCTTTCCCAGACCCGCCAATCCGTAGGCCAGGGGCGCGCCTTCGTGCGTGATCGCAGTGCGGGCGACCTGCCACAGGAACAGACCCGCGCCCACGACGATGGCGATGCCGAGGCTGATCGCGTACACCCCCCGGACCCCGGCCGAGAGCGGGTTCATGTCCGGGAAGGCTGTGAAGGCCTTAGCGAACGCCTCCAGCAACGAGGTGGCGGCTTCGGCGAAGGACTTGCAGACCGATTCCCAGGCCGAGGAGGCGACACCTCCGACCAGGCCGCCCGCCGCGTCGGTGACGCAGTCGACGGGATCTAGAATGCAGGGCACGATGCTCCTCACGCTCAAGGGATGCTGAAGCCGGCAGTTGCCCCTCAGGGCCAGGCTTGACGGGGTGACGCCGGCCGGCAGTCCCGGGACGTCACAAGAGGCGAATCACGCGCAGCGGATCCGGCCTTGGATCGGCACGCTGCTCACCATCCCCACCCGCAGGTCCTTCCGTCCGGCAGGGGGCGAGTTTTCGGCGGTGGTCGGGTTGGTTCTGGTTTCAGGGCTGGAGGTCTCGCCATCCGAGGCTGATGGCTTTCTGGCTGAACGGGGTGGCCAGGAGCTCGTTGTTGGCGGCCTGGTCGTTGTCCTCGTCGCGGGCCAGTTTCCAGTCGCCGTTTTCCCAGTGCAGCGCGGCGGGCTGCACGATCACGCTCGAGGTCGTACCCGCTTCCTGGGTGGTGACGACCAGGTAGCTCAGGAAGAGGACGGTGACTTCGCCCGGGACCGTGGATGGCTGGATCTGGTACTGCTGTGGGCTGACGGCCAGGGACGACCCGGACGGCAGGGGTCCGGTCGGGGGCAGCCCGTAGTGCTTACGTGAACTCTGAGCGCCCTGGGCGAACTCATCAGCCGCATTGGCCCATGCCTTCTCGGCGATGACCCGCCCGACCGCGGCCTTGCGGTCCGGATCGAACGTTCCCATCTGCGCCAGGAACTCGGCCCCCGCCGAGACGGCGCCGGCGGGAGTGCGCGGGTAGCGCACCGCGACCCCGTTGACCAGCTCGCGCCCGGTCACCAGCTTCAGATCACCCCGAACCGCCGTCACCCCAGGAGCGGTCGGCCTCTGCTGCGGGATGGAGGTTTCATCTCCCGAGGGGGTGCCGGCCGGGTTCGCGAGCGACGCCGCGGCGGGGGTGGTGGGGGTACGGGTTGCCAGGGTCATTCCCGCCAGGACTCCGGCCGTCACGAGGACCAGGCCCAGAGCTGCCGCCAGCCAGATGCCGGTGCGGCGGCGTGGCTGCAGGAAGGTGTTCCCGGCGTTCGCGCGGCGGCCGGAGGTCCTGAGGGAGAACGGCATTGGTTTCAGCCCGCCGCACCGAAGACGGTGTTGACCATCGGGATGGCGATGACGGCGGCCAGGACCCCGCCCAGGCCCCAGAGGAAGGCCCGCTTTCCCTTGTCGACGTGGTCGGGACGGTTGGACAGCGAGCCCGTGGCCATCAGGCCACCCGAGGCCAGACACGTCACACCACAGGCGATCAGGACCGCCCACTTCAGGTACGACATCAGCAAAGTCACGCCGTTGGAGCCCGCCGTCGGGTCCAGCGGGGCCGGGTTCGGGACGTTGTTCGCGGCCTCGAAGACAGCCATCAAGACAGAGTGAGACATCAGGGAGAACTCCTTGCTCGGGGAAGCTCCCGGCGCCATGCCCGGCGGGAGTGGACACTCTCCGGGGTGACGGGGGCTGTGAGTCAGGTCGGTCATCACCGACCGTCAGCGTTGCTGTCAGGCAACTGTCGGGGAATGCGAATCAAGAATCAATACGCAAAGTAGTTGCCGGGCGATCTTCACTCGCTCGGAGCATCGCTCACACTAAGCAACAAGATGGCCTTGGCCTGCACGAAAGACTCCGACAACGGACCAGATGCACACTGGATTGATTGACTCGGCAATTACTTCGCGTGATGGCGAGGCTATTTCCGGCGCTAGCGGGTTGACGGCGCTCCGGCCATCGGAAACTACTTTGTGTAGTTGTCTGACGGCCGACCCGGCGAAGATCGTCTCGTGATGTAGGCGCGGGCGCCCTGGGCTTGCGATGGTCGGCCTGGACCTCTCCCCGCTCGGGGAAACCATTGACGCCCTGGCCCTTTTCGAGCTCCGTCGCTCGGAGGGTGCCAGTGGGCGTCGCGCATCCCAAGGACATCCCGCATGCCGATAGCCGCTGCACCCTGCCCGAAAACCCGCACCCGAGTGTGGATCTCCGTCGAAACAGCCGCCGAGTTCACGCGCTCCGGGATGACCGACGGGCGTTTGCGGCCTGCTGCCACCCACGGCATGAACGGGTTCGCGGTCGGCGCTGGTGATGGTTGCGGTGCTGGGCACTGTGCCGGGCAGGGCAACTGATGACGTCGAGGCTGATCCTTGGAGCCTTGGCGACGCCGCTGGTGCTGACGCTGAGCGTGGCGATCGGCGCCGTCGGGGCCGGCGCGCTCAACTCCGGTTCAGCCGACGCGGCCGTCTGCACGGCCACCGGCACCGCGGGGACCGCCGGCTCGGCCGATCTCCTCGTGGACGGTGCGCCAATGACGGCCGCGCAGGTGGCCAACGCCCAGATCATCTCGGCCGTGGGCACCGGCTTGGGGGTCTCCGGGCGGGGCCAGACGATCGCGGTCGCCACCGCCATCCAGGAGTCGCGGCTGCGCAACCTGGACTACGGCGACCGCGACAGCCTCGGGCTGTTCCAGCAACGCGCCCCCTGGGGCAGCGAGGCCGCCCGCATGGATCCCATCAGCGCGTCGCGGATGTTCTACACCGGTGGCGCCGCAGGCCAGCGCGGGCTCCTCGACATCTCCGGGTGGGAGAACATGTCCCTGACCGTGGCCGCTCAGGCCGTCCAGGTCTCCGGCCACCCCGACGCCTACGCGCAATGGGAAACGGTCGCGGCGAGCCTGGTGGAGTCCTTCGGCCAGTCCAGCGGCAGCATCATCTGCACCGGACTGGACAGCGACCCCGGCGTCCCGGACGACCTGGCCGGCGACCTGCCCGACGGCTACGCCCTGCCCGCCGACACATCCCCGGCCGTAGTGACCTCGATCGTGTGGGCGCTGCAGCAGCTCGGCACCCCCTACCAATGGGGCGGCACCTGCACCGACCCCCACTCGGGCATCGCGTCCAAGCGCTGCGACTGCTCCTCCCTGGTGCAGCAGAGCTACCGCCACGCCGGGATCAGCCTGCCGCGCACGACGTCCCAGCAGATTCACTCCGGCAGCCCGGTCTACGACACCGCTGCCCTCAAGCCAGGCGACCTGATCTTCCTGCCCGGTCACGTCGGGCTCTACATGGGGCAGGGCCTGATCGTGCATGCGCCGCAGACCGGGGATGTCGTAAAGATTTCCCAACTGAGCGGATGGAGACCCCGGATCACCGGCATGCGTCGCATCGTCGCCTGAATCACACCACTCCAGGAACTCTTTCACCCGCACAGGCCTCGACAGCACCTCACCCGAACCGAGACCCAGCAGAACGCAGACCAGCCACCACTGCGCCAACCACACCGACGTCCCACCCCTCGGCCCCTCCACGCGCTCACGAAGGCGGTGCGCCAGCAGAACAACGACCGCCCCCGTCCAGGGCAACCACCGCATCGAGGTACTCAGAGCCATCACGCAGCCCCCGTCCTCGGGCGCGCATCACGAGGCGACGACACGGCACCTCGATCAGCAGGAACGTCGTCACCCGTGAGCGTCGGGACATCGGCGCCCAGGCACGCCAGCAGACCCTGCACCGGCACCCGAATCTTGCGCCCAGCGCGCAGCACCGGGACCGGGAACTCACTCTTGCGCAGCAGGTCGAACGCCAGCGTGCGCCCGAACCCCAGCACACTCGCCGCCGTCGCCAGATCCGTCGTCACCCCCAACGCCCGCACCGACTCCACCGTCCACACCCGAGACCCCGACTCCCGCTCGCCGCCCACGGAATCCTGAGCCAGCCACTGGGACTGCACGCTCGCTGCACCCATGACCATCCCGTCCCGGCTCACGACTGCACCTGACCGGACGAAGCCACCGAGCCACCGCACGCACCAGCCGCGTGCCGCCCACCCGACGCCCGGGGCGCCGAGTGCCGCCCCTGCTCGCGCTGGCCCTCATTGCCCTCACCGCCGGAATGCTCGGCACGTTCGGGGACTCGGGTGTGCGCACCACCGCAGGTCCTGCTCGACGGGGACAACCGCACCGCGCGAGGCGTCGAGGCCGGCGCCGTGGGCCGCAGGGTCTGCTGCTCGCGCAACCACGAGCGCACCTCCACCGGGTCGTACCGGCGCTGGCTACCCACCCAGTACATCGCCGGCCCCGCACCATCGGCGACCAGGTGATGCAAACGCCACACCGACACATGCAAGAACGACGCCGTCTCCTCGTGCGTCCACAACCGATCCACGCCCTCCATGGCCATACCCACCATCTCTCTGCGATATTCACAAGTTCTTGACCTGCGGACTTGCCGTAGCTGGATCCTGTAGCCACAGAATCGACAGGTCAACAGTCGTCAGATAATCTGTGAATATGACAGAACAGGAACAAGGGCAAGCAGGCGTGAAACCGGGCAAGCAGGGCGCTCCCGCAGCGAAGGCGACCGAGGTCGCCGCCCGCCGGATCCGTCAGCTACGCCGCGAGCGAGGCTTCAAGAGCGCCACCGCCTTCGCCGAACGCTGCGCTCAGCTGGGCGCCCCCGCCATCACCGACAGCATGATCGCGAGCATCGAGACTATGCGGCGCGGGATCAGCCTGGACGAGCTCCTCGTCTTCGCCCTGGCTCTTGATGTGCCACCGGCCCAGCTCCTGACTCCACCGGACCACACCAGCGAAGACCCGGGCACGCCGAGTGTGCTCGCGGTGACTTCCACGGTCCGGATCGAAGACCCGGACCTGGCGCGGCGTTGGATCATCGGGGACCAGCCACTCCCCGGCACCCGCGAAGAGGTCTACTACGCCTTCGCCCTCGAACACCCCACCGAAAGCGCGACAACCGAGCAGGCACTCTCCGCCCAGACCCGGGCTGTCCTGCGCGACGGCGCAGCACACCTGGCCGCCCAGTACGACGCCCAGATCGAGCAGTTCACCCAGACCATGCGCACCCAGGTCACCGACCTCCTGGACGAGCTCGATCACGCCGTCGCCGGCACCCCCGACCAGATCGCCACCAGCATCCAGCACCTGCGCAACCGACTCGCTCCGCCAACCGCATGACCCAGCAGCGAACGACGAGGTACCCCGCCCCGCCTCGCAGACTCGGCCGAACACAGCTCGCCCCGAGGTATGCTCCGGTATCTACTCATTTCACCCACGGTGCATCTCAGGGTGAAACCCAAGCCGAACAGAAGCATTCTTCTGTCGAGACCAAGGGATGGGATATGTCGTTCGCAGACATGCTGGATGCGGGGATCAGCAGAATGACCGAGCCAGCACCGGAAGTAATGCTTGAGCGCTGGTTCATGAATGCCAACCCGGAGCAAGCTCGGACTATGGCTATAGAACATTTGCACCGCCCGCGGGAGCACGAGGATCTTCATAAGTGGTGGCAGAATCCCGGCAGCTCTATCCATTTTCCAACCTCGCATGCCGACCTGGATCAAGCTGCATATGAACTGCGCGGCACCACGCACCAGGTAAAAATTTTCAGCGCAATCCAGAGGGTCGAAGGCAAGGTCAAGCAAGGGACGCTCGGTTTCACGCACCTCGAAACCTCACTCGAAGCCTTCAAAGCGGCGATGCTCGGCGTCTACGCCAAACGCGAACTCCAGATCAAACTCCTGCGCCCCGCACGGATCGCGGGCTTCCAGGGCCCCCGCTGGTGGCACTCCCAGCTCCCCGAACTGCTGAAATAGGGCCTCAGGATCCGGCCGGCCGCTGGAGCAGGAATGGGTCTGCTGACCTGCTCATCGTCCTACGGACCGTGCACCTTCGTTACCCATCGCCTGCTCGATCTCGGTCCGAGTCCTCCACGTCATTGCCTCGCTGGCTCGCTGGCTCTTTCTATCCAGTGCAGGTGACTGGCGCGCATCGAAAACACCATCCCAGAGAACGTGAATTGCCTCACGGGTTCGCACGCCATTGACCCTGACCTGGACAATGACCGACGTGCCATGAACTGCCAAAACGTTGGGTTTCTTGCCGCCGATCACATGATGGAGGAAGTCGGCGAACTGTTCCATGACGGCGAGTGAGCCGACGAGCATCAGGATCGGACCATGTTTTCCCTTGGGAAGCCCAAGGGTGCCATCGCCGTCGATCATTCCCCGCCAAAAGGCTGCGTTCTCAGCCAGAGAAGCACTGGCGGGCAGGCCCGCACTTGACTTGCGATGGACTATGCCATGCCGAGCAAGATCTTCAGCTAACTGCCGGCTACTGACCTGCGCTCTCGCTTTCATCTTCTCCGGCGCATCATTAGAAAATCTGACGGACTCGATCCGGATTTTTACTTGTAGGCAGCCGAGAAACTCAAGCCAGGCCGCAATGTGCCCCTCGTCTTTCGCGGCAAGGGAAAGAGTGATCCGATTCGTTGTGCTGATGGTTCCATCAGCCATCAGGAACCCAGCCCAGTACGCAGCGTCGTCCTCCCATGCAGGCAGGTTGTCCTTCGTGGCCTGTGCTGAAGGCGAAGGCGTCATCGCGTAGGTCATGAAGCCGAATCTTCCAGCCCGCCCGGTGGACGCTGACGCCGGCATGCTTCAGCCGGTTGCTGATGGCCGAATCTGAGACGCCCAGATCTGCAACCAGCTCTCCTGTCGATTCTCCAGCCTGGTACCGGGCGACGATGTCAGACGCGGTGTCAGCGAGCTTCGCGGTCGAGCGCAACGCGATCCCGGCCTTCTTCACCTGCTCGACGACCCAGGGCTCGGAAACTCCCAGTTCCCGTGAGACTTTCGAGCAGGATTTACCGGCCTGGTACAACTCCACCGCCCTCTGCCTCTTGGCCTGATCATGGACGGGTCGGGGCCTGGTCGCGGGCTTCAACCCCAAGGTTTTGGCTGCCTTCTGCACCGTCTTGTACGACACCCCGAGTGCGGCAGCAATCTCGGTTAGAGACTGTTTGTCGTCGATCCGGGCGCGGACTTCTTCCAAGCCGTCAGCGTCAAGGGCAGGGCGATTGGCCATGTGCCCACCGTAAAGGGCAGCACCGACAACCTTGGTCAACGTGCGCTGAACCTCGAAGGGCACCGACGGTTGCGTTCGCCGTCTCACACCGATCCAGCCTCAGACGGGATGCAGGCTCGCCCCGTTAACGGTCCTCTTCGTCGCGAGACATCAAGGCCGCGGCAACTGGCGCCCCCGGGGTGGGTGAGCCATGCAGCTTCGGGTGCGTCGCGCCGATCGTCAAGCCCTGGCCGCCGCAAGCCCCCGACCGCGCGGCGTCTGCCTTGCCCCAGGGCAAGAACGGCCCTGAACGGGGCAAAGACGCTCGCGTGCGGGATCTTTGCCTGATGCGCCAGGGCCGGGCTTGACCCTCGGCTTGTTCGCCGCACCCGCTGTGCCTGCTCATCCCCACCCCCCTGGGGAGGGCCAGCCACCAGCTGGCCCCCGAGCACAGCACCTGCCGGGAGGCACCCCATCATGAGCGCGAACACCATCGTCCGGGCCGAACTCGAGGACCCCACCCGCAACATGGCTCTCGCGAACCTGGCGACCCTGCTCAAGGACCAGTCCACCCGCGCCCTGGACGTCATCGCCGGATCCGGCGCCCTGCACGCCTCCGGCGGCCAGCTCATCCTGCGCGACACCGTCCCGCAGCTCGGCGCCGACGGCGTCACCATGACCGCCGGGACCTACGCCATCAACTCCACCGCGACCGGCCAGCTCGCCGAGAAACTCACCATCCCCCAGGCCTACCTGCGCCGCCTCGGCCAAGATCACCCCGACCTCTTCGACGCCAACGTCAACGGCTGGCTCTCGTGCACCGACAAGCGCTTCCTCGTCCGGGCCCTGCGCACCCGCCCGAACCCGAACAACGCCCCGGACGCGCCGTTCAACGCCCGGATCGCCGGCCTCAACGAGGCCCTCGGCGGCGGAGTGGACGGGACGGTAAGGGCGTTCCTGTCGGACTCCTACTCCCGGATCGACCACCTGGACGTCCTGGTTGCAGCCCTGGACGGGGTCAAGCAGTCCGGTGAGCAGGTGGTCGTGGAGGGATGCGACCTGACCGAGCAGCGCATGTACGTCAGAGTCACCGCCCCCGGCGTGCAGGCGATGGCCCCCAGTCTCCTGAAGAACTACCGCAGCCCGTTCGACTCCCGACCCGGAAGCGAACTACCGGTGGTGTGGGGCGGGTTCGTGATGCGCAACTCTGAAACCGGTGGAGGTGCCTTCAGCATCGAGCCGCGGCTGACCGTGCGGGTGTGCCGCAACGGGATGGTGATGGAGCAGTCTGTGCTGCGCAAGACGCACCTGGGCGCCCGGTACGCCGGCGGCGAGGGCATCGTCACCTGGTCCGCCGAAACCCTCTCCAAATCACTGGAACTCATCACCTCCCAGGCCCGCGACGCCGTGAGGGCATACCTGGACCCGGAGTACGTGGCCAGGATGGTCCGTCAGCTCGAAGCGATCTCCGACAAGCCGGTCGAGGACGTCGACAAGACCCTCAAGGTCGTCGCGAGCAAGTTCAAGTTCAGTGACTCCCAGCAGGACTCGATCCTGGCCCACTTCATCCGCGGCGCAGACCTCAGTGCTGGGGGCGTCATGCACGCCATCACCTCCACCGCCCAGACCCTCGACGCTGACACCGCCTACGAGATGGAATCCGTCGCGGTCCAGGCCATGCAGCTCGCCGCCGCCACCAACTGAACAACCCGCCACACAACCCGGGCCCGGGGCACCTCCATCGAGGAGCCCCGGGCCCAACCTCTCCACAGCCCCCGTCGGCTGCCCGCGCAGCAGCCGAGCAGAAACCCTCTCTCGGAAAGGACTCTCAGCGTGAGCATCCACCTGGACACCGGTGCTCTCGTCACTGCGGTTCCGGTTGCGGAACCGGACGCTTCCATCACCGTGCTGCCACCGCGTGAACGTGGGCTGCACGAGTGCGGGGCGCACGATTTCGAACGAGAGGTCGCCGCCCATCTGGAACGACTTCTCCGCCAGCCGGTCACACGGCTGGTGCACCGCGAAAACCCCTGGTACCGGCGCGTCTGCCCGGCCGCGACGTTCACCGACATCACCATCGGCGGCCACCACGTCGCGATCACCGCGTGGACCTCCTACGAAGGCCGGCGCTACGACCCCACGCAGTACGCCCTCACCCTCGACGAGCAGTCCCTGGCCTTCTGCCGGCTGCCCGTCGACGACCTGGCCGGGCAACTGGCCCGGGCGGTCTGGCTGCACCACCTCGATCTTCCCGCACACGAACACCCACCCGCCACCGGCGAGGACGAAACCCCGCCGTCCACGCCCATCGAAGAGGAGCCCTCTGTGCACGCCGACCAGCCACTGCTCGACACCGTCATCGCCCTGATCCGCCAATTCGTCCCCGACACCACCCGCATCACCCTGACCACCGGTGACGAACCCGGCCAGGGCTTCCACCTCACCGACATCCAGACCCGCTCACACAGGTCGATCGCCACCAGCGAGCCGAGCCTGATCGGCCGGCTCGACGACGACCTGTGGACCTACCTCAACGACCTGCGCTGGGACGCAGCCGTCGGCGAAGACGACTACGGAACAGCCCACCTCGACCTGAACGACGACCTGGTCACGGCCCGGACGGTGTGGTCCTGCATGACCTGCGGCTTCGACTCCGCCCTGATCCGCGAAGAACGCGACCACGCCCACGACGCCTTCGACAGCGCACACCCAGCGGCCTGGCACGCCGAACACATCCCGACCGAGAGCGCACACGCCGAGCACCACGACCACCGCTGAACACACCACCGTCGGTCCGGGGCCACCCAGAAACGGCTGGCCCCGGACCCTTCTCTCCACCCTCAAGCGTGAAAGGTATTTCTGTCATGACCCGTTCGGACATCCCGCTGGTGGTGCTGGTGACGTCGCAGCACCTGTACGACACCACCCATCAGATCATCGCGCAGATCGGCTACCAGGACTCCAAGGGCTGGTGGCAGACCCCCACGTGGGGCTGGTGCCAAACCGCCAGTCAGTACGCGGATTTCCAGATCACCGGCTACGTCGACCTCGAGAAAGGCACCGTCTGGGGCTACAGCCACTACTTCAACCCGCACCAGATCAGCCTCGACCAGGCCGAATCCATCGTCAAAGTACTCCGGAAGATCAAACGCGGACTGGACCGAGCCGACACCGAACGCGGATACATCCCCGACAACAGCTTCCACGAATACGTCATCCGCATCACCGCCGCCCTCGGCATCACCGACTACCGCGTCCCCACCGGCGACAGCCCCAGCAACAGCGGTCACGACGTCCGCCAAGTCAGCGGCGGCGGACTGCGAACCTGGCTCCACCACCGGGTCAACGAGATCGCCCACCTGGCAGCCAACTGAATCCACGCTGTGCCCGGCGGCACGCCATAACGTGAGAATCCTCTGCAGGAGTGACACTTTCGTCGCGATTCTGACCGCTCAGGCTCGCCTCCTCAGCCGGGCCGCGGCCAGGGACCTTGTCTGTGGCCCCGGAGCGGGCAAGAACGGCCCGCTGGGCCAACGGCGGTGGTTCGCCCTGGACTCGGCCGGGCTGGAGGAGGCGGGTGACGCCTGCGGTCAGAATCCGCACGCCGGAAAGGGCGCTCTCCTCATGCAGTACATCAAGTTCGACACGTCCGTGATCATGCTCGTCCCGGACGAAACCGCTGTCCCCGAAATGGAAACCCGACTGGCCCATGACCTGCTTGATATCAATGACGTCCACCGGATTCTGGTGTCCGCCCGCCCGAAGGCCATCCCGGCACGCCCTGGCGTGTGCCGGATCGGCGGTCACGACTTCCTCAGCGACTGGAACCTCCCCCCGGACCGGGACGTGCCTGACGTGTGCCGCGAGCACGTCATCACCGCGATCGAACGGGACCACGCGGAGATGTTCGACTACATCCGCGAAGCCACAAACGGCGAGCTACAACCGCGCATCGAGCACACCGGCGGCGGTACCATGACCATCATAATCCCGCTCCCAGGAGCGACCGGCGAGGACTGGCCCGTCCCGCTGTACATGGGCCTGCAAGAAGACACCAACGACCTCGGCCGCTGGGCCGGCGGAGTCGGCTTCTACCTCACCGAGGACGACGCCATGAGCGGCACAGAAACCACCGTCGTGCGTTCCTACAAGTACGAGTACACGGGCCGCGAGTGGGCGCAGCAGGTCGCCGAGCACTACCGTCGCCTGCGCAGTGGGACTCGCTGACCTGGATCTCGGATTGAGTCAGCGTTCGTCAGGAAGTGCCCTCGCGCTACTCTCTGTCCAAGGGCACTTTGGCTGACGCCCGTGCTCCTTGCTGCGCGAGTAGGTTGCCGCAGCAGAGGCTAGCCGCACGAAGGCTCCCTCCATCCCGATAAGAATCGCCTGTCTGCGGCAATTCGCAGTCAGCGTCGACGAGCAACCCGAACGTGGACGCCGGGACCTCGCTGCTTGCGCAAATCGATCAGTGTCTCGTGAAGTGATTCCTTACGCTCGGCGGAAATATCAGGGCACTCGTCGATAATGTCGTCCAGGCGAGCAACGTCCGTAAACGGCGCACCTTCGATGACTGAGAAGGTTGCGGGCACGGAGATCGCTTCATACTGACCTTGCGACCGAAGCTTTACGGCACCCCAGTCCGTAGCGTTCCTATTGGGACTGATGGAATCAAATGTCATCATCTTGATATCGGATTGGATTTGGGCCCGCTTGCGGTCTAGGAATGGGTTTCCGTGGAACTCGGTCGACCTGCCGTGCACAAGTATGTATTCGGGCTTCCAAGCGCGCTGGGCCATATGCGTGGGGATCTGGTAATCCCTCAGGAATATTTCACGATTACCCGGCTGGTCGAACCAGGAGCGCCACTCGACGATCTGATCAATAGACTGTGTCAACTCATGACTCTGTACTTCGCCAGCCGTGAACCACGGCTTGTCCGCCCGTTCGATTTCGATGAAAACCGGCATGAGATGGGCGCTGTCCGTGGCGATCCAGAGGAAATCAGGTACGCGCTTCCTGAGACCGGGGAGCGGGGGTTGGGAGATGACGGCACTAGGCCAGGGAGAAAACCCGGTTCTCATGCTGTTCCCGCTTGAGCCAGGCAGCAGACAAGGGTGACGTTCAAAGAACGACTGAGCTTTTCGCTCGACGTTGAATTCGCCTGCATTCAAAAGGCGCTGGTACTCAAGGGCAAGCGCATCCACGTACGGCCCAGCATCGGGAGCTCCACTGCCCGCAGGTGCCGCATAGCCAGGTAGCGGCGTAGTCCATGTCATCGGTCTAGTCTGCACTAGCCAAGCCTCCCGAGACGCGGTTTAGACTTGAGACATGATCGAGCCGACTAGCCCGGCCGAGGTACTGTCCGCTTGGAAGGCCTGCGTCAGCGGAGCGCGAGAGGAACACAACAGCAGCGGACTGACCCCTGATCTTCCTTGGACGGACGGCGAGTGGGAGGACCGTTCGGATCTGAAGGTAGCCGTTGATCGGAATCGAATTCTGGTAATCCCGAACAAGGAAGTGACAGCGTTACGTAACGCGTGCGCCCGCTGGCCCAAGAGATCCGAGGATGGTCACAATCAGCTGACCGCAAGTTCGCTTCTCGTTGCGGTGGCCGAGCATCGAGCTAGGAACGACCCAGACTGGACTCCGCCCATTTTGAGGGGGGTTCAAAAATCGGTCGTGACCGTACCCGTCGGCGGAATATTCGGCACGGACGACGTAGTGAAACTCGGGACGAACTGCGTGGCTGGCCATATGGGCAAGTCCGTTCAATCCAAAATCGACTCTCTGGTTGCTGAAACAAGTCCTGAGATCGGGATGTTTCGCTTCACGGACGACGTGACATGGAGTCAGGAGTGGGTTGCCGCTGAAGAAGATGATGGACTGGCTGCGGATTACGAGGAGATGCTGATCAACGACGAAGGCTGGACGCCTTTCGTCGTCGCCTTGCGGGTGAATGATTTCGGCTCGGCGGCGGTGGCGGCAGCGCTCCGCGCGGTCCAGTGTTTCTGCGCTGCTGCCTGGATTTTGGACACCCCCGCTGACGTCAACCGTCGCATGCCGTGGATCTTAGGCTGGGATGGTCCTACCATGCCCTACATTACAGACCAATCTGAGCGCGCAATGGAGTTCTTCACCTCAGATCCATCAACACGCCGCAGAGAATTCGCCTTGCAGGGATCGGTTAAATGGCAGCCATCCCATGAGCCAGTTTCAGTAGGCTCGGCAACCTCTGACGATCTCGCAGCCCTTCTCCACGTCGTCAACGGATCCCTCGGAACGGACAACCCCGCGGCAGCTGAGTTATGCGCCTTAGTCTATGCGGGCCATTTTGGAACCAGCTTCGGAGCTGGGCAGATAGCTCTAGACATTGCCACAGGGCGGGCGCGATCGCTAATTGACGCGAGCCCAGCCGAGGATGCGCATCTAGTCCTTCGACGTGCTCTTCACACCCTTGCAATAACAGGAAACAGCGTTCGCTGAATGTCTGATTTGCATGATCTCGCGCCCCCTACCTCTGTTCGCCTCCGCCGCTGGCCGGTATGAACGCTTTCGGCCAGAATTCAGCCCAGTTGCTGCTGCCCGTAACGGCAGAGTAGGATATCGGAACTGGCCGAATAGTATACCGACGAGGCCGGATCAGTGGCCGGGGCCTGTTCCTGTTCCTGTATCTATCATTCGTTCTGCGGCGATCGCTGAAGCTGCTCCAGGCGGCCTTCCATTCCAATTAACCCTGCATCGGCACTAATTTGCGTAATCCAGTAGTCCACCTGTTGATGCCTTTGCTCCGTGATTTCGAAGTTGGTCGATGGGTCTGCCACGAGATCCGCGCCTGACGAGAAGTCGTTATCAGATATTCTTACAAGACCGGACAAGTCCAAGAGATTGGCAATGTTTCCGTCGCTCTTCAAGGAGAGTGTTCTGGGTTGAGGAACTACTTCAGGGACTACTCCGGCCAGGCTGGCCAGGCTCGCGACCACCGTAGGACTTGTAATGCCTTCGAGAACGCCGTCGAGCAATTCTCGCAGCCAAGAAATCTTCAGCCAGTTACCTGTTGCGGGTTCGCTGTTTGATTCATCATAAAATTCAAGATCGCTGCTCCCGATTACATCGAGGGTGAAGGTTAGGTCCGATAGCGGCTGACCGTACTCCTGCGGAAGCACGACCCTGGCGACCGCTCGAATCTCCTTCAGTGAGCCCGATGCGGGCGGCATCGACCACTCCAACTGCGCACGCCGGGCGCGATTCAGGCCGGCGCGTCGGAAAGAGCTCGACACGGTGGCGCCATTATGGCCGCACCACTGCTCCAGTGCCCGCGCGATCGATGATTCATCAAGGGAGGATGCGAGGTCGTCGACTTTTCTCTCGGAGAGCGGTCTCCAGCTTTCTGGATCAGCAAGAGGAATAACCATGCCCGTCCTCAGTGCAAAATCGTAGGTGCCGCTCGTTGCAGGCGCGCTACCGGTCAGTGATTCCAGACGCCTGGAGCTAACTGGCGATTGTGAGCCTTCTTGAAGAAGGCGTGCGAGATGAGCGCGATCAGCATACGCGTTCGCTCCAGGAATTCGAACATGTGCAGCCCCGTTCCTCAGAAGGGGGCGCGGGCACGTAGCGGTATCGACGCGAATGACCTGGATATACTTTCCTGAATCTGTGGCGACGTCAATAATCTCGGGAACCCATACCGGCTCGAAGCTTTTCCAGCAGGCGTCGGCTATCCTCACTTTTTCTCTTTCGTCGACACCCACGATTTTGCGATCGTCTGTCACTCCAACAAGAATTACCCCGCCGTAAGAATTTGCCATGGCCGCCACTGACTCGACGACTCTTTTCGTGTACTGTTCCTTGAACTCCAGGACTAAACTTTCCGAAACGCTGTCCTGAACGAGCTGACTGATCCGAGCGAACGTGATGTCGTCCGGAGGACACTGGAGAATCGTAGCGATTGCGGCCATGAGATCAGCATGACCGAACCGTGACACGGACGGGTGGCGCAACGCCGTGAAAGATGGAGTCCGGCAGCTTGCCGCCCCGGGCGCCAGAGGTGTTCGCTTACGGCGTTGCGCCGCCGGGCGGAAAATTGAAAACCGTTCAATTCGATCCCCTCGGACATTTCGTTGCGAAGCCCTCAAAGCCGTTCGTACGCAGGTCGCCCCTGTCGGCTCGCGCTTTCGTGCACTGACTTTCCAGCGATGCTGACGGTTGTTCTGGACCGTTGCGGTACCTGGTTCTGCCCTTGAAGCCTTGCCTCCCGTTCATAGGTCCTGGCAACGGGAGTGCTCGGAACATCTTGGTTCGCAAGAACGGCTCACAAGATCTTCCGCGCTCGTTACCCGTTGCCAGGACCACCATCGGGAGGCAGAAACCGCCTTCGGTCAGAACAGCCGGCACCGCGACTGCGGCCCGCCGGCTGACCTCACCGCACCGAAGGAAATAGACGCACCATGCGTATTTTCGCCGACATCTCACCCCGCCAGCTCATCCCGAACGACCGCAACCGCGTCATCACCGAGACCGCGGTCGAGGAGATGATGGCCTCCATCCGCGCCCTCGGCATCCTCCAGACCCTCCTGGTCGTCCCCGCCGACGCCACGACCGAGAACACGGCGGACGAGGACGCCGAACCTGAGAAGAAGTGGCGGGTCATCGCCGGGCACACCCGCCGCGAGGCCGCCCTGCGCCTCGAGCTTGCGACCGTGCCGTGCCTGATCGCCGAGAACTCCGATGAGGCCACCGAACTCCTGCGGATCTTGGGCGAGAACCTCAACCGCAAAGGCCTCACGGTCCTGGAAGAGGCCGACTACTACAGTCAGCTCGCCCTGCTGGACGTCACGCCCGAGCAGATCCAGTCGACCCTGGCCTTGCCCGCCGAGCGGGTCCGGTCCCGGCTGGCCCTGAATGACCTGCCCGCGACCGCGCGCCCGAAGGCCGCGCAGGCGGTGGAGGCCGGGACGCTGGACCTGACCCAGATCGCTGCGCTGAACTCCTTCGCCGACGACGAGAAGGCGATGAGCCGGATCCTGAAGAAGGACCACAACACATGGGGTTTCGCCCACGCCCTGGCTGAAGAGACCCGCAAACGCGATCGCCGTGAGATGGTCGCCCAGTTCAAGGCACAACTCACCCTGGCCGGCGTCAAAATCGTCAACACCCCCAAGAACTGGCCCTACACCTCCCGCGAAGCCGAAGCCTCCACCCTCCTGGACACCGACGGGAACGCGCTGGACCCGAACGAGGTCAAGGCCAAGCCGGGGTTCGCAGCGTTCATCAACACCGACTACACACCCCGCATCGTCGTCATCTGCCTGGACCCCGAGGCCTCCGGGTACACGCGAACGCAGTACACCCGGTTCGTGCCCGACGCCGAACGCGAGGCGAAGGAAGCCGCTGAGCGAGAGCGAGTCGCGTACCAGGAGGCGCTGGTCGACGCAGCGCAGGTGCGCCGGCGGTTCCTGCACGAGAAGTACGCCACCGCCCGGGCATCCAAGAAACTGTTCCCCGAGGCGTTGCGGTTCGTGGCCGGGCGGCCAGAGAAGGCCCGCATCAGCAACACCCACTTCAGCGACCTGGCCCTGACCCTGGCCGGGATCCCCGCGACGGTCGCCAACCTGGACGAGGCCGCCACGGGCGCGGGGATGGACCGGTTACAGCGGATCGTGGTGGCCCGCTGGCTCACCACATCCGAAGCGAACCTGGACTCGATCATCGCGCAGCGCTGGGACGTCGACGAACCCGCCGGGGTGGCCTACCTGGAACGGCTCACCGCGGCCGGGTACGAACTGTCCGAGGCCGAGCAGCGACTGCACACCGAGATCACCCAGACCATCGCCGACGACGCGGCCGAAGACCAGGACGACGAAGACACCAACGACGACGAGGACGACGAGGACGACGAGCCGGCCGAGGACGACGACTCCGAGACCGACACCACGGCCAACGCAGACGACGAAGCCGTAGCACTGGAGACGCACGACGGGGACCAACTCGATGAGAACGGCCCGGAGGTGACGGGATCCGAGTTCGTGTCACCCATCGTTGACGACATCGATGCTCTGGCAGCCCAGTTCGAGTCTGTCGAGGCTGATGAGGTCACGGACGAGCTGGTCGGCGCGTCGAACCACTGATCACCCCGGGGTGGGCCCGCGCCCTTCGGGGTGCGGGCCCACCCTCCACCTATACCCGTTGACGTATTGCAGTGACAGGACTTTGAACCATGAACGCCGACAACTTCTCTCAAACAACATCATCCACGCCCGGGCGCTCTGGTCCGGTTCCGACTGTCCGCCTGAGCGACCCCGGGGCCATGACGCACGCACTACCGCTCATCCTCGGGATCGAGCACCTAAGCGATGATCTGGTGCTCCTGGCCACCAAACGAGGCGCCAACGTCCTGACCGCGCGGACAGACCTTAGTGCCCTGTCCGAGCGCCTGGTCTGGCTTTCGGTCCAGCACGCCCTGATCAAAGCCGGCGCCGAACAGGTGCACGTCGTCGCCTACCCCGCCGGGCCCGTGACCGATCAGGTGCTGAAGGACCTGCACGCCCACCTGATGCACTTGGCCGAAAAGACACCAGCCGGACTGGAGCTCGGGTGGGTGATCACCGGGGCGAACGGGCGGTGCTGGCTGCACGACGTGGCCGGTAGCGCTCCGGCCGGGCCGGGAACAGCCGTGCGTGAGGAACCACAGACCGCTCTGGCACTCAAAGTCGCCCGTGGTGTGCCAGCCGCATCCCGAGCAGACATCGATGCCGCCACCAGGCCACTTCCACCAACCATCCTGGCCAAGGTCAGCGCGGCCATCGAAGCCCTCCCGGCCGACATGTTTCCGGCGCAGGCCCGCACGGACGTACTACGGGCGCTGGAACGACGCCGCGAGCGCCCGCTCGCGTGGACCGCCAGCGAGGCCGCGAGCGTACTGGAGGGGCTAAGGGACGTGTCGGTGCGCGATGAAATGGTCCTGCTTTCGGACGAGGTCCACACGACCTGGACCTGGAGCACGCTGCTGCCGTACGCCCCGCTGCGGTGGGTGGCGCCGGTGGCAACCCTGGCCGCGTTCTCGGCCTACCAGCACGGCCACAGCATCCTGGCCCGATCCGCGCTCAACCGTGCTTTGCACGCCGACGGGGGCTACCCCCTTGCCCGCTTCCTCATGCAGGCATTGGACGTGGCCTTGAGCCCCGAGGACATCCGAGTGAACATCCTCAGGCCAGCTGCCGGCCGACTTCAGCAGCCGTAACCCGCACGGTGAGGCGGTGCTCCCGAACATCATCGGGAGCACCGTCACAGACTCACTCCCTCGCCTGGTGGGCAGTGCAGTCCATCGCCCGCCGGATCTTCTACCGCGAGCAGCAGACCGCCTAGTTGCAGGATCCCGTGAGCTGGCTGTCGAACGTACAGTCCTCCGAGTTACTGGAGCCTTGGGCTCCAGCACCCTGCAGCCAAACTTCCTGGTCGTGGAAGCCGTGGCCGTGTTCTCCAATTGCTGCGCCAGAACGGGTCACTGGAGTCCAATCTCACCGACGCAGTGGCATTCTCGATCTGCACCGACGACTGAACTCGTACCCATACTGTGAAAGACTCTGCCAGTGGCAGTCGCTGCCCTGGTGGGGCGCCTGAGCGCCGCCGTACACTAGTAGTCCCATTGGATGGGCTGCTCATGCGCGCGATGTCAACGGGGCGCAGCCGACAGGGCGAACCAGGATCACTCCGTGGCGGGCCCGTGTGATTGCCACGCGGAGAACACGTCTCGCGGCCTGCTCCTTCTTGGCATCCCAGGCGGGATTGAGTAGCGGGGCTGAGTACTGCCCTTCGACGATGATGACCGCGTCGAACTCCTTGCCCTTGGACTTGTGCATGTTCATTAAGGTCACCGGGAGGGACTCCATCTGCGCGGCGTCCAGGGTTTCGTTGGCCAGAACGTGGCGAACCGTCCCGACAGCGTCGCCGTAAGCGTCTCGCCCGTTCCACTGGTCGATGAGGGCCCAGGCCAACGCGTCTGTTGCCTTGAAAAGCCGCAAGAGACGAGCCTTCCCGAAGATCTCTTCCAGTTCCTTGGCGCCATGCAGGCGATTGCGGGCTACCTGCCAGTCCTGCACGGGATCGCCGCTGAAGTTGAGGTCGGCGTCGAAGGATCCGGCAATGATCTGTGCGGTCTTGGATTTGACGGTTTTGCCCGCCTGGTACGCCGTGACCGCCTTCTCGATTGTGGTAATGGTGCCACGGGCGCCAGCTGTACCACCGGCAAGCTTGATGCGATAGAAGTCTGCTATCGCGTTCAACGTGGCAACGATCGCGTGCTCACGCAGCTGGTCTGGCCATTCGAGGATCGAAGCGACCACGTAACCGGCTGCAGCCGAAAGGTTGGCATCCCAGTTCAGCTCGTGTTCAATCGGAAGAAGTCTCTTGCCTTGGTCTTGCGGATGGGCTTTTTCGTCCGCGAGAGACTCGGAAAGTTGGGCTGCGAACTGGTTGGTCGTGGTTAGCAGCGCGATCGTAGGCATCCGGCCAAGCTGGGGTTCGAAGTGCTTCTGCAAGCGGTCAATGGCCAGGTGCGCGAATGCCTCACATTGGTTCGGCCATCGATAGTTCCACGTGATCAAGTTCTTGGGCGGTAGTACGGATGCGTCGTTGCGCAGTACGGCGTTGGCGTAGTCCAGCAGCCCGCTGGTCGGGCTGCGGTGGTTGTCCTTGGACAGGTCGAAGGAGGTGGGTTTCAGATGTTCGACGGCTTGATCGATTCGTGCTTCGTCGACTCCGTCGATGAAGTCGTAGATGCGCTGATCGCCGTCGGCCAGGCAGATGATGGTGGAGGTCTCGCTGAGGGCGCGCACGGCTTCCCACTGATCGTTGTTGGTGTCCTGGAACTCGTCGACAATGATCAAGGGGTAGGTGTCGCTGTAGATTTCACGTACGGCCCGGTGCGTGGCCAGGACAGCGGCTGCGGTCTCGGCTAGGCGATCGAACACGTAGCGGCCTTGGACTCGGGCGAGGCGCCTGGTTTCCTGTTTCCAGTCGCCGTCAAAGTCGGCGCGTAGCTGGTGCTCGCGGTCTGGGACGATGAACGATGACGGTGTTCCTGTCATCAAGGGTCCATGCGCGCGTACAAGTTCGAGGAAGAACGAGTGAAAGGTTCGTACCTCCAGCCTGTTGCGGTCCGTCGATGTGAGCAGGCCCTGCATGCGGTCCGAGATCTGCCGGACTGCGGCTCGGGAGAAACTGAGGAACAGGACGCACTGCTCGTCTTCCAGGTGAGCGATGGCCTTGCTGGCCTTGAGTAGAGCGATGGTCGTCTTACCGCATCCCGGACCGCCTTCGATGAGCAGATGCCCAGCAGTGTCGAGAATTTCTTTTCGCTTTTCATCGAGGGTCAGCATGAACGTCAGCTCGCGTCGTTGGTCGGCGGTACGGCAGGTATTTCCGAGTTCGGAAGGTCTGTGTTGACGTCGATCAGGAACGTGACCAGAGACTGCGGAAGGTGTTCGAGCCTGGAACATTCGGCGAGCAGGAGGGCCGCGTACCCGCCAGCGGTTCCCTTTCGCTTCGTCAGCAGATTCAGGACGTAGTCGCGCACATCTCCATCGTTAGCAACCGGTGGAAGCGGATCACCGCCCGGGTAGTCGTCGCGTAGTCGCGCGCTGGCGGCGAAGGCCCGCTGGATGTGGATCGGCGTCTCCTCGACCAGGAGAGCCTCGATTCCCTTGTAGGGGATTACCTGATAGCGGGTGAATTGTTTGGCCTTTTGCTGCAGGGATGCCTCAAAGGGCTTCGTCGGGGTGTCGTGAATCCCGAACACCGGCTTGCCCATGGCCGCGAAGACAGGCCCGTACAGGGGAACGACCGTATCGCCGCCGGCATCGAAGATGGTGATGCCTGCCAAGTCGAGGTGCAAGTAGTCAGGGATGCTCGGGTCCGCGTCGAGGAAGTCGGAGATGGCATGCAGGACCGCGGCCTCGGTAGCTCCCTCTACCACGAGGACTGCTCGCGCCAGGACTGCCTCAGCGAATTGGCGCCGGTTGTCCCGGAAACGTTTGATCTTGAAGTCTGCGGGTAGCGCGACCGTGTTGCTTTTCAGGACGCCGGTGTTGTCGCGGCTGAAGACGACGATGTGTTCTGGGTCGAATTTTTCGATGATGTAAGGAGAGTGAGACGTGATGATGACTTGACCCATGCGCTGGACGACGAAGTCGACCAGGCGCCGCTGCGCGTGCGGGGGCAGTGCGATCTCAGGTTCTTCCATGGCGAAGATGACCGATTCATCGCCTCTGAGCTCGGCGATATACGTCAAGAGGGCGAAGACCAGCAGGTTCAGCGAGCCGGTACTGAGCCGGTTGAACGGTACCCCGTGGGCGCCCGGCAAGGGGGCCAGGAACAGCCGAAGGACCTCACGCAGGTGCTCGCGGGTCAAGTCCGATACCCGAACATCGACCGCGCTCGGGTCATCGGTCAGGCTGAGGAAACGCTCGACACGAGAACGGACTTCGGTCTGAACCTTCAGGAACGGCGAATCATCGCCGATCAGGACCACTTCGGCCAGTTCCTGCAGTGCCTTCTCCCACAGCTGCCCATGGGACTCCGACTCAAGCCGGACCACGGTGTCCAGCAGAGAACCACGCTGAAAGCTTAAAGCTCTGTTGCCCGTTCGGTTTGTCCGCAGATACAGGAAGCCGACCATACGCTTGTCTTCGCGGGTGAAGGACTTGAGCCCCGATCCGAGTCCCGAGTACTCATCAGTGAGGTCGTCGGCGACCGGTGTGGGGTGCGTGAAGAACGTTCCCCCCTCGAAGTCGTCTTCGGCCGCATTGAATCGGCCGATGAACGCCACGGGCAGGCACCATTCTCCCTCGCCACCTGGCTGATTGCCTTCTGCTGGCCCTTCAACAAAGTCGTTCTTCTCGACCGACCATCGGCGAAGATGGCTGCGAAAGCGTCGCAATGCGTCCGGGGCAAGGCCGGTCAGCACCACGTCGATACGTATCTCGATCGGTCCCTTGTCTCCGTCCTGGTAGTGAGCTGCGTAGAAGTCGTACTCATCGATCACCGGCCGGCGAAACATCCGCTCCGGGCCGAGAACGAGCTCCAGTGCCTCGCAAACCGTGGATTTCCCCACGCTGATGGAACCCACGAGCAGAGCGTTCCCGTCCAGGGTGACGGTTCCCTCGCGGACTCCGCGAAACCGAGTCAGCACCACACGCCGAACCTGCATCTCCAGCTCCCAGCATTTGCTTACGCTTACCTGCCGTCAACTCTTTGCAAGCTGCGGCCTCGTCATCATGCCGGAAACCGCTGCGAAGAGATCTTCTGACCGCTACACATCGTTTTGCGAGGCCATCGTTCAGCGTCTCCCGAGACGGCCGTGGTTCAGTCGCATGCAGGCAACGCAGTGTTGCCGAGCAGTAGGGCGTCCACCTGTCGGTGATGCCCGAGCACGTCGAGCCTAGGCTCGTCCTGCAGCAAGCCGTTCATCTCGTTCAGCGCGTCACGAGCCAGGCTCGTCGCGCCGTGCTGAGCGAGGCGCTTCAGTTCCTCGTCATCTAGCAGCCGGTTCATCGTGCCGGTCCACTGCGCCTGCAGGTGCCACGTGACCCGCAGGGACTCGTCGTAGACGAACTCGACCGGTTCGACCGGGGCAGGGCCGGGCGGGATGAGTTCCACGGTCGGCACCGAGTAGCCGACATTGTGGTAGGCCGCTTCCAGGATTGTGAGGTTCTGCACGATAGTGGCGTCGATGACGAGCCCGGGCTCGGGCACGTGGATCACCATGTGCCCGTCGGTCGTGCCCTGGTCCGTCACCACCGGCGCCTGGTCTCCTGAGCCGGTGTCGGTGGCCTTCCAGCCCTGAAGGGGCCCATTGGCCACGCGTTGGTAGACCGTAGCGGTCGCCGCAACGGGATGCGCTGCGATCCCGAGATGCCCCAGCGCCCCGGCGATCTGGTGGCAGACGATGACGCAGGTCCCGAGCTGCGATCGGCTGGCGCGCTGATGCCATGCAGCCGGGACCGCATAGATCGGGACTAGCGGTCCCGGCACCAGGTGCAGGGCCTCCAGCAGCGGACTGACCTTGTAGGACGGCATCCGCTCACGATTGAAGCGGCCCACGGCTCCAGGACGCTCTGCCTTGGCCCGGCGCCGTGTGCTGTGTGCACGGTCGTTCTTGCGTGGCCGCTTCTTCGGGCTCATCCAGGTCCCCTCGCTGCCCCGGTGGCCAGGCCCCCTGCTGGCTCCGGACGAATCGTAGCGATCCCCCCTCGGCCTCACGTGCGCACCAAGCTGCTGCGCCCCGGACCGGCAGGCCCGCGCGGCACCTGAAACCTCGCGCGGGCGAGAGCCCACCTCCGTGGAACGTCGGTCCTGCTGACGCCCGGGGCTGGCCGGTGAGGCTGGCCTCGCGGCCAGGCCGGTCAAGAACCGCCCGCGGGCATCGGCAGACCATCATCTGCAGGCCCTCGTCGATGCCTGCGCTGGGCGTTCTTGACCGGCCGGTGGCCTGGCAAGGCCCGTGGCGCCTCAGCCAGCTCCGGCCGGCGCAGCAGCACTAGCCGCTGCGCGCGTGGCCGGTTCTTCATCAGCGCCCAGGGAGTTCACGTGCCCGACCCTCACACCCCCACCACCGCGACTACCGAGGCCGTCGCCTCGGCCAGCACGGCCAACCCCCCGCCGACCCCAACGTCCTCGCACACACCCCTGGCTGCCGAAGATCCCCAGACCACCAGCACGCCGCACGAGCCCTCAGAGCCACACCCATGGTTCCTGGACATCGACGGCGACTGGGTCGCCGTGACTGGCACCACCAAAGGCGACCCGCTGATTGCGGTTCTGCTGCCGCGTCCGTGGGTGTGGTCGCGCACCGCGAGCGGGTACGTTCTGCCGCGCTCGCTGAAGCCCTGGACCCGCCAGTCACGCATCGATGAGTTCCTGCGCACCGCGAAGGACAAGGGCGTCACCGTGGAGGTCGAGGACTCCGGCGCGACTCTGAGCGAGGCGGAACGCCGTCAGGGCCGTGAGGAGCGCCTGGACATCAAGGCCGAACGCCACGAACACGCCGCGGCCAAAGCCACCGCCCGCGCCGACGCCGACGACGCGGCCAGTGACCGGATCAGTTACGGCTACCCAATGGGCCAGCCCATCCTGATCGGGCACCACAGCGAGGGCCGCCACCGGCGGGACCTGGAACGCCGGGATCGCCTGGACGAGCGCAGCCTCGAAGACCGCCGCGAGGCGCGGGCGCGCGCGCAGCTGGCTCAGGGGATCCGCCGGGTCCAGGAGCAGGGCGAGAGCCCGGTGACCATCGGCATGCGCGTCGAACGCCACCAGGCCGAGATCCGCCTCATCCAGCGTCGCCTGACCCGCCACGACCTCGCTGTGAAAGAACAGGCCCTGCCGGAGGAACAGCGCACCGGCCTGACCGTGATGAGCCAGAGCTACCTGCAACGCAGCATCGCCGAACGCGATCGTCTCCAGGAAGCCGTTGACCTGGACCAGGCGGTCCTGGCCGCGCTGGAAGCCGAGGGCAAGCTCACGGTGTTCGGGCCGCACAACGTAAACGTCGGCGACTTCGTCTTCGCCTCCGGGTACTGGCACGTGGTCCGCAAGGTCAACAAGAAGACCGTCTCCGTGCCCTCGGTGGTCGGCGGGGACTGGCTGGACAAGCTGCCCTTCCTCAAGATCACCGATCACCGGGCCCCCACCGCCGATAGCGATGCCGCTCCGGAGCCAGCCTGATGAGACAGAGCAGGCTGACTCGTCGTCCGCCCAGGAAGTGGCCCCAGGACCTTAACCGCATCCTCCGTGTAAATCAGGACCATGACTGTTTACAGAAGTGTTCCCGCCGAGGAACCGTGCCCGATCTGCGGTAGCGCCAACGTGGTGAAGGAGGAACGCCACATCGCAGGTAGTCGCTGGGAGAACAGCGGTGCGCCCTACCAGTGCAGGGAGCCGCGATGTCCCGGTAGAACCGGTGAGTACATCGCTCAGCCGACGCCCTGACCTCTCGATCAAGGCTGGGACCATCGGATCCGATAGTCCCAGCATGGGGGAAACCAAGAACCACATGATACCGAGCGACCCCGAACGGGCTGCCTACCGCTGGTGGCTCCTGCTGCACCCCGACGGCAGGGAAGCCATGCTTACCTGGCAGCTTGATCCGGCTAGCGAACCACCGCAGTCGGCCGTCCAAGCTCAAGGCCCCGCCGGCCTGGGCGTCACCGACCAAGGCATCCACGACGAAGCCGAGGTCTTCCTGAAAAACATCAACATGAACCAGTGGACGCAAGAGGCCCTTACCTGGCCCCTCCTGCCCGAGAACATTCGCGAGCAGGTGCTGCGTCTGGACACCTCGCTGGACGATACTTTGGCAGGAGAACTGAACCTACGCGGTTTCCCGGTGTCCGTCGTCGCCCCCGGAGTTCCCATGGCGATGCTGCCTGTGAAGGCCGTTCCGTTCGTGACCTGGATCCGCACTCTTGTCAGCTGAGCCAAGCCCGTCATGGGTCACTCGGATCAGACGCTGATCAAGGCGGCAGTCACTGACTTCGCCGGGCCGGAGTGACCACCTGTGGTGAATCCTCCCATCTAGAACCTCACGGTGGCAGTTTCGTCCTCGCCGTGCCTTGTTCGAGCACGTGGTGTACGCGCTACCTCTATCCAGCTCGGTCGCCAGCGTCCAGGCGGTCGGAGCGCTCGACTCGCAGGGTGATCTGGTCGAGGACTTCGCCCTGGAGTTCATCGCGAAGCAGGTCCCACACGGAGGAAGGGCGCTGCATGGAAAGCATGGCCTTCATTTGCGCTCGGGCCTCCGCAATTCGGCTTTCCGCTTCGGCAGTTGAGGGCTGATTGGGCATCGCGCACACCAGTGGTACGACTCGCGGGCCGAGGCATGCGGCGTGGACGCCTAGTTCGGCACCTGCAAACGCAACGTTCGACCCCCGGGTCAGGGTCAGCGCCACATCACGCAAGACGCCCAGCTCGTAGTCGATGCGTCGTTCGCGGACCAACCGGCGATCGGCCTCCGCTGACTGATCACGGCTGATCTTGATCGAGCGAAGAGCCAGAACGATGGCTACCGCGCTGGCCAACGCTCCGAAGATCTGCGCGATGTCGACAACCCATGCCAGCCAGTCCCGGTCACTGCTCAGCTCTAGGACGGCCGCAAGGTCTGATGTCTTCGTGTTGATCCACACGGCAGGCAGGATGCCAGGCGTTCCCGGGCGAGGACCCGGCGGGCCGGTCCTGGTGTAGATCGAGCAACCACGACCCCGTGATCAGCTGTTGCTGGCCTTTCGCGGTGTGACGCCAGAGCCACCCGTAGGCGGAGTGGCCGGCTTCGAGACAGCTGCTACGGGCTGCGCTCCGTGGGTGACGTCGCTCGATGACGGCCGAACCATGGGCTGCGGGGATGCGCCACGGTTCTCGTTGCCTGCGGTGCCGCGTGAGGTGTTGTCCTGAGACATGGGTTCTCCGTTGTGACGGATCACGGATTGATCCACTCGACGATGGCGCCCTCGGGAAGGGAGACCCAGACGCCGGCCGAGTTGGCGACCGGTTCTTTGATCTCTCCCAGCTCGTTGACGTGGTGCTGATCCTCAATGAATATGTCGCGTGGCTCAGGGTAGGTGCTGAGGTAAGAATTCGCGCCCATCCAGCCCCCGACCCACGTTGATTCACTGATTCGGATGCGTACCCAGCACCCGCCTCTGCGCGGTGCGGCGAAGTCCCAGGCAGTCGGGGTAGGGCTGTACGCGCTGCGGCGCTTGCCCGGCAGCCTAAGCCAGCGCAGCCCCCGTCTCGTGGAGACCGGGACCCAGGTGAGCGGCCCGTATGCGATGAAGGCCAGAGCCGCAGGCAGGACGATGCCCAGGATCAGTAGCCCCCAGGCGATCTCTCGCAGGTGCTGCGGAGCCCAGGCGCGTGGGTTAACAAGCATCGCGTTGGCGCGCTCGCCGCGCACGAGCAGGTAGACGACGAGATAGAAGGCGTCCAGCAGCGTGCTAACCAGCAGCGCCTGCAAGATGCGGCTGGACATGTCGCGATCGTGGCCGCGAAGTCCGGCGTACCTGGTACGGACCGCGGCGTGAACGACCCCAGGCAGGACCATCACCAGAAACACTGCGACGTTGAATTGGGTCGCCGGGATTTCCATTCGCTGATCGTCCCACCACGACGATCGCCAGAACCTCCATAAAACTCAAGCCGGGTGACCGCTCCCACGGCGCCTGACCTCGCTAGCCGCTCCGATATCGGTGACGTGGTGCGTGCGAAGGCTGGTTGTGACAGGTACGCCCGACGGCCCCGGCTCTACCCACTCCGGGAATCGTACAACTGCTTGCCGTCCGGGTTGCGAGCCGACGCCAGCGTCCGTGGCTGACGGCCCTCTAGCGGACATCAGGTGTTCCTGGCGGGTGTTGCTCTCGGTGTCAGCACCAAGTCATGGACCACCCCACGGACGTGACCGCGCAAGGGCCGCCCGAACATTCTGGCCGACGGCTCCGCTGCGCTACGCCCTCAATGTCGAGCCAGGATGCCCGGTCTTTCCCCCTTGACGCGCACGCCCTCGGGCAGTCCCACCCGGCACTCGCCACCGCGGCACCACCACCCGGAGCGCACCACGCGCCCCGAGAAGGTGCCGCACCCACCAGCGCACCGCGCGCGAGCACCCGGGAGACACCGATCATGCTGTTCAACTTCGTCATCGAGGGAAACATCGCCCAGGCCCCCGAGCTCCGCTTCACCGACTCCGGTGTCGCGGTCTGCAACCTGCGCCTCATGTACAACGGCCGCTACCGCAACAACGCCGGCCAGTGGGTCGACGGACGCACCGTCGCCATCGACCTCACCTGCTGGCGCCAGCTCGCCGAACGCGCCGCCGAACTCAACAAGGGCGACACCATCATCGCCGAGATCGGCGACGACCTACGCGCCGAGTCCCGCAACAACTACACGTCCCTGCGCGCGACCGCCCAGAACATCTCGGTCTCCATGCGCTGGCACCCCGCCACCAGCCTGCGCGAACCCCGCCCCACCGACCAGCAGTCCCAGCAGCGCCCAGTCCTGAGCGAGGTGCCCGCCGACGGCGGCTACTCCACCGGCATCCCCCAGCCCGCCTGACCCACCCCGCAGTGCCCGGGTCGGCCCCTCAACGGGGGTCGACCCGGGCGCACTCCGCCCACATCTACCCTGGCCCCCGCGCCCGCATCACTTCCAGGAGCACGCATCCTCATGCCGGTCACCGCGCGGTTCGCGCTCAAGAACGTCGCCCCCGATAACGCCCTGTCCATCTGGGGCGCCCGCCTCAACGTCGACCGCACCGGATACGTCGACCTGCCCCCGGACCGCTACGGCTGCGACGAGAGCCCCTACAGCGCCGCCCTGACCAACCTGATCAACTGGCGGTACCCGATCGACACGATGCGCCAGAACGTGAGCCATCTGCTGACCGACGGCAGCCTCAGCCCGGCCGAGTCCCGCGACGTCATCCTGTACCTCGATGAGCAGCTCGGCGTGCACGCGGACTCGCGGGCCTCCCACGGCTACGTCTACATCACCGCCTGGCTCACCCAGTCCCGCGTCACCCTCATCCTGGACCCCGCGACCGTCACCCCGGCCGAGCTCGCCACCGAAACCCGGCGCAACATCAAGGCCTACCCCACCATCGCCTCCCTGATGACCGCCCGGCCCGACCTGGCCGAAGGGTTCCAGCGCCTGTCCACGACCCGGGAAATCACGTCCCGGTCCTGGGATCGGTGGCCCCGGGAAGCAGCCGGCCTGGTCTTCCAGGAGAGCACCGACACTCTCACCCCCGTCCTGCCGGTCGATGCGACCAAAACCCACCACGGCAGCACCGGGTACGGCGTGCGGTGCATGGAGTACCAGCTGCCCGTCTTCACCTCACCCACCTCCCGATCCCTGGCCCTGAACCAGCGCAGCGACTGGAACATTGACTGCCCCTGGTGCCTACAGACCAAACCCGACTGGGCCTGAACACGATCTCGACACGGGCTGAACGTACGTGAGTGCCCGGACCCCAGGGGGTCCGGGCACTCACCGTTTTGTCGATCACGGGTTACTGCTTCAGGTGCCGTCCTGGTCGATCAACGCGCTACGAAACACATTCTTCGGCCGCTGCGCGTTGGTGGTCGTCATGCCGTCGTTGGCTCGGACCCAGTGTTTCCCGATGAGCGCAGTGAATCCGCAGAGGCCGCGAAGTCCGATGAGTCGGGGGCGGTGGGGCAGGCCGTCTGCTGGCTGGACGATGCAGTAAGACGGCGATGGCGGCGGGGACCGCTCAGGCGCCGCCCGTCAGTGTGGGCCTCCAGGATCTCGCGCAACGCCACCGCGCCCAAGCCCGTCAGCTCCCGCAGACTGACGGCCGTTTCGCCGAGCTCGTGCAGCCGCGCAACCGCCAGTTCCATGTCGTGGCGCGGCGCCGCGCAACGTTCCTGCGCCTGCGCCACGATCTGCTGCGCGCGTTCGGTCGCTGCCCGCATGATCTCCTCACTCTCCCCCTGCGCCTGGTAGAAGCCCGTGAGCGCTGCCTCCACGGAGGCTTCGCGTTCCATGACGCGGGTGTCCCGGGCCATCTTCACTGCCCGCGCCTTGCGCAGCGCCGCCATCTTCACCGTTCCCCGGCGCCCACCCTTGCGACCGTTCGTCTCGGGCGCCGAGGCCGCCGACGCGCTCTGCCCGGCCTGCTTCTGCTCGGTCGTTTTCTGCTCGCCCTGTGCCTGCGTGTTCGGCTGCGTTCCCGAACCGGTCTGCGCTTTCTGCGATGTCGTCATGCCCAGCACCATCCACGCCACAGGCACTCGCCAGGAAATCACGTCCCCGATCACACGACTTCGCCCCATCCGCAACGACGCCCAGACCAGAGCGCGCGAGGTGCAGCACTTCTCGACCTGCACCGCACATGACTCAGCCGCCAGCCAGGCCGGCGACACGATCGCCATCCGGCGATCGATGCCAGCCCACCTTCCAGCCAATCACCTTCCAGTCAGAGCAGGAAAACCTCCGACACCTCTTGCATGAGCAGTCCCGACCCGAGAACCTAGACCCATCAAAGACATTGACAGAGAGGCCATTTCGTGACGCCAGGGAACGCGGTGGACCGTTGGGGTTCAGTTGCGTCCGGCGGCGTCCGTCACCGTGTGCGGTCTGCTCGAACGACCTGTGTGGTGCAGGTTTTGGTGGGTGGTCTGGTGGTGGGCCGCGCAGCTTGTGGGGGCCGCTTCTCACGCCTCAAGAGCCTTCGGTCCCTGGCGGGACGACCCTTCGGGCCGCTCTTGACCCGTGAGCCTCGGCGGCTCCCACTCTCAGTCCTTAACGGTCAGGCCGGGGGCCTGACCGCTGTGCGCGCGGCCCACCACCAGCCCACACGACCAGACCAGAAACGATCCTCGATTCAGCTCCACGATGCGCGTGGTGGTGGAGCCGGCCGCACGGCAGGCCCGTTCACTCCTCGCTCTCTCAAGGCGCAGAGGCGGGGGTGGTTGGCGTGGTGATGACGATCGCGAAACTGACCGCCGGGGACGGCTACCAGTACCTGATGCGCGACATCGCCATCCTCCCGAACGCCACGCCCGCCAACCCTCAGGCCAATCCTCAGCCTGGCCAGGACCCCAGCGCCTACTACACCGCCGAGGGCAACCCGCCCGGTATCTGGATCGGGCGAGGGCGCCATCTGCTCGGCCTCAACCCCCGCGAAGGGCACAGCGTCCGGGTGGTGGAAGCCGAGCACATGAAGGCCCTGTTCGGGCTGGGACTGCACCCCGAGGCCGACGCGAGAATCGCCGCCTACCAACGAGCCCACATCACCGCTGGGATGAGCCCAGCCGAGATTGAGAAGGTCAACTCCGACGCCCTACGGTCGGTCACGCTTGGGCGCCCGTTCGCCGCGTACAAGGCGCTGCCGCCGTTCGCCGAACGCGTCGGTGAGCGCTTGGCCCAGATCATCGACGAGACCGGCCGCATCCCGACCCCGGCCGAGGAAAAGCGGATCAGGGCCGAGGAAGCCCGCCGCCAGCACGGCTCCGTCGCCGGCTACGACCTCGTCTTCGCCCCCGTGAAATCCGCCGCGCTGCTCTGGGCCCTGGACGAACGTAAGTGGGTTCAGGACGCGGTCATTGCTGCCCATCACGAAGCCAAAGACGCGACCCTGGCCATGCTGGAGCAGCATGCCGCGTTCACCCGGACCGGCACCAACGGCATCGCCCAGATCGAAACCCGCGGCCTGGTCGGCGTCTCCTTCGATCACTGGGACTCCCGCGACGGCGACCCCAACCCCCACACCCACGTCGCTCTTTCGAACAAGGTCCAGGGCATCGACGGAATCTGGCGAACCCTCGACGGCCGCGCCCTGTACCGACTCACCGTTGCGGCGTCCGAGCACTACAACACCGCGTTCCAGATCGCCGTCACCGCCCGGACCGGCGTCCGGTTCGAGGCCAAGAACATGGGCCGCGGCAAGCAACCCGTCTACGAGATCGCCGGGATCAGCCCCGCCCTGATCAAGGACTTCTCCCGCCGCCGCAGCGCGCTCACCGCTCGCTACGAAGAACTCACCAGCGCCTACCGGCACCAGCACGGACACGACCCCTCAGCCGCCGTCGCACACAAGCTCGCACGACAGGCCAACCTCGACACCAGGCAAGGAAAGAAGGCACCCCGCTCCCTGTCCGCGATGCGCACCACCTGGACGCAGCAGGCCCTCACCCGCCACGGCTCCCACGCCATCCAGCAACTCATGGCCGCCGTCCCCAACCCCAACACCGCGATCCCCGCCAAGCCGGCGGTGCAGGCGATTTCGGTCCATGAGCTGGCCGCACGGGTCGTGGCGAACGTGGGCGAGAAGCGCTCCACCTGGACCGTCTGGAACCTGCGCGCCGAAGCCGAACGGGTCGTCAAGGTCGCCGCCGCACAGCACCAGCCGATCACCGGAATCACCGCCCAGGAAGACGGAACTGAACCGACTACTGTCGTGGTCAGGAGCCTGGCCGACCACCAAACTGCGGTGAGCGCCGTGGTCGCGGCCGCTACGTCTCCGGCGCAGAGCATCAACGTCGAAGCGCCCGCGCTGCTGGCCGAACCGGCCAGCCTTCAGCGCTCGGACGGAACGTCGGTGTTCGTGCAGCACGCCGCCGGCCGCTACACCAGCCAGGCCCTCCTGGACGCCGAACAGCGCTTGCTCAACGCCGCCAAGACAGGCCCGAGCATCCCCGCCCAGGCTGCTCTCGGTACCGGGCCGCGTCCCGTGCCGTCCGTGGAGTGGGTGAACGCGACGCTCGACGGGTTCGAAGCCGTTTCCGGACGGAGTCTGGATGCTGGGCAGCGGGCCCTGGTCGCGGCGTTCGCGAGCGATCAGCGGATGCTCGTGGTCGGGATCGGAGCCGCCGGAACCGGCAAGACCACCGCCATGATCGCCTACCAGCACACCCTCACCGCCCAGCAACGCCGCCTCATCCCACTCGCCCCCTCAGCCGCCGCCGCGGCCGTGCTCGGCGACGACCTGAACACCCCAGCCGAAAACCTCGCCAAGTTTCTCCACGAACACCTGAACGGCCCCCACAGCGCCGAACTCGCGGCAGGTCGCACCGAGAACCTGCCCGAGAACATCCGCCGACTCGCCGTCCGCACCGGGGACGTGATCCTCATCGACGAGGCCGGAATGGCAGGAACTTTCGCACTGGACCGGATCACCGAGATCGCCGCCCATCACGGCGCGAGCGTGCGGCTGATCGGTGACTACCGGCAGCTGTCCGCCGTCGAATCCGGCGGCGCCCTCAGGCTCATCGCCTCCGATGCCGGAGCCGTCGAACTGTCCACGCTGCACCGCTTCCGCAACCCCGCCGAAGCCGACGCCACCCTCCAGCTCCGCACCGGCGACACCGCCGGACTGGGCTTCTACGAGCAGCATGAGCGGATCAAGGGCGGCTCGATCCAGGCCATGACCGACGCCACCTACGCCGGATGGTGGGCCGATGTGCAGGCCGGGAAGATCTCCGTGATGACCGCGGCGAACAACGCCGACGTCACCACCCTCGCCGCCCGAGCCCGCGCCGACCGCGTCACCGCCGGCCACGTCGAACCAGACGGCGTCACCCTGCACGACGGGAACACCGCCGGCACCGGGGACTGGATCGTCACCCGCCACAACCAGCGCCGACTGAGCTTGAATCAGGGCCGGGACTTCGTTCGCAACGGCGACACCTGGCACGTTCTTCACCGCCACGATGACGGCTCGCTCCAGGTCCGCCACCTCGAGCACGGCGGACAGCTTCGACTGCCCGCGGCCTACGTGAGCGAGCACGTCGAGCTCCTCTACGCCAGTACGGTGCACCGCACCCAGGGCTCCACCGTCGACACCGCGCACACCCTGATCGGGGCCGGGATGCTGCGCGAGCACCTGTACGTCGCACTCACCCGCGCCACCACCGAAAGCCACCTCTACGTCGCCACCCACCACCTCCTCCCGGTGGACGAAGACGCCCGCACCGACGCCGCCGCCCACGACCCCAACGCCCGCGCCGCCCTCGAAGTCCTCCACACCGTCCTGAACGCCGAAGGCGCCGAACGCTCCGCCACCCAGACCATCCGCGATGCCCTCGCCGACAGCGAATCGCTCGCCACGTTGATGCCGCGCTACGTCCACGCCGTCGAACGCGCCAACGCCGCCGAACACCGCCGCATCCTCACCCAGATCCTCGACCAGCCAGCCGCGACAACGCTCCTGAACGACCCGGCCTGGCCCGACATCGCCCGCGCCCTGCACACCGCCACCCGCGACGGATGGGACCCCCGCCACGTCCTGAAAACCATCACCACCGAGGACCTGTGGAACGACGTCCCGACCGTCCCCAGCCCCACCCTCGGCGGCAAGGACCAGCATGTACCTGCTTGCCTGGCCCCGGCCGGCCCCACCCGCGCGCAGGTCCTGGCTGACCGGATCGCCACCCTCACCACCCGGCACTACGCGCCCGCCCCGATCGCCCAGCCCACCCCCGACGACAGCACCCGATACGCACACCTCATCGCCGCCATCACCGGAACCCGCCCCGACCCCGCCCACGCACTCAACCACCCCACCGAAGCTGGCACTTTCGCGCCTATCCAGCGCCCCGAGCCGGTGGCCAGCCGCACCGTCTACAGCGGACTGCTCGGCCCTGTCATCGGTTCCCGCCTGGCTCAGAAGGCCACCACCGAGACCGCCTGGCCCGCCCTGCAGAACACCCTGCGGCGTCTCGACGACGCCGGGCACAACCCCGCCGAGCTCCTACGCCAGGTCGCCAGTCGCCGTGAACTCACCAACGCCCGGAGCATCAGCAGCGTCCTGACCTGGCGTCTGATCGACTACACCCGCAACCACCCCGCACCGTCCCCGGCACCTGCCGGAAGCACCGACATCCGACCAGTCACGGGCACAGCCCAACCCCAGCAGACCCACGATGCTGGCGAGGCCTGGACGAGCCTGGCCTGGCTCCTCAAAGCTCAGGAAGTCCAGGGCACCGACATCACCCAGATCCTGCCCACCAGCACCCCGACCAACGGCCGCTCGGCAACCCTGCAAGACCTGATCACCCACGTGCGCCGCTACGACACCACCCACACCCAGCTCACTCCCGCCAAGCCCCGCCTACCACCCTGGACACCCACAGCACGCACAAGCGATCCCTACATTCACGAGGCCGCCGAACAGATCCGCGCCCGGTTCCACCAGCTCGCCGAGCACACCCTCAGCGCCCATCCCGAATGGCTCACCACCCTCGGAACACCACCCGACGACCTCATCCAGCGCAGCACCTGGCTCAACCAGGTCGCCGTCGTGGCCGCCTTCCGCGACCAGCACCAGATCCCCGACGACGACCTCGCCCGGCCCCTGGGCCCCTACCTGGAGACCACGCACCCGCACCACCACGCCTACTGGCAAGCCGCCCACGCAGCCCTCACCGCCCACCAGATCGCACACCACAACACCCAGACACCACCCGCCGAAAGCGGCACCAGGAAACCCCGTTCCGGCGCTCTTGATCCGCACAGCGGCCGCCTGACCGCAGCCGAGATCTACCGCGCGCTTCCCGAAGCCGAGCGCCGCTACGTCGCCACCGGAGTCGTCGCCCAACTCGGCACCCTGCACATCGGCCCCGACCCCCAGAACACCGCCATCGGAGAACTCGACACCGCACTCCTGCACACCGCTCACACTGCACAACTTCACCGGACCCTGCGTGAACGTGGCCACCTCACCACCCCCACCGACAGCGCAAGCACCACCACTACGGCCGGTGCAGACCAGCGCAGCCGGCGAGCGACCGCACCCCGTCCTGACCGCGCTCGCAAACCTCGCCCGACCCAGACCCCGGCCGGAGAAAGGACACCCGCACAGCAGACCCGCCCCACGACGAACCCCACCACGGCCCCCGTACCCGCCCCATTCGTCAGGCCCGCAGATCCACAGCGGCACCGCACCAACCAGCCCCGTTGGTAATGGCAGCTGAACGGGTTTCGTCATCTGAGCGCATCACCCGCTAGCTAAGCTGACACGAAGTTCTGCTTGCGAACGCGCTACCTGCAACGTCTGACACCTGAGTGTCCCGGGGCTGAGCGAAGACTTCAGCGTCACGGAACGGGACAGGCCGTCAGACCTGAAGGATCGGGGTACGGGGATGGGACAGCGACCGGCGGATCTGGACCCCTCAGTCTCCAGCGCGGCCTACTTCGGTGCTCAACTGCGCCAGCTCCGCACCCAGCAGCGCCTGTCCCTGGCGCAGCTGGGGCGCATGGTGCACACCGGCGGCGACATGCTCGGCAAGATCGAGAAAGCCCAGCGCCGGGCAACCCCGGAACTCGTCGAAGCACTCGATGCTGCCTTGGGCGCCAACGGCTCCCTGAGCCGCGCAGCACCGGCCACCGGGCTGTCCGGGGACTCTCTGTTCCCTGGCGACTTCCCCTTCGCAATGCCGCGGGGACGTGCAGCCGTTGCCCCGGCGATCGAGGGCCTGCGGGACATGCTGCGTGGGCTCCGGCAGGTCGATCACGCTCTGGGATCCGGCCCGGCCCTGGCGATCGTGCGAGCCCAACTGCAGGTCGCCGATGCGATCCTGGACAGCGCCGCAATCCCTTCCGAACGACGTTCAGCGCTGGCCGTCGTCGCCGAGATCCACCAGCTCGCGGGTTGGATGCACTTCGACCGCGGAGAACTGGCCCCTGCAGAAACGTCCTTCACCCGAGCCCGGGCTCTGGCCCAAGAGGCCGACCAGGACGCTCTGACCGCCTACGTTCTCGGACCGAGCCATGCCTTCATGACCGCCAGCCACGGGCACCTACCCCTCGCCCGAGAACAAGGAGCTCAAGCGCTGGCGCACGCCCGCCGGAGCGGCAACCACCGTCTGACCGCGTTCGTGATCACTATCGCCGCCCGGATCGAGGCCAAACTCGGCGAGGAACAGTCCTGCCGAACGATGCTCGATCTCGCAGCCACCGAGCTGCAATTGGCGCTCTCGGGTGCTTCGAGCAGCCCGGATCCGGACTGGCTGTCCGTGTTCGACGAAGCCGCGCTCGCTGGTCACGCCGGGAGCTGTCTCCTGGATCTGCGCTCGCCGGCCGCTGCCATCACCTCCCTGACCCGGCAGGACGAAACCGCCAACGATCTGTTCGTGCGCAACCGCGTCATCTGGCAGCTCGACCGCAGCGACGCGCACCTCGCTCAGACGGAACTGGACGCCGCCTGCGACGACCTGTTCAACGCCTGGCGAGCAGCAACCGGAACCTCATCGATCCGGCTCAAGCACCGACTGGCCAACAGCCTCAACAACCTCACGCCCTGGCGCGACACGCGCCAGGTCAAGCACCTACAAGCGCGCATCGCCGCCCACGCAGCCTGACCCCGCCGCAACGTCGATCTGCCTACATCGGGTCTCTGCTGTACGGGTAGGTCGCCCATTCCAAAGTCTGAACAGCGCCCGCGCTATCACGTCGGACGAGGAGACGTTCGCCCTGGGCCCGGCCCTCCACAGCGCGGTACTCATCCGCAGCTGTCCGGTCGAATCGGGTGACGGATGAGCACTCAGTCTCAGCTAGGTGGGCGTGCAGGGCGTCACTGCGCCAAGTGAAGACCGTCTCCTCGGATTCCGACCACCAGCGTCCGAGGACCCCCACAAGCTCCGCCGGGCAGGAGGACCTGCCCGAGGCGTCAACAGTCTCGACAACGCTAGAGCTCGGGGTCGTGCGAGCGAGCTCTTCGAGAATCTCGACGGTCAACTCGCCCAGCCGCACGCCCCGAGTGACGTTGGCCAACGCGACGACCACCGTTCGAGATTGGCGGTCCAACGTCATCGAGGCCAGGAAACCAGGCATGGCACCCGTATGGCCGGACAGCACCGTGCCCTCGCGGCGATTGAGGATCAGGCCCAGCCCCCAGCCCTGGGTCCACGACCGCTGATCGACCATGACCTGAGGGCGATGCATCGCCTCGACCACGCTCGCCGGGATCACCTCCGGCGCCCCGCCCATCAGGGCGTCGCCCCAGGTCAAGAGGTCGGTGATGGTGCTCCAGAGTTGGCCGCCGACACCGATCACTCCCTGATCCATGACCGGCTCGGGAAGGACCCGGTGCTGGTAGGGGTCCAGGCGGTAGCCGGCGGCGGCCTGGCCGGTCGGCTGCCAGGTGGTGCTGTTCAGTCCTAGCGGCTTGAGGAGTTCGTGATCGATCAGGTCCTCACAGGTCTGGCCCGTTACTGCGGCGATGACCTGTCCCAGCACCGCGTACCCCAGATTCGAGTACGCCCACCTGACCCCGGGCTCGTCCACGAACTCAGCCCGGGCCAGCAACTCCAGGAACTCCGCACGGTCCGGACCCTGCATCGAGGCCCACATCGGGTGCGGGGCCTCCCGCTGCAGGCCGCTGCTGTGCGACAGAAGCTGACGGATCAACGGTCGGCCGACCGCCGTGCCGGGAAGGTATTCCTCCACCGGCTTATCCAGGCTCAAGTGCCCGCGCTCGGCCAGCAGCAGCGTGAGCGCGGCGGTGAACGTCTTGGTGACCGAACCGATCCGAAAAGCGGTCTCGGCTTCCATCAGCTGCCCGGAGTCGATGTCGGCAACCCCACCGCTGACTAGGTGCAGCTCACCTCCAGGCCGGGCGACTCCCAGCGCCAAGGCGGGTGGACGCTGCTGGGTGAGTACCTCGTTCATGCGGCTGCGCAGGTACTCGTCGAATGCAGCACTCATGCCTGATCTCCAGCGGTCATGGGGCCAGCCTGCCAGCCGCGTCCCGGTCCGTCACGGTCCATGGCCAAGAGCCAGGCGAGAGGGATGCGGACAACGAGGCAGGTCCGCATCCAGCCACCACGGACTTCGGCCCGATCTCTAAACCTGCTGCAGAAGGCCTATTTCGTGTCTCGACGATAAGTGTGCCGGTGCCGTTGGTCGCTGGAGGCGATGACCGGGCTGGATGTTGGCGTCACGGGTGCCGGTGGGGATCGTCGGTGGACGGGGCGAAATAGAGCTGGAGCATGTCGCTGGTCCAGGCGGCCTGGTGCTGATCGCCGCGGGGGCCCATTTCCTGGAACCAGGGTTTGATGTCGAGGACCGGGGTGCCGTCGACGGCGTCGAGGTCTTCGACGTGCAGATCGAGCCCGTCGACCTTGAGCAGCCGGCAGCGTGAGACACCGAGCCAGTTGAGTCGACGCATGTTCCGGTGACCGAAGATGCCGACCTCGGGCCAGTCCGGATTGTCTCGTGGACGCCGCGCGCCCAGATGCAGATCCGTGGGATCGGTGAGGTGGAAGCGGAAGACAACCTCGAGGTGGGAGAAGCTGTCCAGGCCGGCGGTGGCTTCCGAGGAGAAGCGGTCCGCATCGATGCGGATGATGGAAGTGGTCCCACCCCAGTAGTCGTCGGTGGGCTCGACCCGTCCGCCGACCACTCGGGCGATCGGGACAACCTCGAAGGTCTCGTCCATGGCTACTTCGGCTCCCTTGCTGTCGCGAGGTGCGGCGGTTCCGGTCGTCAGGCGGGAAGAGGATCGGGCGGATCAGGCAGGGCTCTGGCGCAGGTAGGCGTCGGCCCTGGTGATGATGTCGCTGGTCGCGCGCACGTTGCGCCGTTGCAGAGGGACCAGGAGGCTTCGCATGTTGGTGGCGACTTGGCGGGTTCTCCCTGATCGGACACCGTCCATCGCGGTCAACGATTGCGACCAGGTGGCGCAGGCTTGATCGACGTCGCCTCGTCGTAAATAGACCTCGCCCAGGTAGCCGAGAGTCACTGCGTGGGTGCTAGTGAACGTCACGGCCTTGCGGGTCTTGACGCTGTGGTCGAACGCCTCAATCGCACCCTCATGATCGCCGAGGTCACGCAGCGTGCAAGCCGTCTCATGAGCAAGGCTCGCTTCGCCGAAGAAGAAGACCCGGCTCGGTTCAAGGTCTCCCGGCTCCGCGGAACGAAGATCGTTGGAGGCTTGCAAGAGAGCCTTGGCAGCTTCTGCGGGCTGTCCGTCCGAGGCCAGGGCTCGGGCCTGGACGACGCCCAGCAGCGCGCGCTCGCGTGGTGTGGCCTGGGTGTACCGGTCTCCAGTGATCGACGCGGTGGACAGTTCGACGGCCTGTCGATGGTGCCCCAGGTCCACGGCCTGATGAGCCATGGCTCGAAGGACATGACCGGCCATCGCTGGGTCGTCGGCTTCTGCGGCGAGCTTGACGGCGACGGAGAAGAACCGTTGGGCCTGCCCGTGCTCGGCGCTGTCGAAGGCCATCCAGCCGATCAGATAGGCGAGCTCACTGGCCGCGCTGAACAGATCGCGGCGCATCTGGTCGCTGCGGAAAGTTCCGTGCAGGTACATCTCGACATCGCTGGTCAGGTACCGGTGCGCGGCGCTGCGGGCATGTATTCCGCCTCGCCGCTGATCCATCCTCGAGAACATGGAGATCATCTCGCGGACCGCCTCGACGTCGGCGGGCCCCACACTGAGCGAGCCGTTCGAAGCGCGGGTACGTGCGCCCATGCGCTGCCACCAGGCTTCCTCCGGAAGAGCCAGGGCAGCCACCGAGAACGCCGCAGCACCCAGGACCTGACGGCGTTGCAGATTCACGTCGTCTCTCCTGAGGTCGGCCAGCGCGGTCAGCGTATCAACGCCCCAATCCAGGCTGGAGGCCGCGAGTAGACCCGTCGCCTTCTGCCGGTCGGACGTCAGGCCAAGGTCGTCGACGGTGATCGTACGGCCCAGCTGCCGTGAGAGCGCTTCGGCCAGAACCGTTGGGGCCCGTCCTGATGGTTGAGTTCCGGCGACCCAGTGAGAGACGTGGGAGCGTCCGACGCCTGCCAGCTCTGGAGCGTCCATCTCCAAGGCCACTCGAACCACCGCACGCGCCAAGCCGGCGTGAGAGAGTCGGCTTTCGGCTATGAGTGCAGCGAGCAGTACGTTCGTCGACCTGTCCGCCATCGCCGCCCCCGGTCGCTGGATGATCTTTCACCACGTTCACCATGCTGAATGGGCGCAAAGCATACCCAGATGACCTCACACAGGGTTGGCTGATCTCGCACAGGGCAAGGAGCCGCAATCCAGCACTCCGGCCCCTGAGCGCCGCCGGGGCTGGCCTGCCCCTCAGCCGTTGACAGGGAGCCGACCATGCCTACCTCCCGCGCCAGGACGAAACACGGCGTGGGCGATGGGCAGGACCCCTTGTTCGCGACGACCTTGGCTGCGTCAGAGCTGCAGGTCTGGCGGGGCTCACGTACAGGGGCCATGCGGACAGCCAACCTCGTCCGCATCCGGCACCTTGTTCAAGGTCAACGGTGAGACTCAAATGAACCTGTAGACATTGCTTTCCACACCGATCGGGCGCGTACTGAACGCGTTCCGTCCCAAGTCAGCTCGTTGCTGATCCGGAACGATCCGTACCAGCGCTGCCGCTCATCCGGAGCAGCACCGAGCGCACGACCGCCCCGGGCCACGTGGCAGACCTGCGCTGCTGCGCAGCCCGGGGCCACCAGAACCATGCTCTTGGACCAAGTGACCGAAAGGAATTGCCAGGCAGTGGGCATCGAGCCGCTCACTGGCCCGAAGACCGGATCCACGCCGGGCACATCGTCTTTCTCGCCTGCCGTGGGTCCCCTAGAAGCGCCGGGACGGGTGACAGTCACCCGCCGACACCCTCCACCCGTTCCGGCGCACGGGCCGATCGAGACGCCGCGTTCCAGCAAATGTTTAATCCTCACGCATGAAAGGAAACCTGGTGCTGGGAACTAAGAGTGAATCTGCCGCCCCGACGCCGGGAGCGGAGAGGCTGCGCCAGGGAAGCCTTCTCTTTCGGTGGCCGGCGTTGATGGATGAACTGATGGGCTCTGCCGCAGAACAGGCCGCCCTGGTTGCAGAGTTCGCTCATCCGGTCAGCCGTGACGCCGAACGGGGACGAGTGGACGTCCTGGACCTTGGTTGCGGTACCGGCCGCCTCGTCGGAGCACTAGCCGTCGCCCTGCCGACCGTTCGCTGCACAGGAGTCGACTGGCAGCCCCAGCTCATCGAATATGCCGAACACGAATATCCCGAGGCGGTCTACCACGTCGCCGACCTCCGATCGGTACACCTGCATCGCTCCTACGACATCATCGTCTGCCTCGGCGACGCTCTCGCGCATCTGAGCCCCGAAGGTATCGACATCGACCGCGCATGTTCCGTTTTCGCTGAACACGCACGACCCGGGGCTACGCTCCTGATCGGGACGAGGACGCACGCCGCGCCCGTCCCCGAAGAGCGACGCATTCTCGCGCCCAAGCCCGGCCTTCTGGACGGCCCCGTACAGCTACGCACCTCGGTCGACGTCGACAGCCAGCAACGCCTGACACTCCATCGGGTATGGGCTTTCGCCCATGGCCCAACCGTGCGAGACCAGCTCAATCTCTGGGCCCACGACCCCGATTTTCTGTCGCAACGTCTGGCGGAAGTCGGCTTCCACCGGCGCGACGGCCCGGCCCCGGTCATGGCCTTCACCTTCGACGGGCAATCCGTCTGAGGTCAGGCTCAGATAGCGGTCCTTGCGAAGCAACACTCTCTCAGCATTGCCGAACCGGCTGAGCCCTTTGCAGCTGAGGTTCACGATCGTTGGGAAGGGACCGTCACGGGGGCGGTCCCTTCCCGGCGCCAACGCGCCACGAAGCTGGCCCGCCAGGGCCCGCATCAGCCTTGTACGTCAAGAACAGGGGGTTGAGGTCGGGATGATCGGCTCGGCGCTGGTGAACATCCGTGCAACTGCCCGGCAAGGCGGCCCATCTGGGCGAGCGGCAAGAATCCTATGGCTGCACTGCACCGACCGCTGGTACTTCGGCGACTTCCTGCGCCATTCCGTCTGGTTGCGGTCGCTGATCCAGGAGAATCCCGGGGCGACGATCGATCTCGCCTCCCATCCGGACTACTTGGCCCTGTACGCCGACGGCCGGTTCGGTCAACTCTTAGACGTCCGGGATCCGCCCAACCCCTGCGATCCTTACGATCTGGTCGTTGCTCCAGGACCTTTCGAGATCGATCCGGATTCGATCATGAGCAACGGAGTCCTTGCTCCTTCGGGATCGACGTCTCTGATCACCTGGGACCGCGGCTGGTCGTTGCGTCCTCACGGTGCTAGCGCCATCCGCGGAAACAAAGACGATCTGAACTACTTCCGGGCAGCCCACCCCGGATCGGCCAGCGAAAAGCCCCTGCAACTGTGGAACGATGAAGTATCGCTGCCTGGCTGGCTACCTCCGTTGTTCACGTCGCAGGAGAGGGCCTGCGTCGAGGAGGCGCTGGCCCGGAGATTTTCTGGGGACGCGCCGGTCATCGTGTACAACCCGACGGCTTCCAACGTGTTCACTCGAGACACCGACGTCCCCAAGGAGGTCGGCAATAGCCTGATCGCTCGTGAGCATGTGGTGGTTCTGAGCCGGCTGATCGATCTTTTCCCCGGGCACCAGTTCTTGGTGGCCGCAGCTCTCAAGGACGGCGATGATGTCAACGCCGAGATGATCTCGGCAGTGTGCACCGGCGCTGATTCACCGCGGGTGGCATCCTTGTTCGACCTGGAGCATCGTGATTTTCACGGGCTGCGTGGTTTCGCGGGCCTGCTGGCCTCGCCGCGAATCTGCTCGTCGGTCGGCTCGGGGACGGGAACGAATACGCATCTTGCTGCTGTGCTGGACGTTCCGAGCCTGTCAGTTGAGCGAGGCGCTGATGCAGCGATGCTGAAGAACTGGTCCAGTAACGGTTTCCAGATGGGCTCGTTCCGCTGGCGAAACCCCGCTGTGTGCGCTGCGGTCCACACGCTGGACTGGAGCAACCGCAACGACGCCGCCCTCGAAGAGGTCGCGCTCTCCTTCCTGGCGCATCATTCCCTGCACCACGGGGACACCCGCTCGACCCTGTTTGCCGACCTCAGGTCCGTCACTCCGCCGATAGTGCGTTTTCATGAATCCTGGCCGGAGCAGCCGTTGGCCGCGACAACCGCCGCCCGGGAAGTCTTGGCACTTCTGCGCTCTCCCGCTCGCCGCTACTACGAGGATTTCTCCGACGAGGCGACTTACCTGAGCTTCCGGTACGGGCTGCGCCCACAGGGGCTGGCCACGGTGACCGAAGCCATCAGCAGCGGGGACGACGAGGTACGCCGCACGGGCCTGCAACTCTTCCAGGATTCCAACCTTCACAAGCTCGCCACCCACCTCTACCGCGTGCTCCGCCCGGCAGACGGTGCAGGCGACAAGCGCACAACTGGTCACTTGGTGGCTCACCGATGACGCTCACCGCTTCGTTGGCCCCGGCCAGCCGCGTCCGAACGCTCCAGGTTCCCCCACGAACCCTCGAAGCCGCAGACGCTGGCGAGCTCTCGCGTCCGGACCATCGAGTGGTCCGGACTGTGACCCGAGCCCTACACACGCTGGGCCTGACCCCGGAAGGGCCCATCCGGCGATGCCACACCTTGGCCAGCCGACCGAACCGGCAGGTCGTACACACCACCGTCCATACGACCTCCGACCAGAGAACTGACCCATCCCTCCACCCCGAGCCCCGACCCGCCACGACGGATGTCGTCGGGTCAGGATCATCGTGGGGCGTGGCGGTGAAGGTGCTGCTGGATCCCGACGACGCCGCCAAAGAAGCCTTCGCATGGGAGCACTCAGTTGCTCGGCATCTGCACCAGATCGCCGGCAGCCACCCTGAGGTCCACGCCGGGCGCCGTAATCCTGTCGTGCAGATGCTTCATGCGGAGCCCATCGACCTGGGGGACGCCTGCGTAGCCGTTTCCCTCTTCGTGGACGCTTCCGGTGACCCGCTGACGGTGGCCTCGTGGGCACAGACGCTGGGCATTCTTCATCAGATTGGCTGCATGCCAGAGGCATTAGACCTGTTGGAGGATCATCGAGCCACTAACGTTCTCTTCGGCCTTCGGGCTGATTCCATGCTGGAGGCGCTGAACCGGCCTGGTCACCCGTTCCACGACGATGCCGGCCTGGTGAGGGAGTTCGCGCTCACGCTGCGCGAGCGCACGATGAGAGCGATCCGCGTGGATCCGCAGCCGTTGCTGGTCCACCGCGATTTCCATCCGCTGAACTGCATCAACGCCTCGGGCGGGCCGGTGGCGATCGACTGGCAGGATGCGAGCTGGGGCAACCGATCGGACGACTTCGCCTGGCTGCATCTGGCCGTGCGCCGCTTCGACCGCCCGGTACTGATGCTGCGCATTGCCCAGCACGCCTACACCGCCGCAACTGACGGTATCTGCCCGAGCCAGGAGCAGATCGAAGCCTCAGGCCAGGTTCTGGAGCTGCTGTGTCTGGGGTTCTCGATCATGAACGCTGACCAGGGCCCCGAGTACCTCCAGGAGTGCCTCACCGAACTGCCCATCCTGAGTGAAGCGAACGCCGTCACCGGCCCGTGGCGGATGCTGAACAATCCCGCGATCTTCGCCCCCGGGCTGGTGATCTGACATGACCAGGACCCGTCACGAGCAGGGTCTGCTTGCGGATCGGATCCGCCTCGATGAACAAGCCGTCGCCGAGGCCGCAGAGATCCTGGACCTGCATCTGGCCGGCACCGAGGCAGTCTCGCTCGGCCGGACCGGGATCTACCGGACCCTCGTATCAACTACTCAGATGCCTGCACCGTCGCCCCCCATCAAGGCTCTCCCGGACGGTGCCAGCGTGGCGGCTGCGCACGTGACCCGGGACCAGGACTCGCTGACTCCATCGGCGGAGATGCACACGCTGGTCCGTCGTCTCTGGGAGTTGGGGGCACCGGTCGCGGCTCCGCTGCACGACCGGATCGTCAGCACACGACATGGCGATGTCGGCTTCTGGGCATGGATGGAGCACACCCCGCTGACCGCCGCCCAGTGGGGTGCCCTGACCGGGGCGCTGCACCGGGCCGGAAGACACCTGCACCACCCCCGGACCTACGAACCCAGCCGCGTCTTTCAGAGCCGCCTCCGTCGCGCCCGGGAACTGACCTCCACACCCGGGCACCCGCTGTACGGAGCGGGCAAGCTGGTGCGCTCATTCGAGGCGGCCCTCGATACCGCCGTTGACGAAGCCCGTCGCGCCGCCACCATCGGCCCGTTCACCCTGGTCCACGGGGACAACCAGCCGGCCAACATCATGCGCGGGCACCAGGGGCTCGCCCTGATCGACTTCGAGCGCACGATCACCGCGCCCCCGGCCCTGGACCTGGCCGGCCTGCTCCTGGGCATCCAGCACTACGCCTACCCACCGCACGCCGCGCAGGAGTTCCTGACCGGGTACGGACCGGACGCCCCCACCCTGGACCAGGCTCGCCCCTACGCCCGGATCCGGGAACTGTCCGGTGCCGTCGTCGCCATGATCCAGTCCGGCGACAACCCACAGATGGAACAGCAGATGCACATACGCGCCGTCGCGATCACCAACCCCGGCCAAGGCGCCCCCTGGACCTACCTCAGCCCAACCCCCACGAGCCATCTCACCAGCGAGCCCAGCAGAAACACTGAAGACGACTGCACCCACGTTCGCGCTGCTCCGGCCCCAAGTGCGCCACCGTAAATCGAACCGGCATGGGGCAGGCTCGTCACCGGCAACGCGATCGGCCCGTGCACAAGAACGCCGGATCGTCACCAGACAGGTCAGTTAGTGCGGACAGAACGGGGAACGACGTGCAGACCTTCAAAGGCAAGACCGGATTCGCTTTCCTCGAGGAACGCGAGACCAGACTGAAACAACGGTGGTTTCACTACTCGCCGCCGGAGACCTTCTCCCACATGTTCCGCAGCCCGGACTGGCTGCTCTGGAAAGACGGAGACCTCACCGGCTCCGTGAAAGCCATGTACGAGCACACCCAGGACGGCGAGCGCGAGAACGACCGCAGCAAGGTCTGGGCCCGCAACGGCGTCGCGGTGCACCGTCTGCAGGTCGTCGACGCAGCCTCCCTTGCTGATCCGGGGAGCGCGCTGAACTACCTGCTGACCTACCTGGCGGTCACGCATCCGGACGAGGACCGGATCATCATCGACGGCGACGCCTGCACCGCCAACGGCGTGGATCTGCCGGACGTGGATTTCCTGATCCACGACGAGGACCTGGTGATGACGAAGTACGAGGGCGAGCCCCGGGTCATGTACCGGGACCTGTTCTGGAACGCCCCACCGGCCGAACCGGGCGAGGACGATGACCGCCCCACCTACCGGCGCTACGCCGAACTCGCCGAGCAACTCCTGGCCCAGCCCCAAGCGCTGACGTACACCGGGCCCTGGTCCGGCCTCAGCCTGATCCAGCAGCTCCGGCCCCACTGAGTGGCTCTTCAACGTGCCTGCCCATTGACGGTTCTCATGGAAAGTCGTTTCATGACAGCGAACTTCACCAACGTCACCACAACCGACGGCAGCGGGAGGCCGCGGCGGGTGTTCCTGCTGGGTTGCCCGCGGTCGCGGACCTCGGTCAGCCAGACCGTGGTGAGCCTGTCCTGTCATCTGGCCACGATGAAATCGACCAACTGGTACCTGGGCCACCCGATGACCGTGATCCTGAACGGCCAAATCGGCACGTCCCGGCAGGACGCCCGGCCGCCGTCAATCAAGCGGGTCCGCGATCACGTACGAGACGTCACCGGGGTCGACCTACCGGACGGTTTCCGGCTGGAGGAAGCCCTCGATCTGCTCGCCACCGAGACCGGGGCGGCCGGGTGGCTGGAGAAAACCCCGATCAACGTCCTGACCATCCCCGAGATCGAAGCCGACATCCCCGACGCACACTTCGTTCACCTCGTCCGCGATCCCGTCGGCGTCATCACGTCCTTGATCCGCCGCACGCGCCAGAACCCCGACATGTTCGGGGCCGCCCACCAGAGCGTGCAATCCAACGATGAGGCCTTGTGGCGGGCCTGCATAGAAGCGACCCTGGCCCAGCACGGCAAGCCCCGCCACATCGTCGTGTCCAGCGAATCCTTCGTCGACGCCCCCGAGGTCCAGGCCCAGCGGATCGCGGCCTTCCTCGACGTCCCGTACCTGCCTCCGGACGATCCCCGTCGTGTGGCCGCAGCGGCGGCGATGAAGCCGTCCGAACGCGCCTGGAAGAAGGACGCGGTCGGACCGGTCCGCCGGATCGAGCACGCCGAAGACATCGAGCTCGCGCCGCTGGAGCCGGCCACCGTCCAGCTCTGGGAGCAGGCCCGCCACGAGTTCGGAATCACCACCTGACCTGGCACGTCGCCGGTACTTCCTCTGTCCTTCTGGCCCTGTCTAAGGAGCGCAGATGACCACCCGTTCTGAGCTTCACCTCACCCAACACGCCCAGGCACTGGCCAGCCTTGACGTCAACCGGCTCCAGAGCTGGGGGCAGCATCTGGCGCACCTGCTCACGCACGAGGGACGTCTGCTGATCGCGGGCAACGGTGGCTCGGCCGCCGAAGCCCAGCACCTGAGCGCGGAACTGCTCGGCCGCTACCGCCGCGAGAACCCCGACCGGCCGCCTCTGCCTGCTCTGGCCCTGCATACCGACACCTCCACGCTCACCGCCCTGGCCAACGACTTCGGCTACGAACAGACCTTCGCCCGCCAGATCCAGGCCCACGGCCGCCCCGGCGACGTCCTGCTCGTCCTGACCACCTCCGGCACCAGCCCCAACATCCTCACCGCCCTCCACCAGGCCCGAGCCCTCGGCCTGACAACCTGGGCCCTCACCGGCCCCGGCCCCAACCCCACCACCGAGCACAGCGACCAAGCGATCCCCGTCAACGGCGCCACTGCGCACGTCCAGGAAGCCCAGCTCGTCGCCATCCACCTCCTGTGCGACACCATCGACACCGAACTCACCAGGCACGATCTCCCGCCAAGCCCTGGTACCACGACAACCACCCGCCGACCCGGCACCCTCCCACCCACGACTGCGGACATCCGCCGCGAGCCCATGACCGCTGCTCGGCCCCAGGTAGTGGTCATCGGTGACGTCCTGCTGGACGAGACCCTGGAGGGCCCTGTCCTGCGGATCTCGCCCGAAGCACCCGTCCCCGTCGTCAGCACACCCGGGCAGCACTACACACCCGGCGGCGCAGGCCTGGCCGCCCTGCTCGCCGCGAACCACGCCGGAGACGACCAGGCCGTCACCCTGATCACCGCGCTGAACGACGATCAGGCCGGCACCAACCTCCTGAGCCTTCTCAGCAGCGCAGGCGTCGAGGTCATCAACCTCGGCACCGACGCGCCGACCGCGGTCAAGACCCGGATCCGCTCCAGCGGACAGACCCTGCTCATGCTCGACCGCGCCACGCCGGCCACCACCCCCACAGCCCTGACCAGCGCAGCCCGCACCGCTCTGCGCAACGCCTCAGCCATCCTGGTCAGCGACTACGGCCGCGGCATCACCGCACACCCCGACACCCGAAACCTCCTGAGCGAACTCGCCGCCCACATTCCCGTGATCTGGGACCCCCACCCACGCGGCAGCACCCCCGTCCCCGGCACCACCATGGTCACCCCCAACAGCAGCGAAGCCCACCACTTCGCCACGCCAGGAGTGTCCGGCCAACCACCGATCACAGCACTGGCCGCGGACACCCGGGCCGGCGAGGTACTCCTGAAACTCTGGAAGGCCAAGCACATCGCGGTCACTCGCGGGAGCCACGGCATCGTGCTGGTCTGCACCAGCGGTGCCGCACCAGTCGTCATCCCGGCGCCTGCCGTCAACGCCGTGGACACCTGTGGTGCCGGTGATGCCTTCGCCGCCGACATCGCCACTCAACTCGCGCTCGGAGTCCTGCCGACCACCGCCACAGCCCACGCCGTCCGGGCGGCCGCAGCCTTCGTCGCGAAACAGTCCATCGAGCAACGGGAATGCTCATCGCCAGATACGACGCACGACATCCTGCAACGCGTCGCCCGACGTAGGGCCGAAGGCGCAACGATCGTGGCGACCGGCGGATGTTTCGATCTGCTGCACCGCGGGCACATCACGATGCTGCAGCAGGCCCGCGCCCTGGGCGATCTTCTGGTGGTCTGCCTGAACAGCGACGAGTCCGTCACCCGGCTCAAAGGCCATCCCCGTCCCATCGTCACGGCCGCCGACCGGGCAGCCGTGCTCAGCGCGCTGGGCTGCGTCGATGAAGTCGTCGTCTTCGACGAAGACACCCCCGAACAGATCCTGGACCTGCTTCGACCGGACGTGTTCGTCAAGGGCGGCGACTACGCCGCAGGCGACCTCCCCGAACGCACCACCATCGAATCACACGGCGGACAGATCGTTCTCGTGACCTACCTCGACGGACGCTCCAGCACCCACATCATCAACCGCGCCACCAGCACCACACCACACGCCACCGCCTGAAAACAGCCCGCGAACACCCCGCCGCGAATCGCGGCCATCACCCACGCCAGGAGGTCAATGCGCCATGCCCGAAAACACCAGCACCCCAGACCCGAACAACGGACATGACGAATGCAGTGACCTCCTCGTGATCGGAACCGGCCCGATCGCCGCCGTGGCCGTCCGCGAATACCTCGACACCCGACCCAACTCGACCGTCACCATGATCGACGCCGGACCGCCCCTGACCGAGCACCCCGGCGAACACCTCATCCGCACCAACCCACAGCGCCTCGACACCACCTACCAACAACTCATGGACGCAGCCCAGCACATCGCATCCGCACCGGAAGCTACTCCATCAGAACACTTTCAGACCTTCAAAGCTGGCAGCGAAGGGAAGGGGCTGGTGCCTGGGGCTTGGGCAGGTCACGACATGCGCGAGTTCCCGGGGGCTGTGATGGCGTGGAACGTCGGTGGCATGGGCGTGCACTGGGTCGGCGCGTGCCCCTGGCCCGACGGTCCCGAACTCATCCCCGGCATCACCCCCGACGTCTGGGACGAACACCTCAGCGCCGCCCAACGGCACCTGCGCGTCACCAGCAACGGCTACGACGACAATCCCTTCACCAAAGCGATCCTTGCCGCTCTGGAACAGGTCGCGCCTTGCCCGGACACGCGACGCGCAGCACAACTCATGCCCATGGCCGGCGTCACCGGCTCCTTGACGGGGCCCGGACGTACCAGTCCGCTCGACGTGCTTCCCGAAATGAACCCTGCCCACGACACCCCGGTCAGCGTCCTGCACGGCAGCCTATGCACCCGCATCCTCGCCACCAAGAACCGCGCGACCGGCGCCGTCGTTCGGAACACCAACGGTGGAGCAGAACGCGAGATCCACGCCCGAACAGTGATCGTGGCAGCCGACGCCCTGCGCACACCGCAACTGCTGTACGCCTCCGGCCTGGGCGGTCCGGCCCTCGGCCGTTACCTCAACGAGCACGCCTGCCTGAGCGTCCAGGTGCCGATCGACCCCAACCGGCTCGCCATGACCGGCCAGCCGACCCCGGAACCACGACCCGGTGAACCGTTCGTCGGCGCCTACTGGATCCCCTCACGCGGCACCTCCCAGCCGATCCACATCCAGCTCATGGAAACCGTCAGTCCCGATGGACATCTCATGCGGATCACCGCCTACGCGCCCACCCAGATCCGCGCAGGCAACCGCCTCGAGTTTTCCCCAACTGAGACCGACCACGTCGGCTTACCTCGTATCCACGCCCACTTCGCCCACAGCGCCGTCGACCACGCCATGATCGCGACCGCCCGCAGACTCCTCGCCGCCGTGGCATCTGCCATCTCGAGTGTCGAGCTCCCGCCCGAGGTCCCCGTCGCGCCGGCCGGGTCCTCCCTGCACTACACCGGCACCGCCCGCATCGGCACGACCAACGACGGCACCAGCGTCTGCGACACCACCGGACGCCTCTGGGGCCAGCGCAACCTGTACATCGTCGGCAATGCCACCGTGCCCACAGCGCTGACCTGCAACTCCACCCTCACCAGCGCCGCACTCGCCATCGCCGCCGGACGAGCAGCAGCTACGTGACGACGCGAACCTCACCCACCACGCCCCAACAGAACCATCTGAAGAACCCTGGAGAGATGACACATGCGGAGCGTTCTCGTCACCGGAGCTGCGGGCTTCATCGGCGGATGCGTGGCCCGCGGCTTCGCCCGCGAGCGCGGACCCGAAACGGTCCACTGTCTGGTCCGCACCCAAGAACAAGCAAAGCCGCTCCTCGACCAGGGATATCAGGTCACGGTCGGCGACATCACCGACTCCGAGCTGCCGCAACACCTCGTCAAGGACTGCCAGACCGTCGTCCATGCAGCAGCTTTCATGAAACCCGGGCCCCGGGAAGACATCTTCGCCGTCAACGTTGAGGCCACCGACCGGCTCGCTCAGGCCGCAGCCCAGGCCAAGGTAGACCGGTTCATCTTCATCAGCAGCATCGAAGCCTACGGCGAGTTCGGTCACCGCATCCTCACCGAAGACCAGCCCTACCTGCCAACCGACCACGCCTACGCCGAATCCAAGATCCGCGGCGAACAAGCCATCACCGAACGCTTCCAACAGACCGGAAGCGACGCCTACGTCCACCTGCGACCCGGCATGGTCTACGGACCACACTCGCAGTACTGGACCCACGGATATCTGCAGCGGGCCCGCAGTGGCCGGATCCGGGTCCTGGGCCGCGGCGGCCGGATCTATCCCGTCCACGAAGACGACCTCGTCGCCGCCGTGACCAGCGCCGCCGAACGACCCCTGGCCGCAGGCCAGACGTTCAACCTCGTCAACGATGAACACCTCACCTGGTGGGACTGGGCACTAGCCCACCACGCACTCACGGGAACGAACCGGCCCAGATGCCAGAGCGTTTGGCTGACCCGACTCCTCGACAAGATCAACCGATCCGCTGGAAATCCGATCGACGAGGCCCTTCGATCAGAGCTGCGCACCTCCGCGATCCCTCACGACAAGGCGCGCCATCTTCTGGGATGGGAGCCACGCCCCTTCCAAGACGGCATCAGGACCTGCAAGGCATTCGCCATGGCACCCTGAAAGCCTGGTGCAGGCGTTCGGCTCGTCGATGGGGGAAACGATGAAGAAGCAGGCCCGAGTCCGGCTGGTAGCGAACCTGACGGTCCCGAGTACGCCGGCGCAGGAGGTCGCGAACGAGGCGTTGTCCGCCCTCCTGCAGCAGGAAGGGGCCGAAACGGTGGAGAGGGTGTTCGCATCCGTAGTAGCCGAACCGCGACTCCAGGCATTTCTGGATGCCAACAGCGGGGGCCCGGGCGCGCCCATCAGCATCGACGCTCGTCCGCACAGCCACCCGGATCGTCTCGGGGAGCCGGACGACGAGCCCTGCTCCGCCGAGTGCGATGTCTATCAGCACACGGGTCGCCTGGGCGAGCGCCAGCGGCACTGGCGCATCGGTGACCGGTTCAGCCTGGTAACGACGGACGAACACGACCTGTCCTGGAACAACCTGCAGGAGATCGTGGACTACTGCCAACGCCACGACCTCGAAGCATCCGCCTCCGCCCGCAGCTCCTTCTACTTCCCTGGCCGGACGATCCAGGTCAGCTACACGCGCCCCAACCCTCGCGAGCCCTTGTGGAACAGGCGAGCCCCGGCCTGAGCACACAACGGGTTATTGGCATTTTACGCCCCCTTCTCTCAGCTCCTACCCGCGATACCTGCATTCCCACGAGACCTCATGCAAGGAGCCCATCGACGACGGCGCCCAATACCCACTCAGCAACCCCGATCCACCACGACCTCCACGACCTCCACGACGCCAGGCACGACCTCGGGATTGCTTCGGGCATCGGCCTCTTCGACTGACCGCCCATGAATGTCGATGGAGCATTCCAGAGCGCCTGAAACGAGCGTCTCCACTCTCCGACTCGACCTCGGCCCGTGCCGATCCGGCCAAGGTCTCGACGCTCACGGGATCAGCACCCGGAACTACCGGAGTATCCAAGCAACCGATCAAGATTGTCGGTGGCGGGTTGTAGCGTGCCCACGTGTTCAAGCGAACTGACCTGGTTCAGCAGATCCAAGCCGAGATCATGGATCACCGAAAATCCCTGAGCAACGTCCTGCGCAGAGTCGTGGCCCTGGGCGGAGAAACCGGTTCAGCAGAACTCCGTGACTGGGCCTCCAAGGAACTCAGTGGATACCCCTCCCGCGAAGATCTGCCGGAGTACCGCCGGGTACCCGCTCCTCTGTTGATCGACGCCGCCACTCATTTCGCCATCATCAAAGGGCAACAGATCAGCTCCTTCGACTTTCCCGACGTTGCCCAAGATTCAATCCCGGATGCTGTCCCCATCACCATGGGCATCCGGGCGGTCGAGCGGTTGGTGGCCGATTGCCGACCCGGCGAGTCAGCTCGATTGGCCCCGCCCGGCGGCGCGGAACTGGTGAAGATCATGAATCTCGAAGGACACTTCAACGGCACCATCGAACGCATCTACTGGGGCGTCTCCCCTGTCGCGCTGGAAGAGGTCCTCGATCAGGTCCGGAACAAGTTGATCACCATGCTCGCGGAAATGCGCGCCCTCACAGGCAGCGCGGAGATTCCTTCCGCGGAAGTCGCCGACCGTGCCGTTCAATTCATCGTCTCCGGCAAGCGGAACAGCGTCACCATCTCCAACAACATGGCCGGCGGCAACATCCAGCCCGCGGCTCCAGACGAGGCATCTCATGGCAGGAGCTGGAAGCTCGTCGCTCCTTGGTCCGCAGGCATTGTCGCTCTAGCTGGTGCCATCTTTGGCTTTATGCAGGTGCAGGGCTTGAAGTTCCCGCTCTGGTGAACGAGCAAGGCATACCTCGATGGGCCGACCAAGCCGCTGAAGAGGATTCTGGGGGGAGCGTCAAATACCTGACACTCTCCCCAGGTCCGTACCGCCCCGAGACCCACCCCCGCGATCCGCCCCACTCAAACGACATTCCCCGAGCAGCAGAGCGAGTAGAGCCACCCAAGCGAAAGCGGACTGTGACTACTGTCACAGTCCGCTTTATGACGCCCAGATCCGCCTTCGTTCGGCAGAGTCTGCTCCCAACTTGCTCCCAAGCCGGGGTTTTGGCCTCAGGCCAGAGCCCCTTGCGAGTCTCTGACCTGGTGTTTTATGGTCGGGCTGACAGGATTTGAACCTGCGACCCCCTGACCCCCAGTTTTACGAGACCGTTGACAGCCGCTGGCCCCTCCGGACTCGGCAATTCCTTCGTCCAGCTCGACGAGCCAGTCAAGCTCGGCACACCATCACGAAGCCGTGTACCGAACCTGCCGCCGAATCCGATCCAGCCGAGCAAGCGTCCACGCCGGCAGATCTTCCTCCACTTCCCCACCGTGCGTATCGAGCAGCACCTGAACCCACCGATCTTCATCCGCCCGGTTCCCCTGAGCCCGGGCAGCAGCAATCAGGTCCAGCCGCGTCACGTCCTCGTAGCTGCCGGCCAAGTCAGCCTTCAGCGCCGCAGCCTCCGCCTTGCCCGGCTCTCCCCGGGCGAGCCAGTGAACAGCCATCGTATGAGCGATCTCGGCAATCATCGGGACCAGCTCGGTGAGCAGCGGATTCTCGATCAGCCACTGGTATCCCCGAGCTCTACGCCCCTCCAGCACCGGACCAGTAACCAGATCCAGCGCCGTCTGCAGGTCCTGGAGCCCGTCCACTCCCCTGCTCACGCCCCGGGCCCGTAACCGGCGCGCAAGGTCAGCGTCGCTGATGACCCCGTCAATCCGGCACACCCACCGCTCCAACGAGCGGACGTTAGGTAGGTAGGGTTGCCCGGTCTCAGGGTCCTCCCCCATCCATTTGCGGGCGGCGCTGATGGTCTGACGGGGCAGGGCGCTGGCCGTCCTGCGGGAAGTGCCACGAGGCCAGAGCAAATCGACGAACCGTTCATACGTCAGGCCTGCCGGATGAGCGTGCAGCAGGACGACGATCTCGCACCACCAAGGCTTGCGCTGGCCTCCCGATGGCGCGGGCCCGGACGCGTAGACCTCGATCGGGCCGAGGATCCGTAGCCGGGGACGGGGACAGTCAGGATCGGCCAGGAGTCGTAGCTCCTCGTCGAGTGCTGGGTCCTGCTGATAGCTGAGGCGCTGGGTACTGACCAGCCGGGGAGCCAGATGCGGGATGTCGCCCGTCTCGACGCCCGCAACGGCAGTCAGGTCTTCGACAGTGTGCTCGCCTAGCACCGTGCTTTCCTGGCCGCCAGCGGAAGGCTCCGCGTCCAGGGGCATTCCAAGAACATTGATGGGCGGGCGCTGAACGCTCAGTGGCGGTTGTGGCTGTTCCGGTGGCCGGCGTGTGGGGGGATCCAGCGCGGATCTCACCGCCGGGCGCAGGTGCTGCAGGTCGGCCTCGCTGAATCGGGCAGGCGCGATGGGGTCGGTCGTGAAGCTGGTGTGCAGACGTCCGGAAGCATCCAGCACCAGCCGGACTTCATCGGGCTGCACCGACTCCAAGTCATCGGTCACGACCAGGACCGTCGCCCCTGCCGACAGGTCCCGCCGGGTGGAGGGCCGGAGGGTGTCCTCGATCCGCAAGGTCACCGGTTCACCCGGCAGGCGCCGACGACCCCCGCCAACGAGAACCGCCAGGTCGGCGAGTTCGTCAGCTGCGGAGTCCACAGCCACCGACAAGCCCGCACCGTCTGAGTTGTCCAGAGAAAAGGTCATGGCCCGAACAATGTTCAGGGCATGATCGGTATCGGCAATAAGCCGGATCCGTGGCGAGGTCTGCAAGTTCAGCAGCCAGACGTCCTCGGCCCGCCACCGTCCTGTTCCGTCGGGGCTGTGCCCGATCCAGCACCAGCACCGCTCAAAGGTACTTGGATCCGCGGCATCTCGGTCATCCAAGCCAGGATCGTCCAGTGACCAGAACCCCGTATCCGGATCCCGCCTCCACGGCGCAGGAAGGCCCTGCACCGTCTCCTTGGCCAACACCAGATCGATCCTCTGATGATCCAGCCTCACAGCCAGGATCGCGGCTGGCGCATACCCCCGAGCGGCCAGCGCCACGTCGAGCGTGGCCAGCACGACGTCCAGGCGCAGGCGGATGTCCGAAGCCAGGTGAGCGCCGACCTGCAGCGCCCGCTCAACCTCAGCAGCCTCCGGTGGAGACAAGGCCGCCAAGTGCCCCGGCCGACGCCCCGCCGCAGCCATGCGCCGGCGCCGCCGGATGATGGTGTGGAAGGTGGCGGCGATCAGGCTGAGTCCCATGCCGGCGCCCATCCCCAGCAAAAACACCTCCCGGACGCCCGGCGATGAAGCAGAGGCTTGCACGGGAGCCGCTACCCGTTCCGAGTGCTGGGCCACCGGAGCAGGACGCCAATCATGGACGACGGTGGCGGGCTGTTTCATGGTCGGGGCGCCCGCGGTGGTTCCGGGGAGAGGTTGGACCGGAGGGGTGGGTGCCATCGACCCGCCTACGGTCGCCGCGACCGTTGGCGCGGTAAGGAGTAACGCCGTCACCAGAGGCTGAAACAGACTCTGCTGTCCGGGGAGCGAAGGACGCGGCTGGGTGCTCACTTGAGCCCGCGCCTCGGCAACAATCAGGATGAGCGCGTAAGCCCACAGCAGCCAGGTGAAGCTGGCGGCCACGTGCAGCAGAACGTCGTCGGACAAGTCCCCTACGCGCAGGGCGTCCCACTCGGGCAATGGGTCGCCCACGACGAACGCCAGTGCCAGGGGGATGCCGAAAACGATCCCCGCCAGGAACGCCGCGGCGGCCAGCGCTCGCCCGTACAGGACCAGTGATTTCATGCCTGCTCCCTCGTCCCCGCCCCGGCCGCAGGTCCAGATCCAGAACGATGGACGATGGGCTCACCGACGCTGCCGGCGCTCCCGTACAGGACGGTTGCGCTGGCTGTGGCTAGCTTCGACAGGTCGGTGAATCCGAACGCCGAGAGCAGAGTGGCCTGGCAGGGAACCCGCGCGGTCACAACCACCACCGTGTTGCCTTCCTGAACGCGCACTTCGCCGGTCGCGCCGGCTTCGGTGAGCCAGGCCTGCCCCACCTGGGCAGCTGCTGCCGCATCGATCTGCAGAGCGGACGGGTCCCCGGAGCGCAGAGACTCCTGGGTGATCTGGTCCGCGGCGGCCCGGGCGGCCTCGGCGGCGACTTCCAGCGAGGTGCCGTGCGCGTTCAGGGACCGGCTGACGTCCACGAAGAATGCGGTGAACAGGAAGGCCAGCCCGACCAGCGCGATCAGGAAGATGCTGCCCTGCCCCGACTCCCGAGCAGCTGGACGACGTCGAAACCGCTTCACGAACGGCCCCCGAACGTTCGGCGTTGTTCGAGGGGCGCGCCGGCGCTGGCCGTCAGATCCCGTCGTGGAGCGAAACCGGCGATGGAGAACAGGGTCAGGTCGATTCGGCAGGTGACCTCCACGTCCACGTGTCCTCCGGGGCCGAACTGGCTCAGATTTAGGTCCACCACCGGGACGCACGCTGTGCCTGCGTCTTCGAGGGTTCGCTGGGCCGCCGCCCGAGCGGCCGCACCAGCGTTGCCGGGATTGGATTCGAGGCTGGCGGCCCGAGCTGCGGCTGACGCGGCCGCGCTCACGCGCCCGTCTGCCACGACGAGCGTGCCTGCCCCCATCCCCAGGCACAGCACCACCACGACGACCGCGCCGAGGATGACCATCTCGACGCTCAGCGAACCCACCTCGTCCTGCAACCGCCTCAACCGGCGCGCCAGCAGCATCATGGCCCCGGGGAAAAGCGCTCGATGGGCCCGGAGGAATGCACCGTGAAGTCACGAAGCCGCAGCGCGGGCAGCGGAATCTGGCGTGGACGGGCCGTGATCGTGACGGTCACCTCCGTGGCCGTACGCCGCACCGAGACGGTCGGGTCCTCGACCAGGCTCCCCGCCACCTCATCCAGGTACGCAAGGGCCTGCCGACGTCCATCCGCATCGCTGCCCTGATAGGCCCGTGCGTGATGGGCGCCGTACCGAGCTGCGCTCTGGGAGGTTTCGCGGGCCCAGACGTAGCTGAAGACCTGCAGCACCATGACCGAGATCAGAATGAGTCCGGGAAACCAGACCATCAACTCGACCGTGCTCGCTCCCTCGTCCCCGCGCGGGATTTCGCTCATAGGCTCATCACCGCCATGGCCCCCGGGAACATCATCAGCCCGATCACGCCGGCCGCCACGACCAGAACCGCCAACCGCATGGACTCGTCCCGTTGCCCGGCCTGCCCCAGGGAACCCGCCAGAGCCCGCCGCCGGATACTCGCCGCCCGCTCGATCAGCGTGTCCCGCACCTGCGCACCCTCATGGCTGACCAACTGCGACAGGCGACCGAGTTCGGCCAGATCCGGGATACCGATCCGCGTGCCCAGATCGGTCAGAGCCTGCCAATGTCCTTCCCGCGCCAGCACAGCCCGGTGCAGTGTGTCGCGCAGCGCATGCATCGGCCAGGTCGTCCCGGCCTCGGCTGCCGTCACCAGTGCCTCCTGAGGGGCGGCCGCGCCAGCCATCTCCAGGGCCACGAGATCGCACCAGACCGGCAGTGCCTGAATGAACTCCTCCCGCCGAGCCCGGGCCTGCCGGCGCACGAGCACATCAGGCAGCAGATACGCCGCCGCGCCCACCAGCACGAGCGCGATCAGCACGAAGAGCACCGGAAGCAGGCCCGCACGATTCAGCGGAACGCCGGCCGCCGCCACGACAAGGGCAACCGCAGTGGCACCGATGATCTTGGCCGAGAGAACCGCTTCCGGATCCCGCCCCGTAATCACCAGATCAGCCGACGGCAGCCGCAGGCTCATCCCCCGCCCGACAGCCCATCGCCCCACCGGAGCCGACACCGACCGATACCTGTCCATGGCACCCGCAGCACCCTCGCCCCACCGGACTGACATGCCCTTCCGTGAAACGTTTTTGGCAGGCGGTATCCGCCGAGGTGGCCAAAGCGAGTTCGCCAGGAACACCGCCGCCAGCCCACCGACCAGAGCAACGAGGATCAGCCCCACGACGGCTCCTCCCGCCGACGACCGCCAGATGCCAGATCCAGAACTTGAGGACGAGCCAATCCAGTGACGATTCGTGTCTCACCAGAGCTCAAAGAAGGGGTGAAGAACCGCGGCCCGCTCACCGTCGTATCCAGACGGGCCAGCCAGAAGAACCCGATCGCAATGACACCTATCGCCAGGGCAAGAACGCCCTGGCCGCTCGCGCTGTCGTAAGGAGCCATGTAAGCGGCACCTACCGTCGCCATCCAGGTCAGGATGGCCAGGGTGACTCCGATAATGATCTGGACGCTGCGATGAATCCCGGCCCGGGCAGCCAGAATCTGGCGCCGCTGAGCGACCTCCTGACTGCAGGTGTCCACTATCCCGGACAGCACATCCGGCAGCCGATCACCTCGCCTGCGCGCAGCCAAAGTCAACGCGGCAGTGACGAAATCGGCGCCAGGAACATCCTGCAACGGAGCCAGCGCAGCATCCAGCGGCTCCCGCACCATCAGCCGGCCCCGCACGCGATCCAGCCCTTCCTGCAAAGCGGGAGGCGCCTGATCCACGCTCACCCCGATCGCCTGCTCCAGGCTCGCCCCTCCCGAGACCGTGTCCCGCAGCCCCTGCGTCCACACGACCACGGCCTCCAGAACCTCGATCTCCTGACGCTCGGCCCGCCGGCCCGCGGTGAAAGCAGGCCAGGACAGCACCATCACCGCGCACGCCCCAACCGCCACCGGCCAGCGGGTCACCCAGGCCACCAAACCCGCGACCGCGAACGCCAGAGCGATCCGCGCCCACCAGCCGACCGGAATCCGAGCCAGACGACCAACCGCACCCGACGACGTCCGTCCCTTCTGATCCTCCTGCGGCGAAACCGGTCTCACTTCCCCGCGTAATTCCAGGACCAGCATGTAGAGCGCGGTCACGGCCGCGACCGCCACCAGGAAGCTGAGCAGGAACATCCACCCGAGCGTCACTTCGCGGTCCTCGGCAATCCGATCTTCTTCCACTCCGGCTCAGCGGCCAGCAGGCGGGCTCGTTCCTCATCCGACAGCGGATACCGGGGTGCTCTGCTCACGTTCTCCCCCACGTCCGATACCTCGTCTCGCCCGAAACCATGAGGCGATACCTCGGCCTGACGTTCTGCCGGAAACAGGCCGCCGTCGTCCTCGTCCTTTGATGGAGGACGGTTGCGGCGGGCTCCCATATCGATGATGGGCTCTCGGTGACGAGACGGCCTAACGAACCGAGGCTCCTCGATGGTCGGAAGGTGGGAAGGAGTCAAAGGTTCGGTCGGATGACGGTGAGCCAACGGCGCCTCCACGCCACGGCCGTCCTCTGGCAAGTGAACCTGCTCGTGCCCGACCGGTGGGGGCGTGCTCTCCACAACGTCTTCCAGCTGCAGCGCCGGAATCGCCACCGGATCCGCCGGACCGACCCGCGCCTCAACTTCCGCCCCCGCGTACGGAGACATCGGTGCCGAACCGCTGCGCGAACGAGTCCCTCGGCCACCGGTGGCCTCGCTGGCCCGGCGCCGACCCGACCCACCCGGCTGGCTCCGTGGAACTGGATCAACCACCGCGGCACTCACGGTAGAACGCTTCCGCCCACGAGGAGACTCAGCATTCAGACGCTCCCCCGCCTCGTCCGTATACCCATGGCTTGCCAGCAACTCCGCCCGCCGCAACGGAATACGCCGCTCGCGACGAGCCACGGACGATGAGGCGTTACCATCGGCCGCCGTAGAACCATCCATGGCGAAGATCGTGGCGCAGGAGACCGTCTCCCCCTGGTGACCCGACACCTCGAGAATCTCGCTGACCACGCGACGTCCGTTGGCGGCTTTGCGCACGTAGACGACGAAGTCGACAGCCTGGCCGATCAGCGCTGCAGCGGTGGCCGGCTGTACCGGCTCGCGCAGCGACCCCAGGCCAATGATCAGGCGGGCAATCGCCCCGTAGGCGTCGCGCGAATGGATGGTGGACATCGACCCGTCCCCACCCTGCAGCATTGCCTCAAGCATGGCCCGCGCCTCAGGACCGGCCAACACCTCGCCGTAGATCAGCCGTTCAGGATTCATCCGCTTGCTGCGTCGCACCAGGTCCGCGCCGTCCAGGCCACCGCTGCCCTCGGCCGACGGCAGCACCGTCTCCAACTCGACGACGTCCTCGTGCAGCGACGCATCCCGTCCCAGCCGCAGTTCCAGAGCCTGCTCGATCGTCACCAGCCGCTCCTGCGCCGGGATCTCGTTCGCCATGGCCCGCAGCAGAGTCGTCTTCCCGGCGTTCACCGCACCGGCCACCACGATGTTGGCCCGGGCCCGCACCGCCGCCGCCAGGAACAGCGCACACTGACGATCCATGGTCTGCAGATCCACCAGCGAGATCGCATCCGGATACCGACGTGGCGGCTCATCCAGAAAAGCCTGTGGCCCCAGCCGGTCCCGCCGGATCGAAATCTGCGGACGCGTCGAAGCCGCCAGGAGCCCCGATACCCTCACCCCGCCCGGCAGGCCCAGATCCAGCTCCGGGTGCACGCTCGACCACGGCCTTGCCATGTTCCCGGCATGCGCCGCCAAGGCCCGAAAGACGTCCACGAGTTCCGCGTCCGAATCGACGAACGCCGGCAACCGCACCCGCCCACGACCCGCGTACCTCGCCCACACCTGGTCATAGCCGTTCACGTCAAGGTTCTCGAGGTCAGGATCGTTCAGCAGCGGCTGCAACGGCCCGGTCCCGAACATCGACGCCTCGACCGCCGCGGCCAGCCGCCCGTCCTTCGCTCCGGCCGGCACCGGCTGCTGCTTGGTGGACAGCCCTGCCACCAGCCCATTGACCGTCTCGACAATCAGCGACTGCGCCAGCCGCTGCTCGTCCGTGTACCCCAGAACCGGTCGCCCCTCGCTCGAGCGCTCCCGCATCTGAGCCGTCAGCTTCTCCGCGACCTGCGCCTGAATCCTGCGCACCACCTCGAACCGCACCGGCTCGAGACTCGTCCCCCGTGCTGCCATCGCCCACTCCTCGACCGACCGCTACCCATCAGCTCCGCAAAGCCGCTGCCCTCACATCCGTTACGCCCTCATCCGAGCTGAACCAGCCCCACCTGCCCTCGGCTACTCGCCACCAGCAACGGCCCCGTGGCTTCCGTGCGCACCCGTAGGGTCAGGACCAGCTCGTCCGAACTCGAATCAGAGCCGTTCACGACCGTGATCAGCGCATCATCCGCCAAGACCTGCGCCGCATCGTCACTCACGCCGCTCGCGGTTCCCGACGAGTCCGGCACCTGAAGCACCCGCACCTTGTCGCCGGCCTTCAGACCGTCCGGGGCCAGAGTCATCGGCACCGCGATCCCGACGCTCGCCTGGCTACCGTCGCTGAAGTCAGCCGGGAGCAACGACTCTGCCTGAAGCACCGCACCGGCATTCAGATGATGCGCCGCCCGCTGCCCAACCACCTGATCCACGCTCTCCGCCCCCAACGCCGTGATGTCCCCAGCGATCGACACAGCCGTCAGATCGTCGCGAGTGATCACCGCCGACTCCGGAACCTGGCGTGCCAGAACCAGAACCGCCGTCTTCGCGCCGGCCTGCTGCATCATCCCCATGATCACCACCGCTACGGCGAGGCACAGCAGGATTGACAAGACCAGCCGCAGCGGATGCCATTGCCGCTTCGGCTCGGGCTGACTCCGCTCCACCGGCCTACCGAACGAGCCCGATGTCACGACCGTCCCACCGCCATCGTCTCCAAGACCTCCACCGAATCCCTTTTCGTAGCCGTCGTCACGCCCGGGCCCTTCCGCATCGCCGGCCCAGCCCCAGCGGCCTCATCGACCTGGACACCACCCGCCAGCAGGCCGGCGGCAGTGCTCTGGTCGCACCCACAGGCGAGATCACCATCCGCTCGCTGCCGGCTCTCCCCCGCCGCATTGACACGTCCAGCTTTTGCGCAGTCACTTGACTACTGTCCGCCACCAATGTGTGTCAAGACGTTTTGCCCATAAGGGACGGGTTTTGACTCATTGGTGAACGACGTGGCCGGTCATCGGCTATCAGGGGCGGCGGCCCCCTGAATGAGGCGGAACCCTGCCCGCTCCGCCTGTGCGAGAGATCGCGGAACACCGTAGACGGACTCGGCCCCGATCACCCGGCCCATGACCCAGTGCCCATCCGTCCAGACCATCGTCCGGCAGTGGAGCACCGCGGCCTCGAACCGGTCACGACCCATCGCGGCGAGAACGCAGACGTCGTGCTCGAAGGGCGGACGTGAGCGAGCGAACGCAGCCATCAAGGTGTCCGGCCGACCGGTTGACGCCCGAGCCAGCAGGTCACGTACGGAGCCCAGCGACTGGCCATGAGCATTCCGATCGCCTTTCACGAGCCCCGGAACAGACCAGGTGCGATGAACAACTTCTGCCTGCCGGTGCTCCCCTTGATGAATCGCAACAACGACTGCGGTCAACTGAGCGACCGCACCTTCGGGCGACTGTGGATATCCGGTGGCGACATCGTGCGGGCCCATTGCGGTGGAGGCCGGCAGAACAATCGGTGCCTTGGACGGGAATTCTCCGTCTCCGGCACCGATCGATATCTCGGGACTGCCCACCTCTGCATCCGATGTCTGTCCAGATTCCGATATTGGCATTCCGTGCTCGCGAGCGCCCATCCCAGCGTCGTCGAAGACTGAAATCAGGGAGAGCACCAAGCCCACGATCAAGACTCCGAGAATGCCGCCGACCCCGATCACGAGAGCCACTATCCGCCGTCGTGGCGTACGGCCGGCACGAGCGCGATGGCGGCGAACGGGCGAATTCCGATGCAGCATGAGGTCCCCTGACGTGGTGGACGAACGATCTGTGCACCCAGGGCACCACGGGGACGTTCTATTCGATGTTCTATTGTTCCTCTGACCTGCAGCTCTGCAGACGCCCCGAGTCGGGGCTGGAGACTCAGAATCGGCCCTGGCCGGCGGGCGCCGGTAGCGACGGACGATGCGACGCCGACCGGAGGACGCCTCTATCCGCAACCTCCTACATGGAGAGAACTTCGGTCATGCTCATAAAATCTGAATCGATTCGGACCAACCAGTTCTTCGTTCGCTAACCGCTGAGATAAATGACCCGAATCCTGCCCGCCCCTGGCTGCATGGGTCTCCCTAAACGGCTGCACCACTGGGACAGAAATAGCCACCCACCAGAGGCTTAAAGGTCGGCTAAAAACCTCGCTGTCTTGCGGTTTCATCCTTACACCACTGATCGCGTGCACGGGCCAGTGCGACGTCGACGACGAGTCGAATTTCGCGAGATGATGATTGCGCTCGTTTTCATTGGAATTTCCCGAAGACCGACTTCGGCGCAATGTCGTGAAGCCAATCACGCTGAGCCAGAAATTCGAGATAGTCGCCGCCCAAGCCCGCGAGATCGGCGAAGTCTTCCTCGACGCCGCCCGTCGCCTCTGGGAATGGAGGCCACCGCACCCGACTGGCTGGGGCGATCCGGAGGGCCCGAACGCTGCGCGTCGTGGCGTTGACGTCCCAGCTGGCTGGCTTCGTGTCGCCATCGGCAGGCGTACCACGCTGACGATGTTGTTGCCGCGCCCATAGGTCCGGCGACGACCTCGTTGACCCGTTGCACTATATGATCTTGAAAATTGCGCAACTCGAGGTCGGCACCAAAGTCACGATCGTGAATTTGAACGTGTGATCTATTCGGTATGTCCGTTTCTGGTTCGCGTGCGGTGAGTGATGGCAGGCTCACAGCTGTCACATTCCTGTGTCACTGCTGTGTGGTGACTCGACCCTGAGGGGTTCTTCCTTTGCGCATGTTTGCGTCGCTGCGTCATGCCCTTTTACCTGCGCCTTCGTGGTTTTCCAGACGTGGGAGGAGGTGTTCGATCGGTGCGGGCGTGCTGACAGCTGTGCTGGTGGTCAGTGTGCTGCCGTCTGGTTCAGCGATGGCTGCGCCCGTGGTCCCGGCCGTCGGGGGTGAGGCGGGTGAGCGTGCCCCTGAGGCTCCGCCGACGTCGTATGAGCCGATGAGTGCGGCCGAGGAGGCCAAGCTCAAGGCCAAGGCTCTGGCAGCGGCGAAACCGCCGCTGGAGCGGCAGGAACTGCAGGACGAGCGGACGCGGATGTCGCGGACGTTCACCGATCCGGACACCGGCACCCTGGTGACGGAACTGTCGGCCTCGCCGCTGAATTTCAAGGATGCCGAGGGTGAGTGGCAGCCGATCGACAACACTCTGAAGGCTGATCCGGCCGGCAAGGGTGGTGGCTGGACCAACGGGGCGAACGAGTTCTCGCTCGAGCTGCCGAAGTCACTGACTGAGCCGGTGACCATTGCTGATGCGCGTGATGCGGACTCGTTCGTGTCGCTGGAACTGGCGCCTCAGGAGACCCCGCTCAAGGAGCTCGATGCCGGCGATGCCAGGCGCGGCTCGTCTGCTGAGCCTCCGGAGGTTGCGGACACGCCGGGCACGGTGAAGGACACCGAGGTCACGTACGCGCAGGCCCTGCCGGGTGTGGATGTGGCGTATGCGGCGTTGGGTGATGCGGTCAAGGAGACCGCGACGGTGGCGTCCCTGGCCGATCTGGATGCGCTGCCGGGTGGATCGCTCAGCTTCACCGTGAAGACCGGCCCGGGCATGGATCTGAAGGTCAAGGACTTCGGTGCCGTCGACGTCCTGGATGCCGAGGGCAAGGTCGCGTTCGAGATCCCCCGCCCGATCATGAAGGACAACGCGGGCGAGCCCTCCACCCAGGTCACCACCCTGGTCCAGAAGGCCGAGACGGGTGCGTGGACGCTGACGCTGACCCCGGACCGGGAATGGCTGGCCGCCGAAGAGCGGCGCTGGCCGGTCGTGATCGACCCCAGCATCGGGGTCGGGGCGCCGATGACAACGTGCACCCTGCAGTCCAACCGTGACCAGGCCGAGGGCCCGTTGTGTGTCGGGGACGAGATCCTGACCCAATGGACGGCCGAGAGCAGCAACCAGCGGCGGGCGCTGATCCGCTTCGACCAACTGCTGGACGTGATCCCGGCCGACGCGCAGATCTCCATGGCCCGGCTGAACCTGACCCCGCTGGCCCCCAACGCCGGTGAGGTCAAGCCCCCGGCCAGCAGCGTGGACGTGCGCGCGGTCCCCGAAGAGTTCACCGTGACCGAGAAGAACTCCCCGACCTGGACCAACCGCGCCGGGACCACCACGTGGAAGGGCGTCGGCGCCACCGGCCCGGGCGCCGGGACCGGGACGGTGTACGAGCGCAAGACCCTGACCCCGAACGGGCAGCAGCAGTACCTCGAAGTCACGCGCCTGGTCCAGGACTGGACCGAAGGAACCATCCCCCACCACGGATTCCTCCTGCAGAAGCGTGCCGCCGCTGCGGGCACGCCGGACGTCGGTGGGCTGCTGCGCTTCGGTTCGGCCTACGCCACCGGCACGAAGGTGCCCTCCATGTATGTGGAATGGGAGCACCGCACTGGCGTGCGTAAGGGCAACACGGCCGTCGTCACCGAGGAACTGTCCGACCGCACCAGCGTCTCGGTCAATCCCGCGACCGGTAACGCGGCCGTCACCACCCGCGAACTCTCCATCGCCGGCGCCGGTGTCGACCTGAACGTCGCCCACACGTCACAGTCGCTGAACACCAGCTTCACCAACGTGCTGGGGTACGGGTGGACGAACTCCCTGACCGGAACCCGGATCTTCCCCTACTACGGGGGAACCACCGGTAACGCGCAGACCATGTTCTACCGCGACGGCGCCGGTGGGCAGTGGACGTACCTGCGTAACAAGGAGGTCTCCAACACCTGGAAACGTCCAATGGGCCTGGACAAGGACCTGGCCGTCGTCGACAACAACAGCGCCTACACCCTGACCGACCGCCAGTCCCAGACCGTGGAACGGTTCAGGAACATCGGCACCACCGAGGACCAAGTCTGGGGCCTCGACACGATCGCCGACCGCAACGGCAACAAGATCACCTTCAACTACGACACCAGCGTCCGCTCGAAGATCGACAACACGCTGATGCTCCGCTCGGTCACCGACACCCGCGGCCGTGAACTCACAGTCACGAACTACGACGGGTACTACGACTCGTTCAAGACCGACGACTCCGGACGGCAGGTGCTGTACGACGTCGTCGGCAACGACCTGCGCACCTACACCGACGCCGCCGGCGGCACCGTGACGTACGAGTACGACGCCGACCACCGGGTCACCGCGGTCGTCACGCCGGCGAACCTGCGCACCGAAATGGCCTACGACGCCCGCGGCCGGATCACCGAACTACGCCGCAAGAACACCAGCGGCGGGGACTCGGTCTGGACATTCGAGTACAGCGAGTTCGAGCGCAACGCCACCGGGGCCCCGGCGACCAAGACGAAGGTCACCGATCCCAACGGCAACGCCACCGAATACACCAGCGACGGACGCGGACGCACCTCCAAGGCCACCAACGCCCTGGGCAAATCGACCTCGAAGACCTACTCGCCCAACGACGACGTCGCGACCAGCACCGGTGCCACGTCCGCCTCCGGAGGTGGCGCTCAGACCAGCACCGCGCAGTACGAGGCCACCGAGTCCGGTGACACCTACCGGATGACCTCCACCAAGATCCCGACCGGGGCCGGGGTGAACCTCGAATGGGGCCAGGGAGCGCAGACCTACAACATCGTCAGCGAGAAGGACTCCCGGAACAACGTCACCACCTACAAGTACAACGCCGACGGCAATCAGTCCGAGGCCAAGAAAGCCGACGGCTCCACGACCGTCAGGATCTACCACGGTGACACCGACCCCGCCTACGGCGGCACGGTGCACTGCGGCCCGAACAACAGCGCCGACACGAAAAAGGGCGTGCTGTGCGAGGTCCGCGACCCCGAATACACAAAGGGTGACTCCCGCGCGACCACCGGCGGGCACCGCACCGCCTACCAGTACAACACCAAAGGCGAACTGGCCAAGATGATCCCACCCGCCGGTGGGTCGCTGAAGGAGCAGACCTACACCTACGACGGTCTCTCGCGCCTGCAGACCCTCACCGACGGCAACGGCCACCACACCTACTACGGCTACGACAAACTCGACCGCCTGACCTACACCCAGCACGCCGACCGCTCCGTCGAATCCAACTGGTACGGCGACGAGAACAAGAGCAACGGCTGGCTACGATCCCTGACCGAGTACGGACCCAACGACGGCCCCCGCATCCGCTGGACCAACTACGACCGCGACGACCTCGGACGCCTCAGCGCCACCAACAACTGGGACGACCGCAACTCCAGCATGGGCTACGACAAGGCCTCCAACCTCACCCGCTACAGCGACTCCGGCGGCGACGTCACCTACACCTACAACAAAGCCGACCACCTCACCTCCGTCACCATGCCCGGCGGCACCTGCGCAGGCCGCACCTACGCCAACCCCGGCGACGCGGCAGGCAAATGCATCACCTTCCGCGTCGACGACGACGGACGCCGCACCGGCACCAAATACCCCGGCGGCACCAGCGTCCAGACCACCGAACGCGACGACGCCGGCCGCATCCAGCGCATCATTGCCACAGCCGGCGCCGGAACCGCCACCGAAGAACCCCACCTCGACCTGACCTACACCCACACCCAGGGCTCCAGCGACAGCCACCTCGTCACCAGCGTCACCGACGCCCTCACCAAGGAAAAGACCACCTACACCCACGACAACCAGGACCGCCTCACCATCGCCTCCACCACCCCCACCAGCGGCGGCGCAGCCAGCTACTACGAAGCGTTCTGCTACGACAAGGCTGGCAACCGCACCAAGTACTACCTGACCGACAAGGCCACCTGCTCCACAGCCAACCCCACCGCGACCTACACCTACAACACCGCCAACCAACTCACCAACGCCACCGGTAAAACCCCTACAGGCCAACCGATCACCGGTACGGGGTTCTCTTACGACGGCAACGGCAACGAAACCTCGGCCAAATCCGAGACCGGGCGTTCGACGACCTACAACGATCGAGACCAAGCTTCCAGCTTCACCCCCGCCGCCGGATCGAAGATCGACCAGACCTACACCGGAACCGGCAACGGCGACCGCCTCACCTCCGGCACTACGTCGTTCATGTCTTCACCGTTGTCACCCGCACCGGCCTGGTCCAAGACCGGCAACGAAACCACCTGGACCGTCCGCGACCCCGAAGGCAGTCTCCTGGCCATCCGCATCGGCACCGACGCCAAGTCGGCGAGCGCGTACTACTCATTCACCGATAACCTGAACAACGTGCGCGCCATGGTCACCGCTACCGATTCCGCCGCTAAGGCTGCCTACACCTACTCCGCGTACGGGGACACCACCTCTTCGACTGGACCGCTGAACCAGCCCTACCAGTACGGCGAGGGCTACACCGACACCACCACCGGTCTCGCCAAACTCGACATTCGCTACTACGACCCTACTCACGGCCGCTTCACACAACACGACCCAACTCAGCAAGAACAACACTCTTATCTCTACTCCAATGGCTGCCCAACCACTTACAACGACCCCACGGGCGCGCTTTTCGGATCGTCTACCTGTGCCTCGTTGAACCTAACGGCGGCAAGGGCAACGGTATTGACAGGAGTCTCCGCCAGCCTCGCTGCGGGTGTTGCACTTATCAACCCAATTGTTGCGGCAGTGATCGGTGTCGGGTCGGGCGTTGCGGGCGCTACGGCGGGCTTCTCGGCCGGGGCGGCGTGGTTGTTTTGCTGAAAGAGAGCCTGACGTTCCTCATCTTTTGCGCAGGCACGGCGATCAATTTAATGGCGATCGCAATCATATGGCGCAGTGTCCGCACGATTGATGCCCGCCCACAAAGTTTCAGGAGGCGACTGACAGTTTCATTGGCCCTCATCGTGGCCTCGACAAGCTCCATGTCGCTTGCGTTGCTGCTGAGCCGATAAGAAGACCTGAGGCCGAGGCCTGTTCATGCATCGGGCAAGCGCTTGAGGGCCGTGTTGGCCTTCGAGCCTTTGGCTGCGGACAGGCTACACGAGTCACCTCCCGGCAATGCATGACATGAAGTGGGCGACGGGGCCGTAACCAAGAAATTTGGTTACGGCCCCGTCGAGCTGATTCGGCGAGCTTGTCGGTGGTGTCAACCGTTGCTACCACCGGTTGACACCGCCTTCTCCTTGCTGGCGCGATTGGCGTCTGCTTGTAGAACGACCTTAGTTGAGGAAAAGATAAAAAGGAGGGCTTTTGAAAAAAGATCCACGCTCGCGATTCAAGCAAGGCCTTGTTGGGTACTCCCTCATAGCCCTCATGGGACTAGGTGCTGGGATACTTACGGCCAGCCTCGACATTTCCTATTGGAAATTCGCTGCGGGCACCTGCGCCTTGGTGTCCGTGATCGTGGGGGGGGTGATCTACATTCACTACAGAAGACGCAGGAGGTGACGTAAAGATGATCTCGTAGTGGCCCATTGGTGCGCAGGCGGCCTCACACATGCTGGGCCGACCTGTCCGCTACGAGGCGCTGAGCCCACAGCAGGAAGAATCGGCCCTGCGAGAGGCCGGCTGAAGGACGCGATGATGATCGCGCGACTCGCCATGCGCGCGCAGAACGTCCGTGACGGAGTCGTGGACCGGATCGGCAACGACCTGTCCGCCTTGATCGGTCAACCCACGACTCCCCTGATCGAAACCCTACGCACCTGGGTGTGACACTTCTCCCGGTAGCTGAGCCGCAGGTAATGAAGCCGTGGCTGTGCACGCTGTCGACCACAGCTCACTCACGCTGCAGGAGTATGCGGGGCGGTCCCTTTCCAAGGCGGGGCCGCCGCGTCATCCCTTGAGACCGGTGTGCGCCAGCCCTTCAACGAACTGCCTCTGCGCGAGCACGAACACCACCAGCACCGGCAGGGCGGTGAGCGTGGCAGCGGACAGTTGCGTGCCCCAGGACGGTCCGCCGTAGGCGTCGACGAACTGGGTAAGGGCTTGCGGAAGGGTGAAGTTCTCGGGGGTGGACAGGAACACGATCGGCTCCAGGTACAGGTTCCAGGAGTGCAGGAATGTGAAGATCGCGACCGCACCCAGTGCCGGCCGGGACAACGGCAAGGCGATCCGCCAGAAGATCGCGAGGCGGCCCAGGCCGTCCACCCGGCCCGCGTCCTCCAGCTCGTGCGGTAGCGCGATGAAGAACTGCCGCATGATGAAGGTGGCCAGCACGCTGGGTGCCCCGAAGATCGGGACCAGGATCAGCGGCCAGTGCGTGTCGATCATCCCCCAGCGGTGGAACAACTGGAACAGCGGCACGATCGTCACCTCGCTGGGGATCAGCAACCCGGTCAGGACGAGGACGAACATCGCGTTCTGGCCGCGGAAACGGATCCGGGCGAAGGCGTAGCCGGCCAGCGACGACACCGCCAGCGTGCCTACGGTGCAGACGACGGCGATGTACATGCTGTTGAGGTACTGCCGGGCGAAGGGCTGCGCCTCGAAGACGTCGCCGTAGGACTTCAAGTCGAACGAGGCCGGCAGGAGCGAGGGCGGGAAGCTGAAGATCTCGCTCACCGGCTTCACCGAACTGGTGACCATCCACCAGGTGGGAAAGACAAAAGGCACGGCCAGCAGGCAGAGCAGGCCGTAGAGCCAGACCTTCACCCGCGGTGAGAGCTCACGATTCATGGAAGACCCACTTCCTGCGCATCTGCCACTGCACCAGCGTCAGCGCGAGCACGATGCCGAACAGCAGGAGGGACAGCGTGGCGCCGTAGCCAAGCTGGTGGAACTGGAAGGCCTGCTGGTAGAGGTAGTAGACGAGCACTGTGGTGGAGGTGCCCGGGCCACCCTGGGTGAGCACCGCGATCTGGGCGAACACCTGCAGCGAACCGACCACCGTGAGGATCGAGGTGAGCAGGATGGTCGGGCTGATCATCGGCACGGTGATGCTGCGGAACCGACGGAAGGCCCCCGCCCCGTCCACCTTGGCCGCCTCGTACAGGTCACCCGGAACCCCCTGCAGGGCAGCCAGGAACAGCACCATGTTCAGCCCGACGTTCTTGATCACCTGGACCACGATCACCGCGATCATTGCCGTGACGTCACCGCGCAGCCAGTTCGGCCCGTCCACCCCGATGGTGTCCAGCAGGCCGTTGATACCGCCGTTGTCCTGGAGCAGGAAGCCCCAGACGATGGTCCAGGCGACCATCGAGACCACCACCGGGGAGAAGAACAGCGTGCGAAACAGCACCGTGCCGCGCAGCTTCTGGTTCAGGAGCACCGCCAGCAGCAGAGCCAGCGACAGGTTCAGGACCAGCAGACCCACCGAGAAGAGGCCCGTGGCGGCCAGAACCTTGGGCAGATTCTGATCCTCGGCCAACTGGCGGTAGTTGTCCCCGCCGGTCCAGGTGAAATCGCCTGCCAGGACGTTCCACTCGTGCAGGCTGTACCAGCCCACCAACACCAGCGGCACCAGAACGAAAAGGACGGTCCCGGCCACCTGGGGAGCGATGAACAGCCAGCCCGCGGCGTTCTCACGTCGTGCGATCGTCCAGAAAGTGCTTTTGGACGCCGGGGGCGACGTCCGGGAAGGACGATCAGTGAGCAGGGTCATGGGGTTCAACTGCCCAACAGCGGCGTGATCTGCTGACACACACCGTCCAGCACACCCTGCACGTCGGCTCCAGGCTTCCACAACGGGTCCAGGGAACTGCGCACCGTCTGGGCGATCTGGGCCGAATCGGTATGACTGGGCTTCACCACGCCACCCTCAATGCCCTCGACCACCACCGCCTGCAACTGCTCGGGTGACAGCAGGGGGTTGCTCTTGGCCATCGTCTCGGCCGAAAGCTGGCTGGTGCGGGCCGGCGGGAAGAACTGCGCCAGCTTCTCCGAGTTCTCCGGGCTGGTGAAGTAGGCCAGGAACTCCTCGGCAGCAGCAACGTTCGCGCCCTGCTTCAGCACGCCCAGACCGGCCTGCCCGACCACCGAGTAGTCACCACTCGGCCCGGACGGCAGCGGCACCAGGTCCCAGTCGAACGCGCCTTCCTCCAGCAGCGAGGCTCGCGAGATCTGGGTGATGGTCATGGCGGCGTCCCCGGCGAAGAAGTCCGCGGTGGTGCCAGGGCCGGGCATCGCCTCGTCCTCGAAGACGGCCTGGTGCAGGGCCGTCATCGCCGCCACCATCGGCGGCCGGTTGAACTCGCAGGTCTTGCCGTCCTCGCTCCAGGCCCGGGCTCCCCAGCCGGTCCAGACCGTGGCCAGGTTGCCCCAGCCCTTGAAGTCGAAGTCGCGCACCACGATCCCGGCCTCACCGGTCTCCTCGTGCACCTTCGCGGCCGTCGCGAAAGCTTCGTCCCATGTCCAGTCGCCCGTGACACTCTTCTGCCCGGCCTCCTTCAGCAGGTCGTTGTTGACGAAGACGCCGAAGGGGGACGTGGAGAAGGGATAGGCGTACAGATCGCCGTCGTTCTTCCAGAGCGCGGTCGCCGAGTCGCTCAGGTCGTCGAGCTCATAACCCTCGGTCTTCTGCAAGGTTTCGGTCAGCGGGGTGAGTGCCCCCGAACCGACGAAGTCGGGTGCCGAGTCCTCCAGCACCCAGGCCAGATCCGGGCCGTTCCCGCCGGCGATCTGGGTGGTCAGCGTGGTGGTGTAGCTCTCGAACGGGATCGGGTCGAACTTCACCGTGACGTCCGGATGCGTTTCGGTGTAGCCCGCCGCGATCTCATCGAAAAGGGCCAGATGCTCTTCGTTCGAGGTCCAGATCGTCATCCGGAGATCAGCCTTGCCATCGGCAGATCCCGCCGATTCGCCGCCACCGCAGCCGGCCAGTACGGCAGTCGCCGCCACGGCCAACGCCAGGTGCTTCCTCATCATGCACTCCCTTGTGATGACTGGTGGTCTTCAGTAACCCGAGACGTCTGGCCAGCGCCTTTCCACACCGGTCGCGTCCAGACGGGCCTGGAACTCGTTCAGCAGGGCAGGACTGTTACGGACGGCTCGAGGAGAAGTGTTGCGGTCCAGGCAGAACCCGGCCAGGGCACCGGCCACCTCGCCGATGTTCCACTCCACCGGATGCAGTCGGTAGGCGCCGTTGGTGATGTGAGTGGTACCGATGTTCTTCCCGGCCGGCAGCAGGTTCTCCATGCGGCGCGGGATCAGGGCCCCGAGGGGAATCTGGAAGGGGCAGCAGCCGACGTCGATGTAGGTGTCGCCGCCGGTGGAGGGATGCAGGTCGATCCGGTACATCCCGACGCCTACGGAGTCCTCGTACTCCACCGCGCCCTTGCCACCGCGGACACTCAGCGCCAGATCCTGCTCCACTACGGTGTACTCGGCCCGGATTCGCCGGGACTCACGAATGTAGGGCGCCATCGCCAGGCCGTCGGCGCTGCCGGTGATGTCTCCCCGCAGCCGCAGCCGGGGGTGGCCGGTACCACCGTCGGCCCGCGGTGCCTCGGTCTGCAGCCAGTAGAACATGGCCTTGGACAGCTCGCGGGCCTTGTCGAGGTGCTGCTGCGCATCGGCCACATCGATCACCGGGCTCAGCCAGTAGTCGATCATCGGCCAGTTCACCAGACAGATGTCGCTGTCGTAGGCCCCCGGGACGAACATGCGCCGGGCCGCGATCCGGCGGAATGTCCAGAGGTTCTGATCGCCTCCGCTGAGCCGTTGATCGGCCACCACCCGCAACGGGTCGTCGTCCGGGTTGGGCGTGAAGTCCCGCGAACCCCGGGTGAGAGTACGCGGGTTCGGGGCGTCCAGCGACAGCAATGGGCCGCCCCAGAAGTCCGGTGTGTAGGAGCGCCAGAAGTCGTAACCCTCCGGCTTGTCGATCACCTGCTCGCCCGGTCCTTCGTCCACTGCGAAACATACCGAGACCGCCTGCATGTTGGCCGGCTGCGTCTCCTGCGGCGCACTTGGCTCACCGGTGTCCAGCCTCGACTCGAACCCGGTGACGTACTCGGTGCCGGTGAGCGGCAGCAGATCGCCGGTCTCGGTGGCGTCCAGCACGTAGTCCGCGGTGACGTCGATCTTTTCGCCACTGTCACGATGAGTCAGGGTCACCCCCAGGACGCGGTCATTCTGTGTCTGCGCGGCTGTCGGGCGGTAGGGCTGCAGCAGCTTGAGCCGGCCCGAGCCCAGGTACGGCGCGAGCAGTTCGTCGATCACTGCCACGGCTACCCGGGGCTCGTGGCAGAGTCGGCTGACGTGGCCCGCCCCCGGGTTCAGTTCTCGGGTCTCACGAGCTGCCCGGGTGAGCGGATAGTTGCGGCGGTAGTAGTCACGGATCCGCTCGCGCAGGTCCCGGTACGACGCCGTGACGCCGAACCGCTCGACCCAGGTGTGCTCGTCCGGCGGGACAGCCTGACTGGTCAGCTGACCGCCGAGCCAGTCGAACTCCTCGGTGAGCACCACCGGCCGGCCGTTGCGCAGCAGGCTCAGCGCGGCCGCGACCCCGCCCAGCCCTCCTCCGACGACCAGCACCTCAGCATGTAGTTCAGGCACCGTTGCCCTGCTTTCTACTCGTCCTTCTGCGTCGCGGCGGGGCCAGCGTGGCCCCGGCCACGACCCGGCAGGGCAGCAGCCGCTGCGGGCGGTCCCCGGTACCGTCGATCAGCCCGGTGAGCACCTGCACAGCCTCTGCCCCCATCTGATGACGGGGAATCTCGAATCCGGTGAACTCCAGCCGTTTTCCACCCGGCCCTGGTCTGGTGGCCTGCCCCAGCGTGAGGACCGAAAGGTCCTGCGGCACCTCAAGACCACGATCACCGGCGAGCTGGGCCAACGCCACCGCATCGCTGTACTCCTCCACCAAGACCGCTGTGACCCCGTCCTGGAGCAGTGAATCCAGCGCGGCAGACAGATCCGGCCCGCGCTCGTGCCGGATGCCGACTTTGGCCACCGACGTTCCTTGCCGGAAGCCGGTCATCCGGTCCGACCAGGACTCCGGCCCGCCACCTTCCCCCAAGTAAGCCATTCGATCGTGCCCGAGACCTGCCGCCATGGTGACCAGTTCCTCGACAGCAGAACGATAATCGGCGCCGACATACGGAACCGGACCACCCGCGTCCTCACGCCGGCCGACCGACACGAACGGCAGGCCGTCGCTCAGCAGGCGCTGCAGATCTTCCGGATCGAGGGAGCGCCCGAGCAGAATGCACCCGTCAGCCAGCCGGATCCGGTTGCCCCCTTGGAAGATTCGCCGCCGTCCCTCAACCACCGGAGCACTGGTGAGCAGCAGCAGATCGCTGCCCTGGGCCTCGGCCTGTTCCTCGATGCCGACCAGGAAGGGATGATAGAAGTGGGCGCTCCCGGCCCCGAAAACCGGCTCGTATCCGAAGACCCCGATGATGCGGTTGTCCCGTGCGGCCAGCCGCCGGGCGATCGGGTCGGCGACGTATCCGCTTTCCTGGATCGCCCGCAACACCCGGTCCCGGGTCTCCGGCGCTATCCGCACCTCACCGTCGGCCCGGCCATTGAGCACCAGGGACACGGTGGCCTGGCTGACCCCGGTCATCCGGGCGATGTCGCGTTGGGTCAGACGACGCGGGGAGCCCATCGATTCTCGCTTCGTTGTCGGCTAATGCGCATTATCAGGGCGCTCTCACAGAGTGGACAGGCCGCGGCCCGGCGTCAAGAGTTTGACAGCATTTGCCGCCGCTGGGCGTATTGCCGTGATTAATTCGTATTAGCACCTTGCCGAAGCGGTCGCGATGCGCCGACGATGTGGGCCTGCTGCGCTCGCAGCTCTGCGAGCATCCCCGTGAGGAGGTCAACGATGACCGGTCTCGATCGGCGACAGCTCCTGCGTGGCGCTGTTCTGCTCGGCGGCACCGCCGCCACCCTCGGCAGCCAGGCACTGCCGGCCTCGGCCGCTCCCGGCGGTTTTCCCGACTACGAATACGTCGGAACGCCTTTCAACAAGGCGAACCTGGCCTACGCGCCCTCCCGCAAGGAGATCATCTTTCCCTGCATCCGCGGCGTGTACGACAAGATCGGCCAGCGTCTGGGGCGCTACTACCTCTACTACGCGCCGCACGAGAACCCGGGCGGCATCTGCCTGGCCTACGCAGACTCTCTGTCCGGCCAGTTCACCGAGTACCCGAACAACCCGATCGTCTCCAACCGCTGGGCCCCGCACTACGACGTGCAGCACGTCTCCTCGCCCCACGTCACCTGGGATGCCGCCACCAAGCGCTTCTTCCTGTACTTTCACGGCGACAACGCCAGCACCCGCCTGGCGATCTCGGCCAACGGCATCAACTTCAGCTACTACGGCGAGGTGCTCAACACCAGCATGATCCCGGGCACCAGCGAGACCTCGTACGCGCGGGTCTTCGAGCACACGGTGGCCGGCAAGAACAACAAGTACGTGATGCTGTTCATGGTCAACACCAGCGGCGTCCGGCGCATCTGCTGGGGCTGGTCACCCGACGGCAAGGCCTGGACCTACTCCCCCACCGCGCTGATCAACCCCGAGCCCGACGACGAGGCCAACATCTCCGGCCCGCACCTGCTCAAGCGCAACGGCACAGCCTACGTGGTCTACCACGGCAGCAAGGGCGACATGTACATCACCGACGTCGGGCCGAACTTCAATCAGGAGAACCACCTCGGAGTGTTCCACTCCGCACTCAGTGCTGCTCCCGACTCAGGCCGCTCGGCCGCCCCCTCGTTCGGCACCGACGGCGGGGTGAACTACATGTTCTACGAATCCGGCCCGCGCCTGCAGGCCCGTATCGCCGTAGCCCGGGAGATTTGAAGCGCTGATCTTGAAGGTGACGTTGCGATGTATCGGACCTCGTATCCGCGAGCGTGACAAGCCACTGCTCAAGCCCGGTCGAGCACCGCAGCGCCCACCGCCGTCAATCACCTCGTGGACGCCGGCGTGTTGCCTCCGGCGACCGCCGCTCAACGGAATCGGGTGTGGGTAGCGGACGACATCATCGGGGCGCTGGATGCTCAGGCTCCAGCAGCCTGATCCACGTACTCCTCGGGGCCGGCCTGCGCAGCAGCAGGGTCCATCCACGTCACCTGAACGCCTTGCTGCGCTCGAGGTCGGCCACCGGCAGGTTGAGAAAGACCATGCGGCCCGGGTGCTGGGCGCTGGTCATGATCGGGCCGCTCGGACAAGTGATGCGGTAGGTACGTACAAGGAGACCGCGTGCAACTGCGGTACTCATCGGCCGAGCCGAGGCCGACAGATCGCGCCGGGGCCCATCCCCCAGTGCACGGGGGATCTGCTTTCGCCGGGGTGAGGCTCCCGTGCATCTGACCGTGACGGAGTTCCGGTTGCTGTGTGAGCTCGCGCAGGCACACGGTCTGGCCCTGAGTCGCCAACGGCCGCTGGAAAAGGGCTGGGACAGGGATATTTCGGGGACGAGCGAATCGTGGACGTACACGTGCGCCGCCTGCGCACCAAGATCGAGCTCGACCCGACTGCCCCACGCATCGTGGTCACCGTGCGGGGTCTAGGCTACCGGCTCGACCTGGGGTGAAGATCCTACGGCCGGCCCGACGCCGGCGGATTCTCCTGTTCAGGTGTCGCTGGTGTGCTGGCCTTGGCGGTGGACCGGGACATGGTCGATACCATCAAGCAGGCGGTCAGGATCTTCGACCGCCCAATGGTGCAGCTTGCTCTGCGTCTGCCGTGCCGAACGATGGCTGGATCAGCTCTGGATCATGGTGATCGACTTCGAGGCGTTCACGATCTGCCCTGATCATGAACAGATCAGTCTGCGATCCGACGTCCACCGCTAGTCCGTTCGACCCCTAGCCGACCGGTTCCGGAAAACCAGTGGACGGCCGCGTACCCAGTCCTGCTACTTTCCGTTGATCTTCGGTGACGATGTCGAGGGGGCTTGGATCATGGCCGGTCAGCTACGCGTCATGGCGTTCAATGTTCAGCTCATGCCGTGGAAGGTCGCCGTCCTGGGTGAACGCCGTTCGCCCGACGCGCGGGAGCGGGCCGGGCGGGTCGCGGCCTCGATCCTGGCGCTGCCCCCGGCCCGGCAACCGCATGTGATCGCCTTCAACGAGGTGTTCGATGAAGGCGCCCGCGAGGTCCTGATCGACCAGCTCGGCGCCCTCTGGCCGTATCGGGCCGAGAAGATCGACGATGCCGACGTCACCACGCAGGATGACTCCGGTCTGATGCTGATCAGCCAGTTGCCGTTGCGCGACCTCAGCGGGCCGCCCGAGCACGACACGGTGCTGGAGAGGTTCTTCGGTACGGTGTGGAAGAACGTCGATGGCCTGGCGGCCAAGGGTTTCGGCATCGTCCAGGTGGATTCGCCGGACGAGGGCGCCGAGGTGCCGGTCACCATCGCCTTCACCCACATGCAGGCCTCCTACGACTCACCGGTGGAGTATGCCGAGGTGCGCGCGCAGCAGCTGGACCTGATCTGGGCGGGGTTGAAGGCGCTGCTCGATCGCGACGGGAGGTTCGAGGAGCACCTGGAACGGGCCTTCCTGATCGGGGATATCAATATCTCCGGCGACTCCCAGGCCGAAGGCGATGAGTGGGAGGACATTTTCCGTGATCAGGGCACCGCGCTCACCCGCAGCATGCACGACGTCTGGCGTGGCGCCATGCACCCGCCAGGCGACACCACCGACTACGACAAGGGTTACACCAACGTCGATCTGGAAACCGGTGTGCAGCAGCGGCTGGACTACATCGTCGCCGGGCAGGAGCGGCGGCAGTTCGTCCCCACGTCGGTTGTTCCGCATCACATCCGGATCTCGCAGCGCAACGCCAGCGATCACTTCGCGGTAGAGGCCGTTCTGCAGCGGCGCAGCCACCACTGCCAGCCCAGCGATGCGATCCGGTACGACAAGGTCCGGGACAACGACGGCCAAGGACTACCTACCAGCCTCACCCCGATCCGGGTCACCTTCGACCTGCCCGGCGCCTACCAGTGGATCTACGTGCCCGATCCCGGGACGTTCTCGCTCTGGGCCAGCGCGGACACCAGGTACGAGGTCTACCTCCGCAGCGATCTGAGTACGCCTCTGGAGCACCAGGGCGAAGTCAACGCCTCGGACCTGGACGGCACCGCGGAGGGCGACGTCCTGGCCCAGAACTCCTTCGACATCCCCGTTGCGATCGAGCCGGTGGGCCGGACGTTCGCCCCGCACGAGCCGTTCTTCATCGCGGCCACCACCAACCACAGTCGCACCGGCTCGCGGGCCGTCTTCGTCCTCGAACACAATGGCGCCACGCGCCAGACGGCGATCCTGCTCAACCCTCACCGTCCACTGACCTTGCCCTTCCCGGAGACGACCGTCCTGGGCAGCAACGACACGTGCTGGCTGCGAGCAACGATCCCCAGCACCTACGCCGGAACCCAATACGTGGAGTCGTTCGTCCTGACCACGGAGAACGTCGACCAGAAAACGACGTTCGCGCTCCTGGACTCCAACACCATCCAGCTCAATTCCGACCGCAGTGCCGACTCTAAACGATCCCTGGGTGTTCTCGTCCCCGGCCATCACCACGTCTTCCTGACCGTGCGCCGAAGCGCGGTCAACCCCGGCACGTACCAGGTGACCTGGCCCAGCCCGGTCAGTTACCTGATGCTGGACGCGCCGCTGGGCTTGTTCGTCAACGAGGAGACCGGGCTGACCGGAGCAGGCGCAGACGACATCGACCTGAAACTGGATCTGGACGGCGTCCGCATCTTCGAGGGCCGCTGGGACGATGCGGACACGGGAGAGCGCTGGCCGGGCCTGTACGAGGCGGTTGCGGCCACCCTTCGCCAAGCCAACCGTGGCCCATTCATTTACTGGCGGGCGGGTTTCGTGAACGACCTGGCTGTCACGTTCAAGGAGGTGGACTTCTCCTCCAGCGGTGCCAAGACACGGCGGGTCCTGCCGATCACCGCACAGGAGGGGGACGTGGAGCGGCGGCGTGTGGCACTGCAGGATGTCGACATCGCCGGCGACGGTCTCTACACGTTCTACTGCTCGCTCAGCCGATACCGCTAATCCTCCGCTGACTCGGCCCCAGTCGGGCCTGGACGCAGTCCCGCTTGTCAGATACCACAGCCACCTAGGTGGTGAAATTGCAAGTACTCATCATCACGGTCGCGCAGGCGGACTGTGCATGATGTCCGGGTCATGAGCCATGGCGCGGTGATGCGCTGGATCAGCGTCGCCGACCAGGGGAAATCGCCGCGATACCCCGGGGGTGGGATCGCCGCTGCCCTCGAGGAGGCGACTGTCGAGATGAAATCCTTCATAAGCCTTTTCGACTTTCATCAGACCAGTGGCTACCTGGTCTGCAATGCGGGCCGAGGCGTGCTCGCGGCCTACCGCTGACCTGTAGAATTACCGCCACGAGTGGGTTGACGGCATGACGAGTACGGGGGCGTACCAGCATGATGGACCACGACAGGCCGACTTCGGTGGACGTGGCAGGCGCGGCCCTGGACATCGGTGCCACGAACACGCGCCTGAAGTTCGTGTCCGGGGAATCGGGTGATGTGGTCACCACCCGCTTCGACACCGGCGACTTCGCCTCCATCGACCACCTTCTCGTCGCTACCCTCTCGCACACCAGGATCGACCCCACCCACCTGGTGCTGTCGGTCGCCGGGCCGGTCGACAGCGGCGGGGCCGCACAGATGACGAACTGCCCCGAGTGGCCGGTCTTTCGGTCCGTCGAGTTCGCTCGTTCCCACAACCTTCGCGTGGATGTCATGAACGACATGACCGCTGCTGCCTACGGCGCCCGTTCGGTCTCTCGCTCGGCCTTACGTACCGTTCTGGCCGGCGCAACCCAGCGGCCCGTGTTCCCTCTTCTCGTCGCCTCGATCGGATCTGGAGTAGGCAGCGCCTGGATCGGCGTCGAAGAGGCCCCGATCTGCTCGGAATCCGGGCACGTTCTCTGGCAGCCCTTCACCGAACCGGAATTCGACTACCTCACCTACCTGCGGCAGGTGAACCCCGGGCGCCCCATTTCCGTGGAGATGGCGATCGGCGGGGCCGACGGCTTCAGCCGCCTTCTCCGTTTCGCCCAGCACCGAGGCATGATCGAGCAGAACACCGCAGTCCTTGATGAGCCAGCCCCAGCACGTCTGCTGAGTGCTGCCGGGAAGGGTGACGAGCAGGCAAAGCTCGCTCTTGACATCTTTCTCGGTATCTTCGGCAGGTACCTGCGGGATCTGACTCTCGTGGATCTCATCGGCCATGGCCAAGGGAGCATTCTCCTCACCAGCGGTGTCATCCACACACCAGGCATGCTCGAGCATCTATCTGACAGCGATGTCTTCCAGCAGGCATTCTGGGGAGAGGAGTCGACTCATGCACGCTTCATGCACCGGGTCGGCATTTTCGCCGGCGGGGACAAGGAATTAGCCTTGCAAGGAGCCTTCAGCTTCCTTACGGACGGTTGGTGAGCGAACCGGCTCGGCACGACATGGTCAGTGAGCCACCATCACCCGGTTCTGCAACTGGTCCTCCAGCTTTCGCCCGTCCATCCCCATCGGATAGGTCATCAGGGCCCGTCGTCTGAGAGCCGGCTCGACAATGCGCCATCCCTCGGCGACAGTCTCGAACGACTGGAATCGGACGTGATCACGGAATAGGCCGTCCGTCAGCAGTTGTGCGTAGGATCCCAGAGCGAAGTCCTCATGGCTGCACAGGGCCCGGTACGGCAGATCCCTCAGTGAGCCCACCGCAGCTACGAGTTCACGGCCTTCGCCGGTTGCGCTCAGGCTCAGGTGTTGGCCGAAACCCAGGGTCACGGTGGACGAACGACTGTCACGCAGTTCCAGAACCACGTCAATACAGTTGTGCTTGAGCGCTTTCCCCGAACTCAGGACGACCGGAACGTCTCGCCACTCGGGCAGGTCAACTGCCATCTGCACAGCAACGAAGGTCTCCGTGGTAGAACTCGGCGAGACCGCATCCTCACGACGGTATCCCTCATACTGGCCTCGGACCACCAGGTCCGGATCCAGGGTCTGCACCGCGCCAAGGAACCGCTGTGTCTCGGCCCGGAACACCCGGTCAGGGGCTGCCCGGCGCCCGGACTCCGCAGTGGGTCTGACTGCGAGCATTGCTGCCAGTTGCAGCAGATGGCTCTGCACCACATCCCGGACGGCGCCGACTCCGTCATAGAAGCGTCCTCGGCCCTGAAGCCCTCGGGTCTCGCTGTGACGGATCGTCATTCGTTCGATGACTTCTCGGTCCAGCAGTCGTGAGAAGGCAGGACTCACCGATCGCGCGGACATGGCCTCAAGCATCGAGCGTTTGGCCAGGTAGTGATCGATCCGGAAAATGGCTTCCTCGGAGGCGAGACGGCGCAGGTGACTCTCAAGATGCCGGGCCGAGGCAAGATCCACCCCGAACGGCTTCTCGATCATCAGCGCCGCCGCCTCCGTGAGGCCGATCTTCGACATCTGGTAGGCGACCGCAGCTGTCAGGGACGGCGGCAGCGCGAAGAAGAAGGTCGGCCGGTAGCCTCGACAACGTTGGCCCAGGTCAACGTAGGCAGCTCGGGTGCGCAGGTCGCTGACGAAGAAGTCCATCCTGTGCATCAGCCGGTGCAAGACGTCAGAACTCGGACGAGGATGCGCGGCGGTGATCGACTTCATCACCATCGCAGTGAATCCGTCCCGCGCCAGCGCACCGGTGACAACGATCGGCAGATGAAGCCTTCCAGCTCGTTCGAGCTCGTACAGCGCCGGATAGATCTTACGGAAGGCCAAGTCACCCGTTCCACCAAGAATGACGAGTGCATCAGATGGTGGCACAAACCTTCGCGAAATGCCCTCTCCTGACTCTGTCAGCCCGTTCACTGGAACCTCGCAATGCCTCTGGGCCCGGGTTACGCTGGATGGTAGCCAGTTCTCGCTGCGAAAGGGGGTTCATTGGTGCCGGACGAAAATCTTGAACAGATTGCTTCGGCATTAGTTGCAAACAGTGTGGACCGCCCACAATCGGGAGTCCAGTCCTCGTGGCATCGTCTGATCGAACTGGTCGAGGACGAACTGCAGCCAAAAGATCCTGACCAGAATGCTTTTCCGCTGCCCACCAGGGCGTCCGGCCACTCCGGTGTGAGAGTCGTCAGGAACGCGCTCGAAGTCGCTGTCGCCCAGAATCCAGCCTTCGGAGAAAGACTGAACGGCCTCTGGGTGCTGGTGCAGACCGACCTCTCGACCGCGGCCAATGACCAGGGCCCCTTCGCCTACGGCGAGGTAGCCGCCCCTCCCACCGGAGTGCTGCCCACCGGGCGGACATCACAGCTGTCCGCAGCACTGCCGGTGCCCCAGCAAATGCCCATCCAATCAGCCAACTTCGTCGGTCGGGTGGCCGAACTCGAACGACTCGACCACGCCCTGACCGACTACCTCGCCGGTGCCGCTCCTTCAGTCGTGGCCATCTGCGCACTCGCGGGAGCAGCCGGCGTCGGGAAGACCGCCCTAGCCCTGCAGTGGGCGCACCGCGCGCGTGAGCACTTCCCCGACGGAAGCCTGTACGTCAACCTTCGAGGATTCGGTCCGGGCAAGGCGATCCTGCCCGGCGAGGTCCTGGACGAGTTTCTCCGGTCCATGGGTGTCGAGGCCGGGCGCATCCCCCGGGAGCTCGACGCGAAGGCGGCCTTGTACCGGTCGCTGCTGGACGGACGTCGCATGCTCGTTGTTCTGGACAACGCCCGGAACTCCTACCAGGTCCGACCGCTCCTGCCCGGTTCCTCGTCCAGCTTCGTGGTCGTCACCAGCCGCAACAACCTGACCGGGCTGGTGGCCAAGGACGGAGCCACCCGGATCGTTCTGAAGCTGCTGGACATGGAGGCCGCGCTGGCTCTGCTGATCAGGCTGGTCGGTAGCTCGCGGGTAAACGCCGAGCCCCGGATGGCCGAGGAGATCATCTTCCAGTGCGGGTATCTACCTCTGGCACTGCAGATTGCCGGCCAGCGAGCCTCCACCGAGCCCGATCTCTCGCTGCGGGAACTGGTCACCGAACTGGCGGACGAGCGAGACCGTCTGGACCTGCTCCACTCCGAGGACGACGACATGGGCCTGCGCACGACATTCTCGTGGTCGTACAAGGCTCTACCGGACGACACTGCACGGCTCTTCCGGCGTCTTGGTCTTCATTTCAGTGGTGAGTTCCCGATCAACGCGGCAGCCGCCCTCGGCGGTGTGACACCGGGTGAGGCCCGGCGCCACCTCAACGCCCTGGCCGAGCTCAATCTCCTGGAACGTCTTCCCAGCAACCGGTTTCGCTTCCACGACCTGGTCCGCTACTACGCCGCAGAACGGGCTCAGGACGAGGAGAGCGACAGCGAACGGCAGGAGGCGCTTGCTCGCTGTCTGGCCTGGTACCTGCATGCCGCTGATGCCGCCAATCGTTCACTCATGCCCCAACGACGCAAGATCGATATCCAGGAACCGTCAGCGCAGGTCGTGGTCCCCGACTTCGAGGACGCGGCCTCGGCTCTGATCTTCTGCCACACCGAGCGCAGCCATCTGCTCCAGGCCACCCAGTACGCCCACCTTCACGGCAAGCACGACGTCGCCTGGCAGATCCCGGTCGTCCTGTGGAGCTACTTCAGCCTGAACCGGCTTCTGGACGACTGGATCGCTTCTCACGACCTGGGCCTGACCAGCGCCCGATCGTCCCAGGACGTACCCGGTCAGGGCTGGACACTGAACAGTCTGGGCAATGCCTACCGCGAACTGAAGGACTACGACAGAGCGATCGAGTGCTGGCGTGAGGCGCTGGAACTCCGCCGTCGCACCGGCGACCGGTACGGTGAAGGTACCTCGCTGAACAACCTGGCCAATGCCTACCGTCGTAAAGGTGAGTACGAACTCGCTCTTCGCTACTCGAAGAGAGCGCTCAAAATCCACATCGAGGTGGACGACCAGTGGAACCAGGCGATCGACCTGAACTCGATCGGAAACACCTACCGGGCACTCGATGACCAGGTCAGAGCTCTGGAGTCCTGGGAAGAGGCTCTGCGGATCCAGTCCGAGATCGGCGACGACTTCGGTGTCGGCAAGTGCCTGTCCCACATCGGGCTGCTCCAGTTGGATCAGGAAAGGTATCGCGAGGCAGTCACCACCCTGGTCAGGGCCATGGACATCCAGCGCCGCATCAGTGACCGGTCCGGGCAGGGCGTCACGGCCCTTGGCCTGGGTACTTCGCTGCTGCGACTGGGGCTGGTGCAGACCAGCGTCGAATGGCTCGAACTCGCAGTGGCGACCTTCGAACGTCTCGGCGACCAGCGCGTCACGGACGCACGCGAACTGCTTGCCTCCGCCGGTCGGGGGCAACCACTCAGGTAGACGAGTTGTCAGGCATCCGGCGGCCAGAAGCTCTCGGGTTCCTGGCCTTCGGCCAGCCGCCGTAGATCCGTGAGCTGACGGGTCAGCCACTCTCCTGGACTGTAGATGTCCGTGGCTGCCGCAAGTCCGGCGGCTCGGTGCTCCCGCTCCTGCTCGGGCATCCGGAGAGCCCGATACAAAGCTGAGACGGTCTGGCCGACGTCCGAGGGGTCTCGGAGCCGAACGCAGTGTCGCTGGAGAAGGTCCGCGCTGCCGGTCCGGTCTGACAGCACCAAAACTCCAGCCTGCGCGTTGAGCAGGGCCCCCTCCCGCGCCACCAGGTTCATCCCATCGTTCACAGCATTGACCAGTAGGACGTCGTAGAGCGTGAGCGCAGCCACGGCGCGATGGGCATCCTGCCCGAAGTGCACCATCACGCTGCCCGGGTACTTCGTCGCCGTGCGGTCCAGAACGGCCTGGACCTGGTCCAGGTAGCGGGCGTACTCGGGAACAGAAGTTCGCGATGGGACCAGGCAGGCCAGGAAGCAGACGTCGGAACGAAGATCCGGATGCTGGTCGAGGAGAGCCTCGAATGCCTCGAATCCGCGGATGAGGTTCTTCGCGGGGTCTGCCCGGTCGACCCGGCAGATCACGCGCCGGCCCGCCACCTGATGCCGAAGACTCGCCTGCCATTGCCGTGTCGTGTCGGCGTGTGCCAGTCGGGTCAGGCGCCTGGCCCCCAGAGGAACCGGCAGGACCCGAACCCACGTCGTTCCCCACGCATGGCGGATCCGGCCAGAGCGATGGTGAACCTGCACGGAGCAGAGATCCTCGCAGGTCCTCAGGAACTCCTCTGCCCAGCGTCGGCTCTGGAACCAGATCAGATCCGCACCCAGTACTCCGGTGAGCAGGCTCCTCACTTCGCCCGCAGGGTCGTCCCTGGGCGAAGTCCGGACCCATGGCGTATGGAGGAAGAATCCGACCGGGCCTGACCATCCACGCAACAAGGCCGGGGCGGCGAGGAACTGGTAGTCGTGGAAGATCACCGGGGTGCGCACCGAACCGGCCGCGCTCGTCACTGCTGAGGTGATCGCTCGCTGCACTTCGGTGTTGTGATCACGAGCGGTGCTGAGCTCCGGTCGGTAGGTGAAATGCTCACTCTGGAACAGGCCGTGCAGCAGAGGCCAGGCGAAGCGGGCGCCGAACTCGTTGTAGTAGCCGTCGTAGACATCAGGGTCCTGCATGACCGGTACGAAGCGCCCCATCCCCAGGTCGATCAGGTTCAGGTCGGCCGATCGCAGGTCGGCAGGGTTCGTGGTCGGTGCCAGCCAGAGCGCCGGCAGGGCTCCCTCCTGCAGTCCTTCCCGCAGAAGAGCGGTGACGCTGCCCGGCCTTTCCTGGGCCTGGCGGCCGTCTGCGCTCATGGTCACCGGCCCTCGGTCGGAGACCAGAACGAAGCTGTCCGGCTGCGGTCCCCTCACGCCGCGGACGACTTCTGAACAGCTCCGAATGCCAGGTCGTGGGCAATTCCCAGGTGGACGGTCTCCACCACGCCGTAGTCGGGCGAATTCACCAGGATGGCGACGTCGACCAGTTCTCGCGCTTGCCCTCCGTCCACACCCAAGAGACCAATTCTGGCGCAACCCATATCCCGGGCAGCTCGCAGTCCGGCGACGATGTTCGCGGAATTTCCGCTCACACTGATGGCAACAACAAGATCCACAGGATCCAGAAGAGCCTTGATCTGCAGAGCCAGGGCCTCCGTATAGTCAGCATCGTTGGACCAGGCTGTCAGCAGACCCAGACTGTCCGTCAGAGCAGCAGCCCGGAAACGCCGCCAGGTACGCGGCAGGGAATACGGCATCCGGGTCAGGTCGCAGGCGAAATGTGCTGCTGTGGTTGCACTTCCACCATTACCCATGAGATAGATACGACCGCCGCTCTCATTGACCGCATGAAGCAGATCGACCGCCCGCCGCATTTGCTGCCGGTCGACCTGGCGGCAGGCTTCGACCGTCCGCTCAAGAACGCCGAACCCGTGGCGTGGTGCGGTGCCATCCAGGCCATCTTCGGAACTGCCATGATCAATGGCCACCCTGAGACCTCCCCGGCCCGAAATCCGACGGCCCGTCTCGCAGTATAGACCCGCGAGTAACTCATCGGCGAGGGTGCAGAATACTCATGAAGCCATACCGCCCGGACGACACCGCTGCCAGCGTTCCGAACGTGAGGACATAAGAGGGGCACGGCATGACCAGGTTCCCGATATCCCAGGACAGCAGGGCCATTCTGCTGGGTTCATCGAGCTTTACCGACCCTCGACTGAGCAGCATTCCCGCCGTTTCCAGGAACATCCGGGAGTTCAGACGCCTCCTGATCTCGCCGTACGGCAGCTGCCTGCCCGCTCCCAACTGCTCCACTCTGGACGACATCGACACGGTCTCCTCCTTCGGCCTGGCCTTGGAAGCGGAGACGGCAGCCTGCCAGGACCTGTTCCTCCTCTACTTCGCCGGCCACGGGTTGATCGACGATCAGGGTGCGCTCCACCTGGCCATCCGCTCCACGAACCTCCAGTACCCGCACTGGACAGCGATCCCCTACGCTCTCGTACGCCGTACCGTCTCTCGTTCCCCGGCGCGCAACCGGATCGTCATCCTGGACTGCTGCTTCTCCGGACGCGCCTTGGACGCGATGAGCGACGAAACCTCGGCGCTGCTGGGCCAGCTCGAGATTGCCGGTGCAATCACCCTGACTTCCGCCCCCGCCAACTCACCGTCGTTCGCACCGCAGGGTGAGACCTTCACCGCCTTCTCCGGCATCCTGTTCTCACTGCTCGGCCGAGGCATCCCGGACGGCACCACGGTCCTGACGCTGGCCGCGCTCTTCACCGAACTACAGCAGCGGATGGCCCGGCAGGGTCTGCCGCAACCACAACGCATGGGCTCAGGAAACGTCGAGTTGCTCGCCCTGGCACTCAACAACTGGTCAACCACGCCGGCGCCGGACACCCTTGATCAACGTGGTCTCCTCGCCCAACGACTTCGTGAGGCGCTCGACCGGGGCCATCGCGGAGACTGGGGCTCGGCCCGGGCTCTGCTCGAGCGACTCGTGGCCGACTTCGCCAGGCCCCTGGGAGAAACCACGCCCGTGAGCCTGATGGCGAGAGAAGCGCTGGCTCACGCGACCGGCCAGGCCGGCGACACCCGGTTGGCAATCCAGATGTACCGCACGCTCGTGGACGACCACAGCGAACGTTTCGGGACCGAGGACCACAACACTCTTGCCGTCCTGGACGGCCTCGCCCACTGGCTGGGTTCCTCCGGCGACACGGACGAGGCGCTCAAAGTGCTGAACCAGCTCTACGACTCCCGGCTGCGAAAACTCGGCCGGCATCATCCTGACGCGCTCGGCGTTCGCTGGCAGATCGCCCGTCTCCACGGCCTTTCCGGAAGAGCCGCCGCCGCTGCCGAAGCGTTCACGGAACTCGCCAAGGAGTACGCCGATGCCTTCGGTGCCGCTCACCCGGACGTTGCGGCTGCACGGAATAATGCCACGTACTGGTCCGGCCCAAGCACCTCGGCGCCAGACTCGCCGTCCCCCGAAGATCCTTGTCTCTGAACGTAACCGCGCCGACGAAGGAGCCAGTGTGCAGGCCATCATCGAAGTCCAGGCCGACGCTGTACCGAGTTTCATCGACTGGATCGCCAGGGAGCGCCTGGACACTGTGCGCGTTGCCCGCTGCACCTTGCCAGGACCGTCCGAGCAGATGGGAGCCGACGTCCAAACCCTGGAACTCTTCCTCTCTCCTGTCGTGCTCACCGCGGTGGCTACGTCCATCACCGTCTGGCTGCGCAGCCGCACCTCGCACGTCAGGATCAGGATCCGTACGGCGACGAGGGACATCGAGGTGAACAGCAGCCACACGCCCGACACCGAGCAACTCATACGTGAGGCGCTGCGTCTGTCCTCGGAGACCGAGCCGAATCAAGGAGATTAGGGTGTGTCCTGCGGACGTGCGCGACTCCCCGCCCTCAACCTCGCCCAGGCCCTCCACCAGCACGAAGCGACCCCGGTCATCTACGACCCCACCGGCGTCGAGGCCGCCGTGTGCTCCCACCGCACCTGCCCTACGCCGACGATGTCCTCTCAGCGATGAAGTACACCAACCTCGTCGTCCTAGCCACCGAGTGGCCGGCCTTCACCCACGACGAGCAGTTACCCGCGGCCGGAGCCGCGATCGTGCGCCGACGTGTCCTCGTCGACGTGCGCACCGCCGTCCAGGAAACCCCCTGGCTGCAGGCTGGATGGACGATCTGGCAACTCGGCCGCCCCGTCCAGCGACCCACCCGCCAGCTCTGACCTGCCCGAACCGGCCGACCGCACCCGGCCGGTAAGCACGCCCGCCCACACGAAAGGGGAACACTCCGATGGACACCGTCGATAGACGAGCCCACCCGATCCACCACCTCAGGCTCAGGGACGAACGGCGCTGCCGCGCCACCACCAGCGACATCCAGCAACTCCTGCTGGTCTCCAAGGTCGGCGAGGAAGCAGGAGAGCTATACCGGCGCTACCGCGGCTGGGGATCCGACGGGCACGTCACCGCCGAACTCGGCGAGGTCCAGGACGAACTCTGCGCAGCGATCATGGCCGGGTTCGTCGCACTCGACCACATCAGCCCCAACAGCACCCCGGCAGCCCACTGGCTCCAGTACCTGGACTACGGATACCAGCGAGCCCTGCGCGAGAACGCCAAGCACCCGAACGAGATGGCTCTTGACCAGGTATAGCCAGCAGCACCAGGCAAACTGGCCCTCGCCTACACGACAGAGCACCGGTGCGCGAACCGCGATCACGGCGGCCAGGCGTTGGCGCCGAGGCCGAGGCCGCCAGCGGCCGAACGAGATGAAGGATGGCGCCTGGCTCGCTGGTTACGTGCCGAGGCCGACGGCTCGGGCATCAGCTACATCATCATCTTCGACGGCGGCAAACGGGCCCGTCGGCAGCGCTCGAGGACGACGGCGAACCTATTCCGATGGAGGCGTTTACGACCCTGCGGACGCCACCAGTCCTGAGTTTGGTCAATCGCTTAGTGCCTGAGTCCGTGGCTGGCGGATCGCATCCAGAATGGCCTTCTGTTCTGGGCTGATCTGTGGCGGGAAGGTCTGCTTGGTGCCGTTGATCGCGATCGTGGCCGAACGCAGCGGCCGGAGTTGGCGGACGATGGAGCGGATGCCGAGGCCGGCGCGGGCCTGGGTTTCGCGGACCACGGCCAGGGCGTTGAAGACCAGGGTGAGGTGGGCTTCGATCGCGTCCTGGGTGTGGACGTGCATCGGCCGGGCCGCGAGGTCGGTCTTGGAGAGCCGGAACGACTGCTCAACGTGCCACAGATCGTGATAGCTGGAGATCACTTCGCGGGCGCTCATCAGGGTGGCGGGGATGTTCGAGACGTAGCCTTTGAGCCCGGCCAGGCGGCGGGCGCGGGCCAAGGCCGCCTCGTCCAGGACGGTGGCGTCACCCTTGATGGTCACGAACCTTGGTGTTCGCGCGGTCTTCTCGCCATCGACGACGGCCCGGGCGCGGTTCTCCTGGGCGGTGAGGGTCTTGGCGTCCCGGGCTGAGCGTCGGGCGCTGAAGGCCCAGACCGCCCGCCAGGACCTGGGATGCTCATCGCGGTTCCAGACGGGCTCGGCCTTGGTGGCGGGGTCGTTCTCGATGGTCCGGGTGGTCTTCGGGGTGATCGTGTCGATGACCTGCCCGTCAGTGAAAGCGTCTCCGTGCCAGCGGAAGTGGGAGGCCAGGTCGATGGGTGCCTTGGTGGTGCGGGAACCCACGATGAACCCGAACCCGGCCTCATCCAGTTCCCGCAGGTTGCCGGCCGAGAGCATCCCGGCATCGGCGACGACGACCATGCGCTCGAGGTGGTGGCGTTCCTTGAACTGCCGGATGATCGGCAGGATCGTCGTGGTCTCAGCGGTCAGTCCTTCGAAACAGCCGATCTCCAGAGGGAACCCGCCTCGATCCACGAGCAGGCCGACCACGATCTGCGGATCGACGCGGCGTTCC
>NZ_JAJOMB010000026.1 GCF_021129305.1 Kineosporia babensis | reverse complement strand
GGCCGGGCCGCCGCAGGTCGGGCCGGCCGCCCCCCCCCCCCCCCCGACCCCCCCCCACCCCCCCCCCCCCTCCCCCCCGCACCGCCCCCGCCCCACCCCCAACCCCCCCGGCTCCCCCCGCCACAATCTCCACCCCCCCAGAAATCCCCGAAGGGAATGACGAGCGTCCACTGATCATGGTTCCCGTCACCGTGAACCGCGCTCATCGTAGCCTCCGACTACGTACTGTCATCGAAGCTCCGGCAAAAGCACCTTCCTGATTGACCAGACCCAACCCCGAGCGCACTGTCAGTGGTGATGTACACACTGTCTTCGCCCACCGTGCTTGCTACGGACGCCGCTGCCCACACCGCCGCCGTTCCGGTTCTGCGCGCGCTCAGCGCCGCTTTCCGGGTCAGCCAGGACGGCGCTTATGCGCTGGCCCAGGCCTGGCACGACCGGGACGAGACGGCCACCGACGTCGGCTGGACCCTGGTGGCCCTGCTCGACATGAACTCCCCGGTCTTCTCGGAGACGCTGCGCAGCACCGGCAGCGCGCTCCAGGCCGGCACCCCGGCGGATGCCGATGCCCTGGCCACCGGCCGGTTCGGCACCAGCTCGCAGGTTGCCGCCCTGGTCGCGAGCGAGGCCTCGGTCTGGCCCGACGCCGCCATCGCGCCGATCCCCGGGGCGGGCAAGGTGCCTGCCTCGGCCGCGGTGGTGGCCGCCTCGGTCGCCGCGCACTGGGCCAGCCCGGGCCTGCTTCCTGATCAGGTTGCCGCCATGCGCGCGCCTTTTGAGCAGGCGGAGGCATCCGCCGACCTGTATGAGCACGGCAAGTTCCCGTACGGCCCGCGCACCGCCGAGGTGCTCGGCCTGATCGAGCTGATCAAGGCCGGACAGGTCGACGCGGCGAAGTTGTCCGAGGTCACCTGGCCCGCCGGGGTCTGGTCGCGGGCCATGCACGAGGCGGCCTGGGCCTGCCTGCGGGAAGGCCGGCTGCGGGCGCAGATGCGCGCGGTGATCGACGTGACGCTGGAGTTCTCGCTGGCCCACCCCGAACTGCGGCCGTTCCAGGTGCGCAGCTGCATGCCGGCGCTGCACGCGATGACCGTGCAGCGGCTGGTCGGCGACGCGATGGACGAGAAGTCGCTGGGCGAGCTGGCTCTGGCCGAGTTCAGTCTCTGAGCACCGGCTGCTCCTGGTCGGCCACCCAGCCGGCCAGGAGCCTCAGGGCCTCCTCGGTGGGTGAGCCGGGCTCGGCCGCGTAGATCAGGAAGTTGAGCCCGGAATCGTCCATCGGTTCCATCGCCTCGTACGACATGTGCAGATCACCCACCACCGGGTGCCGAAAATGCTTCTCCCCGTTGGCGTGATGCCGCACATTGTGCGCGCCCCAGCGCACCCGGAACTCGTCGCTGCGCGTGCCGAGCTCGCCCACCAGGTCCTGCAGGTCCCGGTCGTGCGGATTACGCCCGGCCTCGGTGCGCAGGATCGCGACGTTGGTGTCGGCCGAGTACTCCCAGTTCGGCAGGACGCGGCGGGAGATCTCCGGGTACAAGAAGGTCAGCCGGGCCAGGTTCACCGGCCGGTCCGGAAGCTGGTAGGCATCCCAGTACATCCCCCGGAACAAGGCGTTCTCGGCCAGCACGTCCATCCGCCCGTTGCGCACGAACGCCGGGCCGGTCGTAATACTGTCCAAAGCCCATTGCATGGCCGGGCGAACACTTTTCACCGCGCTGCGACGCCGGGTCCGGGCCGGGGATCCAGCTGCCGTCCTGGCCAGGTCGAAAAGATGTACGCGCTCGGTGTTGTCCAGCCGTAGCGCGTCGGCCAGCGCGGCGATCACCGAATCCGATGCCCCGGAGAGGTTTCCGCGTTCGAGCTTGGAGTAGTACTCGACGCTCACCCCGGCCAGCATCGCCACCTCGGTACGGCGAAGCCCGGGCACCCGCCGATTGCTGCCGCCGGGCAGGCCCACCTGCTCCGGGGTCACGCGGGCCCGCCGGGAGGTCAGGAATTCGTTGACCTGGCGGCCGACCTCCGTACTACTCATCCCCCGAGCCTACGTCCGGTGCGATGGCTGAGGGGTGTTCTGCCGGTCCACCCTTCCACAGGGACTCCCCTTCCGGCCGAAACCGGTTTCGGATAGGAGGCACCTATCGAGACAAGGAACCTCCAGCATGCAGATCGACCCGCCCCGCCCGACCATCAAGAACCCGCCCGAGCAGTTCACCGGAGACGTCTGGCTGGACGCCATCGCCGGCCCGCGCGAGCCTGAACAGCGCGCCATCGTGGTAAAGGTCCGTTTCGCCCCCGGTGCGCGCACCGCCTGGCACTCCCACGCCTTGGGCCAGACTCTGCACATCACTCAGGGCGTGGCCTGGGTCCAGTCCCGTGGCGAGTCCCGGATCGAGGCCCACCCCGGCCAGACCCTGTACTGCCCGCCCGGCCAGGAGCACTGGCACGGTGCCTCGGCCGACTCCTTCATGGAGCACCTGGCCATTCTGGACAACGCCGACGACCCGGCCACCACGACGACCTGGCTGGAGCACGTCAGCGAGGAGGAGTACCGGGCGACGGCCGGGCCGGCCCTTCGCCTGCCGCAGGACGAAGGGTGACGGTGCCCCCATTCGGCTGTCACTGAGCCAGGCCCCTGCACCACTACCCGTGACTGCCGACGGAAGGGCCGAACGACGAGACCGCCCCTGGGAGTACCGATGACGAAAGACCCCGCCAGCCTCGAGCTGATCCTGCAGGACGCCCGGCAGGCCCTGGTGCAGCTGACCGGCACCGACACCTGGCAGTCCGTGCTCGTCGGGATCAGCCAGGGCACCGGCCGGGGTGCCGACCACGCCGCGCTCTACGTCTGCCCGGAACGGCACGACCTGGCGATCATCTCGTTCCCGCACCGCCTGATCAGCCAGCCCAACCTGCACGACTCGTCGCGGTATCTGCGGGTCTTCCCGCGTCACCGGGTCACCGTGGCCTCCGCCGCCCATCTGACCGGGCCGGTCCGGGGCCTGGAGGCGCAGATGCACAACGAGCCGATCCAGGCCCGCGAGGACCTGGTGCTGATGATCCCCGACCCGGCCTCGCCCAGCGGCCTGCACGAGATCCGGATCTCCGGCGCCCGGACCGGCCAGGTCGCGCAGGCCGTGGCCGAACTGCACGCCCTCAAGGTCTAGGCCCTGGGCCGAACCGCACCGGCCAGCACCAGGCCGGTCAGGCAGCAGAGCATCGGTGCCAGCAGCGCGGCGTTGAGCCCGATCAGGTCGGCCAGCCAGCCCACCAACGCCGGCCCGGCCAGCATCCCGAGGTAGCCCAGACCGACCACCCGGGAAAGGATCACGCCCCGGCGCTGGAGGGACAGGTTGCCCGCCGCGGTGAAGATCTGCGGGACGATGCCGGACAGCCCCAGACCGAAGACCAGCCAGGCCAGCAGGGTCAGCGGATAGGCCGGGGACAGCACCACGCCGAGCATTCCGAGCGCGGCCAGGGCCGAGCCCCAGCGCACCACCAGCACCGGTCCGGCCTGCGCCACCACCCGGTCCACGCTCAGCCGGCCGATGGTCATGGCCAGGGCGAACGTGCCGTAGGCGAACGCGGCGGAGGTCTGACTCTGGCCGAGATGCTCGACCGCATGCAGCACGCTCCAGTCTGTCGCGGTGCCCTCGGCCAGGCTCAATAGGCAGGACAGCACGGCCAGGACGACGGCTGGTCTGAGTACCGAGGGCTCCGTGCCTGAAACCGGTTCAGCCGGAGCAGGAACCGCTAGCCGCGCAGCCTCGTGTGCTCCCAGAAGCCGCGGTACGCAGGCCAGGCCGATCAGCACGGCCGCCACCGAGGCGATCGCCAAGGCCCCGCGCGCCGGCACGTCGAGGGCATGCAAGGCGGCCCCCAGCCCGGCGCCGAGCGCGCCGGCGATCGAGAAGTACCCGTGGAAGGCCGACATGATCGGGCGGCCGTAGGCCTGCTCGATCTTCACGGCCTGGTCGTTCGCCGCCACGATGATCGTTCCGGTGCCCAGGCCGAGCAGCGGCAGCAGCAACGCCAACTGCCAGCCACTGCTCGCCCAGCCGGGGCCGTTGATCCCCAGCGCGATGATCACCACCGCCAGCCCCGCGGTCGGCCGACTGCCGTACCGGTCGCTGATCCAGCCCGCGACCTGCATCCCCACGATCGATCCGCCGCCCAGGGCCAGCAGAAGCAGCCCCAGGACGGACTTCGAGACGCCGGCCTGCTCCTGTACCGCCGGGATGTTCACCACCCACAGCGCCGTCGCCAGACCGGTCAGTAGAAACAGCCCGGTGTTGGCCACCCGGACCCGCCACAGCAGGGCCACCCGAGCGCGATCGTCCTCGAGGACGTCTGCCATTGGGCTGTTTGAGCGACGGGTGTCGGGGCCTGGAGGCTCACTCATGCGCTGCAGCGTAAGTGATTTCCGTTCAATTATTAACAGCTGGTCGAGATTCGTGTACGTTCGTACATGCAGTGAAAACCGGCCGCCCGCGAAGGTGGCCGACGAGCGCAAAGGGGTGCTCAGTTGGACGAGCGCGAGAAGGAAGTCCGGCGTCGGATGGACGCCCAGGAGCTGTACACGGACTTCGGCCCAGGTCTGGACGACCTCGAGGAGTCGCGGGTCCGGGGCAAGGAGCTCGCGCGCGAGTTCAACCAGCTGCCGCCGCGTGATCTGGCCGGGCGCGACCGGGTCCTGAAAGAGCTTTTCGGGACGATCGGCGCACGAGTGTGGGCCGAGCCGCCTTTGTTCGTGGCTTACGGGGTGCACACCCACGTCGGCTCGAGCGTTTACCTGAACACCGGCACGACGATCATCGACGACAGCCCGGTGCACATCGGCGACCAGGTGATGTTCGGCCCGCACGTCACCCTGACCACCGCCGGCCACCCGATCCACCCCGACACCCGGGCCACGGGTGAGCAGTTCTCCGCCCCGATCGTGATCGAGGACGGCGTGTGGATCGGTGCGAACGTCACCGTCCTGCCCGGGGTGACCATCGGCCGCGGCTCGGTGGTGGCGGCCGGAGCCGTGGTGACGGCGAACGTCCCGGCCGATGTGGTGGTCGGCGGCGTCCCGGCCCGGATTCTGCGCGCGATCACCGAAGCCGATCGCGAGTTCACCTACCGCGCGCCCCGAACCCTCACCCTCGAATCCCCGGAAGGTGCCCGATGAGCGCAGACCAGACGAAGACGTCGGCCCGCGTCGAGAAACTGCTGCAGAGCATGACGCCGGCCGAGAAGATCGGCCAGCTGATCCAGTACTTCTACTTCCAGCTGCCGCCCGACGGCGACGACAGCACCCTGCCCCCGGGCCAGATCCAGGCCGTGGAGCAGGCGCTGGCCTCGGGCCGGGCCGGTTCGCTGCTGTTCGTCACCGATCCGGCGACCACCAACCGGCTGCAGCGCGAGGCGATCGCCGGCAATCCGCACGGCATCCCGCTGCTGTTCGGTTTCGACGTGATCCACGGCCTGCGCACCATCTTCCCGGTGCCGATCGCGATGGCCGCCTCCTGGAGCCCCGAGCTGATCGAGCAGGCCCAGACCGTGGCCGCGCGCGAGGCCCGGGCGGTCGGCATCCACTGGGCCTTCGCCCCGATGCTGGACATCGCCCGGGACCCCCGCTGGGGACGCATCATCGAGGGCGCCGGTGAGGACCCTTACCTGGGTGCCGCGGTGGCCGCCGCTCAGGTGCGCGGTTTCCAGGGCCCGCACCTCGGCGCCGACGAGCACATCATCGCCGGGCCCAAGCATTTCGCCGGTTACGGCGCTGCGCTCGGCGGCCGCGACTACGACGAGGTGGACCTGTCCGACCAGGAGTTCTGGAACACCTACCTGCCGCCGTTCAAGGCCGCCATCGACGCGGGCGCGGGCAACGTGATGTCCGCCTACATGGACCTCAACGGGGTTCCGGCCACCGGTAACCGCTGGCTGCTGCACGAGGTGCTGCGCGAGGCCCTGGGCTTTGAGGGTTTCGTGGTCTCGGACGCCAATTCCGCCCGTGACCTGGAAACCCACCACTACGCCGCGGATCTGACCGACGCCGGGGTGAAGGCGCTGACCGCCGGGCTCGACCTGGAAATGGCCATCCACGACCCGGCCTACGCCCACCTGGACGAGGCCCTGGCCGACGGCCGGGTCGACCTCGAGCGCATCGACACCAGCGTGCGCCGGCTGCTGAACGCCAAGGAAGCGCTCGGCCTGCTGGACAACCCCTTCGTGGACGAGCAGGCCGCCCAGACGGTGCTGGCCGACCCGGCCCACCGCGACGCCGCCCGTGAAGCCGCCGAGAGCAGCGCCGTGCTGCTGCGGAACGAGGGTGGCCTGCTGCCGCTGACCGTCGTTCCGGACGGCAGCAACGACGTCGTCCGCTCGATCGCGGTGCTGGGCCAGATGGCCGACTCCAAACGAGACACGCTGGGGCCGTGGATCTTCGACTACGACCTGGACGAGACCGTCACCATCCTGGACGGGATCCGGTCGTACGCAAACGGGCTCGACACTCCGGTGGAGGTCACCTACGCGCCGGGCGCCCCGTCCCCGATCCGGCTCTTCCCCTCGATGTTCGACATGTGGGGCGACGGCAGCAAGACCGACGAAAACTTCGACGCCCAGGCCGAACTGCTGCGCGCCGTGGATGCGGCCACCGCGGCGGACGTGGCGGTCGTCGTGGTCGGTGAGCGTCAGGACATGATCGGCGAGGGTGCTTCCCGCTCCAGCCTCGATCTGCCCGGCGAGCAACTGGCCCTGCTCCAGGCGGTGGTGGCCACCGGAACGCCGACGGTGGTGGTGTTGATGAGCGGTCGTCCGCTGGATCTGCGCTGGGCCGAGGAGAATGTGCCGTCGATCCTGCAGGTCTGGTACCCCGGCACCCGGGGCGGCGACGCGGTGGCGAATCTGCTCTTCGGCCAGGCGGTTCCGGGCGGCAAGCTGCCGTTCTCCTGGCCGCGGCACGTCGGGCAGGTCCCGATCCACTACGCGCACACCCGTTCTCACGACCCGGTCAAGCAGGACCGCCGCTACTGGGACGAGGAGAGCACCCCGCTGTACCCGTTCGGCCACGGCCTGAGCTACGCCTCGTTCTCGTACAGCAACCTGACGGTCAGCGCCGCGAGCGTCGGCCGAGACGAAAGCCTCACGGTGAGCGTGGATGTCACGAACACCTCCGGGCACGACGGTGACGAGGTGGCCCAGCTCTACCTTCACCAGCGCTACGGCACTTCGTCGCGGCCGGTACGCCTGCTCAAGGGCTTCCGGCGGCTGTCGCTGGCGGCCGGCCAGACGGAGCGGGTGGAGTTCACGCTGGGCGCCGAGGAACGGCGTTACTGGAGCGCGGCCACCCGTGACTGGGTGCTCGACGCCACGGCTTTCGATGTTTGGGTGGGCGGTAACTCCAACGCCGATCTGCACGCCGAATTCAGCGTCACCGCCTGAGGCCTGGGTGCGGGGGCTGCTGTTTCGCGGCCCCCGCAGCCGGTTCAGGCGGCCTGTTCCTCGACCGCGTGCTCGTCCGTGGAGTGTGAGTCGGTGAGGGTGAGCGCACCGCCGGCCGCGACCAGGCCGACCACCACGGCCAGCACGCCGTATGTGATCCGCTCGCCGTGGAAGAACGACTCCACCAGGGCGTTGCTCCAGGCGCCGATCGGCAGCTGGGTGGTGACCAGGGCGGCGATCAGGGTGCCGACCATGGCCGTGCCGATGCTGGTGCCGACCTCCTGCGCGGTGTCGTTCAGGGCGGTGCCGATCGAGGTGCGGTTGGCGGGCATCGCCTCGACCAGGGCCACCGCACAGATCGTCATCACCGTGCGCAGGCCGACCGTCATCACCACCATCGAGATCGCGATCGGCAGGTAGCCGTGCTCGACGCCCCAGGCCATCCCGGCCAGTGAACCGGCCAGGCAGGCTGCGCCGATCAGGCAGGCGATCCGGTGGCCGTACCGGTGGGCCAGGCCCTCGGACAGCGGGGTGGCCAGCAGCATGGTGATGATGATCGGCAGGTTGGCCAGGCCGGCCTTGACCGGGCTCCAGCCGTAGGCGTACTGGAAGTGCAGGATCAGGCCGAACATCACGCTGGCCATCGCGATCGAGGTGCCCATCTGGGCGATCGTGGCGCCGCGCACGGTGCCGTTGGAGAACAGCTTCAGGTCGAGCATCGGGGCCGGGGTACGGCGCTCGTGCCGGACGAAGGCCACCCCGGCGGCCAGGGCCCCGACGATCGCGGCGACCGTGATCGCCGAGAGCCAGCCGTTCTCCACCCCGCTGGTCAGCGAGTAGCAGGCCAGGCCGATCGTGCTCACGCTGAGCACCGCGCCGAGCAGGTCGAGCTTGTCGTCGGTCAGGCCCTCGGGCCGGTCGGCCGGGACCCCCAGCCGTACCCCGACGAAGGCGATCAGCGCGATCGGGGCGTTGACCAGCAGCAGCCACTGCCACTCGACGTGGGCCAGCGCGGTGCCGCCGAGCACCGGGCCGAGGATGAACCCGGACATCCCGACGATGATCATGATGGTCATCGCCCGCATCCGCAGGGTCTGGTCGTCGAACAGCCGGAAGACCAGCGAGTTGGTGATCGGCGCCATCGCTGCCGCGGCCACCCCCAGGGCGGCCCGCAGGGCGATCAGGTGACTGGCGTCGGTGACGAACACGACGGTCAGGCTGAGCAGGCCGAACACGACCAGCCCGACCAGCAGGACCCGGCGGCGGCCGAGCCGGTCGGCCATCGAGCCGGCGGTGAGCAGCAGCCCACCGAAGGTCAGGGAGTAGGCACCGGTGACCCACTGCAGGGCGGTGGTGCCGCTGCCGAGGTCGCGGCCGATGGTCGGCAGCGCGATCGACAGCAGCGTGTTGTCGACCATCTCGACGAAGAAGGCCAGGCAGAGCGCGGCCAGCGGGATCCAGGCGGCCCGCAGCGAGGTGTAGGTGTGCGGCGCCGGGTCTTGCGTGGCGGCCTTGGGCGGGGTGGAAGTCATGCACGACTCCCTTCAAGGTTGGTAGCCGGTCCTCTTCCCAGGCGCGGTTCTCCAGTGAGCCGGGCGCGGCGTAAGAGTGGTGATCGGCAGGTTGCTGATGACAGTTGAGGCACGATGTGCCAGCTGTCCGAGCATCAGCGGACCCGCTGTCAGGCTCCGCACAAGCCCCTGCCACCGTGCTGACAGCGCACCCGGCCGGGCAGCGACATGCTGCCGAGCACCGCGATCGCCGTCCGGCTCAAGCTGGATGAATCGGACAAGGAGCTGTCAAATATCAGGAACGTGACATAGGCCCGCCAGTCGGCCGATAGAGGGTTCCAGGCGTACCTACACCGCGTAGCCGCCGAAGGCCGCCAGGTCCGGGTGAGATCCAGCCCCACTCGCCGGGAAGTGACCCTCACCCGTCCAGAAAGATTATCGGAAGGGTCCAGGCGTTCACTGCCGCCAACGGGCTCCCAGACCTGCCGGACACAAGATCCTTTCCCTCCAACAGCTTTCGGCGATCTTCGTCTCGGTGGCGGGAGCTAGCTCCCTGGCCGGGCCCACCGCAACCCCCGGTGCACGGACCGATTGGCGGATCCAGCGGCCGAGTACAACGTGGGACTGTTGCCTTCTGCGCGGCCAAGTGTTCCTATCTATTCGTAGGGAAAAGGCCTTTCGCGAAGTCAGGCCACCCGCTGCGCAACCGGAGAAGCCAGGTCCGCGCAGACGCCCGCCGCCCGCGCTCATCCAGCCGGATCACCGGCACCGCCGGGCCCAGGCGGGTCAGAGCCTCAGGCCGAACTCAGATCTCAGCCGCTCGATGCATCATGCCTGCTCCACCGACGGGGACTGGAGACGAACAGATCATGACGGGCTACCCGCAACCGACTCTGACCGCCACCGACCGGCTCTTCCGGGTCGAGGCCTACGAGAAGATCGACTACTCGCTGCTCTACGTGGACGGGGCGTTCGCCCTGCACAACACCGAGATCGCCGACGTCTACCGGGAATTCGGCCGGTGCCTGCTGGTGGTCGACGAACGGGTGCACGAGCTGTACGGCGAGCAGATCGGGGCCTACTTCGAGCATCACCGGATCGCCCTGACCAGTTTTCCGGTGGTGGTCCGGGAGACCGACAAGTCGCTGCGGACCCTCGAGCGAATGGTGGACGCGTTCGGCCGGTTCGGTCTGCTGCGGCAGGAACCGGTGCTGGTCGTCGGGGGCGGCCTGACCACCGACGTGGCCGGGTTCGCGTGCGCGGCGTTCCGCCGCTCCTCGAACTACATCCGGGTGCCCACCACGCTGATCGGGCTGATCGACGCCAGCGTCTCGATCAAGGTCGGGGTCAACCACGGCAGGCACAAGAACCGGCTCGGCGCCTACCATGCCTCGCGGCAGGTGATCCTGGACTTCTCGTTCCTGCGCACCCTGCCCACCGATCAGCTGCGCAACGGCATGGCCGAGCTGATCAAGATCTCCACGGTGGCCGGGGCGGAACTGTTCGAGCTGCTCGAGAAGCATTCCGAGGAGCTGGTCAGCACCCGGTTCGGCCACCTCGGCGAGAATCCGGAGATGCGCCGGATCGCGCACCAGCTCACCTACGGCGCGATCGAGACCATGCTGCGCCTGGAGGTGCCCAACCTGCACGAACTGGACCTGGACCGGGTGATCGCCTACGGCCACACCTGGAGCCCGCACCTGGAACTGGCCCCGGAACGGCCGTTCTTCCACGGGCACGCGATCAACATCGACATGGCCTTGTCGGCCACCCTGGCCCTGACCCGCGGCTACATCGTGGAAAGCGAACGAGACCGGCTGTTCTGGCTGATGAGCCGGCTCGGCCTGGCCCTGGACAGTCCCGAGCTCACCCCGGAACTGCTGCACCGGGCCACCGCCTCGATCCTGCAGACCCGGCACGGCCTGCTGCGGGCGGCGATGCCCCGGCCGATCGGAACCTGCTTCTTCGTCAACGATCTGAGCAGCGCGGAGCTGGAGGAAGGCCTGGCCGAGCATCGCCGCGTGGTCAGCCGCTACCCCCGCGGCGGACACGGCGAGGACATGTTCGCCGCTTGACGTCCTCCCGGCCCTGAAGGGCCGGGATTCCAACGACTCACGCGACCGTGGGGAGGCGTTTTCGTTGAGGTTCACGCTTCACCGACCGGGCCGACTTCACCCTGTCTCCACGCGCTGTCACCGCAAGCCCTGCGGCGATACTCCTAATATTGCAGGCAGCGTTCACGTCAGCGTTCGCCTGATGCCCGCAGGCCACACACCGGAACACCGCTTGACTCTGGCGGTTCTCCGGTGCGCGGTGCCCGCAGGCGTGACAGGTCTGCGACGTGAACGCCGGGTTGATCTTCACGACCCGCCCGGGCGCCTTCTGCTCGAGCCGGGCCACCAGCAGGGACCATCCAGCGGCGAGAATGCCTCGGTTCAACCCCGCCTTCTGCCGGACGTTACGGCCTGGCTTGGTGATGGTGCCGCGTGCCGGGCGGGTCATCGCTTTGACGTTCAGGGCCTCGACACCGATCACGTCGAACCGGCGAGCCAGACGGGTGCTGGTCTTCTCGGCCCAGTCCTTGCGCCGGTCGGCCTCACGCGCCCGCAAGCGGGCGATCTGCCTCTTGACCCGCTCACGCCGGTTAGAGCCCTTCCGGGCCCGAGCAAGACACCGCTGAAGCCGCAGCAACCGCCGCGCCTCCCCGGGTCGCAGGCCGGCCGGGGACGACAGTTCACCTGTGGACAACGCGGCAGCGACCTTCACGCCCCGGTCCACCCCGACCATCTCACCGGTACCCGGCGCGGGGATCGGTTCTGGGATGGCAGCGAATGCAATATGCCAGCGCCCGGCCCGGTCCCGGGTGACCCGATACGACTTGAAGTCAGGCAGGACACGGGAGCGCTTGAACCGCACCCAGCCCACCTTCGGCACGTTCACCGCCGACCAACGGCCGTTGTCCCGCCGCACCCGCTGAGCTTCGCCGCCGACAATCCGGAACCCCTCATGCCGGCCGCGTTTACGCCAGGTCGGCCGACCATGCGTACCCGCGGAGAAGCTCTGCCACGCCTGGTCATGATCCCGCAGGGCCTGCTGCTGCACCGTGACCGAACCAGCCGCCAGCCAGGCAAACTCACGACGCGCCTCGGTCAACTGCCGGGCCTGCGCCACGTAGTTCGGGGTGCGCGGGCGATCCCGGCGCCACATGTTCCGCTGCTCCAGCGCCAGGTTCCACACGTACCGAGCATGCCCACACGCCTCCAGCAACAGCACCTGCTGCGCCGCAGTCGGATACAGCCGGAACCGAGACATGCGCCCAACGATACCCGCCTGGAACAGGTTCGCGTACTCGGTCTTTCACACCTGCAACCGAAAATGCTCGCTCAACGAAACGCCCACCAGCCGCGATCGCCCCATGCGCAACGCGTGCATCGCTTGAGGTGCCGGACTACGTACCCACACCCCAAGACCATCTGCGGTCGCTGACCTTCTTGGCCGGGCAATGCAACTCAGCGCGCCGACGATCATCAGGAGATACATCGATGGACAGAAACATCCCGACTGATCAGGCCTACGCCGTGACCGCCATTCATCCCGGACCTGAAGGACCGGGTTTCCGGGCAGGGCCCCGATGAGCGCGCCCAAGGCACCGCGACCGGTCACGCCGGCCAGCATCCTCGCGCAGCAACTGGAGCAGCTTCTGAGGCTCGCCGAAAGCATTCCCGGCACTGATGCGTCCTTGCTCAGTGGTCTGCAGCAGGCCAGCCGATTGGCCGGTGGCCTCGATCCCTACCTGAACCAGCACAGCTCTCCGGCCTCGCCAGACCTGCAAGCACTGGAGAAACGCACGCTCGCCCACGACTGGAGAAGCCAGGCGGACGATCCCGGCGCACCCGAACCGGAGATGCTCTCCGGGCAGGTCGAAGGTCAGCTGCTGCAGTTCCTGGTGCACGCCACCCGGGCCTGCGACATCCTCGAGATCGGCATGTTCACCGGTTATTCGGCGCTGGCCATGGCCGAGGCCCTGCCGACCGGCGGCCGGGTGGTGACCTGCGAACTCAACCGGGACGTGGCCGCCTTCGCTCAGGAGAGCTTCGCCACCGCCAAGCACGGCGCGAAGATCGACGTCCGGGTGGGCCCGGCCCAGGAGACTCTGCTGCAGCTGGCCGCGGCCGGCGAGGCGTTCGACCTGGTCTTCATCGATGCCGACAAGGCCGGCTACCGCTCCTATCTCGACACCCTGCTGACCCACGACCTGATCACCCGTGAAGGGCTGATCTGCGTGGACAACACCCTCATGCAGGGTCAGCCCTGGGCCACCGATCAGCCCACGCCCAACGGCCGCGCCATCGACGAGTTCAACCGGGCCGTGGCCGAGGACCCCCGGGTCGAACAGGTGCTGCTGCCGGTGCGCGACGGCGTCACCCTGATCCGCCGCACCGAGGCAGACCGATGACGCCGGCCTTCAAGACCATCGGCACGCTGGCCCTGCTCACCGCCGCCCTACCGGTCAACCTGGCGATCACCGCCACGGCCCTGATCCGCAACCCTCGCCGGGAACCGCCCCCGAACGAGAACCCGCTCACCGTCCTGATCAGCGGCGGCAAGATGACCAAGGCTCTGCAACTGGCCCGCTCCTTCCACGCCGAGGGCCACCGCGTCGTCCTGGTGGAGCAGGCCAAGTACCGCTTCACCGGGCACCGGTTCTCGCGCGCAGTGGCAGCTTTTCACACCGTTCCCCCACCACGGGACCCGGGCTACGCGCAGGCCCTGCTCGACATCGTGCGGCGGGAGAAGGTGGACGTGTACGTGCCGGTCTGCAGCCCGGCCGCCAGCTACTACGACGCGCTCGCCGCTCCCCTGCTGAAACCGTACTGCGAAGTGATCCACGCCGACGCCGACCTGGTGCGACAGCTGGACGACAAGCACGCGTTCATCGAGCTCGCCGCTTCCCTGGGCCTGCCGGTTCCCGATTCGCACCGGATCACCGCACCCCAGCAGGTGACCGACTTCGACTTCACCGCGCGCCCCGGCCCGTACGTCCTCAAAAGCATCGCCTACGACCCGGTGCACCGGCTCGACCTGACTCCGCTACCCCGGCCCACCCCGGCCGATACCGCCGAATTCGTTCACTCGAAACCGATTTCCCCCGAAAACCCGTGGATCATGCAAGCCTACGTGGAAGGCCAGGAGTACTGCACGCACAGCACCGTGCGCGAGGGCCGGATCACCGTATTCTGCTGCTGCGAGTCCTCCGCCTTCCAGGTCAACTATGCCGACGTCGATCAGCCCGAGATCCGCCAGTGGGTGGAGAAGTTCGCCGGCGCCCTGAAACTGACCGGTCAGATCAGCTTCGACTTCATGCTCGACCGGACCGGCACCGTCCATCCGATCGAATGCAACCCCCGCACCCACTCGGCCGTCACCATGTTCTACGACCACCCCGGCCTGGCCCGCGCCTACCTCGACCGCGACGGGCCGGTGATCGACCGCCCGACCCCGGACAGCCGCCCCACCTACTGGACGTATCACGAGCTCTGGCGCATGCTTTCGCACCCGGCAGCCGCCCGCACCCGGCTCGCGGTGATCCGCAACGGCAAGGACGCGATCTTCGACCGGAACGACCCATTGCCGTTCCTGCTGGTGCACCACCTGCAGATCCCGTCGTTGCTGCTGCACAACCTCCGGCTGGGCAAACCCTGGATCCGGATCGACTTCAACATCGGCAAACTCGTCGAACCGGCCGGAGACTGACGCCGTGCCTCCACCCGTCGTGCTGCATCTGACCGGCTCCGCCACCGACCCCTTCCTGGCCGACCTCTCCCTGATCTACGCACGCGGCGCCTGGGCGGCGCTCGGCGAGCAGTACGAAATGCGAGCGGCCCACGTCACCCCCGACGGGCTTTGGTGTTTCCCGGACGATCTCAGCGATCCAGCGCTCAAGGCGGCCGAGCCAATCGAGGTGACCGACGCCGTCCACCATCTCACCACGATCCGACCGAAGACCATTCTCCCCCAGATGTTTTGCCTACCAGGGATGACGACCTACCGATCACTGCTGGACGTGCTCAGACTGCCGTACCTCGGCAACACCGGACCGGTCATGGCGCTGGCCGCCGACAAAGCCCACACCCGCGCCATCGTGGCCGCCGCCGAAGTAGCCGTGCCTCCGGCCGAACTACTCACCCCCGCTACACCCCCAACGCTCGAACCTCCGGTGGTGGTTAAGCCGGTCGACGGCGACAACTCACTGGGCGTAACCCTCGTCCATGATCAATCCGAATACGCAACCGCCCTGGACCAGGCCTTCACCTGCTCGAGCCGCGTCCTGGTCGAGACCTACATCGAGGCCGGGCGCGAAGTCCGTTGCGGGGTGCTGGAACAGGACGGCGAACTGATCTGCCTGCCGCTGGAGGAGTACGCGCTCAACCAGCCGATCCGTTCCCACGCCGACAAACTCCGCCGCAACGAAGCCGGTGAACTGATCTTCTCGGCCAAGACCGCCGACCGTTCCTGGATCGTCGAGGAGGCCGACCCGGTCACCGCCCCGGTCTGGGAAGCCGCTCGCCGCAGCCACCGGGCTCTGGGCTGCCGCCACTACAGCCTGTTCGACTTCCGGATCGATCCGGACGGCCGTCCCTGGTTTCTCGAAGCCGGCCTGTACTGCTCGTTCGCCCCGCAGAGCGTCATCCCGGCGATGGCCGCAGCCGCCGGCACCGCCCTGCCCGAACTGTTCGCCACCATGCTCCGGCAGATCGGGTGAGGCTCTTTCGCTCGGCTTTCGCAGGGACTTACCGAGGCTTTCGGTGGGCCGTGCTGAAGTGGGCGGCATGTCGCCGTCGCCCGCGCTCTCATGACGTTCCTGTCGCCCTGGTTCCTGCTGCTGCTCGTCCCGTTGGCCGGGCTCGCCGTGGCTGCGGTCGTGATCCACCAGCGCCGGGGCCGGATCGCCGCCCGCTTCGCCGCCCCCGGCATGCTCGGGCGGCTGATGCCCGAGCGCCCGGGCTGGCGACGCCCCGCCACCGGTGGCCTGGGCCTGCTCGCCCTGGTGCTGCTGGTGACCGCGGCCGCCCGCCCCGAGGCCGACATCCGGGTCCAGCGTGAGCAGGCCACCGTGATGATCGCCATCGACGTCTCCGGTTCGATGCGGGCCACCGACGTGGCCCCGAGCCGGCTGGAGGCCGCGATCGAGGCCGGTGAGCAGTTCGTCGACCAACTCCCGGAACGGTTCCGGATCGGGCTGATCTCCTTCGAGGGCTACACCACCGTGCTGGCCACCCCGACCACCGACCACGAGGCGGTCAAGAACGCGCTCTCCGGCCTGCGTCTGGGCGTCTCGACCGCGGTCGGCGAAGGGGTGTTCGCCTCGCTGGAACAGGTCCGTGACCTGGACGCCCGGCTGACCCCCGCCGATCCCGAAGAGCCTGAGGCCGAGCCGATTCCGGCCCGGATCGTGCTGCTGTCCGACGGAACCAGCGTCACCGGGCGTTCGCCCGAAGCCGCCGCAGCAGCGGCCGCCGAGGCCGGCGTCCCGGTTTCGACCATCGCCTACGGCACCCCCGAAGGCGTCGTCGACGAGGGAACCCCGCAGGAACGCCGGGTGCCCGCCGACGCCGAGACCTTGGCTCGCCTGGCCGAGTCCACCGGCGGCACGGCGTATCAGGCCGAGAGCAGCGACCAGCTGCGCGAGGTGTACGAGGACATCGGCTCGTCGATCGCCTGGACCACCGAACCCCGCGAGCTGGCCCCCTACTTCTCGGCGGCGGCGTTCGTCATCGCCCTGATCGCCGCCGCCCTCTCACTACGCTGGTTCGCCCGGCTGATCTAGCCGCTGCTTCGGGGGCCTTGCCGTTGTCCACCAGCTGAACCCTGGGCCGAGCTGTGGGCGTGGACCAACTATGAACCTGGATGACGTCCCCGGCTGGTTCTGGGCCCCGGACCAGATCGCCTTCAGTACCCTGCTCGAGGCCCAGCGCAACCTGGCGATCGGTGGGGACGTCCTGGAGATGGGCGCCTACCTGGGAAAATCGGCCATCCACCTGGCCCGGCACCTTTCTCCCGGCGAGCAGCTGATCGTCTGCGACGTCTTCGAGAGCCCGATCGGGGACGGCGAGACCGCCTTCGAGAACCAGGTCACCTACCCGTCGCTCACCCGCAGTGCCTTCGAGCGCAACTTCCTGGCCTTCCACCCCGCCCTGCCGCGCATCATCCAGGCCCCGACCCAGACCCTCACCGACCAGGTGCCGGACGCCAGCTGCCGGTTCGTGCACATCGACGCCTCGCACCTGTACCCCAACGTCAGGACCGACATCGAGACCGCCCGCGAGCTGCTGGGCCCGGACGGCCTGGTGGTGATCGACGACCTGCACAGCTCACACGCCCCCGGCGTGGCCGCGGCCACCTGGGAGGCCTTCTTCAACGGCGGGCTGAAGGCGATCTGCCTGACCGACATGAAGTTCTACGGCTGCTGGGGCGACGTGCAGGTCTGGCAGGACCGGCTGTGGAACACCTTCGCCGCCCACCCCGACCTGTACTGCGAGTACAAGGAGATCGACGGGCAGAAAGTGATCCGGGTCTGCTGACCGCGCTCAGCGCGTCACGCGCAGCACCCCGCGGACCGTCCCCCGACCTTCGGTCGGCTCAACGCCTTTGAGGATGAACTGGTAGCGGCCGGGTTTCACCTTCTTGCCGGTGCTGGTCCGGGCGTTCCAGTCGATCTCGATCAGGTTGTGCCTGCCCTGGCCCGTCAGCGTGCGCACCACCCGGCCGTCCCGCCGGATCTGCAGACGAGCCTGGCGTACCGGGCCGGTGACGTCGAACTGCGCGGTCCACTCCGTCCCTGCGCCGACTGTTTTCGGTGCGACGGCACTGATCAGCCGGGGCGGGATGTTCCGGTCGGAGAAAGGCAGTTGCTCCACGCGGATGTTTCCGGACTCGTCCAGGCCGGCCAGCAGGTCACCATCGATCTGGTAGGGCGTGCGCAGACCGGTCTCTACGGGCTGCGAGTTCTTCCGGGTGAGGTCGAGCAGGTGCACCCCGCCGCCGCTGTCGGTCCAGGACAGCACCTGCTCGCTCAGGCTCAATGTCCGAACGGAGTCAGCGGCCAGGTAACGGGTCTTTCCTCCGGCCAAGGCGCGCACCCCGATCCGGCCGCGCTCATCCAGCCAGGCGAAGCGGTTACGCCAGATCGCCACCGGACCGCTCGCCCCAGAAGCGACCAGCTCGCGGGAGCTACGGCCGTTCAGGACGTTACGGAACAGCACCCGGCCGGCCCGGGTGCGCCAGAGCACCCTCGGCCCGAACAGGTCGGCGGGCTGAGTCTTCAGATCCAGCTGAGCCGTCAGGACCGCATCCGACCGGGCCGGGTTGGCGGCATAGAGCTTTCCGCTACCCAGAAGGTAGGCACCGGACTGTTTCACCGTTTTCAGCCGGTCGATCACGAAGGACGGGCCGATGAAGCTGCTCCACAATTCGCGGCGCCCCGGACCGACCATGATCCGGTCACCAGAGACGCTGAACGTGGGTCTGTTCTTCCGGTCGGGATAGTCGGTGACAGGCCCTTCGGCCGCTCGGGCACCCAACCCGGCAAGATCGCCGCCTGGAGTGCGGAGCAAGGTGCGTGAGTACAGCGGAACATCGTAGGCAACCGGTAACGCGGCACGGCGTTCGGTGAAGTAGAGACGTCCGCCGCTCAGGGCCATCTCGGCGAACACCGAGCGGACTCCAGCCGCGGTGGCCACCCGTTGGGCCTGGCCGTCGGCGTCGACCCGGTACACCCCGGCCGCACCGTCGATCGCGCCGGACACCGACAGATAGACAGACCCGTCGTCCAGGGCGAATCCGCCCAGGCCCTTGATGTCCTCGCTGGTCGATCCGGCCAGTTTCAGCGTGGTCCAGGCGGAGCCGTCCCACCGCCGCAACCGGCCCACCGCGCCCTCGCCCAGGAATCCGCGGTCCTCCTTGACCACGATCGTCTCGTCGTCCGCGGCCACCGTGGGCAGATCCTCACCGTTCAGACCGGGGACCGGAACATCGGCGACCCGGCCGGTGGTGCGGTCCCGGCGGTGCACGGTGACCTTGCCGTACTTGCTGCCGATCCACACCTCGGACTGCGGGGTGAGCGCCATCCCGCTGATCAGTTCGCCGGATTTGCCACGGACCTCACCCAGCGTCTCGACCTGGGCACCGCCGTCCGTGATCAGCACAACCCGCAGGGGCACGTCATCGTTCGGCGAGTACGACAGCATGGTGCGCTCACCGTCGCTCACTGCCCACGGCCAGAAGAGCAAGTCGTCGTCCGGCACGCCTTTGAACAGCACCCGCTCCGTCTCCCCCTCGTGCTGGGTCAGCGTGCCGTCGCGCAGGCCGATCCAGCCCTGCGGGGTCCAGGCCATCGGGGCCTCGTCGATGCGCTGCGCGGTCCGCACACCGGTGCTCAGGTTCACGGTGTGCAGCACGAACTTCTGCTCGCCGACCGCTTCGCTCCAGCGCAGTACCTCGCCCTGCAGATCATTGATCTCGGCATAGGCGTAGGCCAGCTGCCGATGCTCGCCGACCTCCCGCAGAAGGCCGGTCTCGCCGGTCAGCAGCGAACCGCCGTCCCGCGCGAGTGCGAGCCGCCCGTCGCTGACATCCAGCAGACGCAGGTCGACCGAGCCCGGCACCACCGGTTCCACCGTGATCGCCGGGACCGTCGGTTGCGCCCGCACCGACCCCGATGCAATGAGCGGTGCAACCATCAGACTGAACAGGACAACGACCGAAGAGCGCAGGCGCGCAGCCCGAATCATCGCGACTCCCCCGAATCGCCGGCCGCCACCTCGCCGCCGGATCGCGGGTTACCGTAGCGGCTCGAGGCTGCTGTCGATCGCCGACTTCCCGTTCGCGCAGAACATCGAGTCAGTCCTTGAGACGGATGCCGCGGCCACCGGTCAGTTCCCGATCACCCAGCTCCTGCACCCCGCGGCTGTTGTGCGGGTGCGCCCCGGCCAGCTGCTCGATCTGCCGGGCGCCGAGCTCCACGGGCTCGTCCAGGACCAGCCACTGCACGCCCTCGGTGCAGGGCGGGGTGGTCAGGCTGCCCTGGTACGCGGTGTGGCTGAGTTTGCGCGGCAGCAGGCGGGCTAGGTTGACCCGGATCTCGGCGCGCTCGGCCTGGGCGTTGCGCACGAACGGCGCCCATTGCCCGGCGTAGCGGCCCTCGGTGGCGAGAACGCCCAGCACCAGCAGAGAATCGTCCTCGGCCTGGTGCACGAAATGGAACTCGGCGGCGGCCGGCTCCCCGTTCACGGTGTGCTCCGACGGCGTGTGCACGTGGTACTGGAGCAGGTCGTACTCCTTGCCGGCGTAGGTGATCTCCGAGCCCTCGTCCTCGTCGGTGAACTGCACGGTGTGCCCGTTGTCCTCGACGTAGCCCTTGGTCCGCTCGGTGGTGATGGTGAACTCGCTGGTGCGCTCGCCGTCCACTGGCAGGGGCAGGTCCACCGGCGACTGGGCGGTGCCGGTGGCGCAGGTGGCGTAGGACTCGTCCAGGTCCGCCCAGTTGTCCGGACCCTGCGCACCGTCGTAGGACCAGTGCGCGTGTTCGTCACTCGGCGACACCGTGCTGACCTGTTCGCTGGCCTCCGCCGCGGTGCAGGCGGTCAGGGCCAGGCCCAGAATGGCCGCCAGTGTCAGGTTCTTTCGCAAAGTGAGCATGTGACTCCGCTCCGGGTGGTTATGTCGGATTGCCGAATACCCGGATTGTGCTAGGCGGTTCGTGCTCCGAAAACCGCTTCGTGCTGGCGGGCAAGCTGTCGCCTTGATCACAGAGCGCGCCGAATGACACTGCGCCGCAACGCCCTTACTCAATGATCATCAAATGCCGGGAATTGGTTGCCGGAAGCCAAATTTCGCCGGGCGAACCACCGCGCAGCGCCACCGGGTGATCACGGCCGGAAAATCGATGGACGTGCGAACGCGCAGCTTGTACCTTGCAACCGACCGTGACCGTCGGAGGAGGTTAGACCCATGCCCGTTGTCCTGCTGTGGGTGCTCCCCGTCCCGTCACGGCCTTGCGACTGACCTGAAGTCGCCGGGAGCGCCGACCTGATGTCCGGCACTCCCGAAAGGCCACACCCATGTCCGAAGATTTCGACGTGATCATCGCCGGCGGCGGTCCGACCGGCACGTTTCTGGCCGCCGAACTGCGACTGCACAACATCCGGGTCCTCGTCCTGGAGCAGGAGACCGAACCGGCCTCGCTGACCCGTATCGTCGCCCTGCACATCCGCAGCCTCGAACTGATGGCCATGCGCGGCCTGCTCGAGCGTCTGCTCAAGCATGGACGGCGCCGCCCGGCGGCCGGATTCTTCGCCGCCATCGACAAGAGCGCGCCGGTCGGCCTCGACTCGCCCTACGCCTTCCTGCTCGGCATCCCGCAGCCGACCCTCGTCCGGGTGCTGGAAGAGCAGGCCATCAGCCTGGGCGCCGAAGTTCGGCACGGCTGTCCGGTAGCCGGTTTCGAGGCCGACGACGATGGGGTGACGGTTGCCCTGGCCGATGGAGAACGGTTGCGGGCACGGTATCTGGTCGGCTGCGACGGCGGCCGGAGCACCGTACGCAAGCAGTTCGGCGTCGGTTTCCCGGGTGAGCCCACCAAGAGCGAGATGCTGATGGGCGAGATGCAGGTCGGGCTGCCGCCGGACGAGGTGGCGGCCATCGCCAGAACGGTCGCCCATAAGCGGTTCTGGGTCAGGGCGTTCGGGGCGGAGAAGTACAGCGTTCTGGTTCCGGCGGCTGCCGGGGTTGCCGATCGCAGCCGGCGGCCCACCCTCGAAGACTTCCGGCAGCAGCTGATCGCCGTGGCCGGAACCGATTTCGGCGTGCATTCCCCGGTTTGGATGTCCCGCTTCGGCGATGCCACCCGCCTGGCCGAAAGCTATTGCGTCGGGCGGGTACTCCTGGCCGGCGACGCCGCGCACATCCACCCACCCATCGGCGGCCAGGGCCTCAACCTTGGGCTGCAGGATGCCTTCAATCTTGGCTGGAAGCTGGCCGCGCAGGTGAAGAATCGTTCTGCTTCGGGCCTTCTCGACACTTACCAGTCCGAACGCCGTCCGGTGGCCGAGGCGGTGCTGGACAACACCCGCGCCCAGGCCGAGCTCCTGTCTCCGGAACCGGGCGCGCAGGCGGTGCGCCGTCTACTGACCAAGCTGATGGACTTCGACGAGGTCAACCGCTACCTCTTCGGCCAGATCACCGCCATCGACATCCGTTACGACCTCGGCGAGGGCCCGGAACTGCTCGGCCGTCGCCTGCCCGACATCGCGCTCACCGAGGGCAACCTCTACGGCCGGCTGCACAGCGGTCGTGGCCTTTTGCTCGACCGCACCGGCCAGTTCGAGGTGGGCCGCTGGTCGGATCAGGTCGACCAGCTGACCGATCCCGGGGCCGGGCTCGACGTTCCGGCCGTCCTGCTGCGCCCCGACGGCCATGTCGCCTGGATCAGCACACCTGAGCAGCCCGATCCGAAACCCCACCTGGCCCGCTGGTTCGGTTAGCCGCGGGCGTTCCGTGCCCACACCGTCCTCAGTTCGAGACGGTGTGGGCACCCGCTGCTTGCGGTCGAGACGAATATTCGCGCGGGTCGCCCCGAGTCTCGTAGGCCGGGGGATGATGAGACGTGGATTTCCGCTTCGAGAGCGAACTGATCGAGTGGCGCGGCCCGGCGCCCTTTCACTTCCTGCGGGTGCCCGAAGAACTTTGTGACGATCTGCGCGAGCTGGCCAAGGACGTCACCTACGGGTGGGGCATGGTGCCGGTGTCGGTCCGGATCGGCACCAGCACCTGGGAGACCTCGTTGTGGCCGAAGGACGGCGGCTACCTGCTGCCGGTGAAGGACCGGGTACGCCGGCACGAGCAACTGGAACTGGGGGACGTGGTGCGGCTGGGATTACGGGTCATCTCCCGAGGCGGGCGTCTGGTCGACGGGAAAAGCCTTGGTTAGGGTTGGCCGATGATGGATCCTGTGGTTCTGCCCGGTGTCCTGCGACTCACCTCTGCCCTCGGCCAGCCCGGGCTGGTCACCTGCACCTTCCTCAGCGGTCCGCCGCTGGAACTGCGCCTGCCCCGGGCCAAGGTGCAGGAGATCTTCGACTGGTGGCTGACCATCGCCCCCGAGGTGGCCGTGGACGGCTACCTCGACGAGCAGACCCTCGAGCAGTTCCGGAACGACATCATCGCCGCTGCCGTCCCGGACGATCCGGCCTCCGTCGCCTCCTGACCTTCCGGTCCTTCACAGACATGTGTAGCCCGGTTCACACCCTCAAGGTCTTCACCCGGGCGGCCGATCTGCCGAGATTGGCCTGGTGCCCTCGTCCTCACCCGCGCCCGAAGACTTCGTGGCCGAAGCCGTCCGCGAGCTCGACATCGCCGTGGAGCACGCCGGGTGGGACCAGGAATCCAAGGCTGACCTGCACAAAGCCGTCGACTACGGGATCCGCGCGCACAGCGGGCAGAACCGCAAGAGTGGCGAACCGTACATCACCCATCCACTCGCGGTAGCCGCGATCGTGGCCACCGTGGGGGCCCAGCCGGCCACGGTGATGGCCGCTGTGCTGCACGACACCGTCGAGGACACCGAAGTCACGCTTGAGGACGTCGAACGCACCTTCGGTCCGCAGGTGGCCCTTCTGGTGGACGGGGCCACCAAGGTCGCGGCAGTGCGGGGCGACGATCCGGACCGGGTGGAGGCCGCCCGCCTGCGCAAGCTGTTCGTCGCCCTGGCCGCCGACCCGCGGGTGGTCACGATCAAGCTGGCCGACCGGCTGCACAATCTGCGCACCATCGGATCGCTGCCGGCCGCCAAGGCCGCGCGGATCGGGCGGGAGTCGCTGGCCATCCACGGGCCGCTGGCCCACCGGCTGGGCTTCGCTCTGCTGAAGGCCGAACTGGAGGACCGCGCGTTCGCGGTGGCCTACCCGGACGAGTTCCTCGAGCTGCGGGCCGAGCTGATGAATCGCCCGCACCTGGAGGAGACCCTCACCGAGGCGATGCAGCGGCTGGAGGAGTACCTCGACGCCGTGGCCGGGGCCCCGGGCGGGCACGAGATCACCGGCCGGATCAAGCACCTGTGGAGCATCTACCGCAAGACCGCCAACAGCGGCCGCGACCTGGAGAGCCTGCACGACCTGATCGGGGTGCGGGTGATCGTCGAGGACGTGGAGGACTGCTACCGGGTGCTCGGCCTGGTGCACGCCCTCTGGGAGCCGGTGCCCGACCGGTTCAAGGACTACATCGCCCGGCCGAAGTTCAACGCCTACCGCTCGCTGCACACCACCGTGCTGCTGTCCGGCCGGATGGTCGAGGTGCAGGTCCGGACCCGGCAGATGCACACCGACGCCGAGAACGGCAGCGCCGCGCACCACGCCTACAAGCACGGTGAGGGTGCCGAGCCGCAGTGGCTTTCCCGGGTGCTGGCCTGGCACGACGCCGACGACAGCGAGTACCTGACGGCGATCGCGGGAGAGCTGCAGGCGCAGGAGATCTGGGTGCTGACCCCGCGGGGCGACGTGCACTCGCTACCGGTCGGCGCCTCGGTGGTCGACTTCGCCTACGCCGTGCACTCCGAGGTCGGCGACCGCTGCTCCGGGGCCCGGGTCAACGGCGCCCTGGTGCCCCTGAACACCCGCCTGACCAGCGGCACCACCGTCGAGATCATCACCCGCCGCACGACCGGCCCCTCGCTGGACTGGCTGCAGTGGACCGTCACCGCCCGGGCCCGGCAGCGCATCCGCACCTGGCACACCCGCGCCCGCCGCGACAACGACCGGGCCACCGGTGAAGCCGCCCTCGTCACCCTGCTCTCCCGCCGCCGGCTCCCCCGCGCCCAGGCCGAGGCCGTACTGCTGACCGCCTCCGGCCAGGACTCGCTCGACACCCTGGCCGAAGAGGTCGGCGCGGGCCGGATCGACGTGACCATGCTCGCCAACGCTCTCTCCACCGCCGCGCTCACCGCTCCCTACGCGCCCAACCTGCACACCCACGTCCCTCCGCAGCCTCTACCCCCGCACCAGGACGAACCCGAGACGCCCCCTGGCCCCGCACCGTCCCCGGCCGGTGTGCCCGCCATGCATGTCTCCGCGCCCGGGCTCAGCGGCGTCACCCTGACCTGGCCCGGCTGCTGCCACGCGGTGCCTGGCCGCGGGCTGATCGGCATTCTGTCGCGCACCCGCGGCATCGTCGTCCATTCCTCCGAGTGCTCCCAGGCCCTGTCCTCCCTGGCCAAGGACCCGGCGCGCTCCACCCGCCTGACCTGGGTGCGAGCCGGCACCAACCTGTCCCAGATCGAGCTGGTCTGCGAGAACAGCCCCGGCATGATCGCCCGGGTGATCGTCGCCCTGGTCGATTCCGGCTGCGACGTGGAAGCTTCCAGTTCGTACATCGGCGATGACGGGGCGGGGCACCAGACCTACGAGGTGGTGCACCCGGGCGGCCGGGCCGAGCTGGCCAACCGGCTGCGGGAAGTACCTGGGGTGCGCTCGGCCCTCGTACGCTAGGGCTCCGGACTGGACCAGGGAGGGTCGGTGCGGAAGTGGAGACGGGTGTTGGCCTTGGTATTGGTCGGCGGAGCGGCGTCGACCGGCTGGTGGTGGCTGCAGCAGCCGGAGGGAAGCCGCGCCGGCGATGAGCGGGTTCAGCGGGTGGCGGACGCAATCAGTTACCCCCGCCAGAGGTCGGCGGCCGGGCTGCACAGCGCCCTGCTTGAGACTTACCAGCACGACAGCGGTGTGCGGGTGTTGCAGGCCAAGGATCTCCAGCAGCGCACCCCGCAGGACGAGATGGCCGAACTGGTGCTTCACTTCCACCAGGACGCCTGGGACGGGTACGGCACCGGCTTCAGCTGGGAGACCCACCGGGATGCTTCGGATGTGTGCTATCGCCTGGTGTTCAACAACTATCGCGGCCTGTCCGAGCGCATTCATTGTCCTGAGGACCTGACCCCGCTGCCGGTGCCGACGCCGGCAGAGCCGCCGATGCCGGCCGCGACCTGCCGTTCCGGCGGCGACAACGACTGCCCGGGAGGCTGAGCCGGAAAACTGCTTGCCCGGAGAAGAGACCTGGTCCAGCCTGAACCGCGATGAGCGATGTTGAGCGGTTCCGCAGGCTTTACGACGAGCAGTTGCGCACCGAGGCGGAGACACCGAGCCAGATCGACGTGGTCCGGTTGGGGCCCCTGCGGTTGGTCACTTTTGCGGGCGGGCGGGGCTTCGTCACCTATCGCGATCTGACCGGCGCCGGTCAGATCGATGTCCTGATTGCGCAGGCGCTCGAGCACTACCGGTCCGATCCCCGGATCCGGAGCGTGCGGTGGAAAGCCCGCGCTCATGACCATGCTCCGGGGCTGGCCGAAGCGCTGATCCAGAACGGGTTCGTGGCCGGGGCGGCGGAATCCATCATGGTCGGCGAGGCGGCTGCCTTGGCCGTGGGTGAACCGACGCCCGGGGTGAGTGTGCGGCGAGTTGTGACCGAAGACGACGTCCGGGCCATGAGTGCGATGTCGGACGAGGCTTTTGGTGACGAGCCGTCGGACGAAATGGCCGACGCGTTGTTGCGACGGCTGGCGTTGAACGACGGCATGCAGCTCTGGGTGGCCGAGGCGGAAGGTCGGATGGTCGGTGCGGGACGGCTGGAACCGGTTCCGGACAGCGACTTCGCCGGATTTTGGGGCGGTTCGGTGCTGAAGGAGTGGCGGGGGCGGGGTATCTACCGGGCGCTGACCCGGGCCCGGGCCCGCGCTGCGTTGGAGCTCGGCCGGACACTGATTCACAGCGACTCGACCGAGCACTCCCGTCCCATCCTGGAGCGGTCCGGCCTGCTGAAGGTCTCGTCCGCCACGGCCTACGTCTGGGAACGCTGAACGGCCGGCCGGGTCAGGCCAGCTGGTTCCGGATGCCCTGCGTGTCGATCAAGGAGTGCACCTCGGCGATCCGGCCGCCCCGGAAGCGGTAGAACACGTGCTCGGCGAAGGCCACCCGCCGGCCGTTCACGGCGATGCCGAGGAACTCGCCCTGCGGGGAGCAGTCGAACCAGAGCCGGGCGGCGACCTGGTCCGGGCCGGTGAGCAGGTTATGGATGTCGTAGTGCAGATCTGGGATCCGGCGCAGGTCGTCGGCCAGGCGTTCGTGGTACTGGGCCAGGGTCCAGGCCTGGTCGTTGTAGGTGAGTTGGTCGTGCACGAACTGGCCGAGGTCGTCCAGGCGGCGCTCGTTCAGGGCGGCGACGTAGGCGCGGTAGATCCGCTCCAGGGCCTCAGACATGTTCGGGTTCCTCGTCTTCGGAGAGCTTGCGGGCCCCGCAGCGTTCGAGCCAGCGCAGGAGTTGCTGGTGCACGCTGCCCGCGCCGTAGAGCAGTTCCTCGTCCTGCACGCTGCGGTCGATCAGGTCGTCGTCGAGCTTCCAGTCGACCGGATGCACCAGCACGGCCTGGTTCTGCCAGCCACCCAGCCCGCCGTGCGAGCCGACCAGTTCCTCGAACGCGTGCACCTCGCCGGTTCGGGGGTGCAGCGTGGAGTGCACGTAGAGGTCCGGGGCGTTCTTCATCGAGGCCGCCCGGGTCAGGTCGGCGGCGGCTCGCGGGCCGAAGGCGGACAGTGGGTCCTGGCCCTCGACGACGTCGTCGAGCAGGACCCGGATGCCGGAGGGGCCCATCACCAGCGGGCCCCGGGCGCTGTCGACCACCACGAAGCCGATGCCCGGTTCGATCAGCAGACCGGGGATCAGGCCCGGATGTTTCTCGGTGAGCGTTTCCACGGTGAGACGGCCGGGCAGACGTGGGAACCAGATCAGACCGAGGTTGCCCGAGCCGACGACCACGAGCTCAGGGCGCCCGGCCAGATCCTCCGTACCCCGTCCCGCCGGCCCCGAACCTGCACCCGGGCGCACAGGTTTCGGGTTCTCAGTGGCCGGTTCCTCCACCCCCGATCGGGCTGGACCGGTCCGCTGCGGGCCCACGATCACCCCGGCCTTGTCGGCCCGATCCATCCGGCGCAGGGCCCGGCGTGTGCTCGGGCGGGCGGTGCTCAGCACATCGGTCAGGAGCGCGTTGAACGGCCCCCAGCCCTCCACGTCACCGGTCTCGGCCACCGTGGACGAAGCCCCGGTGTGCTCGCGGACCGCGGCTTCGAGCGTGCGGCCGGTCAGTTGCCGGAACGTGGCCCCTTGAGCCTGGCCGTGGTCGGACAGCACGACGAACTCGTAGTGCCGGGGCGCCGCGTCGGCCACCCGCTGCAGCGTGTACAGCACCCGGTCGATCCCGGCGAGCGCGTCCATCGACTCCGGGCGGGTGACCCCGGCGTGGTGCGCGATCTCGTCGTAGTCGACGAAGTCGACGTAGATGACCGGGGCCCCGGCGATCATGTGCTCGGCGACCAGGGCCACGTTCAGGTCCCGCAGCACCACGTTGGTCAGCCCGCGCAGGGCCACGTACGAACCGCGGCGGCGGATCCGCGGCTCGATGCCGCGCACCCGCTGCTGCCGGCCCTGGTAAAGCTCTTTCACGATCTCGGCGACGGTGAGCACCAGGGTGCGGGCGGTGACGAACGGGCTGAAGAAGAAGCGGATGTAGGAGCTACCCGGTCCCAGGTCTCCCCGGCGGGCGGCCCGGCTCATCACCATCAGCGCGGTCGGGGCATCCCCGCTGAACATGTTCGAGACGCTGACGCCCCCGTCTGCCAGCAACCCTCGTCCGTTGCTGATCCTGGCCTCGATCAGGGCGGCATCGCCCGGGCGGTTGGCCACGACCAGCTTGCCGGTGTCCTTCTCGTACCAGCGGAAGGCCGGGATGCCCTCGTTGCTGCCGTGCAGGATCCCCGCCTGGCTGGCCGGGGTGGTCGAAGGCACCTGAGCCCACCACGGCGTCATCTCGTGGCTGCCCGAACGCACCCACCGCGACAAGGTGGGCAGCACCCCCGAGACGATGCCGTTCTGCAGCAGGGGGTAGGGCAGGCCGTCGATCTGCACGATGACCACCCCGCAGGGCAGTTCGTCGGACGGCCGGCCACGCTCGCGGCCCCGACGGCGGCGCGACTCGCCGCGCCGGATCAGGTCGGCCACGATGTACGAACTGTCGTTGACCCCGACCACCCAGCGGGTGACCGCGGCCAGCAGCGCCACCAGCAACAAGGCCTGGGCCGCCGCCTCCACCCCGCTGACGTACACCCCGGGCACCAGCAGCAGCGCCCCCATGATCAGCCCGACCTGCGCGCTGAGCCCCAGCACCAGCGCGGTGATCGCCCCGGCCAACCCGGCGATCAGGCGCAGCGCGGGCCGCACCATCGCATCGAAGGCCGTGGTGACCGCGGCCACGGCGAAGGCCCACCACCAGTGGTCGATCTCCAGCCCCGCCAGGATCCAGGACGCGACCAGCAGCGCCGCCGCGTTCGGGACCAGGCCGATCAGGGCGTCGCGCAGGTCGCGGCTGGAAACGCTCAACCCTCTCGGCACACAGGCGAAGGTATCCGAGACCACCGTTGCGAATGCGGGCAGAGGCCAGTTCCGCAGACGCCCGAGGGACCGGACTAGATTTGCTCCCGCAAAGCCCGAACCGTGAAAGGAACCACCGTGCCCATCCCCCTGGTGATCGACACCGACACCGCGCAGGACGACTGCGTGGCGATCCTGGCCGGTCTGCTCACTCCCGAGGCCGATCTGCGGGGCATCACCATGGTGGCCGGCAACGTCGGCTTCGACCGTCAGGTCAAGAACGCGTTCATGACCTTCAACGTCGCGGCCAAGCAGGTCCCGATGTACCTGGGCAGCCGGCTGCCGCTGGTCCGGCCCTGGGAGTCCGCCGAGAACGTGCACGGTGACGGCGCCGGCGGTCTGGACATGGACTTCTCGGGCTTCGAGCCCGAGGCTGAGCACGCCGTCGACGCCCTGCTGCGGATGGCCGACGAGGCCGCGGGCGAACTCAACGTGGTCGCCATCGGACCCCTCACCAACATCGCCCTGGCTGTCCGCAAGCGTCCCGAATTCGCCTCGCAGGTCAAGCATCTCGTGGTGATGGGCGGATCGAACAACGCCCGGGGCAACATCACCGCCGCCGCCGAGTTCAACTTCTACGTCGACCCTGAGGCCGCCAAGATCGTCTTCGACGCCGGCTTCAACGTCACCGTCGTGCCCTGGGCCCCGCTCACCCTCAAGCAGGCGGTGTTCGGCCGCGACGTCCTCGACCGGATCGCGCAGATCGAGACCCCGCTGGCCCACTTCTTCACCAGCGTCTGCTCCGCCACCCTGGCCTTCGACGAGAGCGTGGGCATCCCCGGCACCACCCACCCCGACTCGCTCTCCGTCGCCGTGCTGCTGCGCCCGGAGCTGGTCACCAAGTCCGCCCAGTACAACGTGGACATCGAGACCGGCTCCGAACTCACCCGGGGCTACGCCGCGATGTCCTGGGGTGTGCACGGCCTGGCCGCCAACGCCACGGTGATCGAGGAGATCGACGCCGACGGCTTCCGCGACTTCCTGCTGGACATGCTGGGCCAGACCACCCAGCCGCCGCGGGAATTCACCGTCGCCGGGTCGAAGATTTAGATCGGCAGATCGGCCGCGCCCGCGGGAGCGAGTACCAGGGAACGACTCTCGGGGGCGTGGCGGGCGAGCGCTTCGGTGAAGAGCTGGCCGCCCACGTCCATCCATCCCCTGGGGAACCGGCCCACTACAGGTGCGTGGAGCGTCCCCCAATGAACCGGGACGGCGACCCGGGCGCCGATCAGAGCGACCGCTTGGGCTGCCTGCTCGGAGTCCATGTGGCCGCCGGACAGGCGAGGGCCCCAGCCGCCGATAGGGACGACGGCGAGGTCGATGGGGGCGTCGGCGATCTTGGGCAGGTCGGCCAGTTCGGGGTACAGGCTGGTATCCCCGGCTAGGTAGGCGGTGAAGCCGGGGGTCTGGACGAGGTGGCCGTTGGCGGAGTTCGGGCGGTGCGGCATGGGGCGATGGCCGTGGTCGGCGCGGACCAGGCGTACGCGGACGTCGGTACCAGGGATGTCGTACCACTTGCCGCCGTCGTCAATGCCGGACAAGCCTTTGCGACGTAGCCAGGCGGCGTTGTCGGGAGCGGTGAGTACGGGGACGCCGGCCAACAGCTTCAGGGAAGACAGTTCCGCATGGTCGTGGTGGAGGTGCGACAGGAGGACGAGGTCGGGCCGGGACCACGCGGGGGCGGAGGGGCGTTCACCCCTTCGGCGTAGAGGCCAGTTGTGGCGGCGCAGCAGGGGGTCGGTGATCAGGCGGGTTCCACCCAGGTCCAGGACGACGGTGGAGTGCCCCAGCCAGGTCACCCGCGGGCGGGGCGGAGGCGATGGTTCGGACGACACCGTGCCAGCATGGCCCCACCGGAACGCCTGCGCGCGACCGGCTGACATTACGGAGGAAATACGGTGCCTGGAGCCACCACGCTGACGGACGGCACCGTCGACGTACCCACCACGATCGGGCTGGCCGCGCTGATCGGCCTGTTCGTTACGGTGACGCTGGGCGCGATTGTTCCGGTCGTCCCGACGGGAGCGGCCGTCAGTGGGGCAGCGGCATTCGCATGGCATCACGATCCGCTGGTGGTGGTTCTGGTGCTCGCGGTGGGCGCGGCTGGGGCGTATGCCGGCGATCTGGGTACCTACGGACTGTGCCGGGTCGGGGGAAGGGCGCTAGCCAAGCGGTTGCGCTGGCTGCGGGACGACGATCACCTGGGTGCGGTCGAGGAAAAGCTGCATGAGAACAGCGTTCAGACGCTGCTGGTCTCGCGGCTGATCCCCGGTGGGCGGATTCCGGTGCTGCTGGCGGCGGCTTTCCTGGGATTGGACTGGCGCACGTTCCTGGTGGCCAACGCCCCGGCCTGCGCGTTGTGGTCGACGGTGTACGTGGCGCTGGGCACGGTGGGCGGCAGCGTTTTCCCGGAGCCGTGGCAGGGGGTGCTGGCCGCGATCGTGCTGGTACTGCTGGCCTCGCAGGTGACGGGGTACGTGAACCGGCGGCGGGAGAGGGCGGCGCAGTGACGATCTGGACCAGCTGCCCTTGCACCTCCACCGAGGTCTAGGAGCAGGACTTCTCCGCCCAAAGGATGACGAGCCCGACGTGAAGGTGAGCAAAATGGCACCTCAGCATGACGTGAGTTCTCATGTTCCCGGGTGAAAATGTCCGTATGCCCTACAGCAACACCGACGACACGCGCAGCGACAACGGCGGCGGCAGCAACAGCACCACGAAGGTGGACGGCTTCAGCCTGCGTGGCCTGGCCGATCGTGGCCGCAGCCTGCGTGGCCTGGCCCGCCGAGGCCTGAGTAGTCGCGGTCTGGATGGTCGCGGTCTCGGTGAGCAGGGCCGCAAGGTGCGCGGCCTGATCGACCGTGGCCTGAGTGGGCTCGGTGGTAGCGGCCGTGACTCGGGCTCGGGCGGCTGGGGCGGTTCGAGCGGCCAAGCCGGTTCAGGCAACCAGGCTGGTTCAGGCAGCTGGGCAGGTTCGAGCGGGCTGGGCGGTCCAGGCAGCCAGGTTGGTGGCGGTGGCCACGGCTACGGCCCGGCCGGCAACTCGGGCGGCGGGCCGGGCTACGTTGCGGACACCCAGCAGTACGGCGGTGGATTCACCAGCGACCACGAGTTCAACGGGGGCGGCGACGCGGGCTGGTCGGGCGCCGGGAGCAGCGACGGCACCGCGAATCTGGACAGCTCTGGCAACCGCATCTACAGCTTCAACAACGGCCAGGGCTTCCGCGACCGCGCGTTCGGCCCCCGGCCCGACCCACGCAACACCAACAGCACCGGCGGCTCGCCATCCGAGGGCGACTTCAGCCGGGCGCACGACAGCCACCCCGTCATCAATGTCGACGACCCGTCCACCGACAAGGCCGCCCTCACCGGCGTAGCCCTGCTCACCTTCGTGATCGGTGGCCTGACCGCCTGGGCTCAGGGGTTCCTGCCCGAGGCGATCCACTCGTTCGCCAACTCCTCCAGCGGCTGGACCGCGATCACCGTGCTGCTGATCTGGGCGGTCCGGGCCCGGCCGGTGCTCGCCGCGATGCTCGGCGCGGTCAGCTTCGTCCTGCTGACCCTCGGCTACACCGTGATGTCGCTGCTGCGCGGCGCCCCCTACGACCCGACCCTGCTCAGCGTGGTCGGCCTGATCCTCGGGCCGATCGTCGGCGTGGCCACCACCTGGCTGCGCGAGCACGGGCTGCAACTCGCTCTGGCCACGGCGGTGCTGGCCGGTATCGGCGTGGGCGAGGGGCTCTACGGATTCACGGTGCTCTCGCAGACCAGCCCCGTGTACTGGACGCTGACCTGTCTGGCCGGCCTCGCGCTGCTGGGCGGCATGGTGGCGAGGCGGATCAAGGGCTCGAACAACATCACCCTGGCCGTCGGCCTCACCGCCGTGATGGCCGTGGCGTTCGTGTTCAGCTACCAGGCGCTGGCCGCGATGCCGCTCTTCGCCTGAACTCTCCAGCAGCCCGGCCGGATCCTCCTCAGGGATGACGTCCTCCACCTGACGGCCCGGAAGATGGCACCTGAGCCTGATGCCCGGCCGCACCCGGCCGGGCGAGGATCATCAGCATGTCCTTCAGCAACGCCGGCATCCCCAGCAACGCGGCATCACAGCCGACCAGTGCTCTCCCAACCACCGTCAACGCGACCCCCGACATCGCCGCCGCGACGGGGGTGGCCACGCTCAGCTTCATCCTCGGCGCAGCCACCTCGTACGCCCAGGGGTTCCTGCCCAGCTCCGTCAACTCGCTGGCCAACTCGCACACCGGCTGGGCACTGATCACCGTGGTGCTGATCTGGGCGGTCCGGGCCCGGCCCGTGCTGGCCGCGATGCTGGGCGCCGGCAGCTTCGTCCTGCTGACGGTCGGGTACACATTCGGCGCCGCAATCCGCGGCTACACCTACGACCCGTCCTTCTACAGCCTGATCGGTCTCATCGCCGGACCGTTCATCGGTCTGGCCGCCGCCTGGCTCCGGGAGCGGGACCTGCGCGGGGCCCTGGCCACCGCCACCCTGACCGGCATCGCCGTGTCCGAGTCCTTCGTCGGTTCGCCCAGCTGCACAACAGCCCGGTGTACTGGACCGTGATCGGGCTGACCGGCCTGGCCCTGCTGCTGTTCATGGTCACCCGCCGCCTGCAGGGATCGGTCAACATCACGCTGGCCATCGGTCTGAGCGCCGTGGTCGTGATGCTCTCGCACTTCGCGGGCCTGCTGCTCAACGCCGCGATCATGGCCTGGAACACCGTCGGCTGAACGCCCGCGGTGTCTCGACCGGCCGGGACTGGGTAGAAATGTGCCCATGAGCGAACCGGAGTTCTGGTGGCGTGACGCGGTGGGTCCCGAATGGGCCGGGCACAGCTGGACCGCGCTGGAAGCGGCTTTCCAGGTGGCCGGGCCCTCGCCGGTGCTGGAAGAGGCGCGGGCCTGGTCGGACGAGCCGGCGCACGTGCTCTACGTTCGCTCGGCCTCGTTGCGGCGGGCTTACGGGTTCGCGGTGTCGGTGGCTCAGCGCGCGGCCCGATCGATGGCGGTCGAGCGAGGGTTCAGCCGTCACCTGCTGGCGGTAGGAGTGCTAGACGAGCTGTCGATGCCCGCCGACCCCGATCCGCAGGCCACCGCGGAGGCGCAGGCCAACCCCCGGCGGCAGCACTGGACGGCGGTGGACACCCGCCGCCGCTACCTGGACGACTACGCCAAGCCCCTGGAGCGCGCGGACCTGACCCTGCTGCGGCTTCCCCCGAAGGGAGACGCCGAACAGGTGCTGGACCAGATCGCCGACCGCCGCCGTAATTACCTCCGGGCCACAATCCTGGCCGGAGTGGTTCTGCCGCACGAGTTCGCGAGCGCTTACGGTGACGGGATTGCCAGCCGGTTCGGCTTCCCCCGCGGTGACGAGCCGGCCGACACCGCCAAGCTGACCGTGCTGGATCTGGACGCGCGGACCGGCTTTACAGCGCGTTGATCGTCTTCACCCCGGTGGCCTGCAGGGCCGCGGTCCGGACGTCGGGGCAGGTCTTCTTCATCTGAGCGTCCAGGTCGGCGCCGGTCAGGGTCTCGTTGAGCTTGCCGGTGCCGTTGCGCACAACCACCTTCAGCGTGTTGCCCAGCCCGACCTTGACCGCGGCCGGCTCCGCCCCCTGGGCACCCGAGACGATGCCGATCGTCATCTGGCAGGCGAAGGCCGGCATGCCGCTCGCTCCGTAGGCGGCCGCGGCCCGGGCGGTGAGCTCGTTGGCCTTGTCCAGGTACTCGTTCGAGTCCATCGACTCGCGTTCGGCACTCAGCGCCTGCATCGAGGCCTCGACCTCGGACAGGGCTTCCGGGTCGGCGATCTCGACCTTGAGCGACTCCGTGGCCTTCGGCCGCTCGGTCGGCTCAGCTGCCGACGACTCGGCCGGCTCAGCGGTGGACGTGGCCGTGGGACTGGGCGTAGAACCCGAGGCCGCGGGTTCGTCCGATCCCCCACCGCACGCCGCCAGGCCCGCCAACAACAAGGGCGCCACCACCAGCACCCGTCCGAACCTCACGCGCTGTGCCTCCGTCTCGACCACCGTTTCGGTCCCCAGCATGTCAGCCCGACCTGTCAGCCCAGGACCCCGGCAGCCCGAGAAGTCAGGACGTCCGCAGCCGCGCCAGGTCGTCGGCGATCAGAGCCACGTGCAGCGACACCCGGATGTCCGGATCGTCCAGGTCGGCCTTGAGCAGCTGGGCCAGCCTGGTCAGCCGGTCGTAGAACGCGGCCCGGGACAGATGCAGACTCGCCGCCGCCGCGGACTTGCTACCGGGATGCCGCAGCAGGGCCCGCAGCACCGGCAGCAACTGCATCTGGCCGGTCACCGAGGCATCGTGCAACCGGACCGGCTCCAGCTCGCGCTGCACGAAATGCCGCAGTCGCTCGTCGTCTCCGAAAAGTGTTAGCAGGCCTTGCAGATGCACATCCTGAAGCCGATGCACCAGCACCTCGGCACCGGCCCCCACCGGCAGTGAGTCCGCCACCTGCCGAGCCTCGGCCAGGCTCCGCTCGATCTCCGCAGCAGCATCCACGGTCCGCCCCGCACACACCACCACGCCGGGCCGAGGCCGCAACCGCCCGGCCAGCCGGTCCACCACCTGATCGGTGTCCGGCCCCAGCGGGAGCGACAGCAGCACCAGGATCTCCCGGTCGACCTCGGCCACCAGTGCCGGCACCCGGACCGCATGGGCAGCGGCGATCGCCGACGACACCACCTCGTCCAGATCACCCCGGCCGGTACCGATCGACGCCGGCCGCAGCACCAGCCCGGCGAACCGGCGCCGCCGCACCGGCAGATCCGCCAGTTCGCAGCGCCGCAGCAGATCGTCGGTGACCGGCTGGGTCTGCAGGGCCAGGAGCAGTTCGTGGTGATGACGCCGGCGCGAACGGTCCCGGTCCCGATCGTGCAGTCGGTGCAGGGCAAGGGACGCGGCGGCTCGCTCGGCGACCGCGACCAGCCGCTGAGGTGGTGGTTGCGCAGAACCGATCACCAGACGTCCCCAGTTCTGGTCCCGCGTGCCCAGCCGGGTGATCAGCCAGCCGTTCGCCTCGTCCCACACCGTCCGGTCCGGGCTGCCGACGGCCGCCGACCGGCTCTGCCAGCCGTCCAGAAAGCTGGTCTCCTCGCCCGGCCCGGGCAGAAAATCCAGGGGCCGGTGCTGCTCGTTCTCCAGTACCACCGGCGCCGCCGCCAGCCGGCTGACCGCCTCCAGCACCTGCGTGGCGCCCGCCTGCTCGAAGCTCAGCTCGGTGAAGGTCTCGTGCACCCGCTGGGCATCGCGCAGCTCGGCGACCTGCTGATCCACCACGAGCTCGCCGACCGTCTGGGTCACCGCGGCGAACCGCACCTCGTGAGTCAGCGCCACGAGCGGCAGACCGGACTCCTCGCAGGCCGATACCAAGTCCGCCGGCAGCGCGTCGCGCCAACGACGTCCGTACTCGACGAACAAACCCGCGCACTCGGCCTCGGCGAGACTCACCGCGAACTCGCGCAGAGCCGTCCTCTGCTGATCGGCCGGCAACCCGACCCCGGTGGTGAGCACCAGATCGCCCGGACGCAGCAAGGGGGCGATGTCGGCCAGCTCGGTGGCATGCACCCAGCGCAGCGGCCGGTTCAGGCGCTCGCGCCCGGCCAGCACCACCGGCCCGCCCTGCTGCACCACGGGCAGCTCCAGCACATCGGCCACGGTCAACTGCAGCATGCTCGACAGTCTGACGGATCACGGCCGCAAGAGCCGACACATCGTCAGGCTCTTCATCACCTCGCGCGGGGCACCATGGGGCGTATGACCTCCCGCATCCTGCACTGGGCAGACGGCGCCGAGTTCGCCGGAACCTCCGACCGCTGGGCCGACGTCACCAATCCGGCCACCGGCAAGGTCAGCGGAAGGCTGGCGCTGGCCGATCCGGACGACGCGGCTCAGGTGATCGCCTCGGCGGTGCAGGCGCAGGAAGCCTGGGCCGAGACCTCGCTGGCCCGCCGCACGCAGGTGCTGTTCGCCTTCCGCGAGCTGCTCAACGCCCGGCGGCCGGAACTGGCCCAGATCATCACCGCCGAGCACGGCAAGGTGCACTCGGACTCGCTGGGCGAGATCGCCCGCGGCCTGGAGGTGGTCGAATTCGCCTGCGGGATATCGCATCTGCTCAAGGGCGGGCACACCGAGGCCGCCTCGACCGGGGTGGACGTGCACTCCAAGCGGGTGCCGCTGGGCGTGGTCGGCGTGATCAGCCCGTTCAATTTCCCGGCCATGGTGCCGATGTGGTTCTTCCCGATCGCCATCGCCGCCGGTAACTCGGTGGTGCTCAAGCCCAGCGAGAAGGACCCGTCCGCCTCGCTGTGGATCGCGAAACTGTGGAAGGAGGCTGGACTTCCGGACGGCGTGTTCAATGTTCTGCAGGGCGACAAGGTGGCCGTGGACGCGCTGCTGACCTCACCCGACGTGGCCTCGATCAGCTTCGTCGGATCCACTCCGATCGCCGAGTACGTCTACCGGACAGCCTCTGAGCACGGTAAGCGGGTGCAGGCCCTGGGCGGCGCGAAGAACCACATGCTGGTGCTGCCCGACGCCGATCTGGACCTGGCCGCGGATGCGGCAGTGAGCGCGGGGTACGGCAGCGCCGGCGAGCGCTGCATGGCGATCAGCGTTCTGGTGGCGGTGGATTCAATTGCCGACGATCTGGTCACCCGGATCTCTGAGCGCACCCGGACCTTGCTGATCGGGGACGGGGCGGCCGGGTCCGAGAGGGAGGCGGACATGGGCCCGCTGGTCACCCGGGCACACCGCGACCGGATCGCCGGGTTGATCGGCAGCGGCGAGAGCGCCGGCGCCAAGCTGGTCATTGACGGACGCTCGGTGTCGGCCCGTGGGGACGAGGACGGCTTCTGGCTCGGCCCGACACTTTTCGATCATGTCAGCTCCGAGATGGAGATCTACCGCGAGGAGATCTTCGGCCCGGTGCTGTGTGTGGTCCGGGTGCCCAGCTACGAGGCGGGCGTCGAGCTGATCAACGCCAACGCGTACGGCAACGGCACGGCGATCTTCACCAACGACGGCGGTGCGGCCCGGCGCTTCGAGAAGGACGTCGAGGTGGGCATGATCGGGGTGAACGTTCCGGTTCCGGTTCCGGTGGCCTACTATTCGTTCGGCGGATGGAAGCGCTCGCTGTTCGGTGACACGCACGCCCACGGCACCGAGGGCGTGCACTTCTTCACCCGGGGCAAGGTGGTCACCACCCGCTGGATCGACCCGGCCAACCGTCCGGCCGGCGGCCTCGACCTGGGGTTCCCGCAGAATGTCTGACCTCAGGAACACCCAGGACCCGCGCCGCGCCTACGAACTCGACCGGGCGCACGTCTTCCATTCCTGGTCGGCGCAGGCTGCGCTCGACCCGATGGTGATCACCAAGGCCGAGGGCCCCTACATCTGGGACGGGCAAGGGCAGCGTCTGCTGGACTTCACGTCGCAGCTGGTCTACACCAATCTCGGCCACCAGCACCCGCGCATCGTCGCCGCCATCCAGGAGCAGGCCGCCACCCTGTGCACGGTCGCGCCCGCCTACGCCAACGGCGCCCGCTCCGAGGCCGCTCACCTGATCGCCGCACACACCCCGGGCGATCTGAACCACGTCTTCTTCACCAACGGCGGGGCCGACGCCAACGAGCACGCGATCCGGATGGCCCGGCTGCACACCGGCCGGCCCAAGGTGCTCTCGACGTACCGCTCCTACCACGGCGGCACCCAGCTGGCCGTGAACGTGACCGGCGATCCCCGGCGCTGGCCCAACGACAACGGCTCCACCGGCACCGTGCACTTCTTCGGGCCGTTCCTCTATCGCAGCGCCTTCAATTCCTCCACTCCCGAAGAGGAATCGCAGCGCGCCCTGAGCCATCTCGAGCAGGTCATCACCCTCGAGGGCCCCTCGACCATCGCCGCGATCATCCTGGAGGCGATCCCGGGCACGGCCGGCATCATGGTCCCGCCGCCGGGCTACCTGACCGGCGTCCGCGAACTGTGCGACCGCTTCGGCATCATGTTCATCGCCGACGAGGTGATGTCCGGATTCGGCCGCGCCGGAAAGTGGTTCGCGGTCTCGGACGAGGTGGTGCCGGACCTGCTCACCTTCGCCAAGGGCGTCAACTCCGGCTACGTGCCTCTGGGTGGGGTGGCCCTGAGCGACGCGATCTACGCAACCTTCGCCGAACGCGCCTACCCCGGCGGCCTCACCTACTCCGGCCATGCACTGGCCTGCGCCGCCGCCGTCGCCACCATCCGCACCATGGAAGACGAGGACACGGTGGCCAACGCCCAGCGCCTGGGCTCAGCGGTGATCGGCCCGGCCTTGCAAGAGCTGGCATCCAAGCACGAATGGATCGGCGAAGTACGCGGCACCGGCTGCTTCTGGGCCCTGGAACTGGTCTCCGACCGTGAAACCCGTTCGCCGCTGGCTCCGTACGGCGGAAGCAGCCCACAGATGGCCGCCCTGCTCAAGGCCTGCCGCTCCGAAGGCCTGCTCCCCTTCGCCAATTACAACCGCATCCACATCGTGCCGCCCCTCAACACTCCTGACGACGTCGTCCGCGAAGGCCTGGCCATGCTCGACCGCGCCCTCACCGCCACCAACTCGTAGCTCAGCTCAGGCGGTGGCTTCGGTGAGGGGTTCGGCCGGAGCCGGCTCGGCGTCTTCTTCGGCCCGGACCGCGGCGATGCCGGCCAGGATGAAGGCGCCGCCGAGGATCTGGACGAAGGTGAGGCGCTCGTCGAGCAGCAGCCAGGCGAACACCGCGGCGAAGGCCACCTCCAGCAGGCCGACGAACGAGGCCACGCGGGAGCCCAGCAGCGTGGAGGCAGTGATCCCGGCGGCGTAGGCGATGGCGGTGCTCAGCAGGGCCAGGGCCAGCAGCGGCAGCCACCACGGCACGCCGGCGCCGAACATCTCCAGGGTGCCCAGTTCGACCGAGAAGGTCAGCAGGCCGACCAGCCCCACCCCGCCGAGCATCACCGCCCCGAGCAGCAGCCCGGAGGCGGCCAGCGCGACCGGGGGCAGGCCGTCGTCGGTCTGAGCAGCGATGAAGAAGTAGGTGGCACAGCCGATGGCCGCGGCGAAGGCGAACAGCAGGCCCACCGGATCGACCGGCTGCAGCGCGCCCGGGCCGATCACCAGCACCAGCCCGACGATCGCGAGCACCGAGCCCAGCAGCACGGTGCGGTGCGGCGTGCGCCGGGTGCGGGCCCAGGCCAGGCCGACCAGCAGCAGCGGCGCCAGGAACTCGATCAGCAGCGCGGTCGAGACCGGGATGGTCTGGATCGCGGCGAAGTAGGCCAGCTGGGTCACCGCTACGCCGACGAAGCCCATTACCAGCACCCGCCGCCAGGCCTGCCGCAGCACACCCCACCGCCCACGCAGCGCGAAGCAGGCCACCGGCAGCAGCAGAAGCCCGCCGGTCAGCGCGCGCAACGTCACCGCCGCGACCGGCGACCAGCCGGCCTCCATCAGGGGCTTGGCCAGCACCCCGGAGGTTCCGAACGAGGATGCCGCGAGGAGGGCGGCGAGCAGACCGGAGGACATCGGTGAGAGCTTCATGCTTCTCCTTGGACGGGCGGTACCGTCAGGACTCAAGACCCCTGTTACCCCTGACGCTAAGCACGGCCCCGTAAGGAGTCAACTTGCATTTTGCCCCTGACACCGAAGAGGCCCTGGAGTTCGTCGTGACCCTGGGCAACACCGATCCGCAGGCCTCCCGCAGCGGCCAGGACGAAATCGCCACGGTCGGGCAGCTGGCCGAACTGCTGGCCCGTTACCCCTACTCCGGCCGGATCGACCACGACGAGGCCGAACGGCTGCAGGTCGTCGAAACCCGTTCCCGGTTGCGGACTCTGTGGACCCGCGAACGCGACGACGCCGTCCAGGAGGTCAACCGCATGCTGCGCGACGGCCGGGCGCTACCCCAGCTGGCGCGGCACGACGCCTCGGACTGGCATCTGCACGGCACGGACCCACAGGCCCCGCTGGCCCAGCGGATGCAGATCGAGGCGGCGCTGGCCTTCGTCGACGTGATCCGCACCGACACCATGGACCGGCTGCGGATCTGCGCGGCCCCCGACTGCACCGGCCTGCTGCTGGACCTGTCCCGCAACGGCTCCAAGCGCTTCTGCAGTGTGCGCTGCGGCAACCGGATGAACATGATCGCCTTCCGGGAACGCCAGGACCACAGCAGCTCAGCGCCGGGCCTCTAGCCCGTCCAGGAAAACCTCCAGCGCCCACGGGTAGGCACTCACCCGCATGGTTCGCCCCAGCGCACCGGCGCTCGCGGCGATGTGCGGGTGGGTCGCACCGTCCAGGTGGGCATAGACCGTCTCCCAGGCCAGCACGTCCGGCTGGCCCGCGGTCTGGGCCAAGGTCAGCGCGGTGGCGTCCAGCGCGGCCAGGCCGAGCGTCAGGTCGATGAACGCGTGATAGTGCCGGGCCGCCTCGTCCGGCGGAAAACCGGCCGCGCGCAATACTCCCAGGCCGGTCTCGATGATCCGGATCTCGTTGGGCCGGCCGGTCACCCGGGCCGCGGTGAGCGAGGCGATGCGGGGGTTGGCGACCAGCGCCGAGTAGACCCGCAGACCCAGGTCGTGCAGGGCGGCGCGCAGCGGCAGGTCGGGGTCGAAACCGTCCAGACAGCGGCCCATCAGGTCGTCGGCCATGGCCCGCACCAGGTCGTCCACGCTGCGGAAGTAGCGGTAGATCGAGGTCGGGTCGGCGCCCAGCATGCCGCCCAGCCGGCGCATGCTCAGCCCGGTCGCACCGTGTTCCTGCACCAGCCGGATGGCGGTCCGGACGATCAGGTCGTGACTGAGCACGACCCCCGTCTTGGTGGCCCGGCGTCGCCGGTTGGTCACCAGCCGCTCGTCGGCCATGAACACCCCGTTTCTTATGACAACACCATTGACGAAAATGTCACCCGCCCGGTTCCATGGCCAGGGACTTGAATACGGGACGAGCGAGGGGAACCTGCGCGCTGTGGCAGCTGACCTGGTGTTCACCGGTGGCCCGGTGCACTGCCTGGATCAGGGCAACACCCGCACCGACAGTCTGGCCGTGCACCAGGGCCGTGTCGTCGCGCTGGGCACCGAGGCCAAGGCCCTGATCGGAGCGAAGACCGAGCTGATCGACCTGAAGGGCCGGGCGCTGCTGCCTGGCTTCCAGGACGCCCACGTGCACGCCGTGTTCGGCGGGCTGGAGCTGGCGCAGTGCGATCTGACCGGCACCACCGACGTCCAGGAGTACCGCCGCCGGATCCGGGCCTACGCCGATGCACATCCCGAGGCCGAGTGGATCACCGGCAGCGGCTGGTCGATGGAGAGCTTCGCCGGAGGCGTTCCCACCGCCGACCTGATCGACGACGTGGTGCCCGACCGGCCGGTGTTCCTCTACAACCGGGACCACCACGGCGCCTGGGTGAACACCCACGCCCTGCGCAGGGCCGACATCACCCGGCAGACCCCGGATCCGGCCGACGGCCTGATCAACCGCGACGCAGAAGGCAATCCGGTCGGCGGGCTGCAGGAAGGCGCCATCGCGCTGATCGGCGACCTGGTACCCGGGGCCACCGCCGAGGACCGGCTGAACGGTCTGCTCAGAGCCCAGAAGCTGCTGCACTCGATCGGCATCACCGCCTGGCAGGATGCAATGCTGTGCGCCACCAACGGTTTCCCTGAGGTCTCCGACGCCTACCGAACCGCCGCCGAACGCGATCTCCTCACTGCGGACGTGATCGGTGCCCTGTGGTGGGACCGCGAGCGCGGCGCCGAGCAGATCCCCGAGCTGGTGGAGAAGCGAAAGACGTTTACCGTCGGTCGACTACGCTCGTCCACGGTGAAGATCATGCAGGACGGCGTGGCCGAGAACTTCACCGCCGGCATGACTGCCCCGTACAAGGACGCGTGCGGTTGCGCCACGGCCAACCGCGGACTGAGCTTCGTCGAACCGACGGCGCTGCGCGAGTACGTCCGGGCTCTGGACGCCCTGGACTTCCAGCTGCACTTCCACGCGTTGGGCGACCGTGCTGTCCGCGAATCCCTCGACGCCATCGAGAACGCCCGAAACGCGAACGGCCACAAAGACACCCGACCGCATCTGGCGCACTTACAGGTCGTCCACCCCACCGACGTCCCTCGTTTCAGAGCACTGGGCGCGACCGCAACGATCCAGGCGCTCTGGGCCGCTCACGAACCCCAGATGGACGATCTGACCATCCCCTTCCTGGGTGGCGACCTGGCCCGGCACCAGTACCCGTTCGCCGATCTGGTCAACTCCGGCGCCCGCCTCGCCGCCGGCAGCGACTGGCCGGTGAGCGACGCGTCCCCGATCAAAGCCGTTCACACCGCGGTCAATCGGATCAGCTACGGCGAGAATTCACCAGCCTTCCTCCCCGAGCAGCGCATCGATCTGCACAGCGCCCTGTCCGCCTACACCTCGGGCAGCGCGTACGTGAACCACCGCGACGACACCGGCACCCTGGCGGTGGGCCGGCGCGCCGATCTTGTCGTGCTCGACCGCGACCCGTTCGACGTTCCCAGTTCCGAAATCGGCTCCGTAGAGGTCAACCTCACCCTCGTCGACGGGGCGCCGGTCTACGAAGCGGGTTAGCTCCGCCCCGGGAAGTACAGCAACGACCTAAGGACTGTCGGGCTCTTCCAGCGGATAAGAGAACAAGATGACGATCGTGGCACCCGCACCGCAGCGAACCGCCTACGAACGACACGCCCCCGACCCGCGGCTCGTCGAGCGGGCCCTGAAAGACAGCCGGCATGCGGTGTTCTGGCTGGAAGATGCACCCGGCCGGCGCTACCCGCCGCTGACCTCCTCCACCACTGCCGACCTGGCCGTGGTCGGGGGCGGCTATCTGGGCCTGTGGACGGCTCTGCAGGCCAAGCGCCGCAGCCCGGGCGCCCGGGTGGTGCTGCTGGAGGCCGAGACCATCGGCTGGGCCGCCTCGGGCCGCAACGGTGGTTTCTGCGAGGCCAGCATCACTCATGGCGAGGACAACGGACGTTCGCGCTGGCCGGGTGAGTACGCGGCGCTTGAGCGGCTGGGCCGGGAGAACCTGGACGGCTTCGAGCAGGACGTGGATCAACTCGGCCTGGATTGCGAGTGGGAACGCACCGGAACCCTGAGCGTTGCCGTCGAGCCGCATCAGGTGCCCTGGCTCGGGCCGGACGCGATGGACGCCGGCCGCACCCGCACCGAGATCAGCTCGCCGCTGTTTCTGGGTGGCCTGTGGAGCCGACGGGACACCGCGCTGGTTCACCCGGCCAAGCTGGCGCACGAACTGGCCCGGGCAGCAAGCGAACTGGGCGTCGAAATTCACGAACACTCCCCCGTCGTCGGTTTGACCAGCACCCGGCTGGGCCCGGTCGCGCTCCGCACGCCGCGCACCACCGTCCGGGCCGCACGAGTGGCCTTGGCCAGCAACGTCTTCCCCTCGCTGCTGAAGCGCCTGAGGCCGATGACGGTGCCGGTGTACGACTACGTCCTGATGACCGAGCCGCTCACCGAGGCCCAGCACGCCGCCATCGGCTGGGAGCACCGCCAGGGCCTGACCGATCTGGCCAACCAGTTCCACTACGCCCGGCTCACCGCCGACCGGCGCATCCTCTTCGGCGGCTACGACGCGGTCTACCACCGGGGCGGGCGGATCAGCGCCGCCTACGAGGACCGCCGGGCCACCTATACCCGGCTGACCTCGCACCTGCTGGCCACCTTCCCGCAGCTGGCCGGCATCCGGATCAGCCACCGCTGGGCCGGGGCGATCGACACCTCCACCCGCTTCACCGCCTTCCACGGCCTGGCCCGCAACGGGCGGGTGGCGTACGCGGCCGGGTTCACCGGGCTCGGGGTCGGAGCCACCCGCTTCGCCGCCGACGTCATGCTGGACCGGCTGGCCGGGGCCGACACCGAGCGCACCCGGCTGAGCATGGTGCGACACAAACCGCTGCCCTTCCCGCCGGAGCCGCTGGCCGGGGTGGGCATCGACCTCACCCGCTGGTCGCTGGACCGGGCCGATCATCGCGCGGGCCGCCGCAACCTCTTCCTCCGGGCCCTGGATGCCGCTGGACTGGGCTTCGATTCCTGACAAAGCTGCCAAAGACTCCATAAGCCATCAGCTGATCACGATGTTGCCACCGGAACATGTACCGTTCTCCGCCGGTGCGCGAGACCCTGCTCAAGGCGAGGGGCACCGGTGGCGAACACCTGATCAGCAGAAGAAGGGCCCCCGTTGACCAAACCGGACACCGTCGAGCCGCCCGGCCGACCGGAACCAGAACTCGACCACTCGGCGATCGGCTTCGTCGACGCCGTGGTGATCGGCCTGGCCGCGACCTCCCCCGCCTATTCGCTGGCGGCCATCATCGGTGCGATCACCGCCGCCGTCGGAATCTACGCCCCCGGCGCACTGCTGGCCTCGTTCGTGCCGATGGCGCTGATCGCAGGCGCGTTCCTCTACCTGAACCGGGTGGACCAGGACTGCGGCACCACGTTCAGCTGGGTGACCCGGGCGATGGGCCCGTGGTTCGGCTGGATCGGCGGCTGGGCGATCACGATGACCGGGGTGCTGATCATCGGCTCGCAGGCGGACGTCGGGGTCGGCTTCTTCCTGCGGATGATCGGCCAGGACGGCGCGGCCGACAACAACTGGGTCCGGATGCCGCTGGCGATCGCCCTGATCCTGTTCCTGACCTGGCTGTGCGTGCTCGGTACCGACCTGTCGGCCCGGGTCCAGGACATCCTGATCCTGATCCAGGTCGGCGCGCTGCTGATCTTCGCCACGGTGGCCCTGTTCCGGGTCTACTCCGACGACAGCCCGCTGCAGGCGCTGGACCCCGACCTGTCGTGGTTCAACCCGTTCGGCGCGGGCGGCGCCCCGCTGACCACCGCCCTGCTCCTGGGCGTCTTCGCCTACTGGGGCTGGGAAGCGTCGGTGAACCTCAACGAGGAAACCCGCGGCGGGCCGTCCGTTGCTGGCCGGGCCTCGCTGCTGTCCACGTTCATCCTGCTGCTCACCTACCTCGGGGTGGCCACCGCAGTGGTCGCCTTCGCCGGTACCGCCTGGCTGGCCGAGAACGCCGGCGAGGAGGAGGCGATCTTCGCCATGCTGGCCGGTGAGGTGATGGGTGGCTGGGACTGGGTGCTGCTGCTGTCGGTCGCCGTCTCGGCCATCGCCTCCACCCAGACCACGATCATCCCGGCCTCCCGCACCGGCCTGTCGATGGCCCGCCGGCACGCCCTGCCGGCCACCTTCGGCCGGATCCACCCGCGGCACCGCACCCCGGACGTGAGCACCTGGTGGGTGGCCGGTATCGCCATCGTCTGGTACGTCGGCATCTACACGGTCAGCGAGAACGCGCTCTACGACTCGGCCACCGCGCTGTCGTTGCTGGTCGCCTTCTACTACGCGCTGAGCGGGATCGCCTGTGCCGTCTACCACCGCAAGCACCTCACCGAGTCGTTCAAGAACCTGGTGCTGATCGGGCTGTTCCCGCTGACCGGGGCCGGGCTGCTGATCTGGCTGCTGGTGCTCTCGGCCCGGGACATGGCTGATCCGGAGAACTCCTACAGCGGCGAGGCCTGGCTGGGGGTCGGGCCGCCGCTGGTGGTCGGCATCGGCATCTTCGCGGTGGGCCTGCTCCTGATGATCGCCTGGCGGCTGAAGGACCAGCGGTACTGGCAGGAGAGGCCGGGCCTGCCCGACCCTGACGTGGTGCACGGGCTGAAGTCCGCCGCACCGGATCCCGACGGAATGGAACCCTGATGAGCATCGTGCTGGGCTACGACGAGTCCCCCGTCGCCCACGCCGCCCTGGACACCGCCATCGACCTGGCCCAGCGCCTGGGCCAGCCGCTGGTGCTGGTCTACGGCGCGGGGGTGCCGGGCGGCGTCAGCGAAGAGATGTCCTCGCACCGTGAGGCCCTGCAGGAGATCGGCCGCAAGGCGCTGGACGAGGGGGTCGGCCTGGCCCGCAAGGCCGGGCTGGAGCCGGTGGTCGAGCTGGTCGGGCGCAAGCCGGTGAAGGCGCTGCTGGAGGCCGGCGAGAAGTACGACGCCACCTTCATCGTGGTCGGCTGCACCTCCGAAAGCCCGATGCGGGCAGCCGTTCTCGGATCGGTCCCGCACAAGCTCCTGCGCCGCAGCACCCGTCCGGTGCTCTGCGTGCCTGCTCGTTCGTAGACCACCACCGACTCAAGGACGCCGGCCTCCTCTTCTGGAGGCCGGCGTCCTTTGTTGTCTGCTCCCCGACGCAACCCCATAAGCAGACGTGATCGGTTCTCATCACAACTCCTCGTTGGAGTTTGCCCGGAAAGGTCTCTTATCTTCGAAGCAGCGAAAAGCCCCGAGTGGCGCGGTATCCGCCCCGAACCCAGAGGATCCCCATGCCCGGAACGTTGCCCCTGAGCCGTCGTGACCTGCTGCGGGCCGGACTCGGCGCGGGCACCCTGTTCGCCCTGGCCGCCTGCGGTTCCGGATCGGGATCCGGGCCGGCCGCGGGCGGTTCCGGGGTGATCACCTGGGCCTGGCAACTGCCCACCAGCTGGGATCCGATCACCTCCTCGGCCGGTTCCGACGTGCAGATGCTGGCGCTGGCCTACGACGCGCTGACCGCCCTGGACCCCTCCGGCAAGGCGATCGGCTGGCTGGCCGAGAAGTGGGAGTACAACGACGAGGGCACAGCGGTCACCTTCACCCTGCAGCCGGATCTGAAGTTCTCGGACGGTACCGCGCTGAACGCCGACGCGGTGGCCCGCTCGCTGAACCGGGCCCGCACCGCGAAGGGCTCGCTGGTCGCCCCGCAGCTGGCCGACGTGCAGGAGGTCACCGCCGAGGGTGAGCTGGACGTGCTGATCACCTTGACGGAGACCAACTTCCAGTACCCGTTGCTGCTGGCCGGGAAGACCGGCATGGTGGTCAATCCGGGGGTCTTCGAGAAGGACGCGAGCGTGCTGGCCACCACCGCGGCCGGTTCCGGGCCGTTCACCCTGACCTCGTACACCGAGAACGACCACGCCGAGCTCCGCAAGAACCCGCAGTTCCACCTGGCCGACGAGATCCTGGTCGAGGAGTTCCGGCTCTACCCCGCTCCGGATGCCGCCACCGCGGTCGCCTCGGCCGCGTCCGGCCAGTACAACGTGGTGCGGATCGGCGCCGCGAACATCGATGCCGCGCAGGCCGCCGGGCTCGAGGTGCAGGTGCTGGACTCGATGTTCGTGGCCGTGCTGGACGTCAACACCACCAAGGCCCCGTTCGACAACCCGGCGGTGGTGCAGGCGCTGAAGTTCGGCATCGACCGCGAGAAGATCCGCCAGGTGGCCAAGTTCGGCGTGGGCGACGTCAACTACCAGCCCTTCCCCAAGGGTTACGTGGGTTATGCCGAAGACCTGGGCGAGGTGTACGCCTACGATCCCGCCAAGGCCCGCCAGATCCTCGCCGACGCCGGGCTTTCCGGTGGGGTGAAGGGGACCTTCAGCGTCACTGCGCCGCCGCACCCGGCCACCGAGCAGATCCAGGCGCAGCTCAAGGAGATCGGGATCGACCTGAGCATCGAGACCATCCCGGGCAGCGAGTGGACCCAGATCGTCTATCTGGAGCACGCAAAGGCGCTCGGCTACGACGGTTTCGCCGGACGGGAATCGCCGGTGCAGGCGTTCCAGGTGCTGTTCAGCGAGACCGGCCTGATGAACCCGGCCCGCAACCGCGACCCGGAACTCGACGCCCAGATCGCCAAGGTGCGCGCCACCCCGGTCGACGACCCGTCCTACCCCGAGGTGCTGCAGGAGGCCACCCGGATCGCGGTGACCAACTTCCCGAATGTCTTCCTCTACAACGAACCGTTCATCATCGCCCGGCAGAAGTCGGTCACCGAGCTGCCGCAGTCGCCGAGTCTGCGCCGGTTCGAGGGAATCTCGGCCGGATGAACGGCGCGGCGACGCAGCTGGGGCGCCTGGTCCTGACCACCGTCACGGTGCTGCTGCTGGCCTCGATGGTCACCTTCGGCCTGGGAGCGCTGAGCAAGAGCAACCCGGCCGCCACGGTGCTCGGCGAGACCGCCACCGAACAGGACATCGCGGTGATGCGGGAGCAGTTCGGCCTGGACCAGCCGCTGGTGGAACGCTACCTGACCTGGCTGGGCGATGCCCTGCTGGGCGACCTGGGCCGCTCCTGGTTCACCACCGTGCCGGTCTCCGACTCGATCCGCCAGGCGCTGCCGGTCGATCTGTCGATCGCTGCGCTGGCCCTGGTGCTGGCCATCCTGATCGGCGTCGCCGCCGGCGTCACCGCAGCCGTACGGGCCGGGGGCATCGTGGACCGCACGGTGACGGTGGTCTGCTCGGTGGTCGCCACCCTGCCGCCGTTCGTGATCGGCATCGCCCTGATCGTGGCGCTCGCCCTGAAGACCCGCTTGTTCCCGGCCGGAGGCTACGTGGCCTTCGGCGTGGATCCGCTGCAGTGGCTGCGTTTCGCCTTCCTGCCCGCTCTGGCCCTGAGCATCGAGGTCGCCGCCGGGATCGCCCGGCAGCTGCGCACCTCGATGGTCGCCGCGCTGGACGAGAACTACGCCACCGGTGCCCGGATGCGCGGTTTCAGCCACTGGCGCGTGCTTTTCGTTCATGTCCTGCGCAATGCCCTCTCCCCCACCCTGGCGGTGATCGGGATGGCCATGCCGTTGATCATCGGAGGCGCGGTGATGACCGAGAAGCTGTTCAACCTGCCCGGGGTGGCCCAGCTCGCCCTGCAGTCCGCCCAGCGCGGCGATGTGCCGGTGGTGCTCGGCACCTTGCTGGTGACGGCCGTGATCGTGCTGATCGGCAACCTGAGCGTGAACGCGCTGCAGGTGCTGCTGAACCCGGCGGCCCGGCGATGAGCCGGCTGCTGCGGATCCGCAGCGCCCGGATCGCCCTGACCGTGCTGGCGCTGATCGCCTTCCTGGCGCTCTTCGGCGAGCGGATCGCCCCGTACGACCCGCTGCAGCAGCATCCGGACGTGCTGGCCGGGCCCAGCCTGAACTACCTGATGGGCACCGACTACGTGGGCCGGGACGTGTTCAGCCGGCTCCTGGCCGGCACCCGGCTGTCGGTGATCGGCGCGCTCGAGGCGGTGACGGTGGGCCTGCTGATCGGGGTGCCGGCCGGGCTGGCCTCGGTCTGGATGGGCCGGGTCGGGGAATGGATCGCGCTGCGGCTGACCGACACCCTGATGATCCTGCCCTTCACCGTTTTCGCCATCGCCGTGGCCGGCACCCTGGGCAACGGGCTGCACCAGGCGATGATCGCGGTCGGCCTGCTGACCAGCCCGGCGTTCTTCCGGATCAGCCGGGCGGTGGCGCTGGGCCTGCGCAGCGCGCAGTACGTCGAGGCCGCCGAGTTGATGGGGGCTTCGCGGTGGTGGGTGCTGCGCCGGCACATCTGGTCGAAGGTGCTGCCCAACGTGGCGGTGGCCGGGGCGCAGACGATGGGCTCCGCGCTGCTGGTGGTGGCTTCCCTGGCCTTCCTCGGCCTGGGCATCATCCCGCCCACGCCGACCTGGGGCGGCATGCTCTCGGCCGACCTCGGCTTCCTCGACCGCCAACCCTGGGCCCCGCTCTTTCCGGGGCTGATGCTCGTGCTCACCGTCGGCTCGCTCAACGTGCTCGCCGACTGCATCCGCGAGGCCTCCAGCGGGCGTGTGCAGCGCCGTGGCCTCACCCGCCTGACCAAACCTCAGCCCGTCCTGACGCCTGAGCCCGTTCTGGAGAAGGAGACCCGATGACCACTCAGCCGACTCACGACAACCGCTACGAGGACGTCGAGATCCTCGGCATGATCGGCACCGCCGACGCCTCCGAGATCCGCCCCGCCACCGGCCCGGTGATCGACCCGGACTACACCGCCCGCTTCGCCAAGGCCCACGAGGACGGCGGATTCGACCGCATCCTGATCGGCTACGGCGCCGGCTGGTCCGAAGGCACCCAGGTCGCCGCCTACGCCGCTGCCCAGACCGAGCGCCTGGGTCTGCTGGTCGCGCATCGTCCGGGCGTGGTGCACCCCACCCTGGCCGCCCGCACCTTCGCCACCCTGGACCACTTCTCCCAGGGCCGGGTCGCTCTCAACATCGTCAGCGGCGGCACCGATACCGAGCAACGCCGCGAAGGTGACTACCTCTCCAAGGACGAGCGTTACGCCCGCACCGACGAATATCTCGGCATCCTGCGCCGGCTTTGGGACCAGCCCGGCCCGCACTCGTTCGATGGTGACTTCTACCGCTTCGAGGGCCTGAACCCGGCCGTGCGCCCTTACCGGGAAAGGCATCTGGAGCTGTTCTTCGGCGGCAGCTCACCGGCCGCCTACCGGGTCGGCTCGAAACGCGCCGACACGTACATGCTCTGGGGCGAACCGCTGGCCGAGACCGGCGAGCAGATCGCCACCGTCACCGAACAGGCCGCCGCGGTGGCACGCGCACGGCCGCGCATCTCGGTCTCGTTCCGCCCGATTCTGGGCCGCACCGACGCCGAGGCCTGGGAGCGCGCGCACGGCATCCTCGGCTCGCTGAATGCCGCGCCGGTTGAACGGGACCGCCCGCAGAACTCCGGCTCGCTTCGGCTTCTGGCGGCGGCCGAGAAGAGCGACCTGCACGACCGGTGCCTATGGACGCCCACCGCCAGTGCCGTTGGTGGCGGCGGCAATTCGACGGCGCTGGTGGGTTCGCCGGAAACCGTTGCCGCCGCGCTGCTCGACTACGTCGAGATCGGCGTGAACACCGTCCTGATCCGCGGCTACGACCCACTGCCGGACGCCGTCGACTACGGCCGCAACCTCCTGCCTCTGGTGCGTCAGGAACTGGCTCACCGCATCGCCGTCAACGCCTGAAGGAGAACCATGAGCATCACCGCCTGGGACGAACCCGCTGGAGGCACCCCACGCGGCACCCTGATCCTGCTGCCCGGCCGCGGCGAGACCGCCGCCTCGTATGCCCGTTTCGGCCGCCGGATCAGCGCCGACGCCTGGAAGGTCCGCCTGGTCCCGGTCGACCTGAACGACCTCGAACACGCTCGCACCCAGATCGAGAAGCTCCTCGCCGACAGCACCTTGCCCGGCCCCAAGGTGCTCATCGGCTCCGACAGCGGCGCCACCTTCGCCGCCCACCTGGCTGACGAAGTCCCGGCCGACGCCGTGATCCTGGCCGGCTCGGCCCTGCCGTCCAGCAGCGTCCCGGAGAGCTGGGACCAGGAACTCGACGCCCGATCCGCCTGCCCGGTGCACCGCTCCCTCCTGACCGAAGACCCGTCCTTCCAGCGCGGTGCCCTTGCCCAGCAACTGCCCTGGTCGAGCATCCGGCCTCCGGCCAAACCCTTCCTTGCCCTGCACGGCGCTGAAGACACCCTCACCCCGCCCGAGGAGATCACCGACCAACTCCCCCGAGACCAAGTCCGACTGGTCCGCGACGGCCACCACGACGTCCTCAATGACGCCTCTCACCGCGCGGTGGCGGCCACCGTCATCCTGTTCCTGGAATCCCTGCGCCTCGGCCCCGACCTGCCACCGATCATCCGCTGAAGTCGATGTCGTAAGCCGCCCGGACCAGCTTGCGCACCCCCACGTCGGCAGCCTCTGGATACGAGGTGAACCCGTACGTCAACAGCACGTACGAGCCCTTCTTGCCCCGGCAGGCCCGATACCGGCGAATCTCCTCCTCGTAGTCACCGGCCACGTTGTAGACCGAGATCCGCCGGCCGTCCACCCCGGTCATTTTCTGCACCTGCGCCCGGGTCAGGTCCTTCTTCAGCTTGCCGAACTCCTTGATCGACACGCACGGCCGGGCCTTCGTCGCCGCCGAGGCAGGCACCGAACCGGCCAGCACCAGGCCGAGGACAACGGCGCCGAACATGATGATTCGCTTGAGCAACATGGCGTGCCTTCCACCGAGGGGACAGGACGCGCCCTGCATCGGCATCCCCCGCAGCGCCCTGAAGCCCTCCGTACCCGGCAGTCAACCGGGCCTACGCCCACCGGTCGACAGCGCTCTCACCAGTTCCGGACCTGCGGCACTGCGCTGCCTTCGCCGGGCAGGCCGACAGTTAGTTCTCGTGCAGAGCGCACGAACCGTACACCGACAGTGTGGTGTTCTCGACGAACCCGAGTTTGAGCGACGCACCGGTACTGTCGCGGAGCACCAGCATGGCGTTGCCGGGCTCGTCCTTCAGTGAACCGCCCACGGTAAAACCGTACTGCTCGGCGATGGCACTCACCTTGGCCTTTACCTCAGGCCAGACCTCGTCCGAGGGGGCACCAACACCACCGTTCCCGGCGGTATAAATCGCAGACTCAGCGCCCTTGACATCCGCATAAGGCCGGCTACAGAAACTCAGCCCGATCTGGGTGATCTCGTCGGAATTCCACCGGACGTTCGGCGCCAACTCGGAGACCGCGTCTTGAACCTCCTTCAGCAGCGCCCGGTAATCCTTCTCCGCCTGCTCGAAGGACGGGCGCGCCTGCAGTTCCTCGCGAGCCTCGTCAAGTGATGTACCCAGAACAGATCCTCCACATCCCGCCAGAGCACCGGTCAACACCAGCATCACCAACGCCGCACCAAAAAGTTTCACTGCGCCCACACGGCTCATCTCCCGAACACCCCGAAAGGCTTTTCCACCATCCGGCCCAGATCCGGCCGGGCCCGATAGGCCTCACCGAGCGGGAGATTACTCCTACCGGTGATGGCGTCCTCCGGATAACCAGCCACCAGCACGCCCAGGTTGTACTGAATCGTTGATTCTTCGAGCATATAGTCGGAGTGAAGCCGGACCCCGGATAACTCTTCCCCGTTGACCGTGGCCTTGTCCGTGCTCAGATAAGTGATTCCAGGCATTTCTGAAGGGTCCTTACCGAACTTGGCCAGATCCCCAATCCCGTCACCGTCTGCTTCGGCATAGAAAACGTTCCCGCTACGCACCTTGAGATCCTCGACATCATCAACGCTCAATCCCGGTGATCCGTAGAAGGCCACCCGGTCGACACCGGTGGTCTGCTGTAAGGCATACCCGGTGGTGGTCGATCCATAAGAATGCCCCAGCGCAGTCACATTCACGCCGTCGTCGCGCGCGGACTGAAGGCCCTGATGGAACCGGGCCAGTCGATCGCCACCCGCCTGCGCACTGTTTGTCTCAAGAACCGAATCACCGTCCAGATCGCCCACCGAGTCCAACGTGAGCTGCGGACTCTGGTAATTCATCCAGGTGATCGTGGCCACCTGTTCAACTCCTTGCTCAATGCCGGCGGCGTCACCATGACGGAACAAGGCTTCACCGGAAACCGCCCGCAGTTGGTCCATCTGGGTGTCATAGTTTTTCATCCCCACAACGTTCGAGGTGAGACCTGGCGTGAAAACGCCCACGTGTGTTGCAGTGTCAGGATTACCCACCGAAACGATGGACTGCGTCCGCTTCTCGCTGAGATCCAGCCCGAGAATCATCCGGTTCGGCCGTTGCGCCATCTCGGCGACGCTACCAAGTGAATCCACCCGCTCCCTTGCCTGCTCGATCTCAGCATTCAGCCGACGGTACTCCTCCTGCCCCTCCGGGGAGATCTCCACACCGTTGAAATATTTCCCAGCAAGCGCATCGCGTTCTTCCTGGGCCTGCCGCAGCTTCCGCTTCCATTCATCCAGATACTGCGGAAGCAGCGCACGATTGGCCTGATCTCTCGCGGCGTACGGAATTCCGTCGCGATTAGCGATCCATTCGGGATGCTTCTCGATCACTTCAGCCTGCTCGCCCGGCGCGAGTGCGTTCCAGTAGGCCGCGTTCTGATCCGGAGTCCCATCGCCGGTCGGGGGTGCGTAGATGCCGGACTCTCCCTCGCTCGCCCCCAGCCTCCGGGCCGCGCGCAGACTGGGCGAGTCCAGCTGCGCCAACTCACCGGCCAGCACCCCCGTATTGAGCAGGTTCACCAAGTCTTGGTCCATGTACCCGGCCCGGCGCACTACTTCCTCGACCATCGCCGCGCACTTGTCCTGAAGTTGCCGCCGTTCCGCATGGTTCATGACGCTCGCGTGCACCCTGGGCAGCAGACCCTCCACCCGCGTGTCCAGGACCATGTTGTCGACGATCACCAGTTCGTTGCCCTCCGCGAAGGCGATCGCCTGGTCCCGCAGATTGACGATTCCGGTTGCCGCGTCAAAAGCTTCGCTCAGTCCGCGGCGAACGGCGGCGATCTCGGTCAGTCGGTCTTCCAGCGACTCGTTGATCGACGACCATTCGCTCAGCGCCGCAGCCGCCGCAGTGCCCGACCAGCTCTTCGGCTTGGCCCCGACCAGATCGCTACCGAGTTCGACAATGCTGTCCTCGACCTTCTGCAGGTTCTTGACCGCAAACTGCAACTCGGCTGGTTTCCACAGCTGGACATCGGCCCAGTCGGCGCTCACCGCAGCCCGCTGGGGGCGATCGTGCGGTAGCCAGAAGCCCCCGCCTCATCGCTGCTCTCGTACTCTCTGGCAGCCGTGTGCAGACTCTCGCCGTAGCGGCTCACCCGCTCACACAGACTACGTAACTGCGACTCCCAGAGAGATCCGACGTTCTTCAGCAGCGTGACACTGTCCTGGCCGGGAATCCCCTTGGCTGCGGCGGCGAGATGGTCACCAGGATTGAGGGGAGCCAGTTGCTCCACCACCAGATCCGCCTTTTTGTCGCACTTGCGCAACTCATCGGGATCGACTCGGACCTTCCCAGCCATGCCTGTCTCCTTACCGCAATCGGTTCCGGAGGCTAACAGAGCCTGTGATCGGTATCCAGATCGGCCTTTTCGCCCCAAAGGGCAATAGGGACTATTCCGCCGACCTCACCACCGGGGGCCGGTGTCTTCGGTTCTGTGGTTGTTTCAGCTCGTCAGTTGAGCACCAGCACCAGGTCTCCGCCGTCCACGCCCTGCACCCCGGACAAGGCCACCCGCTGCACCACGCCCTCCACCGGAGCCGTGATCGAGGCCTCCATCTTCATCGCCTCGATCGTGGCCACCGTGTCGCCGGCCGAGACCTTGTCGCCCGGGGCCACCACCACCGTCACCACGCCCTGGAACGGCGCCGCCACGTGCCCGGCCACCGCCGGGTCGGCCTTCTCCGCGGTCGGGATCTCGGCGGCGATCCGGGTGTCGCGCACGCTGATCGGGCGCATCTGGCCGTTCAGCCGGGCCATCACCGTGCGGAAGCCGCGCTCGTCGGGTTCGCTGATCGACTGCAGGCCCATGATCAGCGTCTTGCCCTCGTCCAGCTCCACCACGTGCTCCTCGCCGCGGCGCAGGCCGTAGAGGTAGTCCAGGGTGGGCAGGGCCGAGGTGTCGCCGTAGGTGGAACGGTTCTCGGCGAAAATCTTCGTGGGGCCGGGGAAGAGCAGCTCGTTCAGGGCCTGGCGGGGGTTTTCGGCCAGCTTCAGAGTTTGCTCGGGGGTCAGTTCCTCGGCCGGCGCCTTCCAGGTCCGGCCTTCGAGGGCCTTCTCCCGGAACGGCGACGGCCAGCCGCCGGGCGGGTCGCCCAGCTCGCCGTTGAGGAAGCCGATCACCGAGTCGGGGATGTCGAACGAGCCCGGGTGCTCGGCGAAGCCCTCCGGGTCGGCGCCCGCCGCCACCAGGGAAAGAGCCAGATCACCAATAACTTTGGACGACGGGGTCACCTTGGGTACGTTGCCGAGGATGTCGTTCGCGGCGGCGTACATGTTCTCGATCTGCTCGAACTTCTCGCCCAGCCCCAGCGCGATGGCCTGCTGGCGCAGGTTGGACAGCTGACCGCCGGGAATCTCGTGGCGGTACACCCGGCCGGTCGGCGAGCTCAGCCCGGACTCGAACGGCGCGTAGACCCGGCGCACCGCCTCCCAGTACGGCTCCAGCGCGTTCACCGCGGCCAGCGACAGGCCGGTGTCCCGCTCGCTGAAGTCGGTTGCTGCGACCAGGGCCGAAAGCGGCGGCTGGGAGGTGGTTCCGGCCATCGAGGCACTGGCCGCATCAACCGCGTCCACCCCGGCCGCGATCGCCGCAGTCAGCGTGGCGAGCTGCCCACCGGCCGTGTCGTGGGTGTGCAGGTGCACCGGCAGGTCGAACTCCGAGCGCAACGCCGTCACCAACCGGGAAGCAGCGGGCGCACGGAGCAGCCCGGCCATGTCCTTGATGCACAGCACGTGCGCCCCGGCCTCCACGATGCGCGCCGCCAGTCGCAGGTAATAGTCCAGCGTGTAGAGCTTTTCGGCCGGATCGGACAGGTCGCCGGTGTAGCAGAGCGCCACCTCGGCCACGGTCGTCCCGGTCGCCCGCACGGCCTCGATCGCTGGGCGCATCTGCTCCACGTCGTTCAGCGCATCGAAGATCCGGAACACGTCGATCCCGGTCGCCGCCGCCTCGGCCACGAACGCATCCGTCACCTTGGTCGGATATGGCGTGTAGCCCACCGTGTTCCGCCCGCGCAGCAGCATCTGCAGCGCGATGTTCGGCACCGCCTCGCGGAGCGCGGCCAGGCGTTCCCACGGGTCCTCGGCCAGGAAGCGCAGCGCCACGTCGTACGTCGCGCCACCCCACGCCTCGATCGACCACAGCTGCGGCGTAGTGCGGGAGACGTGCGGGGCAACGGCCAGCAGATCACGGGTACGGACGCGGGTGGCCAGCAGCGACTGGTGCGCGTCGCGGAACGTGGTGTCGGTCACCGCAACGCGGTTCTGCTCGCGCAGCGCCCGGGCGAACGCCTCCGGGCCCTTGGCCTGCAGCAGTTGCCGGGTTCCCGGCTTCGCCGGTTCCTCCCCAAGGGCAGGCAGTTTCACCGAGGGGTCGATGGTGACCGGCGCAGCCCCGTGCGGCTGGTTCACCGTCACCCCGGCCAGGTAGGTCAGCAGCTTGCTGCCCCGGTCCCCCGAGCCGCGCGCCTGCAGCAGCTGCGGGTGGGTCTCGATGAAGGCCGTGGTCACCCGGCCCGCCGAGAAGTCCGGGTCGTCCAGAACCGCCTGCAGGAAGGGGATGTTCGTGGAGACACCGCGGATCCGGAACTCGGCCACCGCCCGCCGGGCCTTCTCCACCGCCTTCTCGAACGTGCGCCCGCGACAGGTCAGCTTGGCCAGCATCGAGTCGAAGTGGGCATTGACCTCGGCCCCGGTGTAGGCCGTACCACCGTCGAGCCGCACCCCGCCACCACCGGGCGAGCGGTAGGTGGTGATCACCCCCGTGTCCGGCCGGAAGTTGTTGGCCGGGTCCTCGGTGGTGATCCGGCACTGCAGCGCCGCCCCGCGGATCGCCACGTTCTCCTGTGAAAGCCCCAGATCGGCCAGGGTTTCGCCGGAGGCGATCCGCAGCTGGGACTGGACCAGGTCCACGTCCGTGATCTCTTCGGTGACCGTGTGCTCGACCTGGATCCGTGGGTTCATCTCGATGAACACGTAACTGCCGTCCGGCGCCAGCAGAAACTCCACCGTGCCGGCGTTGCGGTAACCGATCTCCTTGGCGAAACGCACCGCGTCGGCGCAGATCCGCTCGCGCAACTGCGGGTCGAGGTTCGGCGCCGGGGCGATCTCGATCACCTTCTGATGCCGGCGCTGCACCGAGCAGTCCCGCTCGAACAGGTGAATCACATTGCCTTCACCGTCGGCCAGGATCTGCACCTCGATGTGCCGCGGATCCACCACCGCCTGCTCGATGAACACCGTCGGATCCCCGAACGCCCCGTCGGCCTCGCGCATGCAGGTCTCGACGGCCTCACGCAGGTCTTCCGGACGGTCCACCCGCCGCATACCGCGTCCACCACCGCCGGCCACCGCCTTGACGAACAACGGATACGCAAGGTGCGCAGCCGCGTCCACAAGCTCGTCGGGGTTCCTCGACGGCGGGATGCTGGCCAAAGTGGGGACGCCCGCGGCCCGGGCCGCAGCAATCGCGCGGGCCTTGTTGCCGGTCAGTTCCAGAACGTCGGAGCCCGGACCGATGAACGTGATGCCGGCCCGGGCACAGGCCTCGGCCAGCGCCGGATTCTCGGACAGGAATCCGTAGCCGGGGTAGATCGCATCGGCGCCCGCCCGCACCGCGGTGGCAACGATGGCCTCCGGATCCAGGTACGCCCGCACCGGATGGCCGCGCTCGCCGATCTCGTACGACTCGTCGGCCTTGAGCCGGTGCTCGCTCCAGCGGTCCTCGTACGGGAACACCGCCACCGTGCGGGCCCCGACCTCGTAGGCAGCGCGGAAGGCGCGAACGGCGATCTCGCCACGGTTCGCCACCAGAATTTTCGAGAACACGGGCGATCTCCTGGCTCAGTTCGGGATGCGTCGAAGGGCAGGATAGGTCGGCGTCCGGCCCGGTAGCGGCCCAGTTGCGTGGTGTGAGTCACGCGGCAACCCGTGGGAAACATTCGAGTCGTCCACTGGTGGTGGAACTAGTTGCCTGTAGTGAGACATGGCGGTCAGGGAGAACGCGTGCAGACAGTGCGATACGCCGAGGCGGCCGAGCAGAGGTGGCGCAACGACGGTGGTGTCACGCGGGAGCTTTTCCGCGACGAGCGCTGGCGCCTGAGCGTGGCCACCATCGAGGCCGCGGGCGAGTTCTCGAAGTTCGACGGCCTGGACCGGGTGTTCGTGGTGGCCCAGGGAGTCATCGAGCTCACGGTCAACGGGCACGTTCATCTGCTCGAAGCGGGCGAAATGCTGCGATTCACTGGGGAAGACCTGGTCTCGGCGGTTCCCGAGGGCGAGGTGAAGGCCGTGAACGTCATGGCGCGCAGGCCGTTGCGGGCGCGGGTCCGGATCGATCAATGGACGTCGGGCCTGGCTTTGGTCAGCCTGCGCACCTTGGACGGCTATCTGGATGTGGACAACTCGGCCTCGGCTGAGGAAGGGCGCTTCGTCGTGGTAGAGGAGATTGCATGAGTTCCGGTTCGGTTCTGGTGGTCGGCGGCGGACTGGCCGGGGCCTCGGCGGCCTGGCGGCTGGCGGCCCGCGGGATGGACGTCACCCTTCTCGAGCGGCACGTCCCGGCCACCGAGCACGGCAGTTCGCACGGCTCAGCCCGGATCTTCCGTTTCCCCTACCCGCAGGAGCTGTACGTCTCGCTGGTGAAAGACTCGGAGGCGGGCTGGGCCGAACTGTCCGAGCTGCACGGCTCCCCACTGATCACGCCGACCGGCGCCCTGGACTTCGGCGCCGAACGCGACCCGCACGGACTGGCCGAGGTTCTGGCCAAGCTTGAGGTCGAGCACGAACTGCTGAGCCCCGAGGCCGCCCAGCAGCGCTGGCCTCAGATCACGTTCGACTCCGACGTGCTGTTCCACCCGGGCGGCGGGGTGCTGGATGCGGAGAACACCGTGCGGGCCATGGTTTCCGCGGCACAGGCGCTCGGGGCGCGGGTGCTGACCGGCTGGCCGGTGCAGCGACTGGAGCGCACCAGCAAAGGCTTCCGCGCGGTTGCCGATGATGGACGCGCGGTGGAGGCCGGGCGGGTGGTGGTGAGCGCGGGTGGCTGGTTGCCCGAGCTGCTGGGCCGACTCGACCTGCCTTCGGCCTTCGTGAAGGCATTCCCCGATCTGGAGGTGCGCGAGGAGAACGCCTTCCACTTCCCGTACCGCTCGCCGGAAGACGTCTGGCCCACGCTCATCCACAAGCGCTCGGACATCTGCGTGTACGCCTTGCCGGGTGGTCGTGACGCCGGATTCCGTGGGCAGAAGGTCGCCGAGTACAACGCCGGAAAGGTGATCTCGTCCGCGTCCGGGAAGACCGGCGTGATCGACCCGGCCAACCGCCGGCGGGTGGTCGACTACGTGCGCCGCTACCTACCCGGCCTGGAGCCCGAGCCCTACGCCGAGACCACCTGTCTGTTCACCAACACGCCCACCGAGGACTTCGTGATCGACGGCATGGACGGCGTCACCGTGCTCTCCGCTTGTTCCGGCCACGGCGCTAAGTTCGCTCCGGTGCTGGGCGAACTGGCCGCCGACGTCGTCCTGGGCACCGCTGAGATGCCGCGCGAATTCAGAGTTTTGAACTGACCATCAATGAAGGACGCGGTAGCCGCCTAGGTGACCACCGCGTCCTTCATTCTTCTCAGGGCTTTTCGAACGCGTTCACACCGGTCAGCTCAGCCGAGAGCGCCCAAAGCCGCTCAGCGGCCCGGAGATCGACGGCATGAGCGGCGACGCCCGGCACCGAACCGTCGAAAAGCGCAGATTCTGGCGTGATCTCGGCAATGTCGACGTCTTCGAGGTAGACGCCACCGTGCCCCCGCAACTGCGGCGAAGTGGCGGCCCAGAGCGCAGTGGCGGCGCCCTGCTCGGGCGACTTCATCGCATCCGCATCGGTGTAGCTGCCGTCGGGCTTCATCCAGCCCTTCGCCACCATCTCCTCCTGCGGCAGGTGGCGCTGCAGGTGGGTGTCGATGGTGCCCGGATGCACGGCGAACGCCTCCACTCCCTGGTCGGCCGCGAGGGCATTCAGGTGCACGGCGAACAGCACGTTGGCGGTCTTGGCCTGGCCGTAGGCGGCCCACTTGTCGTAGTCGGCGGCGTCGAAGTGCAGGTCGTCCCAGCGGATCGTGCCGAAGCGGTGGCCCAGTGACGAGACCGAGACGACCCGGGCGTCCGTTGCTTCCCGAAGAGCCGGCCAGAGCCGGTTGACCAGGGCGAAGTGACCGAGGTGGTTGGTGGCGAACTGGGATTCCCAGCCTGGGCCCACGCGCTGCAGCGGTGGGGCCATGATGCCGGCCGAGTTGATCAGGATGTCCAGATTGCGGCGGGTGGCCAGGAAGCGCTCGGCGAAGTCGGCCACGCTGGTGAGATCGGCCAGATCCAGATGCTCCACCTCCACCTCGGGAAGAGCCTTGCGGGCGATCTCCGGGCGGCGGGCCGGGACGATCACCCGCGCGCCGGCGTTCACCAGCGCCCGCGTGGTGGCCAGCCCGATCCCCGAGTATCCGCCGGTGACCAGGGCCGTCCTGCCGTTCAGGTCGACTCCGTCCAGGACCTCCGCGGCTGTGCTCCTCGGGCCGAATCCGGAACCGATCTTGTTCTGCTGTGTGCTCATCAGGCTTTCCTCTCTTGGGGCTGCACCGAGCACATCGCGAGCGCACCGAGTGGAACAGTTTCTGCTATCGGGGTACTGCGGGTGACTGTCTGAGCCGCCGCTGCTGCGCCTATCGTCGAGCCCATGGGAAGTCCTCCAGCGGTCCAGACCGAGCTGCGGCGCCGGGTTCGGGAGTTTCTGTCCACCCGGCGGGCTCGTCTGACTCCGCTGCAGGCCGGGCTACCGGTGACCGGTGGCCGGCGTCGGGTGCAAGGGCTGCGTCGTGAAGAGGTGGCCGCGCTGGCCGGGATCAGCGTGGAGTACTACATCCGGCTCGAACGGGGTGACGCGAGCAACGTGTCCGATGCGGTGCTGGACGGGATCGGCCGGGCGCTTCAGCTCAGTGCTGCGGAGCACGCTCATCTGCTCGGTCTGCTGCGCGCGGGCACCACTGCGGTCTGTGCACCGGCCGCTCCCCCGGCTCAGCTCCGGGCTCCGGTGCAGCGCATCCTCGACTCGATGACCACCACGCCGGCGCTGGTGCACGACGGACGGCTGAACGTGCTGGGCTCGAATGCTCTGGGCAAGGCGCTGTTCGAGGCGATGACCGGAACCAACCTGGCCCGGTTCACCTTTCTGGATCCGGCGGCCCGCACCTTCTGGGCGGACTGGGACACGGTGGCCGACGACACGGTGAACCGGTTGCTGACCGCGGCCGGGGCTCGTCCCTGTGATGCGGCCCGCACCGGTCTGGTGTCCGAGTTGTCCTCCGCCAGTGCCGAATTTCGCGAGCGCTGGGCCCGCCACGACGTGTGCGTGCACAGCAGCGGCGTGACCCGGCTGCTGCATCCGCTGGTGGGTGAGCTGGAGCTGGCCTTCGAGAGCACCACGCTGGACTCCGACCCGGGGCAGACCCTGCTGATGTACACCGCCGAGCCGGGCAGTTCCGCCGAGGACGGGCTGAAGCTCCTGGCCAGCTGGAGCGCCGTGATGCAACGCTGAGTAGGGTTCTCCTCATGACCGAGAACCTCGCCAGCTACATCGACCAGACCCTGCTGAAGCCCGAATCCACCCCCGACGACGTGCGCAAGCTCGTGGCCGACGCGCGCGAACTGAGCGTGTTCGGCGTCTGCGTGTCCCCGACGCTGGTGACCGTGGCCAAGGAGGCGGCGGCCGGGTCGGAGCTGGCGGTGGTCACCGTCTGCGGATTCCCCAGCGGTGCGGTGAAGGCCGAGGTCAAGGCGGCGGAGGCGGCCGTGTCGGTGGCCGAGGGCGCGAACGAGATCGACATGGTGATCAACGTCGGCGCCGCGGTGGCCGGGGACTTCGCCACCACCGAGGCCGAGATCGCCGCGGTCCGCGCCGCGGTGCCGGCCCCGAACCTGCTCAAGGTGATCGTCGAGTCCGCCGCGCTGACCGACGAGCAGCTCACCGCCGTGTGCCAGGCCGCCACCCGGGCCGGGGCCGACTTCGTCAAGACCTCCACCGGCTTCCACCCGACCGGCGGGGCCACCGTGCACGCGGTCGAGGTGATGAAGGCCGCGATCGGCCAGGACGTGAAGATCAAGGCCTCCGGCGGAATCCGCACCACGGCCGACGCCGAGGCGATGATCGCCGCCGGCGCCTCCCGGCTCGGGGTCTCCTCGGCCCGCGCAGTGCTCGAGGGCACCGCGGCCACCGGCAGCTACTGATCTCCGATCGACCGCGCCGGCCCGGGGCGGGCGCGGTCGATCCCGGTCTCCGGAGCTGATCAGGTTCCGAGCACCCCGCGCTCGTAGGCCGTGGCCACCGCCGAGGCCCGATCCTTCACCCCGAGTTTGTCGAACACGTGCCCCAGGTGGGTCTTCACCGTGGCCTCGCTGACGAACAGGGCCCGGGCTATCTCACGGTTGGTCCGGCCCCGGGCAACCAAGGTGAGCACCTCGACCTCGCGCTGGCTCAGGGCCTCGGCGCCGGACGAGCGCACGCGGGAGATCACCCGCGTGGCCACCGCCGGCGACAACACCGACTCACCGGCGGCCGCGGCCCGGATCGCGGTGAACAGCTCTTCCGGACGGGCATCCTTGAGCAGGTAGCCGGTGGCTCCGGCATCCAGCGCGGCCATGATGTCGCGGTCGGTCTCGTACGTGGTCAGGACCAGCACCCGGGCCTGGGAACCGCGCCGGGTCAGGGTGGCGATCGCCTCGGCACCCCCTCCCCCGGGCATCCGCAGATCCATCAGCACCACGTCCGGATCGAGCGAGAGCGTCAGCCGGACCGCCTCCGGCCCGTCACCCGCCTCACCCACCACCGTGAAATCTTCTACCGAGGCGCACATTCCGCTGATGCCGTTACGCACCACCGGATGGTCGTCCACGATCAGGATCCGGATTACCTGCTCAGCCACGGCGGAGCACCGGAACCCAGAGCGAGATCGCTGTCCCGCCGCCCTTTTCCGACTCGACCACCAGCCGGCCCGCCAGCTTCTTGGCCCGTTGCCGCATCCCGTCCAGCCCGACCCCACCCACCAACGGCGTCACCGCTGCTGACGGATCGAACCCGACGCCGTCGTCCCTGATGTCCAGCACCAGCTCGTCGTCGGTGTACGACAACGTAACCCCCACCCGTCCCGCCTGCGCATGTTTGGCCACGTTCGCCAGCGACTCCTGGGCCACCCGAAGTACCGTCGCCTCGACCTCGGCCCGCTGCTGCTGGGCGGCCCCGGTGATGGTCAGCTCCCCGGAGATCCCGGTGTCCTGCGACCAGCCCCGAACCAGCTGTTCCAGCGCCGTGTTCAGCTGCGCCTCGTCCAGCTGGGCCGGGCGCAGACCCTGCACCGAGCGCCGCGCCTCGCCCAGCGCCTCCCGGGCCATCCGCGCGGCCCGGCCCCGATGGGTATCGGCCACCTGCGGGTCGGCCGCGTCCTGCGCTGCCTGCAGTTGGGTGACCACCCCGATCAGGCTCTGCGCGATCGTGTCGTGGATCTCCAGGGCCAGCCGCTCCCGCTCGTCCCGGACCCCGGCCTCCCGGGCCTGATCCACCAGTTGCTCGTGCAGCCGGGCATTCTCGGCCATCGCCTCCTGAAGAGCCTGGTTGGTCCGCTCCAGGGCCGCGATCGTGTCCACCCGTTCGGCCGCGACCAGTTCCTCCTTGGCCGCGATTCTCGAGAACATCGTGGCCAGACCGGTGTTCAGGGCGAACAGACCGATGAAGGCGCCCCACTGCACCGCGCTCTGCGGGGGGAAGCCACCCGACTGCGAGCCGGCCATGCTCACCGCGGTAGTGGTCAGCGCCAGGGCTCCCCAGCGCCGCGGCACGTACAGATGCTGATCGAAGTACCCGACCGTGGCGAAGACCGCGTAAAAGGGGTTGAGCACCGTGCCGACGAAGGCCAGAGCGGTCCGCACCACCAGATACCACCGGCCCACCGCATCGTTCAGCTCGGCGGTGTGCCAGCGCCGGTCCGCGCAGACGAAGTGCAGCACCCCGAGCACCAGACTGATCCCCAGCAGGTACGGCAGGCCTTCCTGCGCCTGCAGCAGGCCGGTGGACAGCGCGCTCAGGGCCACCGCCAGGGCCAGCAGAACGTAAGGCCCCCGGCGCAGCACCCTGGCATCCGGCCCTAACGGCATTCCCGTCTCTCCACAGTTCGCGCCTACTGCCACTTGAAGTACCGGGTGGCCAGCGCACCCAGGCCCACCGTCCAGGCCAGCAGCACGAGGATCAGCCGCAGGTCCGGCCAATCGCCCAGCGCCGCCTGGTCCATTCCCCGGGCCGCCGCCCCCAGCGGGGTCGACTCCACGATCGTTCCCATGATGCCGGGCATGGTCTGCACCGGGAACCAGACCCCCGAGGTGAACATCAGCGCGATGAACACCGCGCTGCCCACCGCCGCCGTGGCCTTCGAACTGCGCGACAGCGCCGAGATCAGCCCACCGATGGTCAACGCCGAGCACACCGCCAGAACGAGCAGCAGCAGGTAGGGCACGAGTGCACCGGGCAGCTTGACGTCGAAGGCCAGCCGGCCGATGACCAGCACCAGCGCCGTACCCACCGCGATCGCCCCGGCATGCAGCACGAACTGGGCGGTGAGCAGATGCCAGGACTTGGCCGGCGTGGTGGCGTACCGGCGCAGCACCCGTTGCTCGCGATAGGCGGACAGCACCGTCGGCATTGCCTGCACCGAGGCCATGATGGCGCTCAGCAGGATCGCGATCGGTGCGTAGAGGTCGATCACCCGGGCCCCGCCCAGCTCCTGCGCCGGCTCCCGGAAAGCCGGGATCAGGCCCAGGATCACGAACAGGATCGGCGGGAAGGCCATCACCCAGAACAGCGCCCCGGGCTCGCGCAGGAACAGCCGGAACTCGGTGCGCAGCACGGCCCAGGCCGGGTTGCTGGTCTTGGCGGTCATGCTGGGGCCTCCTCGTTCTCGGAACCGGCGACCAGGCTCAGATAGGCCTCGTCGAGGGTGGACTGGGTGACCCGCAACTTTTCCGGGCGCACATCGGATCGGGAGAGCAGATCGAGGACGGCCAGCACGGCGGCGTCGTCAGCGACCACTTCCAGCCGCTCGGCTCGCTGACGAACCTCGGCCACTCCTTCCAGCGCCCGCAACCGCTCCAGGTCGACCGGGGCGTCGGGGGTGAACGACATCACCGTGGGCGCACTCGAACTGGCGACCAGCCCGGCCGGGGTGTCCAGCGCCGCCACCCGCCCCCGGTCGATCAGCGCGATCCGGTCGCACAGCCGCTGCACCTCCGGCATCAGGTGACTGACCAGGACGATCGTGGTGCCCTGGTCGCGGGCCGCCTCGACCAGCTTCCAGACGTTGCGGCGCGAGGCCGGGTCGAGGCCGGTGGTGAGCTCGTCCAGCAGGGCCACCCTCGGACGGCCGACCAGGGCCAGGGCAATGGCCAGACGTTGTTGCTGACCGCCCGACAAGGCCGAGTAGTAGGCGTCGCGTTTGTCGCCGAGCCCGAGCTGTTCGGCCAGTTCCAGCCCGTCGGCCGGGTCGTCGTAGAAGGACGCGAACAGCTCCAGCGCCTCCTTGACGGTGAGCTTGCCCTGCAGTCCGGCCTGCTGCAGCTGCACGCCGATCATGCTGGTGGCCGCAACCCGGTCCAGGTAGGGGTCGATCCCGGCCACGCTGACCGTACCGGCCGTGGGCCTGGTCAGCCCGGCAATGCTCTCCACCGTGGTGGTCTTACCGGCCCCGTTCGGACCGAGAATGCCGAAGATCTCGCCTTCCCCCACGTCCAGGTCGATGTGGTCCACCGCCACCACATCGCCGTACGTCTTGCGCAACCCGCGCACCTCGATGATCGCCATAGGACGAGTCTGGCCAAGCCGGGCCCCGCTGTGATCAACCGATCCGCTACCCGCCGCCAGCCGATCGGCCAGCGGCTCCGGCCGGCGGCCCCACGCGAGCGGGAGGCCCGGTCACAGGAAGTAGAGCCGGTTCAGCGACACCCGCTCGGCCGGCTCCGAGGAGACCACCGCCCCGTCCACTGTTACCAAGCCGCTCGGTGATACCCGGACCTCGGCCAGCCGCGCATTCAGCCGCATCGATGACAACCCGATACCCCGGGTGTCACGCACTCCCACCCGCCGGCGCCGCGTCGTCATCGAGTCGTTGCCCTGCTCGGCCGCTGCCTGCGAGGTGAACGCCACCGAAAGGTCGGCCGCCGTAGCCCCGTGCCCGCCGAACTGTGGCCCGTACACCAGAGGCTGAGCCCGGTCGATCGCCGCGTTCGGGTCACCGGTCACTCCGTAGGCCGGGAACCCGGACTTCAGAACGAGTTCCGGCTTGGCCCCGAAATACGCCGGCTGCCAGAGCACGACATCGGCCAGCTTGCCGACCTCCAGCGTGCCCACTTCGTGCGACAACCCGTGCGCAAGAGCCGGATTCACCGTCAGCTTGGCGATGTAACGCAGCGCGCGGTCATTGTCGTGCGCAAGAGCAGAACCCAAGGAAGCCTTCATCTTCCCGGCCATCGCGAAGGTCCGCCGCACCGTTTCCCCGGCCCGCCCCATGCCCTGCGCATCGGACGAGGTGATCGGGATGATGCCCAGATCGTGCAGCACATCCTCGGCGCCCATCGTGCCCGCGCGAATCCGGTCGCGGGCCAGCACGGCGTCACCCGGGATGTCCTCCTTCAGACCGTGCGCGGCGAAGATCATGTGGTAGTGCTCGGCCACGGCATCGCGGCCGAACGGCAGGGTGGGATTGGTCGAGGAGCCGATCACGTTGGGCTCGCCGGCCATCCGCAGCACGTTGGGCACGTGCCCGCCGCCGCAGCCCTCGATGTGGAAGGCATGAATCGTGCGACCGTCGAGAACCGCCAAAGTGTCTTCCACCGAGAGCGATTCGTTGATCCCGTCGGTGTGCAGAGCCACCTGGACGTCGTACTCCTCGGCCACGGTCAGCGCCGTGTCCAGCGCCCGGGCGTGCGCCCCCATGTCCTCGTGCACCTTGAAACCGCACGCGCCACCCTCGACCAGCGCCTCCACCGACGAGCCCGGATCCGAGGCCGAACCCCGGCCGAGAAAGCCGATGTTCACCGGCCAGGCGTCGAAAGCGTTGAAGGCGTGGCGCAACGCCCAGGGCGAGTTCACCCCGACACCCCAGACCGGCCCGAACTCCTGCCCGATGATCGTGGTGACGCCGGAGGCCAGCGAGGCCTCCATGATGCGCGGGCTGAGCAGATGCACGTGGGTGTCGATCGCTCCGGCCGTGGCGATCAGCCCTTCACCGGGGACGATGGTGGTGCCGGTACCGACCACCACATCCACCGCATCGAGCGTGTCGGGGTTCCCGGCCCGGCCGATCGCGCTGATCCGGCCCTCGCGAATCCCGATCGAGACCTTGCGAATGCCGAGCACCGCATCGATCACCACCACGTTCGAGATCACCACGTCGCAGGTGTCCCTAACCCGGGCGGCCTTGAGATGCATTCCGTCGCGGGCGGTCTTGGCGAAGCCGGCCAGGAACTCCTCACCCACAAGCTGGGAATCGCTCTCCACCTCGACCACCAGACCGGTGTCGCCGAGCCGGATCCGGTCACCTGCAGTGGGCCCGTAGGTTGCCGCGTAACTCATTCTCCAGCCCCCAGAAATCCGCACTCCCGTGCTTTCTCCAGCGCAGCTTCCAACGCACCCGGCGCATCGAGCGGCCCGTCGACCAGACCGGAGAAGCCGATGACGATGCGTGCACCACCGATCGGGGTCAGCACAACCTCGAGCGTCTGCCCCGGGGCAAAGCGCACGGTACTGCCGGCATCGATCGCCAGGCGCCGCCCGTAGGCCTGGCGCCGGTCGAACTGCAGCCGCGGGTTGACCTCGAAGAAGTGAAAATGCGAAGTGACGCTGATCGGGACCGTCGCCGTGTTGGTGACCGAAAGCGTCCGTTGCTCTTGAGAAACCACCTGCTCAGCCGAACCCGGAAGCACTGCCCCGGGAGCGTCCGTCCCGAGCGAGCCGCCCTGAAAGGGGTCGGTGACCACGATCAGCCGGGTCCCGTCCTCGAACCCGGCTTCCACCTCCACCTGCCCCACCACGTCGGCCACGCCGGGCAGAACATCCTCGGTCCCGAGCACCGAACGGCCCGCCGCCATCGCATCGGCCAACCGGGCCCCGTCCCGCGCCGCCTCGCAGACCGTGTCCGCGATCAGCGCGGTGGCCTCGGGAACGTTCAGCCGCAGTCCACGCGCCCGCCGCGCCCGGGCCAGTTCCGCCGCGGTGAAGATCAGTAGTCGATCGCGTTCGCTCGGCGTCAGACGCATGGCGCGGAGATTAGCCGATCCCTGCGGCACTTTGTCGGTTATCGTGACGAGTCCCGCAGCCTGTGAGGAGGGGTGATGACCGAGGGAACTCGCCGGATGCCGGCCGAGTGGGAGCCTCACCAGCGCACCTGGATGGCCTTCCCGACCGCCAATCCCACCTTCGGCGAGGGCGCGGATCTGCAACGGGCGCGCCGGGCCTGGAGTCGGGTGGCCAACACCGTGGCCCGGTTCGAGCCGGTGACCGTCCTGGTCGATCCGCGCGACCACGCCGAGGCCCGCGCGCTGCTGGACACCGACATCGCCCAGGTGCCGCTGGACGACGCCTGGCTGCGCGACTCCGGCCCGACCTTTGTCAGCAACCAGGCCGTGGACTGGCGCTTCAACGGCTGGGGAGCACAGTCCTGGGCCCGCTGGGAGAAGGACGCTCAGGTTGCCGCGAAAGTGGCCGAACTGACCAGCACCCCGCTCAGCCCGTCAGCACTCACCCAGGAGGGCGGCGCGTTCCAGGTGGACGGCCATGGCACCGTCCTGCTGACCGAGACCGTGCAACTGGACCCGGACCGCAATCCGGGCTGGACGCGTCTTCAGGTAGAAACCGAGATCCACGCCCAACTCGGAACCAGCCAGGCGATCTGGCTGCCCCGCGGTCTGACCGCCGACTACGGCGAGTTCGGCACCCGTGGGCACGTGGACATCGTGGCGGCGTTCACCAGTTCCGGCGCCGTTCTGGTGCACACCCAGCCCGATCCCGGCCATCCGGATCATGCTGTGAGTCAAGAGGTTCTGGAAATCCTCAACCAAGCGCAGGACGCTCGTGGCCGGCGTCTCGAGGTCGTGGAACTGGTTGCGCCCCGGCAGAGCGAGGTGGACGGGGAACTCGTCGACCACTCGTACGTGAACCACTATGTGGCCAATTCCGCCGTGATCGCCTGCTCCTTCGACGATCCGAACGATGAAGCGGCCAGAGCCGTTCTTGAACAAGCATATCCGGGCCGGAGCGTGGTGTCGGTGGACGCACGGGACATTTTCGCCTTCGGCGGCGGGATCCACTGCATCACCCAGCAGCAGCCGACCTGAAGTTCATTGCGCCGAGCGGGGCTTCGACTGGCCCGGTCCCCAACCCTGACCGACGCTGGATGCCATGTCAGTGAACAGCCTGGGCGAAGAAGATCTGGCCGGCCGGGACCTGAGGAACACCCGGCTGAAGGACTACCAGCTGCACGGCGCCGACCTGAGCCGCTGCATCCTGCAGGGCACGGACCTGCGCGGCACCGATCTGCAGGGCGCCAACCTGACCGGCGCCAACCTGGAGGGGGCGAACCTGGCCGGGGTCGACCTGACCAGCGCAACCCTGCACGACACCGTCCTGACCTGGGCCATCCTCAAGGGCGCCCACCTGAGCGGAGCCGACCTGCACGAGGGGCACCTGCACGGGGCCGACCTGTGCAACGCCGACCTGCAGGGCGCCGACCTGGATCAGGCCGACCTCGGCGACGCCGCGGTCCGCAGCACCAACCTGCGCGGGGCCCGGCTCACCCGGGTCCGCCTCGGCGGCGCCGACCTCAAGAAGGCCACGGTGGCCAGCGCCGACCTGGAGCATGCCAGCCTGGCCGGGGCCCACATGACCGAGACCAACCTGGCCGAGGTGCGCCTGAGCCAGGCCGACCTGACCGGCGCCACGTTCGGCGGTACCGACCTGACCGGCGCCGATCTGCGTGAGGCGCGGATGCGCGAGGTGATGATGGGTCGTTCGGGCCGGACCGGCTACGTGCGCCTGGAAAGGGCCGACCTGAGCGGGGCCGATCTGCGCGACGCCAAGCTCTCGTCGGTGAACTTCGCCGGCGCCAACCTGTGCGGCACCGACCTCGGCGGCGTCCTGGCCTACGAGGTCGAGCTCACCGGGGCGATCTGGGACCTGCGCACCCGCTGGGACTACCACCACGAGCTGGCCGTGCAGGACGCCTCGATGCCGCAGCCGGACGGCACCTTCAAGGTGATGAAGCGCTATGTGATGCGCTGAGGCGTTGTGGTTATCGTGCTGGGATGAACCAGGAGAACCGGCCCGACAAGCACGACCCGGCGAGCGTAGGTACCAGCACCTGGGCGGTGCACGGCGGCAACCGGATCGACGAGGGCAGCGGGGCGATCCGCACACCGCTGGTGATGGCCAACTCCTACCGGTTGCCGGAAGACCCGGCCGCGATGAACTGGTCGGCCACCGACCAGCCGCTCTACACCCGCAACGGCGGCGCCAACCAGGCCGGGCTGGAGCGCAAGCTGGCCGCGATGGAGGGTGGCGAGGCCGCCGCCGTGTTCGCGACCGGGGTGGCGGCCCTGCACGGCGTCTTCTTCACCCTGCTCAAGAGCGGCGATCACGTGGTGGTCTCCGACGTCACCTACGAGGCGGTGTGGCGGCTCTTCGCCCAGCTTCTGCCCCAGCGCTACGGCATCGAGGCGACCTTTGTGGACGTCGGTGACCTGGCTGCGGTGCGGGCCGCGGTCCGGCCCAACACCAAGATCATTCATGTGGAGACGATCGCCAACCCGACCACGAAGGTCGCCGACATTCGGGGTGTCGCACAGATCGCGCACGACGCCGGCGCGCTTTTCACCGTGGACGGCACCTTCACCCCTCCCCCGCTGTACCAGCCGCTGGCCGACGGCGCCGACCTGGTGATTCATTCCCTGACCAAGTACATCAACGGTCACGGAGATGCCATGGGTGGCGCGGTGATCGGCGACTCCTGCCTGATTGACCGCATCCGTCACGACGCCCTGGTCGACGTGGGCGGCGTGATCTCACCGTTCAACGCCTGGCTGATCATGCGTGGCTCGGTCACTCTGCCGCTGCGGCTGCGACAGCACCTGGCCACGGCCGAGGTGGTGGCCCAGTACCTGCAGTCCGATCCCCGTATCGCCTACGTCTACTACCCGGGCCTGGCCACGCATCCGCAGCACGATCTGGCGGTGAAACAGTTCGCCGGAAGAGGTTTCGGCGCAATGATGGCCTTCGCGGTGAAGGGCGATGCGGACACGCAGAACCGGTTCGTGGCCAACCTGCGGGTGATCACCTCGGCCGTCTCGCTCGGGCACGACGAGTCGCTGATCGTTCACGTGGGTCCGGATGCGCGAGGCGGAAGCGAGAACTACCCGCCAGAGTTCCTGCAGTACGGGCATCTTCGCTTCTCGATCGGCCTGGAGGACGCCGAGGATCTGATCGCCGATCTGCGCGCTGCCCTGGACCGTACGGAGTTCAGCGGATGATCGAGTGGGACGAACAGACCCGGGTGCTTCTGGTCGAGGGGCGTCCGTGGCCCGCCGAGCGGCAGGAGACCTCGGGCAGAACTAGGGACGTGGTGGTCACCACAGTACCCAAGCGCGGGTTGGTCGCGCTGGTGCGTCTGCACCGGGACGGGACGGCCGGGATCGAGCTCTGGAAGGGTGAACCGGACGAGTCGGACGGAGTCGCCGTTCTGGCTGAGAGCGGCTTTCCCTTCGCGATGAGCCATGTTCCGCTGTGCTCGTGCGGAGATCGGGGTTGCGGCAATGCCGGCCGGCAGCTCCACGCCGACCCGATCAGTTCCGAAACCTTGCTCAGCACCTTGGAACTGGTACGGGATCTGCGCTGGGATTCCCGGCCCGCCGAGACCGGTCAGGAGTTCTGGCAACCAGAAGAGACCGACGAGTTCTGAGTGATCCACGGACAGGACCTAGTGGGCGGGATGTCACGAATCGCCGCTCTCCCGGTTCTCGAGAGGCGCCCTCCCACCGGACACTGCTAGCTTTCCGAGCGGCGAGTCCAGGGGGAGGGCTTTCGGATGCTGACGGCTGCCGGTGGGGATGTGCGGGAGATCCTGCGCAACGTCCTGCTTCCCAAACCGGTTCGCGACCCCTATCCGTGGTACGCCCGGCTGCGGCAGGAACATCCAGCGCTGCGCACCGACCAGGGCCTGTGGATCTTCAGCCGGTACCAGGACGTGGCGCAGATCCTCGGCGACCCGGCCTTCGCCGCCAAGGACGCGGCCTGGTTCGACGCGCACCTGCCCTTCTGGCGAGACCACCCGGGCATGCTGGCCTTTCTTTCCTGCATGGTCTTTCAGAACGACCAGCACCATCTGCGGCTACGCCGGGCGATGGCCCCGGCCTTCGCCCCGGCCCGGCTGAGGCACCTGGCCCAGGTCACCCAGGTCTCGGTCGCCGAACGACTCGGGACGCTCGAGGACCGGCCCGATCCGGTCGATCTGCACCAGCACTACAGCTTGCCGGTGGTCCGGGACACTATCTGCGCCCTGGTCGGCGTGCCCGCCGACTCCGGTCCCGAGCTCTACGAGCTGGTCCAGCCGCTGCTGGGCCTGCTCGATCCGCTCCCGAGCGAGGCAACCATCAGGCGAGCTGACCGGAGCGCCGGCGTCCTGCGTCCGTTGCTCGAGGATCTTGTGCTCCAGCGGCGCCGCCGACCACGTGACGATCTGGCCGGCCACGTCAGCATCCTGCGGGACGACGAAGCCGTCTCCGCCCTGATGCTTGCTCTGGCAGCTGGTTTCGACACCGCCGTCACTCTCGTCGATCACTGCCTGGCCGCGCCGGCCACCGGAACCCACCGCACGGTGCTGGAGTCGCTCCGTCACGACCCGCCCCTGCAACTGGTCACCCGAATCACCCGGTGCGCCGTGGTGGTCGGCGAGATCACCCTGGAACCGGGCGAGGAGGTGATGGCCCTGCTGGGTTCGGCCCACCGTGATCCGGAGCGATACCCCGATCCTGACCACTTCGATCCAGACCGAAACACCGTTCCATTACTCGCGTTCGGCGGGGGCGCCCACTACTGTCTCGGTGCGCGCCTGGCCCGCACCATCGCCGAGTGCGCTGTTCCCGCTCTGCAGCAGCGCTTTCCAGGGACCAGCCGCTCCGCCGGACCACGCACCGCTCGACGTATCACGCTCGCCGGGTGGACCAGCCTCCCGATGCGCCTCGCTCCTGCCGACGAAAGGTAGCCAACACCGTGCGCCGTCTGAACCACAAGCTCACAGCCGCCGCCCTCTGCCTCGGCGCGCTGGTCGGCGCCGCCCCGAGCGCCTCGGCCGCGATCAACCTGCCGATCCCGCTGCCCGCCGTCTGCACCAGCACCGCCTCGGACACAGTGGGCGAGCAGAACCCGGACGACCCGGACAGCGTGATCTTCCACGGCACCGGCGAGATCCTCTGCACCCTCGGCCCGGACCTGCTGATGACCGGCACCAGCACCTTCAGCGGAACCCTGCCCAAGGGCGAGTGCACCGGCGCCAACTCGGGCCTCAGCTACACGGCGCGGGTAGACTGGAAGGACGGCAAGTACACCACCGGCACCTACACCAACTTCGAGCAGACCACGCTGAACGGTACTGCGGCAGTGCTGATCTCCGGCACCACCGACGCCTCCAGCACCAAGTTCGCCGGATACGAGAACCAGATCATCACCACCACGCTCGGGGACTGCGGCACCCCTGCCGACGAGGCCGACAAGATCCAGGCCGGCGTCGTGCTGTACCTGCCCTGATATGACGCTGCCGCTTCGTTCGGAAGATCTGGCTCTGCTGCGGCCCTGGTTCGACCCCTTCGACCCAGGACTGCACGAGGACCCGTACAGCCGGTACGAACGAGCCCGGGAGGCCACACCGGTCTGCCCGGGCCCGTACGGGCTGCGGGTATTCACCCGCCATCGGGACGTCTCGGCGGCGTTGCGGGACAACCGGCTCGGGCACGGTGAGCCGACCAGTGAGAAGCGGATCTTCTCGTTCCTCGGACAGGACCCGCCCGGCCACGGTCCGCTGCGGCGGCTGGCGGCCCAGTTCCTCGGCCCACAGGCGATCTCTGCGCTGGAACCCCGGATCGCCGGGTACGTGGACGAGTTGCTCGAGGTGATGCTGGCCCAGCGAAGTGCCGACGTACTGACGGATTTCGCCTATCCTCTCTCCCTCCGGGTGATCGGCAGCCTGTTCGCGATCCCGCAGGCCGACCAGCCGTGGATCAGGGCACAGACCCCGCCGATCGGGCGCCTGCTCGACCCGCCGTACTCGATCAGCGAGGCCGACCGGACGGCGGCCCGCAAGGCCGCGGCGGTGCTGGTGGCCTACCTGCACCAGAAGATCGGTGAACGACGCCGGTCACCGGGCCCGGACGTGCTCAGCGCCCTGATCGCGGCCGCCGACTCGGGCGGCTCGTTCACCCGGCGTGAACTCATCCCGATGTGCTCGCTGCTCCTGCTGGCCGGTTACGAGACCACGGCCAACATCATCGCGAACGCCGTGCTGGCGCTCCTGGAGCATCCGCAGCAGCTGCGCCAGGCCCGGTCCCGGCTGGTGGACGGCCAGTTGGTGCCGCGGGCGGTGGACGAACTGGCGCGTTACGACTCCTCGGTACAGGTCACCTTCCGGACCGTGCAGGCCCGGGCCCGGCTGGGCGGCGTCGAACTGGCGGAGGGTGAGCGGGTGGCCCTGCTGATCGGCTCGGCCAACCGCGACCCCCGGGTGTTCGAGCGGCCCGATCAGCTCGACCTGGACCGGTCCCCCAACCCGCACCTGTCGTTCGGCGCAGGCATCCACTACTGCCTGGGCAGCCCGCTGGCCCGGCTGGAGACCGGGGTGGCCCTGGGAAGGCTGCTGCAGCGGAGCCGGTCGATCGAGCTGGACAGCGATCGGCTCCGGCACAAGAACCTGGCCGCCACTTTGCGCGGGCTGGAAGCACTTCCGGTCCGGGTCACGGCCGCCTGATGACCGAACTGCGCAGCTGCGACGCGTTCGTCCCGGAGGATCCGAGCCGGTGGGACCTGCATTCGGCGCTGGAGCAACTGCACCGCACCGGGCCGGTCCAGCCGGTGACTCTGCCCGGCGGTCTGAGGGCCTGGCTGGTCACCGGCGCGCAGGCGGCCCGGACTGCGCTCAGTGATCCACGGCTGGCCCACGACCTGCGCCGCCTGCCCGACCCGGACAGCGGATTCGGCGGATCGCGTTTCCCCGACGACATCTTCGCCGTCGAAGGCCGCCATCTGCTCAACAGCGACGGCGAGGATCACCGGAGGCTACGAACCATCCTCGCCCCGGGACTGACCCGGGCCCGGGCCGAAGCTCTGATCCCGCTGATCGAACACACCTGCGCCGACCTGCTGAACCATCTGTCCGGTGACTTCGACCTGATAGCCGGGTACGCCCGTCCATTGGTGGTTCGTACTACTGCAGCAACGCTGGGCGTACCCGAACGATTCGTCCCGCAACTGGCCGAACTCACCGCGGCGGCGATCAGCGACCGTTCGCCTGGCCAGGCCACGTTCCAGCAGAACCAGGCCCGCCTGCTGCGCCTGTGGAGCTCCGTGCTGGGGCACAAGCGTCGCGACCCGGGCGACGATCTGCTGAGCCTGTTGGTCGCGGCCCGGCGCACTGAACAGATCTCGGCCCAAGAGATGGTCTCGGTGGCCTGGGGGCTGTTTTCCGGCGGGATCTCGCCGATGATCACGTTGCTGGCCGCCGGAACGGTCGAACTGCTGCGTGCCGGAAACCCGCCCGGAGAGCGCGTGATCGATGAACTGCTGCGGCTGACCAGCCCGTTCCCGGTGTCCCAGTGGCGCTTTGCGCTGGCGGACATACCCCTGGCCGGCGCCGTGATACCCCAGGGCGCAGTAGTTCTCATCGCCCTGGCCGCGGCCAACCGTGATCCTTCATGCTTCGCCGGCCCCGGCGCCCTGCAGCCACACCGTGGTAATGCCGCTGCCCACTTCGCCTTCGGCGCCCGACCGCACTACTGCCCGGGCGCGCACCTGGCCCGTCTCCAGGCCCGGATCGCCCTGGGCGCCCTGTTCAGCCGGTTCCCGAATCTGCGCCTGGCGGTGCCGGAACGGGATCTGCGCTGGCACGGTCTGCTGGTGGAACGGTGCTACGACAGCCTCCCGGTCACCGCCTGAGCATGCGCCAGATCCCGCTCGGGCAAGTCTCCGTCGAACCTGGCCTGGCCTGGGCCTGGCACCTGCTCCCGGTCGGCCGGCCGATCACCGACCGGATTCTGAGCTACAACCAGGTCCGGTATCTGCGCTCTGGGGGCGGCAGTTCCATCTCCGGCACGTTCGAGGTGGACGGCCCGGTGGACCTGGCGGAGATGGAGGCGGCCTTCGGCAATCTGCTGCAGCGCCACCCGGTTCTCCGTTTCACCCCGCAGGGCGAGTACCCGCAGATGCGGCTGCACCGGGTCTCGCACGGCTGGCTCGGCTCGCCGGACGTGGTCCACCGCTACCTGAAACAGCAGTTCGCCGAACTGGATCCGGTGTACGGGCCGCTGGTCGGCCTGGGTGCGCTGGTCCGTGAACGCTCTACCACGGTGCACCTGTGCCTGGACCATCTGGTCGGCGACGTGGTGTCGGTCGTGATCGCCATGGCCGAACTGGTGGGCACTTACCGGCAGGTCAGCCCACCGAGCTTCTTCGCCTACAGCCAGGAGGAACACCAGCGCAACGAAGCGCTCGACGAACGCCTCTCCGTCTGGCGCGAATTCGCCCGGGACAAGGGATTCTTCCCCGAAAGCCCGGTCGTCCTGGGCCCGTCCGGCGGCGATGATCGCAACGAAGTGGTCGAACTGCTCTCCGCCGCAGAGTGCACCGACTTCGAAAGGCGTTGCCGGTCAGCGGGCGGCGGCATGATGTCCGGACTGCTCGCGGCCATGGCAACAGCACAACGAGATGAAGGCGGACCTGACGTCTACCGGGCGTTCGTGGCGCTGAACCAGCGGGGCGAGCGATATGCCGGTTCGCTGGGATGGTTCGTCAACGTCGTGCCGATCGAGATCCCGGTGCCCCGCCCGGCCGACCTGGACCAGCACATCCGCACCGCGCAGGCGGCCTACCGCAGAGCCCGGTCACTGAAGGAGGTGCACTACATCAGAGCATGGGAACTGCTGGCCCCGTCCACCCGCTTCCGGGCGGTGAACTTCTTTTCCTATCTGGATTTTCGCGACCACCAGCAGGGCGATGTGAGCAACCCGGCCATCCAGGTGAACATGCCGGGCCGGCACGGGCTGACGCTCTGGCTGTACCGCAACGAGCAGGGCCTGTACCTGCACTGGATCTACCGCGACACGGCGGTGGCCCGCACGAGCACGGCCGCCTTGGCCCGCCGGCTCCGCGAGATCCTGCGAGAACCGGGCGGACGGACACCGACCTCGTCCGTCCGCCCCTGAGTTCACGAAGAGATCACTCCAGCGGAAGATCGAACTCCGCCGGCATACTCAGCAGACCGCTGACGTCGCCGGAGATCTCCTCCGGCTCGGCGCCGCGGCGGAACAGGATGGCCGGGCCGGGAGCGTTGGGCGCCACCGGCTTTCCGCCGATCGTGGCCGAGTCGCCGGACACCCGCAGGTGAGTGCCCTCGCGCAGGCCCAGCACCGGCACGTCGTTCTCCTCGCCGAACTCGCGCAGCCGGGTCTCGCGGGTCTCACCCATGTGCTTGCTGGCCGGGTCGGCGTCGATGTAGTGCGGGTTGATCTGGAACGGCACGAAGTTCAGGGCCGCGAACGAGTCGGGCTCAACGATCGGCATGTCGTTGGTGGTCCGGATGGTCGGCGCGGTGATGTTGGTGCCCGCGCTGGCCCCGACGTAGCGGGCGCCGCCGGCCACCGCGGTGCGCAGCGCCTCGACCAGACCGGCGCGCTGCAGGGTGCGCAGCAGCCGGAAGGTGTTGCCGCCGCCGACCACGATGAACTTGGCCTCGGCGATCGCCGCGACCGGGTCGGCGGCGGTGTGCAGACCGGTCAGCTCGACCCCGGCCTCGGCAAAGGGCTTGGCCACCACCTGGGTGTACGCATCGTGATCAGCCAGGGCGAAGGGGACGAAAACGCCGGTACCGACGCCGTCGGCGAAGGCCGCCAGTTCGGTGGCGGCGTGGGCCCACGGACGTCCGCCGTGGTTGGTCGAGTTGGACAGCAGGAGAAGTTCCACGTCGAAAACTTTACGACGCGGAAACAGCCGGGGCTGGACCGGAGAGCCCAGGCAGGCCTACCTTGCTTTCCGATGTACGGAACAGTATCCCGATTATCGGAAAGGATCAAGCGATGGCCGACGAACTGCTGACCGTCCAGCGCGCCCTGGACGTCCTCGGGCTGTTCACCGCGACGGAGGGCTCGTGGGGCGTCAGCGACGTGGCCCGGCGCCTCGGGCTGGGCACCTCCCAGGCCCACCGCATCCTGGCCACGCTGGCCGGGCGCGGTTTCGTCGTCTCTGATCCACGGACCCGGCTCTACCGGCTCGGACCCACCCTGATCGGGCTTGGGCAGCTGGCCGCCGAGTCCGACGGCACCCGGCAGCTCGCTCTGCCGGTGCTGCACCGTCTCGCAGCGGCGACCGGCCGCTCCGCGGTGCTCAACATCCGCCAGGGCTCGCGCTACCAGCTGATCGCCGCAGCCGACGCGCCTGGTGACCTGCGCTGGGAACTCACCCTCGGGCGCAGCTACCCCTGGTACGGCGGGGCCTCCGGGCACGCGATCTACGCCTTCCGACCGGAGGCCGAGATCGAGGCCCTGATCGCCACCGGCTTCGAGGAGTCCACCGAGATCGGCCCGCACGAGGCCGAGGACATTCGCCGGCGCCACCGCGCCACCCGCGAGCAGGGCTGGATCTACTCCCGCGGAGAGATCAACCCGCACGTCACCGTCGTAGCCGCCCCGATCCGGGTGGGCGACGAAGTGAACGCCAGCGTCTCGGTGATCGGCGTGGCCCGCCCCCTGGAAGTCGATCCCTCCCTGACCGACCGTCTGCTCACGGCCGCTCAGGAACTCGCGACGCTGCTGCGCCGCTGAAGCCGGGCCTTTCCGGCACGCACCTGAAACTTCAGTTCCTGGAAGGAACACGCTTCATGTCCGTCGACACCTCCACCGGCAGTACCGGGGTCCCGGCCGAGTCGGAGCAGCACCCCCGCGCGCTCGAGCCGCTGACACTCCTCGTCCTGGCGATCCTCAGCATCCTGGGCGCGATGATCGGCCTGCACATGATCACCACGCTCGGCATCTCGCCGAACACCTCGGTGATCGGCGCGCTGATCGCCATGATGGTCGGCCGGATCGCCTTCGCCGGGCTGGTCCGCTTCCGCAACGTGCACCGCCAGAACCTGGCCCAGACCGCGATCTCGAGCGCCACCTTCGGCGCCGCCAACACGCTGATCACCCCGATCGCGATCCCCTACGTCACCGGCCGGCCCGACCTGGTCTGGCCGATGCTCGGCGGTGCGCTGCTGGGTCTGGCGATCGACGTGTGGGTGCTCTACCGGGCCTTCGGCTCCTCGTTCCTGCCGGCCTCCGCGGCCTGGCCCTCCGGGGTCGCCGCCGCCGAGACGATCAAGGCGGGCGACACCGGCGGCCGCCAGGCCAAGCTGCTGGCCGTGGGTGGCGCGGCCGGCTTCACCCTGAACTTCTTCGGCCTGCCGATGTCGGCGGCCGGCGTGGCGCTGATCGGCAACATGTGGGCGCTGCTGATGTTCGGCCTGGGCCTGCTGGTCAACCAGTACTACCCGAACTTCTTCGACGGCCAGACCCTGGCCTCGCAGTACATCCCGCACGGCGTGATGATCGGGGCCGGCCTGGTCGCCCTGGTGCAGGCCGCGATCATGCTGAGCGGCCGGCGCGGCCCCAAGGCCGCCGATGAGGTGACGGCCGAGGAGACCGACCCGTCGCTGGTCCCGACCGTCACCGTCGAGGCCCTGCGCCGCACCTTCGGGATCGGCTACGGCCTCTACGTGGCCGGCGCGCTGATCCTGGCCACGATCACCGGCCTGTGGTCGGACATGTCGGTCCTGGCGATGATCGGCTGGGTGCTGTTCGCCGCCTTCGCCGCGATCGTGCACGAGATCATCGTCGGTCTGGCCGCGATGCACTCCGGCTGGTTCCCGGCCTTCGCGGTCACCCTGATCTTCCTGATCTTCGGCCTGCTGCTGGGCATCCCGACCGAGCCGCTGGTGGTCCTGGTGGCCTACTGCGCCGCCACCGGCCCGGCCTTCGCCGACATGGGCTACGACTTCAAGGCCGGCTGGCTGCTGCGCCGCGAGCACCGCCCCTACACCGCCTACGAACTCGAGGGCCGCCGCCAGCAGCTGATCGGCGGCGTGATCGGGTTCGTGGTCGCGGCCGGCATGGTCGCCCTGCTGTGGCGCAGCTACTTCGAGGACGGCAAGATCCCGCCGGTCTCCGGGGTCTACGGCGACACGATCACCGCCGGGCTGACCGACCCCAAGGTGTGGGTCACCCTGCTGCTGTGGGCGATCCCGGGTGCCCTGGTCCAGATCATCGGCGGCCCCAAGCGCCAGATGGGTGTCCTGCTGGCCACCGGTCTGCTGGTCAGCAGCCCGAACGCGGGCTGGCTGGTGCTGATCGCCCTGGCCGTGCGGCTGTACTGGGAGAAGAGCCGGGGCGCACAGGGCGAGAACGAGATGGCCCTGGTCGGGGCCGGCCTGATCGCCGGTGACTCGGTCTACGCGGCCGGGAAGATCCTCTGATGGCCCGGCTGGCAGTAGTCACCATCGGCCAGGCCCCGCGCACCGACCTCACGCCCGAACTACGGTACTGGCTGCCGGGAGTCGAGCTGATCGAGCGCGGCGCTCTGGACGAGGACGGTCCGGAGGCGATCGCCGCGATGGCCCCGAAGCCCGGCGACGAGGTGCTGACCACCCGGCTGCGCGACGGCGGCAACGCCGTCATCGGCCACCAGCACATCGTGCCCCGGGTGCAGAAGATCCTGCACAGCCTGACCGACGTGGACGCGATCATGCTGGCCTGCACCGGGGAGTTCGACGACGTCGAGTCGCCGAAACCGCTGCTGCGGCCGGAGAAGATGATCGGCCCGGGCGTCGCGGCCCTGTCCGCCGGCCTGGCCAAGGTCGGGATCCTGGTCCCGCTGCCCGAGCAGCGAAACACCCCGGACGGCAAGTACTCCTTGCTGAGCGCCGAGGTGATCGTCGACGACGCCAGCCCGTACGTGGGGGTCAACGGCGCAACTGTGGACGCGGGGCTGGCGGCGGCCGCTCGCCGGCTCGCCGATGCGGGGGCCGAGTTGATTGTGGCCGACTGCATCGGGTATTCGCAGCCGATGCGTGCCGTCCTCACTCAGGAGAGCGGTGTGCCAGTGGTTCTCGCCCGCTCGATCGTCGCCCGCCTGACGGCTGAGCTGCTGGACACCGGCGCATGAGCCGTACCGTCGGGATCATCCGGGTCGTCACCACCGACGACCGCGAGTTCCTCGAGAAGCACGGCCGGATCCTGGAGACCGAGCTCGGCGTCCGGACCGTCACCGAGGCGATCCCCGATCAGCCGCGGGGCGTGTTCGACGACGAGACGTTCGCGGCCGCCTCGGCGAAAGTGCCGGTGCTGGCCGAGAAGCTGGCCTCGCAGGTCGACGCGATCCTGATCAGCTGCGCCGCCGACCCGGGGCTGGCCGGGGCCCGGGAACGGGTCTCGGTGCCGGTGATCGGGGCCGGTTCGGCCGCTGCGGCCGTGGCCGTGGCCCTCGGGAACCGGATCGGGGTGCTCGATCTGACCCCGGACACCCCGGAAACCGTCACATCCGTGCTCGGTGACCGCCTCGTCCGTTCATTGCAGCCCGAAGGGGTTCGCGAGACCCGCGACCTGCTCACCCCCGAAGGGTTCCAGGCCTGCCTGCGGGGCGGCGACGATCTGGTCGCCGCCGGTGCCGAGGTGGTCATGCTTGCCTGCACAGGCATGACCACCATCGGCCTGGCCGAACCGCTGCGGGCCCGGCTGGGCATCCCGGTCGTCGACGCGGTGCGCACCGGCGGCCTGCTCGCCTCCCGTTACTGAACCAGAACTGAAACAGAAACACACGTAAGGAGTTCCACCTTGTCCTGGCGCCACGTGATCAACTTCTCCGAACTGCTCGACTCCCCCTCCGCCAGCGGCGAGGCCGCAGCCCAGGCGCTGCGCGACCTCGGTGCCGTCGACGTCAAGGTCACCCCGATCACCGGCGATCAGGGCACCACCGAGTTCGTCTCGCTGACCATCCCCGGCACCAACGGCAAGAGCTCGGGCGGAGACGCTCCTACGCTCGGGATCATCGGCCGGCTGGGCGGTCTGGGCGCCCGGCCGGAGCAGATCGGCTTCGTCTCCGACGGTGACGGCGCCCTGGTGGCTCTGTCCGCCGCCGCCAAGCTGCTCGACGCCGCGGCCAAGGGTGACCGACTGCCCGGTGACGTGGTGATCAGCACCCACGTCGACCCGGACGCTCCCACCCAGCCGCACGACCCGGTGCCGTTCATGGGCTCCGCGGTGGACATGGGCGTGACCAACGAGGTCGAGGTCTCGGCCGAGATGGACGCGATCCTCAGCGTGGACACCACCCGCGGCAACCGGATCTGCAACCACCGCGGCTTCGCGATCACGCCGACCATCAAAGAGGGCTGGATCCTGCGGGTTTCGGAGACCCTGCTGGACGCGGTCGAGCGCACCAGCGGCCAGCAGCCGGTGATCCTGCCGATCACCACGCAGGACATCACCCCGTACGGCAACGACGTGTACCACGTGAACTCGATCGTGCAGCCGACCACCGCCACCAGCGCCCCGGTCGTGGGCGTCGCGCTGACCACGGTCACCGCCGTTCCCGGTTCGGCCACCGGCGCCTCGGACCTGCAGGTCGTGGAGAGCGCGGTGCGCTTCGTGATCGAGGTGGCCAAGGACTACGGCCGGGGTATCGCCTCGTTCTTCGACCAGGCCGAGTTCGACCGGCTGATCGAGCTGTACGGCTCGCTGGCGCACCTGCAGAAGCTGGACGCCCGTTCCTGAACCAACCACCAATAGGGGACGTGCGTGGGCTGGTTGCCCACGCACGTCCCCTATTTCGTTGTGATCAGCCCTTCAGCTTCCACTCCCCGTCGCGCATCTCGAACTCCTTGGCGCTGACCCGAACGGTCACCGACTTCACGGTGGCCTTGTTGCCGTACTCGCCCAGGGCCGTTCCGGTGAGCTTGTAGAAGCCGGGCTTCAGGGTGTCGCCCGAGCTGTCGGTACCGTTCCAGGAGACCTTGAAACCGTCGGCCGTGCCGGCCCACTTGCGAACCACATCACCCTTGGGGCTGGTCAGAGTGAAGCTGGTGTCGGCCGCCTTGGTGGCCTTGGCCGAAAGCTTCACCGAGTCGCGGAAACCGTCACGTACCGGGTAGACCGTGCCAAGACTGGTGCTCAGATTCAGGACCGGGGCCTTGGCCACCACCTCGATCGGGACCTCACCGGACTCGGCCTTGTCGGCACACTGCAGATCGGGGTTGCTCAGATCCAGCCCACCCAGATTCAGGCCGCTGCCCCCACCCCCCAGCAGATCACCCAGATTGCTGCCCAGGCAGTCGGTCAGCGAAGTGGTCCCGAGCGAGACCAGCCGGGCCTTGATGTCCTGGTGGCCACCCAGCGGCAGGCCTTGGTCGAGGTCGCCGCGCCAGGTGTAGGTGCCCTCCCCGGCCGGCTGGCTGCCCACCGGCAGGCCGAGCAACGGAGTTGCCTCGTCGGAGATCGTCTTCTGCCCGATCACCGCGCCCTTGCTGTTGAGGAACTCCAGGGCGACGACGCCGGACTGGGGGATCTCGTAGGAGAAGGTGATGGTGTCCTGCTTGCCGTCGCCGTTCGGGCTGAAACCCTTGGCCGAGGCGCTCAGCGTCGCCGTGGGCGTGTCGTCGGAGGTGGCGGCGGAGGCGGCCGGGGCCACCAGAACCCCACAGCCCAGGGTCGCGGCAATAACCCCAACACCAGCCAGAACAGTGCGGATCTGCATGAGTACTCCCGTTTCCTCGCTCGCTACCAGGTCGAGGTCCCTGTACGGATCGGCGATCGCGGATCTGAGATGCGGGAGGCTTCAAATATCCCGGTGCCCCCGATGGCCCACTCAAGGCCGCGATTTCGTCGGCAGCGCGTCACCGGGGTGCGCCGATCGGGACCGCGAGCGCGGTGACGGCCTCGCGCTCAGTGCTCCAGATCTGTTGAACAGCTGTAGATCTGGATCACTTCACCAGCCAGGCGCCACCCCTCACCGGCCCCACCCTCTCACCGCCGCAGCCTGTTATCACCAACCGCACGGCATCGGGAAGACAAAGCACGGGCGGATTCAAGCGGTCGTTGCAACGCTTGCTTGTGCTTGGAGGCTAGCGAAGACTTCGGCGGGTGTGAGGAAGCCGAGGCGTTTGCGGGGGCGGTCGTTGAGTTCGTCGGCGACGGCTTGGAGGTGGGCGGCGTCGTGGATGCTGAGGTCGCTGCCTTTGGGGAAGTACTCGCGTAGGAGCCCGTTGGTGTTCTCGTTGCTGGGGCGCTGCTGGGGGCTGTAGGGGTCGGCGAAGTAGACCTGGATGCCGGTGTTCTGGGTGATTTTCTGGTGCTGGGACATTTCCTTGCCGCGGTCCCAGGTGAGGGTTCTGGCGAACCAGGTGGGGTAGGCGCTCATCTGGGTGGTGACCGCGGCAGCGACGTGCTCGGCGTGCCAGCCGTCGGGTAGGTGCAGCAGGCTGACATAGCCGGAGTGGCGTTCCACGATGGTCCCGATCGCTGAGTTCGAGGCGGTCGATCCTTTGATCAGGTCGCCTTCGTGGTGGCCGGGCACCAGTCGGCCTGCGACGTCCTCGGGTCGTTCGTGGATCGAGACCATCCCCGGGATCGTTCCTCGGGATTCCCTGCGGTTTCGGGGTTTACGCTGGGAACGGCCGGAGCGTAGGCGCCCTTTCAGGGCCCGGGTCAGTTCCCCGCGCGGGTGGACGTACAGAGCCCTGTAGATCGTTTCGTGGCTGACGTGCATGAGCTGATTGTCCGCCTGCCGGCCCGGGTCATCGAGGGGGAACTCCAGCCTCAGCCGGCCGGCGATCTGCTCGGGCGAGAGGCGCTTGTCCAGCATCTGCTGCACCCGGGCCCGCAGATGGGGGCGGGTCTGCCAGACGCTGGCCCGGGGCCTGCGCTGGCGCTGCCAGGCCAGGGTGTCAGCACGCTCGGGCTCGTACCGCTGCCCGGTCCTGGAGGGCCCGGGCCCGTCCGGATGCCCGGACCCGGCAGACCCGGCAGACCCGGCAGACCCGGCAGACCCGGCAGACCCGGCAGACCCGGCAGACCCGGCAGAACGGGCGGGGCGGGGCAGGCTGTTACGGCGCAGCTCCCGGCTGATCGTCGAGGGCGAACGCCCCAGCGCCCGGGCGATCGTGGCCTGGGAGGAGCCGGCCTCCAGCATTCTGGCGATCTCGTACCGCTCGTCCCGATCCAGATAACGATCGGAAAAGGATGTTCCTGCCGGACGGTACATGCCACCCAAGCTGACATTCAGCCGGTGCGCATACGTCGATGACACGCCACTGGCCCGCGCCGCAGCGTAGGGATTCAGGCCCGATCGCAGCGCCTGCATCAACCGCTCGTACCTGACCCGATCCAACCGGTGACCAGCCAAAACGCCCTCCAGGTATAGGGCGTTGCAACAATCACTTGAACCCACCACCAATAACGTGGTTTTGTCTTCCCGATGCCGGTTCAGCTGACCACCAGCCCTCGCGAGGAGAAGCGGCGGCGGGCGTCCTCGAGCTGACCGCGGGTGGGCGGTGGGGTGCCGGCCAGCCGGTAGCGCAGGCCGAGCTGCTCGTACTTGGACACTCCGAGGCGGTGGTAGGCCAGCACGTCCACTCGTTCGACGTTGCCCAGCCCGGCCACGAAGTCGGCCAGGCCGTCGATGTTCTCCGGAGCGTCGGTGAGGCCGGGGACCAGGACGAAGCGCACATGCACGGGCTTGCCCAGATCGGCCAGGCGCCGCGCGAACCGCAGAGTGGGGGCGAGCTCCTTGCCGGTGGTGACCTTGTACGTCTGCGGGTCGAACGACTTGATGTCGAGCAGCACCAGGCTGGTGTCCTCGAGCAGCTGGTCCGTGGCCAGGTGGCCGAGGGCGCCCGAGGTGTCCAGCGCGGTGTGCAGGCCCATCTCCCGGGCCCCGGCCAGGAAGCGGGCGGTGAAGGCGGGCTGGACCAGCGGCTCGCCACCGCTGATCGTCACCCCTCCCCCGCTCGCCACCAAAGCCGGGCGAAAGCGCCGGACCCGCTCGAGGACGTCCTCAATCTGCGTGACCTGACCGCCCAAAGAAGTCCAGGTGTCCGGGTTCTCGCAGTACTGGCAGCGCAGCGGGCAGCCGGCCGTGAAGACCACGAACCGGCAGCCCGGCCCGTCCACCCCGACCGAGGTGTCCCAGGAGTGCACCCACCCGGCGGTTCCGGCCCGCCAGATTCCGGGGTCGTATCCGGGCAGCGGCGGCCGGGGAGCCGCGAGAGTGGCTACGTGGACGGTACTTACGGTGTTCACAGCGGGTCACCGTGGAAGGTGCGGTTGATGACGTCCATCTGCTGCTCCCGGGTCAGGCGGACGAAGTTGACCGCGTAGCCGGAGACCCGGATGGTCAGGTTCGGGTAGTCCTCCGGGTGGGCCATCGCGTCCAGCAGGGTCCGGCGCTCCAGCACGTTCACGTTCATGTGGAAGCCGCCGGCAACCATGTAGGCGTCAAGAACCCCGACCAGGCTGGTGATCCGGTCGTCGCGGGTGCGTCCGAGGGCGTCCGGCACGGTGGTCGAGGTCAGCGAGATGCCGTCCCGGGCGTCGTTGAAGTCGATCTTGGCCACGCTCAGCGCCGAGGCCAGGATGCCGTGCTTGTCGCGGCCGTTCATCGGATTGGCCCCCGGGGCGAACGGCTCACCGGCCCGCCGCCCGTCCGGAGTGTTGCCGGTGGCCTTGCCATACACCACGTTCGAGGTGATGGTCAGCACCGACTGGGTGATCTCGGCGTTGCGGTAGGTCTTGCGGGCCCGCAGCTTCTCCATGAACCGGTGCACCAGGCCGGCCGCGATCTCGTCGACCGAGTCGTCGCCGTTGCCGTAGGAGGGGAACTCGCCCTCGACCGTGTAGTCCACGATCAGGCCGGTCTCGTCGCGCACCGGGCGCACCACGCCGTTCTTGATCGCCGACAGCGAGTCCGCCGCCACCGAGAGCCCGGCGATCCCGCAGGCCATCGTGCGGCGCACCGGGTAGTCGTGCAGGGCCATCTGGACCCGCTCGTAGGCGTACTTGTCGTGCATGTAGTGGATCACGTTGAGCGCGTCCACGTAGGTCTCGGCCAGCCAGTCCAGCATCGCGTCGTAGCGCCGCATCACGTCGTCGAAGTCGAGCACCTCGCCCTCGACCGGCGCCACCTGCGGGCCCACCTGCACACCGCTGACCTCGTCGCGGCCGCCGTTGATCGCGTAGAGCAGGGCCTTGGCCAGGTTCGCCCGGGCCCCGAAGAACTGCATGGCCTTGCCCACCGTGGCCCCGGAGACGCAGCAGGCGATCGCGGCGTCGTCCCCGCAGACCGGGCGCAGCAGCTCGTCGTTCTCGAACTGGATGGCGCTGGTGTCGATCGAGACCTGCGAGCAGAACCGCTTGAACGCCTCGGGCAGCTGCGGCGACCAGAGCACGGTCAGGTTGGGCTCGGGGGCCGGGCCGAGGTTGTACAGCGTCTGCAGGAACCGGAAGGAGGTCCGGGTGACCAGGATCTTCCCGTCGTCGGCAATGCCTCCGATCGACTCGGTCACCCAGGTCGGGTCACCGGAGAACAGCGCGTCGTACTCCGGGGTGCGCAGGAACCGGATGATCCGGAGCTTGATCACCAGGTCGTCGACCAGCTCCTGGGCCTGCGACTCGGTGAGCGTGCCTTCGGCGAGGTCGCGCTGCAGGTAGATGTCGATGAAGCTGGAGGTGCGCCCGAACGACATCGCGGCGCCGTTCTGCTCCTTGGTGGCGGCCAGGTAGGCCAGATACAGCCACTGGATCGCCTCCTGCGCGGTGCGGGCCGGCCGGCTCAGGTCGTACCCGTAACCGGCGGCCATCTCCAGGAGTTCACGCAGCGCGCGGATCTGCTCGGACAACTCTTCGCGGTCGCGGATCACGTCCTCACCGGTACCGGCCTGGGCCAGGCCCGCCTTCTCCCGCTGCTTGGCCTCGATCAGCGCGGCCACGCCGTACAGCGCCACCCGCCGGTAGTCCCCGATGATCCGGCCCCGGCCGTAGGCGTCGGGCAGGCCGGTGATGATCGCGGCCTTGCGGGCGGCCAGGATCTGCGGGGTGTAGGCGTCGAAAACACCCTCGTTGTGGGTCTTGCGGTACTTGGTGAAGATCTCCTTCACCGTCGGGTCGAGCTCGTATCCGTAGGCGCGCAGGCCGTTCTCGACCATCCGCAGCCCGCCGCGGGGCATGATCGCGCGCTTGAGCGGAGCATCGGTCTGCAGCCCGACGATCAGCTCGGCGTCCTTGTCGATGTAGCCAGGGGCGTGGCTGGTGATCCCGGAGACGATCTTCGTGTCCGCGTCCAGGATCCCGCGCTCGCGCTCGACCTTGGCCAGGTCGCTGATCTGCTGCTGAATCGCCTCCGTACGAGGGGTTGCCCCGGCCAGGAACGACTCGTCGCCCGAGTAGGGCGTGACGTTGGCCTTCAGGAAGGCACTGACGTCGATGTGGTCCTGCCACTGCCGCCCGGCAAATCCGCGCCAAGCGGCCTGTTCGATGGTCTGCAGCGTTTCCATGCCCTTATCGTCCGTCTGACGCCTTGCGCCCAGCAGAGGCCAAGGCCCCCTGTTCGAGCGGTCTTTCGGCGCGGGACCTTTGCCCCTGGGCGGCCCGGCCGAGAAGTTGGAAGGCTGAGGCAGCAGGAGGCGCTCATGATCCACCATTCGATGTCCGGGACCACCGTCACGCTCGAGCTGACCCAGGTCCAGACCCTCAACCGGGAACTGCGTCGCCACGCTCCGGTCACCGCCGGCCGGCTCGGCCTGGGGTCCGTGCCGGAGAAGGCCGTTCTCCGGCAGGTACAGGCCAGCGGCCCGCCGTCCTTCCCCTACCTGTACGGGCGCTTCGATGCCGGCGGGCCTGCGGTCGAGCTGCACACCCGGCAACTGCAGCAGCTCAGCGATCTGTGGCACCTGCACCAGCGGTGGGGAGTGTCGTAACTTTCCACCGTGCGAGTTCTTGTGGTGGAGGACGACCGGGTGATCGCCGACGCGGTCGCCCGGCGGCTGGAGAAGGAGGGCTTCGCGGTCGAGGTCGTGCATGACGGCCGGGCGGCCGTGGCGGCCTTCCACGACGGCATCGACCTGCTGGTTCTGGATGTCATGCTGCCCGGGCTGGACGGCCTGGAGGTGTGCCGTCAGGTACAGGCGGTGCGGCCGGTGCCGGTGCTCATGCTGACCGCGCGGGCCGACGAGACCGACCGGCTGATCGGGCTGGGGGTAGGGGCCGACGACTACCTGACCAAGCCGTTCAGCCCCCGCGAGTTGGTCGCCCGCGTACGCGCGCTGCTGCGTCGGGTAGAACGGGCCGAGGAGCTGGCTCGGTTGCGTCTCAGCGCGGCTCTGGATCTCGGTAACGGGCTGACTATGGACGTCGGCGCGCGTCGGGTGGAACTGGACGGGCACGAGGTGCACCTGACCCGTACCGAGTTCGATCTCCTTCACACCCTGGCCCGGCGGCCGGGGAATGTGGTCCCCCGGGAGCAACTGCTGGCTGAGGTCACGGACTGGCCGGAGGCCAGGGGTTCGCGGGCGGCGGACAGTCACGTGAAGGCCCTGCGGCGCAAGCTCGGCGCGGAGCGGATCCGGACCGTGCAGGGGGTCGGCTACGCCTTGGTGCTCGGATGAACTGGCTGGCTGCGCGCTGGGACCGCTGGCGCCCGCTGGACCCGGTGCCCTCGATCAAGATGAAGTTCGCCCTCCTGGTGGGGCTGAATCTGGTGCTGACCGCCGGGGTGACTTACTACGCCGTGGTGCTGCTGGGCTGGCGGATCCGCTACGGGATGCTGGCGGCGGCGCTGATCGTTCTCGTGGTCAGCCAGATCGTGGGGCACGGCATGACGCTTCCCCTGCGGCAGATGACGGCCGCCGTCCGGGAGCTGGCTGCGGGTAGGCCGGTTCCTGCGGTGCAGACCAACAGCCGGGACGAGGTGGGCGAGCTGGCGCGGGCTTTCACGGCGATGGCCCAGGAGCTGGCGGCCGCGGATCAGCAACGGCGGCAACTGCTTGCGGACGTCGGGCACGAGTTGCGCACTCCGGTCGCCGCTTTACGGGCTCAGGTCGAGAATCTTGTGGACGGAGTCCGTCCGGCTGATGGGGAGGCCCTCAACGAGGTGCTGGCGCAGGTAGAGCGGCTGGGCGGGCTGCTCACCGACTTCCTGAGCCTGGCCAGTGCTGACGGCGGGGCGCAGAAGCTGAACCGGCAGCTCGTCACGGTGCGTTCGGTGATCGATCCGGTGGTGGCCGAGATCGCGACCGTACGGCCGGGTGCGGCCATCACCGTCGATGTACCCCCTGATCTGACCGCCCACGTTGACCCCCGACGGCTGGCCCAGGTGGTGAACAATCTGCTGGACAACGCGGCCCGGCATGCCGGGGACGGCGGAAACGTGACCGTATGCGCGCAGGCGCGTACCCCGTCCGTTGGTCTGGTTCTGGAAGTGACCGACGACGGCCCGGGCATTCCCCCGGAAGCCTGGCAGAGCGTCTTCGATCGATTTCGCTCCGGCGCCGGCCCGACCGCGGGGGAACCACGTTTGGACGGCGGTACCGGCCTTGGCCTGGCGATCGCCCGATGGGCGGTCCTCCTGCACGGCGGCACGATCGCCGTGGTGCCGGCCGACGGCGGCGGATGCCGGATCCGGGTCGAGATCCCGGGCGCTGATCAGGACCTTCACAGGATCTCCAGATCTTGATCACCGGATGCTGCTGATCGGGGTTCTACGTTCGCTCCCATGAGCGAAGCGTCCGACCTTCCGATTTCTCCTGTCCGCGGGCTGCCGGCCATCTCGGTACCGCTGACCGCGACCTGGCAGTCGCCGGCCCCGCCGCGATTGCGGCTGCTGCTGGGGGCGGTTGGTTCGGCGTTGCTGGCGGCTGTGGTCCTGCCGGACGCCCGGTTCGGGATCAACGTCTTCGTGGTGGCGCTGGCGGTGACCGCGAGTGTGCTGTTCGCGGCCCGGACCCGGCCTTTTACTGCTTCTTCGGCCGTGCTCGTCACCGTTGCGGTTCTGCTGAGCGGTGTTTCGGTGGTGCGGGCGAGCGAGTGGCTGGCGTTCGGCTGTCTGCTGGCGGCCGGGATGCTCGGGGCGATGGCCGCGGTGGGTGGACGTCGTTGGAAGGCCGTGCTGGCTACCGGCATCTTGTTCACGGAGGCCGGTTTTCGCTCGGTCGGCTGGGCCGGCCGGACCGTTCGGCGGCATCGACCTCGCCGGCTTCCGGTCCAGGCCCCGGAATCTGCGCTGATCGGGCTCACGGTCGGGGTGGTCTGCACGGTCGTCATCGGAGGTTTGCTGGCCAGTGCCGACGAGAAGTTCGCGGGGGTGCTCTCCAGTGTCGGTGGCTGGTTCGTCCTCGAGGGCCCGATCCGGACGGACGTTGTGGTTGCCCGGGTGATGACTTTCGGCTTTGTGCTTTTCATAGTTCTGGGGCTAAGTTTTGCTGCGTCGGCGCGGTTGTCCGAAGGCACGCCGGTAGCCCGGCCGGCCCACCCGGCCGAGTGGATGACGCCGCTGGTTCTGGTGGCCTTGACCATCGGCGCCTTCCTGGCGGTGGATGCCGCTCAGCTGTTCGGCGCGGCCGAAGCCGGATCGAACCATTCCGACCGGGCCCGCGAAGGTTTCGGCCAGCTGATCGTGGTCACCGTGCTGGTCCTGCTGCTGATCGGCTGGGCCGGCCGGGCTGCCGGCGGGCAGCACCGGCACTTCCTCGGTGGCGCGGCCGGAACCTTGCTGGCGCTGACGTTGCTCCTCGGATTCTCTGCGTTGCGACGGGTTTGGCTGTACCAGGCGGAGGCCGGCTGGACGGTCGCCCGGCTCAACGCCATCGCCTTCGAGCTGTGGGTGGGAGTGCTCCTGATCGCCGTGGGCGTGGCCTGGCTGCTGCGCCGGACGGATCTCTTGCCCCGCCTGGCCGCCGGATCGGCGGGCGTGGGGCTGCTGGCGATCGCGCTGGCCGGGCCGGACGCGGTGGTGGCCGCCGCCAATGTGGAGCGCTACGAGCAGACCGGCAAGATCGACGTCGAGTACCTGTCCCTGCTCTCCGACGACGCGGTACCGGCCCTGATGAAACTGCCCGAGCCGGTGCGCTCCGAGCTGGCGCTGTCACCTTCCCCGGAGAACCCTTGGTACGCCTGGAACCTGGCGAAGTGGCGGGCCGCTCGGGCTTCCTCCTGACCGCTCAGGGTTGTTCTTGGTAGTCGGCGAGCGCGGCCGCGGTCAGGCTGTTGGCGATGTGCTCGGCCATCAGTCTTTCCGCGGCTTCGGCCTCGCCCTGGACGACCAGCTCGACCAGCCGCTGATGCTCCTCGAAGTCCTGCAGTCGAGGCTCTCCCCCGGGCGGCAGGGCCAGGCCCACCCGGCGATACCGGTCCGACCGGTCCCACAGATCGTTCAGCATCTTCGTCATCACCGGGTTGTGCGAGGCGGTGTACAGAGCCTCGTGCAGCTCACGGTGCACCACCAGGGCCGGCTCCCCCTGCTCACGCGTCACCGGCAGCAGCTTCTCCAGTGCCGCGTTCATCCGCTCGATGTCGCCCTCGGTGCGACGCTGCGCAGCCAGGGCCAGCGCCGCTGGCTCCAGCGCCAGGCGGGCCTCGAACAACTGACGGGCCTCGGCCTCGTCCATCTGCGCGACCTTGGCGTTGCGATGGTTGTCCAGCAGCACCAGGCCCTCACCGCTCAGCCTGCGAACGGCCTCACGCAACGGGGTGATGCTCATCCCCATCGAGGCCGCCAGCTCGTACTGGTCGAGCTTGGAGCCCGCCCCCAGCCGCCCGCTCAGGATCTGTTCACGGATCTGGGCATACGCCACGTCCGCCTTGCTGGAGAACGTGAACGTGGCCATGCCCCCAGCATCCCACTTCTTATAAGAACCGATTGCCAAGCTGCGCCCAGCTCGCCTACCGTGACCGTCGTGCCCAATCTTATAAGAAACAAGATGCGAGAAGACCATCGGCCAGCCGGTGCTCACACAGCCCAGGAGAGCCGTCGCTGGGAAGGAGTCAGCGCATGAGGATCGTGTCCGCGCACGAGGGCGTCATCCCGATCAGTTCGCCGATGAGCAACGCCTTCATCGACTTCTCCACGATGGACTGCTCGGTCCTGGCCCTGGTCAGCGACGTCATCGTGGAAGGCCGGCCGCTGGTCGGCTACGGCTTCAACTCCAACGGCCGGTACTCGGCCGGGGAGATCCTGCGCCGGCGCATCCTGCCGCGCCTGCTCGATGCCCCGCCCGAGAGCCTGCTCGACGCCAACCACATGCTCTCGCCCGGCAAGGCGTGGGACGTGATGATGCGGAACGAGAAGCCCGGGGGCCACGGCGAGCGCTCGGTAGCGGTCGGTGTGGTCGACATGGCGCTGCACGACCTGGCCGCCAAGATCGCGGGAGTGCCGCTGTACCGCTGGATCTCCGATCACTACGGCGACGGTTCCCCCGAGGACTCGGTGTTTGTATACGCCGCCGGGGGTTACTACGCGCCCGGCAAGACCTTGCAGCAGTTGCAGGACGAGATGAAGGCCTTCCTCGACGCAGGCTACGAGGTGGTCAAGATGAAGATCGGTGGGGCGTCGCCGGCCGAGGACCTGCGCCGGATCGAGGCCGTGATCGAGGTGCTGGACGGTGACGGCTCACGTCTGGCCGTGGACGTGAACGGCCGGTTCGATCTGCCCACCGCTCTGGAGTACGGCCGGGCCCTCGACCCGTACAACCTGTTCTGGTACGAAGAGGTGGGCGACCCGCTGGATTACGGCCTGAACGCCACGCTGGCCGAGCACTACCGCAATCCCATCGCCACCGGCGAGAACCTGTTCTCGCTGCCGGACGCCCGCAACCTGATCCGGTACGGCGGCCTGCGCCCCGACCGCGACTACCTCCAGTTCGACCCGGCGCTGAGCTACGGCCTGGTCGAGTACTGCCGGATCCAGGACATGCTCAAGCAGCACGGCTGGTCCTCCCGCCGCTGCATCCCCCACGGCGGGCACCAGTTCTCGCTACACATCGCCGCCGCCCTCAAGCTCGGCGGCAACGAGTCCTACCCCGGCGAGTTCCAGCCCACCGGCGGCTTCGCCGATGACACCGTGGTGTCCGGAAGCCGGGTCAAGCTGAACGATCTCCCGGGCATCGGCTTCGAGGGCAAGGCCAACTTCTACCGAGTGCTGCGCGACCTGCACCGCTGATCAGTCCCAGGCCGTCAGCGTTCGCGGCTCACCCCCGGGCGCCCAACGGATCCTGGCCCGGAGGTTCGAGGGCCCGGCTGTCGTCGAGCCGGGCCACCGCCCGGTCCGGCAGCCAGATCACGAAGGTGCTGCCCACCCCGAGCTCACTGAACACCACCAGCCGGCCGCCGTGGCTCTCCACCACCTGGCGCGCGATCGACAGGCCCAGCCCGGTGCCCACGTGGCCGGTGCCGTTGGCGCCGCGCACGAAGCGGTCGAACACGCGTTCCTGCTCGGATTCGGGGATGCCTGGGCCTTCGTCGCGGACGGCGATCCAGGCCCAGCCGCCCTGGCTTCCGGCGGCGGTGGTGACGACCGAGCCGCCGGGGGCGTGACGGATGGCGTTGGAGAGCAGATTGCCCACGGCGCGGTTGAGCATGCCGGGTTCCCCGTAGGCGGTGGGGCCGGGGACGAGGCGCTCGCGCAGTACCAACGAACGTTCGGTGGCCAGGACGCGATGTTCGTCGACGGCGTCGGCGGCTACGGCGGCCAGGTCGACGTCTACGTCTTCGAAGGCGCCAGAGCGGCGGCGGGCGGTGGCCAGGAGGTCTTCGAGCAGACGGGCCATGCGGTCGGTGGCGCGGGTGACCACGGTGGTGGCCTCCTGGCGCTGCTCGGGGGTAGAGCTCTCATCGGCCAGGACGGCTTCGACGTTGGCGCGGATGACAGCGACCGGGTTGCGCAACTCGTGCGAGACGTCCTCGACGAAATCCCGCTCCGCCCGGAAGGCCGCGTCCAGACGTCCCAGCATGGCGTCGATGGTGTCGGCCAGCTCGCGCAGCTCGTCGTGCGGCCCCTGAGCACCGATCCGCCGGGTCAGGTCGGTGGCGCCGATCTCCCGGGTGGTGGCCGTGATCCGCCCCACCGGACGCAGCATCCGGCCCGCCACGAACCAGCCGATCACCAGGCTGAGCAGGAACATCACGGCGAGCGCGAGCAGCGAGAAGGCGCGCAGCCGTTCCAGGGTGTTGTAGTTCACCGCACGCTGCACGCTGGCCAGGTCGGCGGCCTGGAAGCGGGCGCCGGGCTTGGGGTGGAACTCTCCGTCGGCGCTCTTCCAGTACTTCTGCACGGTGACCGGGTCCAGCGGCTCGGCCTCGATCTGGGAGGACAGCACCAGGTAGACGGCCAGCAGGATGAGGCCGGTGGCGGCGACCAGCAGGGCCGAGGTGAGCAGGGTCAGGCGGGCGCGGACGGTGCGGGCCCAGGCCGGGATCCTCATGACTCGCTCATGATTCACGCAGCCGGTAGCCGCGGCCCACAACCGTCTCCAGCAGCTGGGTCTCGCCTTCGCCGGAGAGCTTGCGGCGCAGCGTGCCGACGGTGACCCGGACGGTCTGGGTGAACGGGTCGGCGTTCTCGTCCCAGACGTGTTCCAGCAGCTCCTCGGCCGGGACCAGGTGCCCGGGCTTGCTCATCAGGTAGCGCAGGAGGGCGAATTCCTTGCGGGTGAGCGAGAGTTCGCGCCCGGCCCGGTGGACCAGCTGGCGGGCGGTGTCCAGGGTGACGTCGGCCACCTCGATCACCGAGCTGGAGGCGGCCCGGACCTCGCGGCGCAGGATGGCCCGCAGCCGGGCGCTGAGCTCGGCCAGGGCGAAGGGCTTGACCAGGTAGTCGTCGGCGCCCGCGTCCAGGCCGCGGACCCGGTCGGGCAGGCGGCTGCGGGCGGTGAGCATCAGGATCCGCATGTCCGGGCCGGAGACGGATTCGGCGCGGCCGGCCCGGATCTCGTCGGCCAGGGTGAAACCGTCGCCGTCGGGCAGGTTGATGTCGAGCAGCAGCACGTCGTAGGCCCAGACCGAGAGCTTCTCGCGAGCCTGGGCGCACGAGCCGGCCAGGTCGACGGCGTAGCCCTCGCGTTCCAGGCCGATCCGCAGAGCCCCGGCCAGGCCGGCCTCGTCCTCCACGATCAGCAGTCTCACCTGGCCAATCTAACTTTCGCGCAAGCCGGGCCGCGACCTCGCTTTCGGTCCGCTTTCGTCGCGGCTTACCGGGGTTTTCGCCCCGGCTTGATGGGGTGCAGTCACCGGGTCGCCCGGGCCGCTGTCCAGGCCCGATCCGGTGCCACCCGGGCCGTCCCTCCGCGGAGCCGCATCCGCGGCCCGGGTGGTCCGGGCAGTTCCCGACAACCGATGGAGATGCTTGTGCTGCAGCTCAGGACCCGAAGGATCGTGCTGGTCACGGCCGTCACCGCGGCGCTCACCGCCGGGGGTGCCGGGCTGGCCTTCGCCTACCCCGACGGCTCGCCGGCGCCGGTCGAGAGCGGCTACATGGTGATCGAGGAGCCGAACCCGGCAACGGACGCGGTGGCCGAGTGCCCGGAGAAGGGCGCCGGTCAGGCGGTCCTCACTACCGGTAAGGCCCAGCTGTGAGCCTCTCCCAGCCCGGCCCGCTGCTCGAGCAGGCCCTGTTCGAGGTGAAGAAGGTGGTGGTCGGGCAGGACCGGATGGTCGAGCGGATGGCCGTGGGGCTGCTGGCCCGGGGGCACGTGCTGCTCGAGGGGGTGCCCGGGGTGGCCAAGACCCTCGCCGTGCGCACCCTGGCGCAGGTGGTCGGCGGCACGTTCCACCGGCTGCAGTTCACCCCGGACCTGATGCCCGGCGACATCGTCGGCACCCGGGTCTGGCGGCCCTCGACCGAGACCTTCGACACCGAGCTCGGCCCGGTGTTCGCCAACCTGGTGCTGGCCGACGAGATCAACCGGGCGCCCGCCAAGGTGCAGTCAGCGCTGCTCGAGGCGATGGCCGAACGCCAGGTCAGCATCGGCGGGGTGACGTACCCGCTGCCATCGCCGTTCCTGGTGCTGGCCACCCAGAACCCGATCGAGACCGAGGGCGTGTACGAGTTGCCCGAGGCCCAGCGTGACCGGTTCCTGCTGAAGGTGGACGTGCCGCACCCCGACGAACTGGAGGAGCTGAACATCCTGCAGCGGATGAGTGTGCGCCCGCCGCAGGCCCGGGCGGTGCTGTCGCTGGAGCAGTTGCTGACCCTGCAGAGCGCCGCCGACGACGTGTTCGTGCACCACGCACTGGCCCAGTGGGCGGTGCGGCTGACCATGACCACGCGGCGCCCGGCCGAGTACGGCATGCCCGGCCTGCAGGGGGTGCTGGAGCACGGGGTGAGCCCACGCGGCACCCTCGGCCTGGTGGCCGCGGCCCGGGCGCTGGCCCTGCTGCGTGGTCGGGACTACGTGCTGCCCTCGGACATCGGTGATCTGGCTCAGGACGTGCTCGCCCACCGGCTGGTGCTGACCTTCGACGCGCTGGCCGACGGGGTGCTGCCCCGCGACGTGATCGCGCAGATCCTGGCCACTCAGCCGGTGCCGGAGGTAGCACCGCTGCAGCAGGAGGTGGCGTGAGCGCCTTCGGGGCGTTCCGGCGGCTGGACCTGACGGTGCAGCGCCGGATCGACTCGCCGCTGGCCGGGGAGCATCACGGCCTGCGGCTGGGGCCGGGCAGCGAGACCGAGGAGCTGACCCGCTACCAGCCCGGCGACGACATCCGGCGGATCGACTGGAACGCCACCGCACGCTCGGTCGAACCCCAGGTCTGGCGGACCCGCGCCGAGCACGCCCTGGACACCTGGCTGCTGCTGGACCGCACGGCGAGCATGTCGTTCGGCACCGCCCAGGCCGAGAAGTCAGAATTGGCAACGCAGCTGGCGGCCGCCGTGGGCCTGATCGCCGACCAGCCCGGCAACCGGATGGGAATCCTGGCCTTCTCGTCGCAGGGGCCGGTGTGGACCCGTCCGACCGCAGCCCGCGTGGCGGCCCGGCGGCTGATGCGCTCGATCACGCAGCCTGAGGCAACCGAGCGCCGGGGTGCGCCGCCGGCCCATCTGGGCGAGATGATCGATGCGCTCGGCCGGCGGGCGAACCGACCGGGCGTGTGCGTGGTGGTCAGTGACCTGCTCGCGCCGGACGGGCGTTTCAGCCGGCCCTTCGAATGGGAAAAGCCGCTGCGCCGTCTGGCTTCCCGGCACGAGGTGCTGATCCTGGAGGTGCTCGACCCGCGGGAACTGGAACTGCCCGACGTGGGGCACGTGGTGCTGCAGGATCCCGAAACCGGGCGACGCCGAGACGTCTTCACCGGCGATCGAGCCCTGCGGGAACGCTATGCCCAGGCTGCGGCCGCCCATCGCGCCGCCGTGGCCGACGCAGTGCGATACAGCGGGGCCGGGCACCTGCAACTGCGCACCGACCGGGACTGGCTGGCCGATCTGCTGCACGCCGTCCGGCACCGAAGGCTGAACCGGCGAAGGGTACGTCGATGACCTTCCTCTCTCCCTGGTTCCTGCTGCTCCTGATCCCGCTGGCCGGGCTGACGGTCGCGGCCGTGCTCCTGCGCCGCCGCCGCGACCGGTTCGCCGTCCGGTTCGCCTCGCTTCCCCTGCTGGACCAGGTGGTTCCGGAAAGGCCCGGCTGGCGCAGGCATCTCACCAGCGGCCTCGGTCTGCTGTCCTTGTCGTTTCTGGTGCTGGCCGCGGCCCGGCCCGAAGCCGACATCCGGGTGCCACGCGAGCAGGCCACCGTGATGATCGCCGTGGACCAGTCCATCTCGATGCGGGCCACTGACGTGGACCCGAGCCGGCTGGAGGCAGCAATTGCGGCCGGAAGTTCTTTCGTGGACGAGCTTCCGGAGGCATTTCGCGTGGGTCTGGTCGGTTTCGCCGGGGATGCGCAGGTGCTGGCCGCCCCGACGAACGACCGCCAGGCGGTGAAGGACGCCTTGTCGCGGCTGAGCCTCGAACCGATGACGGCGATCGGCGAGGGCGTGTTCACCTCGCTCGACCAGGTCCGGGCGACCGAGGAACTGCAGGTACCGGCCCGGATCGTGCTGCTCTCGGACGGCACGAACACCACCGGACGCTCGCCCGAGGAGGCCGCGTCGGCGGCAAGTGCCGCTGGGGTACCGGTTTCGACGATTGCGTACGGCACTCCAGACGGCGTGATCGAGAACGGTAACGGGCCGGGGATCCGCGTGCCGGTCGATGCCGCCGCGCTGGCCGCCCTGGCCGAAGCCACCGGGGGAACCGCCTACGAGGCCGAGAGCAGCGACGAGTTGCGCGAGGTGTACGAGGACATCGGTTCCTCGATCGGCTGGATCTCCGAACCCCGGGAGCTGGCCCCGTACTTCGCGGCGGCCGCCTTCCTCTGCACGTTGATCGCGGCCGCGCTCTCGCTGCGCTGGTTCGCCCGGCTCGTCTGAGCACATCCGATCCTCAGGAAAGGCGATCATGAATCAGCCCTGGGCAGGCCTTGGCACCCCGCGGGGACCGGACTTCGTGGCGGGCAGGTTCCGCGAACCGGTGGCCGCTGAGCCGGAACCGACCGAAAAGCCGACAGTTCCGGCGTCTGTCATTGAAAACCCTGCAACCCCCGCCCGGACCGCGAAGATGGCCCCGCTGCTCCTCGCCGCCGTTCTCGCCGGCGGCACCACCGGCGGCGTGATCGCCTGGGCCACCACCGAAACCACCGTCCCGACGATCATCCAGGAGGACGCGGAGCCGGCCCCGCTCGGAGGCCAGGCCGGCACCGAGACCGCGGCCGCCGAGATCATGCCCAGCGTGGTGCAGGTCCGGGCCGGCCGCGGCACCGGCTCGGGCTTCGTCCTGGACGACCGAGGTCACGTGATCACGAATCACCATGTGGTGGAACGTTCCTCGCGGGTGCGTCTGCAACTGGCCGACGGACGGCTGACCGGCGCCACGGTGGTGGGTGGGGATGCGGACGAGGACATCGCCGTGCTGCGGATCGACGGCTCGGGCCCGGAGGCGGCCCGGATCGGCAGCAGCAACTCGCTGCGGATCGGCCAGCAGGTGATCGCGGTGGGCTCGCCGCTGGGCCTGTCCGGCACGGTCACCTCCGGAATCGTCAGCGCGGTGGACCGGACCTCCCGGATCGGCGGGGCCTCGCGGCCGATGGTGCAGACCGACGCCTCGATCAATCCCGGCAATTCCGGCGGCCCGCTGGTCGATCTGGCCGGCCGGGTGGTCGGGGTGAACACCGCGATCGCCACCACCTCGGCCTCGGCCGGGAACATCGGTATCGGTTTCGCCGTGCCGATCGACCGGGCGCTGGAGGTGGCCCAGGAGATCATCGCCCGCAACTAAGATCCCTTTAGGATCACCGGCATGACAACACTTGCCATCGTCGGCGCCGGCCCGGGCGTCGGCGCCGCAGTCGCCCGCCGGTTCGGCGCCGAGGGCTTCGACGTGGCCCTGATCTCGCGCAACCAGGCCAAGCTCGACGCTCTGGCCGCCGAACTGGGCGAAGAGGGCGTCACCGCGCGCGGTTACGCCGCCGACGTGCTCGAGCCGGCCTCGCTGAACACCGCCCTGAACGCCGCCGCAGCCGAACTCGGCCCGATCGCGGTGCTGCAGTACAGCCCCAGCGTGGATCGCCGCTACCTGAAGCCGGTGCTGGAGACCACCGCCGAGGATCTGCACGCCGCCCTGAGCTTCTCGGTGCTCGGCGCCAGCACGGCCGTGCACGCGGTGCTCGGCGGCATGCGGGCCCTGGGCCGGGGCACGCTGATCTTCGTCAACGGCGGTACCGCGGTCCGGCCGCGTACCGATTTCGCCGGCACCTCAGTCGCTTTCGCAGCCGAGAGCGCCTACACCCAGACCCTGCACGAGGCCCTGGCCCGCGAGAGCATCTACGTGCGGCAGCTGATCGTGCCCGGCGGGATCTCGGTGGACGACCCGGTGACCAACCCCACCGCCATCGCCGAGCGGATCTGGGGCCTGCACGCCACCCGCGGGGAGTTCCGGGAGTTCCACACCCCGTTGTGAAGGGGCCACCTCACGTTGCGGGCTGATCAGCTTCCGATGAACTGGGCGTTACCGGAAAGACCGGGATGTTTCCGGCCGGAGACGCCCCGTCCATCTGTCGCTGAGGAGGCGTTCGCACGTGAGCACCGACAGCAACTGGGACCCGTGGAACTACCGCAACGGCACCGGCCTGGGCAGTGACGCCCCGGCCGAGGGCCGGCTCGATCTGACCGGCCTGAAGGTGCAGGCCACCGACGGGCACATCGGCAAGGTCGACCGGGCCACCTACGAGACCGCGAGCAGCTACTTCGTGGTGGACACCGGCCCGTGGATCTTCGGCAAGAAGGTCCTGCTGCCGGCCGCGGTGATCCGCTCGGCCGACGTCGAGGCCGGCGACGTGTTCGTCGACCTGACCAAGGAGCAGATCAAGAGCTCCCCCGAGTTCGACCGGGGCACGGCCGACTGGACCGACACGTCGCACCGCGACGAGATCGGCACCTACTACGGCCGGCACTACGGCGGCCTGTGACCGCGTGAACACGGCGGGCCCGGCGCATCGGCGCCGGGCCCGTCTGCCGTTTCCGCGCTCCAGGGCCCTGGCCAGCGGATTGGCGACCGGAGGGCTCCCTGCGCCAAAATTAATGCACGGATTGGTGTAACACTGCCCGGCGACGAGCCGTTGTTATCCGAGGTGCCTGCAGGGCGGCCGGCACCGCGCATCTGCTCATCCCGGTTTTCAGTCTTGAGGTCTGTGTGTTCGCCCCGCTCCGCCGGCATGTCCCGCTGGCGCTGGTTTTCCTTTGTGTCGGCCTGGCCAGTGCAATGGCCGTTCCCTTCCTTACTCTCTTCCTCACCGATGCGGTCCACGCGAGCCCGCTGCAGGTGACGATCTTCCTGATCGCCGCGCCGCTGTCGTCCGTCGTGGTCTCGATGACGATGGGCCAGTGGTCGGACCGGCTGCCCTCGCGGCGCGGCCTGATCATCGCCACTGCCGTGATCGGCGCCGTGGGCACCCTGCTCACCGCCTCGATCCGGGACTACTGGATCCTCCTGGCGCTGACCGTCACCGCGACGGCCGCCGCCAGTGCCCTGGTGCCGCAGGTCTTCGCGCACGCCCGGGTCAGCCTGCAGGGCTCGCCCAACGCGGTGATGACGATGACCACCCTGCGCACGATCCTGTCGCTGTCCTGGGTGGGCGGCCCGTTCCTGGCCACGGTGCTGCTCAGCCTCGGCGACTTCGTCGCGGTCTACGGCTTCGCCACCGCCATGTACGTGATCGCCGCCGTGGTGGCCTGGCGGATGATCCCCGCGCACACCCCGGCCGCGATCCAGCCCGATGCCGAACCCGGCGAAGCGGCGGTGCAGACCACCCCGGGCCAGGACGAGACGCGTCGGGTGGTGATCCTGACCATCGCCGCCTTCGTGCTGCTGCAGTGCACCGGGAACCTGTCGCTGCAGGCGCTGCCCCTGTTCCTGCGTGATGAGGTGCAAGGCGGCCTGGGTGACGCGGGCCTGATCCTAGGTCTGTGCGCCGCGCTGGAGATCCCGCTGATGCTGGGCTTCGGGATGCTCGCCGCCCGGTACCGGCTGCGCACCCTGATCCTGGCCGGGCCGCTGCTGAGCCTGATCTACGCGCTGGCGGTGGCGGGCGCGTCCGAGACCTGGCAGATCGCCGCGATGCAGCTGGTCAACGCCTCGGCCATCGCCCTGCTGCACGGCCTGGGGATCAGCTACGTGCAGGACATGGTGCCCACCCGCCCCGGGCACGCCTCCACCCTGTTCACCAGCGCCGGGCCGATCGGCGCGATGATGGCCGGGCCGATCATCGGCGCCGCCCAGACCTTCGGCTACCGCGAGACCTACCTGATCGGGGCCGCGCTCGCCGGGATCGCGTTCGTGCTGTTCCTGCTGGCCCGCCCGACCCTGACCGGGGCGCGGATCATCCGGACCACCACCACCGTCCCGGCCCGCCGGAACGTGCCGGAGACCGTGACCTCCTGAGCGGACGTGGGCCGGAGGGCAGCTGCCTTCCGGCCCACAGAAGCGTTTGGCGGCCACCGACTCTCAGCCTGTTATCACCGCCCCTCACGCAGCCGACGGTGGGCCGGGGCCGTCACTCATAGGAATAATCTCTACCATCCATGTCGAAGACAGCTACTTCACCCGCTTGCCGTACATTGTGCGGACGGGCCTGGCCGTGCCAGCCTGAGAAACGTTGACTCGTGGGGCTACTCGGCTCGTAGCAGCTCCGGCGGCGGATACCGCCGCGTAACGACGGAAGGGGCCATGGCGGATTTCGAAGCCGGGCGATACGTACTACCGGCACCTGAGCGCAAGCAGAACGTGGTCACCGCGGTCGGCATCCACGACCAGACCCAGCCGTTCACGGCGATCGGGCCGATCCCCCCACCCGAGCAGGCCCCGAACGTGGTCGTCGTGGTCCTGGACGACCTGGGCTTCGGCTCCTCCAGCGCCTTCGGCGGCCCGTGCCGCATGCCGACGGCCGAACGGCTGGCCGGAGGGGGTCTGCGGTACAACCGGTTTCACGTCAACGCGCTGTGCTCCCCCACCCGCCAGTCCCTGATGACCGGGCGCAACTGCCATTCGGTCGGGATGGGCGGCACCACCGAGATGGCCACCGCCGCCCCCGGCTACAGCGGCTTCCGCCCGGCCAGCGCCGCCACCCTGGCCCAGATCCTGCAGGGCAACGGCTACAGCACGGCCGCCTTCGGCAAGTGGCACCAGACCCCACCGCGCGAGATCAGCGCGGTTGGCCCGTTCGACCGCTGGCCCACCGGCGAGGGCTTCGACACCTTCTACGGTTTCATGGGCGCCGAGATGAACCACTGGTACCCGCAGCTGTACCGGGGCACCACGCCGTTCGAGCCCACCCGGCGCCCGGAGGACGGCTACCACCTGTCCGAGGACCTGGTCGATCAGAGCATCGACTGGATCCGCACCCAGCGTTCCCTGACCCCGAACCGTCCGTTCTTCACCTACCTCGCCATGGGTGCCTCGCACGCCCCGCTGCACGTGGCGCCCGAGTGGCAGGAGAAGTACAAAGGACGATTCGACGCCGGCTGGGACGCCGAGCGCGAGCGGATCCTGCAGCGGCAGAAGGAGCTGGGGGTGATCCCGCGCGACGCCGCCCTGGCCCCCTGGGCCGAGGGCCTGCCGCACTGGGACGAGCTGAGCGAGACCCAGCGCACCGTCTCGGCCCGGTTCATGGAGACCTTCGCCGGTTTCACCGAGCACGCCGACACCCAGGTCGGCCGGCTGGTCGAGGCCCTGAACGAGCTCGGCGAGCTGGACAACACCATCTTCGTCTACCTGCTCGGCGACAACGGCGCCTCCGGTGAGGGCGGGATCGACGGCACGCTGAACGAGCACCGCCTGGGCCACGGCATCGCCGACGACCCGGAGCAGATCATCACCGAGCTGGACCAGCTCGGCACCGCGGACAGCTACGCCATCGGCCCGGCCGGCTGGGCGGTGGCGCTGAACACCCCCTACCAGTGGACGAAGCAGGTCGCCTCGCACTTCGGCGGCACCCGCGACGGCCTGATCATCCACTGGCCGGGCGGGATCACCGGCGGCGGTGGCGTGCGCCCGCAGTTCCACCACGTCATCGATGTGCTGCCGACGATCCTCGACTGCGTCGGGGTGCCGGCGCCCTCCTTGGTCAACGGGGTGCAGCAGCAGCCGATCGAGGGCACCTCGATGCGCTACAGCTTCGCCGACCAGGAGGCCCCGGACCGGCGCACCACCCAGTACTTCGAGATGTGCGGCAACCGCGGCATCTATCACGAGGGCTGGATGGCGGTCACCCGGCACGGCATTCCCTGGCAGATGATCCCGGATCCGGACCGCCGGTTCGAGAACGACGTCTGGGAGCTGTACGACCTGACCACCGACTGGACCCAGTCCAACGACCTGGCTGCCGAGCACCCGGCGAAACTGCGCAGGCTGCAGGACCTCTTCCTGGTCGAGGCGGCCAAGCACCAGGTGTTCCCGCTGGACGACCGGGTCACCGAACGCGAGAACCCCACGGTGGCAGGCCGGATCGACCTGCTGGCCGGGCGGCGTTCGATCACCTACCACGGTGGGATGCGGCGGCTGACCGAGGAGACCACACCGAACGTGAAGAACCGCTCGCACTCGATCACCGCCGACATCGAGGTGGTGGAGGGCGCCAACGGCGTGATCATCGCTCAGGGTGGCGCTTTCGGTGGGTGGAGCCTGTACCTGATCGACGGCCGGCCGACCTACCACTACAACTACTTCGGCCTGCAGCGCTACCAGGTCCGTACCGAGAACCCGCTGCCGACCGGGCGTCACGAGATCCGGATGAACTTCGTCTACGACGGGATCGGGGCCGGGCTGGGCGGTGCGGTGGAGGTCACGGTGAACGGAGCGGTGGACGGCAAGGGCCGGATCGAGGCGACGATCCCGTACTACTTCTCCTTCGACGAAACCCTGAACATCGGAGTGGATCTGGGGACGCCGGTCAGCACCGAGTACGCCCGGCTGGACAATGCGCTGGTCGGGTTGGTGCACTCGGTCCGGATCGACCTGGGCGAGGACCAGAGCGGGCAGGACGGCGACGGCGGTAAGTACCAGCGGGTGATGAGCGCCCAGTAGACCTATTCGTCCGGTGCGAAGATCGGGTCCAGGAGCGAAGAGCCCCAATGGTAGACGCGGTTGGGCCCTTGGATGAAGGGTTGCACCGAGTCCCGGGTCAGGGTGCGTACAGCGGTGCCGTCGTCCAGCCCGGTGCTGCTGCACCCGCCGTAGCTCAGGACGATGGTGCCCGCCGCGGCGGCGTCGACCTGAAGGATCAACTGGGCCACGTCGTCGGACTCGTCCTCGACCGGGACGCACAAGGCCGCGGGGTTGAACGGGCCCCCGCCGACGGGCGCGGAGGCGATCGCTGCGATCGCCTCCGTGGCCTGCTCGGGGTTCAGGCGTAGCGAGCCGACGAGTTCGGCGTCGACGTAGCTGCAGGCTGAAATACCCTTGATATCGGTGTATTCGGTGACTTCCGGACCGCTCGGGCCCCACTTCGGATGACCGGCATAGGGTGGTACCGCGGCGCAGCCGTTGTGGTCGATCTCGGCGAGGCGGACGGTGCTGATGATCTGGGCGCGCAGCTCGGCCGGCGCCTGAACCACGATCGAGACCGTACCGGCCTGCACGACGGCACGGTCGCTGCCGCCGTGACCGTCGCTGATCACGTTCGTCTCGTTCGGGGTCTGTACCAGGTCCAGCGCAGAGTCCGGGGGCAGGCCGAACCAGACGAACTGGCCTCCGGTGCTCACCTTTTGGCCCGGTTCAACTGCGTCTTCGGCACCGGAGCAGGCTATTTCACGAACCGGGCCCGGGCGTCCGACAAACGGCTTCTCATCGTCCGCGCGCTGGCACCACGGACGTCCGACGATGCCGTAGTCCCAGTCCTGCGGAACGGCGATCTGGACATCCTGGTAGGACTCCCAGCGCCAGCCTTCCGGCGGTGGGTCGCCATGGACGACCGTGGTCGCGTCTGGGGTTCGTACGTCCGCCGCTTCTACATCTGCTGTTTGACCTGCCGCGGGCTCGCTGCTGCAGGCGGCCAGCGACAGTACTATCACCGCGAGCCGCGCGGAGGTCATTCTTCTGGTCGTGGTCATGCCGCTGGGACGCACCTGACAGCGGTTCGGCTCCCTCTACCCGGCAGAATCACCGGTTCAGGGCTGGTGGATCCGGGCCAGGCGCGCGCCACCGGTCCAGGCGCTGATCCGGTTCGGCCCAGTCACGAACGGCCGCACCGCCGGGCGGGTGAGCTGCCGCACCGCGGTGCCGTCGTCCAGGCCGCGGTGCAGGCAACCGTCCCAGCGCAGGCCGATCGTGCCCTGCTTGTCCGCTTCGACCAGCAGCACGATCTGATCCATCGCCACCAGGTCCTCGGGCTGCATGCAGTTCGCGGCCGGGGTCTTCGGTCCACCGCCCTTGGGCGCCTCAGCGATCGCCTTGATCGCCCGGGCTGCCTTCTTGCCCTTCACCTTGATCGACGAACCCAGCTGCGCACCCCCGTACCGGCAGGCCGAAACCGACTTCACCTTGCCCAGTTCCGTCACCGCTGGCCCGCTCGGGCGCCAGTCCGGGTCACCGGCGAAGGGGGCCTCGATCGGGCAGCCGTTCTGGTCGTTCTCGGTCAGGCGCACGGTGTCCAGGATCTGCTCGCGCAACGCTTGCGGTGCCTGGATCGCGACCCGCTCCCCCGCCATCTCGAAGGTGATCCGGTCGCCGGTGGTGACCCAGGACGTCAGTTGCTCCTGCTCTGAAGCACTGGTCCGGTTGCGGTCCGACACCCCGAACCAGACGAACTGCCCGCCCTTGCTGAGCGAGAAGTCCTCGGCCTGTCCCTCCGTCCCTCCGGTGCCGGAGCACCCGACCATGGTCAGTGCGCCGGGACGTCCGACGAACGGCTTTTCCTTCTTGGAACGGGTGCACCACTGCCGTTCGGTGGTGCCGTAACCCCACTCACCCGGCACTGCCAGCTGCACGCGTCCGTACGTTTCCCAGCGCCAGTCGTCCGGCACTTCCTGGGTCGCTCCGCGCACCGGGGAAGCCGTCGCCTCGGGCTCGGCCGGAGCCGGCGCCGTTGTGCCGCATCCGGCCAGCGCCAAAACGACGCAGGAGGCCGCGAAAAGCGCGATTCTCACACCGGCTCCATCTGCTCCGAGGACATCAACGGCCACTATGGCGCCCCGCGGCGGCAAAAGGCTCACGGCGCACCGAAACGTGCCCCAGGAGCATGGTGACAATCGGATCTCACCGCGTACCGACGTCCATCATTCAGGCGTGCCGGGCGCAGATACCTCCGCCCGGGGGCCGAGAATTGCCCCCATGATCAGCACTGTCCTCGCTCTGCTCAGCGTGATACTCGCAGTGCACGCTGCCTGGGTACTGGTGCGCAATCCCAAGGACTGGCCGATCCTCCGCCGTAACGCCTACGCCGGTTGCGTCCTGGTCGCGGCCACCGGGGCAACGCTCTGGACCTGGGGGTGGGAGAGCAGCATCGAGTCCATCACCGGCACCCTCGGCGTGATCCTCACCGTGCTCGGCTGCCTGGGCGCCAGTTTCATCAGCCGGCGAAAATCCGAAGACTCCGAGGACCTCGACGACCTCGACGACTGAGCACTTGCGCTGGAGTGCACTCCAGTTTCTAACGTCGTGGCCATGACGACCGGCTACGCAGTTCTCTCCCCTGGCGGCAAGCTTGAGCCCTGGACGTTCGAGCGCCGCGACCTCCGCCCCGACGACGTACGTGTCCGCATCACTTTCTGCGGGGTCTGCCACAGCGACCTGGACGCGATCGCCCACGCCACGGACGTCCCTCTGGTTCCTGGGCACGAATTCGTCGGCGAGGTGATCGCCGTCGGCTCCACGGTGACGTCCTTCCGGCCCGGAGATCCGGTTGCGGTGGGCAACATCGTCGACTCGTGCGGTAAATGCCCGGCCTGCCTGGATGAAGAAGAGACGTACTGCCTGGAGTTTCCCACCTTGACCTACGGCGGCGTGGACCGGCAGGACGGGACCCCGCGTTACGGCGCCTACTCGCAGGAAATGGTGGTGCGAGACCGTTTTGTCTACCCGTTGCCTGAAGGTCTGGACCCCGCTGGGGTAGCTCCCCTGATGTGCGCTGGTATCACCGTGTGGCAGCCCCTCAGCCGGCTCGGGGTTACGTCGGGCACCCGTGTCGGCGTCGTGGGGCTGGGCGGTCTGGGGCATCTGGCCGTGAAGTTCGCCAAGGCCCTGGGCGCTTACGTCGCGGTGTTCACCACCTCGGCGTCGAAGCGGGCTGATGCTCTGGCCCTGGGCGCCGACGAGGTGGTGCTGTCCACCTCCGCGGAGGAGATGGCTGCCCATGCGCACGCTTTCGACGTGATCATCGACAGCGCTTCCGCCCCGCACGACCTCACTCCCTACGTGCTCACCCTCGACTTCGACGGCACGCTGTGCATGCTCGGCATCCCGCCCACGTACGAGGTGGACTCGATGGCCTTGCTGCGGGGCCGGCGCCGGATCACTGCTTCGGGCTCGGGCGGTGTACGGGACACCCGCGAAATGCTCGCCTTCGCTGCCCAGCACGGCATCACCGCGGACGTGGAGGTGGTGCCGGCCGAGCAGGTGCAGGATGCGCTGGACCGGCTGGCCCGCAACGACGTGCGCTGGAGGTTCGTGCTCGACCTGCGCTGACCTGCGTATTTGCGGGCGGGCGCCTATCGTGGCCCGGTGAGCACAGACACCACCGGCATCGGCATCCGCGAGGTCTCGGAGAGCACCGGCATCAGTATCGACGCGCTGCGCTGGTACGAGAAGGAAGGCCTGATCCCCGACGTGGAGCGGGGTCCGGACGGCCGACGCCGCTACCAGCCCCGGATTGTGCGCTGGGTGCGGACCGTCCAGGCCCTGCGCCGCACCGGTATGCCGGTGGCCGAGGTGCGTGAGTTCGTGCACGCCGGGCCGGAGATCGCCGACGGCAGCGACCGCCGGATCGTGCTGCTGGAACGCCAGGCCGCGGCCATCGACGCCCAGCTGGCCCAGTTGCAGCAGGACCGGGCGGTGATCGCGGCCAAACTGGAGAGCTACCGCCTGATCATCGAGGCCGGCCTGGACTGCGAGGACCCGGCCTCGGACCAGCTGGCCGACGAGGTGTTCACCCGGCACTTCCCGGCTATCGCCGTGCAGCCGCCCGTGGTGCCGTAAGCCGCGGTTCCCGCTGCCTCTACTGCTTCGGCTGCTCGAGCTCGGAAGACCGGCGGGGGCCGAGGTCGTCCAGAGTCCACCCGTCGGGGTACTCACTGTTGACCCCGCCCATCTCGAAGAACGGCTTCTCCGGCGGTCCACTTCGACGCCGCCGCCAGGCCCGGACCTGCAGAAGAACCGCAACCGTGGTCCGGGCCAGCCAGTTCGGGGTGCCGAAACCCAGTGCCGATCGGGCCGGCTCGTCGATCAGCACGGGAGCCAGCGAGAGCACCGGGCGCCGCAGCCGTTTCGGAATCTGGGAACCGACCACGTCCATGGCCAGCCTGAGCAGTTCCTGGCCGGCGTCGGTACGGCGCAGCATCCGGGCCTCGTAGGCGCTGAACCACGCATCGAAGCTCTGCGGGTCGAGCGGGACATCGGTGATCCCCATCCGGCTGCCGAGCTCCACGTGCCAGTCGATCACCGTCTGCTTCTCGGCCTCGGTGATCGCCCGCCAGCCCGCCCGCTCGATCATCCGGACGCTCATCACCGCGAAAGTGCCCAGCACCCAGATGTAGTCGTCGTTGGTGATCCGCCAGCGCCGGTGCATCTGATGAAGCCGCGACACCGCATGCCGCCCGGTCGGCGACTCCAGCCCGGCGTCGATCAGGGCGTACATCATCAGCCCGGTGTCGTACGCCCGGCGCCGCGGCTCGGCCTGCATCTGCCCGGTGTGCTTCAGCAGACCGGCGATCCGCGGGGAGGCGAAGGTACGGAAGTAGCTCAGCCGGTGCGCCAGCCGGGTCTCGAACACGAACGTGGACATGGCCAGCTCGCGATACTCCCGATCGAGCCGCCGGACTCGTTCTGCATCGCTCCCCATTGGCGCAACATAGCCCAAACCGTCGGGTAACGCCGGAAAGCCCGGATCGTGGACGGCTGTTCAGCCCTTTCCTCGGCTGCTCGGAAGCCGTCGTTCTCCTTGGCCTGCGACGGCCCGATGACAATCCTTCACACCCCATCACTCTGAGCGTTGTCCTGATAGCCGAACGCATTGCGCCCCCGGTGCCCTCCCTTCAATGAGTACATCGCGTACATCCGGTACCAGGTGTACACATTTGCTTAGGGATGCTCGCGCCGTCGTATGGCTGCGGCACACTGACACCCATGGCGCAGGCGACCCTCACCACCTCACGTCTCCTTCTGGCCCCGCTCGCGCCGGAGCACCTGAACCACGAAATCGAACTCGACTCCGACCCACAGGTGATGCGCTTCCTGTTCAACGGTCATCCCCGCCCCCGAGCCGACATCGTCGAATCCCATCACCGCCGACTGGCTGTACCCAAGGAACATCCAGGTCTGGGCTACTGGGCCGGCCACCTGGACGGCGCCTTCGTCGGCTGGTGGCTTCTGCAGCCGATCCTTGACGAGAGCGAGGCAGGTCCGAAGGCCCGCCCGCACGAGGCCGAGATCGGCTACCGACTGCTTCCCCGCTTCTGGCGCCAGGGCCTGGCCGGCGAAGGATCGATCGCCCTGTTGCGGCACGCCTTCGCAGACCTCGCGCTGCACCGGGTGATGGGCCAGACCATGGCCGTGAACGAAGCCTCACGAGCCACCCTCTCCCGGATCGGCCTGGTCTACGTGCGCACCTTCCACGAGAAGTGGGACGAGCCGATCCCCGGCGCCGAACACGGCGAAGTGGAGTACGCGATCACCGCCGAGAAGTGGCTGGCCCGGTAACCCGGCCAGGGCGGGTCCTCAACCGACCCCGATCGCATTCCGGCCAGGCCGACGACCGGGCCGCTCCGACAACCGAGCTACTCCAGGGCCCGGGCGATCACGTACGCCTGGGCTTCCTTCTCCCAGCTCACCGCAGCCACCACCGTGCTGCTGAACACGGCGAAGCCGGCCTCGGTCAGCCAGGGCAGGAAATCGTCCACCGTGCGGCGGTACAGGTTCAGTGACAGCTCGTGCCCGTAGGCCGAGTCGATGTGGCGTATCTGCTCGCCGTTCTGGAAGGCGAGCATCAGGTACCCGCCCGGCCTGATCACCCGGCGGAACTCGGCCAGAGCCACCGGCACCAGGTGATCGGGCAGGTGGATCAGCGAGTACCAGCCGAGTGCCCCGGCCAGTGAATGCGTTTCGAGCTGCAGGTCGGTCATGGTTCCGACCTCGAAGCGCAGATGCGGGTGCTCGCGGCGGGCTACCTCGATCATGCCCGGCGACAGGTCGACGCCGAACACGTCCAGCCCCAGGCCGGCAAGATGGGGCGTGATCCGGCCCGGGCCGCAACCGATGTCGCCCACCGGACCGAACTCCCCCGCCAGCACCAGATCGGCGAACAGGTGCAGCATCGCCCGGTCTGCGGGTTTGCCGGCCAGGTTGTCGCGCAGCAGATCGGCGTAGTCGGCCGCCACCAGGTCGTAGGTGGCGCGCACCGCGGCCAGGTCCGGGTCGATATTGGTTGCCGTCACGGAAGATTCCCCCTCAGATCCTCGATCTGCGCACAACCTTAGCCGCGGGGTCCGACATAAACCCATTGCCCCTGGTCACGCCGGAAAAACGAGTCCTCGTGCTGGGCTTCGCGGCGGCCGTCGTAGCGGTACCAGGCCTGGAACTCGACCGTTCCCTCGGTGTCGAAGGGCCCTCCCCCGGTTCGCTCCAGCACCACCAGTCGCTGCCAGTCGACGTCCTCGTCCAGATCCAGCTTCTCCGGCCGGTTCTCGGGCGCCCAGGTGCGCAGCAGGTAGGCCGTATCCGCGAGCACAAAGGCCGAGTACCGGCTGCGCATCAGGGCTTCGGCGGTCGGGGCGGGCTCTCCGCCGTGGAAACGCCCACAGCACGCCGGGTACGGGTCTCCCCAACCGCACGGGCAACGATCACTGACTTTGGTGCTCACAAACGTCCCTCATTCGGTTTTCGGCTCGGCGGGAACAACGAACGGCATGTACCCCGGCTCAAGGTCGCCAACGCTCAGGCCCGAGAACAGCAAGTGTATTTCGTGGCTGTTGCCCTCCAGCGTGACCTCGTAGAACGGCACGCCCAGGCGGGAGGACCAGCGCTTGGTCTCGCGTGAGGTCTCCAGTCGCCCGGCGCCGGGGTAGAGCGCCTGGCGGCGCACACCCCAGGCATACACGTCATTGCTGCCTGGGACGCCCTGATGGATCAGTTTCTCCTCCAGCGAGCGCGCCCAGACCTCGGGCCCCACGGTTGAAGTCACCGTGACCTTGGGGCAGTTCCGGAACAGATAGCGCCGGTAGTTCTGGCCGGCCGCCGGATCGGCGCTGCCCTGCACCACGACCTCGTAGTCACGCATGTAGTCGGTGTACCCGTGGTACACCAGCGCCTGGTCGAAGAGGTCGTCCAGAGCCTGCTCGATCTCGTCCGCATCCACGCTCGACATCCCATCATGCGGCCGGGCCGCGCTGCTCGCTCCCGCACTTCCTGAGGACCGGCGGATGCCGGGCCGACCGCGGCAGGCGACCACCTCGTCCGTTGGTTCAAACCCTTGAAACTAACACCGGTGTCAGGATTTAACCTGACGCTCATGGCCACGATCCTGAACCGCTCTCCCCACTCCGACCTGCATGAACGCGAACACGACACACTGTTCCGGCGCGCTCGGGTAGCCGGGATCCCGCTGCGGAATCGCTGGGTGATGGCGCCGATGACCAGGGAGCGGGCCATTGCCGGAGTGCCCTCGCCCGAAGCCGTCGATTACTACGCGCGCCGGGCTCGAGGCGGCATCGGGCTGATCATCACCGAAGGGATTCCGGTCGACGAGCCAACCGCTCATCATGACTCGTCGGTGCCGCGGCTTTCCACTGCAGCCCTGCCGAAATGGCGTGGGATCGTGGACGAGGTGCACGCGGCGGGGGCGCGCATCGCGCCTCAGTTGTGGCATCTGGGTGGCGAGTACGCGGGCGCGGACGGGTCGACTCCCTCCGGAATTGCGCCCGACGGACGTCCGAACGGGCGCGCGATGACGCCGTCCGACATCGAGCGGGTGGTCTCTGCTTTCGCCGACGCAGCGCGGGCAGCTCGAGCAGCCGGATTCGACGCGGTTGAACTGCACGGCGCACACGGCTACCTCATCCATGAGTTCCTCTGGCCGGCCACCAATCGCCGCACCGACGATTACGGTGGTGTCGCAACTGCGCGGGCCCGCCTGGCGGCCGAGATCGTGCGGGCGGTGCGGGATGCGGTGGGGCCGGCCTTCCCGATCATCTTCCGCTTCTCGCAATTCGCCGAGCGCGACTACCGAGCCCGGATCGCTTTCGGTCCGCGGGAACTCGATGCGATGCTCGGGCAGATTGAGGACGCGGGTGCGAACGTCCTGCACGCCTCGCAGCGAAGGTTCTGGGAACCTGCGTTCGCGCACGAGCATCCCGCCCGGAACCTGGCGGGCTGGGCGCGTTCGCTGACCGGACTGCCCAGTATCACCGTCGGCGGCGTGGGCCTGACCCATCGATCGTTGCTGGAGGGACCGGGTTCGCTGGATGCACTGGCGCAGCGCGTTGCGGCCGAGGAGTTCGACCTCGTTGCGGTGGGACGACCTTTGCTCCGCACGGCCGACTGGGTGCACAGAGCGGGAGCCGGAACGCTGGAGGCCGGGCACGACTACGTCAAGACGGATGAGCTCATCTACCCCTGAGCTGCCTCGACAGCCGGCGCTGCGGTGCCGCCGGGATGCTCATGGGTGTGCTGCTCGGCCAATTCTCATCGGCCTGGTGCTCGCTGTCCTGGCGGGCTTGGGCCTGCTGTTCGTCGGCCGAAAGCGGCGGGGCCGCCTGGATGATCGCGCTCAGCGCCTCGATCATCGCCGTCCGCTCGGCCACCTCCGCCCTGAGCCGGGCCAGCTCCTGCACCAGCCGGGCGGTCAGGCTCGAGGTCTGCGACGCCGGATCGGTCATGCAGGGCAGCACATCGGCGATCGCCTTGGTGCCCAATCCGACCGCCAGCAACTGCCGGATCACCCGCACCCGCTCGATGTCCAGCGCGCAGAAAGCCCGCTGGCCACCGCTGGTGCGAAGCGCGGACACCAGGCCCAACGACTCGTAGTACCGGATCGAACGCACACTCGCGCCCGTCACGTTCGCCAGCTCACCGATCTTCATCCGCCCGCCCCGCCCGCGCCCAGATCTGCTCCTGCAACTGTACGGGCCGCGACGCCCGGCCAAGACTGTCGGTGGTCGCTGCTTCACTGATCCGCATGACGAACTTCGGCTTCATCCTTCCCGGTGGCACGCCGCAGCAGCAGATCGAGCAGGCCGTTCGGGCCGAGCAGGCGGGCTGGGACGGCATCTTCGTCTTCGAGACCGCGTACGGTGTCGATGCCTGGAGTCTGCTCAGCGCCATGGCCATTTCTACCTCCCGGATCCGCCTGGGCACCATGCTCACGCCGCTGCCCTGGCGCCGGCCCTGGAAGCTGGCGGCCCAGGCAGCCACCCTCGCCACGATCTCGGAGGGCCGGGCGATCCTGGGCCTGGGCCTCGGCGCGATCGACCCGGTCCTGCCCAGCGGCAGTGGCGACGTGACCGACCGCAAGCAGCGCGCCGCCATGCTCGACGAGGGCATCGACCTGCTGCGCGAACTCTGGCGAGGCGGGACCTCGTTCAACGGCGAGCAGTACACCTACAACGGTGGTGTGGGTGGTGAGGTCATCACCGGTGGCCTGGGTCCGATGCAGATCCCGATCTGGACGGTCGGCGCCTGGCCCCGGCCCAAGTCCATGCGCCGCATCTTGCGCTGTGACGGGATCATCCCGGAGTACCACCTGCCCGAAGGCCGGCCGGCCACACCGGCCGATCAGCGCGAGCTGATCGCCTGGTTGGCCGACCACGGCCGCACCGATCTGGACGTGCTGCACGAGGGCGAAACCCCGGTCGACAAAGCAGCTGCGCTGGAGGCCGTGCAACCCTGGGTCGAGGCCGGCGCAACCTGGTGGCTGGAGTCGCGCTGGGGTGGTGACCAGCATGGCGCGGAGAAGATGCGTGAGATCAACACCAGGCTGGAGGCCGGCCCGCCGCGCGCCTGATCACAAGTTCTGAGCGCGGCCTCGGCCTCCCTTCCCGGGCGGACCCACACCGTTCACCGCAGTCGCTCAGCCTCGCATCAACCCACCGGGCTCCGCACGCGGGCCGAACTCCCCCGCAAGGACCGGGCCCCACGCAAGGCCGAGCCCCCTACGAGGGCTGGGCTCCCCATGAAGGTCGGATTCCTCACGAAGGCTGGGCTTCACACGAGGGCCAGACTCCCCACGAGGGCCGGACTTCCTACGCGGGCCGGACTTCACACGAGGGCTGGGCTCTCGACGAAGGCCGGACTTCCCACGAAGGACGACTTGTCTGCACCTTGCTCGGCCGCTCTCTCAGCACCGCTGTAGCCGCGGACAGTTCAGTGAAACGCTCACCAACCATCGCTTTCTTTTTGACCTTTCAACGCTCGGATCTTCACGCCACGCCGCGCGCCCCGTTCAGACCTTGATCGTTCACCGAATCGTTATGAACCAAAGGGCAACCCCCGGCGTGAGATACACCAGCGACAGCGCTCTTTGGCGGGGCCTTAGGTAAGCCTGAAGATCATTACCGGCCAAATCGTCCTAGAACCGACTCCGGACCTGCACTCGACACTGATCACCCCAGCCGTCCGATGATCTTCCCAAGCGGACATATAGCAACGTCTTGAGCTTAAGAAAATACTGAACGGCCGTCCGATTGCCGGTATAGCACCGTTGCGGGGCCCTAAAAGACGATTAACAACTTTCATCACGTGCGCCACCTGAGCACCAAGAGTTGCGATATGCACCTGTCCAAATCACAGCGAAAAATCAGACACGTCACAGGAGGCATGTAATTTCTCGACTCCCCTCAATCTCCGACCGAAGGGACTCCCCTCGTGCGTAAGACATTTGCCTGCCTGGGCGCAGCCACGCTCCTGGCAGTTGTGCCCGCCACATCGGCTTTCGCCACGGCGGCACCTACTGCTCCCAGCGCGTCGGCCGAGGCCAATGTCTCTGTGAAAACGCTGACCGATGTGCAGTTCTACGACATCGTCGCGGCCGGTACGAAGGCCGGATTCTTCACCGTCGCGCAGCAGCAGCTCCTGCAGACCCGGCCCGATCTGTGCGCCAAGACGTCCGGGCTCACCCGCGTCGAGGTGAAAACGGCGGCCAGCCTGGTCTTCGGGCACGTGAGCAACGTCCACGCGGGACTTGACGCCGGGGCTGAGGCCGGCGCTGCGGTCGGCGGCGGAGCGGGTGCCGCTGCAGGTGCCAAGGCTTCAGTTAAGGCCGACGCCCGGGCTGGGGCCAAGGCCGGAGCCCACGTTCGTGGTGGGGCGGGGGCCAAAGCTGTTGGCGGCGCTGAGGTCAGGGGCGGCGCCGGTGCTGGTGGCAGGGCTGGGGCGGCGGCTGGTCTGGGGGTTCGCGCCGGAGTCAGGGCTGGCGCGGACGCCCGGGTCGGCGGCGGTGCCGGTGCAGGTGGCGGGGTCGGCGTCGATGGCGGAGTGGGTATTGGTGTCGGTGGCGGGGTCGGCATCGGTGCCAAGGTCGGCGTCGGTGGTGGGGCCGGTGCGGGCGTTGAAGCCAAGACTGGGGGCGGGGTTGGCGTCGGGGTCGGCACCGGTGCTGGGGTCGACGTAGGGGTTGGGGCCAAGACAGGCGGCGGTGCTGGGGTTGACGCCAGAGTCGGAGCCAAGGTCGGCGGCGGCGCCGAAGGCGGAATCGGGGCTGGCGCAGGGGTCCACGTCGGTGGTGGAGCTGGGGTCAAGGGCGGTGGCGCTGTCGGCACCCGGGTTGGTGTCGACAGCCGAACTGGTGTCTCGATCGACGCCCGGATTGGTGCAGACGCTGGGGGCAAGGCCGGTGCGGGCGTCGACGTGACGTCTGGTCTGGGTGCCAAGGCAGGCGCGACTCTGGACGCCAGGGGTCAGGGCAAGGCTGGCGCCGGGGTCGACGCTCGGGTCGGTCTCGGTGCAGGTGCCGGCCTCGGAACCAGCGCGGGTGTCGGGGCGAACGTAGGCGCCGGAGTGGACGCCGGTGTTGGTCTCGGCGCGGGTGCCGGTCTGGGTACTGAGGTGGGTGTCGGGGTCAAGGGCGGCGCAAAGGTCGGGACCGGACTCGACGCTCGTCTGGGTCTCGGGGGTAAGGCCGGAGCCGGTGTGGCTGGTGGCCTTGGTCTCGGTGCCAACGGTGGCGCGCTGGCCGATGCCGGTCTGGGCGCAGGGCTCAGCTTCACCAGCGACGGAAAGATCGACCTCGGAGCAATTCTCCGCAGCGGCAACCTGATCGGTGTGAACCTCGACGTCGCGGGCATCCGGACCATCTGGTTCGGCGGCAGCGCCGGCGCAGGGGTTGACGGCGGTCACGGTGGCTCAGGTCACGGGGACGGCAGCGGTCACGGTTCGGGCGAAGGCTCGGGCTCCGGCTCCGGCTCCGGCTCCGGCTCCGGCTCCGGCTCCGGCTCCGGCTCCGGAGAAGGATCTGGTCACGGCGGCGGTTCTGGTGGTGGCTCGGGCTCCGGTGGTGGTTCCGGTCACGGCAGCGGTTCCGGTGGTGGCTCGGGCTCCGGTGGTGGTTCCGGTCACGGCAGCGGTTCCGGTGGGGGCTCGGGCTCGAGCGGTGGTTCCGGTAATGGCAGTGGCGAGGGTTCCGGGCACGGATCGGGTGAGGGTTCTGGTCACGGGTCCGGCAGCGGCTCGGGCTCGGGCTCGGGCTCGGGCTCGGGCTCGGGCTCGGGCTCGGGCTCGGGCTCGGGTGAGGGTTCCGGCGGCGGTTCGGGCTCGGGTGAGGGTTCCGGCGGCGGTTCGGGTTCCGGTGAAGGTTCCGGCGGCGGTTCGGGTTCCGGTGGGGGTTCAGGTTCCGGTGAAGGTTCTGGTCATGGATCAGGTAGCGGGTCTGGTGAAGGCCACGGCTCCGGTAAGGGTTCTGGCGAAGGTTCCGGTAAGGGCTCCGGTCACGGGTCGGGCGGTGGCGAAGGCTCCGGTGGTGGTTCGGGCTCCGGTTCCGGTGGCGGCGATGGTTCTGGCAGCGGATCGGGCTCGGGTAGCGGCAGTGGCTCTGGTGAGGGCTCCGGTCACGGCAGCGGTTCCGGCAGTGGATCAGGCTCAGGTAACGGCAGCGGCTCAGGTGAGGGCTCCGGTCACGGCAGCGGTTCCGGCAGCGGCGAAGGCTCCGGCAGCGGATCGGGCTCTGGTGAGGGCAGCGGTTCCGGCCATGGATCGGGCGAAGGTTCCGGTAGCGGCTCGGGCGAAGGCTCCGGTCACGGCAATGGTTCTGGCAGCGGCTCTGGTTCCGGCAGCGGTTCCAGCGAAGGTTCCGGGCACGGCAGCGTTGGCGGCGGGGTGAGCGGCGGCGGCAAGGTCGGTGCTGGCCTCGGTGCTGGTCTCGGCGTGGACGCCGGGCTCGGACTCGGGCTGAACGGCGGTGGCAAGGTCGGTGTCGGTGTGGGTAGCGGCGGGGGTCTTGGCGTTGGTGTCGGTCTCGGCGCTGGGGCTGGTCTCGGTATCGAGGCGGGTGGCAGCGTCGGCGGCAGTGTTGGTGGCAGCGTCGGTGGCGGGGCGAACGCCGGTGTCGGCGTCAAGACTGGCGGTGGCGCTGGTCTTGGTGTGAAGGCCGGCGGCGGTGCGAGCGCTGGTGTCGGTGCGGGGCTTGGCGTCAATGCCGGTGTCGATGCCGAAGCGGGTGTGGACGCCGAAGCCGGTCTCGGAGCAAAGGCCGGAGCAGGCGTCAGTGCCGGTGCGGACGCGGCGGTGCAGACCGGGGCCGCCACCAACGTCGGGTTCGGCCTGCAGGCTGGTTTCGGCCTCGGCTGATCTCCTCGGCCTGCGCTGAGCCTCAGCCTGGCCGGGTCAGCAGCCCGGCATGGTCAGCAGCCCGACCTGATCAGCGGCCCGACCTGAGCTTCGGCCTGGCCGGGTCAGCAGCCCGACCTGATCAGCAGCCTGGCCTGATCAGCAGCCTGGCCGGGTTCACCGACCGACCTCGGCGAACCCGGCCAGGCCCAAGACCCGAACGGCCCGCCCCGAAGAGATTCAGGGCGGGCCGTTCTCATTGCTTCAGAGCAGGAAGATCGCGGGCCCGGCCACCACCAGCAAACCGGCCAGCTCCCCCATCCCGATCAGCACGGGCCGCCAGTCCGGCCGGTGCCACCACCAGGCCCGCACCGCCAGCAGCCCGAACGGCACCGCCAGCCAGAGCGACTGCCCGGCCAGCCAGCTCGTCACCGCCATCACCGGCACGCAAGCAACCGCGAAAGCCTGCGACACATAGGTGAACACCGGATTGGCACGCTCCCGGATCAGCGACTTCACGTGCAGAGTGCTCCCCACCAGAGTCAGGGCGCAGGCTGTCATGGCGGTGAGGACGACAGCCATCTGTTCCGGCGGAAAGCCACCGCCGACCACCCCGGCCACGATCGGCACCAGCAGCGCACATTCCACGATCAGCACCAGGTCGTTGAACATCGAGCGCTCGCGGCGGGCCTTGGCCTGCTGCACGTTGACCAGGAACAACAGCAGATACACGGCCAGCAGCCAGCCCAGCCACGGATGCGTGATCAGCACCGGTACTCCCGCGACCACGCAGATCGGCAGCCAAATCACCGCGGCCCGGCGGAAGCGTTCGGGCCGGCGAGCGGTCAGCAGGCCGGTCAGGGCCCAACTGGTCGGATAGGCGGCGACCCAGGCGATGGCCAGCGGGATCAGCCAGAACGACCAGCCCGCGGCCGCGATCCCCAGCACCAGGGGCAGTGCGAGGAAGCCCCAGGCACCATGCTGCGGTGGCACAACGGGCGGCTTCCTACCGCGGGGTGGGCGGTCACGGACCGGGGTCGTGCTCTTCACGCCCTCACCCTGAGCATCGGCCGCCCGGATCTGCAAGGGTCGTCCGGCCCGCAGTTACCTTCACAGAGCAAGAGCGAGGAAACAGATGACGTTGCACGGCCCGTTCGTGGGTGCCAGCGCGGTAGTGGTGCGTCACGGCGCAGTGCTGCTCGGCCGTCGGCTCGGTGCGCATGGTCAGGGCAGCTGGGCTTTTCCCGGCGGCAAGGTGTCGGCGGGTGAGGACCCGGCCGCGAGCGTTGCCCGGGAACTGCTGGAAGAGACCGGCCTGCGAGCCGGGAAGGTCAGCCCGATCGCCTGGACCAGCGATCTCTTTCCGGACGACGGCCTGCACTACATCACGCTGCACCACCTGGTCGAGGCGGAGGGCGAGCCCGAGGTGATGGAGCCGGACAAGGCCGCCGAGTGGGTCTGGTGGTCCGACCTCGAGCGGCTTCCGCAACCGATGTTCGGTCCGGCCGCCGCTCTCTGGGCCACCGGCTGGCGCCCCTGAACACCAAGCATCAGCAAGCTGACCAGGGCGAACAAACCGATCAGCACAGCCTCACCGGTTGCCCCGAGCCGAGCCGACATACTCAGGCGCATGCCCGCACCGAGCACACCCGATGTCCCCAGCACCCCGCCGACGCGAGAGACGGACGCCGGCGCCCACAACGTCCTCAAGCACGAAGATCTGTTCTTTGGCACGTACACCGAGCGTCTGCCGCACGTCGACGGCCAGGCCCCAGGCATCATGCGGGCCAGTTACACCGGGCGCGGGCAGCTGGGCGAGACCACGCTGGCCACGGTGCTGCGTAATCCTTCCTGGGTAACGGCTTTCCGGGGTGTGCTCTACGCCGGCTCGGAGACCCACGCCGAGGAGGGGCAGGGCACGGTCAGCGCGTACCGGATCAATACCGAGCAGCACACCCTGACCCTGCTGGGGATGCGGCCTTCCGGTGGCGCGGACCCGGCGCATCTCGCGATCTCTCCGGACGGCCGGCATCTGGTGGTGGCCAACTACTCAGGTGGTTCGGTGGCGTTGTTCGGCCTGCAGGAAGAGACCGGGCGGATCGGCGATCAGCTCGATCTCGTCCAGCACGAAGGGACGGGACCGAATCAGGAGCGACAGACGTCCCCGCATCCGCACATGGTCGCCTTCGCTCCGGACCGCGCCGAGCTCTTCGTGCCTGACCTGGGGATCGACGCGGTGCTGAGCTACCGGATCGAGGACGAGCGCCTGGTACCGGCCGGCCGGATCGACTGCCCGGCCGGTTCCGGACCCCGTCACGTAGCGTTCCACCCGTCCGGCGATCTGCTCTTCGTTCTGGGCGAGCTGAACAACCAAATGGGGACGTATCGGCGCACCGATGCGGGTTTCGTCCCGGTGGGTTCGATCGGGCTACTGCCCGAGAGCAACCCCGAAGGCAACCTCGCGACCGACATCGGACCGGACGCCGGCGAAGACCGCACCGCCAGTACTGCCGCAGCCGTACGCGTCCATTCGTCCGGCTCCCTGGTGTTCGCCAGCAATCGCGGTCACGACAGCATCAGCGTGTTCCGGCATGGCCCTGGCAATGCACTCAGTTTGATCGCCTCGGTACCGGTGCGGGGGCGCTCCCCCCGCGACATCGCCCTGGCCCCCGACGAGCAGTACCTCCTGTCGGCAAATCAGGACAGCGGGTCGGTGACCGTGTTCAGCGTGGATGCGCAGGCCGAAGGGCCAGGGGTGCTCTCCTACGTGGGTAAGCACCGGGTTCCCACGCCGGTGTGCCTCGCCTGGGTCTGAAACACCTCCGGAGTGCCCGTCCGCCCGGCCGGTTGCCCATGAGTGCGGCGATCGGGCCGGGCGCTGGTCGGGCTCTGGGCACACACCCCGGTATCGGCTACCTTCTGAGAGCGAACGCTCACCCGACGCATCCTCGGTGCATCGCCCAACACACTTGTCTGCGTCTGACTGCAGAGTGCATGTATCTGAGCGGATTCTTGCGTCTCCTACCACTGGGACCCCGCCGGACGGCATCATCGCGTCTACGTTCTCGGGCGGGGGACACCCGGCAGCGACGGAGGAGTCTCGATGCAGACCGGCAACAGCACGGGGATGAGCCTGGCAACCGACATCCGGCGGCCGAGGGTACTCACGCAGCACGGCAAACAGAGCCCCGACCAGTATCCGAACCAGAGCAACCAGAACGGCCAGCACCGGGCCGGGAGTTCTACCCCGGCCCCGGGTGCGCACGCGCAGCAGGTCGGCCCGCAGGGGGGCACCCGGTCCACCCGGGTCTTCGTCTTCGGCTGCGACCGGCTCTCGCAGGCCGGAATGATCGCCTACCTACGTGACTGCCCCGGCATCGAACTGGTGCCGGAGGCAGGCATGGCCACCGCGGACGTCATGGTGGTGGCGGCCGAGACGATGGACGAGCCCAGTCTGCTGGCCCTGCGCGCAGTGGAACAGTCCGGCACCCAGCGCACCCTGCTGGTGGTGGGCGAGATCGACGCTGACGAGATGGCCGAGGCGTTCGAGGCCGGCGTCATCGGCATCCTGCGCCGCTCGGCGATCACCACCCGTTCCCTGACCCGCGCCATCTCCTCGGCCCAGGCCGGCGAGAGTGTCCTGCCCACCGAGCTGCTCACCCGGCTGGTACGCCAGGTGCGCACGTCCGACTCGAAGGTGTCCAGCCTGACCGAGAGCACCGGCACCACGCCCACCTCCATGGTGGAGGTGCCACCGGCCCAGCCCCACAGCGACCGCGAGATCGCGGTGCTGCGGATGCTCGGCGAAGGCTGCGACACCCGGGAGATCGCCCGGCGTCTGGCCTATTCCGAGCGGACCGTGAAAACCGTGATCCAGGACCTGTCTCAGCGCCTGGGCCTGCGCAATCGCTCGCACGCGGTGGCCTATGCGGTGCGCAACGGCCTGATCTGAGCGGTTTCGAGGGGGTCGCTCATGGTTCTCTCATCCGCTCCCGGTAGGTTGGCAGGCCGTTAGCAGGCCACCGATCAGGGAGCGAAACCGTGCCGTTGTCACCGCTCAGCGCCGGTGACCCGGCGCAGATCGGCGGTTTCCGTCTGGTCGCCCGGCTGGGCGCAGGCGGTATGGGGGTCGTGTACGTCGGCACCGACCAGGCCGGACGGCCTGCGGCGGTGAAGTCGATCAAGGCCGAGCACGCCGCTGATCCGCAGTTCCGCGCGCGCTTTCGACGTGAGGTCGCCGCGGCCCGGGCGGTGGCCGGCTCGTGCACCGCACGGGTGCTGGACGCCGACCCCGAGGCGGCCCAGCCCTGGCTGGCCACCGAGTACGTGGGCGGCGCCAGCCTGTACGACGTGGTCAACGCCGACGGCCCGTTCGGCGATCACCTGCTGCACCCTCTGGCCACCGGACTGGCCGAGGCACTGTGCGCGATTCACGACGCCGGGGTGGTGCACCGCGACCTGAAGCCGGCCAACGTGCTGCTGGCCTCGGACGGTCCCAAGGTGATCGACTTCGGGATCGCCGCGCTCGAGGCGGCGACCGTGTCCACCCGAACCGGAGTCGGTCTGGGCAGCCCCGGTTACATGGCGCCGGAACAGATCACCGGAGCCAGCGCGGTCGGCCCGGCCGTGGACGTGTACGCCTGGGGCCTGACCGTACTGTTCGCCGCCACCGGAGAGCCGCCGTTCGGCCGGGCTCCGGCGCAGGCCTTGTTCTATCGCGCGGTGCACGCCGAGATAGACCTTTCCGGCTTGCCGGCCTGGATCGAGCCCCTGGTGCGCGCGGCGGTGGACCGTGAGCCGCAGAACCGGCCCACCGCCCATGATCTGCTGAACGAGCTGACCCGTAACTCCTTCCCGGCCACGGCGATCGTGCCCGCTGTTCCGGTCGACGCCACGCAGCGCATCCTGGAGCACGAGTGGCAGCAGCCGAGCGCCGCACGCTCGCCGCAGTTGCCCGCCAACCCGATCTTCACCCCTGGTATGCCGCACGCTCCGGTGACCAAGGACGTCTCAAATTCGCGTAGGCCCTATGCTCTTGGCGCGGTCGGGCTGCTGGCACTGGCCGGAGTGCTGGCCGGGGCGTTCTTCCTGTTGCCCGACGGCGGTTCCGCGAACAACACAGCTCCCACCGACGTCACTGCAACCGGCGGCGCCGAGCAGACCAATGGGCCGGCCACCGAACCAACTGCTGAACCGACCGCTGAACCGACCACCGAGCCCAGCACGACCACTACGTCCGAGGCACCGATCCAGACCCCGGCCGGAAACGACGACTACCCGTTCTTCGCCTGGGATCTCGGGACGACCGAGAACAGCACGTCGTTCCTGGAATTCACCCGCAACTTCAACGGCCAGATCGTACGGATCGCCTCCACCACGGCCAGTACCGAGCAGACGAACCGCTACTTCGTGCCCCGGCCGGGCGACGACAGCGACTACGACGATCCGCATTTCAGCCTGTTCACCTGCCCGGATCTACCGGCCGGCGAGGAACCCGGTTTCCCGCCGGACTCCCCCTGCGAAGCCACCACCTACCTGCTCGACCTGGACGGGGACGAGCCCGGCGACGCCCAGTTCGTAGGCACCGGAAGCAATTTCGTCCTGGAGGGCTACTTCGAGGTGGAGTACGAGGACGAGGAAGACGGCGTGACCGAGGTCAAGCTGATCGGGCTGAACGAGGACGAGGACCTAGACGACGGAAACTAGGGCGGGCAGCGGGAGCAGCGAGTCCGGACCCAACTCGTCCACCCCACCGCGCCCGAGCAACGTGAGTACCGTCCGGATCTCGTCGTAGAGCAGCGAGTGCACCCGCTCCACCCCGGCCTGGCCTCCGGCGACCAGCCCGTACGCGGCCAGCCGGCCGATCACCACCACGTCCGCGCCCAGGGCCAGGGCCTTGACCACGTCGGCCCCGCGCCGCACCCCGCTGTCGAACAGGATCGGCAACCGCTGCCCGATCTCCGCCTTCACCTCGATCAGTGCGTCCAGCGCCGCGGGCACCCCGTCCAGCTGACGACCGCCGTGGTTGGACACGTAGATCGCACCGGCCCCGGCCGCTTCGGCGGCCCGGGCGTCGTCGGCCGTCATGATGCCCTTGGCGATCCAGGGCAGGTCGGTCTCGGCCATCAGCTCGCTCAGCCGTTGCCAGGACCAGACCGTGGCGCAGCGCTCGAAAAGCTGCCCGAACACCTCGATCAGCTTGGTCTCGCCGCTGTCCGGGTAGTTGCCGTTGACGAAACCCGCATCCAGGTCGAAGGCGTTGCGCAGCACCCGTTCCCGCCAGCCGCCGGTCGGGCAGTCGACGGTCAGGCAGATCGCCTCGTAGCCGGCCTGCTCGATCCGGCGCAGCATGTGCCGGAAGTTCGCCTCCGGCCCCATCGGGTGCAGCTGGGCGATCCGGGCGGCCTTGGGCGCGGCCTCGGCCACCGCCTCGAGCGCATGCGTACCGGCCTCGGGCACGATGCCGGCGATCCCGGCGCTGAGATTGGCCCGGGCGACGGCTTTCTGGCCGTCCGGGTGGAACAGCCCGTCGGCGCCGAATGGTGAGGTCAGCACCGGCATGGCCAGATCGATGCCGAGCAGGCTGGTGGAGATGTCCGGGGTCGCCCGGCCGCTCATCACCCGCTGGCGAAAACCCCAGCGGGAGAAGGCAGAACGGTTGGCGGCCAGGGTGATCTCGTCCCCGGCCCCACCCTCGAGGAAGTCGGCGACCTCCGGGGCCAGCCGGGACAGCGCGGTCAGCCGGATCTGCGAGAGCGTGGCGAGTTCGGGCGTGGAAACCGATTTGAACGCAACCATCAGGCATCCCTCATCGGAGTTGAGAAGATGTTTTCAACTCTAGGTCTGATTTCCGGACAAGTAACCCCGTAGGTGAGAAATTTTTCTCGTCTTCGGCGTAGCTGAGGAGTGACAAGATGACAGCGATGGCGGAAGAGAATCTGCGCGCCGACACGCTGCGCACCCGGAACAAGCTGCTGGACGCGGCGGGTGAGCTGCTGCGCGAGCGCGGCCTCGCGTTCACCCTGCCCGACCTGGCCCGGCACTCCGGGGTCTCCACCGCCACCACGTACCGGCACTTCGAGGACGTCCACGCGGTCTACGACGGCTTCTACCGGCGTACTCAGACCGCGCTGCTCGCCCGGCTGCGCACGGCCGGGGACGCCGATCCGCTGCGCTCGTTCGACATCATGTGCCACGAGTGGGTGCTCAGCGCGGCCAGCTGGGGCCGGGCCGCCACCCACATCCGCAGTGCCCGCGGCTACCTGGAGCGCATCCGCGACGGCGACGACCCGTTGCTCACCGAGCTGGACACCACGCTGACCGAGGTGGTGCGCCGGCTGGTCGAGAACCGCGAGCTGCCCGACGTCGATCTGCGGTACTCGGTGCTGATCTGGATCACCACGTTCGACGAGCGGGTGATCGTGGACCTGACCGAGGCCCTGCACTGGGCGCCGGGCAAGATCGCCCGGACGTTGGGACGCTCGGTGCTGGCGGCCTGGGTGGCCTCGCCGGGCGGGATCCCGGCCCTGGCCGAGCTGAGCGCCGCAGACCATCGAACGGGCAGATCCGGTCACACCGCGTGAGAGAGCGAACACACAACCGGACGATGAAAAACTCTGCGCATGAACGCATCTGAGCATTTGGGAAAACTTGGCCGCTCAGGCGGGGGAATTTACCCAGTCCTGCGTTAAGTACTCCTTACCCATGTGATGATGCACCCAGGAGGGCTGCATCGTTACAGGAGGGTCACCATCAGTACCGCCAGCGAACATGCGCTGACTGCGGCCAGATCACGACCGGCACTGGTAGTCGCCGGAGTGGTCGGGCCGACCGTGCACCCCCAGGGCCGCTCCGCCGGCCGTCGTTGTGTGACCGTCCAGATGGGCGGCTGCAACCTCTCCTGCTCCTGGTGTGACTCGGCCTTCACCTGGGACACCTCCCGCTACGACCTCTCCCGGGAGGTCGGCTACTGGCGGATCGAGGAGATCGCCGAGACCGCGCGCTCGGCCAACACCCCGCTGATCGTGATCAGCGGCGGCGAACCGCTGCAGCAGCAGAACTCCCCGGCCTGGCCGCAGTTCCTGGAGCTGCTGGGCGGTTACGAGATCGGGTTGGAGACCAACGGCACCTTCCCGCCGACCGAGACCACGTTGCACCGGGTCAGCTGGGTGACCGTCTCACCGAAGCTGGCGCACTCCGGCGACCCGGCCTGGACCCGGATCAACCGTGAGGTGCTGATCGCCTGGGGCAAGTGCGCCGAGCACTTCGACGTCGACTTCTCCTTCGCGGTGCGTGACCCCAGTGACGTGGAGTCGGCCCTGCAGATCGCCAAGCTGCACGAGCTGCCGTTCGACCGGATCTGGATCGTGCCCGAGGCGACCACGGCTGCGTTGTCGGCCGGCCGGCTGGCCGCGGTCGCCGAGGCCACCCTGCAGTCGGGGTTCAACCTCTCGGCCCGGCTCAGCGCGCTCACCAACCGGCAGAACTGATCTTCGGGGCACGCACAGGACGGCTACTCCAACCCCATTAAGGTTGCGTACTGTGACCCCCGAGCACGTGAACCCTGAGTCGAGCATCAGCTATCTCCACACCCGCGAGTGGCACCTGAACGTCAGTGTGGAGGGCGGCCGTGGCGTGGCCGCGCTCAAGGTCGAGGAGAACGAGTACTGGAGTGCGGCCGACGGCCGGGTCCGGGTGCTGGAACGGCGGCCGGACTCCCCGGCCGCCGACCACTCCAACACCGGCAAGGTGGAATGGGCGCCCGGACTGCCCACCGATCCGGCCGAGCTGCGCGAGTACCTGCTGAAGGACGCCCCCTCGGCGCAGCACAACGTGCCTCCCACCCTGGTCCTGATCGCCTCGGCCCAGCGGCTGCACAACCAGGCCGTTCCGGCGGCGCTGGCCGAGGCCTTCTTCCAGGTGCTCACCGCCCAGCCCGATCTCGCCGACCTCGGCGAGGTGCCCGACCGGGCCGGCCGGACCGGGCAGGCCTACGGCTTCGAGTTCTCGTTCGGGCCCAAGCGCCGGCTCACCCTGATCTTCGACCCGGCCACGCATGCCCTGCTGGCCACCGAGGAACTGATGCTGGAGCCCGGCCGGATGCGGGTCGAGGTGCCGGCCGTGGCCAGCTACGTGCTCTACCTGGAGCAGGGCTGGGTGCCGAACATGAGCGACCGGCCCCTGGTGCGCGAGGTCTGAAAGCGCTGCTGCGCGAGTACTGGAGCCGCAGCGGGTAGCGTGCAGGTCGTGTCCGAATCGTCAGTAGCGCCCGGAGCAAGACTCCTGGCCGTCAGCGACCTGCACATCGGCTACCGGGAGAACCGGGAGATCACCCAGACCCTGCAGCCCGAGACCGACGGGGACTGGCTGATCGTGGCCGGCGACGTCGCCGAGAAGGTCGAGGACGTCGAGTGGACGCTGCGGCTCCTGGCCGGGCGGTTCGCCAAGGTGATCTGGGTGCCGGGTAACCACGAACTGTGGACGCATCCCAGCGACCCGGTCACGCTGCGCGGAGTTGCGCGGTACGAACGTCTGGTCGAGGTGTGCCGGGGCCTGGGTGTGCTCACCCCGGAGGACGAGTTCGCGGTCTGGACCGGCGAGGGTGGCCCGCTGACCATCGCCCCGATGTTCCTGCTGTACGACTACTCGTTCCTGGCCCCGGGCACGACCACGAAGGAGGCCTCGCTGAAGCGGGCCTACGACACCGGCGTGGTCTGCTCGGACGAGCGTTTCCTGGAGCCCGACCCGTACCCGAGCCGGGAGGCCTGGTGCCAGGCCCGGATCGAGTACACCCGCGGCCGGCTGGAGGCGCTGGCTCCGGACGTGCGCACGGTGCTGATCAATCACTGGCCGGTGGAGCGGCACCCGAACGACATCCTGCGCTACCCACAGTTCGCGCAGTGGTGCGGCACCACCCTCAGCGCCGACTGGCACCGGCGCTACCGCGCCGACGTGGTGGTCTACGGGCACCTGCACATCCCCCGGCGGACCTGGCTGGACGGGGTGCGCTTCGAGGAGGTGTCGGTGGGCTACCCGCGGGAATGGCGGATGTGGGGGCACCGGACCTGGCTGCGCCAGGTGCTGCCGTTGCCCGAGGGTGTGCAGGCTCCTGAGAGCGGTACCGACACCTCGTTCCACCGGCTGTGGCCCAAGCCGGAAGACAGCCAGGTGTGAGGGTTTGGCCCCGGCGGCGGTGGCGCGCGGTGCTCGTCGCACCCTGACATACGGCGACCTCCGCAGCGCACCACCGCCGGGTACTGAGTCAGACTTCTGTGCGCAGCATTCGGTTCCCGAGATCGCCAGAAAAGTTTGTGCTCAGGCGAAAGTCACCCTGGCCTCACCCGCCGACCGGGCCGGGGCGAGGAGCTGGGCCTCCTGCTCGAGGAGCTGCGGCTGTTCGATCCGGCCGCTCACGCTGATCTCGAGCACCCGGCCCTTGCCCAGCTTGGCCCGCCAGGTGCCGGCCACATCACCGTTCACCAGCACCACCCCCGGATTGCTGATCACCCGGTAGACCTGTTTGTGCTGAGCCGGGTCCGGAACCATCAGCTCGCGATCGCGCACCGTCAGCCAGGGGTCCCCGCCGGGCAGCAACCGCACCAGCTCGGGCCGGCCCGCCGCGAGCAGCTCGTCCAGGGCCTCTTCCGGTATCCAGGCCTTGCCCACCGGCGTCTCGACCTCGACCAGGCCGGGCGGCAGGTACTGCTTCACCGCCGTCGCCGTCATCCCGGTGTGCGCGGCCAGGGCTGCCATCGAGGCCGGGCCGTTGACCTTCAGGTAGCGCAGCAGCATCTCGGCCAGTCCGCTACCGGCCTGCGGAATCTGCTTGGGCCGCAGGCTCGCGGGCAACGGCCTGAGGAACGTGGACCGGCCCTCGGTGAGCACCTCCACTCCGGCCGCCGCCCCGATCAGCTGGAACAGGCCCCCGCTGATGTGCCGCGCCCGGCACGGCTCGCAGTCGTAGTTCAGGTCGTCCGGCACGGCCTCGCTGACCCGGCGGCTGACTTCGCCCTTGGGCAGCTTCTCGGTCACGATCTCGCGCATCGCCGTAGCTGCCTCGACGTACGCCGCCAACCCCCGTCTCGCGCCGTCCTTGATCCGGGGATTGGCGATGCGCCGGGTGGCATCCGCGTCGTCCACCGGCCAGGTCGCCGTGGCCAGCGCCTTCAGGTCAGCCTCGAGGTGCAGGTGCGGCGCGCCCCGCCAGGTCCAGACGATGCGCGTCTTCGGCGGCCGCTGGCTCACCCCGCGCACCGCGAGCGCAGCCGCCACCGTGCCGGCGGGTGTGTCCTGCACCCCGATCCCCAGCAGCCCTTCCAGCCGACCCGCGCTCTCCCCTGTGCCGCCCGAGCGATCCAGCCCCTGCGCCCGGGCCCGATACCCGAGCACGTTTTCCCGGGACACCTTCACCCTGCTCACTTCGCCTCCCCCTGTCGCCCGGCCTCCCGCCGGCTGAGCCCCTGCCCCCTCCCTGGCGCAGCCCGTCACCACCTCGCGCAAAGCCACTGATCGGGAAGACAAAACCACCGTATGACGTGTTTTGTCTTCCCAATGCCGTTGCCCCGTCCGAGCCCCTCTAGCTTCAGGTAGCGACGGCCACCACCTCCCCCGCCCCTTATGGGAGGGAGTTCTACCAGAGCCCTACGACAAACAAGCCAGACTCACAGCACAGCCCCCGGATTCATGATCCCCAGCGGGTCCACCGCCTCCTTGATCCGCCGGCTCAGATCCATCACGTCCGCCCCCACCTGAGCCTGCAACCAAGGTTGCTTCAGCCGTCCCACCCCGTGCTCCCCGGTGATCGTCCCGTCCAGCTCGATCGCCAGGTCCATCACCTCGCCGAAAGCCGCCTGGGCCCGGGCCGCAGCATCAGCATCGGCCGGGTCGAAAACGATCAGCGGATGCGTGTTCCCGTCCCCTGCGTGCGCGATCAGCGCGATCACCACCGAGCGCGCAGCCGCGATCTTCTCGATCCCCGCGACCAGGGCGGGCAGACGCGGAACGGCGACCCCGACGTCCTCAAGCAGCAGTTTGCCCTTCTTCTCGATCGACGGGATCGCCTGGCGCCGGGCCACCGTGAACGCCTCCCCCTCGGCCGGGTCGTCCGTGGCCAGCACCTCCCCCGCACCGCAGGCCTCGCACGCGGCCACGATCTGCGCGAGTTCCCGGTCGGCGGTGGTGCCTTCGGTGTCGGTCTGGGCCACCAGCAGCGCCGCCGCCGAGCGGTCCAGGCCCATCCGCAGGTTGTCCTCCACCGCGCTGACCGTGGCCCGGTCCATGTACTCCAGCATCGCCGGGCGCAGCTTCGAGGTGATCGCCACGATGGCCTCGGTGGCCGCGTGGGTGTCGGCGAAACTGGCCACCACGGTGCGCGGCGGGTGCTGCGGCGGCATCAGGCGCAGAGTGACCTCGGTGATGATGCCGAGCGTACCCTCGCTGCCGACGAACAGCTTGGTCAGCGACAGCCCGGCCGAGTCCTTCAGCCGCGGCCCGCCCAGCCGCAGCGCCCGGCCGTCGGCCAGCACCACCTCCAGCGCCAGTACGTAGTCGGTGGTCACGCCGTATTTCACGCAGCACAGCCCGCCGGCGTTGGTGGCGATGTTGCCGCCGATCGAGCAGATCTCGAACGAGGACGGGTCCGGCGGATACCACAGGCCCGCCTGCGCCGCGGCCTGCTTGACCTCGGCGTTGAGCAGGCCGGGCTGGACCACCGCGACCCGGCTGAGCGGATCCACCGAGATCGCCCGCATCCGCTCGGTGGAGACCACGATTCCGCCGGTCAGCGCCGTACTTCCGCCGGAGAGCCCGGTGCCTGCGCCCCTGGGCACCACCGCCACCCGATGCTCGGACGCCCAGCGCAGCGCCGTCTGCACCTGCTCGGTGCTCTCGGCCCGGACCACGGCCACGGGCACCCCCGCGTCCGGATCCGCCGCCCGGTCGAAGCGGTACTTGTCCGTGAGCACCGCCTCGGTCACCACCACCCCCTCGGGCAGGGCGGCCACGAGTTCGTCGATCGCGGTCTGTGACGGTTGCACCAGCACATCGGTCATCGGCCAAGCTCCTCAGCGGTGAGGCGTCTTTCGGCCACCATAAGCGAGTGCTGCCGCGGCGACGAGACAGAACTCAGAGCAGTCAGGCAGGCCCTACCCCACCGGCAGACCGGTGGGGTGGGTCATCGAGCGCACCGCCTTCGCAGCCCGGCGCCGGGCGTGCAGGATCGGCTCGGTGTACCCGTTGGGCTGCCGCGCACCCTGGAAGATCAGGTCACTGGCCGCCAGGAAGGCCTGGCTGTTCTCCAGATCGGCGGCCATCGGCCGGTACTCGTCGTCGCCCGCGTTCTGCTGGTCGACCACGGCCGCCATCCGGGCCAGGCTTTCGCGCACCTGCTCCTGGGAGATCACGCCGTGCCGCAGCCAGTTCGCCAGCAGCTGGCTCGAGATCCGCAGGGTGGCGCGGTCTTCCATCAGCCCGACGTCATGGATGTCCGGAACCTTGGAACAGCCGACCCCGTGATCCACCCAGCGCACCACGTACCCCAGGATCGACTGACAGTTGTTGTCGACCTGCTCGGCGCGCACCGCCTCGTCCCACTGACCCGGATCACCGAGAGGGATCCGCAGCAGGTCGGCCACCGACGTCCGCCGGCCCTGCTCCGCCAGTTCTGCCTGCACCGCAGGCACATCCACGTCGTGATAGTGCAGGGCGTGCAGCGTGGCCGCGGTGGGTGAGGGCACCCAGGCGGTGGTGGCGCCTGCCCGGGGCTGGCCGATCTTCTGCTGCAGCATGTCGGCCATCAGGTCGGGCATCGCCCACATGCCCTTGCCGATCTGCGCCCGGCCGGCGAAGCCGTAGGCCAGACCGGTTTCCACGTTGCGCTTCTCGTACGAGGTCAGCCAGTGCTGCGAGCGCATCTCCTCCTTGCGCACCAGCGGCCCGGCCTCCATCGAGGTGTGGATCTCATCGCCGGAGCGGTCCAGGAAACCGGTGTTGATGAACACGATCCGGTCGCGCGCGGCGGCGATGCAGGCGCCCAGGTTCAGCGAGGTCCGCCGCTCCTCGTCCATCAGGCCCAGCTTGATCGTGTTGCTGGGCAGCCGCAGCAGCTCCTCGGTGCGCTCGAAAAGCTGCACGGCGAAGGCCACCTCGGCCGGGCCGTGCATCTTCGGCTTCACGATGTACACCGAGTCGGTGCGGCTGTTCGCCCCCGAGCGCAGGCCGGGCAGCGCGGCCAGGGTGGTGATCACCGCGTCCAGGATGCCCTCGGGAACCTGCGCGCCGGTGGAGTCGAGCACCGCGTCGGTCGTCATCAGGTGCCCGACGTTGCGCACGAACATCAGCGCCCGGCCGGGCAGCACCAGCTGCTCACCGTGGTTGCGCGGCACCGCGTAGGCCCGGTCCCGGTTCAGCGTGCGCTCGAAGGTCTGCCCGCCCTTGGTCACCGGGGCACTCAGATCCCCCCGGCTCAGGCCCAGCCAGGTGCGGTAGTCCCGGACCTTGTCGGCGGCGTCGACCGCGGCCACCGAGTCCTCGAAGTCGACGATCGTGGTGACCGCCGACTCCAGCACGATGTCCTGCACCGAGGCGCCGTCGGTGCGCCCGATCGTCCCCTGCCGGTCGAAGACGATCTCGACGTGCAGGCCGTGGTGCACCAGAAGCACGCTGTCCGGCTCGGTCGCGGTGCCGGTGTACCCGGCGAAAAGGCCCGGGTCGGACAGCGTTGTCTTGCCCGACGGCACGTGCACCACCAGCTCGCCACCGGCCACCGCGTAACCGCCCGCGTCGGCGTGGCTGCCCTCGGCCAGCGGGGCGATGCGGTCGAGGAAGTCCCGCCCGTACGCGATCACCTTCGCGCCGCGCTCCGCGTCGTACCCACCGGCCGGCGGCGCCTCACCCAGCGCGTCGGTGCCGTACAGCGCGTCGTACAGCGAACCCCAGCGGGCGTTGGCCGCGTTCAGCGAGTAGCGGGCGTTCGAGACCGGCACCACCAGCTGCGGCCCGGCGATCCGGGCGATCTCGTCGTCCACCCCGCTGGTGCCGATCTGTATCGGCTCCGGATCCGCCACCAGGTAGCCGATCTCCCGCAGGAACGCCTCGTACCCGGCGGCGTCGAACGGCTGCCCGGCGCGTTCGCGGTGCCACTGGTCGATCTCGGTCTGCAGCCGGTCGCGCTCCTGGAGCAGCTCCCGATTGCGGGGGGCGAGGTCGGCCACCAGCCGGGCCAGGCCGGACCAGAACGCGTCCGCGCCGACCGCACAGCCGGTGAGGGCCTCGTTCTCGACGAACTCCTTGAGATCGGTGGCGACCTGCAGGGATCCCAGGGAGGTGTAGTCGGTCATGTTTCCGCCTCACAAGAGAGTGGGTGCTCCGGGCGCCACCACTTTATGTGCAGATCGAATCGTGTCGAGAGCTCTTGGCCACCCCGTGTTCGGCCGACGGTCACCGGTCGGTGGCAGCCTCGCGGTACTCCGGGTGGGTGATGTCACGGTGTGCAGCGACGTGGCCCGTTCAGCAGCCCGCCACCGACGTCGAACGCTGACACTGTGAACATCCGCCGGCGCCTGCCCGTCCTGCTCGTCGCCGGGGTCCTCGTGCTCACCACGCCAGACGTAGCCGGCGCGGCCGAACGGGAGCCGACGCAGGCCGAACTCCAGGCTCAGAACCGGAAGGTGGACGACCTCCGGGCCCAGGCCGAGGCGCAGGCCGGCGAGGTACGCGATGCCCGGAAGGCGACTCGAGCGGCCGCGGTGCTGGCCAGTCAGGCGCTCGAGGCCTACACCACGTCGCTGCGCGAACTTCAGCGCGCACAGGTCGAAGAGGATCGCCGCGACGAGGAACTGGAGCAGGCCAACCAGGATGTGATCGCCGCCCGCCTGAAGGTCGGCACCTGGGCCCGGCAGGCGTACCAGGGCGGCAGCGGCCTGAACGCCAGCCCGACTCTGAACACCCTGCTCGGCACCAACGGCGCCGGCCGGGACGAGGCCGGGCTCAGCGCCACTTTGCGCGCCCTGCGGCGGATCGGTGAGGACCGCACGGCCGACCTGAGTTCTGGGCGCCGCGCCGAGCTCCGGGCCGGACGGGCAGCGGTCGCCGCGGCGCAGGCCACCGAGACGGCGAGCACGGCGGCGGATCAGGCCGACCGGGCCAAGGTCGAGGCCGACGCCGCGGTGGCCCGGCAACGACGAGCCCTGGACGAGGCCGAGATCCAGCTGGCCGGCACCGACCGCCAGGTCAGACAGGCCCAGAAACGCCAGCGCCGGCTCCGGGCCCGGGCCGCTCGTCCGGCCGGTCGCAGTGGACCGGTCGGCACCTGCACCGGCGCCGGCGATCTCAGCCTCTACCCCAACGGCGAGATCCCGCTGACCGCGCTGTGCCCGCTGGCCAGCGCCCCCGGCCACCACCTGCGCGCCGACGCGGCCTTCGCCTTCGACCAGCTCAGCGCCGCCTACGCCGAGCGGTTCGGCACCCCGATCTGCGTCACCGACTCCTACCGCGAGTACCGGACCCAGGTGCGCCTGTACGCCACCAAACCGAACCTGGCCGCCCGCCCCGGCACCAGCAACCACGGCTGGGGCACCGCCACCGACCTGTGCGGCGGCATCCAGAACTTCGGCACCCCCGAGCACGAGTGGCTGTTCGCCAACGCCCCCGGGTTCGGCTGGTTCCACCCGGCCTGGGCCCAGCCGGACGGTTCCCGGCCCGAGGCCTGGCACTGGGAGTTCAGCGGCTAGTTCCCCGGGCCCGCCATCATGGTCCGATGACCGCTTCGCCCAGTACCGGACGCCTTCGTGAACAACGGGCCTGGTACGTCTACGACTGGGCGAACAGCGCCTTCCTCACCACCACCCTGACCGTCCTGCTGGGCCCCTACCTCACCGTGCTGGCCAAGCGGGACGCCTGCCCCGGCCAGGACACCGATCTGGCCTGCCGTACCGACCTGAGCGTGCTCGGTGTCCCGATCGCCCCCGGCTCGCTCTCGCTGTACGTGGTCACCTTCGCCACCCTGACCTCCGCGCTGCTGCTGCCGCTGGTCGGCGCGCTGGCCGACCGCACCGGGCGCAAGCGCACCATGCTCGGCGGCTTCGCCTGGGTCGGTGCCGCCGCGGGAGCCTCGATGGTGTTCCTGACCGGTGACAACTGGGAACTCGGGGTGGTGCTGCAGCTGATCGCCACGCTGGCGTTCGCCTGCAGCATCGTGGTCTACGACTCGCTGCTGATCGACGTGGCCGGCCCGGACGAGCGCGATCGGGTCTCCAGCCGGGGCTGGGCCACCGGCTACGTGGGCGGCACCGTGCTCCTGGTGGTCAACCTGCTCACCGTCAGCCAGCACGAGGCGATCGGCCTGAGCACCGAGGAAGCCGTCCGCCTGAACCTGCTCGTGGCCGGCCTGTGGTGGGGCGGCTTCACGATCATCCCGTTCCTGCGACTACAGGACCGCCCGCCGGCGCAGCCGCTCCCGCCGGGCCGGGGCGAGCTGGTCCGGGCCTCGTTCGGGCAGCTCCTGGACACCCTGCGGCATCTGCGCGGCTACCCGCAGACCCTGGCCTTCCTGATCGCCTACCTGGTGTTCAACGACGGCATCCAGACCGTGATCTACGCCTCCAGCATCTATGCCCAGGAGCAGCTCGGCCTCGACTCCGACCAGCTCATCCTGGCGATCCTGATCGTGCAGTTCGTGGCGATCGGCGGGGCTCTGTCGTTCGGCCGGGTGGCGGCCCGGATCGGCGCCTACCGCACCGTCCTGGGCAGCCTCTTCCTGTGGTGCGCGGTGATCGGGGTGGGCTACTTCCTGCCGTACGGGCAGTTCCTGCCCTTCGCCGCCCTGGCCGCGCTGATCGGCCTGACCCTGGGCGGCACCCAGGCGCTGTCCCGCTCGCTCTACAGTCACCTGATCCCGCGCGGCCGCGAGGCCGAGTACTTCAGCCTCTACGCCGCCTGCGAGCGCGGCACCAGCTGGCTGGGCACCCTCGCCTTCGGCCTGACCTTCCAGCTGACCGGTTCGTACCGCTGGGCCATCATCATCCTGATCGGGTTCTTCGTGATCGGCGCTCTACTGCTCAGTCGGGTGAATGTGCGCAAAGGAATCACCCAGGCCGGAAACCCGGTACCCGCAGTGATCTGAGATCACGGATCGCGAGATTGTCACGATCCGCAACGGCCCACTGACTACATGCTGAAATATTTGCCGCCAGGCCTATCTCAATGGAATAACGCTCTGTACGCTCTGGTTGACGCATTGAGTCGTCCGGTGATCGGACGGGAGCGGGCAACGACGTCACATCACAGGAACATCTCGTCGAACAAAGGCGTTGTGCGCTTGTGAGACTGGCCGTCAGTCGCGGAGGGAGCCGTCATGGGTGAGCGGAGCATGCGCGGGACGCGCCTTGGAGCCTCGAGTCTGGAGAGTGAGTCGGGGATTCAGCCGGCCGCCCGCCAGGACATCAGATACAACTGCAAAAACGGGCATTCCATCGTCGTTCCGATGTCGATGGAAGCAGATGTGCCCCCGCTCTGGGAGTGCCGCTGCGGCGAGTTCGCACTGCGCGAGGACGCCGAGCTGCCGGAGCCGAAGGCCACCAAGCCGGCCCGTACGCACTGGGACATGCTGATGGAACGACGCACCACGGCCGAACTGGAAACGCTGCTGGAAGAGCGACTGGCGCTGCTGCGCTCGGGTCGCTTCCACGGACGCCGTTCGGCGTAACGCGCGCAAGCGCCAACAGACGAGCAGAGCCCGGTTCTCCCCTTCGTCAGGGAGGCCGGGCTTTCTCGTGTCTGCTTCTGGACGCTGTGCGCACCGCGGCGCACCGGCTCACCTCGGTGAGCCGGTGACCTGCGTACCGCTCAGCTGCGCCGCTCGTCGTCCACGATCTCGCCCTCGACCACGTCGCTGCGGCCGAATCCGGGGCCGAACCGCGGCTGCCCGGGCGCGCTCGTGCGGAACTGCTGGCCGTTCACGTAGGCCGTGCGCACCGTCACCTGGTCGGCCGCCGCCCGCCGGAAGAACTGCTCGATCGGCTTGCGCGCCAGCGGCCGGGTGAACGGCAGCAGCAGGAGCAGCGCCACCGCGTCGGTGACGAAGCCGGGAATGATCAGCAGCAGCCCGGCCAGCATCAGCACCGCCGCGTCGGCCAGATTACGGTTGGGCGGCGTGCCGGTCTGGGCCGAGCTGCGCACCGCCTGCCAGGCCGAGCGCCCCTGGCGCTGGATCACCAGCATGCCCAGCGCGGAGCCGAGCACCAGCAGCCCGAACACCGCCAGGCCGCCGATCGAGCGGCCCACCTGGATCGCCACGAACAGCTCGACCAGCGGCAGCAGCAACGCCGCCGCCAGCACCCACCTCAGCCGGCCGGAGCGTCGGGGTTGCCGCTGTCCGGGCTGCTGCCCACCTTGCCGCGCCTGGGTGAACGGTCCGCCACCCGCCGAGCCTGCTCGCTGACCTGGGTGGTCCGGTACCGGACTCCCCATCGGGTTACTCGCCACAACGCCTCCACCACGATCGCCTGGTCCATCTTGCTCGTACCGTGCTCTCGTTCAACGAACGTGATGGGCACTTCGTCCACGCGCAGACCCCGGCGAATTGCCCGCATGGTCAGATCGACCTGGAAGCAGTAGCCCTGGGAGTCCACGTCGTCAAGGTCGATCTTCTCCAGGGTGGTCGCCCGGAACGCCCGGAACCCCGCCGTCGAGTCCTTGACGTGCAGGTTCAGGGCCAGCGCCACGTAGGTGTTGGCCCCCTTGCTGAGCAGCTGGCGGCGCTTGGGCCAGTTCACCGAGCTGCCCCCGGCCACGTACCGCGATCCGATCGCCAGGTCGGCGCCGGCCTCGATCCGGTCCAGCAGGTCGGGCAGCTGCTCTGGCGGGTGCGAGCCGTCGGCGTCCATCTCGACGAGCACGTCGTAGCCGTGCTCCAGACCCCAGCGGAAGCCGGCGATGTAAGCGGCGCCCAGGCCCTGCTTACCTTCGCGGTGCATCACGTGCACGTGATCGTCGGCCTCGGCCAGCTGGTCGGCGAGCTTGCCGGTGCCGTCCGGGCTGTTGTCGTCGGCCACCAGGACGTGGGCCGACGGCTCGGCGGCGCGCAGGCGCCGCACGATCAGGGGCAGATTCTCCAGCTCGTTGTACGTGGGGATGATCACCAGTACCCGGCCGGACCGGGCCTGCGTCGTCATGCGGGGGAATTCGCCCTTCTCACTGGGTCTTGCGGTCGTCGGTGCGGCGGCGGGCGGCGACGGCGCTGCCTGCCAGGAGGGCCAGGCCGAGCGCGCTCAGGATCCACTCCGGCCAGGCACCCACCCGGGTCGCGATCGTCAGCTCGGTCCGCAACGGGACCGTGGCCTCGAGCACTTCCTGGGTGTAGTGACCGGAACGGGCGGCTGTCGTCCCGTCGGGGAGAATGATGCCACTGACGCCGACCGTGCTGATGTTGACCACCGTGCGACCGGTCTCGATCGCCCGCAACCGCGACTGGGCCAGCTGCTGCACGCTCTCGGCGGTGTAGCCGAACGTGGCGTTGTTGGTCTGCACCGCCAGCATCGTGGCCCCGGCCTGGACCGACTCACGCACCAGGCTGTCGTAGGCCACCTCGAAGCAGATCACGTCGCCGACCCGCACCTGGTCGTCCACGCCCATCCGCATCACCCCGACCGGGTTCTCGCGCAGTTCGTCGCCGGAGATGAAGTCCCGGGTGACCAGGTCGACCTTCTTGCTGAAGTTGCGGAAGAAGTCGCGGTAGGGGATGTATTCGGCGAACGGCGCCGGGTGCCGCTTGGCGTACGTGCTGTCGTCCCCGGTGCCGGCGCCCTCACTCGGCCGCCAGACGATGCCCGCGTTGGTCACGTGGTCGTCCGGCCCCTGCAGCACCGCGCCGATCAGGATCGGCACGCCGATCGCATCGGTGGCCGCGCTGATCTCGGCGGCCGCATCGGCGTTGATCAGCGGGTCGATGTCGCTGGCGTTCTCCGGCCAGAGCACCACGTCCGGCTGCTCCGCCTCACCGTTGCGCACCCGCTCGGCCAGCTCCAGCGTGGCCTGCACGTGGTTGTCCAGCACCGCCCGGCGCTGGGCGTTGAAGTCCAGGCCGATCCGCGGCACGTTGCCCTGGATCGCCGCGACCCGGGTGGTCGAATCACCTTCGGTCGGCAGCGGGATCAGCAGGCCCACACCCATCACGGCCAGCACCGCCACCAGGCCCGGACCCGCCCGCCAGGGCAGCGCCCGGGCCTGCCAGACCTTCAGCACCACCCAGGCCAGGAGCGTGCCGGCGACCGCCACCGCGAACGAGACCAGCGGCGCCCCGCCGATCGAGGCCAGCCCCGCCGTCGGCGCCTCGGACTGCGAGAACGCCAGCCGGCCCCACGGGAAGCCGCCGAACGGCCAGCTGCCCCGGATCATCTCCTGGGCCACCCACAGCCCGCCCGAGGCCAGCAGCAGACCGCCCAGACCACCGCGCACCCGCCAGACCAGAGGCAGCAGCGCGCCCATCGCGGTCAGGTACAGCGCCTCGGTCACGCTCAGCGCGATCCACGGGAAGGCCCCGACGAAGATCCCGATCCAGGGAATCAGCCGCAGGAAGAACACCAGGCCGAACACGAAGCCCAGCAGCGCCCCGAACTTCTTGCTCACGCCGTGCGTGGCCAGGGCCAGGCCGGCCACCCCGACCGGAGCCAGCGGCCAGAGGTCGATCCCGGGAAAGGCCAGGTAGAGGACGAAGCCGGAGGCAGCCGCCAGGGCCAGCCGGGCCCAGGTCGAGCGCGACTTCAGGGAGTCCGGGAAGGACCGGGAAGGCTTGTGCTGCGTGACGATGACCGCTGGTTCCGCCTCACGGCTGAATGTCTCGCCGATGCCGGGCGGAACCACGGCCGAATCGCTCATCCCGTAAGAATACGGGGTGCCGGTGTGGCGAACGGGCGCTGGTCGGGGCCTGACCGCCTGGCGTGACGGCTGACCCTGACCAGCGGGACCGAACGACTTCCGGAACCAATCGTGTGGTCCCACCGGCAGGTGCCCGACCGAACCCGCATCACCCTTCGGACCGCCGCTGCCCGCACTGGCTGTACGGACAACACCGTTGTCTACTGAGCGACGCGAGTCCGGCCGACGTCCCTGGCAATCACCGGAAACCCAGCGATCGCGCCGACGAGGCTAGTGAACTCCGGCGCCGTCGACAATTCGGCTCGCTGACCTGCAGGTTTGCCCCATCGACGCAGGTCAGCGCGTTACTCCTGGGGCCCGCGAGCTACTCCGCCGAACGTACCGTTTCTCACAGTCACGGCGTGTCCACCTAAAGTAATTACACGGGTGAGGTTTTCCCTTCCCACCCGAGTCAGGGCACCACAACCGTCCCCCTGGCCCGAATTGCCACGATTGGTTCCGTCAGCACCTCGGCGGCCGAGATCCCCAGGTCGGGGCGCCCCCGGCAGAGCACCGAGGCCAGGAACTCGATCTCCCGGGAGCGCCGGCCCACCCGGACCACCGTCCCTTTTGTCTCGACGACGTCCCCGCCCCGGATCTCCCCCAGAAACTGCACGTCGGAGTACGAGGCGAACAAACCTTCGTCCCCGTCCGTCCGGATACAGAGTTCGGTAGCCACGTCGCCGAAGAGCGCCAGGCCGAACGCCCCGTCCACCAGATTTCCGGCGTAATGGGCCTGCGCTGCCGATACATACCGCTTATGGACGACTGTCAGCCCGAGTCGTGGATCCTCCTCGGTCACGCCCCCCACCTTTTGGTCAGACAAGAGCGTGCGCCAGGTATGAGGCCACCTCGCCGGGCGTGGTGCCCCGGCCGAAGATCCGATCGACCCCCAGTGCCGCGGCGGCGCTTTCGTCGAAGCGCGGCCCGCCGACCACCAGCAGTGGACGACGCCCGGCCGGATACGCCTCGGAAAACGCGGCCGCAACCTCCCGAGTCGTGGTCAGGTGCGCCTCTTTCTGGGTGACCACCTGCGAGATCAGTACCGCGTCGGCTTTTTCCTTCTGGGCCCGCTCGACCAGCTGCGGAACACCGACCTGGGCGCCAAGGTTCACCACCCGCATCTCCCGGTAGTACTCCAGTCCCTTTTCACCGGCGAAGCCCTTGATGTTCAGGATCGCGTCGATTCCGACGGTATGCGCATCGGTTCCGACGCACGCACCCAGCACCACCATCTTCCGCCGAAGACCCCGCCGAATGCCGGTATTCACCTCCTTCGGTGAAAGCAGGGGGTAATCCCTCTCCGCAACCGTGACCGCCGACAGATCGACCAGATGCTTCACCGGCCCGTAGATCACGAAGAACGTGTGGTCCGCCCCAACCGCCTTGGAATGCACCACCATCGCCGGATCGATCCCCATCGAGGCGGCCAGTTGCGCTGCCGCTCCCTCGGCCTGCTTTCCGGCCGGAACCGGCAGGGTGAACGACACCTGCACCATTCCGTCGCCGGTGGTGTCTCCGTACGGTCGCACGAGTTTCCGCTCGGTCACGGCGCAACCACCTCCAGTGCCTCGATCGCCGGGTTCACGTAGCCGTCGGCCCGTTTCACCACCCCGTCCAGGCCCCGGCCTGCGTTCTCCGGGCGGCGCATCCCCGCGAAGGTGCCGTCTCCGATCGCCGCCAGCAACCCCTCGTCCACAATTCTTTCCAGCAACTCGACCGCTTCACCCAGCACCTGCTGCGCGCGGTTGGCGATGAAACCGTCGGGCGGAGGGTTGAAATCCTCGGTCAGCCCCTCACAGGCGTCCAGCACGTACCGCACGTTGTCCAGGGCCAGGTCCCGGTCCGACAGCCAGGGTGTGACCACCGCCTCGGTCATCATCCCGACCAGCAGAATCCCCTGCCCGGTCAGGGCTCCGGCGAGATTGAAGAAGCCGTTGAGCAGGTACCCCCGGAACACGTCGCCGGTCATGTGCCGGGTCGGCGGCATCCACTTCAGCGGCGCGGCCGGGAACAGCGTGCGGGCCAGCAGGGCGTGAGCCAGCTCGAGGCGGAACGACTGCGGCACCGCTGGATCGATCTCGAAAGCGTGCCCCAGGCCCATCAGTTCCTCAGGCAGGCCCGCCTCTTTCGCGAAGAACTCGTTCAGCAGCTGCGAGACCGTGACGGTGTGCGCCGCCTCCACCGCGTCGGCCGTGGTGAGGTAGTTGTCCTCGCCGGTGTTGATGACAATGCCTGCCCGGGCGTGGATCTGGCGGCTGAAGCGCTGATCGACGAAGGTCCGCACCGGATTGATGTCGCGAAAGAGGATGCCGTACATCGAGTCGTTCAGCATCATGTCGAGGCGTTCCATCCCCGCCAGGGCCGCGATCTCGGGCATGCACAGGCCGGACGCGTAGTTCGTCAGCCGCACGTAACGCCCCAGTTCACGGCTCACCTCGTCGAGGGCCGCCCGCATCAGCCGGAAGTTCTCACCGGTGGCGTAGGTACCCGCATACCCTTCTCGGGTAGCACCTTCCGGCACGTAGTCGAGCAGACTCTGCCCGGTGGAACGGATCACCGCGATCACGTCGGCCCCGGCCCGGGCCGCGGCACAGGCCTGCGGGATGTCCTCGTAGATGTCACCGGTCGCCACGATCAGGTAGATCCAGGGCCGACGCGGGGCGTCACCATGGCGCCGGATCAGCCGCTCCCGTTGCCGCCGGCTGTTGTCGATCCGCCGAATACCCTGACCTACAGCTTTTTTCGCTGCCGATCGAGCCCGGACGAGGTCCCGGCCGGCCGGGATCCGGAACCCTCCCCCGCCGGTCGCCGCCTTCTGCGCCAAGGTGAGCAGATCCGGGGCCTGCCCGCGCACCAGTGCATCCCAGACCGGCAGGGCCACCCCGTGCTCCAGCCCGACCTCCTGGCGCACCGCGTCGACCAGGCGGTTCACCCACGGCACCCGCTCGCCGTCGGCCCCCTCCAGCCCGGCCAGGCGAATGGTGGCCCGCTCGAGCGAGACCGTGGTGTGCGAGGTGGCCAGATCCACGATCGGGCGGCCGGCCCGGCGCGCCAGAGTGCGAGCCCGGCGCACCTGAGCCCGATCCAGATGAATCAACGCACTCTGGCTCGATTTCACGTAAGAAGTGTCGCACCGAGCCCGGAAAACAGGAAGACTTACGGCCGCGCGCGGTCGTCGCGCTCGGCCAGCCGGGCCAGGGTGCGCAGTTGCTTGCGCATCATCACCAGATCACCCCAGGCCAGCAGATGCCGGCGGGCACCCCCGAGCGGCCCTGGAGCATCCTTTCCGCGCAGCACCGCCACCAGACGACAGTCCGAGCCCTGCGGATTCACCTGGTAGGTGATGGCGGTGTCGCCGAAGACGCGAGCCGGTCCGGAATCCATGTGAATCGTCATCTGCTCACCCGGCCGGAACGAGGTCAGCGTGAAGATCGTGGCCACCCGCTGCCCGACCTCAAGATCCCAGCACCAGGGCAGCTGTTCGCGCGGGCTGCGCCGGCCCAGGTTGTCGATCAGGTCGAAACTGTACGGCGCTGCGCGCAATTGCGTGAGCCGACGAAACATGGTGCGCGGATCGGTCTTTACGTCCACCGCCCGCGTCAGGCGGCTGGGCGCATCGGGCAGAAGCTCGTCACAGTCGTAGACGGCCTCACGTTCGTCCTGGCTGGTGTTCCAGTGCTCAGCAATGGTCATGTGGCGGTCCCCTTCGTCGCAAGGGTAATTGAGGACGGGGTGCGCACCGGGGTTGGGTCGCCGCCGGTGAGTTCCTCGGCCAGGAGCGCCAGCGGGGTGGGGCGGTCTGTCGCGCCGGCCACCCGGATGCCCGGCGAGGTCCAGGCGGTAAAGGTGGCCGGGTCGCCTACACGGATCCGCAGTGATGCCTTGCGCCGGACGGCTCGCAGACCGCCCACCGTGTGCGCCTCCAGGGCGGTGTGAACGTCCAGGCGCTGGTCCGGGTTGTGATGCCTGAGAGCTGCCCGCACCCCTTCCCAGGGCGCGAACGGGGTGACCGGACTGTCCGAGCCGAAGGCCAGCGCGACTCCAGCCTGGTGCAGACCGGCGAAGGGGTTCATGGCCAGCGCCCGCCGACGCCCCAGCCGCACCGCGTACATCTTCTCCTCCCCGCCCCAGAAGGCGTCGAAGGCCGGCTGGACACTGGCCACCACCCCGAACTGGGCCAGAGCCTCGATATCGGCCGCGCCGATGCCTTCGACGTGCTCAAAGCGATGCGCGGCGGCCCGGACGGTCTCGGCACCCAGCACTTCGGCGGCCCTGCGCAACCCCTCGACCAGTTCCGCCACTGCGCCGTCGCCGATCACGTGAAAGCCGCCCTGCACACCGGCTCGGGTGCAGGCAACGATGTGATCGCGCACCTGAGCAGCGCTCGCGTACAGGTGACCGCGATGACCGTGGGCATCCTCGTAGTCGGCCAGCAGCCCGGCGGTGCGCGAACCGAAAGATCCGTCCATCATCAGGTCACCGGCCAGGCCGGCCAGTTGCCCGCCGAACCGCTCCAGCACCGCCCGCACCGCAGCCTCGTCCTCAGCCAACTCGCCGCGGTAGGCCACTACCTCCGGTAGGCCGGGCTCCCTGCCGATCTCTAGCAGGGCGAGCAGGTCCTCGTCCGGGGCGATGTGGGGCGCCGACATCTCGTGCACCTGCGTAATCCCCATGGCTGCCGCGTGCCGTAGCGCCAGCATCTGCAGCTCTCGTCGTTCTCCGGCCGGGATCTCGAAGCGCGTGGCGTGCCGGGCCTGGTGATGCGCATCCCGCTCGACCCGTCCGCTCCCGTCCCACCCCTCGTACTCGCTCAGCCGGGCCTGCTCGGCCAGCCGGGTCGAGACCACCGCCGAGTGCACGTCCACCCGGGAGAGGTACACCACTGCCCCACCGCTGGCCCGATCCAACTCCATCGCCGTCGGCGAGCGGCCCTCGGCCAGGTTCAGCTCGTCCCACCCGTGCCCAAGCACCTGACGTCCGGGATTGCGCCGGGCCAGATCGGCCACCGCGTCCAGAATCTCGTTCACCGTCCGGGCTGGTGAGCAGTCCACCCCGGCCAGGAGCAGCCCGGTATCCGTGACGTGAACATGGGCATCCACGAACCCGGGCAGCAGCAACGCTCCGGCCAGGTCCACGACCTTGTCAGCGTCGTTCGGCTCCGCCTGCCCATCCGGCCGAACGGCTGCCACTGCCCCGTCCCGGACCAGCACCGCCCAGCGCCGAGGTTGGTCAGGCGCTGGCAGCGGTGCTTCAGGCAGGAGGGCACCGCGGTAAAGAATCGAGCTCACCGTTGCAGTGTGGCTCATGCCCCTTCGCGGAGCTCGCTGCCCGCGGCCGGTTGGCGCGGGCAGCGTGGCTCTCGATTCAGACCGTACGGGTGGAGGTACGGCGGACCGCCTCGAGCGCGCCGTGCGGTGAGCTCTCACGGTGGATGGCGTGGATCACGGCCAGCTCGCCGGCCTGCAGCTCGACCAGCTGATCAGCGATCTCGGGGATACCGGGCAGAGGCCCGAAGCGGTGCAGGAGCAGCGCGGTGAAGATCCAGGCCGACGCCTCGACGAAGTCCTCACGGCAGAAGTCGGCTATCTCGGCCACGCTGAACTGCACGCCGCTGCGGACTGCCTCCATGATCAGCGCCACATCGGGCAGGCTGTCGGCCCGGTAGATGGCCTCGGCCACCGTTGCCTGGTCGAGGCCGGAGTCCAGCAGCCAGTCGACCGCGACGCAGAACTCCGGGTGATTCTCGTGGCCGAAACGACACTGCATGAGGGCTCGGACGATGCGGCGCTCACCGTGCCGCTGCAGGTCCCGATCGCGCCGGCTCTGCTGGTCGGAGACCTCGATCCGCTCCCGCTGCATGCACATGCCCCACCCCGTTGATTCGGCTTTTCCGATCTGGAACCGAGAATTGCCGAAATGGTGAGGTCTGTCAACTTGCTGCCCGATCTGGCCAAAACGCAGGAGGGGCGGCCCGCGCCGTCCAAGCTTTTTCAAGCTCGGACGGGGGCCACCCCTCCTGTA
>NZ_JAJOMB010000025.1 GCF_021129305.1 Kineosporia babensis | reverse complement strand
CGTGGCCACCCCCACCTTGTGGTCCCGACCGTCGTCCGGTCATCTTCGAAATTGCGTTTCCGGGGACTGTTTGGATCGTTCGCACTTGAACGTGTCCGCACTCGAACCGGTCTGATCGCGGCCCGGTCCGGACTACTCTGGCCGGGTCCGTCGCGAGAACGGGTGCATCGCAGGCGGATCGTTCGGTTCACCGGGAGATCTGGGAGGTGCGATGCCATCGCGTCTGATGGTGGTCGGTGCGGGACCGGTCGGGCTCATGCTGGCCGGGGAGCTGAAGCTGGGCGGGGCCGATGTGGTCGTCCACGATCGGCTGCCGCAGGCGAGCGGTGAGTCGCGGGCCCTGGGCTTCAACCGCCGGACGCTCGAATCCTTCGCTCAGCGTGGCCTTCTGGAGGGCCTCGGGGAGTTCCGGCAGGGGGCGATCGGGCACTTCGGCGGGGTCCGGTTCGATCTCGGGGCGCTGGAGGAGGACCAGAGTGGGGTGCTGGGGCTCTCGCAGGCGCGCACCGAGCAGATGCTGCGCGAGTGGCTGGACCGGCTGGGCGTGCCGGTGCTGCGCGGCCACGAGCTGGTGGCCCTGGAGGACGAGGGCGCTCAGGTGGTCGCCGGATTCGCCACAGAGCAGGGCATGATCCGGGTGAGCGGCGACTACCTCGTCGGCTGCGACGGAGCGGGCAGCACGGTGCGGGCCCTGGGCGGGTTCGAGACGCTCATCGTGCCGCCCACCCGAGCCATGTGCACCGTCGAACTGGCCGGTGTGCAGTTGCGCCCCCGGCCGGTCGGCGAGCGGCTGCCCGGCGGCAACATGGTGGTCTGCACTCCGATCGGGCGGGGCCGGTACCGGATCGTCCTGCACGATCAGAGCCTGCCGATCGAGGGCCCGGACCTGACGTTCGAGCAGATCGGCGAGCGGTGGGAACGCCTCACCGGTGAGTCGCTGCACGGCGCTGAGGTGAGCTGGACGTGGCAGAGCACCAACCGCTACGAACTGGCGCGGAGCTATCGGCGCGGCCGGGTGCTGCTGGCCGGGGATGCCGCGCACGAGATGCCGCCGCTGGCCGCCTGGGGTCTGAGCGCGGGGATCCAGGACGCGGTCAACCTGGGCTGGAAACTGGCGGCCGTGGCCGAAGACCGGGCTCCGGACGAGCTCCTGCAGTCGTACGACAGCGAGCGGCAGCCGATCGGCGCGCAGCTGGTGCGCAACGCCCGGGCGGCGTCGCTGGTGTACCTCAGCGACGAGAGTCTGGATCCGGCGCGGACGGTCCTGGCCGAAGTTGCTCAGCACGGCGAGGCGGCCGAGCACCTGTCCAAGATCGTCAGTGGGCTGGGGGTGCGGTACGAGGTGGGGCCCGGCTCGCACGCGTTGCTGGGGGCGCGGCTGTCACCGGAGTGGGAGGTCGTCGGCGACCAGGGGCCGGTTCCGGCGGCTTACCTGCTGCACCCCGGCCGGGGGGTTCTGGTGACCACGTCGGAGCAGGACGCCGGGCTGCCGGGATGGGCGGACCGGGTGGACGTGGTGAGGGGCCGCTGGAGCAAGGGCGGCGCCGGGCTGACTGCGGTGCTGCTGCGGCCCGACGGGTACGTGGCCTGGACCGACCCGGGCAGCGGCTTCGACCTGACCCAGGCGCTGCGGCGCTGGTTCGGTCCCGCGAACGCCCCGGTTATGGCGGGGGAAGGCAGTTCTGGCGAGATGAACGGGGACAGCGCGCATGGCCACTGATGTGATCGTCGTGGGGGCCGGCCCGGTCGGGCTCATGCTGGCCGGGGAGTTGCGCCTGCAGGGGGTGAGCGTGCTCGTGCTGGACCGGCTCGCGGCTCCGGCCCGCCAGTCGCGCGGCGCCAGTTTCACCCGCCGCACGGCCGAGACCTTCGACCAGCGGGGGCTCTTGGAGCGCCTGGGTACGTCGGAGAGGGCGGATGCGCATTTCGGGGGCGTCCCGCTGAACCTGGAAGACCTGCCTGAGGATCACTACGCGGCACGCGGGGTACCGCAGTACCGCACCGAGCGCATGCTGCAGGAGTGGGCCACGGAACTGGGGGCCGAGCTGCGCCGGGGCTGCGAGGTCACCGACTTCGAGCAGCGCGAGAATGATGTGCTGGTGCGGTTCCAGAGCCCGGCCGGCCCGCAGGAGGTGCAGACCGCCTACCTGGTCGGCTGCGATGGGGCGCGCAGCATCGTGCGGCGCCGTGCGGGAGTGGGATTTGCGGGGCGCACCCCGTCCCGGGGGTTCCTCACCGCCGATGTCACCGGCATCAGCACGCGGCGCCGGCGCATCGGTGAGAACCTGCCCGACGGCAGCATGATCATGGCGATGGACCTGGAGAACGACGTCACCCGGGTGGTGGTGCACGAACACGGGATGGGTCCGCAGGATCGCGACACCATTGCCTTCCCCGACCTGGCGGATGCCTGGCAACGGCTCACCGGGGAATCGATCCACCACGGGAACTGCCGCTGGTTGGGGTGTTTCAGCGACGCCTCCCGGGTGGCGGAGCACTATGCCCAGGGCCGGGTGTTCCTGGCCGGTGACGCCGCCCACGTGCAGCCTCCGGCCATGGCGCAGGGTTTGAGCGTCGGGATCCAGGACGCGGTCAACCTGGGCTGGAAGATCGGTGCGGTGGTGAGGCGGGAGGCACCGGCCGCCCTGCTCGAAACCTACGAGAGCGAGCGTCTTCCCGTTGGCCGGCAGTTGGCCCGCAACGCCACGGCCGCGATCGAGTTACGCCTGTCCGGCCCGCAGATGCAGCCCCTGCGCGAGGTGATGACCACGCTGGCTGCGCTGCCGGAGGCCACCGAACACCTGGCCCAGATGCTCAGCGGCCTCGGCGTGCGGTACGACATGGGGCCCGGGCAGCATCCGTTGCTGGGCCGGCGAGTACCGCCGCAGTGGGAACTGGTTCACCAAGGGCAGCGGGTGCGACTGACCGAACTCCTGCGCTCGGGCCGGGGACTGCTGGTGAGCGCAGACCCGGCCGCCGCACAACCGTGGAGCGACCGCGTGGATCTGCCGGCCGGCACCTGGGCCAGAGGCGGCGAAGGCATGGAAGGGCTCCTGATCCGGCCCGACGGCTACGTGGCCTGGGCCGGGGACGATCAGGAAGACGGGCTGACGCAGGCTCTGGAGCGCTGGTTCGGCCCGGCGCTCCTGGACCGGGCGGCCTGACCGGCGTTGCCGAGAACGGCTCGGCAACGCCGGGCGACCAGCCCCTAGCAGGTGCCTCCGGCGTCGGTGGTGCTGACCAGGTCGGTGCGGCCGGTGAGGGTGTCGCGGACGTAGATGTTGAGGTTGGACTCGGCCGTCTCACCGGCGTCGAGGCCGGTCGCGCCGGACATGAAGGTCACGTAGCGGCCGTTGGGGGTGATGGCGCCGTTGAAGGCGCCACCGTCGGGGTTCGGCGAACCGTCGGGCAGGGTGTCCACCCGGTGCTGCGCCCCGGTCGCGACCGTGCGGACCAGCAGACCGGCGTCGTCGCGCAGCAGCACCTGGCGGCCGGCCTTGGAGATGTCCGAAGCGGTGTGGGCCGGGCCGCGCTTCTGTGCGGAGACGGTGCGGCCGGTGCGCAGGTCGTAGCGCCAGGCGCCGGCCGGGTCGTCGTACAGCACGAAGCGCCCGTCGGGGCTGAACTGCGGCCGGTTCTGGTAGGGGCTGTCGGCACTGCGCCGCGGAACGGCCGTGACCTCGCCGGTCTCGAGGTTGCGCACGTAGAACCCGGTGCCGCCGGCCTCTGCCTCCAGGTCGTCGGCCGTGGACGAGAACAGCACGTGCTTGCCGTCTGCGCTGATGTCCGGCCCGTAGGAGGTGCCGTTCGCGGCGCTGCCGTCGGCGGTGGCGCTGACCAGCTGATCGACGTCCGCATCAACGTCGCGCGCGTACACCAGCTGGCGGTTGGTGCTGCCGTTCTCGAGCTGGACGAACGACAGCGTGCTGCCGTCGGCGTCCAGCACGGCCGGGTCCTGGGTGAAGGACGGACCCTCGAAGGTGCGCTCGCCGGTGGTGCGGTCGTAGACCCAGATCTCCGCCTCGTTGTCGAAGTCCTCGGTGTCCTTGGAGAGATAGCTGATCCGGGTACCGTCGGCGCTGATGCTGGGCAGGATGTTGTTGCGTACCTGGTCCGGGTCGGAGGCGACGGTGGTGGTGCCGGTCTTGCGGTCGCGCAGGAAGATGGTGCGGTCACCGATCTCGCCGTCCGGGCCGTAGCCGGTGAAGACGACGTAGCGCCCGTTCGCGCTGATCTGCGGGTCCACGTTGTTGGTGGTGCCGAGCCAAGTCGGTGGGCACTGCTGGGCAACGGAGGGGGCGGCGTACGCCGTGACCGGGACCGACAGGAGCGCCAGACCCAGAACGGCCGCAGAAGCCACTCGGGTGGAACGGTGGAACGACATCCTTGAATCCTCCGTAAAGCGACAAGACGGACCATTCACCCATCGTCCGTAGGCCGGTCGCCGTTACTAGTTCTCGAAGTACACCGTCCCGAGATCGGGCTTCGTCCACCATGCCTCGTACACCACTTGCCCCTCGGAGCTGACCAGTTCGCTGGCATTGGTGATGGTCAGGCCCCGGCGGCCGGGTTCGCTGATCAGTTCGCCGGTGACGTCGGCGGTCCAGCAGATCGTGCTACCCCGGCGCTTTCCCGGGGTAGTGAAGTAGACCGTGCCGCTGATCGTGGTGCCCTCCTTAGGAGCTTCGTAGCGGACGTGGCTGGGTCCCCCTTTGCCCGCCGCCTTACGAGCGCGCTGGTAGAGAGCTTCGAGACGCTGGTTGCGCTCGGCTTCGGTTTCGGTCTTGCCTTCGGGGTCTTTCGCTTCAGGTACGGACGGTGTGCGCACCGGCTGCTTTTGGGCGCCAGTTGCGTCGGTGGGCGCCTGGCGCTTCTTCAGGACCGCCTGAACCTGGGCGCGCAGTTGTTCCGCCGTGACCTGTCCGGGGCGCCAGTGCAACGTGGCCAGGTAATCGAGGTCTTGGTCGGTGACGCCCTGGGTGGCGGTCAGCATCAGGCGGACCCAGGCGGCGCCGGAGATCTGCAGGTCGCCACCGTTCGCGGGCTGGACGACAGCGGCGAACAGCTTGCGCTGCGCAGGGGTGGCCTGGGCGAGCAACCGGTCCAGTTCGCCGGCCTTCTCGATGGCGCGGTCGGCTTCGGCCGGGGTCAGGCCGGGGACACCCAACCCGTGCTGGCCCGGGGCCCCAGCATTGGCTCGGTCCCCCTGGGCTCCTCCAGTTTGCCCACCCTGGCCCTGGACGCCGGGCTGCGCCCCGTCACTGGCACCGTCCGACCGACCGCCGTCCTTCTGGATGCCCGCCAGCCCGTCACCGCCCTGGACGCCGGTCTGGCTCCCTCCACCTTGGTCGCCTGCCTGACCGCCGATTTGGGCTCCGCCCTGACCGCCTTCGCCGCCAGCCCGGTCTCCCAGGACGCCGCCCTGGCCACCTCCACCCTGGCCGCCCACCTGACCGCCGCCTTGGGCTCCGCCCTGGCTCCCTCCGCCTTGGCCCTTTCCGCCCTGCCCGCCTCCGCTTTGGACCCCGACTTGGCCGGACTGCGCCCCTTTACCGTGTACCCCAGCCGTCATGTTGTCCTTGGAATGGCCGGACCCCGCAGACAGCGCCCCGGCCGCCAGGTTGCCCTCGCTGCTGCCCTTTCCAGCCGTCAGGGCTCCGGCTCCGGTGTCGTCCTTGCTCTCCCCAGCCCCTGCGGTCAGCACCCCGCCACCGGTACTGCCCTTGGACATTCCTACCCCGGCGCTGAGCGCGGAGGCCGAACTGCTGTCCTGAGAGAGCCCAGCCCCAGCCGTTCCAGCGCCCATCCCGGCACTGTTGGCCGCGGCCCCCGCGCCCACTGACCCGACTGCCTGCCCGGTGGAGTTGTAAACCACACCCGCGCTGACCGTCCCGTAAGTTGTGCCGTGCGAGTTGATCGAGATCCCCAGCCCGGCGTTGCCCGATCCGCTGCCCGAACTGAACAGGCCGATCGAGAGCCCGTAGTTGCCCGCACCACCCGCAGCGGCAGACGTCGTGCCAGGCCGCTTCTCGGGCGTTTTCTTGGCGGGTGACTTCTTCGCCGGCTGCTTCTTGACCGGTGACTTCTTGACGGGCGCTTTCTTACCGGGGGCCTTCTTGGCCGGCTGTTTCCTCGCGGCCTTCTTCTTCGGCTCCTTCTTTTTCTTCTTCTTGGACTTCTCGTCCGGCTTCTTGCCGTAGGCCTGGTAGGCGATCACGCCCGGCCACCGGGAGAAATCGCTCTCGCCGAAGGTGACGATCTCCCCGGACCCCACCGGGGTGTTGATCGGTGGGGCCAGGGCCGCGATCCGGGTACCGGCCCGCCACCCGTAGTCCTCGGTGATCAGCTGCGCGAGTTTCACGTACCCGGCCACCTTGTGCCGTTTCATCGGCGCCTGCTTGACCGTGGTGACGTCGTAGATCTCCCGGTTGGCGAAGTCGACGATGTCGGGCTCCAGATGGGCGGCCACGTCGACCCCGGCAGCTGCCCCGGCCTCGACCAGATCCAGCACACTGGAACGGACTTCAGGCAGTAGTCCTTGCCCGGGAACGGCGGGCACGCCGTGCGGGTCCGCGCTGATCCGGCGCCGGGTGCGTCCTTTGCCGGTGCGGAAATGCGTGATGAACTGCTGGATCTGACGTCCCATCTCCCCGCGGGCCCGAAGTTCGGTGAAGGCCGACCAGCCGCTGGAGAACTTGGAGCTCCCTCCGTGCGCCTGGTACCAGAACCGCGCCCGGGCCTCGGCCCCCATCCACCGGAACGGCTTGAGCCCGGTCAGGCGATGCATCGGCGGACTCGGCGGAATCAGGTGCGGCCCCCAGGGAGCCCGCCGCACGACACCCGACGCCGCACCCCGCGACTGCTGCATCACGTGGGTGAGTTCGTGGGCCAGGAGGGCCCGGCCGGAGCGGGTGCCCGGGGAGTACTGGCCGGCCGCGAAGACCATGTCCCGGCCGATGGTGAAGGCCCGTGCCCCGATCGAGGCCGCGGCCTGGGCTGCCCGCTGGTCGTGATGGACCCTGACCGGTGGGAGGGATCGTCCGAAGAGCGGTTCCAGTGAACGACGAACCCCGGCCGGCAGCGCTTGTCCCGATTTGGCGGAGCCCGCCGAAGGACCGGGGACGTTGTGCTCGGCCGCCAGCCCGGCCATGGTCTCGGCCTCGTGCTCGGCCTCGTCCCCAGATGATCCGATACCTGAGCCGGCCCGCCGGACCAGATCGAGCGGATCAACCGGTGGGTTCTGCGACCAAGCGGGGATCTGCTGCGCCACGGCCTGATTACCCACGCTCGCCTGCAACCCCAGCAGACCGGGCGGACGGCGAGACGGTGACGGTGCGGGGCCAGGCGGACGCTTGTCGGCAGTGGGCGCGTGGACCGGACCTGCGCGGAACTTGGTCATCCGGGACCTCCTGCGGCACTATGAACTTGGGCCGGAAAGGCCCTGAGAGAACGCAGGGTTCGGTCCAGCAGGCCGCGCACCCGTTGCTCCCCGGCCCGGTCCAGGCCCAGCCGGTTGGCGTGCAGATGAAGAATGCTGTCAGCGAGATCGTTCAGACCAGTGCTGCTGGTGCCGTCCGCGCAATGCGCTCGTAGCTGTGCCGTCCATGAGGCAATGGCCGAGCGCCGTTGTGCGAGAACCTCAGCTACGGACGGCCCCAGCGTCTCCCATGCCGCACCGATCGGATCCCAGGCGCCGGAGCGCAAGCAAGCCACGAGCGTCCTCAATTCGCCCTTGCGCTTTCGGAACTCGTCGCCACCGGCAGGGCCGGCCGAGGGCACCGCCGGAAGTTCGTCGTCCAGCAGGGATCCCAGCAGATCGGCGCAACTGAGCAGCGCGATCTCGGTCAAGTGTTCCGACCGGGGCCCGGTGTGGGGGAGTAACGCGGTAACGGCGAGGCTGTCGGCACAGGCGATGCGCTCGCACAAGGTGGTGGTGTCGGGTCCGCCGTAGCGCTCGAGTTCGCGTTCGTACGTCTCCAAGCCGAAACGGGTGCGCCGACCCGAGGCGATCAGGCTGGCGGCACAGGTAGTCAGCTGGGGTAGCGCCAGATTCATCAACAGCTGAGGGTTTCCGTGCAGGCGCAGGCGTAGATGGCGGTCGGGGTCGCTGTAGCGGACGAAGAACCAGCCGTCGGTGGGCAGTTGCTGCAGCAGGTCGAGCAGCGGGCCGGTGAGCACATCGTTCTCGGTGTGCCCAGGGCCGGACAGGGTCAGGTACAGCCAGTCCGAACCGGGTGGCCGCCGGCGGTCTTCCTCGTTCCAGGAAGGACGTACCGGCAGTCCAGGGCGGGCAACCGCAGTGGTGCGGACCATGGGCACGACGAGTTCGACCAGGTGAGGGCCGTCCGGGCCGGGCAGCCAGGCCTGGTCCGGAGACGGAAGGGCTTCCTGCAGATAAAGAGATGTGCCGGAGAGGTGTTGGAGGTGTTCGGGTTCGTCCAGGTCGAGCAGGAGCCGGTTGTCGCCGCTGCTGAGTTGCACCAGCCGGGGTACCTGCCACTCACGACGCCAGGCCGCAAACCGTTGTGGGGAGCGAGCAACGCTGGCATCCAGCCGCCATCGAGCCGGGGCAAGCACGATCCGCCCACGCCGCACCCGGGGCAGGAAGGGCAGCGCGGAGGCCGCACCCCAGCTGAACGGGTTGAGCGGAGCAGCGCTGTCCTCGGCCAGGTCCATCAGGGCCCGGCCGAGCGGTGAAGCGGCCGACGGGTTGAGCATGTGATTCCAGGCCGGCACCACCGGCCGCTGCAGCCGTTGCGACCACAGCTGAAAACGTCCGCCGACCAGGGCGACCGACAACTCGTCAACGTGCAGCACCCGCTCGGGCGGCAGGGAGGCAGGCACTCCCACCGGGATCTCGTACTCCCGCACCACCGGACGTACCGCGACGTTGGCGGAGCGCTCCCTCACCGGCCGGTAGACCAGCTCGGCCACGACCGCGTCGGGCTGAAGAGCCTGCTCGGCGCAGGCAGCCTCGGTCAGGAGATCCACCGCCTCAGAACCGAGCAGGTCGGCGAACCGGCCGAGCCCCCGCCCGGCCGCCTGCCCACCGAGATTCGGGCCGATGCTCAGCAGATAGTCGCCGCGGTCGAGCGCCTCCCGATCCGCCGCCGCTACGAACAAGCTGAGTTCCAGAGAGACCGGAAGACGCTCGCTCGCAGGTTCGGGCGCGAGTTGGTCCAGCAGGTCGTCGGTCAGTTCGACCTCGGTGCGGCCGGTGCGGATCGCGGCGGCGGCCAGATCGGTCAGGACCTGGGTGTGCGTGCTGCGATGGTTGTGGCTGCCGCCGGGAGCACCCAGCCCGGTCCGGGGATCGAGGAGTTCCAGAAGGGGCACGCAGCGCCTGCCGTAGCGGGTGTGGAAGGCGCTGCGGTAGCCGGACAGGGGGTCGTCGTGCTGGTCGGGGTCAAGCCGTAGGAGCAGTTCGGCGGCCTGGGTGGCGTCGTCGGCCAGGCGACGGGTGATGCCTCCGCTCAAGGGCAGGGCCGAGTCGACCTGGACGTCGGCCGGACCGGCCTGCAGGGTGGGCAGGAGCCGGCGCAGATCGGCCAAGGAAGCAGGGATAGCTGGATCGACCGCGCGACAGGCAGTGGCCAGGCCAGAAAGCCGGGCTTCCCAGTCCGGGGAAAGAGACCGCAGGGCGGCGCGGATCGCGTCCAGCGGGTCGCCGGCCAGCCCGGGCACGATCTCGGGCAGGAGGAAACGTTGCTCGACGAGATCCTGGACCAGACGCTCGACCCGGTCGGCGGTGACTTGCGTAAAGGACTCGGACAGCAGGCGAATCAGGTCGGCCCGGCGGATCGGCGTGCGCGCCAGGGTCAGGGCCTGCCGAACCGCGGCGGTGGCACGGACCGAGACATCAGGCCGGCCGGCGGCACCCCCGGTTCCCGGGTCGCTCAGGTAGCAGCGATCGGCCCGCTGCAGCACGCAGGTGTTGGCGTACAACCGTAATTCGTTCTGCAGCAACGGTTCGTCGGCCAGTTTCTGGGCGAGGCCGGTGAGCCAGGCCAAGTCGGGACGCGTACGGCTGGGTCGTTCCCGCTGGGTCACCTGCAGGTCGGTGCGGGACGACCACGGGGCCAGACCGATCGCCGCGAACGTTCCGAACGGGGTGGGCCGGGTGGACGCTCGGATCAGGTAGCGCTGGAGCGCAGCCCGGGCCCGGGCATCGGGGTTCTCCACGGCCGACAGGTCCGGGGAGGCAGCCGCTACGGCGAAGCGGAAAGTGCTCTCGCGCAGCCAGCGGCGAGCTGACCCACCGGTGGCCGGGAACACGGTGGCGGGCAGCAGCGGAGCCCGGACCATCACCCGGGACAGCGGCCGGTATCTGACCCTCATGCCAGCAGAAAAGCCCGGTCCCAGGCCGGATCAGCAGTAGCGGGGACGCCAAGCAGGGCCAGGGCGACTCCGGGTGCACCGTCCAGCAGCCCGGGATGATCCACCCGCACCTGCCCGGGCTCGACGGCTCGCACTCCCAGCACTGAATCCGCCTCAAAGCCCAGCGTGAGTTCCTCGCGAGCAACCCGGGCCGCGGCGGTGATCTGCGGGTTTGCGGTGTCGGCGGCGAATCGGGCCAGGATCTGCGCCAGCCCGGCGGTGCCGTGACAGAAGCCCGGGGTGATCAGCTGCCAGTCGGCGACCGGACGGTTGGCGACGGCCCGAATCGTCCTCAAAGCAGTTTCCCGCCACAACGTCTCGTCGCAGGCCACAGAAGCCAAGTAGAGGCTGCGGGCCACCCCGGGTGCGCCGTAACACCAGGCGGCCCGGCCAGGACCACAACGCTGAGTTGCCGTTGACGAACCCAAGGGCACGGCATCAGGCCAGTCGGGCGCTTCCGGAGTGCCGCTGTGGTGGGCCACGAGCCAAGAAGCAGCGGCCTGAAGCGCTTCCCGGGCCCGAGGCACCTGAATCCCGGCGGTCCAGGCCAGCGACAGGATCGCCAGCGGTCCGGGGACTCCGTGCGCCAGGCCGCAGTTGTGATGACCGTTCGGGTAGCTCTCCAGCAGCGGCCCGGCCGAACGCTGCGCGGGAGTGTGCCAGGCCCGGGGATCGCTGCGGTCGGCGAGCAGACGAGCCAGGGTGCCCAGCGCCAGATCCAGGCTCGCCCGTGCGTCTGGGCAGTTCGGTTCGGTCTGCGCCCGGGTGAGCAGGTAGGCGGCCAGCCCGGTCAGTCCGGAGACGAGATCCAGGTCATGAGCCGCAGTGCCGGGGCCTGCCTGCAAACGATGGACGGTGGCGCGCACCGGTGCGGTCAGCGTCGAGTCGATCTGGGCCAGCAGTCTTCGGTAGCGCTCGCGTCCACCCGAGAGCCGGATGGCCGCTAGCCCGGCTCCGGCCAGGCCGGAGATCAGCGAGACGTCGTGGGGTGCGGCGCCGGCGAGCGCGGTCTGAAGGTGCTCGTGGCCCGCCCGGTCCCAGCCTTCGTCGGGGCGCTGCTGGTCCATCTCGGCGCACAGCAGGGCGATGCCGGTGTGGCCCTGGGCCAGGGAGATCGGCTGCCACTGCTGGTACTCGGCGTACTGGGACTGCTGGGCGGCGGACTTGACGGCCTGGTCCAGGGTGGTGCGGTCGGCGCAGCGCCGGGCGATCTCCAGGGCTGGGTTCATCACGGCTCCTGACAGCCGGAGCGGCAGGTGAAGCAGTGGGTCTGGGCGTTCGTCGGCCCGCACAGTTCGTGGCAGGTGCGGCGGCAGGACTCGCGGCAGGTGGCCCGGCAGGTGTTCGGGCAGGTCGCGCCGCAGGTGTTCGCACAGGTGTTGGCGCACGTGTTGGCGCAGGTGGCGGGGCATCCGGTCTGTGGGCAGGTGGCCTGGTGGGTGTCGCAGGTCTCGCCGGGGACCTGCCGGGTGGTGGGCAGATGCAGGTCGGGGGCGGCGGCTGGGGTCAGTTCGCCCCAGACCAGGTCCAGGTCGAACTCGTCCAGCAGATCCGGCTCGACGCCGTCAGCGGGCGCCATCGGCGGGCTCGCTCTCGGGGGTGCGCTGTTCCAGTTCGGCCAGGCGCTGTTCCAGGGCCTGGTTGGCGGCGCGCAGTTCGTTCACCGCCCCGACCAGCACCCCCGCGAGCCCGGCGTAGTCGACTGCAAGGTGACCGGCATCGTCCCCCATCGGCAGGACCAGTTCCGGAAAGGGCCCGGCCAGTTCCTGCGCCAGAACCCCGGCCTGGCGGCGTGGATCGGACTCGGGTGGTGCCGTGGTGGGTGTGAACGTCACCGGGCGCACCTGGCTGAGCCGGTCGGCGACGCCGGACATCTCCACCACGTCGGTCTTCAGCCGGGCGTCGGAGGGGTTGCAGAAGGTGTTGGCGCAGATCGTGCCGACGACCTGCATGTCGAAGGCCGGGCTGCTGGTGTGCACGCCGACCCGGCCGCCGACGAAGGAGTTGCCGGTGACGTTGAGGTCGGCCGCGGCGCCCCCGCCGACGTGCACCGTGCGGCCGGTGCTCCAGTTCAGGTACAGGTCGTCCGGGTCGTCGTTGGTGAAGTGCTTGCCGAACACGTGACGGGTCTGCAGCACCGCGTCCCCACCGGCCCCGACGATCACCCCCTTGCGGGCCTGGATGGCGTCGAACGCCGCGTCCACCCCGGTCAGCGCGCCGCCCAGATCCACGGTCTGGTTCATCACCACCGGCCCGGCCAGCTCGGTACGCCCGGCCACCAGCAGGTTCTCGGACGAACTGAGGTCACCGCTCACCGCGAGCCCGCCGGCGGCCTGGAGGAACCCCTCCAGCCGGATGTCTGCGGTCTCGCCCGCGATGGACAGGGCGGTGCGCAGCGTGCCGGAACCGGTCAGCAGACGGAGGTCGACGCCGCCGTCCTCGCTCGCGGTGAGCTCGGCGGCCAGGACGTCCTGCACGCTGGAACCCAGCTCCGCGGGCCGGGTCAGCTCGAGCCTCCCGGCGCGGGCACCGGCGGTGCGTCGAAGTCCGACGGTGAGGGTTTCGACCGTTCCGGAGTTGAAAGTGACGGAGGCCAGAACGATTTCCTGCGTGTTGTCGACGAAGGCGCTGGGGTCACGTAGGCGCAGCCAGGGGGCGTGGCGCAGCACCAGGATGCCGGCCAGCACGTCCTCCACCTCGCGCCAGGTCAGGGTGAGGTTCCAGTCGCCGGTCAGAGCTGTGGTGTCGAAGGTCAGCCCGCCTTCCGGCACGGGCACCGTCGGGATCAGCTGGACGCCGGGCCCGGCATTGGGGTCTACGATCGCCCGCCCACCGGCCGCCAGCACGACAACCCGGCCGGCGGCGTCCACTGCGGTGCCGGGGTTGACGGTCAGCCCGCTGCTACCGACGGTGGCCGTGACCTCGAGCCCGCTGACGACGCCGGGGGTGACCAGGCCGGTGTTGCGGGCCCGGTCGGCGGCCAGCAGGTATTCCTCGAGGTCGAGCTGGGACTCGGCGCGCGCGGTCGAGCCCGGCCGAGGCGTCGGGGTGCTCTGGCCGACGTTCCAGTACTGGGTCCGGGTCAGGCCGCTGCTCATCATTTCCTCCGTCGTACCGTCACTCGCTCGAGGTGGTCAGGCTCCACATGGTGTGGGCGGGTTTCTGGTCGTTGACGATCGTGCTGATCGCCCCGACCGCCTGCTGCAGGGTGTGCTTGCGGGCCACCGGGTCTTGCGGGACCCGGGCTGCGGTGAAGTGCACGCCGACGTCGAAGCGGGAGGGCAGCACCCGGGCCAGATACGGCTGGAAGTTGACCGCCAGACGTCCGGGATCGGCAACCAGCAGACGGTTCTGGCCGACGCCCAAGCCGGTGGGGAAGACGAACTGCCCCGGCTCGGTGATCCGGGTCAGCGTGCCCTCGGAGTAGTGGTAGATCGCGGCGTGCTCGGCGACCGGGCAGACGAACGGGTCGGAGGGGGAGGGCTCGAAGGGTTTCAGGCCCGCGTCGAGAACGTAGAGCTGACCGTCCAGTTCGGCCAGGCCGGTGGGGGAGACGAGGGGGTTGGTCGCGGGGTCGGCCGGCAGTTGCGCGGTCACGGTCCAGGGGGTGGTGCGGCGCTGGACGGTGAACAGGTTCCCGGTGAGCTGGCTGGGCACGCCCGGGTCCGGTTCCTGCGGGCCGCCGTCACCGATCAGCAGGGTGCCGTCGGGGCGGGCGATCAGTGAGAGCGGTTCGGTCAGGCCCGGCAGAGCGGTGCGGGTGCTGGTCAGTGGCTCGGGGGTGACCGTGATCAGGCTGGGGCGGGCCATCTGGGGGTGACGTCCGCCGCGGTCGAGGACCAGGAGCTGGCCGGTGGCCGGGTCGAGGGTCATGGCGACGATCCAGACCGGCGCGGTGGGGTTGGTCAGCGTGGTCAGGACGGTGGCCGTCCCGGTGAAAGGCTCAGGTAGCGCCAGCAATCGGCCGCTGCGGGTGATGGCGTACGCCGTCTCCAGAACAGTGACGGCGGCGATCGGGTCGATGTCGGTGAGCAGGTTGCCGGTGTTGAGCGGCGCGGGCAGGGGCGGCGTACCGGTGAGCGGGTAGCGTCCGGACGGGTCGAGGCGCCACCAACTGCTGGGCGTGGGGATGTCCGGGGCCGGCGCGACCTGGATGCTGGGTACCCCGGCGTCGCCGACGAACAGGTGGCCGCTGCTGTCGGCGGTGACGCACCAGGGGCGGGTGATCCCGTTGCGCTGGATCTTTCCCGTGCCGACCAGGGGCGGCTGCACGCCCAGGGCCTCGACCGTGGCCAGGGCCTGCGGGCGCGGGGTGACAGCGAACAGGCGGGCGCCGTCGTCGACGCAGATGCGGGGGCGGGTGGTGCCGACGGCGTACAGGTCCAGGTAGCGGTTGAGCCCGGCCTTGCGTCCGCGCAGTCGGTACACCTGCGCGATGCCGGCGGTGACCTTGCGGCGCTGGTACTCGTCCCATACTGGTTCGTTCTGCAGGGTCGGGAAGGTGAGGGCGACCCAGGAGGCGAGCCAGGGCAGGAACTGCGGCGGCGTCGTCCATGGGTCGAAGATCCGGTGCAGGCCGGCGATCTGGTCGGTGAGCGCGGGCAGCGGCACGTCGTCGTCGATGCCGGTGGCGATCTTCTCGAAGATCCGCAGCATCGAGCCCAGCCCCAGGGCCCCGGCCTGCTCCTCGCGCCACAGGGCCGGTGGCAGATGGGCCAGGTAGCTGCTGACCTCGGGGTGGTTCATCGCGGCACCGGGCTCACGCGCACTGCTTGCTCGCTGTCGAGGGCGGCGCAGACCAGTTCGTAGTCGGTCAGGCGGACCGAGGCGGCGAAGTCCGAGAGCGGGAAGGGCCGGCGCAGGGTGTCGGGCGGGCCCTCGTGGTAGAGCGGCAGGGCGGGCCGGACCTGCAGGGTGCTGATGTAGCCGAGGTCGCGGGCGGGCATCAGGGCCTGGAACACGTCCGAGGTGAACACCGGCTCGCCGACCGCCCAGCCGGTGCCCTCGCGTCCACCTCGGGTGGGGTGCAGAAAAGCCTGCAGACGGGAACGGGTCTCGGCCTCCACCCGCTCGAGGGAGGCGCCGGCGTCCAGGGCCTGCTTCCAGACCTGGATCTCGACCTTGACGATGATCGGCAGGTAGCGCGGCGCGGTGACCGACAGCGCGGCGGTCAGGTCGCGGCGGGCGTCGAGATAGCCCTGGACGACCCGGATCTGGTCGGGGGTCGGCTCGGGCCGGGTCACCGACAGGTCGCGGTCGGGCGCGATGATCACCGTGACCGCGCCCGGGGCGCGGTTCAGGCCGCCGAACTGCCAGGGGGTGCCGGGCTGGGTTCCGGGGGCGGCATCGGCGACGGTGTGGGCGCGGGGTCCCAGGCAACGGACGACGCGGAGGTCGCCGGCTGCTTCCCGGGCCAAGAACTCGTAGTCGTCCACCGTGACGGCCCGGTCGCGGATGCGCAGTTCCTCGGGGGCCCGGCGCATGGTCTCGGCGATCGGCTCCTCGTCGGTGCCGTCCCGGGCGGCGGCGAGGTTGGTGACGGTGGCGATGCCCGCAGGCAGCACCTTCGCCGGGGTGTCTCGCAGCACCACGACCTGCCCGGGCCCGACGTTCCCGCCTGCGCCGCTGTCCACGTGGCGGTAGTGCCGGGCCCTGATCCGCCGGCCTGCGGCCGGGACCGAGCCGTTGCCCTGCTGCTTCTGCTCGTCGTGGTTGCCGAACCGGATCTCCCCGGTGACCGGGTCCAGGCGGTAGGCCCGGGCCGGGCCCGCGGCCAGATCCTCCACCAGTTCCCAGTCCTGCCAGTCGTCCTCGGCCTCACCTTCCACCTGCACGAGAAGATCGCGGTAAGGCCGGCCGAGTCCGGGGCGGCGGTAGACCGGGCGTCCGGCCAGGGAGAACACCTGGAAACCGGTGCCGTCGCTGACGCCGAGCACTTCCGGGTCGCGCACGCTCAGCGCGGTGCGGGCCGAGACGGCGTTGAACAGCAGGCGGTCGATGCCGATCACTGCGTCCGGTGCCTCCACCGTCAGACGCACCCAGAACAGGGGAGTTGCGGAACCGGTCTGCCCGGGCGCCGGGGTCAGCGTGGTCCACGGGCGGGAGGTCTGAGGGCCGCCGGCGCGTTGCTGGGCCCATGCTGCCGGTGGCCGCAGTCGCAGGGTGCCGTCGTGCGTCAACCCTTCGGTGCCGTCGGCCACTTCGCCGGCGGGCCAGCGTCCAGGTTCGTCGTCGGCGTGCGAGAACGCGCAGGTGATCTTCCCGCCGGTGGTGCGGGCGTTCTGGTACAGCAGCAGGTCCAGCCCGAGTTCTTCGCCGGTGGCCCGATCGAAACCCAGCAGGAGCGAGACGCCCTGCCCAGCGGGGACGTCCACACGCAGTCCACCGGCCGGTGGCCCGACCAGGTCGGCGCTGACGTCCTGGTACGTCCCGGTCGCCGATCCTGCGGCCAGCAGGGCGCTGACCAGGCTGGTCGGCACGACCGTGAGGTCCTCGTCGGTCTCGAAGACGATCGGCCGCCCGCCGGCCGGATCGGTGGTCTGGGCCTGGGTGCCGGCCGGGACGGTGACGACGCCGGAGGTGGAACCGGTGAACGTCAGGTAGGTGCGGGCCGGGCTGGGCGGGTCGCGGGTGATCCCGAGCAGGTTCAGGAAGGCCAGGTAGTTCTTCTCCGGGGTCTGGTTCAGCCGGTAGATGATGCCCTCACCGAGCCAGGCGAACAGCTCGATCAGGGTGATCCCCAGATCGCTGGGGTTGTGGTCGGTCCACTGCGGCGCGTACTTCGGGATCAGGGCCCGCATCTGGTCGACCAGGTCCTGCCAGGTGCGGTCGTCGAGATCGGGCGGGACCAGGCGCCCCCGTTCGGACTCCGGCGTCATCGGGGATCATCCAGCGCCAGCGGGTACGTCAGCACCTGTTCCTGGGCGGTGGCCCGCAGCCGGTAGTGCACGTTGATCACCAGAGCGGCTGCGGTCTGGTCGTTCTCGGCCACCACGTCGAGGACCTCGATCCGCGGCTCCCACCGGTTCAGCGCCTCGCGGACGTAGTGGGCGGCCAGCCCGGCGGTGGCGGAGTTGTTCGGCGCGAACACCAGCGAGCGCAGGTTGGCGCCGAACTGCGGGCGCATCAGGCGTTCTCCGGGCTGGGTGCCGAGGATGACCCGGATCGACTCCTCGACCTTGGCCACCCCCGTGGCCTCGGCCAGCCCGGCCACCCCCACGTGCAGCGGCTGGGCCAGCCCGCGGCCCAGGGCCTCCGGCCCGTTCACGGCTTCACCGCGGCCCTCAGCCGGTCCTGCCCGGCTTCGGGAGCAGGGAGTGGGCCGTTGGCGGGTGGCTGGCCGTCGGTGTTCCCGGCCAGCGTGTCCAGCAGCACCGAGACACCGCGCACCGTGAGGCGGGCCGAGGTGCCGGTGGTGAAGCTCAGCACGTTCAGGCACTTGGTGGTCGGGACGCTGTTCTCGACCGTCGTGCAGCCGGTGACCGGGACCGGTGCGGCCGGGGCCAGCAGGACCGGTTCGCCCTGGACGGTGAGCCGGGTGCCGCGGGGAAGCTGCAGCTGGCCGGAATGGGCGCATTCCACGGTGCTTTCGGTGGTCAGAACGGTGGGGCCGGAGCTCATTGGACGTCAACCCCCTGCTCGGTGAGTGTGATGCTGGTCTGGCCGGTCCCGATGGTGATCGAGCCGCTCGCCGTGATCTGCAGGTCACCGGCCGCGTTCAGGGACAGCAGTCCCTGCGGGCCGTCGTCGAAGGTCAGGGCGTGGCCGGTGCGGCTGCGCAGCACGGTGGTGGCGTTGGTGCCGTCGGCGTTCGTGGCCGGAGGCCGGCTCTGGGCGTTCCACAGCGCGCCCAGAACGTAGGGCTCGGTGAGCCGGCCGTGCTCGAAAGCGACCAGGACCTGCTCACCCGGCTGGGGCAGGGCGAAGAACCCGGCCCCGGAACCGGCCATCGGGCGGGCGCACCGGGCCCAGCGGGTGATCGAGTCCCCGGTCAGGCCCGGGAAGCGCACCTGGATCCGGCCGGTGTGGGCGGCCGGGGGCAGCGCCTGCGTCTCGGTGTTCGAGGTGACCTCGGCCAGCAGCACCCCGTAGAAGCGTTCCTCCTGATCGGGGGCCGGGGCCTGGTGCATGGTGCGGCGCAGCAGGCCGAGCAGGCTGGAGTGGCCGCGGGCGGTGATCGAGAAGTCGGTGTGGAAGCCCCCGGCGTCGATCCGGTGGGTGACCTTGCGCAGCCGGTACGTCCCGCCGAACCGCTCGCCGATCCCGGTGATCCGCACGTACTGCCCGGCGCGCAGGCCCGGGGTGCCGATGCAGGTGCCGCTGCCCTCGTACATGCCCTCCAGCAGGTTCGACAGCATGGCCCGGGCCACCGCCAGGGCCTGCACCGGATTGCTCACCGGTTCCTGGCGGATGCCCTTGCGGACCAGGCCCATCAGCAGCTGCCGGGCCTGCCCGCCGAGCCGCTCCAGCAGGTTCTCCGGGTTCAGGTCCAGCGCCAGCACCGTCACCGTGAGGGCCTGGGCCAGTTCCTGGTTGTAGGCCCGCACCTGCTGGACCCCGGCCAGGCCGGCGGCCGAGATCCGCGGGCTGAAACTGGAGAGGTTGCGGCCCCACTCCAGGACGTGCGCCGCGCCCGGCGGGCGGGGGAAGTGGAAGTGCAGCCGGTCCCACTCCACGTAGACGTCGAAGAAGTACTGCGCCGCGCAGCTCTTCAGGAACGCCATGTCGCTCTCGACCTGCAGTCGCTCGGCCACGAAGGGCGCCGGGTCGACGACCGGGACCAGGCCGTGCTCGGCGGCGATCCGGGCCGCGATCACGCTGTCGTTGGTGGCCGTGTACGAGCGGGGTTCGGGCTCGGTGGCGCGCAGCCGGTAGGACCGGTCGTAGCCGCTGACCGCGACCGTCGGGGCGCCGTCGGCGGGGAAGGACGGCTCGATCGAGGTGATCTCGCCCAGGAAGGCCGGCACCAGGTCCGGGCCGTAACCCAGGTGGATCTCGACGCTCTGGCCCAGGTCCAGCAGCGCCGAGTCGAGCAGGGCCGGCGAGGGCAGCCGCAGGTTCAGGTGGAAGGAACCGGCCAGGTCCAGATCGGTCTCCACCACCAGGCTCTCGACCTGCTCGCTCAGATCGGCCGCCAGGGTGACCCCGGAGAACCGCACCTCGAAACGCGGCGCGATCACGAGCCGGCCTCCGGAATCGCCAGGTGCGCGCCGGGCACCAGGCCCAACGGGTCGACGATGTCGTTGGCCCGGGCGATCTCCCGCCAGCGGCCCGGATCACCCAGGTACGCGCCGGCGATGGCGCTGAGGGTGTCGCCGGCGGCCACCACGTGCACGGCCGCGGTGCCCGGCCGCACCGTGGCCCGGCCGATCGCCGAGACCACACCCCCGGCCAGTCCGGCCAGGCCGGTGAGCCCTTGCTCCACGGTGATCGGAAGGTCCACGTACTCCTGCAGTTTCACCGACATCGAGCAGCGCACCGGAGTGCCGTCCCGGTCGAACATGGTGAACCGTTCGGCCGCGTCGGTCAGGACGCAGCGCAGCTGCAGGCGGCCGAACGAGAACAGCAGCACCGGCGGGGCCAGGGTGGCGGGGTTCTTGTTCAGCAGGCGCACGATCGGGCCGGTGCGGGTGCGGACGTCGGTGCCGCTCTCGTAGGTGTCGAACAGCAGGTCCATGCTGAGCGTGCGGTTACGGCCGCGGACGTACTGCAGGGGAGAGGCGTCCAGACCCGGGATGGCGATCTCGGCGAACTGATTGCCCTGGTCCAGGCGCAGTTCCTCGGGGTTGTAGGCGACCGGGTGCGCGCTGCCGGTGGTGGTGTCGATCAGCACGGCCTTGACCAGTTCCCCGGTGTTCGAACGGGCCATGGCTCAGGCCCCCCGTTCGAAATCGGTGCGCAGACGCCGCATCACGTCCTCGACCAGACCCCGGCGCAGGGCCTCCAGGTCCGGGCCGGCCGCCGGGGTAGGCAGTTCGCGGTCCACGTCGGCGGCTTTGATTTGCTGGGTCCTGGGCTCGGGGGCCGCCGTCGTGGGGCCGGTTGTCGCGGGGGCTGTTCTCGTGAGGGCTGTTGTCGTGGGGGTAGAACGATTCGGCCGGGGCTGCGGCTGCCGGCGGGTGGGGACGATGGCGCTGGGTCCCAGAGGATGGGTGGCCGCCTGATGCTCGATGCGCCGGGCCTGGGTCTCTTCCGCGTGGGCGCTGGTCCGGTGGGGCTGCAGGAGCGCGGTGACGTGGTGGGCTTCGTGGGCGAGCAGGGCAAATCCGCTGCGGGTGGTGGGCCGGAACTGCCCGTCGCGCACATGCACGGTGGTGCCGACGGTGACCGCGTCCGCGTGGTGGGTGCGGGTCAGGGCATCGGCGGACGGGCCGGTGCGCACCTCCATCTTCTCGGCCCCTGGTCCGGCCACCTCACGCAAACGATGGCGGACGTCCGTGGGTAAGGGCCGTACTTCTGGGGCTAGGTGCGCGTCAGGGGCGGGGGTAAGAGCAACGGACGGGGTGCTCACCTGATCGGGGAGCCGTCCGGGCCGATGGGGCACCGGTGGGGGAGCGGCGCCGCTCTCGGTCCGCGCGAAGCGCTCCGCCCAGGAGACACTCAGCCCGGCCATCCGCTCGTGGACCGGAGCGAACGCGGTGGCCCAGGCGAACGCGGGCAGGTGCCGGGACCGAAGCCGCTCCCCCTCGGAGGTGAGCTGCTCGCCCAGGGTCGGCGGACGTCCCTCATCGGTATTCACGGACCCTCCCCTCCCCGCTCCATCTGTTCAGCGACCTCCCGCACCCACCGGGCTCGTTCGGCGTGGTCGAGCATCAGCACCTCGGTGAGGGTCCAGTGGACGTGCCGTCCGAGAAAGGCTGCCTCCTGGTGGACCCGTTCCAGGGGGTAGCCGGTCATCCCCCCAGCAGCGGCACCTCCACCTCGTGCACACACCCGCACCCGGGGCAGGAGGTGCTCACCGACCGCGGGCTCAGGCCGTTGATCCGGTTGTACAGGTCCTGCAGATGCGCCAGGTCCGCCGAGAACAACCCCTCCACCACCCCCGGATTCACCTCGGACAGCGTGCCCAGCCGGGTCACCACCCGGGCCAGCAGCAGCACCACCAGGTAGGCCGGCCAGTTCTGCACCCGCGGATCGCGCAGCGGGTAGATCTCGTCGGCCGCCGTGGCCAGCCGCATCGTCCCCGACCGGTGCAGCGTCCCGGTGCCGTCCACGTACCCCTTGGGCAGCTCGAACGGAACCTCGGTGACCAGCGGCTGGGCACTCATGCCCGGACCAGGCCCTCGTGCGCCAGCACCAGCGTCTCCACCAGGAGATCGGCGCCCCGCGCGTTCAGCGCCGAGCCCTCCCAGCGGGTCGGCCAGGCCCGGTGGAAGTTCCACCGCGCCACCTCGGCCCGGTTGCTCAGGTCGTACACCACGATCGAGCCGTTCTTGCGCTGTACGTCACCGTCCACGATCGCCTGCCGCCACTGCCACAGCTCGGTGGAACTGGTGGATCCCCACTTCAGCGAGATGTCGGTGAACGACGTCTTGCCCGGCAGTTTGCGGGTGACGGTGTTGTCCCCACCCTCCCGGCTCTCGATCACCTCGGTGCTCGAGCCCAGCCCGGAGCACTCGCTGAACGAGGCATGCGCGATCCCGTCCAGCTCGACGAGGAAGTTGAAACTACGGTACGGGTCGACCCGTACTCCGGTCTGAGCCATCCTGACCTCCAGTCCTGACCCGGATCTACTGGTTCTGGCCGCCGTCCCACAGGCCGATGCGCAGCACCACGTGCTCGGCCGGGCGGGTGACGGCCAGGCCGATCTCGATGTACACCTCACCGCGCTCGCGGGCGCCGGGCGGGTTGACGCTCTCGTCCACGGTTACGTAGAAGGCCTCGGCGGCGGTACGCCCGAACAGCCCACCGGACTCCCACACCCGGGTGAGGAACTCGGCCACCGAACGTTCCAGGCTCTTCCACAGGCCGGGGGTGTTGGGCTGGAAAACGGCCCAGCGCAGGCCTTGTCGCAGCGAGTCCTCGACGTAGGAGACCAGGCGGCGGACGTTGACGTAGCGCCACGGCGTCTGCTCGGAGAGGGTGCGGGCACCCCAGACCACCGGGACGCTGTTGCCCGGGAAGATCCGCAGGGCGTTGATGTTCTTGGCGTTCAGGGCGCCCTGCTCCACGTCGTTGAGCACGTGGTCCAGGCCGATCGCGCCGCGCAGGTACTCGTTCGCCGGGGCGCGATGCACCCCGACCGTCGCGTCGCAGCGGGCCATGATGCCCGCGATGTGCCCCGAGGGCGGGACCGGCAGGGGCTTGGCCCCGGCGGCGGACGGGTCCGTGACCCGGATCCAGGGGTAGTACAGGGCGGCGAAACCGCTGGCCGAGACCAGGCCTGACCGCTGGGTCTGCAGGGGGCCGTCGGCCTTGAGCGGGTTGCTGTCCTGGGCGGCGTCGAGGACGGCGAACCGGTCGCCCATCTTCTCGCAGTGCGCGATCACCCGGTCCTTGGCCAGGGCCGGGTCGGTCAGGCCGGGCGCGCAGACGATGCTCACCTCCGGTACCCGGCTCAGCGCGTCCACCGCCGCGTCCATGCCTTCCGCGTCCAGCTTCTTGACCGGCACGACGTAGGCCAGGGCCCCGCCGTTGTCGAAGAATCCGCGGACCGCGTAGGGCAGCAGCGCCCCCGAGCTGTACTCGCCGAACTGGTCCTTGTAGGCGTTCCAGCTGGTCAGCGGCACCGGATCGGTGCTGGTACCGGTCGGCGGCCGGGCCGGGACCCCGATCAGCGCGGCGGCGCCGGTGCCCGCCCCGGCGATCGGCCCGGCCGGGGTGATCTCTTCCAGGTGAATGCCCGGCGCGACGGTTGCGTAGTCGACCATGCGTCCTCCCTCGGCTGTTTCGGACGGGGTTGATCAGGTGGGGCTGAGCACGGCGGTGACGGTCTGGTGCCGGCGCCGGTACGAGATCGTGAACTGCGCGGCCGGTGCGGTGCCAGCCTGCACCTTCAGTGTGTACTCGCCGAAAGCCACTCCCGGCAGGGTGAATCCACCGTCCTTGCCCGTTGATGCAGTCTCGCCGCCCGGCGTCAGGGTCACCGCCGCATCTGCTACGGGGGTCAGGTCGGCGTCGAGCACCTGCCCGGAAAGTTCCGGATGCGTCAGGGAAGTCGGGCGCAGGTGCACGTGCTGCACCGCGGGCAGCACCTCGATCTCGTCGAACGGGCTGACCCCGACGGTCACGCTCAGGGAGAGTGCTACGCGCGGGGCGATGCCCAGCGCGTTCCAGAACTCGGCGTTGGAGCGGCCTTCCTGGGCCCCGGCCAGCACGATCGGCAGCGGGTAGGGCTGGGCCGGCTCGGCCAGGGATCCGCGCAGGAACTTCTCCTCCAGCACCGCGAACCGGCCCAGCCACCGCAGGGCCAGGCCGATCAGCCGGTGTTCCTGGGCCGCCTGCTGGGCGCCGTTGCCGGGTGACCAGGCGGTGAGCAGGTAGGTGCACTCCATCCGCAGGTCCGGCATCCGCAGACTCCAGGCTTCGCCGGCGCCGGCCGGCAGGCGGGCCGGATCCCGCAGCGCCCGGTTCTCGCTGACGTCGTGCAGGAACAGGTTCAGGGTGGGCTGGCCCGGGCGGTAGTCGCGGCCGGGCGTCTCGAAGGCCAAGCTGGCAGAACGCAATTCGGGCGGGGCGGCCGGGTCGGACAGCAGGGCGGCCAGGGAGGCGTCCAGGTCGTCGAACATGCCGTCACCGGCCTTCCGCCGCGGGCAGGTTGGCCGGGCCGATCCGCCCGGCCTTGTGGAACTCGTACCAGATCGCCGACGACACGGCCGCGGTGTCCACCGGGGTACCGCGGGCGGCGGCCAGGAAGGAGGCGTGCAGGGCGGCCGAGGCGATCTCGGCCCCGGACAGCCGGTAGATGCCCAGGGCCGGCAGGTCGAGGGCCGGGTCGATCGGGACCTCGTCCGGGAAGCTGACCTTCCAGATCCCGGCCCGCAGGTGCTCGTCCGGGAACGGGAAGTCGATCACGAACCGCAGCCGCCGGGTGAACGCCTCGTCCAGGTGCTCGCGCAGGTTGGTGGCCAGGATCGCGATGCCGTCGTAGTGCTCCATCCGCTGCAGCAGGTACGACGTCTCGATGTTGGCGTACCGGTCGTGCGCGTCCTGCACCTGGGCGCGCTTGCCGAAGAGGGCGTCGGCCTCGTCGAACAGCAGCACGGCATCGGCCTCGGCGGCGGCCGTGAAGATTTGCTCCAGGTTCTTCTCGGTCTCCCCGATGTACTTGCTGACCACCGCCGACAGGTCCACCGCGTACAGGTCGACGCCGAGTTCGGCGGCCAGTACCTCGGCCGCGGTGGTCTTGCCGGTGCCCGGCGGGCCGGTGAACAGCGCACTCACCCCGCGCCCGCGCCCGAGACGACGGCCGTACCCCCAGCTCTCGAACACGTCCACCCGCAGCCGGACCCACGAGGTGAGCTGTTCCAGCTGCTGCGTGGTGCTGGCCGGCAGCACGAGATCGGTCCGGGTGCGGCCGGGTTCGATGTGCCGGGCCAGACCGGCCAGACGCTGACCGGTCTGCCGCCGGGCCCGGGCGAACACCAGGCGGTCGTCGGGAACGGCCTCGGGCCCGGCCGCGATCACCGCATCGGCCACGGCGGCGGCGATCCGGTCCGGGCCGAAGGAGAAGCGGTCGGCCAGTTCCCGGCTCAGTCGCGCCGCCTGGGGATGCCCGGCCTGTTCCAGTCCGCCGGCCCAGGCCGCGCGCCGGGCGGCCCGATCGGGACCGGGGCCGGCCACCTCGAGCACACCGAGCGGCCCGGGAGGAGACCAGCCCGGGGAACCGGTGAGGACCGTGACGCCCGAGCGCTCGGACAACCCACGGACCAGTGCCGCCTCGCCGCGTGAACCAGCACCGAGCGCGGCCGGAGACTCGATGTGCAGGACGCTTGCGCCCAGTTCCGCCTCCCGGAAGGCCCGGGCTACGGCGATGTCGTCATCGGTGGGAAGGCGGTCGGCCTCCAGGGTCAGTAGGGTCTTGCCCAGGTGGCCGGCCACCGCTGCCGCATCGGTGCAGCGGACCACCAGGTGCCGTCGCTGAGCGGTCCGGGAATCCAGGACTTTCAGCGCCTCTTCGGGCAGCCGATCGGGAAGGGTGTACCGGCAGTAAGGGGCCAGTTCCTCGTCCAGGCCGGGGCGGCCGTTCAGGAGCAGGTGCACCACCTGGGGGTCCAGCCGCAGGGGACGGGCCAGCAGCGGCGCGTCGCCGGCTTCCAGGCGCAGCAGCAGCCGTTCGCGCAACGGCGCCGCGCTGCTGAAGATGTCGCGGGCCTGCAGCTTCTCCGCCGGCGTCCGGCAGATCAGGTCGAGGGCCAGGTCCACGCTGGGCCGACGGCGATTCACATCGTCCTGCAGGTACCCGTACAGCCGCTCGTACCGCAGATCCACCTCAGGGGCCAGGGCGATCAGCACGACATCCAGCTCGGCCTCGCTCAGCCCTTGCCTCCCGCGCAGCCAGGCCCACCCAGAACCGTTGCGGGCCAGCTGGTCCCAGGTCGGCAGCGGAAAGGCATGCGAAGGGCGCAGAGGGGTGCCGGCCGGCCGTTCCAGGGCCGCGGCCATCTCCTCGCCGTTCAGGTAGAGCCCACGAAACGCGTCGCGGGCCACCTCCGCCCCAAAACGGTTGCGGGCCTGCTCGACCGACTGGGCCAGCAGCAGATCCAGGCGCTCGAAGACCGGCAGCGTGTCGCCGGCAGCCGTGAGAAGCCCTGCTGCGGAGTACGAGTCCGACATCGGCCGCCCCCGGCTGCTGATCGACCATGACCTGGTGCGCCCGGCCCGGAACGGGCGGTGCACTCCTGCGAAAGGAAAGTAGGTCCGCCGCTTCGGCCGTGTCAACGCCGCCACGGTGAGTAGCCGCCCCAAAGGGAAGCCTGGGCCGAATGTTTCCTGAGCGCCGTTCGGTAAGTGGGGTGCTCGACCCACCCGGTTGGGATCGGCCCCCGTTCGTCGGCAAAGATGGCCTGATGCGGGCGTATGTGTGGATGAGCCGTTGGCAGCTGGAGTGCTGCGGCGATTCTTTCGGTGTCGGGGCGCAGGTGCGCTGGCCGGTCGGGCTGGAGGAAGAGAGCGGTTCGGAGGAACTGCTCGAGGTGCTCGACCTCGGCTGGGCCCGGCGGGTGCGCTACCGCGAGGACCACCACGAGGTGTGCGCCTCCGGGGTGCTGGCCGGGACGGTCGCGAGCATCGACGGGGTGACGTGCTCGATGGAACTGATGGACGACATCGCGCGGGTGCGGGTGCCGGGCAGTGGACTGGTCTGCAGCGTGCCGGACGTGGCAGCGGCCTATCCGCTGGCCTCGGACGGGCGCTCGCTGGTGGGGTGGATCATCGGGTTCGACGCCGTGGACTACGAGCCCTACCCGCAACCCGCCGGCCCTGCCCTGGAGAAACCGGCCACAGCTGCGCGGCTGAACGCCGGGGCGCTGCTGCGCCCGCTGCGTGGCCTGGCCGCAGCCGCTCGTCAGGTGCGCAACGGCTCACGCACCGAGTGAGCGCTGGGACGGGCATCGCCGATTGCCCGAAAGTCTCTCTTTGCCGGTAACACCCCGACCAGCCTCCCGATCGGTGCCAGCATGAGCGGTCTGCGCCGGACCCAGGGGAGGGGGATCTGCCGTATGGCTGAGATGTTCCGTGCGAACGTGCAGGCGGCCGGTGACACGGCCCGACGGGTGGCGGATGTGCGCTCCACCTTCAACGGCCTGGACGCCATCTTCGCCGGTGAGGGGGCCGCGACCGGATCACCACGGATCCAGCAGGCGCTCGGCAACTTCGTGGACTCCTCGTCCGACCTGCGTAAGCGGCTCGACGAGTCCCTGGAGCGCGCCGCCGGGCTGCTGACCGGCCTGGCCGAAGGGGCCGGCGGACTGGACCGCGGCCTGGCCGAGGCCATCGAGGTCGAAGCGCCGGCCACCTCGTGAGCACCACACCGGCCTTCACCGTGCGAGTGCCGCCGAGCTGGTACGAGTTCGACGTCTGGCGGGCCACCCGGACCGGCGACCTGGCCCGCCTGGTCGACCGGCGGATCGCCGAGGACCAGCGGCTGGCGAGGTACCGGCCCGCCCTGCTCAAGGCCCTGCGGGAAGCGGCGGAACAGGCCGAACGGCACGGGGCGGTGCTCTGCGCGGCGATGACCGAGCCACGGGGACAGGACGTGCTCACCGCGATGCTGACCGTCTTTCACACCGAGGGCTCGCCCGACCCGGCCGCCAACACGGTGCCCGCCATCGCTGCGCAGATCACCGCCCGGGAAGACGGCTCGCAGTGGCGGCGGGTGGAAACGGTCGAACTCGCGGCGGGACCCGCTGCCCGGGTCAGCGGGGTGGAGAGCATCCCGTTCGGCGAGCGCCAGGCCGACTGCGTGCTCATGCAGACCCTGATCCCGGCCCCGGCCGGAGGCGTCCTGAACCTGACGCTCAGCAGCCACCAGACCGAACTGCAGGAGTCCTGGCTGGACCTGTTCGACGCGATCAGCTCGACCCTGGCCTGGAACGACGCCACCTGACTGCAGCCTTTCCTGTGGGGGGAAACACGTGAGTAACTGGGCTGTCCTGGACCGCAGCGATCCAGCCCCGGGAGACGTCGAGCGCACGCGTTCGCTGGGCCGCCGGCTGCTCGGGCAGGCCGAGAGCATCGACGTGCAGACCGGCACACTGCGATCGGTCTCGTCCTCCAGCAGCGAGCTTCAGATGGAAGGGGACTACGCCCCCGGCTACATCGAGGCACTGTCCGAGCTGCCCGAGGACCTGTCCAAGCTGGCCATCGCCTACCGAAGCTGCGGCCAGGCCCTGAACACCTTCGCCGACGACCTGGCCGGGGCGAAGACGCAGGCCGGACGCGCCCTGGCCGACGGCACGGACGCCGACGCCCGCTACCGCTCGGCGCTGCGGGATCTACGGCTTCTGCTGCCCCCGTCACACCAGAACCTGGCCGCCAGCGGCCTGTCCCTGAGCCCGTCGGCGATCGAGGCCTCCACCACCGACCTCGACGAGTCGGTCCGCGAGCAGATCCGCCTCACCGCTCGCCGCGCCCGCCAGGCCGACGACGATCTCGACCGCGCCCGGGCGCTCGCCGACCAGGCCGCCGCCCTGCGCTCGGACGCCGAGGACCGCTGCGTGCGAGGCATCGACGCGGCTCTGGACGACAGCGGCATCAAGAACCGCTCCTGGCTGGAGAAGGCCTGGGACACGGTCTCGGCACCGTTCCGCTCGTGGGACGACTTCGTGTCGCTGTGCCGAGCGGTCGCCCTGGTCGCGGGTGTGGTGGCCCTGTTCATCTCGGGCCCGATCGGCTGGGCTCTGATGGCGGCCGCACTGGTGGCCGGAGCGGTGGCGTTCGCCGACAGTGCGGTCAAGTACGCGAAAGGGGAGGTCGGCCTGGGGCAATTGGCCCTGGACGCGGTGGGCCTGATCCCCGGCGGGCGCGGCGTGGTCAGCCTGACCAAGGTCGGCCGGGCCCTGGGGCCGATGGCCAAGGCCCTGACCACCCCGGGCGGGTTCAAGGTGCTGGCCGCCGGGGCGCGCGCAGCGATGGCCCGGACCGCGGCGACCGGGCTGCGCAACGTGGTGAGCGCGGTGCCGCACGGGCTGAACAAGGCCGGTGGCATCCGGGGTGCTCTGTCCAACCCGAAGGCCTTCAGCAAGGCGTTCGCCGACCGGTTCACCGGCCGCGACCCGATCGACCTGGTCACCGGCGAGATGGTGATGCAGGCGACCGATTTCGAGCTCCCGGCGCTGCTGCCCCTGGTGCTGCAGCGCACCTACTCCTCGGCCTACGGGGCCGGGCGCTGGTTCGGCCCGTCCTGGAGCAGCTTCCTGGATCAGCGACTGGAGGTCGACGAGCGGGGCGTCTGCTTCGCCTACACCGAGGCCGTCCTGCTCTCCTACCCGGCCATCGCCCCGGGTGAGAGCGCGCTGCCGGACGAAGGACCCCGGCTGCGCCTGGAACGCCGGGCCGACGGGCACTACCTGGTGCGCGAGCCGCAGACCGGACGCACGTTCTGGTTCGCGCCACCCGGGGACAGTGGCGCCGCGGTCCTGCCCCTGGCCGCGGTGAGCGATCGCAACGGCAACCGGATCGACATCGGCTACGACCCCGAGACCGGCTGGCTCGCAGAGCTGGCCCACACCGGCGGCTACCGGGTCGAGATCGACTGCGAAGCGGGCCGGATCACCGCGTTCCGCCTCCCGGCACTGGAGAACGCCACCCTGGTCCGGTACCGCTACGACGACCAGGGGCGACTCACCGACGTCTACAATTCCTCCGGCCTGCCCCTGAAGTTCGGCTACGACCAAGGGCATCGGATCACCAGCTGGACCGACCGCAACGGCACCTGGTACCGCTACACCTACGACGCCAAGGGACGAGTCGTGCGCACCGCCGGATCGGCGCACTGCCTGGACGGCGAGATCCGCTACGACCCGGACAACCAGGTCACCGTCGAGATCAACTCGCTGGGCGCCGCAACCGCGTACCACTACAACGAGAACGGCCAGGTGGAACGGGTTCTCGACCCGCTCGGGCAGGCCACCGGCTACACCTGGGACCGCTACCACCGTAAGACCAGCGAGACCGACCCGCTGGGCCGAACCACGCAGTACCGGCATGACGAGAACGACGACCTCACGGTGATCACCCGGCCCGACGGCGCGCAGACCGTCTTCACCTACGACGCCGATCACCGCCCGCTCGCGATGCTGCAGCCCGACGGCCTGAGCTGGCGTCGGCAGTACGACAGCTCCGGCAATCTGGTTGCTGCGGCGGATCCGTCCGGCGCCGTCCGGCGGTTCACGTACGACTCGCGCGGAGCGATGCTCAGCAACACCGACGCGGTGGGCCGGGTGACCACGTTCGAGACGGATGCGGCGGGCCTGCTGATCTCGGCGATCGATCCGGCGGGCAGTACCACGACGATCGAACGGGACGCCGGTGGGCGACCGGTCACGGTCGCCGATGCCCTGGGCCGCGCCACAGCGTTCACCTGGACGATCGAGGGACGGCTGGCGAGCCGGACGTCCGCAGACGGACATCGGGAGCAGTGGCTGTACGACGCGGAGGGCAACTTCGCCGAGTACACCGGGGCCGACGGGCAACGCACCCGCATCGAGTACACGTCCTTCGATCTGCCCTCCCTGCGCACCGACGCTCTCGGTGCGCAGGTCGCCTTTACCTACGACACCGAACTGCGGCTGACCTCGGTTACCGACGCTCAGGGGCTGACCTGGACCTACGAGTACGACCCGGCTGGGCGTCTGGTGCGCGAACGTGATTACGACGGGCGCGTACTGAGCTACCGGTACGACGCGGCCGGGCAGCTGACGGAACGGGTGAACGGCGCCGGTCAGGTCACCGGGTTCGGCTACGACGAGCTCGGCAACCTGGCCTCGCGCTCGAGCGACGACGTCACCACCGTGTTCGAGTTCGACCGCCTCAACCGGCTGATGCGGGCCGCCGACCCCTTTACTGCCGTGGAGTACACCCGGGACGCGAACGGACGGGTGACGTCCGAAAGCATCGACGGGTGGGCGGTCGGCTATACCTACGATGCGGCCGGGCAGTTGCTGCGCCGCCGGAGCCCGAGCGGTGCGGTGAGCACGTGGGAGTACGACCAGGCGGGTCGAGTCAGCCTTCTGACCAGTGCCGGACGAACGCAGCGCTTCGCCCACGACGCTCTGGGGCGGGAGGTCAGCCGGCTCGTGCCAGGGGCCCAGGTCGATCAGGCCTGGGACGCCGAAGGACGGTTGTTCGGACAGCGGATCGTCGGTGGGCAGCGGGTGGTGCAGGAGCGTCGCTACGGATGGACGTCCTCGAACGGTCTGTCCCGGATCGACGACTTCCTGCGGGGTAGAACGAGTTTCGATCTGGACGCGCTGCAGCGGATCTGTGGTGTCGGCGGTTCGCGGGCGTTTGCGTACAGCGCAGACGGCGCGCTGGTCAGTACCCCTGAGGCAGGTGGCCCCTGGGAACGCGAAGGCAGCCGGGTCCGGCGGGCCGGCCCCTGGCGGTATGAGTACGACCGTCAGGGACGGGTGATCTCCCGGCAGCAGAGGTTGTTGTCCGGAGGGACGCGGGTCTGGCGCTACCGCTGGGATGCGCTGGACCGTTTGGTCGCGGTGTCGGTCCCGGACGGAGACGTGTGGCGTTACCGGTACGACGCGCTGGGCCGGCGGGTGGGCAAGGAGCAGTTCCGGGGCGAAACGTTGCTGCAGGCCGTCCGGTACAGCTGGGACGGTTTTCTGCTGGGGGAGCAGGACCAGACCGACGGACGGGTGAGAACCACCAGAACGTGGGACTGGGAACCGGGAACGATGCGCCCCCTCAGCCAACTGGAGCGCTCCGGGCCGCACGGTCCGATCGACGAGCAGGCTTGGTACGACGCGCGCTTCCGGTCCATCGTGACGGATCTGTCCGGGGCGCCGGCCGAACTGCTGGACGAGGACGGCGTGATCAGCTGGCGCCGGGAGGCCGGCGTCTGGGGAGCCCGGCCCGAGGGCATAGCGGCAGACTGCCCCCTGCAGTTCCCTGGGCAGGAACATGACGAAGAGACCGGACTGGACTACAACGTCCATCGCTACTACGACCCGCAGATCGGGGCGTACCTCTCAGCCGACCCACTGGGACTGGCCGCTGCCCCGAACGCCCGGGCCTACGTCCCCAATCCGTATCTCTGGGCCGATCCGCTCGGGCTGCAGAGCTGCTACTCCGATGTGCTGAGCAGTGAATCGCGCCAGCACATTCTGGGTGGCGACGCCGGCGGCGGCAGTCACCGGTGGCCGGCTGCGCCGGGCAAGACGTCCTACCCCCTGTCCTGGAGCGATGATCAGATCATGCACAACGTAGGCGACATCGTCACGTCTCCCTCTACTGTCTGGCATGTGGAGAAAGGTAACGGCGGGGTACTGACCAGCAAGGGTAAACCAGCGGTGTGGCGGGCCTGGGAGGTCCGGGACGGCGTGCGGCTGCGGATCGCCTACGAGCCGTACACCGGCAAGGTGCGCACCGCGTTTCCCGACAACGGCCCGGCGACGGGGCCACTGGTCCCATGAGGCGTCAGAGCCCGGCCCCGGAGATCCGCAGTTACGTACAGGATCTGGGGGAGAGGTTGCCCGCCGAAGCCCGGGCCGACGTCCTCGACTGGCTCGACCACAACGAATGGCTGCTGGCGCTCGAGGTGATGGCGGACGAGCTGTCCGAGGCAGGCGGGACGCTCGAGGCCGGGGAGTGGGACCGGCTGGTTGCGCTGGTGCAGCGCTGCGGCGGCGACCTCGCCCGCTTCGACATGCTCCAGCCGTTCCCTCGGCGGTAGTGGGCGTCGGACTTCGCCCCTTCTGTCCCAGGGCTATCCGTCCGGCCCGCGACACACCGACCCTAATTACCTCTCTGTAATTACGAATCTACCTAGAGTCACCCCTGCCACGTCGGGCGACGTGGAGATTCTGGGGGAGTTCGGCGCATGCGCGTGTGGGGTCAGGGGCTCGGCGATAACAGGCCTTCGGCGAAGTTGGTCGCAGCTTGGAAGAGCTTGCGGGGGTCGCTTTCGAGAAAATCACAGGACGGTGTGGGCGCCTCAGACGCTCCCCTTCCGTCGGCCGCCGAGCAAGTTGCTGTCCCGGCCGGTGCGCAGATGCAGGACGAGGGGCGCACCAGAGGTGGCTACCTCGCTGCCGAGGGCAGCACGAATGTCCATGACGCTCTCTGCGGTGGGCTGATCGTCCCGGTCGCTACGCGAACTCCTTGCCTGAAGCGGGTTTTCCGCGGTGCTACGGCGCGCGGGCTGGCCGGCCTGCTGATCGCCGGTGCTGTGGTGCCGCTGGGTGCGCAGCCCGGTGAGGCCTTCCCCAGCAGTAGCACGGTGATCTCCAACGCCAACGTGCTGAACGGCAGCGTGACATTGCTGGCTGCCGCGACCGTCAACATCGCGAGCGTGGCCCAGTCGCAGTACCCGGGCACGCCGAGCGCTCAACTGGCTGACCTGACCGGCCTGGGGGCGGCCGTCAACAGTGTGGCCTCGGCCGGTCTGGTCCAGACCACGGCCACCGCCGATCCGTTGTATGACAAGGCCAATGCCACGGCCGACCTGGCCAACCTGAATGTCGCGAGCGGCCTGGTGAGGCTGGGCCCGACGCACTCGGAATGTGTGGCCACCGGCAGCGGTGTCACCGGTACGTCCACGGTCACCGGTCTGCAGCTCGGCGGTGGGCTGAACCTGGGGGCAGCGATCCCCAGCGGCACCATCACGCCGAACTACACCATCCCACTCACCCTCAACGTGCTCGGCGCTCCGGTGACGGCCGGCTCGATCATCCTCAACTACCAGAGCACCGCCAACCAGGGTGCCGGGCAGTACTCGATGAAGGTGATCGCGGTCCGGGTGGTCATCAACGTGGCTGGTCTGGCCGCGGTCAACCTGGACATCGGTACCAGCGAGTGCGGCACGAGCGTCCCGCCCACGCCCGCGATCACCAGCATTTCGCCGACTCAGGGGTCTGAGGCGGGCGCGACCAGCGTCACGATCAACGGCTCCGGGTTCCTCGGCACCACCGCGGTCAACTTCGGCTCGACCCCGGCCACCAGCTACACGATCGACGCCCTGAACAAGATCACGGCGGTCGCTCCGGCGGGCACCGGCACGGTCGACGTGCGGGTGGTCAACCCGACCGGCACCTCGGCCAACACCGCCAGCGACGACTACAAGTACGTCCCCAAGCCGGTGATCACTGCGGTCACGCCGATCCGCGGGCCGACCGCAGGTGGTACGACGGTGACGATCACCGGGACGAATCTGAGCGGCGCCAGCGCGGTTACGTTCGGCGGCACGGCGGCCACCAGTTTCTCCGTCGACAGCGCCACCCAGATCACCGCAGTAGCCCCGGCGAAGACGGCCGGCCAGGTGGACGTTCGGGTCACGACCACCGGCGGTCAGTCCGATGTGGTCAGCGCGGACCAGTACACCTACGTGGCCGTGCCGACCGTGACGGCGATCAGCCCTTCGGTAGGGCAGATCGGCGGGGGTACCACCGTCACCATCACCGGTACGGCGCTGAGCAACGCGTCGGTGGTCAAGTTCGGCAACACCAACGGCACCTCTATCACTGCGAATACCGCGACCAGCCTGACGGTGGTTGCTCCTGCGGGTAGCGCGGGCACGGTGGACGTCACGGTCACCACACCCGGTGGGACGTCGGCCAACACGACAGCAGACGACTTCACCTACGTCAGTACGCCCACCGTCACGAACGTCAACCCGTCCAGCGGGTCGGTGTCCGGGGGTACGTCGGTCACCATCACTGGTACCGGTTTCGCCGGGCTGTCCGGTGCTGCCGCGGTGAAGTTCGGCGGCACTAACGCGACGAGCTACACGGTCAACTCGACCACGAGCATCACCGCGGTCTCACCGGCCGGCAGCGCGGGAACGATCGACGTCACCGTCACCAACCCCGCCGGCACCAGTCCTGCCAGCGCGGCCGACCAGTTCACGTACATCGCTCTGCCGACCGTGTCCAGCGTCAGCCCGGCTACTGGGCCGCTCGGCGGTGGGACGAGCGTGACCATCACCGGTACCGGTTTCACCGGAGCCACGGCCGTGAACTTCGGGGCGAACAGCGCCAGCTTCGTGACGGTGGTGAGCCCGACCCAGATCACGGCCACTTCCCCGGCTGGTACTGCGGGAACAGCGGACGTGAGGGTAGTGACGCCCGCCGGTACGTCTGCCAACACTTCGGCTGACGACTTCGTGTACGCGGCTGCACCCACCGTCAGCGGTATTTCGCCGACAGCGGGGCCGGTCGCCGGGGGTACGAGCGTCGTCATCACCGGTACCAATCTGACCGGCGCCACCGCGGTGCGTTTCGGCGGTACCGACGCCGCGAGCTACACGGTTAACGGGCCGGGCACGAGCATTACGGCGGTTACCCCGGCCGGTTCGGCTGGGCCAGCGGTAGTGACCGTGGTGACGCCGGGCGGGACCGTCAACACCTCCGGGGCCAACCGCTTCACCTACACCGCGGCCCCGGTGATCACCGGGATCAGCCCGAGCCAGGGCGCTGCCGCAGGCGGGCTGGGGGCAACGATCACCGGTACCGGTTTCACCGGCGCCACGTCGGTCAAGTTCGACCAGACCAGCGTGATCCCGCTGGTGCTCTCGGACACGACGATCACCATTGTCGGAGTGCCGGCGCACGCGGTCGGCCCGGTCAACGTCAGCGTCACCACGCCCAACGGCGGTACCAGCGCGGCGACGGCCGCCTCGACCTACACCTACGTCGGTCAGCCCACTCTGACGTCGATCTCCCCGGCTTCCGGTCCTACTGCGGGCGGGAACACCGTGACGCTGACCGGTACCGGCTTCACGAACGTCAACGTCGTCAACTTCGGGTTGCTCACTCCGGCCACGTTCACGGTCGTCTCGGACACCGAGATCCGTGCGACGGCACCGGCTGTCGTGGGTGCCCAGCTCCGTCTGGTGAGCGTCAACAGCGTGGCCTACGGAACCTCGGGCACCCAGCCCTACCAATACGTGGATGCCCCCACGGTCACCTTGCTGACACCCAGCACGGGGCCGGTGGCGGGCGGAACCACGGTGACAGTGGCGGGTAGCGGCTTCACCGGTGCAACCCAGGTGCTCTTCGACGGGGTGCCCGGCACGAACATCGCGATCAGTACCGACTCGACCCTGACCGTGCGGTCCCCGGCCGGCACGGTCGGCGCGGCCGACGTCACGGTTGTGGGTATCGGTGGAACCAGCTCTGCCCTAGGCACGCTGAACGACTTCACGTATGTCGCGGCTCCGGCCATCACGTCGCTGAGTCCGACCAGCGGGTCAGCGGCGTCGGCTACGAGTGTGACCATCACCGGGACCGGGTTCAGTGGGACCACCGGCGTCTCGTTCGGTGGTACTCCGGCGGTGTTCTCGCAGTTGACCGATACCACGATCACGATCCCCGTGGTGCCGCTGCATGACACCGGTGACGTGAATGTCGTCGTCACCACCGCGAACGGCGGATCGAGCGCGGTAACAGCTGCGACGAAGTTCACCTATCTGGGAGCGCCGACCCTGACCGCTGTGTCCCCGAACCGCGGTCCGGCCGGCGGGGGCAATCAGGTCGTCCTGACCGGCACCGGCTTCAACCAGGCCGTCTCGGTGAGCTTCGGGCTGACCAGCACCACCTCGTTCACCAAGAACTCGGACACCCAGATCACGCTGAATGCGCCGCCTGGCGTGATCGGCACTGTCCCGGTGACGGTCTCGGCCGGTGGCGTGAACATCTCCAACAGCGAGAACTACACCTACGCGGCTGCTCCCACCGTCCTGACCGTGAACCCGAACCAGCTGGCGACAACGGGAGGCACTCGCACGGTCACTCTCACCGGAACCGGTTTCACCGGAGCGACCGACGTGAAATTCGGTTCGGTGTCCGGGACTTCGCTGGCGGTGAGCAACGACGGCAGCCTCACCGTGCTCGCGCCGACCGGTACCCCGGGGACCGTGGCGGTCACCGTGGTCGCCCCGGGAGGAACGTCGACTCCGGTCCCGGTGATCAACGACTTCACCTTCATCGGGCAGCCGGTGGTCTCGTCTGTGACGCCGAATACCGGCCCGCTCGGGGGCGGTACCGCGGTGACGATCACCGGCAGCGGCTTCAATACCGCGACCGGGGCGTCTGCGGTCAAGTTCGGCGGCACCAACGCTACGAGTTACGTAGTGGTCAATGACACGACGATCACCGCCATCACTCCGGCCAACAGTGCCGGGGCAGCGGCGGTCACCGTGACCACGGCGCTCGGCGGAACCAGCGCTAGTGGAACGGTCTTCACCTACCTGGGGGCTCCGGCCGTTACGGGGATCAGCCCGGCCGCGGGTCTGCCTACTGGCGGGACCACGGTGGCTATCACCGGCGCGGGTTTCACCCCCACCAGCACAGTGGCCTTCGGACTTACCCAGGTCAGCCAGGCCGACGTGACGTACAACAGCCCGACCAGCATCACGGTCACCTCGTCCCCGGCCGGACTGGGCACGGTGGATGTCCGGGTCACCACAGCCGGGGGTACGTCACCGAACACAGCGGCGGACGACTTCACCTACGTGGGCACGCCGGTGGTCTCCGGTCTCTCGCCGACCGCCGGTGACGCGGCCGGCGGGCAGACCGTGAGCATTACCGGTACCGGATTCATCGGCGTCCTCAACGTCAATTTCGGTGCCACAGCAGCTACTTCGTTCACGCGGCAGAGCGACACCCTGATCACCGCCACCGTTCCGGCGGGCAGCGGCGTGGTGAACGTGCGGGTGACCACCCTGGTAGGGGGCACATCTGCGGCCGCGGCGGCCAACCAGTACACGTACGTCGGAGCGCCGACCGTCAGCAATGTCTCTCCCGATGACGGGCCGGTCGCCGGGGGTACGCCCGTCACCATCACCGGGACGAATTTCACTAATGCAACAGGCGTTCGCTTCGGCAACGTGCTGGGCGCCAACCCGCAGGTGGTCAACGCGACCACCATGACGGTGACGTCCCCGGCCGGGAGCGCCGGAACCGTCCCCGTGACCGTGGTGGGCGTGTACGCGAACTCAGCCGCATCGTCCTCTGCTGAGTTCACCTACCTGGACCTGCCCGAGGTGACCGGTGTGTCACCCGACTCGGGTTCCAGCGCCGGGGGCACCGCCGTGACGATCAGCGGTACCGGGTTCACCTCGGGCTCTGTCGTCAAGTTCGGTGCTACCACCGCCACCACCGGCTTCCAGTTCATCAGCCCGACTGAGGTGCGGGTGACGTCTCCGGCTGGTGCTGCGGGCGTCGTCAACGTCTCGGTGACGACCGACGGGGGAGTCTCCTCCACGACCGGTACGCGAGACGACTTCCGGTACGTGGGAACACCGACCATCAGCGCGTTGGCTCCCACCACGGGGAAGACCGCCGGCGGCGACCTGGTCACCATCACCGGTGGGCAGTTCTACGACGTGACCAGCGTGACGTTCGACGGCGTGGCGGGGACCGCCCTGAACACGACGGGTAGCCCGACCTCGATCACCGTTCGGACTCCGCCGCACGCGGCCGGGCCCGTGAGCGTCCTGGTGAACACCACGGCGGGCGGGGTCTCGGCCCCGGCCACGTTCACCTACGTCGCGGCACCGTCTGTCGGGGGAGTTACCCCGGACGACGGAGTTCTGGGTGGGGGTACCAGCGTGACGCTGACGGGTAGCGGATTCACCGGGGCGACGCAGGTCAACTTCGGCACCGTGCCCGCGACGAGCTTCACCGTGGACTCGGCCACCCAGATAACGGCGACCAGTCCTGGTATGAGCATGCCGGGCACGTTCGACGTGACCGTCGAGGGCCCGTACGGCACCTCGGCCACCAACACGAACGCGCAGTTCACCTACGCCGGTCCGCCGACCGTGACAGGGATCAGCCCGACCCGGGGTGCGCTCGCCGGCGGTACCGAGGTGACGATTACGGGTACCGGGTTCACTGCTGGTACGACGGTGACGTTCGACGGCGTGGCAGCGACGGTGCGGTTCGTCAGTGCGACACAGGTCGTGGCCACCACCCCGGCCGGAAACGCGGGCACGGTGGCGATGGTGCTGAACAATGGCTCGGGCAGCGCGCCGGGGGTGAATTTCACCTACGCCGACCTTCCGGCGGTCACGTCCGTCACTCCGCCGCAGGGACGAGAAAGCGGTGGAACGGCTGTGGTGGTGCGGGGTTCCGGGTTCTCCACCGCGACCGGGGTGAAGTTCGGCCCGGACACAGCGTCGTTCTCGATCGTCAGTGACACCGAGATCACGACCACCTCGCCTGGTGGCACGGGTTCCGTGAACGTCCGGGTCACCAACGACATCGGGACGTCTCAGGCGGTGTCGGCGAACGCGTTCCAGTACCTGCCGGCGCCGACGGTGACCGGGGTGACTCCGGCCTCCGGGCCGCTGAGCGGGACCACGACGGTGACGGTGAACGGCACCGGTTTCGTGGCCGGAGCGACCACCGTGGACTTCGGTTCCGCCCCGGGGACCAGCGTCAATGTGATCAGCCCGACCCGGCTGACGGTCATCTCGCCGTCGTCGGCCACGGCCCAGGTGGTGAATGTGCTGGTGACCACGGCCAACGGCACCTCCTCGGGGGCCGGGACGGCGAACGACTTCGCCTACGTGGCAGCGCCTTCGGTAGGTGGGATCAGCCCGACGGCGGGTCCGGTCGCCGGCGGGACCGTCATGACGATCAGCGGTACGGGCTTCGCGGACGCTACGACCGTTCGCTTCGGGACGGTGTCGGTGCCGTTCGTGGTGAACACGGACGGGACGATCACTCTCACGGTGCCGGCGGGCTCTGCGGGTCTGGTCGACATCACGGTTACCGGACCGGGCGGAACCTCGGCGGTCACACCGAACACGCGTTTCCGCTATCAGGTGGTCCCGGCGATCAGCGGGATCAGCCCGGCTCAGGGGGCTGTCACCGGCGGTACGGCGATCGTGATCACGGGTACCGGATTCACCGGGGCTACGCGGGTCACCGTGGGTGGGAACGACATGGCCTCGTTCACGGTGGACAGCGACACGTCGATCCGGGCGGTCACCCCGGCGGGCCTGATCGGTGACCGGCCGGTGCGGGTGACCACACCGGGCGGGCTCTCCCCGGCGTCCACCTTCACGTACCTGGCGGCTCCGGACGTAAGCGCTATCGACCCGTCCGTTGGCCCGATAGCCGGTGGCACTCAGGTGACCATCACCGGTACCGGGCTGACCGGCGCCACCTCGGTCTCCTTCGGGGGTACGACTGCGACCCCGACGGTCAACAGCGACACCTCCCTGACGGTGACCAGCCCGGCGCACGCCGCCGGGACGGTAGACGTCACGGTGACCGGCCCTCTTGGGACCAGCGCTGCGACCACCAGTACCCGTTTCCGGTATGTCGAACCGGGCGCGGCACCGGCGCTGAGTTCGGTCAACCCCCGGCGCGGACCGGCGGCGGGCGGCAACACGGTGACGCTGAACGGCCTGGGCTTCACCGGCGCCAGCGCAGTGACCTTCGGCGGACAGTCGGCCTTGTACACGGTTGTCAGCGACACCGAGATCACGGTGACAGTGCCGGAGAACGGGGACGGCACCGTCACCATCCGGGTCACCACGGCGAACGGCACCAGCACGGACGAACTCACCTACACCTACGTGCCGTTGTCGGAGCTGCCGCGGGTGGACTCGCTGAGCCCGAACGTGGGGCCGGTCGCCGGGGGTACACCGCTGACCATCACCGGGGCCCGGTTCGACGAGCAGACCACGGTGACGTTCGACGGGATACCGGGGACGAACCTGACCCTGGGACCGGATGTCGGCGGATCTGTGCTGCAGCAGGCGGTGCCGTCGACGATCCGGGCTGCCTACTCGGAGACGCTGACCGTGACCTCGCCGGCTCACGCGGCCGGTCTGGTGACCATCGCGGTGACGAACGCGGCAGGCACGACGACCTTCGTGCAGTCGTTCACGTTCATCCCGCTGCCCTCGGCGGTCGCTTTCCCGGTCGAGGTTCCGGCCGGTACCACGTCGGTGATCGCGCCACGGGGACCGGACTACACCGACCTGGTGGTGGATGCCTGCAGCGCGCCCAGTCGCGGCACGGTCGTGGTCGGGCCGAAGGGCCAGGCCTGCCTGTACACCGCGCCGGACGAGGTGGGCTCGGACGAGTTCACCATGGACATCACCGACGTGATCGGGCAGTCCACCACCCAGACCGTGGAAGTCACCGTCGTGCCGGGCGACGGCACCGGCACCGGCGGCGAGGGGGGTAACAACAACGGCGGCGACGGTGATGGCACGGGGACCGGCGGCGAGGGCGGCAACGACACCGGTGGCGACAACGGAACTGGCACCGGCGGTGAGGGAGGCAACTCCTCCGGCGAAGGCGACGGATCCGGCAGCGGTTCGGGGACGGGTTCCGGCGGCGGCAACGACGGCCTGGCCTTCACCGGAACGCCGTACTTCCTGGTCCCGCTGATCGGGCTGGGCTTCGGCCTGATCCTGGTCGGCTCCGGACTGGTCAGCGTCGACCGGCTGCGAAACCGGTCCCGCCGCAGGTAGAGCACTGGTTTTCGACGGCCGGGGATCTCCGTCTCACGACGGATGTCCCCGGCCGTCGGCGTGCCTACCGTAGATCTGTGCTGAAACGGGTTCCGCGGCGGCTCCTGCGCTGCTTCGACGTCGTCCTCGCGGTGGGGATGGCGCTGTTCATGTGGTCGGTGGCGCAGTGGGCCACCCAGCCTGAGTCCCCGGCCGTGCGCTGGACGACCGTCGCGGCGGCGCTGGCCTCGGGCATTGTGCTGTACTGGCGCCGCCGGTTCCCGGTCCACGTGATGGCGGTCAGCCTGGCGACCGGTGCCGTCACGCAGTTCTACGCCTCGCACGGCCTGTTCCCCTACGCCGCGCTGATCGCGTTGTGGGCGATCACCGCCCGCCGCCGGGTGTTCTGGTCGCTGCCTGCGCTCGCCGGTGTGCTGGGCCTGACCTGGCTGGCCAAACGCCAGGACCTGCACCCGGCCGGGGACATCGAGTTCGCCATGGTGGTCGTGGTGGCCGTCTGGGCGTTCTCGTTCGCGCTGCGCAGCCACCGGCTGATGATCGAGCAGGCCGCTGCCCGGGTCGCGGTGGAGGACCAGGCCCGCCTGGCCCGTGACATCCACGACGTGATCGCGCACAGCGTCTCGGTGATCGTGGTGCAGGCCGCGGCCGCCGACGACGTGTTCGAGGCCCGGCCCGACCGCGCTCGCGAGGCCCTGCGCTCGATCGAGGCGACCGGCCGGGATGCGCTGAGCGAACTGCGCCGGCTCTTGGCGGCCGACCCGGCCGTGAACCCGGAGCTGACCGTGAAGGCGACACCCCCGTCCCCCGTTACTACGCCTCAGCCCACGTTGGCCCGGCTGCGCCCGGACATCGTTGCACCGATCGAAGCCGCGGGCCTTGACGTTGATCTGGTGGTCGACGGGGACATGTCCGGGCTGCCGTTGGGCGTACAGCTGACCGCGTTCCGGATCGTGCAGGAGTCGCTGACGAATGTTCTGCGGCACGGCCGCGGGGCCGGGGCTCAGGTGCGGCTGCTGCAGGGGGAAAGGGAGCTGCAGGTCGTGGTGGAGAATATGTGCCGGGGCGATGAAAAGCCTCGGCCACAAGGAATTGGTGGGGTAGGACGCGGGATCGTGGGTATGCGGGAGCGGGCAACTTTGGTCGGGGGAGTGTTGGAGGCAGGACCAACCCCGGACGACGGATTCCGGGTGGTTGCCCGGCTGCCGGTGAAATCGGCGGTGCGGCTGTGAGCAGCATCCGGGTGCTGGTGGCCGACGACCAAGAGCTGGTCCGCAGCGGGTTCGGGATGATCCTGGACGCGCGCGAGGACCTGGAGGTGGTGGGGGAGGCCGCCGACGGCGCCGAAGCCGTGCGCCTGACGCAGGAACTCACCCCCGACATCGTTCTGATGGACGTACGGATGCCGGTGATGGACGGCCTGGAGGCCACCCGCCGCATCGTCGCCTCCGGGGTAGGCACGCGAGTGCTGGTGCTGACCACGTACGACGTGGACGATGCGGTGCACGCCGCGCTGCGCGCCGGGGCCAGTGGCTTCCTGCTGAAGGACGTGCGCCCGGCCGACCTCGCCGAGGCCATCCGCGTGGTCGTGCGCGGGGACGCCCTGCTCGCCCCCTCGGTCACCCGCCGCCTGATCATGCGGTTCAACGCGCTGTCCCCGGACGGTCCGCCGCCCGACCTGGCCACCCTCACCGAACGCGAGGTGGAGATCCTGCGCCTGGTGGCGCTCGCGCTGTCCAACGCCGAAATCGCGGCGCGGCTGTGGATTACCGAGGCCACGGTGAAGACGCACGTGTCGGCGGTGCTGCGCAAGCTGGGGCTGCGGGACCGGGTGCACGCCGTGGTCGCCGCCTACGACGCCGGGCTGGTGCTGCCCCGCCGTTGATCAGATGGCGTCGAACAGCTGACGCTTGCGCGCCTCGAACTCGGCGTCGCCGATCGTTCCGGCCTGGTGCCGGGCCTTCAGCAGAGCGAGCTCGGCCAGGGGATCGGTCGGCGGTGCGGTGTCGGGGGAGCGCAGCGTGTTCTCGGCGAAGGTCTCGGCCTGGGTGCCCAGGATCTGATCCACGACCAGTTCGCCCGCCGAGGTGGTCAGCGTGAGAGTGCCCAGGCCCCGGTGCACCTGACCGGAAGCGGCCCGGACCTCGGCCCGGTCGATCACCAGTGCCTGCTGGGGGCCGGTGCCCTCGGCGGTGAACAGCACTCGCCGGGTGGTCAGGGCCAGCAGCCCGGCCTGCTTCCCGCGGCGGCCTTCGATGAGCTGCTGAACCACCTCGTTCTCGCTCAGCAGCGTTGCCAGAGTGGCCAGTTCACCCTCGCACGGGCGCCCGAAGGCGGCCCGGTCGGCGGCCTCGACCAGGTCTTCGCGCATCTGGGCGGCCCGGAGCTGATCGCTCACGGGAGCGCGACGCAGCCAGGTCAGCCAACCGGTATCCATCCGGCCATTGTCGCAGGCTCCCTCGCGCCGCCCGGGATCTCATGCTCAGGAGCGATGCCGGCCGCGGTGGTGATCTTCTAGCGTTGCTGCTCATGGGAGAGCAAAAGTTCAGGGCTGTGCCGGTTTTCGGTCTCGCTCTGCTGGCGCCGTTCTGCGGCGAGTACCTGCTGGGCAGTATCACCCTGCACGACCTGGTCAATCTTCCGTGGCTGATGCCGCTGTACGGGGCGGCCGCGCTGCTGGTGCGCGAGTTCGTCCGCGGGTCCGGGCGGGGGTGGCCGAGCATCCTGTTGCTGGGTGCGGCTTTCGGCGCGGTCCTGGCCGGGGCGGTCGATGCGTCGATGTTCGATCCGGACTACGCGGGGTACGACCTGAGCGGGCCGGTGGTGCCGGGGATCGACTGGAACATCTACTGGGGGATGGCCTTCATCGTCACCCACGCCATCTACAGCATCGCGCTGCCGATCGCGATCGTGGAGGCCCTGTCCGAGCGCGGGGGAGACCATGCGCCGTGGATGGGGCAGGTCGGGTACTGGAGCACGGTGGCCTGGCTGGGCGGTGGGTTCGCGCTGATCGGGGCGGACTCGCGCACCACCGAGGACTACTGGCCGACGCTGCCGCAGCAGGGTTTCACGGTGATGCTTGCTCTCGCCTTCGTGGCCCTTGCCTATCCCGGTGATAACAGGCTTTCGCGATTTTCTGACAGAAAATTTGGAACTGCCGGCGAAGAAGGCGGGGGTGAACTCGGCAAAGCCGAGCGAGGCGTTGAAACGGGCCAGTCGCCTGGGTCACGCCAGGCAGACCACACCACCGGCAGTGCTGATCGACCGACCAAACTGCCCTCGCCCGTTCTCACCTGGCTGACCGCGTCCCTGGTTCTGCTGCTCTTCAACGTGCTGCCCCCGACCTGGCTGGGCGCCACAACGGGGATCGTCCTGGCCGTTGGGTCTTTCCTCGTCGGCGTCTGGCTGAGCCGAAAACCAGGCTGGAGTGAGCAGCACCGGCTCGCGCTGGCGGCCGCCGCCATCACTGTGGGGGCGCCGTTCTCGTTCGTCGTCGGTGACTTCACCGGTTTCACCGACGGCGTCTCGCTCCTGGGGTACGGCTTGTTCGGCCTGGTCGCGGGTGCCTTGTTGCTGGCGGGATTCCGGTATCAGCGTCGGGAAGAGACGGCCAGGTAGCCGGGTTGGCAACGGCGTCCGTGAACCGACGAGAGGAAGTTCAGTGCGCGCGATCGTCTACACCGAGACCGGCGACGCCGGGGTGCTGTCCCTGACCGAGCGCGAGATCCCGCGGCCCGGGCCGGGCGAGGTACGGGTGCGCGTGGTCGTCTCCGGGGTCAACCCGACCGACTGGAAAAGCCGTAAGGGCGCCAGCACCCGCGAACGTGGGGCCGGTGAGTCGGTGCCGAACCAGGACGGCGCCGGCGTCGTGGACGCGGTGGGCCCGGGCGTGACCAGCCTGGTTCCGGGTGACCGGGTGTGGATCTATCTGGCCGCGCCGGACTACGGTGCGACAGGCACCGCGCAGGAGTACACGGTTCAGCCTGAGCGTCGGCTGGTGAAGCTCCCGGACGAGGTTTCGCTGGAGGTGGGCGCGTCGCTGGGGGTACCGGCGATGACGGCGCACCGGGCGCTGACGGTGGCCGAGGACGGGCCTTCGCGGCTGGCGCCCGGCGCGCTGAAAGGCAAGGCGGTGCTGGTCGCGGGTGGGGCCGGGGCGGTCGGGCATGCGGCGATTCAGCTGGCGCGCTGGGCCGGAGCCACGGTGCTGACCACGGTGAGCGGGCCGGAGAAGGCGGCGCTGGCGGGGGCCGCGGGTGCCGAGCACGTCATCAACTATCGGGCAGAGGACGTGGCGGCGCGGGTTCGTGAGGTCTGTCCCGAGGGCGTGGACGTGGTGGTCGAGGTCTCGCCGGCGCAGAACCTGGGCATCGACCTGGCCGTGGTGAAGCCGCGGGGTGTGGTGGCGCTGTACGCGAACGACGGCGGGCAGGACATCACGCTGAACATCGGTGCGGGCATGGGGCCGAACGTGCGCCTGCAGTTCGTTCTGCTCTACACCGTGGGCGATGCGGCGTTGCTGGCGGCCGCTGAGGACGTGGCCGCGGCGGTGGCGGACGGTGCGCTGCCGATCGGTGAGGAGCACGGTCTGCCGTTGCTGCGGTTCGGGCTGGACGAGATCGCCGCCGCCCATGACGCGGTCGAGCATGCTGCCGTGGGCAAGGTGCTGGTTCAGGTCGGCGCCGAGTAGGCCCAGTAGTCAGGCCCGGCGGGCGCTCTGGGCGAAGTCCAGCACGCCCTTGGGGTCGTACTTCTTGACCACCTTCGTCAGCCGGGTGCGGTTCTTGCCCCAGTACGCGCTGGCCCAGTCCTGCTGCCCGGCGTTGAGGTAGTTCACGTACGAGCCCTTGCCGGCTACCGGGGCCAGCGCCGTCTGCAGGTCCAGCACCGCCGGGTCGCCGGCTGCGTCGGAGGTGTAGATCTGCACCGAGGCCAGGGCCTTGCGATGCACGAAAGCGGTGTCGGCCGGGGCGAAGTCGGCCACCTCACCGCCCAGGGAGTCGAACAGCAGCACCAGGCCGCGCCGGCTGGCCATGAGGTCGGTGATCCGCTGAGCCTGGGCGGTGCTCAGGGGGGCGTTCAGGATGCGGGAGGCCGCGCGGAACTTCTCCCGGCCGGTCCTGCCGCCGGCGAAGTACTTCATGGCGTCGAGGTAGGTGTAGCTCTGGGTGCTGCGGGCGCTGGGATCGGTACCGACGGCGGCGATCAGGGTGCTCAGGTGGGGCGGAAGCTTGGACGGGGTGCCCACGAAGGTGCCCACGATCCGGTTGCGCGGGGCCGGGTCGGTGGCTGTGCCGGTGTTGATGTGGCATACCGAGGTGATCGCCTTGGGCGCAGTCTCGATCCACTGGCTCCAGGCACTCAGCGCCCGGGTGGTGGCTGCGGTGGGGAAGGTCAGGGAGAAGACGGTGACGGTGGGTGCGGCGCTGGTGGTGAAGGTCAGGTCGGTCACCACGACGCCCTGGCCGCCACCGCCGCCGCGCAGTGCCCAGAACAGGTCGGAGTTGCGCTGGGCGTCGACCTTCAGCAGTTCCCCGGTGCCGGTCACGACGTGGGCCGACTTCAGGTGGTCACAGGTCAGGCCGTAGGGGCGCGAGAGCACACCGATGCCCCCGCCCAGGGTGAGCCCGGCGATCCCGACGGTCGGGCAGGAACCACCCGGCAGAACCCGGCCCCGGGCGGCGAGCGCCTTGTACACGTCGGCCAGGCGGGCGCCGGCGCCGATCTGGGCGGTGCCGTCGTTGCTGATGGTGATCTTGTTGGCCCGGGTGACGTCGATGACCAGTCCGCCGTTGGGGGTGGAGTAGCCGGCGTAGCTGTGGCCGCCGGAGCGGGCGGCGATCGGGATGCCTTGCCCGGCGATCCGGGTGATGCAGCGTTTGACGTCGTTGCGGCCGGTGATCTGGGCGATCGCGGCGGGGGTGCGGGTGCCGAGGGCGATGTTGTAGGGGAGCGCGGCCTCGGTGTAGCCGTTGTCGCCGGGCAGGAGCAGGATGCCGTCCAGGCTCTTGCGTAGCCCGGCCCAGTCGGGGGCGGCAGCGGCCTGGGCCTTCGGCGTCTGAGTCGAGCCGTACGCCAAGGCGGCGGCCAGGCCGATGAAGGTACGGCGGCCGAGGGTGCTGGGTTGTGTGGCCATCATGGCGCTCCTGGTGAACGAACCGGTGATGTGGAGGTTCGATGCCGCAAGGGCCGGAAAAGTTCGGATCAAGATGGCACGTTATGCCCGTTGTCGCTTTCCGTCACGTCAGATCGTCCGGGAGGGTGGTCGGGCGGTGCGGCATGCAGTCCGGCGCCGGGGAGTCGATGGATTTACGTGTCGAGTCAACGGCCTCATGCGCGGGTGTCGCAGATCTTTGTGCTGCGTGCCTGTGCTGTGCTCGCGGTCGTCTCGATCGCGGTGACTTTGCTGCCCGAGCCCAATACTCAGGGTGCCTCGGTCGCCTACCTCGGTTCGGTGCTGATGTCCGGCATCTTTCTGGTGCTGTCCATGCGGGCGTTGCCGTCGTACCGGCGGGGTCCGTGGCGGTGGTTCGTGCCGGCGCTGGGGTTGGTGGCCTGTGGCGAGGTGTGGCTGAAGACCCTTCAGGTGACGGCGCCGGATGTCTGGCCCAGTCCGGCTGATGCGTTCTACCTGATCGGGTACGTGCCGTTGGCTTTGGGGACGTTGCTGGTGGACCGTCAGCGTGGGGCGCGGACCCAGTTCGGTGGTCTGCTGGATGCCATCGTGGTCTCGGCCAGTGCTCTGGTGCTGTCCTTGGTGTTCCTGGTGATTCCGGTGCTGACCAGCCCGGACATGACGGCGATGGGTAAGCTGGTGGGCTCGGCCTACCCGCTGGCCGATGTGGTGCTGTTGTCGCTGGTGGTGCGGCTGCTGTTCACCACCGGCACCCGCACGCTGTCGATCTGGTGCCTGTCGGCCGGTCTGAGCTGCGTGGTGCTGGCCGACACGCTGCAGAACATCGAGGCGGTGACCGGCACGGACGTGGCCCGGGGCTGGATGAACCTGTTCTGGCTGATCTCCTACGTGTTCTACGCTCTGGCGGCCTACCATGCGCAGCGCGACATCGAGGCTCCGCCCCCACCCCCGCAGGCCTCCGGCCTGACGCTCGGGCGGCTGTCGTTCCTCGCCTTCGCCGCCGGTCTGCCGGCCGTGCTCGAGGTCAGCCTGGCCGCCGACAACCGCTCGGGCTACGGCCTGCACCTGGGCCTGGGCTCACTCCTGATGCTCGCCCTGCTGGTGGCCCGGATCTGGGACCTGCTGCGCGAACTGAACGCCACCTCCGAGCAGATGGCCGTGCTGGCCCGCACCGATCCCCTCACCGGCCTGGCCAACCGCCGCACCTGGGACCTGGAACTGGACCGCTACCTGATCGCGGCCCGGGCCTGCAGGACCAAGGTGCTGATGGCCGGACTGCTCGACCTGGACCACTTCAAGAAGTACAACGACACCCAGGGCCACCAGGCGGGAGACGACCTGCTGCGCGAGGCGGCCCAGGCCTGGCTCAAGGAAGTGGACGGCGCCGGGGTCCTGGCCCGCTGGGGCGGCGAGGAGTTCGCCGTGCTCATGCTCTGCCCCGACGAGGCCGGCGCGCTGGACCTGATGGACCGGCTGAGACAGGCCGTTCCCCGGGGCCAGACCTGCTCGGTCGGCGCAGCCCGCTGGGACGGCAGCGAATCAGCGCCGCGCCTGCTGCAGCGCGCCGACGAAGCGCTCTACCGGGCCAAGTCCGAAGGCCGTAACCGCACCGTCCTCGCCCCACCAGCGGCCGTCCCCAGGATCCCGGCCCAGCGCAAGGCCGGCGACTCGGCCGGCAGCAACGTGAGCGTCTGAGCCCGTGGCCCGCAGCTACCTGCCGGTCCTGCCCGCATTCACCTTGATCGCCCTCCTGGCGTTCCTGGACCCGACCACCAACCTGGCCGTCATCGTCTACACGCTCTCGGTGGCCGCCTCGGCCGGATTCCTGGCGCTGAGCGTCTGGCGGCTACCCCCGGCCGCCCGACGTCCATGGTTCTGGCTCCTCGCCATGCAGGCCAGTGCGTTCGGCGGCGAGATCTGGTCGATGCTCCTGCAGTTCCGCAACAGCGACGCCTGGGCCATGCCCGTGGACATCCTCTACATCACGTCCTACCTCTTCTGCGCCCGCGGGGTACTGGCCCTGGACCGTCAGCGCCACCGCCGCCCTGCCCTGGGCGGCATGCTCGACGCCGGCATCGTCACCACCGCCGCAGCCGTCCTGGCCCTGGTCTTCCTCGTTCTACCCCTGCTCACCGACGCCACCATGACCGTCAGCGACCGGGTGTTCGGCAGCCTCTACCCCCTGATGGACGTCCTCCTGGTCTTCCTGGTCGCCCGCCTGCTGATCGCCGCCAAACCCCGCAGCCGAGCCGCCCTCTGGGTGATCGCCGCCTGCAGCTGCTCCCTGACCGCCGACTTCGCCATGAACGTGATCCTGCTCAGCGGCGGCACCCAGGACTTCCCCCGCTGGATGAACATGCTCTGGGCCTGCTTCTACCTCCTGGTGGCCTGCGGCGCCGCCAGCTCGGCCCACGAGGACACCAGCGGTCCGCCCCCGGACGAGGCAGGTCTCACCACGACCCGTCTAGGAATCCTGGCACTGGCCGCCGGCCTGCCCGCGACCCTGCTCGTCATCCGGGCCGTCCAGGGCCAGGACCAGGCGGCCATGCTCCTGGCCGGCGGCTCCCTGGTCCTGCTGGTCATGGTGGTCGCCCGGATCTGGGACCTGCTGCAGCAAGTACGCCGCCAGTCCGAGCGCCTGGCCCTGATGGCCCGCTCCGACGCGCTGACCGGCGTCGCCAACCGACGTTCCTGGGACTTCGAACTGGCCCGCAGCATGGCCGCCGCCCAGCAGAACCAGAGCGTCCTGCTGATCGCCCTGCTCGACCTCGACCACTTCAAGAAGTACAACGACACCCAGGGCCACCAGGCCGGCGACGACCTGCTGAAGGAGGCGGCCCGGGCCTGGAGCCTGGGCCTCGGCCCGGGCGGGCGGATCGCCCGCTGGGGCGGTGAGGAGTTCGCGGTCGCCCTGCACTGCGACGACCTCGAGGACGGCCTGCCGATCGTGGACGGGTTGCGCGCCTTGGTCCCGTTCGGCCAGACCTGCTCGATCGGGATCGCGATCTGGGACCGCTCGCTGGACGCCGCGAGTGTCGTGCAGGTGGCGGACGAGGAGCTGTACCGGGCCAAGGCGGGCGGGCGCAACCGCAGCTATCTCGCAGGTCAGGAGGTGCGGCTCAGCCCTGCGGAGGCGGCTTCGTCGAAGCCACCGTGACTCAGTCGCCGGTGGCCGGATGGTCCTGATCGTCAGGTACCGAGAGCCCGGTCCAGCCATTCGCCCAGGAGACGTTGCTCGGCCGGGCTCAACGCGTCCAGACGGGGGGCGAGGGCCCGGAAGGCGACCAGTGTGGCGGTCGTGGCATCGCCGGTGGGGGCCGGAGCATCGGTGAGGATCTGCTGGAGCACGCCCTGGAACATGCTGTCGGCCAGGCCCGGATCGCGTTCGCCGGGCGGGGTGCCCAGCAGCAGCTGGATGGTGCCGACACCTGAGGCCTGGATGACGGCCACGGCCCGGGTCTCGCTCACGCTCAGGCGCCCGATCAGGGCCACCCGGTGCACGCGCGCCTGCAGGACCTCGCGACCCCGGCGGGCCGCGGGCGAGCGCACGATCCGCCCGGGATCGCTGAGCAGGCGGAAGACGGCCGGGTTGGCCAGGCCGAAGTCGATCTGGGTCTGCCAGCCGGACCGCAGATCCTCCAGCGGGTCGGCCGCGAGCGCGGTTGCGGCCTTCTGCGCCACGAAGGTGGCCATGACGTGTTCGGCCACCGCTTCCAGCAGGCCGTCCTTGTCGCCGAAGAGCCGGTAGATCGCCGGGGCCTGAACCCCGGCCTCCTGGGCGACGGCGCGGGTGGTCACGGCGGCGGGGCCGTGCTCGCGCAGGAGGCGCGCGGCGACCTCGACGATCGCCGTCCGCCGGTCGGGTGCTTCGCTCACCGCGCCACGATATCAACGCTAACGACTACTTGCTATCGCCGAGATTCCGACGTTAACGTTATTGCGCTATCAACGTTATCGACAAGGAGTCAGTCATGATCATCGTCACCGGCGCCACGGGTGCCCTCAACGGCGCGACCGTCGGCCACCTGCTCCAGCGAGTGCCCGCCCAGGAGCTCGCGGTGGTCACCCGTGACGTGTCCAAGGCCGAGCGTTTCGCCGAGCGCGGGGTCGAGGTCCGCTTCGGCGACTACGCCGCCGTGGACTCCCTGCCGGCCGCGTTCGCGGGGGCCGACCAGCTGCTCCTGGTCTCCTCGAACGACCCGGCGGCCGAGGCGGTCTCCCTGCACCGCAACGCCATCGAGGCGGCCGCGCGAGCAGGAGTTGGGCGCATCCTCTACACCAGCCACCAGGGCGCCGCGCCGGGCTCGTTGTTCAAGCCGGCGCGTGACCACTACGCCACCGAGCAGATCCTGGCCGCCTCCGGGCTGCCGTGGACGTCGCTGCGCAACGGCTTCTACGCGCACAGCCTGACCTGGCTGGCGGGCCCGTGGAAGGAGACCGGACGGATCACGGTTCCCGCCGACGGGCCGGTGTCGTGGACCGCCCGTGAAGACGCGGCCGAGGCCGCCGCGGTCATCCTGACCTCCGAGAGTGCCTACGACGGGCCGGTCACCCTCACGGCCGGTGCAGCGCCGACCTTCGCCGAGGTCGCGCTCATTGCCTCGGAAGTGGCCGGCCGGCCGATCACCATCGAGGTCCTCGACCCGCAGCAGTGGGTAGCCCGCCAGATCGCCTCCGGGCAGCCGGAATTCGTGGCGCGCTTCACCCTCGGCATGTACCAGGCCGCTGAGCAGGGCTTCTTCGCCGGTACCGACCCGCTGCTGAAGTCTCTTCTGGGCCGCGAGCCGCGCACGGTCAAGGATGTCCTTTAGAGGAACTGCTCCAGATCCAGCCGGCCCAGACGTTCGGGATCGGCCAGGGCGTGCAGCACCACCACCTGGCCGTCCCGCACGGTGAAGCCCAGCACCGACACCGGTACCCCGGCCATCGTGACGATCACCCCCGGATCGCCGTTGACCAGCACCGGATGCAGCACCGCCCGGGGACTGGCGAAGCTGCGGGCCCGCATCGCCACCGCCCGCGCGCCCCGGGTCACGTTGGTCAGCGCTGCGTTGGCCAGGCCGCCGTCGGTCCGCACCACCACGTCCGGATCCAGCACGGACACCAGCCGGTCCAGGTCCCCCGAACGAGCAGCCGCAAAGAACGCGTCGACCACCTCCCGCGCGGAGCGGCCGGGCGGGCGGGAGGGGGTCTGGTCGGCGAAATTGGGGACGGCTCCACTCACCCGCCGTCGAGCGCGGTGAGCCAGTTGCTTGGTCGCCGAGGGCGAACGACCGAGCAGATCGCCGATGTCCGCGAACGGCACCGCGAACAGGTCGTGCAGGACGAACGCCACCCGCTCCGGCGGCGCCAGTTCCGAGATCACCACCTGCAGGGCCAGGCCCACCGCATCGGCCAGCACCGCCTCGTGCTCCGGATCGGTGCCGGCCGCGGTGATCACCGGATCCGGCAGCCGTCCCGGCTCGTCCTCGAGGGAGTCCTCCCGCCGGGTGCTGCGGGCCCGCAGCTGATCCAGGCAGATCCGGCTGGTCACGGTCACCAGCCAGCCGCGCAGGTTCTCGATCTCGGCCGGATCGCTGCGCCGGTACCGCAGCCAGGCCTCCTGCACCACGTCGTCGGCCTCGTCCAGCGAGCCCAGCATCCGGTACGCAACCGCCCGCAGATGCCCGCGATGCCCCTCGAACCGGTCCCCGCCGTCCATGCTTCACCCTGGCCTGCCCGGCCCCTTTCTGGCCACGAACAGGTGCGGGGTTGCGCCGTGAGAGGGTTACGCGGGTGATTGCAGCGATTGACGCCGGTCTGACCGACAAGAGCGGCCGCAAGGTGACCCTGCGTGGCGTGGACGACGAGAACTGGCGCTCCGTGGCCGACATCGTCCCCCGCGACGACCAGCGCGACTGGGTGGCCGAGTCCGCCGCCCGCTACCTCCTGCTCAGCCTGCGCGAGGGCCTGTGGCACTCGCTGGCCGTGTACGCCGGCGACGGCGTGGTGGGGCACATCATGCATGCCTACGACGAGGACGACGGCTGCAACTGGATCGGCGGCATGCTGATCGACGCCACCGAGCAGAACACCGGGGTCGGCCGCGCTGCCCTGCTCACCCTGATCGGCTACCTGCAGGAACTGCCCGACGCCCCGGCCGTGCGCCTGTCGGTGCACGAGGAGAACACCGGCGCCCGCAAGCTCTACGCCTCGGCCGGTTTCGTTGACGTGGAGAAGGACGAGGACGGCGACTGGACCTGCGAACTGCCCGCCGCCCCGGCCGGCGACGAGGCCTAGTCACACCAGCATGAGTGGTCAACTGCGCAGCCCTCTCGACGTCCTGGTCCTGCTGGAGGACGACGACGGCGACATTCTGCTCACCAAGCGTTCGGGCCGGGCCCCGGCCAGCGGCATGTGGGCCTTACCCAGCGGGGGAGTGGAGGAGGGAGAGGACGTCGTCGCGACGGTTCAGCGGGAACTGCGCGAGGAACTCGGCCTCCTCGTCGCCCGTGACGACATCACCTGTGTGGCGGTGGTCCACGCCCGGCCGCCGCTGGGCCCGGCCCGGGTCGGGTTCGGCTTCCTGGTCCGGCGCTGGTCCGGCCACCCGCAGATCATGGAGCCGCACCTGTGCTCCGAACTGCGCTGGGTGGGCCCGGAAGAGGTGGCCGCACTGGCCGCGACGGCGCCGGTGATGAGCTACACGCAGGAGATCGTGCGCCTGTGGGTGCAGGGCGAGAGCTTCTCCACCATCGGCTGGAGCGAGGCCCTGCGAACGGTCTGAACCCCTCCTCGCGGATCAGGAGCGCCTCACGACCCGCGAATTTCGCGAATCGGACTAGGCTTCGGTTTGTCCGAGGAGCCGACCTCTGGGGATGGGCGATGCGCGCGGTGCGGTACGCGCAGTACGGCGGGCCGGAAGTGCTGTCCGTCGAGCAGGTCCCGATCCCGCTGCCCGGCCCCACCCAGGTCCGCATCCGGGTGGCCGCGACCAGCGTCAACGCCGCCGACGTCCACGTGCGCAGCGGCTCGATGCGGTTGCTGACCGGCCGGAAGTTCCCCAAGGGCACCGGAATCGACGCCGTCGGCGAGGTCGAGGCGACCGGTGCCGACGTCAGTTCGGTGAGCGTCGGGCAGCGGGTCTGGGCGGTGACGGGGGACGGGCGTGCGTTCGGCGCCCGGCTGGGCTCGGCAGCCGAGTCGGCCCTCTTCGAGCAAGCCCACGTCACCGCCGCCCCTGCTGACGTGACCGACCTGGGCGCCGCCGCCACCGTCATGCCCGCCACCATGGCCGTGCGCACCCTCCGTGAGGCCGCTCGCCTCCTGGCGGGGGAGCGGGTCCTGGTGCGCGGGGCGACCGGCGCGGTCGGCTCGGCCGTGGTCCAGCTGGCCAACGCGCTCGGCGCTCACGTGATCGCCCTCACCAACGCCGCCAACACCGACCTGGCCCAGTCGCTCGGCGCCTCCGAAGTTTTCGACTACGCCACCACCAGGCCCGCAGACATCCGGCTGGTCGACGTCATCGTCGACACCGTCGGTACCGGCCTGATGAACTGGCGTCGACGTCTGGCCCCCGGCGGGCGCATGGTCACCCTGGCCGCCACCCCTGGGGCCCTGGCCTCGGTCGCCGCAGGCCGGGTGATCAGCCTGGCCGGCGGCCCCCGGATGAGCACGTTCATCGCCCAGCCGCCCAACCATTGCATCGCCGAGGCCGCCCGGCACGTGGAGGAGAAGTTTATCCGCCCGGTGATCGACTCGGTCTACCCCTTCGAGCAGGCCACCGCCGCCCACCGCGCCTTCGAGAGCGGAGGCCTGCGCGGCCGCGTGCTGCTGACCCCCTGAGGGAACTTCAAGTGCCTTGATAACAGGCCTTTACATTTTCTTGAACGCAATATTCTCAAGCATTCACAGGACAGGGAAGGCTACTTTCTGGGCCGGGGGTTGGGTTCGCTTCTGGAGAGGGTTGCATGAGCCGGTATCTGGTCACTGGATCGTCGGGGCATCTGGGGGAAGCGCAGGTGCGCACTCTGCGGGCTCGGGGGCATGAGGTTGTCGGGTTTGATGTGCTGCCGGGGCCGTTCACCACGGTGGTCGGCTCGGTCGCTGACGCTGAGGTGGTGCGCTCGGCGGTGTCCGGCGTGGAGTTTGTGCTGCACGCAGCGACTTTGCACAAGCCGCACGTCGGTTCGCACAGTCAGCAGGATTTCATCGACGTGAATGTGTCCGGGACGCTGAATGTTCTGGAAGCGGCGGCTGCGGCGGGGGTCCGCAGTGTGGTCTTCACCAGTAGCACCAGTACCTTCGGGCGAGCGATGACTCCGGCCGTCGGTGAGCCGGTGGCCTGGATCGATGAGGGCGTCGTACCCCAGGTGCGCAACATCTACGGTGCCACGAAAGTCGCGGCGGAGGACCTGTGTGAGCTGGCGGCGCGAGATCGTGGGCTGCCTGTGGTGGTGCTGAAGACGTCGCGGTTCTTCCCGGAGGCGGACGATCGGGATGACATCCGGACGTCGTTCGCGGACACGAATCTCAAGGTGAACGAATTCCTCTACCGCCGAGTGGAATTGATGGACGTCGTGGAGGCCCACCTCCTGGCGGCGGAGAAGGCGCCGGCGCTGGGCTTCGGGCGTTACGTGATCAGCGCGCCCACCCCGTTCACCCGTGACCAAGCTGCACAGCTCGCGCTCGACGCGCCCACCGTCGTCCGTACGCTCTTTCCTGAACTGATGGCGCGCTACGACGAAGCGGGCTGGATCATGTTTCCGGTTCTGGACCGGGTCTACGACAGTGCCAAGGCGCAGGCTGACCTGGGCTGGAAGCCGGCTCACACGTTCGCCGCGGTTGCGGACCGGGCCCTGGCTACCGGTGAATGGCGCAGCGAGCTGGCCCTGAATGTCGGCTGGAAGGGTTATCATTCGGAGCCGACGGGCGTCTACACCGGCTAAGGCAACAGTGCCTACCAACGGACGCCCCACGTCCTTTGTTTGATAACAGGCCTTAGGTTTCGGTTGGCGATCAACGGATATTCTCAACCCCATCAGCGGTGCAAAAGGTTGGGAAACGGCGTGGTTCAGGGATCTGTGGGTTCTGCGGTCGGCGAAGTCGGAGATGAAGAGGGTGGGCGGCTGACTCCCGCCCGGGCTCCTTGGTACAGCCGGATTCTGGACTACCTCTTCCTTCTGGCGACCGGGCCGGCCCTGATCTCGGTCGCCCTGAGCGGTGAGGGCTCGCGGGACGGCGAGCTGACCGCCAGCACGGCCTTCACCATTGTCTTCGGTGGTGTCTGGGTCGTGGTAGGTCTGCTGTGGTCGCTCCTGCGGGTCTGGCGTATCCGTAAGTCGTACAAGGGTGACTCACGCTGGCACACCCGGTTCGCCGGGCGCCGGCTCAACCGGCTGATCCTGGTGGGTACGTCCATCATCGTGCTGGACAGCGGGATGAACATCCTGGTGTCGCGCCACAGCGCCGACGAGGACGGCTCCGCGTTGCGCTGGATGAGCATGATCATGGTCGTCGTGGCCTGGCTGATGCTGCAGCTGGTGTACACCGAGCGCTACGCCCGGATGAATCTGGAGACGGTGCAGGACGAGCGGCACCTGGACTTCCCTGGTCGGGGGCCGGTGACGCTCCTGGACTACGCCTATTTCGCGTTCACCGTCGGCATTGCCTTCTCCACGTCCGACGTCAGCGTCCAGACCACCCGTATGCGGGGTGTCGTGCTCTGCCACACCCTGCTGGCGTTCGTCTACAACACTGCCATTCTGGGCATGGTGCTGGGGCTGGTCACCGCCTGACTCCGATCCGGGGAGGATCCTGGACTGTGGACATACTCTCGGCTCTGGCCTCGTTCGCGCTGGTCGCCGGGCTCCTGACGATCATGCCTGGCCTGGATACCGCTCTGGTGCTGCGCAGTGCCGCCGCCCACGGTCGGGCGCACGCGTTCGCTACTGCCCTGGGGATCAACACCGGCGCGCTGATCTGGGGTGTTGCCGCTGCTGCGGGGGCTACTGCGCTGCTGACGGCCTCGGAGACGGCGTACACCGTGCTGCGGTTCGCCGGCGCGGGCTACTTGGTGTGGATGGGGTTCGGGTTGTTGCGCTCGCTGTGGCGCCGGAGCGCGTCGGTCGAGCTCGGTGCGGCGGTTGAGGGGCGGCCGCGGTTGCTGGTGTCGTACCGGCGCGGGATGACGACGAACCTGCTGAACCCGAAGATCGGGGTTTTCTACATGGCGATGATTCCGCAGTTCATCCCCGAGGGCACGAGTCACCTGCTGATGGGTGTGCTGCTGGCCCTGGTGCACGACATCGAGGGCATGGTGTGGTTCACCGCGCTGATTCTGGGGGTGGAGCGGATCGGTGCGGTGCTGCGGCGTTTGCGGGTCCGGCGGCGTACGGCGCAGCGCTCGCTGGACGGGGTGACGGGTGTGGTGCTGATCGGGTTCGGGGTGGATCTGGCGGTCCGGCAGCACTGAGCTGAGGGGCGGGTGTGGTGTCGGCTGGACCTTCCCCCTAGGGGAAGCCTCATTCTGGATCCGTGTCCGAGACCTTGTTCCTGGTCGGGGAGTTCTCCCGGCTGACGCACCTGACGGCCAAGACGCTGCGTCACTACCACGATGTGGATCTGCTGGTTCCGGCCGTGATCGATGCTGCCACCGGGTACCGCTACTACACGCCCGGGCAGGTACCGCAGGCCCAGCTGATCCGGCGGCTGCGGGACGTGCGGATGCCGGTGCCGCAGATCCGCGAGGTGCTGGCCGCGCCCGAGGGCAGCGAGCGCAACGCGGTGATCGGGTTGCATCTGGAGCGGTTGCAGCAGGAGCTGATCGAGACGGCGACGGCGGTGGGGTCATTGCGTTCGATGCTGGCGGACGACGGTGCGGGGCTGAGTGTGTCGTATCGGCCGGGTGAGAGTGAGAGCGTGCTGTCGTTCACCGATGAGGTCTCGCAGGAGGAGATTGCGCGGTGGTGTCAGGGGGTGTTTCCGCGGTTGTTCGTGGCGGCCCGGCAATGGGAGACGTGGCCCTCGGGTGCGGGTGGCGCGTTGTACTCGGGTGCGTGGTTCAGTGGGCAGGGGCGTTCGGTGACGGCGTTGCTGCCGGTTGATTCTGCTGATCGGGCGCAGGGGGCTGGGCTTGGGGATGTGCGCACCCAGGTGCTGGATGCGCAGCCGTATGCGATTGCGGTGCATCACGGGCCGTATGCCGATATCGACCGGACGTACGGAGCCCTGGGTGAGCACGTGCATGATCTAGGGATCGCGGCCGAGGGGCCGATCCGGGAGAACTATCTGATCAGTCCGGCGGACACGCAGGATCCGTCGGCGTTGCGGACCGAGGTCTGCTGGCCCATCACCCATGTTCCGGGCTGAGTAGTGCAGGTCTGCCCCGTTCCGCTTTCTGCGGGTGGGTTCGGTTTCTACTGAGGGAGTTTCGTCATGTCGGTCAACATTGCTCAGGTGGTCATCGACTGTTCGGATGCGCAGAAGCTGGCCGGGTTCTGGTCGGCGGTGCTGGATCGTCCGGTCGGGGACGGCGCCAACCAGTTCGTCGCCACCTTGCCGGGTGGTCCGGGTGAGACGTCGTTGATGTTGCTCGCGGTTCCGGAGGGTAAGCAGTCCAAGAATCGTCTGCACCTGGATCTGGGTCTGTCCGAGGGTTCGGACTGGCAGAAGGAGCTGGAGCGGATCCTGGCGCTCGGGGCCACGCAGGTGTCTGAGCACCGGGAGTACGGCATTCACTGGGTGTGCCTGCAGGATCCGGAGGGCAACGAGTTCGACCTTGCGGTCGGTCACTGACCTGTTCGTCAGGGGCTGTAGTTTTCCGCTGTGTTCCGAGTGCAGCTGTCCCCTGACGAACGCCGCGAGCAGCACATGTTGCGCGGTACCGGTCTTGCCATGGTTCTGGGCTGGGGTGTTCTGACGCTGGCGATGCTGGTGTGGGGTGGGTCGCAGGGGTATCTGGCGTTCGTGGATCCGGTGGTTCTGCCCTTCGACACCGGCGGGGAGGTCTCCGCTGCTGCGGTGTCCGGTTCGCCGCTGGGTATTGCCCTGCATGCGGTGGTCATCTTCGCGGCGGTGGTGCTGTGCGCGGGTCTGCCTGTGGAGCGTGCGCAGTCGCGCGCGGTGTGAGGTGGTGTCGGGCAGGTCTTCGGCGGGATTGCCGGGGCGGTCAGCGGGTACCTGGGTTCGCGGATCTCCTCGTTGATCACCCGGGTTGCTGACTGCCGGTACGAGGGGTGCTGGCCGGAGGATACTCAGGTCTGGGCGGTGTTCGTTCCGGTCGGGTTGCTCGGCCTCACGATGGTGGTGATGGGTCTGGCCTGCCGGCGACTGTCCTGGCGGGTGCGGGCGCTCACTCCTGCCATCGTCTGGGCGGGGGCTACCGTCGTGCTGAGTGTGCTGTGGCAGCCGCTGCTTATGCCGCTGTTCGAAGGTCCCCCGGTCTGAGGCGCTGGTTCAGCGAGCGCGGCGGCGGGCTTCGATCAGGGTACGGGTGGAGTGGGCCACGAACGGTTCGCCGGTGCGGAGTTTTTCGTCGAGGGTGCGCAAGTGCTGGTCGTAGCGTTCGACGTCGAAGTCGGGGACCCACCATGGGCAGCGTCGTAGGGTCCAGACCACGGCGCCGATGTCGTGAAATTCCATCCGGCAGCGGGCGGTGCGTACTTCGGTGATCTCGAAGCCGGCCTTTTGAGCGTCCTTTGCTTCTTGTTCTGGGTCTCTGGCGTGCCGGGCGCTGGAGAGGGGGCCGAGGAAGTGCTCGATGAGTTCGAAAGCTGAGGCGGGGCCGACGTGCTGGGCGAAGTAGGTGCCGCCGTCGCGCAGGATACGGGCGATCTCGTGCCAGTGCGGGGTGATCGGGTGGCGGCTGGTGACGAGGTCGAAGGTGGCGTCGGCGAAGGGCATGCGGTCGGTGGTGCATTCGACGAGGTTCACGCCGCGGGGTTGCAGCAGGGTGCGGGCTTTGGCGGCGTTGGGCGGCCAGGCTTCGGTGGCGCTCATCTGCTGGGCCAGGCGCGGCATCCCGGCGAGGACTTCCCCGCCGCCGGTGTCCAGGTCGACGGCGTGCTCGGCTTGGGGCAGCCGCTGGGCGAGTTGGCGGGTGTACCCCCAGGGCGGGCGTTCTTCGGTGGCGCGGCCGTTCAGCCAGGAGAAGTCCCAGCCAGTGACGTCGGCTTGGCCGGCTTCGGTGACCAGGTCGTCGTAGGTACGCATGCTCAGGCGTTCAGGAGGGCGAGGGCGGCTTGGGTGTTCCATTCGGCGATGTTCTGCATGCCTTCGCGGTGGGGGAAGTCGCCGTCCAGCAGGCGCAGGGGTCCGGCGACCAGGGACAGGCGCATGGCCAGCCGGTACAGGCGCAGGCGGTTCTCGTCCAGGTCGTTCGCGCCGGCGAGTTCGCGCAGGAGGGGGTAGCGCTCGTTGAAGCGGATCTCCAGGAACACGTGCTCCCATTCCACGTCGAAGAACAGCATGCCTTCCACGTCGATCAGGACCGCCTCGGCGTTGGCGCTGACCAGGACGTGGTCGGGGCCGAGTTCGCCGTGGATCAGGCAGTACTCGGCGCGGGGGCTGACCGCGGCCCTGAGCTCTTTCAGTTTCCCGGCGAGTTCTTCGCGGACGGCGGCGATGCGGGGCTCCCGTCGGGCGGATTCGTCCAGGTCGGCGAGCGCGCGGTCCAGGACGAGTTGTTCGCAGGACGTGCCGTGTGGGGTGATGCCGGAGCGGAACTGTTCCAGGGTTCCGTACGTCGGTGAGTGGTGCTTGCGCAGACGCTGCAGGATCTTGGCCAGGTCGCGGGTGGCTGTGTCTGCGGTGGCGGGGTCTGTGGCGTAGAGGGTTTCGAGTGTCCCGCCGGTCAGGTCCTCGACCACGGCCACGTTCTGGGTGGCGTCGGTCAGGTAGATGTGGGCGGCGCGGGCTCCGATCTGCTCCAGGGTGTGCTGGGCGTCGAGGTAGCGCTGCATGCCGGTGGCGGGGGCGAAGACGTCGTGGGGGTCGTGTGCTGGGGTGTGGGCGGTGGGGTCTTCCCAGTAGTTCTCGTCGGCTGCCCAGCTGTACACGATGACGGACGCGGGGGCTTGTCTGTTTGGGGCCGCCGGCGCTTGGAGGTGGACCCGGTAGACGCCCTTCTTGGTGCCGCCGCGCAATCGGTCCACGGAGGTGATGGTGACCTCCGCGCCGAGAGCTTGCTGGACGATGGCGGAAAGGTCTTCTGCTTCAGCGGTTCGGCGCACCTGGTGACGCTAGTGCAGATCGCTCATTCCGGGCACCTGGATTTCCTGGCCTGCGCCGGCAGCTTCAGGACTCCGGTGATTGCGGACGTGTCCGGTCGGGCTGACGGTTGCCGGCTACCCGGGGACGTCGGCGCGCGGGTTTGGGGGTACGGGGTGCCAGGGGTGCGGGTGGCTTGTCCTGGGTGTTCAGCTTGAGGGCGCGCACTTCGGCGAGTGCTGTTTCCCGGGCCTGCTGTAGTTGCTGGATCTGTTCGTCGTGGCGGGCCTGCAGCTGGGTCACGGTGTCGTGGTGACGTTGCTCGTCGTGGGCCAGGCGGGTATTCAGGTCGGCGGTGCGCTCGCCGGCCTGGCGCAGCTCAAGGGTGGTGGTGGCCAGTTGCAGGTCGAGCTGGGTGATCCGGGTGCGCTGGTCCTGGGCGGTGTCGAGGAGTTCGGCGTGTTCGCGGCGCAGTCGTTCCAGGGCTTCGCGGAGCGTGCCGAGTTCGGCTTCGGCCTGGCCGCGGGCGCGTTCGTGGTCAGCGACCTGTTTCCAGGCCTCGTCGCGGATGCGCTCGGTCTCGGTGTGGGCCTGCTCGGCACGTTTGAGGGCCTGGTCCTTGGCTTCTTTGTTCTTGCGGGCCTCGGCGAGTGCTTCGCGGCGGGCCTGCTCGGCCTGCTGTTCTCCCTCGGCTGCCCGGGCTGCTTCGGCGTGGGCTTCGCCGGCCTCGGCCTCGGCGGCCTGGACCCGGGCCAGGGCTCCGGTCTCGGCCTGCTCGAAGCGGGTCATCAGCGCGTTCAGCTGGTCGCTGAGCTGGCGGGCCACGGGCAGGACGCCAGCGGTGGCCTCCCGGGCCAGGGCCAGGGGGTCGGCGACGGCGGCCAGGTCGTTGGCCCGGCGCTGACGGGACGCTGCGTCCGCGTGTGCTTTTGAGCAGTACCGGGCCCGGCGTCCGCCCTTGGGCCGGCCGAGTTCGTCGCGTGGGCGTGGCGGCAGCGGCTCGTCACAACCGTCCAGGCCGCACGTGGGTTCTGCGTCTTTCTTGGCGGCCCGCAGCGGCTCGGCCGCCTCAGCGTTGTCAGTGCTGGTGGCGGTGAGGTCGATCGTGGACTCAGCGGCGTCGGGTTCAGGGCTTTTCGTGCTCACCCCGGCAGTCTGGCGTATCCGGCCAGGCGTGCCGCCCACCCCTGTCTGTCCTGACCCGGCCCGGTGCCCAGGGCGACCTTTGAAGCGCAGGTGCGGGCACCGTCCCTGGTTCGAAGGTGTGATGCTGGGCCGGTGACGGACGATGCACCGCGGGAGCGGGCCTGGTACGCGGTCCGGTGTGTCTTTCAGTCCGGCTGGCCGCCCGCTTCCGAGGCTTCTTGCGATGCCCGGGCGTACGAGGAGCGGATCACTTTGTGGCGGGCACTCTCGGCGGACGACGCGATCGAACGGGCGCAGGCCGAGGCCCGTGAGTACGCGGCCACGATCACCGAGCATCCCGACACCTACCTCGGCCTGGCCCAGTCGTACCGGCTGTTCGACGAGCCCGCGGACGGCGCCGAGATCTTCTCCCTGGTGCGCTTGAGCGATCTGGCGGCGGAGCAGTACCTGGACCGGCACTTCGACACCGGTCAGGAGTGCCAGAAAGCAGTAGCAGAGGACGATGGCGGCGGCTTCGGCGCGGACCTTGCGTGAGGGGCGGGTGACAGAAAAACCTGGCACGTCCTGTCACGTGGGGTGGCGAGGGGCGTCTTCGTGAACCGTGCGTCAATGTCTGGCGTCATCTGGTAGCGGCCGGGCCTCGGAAGATGACAGCGGACATATCCGGACGACAGCATGGGCGCCGTGGTCACCCCCTCCAGCCCCGACCTGGACCCGGCTCAGCGACCTGCGGATGCTCCTGATCCCGCGGTCCTGGCCCGGCAGGCACGCCGACTGAGCGCTTGGGCACGTGTCGTCCTGGTCCCTGTCGCCATCATCGGCGCCGTTCTTTCCTACCAGAGCCTGTACAAGGCCGCCGAGCCAACGTTCGGCCCGTATCTGGCAGCCGGTTTCCCGCTGCTGGTCGACCTGCTGATCCTGGGCGCCTCGCTGCAGTACGTGGCCGGCGCCAAGGTGGGCCGGCCGATGACGGGCTGGCGGCTGACCGCGCACTGCGGGGTCGTGGCAACGCTGTTCCTGAACGCCCTGGCCTCCCGCAACCTGGGGGAGGTGCCCTGGCACGTGACCGCCCCCGCGGTGTGGGCCGTGCTGGTCGAGCTGACCGGCAAGCAGGTCCTGGGCCAGTGGAAGGCCGCGAACTTCGGCCCCAGCGCCTCCATCCCCCCGTCGCTGTGGATCTCCGCCCCGATCGAGTCCTTCCGCACCCGCCTGCTGATGGCCCGTACCGGTGTGGCCGACGCCCACCAGGCCCGCATCGGCCTGGGCACCACCGCGGCCGCTCGTGAAGCCCTGAACCTGGCCCTGCCCCGGCGCGTCAACGACCGCCGCGACGCCAAGCGCGTGCGCCGTGTCGTGAACCGTCAGATGCGCGCCGGAAGCCTTCCCCCGCAAGCTGTTCTCGGCGCTGTCGGCTGGACCGACCCCCACCAGCAGTCCGAACGCAGCCCCGAGAAGATCCTGCGCTCGGTCGTCCACGAGATCCTGCGCCCCGAAGAAACCGACACCGTCGTAGCTGCCCAGCCCCCCGTCCCCGTCCAGACCCCGGCCGTCCCTGAGGCCTTCGGCGGCGAGCGCCAGGTCATCGTGCTGCCCGACGACGTACCCACACCGCACAACGGCGCCCCGCATGTCCCGCAGGTGGCGGAGCCCCGCGAGCACGGGCCTGCCCCGGTTGCTCCGGCCGCTGTCGCGCTCGCTGATGCCGCTGCCGCGTCGAACGGTTCGCCTACCCCCAACGGCGTGCCTGTCCCCGCCCACACGGTCGCCGCAACCCATGGTGCGGCTGGCGTGGACGGTTCGCTGCCTCCGGTTGCCACCAACGGCTCCGCTGTCCCGGTCAACCCGAGCATCCAGCCTGCTGCCCCTGCTGTCCCCGCGGCGGAGAGCTTCGACGCTCACGTCCAGAACGGTGCGAACCCGGTCCCCGCCGCGGCAACCGAGCAGTTCACCGCCCCCATGAGCGCCGAGCCCGACTCGTCCTTCAGCGAGCGCCAGCCCGAACCCGAGCCCACCCGCCCGGTCCAGCCCCAGCCCGCCGGCGCCAGCCTGTGGGCCGCAGCCCAGGCCCGGACGAACGGCCCCGACACCGCCGGCATCCCCACCGCCCCCGCGCCCCAGGCGAGTTATGCGCCCGCGGCGGGCACCCCGTCCTCTGCTGGAAACCCGGCCACCCACGGATGGCAGCCCACTGCGCCGCTGCCCCAGAGCACGGACACGCACCTGCTCGACGCCGACCAGCCGTTCCCGGACCCGAACGCCCACCGTCAGCGCTCTTCCGAGAACGCCACCGAGACCGGCTCGATCCTGATCAGCGGCCGTCCCACGGCCAAGCAGAAGGAAGAGCGCCTCGACATCGCGGTGCGCATCCTCAACCGCAACCCCGACATCACCGGCGCCGAACTGCGCGCCGAGCTGGAGAAGGAAGGCTGGGTGGTCAGCGACCGCACCGCCGCCCGGATCCTCGGTGAAGCCCGCCAGATCCCGCCGCTGCGGGCTGTGCGGTACTGACCGCTCGCCGGTACCAAAAAAGAAGGGGCGCTTCACGGAAAACCGTGAAGCGCCCCTTCTGACGTCACCCGAGCGGACGGGTGCCGGGCGGCCCGACCCGGACCGCTGATCACGAACCGTCCCGAAACGGGCCCGACTTCCGCCCCCACCGTCCAGGACCAACATCCTTCAACATGTTGTGCCAGCGTTAAGCGCCGAATCCCAGATGTAGCGTTGGCGGGCCGTGTCGTGCCTCGCGACCGGCCAGGGAATCCGGTGCGAGCCCGGAACTGCCCCGCAACGGTGAGCGCCGTGCCACATCACGCACCAGCACGAGCGCGAGTCCGACCCCTGCCGCACGTGCTGTACGGACGCCCCGTGGGAGGGCCGACATGACACACATCCATGCCGTGGACACCGTGAGCGAGTACCTGAACCGCAGCGACTGGCGGGTCAACGCGAACGCCAACCAGGGCTACTCACTGGGCGGGCTGATCCTGAACACCGCCGGCAAGGTCATCGCGAACTACTGGCTTCAGGAGGTGTACCCGCCGGCCGTCGCCCACGCTCACCGCGACGGTGACCTGCACATCCACGACCTCGACATGCTGGCCGGCTACTGCGCCGGCTGGTCCCTGCGCACCCTCCTGGAGGAAGGGTTCGCCGGGGTGGCCGGGCAGATCGACTCCGGCCCGCCCCGGCACTTCTCCGCCGCCACCGGGCAGATCGTGAACTTCCTGGGCACCCTGCAGAACGAATGGGCCGGCGCCCAGGCCTTCAGCTCCTTCGACACCTACCTGGCACCGTTCGTCCGCCAGGACGCCATGACCTACCCGCAGGTGCGCCAGTGCATCCAGGAAATGGTCCACAACCTGAACGTGCCCTCCCGCTGGGGCACCCAGACCCCGTTCACCAACCTGACCTTCGACTGGGTCTGCCCACCCGACCTGAAGGACGACACACCCCGCATCGGCGGGCACCCCTGCACCTTCACGTACGGGGACCTGCAGACCGAGATGGACCTCGTCAACCAGGCCTTCATCGAGGTGATGGCCACCGGCGACGCGAGCGGACGGGTGTTCACCTTCCCGATCCCCACCTACAACATCACCGACGACTTCGACTGGGACAGTCCCAATGCCGGGCGCCTGTTCGCGATGACCGCCAGGTACGGGCTCCCGTACTTCCAGAACTTCGTCAACTCCGACCTCGAGCCCGGCATGATCCGCTCGATGTGCTGCCGCCTGCAACTCGACCTCACCGAACTGCTCAAACGCGGCAACGGACTGTTCGGCAGCGCAGAACAAACCGGTTCCCTCGGCGTGGTCACCATCAACTGCGCCCGCCTGGGCCACCGCCATCCCGGCGACGAACCGGCCCTGCTGTCCGCCCTCGACGACCTGCTCGAGGTGGCCTGCGAGAGCCTGGAGATCAAACGCCGCACCGTGCAGGACCTCATCGACGCCGGCCTGTTCCCCTACACCCGGCGCTACCTGGCCACCCTGGACAACCACTTCTCCACCATCGGGGTCAACGGCGTCAACGAAATGATCCGTAACTTCACCGGCGATGAGCACGACATCACCCACCCCGCCGGGCACGCACTCGCCCTACGGCTCCTCGATCACGTCCGCGAGCGCATGATCGACTTCCAGGAACGCACCGGCCACCTGTACAACCTGGAGGCCACCCCCGCCGAGGGAACCACGTACCGTTTCGCCAAGGAGGACCGCCGCCGCTTCCCGTCCATCCTGCAGGCCGGCACGGACACCAACCCGTACTACACGAACTCCACCCAGCTGCCCGCCGGCTTCACCGACGACGCCTTCGAGGCCCTGCACCGCCAGGACGAGCTGCAGACCCGCTACACCGGCGGCACCGTCCTGCACCTGTACATGTCCGAGCAGATCACCACCGCCCAGGCCTGCAAGAACCTCGTACGCCGCAGCCTGGAGACCTTCTCCCTGCCGTACCTGACCGTGACCCCCACGTTCTCGATCTGCCCCGGCCACGGCTACCTCGCCGGGGAACACACCACCTGCCCGGCGTGCGGCGGTGACTGCGAAGTGTGGACGCGGGTGATGGGCTACCACCGTCCGGTCACCTCGTTCAACATCGGCAAGCAGGGCGAGCACAGCGAGCGCGTCCACTTCCAGGAGAACAAGATCCCCACCCTGACCGGGACGACAGGGTCAGGGGTAGGGGCGTGATCCGGATCGGGGGATGGTCACGGCTGTCCACCTGTGACTGGCCCGGCCGGCTGGTCACCACGCTCTTCTGCCAGGGCTGCCCGTGGCGCTGCGGCTACTGCCACAACCCCACCCTCCTGAACCCACGAACCCCCGCCGCCGTCACCTGGCCCGAGGTGCGCGCGCACTTGCGTCAACGACAGAAACTGGTGGACGGGGTGGTGTTCTCCGGCGGGGAACCCCTCCTCCAGAGGGGGCTGGCTGCGGCAATGAAAGACGTGCGGGAGCTGGGTTTCGCAGTCGGGCTCCACACGGGCGGCGCGTACCCTCGCCGGTTCGGGCAACTGCTGGCCGAGAGCCTGATCGACTGGGTGGGCTTCGACATCAAAGCCCACCCAGAGGAGTACGACACCATCACCGCCGCACCCCGCAGCGCAGCACCCGCCCTGCGCAGCCTGCACCTGCTGCGCAGCAGTGGCCTGCCCCACCAGTTGCGCACCACTCGTGACCCCGAGCGCTTCGGCGAGCACCACGTCGAGCATCTGGCCTCCTGGCTGCACGAGCAGAACCTCAGCTCCGAGCACACCTGGCAGGACGCCCGCACCCCGGCCTGAGCTAACCCCCTGCCCAGCCCGGCCTCCGAGCTGGGCAGCGTACCGGCCTCAGGGCGAGGCCTGCCGTTGAGGGCCACAAAACAGGGGGTGCCCACGACTTTCGTGGGCACCCCCTGTTTTTCAGTTGGCTGTCGCCCTCAGCGGGTGACGAGGATGACGACCCGGCGGTTCGCCCGGCGCCCCTCGGGGGTGCCGCCGATGACGGCGGGCCGCTCGGGACCGAAGCCCTTGATCTTCGTGCGCACCTCGGCCCCGTACATCTTCAGGGCCGTGCACACCGCCTTGGCACGCTTGGCGGACAGCCGCAGTTCGTGACTGCGCAGCCCCGCGTAGTCGGTGTACCCCTCACACCTCACCGCTTCGGCGCCCCTGAGGTTCTTGACCACCGACTTCACCTGGGCCCGGCCCTTCTTCGTCAGCCGGGCACTGTTGAAGTTGAACAGGCCGTCGCCCGAGAGGCTGGCGCCCTGGCCCTTGGCCAGCTGCCGGGAACCGAGCTTGGTGATCGGATGGGCGTCCGCCCCGGTGGAGGCCGAGTTGAACGCCTTCGTGCGGCGATGCTTCCCACGGACCTTCGTCGGATCGGCGGGGATCTTGACCAGGTGACTGCGGTCGATCTTCGGCAACGGCTTCGTGCCCGGGCCCGGCTTGGTGGGAGTCGGCGGCGGTGTCGGGGTGGCGCCGACGCTGGGGACGTAGGCGGCCATCCCGGTCTGCTCATAAGCATCGGTGACCTGGAACCCGATCCCGACCCCCTTGCCGGTGAACCCGCGCTCCGGGGTGAACGTGATGACGCCGGTGGCCGGGTCGAGCTCGTAGGTGCCTTCCCCGGCGATCGTGACGGGACCGGCGCTCGGGGTACCGGCGGAGTCCAGCAGGGCCAGGACGTCGCCCTCGCGGTGGGCGATCGTGGCACGCTGGGCAGCCGGGCCGGTACTGGTCAGCGCCTTCGGCGCCGGGGCAGCGGGCTTGCGCACGGTTGCGGTGTAGAGCGCCGTGGCCTTCAAGTTCCCCGCGGAGGCGACCTGGTAGCGGACCCCGGCGGTGGTGCCGCTGTACCCACGCTCCGGAGCGAAAGTAATGACTCCCGTGCTGGGGTTGAGGGTGTAGACCCCGACCCCGCTCACGGTGACCGTGGTGGTGGGCTCGCCCGCCGCGTCCAGGAGAGTCACGTTGCCGCCCTCCGGGATCGTGACCTTCGCCTGCTGCACGGCGGTCGCGACCCCGGTACTGGACAGGTCCGGGGGAGTGGGCCGCACGGGGGACGAATCCGCGACGACGGCGAACGACCTGGTCACGTCGGTGGCCGCCGCGTAGGTGAGGTTGCCGGGCTGTTTCGCGGTGATCGTGCAGGTCCCCAGGGCGACCAGGGTGAGCGTGGATCCGGACACCGTGCAGATCGCGGGGGTAGAGCTGGTGTACGTCACCGCCAGGGACGAGTCGGCGCTCGCGGTCAGGGTCGCGCTGCCCGAGGACAGTGGGGTGTCCGCCGGCTGCGGGAACGTGATGGCCTGTGGAGTGCTGCCGGTGGCCGCGGCGGCGCTGAGGGTGTACTGCAGATGCAGCGTGCGGGAGGCACCGGCGGCCAGCGTCGGGGTCTTGATCACCTGGTAGATCAGACCGTCCCGGAAGTTGGTGGATCCGACCGTGGTGCACGCGGATCCGCCCGGGCCAGGATAGAACTGAGCCAGGTTCGAGGTATTGGTGCAGCCGGAGCTCTCGATGGCGGCCAGGGAATCGGTGTCGACGCTGCGCAGGTCGAGGTACGAACCGTCGGTCTGGGTGGCCGAGGCCACCGATGCCGGGTCTCCGGCACCGACCTGCGCGACGATCGTGTTCCGGGTGTAGTAGCTGCCGGGGGTGTCGGCGACACCGTCACCGTCACCGTCGCATGACGGCGTGGTGACCGTCGCACAGTTGTCCGGGTCCACGCCCCGCGCGTAGTACACGTTGGTCATCGCAGAGCCGGTGGTGTTCGTGAGCGTCACGTCGATGTCGAGGGCCTGCTTGTCCGCTGCCGCCGTGATCACCTGGGAGACGCTGATCCCGTCCACCGGCGCTGTCGAACTCCAGGTGGCGGCGGCGGTGGTGCCGGTCAACGTGGGCGTCGCATACGAACCAGCGACGCTGTCGGTGGAGTTGTCGTTCCACTGAGGGGTCCCGCTGTCGCCGACCTGGAACCCCCATCCTTCGTAGGGGTTTCCGGGGGTGAAGAAGTCTCCGTCATCCGTCCCGACACCCCAGCCGTCCTTGTCCCGGTCCGACCGGAACCCGAGAATGGTGCCGGAGTCGTTCCGTGGGTGATACCCAGCCGGGGCGGAGACGGTGGAACCGAGCGAACCGTTGGCGCGAGAGCCGACCTCCACATATCCGTTCGTCAGGAACACCTCGCCCGTGACGAGCTGCGCATCACCGACCGGCGCCGCGGCCGCGGGCGAGGCCACCATCACCACCGGCAGCAGCCCCACCGCGACGATCGCCGCCACCCCGCGCATTCGTACCCCACCCGACATGTGCTCCCCCTTGTCGGATCCGATCAGGAGCGAACCCCCGAAAGGCCCATAACGTACAGTGATACTTCTTGCTCAGAGTAGTCACTGGGGTCCCGTTGGACAGCTCCTACCCAGCAGAAACTTGCTGCTGTCCTGTGCAGAGAGACGGTCTGCCAGGCTGGGTGCCACGAGCAGTAACCGGTGAAATCGCGGCGCACAGAGTCGCCGAGCGCCGCGATCCCAAGGAGGCCACCCTGCCCCGCCGACAGTGGAACGACGTGCCGGCAGCCGTTCGTACGGCCGTCGAACAGCGCACCGGACCGGTCGTGGATGTCACCCCTGTCGATCACGGGTCCGCGTCCGACGTGGCCGCGGTCCTGCACACCGCATCCGGCGACGTCTTCTGCAAGGGTGCAAGCGTCGACGCCCCGACGGCGTGGACACATCGGCGCGAGGCGCAACTGAACCAGTTCGTGCCCCCGATCGCGCCCCGGATCCGCTGGCACATCGCTACAGGCGGGTGGGTGGTGAACGGATTCGACCGGGCCCTGGGGCGGCACGTCGACGTCACCCCCGGATCGCCTGATCTGCCAGTTCTGGCCTCAACTCTCACCATGATGTCGACCGTCCGGGCACCTGCCGCGATGATTCAGCCAGCAACCGCCCGATGGGCTGCAGCCATCGCGCCCGACCTGGTCGACGGCGACATCTTGATCCACACGGACGCGACGCCGAAAAACTATGTGATCGAAGGCAACTCGATCAGTGTGGTCGACTGGTCAGCGCCGTGCCGAGGCGCAGCATGGATCGACACCGCGCTCATGGTGATCCGGCTCATCCGGGCAGGCCACACCCCAGACCGGGCAGAGCAATGGGCCGGCCTCGTCCCAGCCTGGTCATCCGCGCCCCGGCACGCCGTGACCGCGTTCGTCGAGCAGAGCGCTCGCCGCCTCAACAACCGAGCCCAGACGTCTCCCGCCGTCCACCTGCGCGAACTGGCCCAGGCAGCAACGAGCTGGGCGAGCGCCCGTACCTAATCTCGATCGTTAATCGTGGCATCGCCAGCAAGCGGCTACGCCTCGACGCCGGGCCCGCGAATCTCGCCAACGGCCGCGCCGGGCTGAACAGGTTCGCCGACGATGTCCTCGACACCTCCGGCGCGACCGCGATCATCGCGACGATCGGGCCCCGGCAGGTTCGACGCGGCCCTGCGTGACCCGGCCGCGGGCCTCGCCCTCGACGGCCGCTACGACAGCGGCGATCACCTGCACCCTTCCGAGGCCGGACAGGCCCAGCTCGGCCGGACGGCCGTCACCGCACTGCACGACCGGCTGCCCCCGACCGAACCTGCCGCGAGCGTCCCGGCCCGAAAGGCAACTGCTGTGCCCACTGTCGCCGAACTCGCCGCCCGTGACCGCGACGTCGTCGCCGGTTTCTACGGAGCCATGACCCGCGCCGAGCACAACGGCGGATTCAGCCCCGAGGACCTCACCCGGGTCCAGGACTTCTCCACCCACGAACGCGAACCTGATCGCCCTGCGGACCAGCGGCACCATGCCCGACTGACCGCGTTGAGCCATCGGCGTGCTCGCCGATTGTGCTCGACTGCTGACGCTGCGAAGATGCCTCAGGGCTTGTGACTGCCGTCACAGTGCTGGGGTTCTTCCGGGGAGGGGCGGGCCGATGGGTCTCCGTATGGGCGTGGCGGTGGCGGGGCTTTCGGCGGTGCTCATGTCTGGTCTCGGAACCGCCCAGGCTGTACCTGCGGCGCCGAGGCTCAAGGGGACGTCGATGGCCGCGCCTGCGGCGATCTGGCTGAGCGCAGATTCCGCTGCGGCCAGCCGCACGATCGGGGTGCACGCCGTACAGCTGCGCTCGAGCGCGGTCTATGAGCTGGTCAGCCGCAGGACCCGCACCGGCCCGTCGTCGACGACGGTGACTCGCTCACCGGCGTGGACCGTGCTGTCCCGGGTCAGGACGAACACGAACGGCCAGTTCTCGACGCGGTTCGTCGTGCCGCTGAACTGGCGGCACGATCACCTGATCGAGGTACGTAAGGCCAAGGGCGCCGACCTGGTCAAGGGCGCTCGCGACTGGCTCACGGTCACCCCGCCGCGGCCGGCCCTGGCCGTGAACACCGCCACGGCCCACAACGGTTCACGCGTGCGGGTCGTCGTCAGCGGGTTGCGGGCCCGCGCCCGGTATGAGGCGTTCAGCATCAAGATCCGTTCCAGCGGGTATGCCGCGGACGGCGAAGAAATGCGGGAGCCGAGCGAGCTGCGCACCTTCCGCACCGATGCCGACGGACGGGCGCGCTTCACGATCACCGTCCCCGACGACTGGCGCGAGGATCATCTGGTCGAGGTCCTGAAGGCCAACAGCCAGACCCTCGTCGCTGGGGCCGGTGCCTGGATCACCGTTCTGCCCGGACGCACGGTGTAAGGCCTTCGCGCGACCGCGCTCGCTTCTGCAGGGCGGCCCGTTCATCTCATCATCACCGCGATCAACGACGTCTCGCGCTACCGGTAGCCGCTGGGGGCCCAGCGGGGAAAGCTCAGCGTTGAGCCAGGTCGTGGCGTCCTTGGACTACACCTCTTCACGTTCGCTTGATTTCGCGTGCGCGCGGCGATTTATTGAAACGCGCTGCGCGTTACGTTTAACAGAACAGGCCATGCTGGCTATCCAGAAGGAAACTTCTAGCTAGTTGACTGGGAGGAAGGCCCGGATGGAGCCGAAGGGGCCGGGGAGGGCCCCGGCGAGCGCTGACGCGTTATTGAGCCGGTTACCGCCCCTGGTGGGCCGGCCTGCCCAGGTGCCCCACAGCGTCCCTAGGTAGAAGCCCTGGCTCTGCGTCCGTCAAAGGGTTCGCCTCGTGGGCCGGTCGGTTGTCATCCTGCTGTCATGGCCTCTCCAGCGCTGATGGACCGGGCTCGGCGGGCGTGGGTCGGCCTGGCTGGCGTTCCGGTCGTGTTTCCCCAGGACGGCGGGCTCAGTGTGGGTGTGCGAGCAGACTCGGGTTTGTGTCCGCCGGGGTGGGTCGGCGTTGTCGTGCTGGGCGGCGCAGGCATCGTGACGGTCCCGGGTGAGGACCTGATCGGTGCGTTCGCTGGGCTGTCCGTCGCGGGCGCGGTGGATCCGGGCCTGCTGCGCAGCAGGCTGGCGGTCCGGCAGGTGCTGGGCCCGGCGGCCCTGGCCTACCTCGACGAGACGGAGTTTCGCCCGATGGCAGGGCCGGTCCGTGTCGAGAGTCTGCCGGTGCAGGATGCTGGGCTGGCCGAACTGCTGACGTCGGTGGGCACCGAGGACGCCGAGGAGTCCGGGCTCGAGGACGTCACCTCGGACGTCTTCGTCGTCCGGGATGCCTCGAGGGTGATTGCTGCTGCGGGGTATGGCCATTGGCCTGGTGCGGTGGCGCATTTATGCGTGCTGACGGTGCCAGAGTACCGGGGCCGGCATCTGGCCCGGGCGGTGGCGTCGGCTGCGACCCGGGATGCGCTGCAGCATCGGCTGCTTCCTCAATGGCGGGCTCGTCCCGCAGCGTCCCGGCGGGTGGCTCAGCGTCTGGGATTCCGCGACCTCGGGACTCAGCTGAGCCTGCTGCCCGGGACGCCTGGGCTTTTGTTCACGTCTTGAGCATAATTTCCGGCGTGGGCCCTTCGACTGTTTCCTCCACCGCCGATCTACGTCTGATGCATCTCTCGCGCACACTGAGAGCTGTTCACCTGTCACCGACCGCACTCAGCCGGGCCGATCTGTCCCGGCACCTGGGCTGCACCCGGGCCACGGCCGGCACGCTGATCGCGGATCTGGAACGGCTGGGCCTGGTGCAGGAGAAAGCCACGCTGGTCACGGGCGGGCGAGGCCGGCCGAGCGCACTGCTGGGGCCGGCGGCGGACGGGCCGGTGGTGGTGACGCTCGGGATCGCGACGGATGCGGTGCGCGTGGCGCACTCGCCGATCACCGGCGGCCTGAACGAGGTGCACACGCGGGCCCTGGAGTCGCAGGACGTCGATGTGGTGCTGGCGAGCGCCCGGGATCTGCTGACAGAACGGCTGGTCCGGCTGGGCACGCGGGTGGCCGGGGTCGGGGTCGCGATTCACGGGCTGGTCGAGCGGACGAGCGGGCAGGTGCTGTCGGCGCCGGGGCTCGGGTGGGCCGGTGAGCCGGTGGATGTGCTGGCCGGGCTGGGGTTGCAGCCGGATCGGCGGGTGCGGGTGGGCAATGTGGCCACGCTGATGGCTGTGGCCGAGGCGACGCGCGGCCGTGTGGCGGCCGAACCGGGGCAGGTCGTGCTGGTGCTGCACGCCGATGTCGGTGTCGGGGGCGCTCTCCTGGTCGACGGGCGCCCGGTCACCGGACGTCGGGGGCTGGCCGGCGAGTACGGGCACGCCCCTTTGGGCGTGGACGATCTTCCCTGCCGGTGTGGCGCTCGCGGATGCTGGGAGACGGAGATGGACCGGCTGGCGGTGGCCCGGATGGCGGGGATCGAGGCGTCGGTGGCGACCGCGAGCGCCGTGGCCGACAGTGTGTTCCGGGAGGCGAGGACTGCGGCAGGGGATGCAGCGGTGCGGCGGGCGGCGGTGTCGCTGGGGCGTGGGATCGGGGTGCTGGTGGGCATTCACGATCCGGACCTGGTGCTGCTGAGCGAGCATGCGGCCGATCTGTACGACGCGGCGGGCGATGTGGTGCGGGAGGCCGCGGCCGCTCGCAGCACGCCGGCGAGCTTCCCGGAGCTGGCGCCGATCGAGGTGACGACGCTGGGCGAGGACGGCGGCCTGATCGGTGCGGCGGAGGCGGTGTTCGATGTCCTGCTCGAGGACCTGTCCCTTCTGACCAGCGAGCGCCGGACGGGACAGCGGTCACCGCGGTAACCGGTGCCCGCTGGGCTTCTTGCTCTTCATGTGTGCTGTTTCGGGACGGTTCAAGATCGGGCGGGTAATCTTTGGGCTGGGCGTGCTGGTCGTTTTGTCCGGTAAAGCTCGCTGAGCTGGCTGGACGAGATGGTGGGAGCGCCGCATGGTGATCGTGGTCGACAAGATTGCCTGGATCCGGATCGAGAACGGGCTGATCCTCAGTACCCTGTCGGCCGGTAAGGACGTCTACTACCTGCCCGGCGGCAAGCGTGATCCTGGTGAGAGCGACCTGCAGACGCTGGTGCGGGAGGTCCGCGAGGAGCTCAGTGTGGACGTCGTCCTGGACACGGCCGAGCACCTGGGCACGTTCCAGGCGCAGGCGCACGGGATGGCGCCGGGCAGCATCGTGCAGATGGCCTGCTACACCTCCGATTACACCGGTGATCTGAAGCCCGACAACGAGATCGCGGAGCTGGTCTGGTTCACCTACGCCGACCGCTGGCGTTCCTCCCCGGTGGACCAGCTGGTCTTCGAGCATCTGCATCAGGCCGGCCTGCTGAAGTAGGAGCTCTCAGGGGATTGCTGTGGGCCGGAGCAGATCTTGGTCACATCAGGTGGTACCGGCAGCTGCACATCATGGGGCCCCCTAGCCTCACTGGTGTGTCTCGTCTGAAGATCTCTGCGCGTTCTGTCGGTGCGGCGGTGGTGGGTGCTGCGCTCGCCGGGGCCGTGGTGCTGATGCCGGCTGGTGAAGTCGGCTCTTCGGTGGACGATGGGCTGATGAGCTCGTCTGATGCTGACGGAACGGCAGCCGTGGGAACTGTGGAGCTGGTGTCGGCCTCGGCGGCGGCCAAGCCGAGGAAGATCACGTACCCGAAGGCCGGGAAGAACACGTTCAAGGTGGCCACGGGCCGCAGCAAGGTCGCCGGGAAGAAGGGGCCGCTGCTGAAGTACCGGGTGGTGGTGGAGAAAGGCATCACCGGGATCACCGCCAACCAGTTCGCCGAGCAGGTCGTGACGACGCTGTCGGACAAGCGCAGCTGGACCGGTACGGGCACGGTGCGGCTGCAGCGAGTGCCGAACTCCGCTCGGTACGACTTCACGATCTACCTGGCCACCCCGCAGACCCGGGACACGTTGTGCGGGGACGCGACCCGGGCCAACCCCGACCGGTACACCTCCTGCCGTAACGGTGACCGGGTCGTGGTGAACGTGGCCCGCTGGGTGAACGGCGTACCCCACTACGGCGCCTCCCTGGAGCGCTACCGCGCCTACGTCATCAATCATGAGACCGGTCACCGGCTGGGCCACGGTCACGTGAAGTGTCCCGGTAAGGGCCGCACGGCGCCGGTGATGCAGCAGCAGACGCTGGGCCTGCACGGCTGCAAGGCCAACGCGTGGCCGAAGGTCAAGGGCAAGCTGTACACGGGCCCGGCCGGCGCCTACCAGGACCCGGTCCCGAAGGCCTAGGTCAGGGTTTCGAGCCACTGCCACAGGACGTCGGTGACCGCGTCTGGCTGGTCCTCGGGCAGGAAGTGCCCGGCCGGCCCGGGGACGGCGGCGACGGTGAGGTGGGGCAGATGCCTGGTGCACCAGTCGATGACCTGCGGGGTGACGATCGGTGTGCCCGGCGCGGTGATCAGCAGCTTCGGTACCGGTGAGACGCTCGCGTGCTGGGCGGCCGCGTTCAGGGCGGCGTGGGTCTCGGCGGGCTGACCGGCGATCGGGATCTGGCGGGGCCAGCTCAGCAGGGCACGCCGTGAGGCCGCATCGGGGTAGGGGCTTGCGTACTGCTTGAGGACGTCGGTGCCCGGGGAACGCTGGAGGGCCGCCGGGAGCAGCCTCTCCAGGAAGATGTTCTCCTCCAGCACCATCCGCTCACCCACCCCCGGTGTGCGCAGCTGCTGGAACAGCTCGCGACCGCCGGGGTCGAAGGCCTCCCAGCCCGGCAGCGGCTGGATGTGGCCCTCCATGACAGCGACGGCGCTGATCTGTTCGGGCCGTCGCCGCAGAAGTTCCAGCGCGAGCGCCACACCCCAGTCGTGGCCCACCACGACCACACCCGCGAGCGCGTCCTCGGTGAGGTCGGTGTCCCGGGTGCCCACCCCGTCCTCTGGTTCGTGCTCTTGAGAGATGTCCTCCAGCAGGGCGTCCAGGTGCTCAGCGTGCTCGGTGAAGGTGTAGCCGAGCCCCGCGGGCCGGGCGGAACGGCCCATGCCGATCAGGTCGGGTGCCAGGCAGCGCCAGCCCGGACGGCGCCCGGCGATCACGTGGCGCCACAGGTAGGAACTGGTCGGGTTGCCGTGCAGGAACAGCACCGGCCGGCCATTGCCGACCTCGTGCAGGTACATGGCGGTGCCCAGGACCGGCCGCATGCTCACGCCGTCCATCATGGCTTCCGGGGGACACGGTTGGCGCTGGGCGCTTCAGCGCAGAGGTCAGCGGTCGTGGGCGCCTAGGCGGCGTTGTTGCGGATCCGCGACAGGATGAGCTCGTCGATCGTCATGCCCAGGGCGGCGGCCTGCCGCTGAAGGGCCTGCTCCGTGCCGGTGTCCACCTCGACGACGTGCCGGTGCACCACGGGGGTACCCAGAGGCGGGAGATCCGAGAGGTCCCAGCCGTCCAGGTCCCCTTCGGCAGCGAACTCAAGACGGTGGATGAAATCGGGGTCCGGTAGCCCGGCGCCGCTCACCTGGTCACGTGCTGCCACGACGTTCCTCCCATGCTCCACGTTCGGCCTCTTCCGATGAGCTCCCAGTCTCGCCTACCCCGTGGCCGGGTGGTGCAAGAGCGGCGTAGAGGTCGGCGGTCTGGGTGGCGACGGTGTCCCAGGTGAAGTGCTGGGTGACGCGGTCGCGGCCGGCGTGGCCCAGGGCACTCGCGAGGGCGGGGTTGGTGATGAGCTGGTCGATGGCTTCGGCGAGGTGGTGTTCGGTGTCCGTGGCGGGGCCGGTGGACGGGACGAGGGTGCCGGTGACGCCGTCGTGGACGGCTTCGGGGATGCCGCCGACCGCGGTGGCGACGACTGCAGTGGCGCAGGCCATGGCTTCGAGGTTGACGATGCCCAGGGGTTCGTAGACGGAGGGGCAGCAGAAGACGGTGGCGTGGGTCAGGAGCTGACGTAGCTCGTGGACCGGGAGGGTCGCCCGGATCAGGTGCACATGGGGCTGGCCGGCGGCGAGGGTCTCGATTTCGGTGGCGGCCTGGGGTGTGTCGGGGGCGTCGGCGACGATGACGAAGTGGGCGCCGCTGCGGGTGCGGCGGGCTGCGCGCAGGAGGTGGGGTAGGCCTTTCTGGCGGGTGATGCGGCCGACGAACAGGACGTAGGGCTGCTCGGGGTCGATGCCGTGGCGGGTCAGGGCGTCGGTGGCGGGGTCGGGGTAGTACTGGGTGGTGTCGACGCCATTGCTGATCACGTGGATGCGCTCGGGCTGCACGCTGGGGTAGTGCTTCAGGATGTCGTCGCGCATGGCGAGGCTGACCGCGATCACGGCGTCGGCGCTGGTGATGGCGGTGTGCTCGGCCCAGCGGGAGAGCTCGTAGCCGCCGCCGAGCTGTTCGGCCTTCCAGGGGCGTAGCGGTTCCAGGGAGTGCGCGGTCATGACGTGGGGGACGTCGTGCAGCAGGGAGGCCCAGTGGCCGGCGAGGTTGGTGTACCAGGTGTGGGAGTGCACCAGGTCGACGTGGCTGACGGCGGCGGCCATGCCGGCGTTGGCGGTGAGGACGTCCAGGACCGGCTGCCCGGTGGCTACGTTGATCGGGTGGGCGGTGGCGTCGGGGCGGGGCTGGCCGAGGCAGTGCACGTCGACGTCGGTGTGATGGTGGCGCAGATGGCGGACCAGGTGCTCGACGTGGACGCCGCCTCCGCCGTAGACGTGGGGCGGGTATTCGCGGGTGAACAGGCCGACCGTGAGGCTGTTGTTTTTGTTCACGTCTTGAGCATAATTTCGGTGGGACATTTCGGGCGAGCCTGCGGACGGCATCGCGCCGACAAGGCAGCAGTTGTTCAGGTTGTTTCAGGGGGACGGATGGGCGAGTGGGCTGCGGATCTGGCGTTCGCGCTGGACTTCGCCGGGCAGGCCGGGCGGCGCGTGCGTGAGCTGGTCGCGGCCGGGCTGGAGGTGGCGGCCAAGGCCGACGCCTCACCGGTGACGGCGGCCGATCAGGAGCTGAACGAGACGTTCATCGAGCAGGTGCGCGCTCGCCGCCCGGGTGACGGGGTGCTGGGTGAGGAGGCGAGCTCTGCGCCCTCCGGTACTCCGTTGGACAGGGTGGACGGGGTGGACGGGCGGGTGTGGGTGATCGACCCGGTGGACGGCACGCAGCAGCTGATCCTGGGCATTCCCGTGTTCATGGTCTCGATCGCCCTGGTCGTGCACGGGCAGCCGGTGGTGGCGGTGGCGCACAATCCGTCCACGGGCGAGATGTACTGGGCCACGGCCGGTGGCGGGGCCTTTCGGGGTGGCGCCAGGGACATGGCCGGCGGCGAGGGGCCGCGGGTGGTGTCCCGGCTTTCGGTGTCCGGGCGCAGTGCGGTGGACGAGGCGCTCACGGTGAAGGGCGGCGGGAGCGTGCCTGCGCCGGGTGACCTGAACGCGGACGGTCTGCTGCAGGTCAGGACCGGCGCCAGCAGCCTGGTGGACGCTTCGGGGAGCGGGCGGGTCACGGCGGAGGTTCATCGGTTTCCGTGGCCGTCGGTGTTCTCGGGCTGCAAGGTGGCCGAGGGGTTCTGGGATGCCGATCTGTACAGCGGGCAGGCTCCCTGGGACTGCGCGGCCGTGGCGCTGCTGGTGATCGAGGCGGGTGGCCGGGTCAGTGACCGGCGGGGGCGCGAGCAGCGGTACGACCGGCCGGTGCAGGGGTGTGTGCTGTCCAACGGCCTGGTCCATGACGTGCTCGTGGACTCCTGGTGGCGCTCCTACCGGCCGCGCACCTAGACCTCACTGCGCCTGGGCCTGGGCGGGCTGGGATGCTTGCGGCATGAGGACTCACTGGGCTGCGTCGTTGTTCCTGCTCGTGGTCGCGGTGGTGAGCACGGTGGCCAATCCCAGTGTGGTCAACCTGGTCGTGGGCGTGTTCCTGGTGGCGCTCGCGCTGGTGATCGCGCCCCTGACCGGTGCGCTGCTGTTTCCCCGGTCGGTGACGTCGGCGCAGGCGGTCCAGGCGTCGCAGCAGGACGGGCGGCCGATCATCTACTGGCGCCCGGGCTGCCCGTTCTGCCTGCGGCTGCGCGCCACGGTGCGGGCTGAGGCGTCGAAGGCGTTGTGGGTGAACATCTGGGACGACCCGGAAGGCGCGGCCGCGGTGCGGGCGGTGGCGGACGGCAACGAGACGGTGCCGACGGTCGTCTGGGGCTCCGACGTGCACGTGAACCCCGATCCGGAGTGGGTGCGGGCGCGCCTGACCTCAGCCCCGTAAACCCCGTAGCAGTCTCAGAGGTGGCCGACGTCGTTGAAGCTGAGCAGGGCTGCGGGACGGCCGGTTTCCCACTGCAGCACGGTCAGGCCGCCGTTGGCCTGGTTCAGGCCCAGCCAGCGCCAGTCGGGCGCCTCGAGGACATGGCGCACGAACCACCCGATCACGAAGTTGTGGGTGACGACCAGGTCGGTGCGCTCATCAGCGGCCGGATGCCGGGCGTGGTCTGCGGTCCGGCTCAGCGCGGTCACCGCTTCCCGGAGGCGGACTGCGCCGGGATCACGTTCCTCGGGTGGCACCTGCTCGAAGAACGCCTGGTAGCGCTCAGGGTAGGTCTCGATGATCGGGGTGCGGTCCTTCGCCCACTCACAGGGGTGGGCCGGCACGCCCGGCAGGTGCTCGGCGACGATCGCGGCGCTCTGGGCGGCGCGCGGCAGGCTGCTGCAGTGGATGGCGTCGAACGGGATGCCGGCCAGGCGGTGCCCGAGTTGGCGGGCCTGCTCACGACCGCGGGGTGAGAGGTTCTCACCGTCGGGTTCCTGCTCGCCGTGGCGGACGAGATACAGCGTGGTGCGTGCCATCTGACCCTCCAGGGTGTGTGGAGTTGCCAGGTCTATCAGCCGGCGCCGACAAGCTTGGGCCGGACCTGCCCGGGAGAGGCCGGATCCGGTCGGATCGGGCAGAATGCAGAGCATGCTCATCCCTGCTGCGCCCGAACCGGAACCCGAAACGTGGCACGGGGGATCGGAACTCGCGGCCGTTGACGGCGAGCGCGAGAGCGGCCTGGATCCGGCGTACGCGTATGTGGCGCGGCTGGCGGCGATCGATGCGCAGGCGGCGCAGGATTCGCTGGCCCCGGCCACCCGGGAGGCGTACCGGCGGGCGTGGGAGGTGTTCGAGCAGTGGACGGCGCACAACGCGCTGATCGCGCTGCCGGCCTCGGCCTCGACGGTGCGGGCGTTCGTGGCGCATCTGCGTGATCGTGCGGTGCCGGCGAGCCTGCCGACGATCCATCAGCATCTGTCGGCGATCTGGGCGCGGCATGCCGAGCTGGGTGCGCCCTCGGCGCGCCAGGACGGGCAGTTGCGGCTGCGCCTGCAGGGGTACGCCCGCCAGGATCAGGAGCGGCTGGTCCGGCAGATGTCCGCGCTGATGGTGCGGGACGTGCAGCGGATCGTCACGGTGATGGACGACGAACTCAACCGGGCCCGCCGCGACCTGGGCGAGGAGCGGGACCTGCGCAAGGCCGAACTGCTGGCCCGGCGGGACAAGGCGGTGATCCTGGTCGGTCTGGCCACCGCGCTGCGCCGCTCGGAACTGGCCCGGATCGAGGTCGCGGACCTGAGCGAGGAGGTCGAGGGCCTGGTGATCACGCCGCGCTGGACCAAACGCGACCAGGCCGGGACCGAGCGCCACCCGCGGGCCGTGCCCCGGGGCTCGGCCCGCGCCACCTGCCCGGTGATCGCGCTGCAGGGCTGGCTGGCGCTGGCCGGGATCACCCAGGGGCCGGTGTTCCGGCCGGTCACCCGCTGGGGCACGGTCGGGGCGAAGGCGTTCACCCCGCAGGTGATCCGCACGATCGTGCAGCAGCGGGCCGAGGCAGCCGGTCTGCCCGGCACCTGGGGCGCGCACTCGCTGCGGGCCGGTTTCGCCACCCAGTCGGCCAAGAACGGGGTGGCCCGGCACGTGATCATGGCCGACGGGGACTGGCGTTCGGCCGCGGTGGACCGGTACCTGCGCCGCGGTGCGCTGTGGGACGGCGCTGCCTCCTCCAGCCTCGGCCTCTAGGCCTTGCCCGTCGCCGCGGGTCTGAGGCGCTCGCGGACGGCGTCAAGGTCGGGCAGGAACCACAGGTGCGGGCCGTGGTTGCTTTCGCGGACGAAGTCGCGCAGGGCGCTGCTGGCTTCCAGGTGGGCGCTGATGTCGCCGGTCACGGCCAGGCGCAACTGGTAGTTGACGAACTTCTGGACGATCGCGCCGGCCAGCCCGGTGCGCAGCCGGAAGAAGTCCTCGCTGAGCCGGGCGACGGGCACGACCACGAGATTCATGCCCTGCCAGGCGGCGGTGCCGACCAGGTCCAGGGCGTCGGCCTCACTCGCGATTACCGGCCCCTGCGGGTCGCAGACCAGCACCTGCACCCCGTTGATGTCCTCGACGACGTCGGCGGGCTCGTGCGGTGGCGTCATGCCGCCCGAGTGTAGGAAGACCCGGGTGGTCAGGCCCAGCCGTTTTCCGGCGGCGGTCCGGGCGGGGGAACGGCTGGGGCCTGGGGTTAACTTTGGGTGTTCCGTGACGACCAGGGACGGGTCCGGTACGTGCAAGGGTGAGGAGTCTGTGCGGTGAAGTCGTTCGCTTGTGGTGACGTGGTGCCCGACTGTGATGCCACGTTCGTCTGCGACACCGAGGACGACATCCTGGCCTCGGTCGCCGCGCACGCGGCGAGCGCGCACGGCCTCAGGACGATCCCGCCGGAGCTGGCCCGTGCGGTGCGCTCCGCCATCGTCACCCTCTGAGCGCGCTGCGCCATGACGGGCACGGGGATCTCCGCGTCGGCAGGTACGGCCCCTGACGCGATGCACCGCAAGAAGCTGGACTGGGAGGCGATGCTGTCCGGGGCGATCGACGCGGTGGGCGTGCAGGTGGTCTTCCAGCCGATCGTCGATGTGGCGCGGGGAACGGTCGCCGGGTACGAGTCGCTGATCCGTTTCCCGGGCTATGAGGTGCGTAACCCGGAGACCTGGTTCGCGGCCGCGCACGAGGCGGGCGTCGGCGCCGATCTGCAGGCCACGGCACTACGGCTGGGGCTGCAGGCGCGTGCGCAGCTTCCCCGGAACACGTTCCTGTCGGTGAACGTGGGCCCTGAGGTCCTGACCGATGCGGCCGTACGCCGGGTGTTCGCCGAGGCGGGCCGGCTCGAGGGCGTGGTCGTGGAGCTGACCGAGCACTACGACGTCGACGACCTGGACGGCATCCAGGCCGAGCTGCAGCGGCTGCGGGAGGGTGGCGCGCTGATCGCCGTGGACGATGCCGGGTCGGGGTATGCCGGGCTGAGCCGGATGCTGATGCTGCGCCCCTCCATGATCAAGCTGGACCGGGAGCTGGTCAGCGACCTGGATCATTCCGAGGCCAAGCGTGCGCTGGTGGAGATGGTCGGCACGTTCGCCGGGCGGATGGACGCCTGGCTGCTGGCCGAGGGTATCGAGCGTGAGGGGGAACTGCGGGCGCTGTCCTCGCTGGGGGTCCCGCTGGCGCAGGGCTTCTACCTGGGCCGCCCGAATCCGGCCTGGCAGGGCATCAGCGAGCCTGCCGGGCGCACGCTGGTCGAGCAGCCGGCGCGTTCTGGTCCGCGCACGCTGCGCCGTCTTCTGGAGCACCCGCCCGTGACCCGCCCGGACAGCCCGGCGTTGAGCGAGGAGGACGTCGTGGTGCTGTGCGACCAGGACTCACGGCCCGTGGGCCTGCTGGACAGCTCGGCCGGGCCGGTGCCCATCGCGGGGTTGCTGATCAACGTGGACACGGACTGGTCGCAGGCCGCCCTGCGGGCCATCACCCGTCCCGCCGGCGACTGGCCCGCTCCGCTGATCTGCACGGACAACGCCGGCCGGTACGTGGGCATCGTGCGCATACCCCGGCTCATCCACGCCCTGGCGGGCGGTAAGGCGTAGCACAGGGCCTTTGACACCAATGGGGGACGATCGCCCTGGCGACGCTTCGACGCTCGCCAGGGCGATCGTCCCCCATTGAGCAATTCGGGTCCGGCAGGTTCAGGCGGTGGCGAGGTTCTTGCCGGCGGCGCTGGCGGCCTCGTGAGCCGCGTTCTTCAGCTGGGCGCCGAGCTCGAGGAACTGGTCCAGGGCGGGGTTCACGCCGACCAGGGTGAACTCGCGCTCCACGACGGTCAGGTTCGCGCCCCACACGTCGGCGATGACCCGGCGCAGGAACGGCGTGGAGTGGTCCCAGCCCTCCTTGGGGGTGCCGGGGGAGTAGTTGCCGCCGCGGGTGGTCAGCAGCACGACGGGCTTGCCCTCCAGAAGGCGCTCGCTGGGGTCGCCGCCGGCCTGGACCAGGTCGATCCAGTTCTTGACGTGGTGCGAGACGCCCCAGTTGTACAGGGGGAAGGCCAGCACGACGTGGTCGGCGGCCTGCAGTTCCGAGCGCAGCTCCTGGGCCAGGGCCACGGCGCTCTTCTGCGCGTCGGTGCGCTGGTCCTCAGGCGTGTAACCGGCGCCGATCGCGCTCGCCCAGGCCTCGGCGGGCAGCGGGTCGGAGCCCAGGTGACGGGTCACGACCTGCTCCTGGGGGCGCTCGGCGCTCCAGGCGGCCAGCACCAGGTCGGCCAGTTCGCTGCTGGCGGAGTTCGGGCCGAGGATGCTGGCGTCGATACGCAGCAGGGTCATCGTGGTACTCCCATGGGTCGGGGACGGCCATCAGCCGCGGAGTTGAATGTTCAACTGCCACGACGATGCTGCCATGTCGCAGTTGAATGTTCAATCCACTATCCTGGGCGTGTGAGTGAGGACACCCCGTGGCTGTCGCAGGCCCAGCTGTACAACTGGATGCACCTGACCGGTGCCCTCACCGCCCTGCCCAGCGCCATCGAGACCCAGCTCAAGCGGGACTCGGGCCTGAACTTCTTCGAGTACTCGGTGCTCTCGGGCCTGTCCGGCGCACCGGGCCGGGCAATGAAGATGTCGTCCCTGGCCACCTGCGCCCTCGGCTCCCCCTCACGCCTGTCGCACGCGGTCACCCGGCTCGAACGGGCCGGGTGGGTCGAGCGGCGTAACTGCACCCACAGCACCCGCGCGGTCGAGGCGGTCCTGACCGACGCCGGCTACGCCAAGGTCGTGCAGGCCGCCCCCGCCCACGCCCGCGAGGCCCGCCGCCTGGTCGCCGACGTCCTGACCGAGGAAGAGTTCGACCAGCTGCGCCGCTCGCTGCGCAAGATCCTCAGGGTCGCCGCACCCGAGACCCTCGACCTGATCGACAGCTCCTTCGAGCAGCAGGCCGGCACCGAGGACCCGGAGCGCCCCGAGCCCACCGCCGGCCTGCAGCAGGTGTGCACAGACGCCCGCCACGCCGAACTGATGGCCGCCGGGCAGCTGGACCCCGATGCCCTCGCCCAGGAGAACGCCGGGCGGATCACGGCCTGAGACACCTCTTCGGAGGGTCAAACTGCCGCGGACGGGTACTTTTCCACCGATTCGCCAGCGCCCACCCCCTCCCGGGCGGTAGAAGTTTGTGCAGGCTGTGGGGCTGATCCGTGTCAGGGACGGATCGGCCCCACAGCCGCGTTCAGCGCGAACCGCTCGGGGCGCCCCGGGACTCCTCGTCCAGGAAGTTCGGCGCCCGGTTCTTCAGCACGAACACGTACACCACCAGGGACACGGCGATACACGCCATCACGTAGAACGCGAACTGGGGCACCAGGTCGTTCTTCTTCGCCGCCTCGAACAACAGCGGCGCGGTCCCCCCGAAACCGGAGTTGGCCAGCGCATACCCGAAGCCCACACCCAGCGCCCGCACATGCGCAGGAAACAGCTCGGCCTTCACGACCGCGTTGATCGACGTGTACCCGGTGAGGATCACGTACCCGAGAACCAGCATCCCCCACGAGGCCAGCGGCGAGCGCACCTCACCCAGAACCTGCACCACGAACCAGGTCCAGACCAGGCCACCCACACCGAAGAACACCAGCAACGGCTTGCGGCCCACATGATCACTGATCAGCCCACCGACCGGCTGCAGCAGCATCAGCACCGCCAGCGACGTGAAATTGATCCACGTCGCCGTCATCCCCTGACCCTCGTACGCGGCCTTGACCGTGGAAGGCCCGTTCACGCTGTACGTGTAGAACGCCACCGTCCCGCCCAGCGTCACCAGGAAACACACCGCCAACTGCCGCGGATAGGCAGTGAACAGCTCCACCAGCGACCCCGAACGCCGGGCACCAGCCTCCGCAGCCGGCAGCGACTCGTCCATCTGCCGGCGCAGATACAGCACCACCACAGCCCCGGCCGCCCCGATCCCGAACGCGATCCGCCACCCGAACTGCGCGATCTGCTCCTCCGAAAGCAGCACCTGCAGGACCAGCAGCACACTCTGAGCCAGCAGATGCCCGCCGACCAGCGTCAGATACTGGAAACTGGAGAAGAACCCCCGGCGCTCGCGGGTGGCCGCCTCGGACATGTACGTGGCGGAGGTGCCGTACTCGCCGCCGGTGGCGAAGCCCTGCACCAGCCGGCACAGCACCAGGACCACCACCGCGGCGGCACCGATCTGCTCACGGCCCGGGGTCACGGCGATGACGGCCGAGGCGGCGGCCATCAGGCTGACACTGAAGACCAGGGCAGGCCGGCGGCCGTGCCGGTCGGCGTAGCGGCCGAAGAACACCGACCCCAGCGGGCGCATCAGGAACGTGACGGCGAAGATCGCCATCGTGTAGATGCCCGCGTTCGGCTCGTCCCCGCCGAAGAACTTGTCCTCGAAGTAGGACGCGAACACCGTGTAGACGTACACGTCGTACCACTCGACCAGGTTGCCGAGAGAACCACGGACGGTGTTGAGCACCGCCCGCCGGTGACTGACCACCTGCTCCGGTGGCGGTGCGCTGGACGTACCGGTCATGGCGGTTCACCCCGATCCCGGCGTCCCGGCCACCAACCGGGCACACGGCGGACGCCCGGCGCCGGTGCCAACCGCTCACGCTACGTAGGACAGCCCTCACCGGAAAAGCCTCGCGCCGGAACCTTTACAGACTTTTTGCGTCGAAGGCGCCCCACCCGCCCCTTCCAGCCGACAACGTTGACCCCACCCCATCCGGCTGACCAGGGAGAAGACCGAACCTCCATGAGCGCGCACGACGCGGACGAGGACCGGATGCGCCTTGACCCCGCCACCGGCCTGCTGCACGGACCGGCCGGCACCACCGCCCTGACCGCCAAGGAACAGCACCTGCTGACCGCACTGCTGCACGGCCGGGGCCAGGTCGTCGCCCGCCACGACCTGCTGCAGGCCCTGTGGGACGTCACCCGCGGCGGCGCCTCCCGCACCCTGGACGTCCACATCGCCACCCTGCGCACCAAACTCCACGCCACCGGCGGACCCCGGATCGAGACCGTCCGCGGCACCGGCTACCGCCTGCTCCCACCCGGCCCGGACACCGCCGCAACCCCCAACCGATGACCGGCTGATCACCGCCCGCGCACCACCTGCAACTATGGCCCCGTGGAGACAGCGCACGACGCCTACCGGCGCATGCTCAGGGACGAACTCAGACCCCGCCTGCAAGCCCTCGGGTTCATCGCCCCCGCCCTCGAGACCGACACCCGGCACGAGCGCCCCGCCTTCCAGACCATCGGGCAGGAGAACTACGCCCCCGGAACCGGCGCCAGCGACTTCCGCCTCGAGATCCCCGGCTACTACGCCCTCCTGGCACCCCAGGAGTACTGGGGCAACAACTCCGCCAGCTTCCAGTTCACCATCAACGTCCTCGTCACCTCCCACCCCCAGTGGCAAGCCTTCCGCGAGAACGGCAAGGACTTCATGGGCAACCCCTGGCCCGCCGAACCCGACACCAGCACCCACTACGGCCCGGACGGCCCCTGGACCCAACGCCTGGGCCCGCTCATGGGCGTGGCAGACAAATGGTGGTACATCTCCGCCCGCCGCCCCACCGACCCCGTAGCCGAGGAAGTCGCCAACGCCGTCGCCACCTACGCCCTGCCCGCCATCAGCGAACGCACCCTCTAACGGCTAACCGGGCAGGAAAGCATCCTCAACCGCCGTCGCCACACTCGCCAGACGCCCCAGCGATCCCGCGCCCCGGTCATAGGCCTTCGTGTTGTTCAGGCTGGCGTGACCCAAGCCGTCCTGCAGCCGATCGATCTGCGCGCCGGCCTGGTCCAGATAGATCGTGGCATGCGAGGCACGCAACACATGCGGGGTCACATCCAGACCCACCCGCGCCCGCCGCGAAACCCGCACCGTCAGGTTGTACAACTCCCAGTACGTCATGCGCCCACCCTGAGGATTGACGAACAGCGGCCCGGACACGCGCTCGCCGATGTACTGCGAAAGCAGATGCCCGGTGCCGGGGGAGAGCGGCAACTCCTGGCGCTTACCGCCCTTGTGCGTGACCGTCACGGTCACGTGACCAAAGTGCTGACGGACGTCCTCAATATCAAGACTGACCAGCTCAGTGGCCCGCAGCCCACGCCCCAGCAGGACCCGCATGGCCACGTACGTGGTCTCGCCCTGACCCTCGGCCGCACTCAGGAAACGGGCCGCCTGAACAGTGTCCAGCGCGGCAGTGGCCGAGAAGTCCCCACCGCGAGGCCGCTTGATATGGGCGGCAGGCGAGGCAGCCAGGATGTCCTCACCGACCAGGTAGGCATACAGCGAGGACACAGCCGCAAGCTTCAGGCGCACAGTGTTGGCCGAGGCCGGACGGCCGTGAAAGCCACCGGTAGCACTGATCTGCCCCCGCCAGTCATCCACGTCACCGCGACGGGCATTCAGCGGATGCAGGGACCGGCCGGCGCAGAACTGACGCCACTGCACCTCAGCCGTGGTGTAGGTACGCACAGTGTTCTGGGCCCGCTGAGCAATCAGCCACGCCCGCACAAAATGCGGCCACGCATCACCGTTCCCGACCTCGAAAGCATCAGGGGTCTGCGGTACGGCCTCGACGCGCTCCAGCTGGGAATCGAACACCTGTCCATTCTTGCAGATACCCCCACACAGCCGCCCTACACGTAGTCCAGGACTGCAGCACAGGGCTTTTCACCCGGACCCCGATCCAGATCAACACCAGGAGGCACGAACCGATCTACCTCAAGGCGAACCCACGGACGGGCAGGGGAGCAGCGCCCTCCCAGCGCTCGCCACCCGCGCCTCACCATCGCAGCCGGCGGGGGAGCGGTTGCGATGGTGAGGAGGTAGCCGAGGGCTCTTCGCCGGGCTGCTCGATGGCCAGAGGATCACGAGGGGGAGAGCTGGTCACCCCTGCGACTCTGCTGCCGCCACCACGTAGATCAGCGGTGCGGGCGGCCGGCGCTACACGAAGGCCACCCAGCGGCACCGGGCTTTGGTGATCAGCGCAGGGTCCTTCGCCCCAGGCCCGCCGGGCACATGCCAGATCCAGCGGAGAACGCGACGCCGCTCTGCTCCACCGGCCCGAACAGATAATCACAGTTATCTAGGCCAAACATGTTGTGCCGCAACGCTTTTCGACACACCTCCCGCCACGCAGTGTGACCGAAACTGCCTGGGGGAGTAGCCCTGCGAGTACATTCCCCAGCTATGCCCACCAACACCCCCACCGGACCCCCAGCACCCCAACCCACCGACGCCCAACCGCTGCCACCCGACGATTTCCAGCGCTGGTACGGCACCTGGGAACCCCTCAACCCAGGCACGATCAGCGCGTTCATGCACGGATTCGACCAGCCCTGGTGGATCGTCGGCGGCTGGAGCATCCAAGCGTTCACCGGCATCAGCCGACCCCACGACGACATGGACATCTCCATCCTGGCCAGCGACATCCCAGCCTTCCGGGACTTCCTCGGCGACCGCTGGACCGCCTGGAACGCCGACGAAGGCTGGCTACGACCCTTCGACCAGCGATTCACCCAGGTCAGACCCGACAGCCAACTCTGGATCCGCCGCAACGCCCAATCACCCTGGATCCTCGACGTACCCTTCACACCCGACGCCGGCACTCGCCGCTGGACCAACAAACGCAACCCGGCCCACACCGAGAACCTCGAAGACGTCACCTGGATCGCACCCGACGGCCTGCGCTACGCAAAACCCGAAGTCACCCTCATGTTCAAGGCCGCCCAGGCCCGCGAGAAAGACCGCCAGGACGCCCACACCACGCTGCCGCTGCTCGACGAGCGGGCCCGCACCTGGCTCCGCGACACCATGCACCGCATCAACCCGGACCACCCATGGGCCCACTGACGAACCCCTTCTCAGCACCCTCAGCCGAACGCCGATAATGAACATTATGACATTTCGAGTGCTGGGGGCCCTCCTCCAGAGATAACCAACCGCATCTCGAAGACCAGACGCGCCCTACGACATTCGTTCCTCCACCGCCAGAACATCCGCAATCATCCGCAGCCCCTGAGCCTCGAACCCCTCGTCCCCCACCCGATACGCCCACACCGCCGTCGAGATCGCCCCACGCACCAAATCACGCTGCAGGACATCCGGATCAGCAGGCGGGGCGCCGTACCCCTCGTAGAACGCCGCCTCCAGATCCGGACGCCCGCGCCACTGCTGCACCATCAACCGCGTCACATCGGTGAACGCCGGCCGCAGCTCGGCCCGCCCGAAATCGATCACGCGCACCTCACCGTCGTGCACCAGCCAGTTGCGCGGCTGCCAGTCCCCGTGCGTCGGTACACAAGCAACGGACGGTGTGGGCCAGGAGGCGACCACCTCACGTAAACGCTGCACCACCGTTGGGTCGATGCGGTGCGGCTGATCCAGCCACCACAACGTCTTGGCCTGCGCCCGAACCTCAAAATCCCGTTCCGGAACGCTGAACTGGGCATGGAAGGCAGCCAGCAACTCCCCCGCCTGCCGGTGCGTCTCGGGCTGAAACTCGCTGTCCGTCCCCTGCACCAGATGCCCCGGCAGGTAACGCGTCACCAGCACCCGGGCATCCGCATCGGCCCAGAGCAACTCCGGCGCCCTGCCTCGATCCCGCCACACCCCCACCCAGTGCCGATGCGCGTGGATCTCGCGCAGCAAATGATGACCCGCCGCCCTGGCAGCCGCCTTCACCACCAGCCGCTCGCCGGCGTGCAGCACCTCCAGAACCGTCGTGTCGACCTGCCCCCAACTGTGATCCTGCACCACTTCGGCACCGGCCCACCGCTCCCCCAGCAACACCTGCTGCCGCTCACTGAGCTGCTCAAATCCCCTCGTCACCCGTTGAGGATAGGGCGTTTTCGCAAGACTGTCGGTGGCCCCTGGCACGCTTTCCCCATGCCTCGGACCGCCGTGCACTCCGCCATCATCAGCCTCGTCGCAGCCTTGGCCCCGCTCGACGAACTCGGCCGCGCCCACCGAGCCACCGCATTGGCCTGGCTCGCCTCAACGCCCGACATCTTCCGCCGCGCCAAACCCCGCACCCCATCCCCGCACCTGGTCGCCTACTTCCTGCTCGTCGACCGGTCAGCCGGCAGCGTGCTCCTGTGTGATCACCGCCTGGCCGGGCTCTGGCTACCGACCGGCGGGCACGTCGAACCCGACGAGCACCCCTACGACACGGTCCGCCGCGAGATCGTCGAGGAACTGGGCGTTTCGGCCGAGCCGGATCCCGTTCTGGGAGACAAGCCGTTCCTGGTCACAGTGACCGAGACCAAGGACGCACCCGAACGCCGGCACACCGATGTCAGCCTCTGGTTCGCCCTGCGTGGCCAGGAAGGCCAGCACCTGCAGCCCGACGAACGCGAATTCGTCCAGGTCCGCTGGTGGCCAGAAACCGAGATCAGGACCGCCGATCCGCACAGTTTCGATCCACATCTGGGCCGCGCCCTCGATGTCCTGGCTCTACGTCCGTGATGGTTGTGCTGAAGGGCAGGAGAAAAATGTTCGCTCAAAGCCTGTTATCGAAACAAGCTGGCTCTCGGGACAATTCAGCGACAGGGTCTCGAACCAGCCGACTCGTGCGAGACCGAGAGCCTACCTTCAGCAGGCAACACTTTCACAGCAGGGCGTACGCCGGGGGCAGCATTGACGCGCAGCAACACCGGAACCATTCATGCAGCAGCACCCACGGAAGGGAACGCCATCGAGCTGAACACCCAGGTCAGGCAACCCGCTCCCCTGAGTTGGACAAAGCTCGGACAGGCCCGTGGCCTATAGAGCAAGAAAGGAAGTCTGAATTCAATAGATTGAGCTCAAGGCCTGTTATCATTCGAAGCATGCAGGCCCGGACGGCTATTCAGTCATATCTCGGCGTCCTTGAGCGCGCCGGGGCTTCGCGGTCCACTCGCCGGCAACGGGAGTGGGCGCTCAGCCAGGCTCTCACAGCTGCTGCCCTGCAGCGTATCCACGGTGATGTGCCGACCGAGGAGCAGGTCCGCGAGACCTCCCCCGACCAGATCGACGCCACAGGTCAGCGCATCGATGTCACCGAGATCATCAGCGAGGAGTTCGCGGCCTGGTTCCTCCCCTGGGCTGCGACCGGAGTCCTCGCCAAGACCGATGGTGGGGCCAAGAGCCAGGCGGCATCGCGGGCCCGGGCTGCGGCCCTTCGAGCGCTGGCCTTGGCCAACGGCAGTACCCCGATCACCCACACCGAGCCGGCCGTCCAGCTGCGCACACCCACGCCGATGAACGCTCGAGCCTTGCGGCACGTGGCGTTCGACCTGGTCGCCGTTGATCCGCCGTCGAAGGCTGCCGTACGGATGGCGGCGATGCTCGGAGTCATGATCACGACGCCGCTGCGTCCGGTGGACCTGTGCCAGATGACGCTGGCCGACGTCACGGTCGGAGCGGACAGCAAGGTGACCATCCCGGCGCTGCCCTTGCCGCCGGACCTACCGACGCCCCCGGGGTACACCGGGCGCGAGACGATGGACTCCGCGCTGGGACGACTTCTGGAGAAGTGGCTCGAGACGCGGCAGGTACTGGTGTCACGCCTCGAGGGCACTCCCCCGGACAGTCTTTGGGTCTCGGTGCGGGCTTCCCCGACGGACGAGGGCGTGATCCGGCCGGCGGGACTGCCACTGCATCCTCGCGGTTTGGAACGCAGCTACGTGGGTCAGGCCAAGAACTTCAATGCCGAGCTGGCGGCCGGATCACGCACCTCGCTCCCCCTGGGACGGGACGGCGTTCCGGTGAGCCATCTTCCGCTGTCGTTCGACCACCTACGCCGTTCGCTGGAGACCCTCGAAGAGTCCGAGCTGGTCTGAGCTCCGCCCTCAGCCGTGCAACGCTCCCCCAAAAACGTCGGGACACCCAGGATCCTGCGCGGTACCGGGGCAGCAAAGTGTGCTCTGGACAAACTTTTGCTGCCCCGGTCTGCTTTTCGGGTTGGCTGTCGCTGCGATTTCTTAGTTTCAAGAGAAGGAATTTGCAAAAGCCTGTTATCAAAGTGACTGGAGAGACGCGTGACTACCTTGCCCCGCAGGCTGAAGACGACCTGATTGCGATGCCCAAGAACCCAACGGCAGGATCGAACTCCATGACGGACACCGTGAATCGTTACGACAGCGCGTTCCTTGAGGCCCTGGGCCCCGCCACTGCCCTCCTGTCCGACCCGGCCTGCGCCGAGCGCTGGCACTCCCCCAGCAAGCTGCCGAAGATGTCGGTCGGAGCCCTCGCCTGCCACCTGAGCCGGCAGGTGACGCTCGCGAACAAGCTCCTCCCCCAGCCGACCGACCTGACCGCTCTGGAAGGCGGCGCGGACGAGCACTACGCCAGGGCGGCCTGGGTCACCTCGACATCTCCGGACGACCCCGAGAACGAGCGCACCACCGATGACCAACTGGCGCTGGCGGGCGTCCATAAGCTCTTGGAGCGGCTCGAGCAGGACGCAGCCGTGGTCAGAGAAATTCTCACCACCGGCAGCGCCACCGATCTGGTCGGATTGCCCTGGCAGGGCTGGTCTTTGCGGCGGGACGCGTTCCTGCTGACCCGCATGCTCGAGATCGTCGTGCACTCCGACGACCTGGCCGTCAGTCTCGGCCTGGACACCCCGCAGTTCCCGGAAGCGGTCTTCACCCCGGTCAGTGAACTGATTCTGCGGCTCGCGGTGCGTCGCCACGGCCAGTCGTCCGTGATCAGCACCCTGACCCGCCGCGAGCGCCGGCGGGAGATCTCGGCGTTCTGAAGGTCGTTGTGATGGGTCAGACGCTGGGTGGGGGCACTGAGCCGCCGCTGTTGCGGCGTTCGACGACTTCGGTGTGGGAGGTGTTGGCGCGTTGTTTGTTGAGGATGAGGGACAGGACGATGGCGAGGACGCCGCCGGCCATGCAGACGTAGCCGATCATGGTGAGGTCGAGGTCGTCGATGCTGTCGCGGACTCCGAAGGCCAGGATTCCGCCGATCACGAGTAGTGCGATGCCTCCGCCGACGTACATGGTCAGCTCCTCGTTTTGGGGCGTATCGGACTCTTCGGAGTGTTCATCCAGTGGGTGGGGGCTGCAAGTTGGTGCGGCCGAGCCAGGTGGGTTCGGCCTGGAGGATGTTGGCGAGTGCGGTGAGGGCGGGGCGTCGGGGGGTGTGGTGGGGGCGCCAGGTGGCGGCGAGTTCGCGGATGGCGTGGGGGTTGTCGATGGGGATTTCGGTGAGGTCGGGGGTGGTGCCTTCTGGGGGGAGGATGGCGATGCCGAGGCCGGCGGCGACGAGTCCGCGGACGGTTTGGACGTCTTCTCCTTCGAAGGCGTAGGTGACGCGGACGCCGGCGTGGTTGAGGAGGGTGTCGGTGATGTTGCGGAGGCCGTAGGCGGGGGCGAGGCCGAGGGGGGGTTCTCCTTCGAGTTCGTGGAGGTGGACGGTGGGGTGGGTGGCGAGGTGGTGGGTGTGGGGTACGGCGAGGACGAGGTGTTCGGTGTAGAGGCTGGCTGTTTGGGTGTTGGGGGTGGGGTCCAGGGGTGGGCTGATGAGGAGGGCGTCGGCGGCGCCGGAGGTGAATTCGGCGATGCAGTAGGTGCGGCTTCCTTGGCGGAGGTTGACGTGGGTGCCGGGGCGTTGGGTGACGAGGGTTTTGACGAGGGCGGGGATGAGGGTTCGTCCGAGTGAGTTCTGGAAGACGATGGAGACGGTGTTGTCGCGGCGGGTGGCGTCGGCGCGGATGTGGGTGGTGGCTTCGGTGATGAGGTCGAGGGCGCGGCGGGTGGCGGTGGTGAGTTCTTGGCCGGCGGGGTTGAGGCGTACTCCCCTGCCGTCACGGTCGAGGAGGGGGGTGCCGAGGTGGTGTTCAAGGCGGGCGATGCCGCGGCTGACGGTGGATTGGGGTACGCCGAGTTCGTCGGCGGCGGCTGAGATGCCGCCGGTGTCGGCGATGGCGGTCAGGAGCGGGAGGGTGGGGAGGATGGGTCGCAGGTCCATGCGTTGATGCTATGCGTTGCCTCGTTTCATGCATTGGTGCTTGATGTCGGGCGGGACTTAGCGTTGCTGGTATGACGACTGTGGACCGGGCGGCTGGGCGGGATCTGGGTGGTGCCGGGGCGGGGTACGAGGTGGGTTCGCGCGAGTACCGGCGGCTGGTTGGGGCGTTGTTGTGCGCGGGGGTTGCCTGTTTCGCGGCCTTGTATGCGCCGCAGGGTGTGTTGCCGCTGGTGGCGCAGTCGATGCGGGTGTCGGAGGCGCAGTCGGCGTTGCTGGTCTCGGCCGGGACGGTGGGGCTGGCGTTGGGGGTGCTGCCGTGGTCATGGGTGGCGGACCGGATCGGGCGTCTGACGGCGATGCGGGCGGCGATGGTGGCTTCGGCGGTGCTGGGTCTGGCGTGGATCGTGTTTCCCGGGTTCGAGGGCATGGTGGTGCTGCGGGTGCTGCAGGGTCTGGCGTTGGGTGGGATTCCGGGTCTGGCGATCACGTACCTGCACGACGAGGTCAGCCCGGCGCAGGCGACGGTGGCGGCGGCTACCTATGTCTCGGGGACCACGTTGGGCGGGATCAGTGGGCGGATGATTGCCGGGCCGGTGGCTGAGTTGTGGGGCTGGCGCTGGGGTGTGGCCCTGACCTGGGTGGTGGCGGCCCTGGGGTCGGTGGCGTTCGTGGTGCTCGCTCCCCCGGCGCGGGGGTTCGTGCGGGACCGGGGTGTGCGGGCGGCCGATGTGGTGCGCAATGTGGGGACGCATCTGCGGGATCCGGGGATGCTGGTGCTGTACGCGCAGGCGTTCCTGCTGATGGGCGGGTTCGTCGCGGTGTACAACTACCTGGGATTCCGGCTGGAGGCGCAGCCTTTCGGGTTGAGCGCGGCGGTGACGTCGCTGTTGTTCCTGGCGTACCTGTCCGGGACGTTCTCCTCGCGGCACGCGGGTCGGCTGGCCGGGCGGCTGGGCCGGATCAGGGTGCTGGCGCTGTCCTGGTCCACGATGCTCGCCGGAGTTGCCCTGACGCTGGTGGACAACCTGGTGGCGATCGCGGTCGGGCTGGTGGTGCTCACCGGTGGTTTCTTCGGTGCGCACGCGATCGCCTCGGGGTGGGTCGGGGCCCGGGCCGGTACCGGCCGGGCCCAGGCGGCGTCGCTGTACAACTTGTTCTACTACCTGGGCTCCAGCGTGCTGGGCTGGGTCGGCGGGATGTTCTTCGCCGGCTGGGGCTGGAGCGGGGTGGCCGGGCTGATGGCCGGGCTGGTCGTGGCCGCGAGTGCGCTGATGTGGTGCGGCCATCGTGGGGTCAGAGGGGTTTAACCCAGCGGGACCAGTTTTCCTGGAGGCGGTAGCCGCGGGCCTGCCAGGCGCTGTGGGCGGTGGTGTTCTCGTCCAGGACCATGGCGTCGGCGCGGGTGGCACCGAGGGCCTTGAAGCGTTCCTCGGCGTGTTCGACGAGGGCGGTGGCGATGCCCTGCCGGCGTCGGTCGGGGGCTACGGCCAGGCGGTAGAGGTGGTAGCGCCAGCCGTCGAAGCCGGCGATCAGGGTGCCGGCGATCTGTTCGTCGACGAGGGCCAGGACCAGGGCGTGCGGGTCGCGCTCGAGGAGTGCCTGCAGGGCGGTGGTGGAGTCTGCTGGGCGGCTGTTGTTCTCGGCGGCGTCCTGCCAGAAGTCGAGGACGGCGGGGAGGTCGGCGGCCGTGGCTGGGCGGAGTTCGAGCACAGCTCGCAACTTTAGCCTCAGCTGTCAGGTCACGGTTTGGTCATTCGCCGGACAGCCGGGTGGGTCCCTGCTTATGGTCGTGGTGGCCCACCCGACGGCGAGCGCTGCAGGTGCAGGCAGCGCGAGATGATGAGCCGGCGGGCCGCCCCCGCCTGTGCTCATCGGCTGTGTGGTGTTGAGTACGTGGTCTGGACGGCTGCCGATGCTGGGCGTCGGTCGGGCCGTCTCGCCTCCTCCGCAGGCCGCTGGTTCTCGGTTGGATCCGTGGCGTGCGGGCAGACCAGGTACTCGTCACCTATGGGGTTGTGTGGTCAGGGGTTGCCTGACCGGGTGTGAGGATCAGGCGCCGTGCATTTCCCCGGCGGCGATGCCGTCGAGGAAGGCGGTCCATTCGTCGTTGCCGAAGCTGAGCACGGGGCCCTGGCCCTTGGCCTTGGTGTCGCGGACGGCGACCTGGCCGTCGGTGCGGAAGGCGATCTCGACGCAGTTGCCGTTGACGGCGCTGAAGGAGCTCTTGCGCCATTCCAGGGACTCGTCGTTGCTCAGCAGGTTGACTTCGGTTGCGGACATGACCGCTCTCCAATCACTCGGTTCATCGGTGGTTCTGGTGGCCGTCCGGATCGTTCTGTTTACGCGTGGGGACGGCCAGGCGGTGAATTTCAGGGGCTGGTCAGGCGGGACAGGTCGGTGAGCACGAGCGGTTGGTCGACGACCTCCGGCCGGACGGTCAGGAGGGTGTTGCCTCCCTGGATGGTGAATTCGACCCGTCCCCAGCGGCCCGGTTCTCTGATCGGGCCGCGGCGGGCGAGCCAGCCCCGCAGTTCATCCATCGGAATGTGGGCGTGCTGCACGTCGCAGTACCAGACATCGACGCTGGAGCCATCGCCACTGCGGCTGAGCGTGACTGTTGATCGCTCGCCGGTGGTGGTGATGATGTCGATATCCATCCCGTTACTCCTTGTAGTGGACCTTTCGCGCGCATGGCGCTGGTGGTGCCCCGGCCGAAACCTCTCGACTCGCGAGAAAGATAGCCCGCGCGACAGGGAAAAGCCCAGTTCAGCCGTTAAGCCGATGTGTCGTCACTACAGGTGTCGCGGCCATGGCCCTGCGTTTCGCCGGTGATCGCATTTGCAGGGGTCGCTGTTGCGCTTAGTGACGCGCGGGTAAGTCGGTCACTCTGTGGTCCTGGCGGTTCACGCGCCAAGATGACATCATTGTTGTCATGTTGAGCGAGCAGAGGACGCCTGGGGTCCCCGGACGCGGTCACCTCGTCGATGCGGTGCTCGCCCAGGTGCGGCCCCTGGTCCTGAACTCCGCCCGTGCGGTCGAGGCGCTGTGGGGCCCGGCGGGTGTCAGCGTCGGGATGCGAGCGGTGCTGCAGATCCTGCAGCACGAGGGGCCGCTGCCCGTGCCCGCGATTGCCGAGCGCCTGGACCTGGCCCGGCAGGGGGTCCAGCGCCACGTCAACGATCTGGCCGCCCTGAATCTGGTGGACAGCCGGGCCAATCCGGGTCACCGCCGCTCGGTGCTGATCCACACCACCGCCCAGGGCGAGGAGCTGTTCGCCCGCCTGCGCCAGTCCGAGCTCGAGCACCTGGCCCGTACCGTGCCCGAGTGCCCCGACGAGGACCTGAACACCACGCTGCAGGTCCTGCGGCGGCTCAACCGCGACGTGCGGGCCAATGTCCAGCATCTGCGGGAGGAAACATGAACCAGATCCACGAGCTGACCACCGCCAACCGGCTGCTGCTGGCCGACCTGCTGGAGTCCCTGGACGAGCAGCAGTGGCACACCCCGACGCTGTGCGCCGGCTGGAGCGCCCAGGAGATGGCCGCCCACCTCCTGCAGCCCAGCATCACCAGCTTCGCCCAGGTCTTCCTCGTGGCCATCCGCTACCGCGGCAACACCGACCGCACCGTCGACCACATCACCCGGCGCATCGCCCGCCGCCCCCGCAGCGACCTCATCCGCCTGCTGCGCGCGCACGCCCACGACCGGCTCGACCCGCCCCGCGTCGGGCCGATGGGCCCCTACGTAGACACCTGCATCCACCTGCGCGACATCGCCCGCCCCCTGGGCCTGGAAACCACCGTGGAAGGCCACCAGTGGCGCCTGGTGCTCGACTACCTCACCGCGCCAGGTCCCGCCCCCGCACTGTTCGGCGTGCACTCCCTGCAGGGCCTGGCCCTGCACGCCACCGATCTGGACCACACCTGGGGCGACCCGCACGGCCAGCGCATCGAAGGCCCCGCCGAAGCGCTCGCCATGGCCATCACCGGCCGCACCCACGCCCTGCCCGACCTCACCGGCCCCGGCCTGGCCCAGCTACGGCTGAAAACCTAGGGCGGGGTTGGGAGTTCCGTGCCTACAGCAGCGAACGACCAAACACGACCTAGTTGGGGCGCCCGGTCTCGCCGCAGTGCTCGCCGGCGTTGATGCACTCCCCCACCAGCTGGCGCAGCACCTTCGGCTGCCACCCCGCGACCGCGCCGAAGCCGTACTCCGCATCCTTCAGCCCCGACACCTTCACCCCCTGCGCAGCATCGATCGGGTACACCACCCGCACCAGCAACGTCGGGATCGCCACCGGATGACTGCTGGGGCACTGCCCCGACGCCGCCCAGGCCAGATGCGAGCGGTGCCCGGAGACATCCAGATGCCGTCCGTCCCAGCACCCGGGGGCCGCGATCCGCGCGATCAGCCGGTCGCCGTCCCGGCAGGTCGAGGCCGGGGGTAGCGCGTTCTCGTCGTAATCGGTGCACGAGAACGACACGGAACTCTCCGCGGCCGCCGAGGGAGCAGCGCCCCGGCCGCCGGCGAGGATGCGCAGACCGGCCGGGAAGGCCTGGACGCTGGTGTAGTCGTCCACCGCGCCCTTGTAGAGCACCTGGAACGTCTCCGGCTCGATCGCCTCGCCTGCCTGCGTCAGCTGGGGCACCCAGTACGTGGAGCGGTCCCCCGGGTTCAGGCACGAGGAGGCCCCGGAGGGAACCTTGCCCGGCGCGGCGAGTTTCGTGTCCGTGGTGCCGAACACGTCGTACCCCGTCGCGTCAGTGGCCAGTCCCGCAACAGGCGCCTTGGCCGCCGAGCGCACCTGCGCGCAGACGCTGGGGAACTCCTTGTACATCGCGTGCGGGGGATCCTTGACCGGGCGGGGCTCCACCGCAGGGCGCACAACGAAGGACGGGGTGCTCTTCTTCGGTGCCGGCGTCGCCGTGGGCGTCGGGGAGGCCTCCGCGGACGGGGTAGGCGCAGCGGACGAGGGCGGGGCACTGAGCGTCGGGGACGCCTCACCGGCCGAGGGCTCAGGGTCGGTTCCGGGCTGGATCAGCACCGGCACCACCGCGGCCACCGCCACGAACAACGCCAGCAGCACCGCCCCGAGCACTACCTGGCGCACCGTCCAGTCGCCGGGCAACCGCATCAACCGCTCCTCACTCACCATCCAGCACCCCACGCCCACCACCGGCCGAGGGGCAGACCAGCCCAGCAGAACCAACGCCCGAGAGCACCACCTGGACAGCAGACCTGCCCACCTGCCCGCATGCCTATGCTGCAGCCGTGACCAGGCCGACGACCGCAGCGCCGACCCGACCGCCCACCGGCCCCGTCACCGGGACGGCCAGGACCGCCGGTGCTGCCCGCACCCGCGCCGGGAACGCCGGGCGGGCCCGTGACCTGGTCGAACCACGGCACTGGGTCAGCGGCGCGACCGAGAGTATCGCCGGACTGTGCCAGTTCGTGCTCCTCCTGCGCCTGGGCGCCACCCTGATGCTGGTGGTCGCCGCCGTCCTGATCGACCCCGACCCCCGCACCCTGCTGCTGGGCACCCTGATCGCCGCCGCAGTGACCGCCGCGGAACTGGCCGTCCTGGTGCGCAGGCCCACCGCCGTCGTCCATTGGCTCGGCTTCGTCGTGGTCGAACTGGCCGCCGGGGCCGCCATCGTCGCCCTGATGCAGGGCGGACCCGTCTTCTTCTCCTTCACCTGCGGCTCCGCTGCCGTCTTCGGCGTGACCGCAGGCCTGCGCGCCTGGCCGGTCTGGGTCCTGCAGACCGTGGCCGCCTACGCCGCCGTCGCCTGGATCATCCGCCTCGACCACGTCCCCGCCACCCTGGCCGTCTACCTGACCGGCGTCCCCACCCTCTACATCCTGATCGGCCTGGCCGCCGCCACCGCCCGCACCGCCGTCGTCCGCCACGTCAACCTCGCCCGCTCCGCCCTGGACGCCATCGAACGCTCCGCGGTCGCCGCCGAACGCACCCGCGTGGCCCGTGAGCTGCACGACTCGGTCGAGAAGACGCTGCGCGGGCTGGCCTTCGCCGCCGACTCCCTGCCCGAGGCCGTGCACACCCGCCCGCACCTGGCCGCCGACCTGGCCCGTACCGTCGCCACCGGCGCCGCCACCGCCGCCGACGAGGCCCGCGAACTGCTGGGCATGCTGCGCGCCGACGACCTCGACGCCACCCTGGCCGAGGCGATCGAACGAGCCTGTCGGGAATGGGCAGCCAAGACGGGACTGATCGTGCACACCCAACTCGACGAAGACCCACCCGTCCACGTCGAGCTCCCGGTCCGGCACGAGGTCCTGCGCATCGTGCGCGAAGCCCTGGGCAACGTGGCCAAGCACGCCGGCGCCACCCACACCTGGGTCGACCTCACCCTCGAAGGCAGCACCCTGCGCCTGATGATCAAGGACGACGGCCACGGCTTCACCGTCCCCCACGACCTCACTGCTCTCTCCGGCGCAGGTCACTACGGGGTCGTCGGCATGGCCGAACGCGCCCAGCAGATCGGCGGACGCCTGAAAGTCTTCTCCGGCGCCGACCTCGGCGCCGTCGGCGGCACCCAGGTCGTGCTCTGGGCCCCCGCCACGCACGCCACCGCCACCCCCACGACTGCAGGCACCGCCCGGGCCGGCGGGCACCCGAACGGAGCAAACCCGGTTTCCCCCTGACCCGAAATGTCTGACAAGGTCCGGCCATGACGATCAGGGTCGCGATCATCGACGACAACCCGATGGTGCGCGCCGGCCTGCGCGCCATGCTCGAACTCGGCGGCCTGCCCGTGGTCGCCGAGGCCGCCGACGGCATCGCCGCCCTGGACGTCGTCGGCCAGCACCGCCCCGACGTCACCCTCCTGGACTACCGGATGCCCGTCGCCGACGGCCTGGGCGTCCTGTCCCGCCTGGCCGACCTCACCCGCGTCATCCTGCTGACCTCCGACGACAGCACCGACGTCATCACCGCCGCCCTCGCCCAGGGCGCCAGCGGCTTCCTGTCCCACAACAGCCTGGCCCGCGACGACGTCCTGCAGGCCGTCCGCGCCGTACACGCCGGCGAAGGCTGGCTGGCCCCCGTCGCCGCCGCCGTCGCCGTCCGCCAGCTGCGCGACCGCGCCGAACGCGAGTCCGCCGCCCGGATCCGCTTCGACCTCACCCGCCGCGAGCGCGAACTGATGGACCTGCTGGTCCAGGGCCTGACCAACGCCGAGATCGCCGCCCAGCTGGTGCTGTCCGAGAAGACGGTCAAGAACCACCTCAACCACGTCTACGCCAAGCTCGAGGTCCGCCACCGCACCCAGGCCGTCGCCCGCTGGCAGGGCCGCGTCTGACCTGCGCCGTCTGGACAACCGGCCGCAGAACGAAGGACAGGCCCAGAGACCTGGGCCCTTGACGGGAACCAACCGGGACCCCTGACCGGCGAGCCCACAGCCGGGCCACCGACAGACTTCGGGACGTCGCAACGTCAGACATCCACCGGCATCCACCTCGCATCACCGAGCCGGACCGAGCCGGGTGGAACGTCCCGAAGGGAACCCCTCAACAGTGAAACGACGCTATACGGTGGCCGGCGGCGCGGTCGGTCTCGCGCTCGCCGGAGTCCTGGTCGCCGTCTCCACCGGGGTCCCCGCGTTCAGCTCCGAGAAGACCAGCGCCGGACACCACGCCTCCGCCACCCCTGAAACGGCCGAGCCCGGCGCACACCACACCAGCGGTACCGGCGAGCGCACGGACATGGAGAACACCAAGGACGGCCAGAACCCGGCCGAGAAGAAGTACCCGGAGAAGAAGGAAACCCCGCAGCCGGAGAACACCCCCACCCCGGCCGCGACCACCGGCGGCACCGACAGCCTGCAGATGCCCGGCATGGCCGCCGTCCCCGGGTTCAACCCCAACCTCGACGCCGGCGAGTCGATCACCGTGAACCCGGCGGTGCAGGGCATCGCGCCGGACATGGCCTTCAACCCCGGCCCGGACCAGGTCACCCACCGCGAGTTCCAGGCCAACTGCTTCATGAGCCACTTCGCCGACGACGACCCGATCGTCTACCCGGGCATGGCCGGCGCCTCGCACAACCACACCTTCATGGGCTCCTCCGACACCGACGCGGCCAGCACCACCGGCTCGCTCAAGGGCGCCGAGAAGACCAGCTGCATCACCCCGGGCGATCAGTCCGCCTACTGGCACCCCACCGTGCTCAACGGCGAGAAGGTCGTCACCAACGAGTACAAGCAGACGATCTACTACAAGTCCGGGATCAGCGACTTCCGCACCGTGCGCGCGTTCCCGCAGGGCCTGCGGTTCGTGGTCGGCAGCCCGAACCAGACCAAGGACGAGTTCCGCAACCACCCCGGCACCGTCGAGGGCTGGGAGTGCGGCAACAGCGCCAACAACTGGGAGATCCCCGAGGACTGCGCGCCGGGCTCCTACCTGAACATCCGGATGCAGGCGCCCAGCTGCTGGGACGGCGTCAACCTGGACTCCGCCGACCACAAGAGTCACATGGCTTACCCGGTCACCCAGGACAACCGGCGGGTCTGCCCCGGCGACCACCCGGTGGCCGTGCCGATGGTCGAGATCAAGATGGGCTTCAACGTCTCCGGTGACATGTCCCAGGTCAGGCTCTCCAGCGGCACCGACTGGAGCTGGCACTACGACTTCTTCAACGGCTGGGACGAGCCCACCCTCAAGGCCCTGGTCAAGCACTGCATCAACGGCGGCCTGCAGTGCGACCCGCGCGGCTTCGACCAGTACAAGCCCGAGCGCGGCGCGGCCCTGAACGAGAACTACGAGCTCGCCCGGTAACACCCCACCGCACCGCAGATCAGCCCTGACCGAGCTAGGTCAGGGCTGATCTGCGGTTCACAGCTTCAGCGTGAAGTACGTGCTGTTCGGGTCGTCGGTGTACCCGTTGAACGGCTCCGCCGGCAGAAACCCGTACCGCGCGTACAGCGTGCGGGCCGGCTCGAAGAAGTCCTCACTGCCGGTCTCCAGGCTGACCTGCTGGTACCCGGCCTCCCGGGCCTCGTGCACCGCGTGCCGCAGCAACTGCCCGGCGATCCCCTGACGCAACCGGGCCGGCAGCGTGCGCATCGACTTCAGCTCCACATGCGTAGCATCCAGCCGCTTCAGCGCCACGCACCCGACCACGACGTCACCCTCACGCGCAGCCCAGAACGTGATCTCCGGCGCCCGCAACGCCTCCACGTCCAGCGCGTGCACGCTCTCCGGCGGCGAGACCTCCCGCATCTGCGCCACGTGCCCCTCCAACAGGGCCACGACCTGCGGATCGGAAAGGTCGTCCAGGGAGATCACCAGTTCTGCCACGTGGTTCATCTTCCCAGACACCGCCCGGACCTCCGGTCATTGCCAGAATTCGTCCAATTCTCCGGCCCGGGCGGCGGCGCGGGCTCAGGACGTGACGCGCTCCAGATAGCCGTTCTCGACCAGCCACAGCACATTCAGCAGACCCGGCGCCCCGCTCACGTACGCCCCCGTCAGCTGGTACTGCCACCCGTCACCCCGCTGCTCGAACCACGACGCGATCGGCCCCGCCGAGACGTCGAACTCCTTGACCACCCGATAGCGCTTGTAGTTGCACGCCTCCGCCGGCGTCCCCGCCAGGTTCGAGGGCGGGATGGCACGCTCGGCATAGGGGGTACCGGCCGGGCTCAGGAAACCCCCGTACTCACTCCCGAAGCGATCCAGCTCCCGCCCCACCTTCAGCTTCTTACGCCAGGTGATCGGCGTACCGTCCTCACGCAGCTGATACCCGTTCTGCGGCGGGTAGATCCAGCTCTTGGCCGTACTGTCGTAATACTTCGCCAGGAACTCGGCCGTCGCCAGGGACCCCGTGCGCTTGTACCCCTTCAACTCCCAGCCGACCGTGCCCGAGTTCGGCAGAGTCTTCGGGCCCAGACGCGAGTCCCCTTCCGAGAAATCCGCCGAGCACGTCGTGACCGCCACCCGCGCAACCTGAGTCGTCGCGGCGACCTGAACGACGCCCGAGGCGGCCGCCTGAGCCGGAGCAGCCGGGGTAAGCACCGACCCCAGAGCAAGTCCGGCAGCCGCCACCCCCAGCGCACTGCCGCGGAGCCGACGGAAAAAGGCATGACTGAGCTGCAATTCGATCTACCCCCACGAACTGGGCCGGACGCAACCGGCCTCCCCCATGATCCGCGCGCGACCCTAGCCGCCGAACCCGCTGGTACCCGGCACCTCGCGCCGGAGCGGTCTCAGAGCCTTCAAAACTAGGGACGGTGTGCGGCCAACCGCTCGCGACGCAACGCGGGCACGCCCACCACCAGCACCACCAGTTCGGCCCCCACCGGCAGCAGCAGGTACGGCCCGGGCGACGCGTGGGACTCGTGGGTTGCAGCAGCGGGCACGCCGGACGTCACCACCGGGTCACCTGGGTTCAGATGGCTGTGCCCCGCAGCGCGCCCGTCCGGGGAGAAGGACGGCGCCACGGCCAGCAAGTAAGCCAAATGGGCCGACAGCATCACCGCCTCCATCACCACGGTCATGGCCAGCGCCCGCTGCGAGCGCGACCACACCAGATGAGCGGCACAGATCAGGCAGACCAGCGCCATGACGGTGAAGAACCAGCCGTGCTGCCCGGCCGACGATGCGAAAGCAGCCCCACCGGCGTCGATCAGCAGGCTGCGCGCGGTCAAGACCCGAGTCAGCAGGTCAGGTGCCAGATGAGCCAAACCGCCGAGAGCACACAGGGCGGCGATCAGGCGCATCTGACTGGATCCGGGCCGGCCCCGGTCGCGGTCACCCAACTCGCAGCCGGTGGCATCCGCCTCACCGCCCATCGGCGGCCCGGCCGAGCTGATCGGGGTGGCCGCGGCCGCGGTGATCCTGTTCCCCCGCAGCACGGCGATCAAGTGGACCACTCCGGCCAGGACCCGCTTGCACGACTCGCAACGCCGCTCCCCGGTGCGTCGCCTGCTTGACCCTGTATGCGGCCGCGACGTCCTGAGGCCTTGGCCTGGTTCGTGTGCGTCATCTGCGTCATCACAGCCCTCTCAGCACATGCGCATCCCCGTCGGGAGATACGACCCCCGGCCGGCCCGGATCTCATCGCGGTCGGCCCGGCGCACTCAGGTCCAGGCGCGGGCCGAACGCTGCGCCCAGTACTCCTGCGGCGGCTGGGCCATCGCCGTCAGCCGGTTCACCTCCACCGCGTTCAGCTTCACCTGCGCCGCGGCCAGATTCGACTCCACCTGCGCCGCGGACACCGCCCCGGACAGCACCCGCCAGGCCCACGGCTGGGCCAGCGCCGCCGCGATCGCCACCTGATCCACGCTCACCCCCCGATCAGCCGCCAGCGCCCGCGCCGCCACCGCGCCCGGCGCCAGGTCGTGATCGGCCGGGGTCAGCCGGCCGTTGGCCACGACCTCCTTCACCACCACCGTCACCCCACTGGCGGCCGCCTCGGCCAGAGCCGGGCCCGCCGAGGGCTCCAGCACGTTCCAGGTCGTCTGCACCGACGTGAACAACGGCAGGCCGTCCACCTCGACCTCCAGCGCCCGGCGGATCACCTCCCCCTGCTGCGGACCGGAGGTGGAAAAGCCCACGCGGCAGCCCGAGGCCCGTACCCCCGCCAGTGCCCGGTGCAGACCCTTGTCCGCGAGCGCCGGGGAGTCCGGCGTCAGCGAGTGAATGTGGTAGATGGCCAGTTTCGGGCCCAGCAGGTCCCGGCTGATCCGGTACTGCTCGGTGAACGCGGTCAGCGAATGGTCCTTGACCTCGTGCACGTGCGCGTCCAGAAGCCAGTCACCCACATACCGGTAGCCCCATTTGGAGCCGACCACCACGTCCTCGATCTCGGGCCGGGCCTGCAGCCATCCGGCCAGGAACTCCTCGGCCCGCCCGTAGGAACGGGCCACGTCGACGTAACGCACCCCGCCCGCGTACGCGGCGTCGAGCAGGTCATGACTGAGCGAGCGCAACCGGTCCACGTCCCGCTCACCCCCGAGATCGGCCGAGCGGGCCGGGGTGATGTAGGCCGGGCGGCCCGCCGCCGCCAGCCCGAGCCCGATCCGGCGCGTGGATGAGGTCATGGCGCCGATCTTCCCTCATCCACGGACCCTGAGGGGCCAGCGCGGCGACGGGCGCACCACGCGTGGTTCACCAGGAAACCAGCAGAAGAACAGCAGGCCATCCGTGATCAGCAGCACCTCGCCGATGCTGGCGCGCACAGCCGGTAGCGGTAGGTTCGCGGCAATGTCTGAATCAACGATGATGCCGGCTGCCCCCACCTCCACCGATCACGTGCGCCTGAGCCGCCAGGACCGCGCCGGGCGGATCACCCTGACCCGGGCCTCCTCGATCAACGCGCTCACCCACGCCATGATCACCACGATCAGCGCCGCCCTGAGCGCCTGGGCCGGCGACCAGACGATCGAGTGCGTGATCATCGACGCGGAAGGCCCCCGCGGCTTCTGCGCCGGCGGCGACATCAAGGCCGTGTCCATCTCGGCGCTGTCCGACGGCGGGGCCGGCGCCCGGGCCCTGTGGTGGGACGAGTACCGGATGAACGAGCAGCTGTCCGCCTACCCGAAACCGGTCCTGTCCCTGCTGCACGGCGTCACCTTCGGCGGCGGTGTCGGCCTCGGCTGCCACGCCTCACCGCGGGTGGTCACCGGCAGCACCCTCATGGCGATGCCCGAGACGATCATCGGGCTGGTCCCCGACGTCGGCGGCCTGTGGCTGCTGTCGCGGCCCGGCCACGGCGAGCTCGGCACCCACCTCGCCCTGACCGGACTGCCCGTAGGACCAGCCGATGCCATCCACCTGGGCCTGGCCGACGTCCATACGCCCTTCGAGGTCTTCACCGAACTGGCCGCCGCCACCTCCTGGCAGCACGCCCAGGACATCCTGGCCGAGCACGCCACCGCCCCCGAGGCCGGGACGCTGGACGGCGACCGGGAGTGGATCGAGCGCTGCTACACCGGCGACGACGTGGCCGCGATCATCGAACGCCTGCAGCAGGACCCGCACCCGAACGCCGCCGCCACCGCCGAGGTCCTGCTCACCCGCTGCCCCACCGCCCTGCAGATCACCCTGACCGCGATCCGCCGCACCGCCGGCCACGAGGACCTGCGCCAGAGCCTGATCCAGGACTACCAGGTGATGTCGCACAGCCTCGAACGGCAGGACGTCCGTGAGGGCATCCGCGCCCAGGTGATCGACAAGGACCGCAAACCGCGCTGGAACCCCGCCCACGTGCGCGACGTGGACGCGGCCGTGGTGACGCATGCGTTCACCCCTGCCCCCGGCGGCGACCTGACCTTCGGGTGACAATGCGGGTTCAGTTTCCTTGAAGAACTAACCCCCGGAACGGACCCGCCCCGGTATGCCCCGCGTGCAGATCAACCAGAAAATAGCTGTCAGCGTCGTCTTCGTCTCGGCGATGTTCATGAACATCCTCGACGCCACCATCGTGAACGTCGCCCTGCCGCAGATGGCCCGCGACTTCGGCACCACCTCCACCGCGATCGACAGCGTGGCCATCGCCTACATGGTCAGCCTGGCCGTGTTCATCCCCGCCTCCGGATGGCTGGGCGACAAGTTCGGCGCCCGCCGCGTGATGCTCGTGGCCATCGCCGTGTTCACCCTCGCCTCCGCGCTGTGCGGGATGGCCGACACCCTCGGCCAGCTCGTCGCGTTCCGGATCCTGCAGGGCGTGGGCGGCGGCATGCTCGCCCCGGTCGGCATGGCCATGCTCTTTCGCACCTTCCCACCCCACGAACGGGTGCGGGCCTCCTCGATCCTGACCATCCCCACCGCCCTGGCCCCCGCCCTCGGCCCGGTCCTGGGCGGGCTCCTGGTCACGCACTACTCCTGGCCCTGGGTGTTCTGGGTCAACATCCCCCTGGGCGTGGCCGCCATCGCCTTCGGCCTGATCTTCCTCAGGGAGGCACCCCGCGAGAACGCCGGCCGCTTCGACCTGCCCGGCTTCGTCCTGTGCGGGCTCGGCCTGGCCACCTTCATGTTCGGCGTCTCCGAAGGCCCCAAACGCGGCTGGAGCTCCCCCGAGATCCTGGCCACGCTGATCGGCGGCCTGGCCGTCCTGATCATCGCCGTCACCGTCGAGAGCCGCACCGCCCAGCCGATGGTCGCCGTCCGGCTGATGGGCAACCGGCTCCTGCGCTCGGCCAGCCTGGTCACCATCTGCGCATCCATGGCCTTCCTCGGCACCCTGTACGCGATCTCCCTGTACTTCCAGGACGGCCGCGGCATGGACCCGCTGGAGGCCGGCCTGTCGGTGTTCCCCGAGGCGATCGGCGTGATGCTCGGCGCCCAGGTGGCCAGCCGGTTCGTCTTCCCGCGCCTGGGCCCCCGCCTGACCGTCAGCCTCGGCCTCACCGGCGTCATGCTCAGCTGCGCCCTGCTGGCCACCCTCGGCACCGGCTCCAGCCTGTGGCTGGCCCGGCTCTACATGGTCACCCTCGGCTTCGCCATGTCCCACGTGTTCGTCACCAGCCAGGCCGTCGCCTTCGCCACCATCTCCCCCGCCCAGACCGGCCAGGCCTCCACCCTGTTCAACACCATCCGCCAGATCGGCGGCGCAGCGGGCGTGGCCTTCCTGACCACCAGCATGATCACCGTCGGCACCACCACCAGCACCGGGGAACCGAACGTGGACGCGTACCGGGTCGCCTTCGGGGTAGCAGCAGCCTTCGCGCTGCTCGCGCTCGGCTTCGCCCAGACCATCCGCAACGACGAAGCACTCCAGGCGACCAGAACACCGGCCACCCCGGCCCCTACGTCCCCCGACACCCACGCAACCGCCTGACGGCGAGCGCCACCCGGCCACCCCGTCCTCTGGTTCGAAGCCCTTCAGGTCGCCGGCGGGGCGTACAGGCGGCCCTCCCGCATGAAGGAACTGTTCTGCTTCAGGCGGCGCAGGATGGGCGAGATCTCCAGCTGCTGGATGCCGGGGATCTCGCCCAGCCGCCGGGACACGTACCGGTAGAGGTGCTCGGGGTCCTTGGTGACGGCCGTACCCATCAGCGAACGGTCGCCGCTGATCGCCGCCACGTACGCGATCTCCTTGTGCTGGGCCAGTTCCCGGCCCACCCGTTCCAGATGGGCCGGGGGTACGGTCAGCCACAGCGTGGCGTGCGTGCTCAGGCCCAGGGACTCCACCGCCATCTCGGCGTCGAAGTAGAAGGCCCCGGCGTGCACCAGTTCCTCCACCCGCCGCTGCACCCGGGCCGGGCTCCAGCCCGTCACCTGCGCCAGACGCGACACCGGCGCCCGCCCGTCCGCGTGCAGCTCCGCCAGCAACGCCTTGTCCTGGGGCCCGATCACGGCCGCGGCAGCGTCCTCGCGACGGGTCAGCGTCTTGCTGGCGATGTGGGCCACCTGCTCGTCGTCCAGCTCGGTCAGGTCGCTCAGCGAGCCCAGCCGCTCGTCGAAACGGTGCAGCACCATCTGCGCGGTGAAGTCGATGACCTCCTTGGTGTGCGGGAGCCGACGGAGCAGCATCTCCTGCCCGCTGCCTTCGGCGGACAGCACGGAACAGAGAATCTCCGTACCCCCGGAGGTCAGCGTGACCCAGCTGACATCGGGCCGCTGGGCCAGTGCATCGGCCAGGGCCCCGGCAGCATCAGGGCGTGAGCGGATCCGCACCATCCAGGTGCCCTGCCCGGTGGCGTACGGGTCGACCAGGCCGACCACCCGCACCACGCCGTGCTCGCGCAGTCGCCGGAACCGGCGCGCCACGGTCTGCTCCGAGGCCCCGGTCAGCTGGGCGATGCGGGCGAACGGAATCCGCGGATCCAGCCGCAGCGCGTGCAGCAACCGGTGATCCAGCCCGTCCGTCGTGAGGATTTCCATCGCCACACCGCCCTTCGACGGAGGATTCTAGACACCTGACGCCGAGCACCTGCGCTTTAGCGCCGCGAGTGCCGATCCTGATCAGCGTCACCACCGAACCTTGCCGGGAGAAAACACCATGCGGAAGTGGACCCCGCTGCTGGCGGTCTGCCTGGGCACCTTCATGCTGCTCATCGACATCACCATCGTGAATGTCGCCCTGCCCCACGTCACCCGCGACCTGGACGCGAGCTTCAGCCAGGTCCAGTGGGTGATCGACATCTACGCCCTCAGCCTGGCCGCGCTGCTGCTCGGCGCCGGGGGCCTGGCCGACGCGATCGGCCGGCGCCGGGTCTACGTGGCCGGCCTGAGCATCTTCGCCATCGCCTCGGTGGCCTGCGGCCTGGCCCAGGACATCAACGTCCTGATCATCGCCCGCGCCCTGCAGGGCGTCGGCGGCGCCGCCATGTTCGCCACCACCGTCGCCCTGATCAACGTCTCCTACACCGGCCGTGACCGGGGCACCGCCTTCGGCCTGTGGGGCGCGGTCAGCGGCGCCGCCGCCGGCCTGGGCTCGGTGATCGGCGGCGTCCTGACCGAACTGCTGTCCTGGCGCTGGGCGTTCTGGGTCAACCTGCCCATCTCCGCCCTCGCCATCGCCCTGTCGCTCATCCTGTTCACCGACGGCGCCCGCCGCCGCGTGCGCCTCGACGTCCCCGGGATGATCACCTTCACCGCCGCGGCCGGGCTGATCACCTACGCCATCATCGAGGCCGGATCCGAAGGCTGGAGCGCCCGCACCCCCGTGACCTGCGCCGTGCTCGGGCTCGTGGCCCTGGCCGGGTTCGTGCTCATCCAGCGCCGCACCGAGCACCCCCTGATCGACCTCGGCCTGCTGCGCAGCCCGGTCTTCACCGGCGCCGTCCTGGCCGCCGCCGTGCTCTCCTCGGCCGCGTTCGGCTCCAGCGTGCTGATCTCGATCTGGCTGCAGTCCGTCGCCGGCCTCAGCCCGCTCAAGGCCGGACTGGCCCTGCTGCCGCTGTCCCTGGTCGCGTTCACCGTCAGCGGCGCCCTGAGCAGCCGGCTGCACGGCATCCCGGCCTCCCGCCCGATCGGCGCCGGCCTGTTCCTGATCGGCTGCGGCAGCCTGCTCATGCTCCTGGTCAAGCCCGGCTCCACCTGGACCGCGCTCCTGGCCGGCCTGATGGTCGTCGGCCTCGGCGTCGGCCTGGCCGCCCCACCCCTGACCTCAGCCGCCCTGTCCGCCGTCCCGCTCCAGCGCAGCGGCATGGCCTCCGGGGTGCTCAACACCTCCCGGCAACTGGGCACCGCGTTCGGCGTGGCCATCCTCGGCTCAGTCTTCACCTCCCGCGCCGCCGACACCCTCGCCGCCAACGGCGTCCCCTCCGCCGACAGCATCGCCTCGGCCGTCTCCGGCGGACAGACCCAGGCCGTGATCCAGGCCTCCCCGCCCGCCTTCCACGCCCAACTCGAGACCGCGATCCACGAAGCCTTCGCCAACGGACTGCACGGCGCCTTCATCGTGGCCGGCCTGGTCGGGATCATCGGCTCCGGCATCACCTTCTACCTACTGCGCAAGGCCCCGGCCGAAGACCCGCACGCCCAGCCCGCTGCCGAGGCGGCGGGCGCAGCGCACTGACCACTTCACCGATCGACCGGGTGCCCGGTGACCTTTTCCCGGGTCACCGGGCCCCCAATTCCAGAGCGGTATTCCATGGTCCAGAATCGCATTCTTTCCATTTTTTCTGCGACTCTCTCCCAATGATCCCGACTCTGTCGCCGGCAGGGTTCCTCCCCCTGGGCCGTCATTCCTGCACCATCGAAGAGCTTGAGCAGACGTTCGTTCTCAGCCCGCCCTTCTCGACCTCGTCGACCCGGGCACAATGCCTCGCAGACTTCCGCTCGGCGAAAACGATGCTGGATCAGCTTCATCCTGCCTTGGTCGAAGCCAACTGGATTGGCGGTAGTTTCACCACGGCCAAGGTGGACCCCGATGACCTGGACTCGCTGTTCATCATCCGCGAATCGGCCTTCGATGAACTCGGCAGCAACAACAAGAAGCGTAAGGTGCTTGAGTTCGGTAAGAGCCAGCAACTGCGCAAGAAACTCGGTCTTCGCGTCGATGCGTTCATGTTCGTGCGGCAACGGATCCCCCAGCCCTGGCGGGCCGGCGGAATCGACCCGGAGTTCCAGTCCGCCTTCGCCCTGCGCGGTGCCTGGGACGACTGGTGGCAGCGGAGTCGCCGTGGTCCAGACAAGGACGATGCACCTACTATCGAGAGCTCAGACCCGGTCCGCGGCTACCTGGAGGTGAACTGGTGACAGGCGATTCTTCCTCCCCGGAGCAGCTCTGGCAGACCTTGATGGACGGTGAGCAGACCGACGAGGCTTCTGTTGTCACCGCAGCCGACATCAACACAGCCACCCTGGCCGAGATGTCCGCCCTTCAGCAGGGCAAGACCTTGCAGATGCGCCTGGCCGGTGCCGCTGTCCAGCGCAACCGGGTAGCAGTCAAGACTGCTGCCTCCGCCCTGAGCACACTGCAGGAAGTCATCAGTTCCATCGGGGCGGCCCGGTCCGGTCAAGCAACTTTGTTCGGGCAGATCTCCCGTGAGATCCGCAGCGCTACCGAACTGCAGATGACCCCCGTGACGACGCCCGGTTCAGTGGTCTTCACCCTCTTGGCCGAGCCTTCAGCCGAGAGTACGGACGAATCGGGATCCGAACCTTCTCTGCTGGCCGAATCTCTCGCCGAACTGCTGCGCATTCTCAATGAAGTCGCCAACGACTCGCTAGGCGAACAAGAGATCGCGCGGCAGATTCGCGGGGCGGGCCCACGGGCCGCCAAACACCTTCAGTCGCTGTCGGATCTCATCGTTGCTGACGACATCTCGATGGAGTTGACTCTCGGCCCGGGAACACAACACCGCAAGTTCGCTTCTCTCGACCGACGATCCGCCGCTTTCCTCAAGGAAATCATCAAGAGCAACGCCATCGACGTGAGCGAGGAAACCCTGGAAGGCATCCTCGTCACCGTCAGTTCTGTCGATCCCGCTGCCATACTTCTGGACGACGGCGAGAAGGTCTCACTTCGGACGAGCCCTGGGCATCCGCAGAAACTGCAGGACTTCTACGATCAGAGAGTCAGGGTCACGGTGCGAGCGCAAGTGCGCCGGAGTGTCTCCACCGGGCGCGAGACCACCAGCTATGACCTCCTCCACATCGAATTGAGCAGCGCCGACCGCTGAACCAGCCGACAACGGCTAGCGGGCGAAGCGCTGCACCAGCCGGGTGAGCTCGTTGGCGTTCTCGTCCAGCGTGCGCGCTGCCTCCCGCGAACTGCCCACCGCCTTCAGCGTGCTGGCCACGGTGGCCTCCACCTCGCCGATACCCGTGCTGATCTGCGTACCCCCGGAACTGACCGTCTCCACGCTGCGGCTCATCTCCGAGGCCACCGAGCTCTGCTCCTCCACCGCACCGGCGATCGCGTCCTGGAAGGCGCTCACCCGCTCGATCGCCTCACCGATCGCCATGATCGCCGCCACCGCGTCATCGGTGTCGGCCCGGATCGTGTTCACCCGCGTGGTCACGTCGACCGTGGCCTCGGCGGTCTGGCGAGCCAGTTCCTTGACCTCGTTGGCCACCACCGCGAAACCCTTACCCACCTCACCGGCGCGCGCAGCCTCGATCGTCGCGTTCAGGGCCAGCAGGTTCGTCTGCCCGGCGATCGCGCTGATCACCTCCACCACGTCGACGATCTGCGCACTGGAGTGCCCCAGCCGGTCGATCACCGCCCGGGCCTGCTCGGTCCGCAGCACCGTTTCCTGAGCCACGGTGGCGGCCTGGGTGGCGTTCACACTGATCTCGTTGATGGCGGCGTGCATCTCGTTCGCGCCGGTCTCGATCGTCTGCATCGTGCGCTTGACCTCGTCCGCCTCCGAGGCCACCAGCCCCGTGCGCACCGCCACCGCATCCGCAGCCCCCGCCACCTCGTCCCCCACGGTGGAGACCTGACCGGCCGCCTTCGCCACCCCCGTCGCGGTACCGGCCATGTCTGACAGCAGCGCGCGGATCTCCCCGACGGCCGTGTTCAGGGCGGTGCTCATCTGCCCGATCTCGTCGCTGCCCTCGGTGACCTTCGCGGTCAGGTCGCGGCGGGCCACCTGGTCCAGCGCGCCGGTAAGAACGGCCAGGCGCTGGGCGGTGCGGCGGGCCCAGTACCAGGCCAGACCCCCGCCGAAGACCGCCAGCAGGACGGCGGCGAGCGCGAAGATCTTCAGCATCCCGGCCCGGCCGTCGCTCAGGGCCTGGCTGGCGGCGGCGTAGTCCGGGTTGTAGGTCTGTACGGCGATCGCCCAGCTGTAGGGGGCGTAATACCGGACGCGGAGCGTGCTGTCGGCCGCGGCGACGTCACCGCTTCCGGGAAGGCGGTAGTCGCGCGTCCATTCCTGTCCTTCACCCAGGCGGGCGGCCGCGTCCACGATTTCCTGGACGTAGGGAGTTCCGTTGGCGTCGACGGCCTTCAAGGGCTCCTCGGACGTCGAGGCGTCCTGAGGGAGCCCGGAGGCGATGACGCGGCCGCGGTCGGCGGTGCCGTTGCTGAAGATGGTGACGCCGCCGTGACGGCCGATCTTGGTGGCGGCGATGCTCTCGGTGAGTTCCTTGATCGCCTCGGCCTGGGGGACGCCGAAGAAGACCGCGCCGATGACGTCGCCGTCCGCGTTCTTCAGGGGGTCGTAGGCGGTGACGTACCAGGTGCCGACCACCTGGGCGACACCTCGGTAGGGCCGGCCGGACTTGATCGCCGCAACGACCGGGTTCGGGCTGCCGTCAGCGCCGGCCGCGGGAATGTACGTGCCCAGCGCCCGTTTCCCCTCGGCGTTCGGGACGGTGGTGGCCACCCGCAGCAGGTCGCCGTCGTCGTTCATCCGCTGGAAGATCGTGACGGCCCCACCCACCTTGGCCGCCAGGGTGTCGACGATCGGGGTCGGCTTGCGCAGGTCGCGGTTACGGCCGAGCCAGGTGCGCTCGAGCAGGACCCGCGGCAGGCTCACCCGCCGGGTCTCCTGCGTGACCTGGTTGACCGCGTCCCAGCGCACCGAGGTCTGGGCCAGCCGCAGGCCACCCTTCTCGGCCAGGTCCGACAGCAGAACCGTGTTCGCCCGGTCGACGCTGGCCTGGGTGGCCGCGCCGGCATTGGCGACCAGCTGATCGACCTGGGCCGTCAGGCTGTCCAGTTCGTTGTCCCGCTGCCCGGCCATGGTCCGGTCGGCCTGATCACTGAAGACATGACTCTGCCAGGCGGCCACCCCACCCAGCACGGCCGCGGTCAGCACGATGCTGCCGACCCCCAACAGGATCAGCGTGGCCCGCAACGACACCGTCCGCGACATTCTCCCCACACCATCGCATCGGCCGGGCACCCGCCCGGCTGTAACCAGCCCGCGCAGCCGGCTGGGCAGCCGGAAAAGTTACTGAACAGCAAGAACTTCCAGCAACGGACGAGCGACCGCCTCGGTCACGGACCGGGCGGTCCAGTCGTCCCCGGCCCGGCCAACGCACGACCTGGCTTCCCCGTGTCGGCGCGCCTGCCCGCCCGTGACACGGCAGGATCGGGGCCCAGCAGGTCGCAGTGTCAAGGATCGAGAAAGGACGTGTCGTGGATCGTCGCTGGGTCGCCACCGCTTTTGGAGGGCCTGAGGTACTGGAACTGCAGACGTTCGCGGTCCCGGAGCCCGGTCCCGGTGAGGTCCGGATCGCGGTGCGGGCGGCGGGGATGAACCCGGCCGACGCCAAGGGATTCGCGGCCGGGCCGGGCAAGGACCCCTCGGTGCTGCCGAAGGTGATCGGGCTCGAAGTCGCCGGCGTGGTGGACGCGGTGGGGGCAGGCGCCGGTTTCGAGGTCGGCGACGAGGTCATCGCCGGCCAGGTGCGCGGTGGGTACGCCACCCGGATCACCGTGCCGGCCGCGGACGTGTTCCCCAAGCCGGCCGGGCTGGACTTCGCACAGGCGGCCAACCTGCTGCTGGCGGGTGCGACGGCGGCGGACATGCTGCACACCAGCGCGGTCGTCTCAGGAGACACCGTCGTCGTCCACGGCGCGTCCGGCGCGGTCGGGGTGAGCCTTCTGCAGCAGGCGCGTCTGCTGGGCGCCCGGGTCGTGGGGACGGCGTCCGAGCGGAACTTCGAGCGGGTGAAGGCCTTCGGCGCCACCCCCGTGCGCTACGGGGAGGGTCTGGCCGAGCGACTGCGGCAGATCGCGCCCCAGGGGTACGACGCGGCGCTGGACACGGTGGGAACCGACGAGGCTGCGGACGTGTCGCTGAACCTGGTCTCCGACCGCAGCCGCATCGTCACCATCGCCGGCTGGGCCCGCGCCGAGCGCGACGGGTTCCTGGCAGTCGGCGGCACCACCCCGCAGAGCCGGGAATTCCGCGAGCGCTCCCGCCGGGCCCTGGTCAAACTGGCCGACGCCGGCGACCTCACCGTCCCGCTCGCCCGCACCTTCCCCCTGGACGAGGCTCCCGCCGCGCTCGAGCTCCTGCTCGGTGGCCATCCCGGAGGCAAGCTCGCCCTGATCCCGTGAGCGCAGGGTCAGCCACGTGAACAGGGCCAGGCCGACGACCAGGTAGGCGTTGACCGTGGGAAGGAGCGGGATCGGGCCGAGCGTGCGCGGCAGGTACCACATCGGTGACAGCACGAAGACGGCACCGGCCCAGGAAGCTGCCCGAAAGCGTCCCTCATTGACCAGGACCACCAGCGCCGGCAACGCCCACACCCAGTGGTGGGCCCAGGAGATCGGGGAGACCAGCAGGCTGGTCAGGCCCGCCGTGGCGAACGCACTGGCCCAGTCGCCGCGGCGGGCATCACGGGTGGCCACCGCCAGACCGAGCGCCAGGAAGACCACCGGCACCAGCAGGAACCACTCGCCCACGTTCTCCCGGCCACCGACCAGGCGCACCAGCGCACCGTACGGGGACTGGTTACTGATGTAGGGGATGCCCACCCGGGAGGAGTCGAAGAAGATCTCCCGCCAGTACAGCCACGACGCCTCCGGGTCGGCCGCGAAGCCCAGCAGCGTGCAGACCGCGAAGCTCACCCCCGCGGTAAGCGCCGCCCGTACCCGCCCGGCCAGCAGCAGGAGCACGACGAACACCCCGGGCGTCAGCTTGATCGCCACCGCCACCCCCAGCCCGATACCCACGCCCCGGCCTCTACCCTCGGCCACCCGGCGTACGTCGAACAGCACCAGCGCCAGCAGGAACACGTTGATCTGGCCCAGGAAGAACGTGTGCCAGACCGGCTCCAGCAGCAGCCCACCGGCCACGCACCAGCCGAAGATCCTTCGCGAGAAAGGGATCCTGGCCAGCAGCAGCATCTCGCGCACCGCCCAGGCGAAGGCCGCGAACACCGCCAGATTCCACAACAGCCGGGCCGGGATCAGCGGCAGCCAGTTCAGCGGTACGAACGACAGCGCGGCAAACGGCGTGTAGGTGAAGAACAGCCCGGCCTGACGTTCCAGGTACAGGTCGGTGCCGGAGCCGATGGCCGCCCCGCCCAGCCGGTAGATGAAGAAGTCCAGCGGGTTCCACAGCAGGGTGAACACCGCCACCACGAGCACCTGCACCCCGAGGACCCGGCCCGGGCCGATGTGTTCCAGGCGCTCGCGAAACCCTTGCCAAGCCATGATTTTCGCCATGACTTCAGGCTGGCGCGCCAGGCCCTGGCTTCACATCGGCTTGCGGGCTGCATCCCTGGGAGGGGGTCTTGGGCCTACCGCCCGGGGGTGACCAGCTGGAACTCGTAGGCCAGGATCACCAGGTGCACCCGGTCGCGGGCGTTCAGCTTGGTCAGCAGCCGGGCCACGTGCGACTTGGCGGTGGCCGGGCTGATCACCAGCCGGGCCGCGATCTCCGCGTTCGACAGGCCGTTGCCGATCAGGGTGAGCACCTCCTGCTCGCGCTCGGTGATGGCCGCCAGCTGCTGGGGCGGGTGCGCGGGTGCGTTCCGGCCGATCGCCGCATGCATCAGCCGGCGGGTCAGGCTCGGCGCGATCAGGGCGTCACCGGCGGCCACCACCCGGATCCCGGCCAGCATGTCGTCCAGCGAGATGTCCTTGACCAGGAACCCGCTGGCCCCCGCCCGCAGCGCCCCGTACAGGTACTCGTCGTCGTCGAACGTGGTCAGGACGAGAACCTTGACGTCGGGATACTTCTCGACGATCTGCCGGGTCGCGCCGATCCCGTCCAGCCGAGGCATCCGCAGGTCCATCACCACCACGTCCGGCCGCAGCCGCCCGGCCAGCTCGACCGCCTCCAGACCGTCACCGGCCTCCCCCACGAACCTCAGGTCCTCGGTCTCGGCCAGCAGCACCCGCAGCCCGGCCCGGATCAGCGGCTGGTCGTCGGCCAGCACCACGCTCACACTCACGATGCACCATCCTCACGCACGTTCACGCGTCCGTTGCCGGAATCGGGAACCGCGCACCCACCCGGAACCCACCCTGCTCCCGCGGCCCCGCGCTGAACTGCCCGTCCAGCAACGTGATCCGCTCCCGCATCCCGACCAGCCCGTACCCGCTGCTCAGCGCCGCGCCACTACCACGGCCCTGGTCCAGGACCTCGATCTCCAGCTCGGCCGGGTGAAAGACCAGGCGGACCCGGCAGCTGGGCGTGCCCGCGTGCCGGACCACGTTGGTGACCGACTCCTGAACGATCCGGAACGCCGAAAGCTCCAGGTCAGCGGGCAGTTCCCGGACCTCGCCGAGACGCTCCAGCTCAAGCGTCACCCCGGCCTCGCGGGTGGTGGAGATCAGCCGGTCCAGATCCGCCAGGTTCGGCATCGGCGCCGCCGGTGCACCTTCGGGATCGGAACGGCGCAAGGCACCCAGCGTGCGCCGCAGCTCCGCCAGGGTCTGGCGGCTGGTGCTCTCGATCGCGCTGAGCGCGTGACGCGCCTGCGCGGGCTGGGAGTCGATCACCCGAGCGCCCATGCCGGCCTGGAACGCGATCGCCCCCAGACTGTGCGCGATCAGGTCGTGCATCTCCCGGGCGATCCGCAGCCTCTCGGCCTCGATCGCCTGCTCGGTCGCGCGCGTCCGGGCCGCGAGCGCCCGGCGCCGGGCCTGGCCGCCGGAGTTGGCCACCACCCACACGCACAGCAGCGCCATGACGAGGACAGGCGCGTTCTGGTCCACCCGGACGCCGGGCATCAGCGTGGCGAACAGCATCAGCAGCAGCACCCCGGACCCAGCCGTGGCCGGTACCGAGACCCGCCAGGGACGAGACCAGCTCAGGATCCCGGCCGCCGTGTAGATCGCCAGGCAGCACAGCACCAGCACACCCTCGTCCCTGGCCAGGAAGGCCAGGAAGGGCGCGAACAGCATGGTCACCCACCAGCACAGCACCGGGTGGTGCACCAGCATCACCGGCGCCGCCGCGAACACCACCGCCGCGACGATCATCACCGACGCACCCAGATACCCCAGGACCAGCCAGAGCACGACCAGCGCGGCCCCTACCTGCAGCGCCCACCAGGGACGACGTCCGGGGCCGCGCAGTCGTCGCAGCCCCGCACGGGCCGGGCGCGCAGTCGAGGTACTCACCCGGCCACGGTAGTCACGCCCGGACGAGCACACATCAGCCCGCGGGCGTACGCCTGCCGGCTACCTCGTTCGGTGAAAAAGTTCGCCGAACGTCTCAACCGGGCGCCTGCCTGCACGTGTTCTGTTGAGTGTGGCGGGCGTTCGGGCCGGCCACCGACCACACCCATTGACGCCCCTGCGCCGAGCACCTTGACTGGTGCCCGCACGGCCGGGGTTTCGTGTCCGCTTCGAGCCCGAAGGGTGGCGCCCGATGACCAGCACGCAGGAGTCCCCGCACGACATCACCGCGCCACCGCACCCCCTGCTGCCCACGCCGGCACCGGTGCAGCTGATCGACCCGGCCGGCGCCGCGGTCGGCCCGGCACCGGATCGCGAAACCCTGCTCCGGCTGTACCGGGCCATGGTGATCGGGCGCCGCTTCGACACCCAGATCACCGCGCTGACCAGGCAGGGCCGGCTGGCCGTCTACCCCTCGTCCCGGGGCCAGGAGGCCTGCCAGATCGGCGCGGCCCTGGCTCTGCGGGCGCAGGACTGGCTGTTCCCGACTTACCGCGATTCGGTGGCCGTGCTCACCCGGGGCGTGGATCCGCTGCAGGTGCTGGTCAGCTTCCGCGGGGACTGGCACTGCGGTTACGACCCGTACGAGCATCGAGTGGCGCCGCAGTGCACCCCGCTGGCCACGAACACCCTGCACGCGGTCGGCCTGGCTCACGCCGCGCGGCTACGGCGGGAGGACACGGTCGCGCTGGTGCTGCTGGGCGACGGGGCCACGAGCGAGGGCGACACCCACGAGGCGCTGAACTTCGCCGCGGTCTGGAAGGCCCCGGTCGTGTTCCTGGTACAGAACAACGGGTACGCGATCAGTGTGCCCCTGGCCAAACAGAGCGCCGCGCCCTCGCTCGCGCACAAGGGCATCGGCTACGGAATCCCCTCCCACCTGATCGACGGCAACGACGTGGCCGCCGTGCACACCACCGTCAGCGAGGCTGTTCAGCACGCGGCCGCCGGCCACGGCCCGGTGCTGATCGAGGCCCTCACCTACCGGGTCGAGGCGCACACCAACGCCGACGACGCCACCCGCTACCGGCAGGACGAGGAGGTCGCGTTCTGGCTGGAACGCGATCCGCTGCGCCGCCTCGAGCTCTTCCTGAACCGCGACGGGCAGGAACCACCCACCGAGTTCGCCGCTGAGGCCGAGGCCCTGGCCGCCGCCGTGCGAGCCGGCACCAACGCCGACACCGCACCCGATCCGGCGGGCCTGTTCGGGCACGTCTACGCCGAACCGACCGCTGCGCTGCACCAACAGCAGGCAGACCTGCTCGACGAGATCGCCCGTGACGAGGAGGCCAGGGCATGAGCATCACCTCCCTACCGGCCACCGCCACGCCGGTCTCGCTGGCGGCCGCCCTGAACCAGGCGCTCGCCGACTCGCTCGCCGAGGACGAGCGGGTGGTGGTGCTCGGCGAAGACGTGGGAACGCTGGGCGGCGTCTTCCGGATCACTGACGGCCTGGCCGCGCGGTTCGGCGAGGAACGGGTCTGGGACACCCCGCTGGCCGAGTCCGGCATCGTCGGCACCGCCATCGGGATGGCCATGAACGGCCTGCGCCCGGTGGTCGAGATGCAGTTCGACGCCTTCGCCTACCCCGCGTTCGAGCAGATCACCAGCCATCTGGCGAAAATGCGCAACCGGACCGGCGGACGCGTGGAGCTACCGGTCGTGGTCAGAATCCCCTACGGCGGGGGCATCGGTGGAGTCGAACACCACTGCGATTCCTCAGAGGTCTACTACACCCACACCGCCGGCCTGCGCGTCGTCACCTGCTCCACCCCCTCCGACGGCTACCGGCTGCTGCGCCAGGCCATCGCCTCACCCGACCCGGTGATCTTCCTGGAACCCAAACGCCGCTACTGGTCCAAGGAAACAGCCACGCTGAGCCTGGAGGGGCCCGCTCTGCACCAGGCCCAGGTCGTGCGCCCGGGCCGCGACGTCACGGTGATCACCTACGGCGGCACGGTGGCCACGGCCCTGGAGGCCGCCGCACTCGGCACCGAGGAAGGCTACGACCTCGAAGTCATCGACCTACGCAGCCTGAACCCGTTCGACGACGAGACGGTCACCGCGAGCGTGCGCCGCACCGGCCGGGCCGTGGTCGTGCACGAGGCCGCCGGGTTCTGCGGCTACGGCGCCGAGGTGGCCGCCCGCCTCAGCGAGCAGTGCTTTCACCACCTGGCCGCACCCGTCCTGCGAGTCACCGGCTTCGACATCCCATACCCGCCGCCCAAGCTCGAGGCCCACCATCTGCCCAGCGCCGAGCGGATTCTGGACGCGGTGAGCCGTCTGCAGTGGGAGGACGAGGATGTCTGACTTCCTGCTGCCCGACCTCGGCGAGGGCCTGGCCGAGGCCGAGATCGTGACCTGGCTGGTCCAGGTCGGCGACGAGGTGAGCATCGACCAGCCCGTGGTCGAGGTCGAGACCGCGAAAGCCTCGGTCGAGGTGCCGATCCCGTTCGCCGGCACCGTGACGGCACTGCACGCCGAGGCCGGGGCGATGGTTCCGGTCGGGGCACCGCTGATCAGCGTGGCCGAGAAGGACGAGCCGTCCAACGCCCTCGGTGGGCTCCGCGAGCCCGGCATCGAGATCGCTCCGGCTCCGGTCAGCGGGACCACAGTGGCTGCTGACCTTGCCGACACCAGTTCAGAGGCCAGCGGAAACGTCCTCATCGGCTACGGCACACCCACCGCCCGCACCTCACGACGCCGACGCCCCCACCGACCCGGGCGACCTACCCCGCCCAGCCCAGCCACCACCGCACCAAGGCCAGCGCCAGGGTCAGTGCCAGCACCCCCGCCGGCCCCTGCGGCCACTTCCCTGACCTCGGCGGCGGCCTCACCTGCGCTGTCCACCTCGCCCGCCGCTATGTCCTCCCCAGCCGCTGCACCCTCCCCAGCCGCTGCGCCCTCGCCGGCGGCTGAGGAACTGAGCCGCCGACCAGCAGCACAGCCCACCTTCACCGGTGCCGCGCCCACCACCTCGGCCGCGCAGGCCAGCCACCAGAGCGCCCCCGACAGCCCAGTCGTCCGGGTCATCTCACCGCTGGCCCGCCGCATCGCCCGCGACGCACATCTCGACCTGCGCACGGTCACCGGCACCGGCCCCGGCGGACTGATCATGCGCGCCGACATCCGCCGCGCCATCGACGAGCGCGACCCCGCCAACCTGACCGCAACGACCGACCCAGCTTCTGAGACCGGCCCAGCCACCCCGTCCTCCATCGACGCACCGGCCGCCCCCACCACGACCGACCTGACCAGCACAACCGACCCAGCCGCCGCGCCCCTCCTCGCGTCTGAGGCAGGCCCGGCCACCCCGTCCTCCATCGGTGCTCTGGACGCCCCTGCCGCTGGAGGACGACCCGGTAACTCAGCCGCCGTGACCGCTCAGACCCCCGGCTCCCCGTCGGAGGGGTTCGAGCGCATCCCACTGACCGGCATCCGCCGGTTCGCCGCCGAGAAGTTCACCCGCTCCCGCCGGGAAATCCCTGAGGCCACCGTCTGGGTCGACGCCGACGCCACCGACTTTCTGGCCGCCCGCGCCGCGCTCAACGCCGGTCAGCAAACGCCACCGGTGAGCCTGGTCGCCCTGCTGGCCCGCTTCGTCATCGCCGGGCTTCGCCGTTTCCCCGAACTCAACGCCACCGTCGAGGACGGCGAGATCCACCGTCACCACGCCATTCACCTGGGCTTCGCCGCGCAGACCGCCCGCGGCCTGCTGGTCCCGGTCATCCACCACGCCGACCGGCTCAGCACCCGGGAACTCGCCACGGCCCTGCGCGAGAAGACCAGCGGCGCACTGTCCCCGGCCGACCTGACCGGGGGCACGTTCACCGTCAACAACTACGGCGTGTTCGGCACGGACGGCGCGGCCGCCATCATCAACCACCCCGAGGCCGCCATCCTCGGTATCGGCCGGATCATCGCGCGGCCCTGGGTCGTCGACGGGCAGCTCGCCGTACGCCAGGTCACGCAGCTGGCCCTGACTTTCGACCACCGGGTGTGCGACGGCGCGGCTGCAGGCGGACTGCTGCGGTTCGTCGCCGACTGTGTGGAGCAGCCGGTCCTGGCTCTCGGTGATCTCTGAGCCAGCAGTCGCGCAGGCCGGGGTATCTGGGCTACGACGGGCGCAAGGCGGGTTGACAGCCGAGCTGCCCGGGCCGAGATCACCGGCAGGCGGGCATCACGGGCCGACCGGATCGTCACCGATCGTGGTCGCCTTCCTGATCCTGGCCCTGTACCGGTTTCCATCGCAAGGTGGCGAACCCGGAATCGTCCAGATCTTCGGGCGGAACCTCTCGTTGAGCCGGACCTGGCGAAGGCCGCAGGTTCAGATCGGCATCTATCCGAGCCAGGACGGCGCCCAGAGCTGTCCGGTCCGCGTCGTCAACCGGATCAACGGCGAGACCCTGAACCGGTTCGCCCCCGATCAGCGAGCCAGTGGCGGCCCGGCTTCGGCGACAGCCCCGGATCGGCCGGCTTCGTACCCAGTGCTTCGCTGAGACCGGAGACCCTTCGTCGACCAGCGGTGGTTCGGGGCGCGGCTTGAGTGCTGCAACCCCGAACCACCTTCTCGGTCAGCCTGTCTCAGCCGGGCCGTCCGGGCGCCTCATGAGTACCAGGGTCGAGCACCGTCACGGGAGCAACGACTGCACGTTCCCGGTGAGCGGACCTCGGGTGATCTCGGTGGTGCTGGTCCCCTCGTACTCGGTGATGGTCAGCTTGGCCGAGGTCACCCGGGACTCCTCGACCGGGTTGACACTGGCGCAGATCGGGCTGTGCAGCTTCCAGACGGCTTGTTCGTCACCTCCGCTGCGGGCGCTGATCGACTGCCCCTGGTGCATGATCTCGCCCAGCGTGATGTCGAACTCGCTGAACTCCACGCCCTTGGTCAGCATCTTGCTGCCGACCGTCACGATGAGCGCCTTCTTCAGGCCGTAGTCGTTGTCGTCGATGGTGGTGAGATTGGCGCCGAGCGCCCCCAGGGTGGACCAGTCGGACAGTTTCGCACCGCACTCGGCGGCGTCGGCCGCGGTGGCCGCCGGTGCCCCGGTCAGAGTCAGGGCCGCGGCCGCACCCAGAGCTGCCGCAAGGCCGGTGACACGTCGGTTCATGGAAAGTTCCCCCCAAGAGTCGATTACCCAACGTCCCCGAACGCTACCAAGAGTCACCGACGGGTGCAGCTCGGCCGCTTGCGGCACCTTCTGGCCTCAGACGCCGGACAGCCCCCCGGTCGGCCACTGGCCAGTAGCGAAAGAAGTTCACTCGTGGGGACTTTGATTCTCCCGGGAGGGATGAGCCCAAAAGGCCGGGCAATTCCCTCGGCATCACATCAGCTCTGGAGAACTCGCCAGTCGCCACGTACCGTTATGTCCGGTCGCCCGTTCGCCGAGAGCCGCGAGCCCGCCCAGCAGCTCCAGCCGACCTTCATCCCCGAAAAACAAGACCATCTCGCACGGCGTCTTTCTGGTTCCTACAGGCAACCTTTCGCGATGCGACGATCCGAGGAGCTTCCGGATGCCCCAGCAGCCAGCCCAGTCGCCGGCCCGGACCAACCGCGTTTCCGGACGGAATCTTCTGCAGCACAGTGTCTATCCCGCGCTGTGGGCGATGATCGCGGGCGCCGGGTTCGCAGCTCTGGGGCTGGGCTGGGACCTGCCCACGGTCAGCGCCGGATTCCTGGTCGCCGTCCTGCTGTACCTGACGCTCCTCGAAAGAGCCCTGCCGTTCGACACCGCCTGGCAACCGCAGCCGCGCGAATGGATCTTCTACGGAATATTTTTCGGGTTCACGATGGCCGGGGGCGCCCTCGCCCAGTTCCTCACCGCACTCGCGGTGCAGTCCCTGGCCACGGTCTCGCCGTCCTGGCCGATGCCGGTCCAGGTGCCGCTGGCCCTGCTGATCAGCTCGCTGGCCGGATACCTCGTGCACCGTCTCGGTCACCGCAGTCCGCTGCTGTGGCGCTTTCACGGGGTGCACCACACCCCGGGCAAGGTCAACGTCGCCAACAACGGGGTGAACCATGTTCTCGACGTCGCGTTCGCCCAGTTCGTCATCCAGATCGGTCTGGTGGTCGGCGGTTTCTCGGCTCCCGCGGTCTTCCTGGCCGGGCTGTTCACCACCGCCCACGGCTACTTCGCCCACGCCAACGTGGACGTGCGGCTGGGCCGGCTCAACTACCTGGTCGTCGGCCCGGAGCAGCATCGCCTGCACCACAGCACCGATCTGACCGAGGCCGGGCACTACGGTTCCGAAATCCCCCTGTGGGATCACCTGTTCGGTACCTACACCTGGCTGCCGGGAAGAGTGCCGGTCGCGGTCGGCCTCAGCGATCCCGGGGCCTTCCCCGGCGAGTTCGCCCCCGTGGCCAGTCTGCTGCACCCGTTCCGCCGCCGGCGCCCAAGCCCCGCCTCACCTCTCGTCCTGGAGGATCTGCGATGACCGCTGCCTCGAGCCCGGCCGACCGCTTCGCCGTCATCGGCATCGGCTGCCGCTTCCCCGGTGGCGCCAACGACCACCGCTCCTACTGGCGAAACCTTCTGGCGGGCAAGGACTGCCTGACCCCCACGCCCCGCAGCCGCTACGACACGGACACGCTCGCCAGCCGCGAGGCCACCCGGCCGGGCCGGCTGGTGGGTGGCCGCGGCGGCTACATCGACGGCTTCGACGAGTTCGACCCCGGCTTCTTCGGGATCAGCCCGCGCGAGGCCGACCACATGGACCCGCAGCAGCGCAAGCTGCTCGAGGTCAGCTGGGAGGCGCTGGAGGACGGCGGCCAGCGGCCGGGAGATCTCGCCGGAACCGACGTCGGGGTGTTCGTCGGAGCCTTCACCCTCGACTACAAGATCCTGCAGTTCTCCGACCTCGGGTTCGAGACCATCGCCGCGCACACCGCCACCGGCACGATGATGACGATGGTCTCCAACCGCATCTCGTACTGCCTGGACCTGCGCGGCCCGAGCCTGTCCCTGGACACCGCCTGCAGTTCCTCCCTGGTCGCGGTGCACCTGGCCTGCGAGAGCCTGCGCCGCGGCGAGAGCCGCCTGGCGCTGGCCGGCGGCGCTCTGCTGCATCTCGCCCCGCAGTACACGATCGCCGAGACCAAGGGCGGTTTCCTCTCCCCCGCGGGCCGTTCACGTACCTTCGACGCCGCGGCCGACGGCTACGTCCGGGCCGAAGGGGTCGCCATGATCGCGCTCAAGCGACTGGCGGACGCGCAGCGCGACGGCGACCCGATCCATGCCCTGGTGATCGGCAGCGGCGTCAACCAGGACGGCCGTACCAACGGCATCACGGTCCCCAACCCCGACGCCCAGGTCCGCCTGATCAGCCGGGTCTGCGCCCAGGCCGGCATCACCCCGGGCGAACTGCAGTACGTCGAGGCGCACGGCACCTCCACCCCGGTGGGCGACCCGATCGAGGCGGCTGCCCTGGGCCGGGCCCTGGAGATCGGCCGGGCCCCGGGCGAGCACTGCTACGTCGGATCGGTCAAGACCAACATCGGGCACACCGAGGCCGCGGCCGGGATCGCCGGGCTGATCAAGACCGTTCTGGCCCTGAAGCACGGGGTGATCCCGCCCCACATCAACCTGAGCGAGGTCAACCCGGCCATCGACCTGGCCGCGATGCCCTACCGGATCCCGACCACCGCCGTCCCCTGGCCGCTGCACCAAGGCCCGGCCCGGGCCGGGGTCAACTCCTTCGGTTTCGGCGGGACGAACGCTCACGTCCTGCTGGAACAGGCCGGGCCCGGACCGGTTCCGCAAACCCGGCCCCGACCGGACTGGACGTTACTGCCCTTGTCGGGCGAACGTCCTCAAGCCCTTTCCGTTCTGGCCGCAGGCATCCGGCAGGAACTGGCCCACGGCGCCCGCCCCGAGGACGTCGCCCACACCCTGGCCCACCGCCGGCAACAGCACGCTCATCGGCGGGTGGTGGTCTATCGCGACCGGAGCACGCTCGAGGCCGCCCTGGCCGCCTGCACGCAGGACCAGGAACATCCGGATGCCCCTGCCGGCACGGTCATACCCTGCCCCGGCCCGGTCTGGGTCTTCACCGGGATGGGACCGCAGTGGTGGGGCATGGGGCAGCAGCTGTTCGCGGCCGAGCCGGTCTACCGCGCGGTGGTCGAGGAGATCGACGCGCTGATCCGCGCCCAGGCCGGCTGGTGCCTGATCGACGAGATGCGCGCCGACGAAACCGCCTCCCGGATGAGTCAGACCTGGCTGGCCCAGCCCGCCAACCTCGCGGTGCAGGCCGGGCTGGCGGCGTTGTGGAACGCCCGCGGAGTGGAAGCGGCCGCGGTGCTCGGGCACAGCACCGGTGAGATCGCCGCGTTCCTGCACGCCGGGGTCTACTCCCTGGCCGACGCCGTCCGGGTGGCGCTGCACCGCTCCCGCCTGCAGCAGAAGCTGGTGGGCACGGGCACGATGCTGGCCGTCGGGCTGGACGAGGAGTCAGGCCTGCGGGTGGCGGCCGAGCACGGCGACCGGGTGTCGGTCGCCGCGGTCAACAGCCCGGCCGCACTGACGCTGGCCGGCGCCCCGCAGGAGCTGTCCGCGATCCGCGACCGGCTCGGCGCCGAAGGGGTCTTCGCGAAGTTCCTCGACGTCCAGGTGCCTTACCACAGCATCGCCATGGAGGAGATCAAGGACGAGTTGCTCACCGGCCTGAGCGATCTCACGGCCCGTACGGCGCAGCTTCCGCTGTATCTGACGGCCCGGCCGGGCCGGGCCACCGGGCCGGAGCTGGACGCGTCGTACTGGTGGGACAACGTGCGGGGCCGGGTCCGTTTCCGCTCGGCGATCGACGCCGTGGCCGAGACCGGCCAGCGGGTCTTCCTGGAGATCGGCCCACATCCGGTGCTGGCGCACTCGATCCGGGAGTGCCTGCCGGACGCCGTCACGATCCCCTCGATCCGTCGGCTCGAGGACGAGCAGGCCTGTCTCACCCGGTCGCTGGCCCGCCTGCACACCCTCGGGGTGCCGCTGGACTGGGACGCGCTGCAGCCGGACGGAGTACCGGTGTCCCTGCCGCCCTACCCGTTCCGCCGCGACCGGCACTGGATCGAGCCGGAACCGGTGGCCCGGGTTCGCACCGGCCGGCAGGACCACCCGCTGCTGGGGATCCGCACCGAGTCCAGCGAACCGCTCTGGTCGGCCCGGCCCGATCTGGAAACGCTGCCGTACCTGAGCGACCACCGGATCCAGTCGGTGGCCGTGTTCCCGGCTGCCGCCTACGTGGAGATGGCGGTACAGGCCGGACGGGCACTCACCGGCGGGACCGGCTTCGTGACGGCGGATCTGGAACTGCGCCGGGCGCTGTACCTTTCCGACGATCCGGCGCGCCCGGCGCCCCGGCTGCAGCTGGCGTTCTCCCGCGAGGACTCCTCGTTCACGGTCAGTTCCGAGACCGGCGTGCATGCCCACGGCATCCTCCGGGCCCTGCAGTCCCGCCCGGTCACACCGCGCTGGAACGCCGACCGGCTGCGGGAACAGGCCACCTGTGTGCTCGATTCCGGCCCCTGCTACCAGCAGCTCACCCAGATCGGATATCACTACGGACCGGCGTTCCAGGGCATCGCCCAGGTCTGGATCGGCCCCGATCAGGCCCTGGCCCGGATCCGCCGGCCGGAGGTGCTGCCGGTCGGCACCGCTGACGACGTTCATCCGGTCCTGCTCGACTCCTGCTTCCAGGCGCTGCTCACCCCCTTGCTCCTCACGAACGCCCAGGACCCGGTGTACCTCCCCTCGCGGATCGCCGAGATCCGGATGGAATCGCCCGGTGACGAGCCCTTCTGGGCCCAGGCCACCATCACCGAACGTCACACCGAGTCGCTCACCGGCGACATCCAGCTCTACACGGACGACGGACGCCTGCTCGGCCAGATCCTCGGGCTGCAGGCCCAGCGTGTCGACGAGGCCTCGGGCACAGTCAGTTCCGCGACCGTCGACACCTGGCTGGCCGAGCTGCGCTGGCACGAGCTACCCCCGGCACCGACGATCCCGTCCGACGCCGGCGAGCGCTGGCTACTCCTGGCGGACGCCGGCGGTACTGGTGCGGACCTTGCCGAGCAGCTGATCGCGGCCGGGCAGCAGGTGCAGGTCCTGGTTCCCGGCACCCCGCTGCCACCGGATGTGAGCGGCTACGACCACGTCGTCCATCTGTGGGGTCTGGACGCTTCGGCGCCGGAGACGATGACCGCCTCCGATCTGAGGGATTCGACCGCGCTGGAGTGTTACTCGCTGATCACCCTGGCGCAGGCCCTGCTCGGCAGCGCCTCCGCTCGGCTGCACGTGATCACCCGAGGCGCCCAGGCCGTGATTCCCGGTGATCCGGCGAACCCGGCAGCGGCCCGGGTCTGGGGTGTCGGGAGGGTGCTGCGGCATCAGGAACTGCCGCAGCACCGGGGGCGGCTGATCGATCTTGATCCAGGGGTTGCCTCCGGCCCCGAGCAGATCACCGCGTTACTGCGCGAACTTCAAGACCCTGAACTTGAGGACGACGAAATCGCCTTGCGGGGAACAGCTCGCCTGACGAGCCGGTTGCGGCCGGCCGCGGCCGATCTGCCGCAGGCGCTGCCGCTGAGCCTGCGCGCCGACGGGAGCTATCTGGTCACCGGCGCCTTCGGTGCCCTCGGCCAGGTCCTGTGCCGGTTTCTGGTGGCTCGCGGGGCACGGCGGCTGATCCTGCTCGCCCGGACCCGGTTGCCCGAGCGCGAGCAGTGGCCGTCCCTGGCGAGCGAGAACCCGTCCGTCCGGTTCGTCCGGGAGCTGGAGGCCGCTGGAGCGCAGGTGGCTCTGGCGCCGGTCAGCATCACCGACGAGGAAGGTCTGCGCACCTGGCTGGCGGGGTACCGGGCTCGCACCGGGATGCCGATCCGGGGTGTCTTCCACCTGGCTGCGCAGGTCCACGACGTCCTGCTGCCGCAGATGGATCGCGGCACCTTCGAGGCCGTGCACGACCCGAAAGCGGTAGGGGCCTGGCTGTTGCACCAGTTGCTGGTGAACGAGCCGCTGGAGCACTTCGTCCTGTTCTCCTCGATGGCTTCGCTGCTGACCACGGCCGGGCAGACGAACTATGCCGCCGGTAACGCCTTTCTGGATGCGCTGGCGCACCATCGCCGGGGCCTGGGGCTGCCCGCGACCAGCATCTGCTGGGGGCCGTGGGCCACCGGCATGATCAAGGATCTGGGCCTGGTCGACCACTACCGCGACGCGCGGGGAATGTCGGCGCTGACCCCGGCGGCGGGGATGGCCGTACTGGAGCGGCTGCTCGGCCAGGACCGGGCCCAGTTCGTGATCGTCACCGTGGTCGACTGGCCGGTCTTCCATGCCTGGTATCCCGTGCCGCCGCCGCTGGTGTCGGAGCTGGCGGCCACGGCCGGTCCGGCCGTCGAGGTGGGTACGGCCTTCCTGGACCGGTTCCGGGACTGCCCTGCGCAGCAGCGTCCGGCCCTGGTCACCGAGGCGTTCACCGCTGCTGTCGCCTCGGTCCTGCACGTTCCGGCCGAGCGCCTGTCCCTGCAGGACGGGCTGACCACCAGTGGGCTGGACTCGCTGCTGGCCATGGAACTGCGGGCCCGGGTCGCGACCGAGTTCCAGGTCTCGCTGCCGGTGATGGCGCTCCTGTCCGGCGCCGGTGTGGCGGATCTGGCCGGGCAGCTGTGCGACCTGCTCAGCAGCGATCCGTCCGGGGCAGTGGCCGCTCCAGACACCGACATCGAGGTGTTCACCGACCCCGACCGGTTCCCGCTCACCCAGAACCAGAAGGCGCTCTGGTTCCTCAAGCAGCTCAACCCCGACGGGTTCGCCTACAACATCGGCGGAGCAGTGCAGGTGCACGCCCCTCTGCGGCCCGAGCTGATGCTCGAGGCGGCCCGGCAGCTGGTGGCCCGGCATCCGCTGCTGCGGGCGGCCTTCGAGGTCCGGGACGGACGCCCGCAGCAGCGCATCCGCGATCCCCGGGAGGTCGCCCCGGACCTGGCGGTGTTCGACGTGCCGGACCTCGCCTGGGACGAGATCTACCCGATGATCATCCGGGAGTACCGGCGACCGTACGACCTGGAGCACGACCCGCTGGTCCGGTTCCGGTTGTTCCGGCGGGCCGACGACCGGTGGGTGCTCATGAAGGCGGTGCACCACATCGTCTCGGACGCGGTCTCGACCTTCACCTACATCCAGGAACTCCTCGACATCTACGAAGGCCTGCGCCGGGGTGAGCCGGTCACGCTGCCCCCGGTCGGTGCGCACTACCTGGACTTCCTCAACTGGCAGAACCGGTTCCTGGCCGGGCCGGGGGCCGCCCGGCAGCTGGCCTACTGGAAGCAGCACCTGCCCGAGCCGATCCCGGTGCTGGAGCTGCCCACCGACCGGCCCCGGCCACCGGTGCAGACCACCAACGGCGCCTCGGAGTTCTTCGTCCTCGACACCGCCACCAGCGCCCGGGTGCACGCCCTGGCCCGCGAGCACGACGTCACGGTGTTCGTCGTCCTGATGGCGGCCTACTACCTTCTGCTGCACCGGTACTCGGGGCAGGACGACATCGTCGTGGGCACCCCGGTGACCGGCCGCACCGAGAAGGAGTTCGCCTCGGTGTACGGGTACTTCGTGAACCCGTTGCCGCTGCACGTCAGCCTGGCCGGCGACCCGAGCGTGGCCGGCCTGATCGCCTCGGTGCGCTCCAGCGTGCTGGGCGGGCTGGATCACCAGGAGTATCCCTTCGTCCTGCTGGTCGACGAGCTCGGCCTGCCGCACGACCCGAGCCGCTCGGCGGTCTTCCAGGCCATGTTCATCCTGCTGGTGCACCAGGTCTCGGCCGTCGGGCACGGCCACCGGCTGGAGTACGTCGAGCTGCCCGAGGAGGAGGGCCAGTTCGACCTCACGCTCTCGGTCTACGAGGACGAGGCCGAGCAGCGGTTCCACTGCGTGCTCAAGTACAACTGCGACCTGTTCGACGCTGCCACGGTCGCCCGGCTGACCCGGCACTACGTCAGCCTGCTGGACGGGCTGACGTCGGTGCCGCAGGAGACCCCGGTGCACACCCTTGAGCTGATCAGCCGGTCCGAGCGGCAGGAGATCGTGGAGCACTGGAGCGGAAGCGGGCGCACGGTGCCCACCGGCCCACCGGTGCCCGAGCTGATTCTGCAGGCGGCCCACCGTTCGCCGGAAACCATCGCCGTGGTGCCGGCTTCGGGGACCGGGCCGCTGACCTACCGGGATCTGGCAGACCGTTCCGGTGCGGCTGCACACCGACTGCGGGCACTGGGGATCGGGCCGGGCTCGGTGGTGGCGCTGGCCCTGGACAAGACACCCGACCTGTTCGTCGTCCTGCTGGCGGTGTGGCGGGCCGGGGCCGCCTATCTTCCGCTGGACCCGCATGATCCACCGGCTCGCCTGAACCGGGTGATCCGTACCGCCGGCGCCGGGCTGATCGTGGTCGGTTCCGCCCCGAGTCCTCTTTCCGGGGCGCCGGTCCGCACGCTGGACGAGCTCGTCCGGCCCGGACCCGGGCTTGATGAACCAGTCGGCCTGGCCGAGCCGGACTCGGCCGCGTACGTCGTACAGACCTCCGGTTCTTCCGGCACTCCCAAGGCCGTTCAAGTCAGCCACCGCAACCTGGCGGCCGTCACCGCCGCCTGGCGCCAGGAGTACCGGCTGGACTCCGACGTACGCACCCATCTGCAGCTGGCCGGCTTCCCGTTCGACGTGTTCACCGGCGACCTCGCCCGGGCCCTGTCCACCGGCGGCACCCTGGTGCTCGCCGACCGGGATCTGCTGTTCGACCCGGCCCGGTTGCTCGACACCGTCGAGGCCCACGGCGTGCACGCGGCGGAGTTCGTGCCCGCGGTGGTGCGCGGGCTGATCGAGCACTGCGAGCGCACCGGGCGGCGGCTGGCGGGCCTGCGGCTGGTGGTGGTCGGTTCCGACGTCTGGACCGTCGGGGAGTACCGCAAGCTGCAGGAGCTGTGCGGCCCGGGCACCCGGCTGGTGAACTCCTACGGGCTCAGCGAGGCGACGATCGACAGCACCTACTTCGAGGGCTCGGTCGAGGGTCTGCCGGCGACCCAGACGGTGCCGATCGGCCGGCCCTTCCCGAACTCCGCCGTGTACGTGCTGGACCGCCACCGTCAGGTGGTGCCGCCCGGTGTGGTCGGTGAGCTCTGGGTCGGAGGCAGCGGCGTGGCCGGCGGCTACGTCGGTGATACCCGGCCCGCCGACGGCCGGTTCGTCCAGCACCCGGCCGGCCGGTTCTACCGCACCGGGGACAGCGCCCGCTGGAGCACTCGTGGCGAACTGGAGCTGACCGGGCGGACCGACAGCCAGGTCAAGATCCGCGGGCACCGGATCGAGCCCGGTGAGATCGAGACCCAGTTGACGGACTGGCCGCCGGTGTCCCGGGCGGCGGTGGGGCTTCGCCCGGGCCCGGGCGGCGAGCAGGTGCTGTGCGCCTACCTGGTCCTCGCCGAGGGCCGGACCCTGGAGCGCCGGGCCCTGCGTTCGCACCTGAGCGCTCACCTGCCCACCTTCATGATTCCGGCCCTGGTGCTGGAGCTGCCGCAGCTGCCACTGAGCGCCAACGGCAAGGTGGATCTCGGGGCGCTGGCCGCCCACCCCGGGGCGGGCCCCTGGAGCGGGCCGGCCCCGGGCGACGACCCACCGGCCACCCTCTACGAACAGGAGACGGCCCGGCACTGGGCCGCCCTGCTCGACTGCGGCGAGTGCGGGCGGGGCGAGGACTTCTTCGAGCTCGGGGGCAACTCGATCCGGCTGATCGAGCTGATCTACCTGCTGCAGAGCGACTTCGGCGTCCAGTTGCCGGTCAGCGAGCTGTTCCGGGTGAGCACGCTGGAGGGTATGGCCCAGGCGCTCGAACAGGCCGTCACCGGCCAAGCCGGGCTCGGCGAACCGTTCCTCACCTTCAACCGGGACGCACCCGAGCCGCTGTTCTGCTTCCCACCGGCCGGCGGGCACGGCCTGGTGTACCGCGGCTTCGCCGGCCATCTGCCCGGGCACCGGCTGATCGCCTTCAACTACCTGCCCGGCCCGGACAAGGTGCGCCGCTACGCCGAGCTGGTGCGAGGCCTGCAACCGCACGGTCCCTACCGGCTGCTCGGCTACTCGCTCGGCGGGAACCTGGCCTTCGAGGTCGGCAAGGAACTGGAGCGGGGCGGGCACCGGGTGTCCGGGCTGGTGATGCTCGACGCCTACCGCACGGCCGGGCAGTTCGAGCTCACCGGGGAGCACCTGGCCCGGTTCGAAGAGGAACTGGCCGGGCACGTCCGGCTGCACACCGGCACCGACGCGGTCACCGAGGACCTGCTCCGGCAGGCTCGTGACTACCTGGAGTTCTCCAGCGTGACCCCGAACACGGGCACGGTGGCGGCGCCGATCACGGTCATCCTCGACGAGACCAAGGCGGCCGTGCCCGCGGCGACCGGCAGCTGGCAGGGCTGCTCGGCCGGACCGGTCACCGTGCTGGCCGGTTCCGGTGACCACGCCCAGATGCTGGGCGCCGGGCACCTGCCGCACAACGCCGCTCTGGCCCGGCAGGCCCTCACCGGAGCCCGCGATGACGGCTGAGCCGCGGGTGATCGTGGTCGGCGCCGGGGTCGCGGGTCTGGCCACCGGGTGCTACGCCCAGATGAGCGGCCTGTCCACGAGCATCTTCGAGAAACACGTGCTGCCGGGCGGCTGCTGCACCGCCTGGTCGCGCAAGGGCTACATCTTCGACTACTGCATCGAGTGGCTGATCGGCACCGCCGAGGGCAACGACGCCCACCAGATCTGGCGGGAACTGGGAGCCCTGGACGGCAAGAGCATCCGCAACTTCGAGATGTTCAACCGGGTCGTCGACGAGCACGGCCGGGCGGTGACCTTCTACACCGATCCGGACCGCCTGGAGCAGCACCTGCTCGAGCTGTCCCCCGCTGACGCCGCCAGCATCCGCTCGTTCTGCAACGACCTGCGCCGCTTCGTCCGCCTCGACCTGTACCCGTTCCTGAAACCGGCTCCGCTGCAGTCGGTCCGCGAGAAGCTCGGCCTGCTACGAGCCGTGCTGCCGGCCCTGCGGCTGTTCTGGCGCAACGCGGCGACCCCGATGAACCGCTTCAGCGCGCAGTTGCACGACCCGCTCCTGCGCCGGGCCTTCCCCAACATCTTCTTCCAGGACCCGCAGGACTTCCCGCTGATGCCCTACCTGTTCAACCTGGCCGCCGCCCACAACCGCAACGCCGGTTTCCCCCAGGGTGGCTCCCTCGGCCTGGCCCGCTCGATCGAGGAGCGGTACACCGCGCTGGGCGGGCAGATCCACTACCGCTCGGCGGTGCAGCGGATCCTGGTGAGCCAGGGCCGGGCCACCGGTGTCGAACTGCGCGACGGCACCCGGCACCACGCCGAGCACGTGGTGTCGGCCTGCGACGGGCGCACCACGCTCGGCCGGCTGCTGGAGGGTCGGTTCAGCAGTCCCCGCACCGACCGGCTGTACCAGGACCTGCTGCACCGCCCGGGCACGCTCTACCCCGGCGTGGTGTCGGCCTTCGTCGGCGTCAAGGGCGACGTCTCGGCCGACAGCGCGCACAGCACCACCTACCTGCTGTCCGCCGGCGACGCGGCCCGCCTGCCCGGCGCTCTGCAGAAAAGTCTGGTGGTGCAGCTGCGCTCGCGCTATTCGGACGGCTTCGCGCCCCCGGGAAGGTCGGTGATCCACTGCACCTACTTCAGCGACTACTCCTTCTGGAAGTCGCTGCGCACCACCGACCGCGCGGCCTACCGGGCCCGTAAACGGGAGGTGGCGGCCTTCGTCCGCGAGTTCCTGGACCGCCGCCACCCCGGCCTGGGCGAGCGGATCGACCTGGTCGACGTGGCCTCCCCGGTGACCACCGAGCGTTACACCGGCAACTTCCACGGCAGCATCCTGGCCTGGAAGGGCTTCGACGAGGCCGAGGACGTCACCGGCCGGATGGTCAACCGTGACCGGATGAGGCTGCCCGGCCTGAGCGGGTTCTCGATGGCCGGGCAGTGGGTGGCCGGTGGCGGGCTGATCCGGGCGGCCTCCTCGGGCCGGTTCGCCGCCCAGTACCTGTGCGCCGAGCTCGGGGTCCCGTTCCGGGCCTGGGAGAGCACGGGCACCCGGCCCTGGACCCCGGACCGGCTCGGCCGGCTGCCCCAGCTGGAGCGCTGGTACGAGCGGGAGAGGAACCAGTCATGAGGCAGAGCATGATCATCATCGGGGCCGGCCTGGGCGGCCTGTCCACCGGCTGCTACGCCCAGATGAACGGCTACCGCACCCAGATCCTGGAGATGCACGAGGTCCCCGGGGGCTGCTGCACCGCCTGGGACCGGGGCCGGTTCACCTTCGACAGCTGCATCAGCTGGCTGCTGGGCAGCGGGCCGGGCAGCGAGATGTACCAGATCTGGCTGGAACTGGGTGCCCTGCAGGGAAAACAGATGCGGCACTTCGACGTGTTCAACGTGGTGCGGGGGCGCGACGGCCGGGCGGTCTACTTCTACTCCGACCCCGACCGGCTGCAGGCCCACCTGTGCGCGCTGTCGCCGGCCGACGCCCGGCTGATCGGCCAGTTCTGCGCCGGGCTGCGCACCTTCCGGCGGGCCCTGGCGGTGTACCCGTTCCTGAAACCGGTCGGCCTGATGGGGCGACGCGAGCGCGCCCGGATGCTGCTGTCGTTCCTGCCCTACTTCAACGTGATCCGCAGATCGATCACCGTGCTGATGTCCGACTACTCGGCCCGGTTCCAGGACCCGCTGCTGCGTGAGGCGTTCAACTTCATCCTCTACGAACGGCATCCGGCGTTCCCGGTGCTGCCGAACTACTTCCAGCTGGCCGCGCACGCCGACCAGGCGGCCGGGGTGCCCGAGGGCGGCTCGCTGGGCCTGGCCACCTCGATCGAGCAGCGCTACCGCCGGCTCGGCGGGCAGGTCACCTACAACGCCAAGGTGGAACAGATCCTGGTCGAGAACGACCGGGCGGTGGGGGTACGGCTCACCGACGGGCGCCAGATGCGCTCCGACATCGTGGTCTCGGCGTGCGACGGCCACACCACGATGACCCGGTTCCTGGGTGGCCGCTACCTCACCGAGGAGTACCGCAAGCTCTACACCAGAACGATTTCCGAAGCCGGCATGGTCTTCCCGGGCTACTTCATCGTCTTCCTCGGCCTGCGGGCCGGTGCGCCCCAGGGCGATCCGTGCACCACGCACCTGCTCGAGCCCGGCACCGCCGGGAAGCTGATCGGCCTGCGGCATCCCAGCATCAACGTCCAGTTCCGCAGCGCCCACTACCCGGAACTCTCGCCCGAGGGAACCAGCGTGGTCTACGCCACCTACTTCTGCGACATCGAACCCTGGCGGGAACTGAGCGAGGGCCCGGAGCAGGCCACCCGGGTGCGCCGGGGGCAGCCGCTGCACACGCTGCCGGTCCAGCGCGGCCGCGCCTACCAGCGGGCCAAACGTCAGGTCCGCGACGCCGTCGTGGACTTCCTCGAACAGCGCTACCCGGGGCTGCGCGAGTCTGTGGTGGTCCGGGACGTCTCCACGCCCCTCAGCCAGGTGCGCTACACCGGCAACTACGACGGCACGGTGCTCGGCTGGCAACCCTTCGTCGAGGGCGGCGAGACGCTGGAGGAACTGGTCAAGAAACACGGCCCGGGTCTGCCCGGGCTGGCGAACTTCTACCAGTCCGGGGTCTGGGCCACCACCGGCGGCCTGATCCGCGCCGCCGCCGCGGGCCGTCACGTGATGCAGTTCGTCTGCCACGACGACGGCCGCGAGTTCTCCGCCAGCATCGACCAGACCCTGCCGATGCCCACCCACACTCTGATCCCGGTCGGACCACAACCGCAGGAGGCACCGTGAACGTGCACGAGTGGATCGTCAAGGACCACGTCGAGGGCAGGCCCGACGTCGAGCGGATGTACCAGAAGGTCACCCAGGAGGTCGACGTCCGGCTCGCCGACGAGGAAATGCTGCTGGAGACCCTCTACGTCTCAGTCGACCCGTACCTGCAGGGCATCGCCCTGGACACCCCGCCGGGCCAGGTCATGGGGGCCGACTCGATCATGCGGGTGCTCGAGGCCGGCCCGCGCGCCGCGCACCGGCCGGGTGACGTGGTGCAGGGTTTCGGCGGCTGGCGCACCCACGTGATCAGCACCGGGGCCGCCGCGCCCTGGCAGACCGGGACCTTCCCCATGGTCTTCCCGGCCTACCGGCGCCTGGATCCGGCCGACTACGACGACGTGCTGCCGCTCTCGAGCGCGCTCGGCGTCCTGGGCGGCAGCGGTATGACGGCGTGGGGCGTGGTGAACCGGATCCTCACGCTCGGGCCCGGCCACACCATGCTGATCTCCGGCGCCTCCGGCTGTGTCGGCACGCTGGCCGGGCAGCTGGCCTCCCGGGCCGGGGCCCGGGTGATCGGCACCACCAGCAGCCCGGCGAAACTGAGCTACCTGAAAGGCCTCGGTTTCGACGAAGTCCTGCTCCACCACCAGGACGACGACCCTGCCGAGGTCGCCCGGACCCTGGCCGAGGCCGCGCCCCAGGGCATCGACCGTTACCTGGACCATCTGGGTGGCAGCATCACCGACGCCGCGTTCTCGATGCTCAACGTCGGCAGCGAGGTCGCGGTGTGCTGGCAGTGGGCCAGCCAGGTGGGCCAGGAGCACACCGGCCCCCGGCTGCTGCCGTACATCATGTTCCCGCGGGCCACCGTCCGCGGTGTCTTCTCGATGGAGTGGTTCACCGACGAGAACTGGCACGCCCTGCGTCAGGAGGTGGGCGGCCTGGTCCGTCAGGGACTGATTTCCTACGACCAGAGCCTGCACCACGGCTTCGACAACATCCCCGCTGCCTACCAGAGCCTGTTCCAGGATCGAGCCGGCAACCGCGGAAAGGTCCTGGTTCAGCTCTGAGGACCGGCAGAGCCGAACCCGGCCGAAGCCGCCGGCCTCAGGCCGGAACGGAGGTCTCCGCTGCGAAACCTGACCCAATGAACACGTATTCATACATCCGCCGGTGAAAGCACCCCGCCTTGCCGTCGGCCGAGGATGTCATCTAGGTTGACCAGGCCGTGGTGCTCGGGAATTCCGGTGTGAAACCGGAGCGGCCCTCGCCACTGTGATCGGGAAGCTGCCGGTTCGCGAAGTCCGGACCGGGCGCCACTGGGCTGGAATCAGCCTGGGAAGGTGCGCCGGCAGCGTTCGACCCGACAGCCAGGAGACCGGCCACGGCACTGTTTCGCTACCACGAGGTGCTGGAAGGCGGTCCGTTCCATGGGCCATGCACGTGTTCTGAAGACCACCGCGCTCGCTGCGGCGTTCGCCCTGTCCCTCGCCGCCTGCGGCGGCGGCAGCGACGAGGCCGGCGCCGCAGAAGGCAAGAAGACCCTGCGCTACGCGTACGCGTTCACCCCGGTCGCCGGGCTGAGCCCCTACAGCGACGACGCGGTGACCAGCTACGGCGTCGGCGCCACCGAGACCCTGGTCAAGCTCGACCCGTCCGGCACCCCCGAGCCGTCCCTGGCCACTGGGTGGGAACAGCTCGACCTGACCACCTGGCAGATCACCCTGCGCGAGGGTGTGAAGTTCCAGGACGGCACCCCGATGACCGCCGAGGCCGTCGCCGCGTCCCTGACCCATGCCGCCGAGGCCAAGCCCGCCCCGCGGGCGCTGTCCGGCACCGCCCTGACCGTCAGCGCCGAGGGCGAGAACGCGATCAAGGTCGTCACCAAGACGCCCGACCCGGTCCTCATCCAGCGCCTGACCTCGCCGGAGCTGGCGATCCTGGCGCAGAAGGCGTACGCCGACCCGGCCCTGCCCTCGGTGGTCGGGACCGGCACCGGCCCGTACACCATCACCAAGCTGAACGGCACCAGCTCGGCCGACCTGAGTGCCAACACCGGCTACTGGGGCGGCGAGCCGGCCCTGGCCGGGATCGAGCTGAGCTTCGTGGCCGACGGTGACCAGCGGGCCTCCGCGCTGCGCGCCGGGCAGAGCGACCTGGCCCAGGCCCTGCCCGCCGACCAGCTCGAGCAGGTGGGCGCCGACAACGTGGTGGCGGTGCCGCTGCCGCGGACCGTCTCGATCCACCTCACCCAGGACTCGCCGGTGATGGCCAACCCGGCCGCCCGGGAAGTGGCCCGCGAAGCCCTGGAGGGCCTGGACCTGGCCGGAACCATCTACGCCGGCGCCGCCGACCCGGCCCAGGGCCTGTTCTCGTCGGTGTCCACCTGGGCCCAGGACCGCCCCGCCGCCACCTACCCCGCGCCGCTGGACTGGGACACGAGCGAGACACCCCGGCAGATCACGCTGGCCACGTTCTCCGACCGCCCGGAACTGACCGAGATCGCCACCGTCGTCGCCGACCGGTGGCGCAAGGCCGGCTTCGACGTCAAGACGGTGATCCAGGAGTACAACCAGATGGAGTCCGACTACCTCGAGGGCACCTACGACGCGGTCATCATGAGCCGCTCGTACGGCCAGGACACCGCCGACCCGATCAGCTACCTGCAGGCCGACTTCGGTTGCCAGGGCGGCTACAACATCAGCCGGTACTGCGACGAGGACCTCGACACCGCCCTGGCCCAGGCCGCCGAGGAGTCCGACGTCGACGCCCGCAACCAGGCCGCCGTCACCGCCGAGCACGAACTGCTGTCCCAGGTCGCCGTCATCCCGCTGATCCACGACCGCACCCAGTTCGGCATCGCCGACGGCCTCACCGACCTGGCCGGTGACCCGTGGGAGCGGGCCGTCGTCACCGCACAGACCACCTTCAGCAACTGATCCTGCGCACCGTCCGTCGTGATCATGGAGCCGCAACCACACCAGAGCTCCATGATCACGACCAGAACTATGGACGCCCGAGGCACCCGGGCAGGGCTGGCTCGGCTCAGCCGGTGGTTCAGGCCGGATGCCTTACACAGCCGGCCAGCCACGTTGACCGCCCGATCGCCGATCAGCCAATGAAGGCCACCCAGCCAAGCCAACCTCAGCAAGGCTCAGCGACCGGAAAGCGCGCCGCCAGGTGGGGACGGTGGGCCCCCGCCGGCCTGCGCTCGGCCCCCACCACGATCGCGGCGTTCCTGCTGTTGCTGTTCACGGTTGCGGCCCTGCCCTGGCTGCGGGGAGAAGATCCGGCCCAGACCGTGCTGCGGGTGCGCTTCACCGCCCGCGGCAACGACCCCGAGGCCGTCGAGGCCCTCCGCCAGGAACTCGATCTGCCCTCCTCGCCGATCACCGGCGTCCTGACCTGGCTGCTGCACGCCCTGCGCGGCGACTTCGGCACCAGCTGGGTCAGCAGCCAGCCCGTCGACGAACTCGTCCGCCCCGCGCTGATCACCTCACTGACCCTGGCCGGCACCGCCCTCCTGATCGCCGTCCTGGTCGCCGCCGCCCTCCTGACCCCCGCCATCCGGCACAGCTCCAAGTCCGGCCCCACCGGCCCGGCCCGCATCCCCCGCCTGCTCAACGGCCCCGTCCCCGCAGCGCTCGCGGCCCTCCCCGAGGTCGTCGTCGCCGTCGTGGGCGTGCTGTTGTTCGCCGTCACCTGGCGTCTGCTTCCGGTCTTCGGCTGGAACGGACCCGCGAGCGCGGTGCTGCCCGGTCTGGCCCTCGGCCTCCCGGCGGGCGGACTGCTGGCGCGCATGCTGTCCTCCACCGCGGAGCAAACCCTGTCCGACCCCTGGGTGCGGACCTGGCGGGCCAGCGGCCTGGACCGGCGGCCGCTGCGGCGGGCGGTGGTCCGGCGCCTCGTGGCCGTGGGCGCACCGCAGGTCGTGGTGGTGGGCATGTCGATCGTCGGCTCGTCCGTGGCGGTGGAGAAGGTCTTCTCCATCCCCGGCGCCGGAACGCTCGCCCTGGACGCCGTGCTGGCCGAGGACCTGCCGGTCGTGCAGGCGGTGCTCGCCAGTTTCGTCGTGGTCGGGTTGCTTGCCGCCGGGGTAGCGGCCGCGGTCCACCGGGGGCTTGCCGTGCTGGAGGCGGAGCGGACCCTGGGGGTACACGCCGGGCTGGGGTCAGGAAATGTGGGACGTCGGCGCTGGGTTCTCGGCGGCCTGATGGCTTTGCTGCTGGCGGGCCTGGTCACGGGGCTGTTCCGCGACGGCACCGGCACGGACCTGTCCCTGCGCCTGGCCTCGCCGAGCCTGGCTCACCCGCTGGGCGCCGACGCTGTAGGACACGACCAGTGGGGACGCCTGGCGGAGGGCACCGTCCTGACCGTCTCCCTGGCCGCCGCGATCACGCTCGCCGCGCTGCTGATCGGCGCCCTGCTGGGAACGGCCGCCGGCCTGACCAGCTCCAGCGGGAACCCGGGCGCACTGGACGTCCTGGCCACCGTGCCCTCCAACCTCGTCGGCCTGCTCGTGGCCGCAGCCCTGGGGCCAGGCCTGCACGGCGCCTGCCTGGCCGTTCTCCTGGTCGCCTGGATCCCCCTGGCCGTGCATGCCCGCACCCTCACCGCCGAGACCCGCTCCGCCGGCTACGTCCGCGCCGCCGTCCTGGCCGGTGCCGGTCCCTGGCGACTCCTGCGGGTCCACGTCCTGCCCGCTGTCCTCACGCCCCTGCTCCGCCACGCTTTGGTCCGCCTGCCCGCCGCTGCCCTGGGCATCGCCGGCCTGAGCTTCCTCGGCCTCGGCGCCGACCCCGACCGCCCCGAACTCGGCGCCATGCTGGCCGCCGGCGTCGGCTACCTGGCCACTGCCCCCTGGCTCGTCCTCGGCCCCGCCGGTGTCCTCGTCGCCCTTGCCGTCCTGACCAGCTCCGAACGCCCCGCCTCCTGAACCGTGGAACACTGTCGGGACTCGAACGCGAGGAGGACCCTTCATGCCACGCCAGTGGAAGGGCCACACGTTCTACAGCCGCGAAGAGCTGGCGGCCATGACGCCGGCCGAGTATGAAAACGCGCTGCGCCGACACCGGGCCAATCCGGTGCGAGAAGGCGAGTTGCCAGACGCCTTCGTCCAGGCCATGAACTCCGAGCTGGCCGAGCAGGTCGAGGAGTTCGAAGCCCGGCGCCGCAGCGCAGCATCCTGAGCCCTCGGCCAAGTACGTCGTCATGCCGCACTCGGATTTCTACGACGCCGTCCAGTCGATCGCCGACCCGCAGGCTAAAGCCCCGTGAACAGCCCGCCCACCGAGGTCACCGCCTCCCGGAAGAACTGTGCCACCGACCAGACGAGCACGATCCACATCAGGACCTTGCCCCGGTAGCTCTCCGGAAAGCGCCACATCTGGAAGAGCATCCACAGGGCCAGCGGGATCGACATGAAGTACAGGCCCATCACCGCGGTCAGGACCGCCCAGAACACCGCGAAACTCCACCTGCGGCCCGTCTTCCGTTCCCGCGGCTGCCGGCTCTGGCGAGCGGCCCGGATCAGTCCTTCACGCCAGCGTTCCTTCGCCTCCTGATCGGCCTGGACCCGGGCCCACAGGTCGTCCGGCTCATCGTCCAGGCCCTTGTCCGGAAACTTCTCCCCGGAAGACTCAGGCGACGAAGGAGCCGGCGGGTCCTCCACGACTTCCTCGGGTTCCCAGGTACCCCACCAAACCTGTTCACCGCCTGCAGCGGACGCCGGGTCCGGCACGGCCTCGTCCCAGACCGAACCCTCGCTGTCCCGGACCGGATCCTTGCCGTCCCAGGCCGGACCTTCGCTGTCTCTGGCCGGGCCCTCGAAACCGTCCGAGGAGGCACCGGCCGACTCCGGCGTACCCCAGGCCGGGTCGAAACCCCGCAGCGAACGCAGGTGATCGTCGTAGTCGGGCCGCTCCCGGGTCAGCCATCGGTAGGCGATCGCCACCTGGGCCGACTCGTCCCGGTCGCCCCCGAGGTCCGGATGCACCTCACGTTGTCGTCGCCGGTACGCCTTGACCACGTCCGCGGCCGGCGCGCTCTCGGGCAGCTGCAGCACCTCGTAGGCCGTGCGCCCACCCAGATCCGAATACCGGCCCATCACCCTCAGCCACCCCGCTCAACGCCTCAACCAAGACCCGGTCACCGCCCGATTCGCCGGGCCACGTCGGCCCGGCGGCAGACCAGGTCCCAGTGCGCGGTGGCCTCCTCGTGCCCGGCCGGGACGAACCGTGAGCCGGTGGCCGAGGTGACCGTGTGTTCCCCGGCCAGCACGGTGACGAAGATGCTGGTCTCGTTCGGGCTGCCCCAGTAGTAGATCTCCGAGCGCAGCAGTCGCTCACCCTGCACGAAGGGCTCCAGCAGCAGATGCTGGGCCTTCGGCGGCATCGCCCCGAGCGTGCTCGCACCCAGCTCGGACAGCCCGATCAGACGCACGGCGGCCTTCCCCGCCGAAGCCGCCGAGGGACCGACGTCGCCACCGGAACGCCGGCCGGGTGCCTGCCGTTCGGGTTTCCAGCTGATCGCGACCTGACGGGAGCTGCCCGGCCTGAACAGGTAGGCGTGGATCGCCGCCACCGGTTGGCGCTCGGTGTTCAGCCGCGGCTCGGCGAACACGAACCCGTCGCGCCCGAGCAGGCCCGCCTCGACGGCTGTTCGCCCGCCCACCCTCCGGTGCACGGCCCACCACTGCAGGCTCGGCCCGGCCAGTTCGACCAGTCGCTCACGGGTTCGCGGGCCCAGCTCCCACCAGCAGGTATCCCGATCCGGGCCGGGACCGCCGAAATCCAGCTCACCCGAGAGCAATCGCCGCTCGCCCCCGGCCACCAGCCCGTTCGGACCGGCCCGCGCAACCCGCTGCCGACGGACGTCGATCTCGTGCGTGTACTCGGCCACAGCCACCCCCGCCGCTGCCCATGTGCCCCGTTTGGGAGGGTTCACACCTTAGCGGCGACCACCGTCAAAACGGGATTCGCGCAGCCACCAACAGCCCGAGCACCACGACCAGCACGGCCAGGACGATCGCGTCCAAGCCCACCGACGCCCGCCCCCGGCGCTTGGGCAACACCCGAAAGCCCAACCGCGGCAGCCCGACTCGGGGCAGAGACGGAAGGCCGATCCGAGGAGCAGAAGGCAGGCCAACCGCAGGCAGCCGGGGAAGGCCCATCCGCGGCAACCGCAGACGCCGACGCGATCGTGGCTTGTGCTCGGCGGCATAGGGCGGATGAAAGACCCGCGAAGGCCCACCGGTCGCAGCACCCGGGCGCGCTCGCCCCGAACCGGCAGAGCCGCTGGATCCGCTTGAGTCAGGGAACTGGGTAGCAGTGGCGGCCCCACCCGTAGCGGCGGCGGAACTGATCCCGGCAGCGGGTTCTGCAGGACCGGCAGGACTGACGGGATCAGAAGGACCGTCCGCTCCACCGGACCTTGCCGAACCCGCGAAACCAGTCGGCGTGCCTGCGGAACCGGTGGGCCCGGCCGAGCTCGCGGAACCAGGGAACGACCAAGAACCTGAAGGAGAGACTTCAGCGGGTGCCACGAAACCAGGTCCCGTTTCGGCAGGTCCCTTCCCAGGTTCGGCCCGGCCCGTCCCAGCGGAACCTTCACCCGTCCGGACAGAACCGGTCGCCGCCCCACCAGCCGATGAAGCCGAACCAGCAGCGGCCCGACGTCTAGCCCGTCTTTGCGCATCAGCCTTCAACCGCGCCTCCCGGCGCCGCGCAACTTCCTGGCGGCTGACGTCCAAAAGCATTTGTTCCTGCGTCGGCGGCCCCACCACCCACGCCGGCCCGGCCCCATCCCCCGCAGACCCCGCTACCCCTGAACCGCCGCCATCCCCCTCCGGCGACGGCGACGGCGACGGCGACCACTCCGTCCGTACTTCCGCTCCGGGACGGGGCCAGCTACTGGTGGGAGGCCCTTCTCGCCACGACCCCCGCTGCTGATGCTGGCGCTCGGCCCATTCCGCCGCACGCCCAGCCATCCGCTCCTGACCCACGCTCCGGAACGACCCCGTCGACGTACCCGGCGCAGGGAAGTCGAACTCCTCGGCAGCAACGGGTTCCAGCACCCGCCCCCACTGCGGATCGTCCTGACGCCGCTCGAACACGAAGCGCTCGTACCCACCGCGGTGCCGGGTCAGCCAGCGGTGGGCGACCGAGACGTGCTGGGCCTCGTCCCGATCGCCCCCACGGTCCGGATGCAGCTCCCGCATCCGCCGCCGGTACGCCTTGTTGACCTCGTCCGGTCCGGCCGTCTCCAAGACCCCCAGCACCTGGTAGGCACTACGGCCGTCGAGTTCGTGGAAGCGGGCTGCAATCACCGCAGGAGTATCCCGCGCCGCAGCCCGCTCACGGCCCTACTTCGCCAGGGTCTCCCCGAACAGGTCCAGCATCGCCCGCCAGCTACGCCGGTCCGCGAGCTCCCGGTACATCGGGATGCCGGGCAGCGTGAACGCGTGCGGCGCGCCGGAATACGTGGTGACGGTCCAGTCCAGGCCCTCCTTGGTGCGCAGTTCCTCCTGGAACTTCACCACGTCCTCGTCCGGGACCACCGGGTCCGCGCCGCCGGTCAGGATCAGCAGGGGGCCGGTGATCTTGTCCACGTCCGCCGGCTCGTGAGCAATCAGCCCGCCGTGGAACGACACCGTCGCCGCGAGCGGAACCCCGGTACGGGCGAACTCCAGCGCCGCGCTGCCCCCGAAGCAGTACCCGATCACCGCGATGCGCTTGCTGTCGGTCTGGCTGTGCATCAGCACCAGGTCGTAGGCGGCGCCGACGCGGGCGCGCAGCAGCGGCAGGTCGTTGTAGTACTTGCCGGCTTCGGCCTCGCAGTCCTCGTCCTTCTCGAACTGCCGGCCGCCGCCGTACACGTCGGCGCAGAACACGAGGTAGCCCAGCCGGGCCAGCATGTGGGCGCGGGCCTTGGGGTACTCGGTCAGGCCGCGCCAGTCGTGCACGATGACCACGGCCGGCTTGGGCGCGGGGATCGCGGTGTCGTTCACCAGGAAGCCCCGCAGAGAGGTGCCGTTGTGGTCGTAGGTCACGACCTTCTCCTCGATCCGCGAATCGGGCCCGAGCGGCACACGGTCGACGAGCTCGGCGTGGACGGGGGAAAAGTCGGTCACTCCTGGACTCCCTGTTCGATTGAGGACGCCGTGCTCACCGTCGGTTTCCCGGTGGCGCGGCGGCGCGGTGATTGCTTGATCAACATACTGGCCCGGCCTGGTGCCGTACCTCGCCGGGTGGGCAGCCGTGAATCATCCGGCCCGCAGGTTGTCCAGCTTGCTGACGTCGATGCGGGTGTAGGTGTCACGCAGGCCGGACAGGTGCGAGCGCATCGCCCGCCGGGCCCCGCGGCTGTTGCGGTCGCGCACGTGCGCCACGATCTCGGCGTGCTCGGCGGCCACCCGCAGCCAGAACTCCTCGCCGGGCTCGACCCGGTGGAAGCGCTCGCGCAGGACGGTGAACACCGGTGTGGCCATCATCTCCAGCACCGGGTTCCCGGCCGCGCGCAGCAGCAGCAGGTGGAAGTGGCTGTTCAGGTGGGCAACTGAGGGGTCGCCGGCCTCGTTCATCCCGGCCACGCTCTGCTCCAGCTGGTGCAGGTCCTCCTCCGAGCGGCGGCGGGCGGCCAGCTCGGCGGCCGGAACCTCCAGCTGTGAGCGCATCTCCAGCAGGTGAGCCGAGGTGACCCGGCTGCGCGAGAGCAGGGTCAGGGACGTCTCCAGGTGCTCGACCACGTCGTCCGGGGAGGGCTCGGCGACGAACGTGCCCCCGTTGACCCCGCGCGAGGAGGTCAGCAGCTTCTGCGCGGACAGCACGCGCAGGGCCTCCCGCAGCGTGCCGCGGCTGATCCGCATCCGGGCGGTGAGCTCGCCCTCGGAGGGCAGCCGGTCGCCGGGCTGCAGCTCGCCGTCGACGATCATCTGCCGCAGCTCTCCGGCTACACGCTCGTATTCCAGCGGGCGCGGGCCGGAGGGGGCGGACATGCGCCCAACCGTATCGAAAGCGCACCGACTGTGACCTCTTGGGTGATAAGCAGGCAGAGCGTTCTACAGATCGTTACCTGGTCAGACCGCGGCGTCCGGGAAGGCGATCACCGACAGGAACCGGATCGGCACGCTGATCAGGTCGACCGGGCCGTGTGCGCCCTCGCCGTCGATGACCAGCGAGTCGCCGGGCTGCAGGCGGTACACCGAGCGGCTGTGTGCGTAGTCCATCTCGCCCTCGAGCATGTACAGGAACTCGGTGCCCGGGTGCTGGAACAGCGGGTACTCCTGGCTCTTGCTGGTCAGCGTGACGTGCAGGCACTCCAGGCGCTTGTGTTCCCCGCGCAGGGCCCCGAGCTGGTGGTACTCGTGCCCGGCGCGGGAGCCGTGCCGGACGATCGGGGTGCCCTGCCCGGCCTGCACGAACGAGGCCGGCCGCTCGGTCTCGGCGCCGCGCAGCAGCGAGGTGACCGGAACGTCCAGGCCCCGGGCGAGCATGGCCAGGGTGCTGAGGCTGCACGAGGTCTGGGCGTTCTCGATCTTCGACATCATCGCCTTGGAGATGCCGACCCGGGCGGCCATGTCGGCCACGGTCAGCCCCTGCTGCTGCCGGAGCCGGCGAACGTTGCGGGCGATCGCCGTCTCCAGCTCCAGCTCTTCGGGCGGTTCCGAGGGGTCCCGGTCCCGGGCGATTCCGGACTCGTTACGGATCAGCGGTGCATCAGACACGATGTCACCTTCCCACGGAGACCGGTCAGAGCCCCTGGCCGGGAATCCACCCCGTGCCGGCCAGCGGTACCCGGGCCATCGCGGCAGACTCGATGGTCAGCGCCACCAGGTCCTCGGGTTCCAGGTGGGTGACGTGCGCCTTGCCGCAGGCCCGGGCGATCGTCTGCGCCTCCATCGTCAGCACCCGCAGGTAGTTCGCCAGCCGCCGGCCGCCCTCCACCGGATCCAGGCGCTGCTCCAGCTGCGGGTCCTGGGTACTGATCCCGGCCGGGTCCCGCCCGTCCTGGTAGTCGTCGTAGAAACCGGCCGCGCTGCCGAGCTTCTCGTACTCGGCCGCCCACCGCGGATGGTTGTCCCCCAGCGCCACCAGCGCTGCCGTCCCGATCGCCACCGCGTCCGCGCCGAGCGCCAGCGCCTTGGCCACATCGGCCCCGGTCCGGATGCCCCCGGAGACGATCAGCTGCACACCGTCGGGCTTGCGGTGCACCCCCAGTTCCTGCAGCGCCTGCACCGCCTGGGGAATCGCCGCCAGAGTAGGGATCCCGACATGCTCGATGAACACGTCCTGGGTGGCGGCCGTCCCGCCCTGCATCCCGTCGACCACCACCACATCGGCCCCGGCGTGCACCGCGAGCTTGACGTCGTAGTAGGTGCGGCTGGCCCCGACCTTGACGTAGATCGGCTTCTCCCAGTCGGTGATCTCCCGCAGCTCGAGGATCTTGATGGTCAGATCGTCCGGGCCGGTCCAGTCCGGATGCCGCGAGGCGCTGCGCTGATCGATGCCCTGCGGCAGCGTCCGCATCCCCGCCACCCGCTCGGAGATCTTCTGCCCCAGCAGCATCCCACCGCCCCCGGGCTTGGCCCCCTGCCCGAGCACCACCTCGATCGCATCAGCCTTGCGCAGGTCATCGGGGTTCATCCCGTACCGCGAAGGCAAGTACTGGTACACCAGGTGTTTCGACTGACCACGCTCCTCCGGCGTCATCCCGCCGTCCCCGGTCGTGGTGGAGGTACCGACCTCCGAGGCACCCCGGCCCAGAGCATCCTTCGCCCGGCCGGACAGCGCCCCGAACGACATGCCGGCAATCGTCACCGGGATGTCCAGCCGCAGCGGGAACTTCGCGTTGCGCCCGCCCAGCACGACATCGGTGCCGCACGCCTCGCGATAGCCCTCCAGCGGGTACCGCGACATGCTCGCCCCCAGGAACAGCAGGTCGTCGAAGTGCGGCAGGGCCCGCTTGGCCCCCCAGCCGCGGATGTCGTAGACACCGGTCTCGGCCGCGCGCTGAATACCCGCGATGGTGGCCCGGTCGAAGGTGGCGGACTCGCGCAGACCCAGCCGCGAGCGGTCGTCAGAGGTGAAAGACATGCGAGAACCTCAGTAGGAGTTGGCGGCGTGGAAGTGGTAGAGCGTGCGGGCCGAGCCGTAACGGGTGTACGCGGCCGGGTCGTCGCCCTCGAAACCGGCCGACTTCAGCAGCGCAGCCAGCTCCTCGAGGTGCTCGGGCCGCATCTCCTTGGCCACACAGTCGGCCCCTAGCGAGGCCACCGTCCCCCGCACGTACAGCCGCGCCTCGTAGATCGAGTCCCCCAGGCCGTCACCTGCATCACCCCGCACCACCATCCGCCCGGCCTGGGCCATGAACGCGCTGCCGTGCCCGACGTTCCCGCCGACCACAATGTCCACGCCCTTCATCGAGATCCCGCAGCGCGCCGCGGCGTTTCCCTCGATGACGAGCAGACCCCCGTGCGCGGTGGCCCCCGCCGACTGCGAGGCATTACCCCGGACCGTGACCGTGCCACTCATCATGTTCTCGGCAACGCCGGTACCGGCGTTGCCGAGGATGCTCACGCTCGCCCGCTGGTTCATCCCGGCGGCGTAGTACCCGACGTGCCCCTGCACCGTCACGTTCACCGGGGACGTCAGGCCCACCGCCAGGTTGTGCGCCCCGGCCGGATTTTCCACCAGAAAATCACCGGCCAGACCGGGGGCGTGCAACGCCGCGTTCACCTCACGCAACGGCATCTGCGTCAGGTCGAAGATCACCTGGTCCATGCGTACACCACCTCAGGCTCGGGCTCCCAGATCCGCGCGTGCTCCACCCCGGGAAGATCCGACAGGGCGCGATACTCACTGGCCATCGCCACCCACGCATCCGTCTCGGCGATCACCGCCGGCTTACAGGCAATCGCGTCCCGCACCACCGCGAAGCTGTCGGAGTTCGAGACCAGCAACGTGTAGAAACCGTCGAAGGTCGAGCACAGCTCCTTCAGCGCCGTCTCCACATCGCGCCCCTGCTCCAGCTGATGCGCCACGAACCGGGCCCCCACCTCGGTGTCGTTCTCACTGTCGAACCGCACCCCCGCCGCCCGCAGATCCCGGCGGATCGTGGCGTGATTGGCGAACGAACCGTTGTGCACCAGACACTGATCCGGCCCCACGGCATACGGATGCGCACCCGAGGGGGTGACCGCGGACTCGGTAGCCATCCGCGTGTGCCCCACACCCTGCCACCCCTGAGCCTTCGCAAGCCCCCAGGAGGCGGCCAGCGCTCGCGGATGTCCCACGCCCTTCAGCACGGTCACGTCGGAACCGAACCCCGCGACCAGAACGTCCGGCCTGACCGCGCGCACCGCCTCCAGGAGATCACCCGACGCAGCCGTCAGCACGGTGGTGTCGCCCAGCCGCTGACCGGCGACCGGAGAACCCAACGAGACGCTGACCGCGTCAGCCAGCCCCGCTACGTCCTCTGCTACTTCCAGCAAGGAGACGGAACTGTGCCCCTCCGGAGACCACTCACGGTCGCCGTACACCGCTACCCCGGCCGAATCCTGCCCCCTGTCTTCCATCTCGCAGAGCATGCCGGTCAGCAGCTCCCCGAGCCTGGGGTACAGGGCGGCGTCGCGCAGGTGCAACCCCACGATTCCGCACATCCGGATCTACCTCCTTGTCACTGATCTCAAAACCAATGGACGCTTGTCAGTCCAGTTTCAGAAGGCCGTCAGATAGCGCTCGTGCTCCCAGGGCCCGACCGCGGAGTGCCACTCGAAGAACTCCCTGGTCTTCAGCTCGGCGAAGTACTCGGAAACCCCGTCCCCGACGGTGTCCAGCGCCCCGGTGATCACCGGATCCGCCCGGAACTCGTCCACCGCGTGCAGCAGGGTCAACGGCAGCGTCCCCAGATCCGGGCCCGTACCCACGGCCCCGAGCGACAGGTTGCGCTTGATCCCGTCCAGCCCAGCCGCGAGCGCCGCCGCCACCGCCAGATAGGGGTTGGCCGAACCGTCCGCACCCCGCAGTTCGATCCGCTGCTCGTCAGGAACCCGGACGTAGTGAGTACGGTCGTTACCGCCGTAGGTAGGCCGGTTCGGCGCCCAGGAGGCACCCGAGGCGGTAGACGTCGCCCGGGTCCGTTTGTAGGAGTTCACCGTCGGCGCGATCACCGCCTGCAGCGCACACGCGTGCTCCAGGATGCCCGCCACGAACGAGTAGGCGGTCGGGGAAAGCCCCAGACCTTGAGCGTCTTTCGCTGCGTCGTCGGCCGGGAAGACCGTGCTGCCGCCGCTGGTCAGCGACAGATGCAGGTGCAGGCCGGTGCCGGTCTTGTCCGCGAACGGCTTGGGCATGAACGTCGCAATCATGCCCTTCTCCGAGGCCAGCACCGACAGCAGGTACCGCAGGGTGATCACCCGGTCGGCCGTGGTCAGCGCGTCCGCGTAGTCGAAGTTCTGCTCGAACTGGCCGTTGCCGTCCTCGTGGTCGTTCGCGTAGTTGCCCCAGCCCAGCGCGTTCATCGCATCGCTGATCGCGGCCAGGTGCTCGTACATCCGGGTCACCCCGCGCGCGTCGTAACAAGGCTGCGCGGCCGTGTCCTGGGCATCGGCCGGCACCAGGTCCGCGCCGTCCTTGCGCAGCAGGAAGTACTCCACCTCGGCGCCCACGTGCGGTTCGAACCCGGCATCGGCGACCCGCTGGACGAGCGACTTCAGGATCACCCGCGGCGCGAAGGGCCAGGGCCTGCCGTTCACGTGCGGGTCACAATGGACGATCGCCAGGCCTTCGCGCACGAACGGCACCGGAGTGAACGAGGAGACGTCCGGAACTGCCATCAGATCCGGGTCTTTCGGCTCCTGCCCGATCGCGCCGACCGCGTACCCGGCGAATCCCACCCCGTCGCGCTCCAGGACGTCCACCGCCCGGGCCGGCACCAGCTTGGCGCACGGCTTGCCGTTCAGGTCCACGAACAGGGCGAGGACGAACGTGGTACCGGTCCGCTCGCACAGCTCGACCAGGCTTGGGCTCACCGGCCCACCAACCGCCTCTGTCATCTGCTTCTCCGTCCCACTCATCCACCGACAGGAACCCTTGTTTCCGATCAGTGAACATGGGCATTGTTGCAGACCGATTACCGCGATGTACCGGGCCGCCGCCGGCCAGAGGCGAAGGACACATCCCGCACCGACCCGGCCGACGTCGTCCGCGGACTACTCAGGACCTGACCCCTACTCCGTCGGCACCAACGTCGCGATGTAGCGAAGGCTGGTCGTGACGAGCACGAAGGTGAGCGCGTAGCCGAGCTCCGTGGCCGCCGGATAGGCCAAGGCCAGCTGGGCATGCGGATGAGGGCGCTGCTGCGGGGTCAGGTCCGCGAACCAGACCGGCCCTGGGGTCTCGCGATCCTCCAGGCACTCCACCAGCTCCTGAATCGGGAAGCGACCCTCGACGTCCTGGAAGTACTCGCCCACTGCGTACTGCGTGAAACTGCCCTCACAGGTCAGGAATCCACCCCCGTCGCCCAGGCTTGCCTTAGCCTCACGCAGGGCGCCGGCCCAGCCAGCGGCATTCTGACTGACAAAGAAGTAACGCTGGTCCGGATCGGCCACAAAGAATCCCCCTACATAAGG